>CAWCHV010000001.1:0-292520 GCA_963795435.1 uncultured Alphaproteobacteria bacterium
ACGAAGCTATAGCGTTCGGAATGGTATCGCGACAGCGGCACGTTCAGCTCGCCGAGCGCCTTTTCGATCGCATCCATCATGACGTCCGGCCCGCAAATGAAGTACCTCATGGTCGGCATACGGCGGCGACAGGTAGCGCTTGAACAGGTCGGCGTTGATGAAGCCCCGCTCGCCGGTCCAGCCTTCCGGCGGGCTCGACAGCACATGGACGACCGTCAGCTTGAGCCGTGGGGTCACCGCCTCCAGCTCCTCGCGGAAGGTGATCGAGTCCCAGTCCCGGCTGCCATAGAGCAGGATCACCGGACGGGGGTCGCCGCGGTCGGCGAGGGTGCGAAGAATGCTCATCATCGGCGTGATGCCGACGCCGCCGGCGATCAGCACGTTCATGTCCGCCGGGTTACGGCCGAGGGTGAATGCGCCATAGGGCCCGTCGAGATAGACGCGCTGCCCGACCGGCACCCTGCCGATCGTGCTGGTGAAGTCGCCGAGATTGCGGATCGTCATCTCGACCTGCCCGTCCGCGACGGCGGCGCTGGATGAGAACGAAAAAGGGTGCCCCGTGATCTTGAAGGGGCTGCCGAACACGGTCAGCCAGCCAAACTGGCCCGGGCTGAAGCGGAAGCCGGAATGGCCGTCCGGTTGCATCGCCAAAGTCCAGCTATCGCCGCGTTCCCGGCGCAACTCAGCCACGCGATAGGGCCGCCGGAGCATGAACAGCGGCTTGACGACACGCACGTAAAGCAGCAGCCCGATCCATAGGATCGTCAGAGCAATCCACAGCACCCGCTTCCAGGGCGCGTCCAGGTAGAAGCCCGATCCCACCATGTGCGCGATCCCGGCTGCGATGGCGACAACCGCGAGCCCGATATGAGTGAGGTGCCATGTCTCGTAGCCGATCTTCAGCCGCACGCGCCACAGCGCCGTCACCACGAGCGTGATGACCGCGATAATCGACAGCACGGCGAAACGGGCGCTCCACGGCGCCTGCAGGATATTGAGCGGCGCGAGCAATGCCGGCTGGATGGCGAACAGGATGAGCGCGTGCGCGACCACCAGACCGACTACGATCAGCGAGATCTCACGATGGAAGTGATAGATGACGTCTTCGCCCCACGGTTCGGTCACGTAGCGGAAGCGTGCCGTGAGACCGCATTGCAGGCCCATGATCGCCAGGCCGGAATAGCCGAGCCCAACGGTGAACTCCGTCCAGAAACCGCGCGTCGGCGGCAGGGGTCCCGCCATGAGCGCGAACAGCGGGGCGAGGATGAAGAACAGGTAGACGATGATCCAGACGGTCCCACGCACGGCGAAAGGGAGTTGCATGGATTGTCCTACTCATTCGATAGCGGCGCGTCCCACATGTCTCTGCACAATCCGCATTCTGACCGGGGCACTTGCAAGGACGGCGATGTCCACCTTCGGCGATGGAGCGCCCCCTTTACCATTTGTCCGTCGCGGCGTTGCCCAATGCACTCCGGCGCTCCGCCAAGAACACTCGGGCGCTCTTCTCACCTTTCGCGATCGAGACCGTCCGAAACCTGGGGGGTCATGCAGCGCGACGGAACGGCCGCCGCGCCCAGCGCTCGGCGGCGCCGTGGTCCCGATCCAAGGTGCCATTTGCCATCGCGGTTCGGACCTTCAGCATCAGATGGGCCCCTCTCGGCGACCAACGCATCTGCTGGTTCGCGCCCATCCGGCGATGCAGCAGCCATTGCACCGTGCCCTCAGTGGGCGCCGTCGAGATCGGCTCGTCGCCGTGCCGCGCCGTCGCATAGTCGATGATCAGGGCGGCTTGTCCGGTCACGTATGTCTCAAGGCCACGCAGCAATCCAGCCACCTTGCCCGCCGCCTTGCCCGCCGCCGCGGGCGACGCCGCGGCAGCAATCGCGTCAAGTCCCACCAGCGTATCGCCCGTGAGATCGAGTGCCCGCTCGACCTGACCGTGCCACAGACGCCAGCGAATGTGCTCGACGGCGTCAGCAAGGCGGGCGCGTTCCCGACGATCGTCATCCGTGATATTCGGCCAGCCCTTCACCGCCTGGGCAACATGCTGAACCCGCATCGCCAAATGAAACCAATCAAGTACGTGACAAGTCGGACCGACACTCGCCGACTCTCCCAGCGATCGCGGCCCGTCGGCACCATCGCTCAGGATGGTGGTCTCCGAGCATGGTGTCGCGCCAAGGCGATGCATTACGCCGCGCAACTGCTGGATCTGCCGATCGGCCTCGACCGGAACGCTGCTGAAGGCGATCCGCTTGCCGTCATCGTTGCTGGCCTGTGCGACGAACACCTCGAAGGTTCGCGCCTGGTAGCTGCGAACTGCACGCACGTGACCGGAGTCGATGGACAGCGTGATCGTCTCCGCCTCTGCCGCCGGCGCTGTCGGATGGTATCTATCGTCGGGGGATCGTCGACCGGGAAGAAGTCCTCCAGCAAGGTGCGGGCACGGCGATAGGGGAGCAAGGCGCCGAGCTTGGCCATAACGCGCTCATACTCAGGCGTGCAGCGATCCGGCATGATCGCCGTCACCGGCGAGATGGTTGTGCGCAGGGTCACGCTGCACGAGCAGGGCGCAAAGCGGGGCGCTCGGACCTCCACCACCCCAAACAGCGACTGCAGCCGCCGCGCACGCCGGTCCTTCAGCGGACGTTGTTCACCACATCGCGCGCAGCGTCGCCGACCCTGGCAGTGCTCCTCGGCTTGAGCCTGAACGAGGTGGCGCTGCAGGCTGCCAAGGACCGCCTTGGCCTCAGCGAGCGACAACCCCAGCGTCGCCGCCGAGTACTCAGTTGTCATGCTGCCGCCAACGTGTAACTCATGAACCTGCACGGCGCCCACCGCGCCGGACAGTTCCAATATGACGCGCCACTGCACCGGCTCGCTCCCGTTCCTGCGAGGGGCCAGAGCACCATACCCCGCGACCTCCAGGGGACCCCCCAGGTTTCGGACGGTCTCATGCGTACCAGGAGGCCAGTTCGTTAGTTCCGGCCGTATTGCGCACCAGATGGTCCAAGGCATGACGCTGTTCGACAGCACGGTGGCGGCGACCATCATGCGTGCCGGAAGGGGCGGATCTGAACCGACGCTGCCCGCGTCTGCCGTATCGTGATTGGACGCGCGCCGCGGGCGGCGGATCGACACCAGTCGCGTCAAGGCCAGTCGCTACGCTCGCCGAGGGGTACGGTTTCCAGCGATGCCTGCGACTGACCACGTCACCAGCCAGCCGGGCTGGTGACTCCCAAGGCGGCGGACTGCGCCGGGGCAGGGGACCCGGAAGGGGGCCTGGAGCGCTTGCTACCCGATAGCTGTCATCTCTCCCTGGGGGGAGATGACAGCTTGACATCGTGATCAAATTGAGTGACTCCTTCGTCCGCATGAAGTCCATACCGTCCATTTCCAGGCTAGATTACCTCGATGTCGTACTGACGGCAGCCTGTCGCACTGAGGATGGGCCAACCCTCAACGAAGTCAGGATCGCCATCGGCCAGCATGTCGACGATCTCGCGTTGCGCGGCGAGGCCCACCGGACACGCGATTGGCGACACCCGATGGCGTATTACGACACTGCCGTGAGCTGCGTCCGCGAGCTCATGCGATGGGGGATGATCGAGGACGCTCCGCTCGCCGACAGCGCCAGCCGGTTCGAACGGATCCGACACCAGCGTGTGCGCCTAACGCCCGAGGGCCGGCGGATGACTGGGTTGGGCGCAGCGGAACGCAGAGATCTGTTCGGTCGGCGGATGCTGGCACGTTACGACCTGTTCCGCGATCTGATGGAGCTGCTCAGCGCGCACGATCTCCTCGTGCCGGAGCTGTCCGACACGCAAGTCAAGGACGCTTTTTCGGTCCCATTGCGGCCAGCCGAAGATCAGGACGGCTGGGGCCGGCTGGCGGCCGTCGCGACCGATGCTCTGGGGCGCAAGCGTCCGGCTGGCGGCCGCCCGCCTGCGGAGACGCCGCCGAGGGACCAGCTCGCCTTGGAACTAGGTCGTCATCTGCGGCGCCGGTTCCGCACGCGCACGCCGGAGAACCTCAAGGAAGTGACGGGCGCAGTGAACAAGGCGATCGCACAGGGTGTGCTGCGCGCCGCGGGATTCGACGGCGACTGGAACGCGTATGACCGGTGCCTGCGCTGGGGCCGAGATCTCTACTTATGCAATGACGCCCGCCATGTCGTCGGGTCCACCGGCTGGATGGCATGGTCGGCATCGAAGGTCGCGTGGGACGGCAGCGGCTTCCGCATCGAGCGCCGCGGCGTGGCCCGGCACCGCGAGGACGTGCAGGAGGCGCTGACGCAGGCCTACGCGGACATCGCTGCTGCGCGCAAGACCGGAAGCGTTCAGGTTCCCTTGGTGCCGATCTACGAGGTGCGTGAAACGGCGGCGTTCCGGGCGCGTGTTTGCGACGAGGTCGTCGACAACGTGCTTGGCGACATGGCCTTCTCGCGCTCCGGCCATTCGCTGGTGATCCGACTTCACCTGGCTGATCTCAAGGATTTCGTCCCGAGTGCGCGGCCGTTCCGCATCAACGGCCGACGCTATTTCTACATCTCGATGCATCCACCCGAGCAGGAAAAGTCGCAGGCCTTGCTGGAGGGGCCGGAGATATGATCGACAAATACGAATTTATGGATGCCAAATGGGGATTCCCGCGGGCCCCCATTGGCGAGCAGTTCGACGGACCAGATGACCCGTTCAGCCGGGCTGCCTGCGCGGCCGAGGCCGACCAGTTCGAGCGGAAACTCATTGCCGGCGCCATCCGCGGCCGGATGACATACTGCTACCTCTGGTCTGAGCCGCATCCCAACCTGCCGCCCGATCCGTCCGGCACTGGCTACGGTAAGACGAAGCAAATGCGCCGGGCCGAGCGCGACATTAGCACCGACTTCGGCCGCGCGCTGCTGGAGCGCACTGGGATGCGCAAGCCGCCGCTTATCGCCGCCGCGTACACCCGCCTCGACAACGAGGACACCAGAGGGCTGTATGGGGTGCTATTCAGCGCAGTCGAACAGTGGGCGGACGCCTCAAGGTGCCCCGGACCTGGCGGCAACTCGGTGCTGCGCGCCGCACGTGCCGCCATCGTCAAACGACTTGGCTGTGACAACGACGATTTGGACGCGATCCGCCATGAGGTTGAGCGGGTCCGCAGGGCTCGACCTGGCGGACGCACGCTGGCGCCGCTCCGGGCGGATTTCCTTGGCGCGTTCTGCGCTTCCGACGAGGATGTCTTGCCGGCCGTCCTCGGAGAGATCAAGGCACCAACCCGAACGCGGAGTGGCCTTGCCTACTTCCAGGCGGCGCATGCCTGCTTGATGGCGGCGGGCGTCGAACACGTGTTTATTCTGTTTGACCAGCTCGAGTACCTGGTGACCAACAGAGCGGTCCCGAAAAGCCAGAGGTCGAAGGAGATTGCCAGGTTTCGTACGGTGTTCACCGAGGACCCGGCGTTGCGCGAGTGCTGCCACGTCATCTTCACGCTGCACCGTCGCGCCTCACAGGTGCTTGAGGAGCACTGGGAGGCCAACCGCCTGCCGCCGTTCGAACCGGTGGGCAGCAACCAGCAGGCGATCGTCGTCCTGCGGGGTCTCGCGGCGCCAGAGAATGTTGGTGACCTGCTCACCGCGTACCTCAACGTGGCGAGGCCTGACGGCCACCCGAAGTTCGACACCGCCTATCCCGTCGACCCAACGGCCTTCCCGCTGCTTTGGGAGATGTCGACCGCGCGGCCGGGCATCATATTGCGGGTCGTCCGGGCGGCGCTGGATCTGGCCGCGGAGGAAAACCGCCCGGTGGTCACCACCGCGATCATCGAGCGGGTCATGGACAGCCCGACTATCGTGCGTTCAACCGCGAGCACCGGCGAGAATGCTGCCTCACTCGTGCTCTGATCATGGTCGGACGACAGGGGTGCGAGACCGTCGCCTGGCGGGTGGCTTGGCTCGCGCGCGCCGCACGGCGCGGCGCGGCGCCGCCCCCGGCCGGGCACGATGGCAAGACATCGTATTCCGCACCATCCGCGCGAGCCGGCCCTATCTGGACGTGCAGGGACCCGGGCACCATCGGTTGTCTGGCCGCTACGGCAAGAGTGGGCTTCCGGCCGAGTTCGACACGGCGGTCAGCCACGACCCGCGGGCATTGACTATCGTGGAGTCGAAGGCTGTGGCCGACTACGCGCTACGCCGCGACGCCGCGCTGGTGCTGTCCGGCAAGATCCGCGACCATGAAATGGGTCCGGGCTTCGGTTGGGTCAATGTGAACCCCTTCATAGCATCGGCTGGCCTGGTTGGCCCCGAATTCTGTCGCTGGTGCTTCGTCGAGGCGATCGACGTGACCGACCCCCGCCGGTTCCCACTGGCGGTGCTGACCCGGTTACCCAGCTTCGTCCGCCCCGAGTTGGGGGGCTCTCGGTTGTGGGAGGCGCACGCGGCGCTTTGCAACGCCCTGGCACTGACGGCAGGGCGGGTCGAGGCTGGGCCGGTATGCGGTACGCGCCTTGCTGCGGACGCGACGGCTCCGGCAGGGTCCCGAGGGGCTGGCCGCCTTGCAGGAGACCCTCTCCGATCGCGTCTGGTCGGCGCTCGTGCGGGACGCGCGCGAGCAAAGCGGCGGCACGGAGGCTGTCCTGGACGGCGTCGCGCGGGACTTTGCCCGGATCGGTGTAACGGTTCTGGGCTGATTTCGCCCCGCCACTCTTGCGGCGCCGGGGTACAAGGTTGCACCGCTAGTATTGCCTGGCGCCATCACGCACAAACTGCACGCTCGGGGCCGCTACTGCATCTTGCGCCCATAACACTCAGTGGTCTGCGGGAAAGGATGAGAGGTTGCTCGGCCCAGGCGTACGATGCAGTGTTCGTTCTGCGCGAAGCCATCGCCACACGCCGGGAAACACCGGCGAATTGGGGGGCCGGGTATGGGCCAAGTCTATCTGCATACCTACAGGTACTAAGGGCGTCCTCAAATTGGAGGTCGATAACGCTTGGGGGGCGGCCTTGGCGGCGTTCGCCAAAACCGGCAATTACGGCAACGTCGAATCCGGCGTTCGTCACATCAAGGGTTATGGAACGGGTTGGGGTGGCTATGTCCTGATCGAGGTGGACAGCGCATCCGGCGTAGGCCGTAGGAACGCTTGCACGTGCCGAACACCTTTTCGATCCGGGCACGCACGCGCCGCACCGCGGCATTGTGCGCCTTCAGGCGTGCCAGGGCTTCCGGACCACCCCAGGTGCCGGTATGCACGACGCGTGGATTGCCGCCGCGGGCACGAATCACAGCTTCGGGCCTGCTGCCGGAGAAGGCGGTGTCGCCGTATGTGTCCCCGGGCGCGTCGGGCAGCACCGCGTCCAGTTCGGCGGCGTCGTGAACGTTCGCAGTCGTGACCTCGACACCGCGAATCAACCCGGCTTCCTGGTCGGTCGCGACGTGCGCCTTGTAGCCGTGCGTCGGCTTGCGCCTGCGATGGCCCGACCAACGCGCCTCGTCATCGTGTTGAATGCTGGCCGACGGGATCAGGGTCGCGTCCACCAGGGTGCCGGTTCGCATCACGAGGCCGCGCTGATCGAGTTGACGTGTGATGATTTCAAACAGCGGCCGATCAAGCCCACGGCGCACCAACTCGGCACGGAAGCGGACGAAGGCGGTGCGCTCGGGCGTGGCCTCGCTCGCGACGAAGCCGCAGAAACGCCGGAAGCTGGCCCGGTCATCAAGCGCTTCCGCCAATCTCACATCGGACAAATCGTGCCATGTCGCCAACAGCAGAGCGCGGAACAACGCCAGCGGCGGCCAACCCGGCTCGCCTTTCGGCGCCGCCGAGATGTCGGCGAGTAAACGGTCCACCTCCGTCCAGTCCACCAGCGCCGCCACCTCATCCAACGACGACCTTTGGCGGCCGTGCGCATCCGCAAATCCGAGCCGCTCCTGCCCGATCCGACGACGCGCCATTCCCGCCTCCATCATGCTCCGAACACAATGGAATCAGACCGCGCCGCGTCGGCCCAAGCCATCCGCGCACAGGTCTCATTAGGGCTTCAACCAGCGTTGCCCGTCTTCGGTAATGATGATCCGGGCCGTCTTGGGGTCAGCGGTGCCGAGTTCAAAGAGCCGTTCGGTCGTGCCGGAGACGCTAAAGTCTTGGCAAGTTGGGCAGCGGTAGCGGCTGTAATCCCCAACTTTCGGCATGAGCTCTGCGCGGTCATTCCCGCAATGCGGACAGATCGTCGGGACGGGATAGGGCGAGACGTTCACGGGTGCCATGCAGGTCATATTTCTCTGGGAATAAAATTCGCGGCGAGGCGGCCGGCCTAACGGCTCGGTGCGATCTGTGCACACTGCTGTTCTGTACCGCACCACGGTAGGTCATCTTCGAGGATCAGAGCACTTCCATCCTCCAGGCACTTTCCCCGTACGGTGTGTCGAATGCCGTCACCGGGAGAGACATAGCCCGTTATCTGTTTCGAACCGTCAGCGGCCTGAACGCAATGGCCTGTGACACCATCGTCAGGCTGATTGCCGGAAATTGCTTCGACGGGGATGCGCCGATTGAAGAGCGGGGTCGCGGCCGAGCCTGTACCGATTGCGAGCGCAAGCAGGCCAACCGACAAAGCCACCATCCGGGTATGGGGCATTATCCGGTCGCCAGCCTTCGGCAGCCGGGCTTTGCGGTCAGCGGCAGCGGTTTGATCACAGCTTCCGCGACAACCAGATCCCGCCGCCGCCGGCGATCAGCGCGACGATCGTCGGCCAGACCAGCCACCAGACGATTTGCTCCGTCGTCACGGCTTCATCCTTCCGAGCACGATCTGTGCCGAGACATGTAGCCCCGCGCCGAGCACGAACCAAGCGACCGGGACCACCCCACGCCAGCCGAGCAGCTGGCCGCCGATCGCCGGGGCGACGAAGCCGCCGATGGCGAACGCCAGACCGAGGTTGCTGAGCACCCGATGCCGGTGACGGAAGCGGATCACCCCGGTCGGGGCGGCAAACCGGGCGCCCATCGGCCCGTTCCGGCTCCACGGCGCCTTGGGGGGTTCCCCAACGCCAAGCCGGCCAAGCCGAAGGCTCTCGGGGGAGGGGAGCCGAGGGCACGATGGGATTTGGGAGACGGAACATTCGCCGAATGGGACAGCCGGCATGGTGCCTTGGAGCGATATTCCTAGCGCGGTGCCCACCTGGGGGAGTTTGATCCCGTGACCGGGGAGCGGTTGAAGCCGCCGAACCCGAGCTACAAGGCGGAGCCATGACAGTTCGGCACTACCTGATGGGCTATGACAAGGCCGGTTCCGCTCTCGCGGTCGAGTATCCGATCAAGCCGGAGCACCTGGACCTTGTTCGCCCCATCATTGCCCCCGACCCCGACGATCCCGACCTGATCGATCCGGTCGCCCTCGCGCCGCATCAGGTGGAAGCGATCGCCGAGATTACCGGCCGGCGCCTGGACGGCGGAGCTTATGATTTCTTCCTCCAGGCTTTCGACGAAGCGTCCCCGATCGCCGATCGAGCCGCATAGAGGGCAGGCCGCGCTGTCGCCAGAAACGCCAGATTTCCGCCCCTGGACGGGTTTTTTCGGCCTTGGCCGCTATAACCCAACACCGGCCAGAGGGATACCGGCCTGTACGGCCCGGAAAACGGCGGGAAAGCCTATGCGGGGTCGCCGTCCGGAACTCACTCCCCGCGCAGCAATTCGTCGAGCACTTCGCAACTCATATTCCTCAAGGCCACACCGTCCCCTTGCCATCAGCTTGCGCCACCACTTCGACGGCAGTTTAGCTGGGATCGAGCTCTTCCCGCGTCATTCTTGCCAGAATTCGGAGGCCCAACTCTCGTTCCAGTAGCGCGCCGCGCAGCAGCTCCGCCTCAGGAATTGCATCAAGCTCTGCCTCACTCACATCGGGCAACAGTGCGATCAGCGTCTTTTCCGACCCGTCCCACAGCAAATCATCGAACGCCTCTTCGCTCATCTCGCGCAGCTTCTCGCGCGGGTTCATAGCCGTGGCTCCTTTTCCACCCTGCGCGTCGGCTGCCACTGCAACCAGGCGCGGGTTCGAGTTCGGCGCGTTAAATGGCCTGCGGCGAACAGTTCCATATCGATCAGCGTGCGAGCCATGTGCCTCCTTCGGAATTACATCACGTCGTCATCCTCGTAGCTGCCCGGATTATCGGGATCACGCACCCGGCCATCCGGGGCGTTCGGCTCGCGGAGCCACCGCCGGGTACCGAGCAGGTTGCCGTCCTCATCCCGCACCGGCTCAACCCCCACCACGATCAGCGTCGGCGCATCGTCCGACAGGTCAGGCGCGGCGCCCGTTGCCGCCAAGCGGAGGATGCGGCGCCAGACCTGATCCGTTGAACCCATCGCGGCCTTCCTCCAATCGCCTGACAGCGGCCATCACCGCCGCCATGTCGGTTGCTTCCACCTTCACCCGCACGATGGCCGCCACGTGCTCGGCCTCCGGCGCCGTCAACTCGCCGGCCGCCACTGCTTTCGCAATAACGTGAAGCATTCCCGCGCTGTCGGCAGCATCCCCGAGCGCGAATGGTGCTGGCACGTCACGGCGGATCGGCCACACGCGAGGCAGGATGGCGGAGGTGAACAACTGCGCCGCCGCCATGTCTCCGGCGGCCGTCATGGCGGCGATCTTCCTGATTGCCGCGACGGCCTCATCGAGCGCCGCCTTTTCCAGCAGCAAGGCCGCCGGTTGCGGGTGCCAGGGCGCTTGCCCGATGGATTGCCACTCTCGCCGGGTCAAAACCGCATGGCCTGCATCGTCCCTGCAAAATGCAGAACGGTTGCAGGATAAGCCCGCACGACGCGCCGTGTCAGGCTCGGACCTTTGCTTCAGGGGATCGGTCAGATGACCCACATTGTCTATCTCGTCATGATGATCGCTTTTGGCAACGATGTGCCGAGACAAATGGCAACCGAAGGATCGATGGCAGATTGCATGGCATCTATCACTCGGAGCGCTTCAGCCGAAACCGGGAATCACCGCAATTTCTGGTATTGTCAGCCTGCCGTGGCCAATATCACTTTGGGACCGCGGGCGTCGCAGCAACCGTCGCAGACAGCAATTCCGCAGGTAGGAAACGCCCCCTGCGAACCCTACCGTGAATGGAGCGATCCTGCGGTTCACGCCGCTTGCGTGTCAGCCCGCGCTGGCGGGATGTTCAGCGGCTCCGCGCGCCCACAACCGCCCGCTGGGATGGAGAACCCACGCCTTATGCGGGCACCCGATGGAGGGACGTTCTGGTTTCCCTGTGTAGGCGCCGCCGCGTCAACACCCGCGTGCCAGGCTCCCTGAAAAGCTTGCCCTCATGCCGGCCTCGCGTCGCGGATGCTGTCAGCATCGAGCCACGTCCGTGCGGCGCAGACCAGCGCGTCATCCGGTGTGCGGATCAGCCGGCCCGACCACACGCCGCGCGAGGTCGAGACCGTGAAAATCCCGCCGCGCCCATTCGTGTCGGCTGACAGCGTGATCGGCGAGCGCGCGGATGTCATCGATCATCTCGGGCTCGCTCGCATGGGGCGATCGCTGCGCAGGCCGCGCGTCGCGCGTCCTCGCGGGGATGCGGTTCGGCCCGCGCACCTTGCCGGTGTGAAGATCGACGATGTAGCGCCCGTAGTTTGTCAGGTTCATGTGCGATCTCTCCCCACCACTGGTGACTGCTGTTCGGGCGCTGCTTGGCTGAGGCTGTGCAATGCACGGCGCGGCTTCCTCGCTCAACGCAGCATGTAATACCAGGACTTCTCTGATTAGTACCCATGCGCCCAGTCTCGCAGCCCAAGGGACATGATTCTCCAAGGTTGATCGACGAGTTTGTTCCAGGCGTCGCAGCAATGGTCGACCAGGTTGTCGTAGCAGGTGAACACTCGGTTGGAGAGCCAGTTGTCGCGCATGAACTCCCACACGTTCTCTTGCGGGTTCAGCTCTGGGCATTTGGCGGGCAGCGACACGATTGTGAGGTTGTCGGGCACGACGAGCTTCTCGGACGTGTGCCATCCGGCTTGATCGACAAGAAGCGCCGCGTGCCGTCCGGGCGCGACCTGCGCCGAGATCGCCGCCAGATGCAGGCCCATCGCCTCGGTGTTGCACCAGGGCAGGATCAGGCCGACGCTCTTGCCCTCTTTGGGGCAGATGGCACCGAAGATGTAGGTCGAGGCCGTGCGCTGGTCGTGTGGGGCGGATGGCCGGGTGCCGCGTTTCGCCCAGCGTCGCGTGATCTTGTTTTTCTGACCGATGCGCGCTTCATCGCCGAACCAGATCTCTACATCGCCGGGAGCGACGCCCTTCTGGCGCGCGATCGCGTCCAGCTGCGCGGGGAAGCTTTTTTAAAAGCCTCGATGGCGCCCTCGGCCTGCGCGTGATGACGCGGACGCGCGGACAGCTTGCGATACCCCATCGCGCGCAGCTCGCGGCCGAGCGTCTGCTTGGCGATGGTGACCTGGAACTCGTCCCAGACCCATTGGCACAGGTCGATGATGCGCCAACGCACCACGCCATGAATCGCGGGGATCGGCCCGCTCTCGATCATCTCGGCCAGCGCCGCGCGGTGCCTGTCGTTCAGCCGCGACGGCTGACCGGGCGCCTTGCGATCGACCAGGCCGTCCGGGCCATGGGTGTTGAGCTTGACCACCCAGTCGCGCACGATCTGCAACGTCACACCGCCGATCCGGGCCGCCTCCGTGCGGCTCGCACCATCGTAGATCGCCGCCAACGCCAGCAATCGCCGCGCCTGCGGACCGTCCTTGCTCCGGCGGGCAGCGGACCGCAGCTGCGACGCATCAAAATCGGCCCGAAGCGGGATCGGCATGGCGAACTCCTGCGTTCGCCGTCTTGAATCAGAACGCCGCCGCGTCGGGGAAGCCCCTCGAGTTACAATCTCGAAGCCTTGGTATAAGTCCGCGATGTGTGGTCACCCACCCTCTGCTGGAAGCAATACCACAGCTCGGAACGTTAAATGCCAATCCGACAAAACAAATTGCCCACGAGCTTGGCTGCGTCGTCAGCGTCATATCCGGCGGCTACCTCGTACAAGGGTTGCAGTGCCGTGTTTGTCCAATCGGACGGGACGCTGCTGGTGTGACCTGCCCCCGAGGTTTCGGACCACGGCGAGCGTGAGAGATTGGCTCCCGGATGGAGGGAGCAGATGCGGAAGTCGAGGTTCACGGACGAACAGATGGTGGCGATCATCCGCGAGGCGGATCGTGATCCGGCTGCGGATGTCGCGAAACGGCACAGTGTCAGCGCGCAGACGATCTATACATGGCGCAAGCGGTTCGGCGAATTGCGGTCGGAGGACGTCCGCCGTCTGCGGCAGCTCGAGGCGGAGAATGCGCGGCTCAAGAAGCTGGTGGCTGAGCGCGATCTCGAGATCGAGGTGATGAAGGAGGTTGCCGCAAAAAACTGGTGAGCGTGCCGGCTCGCCGCAAACAAGTGGACTATAGCCGGGAGCGTGGTCTCTCGGTGCGGCGGGCCTGCACGCTGTTCTCGGTGGCACGATCGGCGCTCGGGTATCGCGGCAGGAAAACGGCCGGGGACGCCAAGCTGGTCGATCGGATGAAGGCGCTGTCGGCGCAATATCCGCGCTAGCTATCGGCGCATCGGGATTTTCCTGGGCCGTGATGGCGATGCGATGAGCCCTGGTCGCGCGTATCGGCTGTGGCGCTTGGCGAAGCTGCAGGTGCCGCGCAAGCGAGGGCGCAAACGTTTGGCCGCGTCACGCCCGCGGCCGCAGACGCCGGCGGCGGCGAACCAGGTCTGGAGCTACGACTTCGTATTCGACCATTGCGCCAACGGCCAGCGGCTGAAGTGCCTGACGGTGACCGACGAGTTCACCAAGGAGGGGCTTGCGATCGACGTCGGTGGGCGCATCCGCTCGACCCGGGTGATCGAGATCCTGTCGCGACTGGTCAGCAACCGTGGCGCGCCCGCGTTCCTGCGTTCCGACAACGGCCCGGAATTCGTATCGCGTGCGCTGCTGAGCTGGATCACCGAGCAGGGCATCCGCACCGCGCTGATCGACCCCGGCAAGCCCTGGCAGAATGGCGTCGGCGAAAGCTTCAACGGCAAGTTCCGCGACGAATGCCTCAGCCTCGAATGGTTCCGTTCCCGGGCGGAAGCAACGGTGGTGATCGAGACGTGGCGGCGGCACTTCAACGAGGTGCGTCCGCATTCGAGCCTGGGCTATCAGACGCCGGCGGCGTTCGCTGCCGCCCCGTCTGGGGCAACTGGAGCAGGTAGGAGCCGGTCTCTCAAGTTAACGACGGTCCGATGAAACCGGGCACATGATCGGCCTGAATGCGAAGCGGCTGGCCGTCGCGCTCGCCATCCGTGCGACATCGGGCCGCCGCGTTTCGTCGAACGCGGCGACTTCGCTCGCCGTTCCGCGCGCGGCTACGCCGCCACTTTCGGTTCAGCGACCCAGGATTTCACGACCGGCAGGACTTCCTTGGCGAAAAGTTTCAGGCCGCGCTCGGACACCTTGTAAGGCGTGCCGCCGAACCGGAATGCAACGTTGAGCTCGAAATTGCCGAGCAGCCGATGGCGCTCCTCGAGCCCGTGCAGGATCTTGTCGGGCGTGCCCCAGCTCGCGGCCTTCATGAAGCCTTCCACCGCGCCCTCGAGCCCGCTTTTCCTGGCGATGTCAGCCTTCTGCTGATAGCCGTCATAGCCCTTCACCGTCTTGAAGTGCTCGCCGAGAAACTCATAGTGATGGAAATTGCTCTCTACGAACTTGCCCTGGTATTTGCGCGCTTCCTCCTCAGTCTGTGCCAGATCGGCGCCGCAGATGCAGAATTCGGTCAGCATGACATGCGGTGGCTCGGTGCCGTGGAACTGGCGGTGCAGCTCCCGCCCGCGCTCGACCATCGGCAGGCGGATCTCCCACGGCCGGTCGGCGAACATCACGATGTGGGCGCCGAGCTTGGCGGCGGAGACGATGAAATCCTCGCTCGACGCCACCGCGTAGATGCGGCCGTCGAATGAATATTGCGGGCGCGGCCGGATCTCGATGCGCGGCTGCTTGTAGAATGTACCTCGCCCTCGATGAAGCCGGTCTTTAGCGCGTTCACGATCATCGGCGCCGCTTCGTCAAAGCGCTCGCGCAATTCGTCCATGCTCAGGCGGAATGCCGCGAATTCGCGCCGGGCGAGCCCGCGGCCCATGCCGAGACGGAAGCGCCCCTTGCAGAAATAGTCCAGCATCACCGCCTGCTCCGCGACCCGCAGCGGATCGTGCCACGGCAGGATCACGGCGGCCGTTCCGAAATCGACATTCGGGCACACGCCGGCCAGATAGCTCATCAGCTGAATGTTATCAGGCACGAATGAGTAGTCGTTGAAGTGATGCTCGGCCGACCACAGGCAGTCAAACCCCAAATTCGCGGCCAGCCGGGCAAGCCGGATCTCTTCGTCCCAGACCCTGCTGTCGGAGCAATCCTCCCAGCCGTAGCTGGCAAACACCATCATCATCCCGACGTCCATATGTCCTTCTCCCTCTCTCCGGTTCAGAATGCGCTTTGCCCATCAGGCAGTGAGATTGATCAACTTGCCGGATCGTGGGCGCGGCCGCCCGATCCCGCTTGCCGTGTGTCGAGGTGAGTGAAAGCTTCACGTCCTCGGTCAGATGCGGCCGGCCCAGTTCAAGCCCCCGGCTCACCCACGCTCCCCATTCTGCATAGCGACAGCAGCGTATGGGAGACTTTGCGTGTGTACGCTGGATGGCCGCCGCTGGTCTGACCGCTATGCCAACGACAGTTCCCGATAGCCCCCCATCGAGACCGCGTCGCAGCGTTGGCGGAACGCCGGATGGCCGCCGCTGTAGCGCACGACCCGACGGACCTGCTTGCCCTCCACGTTGCGGTTGATGCCGGTCATCCAGGAGTCGACCTCGGTGAACAGCAATCCCTCGTTCGTCTCGATGACGTGATCAGTCCAGGCTTTCGCGGCCTCGGGCGCCGCATCCACCCGGGTTATGCCATTGTCGCGCGCGTGGCGGATCAGCGCGGTGACCCAGTCGGACGTGTATTCCACCGCCCGCGGGAAGTTGCCGAGACCGGCGTGCGGGCCCATCACCATCATGAAATTCGGGAACCCGTCGACCAGAATACCCAGCAGAGTCACCGGTCCGTCGGCCCATTTGTCCTTCAGCGACACGTCGCCCACGCCCCTGATGTCGATGCGGTCGAACGCTCCGGTGATCGCGTCGAAACCAGTCGCATAGATGATCATGTCGAACTGGTAATTGGCGTCCGAGGTGCGGATACCCTCCGGCGTGATGTGCTCGATCGGCGTTTCGGTCAGATCGACCAGTTTCACGTTGGGCTGGTTGTAAACTTCGAAATAGCCGCTTTCCAGCGGCACCCGTCGCGTGCCGAAGCCGTGCGTCTTGGGGACCAGCTTTTCCGCGACCGCCGGATCCTTGACCCGCTCGCGGATCTTTCGCGCCAGATAGTCCGACATCAGCTTGTTGGCCTCGCGATCGGTCAGGACGTCGCGGAAATTGCCCATCCAGATGCCGAAGCCCGGTTCGCCATAGCGCTTTTCCCAGAAGGCCTCGCGTTCTTCCTCCGTCACCTGGAACACCGAACGGGGGTCGGCGGCGTGGATGAAGCAGCCGATGGTATTCTGGCAGCGGGCGAAGATATCCGCGTAGTTCTTGCGGATCTCGCGCATTTCCTCCGGCGTGACCCTCGAATTGTGCAGCGGCGCCGACCATTGCGCGGTGCGCTGGAACACGGTCAGGTGGCCCGCGGTCTTGGCGATTTCCGTGATCGCCTGAATGCCGGTAGCGCCAGTGCCGATCACCGCGACCCGCTTGCCTGCAAAACTGACCGGTTCCTTGGGCCAGTTATGCGTATGGCAGGACTGGCCCCTGAAGCCCTCGATACCGGGAATGCGCGGCAGGACAGACGCCGACAGCACGCCGACCGCGGTAATCAGGAAGCGCGCGGTGCAAGACGTACAGTCGTCGAGCGTGACCTCCCAGCTTCGGCTGTCTTCCTGGTAGTGGGCCGCGGTGACTGTGGTTTTGAACTGAATGTCGCGCCGGAAATCGAACTTGTCGGCGACGTAATTGAGATATCGCTCGGTCTCCGGCTGGCCCGCGAAATGCTCCTCCCAATCCCACTCGTCGAGCAGTTCCTGGGAAAAGGAGTAGCCGTAGGTCCAGCTTTCGGAGTCAAACCGCGCGCCGGGATAGCGGTTCCAGTACCAGGTTCCGCCTACGTTGGAGCCGGCCTCGAACACCCGGGTCGTCAGGCCGAGTTCGCGCAGGCGGTAGAGTTGATACAGGCCGGAAACCCCGGCGCCGATGACGATCGCGTCGAAATCGGGAGCCACTTTCGCCGCCGGCTCGCGCGCGGTCTCCGCTCTGTCGTTCATGCCCAGCTCTCTCCCCTCACAACCCTGCCGCCCTTCAGTGCCCTAGAAAAAGACGAAGGTCCGGACCACGACGTTCTTGCGACATCTTGCGTCCGCGGGGGCGGTCGGATCGATGCAGGCAGTATGGAAGGACCAGCGCGAGACGGAGCCGTCGGTCAGCGAGTCATAGCATTTGAGCATCGAGACCTCGTTGGTCTTCTGCTGGGGAAACCAGTACCACTCGTGGTTCGGACGATAGGTGAAGCGTGTCGTCTCGCCGACGCGGTCGTCGTAGACTCGGTAGTTGGTGATGTACGGCTGGTCGGCGAAGGACGGCCACGCGCAGAGCACGAAGGGGTATTGCTCGATCGTCTCGATCGGCTTCGCGAGATTGATCGACATGAACCGGCGCGACATCTTCGCGTCGGCCTCCTCCTCGGTGTAGTTCTGCGTGCGGCCAAAGTTCCGCAGGTTCCTGGTGAGCAGCTCGCGGCAGCGCACACGGCCGCTGTTGTCGTTCAAGTCGTTGTGCACAAGCATGGCGTAATTGGCGTTCACGCCCGGGTTCTTGGCGTCCTGGTCTTCCGTGCGGTCGCCCGCGTAGTCCTTGTCGAAGACGTCATGGTTATAGACCAGTGCGTCGGTCGCGTCCGGAAAGAACTCGAGCAGGAGTTTCTCGATCTCCGGATAGTACACCCGCTCCACCTCCGCCAAATCGTAGATGTTGGTGCACTTGGACTCGAGGTGCGCCAGCGAGAGGCCGAGCTTGTCCATGCATTCGGGGCTGTTGGGCGACAAGCCCGGGTAGTACTCGCCGATGCGCCGCGCGTCGCGCAGTACCAGCGGAAAGAACAGATCCCGCCGCCGGTTGTCCTGCTCGTTCTTCCGCAGGATCGCTGCATCGTCGGCGCGCGCCGGGTCGCGCCAGACGGCGCTGGACGGCACGATGGAGTAGGTCGGCCGCTCATAGACGGTGTAGGGCAGAGGCAGCGCCACGCCGCCTTCGGGGGCTTTGATGCTGTTCGAGCTACGGATGTAGGCGACGCATCCGTCATAGTTGCGGAATGCGAGGCCCCATTTGGTCTTGATCGGGCCGGGTGGTGCCTTGTCGATCATGTCGACCACGCGCTGGCCTTCGCCCTCGGCGATTTCGACGAGCGCATCTCCGATCGCCTTGCCGGTTCCCGCGTCCCCGTCCTGGTCGAACGACATGTAGGAAAGGCCGCCATGCGCCGCGATTGGCGGCGGCTGCCCTGCCGTAAGCTGGAGCGGCGGCACATAGGCCGACGAAGCCGGCCCCGTCCCCCTCACGACGTTGTTGTCGGCGACCTCGATCTGGCTCATGGCTTTCCTCCGACTGTCTGTGTCCAACGGTGGCACACGGAACCCTCGATGGCCAGATGACGGCCTCCCGGTCATGCGATCATGCGCTGGGGTTCCCATGCGAGCGTCGCGTTCCTTGCTGCAGCGGGATATTTAAAAGGCAGCCAACTGTCCTTGTTCGGCCCGGGGCGCGCTCGGCACGACGCGTCGTAGAACGGGCGCGGGCCGAACCGCAGCGCCGGCTAGCGCGCGGCGACCCGCGCCACGGCCCGCCACGGTGTCCAGCCAACCGACCAGAACGTCATGACATAGGCCGCGTCTCCCGGCCGCCGCTGATCCCTCCCCGCTTGGTTGAGGGCCGTGTCCTCGGCGACGTGGCGCATCGCCTGCGTGTTGCCCCAGTGCACCCACGGCCAGGCCAGGGACGCCGCATCGTCCGGCCCCAGCCGCGGCACGGTGTCCGGCACCGGCACCCAGGGCGTGCAGGTCGAAGGAACAGGCTCGGCTGCGACCGAAGCGCGCCACGGCGAGATCACGGCGACGGCCAAGGGCGTCGCGCAGCTGGCCGGCGACGATCCGAGCCGCGGTTAGGCTGAAAGCTATCGCGTGAATGCCGAATGTTTATCCTCGCCAGACTGAGATGAATTCTCGCATCGGGGGCCGCGGTGCGGGTGGTTTGGTACCGAGGCGGGTGCCGAGATAGAGGAAGCCGACGATCTCGTCCTCGTCGGTGAAGCCCAAGCCCCTTTTCACCCCGTCATCATAGGCGGGAGCGCCGGTCTTCCACATCGCGCCGTAACCCTGTGCATGGGCCGCCAGCATGATGTTCTGCGCCGCCGCCGCCGCGGCCGAAATCTGCTCGATCTCGGGAATCTCATGGCCCTTCCGGACGTGCGCCGCGACGACGACGATGATCGGGGCGCGGAGCGCCTTGTCGCGCTCGCGCTGCAGCATCTGCGGCGACATGTCCGGCTCCCTGCGCTGCATGGATGCTGCCAGCAGTTCGCCGAAGGCCTCGCGCTTGTCGGTCGGAACGATTACAAAACGCCAAGGGTGAAGGCGGCCATGGTCCGGCGCCCGGACGGCGACCTCAAGCATGACATCGATCTCCTCCGCGCTGGGTCCAGGCGCCTCCAGCTTGACCGCCGAAACACGGCTCAGCAACAGTTCGATCGCATCCATTGCTATCCTCCAGAGTACCGGCATGCCCACAGGCGGGGTGCGCGGCGCCAAGATGTCCAGTGTCACTGGCACATGAACACTCGAAGCCCGTTCAGTCGGCCGCGAGTTCCAGCAACTCGACGCCGAACTGCCGCGCGGCGTTGCCGCCCATCATGCGCGCGATGATCTCCTCCGGCACGTCGGCGCGCGCGAGCATGGCAATCGCGTCGTGGGCGGAGGTCGTGTCGTGCTGCGGATATCGCGAGCCCCAGACGATCTTCTCGGCGAAATCGTGTGGCAGCTTCTGGATCAGCCGCTCCTCGGCATCGAAGCCGAGCATCACGTTGCCTTCTTCCCACATCTCCTCGGTATCGGTGCGCACCGGGTATTTGTGCAGCAGGGGGATGACGCGGGAGGAGGCTTCCATCTTCTCCAGCACCTCCTCCATCCACGACGCCTTGCCGTGCGCGACCACCACCTTCATCGCTGGGAAGCGCTGCATCACGGTGAAGCCGATCAGCGTCGAGGCGACGAACATGTGGTTGTCCAGCCAGTAGGAGAGGATCGGCGCCATCGGATGCCCGAGCGGCGGAAACGCGGTGAAGAACGACGTGCTGTGCAATCCGCCGCCGCCGCCGGAGAACGGTCCGCCGCCGCCGGCCTGCAGCGGCGCCTGGCCGAGCACGGTTCTTCACCTTCTCGACGAACTGCCCGTGCGATGTCCATTCCGGGTTCCACAGGCCCGGCGTCGGATGCACCGCCGCGACCAGGCCGAGACGCTCGAGCTCCGCCCAGAGCGGGTCGAAATACGGGCTGGTGAAGTACTGGCCCTGGAAGAACATCGGGCGAAGAAACGCGCCGCGAAAGCAGGGGTTGGCGGCGACGCGCCGCAGTTCCGCGAGCGTCGCGTCCATGTCCTGCAACGGTAGCATCGCAGCCGCGAAAAGCCGTCGCGGCGCGGCCTGGCAGACGTCGGCGATCCAGTCGTTATAGGCGCGGGCCAGCGCGTGCGCCGTATCCGGATCGGCGACGAGATGGAACCCCTCGGCGAACCAGGTCGGATACAGGAACGCCTGGTCGATGCCCATCGCGTCCATGTCGGCCAGCCGCGCGCGAGGGTCCCACGCGCCCTCGTTCATCGGGTGGCGGACTTTGGCGTCGAGCCCGCCGACGTCGTCCCAGCTCATGCCGGGTCGCCATATCGCGTGCCGCGGCAGGTTGGGGTTCATCGTGTCGCGGATGATCTCGCCGTTGATCTTGAGATAGGAGTTGGTCGCGCCGTCGTGCCGCCAAAGGGCGTGCTTGCCCAATACGCGGAACTCGGGATCGAGGTACTTCTCCCAGAGCTCGGGCGGCTCGACGACATGGGAATCGCTGTCGAACACCGCGATACGCTTGGTGATGGTTGTCATGATCGGATCCCCTACCAGCGCGTGACGGAAGCGTCGGCCGCGAGGGCGGCTTTCACCTCTTCCTCGGTCGGCCACCAGTTGGGGCGCTCGATCTCGGTGACGCGCTCGCGGATGATCTTCTTGGGCTGCTCGATGCGGTAGAGGCGGCGCGCGTTGTCGCCGAGGAACTTAGCCTGATTGGCGACCGGCAGATCGAATTGCTGCATCGTCTCCATCGCGCGCCAGGCGTCGTCGCCGTCATGGTGGTAGACGTCGGACGACCAGGCGAGGATGTCGCCGTAGAATTCAGGGAAGCGCGGCGGCGGCGCCTCGTCGCCCTCGAAGCCGGTCATGCAATGCGCGAAGAACGTCTCGCTCGGCAGTCGCTTGAGCGGCGGCAGGGTGCGCTCATTGCGATACAGCCTCGCGGCCTTGTCGCACTCGTCGAGCAGGAAGCTGAGCCAGGTGGAGGACGCCTCGAACACCGCCGCCTTGAGGTTCGGGTGCCGCTCGAAGAAGCCCGACATCAGCACGCTCGTCACCCAGAGCGCCGCTTCCGATTGGAAATTCTGCACGTTGGTGAGGAACGAGTGCGCGATGCCGGACGCGGAGATGGTGCGCCGGATGAGCTCGGCGCCGGAATACTGTTCCGTATAACCGGGCGGCTTGAGCGCCCCGCCGGCGGGGAACGGGTGCATTCCGTACACCATGCCGGTCTCTTCCAGCGCGTTCCACACCGGCTCGTATTTCGGCTGCAACGGATAGTTGCCCATCGCGTCGATCGGCCGGACCAGCGCGACGTGGCAGCCCTGGGCCGCGACACGATGGACTTCCTGCACCGCGAATTGCGGGTTCTGCATCGGCAGCAGCGCCGCGAAGAACAGGCGCTCGGGGTCCGCCTTGGTGTATTCGTAGGCCCACTGGTTGTACGCCTTGCAGAACGCCTTGGCGCCGACCGCGTTGAGCAGCCAGGGATAGGTGTCGATGTCGGTCGGGATGATCATCACCTGATCGATCCCCTGCATGTCCATGTCGCGCAGCCGCGGCTCGGGTTCGTAGGAGCCGGCGAAGTCGAGATAGCCGACCTGCTCCTGCGTGAGCGCGGTGGCCGCGTTGAGATTGCGCACGTTCAGCGCGCGCTGGATGTCGTGCTTCACGCCAGGGCCGGCATTGGAGATCACCCGCATCGTGCCGGGAATGCCGCCGCGCCGCGGCGAGCCGATGCCGACGCCGGCGCGGCCGTTGACGATAAGCTGCCGGCTCTCGTCGTCCCACCAGATCGTCGCCCGCAGCGCCTCCATCTCCTCGCGCGTGAGGTATTCGGCGGCGCGCTCCCAGATCAGCGGCGGCTCGGTGACGTGGGCGTCGCAATCGAATGTGGCGAAGTCCTTCGTCATCGGGGCGAAATCGCTGAACCGGCATGATGCTTCCTCCGTCGATGGATTTCTTGTCGCGTCAGGCGGCGGCGGGATCGTCCTCCAGCCAGCCCGGCGGTTCGGTCACGACGTCATTGCGGGCAAAGATCGCGTCGACAGCTGCCATGTCGGCGGCCGAGATGGACCAGCCGAGCGCGCCGAGATTTTCCTCCACCTCGGCGGCGCGGCGGAAGCCGACCAGGCCGGTGTGGACCGCCGGGTTGCTCAGCGTCCAGCGCAGCGCGAATTGCGGCAGGGTCTTGCCGTATTTCGCCGCGAGCGTCTTGAGCTCTTCCACCGCGCGCAGGTTTCGCGGGAAATGATCGGGGCCGAACATGGTGCGGAACAGGTTGAGGCCGCCGAGCGATCCGCGCTTCGAGCGCCAGTCGGTCTCGTCGAACTGCATGTCGGCGGTGAAGGCGCCGGTGAGCATCCCGTAGGCGAGCGAGCCGTAGGCCATGACGCCGACGCCCTGTGCCGCGCACCACGGAAAAATCTCGCGCTGCATCCGGCGGTCGAACATGTTCCAGCCGTATTGCACGACGTCGATCCGCCGCAGCTTCATGCAGGCTTCGAGCTGCGAGCAGACGGAAATTGGAAACGCCGACATAGCGCGCCTTGCCCTGGCGGACGATGTCGTCCAGCGCCCGCATGGTCTCCTCGAACTTCGTGTTGAGGTCGGGCCAATGCACGAGATAGACGTCGACGTGATCGGTTTCGAGATTGCGCAGGCTCTGTTCGAGCGAGGCCATGATGCGCTGCCGGCTGCTGTCGCGGCGGTTGGGCGCCTCCGGGTAGCCGACGCCGACCTTGGTGACGAGGCAGACATCGCGCCGGCGCGACCCGAGCGCGCGGGCGAGCGCCTGCTCGGAGATGCCCATGCCGTAGGCTTCGGCCGTGTCGAAGCAATTGATGCCGGCATCGAGCGCGCGATGCACCGCCTGGTCGAATTGCGCGGCGTCGATCGGGCCGTAGGTGCCGCTGATTTCCCAGCAGCCAAAGCCGATGGCGGAGACTTTCAGATCGGTGCGGCCGAATTGTCTGTATTCCATTGCCGTTTCCCCCCTGGTCTGTTTTGAAGCTCGCTGCCCGGATGCCTGGTCTGAAAAAACGAAGCGCACTACCAGATCGGCGACGAGATCGATAAATCTGTCCTCGGCGACCGGCGGAGCCTTGCCGGAGAAATAGTCGAACATCAGGAAGAGCACCGCGTGGTTGACGACCCAGATCGCTTCCTCAAGGTCGGCGTGTCGCAGTGTCGCATTGCTAGAAACGAGAAATGCCTTCGACGCAGCCTGGTGCCGGGTGGATAGGAACTCCAGGCACATATTTTTCAGAACGTTCGCGAGCTGCGGAGGCAGGCCCGCGAGCAGTGGGCCGAGGCACCGGATCCGCCGCGCGGATTCGATCAGAAAGGGACGGATCAGCGCCTTCGGGTCCGTGCTCGGTGTGTTGCTTACGATCCGACTGATCACCCCCTCCCAATGCTCTCCCAGATCCCGCTGGAGCAGAGCTACAATCGCCGATTCCTGCGATGAGAAGGTCCTGGTAAAACGAGCCCGGCCCGATCCCCGCCCGCTGACAAACGCGCTCGACCGAGAGTGCGTCGTAGCCTTCGCCGCGGATGAGCTCATCGATCACGTCCAGAACCGCGGACACGAGCCGACGGGAGCGCTGCTGCTTCGGCTGCTTGCGCATCGCGGCGTCGAAGGCCGGAAGCTCGAGGACCGGGGCAGCATCCAAAATGCGAGTCCGATCAATGATTACTCGCATTGTAGGATCGCTAAAGGTCGGCCGGCAAGCCCGCTATAACTGACGCAAGACGGCGGGCTCGGACAGAGTCAATGGCGGCATCCGGACGCCCAGTGGGCAGCCGCTCTACTCTGACCGGGCGATCGAGCTGGTGCTGACCATGCGGCTCGTCTTCCATCTCGCGTTTCGGCAAGCCGCGCCGTTCACCCGATCCTGCTGCGGCTGCTCAGGCTCGAGCTGTCCGTCCCGGATCATTAGTCGCCTGCACTTTCATGCAGCATCCCGATGATCGTTGTCATTTTTGCGATCTACGCACGATCTACGCCGATTACCGGCGACTGGATCGCCGACCCGCTGCCCGCATTGAGGGCTAGTGGAGCGAATTCAACGCTTGGTGCCCTCGACGCACGGCGGCGATGATCTTGTCCGGGTCCTTGGTCCAGCGGAAGGGGCGCGGGTCGTCGTTGGCCTGTGCGACGTAGCGATTGATTGCCTGCTGGAGCGAGACGATGGAATGGAAGACGCCGCGCTTGAGCCGCTGCTTGGTGAGTTTGGCGAAGAAACCCTCGACGGCGTTCACCCAGGACGCCGAGGTTGGCGTGAAGTGGAACGTGAAGCGCGGGTGCCGTGCGAGCCATCCGATCACCTTGGGGTGCTTGTGGGCGGCGTAGTTGTCCAGGATCACGTGGATCAGCTTGCCGGCGGGGATGTCGCGCTCGATGGCGTTGAGGAAGCGGATGAACTCCTGGTGGCGATGGCGCTGCATGCAACGGCCGATCACGCGGCCCGCCAGCACGTCGAGGGCTGCGAACAGTGTGGTCGTGCCGTGCCGCTTGTAGTCGTGCGTCATCGTGCCGCACCGTCCGCGCTTGAGCGGCAGACCCGGCTGGGTGCGGTCGAACGCCTGGATTTGGCTTTTCTCGTCGACCGACAGCACGACCGCGTGGGCCGGCGGATCGACGCACAGACCGACGATGTCGCGTAGCTTGGCCGCGAAGCGCGGGTCGTTGGACAGCTTGAATTGGCGCAGCCGGTGGGGTTGCAGGCCATGCACGCGCCAGATGCGCTGCACCGAGCTGACGCTGATCAGGACCTGCTTGGCCATGGCCGGCGCGGTCCAGTGCGTCGCTTCGCCGGGAGGCGGCCCGAGCGTGAGCGCCACCACCCGTTCGGCGACCTCCGGGGCCAGCGGTGCGATGCCCGGCGGGCGGGTCTTGTCGCGCAGCAGGCCATCCACGCCCTCCTGCAGAACCGCTCCTGCCAGCGCCAAACGCAGGTCTTGGCCACCCGCGCCCGACGCATGACCTCGGCCGTGCCGCAACCTTCGGCGGTCAGCAGCACGATCCGCGCGCGCCAGGCGTGTTTCTGTGGCCTGTTGCGGTCGGCGGCGATGACGAGAAGCCGCTCGCGGTCCGCAGGAGTGACGTCGACGATGGTGCCAGTGCGCATACGCCCGAGTCGCACGCCGATCCGAGCCGGGGGAATCCCAAAAGGACTTGACCGTCAGATTTCGTCCACTAACCCTACTTCTCCGCGACCAAGATCGCTTGGATCCTGGACAACGTTGCAGATGCCCGTGCGCGCGCCGAGCGGGGCGAATTGCTGTTCGGCACCATCGATTGCTTCCTGCTGTGGCGCCTGACCGGCGGCCAGGTCCACGCGACCGACGCGACGAACGCCAGCCGCACCATGCTGTTCGATATCAACCGTGGTGTTTGGGACGAGGAGTTGCCGCGGCTGTTTCGCGTGCCCGTCGTTATGCTGCCAGAGGTCCGCGACAACGCGGCCCTATTCGGGACCACCGCGTCCGGCCTGTTCGATGCGCCGATTCCGATCGCGGGCATGGCTGGCGATCAGCAGGCGGCCTTGGTCGGACAGGCCTGCTTTGCCCCCGGCCTGGTCAAGTCGACTTACGGTACCGGGTTGCTTTGCCCTGATGAACACGGGCGATCGGCCAGTGTTCTCCACCAATCGCCTGCTGACCACGATCGGTTACCGGCTGGCCGGGAAAACCACCTACGCGCTCGAGGGAGCGATCTTTGTCGCCGGCGCGGCAGTGAAGTGGCTGCGCGACGGGATCGGACTGATCACGCATGCGTCGCACACCGACGATATGGCGACGCGCGTTCCCGACGCCCATGGTGTCTACATGGTGCCGGCGTTCGTCGGCCTGGGTGCGCCGCATTGGGATCCGCATGCGCGCGGGCTGATCTGCGGCCTGACTTTGGAACTCGACGGCGGCGCATATCGCACGTGCGGCGCTGGAATCCGTCGCTTACCAGACCCATGACCTGCTGCAGGCGATGTCTGCCGATGCGAGCGGTGCGGCGCGGACGCTGCGCGTCGATGGAGGCATGTCGGCGAACAACTGGCTTTGCCAGTTCCTGGCCGATATGCTGCGCATTCCGGTCGAGCGGCCGGCGGTGCTGGAAACAACCGCGCTCGGGGCGGCGCTGCTGGCCGGGCTTGCGACCGGTCTCTACCCGGACTTCGAGGCGGCCGGGGAAGCGCGGGAGCCGGCTCGCCGGTTCGAACCTCGAATGGACACGGCGCTGCGCGCGCGTATGCTGGACGGATGGCGGGACGCGCTGAGCCGAGCGCTGCTGCCGAAGGCGTCGGGTCAGCCCCTCGTCACATAACAGCAGGAACAGGGATGGAAATGCTCCGTACCGCTCTGGGTGCAGTTTCGCTCGCGGTATGTCTCGCTGCGCCGGCTATGGCCGCGGACATCCGTATCGCTTGCTATTCCGACGCCAATGAGTGCGAGGTGACGCAGGATCTCGCCCAGCGGTTCATGCAGGCCAACCCCGATATACGCATCATTATCGACCGGGTGCCGTTCAAGGCGATTCAGGAGAGCCTGCCGGTCCAGCTCGCCGCGGGCCAGGGACCGGACATCGCCCGCACGACCGATTTCGGCGCCATCGCGCGGTATTTCCTGGACCTGCGCCCGCTGGTGAGGGACGCGGCCTATTGGGACGCAAATTTCGCTGACACCCTGGCCTGGATGCGCACCGATCCCAACGACAAGGGCATCTACGGACTACCGACGCAACTGACGGTAACCGCCCCGATCGTGAATGCGACGCTGTTCGAGCAAGCCGGCGTGCCGCTGCCGAGTGCCAAGGCGACGTGGGATGACTGGGCCGCTGCCGCGGACAAGGTGGCGAAGGCGACGCAGACCCAGGCCGGCATGGCATTGGACCGCAGCGGCCATCGGTTTGCGGCGGGCGCCATATCGTACGGAGCAAAATACTTCGCAGCGGACGGTGCGCCGGCGCCGATCGACGATGGCTTCCGCGCGTTCGCCGAGCGCTTCGTCAATTGGAACAAGACCGGGGTGGTCGAACGCGAGGTCTGGGCGGCGACCGGCGGCGGCAGCTACCGCGATGCATTCGAAGATTTCGCGAACGCCCGCATCGTGGTGTACTATTCCGGTTCCTGGCAACTCGCGCGGTTGCAGAACTCGATCGGCGATGGCTTCGACTGGAAGATCGGGCCCGAACCGTGCGGCCCGGCGGCTTGCACAGGCATGCCCGGCGGTGCCGCATTGGTGGCGTTCAAGAACACCAAGTCGCCAAAGGAGGTGGCGCGCTTCCTCGATTATCTGGCGAGCAAGCCCGTCTATGCCGAGATGATGGCGAAAGACCGCGGACATCCCCGCTCATGCCGGGCTGCAAAAGTCGGGCGTGCAGTACGACCTGCCCTCCGGCCGCAAAGGAGGCGATGGCCCAGTTCACCCACAATGCCGGCCAGATTGTGCCGCTGGCGTACCGGCTCCGGGGCTACATCTACAGCCGTCCCATCTTCACCGCGACCGTCGCACGGCTGTCGCAGGCGATCGTCGGAGAGCTGACATTGGCCCAGGCATTGGCCCGCATCCAGGACGACGTGAAGAGCGCGATGGCGGCGGCCAAGTAACGCAGGACAATCGCACATGGCGGAAGCACGGCCACTCAATCTCGTCCGCATGATGGCAGGCCGCGGCCTTGCCGCCGCGTATGCCGGCACGATGAACATATTGGAACCGCCGATGCGCGTCGCCCAGCGAAACCTGGGGCCGGGGCTGGCATGGCTCTTCGTCGGGCCAAATCTGATTGTGTTCGGCCTGTTCACCTTCCTGCCGATTGTGCCCAATGTCTGGTACGCGTTCAGTGGCAGCACCAATCTGCTGCCATCGCAACGCCCCTGGGTGGGCCTCGACAACATGCAGGCCCTGCTTTCGTGCCAAGACCACTTCGATCCTTCGACCTGCCAGCGTGACCTGTTTTGGCATGGGGTTTACAACACGCTTGAATTCGTCGTGCTGCAGGTCACCTTGATGGTGGTCTTGTCGCTGATCACTGCGCTCGCGCTGAACAAGAAGGTCATTGGTCAGGGCTTCTTCCGCGCCGCATTCTTTTATCCCGTGCTGCTGTCGCCGGTTGTCGTGGCCCTGATCTGGAAGTGGATCCTACAGCGCAACGGCGTACTGAATGGTGTTATCCTCTCCGCCGGCGGAACTCCGTTCGACTGGCTGCTAGATGCACGCTCGGCGTTCAGTTGGACGGTGTTCGTCAGCATCTGGGCGCATATGGGGTTCTACACCCTGATTCTGCTCGCCGGTCTGCAGGCAATTCCGCGGGACGTGTACGAGGCGGCGGAGATGGACGCCGCACCGCCCTGGACGCGGTTCCGTCGCATCACGCTGCCGCTGCTGATGCCGTCCTTCCTGGTTGTGATCGTGCTGGCGCTGATCCGCGCGGTGCAGATTTTCGACGAGGTGTTCGTGCTGACCGGCGGTGGCCCTGGCACGGCGACCACGTATCTCGTGCAGTTCATCTACGAGACGGGCTTCGCGCAGCAGATCCGGGAATACGGCATGGCGTCGGCTGCCTCATTGCTATTGGCGGCGGTGCTGATGCTGCTGACGTTGGCGCAACTCCGGCTGGTAAGGCGGGGCAATGGCTGACGCAACAGAAGCCTCTGCCGCGCCGGCGGGCGGTATGTCCCGGGTGGGGGCTTTCCTGGCGGCGACTCGCGGCCGCCACGGCGCTGACTGGACCGACTGGGCCAGCTACGTCTACCTGGTGCTTGGCACGCTGCTGATGTTCGTCCCGGTGGCATGGCTCGCGCTGTCGTCCTTGAAGACGCAGGCGGGGCTCGATCAGATGCCACCGACCGTGCTGCCGTACGAGCCCGCGTGCGACGCACTTCCCGGTCGGCCGGGTGAGTTCCCGTTGTTCAGGGTGACCAAGGGTGACCACGCCGGCCAGGTGCTGGCGGAAGTCCTCCGGATCGGGCTGCAGGTGCAGATGGTGGACCTCGCCGCGCCGGAGACCGTGATCCGCGTGCCGGTATCCGATCGTGAGCCGGTGATGCGACTGCACGCTGCATGGGACAACTACACGACTGTGGTCGCGCGATTCGATTTCCTGCGCTACTTCTGGAATTCGCTTTTCATAACCGTCGTCGCCACCGTCATCACGCTGCTGTTCAACGCGATGGCGGCGTTCGCGCTGAGCAAATACAATTTCCGCGGCCGAGGCACGGTGTTTGCGTTGATCCTGGCGACCTTGATGGTCCCGCCCACGATCATCCTGGTGCCCAACTATCTAATCGCCTCGCGGCTGTCGCGCCGAGGACATCCCAATAAGTTCGTTCCACATGGGCTCCGGCTACACCTCCATCGGAGGGAAGCGCTACGTGTTCAACTGGAACCGCGCCAAATTCCCCGAGCCGGAGGCGCTGATGCGGCGCTTTCACGAAGCGGGCATGAAGGTGGTCGCCAATCTCAAGCCGTGCCTGCTGAATGATCACCCTCGCTACGCGGAGGTGCAGCAGGCGCGCGCGTTCGTTCGCGACGCGGTAAGCGGCAAGCCCCTGCTGTCGCAGTTCTGGGATGGCGAAGGCTCGCATATCGACTTCACCAACCCGGCGGCGATCGCATGGTGGCAATCGGGACTCGAGCGTGAGGTCTTGGGTGTCGGCATCGACGTTGGATGGAACGACAACAACGAATACGAACTCTGGGACGAGGACGCCGAGTGCGAAGGTTTTGGGTTAGGGCCGCCGCTTTCGATGCTGCGCCCGATCTAGTCGCTGCTGATGACCCGCACCACGCTGGAGGCGCAGCGGCGGCGCGCGCCGGGAGAACGCGGCTTCACGGTGACGCGCGCGGGCTGCCCGGGAATCCAGCGCTACGGACAGACTTGGAGCGGGGACAACAGCACGAGTTGGGAGTCGCTGCGCTGGAACTTGCGCACTGGCCTTCAGATGTCGTTGTCCGGGATGTACAACATCGGCCACGACATCGGCGGCTTTTCGGGCCCCGTCGCGGAGCCGGAGCTGCTGGTCCGCTGGACGCAGGCCGGAATCGTGCATCCGCGCTTCATCATGAACAGTTGGAAGCCGGAGGGCGTCTATACGACTCCATGGCTCCGCGCCAACTCGCTTCCCGTCATCCGTGCGGCAATCCGACTGCGGTACCGGCTGATCCCATATCTCTATAGCCTGATCCATGCGGCGGTCGCCGCACACGAGCCGATTCTCCGGCCGCGCTTCCTGGAATTCGAGGACGATCCCGGAGCCGTGGGGGATTGTGACGAGCTGATGCTCGGTCCTTTTCTGCTGGCGGCGCCGGTGGTCGCGGCAGGCGTGCGGACGCGTCGCGTCTATCTTCCGGCCGGTCCGGAAGCCTGGTTCGATTTCTACGACGTTACGCAGTTTGCTGCGGGCGCCGGCGCGGAAGTTCCGGCGCCGCTCGAACGCTTGCCGCTGTTGGTCCGTGCCGGCGGTATCATTCCCATGACTGAGGAGGAAGCGGGTTTCACCCGGCTGCACGATGAGCCATCGCGCTGCCTGCGGCTGTTCCCAGGCCCAGGACAGGGAAGCAGCCGGTTCACGCTGATCGAGGATGATGGTCTGAGCGCGGGCGGACCAGTCGCTCGCGTGGAATGCGCGCTTACCTGGACGCCCGAGGCAGTGACAGTGAATGTTTCTGTCTCCGGCAATTACTCGTTGCCGTATCGGGCCGCCACGGTTGAGCTGCCGCGTTCGGACGGCCGCAGACTTATTTGCAGTTCCGCAGATCTTCGGCTGACCGAACGCCACGAACCGGGCAGGCCGCCTTTGTCGCGATAACAGGCGCAGCGTGCACGGGGTGCGACGTCATACCGGACTTATGTGCCGCGTGCTCGCGTCACCGGAAACCAGATAGTTTCGTGCGACCTCGTAGTATTGTTCCACTGTCTGCCGCTCCCAGGCCGCATTGCGGCCAAGCTCCGCGGCCATGAGCCGCGCCACAAGCGGGGCACATTCGATGCTGGCCTGTGCCCCCAATAGAAGGGCGCGGGTCCGGCGCGACAGCACGTCTTCCACCGTGCGGGCCATTTCCTCACGGACGGCCCAAATCACCTCGGCTGCTGTGTAGGGCAGCTCCTTATGGAGCCTCTCAGCAAAGGGGTGGTTTTCACTCCCGATCGCGCGCACGGATGCCGCGTCGGCGCCATAGACGCGGAGATTCGGCTCCTCGATCTGCTGACGGGTCCATCCGTGGATTTGCAGATGCTCCGTTCTGCACGGGCGCTCGTCCAACCCGGCCATAGTTTGCGCCTGGTCGACGGTGTCCTGGCCCATCTTGCGATACGTCGTCCATTTGCCGCCGGCGATCGTCAATAGCCCCGAGTTCGAAATCAGTATCGTGTGGTCCCTCGACAGGGCGGCGGTGCTTCTGGCGTCGCCTACCTTTACCAAAGGTCGCAGACCCGCATAGACGCTCAACACGTCGCTGCGGGACGGGCGCTTCGACAGGTACTTGGCGGCATTCGTGATGATGAACTCGATTTCTTCATCCGTCGCGACCGGCTCCAGCGTGATCTCGTCGACAGCGAGATCCGTCGTGCCCACAACCACATGGTCGTGCCATGGCACCGCGAAGAGCACCCGACCATCAGGCGTATTCGGGACCATGATCGCGCTTTCGCCGGGCAAGAACGATTTCGGCAGTACCAAATGGGTGCCTTGGCTTGCGGCTATCACCGTCGTCGCACCTGGCTCGTCCATCTTCCTAATTTGGTCGCAGAAGGCGCCAGTCGCGTTGATCACGACTTTGGCGTGAAGCTCGCACTCCATGCCGCTCTCCGCATCGCGAGCCACCGCGCCTGCGATCAAATCTCCCGTTTTTGACTAAAGACATCACCTGCATGTAATTAACTGCAACGCCCCCCAGATCGAATATGGTCTGCGCCAAATTCACGGCCAGCCGAGCATCATCGAATTGTCCATCGTAGTAGGATACTCCGCGCTGCAGGCCCTCGGTTTCCAGTGTGGGAATCCGCGTGAGCGTCTCCTCCTTTGAAAGCACCTCTGAAGGACTGAGCCCCAGTCTGCCGGCAAGCCGGTCATAGATTTTCATCCCAATTCCATAAAAAGGACCCTCCCACCAGCTGTAGATGGGCACGATGAATGACAGGTGATGAACCAAATGCGGCGCGTTTTCGCACAGCAGCCCTCGTTCTCGCAGCGCCTCCAGGACGAGCGAGATATTGCCCTGTTTCAAATAGCGGACGCCGCCATGGACCAGCTTGGTGCTGCGGCTGGACGTGCCCTTGGCGAAGTCCGCCTGCTCGACCACAAGTGTGCGGTACCCGCGCGCCGCTGCGTCCACGCCTACCCCTAGGGTGTGTACCCATTGCATCGGCTACGGCGGGTCTGATTTACCCTCCCCGGGAGGGCGCGAATTATGGCCGAGCAATTCTGGTTGAGCGATACGCAGTGGGCGGTGATCGAACCGCTGTTGCCGCAGTTGGGTGGCAAGCCGCGGGTCGATGATCGACGGGTGATCAGCGGCATCCTGCACAGATATCGCGAGGGTTTACGCTGGCGGGCAATTCCGGCCGAGTATGGCCCGCGAACCACGCTGTTCAATCGGTTCAACCGCTGGGGCCAGCGCGGGTTGTGGCAGGGCTTGCTTGCAGCGCTCGCGGGCTGCGCCGAACCGCCGGACGTCGTCATGGTCGACAGCACCTCGATACACGCGCACCGCTCGGCGGCTGGCGCAAAAGGGGGGAGCAAGATCAGGCAATCGGGCGCTCCCGTGGCGGTCGCACGACCAAGATCCACGCGCTCTGCGACAGCGAGGGACGTCTCTACGCCCTGATGCTCACGGCCGGCCAGGTGCATGACATCATCGGCGGCCGCGCCCTGCTCGCTAGCGTGCCCGCCATGCGACAGTTCATCGGCGACAAGGCATATGATGCCGACGATGTGCGCGACCTTCTTGCCGGCCAGGGCACCGAAGCCGTCATCCCGCCCATGTCGCGCCGCCTGATGCCGCCGAGCTACGATCCCGTCGTCTATCGGCTGCGCAACATCATCGAGCGCGCCTTCTGCAGGCTCAAGGACTGGCGCGCCATCGCCACCCGCTACGACAAGACCGCGCGCAACTTCCTGGCCGGCATTTGCCTTGCCGTCGTCCTCACGAGTTGGCTTCAATGAGTCCACACCCTAATCCGGTCGCGCCTCCGCCGATAACGAGAAAATCCCATGGTTCCTTGGCGGACCCGATTTCATCGATTGCTTGTTCGCGTTTCATAGCATGCCGTCTCCGATTTTGACCATATCGGTGGTTCGCGGTGGACGAGAGCACGTTCGCTGCCCCAACTTATGCATCGCGCTATGCCCCCGCCGACTGGGAGGCGAAGCTCACGCCGGCACTGGCCGAGGATCTCCGACGGAGACGAAGGGGCAAAATAGGCCGGAGCTGGTACGTCGACGAGAGTGTGCCGCAGCAAGCGGCGTGAGAGATGGGGGTTGGTCCCCCGCAATCGGCTTGCAGGAGCAGGTTGCAAACCACCGTAAGCGGCGCGGGACAAAAGCCTGGGTCGTGAGCGTTACGGAAAAGGCGCCGCGAGGCGTCAGGTGGGAGACAGGAAGGCGAACACCAGTGAACTGCCGTTCAAGTGTCGAAAGCGTTTAGATGACGTCGAAACCGGCGAGTTTCGTTGCGCCGGGATCAGTCTGGATGGTACCTGCTTACGGGCCAGACGGCGTCCGGCATAGAGGCAGCGCGATCCTGTTTGAGGCTCTTACGTTGAACTGCGGGAACCTTCGGTGGCGATGGCAAGCGAAAGGCACAAGCCCGCAAGGCGAGGCCGACAGTAGCGATGCGCTGCCAAGGGACGGAGCCGCTCGTAGTAGCGATGAGGCCGCTGTAATGGCGGAGGAGCAAAGGGGCAGCGTCATCCAGCAGGCATGGGAGATCAACCGGGCGACCGGGAGGAGTCCCGCATGACCTGCAAACCCGATGACATTCCCAAGACCTTGATATGGGGGGCATGGTTACATGTGAAAGCCAACCAAGGGGCCGCGGGGATCGATGCCGAGACGATTGAGCGGTTTGAGCAGAGGCTGGGCGACAACCTGTATCGACTTTGGAATCGGATGAGCTCCGGCAGCTACCTTCCACCGCCGGTGAAGGCCGTGCCGATCCCAAAGAAATCAGGTGGCGTTCGGATACTGGGCATCCCGACGGTGGCCGATAGGATCGCGCAGACGGCGGTGAAGATGTGGCTTGAACCACAGATTGATCCGATCTTCCGTGATGATTGGTACGGCTATCGGCCAGGGAAGTCGGCGCTGGAGGCGCTCGCCGTCACCAGACGCCGCTGCTGGGACAACGACTGGGTGGTAGAGTTTGAACCGCGCCGGGTTTGCTGGAGGCTCCAAGCCTTGAGAGGATGGAGCGATGAGCAAGCCAACGACGAACAAGTTTTCGGCTGAGGTGCGGGATCGAGCCGTGCGGATGGTGTTTGATCACCAGGTGGAGCACCCGTCGCAATGGGCGGCGATCAACTCGATTGCCGGCAAGATCGGCTGCACGGGGGAGACGCTACGGAGTTGGGTGCGCAGGTCCGAGCGCGAGCAGGGGCTGCGGGCCGGTCCGACGACGCAGGACGCCGACCGGATTAAGGCGCTGGAGCGCGAGAACCGGGAGTTGCGCCAAGCCAACGAGATCCTGCGCAAGGCGTCGGCGTATTTTGCCCAGGCGGAGCTCGACCGCCCGTTCAAGCGATGATCGCGTTCATCGACGATCACCGTGGGGCGTATGGGGTCGAGCCGATCTGCCGCGTGTTGCCGATCGCCCCATCCACTTACCGCGCCCACGTCACCCGGCGCATCGATCCGGCTAGGGTGTGGACTCATTGAAGCCAACTCGTGAGGACGACGGCAAGGCAAATGCCGGCCAGGAAGTTGCGCGCGGTCTTGTCGTAGCGGGTGGCGATGGCGCGCCAGTCCTTGAGCCTGCAGAAGGCGCGCTCGATGATGTTGCGCAGCCGATAGACGACGGGATCGTAGCTCGGCGGCATCAGGCGGCGCGACATGGGCGGGATGACGGCTTCGGTGCCCTGGCCGGCAAGAAGGTCGCGCACATCGTCGGCATCATATGCCTTGTCGCCGATGAACTGTCGCATGGCGGGCACGCTAGCGAGCAGGGCGCGGCCGCCGATGATGTCATGCACCTGGCCGGCCGTGAGCATCAGGGCGTAGAGACGTCCCTCGCTGTCGCAGAGCGCGTGGATCTTGGTCGTGCGACCGCCACGGGAGCGCCCGATTGCCTGATCTTGCTCCCCCCTTTTGCGCCAGCCGCCGAGCGGTGCGCGTGTATCGAGGTGCTGTCGACCATGACGACGTCCGGCGGTTCGGCGCAGCCCGCGAGCGCTGCAAGCAAGCCCTGCCACAACCCGCGCTGGCCCCAGCGGTTGAACCGATTGAACAGCGTGGTTCGCGGGCCATACTCGGCCGGAATTGCCCGCCAGCGTAAACCCTCGCGATATCTGTGCAGGATGCCGCTGATCACCCGTCGATCATCGACCCGCGGCTTGCCACCCAACTGCGGCAACAGCGGTTCGATCACCGCCCACTGCGTATCGCTCAACCAGAATTGCTCGGCCATGATTCGCGCCCTCCCGGGGAGGGTGAATCAGACCCGCCGTAGCCGATGCAATGGGTACACACCCTAGGCTGCCGCCGCGGGCCAAGCGCGACCTGTTTCTCATCAACGAGATCCGGCGGGTGTTCGAGGCCAACTTCGGCGTCTATGGCGAGCGCAAGGTGTGGAGGCAGCTCGGCCGTGAAGGGATCGACGCCGCCCGCTGCACAGTGGCCCGGCTGATGAGGCAAATGGGCCTGCAAGGAGCCGTGCGCGGCCGCGAGGTCCGCACCACCTTCAGCAATCCAGCCGCGGCCTGCCCGCACGACAGGGTGAACCGGCGGTTCCGAGCACCACGGCCGAACGCGCTGTGGCTTTCGGACTTCACCTACGTCGCCACCTGGCAGGGTTTCGTCTACGTCGCGTTCGTGATCGACGCCTATGCGCGGCACATCGTGGGCTGGCGGGTGAGCCGCACGGCCCATGCGGGCTTCGTGCTGGATGCCTTGGAGCAGGCCCTGGCCGACCGCCGCCCCATCCAGGGCGGCAGCCTGATCCACCATAGCGACAGAGGGGTGCAACTCGGGTTCAACCGGTCGTCGCAACACTCTGGAGGGATGTTGGGATGGCAGGTCGACGTCGGTCGGATCGAGCGTTGCGAAGTAAGCTGCGTTCGCCGGGACGGCCTCCGGTCGCGCAGCAGGCGCACCGGCGGCGTTTTTGGGTCTTGATTGCGGGTGGTCTATCGAGCGAGGACGCGGCGATTGGCGCGGGCGTGTCGGCGCCGGTAGGAGCACGGTGGTTCCGAAAGGCAGGCGGCATGCCACCATCGACACTTGCGCCATCATCGCAGCCGTTGTCCGGGCGATACCTGTCGTTCGCCGAGCGGGAGGAGCTTGCAATCCAGCATTCCCAGGGCGCCGGGGTGCGGCAGATCGCCCGGCACATGGGGCGGTCGGGATCGACGATCTCGCGAGAGCTGCGTCGCAACGCCGCCACGCGGGGCGGCGAGCTGAATTATCGGGCCACTACGGCGCAGTGGCATGCTGAACGGGCTGCCAGGCGCCGAAAGCCTGCGAAGCTGGCGCACAACGCGCTACTGCGGACCTACGTGCAGGATCGGCTGGCCGGCATGGTCGTCACGCCAAGCGGTGCTGCGGTTCACGGACCGACAGTATCGTGGAAAGGCCGCCGACACGGACCTCGGAAGGATCGGCGATGGGCGTCGGCGTGGAGCCCGGAGCAGATTGCCCACCGCCTACGGCTCGACTTCCCTCACGATGAGACGATGCGCATCAGCCACGAAGCCATCTACCAGTCGCTTTACGTGCAAGGCCGCGGGGCTCTTCGGCGCGAGCTGACTGCCTGTCTGCGCACCGGGCGGGCGTTGCGTGTGCCACGGGCGCGCACCCGTGGACGAGGCAAGTCTTTCATCGTGCCGGAGATCATGATCAGCGAGCGCCCGGCGGAAGTTGCCGATCGGGCTGTGCCGGGCCACTGGGAAGGCGACCTCATCCTGGGATTGGACAGTTCGGCAATCGGCACTTTGGTGGAGCGCACGACGCGCTTCACGATGCTGCTGCACTTGCCGCGGATGGCGGAGCACGGTGTGGGCGTTCGCATGAAGAACGGCCCGGCGCTGGCCGGGCATGGCGCCGAAGCCGTCCGCGACAGCATCGCTGGCACCATCACCGACCTGCCGGAGCAGCTGCGCCGGTCGCTGACCTGGGATCAGGGGACGGAGATGGCGCAACACACACGGCTGAAGATCGACACGGGCTTGGATGTCTACTTCTGCGATCCACACAGCCCATGGCAGCGCGGCACCAACGAGAACACCAACGGGCTGCTACGTCAGTATTTTCCGAAGGGCACCGACCTGAGCGCACACAGCAAGAGTGCTCTCCAAGCGGTCGCGCTGGCTCTCAACACCAGGCCGCGAAAGACCCTTTGTTGGAAAACACCTGCCGAGGCGTTTGACGAGCACCTGCGGTCGGTTCACATGGGTGTTGCGACGACCGGTTGAACCCGAGCAATACGCCGCGGAACGCTATCGCAAGAAGCTGGCTGACCACGGCATCACGGGATCGATGGGACGGCGCGGCAACCCTTACGACAACGCCAAAGCCGAAAGCTTCATGAAGACGCTGAAAGTCGAAGCGGTCTACCGGATGGATTACCAGACCTTCGGCGACGTCGCCGACGATCTGCCAAGGTTCATCGACGAGGTCTACAATACAAGGCGACTGCATTCCGCGCTGGGATACCGCAGCCCGGCGCATTTCGAGGAGCTACAACGTGCCCGCCAGGTGGTCAAAGCCCCCGCATAAAGGGTGTCCATCCCGAGGGGGTCACTCCATGTGCCGGTTGAATTCTCCCCAGGTGAGCTGACGAGAGCGCGTCGCGGAGCTGCTGGGAGCGACTGGCCTTCGCTGTCCGATGCTGGAGCCCTTGCACTTGCAGGGGCACGGCATTGGTCAGGCTGGGGGATGTGGTGATGATTCTGGAACTGCATCGGCAGGGTGTCGGCGTCTCGGCAATCGCCCGCCAGATCGGGCTCGACCGCAAGACCGTGCGCCGCTACATCGAGCGCGGTCTCGAACCGCCGGCATATGGTCCGCGTCCGCCGCGCACGAGCAAGGTTGCCCCGTTCGCCGACTACCTACAGGCGCGGCTTGCGGCGTTTCCGCAGCTGACCGGGCAGCGTCTGCTTCGGGAGCTGCGCGATCGCGGCTATACCGGCGGCTACACCGTCCTGACCGACTTCCTGCGCGACGTCCGACCGCCTGAGGCGCCGCCATTCGAGGTTCGCTTCGAGACGCCGTCCGGACACGGCTTCCAATGCATCGTACAACACGGCACAGCTGATCCGGTGGATGCCGTCGCGGACTTCGAAGCGTATGACGTTCCCCTCAGCGGTGGAACCCGCAGTGGATGGCCTGCGCATTCTCGATACCCCTCATGACCTTTGGTCGCAGTCCATCGACTTACCGAGCCGTAAATTTCTGCCGGGCGCCCCACCCGCGCTCACGCATGGAAGCTCACCCGGTGGCGCTCTGCTGCTCTTTTTCGATGCAGGCCGCCATCGGCGTCGTTGCTGGCGGCGGGTCGATATCGCCGGACCAAACATGCACCCGTCGGGTTACGCGGTCCGACCGGTTACCAAATTTGGCCCAAGCAATGAAGGCCGAAAACGTGTGCGCCCTGCGATATCGAGCAGCGCCGCGTGCGAGATTGCGCAGCGGATACGGCCCTCGCCATCGTCGATATCGAACGTTACCCGCTGACCATCCCAGCGCGGGCGTGACACAGGCGAGTCGGCGTGCACAAGGTGCATGGCAAACCTCCTTCGCGGTCCGGAGGAAACCGTTCGTCGACGGAACCGTCCCCAAGCACATGGGCTCGCGGAAGCTCACTTACAACGCTGGCGCACCACAGTTCGGTAGACGCGCCGGATAGACGCCTGCATCCATGTTCGGCTTCGCTGATCAACCGCCGGTCCCGTGCCGGCACGCGTTGTGTTCGGTTCTGCGCCGGTCAGCGCGGGTGACATCCTGGCGGCCAGTCAAACCCCTGAGCCGGGATTGCCAATCCAGTCACAGCCTCGTCAGCCCTGCAGGTGTGGCGGCGAGATTAACTCGAGCGCGAGGTTGGCTTCTTACTCGTGAGCCGGTCCGCTGCCTCCGCGGTGGCTTCTGCCGAAATCCGGGCGAGGACGCTCTCAAGGCCCAAACCCGAAGTCGTGTTCAACTCTTCTACGGCTCGACGCAGCGCTTCTCGCCGAATAAGCCGGGCCGTGATGGCCTTCGAACTGAGGATCGCAGAGTTCCTGATCGGCCATTCCCGTCTCCCGGAGCAACCTGCTTGAGGTGGGAGCGGCATTGGCCAATCGCAACGGCACGATACCCTTCAAGCCGATCTCTCGTTCCTTTCAGTCCTCTGCGAGCGGGTGCGACCCCTGGGAAATATTCCAGCAGAACTGAGACTTTCCACATTGGCGTTCTCGATCCGCGTCGCGTCCTTTCGGCACCCCTTAGGTCGGATGCGCGCACTATCGCGAACGGCGTGGTGACGACCTCGCCGCATTAGGCGCCCGCTTGCGCGATGCCCTCCTATTCAATTCATCCATCCTTGAACGCCAAATCCTGCCAGCTTGTTCGGGTCAGACACGACCGAGGCACCAGGGAGCACACACGGCGAACTGACGTGTGTGCGGCTGCGTCAGTTAGCGCGCGTCTTTGCTTTGTAGGACGGCAACCACCATTTCACCGGCTGCGGCTCACGCTCGACTGGGCTTGCCGCGTTGCGCCGCGGATTCGTAAGAGCCGGCTGGCTCGGCTTTGCCAGCTCAGTGCGGTCTTTCGCTTGGGGCGGCCGCGCGGCTGCCAATACGGCCAGACGCAGCTCCAGCGCCTCGCATGCGACGATCGCCTCGGTGAGTGCCGCCTCCGCCTGCTCGCGACACCGGCGTTCGGCCGCCAGCGCCTCGCCATGCGCGAGATCCGCGTGGGCAAGCTTGGTCTGTACCTTCTGCAAGGTCGCCTGCGTCTCGCGCAGGGACCGCTCCGCCTGCTCCCGCGCCGCGAGTTCGGCGCGGAGGGCGGCCTCGGCGGCGGCAATCCGGTTGATCGGCGCCGGGCCGTCCGGGCCGTGCTCACGAGAGGGGCTTAGGACCACCACGGGAACCTCGCCGTCCTTGGCGAAGCGGTGAGGCCCGCGCAACGGCTCGCGCCGCGGCGTAGGCCGCTCGTTTGACTGATCGCCCCGCAGGCCGAGGGCCTGACGCATTCGATCTTCCTCGTCCGGCGCCGCGTTCGGCGCAGGACCAAATGGATTTAACGACATCATTGCTCTTTCACTGATGTTTTGAGATGGCAGGCCGGCAGCCTGGAAAGGCGATCCGGCTTCGTCCCGTGCTCGGCGGCTCGTGGGAGCCCGGTAGTCCTGGCGGAAGCGATTGGGCGCCGCCCGCAAGGGAATCGGAATGTGGGCTGTCAGGCTGCATAGCACCAGGCAATGGTCCTCGATAGCTGTGAAACGGAGGGATCTCCGCAGCCGTCGCCAGCCCGCGTGGTGCACACCCGCGCAACATGGCACGGCCTGTCCTGGGGGGCGGCCCGGCTGAGTCACCGCCAGTGATATGGCTGCTTTTGCCGCCCGCTCGATAGAAGAACTCTCCACGACCGACCGCTTATGCTTGCGAGAGCATTGAGCGTTCGGCAGTTTCGTCACCGATGCGGCACACCACGAAGTCAGCCAGCTCGACGCGGTGCCCGACCCGGATAACACCGCCGGCGGCATATGGGCTGACACATCACGCGCGGCAATGCCACGAGGGGCGCGAGTGCTCGCGCTCGCTTTCATCTGGAGCACCTGTTCGCCACAGAGAAGCGTCCCACGGGGTCGATGGTCCGTACTATTGGGCTGGCGCGGGCGATGGCGAAGATCACGCTCGCCAATCTCACCTACGACACGCGCCGGCTGGCAGAACCGCACCCGCCTGGCCTGCCCTACAGCGAGGCAGTGAACCGAATTTCCTCCGGTTCAGCCCGACGACAACGCTCGAGCCGGTCAGCGCACACCGCGCAATGGTAACACGGCGTCGATCACCGCCCATCGAAACCGCCCGCTCGAGGTATCTGATCGACGTGCGTTCGGCAGGCTGAGACACTTCAGTCGGATCGCGAGCACTGCGGTGAAATCGCGACCAGCTTTTCGTCGCAGCGCACCGCGTCGCAGTCTCGCTGCGGGTAATGGGTCCGAAGCCGCGACAAAGAATTATAAAGCACGTCCGACATTGTATTGACGGCCGCCAGTCACAATATCTTCGACGATCGTAATGTTCGTTCGGCATGACCACTTCTGAAGCTTTTGCCTTGCGGCGTTCCGGATTGGACGAGTTTCTCTGCGCGATCGTCGGCACGGTGCCGAACGGCATGGCTCTCAACCTGATGTCGGTTTTTGCCCGGCTGGGCAACGATCCGTGGCGAGAAGCGGGAAGGCTGGTCGAGCTGCCAAGATCGGAAGCCATCGATAGTCTCGCCCGGACCATCGCCGGCATGCCGAAGAGCGTTTGGACCCTTCCCGATGCGACGACAATCGCCACTCGCCTCGTGACATTCCTCCCGAAGCGATTTGGGAGCGCCGAACCGCGGCCAGCCACCCGTGGTGCGGCCCACCTTCTCAGGATCGGGCTATTGCTGGCGGCTATTGCGTTTGGAGTAGCCTACACGCTGGAGGGCCCGTTCACGACCGGCGACGCTCTAAAGTTCGACGGCAGTGACGTTTCCACCTTCACGTCGGCCGGATCTCGCGCACCGTCCGCGACCCACGACGGAAGCGACGGAGTTGGTAAGTAGCCAGCTTCGTTTGTTCTACGCCGTCCCTCGCCGAGGAGGGGCGTCCGGGAGATGGCAATGCCGCTCCCTGAGACGCCCACGCAAGTCAGAGTGAGTTCCTGCCCGTTCCGCCTCGTACAGCGGCGTCTTGCTGGCGCGCTCGCACACACGGTCGATCGGCGTCGAGCCGTTCAGAGCCTCGTGTTGCCGATCCCAGTTGTAGTGGTGCACCCACTCGGCGAGCTGGTCTGCGATGCCCGGTGCCTTGGGGTCGACGGTAAACCAGAACTCCTCCAGCGCGGTCCGTTGCACGCGCTCCACTTTGCCATTGAGGTGGGGCGAACGCGGCGGGACCGGACGAAACCGGATTGCTTCGGCCATCAGCCGGCGCCGCACGGTCTCGGCGAAGAACTCGATGCCGCGGTCGGTCTGCACACGCTGGACGGCGAACGGCATCTCATCGAGTCTTCGGGGCCGGAAGCGTCGGACAGGGCTCCATCGGAAGCCCGGCCGAATGGCAGGATTCGCTGAGGGAGGAGAGCTGTATGACCCGCGCACCAGCGACCTTGGTTCGGCTCTTCGGATCGATCAGTGCCAGGCCCCCGCTGCCATAGCCGACCATGACGACACCGCTGCGCGGATCGATCCGGACATTGTCGGCATTTTCGCCGAGCGCGACCGAGCCAACCGGCGCGAAGTCATCGCGGAACATCCGCACCGTGCCGTCGCCGGCGTTCGCGATCACGATCAGGTTCGCTGTGGCAGCGTAGCCAACGCCCTGAGGTTCGCGAAATCCGGTAAGGCGATGGACCGCCCTGCCTTCGCTCAGGGCAATCACGTCGACAGAGTTGTTGCCGAGTTCGGCGACGAAGAGGCGCTTTCGGTCGAGATCGATCGCCATGTGATCGATCCGTCCGCTGACGCCTTCGAGCGGGATCGTCGTCTCGAGAACCAACGGTGGTTCAGGGTCCTCTGCAACACCGGGTTCCGTCACCAGCATGGTGATCGCCAGCGTGAAGGCGGCGGCCATCCCAGAGAGGGGTCTCTTCATTCTCGGTTTCCCTCGCAGCGGTGTCGGCGTCCACGAGCACTCAATCCAGTCTTTCCGAAATAGTCATCGCGCGCCTCCCGGAGCCATCGCAGCTTGCCGGTTCGTGCCTGTTGGGCCGATCTCGTGTTGGGTTTGCCGGCGTCCGCACATCGACCTGCGTGACGCTGATCAAGGCGTCCCTTCGCCCCCTTATACCAAGGCTTCGAGATTGTGAACTCGAGGGGCTTCCCCGACGCGGCGGCGTTCTGATTCAAGACGGCGAACGCAGGAGTTCGCCATGCCGATCCCGCTTCGGGCCGATTTTGATGCGTCGCAGCTGCGGTCCGCTGCCCGCCGGAGCAAGGACGGTCCGCAGGCGCGGCGATTGCTGGCGTTGGCGGCGATCTACGATGGTGCGAGCCGCACGGAGGCGGCCCGGATCGGCGGTGTGACGTTGCAGATCGTGCGCGACTGGGTGGTCAAGCTCAACACCCATGGCCCGGACGGCCTGGTCGATCGCAAGGCGCCCGGTCAGCCGTCGCGGCTGAACGACAGGCACCGCGCGGCGCTGGCCGAGATGATCGAGAGCGGGCCGATCCCCGCGATTCATGGCGTGGTGCGTTGGCGCATCATCGACCTGTGCCAATGGGTCTGGGACGAGTTCCAGGTCACCATCGCCAAGCAGACGCTCGGCCGCGAGCTGCGCGCGATGGGGTATCGCAAGCTGTCCGCGCGTCCGCGTCATCACGCGCAGGCCGAGGGCGCCATCGAGGCTTTTAAAAAAGCTTCCCCGCGCAGCTGGACGCGATCGCGCGCCAGAAGGGCGTCGCTCCCGGCGATGTAGAGATCTGGTTCGGCGATGAAGCGCGCATCGGTCAGAAAAACAAGATCACGCGACGCTGGGCGAAACGCGGCACCCGGCCATCCGCCCCACACGACCAGCGCACGGCCTCGACCTACATCTTCGGTGCCATCTGCCCCAAAGAGGGCAAGAGCGTCGGCCTGATCCTGCCCTGGTGCAACACCGAGGCGATGGGCCTGCATCTGGCGGCGATCTCGGCGCAGGTCGCGCCCGGACGGCACGCGGCGCTTCTTGTCGATCAAGCCGGATGGCACACGTCCGAGAAGCTCGTCGTGCCCGACAACCTCACAATCGTGTCGCTGCCCGCCAAATGCCCAGAGCTGAACCCGCAAGAGAACGTGTGGGAGTTCATGCGCGACAACTGGCTCTCCAACCGAGTGTTCACCTGCTACGACAACCTGGTCGACCATTGCTGCGACGCCTGGAACAAACTCGTCGATCAACCTTGGAGAATCATGTCCCTTGGGCTGCGAGACTGGGCGCATGGGTACTAATCAGAAAGTCCTGGTATTACCTGTCAGTCGAGCTTCTCTGCGATCGTTGAGAGGTCGTTGCCACGGAGCAACACGATGGTCGCTATGGGCTGGCCGGCACGGAGTTCCGGCATGATGCTGATCAGCTGGGCTCCCGTGTTCCCCTTGGCCGCCTTTTGCACCGCAACGAGCAAGGAAACGGAGGCCTTTTCCATGGCGGCTTTCTGGGACGCCGCGTTCGCGAGGTCGTCGGGGTCAGTTATCTTTTCTGCTGACTTGATGGCACCGCTGCCCGGATCGACAACGACCTCAGTGAAGTCACCGCCTCTCATCGTGTAAGCCGAGAACTGGAGGTGCTCGCCATCCATCTCGAATTTAGCAGAGATCGGCGTGCCTTCCCGTCCGCCGCTCGCGTTGATGCCGTCCGCCAGGGTGATCTTCGAATCCTTTTGGGCGGCAGCGAGTGCGACCTGTTCGGCCTTGGCCTGATCGGGGCCGATCGCTTGGGCTTGCGGCATCATCAAACTCGTGAACCCGAGAACGCTGACAACGACATAGGCAGAACGGAAGACTTGTGACGTCATGACGATCCCTCCTGGGAGTGAGTATCGCGCGGCCAGTCGATCTGGCGGCCAAATCGATCGCCGCGGCGCGCAGCCCGAACAGCGCTTTTGCGGTCATCGACCTTTCCCGAGCCATTTCAGCTCTTCGCCACGTTGATCTTGTCCAGGGCCATGCGAATGCCGTGCGCCAGTTTCTGAGCGTCATCGTTGGCCCAGAAGTGGACGAAGAAGGTCCGAGGTGTGTCGTCCAGCATGTGGTTGTGGACGGCCGTCACCTCGATGCCGTTCTCCCGCAGCGCCTTGAGGACCGGATTGACCTCCGTCGCGAGCAACACGAAATCGCCGGTGATCGCGGTCTTGCCGCCCCCGGTCGGCTGGAAGTTCACGGCGATCGCCGTCCCCATCGCCGGCGGCACCGCCATTCCATCGTCGCTAATCGTATCACAGCGCGGGATGGCGAACTGGTAGACGCCGCCATTGGCGGTCCCCTTGTGGCCAAGCGTCGCCTCAAGCCGGGCCGTGTCGATGTCGAGCGAACCGGAGGCCGCGGGGGCGGCCGGCGATGCCGAAGCTCCAGGCATGCCGAGAGGGGTCTTGCTCGCGCCGAGTGCGTCGTGGAGCGCGGCGGCGAGCTTCACCGGATCGCCCTGTCCGGCGACGTGCATGTAGAATGTCGGCGGCTGTGCCCGCAGAAGATGATTGTGGACCGCGGTGACCGTTATGCCGTTGGCGAACAGCTTGCTCATGACCGGATTGATCTCGTCCTCGGCCAATACGAGATCGCCCATGACCATCGCCTCGCTGCCCATCGATTTGAAGGCGAGCCAACCACCGAGCGCCAGGGAAGGCTTGATGAGCACTCCGTCGGCGGTGACATGCAGGTCAGTCCGTGGCAGCCCAAACTTATGAACGCCTCCAGGCTGGTTGGTGCCGGTCTTGCCGAGCGCCTGGTCCACCTTGCTCCAGTCCATGTCGGCGGCCGACGCGGGCGGCACCGTCGCGAGAAGCACGCCCGCTACCGCAAAGGCATGGACTTGGCGCATGAAGCATCTCCCATCGAAAAAGTGCGGGCATTTGTGACGCTGCGGGCGACCAATCATCATTGGACGAAGACCCACGAGGGCTGCAGCACCGGAAAGGCGATGATCCCGATCATCGCGGTAACGCCGATCAGCAGCGGATTGCTGACCTTGAAGCGGAACAGCACGGCGAGGCAGCCAACGGCGATGAGCGCCGTCAGCCAATCGCCAATGGCGATCTTCCCGAGCAGCAAGGAAGCTCCCAGGATTGTGCCGATCGCAGCGGCGAAGGCTCCTTTGACGAAGCCCTGGACGTTCGGATTGTCGCGGTGCCTGAGCAGGATGGGGGCGACGATCAGGATGAGCAGGAACGAGGGGAGGAATATCCCGATGGTGGATACGAGCGAGCCCCAGAAGCCGGCGACCAGGTAGCCGACGAAAGTGGCGGTGATCACCACCGGGCCCGGGCTCATCATGCCGATCGCGACGGCGACCAGGAATTCGCGCGGGTTCAGCCAGTTGGTCTCCTGCACCAGGCCCTTCTCGAGGAACGGTACGATGACAAGCCCGCTGCCGAAGGTCAGCGCACCGGCTTTGAGGAAGAACGCCAGCAGCTTGCCCAGCAGCGGAAGGGAAGCGGTCTGCGTGGTGCCGATCGCGATGGAGCCACTTGCCCCCACGGGCGCTGCCAAGGCCGCCATCGTCGCGGGCGGCATACGGCGGAGCAGCGAGCCGTAGTAGAGGATGCCGAGAATGCCCGCGCCGATGAACAGGATCGCCACTTCGGCTTGCAGCGCGACGGTCACGGCGAACGATGCGCCCGCCACCGTCCACTGGAACCAGTCTTCCATCCCAAGCTTCGAGAGCCGCCAACAGGAGTGGAGAATGAGGGCGATCACTGCCGGGCTGACCCCGTAGAAGATCGCGGTCATCCAGGAGAGCCCGCCGAAATGGACGTAGAGCGCGCCGAGCGCGGCGACGATGATAAAGTTCGGCAGAATGAAAGCCCAGCCCCCGGCCCACGCCCCCCAGAAGCCGCAGCGCATGTAGGAGACGAAGATCCCGACCTGGATCGCCAGCGGGCCGGGAAGCGACTGGCTGACAGCGATCGCGTCACGCATCTCTTGTCGAGTGAGCCAGCCGCGTTCCTGCACAAGCTCCTTTTCCATCAGCCCGCACAGTGCGACCGGGCCACCGAACCCCAGCGTGCCCAGCCGGAGGAAATAACGGACGAGATCGCCGATCGCGATGCGCGACGGCCCGCAAGGGGCGACATCCGGAACGACGGTCACTGCCTCCGCTCCCGTGCCGCACGGCTATCGATCGACGGGTTCGGCCAATTGTGGGTCTCCTCCACCGCGTCGCGGCTCCAGCGATAGAAGGCGTCGTAGAGAGCCAGACCCGCATCAAGCTGAACGAGGTCATCCTTGTGCATCCGCGACAGGCCGAGCGACGCAGCCAGCAGACCGGCCGCCTGCGGTGCGAGGTCGAGGCGCGCCGTATCGGCCCCGCGCACGATCAGGGCGAGGCGGTCGAGCACGCTGCAATGCAGTCCGAATTCCTCGACCATGACATCGAAGGTGCAAAGCTCCTCGCGGTAACTCCAGAACACGCCGTCCACGTCGAAAGGAGTCGCGCCGAACCGTTCGGCCACGCCCATGACCTCGGGTGGCGAGACGAATAGGAACACGGCGCGGGGGTCCACGAAGCGGCGGATCAACCAGGGGCAGGCGATCCGGTCCACCTTGGGACGGGCACGGGTGACCCAGACCGTCCGGCCTTCCGGGTCTCGCGGCGGAACTTTGTCGGGCCGAACCAGGAGGCCGCCTGCGGCCACCCACGCCTCGAAGCCGCCTTCCAACAACTCGGCCTGAATCCCGGCATGTCTCAGCCAGGCGGCCACACCTTCGCTAAGTTTGAGCCCTTGCTGGCACACAACAACGACGTGCCGACGGTTGGCATAGTGGGCAGCCCAGGAAGTAACCGTACGAAAGTCACGCCGAACAGCGCCGGGGAGCATCCGGGGGTCGGCGGCAAGATCCTCGTCAGTCCGCACGTCGATGAGCGCCGGCGAATCGGGCAAGCCGACGAGGCGCGACAATTGGGCGGCGGTGAGTATGGTCGGTGGCGGCATGACACGTCCGCTCCCTTGGAAGGAGTTTGGACGCGATACTTCGGCTGCCGCCTCACGGGGTGATCGCGAGTGTCCCCTTGCGATCAGGATGCGGGCTGACGGCCGAGTGAGTCAAGCTTCGCCGCTCTAGCAGAGCGGGGTGCCGCCGAGTGTATCATTTGCCCCGTTCCATACCATCCGCGCGAGCAAAACGCAGTCTCGCCTCGGCCGTGTTGATCGAGCCCCGGTGACGCGGAATCATCGTCATCCGAAGTCGTCATCTATGGTGCTGCCGGGGGTGCCGCACCATGTCGAGATCCATGCGGCCCACCACAACCTGCATGGCCGCATCGCAGCTGCCGGAGGGCGGTTTCGCACCCGGCGTGTGGAGCAGTATTGGCGAAGTTGCTCCGAGCAGCAGGCGCTCAGTCGAGTACGTGTGCCTGTTGTCAGACACGCTCGGAAAGCGCCTCCAGGCGGGAATAAGGCTCTGCTGCTATGACCATGTAGCCGACTCCCTTGTCGATCCAGGCGCACCCGTCCAGATCCCCCGCATCCACGTCCTCGATCGGCGTCATGTGCCCAACCGGCATCGGGCGCACGAATAGGGTCAGACGAGTGCCGCGCCCGTTCTCGTACATGAATAGCGCCGCCGGGCCGTGCCTCGTGGCAACAAGCCTGCCACCCAGCAGTTCGTAGCCAAGACCAGAAAGATCCGGGGGGGACACGGGACGGTTCAGCCGGTTCGACAGCCACCGCGCCAGATCGGCGCGTTCCGCAGCCCAGAGTTCTACGGGGCGGCGTTCGTCGGCCGTGTACACCGTGTAGCTGGCTGCCGCATCCTCCACGAGAGCGTCGAGGCCGGTGGGCGTGCGCGAGCCGAAGTACCAGCCGCCACCGCCGCCCAGTCCGAAGCCAAACAGGACGGTCGCGGCGATTCGCCACCAGCGCGGCCGACGTGCAAGTCGCGCTTCAACCAGGCGGTTCAGGTTGAGCGAGGCTGGGATCGGCTCGGCGGCACGACCGGCCAGCATCATGCGAATCCCGTCGCGCTGAGCACTGTAGCTGCTGACGCGCTGCGCGATCTCAGGGTGCCCTCGCAGGTAGCGGTCCACCGCGGCCCGGCGCTCCGCGTCGAGGAAGCCGTCGACGTAGGCATGCAGCTCCTCGTCCGTGATCGGCCGACCTTCCTCCGTCACTTCACCCTCCTGAGGCCGGGCCTGTCCTCAGCCTCCGCCACTTGGCGCAGATGCTCGCGCCCGCCCGCCAGCAGGGACATGACTGTGCCGACCGGAATACCGAGAACACGCGATACCTCGGCGTAAGTCAGGTCCTCGATTGAGACGAGCAGAACAACAGCCCGCTCCAGTGGCGGCAGTCGATTGAGGTTGAACATTGTCTCTAGCCAGTGTTGCGTCTCCTGCCGTTCGCCGGTCCGATTAACGGCGTCTTGCTCCAGAGGACCGCCGACGGACCGCTGCCTGATCCGCCACGCTCTGCTGACGGAAAGGCCGTGCATGATGCGGAAGAGCCAAGTACGCACGTCTGCGTCGTGGTGTCGGGCGTGCAACTTGTCCAGCGCACGCAGCAGCGTGGCTTGGACCAGGGCATCGGCGTCCTGCTGCCGTGGAAACAGCGTGAACGCGTACCGTCGGAGAGATGGAATACAGGCTTCAATGCGGGAGAGAATTGCCATCGTCCCCTACCAGGGCCGCCGACCGACCAAACTTGGGAGGAAATCCCCGACTGGATCCACGATCGTTGTGGCGTGCGCGGCTGCCGAGCCCCTCTACGACAGGACATCGACTGGCGAGGGCACCATTCGCATTGCCCTTGTGGCGTGTCCGCTAGGCGTCGAAAGCGGCATTGGCTCGCCTTCCTCGTTTGGTGCGATGCGAGACGCTTGGAGATCAGGATCATTCCCGCCGGCCAGTCGGTGAGGAACATTCACCTCCCCCGGAGGTCACCCGTGATGCATGCCGCCCATTCCTCCGTGCCCGAAACCGTCGTGCCCGAAGCCGCCGTGCCCGAAGCCGCCGTGAGCGAACTCACGATGGAAGCGGTGGAAATGGTGAAACCGGTCGACGAACACGAAAGAGCTTCCGAAACTCAGCCCGATCGGCGGCCCCCAAAGCCAAGAATCGTAATACGAGTAGTAGGGGTAAAAAGAACCGTAGGCATAGGATAGGGGCGGTCCGTAGACCGTTTGGAACTGAGACGGCTCACCCGACGGACCTTCGGCGATCCTCCAGCTGCCATCGGCCTGCCGGCAGGCGCGCCCGACGATCTCCTGTTGCCGTCCATCGACCGTAGCTTGTGCCGTATACTCTCGGCAGGTTGGATCATCAGCCGCCACTCGCTCGGTCACTTGCGATATCACTGGCTCTGGAGGCGGCAAGGGCGCCTGCACACAGCCAGAAAGGACCAGCCCTGACAGGGCGATCAGCTGCCGCATACTCTCCTCCATCCCGAACGACGGAGATGTCTGCTCTCTACGAAATCAGCGGGTCGCGCACCGCCGTCGCACAGTGCGCTGTACCCCCTTCAACGGGGCGCCTTCGGCGGCATGCGGCGCAGCCACGCCCCTGAACTCGCGGCCCCGGGATCTTCCCGACCTTGGCACCCTGCCTATGGCTCAATCCGAATGGACGCCCCGCAGGCGCGGAAATTCCGCCCGCGAATGCGCGACGGACCCGATCGCGATTTCCCTTCCTGGACCGGAAGGTCAACACAACGTGGTCCTCGATCACTTCGGCCATCAAGCTGTAGGGAAGACTCGCTTTTTTCTTGGCGTGACGAGCGACCATCGTCACTGGGGTGTTCGTGCGTAATTCAAGAGATTCGCTGCAAAGCCAGCCGGTTGATAGGTTTGGTATTTTTCGTTGCAGAAATCTGGTGCGCCTACGGGGCCGGGCTCAAACCCAGCCCGAGCGAGTCGTCGAGCAGCTCGGCTTCCCAATTCTTCAGAAATTCGATCTGGCGGTCGAACCAGGCACCCAGCCATTGCGTGCCCCAGCCGGTCGAACCGACCGCGTATTCGCCCATCAACCAGATATGGCGGATCGGAACGAAGACCGCCACCGCGTCCAGATCGGGGCGCGCGATCGGGTTTCGGCTGTGATAACCATCGAGGAAGGGCCGCCACAGAGCGCGCCGCGCAGGCGCGAAGGCGCGCGCGCTCCACAGAAAGACCGCAAGGTCATAGGCGCGCCAGCCCAGGCCGCCATCGTCGAAATCGAACAAGGTCGCGGCACCGTCGGGCCCGAAGTGCGCGTTGAACCCATGGCAATCACCGTGACACGCGCCCCATGACAGCGCGCTCGCCCGATCGGAGACGAGTTGATGCAGACGGCTGGCGAGATCCGTCAGGTACCGGTGCGCCTCGGGCCGGTCGCCGAGCAGGGCGCCGAGCGCTGCCAGAGGACGATCGAGCAGGTGTTCGAGGTCGAGGATAAAGCGATTGTGGCGAATGGCGAACCCGGCGGCTTCCGCATGGATGCAGGCCAACACCGTGCCCTGCGCATGGGCATCCGCGGGCGTTTCCTCCGGTGCGCGGCCGACGATGAAATCGAACAGCAATGCCAACCGCGTCCCCTCTGGCGCGCTCGCTGGCTGGCAATAGCACCCGTCGCGGCCGCATAGAGGCGCGACCACCGATACGCCGCGGCTGCGCAGGTGGGCGAGCAGCGATGCCTCATATTCCAGATCGCTCGCGCGGCGTCGGCCGGCGCGGGACAGGCGGAGCACTGCGCGCCGGCTGTCCGCCTCTGCGACGTAGAGGTCATTAAACCCGCGCTGAAGCAGCCGGTAGGAGGTGACAGGGCCAAAAGGGAAGCGGTTGGCGACAAACCGCGCGACCGAATGCGCGGAGGGTGTCGCATAGGCGCAATCCAGGTTTGACATGGCATGTTGTCCAAGAGCGGAGGATGCCGCCTGAATCAAATCAGGCGAGAGCGGCCGATCGGGTTCGCTCAGGCGTCCTTGCTGCTCAGCTGCGGCAACATCATCTTTTTTGCTCCTTGGCGGCGGCCTAATAGCAGACCTGACCGCGAGCCGCCAAGGCGATACGGCACAGGTTGCCGATGACCTGCAAGCTTACCCGGCATCGCGTGCCGAAGGTATCCAGTAGGGTTGGCGGGTGTGGACGATGAGAGCAAGCAGTTATGGGAGTCAGACTTGTCGTCCGCTAAAGCCCGCGTTGCCGACGTGACAGTGACAGCGGCCGCCGCCACGCAGCGGCCGATTCTCGATCATTTGATGCAGCTCTATCTGCACGACTTCTCGGAATTCGCGCCCATCGGCAGCGCTCATGGCGAGGTCGATGCCGACGGACGGTTCGCCGACGAACGGCTTGATAGCTACTGGCAGGAAGGCGGGCGCATTCCGTTGCTGATTCGGGCCGACGACCGTCTCGCCGGTTTCGCGTTGCTCAACCAATGGTCCGCTCTTGGGCTGCCGCTCGACCGGGCCATGGCGGAGTTCTTCGTGCTCCGCAAGTACCGCCGGGTTGGCGTCGGCACGCGCGCTGCCTTGCTCCTGTTCCATCGATTTCCCGGCGGGTGGGAAGTGCCGGTGGCCTGGTACAACCAGCCGGCCTTGCGGTTTTGGCGTGATGTGACCCACGTCGCCGCTGCCGGACACGTGGAGGAGTGCGCCGGCGACGGGGAGCGCTGGTCAGGCACGGTCCTGCGCTTCAGCACCCGGGCGGCAACATGAAAGCTCGGCTTCTCGGCCGCGCCCGCGCGTCCCCTCCCGAGCAGGCGACGCCGGCGCGAGCGCCCTTTCCGGCTCAACAGCGCTGGAGCAGAGCGATGAACCGAGCGTGGCGCAACGCGGTCGTTCTCGGCCTCATGCTGTTGGCGTCCTCGCTTCATGCACAGGCGCCTGAGCCGGCGAGCGAAATGGCAGGGACGGAGTTCTGGGCAACGACCGCGCTGGGGCGCCTCAAGGCCCGGGTCTACCCAGCTTCGCAACCCGGCATCCACCCCGTGCTCATTGTCGTGCTCCACGGCGACGCCCCGTTCTCAACACCGACGTACCAGTACCGCTTTGCGCAGCTGGCGGCGGCGGTGAACAACGGTGTGGTGGTTGCTGCCGTCTTGCGCCCCGGCTACTTCGACGGGGAGAGCCGGTCCGATGGAACTAGAGGTAGGACGACCGGCGACAACTACACGCCGGAAGTTGTCGATGCCGTCGACCAAGCAATCGGTCAGTTACGGGAGAAGTACCAGCCAGGCCGCATCGTGCTGGTCGGCCACTCCGGAGGAGCGGCGATCAGCGCTGACCTGCTCGGCCGGCACCCCGAAACCGCCGACGCCGCGCTGCTCGTGTCCTGCCCCTGTGACGTTGCGGCATGGCGCCGGCACATGAAGGCCCGCCAGGGAAGCGAGATCTGGGATGCGCCGGTCACGAGCCTGTCACCCATGGATCTGGTTCCATCCGTGTCCCCGTCGGCGCGGGTGTGGATGGTGGTCGGGGCGGAGGACCATATCGCACCCCCTGCCCTCACGAACGAGTACGCCGCAGCGCTCCGCGCCCATGGGGTGAAGGTCGACGTCGTGATCCTCCCAGGCCTCGCCCACGACATCCTGCTCGAGGGCGCGACCTTCGACGCCTTGCACGGCCTTCTTGCCCAGCTCGCCGCCACGGCATCCGGTCAGCCCAGGCCAACGGTAGACCAGGAAGGCAGCGCACAGGGGCCAGCGACCCACTAAGGTCCTGGCTTGTCGCGGGACGGTTCCGAGCGGTACACTCCCGCGCCGGAGACCACCATGCCCGACACGATCCCCGTGACCCTCGAGGTCGAACCTGAAGCGGCAGCCGCGCTTGCGGATCCGGCCACCCGCGCCCGCATCGGCCGCCTTGTCAGCCGCGTGCTGCAGCCCGCGGCCGTCGGGCGCCTCATCGCAGCGATGGACGCCCTCGCGGCGGAGGCGGAGCGACGTGGTCTGACGGACGAGATCCTCGAAGAGGAACTCGCCGCCTACAATGCCGAGCGCCGGGACGCGCCGCCGTCGGCGTGATCGTCTTCGACACCTCGACCCTTATCGGCGCAGCCACCCGCCGCACGGGTGTGCCGCACCGGGCCTTTCTGCACTCGCTCCGTTCGGACCGGGTCGCGGTGTCGGACGCGATGCTGTCCGAGTTGCGCGAGGTTCTGGCCCGGCCACGCCTGGCGCGCTTCCTCGACCCGGAGCTACGCGACGAGGTGCTCGCGCTGCTCGACGTGTCCGGGGTCCTCTTCGCGCCCAGCGAGCGCGTGACCGACTGCCGTGACGCCAAGGACAACAAGGTCCTGGAACTCGCGCTGGCGGCGGGCGCGGCCGTGATCGTCAGCGGCGACGCGGACCTGCTCGTGCTGCATCCGTGGCGCGGTGTGCGCATCCTACGCCCGGCGAAATATCTCGCCGCAGCTGGGGAAAGCCGATGAGCGACGGCGCGCTCCTGATGGCGTTGCCGCCAGTCGGCGCCGTTGTCGCGCACCGTGTGGAACCACGATGAAGATCGGGGGGACGTCGATATCGTCTGGAGCATGGCGCAGGGTGCGGCTCACTCTGGGAGAATCGCTCTATGTCATCGAGGAAGGATTTTGTCCTGCGGATCGCGAGATCGATGTCCGCCGGAGACATTGGTTACGTCGCCGAATGGTTCACAGAAGACTTCAAGTTGATGATCCTTCGATCGGCGGCTTTCGGTCCGGTCATGATGGTGCCCGAGACATGCTGCGCTCTCTCGCCGAGCACGTGCCTTGCGCCCGGATCGATCTCTTCGACATGGTGGAAGAGGGCAGCAAGGTCGCGGTGCGGTGGCTTTTCTCTGGAAAGAAGGACGGCAGGCCCGTGTATTTGTCGGCGGTAGCGATCTACCGCTTCGAGGGTGACCGCATTGCCGAGGATTGGGGAATTGCGGCTAAGGCGGAGTGGCCGATGACGGCCACCTCAACCGACCACCAGGGTTCGTATCCCGGCTAGGCTGGCCGCTGACCGCCGGGAGCCGCCATGATGGCCACGCCGCTCGTCAGCGTCACCGACACGCCCAGCCCGGCGGCGCGCGCCGCCGTCTCCGACGGCCTCGACGCCTACAACCGCCAGCAGGCGGGCTACTGGGACGGACGCCCGCTCGCCGTGCTGGTCTCCGATCCGGTGACCGGCGTGGTGCTCGGCGGCCTGACCGGCCGCACCTCGCTCGCCTGCTGTTCATCGATCTCGTCCACCCACCCGACCAGTTGCGCGGCCAAGGCCTCGGCGCGCGGATTCTCCGTGAGGCGGAAGACGAGGCGCGCCGCCGCGGCTGCCAATCCGGCGTGCTGCTCACCATCAGCTTCCAGGCGCCGGATTTCTATGCGCGTCACGGCTGGGAGGAATTCGGCCGCATCCCCTGCGATCCGCCCGGCACCGCGCGGGTGTTCTTCCGCAAGCGTTTTTCGCCGGCGGTCAGCGAGGCACCGGCGTGATCGCACTGGCGACCACCCATACCGTGGCGCTGGCGCGCCGTGCCTACGCCGAGGAGCTGCGCTTCACCGCTGGGGTCCGCAACGCCGCCGTGGTGCGCGCCTTCGCGACGGTGCCGCGCGAGCGCTTCGTCGGACCCGGGCCGTGGCGCGTGCGCAGCCCGATGGGCGGCGCGGCGTATTGGACCGCGGACGATGCCGATCCGCGCCACGTCTACCGCGACGTGCTGATCGCCCTCGACGAGGCGCGCGGGCTGAACAACGGGCAGCCCAGCCTGTGGGCCGCCCTGCTCGACGGCCTGGCGGTTTCCCCCGGCGATCACGTGCTGCATCTCGGCTGCGGCACCGGCTACTACAGCGCCATCCTCGCCGAACTCGCCGGCCCGCGCGGCACGGTCACGGCGGTGGAGATCGACGCGACGCTGGCCGCGCGGGCCGGCGCCGCCCTCGAACCCTGGCCCCAGGTGCGGGTGATCATCGCCGACGGCACCGCCCATGATCCGGGGGTGGTCGACGTCGTCGTGGCGAGCGCGGGGGCGACGCATCCCCTGCCCCGCTGGCTCGACGCCCTGAAGCCCGGCGGGCGCCTGTTGTTTCCCCTGACCGCCGACGATCGCGGCGGCGCGATGCTGCTGGTGACCCGGCAGGAGGAAGGGCGCTTTGAGGCCCGCTTTATCCGCCCGGTCGGCTTCATCGAATTCGTCGGCGCGCGCGATGTGGAATTGAGCGAGCGCCTGGCCCGCGCGTTCGCGCGCGGCGATGCGCGGACGGTGCGGTCGCTGCGTCGCGACGCTCATGCCGAGGAGGCGGCGTGCTGGCTGCATGCCGACGGCTGGTGTCTGTCGCGCTGCGAGCCGGGGGAGTGAGCGCCCCGGTGGCAGGACAGCTGCAGCCGGTTCGCGCGGCGAGTGCCGCACGCGACCAGAACCAGGCGGAGCCGCCAAACACTATAAGGGCGAGCTGGAAGCTGATCGCCGCCCACACCCGACTGCTGTCGAGAAAGGCCAGCATGTCCCGTGTCTGCGGAGGAAGGGTCAGCCCAATTCCGCCGATCAGCAGCACCGCCACGGCTGCCCGGGCGGTGCGCACCATCGATCCCCAGGAGCGGCGTGCCCCTTCCCGATCCACAGTCACAGCTTGCCTCCTCACGGGGACTTCCAGCTGGAAAGGCTACCCCAGCGGCGCTCGCAACGCATCCGTATTCATTGCGAAAGGCGGAAATACTCGAGGCATGCTTCTGCGCGCCTGCTCGACCTCGCCGACTGGCGCGACCACACTGTGGGGCTCACCCGGCACGCCTTCCAACGTTGCGACTGACAAGAGCGCGACCATGGGATCGAATGGTGGCATGTCGATTGGCACTGCCCGGGGGCTCGAGACCTCCCTCTATGACGCCGTCAAATGCTTCCTTGAGGCGCAGGGCTTCGAGGTGAAGGGAGAGGTGTGCGGCTGCGATATCGTGGCTGTGCGCCAAGGCGAACCGCCGGTGCTCGTGGTCACAGAGCTGAAATGATCCTCTCCTTGGAGCTGGTGCTGCAGGGGGTCGAGCGTCTGCGCGTCGCGGATGAGGTCTGGTTGGCGGTTTTGGCGACGCGCCGTGGCCGGGATCGAGATCATCGGGCGCACCGTCTCTGCCGGCTGCTGGGCTTTGGCTTGCTGGCGGTGCATCCGGCACGGAACCGCGTCGAGATCTTGGCCGAACCCGCGCCGTATCGCCCACGGCCGAATCTCCGTCAGCGTCGCCGCCTGCTGAAGGAGCACGCCGCGCGGCAAGGTGATCCCACACGCGGAGGCTCGACGCGACAGCCGATCATGACCGCCTACCGGCAACAGGCCCTAACCTGCGCCGCCGCGTTGCAGGTCGGGCCGCTGCGCCCGCGAGACCTGAAGCCGATTGCGCCCAATGCCGGGCGGATCCTGCTGCGCAACGTCTACGGATGGTTCGAGCGGATCGAGCCTGGCTTATACGGGCTTGCTGAAGCCGGCGCTGCGGCACTGCGCCGCTGGACCGAAACCGGCGATATCCCTGGTATCCCGGCCTCCGGCTCGATCTCACGAGGGGCTGGCGCGGGGTGAGTTCGGCGGCGGCCGACAGGTGCGAACGGACGAGTGCGGCGCGGTGCTCTATGGGTTTTTACGTCGCGGATAAGGTGACATCGCCCTGGTCGCATGGTCTTATTGCGCGACTGGCATGGGCTGAGGCGTTTGCATGACGGCACGCCGCCTCGCCGCCGTCCTGGCGGCCGACGTCGCCGGCTACTCGCGGCTGATGCACGCCGACGAGGAGGGGACGCACGTACGCTGCAGGCGGTTAATGGCCGAGGCCGTGGAACCCGCGCTGGACGGACACGGCGGGCGAATCGTCAAGAGCACCGGTGACGGCTTCCTGGTCGAGTTCGGCAGCGCGGTGGAGGCGGTGCGGTCCGCGCTACTGTTCCAAGCGAAGATCAACGCGATCAACGAAGGCGAGGCTGAAGCGAAGAGGATCCAGTTCCGCGTCGGCATCCACCTGGGCGACGTTATCGTGGAACCGCACGACATCTTCGGCGACGGCGTGAACATTGCCGCCCGGCTGGAGGCGCTGGCCGAGCCCGGCGGCGTGCTCGTCTCCGGTTCGGTGCACGAGACGGTGCGCGGGCGTCTGAGCTGCGGCTTTGAAAACCTGGGCGACCAATCCTTGAAGAACATAGAACGCCCCGTGCGAGTCTACCGCCTGGTCCCCGAAGGAGCACCGCCACGCGCGTCCCTCGCGCTGCCGGAGCGGCCCTCGATCGCGGTGTTGCCGTTCAAGAACATGAGTGGTGACCCCGAGCAGGAGTATTTTGCGGATGGCGTGGTGGAGGACATCATCACCGCCCTATCGCGCATCGGGTGGCTGTTCGTTATCGCCCGGAACTCGAGCTTCTCCTACAAGGACAAGTCACCGGATATCCGGGTGGTCGGGCACGAGCTTGGCGTGCGATATGTATTGGAAGGGAGCATACGCCGGGCTGGCGGTCGGGTGCGCATTGCCTGCCAGCTTATCGAGGCGGCAACCGGCGGACATGTTTGGGCCGATCGGTTCGAGGGCCAGCTCGCCGACATCTTCGAGTTGCAGGATTCAATCAGCGAGAGCGTTGTCGGTACCATCGAGCCCAACCTGCAACGTGCCGAGATCGCCCGCGCCATCTCGAAACCGACCGACAGTTTGGACGCATACGATCTCTATCTGCGAGCTTTGCCGCATCATTATGCTGTGACGCGCGAAGGCACCGAAGTGGCGTCAGACCTGCTGCGTCGGGCGCTGGCGTTGGACAGCACGTACACGCGGGCAAAGGCACTTCTCGGTTGGGTGCATATGAATCGGATTTCGTCCGGTTGGGCCGGCCCAAACGAGGCTGACCAAGCAGTACAGCTTGCTGAAGCCGTCGTCCAGACCGAGCCGAACGATCCCAGCACTCTGCGGACGGCGGCGCAAATTCTCGGCTACCTACACCCCCAGATCACCCTCGCAAAAGTGGCCGTCGATCGTGCATTGGCCTTGAGCCCGACCTCCGCGCAGGTGCTGCTTGCGGCCGGCTGGGTCTACAGTTCTGCCGGAGACACGACCCGCGCCATCGACTTCTTTCAGCGCGGTATTCGTCTCAGCCCATTGGATCCCGCGATGCCCGTGTTCCTGACCGGCCTGGGCATGGCCTACCTGCAGGCCGGGCACAACGAAGATGCGCGCGAAACCTTCCTTCGCACGCTGCGGACGCTCCCAAGCCCGGTGCCACTACGAGGGCTGATCACGGTCCTGACCCGCCTTGGCCTTGTCAAAGAGGCGGGTGCGGCCGCCGTCGAAATGCTTCGGCTCTGGCCTGAGTTTCGTGTCTCCAGGGTGCGGATTCCATTCTCGGACATTTTTGCAGACGAGCAGCGAGAAGCCTGCCGACTAGCAGGTCTGCCTGAGTGACCAAAGATCGTGGCGTTGAAGGCGGCTGGCTAGTTTGGCGATGACGGCCGGCCCTCGTTCGCCATCGCCAACCGGCCGGCGCGATCGCTGACAGAACCCGCGGCCAGCGCTTGCGGATCTGCGCTACGATGCGGGCAATCTCCTCGACCGCGCCGGCGGCCCCGTCGATGTCGGCGCGGCGCAGATGGGCGGCCAGCAGGTGGCGGCCGCAGAAAATGTAGAGCGGCAGGTAGCAGTAGCAATCGTAGTAGCCGTGAAAGAAGCGACCCTCCTGATGGCCGTGCAGCGGGTCGTCGGTGGCATCCAGGTCGAGCGTGATCTGTGCCGGTGGCTTGCGATGGGCGTCGAGGAACAGATCGACGAACAGCGCCTCGATGGCCTCCGCATCGTGGCTGATCTTGTGATAGCGCGACGGCTCGGCACGGCTCAGCTCCAGCCGGTTCAAAGTGCTCTTGCCGGCCAGCGGCGCGCAGCCCGATCGTGTCGCGGCAAGCTTGCCGGCCAACACCGCCATCACCGGGTCGTGGCGAAGTTGATCGCGGTCGACCAGATCCTCGTAGCCGAGCGCAATGCCGAATACGCGCTGCATCACCAGGGTGGCGATATCGTGCTCGACCAGATCGGCCCGGCGCTGGTCGGCGAAGCAGCCGGAGAAGCGCTCGACCAACCCGATCGCTCGGTCGGTGCTGCCCAGCAGCAGCGCGCCGGCATCCGACGTGATCGTGCCGCCGTCAAACGCGGCCACCACGGCGCGGTCCTCAACGGATGCAAATTCCATCTGCGTCGCGCTACACTCTGTCGGCACCGGGGACCTCCTCTGCTCAGCGACAAGGCCTTGTTGCAGAAGAACTTTCGCCGATTTAGAGCCCCGGTGCACCTACTCAGTATGAGAAATGCGGGCTAGCCGGACGACGCCGCCTCGGGGGAAGGATCCGATTATGAAGGCAATAGCTGACCGACTGATCCGCGCGATCCTCGCGCTTGCGTCCGTTCTCTGCGCGGCAGGCCCAAATTGGGCTTCGGCTCAAGAAAGCAGTTCCGCTCCGCTAGTTGGTGGAGCGTGTCCAGCCGTCAGTGCGACCTTCGCTGACGCGCTAAGCGCACCCCATTGGAATGGATGGGGTGTCGACAGTTCGCAGCATCGCTTTCAGCCGGCGAGCATGGCACAACTCGCTGCGGAAGACGTACCTCACCTGAAGCTGAAATGGGCATTTGGCTTCCCCGGCGCCGAACGTGCGGTGGCGCAGCCGACGGTGATGGGCGGCCGGATCTACATCGGAAGCCAAGGCGGCAAGGTTTATTCGCTCGACGCCAACAGCGGATGCACCTACTGGGAATTCGACGCCGGCGGCGCGGTGCGTACGGCAATCACGATCGGCCAAAACCAAGCGACATGGTCGGCCTACTTCGGCGACCGTCATGCCAACGTTTACGCCGTGGACGCCCTGACCGGCAAGGCGCTGTGGAAGACCCGGGTCGAGGACCACCCTGCCGCGCTCATCACCGGCGCACCGACCCTGGTCGGCAACACGTTGTACGTGCCGGTTTCGTCGTTCGAGGAACTCACCGGTGCCGATCCGCACTACCCCTGCTGCACGTTTCGCGGCAGCCTCGTCGCGCTGGAGGCGTCGACGGGCAGGCTGCTGTGGAAGAGCTATACGATCGCGCAGAAACCGGGGCCCGGCGCCACGAACGCGGCAGGCACCCGGCTGATGGGACCATCCGGCGCCCCGATCTGGTCATCGCCGACGTTCGACGCCGCGAGGGACATGATCTACGTAACGACCGGCGACAACTACTCGGATCCGGCCACCGAGACGTCGGACGCATTCCTGGCGTTCGATGCCGCATCCGGCGCATTGGCGTGGTCGCGCCAGACGACCGCGGGTGATGCGTACAATTTGGCCTGCGCTTCGAGGACGGCACGGGCGAATTGCCCCGAGGGCCGCGGGCCGGATTTCGACTTCGGCTCGTCGGCGATCCTCGTTGATCTTCCCGGCGGGAAGCGCGCCTTGATCGGTGGGCAGAAATCCGGCGTGGTGACGGCGGTCGATCCCGATCGCGGGGGAGAGATCATCTGGCAGAAGCGTGTGGGGAAAGGCGGCTCTCTCGGCGGCGTGCAATGGGGGTCGGCCGCCGATGGGATCAGGATCTACGTCGCGGTGTCCGACGCAAAAGTCGGCATTGTCGCCGCGGGCACACAAGGCGCGCAGCCCTGGGCGGTCAACCCCAATTTCGCGTTTTTGTTGGACGGAAAGGCGGGCGGCGGGCTGCACGCGCTCAGGCTCGACACCGGCGAGGAGGTTTGGCAGACGCCGCACCCGGGTTGCGACGATGTTCCAGGATGTAGCCCCGCGCAGTCGGCCGCCGTTTCGGCATTTCCCGGTATCGTGCTGTCTGGCGGGCTTGACGGCCACATCCGCGCCTATTCCGCCGAAGATGGCCGGATCGTGTGGGATGAGGACACGAAGTCCGAGTATCGCACCGTGAACGGCGTTGCCGCGCGCGGCGGCTCGATCGACGGTGCGGGCGCGGTCGTCGTCGGCGGCGTGGTCTACGTCACCTCGGGATCTCGATTCTACGGGACCATGCCGGGCAACGTACTACTGGCTTATACCAAGGCTTCGAGATTGTGACTCGAGGGGCTTCCCCGACGCGGCGGCGTTCTGATTCAAGACGGCGAACGCAGGAGTTCGCCATGCCGATCCCGCTTCGGGCCGATTTTGATGCGTCGCAGCTGCGGTCCGCTGCCCGCCGGAGCAAGGACGGTCCGCAGGCGCGGCGATTGCTGGCGTTGGCGGCGATCTACGATGGTGCGAGCCGCACGGAGGCGGCCCGGATCGGCGGTGTGACGTTGCAGATCGTGCGCGACTGGGTGGTCAAGCTCAACACCCATGGCCCGGACGGCCTGGTCGATCGCAAGGCGCCCGGTCAGCCGTCGCGGCTGAACGACAGGCACCGCGCGGCGCTGGCCGAGATGATCGAGAGCGGGCCGATCCCCGCGATTCATGGCGTGGTGCGTTGGCGCATCATCGACCTGTGCCAATGGGTCTGGGACGAGTTCCAGGTCACCATCGCCAAGCAGACGCTCGGCCGCGAGCTGCGCGCGATGGGGTATCGCAAGCTGTCCGCGCGTCCGCGTCATCACGCGCAGGCCGAGGGCGCCATCGAGGCTTTTAAAAAAGCTTCCCCGCGCAGCTGGACGCGATCGCGCGCCAGAAGGGCGTCGCTCCCGGCGATGTAGAGATCTGGTTCGGCGATGAAGCGCGCATCGGTCAGAAAAACAAGATCACGCGACGCTGGGCGAAACGCGGCACCCGGCCATCCGCCCCACACGACCAGCGCACGGCCTCGACCTACATCTTCGGTGCCATCTGCCCCAAAGAGGGCAAGAGCGTCGGCCTGATCCTGCCCTGGTGCAACACCGAGGCGATGGGCCTGCATCTGGCGGCGATCTCGGCGCAGGTCGCGCCCGGACGGCACGCGGCGCTTCTTGTCGATCAAGCCGGATGGCACACGTCCGAGAAGCTCGTCGTGCCCGACAACCTCACAATCGTGTCGCTGCCCGCCAAATGCCCAGAGCTGAACCCGCAAGAGAACGTGTGGGAGTTCATGCGCGACAACTGGCTCTCCAACCGAGTGTTCACCTGCTACGACAACCTGGTCGACCATTGCTGCGACGCCTGGAACAAACTCGTCGATCAACCTTGGAGAATCATGTCCCTTGGGCTGCGAGACTGGGCGCATGGGTACTAATCAGAGAGTCCTGGTATTACTCGGTGGAGGGCCGCTGAGGGCATCGCCAGGTTAGCCGCTCCGGATCGTACGAAGAGGATTGTCGGCTGCCAGAACTTGTCACGCCGCAGGAGAGACGGAACGTTCTCTGCTGCCACATTATTGAGGACAGCGGCTTGTCCGGTGCCGAACGCCCGGTAAGACCGCGCGCTGGGCAACGCGCAGCTGCGCAAGTGTGGGTGATCAGCGTCGCGGTTTGTAATGCCCCTGCAGCAGGCGCTTGAAGAAGCGCTTGGCCCGGCGCTGTTCCACCGTTGCGCCGCTCCTGCAACAGTATGTCCAGCACGATCTCGTCGACCGCGCGCCATAGTTGGTGCAACACGCCCCTGACGCGGATGAATACGTCGTCTAGATGTCGGGTGTCGCCCGGCCGAGGCCGGCGCCGGCGCTATCGGTCGGCGAAGTCGGCGCCCGAACGTCCGGTACCAGTGCCGCATGCGGCGCGCCGATCGAGCTATTCGCCCCCAAGTTTCTCCTCGAGGTTCTCGCGTGCGATTTCGGCCTCGGCATCCAGAGGGGCCGGTTCTTGGACCGCGACGCCCGGCGGCACGGCGTCACCTGGATCAATGTCGGAGCTCCGCCGCTTGCCGCGGGTCGACGTCCTCGGCTTCGGACCGCGCGGGGCGGCCGCTGCTTGCGAAGCCACCTTTCTCTCCAAGCGGGCGACCTCTCCCTCCAGTTCCGCAACCCGGGCAGCGGACGACTTGGCGACTCGGTTCGTCTCCCTGCTTTTGGCGCGCAGCGTCGCATTGGCGCGTTCGAGCTTTTCCACCTGCGCCCGCAACTCGTCCTTGCTGAGCTTCGGAGCCCGAGACAGCGTGGGGCTTGGTGTTCGGCCCTTCACCGCCAGTTTCGCAGACGCCGATGCTGGGCGGCCGGGCCTGCGCCGGCCGGTCTCGGGCGGTTTGGCGGTACGCGCCATGGTGCTCATCTCCTCTGAACCGATGGGAATGGTCGCCTCGATGGCAAGAAGGCACCTTGCTCGGGAGTGCCGCGGTGCGCACCATCGGAGGGAAACCGCCTCTCGGCTCGACCCCGAGGCGGGGCGAGAGGGCGTGCTACTCCCCCGTAATTCTTTCGCGCGGCGCGCCCGCCCCGGACACCCTCCCTTACCCGCTGTATAGGCGGAGAGGACTGCTTCTCCGGAGCGTCGGACTTGCGCCCCACCCGATCTCCTTGGCGAGCGCTGAGCGGCGCGCGGCGTGTTTCGGTGCCACCATCGGGTAGTCGCGCGGCAGGCTCCAGCATGCCCGGTATTGCTCGAGCGTCATGCCATAGGACGTACTGAGATGCCACTTCAACATCTTCAGCTTCTTCCCGTCCTCTAGGCAGACAAGGTAGTCAGGGAAAACAGACTTCCTGACCGGTACGGCCGGCTCCGGCTTTTCGACAGCCGGCGCTTCGGTGCCCAAGCCGTTCAGCGTGGCTTAGACGGACCGGATGACGCCGGGCAGCGCCTCGGGCGTTACCGCGTTGTGCGCGACATGCGCGGACACGATGCTGGCGACAAGGTCGAGCAAGTCCGGATTGGACGGCACGGCGCGCATCCTCGGCAATTCAACGAAGGATCGATCTCTACAGACTGCGGCCGTGGGCTCGCAACATGGCACGCAGCAGCGGTCGGCCGCCGGCCCACCGACGAAAGGTTTCGTGCCCGCAGGGCATCGGCTAGAAGCTCGGGCGATGCCGATCAGATCCGAACTGCGGCGGCTGTACCCGACGCATTGGCCCGAGATCAGCCGACGCGTCCGCTTCGATCGCGCGGGCGGCAAATGCGAGCGCTGCCAGTGCCCGCACGGCACCACGGTCCGCTGCCCTTCCCGACGGACGATGGCTCGATCCATTGCGTCAGACCTGGCGCGATGGGCGCGGTCGGCCAGCTCGCTGGCCCACGCTGGTGGAGGCCATCGAGATGCGCACGACGCGCGTGATCCTGGCCGCCGCGCATCTCGACAATGACCCAGCGAACAACCGACTGCGCAACCTGCGTAGCCTCTGCCAGCGCTGTCACATGATCCAGGACTGCGGCTACCATCTGGCGCAGCGCTGGATCACTTATCGGCTGCGCTACGCGCTGGGCGACATCTTTCTCGGGCCCTACAGAGGTGGGGCGGACCGTTTCATCCTGCCTATGTTGATCGCGCAGTTCGGGGCCGCCGCGCGATCGGCCGTCGGGAGCGGGAGTGGTCCGGCGCGACACCGGTCCGCGGCCTCGCCGCAGCTTCTGCTGGACGTGTCCGCCCGCGGATAGTGCAGCCGCTCACGCCGGGCAGTCTCCGGGTCTGTCCTCGTGGCATCTGACCCGCACGGGCGTCCATGCCGTGTCCTGGTCCAGCGCCAGCACGCCGTCGCGTGCCAGTTCCAGGCCGGCGATCAGTGTGCTGGAGAGCGCCGCGCGGGCGCGCAACGCGCGGTCCGGCTGCTCGGTGCCGAGCCGCGGCAGGAAGGCCTGCAACGGGCTGCCAGCGGGCAGCACGCCGAGCAGCTGGCGCAGGCGGGAGAGCGCGTCGCTGGCCCGCCACAACGGCGGCGGTTTGGGGCCAAAGGCGGCCGCCTGCTCCTCCCACCCGCAGCGCCATTAGGCAGGCGCGCAGCAACTCGGTGAGATCGCCAACCCGGCCAGCCGGGTTGAGCTCGGGCATCCCCCGGGCGAACACCTCGCGGCCGAGCTGCGGCCGGCGCTCCAGCCAGTCGGCGGCCCAGCGCATTTGGGCACGAGCGAGCAGCTGGCGGCGCAGCGCCTCGGCCTCTTCGGCCGCGCCGCGCGCCGCGGGCGCGTCGGCCGGCAGCAGCAGCCGCGAGCGCAGCTCGGTCAGCGTCGCCGCCATGACCGTCCAGGCCGCCCAGGGGCCGACCCGACTGCCGTCCCGATCGGCGAGGGCCGCCTGCATCGCCCGGGAAAATGCCTCGATCAGGGCGCCGATCGACAGCCGGGCCAGGTCGATCTTCTTGGCCCGCGCCATCTCCAGCAGCCAATCGAGCGGCCCGGCGAAGCCGTCGATCGACAGAACAGGGGCTCCGTCCGTTGGCTCGCCGCGCGGTGGATCCTCCCAGGCCGAGACCATCGACGGTGCAGGGCTGGGGGCGAGGTCGGCGGCGTCGGTCACGGCGCGTCGTAGACGGGACGGGTGTCGAAGCGCAGCGCCGGCCAGCACGCGGCGATCCGCGCCAGCGCCCGCCACGGCGTCCAGTCGGCCGACCAGAAGTTTATGCCGGTGGCCTGCAGCTCAAGCTGGTCTCCGGCTCGGGCATCGGTCCGGTCGAGGACAGCATCGGTCTTGCCGCGCTTAACGTAGGCTTTGACGTAGCCGCCAAGATCCAGAAGGCCGAGGCCCGGATCCTCGCGACAAGGCAGGGCGGGAGGCCGCAGAACCAGTCCAGCACCTCCGATCGCCCCAGCCGGCGTCGGGCGAGGACCTTGCCCGTGCCGTCAATCGCATGCACCTGAAAGACGTTCTTGGCCAGGTCCAGCCCGACCGTTGTGATCTCGCCCATGGACCGCTCCTCTGCGCTGCGGGCGACGGCCCGCTCCCAAATGCAAGCATGGGAGGCTCAGGGGGTCGCGGTAGGGACGGCCATTGCTGGCCGCCCCCCGCACAGATCCCGGCGTGCGGTGCTACCGCACCGGGCTCCTACCTCGGATGAGTGACGAGGAACCGCTGCTCGGGCCACGGGTGCTGGATGCGTGGATACGGCAGGTAGCGGTTGGCGATCAGCTTCATCCGTCGCCACGGCAGCCGATGCTTCTGGCCTCGCCGTCGAATGGCATGGAGCCAGCGCTCGATGAGATGGTGACGGAACGCTGTGATCGCCGGCGCGCTCATGGGCACGGCGTAGTAGGCAAGCCAGCCGCGCAGCACTTTGGTGAGCCATTGGCCTTGCGCCTCGATGCCGTCATGACGAGTTGCCCGGAGCTGCTCCTTGATCTCCTTCAGCTTCGCCCGCATCCGCTTTCGGATCGGCGTCCGCCCCAACACGAAGCCGCTGCCGCTTCGCCGAGTCGCGCAGTAGTGCGTGAACCCGAGGAAGTCGAACGTCTCCGGTTTGCCAAGACCACGTGTGCGGCGGTCTGCCACTGCATTCCTGCCGAACTCGATGAGCCTCGTCTTGTCGGGGTGTAGGCCAAGCCCGAACTCGGCCAGGCGGGCCGAGAGGTCGGCAATAAACCGCTCCGCGTCGTGCTGGTGCTCGAAGCCGATGATCGTGTCGTCCGCATAGCGCACGACAATCACATCGCCCGCTGCGTGGCGTTGCCGCCATTGGCGGACCCACAGATCGTAGACGTAGTGCAAGTAGACGTTCGCAAGGAGCGGCGAGATCACCGCGCCCTGTGGCGTCCCCTCCACGGTCTCGATCCTGCGGCCCTCTTCGAGCACCCCTGCCGCCAGCCACTTGCGGATCAACCTGATGACCCGGCGATCCGCGACCCGGTGCTCAATGAACCGGATCAGCCACTCATGGCTGATCGTGTCAAAGAACGACCGAATGTCGGCGTCGAGGACCCAGTTGATCCGTCGCTTCCCCAGCCCGTACGCAAGCGCGTCCAGCGCATCGTGCTGTCCACGCCCGGGCCGGAACCCGTAGCTGAACCCCAGGAATTCCGCCTCGTAGATCGGCGTCAGAAGCATCACCACCGCCGCCTGGACGATCTTGTCCTCCAATGCAGCAATGCCGAGCGGTCGTTGCCGGCCGTCCGCCTTCGGAATGTACCGTCGGCGAGAGGCCAGCGCTCGATACGTTCCTCGATGCACGCGGGCATGGAGGTCCCGGAGGTTTGTCTCCAGGCCCTCTGCGTACCGCGCCCATGTCAGCCCATCAATCCCCGGCGCGGCGGTCTTCTTCAAGCTGAAGAATCCCGCCCGCAGGACATCGAGGCTGACGTGGTGGAGGAGCGCTGTAAGTGGCTCCTTTCGATCCCTGGTTACGGCTCCTCGTATGCGGGCCTGCGCATGTGACACGGCTTCCCGGCTCTGCGTCCGGACCGTGGTTTGCGGGTCCGCATTCTCCTTGGTCCCGCCCCTTCGCTCCACTGACTCCTCGGCCGCTCGCGCCGCTCCGTTCGCCAGCTTCCTCGCTACTATGGGCGAGTCCGACTTCTCCATGCCGTTCATCATCGGCTTTGGCCTCCGGCCTTCCCGACGCGGTCCGCATAACGCCACACGCGGACAGCCTGGAGATCTCCCGGTTCCCGTGCAGAAGACGTCTGCGCATGCCAGGTTCTACGACGACGCGGGGTCGGCGAGCGTCTCGCGTTCACGACGCGCGCCGTGTTGCCTTCTGCAGGACGGAGGACATCGGCACCCCGAAGTTGGTTTTCGCCGCTCAATGGCTGGCCTACGCACTCCCCTGTCAACGCTTCGCCTCGGTCCTCGCGAACCGCTGCGCATGAACTCGGGGCCGGTGTGGCTCGCTACACCTTCACCGTAGAGGACTCGCACCTCTTACCTCCTGCCGGTCTCCCGGCGCACCCGTCCACCCCAACACATCGACCTGTCGGGAGACTTCCTCTGGGATCGGGCCGCGGTATCTGCCGGACGCCGCCGTCCGCTCAACCTCGGGCGCTTCAGAACCGCCGCATGACCCAGGTTCACGGCACGTTCCGGCTTAGACCTCATGTCCGTCTGCGGGCGGGGTGACCCGCCTCACTTGGATGTATGCCGGGAACGAGGATTGCGCTGGATTGGCCGGCGTAGAGCCTCAGGCATATCGGAGGCGGGTCGTGGAAGAGGGTATCACATTCATTGGTCTTGACGTGCACAAGGCGACGATTGCTGTGGCGGTCGCCCCGGGCGGCCGGAGAGAAGCCGCGCGTTATTTTGGTGAGATCGAGAATGCCTCGGTGGCGCTCACCAAGCTGGCGAAGAAGCACGCGCAGAAGGGTGTGCGTCTGAGCTTTTGTTACGAGGCTGGCCCGTGTGGATACGGTGTGTACCGCCATCTTCTGGAACTCGGACACGAGTGCCTGGTGGTGGCGCCGTCGTTGATCCCGAAGCGGCCGGGAGATCGGGTGAAGACGGATCGGCGCGATGCTCTCACCTTGGCGCAACTGCATCGGGCCGGAGAACTGAGCGCCGTCTGGGTACCGGACACGGCACACGAGGCGATGCGCGACCTGGTTCGCGCTCGGCTGGTGGCGGTCCGGACGCTGCGCAAATCACGGCAGCATCTGCTGAGCTTTCTGCTGCGGCATGGACGCGTGCACAACGGCAACACTTGGACACGTACGCACCGGCATTGGCTGACAACCCTGCGCTTTGATCATCCGGCGCAGCGGATCGTGTTCCAGGACTACCTGCACGCCGTACAGGATGCCGAGAAGCGGCGAAGTGCGCTGACCGAGCAGATCCGCGAGTCGCTTCCCGCATGGTCGATGGCGCCGGTCGTCATCGCGCTGCAAGCCCTGCGCGGCATGGCGATGGTCACCGCAGCGACGCTCATCGCTGAGGTCGGCGATCTGACGCGCTTTGGTAATCCGCGCGATTTGATGTCGCATGTCGGGTTGGTTCCCTCCGAGCATTCGAGCGGCGCCACGATCCGCCGTGGCGGCCTCACCAAGACCGGCAACACCGAAGCTCGCAGGGTGATGGTGGAAGCCGCCTGGACTTACAGATTGCCGGCCCGGGTCGGTCGCATCCTGCTCGACCGCCTTGAGGGATTACCCGTTGAGGTCCGTGACATCGCCTGGAAGGCGCAGGTCCGAACTCTGTGCCCGTTACCGACGTCTCGCCGCCAAGGGCAAGGCCGTCCCGCTCGTGATCGCGGCGATCGCCCGCGAGCTGCTGGGCTTCGCCTGGGCAATCGCACGCTTTGTCGGACCGCTCAAAGCGGCCTAGACGGCAATTAGTTAGAAACTTGCAACAAGAGGAGAGGAGGCCAAGACACAATCGATCGGCTGACGCCCAAGGCTGGGGGCGGGGCAAAAGGTCCGGAGAACCCCCGGTCAACGCTATGAGCCGGACACCCTTCCGACGCTCGACCTTAGACGAGGGCAGCTCCACGACGAACCTAGGTCATGCGGTATCCAACCCGCGCATCAGAGATGATCAACCGTCGTTACGCAGCCCCGCCTCCTGCCCTGGGCGGCAGCTATACAGACGCATCAACATCGGCAAAATCCGGTGATCGAGCCCTCACGCCCGACTCCCTTGAAAACGAACATGAGAGCCCTCACGCCCGACTCCCTTGAAAACGAACATGAGAGACGTTGTCTATCTGACAATCAACGCTTCTGTAACGGGCCCCCGGTCAACCCTCCTTTTGCGTTGCGGCGCCGCGTCGTCGGTTGCGGCCTGACCTAATCCATCGTCCCGGCGACGGGACCTCGCCTCAGGCAGGTGGTGCCCTTCGCTGCCCGATTCCGTGCTGTCTCCTTTCTACACAGCCGCGCGTGCGGCAGCCTTGTCGGCCACGAGCGTCGTTCCGTCCGCAAGCATCCTGTGCATGACGACCGCGAGCTTGCGGGCCAGCGCCACCTTGGCCTTTCTCGTCCCGGCCCGCACGGCCAACCGCGCCGCCCAGCTCTTCAGCATCGAGCCCTTCACCGGCCGGGTCAGGATGACATTGGTCGTAGAGCGCCGCTCGGACGCCAGCGTCGCCCATCTTCGAGATTCGCCCCGTAACATCCGTCGCACCGGACTGATACCGTTTTGGCGTGAGACCAAAACGCGGGCCCACGGCTTTCGATGACCTGAACCGCCCGGGATCGTCGATGGCAGAGACATATGTCAGGGCCACGATGACGCCGACGCCAGGCGCCGACATCAGGAGTTGCGCTCGCGTATTGTCGCGAGCGAAACCCACAAGCCGCTTTTCGATCCCTTTGAGCTGGGCGATCGGCGTCGCCCGAGCCGTAAGCAACGTCTCGGCGACAGCGAGAAGCGTCGGATGGCCGTCCACCAACTCGCGGACCCGCGCTTCGAACGTTCGTGGGGTGGTCGGGCCGATCTTCAGGCCGAAGCCGCGGAGGATGCGCGCAGGCCAATCTCCATATCGATGCGTTTGTTCAGCACCAGCTTGCGCGTGGTCAGTAGCGCCCGCACCTCCTGCGCGGGTACCGATTTACAATGGACCGGACGGAACCAGCCCATTCGCATCATCTGCGCGATGCCCCGCGCGTCCTTCCGGTCGGTCTTGACCGGCATGGTCTTGAACGCTGCGCGCACGTGTCGCGTCTCCAAAGAGCTCTACCGCGAGACCTTTCTCCCGCATGCCCGCGTGGATCCACTGCGACAGCGGCCCGGCTTCCATCCCGATCCGTTCCAGCACGAACTCCACCCGGCGGAGCCATGCCACCAGTGCTTCCGGCTCGCTCGGCGACCTTGGCCTCGCGCAAGATCTTCCCGGTCCCGTCCGCGACGCACACGCTGACGGTGTCCAATGAAACATCGATCCCTGCGTAGTGCTCCATCCTACCCTCCTGATGCCTGGAGCAGGCTCGTCCCGCTCCTTTTCCACGACACCATCAGTCTGGAGGATGACTACTCACGCGACCTACGCCGCAGATCGCCCGTTACACCATCTATGCCCTCTATCCGGCATCAGCCAGCACGCAGCCGAAACGCATCCCGGTGGCGATGACGCGATCAACCTCGGCCAGCGCGATCTCGGGCTTGGTCCGTGGCTTGAGCGCGGCCGCGGGGACGCCGGCCGCAGCGCAGCGGGCCGGGTCCTCGGTCCAGACTTTTGGCAGGAACAGGCGCAGGCCAACCGGCACGGGCTCCTCGTGGCGCGCCAGGGTGAGCGACACCAGCGAATGGCAGTTGGCCTGCTTGCCAAGTTTGCCACGGTATTGCGGGGCAACGCCGACCGACAGCGTGCCCTTCTTCGGAACGGCGGTGTCGTCAATCACCAGCACCGCGTCCGCGTTGCCAACCAGCCGATCCGCCTGCTCGGCCAGCACCCGCCGGAGCGGCGCGTCGTCCCAGGCTGCGCTGCTGACGAAATGATGCAGCTGGTCGTGCCCGCGCAGGCCAAGGCGTGCCGCGAGCGGCTGCACGCTTTTCGGCCCATCGGGTCCGAGCAGACCCTTCACTTAGAGCGGTCCCCAACGTCGGCGCGTGCTGCGCCCCATCACGTTGAGGAACGGGGTCAGCCACCGATCAAGGTCGTCTCCAAGCTGCACAGACCGGGACACAGCATATGTTCCGCTGAATCCCAGCCTGATACAAACCACGTCCGTGGTCGTACAAGTGCCAAAGTAGTGCTTCTGTAATGGGCCTTTCGGTGAAAGTCCCGCGAGTGATCATCTCGTCGCCAGGATCATGCTTCTGTCCGTGGTCAGCGCGCAGGAACTCGGCAAGGTTCACGGCCGCGCCCGGCGCCAGCGGGCCGACCAGGAACTCCACCATGGCGACAGCGCCGCGATTGGCCCGGAGCAGGTTCCAGCGCCGCTCCACGACGACCGCGGGGAAGGGCTCCTGCTGCGCGAGCATGCGGTCGAGGGCCTCGCGGACGGGGTCGAGCGCCGGCGCCGCAAAATCGAGTTCGGTCCACACCGGGGCGTAGCCCGCGGCGAGGAGCAGCTCGTTGGAGCCGCGCAGCGGAAGGTCGAGCGCCGCGGCAAGGCGCAGCACCATCTCGCGGCTAGGCGAGGCGCGGCCGAGTTCGAGGAAGCCCAGGTGGCGCTGGGAGCAGACGGCTGCCGTCGCGAGCGCGAGTTGCGACAGACCTCGACGCTTGCGCCACCAGGCGAGGCGCGCAGGGAAGGCGGGCGGCGTGCTCATGACTACCCCTCGGGTAGTTGACCCGCGGCTGTTGCGCCGGCGACGGTGGCCGAGCGGGGCAGCGGTTGCAACGCCGGCACGTCGGCGGTCCGACGAGACGAGGTCCGACGATGAAGGTCGCCTTCGCCGGAGCGTTCGCCGCCCGGCTTGTCGAACCGGTGCGGGCCCGGCTCGCGATGCCCTGCGAGCTGATCGCCGACGACGACGAGGCAAGCATCCTCCCACGGCTCGCCGACGCCGACGTGCTGGTCTCGATGGGGTTCACGGCGGCCATGGCCGCGGCCGCGCCACGGCTCCAGCTGGTGCAGGTGCCGGGCGCCGGCCTTGACCGTGTCGAGCGCAGCGCGGTGCGGGCGGGGATACACCTGGCGAACGCCTACGGGCACGAGGCCGGGATCGCCGAATACGCCGTCGGTGCGATGATCGCGCTCACCCGCGGCTTCGCCCGCCTCGACGCCGCGCTGCGCGAGGGGTGGTGGGAGAGCCAGTGGGCGGTAGGCGTGCCCGCCCCGCCGGTCTGGCCCGAGCTGGCTGGAAAGACCCTCGGCATCCTTGGCTTCGGGCACATCGGCCGGGCGCTCGCCCGGCGGGCGGCGGCCTTCGACATGCGGGTCTGCGCCATCCGGCGCGAGGCCGAGGCGGAACCGCCGGCGGGCGTCGCCTTCGTGGGCGGTCCTGGGCGGCTGGACGAGGTGCTGCGCGGGGCCGACTACCTCGCGATCACCCTCTCGCTGTCGGACGCGACGCGCGGCCTGCTGGACGATCGCCGGCTGCGGTTGCTGAAGCCGACGGCGTTCCTCGTCAACGTCGCCCGCGCCGAGATCGTGGACGAGGTTGCACTCCACGAGGCGCTCGCCTCCGGCCGCCTGGCGGGTGCGGCGCTCGACGTGTGGTGGCGCTACCCGACCGCGGCTGGGCCGACCCGGCCAACCACCCAGCCCTTCCACGAGCTGCGGAACGTGCTGATGACCCCGCACGTCTCCAGCTGGACGGAGGGAATGCTCGACGCGCGCGCCGCGCTGATCGCGGAGAACGTCGCCCGGATCGCGCGGGGCGAGGCGCCGCTCAACCTCGTCGAAGCCTGCGCTGACTAAGGCGGTGGACCTCGCCCGCCGCCTCGCGCCGCGGCTCCCCTTCTACTACGGCTGGGTGGTCGTCGCGGTCGCCTTCGTCACCATGGCCTTCGGCGTGAGCGCGCGCACCGCGTTCTCCCTGTTCCTGCCGCCGCTGATCGAGGAGTTCGGCTGGAGCCGGGGCACGGTGGCCGGTGCCTTCTCCTTCGGTTTCCTCGTCTCCGCTGTGCTGGGTCCCTTTGTTGGGCGCGCGGTGGACCGCCGCGGCCCGCGCATCGTGATTGCGGTCGGGGTGTGTATGGTCGCCGGCGGCCTGCTCGCGGCCTCGGCCATCGAGGAGCCGTGGCAGCTCTACGCCACGCTCGGCGTGCTGGTCGGTGCCGGCGCGAACCTCATGAGCTTCACCGCGCAATCGCTCTACCTGCCGAACTGGTTTGTCCGTCGCCGTGGCCTCGCCATGAGCATCGCCTTCGCCGGCGTGGGCGCCGGCACGGTCGTACTGTTGCCCTGGCTGCAGGAGGTCATCGGCCGGAATGGCTGGCGTGCGGCATGCTGGGTGATGGGGCTGTCGCTGCTGTTCGTCGCCGGCCCGCTCACTTTCCTGGTGCGTGGGCGACCGGAGGAGGTTGGGGCGCTCCCCGACGGCGCGCCCGCGGCCGCTGCGGGCGGCGCGGCGCGCGCGTCGAATGTGGTCGATCCCGCCTGGGCGTCCGTCGAGTGGACGCTCGCGCGGGCTGCGCGCACCGGCCGCTTCTGGTGGCTCGCCGTTGCCTATTTCTGCGCGCTCTTCGCCTGGTACGCCGTGCAGGTCCACCAGACGAAATACCTGGTCGAGGTCGGGTTCAGCCCCGCGGTGGCCGCCTGGGCGCTCGGCCTCGTCAGCGTCGTCGCCGTCCCCGGACAAATCGGCCTCGGCGCCCTGTCCGACCGCGTGGGCCGGGAGTGGGTGTGGTCGGTGGGCTGCTTCGGCTTCGCCGTCTGCTACGCCGCGCTGATCGCGCTGGAGCGCGTCCCGTCGCCCGCGCTGCTGTGGGTGGTGGTCGTCTCCCAGGGCTTTCTCGGCTATGCGCTGACCTCGGTCATGGGGCCGATCGCCGCGGAGATCTTCGAGGGGCCGCACTACGGCGCCGTCTTCGGCACCCTCACGGTGGCGCTGATCGGCGGCGGCGCGGCCGGGCCGTGGGTCGCAGGCGCGATCCACGACGCGACCGGGAGCTACGGCCTGGCGTTCCTGCTGGCGATGGTCCTGTGCGCCGCCTCTGCGGTGGCAGTCTGGATCGCGGCGCCGCGCAAGGTCCGCCTGGTGTCCGGCAAGACGCGGTGACCGCCCGCTCCGGCTGCGGATGTCCTGCGCTCTGGTGCCAGCGTGTACGAAAGGACAGGGTCATCCGAAAGAGCGCGCTTGGGAGCCGGCGTGCAGCATGGATCGGACACGCCATATGGTCACCGGGCCGTCCCGTGAGCCCGGCTCCGCTGGACGACGTCCGCCACGGTGTTCTTGCTCAGACCGAGCTCGCGGTCGAGAGCCGGTAGTTTCGGCCCCGACCGACGCGCCCGTTCGGCGCGATGCTCGAACGGGTGGCGCATCGGTACCTTCAGTGGGGGCCGGGGCTGGTGGCCTCCGGGCCGCTCGCCTCGTTCATCGAGCGCCACGCCTCGGTGAAGATGCTGGTGCTGTCGTTCCTGCTGCTGATCGGGATGGTGCTGGTCGCGGATGGCGTCGGCTTCCACGTGCCGCGCGGCTACATCTATGCCGCCATGGGCTTCTGGGTTCTGGTGCAGAGTTTGAACCTGCTGGTGGCACGACGCCGCCAAGCAAAAAAGGCTTCGCATGGGCCCGAGCGACAAGCCTGACGATCGGGGCGATCCTACACGATCGCCCGCCCTGCTGATGGGCGGGTTGTTCCTCAATAGCGCTCATGGCGAACAATGCGGCAGCGATCATTCTCCCAATACCTGCTCACAACACCGTGGCAGCAACTTACCGCTCCTGCCCTGCCCTACTTTGCGGCGGTGCCGGCACGGGGCCGCTCGCATGTTCTCCGTCACCATTCCCCGCCGTCGATCAGCGACGCCGCCCCAGCGTTGGCCGATGCGCGTCATGGTGGATGTCTTGCCCGGCACGGAGGCCGCGCGCCGGATCGGCGTGGACTGCGCGTTCCTCCGGAACCTCGTGGCGCGAGGAAGGCCCTGGGCTTGCCAGGCTACACAGCGGCGCCTGGGCTGTTCGAGACCACGCTGCTGGCCTGGGCCAAGGCCTGGATGTTCCGAATGGCAGCTGGGTTGCCCGCGGAGAAGGCCGTGCCAGACGAGCCGATGACGGGATCGCGGAAGCCGCCGCCGGCCCGAAGACCCGGAGACCAAAGGCGGACTACACGGTCTCCGACGTAGAGCCGCTCCGGCGAAGCCGGCGGATCGCGAGGAACGCGAGCGCCGGCCCGAGGAGCGCGATGCTGGCGGGCTCGGGAATCGCGCGGATCGCGCCGAACAACCCGTTGGTCTCGCCATTGAGGCCATCCGAAAAGTAGAGAATGTTCGGGTCGCCGGCCGAGCCGCCATTCCCGAAAATCAGATCCCACAGCCCGCCCGGGCTGTTGCCGCTGAGATCGAGCGTGATGGTGTCGATCAGCGCGCCGGTCACCGGATTGAAGACGTTGATCTCACTCGCTGCAAAACTGAAATTGCCGACCAGCAGATCGCCGCCAAAATTGCCGAAGGCGCCCGGCGCCAGCGCGATGCCCCACGGCGAAGCAAGCCTGCTGCCGCTTACCACCTGCCTGATGAAATTCCCGTTGCTGTCGAAGGCCGCGACCGCTCCCATGCCGGGTGTCGCGGCGATCTGCGCGGCGCGGCCTGCGGGCGCGTAGGTGACGAAAATCTGGCTGCCGATGCTCTGTACGTTGAACGGCACCAGCCCGGCGGGAAGCGTCGGATCGACGAACGCATCGGCCCCGAGGCTCACCGGAGCGAACGAGCCGTCAAAGACGTCAACACGATTCTGCGCGCCGTTGGCGGCGAACAGCCGCGCCGAGGCGTTGTCGATGGCGAGCCCGGTATAGACGGCTCCCGGTGTGGTCGCCGTGATCTGTGCCGTCGTGCCAAGCCCGCGATTCCAGGCCGAGATGGTGCCGTTGAGATTGGCGAATATGAAATTGGCCGGAGCGCCGCCGACCATGAATGCCCCGCTGCCATTGTTGACCTGGCCGGTCGGCCCTTGCGGACCGCTTGCGGTCTTCGGGATCGTGACCGTCAGCGGCACCTTGCTGACGCCGCTCGTCGTGACGCTGTAGAGAGTGCTCAAGCTCGTGGCCTGGTCCGAGATCCAGAACGGGCTTGTGGCACTGCGCGAAACGCCCCACGGGTTCTTCAGCTCAGCGTCGGTGATGACGGCGAGGCCAGGGATATCCGACACGAGATTGGTCTGAACGAATGGGCCTGCCTTGGCGCTTGAAACGCTGGTGACGAGCGCGCCGATGCCGAGTGCCGCGATTAACGTGGATTTGCCGAGGCGAACTGCCAGCCGCATGTGTCATCTCCCCTGAATGCCGCATCTCGGATCACGGCTAAACAACGACGCTGCCGTGCATGGGCGAGTTGACGCACTCTCCGACCGCCTATTCCACCAGGATTCCATTCCACCGCAGAGGATCACGCGACCGTCATTCGCGCCCCGGCCTCCATCCCCACCGAGTTAAGCCGTCCGTCAGATCACGTCAAGACTTCGACACATCAACCTCACGGGCGACTACCTCTGGGGCGCGGACGGCAGCCTGAGGCCGGACGGGCTCAGGCCGCTGCGCAACCTGGGAACGCCGGCAACTGGCGCACGCGCGGGCTGACCACGTTCCCGGTTCGTGCCGCGAACCGTGCTATCCTGCCCGTTGTCCGATCGCGGGCTCGAACGCAAGGCTTTCGTTCACATCGTCGTTCTCCCGTGAGGCTGTTGCCCGCCCGGTTTGGTCTTCGTGCCTGCCGGCTCCACGGTTGTCTCCGCGGTCGGGATGAACCCGCCGCATGTTGGCGTATGGCGCGGCGGCCTTCCATCGTTCTTATGCGCGGTCCGGCTGAGCCGACCGCAGCGGGCAGGACGGGATGGCCGACGCCTCGTCCCGGCAGGGACGACCTGATCCCTTGGCGGGGAACCTGGTTAGATGCGGGCTGCTACGCGGCGGCGTCCTTCGCTGTCCAGCGGAACTCAGTGCCATCCGCCCACATGCGATGGAGCACGACGGACAACTTCCTGGCCAGTGCGACCCTCGCTTTCTTCTGCCCCACCCGTTTCGCCAGCCGCACACCCCAAGCCTTCAGCGCCGACCAACGCTGGACGCGCGTCAGCAGGGTTGTCGCAGCTTCAAACAGGTAGCTGCGTAGCAATCCGTCTCCCGCCTTCGAGATATGTCCCGAGACATCCATCGTGCCGGATTGGTAGCGCCTCGGTGTCAGCCCGAGATAAGCACCCACGCTGGCGGAGTGTCGGAACCGGTCAGGATCGTCGATGGTGGCCACGAACGCGGCGGCGGTAATCGCGCCGATACCCGGCACCGTCATCAGCCGCCGGCAAGCAGGCTCCTTGCGCGTCTGAGTGAGGAGCAACTTGTCGAGCCGCGCGATCTGTTCGGCCAAGTTGGCGCGTGCCGCCAGCAGTGCCTCGGCCGTCGTGGACAGCGCGGTGTCGCCTGCAGCGAGCGCGCGGACGCGGGCGTCAAATATCTGCCTTCCGGCCGCCCCGATCACGTGGCCGAACACCTTGAGCAAGCCGCGGAGCTGGTTTGCGAGCTCTTTGCGCATACCCACCAGCTTGGCTCTCGCCGCAAGCAATCCACGCGTACGGTGGCTGCTCTCGCTCTTGACCCGGACTTCGCGATACCAGCCCGTCCGTACGATCTGCGCGAGGCCGAACGCGTCGTTGGCGTCCGTCTTGTTGACCTGCATGGCCAATGCCGACTTTGCATGCCGGGCGTCGATGCAAACCACCGGCAAGCCCATCGCGCTCACGGTGCGCCAATGCCAGGCGGACATCGGGCAGTCTCCAGGGCGATGCGGGCGACGTGCGGTGCCCCGCGGTTGAGCGTGGCACCGATAGCCTCGGGGGTGGAAGCGCATTTGCCCTGCCACACCGCCACACCGGGCGCGTCGACAACACACACGGCCGTCTCTGCCTGCGACACATCCAAACCGACGAACTGCTGCTCCATGGCCGCGCTCCTTCCCGCTTTGCCCGGCAGCCCGATGCCGCCGACCCGGGCATGGTAACGATGCCCGCGATCACGCCACGTTCTATGAAGTGACCCCTACAAGGCTTGAGGGGCACGTCCAAGCACAAACCGCAGTCGCAACCCCTGTCCCCTCCGCTGCCGCCCTCCGCCGCATACTTGCAATGCGGGGCGGCCTTGGCCCGGATGCTGAACTCACGCGCCTCACAACTCGCTGCCGCTAGCTCACCACGGCGCGCGAGCCGCCGATCGGGAGCGATATACCTCGGAGGTGGAGGTCATCCCGCTTTTCCACGGGCCGGAAAAACGAGGTCCGGGCTATGATCCCCCGCAATGCTGTCATCCGCCTCGCTTCGCCTTGTCCTCTGGATCACACTCAGCGCCAGCTTGCTGGGCGCGCTGTTCGCACATGCCGAGTCCCTGGCGCTCGGCGGCGTCGGCGACGCTCACGCCTACCTGCACGGTGCGCTGGTGGGCCTCTTGATCGGCGGTACCCTCTCCTCACTCGAGATGTTCGTGCTGCGCCGTGCGCCCGGCGCGTTCTTCCATCACTTGCCGTTTCTGCTTTATCTCAGCCTGCGATGGCTTCTCTATCTCGCCGTCATCCTGATCATGCACGCCGCGGTTAACCGGCTCGTGCCCAGCGCCACCGGCCAGCGCCTCGGCATCACCCGCGCCGATATCGTCTTCTCGCTCGGGCTCAGCCTGGGTTACAATCTGCTGATCGGCGTCAACGAGCTGCTCGGCCCCGGCGTGCTTTTCGCCTTCGTCGCGGGGAGCTATCACCGCCCGCGCCTTGAGGAGCGCGTGCTGCTGTTCATCGACATGCGATGCTCCACAGCGATCGCGGAGCGCCTCGGCGAGGTGCGCTTCTTGGTCTTTCTCAACCGATTCATCACTGACCTCTCGCTCGCGATCGCCGAGGCCGGCGGCGAGATTCACAAATACGTCGGCGACGAAGTCATCGCCACCTGGAGGCTCGCCGCCGATCTGCATGAGGCCGGCTGCATCCGGGCCTGCTTCGCCGCTCTCGACCGCCTCGCCTCGGGCGGCCCGACCTATGAGCGCGAATTCGGCTTCCGTGCTGATTTCCGCGCCGCCCTTCATTGCGGTCCGGTCGTCGTCGGCGAACTCGGCTATTTCAAGAAGGAGATCGCCCTGATCGGCGATACCATGAACACCGCGGCTCGCATGCAGCAGGCCTGCCGCGACACCGGCCATGGCGTGCTCGCCTCGGCGGCGCTGCTGGAGCGCATCTCCGCGCTCCCCGCCGGCATCGTGCAGCGAGCGCTGGGCACGCTGCCGGTGCGTGGCAAGGAGCGCGCGCTCGAGCTATACGCTAGAGAACGGCACCGGCACCAAATAGGCGTTGTCGCGGTCAGCTGTCGGAGTAGCAGGACAAATCCGTCTGTGGCTAGACTGGTCCCAGGTCGGACAGGCTGTGCGCCTTGTGGATCGCGGGATGCGCGCTCCCATGCGGCCGCCACGATGGCGCGTTCCCGATCGATAAGTTCCAAGTTTACGCTCGCCGGCTCGCTGGTGGCGCCTCTGCCGATTGCCACGTGCCGCCCTCGCCAGGTGAATCCCTCGTGCCGGCCCTCCCTCTTGGCTTGCAGAAGCAGGGAAGCCGCCCGCACCACTCCCGCGACCCTCCCAGCCGGACGGCTTTAGCAGTTCCCAACTTCGGTCACGAAGCGTGCCAGTACCGGGCTGATCGAGCCTCAGTGGGCCTTCGGCGTGTCGGCGGCGATCGGCCCAACCAAGACCTCGGCTTGATCGGCATTCTGTCTGCGGCGAGAACACAGGCTTGGCTCACGGCAGGTGGGAGAAAGGTTGGGAGATCCTTAACAGGATGCGGAAAAAAGGCTTCCCCGAACAGGATTCGATTTGATTCTCTATCACGATCACGAGGGAGCAGGTGGCCGAGGATGCGTGGAGCGGATCGGCAGACAGGCAAGCTGTTCAGCTACGCGAGTCCGGAGAGCCTGGTGCCGCAGGATCACCCTTTGCGGGCGATCCGTGTGCTGGTGAACGCGGCGCTGGACCGGCTGTCGCCGGCGTTCGCGGCGATCTACGCTGACAACGGGCGGCCTTCGATCCCGCCGGAGAAGCTGCTGCGGGCGTTGCTGCTGCAGGCCTTGTTCACGGTCCGCTCGGAACGGCAACTGATGCAGCAGATCACCTACAACATGCTGTTCCGCTGGTTTGTCGGCCTGGCGATGGACGCGCCAGTCTGGGACGTAACGGTGTTCACCAAGAACCGCGATCGGGCTTCTGGAAGGCGACATCGCGCGCGGCTTCCTGGCCGCCATCCTGGCTGATCCGCAGGTCGTGCCGCTGCTCTCGACCGAGCATTTCTCGGTGGACGGTACCTTGATCGAAGCGTGGGCTTCGATGAAGAGCTTCCGCCCGAAGGATGGCGGTGGCGAACCGCCGCCGGGCCGCAACGGCGCGCGCGACTTTCACGGCGAGAAGCGCAGCAACGAGACGCATGCCTCGACCACCGATCCGGACGCCAGGCTGTTCAAGAAGGCAACCGGACAGGCCGCCAAACTGTGCCACATGGGACATGCGCTGATGGAGAACCGCAGTGGCCTGGTGGTGGACGCGACAACAACGACCTCCACCGGGACGGCGGAGCGCGAAGCAGCCATTGCAATGGTCGGAGATCTCCCCGATGGCAACCGCATCACGCTGGGCGGGGACAAGGCTTACGACACCGAGAACTTCGTCGCCGAAATGCGCCGCCTGGGCGTGGGCGTGCAGGGCCGCGATTCGTTGCGGCGTGTCGGCCGGACGGAACCTGAACCCGCTGCCGTCAGCAGATCTTCCTTGTTGACCACGGCCTGAGCGCAGGCCGTGGCGGTCAGAGCCAAGGCGAGGGAAGTCCCGGTCCGAATTAGTTTCACGATGAAGTCCCTACAACCAGGCAACGAGCCTATCTGTCCCCCCCGCTCGACGCTGTGACCTATGTGCACTGCATTGCCGATGTCCTGCCGACATCTGCTGAGCGGACACAGCCGCTGATACCGGATGACGACGCGACAGGTCATCGCGTGCGCTCATGTGCCCGTGAGCCACTCTCGCAGCCTGGAGCACCTTCGGCGTCCGCCCTGGTTTCTGACGGCGATGGCGAGCGCCTGCCGCTGGCCGACGAGCACCACCAGCCGCTTGCCGCGGGTCAGCCCGGTGTAAAGCAGGTTGCGCGCCAGCATGGCGTAGTGCTGGGTGCTGAGCGGGATCACCACGGCCGGGTATTCCGCGCCCTGCGCCTTGTGGATCGTCGTGGCATAGGCCAGCACCAGCTCGTCGAGCTCGCCGAAGCCGTAGCTGACCTCCCGCCCGTCGAAGCTGACGCTGAGCTCGCCCTTCTCGATATCGATGGCGCTGACCACGCCGAGGTCGCCGTTGAACACGTCGCGGTCGTAGTCGTTGACCACCTGCATCACCTTGTCGCCCGGACAGAAGGTCCAGCCGAACCGCTCCACCCGATTGTCGCCCGGCGGACTGAGCGCCTGCTGCAGGACAAGGTTCAACGCCCGGGCGCCCAGGCCACCCCGGTTCATCGGGCAGAGCACCTGCACGTCGCGCACCGGATCGAGACCAAAGCGCGCCGGGATGCGCTCGCGGACCACGGCCAGCAGCTTGCGTACCCCCTCCTCCGGATCGGTGGCGTCGACGAAGAAGAAGTCCGATCTCTCCCGGGCGGTGAGGTCCGGCATCTGCCCGCGATTGACCCGGTGCGCGTTGACGATCACCCGGCTCCGCGCCGCCTAGCGGAACACCTCGGTCAGCCGGACCACCGGGATGGCTCGCGAGCCGATGATGTCGGCCAGCACCTGCCCGGGGCCGACGCTCGGCAGCTGATCAACGTCGCCGACGATCAGCAGCGCCGCCGTGTCCGGCACCGCCTGCAGCAGCGAGCGCATCAGCGGCACGTCCACCATGCTGGCCTCGTCCACCACCAGCAGGTCGCACTCCAGCGGATGTTCCGCGCCGCGCTTGAAGCTGCCGGTCCGCGGATCGGTCTCCAGCAGCCGGTGGATGGTGCGGGCTTCCAGCCCGGTGCTCTCAGTCAGCCGCTTGGCGGCCCGCCCGGTAGGCGCGCACAGCGCGACGGCGACTCCCTTGGCCCGGAGCACCCGCAGGATCGAATTAACCAACGTGGTCTTGCCAACGCCCGGGCCGCCGGTGATCACCAGAGCCTTGCTGGCGATCGCCAAGCCAAGGGCCTGCTTCTGGCTGTCCGCCAAAGCCAGCCCGGTCCGACGCTCCACCCAGGGGATTGCCTTGCCGGCGGCGATCGCCGGCCAGGGCGGGCGACCGGCGGCGAGCGCGCGCAGCCGCTCCGCGATGATCTGCTCGGCCCGGTAGAGCCCGGCGAGGAACACGCAGCGCCGTCCCTCCACGGTGTCGGCCACCACCGCGCCGGCCTCGAGCTCCAGGGCGAGCGCGGTGTCGATCAGCGCCGCGGGCACCTCGATCAGCTTGGCGGTGAGCTCGGCCAACTCGTCCGTGGGCAAGCCGCAGTGCCCCTCGTCCATTGCCTCGGCAAGGGCGTAGCTCACCCCTGCCCTCACCCGGATCATCGCCGCCTTCTCGATGCCGAGCTTCTCCGCCACCTTGTCCGCAGTCAGGAAGCCGATGCCGCGGATGTCACGTGCCAGACGGTAGGGGTTCTCGCTGATGACCTGCACCGCGTCCTGGCCGTAGGTCTTGAAGATGCGCACGGCCCGCGAGGTGCCGACGCCGTTGGCGTGCAGGAACAGCATGATCTCGCGGATCACCTTCTGCTCGGCCCAGCCGGCGACGATGCGCCCGGCACGCTTGGGGCCGATCCCGGCCACCTCGTGCAGTCGATCGGGCGCCTGCTCGATGAGCTCGAACACCGCCTCGCCGAATGCCCGCACCAGCTTGCTCGCGTAGACCGGCCCGATGCCGCGGATCATCCCCGAGCCGAGGTATATCTCGATGCCCTCCAGCGTCGTGGGCGCACTGGCCTTGAGAAACCCGGCCTTGAACTGCTGGCCATGGGCGACCACGGAGACCAGGTCTCGCTGCCCGCGTGTCTTGACCCGCAGCACGCAGAAACCGGTTTCGTCGTTGTGGTAGGTCACGCGTTCCACCAGCCCGGCAAGCGCTTCCGTCGGGGTGACGTGGGCGGGCGCTGGCGGGGTGGAGGAAGACATCCGGATCAGGGGAACCTCTCGACCAGGGGAAGCCTGCCCTACGTCGGGGACATCAGGAAGGCCACCAGTCGAAATAGAGACGAGCGGGGCGCGTCTTCCGCTCATGCAAGTTCCTGCAGGTCGAGTGCAGCAAACCCTTTGGTGAATCGAGCGCAGACCGCGCGCGCAGCTCACGGGGGCATCGCCCTAATCGAGGCGGCGCGGGCTGTGCTACTCGCCGCCTAGTGGAGCGAATCTAACGCTTGGTGCCCTCGACGCACGGCGGCGATGATCTTGTCCGGGTCCTTGGTCCAGCGGAAGGGGCGCGGGTCGTCGTTGGCCTGTGCGACGTAGCGATTGATTGCCTGCTGGAGCGAGACGATGGAATGGAACACGCCGCGCTTGAGCCGCTGCTTGGTGAGTTTGGCGAAGAAACCCTCGACGGCGTTCACCCAGGACGCCGAGGTTGGCGTGAAGTGGAACGTGAAGCGCGGGTGCCGTGCGAGCCATCCGATCACCTTGGGGTGCTTGTGGGCGGCGTAGTTGTCCAGGATCACGTGGATCAGCTTGCCGGCGGGGATGTCGCGCTCGATGGCGTTGAGGAAGCGGATGAACTCCTGGTGGCGATGGCGCTGCATGCAACGGCCGATCACGCGGCCCGCCAGCACGTCGAGGGCTGCGAACAGTGTGGTCGTGCCGTGCCGCTTGTAGTCGTGCGTCATCGTGCCGCACCGTCCGCGCTTGAGCGGCAGACCCGGCTGGGTGCGGTCCAACGCCTGGATTTGGCTTTTCTCGTCGACCGACAGCACGACGGCGTGGGCCGGCGGATCGACGCACAGACCGACGATGTCACGCAGCTTGGCCGCGAAGCGCGGGTCGTTGGACAGCTTGAATTGGCGCAGCCGGTGGGGTTGCAGGCCATGCACGCGCCAGATGCGCTGCACCGAGCTGACGCTGATCAGGACCTGCTTGGCCATCGCCGGCGCGGTCCAGTGCGTCGCTTCGCCGGGAGGCGGCCCGAGTGTGAGCGCCACCACCCGTTCGGCGACCTCCGGGGCCAGCGGTGCGATGCCCGGCGGGCGGGTCTTGTCGCGCAGCAGGCCATCCACGCCCTCCTGCATGAACCGCTCCTGCCAGCGCCAAACGCAGGTCTTGGCCACCCGCGCCCGACGCATGATCTCGGCCGTGCCGCAACCTTCGGCGGTCAGCAGCACGATCCGCGCGCGCCAGGCGTGTTTCTGTGGCCTGTTGCGGTCGGCGGCGATGACGAGCAGCCGCTCGCGGTCCGCAGGAGTGACGTCGACGATGGTGCCAGTGCGCATACGCCCGAGTCGCACGCCGATCCGAGCCGGGGGAATCCCAAAAGGACTCGACCGTCAGATTTCATCCACTAGTTGCTCCTGGAGGTTCTCGCGTGCGGTCTCCGCCTCCACATCAAGGGGAGTCGGTTCTTGGACAGCAACGCCCGGCGGCACGGCGTCTCCTGGATCAATACCGGCGCTCCGCCGCCTGCCTCGGAACGCCGTCCTCGGTTTCGGAGGGCGCTGGGCAGACTTCGCTTGTGAAGCCAGCTTCTTCTCCAGGCGAGCGACCTCTCCTTCCAGCTCCGCAATCCTTGCGGCAGAGGATTTGACGTCGCGGTTCGCCTCCCGACCCTTGGCGCGCAGTGTCGCATTGGCACGCTCGAGCTTTTCCACCTAGCCCCGCAACTCGTCCTTGCTGAGTTTCGGGGAGGTGGCGGCTCTCGTCGCGGCCGGTGCTCGGCCCCTCGCTGTCGTCTACGCAGGCGCGGCTGCGGGGCGGCCGGGCTTGCGCGCCCTGGCGGTCCGCTGTGCGGTCTCAACTGGTTTGGCCTTACGCGCCATCGCTCTCATCTCCTCTGGGCGGACAGGCAGGGTGGGCTTGGTGGCAGACGGCGAGTGCTTTGCTCGGCGTCATGCGTGTTTGCGGAGAAACCGGCAGGCGGCGATCGGAACCGATCGGCTGCTACGCGCCCGCGGCCTTTCGCCCCACGCGCCTGCCCCGGACGCCCTCCCTCACCCGCTGTATCGGCGGAGAGGACTGCTTCTCCGACGCGTCGGACTTGCGCCACAGCCCGATCTCCTTGGCGAGCGCTGAGCGACGCGCGGCGTGTTTCGGTGCCACCATCGGGTAGTCGCGCGGCAGGCTCCAGCGTGCCCGGTATTGCTCGAGCGTCATGCCATCGGACGTGCTGAGATGCCACTTCAACATCTTCAGCTTCTTCCCGTCCTCCAGGCAGACAAGGTAGTCAGGGAAAACAGACTTCCTGACCGGTACGGCCGGCTCCGGCTTTTCGACAGCCGGCGCTTCGGCGCCCAAGTCGTTCAGCGTGGCTTAGACGGACCGGATGACGCCGGGCAGCGCCTCGGGCGTCACCGCGTTGTGCGCGACATGCGCGGACACGATGTTGGCGACCAGGTCGAGCAAGTCCGGATTGGGCGGCACGGCGCGCATCCTCGGCAATTTAGCACAGCATCTCTACCGACTCCCACCGTGGGCTCGCAACATGGCACGCTGCAGCCGGTCGGCCGCCGCCCGACCGACGAAAGGTTTCGCCCACGTCGAAGCATCGGCTAGAATCCCGGACGATGCCGATCAGATCTGAATTGCCCGATTGTTCTGGGACGATGGGTTCTATGTCCGGCTGGATGAGGAGATGAACGGTTTCCGCGCCGAGGGACGCTGCGAAACCTGGGCCGAGGTCGAGTGGTGGCTCGATGAGCAGGCGCGTCTATACTATTCCGACAGCGAGTTTGCCCGGACTGGCTGATCGGCGGAGCATCGCGGCGATGACCGAACAGATTAATGACAAGCGCCAAGCGGAGCTGCCGTGGCCGGGCAAGCGAGCGCGTTGCCCCAAGTGCCGCGGCGCCGGCGACGTGCACCGGACGCTGCAGCACGTGAGTTCCCCGGCCTACGAGGTGATAGGCGGCAAGCGGGTGACGAGCTCCGCGTGCGGCGGGTCGGGCAATGTGTGCGTGCCTATGCAGATCCGGGGCGGCTGATGTTTGCCGTCGATGAACCGACCGCCGAGGCGATCCGCCGCGCGTTCAATGAGAGGGGCGAGCTGGCCGCCCTGGTCGAACTGCGCCGGCATTTCCCGCTGATCCGGGATAATGAACAGGCCCGGGCCTGCGTGCGGACCATCGCCGGTTGGAAGCCGCTTCCCTCGAAGCCGCCTCGCGCGCGCCGGCTGCCGCGCTGCGGTTGGGCGAAGCGTGATGCCGAGACCCCTCGGCTGCCTGCGCCCGAAGTCTCGATATCCTCACGCCATGCGCATGCAGCGTCGCGGCGGCGGCCTACACCGTGCGACTGATAGGCAGTGAAAGCGTACTGCCCACGTTATTGAAGAAGGAGGTGCCATCAAACGCATCAGGGCTGTGTCCGGATCCCAGCAGATGGCGATCCCGCTGATGGCCGCAGCCTTTCTCACTTTCGGCGTTTTCGCGCCTCATGTCCGCCGTCCGATCTACACCGCGCTCGCCCGCCCCTTCTTAACTGCGCAGCAGCTCACGGGATGAACCCTACGGGATTGTGCCAGACGGGCTCCACGGCCTAGCGTTCGAAAACCGGCGCCGGAGAACGAGCCGGAACAAAAGCCCCCCGCCATCCTGCGGCTCCATGTCGAGGTGCAGCTCCCCGCCGGAGAGGGCACGAGGAGGACGTCAATGGACACGGTTGCCGCCGCGACGACGCCGGCCGCTCTTATCACTGCGCGACTTGATCGCCTACCTGCCTGCCGGACGCTCTGGAGGATGGTGCTGCTTATCGCGGCGGGTGGCGCGTTCGAGGTGTACGACCTGCTGTTCACGGGGTATGTCGCGCCCGGCCTGTTCCGCTCCGGTATCTTCACAGCGACCACGGTGAGCTTCTTCGGTATGACCGGACTCGCCTCGTTCGTCGCGGCGCTGTTCGCCGGGCTGTTCGTTGGCACAATCGGCTTCGCCTTCGTCGCCGACCGTTTCGGGCGACGTGCGATCTTCACCTATTCGCTGATCTGGTACAGCATCGCGACCTTAATCCTCGCCTTCCAGAACACGCCGAACATGGTGAATGTCTGGCGGTTCGTGGGCGGCATCGGCATCGGCGTCGAACTGGTCACGATCGACACCTACATCGCCGAGTTGGTGCCGAAGTCGATGCGCGGCAAGGCGTTTGCGTTCGCCCAGGGCATGACGTTCTTCGTCGTCCCGCTGGTCGCGCTGCTTGCATGGCTGCTGGTGCCGCTCGATCCGCTGGGTTGGGCGGGATGGCGCTGGATGGTGGTGATCGGCTCGGCAGGCGCGGTGGCAATTTGGATTGTTCGGCGCAGCCTGCCGGAATCGCCACGCTGGCTCGCCCAGCAAGGGCGGCTCGACGAGGCGGAACGCGTGATGGCAATGCTCGAACGGCGCGTCCAGAAAGATAGCGGCAAGCCTCTGCCGCCACCAGCGCCGCCCACGGTCGAAGACGAACGCGAGGGTACCTATCGCGAGATCTTCAGCCCACAATACCGCAAGCGCACGATCATCCTGATGATCGTGAATTTCATGGGTACGATCGGCTTCTATGGCTTCGTCAACTGGGTGCCCACCTTGCTGCTCGCGAAGGGCATCACGATCACGAAAAGTCTTGAATATACTTTCATTATCGCGCTGGCTTGGCCGCTGTTTCCGCTGATCGGCATGAGCTTCGCGGACCGCATGGAGCGCAAATGGCAGGTCATCGCATCCTCGCTCGGGATCGCCATCTGCGGCATGATCTTCGCCTTGCAGACGAGTCCGGTCGCGCTGATCGTGTTCGGCGTGATCCAGACAATGCTGAACACCTGGCTTTCGTTCTCGACCCACAACTATCAGTCGGAGCTGTTCCCGACGCGAATGCGCGCCCGCGCCGTGGGCTTCGTCTATTCCTGGAGCCGGTTCAGCACGATCTTCAGCGGATTCTTCGTCGCGTTCTTCCTGCGCAATTTTGGGGTCCCTGGTGTGTTCGTGTTCATCGCCGGGGCGATGGTGATCCTGTCGATCGCCATTTCCTTCGGACCGCGGACGAACCGTCGCTCACTGGAGGAGATTGCGCGATAACTGTCACTGGGCGGCGGCCGCAGCGGCGAGGAGGAGTTCACCGGTTGCCGCGTCAGCGGCCCTCCACGCTCCGCCGATCAGGCCTGCGCCCTCGTGGCACATCGAACGGATTTTTCGATCCAGCGACATCGGGCGACATCCGGCAGATCCGCCTCATCAATACATCGATGGCGCGCTCAGGCGTTTGGATTGTAGGTCGTGATCTTCGATCCCTGGATCGAGATGCCCCCCATCAAGCCTTTCTGGTCGAAGGGGAAGGCGACGACATCTTTGGCCAGCGTCGTGCTGTTCACCGTCGCGGCGATGCCACGATCGACCACGACAACGTTTGGGTCGGCGCCGAGCGCCCATCCGTCGCTTTGGTCGAGATAGTGCAACGCTTCCTTGTTCATGAAGAAGATCGCCAGGCTGAAATACTCCACGCCGGCCTCGAAGCCGAACGAGGCAGCGGCGATCGTGTAGTAGCCTCGCGTCCGCCCGCCGAGAGTGAATCCCAAAACGGGGACAATCGCCTGGCGGGGGCGGTCAAGCAAACGAGCGGTTCTCTGCCTGACAAAGGGCGCAGCCTGACACGCTCGCGGTCGCTGCCAATCTCGGGTAAGACAATCAGGTCAAATAAATTTCGGAAGGCCGGAACGGCGGCTGACGGGTTTGTTGACCGGCGGGAGTACGCCCGTGCTGATTGGCTATGGCAGGATCTCGACCGAGGACCAGCACCTCGACTTGCAGCGGGATGCGCTGGCACGAGCCGGTTGCGAGCGCACGTTCGAGGAGCGCCGATCCGGGGCCAAGGCCGACCGACCGGGTTTGGCCGCGGTGCTCGATTTCGCTCGGACGGGCGATAGCCTCGTCGTATGGCGCCTCGACCGGCTCGGCCGCTCCCTGGCGGACCTGATCGCGCTCGTGCGCCGGATGGAGGAGACCGGCGTTCAGCTCCGCTCGCTGACGGAAGGCATCGACACCTCCACCACCAACGGGAAGCTCACCTTCCACCTTTTCGCCGCGCTCGCAGAATTCGAGCGCGCGCTGATGCGCGAACGCACGCGGGCCGGTCTCGACGCCGCCCGGGCCCGAGGCCGCATGGGTGGACGCAAGCACCGGCTCTCGCCCGAGCGACGCGCTCACGCTGTCGCGCTCTACAAAGCCAAGGACAAGACGGTCGGAGAGATCTGCCGGCTGATGGGCATCTCGAAACCTACGCTCTACGCCTACGTGGCCGAGGCTGGAAGCCGGCCGTGCTGCCACCGGCCGGGAGTGGCGCCGCTACCGCGATCATGCGGCTCAGGGTCGCGCTGCTCGGCGTCAAGCCGACCGCCTGGCGACGGATCGAAGTCGCTGTCACCGCGACACTGGCCGACCTGCGTACCGTCTCGGACGACGATACAATCCCGAGGTACGGCGCGACCTACAAGGTCCGCCTGACCGACCTTCGGCTCCGAGCCGGCGAGCGCTTCTCCTACGTGTACAATCACTCGGCCCCGTGGGAGCACCAATTGCGCGTGGAGGCGGTCGGCCCTGGGGCGCTTGGCCGGCAGTACCCGCGCTGCGTTGCCGGACAGCACGCCTGTCCGCCGGAATGGAATAAGGAGACGTGCGCCCGAAAGGCAGTGTGAGCGCGCCGTGCACTCCGCTCTTTGTGCAGGTGGCGGAGCATGACCGCCACCACCAAGCTCTTGCCTCGCCGCGTTCACAAAGGTGGTTCCTGCCGTCTTCAGTCGGCGCGTTCGGGGTCATTGCCGTTGCCGCCGCTGTCATTGCCCGGTATCAGCCGGATTGTGGCGGGCGCTATTTCTCCTGCCTGCTCGGGTCCCAGCGTAATAGTATTCCCGGCGGCCCACCGCTTGACGAACACCCGCGCCGTGCCGCTCAGCACATTGCCTGACTGGCCCGGCACCGCCATGAACCGGCTGCGGTCGAGGTCGGCCATATCGTAGTCGCCGCGATAAGCGCCGCCGTGCACGCTGTCGAACCCGCCGAACAGCGCCTCTTGCCGGTTGATCGAGGTGGTGTCGCCGGGCACTGGCACGCGCGCGCCGACCCAGCGTCCGATCATCGGCACGAAACGCAGCACCGGATGGTCGAACACTGCCTCATGCACCGCGCCCCAGCGCCAGCGCGCGGGATCCGGACCCAGGCGGCCCGCGAGATCGGCGCTCGCCTCGGCCAGCGCGGCCGCGAGCATCCGGTTGCACGTGCCGCCGCACCACCACGCCCGGTCTGCTGCCTCCGCCTCGGTGGCCGGCATCAGCAGCCAGGTGATGAAGCCGAGCTTCGATACCGCGATTGAGCCGGCCGGCACGCCCGCCCGGCGCAGCACGTCCGCGCGGAACCGGTCGAGCCAGGCGTTGAAGACCAGGGGTGCCGCGAGCTCCCTGGCCATCGTGCCGTCCCAGTTATCCAGTTGCGCTGCGGCCCGCCCGGCCAGTTCGTCACTCTGGGCGACGGCGCGCAGCACCGGCACCAACTGGCGGGCGTATTCGCTGCCGGCATCGGCCTGCATGTGCGCGAAATCCAGCGCGGTGTGCCGGTCAGACGCTTCCAGCAGCGCGCGGATGCGCTGCGCCCGCCACGGTCCCTGTGGATCGCCGCCGATGAAGACCGGGAAACCGGGCGGTGCCACCGGCTCGTTGGCGTTGACCAGGATGCCGCCTGGCGGATCGATGGCTTGCGGCAACTGCTCGCCCGCGGCGAAGCGAATCCAGTCATGCGCGCCGTCCGCCCCATCGACCGGCATCCGCCCGTCCCCCGCGCGGCGGACCGGCACGCGGCCGGTGACGAACAGGCCGATATGCCTGCTATCGGCCACGATCATGTTTTGCACGGGTGCCGTGATCAGCTTCGCCGCGGCCCCGGCCTCGGCTACGTCGCGGGCGCGGTTCAGGGCGAGGAAACCGGAGGGCGCGGTGTCGCCCGGAGCGAGACTCGCCATCGCGACGGATAGCAGGGTGCCGTCCGGCTGCGGGCGGATGTCGCTGATCAGCGGTCCGTGCCGCGTCTCGCGCACTGTCAGCACCTCGTCGGGGGCGCCGCGCACACCGATCCGCTCGGAGCGTGTCACGAACGGGCGCGGCCCGTCCGGGGCGGCGTACAGGCCCGGCCCCGCCGTGTGCTCCACAAAGACATCCTGCGTGTCCGCGCCGGTCGTGGTGAACGCCCAGGCAATGTGCGGATTGCGTCCCATGATGACGCCCGGCACGCCGGGTGCGGTGGCGCCCGCCCAGACGCCGTCCGGCCGCTCGATGCGCGCCAGGTACCACATGCCGGGCAGCATGTAGACGAGGTGCGGATCGCCCGCGAGCAGGGGGGCGCCGGTGGCGCTGTGCGCGCCATCAACCGCCCAGCCATTCGAGCCACCGGGCAGGTCGGACGCGCCCGGCGCGTGCGGCAAGGCCTGCATCACGGCACCGGCGGCGTCAGCAAGAAGGGCGTCGCCTTGCGGCCCGACCATCGCCGGATGCGCCGAATCGGGCCAGAGTTCGGCGATGTGCGACAGCGTCAGGGTTTTAGTGAGCGCGAGCCGCGCCAGCTCGCGCTCCCAGTTGCCGGACAGATAGAGGCCGATCAGCTTGGCCCACAGCATCGTGTCGGTCACGGTCCATTGCGCCGGAGGGCCAAGCGGGATGAACTCGGGGGCGCTGAATCGCCCACGGGCCGCGATCCAGGCGTTGACACCGCGCGCGTAGCTTTCCAGCACGGCTTGATCGGCTGCGGGCAGCGAACCCGCATCCTGCCCGGCACGTTTGCGCAGCCCGACTATGCGCATCTCCCGATCGAACGGCAGGGCACGCACTCCGGCGAGTTCTGCCAGCTGTCCGGAGCCGGCGCGGCGCATGAGATCCATCTGAAATATTCGGTCGCGCGCATGGACGAAGCCTAGTGCGGCGGCAGCATCGTTTTCATTTTGGGCCCTAATGCGCGGTACGCCCTTGCGGTCGAAGGTAATCGACACCGGGGCCAAAAGGCCGGGGATGGCAACGCGCTGGGCAGATGGCGGCAGGCTCCACCACAGCAGGCCGCCGATCAGTGCCGCCAGTACCGATGGTGACTCCAAGTAGTCCTACAGTGAGCCAGCGGAGTGTTCGCATACAGGTCCTCAAACCAGCGGGCATGCCGTGGCCGCCTCCCGCACGATGCCACATCGTGGCGCAGATTTGGGGTGCGGTGCACCAGGAGTCTTGGCGCGGTGCAGCCGGTGAAGTCCGGCCCGGGTAAAGGGAGCGCCTGCCCGGTAGCGAAGTGCATCCTGGAGTGACAGCCGGGCCAGCGCTGCATAGTGTCGTCGGTAATCGTCTCGCGACACGCCAATTTCTGTGGGCCGCGTCTACTTGGCGATCGATATGCGCGAGTGTCAACGACGGGCAAAGCGTGACGGCGCAGGTGGCCGCCCTGAAAGCCGTCGGCGCCGGGACGGTGTTCCGGGAAGTGGCGAGCGGCGCGAGGTCCGACCGCGCGCAGCTCCGCCGGGCACTGGCGGCACTCGACGCCGGCGACGTATTGATGGTGACGCGGCTCGATCGGCTGGCGCGATCCACCCGCGACCTGTTGAACACGCTGGCCGCGATCAGCGGCAAGAAGGCCGGTTTCCGATCGCTTGGCGACACATGGTCCGACACCACGACATCACACGGGCGGCTGATGCTGACCGTGCTCGGCGGCCTCGCGGAGTTCGAGCGCGACCTGATCCGTGCCCGCACGGGCGAAGGACGAGCGCGAGCCGTGGCGCGCGGCGTGAAAATGGGCCGCAAGCCGAAGCTCACACCGCACCAGCAGCGCGAGGCGATCAAGCGACGCGACCGCGGCGAGCCCGTGCGGGGGATCGCGCGCAGCTACGCCGTCAGCCACAGTACCGATTTCGAGACTCACGGCGTGATATGCAGGGTCCTGATCTTCACCGCGCTGCTGACGCGCTTCGTCTAGGCGCGGAGGAAACACCTCGCCCAGCTGGCCGCGGCCCTGCATCCTGGTCGTCGCGGATCTCGCCGAGGCCACGGCGCAGACTGAACAGCGCCGTCGGGCGCGGTGATGGTGGCGGGAACCTGTCGGCTTCTCGGAGGGAAAAGCGCGGAGGACCCAGCGCGACAAGCGCTCTCTCGAGCGCGTGCCTGGCCAGGCGTGATGAAGGTCCGGTTACCAAACCCTAACTGGCGACCACACGGTTGTGTGATCTAGAAGCCGCGCATCGAGAGCAACGGGCTCCGATGAACCAGAGCACCGAGAGGCTCTCATCAATGCGCACGATTACCCGTCTCATGACCGCGGCTGCGCTGTCATCCGGCGTTGCCGCTCTCGCAACCGCGGTTCCCGCTCACGCCCAGGATGCGGTCATGGCCAGTTCGGGCTCCTGGCGGGTTGTTTCCGCCGTCCACGACGGACGCGCGATTTGCCTTGTCCAGTCTGCGATCGGCGATCGCTTGCTCGCTTTCAGCGTCGCTGCCAACGAGCCGGCGATGGCCGTTCGCGCCGCCAAGCTCTCCTGGCTGATACCGGCCACGCCCAATACTGTCCCGGTGACCATTAGCTTCGACGGCGGCCCTGCCTGGCCGACCGTCTACGCCACGGCCTTGACGGGCGGACAGGCTGTCGCCGTTGGCATCTCGCCGCCGGCGGCGCGCGCCTTCGTTCATGGCGTCACCGCGTCGGGAATGATTACCGTCTCCTTCGGTGGCAACGAAGCGCCGTGGACGTTCAACCTCGCCGGCACGACCGGGGCCTGGCCGGCGTTCATGGATTGCGCCAAGCGCGTTAACCCGGACGTCGTCGCTCAGCTGGCGCCGCCCGTCGCGACGCAGCCCTTCGCGCAGGCTCCCGCGACGCGGCCCTATGCAGTGGCACCGCCCTTGCCGCACCCCTACGTCGCCCCGGCGCCGGGCCGACCCTATGTCTCGACCGGCAGCGGGCTCCAGATCTGACGCAGCCCACTGTAAGCCCCATGACGCCCGATCGGATTCGCGAGTGCCTGGACGCGCTCAGATGGAGCAGCAGCGATCTCGCGGTTCGGGCGGATGTCAGTCCCGTGAGCGCGCGCCGCTGGATCGCCGGGAAGACGGTGATCCCGACCAGAATCGCCGCTTGGCTCCAAACCCTGGCCGTGCAGGCGACGACGCCCCCGGCGAAGGGCAATGAGACCGCGCCGGATTGAGGGATTACCCCGGATGAACACCTATACCGCCGGCCGTTTTCGAAACGTGCTGCGCGCCGGCGCGCCCGCGGTGGCGGGCACGCTTTCCCGGCTTGCTGTGCCGATCCCCTCACTTTCACAAGAAAGAACGCGACCATGACCAAGGGAACCAGCGCTGCGGCGCTGGCAACTCCGGCTGCGAGCCGTGAAGCACCGGGGCCGACCGAACAGGCAACGTTCGCCGTCTATCTGTGGCTCTCAGGGGACGAAGCGATGTGCTCCACGGTCAGCTCGATCGCCAATGCCTGCGGCCACGATCGGGAAGCCGGGGTGAAGCTGCAGGACTACGCGGACCAGGCTATTGGACGCCGCCCAGTGCTCCTCAGCGCCCGCATCCGGGCGGCCCTCACGCAGGATGTGGACTGGACGGCGATCGGCCAGTCATTCCGCACCAAGGATGGGGTCGACGGCGACGACGAACCGTTCGTGACGGCGTGCCGATGAGCACCATGAGCGCCATCACATCCGACGAGATCGTCCTCAAGCCGAAGGACGTCAGCACGGTGTTCTCGTTTAGACCGAAGCCTTCCGACCAGCGTCGCCTCTTGCTGGTGATGGAAGCGCTCAGAAGTCGCTACGGCATTCCGGAGCCGTCCCGACTGGACGCAATCCGTCTGTCACTCAGGCTCGCCGCTACACAGATTGCCAGTCGACCAAGGCGTGGCACGACGCGCGCAACATCTTCCTGACCTACGCCTGCGACCGATGCGCTTCGACTGGATGCGCGCTCGCAGAGGACAGGCCAGAGCGACGGCGGCCAGCTTGCGCGGCTTGCGCTCCAGCAATTGCATCAGCCACCGGCTCGAGCCGCGCGCCCCCTGCTTCGGACCGCGTGGCTCAGGACCGATGTCGCGCCAAGCACCAGCAATTCGCGCAGGCGTTCGTCGCCGGCGCGGATGATCCCGCCCAGCCGCTGCTTGCCGCCGCTGGAATGATCTTTTGGCGTCAGACCCAGGAACGCGGCGAAGGCCCGCCCGGAGGTGAAGCGTGGCGGATGCACGGCGGTGGCCAGGGCGAGCGCCGCGACTGGGCCGATGCCGGGGATGGTGGTGAGCAGCTGGCTCACCGGATTGTCCTTATGCAGTGCCGCCAGCCTTCGATCGAGGCCGGCGATCAAGGGCTTCGACGTCGACGCCGATCTCGGCGCAGAGTTCGCGTGCGAGGTCAGGAACCTCTTGCGCCTCGGCGATCATGGCCAGCAGAGCGCTTGGGTCTGCTCGTCGGGCACCCAGACCTCTGGTAGGAACCCGCTCGCATAGAGCCGCGCCAGCACCGATGCATCGATGCGATCGGTCTTGATCTTGGCGTGCGCGATCAGCCGCACCTGTTGCGGATTGGCGATCACCACGCGGCCAACGTGCAGGTGCAAGACCTCGGCCACCGCCGCTGCATTCCCTGTCGCCTCGATCACCACATGATCGTCGTGGTCAGCGAGCGCGCGAACGCCGTCAGGCGGTCTCGATGCATCTCGATCCGGCCCAGCCGGATGAGACTTCCTCCTTCCAACGCCACCGCTTCCGCAAACACGCGGTGGATGTCCAGTCCGATGACACGCATTCCATTGCCTTGCCCTCCTTCGGTTAATACCAAGGCTTCGAGATTGTGAACTCGAGGGGCTTCCCCGACGCGGCGGCGTTCTGATTCAAGACGGCGAACGCAGGAGTTCGCCATGCCGATCCCGCTTCGGGCCGATTTTGATGCGTCGCAGCTGCGGTCCGCTGCCCGCCGGAGCAAGGACGGTCCGCAGGCGCGGCGATTGCTGGCGTTGGCGGCGATCTACGATGGTGCGAGCCGCACGGAGGCGGCCCGGATCGGCGGTGTGACGTTGCAGATCGTGCGCGACTGGGTGGTCAAGCTCAACACCCATGGCCCGGACGGCCTGGTCGATCGCAAGGCGCCCGGTCAGCCGTCGCGGCTGAACGACAGGCACCGCGCGGCGCTGGCCGAGATGATCGAGAGCGGGCCGATCCCCGCGATTCATGGCGTGGTGCGTTGGCGCATCATCGACCTGTGCCAATGGGTCTGGGACGAGTTCCAGGTCACCATCGCCAAGCAGACGCTCGGCCGCGAGCTGCGCGCGATGGGGTATCGCAAGCTGTCCGCGCGTCCGCGTCATCACGCGCAGGCCGAGGGCGCCATCGAGGCTTTTAAAAAAGCTTCCCCGCGCAGCTGGACGCGATCGCGCGCCAGAAGGGCGTCGCTCCCGGCGATGTAGAGATCTGGTTCGGCGATGAAGCGCGCATCGGTCAGAAAAACAAGATCACGCGACGCTGGGCGAAACGCGGCACCCGGCCATCCGCCCCACACGACCAGCGCACGGCCTCGACCTACATCTTCGGTGCCATCTGCCCCAAAGAGGGCAAGAGCGTCGGCCTGATCCTGCCCTGGTGCAACACCGAGGCGATGGGCCTGCATCTGGCGGCGATCTCGGCGCAGGTCGCGCCCGGACGGCACGCGGCGCTTCTTGTCGATCAAGCCGGATGGCACACGTCCGAGAAGCTCGTCGTGCCCGACAACCTCACAATCGTGTCGCTGCCCGCCAAATGCCCAGAGCTGAACCCGCAAGAGAACGTGTGGGAGTTCATGCGCGACAACTGGCTCTCCAACCGAGTGTTCACCTGCTACGACAACCTGGTCGACCATTGCTGCGACGCCTGGAACAAACTCGTCGATCAACCTTGGAGAATCATGTCCCTTGGGCTGCGAGACTGGGCGCATGGGTACTAATCAGAGAGTCCTGGTATAAGCCGACGGGAGCCAACGGGCAACACGACACCTACAGATCCGCGCTCACAGCGCATCCCGGTCATTCGCAGAGGCGGCCATGTAACGAGCTCGAGCTCTTGGCTCACAGTCTGATCGACGGCCTGCCCGCACCTACGTGCTCCCGGTGCCTCTCGTCCCGGATGGTCGCACCATAGCGCCGACCCACCTTGGATCAGCCGAACGCAAGGCACCGAGATCATCATGCCGGATAACGGCATCTGCGAGCGGTTTCACAAGACCCTGCTGGACGAGTTCTACCGCGTCGCCTTCCGCAAGAAGGTCTACGACACGCCGGAGGCCCTGCAGGCCGACCTGGATGACTGGGTGAAGATCTATAACGAGCAGAGCACCCACCAGGGCCGCTGGTGCTTCGGCAAGGTCCCGATGCAGACCTCCCTCCACAGCGCCGCCTGGGCGCGCGAAAAGCAGAACACCGACAAGGCCGCGTAGAGGGAGCACATGACAGCTTCGATCGGGCGGACACCCACCACGCCAGATCGACAGTCCGATAGCGGTAGGGACGCTCGTTACCGATCGCCCCCCGCACAGATCCGTACGTGCGGCATTCCCGCATACGGCTCCCACCTCGGGTGCTTGACGGCAAATCGCTGTTGCGGCCATGGATGAAGGATCGCCGGTTTTGGGAGCCATGCGTCCGCGAGCTTCCCCACCCGCTTCCACGTGAACCTGTCCTTCTGGCTGCGTCGCAGCAAGCTCCGCCGCCATAGATCGGTCACGTGATAGCGGAACGCACTCAGCGCCGCGCCATTCGTCGGTACGGCGTGATAGGCGAGAAACCCAGAGACGACCTGCCTCAGCCAAATCCCCTGCTCGGGGATCGGGTGATGCATCCGCCGTCGCAGCTCCTCCTTAACTTCGTGGAGTTTTGCTCGCATGCGGTCCGCCCGGGTCTTCCGTTTGAGCAGGAAGTGGCCCTGACGGGATTTGCCACAGATGAGCGTAAAGCCCAGGAAGTTGAAGGTCTCGGGTTTACCGAGCCCGCGCCGACCGCGCGTCGCCGCCGCAAAGCGGCCAAACTCGATCAGGCGGGTCTTCTCTGGATGCAGCGACAGCTTGAACTCCGTCAACCGTGCGCGCATTGCGTCCCAGAAGCGCCGGGCATCAGCCTCGTGCTCGAAGCCGACCACGATATCATCCGCGTATCTCAGAATGATCATGTCGCCCGTGGCCTTGCACCGTCGCCAGTGCTCGGCCCATAGGTCGAACACGTAGTGCAGGTAGACGTTGGCGAGCAGCGGCGATGCCACTGATCCCTGCGGCGTCCCCTTGTCACTGATCGTGAGGACCTCCTCCTCAAGAACGCCCGCCTTGAGCCATTTTCGGATCAGGCGGATGACGCGCCGATCGCCGATCCGATGTTCCAGGAAGCGAATCAGCCATTCCTGGCTGACCTCATCGAAGAACGTTCGGATGTCGGCGTCCAGGATGTAGTTCACCTTGGTGCGCGTGATGCCGACCACCAGCGCATCCAGCGCATCGTGCTGGCTGCGCTTGGGCCGGAACCCATACGAGAACCCGAGGAAATCTTCCTCGTAGATCGCGTTCAGTACCGCAACGGTCGCTCGCTGGACGATCTTGTCTTCCAGCGCGGCGACCGCGAGCGGGCGCTGTCGGCCGTCTGGCTTCGGAATATACCGACGCCGGGACGGCTGCGCCCGGTATGCTCCCCGATGGACCCGTTCGTGCAGCTCCTCGATCCTGAGATCGAGGTCAGCCTCGTAGGCCCGCCATGTCAGCCCATCGACCCCCGGTGCAGCGTCCCGCTTGAGCGCGAAGAACGCCGTCCGCAGCATCGATGCATCGAGATGGTGGAAGAGCGTGGTGAACTGTTCCTTCTTCCGTCGCCTCGCGGCGTCCCGTACGCGCTCCAGCGCCTGGGACACGCTTGCCCGGTCCTGCGCCCGGCGCGTGCTTTGCTGGTTCGCGTTCCCCTCGGCCCCGGCCCTTGGCTCCGCCGGCTCCGCCGCCGGTCGCCCGGCCTTGTTCGCAGGCTTCATCGCTACTATGGCCGGGTCTGACTTCTCGTGTCCGTGCATCAGTGGCTTCGGTTCCTCACCTTCCCGCTGCGGACCGCGATGGCGTGCCATCGTCGGCCGGACACGAGACCTCCCGGTTCCCGTACAAGGGGCGTCCGCACATGCCAGGGTCTCCGACCACGCCGGGCCGTCCGGGCACTCGCGATCTCGCGCCCGTCCGTGTTGCCTTCCGCGATCTGAACCGCGTCGGCGCCCGGGACTGTATTTCTTACGCGGCTCAATGGCTGGCCTGTGCGCTCCCCTACCGACGCTTCGCCCTCACCCTCACGAGTGGTGACGCACGGCTCGGGGCCGAGGTGGTTCGCTATACCTTCCTCGTGGTGGACTCGCACCACCTACTCCTTGCCGGTCTCCCGGCGCACTCAGAACAAATAGAAACTTCTACAGCGAAATCCCCACTACCATTCTCCGATCACTTCGCCCAGCACTTCGCGTTCAGACGGCCTTTGCCGCCGCCTTTTCTGCTCGCTCCGCCAGCTGGCTAGTGTATTCGTCCGCCTTGTAGATGTCCTTGACGATGCCCTTGAGCTTCGCGGCGCCGTCCTTTTCGCCCAAGGCGTCTGCATAAGCGGCGGCCGTGCCGAACCCGGCAAGACCGTAGTGCGACATCCGTTGATATTGAGCGATGATCATGAGGTCGCGTAGTGGGGCTTCCAGCTCTTCATCGAGCGCATGCTTCTTCGCCTCCGCGACCAGGCCTTCCATGCCCCGGCAACGTTCCTTTCCGACACTGCCGCCCGCGCCTTCGAGCACAGATTTCAACGTCTCCGTATGTTTCCCGATTCCGGTTACCGACTGGGCCAGCAAATCCTTCAGCTTTTTATCCGACGCCCTCTCGCTCATATCTTTCATGAGCTGCTGCATCTGGTCATTGGCTGACCACAGATCTCGCATTTCCGCGATGTATAGCTGCTTGAGATTTCCGGATGACACCATGTGCGCATTCTCCCATTGTCGCGGTCACGTGAGACTTCAGGGATTCTGAAGCCGTGAAGCCAACGTCGTCGGCTGGCCGTAGTAGTCATTCACGCGACGGCCATAGGCCGGATCGTCCCAGGTGCAGCTCTCATCGGCAGCATGTGAGGGGGCGCCCACCAGACGTGAGCAGTCAACGTCCACCACCACATAACCGCCCTGGCCTGGATCGTAGGTCAGCGCCTGCCACGGCAAGGGATGGTATCGGTCACCGATCCCAAGGAAGCCGCCAAAGCTCATGACGGCGTAGTTGGCCTGTCCAGAGACCTTGTCGAGCATCACATCGTAGATGCTGCCGAGCTTCTCGCCCGTCTTGTTGTAGACGGTCGTGCCGTTGACTTTGCTGGCCGCGATCAGCTGGCCTCCGGTATCGGACGGGTCATTGAGATCAGCCACTGTCATTTCCCCCGTTGTTCGATGCCCGGCACGCCTGCCGTTGGGCGTGGCGGCCGCGTGCAGCTCCAACACGACGGCCCCAGACCGGTTTTCACGGCGCGAAAACGTCATCGTTTGCGGCTGCATGCAGGCGCCCGGCAGATCTCCTGCCCAGCGGAGTGCAGGCACGTCATTCTGCGGAGCGTTTCGGCGGCTGCGGGATCGGTGATGCCCCTTCACATCCGATGTCATGAGACCTGTGCGCGGATGGCTGGTTCGACCTCGATGTCCCCTATTTTATGATGTCGCACTATCGAGGGTCGTCCAAAGCCGCATCGCTTCTGACCGTCCGGTGCGCGGCGCTACCCCTGGCGGTGAGCAGAACTCCGAGTGTCACTCTCACGCCGCCGCGACGGTGATCAGGCGCCAGGTTCGGCGCAAGTTGTAGGCCATTGCGGTGAGCCTGACCTGCAGGCCGGCTTTGGCCAGGCCAAGCCAGCGCATCCGGCGTAGGCCGTAGGAACGCTTGCACGTGCCGAACACCTTTTCGATCCGGGCACGCACGCGCCGCACCGCGGCATTGTGCGCCTTCAGGCGTGCCAGGGCTTCCGGACCACCCCAGGTGCCGGTATGCACGACGCGTGGATTGCCGCCGCGGGCGCGAATCACAGCTTCGGGCCTGCTGCCGGAGAAGGCGGTGTCGCCGTATGTGTCCCCGGGCGCGTCGGGCAGCACCGCGTCCAGTTCGGCGGCGTCGTGAACGTTCGCAGTCGTGACCTCGACACCGCGAATCAACCCGGCTTCCTGGTCGGTCGCGACGTGCGCCTTGTAGCCGTGCGTCGGCTTGCGCCTGCGATGGCCCGACCAACGCGCCTCGTCATCGTGTTGAATGCTGGCCGACGGGATCAGGGTCGCGTCCACCAGGGTGCCGGTTCGCATCACGAGGCCGCGCTGATCGAGTTGACGTGTGATGATTTCAAACAGCGGCCGATCAAGCCCACGGCGCACCAACTCGGCACGGAAGCGGACGAAGGCGGTGCGCTCGGGCGTGGCCTCGCTCGCGACGAAGCCGCAGAAACGCCGGAAGCTGGCCCGGTCATCAAGCGCTTCCGCCAATCTCACATCGGACAAATCGTGCCATGTCGCCAACAGCAGAGCGCGGAACAACGCCAGCGGCGGCCAACCCGGCTCGCCTTTCGGCGCCGCCGAGATGTCGGCGAGTAAACGGTCCACCTCCGTCCAGTCCACCAGCGCCGCCACCTCATCCAACGACGACCTTTGGCGGCCGTGCGCATCCGCAAATCCGAGCCGCTCCTGCCCGATCCGACGACGCGCCATTCCCGCCTCCATCATGCTCCGAACACAATGGAATCAGACCGCGCCGCGTCGGCCCAAGCCATCCGCGCACAGGTCTCGTCATATCATGAGCAACGGCGATCCCGCAGCCGCGTTTGCGGCCCGAACACGACACGGGCGCAGCCGAAAGCGCCTGACGGAAAGACTCATTCCAGAGATGGCCAAGTCCCTTTGATGGGGAACTCGAATGGCAACTTGGTCCCGCGTCTCTGACCTGGAGAACGATGGCGGCCAGCTTCCCGCATGGTTCGTGAGCCGGATGACTGCCGTGCGCGGGGCATTCGGCCTTCTGCTCGCTCCCGGGGACGTGCTGCGGGTGATCTCGTTGGTCGCCGCGCATATCTCCTCGGACGGGATTGTCCTGCTGGACATCCTGCTGGATCACGCCGGCGTTCCCGATGGCGTCGACACCGCTTGGCGGTCCAAGCACTACCTGGGCGCACCCTTGCCGGCCGCGACCAGGGCCACGGTCAACATGGCCCACGTCGTTGCCGCGATCGAGTTCTCGGCTGAGCAGAACGCCGAGGGGCCAGACGAGATCTCCGGTTCAGCGACCCAGGCGATTTCGGGCACCGTCGGGGAGCTGAGGCAGGCGGCCGAGGATGCGGTCGAACGACGAGCAGACGGCGGTTAGCCGAGGGTGGGCCTGTCCTCGGTGCGGCTCGGTGGGACGACCCGGCGGCCGAGGCGGCTGTTTTCATCCCGAGTCCCAAGTGCTGCCTCGCTGCACAGGCCTTCGTTCGTCCCTGAACAGGAATCGTTTGAAATGCGCTTGCTCATCTTCGTCGGTCTCGCCAATGGCGACGATCGCGGCGAGTGAGCCGCCGCCGTCGGGGGCAAGCCGCTACCTGGTTTTGATCCGGCGCTCCCGACCGTTCGGCTCGGGCCCTTCGACAACTGACCGACAATCGCATCCGACAAGCCATGGTCGCGGAGAGTATCCGGCAGCATCGGGGCGAATGTGCCTGTCCTTCTCAGGTGGATCGGCGCGGGCGAACCTGCAGTAAGCGTGCCGGAAAGTCGATCGGACCAGAACACCCAAAGCCTTTCTGCACGCCGCTCGAGATATCCGACGAAAAGGTAAAGGCTTGGCGTAAAAAGCGGCAGCGCTAGGTGCCGAGGGACGCGCGCCGCCTGGCATGCACAGTGCGTCACGATGACGCCCTGCCATGCTGTAAGGCTAGCGGCGAGGCTCGTGATGCGGGCCTTTCAGGAGCTGGTGCGCGAGGGCCACAAGTTCCGATGGGGTGAATGGCTTTTCGAGCAGCGCGTCTTTGGCGTCGAGACGGTCTCCGACGGTATCCGGACACGGGGCTGAGACCGGCAACGGTGGAAGATCTCGTTCGTCGTGCAACGGAACGATGTCCGTCGAAGCTGCCGCTGCAGGTGGCATGATGGTGCGTCTCGCCTTTCCCAAGGCGCCCCCGAAGAGGGGTAGTTGCGTGCTGCGGCCTTAAGACTGCCACGCGGTCGAGTCGAGGCTGATGCTCGGGGGCCGCGAGAATGCTCCCGTGGCGGTATCAATTGTGTGTAGAGGTGATACAGCCAGTCGGTGTGAACCCGCCGCAGCGACGCACCGCGCCCGGCGTGACTTCGAGACGGCGGCGTCGCCGAGCGCGCGGCCTCTCTCGGCTCAGGGAAGTCCTGCGTCGGAGCGACCGATACGATACCGGGCTCTTCGTCCGCACGTGCGCCTTCCTCCGCCTCGAGGTCTCCGGCGGAGCGCACGCCAGCTGGCAATTCGGGAACGACGGCCGATGCCGCGGGAGCCACAGGCACGGGCGGGTTTGGCGGCGAGCCAGCCGGGGGTGACGGGGGCTGCAGCCATTCGAGCAGGGCATCGGCCGCCTCGGTGACCTTGGCCGCGGCCGAACGCGGACGCGTCACGCGCTTGCCTTCCGGTCCCGTCGAGAGCTCCGCCGCGCCAGGACAAGGCGGATCGCGTCGGCGCCGAGGCGGCGATGCTCGACATTGCCCCAGCGATCGATCTTTCGGAACGCCGGCCCGAACTGCGTGTCCGACGCGCGCAGCCACTCCCGGAGCGCCTGGACCGGACACGTGCCCGGATTGGCGCTGCAAGGGATCGCAACCTCGCATACGGGGTCACCGCGGAGCGTGAGCTCGACGACGGCCGGGGTGAAGCGCAGTCGCTCGACGTCGAGACCGACCAGCGCGACACGCCCGAGCCCAGCGGCCATCAGCAGCAGCAGGGCTCGATCGCGCAGCCCGGCGAGATCCCCGGGGCAAGCCGTCGCCATGCGAACCAGTTGGGCGGGCCGCGGGGGCGGGGCGCGAGGCGCGCCCCGGGCGCGTCTCCGGGCCTCCCGGAGAACGGCTCTCACGGCCGGATCGGCGGCGGGGGAAGCGAGACCTCGCCGGCAGTGCTGGTCGGCGATGGCGGCGACGCGACGGCCCAGCGCGCCATCGCTCAGCCGTTCCGCGGCGGCGCCGAGAAAGGACGCCACGGTCGCCGGGTCGGCGGGAAGCGCGTTCAGGCCCGCCTCGTCGCACCAGGCTGCGAAGGAGTTCCAGTCGGCTCTGTACGGCCGCACCGTCTCGGGTGTGCGCGAGCGTCCGAGAGCCGACGCCGCGCCCTGGCAAAATACTCAAGGTTATAGTTGCTGCCGCACTCACCGCCAGCACGCCCAGCATGATAGCCGCCGCCCAGCCAGGCTCGGCGGTCGCGGAAGGTGCTGCCACAAAGGCCGGCTCGATCGGTTTGTCGCCGGTCAGCATGGCGGCGACCAGGTTCTCCCGACCGCGCCAACTTTCGAACGCGACACCGACTAGATGCGCGCCCACCATGAGCAGCAGCAAGATCGAGAGCGCGTTGTGCAGCCGGAGCACTTGGCGGCCGGTGTCGTACCCATAGGAAGGCCCGCAGCGGCCCCTGCTTCAGGAGCCCGCCGAGCGCCAGCATGCCGGTCAGCGCGATCGCCGCCAGCACGGCGAGCAGCGCGAACACCATCAGTGCACCCAGCGGGTTGTGGCCGGGATAGCGCCGGTGCCGCCCTTCCCACATGTCGCGCAGGTACGCCAGCACGATGGCCGGTCGGTGCGCGAAACCGCTGAACCGCGCACAGGTCGGGCCGAGCACGCCCCAGACGACGCGCCACGTCACCGCCGCGATGACCGCGACCCCGGCCGCCTCATGCACCAGAGGAGTGCGAATCATGGACGGTCGAGCCGAGCCAATCACATCCGAGTCAACGGTCCGGGCGGCTGGTATAAATCATTCCCACTCGATCGTTCTTAGTCATGGTAACACGCTGATCTTACAGGGCAAATTTTTTCTGTACATGAAGAAGAACCGTCTCACCGATCCATGGCCGGTGACGAAGGGATAGTCGCCGCGATCAATGAACGCGAACTGGCCAGAGGCGATGGCCTGTGGGAGCTGCTTGCTGAAGTTATCGCCCGGTCCCCACAACGCTGGTGGCCGGAGCGCGATTGTGCGAAAGCCGGGCTTGTTGGCGGCGAGGACGAGTGCTTCGGATTGAGCCTTGCTCGCCACATAGCCCGAGAAACTCTTCGGATAGGTGCGCGCACTTTCATCGGCGTCGCGGATGCGCGCGCCGCCATCGTCCATGATCACGCCTGCCGCGCTGATATGGACGAAGGTTTTGGCGCCCACCCGTTCCGCCGAGCGCAAGAGTGCTTTGGTGCCTGCGACATTGGTCTTGAAATAGGGCGCGCGCGGGCCGGCGAAGCGGAAATAGGCCGCCGCGTGAACAACCGCGTCAATCGCGGGCAACCGCATCAACTCGCTGGTCTCCAGGTCGCCCATGATCCGGGTCGCACCCTGCGCGGCAAGATTCGCCGAGTCCTTGTCCGAACGGGTGAGCGCTATGACCTCGTGGCCGCTCGCCACGAGCTTGGGGATGAGATGGCCGCCAAGGAAGCCGGCGCCACCCGTAACCAGAATCTTCATATTCTGCGGCCCTTCTTGACAGGGAATAGGATGGCTTTGAGCGCGCTCTCGCGCAGGTCAGTCAGGACCGCCTCGCTGGGCGCGGGCGCCTTGCGAAGCCGGGCCGTGACATGCAGCAGCGAGGCGGCGTTGGCGGACGCCCACATCCGGTCCGCCGCCGCCTCGACCTCCATTGCGAGGCGCCCCTGCAGGTCGACCGCGCGCAACTGCTCTCGCAGCAGACCGAAGGCCTGCTCCGCCGCCGGGATTTGGCTGCCTTGGAGCACCCGGCTCAGCATCGCGGCGTAAAGGCGCGGCCGCGCCGCCGCGAAGCGAACATAATCGTTCCAGCCCTCGACGAGGGTGGCGATCGGATCGGCAGCCTGCTTCGCGGCCTGCTTGCTTTGCAGGAACTGCGAGAAAGCCTCCGCCAGCGCCGCGCTCAGTATGCCGTCGGCATTGCAAAAGTGGTGGTAGAGCGTCGGCGCCGAGACGTTCGCGATCGCGAGCACGGCGCGGGTCGAGAATGTCGCCTCGCCCTCTTCCTCGAGCACCTTCAGCGCCGCTGCGATCAAGGTTTGGCGGGTGTCCATACGTGCCTATATAGCGCTGCTATAGGTCCATGTCTATAGCAGCGCTATACGGTGTGGAGATCAAACACTTGATTTGGAGGCGCATCGTCGCGACCGAAATCTTTTGTATTTCAGTCGGTCAAAATCGCTCCCAATCGCCACCGGCCTTTGGCGATGATTCCAGAACGATCGATTGCTATCGCTGGGACAATGTCGCCGTTGGTGCGCTGCTCTATCCGAACTCTATTCCACGGCAACGCCCCTCACTCCCGTTTGATGGTTTATACCAGGACTCTCTGATTCAGTACCCATGCGCCCAGTCTCGCAGCCCAAGGGACATGATTCTCCAAGGTTGATCGACGAGTTTGTTCCAGGCGTCGCAGCAATGGTCGACCAGGTTGTCGTAGCAGGTGAACACTCGGTTGGAGAGCCAGTTGTCGCGCATGAACTCCCACACGTTCTCTTGCGGGTTCAGCTCTGGGCATTTGGCGGGCAGCGACACGATTGTGAGGTTGTCGGGCACGACGAGCTTCTCGGACGTGTGCCATCCGGCTTGATCGACAAGAAGCGCCGCGTGCCGTCCGGGCGCGACCTGCGCCGAGATCGCCGCCAGATGCAGGCCCATCGCCTCGGTGTTGCACCAGGGCAGGATCAGGCCGACGCTCTTGCCCTCTTTGGGGCAGATGGCACCGAAGATGTAGGTCGAGGCCGTGCGCTGGTCGTGTGGGGCGGATGGCCGGGTGCCGCGTTTCGCCCAGCGTCGCGTGATCTTGTTTTTCTGACCGATGCGCGCTTCATCGCCGAACCAGATCTCTACATCGCCGGGAGCGACGCCCTTCTGGCGCGCGATCGCGTCCAGCTGCGCGGGGAAGCTTTTTTAAAAGCCTCGATGGCGCCCTCGGCCTGCGCGTGATGACGCGGACGCGCGGACAGCTTGCGATACCCCATCGCGCGCAGCTCGCGGCCGAGCGTCTGCTTGGCGATGGTGACCTGGAACTCGTCCCAGACCCATTGGCACAGGTCGATGATGCGCCAACGCACCACGCCATGAATCGCGGGGATCGGCCCGCTCTCGATCATCTCGGCCAGCGCCGCGCGGTGCCTGTCGTTCAGCCGCGACGGCTGACCGGGCGCCTTGCGATCGACCAGGCCGTCCGGGCCATGGGTGTTGAGCTTGACCACCCAGTCGCGCACGATCTGCAACGTCACACCGCCGATCCGGGCCGCCTCCGTGCGGCTCGCACCATCGTAGATCGCCGCCAACGCCAGCAATCGCCGCGCCTGCGGACCGTCCTTGCTCCGGCGGGCAGCGGACCGCAGCTGCGACGCATCAAAATCGGCCCGAAGCGGGATCGGCATGGCGAACTCCTGCGTTCGCCGTCTTGAATCAGAACGCCGCCGCGTCGGGGAAGCCCCTCGAGTTCACAATCTCGAAGCCTTGGTATTAGTCGTCGCCGCTCGCCGTGCCGTGCAGGGCCGGCGTGGCGGGCGCGGCCGCCTCCGTCAGATCCTCGTCGATCTCCGTGATCGAGCGGTCGCATGTCTCGATGCCGAACGCGAGGAAGGCGACCCCGGTCAGCGCGAGCCACCCGGCGAGATAGACGAAGGCCGGGATGATCGCGTCCAGCTTGGCCTCGGGCTTAATGATGTTCGACGAGCCGACGATCAGCGCCAGGCCGAGCGGCCCGATGATCTTGCCGAGGCCGCCGAACCCGTAGGCCGATCCCATGCCGGTGGTGCGCAGCCGCGCCGGCCAGACTTCGGCCATGTACGGGCCGAGGATGGCGAAGCCGCCGTCGTAGAAGAACGCCGCCACGATCAGCAGGAGCCAGAACAACGAATAGGTGCCGACGAAAACGTCGTAGTACACGCCCGCCAGCAGCACGAACAACGCGCCGCCGAAGCCACACAGCATCCCGCCCGCGCGGCGTCCGATCCGATCCGACATCAGCGAGAAGGCGAGACGGCCGACCACCCCGCCCACGGTGAGATAGATGAACAGGTATGACGCGTCGGCAGGCTTCACCCGCAACAGCAGCACGAACAGCGTCGGCACCCAGAGGGTGACGCCGTAGGCCCCGGTCTGCGCGCCGAGGCTTGCGAGCCATGAGACCGCGAGGCTGCGCGGATAACGGAACAGTTCCACCCAGCCGACCGGCTTCGCCGCCGCGATCGCCGGCGGCAGCTTGAGCGATCGAGGCGGCACCTCCATCGCCCAGGCGAGCGAGCGCCGGGCATCCTCCACTCTTCCCATCCGCGCCAGCCAGTGCGGCGATTCCGGCACCCAGGCGCGAATCACCAAGGTTACCGCGGCCGGCGCCAGTCCGACCAGGAACAGCCCGCGCCAGCCGATCTCGGGGGTAAGGAAGGCGCCGAGAAGGGCGCCGACCATCACCCCCGCCGGGATCGCGACCGTCACGAGACCGCCAACCAGGCCGCGCTTGCAGGTCGGCACGAATTCCTGCACCAACGGCAGGTCCACCGCGTAGAGCCCGCCCACGCCGAAGCCCACGACGAAGCGGAGCACGGTCAGGTAGATCCAGCCGTTGTCCGGCGTCAGCGCGAGCAGGCCGGTCGCGATCGAGAAATTCAGCACGGTGGCGATGAACACGCGGCGTCGACCGATCCGGTCGGCGAGCCAGCCCCAGAATCCGGCGCCGATCATCGCGCCGACGCCCGAGGAAAGCAGGATGACCGCCGACTGCCCGTAGGTCAGATGCCACGGCCCGATGATAAAGGCGAGCACGAAGCCGATCAGGAAATAGTCGAAGAACTCCAGCGCGTCGCCAAGGATCGCAGCAGCGATGATCTTCCTCTGGTTGCCTGTCAGGCGCCGCTGCTCATCCAGCCGCTCGAACATCGTCCTGCCCTCCGGACGCCCCGACGCGCGTGCGACGCACCGCCGCGTATGCATGCAAAGGAGGGCACCGAACGGCGCCGGCCGTCAACGGAGAATGACGTCAACGGAGAATGACTAGGGGCGTGTGGCGGCCCGGCCCCACGGGTCGATCACGGGGATCTCGTGGCGCACGTACACGTCGCGATGCAGGATCACGGGTCGAATTCGGCAGGCTTGACCGGCTGGCCGCGAAGCTCCGGAAATTCGGTATCCAATCCGAGGCCGGCGAAGAGCGCGGTGATCCGTGTACCAATTCCCGGCTCGACCGGCGATTCAACTCCGTCCGCGACCGACCTCCTCCAGCAGGGCGCCTTGCGTGAGGATCTGCGGCAGGACGATGGGCGGCGCGTTCCCGGGCGGGAAGTAGACGTAGAGCGGCACGCCGTCGCGGCCGTGGGCGCGGAGGAAGGCGGTGATCTCGGGATCCTGTCGGGTCCAGTCGCCTTTCAGATAGGCCACGTCGTGCGTCGCGAACGCCTCCCGCACCGGGGCGGTGCGGATCGCCACGCGCTCGTTGAGCAGACAGGTGACGCACCAGGCGGCGGTCATGTTGACGAACACCGGGCGGCCCTCGGCGCGCAGTGCAGCCAGGCGGGCGGTGGTGAAGGGCTCGACGCCGTCCTCCGCCCGAGCCTCCGAGCCGCTGGCCGGCGGCGCCGAACTCGATACCGCTCAGCGCGGCCGCCGCGCCGACGCAGGCGGCCAGGGCGGCCATGCGTCCGATGCGGGCTCCGGTGCCCGTGCGATGGTGCGCCGCGCCGAAGGCCCAGGCGGCGAAGCCGAGCAGCACGCCGCCCGCGAGCGTCGCGAGAACACCGGACGGCCCGGACTCCTGGCTGATCACCCAGACGAGCCAGGCGGCGGCGGCATACATCGGGAAGGCGAGCGCCTGCTTCAGCACCAGCATCCAACGCCCCGGACGCGGCGCGGCACGCGCGATGCCGGGGCTCGCCGCGAGCAGCAAGGTGGGCGTCGCGAGGCCGAGCCCCATGACCAGGAACACCAGGAGCGCCAACGTCGGAGGCGCGGCGAGGGCGGCGGCGATCGCGATGCCCATGAACGGAGCGGTGCAGGGCGTGGCGACCAGCACCGCGAGCAGGCCGGTGCAGAAGCTGCCCAAATGGCCGCCGCGGGTCGCGAGGCCGTGGCCCGCGCCGGCGAGGCGGCCGCCGATCTCGAACACGCCCGACAGGTTGAGCCCGACGACGAACAGCAGCCACGCCATCGCTGCCACGAACACCGGCGACTGGAACTGGAACCCCCATCCGGCGGCGCCCCCCGCCGCCCGCAATGCAAGCAGTACGCCCCCGAGGGCCGCGAACGCCAGCACGACGCCCGTCGAATAGAAGGCCGCGTGCGCCCGCACCTCGCCCCGCGCGGCGCCGCCGGCGAGCGAGGCGGCCTTCATCGCCAGGATGGGGAACACGCAGGGCATCAAATTGAGGATCAGCCCGCCGAGGAATGCGAGGCCCAGCACCCGCCCGAACGGCAGGCTGATGTCAGGCGCGCTCGTTGGTTTCGTGGTGGAGAACAGCGCCGCCTGCGCGGACGGAGCGGGCGTCCCCGCCGGCAGGTCGAGTCGGAAGACGCCTTCCTCCGGGACGCAGATGTCCTTGCAGACCAGCCAGTTGGCATGGGCCGTGACCGCCACCTCGCCGCCCGCCGTGACCGTGACCGGCAGCAGCACGTCGCCGGTGTAGCCGTACGTCACCAGCGGTCCCTCGGTGAAGCGTTGCGCCGGCGGCCAGTCGATGCCGCCCGCCTTCGCACCTTGCGGCAGGTCGAGGGCGATCTCGGTCGGCACGCCGGCGTCGCCCGGGTCGCGGCCGTAGGTGTGCCAGCCAGGTGCCAGGCGCATTCGCAGCCCGAGATGGAACGGCTGCCCCGGCGCCACCGCGTCCACGTCGGAGACCAAGGTCACGACGGCGCGCGAGCTCGTCACCGGCGCGGATTCCAGGGCCAGCGCGGGGTGGGCGAGGGTGATCGCGAAAAGTACGAGCGCGAGGACGTGGACTAGTCGCCCGACCCCCTCACCCAAACCTCTCCCGCAAGGGGAGAGGGCTTTCTTCCCCCTCTCCCCTTGCGGGAGAGGGCCGGGGTGAGGGGTTGACGCGACCGCCCGCTTTGGAAACGGCGCCCCGGTCTGATACTGGCCCAGCGTCATGATCCCTTTGCCCGACCTGCCCGTGACGGAAGCCCTGCCCGCCCTGCGGGAAGTGCTCGACGCCGGGACCAATGCCGTTTTGGTCGCACCACCCGGCGCGGGCAAGACCACGCTGGTTCCGCTGGCCCTTCTTAGCGCATCCTGGCGCGGCGACCAGCGCATCCTGATGCTCGAACCACGCCGGCTGGCGACCCGCGCGGCGGCCGCGCGCATGGCGGCGCTGCTCGGCGAAAGCCCCGGCCAGACCGTCGGCTACCGCACCCGGCTGGACGGCGCGGGCTCTCCGGCCACGCGGATCGAGGTGGTCACCGAGGGGCTGCTGGTCCGCCGCCTGCAGTCCGATCAGGGGCTCAACGGGGTGGCGGCGGTGATCCTCGACGAGGTGCACGAGCGCTCGCTCGAATCCGACCTGGCACTCGCCCTGTGCCTCGACCTGCAGCGCGTGCTGCGGCCGGAGCTGCGCCTGCTCGCCATGTCCGCCACCGTCGACGGCGCGCGGCTCGCCGCGCTGATGGGGGCGCGCGTGATCGAGAGCGCCGGACGGATGTTCCCCGTCTCGATCAACCACGCGCGCCGCGACATTCCCGGCCCGCGCGAGCTGCCCGACGCGCTCGCCCGTGCGGTGCGTGCCGCGCTGGCCGAGCACGAGGGCGACATGCTCGCCTTTCTGCCAGGAATGGGGGAAATCCGCCGCGCCCAGGCGGCGCTGGAGGGCTGCGGCGCGCTGGTGCTGCCCCTGCATGGCGAGCTGCCGCCGGCCGAGCAGGACCGGGCGCTGCGCCCGTCTGACGGCCGGCGCGTGGTGCTGGCGACATCGATCGCCGAGACCTCGCTCACGGTGCCGGGCGTGCGGATCGTGGTCGATGGCGGCTGGCGGCGGGCGCCGCGGCTCGATCCCTCGACCGGGCTCACCCGGCTGGCCACGCTGCGCGTCAGCCGCGCCGCCGCCGAGCAGCGCGCCGGGCGGTCGGGCCGGGAGGCGCCGGGGGTCGCGATCCGGCTGTGGACCGAGGCGCTGCACCGCGGCCTGCCGCCGCATGACCGGCCAGAGATCCTGGAGGCCGAGCTGTCCTCCTTGCTGCTCGATTGCGCCGCCTGGGGCGCCAAGCCCGCCGATCTGCCGTTCCAGGACGCGCCCCCGGCCAGCGCGCTGGCCGCCGCGTCGGCGCTGCTGGGCGAGTTGGGGGCGATCGACGCGGCAGGCGGCATCACGGAACCGGGCCGCCGCATGGCGCAGCTTGGCGCCCATCCGAGACTCGCCGCGATGATGCTGGCTGCTCGGGACGCCGGCGAGGCAGCGCTCGCGGCGGATATCGCCGCGCTCCTGGAAGAACGCGACCCGCTGCGCTCCGGTCCCGAGCCGCAAGCCGATATCGGCTCGCGGCTGGCGGCCATCGTCGACGGCGATCCGGCCGCCGACCGGGGGGCGCTGGGACGAATCCGCCGCGCCGCAAGCCAGTACCGCCGCCGGATGCGGCTGCCCGGCGATGCGCGGACGTCGGGTGATCCGGGCCGGGTGCTCGCCGCCGGCTTTCCCGACCGGATCGCCCAGTTGCGAGGCGAGGCGGGCTCGTTCCGCCTCTCGGGGGGCGGCGGGGCGCGGCTCTCGCGGGCCGACCGGCTGGCCAACACGCCGTTGCTCGCCATCGCCGCGCTGGAGATGAAGGCGGCTGCGCGCATCCGCCTCGCCGCCCCGCTCGATCCCAACGACCTGCCCGCCGCCGTGGCCGCGCGCGTGACCGAGTCGGTCGAAGCCGGTTTCGACCCGGTCGCCGGAGCCGTGCTGTCGCGCCGCCGCCGGCGGCTCGGCGCGCTGGTGCTCAGCGACCGCACCGAACCCGCCGACCCGGAGGAAACCGCCGCGGCGCTCGCCCGCGCCGTTGCCGCGGACGGCCTGCGGGCGCTGAAATGGAGCGAAGCGGCGCGGCAACTCCAGGCTCGCGTCTCGCTCCTCCGGGGCGTGGAGCCGGACGCCTGGCCAGACCTGTCCGACGCGGCGCTCGTCGCCTCGGCGCTCGAATGGCTCGCCCCGCACCTGCACGGCATGTCCCGCCTGGCCGATCTCGCCGGCCTCGACCTGCACGCGATCTTGCGCGGAATGCTGAGTTGGGAGCTCGCCGCACGGCTGGACCGCGAGCTACCGACCCATCTCGCCCTGCCTGGCGGCCGCGCGGCGATCGACTATACGCAGCCGGTGCCCGAGGCCGCTGCACGCGCACAGGCCTTCTACGGATTGCGGAGCACGCCGCTGCTCGCCGGCGGCCGCGTCCCGCTGCAACTCGCCCTCCTCTCCCCCGCCGGGCGTCCGGCGGCGATCACCGCGGATTTGGCGGGATTCTGGCGAGGCGCCTGGGTAGACGTACGCAAGGAGATGCGGGGGCGCTACCCGAAGCACCGCTGGCCGGAGGATGGCGCCGAACGATGAGCTTGTTGCGTCCGCGCCCAAATGCCATTTCGTGCGTAGAGTAATCCGCGCCGCGTTTAAGCAGCCACACGGGGAGATCATTTGCCCATGATTGCCGTTCTGCCGACCCGCTGGGGTCGCGCAAGACCGCTCATTCTGGCGGTCGCCCTGCTCGTCTCGGCCTGCGCCCCGGACTCGGCGATCTCCGCCTCCCCCCGCGACGCCCTGCCGAGCTTCGCTCCGCTGGTGCGCAAGGTGCTGCCCTCGGTCGTGAACATCGCCGTCACCGAGGTGGTGTCGGGCGGCGACATTCTCTCCCAGCTGCCGCCCGAACTCCGCGGCACACCGTTCGAGCGGCAGTTCCGCGAGCGGTTCCGCAACCGTCGGGAGCAGATGCAAGGCGCCGGCTCGGGCGTCATCATCGACCCATCCGGCATCATCGTCACCAACAACCACGTGGTCGGGCACGCCGACAAGATCGTCGTCTCGCTCACCGACGGCACCGAGCTGCCGGCCCGCGTCGTCGGATCCGACGAGCTGACCGACATCGCCGTGATCAAGGTCGAGGCGACCCGCACCCTGCCGGCGGTGAGCTGGGGCGACAGCCACACCGTCGAGGCCGGCGACTGGATCCTGGCGGCGGGCAACCCGTTTGGGCTGGGCGGCTCGGTCACGGTCGGCATCGTCTCGGCGCGCGGGCGCGACATCGGCGCGGGGCCGTTCGACGATTTCCTGCAGCTCGACGCGCCGATCAACCCGGGCAACTCGGGAGGCCCCACGTTCAACATGAACGGCGAGGTCATCGGCATCAACACGGCGATCGTCTCGCCCTCCGGCGGCTCGGTCGGCATCGGCTTCGCGATCCCGAGCGAGGTCGCGCAGCCGATCGTGGAGCGCTTGCGCAATGGCGGCCATGTCGATCGCGGCTGGCTCGGCGTTTCGGTGCAGGATCAACCGGGCGCCGGCGGCGGCGTCTCGATCGCGGGGGTGGAGCGCAACGGCCCGGCGGCCAAGGCGGGCGTGCGCGCCGGCGACGTGGTAACGGCGGTGAACGGAGCGAAGGTGGACAGCGCCCGTAACCTGATCCGCGCCGTCGCCGCCACACCGCCTGGCAACAGCCTCCGATTGACGTTGCGCCGCCAGGGGCGGGACATGGACGTGCCGGTCACGGTGGGCCGCCGCCCGGCCGAGTCGTCGGGCTAAACGGGGAGGTGAGGCTATGCGCATCCTGGTGGTGGAGGACGACAAGGACGTCGCGGGCTTCGTGGTGCGCGGGCTGAGGGAGGCCGGGCACCTCGTCGAGCACGCCGACAACGGCCGCGACGGGCTGTTCATGGCGGCGAGCGAGAATTTCGACGCGGTGATCCTCGACCGGATGCTGCCGGGGGGCATCGACGGATTGCGTCTGCTGGAGACCCTGCGCGGCCAGAAGAACACCGTCCCGGTGCTGTTCCTCTCCGCGCTCGCCGAGGTGGACGACCGGGTGCGCGGCCTCAAGGCGGGAGGAGACGATTACCTCACGAAACCGTTCGCCTTCGCCGAGCTGCTGGCGCGGGTGGAGGCGCTGGCCCGCCGCGGCAAGGGCGACGCGCCGGTCACGCGTCTCCTGGTGGCGGATCTCGAGCTCGACCTGCTCTCCCGTCAGGTGCGGCGGGCCGGGCAGAAGATCGACCTGCAGCCGCGCGAGTTCCGGCTGCTTGAATACCTCATGCGCCACGCCGGCCAGGTGGTCACGCGCACCATGCTGCTGGAGGGCGTGTGGGATTATCATTTCGATCCGCAGACAAACGTCATCGACGTGCACGTCTCGCGCCTGCGCCAGAAGGTGGACAAGCCGTTCCCCTCGCCCTTGATCCACACCATCCGCAACGCCGGCTACATGCTGCGGGCCGATCCCGCATGACCGCCGGCGGGAGCCGCCCCGCTTGACCGGCCCGGGGGTCGAAACGGCCCCCGGTTCGGGGCGGATACGTCCGGCCCTGTGGCGCAGGCTGACGGGCCGCGGCCCCGACCGGCCGCTGGGATTGCTGCGATCCGCCAGCATCCGCTTCGCCGTGGTCTATGCGCTGCTGCTGGCGCTCAGCGGCTTCGCCCTCGCGCTGTTCCTCTGGTACGAAACCGCGGGCCTGCTCGACCGCCAGACCGAGGCGGCGATCCGCGCCGACGCGCAGGGGCTATCCGAACGCTGGGAGGAAGGCGGGCTGCCGGCGCTGGTGATGACGATCGACGACCGGCTGGCGCAGAACGTGGACGACGACGCGATCTATCTCCTGGTCGACGACCAGCTCCGCCGCATCGCCGGCAACCTGCAGCGCTGGCCGGAGGGCGTCACCGTGCCGAACGTCTGGTACGAGCTCGCGGTGCAGCGGGCCGGCATCCGCTCGCTCGCCCGGGTGCAGCGCTTCGACCTGCTCGGCGGCTTCCATCTGCTGGTCGGTCGCGACGTGCGGGTGCGCGCGCAGCTCCGCAACCTGCTGACCGACGCCATGCTGTGGGCCCTGGTGATCGTGGTGGTGATGGCGAGCGCCGGCGCGCTGGTCGTGCGCGGCCTGTTCCGCCGTACGCTGGCCAATATCTCGCATACCTCCGCGGCCATCGCGGCCGGCGATCTCGGCCAGCGAGTCAAGCTCTCCGGCCGGGGCGACGAGTTCGACCAGCTCGCGGAGACCATCAACGACATGCTGGAGCGGATCGGCCGGCTGATGGACGGGGTGCGCCAGGTGTCCAACGCGATCGCGCACGATTTGCGGACGCCGATCACGCGCGCACGCACCCGGCTCGAGGACGCCGCCCTGCACGCCGGCTGCGAGGCCGAGCTGCGCGCCGCGATCGAGCGGGCAACGGCGGATCTCGACGGCATCGTCGCGGTGTTCCAGGCGCTGCTGCGGATCGCCGAGATCGAGGCCGGCTCGCGCCGGTCCGCCTTCGCGGCGTTCGATCTCGCGCCCGTGCTCGCCGATGTGGGGGAGCTCTATTCGGCCGTGGCCGAGGAGCGCGGGATTCAGGTGGAGGTCGAAGCCCCGCCGCATCTGCCGGCCTACGGCGACCGCGAGTTGATCCAGCAGGCGATCGCCAATCTGCTGGACAACGCGGTCAAGTTCTCGCCCCCGGGCGGCCGGGTGCTGGTCTCCGGGGCCGCATCGGGGGTCGGGATCACCGTCGGCGTCCGCGATCAGGGCCCCGGGATCCCGGCCGCCGACCTGGCCCGGGCCGGCGAGCGCTTTTTCCGGGGCGAGGATGCGCGCAACACGCCGGGCTCGGGGCTCGGCCTCGCGCTGGTCCAGGCGGTCGCGCATTTGCACGGCGGCGCCCTGCGGCTGGACGACGCGGCCCCCGGGCTAGCCGCCGTGCTGCTCCTGCCGCTGGCCCAGCCGTTGGCACCCGCCGCGCCGGCAACGTAACCTCGGTTTCATGTGGGGAACACGGCGGCGTCAGGCGTGGCGAAGCAGGCTCGTCCGATGAACGCGATGACGCGCGCCGCCAGCTTGGCCGTCCTCGGCTCCTGCGTGGCCCTGGGCCCGCTCGGCGTGCGCGCCGTCGACGGGCAGACCCCGGTGGAACAGGTCACCACGGACACCCCGGAATACTGCGTGCATCTGCTGGACCGCCTGCGCGAGATCGAGCAGGGCCGGCCCCCGCCGCAGGACGTTTCCTACCTGTCCGACGAGGGCAAGCTGATGTGCGATCACGGCCAGATCCGCGCCGGCATCACGCGCCTGCGCCAGGCGGTGCGGATCATGCTGGGGTCGGCGGACAGATGATCGCGATTCGCAGCCAGTACCGCTGACGGCTTCGCGCCTCCCTGAATGCCGCGACCTCTTTGATCCCTACTCTCGCCGGAACGTCACCACGAGCACGTCGCGGTACGCGGGACGGGCGGGATCGACCGGCTCGACCGGGGTGACGCCGTGAAACACCCGGTTGTCGTCCACCAGCGCCGCGTCGAGCGGCTCGGTCAGGGTGAAGCTGCCGAGCTTGTGGCCGGCGAGGTCGTGGATGCTGGTCTCGCCGCTCCGCACGTTCTCGCGGCGGACCAATAGCACGAGCACCTGGTCGACGCCGTCGCGGTGCATTCCCTCGGGTGTCGGCCGGCCGGCCTCGCCGGGCCGGGCCTCGATGCGGAACTGATGCACCTCGATGTGCCAGACCGGCACTTTGGTCAGCGCGTCGAACAGCTCGCGGCAGGCGCGCAGGATGGCGCTCATCGTGGCACCCGCGCCGACCCGCGGCAGCACCGGCTGGAACCAGCGTTCCACGCCGCCATTGAGCGTGTTGTAGTCGCGGCTCTGGTAATGCGGCTGGTGCGGCTTGCGGCGGATCGCGTCCGATCCCGGCATCATCGCGAACGCAGCGTGCCGCCGCTTCCGGTAGCGACCGCCATCGGCCATGTAGGTATCGAGGCCGAGATCGTCCCAACTCGCGGCGAAGGCGTCCCAGTCGGCCGTCCCGCCGTGCTCGTCCAGCAAGGCGCGCATTTTGGGCGCGCGGACATGGGCGAAGCCGTCGCGCGCGATGACGGCTGCGAGGGCCTCCGTCGACTTGCTGTTCATTTGGCCGGCTCCTTCGCTGATGCGGCCAGCGTGCCGCCGACCGGGCTGGCCGGCTGCGCCATGACGAGTTGCTGGTGCGGATATGGGATCTCGATGCCATGTTCGTCGAACCGCGACTTCATGCGCCGGTTGAACTCGCGCCGCACCGACCAGCGCCCGAACGGGCCGCAGCGGATGCGCGCCTTGATCAGGATCGACGAATCGGCGAATTTCTCGAGTTCCATCACCTCCAGATCGTCGCGGATCTCGCTCGCCCAGCGCGGCTCCTCGCGCATCTCTTTCACGATGTCGCGCAGCACGCTCACGACCTCGTCGTAGTCGTCATTGTAAGACACCGAGGCCTCGATCACGGCGTAGCCGAAGTCGCGCGTCATGTTGGTCACGGTCGTCACCGCGCTGAACGGGACGACATGCACCGAGCCGTCCTCCGCGCGGAGCCGGATGGAGCGGATCGACAGGTGCTCGACCACGCCGGCGAGGCCCGCCAGGTTCACCACGTCGCCGACCTGCACGCTGTTCTCCAGCAGCAGGAACAGGCCGGTGATCACGTCCTGCACGAGCTTCTGCGAGCCGAAGCCGATGGCGATGCCGACTACGCCGGCGCCGGCCAGCAAGGGTGCGATGTTGACCCCGAGATCGCTCAGCACCATCAGCACGACGACCGCCAGCAGCGCGATCAGCAGCGTGGTGCGCAGCAGCGGCAGCAGGGTTCGCAGGCGCGCCGAGCGGGCTGCCTGCTGCGCGTCGGCGAGCTGGGCGAGATGCCGCTCGATCGCGGCGTTCGCCGCCTCCCACGCCACGAAACCGAGCAGGATCGTCACCGCGACGCTCGCGATGGCGGACAGCAGCCGCTGCCCGGGCGGGCTGAGGGTGAGCCACGAGAGCGTGCCGAAGCCCCACGCCTGGAACAGCGCGAGCAGCGTCAACGCATAGACCAGCAGGGCGAAGCCGCGGCGCAGCACCGGGCGATAGACCCGCACCCGCTCGCCGAACCCGGGGCCGCGGGACGGCGCGTCCGGACGCGTCCGCGCCGCGCGGTCCAGCGTGCCGAGCACGATGATGAGCACCAGCCGGCCCACCGCCAGCACCACGGCGGTTTCCGCCGCGAAGTCCAGCAGCCGGGTGAAGCCGTTCGGCAGCTCCACCGCCCAGACCAGCCAGGAGGCGACCAGGTAGAACAGCGCGAACCAGTGCCACGTCGCGGCGAACCGGTTTCGCAGCGCGGCGAACACGCCGGTGGCGCCCGGCGGCGCCCGCAAGCGACGGGCTACCGCGGCGCGTTTCTGCAGCACGATCACGATCAGCATGACGTGAACGACGAGGCCGACGGCCTTCAGCGCCGCGTCGTGCGCGTCCTGCGACAAGCCGAGCAGCAGGCCGGCGCCGGTCAGCGCCATGCCGAATACCGCGACGGCGACGATGCGACGCAGCCACCGCGTGACGTAGCGCGCCCCGGCGTCGGTCAGCGGCACGAGCCGCAGCCGCGCGCTATCGGGCGACAGCATCATTCGGCCGAGGCAGAGCAGCGCCCGGCAGATCGCATAGGCATTGACCAGCGCGAGCAGGACGAGGCGGACCAGCTCCGTGCCGCCGAGCTGGCTCTCGATGACAAGATGCGAGGCGAACACGAATCCGAGCACCGGCAGCAGGTCCAGCACCAGCCGCGCGAGTGCCAGCGGAATGCGCCGCAGCAGCGTCCAGGCGGTCGCGCGGATGCGGTGGCGATGGTGGCGCGGCGGCTCCGTCTCGCCCCGTTCGGCGGGCGCCAGCGCCTCATCCTCCTCGGCCTCGGCGGTGCCGTTCGCCGCTTCCGGCGCGGCGCCCTGTAGCGTACGGCGCGGCCGGCGCAGCACGAGCAGCAGCAGCCACTCGACGACCACGCCGCAGCCGGCCGCGGCGGCGAGCCGCCAGAGCGCGTCGAGCAGTTGCGCGCGTTGGGCCGGATCGTCGGCGATGGCCGAGAATCCGCTCCACAGCTCGGGCGCGCGCGACAGCGCATGGAACGCCGCGCGGGACTGGGCGGAGAGATGGTTGAGGAACGCGGACAGGCCGGACAGGGCCTGCGCCCCGACGCTGCCGGGCTCGATCGGCAGCGGCAGGACGGGTTTCGGCGCGGCGGCCTCCGGCGCGGCCTTGGCGATCGTCTCGAGCGTGGCGATCAGCGCCGCCCGCTTCTTGTCGTCCTTGAGCACGTCGAGGGTCTGCTGCGCCTGCGACTGGGAAATCGCGGGAGAGGGCGCGTGCGAGGGCGAGGCCGTCGCCTGGGCGCGCGCCGCCCCAGGAACCGCGGAGCCGAACGCGACGGCGGCCAGCACCAACAGCAGTGGAAGGGTCCGGATCATGCCGGGGCGACCGACCATATGCGGCGGTCCCGGTCAACCTGAGGGCGCCGGTCCGTGGTCAAACCCAGCGCCCACTAGCGCCCATGAGGGTGCACAATGCGACCGTTCGGCATATGTGTGCCGGGTGAAGACGTTTCTGGTCATCCTCCTGGCCTTGCTTATGGCGGGCACCCTCGGGGTTCTGTTCGCGGGCCTGTTCGGGATGGTGCGGGGCGGCGGCGATCCGCGCCGGTCCAACGCGCTGATGCGCTGGCGGGTGATCTTGCAAGCCTTGGCCCTGCTGCTGTTCGCCCTGCTGATGAGCCTGCTGCGATCCTGAGCGGCCGGCTTTGTCCGCGAGCACCGGCGTGGTTTGACACGGCCACCGCCCCCTGCCAATTTCCGGCCCCTGTTGCAGGCGCGAACAGGCGGGCGCGGTTCGGAGGCGAACCGGCGAGGGCCCGTCAGAACCGCGTCTGCCCCCTGGCAACGGCACGGTTTTTCCCATGAAGATCCTGGTCCCGGTCAAGCGGGTGGTCGACTACAACGTCAAGGTCCGCGTGAAGTCGGACGGCACGGGCATCGAGACCGCCGGCGTCAAGATGTCCATGAACCCGTTCGACGAGATCGCGGTCGAGGAGGCGGTCCGGCTCAAGGAAAAGGGCGTCGCGACCGAGATCGTGGCCGTCTCGATGGGCGTGCCCCAGTGCTCGGAGACGATCCGCACCGCGCTCGCGATGGGCGCTGATCGCGGCATCCTGGTCGAGAGCGATGTCGAGCTGCAGCCGCTCGCGGTGGCCAAGCTGCTCAAGGCGATCGCGGAGAAGGAACAGCCCAAGCTCATCATCCTCGGCAAGCAGGCGATCGACGACGACATGAGCGCCACCGGCCAGATGCTCGCCGCCTTCCTCGGCTGGCCGCAGGGCACCTTCGCCAGCAAGGTCTTGATCGAAGGCGACAACATCACCGTCACGCGCGAAGTGGATGGCGGGCTGGAGACGGTCGAGCTCAGCCTGCCGGCCATCGTCACCACGGACCTGCGCCTCAACGAGCCGCGCTATGCCAGCCTTCCCAACATCATGAAGGCGCGCAAGAAGCCGATCGAAAACGTCAAGCCAGCCGATCTCGGCGTCGATCCCGCGCCGCGCCTGACCGTGCTGAAGGTGTCCGAGCCGCCCAAGCGCCAGGCCGGCAAGAAAGTCGGCTCGGTGGCCGAGCTCGTGGACAAGCTGCGCAACGAAGCGAAGGTGATCTGACCGATGACGTCACTCGTCCTGCTCGAACATGACGCGGGCGGCATCAAGCAGCCCTCGCGCAGCGCCGTCGCCGCCGCGACCAAGCTCGGCGAGGTCCACGTGCTGATCGCCGGCAGCAACGTCGCCGGCGCCGCGGCGCTGGCGGCCAAGCTGCCCGGTGTGGCCAAGGTGATCGTCGCCGACGCGCCCGAGTACGATCACGCGATGGCCGAGCCGATCTCGGCGCTGATCGTGGCACTCGCGCCCAACTACTCGCATCTGCTGGCGGCGACGACCGCGGTGGGCAAGAACGTCATGCCGCGTGTCGCCGCGTTCCTCGACGCGCAGCCGATCAGCGACATCGCCGAGGTGATCGACGCCGACACTTTTGTTCGTCCGATCTATGCCGGCAACGGCATGGCGACGGTGAAGTCCTCGGACAAGATCAAGGTCATCACCGTCCGCGCCGCCTCCTTCGATCCGGTGCCCGCCGAGGGCGGCTCGGCGACGACCGAACCCGCGCCGTCGGTCGATCTGCCGAACAACTCGAAGTTCATCTCCGCCGAGCTGTCCAAGAGCGAGCGACCCGAGCTGACCGCCGCCCGCGTGGTGATCTCCGGCGGGCGCGGGATGCAGAACGGCGAGAACTTCAAGCTGATCGAGCCGATCGCCGACAAGCTCGGCGCCGCGGTCGGCGCGTCGCGCGCGGCGGTCGATGCCGGGTTCGTGCCGAACGACTACCAGGTCGGCCAGACCGGCAAGATCGTCGCCCCGGAGCTCTATGTGGCGGTCGGCATCTCGGGCGCGATCCAGCACCTCGCCGGAATGAAAGACAGCAAGGTGATCGTCGCGATCAACAAGGACGAGGAGGCGCCGATCTTCCAGGTCGCCGATTACGGCCTGGTGCAGGATCTGTTCACCGCGCTGCCGGAGCTCGACAAGGAACTGGGGAGCTCCTGAATGAATGTCGAAGTGAAAACGGCCCCGGGTTCGGGGCCGTTGCTTTCAGAGGCTCCCGAGATCGCCAGCGTCGGCGTGATCGGCGCCGGGCAGATGGGCAACGGCATCGCCCATGTCTGCGCCCTCGCCGGCCTACCGGTGGTACTGCTCGACGTGAACGACCGGGCGCTCGACCGCGCGATGGCGACGATGGCGCGCAACATGGACCGGCAGGTCAATCGCCGCATCATCTCCGAGGAGGATCGCGAGGACGCGCTGGCCCGGATCACCACTGGCACCGATTACGCGCTGTTCGCCGGGTGCGACTTCGTGATCGAGGCGGCCACTGAAAAGGAAGAAATCAAGCGCGCCATCTTCAAGACGCTGGTGCCGCATCTGAAGCCCGACGCCCTGCTCGCCTCCAATACCTCGTCCATCTCAATCACGCGGCTCGCCGCCGGCACCGACCGGGCGGAGAAGTTCATCGGGATGCACTTCATGAACCCGGTGCCGGTCATGAAGCTGGTCGAGATCATCCGCGGCATCGCCACAGACGAGCCGACCTTCCAGGCGGTGCTGGCGCTGGCCCGCAAGCTCAACAAGACCACCGCCGTCGCCGAGGATTTCCCGGCGTTCATCGTCAACCGCATCCTGGTGCCGATGATCAACGAGGCGGTCTACGCCGTGTACGAGGGCGTCGGCTCGGTCTCGGCCATCGACACCGCGATGAAGCTCGGCGCCAATCATCCGATGGGGCCGCTGGAACTGGCGGATTTCATCGGCCTCGACACCTGCCTGTCGGTCATGCAGGTGCTGTATGACGGGCTGTCGGACAGCAAGTACCGCCCCTGCCCGCTCTTGGTGAAATACGTCGAGGCCGGCTGGCTCGGCCGCAAGACCGGGCGCGGCTTCTACGACTACGCGCAGGACCCGCCGCGCCCGACGCGCTAGCGGATATAATTAGGCGCACGGGGGTGGAAAGCGGACATTCCCTGCCGCAGTGCGAAGCGTGGTGCCTGGAAACTTCCGAAAGGAACCAGACGATGCCCACATTGACCATGAAGGACGGCACGGAAGTCTTCTACAAGGACTGGGGCAAGGGTCAGCCCCTCGTGTTTCATCACGGCTGGCCTCTCTCGGCCGACGACTGGGATTCCCAGATGATGTTCTTCCTGGGCGAAGGGTATCGCGTGATCGCCCACGATCGTCGCGGGCACGGTCGCTCCACGCAGACCGATAGCGGCAACGACATGGACACCTACGCCGACGACGTGGCGGCTCTCGTCACGGCGCTGGACCTCAGGGACGCGATCCATATCGGCCATTCGACCGGCGGCGGCGAGGTCGTGCGGTTCCTCGCCCGGCACGGAACAGGCCGTGCGGTGAAGGCGGCCATCATCAGCGCGGTCCCGCCGGTCATGGTCAAGTCGGAGAAGAATCCCGGCGGAACGCCGATCGAGGTTTTTGACGGATTCCGCAGCGCCCAGGCGGCGAACCGGGCGCAGTTCTTTCTCGATGTCGCATCGGGACCGTTCTACGGCTTCAACCGGCCGGGCGCCAAAGTCTCGGAAGGCACCATCCGCAACTGGTGGCGTCAGGGCATGATGGGTGGCACCAAGCCCCAGTACGACTGCATCAAGGTGTTCTCGGAAACAGACATGACCGACGATCTTCCGAAGATCGACATCCCGCTCCTGGTCATGCATAGCGAAGACGATCAGATCGTTCCGTTCGCGGATTCCGCTCCGCTGTCCGCCAAGCTGGCGCCGAAGAGCACCCTGAAGGTCTACAAGGGCTTTCCCCACGGGATGCCTGCGACGCATTCGGACATCATCAACGCGGATTTACTGGCCTTCTTCCGCGGCTAGCCGGCATCAAAGGAGGCCCCGATGAGCTGGCAGCCCGCCGACGAGCCCGAATGCCCCGCTCCGCCCGCCGGCGTGGCGCTGGTCATCATCCCGCGCGCCCACGATCTCGGCGGCTTCGAGGTGCGGCGCGCCCTGCCCGCCCACGAGCGGCAGATGGTCGGCCCCTTCATCTTCTTCGACCAGATGGGGCCTGGCGAGTTCCTGGCGGGAAGCGGACTGGACGTTCGGCCGCATCCGCATATCGGCCTCGCCACCGTCACCTACCTGTTCGACGGCTCGATCCTGCACCGCGACAGCCTCGGATCACACCAGCCGATCGTCCCCGGCGACGTGAACTGGATGACGGCGGGCCAAGGGATCGCGCATTCCGAGCGCACCGCCACCGCACTCCGCGTGCGGGCCAACCGGCTGTTCGGCATCCAGTCCTGGGTGGCTCTGCCGAAATCCGCCGAGGAGACGGCGCCCGAGTTTGTCCATCATCCGGGCTCGACCCTGCCGGTGCTCGATGATCGTGGCGCGCGCCTGCGCCTGATCGCAGGGTCGGGCTGGGGCGCGCGGTCGCCGGTCGCGACCCATTCGCCGCTGTTCTACGCCGACGCCACCCTCGCGCCGGGCGCGGCGCTGCCGCTGCCCGACGAGCACGAGGAGCGCGGCGTCTACGTGGTGGACGGCGAGATCGAGGTCGCGGGCGACCGCTTCGCGGCCCGGCGTATGCTGGTGTTCCGCGCCGGCGACCGGCTTGCACTGCGTGCCGGGCCGCAAGGCGCACGGCTCCTGCTGCTCGGCGGTGCGGCTATGGACGGCCCGCGATACCTATTCTGGAATTTCGTGAGCTCCTCGCGCGACCGGATCGAGGAGGCCAAGACGGACTGGCAGGCCGGCCGGTTCGGCAAGGTGTCCGGCGACGAGCACGAGTTCATCCCGCTGCCGGAGGGGCGCACGACGATCCGCGCGGAAGGCTCCCGGCTGGGCGAAGGCTCGCCCACCACCTGAGCCTCGCTCATTTGCGCTGCCGCTCATTTGCGCTGCCGCTCATTTGCGCTGCCGCTCATTTGCGCTGCCGCTCATTTGCGCTGCCGCTCATTTGCGCTGCCGCTCATTTGCGCTGCCGCTCATTTGCGCTGCCGCTCATTTGCGCTGATAGAGTCCCACCAGGCTGCCGCGCCCGATCACGTGCGGGCGGATCGTACGGAGCAGGTGCTCGCGCCCCGGCGGCCAGTCGAATTGCGGCACGTTGTCGAGCGCGAAGATCTGGAACGCATAACGGTGCGGACCGTGGCCGCGCGGCGGCGCGATCGGCATCCAGCCCCTCCGGCCAAGCGAGTTCCGCCCCGGCGCGTAACCGAGCGCGTCCGACCCGTGCATACTGGCCGGGATGGCGCCTTCCCGCAGGCCATGAAGCTCGGGCGGAATGTTGGTCAGGATCGCGTGGACCAGCGGCCGGAGCGCCGGCGCGTCGGCGTCCTCGACGAGCAGCACGAGGCTTCGTGTTCCCGACGGAAGTTTTTCCCACCCGATCGGCGGCGACAGCCCCTCGCCGTCAGCCGTGTAGCGCGCCGGGATGGCGCCGGCTTCCATGAAGGCCGGGCTGCTCACCTTGACGGCATTGGGCACCACGGCGAAAGCCCGTCGGCGGGTGGCAAAGGCATGGCTGCCGGGCCGGATCGGTTGCAGCGCCCAGCCGATGGTGCGCGCGAGATTGGCGGTCGCCTGCATTGCTGTCCCTCCTTCGCTCTGCCGGCACTCAGGAGGATTCACGCCTCGGCGGGACAAGGGTTGCAGTCGCCGAGCATGGAGGCGGCGACGATCGACGCGCGGGCGGTGTAGCCGAGCCGGCGCTAGCCGCCGCGATACCACGCCGGCTTGCGCTTCTCGCGGAACGCCGCCGTGCCCTCGCGGCCCTCGGGCGAGGCGCGCTGGGTCCAGCTCTCATGCGCCAGCATCGACATCGCGCGCTCGTCGAGCAGCAGGCCGTTGGCGCCAAGGAACGAACGTTTGGTGGCCGCGATCGCGCCCGGCGCGCCGAGGAACACCGCATCGAGCACTTCTGCGAGCTTCTCCTCCAGCCGCTCCGGCGCGACGACCTCGTGCACGAGGCCGATGCGGCACGCCTCGGCGGCGTCGAAGCGTTCGCCGGTGAGCGCGTAGCGGCGGGTCTGGCGCAGGCCCATCGCATCGACCATGTGCGTCGAGATCGGCGTCGGTGCGACGCCCACGCGCACCTCGGTCAACCCGAACACCGCGTCGGGGGTGGCGAGGGCGACGCCGGTGCAACACACGATCCCACAGCCGCCGCCGAAGCAGGCGCCCTGGACCAGCGCGATGGTCGGTTTGGGGAACTCGTTGAGCAGCTTGCAGGCGCGGGTCGTCGCCATCGCCGCGACATAGCCGCGCGCGGCGTCGTAGCCGGCCACCTCGGCGAGCCAGTTGATGTCGGCGCCGGCCTGGAAGTGCTTGCCCCCGCCGCGCAGCACGAGACAGCGCACCGCCGGATCGGGCGCCAGCCTCTCCATGCCTTCGATCAGGGCGTCCAGCATCTCCTCGTTGTAGGCGTTGCCGAGCTGTGGCCGGTTCAAGGTGGCGGTGGCGACACCGCGCGCGTCCACGTCGAGCAGCACGAAATCGTTCATGGATCCCCTACCTTCCCAGGATCGGTGTTGGCGCCGCACAGCAACACGCCCACGCGCGCTCCTCGCGGCGGCGCGAAGGCGCCGGTGGTCAGCGCCGAGAGTGCCGTTGCGCCTCCCGGCTCGACCACGATACGCAGCCGATCCCATAGCAGGCGCCGTGCCGCGAGAATGGCCGCGTCGCTCACCAGCACCGCGTGCCGCACGTAGGCCTGCGCCAGCGGGAACATCGCGGCCCCGACCTGCCGCGCGCCCAAGCTGTCGGCCGCGATCCCGCCCGCCGGAGCAGGCACGGGATGCCCGGCGGCAAGCGCGTCGTGCAGCGCGGGGCAGGCCTCGGGCTCCACGCTGAGCACGGTTGCGCGATCCGCATACCAAGCGGCGATCCCGCCGATCAGCCCGCCGCCGCCGGTCGCGACCAGCACATGGGTCAGCTCCGGCGCGTCCTGCTCGAACTCGCGCGCAACCGTGCCCTGCCCGGCGACCACATCCGGATGGTCGTAGGCGTGGACCTCAAGCGCGCCGGTCTCGCCAGCACGCGCCTGGCTCGCCAGCATCGCCTCGTTGTAGCTGGCCCCCGTCTGCACGACCCGGGCGCCGTAGCCGGCGATGCGCGCCACCTTGGCCGCCGGAGCCGTGGCGGGGACGAAGATTTCCGCTCGCGCGCCGAGCGCCCGCGCCGCATAGGCCACGGCCGCGCCGTGATTGCCGCCGGAGGCCGCGATCACCCCGGCGGCAGGCAGGCTGGCGGCGAGGATGCGATTGAAGGCACCGCGTGGCTTGAAGCTTCCGGTGTGTTGCAGAAATTCCATCTTGAACGCGATCGGCGAAGCGAGGCCGAGTTCCGCTCCGGTCACGCGCAGCACCGGGGTTCGTCTCACCCGGCGGGCGATGCGCTCCGCCGCAGCCTCGATCTGGTCCCGATCCGTCACGCCGTTCTCCTGATGAAATCGGAACGCTGACATGGCGGGGATGGCGCCACAAGGCGCTTCCTTTCCGTGGCAAGCCGTCCCACATTCCGCCCCTATGCAGATCCACGGGAGCTGCGCATCCCGGGACGGCGCCGGGGTCCTGGTGCTGGGGCCGGCTGGGTCGGGGAAGTCCGACCTGGTGCTGCGCCTGCTCGACCGCGGCTTCGATCTCGTCGCCGACGACCGGGTCGAGATCGAACAAGGGATGGCCCGCCCGCCCGCCTCGCTGGCCGGGTTGATCGAGGTGCGGGGCCTCGGCCTGCTGCGCCTGCCCTACGTGCCGGAGGCCCGGCTCGCCCTCGCGGTCGATGTCTCCGCCCGGATCGAACGGCTGCCCGCGCCGGCCCGACATGACGCGCTGGACGTGCCGCTGATCGCCATTGATCCGGCCGCCGCCTCCGCCCCGCAGCGCGTCGCGCTGGCGCTCGACTGCGCGCTCGGCCGCGTCGGCCAGGTCGCCGGAGCGTTCGCCGCATGACCGGCCCCCATATGACCGGCGACCGGCCGCGCCTGGTGCTGATCACCGGCCTGTCCGGCAGCGGCAAGCTGTCCATCCTGCACGCACTGGAGGATCTCGGTTTCGAGGTAGTGGACAATCCACCGTTGAGCATGGTCGAGGCCCTGGCGCGCGAGACCCGCGCGCCCCTGGCCATCGGCATCCACGCCCGCAGCCGGGAATTCGACGCGGGCGACGTGCTCGACATGATGGGCCGGCTGCGCGGCGCCGGCCTGCGGCCCGAGCTGATCTACGCCTGGGCCGACGAGTACGTGCTGCTCCGCCGCTACACGGAGACGCGGCGGCGGCATCCCCTGTCGCCGCAGGGCCGCGTGAGCGACGGCATCCACATCGAGGAGCGACTGACCGCCGAGTTGCGCGAAGCGGCCGATCTGATGCTCGACACGTCGAGCCTGCCCCCCGCCTCGTTGCGCGGGCTGGTGGAGCGGCATTTCGGTGCCGGCAGCGCGGTGGAGGGTCAGGGCGGACTGAGCGTCTCGCTGATCTCCTTCGCCTTCCCCGCGGGCCTGCCGCGGGAAGCGGACCTGGTATTCGACGCACGCTTTTTGCGTAACCCGCACTACGATCCCATATTGCGTCCGCGAACGGGCCTGGACACTGAGGTCGGCGCCTACGTCGAGGCCGACCCGGATTACGAGGCGTTCTTCGCTACGATCACGAATCTGTTAGCGCTGCTCTTGCCGAGGTTCGTCCAGGAGGGCAAGAAGTACTCGACCATCGCGGTCGGGTGCACGGGAGGGCGTCATCGCTCCGTTCACCTGGTCGAAAGACTGGCGGCGTATCTGACCGGAACTGGCTGGCGCGCGAACGTGACCCATCGTGAACTCTCCCGCGAGGCGGGGTTCGGGGCGGGGATGGCGGACCACCCTGGTCCGCACCGGGACGGGTTCCCCACGGAACCGCGGGACCCGGAATCGGACGGCCCGGGCCCGAACGGCTCGGGTGCAAAAGGCGGGGCCACGCGGCCCGCGCCCCATCGGGCACAGGAGGCCTGACGGACACCATGCCTAAGTGTAGCGTGCCGTTGAAACGCTTTCCGAAGCACGGCTTCGGGCTCCGCGCGAGTATGCGATGATCGGCATGATCCTGGTGACGCATGGTCACCTGGCGGACGAGCTGCGACTGGCCCTCGAGCATGTCGTGGGGTCGCAGCGCAACGTCGACACCGTCTGCATCGGCCCTGACGACGACATGGAGGGGCGCCGAGCCGATATCGAGCGCTGCATCGAGCGTTGCGACACGGGCGATGGCGTGGTGTTGCTCACCGACATGTTCGGCGGCACGCCGAGCAACCTCGCCATCTCCATGATGGACCGCAAGGGCGTCGAGGTGATCGCCGGGGTAAACCTGCCCATGCTGGTCAAGCTCGCCAAGGTCCGCTCCCACCAGCCGCTGGCCGACGCCGTGGACCGCGCGCAGGAGGCAGGGCGGAAATATATCGCGGCGGCCTCGCATGTGCTGCACGGCTGCAAGGTGAACGGGAACGGAAGCTGCGGCTGATGGCGCCCGCCAGCGGCGGCGGTGAGCCGGACACGCAAGGCGCCCCGGTGCTCAGCCGGGTGGTCGTCATATGCAACAAGCGCGGACTGCACGCGCGCGCCGCCGCCAAGTTCGTCACCCTCGCCGAGCGCTTCGGCGCCTCCGTGGACGTCATCAAGGATGGGCAGAGCGTGCCGGCCCGCTCTATCATGGGCCTGATGATGCTGGGCGCCGGCCAGGGCGTCCCGATCGAACTGCGCGCCGAGGGCTGGGACGCCAAGGAGGCGCTGGAGGCGCTGGCCGCCCTCGTCGAGTCCGGCTTCCATGAACAGGACTGAGCACCCGCCGCCGCCGCAGCACAAGCGGCTGTCCGGACAGCTGAAACCAGCGGCCGGGCGGGAGGAGAAGCTGTTCGCCGGCATCCCGGTCTCCCCCGGCGTCGCGATCGGGCCGGTGTTCGGCACCAGCGAGCCGCGCACCGAGATCGTTCGCCAGAAAATCGCCGCCGCCGACATCGAGGGCGAGCGCGCGCGGCTCGAAGCCGCCGTCGTGCAGTCGCGCAAGCAGGTCGCCAAGCTGCGCGGCCGCCTCGCCGTGCTGCCGGAGGAGAGCCAGGAGGAGATCGCCCCGCTGCTCGACGCCTACCTGCAGATGCTGGGCAACTCGCGCTTGCTGCGCGGCGCGCGCCAGCGCATCGCCGAGACGCTGCTCTCGGCCGAGAGCGCCGTGTTCGAGGAGGCCGAGAGCATCGCCGGGGCCATCGGGGCGCAGGCGCTGCCCGATACCGCCGATGACGAGCGCGCCAGCATCGGGCGCCGCGCCGAGGAGGTGCGCGAGATCGCCCGCCGCCTGGTTCGCAACCTCACCCGCCAGCCGTTCCGCAGCTTCGCCGGCCTGCCGGAAGGCGCGATCCTGGTCAGCGAGGCGCTGCGCCCGGCCGACGCCGCTCTGCTCGACCCCTCGCGCCTCGCCGGCGTGGCCACGGAGGAAGGCGGTGCGGAGGGCCATACGGCGGTGATGCTGCGCGCCCTCGGGGTGCCGGCCGTGCTGGGCGCGGTCGGGCTCGCCCACGCCATCCGCGCCGGCGACCTCGCCGTGGTCGACGGCGCCTCCGGCACGGTGGCGCTCAATCCCTCGCCCGCGCGTCTCGCCGCCGCCCGCCGCGCCGTCACCGCCTTCGCGCGCGAGCGCCAGAAGCTCGGCCGCTTCCGCCGGCTGCCCGCCGAGACGCTGGACGGCAAGTCGGTCGAGCTGCAAGCCAATCTCGAGCTGCCCGTCGAGCTGCCGCTGATCGCCCAGTCGGGCGCCCAGGGCATCGGCCTGCTGCGGACGGAATTCCTGTTCATGAACCGCGAGGGCGTTCCCGACGAGGACACCCAGACCGAGAGCTACCGCGCGGTGGTCGATGCGATGGGCGGCGACCCCGTGACCATCCGCGTGCTCGACTGGGGCGGCGAGAAGGAGATCGACGCGCTGTCGAGCGAGGGCATCGTGCCCGAGGCGGCCGACCCCAACCCGGCGCTCGGCCTGCGCGGCATCCGCCTGCTGCTGCGCCGGGTGCCGCTGTTCGAGACCCAGCTCGCCGCCATCCTGCGCGCCGCCGCCGCCGGCCCGGTGCGGGTGATGCTGCCGATGGTGACTAACGTCGCCGAGGTGCGCGAGGCGCGGGTGATCTACGAGCGGGTGGCCAGGCGGCTGCGCCGGCGCGGCGAGCGCCTGCCCGACAAGCTGCCGCCGCTCGGCATCATGATCGAGACGCCGGGCGCGGCGCTGTCGTCCGACGCGCTGGCGCTGGAGGCGGATTTCTTCGCCATCGGCACCAACGACCTCACCGCCTACACGCTCGCGGTGGACCGCGCCGAGACCGAGCTCGCCGAGCTCTACGACCCGCTGCATCCGGCGGTGCTGCGCCTCGTGCAGTTCGCCACCGAGGCGGCGCTCCGGATGAGGATGCCCGTCTCGGTGTGCGGCGAGATCGCCGCCAACCCGCGCCTCACGCCGCTGCTGCTTGGGCTCGGCGTGCGCAGCTTCAGCATGAACGCGGGCGCGGTGCCGCGCGTCAAGCAGGCCGTCCGCGCGGTGGAGATCGACGCCTGCGCCCGCTTCGCCCGCCGCGTGATGGAGCAATCCGACCCTTCCGCGATCCGCGACCTGGTGATGACGTTCGGACGCGCGGCCCCGGATTGAACCGGACGCGGAAACTGCCGGCGTAAGGCAATCCGGGGCGCTGTCGCGGCGTTACACCGGCACCCCGGTTCTTGCGGGCGCTGCCCCCCATGAGGCGGATGGCGAACGTCCACAAGAAGCAGGTCCAGAATGACCGCGGATGCCGTACCCGCCGATGCCGTCTGTCCGCCGCGACCGTGCCGCCCACCGGCGGCGCCGGCCGGATCGCCGCCCGGATCGACCGGCTGCCGCTGACCTGGGCGCAATGGCGGCTGGCGCTCATCAGCCAAGTCTTCTGGGGCGTCATCATCGCCGCCGACGGGATCCCCGCGAAGGTCTACCCGTTCGTCTGGCTGCCGCGCCACGCTTTCGGCATGGCGGCGTTCTCGGTCCTGCTCGCGATCCAGTTCGGCGTCGGCATCCTGGTCGGCGAGTATCTGATCGGCATGGTCGCCGACCGCTGGGGGCGCCGGACCGCCCTCCTGCTCTCCACCCTGGTCATCGCCCTGCTGATGTGGCCGACCGGCGTCACCGACGATATCGGCCTCCTGATGTTGTTTTTCGGGCTCTCGGCCCTCGGGCTCGGCGGGGTGTTGTCCACCAACGTCGTGTACATGGGCGAGATCATTCCGCCGCGAGAGCGCGGGCGGGTCATGCTCGGCTCCCAGGTGCTCGCCATCGCCGTGTTCGGCGTGCTCAGCAACGTGCCGGCGATCCTGTGGATTCCCGGACACTACCAAGTGTTCATCGCCTTCTACTGCGTCGTGTCGCTCGTCGTGCTGGTACCGCTGGCGGTCTGGGCAATGCCGGAATCGCCGCGCTGGCTCGAGGCGCACGGCAGGCACGAGGAAGCCGAGCGCGTCACCGCCAAGCTCGAGGCGGAGTGCCTGCGCCGCTCCGGCCTCGCCAGCCTGCCCGAGCCGGAGTACGAGAAATATGCCGTCGCCGTGCAAACCCACGTGCCGGTGCGCGAGCTCATGCGCGGCAAGTATGGCCGGCGCACGCTCGTGCTGCTGGCCGCCTGGATCCTCGGCTATAGCGGCATGATCTACGGCTTCGGCGGCTACGAGGCCCTGCTGTTCAAGAGCTACGGCTTCGGCTCCGGCGAGACCTTCGGCGTCATCCTGGTGTCCTCGACCCTCGGCGGCGGCGTCGGCCTGGCGATATGCGCGTTGTTTGGGGAAGCAGTGGAGCGCCGGGTCATCATCCTCGTCGCCGCCGTCGTCGCCTCGGCCATGCTGGTCGTGCTCTACTTCGTGCATTCCCTGGCGGCGACCTACATCCTCGTCACGCTCTCCTGGGGTGCCACGATGGTGTGGCTGTTCAGCATGTACAACTACACCGCCGCCAGCTACCCGACGCGGCTCAGGGCCACCGGCACGGGGCTGACCGACGGCGTCGGCCATCTCGGCGCGGTGTTCGGCCCGATCGTCGCCGGCTGGCTGTTCGCAACCACGGCAGCCTTCGGTCATGCCGGCTGGTTCGTCTACGTCATCATCCCCGGCGCGCTGATCCCGGCAATCCTCATCGCCTCCTTCGGCATCAACCAGCGCCGGGCGGTGCTGGAGCACATCTCGGCGTAGCGACAGGCATCAGTCTGGCTCACCGCCCCAGCGATCATGCTCCGCCGTCAGTCCGGCCAGGGCGGCTTTCGCCAAGCGGGCAGCGGCGGCTCCGGCGCGGCCGCCGGCGCGGGGTCGGACCACAGCGACACGGGATGCCGCCATGCGGCGCGCTTGGCCGGCGCGGTGCGCGCCGCCTCGGGCCGTGCCCGGCGGGGCCGCTCGGCCGGGGATGGCTCCGCCCGACTTGGCCTCGGCGGCGGGCGCAGCGCCTCGGGCAGCGGATCGGCGGAGAGCCTGCGCCACAGCGGCCGCAGGATCCGCCGCGCTTGCGGCGAGGCGGCGAGGAACGCCCGCATCTCGGGCTCGTCGAGCATTTCCCGCAAATGGGAGGCGGAACCTCCCATGCCATACTCGAGGAACACCGGCCCGCGCGGAATGGCCGGCGGGGCCGCCGGCATGGCTGTCTCGGGCGCGGCGGTGTCGGGCGCGGGGTTGTTGGTGTCGGGCGCGGGGTGGTCCGGCGGGGCGCGGTCGGCGGTCGCGCGCCGGGCCGGGCGCGGCGCGCGCCGCGTCCCGGCCGGGGGGAGCCGGCCGGCGGCGAAGCGCGCGTGCAGCGCGGCGAAGCGCCGCAGGGTGTGGGAGAGATAGTTCCACAGCGGCCCCGCGATCAGCCCGAGCGAGCCCAGCGTGCCCTGCCGCCGGCGCCAGTCGATGCCGTCCGCCATGCACCGCTTCATCACCCCGATGAACAGGGCGAAGCGGGGGACGAGGCCGGTTGCAGGTTGGGGTGGGGCGGCGGCGGACATCGGCGGTGTATAATGTTAGTGAGCGAATATGTCAACGGGTGATCTCGGGGGCGCGGCGGCGCGGTTGATCCGTCAGCCGCCGATCTGCGCCATCGTGCATTGGCGCGGCGCCTTGTCGGGCCGGAAGCGCAGCAAGGTCGTGCCATGGCGAAAGCGCTCGCCCGATACGTGATCGAAACGCACCTCCACGACGAGTTCGGGACGCAGCGGATGCCACTCGCTCTCCCGGCCGTTGCTCCAGCGGCTCGGGCCGCCCGGCGCGCGGCCGGTGAAACCCTCGCCGCCTTGCAGCGCCTCAAGCCGCGCGGTGAGCGCCGGCCGCTCGGCGCGCGGGATCGTCGAGGTGAAGCCGACATGATCGAGCCGCCCCTCGCCGTCATACAGGCCGAGCAGCAGCGAGCCCACCTCGCGGCTGTTCCGCGCATAGCGAAAGCCGCCCACCACGCAGTCGGCGGTGCGCTGGCGTTTCACCTTCACCATCGCGTCGCGCCTGCCGGAGCGGTACGGCGCGTCGAGCCGCTTCGCCATCACGCCGTCCTGGCCCGGCGGCGGCCGGTCGAGCCAGCCCCGCGCGGCGGCGCGGCCCGAGGCGATCGGTGCGAGCGCCAGCGCATCGCTCGCGAGCCGCGGCATTAGCTTCTCGAGCGCCGCCCGCCGCTCGGCGAGCGGGCGCGCCGTCAGATCGTGGCCGCGCGCGTCGACCAGCAGGTCGAACACCACGTAGCGGGCCGGCTGCTCGGCGGCCAGCTTGCGCACCCGGCTCGCCGCCGGATGCAGCCGCATCTGCAATGCCTCGAATGAACCGCCCGCGCCCTCGGGAATGACGATCTCGCCATCGAGCACGAATTGCCCAGCGGCGACCGCGCCGAACGCGGCCACCAGATCGGGAAAGTAGCGGCCGAGCGGCTGGCCGGATTTGGAGCGCAGCTCGACGCCCGGGCCGTCGCGAAACGCCAGACAGCGGAAGCCGTCGAATTTCGGCTCGTATTGCCAGCCCGGCCCGTCGGGCAGCGCGTCGACGCTCTCCGCCTCCATCGGCGGATAATCGAACGGCAACGGCAGACCGGACATCGGCGCGGACCTCCTCGGACCTATCTCGTCGGCAGAAAGCTCCTATCTTGCCAAGTGGTTCCGGCTGCGCGCGGGTCTGCCCCGCGCCGGCCGTCGCGTTGACCCCCCTTACCCCCGGCGGTAATGAACCCGATCTACGGGCGGCGATTGGCAATCACGCGCCCCAGGAAGACGCAGGTGAGTGGGAGCGATCCGTGAAGGACGTACGCGACGCGCTGATCGTGGGACGCAACACCGAGGGCGGGCTGGTCCGCCGGCCGCTGTCGCCGCATCTGCAGGTCTATCGCTGGCAGATCAGCATGGTGCTGTCGATCATGCACCGCTTCAGCGGCATCGCGCTGTCGGTCGGCGCCCTGGTGCTGGTGTGGTGGCTGGTCGCCGCCGCGACCTCGCCCGACGCCTTCGGCCAGGTGCAGTGGTTCCTCGGCTCGGTGATCGGCTACATCGTGCTGATCGGCTGGACGATCGCGCTGTTCTATCACCTGTTCAACGGCATCCGGCACCTCGCCTGGGACGCGGGCTACGGCTTCGCCAAACCGACCTTTCACCTCACCGGCTGGGTTGTCGTGGTCGCGACATTCGCGTTCACCCTGCTCGTCTGGATCGTCGGCCTCGCGGCGGGATAGGGACCATCATGTCGGAAACCGCGAAACGCTCGGCCTCCCGCGGGGTGCACATCACCGTCATGCGCTCGCAGCTCGGGCGGGTGCGCGGATTGGGCGCGGCGAAATCGGGCGTCGCGCATTGGTGGGCGGAGCGCGTCACCAGCATCGCGCTGGTGCCGCTGACGATCTGGTTCATCTGCGCCGCCGTAAGCCTGATCGGCGCCTCGCATGACGACGTGCTGAACTGGGTGGCGAGCCCGGTGACGATCGTGCTGCTGATCTGCCTGCTGCTGGCGACGTTCTATCACATGCAGCTCGGCCTGCGGGTGGTGGTCGAGGACTACGTGCATGTCGACAGCGTGCGATTCGCCCTGTTGCTGTTGATCAGGGCGGTTTGCTTCGTGGCCGCGCTGGCGGGGATCGTCTCGGTCCTCAAGATGGGTCTCTGACCGAACGGAATTGGGACAGCGATGAACGCGATCAATCCGAACCGGGCGTACACGGTGATCGACCACACCTACGACGTGGTCGTGGTCGGCGCCGGCGGCTCCGGCCTGCGCGCGACGCTCGGCATGGGCGCGGCGGGGCTCAAGACCGCCTGCATCACCAAGGTTTTTCCGACGCGCAGCCACACCGTCGCCGCGCAGGGCGGCATCGGCGCCGCACTCGGCAACATGGGCGAGGACGACTGGCGCTGGCACATGTACGACACCGTCAAGGGATCGGACTGGCTCGGCGACCAGGACGCCATCGAATACATGTGCCGCGAGGCGATCCCGGCGATCTACGAGCTGGAACACTACGGCGTGCCGTTCAGCCGCACCGAGGACGGGCGCATCTACCAGCGCCCGTTCGGCGGCCACATGAAGGAATACGGCAAGGAGCCGGCGCAGCGCGCCTGCGCCGCCGCCGACCGCACCGGCCACGCCATCCTGCACACGCTCTATCAGCAGAGCCTCAAGCACGAGGTCGAGTTCTTCGTCGAGTATTTCGCCCTCGACCTCATCATGGACGAGGACGGCGCCTGTCGCGGCGTGATGGCGTGGTGCCTGGAGGACGGCACGATCCACCGCTTCCGCGCGCAGCTGGTGGTGATGGCCACGGGCGGCTACGGCCGGACCTTTCTCTCCTGCACCTCGGCGCATACCTGCACCGGCGACGGCAACGGCATGGTGCTGCGCGCCGGCCTGCCGTGCCAGGACATGGAGTTCGTGCAGTTCCACCCCACGGGCATCTTCCCCGCCGGCTGCCTAATCACCGAGGGCGCGCGCGGCGAGGGCGGCTATCTCACCAACAGCGAGGGCGAGCGCTTCATGGAGCGCTACGCCCCGACCGCCAAGGACCTTGCCTCGCGCGACGTGGTGTCCCGCTCCATGACCATCGAGATCAACGAGGGGCGCGGCTGCGGGCCGCACAAGGACCACATGATGCTCCACCTCGAGCATCTCGGCGCCGACCTGCTGCACGAGCGGCTGCCCGGCATTTCCGAGACGGCGAAGGTGTTCGCCGGGGTCGATGTGACGAAGGACCCGATCCCGGTGCTGCCGACGGTGCACTACAACATGGGCGGCATCCCGACGAACTACCACGGCGAGGTGCTGCGCCCGACGCCGGACGACCCGGACGCCATCGTGCCGGGGCTGATGGCTGTGGGGGAGTGCGCCTGCGTCTCGGTGCACGGCGCCAACCGGCTCGGCACCAACTCACTGCTCGATCTCGTGGTGTTCGGCCGCGCCGCCGCGCATCGGGCCGCCGAGGTGGTGAAGCCGAGCGACAGCCAGGCGCCGCTGCCGGCCGGCGCCGGCGACGCTACGCTTGCCCGCTTCGACCGCACGCGCAATGCCAGCGGCGGCACGCGGGTCGCCGATTTGCGGCTCGAGATGCAGCGCGTCATGCAAGGCCACGCCGCGGTGTTCCGCAACAGCAGGACCCTCGCCGAAGGGGTGGCCAGGATGCAGCAGGTCTGGCGCGGGCTCGACGACATGTCGGTCTCCGATCACAGCCTGATCTGGAATAGCGATTTGGCGGAGGCGCTGGAGCTTGAGAACCTCATGGGCAACGCCATGACCACGATGGCCAGCGCCGAGGCCCGCCACGAAAGCCGCGGCGCGCACGCCCACGACGACTATCCCGAGCGCGACGACGAGCACTGGATGAAGCACACGCTCGCCTGGTGCGCCGACGATGGCGCGGTGCAGCTCGACTACCGCCCGGTGCGGATGCAGACGCTGACCAACGAGGTTTCCGTGTTTCCGCCGAAGAAGCGCGTGTACTAGGGACGAAAGAAACCGAAATGGCCGAGTTCAGATTGCCCGCCAACAGCCGGATCGGGCAGGGCAAGACGTGGAAGGCGCCCGCCGGGGCGAAGCGGGTGCGCGGCTTCAAGGTGTACCGCTGGAACCCCGATGACGGGGCCAACCCGCGCAGCGACACCTTCGAGATCGACCTCGACGCCTGCGGTCCGATGGTTCTCGACGCACTGATAAAGATCAAGAACGAGGTCGACCCCACGCTGACCTTCCGCCGCTCCTGCCGCGAGGGCATCTGCGGCTCCTGTGCGATGAACATCGACGGGGAAAATACCCTCGCCTGCCTCAAGCCGATCGAGGACGTGAAGGGCGCGGTGCGCATCAACCCGCTGCCGCACATGGCGGTGGTGAAGGATCTGGTGCCCGACCTGTCGCAGGCCTACGCGCAATACCGCGCCATCGAGCCCTGGCTGCAGGCGGACACCCCCGCCCCGCCCGACGCCGAGCGCCTGCAGAGCCGCGAGGAGCGGGCCAAGCTCGATGGCTTGTGGGAGTGTATTCTCTGCTTCTGCTGCACCACGTCCTGTCCGAGCTACTGGTGGAACGGCGACCGCTATCTCGGCCCCGCCGTGCTGCTGCAGGCCTATCGCTGGATCGCAAACTCGCGCGACGAATACGCCGGCGAGCGGCTCGATGCGTTGCAGGACCCGTTCAAGCTCTATCGCTGCCACACCATCATGAACTGCACCCAGACCTGCCCCAAGGGCCTCAACCCGGCCAAGGCGATCGGCGCTATCAAGCAGTTGATGGTGGAGCGGGTGATATAGCGAACTTGCGGCCGCAGTTCTCCGCCACCTTCCTCACGGACGTCATGGTCGGCGAAGGCCGGCCATCCACGACTTCCTTGGGTGCGCGCGAAGTCGTGGATGCCCGTGACAAGCACGGGCATGACGGTGCCGGGTGCCTACGATGTTCCGCGGCGATCTAAGCACCCCCCGCGCCCGCGCCCGGGCGTGGTCCGACAGCCTGCTGGTGGACCACGCGGCATTTCGCGTGCTGTGGGACAACTGGGCGGCGGTGGTACCGGGCCGCCTCTACCGCTGCAACCATCCCACCCCCGCCCGCCTCGCCCGCGCCGCGCGGCGCCACGGCATCAAGACGCTCATCAACCTGCGCGGCCATCGGCTATGCGGCTCGGACGCGCTCTCGCGCGAGGCGGCGGCCCGGATCGGCCTCGTGCATATCGACGCGCCGTTCGAGAGCCGGGGCGCGCCGCACAAGGACCGCATCCTGCGATTGGCCGAGATCTACCGCACGATGGCCGAGCCCGCGCTGATCCACTGCAAGTCGGGCGCGGATCGCGCAGGCCTCGCCTCGGGCCTGTTCATCCTGCTCGGCGGCGGCACCGCGCGCGAGGCGCTGGCGCAGCTTTCATGGCGGTTCGGCCACTTCAACCGCTCGCGCACCGGCATCCTCGACGCCTTCTTCATCCGCTACGCGCTGGAGGGCGAGGGCCGCAAGCCGTTCCTCGACTGGCTGCGCGAGGACTACGACGAGATGGCGCTGCGGCGCGACTTCGTGGCTGGCGGCCTCGCCAGCTTCGTCAACGACCGGCTGCTGGCGCGCGAGTAGCCCCGTCTACATCGGCGGTGCCACCCCCGCCTTGCCCACGATGATGCGGGACGCCGTGAAGCTGCCGTCAGGCTTCTGCGTCGCGGCGAGAAACACCTTCTCGCCGGACCTGAGATCGGACCACTCGGCCGGCACCAGCGTGACCACCGGCACGCCGGGCGGCACGGCGATGTTGGCGCTGGCGTCCTTGTAGGTGAGCTCGAGGTATTGCTCGCCACTGGCCTGCTTCGCGGCCTTGACCGTGCCGTTGGTCATGTTGCTCTTGGGCGTGAGGTCCCAGCCGGTACTGGCCCTCGCCGGTTCCGCGCATGTTCTCGGGGAACACCAGCACTTCCTGCGCCCGCAGCTTGCCCTGCGCGTCCGGCTCGGCCGCGATGCCGACAAAGGTGCCGGGGCCGATGGAACTGGGATCGGCCCGCTTCACCGCCAGCACGGTCGCCGGGTCCGCCATCTGCACCGAGACCTTCTTGCCCTCGCGGGTGTCGATGGCGACGGCGCGTCCGTTCACCGCCTCGATGGTGCCGCGAATCCGGGTGGGCGCAGTAGCCGGTTGGGCAAGCGCCGTCGCCGCGAAGCCAAGCGCGGCACAAAGCGCGAGCATGGAGCGGGTGTAATTCGGCATGGAGTCCCTCCTGTTGCCTATTCCCGGCAGTCCATCCGACGGTGGACGCCGCCTCGGCCGATCTATTCCGACGAAACCGTCTGATCCTGCCACCGCGCCGCCGCGGCGTCGTCGCCCTCGCGCGCCTCGACCCAGGCCTCCTCGCCGGTCCCGGCGAATTTTTCCTTTTTCCAGAAGGGCGCGCGGGTCTTGAGGAAGTCGATCAGGAAGCCGGTCGCGTCCAGCGCCGCCTGGCGGTGCGGGGCAGCGGCGAGCACGAGGACAATATTCTCGCCCGGCAGCAGCCGACCGACGCGATGGATCACCGTGCAGCCGAGGAGCGACCAGCGCCGCTCCGCCTCGGCGGCGATCCGCGCCAGCGCCGGGCCGGTCATCGCCGGATAGTGCTCCAGGGTCATCGCGGTGATCGGCCGGCCGCCGGCCTGATCGCGTACGGTGCCGACGAAACAGCCGACGCCGCCGATATCGGTGCGTCCTGCCGTGAGCGTGGCGAACTCGGCGCCGATGTCGAAATCCGCCTCCTGCACCCGGATGGTTGCCATTGCGCGCCTCAGCCGCCGGTCACGGGCGGGAAGAAAGCCACCTCGTCGCCGGACGCGAGGGGCGTGGCGGGATCGGCGAAATCCTGGTTGACCGCGCACCGCACCGTTCTGCGGTTGGCGAACGCCGCCCGATGGCCGGGGCTGCGGGCGCTCAGCCAATCCACCAGCGCGGCCACGCTCGCGACCGAGGCAGGCACCGACACCTCCTCCTCGGCGACCCGGGTGCGTTCGCGCAGCCAGGCGAAATAGAGGATCTTCAGGGTGCGGGTGTCCGGCGTCTGCATGGCCCTCAGCGCGGGGTGGGGATGGTCTCGACCGTGCCGTCGGGATGGATAACGGTGCTCGTGCCGTTGCCGTTCGGCACGATCACGGATTGTCCCTGGGGCGAGGTCAGGGTCTGATAGCCCGACGTGCCTCCCGAGGTCACGCCGGGGCCGCTTGGCGTCTGCACCGCGCGGCCGGTCTGACTGCGCGCGGGCGGGGTGGTGGAGACCGAAGGCGGCCGGGGCTGCAACTCCGGCGGCAAGCTTGGCTGGACGTTGCCGGGAGGCGTCGAGCTGCCGCGCGGCTCCGGCTGCCGATGCGCCGGCGCGTAGGGCTCTCCGGACGGAGGCGGCTGGAAGCCGTTCTTTTCAAGGTCTTGCAAGGTCGGCATCTGCTGCACCGGGCCGGGCCAGATGTTGCCGGGCTCGGGCGTGAGCGGTTCCACCTCCGCATCCAGCCCCCGGGCGCGGCGCATGTTCTCCGAATCCCCCACCGGCGAATTCGGGTTCGTCCCGTAGGTCAACGTGTCGCCCATGAAGTCCGCGAACCCGGTGCAGCCGGGCAGCAGCAGGACTAGGCCGAGCAGGGCAAAACGCCGCATGCAAAAAGGCTCCAAGCCGTGGTCGGGTTGAATTGCAGCGGGAATGTGCCCCTAGCGCGTGATCGGCTCAAGGACTGGTGCATAGTCGGCTGTGCTTTCGAGAAACCGTAGCGTCCATTCGGCCACGCGAGCCGGGTCGTCGAGCGGCAGCAGGGTCCGGTCGCAGGCGAGCGCCGCATCCGTCGCCACGGCCACCACGTCGCGCTGCTCCGGCCAGATCGGCGGCTTGCCCAGCGCCGGGCGGTGCACTTCGAGCTTCGGGTAGGGATGCGTCTTGAACCCCTCCACCAGCACCAGATCGACCGGCGCCAGCCGCGCGAGCAGCGCCGGGAGCGGCGGCTCAGGTCCGCCAGTCTTTGAAACCTCATGCAGGAGCGCCCAACGCGAGCCGCTGACCACCATCACCTCGTTCGCCCCCGCCTCGCGATGGCGAAAGCTGTCCTTGCCGGGACGGTCCATGTCGAAGCCGTGATGCGCGTGCTTCACCGTGGAAACCGTGAGCCCGCCCGCGCGCAGCAGCGGCAGCAACGCGGTGAGCAGCGTCGTCTTGCCGCTGCCGGACCAGCCGATCACTCCCAGCACCTTCACGGGATCACGGATGCGGCGGCAGCGGGTCGGTGCGGCCACCGGCTGGCGGCGTGCCGCTCGCGTGGTGCAGCCCGGCGGTCAGATAGTCCCATCCCGTGGTCAGCGTGAGCACGGCGGCGACGCACAGCATGGCCTCCCCGATCAGCGAGACGGGGAGGAAGCCGATATGCAACATGACGGCGGAGGAGTCACCGGCCAGCAGCGTGCCCAGCGCGCCCATCTGGAAGCCGGTCTTCCATTTTGCCAGCCGCGTCACCGGCAGGCCGATGCGGATGCCGGCCAGATACTCGCGCAGCCCGCTCACCAAGATCTCCCGCAGCAGGATCACCACGGCGGGATAGAGGCTGAAACCAGGCAGCCGGCCCATACCGGCCAGCATCATCAGCGTGGCGCCGACCAGCAGCTTGTCGGCGATCGGGTCCAGCATCCGCCCGAGATCGGAGGTCTGCCGCCGTACCCGGGCGAGCCGGCCGTCGAAATAGTCCGTGATGGCGGCGACGCTGAACACCAGGCAGGCGGCGAGATCGGCGGCGGGATGGCGCACGGCCACCAGGGCCACGATCAAGGGGATCGCCGCGATGCGCGACAGGGTCAGCAGGTTGGGCAGATCGGTCATCATGCCGGGCCGGGACGATAAGGGTCTGGGCGGTATATGGCGAGCCCCGCGCCCCATCTGAACCGTGACAATCCCGCACGGGAGAACCTCCGATGCCGCACGCCGCCTCGCCCCGCCTGATCCTCGCCAGCGCCTCCGCCGCACGCCTCGCCCTGCTGCGCGGCGCCGGCCTCGCCATCGAGGCTCGGCCGGCGCGCGTCGACGAGGCGGAAATCAAGGCGGCGGCGCGGGCGGACGGCGCGACGCCGGACGACGCCGCCCTCCTGCTCGCCGAGCTCAAGGCCGCCCGCATCGCCCGCCGCGAGCCCGACGCGATCGTGATCGCGGCCGACCAGTTGCTGATTTGCCGAGAGCAGTGGTTCGACAAGCCGCCCACCCTGGACGCTGCCCGCGCGCAGCTCCTCGCGCTGCGCGGTCGGACGCACACGTTGGTCACGGCCGTCCTGTGCCAGCGGGGCGACGCTCGAATCTGGCACCACGTCGCCCGGCCGAACCTGACGATGCGGGACTTTTCCGACGAATTTCTCAGCGCCTATCTCGCGGCGGAGGGCGACGCGCTCACCACGTCGGTCGGCGCATACCGGCTGGAGGGCATGGGCGTCCAACTGTTCGAGCGCGTTGCGGGCGACTATTTTTCCATCCTCGGCCTGCCCCTGCTGCCGCTCCTGGGCTTCCTCCGCCAGCACGGCGCGCTCGTGGCGTGAACGGAAGAACGCCCGGATCGGGCTTTTCTGAGAGCTAAAAGGATGGAAGCGTGCAACCACATAATAAGTCAATAGGAAAAGCGCTCGTTGTTATCGTAGCCTATTTTCTCCTGCCTGTGCTCGGTCGTCTGTGTTCCGGCTTACTCATATCAGTCCGATGGCGTAAGTCCGGCGCCTACTGTCTCGCAATTTCAATACTACTTGGATACGGCACGGCTGTAAGTGAGATCAATCAGTCTGGGCACATGGAGCATAGCGCCGCATTCGCCACATTTGGCGCCGTTCTGCCGTGTTTGGTTACACTCCTTGTCCTTTCGGCCAAATGGATCGTCGGCCGAACATTCAGCGCCGTCGGGTGGTTTTGGACAGCGTTAGGATCAGACCTGTCTACAGGAATTCATCGTCTACGTGCATCGCGGAAGCGCAAACATACATCTGGTGACGGTGACTGCCCCCAGGGCAACGTGAAATTACCATGGCGTTGGATCGCGCGAATTATTCTGCTTGGCGGTGTGTTGTTGACCGGGTGGAACGCTAAAACAGTGCTGGATTTTTTGCACGACAGTGCGCCTAGTGGACGAAATCTGACGGTCGAGTCCTTTTGGATTCCCCCGGCTCGGATCGGCGTGCAACTCGGGCGTATGCGCACTGGCACCATCGTCGACGTCACTCCTGCGGACCGCGAGCGGCTGCTCGTCATCGCCGCCGACCGCAACAGGCCACAGAAACACGCCTGGCGCGCGCGGATCGTGCTGCTGACCGCCGAAGGTTGCGGCACGGCCGAGATCATGCGTCGGGCGCGGGTGGCCAAGACCTGCGTTTGGCGCTGGCAGGAGCGGTTCATGCAGGAGGGCGTGGATGGCCTGCTGCGCGACAAGACCCGCCCGCCGGGCATCGCACCGCTGGCCCCGGAGGTCGCCGAACGGGTGGTGGCGCTCACACTCGGGCCGCCTCCCGGCGAAGCGACGCACTGGACCGCGCCGGCGATGGCCAAGCAGGTCCTGATCAGCGTCAGCTCGGTGCAGCGCATCTGGCGCGTGCATGGCCTGCAACCCCACCGGCTGCGCCAATTCAAGCTGTCCAACGACCCGCGCTTCGCGGCCAAGCTGCGTGACATCGTCGGTCTGTGCGTCGATCCGCCGGCCCACGCCGTCGTGCTGTCGGTCGACGAGAAAAGCCAAATCCAGGCGTTGGACCGCACCCAGCCGGGTCTGCCGCTCAAGCGCGGACGGTGCGGCACGATGACGCACGACTACAAGCGGCACGGCACGACCACACTGTTCGCAGCCCTCGACGTGCTGGCGGGCCGCGTGATCGGCCGTTGCATGCAGCGCCATCGCCACCAGGAGTTCATCCGCTTCCTCAACGCCATCGAGCGCGACATCCCCGCCGGCAAGCTGATCCACGTGATCCTGGACAACTACGCCGCCCACAAGCACCCCAAGGTGATCGGATGGCTCGCACGGCACCCGCGCTTCACGTTCCACTTCACGCCAACCTCGGCGTCCTGGGTGAACGCCGTCGAGGGTTTCTTCGCCAAACTCACCAAGCAGCGGCTCAAGCGCGGCGTGTTCCATTCCATCGTCTCGCTCCAGCAGGCAATCAATCGCTACGTCGCACAGGCCAACGACGACCCGCGCCCCTTCCGCTGGACCAAGGACCCGGACAAGATCATCGCCGCCGTGCGTCGAGGGCACCAAGCGTTAGATTCGCTCCACTAGGTCAGCCTTGTGCTCCAATGAATACCGCGCCAGGAAGCGCACGTTTCTCGCCTGCTCAGTCAGGCTCAGCACTCGCTCCTCACGAACCTCGGCAGCCTGCTCCTGCGCGGTCGGAATGACCCGCTCAGGCTCAGCAGGCTGCTGACGCCAAGTGGACGGCATCAGTAGCCGGGCCGTCTGGTAGACAAGGTCACCCGCTACCATCAGGCCCTCAAGCATGGCCTTCAACGGCCAGCCACCCGGAATCCGGCGAACTGAGTTTTTGGCATCTTCCCAGCCGCTCAACGGCTCCTCAGTTGGCAAAGCCGGATTCGATAATGCGGTGCTCATAATGTCCTCCCGAACATGATTTGGTTGCTCTTTTGAAGATCTGCTTTTTCGGCGCAAGTTACCAGTAGTTTCGATGCACTTGCATCAAGAATCGTGACTAGCAACATAATATCAGGCAACCGAATTCATGTCCGGGGGGACCATTCATGCACGTAATCTCATCACAGCGCACGGCTACACTCACACGCTACAACGCACCGGAGATTTGGGTGCTGATCATCCGGGTCGGCGCCGCAGCCTCGGCAGCCTGGCGGGCCGCACGTTATGAAGACGTCCCCAGTGTCATGAGTGCTTACTGCGCCGTTCAGGTCGCCGTGCAAGACCTCCTGGATCTCCTAGTGGAGCGAATTTAACGCTTGGTGCCCTCGACGCACGGCGGCGATGATCTTGTCCGGGTCCTTGGTCCAGCGGAAGGGGCGCGGGTCGTCGTTGGCCTGTGCGACGTAGCGATTGATTGCCTGCTGGAGCGAGACGATGGAATGGAACACGCCGCGCTTGAGCCGCTGCTTGGTGAGTTTGGCGAAGAAACCCTCGACGGCGTTCACCCAGGACGCCGAGGTTGGCGTGAAGTGGAACGTGAAGCGCGGGTGCCGTGCGAGCCATCCGATCACCTTGGGGTGCTTGTGGGCGGCGTAGTTGTCCAGGATCACGTGGATCAGCTTGCCGGCGGGGATGTCGCGCTCGATGGCGTTGAGGAAGCGGATGAACTCCTGGTGGCGATGGCGCTGCATGCAACGGCCGATCACGCGGCCCGCCAGCACGTCGAGGGCTGCGAACAGTGTGGTCGTGCCGTGCCGCTTGTAGTCGTGCGTCATCGTGCCGCACCGTCCGCGCTTGAGCGGCAGACCCGGCTGGGTGCGGTCCAACGCCTGGATTTGGCTTTTCTCGTCGACCGACAGCACGACGGCGTGGGCCGGCGGATCGACGCACAGACCGACGATGTCACGCAGCTTGGCCGCGAAGCGCGGGTCGTTGGACAGCTTGAATTGGCGCAGCCGGTGGGGTTGCAGGCCATGCACGCGCCAGATGCGCTGCACCGAGCTGACGCTGATCAGGACCTGCTTGGCCATCGCCGGCGCGGTCCAGTGCGTCGCTTCGCCGGGAGGCGGCCCGAGTGTGAGCGCCACCACCCGTTCGGCGACCTCCGGGGCCAGCGGTGCGATGCCCGGCGGGCGGGTCTTGTCGCGCAGCAGGCCATCCACGCCCTCCTGCATGAACCGCTCCTGCCAGCGCCAAACGCAGGTCTTGGCCACCCGCGCCCGACGCATGATCTCGGCCGTGCCGCAACCTTCGGCGGTCAGCAGCACGATCCGCGCGCGCCAGGCGTGTTTCTGTGGCCTGTTGCGGTCGGCGGCGATGACGAGCAGCCGCTCGCGGTCCGCAGGAGTGACGTCGACGATGGTGCCAGTGCGCATACGCCCGAGTCGCACGCCGATCCGAGCCGGGGGAATCCCAAAAGGACTCGACCGTCAGATTTCATCCACTAGTATGAGCGTCGTCACAAACACTCTGGACCTTGTGGCGTTGAATTCTCCTGACCCCCAAGTTGTTTTCCGGAGAAGCGAGACACAATCTACACCGATCATAATTGCCGGAGCGCTCGTTTATGTGATCGTGTTCCCGCTCATGTAACTGCTCAACCTGGGGCCAGCGTGGATTGGCCGCGTAGGGTTTCGCGGATTGCCTGATATGCGTCGATGCCACGCCGGGCGGCAGTACCGATGACCGAGCGGACGGCGGCGAACAGGTCAGCACCCCAGTCAGAGCGGAAGCCACCGGTGACCTTTCGATATGTCGCCGTTGGACGCAGTTCGCGCTCACTACTGTTATTGTCGGCGGCGATCTCTGGATCGTCGAGGAAGGTGAACAGGTGTTCGCGGACGCGGGCGTATCGCTTGCGCAATCGCTGGCCGTCGCGAGCGATCGGCGCGAGCGCCATGGCGGCATCGAGCGAGCATTCCAAGCGGCGGCGGTATTCGCGCCGCGTGCTGTCGGCCAGATCGCGATGTCGCCGCGCCAGCAGCACGGCGCGCAGCAGCAGCGCCTTGATGCGCGGCGCGAACACCGCATCGCCCGCCTCGATGGCATACTGGCAGTCGCGCAATTGGTGGGCGAGGCAGACCTGCCACCGATCGGCATGGCCTTGCTGTGCACCGTAGAGATCGGAGACCCACAGCGTCGGGCGGTGCCCGGCCAGCACCTCGGCCACGACATCCGCGCCACGGCTGCGACGCACCACATGGATCACCACATCGGCATTCTGGAACACCCAGTTCCAGTGGCCGCGTCCGTCGATGCGCACGCCTGTCTCATCCGAATAGATGACTTGGGCGCGCCGTAGGCGGGCGAGAATGGCGGCGACATTGGCGTCGAATTGCGGCTTGCCGCGCCGGAACGCGGCATTGAGGGCACCTTCGCTGATCGCCAGCCCGAACAACTCCATCAGCAACCGGGTCAGCCGCTGGTAGCTGACCGCATGCACAAAGCGCAGATACATCGCGAGCGCCACGATATTGACGCTGAACGGCGTGCCCGGCTCCAGCCCCTCCGGTACCGGTGCCAGCGTCGTGGCGCCGCACCGGGGGCATTCCGCGGCATAGCGCTCCACCCGCGTCACCGTCGGGCGAACGCGCGGTAAGTCTATCTTGTCGTAGCGCGTGTCGAGCCTCTGATCGGCATCAACCAAGGCATGCTGGCAGTGGTGGCAGCGCGACGGCTTGGCCAGCACCACTTCGTCGGGGTCGGCGGTGAGTGCCCGCCCGCCACCCTTGCGGCCGAGACTGCCCTTGCGTGGTCCCTCACGCTTGGCCTTGTCAGGCCGGTTCGGCTTGTGTCCCTTCGATGGCGGCACGCTGGAATTGTTTGGTGTCTTGCCCGGTCGCGTGAGCTCGTCGATGCGCGCTTGCAACTCGGCGATCAGCTTGTGCGCCTCGTCCAGCCGCGCCAGCAGCGTCAGGATCAGCGCATCCTTCTCCGCGTGCGACAGCTTGCTGAGATCGAGGTCGGCGCTCATCCCGACCTTGAATTGAGTCGCCCGTTACCGCGTCAACCCATTTCCGCTGAGCCTAACCTCAGATCGCTACCGTCAGCGGATCCCAGGTTGAGCAGCTACCCGCTCATGTCTGTCGTGTGGAAAATAAGCTCCAATTCGGCCGCAGGAATCATGCAAACCATGGACAAGTTTCGTGTTCATGGAACGAACGATGGTCTAATAGATCTTATCAAGGCGGACTTTTCTGAGTTGTTATTGGTATCTGGTGCGATGGGCAAGTTCGCTTATGCGTCGGCCTTTGTCCCAACAGTCATCGCATGCTGTATTGTTGTAGGCGCAGGAGTCGAAAGGCTCACGGAGCAACAGCAAAGTCGATGGGAGAACATTCTATTTGGCATTGGCGTTGTTGCATTTATCTACGCCAGGGCACTCTCGATGCTGTAAAGCCTTTGCAGACATTCGTACCGGACTTCTGCAACTCATGAGTCACTGACCCACTCAGAAGAACGGCAGCCCGACGTAATTCTCCGCCAATGCCGTCGACGCTGCGACCGAAGACGCCACGTAGTCGAGCTCCGCGAGCTGCACCCGCCGCTCGAACGGGCCGTGGGTGTCGAAACGGTGCAGCATCGAGGTCATCCACCAGGAGAAGCGCTGCACCTTCCAGACCCGCCGCAGGCAGGTCTCGGAGTAGGCGGCAAGCCCGCTCTCGTCTCCGGCGCCATACCACGCGCCAAGCGCCCGGTTCAGCACCGCGACATCGCCGGCCGCGAGGTTCAGGCCCTTGGCGCCGGTCGGCGGCACGATATGCGCGGCGTCGCCCAGGAGAAAAAGCCGGCCGCACCGCATCGGCTCGATCACGAAGCTGCGCATCGGGGTGACACCCTTCTGGGTGATCTTGCCCTCGCGCAGGGTGAAGCCGGGGGAAGCGAGGCGGGTTTGCAGCTCCGCCCAGATCCGCGCGTCCGACCAAGCTTCGAGGTCCTCGTCGGGCGCGCATTGCAGATAGAGCCGGCTCACCGTCGGCGAGCGCATCGACAACAGCGAAAAACCCCGCTCGTGGTTCGAGTAGATCAGCTCGTGCGAGGAGGGCGGCGCGTCGGCCAGGATGCCGAGCCAGCCGAACGGGTACACGCGCTCGAATTCGGTCAGCACACCGGGCGGGATCGACGGCCGGCAGACGCCGTGAAACCCGTCGCAGCCGGCGATGAAATCGCACTCCAGCACGCGCTCGGCGCCGTTCTCCTGGTAGCGGATACACGGGCGGCCCTTGTCGAAATCATGCACGTCGAAATCATGCACGCTCACCCGCTCGGCCTCGAACACGATGCGCCGGCCGGCGGCGAGACGGGCGGCGATCAGGTCGCGCACCACCAGGTGCTGGCTGTAGACCATCACCGCGCGGCCGGTGAGCGCACGGAAGTCGATCCGATGGTCCTGCCCGCCGAAGCGCAGGATCACACCTTCATGCGGCAGCCCGATCCGCGCCATCCGCTCGCCCACGCCGGACTGTGCGAGCAGGTCCGCCGTGCCCTGCTCCAGCACTCCGGCGCGGATGCGGTTCTCCACGTACTCCTGCGTCCGCGCCTCCAGCACCACCGAGCCGATGCCCTGCCGGTCGAGCAGATGCGCCAGCAGCAGCCCGGCCGGCCCCGCGCCGACGATCCCAACCTGCGTGCGCTCCGTTGCGGTCATTGTCGCGGCATGATCGCACGGAAGATGGCCGCTTGGGAGTGTGCCGATGGATCGGGCCGGGACCATACGGATCGGCATTTCGGGATGGACCTACCCGCCCTGGCGCGGCGTGTTCTACCCCAGGGGACTTCCGCAGAAGCAGGAACTCGCCTTCGCCGCCGAGCGGTTTCCCACCATCGAGATCAACGGCACCTTCTATAGCCTGCAACGCCCGGAGAGCTTCGCGTCATGGGCCGAGCAGACCCCGGCGGATTTCGTCTTTTCCGTGAAGGGGCCGCGCTTCCTCACCCACATGAAGCGCCTGCGCGAGATCGAGGCGCCGCTCGGCAACTTCCTCGGCTCCGGCCTGCTGCGGCTCGGCGCGAAACTCGGTCCGATCCTCTGGCAGTTCCCGGCCAATTTCCGCTTCGACCCGGAGCGCCTGGAGGCGTTTCTCGCACTGCTCCCGCGTGACACGGCGCACGCCGCCGCTTTCGCCAAGCGTCACGCCGACCATCGGCTCGCAGGCCGCGCCTGGACCCGCGCCGATGCCGCCCGCCCGCTCCGCCACGCCTTCGAGATCCGCCACGAGAGCTTCCGCGACCGCGCCTTCGTCGACCTGCTGCGCCGGCACCGGGTCGCCTTGGTTTGCGCCGACGCCGTGACCTGGCCGCGCCTCATGGATGTGACCGCCGACTTCGTCTACTGCCGGCTGCACGGCTCCGAGGAGCTGTACGCCAGCGGCTACGACGACGCCGCGCTCGATGCCTGGGCGGCGCGCGTCGCCGCCTGGTCGAGCGGGCGCGAACCACGCGACGCCGAGCGGATCGCCGGAAAGGCACCGGCGCGCCGGCGGGACGTGTTCGTCTATTTCGACAACGACGCCAAGGTCCGTGCGCCCACCGACGCGCTTGGATTAACACGGCGGCTAGGATTGGGAGAAAGTTGACGCATTTGCGAAGTGGCACGCGACCGATCCGCCGCGACCGTCGGGGAGCAATTCCGGCTCCTGCTCCGCGCACAGCGCCTGCGCCTTCGGGCAGCGCGTGCGGAAACGGCAGCCGCTCGGCGGCGAGATCGGGCTCGGCGGCTCGCCGCTGAGCGGAACGGATCGCCGGCTGCGCTCCATCCGGGGGTCGGGCACCGGCGCCGCCGCCACCAGCGTCTGCGTGTAGGGATGCAGCGGATTGCTGAACAGCAATTCGGCGGGTGCGGTCTCCATGACCTTGCCGAGGTACAGGACGACGATGCGGTCGCAGACGTGACGCACCACGGCGAGATCGTGCGCGATGAACAGATAGGTCAGGCCGAAGCGTTCCTGGAGATCGACCATGAGGTTGATGATCTGCGCCTGGATGTTGACGTCGAGCGCCGACACCGGCTCGTCGGCCACCACCAGATCGGGCCGTACCGCGAGCGCGCGGGCGATCGAGATGCGCTGGCGCTGGCCGCCGGAGAACTCGTGCGGGAAGCGGGCGGTCGAGGCGGCCGGCAGATTGACGATGTCGAGCAGTTCCGCGATCCGCCGCCGCGCCGCCGCGTCGCTCTCCACGATGCCGTGCAGCTTCAACGGGCCGGCCAGGATCTCGCCCACGTTCATGCGCGGATTGAGCGAGGCGTAGGGGTCCTGGAAGATCATCTGCATCCGCCGCCGCAACGGCCTGATCTCGGCTTGCGTGGCAGTCGGTGATGTCCTGCCCGGCGAAAATGATGCGGCCCGCCGTCGGCCGGTGCAGCCGCGTGACCAGCCGCGCCAGCGTCGATTTGCCGCAGCCGGACTCGCCGACCAGCCCCACGGTCTCCCCCCGCTCGACTGTGAGATCGACCCCATCGACCGCGCGGAGCACGCGCACCGGCGCGAACAGGCCGTCCCTCGGCAGGACGAAGTGCTTCTTGACGCCGCGCAGCTCGAGCAGCGGTTCCGCCGTCGCGGAGCGAGGCGCGGCCGCCGTGGCCGGCGCGCGCTGCGGCGTGTGCAGCACGCCGCCACGCTGCGTCACCCAGCAGCGCGTGGCGCGGTGCTCTTCGATCGGCAGCAGTTCGGGATGCTCGCCGCATTGCTCGATCGCGAACGGGCAGCGCGCGCGAAACCGGCACCCCTCCGGCCAGGCGCGCGGATCGGGCGGCTGGCCCTCGATCGTCACCAGGCGGCGGTCATGCGCCTCGCTGTCGAGGCGCGGCGCCGCGTTGAGCAGCGCCCAGGTATAGGGGTGGCGCGGATCGCTCAGCAGGTCGCCGGGCGACCCCTCCTCGACGATCTCCCCGGCATACATCACCAGCACGCGCGAGCAGATGTTGGCGATGACGCCGAGATCGTGGCTGATGAGGATGACGGCGGTGCCGAGTTCCGCGTTGAGCGTCCGCAGAAGCTCGAGAATCTGCGCCTGGATCGTCACGTCCAGCGCGGTGGTCGGCTCGTCGGCGATCAGCAGCGCGGGCTCGTTCGACAAGCCCATCGCCAGCATGACGCGCTGGCGCATCCCGCCGGAATACTGGTGCGGATAGGATTGCACGGCCCGCTCCGGCGCCGGCACGCCCATGCGGCGCAGCAGCGACACGGCGCGCTCGCGCGCAGCCGACGCGGCGAAGCGGCCATGCGCGGTCATCGCTTCCACGAGCTGCTTGGCGATGCGCAGCACGGGGTTGAGCGAGGTCATCGGGTCCTGAAAGACCATCGCGATCTCGCGGCCGCGCACGTCGCGGATTTCGTCCTCGCTGAGCCGCGCGAGGTTGCGGCCACGAAAGACGATGCTGCCGCCGACGATGCGCGCGGGCTCGTCCAGCAGCCGCATGATGGATTTCGCGCAGACGCTCTTGCCCGAGCCGGACTCGCCGACGATGCCGAGCGTCTCGCCGGCGCTGAGGTCGAAGCTGACGCCGTCCACCGCGCGTACCGGCCCGGCGTCGGTCAGGAACCAGGTGCGCAGGTCGCGCACCCGGAGCAGCGCCTCAGCGGTTTCGGGCATGGGGGTCGAGCCAGTCGCGCAGGCCGTCGCCGATGAAGTTGAAGCCCATCACCACGGTCAGGATCGCCAGCCCGGCGAAGGTCGCCACCCACCATTGCTGCACCAGCTGCCGCCCCTCGCCGACCATCGCCCCCCACTCGGCGGTGGGCGGGACGGTGCCGAGGCCGAGGAACGACAGGCCGGCGAAGACCAGGATGGCGTTGCCGAGATCGAGCGTCACCAGCACGATCAACGGCCCGACGGCGTTGGGGATGATCTGGCGCAGCAGGATGTGCGCCGGGCCGAAGCCGATCGACTGCGCCGCCTCCACATATTCGAGATTGCGCTGCGTCAGCACCAGGCTGCGCGCGAGGCGGGCGAATTTGGGCCACCACACGACGAGCATCGCGATGCAGGTATTCACCGTGCCGATGCCGAGGGCGGCGGCGATCGCCATCGCCAGGATGATCGGGGGAAAACAGAACACGAGGTCGGTGAGGCGCATCAGCCCCTCTTCCGCCCAGCCCGCGACATAGGCCGCCACCGCGCCGAGCAGGGTGCCGAACAGCGCGCCGATCAGCACCACCGCGAAGCCGACGCTGAGCGAGATCCGCGCGCCAAAGATCACCCGCGTCAGCACGTCGCGTCCGAGCGTGTCGGTGCCCATCCAATGCGCCCAGGACGGCGCCTGCAACCGGGCGGCGACATCGACGAAGTTGGGATCGTACGGCGTAACCCAGGGCGCGAAGACCGCGAGCACGACCCACAGCACGATCACCCCGCCGCCGAACGCGGGCAGCCCGTAGCGGCGCATCCACCGCTGGCGCGACGTGGCGACGGCCGGAAGCACGATGTCGCTCATCGCTTGATGACCCGGGGGTCGAGCATCGCGTACGACATGTCGACCACGAGATTGACCAGCACGAACACGATGGCGACGATCGTGGTGATGCCCATGATGGCGGGGAAGTCGAGCGCCACCGCGCTCTGGAAAGTGTAGCGGCCGAGGCCGGGCCAGCCGAACACGGTCTCGGTCAGCACCGCGCCGGACAGCAGATTGGCGTACGCGAGGCCGCCCAGGGTGACGACCGGCAGCATCGCGTTCGGGGCGGCGTGGCCGAGCACGACGACGCGCCGCAGCAGTCCCTTGGCGCGAGCGACGCGCACGTAGTCCTGCGACAGCGCCTCCAGCATCGCCGCGCGCGTGGTCCGCGTAATCAGGCCCAACGTCGCGCTGGCCAGCACGATGGACGGCAGGACGAGATGCGCCGCCGCGTCGTGAAACGTGTCCCAGTCGCGCGCCAGCACCGTGTCGATCAGCAGCAATCCCGTCACCCGGTCGGGCGGGAACGACACCGGATCGAGCCGGCCCGGCCCGGGCGCGCTGTCGAGCCCGCCGTAGAAGATCGCCAGCATGATGAAGGCCAGCCAGAAGGTCGGCGCGGACACGCCGATCAGCGAGACGGCGCGCGCCACATGGTCGATCCAGCTGTCGCGCTTGACCGCCGCGAGCACGCCGAGCGGCAGCCCGACGACCAGCGAGAGCACGAAGGCGACGGAGGCGAGTTCGAGCGTCGCTGGCGCGTAGTCCTCGATGTCCAGCAGCACGGGCCGGCGCGACACCAGCGAGATGCCGAGATCGCCATGCAGCAGCCCGCGGAGGAAAATCCAGTAGCGGTCCCAGATCGGCAGATCGAGGCCCCATTTGTGGCGGAACTCGGCGACGACGGAAGGGGTGGACGCGGCCAGGTCGCCGAGCTGCGCCAGCACCGGGTCGCCCGGCACCGTGTTGGCGATCAGGAAGATCACCAACGTCGCGAGCAGCACCATCACGGCGGCTGTCACCAGGCGGGATGCGCCGTAGCGGATCATCCGGCCGATCAGCCCGCCGGCTTCGCGCCGTCCAGCTCGGCCATCCAGCCCGCCGCCGTCAGCCGCAAGCCCGCGACGCTCTTGCGCACCGCGATCTGGTAGATCGGCTGGATCAGCACGAAATGGTTGGCCTGATCGACCATCATCGCCTGGTATTGCTTCCAGAGCTCCGCCGCCTTGGCGAGGTCGCGCTCGGCCGCCGCCGCCGCGATCAGCTTGCGGATCGGCGCGTCCGGCGGCACGTCCCAGTGCACCCGCTTGGCGACCCGATCGACCGTCGCCGCCGCCCATAGCAGGTTCTCGGGCGCCGGCGGGTTCCAGAAGGTCAGCACGGCCTGCGCCTTGCCGCCGAGATACATGGTCCGCATGTTGAGCTGGTCCATCGGCGCCAGCTCCGCCTTGATGCCGACGCGCGCGAGGTCGGACTGGATCTTCTGCGCGAGGCTCTGGTACTGGACGCCGGCGATCGCGGCGTTGCCATAGGCGAGCTGGAAGCTGAACCCGTCCGGCAGCCCCGCGTCGGCGAGCAGCTTTTTCGCGCGCGGCAAATCCTCGCGAAAGCCGATCTCCTTGGTCAATGCCTCGGTCGAGCCGTTGACGCCGACCGGCAGGAACGTCACCGGCCGCACCGCGTCGCCGCCGATCAGGTTGCGGATGATACCGTCATAGTCGATCGCATAGCCGATCGCCTGCCGCGCCTGCTTCTTCTGCAACGCCGGGTTATCGGGGCTTGCCGAGACCGCCAGATAGATGAAGTCGAGGCTCGTCGCGCCTTTCACCTCGACGTTCGCGTCGCCCTTGAGGCTGGCGATCTGCTCGGGGATCAGGTTGAACGCGACGTCGATGTCGCCGCGCTGGATGGCGAGGAGCTGTGCCGCGCTCTCGCTCATGTGCCGGATCAGCACCCGCTCGTAGCCCGGCATCCCGTTCCAGTGGTGCGGATTTTTCACCATCTGGATCTGCTGGTTGCGCTGCCAGCCGACCAGGCGGTACGGGCCGGTGCCGGCGGAGTTGCTGTTGAGCCACTCGGTCGCCTTGTCCGTCTCTTTGGCGTCCGGCGCGTCGGTGCCGCCGTGCTGCGTCACCAGCGCCTTCTCCATCACGACGAACTCAGGTGCGGCGATGATCGTCAGGATCGGCTGGGTCGGATCGGACAGCACCATGTCGAGCGTGTGGGGATCGACCACCGACACGCTCTTGATGTGCGTGATGTACTGCGACGGCTGATCCTTGATGTTCATGACCCGCTGCAGGCCGAACTGCGCGTCCTCGGCCGTCATCGTCTTGCCCGACGGGAACTTCACGTCCGGGCGCAGCTTGAAGCGGATGGTCTTGCCGTCCGGCAGGTAGCTCCATTCGGTCGCGATTTGCGGCCTGACGGTGATGTAGTCGCCGGGGGCGAACGTTACGAGCGAGTCGTACGCGGCGTGGGTCGGCAGGGGGTTGGAATACTGATAGACCCGCGCCGGATCGAGCGAGGTCGGGTCGCTGATGTCGAGGCCGATCACCAGCGTCGCCTTGCGCGCGGCGCTTTGCGCGCCGGCCGGCCGGGCTTCGGCGAGTACAGGCCGCAACCAGTCCGGCGCTGCCCGTCAGAAATGGCCGCCGGCCGAAGCCGGGCTTGTTCTTGTCCGCCATGTCACCCCCCAAGCGCGATGGCGCGACTATCGCCGAGTGCCGCGCCGGACGCCAGCGGAACGGGCCATCGCCAGCGATGCCTCGTCAAGTTAGCATCCGCAAGCTTGGCCGACGCGGGCCGTATTGGGAGAAGCTGCTTGAAGAACACGATCCCCCTGCAACTGCACGTCCCCGAACCGTCGGCGCGACCGGGTCAGGCGCCGGACTTCAGCTGGCTGCAAATCCCCGAAGCGGGCTCGGTGCCGCGCCCCGATACCGCCACCGAGCCACGGGACATTCGCCCGCTCGCCTATGCGCTGATCCGCGTGCTCGAGGGGGCCGGCGCCGCGGTGGGACCGTGGGATCCGAGGCTCGATCCGGAGACGCTGCGGCGCGGCCTCAGGACCATGATGCTGACGCGCGCCTATGACGAGCGGATGTTCCGCGCCCAGCGCCAGGGCAAGACGTCGTTCTACATGCGCTGCACCGGCGAGGAGGCCATCGGCGTCGCGCAGGCGATGGCGCTCGACGACCGCGACATGATCTTCCCGACCTACCGCCAGCAGGGCATCCTCATTGCGCGGGGCTGGCCGCTGGTCGACATGATGAACCAGGTGTTCTCCAACGCCCACGATCGGCTGAAGGGCCGGCAAATGCCGATCATGTATTCCAGCAAGCAAGCGAGCTTCTTCTCGATCGCCGGCAATCTCGCCACGCAATTCCCCCAGGCGGTCGGCTGGGCGATGGCCTCGGCGATCAAGCACGACGACCGCATCGCCGCCGGCTTCATCGGCGAGGGTGCGACGGCGGAGGGCGACTTCCACCACGCCCTGACCTTCGCCAGCGTTTACGGCGCGCCGGTCATCCTCAACATCGTCAACAACCAATACGCCATCTCGTCCTTCCAGGGGATCGCGGGCGGCGAGCACACGACCTTCGCCGCGCGCGCGCTCGGCTACGGCCTGCCGGCCCTGCGCGTCGACGGCAACGATTTTCTCGCGGTCTACGCGGCGACGATCTGGGCCGCCGACCGCGCGCGCTCGAATCGCGGCGCGACCGTCATCGAACATTTTTCCTACCGGGCGTCCGCGCACTCCACCAGCGACGACCCGAGCAAATACCGCCCCGCCGAAGAGGCCGCCCTGTGGCCGCTCGGCGACCCGATCGCACGGCTGCGCGCGCATCTGACGACGCTCGGCGAGTGGTCCGACGAGCGGCACGCGCAATTATCGGCCGAGGTCGACAAGGAGGTGCAGCAGGCGCAGCGCGAGGCCGAGAGCTACGGCACGCTCGGCACCGGCGAGCACCACTCTCCGGCGACGATGTTCGACGACGTGTTCAAGGAGATGCCGTGGCATCTGCGCCGGCAACGGCAGGAGCTGGGGTTCTGAGCATGGCACGGATGAACATGGTGCAGGCGCTGAACTCGGCGATGGACGTGATGATGGCGCGCGACGACAACGTCGTCGTGTTCGGCGAGGACGTCGGCTATTTCGGCGGCGTGTTCCGCTGCACCGAGGGATTGCAGCGCAAGTACGGGCCGGAGCGCGTGTTCGACACGCCGATCGCCGAGGCCGGCATCCTGGCCACCGCCGTCGGCATGGGCGTCTACGGCTTGCGCCCGGTCGTCGAGATCCAGTTCGCCGACTACATCTATCCCGCCACCGACCAGCTCGTCTCGACCGCCGCACGGCTGCGCTACCGCTCGGCAGGCGAGTTCACCGCCCCGATCACGGTGCGCGCGCCGTGTGGCGGCGGCATCTTCGGCGGACAGACGCATAGCCAGAGCCCCGAGGCGATTTTTACCCATGTCTGCGGGCTCAAGACGGTCATCCCGTCGAACCCGTACGACGCAAAGGGATTGCTCATCAGCGCGATCGAGGACGACGATCCGGTGATCTTCCTGGAGCCGAAACGCCTCTACAACGGCCCGTTCGACGGCCACCACGACCGCCCGGTGACGCCGTGGAGCGAACATCTCGCGGGCGAGGTTCCCGACGGTCACTACACCGTCCCGCTCGGTCAGGCATCGGTCGTGCGGGAAGGCGAGGATCTGACAGTCCTGACCTACGGCACGATGGTCCATGTCGCGCTGGCCGCCACCGCCGAGGCCGGGGTGGATGCCGAGATCGTCGACCTGCGAACATTGGTTCCCGTCGACATCGACACGATCGTCGCATCCGTCACCAAGACCGGCCGCTGCGTGATCGTCCACGAAGCCACCCGCACCAGCGGCTTCGGCGCCGAGTTATCTGCACTCGTGCAGGAGAACTGCTTTCACTACCTCGAATCACCGATCGCGCGCGTCACCGGCTGGGACACGCCGTATCCGCATTCGCTCGAATGGGACTACTTCCCCGGCCCCAAGCGCGTCGCGGAGGGGCTGCGTCGGGCGATGGAGGACTGAGATGGGGCGCTACGTGTTCCGTCTCCCCGATGTCGGCGAGGGCATCGCCGAGGTCGAGGTGGTCAACTGGCACGTCGCCCCCGGCGCCACGGTCGCCGAGGACGACCCGCTCGTCGACGTGATGACCGACAAGGCGACGGTGGAACTCCCCTCGCCCCGCGCCGGTCGCGTGCTCGCGACCAACGGCAATCCCGGCGACAAGCTTCGCGTTGGCTCGGAGTTGGTGGTGCTCGAAGTCGAGGGCGCCGGCGAGGCGCCAGCTCAAGAGGATTCCGCTCCCGCTCCAGCCGCTCCACCTGTCGCAACGAAAGCCGCCAGGGAGTCGGAGGCGCCCGCCCCAGAAGCTCGACCCGTCGAACGTCCGGCGGCGACGGTCGCAAAGACACCGTCGGACAAAAAACCGCTGGCCTCGCCCGCCGTGCGCCACCGCGCTTACCAGCTCGGCATCCCGCTGCAATTCGTCGCCGGGAGCGGACCGGCGGGCCGCGTCCTCCATGCCGATCTCGACGCCTATCTTGCCTCGGGCGGCCGCGCCGCACCCGCCGCTCCGGCACGGCGGGAAGCGGTCGAGGAAGTGAAGGTCATCGGCCTGCGCCGACGGATCGCCGAGCGGATGCAGCAATCGAAGCGGAAGATCCCGCACTATTCCTACGTGGAAGAACTCGACGTGACCGAGCTTGAGGAGTTGCGCGCCAATCTCAACGCGCGGCACGCGGCAGACCGGCCGCGCCTGACCTTGCTGCCGTTCCTCGTCGCCGCACTGGTCCGCGCCATACCGAGCTTTCCCCAGGTCAACGCCCAGTTCGACGACGAGGCCGGCATCGTGCGGCGGCACGCGGCGGTGCATGTCGGCATCGCCACGCAGACGGCGCAGGGCCTCATGGTGCCGGTGGTGCGCCACGCCGAGACGCTGGACCTCTGGCAGACGGCCGCCGAGATCGCCCGGCTCTCCGCCGCGACCCGCGACGGCAAGGCGACGCGCGACGAACTCGGCGGCTCCACCATCACCATCACCAGCCTCGGCCCGATCGGCGGTATCGTGACCACCCCCGTCATCAACTGGCCCGAAGTGGCGATCATCGGCGTCAACCGCATCGTCGAGCGCCCCGTGGTGCGCGGCGGACAGATCGTGGTGCGCCGGATGATGAACCTGTCGAGCTCGTTCGATCACCGCGTGGTGGACGGCTGGGACGCCGCGCAATTCGTCCAGGAACTCAGGCGGTTGCTCGAACAGCCCGCGACGCTGTTTGTGGGGTGAAGGACTGATGATCCGCGCGAAGGTTCTCGTGGTCGGCGGCGGCCCTGGCGGCTATGTCGCGGCGATCCGGGCTGGGCAGCTTGGCCTGGAGACGATTCTCGTCGAGGCCGACCGGCTCGGCGGCACGTGTCTCATCCGCGGCTGCATACCGTCGAAGGCGCTGATCCACGCCGCCGGGACATTCGCCGGGATGCGCGCCGCCGTCGGCGGCGACGCGCTCGGCATCGCGCTGCACCAGCCGCCCGCGATTAACCTCGGAAAAACCGTGGCGTGGAAGGACGGCATCGTCGGACGCCTCAGCGCGGGTGTCGGCAGTCTGCTACGCAAGTCGAAGGTTCGCGTGCTGCGCGGCTGGGCCAATTTCTCCGACGCCAAGACCTGCACCGTCCAGACCAAAAGCGGCGAGGAGACGATCAGGGCCGAGCACGTCATCCTGGCGAACGGCTCGGAGCCCGCGTCCCTGCCCGGCCTTGAATTCGGCGGCCCGATTATCTCGTCCACCGAGGCCCTTATGCTGGATCGGGTGCCCGAGCGGCTTGTGGTGCTCGGCGCCGGCTATATCGGCCTGGAGTTGGGCACGGCCTTCAGAAAGCTCGGCGCGGAGGTCACGGTGATCGAGGCGCGCGAGCGCGTGCTGCCGAACTGGGACGAGGCCCTGACCGCGCCGGTCGCACACTGGCTGGAGCGCGCCGGCGTCGCGGTGCAGGTCAACGCGCGCATCGAGGCGGTCGAGCGCGCCGACGCCGGAGCCGATGCAACGGTGCGGACCGCCGACGGCGCGACCCGCCGCATCCCGGCCGACAAGGTGCTGGTGACGGTGGGCCGCCGACCACGGACGGAAGGCTGGGGCTTGGACGCGATGGCGGTCGACATGGCCGGGCCGTTCGTGCGCGTCGATGAACGCTGCCGCACCTCGATGCGCGACGTGTGGGCGATCGGCGATCTGGTCGGCGAGCCGATGCTCGCGCACAAGGCCTTCGCGCAGGGCGAGATGGTGGCGGAGATCATCGCCGGCGCAAGGCGGCAATTCGACCCAGTCGCCATTCCGGCGGTGTGCTTCACCGAACCCGAGATCGTCAGCGTCGGCCTCGCCCCGGCGGAGGCCGGCGAACGCGGCATCGAGGCGATCGTCGGCCAGTTTCCGTTCGCCGCCAACGGCCGCGCGCTCGGCATGGAGGCGGGCGAGGATGGCGGCTTCGTCCGCGTCGTCGCCCGCGCCGACGATCACCGCGTCCTCGGCGTCCAGGCGGTCGGCGCGCATATTTCCGAGCTGGTCGGGGAGTTTACCCTCGCCCTCGAAATGGGCGCGCTGCTCGAGGACGTGGCCGGGACCATCCATGCCCACCCGACCTTGACCGAGGCTTTCCACGAAGCCGCCCTGCGGGGCCTCGGCCACGCCATCCACATCTGAGGCGGGAGACATCAGGATGCACGAACACGCCCATGCCGGAATGCGCAGCGAGTTCACCGAGGGCCATCGCCTGCCGCTCGGCAACCTGCCGGGTACGCGCTACCCGGACCCGCGCATCGAGGCGCTCGACAAGCGTTTCACGGCGAAGCAGGGCAACGCCGCCATCGAGCGCATCGCCACCGGCTGCCGCTGGTGCGAGGGGCCGGTGTATTTCGCCGATGGCGGATACCTGTTGTGGAGCGATATCCCGAATAATCGGATGATGCGCTGGCTGGAGGAGGACGGGCATGTCAGCGTATTTCGCGCCGACAGCCACTTCTCCAATGGCAACACCCGCGACCGCGAGGGGCGGCTCGTCACCTGCGAGCACAACACGCGCCGCGTCACTCGCACCGAGCACGACGGCCGGATCACCGTGCTGATCGACAGCTTCCAAGGGAAGAAGCTCAACGCGCCGAATGACGTGGCGGTCGCCTCCGATGGAGCCATCTGGTTCACCGATCCGGGCTACGGCATCGACGGCCCCTATGAAGGCCACGCCGCCGAGGCCGAGCTGCCGCGCAACGTCTACCGGCTCGACCCCGCGAGCGGCGAGGCCGGCGTGGTCGCCGATGATTTCGCCCGCCCCAACGGCCTCGCCTTCTCGCCGGACGAGCGGCGCCTCTACATCGTCGACAGCGGCATCTCGCACGGCGGCCCGGCGCACATCCGGGCGTTTGACGTGAACGGCACGCAGCTCTCCGGCGGGAAGATATTCGCCGAGGACTTCGCCCCCGGCATGACCGACGGCGTACGCACCGACGCCGACGGCAACGTCTGGTGCAGCATGGGCTGGGGCGACCCGGCGGAGGACGGGGTGCGCTGCTACGAGCCCGGCGGCTCGCTGATCGGAAAAATTCATCTGCCCGAGGTCGCGGCCAACCTGTGCTTCGGCGGCAAGAAGCGGCACCGTCTGTTCATCGCCGCGAGCACGTCGATCTACTCAGTTCACCTGAACACGACCGGGGCGCAGCGCCCCTGAGCGCTAAGCCCGCCCCCGGCCGCCGCTGAGCACGCGCTCGACCAGGACGGCGGCGATGATGATCGAGCCGATCGCGGTGCCCTGCCAATAGGGCGAGACGTTCAGCAGGTTGAGCCCGTTGCGGATAAACACCATGATGAACACGCCGAAGAGCGTGCCGATGATCGAGCCGCGGCCGCCGAACAGGCTGGCGCCGCCGATCACGACGGCGGCGATCGCGTCCAGCTCCAGCCCCGAGCCACCGATCGGGTCGATCGAGAGGATGCGCGAGGCGAGAAAGATGGTGGCGACGGCGCTCATCACGCCCGAGACGACATAGGCAAAAATGCTCCACCGCGCGATGCCGAGCCCGGCGACGCGCGCGGCCTCCGGGTTGGAGCCGATGGCGTACAGTGTGCGGCCGCCCTTGGCGTAGGTCAGGAACCACCAGCACAGGACGTAGGCGACCACCAGGCACCAGAAGTCGAGCGGGATGTCGAGCAGCGTCTCCGACGAGAGCAGGCCGAGCGCGGGCGGGAGGTTGCCGATGGAGTTGGCGCCGCTCAGCACGTAGGCCAAGCTGCGGCCAATCGACATCATGCCCAATGTCACCACGAACGGCGCCACGCGGCCGAAGGTGATGACGGCGCCGTTGACAAACCCGGCGACGGCGCCCGCGCCGAGGCAAGCCGCGACGCCGCCGACCAGGCCGAGCGACGGAAAGCAGAGGCCGAGGATGATGCCGGTCGCGCCGGCGAGCGCTCCCACCGACAAATCGATCCCGCCGATGAGAATAACCAGCGTCTGCCCGAGCGCGACCATGCCGACCACGACGGACTGGTCCATCACGTTCAGCAGGTTGCTGACGGTGAGGAAATAGGGCGAGGCCAGCGATAGCCCGAGCATCACCGCCAGGATCAGCAGGAGCATCCTGAGCTCGATCTGAGTCGCGAGCAGGCGCAGTACGCCGCCGCCCCAGCGCGGCCGCTGCTCCGACCGGGTCTTGGGTTCCGTCATCGTGCTCATGAGGCGTGCGCCGTGCTGCCGAGTTCCGCGACGATGTGGCGTCGCAACCGGTCGGCATCGAAGCCCGGCGGCAGGCGTGGCAGCGTCAACCCGACCATGCCCAGGCTGTGCCCTCGCCGGCCGAGCACCGGCACGAGCACCGTCGCATGACCGCCGTCCGGCGCGGTGGCGACGCCCTCGGTTTGCGCGGGAACCGCATGGGCGATGCGGGTTCGCGCGAGCTCGGGAAAACTCCCGGCGGCGAAGCCGGGATCGGCCGCTTCGTCCTCGCCCACGCGGTCGAAGCAGAACAGCCGGTCGCCCTCGAGCGCGATCCAGTAGGCGACGCCGCCGTGCTCGGCGACCAGGGCCTCCAGCACGCCGTGGGTGCGCTCGGCCGAGCTGCGCGGGGCGGCGAACATGCCGAGCTTCTCGATATCGACTAGCCGGCTCGGGATGTCGGTGACGGAGACGCCGTCGCTCAGCACCACCACGCGGTCGGTGAGGCCGATCACCTCCTCGAAATCGGAGGAGACGACGACACAGGCGACGCCCTCCGCCGCGACCCGCCGCAGCAAGGCGTAGATGCTGCCGCGCGTGCCGATATCGACGCCGCGGGTCGGTTCGTCGAGCAGCAGCAGGCGCGGCGCCAGCACCAGCCAGCGCGCCAGAATGATCTTCTGCTGCATCCCGCCGCTGAAATTGAGCATGTTGGCGTCGAGCAGCCGATGCTTGGGCAGGCCGAGCGTTTCCAGCAATTCCTCGACGCCTTGCGTGCGCTGGCCGTAGCCGAGGCCGGCGCCGCGATGGGCGCCGAGATGAGCGAGCAACAGGTTCTCGCGCACGGAAAAGTCCGGCACGATCCCCTGCTCGCGTCGGTCCTCGGGGATCAGGCCGATCCCCGCGCGGATGGCGTCGAGCGGCGCGTGCGGCGTGAAGGGTTTCCCGTTCAGTTCGACCGTGCCGGAAACCGGGCGGCGCAGGCCGAAGATCGTCTCCAGTGTTTCCGAGCGACCGGCGCCGACCAGGCCGGCGAGGCCAAGTATCTCGCCCGCGCGCACCTCGAACGACACGTCGCGCACGCGCGGCGGGCAGCACAGCTCGCTCACCCGCAGCACCACCGGCCCGCGCTGCGCGTCGGCGGGGCTGGTGCGGGCATAGATGTCCCCGAGCTCCCGCCCGACCATCAGCCGCACCAGCTCGCCCTGACTGAGCCCGGCGGTATCGAGATTGCGCGCCACCACCCGGCCTTCGCGCAGCACCGTCACCCGGTCCGCAATGGCGAAGATTTCCTCAAGCCGATGCGAGACGAAGATCAGCCCGCGCCCGCTGGCCGCCAGCGCGCGGACGATGTCGAACAGCCGCTCCGCCTCGTGCGGCGACAGCGAGGCGGTCGGCTCGTCGAAGATGACGATGCGGCTGCCGAGCGCCAGCGACTTCAAAATCTCGACGAGCTGGCGCTGGCCGATGCTGAGGGCGCTCACCGGATCGTCGAGATGCAGCCCCGCCTCCTGCCCCAGCTCCCCGATCAGCTCGCGCGCCCGCGCTCGCAGCGCGCCCCATCGCAGCCGCCCCGGCATGGCAAGCCGGGGCAGCATGATGTTCTCCAGCACGGACAGGTCGGGCGCCAGCGAGGTCTCCTGCGTCACCATCGAGATGCCGTCGCGGATCGCCTCGCGCGCGCCGACATGGCGCACCGGCCGGCCATCCAGCAGCATCTCGCCGCGATCCGGCTGCACGTGCCCCGAGACGATGCGCGACAGGGTGGACTTGCCCGCGCCGTTGGCGCCCACCAGCGCATGGACCTCGCCCGCCCGCAGGTCGAAATCCGCGTCGGACAGAGCAAGCGTCGCGCCGAACCGCTTGGAGATGCCGCGCAGCGCGAGCAGGTCCATGCGCTACTCGCCGAACACCGTCTTGCGCACGGTCGGCTCGAGCTGCTTCACGTTCTCCTTGGTGACGACCAGGATCGGCACCAGGATCTGCTTCTCCGGCGACTTGCCGCCGAGATGGTCGAGCATCGCCTGCGCCGAGCGCTGCCCCATCAGATAGGGCTGCTGCATCCCCGACGCGACGATGCTGCCGTTGCCGATCAGCTCGATGAAATCGGGAATGCCGTCGAAGGCCGCGAGCAGGATGTCACCCTCCTTGCGCGCCGCGTGCAGCGCGCGGATCGCGCCGAGGGAGGGCTGGTCGGTCTCGACGAACAGGCCGCGCATGTCGTGATGCGCCGTCACCATGTCCTGAACGAAGCGGAACGTCTCGTCGGCGGTGTAGGTCTGCATCTGCGACAGCGCCGCCTGCTTGATGCCGGCCTCGTCCATCGCCTGCATGAACCCCTTGGTGCGCGCCTTGCCGTTGTTGCGCGCCAGCGAGATCGTGACGAGGCCAACCGTCCCCTTGTCCCAGCCCTTGGCCTTCATCGCCTTGGCCAGCTCCTGGCCGACGCCGTAGGCGCCCTTCTCGTTGTCGGAGATGATGAACGAGACGTATTCGCCGCTGCTGGTGCCGATATCGGCGATCACCACCGGGATCTTGGCGCGCTCGGCGGCGGCGATGACGGAAGGGGCCGTGGAGCTGTCGGTCGGCGAGATGATGATGCCGTCGACGCGCTTGGCGATCGCGTCCTGCGCGTTCTGCAGCTGCGTCTGCGCCGAGTTGTGGCTGTCATAGGTGGTGGACCCGCCGCCGGCCTTCTTGGCCTCATCGTCGATGCCCTTGGCCAGCGTGCGCCAGAACGGCAGGTCGAGCCCCGGCGTGAGATAGGCGAGGCGCTTGCCCTCCGCCCACGCCGCGCGCGGCAGCGCCGCCGCGAGCACCGCCGGTGCCGCGAGCTGTGCGAGGGTTCGGCGCGTGATCGGTTTGCCAGCCGGTTCGGACATGGAGACCTCCTTCTGCGGGCGGTTCGGGCCGCCTCTGGACTGTGGCTGCCGCCCGCGACGCGGGTCGGCCGCGCGAGCAGGCCGTCTCTGCGGGCGCCTGTCAACCGATCGGACGCGGCGAAGCTGGCAAGGATTGCGGAACGCGCTTCACGAGGCGAATCTCGCGGGGAGCTGACGGGAGGGCTTTGCCCATGCCGGCTGCTATAAGAAAATTCGGCATTCGCGCTTTGCTCGCCTCTCTTCTCTGCGCGCCGTTCAGCGACGGCCTTGCGGCGGAGCCGGCACCGCCGCTGGTCCTCGATCGCACGATCCCGCTCGCCGGTGTCTCGGGACGGATCGACCACATGGCGATCGACCTCCGGCGCGGGCGCTTGCTGGTCGCCGAACTCGGTAACGGCACCGTCGATGCCATCGACCTCGCAGCCGGCAAGACCATCCACCGGATCGGCGGATTGCGGGCACCGCAAGGCGTCGGCTATGCGCCCGCGTCGGACGTGATCGCGGTTGCCAGCGCCGGCGATGGATCGGTCCACCTGTTTCGTGGCGGCGATTTTTCACCCGTAGGCACCATCGACCTCGGCGACGACGCCGACAATGTCCGGCTCGACGCGCGCACCGACGCGCTGGTGGTGGGTTATGGCGACGGCGCCTTGGCCGTTCTCGATCCGGCGCGCCGGTCCGTCGCGAGCCGCGTCAAACTGCCTGTCCACCCCGAGGGCTTTCAGCTCGACCGTCTGACGCGACGGGCCTTCGTCAACGTGCCGGATGCCCGCGAGATCGCCGTGGTGGACCTCGGGACAGGGACGCAGGTCGCGAGCTGGCGCGTGCCCGGCTTCCGGGGGAATTTCCCGATGGCGCTGGACGACGCTGGCGCTGTCCTTGCCACGGTGTTCCGCAGGCCGGCGCGGCTGATTCTTCTGGACGCGAACAGCGGAACGGTACGGGCCAACCTCAAAACCTGCGGCGATGCCGACGACGTGTTCTTCGACCCGGGTCGTCACCGCATCTACGTCAGTTGCGGTGAAGGTATGGTCGATGTACTCGACAGATCCGAATACCGCCTGCTCAGCCGGATCAGGACGGCACCCGGGGCTCGCACCTCGTTGTTTGTACCGGAGTTGGACCGGCTCTTCGTCGCGGCCCAAGCCGGATTGCTTGGGTCGAACGCCGCGATCCTGGTCTTCCGGCCTGAGCCATAGGCGCGTCTGCCTCGAAAGAACGGGCGCGCGGACGAGCTCGATTGCAGACGCCTCTTGAGACCGGAGGAGCCGGGCGCGACAGCCGATCGGAAAGCGGCCACACTCGGCGTTGGAAACCCGAGTTCCACGCCGAAGGAGGTTCCGTACCGATGAAAGTCTACGAAGCGATCGCTCGATCCCTCGTCGCCGAGGGCGTCACCGATTTTTTTGGCCTGATGGGCGACGGCAATATGTGGCTGTGGGGCGCGCTGTGCCGCGATCCCTCGGTCAAGGCTTACTCCGCGCGGCATGAGTCGATGGCCGTGTCGATGGCGGACGGCTATGCCCGGACCACCGGCAAGATCGGCGTCGCGATGGTCACGTGCGGACCCGGCCTGACGCAGTGCGGCACCTCGCTGATCGCGGCGCAGCGGGGAAAGACGCCGATCGTGCTGGTCGCCGGCGAGATCATGGCGGGGGCCAAAAATCGCACGCAGACGATGGACCAGCGCCGCTTCGCCGAGGCCAGCAGCGCCCGGTTCCACACCATCACCAGCATCGACAACATGGCCGAGGAGATCGCCGAGGCGTTCTACGCCGCCCGCATCCATCGCGGCCCGATCGTGCTCAACCTGCCGATGGATTTGCAGGAGGAGGAGTTCGACTGGGACTACGAGTATCGCCCGTCGACCCAGTTCCTGCCGCCGCGCATCGAGACGCCGAACCCTGACCAGCTGGCGCCGGTGATCGACAAGCTGATCGCCGCCGAACGCCCGGTCATCATCGGCGGCCGTGGCGCGATTGCGGCGGGTGCCAGGGACGAAATCGTCAAGCTCGGCGACCGCGTAGGCGCGCTGCTCGCGACCTCGCTGCAGGGCAAGGGGCTGTTCGCCGGCGAGCCGTGGGACATCGGCATCGCTGGCGCCTTCGCCTCGGCTCCGTCGGAACAGCTGCTGGCGGACGCCGATTTCGTCCTCGGTGTCGGCGCCGAGCTTGGCTACTACACCACGGAGGGCGGCTTGCTGTTCCCGTCGGCCGAGGTCGCGCGCATCGACATCAGGGCGGTGCCCGAGGAGATCGGCGTGATCCCCGGCCTCTACGTCCAGGCCGACGGCCGCCGCGCCGTGGCGGCGATCAACGAGGCGCTGGAAGCCCGACAGGTCCGCAAGGAGGGGCTGCGGACCGCGGCAACGCGGGCCGTGCTCGACGCGCCGCCATACCGGTTCGAGGCGCCATCCGACGGCCTCGATCCCCGCGCGCTCGCCGGCGCCCTCGGGGCGGCATTGCCCGAAGGCGTGCTGTTCACCTGCGGCGCGGGCCATTTCTTCTCCTGGATCGGTATGTACATGCCGCTGCCGAAAAAGGCCGAAATCCAGTATTCGTACGGCTTCGGCGCGGTCGGTCAGGGGATCGGCGTGGCGATCGGGACGGGCGCCGGCAACCCCGGACGCCAGCACGTCGCCGTCGAGGGCGACGGCAGCCTGATGTTCAACATCCAGGAACTCGAAACGATAGTCCGCCACAGGATGCAAATGGTGCTGATCGTGTGGAACGACGCCGGTTATGGCGCGGAGGTGCACAAGCTCGTCGCCAAGGGCTTCGACGAGAAGCTGGCGCAATGGGAGTCGCCGGATTTCGTCACACTCGCCAAGGCGTTCGGCGGCGACGGCGTGCTGCTGTCGGATGTGTCGCAGATCGGCGACGCGGTAGGCGAGGGTCTGCGGAAAGGCGGGCTTTATCTGATCGATGCGCGCGTCTCTCCGACCACGCCGACGGAGGGCTACTCGAAGGTCTATTACGGCCACGAGAACCACGCGCCGCTGCTGCGCCCCGCCTGGTGACGAGCGGTGCATTTCGAGGGCGAGTTCCGCGTTCCCGGCGCGGCGGCGGACGTGATGCGTCGCTTCGCCGACGTGCCGCGCATGGCGCGCTGTATGCCGGGCGCCGTGCTGGAGCCGCAGGCCGAGGACGGCTCGTGGCCGGGCGCGATGGTGGTTTCATTCGGCCCCAAGAAGGTGAACTTCAAGGGCCGAGCGACCTGCGCGTTCGACTTCGACGCGCTGACGGGCACCGTGCAAGGTCGCGGTGCCGCGGACATGCGCGCGGCGAGGATCGGGGTAAGAACCTCGTTCGCGCTGACCAATGATCCCGCCGCCACGGAGCCGACCACGATCGTCAAGATCGTCTCGGATTCGGAACTCGGCGGCGTGCTGGCCGATTTCGCGCGAACCGGCGGTGTGGCGGTCGCCAATGCCATCATGGCCGATTTCGCTCGCCACGCGTCCGAGGAGTTCGCCAAGGATGTCAGCCCGCCGCCTCCGGCCGCGCCGGAACCCGCGCCGGCAGCGGCCACGCCCGACCCAGAGCCGGCGAACGCCGCGCCGCTCGCGGCGCACGGGCTCATCTGGGTGGTCATCAAGGCGTATTTTGTTCGATTGGGACGATTGCTTGGGATCGGGCGGTAGGCCACCGTGAACGTCCGCCTCGTCGGGTTGCGGAAGACGGCCATCTCCCACACCATCGGGCCAAGCTGTCGGGCAAGCGGAGGAAGAACGCCATGTCAAGCGCACTGAAGCAGACCAGGATCGGCATGACCGACGCCGAGTGGCAGGCGCGCTGCGAGTTGGCCGCGCTGTATCGCGTAGTGGACCATCTGGGCTGGACCGATCTCATCAACACCCACATGTCGATGCGCGTGCCCGGCGAACCCGCCGCCTTCCTGATCAACCGTTACGGCGAGATGTTCGACGAGATCACCGCCTCCAGCCTCATCAAGATGGACACGGACGGCAACGTGCGCGGCGGCGACGGCAAGTTCAACAATGCCGGCTTCACCATCCACAGCGGCGTCTACAAGGCGCGGCCGGACGCGAACTGCGTGATGCACACGCACACACGGGCTGGCGCGGGCCTATCGCTGCTCGACAAGGGGCTGCGGCCGATCAGCCAGGATGCGCTGCAGATCCTCGACGACGTCGCCTATCACGAATACGGTCTGCCCGCGACGCAGGAGGAGTGCGACGCGCTCGGCCGGACCTGCGCCCGGGGCAGCTGCGTCGTGCTGCTCAATCACGGCCTGCTGGCACTCGGTCCCACCGTGCACGGCACCATGATGCGGATGTACATGCTGGAGCGCGCCTGCGAGGTCGAGCTCATTGCCCGAACGCTGGATGCTCCGCCGCTCCAGATTGCCCCGGACATCGTGCGCAAGGCCGCTGAGCGGATGCGCCAGCGTCGCGGGGACGCGGAATACGGGCTGATGGAATGGCAGGGCCTGGTCCGCACGGTGGACCGCAAGGGCGCCGACTACCGGCGCTGAGTCGATGACGGGAACGGAGCCTGCCGGATGACCGAGCTCAACGAACTGCACGCCGAGCAACTCGCGTTCTGGAACGGGCCCGGCGCCGAGCGATGGGTGACGAACCAGGCGCGCATGGACGCCACGCTTTCGGAGGTGCTGGACGCCGCCGTCGCGCACGCGGCGCCACGGGAGGGAGAGGCTGTGCTCGATGTCGGCTGCGGCTGCGGAGCGACCACGCTCGCGCTGGCACGGAAGGTCGGGCCGGCCGGGCATGTCACCGGCCTCGACGTGTCGGCGCCCATGCTGGAACTCGCGCGCACCCGAAGCTCCGGTCTTGCCAACGTCGCGTGGCTGCGCGCCGACGCGGCGGCGCACCAGTTCGATCCCGCCAGCGTGGACCTGCTGTTTTCGCGGTTCGGCGTGATGTTCTTCGGCGATCCGGCGGCGGCGTTCGCCAACCTGCGCCGCGCCCTGCGGCCGCGAGGGCGTGTGGTGTTCGCGTGCTGGCGGGCCTTCGCCGAGAACCCCTGGATGCGCGTGCCTTTGCACGCGGCGTACGCGCACGTGCCGCCGCTGCCGAAACTGGGACCCGAGGATCCCGGGCCGTTCTCGTTCGCCGAGCCGGACCGGGTCGCCCGCATCCTCACGCAGGCCGGCTTCGTCCAGCCGCGATTGACCAAGCTCGATCTCGCGATCGATCTCGCGAACGGCGAAGGATTGGAGGCCGCCGTGCGACAGGCCGCCGGCTTCGGCCCTGCCGCCCGTGCGATGGAGGATCAGCCGGAAGCCGCCCGCGCGGCGGCGACCGACGCGATCAGGGCGGCGCTCGCGCCCTATGCCGCGAGCAACGGCCGGGTGGCGTTGCCTGCGGCCATCTGGCTGGTGGACAGCATCCCGGCATAGAGTGAGCGTTCGCTCACTCACTGCGCGTCCGTCAATCCGTCCGCCGATCTTGGCTGGGCGTTGGCGGCTGGGGCCCCATCCGCCGAAGGTGATGTTCGATTGCAAAGACGTGACTGTAGAGATGCGCGATCCACTGACGCCCCTCTACCGTCAACTCGAGGTGGAGAATCGCATCGCCGATAAAGGGTTCAACCTTGCTCCAGAAGAATCGTGGATAGCGCTCCGCCACATCGGCAGGGCTGGAATAACCGAGACGGTCGTTGACCCCGGTTTCGGCGAACTCGTGAAACAGCGCGCTGAGCTTGCGAAGATAGAGCGGGTCCCCCAGTTGCCCGACGAGATCGGCGGCACGCAGCAACCCCGCTTCAGTATCGGTGGCGGCGTGATCCGAGTCATCCGGCACCGGGAAGCGAGTCAGCTCGATGGCGCACGCGATTCGCTCGGCGTCTATGATGGGATGCGACGCGAAGCGCTCACGCACCGCGATCTTGGAACGCTCGACGTGGTACGGAGCCAGGAACGCATCCGACGCGCCCGGCGGCAGCGCGATCGTCGCCCCGGCGGCGTCGGCGACTTGCTGCTGAGGGCCGTCCCCCTGGCACACTCCCCGGACATATCCAATGTCGTGAGTGAGTGCCGAAACGATAAAGTGGAGCCAATCCTCCGGCGATACGGTTCGCCTCAGCCGCAGCCCGCGGAGAATGTCTTGAGCGACGAGCGTGACGAGGGCTGTATGCTCGGCGTCGTGATAAAGCGCATCGCTGCTGGCGAGCCGTTCGATGACAAGGCGACCCGCTTCATCCAGCAAAGCGGCTATTTGCGGCTGCTGCCCGCCAAACGTACGCAGAAAGACCTCGGACAGATTGCGACCCAGGGCATCGGCCAGAAGAGTTGTTGAATTCAGCACGACAACCTCCGCGCCGGCCTGACCCGCCAGCAGCCTTGCCCGGCATCCTGCCTTGGGGTCGCGGGGTTGACAATATGGCGGAGGCGCCAGAGCGAGCTTGCCGCGCCTGCCGCCAAGGCTATTCTCGATCGAACAATGCGACCCAAGGGAGTTGCCGGCGATGAAGGATTTCGAGAACAGGATAGCGGTCGTCACCGGCGGCGGGGCGGGCATGGGCCGCGAGCTCGTTCGCCAGCTGGTCGCCGCCGGCTGCAATGTCGCCATGTGCGACGTCTCCGCGAGCGCGATGGCCCAAACCAGGCGGCTCTGCGGATCCGAACGTCTGCCGCAGGGCCTGCGCATCACCGCGCATGTCGCCGACGTATCCGACGAAGCGCAGGTGCTGCGTTTCCGCGACGAGGTCGCGCAACAGCAGCAGACCGACAAGATCCACCTCCTGTTCAACAATGCCGGCATCGGCGGCGGCGGCAGCCTGATCGCCAACAGCCGCGACGAATGGGAGAAGACGTTCAACATCTGCTGGGGGGGCGTCTATTACGGCACCCGCGCCTTCCTGCCGATGCTGCAAAAGGCGGACCAGGGCCACATCGTCAACACCAGCAGCGTCAACGGATTCTGGGCGTCCGTCGGGCCTGGCGTACCGCACACGGCGTACAGCGCGGCGAAATTCGCAGTCAAGGGCTTCACCGAGGCGCTGATTACCGATCTCAGGCTGAACGCACCGCACATCAAATGCTCGGTGGTCATGCCTGGCCATATCGGAACCTCGATCGTCGCCAACTCCCGCAAGATCCAGAGCGGCAATGAGTCGGACGCGCTGACGGCGACGGAGGTCGCGCAGATACGCGCGCGCATGGTCGCGGCAGGGCGGGACGTATCGGGATTGTCGGACGAGGAGATCCAGACCCTCGCGGCCGAGCGGGCGCGGCGGTTTCGCGAGGAGGCGCCGACAAGCGCCGGAGCCGCCGCGACCATCATCCTCGACGGCGTCAAGGCCGATCGCTGGCGCATCCTGGTCGGCGAGGATGCGCAGCGTCTCGACGAGCTCGTGCGACAATCGCCGGAGCGCGCCTACGACGACGATTTCTTCGAAAGCTTCGCCAAGGAGGCCGGTTGGCGCGTCGGCCGCTGACGACGGCGGCGCGCTCCAACCTTCTTGCCACCGCATGTCGACCGATTATGCTGGCTGCAACTGGGGAATAACTCGATGTCCGAGGCCGCATCCAAACCCGTCCCGATCCCCGACGAGCGCAGCGAGCCGTTCTTTGCCGGCGCGCGGGATCGGCGGCTGATGCTGCAGCATTGCACGAGCTGCGCAACCTCGAGCTTTCCGCTGCGCGAACGCTGCCCTTCCTGCATGAAGCCGACACTCGAATGGCGCGCGGCGAGCGGGAGCGGGACGCTGTACACCTTCACGATCTTTCATCAGGCCATGCACCCGGGCTTCGCAGCGCACGTGCCGTACAACATCGCGCAGGTCGATCTCGACGAGGGCGTGCGCATGACCGCCAACGTGGTCGGCGTGGACAATGCCGATCTGCGAATCGGGATGCGGCTCGAAGCGGTGTTCGAGTCTCCCGGCGACGGCGTATTCATTACCAAGTTCCAGCCCGTCTCCGGCTGATCCACGACAGGAAGCCAAGAATGCCGAACCGACCGAAGGGCGCCATCGTGGGGCTGGGGGTCACCCAGATGGGCAAGATCTATGGCCGCCGCTCCGTCGATTTCGCCGCCGAGGCAATCGCGCTTGCGCTCGACGACGCGGGCCTCGGCAAGGCCGATCTCGACGGCCTGCTGATCAACGCCAACATCGCCGGTGACATGGACCCGCGCGCGCAGATGATTCTCTGGCTTCGAAAACCTGACGCTGATCAACGTGATGAGCGCGTACGGATCGACCGCTGGCAGCATGATGCAATATGCCTGCATGGCGATCGAGCAGGGACTCGCGAACGTCGTGGCGCTGGTGTACGCGGACGCGCCGCTGACGGCGACGCGCTCGGCGGGCCAGTCCTACGCCGGGCCGCACCGCTTTCCGCTCGGCGGCATGATCGGATTGCGCGCGGCGTACGGGAATTTCGGCGCCAACCCGGAATACGCGATGGCTGCCCGCCGGCACATGCACCTCTACGCCACCACCAGCGAGCAGTTCGGGACGATCGCAGTGGGCCAGCGGGCCTGGGCGGGTATGAGCCCCTGGGCGCAGATGCGCTCGCCGATCACGCTGGAGGATCATCACAACTCGCGCTTCATCGCCGAGCCGCTGCGTCTGCTCGACTGCTGCCTGGTCTCCAACGGCGCGGTCTGCGTCATCGTCGCCTCGACGGCGCGGGCGCGCGATCTCAAACAGCCGCCTGTGCACGTCCTGGGCTACGCGCAATGCGCGCCCGGCGACAACCAGCGCACCGACCGTCACCCCGCCGTCGAGACCGGCGCCAAGCGATCTGGCGAGATCGCGTTCCGCATGGCCGGCGTCACGGTGAACGACGTGGACATCTGCCAGCTCTACGATTGCTACACCTACACCGTGCTCGTCACGCTGGAGGATTACGGCTTCTGCGCAAAGGGCGAGGGCGGCCCGTTCGTTGCCGACGGCAAGCTCGGCCCCGGCGGCTCGCTGCCCACCAACACCGGCGGCGGGCAGCTTTCAGGCTATTACATGTGGGGCTTCACGCCGCTTTCCGAAGCGGTGGTGCAGGCGCGCGGACAGGGCCGCGAGCGGCAGGTCGGCAAGAACGACGTCGTGCTGGTCAGCGCGAATGGCGGCATCCTGAACTTCCACTCGACGATCGTCCTCAGCAAGCACGCCTCGTCCTCCTAGATGTAGCCTTACGACGCCGTCTCCGCCCGGAGCGGCGCATTCCGCCGACCGACGCCGAGCAGGATCGTGCAGGTCGCAGCGACGAGCGCGGTTGCGCAGGCGCAGAGAAAAATCTGCTTGGGCGGCCAGCCCATGCCCAGCAGCAGACCGCCCAGCGCCGGGCCGCCGATGCCGCCGAGCCGTCCGACCCCGAGCGCCCAGCCGACGCCGGTGGTGCGAATGCGCGCCGGATACAGCGCGGCGGCGAGGCCATTGGCCGCGAGCTGGCTGCCAACCGTGCAGCCGCCCATCACGAAGATCGCGGCGAGCAGGACCTGCTGGGAGAGCGGCAGCAACCCGATCGCGGCAATGACCACCGCGCCCGCGCTGAAGCTGACGGTCAGCACCCGCCGCGCGCCGAACCGCGTGGCGAGCCAGCCGAGCAGCAGCGTGCTCAGCACCGCCCCGGCCGACATCATGCTTGCCGCGAACACGGCATCGGCGGGCGAGAGGCCGGAGAGATGCAGCACCGTCGGCAGCCAATAGCTGATGAGATACATGCTGAGCAGGTTGGCGAGGAACATCACCCAGAGCAGGATGGTGCAAGCGGCGAGATCGGCGCTGAACAGCGCGCGCACCGGATTGCCGCTCGCCACGTCCACGATCCCCTGTGCCATGCCGCGCGCCGCCGCCCCCGGTTCGATGCCGAGTGCGGCGTAAAGCCGGAGAGCGCGGGCGGACATCTTGCCGCGCGCCAGGAGAAAGCGCACCGATTCCGGCAGCCAGACCAGCAGGAACGGCACGAGCACGAGCGGAATGATGCCGCCGATCACGAAGATGGCGCGCCAGCCGAATTGCGGCAGCACCTGCGCGATGATCTGGCCGCCAAGGAAGCCGCCCAGCGTGTTGCCGGTGAACATGAACATGACGACCGTGGCGCGCAGGCGGCGCGAGGTGTAGTCGGCGTTCAGCGCGACGGTCGAGGGCATCACGCCGCCGATCCCGATACCGGTCAGGAATCGCAGCAGCGCGAGTTCGCCGATCGTGGTTGACCAGACGGTGGCGAGCGAGAAGACGCCGACGATAAGCAGACTGCCGACAATCACCGGCTTGCGCCCGAGCCGGTCGCCGAGCGGGCCCGACAGCATCACGCCGACCATCATCCCGACGCTCGACATCACGAAGGCGGCCGCGAAGGACGCCGCCGGAACGCCCCAGGCCTGCGACATCGCCGGCGCCGCCATGCCGATCGCCGACAGATCGTAACCGTCGAACAACTGAGCCAGCCCGCAGAGTACAGCGACGCGGAGTTGAAGCGATCCGAAGCGCTGGTTCTCCAGGGCCGCTTCCACGGACGACACGGGCGATGCGCTCACGTGATCCTCCCCTGCGCGTCCTGATGCAGGCGGACGCTTCATGGCGAGGCTAGAGTGCAGGGTGGGGTGGCCCGATGGCAAGCAGCCGGACGCGTGGAACTCCCATCGCCCGCCGACCTGGGGTAGGCTCGAACCGAGACGCAAGCGCCCGATGCGAAAGGTGTCCTTGGGATGAGCGAAGCACACGCAGCCAAGTCCCGCGCCGAGCGGGAAGCGTTCTACAGCGCGATCGGCCAGCACGATCTCGCCCCGCTCTGGGAGAGCCTGCACGTGCTGGTCTCGAAGGCCCCGCGATCCCCGGCGGTGCCGGCGATCTGGGACTATGACGGCGTGGTGCGGCCGCATCTCATGCAATCCGGCCAGCTCATCACCGCCAAGGAAGCGGAGCGCCGCGTCCTGATCCTGGAGAATCCGGGATTGCGCGGGAAGGCGTCGATCACGCATTCCCTCTATGCCGGGCTTCAGCTCATCATGCCAGGCGAGATCGCGCCGGCGCATCGGCACACGCAGTCGGCGCTGCGCTTCATCATCGAGGGGCACGGCGCTTACACCGCGGTGGAGGGCGAGCGGACGCTGATGCAGCCGGGCGACTTCGTCATCACGCCGAGCTGGACTTGGCATGACCACGGCAACGAGACAGAGGAGCCGATGGTCTGGCTGGACGGTCTCGACATCCCGCTCGTCGGCTTCCTCGACGCAAGCTTCGCCGAGGCCGCGAATGCCGAGGCCCAGAGCGTGACGCGCCCCGCAGGGGACAGCCTGGCGCGGTTCGGCAGCAACCTCCTGCCGGTGGATTGGAAGGCGAGCGGGAAGAGCTCTCCGGCGTTCAGCTATCCGTACGAACGGACCCGCGAAACACTCCGCCAGCTGGCGTGCAACGGCGCGCCTGATGCCTGCCACGGCCACAAGCTGCGCTACGTCAATCCGGCATCAGGCGACTACGCGATGCCGACGATCGGCGCGTTCATGCAGCTGATCCCCGGCGGCTTCACCACCGCGCCGTACCGCTCGACCGACGGAACCGTATACGCCGTCGTCGAAGGCAACGGCGAAACGGTCGTGGGGAATACGAGCTTGCGCTGGAAGCCGCGCGACGTGTTCGTCGTGCCGAGCTGGACGCCGCATCATCACCGCGCGAACGCCGAGGCCGTGCTGTTCAGCTTCTCGGACCGCCCGGTGCAGGAGAAACTCGGCCTGTGGCGCGAGGAGCGGACGGAAGCTCGGTGACGCCCGGCTAGTTCCTGATCCAGTCCTTCATGAACCGCGCATAGCAGTCGCGCTCGCCCGGCATCTTCGGCCAGCCCGCAAGCAGCCGCGCCGATGCCAGCAGCAGCCGGTCGCGCAGATGCGTCGAGTTGTGCGCGTATTCCTCGAAGCTGGAGTGGGTAATCTTTTGATTGTGCGGATCGTCCTGGAACTTGCACGCGGTAACCGCGATGCTCGTCTGATAGGCGGTGCGGTCCGCGCCGGATCGCAGATAGGCCTGCGCCAGTGCGGTGGTCCGGCCGATATCGAAGGCCAGGATCACCTCGTCCAGTTCTTGCAGCAGCGCGCCCGGCGTGCGTCCCCGCGCGTCGAAGCCGGCGCACTCCGCCTCCATCACCGATGCGAACAGCTTGTTCGCGCGCGCCACATCGTTGACGAAATGCGCCATCAGATACAGCACGCGCACCTGGTACGGATTGTCGCTGGTCCGCATCCAGTAATTCGCCGTGTTGCAATAATCGAACGGATGCTGCCCATCGGTGAACTGGCGCGGCACCGTCGTCCGCAGGATCAGCTCCGCCGCGCCGATCTGAATGGCGTCGCCCAGGCTGCTGATCGACTTGCCGCCGCGCAGATGCGTGGTGATCCGGTCCCACACCGTCTGCGTGTCGGCCTCCATCAGCAGCCGCACCATCTCCTCGACCTCGGCCGGCGTGAGCGGCGCGTGATTGGTCTGCCGGAGTGTCTTGCCCGCGTCGGGAAACTCGCCCGTCACGGTCACGCAGGCGGCGTCGTAGATCGAGTAGTACAGCGGCCCGACCGCCATGTCCGGCACGCCGGTGTAATAGACGCCGTGCGCGCGGTCCCAGCCGATGAAATCCGCGAGGTCGGTGACGGCGCGGGCGCGCAGCGCCTTGTGGCCGGTGTTGCGCGCCTTGCGGCCGGCCACCGTGTCCTGCAGGTCGATCAGGCCGAGGAACAGGAGCTGGTCGCGCAATCGGGGGCGGAGCTCCGGCTCCTCGGCCAAGCCGAGGAACAGGCCGTGCGAGCGCCGCACGTCGCCGGCCATCGTGGCGATCATGTGCTGGTGCAGCCGCTCCTCGACCGTGCCGCCCTCGCGGATCGGCGGATGCTCCTCGTTCCACACCACCGGCCCGTGGCTCGGCGGCGGAACGTCAAAACCCTTCATCGTGGCGTAGCGGCCGGGATACTTGCCGAGCAGCTGGTTCCAGATGTCGAGCCCGGCGGGGATGTACCAGACGCTCTGCAGATACGGCAGCAGCCGGTGCGAGTCGGGCAGGAACGGCGCCAGGCTCGCCGAGGTGCGCAGGCCGAGGATGGTGTGGTCATTGTTGACCAGCGCAATCTGTCCGTCCCGCAGATTGATGTGGTTCGGCACCTGCACGAACGGCGCCTCGGCCGCCGTCACGACGCTGAGCGCATTGCCCACCGAGCGTCCGTCGCGCGCCACCATGCCGAAGAACAGCTCGGCGGTGCGCGGCTGGTCGCGTTCCAGGATCGCGTCGGTCAGCGCGTCGAAATACCGGTCCTGGCGGAGCTCTTCACGGCTCAGCAGCATCGCTCTCTCCCCTGGGTCGCGGCGAGGCCTTTCCTCATGCGGGAGCGTATCGCCGCTTGCGACCAGGGGTAAAGCACGTGGCGCCCAAGCTCACCCCACGATCCCCTTCACCCGCAGCGGCCACTCCAGCCGGTCCAGCGCCTCGCGCCACAGCTTCCAGTCGGATTTCTCGGCGACATAGGCGGGATTCGGCGTGGACTGGCGCTCGCCCCAGATGCGCAGGATGCGGGCGTGCACCAGGTCGATGCGGCGGCGGCGATACAGGGTATCGAGGCACTTCACCACGTCGTCCGGCTCGCACGGGCGCTCGACCTTGCCGAGTCCCGCCGTGTAGCGCGCGCCTTCGCGCCGCGCCGCCAGCGCCGCCATCGTCCAGAACCAGGCCTCCTCCGCGCTGCGGAACGGCTCGGCGCGGCGGGTCATGGCCGAGGCACGGGGGAGGGTGCGGTGAGCGGCGTTTTGCCGGAGAGCAGCGGCCATCGGTAATCTCCTGGGCGGCGGGTCAAATGAACAGAACGTGAACATAGAACCAAAGGTTGAAGACCTAAGCAAGCGATTATCTGCATTTTTTCCTATTCCCTTCGGCGAAATTTCCTATCAGACTTGAAACCCGATGGATTCGTGTGCCTTACCGCGTGTTGATGAAGCGACACGGCAGCTGTCATCACAATCGAGCATGGGTGAAGCGAGGCAGGAGCTTGCGGGCATGAAGCATGAGGACATTTGGCGCGCCCTCGACACGCTCGCGGCCGAGACCGGCCTGTCCGCGTCCGGGCTGGCGCGCCGGGCGGGGCTCGATCCCACCACGTTCAACCCCTCCAAGCGCCGGATGCCGGACGGGCGGCCGCGCTGGCCGAGCACGGAGAGCCTCGCCAAGGTGCTGGACGCCACCGGCGCCAGCCTCGACGCCTTCAGCGAACTCGTCTCCGGCGCCCGCGCGCTGGCCAGCGCCGCGACGATCCGCTCGGTCACGCGGCGCATCCCGCTGATCGGGCTCGCCCAGGCCGGCGGCGAGGGGTTCTTCGACGACGGCGGCTATCCGGTGGGCGGCGGCTGGGACGAGGTGAGCCTGCCCGAGATCGGCGACACCAACGCCTACGCCCTGGAGATCAGCGGCGAATCGATGGAGCCGGTGTTCCGCGACGGCGACATGGTCATTGTGTCGCCCGCCGCGCCGATCCGCCGCGGCGACCGCGTGGTGGTGCGTACCGCCGACGGCGAGGTGATGGCCAAGCAGCTAGTCCGCCGCTCCGCCCGCCGCATCGAACTGCGCAGCCTCAACCCCGCGCATCCGGACTACAGTTTCGACCTCGCCGAAGTCGCCTGGATCCACCGGATCGTGTGGGCCAGCCAATAGGCAGAAAGCGGCTACCACCCGGTTTTTGCTTTGACGGCCGCCCCGCGCACGCTGACCATGCGACCGATGTACCGGAGGCCTCGGTCCATGCGCGCCATTTTGTGCCTGACGGCATTCCTGCTCGTCCTCGCGCCGGCCGCCCGCGCCGCCGATGCGCCCGCCGGGCAACCCAGGGCGGTGGACCTGGCGCTCGTGCTCGTCACCGACGTCTCGCGCAGCATCGACGACAGCGAGTTCGACCTCGAGAAGCAGGGCTACGCCGCCGCCTTCACCGACAAGGATGTGATCGCCGCGATCCGCGGCGGCCCGGTCGGACGGATCGCGGTCAGCTACATCGAGTTCGCCAGCAACTACGAGGTCCGTACCGTGCTCGACTGGACGGTGATCAGCGACCAGCCGACAGCCGCGGAATTCGCCGACAAGCTGACCCACGCGGCGCGCTCCTTCTGGGGCCGCACCGCGATCAGCGCCGGGGTGGACCGCGCGGTGCAGGCGCTCGCCGAGAGCGGCTTCGAGGCGTCCCGTCGGGTGATCGACGTGTGCGGCGACGGTACCAACAACGCCGGCCGCGAGATCACCGAGGCGCGCGACGACGCGGTGGCGGCCGGCATCACGGTGAACGGGCTCGCCATAATCAACGAGCACCCGGTCTCCTGGACCTACGCGCATGTCCAGCCGCCGGGAGGCCTTGCCAACTACTATCGGGAGAACGTCACCGGCGGCCCGGGCAGTTTCGTGCTGGAGGTGCACGACTTCCGCACCTTCGGCGAGGCGATGACGCGCAAGCTCATCAGCGAGATCGCCGGCATTCCGCCGGCCGGCCGTCTCGTGGTACGCTGAGATTTCAGATGCAGGGCGCCGCCGGTGCGTGCATGAGAACCGATCGACCGCAGCCGGGAGTTGACGGATGGGCCTGCTGATTGATGGTGTCTGGCACGACAAGCCGCGGGAGAGCGGACCGGCGGGCCGCTTCGTCCGCACCGAAAGCGCGTTCCGCAACTGGATAACCTCGGACGGACGGCCCGGCCCCACCGGCCAGAACGGCTTCGCGGCGCAGCGAGGGCGCTATCACCTCTACGTCTCGCTGGCTTGTCCGTGGGCGCATCGCGTGCTGATCCTGCGCGCCCTGAAGGGCCTCGAGGCGTTGATCCCGGTCTCGGTCACGCATTGGCTGATGGCGGAGAACGGCTGGACCTTTGCGCCCGGCGACGGCGTCGTCGCCGATCCGCTGTTCGGCGCGCAGTATCTCTACGAGATCTACACCAACGCGGACGGCCACTATTCCGGCCGGGTCAGCGTCCCGGTGCTGTGGGACAAGCACACCCAGGCCATCGTCAACAACGAGTCATCCGAAATCATCCAGATGCTGAACGGCGCGTTCGACGCCGTGGGCGCCAAGCCGGGCGATTACTACCCGAGAGAGCTCCGACCCGAGATCGACGAACTCAACACGCGGATCTACGACACGCTGAACAACGGGGTCTACAAGGCCGGCTTCGCCACCACGCAGGAGGCCTACGAAGAGGCGGTGCTGCCGCTGTTCGACACGCTGGATTTCCTCGAGGAGCGGCTGGCGCACCGCCGGTTCCTGCTGGGCGATCGGCTGACCCTGGCCGACATCCGGCTGTTCACCACGCTGATCCGGTTCGATGCGGTGTACCACGGTCATTTCAAATGCAATATCCGCCGCATCGTGGACTACCATAACCTGTGGGGCTACACGCGCGACATCTACCAGCTTCCCGGAGTCGCCGGGACGGTGAACTTCACGCATATCAAGCGGCACTACTACATGAGTCACCGGATGATAAACCCGACCGGTATCGTGCCGGTCGGCCCCACCCTCGACCTCGACCGGCCAGCCGAACGGGGCAAGGACATCGCCAAGATCCTGGTGTTCTGACCGCTAGACGCGATGCGTTACGTTTCGGTCACACGAGGGACAGAATCCCGACGCAAACTCAGTCCCATGCTGCACCCCGTCAACGGGAGAGACGCATGACCGAGAGGACCGACCCGCCGCCACTGCTCACGGCGCTGGAACTCGACCGCCTCCGCGCAAGACTGGAGGCGCAGGATGCGCGCATCGAGGAGTTGCATGGTCTGCTCAGGCCGCTGCACGCCAAGCTGCACCGGATGCAGCGGATGGCACCAGGGATGTCGCGCCTCGGCGCGGTCATCCTCGCCGCACCCGCCGTCGCGGTGACGGCGCTCGCCGTGATCGTCGGCATTCTGAGCTGGCAACAGGAGCGCCGCGTCGCTCCCGCAGCGGCGGTCGCGGCCGAGGCTCCCGCTGTTCAGGCGCCGACCGCCCAATCGCAGCCGCCGCGCTTCATGCTGCCGCCGCTCCGCCCGCCCACCTCGCGCGGCTGAGGGCGCGGCGCGGATCCGCGGTCCGCCGCGCGGGCGACGGAGCCGCGGAACTCGGCGAGATGGGCCTGTTCGACCCGGATTTCTATACAGCCAGCCCCCTGACGTTCCGGCGACCACCGATCTGCTGGCTCATTTCCACGGTTCGGCTCTCGGGAGGGCCGCCGATCCGCCGACGTGCGCGCAGATGGTGCTGGGGCGCCCAGCCCGCATTCCGCCACCTGCCGTGCCCGAGCAAGACAACCCCTTGGTGCATTGGCTCGACGCTCAATACGAAGCAGCGCCGGGGCCCCTCGGCGGCGCGTAGCTTAGGCCTCGGCGAGCCCCCAGAAGCGCGCGATCTCGCTGGTCGCCGAGACGGGCGCCTCGCGCACCCATTGCGAGACCCTGCCCTCGTCGCCCTCGCCGATCGGCCAGGCGTGCGGCAGGCCGGCCAGCGTCCACATCTCGACGGCGGGCGCCTCGGGCAGCCCCCAGACGCGGCGCCGCACGCCCGCCGTCGGCTCGGTCTCGGTCCAGGACGGACGGGACAGCCGATGCAGCGCGGCCCATTGGCGCGCCAGCAGCTCGGAATTGGCCGGGTCAACGGTGTGATCGGCGTCGCCGCGCCATATCGATAGGCGCGGCCAAGGTCCGGCGTAACCCGCCGGCCCTCGCTCGCGGGCCTTGTCGGCCCATTCCAGGCCGGACAGGTCGGGGCCGGCATGGGACATGCGGGCGAACGCCTGCCCCATGTCGTCGGCGCAGCCCACCGGCAGCCCCGCCACGACAGCCCCCGCGGCGAACACGTCGGGATAGGAGGCCAGCAGCGCCGCGGCCATGCTGCCGCCAGCCGACAGGCCCGCGACAAAGATGCGTCGCTGGTCGGAGCGAAAGCCTGTCGCCGCCTCGGTCACCATCTGGCGGATCGAAACCGCCTCGCCCCGGCCGCGCCGCGTGTCGATCGGGCGGAACCAGTTGAAGCAGCCGCCCCGGTTGTTCTCCTGCGTCTGCGCCGGGATCACCACCGGCAGGCTCAACCGGTCGGCGAGCGTCAACCAGCCGGATTCCGTCGCGAACCCGGCCGCGTCCTGCCCACAGCCATGCAGCACCACGATCAGCGGCGCGCCGGGCCGTGGCGTGGTCGGCGGGGCGTAGAGCAGCATCTTCAGCCCGCCCGGGTTGGAGCCGAAGGCCGGCACCTCCATCACGCCAGGCACCTCCGCGGCCCGGGCCGCGAACGGCGTCGGGGGCGTGAGCTTGGCGTTCAGGACCACGGACGCCGCGCGCATGGCGTCCTCGATCCCGCGGCGCCCGAGCCGCATCGCGCGTGTCAACTTCATGGGTGGAAAAGCCTCCGATGCCTCAGCGCGTCTTCAACGCCGCTCACCCATATGTGGATTGCCGCAGCGCAGCATAAGACCGAAAGCGGCTATCGACGGCTCACGGATGCTTGTGGATCGGGTCGACCCAGTAGACCGCCTCGGGCTTCTCCACCGGCTCGATCGCCAGGTTCACCACCACGGCCTCATTGTCGCTGCGCACCAGCACGCATTCCAGCGTCTCGTCGGAGCTGGCGTTGATCTCCTGATGCGGCACATAGGGCGGGACGAAGATGAAGTCGCCCGGCTCGGCCTCGGCGACGAACTCCAGCCGCTCGCCCCAACGCATCCTGGCCTTGCCCTTGACGATGTAGATCACGCTTTCCAGCGCCCCGTGGTGGTGCGCGCCGGTCTTGGCATTGGGGTGGATATGCACCGTCCCCGCCCAGATCTTCTGCGCGCCCACGCGGGCCGCGTTGATCGCGGCGGCGCGGTTCATCCCAGGGGTCTGCGCCGTGTTGGTGTCGAGCTGATCGCCCTTGATCACCCGCACGCCGTTGTCGCGCCAGTCCACCGCGCCGGGAGCGGGCGGGGCGTCATGGGTGTGGGGATGATCGTGGCTCATCGCTGGCACTCCGGGATCGCTGGATCGCTCGAATGTGCGCCCGCCGCCGCGCTGCCTCAAGTGCGGCGGATCAGACCCGCACCAATGGGCGGTGGGGTTCCGGCGGCAGCTCGATTTCGATCGGATCGCCAGGACGCACCTCCCCGCCGGCCAGCACGATCGCCATGATGCCGGCCTTGAGGACGAAGCCGCCTTGGGCGTCACGTCCCAGCACCGCCGCCATCAGGCCGGGCTGGAAGCGGTCGAGCTGAAGGCAGGGATTGCGCAGGCCCGTCACCTCGACCACCGCCGCCTCGCCCAGATGCAGCCTGGCCCCGGTCGGCAGGCCGAGCAGATCGACCCCGCGCGTGGTGACGTTCTCGCCGATGTCCCCGGCCGCGACGGCGAAGCCGGTCTCCCGCAATTCGTCGAGCAATTCGGCGTGGATCAGATGCACCTGGCGCAAATTCGGCTGGGTCGGGTCGCGGCGGACGCGGGAGCGGTGCTTGACCGTCTCGCCCATGTGAGCGTCGTTCTCGACGCCGAGCCCCGCCACAAGGCGGATGCTGTCCTGGGTCGGCTTGCTGAAGCCGTGCCGTGGATCGCGGCTCACGGCGGCGACGATGCCGGTCATGCGCTGGTGGCTTGCTTGCGGCAGCACCGGAGGATGCTCGTGCAAAGAGCTGGATTCAGGACCGAATTCCTGCGATCCCGACCATACCTGCGAGGCAACAAGACGAAATTCCTAATCAGCGATTGACTCGGAGGGAGGGAATGCGAACAAATAAGGAACACAAGCCCTTCCGCCCATGCAGCCGAACCTTTACATCGTCGGGCGCGCCCTTGACGAATCACCCCCGTTCCCGGCGCCCCGGACCGCGCCGTCGGATCGCGCGCGGCCGTTGCCGGCGCATCTGGCGGCGCTGCGGGACCGGCTGCGCAAGCCCGCCGGGAAGTGGGGGGCGCTGCCGTTCGGCGATGCGCGTGTGGATGCCTGCCTGCCTGCCGGCGGCCTGCCGCTGGGGCAGCTGCACGAGGTCGGCGCGGCAGGCCTGGAGGCGGAGACCGGGGTGCTGACGGCGGGGTTCGTGGCGGCGCTGCTGGCCCGGCTGCCAAGCAATCTGCCGATCCTATGGATCGCGCCCTGCGACGACCTGCATCCGCCGGGGCTGCTGGCCTATGGGCTCGATCCCGGCCGGCTGGTGCTGGTCCGCCCGCGCGATGACGCCGGCACCCTGGGAGCGATGGAGACGGCGTTGCGCGCCGGCGGTTTGGCGGCGGTGGTGGGCGAGGTCGGCCAGCTGGAGCGCACCGCTTCCCGCCGGCTGCAATTCGCCTGCCTCGCCAGCGGCGTCACCAGCTTCGCGCTGCGCCGCTGGCCGCACGGGCGGAAGCGGGCGGACCGGGAGGCGACGGCCGCGATCACGCGCTGGCAGCTCGCCCCGGCGCCTTCCGAGTTGGACGCTCGCGAGCTTGGCGCGCCGCGCTGGCGCGTGGCGCTGACCCATGCCCGCGGCGGCCGGCCCGGTGCGTGGGTTCTGGAACTGCCCATCAAGGAGGTCGAAAATGGCCCGACGCATCCTTTCCGTGTGGTCGCCGAACTGGCCGATCACCCGGCTGATCCGCCGCTCCGCGCTCGCACCGGGTGAAATCCAGGTGACGGTGGAGGCGGCGCACGGCGTCCGCCGCCTTGCCGCGGTCGGGTCAGAGGGGTTGGAAGCGGGGTTGCGTCCCGGCCAGACACTGACCGACGCCCGAGCGATCTGCCCGGCGCTGGTTCCCCACGATGCCGACCCGGACGGCGACGCGGCGGCCTTGGCCGCCCTCGCCGGGTGGTGCGAGCGCTACACCCCTCTTACCGCTCCGGACCCACCGGACGGGCTGTGGCTCGACATCACCGGCTGCGGCCATCTGTTCGACGGCGAGGAGAGACTGGCCGTCGCCCTCGTCGCGCGGCTGGGGCGCGACGCGATCCCTTGCCGCCTCGCCGTCGCCGGCACCACCGGGACCGCGTGGGCGCTGGCCCGCTCGCCGCTCGGGCAGGATTTTACCATCCTCCCGCCAGGCGAGGAGCGCGCGGCGCTCAGGCATCTGCCCGTGGCGGGGTTGCGGCTCGATCCGCGCACGGTCGCGGGGCTGCGCCGGCTCGGCTTGCGCAGCGTGGGCGAACTCGCCCGCCTGCCTCGCGCCGAAATCACCGCACGGTTCGGCGCCATGCCGGTGCTGCGGCTTGACCAAGCGCTCGGTGCGACGGAGGAAGCGATCGCCTGGCCGCGGCCGGCCGCGCCCTTCGCCGAGCGTTTTTCCCCGCCGAGCCGATCGGCACGCCCGAGGATCTCGGCCGGACGCTGGAGTTGCTGGCGGGGCGCCTTTGCCGGCGACTGGCCGAGCAGCGTCAGGGGGGACACCGTTTCGTCGCACGCTTCTTCCGCGTGGATGGCGAGGACCAGTTCATCGCCGTCGCCACCGCCCTACCGGCGCGCGAGCCCGCGCATCTGACCAAGCTGTTGCGCGAGAGGCTGGAGACGGTGGACCCCGGCTTCGGCGTCGAGACGGTGGCGCTGGAGGCGGAGGACGTAGCACCGCTCGGCACGCCGCAAGGACAACTCCTCGCCGCACCCGATCCCGGCCGCGCGCTCGCCGAAATGGTGGACACGCTCGCCAACCGCATCGGCCCGGACCGCATCTGGCGCCCCGCTCCGCGAGAAAGCCACGTACCGGAACGCGCGGTGCGCCCTGCCCCGCCGCTCGCCACCGCACCCGCCTGGACGACGGACCCCTCCACCCCGCGCCCGATCCGCCTGCTGCGCCGGCCGGAACCGATCGAGGCCACCGCTCCGGTGCCGGACGACCCGCCCATCCTGTTCCGCTGGCGCGGCGCCTTGCACCGCGTCCGCGCAGCCAGCGGCCCGGAGCGCATCGGCGCCGAATGGTGGCGGCGTGGGGAACGTCAGGATGACCGCGCGGAAGCGGATCTGCTGCGCGACTACTACCGGGTGGAGGACACCGACGGCGCCCGCTTCTGGGTGTTCCGCGCCGGCCTGGAAGCGCGGCGGTTGCCGCGCTGGTACCTGCACGGGCTGTTCGCGTGAGCGAAAAGGCCGAACGGCAAGCTCGACCAGCTTTTCCGAACCACGGCAAAGTCGCGGATGCCCGGCCTGCGCCGGGCATGACGGTCAGGTGCGATCTTTCCTCACCCATCCGTCCTGGTCGGCGAAGGCCGACCATCCACGACTTTAAGGCCCATTCGGTTGCCGATTCAGCCGTCGCATGGCATCACCTGGCCTATGCAGGGTGGATGGGTGTACATCGTCACGAACCGGCCGGACGGCACACTCTACACTGGCGTTACCAGCAACATCGCCCGGCGCGCGTGGGAGCATCGCGAGGGTGTCGTCGATGGCTTCACAAAGAAGTATGGCTTGAAACGACTCGTCTTCATCGAGCGGCACGACGACATCCGAACTGCGATCCAGCGCGAGAAAGCCATCAAGGGTTGGTGCCGGGCCTGGAAGATCCGTCTCATCCGCGCGCAGAACCCGGATTGGGAGGATCTTTACGACCGGATTTCCTGAGCCGCGACGAAGTCGTGGATGCCCGGCCTTCGCCGGGCATGACGGCGAGGTGCGATCTTTCCTCCCCCACCCGTCATGGTCGGCGAAGGCCGACCATCCACGACTTTGGTTGGAGGCGGCAAAGTCCCAGATCGCCGGGACATAACGCGCGCTGCCAGCCTCCCGAATGACCTACGCCGAACTGCAAGTCGCAAGCGCGTTCTCCTTCCTGCGCGGCGCGGCGCGACCGGAGGAGTTGGCGGTGGCGGCGGCGATGCTCGGGCTCGCCGCGATCGGGGTGGCCGACCGCAACACGGTGGCTGGCGTGGTGCGGATGCACGATGCCGTCAAGCAGGTCGAGAAACAGACACAGACAAGGCTGCGCCTGCTGGCCGGCGCGCTGCTGGTATTTCGCGACGGCACGCCGGACATGCTCTGCTACCCGCGCGATCGCGCGGCGTGGGGGCGGCTCACGCGGCTGCTCAGCGTGGGCAAGTTGCGCGCCAAGCACGGCGATGCGAGCGACGAGGCGAAGGCCACCAATCGCTGCTTTCTCGATTACGCCGATCTGCTGGCGCACGGCGAAGGCCAGCTGCTGATCGTGGTGCCGCCGCATCGGCTGGACGCCGCCTTCACCGCGCATGTCGAACGAGTCGCGACGGATTTTTCCGGGCGCGCCTATGTCGCCGGTACCCGTCGCCATCGCGCCGACGATGCGCGCCGGCTGTGCGCGCTTGCTGATCTGTCACTGCCGATGGTCGCGACCAACGACGTGCTCTATCACGCGCCGGACCGCCGGCCGCTACAGGACGTGCTGACCGCGATCCGGCTTGGCTGCCGGGTCGACGAAGTGGGCCGCGTGCTGGAGCCGAACGGCGAACGCTATCTGAAATCGCCGGCGGAGATGGCGCGGCTTTTCCGCGCCCACCTGGATGCGCTCGTGCGCACCACGGAGATCATGGAACGCTGCCGCTTCTCGCTCGACGAGCTGGCTTACGAATATCCCGACGAGCCGGTGCCGCCCGGCCTCACGCCGGACGAGCATCTGGCCAACCTCACCTGGCAGGGCGCGGCCTCGCGCTTTCCCGGGGGCGTTCCGGCCAGCCTGCGTGCGACGCTGGAAAAAGAGCTGCGTCTGATCGCGCATCTTGGTTACGCGCGATATTTCCTCACCGTGCACGACATCGTGCGGTTCGCACGCAACGAAAAAATCCTCTGCCAGGGACGCGGCTCGGCGGCCAATTCGGCGGTGTGCTACTGTCTCGGCGTCACCGCCGTCAACCCCGCCGAGATCGACCTGCTGTTCGAGCGTTTTGTCTCCGCCGAACGGCGCGAGCCGCCCGACATCGACGTCGATTTCGAGCACGAGCGTCGCGAGGAGGTGATCCAGTATATTTACCGCCGCTACGGTCGCCACCGCGCCGGCATCGCCGCCACGGTGATCCACTACCGGCCGAAAAGCGCCATGCGCGAGGTCGGCAAGGCGATGGGGCTCGCCGAGGACGCGACCGCCGCCCTCGCCGCGCAATCGTGGAACTCCGGCGACGAGCTGTGGCCGGACGAGCGCATCGCCGAGGTCGGCCTCGACCCGACGAGCCCCGTCATTCACCGCACCGTGGCGCTGGCGCGCGAGCTGGTCGGCTTCCCGCGCCATCTCTCGCAGCATGTCGGCGGCTTCGTGCTGACGCGCGGGCGGCTCGACGAGACGGTGCCGATCGGCCGGGCGGCAATGGACGAGCGCACCTTCATCGAGTGGGACAAGGACGATATCGATACGCTCGGCATCATGAAGGTCGATGTGCTGGCGCTCGGGATGCTCACCTGCATCCGCAAGGCGTTCGACACGCTCGGCGTGAACGATCTCGCCGACATTCCGCGCGAGGACCCGACGGTGTATCAAATGCTGTCGCGCGGCGATTCGATCGGCGTGTTCCAGGTGGAATCGCGCGCGCAGATCAACATGCTGCCGCGATTGCAGCCGCGCGCCTTCTACGACCTGGTGATCGAGGTGGCGATCGTCCGCCCCGGACCGATCCAGGGCGACATGGTGCATCCCTACCTGCGCCGCCGGCAGGGGCTGGAGGAGGTGTTCTTCCCCTCACCCGCCCTCGAACACGGGGAGGCTGACGAGTTGGAGCGCGTGCTCGGCAAGACGCTCGGCGTGCCATTGTTCCAGGAGCAGGCCATGCGCATCGCCATCGAGGCGGCGCGTTTCACGCCAGAGGAGGCGAACCAGCTCCGCCGCTCGATGGCAACGTTCCGCAACGTCGGCACCATCCACAGCTTCTTCAGCAAGATGGTCGACGGCATGGTGGCGCGCGGCTACACGCGCGATTTCGCGGAACGCTGCTTCCGCCAGATCGAGGGCTTCGGCACCTATGGCTTCCCGGAGAGCCACGCGGCGAGCTTCGCGCTGCTGGTCTACGCCTCGGCCTGGCTGAAATGCCATCACCCGGCGCATTTCACCGCGGCGCTGCTGAACTCGCAGCCGATGGGCTTCTACGCACCGGCGCAGCTTGTGCGCGATGCACGCGAGCACGGCGTGTCGGTGCGCGGCGCCGACGTCACCGCGAGCGCGTGGGACTGCACGATCGAGCCGGGTGCCACGCTGCGCCTGGGCCTGCGGCTGATCGAGGGTTTCCGCGAGGACTGGGCGACGCGGCTCATGCGCGCCCGCGATCAATCCGCCGGGTTGCGGAGCTTCTCCGATCTGATCCGGGTCGGGCTGCCCCGGCCGGCGCTGGAGGCGCTGGCGGACGCGGATGCGATGCGCGGGCTAGGGCTCGACCGGCGGGCCGCACTCTGGCAGGTGCGCGGGCTGCGCGACGAGGCGGACCTGCCGCTGTTCGCGGGCCAGCCGGTATCGATGCGCGAGGCGCCGCTGCCCGTGATGGCCAAGGGCGAGCACGTGATCGCCGACTACCAGGCGACCGGCCTGTCGCTGAAGGCACACCCGCTGGGCTTCCTGCGGGCCGATCTTGCTCGCCAAGGCGTGCTGAGCTGCGCCGAGGCGGTGCTGCGCCCGGAGGACGCGCGGGTGCGGCTTGCCGGCGTGGTGCTGGTGCGCCAGCGCCCGGGCAACGGCAACGTCGTGTTCTGCACCATCGAGGACGAGACCGGGACGGCCAATATCGTGATCTGGGCCAGCCTCGCCGAGCGGTTCCGCCGGGCGGTGGTCGGCAGCTCCCTGCTGCTGGTGGAGGGGCACGTGCAGCGAGTGGAGGTGGCGGGTGCCGAGGTGCCGATCGTGCATGTCGTGGCCGAACGGCTGGAAGACCGCAGCTTCTTGATGGCGGCTCTCACGGAGGCGGAGATCGGCGAAATGCCCCGCACCCGCGCGCCCCGCCATCCGCGACATACAAAGGTGTTTCCCCGCTCACGGGACTTCCAATGAGCTGACGCAACCTGTGACCTAGCTCACACATCCGCGAGCCACTGGTGAGATAGGGATTGATCAAGAATACATCGGGGGACGAAATCAATGGCCATCTCGCTCGCCCAGTCCGACCTGCGGACCCACTACATCCGTGATCCGTTCGCGATCGAGACCATCGATGTGGACCAGATCCTCGAAGAGTTGGCCGAGGCGAGCCCTGACAGCACACCCAGCGCCTGGGTGGGCCGGATGCCCCTCACCGAATACGACCACGTCGTGCTGGCCAGCGACCGGCGCAGCGGGCATTGCCTCGGGGTGATGGGGGCGCGCGACGGCGTGACGGAGCGGGATGAGGAATTCCTGTTCATCCACACCGGCTTCGTCGCCGAGCGGGCTCGCGGCCGGGGTCTCATGCGGCGCATGATCGCGCTCACCCTGCTGCGCGCGGCCGGCAACGACGCCATGCCACGGGTCATCGCCGCCCGCACCAGCAGCGGGCTGTTCTACCGCGTGCTGCACGATTTCGGCACGCGCATCCCGGAAGTCGTGGTTTATCCCGACCCCGAAGCGAGACCGGTGAGCCTGCCGGCCGCGGGCCTCGCGCAGCGGATTGCCCGCCAGGTCGCCAGGGGCACGCGCTTCGAGCCCGGCACGGGCGCGCTGCGCGGCGGGCTGCTGGCCGCGGGCGGTGAGCCGACCCCGCCCATGCTGTCGCACGATCCGCAGATCGACGAGCTATTCGGCCGCACGCTCGCCCCGCCTGACCAGATCCTCGCTATGGTGGACCTGCGCGCCGCGAGCGAGGAGGCGATCGTCGAGGAGGCGCGGCGCATCTATCGCCGGAACTGACCTGCTAGCCGCCCGTTCGAGCGGGAATGAACAGCATCGTCGTCGTGACCGGCGCGACCGCCGGAGTGGGCCGCGCGACCGCGCGGGAATTCGCCCGCAGGGGCTGTCGGTTGGGGCTGATCGCCCGCGCGCAGGACCAGCTCGAGGCCACGGCGGCGGAGCTGCGCGGCATGGGCGCCGAGGTATGCCCGGTCGCGGCCGACATGGCGGATGCCGACGCGGTGGAGCGCGCGGCGGAGCGGATCGAGCAGGCGCTCGGTCCCATCGACATCTGGGTGAACAACGCGATGGCGACGGTGTTCGCGCCGGTGCGGGAGACGTCGCCCGCCGAGTTCCGACGCGCCACCGAGGCGACCTATCTCGGCACGGTCAACGGCACGATGGCGGTGCTCAAGCGGATGGCGGCACGCAATCGCGGCACCATCGTGCAGGTTGGCTCGGCGCTCAGCTACCGGGCGATCCCGCTGCAGGCAGCCTATTGCGGCGCCAAATACGCCATTCGCGGCTTCACCGACAGCCTGCGCTGCGAATTGATCCATGACCGGCTGAAAATCCACCTCACGATGGTGCATCTGCCGGCGGTCAATACGCCGCAATTCGACTGGGCGCGCAACCACATGAGCAAGCGTGCGCAGCCGGTGCCGCCGATCTTCCAGCCCGAGGTGCCGGCGCGGGCGATCGTGTTCGCGGCGACCCACCGGCGGCGCGAGATCTGGCTGGGCTGGCCCACCGTAAAGGCAATCCTGGCCAACAAGGTCATCCCGGGGGTGCTCGACCACTATCTGGCCCGCAAGGGCTACGACACCCAGCTCGGGCCCGAGCCGCACGATCCGTCGGAGCCGGGCAATCTGTTCGATCCGCTGCCCGGCGATCCGGGCGCGCATGGGCGCTTTGACGCCCTGGCGCGCGACACCAGCTCCGAGATGTTCACCAGCCGCCACCGCGACGCACTCGTCGGCGGCGTGCTGATGCTCGGTGCGGTCGCCCTGCGCGCGATGGTGCGGCGCGGCATACGACGTTGATGTTGAGGTTCTTCCGGTAGCAGCGCAGGATCGCCGCTCCTCAGCCCCACGGAGCAGCGGCGTGGTCGACACGGTCCTGCGGTGGCTTCTCAGGCGCAACGCGCGGCGAGGCGTTCCGGTTGCGTTTGTCTCCGTGGCGCTCGCCGCCGCGATCCGTCTCGTGCTGTACGGCTTCGCGCCGGGCGCGGCGTTCACTCCGTTCCATCCCGCCGTCATCGTCACCGCGTTCGTCGGCGGCTGGCCTGCGGCGTGCCTCGCGGCGGCGCTCTCGATAGCGGTGACGGTATCTTTCCGGGTGCCTCCGGGCTTCGGCTCCCATCCCGGCTATGGCGGCATCATCCTGGTCGCCATGTTTGCGGTGGGTGCGGCGATAGAGATCGCGCTGGTCGAGATGGCCGGGATCGCCGCACATCGGCTGCGGGAACGCCAGAGCGAGATGGAGCGGCTGCTGCAGCGCAACGAGGCGCTGCTGGAGGAGCGCGCGGTGATGTTCCGCGAGCTCCGCCACCGGGTCGCCAACATGATGCAGTTCGTCGCCAGCATGATGATGCTGCAGGCCCGCCGCCTGCAAGGCGATCAAGCCGGCAAGTTGGCGCTCCAGGAGGGCGCGCGGCGGCTCGTGATGATGGCCCAGATCCACCGGCGGCTGCACGACAGTGAGGCCGTGCGGCGAGGATTCGGGCCGATGGCGGGGGACGTGCTGGGTGGGTTGCTACAGGCCGCCGGCTGCGGGCGCATTCGGCTCGACATCCAAGCCGAACCGCGCGAGCTGCCGCTCGAGACCGTGTCGATGCTGGTGATGATCGCGGCGGAAGCGACGACCAACGCGATCAAGCACGTGTTCGCCGCCGGCGGTGGCAGTGCCCTGACGGTGCGGCTCACGTCCCAAGAGGGCGAGCTCATGGAGCTGACGATCCGCGATGACGGGCCCGATCAGCCGATTGAGACCGAGATGGGCAGGGAGCCCAGCCTCGGCCAGAGCATCATGCAGTCGCTCGCTCGTCAGATCGGCGGCCGGATGCGTACCGAGCGGAACGGCGGCACCACGATCGCCGTGATCTTTCCGTTGTCCGACGCCGAATTTCCCGAGGTCTAATCCTCCATTGTGTTGCCGTCCTCGTCGCGTCCGCGCATGTAGGCGTCGATGTCGCGACGCAGGCCCGGCTTGTTGCCGGCCAGCTCGAGCACGCCCCAGACGTTGCGCTTGAGATCGGTGAACGGATCGAAGCGATGGCGGATCAGCACCTGCCAGCGATCGACGTAGCGCCGGCGCGTTTTCGCGCCGTGCCAGGAATGCTCGATCGTGCCGGGGATGCAGCCGATATTGCCGCCAATGTGGGCCGTCGCGCGCGCCTGCCATTGCGCGATAGGGCGCACGTAGCCCGGCTCGATGCCACCCGGCAGGCTCTGCTCCATCTTGCCGGCGAGCGCGAGCGCCATGTGATGATCGGCGGCGCCGAGGGCGGCGGTCTCGATCAGCCCACCGAGATGCTCGAGAGCTGCGCGCGTCGACGCCCAGGCGTAGCCGGGATGGGCGAAGCGATACGGTCCCGGCCCGACCGGTTGCTGCTCCATCCACTGCTTGCAGAAGCTGCGATGCGCCTGCAGGTGCTCGTCGCGCGGTCCAAGATCGTAGCAGTCGGTCCAGGGCTGCACGATGTCGTATTGCTGCAGCGCGTGCACCGTCTCGGCCGCCCAGTCGGCGCGACGGAACGCGATGTCGGCGTCGATCCAGGCGACATATTTCCAGTCCTGCGGCAGTCTTGAAATGCCGATGTTGAGCAGGTTCTCCTTGGTCCAGACGAGCGAGCGGGCACGCACTGCCACGTGATTGACGCGCGGATCGCCGGCAAGCTCGAATGGGCGGTCGCCATAAGCACACTCGACCGTGGTAAGATGCACGCCCGATGCGAGCATGTGTCGCTCGAACTCGCGATAGAGCCTGATGCGGCTCTCCCAGCGGATCGGGTTGGCGATGGCGGTGACGACGTGCAGCAGATCGGCGCGCATGGTGGGCCTTTCGGGGCGGGGCTCTGATTGTGGGCGGATCGCGAAGCGGGGCACCTGATCTATCGGTGCGTGTCGGCCCAACGCTCGGGTTCGGGCGAGGGAGGACAGATCTAGGTCACGACGGCGATGCGTGCGTTGGGCCCGAGATCGCCGATCGCGAGGACCGTGGTGGCGCAACGCGCCAGGGAGGGCAATTCGAGCGAGCGCCATTGGTAGGCGCGTTGGAGGTCGGGCTCGGTGGGTTCGTGGAGCAGCAACGGCAGGCCGATGGCGGCCACGAAGGCGACCGCGGTGAGCCGCAGGTGCAGCTTGTCGCGGTAGCGGTTCATCGGTGCGGCGCCCCGGTGAGATTACTCCATCCGTAGGCGACCAGCGCCAGAAGAGCCGCGGTTAGCAGGGTCTTCCAGAACGCCCAATCCTCGCGGCTGACGAATTTCTTCGTCGTCTCCTCAAGGCTGGCGCGGAACATCTCGGCCTGCGCCGTCATTCCCGCCGTGAACCGGTCGGACATGGCGCGGAAGCTTGCGTCGAGCTCGGCGTCGCGATTGGCGAGCTTGTCGACCGCCACGACGACCTGACGCATCTGCTCCTCCAATCGCGCGAGGCGGTCCACCACCTCGTCGGCAACGGCGACGAGCCCGGCATTGGGCGACACGTTGGGTCGCATTTTCGATCCCTTTGAGAACGTCACAGCGCGAAGCCCAGGGCGCCCGGCGCGGTCAGCATGGGCAGGCCGGGACCGATAAGTACCGGCCGGTGCCAGACGGCGGGCGCGGCGGTGAGCGCGACAGAGGTCAGCGCGAGCTGTCGTCCCGTCGCGAGGCCGTCCGCGTCCGTGTCGCCGTCGTAGATACCGCCGGTGATCGCGGCGCCGCTGTCCCACGGCAGCCGGTACCAGACGTCGAGCGCCTGGGTGTCGGGAGGCGTGGCGGCAAGCGTGATTGCGACCGATCCCGGCTGGGACAAATCCACCGCGCTGATCGCCAAGGCGCTGCTGGTCTGCCCGGCGGGGAACACCTGAAACTGTGTCGCTGCGCTGCCGCCGGAACCGATGAGCGGCACCGGCGGCATCACCGGGAGCACGATCCGTGCCGAGCCGGGCGCGCGCGCGGCGCCGGCCAGACGAGGGCCTGAATCCCCCGCCGCATTGCCGCCGATCCCGGCCATGAAGGCGCGGTAGAAGTGATCGGCGAAACCGACATTGCCGCGCTGACTCGGGTGGATGCCGTCCGCGGACAACGCCACGTCCAGACCGGCGACGTAGCTCGCGAGCGGATCGAGGCCGAGATATTGCAGATGCGCGGCACGGATCGTCGCCACCCCGCTTGCATCGTATTTCGCGGCGGCCGTTGCCGCTATCGCGGGCACGGAGCAGAGGAGGCGCCGGAACGACCCCGGATACGCGGTCGCCAGCCCGCCGAGAACCTGTTGCAGCAGGGCCAGATACGCCGCGCCGCTCGCGCCCGCCTTTGCGTCCTGATGTCCCTGGCACCAGATGAACGCGGCGAACTTGCCGCCCGCCGCCGTCAGGATGGCGCGCAGCGCGGCGTCGTTCGGCTGCCCTGGTTGCCACGTGGCGATCGTCGTGCCGTTGACGGCGTAGCCGACCAGGGCGGCGTTCACCCCGGTGGCGGCGACGACACGGCGCAGGAACTCGGCGGCGAAACTCGATCGGTAAGCGCCGCCATCCGCCGGAACCGCCCAGGCCGGCAGTGTGGTGTTGCCGTTCCAGGCGGCGAAGGCGGCGCTGTAGAGGCTCGGCGCCACGCCGAGGCTGGCCAGCGTGGTCGTGTCGCCCGAGGCGTTGGTGTCCCAGAAATCCGTCGCGAGCGACTGGCCCGCGGCGGCGATCACCTCGCCGACGCCGATCCGGTTGGTGGTGCTGACGACGCTCGCAGGATCGCCGTTGGCACGCAGGTCCAGCAGGTACCAGGCGGCATTGGCGGGCAGACTGAGCGCCACGGTCTGGGCGCCCGCCGCGAGGTTCGACCCCACGCTGAACCAGGACACCAGCACCGTGCCGGGATTGTCCGCGTCACGCAGCTGCGCCTCCAGCAGCGTGACGGGCGAGGTGGGCGATAGGCTTAGGGCGACCGCGCCCACCCCCTTGCCGAACACGCCGCCGGTCCGCGTATCGCGCTGGTAGACGCGATACGCCGCCGGCTGGGTGAGCGTTAGGCTGCCGCTGTAGGACACCGATCAGCTTCCCCATTTGGTGGTTGCGTAGCTGGCGAGATTGGCGAGCTTGGTCGCGTCGCTCAGGAACGTGTTCCAGACGTTCACCTCGAAGATCGCGCCGTCGAAGAAGAACGGTGTGCCGCCGAAGGGCTGCTTGCCGAGCAGGAATGTGTCCCATGCCGCCAGGCCGCCGCCGCTGTATGGACCGGTGGTCGCGGAGGAGATGTCGCCGCGGCTGTTGACGTTGATATGGACCTGGTTTGCCGTCGGATCGAAGCGGGCGATGACCTTGAGCAGCGTACTCTTCGCTCCCGCCGCGAACGACGTGTCGTTGGCCGAGCCGGACGTCGCGGAGGAGCGCCCCGCCTGCACCTTCGGCGAGCCGGTGGTGGAGACGTTGACGGTGAAGGCATTCGTCGTGCCCGTCGTTGCGCCGTTGGTGATGCTGGCCGCGACGTAAGGCGACCCGCTGTTCGCGTCGCTCGTGATCTTGAACACCAGCAGCGCGGTCAGAGGTCCGCTCTGCAGCCCGCCGATCCAGCCGTTCGAGACCTGCTGCAGAAATTGCGAAGCGGATTTTGCGAAGGTCAGGCCGTTGCGGCCGTTCGCCGCCGCAATCGCCAAGGTCGGCGCGTTGCCGGTCTGGTTGAGATCGAAGCCGTTGCCCGAGGTGTCGCGCAGACCCCTTACGGTGCCGCCGCCGGTCGCCTGCAAGGTGGTGAATGCGGCGTCGGCGTAGAGCGATTGCGCGTTGCTGGCGTCGAACATCACCACCGGATTGGGCACGCCGACCGACAGGAGCGAGCTGTCCGCCGCCGGACCCGTGGAGGTGATGGTGACCGCCTGCGAGGCGAGCTGAGTGCCGGTACCCGGTGCCGAGGTGTCGTAGATCGCCAGCAAGTAGCCGCCCGACCCCGGCGCGGTGATGGTGGCAGTGCCGCCGCTGGCGACGAAGCGCGTGCTCGCCTCCGTCGTGCCCTGCATCCACACCAGGTAGACGGTGGCGATGCCGGTCAGAGCGAAGGTGACGGTGATGGAGGAGCCGGCGGAGCCCGACGGACTGTTGGTGATCGCGGCGGTGTAGACGCTGAACGTTCCGCCGCTGCTGCCCGAGATGCCCGTCGTGTGATCGCGCACCAGGAGCGTGTAGGCAGTCCCGGCCGCGATGCTGCCCGCCGGGATCGTGAAGGAGAACGCGCCGCCCGCGATACTCGGCGTGCTCGCAGCGTGCCACGTCGTCCCGCCATCGGTGCTCCAGTCGAGCGCGGTCGGCGTGCCGTTGCCGTAGGTGCCGGCGACGGAGACCGCGCTCGCCACCGGCGTGTTCGCGGGAGTGGCGACGCCGATCGTCTGCGCCGCGATGGTCACGTTGGTCTTGGCGTCGAGCAGTGTGGCGCCGCCGGCGCTGTCGTATAGACGCAGCACATAGGTGCCCGCCGCTGGCGCGGTGATCGCGGCCGAGCTGCCGGAGACCGCGGTACGGCCGCCCACGTCGCTCGATCCGTTCCACCATCCGATATAGGCGGTGGCGATGCCCGCCAGGGTGAACGGCACGCTCGCCGTCTGGTTGGCGACGAAGGCAGGCAGCGTGCCGAGCGTGCCGCTCTCGACGTTGAACGTGCCCGCAGTGGCGCCGACCACGGCGGGGATCGCGGTATCGCGCACCCGCAGCGTGTACGGGCCACCTGCCCCGATGGCCCCGCCGGGGATAGTGAAGGAGAAATTGCCCACGGCGATGGTCGGCGAGGCGGCGGCGGTGTAGGTCGCGCCGTCAATACTCCACGCGAGCCCGGCTGGCGTTCCGTTCGTGTAGCTGCCTGACACGGCGATCGCCGCGCCCGCCAGCACGGTGCTAACGGCGTTGACCCCGATCGTCTCGGACGGGGGCGCCGCGACCGGGACGCTGGCGATGACGACCAGCTTGTTGCCCGTGCCAGCGATCGCGGAATCCCACAGCGCGAGCGCATAGTTCCCCGGGGTCGACGGCGCGGTGATGGCGCCGGACGTGCCCGTGACCGCCACGCGGGCGCCGATCTCGGTCGCTCCGCTCATCCAGACGAGATAGCCGGTAGTGAGGCCGGCGAGGGTGAAGCCGATGGTGGTGGATTGGCCGCCGGTGACGCCGGTGGGCGTGACGAGCGTCGCGGCCTCGACGTTGAAGCTGTTCGACTGGCGCGGCGTGTTGGCGCTGTCAGAAACCAGGATCGTCTGCCCGGCTTGCGCCGCCATGCCGGGATGCAGGAACGAGAACGCGGTGGCGGACACAGTCGCGCCGGTGGGCAGCGGGTTCCAAATGCTGCCGCCGTTGTCGGAGTATTGCAGCGTCGGAACCGCGCCGTAGTTCAGCAGCGAGCCGGAGACGCCGAAGCTTGCATTGGCCGGCACGTTGGCGATCGCGCCGATGGCGATGGTCGGAACCGAGCCGCTGCTCGGTGTCTGCGCGTACACGCCCTGCGCGCTGTTCGAGTTGCGGATGGCGAGCACGGGAGCCGACTGTCCGGGCGATATGCTGGTCAGACCCGTGCAGGTAATGCCGCCGCCGAACGTCACGGTGCCGGCGGCGGAGGTGTTCATCACGACGCATTCGAAGCCGTCGCCGCAATCGCTGAACTGTGCCACCGAGACGGTGCCGCCGTTCGGCAGCGTGACGATCGCGCGGTTGTGTCGCGACAAGGTCAGCGCCACGGAGGCGGTCTCCTCAACCCGGCGCCGCGCATAGCTCGGGAGCTTGGTGTTGATATAGTCGGCGACCTTCTGCAGCGTGCCGATCACCATCGTCGCGCTGCCCTGGCCCAGCCAGAAGCTGTCCCCGTCGCTCATCGCGGCGGCCGCGGGATTGCCCGCGTCGGTGATCAGGCGGCCGTTGAGGAAGCTCGCATAGGTGATCGCACGATCGGCGCCCCCCTGGCTGATGCCGACGAGATCGGACGCGCCCACGCTCGTCGTGACCGGGGCTCCGGTGATGGAGGTCGACGAGCCGGCGGGTCCGGCGGGACCCTGCGGCCCGGCGGGACCGGCGGCACCAGCCACACCCGGCGATCCGGCCAGGCCCGCCGGGCCGGTCGCGCCGGTGGGACCGACTGGCCCCTGGATGCCGACAAGACCGGTGGCGCCAGCCGGGCCGATCGGTCCCTGGGCGCCGGTCGGACCAGCAACGCCGGTCTGGCCGACCGGTCCCGTCAGCCCAATCGGGCCGGCAGGACCCATAGGCCCGGTTGGACCGGCCGGACCGACTGGGCCCTGCGGACCGATGGAGCCCGAAGATCCGGTCGCGCCCGGAGACCCGACCGGACCCATCAATCCCATCGGGCCGGCGGGGCCGACCGCGCCCTGCGGTCCGGCGGGACCCTCGGCGCCTGTGTCGCCCGCCGGGCCGACCGGACCCATCGGGCCGACCGGACCCACGGGGCCGGTAAGCCCGACGGGACCGGCGGAACCAGGCGGGCCGGCGGGGCCCTGCTCGCCGCCGGGACCTTGCGGCCCGGCCGGCCCAGCGGCGTCATCGCTCACCGCGATCGTGCCGGTGGGGTCGATCGTCACGTTGGGGCCGGCCGAGAACAGGCCGCGCAGCATCAGCAGAGGCATCCGGCGGGGCGTGCCGGCGCTGTTCAGCACCACTTCGTCGGTGGGTTGCAGGGCGGTCTGAGCCGGGAAGGTGACATGATCGAGGCCCGTCGCCGAGACCGCGCCGCCGGCCAGCGCGAGCCCGGCGCCAACCCCGACCTGCTCCGGCCCGCCGGGGCCGATGCTGACGCGGCCGAGCAGCGTGCCGGTCGCGGTGATAATCGAGGGCTGGGTTCCGGCCAGCAGCTCGCCCACGGTCGCTCCGCGGGTGACACCATCCTGGCTGAGGGGAAGCTCGTCGGCCGCGGTGATCTGGCCCGCGGCGGGAAGCTGCGGAATCGTCGGCATGTGTCGGTTCCTAATCGCGGTGTCGGCTGGAGCGGGGTTCAGGCCAGCATGGGGCTAGGCCTGCACCGGTGTGCCGCTCAGGACGGAGATCCACCGCCCTGAGCTGTCGGCGAACAGCTCGACGCCGGTTCCCGCGCCGGCTGCCTCGCCGACTTTCCGGCCATTGACGGCATACGCCTTGGCTCCGGCGACCGGCGCGGCGGGGAGCGCCGCCACGGCGAAGCTCGGCAGCACCGGAGCCGCCGTGAAGCGCACCGGGCCACCCACCAGGATGGAGCCGGACGTGTTGTCGTAGGCGAGCGTGTGCGTGCCGTCCGTGCTGAGCGCAATGCGCTGCCCGTCGGCCAGCCACACGACATTGCCGCCGGCATTCTGCACTGCCCCGCGCGCGTCGAACGCGGACTGGCCCGACTGCACCGTCGCGTTGCAGGTATAGGCGCCGGACGAGGAGAAACCACCGGGCGCGTTGTAGCGGCTCTGCAGGTCGATCAATCCCAGCACGCCGCCATTGAACAGGAATTCGAGGCCGGGGCGGCTGGGATTGTAGTGCATCGCCCATTTGCCGTCGGAGCTGAAGGCCACAGTCTGCCGGTCCGCCAGCCAGATCGCGTTGGCGCCCGGCCGCTGCGTCGCATTGCGAGCGTCGATGATCGCCTGGCTGAACGTGACATTGACCTGCATCCCGCGCTTGATCGATGCGCCGGTCGTGACGGTCGATCCGTTGCCAGGCCACACGCCGATGACGTTGCCGATCTCGACATCCGTGCCGGTCGCGGCGTTCTTACCGATCACGGCGGAGATGAAGCAACGGGTGTCCGCGTCGTCGAGGTTGTTGCCGACCCAGTCGAGCTCCAGGGTCTGCCCGAAACCGGATTGCGACGACGGAAGGTCGACCTGCTCGTGATACTCGATCACGCCCCCCCAAAGATTGGCGCCGTTGACCACCCCGACCACCGGCTTGCCCGCGACACCGTCGGCGGGCGCGATGGAGGTGCTCAGCGTCAGCGTGCCGGGGCCGCTGATGGCGCCCGCGGTATCCGGCACGCAACCGGTGACGCTGTAGGAATTGCCGTTGATCAGCACCGCCAGCGGATGGGTCGTTGACAGCGGGTAGCCGACGCCGAGCGCGTAGCCGGTGAAGAAGTTGGTCACGTCGGCCACGCGCACGCTCACGCCCGTCGCAGTAGCGGTGATCGTCGAGTTCGGCACTGGAACCGAGCTGCGCACGGTCTGCAGATAGCCGGCGACATGGCCGGGGGCGCCGCCATTGCCGCCACCCGAGCTCGACGCGAGACTACTGAGAAATCCCCAGATGCCGTCGGCCGGCGTGCTGGAAACCGAGGTGCCGACGAAGAGATTGTTGATGACGTGCCCGGTGCCGCCGTTATGGTTCACGAGGTAGTACCGATTGGGTGACGCTGGTATCCGTGGTGGCAGACCCGACCTTGTTGAACAGCGCGGTCTGCGGGCCAGAGGTGCTCAGAACGGTGTGCTGGAAATCCGAATTTCCAACGTAGAGCGAGCCGTTCTGCACCGTGTTCTGGCCGGCGCCAGAGACGGTCAACGTGCCGGTCAGGGTGCCGCCGGCCGTGCTCAGTCGCGCGCCGGCCTGGGTGTCGACATACTGCTTGGTCGCGGCGTGCAAAGCCTGCGTGGGATCGGCGGCCAAGGTCAAGGCGCCGGTCATCGTGCCGCCCGCCGCGTTCAGCCGGATGCCGGCCTGCGCGTCGACATACTGCTTGGTCGCCGCGTGCAGCGGCTGCACGGGATCCGCGGACAGGATCAGCGCGCCGGTCATGGCATCGCCGGTGCGCTGCACGCGGCCATCCACGTACTGCTTGGTCGCGGCATGAAGCGGCTGCGCGGGGTCCGAGGACAGAGTCAGCATGCCGGTCATGGCGTCGCCTGTGCGCTGCACGCGGCCATCCACGTACTGCTTGGTCGCGGCATGGAGCGGTTGCACGGGATCGGACGGCAACGTGAGCGCACCGGTCATGGCGTCGCCCGCGCGCTGCACGCGGCCATCGACGTACTGCTTGGTCGCGGCCTGCAGCGGCTGGGAGGGGTCCGCGGGCAGCATGAGGGCGCCGTTGAGCGTGCCGCCACTCTTGGGCAGCATGGCACTCGCCTGACCATCCACGTAGAGCTTGGTCGCCGCCTGCAAGGGCTGGGTGGGATTGAACGGCAAGGTCAGCGGGCCGGTGAGGGCGCCGCCGGTCTTGGCGAGATTGCCGGCGGAAGCGGCGTCGACGTACTGCTTCGTCGCGGCCTGCATCGGCTGCGCCGGATCGGCGGCGAGCGACAGCGGGCCGGTCATCACCGCACCGGTGGTCAGCGCGGTGCTCGCGGCGAAATCCGCAAGCTTCAGTGTCGCTTGCGAAGTCGTCGGCTTCACCAGCATCTTCGAGGCGTCGACGTTCGCAACGCCCGAAAGTCCGTTCATGAACTGGGCGTAGGAAACCGACGCATTGGCGCCATTCTGCCCAATCGGCACGACGTCGGTCGTCGTGGGCACGGTCCCGGCGGGAAGCGCGCCCACGACGAACGGCGTGGCGCTCGCGGACAGCGTGCCGCCGGCGAGCGTGAGGTTGGCGCCGACCGTGATCGGCGCCGGGCCGCCGATGTCGTTGGTCGGATTGCCCAGGAGGGTGCCCGGTGCCGCGGCGATCTGCGGCTGCAACCCGGCGATCAGCTGCGCGCGGGTGGCTTTCCGCGACACGCCGTTCTGGCTGATCATCAGCTCGTCGGTGTCGGCGCACGCCGCGGCCGGCGCCAGCTGGTCGATGGTCGGCATTGATCTATCAAGCTCCGAGGAGGATGGGGCGGCCGGTGCGGTCCACGGCGATCCGGCGGATCAGGGGCCCGCCGGTCAGACGTCAGAGGATCAGCACCGGGTTGCCGTTCTGATCGGTGAGGGCGGCACCCGTGTTGGTCTCAATCGCGCCGGGCGGCGCGGGCGGAGTGGACAGCGTCACCACGGGAAGCAGCACGGTGCGGCTGAGCGTGCGCCCGTTGGTAGTCACGATGGAGATCGTGACCATGTACGTGGTGCCCGCCGCGCCGCCCGACAGCCACAGCACCGCTGTCGCGCCGTCCGCCGCCGCGCTGTCGAGCGTGAGGTCGCCCGGGTTGTTTGGACCGATCTCGACATCGAGCTCGGCGATGCTGTCACCATCATTGCCGGAGAGAGCGGCGGAAATGTCGAACAGGTAGTCGAGCACGTCGGCCGGGTCCTTGACCGGCCAGGCAAGCGGACGTGGCGTTGTGGCTGTCGAACCGCGGGGGACGGGGACGAAGCTGTCGAGCACCACGGCGCGCGCGCTGCTCGGCCGCCAGACATGGCTGGCTGCTGTCGGCATGTTTGCCTCTCGGGACAGGAGTTTGGAAATGCCGGCGAGCCGGCGCGGCGTGTGCTCGGGCCAGGTTCAGGACTTGGTGAGCGCCGCGATCTGCAGCGCGAGCGCCTGGAGCTGCGCCTGCAGCTCGGCCAGCGAGGGCGCGGCGGGTGCCGCGACCGGCTTCGGCGGGGCAAAGGTCGAGCCGTCGTAGAGGCAACCTTCGGATACCCCCTGAATCCCGGTCACGTCGACCCACACCAAAGCCGGGCTGAACAGCTCGCTCATGTCTCCGTCGGTCGTAAACAGCTCGGCCACCGCATGGTCCTGAATGCGCGCATATGTTTTCATAGCTATTGTTACCACCTCACGATGACGCAGCCGCTGGCGCCCCAGGCGCCGTTATTGGCCGTAGTGCCGGAAGGACCGGTTCCGGCGCCCGATGCCCCGCCACCGGGGAAAAGGCCGGTCACGCCGTAGCTGCCGCTATTCTGCATCCCCGACATCGCGGCGCCTCCGCCGAGTCCGCCGGCAGTCAGAATTCCAGCCTGCCCGGCGGAGCCCGGAATGTTCAGGTCACCTTGGTAGCCGAGGCCGCCAGGCGTGGCGCCATTCAGCGGATAGGCGGCGTTCGCAAGTGGGTTGAGGGCGCCACCCGTCGCGCTGACGAAGGAACCGAAGCTCGACGTGCCGCCCCCGGTGGGCGCGACGCCGCCGGTCGTGGCGCCGGCGCCGCCGGCGCCGATAGTCACCGGGATCACCTGTCCCGGCGTGAGGCCGCTGATGCGCTTGCGCGCGTAGCCGCCGCCCGAGCCCCCGCCGCTCGGCACGCCGGAGACGGAGGCGTACGAGCCCGAACCGGCGCCCCAGACCTCGACTTCCACCGCGCTTACGCCCGGCGGCGTGGTGAAGTAGCCGGAGGCGGAGAACGTCTGCACGCCCGACGCGAAGCCGGGCCGGAGCGCCGGCAGTTTCCAAGCGACGAACGGCGCGGTCGGCAGCGTCGTGATGCTTGCCGCGGTGACGGCGGTCTGGCCGTAGCCGACGGTGACGACGTAGAGCCCGGCCCAACCGTTATCGACCGGCGGCGTGGCCTGCGCGCCGGCGGGCGCGGGCGCCCCGGCCTTGAGCTGCAGCTGGACGCGCTGGATGCGTTGGGTGTTCTGCGCCACCCCGCTGTTGTTCGGGCCGCTATAGGGCTGCGTCGGATTGGCGGCGTTGTAGTAGGGGAGCACCACCGGCCCGGTGTCGCTCTCCTGCAGGGCCGCCTGGATCAGGTAATTGACCGCCTGCCCCGAGGTGGTCGGCGCGGTCAGCGTGAAGCTGGTCGGCGCGAGATTGATGCCCATCTTGACCAGCGAATCGGTGACGTCCGCCGGCAGCGTGCCGTAGTCGAGCGTGTCGACAACAGAGAGCTGGGCGACGCTGCCCGGCGCGACGGTGACGCTCATCGAGGCGGGCGAGGTCGGCGTGCAGGCGAGACCGTCGGCGACCGTGCCGGTGCCGAGCACCGCCTGCGCCAGTGCGCCGATCGCCACCATCGCATTGCGATTAACCGCGAGCAGGTCGGAGTCGAGCGGAATGCTGCCCGGATAGACCAGGTTCCTGTCCATGTATTCTTCCCAAGGATCGGTTGGCCGAAATTCAGTTGGTGATGCGCGTCCAGGCGACCGTCGCGACCGGAAGCACGCCGGCGATGGCGGTGTTGATGTCGGCGTCCGTCACCTGTCCCTGAACCATGTCGAGGCTCGCGTATTCCAGCGCGCCGCGCCCGTAGCCGCCGGCGGGAGCGCCCCAGCCGGAGACCTGCGCGATGCCGTTGCCGTGCGGGCGGAAGGCGGTGACGAAGCACTGATAGGGCAAACCCAGGCTGCCCCAGGCGCCCGCCACGCCGTAGCCTGTGGCGAGGCCGTAGGCGCCGGTGTCGACGGCGCGCGCGGGCTCGAAGATGATCGGCGCGCGACCGGTCAGATCCTGCAGCACCGAGCTGATGGCGCCGCGCGTGCCGCGCTCGCGCAGCAGCTCGCGCCGGATGCGCGCGCGGAAGGCATCGTCGCCTTGCGCGCCACGCCGCGAGAGGCGCGCGCCGAAGCAGTCCCGCGCGATCATGTCGAGCCACACTCCCGACGCCGTCGCGATGCGGGTCTGCGTGACGGCGAAGCCGAGCAGGCCGTATATCCAGGCCCAGCCGGCGGCGAGCCCGCTCAGCAAACCGTCGAGCACTGGGCTCGTGTCGGTGAACCAGCGCGCGGGAAGCACACCCCTGATGCGACCGAGCATGTCCTGTTGATCGCCGACCACGTCAGTTCACCGCCACCAGGCCCGCCTTGACGACGCCGGACGCCGGCGGCACGAGGTCGGACACGGCGCCGTTGATGAGCAGCTGGCTGACATTCGTCACCGCCGGGTGCGCGGCGTACGCGACCTGTGCGATGCGGGTGAGCGGCAGTGGCGCGCCGATCGGCAGCGCGTTGACGAACACGGTGATCGCGCTGCCCACGGCGGCGGCGACCGGGGATTTCTGCGCGCTGCCAGCCACCGCGATGGTGAGCGAGATCGCGGCCTGCACCGTCGTCGGCGGACGCACGGCATAGATGGAGCCCACCGGCCGCACCGCCTCGATCGCCGTCGCGACCGTGGCGAGCAGGGCGGCGGACGGCGCGCCGGAGCCGTCGTCCACCGTGACGACGAACCTGCCGGGTTGCCAGTCGCCGCTCGGGTCCTGGTTCTCCTGGATGGTGTATTGCAGGCCCTGCTGGATCGACGTGATCGCGTAGCCTATCGCGAGCGGCGTGGCGCGGGAGCGGCTGTCGAGATAGTTGGCGAAGCGATCGCGAAAGGCGCCGTCGGCCTCGGCGTCGAGCCCGTTCTGGAACGGTGCGGCGTTCGACGCCGCGTCGACGCCCGGCATCGCGGTGGCGAGCTGGGTGACGCTGGCCGCCTGCACGTTGCCGGCGCTGCCGGCGAGCTGCGCTTGCACCGGCACGTCCAGCGTCGCGACGCCACTCGCCAGCACATACCCGTTCTGTGGCACTGAGAAGGCGGCGTTGGTGGAATCGGCCGTCACCACGAAGGTCTGCGTGCCATCCGCAGTGCGCACCAGCGCGCCCACCGGCACCAGGGCGGCGATCGAAGGCGTAAAGCGCGAGACCGTTACGGTGCCTGTGGCCGCGACCGCCGAGAGCCGGACGAGTGCGAAATCCGCCATCCAGCTGTCGAGATCGGCACCCGTGCTGGTGGCGGCGCGCGTCGTCTGCAGCACCTGCAGGATCAGCCACTGCATCCAGAGGGCAACAGAGGCGTTGGCCTCCAGCACGGCGCGCAGCACCGAGCCCACGGTGAGGTCGAGCAGTTGGCGCGAGGACGCCTGCACCGAGGCGGCCATGGTCTGCACCAGCGACGAGAAGTTCTGCAGCGAGAGTTGCATCATGCGCTCACTGGAAATGAAAGGATCTGCGTCTGACCGCTCGGAGCGTCCACGTAGCGGATGTGGACGTAGACGGTGCCCGCCGCGCCGCCGGGCGAGAGCTGCACGTCGATGACCGGCTCGGGTGTGCGCGCGACGGCCGGCTCCTTGAAGATCTGGCTGCGCACGACGGCGCGGATCTGCAGCGCGTTGCCGGGCTGGCCGATGAACTGGGCGAGGCCGGCGCCGTAATCCGGCTGCCAGATATACTCGCCTGGACTGGTGAGCAGCCGGCGCAGCACGCGCTGCTGACCGAGCAGCGGCCCGGACGCGGTCGCGAGGTCGCCGGTCGGACCCGTTGCCAAATCCGAGCCCCACTGGTGCGAAAGATCGGGCATCTTAATCCTGCGGTGAGGGTGTCGCGCCGCCCCCGTGGGTGTGCGCGTCGTAGTGCTGGCGTATGCGATCGAGCGAGCCGGTCCGGTCGTACACGTCGCCGTCGACGTGCAGATCGCCCTTCATCTGCACCGTTCCGTCGTTTGCGAGCTTCAGGAAGCTGCCGCTCTTGTGGACGAGCCAGAGCTCACCGACCGGTGCGGCGGGCGCCCGTTGCGCATCACTGAAGGCGCGGCCGACGATGACGCCGTGCTCCGCGTCGCCCTCCTGCGAGAGAACCAGCACCTGGTCGCCCGGCGACGGCGGGCACGCCATACCCCACCCCGCGCCGACCCAGGCGGAGAGGATCGGCAACCAGCCGGTCAGCACGCCCTCCGGCTGGAGCTGCACGCGAGCGGTGGCCGCATCGGAATCGACCGACGTGACGAGGCCGAAACGCGGCTGCCCGCTGGCCTGGTCGAGCGCGCCGGCTTGCGCCTTAAGGGCGTTGAGGAACCGTTCCATGCGTCGGACCTTTGCTAGCCTGTTACGCTTGCAACGATATCGGCCGGCGTGGTGGTTTGGGTTCCGGGGTTCATGTTCTTGCAGCGGAGATGCTGGGTGAACCCGCTCTCCAGGTGCAGGTGCCGCTCGATCGTGTCCACGTAGTAGGTCTGGTCGAAGTCGGTGCCGGTGCCCTGGAGGGTAATCAGGCTGCGCGGCGTCAGCGTGAGCTCGCCCGGCATGGTGACGCTGATGACCCGCTCGTGACGGGTCAGCTCGGCGAGCTTTTGCTGGGCGAGCTGCAACGCCTGGTCGGAGGTCAGGTTGGGGCGGACGATCACGTATCGCTGTGGCGGCCCCGCCCGACCGCCGCCCAATCCTGCTCCCTGGCCACGGCCATGCGCGCGGGCGGTTTGCGTGAATGCGCTCTGCTGGCGGCTGTTCCAGCTCTTGACCGTCACCTCGATGTCGCGCGCCAAAGTGAGCGAGCGCTCGAGGCGAAGATCGAGCACCGCCTCCGGCGACAAGGTGAGCGCCACGTCGGCACCAGTGGGCGGCTGGAAATGCAGTGTGGTGCCGCTGACGAACACGTCGAAGCCTTCCTGCTGGGCGAGGAACACCAGGAGGTCCCATTCGGTCGTTGCACGGCTGAACTGGCCGAGCGTGATGCGGTCGTGCTCGTCCTGGTAGTAGCGGCCGACCGGCGTGCGGGTCTCGGTGACTTGGGCGACGAGATTATGCCGGCCGGCGAAGAGCTGGGCGATCTCGCTCGATGTGCGGTTCGCAAAAGTTTCCTGCGTACGCGACTCGATGAGCGCGGCGGCGAGGTCGCGTCCCTCGACACGAATCACGCCCTGCACGGGATCGAGGTCGACGAGATCGACCGCGCCCTGCACCACGCTGGCGAAGCCAACGCCGTCGAGGCTCATCCGCACGTCCAGCAGGATGTCGGCGGTTCCCGACCAGAACGCGGCATTCGACGGGTCGGCGTTGAGCGCGATGGTGACACTGAAGCGGTCGGCGGCGTAGTGGTTGTTTGAAAACACCTGTGCCTCGATGGCACCCGCCACCGGCGTGCCGTTGGCGAGCACCGCGAGGCGCGGGAAGCGAATTCTACTGGGCAGCAATGCCACCTCCGGCGCTCGGGTCGCGATCAGGGATCAGCAAGGTGACGACGCCGGCGAGCATCGGGTCCGACAGGTTGTTGAGCTGGGCGATGCGGATCCATTGTGTCGCGTCGCCGAGCTGCTCGGCGGCGATCTGGAACAGATTGCCGCCGGCGACGGTGATGCTGCGCATCGCTCAGGTTCCCGCGTTGGCGAGGTTGACGGCGGCGCGACCGACATAGCCGCGCGCGGTGGAGAGCGCGCCGAGCTGGCCGGCGGCACTCGTGGCACCGGCGAGCGCGCCGGCGCCGGCGAGCGGGTCGGTGGTGGCGGATAGCGTGGACGACGCCGCGCCGAGCGAGCTGCCGGCACTGGCGATACCGCCGCCGATCGCCGATTGGGCGGCGGCGAGGCTGCTGCTCGCGAGGCCGTACGCGCCGCTGCCGCGCGTCATCGCTCCGGGAGCGGACAGCGCCAATTGCGCGCCGCCGAGATCGACGCCGCCCAGGTCGAAACCCGACATCACCGCCGAGCCGATATCGGACAGCACCGATCCGGCGAGTGAGATCGCGGTCTCGATGAGCGCCGAGGCCTCGTCGCGCAGCACCGTGCAGGCGAGGCGGTAGGGGATCCAGTAGCCGTTCTGATAATCCGCCTGGAAGTCGCGGATGATGACGCTGTAGAAGAACACGTCCCAGGTGAGGGGCAAGGTCGCACCCGAGGCGCGCAGTTCGTCGAGCAGACGCGCACGCAATGTCGCGTCCTCGCCCGAGAAGATGCCGTTGACGGTGATCTCCGCATCGTCTCGGCCGAGCGCGTCGATCACGCGCACGCCGCCCGGCAGCTTGTGCACCGCGAGCCGCTGCTCGCCGCCGAAACCGACGCCGGCGGAGACCTCGAAATCCTGGAACACGACGGGGCCGAGAATAAAGGCGATGTCGGACATTGCGGATTCCGTGCGGAATGGGGCGACGCTCGGCGCAGCGGGATCGCAGGTGCCCGCGAACGCCTTCGTTCAGTGATGCTTGTTCAACCGAAAGGAATTGGCGGGGACGAGCCTACGCGCCATCCCAACTGATGAAGCCGTCGGCCCAGTCCATCTAACGCATGTGCGACGGACAATCGCCGACGCGCACCGGCCAGTATTGGGCGTACTCCCGGGCGAGGCTGTCCCGCAGGGCCGTTGAGCGGCACGCCACGTAGAGCTGGCTGTCGTGCGAGGCGTAGAGGATGATGTCGCCGCTCGCGAGCACCAGGCTCGCGTCGAATTCGAATATCATCGTGACGGCCCAGATCGCTTGGGCGGCGGCGCACTCTGTCGGCTCGCACAGCACACCGGGATGCGTCGCCAGCCGGCGGTGGCCCATCCCCTCTAGGGCCGCAACCCCCATCCGGTCCAGCTCCTCACTGCCGATCCCCCACATGTGGGTCCAGTGCAAGGCTTGAGTAAAGCGGATCGGATGCTCGGGGTCGTCGTTTAGCAAGGCGACGGTCAGAGAGCCTCGCCCTCGTCCCCGGTCCGGAAATGGGATGGAAAAGCAAGCCGGCCGGTCGGTGGAAAAGACCGGCTCGCTTCTCCGTGCGATCGTCACGCCGACGCCGCCGCGCCAAGTCGCGCATTCCGCAGGCGTGAGGGACTTCATGCCGGGGGAGACAAAAGCATCGAGCGCACGTCAGGAGCTCGCGTCGCCGTTGGGTGCGCGCAAAGCCGCGAGCAGTGCGTTCAACATCGACGACACCTCCTCCCTCGTTGCACCGAGCCGAGTCGCGAACTCGAAAACATGTATTCCGTTGCAAACTTCATTGAGGCAGTTGCAAAGGGTCGCCAACTCCGCCTCATTTACAGAGATCTCGAAATGGTCAGCGGCAACGCTGGCAATCTTCATCGGCAAGCTTCCTGACGGCCTGATCGGCTGGGCCGGCGGGATCGTAGCGGCGATGATTGAGGCCGGAAATCCTTTTTGAGGGATGGACGGCAGTGGCTCGTGGCCGGAATTGCCTATGTGACTGCCTCCCGAAGTGTCCGGAGCATCGCGCGGACATCATCAATATCCGCGCCTATCCGGGTTTCAAACTCCGGTATCGCAATCCCATTGCAAACCTCGTTCAGGCACTGACGTAGGACATCTAACTCCGCTCGCGTGACCAGGATTTCAGGACCATCATGGTCAAGCCGTCTAGCCAGCATCACCGCCTCGTGGAAGTAGCATCTGCCTGCCGCTTGCCCGGAACTGACGCCTAGAAAGCGATCCCATATTTTTCGATCGACGCGGTGATTTCGGCTTCTATATCGGGATGGGCGTCGTATGCCTTCTGTATTATCTCCGAATATATGATCCCGTTCACGGAACCTACCGCCTTAAGGAATGAATTGTACGTTGTGGTGCTGCAATTCTCCCTCACCGGAATCAGGAGTTGGTTTAGATTGGTTGAAGCACGAGTTGCGGTTATCACTACCAATTTTGCGAGATCTCGTTCCATTATCGCTCCTTAATCCAGATCCCCTCGCATGCAGCGACCATAGCACTTGTAGAAATCAAAGGTATTCCGATCGCTCCCCGGGCGGGACCGTCGTTCGAGAAGCGGCAAGCACAGGTCTACGCAAGTCGCGTGTAGAAGGGGATCAATCGACACCTCTCGCAGCGCGGGACGTTCGGACGATCCCACACCAATCGCCGATCTGCCAAGCTCCCCGTGAGCGGCAATCCAGTCCGGCAATCGTGACTGGATCTCGTACAGCGCCCCTCGTCCTCGTGTGAGGTACATACCGGAACGGCACCCGCACCGGATCGTCGATCCCCGTCAGATCGGGTTCCGGTTCGCCGTCCCAGTGGATCACGAACGGGACGGCCAGATCGCTCATGGTCAACCCCCTGTGGGCGGGCCGGGCCAGACGGGGCCGAGGCGGGGGTCGAAGGCGGTCGCGCCGGCCGGCGGGCGGCTCGCGGACTGGGCCAGTTGATCCGCGACCCAACGGCCGAGGACGCGACCGTTCATGATGATGTTGCCCCCGTCCCGCTTCCTCTCAGACGCTTCCTCCCTGCGCGCTGGCGAACGATCCAGGGCTGGAGGGCCGTCCGGGATCGTCCGCAATGACGAGCGATGAGGGGCGGCCGGCGCGGCCGGGGCGTGGGACGAGTGGTGGGGCGCCGTCGCTGTGGGAGTGACCTCGGGTGCGCGCGTGAATGGGATAGCGGGCGTTGGCAGCGGCGCGATCGGCGCGGCGGATTGGGCCGGTGTGACGGGTGCAGCCGAGCGTGCCGGCGGAGGCGGTGGAGACGGCAGCGGCGCTGCAGGCCTGGTGTCGGCGGGGGCGGGCGGCGACGGAACGGGGACCGCTGGACGCGGGGCACTCGGCGGGGCGCTGGGCGGGGCGGTCGGGATCGCGGGAGCGACCGGCGGCGGCGCGGCGGCCCGCGCGGGCACTGCTTGCGGTGACATCGCGGCAGCGGGCGCGGCTGGCGCGGTTGGGCGGGGAGTTGGGCCTGGCTGCGGCGCGATGGCAGGCGCGGGGGCGGGTGGCTGGCGCGGCTCCGGCGGCTCGGCTTGAGGGGCGATCGCACGGGGGACGGGGGTGGCCGCTGGCTCGGTGCGGGGTGCAGCCGGGGATGACGGCGCGGGCGCCGGTTCCGCGCGCGGGGGCGGCGGCGTGGTCGGGGCGGGCGGAGCCGGCGCGGCGGGCGTCGCGCGCGGAAGCGCGGGTTCGGCGGCGGGGGCCTCGGGCGCCGGCTGGGGCGCGGGGCGCGGGGCGGGCGGCTGGGCGGCGGGCTGGCCGGGCGTCGCCAGGCCGCCGGCGAGCTTCTGCAGCGCGACCAGGCCGGCGGCGGAATGGGCGATCGCGGCGTCGAGGGCCGCGAGGTCGCGCCGGACCACCGCGAGGCCGGCGGAGACGCCGTTGTCGAGCGCGAGGCGGATGCCGATCTCGTAGGCGTCGATCATCGCAGCGCCTCCTTGATCGCGTCGACAATGGTGCGGCCGATACGACGCGCGGCGTCCTCGGCGCCGGCGGCGCCCGCCGGGGCGAGGAACGGGCGTGGCGGGACGGTGCGGGTGCCGCGTTCCTGGTAGACCGCGACCGGATCGGTGGAGCCGACCACCGCCTCGCTCTCGCTCGCCTGCGACGCGATGCTCGCTTGCAGCGCGCCGGTACGGAGCCACGGCGTCGCGTGGTCAGAGCCGGGCGGATGCGAGAGCGAGTTGCGCACCGCGCCGGCGAGCTGGTCCGCCTCGGCGGCCAGCGCGCCGCGCTGCGCGGGGGCGAGGTCGATGCGCGCGAGCGCGTCGAGGAAGTGCTGCAGCCCGTCGATGCCGATCACGGCGTTTCCTTCCAGCAATGCGCCTGCCAGTCGAAGCTGCGGCCGTCGAGCGTGCCGATGACGACGACCCAAGCGAGGCGTTCGTCGGCCGGCAGGCTGAAGGCAACGTCGAAGGGCACCCCGTTCTTGACCAGATAGAGGCAGTCGATCAGATCGGGGTGCCTGCTCAGTTTCCCGCGTCTTGCCTCATCGCCGAGAGGGAGGGCTCGGGCTCGGCGGACAGTGCAGTGGCCGCGGCGGCGATGCCGAGATCGCCGAGCCGCGCGACCAGCGCCTCGATCTGCTGCTCGTTCGCCGGCATCGGCACCGGAATGTCGTCGATCGCCGTAACCGAGCAGGCGAGCAGCGCCACGCCGAGCCACGGGCCGTTCTGCGACAGCGCGGGGCCGGCCGCCTTGAACAGCCGCAGCTTGTCGAGCACCGTCATGCGACGCAGCGCGATCCGCCGCCCCTGCCCGTCCGTCACGACTTGCGCCGCGACGGACGAGGCGATGATGGCTTCAGATGGAAGCATCAGATGCGCTTGCGCCGGGTGGCGAAGAATTCGAGCTTCTGCTTGACGCTGGAATCGCCCTTCCAGGCCCCGGAGCTCGACAGCTTGAACACCGCGCTGTCGTACTGGTACGTCGAGGTGCTGCCGTCGGTCTCGGTGACGTACTGATACAGCGTTCCCGGCGGCACGCGGCCGTTGACGAAATAGAGGTTCTCGGCGGCGGCGATGAAATCATCCACGGCGGAGTTGCCGCGCTCGATCTCGAAGCTGCCTTCCCAGCCTTTCGGCAGCTCAGCCGCCATCTGGGTGCCGTCGAGCCGGTCGACGCGAATCGGGTGGGTGATCTGCCGGCTCTCAAAGCCGGTGACATGGGTGATGTCGACGCGCCCGGTGGGGCCCATGACCACGAGCTGGCAGTCGCGGCCGACGGAGAATGTGGTGGTGGCCATGTTCGCTCCTTACGCCGGCTGCCCGGTGGGCAGGGTCTGGCGGCTCACCTGCACGGTCTGGCCACCTTCCATGTTGACGATGAACTTCTCGTTGATCGCCTGGTAGCGCACCTGCGCGTCCGACTGGACATAGCCGAGATTGGTGCGGCTGTTCGGGTTGTTGCTTGTGTCGCAGATGACGTTGAACGGCAGCGAGCCGTCGGTGCTGCCGAGCAGGCCCTGGCTCATCATGTTCTGCAGGAAACTGAGCTGTGTTGCGCGAACGCGGCGGAACAGGTCGGCGTTGATCACCTGGCCGACGTATTGGCCCATGCCGGCGGCGAGCGTCGCCGCGATGTAGTTGGTCAGCCGTGTGTAGTTGTCGCCGCTGGTCGCAGCGTTGGACGAGGAGTTGTGGCCGCCGCGCACGCCCCAGAAGCTGCCGGCGGGTTGCGGGTTGGCGATCACGTCAACGCCGGCGCCGAGCAGAGTGGCGAGTTCGGCGGAGGAATACGACGCAGTCTGGCCGGAGCCGGGAGAGCCCGATTTCTGGCTGCCGATGACGCCGTAGAGCGGCTTGTTGAGGCTTGACTGCTCGGGCGAGAGATTGGCGAGGCGGCCCGCGACGAAGCCCTGCGGTGAGACCAGGCGCACTGAGCCGTTCACCTGGTCGGACCACCACAGCCAGTCGCCGAACATCAGCTTCGCCGCGTAGCTGTCGAGGCCGACCGCGCGCTTCATGGCGGTGGCCGCATTGATCGTGTCGCCCGCCGGGCCGGTGAGCACCATGTAGACGCCCTCGGAGAGACCGAAGCCCGCCTGCGTGGTCCACTGCGAGGGATCGTCGCTGTCGGCCAGCACGCCGATGCTGCAACCCTGGCCGCGCAGCGCGTACATGCCGGTGCGCGGCGCGGTGTCGGAACCGACCAGGGTCGCCGCGGTCACGCTGCTCGCGCCGTCGGAGCCAGGCGTGCCGGCGCCGAGCGTGGTGGAGAACGCGGCGACCGCGTTGGTAGCACCGTTGGCATTGGCGACGACGAGCTGCGAGGGACCGCGCTGCGGACCGATGCCGGTGTTCACCGCGACGGCGAGCGCTGCCCAGAACGCCGCGCCGGTGCCGGCGACGTTGTCGAACACTTCCGGCGCGAGGCCGGGCAGCGAGACGGTAAGCCGCCAGCTTCCGGCGGCGCTGCCGGGCGTGAGCGCCAGCGTGATCTGGCTGCCGAGCGCGCCGGTGTAGAGGGCAGTGAAGGTGAAGGTGCTCGCCGTGAGCTGCACCTGCGCCGCCGTGTCGGTGCCGTCGGTGACGCGCACGCAGCGGAACGCCTGGGCGCCTTGCTGCACGGCGGTCGCGACCTGCGTGCCCATGTCGAAGCGGCGCGGCATGACCGGGCCGAAGATGCGCGCGTAGTCCGCCATCGTGCCGACCACGACCGGCTGGCCGACCGGCCCCCAAGCGGCGGTGCCGATCATTCCGATCACGTTGGTCGGCACACCGTTGAGCACGAGGTTCTGCGGCGGCACGATCTGGACGTAGAGATCCGGCACAACCAACGCCGTGGTGTTGATGCTGCCCTGCTGCACGATCGGCATGGCTCAGCCCTCCTTCGCTACTGACGTAACGACACGTACGACGAGGGCCGCGTGCTCGCCCTTGAGGATTTCGGCGATGCGCGCCGGATCGGCGACGACGTCGCCGCGGGCGAGACCAGCGAACGGCCTCACCACGACAAGATGCATGTCCATGAAAGCTCCCAGAAATTCAGCCCGATGGGGAATTCAGCCGATGATATCGGTGGTGTTCACCGTGCCGGTGCCGAACAGCATGAGCGGCTGAACGGCGAGGACGGTCGTGGCGTATTCGACGTCGTAGAGCAGATCGCGCCGATACAGCGCGGCATCCTGCGATTGGTCGAGCGTGGCGCCGCCGGCGTAGATCAGACGCCCCTGCGTTCCGTCGGGCAGGGCGATGAAGCGCAGCGACGCGAGGGTGGCATCGATGGCGGAGGCGACGGTGTCGCGGACTGTGGGATCGTTGCACCAGCTGATGACACTGAACCGCTGGCTTTGCCGCCGGATTTGCTTTAGCGAGGCGGCATCCGCGACGACGCGGCCTATCACATCGTAGGCGCCGGGAAGCGTCAGCGTGGCGCCGGCGAGTTGCACCAGAAAATCGGCGCGCGCCTGGGCAGCAAGATTGGCGGCGACCACCGCCGGCGTGTCGTTCGCCAAGGTCCGGTAGACATAGCTGTGACCCAACGCGGCGATGCCGGCGAGCTGGTCGGGATCCGCCGTGCCGCCGAACGTCACCGCGTCGCCGGCCACCGCGACCGTGAGCGTGGCGGGCAAGGGCGCGGCGAGCCAGTCATCGCCATAGCGCGTGGTGTTGCGTGTGGCGCCGTCGACGGCGAATACCGTGATGTTGACCCGTCCGGCGGCGAGATCGGCGTCGAGCGCCAGCGGGTTGGGCCAGCCGCGGTAGATCCGGCACGGCTGGCCGCAAACGCTGTCCGCATCGATGCCCTGGGGATAGAGTGCGGCGGAGGCGAGTGCGACGAGCACCGCCTCCACATCGGATTGATCGGCCATCAGGTGCTCGCCTGCTTGACGATGAGGCGCCAGCCGAGATCGGTGATCTCGGCGGATACGATGATGCCGGTGCGGCCGAGATCGTCGGTCATCAGGTCGGCCGGCCGCAGCACGACGCCCTCGACCGCCGGCAGCAGCACGGTCCAGGTCCCGGCGAGGGCGTCGCTGGGCAGGTTGGCGCTTGGCCTGCTGCCGGCTGACGCGGTGAGCACGCTCGCCGGCCAGCCGTTGAATAAGGGCGTCGCGGTGCTCAATGCGACTCCGCCATAGGCGTTGACGCCGACGCCGTCGGGTGCTGCCGGACGGACGAATGAAATCGTCCGGTTGGTCTGCACGCAGAGCACCGGAAGCAGCGGCTGCTGCGCGGCGACGAACCAGGTGCTCCTGTCCTGCACGAGATAATCGCCCGGGCGGGTATAAGCGGCGTCGAACACGCCGAACCACAGCGCGTCGCCGTAGCCGTTGGGACGGGCGAACTTGCCATCCGGCCCGGTGAACGCGGCGGGGAGGCGGAGGAAGCGGTTGGCCCGCGCGAGGGGGTCCGACTTGCCATGTGGCCGATAGGCATCCGTGCGCGCACCGATACGCCGCGCCGCCGTGCCGAGGCCGCGGCTGATCCGGTCCTGGAGAGTGGCGCCGTCCATCAGACCACCAGCGTCAGGCCGGCATCGCCGAGTGCGGGACCGGGCGGTAGGCCAAAAAAACCGCACAGCCGGCGGCGCATGTCGTCGAACAAGCGCTGACGGTCGCGCGGCTCGTTGGGGTTGCGCTCCCAGGTAGCGGCGGCGTTGGTGTCGAGATGCCCCGACGCTTCGGGGATCGCGGCCTCCAGCGCCGACAGAGTGCCGAGTTGGCGGCGCACGACGACGAGCTCGGCGTCCGAGAGATTGTTCATGCGGTATTCCAGCGTCCCATAGGCCTGATAGAAGCGCCAGGACTGGAATCCCGCCGCGCCCGCGCCATAGGCCGGATAGCCGCAGAAGCGGCGGATGTCGGTCTTCTCCGCATCGGTGAAAGCCATGCCGAACGTCTCCGGGGCGAAAGTTTCGGATGCAACCGCTGCCCGTCCGCCATGCCCGTGCTTGGCACGGGCATCCGCGAGTTCGCCGCCAGCGCGGAAGTCGTGGATGGCCGGCCTGCGCCGGCCATGACGGGCGGTACTGGCGATCTGCCTGAAGACGCCCTACCCGATGTGTTCCAGCATCACCGCGCGCTTGTAGGCGGCGTTGGTGGCGGTCGGGACGGTGGTCGGGTTGGTCGTCGTGTCCGAGGGCGTGCAGAAGCCGCCGATCCAGTACCAGGACTGGGCGATGATCTGCTGCAGGCGGTCGATCGGCTCGCGCGTGACCATCGCGACGTTGTCGACGACGGTGACGATGCTGTCCTTCGGCGCCACGTCCTCGGCCGCCATGCCGGCGAAATCGCCCTCGATCAACGCGCCCTGGCCGCAGACGATCGGGCGGCGGACCACCAGGCCCGGCACAGTGGGATGCGACTGCACGTAGGCTTCCGTGGTCGGGATGAAGCGCAGGCCGAGGAAGTCGTTGACCATGCCCTGACGGAACACCTCGTTTGCCGAGGTAGCGCCCTGGAACAGCTGGCGGAAGTCGTTGTCGGCGAAGAGCTGACGGGCGGAGATGGGATCGAGGTAGCAGTTGTACGCGCCGTCGATCTCGGGCACCGCGTTGACGCGGAGCCTGGCCACCGCGTCGAGCAGGCAGGAGATGGTCAGCGTGTCGCCGGCGATGAGCTGGCTGGTGTTGGCGCGCTGCGACGGACGGACGATGAGGGGAGCGTTGGTCGCGACCACCGCGTTGCCCGCCGTGCCGTCCGCGACCGAGACGCTGGATGAGAAGGTCAACACGCCCGATATGCCGCCCGCGCCGACGGCGCTTGACCCGTTCGTGCTGTCCACCGCGACGCCGATCAGCGTATAGGAATTGCCGCCGACCGCCACGGTGAGCGACGCGCCGGGGCCGACCGGGGTCTGCACACCGTTGACGAAGCTGGTCTGAAAGCCGCGCACGTCGTCGACGGCGACGCTCGGACCCGCCGCGCCGAGCGTGGTGCGGACGCGCGTGTTTCCGCCGAAGTAGGCGTTGAACAGCGCGTTGCGCGCAAGCTCATCGAGACTGCGCGCCGCCTGCTCGCCGTTGACATAGGCGTTCTGCAGGAACTGCGAGGCGATACCGACGCGACTCGTGACCATGTTGAGATCGGTGGTCGCGGCGTAGTGGTTGATGGTAATTGTGTACTGCTCGACGCCCCAGTTGCCGGGCGTCAGGCCGTTGTCGAGATTGGTGTTGGTCGCTGGCGGCACCGGCGTGGTGACGGACGGCTTGAGGCCGGCGCGGGTCTTGGTGAGCGTCTCACCGATGCCGACAGCGATGTCCTCGCGATCCGCGCAAGCGCGGTAGCCGAGGCGGGAGGTGAGCGCCTGCTGGAACTCGCGGTCCAGGAAACCCTGCTGGATGATCGGCTGCAGAGCGGCGGGGAAATTCTGGATACCCATACGGCGTGATTCCCGTGGTTAGAAGCGGCGTTTCAGGAGGTCCGCGCGCGCGGCGCGGTATTCGGCGTCGGTCATCTCCATCGCGCGCTTCTGGCGCGGTGGCTGGGCGGGTGGCGGCGTGGCGGGGCTCGACGAGGATGCGCCGCCGAACAGCCAAGGCTTGTCGCGCTTGAGCTGCGTGATCATCGCGCCAGCGCCCTCGACATCCCCGCTGGCGTTGAGCTTGGCGCCGGAGAGGTCGAGCAGCTTGAGCCCGTCGAGATCGACGATGCCGGCGCGCATCGCCTCGGCCTTCAGCTCGGCGCGGATCAGCCGTGTTTCGGCCTCCTTCTGGACCTTGCCGAGCTGCTCTTCGAGTGCGTCGGCGCGCGCGCGGAGTTCGGCGAGCCGGTCGTCCTGAGGCTGTTCAGTTTCAGTCGTCACGATTTCCTGTTCCTGCGGTCGGAGGCGATGCGCGCGATCTCGGCGGGGATGTCTTCGATGTCGTAGGTGTCGGCGATGGATTTGACCGCGGTCTCGCGCGATATCTGTCCGGACGCCGCCAGGGTGGCGAGGGTCTGCGCGTCCTTCTGCCGATCATCGGCGCTCGGCGGGTACCAGCGCGGCCATTTCAGCCCGAGCCGCGCCGAGGGGTCGAGCGGAGCGATCTCGGAGCCGAACACCCTAAGCCGGTAGACCTGCGAAGCACGCAGGATCATGCGCGCGAGTTCGAGCAGCGCGCCCTCGCCGTAGCTCACGCGCAGATTGTCGGCGAGCCAGATCAGTCCCTGGTTCATCAGTTCGAGCGCGCGCCCCGATTGTGCCGCCGTGAGTTGGTCGGCGCTGGCGCGGTTGCCGTGGACGCTTTCGAGCGCGAATTCGCGCAGGGTGCGGACATACTCGATTACCGCGGCCGACGCTGTGCCGCCGATCTCCAGCAGCTTGGCATCGCCCTTCTCGCTGACCACGAGCGCGTTGCCCGCGCCCTTGACGATCTCGCTGTCGGTGGTGGCGGGTTCCTTGATGAGCAGGGTCGGGTCCGAGCTGTATTTCAGTCCGCGCCCGGCCTGGCTGAGCTGGTAGTCGATCTCAATCTGCGTCTCGATGGCGGGACGGAAGGTGCAGGCGCCGTCATTGGCGTCGCCGGTGGCGGACAGGCCCGGCAAATTGCGGACCCAGACCAGCGGCACGAAGCCGAGTCCGTGATGCACCGTGCGGGCTTCGTCGATTTCCGGCACGTCGCCGGTGCCGGCGGGCCACGGGCGGAACCAGCTTTCGTCCTGCGCGTCCCAGCGGCGCATGAACCAGTATTCGCCGGAGGGATCGGCGAGCTCGTAGCCGTTGGCGATGAGTTGCGCCGCCGATACCTTGTATTTTTCCGTGACGCTGACGAGCGTATCGGGCGCCTCGGCGTCCCAGACCGGCGTGAGGTAGGTCGTGTCCAGCACGCCGAAGAACACGCGGCCGCGCAGCACGCGCATGAGGATAGCGACCGAGCCGATGGCGCCGCGCATCGCGGCCTCGGTCATCACCTGGTTGAGCCGGGCTTCCTTGGCGATGTCGGCGAGCACCCCGCGCATGGCGCGATCGGTGCTGTCGATGGTGGGGAAATGGCCCTCGCTGAACAGCAGTGCCACGCTGTCCTCGACGACGATGCGGCAGAGCGCGTAACGCACTGAGGGGCGGCGCGAGCGCAACGGGATGTACTCGCCGCCGGCGCTGCGCTCCTCGTGGAACTGATAGGGCAGCGCGTCATACAGCGTGCCGTCCAGCACGCGGCGCAAGAGGTCCAGCGCGCGGGCGCGCGCCGGGTAATCCGCATCCCTGGGGATGAGGTCGCAGATAGTTTCAAACATGCGGGATCCCAGGGGAGCGGGTGAGATGCGAGGACGCGACCCTCGCCCGCGTCGCGACTACCGCGCGAGCAGCGGCACGGCGACGCGGCGGGCAGGAGTGGCGGCGTTGAGCAGCATGGCGAAGGCGCGGGAGAGCGCGTCGACCTGGTCGTCCTTGCGGCCGTGCGGGAAGTCGCGGAGTTCCTCGAGAAAGTTCTGGTTCCACGACGCGCGGAGCATGGCGAGGTTGCCGGCCTCCGCCTGGGCGGCGACGGGGTTGGCGCGGCCGATCTTGCTGCCGACTTCACGGGAGCTGGCGATGCGGTGGCCGGCCAGCGTGGCGGCGAGCGCCGAGACGCTGTTCTTGCCGCCGGCGCCGGGATCTTCGGGGAGGCCGATCGTCACGGTCTTGCCGTCGAGCTCGGCGGCGCGGGCGATGGCGTTCTGGACCGCGCCGAAACTGCCCCGCAGCCGAACGACATCAAGCACGATGAAGCGACCGGCGAGGTCGCGCTGCAGCTTGAGGCCGACCGTCCAGTCCGGGTCGTTGCTGCCGTTCTCCGACGTGGCCGCGAGGTCCCAGGCGCGAACGACCCGGCCGGCACTGGCGGGAACCTCGTCGAGCACTGCGATGTCGTTCACGCGGAACAGGCTGCCGGCGGGCGGGCGCGGGGTCTGCTGGAACAGGGCCGACCACACGCGGTCGCCCACCGTCTCGCGCTTGCGGGCAAGCACGGCGGCGCTCTCCCAGTCCGGCCAAAGTGGCGCGCCTTCGGGACGGCCGAGTGGGTCGTTTTCCTCGGCGAGCGCAGGCAAGCGGAGCAGGCGCCACTCGGCCGGGTTCTGTGCGAGCAGGCGGCCGCCGAGGTCGTCCTCATGCCAGCGGGTCATGATGAGCACGATCCGGCCGCCGGGCTTGAGGCGGGTCGCGAGGTCGGCGCGGAACCAATTCCACATGTTCTCGCGGAATATCGGGCTATCGGCCTCGGCGTGCGATTTCACCGGGTCGTCGATGATGGCGAGGTCGGCGCGGAGGCCGGTGATCGGGCCGCGCACACCGGCGGCGAAATAGGTACCGCGTCCGGTGGTCTGCCAGCGGGCGGCGGCGCGGTTGTCGGAGGCGAGGCCGTAACCGAGGTCGGCGGCGTGCTCGGCGATGAGATTGCGGACCCGGCGGCCGAAATGCTCTGCGAGATCGGCGGTGTGCGAGGCGGCGATGACGTTGCTGGCCGGATGCCGGGTGAACCACCAGGCGGGGAACACTACGGAGGCATAGGTAGATTTCGCCGAGCCTGGCGGCATTAGCACCATGAGCCGATCGGCCTCGCCCCGGCTCAACGCCTCCAGTTCGGCGAGCAGCAGGCGGTGATGGGCGGCCGGCTTCTGCCCGAGCGGGTCGAGTGCGTGCTCGGCCCATTCGTTCAGCGTGCGCGCGACCCCCTGCCCCGCGTCGCTCGACGGCTGGCGGGGTGGGCTCGGCATGGGAATTTTGTCCGGGGAGTTCGATGACCGCGCTGCGCACACTTCGCCATCATCGCCGAATTTCTACGATTTTCTGGGGCGGTTTGGGCAAGCGCTTTTTAGGAATTCTTTCTGAGTTTCTGCCCGCGACCCGCACGGCTGGTCCGGCGACGGGCTCCGGTGTTAGCGTCGGGCAACGACGCGGATGTCCAGAAACCACAAGCCGGGAGTTGAGACATGTCGGATGCAGCGACCTCGGAGAAATCCACCCTCGTCAATCCGGGCACCGAGCTGGCCCACACTACGCCGGAGACCGCTCCGTTCGTAGCGGGGCGCCGTGACTTCTTCAAATATCGCGACCTTGGCGTGACCAAGGCGAGCCAAGGGCGGATGCGGGCGCAGGTGACGGTCGCCACCGGCGAGATGAAGGACACCGGCTGGCACTATCATGTCTGCGACAGTCAGTTCGTGTACGGGATCAAGGGCTGGGTCGATCTCGAGTTCGAGGACGGCCGCAAGATCCGCCTCAGGGCCGGCGAATCGCTGTTCATTCCGGGTGGGCTGAAGCACAACGAGGTCGGCATGTCGCCGGACCTGGAGATCCTCGAAGTCTCCGTCCCGGCCGACATGGGCACCCAGGTTTGCGACCCGCCGGCCGGCATGCGGGGCTGACGCGGCCCTGCCCCGGCTTGCGGCCATCCTGCTGCCGCTCCTGATCGCGGGGTGCGGCATCAACGAATTGCCGAAGCGCGCCTCGGAGACGATCGGCAGCGGCAAGGTGCTGGCGCTGAGCGGGTTCGAGGGGCGCTGGGGCGGCACGGTGCGCCCCAATGATGCATCCTGCGGGCCGGAGCGGCATGGGCTGATGCGGGTGGGCGGCGGCACTTTCGCGTTTGACCCGTTCGGGTCGACGACGGTGATCGACGGCAAGGTCGAGAAGGACACGCTCAGCGGAACGCTGACGCGCCCGGGCGGCGGGCATCAGGTGCTGTCGATCAGCTTCACCGGCCACGCGCGAGAGGACGCCGGCGGCAAGGAGACGATCGAGGGCGTGCTTACGTCGGGGAAGTGTAGCTGGCAGGTGGCGCTGGAGCGGGCTTAGGTAGGTTTGCGCGAAATACCTGGCCCCCTCACCCCGGCCCTCTCCCCCGAGCGGGGGAGAGAGGGACGAGGTCAGGCTCGGCGACGGGCGATGGCGAGGCCGCCCAGTCCGGCGAGCAGGATGAGGGCGGTGGCGGGCTCGGGCACGTTGAGCGCGGTGATGCTGCCGAACAGGCCGTGTGCTTCGTTCAGGACTCCGGCGGTGAAGTAGAGCGTGTCGAGATTGCCGCCCGCGGCGCCGTTGCCGAGGGTCAGATCCCAGAGATCGCCGAAGCGAAGCGGATTGAAGTGGGTGTCTCGCAGTACGCCCAGGAAGGCGCCGGTTGTCTTGTCATAGGCTCCGATTATCCCGTTGCCGAAATTCCCGACCAGCAGCGAGCCGGACAACTGGCCGAAATTCGACGGAGCGATCTCCAGGCCCCAAGGCGAGTTCAGGTCTCCCATTGAGATCAGGCGTTTGACGAAATTGCCGTTGAGATCGAACACGTCGAGGAAGCCATGGCCCTGCCCGGCAATGTCGTCGTGCTTGGCGGCGTTCTGCAGAGCGAAGGTGACGTACAGCTGACCGTTCAGCACGCGCGCATTGAAGGGCGCGTAGCCGGCCGGCAGTGTGGCGTCGGTGAACGTCTTCACCAGGCCAAAGCTCGAATTATACTCCTCGACCACGCCGGCGCGGAAATTCGTGGCGAAGATGTGGCCGCCCGCGTTGTCGATGGCGAGGCCCTTGTAGACCGCGCCGGGACCGGTCTTGGAATTGTCGATCACGAGTTGCGCGGTGGTGCCTGCGGCGCGGTTCCAACCCGAGATCGTGCCGTCCTCGGTGACGAAGATGAAGTTGGCGGGTTTGCCATCTGGCAGCACGAAGCCGTCGCTGGTGCCGTTGAACACCTGGCCGGTCGGGGCGGAGGTGAAGGTCTGGCCGCGCGGCGGCGGAACGATGACGTTCCCAGCCGGCGGATTGATGTCGATCTTGCCGCCTGCCCCATTGTAGAGCGTCGCGACGCCGGCGCCGTTGTCGGAGACCCAGAACGGACTGGTCGGACTGAAGGAGACGCCCCACGGGTTGATCAGATCGGGGTCGACCGTGTTCGCCGGGACGAAGCCGTCCGACACCAGGGAGGTTTCCTGGAACAGGATGACGGCGTGCGCCGGGGTTGCGGGGAGGCCGAGCAGGAGCGCGGCGGCGCCCACGGCCCGGCACAGGTAAGCGCAGCTTGCGATCACGGCGAATGCCCTCCCCCCGAGTGAACTGGTCATACGGACGCACTCGTCAGCGGCCTATTCCGCAGATCCGCCGATTTCATCCCGCGCCGAGGTGAAAGGGAATAAACCGGGCCGGGGCACGTCTCTGCGGGAGAGCGGAACGGACAGGATGGCGGGACCCAGCGCGATGGCCGGCATGGAGGCCTGCATTCCGGCGCTGCGGCGCTACGCCTGGGCGTTGCTGCGCGATCGTCAGGAGGCCGACGATCTGGTGCATGACTGCCTGTTGCGGGCGCTGGACCGGCTGCATACGCGGCGGACCGACGCGGAGCTGCGTCCATGGCTGTTCACCATCATGCACAATCTGTTCGTGAGCCGCACCCGCCGCGCCCGCGTACGGTCCGGCACCGAAAGGCTGGACGGATGGCACGAGGCGACACTCGGCCACGCACCCGGCCAGGAAGACCATCTGCGCTGGAAAGACCTCGTGCGCGCGGTCGGCGAGTTGCCGGAGGACCAGCGCGCGGTGCTGCTGCTGGTCTCGGTGGAGGATCTGTCCTACTCGGAGGCGGCGCGGGTGCTCGACGTTCCGATCGGCACCGTGATGTCCCGCCTGTCGCGCGCCCGCGAGCGGCTGCGCCGGATCACCGAAGGAGAACCGGCCATCCCGCTACGGAGGGTCAAATGACTGCCCCGACGGCCCCGGAGGGGCGCGGCGCGGTCCCGGAGGAGGAGCTGCACGCATACGTCGATGGGCAATTGGCGCCGGAGCGGCGGGATGAGGTCGCAACATGGCTGGCGGACGAGCCTGAGGCGGCGGCGCGGGTGCGCGCCTGGCAGACCCAGCGGGAGGAACTGCGCGCCGCCTTCGCGGAACCCGCGCCCCCGGCCCCCAACCTCGATCTCCTGCGGATCGTGGAGACCAGGATGCGGCGGCGGCGGCTGCCCTGGGCGATCGGGGGAGCGGCGGCGGCGATGGTCCTGGCGCTCGGCCTGGGGGGTGCGGCGGGTTGGATGCTGCGGGGCGGACCGGCGGATCGGCAAGCCGCGGCGCTGTCGGTGCTCGAGCAGGAGGCATTCGCGACCCACGCGGTCTACTCGGTGGACAAGCGTCATCCGATCGAGGTCGGCGCGGCGGAGCGCGAGCATCTCACGCAATGGCTCTCAAACCGGCTCAACCGCCACGTCGCGCCGCCCGACCTCGGCGCGGCGGGCTGGCGCCTGCTGGGCGGCCGACTGCTGGCCACCGAGCGTGGCGGCGCCGCGGCGCTGTTCATGTACGACAACCCGCAGGGCCAGCGGCTATCGGTCGTGATGCGTCCGATGGCACCGGACCTCGCGACACCCGAGCCGCAGCGGATGGGCGGCGCGGTGAACGGCGCGGCCTGGATCGCTGGCGGCCTGGGCTACGCCGTAGTGGCCGCGGCACCGCACGACGAGATCAGCCAGGTGTCGAAGCTGGTGCGTCAGCAATCCCCAGCGGCTTAGGCGTCGGCCGGCTGGAGCGCCTCGGCGACGAGCCGCGCCACGGCGACCGCCTGCAAACGCAATTCCGGGACGGCGGTGCACTCCCACAGCACGCCGCGCACGATCGGGCCGAGCGCGTGGATCGCCGGGTTGGCTTGGCCGACGGCGTCGATGAGTTCGAGCGAGCCGTTCACGTCGAGGCCGAGACCGAGCCGGTCCAAGCGCGCGAGGCCGCGTCGCCGCAGCGCACGGAGCAGCGGGTCCATCACGGCGGCGACGTCCGGGGTGCCAGTGGCCTCGATCACCCGGACGGCATCTATCCGCGCGGGCCGTGACGTACCGCGTGGGCGCCAAGTGACGCGGGCACCGTCAACCGTCGGCTCCACGAACAACACCGAGCCGGCATGGACCTGGAGCATTCCCCCCTCCCGCATCGCCGCGATCGTGTCGGCGGCCGGTGCCGGTATCCGGTGCCGGTGGATGTCCCACCACGGGCGCAGATGGCGCAGGAAGCGCCGGCGCTCCACGAGAGGCAGGCCTTGCCAGAGGGATTGCACGGCGGGGCGCAGGCCGTCGATCACGCCGCGCCAGCCAATGTCGATCGACGCGGCGGCGGCGATCTCGGTTCGCACGCGGCGGAGCAGGGCCAGGACAGAGCTTCGCTCGGCGGCGGTGAAGTCGGGCGTGGGCCATGCCGCGCCCGGCCGATGGCGTCGCGGCACCAGACCGCGCCGGGAGATCGCGACGATTCGGCCCGGAAAGCCCCGCGCGCGCAGGCCAAGCGCCAGGTCGATCATGCTGCAGTCCGGTGCCGACGATCACCACCGGCCGGTCCGAGGTTGCATCGAACGGCGCGAGCGCGGCCGGGGACCACGGATCGCGCATGTGCCCCGAGCCGGAGGCCTCGCCCGCGCCGAGATTACCAAGCGCCAGCACCACCTGCGCGGCGCGGATCGCACGGCCGCCGGCAACGGCCAGGCGGAAACCGCCACGCTCCGGCCAGAGGTCGGTGACGGCCGCGGGGACGACAGTAATACCAGGACTCTCTGATTCAGTACCCATGCGCCCAGTCTCGCAGCCCAAGGGACATGATTCTCCAAGGTTGATCGACGAGTTTGTTCCAGGCGTCGCAGCAATGGTCGACCAGGTTGTCGTAGCAGGTGAACACTCGGTTGGAGAGCCAGTTGTCGCGCATGAACTCCCACACGTTCTCTTGCGGGTTCAGCTCTGGGCATTTGGCGGGCAGCGACACGATTGTGAGGTTGTCGGGCACGACGAGCTTCTCGGACGTGTGCCATCCGGCTTGATCGACAAGAAGCGCCGCGTGCCGTCCGGGCGCGACCTGCGCCGAGATCGCCGCCAGATGCAGGCCCATCGCCTCGGTGTTGCACCAGGGCAGGATCAGGCCGACGCTCTTGCCCTCTTTGGGGCAGATGGCACCGAAGATGTAGGTCGAGGCCGTGCGCTGGTCGTGTGGGGCGGATGGCCGGGTGCCGCGTTTCGCCCAGCGTCGCGTGATCTTGTTTTTCTGACCGATGCGCGCTTCATCGCCGAACCAGATCTCTACATCGCCGGGAGCGACGCCCTTCTGGCGCGCGATCGCGTCCAGCTGCGCGGGGAAGCTTTTTTAAAAGCCTCGATGGCGCCCTCGGCCTGCGCGTGATGACGCGGACGCGCGGACAGCTTGCGATACCCCATCGCGCGCAGCTCGCGGCCGAGCGTCTGCTTGGCGATGGTGACCTGGAACTCGTCCCAGACCCATTGGCACAGGTCGATGATGCGCCAACGCACCACGCCATGAATCGCGGGGATCGGCCCGCTCTCGATCATCTCGGCCAGCGCCGCGCGGTGCCTGTCGTTCAGCCGCGACGGCTGACCGGGCGCCTTGCGATCGACCAGGCCGTCCGGGCCATGGGTGTTGAGCTTGACCACCCAGTCGCGCACGATCTGCAACGTCACACCGCCGATCCGGGCCGCCTCCGTGCGGCTCGCACCATCGTAGATCGCCGCCAACGCCAGCAATCGCCGCGCCTGCGGACCGTCCTTGCTCCGGCGGGCAGCGGACCGCAGCTGCGACGCATCAAAATCGGCCCGAAGCGGGATCGGCATGGCGAACTCCTGCGTTCGCCGTCTTAAATCAGAACGCCGCCGCGTCGGGGAAGCCCCTCGAGTCACAATCTCGAAGCCTTGGTATAAGCCGGCCGGAACGCAGCGCCGCCCGCGCGAGCGAATCGATATAGTCGCCGTAGACTGCGCGCGGGGCGAACAGCCCGGTATCGGTCGCGGCGCAGCTCGGCTCCATCCCGACGCGGGAGAGCCAGTCCGTGAAATCGGCCGGCGCATCGGGGAAGGCGCTCATGCGCGCGGCGGGGACGTTCAGCAGATGACAGGGAAGGTTTGTGCCATAGGCCGCGCCCCGCCCGAGCCGCCCGGCGCGCTCGAACAGCACGATCGCGCTCGAGGCGGGCAGCACGCGCAGCAGGTGGATCGCGGTCATCACGCCGGCGAAACCGCCGCCAATGATGGCGACGGGAAACGCGGAACGTCCGTCAGGGATAGAGGCGCGCTTGACCGGGTAGGAGGCGATGGGCATCGGGCTCTCCACGGTGTACAAAGCCAATTCCATACTGAAGCAGTAGGAAACTGCGCGGCGCGGCTCGACGCCGTCAACAGGAATCGGCTCGGATGACACAATGATGAGGACGGGAAGTGGAACGGCAGCATGATGTCGAGCAGGGCGAAATATGCGGTCCGAGCGGCGGCGATGCTGGCGCGCAACGAGGCGGGGAGCGCCTGGATCTCGGCCTCCGAGATCGCCGAGCGCCAGGGCATTCCGCGCAAGTTCCTCGAAGCGATCCTGGTCGAATTGCGCGACATGGGGCTGGTGGAGAGCCGGCGGGGGCCGGGCGGCGGACACCGATTGGGCCGGCCGGCCCGCGATATCTCGGTGGCCGACATCCTCCGCTGCATCGACGGCCCGCTGGCGCTCACGCCATGCGCCAGCCGCAGCCGGTTCGGCCCCTGCACCGATTGCGAGGAGATGGCGCTTTGCCCGCTGAAGGGCCTGATGCGGCAGGCGCGCGACGCGGTCGCCGAGGTACTGGAGAATTCCTCCCTCGACGGACTGGCGAGCCCAGGCGGCGGCCGGCGTCGCGCGGGCAGGCGTCTGACGAAGCGGTGATCGAGCCGCGCTATTTCATAGTTGACGAGTAGGCATTGCAAAATGCGATGCTGGCGCGACTGATGATCGGGGGCTCGCGATGTCCGACCGTTCAGGATCGCATCGGTTCATTTCGCCGGCAGCCGGGCCGGCATCAGCCGCCGGCGCATATTTCGGATCCTCGCTGCGGCGGATGCTGCACGATGTTGCCCATGCGGCGGCCGGCGCGCCGGATGACCGCGACCGCCTCGTGGCCGCCGCGCTGGCGCCCTATCTCGGCCTGCGCCAACTGCTCGAAGGCGTCGATTGTCCTTGCGCGCGAGACCGCTACACGCGGCACCTGCTGCACGCCGGCGACGGCCATTCGGTCCTGGCGCTGGTGTGGCGGCCGGGCCAGATGTCCCCGGTGCACGCGCATCGCACGTGGTGCGTGTTCGGCGTTCATCGGGGATGGATGACCGAGACCTTCTTCGCGCCGGATGGCGCCGCCAGGCCGTTCGGCTGTGTGCCGCGCCGCGAGGGCGATATCGGCCATTCGCCCGCCGACCCCGGCGCGATCCATCGGTTGGCCAACCTTGGCGTCGAGGAGGCGCTGTCGATCCACGTCTACGGCGCGCGCCACGACCGGCTCGGAGACGAGGTCAACCAGATCTGGGCCGACTGAATCTGGGCCGACTGAGTCAGCGTTCCTTGCGGTAGACGCCGAGCAGGCAGCCCTCGGGATAGCGCAGCCCGACCGCGCGCAGCGCCTTCCACAGCGCGAGTTCGGCGGTGGCGAGGGACTGCCAGCGGCTGAGCGCGCGGCAATCGTCGAGATAGGCGAAGCTCTCCTCGCGAAAGCCCGCCTGGCGGAACAGCGAGCGCAAGTCGCGGCGCGTGTTCATCCGGTAGGCGACCGGGAACGTGTCCTCCTCGGCCCCGCCCCACAGCACGCGCTTGAGGAGGTGATGCACCGGCATGGGCGTCACGGCGGCGACCAGGGACACCGGGGAGAACTTGGCGACCGTGTAGATCACCGCGACACCACCCGGACGGACCAGGCGGGACAGGGCGGCCATCGCCTCGGCGGGATCCTCGATGTGCTCGGCGACCATCCGCATCGTGACGAGGTCGAACTGGCGGTCTGCGCGGTAGTCCTGCAACATGCACTGGGCGCGCTCGTGCACGATCTGGTTTTCGTGGATGTTTTCGCTCGGGTCGATGCCGACCAGGAGACGGCAGGTCGCGGCCAGATGGCGCGCGCCCTCCGGGTTGGACGGGAACACGCGACGCCCGCAACCCACGTCCAGCCAATCGGTGTCGGGACCGATCAGGTGGAACAGCGTCGCCTCGTACCAGTCGTCGGGGGTGCTGTAGCCGAACCGCTCATGCAGGCGCGGGGTCCAGCCGCGAAGGGCGGGAGCGCCGTATTTGAAGTGCCGCACATCGGGCATGTGCCGCAGCGCGAGGTCGGGACTCAAGCTGATCTCCACAGGGGTGCGACCGGAGACCTCCTGGCGGCGGCCGGCGCGGGCTGGCAGTAGCGGAAGACCCCGGATCAGACAATCTTTTCCTTCCGCGCCGGTTAACGAAGCGTGACCAGGGGCGCGACTAACGGGAAAATCACGAAACATCACGGCGTACTCACCGGCCCGTCTCTTCTTGTGCAGGGTCATTCCCGGCAAGACTGTCGCCATCGAAACGCACGCGGGAACAAGGGGAGCGGCGGCGGATGGGGACGGTGATGATGCTAGAGCGTGAGACCACGCCGATCGAAGCCACCGAGCGGCCCGCCGGTCGGGGCCAGCTCGGTACTGGTGGTGGAAGACCGCCCGCGCCTGTCGCGTACGGTCTCCTACATCTGCGAATTCCTCAGCCTGCCAATGGAGCGCGTCGGCAGCGGCGCCGATCTGAGCACGCTGCTCGAGACCAAGCAGCCGATGGCGGTGATCTGCGAGCTCGACGGCGGCGGCCAGGACGGCTGCCACGTGATGAAGACCGTGGCGATGCACGACCCGGCCCTGCCCGTCATGCTGGTGACGGGCACCGACCAGACGCTGATCGGCGCGGCCGACGCGGTGGAGGAGATCTGGGGCCTCTCGAGCGTGCTGAAGCTGCGCGACGCCCCAGGGCTCGGCGACGTGGTGGATTTCCTGTTCCGTACCGGCCGTCTCGGCGGCAGCCCGCGGCTGCGGCCGGTCTGACCATTTTCCCTCCCCAGCACTGTCGCTTGGCGGAATGACTTCCGTCCTATGCGGGGCGAAGTTCATTGCGCCGCCGCTCCGGCCCCCAGGTGCCGGCCGCTGAACGGGCATTCGCCACGACGGCGCTTGCGGGCCGCGACGGCGTAACTGCCCGGCTTTCGATCGGGGTCGTCGTTGGGGTGGACGATAGCGTCCACGTAGTCGGCCCAGTCCTCCGGGGCGAGCGTGTCGAGCAGGGTGGTGGCGTCGAGCGTCTGCTCGGCATAGGCGGCGCGGGGCAGCGGCTGGATCTGGGCGAGCGGCACGTCGGCGTCGAGCACGATCGGGGTGTGGGTCCGGGTGAGCCGCAGGTTTGTGAAGAGCGGCCCGAACCAGCGGTCGGTCTCGACGATGCCCTCATAGAGGGACACGCCAGGCACCGACGGCAGGTTGGCCGGAGCGCGGATCAGCAGACTCCAGCCCGGCGCGCTGCGGGCGATCAGGCCGGTCCAGATCTGCACGACACCGGGCTCGGGCAGCGCGGTGAGGAACGGGGGCGAGCAGCCCTGCGCCTCGGGCGGCGCGAAGCCGTCGAAATCGCCCGCGAAATGCGGGAATTGCGCGGCGCCGAGCGGCAGCCATTCGCCGGCCTCGGGATAGCTCCAGAACACCGCCTCGCCATCCCAGTAAAGGGACAGATCCATCGGCGAAAAGACGTGCCAGCCGAAGCCGGCGGCGGAGGTCACGGCATCGCAATAGCGGGTGGCGCGGGTCGGCAGGGTGCCGGCGGCCGAGCGGTCGGCGCGGACGGGCGGACGGGCGGCGGCGATCAGGCGATGAAAACGCACGCCGGGAGCTGAAATGTCTGGCGAGAGCATGGCTTTGGTCCCGTTTTTCGGGCGACTGGGGCGAGCAGGGAAACGATAGCGACCTCGCGGCCTGACGGAGGGAGCACGCCGGCCGCGAGGTTCGCCCGAGGATCAGCCCGCCTTGTAGGCGCGCCGGGCGCCGGCGCCGAGGCGGATGCGGCCGGAGTTCTTCACCGAAGCCGGCGGGGCCGACGGCAGGATCCTGGCGCCGGCGCCGAGGCGGATGCGGCCGGCATCGGCGATCTCGGGGCGGGCGACGGGCGGGAGAGCGGACTGGTTCATTTTGAAACTCCTGTCTGGACCTGTGTGATCGCTGTCAGCATGACCCCTCCTGATTGCCAAAATGCCAACGGCCCGGCTCGCAGGTGCGAGCCGGGCCGTTGGCGGATCCGACAAAAACGGGAGGAAAACGTCAATCAAGCGCAATTCGCCCGTTGACCTCCCAACATCTAGGAGGATTTTCCGCAGCGGTCAAGGACTATTTTCCTGACAACCTCTGCTTGCCGTGCCGGGATGTTGTCACTAGTTTGTGACCGGCATACAGGAGCGATTCATGTCCCTCGCGCTCCATCGGCAGGCGGGGCCTCGCCTATGGCTGCACCTGATCGGCTCGATGCAGGCGGTGGACGCGCACGGGAGCAGTCTCCTACCGCGAACCCGCAAGGCGCGGGCGGTGCTGGCGATACTGGCGCTCGCAGCGCCGAAGCCTGTGACGCGCGCCCGCATCACCGCCCTGCTGTGGAGCCGGCGGGAACGCGAGCAGGCGCGCGGCTCACTGCGGCAGTGCATCCACGAGCTGCAGGGACTGCTGCAACCGCTCGGCCCCGGCATCATGGAGGCGGATCGCGAGCAGCTGCGCCTGACCGACCTAGCGGTGTGGATCGACCTGCGCGAGGCCGGCGCGACCGGCGGCGTGCTGCTGGAGGATCTCGGCGGGCTCGATCCCGCCTTCGACGCCTGGTTGGAAGCCGAGCAGGCGTCGCTCACTCCCCCTGCCTCGCCGGTCGCCCCGACGGAGCGTGCCGTGCGGCTCGGGGTGCGGCCGCTGCGGGTGCTGGGCCTGGAGGACGGCACGCCGGAGGATCGCGCGCTGGCCGACGGCCTGGGACACGAGATCGCCGCCGCGTTGTCGCGTTTCCGATGGATCGGGTGCCTGTCCCCCTCGACGCTATGGGAGACGGCGCACCGCGACCCCGCCTCGGTGGATGCCGAATATTTGCTGGACGGCATGGTGCGGCTTGCCGGGAAGCAGGTTCGCGTCGCGCTGCGCGTGCAGGACATGCGCGCCGGCGGAGAGGTGGCGTGGGCGCGCAATTTCGACCACGCGGCGACGGACCTGCTGGCCCTACAGGATGAGATCGCCGCGGAAACCGCGGCCCAAGTCGAGCCGGAGCTGCTATTGCGCGAGGGCGCCAGGGCCGCTTCTCGCGCGACCCGGACGCCAACCGCGCACGATCTCACCCTCGCCGCCATCCCCGGCATCCTGCGCCTCGAGCGCGACGCCTTCGAGCGCGCCGGCAGGATGCTCGCCGAGGCGGTGAGGCTCGCCCCCGAAAACGTGCCGGCACACGCTTGGTCGGCCTACTGGCACGTCCTCGCGGTCGGCCAGGGCTGGGACGGGGACGCCGGAGCGGCGATGGCGAAAGCCGGGGCCCTGGCCGAGCGCGCGGTGACGCTCGACCCGTCGGATGCGCGCGCGCTGACCATCGCCGGCCACGTGCGGAGCTTCCTCGATCGGCAGGCGGACGAGGCCCTGGTGCTGCATGAGCGAGCGCTGGCGCTCAATCCAGCGCTGCCCCTGGCCTGGATGATGTCGGGCTTGGCGTATTGCTATCGCGGCGAGCACATCGAGGCGATCCGCCGCATCGAGCGGGCGCGCCGTCTCTCGCCGTTCGACCCGCACGCCTTCTTCTTCGACATGGCCATGATGCAGCCGCATCTGGCGCTCGGCGAGTACGACCGAGCTTGCCTGCTGGGCCGGCTCACCGTTCAGCTCAAGCCCGGCTTCTCGTCGAGCTGGAAGGTGCTGCTTTCGGCATTGGGCCATCTCGGTCGCGGCGCGGAGGCGGCCGAGGCACGCGCGCGGCTGCTGGCACTGGAGCCGGATTTCTGCATCAGCGAGGCGATTCGGCGCTCGCCCCTGCTGCGGCCCGCGGACCTGGCTCGGTTCGCCGAGGGGCTGAGGCTCGGCGGACTGCCGGAGTAGCGGTTCGGCGGGCAAGCTCAGGCGGCGAACGTCAACAGAGTGCCGGTCCCGTGGTCCGAACTGGCGATCAACTGGCCCGGGCCGGGGCTGGAGCCCTTGAACGCCAGGTCGGCCACCTGCGAGGCGCTGTTCGAGACCTGCAACACGCCCGTCGGAGTGAGTGGGCTGAGCGTCACGTTCGCGAACGCAAAGCTCTTGAGGTCGATCGTATCGCCCGCACCGAAGTTGGCGAGCTGCGGTCCCGCGTAGGCGAGCGGATTGCCGACATTGATGCCGAACAATCCCGCATCGTCGATCGCAAGCTCGCTGGGGGCCAGGAAACGCATTGTCGTGTTCGCGCCAAGCGCGGCCGCGACCTCCATCGTGGCGCCGCCGCCGAGCTGGAAGACTCCGGCGCTGGCAGGATCGATCGCCGCCGTCACGTCAAGCGACCCGGCAATCTGGGCGGTCCCGTCATCCAGGACGGTCGGGACGATGTTGGAGCCATTCAGCGTCGGGGTGCTGCCGGCGTCGACCGCGAGAGTTCTGGAAGTTGTTGAACGAACCGGTGCCGATGCCGCCGATCGAGCCGACCCCCGGCGCCAGTTCCAAGGTGTTGCTGGCACCCGCCGCCGTCGATCCGCCGACGGCGCCGGCAAACACGGCACCCGGCTCGACCACGAGCGTATTGGTGCCGCCGCCGGCGAATTTGAGCGCATAGGCGCCGCCCGCGAGCGTGCCGGCGTTGACGACCGTTCCGGCGGCGCCGCCGACGAAGACGCCGAATCCCGTACCTGAGATCAACCCGCCTGCGGCATTGGTGACGAGGCCGCCCGCTTCGAGGTCGGCGCCGGTGCCACCGCCGCTGATGCTGCCGGCGTTGTCCAGGGTTCCGGCTTCGCCTCCGGCTCTGGCTCCGAAAAAGACTCCGGCGGTGACGCCTCCCGAGATGGACGCTCCCGAACTGTTCGTGACGCTCCCGCCAAACGTGAGGAGGGCGCCATTCTTCGTGCCCTCGATGCTGCCGCTATTCTCGACCGTGCCGGAAGCGCCATCGATGAAGACGCCCGCCGCCGAGAAGTCCGGCGCAAATCCGGGGCCCGACTTGATCGACCCACCCGCGAGATTCTTCACGTCGCCGCCATTGAACAGGCCAACCCCGTCGTCCACGGTCGCCACGATGCTGCCCGAGTTCGTGACTGTGCCGACGAGCCCGTTTATCTTGACGCCGTCTTCGCCGCCCTGGATCGAGGCCGTATTGGTGACGGAACCGCCGCCGTCCAGCGCCACCCCATAGGCCGTCGCGCTGATGTTTCCGTGGTTCGTGACGCTGCCCGGACCGCCGGTGATGAAGACGCCGGACCCGGACGCGTCGCCCACGTGGATCGCGCCGCCGGCGGAGATCGACCCGCCGGCGGCGTTTGTCACGCTGCCGCCGGCGGCGAATGCGATTCCGTCGCCCGAGATCACCAACGTGGAGTTGACGACAGTACTGCCGATGCCCACGCCGTCGACAGTGCCCGCGTTGGCGACCGTTCCGCCTGCGCCGTTGATCAGGATGCCGGCGATGCCGCCTGAGATGAGCGCGCCGGGGCCATTGCCGACAGTGCCGCCGGCCGCGAGCGAGATGCCAAGCCCGCCCGACGCGGTGATCGTGCCGTCGTTCTCGATCGGCCACGGGTTCGTGGCCGGTCCGTCGATGCCATCGACCCCGATCCCCGTCGAGATCACGGCGCCCGTGCTGGAAATGCTGGTCAGGTGCTTGCTGTTGGGACCGAGAACGACCGGACCAGTCGTGGTGTCGCGGATGTGCAATGTCATTGATTGTCTCCCGGAGCCAAGCAGGTTGCGGCCGTCGCGGGCTGGATGCGTCAGGGAAGCGGCGAAGACCACTTCCGCCACCGAGCATACCAGCGGCCTTTGATGATGGCGCTCATTCAGAAGGCCAGGACCGGCAGCCGTTCGGCCTAGTACTTATTGCGAGGAGGCATGATTGCCGGGTCGCGGATCATACGTGCCATCGCCCGTGTGGCCGCCGACGCGGAACTCGGAGCACAAGCGCGCCGCTATCTCGATCGCTACTTCCGGGGGCCGTAGAACAGCACCCACACGGAAAAGTCTCGCGAGATATCCTCGAAACCATGCGCGACGTGCGCGGCGCAAAAGAGCACGTCGCCCGGGCCAACCCCGGTCACCTTGTCCTCGACCCGGTATCGGCCGGTGCCGGCGGCGACGAAATAGAGTTCATCGCGTTCATGCGGAACCTGCGGCCCATCGGTCGGGCGGGCCGCGAACCGGACTTCGAGATCGCCGTCGACGAATACCTCGGCCGATCGCCCCAGCGTGCGTGGCAAAGCGAGCGCGGCGGCAAGCGACACGGGCGGGGGTGTGCGGTCCATGGTTCGTCCTCCCGTCAGGCCCCGCCGAGCACGGCGTCGTTGTCCTCCCCGAGCACGGGCGCGGGGCGGTGGATCGGCGGGCGGGTGCCGTCGATGGTCCAGGGCGCGGAAACCAGCTTCATATTCATCCCCGGCGGAGACTGGAAGATGCCGAGCGCCTGGCTTTGCGGATGCGCCAACGCCTCGGCGGCGTCGAGGATGGGCGCACAGGGGATGCGGTTGCCGCCCAGCAACTCCACCCATTCGTCGCGCGGGCGCGTCGCGAGCACCGACTCGATCAGGGGGATCAGCAGGTCGCGGTTGGCGATGCGGGCGGGGTTGCCGGCGAAGCGCGGGTCCTCGATCCATTCGGGGCGGCCGAGCAGGCGGGCGAGGCCGGCGAACAGCGCGTCGCCGGCGCAGCCGATCATCATCGGCCCGGTGCCGGTGGAGAACACGCCGTAGGGCACGATGGTCGCGGCGGCGTTGCCGGCGCGCGGCGCCACCCGGCCGGTCGCCTGGTAATTGGCAAAACCGCCATCGCGCCAAAACAGCGAGGTCTCCAGCAGGGAGGTCTCGACGACCGCGCCCTTGCCGGTGCTCGCGCGGCGCAGCAGCGCGCCGAGCGTGGCGATCGCCGCCAACATGCCGGCGCCCTTGTCGACGATGCCGCCGGGCACCAGCAGGGGCTCGCCGTCGGGCTCGCCGTTGCTGTTCATCTGCGAGGACAGCGCCTGAGCGAGCCCGTCATAGGCGCTCCAGGCCGACCACGGGCCTTTCGAGCCGTAGGCGCCGATCGCGCAGTAGATCAGGCGCGGGTTGAGCGTCAGCGCCTCCGCCCCGCCGAGGCCGAGCGTCTCGGCGGCGCCGGGGCGCATGTTGTGGACGAACACGTCGGCCTCCGCGACGAGGCGCTTGAGCGCGGCGACGTGCTCGGGGCGCTTGAAGTCGAGGGTCACCGAACGCTTGTTGCGGTTGATCGCCTGGAAGCTCGCGCCGTGGCCGTTCCAGTAGGGTGGCGCCCAGCCGCGCGCGTCGTCGCCGCCGTTCGGCTTCTCGATCTTGATCACGTCCGCGCCGAGGTCGCCGAAGATGGTGCCCGTGACCGGTCCCGCGAGATTGGAGCAGGCCTCGATGACCTTGGCGCCGGCGAGCGGCCCGGTATATGGCATCTGTCGGTTTCCTTCCCCCGTCGATGCTGGCAGTGTTCCTGGAGAAAGCCGCCCTGTCACCGCCTTGTGTTACGCGGCGGGTGCCGACGCGGCGTTGTCTTGATTATAGTCCGCCGCCTCCGTTTCGAGGCACGCTGCGCCGTCCTGGCGTGGCGTGCCGGCGACCATCAAGGATCCTCGGTTGGATTCCAACCACGCCGTCACCCGAGACGCTTCGCCAGCCCGGCCGCGCGCCCCGTCGCGCTGGGCCGCCGCCGCGCGGGCCGCGCTGCGGACCTTCCGGAGCGAGCTCGGCGGCAGGCAGGTGACGACGCCCGACGCGTGCGAGTCTCCGGAACCCGCGTTGCTCGAAGCACTGGGCGTGGCGGTCTACACGACGGATCTGTCGGGGCGGATCACGTATTTCAACGAAGCCGCGGCCGAGCTCTGGGGTTGCCGGCCGGTGCTCGGGGACGCGCGGTTCTGCGGCTCGTGGCGGCTGTTCTGGCCGGATGGTGCCCCGATGCGCCATGACGAGTGCCCGATGGCGGTGGCGGTGCGTGAACAACGCGCGGTGCATGGCGGCGAGGCAGTGGCCGAGCGGCCGGATGGCACGCGCGTGCCGTTCGCCGCCTACCCGACGCCGCTGCGCGACGCGGCCGGCGCGATCGTCGGCGCGCTCAACGTGCTGGTCGACATCAGCGGGCGCAAGGCGACGGAGGCGGCGCTCGCCGACAGCGAGGCCCGGTTGCGCGCGGTGTTCGAGACCACCCCGGAGTGCATCAAGGTGGTGGCGCCGGACGGCACCTTGCTGCGGATGAACCCGGCGGGGATCGGCATGGTCGAGGCCGAATCGCCTGGCAAGGTCGAGGGCCGCTCGGCGTTCGGCCTGATCGCCCCGGAGGACTTGGCCGTCTGGCAGGCGAACCACGCCCGCGTCTGCGCCGGCGAGGCGATGAGCTGGGAGTTCGCAATTGTGGGGCTGCGCGGCGGCCGGCGGCGAATGGAGGCGCACGCCGCGCCGCTGCGGCTGCCCGACGGCAGAATCGCGCAACTCGCGATCGCGCGTGACGTAACGGCCCGGCGCGAGGCGGAGCAGCGGCAGTCCTTGCTGGCGGGCGAGGTCGATCACCGCGCCAAGAACGTGCTCGCCGTGGCGCTTTCCTTGATCCGGCTGACCCGCGCCGAGGACCCGCGCCGCTTCGCCGAGGCGGTGGAAGGCCGCATCGCCGCCCTCGCCCACGCGCATACGCTGCTCGCCGACGAGCATTGGGTCGGCGCCGAACTGCGGTCGGTGGCAGAGACCGAGCTCGCCCCCTACCTGGGCGCGCGCTGCGCGGAGTTGGGCGGGCCGCCGGTGGTCCTGGCGCCGGGTGCGGTTCAGCCGGTGTCGATGGTGCTGCACGAGCTCGCCACCAACGCGGCCAAGTTCGGCGCGCTGTCGCGTCCCTCCGGACATCTCGAGCTGAGCTGGACGGTGCGGGCCGACGGCGCGCTGCGTCTGATCTGGGAGGAGAGCGGCGGCCCGCCGGTTACGTCGGCCGGACAGCCGGGGTTCGGCACGAAACTCATCGAAGCGACGGTGGGCTCGCAACTCGGCGGCACGGTGAGGCGTGACTGGCAGCCAGAAGGCCTGCGATGCGAGATCGTCATCGCGGCGCAATGGTTGCTGCCGGACGGCGGCGCCGAGCCGGCGGGAGCGCCGGCGCTGGTCCCGGAGCTGTCCGACGCGGGACTCCGGGGCGACGGTACGGCTCCAAACCTTCCCCGGGTTTTGGTTGTCGAGGACGAGTTGGTGGTCGCGATGGAGTTCGAGGCAACGCTGCGCCGGCTCGGCTACGAGGTGATCGGACCGGCCGCCACGCTTGGCGAGGCGTTGCGGCTGGTCGAGACCGAGGACCGGATCGACGCCGCCGTGCTCGACGTCAACCTGGCCGGCAGCTCGTCCTACCCCGCCGCCGAGGCGCTGGCCCGGCGCGGCGCGCGGGTCGTCTTCGCGACCGGCTACGGCGAGGTGGCGGAGGAGTGGCGGGATGCCGGGCGGGCCAGGGTATTGCGCAAGCCGCTCGGGTCGGGCGAACTCGAGGCGGCGCTGCGGCAGGTCATCGCCCGTCCGGCTGCCCGGCACCCTGCCCTTCCGGACCCGGCCATCGGGCCGGCCACGCGCCGTAGGGATCGCCTTGACGGGCCGATCACCTCCAATCCGGAATTCGTACCTGGCTTGCCCTGCTCGGCGCCGTCTAGTCGGCCTCGGGGCACTCCACGGTGTTGACCCAGAACAGGGGCACGATGAGAAGCCCGGCGCCTAGCCAGACCACACCCCACTGGATCGCTTGGATTAGAACCATTCTGGTTTATTCCGGACCGTTGGTAGTGACTCGATCACACCATAGCGATTAAACTTATGTCATACGATTTTCATTAATCGGTCGTCAAATCGTTCTTTCGGGCGTCGTTTGACGCTGCGGCCGTCGGGCCGTACGCTGCGACGCGGGTCCATTCCACCCAACCGGAGAGCGATGGCCACCGACGGTTCCTGCGACGATTCCTGGACGGTGCATTGCCCGGCCTGCCTCAAGCCGAGCGGCCACAAGGGCGACCGGCGCAACTGCTGGGCCCTGCTCGTCTGCCGGGGCTGCGGCACCACGCTCGAGATGCGGGCGGTGATCCCGCGCGGCCGGCCGCTGTTCGACGAGTTCTCCGACGTGTTCGGGCTGGAGCGGGCGAGCCCGGAGCGGATCGACGAGCTCAGCACGCCGATCTGTTGACCCCCCGCCGTTGACCATGAGGGCGCGGCACCCGCACCATCGGCGCCGGGCGCGACGCGCGCGGAGAGGGAGCGAGCCACATGACCACTCGTTTGAGTTTCGGCGAAGCGACGATCCACCGGATCATCGAGCAGGAAGACCCGCTGTTCGATCCGCTGACCTTCTTCCCGAGCCTGACGCCGGAGGTGCTGGAGGAGAACCGCCCCTGGCTGGAGCAGGCCCGCGCCTACGATGCGGCGAGCAAGCAGATCGTGCTGTGCATCCAGTCCTACGTGGTGCGGACGCCGCGCCACACCATCCTGATCGATAGTTGCGTCGGCAACCACAAGCCGCGGCCCGGGCGGCCGTTCTGGCACATGAAGTCGTCCGACGCCTACATGCGCGGCTTGGCGCGCGAGGGATTGGCGGTGGAGGACATCGACTTCGTGATGTGCACCCACCTGCACGTCGATCACGTCGGCTGGAACACGCGGCTGGACAACGGGCGCTGGGTGCCGACCTTCCCGAAGGCGCGCTACGTGTTCTCCGAGCGCGAGCTGGCCTACTGGACCGAACAGCACGCCAAGACCCCGATCGAATGTATCGCCGACAGCGTGCTGCCGATCGTCGAGGCCAAGCGCGCCGACCTGGTGCGAAGCGACCACGCGCTGAACGACGAGGTGCGGCTGATGCCGACGCCGGGGCACACGCCGGACCATTTCGCGGTGCGAATCGGCGGCGGTGCGAGGCACGCGGTGATGAGCGGCGACCTGATCCACTCGCCGCTGCAGGCGCGCTACCCGGAAATGTCGATGCGTGCCGACACCGACCAGGCGCAATCGGCGGTCACGCGCCGCAAGTTCCTCGAACAGCATTGCGACACCGAGGCGCTGATCTGCACGGCGCATTTCCCCTCGCCCTCGATGGGGCATGTCACGCGTTGGGGCGAGGGGTTCCGGTTCGCGCCGGTCAGCGGGTAATTCCCTCGCTATCGCGAGCCGGCTCGGCTAACCCGGACGGATAACCCGGGGGGGCCACGCTGCATGTTCGATTCTTCGCCGACAGTCGAGACCAGTAACGAAGCGGATCGGGTGTCGGTCCGCCCGGCGCCCGGCGCCGTGTTCCTGCGGCTGCGCCAGCGCCTGCCGGACGGCGGGGATCGATGCGTGTTCGTCGAGATGGCGGTGGGGGAGGCGGTGGCGCTGCGCCGCGAACTCGATGCGTGCATCGGGGTCGCCGCCGCGACCGGCGGCAGACGACCCGGGCCGGGCGGCTGCTCAACTAGCCGGGAACATCAAACCGGCCGGGCAGCCGTTTCGTCTTGTGTGCCACCACGGCGACAAGGCGAGAGTGGATGCCCGAGCGGCCAGAGGATGCGTCCGACATTGCGCCGCCCGACAAGGCGGAGACGCGGCTGCCGCTCTTCGAGGAGGCGGCGCGGGTCGAGACGCGCGACGTGCCAGGCGAGCGCGTGCGCCTGCACACCTTCGTTCGCGAGCGTGACGAGCGCATCGACGCGGCGCTTCGCAGCGAAGACGTGACCGTGGAGCGCGTGCCGGTCAACCGTTTCGTCGCGACCGCCCCGGCGGTGCGTGAGGAAGGCGAAACCCTGATCGTCCCGGTGATCGAGGAACAGCTCGTCATCGAGAAGCGGCTCGTCCTGAAGGAGTTCGTCAGGGTGACCCGGCACGCGCGCACGCGGACGGAGCAGCACACCGTCCGGCTTCGCACCGAGGACGTGCGGGTCGAGCGGGTCGCCGCTCCAGACCATCCCCACGACAACCAGCAAACCGAACAGAAAGAGAGAGGCTGAACCATGCAGACCAATCCCTCCAGCAGCGGCGAGCATCGCCAGCTCGTCGCGGTCTACGAGACGTACGACCGGGCGCGCAGCGCGCGCGACGAACTCACGGCGGCGGGCATTCCGGCGAGCGACATCGACGTGCTGGACGCCAAGGAGGGCGGCTGGCGCGCCGACGAGGACCTGCGGAGCGAGGGGTTCTGGGGCGCCCTCAAGCGCATGTTCATGCCCGAGGAGGAGGAGACGCACTCTTACGCCGAGGGGCTGCGGCGCGGCCATGCGATGCTGGTGGTGCGCCCGACGGCCGACATGCAGGCGCGCGCGGTGGACGTGCTGGAACGCACCGAGCCGCTGGATTTCGACGCCCAGGTGACCCAATGGCGAAACGAGGGCTGGGCCGGCCGCTACGACGAGAGCACCGCTGGAAGCGCCACCTGGAGCGGGCGGGATGACGCGGCACCGGTCGGCGCGCCATCCGCGTCGGTCGCCAGCACGGCTGGCGCCTCGACGGGCACGGGCGGGGCGCTCGGCACCACCGGGATGCAAGCCCGCGGCACGGCCAGCGACGCGGCGACGGGCGCTGGGGAGCAGCGCATCCCGCTCGCCGAGGAGAGGCTGCGCGTCGGCAAGCGCGAAGTGATCGGCGGCAGCGTGCGGGTGCGAACTTACGTCGTCGAGCGCCCGGTCGAGGAGCAGGTCCGGCTGCGCGAGGAAAGCGTCAACGTGGATCGCCGCCCGGCCGACCGGCCGGTGAGCGACACGGACGATCCTTTCCGCGAGCGCACGATCGAGGTCTCCGCGCGCTCGGAGGAGGCGGTGATCGGCAAGGACACGCGGGTGCGCGAGGAAGTGGTGGTCCGCAAGGACGCCAGCGAACGGACCGAGACGGTGAAAGATACGGTGCGCCGGACCGAAGTCGAGGTGGAGGACGGCAGCGCGACGAGTGCCACGACCGGCGCGGCGACACCGGGCAGCAGCACACCCAGCGGCAGCACACCGGGCAGCAGCACGTCGGGCAGCACGGCATCCGGCCTGGCGACCCCCGATGCCGCCGCCCCAGAGACCGCGACGGCCGACACCGGGATGACCCCCACGCCCGGAACCGAGCCGGCCGGCACGGAAACGCCGGCGGGAAGGGACGCGGAAAGCGGACGGCCGAGCCCGGAGAAGGGCACCGTCAAGCAGTAGGCCGGCTCACGGGAGGAGGCGGCGCGCCTCCTCCCACGCGCGCGCCACCGTCTCGCCGGCCGGCTCGGCGCGGCCGAGTGCCGCTGACTGGCCGGCCCAAACCTGCATCCGCTGCACGTCGCCCGCCTTGCCCGCCGCAAGCCGCATCGGCCCGGTGAGGCCGCGCTGTACCGGATAGGGCGCCGGCGGCGGAGCGGTCGGATCGGCGGCCGCCCTCGCGTAGTCGGTCGCGACGGCGCGACCGAGGCGGCCGGAGAAGGCGCGGGTCGGCAAGGTCGCCTCGGGCTCCAGATCGGCAAGTGCCGCGGCCCAGGCGGAGTTGGTGGCGGCTTCGGGGCAGCGGAGGAAGGCGGTGCCGAGCTGTGCCGCGCTGGCGCCGAGGTTGAGCGCGGCCGCGACGCCGCGCCCGTCGGCAATGCCTCCCGTGGCGATGATCGGCACCGAGAGGCGGTCCGCGAGGCGGGGCAGCAGGGCGAACAGGCCGACGCCCTGGCGCTCGGCGGTCGCTGCATCGAACGCGCCGCGATGGCCACCCGCCTCGAAGCCTTGCGCGACGATGGCGGCGGCGCCCGCGCGCTCGGCGGCGAGCGCCTCGGCCAAGGTGGTGGCGCAGGCGAACCAGTCGATGCCGCGCTCGGCCAACTCGGACACGAACTCCGGCGGAAACAGGCCCATGATGGAGGAGGCGACGGGCGGCGCGGCGGCGAGCAGCGCCTCGCACTGGGTGGCGAAATCGAGCGGCACGGCGTCACCCGCCGTCTCCGGCACCGGCGGCCCCCACTGGCCGAGGAACTCCCGCACTCGCGCCTCGGCCGCCGGGTCGCGCGCCGGCGGCGGGTCGGGAACCCACAGATTGATCTGGAACGCGCCGTTGCTCTGGGCGCGGAAGGCCGCGACCCAGGCGGCGATGGCGGCCGGGTCGCTGGTCAGCGCGCCGAGGCCGCCCATGCCGCCCGCGTTGGCCACCGCGGCGGCGAGCGGCGCGGGGCAGGCGCCGGCCATCGGCGCCTGCAGGATCGGCGCGCGCAGGCCGTAACGCGCGCAGAACGCGGCGGCACGCTCGGATGGGCTCGTGGGGATTGGCATGGCTCGCTCCGCGATTCGGCTCGGCGCGCAGGGTAGGTCGGGGCACCGGGCGGCGGAAGCGCGCTTGGAGGGGCCGCGCGCCCGGGCTAGCGTGACGTGTGCGGGCGCCGCTCGCGCGTCGAAACAAGGAATGCCGGGGCAGCCGGCGAAGGGAGAATTCCAAGGATGCCGACCCAGCCACCTGGCGCGCGCCGGTCCGCGCTCAAGACCCTGCTCCTAGCCGCGATCTGCGGCGCGGCGCTCGCGAGCAGCGCCCGCGCCGCCGACCCCGTGCGCGGCGTCACCGATACCGAGATCGTCATCGGCACCATCACCGACCTTTCCGGCGTGACGGCCATCCAGGGCGTGAACAACAGCCAGGCAATCCGCATGGCGTTCGACGAGGCCAACGAGAAAGGCGGCGTTCACGGCCGCAAGATCAAATACATCGTCGAGGACAATCAGTACCAGGTGCCGCGCGCGGTGCAGGCGATGAACAAGATGCTGAACCGCGACGACGTGTTCATCATGGTGAACAACGGCGGCACGCCGATGAACAACGCCAATATGCCGACCCAGCTCGAACACGGCGTGCCCAACGTGTTCCCGCTGACCGCCGCGCGCTCGATGTATGAGCCGTTCAACCGGCTGAAGTTCGGCCAGTTCGCCTCGTACTACGACCAGATGCGCGCGGGGATCAAATACTTCGTCGAGAACAAGGGCAAGAAGCGCATCTGCGCGATGTATCAGGATACCGATTTCGGCCGCGACGTGCTGGCCGGCGTGGTCGAGCAGACCAAGGCGATGGGCATGGAGCTCGCCGGCCAGACCGCGCACAAGCCGACCGACACCGATTTCAGCGCCTACCTGCAGCGCCTGCGCGAGGCGAAGTGCGACCTGATCGCCACCGGCACCATCGTGCGCGACACCACGCTGATCCTGTCGACGGCGCACAAGATGGGGTGGGACGTGACCTTCCTCGGCCAGTTCGCCTCGTACGACACGGCGGTCGCGGAAGCGCCGGGCGGCATCGGCGAGGGCTACTACGCGGTGACGCCGTCGTTGATCGCCTACCCTGACGACCCGCGGCCGGCGGTGCAGGAGTTCGCGCGAAAGTACAAGGCGCGGTTCGGCATCGCGCCCAACTTCCTGGGCGAGATGGGCTACAGCGCGGCCCAGATCACGCTGTTGGCGCTCGACCGCGCCGGGCGTGACCTGACGCTCGACAGCTTCATCAAGGGGATGGAGAGCATTAAGGACTACCACGACATCTTCGGCTCGCCGCCGCTGACCTTGAGTGCGACACAGCATCACGGCTCATCCCAGGCGCAGCTCGCGGTGGTGAAGAACGGCAGGTGGGTCGCGGCGGTGGATCACCCGCTGGGGTATTGAGGCGGGCACGTACGTACGGCCCTCTCCCCCCCTAGGGGGGAGAGGGTTGGGTGAGGGGGTGGCGCCGCCGGACGAGGCGGCGAGTTCGCGCGGGCGGCAGCCCCCTCACCCCGGCCCTCTCCCCCAAACCGGGGGAGAGGGAGAGGAGATCAGCCCTTGCTGGAAGTCTGGCCCGCCCTCAGGGGGATCGTCATGTTGTTGCAGGTGCCGGAGCCGGTCAGCGTGGCGCGGCCGACGCCGTTGCGGTTGCGGGTGCCCGTCACCTGACCCGCGGGGCCGTTGCCCTGGATCGAGGTGAGGGTCATGCTGAAGCTGCCGTCCGGATGCGCCTCGCCCTTGGCCATGCTGGTGCCGCTGCCGTCGAGGTTCCAGACCGGCCCGCTCAGGATGATGGTGTTCTTGTCGGGGCCGGCGGAGCGGACGATATCCCACATCACGCCGGGGCAACTTTCTGTGCCAACACGGCGCGGCGCCGACCCGGCGCGCATCCAGGTCGCGCCAACGCTGCCGCCACCGTAGACCCCACCACCCCCGCCGCTCTCGCCCTGAGCGTAGACCGCCGGGACGGAAACGCTCGCCATCGCCGCGGAGGCGAACAGAACGCCCAAAGTCCTTGCCAGCTTCATGTCGGTATCCCTTTGGTTTCGTTGCTCACGACCAGGGTTAGGTCCCGTGCCGCGACCGAAGCCTCGCCGGATGGGCGAACGGCCGTGGACAAGCTTGCCTCCCCCGCCGGTCCATCCCCGGACCGATACGCGGAATCTATGAGATCGCGGGCCACACTGTCATCACCCTTGCAACCACCCCGCGCGTAATGCGGGGAATCTGACGGCTTACTGTTGCAAAACGACCACAGTGTTGCGCAGAGGATGTGCGTGCTTCGGCGCTCACCGCTGAATGTTTGCTGGAAATGCGCCTCTGCCATGCGTTAGCGTAATTGCCGCGATGCACGGGCCAGCGCCCGTCACTCTGCCTGTATCCGGATCACCCCGTCGCTGGCTCCCGTGCCGCGCGGGCCGTCGCCCGCACCGATCCACGCAACACGACGACCGGGCACGGTCCCGGCCGCGACAGGGAGCGAATAGCAATGGCGGCAACTCGTCTTCTCCTGGGTAGGCGCGCGTTCGAGGGCTTGGTCCTGTGTGCCGCCCTGCTCGCGCCGGCCGCGGCCACGCGGGCGGGCGAACCGGTGCGCGGGGTGACGGACAGCGAAATCGTCATCGGCACCTACACCGACCTGTCGGGTGTCACGGCGATGTGGGGGGTGAACAACGCCGACGCGATCCGCATGGCGTTCGACATGCAGAACGCCAAGGGCGGCATCAACGGGCGCAAGATCAGGTACATCGTCGAGGACAACCAGTACCAGGTGCCGCGCTCGGTGCAGGCCGCCAACAAGCTCATCAACCGCGACCACGTGTTCCTGATGATCGCCAACGGCGGCACGCCCATGAACAACGCGACCATGCCGGAGCAGCTCGAGAAGGGCGTGCCCAACATGTTCCCGCTGACCTCGGCGCGCTCCATGTACGAGCCGTTCAACCGGCTGAAATTCGGCCTCGCGGCGAGCTACTACGACCAGCTCCGCGCCGGGGTGAAGTATTTCGTCGAGCAGAAGGGCAAGAAGCGGGTCTGCGCGATGTACCAGGACACGGATTTCGGCCGCGACGTGATGGACGGGGTGCGCGCGCAGCTCAAGGCGTCGAACCTGTCGCTCGTCGCCGAGACCACGCACAAGCCGACCGACATGGATTTCAGCGCGCAGGTCGCCAAGCTGCGCGACGCCAACTGCGATCTGGTGACGCTCGCGACCATCACCCGCGACACTAACCAGATCGTCGCCGCCGCGCACAAGATCGGCTGGAAGCCCGACATGCTCGGCTCCGCGGCGGTGTACGACAACGCGGTCGCCGACGTGCCGGGAAACGCCAATGACGGGCTCTACGGCGTGACGCCGATCCTCTACGTCGGCGCCGGCGATCCGCGCCCGGCGGTGCAGGAGTTCGTGCGGAACTTCAGGACGGCCTTCGGCCACGATCCGAACTTCGCCGCCCAGGTGGGCTGGACCGCGGCCAACCTGCTGATCGAGGGCCTGAAGGCGGCGGGACGAGACCTGACACTCGACAGCTTCATCACCGGCATGGAGAGCATCCACGATTACGAGGACATCTTCGGCTCGCCCAAGATGAGCTTCGGCCCGCACCGGCGGCAGGGCTCGAACGAGAGCTTCCTGGTGCAGGTGCATAACGGCAAATGGATGCCGGTGCTGGAAAGCGCGGTGAGCTATTGAGGGACGCTGCAATTCATGGTCCGAGGCGCATCATCGCGAGCCGCCCCGACCCGCAGGATGGGACGCGCGCCGTGCTGATTTGGGCTGCACTGATCTGGATTGGCGTGCATGTCGGCATCGCCGGTTCCGGGATGCGTGACGCTGTCGTTAGCCGGGTGGGGGAGAAGGGGTTTCGCATCCGCTTCTCGCTGCTCTCCATCGCCGCGCTCGCTTTCCTCATCGTGAGCTTCGGGCGCGCCGCAACCACGCCGCTGTGGTTCGCGCCCGAGTGGCTGCGCTGGCTGCTCGTGCTGGCGATGCTGCCGGCCTTCATGCTGTTCGTCGGCGCGCTGACCACGCCGAACCCGACCATGATCGGCGGCGAGCGCGGCGCGGCGCGCGGCGTCGCGGGCGTGCAGCGGATCACGCGGCACCCGATGCTGTGGTCCTTCGCCATCTGGGCGGCGGTGCATGTCATCGGCAATGGCGATACCGCCGCGATCGAGTTCTTCGGCGCGTTCCTGGTTACGGCACTCGCCGGGATGCCGTCGATCGACGCCAAGCTCAGGCGGCGCGACCCGGCGCGGTGGGAAGCCATCGCGCGGGAGAGCTCGATCCTGCCGTTCGCCGCGATTATCGAGGGGCGGAACAAGCTGGTGCCGGGCGAGATCGGCTGGCCGGTGTGGGCGGGCGGCACCGCCGCGTGGCTGGTGCTGCTGGCGCTGCACCAGCCGGTGTTCGGGGTGCCGCCGGTGGCGTTCTGAGTGCCGCCCAACCCGCTCCCCAAGCCGGGGAGAGGGTTTTTCTTGCGTCAGCCCGTGCGTTCGATGCGGCCGGTGTGGCGGTCCATCGTAAAGCTGGCGATCGTGCCGCCGTCCTGGGTGGCGAGGGAGAAGGCGACGCGGTCGCCCTGCTCCTGCACGTCGGTCACCTTCCAGGTGTGATTGCCGTGCCAGAGCAGGAAGCCCTCGGCGATCTTCTGCACGTCGGCGGCGCTGAGATTGCGGTCGGGCGCCGTCCAGACCAGCGCGAATTCGCGCAGCCGGCGCATCATCGCCTCGCGCTCGGCCGGACGGCCCATCGCGCCGCGCGGGCCGGGAGCCGGGGGCGGCGGCGGGGCCGCCTCGTCGTGCATCGGCGGTGGCGGCGCCGGCTGGGCAAGCGCCGCGACGCCGCCCCCCGCGAGAACCACCGCCGCAACGCCCGCCATGAGCCATCTACGCATCGGAAGCCTCCGTTGTGACCGATGCGTTGTAGCTAGGCGCGGGGCGCGCTCGTGGCGCCCCCCGGTCCGCTTACGAAGTGCGACGAAGTGCAACGCGGCTCGCCCGTCGCATCAGTCTCCCGGCCTCGCGGCGCGATCGAGCCCCTTCACGCCGCTCATTGTCGCGCTCTCGAATGTCGCTCGCGCGGTTTTCGCGCCGGTGAAGTCCGCGTTGTCGAGATAGGCCCCGGTGAAGTCGGCGTCGCTGAGGTCGGCGCCCCCGAAGTCGGCGCCGCGCAGCTTGGCGAAGCGGAACGTGACGTGCCCGAGTCCGGCCCCGGAAAAATTCGCGCCGTCGAGATTGGCGCCGACGAACTCGGTCCTGAGCAGGCCCATCGACTGGTTGGCCATCACCACTGTCATGTCGGCGTGCGAGAAATTGGCGCCGTGCATGTCGTAGAAGCTGAAATGCACGGTGATGCTGGCATCCGACAGATTGGCCCCGGCGAAGCTCGCCGCCTGCTCGGGCGTGTTCTCCATTCCGGTCGAGGTGACGACGGTCTGCAGCGTGGCGCCGCTCAGGTTGGCGCGATCGAACCTGGCGCGGATGAACCAGGCGAAGGTGAGGTCCGCGCGGCGCAGATCGGCGCCGGTGAGATCGGCTCCCACCAGCTTGACCCCGTGCAGATTGGCGCCCGCGAGATCGGCCCCGACCAGCTTGGCGCCGGAGAGATCGAGGCCGGTGAGATCATCGCCCGACAGATCCTTGCCCGACAGATCGACGCGGCCGGCCGGCGCCGCCGCGACGGTTGCGCGAACCTGCGCGGCGCTGAGGTGCTCGGCCCGCGCCGCGCCGGCGACGCAGGGCCCAATGACGGCGACGACCGCGAACAGGAGCCCGACCGGACCGTGCACGGGTCGGAGCACGGGTCGGGCCGCCGCGATCAGGCGGTGGGAGTGATGTGGGTGATCTTGGAGCCCTCCAGGTCGATCCCCGCCATCAGGCCCTTCTCGCCGAACGGGAAGGCGTAGACGTCCTCGCTCAGGGTCGTCGAGGTGACCGAGGCGGCGGCCCCCTTGTCCACCACCACGACGCTCGGACCGGTGCCGACGGCCCAGCCGTCGCTGCGGTTGAGATAGGCGAGGGCGGCATCGGTCATGAAGAACAGCGCAAAAGCGAAGGTCTGCCCGCCGGCCTGCGGCCCGACCGAGGCGGCGGAGAGATTGAAGTAGCCGCTCGGCCGGCCCTTCACCAGCAGCACGCCGTCGCCGGTCTGGCCGCCGGCCAGCAGCACGCCGACCTTGATGATGCGCGGGAACACAAGGATGGCGCGGGCACGCGCGCCGAGCCGCTTGGCGCGCGGCTCGGCGGCGTAGAGGCGGCGCAGCGCGGCCTCCCCATCGCGGGCCAGCGCGCTCGCGGAGGCGGCCTCGGCGGGCGGCGTGACGAAGGCCAGATCGGCCAGCGCGAAGCTGGCGACGGCGGCGGGCAGCAGCGCGAGGGCGCGGCGACGGGTCGGTTGCATACTGGCTCCTCGCGGAAACTGCGTGGCGGGTTTGCTCTTATAGTCCTGAATGCCGGAATGAGTATCCCACGGCGCGCAATTCGGCGCCGACAAGGCGACGGGAGGAACAGCCACCATGACAATCTCGCGCCGCCATCTCATCGCCGCCGCCGCCGCGGGCGGCGCGTTGGCCGGCTCCGCGCGGCTCGGCCTCGCGCGCGCCGCCACGCCTGTGAAGATCGGCATCCTGAACGACCAGTCGGGTGTCTATGCGGATTTCGGCGGAAAATGGTCGGTGGCCGCCGCGCATATGGCGGCGGAGGATTTCGGCAGGTCGGTGCTCGACCGGCCGGTGGAGATCGTCGATGCCGATCACCAGAACAAGCCCGACGTGGCCTCCGGCATCGCCCGCAAATGGTACGACGAGGACGGCGTCGGCGCGATCATGGAGCTGACCACGTCATCGGTAGCGCTGGCCGTGCAGGCGCTGTCGAAGGCGAAGAAGAAGATCAACATCGTTACCGGCGCGGCGACGACGGACCTGACCGGCAAGCAGTGTTCCCCCTACGGGTTCCACTGGGCCTATGACACGCATTCGCAGGCGGTGGGCACCGGCGGCGCGCTGGTGGAGCACGGGGAACGCACCTGGTTCTTCATCACCGTCGATTACGCCTTCGGCTATTCGCTGCAAGACCAGACGACGAAGTTCGTGGAAGCGAAGGGCGGCAAGGTGCTCGGCGCGGTGCGCTACCCGCTCGGCACCGTCGACTATTCCGCCTATTTCCTGGAGGCGAGGGCGTCGAAGGCGCAGGTGATCGGGCTGGCCAACGCGGGGCTGGACACCACGAACTCGATGAAGGGTGCGGCGGAGTTCGGCATCGCCAAGGGCGGCCAGAAGCTTGCCACCCTGCTGTTCACGCTGGCGGAGGTGCACGGCCTCGGCTTGGCGGCGGCGCAGGGCGCTGTGCTGACGGAAGCCTATTACTGGGATCTGAACGACGCCACGCGCGGCTTCGGCAACCGCTTTCTCAAACGCACCGGGCGGATGCCGAACATGATCCATGCCGGCACCTATTCCTGCGTGCTGCAGTACCTGAAGGCCCTGAAGGCGGCGGGCACCGACGAGACGGAGGCGGTGACGAAGCATCTGCACGCCATGCCGGTGAACGACGCATTTTGCGCGGACGGCAAAGTACTGGCCAACGGCAGCATGATCCACGAGATGTATCTGTTCGAGGTGAAATCGCCCGAAGAGAGCAAAGGCACTTGGGACTACTACAAACTGCTCGCCAAGATCCCCGGCAGCGAGGCATTCCAGACCGTCGCGGAGAGCGGATGCCAGCTGACGGCAACGTAAGCCCGCGGGCGCTCCGGCTATAGTGCTCGCCGGAACGTCATGGGGGACCGCGATGCCGGACAACTACTATAACAGGATCGCAGGACAGAGCGTTGAACGGCTCGCCGCGTTGAGCGACGGCGTATTCGCGGTGGCGATGACGCTGCTGGTGCTCGACCTCCACGCGCCGGCCGCGGAAGCGGTGCACGGCGAGGCCGGCCTGTGGCGCGCCGTGGTCGATCTCGCGCCCCGGCTGCTCGTCTATCTGATGACTTTTCTCACGCTGGGCATCTTCTGGGTCGGGCAGCAGACGCAGCTCAACCTGCTCGAACGCTGCAACCGCGATGTCGCCTGGCTGCATCTGGGATTCCTCTTTGCGGTCACGCTCACGCCGTTCTCGACCTCGCTGATCGCGAGCTTCATCGGCTACCGCGCAGCACTGCTGATCTACTGGGCGAACATCCTGCTGCTCGGGGTGCTGCTGTTCGCGACCTGGCATTGCGCCATGCGAACCGGGCTGGTGCGGCCCGATCTCAAGGACCAGGTTTCGGCGCCGCTGCTGCGCCGCATCGTGATCGCGCAGGCGCTTTATGCGTTTGGCGCCGCGCTCTGCGTGTTCAGCCCATATTGGAGCATCGGCTTCATCGTCCTGGTGCAGCTCAACTACGCCATCGCACCGCATCTCGGCGCGCTCCGGCGCATCTAGCGGAGCGGCGGACCGAAGCCGGTCGTCGTTCGCCTGCTAGGCGCCGTCGCCGACCGCCTCCGCCGTCTCCGGGCTAGCCCTTTCCCGCGTGGCGGGGGACTTCCTGAACCTGCCGATGATGTCATCGAGGCGCGAGAAGAACGCTTCCACCGCGTAGCCTACGAGGAACGCGACGGCCGGCGGCGGCAGCGCCAGACCCTTGGGGATCAGCGAGCCGAACAGGCCGATGACGATGCCGGCGATCAGCGCGATGAAGTAGCGCGCGCTGAGTGCGTCGGACGGCAAGAACGCGCGCCGCCGGATCAGCCGCGCGGATAGCCGAAAACCGTACAACGAGGCACCGAGCAGCGCATAGACAGCGGGCAGCAGATAGGTGGTGATGCCGCCGTAGAACACGCTGTTGGTCTTGTAGACGGCGAGCGCGAAGTTGCGGATGAGCTGATAGGCGACGATCTGGGACAGGCCCTCCTCGACGATCGCCGGCGTCGCGGCGATGCCCGGCGGGACGTTGATATGCGTCACGTGATCGGCATTGGCGTCGTTGAACACGACCGGCGTCACGTCGACGCGCATTGAGGGCGGATTGAACCAATGGTTCAGCCGGCTGGCGGTCTCCAGCAGCCAGTTGCTCTTGCGCGAGAACTCGACGATTTCGCTGAACAACTCGTCGGGCGTGAGATGCGGCATGATGGCCGCTTGCGGCTGCGCGGCGCCGGCGAAAGCGCGCCGCTCGGAGGCGCTTCCGTCGGGCGTGTCCGCGATGCGGAAATACTGCAGGTCCGACCAGAGCTTGAGCGCCGCGGCGTTCTGCTGGTCGATGAGCTGCATCACCTCGTCGCCGGTGGAGTTGTTCATGAACAGCGCGATCGAGCCGAGGATCACCACCGAGGCGAGCACCAGGACGCGCAGCTTCAGCCAGCGGATCGGATAGCGCGCGCAGGCGGCGAGCGAGGCGGCGCTCACCGGGCTCGCGAGGCGCGAAAGGTCCGAAAGCGCCACCCAGAAACGCCGCTGCACGTCCTTGGTGAGCGCCTGGCTCTCCAGCGCGAGCCGCGTGTCGAGGATGCCGTCGACGATGGCGACGCTTGCGTTCCTGTCGGGGATGCCCTTGTCGGGCGGGGCCTTGTCGCGCGGCAGCCGGCCGTTCTCGGCGGCGTAGGCGAGCAGGATCTCGGCGTTGTGCAGGGCATCCGCGAAACCCGGCGGCGCGTCGATGCGGCCCGCCTCGTGGCGCTGGCCGGCTCGTTCCGCCTCGGTCAGTCCGGTGTCCATCGGCGTCCGCCCGCGTTGTGCTCATGCGTTCGTCCGTTAAACAATAACAACATTTCGCCGCATTTGGCAAAATTTTCTCCAGCGGCGAAGATGGGCCGATACAGCCACGAGAACCCCGTGACCCGACCCGCCATGAACCGTCCTGAGTGCGAAGTCCTCATTGCCCACAGCTCCGACCTGCACGTCGACGAGGGCTTCACCGCGCGCCAGTACGACGGCGACGGCACCGCCGGGCTCGGCCGGGTCCTGGCCACGGCGCGCGCGGCGGGGGCGGATTTGCTGTTGCTCGCCGGCGACACGTTCGACAACAACCGGGTCGGCGCCGCGACCCTCGACCGCGTCGCCGGGATGCTGGCCGATGCCGGGATGCCGGTGGTGCTGCTGCCCGGCAATCACGACCCGGCGCTCCCCGGGAGTGTCTTCCATCGCGGCGGGCTGACCGGGATCGCCAACGTCCACGTGCTCGGGCTCACGCATGACGTGGCGGTGGTGTTTCCCGAACATGGGCTCGAGGTGTTCGGCCACGCGCATCTCGACTACGAGGACATGACGCCGCTGCGCGGCCCGCGCCCGCGCACGACGCATTGGCAGGTCGCGATGGGCCACGGGCATTTCGAGTGGCGCCGCGACCGCGCCAACCCGCTGCGCCCCTCCTGGCTCATCAGCGAGGACGAGATCAGCGCGACCGCCGCCGACTATCTCGCCCTCGGCCACTGGGACCGCCCGGCGGCGGTGGGCGACGGCGATGTGCCCGCTTATTACTCGGGCTCGCCGGAGCTGGCGAAGACGGTCAATCTGGTGCAGTTCGGTGCGGCGGGCGTGCGGGTCGAGCGCCTGGAGCTTGCCCGGGGCTGACGCGCCCGCGCTTGACGCCGAGCCTGCCCTTCCGGCACCTGCGTTCCATCACGCGCGAAAACAGGGAACCACTGCCATGCGCTTCGGCCTGCTCTACGAACTCCAGCTGCCGCGTCCGTGGGACGAGATGGCGGAGCATCGCATGATCCACGAGGCGCTGGCCGAGGTGGAGATCGCCGACCGGCTCGGCTTCGACTATCTTTGGGCCAACGAGCACCATTTCCTCGAGGAATACTCGCACAGCTCCGCCCCCGAGGTGTTCCTCGCCGCCGCCGCTGCGCGCACCAAGCAAATTCATGTCGGGCACGCGGTGGTGCTCTCGCCGCCCGGCTACAACCCGCCGGCGCGCGTCGCCGAGCGGATCGCGACCCTTGATCTCGTCTCCAGCGGGCGCTGCGAGTGGGGCACCGGCGCGTCGTCCTCGCGCACCGAGCTGGAAGGCTTCGGCGTGGACATGACCCAGAAGAAGGCGATGTGGGCGGAGGCCACCGAGCAGACCGCCAACATGCTGGCGATGACGCCCTATCCGGGCTTCGAGGGCCGGTTCTTCTCGATGCCGACGCGCAACGTGATCCCCAAGCCGTATCAGAAGCCGCACCCGCCGATCTGGGTGGCGTGCTCCAACCGCGAGACCATCCACACCGCCGCACGCAACGGCATCGGCGCGCTGGCCTTCGCCTTCGTCGATCCCGCCGAGGCGGCGAAATGGGCGGGCGAGTATTACGAGATCATCAAGTCGGAGGAGTGCGTGCCAATCGGGCACTCGGTCAACGCCAATATCGCGATGGCGACCGGCTTCTCGGTGCATCCCGACGAGGCGGAGGCGCGCGCGCGCGGCGGCGAGGGCTTCCAGTATTTCGGCTTCGCGCTCGGCCATTTCTACGTCTACGGCCAGCACAAGCCCGGCGTGACGAATGTGTGGCAGCGGTTCGAGATGGCGCGCCCGGCGTTGCCCGAGGCGGGCGCGGGCAACGGCATCGGCACCCCGGAGCAGCTCGTCGAGCGCATGAGGCAGTATCAGGACGCCGGCATCGACCAGGTGATCTTCATCCAGCAGGCGGGGCGCAACAAACACGCGCACATCATCGACGCGCTGGAGCTGTTCGCCGCCGAGGTGATGCCGGCATTGAAGGATGGGCAAGCCGAGCGCGACGCGCGCAAGCAGGCGGAACTGGCGCCGTTCATCGCGGCGGCGCTGAAGCGCAAGAAGTGGATGCAGCCGCTATCGCCCGAGCAGGTGCCAACCATCGCCGCCTACGGCCGCACGGTTGTCGCGGGCGGGCCGGTGGCCGGCGCCCTCACCGCCCGACGCGGCGGCGGCATCGACATTCCGACCGAGGATCTGGTTGAGAAGGTGCGCGCGGCGGGCGATTAACGCGAGCGAAGTTCCGCTACTTGGTTCGAAGCGAAATCCGTAAAAGAACGGCGGCGCCGGGAGGCCTCCCGGCGCCGCCTATGCGGCCGAGGCGTGTCGGCCGTCCTTCGGAGAACCAACCATGTTGCACCATGGATTGGGCCCTGCCGTGGATCATGGTCACCTTGACCATTCGAATCAAGGTCCGTGTGAAACGGTAGCTCATACTCTCGGTTCGGGAAACCGGGCCGAGAGGGCTCCGGGGGTGCTTGCGATTGCCAGCCCGCGGCGATCGTGAAAGCATTACTCGCGAGTAGGCGCGGGAGAGAGACATGGACGTCGGAGTTCAGATGGTGTTTGCCACCTACGGGTGGACGGGCATGAGAGACGACCAGGCGTGGGACGAGGAGATCCGGCTGGCCCGGCTGGCCGACGAGCTGGGCTTCAACGCGCTTTGGGCGGTCGAGCACCATTTCAACGACTACTCGTTCTGCCCCGACAATCTGCAGGTTATGGCGTATCTCGCCGCGATGTGCCCGAACATCGACCTCGGGACGGCGGCGGTGATCCTGCCGTGGAACGACCCGCTGCGCGTCGCCGAGAAGGCCATCGTGCTCGATCTGCTGAGCAAGGGACGGCTGCGCTTCGGCATCGGGCGTGGCCTCGCGCGGCGCGAGTTCGCCGCGTTCAATCAGACGATGGAGCAGAGCCGCGAGCGCTTCGACGAGAGTGCCGCGATGATCCTCGAGGCGCTGCGCACCGGCGTCATCGAGGGCAACGGCAAATACTACAAGCAGCCGCGCATCGAGCTCCGGCCCCGCCCGAAATACGATTTCACCGGGCGCATCTACGCGGTCGCATCCAGCGACAATTCGATCGACGCCTGCGCCAAGCTCGGCGCACGCATGGTGATGTTCGCGGACCGCCCGTGGCCGCTGCGGATGGACGCGATCCAGCGCCATCGCGACCTCACCGAGCAATATCACGGCCGCAAGTCGCTGCCGATGCTGATCGCCGATTTCTCGGTGTGCTGGCCCGACCTCGCCGAGGCGGAGGTGCTGTCGCGCAAGCACATGGGCTCGTTCGTGCAGAGCAACGTCGAGCACTACGAGCTGATGAGCGACCATTTCTCCACGGTGAAGGGCTACAACGCCTACGCGCAGAAATCCGAGATCGTGCGCAAGACCGGGCTCGAGGGCATGACCGAGGGCTTCATGAAGGCCGCCGTGTGGGGTCCGCCCGACCGTATCCTGCGCGAGCTGGAAACGCGGCGGCAGGTGGTGGGCGATTTCGAGTTGGCGACCTCGTTCCGCTTCGGCGGCATTCCCTTCGAAGTCGCCGAGAAGTCGATGCGGCTGTTCGCCAAGGAGGTGCTGCCGGTGCTGCACTCGTGGCCGACGGCGCGCGCGCCGGAGGTGAAGGCGGCGGAATAGCTTCTCCCCTCCCCGCTTGGGGAGAGGGTATTCGCGTCAACACCGCCCTTCGAGATCACCGAGCGCGACCCGCCGCAAGGTCTCGGTGCGGCCGAAGAACGGCATCCCAAGATAGACGCGGGCGGTGATGAGGTCGGGCCCAACCTGGTGGGCGTCGACGTTGTACGTCTTGTCGTCCTCGGGGTCGTAGAACCAGCCGTCGTCCCAGACGGCATCGCCGCTCGGCCGCAGGTTCCAGATGATCGTGCGTCCGCACATGGCCGGCGTCCGCAAGGACGGCTTGCGCAGCCAGACGATCTGGCCGCACAGCTTGCCGCCGCAATCGAACACCCGCACCGCGACCTTCCCGGCGACCATCCACACGCCCTCCGGCACCGTCGCCCGCGCGGGCAGCACGGACGCGAGCAGCAGGACCAGCGACGGCACGAGACGTTTCAAGCGCATCATGGTTTCCCCCGGCTATCAGCGGAACGGGCTACCACGGGACGGCCGGTTGCGCGATGATGACGCGGTTCGGGGGAGGACACAGATGGCCAAGGGCATCCTGATCGCGGCGTTCGATTTCTCCGGCGCGCACGAGGACGAGTTCCACGACTGGTACGACCTCGAACACGTGCCCGAACGCCAGCGCGTGCCGGGCTTCGGCGCCTGCGACCGCTGGATCGGTGCGGCCAATCCGAACATCGCGGTCGCCACGTACGAACTCGACAGCCTCGACGTGCTGAAAAGCGAGCCCTATCGCGCGATCGCCTACGACAATCTTTCGGTGTGGTCGAAGCGCGTCACCGGGATGTGCGAGCGGCTGCTCCGCTTCGAGGGCGAGCAGATCCTGCCCGGTGACGCCGATGCCCCTGCCCAGGGAGGAAATGGGGGCGCGGGTGCCTTGCTGATCAACGCGATGAGCGTCGATCCGGCGCACGCCACCGAGTTCAACGAGTGGTACGACAACGAGCACATCCCCGCCCTCGCCGCGGTGCCAGGCACGCTCGCCGCGCGGCGGTTCCGCGCGCACGGGGGATCGCCGCGCTATGTCGCGCTGTACCATCTCGCCTCGCCCGAGGTGCAGGCCTCGGCGGAATGGAAGCGCGCCGCGAACACGCCGTGGACCGAGCGGATGCGGCCGCATTTCCGCGACCACCTGCGGATCGTCGCGCGCGCCTACAAGCGCGGCGGCTGAGCGGTGGCCCGGTTGCCCGGTCTGATCCGCTACGCTTTTGCCGAGTTCGGCTCGATGATCGTGTTCGTGGTCGGGCTGTACGGTTTCGGCATCAAGCCGGCGATCGTCGCGACGATCGTGTGGATTGCCGGCGACGCGATCCAGCGCGCCGTGCGCCGTGCCGGCTTCCCGCAGGTATGGCTGTTCGCCAACGGGCTGGTGGTGGTGTTCGGCGGCGTCGACCTCTATGCCGCGACCCCGTTCATGCTGCGCTACGAGCCGGTGGTGACGAACGCGCTCACGGGTGCGCGTGTTCGCCGCCGGCGCGTTCGGCGACAAGCCTGTGATCCAGCTGCTCGCCGAGACGCGCGGCCGGAGCTTTCCGGAGGGGGCGGAGATAGGCGCTTCTTCCAATGGCTCACCTTCATCTGGGTGGCCTATTTCGTGCTCAAGGCGGCGCTGTACTACTGGATGGCCGAGAGCATGAGCCTCGATGAGGCCATGCCGATCCGCGCCGTGGTCGGCCCGGCGAGCATAGCGGCATTGCTGGCCCTGAGCTGGCGCAGCCGCCCGCTGTTCCTGCTGCTCCGCCGGCTGCGGCTGCTGCCGGCGCCGGCAATCTCATCGAATTGACACCACCGGCAGCGGAATAGAACCTGCGGCTATCAGGCGGGCGCGCGACGCCTTCGCAAGAACATCAGCCCGGCAAGACCGGCGCCAATCAGCGTCCATGTCGGCGGCTCCGGCAACACCGGGCCGCTGCCGGTGGTCACATCGAAGATCTCGTGTGTGCCCGACACGAAGGGCCGCCCAGAGCCGTTTATGCTGATCGACGTGCTCGTGAAGCTGAGGCTCGTTGGAACGAATGCGCTCGCGAGATCGACTGTCACTCCGGTGATCGGAGGAGCCCCCGCAAACGTCAGAACGCCGCCATTGAAGCCGCCGCGGATGAGCGTTCCTGAAGAGAAAAATGTCCCGTCAAGCATGTTCGACGAGACGTCGAGAGAGAACGGGATGACGTTGAGAGACCCGATCGCGTGCACACTCCCCAAGGGAAACTCAACGCCGGGGCCGACCGTCGCACTCGGGGTATTGGTCACCAAGTCGGCTGGAATAGGCGCCGTGCAGCAGTATCCGGCGTAGGTGACAGTAGCTCCGTCGAGTCCGATCGCGGCGGCCGGTTGGATCGCAGCAATGGCGGCCAACATCGCGAGTACCGAGCCCCCACCAAGTCGTTTGACAAGCGACATTTGCGGCCCTCCCGATTGGATGTGGACTGAACCTATAGCGGTTGCGCGGCTCCCTGATCCCCGCGCACGAGTGAGCGAGTCCAGATTATCCAGCAATTCTCATGCCAACCTACCAAACCATTGAAATAGCATACAGCTGAATGCAAGAGGCCGGATGGAGTGTAAAGAATCCCGACACTACGGGACCTGGGCCTGCGGCGACGCCTTGGAAGCGGCCGAGCCGAGCAAATTGGGGACAAGCCGTTCGGCGAAGCCGCCCAGAAGGCCGAGCATCCCGATCCACACCCAGCTGCGCGCGCCGAGCGTGCTGAGGGCATCCGCGTCGGTGAATTTCTCCAGGACCTTGACCACCGGCTCGCCGATGATCGTCGCATTGCAGATCAGCAGGATCATGGCGCCCGACAGCGCGCCGATCAGCACGCGCAACGCGCCCATGGCGCTGTTCATCGCCGATCGCTGAGCAGGGGCGAGCGACAGGTCGGCAACGCCGGTGGCGATGGAGAACGCCGCCCCCACCGCGCCGAACGCCGCCGCCGCCGCGTAGGCCTGGAACTGCGGATCGCCCGTCGCCGTGCCGAGGCCGGTGGCGAACAGCGCGCCGACGACGAGCAACGCCGCGGCCAGGCAGGAGAGGAAATACGCGGTGCGACTCTCGTTGCGGAGGCGCTCGGCCGCGAGCGCCTCGCCGTTGGCGAGCAGGCGATCGGCCTCCTCGGCGGTGCCCTGCAAGGCGAGTGCCAGGGCCTCGGCGATTTCGTGATCGTAGAAGCCGCCGCTGCGCCGGCGCCACAGCCGGTCGCGCGCCATCTGGTTCGACAGGTAGCGCAATCGGCAGAGGCGCGGCGCCACCCCGAGCAGCGCGCGCCGCTGCTCGCGCTCGCGGGCGCGGCAGTCGGCGAAGTGGACGTAGACCCCGAGCGTCGAGCGGTAGACGGAAAAATCCTCGCCCCGGCAATACATCTCGGCGACGCGGTTGCCGAGCTTGTCGGACCGGCCGGGCGCGAGCTCGGCGAGGAACATCGAGCCCGCGTCGAATACCCCGCCGCAGCCCGGGCACGCCTCCCGCCGCTTCGAGCCGGCCGCGATCTCGGGCGCGCGGCAGCTTGCCGGGTTGGCGGGCTCGCTCATGCCCGCTCTCCCTGGTTGAGCGCCGTCACGATCAGGTCGATGCCTTGCGCGTGCCAGCGCTGGATCGCCTTGTGGTCGGCGCCGAGGGCGGCGGCGAGGCGGCGCCAGGAGTAGAGGTTGCGCTCGGTCAGCGGGCTGATGAGGCAGCGCGCGCCGACGATGCGGCGCAGCACGTACTTGTCCGCCGGGATCAGCGGGATCCAGGACAGCGCCTTGTCCATGCGGTCGATCTTGGCGGCACTCGGCACCGGCGGGCGGATGGTCTTTTCCGCCCAACCATAGGCCTCCAGCGCGCTGCGCACGATGTCGAGCGAGGAGGAGCGCAGCTTCGTCGTGTAGCCACGGTCGGGGATGCTGAGCAGCGTGGTGCCGGCCTCCTCCAAGCGGTAGATCACCAGCTCCGCGTCGTAGGCCGGACGGTCGAGTGGCCCGGCAGCGGCGCGGCGAGCGGCGTGCAGGGCGTCGATCTCGGCGCAGCTCACCGCCCGGCGCGGCCTGGCGATCCGTGCCGCGCCAATTCGCGCGCCAATTCGCGGCGTGGCGCCGACCCGCCGCCGGGGCGGCTGCTCGCCATATCCCCTCGGCTCCGCCGAGGGATATGGCGCGGCCGACGCGGCCGGCGCCACGGACCGCATTTCGCCCCGCCGCGCGCCAATTTGCGCGCCATTTTCCGCGCTGAATCCGGCGCCAATTCGGCCCGGCTTGGTCGCAATCGGCTTGGTCGCAATCGGCTTGCTCGAATGGGTCATGCTTCGTTTCCTTGTGAAAATGGGTGCGCTTGGGTGGGACGCAGCGCGTCCGTCACCGCGACACCGGTGCGGGTCTTGCGCTGGACGGTGTCGCGGTAGGTCGTCTCGACGAGCAGGCCGGAGCGCAGCCAGGCGGCGATCACCTCGGCGGCCTGCGCCTCGGTGAGACCATTTCGCTCGACCAGCACGCGGCCGGCCCAGCGATCGTTGGCGCGGCCGCGGCGATGGCCGGCGTAGAGCTCGCCCGAGCCCGGCCCGGCGGCGATCGCGTCGAGGGCCTGGTTGCACGCCTCGGGGCTGAGCAGCGCCCACACCGTCGCGGGCTGCCAGGGCGCGATGGCGGCGACGTTGTCGCCGTGCGGGTAGTCAGCGCTGGCGTTGCCGAGATTGACTGTCTCCAGGCGAAACCACAGCGCTCGCTCGGCGCGCGGTGCGAGGTTGGCCTTGGCGTCGTCGAGCCGGACGTGGCGCCAGCGTTCGCCAGCGGGGACGCCGAGCCGCTCGGCCTCCGTCTCGGTCATCGGCGCGAGCAGCCGCCCGGCGCGCGCCGCGTCGGTCAGCGCCTTGCCGCCGCGCGCCGCGTCGATGTCCTCGACCGCGCCCTTGCGGACGTGGTGCACCAGCAGCACCGCCGCGCCGGTCTCCTCCGCGAGCTCCGCCCAGGCAGTCGCGGCGGCGTCCATGTGCGGGTTGGAGTTCTCCTCCAGGCGGTGCGACTTCACGAACGGATCGACCACCACGAGGCCGATCGCGCGGTCGCGCACCGCGTCGGTCAGTGCCGCCTTGTCGGGATGCACGATGGTCACGCCGTCCGGCCCGACCGCCGCCATCGTCACCCGCCGTGAGCGGCCGGAGTGCAGGAACAGCCGGCCGGCGACGCGGGCGGACGGGATGGCGTGGTAGATCATCAGCGCGGCGAGCCGGCGGTTGAGCTCGTCCAGCGGGTCCTCGAGGTTGAGCACCCAGACCGGCACGGAGTGGTGCACGCGCTCGCCGAGGAAGGGCTCGCCGGTGGCCAGCGCCAAAGCTTGCGCCAATGCCAGGGCGGATTTGCCGACGCCGCCCGGGGCGATCAGCACCGAGACGAAGCGGCGGACCAGCGCGGTGCCGTAGAGCCATTCGCGGGGCGCGATGCTGGCCGGATCGGGCAATGCCGCCGGCTCGGCCGCGAAGCCGGGTGCGGGGGCGCGGCGCTCGGCCCACTCGGTCCAGACGTCAGCCACGGGCGAGCACCCGCGCCGCCTCGTCAACGGCGATGGCCTCGGCCTCGTGCGCCAGCAGCGGCCCGCCGAGAGCGGCGTTGGCGTCGCGCGCGGCGGCGCGGATCGCCTCCGGCGCGGCCCAGGCGGCGAGCAGCGGGGCGATCGCGTCGCGCACCGCCCGCGCCGCGCGGCTGCGGCGGCGCGCGTGCGCGGCCGCCGCGTCGTGCAGGGTGTGGGCGAGGCGGGCGCGCAGGCCGGCGGGATCGACCCGGCGGACGCGGAGCCCGGCGCGGACCAGGTGCGGCAGGCATTCTTCCCGCGTCATCAGCCCGGCGGCGATCAGCCGGCCGAACACGACGGCGGCGCGGTGTTGCGCGGAGGGATCGAGCGGATGGCGGCTCGCCGGGCAAACGCTCATCGGACAAAGACGGGCAGCGGATAGGCCGCGCCGTCGAGCACGGTGCCGGCGACCAAGGCATCCCAGGAGCGCGGATGGCCGGACGGCAATGGCTCGCGGTTGGGGTCTTCGCGGACGACGCGCGGGCCGGGCGCGGGGCGTGGCGCGCCGATGCGCCGGCCGCGCTCGATCGCGGTGAAGCGGGCGACGCCGAGAGCGCCGGCGATGGCCTCCCAGGTCTCGCCCTCGGCGCGGAGGCGGCGGAGCGTGGTGTCCTGGGCGTCGGTCCAGAGGAGGGCAGGGGGCATCTTGGGAGGGTCCGGGCGGTGACCAGCGATGGTTAGATGATATGACACATCCGCGTCAATATAATTAACATCATCCCGTCACCGCCCCTGGCCGACCTGCCAGGCCTTGTGTCGTGCCCGCCGCGCTGTACCTTCATCGGTCCCGCGACGAGGAGCCCCGCCATGCCCGACGACGTCCGCCCCGTCTCCAAGCCCGCGAGCATCGCCGCGATGCCGGTGCAGCGCCCCGCCGCGCCGCGCAGCCCGGCCGAGGCGCGCGCGCGGTTCTTCAACACCGGCAACGCCTTCGACGTGCGCCTGCCGCCGGTGCCCGACCGCGCCTTCACCGCCGAGCCGGCGCGCGCCCTCGATCCCGCCACGCCCACCGGCCTGATCGCCTGCGACATTTCAGCCGAGCTCGGCTGCGATTTTCCCGCGACGACGCCCCTGGTGCTCGCCCGCTACGCCCGCATCCGCGCCGGCGAGACCTTGCGCGCCGAGCTCGCCGCGAGCGGCGTGGTCACCTACGTGATCGAGGGCAGCGGCACCACCGAATGCGGCGGCGAGCGGGTGGCGTGGAACGCAGGCGACTTCTTGATCCTGCCCGGCGGAGTGCCGCACCACCACGCGGCGGGCACGGCCGACGCGGTGCTATGGATCGTCGGCAACGAGCCGCTGCTCGCCTTCGAGAACCTGCGCCCGCCCGCGCCTGGCTGCGCGCCCACCGATCTCGTGCATGTCCCCGCCGCCGAGATCGCGCGCCAGATCGCGCTGATCGACGAGGTGGGCCGCGACGCGCGCATGGCGGGCTCGGCGCTGATCTTCTCGTCGGAGCGCCAGGAAGCGACCCGCAACATCCTGCCCACGCTGACGGTCGCGATGAACACGCTGCATCCGGGCGTCTCGCAGCGCCCCCACCGCCACAACTCGGTGGCGGTGAGCCTCGTCATCCAGGGCGAGCGGTGTCACTCGATGGTGGACGGGCGGCGCAAGGACTGGTCCCCCTGGGCGACCACCATCACCCCGCCGGTTGCCGTCCACTCGCACCACAATGACGGCGAGCGGCAGGCGCTGTTCCTCATCGTGCAGGATGGCGGGATCTACTACCACGCGCGCGCGATGGGGTTTGCGTTCGCGGATGAGGACGCAACGATATAGGCGGGTCATTGTGGCGACGCCCCCCTCACCCAACCCTCTCCCCCACAGTGGGGGAGAGGGCTTGCTTCTCCCTCTCCCCTGCTTAGGAGAGGGGGCCGGGGTGAGGGGTTGCCGCCGCACCGTTCCCCTCCCCGGCAATTCCCCGTAGCATCCGCACAACGGGAGAAGCCCAGACCGGAGGAACGCCATGTCGCACGCAGCATCGGAGCAGACGCGCATCACCGTCCGGCCGCTCGGGGCGGCGCTCGGCGCCGAGGTGCGGGGGATCGACATGCGCGCCCCGCTCGACGCCGTCGCGTTCCAGGCGGTGCATGACGCCTGGATGGCGCATCTCGTGCTGGTGTTTCCCGAGCAGCACATCACCGACGCCGAGCACGTCGCTTTCACGCGAAACTTCGGCGAGCCGGAGATCTTCCATCAGGACATCATCAAATCCGCCCGCGTGCGCGAGATATTCCGCGTCTCCAACGTGGACGAGGACGGCAACCTCATGGCGCGGTCCGACCCGACGATGCAGCAGATCTCGCTCGCCGAGTTCTGGCACACCGACAGCAGCTATCGTCCGAACCCCTGCATGGGCTCCCTGCTGCACGGCATCGAGGTGAGCCGCACCGGCGGCGAGACCCATTTCACCAACATGTACGCGGTCTACGAGGCGCTGCCCGACACGCTGCGCCGCCAGGTCGAGGGCCGCCGCGCGAGGCACGATTTCGGCCACCTGCACACGCTGCGCGACTTGCGCCCGCTCACCGAGGCCGAGCGCGCCGCGATGCCGCCAGTATGGCAGCCGATGGTGCGGACGCATCCCGTGACCGGGAGGAAATCGCTCTACGTCAGCCCGATCTACAACGACGCGGTGGAGGGGCTCGCCCCGGCGGAGGCGAAGCAGCTCATCGCCGACCTCGCGGAGTTCGCCGGCCAATCGCGTTTCGTCTACCCGCACCGATGGGAGACCGACGACGTGGTGATGTGGGACAACCGCTGCACCATGCACCAGGTCACGCCCTACGATCCGAACGAGCGGCGCGTGATGCACCGCACCACCATCGTGGGCGAAGGCCCGGTGATCGCCGCCTGACCGATCACCCATCAAGACGATCGTGACGGGGGGCTAGCGCCGTTAGGGCGGCTGACATATCCTGACGCGATGGACATCGGGAAAGACATCGCCGCCAAGGACGTGGGCCTGCGTATCCGCGCCGTGCGGCGCGAGCGCGGCTGGACGCAGGATGAGCTGGCCATCTCCGTAGGGGTGAGCCGCAGCGCCGTCGCGCAATGGGAGACCGGGCGGTCGGGACAGCTCTCGGCCAACCTCTCGCGCATCGCCGCGTCGCTTGGCACCGGCGTCGAATACCTGCTGCACGGGGCGGACAAGATGGCGCCGCTCAAGGCCGAGACCGGCGACGAGCTGGCCCTGCTGCGGCTCTATCGCGAGTGCGGGGCCGCCGACCGGCAGATACTGCTGCGCCTGGCCCGCCGCCTCGCCGATCAAGGCGGATGAGGCAAGGCGGATGAGGCAGGGCGGATGAGGCGGGGCGGATGAGGCGGCGGGCGCTGCTCGCGGCCACGCTCGTCTCGCTCGCCGCCCGCGCGATCGCGGAGGCGACGGCCACCGAGGCGACGGCCACCGGGGCGACGGGGGAAAAAGCCTGGCGCGACTACGAGGTGATCGCCTGGCAATCGCGCGACGCAGCGGCGTATGCGGCCATGCGGCGCGCAGGGATCACCGCCGGCGTGGTGATCGCGAGCCGCAACGACGTCGACCCAGCGCCGCTCGCCCCGCGCATCGCGGCGCTGCGCGAGGCCGGGCTGCGCTGGCTGGTCGAGAGCATCGTCCCTGATCTCTACTCCTCCTATCACCGCTTCACCCAAGGCAAGCAGGTGAACTGGCGCTTCGCCGAGGCACGGCGGCTGTATCGCGCCCGCCCGGACGACCCCGCGGCACTCACCCGCGAGCCCAGCCTGTCCGACCCCGACTGGCTCGCCCGCGCCCGCGCCCGGCTCGACCGCGTGGTGCGCGCCCACGCGCCGTATCGCCCGCTCTACTACGCGCTCGCCGACGAGGCCGGGATCGCCGATCTCTCCGCCAACTGGGATTTCGATTTCTCCCCGGCCTCGCTCGCCGGGTTCCGCGACTGGCTGCACGGCGCCTACCCGAGCCTCGATGCGCTCAACGCCGAGTGGGAGAGCGATTTCGCGGCCTGGGAGGACATCAGGCCGATGACCACGGCCGAGGCCCTGCGCGCCCAATCCTTGTCATCGGGCCGCAGCCTGGCGCCCTGGTCGGACTTCAAGGAGTGGATGGACGAGGCTTTCGCCCGCGCCGTGCGCGCCGGCACCGACGCGGTTCACGCCGCCGACCCAAGCGCGCTCGCCGGGATCGAGGGCGCGCAGATCCCCGGCTGGGGCGGCTACGACTACACGCGGCTGCCGCAAGCGGTCGACGTGATGGAGATCTACGAGGCCGGGGCCAATATCGACCTGGTGCGCGGGCTCGCGCCGAGCCTGGTGCTGCTCACCAGCATCGGCTCCGACGCGGGCGGCGCGCGCTCGGCGCACGCGGTCTGGCGCGCGGCGCTGCAAGGCGCTCGGGGCGTCATCCTGTGGGACGACAAGCGCACGCTGCCCGACGGCGCCGAGTGGCGCGGCGTGCTCGACGCCTGCCGGAGCCTGCGCGGCGGCCTGGGCGCGCGGCTGATCGCGGCGACCCCGCACCGCGACCCGGTGGCGGTGCTCTACTCGCCGGCGAGCTTCCGCGTCCGCTGGCTGCTCGACCGCCACGCCGAGGGCGGCAACTGGACCCAGCGCAATGCCGGCGTCGAGTTCGCCGACGAGGGGCCGGTGCGCGCCGCGTTCCATCGCGCCGTGACCGCGCTGGCGCACCGCGCGATGACGCCGCGCTTTCTCACCCCGAGCACGCTCGCCTCCGGCGGGCTCGACGGCGTGCGCGTGCTGGTGCTGCCCGAGGCGGTCGCCTTGTCGGACGCCGAGGCCGCCGCCATCCGCGCCTTCCTCGCGCACGGCGGGTCGGTGGTGGCGGACGGCACGCCCGGCCAGTTCGACGCCCACGGCAAGCGCCGCGCCCGCCCGGCACTTCCTCCCGACCACGACCCGCTGGGCCGCCTCGCCGAACTGGCCCAGGGGAGCGTGCGCGTCGAGGGCGCAGCAGTGGAGACGCGGCTCTACGACGAGCCCGGCGGTGGCCGTCTGGTGGCGCTGCACCGAGATGCCAACGCGACCGGTTCGGCCGAGGTGACGCTGATCCTTCCCGAGCCCGCCGCGATCACCGACGTTCGCACCGGCGCCACCCTCGGCCGCACCGACCGGGTGCACCTCACACTCGACGCCGATACCCCGACCCTGCTGGCCCTGGCACCGCGGGCGTGATCAACCGACAACCCACGTTCGTCATCGCGAGCCGCACCGCGGCGTGGCGATCCAGGCGGCTGGTCAACATCTCGATTTCGAGGGGCCGCCGATCGCTGGGCCAGAATGAGGCAACGTCCGGTGCCGGCTCACGGTCACTCAGGCCGCAATCACCTCCGCTTCGAACGCAGCCCTCAAGCCTTCTCATCGCCTGCTGCTGAAATCCGACGCTTATTTGCCAAGGTACTGATCGAAGAAGCGCGCAAGCTCCGCGAAGTGCTCCTTGGTTTCCGGCGCATACGGGTCGCGCATGTACTGGGCGTGCGACTGCCCCTCGAACACGTGCAACTCTGCGTCCACCCCTGCTTCCCGCAGCTTTCGATGGACCCGCACCGTATTGCTAAGGAACAAATCGCGGGTCCCGGAGGTCAGGATCATCGGCGGTAAGCCGCGATAATCTCCGTAGACCGGCGAAAGCATCGGATCCTTCAGATCATGCCCGTTGGCGTAGAGCGGGGCGGCAATCCCCGAGCCAGCCATCATTGCTGACCAGCACGTTATCCAGCATCTCGTTTGCGAAGAAGCTATCGCCGGTCTTTGTCATGTCAGACCACGGTGTGCCGGGCGCAGCCGCCGCCGGCAGCGGCAACCCTTCTTTCTTGGCGCGCAGCACCATTGCCAGCGTCATACCTCCGCCGGCGGAAGTGCCAAAGATCGCCATGTTCCTCGGATCGTTCGTCTTGACGAGCTCCTTCCACGCGGCCATGGCGTCGTCCATCGCCGCCGGGTACGGGAAATCTGGCGGCATTCGATAATCGATAGAGATGATCTTGAAGCGACCGTATCCGGCCATCAGGATCGCTTCCCTCGTGCCGGACTCTCCAGGAAAAAACACGTAGCCGCCACCGTGGACATGGAAGAGCAGCCGGTCGCGGTTCGCCTCGGCAATGCTGTCTGGTGTGACAATGTGGGCTTTCACACCGCCGATTACGGTCGGCTCCACCTTTACGCCCAGGCGCTCACGAATGTCAGGGAGCGTTACGACAACGTCATTCGCGAGCTTTGTGACAAGTGGTTTCCAATCGTCGGCCGACTTCGGATGTATGTTCCAAACCGGGAGTGGGCTACCGATTACAGTCTGCATCGCGGGACTGACAGTATCGGGAACCGGAACATCGCGCGCGGGCAAATGCCGTACGCTGTCGCCGGCGTAAGTCGAACCGGCATTTAACATGACCGTCAAAGCCAGCGACAGTATTCCAGCACGCAAGCCATTCATGGCGCGACCTCACTGGAATTGGCGCAGCGGCGGCACCTTCGCGAAAGCGGTGCGAGGCGCGCGTTCTACCGCCACGAACCAATCGGCGTTCCCCTAGGCGACCGTAAGGATGACCTCATCGGCTCTCGTCGGCAAGTCGGAGATGCGCCAGACAGACGGCACGCACTGTCCCGTCGTTCCAGGCGGGCACGCCGACACCGCCCAAAGCCTCCTTGCCAAGACGGGTCTGTCCAAACATTACGAAAACGGGGCGACGTGGGGGTGTCCACAAGCTACGGCAGCACCTTGCCGGGATTCATGATGCCGCGCGGGTCGAGCGCGTGCTTGATGCGCTGCATCACCGCGAGCTCCGCGCCGCCGCGCCAGTCCGGCATCATGTAGGGCTTGAGCAGCCCGATGCCGTGCTCGGCGGAGAAGCTGCCGCCGAGCTCGCGCACCACGGCGTTCACCGTGTCCATGATGGCGTGATCCTGGGCGAGAAACCAGGCCGGGTCCGCACCCTCCGGCTGCTCCAGATTGAAGTGGATGTTGCCGTCGCCCATGTGGCCGAACGGCACGCAGCGGATGCCGGGGATCAGCGCCTCGCACGCGGCGGCCGCGCGGCGGATCAGCTCGGGAACCTTCGAGACCGGCACCGAGACGTCGTTCTTCACCGAGGCGCCCTCGCGCTTCTGCGCCTCCGAGTGCTCCTCGCGCAGCCGCCAGATCGCCGCGCGCTGGGCGTCGCTCTCGGCGATCGCCGCGTCCTCGACGAGCCCGTCGGCGAGCGCCTGCTCCAGCACCGCCTCCAGCGCGCGGCGCAAGCCCGCATCGGGGCGCGGTGTCGCGAGCTCAACCAGCGCATAGTGGTCCGCCGGCTCCGCCAGCGGCAGGTGCGCGCCGGGAATGCGGCGCAGCACCAAGCCCATGCCGCCGCCGGACATGTATTCGAAAGCCTGCACCGCCGCCGGGTCGTGCGCCTGAAAGCGGGTGAACAGGCCGAGTGCCGCCTCCGGCGAGGCCACGGCGCAGAGCGCCACCTCCGTCTCGCGCGGACGGGGGGCAAGCTTCAGCACGGCGGCGGTGATGACGCCGAGCGTGCCCTCGGCGCCCACGAACAACTGGCGCAGGCAATAGCCGGTGTTGTCCTTGCGCAGCCGCCGCAGCCCGTTCCACACCGTCCCGTCCGGCAGCACCACTTCGAGGCCGAGCACCATGTCGCGCGCGTTGCCGTAGCGCACCGTGTTGTTGCCGCCGGCGTTGGTCGCGAGGATGCCGCCGACCTGCGCAGTGCCCTCCGACGCGATCGACAGCGGCAGCAGGCAGCCGGCCTCCGCCGCCGCCTCCTGTGCCGCCTTGAGCGTCGCCCCCGCCTCGATGGTCAAGGTGAGGTCCACCGGGTCGATCGCGCGGACGCGGTTCATGCGCGCGAGGCTGAGCACCAGCTCGCTGCCGTCGGCGGCCGGCGTGGCGCCGCCGACCATCGAGGTATTGCCGCCCTGCGGCACCACCGGCACCCCCGCCTCGGCGCAGAGCCGGACCACGCCAGCCACTTCCTCCACCCGCGCGGGCCGGACCACCGCCGGGGTGCGCCCCTGGTAGAGCCGCCGCCAGTCCTCGGCGTAGGGCGCCGTATCGGCCGGCTCGGTCAGCAGCCCGCGGTCGCCGACCACGGCGCGGATGGCGACGAGCAGCGTGTCGATCGCGGTCGGCACCGGGGTGTCGGGCATGGCGGCGTCCTTTCGCGGCCGAGGCTAGCGGGGTCGCGGCAAGGGTCAATGCGGCGTCTCCCCCAAGCAGAGGGAGAGGGCTTTCGTCTCCCTCTCCCCCTTGGGGGAGAGGGCCGGGATGAGGGTGCACGCACGCACGAGTTGGTTCGCCTCGCTCAGAACTTCACCGACAGCGCCACCGAGTTCGAACTGGAAGAAGCCGCGATCCTGGTGCGTGAACTCCGGCGACTGAATGACGTGCGTGATCGACAGGCGCGCGCCGAACGCCATCACGACGAGCCCGGCCTGCGCCTCGCCGACCCACGGCTCGCGGTTGACATGCGCGCTCTTGGTGAAATCGTTGCCGTCCAGCGTGATGTCGTGCGCCACCGCCTGACCATCCACGCCGACGAACACATACCAGGAGAATGGCCGGGCGGCGATGTAAGCGTCCCCGCCCGAAAGGCCGGGGCGGATGCGCGGCGCGCCGAAATCCGCCTCCAGGTCCTGCCCGAGCCGAAACTGCACGCCGGCCTGGGCATAGAGCCGCCAGTTGCCGGCGACCCCCGTGAGCGAGGGCAGCATGTCGGCTTGCACCCCGTCCTCCGGGCCGCCGCCGGCGAGCGGCACGCGCCAGATGCGTTCGGCCATCAGCTCGGCAAAGGGCTCGTTGGGGATCTGATAGCCCCAGCCCTTGCTGGCGGGGTCGCGGATCAGCGAGTGAAACGTGTTCTGCACCCACTTGCCGCCCGCCGCCGGCCCGACCACGCCGAGGCTCAAGCCCAGCGTGCTGCGCGTCGTGTCGGTGTCGTGGACCAGCGCGAGGGTGCCGGCGAGCACGCCGGCATAGGGCCGGTCGAACGGATTGGGCGGGTTGATCTGCGTGTCGATGGGCGTGAACAGGAGCTGCGACAGGTCGAACGACAGGCGCTGCTTGCCCCCGTCGCCCCATACGACGTGGCCAAGTTCGGCGAGGAAGTTCGGCAGCAAGTCAGTGGGCGAGGTCCAGCCGAACCGGGTGCCGTTGGTGTAGAACCGGTCGGTCCGCACCGCGACGTCGTTCTCGTCTTGCAGGGTCCAGATGGAATGCTCGTCCGAGCGCGGCTCGGACCTCGCGGCGGCCGGGAGCAGCACGCAGAGCAAGCATGCGAAGCCTGTGCGCCGGAGCGACATGGACCGGTCCCGCCAATCGAACCCGGCCAACAATGGCGGGACGCCCCGGTGCTGGCAACGCCGGGCGGGGGGCGGCTAATCTTCCGTGACCCGTCGGCGGGATACCCTGCCGTTCGATCCGCCGAGCAACCGGGAGTGCCTTGGCGGGGATCGGGCCGGGCTGGATCGGCTGGCCGGGGTCCTCGTTGGCGTCGCATTGGTCGGGCCGTCGGCGCTGGCGACCTGGCCGGCGCCCGCCCGGATCAAGGCGCCTTTCGCGCATCTGGAGGAGAGCCTGTCATGAGCCGATCGCCGATTGCCACCGCATCCGCAATGATGCCGTCCGGAGGGGAAATCCGCGTCGAGGAGGACGCGCTGGGCGACGTCCCGGTGCCCGCCGAACATCTCTGGGGCGCGCAAACGCAGCGCTCGCGGCTCAACTTCCCGATCGGCACCGACCGCTTCGTCTGGGGCCGGCCGGTGATCCGCGCGCTCGGCATCCTCAAGAAAGGCGCCGCGCTGGCCAATGGCGAGCTCGGCCAGCTGCCGGCCGAGAAGGTGAAGCTGATCGCCGCGGCGGCGCAGGACGTGATCGACGGCAAGCTCGACGGTGAGTTCCCGCTCGTCGTGTTCCAGACCGGCTCGGGGACGCAGACCAACATGAACGCCAACGAGGTGATCGCCAACCGCGCCATCCAGCTCGCCGGCGGCACGGTCGGCTCGAAATCGCCGATCCATCCGAACGACGACGTCAACCACGGCCAGTCCTCCAACGACACTTTTCCCACCGTGATGCACATCGCGACCCTGGAGGAGCTGGAGAACCGTTTGCTGCCCGCCGTCCGCCGGCTGCGCGACACGCTGCACGCCAAGGCCGAGGCCTATTCCGACGTGGTGATGATCGGCCGGACGCATCTGCAGGACGCGACGCCGCTGACGCTCGGCCAGGCGATCTCCGGCTGGGTGGCGCAGCTCGATCAGGCGATGGCGACGATCGCGCAGGCCGGGGCGGGCGTGTGCGAGCTGGCGATCGGCGGCACCGCCGTGGGCACCGGGCTCAACGCCGACCCGCGCTTCGGCGCGGCGGCGGCGCGGCGGATCGCCGAGGAGACCGGCAAGCCGTTCGTATCCGCGCCCAACAAATTCGCGGCGCTGTCGGCGCATGACGCGATGGTCACTGTCAGCGCGGCGTTGCGCACCCTGGCCGGCGCGCTGATGAAGATCGCCAACGACGTGCGCTGGCACGCCAGCGGTCCGCGCGCCGGCTTGGGCGAGCTGTTGATCCCGGAGAACGAGCCCGGCTCCTCGATCATGCCCGGCAAGATCAATCCGACGCAGTGCGAGGCGTTGACGATGGTCGCCGTGCAGGTGTTCGGCAACGACCAAGCGGTCGCCTTCGCCGGCTCCCAGGGCAATTTCCAGCTCAACGTGTTCAAGCCGGTGATGCTGCACAACGTGCTCGAATCGATCGCGCTGCTCACCGAGGGCTGCCTGTCGTTCGACGAGCACTGCGCCCAGGGCATCGCGCCCAACGAGAAGCGCATCCGGCACAATCTGGACAACTCGCTGATGCTGGTGACGGCGCTCAACCCGCATATCGGCTACGAGAAAGCCGCGCGCATCTCGCTCGCCGCCTATCGCGAGGACATCAGCCTGCGCGAGGCGGCGATCAGGCTCGGCTTCGTCACGCCGGAGCAGTTCGACGAATGGGTGCGGCCGGAGGACATGACGCACCCGCTGCCCGCGCCGCGTGACGGATAAGCAGGCTCAGGCCACTTCGGTGGCGCGCGTGCGCAGCCGCGCCAGCGTGCGGTCGAGTTCGGCGAGGGAAAAAGGCTTGTGCAGGATCGCGTCGGGCGTGACGCCGGACTGATCGTCAGAGAGCTCGGCGTAGCCGGTGGCGAGCAGCAGCGGCGCCTCGATGCCCATTGCGCGCAGGGCGGCGGCGAGCCTCAGCCCGTTCATGCCGGGCATGGCGTAGTCGAGCACGAGCAACACGGGCGGCGCGGGGAGGCGACGGACGGTGTCGAGCGCCTCCTCGCCGCCGGCCGCCTCCGCCACCTCGTAGCCGAGGTCGCGCAGCATCTCGACGCTGACCTGGCGGACATCGGGGTCGTCGTCCACCAGCAGCACGAGCTCCGCGCGACCGCGCCTTCGCTCGCCGGCGCCGCCTGACCCGTCGGCCGCTTGTACCGTTTGCGCCGCGCGGGGCAGCAGCAGGGCGACCGTGGTGCCGCCGCCGACCGCGCTGCGGATGCGCACCGTGCCGCCCGACTGGCGCGCAAGGCCGTAGACCTGGCTGAGTCCCAGGCCGGAGCCCTTGCCGAGCTCCTTGGTGGTGAAGAACGGCTCGAAGGCGCGCGCCAGCACTTCGTTGGACATGCCCATGCCGGTATCGGACACGCTGATCCGCACGTAGTCGCCGGGTTCGGCGTCGCCATCGGGATCGGCGACGGTTTCGTTGCCGGTCGCGAGGCCGAGCACGCCGCCCCGCGGCATCGCGTCGCGCGCATTGAGGGCGAGGTTGAGGATCGCCGCCTCCACCTGGCTGGGGTCCGCGAGGGCGGGCCAGAGATCGGCGGCGAGCTCGGTCTGGATGCGGACCCGCCGGCCGAGCGTGGAACTGGCGAGCGTGACCAGATCCGTCACCAGGCGGTTGAGGTCGATCGGGCGGGCGGCCAGGCGCTGGCGGCGAGAGAAGGCGAGCAGCCGGGACGTGAGCTGCGCGCCGCGCTGCACGGCGTCCATCGCGCGGGTGAGCAGCGCGCGCAATCGCTCGTCCTCGCCCTGGACGCGGCGCTCGATCAGCTCAAGGCTGCCAAGGATGGTGGCGAGCAGGTTGTTGAAATCATGCGCGACGCCGCCGGCGAGCTGGCCCACCGCTTGCAGCTTCTGCGCCTGGTGCAGCACCGCCTCGGTGCGCTCGCGCTCGGCGATCTCGACCTGCAGGCGGTTGTTGCTGTCTGACAGCTCGCGGGTGCGCTCCGCGACCAGGGCCTCCAGCAGATGCGACTGCTGCGCGTGCTCGGCGAGGCGGGCCTCGAGATCGCTGGCCATCTGGTTGAAGGCCTCGCCGAGGCGGCCGAACTCCGAGCGGTCGCCATCCATCTCGGCGCGCGTGGCGAGCTCGCCGTGCCGCCAGCGCTGGGCCGCGGCGAGCAGACGCCCGGCCGGGCGCTGGATGAAGCGGCGCGCCGCGAGATAGGTGATCACCAGCGCGGCCAGGGTGGCCAGCGCACCGAGGACCGCCACGCGGACCACCGAGATTCCGATATCGGCGAGCAGGCCCGGCGGATCGACGCCGACCACCACGAACAAGCCACCGGGGGGCTGCGTCGCGGCGCCGGAGGCCAGCAGAACCGGGTGCTCATCGAAGACATCCAGCGTCGCGACGCCGGCCGGGGGAGCCTTGATGCGCGCCATAGCGTCGGGGCTGAGACGGGAGCCGACCCAGCCCTCGTGCTCGGGCACGCGGGCCAGCACGACGCCCTCGCGATCGATGACGGTGAGCGCGCCGGCCGCGGCGAGACCGCCGCCGGGCGCACCCCACTTGCCCGGATGCCGCGTGCTCAGGTGCTGGCCCAGCCAGTGCAGGTCCAGCGCGGCGATCAGCAGCCGATCCCCCGCCGCGGAGCCGCGGGTGCGGATCGCGAGCGGCAGGAACGCGCCGGATATGTTCGGCAGCGTGGCATAGGTGCCGGCACTGAACCCGCCTCTCGCCGCCCCGCCCACTGTTTTCCCGCTCGGCGTTGTCCCGCTCGCCGTTGGCCCGTTCTCTGGCCTGTTCTCTGGCCAGTTCTCTGGCCAGTTCTCTGGCCCGGTCTGGCGCGAGCCGGGCGCCGGGCTCGCCAACAGGCCGGTCAGCCAGCTGGGCCGGCTCGCCAGGGCGCCGGCGAGGTCGGGGCGGGAGGCGCACACCACCTGGCCCGCGCCGTCCAGTACCGCCAGGAAGCGATACGCGCTCAAATCCCGCTGCAGCGCGGCGAGCCGTTCCGGGCAGCCGGGACCAGTCTGGATCTGGGCCACGGCCAGCAACAGCGCTCGCGCGTTGTCGGCCACGCCGCGAATGTCGGCGTTGGCCAGCTCGGCTTGCCGGGTCGCCAGCGCGTCGAACTCGCTGCGGCGCTGCGCGTAGAGACCGATCAGCGTGGCAAGACCGGCAGCCACCATCGGCAGCAGGCACAGGACGATCAGCAACAGCAGCCGACGGGAAAGCCTCATGCTTCCCTGCCCTGCCCCATCCGTGAGCCGACGACGCGCCCCGGACCGAGCTCGTCAGGTCTCATGCCGTGCCCCTTCAAGCCCGGCCGCCCCGGCCCAGCCATTGTGCTGAGAATGGCCGCTGCTCTCACAAAAGCGCAGCACCCGGAAGCCGCCGCTCGTTCACCTTGACGTGAGCGACATCTTGACGTGAGCACGCGAAAGGAGGTCGCGATGAACGACAAGGTCCCCGGAAGTTGCCTTCCGGGAACCCAGTCAGGCGGGTGGCCGGGCAGCGCCGGGCCCGGGGCGAATGTCGGACCGGGCGCTTAGCTGAGCGTCGTCCCCTTCAGCGTGGCGATGTCGCCGAAGACGATTTTGGTGCCGTCGGACAGTCCGATCTCGGTACCGGGTCCGTAGCCATGCGCGCCGGCCGTGGCGTTGGCCAGCTCGTTGGCGCCGTAGCCTTGCAGCGAAAGGTGATCGGTTCCACTCCGGAAGCCCCAGATGACCTCGGTGCCGCCGGCCTGGCCGTTGATGAAGGCGAAAGTGTTGGCGCCCCCGTTGCCCGAGACGATGTTGGCGGAGCCCGATCCGGCAACGAAGGTATCGCCGTCGACGCCGCCGAAGATCAGCGCATTCCCGCCCCCGGCCTGGATCGTGTCGTGACCGGGGCCACCGATGATCGTGTCGTTGCCCTGGTCGGCGCTGATGACATCGTCGCCTTGCGAGCCCCAGTAGAAGTTGTTGCCCGTGGCGCCGCCGCCCACCAGGGTGGAGTTGCCGGTCCCGGCGACCAGCAGCAGGTCGGCCGACCCTCCCGCGTGGATCACGTTGCCGGAGCCGCCGCCGACCAGCGTGGCCGCGCCGGTGCCGGCATACATGGTGTTGCCGCCATTCGCGCTGCCCCAGAACACCGCGTTGCCGCTGCCGGCGACGAGGTTGGTGCTGCCCGCGCCGCCGACCACGGTGGCCGCGCCGGCGCCGCCCACGAAGGTGAGCGTGCTGGCCCCGCCGAAGACCAATGCCTCGGACCCGGCGGTGGCCTGCACCGTGGCCGCCCCGGTGCCGCTGACCACGGTATCGACCCCGGCGGAGGTGACGAGCGCGTCGCCGCTACCGAGCCAGATCATGTTATGACCGCCGCCCGCCGCGACCGAGACGTTGCCGGACGCCGCGTCCACGGTATCGTCGCCGGAGCCGGTGGAGATCACGAAATCGCCGCCGCCCGAGCGCGCCAGGACGATGTTGCTGTTCCCGGCCGGGCCGCCCGCTTGAGCGTCGTCGGCCAGCACTACGCCGGAGCCGCCGTTGCTGTGATACGTGAAGCCCACGCTGGAGACGACGACCTGGTCGTCCTGGCCGCTGCCGCGCAGGTCGACCCCGGCGGCCTGGTTCCGCACGATCGCCACGCCGAAAGGAACCGTGACAGGCGTGCCGTCATTGCCGGAAATCAGCAGGGCCGGCGTCCCCGTGCTGGGGTCCGGGACCGGCTGGTTCGGGCCGAAATAGGTCAGCCCGCCGCTCGCGCCCAGCAGTTCCGCGAGACGCTGGCCGATCGCCCCGGCATACGGATTGCCGTTATCGCCGGCCGCGACCGGCGTGGTGTCCAGCGTGAAGGTGACGGCGTTGCTGATGCCGGTGTTGCCGGCGGCGTCGGTCTCGGTCGCGATGAGGCTGTGCGATCCGTCGCCGGCCAGGGCGATGGCGGCGCTCCAGCTGCCGTCGGCTGCCGCCGTCGCCACGCCGAGGGCGGTGCTGCCCTCCCACACGGTGACGGTCCGGCCGGCCTCAGTCGGATCGACCGTGCCGCTGACCGTCTGCGTGGCCTGATTGGTCAGGCGGCCAAGGCTGGTGATCGCCACTGTCGCCGGGGCGGTGTCAAGCGTGTAGTCGACCGAGGTGCCGCTGCTGCCGGTATTGCCGGCGGCGTCGGTCTCCTGCGCCGTCAGGCTGTGCGATCCCTCGCCGGCCAGAGTGACGCCGGTGCTCCAGGTGCCATCGCTGCCGACCGTCGCCGAGCCGACCGAGGCCGCGCCATCCCACAGGATGACCATCGCGCCGGCCTCGCCGGTGCCGCTCAGCGTCTGGCTCGCCTGGTTCGTCGGTCCACCGGTGCCGACGATCGTCACCCTTGGCGCGGTCTCGTCCACCGTTGCCATCCGGCTCGCCGGGAGCGCCGGATTGCCCGCCCGGTCCGAGACGCTGGCGGTGATCGTGTAGCTGCCGTCGGCGAGGGCAGTGGCGATATTGGCCGGGACAGGAACCGACCAGGTGCTGCCGGCGACCGTGGCGAAGTAGGCGAGAGGCGGATCGGTCCCGTCGGAGACGGAGATCGTCACGGTCTGGCCGTCCTCGACGCCGGCGGTCGTGCCGGAGAGGATCAGCCCAGCCGCCGCGTCGCCGGCGTTGAGCGTGGCGCCGCCGTTGATCGGATCGATCGCGACCATTGGCGCGGTCTCGTCGACCGTGAGCGGCTGGCTCGCTGCCATCGCCGGGTTGCTGGCCTGATCCATGACGTCGGCGGTGACGGTGTAGCCGCCGTCCGCCAGATGGTCGGAGCCCGGCACCGCGAGCGACCAGGCGCCGCCGGTTACCGTCGCCTGGTAGGGGCTGCCCACCGGGTTCGAGTCGCCGTCGAGGATCCGCACGCTGACCACCTGGCCGTCCTCGGCATCGGTCGTGCCGCTGATCGTGAAGCCAACCGCCGCCCCGCCGGCATTCAGCGTCTGGGCGAATGGGGTGATCGTCAGCACCGGGGGGGTGGTATCCAGCGTGTAGGCGACGGCGCCGCTGCTGCCGGTGTTACCCGCGGCGTCGGTGTCGCCCGCCGTCAGGCTGTGCGCGCCGTCACCCGTCAGGGTGACGGAGGTGCTCCAGGTGCCGTCGAGCCCGACCGCCGCCGAGCCGACCGAGGCGGCGCCGTCCCACACGACGACCGTCCCGCCGGCCTCGGCGGTGCCGCTCACCGTCTGGCTAGGATCGTTGGTCAGCCCGCCCGCGCCGGTGATCGTCACCACCGGCGGGGTGGTGTCCAGCGTGTAGTCCACGGCGGCGCTGCTGGCGCCGGTGTTGCCGGCCGCGTCGGTCTCCTGTGCCGTGACGCCATGCGTGCCGTCGCCGGTCGTCAGGGTGACGTTGCTGCTCCAGGTGCCGTCGAGCCCGACTGTCGCCGAGCCGACCGAGGCGGCGCCGTCCCACACGACGACCGTCCCGCCGGCCTCGCCGGTGCCGCTCACCGTCTGGTTCGGATCGTTGGTCAGCCCGCCCATGCTGGTGATCACCGGCGCTGCAGGGGGGGTGACGTCTAGCGTGTAGCTGACGCTGCTCGCGCTGGCGTTGCCGGCCGCATCGGTTTCGCTCACCGTTAGGGTATGCGGCCATTCGCCCGCCAAGGTGACCTGGGCGCTCCAGGTGCTGTCGGTGCCCACCACCGCCGTGCCGAGCGGCGTGGCGCCGTCCAACACGACGACGGTTCTGCCGACCTCACCCGTGCCGTTCAGCGTCACCGCTGCCTGGTTGACCGGGCCGCCCGTGCTCGTCACGGTCAGCGCCGGCGGCGTGGTGTCCAGCGTGTAGCCGAGGCCATTGCTGCTGCCGGTATTGCCGGCGGCGTCAGTCTCGCTCGCTGTCACGCTGTGCGAACCGTCGCCCGTCAGGGTGACGCTGGTGCTCCACGTGCCGTTGCCTCCGACGATCGCCGAGCCGACCGAGGTGGCGCCGTCCCATACGGTGACCGTGCCGCCGGCCTCGGCCGTGCCGCTCACGATCTGGCTCGCCTCCTTGGTCAGCCCGGGTGTGCCGGTGATCGTCACGATCGGTGGGGTGGTGTCCAGCGTGTAGTCGACGGGGTCGCTGCTGGCGCCGGTGTTGCCCGCGGCGTCGGTCTCGCTCGCGGTCAGGCTGTGCGTCCCGTCGTCCGTGGTCAGGGTGACGTTGGCGGTCCAGCTGCCATCGTCTCCGGCGATCGCCGAGCCGACCGGGGTGGCGCCGTCCCATACCGCGACGGTTCCGCCGGCTTCGCCGGTGCCGCTCACCGTCTGTGCCGGATCGTTGGTCAGCACATCGGTGCTGGTGATCACCGGCGGCGCAGGGGGGGTGGTATCCAGCGTATAATCCACGGCGGCGCTGTTGGCACCGGTGTTGCCGGCGGCGTCCGTCTCGATCGCTGTCAGACTGTGCATCCCGTCGCCATTCGTCAGAGTGACGTTGGCGCTCCAGTTGCCGTTGAGCCCAACCGCCCCCGAGCCGACCGAGGTGGCGCCGTCCCACACGATGACCGTACCGCCGGCCTCGCTCGAATTGGTGGTGCCGCTTACGGTCAATGCCGGATCGTTGGTCAGCATGCCGGCGCTGGTGATCACCGGGGCCGTTGGGGGGGTGGTGTCCAGGGTGTAGCTGATGCTGCGGCCGCTCGCGTTGTTGGCGGCGTCGGTCTCGCTCACCGTGAGGATGTGCGACCCTTCGCCGCTGAGCGTGACATGGGTGCTCCAAGTGCCATCGAGGGCCACCGTCGCGGTGCCGAGCAGCGTGGCGCCGTCCAACAGGACGATTGTCCTGCCAGCCTCGCCGGTGCCGCTCACCGTCTGGCCCGCGTTATTGGTCAGCCCGCCCGTGCTGGTGACCGCCAGGACTGGCGGCGTGGTGTCCAGCGTGTAGCCGAGGCCATTGCTGCTGCCGGTGTTGCCCGCCGCGTCGGCCTCGCTCGCCGTCAGGGTATGCGGACCGTCGCCCGTCAGGGTGACGCTGGTGCTCCATTTGCCGTCCACTCCGACGACCGCCGAGCCGACCGAGGTGACGCCATCCGATACGGTGACCATGCCGCCGGCCTCGGCCGTGCCGCTGACCGTCTGGCTCGCGTGGTTGGTCAGCCCGGGTGTGCCGGTGATCGTCACCGTCGGTGCCGTCTCGTCCACGGTCAACGTCCCGCTCGCCTCGGGCGCCGAGTGGTTGGCCTGATCCATGACGTCGGCGGTGACGGTGTAGCCGCCGTCCGCCAGATGATCCGAGCCCGGCACCACGAGCGTCCAGGCGCCGCCGGACGCTGTCGCCTGATAGGGGCTGCCCACCGGGTTCGAGTCGCCGTCGAGGATTCGCACGCTGACCACCTGGCCGTCCTCGACGTCGGTCGACCCGCTGATCGTGAAGCCAACCGCCGCCGCGTTGGCGTTCAGCGTGGCCCCGGCGTTGACGGGGTCGATCGTCACCGTCGGCGCAATGACGGTCGGCAGTGTGTAGGTGAGGCTGCCGCTGGGGTCGCTCACCGTGGTGACGTGGTTCACGCTGTCGGTGGTGATCGTCACCGTGTCGGTCGCGGCGAAGGTCCAGTTGCCGTTGGACGTGCCGTCCGCGCCGAACACCGTCAGCGGCGCGCCGTCGGTCGTCACGGTGATCGGGCCGTTCCCCGCATGGACCGTGGTGGCGCCATGCTGGGTCAGAGCGATCGGGCCCGTCCCGCCGTTGATGGTCGTGCCGCCGGAGCTGCCGGTGAGGGTCGCGCCGCCGCCGCCGGCGGTGAAGGTCAGTGTCCCCGGCCCCGTCGCGTTGACCACGATCGGATTGGCATTGCCGCTCGCGTCCACGGTCACGTCGTCCGGCATCCCCGAGCCGTTGATCGTATCGGTGCCCTGCGACGCAATGATCGTGGTCGGGAGCCCGAATGGGATGAGTGTGATGACGTTGTGATCGGGCAGATCGGAGATCGTGCCGCCGAAGGCGGTGATGTGGTTGGTCGCGTATCCGTCAGCGAGCACGGTGGTCGCGCCGCTGTTCGTGTCGGTCAGCGTGGTGGCGTGCGTCGCGCTGTCGGTGGCGATCGTCACGGTGTCGCCCGCCGCGACATTGGGCCAGTTGGCGGTCGACACGCCATCCTCGCCGATGACGGTCAGCAGCGAGCCGTCCGCGGTCACGGTGATCGTGCCGTCCCCCGCGTTGATCATGGTGAGACCATGCTGGGCCAGCGCGATGTTGCCGACACCGCCGGTGACGATCGTGGCGGTGGCGCCGCCGGAGATCGTCGCGTCGCCAGGACCGGCAACGAAGGTGAGCTGATCGGCGGTGGCGGCATTGACCACGATCGGGTTGGCGTTGCCGCTGGCGTCCACCGTGAGATCGCCGGTGCCAGCGTTGATCGTGTCGGTGCCCTGCGACGCCGTGACTGTCGCATCGGTCGCGCCGAGGTTGATGACGTTGTCGCCCGCGATGTCGGCGACGGGGCCGCCCGCCGTGCCGTCAATGACGTTGACGATCGCCCCCACCAGCAGCTCGGTCGTGGTCCCGGCGGTGACGTCGACCACGGTGGTGAGGCCGGTGCCATCGGTCGTGATCTGCAGCGTGTCGCCGGTCGTGCCGGCCCAATTCAGGGTCTCCAGCGAATCCGGCCGGGAAATGGAGAGCGAATTGCCGTCGGTGACGATGGTAATCGTCCGGGCGCCCCCGATGACGCTGGCGTAGCCATTCTGGTTGAGCAGGATTGAACCCTGGCCGCCGACGATCGTGGGACTCTGCGAGCCGTCCACCGTGGCCGGTCCGTTTCCGCCGACGAAGCACACCGTCCCCTGAGAGAAGGGATCGTTTGGCGACGCGATCGTTACCGGGCCATCTCCGCCGGTGATCGTGTTGCCGCCATCCCCCGGAAAGAAATCGAGCGCACCCAAGCCGGCGTTGACTACTACGTCATTGGTGTTGTTCGTCGCATCGACGACCATGTCACCGATGCCACCGTTGATGGTGTCGGTGCCTAGGCTGTGTGGACGGATTTGACCAAGATCAGCGCGCAGGCAAACGCGACGAGGGCGGCGTAGCTTTCGGCGGTCTTTTCGCAGCGTAGGGCGACTTGCTTGAAGCGTTTCAGCTTGCCCACGGCCTGCTCGATCCGGGCGCGGGCTTTATAGAGCAATTTTGGAAAGAATGCCGGCCTGTGCTTGGCATTCGAGCGATGCGGGATGACCGGTATGATGTGCCGCCGCCGACAAGCGACACGATTGGCGGCCGAGTTGTAGCCTTTGTCGGTCAGCGCGGCGCGCGGCGCGATGTCCGGCCCGATGTCGAGCGAGGTTTCGAGTTGAGTGCAGTCGCTCACCTCGCCTCCGGTCAGATGGAAGGCGATGGGTAGGCCGTCGAAATCCGCCTTGAGGTGGATCTTGCACGAGAAGCCGCCGCGCGAGCGCCCGAGCGCCTGACTTTCCTGCCCCCTTTTGCGCCGGCCGCCGAAACGTGAGCGCGCACCACGGTGCTGTCGAACATCTGGACCAAGTGTGCGGTCTTGCTGGTCTCGGCCAGGAGTTGGAAGAATGCCTCGAACACGCCGGAGCGGCTGAGCCGCCAAAACCGCTTCCAGACGCTGTTCCAGTTGCCGTATTCCGCCGGAAGCGCCCGCCAGGTGATATTGTGAACCGTGAAGAAGTGCAGCGCTTCCAGGAACATCCGGTCGTCATGCCCAGGCTCGCCTCGCCGCGATTGCGCCGCGTCGAACACCGCCAGCACGATGTCCCAGTCCTCCTCGGTCATTCCCGTCAGCATGGCCCGGCTCCCAGTTGCCGGTCGCCCATTGATTCGACAAAACGCCGAATTCGGGAATCTGGAGGCTTCTGTGAGGTCGCGCGACACCGAGGCGGCGTCGCGCTCCGAGCGCGAGCTCATTGAAGCCGGATTGAACTGAGCCGCGGCCGAGGGTGCTATGGGCGTTGGATGGCTCGCGCCGTTGCGCATGATGACTGGTGCGGCGTTGGAGGAGCCGCTTGCCGTCGTGGAGAATACGCGGGCGGCCTCAGGATCGGCGGCGGCCGCTGATGGCTGACGCGCTGTACGCCGCAGGCGGATCGCAAAGTGGGCGGTTTGTCCGTCATCGGCTCGCACTCGGCGGTGCCGATGCAGAGATCGGCGTCGCAGCTTGGTCGGTTCGGCGAGTGGACTGGTCCCCGATCATGAGCTGTCGCACCAGAAGGGCGCGCGTGGCGGCGGCGATCGCGGAAGTGGTCCGCGCTCCAGCATCGCGCCGCCACAGTCGGGGCAGACATCGAGGGCCTGGCCGGTCAGCCGACGGGTGCGATCGCGGTAGCTCTCCGGCGTTGGCGGCTCGGGCGTCGGGGCTGCGAGCAAGGCGCGGCATAGCGCCAGCTTCTCGGTGCGATGGCGGTTGGCGAGGAAGCCGACATGGCGGATGCGGTGGAACCCGTCCGGCACGGCATGCAGCAGGAACCGGCGGATGAACTCGTCCGCGGGGAGCGTCATGATCTTGATCTTGTCGTGGTGGCGGTAGTCCTTCCAGGTGAAGTCGACCTGGCCGTCGGCGAGCCGGGTCAGCCGGCTGTTCGCGAGGGCGACGCGGTGGGTATAGCGGCCGAGATAGGCCAGAACCTGCTCGGGTCCGGCGAACGGGCGCTTGGCATAGACCACCCATTCGGCCGCCCGCAGCGTATCGAGGCGCCCGGCGAAAGTGCCGGGCTCGGCGAGGGCCGCGAGCGTGCCCGAAAAGCGCAGCTCGCCGGCGGTGAACGCCGCCTGCAATCGTGCGAGGAACAGCGTTCGGAACCGCCGGGAGAGGACGCGCACGGGAAGCAGAAACCCCGGCCGGCAGGGGATCCATCGCGTTTGGTCCGGCGAGAGGCCGCCACCCGGGACGATGCAGTGCAGATGCGGGTGGTGGTGCAGGGTCTGCCCCCAGGTGTGCAACACGGCAACCGCGCCGATCTCGGCGCCGAGGTGGCGCGGGTCGGCGGCCACGTCGCGCAGCGCGTCGGCGGCGGCACGGAACAGGATGGCATAGACGACACGCTTGTTGTGGAACGCGATCTCCGCCGCCGGCGCCGGCAGGGTGAAGACCACGTGATAGTACGGCACCGGCAGCAACTCGGCCTGGCGCGCCTCGAGCCACTCGGCGCGCGCCAGGCCCTGGCACTTCGGGCAGTGCCGGTTGCGGCAGGAGTTGTAGGCGCAGCGGACCAGCCCGCAGTCGCCGCACTGCTCGACGTGGCCGCCGAGCGCTGGTGTCCGGCAGGCCTCGATCGCCGCCATGACGCGTCGCTCGACGCGGCCGAGATGCGCGCCGTGGCTGCGACGGAACGCCTCGCCGTGGCGGCGGAAAATGTCCGCCACCTCCAGCGCGGGTCGCATCGCCGCGCCTCAGGGCGGCGGGGTGACCTCCAGCCGCAGCCGATCGAGCGGGCTTGGCGTCCGACCGATGGTGCTGGTTGCCACATGCGTGTAGCGCGCCGTGGTGTGCAGGCTGCTATGGCCGAGCAGTGCCTGGATGATGCGGATGTCGGTGCCGCTCTCCAGCAGATGGGTGGCGAAGCTGTGGCGCAGGGTATGCACGGTGACCCGCTTGGCGAGCCCCGACGCCGCGCACGCCGAACGGCAGGCCGCGTGCAGCACGACGGGATGGATCGAATGCTCGCCGTCGCGGCTGGGAAACAGCCACTGCATGGGCCGCGCGATGCGCCAATACGAGCGCAGGATCCCGAGCAGCTGCGGCGACAGCATGGCGTAGCGGTCGCGGCCTCCCTTGCCCTGCTCGATACGGATGACCATGCGGCTGCTGTCGATATCGGCGACCTTGAGGCTCGCCGCTTCGGACGCGCGCAGCCCGGCCGCATAGGCCGTGGTCAGCGCGGCGCGAGCCTTCAGGCTCGGCACCGCTTCCAGAAAGCGCACGACTTCGTCGGCGCTCAGCACCACCGGCAGCTTCTGCGGCTCACGAGCATGCGGGATCCGCTCCGGCAGATCCGCCTGTTTGAGCGTCACGCCGTACAAAAAGCGAAGGGCGCAGACGGTCTGGTTCAGCGCCGGCCACGATATCCCGCCGGCCACGAGATGAACCTGGAACGTGCGGACGTCTTCAAGATCGAGCCGGTCGGGAGAGCGGCCGAAGAAGCGGCCGAACTTGGCGACGGCGTGCACATACGATCGTTGAGTCGCCGGCGACAGATTGCGGACCGTCATGTCCTCGATCATGCGGCGGCGCAGCGGGCTCATCTCGGCCATCGGGGGTCTCCCGGCTCGGGTTGGGGTGCAGCACCCCAAACCCTCGCAGACGAAGACCTCACGCCCCGCTCCCGCAGACCGCCTTGCCGCGTCAGCGGCTTAGTTCAATCCCTCACTACATACTTTCTGCGATCCGTCCACACGGC
>CAWCHV010000002.1:0-304844 GCA_963795435.1 uncultured Alphaproteobacteria bacterium
ACACCGCGTCGAGCGAGGGTGTTCCGATGAGGTGTTGCCAGCGCGCGATGATCTGACGCAACTGGGCGGCGCTCGGCAGGAGATACTGGCCATCGGCGTCATCGGCCCAGGACCCGCCGCCGAACGCCTGATAGAACGGGACGATCCGACCAAGCGGAACCCCCGCCGCGACAGCCGCAGCGACGTGCTTGTCGATCATATCGTAGTCGCAACCATCGAGTTCAGTCCGGCAGGGATAAGCGCCAATTCCAAACAAATCGACATGGGTGTTCTCGGGGGTATAGGAATCCTTGAAGGATGGCGCGGCGGAGGAAGCGAGGTTCATGAGCACGATCAGGGTGCGCGTGCCACGGATATTCGCATGGAGCCAATCGGATTCCGCCTTCATGTTCTCAGGCGTGCATGGCGGTGAGAAGTGGGCGAGCGACGGTCGCACACCAGGGTCCGGATCGTCCATCAGGAGGAACCGGGAATCCCCGGATCGCCGACGAAGGGGCGAACCCTTGCGAGGAAGGCGGCGTCGACCCCGTTGCACTGACCGACCCAGACCAGCCCCTTCGCCCCCGGCGGCAGGCTCTTGGGCTGGTCGATGTGGTTGACGTCCGCGACGTTGAAGCCCGCCGTTGCCGGCGCGAAACTCCCGTCCTGGCCAAAGTTTCCGTTCGGAGCGTAGTGCAGGGTCTCCGCGGCCTTCGGTCCGGCGGCGGCGGCGATCATGAACGCCAGCGCCGTCAAGACACGGGTCGACAGCCGCCGCCGGATCATGCGGGTTTCGACGGGTCGGTTCGCTTGTGTCCCACGGCACACCAGAACGGCGGACCCTCGGAGAACTTGATGTCGTCCAGGCCAGCCTCGCGCAACATCGCCTCGATCTGCGAGCGAGAGAAGCGCTGCTCCAATGGCGTACCGAACCGATCGTAGGCGTTGGTTCGCATCGTGTAGAATGATTTGTCGCGTAACCAGCTGAGCGGTATTCCGGATGGATCGCCGCCCAGACGCTCCACCAACGCGCCCGTTGGTGCCAAGGGCCAATACACCGTCGCGGCAATCGCCTCGGTGAGGAGGCGTTTCGCGGCAAATGGCAGATTGGCGATGCCACGCCGGACGACATCGCTGCCTCTCCAGAGCGCACGGAACCATAGCGGCCGATCGTCGAGCGCATAGTACAGATAGACGAGGAATGGCGCGCCCGGCTTGAGCAGCGCGGTGCACGCCTTGATCGCCGCGAGCGTATCCGGCACGTGGTGCAGAACGCCCAGCGAATAGCAGAAATCCATGCTTCCGGGAGCCAGCGGAATTGCATCGACGTCGGCGTTGTGGAACTCGCAGTTCATCCGCTCGGCCAGATTGCGCCGCGCGACCTCGATGACTTGCGGGCTGGCGTCGACGCAGTGCAGGACCGCGACCCGCGGTGAAACCAGCGCCGCCCAACGGCCGGTGCCGCAACCGACATCGACGCCCACCGCCCCCGGCGGCAGGCTCTCCCAGGGGAAGATGCCGAAGTATTCGTTGAACCGATGCTTTGTCTGTTCGACCTTGGCCAGCCGACTCTGATCGTAGGTCGACCACTCGCTCACCGAAGGACCGAACCGTCTTCTCATCGAAATTCCGGGCTTGCATATTCACTCTCCCTCGTCTTGGCTCGGCGACCGCGGCCAGTGCGCCCTGGCGTCGCCCCGCGTCATGTTGTCAGAGATCACGGCTTGCTCCGCTTGGCCGCTGCTCGACCAGGCAGAGCGCAATCGAGAACCAGGACACTGCATGACGGATGATCAGGCCGGTCATCTCGAAAATGATGAGGCCCACGCACAGCGTGATGAGGCCCGCCATCTGCTGCTTGTAGACCCCCGAGAGCGCCTTGACCTGGAGCCAGAGCACGCTGAGAACCGCGATCAGCCCGCCCTGGGTGAACAGATCGAGGAATGTGTTGTGAGCCTCGAAATTTGGCGCGGAGCCGGCCGTGGGGTGGACGAGGTTTTCCGGGGTATCGAGAGTGGCGGCCCTGGCGGCGACGATGGATTGCGGGATCTTGAGGTGCGGACCTGGTCCCAGACCGAGCATCGCCGAGTTGAGGCCTCCGATCAGGGCATCGTGCCACAGCGACAGTCTCAGGTCGGCTTCCTGCGAGACATCCTTGCCGCCGTCCTTCGCCAAGGACATCGCCATGCGCTCGGAGTTGCCGGCGAGCGAGAACGCGACAGGCGCCATCGAGATCAGCAGAAACGGCAGGGCAATCACGACAAGCGATGCAATGACCGCGCGCAAGGACACATGTCCGGTGTTTCGCAACCACGATCGCAGCTTCATGACGAGGAACACCGGGCCCATCGCGACGAGCATGAGCGTGAAGGTGTCACTGCCCGCCATCCGACCAACCCATATCGGCATGATCAGGCACAGGATCGCCGATACCCGAGCCGCCCGGGTGGTCGCCGTGTCGGCAAGATGCAGCGCCAGCAACGCCAGGATGCCGCAAAGCAGGGCAAGTTGGTTGGGATTCACGACCAGCCGCGAAAACGCTCCCAAAACCACGGGTCCATCGATGGAATGCTGATCAGCCCCCAGCCCTGGACGAGCTGGATCGCGAGGGAGACGTTGCTCAGGGCGACGAAGCCCCACGCGACCCGGTGCAGGTGCTGCTTCGCATCGGTGCCGAGGACACAGAAGCAACTCACCGGCGCCAGCAGCATGTAGGCTATGACGTCGTGCATGAACCATTGCGGGTCGTATGCGGCGCCGGTCGCCAAGGTCCAGAACGTGCCGAGGCTTTGACCGAGGATGAAGAACGCCCAGAAGGTGATCATCTGCCAGAAGGCTCGCGTCGGCGGACTCGGCTGGACGCCTTCGCAGAGCAGGTTCAATCCGAGCCAGACAACGAGGCAGGCCTCGCCAGGTCCGATCGGCAGGCCCGACAAGCGCAGTTGGGACGCCGGCGTGAGCAGGAGGCCGAACGCCAGGAGGGCGTCGCGAAACAAACCAGGCGTTCGACGACGCGCCAGGCCCGCTCGCTGGTCAAAAGGGATCGTCAGATGGGCGACGGGCAAGTCCTTACCTTTGGCGTCTCTAGCGCGAGCGCTCGGTCTGTTGCTGATCCGATCACAAGCGATTTCGAAGGCGGCTGCTACCTAGATCAAGGATTATCGACTACACCAAAGGATCGAAGCTGTTCGGCACCTCGTCACGCGGACCAGGAAGTGCTCGCGACCGGCCGGAGACCAGCGTCTTCATCGCCGCATCCGCTCGAACAGCCGCAACAGCACGCGACCGGCTCTATTACGTGGAGCGGGTCGCTCAGGTGCACCTCTATGCGATGTGACCAGCAAGATGCTGCGCCATCTGCCGGAGGTGATCGAGAAGACCACCCAGGGCTTCGAGGGATTGATCCGGCGGCCCTGCAACAGAACCGCCGCGGTTCCGGGACCCCGGAGCCGCGGCGGATTGCGGACGGCACGCGCTGAAGGCGTCAAGCCACCGCTATCGACGCCTGTCTGCTCGGCCTAGGCGTAGCGGCCGGCGCTGACGCCGGTCTGCTCGGCCTGGGCGTAGCGGCCGGCGCTGACGCCGGTCTGCTCGGCCTGGGCGTAACGGCCGGCGCTGACGCCGGTCTGCTCGGCCTGGGCATAGCGGTCATTGTTGACGCCGGTCTGCTCGGAGGCAACCACCTGGCCGTTGTCGAGGCGGCTCGCGCCCGGCACCTGCCAACTGGCCAGACCGAGCACTGCGACCAACGCGACTACTGAACTGCGCATCGACGTTCTCCTGGTTCATCCGAATGAACATCATCCGTTGCCCCGCTTATCGCGCGTCCCGAGCCGATGCGCGGTGAAGCGGTTCACAGGCTGTCAAGAAAAATCTTGGGCGCCTTCCGTTCCTTCCACGCGACGCTCACGCCGCGCGTGGATCACGGGATCCTCGGCTTGTTTCGGGCGCCCAAATCGAAGGGAAGACGCCGCAACTATCCCGACACCAGCGTCTTCATCGCCTGCGTGCGCTCGAACAGCCGCAACAGCACGCGCACCGCGCGGCCGCGCTCGGATGTCAAACCTGGGTCGCGGTGGAGCAGCAAGGCCGCGTCGCGGTTGGCCATGTGCAGCAAATCCTCGTGCTCCACGGGATGGGCCAGGCGGAAGCCGGGATCGCCGGACTGGCGCGTGCCCATCAGGTCGCCGCCGCCGCGCAGGCGGAAATCCTCGTCGGCGATGAGGAAGCCGTCCTCGGTGTCGCGCAACAACACGAGCCGGCGGCGGGCGGTTTCGTTCAGCCCGTCATCGTGCAGCAACAGGCAGAAACTCGCCTCCGAGCCGCGGCCGACGCGGCCGCGCAATTGGTGCAGCTGGGCGAGGCCGAAGCGCTCGGCGTGCTCGATCACCATGACGCTCGCTTGCGGCACGTCGACGCCGACCTCGATCACGGTGGTGGCGACCAGCAGGCGGGTACGGCCGGCGGCGAAATCGGCCAGCGCGGCGTCGCGCAACGTGGCGTCCTGCCGGCCGTGCGCGAGCCCGACCGTGGCGCCGAAGCGCGCGCGCAGATCGGCAAATCTGGCTTCGGCGGCGGCGACGTCGAGCAACTCGCTCTCCGCGACGATCGGGCACACCCAGTAGATTTGTCCACCGCCCTCGAGCTTGCGGGCGAGCGCGTCGAGCACGTCGGGCAGGGTGGCGAGCGAGTGCAGGGTGGTGCGGATCGGCTGCCGGCCCGGCGGCTTCTCGTCGAGCCGGCTCACGTCCATCTCGCCCCATTCCGTGAGCAGAATGGTGCGCGGGATCGGCGTCGCGGTCATCACCAGGACGTCGGTGCGCTCGCCCTTGTCGCCGAGCATGACGCGCTGATGCACGCCGAAACGATGCTGCTCGTCGATCACCGCGAGGGCGAGGTCGTGATAGCTCACCGCCTCCTGGAACAGCGCGTGCGTGCCGACCACGAGCGGGATCGAGCCGTCGGCCAGCCCGCGCAGGGTATGGGCGCGCGCGGCGCCCTTCACCGAGCCGGTGAGCAGGGCGACGGGCACGGGGCAGAGGCGGGAGAGGACGCGATGGTGCTGTTTCGCGAGCACCTCGGTGGGCGCCATCAGGGCGGCCTGGGCGCCCGCCTCGGCGGCGCGGAGCATGGCGAGCAGCGGCGACCAGGGTTTTCCCCGAGCCGACATCACCTTGCAGCAGCCGGAGCATCCGGCGGGGGGCGGCGAGGTCGGCCTCGATCTCGGCAAGAGCCCGGATCTGGGCATTGGTGAGGGTGTGACCAGCCCGGTTGCGGGCGATATCGGTGAGGTCGGAAGCCCGGTTCCGGGCAGAACCCCCGGGGCCGGGAGCCCGGATCAGGGCGCGTCCGGGGCGGGCGCGGACCCTGCCGCGGACCAGGGCGAGCGCGACCTGGCCGGCGAGGAACTCATCATACACCAGACCGCCGGCGCGGTGCGACACCGGGCTGTTCGGCGGGAACCTGGATCGCGCCGAGTGCCGCCCGGAAGCCCGGCCAGCGCTCGCGCCGGAGCAGGGCCGGATTGTGCCACTCGGGCAGCTCCGGCACGTGGGCGAGCGCCTGCGCCATCGCCGCCGCGACCTGACGCGGCCACAGCCCGGCGGTGAGCGGCCAGACCGGCTCCAATCCGGGCAGCCGCTCGGGGCGGTCGGCGGGGACCATGTGATCGGGGTGCGGCATGGTCAGGCGATCGCCGAATTTTTCCAGTTTTCCGGACACCAGCAGGCGCGTGCCGGGCGGCATCTGGGCCTGGCGGGCGAACTTGAAGAAGACGAGTTCGGCGAAGCCGGTCGAGTTGCGGATCACGATTTTCCAGGGCTGGCGGGGCCTCGCCGGCGGATCGTGCCGCACGATTTCGACATCGAGGGTGGCGATCCGGCCCGGGACGGCGCGCGCGATGGTCGGCCGGTCGCGGCGGTCCAGATAGGATTCCGGCAGGTGGAACAAGAGGTCGATGACCCGGTCGCCCCCGGCCGCGCGCGCGATCAGCTTCGCCACGGCCGGGCCTATGCCGCGCAGCGAGGTCAGGGGCGCGAAAACGGGGGCGAGCGGATCGTGCTGCAAGGCTGACACCCGGGGAAGTGGCCGCTATATGACACCCCGCCCATGAGCAAGCCAGAACACGCCCCGCGACCCGAGCCGCGCGAGCAGCCGCTCGACGCGAGGCGACGTCGCCTGTTGTTCCGCGCCACCCATCGCGGCACGCACGAGAACGACCTTCTCGTCGGCGGATTCGTGTCCGCCCGGATCGCCAAACTGACCGACGCCGACCTCGACGCGCTCGAGGAGGTGCTGGAACTGCCGGACGTCGCGCTGGCGGACTGGCTGTGCGGCCGCCAGCCGATCCCGGCCGAGCTCGACAGCCCGATGCTGCGGCGCATCCAGGCGGCGGCGGGACGATGAGCGCGGTCCCGCTCTACGGCGCCCCGGAGGGGTTCGACGCACTGTTGCTGGCGCGCCGTCGGGCCGAGTTCACCGGCCCCGTGCTGCATGCGACGCGCGACGACGCGCGCATGGCGCGGCTCGCCGAGGCGCTGGCGTTCTTCGCCCCCGAGGCCGAGATCCTGCGCTTTCCGGCCTGGGACTGCCTGCCCTATGACCGCGTCTCGCCCAACCCGGCGCTGGTCTCCGAGCGCATCGCCACGCTGGCGCGCTTGCTGGAGAAACCCGACCGGCCGCGCATCGTGCTGACCACGGTGAACGCCCTGGTGCAGCGCATCCCACCGCGAAAAACCTTCGAGGGCGCCAGCATGGCGTTGAAGGTCAACGGCACCGTCCGGCCGGAGGCGCTGGCGCAATTCCTCGAGGCCAACGGCTACGTCCGCGCCGGGACCGTGATGGAGCCCGGCGAATACGTCACGCGCGGCGGCATCGTGGATGTCTTCCCCGCCGGCGAGCCCGATCCGGTGCGGCTCGACCTGTTCGGCGACACCATAGAGAGCATCCGCGCCTTCGACCCCGGCACCCAGCGCAGCGCCGAGCGGCTGACCCGCCTGACCCTGCGCCCGGTCTCCGAGGTGCCGCTCGACAAGGCATCCATCGGCCGCTTCCGCACCGAATGGCGCGAGCTGTTCGGCCCGGGCGCGGCGCAGGACCCGATCTACCTTTCGATCTCCGAGGGTCGCCGCCATCCGGGGATGGAGCACTGGGTGCCGCTGTTCCACGAGGGCTTGGAGACGCTGCTCGACTATCTGCCCGGCGCCTCGGTCAGCCTCGACCACCAGGGCGAGGAGGTGCTCGACGCGCGGCTCGAGATGATCGCCGACCATTACGCGGCGCGGAAGGCAGTGCCGCGCGAGGGCGAGGTACCGTACCGGCCACTGCCGCCGGACCGGCTCTATCTCGACCGCAAGGGCTGGGACGCGATGCTGGCGGGCGGCCCTCTGTTCGCGCTGAGCCCGTTCGCCAAGCCTGACGACGCGGTCGGCGTCGAGGGCGGCGGACGGCCTGGGCCGATTTTCGCGCATATCAGCGCGAGCGGGGCCAGCACGGCACCGGGGACCAGCGTGTTCGACCAGCTGCGAGGGGCTGCGTCTCGCTGGGCGGACGAGGGCAGGCGCCTGGTAATCGCCGCCTGGACGCGCGGCTCGCGCGAGCGACTGGCGCATCTGCTGCGCGAGCACGGTTTCCAGGACGCCGCACAGGAGGAGAGCTGGGCCGCCGTGCGCCGCAAGCCGGCCGGCGCGATCTCGCTGGTCACGCTCGGCGTCGAGCGCGGCTTCGTTGCCGAACGGATTGCCCTGGTCGGCGAGCAGGATCTGCTCGGCGAGCGCATCAGTCGCCCGCCGCGCCGGCGCAAGCGGGCCGACCAGTTCATCGCCGAGGCCACCGAGATCGCCGAGGGCGACCTCGTGGTGCACCAGGACCACGGTATTTCCCGGTACGACGGGCTGGTGACGCTCTCGGTGGAACGACGCGCCGCATGACTGTCTCCGCCTGCTCTACGACGGGGACGACAAGCTGTTCCTGCCGGTCGAGAACATCGAGATGCTCTCGCGCTTCGGCAGCGAGAGCGGCGGCGTGGCGCTCGACAAGCTGGGCGGCGCCGGCTGGCAGACGCGCAAGGCGCGGATGAAACAGCGCATCCGCGACATGGCGGGCGAGCTGATCCGCATCGCCGCCGCCCGGCGCATTCGCGACGCCGCCAGCATGGCGCCGGCCGAGGGAAGCTGGGACGAGTTCTGCGCCCGCTTCCCGTTCGCCGAGACCGAGGACCAGTCCCGCGCCATCGCCGACGTGCTGGAGGACCTTGCCTCCGGCCGGCCGATGGACCGGCTGATGTGCGGCGATGTCGGCTTCGGTAAGACCGAGGTGGCGCTGCGGGCCGCCTTCGTCGCCGCGATGTCGGGCGCGCAAGTCGCCGTGGTGGTGCCGACCACGCTGTTGGCCCGCCAGCATTTCCGCACCTTCTCGACCCGCTTCGCCGGGCTGCCGGTGCGGGTGGCGCAGCTTTCGCGCATGGTGCCGGCGAAGGAGGCCACGGAGATCCGCAAGGGGCTGACCGACGGCAGCGTCAACATCGTGGTCGGCACCCACGCGCTGCTCGCCAAATCGATAGAATTCGCCGATCTCGGCCTATTGGTCGTCGACGAGGAACAGCATTTCGGGGTTGCCCACAAGGAGCGGCTGAAGGCGTTGAAGTCCGACGTTCACGTGCTGACGCTGACCGCGACGCCGATCCCGCGCACCTTGCAGCTGGCGCTGACCGGGGTGCGCGAGATGAGCCTGATCGCGACGCCGCCGGTGGACCGGCTGGCGGTGCGCACCTTCATCATGCCGTTCGACTAGTGGTGGTGCGCGAGGCGATCCAGCGCGAGCGGTTCCGCGGCGGGCAGATCTTTTGCGTGGTGCCGCGCATCGAGGACCTCGGCCGGATGGCCGAGCGGCTGCGCGAGATCGTCCCCGAGGCGCGAATGGCGCAGGCGCACGGCCGGCTCGCACCCACCGAGCTCGAACGGGTGATGACCGAGTTTGGCGACGGCAAGTTCGATATCCTGCTCTCCACCAACATCGTCGAGAGCGGCCTCGACATGCCGGCGGTGAACACCCTGCTCATCCACCGCGCCGACATGTTCGGCCTCGGCCAGCTCTATCAGCTGCGCGGGCGGGTGGGACGCGGCAAGCAGCGCGGTTATGCCTATCTCACCTGGCCGCAGAACCACCGCCTCTCGGTGGCCGCCGAGAAGCGGCTCACCGTGATGCAGACGCTCGACGCGCTCGGCGCCGGCTTCACCCTGGCCTCGCACGACCTCGACATTCGCGGCGCCGGCAACCTGCTGGGCGACGAGCAATCGGGCCACATCCGCGAGGTCGGCATCGAGCTCTATCAACAGATGCTGGAGGACGCGGTCGCCGAGCTTCGGGCGAGCGAGGGCCGCCGCCGCTCCGAGGACCGCGACTGGACGCCAAATATCAGCCTCGGCCTGCCGGTGCTGATCCCCGAGGCCTATGTGCGCGACCTACCGGTGCGGCTCGGGCTCTATCGCCGCATCGGCGGGCTCGCTTCCGACGCCGAGACCGAGGCGATGGCGGCCGAGCTGGTCGATCGCTTCGGCGAGCTGCCGGGCGAGGTGGATAACCTGTTGCAGGTGGTGGCGCTCAAGCGCGCTTGCCGTGAGGCCGGGGTGGAGAAGCTGGAGGCCGGGCCGAAGGGCATGGTGCTGAGCTTCCGCGGCAACGCCTTCCGCAATCCCGCCGGACTGGTCGCCTGGCTATCCACCAAAGGGGGGCTGGTGCGGCTCCGGCCGGACCACAAGCTGGCGTTGGTGCGCGAGATGGACGTGGCGACGCGGCTGAAATTCGCCCGCGACATCCTCGGCAGCCTGACGCAGATCGCCGGGCAGGCAAAGGCGGCGTAGGCGCGGGCGAGAGGCCCCGCCCGCGCCGGCCGGTCACGCAGCCTTCTGCTCGATCTGCTCCGGCTGCTTGTGGTCGCTGCCTCCGATCTGGATCTGGCGCGGCCGCATGGCCTCGGGGATCTCGCGGACGAGATCGACGGTCAGCAACCCGTTCACCAGCTCGGCCTTTGCCACCTTGACGTAATCCGCCAGGTTGAAGCGGCGCTCGAAGGCGCGGCTCGCGATGCCGTGGTGCAAATAGAGCGGCTGCTGGCTGGCGTTCCGGCTGCCCGAGATGGTCAGCACGTTTTCCTGCGCCACGATCGACAGGTCGCCTGGACCGAACCCGGCGACCGCGAGCTCGATCCGGTACGAGGTATCCCCGGTCTTGACGATGTTGAAAGGCGGATACCCTTCATCGACCTGGGCCGCGGTGAACGCGCTGTCGAGCAGGTCGAAGACCCGGTCAAAGCCGACCGTGGAGCGGGTCAGCGGGGAGAAGTCGAAGTTCCTCATGGCCACATCCTCTTGCAAGCAACGTGGAAGATGAGGCGCCGGACACCCCATCCGGCGCCGGTGCGTCGGCCCCGAACGGGCACCGACGGCGCCGAGGTAGTGCATTCGGCGGTCCGTTCAAGGGTCTGATGGCCGCCCGGCCGCTGGTCGAGCCGCACTCGATTGGAGGCTGATTCTTAAGCTTCTCGCGGCACCCTCCCGGACGGGACTCAGGCGACGGGCCACGATGACGCGCTTTCGGGATTGGACGATAAGCACGAAGATTTGCGGCGTGGTCGGCATGATGGCCGTCCTTGCCGCGCTGATCGGCGGGCTCGGGGTGGATGCGCTCATCACGTATCGCGCCGAGGTCGACGAGATGCGGCGCGCATCGGTGCGGGCCGCGATCGGCGAGCAGGTGAACGGTCTGATCTATGCCGTGGTGATGGATTCGCGCGGCATCTACATGGGCCGCACGCCGGACGAGCGGGAGAAATTCGCCAAGCCACTATTGGAACACCTCGACCGGTTGCAGACGCTGGGCCGCGACTGGCAATCACTGCTGGAGCCGGGGCACGAGCACGATTTCGGCCAGGCGGTGCGCGAACTCGGCGATTTCGTCACATTCCGGCGGGAACTGGTGCGGCTGGCCCGCGAGGTCGGGATGGAAGCGGCCCGGACCTACGGCGACAACGACCTGAATCGCGGCAATCGCCAGGCGCTCGGCCGGTCGGTCGCGGCGTTGGCCCGGACCAACGGTCAGACCGTCAGCGCGATCCAGTCGGAACTCGACGCGCTGGCCAGCGCCCGGCTGCGGCTGCTGGTCGGCGGCACGGGGCTCGGCATCGTGGCTGGGTTCTTGCTGGCGCTGCTGGCGACGCGCTTCGGGGTGAGCCGCCCAATCATCCGCATGGCGGCGACCATGCACTCCCTTGCGTCCGGCGATACATCGGTTGTCTTGCCCGAGAGCCGGCGGGGCGACGAGATCGGCGTCATGGCCCGGGCGGTCGAGGTGTTCCGCGACAACCGAATCGCGGCCGACCGGCTCGCGGCCGAGCAGCAGGCGGAGCGCGCGGCCAAGGAGCGGCGGGCGGAGCATTTGGCCGGGCTCACGCTGGTGTTCGAGCACAAGGTGGGCGGCATGGTCGGCGCGGTGTCGTCGGCCGCGACAGAGTTGCGGGCGACGGCGGGGTCGATGTCGGATGCGGCGGCCCTGGCCACCGGGCAGGCGGCCTCGGTGGCCCTGGCGGCGCGGCAGGCGAGCGAGAACGTGCAGACCGTGGCGGTCGCGGCAGAGGAGTTGACCGCATCGGTGGCGGAGATCACCCGGCAGGTGTCGCACTCGGCCGAGGTCGCGGTCCGCGCCGCAGCCGACGCACGACGGACCGACCAGATCGTGCGCGCGCTGGCGGAGGGCGCCCAGCGCATCGGCGACGTGGTCGGACTGATCACCACGATCGCCGGCCAGACCAATCTGCTGGCGCTCAACGCGACGATCGAAGCGGCGCGGGCCGGAGACGCCGGCAAGGGCTTCAGCGTGGTGGCGAGCGAGGTCAAGAGCCTCGCGCACCAGACCTCGAAGGCCACGGGGGAGATCGGCGCGCAGATCGGCCAGATCCAGGCCGCCACGCGCGAAGCGGTGGCGGCGATCCAGGGCATCGCCGGCACGATTACCGAACTCAGCGGCATCTCCGCCGCGATCGCCGCCGCCGTCGAGCAACAGAGCGCCGCGACGCAGGAGATCGCCCGGAATGTGCAGCAAGCCACCAACGGGGCGCAGGAGGTCACGACCAGTATCCGCCAGGTCAGCAACGCCGCGACCGAAACCGGCGTCGCCTCCCAGCAGGTGCTGGACGCCGCCTCGGAACTGTCCCGCCGCGCCGCGCGGCTGATGAGCGAGGTCGGCGAATTTGTCACCGGGGTGCGAGCGGCTTGAGCGAAGCGCCCCCGACGCAGACCTCCGGAGGCGGAATGAATTCGGACCCCTGCGAAGCGCCTAGCCGGCGGGGCGAGTTCACGCCGCTTGCCAACCGCCCTGTCCGGCGCTGCCGGATCAGGGGGCGAGGCCGCAAGGCGCCCCCGTCAGTGACGCATCGTAGGGCTCGTGTGGCCATCAGGTAATCGCGGCCTGAGCGGTGCCTGCTCATAGTGCCTCGATCCGGAAACGCTGTCCGGCAGCTCGCACGATGGGAGGCTGATTGACGGCCCGATTTGTTGGCCTGGACGTTTCGCAAAAGCTAACTGCGATCTGTGTCGTGGAAGCTAGAGCGGGATGACGTCGCGTCGAATCGGGCTTTCCCGACGCGGACGTGATCTGATTCAAGCTGCTGGCTGGGTTGGAGGCCAGCAGCGGATGGCAAAGCCCTTGTCCAAGGATCTACGCGAGCGGGTGGTGATGGCGGTGGTGCGCGACGGATTGTCGGGCAACCAGGCGGCGGCGCGGTTCGGGGTTGCCGTCAGCACGGCCAACGCCTGGGTCAATCGATTCCGGCAGACGGGGAGCTTGGCACCTGGGCAGATCGGCGGACACCAGCCGGCCACGCTTTCGGGGGTGCACCGCGATTGGCTGCTGGCGCGCTGCAAGGGTGGCGACTTTACCTTGCGCGGCCTGGTGAGCGAGCTCGCCGTCGAGCGGGGCCTCAAGGTCGACTATGTATCGGTCTGGCGTTTCGTGCACGCCGAGGGGCTGACGCATAAAAAAAGACCGTTCAGGCCAGCGAGCGCGATCGCCCCGACGTCGCCCGACGGCGGGCGCAGTGGCAGCGCTATCAAGGGTGGATCGATCCCAAGCGTCTGGTGTTTATCGACGAAACATGGACCAAGACGAACATGGCCCCGCTCCGTGGCTGGGCGCCCAAGGGCAGCCGCTTGCCGGGCCGTGTGCCGTACGGCCACTGGAACACCATGACGTTTCTGGCTGCCCTCCGCCACGACCGGATCGAGGCGCCATTCCTGCTCGATGGCGCGATCAACCACGAAAGCTTCCTGGCCTATGTCGAGCAGGTGCTGGTACCGACCTTACGCCACGGCGACGTGGTCGTGGCCGACAACCTCGCCTGCCACAAAAGCCCAGCGATACGGCGCGCCATACGCAACACCGGTGCACGTCTGCTCCTGCTGCCGAAATATTCGCCCGACCTGAACCCGATCGAGCAGGTGTTCGCCAAACTCAAACACCTCCTGCGCAAGGCCGCCGCTCGAAGCCGAGCAGCCGTCTGCACCCTCATCGGCCAGCTGCTCAAAACCTACACGCCCCAGGAATGCGCCAACTATCTCGCCAACTCAGGCTATGACGGACGTAATGTCATCCCGCTCTAGCGCATACCCCGATATGACCTTCGCCAGCCGGCTTTGCTGGCCCGCAGATTTTGCCATGACCTGCGGCATCGTCGTCCCGGTCGACGCCGTGTTGCTGGACGAGGTTCTGCTCGGCAGCGCGACTTGGCTGCGCCATGCCGATCCGCGACAGGCGGCCGACGATCCGCGCTTCGCCACCGCCATCTATCGTGGCGCCATCGAGGCCGGCCTCATGGATGGGATCGAGTTCAAGGAGCCTGGAATCGCTGCCTGAATCCCAGGCCGTGCGCAACGGCTCCTACCGGATGTCCGCTGCCCGGTAGCCCTGGACGAACAGCAGGGCGCGCAAATCCGCGTGGTCGACGCAGGCGCGTGCGGCGGCGGCGACGATCGGCTTGGCGTGGAACGCAACGCCGAGGCCCGCGGTCGCGAGCATGTCGAGATCGTTGGCGCCGTCGCCCACCGCCAAGGTGGCGATCAGGGGAATGCCGCGCTGCTCGGCCAGGGCGCGCAGGGTGCTGACCTTGGTGTCGCGGTCGAGGATCGGCTCGCCGACCGCGCCGGTGAGCGTCGTCCCGTCGTCGAGCAGGGTGTTGGCGTGGTGCAGGTCGAAGCCGAGTTCCGCGGCGACGCGGCCGGTGAAGAAGGTGAAGCCGCCCGAGACCAGCGCCGTGACCGCGCCGTGCGCGCGCATCGTCGCAACCAGCTCGCGGGCGCCGGGGGTGATGCGGATGCGTTCCCAGGTCTTTTCGAGCGCATCCGCGCCGAGACCCTTGAGCATCCCGACCCGCTCGCGCAAGGCATCCTTGAAGTCGAGCTCGCCGTTCATTGCGCGGCGGGTGATGGCGGCGATCTGCTCCTTGATGCCGGCGAAATCCGCCAGTTCGTCCAGCGTCTCGACGGCGACGATGGTGCTGTCCATGTCGGCGACCAGCAGGGATTTCCGCCGCTGTTCCGCCGGCTGCGCGATGGCGTCGATCGCCGCGCCGTCGAGGGCGGCGCGCACCGCGTGAGGGTCGGGGGCGCCGGCGGGACAGGCGATGTCGGCGGCCTCGCCAGGGGAGAGGATGTCGGGCGGGCCGCCCTGGATCGCATCGCGCACACGCGCGATGGTGGCCGCGCCGAGCGCGGTCGCGGTGCGGTCGGCGACGAGGGTGAGGATATGGGTCATCAGCGGCGGGTTCCGGCAGGGCGGCGGACGGTGGCAGCGCGGGGCGCAAGTCGCAAGCGGGGCGAGCACGGGACATGGATGAGCCGCCGGCCCTGATCGTCGCCGGGCCGACCTGCAGCGGCAAGTCAGCGCTGGCGATCGCGCTCGCCGAGCGGTTGGGCGGGACTGTGATCAACGCCGATTCGATGCAGGTCTACCGCGAATTGCGGGTGCTGACCGCGCGTCCCACCCCGGCGGAGGAGGCGGCGGTGCCGCACCGGCTGTTCGGGGTGCGGGCCGCGGCGGAGGCGGGCAGCGCGGCGTGGTGGCGCGAAGCGGCGTTGGAGGCGATGGCGCAGGTTTGGGACCGCGCGGCACGCCTTCCCATCCTGTGCGGCGGCACCGGCCTGTATTTCTCGGCGTTGACGCACGGGTTCGCGGACATCCCCGACCCTGGCCAAGCGGCGCGTGAAGCGGCTCGCGGCCTGCTCGCGGAACTCGGCGCGGCCGCGCTGCACGTCCGGTTGGCCCAGGTCGATCCCGCAACGGCCACTCGGCTGCGGCCAACTGACAGCCAGCGGATCGCGCGCGCCTACGAGGTCTGGCTCGGCACCGGCACGCCGCTTTCCGAGTGGCAGGCGCGGCCCGGCCGGCAGGCGCCGTGGCGGTTCTCCGCTATCCTGCTCGCCCCGCCGCGAGCGGCGCTGCGGGCGGCGATCGCCGGACGGTTCGCGGCGATGCTGCAAGGCGGCGCGCTGGACGAGGTGCGGGCGCTGCTCGCGCTGGGGCTCGATCCGGCGCTGCCGGCGATGCGCGCGCACGGCGTGCCGGAATTGTCCGCCTATCTGCGCGGCGAAATCCCGCTCGACGAGGCGGTGCGGCGGACCGAACTCGTCACTGGCCAGTACGCGAAACGCCAGGCGACTTGGTACCGCCATCACGATCTCGCCCCGGCGGGTCGCACGCATACGATCCATGCGCGTTACGCGGGTCAAACGCAATTTTCGGAAAGAGAATGGGGGGTTTTGATGAATTTTATTCAAAGGGTGAGTTGACGCGCCGCAGCACATTCCCTATCCGTCAAGCCCTTCGCCGGGCCCTGGGCCGGGCGGGCATGGACGGAGTGTTGCGTGATGCCGGCGGAACCGAGCCAGTCAGGAGCTGAAATCCTTCTCCGCGCCCTCAAGGAACAGGGCGTGGAGGTGATTTTCGGGTATCCCGGCGGCGCCGTATTGCCGATCTACGACGCGCTGTTCCACCAGAATGCCATCCGTCACGTCCTGGTCCGCCAGGAGGGCGGCGCGGTGCACGCCGCCGAGGGTTACGCGCGCAGCACCGGCAAGGTCGGCGTGGTGCTCGTCACCAGCGGTCCCGGCGCAACCAACGCCGTCACCGGCTTGGTCGACGCGCTGATGGACAGCATCCCCGTCGTGTGCCTCACCGGCCAGGTGCCGACGCACCTGATCGGCAACGACGCCTTCCAGGAGGCGGACACGACCGGGATCACCCGCCCCGCCACCAAGCACAATTACCTGGTCAAGCGCTCCGAGGACCTCGCGCGGGTGGTGCATGAGGCGTTCTACGTGGCGCGCAGCGGCCGGCCCGGCCCGGTGGTGATCGACCTGCCGAAAGACATCGTCATCAACCCGGCTCCCTGGACCCCGCCGCCCGAAACCGAGCACCGCAGCTACCGGCCGCAGACCGAGCCCGACCCCGAGCAGATCCGCCGCGCCACAGCACTGCTGAAGGACGCGAAACGGCCGGTGATCTACACCGGCGGGGGCGTGATCAACGCGGGCGAGGCGGCGTCCGATGCGCTGGTGCGCTTCGTGCGGACGACCGGGTTTCCCTGTACCAGCACCTTGATGGGCCTCGGCGGCTATCCGGCCAACGATCCGCAATTCCTCGGGATGCTGGGGATGCACGGCACCTACGAGGCCAATCTGGCGATGCACGGCTGCGACGTGCTGCTCAATATCGGGGCGCGATTCGATGACCGCGTGACGGGGCGGCTCAATGCGTTCAGCCCCAACTCGAGGAAGATCCACGTCGACATCGACCCGTCGAGCATCAACAAGAACGTGCCGGTGGAGGTGCCCGTCGTGGGCGACGCGGGGCGCGTGCTGGAGGCGTTGCTCGCGGCGTGGCAGCAGGATGGCGCCAGGCTCGACACGCAGGCGCTCGCCGAATGGTGGCGCGAGATCGACGAATGGCGCGCCAAGGACTGCCTGCGCTTCACGCAGGAGACGGCGCGCGGCTCGGTGATAAAACCGCAATTCGCCATCCAGCGGCTTTACGAGATGACCCGCGCGCTCGGCCGCGAGACCTTCATCACCACCGAGGTCGGCCAGCATCAGATGTGGGCCGCGCAGCATTTCCGCTTCGACCGGCCGAACCGCTGGATGACCTCGGGCGGCCTCGGCACGATGGGCTACGGCTTGCCGGCGGCGATGGGGGTGCAGATCGCGCACCCGGACGCGCTGGTGATCGACATTGCCGGCGAGGCGAGCATCCTGATGAACATTCAGGAGATGGGCACGCTGGCGCAGTACCGCCTGCCGGTGAAGGTGTTCATCCTCAACAACCAGTACATGGGGATGGTGCGCCAGTGGCAGGAATTGCTGCACGGCGCGCGCTACTCCGAAAGCTATTCCGCCGCGCTGCCGGACTTCGTCAAGCTCGCCGACAGTTTCCATGCCGTCGGGCTGCGCGCCACCGGCGTCGACGAGTTGGACGGGGTGATTGCCGAGATGCTGGCGACCGACCGCGCGGTGATCGCCGACATCGCGGTGGACCCCAAGGAGAACTGCTTCCCGATGATCCCAAGCGGGGCAGCGCACAACCAAATGATCCTCGGTCCCGAGCACGAGGGCCGCGCGGCGGGGATTACCGACGAGGGGTTGGTGTTGGTGTGAAGTTCCCTCACCCCGGCCCTCTCCTGCAAGCGCGGGCGAGGGAGAAGAAAGCCCGCTCCCCTGCTTGGGGGAGAGGGTTGGGTGAGGGGAGCTGCCCCCATCCGCGATCCCTCCCGTCTGAACGGTATTCTCCATGCCCATTGACCCAACCCAACGCACCGCGACCATCTCCGTGCTGGTCGAGAACGAGGCGGGGGTGCTTGCGCGCGTGATCGGCCTGTTCTCCGGCCGCGGCTACAACATCGACAGCCTGACGGTCGCCCCCGTCGACGACGCCCGCGGCCGCTCGCGCATCAACGTCGTGACCTCCGGCACCGAGATGGTGATCGAGCAGATCAAGGCGCAGCTCGACCGGCTGGTGCCCGTTCACCGCGTCGCCGACCTGACGTTGGAGGGTCCGCACATCGCCCGCGAGATGGCGCTCATCAAAGTGGTGGGCACCGGCGAGAATCGCGTCGAGGCGCTGCGGATCGCCGACGCCTTCCGCGCCCGGGTGATCGACGCGACGGCCGGGAGCTTCGTCTTCGAGATGACCGGCGGCACCGAAAAGCTCGACGCCTTCCTCGATCTCATGCGCCCGCTGGGTCTGGCCGAGGTCTCGCGCACCGGCGTGGTCGCGCTGGCCCGCGGGCCGCGGGTGATCGACGATTTGCACGGCGCCCATGCATCTCACGAAGCGCGCGCCTCACGCAACGCCTGACGTTTCCCAGAGGAGAGAACACACATGCGCGTCTACTATGACCGCGACGCCGACGTGAACCTGATCAAGGGTAAGAGGGTGGCCATCATCGGCTACGGCAGCCAGGGGCACGCCCACGCCAACAACCTCAAGGACAGCGGCGTGACCGAGCTAGCCGTCGGCCTGCGTCCCGGCTCCGCCGGTGTCGCCAAGGCCGAGGCGGCGGGGCTCAAGGTGATGGACCCGGGCGATTGCGCCAAATGGGCCGACGTCATCATGGTGCTGACCCCCGACGAGGGGCAGGGCGACCTCTACCGGGAAAAGCTCGGGCCGAATATGAAGCCGGGCGCGGCGCTCGCCTTCGCGCACGGGCTCAACGTGCATTTCAACCTGCTCGATCCGCGTCCCGACATCGACGTGTTCATGATCGCGCCGAAGGGCCCCGGCCACACGGTGCGCAGCGAGTATCAGCGCGGCGGCGGCGTACCGTGCCTGGTCGCGGTGGCGCAGAACCCGTCGGGCAACGCGCTGGAGATCGCGCTCTCCTACGCCTCGGCGATCGGCGGCGGACGCGCCGGGATCATCGAGACGACCTTCAAGGAGGAGTGCGAGACCGACCTGTTCGGCGAGCAGGTGGTGCTGTGCGGCGGGCTCGTGGAGCTCATCAAGGGCGGCTACGAAACGCTGGTCGAGGCCGGCTACGCGCCCGAGATGGCGTATTTCGAGTGCTTGCACGAAGTGAAGCTGATCGTCGACCTGATCTACGAGGGCGGCATCGCCAACATGAACTATTCGATCAGCAACACCGCAGAGTACGGCGAGTACGTGTCTGGGCCGCGCATCATCAACGACGCGACCCGCGCCGAGATGAAGCGCGTGCTGGCCGACATCCAGTCGGGCCGCTTCGCGCGCGACTGGATGCTGGAGAACAAGGTCAACCAGTCGAGCTTCAAGGCGACCCGCCGCCGGCTGTCGGAGCATCCGATCGAGCATGTCGGCGAGCGGCTGCGCGCCATGATGCCGTGGATCGCGAAGAACGCGCTGGTCGACAAGTCGAGGAACTGACGCGGTGGCGCGGACGCTCGCGCGGTGATCATCGCACTCGCGCCTGCCGCCGGCCGGCTGGCCGAGATCGACGCGGCGGACCGGACGGCGCTCGCCCATGCGGTATGGATCGACCTCGTCGAGCCTACCGACGCCGAGAAGGAGGCGGTCGAGCGTGCCACCGGCCTGCACGTCGCGTCGGTCGCGGAACTCCAGGAGATCGAATCGTCGAGCCGGCTGAACGCCGAGGACGGCGTGCTCTCGCTATCCATGCCGTTCGTGCAGTTCCCCAAACGGGGCGGCGCCAAGACACGCCCGCTCGGCTTTGTGCTGGACCGCGACCGCCTGATCACCGAGCGGTTCGCGCCGAGCGTCTCGTTCGACACGGTGCATCAGCGCGCGCAGCGCTTCGAGGATGGACACCGCACCGGCGCGCACGTGCTCGTCACCTTGCTGGAGGTGATCGTCGATCGCCTGGCCGACCAGCTCGAGAGGATCCGCGACGAGCTGGATGCGATCTCGCTGCACATCTTCCAGCAGGACCTCGGCTCCGGCCGGGCGCCGCGTCGCGAGGACAGGGCGCTGCGGCGATTGCTGCGCGGCGTCGGCGGCGCGGGCGAATCAGCCTCGCGGATTCGCGACAGCCTACTCGCCGTCGGCCGGATCGTGCCGTTCGTCGGGCAGAACGCGGATTGGCTGGCCGTGGACCTGCAGCCGCGGCTTGCCACCCTGCGCCAGGACATCGCCTCGCTCAGCGACTATGACGCCCATCTCGCGAACAAGGTCCAGTTCCTGCTGGACGCGACCCTGGGCTTCATCAACATCGCGCAGAACAACATCATCAAGGTGCTGACGGTGGTGTCGGTCGTCGGCATCCCGCCGACCCTGGTCGCAAGCATCTACGGCATGAACTTCAAGGACATGCCGGAGCTGAGCTGGGCGTGGGGCTATCCGTACGGGCTTCTGGTCATCCTCGCGAGCGGCATCGTGCCGCTGGTGGTGTTCCGGCTGCGTGGATGGCTGTGAGGCGGCGCGGTCCACCGCGCCGCCTCACCGGCCCGAGCGGCTCGCTCTCAGGCCACCACGCCGATCCGCTCGCGGCGCAGGTGCACGGTGAGCTCGTCGAACGCTTGGCCGATCCGGTCGAGCATCTCGTCGATCTCGGGCTCGGTGATGATCAGGGGCGGGCTGAAGCAGAGCGAGTTGCCCGCCACCACCCGGCCGATCACGCCGTGCTCCTCGATCAGCTTGTTTAGCCGCGCGCCGACCTTGGCCTTCGGGTCGAAATTGGTGTGCGTCGCCTTGTCCGTCACCAGCTCGACGGCGGCAATCAAACCGACGCCGCGCACCTCGCCCACCAGCGGATGGTCGGCGAAGCGATGGCGCAGCTCCTTCTGCAGATATGGCCCGACCTGGCCGACATGGTCGAGCATGTTGAGCTCGTCGTAGATCTTCAGCGTCTCCACCGCGACGGCGGCGGGCACCGGATGGCCGGAATAGGTGAAGCCGTGGCCGAACGTGCCGATTTCGTGGCTCTCCTTGGCGAGCGCCTGGAAGACGCGGTCGTTCACCATCACGGCGCTGATCGGCAGGAAGGACGAGGACAGCGCCTTGGCGCAGGTGAGGATGTCGGGCTCGATGTTCAGCGTCTGGCTGCCCCAGTAGGCGCCGGTGCGGAAGAAGCCGCAGATCACCTCGTCGGCCACCAACAGCACGTCGTATTTCCGCAGCACCGCCTGGATCTTCTCGAAATAGCCGCGCGGCGGCACGATCACGCCGCCCGCGCCCATCACGGGCTCGGCCCACATCGCCGCCACCGTGTCGGGGCCTTCCGCCAGGATCAGCTTTTCGAGCTCGTCGGCGCAGCGCGTGGCGAACGCCTCCTCGGTCTCGCCGGGCAGCGCCTGGTGGTAGTGGTGTGGCGTCATCGTATGGACGAATCCCGGCAACGGCACGTCGAACGAGCGGTGATTCGCCGGCAACCCGGTGATCGAGGCCGAGGCGAGGGTGATGCCGTGATAGCCCTTGATCCGGCCGATGATCTTCTTCTTCGCCGTCCGGCCAAGCGCGTTGTTGAAGTACCAGACCATCTTGATGGCGCTGTCGTTGGCCTCGGAGCCGGAATTGGCGAAGAACACCTTGCTCATCGGCACCGGCGCGCGCTGGATCAGCATCTCCGCCAGCTCGATCATCGGCTCGTGCGATTTGGCGGTGAAGGCGTGATAGAAGGGCAGCTTCCGCATCTGCGCCGCCGCCGCTTGCACCAGCCGCTCGTTGTCGAAGCCAAGGGCGGCGCACCACAGGCCGGCGACGCTCTCGATGTACTCCTTGCCCGTTTCGTCCCAGACGCGCACCCCCTTGCCGCGGGTGATCACCAGTGGACCGACCTCCTGGTGGGCGTGCAGATCGGTGTACGGGTGCAAGACGTTGGCGATGTCGCGGGCTGCGGCTGAATTGGCGCGCGGCGGGGTCATCGGCGGCCTCCCTGAAAAATGCGAACTCCTTGGCCGATCCAGTCTAGGGCGTCCGGATGGGAAAGGGCAGGCACTATGTCATGCGACCGACGTCGCGAGGCTGCGGCGATAGCTGTCGAGTGCTGCAAGACGCATCGCATCAGAAAGCGGCGTTGCCGGGTCCGCGCGGAGCGCATCCGCCACCGTCGATGGCTGGCCGGCATAGGCGGCGCGCTGCGGCGCGGTCCAGGGAGGGGTCGACGCGGGCACCGGCGCTCCGGCTTCAACGACCGGGGCGGCCGGCGCGCCGGAAAGCGACGCGGTGCCGATCCCGATCCAGGCGAGCACATCGTGGCCGATCGCCTCGGGATCGATGCCGGTGGCCTTCTCGGCGATGATGGTGGCGGCGTTCAGGACCATCCCGATCGGTCCGCCGGTCAACGCGCTGAACACGAAGGAGCCCGCGACCCGCAGCGCCTCGGGGATCGTGTCGCCGGTGATCGCCCGGTAGATCGTGCCGACCACCGGCACATATTGCAGCGGGTTGAGGGCTGACAGGATGTCGTGAAAACTCGGCCCGTCATTGGCTGGCGCGGCTTTTGCGGCAGGCGCGGCAATCGCCGAGGTCGTGCCGGAGATCGAGATCGGCTGAGCGTCCATGCTGGGGCCTGTGCGTGGCGTGACCCCTCGGCCTCAGCAGTAATCGTGCCACGGCAGTAATCGTGCCCGACAGTAATCGTGCCACGGCAGCAAGCGTGCCACGCCCGGCGGTTGCGCCGGGCAGCCCGGCATGGGCTTAGCGGCTGGCCATCTCGCCGCCCTCGGGACGGACGACGAAGCAGGCGGACTTCTTCTTGGCGCGGCCGCCGCAGGCCGACTGCGCCTCGCGCGCGCTAAGCCCGGTGAGCTGCGCGCGCCAGGCGGGCTTGCCGCGCAGCGTGGTCCGCTCGACCCGCGCGTCTCCGCCGTCGGTGACGTGCTGGGCCGCCATCGCGGCCTGCCGGGCCGCTCTCTCGCTGCCGAAGGTGCCGACCTGGATGCCCCAGCGTGCCGCCCCCGCGGCGGTCGTGCGCGCCGCGACGGGTAGCACGGTGGCCATTCGGGGGGCCTGCCGGCTGCTGGTCGGTACGGTCATCGATGCCGCGCGGGCGGCGGCGATCAGGCTGGGCGCCCGGTTGCCGGCGACCATCGTGCCGCGCCTGCTGCCGGGAATATCGAGCTGCTCGAAGCTCTGATCGAGCAATGCCGCCATGTGGTAGTCGCGTTCCGGGTTCGACGCGGCGCCGAGCACGACGCCGACCAGCCGCACCCCGCCACGCTCGGCACTGGTAACGAGGTTGTGGCCCGACGCCTCGGTGTAGCCCGTCTTCATCCCGTCGGCGCCAGGGTAGGTCTGCAGCATCCGGTCGTGATTGAAGATCGTGCGGCCGTGGAACACGAAGTTCGGGGTGCTGAAATACCCGTAATAGCCGGGAAAATCCGTGATCAGGTGCCGCGCCAGGATCGCGAGGTCGCGCGCCGTGGTCACTTGCTCCGGGTCCGGCAGGCCGGAGGCGTTGCGGAAGATCGTGCGGTTCATGCCGATCGCCCGGGCGCGCAGGGTCATCATCTGCCCGAATCGGTCCTCGTCGCCGCCGAGCAGTTCGCCGAGCGCCGCGGCCGCGTCGTTGGCGGATTTTGTCACCAGCCCGAGGATCGCCTCCTCGACGGTGATCCGCGTGCCGGGTGTCAGGCCGAGCTTGGAGGGCGCCTGGGACGCCGCATGGTACGAGACCGGGACCAGTTGATCGACTGTCAGCCGGCGGTCACGCAGGGCCTCGAACAGCATGTACAAAGTCATCAGCTTCGTCAGGCTGGCGGGGTGGCGAAGCTCATCGGCGTTGACCGCCTCCAGGACCGAGCCCGAGCCGGCGTCGATCACCATCGAGCTGTAGCGGGCCGACCCGATCTGCGCGTGGGCGACGCGCGGCACGGCGCAGCCGAAGGCTGCCGATCCGAGCGCGGCGCAAATCAACGCAAATACCCGGCGTCCACGACCCGGCCCAAGTGCCATGCGTGCTGTCCTTCCTTGTAGGCAGCGCGACTGTAACCAGCCACGGACGTGCCTGTCCAGAAGAAATCAGCGCAAACCTGAAAGGTTTGAAAGGGTTAACGGGCGATCTTGGCCTCGCCTTCGGGGTCGACGCAGTCGCTCGATTCGGAAAATTGTGCGGTGCACAAAGGTTTCGCTTGAAGCCCAACGGCCGGGCGCCTAGGTTGGCTTTGTGCTGCGGTGCAGCAAGAGAGTACGGCGACGCGACAGGCGGCGCTGCGCTCCTGCAGCCGCCACGAATTCGGCCATTTCGGCCTGAGCAGAGCGAAGGAAGACAGAAGATGAGCATGACCACAAGTACGTCCGGCAACGCGAAGTCGAAGGTCGCCGAGGCGGTGTCCGCCGTGAACGAGGCGACCGCCGCGGCGGCGACCAAGGGCTACGACCAGGCCGCCGGCGCGTTCGACGCGAGCGTCGCCCAGGGCGCGGCCAGCTTTGAGAAGACCCAGGCCAAGATGAAGGAAGGCATGGAGAAGGCCATGAAGAGCGCCGAGGAATTCGTGACGTTCAGCCAGGGGAACCTGGATGCCTTCGTGAAGTCCGGCCAGATCTGGGTCGCCGGGGTGCAGGATATCTCGAAGCAGGTCGCCGCGACCGCGCAGGCTTCGTTCGAGGAGACGCTGTCGACCTTCCGCGCGCTGACCGGCGTGAAGTCGCTGAAGGACGCGGTCGACCTGCAGGCGAGCCTCGCCCGCGCGACGCTCGAGAAGACCGTGACCGAGTCGAGCCGTCTGACCGACGCCTCGATGAAGCTGGCGGAGCAGACCATCGCGCCGCTGACCGCCCGCGTCACGCTGGCCGTCGAGAAGTTCGCCCGCACCGCCTGATCAGTCCGGGCGACAGGGTAGGGGCCGCCGTCCTCCCTCCCCCCGAAAGGCGGCTCCGAAGCAGGGCCCGGGCGCACAGCCCGGGCCCTTGTCTTGTTCCCGCCCGCTCGCCCGCCGTCTCTAGATCGGCATGGGCCTTTTAACGGGGCGGCAGCTTCCGATATGGTCTGGACCTTGAGAGGCGGACGGCAAGACGGGATCCCCGGCGCGCCGGGGAAAGGCGAAAGATGAGCGACAACGACAAGCGCGGAAACGGAGAGGGACCGAACACGGGCGTCGTGGTCAAGGCACGACCGAAGACCCGCAAGCCGGCCATGTACAAAGTCTTGATGCTGAACGACGACTACACGCCGATGGAATTCGTCGTCCACGTGCTGGAGCGCTTCTTCCAGAAGAACCGGGAGGAGGCGACGCGGATCATGCTGCATGTCCATCGCCGAGGGGTCGGCGTGTGCGGCGTCTATACCTACGAAGTGGCGGAGACCAAGGTGACGCAGGTAATGGACCTCGCGCGCCAGAATCAGCATCCGCTGCAGTGCACAATCGAAAAAGAGTGATCTCGCGGGAATGAGTGGGAGACGCCACATACGGCGTTGGAAACGGCGGCCATCTGGCCAGCCAATGGTTGAATATCGGTAGGGCGAAGGCCGAGGATGGCCGGAGCCCGGACGTCAGCGCGTAGGAGCGTCGATCATCATGCTGTCCCGTAATCTCGAACAGACGCTGCATCGCGCCTTGTCCCTCGCCAGCGACCGCCGGCACGAATACGCCACGCTCGAGCACCTGCTGCTGGGACTTGCGGAGGATAGCGACGCGGCGACCGTTCTGCGCGCCTGCGGGGTCGATCTCGACAAGCTGCGCACCGATCTCGCGGAATTTCTCGACAAGGATCTGTCGGGGCTGACGACCGACCGGCCGGGCGACCCCAAGCCGACCGCCGGGTTCCAGCGTGTCGTGCAACGCGCCGCCATCCACGTGCAGTCCTCCGGGCGCGACGAGGTGACGGGTGCCAACGTGCTCGTGGCGCTGTTCAGCGAGCGCGAGAGCCACGCGGTCTATTTCCTGCAGCTGCAGGACATGACGCGGCTCGACGCGGTGAATTTCATCAGCCACGGCATCGCCAAGGCGCCCGGCCGCTCGCAGCAGCGTCCGGTGACGGGTTCGAGCAATTCGTCCGACAACAACCACGAGCAGGAGCGCGAGGAGAAACCGGGCCGGCGCAACCAGGATGCGCTGTCGAACTACTGCGTAAACCTCAACAAGAAGGCGATGGCGGGCAAGATTGACCCGCTGATCGGGCGCGAGTCCGAGATCGAGCGGACCATCCAGATCCTCTGCCGCCGCACCAAGAACAATCCGCTCTACGTCGGCGATCCGGGCGTCGGCAAGACGGCGATCGCCGAGGGTCTCGCCAAGCGCATCGTCGAGGGCGACGTGCCCGAGGTGCTGGCCAGATCGACCATCTACGCGCTCGACATGGGTGCGCTGCTCGCCGGCACGCGCTATCGCGGCGACTTCGAGGAGCGGCTGAAGGCGGTCGTCTCGGAGCTGGAGAACCAGGCCGGCGCCATCCTGTTCATCGACGAGATCCACACGGTGATCGGCGCCGGTGCAACCAGCGGCGGGGCGATGGACGCCTCGAACCTGCTGAAGCCGGCCCTCGCGTCCGGCACGCTGCGCTGCATCGGCAGCACCACCTACAAGGAGTTCCGCAACTACTTCGAGAAGGACCGCGCCCTGGTGCGCCGGTTCCAGAAGATCGACGTCAACGAGCCGAGCCTCGAGGACGCGGTGAAGATCCTGCGCGGGCTCAAGACGAACTACGAGAAGCACCACAAGGTGCGCTACACCGACGAGGCGATCCGCGCCGCGGTCGATCTCTCCGCCAAATACATCAACGACCGCAAGCTGCCGGACAAGGCGATCGACGTCATCGACGAGGTTGGCGCCTCGCGGATGCTGCTGCCGGAGAACAAGCGCCGGAAAACCGTCACCTTGCGCGACGTCGAGGAGATCGTCGCCAAGATCGCGCGCATCCCGCCCAAATCCGTGTCCGCCGACGACAAGGAGACGCTGCGGAACCTGGAGCGCGACCTCAAGGCGATGGTGTTCGGCCAGGACAAGGCGATCGACGCGCTCGCCGCCGCGATCAAGCTATCCCGCGCCGGGCTGCGCGAGCCGGAGAAGCCGATCGGCAACTACCTGTTCAGCGGCCCCACCGGCGTCGGCAAGACCGAGGTCGCCCGCCAGCTCGCCGCGACCCTGGGCATCGAGCTGATCCGCTTCGATATGTCGGAATACATGGAGCGCCACTCGGTCTCGCGGCTGATCGGCGCGCCGCCGGGCTATGTCGGCTTCGACCAGGGCGGGCTGCTGACCGACGCGATCGACCAGCATCCGCACGCCGTGTTGCTGCTCGACGAGGTCGAGAAGGCGCATCCCGATCTGTTCAACATCCTGCTGCAGGTGATGGACCACGGGAAGCTGACCGACCACAACGGCAAGACGGTCGATTTCCGCAACATCATTCTCATCATGACGACCAATGCCGGGGCGTCCGACATGGCCAAGGAGGCGATCGGCTTCGGCCGAGAGGCGCGGGTCGGCGAGGACGAGGAGGCGATCAAGCGGTTGTTCACCCCCGAGTTCCGCAACCGGCTCGACGCAGTGATCACCTTCGCCGGACTGACGCCCGAGATCGTCGGGCGCGTCGTCGAAAAATTCGTCATGCAGTTGGAGGCGCAGCTCGCCGACCGCAATGTGACGATCGAGCTCAGTTCGGCGGCAAAGGAGTGGCTGGCCGAGCGCGGCTACGATCGCCTCTATGGCGCGCGGCCGCTGGCTCGCGTCATCCAGGAGTTCATCAAGAAGCCGCTCGCCGAGGAGCTGCTGTTCGGCAAGCTGGTCAAAGGCGGCGCGGTGAAGGTGACGCTGAAGGAGAACAAGCTCGACTTCGAGATCGTCGAGGCCTCGCTCCCAGCCTTGCCGAAGCCCGACGACGAGGAGGGCGGCTCCGACAAGGAGCAGGAAATCGTCGAATGATATGACGCGGGCCGGCGCAAGCCGGCCCGTTCCGCGTCACGCCCCGTCAGTCATGGCGAGGGTGCGTTCCACATACATTTGCGCCCAGTCGAGTTCTTCTTCGACGACATGAAAAGCGTCGTCGCCGATTGCCCCCGCCGCGCGCAATTCGACGATGACCCGCCGCTCGGTGCGGAGTGCGAGGATGCGATGCTGGCGGAGTTGAAGGGTCGCGCGCCGCGGCTCCCCGTCCCCGGGTAGGCGCGCGTCGTATTCCTGTCGCAACAGGATCGCCGGCTCGCTGGCCTCCTGCGCCAGGGCGGCAATCGCGGCCTCGGCCGCCTGTTGCCGCGCATGGCGGACCTCGCGCCCGACCTGGTCGTCATCTGGCAGCCGAAGCACCCGCATCAGCGGACGCAGCGTAATCCCTTGGGCCACCAGCGTGCCCAGCACCACGGCGAAGGCGGCGAACAGGATGAGGCTGCGGAACGGAAATCCGTCAGGGAGAGCCAGTGCCGTCGCGAGCGTGACCACACCGCGCATTCCGCACCATGAAATCACCAGCCCGGTGCCCACGGTGGGCAACGTCATGGGCCGGCGCAAGTGCGTGCCGAAGCGGCGGATCTTCCAGCGGATCACGGTGTTGTAGCTCATCACCCAGCCGATCCGGACGAGCACGCACACCGCCAGCACGCTTCCGCCGAAAATCGCGTATTCCTGCCAATCGACCCCGCCAAGTCCCGCGAGGATCGGCCGGAGCTGCAAGCCCGTCAGGATGAAGGCGAGCACGTTGAGGACGAAGATCGTCACATCCCAGACCGCGTACGATTGGAGACGCAGGCGCGCATCATCCAGGTGCACGGGGGCACGTCGGGCGACCGTCATCGCAAAGCAGAGCAGGGTAAGGATCGGTGACAGGCCGAGCCGGCTCGCCAAAATCCATAGCGCGAAGGTGCTGACGAACTGGACGATGACGGAGGTTGGCCCGTCCTTGATCCGCGCTACCACCGGGGGGAACACGCGGCCGAGCGCAGTCCCTAACACCGCGCCCCCTGCGAGGGACAGTGTGAGCATCGGCGCCTCGGTCCATCCCGACCAGCTGCCGAGGGCGACGCCGAGCGCCATGCGATAGATCAGCAGCGCCATTGCGTCGTTGAACAGGCTTTCGCCTTCGAGGATCACCATGACGCGGTGCGGCGGGCGCAGAGCGCGGAGCACCGCCGTTGCGGCGGAGGCATCCGGCGGGGCGACGATCGCGCCGAGCACCACCGCGACCGCCCAAGGCATGTCGGGCCGCAGCCATCGTGCGGCGCACGCGACCGCCGCCACTGTCAGCACCACCGCCACCACCGCGCTGCCGGCTATCGGCAGCCAGTTGTCGCGCAGGTCGCGGGGCGAGGCGTCGTAGGCGGCGTCCAGAAGGCTGGGCGCCACGAACAGCGTCAGCACGAGATCAGGCGAGAGCGCCAGGCTCGGCGTCCCCGGGATCATGGCGAGCATCGCGCCGGCGACGGCGAGGAAGGCGGGGTAGGGCGCCTGGAGCTTGCGGGCGATCGCGGCCAGCAGCGCGCCGATGATCAGGAGGACGATGGTGATTTCGAAGAGAGCCATGCCGAATTCCTCGATACGCGGACCGCGCGCTTGCGCCCGGTGCCATCGCCGCTAGTTTGATCCTGACATGATCGACATCACACACGCTCCCGGAACCCTGCCGCAAGGCCGCCGGGTCTACGCCATCGGCGACGTGCACGGCTGCGCGGATCGCCTGTCCGAGCTGCATCACGTCATCGCCGAGGACCTCGTCCGGCGGCCGGCCGACGCGCCGCTGCTAATACATATCGGCGACTACGTCGACCGCGGACCGGACAGCGCCAGCGTGGTCAGGCGTCTCGCGGCCGGTCCGCCGCTGCCCGGCGTGCCGACGGTCAATCTCATCGGCAACCACGAGGACACGATGCTGCGCGCACTCGACGGCGAGCGCGCGTCGGCGACCGACTGGCTTTTCACCGGCGGGCGTGAGGCGCTGGCGAGCTGGGACGTCGATCCGGATTCGCCGCGCGAAAGCTGGCTCGCGGCCCTGCCGCCGTCGGACGTCGCGTTCGTGCGCGGCCTCAGCCTCTGGCACCGCGAGGGCGGCTACCTGTTCGTCCATGCGGGCATTCGGGCCGGAGTGCCATTGGAGCGGCAGGAACGGCAGGACCTGCTGACGATCCGCCAGCCCTTTCTCACGCATGAATCGCCGTTCGGCTTCATCGTGGTGCACGGCCACACGCCCACGTCGAACCCGGTCGTGAAGCCGAACCGAGTTGGCATTGACACTGGCGCGGTGTTCGGCGGGCGGCTCACCTGCGTCGTGCTGGAAGGCGATACGCTCGGCTTTCTGCGCGCCTGATACGACTTACCAGGGAATCGCGTTGCCCTGGTAGTCGAGGAATTTGTGACGGCCGCTGCCCCGCTCGCGTTCGAGCACGTCGGCGATGCCGCGCACGCTGTCCTCGATCGATACGGCGGCGTTCGGGCCGCCCATGTCGGTCCGCACCCAGCCGGGATGGAAGGACAGTACGGTGAATGTCCCGGGACCGACCCCGGCGACGAGGCAGCGGGTCAGTGCGTTCAGCGCCGCCTTGCTGGCGCGATAGACCGCGCTGTTGCCGGCCTCCATCTCGGCGATGCTGCCCATCCGCGACGACATGAAGGCGATCGTGCCGCCCTGGCGCATATTTTCCCGGAGCACCAATGCGATCTGCACCGGGGAGAGTGCGTTGGTCGTCATGATGGCCGCGAAAGCCTGTTGCGAAACGTCCGTGAGCTCGGCCCGCTCGGTGATGCCGGCGTTGACGAACAACAGGTCCAGCATCGTCGCGCCGAGCTTGGCTTTCAGCGCGCGCTGCTGCGCCTGATCGTTCACGTCGAGCGCTTCCACCCGCAGCCGGCCCGGATGCCCGCGTGCGAGCCTCGCGAGTTCGGAGCCGTTCACGTCGCGCGCGGTCGCGATCACGGTCCAGTTCCGGGCAAGCAGCTCGCGCGCGAGGCCGAGACCCAGGCCACGGCTCGCGCCGACGATGAGGGCGGTCGATTCAGTCATTCGAGGCTCCTGACGAGAGATCGCGCGACCATACCCCCCAAAGCGGGTGCGGCGCGAATGGGGGCGTGGGGCCTAGTCGTTCCGCGCGTCGAGATTGCCGCGCGCGTTCTTCACGTCGCCGGCGGACACGGCTGCCGCCGCGTTGCCCCAGCTATTGCGGATATAGGTTACGACCGCGGCGACCTGCGCGTCGTTCAATTTCCAGCCGAGCGCGGGCATCGCGGGTGCCGTCGGCGCCTGGTCTGTCGCCGCGCTGCGGGAGCGGCAACGCGGTCTGGCTCTGGTTGTTGCGAAACGTGACCGTCTCCTGCGCCGGACGCAGGAACAGATCGTGGCGAATGTGGTAGCGCAATTCGTCGGGCGCATAGGTCGTGGGGAAATCCGTCGCCGTGTCGCGCCAGGGTCCGCGCTCTATCGCGACGACATCGAGCCCGGCCTCGGTAAGTTCGTGCGCCAGAATCGAGCCGGTCCAGCCCAGGCCGACGATGACCACATCCGACGCGGGCAGCTTGCGGGACATGCGGGTCTCCGATCAGGCGCCTTTGTTCCACTCCGGCCGCCCGACGATGCTCACCGGCGGCAGCGGGTAGCGCTCGTTGGGGCGGTCGATCCAGTCCCGGTAGTCGTAGCGCGCGCCGGGAAAGCCGATCATTCGCCACCCCGCCATGTCGCGGTTGCCGCCATAGACCGGGTCGGCGAAAAAGCCTTCCTTGGCGTTCTGCAGCAGCAGGTCGAAGAAGGCTTTTCCACTCGTCTCGCCGAGCTGGAGCTCGCGTTTTTCGAGGCTGGTCAGCAGCTTGTCCTTTTGCTCGTCCGGCAGCTGCGCGAAAGTCTTTCCCGCGAAGCTATCCTTGCAGTGCCTGTCGAGCGCGCCGAGCGCCGTCCGGTAGCGCTGCCCGGGTGTCAGCGGCGACTGGAGGCCCTGCTCCTCCGTGCCCTCGTGGAAGGGCGGTCGCATATAGAGTCCCTGCGAACTGCCGAACGGACCCGAGAGCTGGCGGTCGATGAACACCGCGCAGCCTACGTCTTTCCCGCCGGGCGTATGCGGATCGGGCGGGATTAGCCGGTTCATCAGCGCCTCCACCGCAACGCCCTCCTCGGCGGTGAAATAGGTCCAAGGGCCTGGCCGAGCTTGATCGGGCGGCGATCCCGCGTTTGGTTTCCAAGGCAGCGCTCCCTGGATTGTCGCGCCCCGCGTGCCGGAGACGGACAGCAGCAGAGCCGCCGCCGTCGAGGCGAGGAGATCACGGCGGCGAAGGCGCGAGGACGGGCCGGACATGGGATGATTTCCGAGGGACGCCTCGGGCCAACGCACTCCCACGGCCAAGGTTTCGGGCGCCGCTCGATATCGCTTTGCTAGTGTTCCGTCTCCAGCTTCGCGCGCGCGGCGGCGAGAGCGGCGCGCTGTTCGTCGGTCACATCCGGGAAGGCGAGGTCCAGCCGGTTGAGTGCTTCGTTCATCGCCGCCACCACGACGAGCCTGCTGAACCATTTGTTGTCGGCGGGAACGACGAACCAAGGCGCGTCGGGTGTCGCGGTGGCGGCGATCGCGTCCTCGTAGACGGCCATGTAGTCGTCCCAGTAGGCGCGCTCGGCGAGGTCGCTGGCGCTGAACTTCCAGTTCTTCTCGAGCTCGTCGAGCCGCGCGAGGAAGCGCTTCTTCTGCTCGTCCTTCGAGAGATGGAGGAAGAATTTCAGGATCACGGTGCCCTGGCGCGCGAGGTATTCCTCCATCGCCGCGATCGACTGCAACCGCTCCTTCCAGATCCGCTTGCCGACCAGTTCGGTCGGCAGGCGCTGCTTGTCAAGAATTTCCGGGTGTACGCGGACCACGAGAACGTCCTCGTAGTGGCTGCGATTGAAAATGCCTATGCGTCCGCGTTCGGGCAGGGCGCGCCAGACGCGCCACAGGAAATCGTGCTGGAGATCCTCGGGGCCGGGCGCCTTGAACGATGTAACCTGCACGCCTTGCGGATTCACCCCTGACATGACGTGCTTGATCGTGCCGTCCTTGCCGGCCGCGTCCATCGCCTGGAACACGCAGAGCATCGACCAGCGATTCTCCGCATAGAGCTTCTCTTGCGATACGGCGAGGTTCTCGGTTCCGCCCTCCAGCAGCGCCCGCGCCTGCCCTCGGGACATGAGATGGCCGGCGGTGTCTCCCGGGTCATAATCCTTCAGGCGGAACTTCTTGCCATCCGTGACACGATAGCGATCCACGATCGCCCTGATCTGCTTGCGGCCGATCTTGTACAGGGTCTCTCTGCCCGCCTCCTGGTCCATGCTCGCCATTCCTCCTCAATCGGCCCCTTGCCAGCGGGCGGATTCAGGCCGACTATGGCCAGTCCCAGCAACAACTGAAAGGAGGTGATCCAGTGTCTCATTGTTTAGTGTCGGCACCGACTGCCGCGGCCTGGATCTCCGACGCGACGCTTCGCATCTCGGAGTAGCCTGTCCGCGCGACAGCGGATGCTCACGAACAATGCTGAAGGCTCCGGAGGAAACTCCGGAGCCTTCTCCATTTCAGGCGTTCGCGTCCAAGGCTAGGATCGGCTGGCTGCGAATGGGAGGAATGCCAATGCCCAGCCTGATCGAGGAGAAGGACGCAATCCGCGACGTCCTCGCCGAATACTGCTTCTGTATCGACATGAACCGATTTGCCGACATGGCGGCGCTGTTCGCCGAGGACGGCACCTGGGATACCGCGTTCGGCAAGGCCACCGGCCGCGCGGACATCGCGGCGCTGGTGCGCCGGATCGCCGGCCCGTCCGCACCGCGAGCGCGTCCGATCCACGCCGTTAGCAACGTGGTGATCCGCGTCGATGGGGATGCCGCGAAAGTCCAGTCCAACTGGGTGCTGGTGCAGAACAGCGAGCACGGACCAAAAGTCGGCTCGGGCGGCAGCTACGCCGACGAGATGGTCAAGCAGGACGGTCGCTGGCTGTTCAAATACCGCAAGATCGACCGGTTCATCCACGACTGATCTCGAGCCACTCGATGGCAGTTCCACCTTGCGTTACGATGCTGCCGAACTGGCCAGATTGGGGAGAGAGATCGATGCCGGAAGTGACCGTGACCGAGGATGTGCCGATGGGCGCCGACGCCGTATGGAACGTGATCGGGGATTTCTCCGGCATCCGCAAATGGGCGGTGCTGGTGAAAGAAGAGTTCGACGGAGGAGACGCCGAACGGGAAGGTCCGCAGCCTCACCATGCCGGACGGCCGCATCGTGCGCGAACTGCTGGTGAAGGAGGACGCGCACTCCTACACGTACACGCTCGATCGGCCGGACATGAAGGAGTATTTTTCCACCGTGCGGGTGGCCCCGGTGAGCGGGACCGCGTCGCGCATCGAGCTCACGATCCAGTTCGTACCGGTGGACGAGGGCGCCATCCCCGAGATCGGCGAGCGGCTGACCAAGAATGGGCGCGGCAACATCAAGGCGATGAAGCGGGCGCTCGGTCTGCCCGTCTGAGGGCGTCCGGCGGGCCGCGTTGATCCCGGTCGGTCGCCTCTCTACGATCGGGGCAACGGACCGGGAGGACGGATCATGCGGCCACGGATTGCGATCGTCGGGACTGGCGCGGTGGGCGGATATGCCGGCGCCCACATGGCGCATGCGGGCGAGGATATCGTCTTCATCGACTTCTGGCCGGAGCACGTCGAGACGATGCGGGCCAAGGGGCTCCGCATCTCGCATCTGCGGGACGTGCCGGAATTCACCGTGCAGGTGAACGCGCTGCACATCACGGACCTGCAGCAGCTCGCCAAGCGGAAGCCGATCGACATCGCCTTCGTCTGCGTGAAATCCTACGACACCGCCTGGGCGACGACGATGGTCGCGCAGTATCTCGCGCCGAACGGCTTCGTCGTCTCGCTGCAGAACTGCATGAACGAGGAGACGGTCGCCTCGGTGGTCGGCTGGGGCCGCACGCTGGGCTCGATCGCCAGCTCGATCACCGTCGATCTGTGCGAGCCGGGCCATGTCCGCCGCGCTGCCGGCAAGAGCGGGGCGCGGCACACGGTTTTCCGGGTCGGCGAGGTGCACGGCCGGATCACCGACCGCGTGAAGGAGGTCCACAGACTTGTGGCCTATGCCGACAGCGCGCAGGTCACGTCGAATCTGTGGGGCGAGCGGTGGTCGAAGCTGGTGACCAACGTGATGGGCAACGGCCTCTCCGCCTGCACCGGTCTCATCAGCAAGGACATCATCCAGGACGATACGCTGCGGCACTTCTCGTCGCGGCTCGGCAGCGAGGCGATCCGCGTCGGGCAGGCGCTCGGCTACGAGCTGGAGGAGATCCTGCATTTGCCGCCGGAGACCATCGCGCGGGCCGGCGAGGGCGATGCGGAGGCGACGCGCGCGGTCGACGAGCACCGTCTCGCCGAGACGCGGAAGGCGGGCGGCGGCGAGCATCGGCCGTCGATGGGCCAGGACATGATGAAGGGCCGCCGCACGGAGATCCAGTTCCTCAACGGCTTCATCGTGCGCAAGGGCCAGGAGATCGGCTACGCCACGCCGGCGAACGCCGCGTTGACCGACATCGTCACGCGGGTCGAGAAAGGCGAGCTGCGGCCTGACAAGCGGCACATCATCGACCTGCGGCTGAACTGAAGGGAGGGCCGGACAATGAACGTCATACGGAACTCGAAATACCAGCGGATCGAGACGCACAAGATCGCCGGCGCACTGGGCGCGGAGGTCGAGGGGGTCGATCTTTCGCAGGAGCTCGACGACGAGACGCTGGGTGAAATCCGCGGCGCCCTGCTGGAGAATTGCGTCATCTTCTTCCGCGATCAGTCGTTCACACCGGATCAGCAGCTCGCCTTCGCGCGGCGCTGGGGCGAGATCCATCTGCATCCGTTCATGGAGGGGATGCCGTCTCACCCGGAGATCCTGGAGATCGTCAAGACGCCTGCCGACAAGAAGAACTTCGGTGGCTCGTGGCACACCGACCAGATGTTCTCGCCGCAGCCGGCGATGGGCACCATGCTGTACGCCAAGGAAGTGCCCTCGGCCGGTGGCGACACCATGTTCACCAACCAGTATCTTGCGTACGAAACTCTGTCCGACGGCATGAAGCGGATGATCGCGGACCTTCGCACGGTCTGCGTCGGCGACCACTTCAAGGGTCACGGCGGCAAATCGCGCAAGGAAATGTACGCCGGCAAGACCACGATGCGCGTCAAGGACCCCGGCGACGTGCAGACCACCTCGGTGCATCCGCTGGTCCGCACGCATCCCGAGACCGGGCGCAGGTCGCTCTATATCGGCGGCCACGTGCAGTATTTCGAGGGCATGACGGACGATGAGAGCCAGCAGCTGATCGACTTCCTGATGAAGCACTCGATCCGGCCGGAGTTCACTTGCCGATTCCGCTGGCAGACCGGCTCGATGGCGTTCTGGGACAATCGCTGCGTCCAGCATTTCGCCATCAACGACTACCCGGCGGAAGCGCGGATCATGCATCGCATTACCGTGTGCGGCGATACGCCGTTCTGAGGTTGCGTCATGCGGGTTTTCACCAGTCTGCCGTTGCGCGAGTGGCGCGAGGTCGCTCCGGCGGCGTGTGACGCGGAGGCGGCCGGGTTCGACGCGGTGATGACGGTCGAGCTGGGGCACGATGTCTTCGCCCCGCTCGCTTTCGCCGCTCTCGCGACGGAGCGGGTCGAGCTCACGCCCTCGATCGCGGTCGCCTTCCCGCGCAGCCCGACGGTGCTGGCGAGCCAGGCTTGGGATTTGCAGGCGAACTCGCGCGGCCGTTTCGTGCTCGGCCTCGGCAGCCAGGTGAAGGGGCATAACGAACGCCGCTTCGGCATCCCGTGGAGCCCGCCGGCGCCACGCTTGCGCGAGTACGTCCAGGCGCTGCGGGCGATCTGGCGCTGCTGGGAGACCCGCGGAAAGCTCGACTTTCAAGGCGAGCACTACAAGCTTACCTTGATGACGCCGGATTTCTCACCGGAGCCGACCGGGTTGCCGATGGTGCCGGTGACGATCTCCGCCGTCGGCGAGGCGATGCTGCGCGTCGCCGGCCAGGTGTGCGACGGCGTGCGGCTGCATCCGCTGTGCTCACGGCGCTACCTGGAAGAAATCTGCCTGCCGCGGATCATGGAGGGAATGCGGCGGAGCGGCCGCTCGCGCGCGCATTTCGACGTTCACGGCGGCGGTTTCGTCGCATCCGGGCCGGACGGGGCGTCGGTCGCGAGCGCGATGGACGTGGTGCGGCGGCGCATCGGCTTCTATGGATCGACGCGCACCTATCTGCCGATCCTGGCGCTGCATGGGCTCGAGGAGCTGGGCCACAAGCTGCACCAGATGTCCGTGCAGGGCCGCTGGGGCGACATGGCGGCCGAGGTTTCCGATGACGTGGTACGGATTTTCGCCGCGTGCGGTACTTACCAGGAAATCGCCTTGTCGATTGAGCGGCGGTTCGGGGGTGCGGCGGATTCCATCGATATGAATTTTCCCGTCGGAACGCCGCTCGGCTTGCGGCGCGAGTTGGTGAGCGATATCCGCCGCATTCCGCATAGCTTCGCCGGCTTCGACACGAACTGGTAGCGCGACATGGCCCTCAAACTCGACGACAGGCTGCGCATTGGCGTGCAGACCGTCCATCGCCGCACCGAGCCGGCTAGCGGTCCGTGGCTGCCGAGGATCGAGGAGCTTGTCGAACTTGTGGAACTCGTGGACCGCAGCGGCTACAACTCGCTCTGGGTCGGCGATCATGTCTCCTTCCCGCTGCCGATCCTCGACCCGCTGCTGCAGCTCGGGCAGGCGGCGGTGGTCAGCCGGCGGCTGATCCTCGGAACGTCGGTCTATCTGCTGCCGCTGCGGCATCCCGCGCCGGTGGCGAAGCAGGTTGCCACCCTGGATCATCTGACCGAAGGACGGCTGATCTTCGGCGTCGGGGTCGGCGGGGAGTTCCCCAAGGAGTACGAGGTCTGCGGCGTGCCGCACAATGAGCGTGGCGCCCGACTGGCCGAGGGTGTGGACGTGTTGCGCAAGCTGTGGACCGGCGAGAAGGTCAGCCATACCGGGAAATTCTATGGCGGCTTCACCGACGTTGCGATGCACCCGCCACCGCGTCAGCCGAACGGGCCGCCGATCTGGTTCGCGGGACGCACCGATGCCGCGCTGCGACGGATCGGCCGGATCGGCGATGGCTGGCTCTCTTACGTCGTCACGCCCGACATGTACCGCGCCGGCCTCGACAAGATCGCGCAGGCCGCCGACTTGGCGGGGCGGAACGTGCCGTGCTTCGGCGCCGGCCATCTGCTGTTCACCCGTGTCGATGACACGTACGAGAAAGCGCTCGATGCCGCGACGGAGACGCTGAGCGTTCGGTACGCGATGGACTTTCGCAAGGCGGCGCAACGCTACTGCGCGCTCGGACGGCCGGAGCAGATCGTCGAGACGATTCGCGGCTTCCATGCGGCGGGTCTGCGGCATCTGATCCTCGATTTGCTCGGTCCCTACGAGGAGCGCAATCGGCAAATCGAATGGTTTGCGTCGGAAGCGATGCCACTCTTGCGGGATCTGACTGGTCAGGCGGCGTGATCGCTCGCTGAGAGCAATTCCTGCACGCCGCGCTTGCTGATCTTCCCGGTGTCGGTGAGCGGCACGACGTCCGCCCTGACGAGCAGGATGCGGCGGGGGACCTTGAAAGCGGCGCCCTGGGCGCGACAATGCCGTTCGAGTTCCGCGGGCGTCGCGCTCACCCCGTCGCGCAGCACGACCAGCGCCGCGAGGATTTCCTCGCGCTCCGGATCGGGCAGTCCGACCACCACGGCTTGGCGCACCGCCGGATGTGCCTGCAGGATTTCTTCAACCTCCGCCGGCGCCACATTGATGCCGCCGGTCTTCACCAGCTCCTTGATCCGGCTCACGAAGCGTAGTCCGCCCGCTTCGTCCAGGCTCGCAAGGTCGCCCGTATAGAACCAGCCATCGGCGTCAATAGCGGCGCGGGTGGTTTCCTCGTCCTTGAAGTAGCCCCGCGTGACGAACCCACGGATGCGGACCTCGCCGGTTTCTCCGGCAGCGAGTTGCGTGCGCGTAGCCGGATCGACGATTTCGACCTCGGTGCCAGGCAGCGCCGTGCCGCTGATCCGCGCGCGCGCCTCCAACGGCGCCTTGCAGTCCGTCACCATGCTGTTGCCGTAGCCCTCGGTCAGCCCGTAGCAAGAGGTGATCTCGGGGACGCCGAGGCTCGCCATCAGCTTCACCGATTGCGGTAGGGTGATGCCGGTGCGCAGCGAGGAAAGGTCCCGACGCGCGCGGTCGGGGTGGGCCTGCATGGCAAGCGCCATGTTCGGCATGGCGTACAGCACCGTGCATCGCTCGCGCTCGATCAGCTCAAGGCTCCGTCCGGTGTCGAAGCTGTCCTGCAGGACGACGCTGCCGCCGTGGGTCATCATCGCGAGCAGCGCGTTGGCGCAGCCGAAACTCCAGAACAGCGAGACGACCATCAGGATCCGGTCCCGCTCGGTCAGATGCAGCCGCTCGCCGATGCCGTGCATGTTGCGGATCAGGCCCTCGTGCAGCAGCGGCACCGCCTTGGAACGCGCGGTCGAGCCTGAGGTGAACAGCAGATACGCCATGTCGTCCGGCCGCACGGTGGCCTGTGCGGTGTCGAGCACCGTATCTGGCACGCCGCCCATCGCGCGTAGCGCGGCGTAGTTCAGCGCGCCCGGAGGCAGCCTGCCGCCAAGGCAGACGATGTGCCGCAATTCGGGAAGCTCGCTCATCCCTTCCAGCTCGGCGACGTAGTCGTGCTTGAGATAGCGGTCGGTCATCACCAGAACGGCGGCGCCGCTGAGGCGTAGCGCGTGGTGCAACTCGCGCCGTCGCCACCATGTGTTCAGCGCGACCAGCGCCGCGCCGAGCATGGTCACGGCGAAATCGACCAGCAACCATTCCGCGCGGTTGCCCATCAGAACGGCGACCCGGTCGCTCCGGCGGACGCCGAGCGCGTGGAAGCTCCGCGCGAGGCGACGCGCTTCGGCACGAAACTCCGCGTAGGTGAAGCGCCGGTCGCCGTCGATCAGGAAGACGCGATCGGGGTAGCGGCCCGCCATCTCGTCGAGCAGATCGGGGAGCGTGCGGCCGGCGGGCATCTGCATGGGCGCGAACCGGCCGCCTCGCGCTTAGCCGCGTCCCGATGGAACCTGGTTGAACGGCTTGTCCTTGTCGACGCGGATGTCGCCGGGCAATCCGAGCACGCGCTCGGCGATGATGTTGCGCAGGATCTCGTCGGAACCGCCGGCGATCCGGCCAGCCGGCGAGGAGAGCAGCGCCTGCTGGAACAGCGCGTGGGCAGGTGCCAACTCGGGGTCCATGACCGCGCCGGCCGCGTCAATCAAGTCCATGCCGTAGGAGGCGATGTCCTGCGTCATGCTCGCCTTCACCAGCTTGCCGATCGAGTTCTCCGGTCCCGGGTCCTTGCCCTTGCTCATCGCGGTGAGCGTGCGGAACTGCGTGAGCTTCAGTCCCTGCGCGCGCGTCCACCATTCGGCGATCTTCTCGCGCGTCGCGCTGTCGCGGAGCGCGGGGCCGCCGTTGACCGAGAGATTGCGCGCCAGATCGACCACGTCGTTCGGGTCCGGGCGGTATTCGTAGCTGCCGACCGAAAGGCGCTCGTTCATCAGCGTGGTCAGCGACACGCGCCAACCCTGGCCGACCCCGCCGAGGCGCTGGCTGTCGGGGATGCGCACGTCGGTGAAGAACACCTCGTTGAAGTGACTCGCACCGGATATCTGGTGGATCGGCCGGATCTCGATGCCAGGCGATTTCATGTCGAGGAAGAAGAACGTCAGGCCGGCGTGCTTGGGCACGTTCGGATCGGTACGCGTGACCAGGATGCCCCAGCCGGAGAGATGCGCGCCCGAGGTCCAGATCTTCTGCCCGTTGATGATCCAGTCATCGCCATCCTTCACCGCGCGGGTACGCAGCGCGGCGAGATCGGAGCCGCCGGCGGGCTCGGAGAACAACTGGCACCAGATGTCCTCGCCGCGTAGCGCCGGGCGAACATGGCGTTCGAGTTGTTCCGGCTTGGCGTAGGCCATTAGGGTCGGGATGCACATGCCGAGGCCGATCTCGAACACCCCGGCTGGCACCACGTAGTTCGATTCTTCCTGTTGGTAGATCACCTGCATCATCGGCGAGAGTTCGCGGCCGCCGAAGCGCTTGGGCCAGGTGAGCCCGGCGAAACCGGCATCCGCCTTCTTGGCCTGCCACGCCTTCGCGCGCTTCACCTCCTCCGGGCCGATATGGCCGCGGAAGGTGATCGGCTTGGAGCGGTTCTTCGGCTCGGCGTTCGCGGATAGGAAGGCGCGGGCCTCGGCGCGGAACGCGGCTTCTTCGGGAGTGTCGTTGAAATCCATCGTGCTGCCTCCTACGCCGCGTTGCGCGTTTCGAGCTGATCGACCAGCCGGTTCTTCCAATACGGCGCCGCGCCCAACATCAGCGCCAGGTGCTTGGAGCGGCGGTAGAACAGGTGGCAATCGAAATCCCAGGTGAAGCCGACGCCGCCATGCGTCTGGATGTTCTCTTTCGATGCGAGATGGAACGCCTCGGTGGCGGAGACGCGCGCGGCGGCGGCGGCGAGCGGCAATTCGGCCTCGCCGTCCGCGAGCGCCCAGGCGCCGTAATAGGCATTTGAACGCGCCAGTTCGAGCGCCACGTAGACGTCGGCGAGCTTGTGCTTGATCGCCTGGAAGGAGCCGATCGGCCGGCCGAAGGCGAAGCGCTGCATGGCGTAGTCGCGCGCCATGTTGAGCGATGCCTCCGCCCCGCCCACTTGCTCGAAGGCGACGAGGATCGCGGCGCGTTCGAGCAGACGCTCGACGAGCGGCCACGCATCGCCCGGCGGCCCGAGTTTTTCTGCTTTTGCGCCGGTGAGGTCGAGACGCGCCTGATCGCGGCTCGGGTCCACGGTGCGCAGCGCCTCGCGCTTGACGCCGGAGCCAGTAAGATCGACGCGATAAAGTCCCACGCCGCCCTCGTCGCGCGCGACCACCACGGCGAAATCGGCGACCGTGCCGTCGGGCACCGGCCATTTGCTGCCGCTCAGCACGCCGCCCGCGGCGCGCAGCTTGACCGCGTCCGGGCTCGGCTGTCCCGGTCCCTCGGCGAGCGCGAAGGTGCCGATGGCCGAGCCTTCGGCGAGCTTCGGCAGCATGTCGCGCTTCTGCGTCTCGCTGCCCGCCGTGAGGATCGCCTCGGTGGCGAGATAGACCGAGGAGGTGAACGGAATGGGTGCCGCGGCTCGGCCGACCTCCTCGGCCAGCACGCACAATCCCTCGTAACCGAGGCCGGCCCCGCCATACTCCTCGGGGATCGGGGCGCCGAGCCAGCCCATGCCGGCGATCTCCTGCCAGAGTGCCTGTGCGTAGGGCTCCTCGCCGTCGAGCACGCGACGGACCACCTTCGCGCCACATTTGTCCTGCAGGAAGCTGCGCGCCTGATCGCGCAGCAGCCGAGAGTCCTCGGAGAACTCGAAATTCATCTGCGTCCCGTCCCCTCTCGCGCGATCGCACCCGCGCCGCGCGCTTGGCGGCAAGCGTATCGTGACCAACTCGGCGAATGCAAACCGGCGCGCCGTTGTGCGGCGGTGCCTTTCGTGCTGCGCTCGGCCGAGACGGTGAGGGAGACGGCATGATGGCTGACAAGGACCCGTTCTCGGGCGCGTCGGACGCGGACTGGCTGGCCAAGCATTCAGAGGAGATCATCGAGCCCGAGCTGCCGATCATCGACCCGCACCATCACTTGTGGGTGCGCGAGGGCAACACGTATCTGCTGCCCGAGCTGCTGGCCGATCTCGCCTCGGGGCACAACGTCACGGCGACGGTGTTCGCCGAGTGCCACTCGATGTATCGACCGGACGGACCCGAGGAATTGCGATCATTGGGCGAGACCGAGTTCGTCACCGGCGTCGCGGCGATGAGCGCGAGCGGCACGTTTGGGCCTGCGCGGGCCTGCGCGGTGATGTTCGGCAACGCCGACTTGACGCTTGGGGCGCGGGTCAAACCGGTGCTGGAGGCGCATCTCGCGGCGAGCGGCGGCCGGTTCCGCGGCATCCGCTTCTCGACCGCCTGGGACGAGCACATCCGCTCCGTGGCGCCAGCTCCGGGGATGCTGGGGGAGACGCACTGGCGCGAGGGCTACGCCTGCCTGGGCGAGCTCGGGCTGTCGTTCGACGCCTGGGTGTATCACCCGCAGCTTCGCGAGGTGGCCGAGCTCGCCGGCGCGTTCCCGGGCACGACGATCATCCTCAACCACGTCGGCAGCCCGATCCTCGGCGGCCCGTACGCCGCGCGGCGCGACGAGGTTTTCTCCGATTGGCGGCAGGGCATCGCCGAGGTGGCGCGCCATCCCAACGTGTTCGTCAAGCTGGGCGCGATACCGATCCGCCTGCCGGGACATGGCGGCGGCGCGCGCGAACTGCCGCCCTCGTCGGAGGAGGTGGCGGCGGCGTGGAAGCCCTACATCGACGTTTGCATCGATAGGTTCGGCCCGTCGCGCTCGATGTTCGAGAGCAATTTTCCGGTGCAGAAGCGCTGGTGCAGCTATCAGGTGGTTTGGAACGCGTTCAAGCGGCTTGCCTCGGGTGCTTCGGCGGATGAAAAAGCGGCGCTGTTGAGCGGCGCCGCCCGGCAGGCGTACCGGATGCCCTGAACGCGATCGGTCTCTCACCGATCCTGCAGCACCTCGATGCGCCCCGCGCGGACGGCGCTCGTCAGCGCGGCATGGTCCTTCTCGGCCTGGTCGGCGTAGGCGAGCCCGAACCGGCCCATCGCGCCATCGAAATCGTCCTGCTTGCCCAGATAGCCGCTGATCGTCCACGGACCGCCCGCCTTTGCGTGCGCGCGCTAGAACCCAGCCGCGGACGCAGCCGTAGATTGCAAGCATCTCGGCGTCGTACGTCTCGCCAGCGGCGAGAGCTTCACGTCCCGAAGCTGGCGCGCGTAGAACTGCCGCCCTCTGCCCCCGGTCATCCGGCCCAAAAACAGGTCGGAGGCCGGCTGCATCAGCCGCTGACCTCGGACGACGCGCTCGCCGTGATGATTGTGGAGGCTCTTGCCGGCGTGGGCTTCCAGCACCGAAGCGTTCGCTTCCTTGATTTCGGTGGAAATTTTCGTCCGAATGCAAAGCGTGGCTATGCAGTTTTGGCAAATCGCGGACGACAGTTTTGGGGACGGCCGCTCGCCGACCCTCAGAACCGGACGCCGAAGCCGATCACGGGGCCATAAGCCACGAAGTCGATCGAGCGCTGCAATCTGCCGGAACCATTGCCTCGCCCGTAAGAGGCCAGGGCGCGAATCCCGCCCGTGACGTCAAGCCAGCTGGTGATCGAGCAGGAGACGAGCGCGGACGCGCCCCAGCCCCAGACGCCGCCATCCAGGCCGAAACCCTCGGCCATCGCCCCGAACTCGAACCGCCAGTCCGTCCAGGGATAGAGGTTGGCGCGGAAGCCGGCCCAGGGCTGAGCGAAGCTGTGGCTGACTTTGACGCCGGAGAACGGCGTCTCCTCAATCTTCGCTTTTACATCCCAGCTCAGGACGGAGAATCCGGCGCGGGCGTCAACCGTCGCCGGGATGCCGGCGAGGTTGCCCGAATAGATCTGGTAGCCAAGGCCGGGCGCGATGCGGAACAGGGTCACATCGTCCTTCAGCGTGCCACCCGGACTGGTTGGGACCGGCCGGACCGTGCTCTTGTGGAAGGCGTCGATCCACTGGATGTCCAGCTCTGCCGACAAAGGCCCGTACCGTGACAAGTCCATACCCGACGACCGCACCGTGCAGCGAGTGCGCCAGGTCAGCCGGGCTGGGCGGCCCGCTGTCGAAGTTGACATCCCTGCCGAAGCTTCCGCCGAGATGCGCCGTTCCGCTGGTCGCCGGCAGCCAGAGATAGGGGGTCAATTCCACCCGCACCCGAGCGCTGCCGTCCGGCGCGTAGCCGTCCTGGGCGGAAAACTGCGCCAGCGCCGGCTCCGCGAACAGGGCGATCGCGATGCTGCTTGCAGCGACGCGGCCCAACGGCCTGAGGAGCCAAGTCACAGCCCCGAATTTCCCTTTGCTTGGATCCGCCACCGCCTGGGTCGGGCGGGGACCGCCACAAATACGGCTCGTGGATTACGGCGGGCACGCGACCTTGTACTGTTGCGTGCCGACCATCTGGGTGCACTTGCCGCTGCTAGATGGTGCCAAGCGTTCTCCCGTATTCATCTTGGTGCTGCCCGTCATGTCCTGCGAGCATCCGACCAGGATCAGCAGGCCCACGCCGGCAATTGCTGCGAACTTCATGTGTTCCTCCAGTTTGTGTAACCGTGGGATCAAGCGATCTCTCCGGCCGCCAGGTTAAGATGTCAGGGGGCTCGCTATCGGATTGCCAGGGCTCCCCACATCCGGCGCTATCCATTTTTCGCACTCGGGTAAATCGTCGGTCGCCGCATGGAATCGCCGCGTAATCGTCTCGTGACGGCGTCGCGCAGAGGTGTCCTCCGTGACCTCCGTCGCGCCAATTGTGGATTGGCCACGGGGACTTTGCTAGGGGACTTTGCTATGGGCCCTGGAGCCTTCCCAGCTGACGTCAGGCGGCACGGTCCCGGGATGGCGCCGCCATCCCGGGACTGAAGCTTGCCTACCGGGAGAGTAGGGTCCATACTCACCAGTAAGGACAACCGGCGGTGGCAGGCGCGGCCTCTTCGTGAGCGAGCGAGCGCGTGTCCCGAACCGGTCCACATGGTCGGTATTGTCAGTCTGCAACGGAGGAATCGATGAACGAAGTCGCTATCAACGCGCCGAATCTCTGGCGATTGGATACGCCGGGCCATTCCGGCTGGGCGCGCACCGCTCGGGCGGGAGACCCGAAGAAATACTTCATGGTCTCCACCGACAGTCACGCCAACGAGCCGCCGGACCTTTGGGAGAAGCGGATCGACGCGAAGTATCGCGACCGCGTGCCCCGCATCATCACCGACGAGCAAGGCGTGCAGTGGCGCTATTGCGAGGGCTATCGGCCGGACCGTGTGCGGGTAATGAGCTTCGAGGGCGAGGACTGGGTGCGCTCCAAGGCCGGCGCCGACGTGCAGGACCGCATTCGCGATAATCGTGCCGACGGGATCGATGTCGAAATCATCTTCCCCAACAAGGGCCTCGCGATGTGGGCGACGCCGGACGCGGTGTTCGCCAATGCGCAGTGCCGGGTGTGGAACGACTGGGCGTGGGAGCAGTTCGGCCCGCATCCCGACGCCATGCTGCCGGTCGCCTCGATCGCGACGGGCGATCTCGAAGGTTCGATGGCCGAGATCGAGCGGGTCGCCAAGATCGGCTTCCGCGCGCTGTCGCTGCCGTGCAAGCCGGTGTGGGGCGGCCATGACGTCGAGCACGTCAACTACAACCTTCCGCATTTCGACCCGATGTGGCGGCTGATCGAGGAGACCGGGCTGCCGATCACCTTCCACATCTCCACTGGCCGCGACCCGCGCGCGTCGCGCGGCAATGGCGGGGCGGTCATCAACTACGTCACGCACTCGCTGTCGCCGACCATCGAGCCGGTCGCCAACATGTGCGCGTCGGGCGTGCTGGAGCGCTTCAAGGGCCTGCGCTTCGCGACCATCGAGGCCGGCATCGGCTGGGTGCCCTGGCTGCTGGAGGCGATGGACGAGGGGTATCGCAAGCACCACATGTTCGTCCGCCCGAAGCTGCAGGGGCTGCCGAGCGACTACTACCGCGCTCATGCGATGGCGACGTTCCAGGAGGACCCGGTCGGGCTCGAACTCGCCGAGAAGCACAACCTGGTCGACAATTTCGCCTGGGCCAACGACTATCCGCACCACGAGGGCACCTGGCCGCACTCGGCGGAGGCGATCGAGCGCACCATGCCGAATTTGACCGAGCCGCAGCGGGCCAAGATCCTCGGCCTCAATGCCGCGCGGTTCTTCAACCTGGAGGTTCCGGCGCACCAGCGGCTCGCCGCCTGATCGCCTGACCAAGCAAGCGGGGCCGGCCGGCGCAAGCGGGCCGGCCCTTTTCGCGTGCGTCGGTTCGCGATCCGTGGAACTCGCAAAGCTGGGCCATGTTGAGTTGCCGGGATTGGAGGAGGCCAAGATGAGCGGCACAACAGGCGACACCAGCGCGAGCATTGCCAACGAGGCGCGGGACACCGCCGGAAGATTGCTGGACGCGGAGGGAAACGTCGTCAATCGGGCATCCGGGGGTGCCGGCGAGGCATTGGATCAGGTCGGCGAATACGTCCGCCAGCAGCCATTCAGCGCGGCGCTGATCGCTCTTGGCATCGGCTATATCATCGGCCGGCTGCGCATCATCTGACGCGCTCGGGCACCCACCGGTCTAAAGGCTGGGCTGGCGGGCCGGGCGTCTCGCGTCGCATACTTGTCCCCACGTCCAAGAACGAGGGGTAGAGAGATGCTGGGACTGATGCAGCAGCGGCCGTTGCTGCTTTCGAGCCTGATCGAGTATGCCGAACGTTATCACGGGGAGACGGAAATCGTCTCGCGCCTGCTCGACGGCACCATCCATCGCAGCGACTACCGCCGGATCGGCGCCCGCGCGCGCCGCCTCGCGGGCGCGTTGCGGCGCCTGGGCGTGGGCTATGGCGACCGGGTCGCGACCCTGGCGTGGAACAGCTTTCGTCATCTCGAACTCTATTTCGGCGTCACCGGCGCCGGTTCCGTGTTGCACACGGTCAATCCACGGCTGTTCCCCGAGCAGGTCCATTACATCGTCGACCACGCCGAAGGCCGCTACGTGTTCTTCGACCTGAGTTTCGTCGAGCTCGTCGAGGAGCTGGCGCCGCGTCTGCCGCATGTGCGCGGCTATGTGGCACTTTGCGAGCGACGCGAGATGCCGGCGATGAAGGTGCCAAACCCGTTGTGCTACGAGGATCTGCTCGCCGCGGAGAGCGAGGAGTACGACTGGCCGGAGTTCGACGAAAACAGCGCCTCGACGCTCTGCTATACCTCCGGCACCACCGGCAACCCGAAGGGCGTGCTGTACAGCCATCGCTCGCAGATGCTGCACACGTTCGTCGCGATGGCGGCGGATGTCATGGCGGTGTCGGCGCGCGACAGCATCATGCTGATCGTGCCGTTGTTTCACGCCAATGCCTGGGGTCTGCCGTTCGCCGCCGCCGCGACCGGCGCCAAGTTGGTCCTGCCCGGGATGCGGCTCGATTCCGAGAGCATCTACACGCTGATGCGCAACGAGGCGTGCACTCTCGCGGGCGGCATCCCGACGATCTGGCTCAACCTGTTCACCTGGATCGAGCAAAACCGCGAGCAGCTGAACCTGAGCGACATCAAGCTGACCCGTGTGCTGAGCGGCGGGACGGCGGTGCCGCGCTCGACCATCGAGAAATTCCAGACGCTGTTCGGCACCTACCTGCTGCACGCCTGGGGGATGACCGAGACCAGTCCGATCGCGACGATCGGCTCCTTGCTGCCCAAGCACGCGGGATATGATCTGCAGGCGCGCTACGAGGTGCAGGCGCTGCAGGGACGCTCGGTGATCGGCTGCGAGGTGCGGCTGGTGGACGACGCCGGGGCCGAGCTGCCGCGCGACGGAGAGACGGTGGGCGAGCTGCAGGTGCGCGGCCCGTGGGTGATCTCCGGATACTTCAAGGGCGAGGGCGGGCAGGTGGTGGACCAGGACGGCTGGTTCAGGACCGGTGACGTGGCCGCGATCACGCCCGACGGCTACGTGCAGATCACCGATCGCGCCAAGGACGTGGTGAAGTCCGGCGGCGAGTGGATCGGCTCGATCGAGATCGAAAACCTCGCGGTGGCGCACCCGGCGGTGCACGAGGCGGCGGTGATCGCGGCGCGTCATCCGAAATGGCAGGAGCGGCCGCTGCTGCTGATCCATCCGAAGCCGGGTGCCGCGGTCACCAAGGACGAAATGCTGGAGTTCCTGTCGGGCAAGATCGTGAAATGGTGGATGCCGGATGACGTGGTGATCGTCGATGCGCTGCCGCACACTGCAACCGGCAAGCTGCTCAAGACGAAGCTGCGGCAGGACTATGGCGATTGGCTGGAGCGCCATGCGGCGGACGCGGGAACGCCAGCATGACGGATTTGGCGGGCAAGGTCGTCATCGTGACGGGCGCCAGTCGCGGCATCGGCGAGGCCGCCGCCGTGGCGCTGGCCCGCGCGGGTGCGTCCGTCATGGTGGCGGCGCGGGACCGCGCGCTGGCGGCGGAGGTGGCGCGGCGCATCGTCGATGAGGGCGGCAAGGCTGCCGCGATGGCGTGCGATGTCGCGGATTTCAGCACTGTCGAGCGGCTGGTGGGCGAGACGCGCGAGCGGTTCGGCCCGGTCGACGTGCTGGTCAACAACGCCGGCGTGATCGAGCCGATCGCGATGATCGCCGAGGCCGATCCGGCGGACTGGGCGCGTGGCATTCAGATCAATCTCGCCGGCGCTTTCAACGCCGTGCGCGGCGTGCTGCCGGGAATGCTCGCGGCGGGACGAGGGACGATCATCAATCTCTCCTCCGGGGCCGCGCATCGTCCGCTGGAGGGGTGGAGCGCCTATTGCGCCGCCAAGGCTGGGCTGGCGATGCTGACACGCGCGATCGCGTTGGAGACCGGGGAGCAAGGCATCCGCGTATTCGGCTTCGCGCCTGGCACGACGGACACCGACATGCAGGTGACGATCCGCGCCTCGGGCGTGAACCGCGTGAGCCGAATCCCGCGCGGCGACCTCACCCCGGTCGCGCACCCCGCGCGCGCTATCGTCTATCTCTGCACCGCCGCGGCGGACGATCTCGCGGGACAGGAATTCGCGCTCGGCGACGACACGTTTCGACATCGGATCGGCTTGGCCTGACCTACAGGGGCGGCCGGTGTTGCGCCCAGGGCTGCACCGCCTCGAACGCGGCGGCGGCTTGCAGTACGCCGAGATCGTCGAAGCGGCGGCCGACGATCTGCAGGCCGACCGGCAGGCCGTCGCGCGTGAAGCCGCAGGGCACGCTCGCCGCCGGGTCGCCGCTGAAGTTGAACGGGTAGGAGAACTCTGCCCAGCTCACCCAGTCCCACGCATGAGGCGGCCAGTCGGCGGGCATCAGGCGTTCGGCGGGGAAGGCGGCGACCGACACCGACGGCGTAATGAGAAAATCCCAGTCCTCGAACCAGCGATGCACGGCGGCGACATAGGCCATCTTGCGGTCGCGGGCGAGCATGTAGTCGGCCATCGACACGTCGAGCCCCGCGCGGATGCAGGCGACGAGGCCGGGGTCCATGCGGCTCTCCCACTCCGCGAGCTTCGGCGCGAGACGTGCCAGGTGCGCGGGCCACATGAGGCGGATCAGCTCGGGGCCGTCTTTTGCCCAGGGCGTCGGAACTTCCTCAACGGCGGCGCCGAGTTCGGTGAAACGCCGCGCGGCGGCGCGCGCCATCGCGGCAATCTCGGGATCGACGCGGGCATGGCCGAGATCGGCGCTGTACGCGATCCGCTTGCCGCGTACGCCGTCATGGAATCGGACGAGATAGTCGGCGGGCACGGCTTCGCAGGAGGTGTGGTCGAGCGGGTGCGGGCCGGACATGACGCGCAGCATCAGCGCGGCGTCGGCGACGTTGCGCGCCATCGGGCCGATATGCGTGGTGTAGTCGCCGGTGCTCACAGGGTAGTGCGGCACGCGGCCATAGGTCGGCTTGAGGCCGAACACGCCGCAGAAATGCGCCGGCATGCGGATCGAGCCCGCGCCGTCGCTGCCTTGGTGCAGCGGGCCGAACCCAGCGGCAACGGCGGCCGCCGCGCCGGCCGAGGAGGCGCCGGCGCTCATGCCGTGCTTCCAGGGATTGTGCGTGATGCCGGTGAGCGGGCTCTGGCTGACGCCCTTCCAGCCATATTCGCTGGTCGTCGTCTTGCCGAGGACGATCGCGCCCGCTTGCTCCAGGCGCGTGACGAACGGCGCGTCTTCCGTCGGCTGATTGCCCTCCAGAATGCGTGAGCCGAACTGCGACGGCATCCGCTTGGTGATCGACAGATCCTTGATCGTCACCGGCACGCCGTGCAGCGGGCCGAGCGGTGCGCCGCCCATGACCGTCGCCTCGGCGCGGCGCGCGCCGTCCATCGCCTGGTCGGCGGTGAGATGGGCGAAGGCGTTGATTTTTCCGTTGTGCCGCTCAATCCGCTTGAGGATCACGCTGACCAACTCGACGGGCGAGAGTTGCTTGTCCTGGATGAGGCCGGCGAGCTCGGTGGCCGGCGTGTAGGCGAGGTCTTCCTCGGTCATCGTATCTTCCTCAATAGGTCGCGCGGCCGCCGGAGACGTCGAACACCGCGCCGGTGCTGAACGAGCACTCGCGCGAGGCGAGCCAGCAGACCATCGAGGCGACCTCGTCGATCTCGCCGAATCGTCCGAGCGGGATCTTCGACAGCATGTAGTCGATCTGCGCCTGCGTCATCTGCGAAAACAGCGGCGTGCGGACAGCGGCGGGGGCCACGCAGTTCACCCGGATGTTGGTCGCGGCGAGCTCCTTGCCGAGCGCCTTGGTGAGCCCGATCACGCCCGCCTTGGAGGCGCTGTAGGCGGCGGCGTTCGGGTTTCCTTCCTTGCCGGCGATGGAGGCGATGTTGACGATGCGCCCATCGCCCGCGCGCAGCATGTGCGGCACCACGGCGCGGCAGGTATAGTAGACGCCGTTGAGGTTGACGTCGATCACCCGGTCCCAGTCCGCGACGGCATAGTCCCAGCTCGTCGCGTTCGGCCCGGTGATGCCGGCCGAGGCGATCAGGATGTCGATGCGGCCGTACTCCGCGACCGTCTCATCGGCGGCACGCTGCACGGCGGCGGCATCGGTCATGTCCACGACGAGCCTGTGCGGTGTGCCCGGCAGGGTGGGGCATACCGCGGCGAGCGCATCGGCGTCGCGGTCCCACAGGCTGAGCCGTGCACCCTCTGCCGCGAGCCGCGCGGCGATGCCGAGGCCGATCCCGGACGCGCCGCCCGTCACCACCGCCACCTGGTCCGCGAACCGCGCCATCCTGTCGCCCTCCCTCGCCGTTTTGCGTATCAAGGCGGGATGGCGGCGGTCCCGCAAGTCCCAGGAGAGACAGCATGGCGCGATATGTCGGCGCGATCGACCAGGGAACCACCAGCACGCGCTTCATCATCTTCGACCGGACCGGTGCCGCGATCGCCAGTGCCCAGAAGGAGCATCGGCAGATTTTCCCCCGACCCGGCTGGGTGGAGCACGACCCCGCCGAGATCTGGCGCAACACCCGCGAGGTGATCGCCGAGGCGCTGATCCGCGCCGATATTTTTCCCCGCGATATTGCCGCCCTGGGCATCACCAATCAGCGCGAGACCGCCTTGCTGTGGGATCGGGACACCGGGCGCGCGGTGCACAACGCGCTGGTCTGGCAGGACACGCGCACGGACGGGCTGGTCGCGGCGCTTTCCGCCGAGGGCGGGCAGGACCGCTTTCGCGACAAGGCCGGCCTGCCGCTGGCGAGCTATTTCAGCGCGCTCAAGCTGCGCTGGCTGCTCGACAATGTTCCCGACGCGCGCCGCCGGGCGGAGGCGGGCGAGCTGCTGTTCGGCACCGTCGATGCGTTCCTGATGTGGCACCTGACCGGGGAGCACGTGACCGACGTGACCAATGCGAGCCGCACCATGCTGATGGACCTGCGCTTGCTGGCGTGGGACGACGCGCTGCTCGATGCGTTCGGCATTCCGCGCGCAGTGCTCCCGCGCATTGTGGCCTCGAGCGCGGTGTACGGCGACGCGCGCGGCGAGCTCGCGGGCGTGCCGGTCGCTGGCATCCTTGGCGACCAGCAGGCGGCGCTGGTCGGGCAGGCGTGCTTTCAGCCGGGGGAGGCGAAGAATACCTACGGCACCGGCTGCTTCCTCTTGATGAACACCGGCACCGCGCCGGTCCCTTCCAAATGCGGCCTGGTCACGACGGTTGCGTACCGGCTGGGCAACGACGCGCCGTGCTATGCGCTGGAGGGGTCGATCGCCGTCACCGGCGCGCTGGTGCAGTGGCTGCGCGACAATCTCGGCCTGATCGGCGCGAGCGCCGAGATCGAGGCACTGGCGGCGTCGGTGCCGGATAACGGCGACGTGTATGTGGTGCCCGCGTTCTCGGGTCTCTACGCGCCGTACTGGAAGGCCCGCGCGCGCGGGGTGATCGCCGGGCTGACGCGCTTCGCCAATCGCGGGCACATCGCGCGCGCCGCGCTGGAGGCGACGGCGTATCAGACGCGCGACGTGCTGGCGGCGATGGAGGAGGATAGCGGCATCCCGATCCGCGAGCTGCGCGTCGATGGCGGCATGGTGGTCAACGCGCTGTTGATGCAGTTCCAGTCGGACATCCTCGATGTGCCCGTGGTGCGGCCGCGCACCATCGAAACCACCGCTCTCGGTGCGGCGTATGCGGCCGGTTTGGCGGTGGGCTTCTGGCATGGCACCGACGATTTGTGCGCGAATTGGGGCGAGGACCGGAGGTGGTCGCCAGCAATGGCACCGGCGCGGCGCGATGCGTTGTGCGCGTCGTGGCGGAAGGCGGTGGCGCGGTCCTTTGACTGGACGTGAGTGGTGATACACTCGCCGGATCGGTGAGGGAGCGCAGGAAGAAAATGGATTTCGGGATTGGGATCGCCACGGCAGCGGATTCGTGGAAGCTGGCGCAGCGCGCGGAGGAGCTGGGGTTCACCCATGCTTGGTTTTATGACACGCAGATGATTACCGCCGATCCGTTCATCGCGATGGGCGTGGCGGCGACGAAAACAAGCAAGATCAGGCTTGGCACGGGTGTGCTGGTGCCGTCGAACCGCATCGCGGCGCAGACGGCTAATTCGTGGGCGACCTTGAATCAGCTGGCGCCGGGGCGGCTCGATTTCGGTATCGGCACCGGCTTCTCGGCGCGGCGCGCGATGGGGCTCGGGGCGATGAAGCTCGCCGACATGGAGGAGTATATCCGCGTCGTCTACGCGCTGCTGAACGACGAGATCGTCGAGACCAATATCGAGGGCAAACGCAGGAAGATAAAATTCCTCAACCCGGAGATCGGGCTGTTCAACATCAAGGATCCGGTGAAGCTGCACGTCTCCGCGTACGGGCCGAAATCGCAGGCCCTGACGGCGAAGCTGAACGCCGCGTGGAAGTGCTTCGTCAGCGACGTGGACGGCGCGGTCAGCGCGCTCGAGGGAATGCGGGCGAGCTGGGGCGAGGCCGGCCGCGCCGCGGGCGACCTCTACACCACGGCGTGGGTGCCGGGCTGCGTGCTGGCCGAGGGCGAGACGGTGGAGAGCCCGCGCGCGATGGCGCAATCCGGCCCGCGCGCGGCGGTGCTGCTGCATCGCGCGGCCGATCTCGACATGGAGGGCTGGAAGAACACCTCCGAGGTGCCGCAATCCGTCGAGGCGCAGGTGAACGGATACGTGGAGATGGCGCGCGGGTTCGAGCCGCCGGACGCGCGCTACATCATGAACCACCGCGGACACTTCGTTTTCGTCAAGCCGGAGGAGGCGAAATTCGTCACCGGTGAGCTGATCCGACGGACGACATTCACGGCGGGCGAGCAAGAGATCAAGCAGCGCGTCGAGGCGTTGCGCGCCGCCGGATGGTCGCAGATCACCATTCCGATCACGCCGGGCTGCGAATGGGCGCTGGAGGACTGGGGGCGGGTCAGGAAGGCGTTTGCGTGAGGGGCGGCTCCTCACCCCGGCCCTCTCCCCCAAGCGGGGGAGAGGGAGAAGTGAGCCATTTCAGGATCCTCGGATTCTCGTCGCGCGGGTAGGTGTGCGAGAGATCGTCGATCTCGCGATAGACGATCTTCGCGCCGGCCGTCGCCAATGCGCGGGCGACGCCGCGGGCGCGGCCGACGTCGAACATCCAGTCGAACGCGCCGTGGATCAGGTAGATCGGCAGGTTCGCGACCCGCGCGGGCTCGGCCATCTCGAGCAGGAACGGATGAAAGCCGGTGCCGGCCGGCGCCAAATGGGTGAAGGGCGAGGTGTCGGACAGGCCGCTGAGCAGGGCGAAGGTGCCGCCGTCGCTCATGCCGGTGAGCAGCAGGCGGGCGGGGTCGATGCTCCAATTCTGCCGCACCTGGGAAAGAATCGCTTCGATGTTGACGCTGTCCTGCCCGGGATCGTGGAGGTCCCAGGTGCTGCCGAGCGCGGTCGGCGCGACCAGGATCGCGCCCCGCGTGCGCGCGGCGCGGAGCCATGACCAGAGGAACGCGCCGCCATTGCCGCTGCCGCCGTGCAGCGCCATCACGAGGGGATGCGGGCGCGAGGGCTCGTAGTCCTCCGGCACGTAGAGCGAGAACCCGCCGCGCTCGCCGGGTGCGTCGCCCGAGTGCATCACGCCTATGTCGCCCCGTGCCGGGTCCGCGTTCATAAGCCGTGCTTGTAGCGCGGCGTCATCGCGCGCCTCGGGTTCGAGATAAAACCGATTGACCGTCGGCAGCACGCTCGCGACGGGATAGAGCGCCGCCTCCGCGCGCGTGGCGTGACGCAGCGCGCGGTAGGCCCGCCGCGCGTCTTCGGGCGAGGTGGCGGCTTCATGCAGCCCGTCAAAGGTGCGCATTGTTTCATCGGCCGATGACGCAAGGTGCTGCCGTAGGACGGCGAGCTGCTCTGGCCACGCGCTGGCGTCGAACCTTGCACGTGCGTCGCGCAAGATTGCCTCGTGGGGTCCGGCCGCTTCGAGCAGCGCGTCGAGTCGCGTGGGATGCAGCTGTCGGGCGGTCCGGCCGAGCGCCTCAAGGGCCTGCAGCAACGCCGGAACGAGCGCAGTGAGTGCCAATTCAAGATCGTCGGTCATGGCGCGCTCCCATGCTGGTCAAATGACGCGATGCAGCAGGTCCTCGCCCGACGCTAGGCGTCGGACGTTCTCGGCGGCGATGGAAAAACTGCGGTCGAACGTCTCGATGGTGAGCCAGCCGACATGCGGCGTAAGCACCACATTGTCGAGGCGGAACAACGGATCAGCCGGATTGGCGGGCTCGTGCGCGAACACGTCGAGGCCCGCCGCGCGGAGCCGACCGCTCTGGAGCGCGTCGGTCAGCGCCGCCTGATCCACCAGCCCGCCACGCGCGGTGTTCACCAGCATGGCGCCGTGTTTCATGCGGGCCAGACGCGCGGCATCGAGCAGGTTTGCCGTGTCGTCGGTGAGCGGCACATGCAGCGACACCACATCGGATTGTGCAAGAAGATCGTCGAGCGGCACGAAACGGGCCGCCGCGTCGGCGCGCGGCGTGCGCGCGGTATAGAGCACGTCGCAGCCCAGCGCGATGAGCACCGGTGCCAGCGCCTGCGGCACCGCGCCGTAGCCAACCAGCCCGACGGTGCGGCCGCCGAGCTCGCCCAAGCCGTCCTGCATCGCGGGGTCGAGCGACCAGCCCTGGCCGGCGCGGGTCGCGGCGTCGAAGCGGGGTAGCCGTCGCAAAGCCGCGAGCATCAGCATAAGGGCCAGCTCGGCGACGGCGCGCGCGTTGGTGCCCGGCAGGTTGCATACGGCGATGCCGCGCGCGCGGGCGGCATTGAGGTCGATCGTGTTGACGCCGACGCCGATTTTCTGGATCAGCCGCAGCTTCGGCGCGGCGTCAATCATGTCCGCCGTGCATGGTTTCAGCACGTGCCAGAGCACGCCGGCGTCGGGGAGCAGCCGCGCGAGAAGGGTGTCGTCCTGCTCCGGGCAGACGGCGACGTCGAGACCGAGCGACGCAAGGCGCGACGCGAGCTCCGGGCCAGCGGCGTAGTGGAACAGCACCCTCATCGCGGCGACCGCCCGAGCACCGCGCCGCCCGGGAAGCGGGCGCGCACGCCGAGCGCCTCCTCGATGCGCAGCGCTTCGTTCCATTTCGCCATGCGCTCGCTCCGCGCGAAGGAGCCGACCTTGAGCTGACCGACGCCCCAGCCGACCGCGAGATGCACGATGGTGACGTCCTCGGTCTCGCCGGAGCGCGCCGATACGATGCCCGCGACGCCGGCCTCGCGCGCGGCCTGCCACGCCTGCCAGGTCTCGGTCAGCGTGCCGCGCTGGTTGGGCTTGAGCAGCACGGCGTTGGCCGCGCCGTTCGCCACCGCCTGGCGCACGCGCGCGGCTTCGGTGACGAGGAAATCGTCGCCGATCACCTGCACGCGCGCGCCGACCTCGCGCGTGAGCGCGGCGAAGCCGGCGGCGTCGTCCTCGCCGAGCGGGTCCTCGATCGAGACGATCGGATAGCGGCCGATCCAATCGACGAGCAGGCGGATCATCCCGTCGCTGTCGAGTTCGCGGCCTTCCAGCCCGAGCCGGTATCTTCCACCGCGACCGAACTCCGAGGCGGCGATGTCGAGGGCGATCGCGACCTGCCGGCCGGGCGCCAGGCCGGCGCGCTCGATGGCGCGGACGAGCATCTCCAACGCCTGCTCGTTGGCGGAGAAGGCGGGCCACCAGCCGCCTTCGTCGGCGACACCTTGCAGCGTGCCAGCCTCTTTCATCAGCGAACCGGCGGCGCGGTACACTTCGGCCGTCCAGTCCAGCGCCTCGGCGAAGTTTTTCGCGGATGGGCAGACGACGAGAAAGTCCTGGATGTCGACGCGCCTTCCCGCGTGCACGCCGCCACCGAAAATCTGGATTTGCGGCAGGGGCAGCAGCGTAGCGTCGTCGCCGCCGAGATGGCGCCACAGCGGCAGACCGGCGGCAGCGGCCGATGCGTGGGCGGCGGCCATCGAGACGGCGAGCAGCGCGTTGCCGCCGAGGCGGTGCTTGTTGGGCGTGTCGTCGAGCGCGATCAGCGCGGCGTCGAGCGTCGCCTGGTCGGCGGCATCCAGTCCGCGCACGGCGCCCGCGATCTCGCCATTCACATTTGCGACCGCGCGGGTGACGTCGTAGCCGCCGAACGCCGCGCCGCCGTCACGCAGGTCGAGCGCCTCGCCGGAGCCGGTGGAAGCGCCGGCGGGCGCGATGGCGCGGCCGACGGCGCCACACGCGAGACGTAGCTCGGCCTCCACGGTCGGCCTGCCGCGGCTGTCCCACACCCGCCGGCCCTTCACCTCGACGATCCCGTTCATCGACGTGCTCATCGTGCCAGCTCCTCCGTCCAGGCGGACCGCACCGCGCCGAGACGTCCCACGGGTTCGGCGAGAAGGGCGCGCGCGGTGCGCCGCACCCGGTCCTTGTCGCGCTCGTCGGTGAGGTATTCGACCGGGCTCTTGCCGTCCACCCGTGCGAGAAACAGGCCGGGGAGCAGGTGAGCGGCGCGCGTCTCCAATTTTTCCGGTGGCTCCCAGTCGACGCCGGCGAGGTAGGTGCGCGCCAGCCGGTCGAAGCAGGCGAGGAACCCCGGCCGCGCGATGGGGGTCCAGAGGCATTTCAGCAGCAAATGGTTGAGGCAGAAGGCGAGGTCGAAGGCCGGGTCGCCCCACCAGGCGCATTCCGCATCAAGGAACACCGGGCCGCGCGCGCCGGCAAGGATGTTCTTCGGGCTCACGTCGCCATGCACCAGCGCGCGCTTGGTGCGCGCCGTGGTCTCGGCGAGTGCGTGCAATGCCACCGCGCGATCCGGGTGGGCGCGGGCGGTGGCGAGCAGATAGGGCTCCAGCCGGATCGCGTGGAAGATGGCGTCGGTGGGGAACTCTTCCGCCAGACGCGGATCGGCGGCGGTGGCGGCGTGGATGCGGACCAGCGCGGCGGCGACCGAGGCGGCGAAATCCGGGTCGGCGTGGCCGTCGCGCAGTTGATCTTTCCACAACGGATGATCCGCCGGGTCGAGATAGGCCATCGCCAGCGCGCCGCTCGCCGCGTCCTGGCCGAGCAGGGTCGGAACGGCATCCGGCACCGCCCGGCCGGCCCGGCGCATCCAGCGCGCCTCGTAGAGATTGCGCGCAATAGGCGCTTGCCAGTCAGCCGCGACGCGCAGTTTCGGCAGCGCCCGCTTTACGCAGACCGGGCCGGCGGGCAGGTCGACGCGCCAGATGTCGGAGGACACGCCGCCGGTCAGCGGCGCGCCCGTGGCGCCGCCGGTCAGCAGCCCCATGCGGCGCAGCGCGTCCAGGATGTCATCGGGTGGCGTGGTCATGCGGGAGCCAGTGTTCGGCCGTGAGCGGGTGGTCCGTCAAGCCGCGCACGTTCACGTTTCGTTTGCAACGGCGGTCCAGTATCCCGCCATGTCGCCGACCAATCTCTTGTCTGGCAACGCCTTCATCGCACGCTTCCTGGCCCGGGTGCCGCGCGAGGTGGCCGCGAGCTTCACTCCGGCGCAGCTGCAGGCGGTGCAGCGCGCCTTCGGGATGCGCTACGTGATGGAGCACGCGATCGACCAGCGCCGCACGCTGCACCTGCCCTGGGGGCGCTACTATCTCGTGCTGCTCGCCGGGCGGGATCGGCGGCCGTGAGCGTGCCCTCAGGAGCGGACCAGCGGGCACTTGCCCTCATTGAGCGGACGGAAGGCTTGGTCGGCGGGGATGGTGCGCCGGAGTTGGTAATAGTCCCACGGCCCCTTGGAGGCAGCGGGGGACTTCACCTCAAACAGGTACATGTCGTGGATCACGCGGCCGTCCTGCCGGATCGTGCTCTTGCCGTAGATCGGGTCCTCGACGGGGATCGTCCGCATCTCCGCGATCACCGCGCGTCCGCTCGCCTTGGCCTTGTCCACGCCCATCGCGGCGACCGCCTTCAGGTAGTGGGTGACACAGGAGTATTGGCCGGCCTGGGCCGAGTTCGGCATCGGCGCGCCGGTCATGCGCGCGGCGAAGCGCTTGGCGAACGCGCGCGTGCCGTCGTTCAGATCCCAGTAGTACGGCTCCGAGAGCAGCACGCCTTGCGCCGATTGCAGCCCCATTCCGTGCACGTCGTTGATCAGCAGCAGGAGCCCGGCGACCTTCTGGCCGTTCTTCATGACGCCGAACTCGGCCGCCTGCTTGATGCAGTTGATGGTGTCTCCGCCGCCGTTGGCGAGGCCGATGACCTTTGCGCCGCTGGCGCGCGCCTGCACCACGTTGGCGGAGAAATCGGTGGTGCCCGGGAAGGGATAGGGCGCCTCGCCGAGCACCTTGCCGCCGGCGGCCGTGACGAAGGAGGCGCTGTCCTTCTCGAGCGAGTGGCCGAAGGCGTAGTCGGCGGTGATGAAGAACCAAGTGTCGCCGCCCTCCTTGACCAGCGCATCGACGACGGCGTGCGGCATCGACCAGGTGTCGTAGGCCCAGTGAAGATGGTTTGGCCCGCAATGCGCGCCGGTGACGTCGGCCGAGGCGGCGCCGGTGAAGATCGCCAGCTTGTCCTTCGCCTTGACCATGTCGCCGATCGCGAAGGCGGCCGAGGAGAGCGGCACGTCGGTCAGCAGATCGACGCCGCGACTCTCGAACCAGTCGCCGGCGATCGACAGCGCGACGTCGGGCTTGAGCTGCAAATCGGCTTGGAGAAGTTCCACCTTGATGTCGGGATGCGTCTTGGCGAAATCCTCGATCGCCATTTGTGTGCAGAGCACCGAGCCTGGGCCGGTATTGGCCGCGTAGGCGCCGGCCATGTCGGTCAGCACGCCAATGCGTATGGTCTTTTGCTGGGCCCGCGCGCGCGCCGGAAGCGCCAGGCTGGTGCCGGCCGCGAGACCCGCCCCGAGGTACAGTCCGGCGACCGATTGATGCTCGCATGGTTCCCCTCCCGACGACCTGTTCGCGTCCTGACCGGCGCATTGCGCCCATTGTGGCCCGGCTCGTGCCCGAAAACCAGTTCCGACCGCTGAACAATTCTCCACCTGCCGCGACGAACCGGTGATTCGTCTCACAGCCGCGCCGCCGAACCTGCTATAGGGACGTTATCCTGCATCAGATATGGAGTTCGCCGTGAACCCGTGCGTGCAGACATTCTTCGATCCGTCCACCGCCACCGCAACGCATGTCGTGCATGACGGCCCCGGCTCGCCGGCGGCGATCATCGACTCCGTGCTGGATTTCGATCTCCGCTCCGGCCGCACCAGCCGCGCTTCCGCCGACCAGGTGGCGCGATTTGTCGGCGATCAGCGGTTGCAGGTGGCGTGGCACCTCGAGACGCACGTGCACGCGGATCATTTGTCCGCCGCGCCCTATCTGCAATCGCTGCTCGGCGGCCGCATCGGGATCGGCGCGCGGGTGGTGGAAATTCAGAAGTGCTTCGGCAAGATGTTCAATTTCGGCCTCGACGGAACGGAGGCGGCATTCGATCGTTTGTTCGAGGATGGCGATGTGTTTTCGATTGGTACGATGCAAGCGCGTGTGATGACGGTGCCCGGCCACACTCCGGCCGACATCGCCTATTTCATCGGCGACGCGGCGTTCGTCGGCGACACGCTGTTCGCGCCCGATCTCGGCAGCGCGCGGGCGGATTTTCCGGGCGGCTGCGCGCGCGAGCTGTACCGCTCGGCGCAGAAGATCCTCGCACTTCCGCCCGAGACACGGCTGTTCCTCTGCCACGACTATCCGCCCGAGGGCCGCGGGCCGCGCTGGGAGACTACGGTGGCGGAGGAGCGGGCGCAGAACAAGCACCTGCGCGACGGCATCGACGAGGAAACCTTCGTGCAAATGCGCACCGCGCGCGACGCGACACTCTCGCTCCCGGCGCTGATGCTGCCCTCGGTGCAGGTCAACATGCGCGCCGGCCAGCTGCCGCCGAAGGACAGCAACGGCATTGCCTATATCCGCATTCCCATTGATACGGTTTGAACAGCCGATCGCGGAGGGCGGACGACATTGGCGGCGACGTGGAAGCGGGCCTATCCGGTCCGGCGCGATCCGCGACTGACGGCGGAGGAATTTCGCCGGCGCTGGAAACAGCACTCCGATCTCGGGCAGACGTTTCCCGATGTGGTCGGGCGCAACCGGCGGGTGGTCTATTGCCTCGCGAACAAGGCGCTGGGCGAGCGGATCGGTGCGAGCGGCGAGTATGACGGGGTCGGGCTGCTGTGGCTGCGCAGCCCGGAAGCACTGGAGGCGGCGAATGCCGACGCGTGGCCTGAGCCGGGTTCGGGAGGCGCAGACGGCACGGGCCGGTTCCATACGCGAGCGCATCAGATGATCGCACGGGGAAGGGCCAACCGATCCCGGAGATGAGAACTCCATGTCAGGCATTGAAGGCAAGGTCGTCGCGATCACGGGTGCGAGCAGCGGAATTGGCGAGGCGACCGCGCTCCTGCTCGCCGCGCGCGGCGCGAAGCTCGTGCTCGGCGCGCGCCGAGCAGATCGCCTCGCCGAACTCGCCGCTCGCATCGCGGCAGCGGGTGGCAAGGCAGCCTATGCGCACACGGATGTAAGACTGCGCGACAATCTATCCGACCTCGTCGGGTTGGCCCGCGAGCGGTACGGCAAGCTTGACGTTCTCGTCAGCAATGCCGGAATTGGGCCGATTTCTCTCCTCGACGACCTGCGCGTCGAGGATTGGGAGGAGATGATCGACGTCAATCTCAAGGGCGTCCTGTACGGCATCGCCGCGGCATTGCCCCTGTTCCGCAAGCAGGGCTCCGGACATTTCGTCAACGTCATTTCCACGGCGGGACTTCGGATCGTGCCGCTGCAGTCGGTCTATGCCGGCACGAAAAACGCCGTCCGCACCATCTCCGAGGGTTTGCGCCAGGAGGCCGGCGACAAGCTGCGCGTGACGATCATTTCGCCGGGCTACGTCCGAACCGACTTCGCGGATTCCATGACAGATCCCGAGGTAAAGGCGCAAATCCTCGGGTCGATGGCCAAGATGGCGATCCCGCCGGATGCGATCGCTCGCGCCATCGCGTTCGCGATCGAGCAGCCGGCCGATGTTGACGTGGGCGAGATCGTCATCCGCCCCACCGCGCAGGGTTAGCGCCGCCTCTCCGGGCCTTCCCGGTTCACAGCGTGGCGGGTTCCTCGGGTTTTTGCGGCTGCTGTTGCGGCGCGGCCGATGCCGGCTCGCTCGCCTTCTCCGGCGGCAGGGCCGGCGCGGCCGGGGCTGCCTCGGCCTTGGGGGCCTCGGCGGCCTTGTTCTTCGGCGGGGCGGGCGGTTTGGCCGGTTCGAGGTTCACGGTGTAGTCGGGCACGATCCGCGCCTGGTTGCCGGCGATGACGAGCACCTTCTGGCCGATCGCCAGCGCCACGGTGTCTTTCTGGGTGACGCTCAGCAGATCGCCGTTGTCCTTGCGGACCACGTATTCGCGGGCCCGCGTGTCGTTCGAGACGTGCTCGGCAGCGGTGCCCACGAGGCCGCCGACTAGTGCGCCGCCGAGCGCGCCGAACGCCCCGGCGACGTTGCCGCCCGGCGCCTGGGAGCCGGCGATGCCGCCCGCCGCCGCGCCGGTGACGGCACCCGTGGTGCCCGCGGCACTCACGTCCACGACGCGCACGCCGACCACCACGGCGCGGTCGACCTTGTTGGCCTGCTGCACGGCGCTGCTGGCATAGGTGTCGGGCGAGTAGTCCGACCCGCACCCGCCGAGAAGCAGGAGGACCGGCAGGAGAACCGGGCCGGTCGCATGGACGAACCGCTTCAAGAGCACCCCTCGCGCCTGTTTTCGCGCGCGCTTGATAGAGACCCGCGCCCGGCTTGTCACATGCCGGGCCGAGCCGGTGGACGGGAAGGGGCCGGACGGGGCAGTCTGGCGCTCCGCAAGGGAGGCAGATGATGGCTTACGAGACGATCGAGGTGCGGCCCGCCACCCCGCGCATCGGCGCGGAGATCGGCAAGGTGCAACTGCGGGAATTGAGCAACCGGCAACTGGAGGAGATCCACGCTGCGCTGCTCGAGCACCAGGTCATCTTCTTCCGCGACCAGACGCTCGATCTCGACAGCCAGAAAGCGTTCGGCCGGCATTTCGGCGAGCTGCACGTGCATCCCGGTGCGCCGGGGGCTCCTGGCCATCCCGAGGTGATGCCGGTCCATGCCGACGCCAACTCCACCTACATCGCCGGCGAGAGCTGGCATTCGGACGTGTCGTGCGACCCGGAGCCGCCGATGGGCAGCATTCTCCACCTGCGCGTGGTGCCGCCGGTGGGCGGCGACACGCTGTTCGCCAGCATGTACGCGGCCTACGAGGCGCTGTCGCCGCGCATGAAGGCGTATGTGGAGGGGCTGACGGCCACGCATGACGGCGAGCCGTACTATCGCGGCCGCTACACCGACAAGGGCGTGGACGACCGCGCCAAGACCTATCCGCGCGCCGTGCATCCGGTGGTGCGGACGCATCCCGAGACGAAGCGGAAAGCCCTGTACGTGAACCGCATGTTCACCACGCGCATCAACGACGTGTCGCGCGAGGAGAGCGAGGCGATCCTCGGCTTCCTCGTCGAGCATTGCGCGAAACCCGAGTTCCAGATGCGCTTCCGCTGGCAGCAGGACAGCGTGGCGTTCTGGGACAATCGCTGCGTGCAGCATTTGGCGCTGTGGGACTATTTTCCCCAAGTGCGCTCGGGCTTCCGCGTGACCGTGAAGGGGGACAAGCCGGTCTGAGCCGCAACGGACTGCTCAGACTGGCCATGCTCCCGGCACCCGCGACGCCAGCCATTTCGCGAGGAATGCGTTCACCGCGACGGGGTTCTCCTGCGCCATCCAGTGCCCGGACGGCACGACAACCTCGGTGAGATCGGCGCAGTCCCGCCGCATCGGCTCGGCAAGGCGCGTATCGACGGTCGCGCAGGTGTAGTCGTAGGCGCCGTGCAGGAACAGCGCCGGCAGCGTGAGCTTGCCGCCGTTGGCCGCGCGCCTGGCATATTCGATGTTGCGCGCGTGGTTCATGTACCAGGAGTTCGGGACCGAAGAAGCCGTTGCGCTGCAGTCCCGCGACATAGGTGGAAAGCTCGGCCTCGGAGATCACGCCGGTGTCAAGCGGCAGATCGGGTGCCTGGCCGGCACCGCCGAACCAGCCGCCGTCCCGGCGCACCATCGCGGTGCGCGATGGCGTGCCTTTCGCGGCCGGGTTGCCCTTGCGGAACAGCGCCTTCATCGTGTTCGGCACGTTCGCCTCCATCGCCCGGCAGGCGCTGGCGAAGTTTTCCTCGTAGAACAGCATGTAATCCCATTGGCCGGCCGGATACTCGGCTTCCGGGTAGAGCGAACGGTCCACCAGAGGAATGAAATTGGCCGGCGCGAAGCCCGCCGCAATGTAGGGCACGCAGAGATTGGCCACGCCGAAGCAGCGCTCGGGATGGTGGCTGGCGAGGCTCCACACCACCGGGCTGCCCCAGTCGTGCCCGACCCACACCGCGCGCTCGCGGCCGAGCGCGTCGAGCAGTTCGACCATGTCGCGCACGCTGTGTTCGAGCGCGTAGTCCTCGTGCCGTTGATGGACGCTGGAGCGGCCGTAGCCGCGCATGTCCGGCGCGATCGCTCGGAACCCCAGGCCAGCGAATACCGGGAGCTGATGCCGCCAGCTCACCGATAGCTCCGGCCAGCCATGCACGAAGACGATCACCGGCGCGTCCCCGGCGCCGCAGGCTAGATAGAAGCTCGTGTGGCGTGCGGTCCTGACGACGTGCTCGGTGATCGGGAAGTGCATGGGATGTCTCCTAGTAGAGCGAGTAGCCGCCGTCGATCACGAAAGTATCGCCGGTGTGGTATTTTGACGCCGAGCTCATCAGGTAGACCGCGATGCCGCCGAAATCGTCGCCCTCGCCCCAGCGGCGCATCGGGATGCGCGGCATGACGTTGCCGTGGAATTTCGGATTGGCGATGGCGTTGGCGGTCATGTTGGTCTCGATCCAGCCGGGTACGATCGAATGCGCGCGCACGCCGTAGCGGGCGAATTCCACCGCCATCGCGCGCACCATCGAGATCACGCCGCCCTTGGTCGCGGCGTAGTGCTCGCCGCGCGGCGCCGCCTCGATCGCCGCGAGCGAGGCGGTGCCGACCAGCACGCCGCCGCCGCCGCGCTCGACCATGTGCTTGGCGGCGGTACGGAAGGTGTAGAAAGCGCCGTGCAAATTGACCCGTAGCACGCGGTTCCACTCTTCCGTGGACATCTCAAGGAAAGACCGCTGGCCGCGCCCGCTCACCCCGGCATTGGCGAAGCAGCCGTCCACCCGGCCGAGCTTCTCCACGGTTTCGGCGAAGGCGCGCTCGACCGCCTGCTCGTCGCCCACGTCGCATTGCAAGGCCAGCGCCTTGCGCCCGGTCGCGGCGAGCTGGGCGCGCGCGGCCTCGTTCTTCTCGGCGTTGGTGCCCCAGATCGCGACGTCCGCACCCGCCTCGGCGACGGCCTGCGCCATGCCGAGCCCAATGCCGCCATTGCCGCCGGTAACGAGCGCGACCTTGCCGGTCAGGTCGAAAGGCTTGTAACCCATTTGTCCTCCAGGCCGGCCGATCCGGCACCATATGGGCGCCAATCAATCTGGCGTTGGGACAATTTGTAAAGGGCACGCAAGGCGATGGAGGGGGACGGGGAAGGGGGCGGTGGCGGGATCACCAGCTCGGGCCGGATCAGGGAGAAGCTGATCGAGGCCAAGCAGGATTGGGCGCGCGAGGGTCGGCTGCTCACCGGCACCATCGCCGATCCGGCGCGCGAGCGGCTGCCGCCGGGCCAGACGTTGGTGAAGGATTGGCCGGTGCTCGACCTCGGCATCCAGCCCAACGTGCCGGCGGATAAATTCCGCCTTGATCTCGACGGTGCACTGGAGAACCGGATCAGTCTTTCCTTTGACGGTTTCATGGCATTGCCGCAGGCGGAGAGTGTTTCGGACATCCACTGCGTCACGCAATGGTCGCGGTACGACAATCGCTGGAAGGGGGTCGCCGCGCGCACCTTGCTCGACCTCGTGCGGCCGATGCCCGAGGCACGGCACGTCGTGTTCCATGCGCATGACGGCTACACGACCAATGTGCGGCTCGACCAGTTCGACCGGACGGACGTGTTCCTGGTGCATGAGTGGGAGGGCAAGCCGATCACCCGCCAGCACGGCGGGCCGGTGCGGGTGCTGATGCCGCGGCTTTACCTGTGGAAGTCGGCCAAATGGGTGCGGCGCATCCAGTTCACCATCTCCGACCGGCCCGGCTTCTGGGAGCTGCGCGGCTACCACAACAACGGCGACCCCTGGATGGAGGAACGCTACGGGTAGCTCGCGCCTTCGGGCAGCGCGCGAAGCAGCACGGCGACAAGCCGCTCGCACCCCGCGCGATCGACCTCGTCGAAGCGGGCGGGCAGCGGGCTGTCGAGGTCGAGCACGCCGAGAATCCGCCCGTCGCGCTTCAGCAGCACCACAAGTTCGGAGCGCGACGCGGTGTCGCAGGCGATATGACCGGGAAATTCGTTCACATCGGCGACCACGATCGATTGGCGACGCGCGACGGCGGTGCCGCAAACGCCTTGGCCGACCGAAATACGCACGCAGGCCGGCTTACCCTGGAATGGGCCGAGCACGAGTTCGTCCTTGTTCAGGAAGTAGAATCCCGCCCAGTTGAGTTCCGGAAGGCCGTGATAGATCAACGCGGCGGCGTTGGCCGCGTTGGCGATGGAGGTCGGCCCGTTTTCGAGCAGCCCTTCGAGCTCCCGCGCCAGATCCGTGTAGAGCTGCGCCTTGGCCGATTGGCTCACCGGGCGCTCCCGATGCGCCCGCGGAGTGTCGACACGACGGCCTCGAACATTTCGGCCGTCAGCCGGCCGGTGTTCGTGTTGTAGCGCGAAACATGATAGCTGTCGGCGAGCAGCAGGCCGTCCGGCAATTGGTGGACTTCACCGTGGCGGAACCGGATGCGGGTCGGCGGGATGCCGCAGGCTTTCAGCACCGCGGCGTGCGCCAGTACGCCGAGCGCCAGCACCGCCTGAAGATTGGTCATCGCCTGCAGTTCGGCGGCGAGAAACCGGTTGCAGGCCTTCACCTCGGCCGGCTCCGGAAGGTTGGCCGGCGGCACGCAGCGGACCGCGTTGACGATGCGGCAGTCGCGCAGCTCCAGGCCGTCATTCGGGTCGGCCAGATAGGTGCCGTGGGCGAAATCGAAGTGCCGCAGGGTGGCATAGAGCAGCACGCCGGCGTGGTCGCCGGTGAAGGGGCGGCCGGTTCGGTTGGCGCCGCGCACCCCGGGCGCCATGCCGACCACGAGAAGCCGCGCGCTCACCGGCCCGAAGCTCGGCACCGGCGCGTTGAACCATCCCGGATTGGTGGCGCGGTTCTCCATCCGATAGGCGACCAGCCGAGGACAAAACGGACAATCGCGGCCGGGGCTGTCGGGCAGCCTGTCCTCCGCCGCCGCTGATACGACCCCTGGCGCGACCGCGGCCAATGCGGGGCCGGTCATGCCGCGTCGTGCGGTTCCGTGAACGGGTCGGCGGGCGTTTGCCGCACCGGCGTCGGCCGGCTGCGCGGCTCGGTCTGGCGGCGGGTGAATTCCGGCGCGATGTCGGCCAGCTCGACGAACTGATCGGCCTGCCGGCGCAGTTCGTCGGCGACCATCGGCGGGCTGGTGCGGATGGAGGAGACGACCGACACCCGCACGCCCTTGCGCTGCACCGCGTCGACCAACCGGCGGAAGTCGGAATCGCCACTGAACAAGACCGCGTGATCGATGCGCGGCGCCAGCTCCAGCATGTCGACCGCGACCTCGATGTCCATGTTGCCCTTGACGCGACGCCGCCCCGCCGAATCGGTGAATTCCTTGGCCGGCTTGGTGACGAGCGTATAACCGTTATAGGCCAGCCAGTCGGTCAGCGGCTTAAGGGGCGAGTACTCGTCCGTTTCAAGCACTGCGGAGTAATAATATGCGCGCACCACGTGCGTCTTCTTGCGGAAAAATTCCAGCAAGTTGCGGTAGTCGACATCAAACCCCAGATTGCGCGAGGCGGAATAAAAATTCGCGCCATCTATGAACAGCGCTACCCGTTCATTGGGCAGGAAATGCATGGATCGTGGACCCCTTCAATGCCGGACCCCGGCCCAGCGGGATTACGCGCTGACCGGACAAACGATTCGTTCCGACGCAATCGCTTCATATAACCCGTGTCAGCGTTACACAAAAGTGAATCCCGCGAAAGTCGGCCTTCGATGATCCCGATCGCGTGATGATCCTGGTCGCAGTCGGCGCGAACCTTCCCGGGCGCGATAGCGAGCCTCCGGTGGCGACTTGCCGTCGGGCGGTGCGGGCGATGCGCGACATGCCGGATTTGCGGCTGATCGCCGTGTCGCGCTGGTACGAGACGGCCCCGGTTCCGCCCGCCGCCCAGCCGGATTACGTCAACGGGGTTGCCCGCCTGGAAGGCGACACCCCACCGGCCCTGCTGCTCGCCCGGCTGCAAGCGATCGAGGCCGACGAGGGGCGGCGGCGCGGCGCGCCCAACGCGGCGCGGACGCTCGATCTCGACATCGTCGCGATGGGCGATCTGGTGCGGGCCAGCCCTGACCCGGTCCTGCCGCATCCGCGCGCGCATCTACGCGCCTTCGTGCTGGTGCCGCTGGCCGAAGTGGCGCCGGGCTGGGTGCATCCGGTCCTGCATCGCGCGGTCGAGGCGCTCATCGCAGGGCTGCCGCCCGCGCGGATGCGGCTGATATGACCGGAATGCAACTTGCAATACATGCCCGGTTCGCTTAGATCGGCGGTTCACCCGAGCCATAAGCCTGGAGGCTGAGCGCATGGCGCGCGTCACCGTCGAAGATTGCGTCCAGAAGGTTCCGAACCGTTTCGAGCTGGTCCTGCTCGCGGCACAGCGGGCGCGCAACATCAGCCGCGGCGAGGAGCCGACCATCGACCGGGACGACGACAAGAACCCGGTCGTGGCGCTGCGCGAGATCGCCGACGAGACGGTGGAGCTGCCGCGCCTCGAACAAGACCTCATCAAGTCGCTCTCCCGCGCCCCCGAGCCCGAGCCGGCGGACGAGGAGGTTCTGGACCTCATCCCGACCGACCAGAACATCTTCGGCCTGCAGGACATCACGGCCGAGGAGGAGGCGGCAGCCCTGCCCGTCGAGAACGAGGAGATGTCGCCCGAGGATCTCGAGGCGGCGATCGAAGCGGAGCTCGGCGGCCGTCCGCGCCGGTAGGAGCCCATGACCAGGGGCGCTCGCGGACAACCGGTCCCGGCGCCCGCCTACGCGCCCGAGGGGACCGCGCCGGCCGTGGCCGAGGCCTCGGCCACACTGCCGGCGGCGGCTGAGCCGGCGAGGACGCGGCCGGACATCATCCGCCAGTTCGAGCTGACGGAGAAGGTCCACGCCTATGATCCCAAGGCCGACACAGCGCTGATCGACGCCGCCTACGTGCTCGCCATGAAGGCGCACGGGGCGCAGCGGCGCGACAACGGCGACCCCTACATCACGCACCCCGTCGCGGTGGCCGACATCCTGGCCGGCTACAGGCTGGACACGGCGAGCATCGTCACCGGCCTGCTGCACGACGTGATCGAGGACACGCCGATCAAGCTGCCGGAGATCGAGCAGCGCTTCGGCAAGACGGTCGCCGGGCTGGTCGATGGCGTGACCAAGCTGACGCGCCTGGAGCTCCAGTCCGACCGGACCAAGCAAGCGGAAAACTTCCGCAAGCTGGTCTTGGCGATCAGCCGCGACATCCGCGTGCTGCTGGTCAAGCTCGCCGACCGGCTGCACAACATGCGGACGCTGCATTTTGTTGCCGACCCGGACCGGCGCAAGCGGATCGCGCGCGAGACGATGGAGATCTACGCGCCCTTGGCCGAGCGCATCGGCATGGACGCGGTCAAGACCGAGCTGCAGAATCTCGCTTTCGCGCAGCTCGACCCCGAGGCGCACGACACGATCCAGGCGCGACTGAACTTCCTGCGCGGGCAGGGGGCCGACGTGATCGAGGAGGTGCGAGCCGAGCTCGCCCGGGTCTGCGAGGAAGCCGGCACCCGCGTCCTCGAAGTGACCGGGCGCGAGAAGTCGCTGTTCTCGATCTGGGAGAAGATGCAGCGGCGCAACGTGGCGTTCGAGCAGCTCTCCGACATCATGGCGTTCCGCGTCGTCGTGGCGAGCAAGGAGGCCTGCTACGCGGCGCTCGGCGCGGTGCATTCCGCCTATCCGGTGATCGCCGGACGGTTCAAGGACTACATCTCGACGCCGAAATCCAACGGCTATCAGAGCCTGCATACCGGCGTCACGTTGCGCGAGCCGCGCAACCAGAAGATCGAGGTGCAGATCCGAACCGCCGACATGCACGACATCGCCGAGAACGGCGTCGCGGCGCACTGGCTCTACAAGCAGGACGACGCCTCCACCACCGACATTCAGCGCTTCCGCTGGGTGCAGGATTTGCTCGAGATCCTGGAGAACTCGGCGGCGCCCGACGACTTCCTCGAATACACCAAGCTCGAATTGTACGAGGACCAGGTCTTCTGCTTCACGCCGAAGGGGCAGCTCATCCAGTTGCCACGAGGCGCGACCCCGGTGGATTTCGCTTACGCGGTGCACAGCCAGGTCGGCGATTGCTGCGTCGGCGCCAAGGTGAACGGGCGGCTGATGCCGCTCCGGCACGTGCTGCAGAACGGCGACCAGGTCGAGATCATGACCGCGCGCGGCGGCACGCCGTCGCCGCAATGGGAGCGCTTCGTCGCCACCGGCAAGGCGCGCGCGCGCATCCGCAGGTTCATTCATCAGCAACAACGCCAGCAATATATCGACGCCGGCCGTGCCGAGCTTGCCAAGGCGTTTCGCCAGGAAGGGCTGGACGGCTCGGAGAAAGTGCTGTCCTCGGCGCTGAAGTCGCTGAAGCAGGCGTCGCTCGACGACCTCTATCTCGCGGTCGGCAACGGCAATCTCGGGCCGAAGGACGTCGTCCACGGGGTCTATCCCGAGCTGCGGCAGGCGCCGCGCGCGCCGCGCATGTTGCCCAACCTGCCGCCCCGGCCCGGAGCGCGCTACAGCGGCCACCGGGACGTCATGCCGATCACCGGCCTGGTCGCCGGGATGGCGGTGCATTACGCCGGCTGCTGCCACCCTCTGCCGGGCGACCCGATCGTCGGAATCGTCACCACCGGCAAGGGCGTGACGATCCACACCAAGGACTGCCAGACCTTGGCGAGCTTCGCCGCGACGCCGGAGCGTTTCATCGACGTCGACTGGGATTTCGCCGCCGTCGCCTCCGGCAAGGGCGACGCGAAGGGCGGACATACCGGGCGGATCAGCGTCATCGCGGCGAACGAGCCGGGCGCGCTCGCCAGCATGACCAACGCGATCGCGAAGCACGAGGGGGCCATCAACAACCTCAAGATCGTCAACCGCCAGCAAGATTTCTTCGAGGTGCTGGTGGACGTGGACGTGCGCGACCTGCGGCACCTGTCCAACGTGATCGCCGGGTTGCGCGGCGCCTCGGGCATCAGCCAGGTCGAGCGGGCCCGGGGTTGACGGCATGATCCTGGGGCTCGGCTCGGACATCTGCGACATCCGGCGGATCGAGAAGGTGCTTGATCGGCATGGCGAGCGGTTCGTCATGCGCGTGTTCACCGAAACCGAGCGCGCCAAGGCGGCCGGGCGGATGGAGCGGCTGCGGGCGGGAACCCTCGCCAAGCGGTTCGCGGCCAAGGAGGCGGCGGCGAAGGCGCTCGGCACCGGGTTCCGCCGCGGCGTGTTCCACTCCGACCTCGGCGTGGTCAATCTCAGGGGCGGTCAGCCCACGCTGCTGATGACGGGCGGCGCCGGGCGGCGCCTCGCCGCGATCACCCCGCCGGGGATGCAGGCCCTGGTCGCCTTGACGATGACGGACGAATACCCCTACGCCTACGCCCAGGTGATCATTTCAGCCGTGCCGGCCGCCACGGCCGTGCTCGCATGAGAGGCTCGCGCTTGCGCAACCGGGGGAGACTCGCTTGACAGGGACCGACAAGTGGGCTTGATCCGCCGCAATTCGCGCTCCGGAACAACTTCCAGCATGGCAAAGCGTAAGTCGGGCGGCCTCGCCGAGAACGCGAAGACGATCATCTATGCCGGACTGATCGCCGTCATCATCCGCACATTGCTGTTCGAGCCGTTCAACATTCCGTCCGGCAGCATGATCCCGACCTTGCTGGTGGGCGACTATCTGTTCGTCTCGAAATACAGCTACGGCTACTCCCGCTTCTCGCTGCCGTTCTCGCCGCCGCTGTTCTCGGGCCGCATTTTCGGGAGCCTGCCCGACCGAGGCGACGTCGCGGTGTTCAAGCTGCCGCGCGACACCAGCACCGACTACATCAAGCGCATCATCGGCCTGCCCGGCGACCGCATCCAAATGAAGCTCGGCCAGCTCTACATCAACGGCGAGGAAGTGCCGCGCCAGCCGGCCGGGGATTGCGTCGCCGACGACGGCGGCATCCGCATGGTACAGAAGCGCTACGTCGAGACGCTGCCGAACGGTGTGCGGCACTATATCTGCAAGGCCACCGACGAGGGCGAGGCGAACAACACGCAGGAGTTCCTGGTGCCGCCCGACCGCATCTTCGCGATGGGCGATAACCGCGACAACAGCCTCGATAGCCGGTTCATGAACGGCGTCGGCTACGTGCCGCTGGAGAACCTGGTGGGCCGGGCGGAGTTCCTGTTCTTCTCGATCGACGCGCAGGAGCCGTGGTGGGCATTCTGGGCCTGGCCGTTCGAGATCCGCTGGGACCGGCTGTTCACGGGGATACATTGATCACGTCGATCACGGGGATCAATTGAGTTCCGTGACCGAGACGTCGTCGGCCGCATCGATCGAGGCGCTGCTCGGCCACACCTTCTCCCGGCCGGACTTGCTGCGCGAGGCGCTGACGCACCGTTCGGCGCTGCAGATCAGGGCGCGGCGCGGCGGCTCCAACGAACGGCTCGAATTCGTCGGCGACCGGGTGCTGGGACTGCTCGTCGCGGAATGGCTCGCCGAGCGCTTTCCCGATGAGCAGGAAGGCGACCTCGGACGTCGGCTGGCGCAGCTCGTTTCGCAGCCGGTGCTCGCCGAGGTCGCCGACGCGATCGGCCTGGGTGCCGCGCTGTCGGCGGCGCCCGGCGAGGTGCGCGCTGGCGTGAAACGCCGTGCGACGGTCCTCGCCGACGCGCTCGAGGCGGCCCTCGGCGCGTTGTTCCTGGACGGTGGATTGGATAAATCGAGAGAATTCGTCCGTCGCGCCTGGGACGGCGCAATGCGCGCGCAACTCGCGCCGCCCAAGGACGCCAAGACCGTATTGCAGGAATGGTCGCAGGCGCGCGGCTTCGACTTGCCGAACTATCTCATTGCGTCGCGCGAGGGGCCGCCGCACGCGCCGGTGTTTGTCATCACCGTCTCGGTCGGCGGATCGACGGGGACGGGCAGGGCTGGCAACAAGCGGGCAGCGGAGCAGGCGGCGGCGGCCGATCTGCTGCGGATGCTGGCGGCGTGACCAGCCGCTGCGGTTTCGCCGCTATCGTCGGCGCGCCCAACGCCGGCAAGTCGACGCTGCTGAACCGGCTGACCGGGGCGAAGCTCTCCATCGTCTCGCCCAAGGCGCAGACCACGCGGTTTCGCGTCCTCGGCATCCTGATGCGCGGCGAGAGCCAGATCCTGCTGGTCGACACCCCTGGCATCTTCGCCCCGCGCCGGCGGCTCGATCGCGCGATGGTCGCCGCCGCCTGGACGGGCGCAGAGGACGCCGATCTCGCGTTGTTGCTGGTTGACGCCAAGTCCGGCGTGACCGAGGCGGTGCGCGCTATCGCCGGCAAGCTCGGCGAGGCGAGACGGCGCGTCTGGCTGGTGCTCAACAAGGTCGATCTCGTGCCGCCGGCCAAGCTGCTGCCGATGACCGCCGCGTTGTCCGTACTCGCCGCGTTCGAGGAGACCTTCATGGTCAGCGCGCTCACCGGCGACGGGCTGGAACGGATGCTGGACGCGCTGGCCGCCGCGATGCCGGAGGGGCCGCATCTCTATCCCGACGACGATCTCACCGACCTGCCCGACCGCCTGCTCGCCGCGGAGATCGTCCGCGAGCAGATCTTCCTGCAGACACATGAGGAAGTGCCGTACAGCGCCACCGTCGAGACCGAGAATTGGCAGGAGCGCCAGGACGGTTCGGTGCGGATCGAGGCGACGGTGTATGTCTCCCGCGCCGGTCACAAGGCCATTCTGATCGGCGAGAAAGGCGCGCGGATCAAGTCGATCGGGGCGCGCGCGCGGGCCGATCTCGCGGGGCTGCTGGACCGCCCGGTGCATCTGTTCCTCAACGTCAAGGAACGGGCCGGCTGGGACGAGGAGCGCGCCCGGCTGCGCGCGATCGGTCTGGACGACGCGCCGTAGCGCTGACGCAGGATATTTTCATTAGGTGTGATCCAAGTCACAGCGGCGTGTCCGGCATCGTGCGAGAAATCGGCCATCGGTTCGGTGCTGCCCCAACACCTGCGCCGGACCGGGTGGGCTGGCAGGCCCACGTCAACCCGGACCTTTCCTTGCGGCCTGGTCGCCCTCGCGGCCGGGCCGTTTTTTTCATGCGTCGGGACCGCCATCGGCCCGGATCGCGACCAAGCGTCCATTTCCAGGCAAGCACCTGGGTCGCCGCGCTCTGCTCGCGATGGCGACGAGGCTATCGCTCAGGTACGGATCAGTTCGCGACTACCGGCAGGGGCGTGGCGGCGATGGCGCGCGGGTCCTGCGCCTGGTCCACACCGAAGCCGCCGGCGACCTGGGACAGATGCTGAAGCGCCTTTTGCGTGATGAGCAGATCGGCGGCCGGGCCGCAATCGCTCGGGCCGATGCTGGTGTGCGCTCCCGCCCAGTGTACGACGTAGGACGGCCGCGCGGCGGCCTGCTCTGCCTCGACCACCAGGCTGCCGCCCTGCTGCGCCATGACGTCCGACTGCAGCACGCAACTGCCGCTCGGCTCGCCGTTCGCATTGATCCGGCTGACTTCGATATCGGACCGCAATGGCCCCGGCACGTCCGTCCCGGCCTTGATCGAGACGATGTCGCCGAGCGCGGGCGTCGCCACGTTGGCTTCCGCGACCGCCACGGCGGCGACCACCACGCCCAGGAACATGGCCAACCCGAGCCCCGAGAGCTGCCAGAGATTGCCCTTCGGAGCCTCATCCGATTGCTTCATCACACGCCTTCCGTGCGTCCGCGCCGACCTGTCCGATCGGCATTGTGCGACGCAACATCTAAGGCGTGGTAAACGACGCTGCGAGCCGCCGGATTTGCCGCAGCGGCCATGCGGCCGCCGCAATGGTCCGGAGCCCGCCCCGCAACCAGCCCGGGATCAGCCCAGCTCCTCGTGCCAGGTGCGTCCGTCCCGGGCGATCATCGCGATCGAAGCGGTCGGTCCCCAGCTGCCGGCGGCATAGGGGCGCGGCAGGTCGGGCGAGCCCGACCACGCCTCGATCAGCGGTTCGACCCAGGCCCAGGCCGCCTCGACCTCGTCGCGCCGCATGAAAAGCGTGGTGTTGCCGCGCACCGTGTCCATCAGGAGCCGCTCATAGGCGTCCGCGTAGCGCGTGCCGAAGGCTTTCTCGAAGCTGATGTCGAGCCCGGTCGGGCGCAGCCGCAGCCCGCCGGGGCCGGGCTCCTTGGTCATCATCTCGAGCCGCATTCCTTCCTCGGGCTGCAGCCGGATGATGAGCCGGTTGGGTTGCAGGTCCGTGCCGTCGGCGGGGAAAATGGAGAACGGCAGCGCTCGGTACTGGATGACGATTTCCGACACTTTCTGCGGCAGGCGCTTGCCGGTTCGCAGGTAGAACGGTACATTGGCCCAGCGCCAGGTGCGCACCTCGGCCTTCAGGGCCACGAATGTCTCTGTCCGGCTCGGCTCAGCGGCCCCGAGATCGTGCAGGTAGCCGAGCACCGGCTGGCCATCGACGGCGCCCTGCGTGTATTGGCCGCGCACCATGAGCGCCCCGGCCTCGTGCGGCTGGATCGGCCGCAGGGACCGCAGCACCTTCAGCTTCTCGTCCCGCACCGCATCGGCATTCAACGAGACCGGCGGCTCCATCGCCAGCAGGCAGAGCAGCTGGAGCAGATGGTTCTGCACCATGTCGCGCAGCGCGCCGGAGCCGTCGTAATAGCCGGCGCGGCCCTCCACCCCGACCGTCTCGGCCACCGTGATTTGCACGTGGTCGATCACGTCGGTGTTCCACAGCCGCTCGAAGATCGAGTTGGCGAAGCGCAGGGCGAGCAGGTTCTGCACCGTCTCCTTGCCGAGATAGTGGTCGATGCGGAAGGTCTGCGCCTCGGTGAAGACCTCGCCCACCTGGTCGTTGATGGCGCAGGCGGAGGCAAGGTCGTGGCCGATCGGCTTCTCCAGCACGACGCGCGATCGCGACGTGACCAGCCCGAACCGCCCGAGGTGGTTGCAGATCGGGCCATAGAGATCGGGCGACGTGGCGAGATAGAACACCCGTATCCGCTCCGGCTTCGCGGCGAGCACGCCGCCGAGCGTGTCCCATCCGCTATCCGTCGTGCCGTCGACGCGCACGTAGCTTAGCCGCTCGCAGAACCGGCCCACGGCCGCCTCGTCCACATCCGCGGCGGCGACATGGCGACGCAGCGCCTTGGCGGCGCGCTCGCGATAGCTCTCGTCCGTCAGGTCCGACCGGGCCGCCGCGACGACCCGGCTATCCGCCGGCATCTGCCCATCGAGGAAGCGATAGTACAGCGCCGGCAACAGTTTTCTCAATGTGAGATCGCCGGTGGCGCCGAAGACCACGCAATCGAAGCTGGCAACGGGGATGATCTTCGGCATCGCTTATCTTCTCTCCGTCCGGTCGGGCACGTCGTTTATGCTAGGCGTATGACGCGCAGCGCCAGCACGAAGTTACGCCTGAGTTGCGGCGTTCTCGTCACCGACGGCCGGCGCCTGTTGCTCGGCCATGCGACGCGCTCGCCGCGCTGGGACATCCCGAAGGGCCTGGCCGAGCCGGGCGAGCTTCTTGCCACCGCCGCCGCGCGGGAGTTGGAGGAGGAAACCGGTCTCCTCGTGCCGCCCGGCGCGCTCGTCGACCTCGGCCGCCACCGCTACCTGCCCGGCAAGGACCTCGCCCTGTTCGCCTGGCGGCCGGACACGCTGCCCGACCCGACGGGGCTGGTGTGCCGCTCCACCTTCGCCGTCGGCGCGGGCGTGCTGCCGGAGTTCGACCGCTTCGGCCTGTTCGCCTGGGACGACGCGATCGCACGGGTCGGCAAGAATCTCGCCCGCGTACTGGCGTCTGTGCGGGCCGACACCGATCGGCACCGACGGCCTACCTAGTGCATTGACGCATTCTGCCGATTTACAACGGGCGGGCGTCGTTCTGCGCGGCTGGGCAACGGCCAGCAACGCTATGGCGCAGGGTGACCGACTTCTATCGTGACGTGCGACAGGGAGGGAAATCGGGCCAGTTGAGCCCGATAATAGCTCGGGTCTCGCGCTTGCGTGGTGACCACGGAGAGAATCGCACCGAGATGGCCCGGCCCCAAGCGCCACAGGTGCAAGTCGGCTATCGTGTCCCCGCCGCCTTCGATGGACTGGCGGAGACTGTCAGCCATCGACCGGTCGGGGTTCATGTCGAGCAAGATGGCGCCGGTGTCCCGGATGAGGCCGTACGACCAGCTTGCGATGACGCAGGCGCCGACGATGCCCGCGAGCGGGTCCATCCAGAGCCAGCCGAACAGACGCGCCAGGAGCAGCCCCACGATGACGAGAACGGACACCGCGGCGTCGGCGGCGACGTGAATGATGGCAGCCCGCATGTTGTTGTCACGGCTCGATGCGCCATGCGCGTGCCCGTGCTCCTCAAACCGGACAGGATAATTCTCTCCCCCAACTAGAATTTGAGCCGTGAATGCATGGGGCTCCGGGATTTCCTCGAGGGACTCGAGATAGCCGCCCCGGTCCGCCATAGCGAAGCGCTGACGCGTACCGTCCGGCCGGAAGGTTTCGATAGAGACGGATTCCGCTTCGGGCGCCGGGCCGGCTTCAGCCCAAAGCCGAAAACGGGGTGGCAGGCCGTCCTCGAAAATCTCCAGATGCAACGAACCGTCCGCCGTCGCGATGTTGCGCGTCCCATCATCGGCGCCGGCGCCATGCCCATGATGAGGATGGTGGCGACCGCCGCTCAGCAGCCAGGCGCTCGCGACGTTTACCGCCAGCCCGAGGCAGGCGATCGGGATGGCTTCGGTGAAATGGATCGGCACTGGTGCAAAGATGCGGCCGATCGACTCGTAGCCGATCGCCAGGGCGATCATCGCCAGGATGATGGCGCTGGTGAAGCCGGCGAGATCGCCGAGCTTGCCGGTGCCGAAGGTGAAGCGGGGATCCTGGGCGTGCTTGCGCGCGTAGCTGTAGGCCAGCGCCGCAAGCAGAAGCGCGCCCGCGTGCGTGCTCATGTGCATTCCGTCGGCCACCAGGGCGATCGAGCCGAACAGCAGCCCGCCGGCAATTTCCGCGGCCATCATGATCCCGCAGAGCCAGATCACGGCCCATGTCTTGTGCTCGCCTTGCTCGTGGGATGCTCCGAGGAACACGTGACTGTGGTGCGGCGGTTTCGCTGCGGTGCCGGTCATTCCCGACCTCATCTCAGATAAGTTCGGACCCGTTCGAGCAGTTGCTCGGTCGCTTCGCGGTTCAGCGCGTCCGGGTGCCTTTCAACGTCGACAAGGTGGGTGCGGACGTGATCTTCCACCACCTCGGCCATCAGGAAATGCGGCCCGAGACGGTCTCGCACGTGCGCGCTCAAGCCAGGTCGATCCACGACAGGTGCCCGCCCTTGCCGGCGCCTGTGTCGAGGAACACCGCCCTGCCGCCCGCCGCGCCGCGCATCGTCCAGGGCCGGCCGTCGGGGCTGCGATGGTCGTGGCCGCAATAGACGGTGAGGCCCGCCGGAATGCGGTCCACCCAGCGCAGGCTGCGCTCGGGGTAGCCGTCGGGCTGGGTGCGGCCGGTGGGCTCGCCGAACAAGGCGCGGGAGACCGGACCGGTCGGGCGCTCGGCGCCGATCGCGGGGGCAGGCTCGTCGAGCATCGCCGTGTGAAAACCGCCGTGGACGAACATCGTGTCGCCGCGTCGCACCCAGGCCGGCGCGCGGGCGAGTTCGACGGCGACGCGCTCGCGCAGCGCCGGGTCGAGCTGGCGCAGGGATGCGGCCAGGGCTTCGGGGACGTGGACGTTGTGGCCGGTGAGCACGCGGGCCAGCTTGTGCTCGTGATTGCCGAGCAGGAACAATCCGCGTCCCTCGTCGATCAGGCGGAACATGATCCCGAGCACGCCGGCGCTGTCCGGCCCGTGGTCGATGAGGTCGCCGAGCTGCACGACGAAGCGGTCGGTCTCGGCGGCGAAGGCGAAGGCCCGCGCATCGCCGTGCACGTCGCCGACCACGCGCAAGGCGACGCCGGGCGGAATGGCGAGCGGCGTCACGCGGCCGGCTCGGCGAGGCCGCGATAGGCCGCGAGCGCGCGCGCCCGTCCGGCCGCGAGATCGACGATCGGGCGCGGATAATCGTCTCCGAGGCGCACGCCGGCGGCGCGCAACATCGACTCCGGCGCCTCCCACGGAGCATGAATGTGCGGCGTCGCGATTGGGGCGAGTTCGGGTACCCAGCGCCGGACATAGGCGCCGCCGGGGTCGAACTTGCGGCCCTGCAGCACGGGATTGAACACGCGGAAATACGGCGCGGCATCCGCGCCGCTGCCGGCCACCCACTGCCAGCTCGCGCTGTTGCTGGCGAGATCGGCGTCCACCAGCGTGTCCCAGAACCATTCCTCTCCCAGCCGCCAGGGCAGGAGAAGATGTTTCACCAGAAACGACGCCGCGATCATGCGCGCGCGGTTGTGCATCCATCCGATGTGCCAGAGTTGGCGCATCGCCGCGTCCACCATGGGCACGCCGGTTTGCCCGTGCCGCCACGCGCGCAGCGCGGCGGCGTCGCGCCGCCAGGGCATGCGTGCGAATTCCGCGCGCAACGGTCGTTCCGGCAGGTCCGGCCGGTGCCAGAGCTGGTGGATCGAGAACTCGCGCCACAGAAGTTCCTTGAGGAAGCCCCCGAGCCCGCGTCCGTGGCCCTCCGCCGCCCGGCTCGCGGCGTGCCAGACCTGCGCGGGCGAAATCTCGCCGAAATGCAAATGCGGCGAGAGCATCGAGGTGCCCTCCTCGGCGGGGAGATCGCGGCCGTCGGCATAGGCGGCGAGCGCGTGGTCGAGGAAGGCGGCAAGCCTCGCCTGGGCGCCGCGCTCGCCGGGGATCCAGGTCGCGCGCAGGCCGCCGGCCCAATCGGGCCGCCTGGGCAGCAGGCGCCACTCGCCGAGCAGCCCGGATCCGGGCAAACCGAGAGGCCCTGGGAACCCGGATCCGGGCAAAACGGGCGGGGTGGCGAGCCCGGATCCGGGCGTTGGATCCCCTCGGCCGAGCCCGAATTCGGGCAAGGGAGCGGGGACGCCGCGAGCGAGGCAGGCGCGGGCGAAGGGGGTGAAGACGTGGTAGCGATCGCCGCCGGCGGTCCGCGGCGCGTCAGGATCGAACAGCGAGACGGTCCGGTGCAACTGCAATCTTGCACCCCTGGCGGCCAGGGCCTCGGTCACCCGGCTCTCTTGCGCGCGCGCCCAGGGCTCGGCCGCCCGGCCGGCGAAAACCTCCGCCGCACCCACCGCCTCGGCGATCCGCGGTATCTCCACGGCCGCATTCCCCCGACGCAGAACGAGGGGCATTCCCCGCGCGGCGAGGCGGGCGGCGAGGCGTTCGAGGCTGTGATGCAGCCACCAGCGCGAAGCGGCGCCGGGCGCCCATTGTCCGGCCGCCGCCTGGTCCAGCACGAAAACGGGCAAGACCGGCCCGGTGCGTACCGCCGCGTGCAGGGCCACGTTGTCGGACAACCGGAGGTCGTTGCGGAACCAGAGCAAGACGGTCTTCATCGGGTGAAGATGAGGTTCTTTCTCCCGAGCGTCACCCCCGGGCGCTCAGCGCTGGCCGACGGCGAAGCTGTACAACCGCTCGCGGCCGAGCAGAAATGCCCGCCCGCCGCGCGGGAACAGGCGCGCGATGGCGGGGTCGCGCACGTCGAGCCCGCCGGTGTAGGCGCCGAAGGCGGGAAGCATGATGCGCCGCTGATCGGCCACGAAGCACGGCCGGCTCACCGCGCAGCCGCGGGCCGGCACCGCGGCCTTGGGGTGGAAGTGCCCGCTGACCTCGCCGGCTGCCTCGCGTTGCGCCTGGTGGCGGAACAGCAGGGGCCCGGCGGCGTATTCGTCCACGAAATGCCCCCCGAGCCCGCCCTGGGGCGCCGGATCGTGGTTGCCCATCACCCAGATGAACCGGGACAGCTCGGTCATCGCGGCGAGCCGAGCCATCTCGCCCGGCGGCAGGCGACCCGCGCCCTCGCCATCGTGAAAGCTGTCGCCGAGGGCGACCACGATGCGCGGCCGCCAGCGCCGCAGGAGCAGGGCGAGCCGGTCGAGGGTGGCGCGGGTGTCCCACGGCGGCAACAACATCCCGCGTGGGGCGTAGGACGAGCCTTTTTCGAGGTGCAGGTCGGCGACGGCGAGCAATCCGACCTCGGGCCAGATCAGCGCGCCGGCGGGGTCGAGCATCAGGCGCTCTCCGGCGAAGTGCAGCGGGGCGGGGCTCATGCGCTGCGGCGGGGGAATAGCTGCAGCTGCGTGTCGCGCCGGCGGCCGCGCTCAGCGTTGCGGCGATGAATGGCGGGCACGCGGGCGGTCGGCCCGGGCGGCTCGGCCGCGCCGGTCGCCTCGGCCACCAGCGCCGCCTCGGCTTCCGCCAGAAGCGCGTCCTCGTCCTCGCCCGAGCGTACGCTCTCGCGGCCGATGTCGAGCAGCACGGGGACGGCGAGGGGGGAGACGCGCGACAGCGCCATGTGGGTGATCCGCCCCTTGACCCGCGCGAGCATCGCGGCGATGCGCCCGAGATCGGTGAGGCCGCTCGCGGCGTCCGCCCGCGTCGCCCGGAGCAGAATGTGGTCCGGCTGGTGGCGTCGTAGCACGTCGTAGATGAGATCGCTGTTCACCGTCACCTGCCGGCGGTTCTTCTCGGCGCCGGGATGGTGGCGCTCGATCACGCCGGCGATCACCGCGACATTGCGGAAGGTCCGCCTCAGCATGGAGCTGTCGGCCATCCAGGCCTCCACGTCGTCGCCCAGGATGTCCTGCTCGAACAGCGAGGCGACATCGGTCGGCTGGTTGGCCGACCAGATGCCGAGCACGTAATCCGTCGCGACGAAGCCGAGCGGGGCCATGCCGAACCGCTCCATCCGGCGCGTAACCAGCATTCCCAAGGTCTGGTGCGCGTTGCGTCCCTCGAAGCAATAGGCGACGAGATACCAGCGGTCGCCGCGGGGGAAGGTCTCGACCAGCAGGTCCGACCGGCCGGGCAGGCGCGAGGACCGCCTTTGCAGCCGCAGCCATTCTTGCACGGGCTCAGGGAACAGGTGCCAGTCGGCGGGCCGCTGCAGCAGGGCGCGCACGCGGTCGGCGAGGTTGGTGGTGAGGGGCATCCTCGCCCCCTCGTAGGCCGGGACCATCGGGTCGCCGCCGCCGCCCTCGGCAACCTCGATCGCCATCTCGCGCAGCCGCAGGAAGCGCAACAGGCGGCCGGCGAACATGAAGGTGTCGCCGGGGGTGAGCAGGTTGGCGAAGTATTCCTCGACCTCGCCCAGCACCGGGCCGAAGCCGCGCTTGCCGGCGAGCCGGACTTTTATCATCGGCGCCTCGACGATGGTGCCGATGTTCATCCGCGCCTGGCGGGCGACCCGCTCGGAGCGCACGTGCACACGCCCCTCGCTGTCGCGGAACAGTTTTTTCCACCGGTCGTAGGCGGCAAGCGCGTAGCCGCCGTCCTCGACGAAGCGCAACACGTCGTCGAAATCGGCGCGCGACAGGCCGGCATAGGGCTGGCTGGCGGCAATCTCCGCATACATCGTGTCCGGGTGAAACGGCGCGCTGCACGCCGTCAGGAGAAGGTGCTGGGCGAGCACGTCGAGGCCGGCGGGTCGCGGCGGGTCGCCGTCGAGCTCGCGCGCCGCGACGCCGAGCATGGCCGCCTCGCATTCGAGAACCTCGAAGCGGTTGGCCGGGACCAGGATGGCGCGGCTCGCCTCGTCCATGCGGTGATTGGCGCGCCCTACCCGTTGCAGCAGCCGCGACACGCCCTTGGGTGCGCCGACCTGGATCACCTCGTCGATGCCGCCCCAGTCGATGCCGAGGTCGAGCGAGGATGTGGCGACCACGGCGCGCAGGCTGCCCGCCGCCATCGCCGCCTCCACGCGCCGCCGCTGCGCCACCTCCAGGCTGCCGTGATGCAGCGCGATGGGCAGGGTCTCGGCGTTGAGCTTCCATAGCGCCTGGAAGATCAGCTCCGCCTGCGCGCGGGTGTTGACGAACACGATGGTCATGGCGGCCGCGCGGATGCGCTCGAGGATCTCCGGCGCGCTGTCGAGTCCCATATGCCCCGACCACGGCAGTCGCCCCTCCGGCAGCATCATGCCGATGACGGGCGGCACCCCGTCCGGCGCCTCGATTCGCCGGAGCGCGCCGATATAGGCGGCGATCGCATCCGGGTGGGCGACGGTTGCCGACAGCCCGACCCGGCGCGCGCCCGGCGCCAAGGTCGCGAGCCGGGCGAGGCAAAGGGCAAGCTGGTCGCCCCGCTTGGTGCCAGCCAGCGCGTGCACCTCGTCCACCACCACGCAGGCGAGGCCGGCGAACATGACGTCGGCGCCGGGCGAGGACAGCAGGACGGCGAGGCTTTCCGGCGTGGTCAGCAGGAGGTTGGGCGGCGTCTCGCGCTGACGCGCCCGGCGGTTGGCGGGGGTGTCGCCGGTGCGGGTCTCGATGGAGACGGGCAGGGCCATCTCCGTCACTGGGGCGGTAAGATTGCGCGCGATGTCGGTGGCGAGTGCTTTCAGCGGGCTAACGTAGAGCGTGTGCAGGCCCGCGCGCGGCGCTTCGTGGAGGTCCACCAGGCTTGGCAGGAAGCCGGCGAGCGTCTTGCCGCCGCCGGTGGGCGCGATGAGGAGCACGCTCTCTCCCGCCCGCGCCGCAGCCAGCATGGCGAGTTGGTGCGGCCGCGGCCTCCAGCCGCGCCCGGCGAACCAGCCGGCAAAAGGTTCTGGCAATGTTCCGTCCATCGCGCTCTATGTAGCACCGATGGGAGGCTTGTCGATTGCGTGCCGGCTCCCCGAGCGGAAAAGCGCAGCCGATCGGGCCGGGCAGAGCCGTGCTATGGCTTCGCTCCATGAACGAATAGGAGGCACCGTCGCTGCGTTGGATCGGCCTCGCGCTGCTGTCGCTCGCGGGATTGCTTATCCTCGGCTGCGTCGCCGCCTGGCTGCTTATAGGTCGCTTCGATCTTGGGCCGTTCGCCGCCCGCTGGGCGAGCGCGTCGCTCGGGCGGACGGTGACGGTCGCCTCCTTGCACGTCACGCCGGGACGGTGGCTCACCATCGAGCTCGACGGCGTGCGGCTCGACAATATTGCCGGGGGGACCGCGCCGACGATGGCCGAGCTCCGCCACGTGACGGCCGAGGTCGAGGCGGTATCGCTCGCGCGCGGGCCGGTGATGATCCGGCATCTGGTCGTCGATGGCATGACGGTGCTGCTGGAGCGCACGGCCGACGGCACGAAGAACTGGAAATTCGGGCCGGACAAGCCAAAGGCAGACCCGACCGGGCGCTCGTCCTTCCCGGCTCTGCTCGAAGCACGCCTGAGCGATGGCGAGATCACCGTTCGCACTTCAGGAGGGAAACCGCTCCGGACGCACCTCGACGACGCGGCGGTCCAGACCGGCGGGACCGACCAGCCGGTGCGGCTCACCGGAACGGGCTCCTACAACGGCACGTCGGTTCGCCTTGACGGCGACCTCGCCTCGATCGACGCCCTGCGCGACGTCGCCAAGCCCTTCCCGGTGACGCTGCACATGGCTTCGGGCGAGACGACGCTCGATTTCAAGGGCACGATGACCGACCCGCTGAACGTGGACGGCGCGAAGGGCGCACTGGCTCTCGTCGCGCCCTCACTCAAGCCGATCCTGGCGATGGCCGGGGCGTCGGGCGATCTTGAAGCGTCGGCGCGGCTTGCGGGCCAACTCGATCGGAACGGCGATCTGTGGCGGATGAGCGGGGCCAGCGGGGCGATCGAAAACAGCGAGATCACCGCCGCTTCGCTGCGGCTCAAGGAAGGCGGCCACGGCGAGCCGGACGACGTCGCGGTCGAGGTCGCCTTCGACCAACTCGAGCTCGACCGGCTGCTCGGGCGTCGCCAGGCCGCCAGTCAGTCCGGCGCCGATATTCCGCTCGCGGTCGACGACGCGCCGGGCACCCTGCTGGAGGCCAAGCTGTCGGCGCGCGGCTTCGTCTATAACGGCTTGCGGGGTTCCGACGCGAAGCTGGCCGCGTCGATGAAGCCCGGCGTGGTGGCCGTGAGCGTCTTCTCGATGACCTATCTCGGGGCGCGGGCGCAGGCCTCCGGCCGGATCGAGGGGGCCGGCGACGGGGGGCGGGTGACAGCCAACGTCTCGCTGGCCGGCGCCGACATGGCCCAATTCGCCCGCGCCCTGTCGTTCGGCGCGGTGCCGATCGCGGGCAAGCTGGACGCCGAGGGAACCGCGTCCGCCAAGGCGGCGACGCTGAATGCGGCGGTGCGTGGCGCGCAGGTCGCCGCGACGGTCTCGATGACCGGAGGGGCCATCGCGCGCAACGTCATCGAACTCGCCTCGCTCGACGTGCGGCGGTTGTTCCGCAAGCCGAGCGGCATGACGCCGGTCTCCTGCCTTCTGGCGGTACTCGACATGCACGCCGGATCGGGTACCGTGCTGCCGCTCCGGGTCCGCGCGGCCGAGGGCACAGTGATCGGGCACGCTCGCTTCGACCTGTACCGGCGCTGGTTCGATCTGACGATCGGCACCCAGCCTTCCACGACGAGCGGGTTCGCGCTCGATGTCCCGATGGAGGTCAGCGGGCCGTTCGCCAGCCCGACCGTCCGGCCGGCGCGCTGGTCGGCGGAAGGCCGGGCCATGCTCGCCGCCGGGTTCGACCTCACGAGATTGCCGCCGCGCATCCGTGATCTCGCGCGGCGCAATCCGTGCGCGTCGATCCGCTGACGGCCCCATCGCGCGCGTCTGGCCAAATGGCGTCTCGCTCGCCAAATAGAGCCGATGCCGCATCCCGATACCTGGTTGAAGGTCGTCCCCGGCGGCCTCTATTGCGAGCCCGGCGGGTTCTTCGTCGACCCGACCCGCGCCGTGGACCGCGCCGTGGTCACCCACGCGCATTCCGACCACGCCCGCCCCGGTCATCGCGCGGTGCTCGCCAGCACGGGCACGCTGGCGCTGATGCGCGCCCGGCTGGGCGAGGGGCAGGCCGGGCTCACGCAACAGGCGCTCGGCTGGGGCGAGCGGGTGCGGATCGGCGAGGTCACGGTCTGGCTGGAGCCGGCGGGGCACGTGCTGGGCAGCGCGCAGGTGGCGATGGAGTATCGCGGCAGCCGCGTCGTCGTCAGCGGAGACTACAAGCGCACGCCCGACCCGACCTGCAATGCGTTCATCCCCATTCCATGCGATGTGTTCGTCACCGAGGCGACCTTCGCGCTGCCGGTGTTCCGTCATCCGCCGCCCGACCATGAGATCGCCCGCTTGCTGGCGAGCCGGGCGCTGTTCCCCGAGCGCACCCATGTGGTCGGATGTTATGCCCTTGGGAAATGTCAGCGGCTCATCGCGCTGCTGCGCGGCGCCGGATGGAGCGAGCCGATCTACCTGCACGGCGCGCTGGCCGCGCTCTGCGCGGTTTACGAACAGCAGGGTGTGGTGCTCGGCGACCTTCGCCCCGCGACGGCGGCGGCGAAGGATCAGCTGAAGGGGGCGATCGTGCTGGCGCCGCCGGGCGCGGTGACGGATCGTTGGGCGCGGCGGCTGGCCGAGCCCGTCGTTGCCCTCGCGTCGGGCTGGATGCGCGTTCGCCAGCGCGCCCGCTCGCGCGGCGTCGAGTTGCCGCTGGTGATCTCCGACCACGCCGATTGGGACGAGCTCAACGCCACGGTGAACGAGGTGGCGGCGCCCGAGGTGTGGGTGACGCACGGGCGCGAGGAGGCGCTGATCCACTGCATCGCCCAGCGCGGCGTGCGCGGCCGGGCGCTGCGGCTGGTCGGCTACGGCGACGAGGACGACGAAGGGCTCTCGGAGGCGGCGGCGTGAGCGCGAGCCGCAAAGCAATGAGGGCCGCGTGATCGCCTTTGCTGACTTGCTGGAGCGGCTGGTGTTCACGCCGGGCCGCAATGCCAAGATCGCGCTGTTGCGGCGCTATTTCGCCACCGAGCCGGACCCCGATCGCGGCATCGGCCTCGCCGCCGTCACCGGCGAGCTTGCCTTCACCGCCGCCAAGCCCGGCCTGATCCGGGAGCTCGCCGCCGCGCGCACCGACCCCGAGCTGTTCGCCTGGTCCTACGACTATGTGGGCGACCTTGCCGAGACGGTGGCGCTGATGTGGCCCGGCAAGCCGACCAACGCCGCCCCGCCGACGCTCGCCGAGGTGGTCGAGACGCTGGAGACCGCGCCCAAGTCCGAGCTGCCGGGGATCGTCGCGAGCTGGCTCGATGCCTCGGAGCCCTCGGTGCGTCTGGCGCTGCTGAAGCTCATCACCGGCGCGCTCAGGGTCGGCGTCTCGGCGCGGCTTGCCAAGGTGGCGCTGGCCGAGATGACCGATGGGCGCATCGCACCCGACGACGTGGAGGAGGTATGGCACGGCCTGGCGCCGCCCTATGCGCCGCTGTTCGCCTGGCTCGAAGGGCGCGGCGCGCGGCCCGACCCGTTGGACGCGCCGGTGTTCCGCCCGCCGATGCTGGCGCATCCGCTGGAGCCGCAGGACCGTGTTTCCCTGGATGCAAGCGCCTATCGGGCCGAGTGGAAATGGGACGGCATCCGCGTGCAGCTCGTCGCGACCCCAGGCGGCAAGCGGCTCTACTCGCGAACCGGCGACGACATATCGGGCGCGTTCCCCGAGATCGTCGACGCGATGAACTTCGAGGCGGTCCTCGACGGCGAGTTGCTGGTGATCCGCGAGGGCGAGGTGGCGCCGTTCGCCGATCTGCAGCAGCGGCTCAACCGCAAGGGCGTTACGGCGAAGATGCTGCGCGATTTCCCCGCCGGCCTCCGCCTTTACGACATGCTGTTCGAGCGTGGGGAGGATCTTCGTCCGCTGCCCTTCGATGCACGCCGGGCGAGCCTGGAGGCATGGCACGCGCGCGTGCGGCCCCGGCTGATGGCGCTGTCTCCGCTGATCGCGTTCGACGGCATCGAGGATTTGTCCGCCATCCGCGACGATGCGCGCGCCGCCTCGATCGAGGGACTGATGCTCAAGCGGGGCGACAGCGCCTACGTGCCGGGGCGGCCGAAGGGCCAGTGGTGGAAGTGGAAGCGCGACCCGCTGACCATCGACGCGGTGCTGATGTACGCCCAGCGCGGCCACGGCAAGCGGTCCAGCTTCTACTCCGACTACACGTTCGGCCTGTGGCGCGACGATGGCGAGCTGGTGCCGGTGGGCAAGGCGTATTTCGGCTTCACCGACGCCGAGCTCGCGATGCTCGATCGCTGGGTGCGTAACCACACCACGGCGCGTTTCGGCCCCGTGCGCGAGGTGGAACGGGCGATGGTGCTGGAAGTGGCGTTCGACGCCGCGCAGATCTCGACGCGGCACAAATCCGGCGTCGCCCTCCGCTTCCCCCGCATCGCCCGCATCCGCACGGACAAGCCCGCCGCGGAAGCGGACCGGCTGGAGACGCTGATGCGGCTGGTGGAGAACCGGACCGTGGAGGCGGACGCGGCGGTCGCGTGAGCCTACGTCACGGCTCGCGCACCTTCATGCCGGTCGCCTTCTTGGCAGCTTTGACAAAAGCTACGTCAAACGTGGCGAACCCCTCGCAGTGGTCGGCGGCACCGAGATGCAAGGCATCAGAGAAATCCATTCCTTCCTCGCACCAGTCCAGAGCGCGAGCCACGAGGCCGGGGTTCTCCAGCGAGACGCGCGGCAGGCCGGCGAAATCGCGCAAGGATGCCGTGATCTGTGTCGGCGTATAGCGATAGGTGCTGCGGAGCACCCACTCGGTTTCCAGCAGTACGGTCGTCGGGATCCACACATCGTTCTCGCTCACCAGCCGCCGCGCGCGGGGAGATTGGAGCGGGTCATCGTTGGTGAGGAAACGGACGATGACGTTAGTATCGACCGCGAGCATGTCGACGCTCGACTTCCGCCGCGATGCCGGCGTTCATTTCGTCAAGTGTCTTCGGCGGTCCTCGATGCGGCAATGAGCCGAACACGTCCGCAACTCGCGTCCGCTTGAACAAGGGAGCGGGCTTCAATAGCACGCCTTCGGGAGTTTCCTCGACGAGCAGACGGGTGCCGGCGTCCCAATGCCGCCTCCGCCGGATTGCGGCCGGCAGGATAATCTGTCCCTTGGTGGACAGCGTGGTCGTGGGCTTCTCGGCGGCCGCCATCTGGCGCTAGTCCTCTTGGTAAGGCAAAGGTAAGATAAGTCAGGCCAGCCGCCGACACAAGGACGTTCCACAGACGACCCGCGCTCGCATTGACCCCTCAGCGCCTCCGTGCTGCGGTCCGGTCGGGACCAGAGAGGACCGATCCATGCCGATCGTGCAGAACACCGCGCTGAGAAGAATGCAAGCGGGCAAGGTGGCGCTGGGGTTCGGCGTGCATCACCTGCGCACCGCCGCCGTGCCGATGCTGGCCGCCGCCACGGGGCATGACTGGATCTTCATCGACACCGAGCACGGCGCGTTCTCCGTGCAGGAGGCGACACAGCTCTGCATCGCTTCCCTGCCGCACGGCGTGACGCCGATCGTGCGGGTCTGCGCCGACGCGATCGACGAGGGCACGCGGGCGCTCGATAATGGCGCGCTCGGCATCGTTGTCCCGCACGTCGACACCGCCAAGCAGGCCCGCCGTATCAGCGAGGCGTTCCATTATCCCCCCGACGGCCACCGCAGCTGGGGCGGGCCGCCGGCCATCTTCGGCTATCTGCCGCCCGCGACGGCCGAGGCGCAGGCGGCGGTCAACCGGGAGATCGTGGTCGTCGCGATGATCGAGAGCCCGGAGGCGGTCGCCAGTGCCGACGAGATCGCCTCGGTGGATGGCATCGACGTGCTGCTGATCGGCACCTCGGACCTGACCGCCGAGATGGGCATCTCCGGCCAGATCGGCCATGATCGCGTCATCGAGGCGTATCAGCGGGTCGGAGACGCCTGCCGCAAACGAGGAAAATTTCTCGGCCTCGGCGGGGTGTACGATCAGGAGAACGCGGCGCGCTACATCAGGATGGGCGCGCAGTTCGTGCTGTCGGGGGCCGACCACTCCTACATCGTGGCCGGCGCCAACGCGCGCTCGGCGTTCCTGCGCGACCTCAAGCCCGATCCCGCCCCCGGGAACGGCAACGGCAAGGCCTCGAAGAAGAAGCGCAAGCTCGAGAAGGTCTGACCTCAAACCATCATCCTCGCGCACGGCTCCGTGCATTGTGCCTGCACCGCGCGCCGTGTAGCCATTCGAGATGATCAGAAAACGCCGGACCGCCGTGCCGCTTCCGCTGATGATGGCGCAGCTGACCTTCGCCTCCATGGAGACCATCGCGCGCCGCACGCTGATGATGGCGCGCGGCACCTGCTCGCCCGCCGAGTACCGCCGGATGGTGCATGAGAAGGCGCGCGCCATGCAGATCTCGGGAATGCGGGCAGCGCGCGGGCAGACCAATCTCGCCGCGCTGCTGACGCCCTTTCACGGCCGGGCGACCAAAAACGCGAAACGGCTGCGCCGGAAGTAGGCGGCTACTCCGCCGCCTTGCGGCCGAACCAGTCCGCCACCTCGATCCGCGGCATCTCGAAGCGATCGGTCGTGCGGGCGTACCAGCCGCGGCCGTGCATTCGGCCGATGAGGTCGAGCTTCGGCGTGTCGATGTAGCATTTCACGGGGTCGAGCACGCAGTCGTCGCGCACGTGCATCGCCACCACGCGGCCCATGACCACCGCACGGTCCACGCCGACCTCCACGATGACCAGCCGCTCGCATTCCATTGAAACCGGGCTCTCGGCGATGCGCGGGGCGCGCACCTTGTGCGACGAGATCGCGGTGAGCCGGGCCTCGCGGAACTCGTCCACCTCGGGGCCGAACTCGATCGCGCTGACATTCATGGCCTCGGCGGTCTCGTTGTTCACCAGGTTGACCACGAACTCGCCGGTGCGGCGAATGATGTTCCCGGTGTCCTTGGCGTCGCCCGGGGCACGGCCGCCGATGCCGAAGCAGACGATTGGCGGCTTGCCCGACACCGCGTTGAAGAACGAGAAGGGGGCGGCGTTCACGCTGCCGTCGAGGTCGCGCGTCGAGACCCAGGCGATCGGTCGTGGCACCACGGTCGAGACGAGCAGCTTGTAGCTGTCCTGATCGCTCAGCGTCTCCATGTCGAACAGCATCGCGTGTCCTTCCGGTTCGTTGCAGCGCAGCGTGGCGGGGCGGGGGGGATCTGTCCAGATCGGCGGGGAGGCGGCTGTCCAACGGCACGCTGGCTGGCGTGGCCTTCCACCGGGCATTAAGCCCGAGGCGTCACCCTTGACGGCACCGAGCCATCGCTGGGGTTTTTGCGATGCTGCGTCCGCGCGATCTGCCCATCGCCGCGAAACTGGGCCTGTCGGCCTGCTGCGCGCTGCTCCTGCTCGGGGCACTCACCTGGACGGTGCAGGACAGCATGGCGCGGCTCAGCGCCACCGACCAGCGCAACGCGGCGGCGGAGGCGGCCGTGCGCGAGCTGATGACCGTGGCCACCGCCTAACTGGAGATGCGCGTCGCCAGCCGCGAACTCGAATACCAGCAGAGCGTCGCCGCAGTGCAGTCGGTGGCCCGTGCCGCCGAGGAGCAGGCGCGGAAGGCGCGCGACCGGTTGCAAATTGGTCGCGAACGGCGACGAGACGGAGGGGGCGGAAGCTGCTATCCGAAGCGACGGCCGCTCTCGCGACCTATGCGGCCGCCTTGCGGCAGGCCGCTGAGTTGTGGTCCGGCGTGCTCGAGGCGCGGGAGAAGATATTTTTCCCGCTCTACAAGCCGCTCATGAAGGGATTGGACAACCCCCGCGCCGGCTTGGCCGCCGAGGACAGCGATCCGCGACCGGGATGGTCAGTACGTCGGGCCGATGATCACCTGGACGGTGATGACGGGCCGTGTGCGGCTGTCCGAGCGGTTTGAGCGGACGGTTGGCGCGATCGCGGCCTCGGTCGGCTCGTCGGCGGCGTCGATGACCGAGGCGGCGAACGCCATGAGCCTGTCGGCGGCCGAGAGCGGGCGGTCCAGCGTGGCGGTGGCCGGCGCCTCGGACCAGGCGGCGAGCAATGTGCAGTCCGTCGCCGCCAGCGCCGAGGAGCTTGCCGCCACGGTGCACGAGATCGGCCGGCAGGTCGCCGAGTTGGCGCGGGTCGCCGGCCAGGCGGTGCGCGAGGCGGAGGACACCGATCGCTGCGTCAGCCATTTGTCGGAGGCGGCGACGCGGATCGGCGACGTGGTCAAGCTGATCAGCGACATCGCCGGGCGGACCAACCTGCTGGCGCTGAACGCGACCATCGAGGCGGCACGAGCCGGGGAGGCGGGCAAGGGCTTCGCGGTGGTGGCGAGCGAGGTCAAGACATTGGCCACCCAGACCGCCCGCGCCACACAGGAAATCGGTGCGCAGATCGCGACGATACAGGGCGAGGTCGGTCAGGCAGTGAGCGCGCTGCGCTCTATTGGCGGCACCATCCAGCGCATGAACGAGATCGCCACGGCGATCGCCGGCGCGGTCGAGGAGCAGGGCGCGACGACGCAGGAGATCGCGCGCGCTGTGCAGCACGCCGCCGCCGGCACGGCGGAGGTCAACGGCAACATTAACCAGGTGACGGAGGCGGTGACCCATACCGGCGAGCAGGCGGGCGCTGTGTTGAAAGCCGCCCGCACGCTGACCGCCCACTCGGATACCCTAAAGATCGAGGTCGCCGAGTTCCTGACGGCGGTGCGCGAAGCGGCTTGATCCCTCCGCCAATCGGCAGAGCACCCCGGCTGTGTAACCGGCGTCTGTCGGGCCCTACGATGATGATCTTTTGGTCGGGGTCAGCCACTCGGCCCGGCGTTCGATCGGGGCGGATACCCGCCGGCGGCGCTCTCATTTCGCCGCGGCTCGCGCGGGCGGTAGCGTCGGCGAACCGCCACGAGCCCAAAGGCTGGCGCCGAGCACCGCCGGCGTCGCTGGCGGGTACAGAGGCGAAGTCGATCTTCACGAGGCCGTCAGACCCTGCCTACCAGGAACAGCCGGCGGAATGGCAGCAGGGTGGTACCGTCGGCCCGGCGTGGATAGTGCGGCCGTATCGCGTCCGAATAGGCACGACGAAACGCCACCCGCTCGCTTTCGGGCAGCGCGTCGAGGAATGGGCGCAGGCTGGAGCCGGCGGCCCATTCCGTCACCGCGTCCTCGCCCCGGAGCGCGTGCAGGTAGATCGTCTCCCAGAGGTCCAGCGCCGGGGCATGTGGTCGGAGCAGATCCCAATAGGCGCCGGCATCGAGGATCGGCGGAGCGGAGCCGATCCCGCGCAGCCGCGCCGCCCAGGGGCCTTGCGCGGCAACCGTGTACTGTAGCGCGCGAAACGGCGCGTCGTGCATCGCCGGCATCTGGACCGCGAGGCAGCCGCCCGGCCCGAGCAGGGACAGCAGGCGGGGGAGCAGCGTCTCGTGACCGGGCAACCAGTGCAGCGCGGCGTTGGAATAGATCAGATCGGGCGGCGATTCGGGCTGCCAGGTGGCCGCGTCCGCCCGCGCGAAGCGGCAGCCCGGCGCGGCGGCGCGGGCTTTTTCCAGCATCGCCGCCGAGCCGTCGACACCGAGCACCTCGGCCGCGGGAAAACGCTGCTTCAGGATCGCGCTGACATTGCCCGCGCCGCAGCCGAGATCAACGATCCGCGCCGGCCGCTCGAGCGGCACCCGGGCCAGCAGGTCGAGCGCCGGACGCAGCCGCTCGTCCTCGAACCGCAGATATTGTCCGGGGTCCCATTCGGCCATGTTTGCCACTCCTATTCGGCGGCGGCGGCCGTGGGCGCGCGGGCCATCGGTCGGTCCGCCGCCGCGCGCCCCGCCCGGAACAGGCTCGAAAGGAACTCGGCCTGACCATTGAACTTCGACGAGATCGGCAGGTCGAGCAACGCCTGGTCGGCATCGTAGCTGGTCAACCGCACCGAGGGCGGCAAGGCGGCGAGCTCGGCCGTCAGCACGTTGTGGCAGGCAATCTCGTTCAGCCGGTTCATGATCTGCGCGGGAGAGGTGGGCACGCCCGGTCGGCGCTCGGGCTGGGCGCGGATCAGGATGAGCTCGGCCGGCGGGTTCGGCGTCAGCAGCGGCCCGAGCGGCGGGTTGCCCGAGTAGCCGCCGTCCCAGTAGGCGCGGCCGCCGATCTCGATGGCGGGGAACACGAAGGGCAGGCACGACGAGGCGAGCAGCACCTCGGTGTCGATCTCGGCGTTGCCGAACAGCACCGCGCGCCCGGTCTCGACGTCGGTCGCGGCGACCGTCAAGCGCGCCGCGGCGGCGTGCGTCAGCAGCGAGCGGTCGATCAGGTCGTCGAGCACCGCGCGGAGCGGATTGAGGCCGAGCGGATTGAGCTGCGCCGGGCTGAACAGCCGCATCGCCGTCTCCAGCCCCTGCCAGATCAGGCTGTTGCTGAGATCCCAGCCCCACAGCCAGCGTTCCAGCGGGCCGCTTTGCAGCGGGCTGAGCGCGTAGGCCTGCGCCACACGCTGCCACAGCCGGCGCATCTCAACCCGCGCGCCCTCCGGCCCGTCGCGCACCAGGCCCTGCACCAGCATGGTGGCGAGGATCGCACCCGACGAGACGCCGCAGATAGCATCGAGCCGAAGCTCAGTTTGCAGCAGCCGGTCGAGCACGCCCCAGGTGAAGGCACCGTGCGCGCCACCGCCTTGCAGCGCGAGCGCCGTTCCAGGCCGGGCGACTCCGCCGCATTTCAATCCTGTCATCTCACCGCATTAAAGAGCTGCCGTGCTTACGGCAACCACATTAACGCGCGCACCAGCCGGCGCGTTCGCTGGGCGAACAGGCGGGGCGCGTAGTACTCCCCGGCGGCGCGCTTCCCCGCCTCGGCGCGGGTGGGATACGGCACGATCATGCCGGCCAGCGCCGAAAGCTTCACGCGGCGGCCGATCGCCAGGGTCCAGGCGCCGATCATCTCGCCCGCGTGCGGCGCCAGGATGCCCGCCCCCAGCACACGCCCGCGCGCCACCACCAGCTTCACCAGACCGGCGGTGTCGGCCTCGGCGATGGCGCGATCGTTCTCGGCGAGCGGCCAGCGCAGCACCGTCACGTCGTGGCCCCGCTCTCGTGCCTCGGCCTCGGTCAGGCCGACCTGGGCCAGCTCGGGGTCGGTGTAGGTGACGCGCGACAGGGCGGAATAGTCGACGCGCGCGGGCAGGCGGAACAGGGCGCGGCGGATCACGATGCCGGCGTGATAGCTTCCCACATGCGTGAAGGCGCGCGGCCCGACGCCCTCCGGGTCGGCTATGTCGCCCACCGCGTAGACCCGCCGGTTGGTCGGGCTACGCAGCCCCCGGTCGGTCGCCACGCCCCGCGCCGTGGCGCGCACCCCGCCGGCGTCGAGGTCGAGGTCGGCGAGGCTCGGCTGCCGCCCCACGGCGACCAGCAGGTGGGTGCCCGCGATCCGTCGGCCGTCCTTCAGCACGAGCGCCGGCCCCGGTTGTACCGCGACCACTTCGGCGTGCTCGAGAATCGCGACACCCTGACCGGCCAGGATGGCGCGTAGCGAGGCCGCCAGTTCGGGATCCTCCTTGGCGGCGATGTCGCCCGACTGCACGATCGTCACTTGGCAACCGAGTCCGGCATGGGCCTGCGCCATTTCGATCCCGATCGGGCCGCCACCCAGGATCAGCAGATGGCCGGGCTTCTCCGCGAGCTCGAACAGCGTCTCGTTGGTCAGGAACGGCACGTCGCGCAGGCCAGGAATGTCGGGCACGGCGGCGCGGCTGCCGGCGGCGATGACGATGCGCCGCGCGGTGAGGGGCCGCCCGCCGACCAGCAGCGACTCCGGCGCGACGAACCGCGCGCTGTCACGCAGCACCGTCGCACCCAGGCCGCGATAGCGTTCCTCGGAATCAATGGGTGCGATCGCGGCGATTGCGCCCTGGACGTGGGCGCGCACCCCTCGCCAGTCGATCTCCGGCTCACGTAGCCGCACGCCGTAGCGGCCGGCGCTACGGGCCGATTGCGCGGCGTGGGCCGCCGCGAGGAGCGCCTTGCTCGGCACGCAGCCAAAATTCAGGCAGTCCCCGCCCATCCGGCCACGCTCGATCAGCGCCACGGACAATCCGAGCCGCGCCGCCACCGACGTCACCGCGAGCCCCGAGGCGCCCGCGCCGATCACCGCGAGGTCGAAATCAGCCATGCGCGCGTCTCCATCGGCGCCACAGCACGGGCGCCAGCGCGAGTAGGGCGAGCCCGATCCGCGGCAGCAGGATCCCAGGTGAGAGGATCGCCGAGAGATCGGGCTCGCCGCCGAGCGCCAGAACGTCGCGCAGTCCCGCCCCGAGCGAGACAAAGAACAGCACGCCCGGAATGATGCCGACCAGTGTGGCAAGGAAGAACGGCGCGAGCCGCATCCCCACCAGCGCCGGTGCGAGGTTCACCAGCCAGAACGGCACAATCGGCAGCAGCCGCAACGAAAGCAGATAACTGAACCCGTCCCGCTCCAGCCCCGGCCCGATACGCTCCAACAGGGGTGCCGCGCGACGGCGCAGCGGCGCTGCGAGCGCGGATCGGGCGGCGAGGAACAGCAGGACGGCGCCGACGGTCGCGCCGAGCACCACGCAGGCGGCAGCCAGAACCGTGCCGAACAGCACGCCGCCGACCATGCTGAGCAGCGCCGCCTCGGGGATCGACAGGGCCGTCACCGCCACGTAGAGGAATATGAAAGCGACCGGCGCCGCGATCGGGTGAAATGCCACGAAGGCGCGCAGCGACGCTTCGTGTGCCGCCAGCATCGGCCAGGACAGTTCCTTGCGCAGCCCCGTCGCCCAGGCGGCGGCGAGGCCGGCGAGCAGGATCAGAAGCGGCAGGAAGCGGGCGAACCGGCGCATTCTTGTTTCCTTCCGGCGTCGGCACGCGCCGGTTGTGCCGCGACGCTGCGGAATTGACGGAGGCGGGGCCGACCCCTATACGCGGCCTGCGAACATGGCCCGCTCGGCCCCGCCAGCCCCGTTCCGGTCTTTGCGCCTGATGGGCTTTTGATCCAATCGGAGAAGTGTCGTGAAGCGTACGTATCAACCGTCGAAGCTGGTCCGCAAGCGCCGGCACGGCTTTCGTGCCCGCATGGCGACCGTCGGCGGCCGCAAGGTGCTGGCCAACCGCCGCGCCAAAGGCCGCAAGCGCCTGTCAGCCTGACGCCGTATCAGCCTGACCGCGCAAGCCACATCGATGGGCCCGCCGGAGCGCCTCAAGCGTCGGGCGGAGTTCCTGCGCGTCGCGGCGAAGGGGCGCAAGGCGCCGATGCCCGGCCTCGTGCTGCAGGCCCTGGCGCGCGGCGACGACGGACCCGCGCGGATCGGCTTCACCGTCACCCGCAAGGTCGGCAACGCCGTGGTGCGCAACCGCACCCGCCGGCGGCTGAAGGAAGCGGCGCGGCTATTGCTGCGGGAGCACCCGGTGTCGGGCGTCGACCTCGTCCTGGTCGGGCGCGACAAGACCCGCGGCCGTCCGTTCGTGCTGCTGCGCGACGATCTGCGGCGGGCGCTGGCCAAGGCGGGCGTGGCATGAACCCGGCCTCGGGCCTCGCGATCGGCGTGGTGCGCCTATATCAATGGACGCTGCGGCCGTTCATCGGGGCCAATTGCCGCTTCGAGCCGAGCTGCAGCGAATACGCCATCGAGGCGCTGCGGGCGCACGGGGCGGTGCGCGGCGGTGGGCTCGCTGCGTGGCGCATCCTGCGCTGCAACCCTTGGAACGAGGGCGGGTACGATCCGGTGCCGCCCTGCCGATGCATCGACGGCCGCACCACAGGGCCTCGATCCGTGGACGATTTGAGGCCCTAGCGGGCCGGAACGGGGCTATGATGGACCAAAAGCGGCTGTTCATCGCGATCGCCGTATCGATCGCGATCCTCCTGGGCTTTCAGCTGCTGGTGGCGCCGCACATGCCGCATCAGCCGCCGGCCACCACCCAGGAGGCGAACAAGGCAACGCCGCATCCGAGCGGTGTGACCCCGCGAGAAGGCTCGCCGGCGAGCGGCGCGGCGCCGGCGCAGGCGGCGGCCGAAGTGGTTCCCAAGGAGGTGCCGCGGCTCAAGATCGCCGGCTCGCGGGTGCGCGGCTCCATGAGCCTGCTGGGCGGCCGGCTCGACGACCTCGTGCTGACCGACTACCGCGAGACGCTGGCGCCGGACTCGCCGCTGGTCCGGCTGCTGGAGCCGCGTTCGGACCCCAACCCCTATTACGTCCAGTACGGCTGGTCGGCGGCGCCCGGCGAGCGCGTGAAGCTGCCGGACAATGACACGATTTGGACCGCCTCGGCCCCTGATCTGACCACCGCGCACCCGGTCACGCTGAGCTGGGACAACGGCGAGGGGTTGACCTTCGAGCTCGGCCTGTCGGTCGACGACAACTACATGTTCTCGGTCGAGCAGCGGGTCCGCAACACGACCGGCGCGCCGGTGAAGCTGTTCCCCTGGGCCCGCATCCGGCGCGACTACACTCCCACGGTCGCTGGCTACTACCTGCTGTTCGAGGGCTTGCTCGGGGTCAGCAATGGCACCTTGCAGGAGACCAAATACTCCGACGCGAGGAGCGAGGGCGCCAAGCACGATGGCGTCGCGTTCACCGCCACCGGCGACGGCGGCTGGGCCGGCATCACCGACAAATACTGGCTGACCGCCCTGGTGCCTGACCAGACGATGGCCTCCACTGTCACCTTCCGCCATCTCGACGAGGGCGGCGACCACTACCAGGTGGACTACGCGACGCAGGAGCCGAAGACGGTCGCGCCAGGGACTACGGCGACGCTGCGGACGCATCTGTTCGCCGGCGCGAAGATCGTCACCCTGCTCGACCGCTACCAGGCGGAGTACCACATCCCATCCTTCGACAAGGCGGTGGATTTTGGGTGGTTCTACTGGCTGACCAAGCCGATCTTCTACGCGCTCGACTGGCTGAACGGCGTGCTGGGCAATTTCGGCCTCGCCATCATGGCGTTTACCGTGTTCGCAAAGCTGCTCTTCTTTCCGCTCGCCAACAAGTCCTACACCTCCATGAGCCGGATGAAGCTGCTCGGACCCAAGGTGCAGGCGTTGCGCGAGCGGTTGAAGGACGACCCGGCGAAGATGCAGCAGGAGATGATGGCGCTGTACCGGGCGGAGAAGGTCAACCCGGCGAGCGGCTGCCTGCCGATGGTCGTGCAGATCCCGGTGTTCTTCTCGCTCTACAAGGTGATCTTCGTCACCATCGAGATGCGTCAGGCGCCGTTCTTCGGTTGGATCCACGACCTCTCGCAGGTCGATCCGACGAACATCTTCAATCTGTTCGGTCTGCTGCCGTTCGATCCGACGCTGATCTCGCCCTTCCTGCATCTCGGCGCCTGGCCGCTGATGATGGGCCTGACGATGTTCTTCCAGCAGAAGCTGAACCCGCCGCCGCCCGATCCGATGCAGGCGCGCCTGTTCCAGTTCATGCCGGTGATCTTCACCTTCATGCTGGCGCGCTTCCCGGCCGGGCTGGTGATCTACTGGACCTGGAACAATCTCCTCTCCATCGCGCAGCAATGGGTCATCATGCGCCGCACCCGGCTGCCGCGACCGAACCTGGCCCGCACCTGAGCGAGTTTCCCGCCTCCCTCGCCGGGCTGCCCGAACCCGGCGCGGTCGAGCTGGAGGCCGGGCGGCGGCTGTTCGCGGCCGAGTGCCGCTTCATGCTCGGCGTGGTGACGGCCGACCAGCTGCCGCCGCCGGCCGGGCCGGAGATCGCTTTCGCCGGGCGCTCGAACGTGGGGAAATCCTCGCTGATCAACGCGCTGACCGGGCGGCATTCGGTGGCGCGCGCCTCGGGGCAGCCCGGCCGAACCCGCCAGCTCAACTTCTTCGACCTCGGCGGAAGGCTGACCCTGGTGGACATGCCGGGTTACGGCTACGCGCAGGCGCCGAAGGACATCAAGGCGGACTGGCAGGGGCTGATGTTCGACTATCTCCGCGGCCGCTCCAGCCTGCGCCGCGCGATCCTGCTGCTCGACGCAAGGATCGAGCTCAAACCATCGGACGAGGCGGTGATGGGGCTGCTCGACCGCGCGGCGGTGACGTTCCAAATCGTGCTGACCAAGGCCGACGGAGTGAAGCCCGGTCCGCTCGCGCGCAAGCTGGCGGAGGCGGCGCGAGTCGTAAGCCAGCATCCCGCCGCCCATCCCCAGGTGTTGGCGACCAGCAGCGAGACAGGCTACGGCATCCCAGAGCTGCGGGCCGCCTTGGCGAGCCTGGCTTGACCAGCCCCGGCCGGCATCGCTACACGCGCGGCGCCCCTTCGCGGCGGAGGATGCGTCCATGACCGGCGGCAGATTGGCGTCCGACGCCGACATCGCCCAGGCGACCGAGCAGGCGCGCATCCTGGCGCACGCGCTGCCGTTCCTGCGCCGCTACGCGGGCGCGACGGTGGTGGTGAAATACGGCGGGCACGCGATGGGCGAGGAGGCGATGGCCGAGCAGTTCGGCGCCGACATCGCCCTGCTCAAGCAGGTCGGCATCAATCCGGTGGTGGTGCATGGCGGCGGCCCGCAGATCAACATCATGCTGAAGCGGCTGGCAATCCAGTCGACCTTCATCGACGGCCTGAGGGTGACCGACGCGGCGATGGTGGAGGTGGTCGAGATGGTGCTTGCCGGCACCGTCAACAAATACGTCGCCGGGCTGATCACCAAGGCGGGGGCGCTGGCGGTCGGCGTGTCAGGCAAGGACGGCGCGATGATCCGCGCGCGCAAGCTGCGCCGCACCAAGGTGGATCCCGGCAGCAATATCGAGCGCGTGCTCGACCTCGGCTTCGTGGGCGAGCCCGAGCATGTCGACGTGCGGGTGATCCACGCGCTGACCGGCGCCGGGCTGATCCCGGTGATCGCGCCGGTCGGCGTCGACGCCAACGGCCAGACTTACAACATCAACGCTGACACGGTGGCCGGCGCCGTGGCGGGCGCGCTCGGGGCAACCCGCCTGCTGATGCTGACGGATGTCGCGGGCGTGCTGGACAACGCCAAGGCGCTGATCCCCGAGCTGACCATCGCCGATGTCGAGCAGGGCATTGCCAGCGGCATGATCTCCGGCGGCATGATCCCGAAGGTCGAGACCTGCGCCGAGGCGGTTCGCGCCGGGGTGAAGGGTGCCGTGATCCTGGACGGCAGGCTGCCGCACGTCTGCCTGCTCGAACTGTTCACCGAAACGGGGATCGGCACGCTCATCCGCGCCTGACGGAAGGCCGGGCGCTCATCTGCCCATGCGGCCGAGGAAGTCGAGGTGCCAGCGCATCTCGTCGGCGGCCAGCGGGAAGTTTCCCCCTGCGTCCGGGCCGAGCAGGGCGGCCGGGGCGAGGCGGGCTAGCAGCGACTGGACGGGTCCCGCGACCGCCATCGTGAAACCCGCCTTCCAGATGAGGCTGACCAGGCCCTTGGTGCTGCGCAGCGCGGCGGCCCGCTGCACGACGGGGAGCGGGACGCGAGCAGCGGTGGCCAGCAGGGCGGCGACGAGTTTCGCGTCGCCCTGTCGCGCCGCCTGCAGCAGCGTCGTCTCGGTGATGCGCTTGCCCGGCGGCGCACCACTGGCCCAACTCACTGCCTCGCAGCCGTTGATAGCCGCCGTCGGACGGGTATCCGCCTCCAGGCGCTTCCTGAGCCGGGCGCGTAGCTCTCCGAGCAAGCCGGCGTCGAGATCGGCGCGATTGGCCCGGACCTCGAGCAGATGGTCGGCCACGATCCCGGCGAGCTTCCGAGCGGAGCCGGCCGGCAGCGTCGGGCGGCGGACCAGGGGCTCGTGCCATTCCGTGTGCTCCGCCCCGTTGGCGATCAACGCATCCAGGGTGGCCTCACGGATCGCGGCGGATTGGTTGGTCAGCAGTACGCGGATCGCCGAGACGTTGGCGATGGCCACGATGCGGTCGCACACCGCCTCGTTCAGGTGCGGACGGCGGGCCACGGAAATGACGGTTGCATCGTGCGGGGATTTGGTGAGCAGCGCCAGCAGGTCCGGCTCGGTGAGCAGCGGCGAGAAACGGATCACCGGCTCGGCGACGGGAAGCTCGGGGTCATGCGCAAGTGCGAGGATCAGTTCGCGCGGCGCATCCGGCATCTCCTTCAGCACGTCGGCGAGGGCGGCCCGGACGCGCACCGCCTCATCCTCCACCAAGCCGGCGAGTGCCTCATAGGTTTGCTGGCGCAGCCGCTCCTGCTCGTGGTCCGAGAGACCGGGCGCCAGGGCGCCGAGCTTGCGGGCAATCAGGACGCGCACCCGCTCGTCATCGTCCTTGGCGAGCCGGTGGACCGCTTGCGGAGGCGCCGCCTCGTTCATGGCGACGGCCGCGCGTACCGTGACCAGCGGGTCATTGGCCAGCAAGCAGAGAATCTCGGGCGGCGTCTGCGAGTTGGCCCCCACCCGTACGCGGACAGGCTCCGCAAGTCCTCGGGCGATGGATCGGGCGGGCGCGTGCGGGTCGCCGTCTGGTCTCATCCAGGGGTCTCGTGCGCGACGCGCCAATGGGCGCGGCCGGTGCGCTTGACCTCGTACATCGCGAGGTCGGCCCGGCGGAGCAATTCGTCGGTCTCCGCCCCGGCGCCGGCGCCGCGCGTGGCGATGCCGATCGACATGGTGACGTCGGGAGCCTTGCCCTCGGTCAGATGCCGCAGGGCACGCGGCCCCTCGACCCGCAGCGACTCCGCGCGCTCGGCTGCCGTCAGGTGGTCGGCGCCGTTCAGCCACACCGCGAACTCGTCTCCCCCGAATCGGGCCACCAGATCGGTCGGGCGCACCGTTTTTCGCAGCAAGGCGGCGGTGAGCCGCAGCGCTTCATCCCCCGCCTCGTGACCGAGCTGGTCATTCAGCAGCTTGAAATGATCGAGATCGATGAACATCAGGGTGCCGGGCAGGCTCTCGCGCTCAAGCCGCTCGATGTTGCGGTCCAGTTCCTCGAGGAACGCCCGGCGGTTTAGCAGGCCGGTGACCGGGTCGGTGCGGGCTTGACGCCCCATCTCGCGCTGGATCGCGTCGTGCTCGAGAATGACGCGGATGATCGTGCTCGCGGAGTCCGCCAACACCTTCTCCTCCGCGTTCCACGGACGGCCGTTGGGCTGGCGCCAGATCGTCAGCCCGACCTGCTCGCCGAACCGCGTCTTGCATGCGCATAGCAGAACCGGCCTGCCGTTCGTGGACCCGGCCTCGACGCTGGACGGCGCGTCCCGGTCGAGAAGCGCGACGGCGGTTGGCAACACGGCTTCCGCGCCGATTCCCGAGTGGTAGAGCAGGACCGGACCTTGCCCGGTGCCGAGCGCCTCCACCACCGCGGCACCCTCGGCACCGAGCGCGCGGACCAGCGAGGCGAGTGCCGCCTCCATCATTCGTGGCGCCAGCACCTCTTCCCGCATGGACCAGAGGATATGGTCCATCACCTCGCCGCGCCGCAGCGCCGCGGCGACCTGAGCCTCCTGGCCGTCCAGTTCGGTGACATCGAGCCCGATCCCGCGCGCCCCGATGATCCCGCCGTTCGCGTCCAGCAGGGGGGCGACCGAGAACGCCATGCAACGTACGCCGCCGTCCGGGCATTTCAGCCAGGTGCGCCGCCGACGGATCGGCGTCGTCGGGCGGAAGGGATTGAAGCCGGTGACGCCCGAAGTGTCGGCGAGCAGCAATTCCGCCGGCTGGCCGATCAGCACGGTGGAGGGCCAGCCGAGCCCGCTGCCCGGATCGACGAAGACGAACCGGCCGAGCGCGTCGGTCTCGAACGCCACGTCGGCGGCGAGGGTCACGAGGTCACGCCATCGCTGGCGGCTGTCGACCAAGGCGCCGGTCAGTGCATCGCGGGGGGCCGCGACGGCGTCGGATCGGTGCGGCGGGACTTGGGTGGTCTCGCTCATGGCTGGAGGCTTCCCTTCGGTGCCCCATCTGACGCCAAGCGGGTAAACACTGCGTTATCGACACGGTTACCCCGCGCGCGTTGACAGGAGAGGGGGCGCTGCGCATGAGTTCCCGGCGCGCTGACCAAGGACCTAGCAAGATGACGAACCATCCGCTCCAGCAGCCGGTCGAGGCGCTCTGGGAGCAGCGCGAGCAACTGTCGTCGGCGAGCGGCGGCAGCGCGCGCGAGACGGTGGAGGCGGCGCTGGACGCACTCGATTCCGGCGCGGTGCGCGTGGCCGAGCCGCAGGGCGGCGACTGGACGGTCAATCAGTGGCTCAAGAAGGCGGTCCTCTTGTCCTTCCGCCTAACCGATTCGGCGCCGATGCCCGGTCCGGGCGGGGCGCCGGCGTTCGACAAGGTGCCGCTCAAATTCGCCGGCTGGGGCGAGAACCGCTTCCGCGATGCCGGTTTCCGCGCGGTGCCGGGTGCCGTGGTGCGTCGCTCCGCCTATATCGCGCCCGGCGCCGTGCTGATGCCGAGCTTCGTCAACGCCGGCGCCTATGTCGGGCGCAACACGATGGTCGATACCTGGGCGACGGTGGGGAGCTGCGCGCAGATCGGCGCCAATTGCCACCTGAGCGGCGGCGTCGGCATCGGCGGCGTACTGGAGCCGCTGCAGGCCAACCCCGTCATCATCGAGGATGACTGCTTCGTCGGCGCGCGCTCGGAGGTGGCCGAGGGCGTCATCGTCGAGCGTGGCAGCGTGCTGTCGATGGGCGTGTTCGTCGGCGCCTCGACCAAGATCGTGGACCGGGCCACGGGCGAGATCTACGTGGGCCGCGTGCCGGCCTACTCTGTCGTGGTGCCTGGTTCGCTGCCCGGCCGGCCGTTGCCCGATGGCTCGCCCGGCCCGTCGCTCTATTGCGCCGTCATCGTCAAGCGGGTGGACGCCCAGACGCGGGCCAAGACGTCCATCAACGAGCTGCTGCGCGATTGATCGACCTCACCGACCCGCTGCCGCTCGCGCAGGCGCTGATCCGCCGCGCCTCGGTCACGCCGGCCGACGACGGCGCGCAGGACGTGCTGGCGGACGCGCTGACCCGGCTGGGTTTTGCCGTCGAGCGGCTGCGCCACGGCGAGACGGAGAACCTGTTTGCCCGGATCGGCGATGAGGGGCCGCATATCTGCTTCGCCGGCCATACCGACGTGGTGCCGACGGGCGACGCGGCATGGAACGGCGATCCTTTCGCCGGCGAGGTGCGCGACGAGGTGCTGTACGGCCGCGGCGCGTGCGACATGAAGGGCGCGATCGCCGCCTTCGTCGCGGCCTCCGCGCGGCATCTCGCGGAAGGAAAATCGCGCGGCTCGATCAGCCTGCTGATCACCGGCGACGAGGAAGGCCCCGCGCTGGACGGCACCGTCCGCGTGCTGGACTGGATGGCGGCCAATGGGCAGGTGCCGGATTTCTGTCTGGTCGGCGAACCGACCAATCCGGCCCGGCTCGGCGACCAGATAAAGATCGGCCGACGCGGCAGCCTGAACGCGCGCATCACGATGCACGGCACGCAGGGCCACGTCGCCTATCCGCACCGCGCCGACAACCCGGTGCACCGCCTCGTCCGCGCGCTCGCCGCCCTGACCGCGGCGCCGCTTGACGCCGGCAGCAGGTGGTTCGAGCCGTCGTCGCTCCAGGTCACCAGCATCGACGTAGGCAATCCGGCGACCAACGTGATCCCGGCCGCCGCGCGCGCGGCGCTGAACATCCGCTTCAACGACCGTCATAGCGGCGCCTCGCTGGAGTCGTGGCTGCGCGCGGCGCTGGCGCAGCACGGGGAGAACTACGATCTCGACGTCGTGGTGAGCGGCGAGAGCTTCCTTACCGAGCCTGGGCCGATGGTGGACACCCTCCGCCACGCCGTCGCGCAGATCGTCGGGCGGGAGCCGGCGCTCGACACCGGCGGCGGGACCTCCGACGCGCGCTTCATCAGGCGGCACTGTCCGGTCGCCGAGTTCGGCCTGGTCGGTGCGACCATGCACCAGGCCAACGAATGCGTCCCGGTGTCCGAACTGCGTGACCTGACGCGCATCTACGCCGCCGTGCTGGGCGCGTTCCTGTCGTGAGCGGCGCTCGATGAGGGGCGGGCCGGCGCGCGGGGTGGGAGGCGCGCCGAATATCCTGCTCGGCGTCGTCCGGCTAGCGACCGGGCGTGCCGATGGTCTGGCGCAGTTCGGCAACACCACCCAGGCATTCCTGATTAGTCTCGCGCCGCTGATCGCCTTCCCGCTGGTGGGTAGCGCGCTGCTGATCGTCAATGGCGGCGGCCTTCCGGCTCTGTCCGACCTGCTGGCGACGTTGTGCGCCTTGCTGGCCCCGCCCGTGCTGTCCTGGTGGTTCGCGCGGCTGTGGCAGCGCGAGGCGGTTTGGCTGCGCTTCGCCACCGCCTTCAACTGGTGCCAATGGGCCATCCCGGTGATGGCCTCAGCTTTGCTCGTGGTGCTGGGCCTATTGATGGCCGCCGGGCTGCCGAACAGCGTGGCCGGCGTGGTCGCAGTGCTCGGGCTGGTATCCTACGGACTGTGGCTGCACTGGTTCCTGGCGCGGCGCGGACTTGGCGTGTCGGTGGCGCGAGCCGTGCTGTTCGTCGTCTGCGTCAATCTGGGGACGGCGGCGCTGATCCTCGGGCCCCGCTTGCTGATGGCCGTGATCAGCCCGGACCAGGGCTGAACGGATCGCGCGGATAGCTGACGCCGGTCAGGCAGAGCCCGGCGGCCGGCGCGGTCGGGCCGGCTACGGCGCGGTCCCGCGCCGTGAGTGCCCGCGTCACGTCCTCGGCCCGCCAGCGTCCGTCGCCGACCAGTTTCAGAGTGCCGACCATGTTGCGTACCTGGTGGTGCAGGAAACTGCGCGCCTCGGCGACGATCTCCACGATGTCCCCCTCGCGCCGCACGTCGAGCCGGTCGAGCGTGCGCAATGGGCTCGCGGCCTGGCACGCGGCGGCGCGGAACGAGGTGAAGTCGTGCCGCCCGAGCAGGCTCGCCGCCGCCGCGTGCATCGCCGCCGCGTCCAGCGGACCCCGGACGTGCCAGACGCGGCCAGCAAGCAGGGCAGGGCGGGCGTGGCGATCGAGGATGCGATAACGGTAGGATCGGCGAATGGCGGAGAAGCGCGCGTTCCAACCCGGCGGCGCGGGCGAGACCGCCAGCACGACGACCGGATGCGGCTTCATGTGATAGTTCAGGGCGTCGCGCACCGTGGCGGCGGACAACGTCTCCGGCAGCGCGATCTGCGCCACCTGCGCCTCGGCGTGCACCCCGGCATCGGTGCGCCCGGCAACCACGCTGGGCACGGGTTCGCCGCCATTCAGTTTCGTCGCCGCCGCTTCGAGCACCGACTGGACGGAGAGCCCGCTCGCCTGACGCTGCCAGCCGACGAACGGGCCGCCGTCATACTCCAAGAGCAGCGCCCATCCCGGCATCAGCCGAGACGCGCGCCGGACCGCAGCCGGTGCCCGCGAAGGAAAGTGGCGGCGTCCATCGCGGCGCGTCCGGGACGTTGGACCGTGAGCAGACGAACGGCGCCCGTCCCGCAGGCGACCGTCAGTTCGTCGTCGAGCAACGTGCCGGGCTCGCCGGACCCCTCCGCCGGTCCCGCTCGCAGCACCTTCAGGATCTCCCCGTCGTGCATGGCGAACGTGCCGGGCCAGGGATTGAGCGCCCGCACCTGCCGCAGGATGGTCCCGGCCTCGCGGCTCCAGTCGATCCGCCCATCATCGCGCGAGAGTTTGGGGGCGTAGGTCGCGTCCGTGTCGGGCTGCGGCCACGGCGGCGGGGCGTCGGCCAGCGCGCGCAGTATCAGTCGCGCGCCGATGCGGGCGAGGGTGTCGTGCAGCGTGGCGGCGGTGGTGGTCTCGGTGATCGGCACGGCCTCGCGCAGCAGCATCGGGCCGGTGTCGAGGCCGGCATCCATCTGCATGATCGTGATGCCGGTTTCGCTGTCCCCGGCCAGGATCGCCGCCTGGATCGGCGCGGCGCCCCGCCAGCGGGGCAGCAGGCTGGCATGGATGTTGAGGCAACCCCGGCGCGGTGCGTCAAGCATGGCTTGCGGCAGGATCAACCCGTACGCCGCCACCACGGCGGCATCCAGATCGAGTGCCGCGAAAGCCTCCTGCTCCGTCGGCTCGGTCCGCAGCCGCGTGGGCGTTCGCACCTCGATCCCGAGTGGCTCCGCCGCGCGATGCACCGGGCATGGGCGCACGGCGTGGCCCCGCCCGGCGGGGCGGGGTTTCTGGCAGTAGACCGCTCGAATGTCGTGTCCGGCGGCGTGCAGCGCCTGGAGGGCGGGCACCGCGAAATCGGGGCTGCCCATGAATGCGAGGCGCATCGGCGCCCTATCGTCCCCCGTCCTGGTCGCGCTTCTGGCGCATCTCCTTGGCCAGCCGCCGCATGATCATGTTGCGCTTGAGGTTGGAGAGATGATCCACGAACAGCACGCCGTCGAGATGGTCGATCTCATGCTGCAGGCAGGCCGATAGCAGGCCATCCGCGTCGATCTCCTGCCTTTCGCCGGACTGGTCCTGGTAGCGGATCCTGGCGTGCGCCGGCCGGGTCACGTCGGCGTACTGGCCGGGCAGCGAAAGGCAGCCCTCCTCGCGCGTCGCCATTTCGTCGCTGAGCCCGACGATTTCGGGATTGATGAGCACGAGCGGGCTCGGTTTCTCGTTCGGCATGAGGTCCACCACGGCGAGCCGCAATCCGGCGCCGACCTGCGGCGCGGCGAGGCCGATCCCCGGCGCGTGATACATCGTCGAGAACATGCGAGGCACGAGATCGCGGACCAGTGCGTCGTCTCCAGGGCCGACCGGGCGGGCCTTGGCGCGCAGCATTGGATCGGGGGCGATCAGAATGCGTAGCTGTTCGATGGTATCATTGCTCATGGTGGGGCTCATGGCGGGCATGTAGCGGTCCGTCTGGTCCGGATCAACGGCTCCCCGGTGCCCTCTCGCAACGCCGTGCCCTCTCGCAACGCCGTCCCCTCTTGCAACGCAGTCAATAGGTTCCAAGATAGATCGGGCCGGGATGCCGCGAGCGGGTCCCGGTAACGCTTCGCTCGAAGGAGGGGGCCATGACCACCCGAATGTTCACGTCGCCGCTGTTCCTGGGCTTCGACCATCTCGAACAGATGCTCGAGCGGGCGTCAAAATCCTCGTCCGACGGCTATCCGCCCTACAATATCGAGCAGACCGGGCCGACCGGGCTGCGTATCACGCTCGCGGTCGCGGGTTTCACGATGGACGATCTCCAGATCACCCAGGAGGATAACCAGCTGGTAATCCGCGGCCGCCAGACTGACGACACGCAAGGGCGGGTTTTCCTTCACCGCGGCATCGCGGCGCGGCAGTTCCAGCGGGCCTTCGTGCTCGCCGAGGGGATCGAGGTGAAGGGCGCCTGGCTGGACAACGGCCTGCTGCACATCGACCTCGCCCGGCCTCAGCCCGAGGCCCGCGTCAAGACCATCCAGATCGGCCGTCCGACGTCCAACGGGGCCGGGTTGAACGGCGACCGCGACACGCGCGTTGTCGATGGTGAGCCAGAGCAGGACTGAGCGTGCGTTTGCTGAGTGTCCCTGGACGGAGATCAGGGACGACGACCGGGTGCTGCGGGGCAGACCTGGAATTCACCTGAGGCGGCATCGCGGGCTGTAGGAGCCGCGACCGTCAGGAGATATACGATGAACATCAATTCCAACCCGTCCGACGACCAGTCGCCGCAGGCCGGCGAGCCCGTCGTGATGAACATTCGTCAACTCTCGCAGCAGCAGCTCATGCAGCTCGGCGTGTCGCAGATCGCCTACGTGAAGCAGGTCGAGACCGACGCTGGGATTGCCTTCGCGATCCACGCCGCTGACGGCACCCCGATGGCCATCGCCGCCGACCAGGAGGTCGCGGTGGCGGCGATCCGCCAGCACGAGATGCTGCCGGCGCTGGTGCACTGACCCATCATCCTTCCGGGCCGGTCGGAGGGTCGTGACGAGACCGAGGACCGGCCGAAGGGGATGCGGCTGCACCGGATAATGCACGGCAGCCGCACCACAGCCCTGATTCGCGCGTGCGCCCCGTTGATCACGCACGTCACGGCGGGCGCGCCGTAGGGACGGCGGCTACTCGCCTCGTGCGGGGTCGATCCAGCCGATATGTCCGTCCGAGCGGCGGTAGATCACGTTGAACTCGCCGGTAGTGCTGTTGCGGAACATCATCACCTGCCGATCCGCGAGATCGAGCTGCATGACCGCCTCGCCGACCGTCAGCGAGCCGATCTCGGTGGGCTTGTCGGCTATGACCGTCGCATAGGCGGCCTTGTCGCCGCTCGGCGCTGGCGTCAGGCCGGCCTCGGTCTCCTGGCGCAACACATATTGTCGGGCCGCCTCCGGGCGCGCGCGGCTGGCGAGGTCGCGCGCGTGCTCGTTCACGCGCCGCCGGTAGCGGCGCAGGCGCTTGGCGATGTGCTCCGCCGCGTCGTCGAACGCCGCGTGCGCGTCCGCCGCCTCGCCCTCGCCCCGCAGGCTGAGACCGCGCCCGGCATGAATGTTGATGTCGCAGGTGAAGAACGTGCGCGCGCGGCTAAAGGTGACGTAGGCCTCTAGCGCGTGGTCGAAATACTTGCCGGCCACCTGATCCAGATGGTTCGAGACGCGCTCGCGCAATGCGTCGGACAGCTCCACCTGCTTGCCGGAAACCGTGATCTGCATCGTCTCACCCAGGATCGCGCATAGTCATGCCGGGATGGCTTTCTCCCGCTTGCGCTGCACCGAGCTCGGAATGCGCAGCGCCTCCCGGTATTTGGCCACGGTCCGGCGCGCGATGTCCACGCCTTCGCCGCGCAGGGCCAAAACGATCGCGTCATCCGACAGGATGCAGTCCGGCCGCTCCGACAGGATCATCCCGCGGATTCGGTGGCGCACGGCCTCGGCGCTGTGGGCCTCGCCCGAGGTGCCGTTGATCGCCGTGGTGAAGAAATATTTCAACTCGAAGGTGCCGCGCGGCGTCGCGATGTACTTGTTGGCGGTGACGCGGCTGACGGTGCTCTCGTGCATTTCGACGGCCGCCGCGATGTCACGCAGGATCAGCGGCCGCAGATAGGCGACGCCGTGCCGCAGGAAGCCGTCCTGCTGGCGCACGATTTCGCTTGCCACCTTCAGGATGGTCTGCGCCCGCTGCTGCAGCGACTTCACCAGCCAGTTGGCGGTTTGCAGCTGTTCGGAGATGAACCCGCGATCCTGCCGCGCGGAAAGCGGCGCGACCCGTGCGTAGAAGCTCTGGTTGACCAGCACGCGGGGCAGCGTGTCCGGGTTCAGTTCGAGCGTCCAGCCGCCATCCGGCGCGGCCCGCATGAGCACGTCAGGGAGCAGCGTCTGCATCGGCGCCGCGTCGAAGGCCGCGCCCGGCTTGGGGTCGAGCTGCCGGATCTCGGCGACCATGTCCGCCAAATCCTCGGCGTCAACGCCGCACGCGCTTAGCAGATGGTGCATGTCGCGCCGCGCCAGGGCGTCGAGATTGTCGAGCAAGGCCGCCATCGCGGGGTCGAGCCTGTTGCGCTCGGCGAGTTGCGCCGCCAGGCACTCCCGCAGGTCCCGCGCGAACAGGCCCACCGGGTCGAAGCGCATCATGCGCGCGCGCACCGCTTCCACCCGATCCAGCGGCACGCCCATCGCCTGCGCGATCGCGGCCGGCTCCGCGGTCAGCCGTCCTGCCGGGCACAGCAGAGCGATCAGATGCGCGCCGATGATCCGGTCGGCCGGGTCGCCGAAGCCGAGGCGGAGCTGTTCGCCGAGATGCTCGCGCAGGCTGGGCGGGCTTTCCGCCATATCCTGGACGTCGCGCCCGCCATCGCCGAAATCGTGCGCGCCGCCACGGCCGGAGCCGGCAAAGGAGGACGGCTCCCCGTCGCCCGGGCCACCCGCGTCATAGCGCTCGGCGTGCTCGTTGACGTCGAGCGGGTCAGCGCCGCGCTCGGGCAGGGTCGCCGCGCCGGTGAGATCGGCGGTGTCGGCTTCGATACGGTTCCGTTCGGGCAGCTGGTCCGGCGCCGCGGCCTCGTTCGAGATCATCTCGGACCGCTCGTCCCGCTCCAGCAGCGGGTTGCGCTCGAGCTCCTGCTCGACGAAGGCGGCGACCTCCAGATTGGTGAACTGCAGCAGCTTGATCGCCTGACGCAGCTGCGGCGTCATGATCAGCGACTGGGTCTGCCGAAACTCGAGCCTGGGGCCGACCGCCATTGTCAGTGCGTCCGGGAGAGGAGGCGGGGGCCTCCGGGCGGATCAGGCTGGATCAGGTGTGGTCGGTGCATGTGGCCTGTTTACAGGCTGAACCTTTCCCCGAGGTACACGCGGCGCACTCCTTCATGGGCCACGACCTCTTGGGGCCGGCCCTCCATCAGCACCTGGCCGTCATGCATGATGTAAGCCCGGTCGATGATTTCCAGCGTCTCGCGCACATTATGGTCGGTGATCAGCACCCCGATGCCACGGTCCTTGAGGTGCGAGACGAGTTCGCGGATCTCGGCCACTGCGATCGGATCGATGCCGGCCAACGGCTCGTCGAGCAGGATGTAGCCAGGCTGCGACGCCAGCGCCCGGGCGATCTCGACGCGCCGCCGCTCGCCGCCCGACAGCGCCAGCGCCGGCGTGCGGCGCAGATGCGCGATGCCGAACTCGGCCAGTAGTTCGTCGAGCAGCAGGCGCCGGCGGTCGGGGTCGGGCTCCACCACTTCGAGCGCGGCCATGATGTTCTGCTCGACATTGAGCCCGCGAAACACGCTGGCCTCCTGCGGCAGGTAGCCGATGCCGAGCCGGGCGCGCCGGTGCATCGGCAGGGTGGTGATGTCGGCGCCGTCCAGGCTGATCGCGCCGGTGTCGGGCCGCACCAGGCCGACGATCATGTAGAAGGTCGTCGTCTTGCCGGCGCCGTTCGGCCCCAGCAGCCCGACCGCCTCGCCGCGCCGCACCCTGATCGAGACGTTCCGCACGACGGGGCGCTTCTTGTAGGTCTTGCCGACGCCACGGGCGACCAGCCCGCCGCGGCCCTGGAGCACCCGAAGCTCCGCCGCCTGGCGCCGGGTGCTCATGGCTTGGCTCCCTTGGCCGGCGGGTTCTTCTGTCCCTCGGCGCCGCCGGTCGCATTCTGGGCGTCGTTCGGCACGACGAGACCATGAACCTTTCCGGCGCTGCCGGAGATCAGGCGGGAGATGCCGGTCTTCAGGTTCACTTCCGCTTCTGCTCCATTCAACTGGTTCTGGCCGCGCGTGATGCGGACGTTTCCGCCGAGCCGGGCGATGCCGGTATCGGGGATGTAGACGGCGCGGTCGCCGGTGACGGTCTCGGTCGCGGTACGGACCGAGACGTTGCCGAAAGCATCTACCTTCTGCAGCTTGCCCGAGGCGGCAATCGGATCGTCCGGCGGCTTGCCCGGCTGGGTCTGCACCGCCGCCTTGGTCGCCTGGGGAGGTGCCGCCGCGTTCGGCTGGCCCTCGGTGGTATAGGCAACCAGCGTGTCGGCGGCCAGCCGCCTGCCGTCCTTGGTAACGACCACCGCCTCGCCGCGCGCCACCGCCATGTGCTTCTGGGCCCAGTATTCGAGGTCGTCGCGCGCGGTCAGTACGTCATTCGGTGTCGTGAGCTTGAGATGGCGGCCGGTCATGATGAGCACCGCCTGGTCGAGGTCGTAGGTCCCGCGGTCGCCCTCGGCGTGGTCCGTCGGAGTGTAGATGTGCACGTTGCCCTCCGCCTCGACCCGATAGATCTCGCTGCCCGAGGTATCGGAGTCGCCCAACGTCAACCCACCTCCGGGCGCCTGCGGCTGAGACCCTGGTGCCGGCTTGTCGGTTCCGGCGGCGCCGGGTTTCTTGCGATAATGCGCGATGAGCCGGTCGGCGGTCACCGTCACGTCGCCGCGCACCGCTCGCGCGTTCCCCCGGGCGATGACCTCCTGTTCGTTCTGACGCCACTCGATTCCGTCGGACGCGGTGACGGCGATCGGGCCGCCGTGCGAGAGGTCGAGCTGCTGCGCACGCGCGGCCCCACCAGGCAGCAGCAACAGCGGCAAGCCGAGCAGCACGGCCCGCGATGTCGCCTTCATTGTTCGTGCCCGTTCATCACCAGCCGGGCCGGCCCGGGAAACTGGGCGACCGCGCCCTTGTCGGTCACGGTGAAGCCGACCGCGTCGAGCGTGCCGAACGGACCCTCGGCGTGCACCGTATCGGCGCTGGTCGCGGCACCATTCTTGAGGTCGATCGTGGCGCTTTGCGTGCGCATCGTCATGCCGTCATCGCGATAGAGGAACACCCGTCCTGACAGGTCGAGCAAGTTCTGGTGCTGCATGAACACGCCCTTATCGGACTGCAGCATCATCCAGGTGCCGTTCTGCAGCGCGACGTCGCCCTTTGGGTCGGTGAGATTGACCCGGTCCTGGTCCGCCTGCACGGCGGTCGCGGCGGTGATGGTGTAGGGGCGGTTCCGCTCGTCGACCCCGTGATAGCGCGCGTCGGTGACTTGCGCGCCGTCGACCGCGCCACCCATGCGGTGCATGGCAAGGCGGGCCTGTTCCTTGGCGCGGTCGAACTCCGGCCACAGCGCGATGCTGGATAGCAGCGCGAGCGCCGCCATCGGCAGCAGCCACTTGGTCGCCGTCACCAGCAGCCGTCGTCTGGCAATGCCGCCGGGAGTCGGCGGCCGGCGCTGGCGCCCGCCAGCGGACGAGAGCAGCCGCTCGCCGGGAGGGCGCCCCGCGGCAGCGGGGGGTGTCTGGGCGGGCACGGTCATGCGATCCCGGCGCGGAGCAGGTCGTGAACGTGCAGGATGCCGACCGCCCGCCCCGCCGGGTCCACCACAAAAAGCGTCGTGATCGGACGGGAGCGGGCGTTCATCTCGTGCAGCGCCTCGGCCGCCAGCGCCTCCGGCCCGATGGTGCGCGGCGAGATGGTCATCACCTCGCCGGCGCGGCGGGCAAACAGGTCGCGCCCGATCGCGCGCCGCAAGTCGCCGTCCGTGATGATGCCGACGAGGCGTTGCCGTTCGTCAATGACACCGAGGCAGCCGAAGCGCTTTTCGGTCATGATCAGGAGGGCCCGGTCCATTGGCGTGTCCGGCCCGGCGAGCGGCACGGCGTCTCCCGCGTGCATCAGGTCGCGCACCCGGCGCAGCCGTGCGCCGAGCCGACCGCCCGGATGGATCTGCCGGAACTCGGCTGCGGTGAAGCCATGCCGCGTCAGCAGCGCGACCGCCAGCGCGTCGCCCAGCGCCATCTGCATCGCCGTGCTAGTAGTCGGTGCAAGCCCCATCGGGCAGGCCTCGGCTGCGACCGGCAGCAGGAGCGCCACATCGACCGCCTCGGCCAAGGTCGAGCCGGCGCGTGCGGTAATGCCGATCAGCGGCAGGCCGAAGCGCCGCGCATGGGCGACGAGATCCGCCAGTTCCGCGGATTCGCCGGAATTCGACAAGGCGAGCACCGCGTCGCCCGGCACGATCATGCCGAGATCCCCGTGCGACGCCTCGGCGGGATGGACGAACAGGGCCGGGGTTCCCGTCGAGGCCAGTGTCGCGGCGATCTTGCGCGCCACGTGCCCGGACTTGCCCATACCCGAGACGACGATCCGGCCCGATACGCCGGCAAGGAGATCGACCGCCCGATTGAAACTGCCGTCGAGCGATGCCGCGAGCGCGCGCAGCCCCGCCGCTTCCGTTGCCAGCACGCCGCGGGCGACATCCAGATCGTCGGTCTCGGTGGCGCGCGCAGCGGTCATGCGGCTGTATTTTCCTCAGCGGTCCCGTCAGCAAGCCGTGTCACCCGTCCCTGTATGGGCACGCATCCCGAGCCGGTCAACTATTTTGCAGTGCAACATTAAAATGCCGACAAGAATCGTGCCAAATGCACGAAACCGGCGAATCAATGCGAAAAGATGTCAGGTTCGTCATAACCCAGGAGGTCGAGTTGGCCCCTCGCCGGCAGGAAGTCGAAGCAGGCCTCCGCCAGCGCGAACCGTCCCTCCCGGAGCAGCAAGGCTTCCAGCTTGGCCCACAGTGCGTGGAGGTGAAGCACGTCGGAGGCAGCGTAGGCGAGTTGGTCCGCGCTGAGCTCCACCGCGCCCCAGTCGGAGGTCTGCTGCTGTTTGGAGAGCTCGACGCCGAGCAACTCCCTGCAGAGGTCCCTGAGGCCGTGCCGGTCGGTGAAGGTGCGGACCAGCTTGGCCGCGATCTTGGTGCAGCGGACTGGGGCGACGGTGATGCCCAGGCTGTGCTGCAGCACCGCCACGTCAAATCGCGCGAAGTGCATCAGCTTGACCACTTCGGGCGAGGCGAGCAGGCGGGCGAGGTTGGGGCACTCGAAGCCGCGGCCGCCGAGGGAGGGCGGTACCAGCTGCACGAGATGGGCGTGACCGTCGCCCGCCGAAAGCTGCACGAGACAGAGCCGGTCGCGATGCGGGTTGAGCCCCATCGTCTCGGTGTCCACGGCGACCACCGGGCCGAGATCCAGCCCGTCCGGCAGATCGTGACGGTGCAGATGGATGGTGCCGTTCGGCATGAACTGGGTGATTTCGCTCACGTGACGCTCGCTGTGGGGCCGCGTACCGCGCCCGCACGGGGGCGCTCGCATCCGATGGTGCCCAGGAGAAGACTCGAACTTCCACGACCTTGCGGCCACAGGTACCTGAAACCTGCGCGTCTACCAATTCCGCCACCTGGGCAGGCTGCGGTCCCCTCCGGCACCGAGAGCAGGCATCGGGGTGGGCGCGCGATGTAGCGCCCGACCGGGGGTCCGTCAACCGGATCCGGTGCTTGAGGCGCAACGGATGCGCGCATATCAAGGGTACGAGGCCGTCCCGCGCGCATCGGGAGGCGAAACAGACAGGAGCGGTGCAAGATGGTCGCATCCGGGGCGACGCGGAGCGTGGCGACGGTATTCGGCGGGTCCGGCTTTATCGGCCGCTACGTCGTCAAGCGGCTGGCGGCGCAAGGCTATGTCGTGCGCGTCGCTGTGCGCGACCCCGAGGCCGCATTGTTCCTCAAGCCGATGGGCGCCGTGGGTCAGGTGGTGCCGCTCTACGCCTCGGTCGCCGAGGAGGGAACGGTGGCGCGCGCGGTCGAGGGGGCGACGCTGGTGGTCAGCTTGGCCGGCATTCTCGCCGAGCGCCGGCGCGGCGACTTCGAGCGTGTACAGAACCAGGGCGCCGCGCATGTCGCGCGCCACGCCGCAGCCGCCGGGGTCGCTCGGCTGGTCCACGTTTCGGCGATCGGCGCCGATCCGGCGAGCCCAAGCGGGTATGCTTCGAGCAAGGGAAGGGGCGAGCAGGCCGTCCGGGAGGCCTATCCGACGGCCACAATTGTGCGGCCCTCGGTGGTGTTCGGCCCGGAGGACGCCTTCTTCAACCGGTTCGCGGGCATGGCGCAAATGCTGCCCTTCATGCCAGTCATCTGCGGGGAGACGCGGTTCCAGCCGGTCTATGTCGGCGACGTGGCGGACGCGGTGATGGCTTCGCTCGCGCGGTCGGACGCGGCGGGTGCCGTCTATGAACTCGGCGGCCCGCGTGTGTGGTCGTTCCGCGAGATCCTATCGTACGTCCTGACCGAAACCCACCGCCGCCGCCGGATGGTGACGATCCCGATGGGATTGGCGCGGCTCCAGGCGGCCGTGCTCGAGCTGCTGCCCGGCCAGATGCTGACACGGGATCAGTTGCTGCTGCTGGCCCGCGACAATGTCGCGTCCGCCGAATTCCCCGGATTGATCGAACTGGGCATCGTGCCGACCCCTGTGGAGCTCGTTGTTCCGCGGTACCTGCGGCGCTATCGCCCGGGCGGAGGCAAGCGAGAGATTCTGCCGGATGAGGTCAAAGGAACCGGATCGGATCTTTTCCCCAGGGAACGGTCCCTCGAGAGCGCATGAACCGGAGCCGCCGCCGGATATTAGGGCAGAATATCTGCCCTTAATGGCCAAAAAGGAGTTGAGTTTCCGCGCGGCCGCCCATATATCTGTCTCGCGCGGCGCACCGATGCCCTGCCCGTGCCCGGCGGTTGCCGGCGACGGAGGGAAGAATGGCCGAACACATCCTAAAATTCGTCCACCTGCCACAACAGAGCCCCGAGAAGCGCGAGGTTGATGAGCGCCGGGAGGATTTCAACGAAATATACCGCTCCTACGCCCAGGCGCAGGCGGCCGCGCAGGCGAGCCGATGCAGCCAGTGCGGCGTGCCGTTCTGCTCGGTGCATTGCCCGCTCGGCAACCACATCCCCGACTGGCTGAAGCTGACCGCCGACAACCGGCTGGAAGAGGCCTACGAGGTCAGTTCTTCCACGAACAACTTTCCCGAAATTTGCGGCCGCATCTGCCCGCAGGACCGGCTCTGCGAGGGCAACTGCGTCATCGAGAGGGGTTTTGAGAGCGTCACCATAGGCGCGGTCGAACGCTACATCACCGATACAGCGTTCGAGCGCGGCTGGGTCCGGCCGATTCGGCCCCGTCGGGAGCTGTCCCAGTCGGTCGGCATCATCGGCGCCGGTCCGGCCGGTCTCGCTGCCGGCGAGCAGCTTCGCCGCAAGGGCTACCAGGTCGCCGTCTACGACCGCTACGACCGGGTCGGCGGCTTGATGATCTACGGCATCCCCAATTTCAAGCTGGAGAAGGAGATCGTGCTCCGCCGCTGGAAGCTGCTGGAGGAGGGCGGCCTGCGGTTCGCGCTGAACTGCGAGATCGGCCGCGACGTGACGATGTCCGAACTGCGCTCCCGGCATGACGCGGTGCTGATCGGGACCGGGGTCTACAAGGGTCGCGACATCGGCGGACCGGGCGCCGGACTGCCCGGCATTGTTAAGGCGATGGACTACCTCACCGCCTCCAACCGCCACGGGCTCGGCGACGCGGTGCCCGACTTCGCCTCCGGGCTGCTCGACGCCCGGGGCAAGAACGTCGTCGTGATCGGCGGCGGCGACACGGCGATGGACTGTGTGCGTACTGCCGTCCGCCAAGGCGCCAAATCGGTGACGTGCCTCTACCGCCGCGACCGCGCGAACATGCCGGGCTCGATGCGCGAGGTGAACAACGCCGAGGAGGAGGGGGTCGAGTACGCGTGGCTCGCCGCCCCCGAGGCATTCGTCGGCGACGGCCACGTGACGGGCGTGCGGGCGGTGCGGATGCATCTCGGCCTGCCCGACGCCTCCGGCCGGCAATCGGTCGAGCCGCTGGAAGGCAGCCACTTCACGGCGCGCGCCGATCTGGTCATCAAGGCGCTTGGCTTCGACGCCGAGGACCTGCCGGCGATGTTCAACGAGCCGGAACTCGCGGTCACGCGCTGGGGCACGCTGAAGGTCAACCACAGCACCTTCGTGACCAGCCTGCCCGGCGTGTTCGCGGCGGGCGACATCGTGCGCGGCGCGAGCCTCGTCGTCTGGGCGATCCGCGACGGGCGCGACGCCGCGGCGCAAATGCACCAATACATCCAAGCCAGCACCGCCGCCCTCGCGGCCGCCGCCGACTGAGCGGGGACATCACAGACATGAGCGAGATTGAATCCGGCTCCGCGTTCCTCGACGCCTGGACCGACAACGCCGCCGCGCTGCGCGACACCTATGATCCCGCGCAGGAGCACGATTCCTGCGGCGTCGGGCTGATCGCGACCCTCGACGGCAAGAAGCGGCGCGACGTGGTGCAGGCGGGCATCGATGCGCTGAAGGCGGTGTGGCATCGCGGCGCGGTGGACGCCGACGGCAAGACCGGCGACGGCGCCGGCATCCACATCGAAATCCCGCAGGATTTCTTCGCCGAGGTCGTCGAGCGCGGCGGCGACAAGGTGAAGTCGGGGCCGATCGCGGTCGGCCAGGTGTTTCTGCCGAAGACCGACCTCGGCGCGCAGGAGCGTTGCCGGCAGATCGTCGAGACCGAAATCCTGAATTTCGGCTACGCGATCTATGGCTGGCGGCAGGTGCCGATCAATGTCGCGTGCATCGGCGAGAAGGCCAACGCAACCCGGCCCGAGATCGAGCAAATCATGATCTGGAACGCCAAGCGGTCGAGCGAGCAGGAGTTCGAGCGCGACCTCTACGTGATCCGGCGGCGCATCGAGAAACAGGCGATCGCCGCGCAGATTTCCGAACTCTACTTTTGCTCGCTGTCGTCACGCTCGATCATCTACAAGGGCATGTTCCTGGCCGAGAGCCTGACCGAGTTCTACCCCGACCTGCTCGATCCCCGCTTCATCTCGCGTTTCGCCATCTATCATCAGCGTTATTCGACCAACACTTTTCCGACTTGGCGCTTGGCGCAGCCGTTCCGGATGCTGGCGCATAACGGCGAGATCAACACCGTCAACGGCAACGTCAACTGGATGAAGAGCCACGAGACGCGGCTGGCGGATCTCGGGCTCGGCTCATTTGTCGATGACATCAAGCCGGTGGTGCAAGCCGGCGGCTCGGATACCGCGACCCTGGACAACGTGTTCGAGCTGCTGGTGCGCGCCGGGCGGGACGCGCCGATGGCCAAGGCGCTGATGATCCCTGCCAGCATCGGCCAGGACGCGACGATGCCGCAGCCGCATCGCGACATGTTCCTCTACTGCAACACCGTGATGGAGCCGTGGGACGGCCCCGCGGCGATCGCGGCGACCGATGGACGCTGGGTGATCGCGGGGCTCGACCGCAACGGGTTGCGCCCGCTGCGCTACACCATCACCTCGCAGGACATGCTCATCGTCGGCTCCGAGACCGGCATGGTGAAGGTCGACCCCGCCGAGGCGATCGAGAAGGGGCGTGTCGGTCCCGGCCAGACCATCGGCGTCGATCTGGAAAGCGCGCGCTTCTATCGCGACGACGAGCTGAAGGACGCGCTCGCCGCGCGCCAGCCGTACGGCGAATGGGCCAAACGGATGACGCCGATCGACAGCATCGTCAAGACCGACGCACCGGAGCCGGTGCTGTATGAGGGCGAGGAGTTGCGCCGTCGTCAGCTATCCGTCGGGTTCACCCTCGAGGAGATGGAGATGATCCTCCATCCGATGGTGGAGGACGGCCAGGAAGCCGTCGGCAGCATGGGCGACGACACGCCGATCGCGGTGTTGTCGGAGGGGTATCGGGGCCTGCATCACTATTTCCGCCAGACCTTCAGCCAGGTGACGAACCCGCCGATCGACAGTCTGCGCGAGACCCGCGTGATGACGTTGAAGACGCGGCTGGGCAATCTCGGCAACGTGCTCGACGAGGATGCCAGCCAGTTCGACATGCTGCAGCTTGAGAGTCCCGTGCTTTCGACCGCCGAATTCCAGGCGATGACGGCGTTCATGGGCAGTTCCGCCTGCGTCGTGGACTGCACCTTTCCGGCCGAGGAGGAGGCAGGCTTGCGTGCCGCCCTGGAAAGAATCCGGGGTGAGGCGGAGGAAGGGGTGCGCGCCGGCTGCACGCACGTCATTCTCACCGACGAGCACGCGGGGCCGGCGCGCGCGGCGATCCCGATGATTCTCGCGACCGGCGGCGTCCACACGCATCTCGTGCGCCAGAGCCTGCGTACGTTCACCAGCCTCAACGTGCGCAGCGCCGAGTGCATGGACGTGCATTATTTCGCCGTGCTGATCGGCGTCGGCGCGACTACCGTGAATGCCTATTTGGCACAGGAATTGATCGCCGACCGGCATCGTCGCGGCCTATTCGGCGAGATGAGCCTCAAGGCCGCTGTGCAGCGTTACAAGAAGGCGGTCGACAAGGGTCTGCTCAAGATCATGTCCAAGATGGGCATCAGCGTGATCTCGTCCTATCGCGGCGGCTACAATTTCGAAGCAATCGGCCTGTCGCGCGCGCTGGTGGCGGAGTTCTTCCCCGGAATGCAGTCGCGCATCTCCGGCATCGGCCTGTCGGGCATCGCGCGAAAGGGGCTCGAGCTGCACGGCCGCGCCTGGAACACCGACGTGGTCACCTTGCCGGTCGGTGGCGTCTACAAGATGCGCCGGCGCGGCGAGACGCACGCCTTCGAGGGCAATCTCATTCACCTGCTGCAAAGCGCCGTGCAGAGCGACAGCTACGGTGCTTACCGTCGATATGCCGACGCGGTGCGTAGGCTGCCGCCGGTGGCGCTGCGCGATCTGCTCGACTTCCGCTACGAAAGCGCCAAGCCGATCCCGGTCGACGAGGTCGAGAGCATCACCGAGATCCGCAAGCGGCTGGTCGCACCGGGCATCTCGCTCGGGGCGCTGAGCCCGGAGGCGCACGAGACCTTGTCGATCGCGATGAACCGCATCGGCGCGCGCTCCGACAGCGGCGAGGGCGGCGAGGACCCGGCGCGCTACAAGCCGCGCCCCAACGGCGACAACGCCTCGTCCGCCATCAAGCAGATCGCCTCCGGGCGGTTCGGCGTGACGGCGGAATACCTCAACAACTGCCGCGAAATTGAAATAAAGATCGCGCAGGGCGCCAAGCCGGGCGAGGGGGGACAGCTACCCGGCCTCAAGGTGTCGGAGCTGATCGGCCGGCTGCGTCACTCGCAGCCTGGCGTCATGCTCATCAGCCCGCCGCCGCATCACGACATCTACTCGATCGAGGATCTCGCGCAGCTCATCTACGACCTCAAGCAGATCAACCCGGATGCAACAGTCTGCGTGAAGCTGGTCTCGCGCAGCGGCATCGGCACCATCGCAGCGGGGGTCGCGAAGGCAAAGGCCGATGCCATTCTCATCTCGGGCCACTCGGGAGGGACGGGAGCCAGCCCGCAGAGCTCGATTAAATACGCCGGGCTGCCGTGGGAGATGGGGCTGTCGGAAACCCATCAGGTGCTGATGCTCAACCGGCTGCGCCATCGGGTGAAGCTGCGCACCGACGGCGGCATCAAGACTGGGCGCGACGTGGTGATCGCGGCGATGCTCGGCGCTGAGGAGTTCGGCATCGGCACGGCGAGCCTGGTGGCGATGGGCTGCATCATGGTGCGGCAGTGCCATTCGAACACCTGCCCGGTCGGCGTCTGCACGCAGGACGAGAAGCTGCGGGCGAAGTTCGACGGCACGCCGGAGAAAGTCATAAACCTGTTCTCATTCGTCGCCGAGGACGTGCGCAACATCCTCGCCGCCCTCGGCTTCCGCAAGCTGGAGGAGGTGATCGGACGCACCGACCTGCTGCATCAGATCAGCCGCGGCTCGGAGATCCTCGATGACCTCGATCTCAACCCGCTGCTGGCGCAGGCCGATCCGGGTCCGTTCGCCCGGTTCTGCACCCGCGAGGGGCGCAACGAGGTGCCCGAGACCCTGGACGCGCAGATGATCTCGGACGCCGCCGCGCTGTTCGAGCACGGCGAGAAGATGCAGCTCACCTACACGATCCGCAACACGCACCGCGCGATCGGCACCAAGATCTCCTCCAAGATCACCCGCCGCTTCGGCATGACGGGCTTGCAGCATGGCCATCTGACCGTGCGGCTGCGCGGCTCGGCCGGCCAGTCGCTCGGCGCCTTCGCGGTGCAGGGGCTCAAGCTCGAAGTGCTCGGCGACGCCAATGACTATGTCGGCAAGGGCCTGTCGGGTGCGCGCATCGTCGTTCGTCCGGCGCCGTCGTCGCTGCTGCGCAGCAACGAGAACACCATCATCGGCAACACCGTGCTGTACGGCGCAACGGCGGGGACGCTGTTCGCGGCCGGCCAGGCGGGCGAGCGGTTCGCCGTGCGCAATTCCGGCGCTGAAGCGGTGGTCGAGGGCTGCGGTTCCAACGGCTGCGAATACATGACCGGCGGAGCCGTGGTGATCCTCGGCGCGGTCGGCGACAATTTCGGCGCCGGATTCACCGGGGGGATGGCCTTCGTCTACGACCCGGATGAGCTGTTCGAAAAGCGCGTCAACCCCGACACATTGACTTGGCAGCGGGTGTCCTCGGCGCATTGGGAGAAGAAGGCGCGCGACCTGGTGGCGGCGCATGTCGAGGCAACGTCGAGCCGTTACGCGACCATGCTGCTGCACGACTGGGACCGCACCCTGCCGCGCTTCTGGCAGGTGGTGCCCAAGGACTATGTCAAATACCTGCCGATGCCGCTGTCCGATGCGCCGGAGGAACAGGCGATGCGGGCCTGACGAAGGGATGCGGCCTCTGGCGATGGAGAAGGCCGCGTTTTCCTTTTGACCAGGGGTTGACCTTCGGGCATTCATGGCGCCCGCCAGAATCGAGTCGGGCGATGCCCAAATCACCGCTTAGCCATGCCTAGCCACCAGGTCTCCACCGTCGCGTGTGCGCGCTGGGAGACCCAAGCAATCACCGAGTGGCTGCTGTATCATCGCTCGATCGGCTTCGATCACGTCTACCTCTACTGCAACGATGACGATCCTGCCGAGCTCTACGCCGAGGTCTTGCCGTTCCTCCAAGGCGACGCCCCGTTCGTCACCTTCCGGCACTACCCGTTCCAGGGGCAGCAATTTCAGATGTACATGCATTGCCTGCGCGCTCATAAGGATGAGAGCGAGTGGGTGATGTTCCTCGACATCGACGAATTCCTCTGCATCCGGGAGACCAACAGCATCAAGGCGTTCCTGCGGGAGGTGCCGGACGACTGGGACAGCATCGCGCTCAATTGGCAGATGTTCGGCAACAACGGATACAAGGAGCGCCCGCCCGGCAGCGTGCTGCTGAACTACACGCAGCGCGAGGCCGGACTCAAATTCACCTGCAAAACGCTGACCCGGACGGCGGCGATAGATCTCTCCCGGATCGGGCGCCGAACCTTCATCTGGCATCACTGGGAAGGCGACGTGTCGGGCGCGATGCGCCGCTACAACGTGCTCGGCGTCCCGGTCGCCGAGGTTCGCAAGGACGACGAGGGATGCAGCTATATCGAAGTCGAGGAGAATCGGCGGCGCATCTATGATCGCGCGGTGGTTCACCACTACGCCTTCAAGTCCGAGGCCGACTATTTGATGCGCGCCGAACGGGGCAGTCTGGGCGACTTCGTTGACCAGGCACGGTATCGCGGCGTGCACGAGGCAGGGCAGGCGACGTGGAATCTGCGGCCGCTGAACGCGGTGCGGGACACCACGCTGGCCGATTACTGGCGAGAGTATCTGCGGCGCGCGGAGGCGACCAGGGTGATCCCGTCACCGCGCTCGCCGAACCTCGCGCTGGGCAAGCCGGCGGACCAGAGCTCGGTCTCGGAATGGTCGATCGGCCGCACGACGGCCGAGGATGCGGCGGGCGCGGTCAGCGGCCGGATTACCGGCGCCTATCAATTCCACACGCAGGTGGAGCAGCGTCCCTGGTGGAGCGTCGATCTGCTCGATGTCGCTCGGATCGAGGAAATTCGCGTCTACAATCGGGTGGACAGCGCAGGCTACGCGAAACGGCTGCGGAACTTCCACATCGAAACATCCGCCGACGGCGCGGACTGGTCGATGGTGTACACGAACCATGATGAGGCAATGATCGGCGGGGCTGACGGATCGCCGCTCATCGTCGCTTTCGCGGAGCCAATCGTCGCGCGTTTCCTGAAACTGACGGTGCTGGATTCGGCCCTCTTGCACCTCGATCAGATCGAAGTCTATGGCGAGCTGGCGCCTGACGCCGAACAGGACCCGATGCGGGCTGTTCCAGCCGCCGTTCGTCGGTCGGCTGTGGGGCGGAAATAACGTCGTGCATCCGGCTTGGCGCAACGCGGTCGTGGTGCCATAAGCAAGGCGATGCGGTACCTCTATCATCTCCCGCTGTCCCCGTTTTCGCGCAAGATCCGTCTGGTGCTCTCCGAAAAGCGCCTGCCGTTCGAGTTGCGGATCGAGAAGGTCTGGGAGCGCAGGGCGGAGTATCTCGAACTGAACCCGGCCTGCACCGTGCCGACCCTGCTTGAGGATAACGGCCTCGCGATCCCCGATTCGGGCGTGATTTGCGAGTATCTCGAGGAGGCCTATCCCGACATCTCGCTGCTCGGCCGCACCCTCGCCGAACGGGTCGAGGTGCGCCGGCTGGTCGCCTGGTTCGACGGCAAGTTCGCCGAGGAGGTTTCGCGCAACCTGGTTGGCGAAAAATTCATGAAGCGGCTGGCCGGTCGCGGCAACCCGGACGCGAATGCGCTTCGGATCGGCTACACCGCGCTGCGCCATCACCTCCAATACATCGGCTGGCTCGCCGAGACGCGGAAGTGGCTCGGTGGGACGAACATCTCGCTGGCCGATTTCGCCGCCGCCGCGCATCTCTCGGTGATCGACTTCGCGGGCGACGTCGATTGGAGCGTATCGCCCGCCGCGCGCGACTGGTACGCGCGCGTGAAGTCCCGGCCATGCTTTCGCGGTGTCCTCGCCGACCGGGTGCCGGGCATTACGCCACCGGCCCATTACGCCGATCTGGATTTCTGAGCGCCGCGCGCTACCGGCTGGACGGTCCCGCTTCGAGGAGTGCGAGGTTCTGCTCGGCGAGGTCGCCGGTCGCGGTGTCGGGCGCCAGCGTCTTGGCGCGCTCCCAATCGTTCCGGGCACCGGCCGCGTCGCCGGCCAGCTTGCGCTCGATGCCGCGCTCCAGCAGGGCCTCGGGGTTGTCGGGGTCGAGGGCAACGGCTCGGTCGATGTCCTCGCGGGCGCGCGGCAGCCGGCTCTCGTTGCGCCACGCGGCGGCGCGGAACACCAGGGCGTCGACGCGGCGCGGATCCAGTGTCAGCGCGCGATCGAGGTCGTCGATCGCGTCGATGTAGCGCTCCATCGTGGCCGCCGCGATCGAGCGGTCGATCAGCAAGTCGGGGCTGTCCGGCGACAGCGCGAGGGCATTGCTGGCGGCGTCGTAGGCGCGCGCCGGATCGTCGGCCATCAGCCACGCCTGCACCGCCTGGCCGAGCACGGCCGCGCGGGCGGCATCCGGCGCCTGGCTCGCGGCGACGGCCTTCTCCAGCAGGTCCGCGCCGGCCTCGGGGTCGCCGAGCGCGATTTCCGCCAGCGCGCGGCAGTGCAGCGCCGGGGCACCGCCGCCGGTCGCGTCCCAGGCATCGGCCACGGCGTAGGCGCCGGTGGGGTCATTGGCGAGCATGTCGAGGCAATGCTCGTAGTCTTGCCCGCCGGCGAGGCGGGGCGGGGCGGGCGGCAGCGGGGGCGTCTCGTCCGATGGCGCGACCGGCGGCTCCTCGGCGGCGGCAAGCGAACGGGCTGGTCCCGCCGAGAGGGCAACAACCAGGAGAGCCGCCTCGGCGATGACGGCGACACGGCGGTTCATGGCATGGACTCTATAGCCATCCCGGCCGGGGTCGGGCAAACCGGCCGCATGACAAGGAGCGGCGAGACCCTGCTGGTGTTCGGCCTCGGCTATTCCGGCCGCGCCGTCGCGCTGGCCGTCCAGGCGGCGGGATTTTCCGTGATTGCGACCAGCCGGGACGCGGGCGAAAGCGAGGCCCCGCCGGGGATCACCGTGATTGACTTCGCGGCGGCCGGCCCGGCGATCGGCGGGGCAACGCATCTGCTCGCCACGGCCCCGCCCGCCGAGGAGGGGGATCCGGTGCTGGCCCGTTATGCGGCAAGCATCGCGACGGCTCCCCGACTGCGCTGGATCGGCTATCTGTCCACCACCGGGGTCTACGGCGACCACGGCGGCGATTGGGTGGACGAGGACACGCCGCCCGCGCCGGGATCGGCCCGAACGCGGCGCCGGCTGGCGGCCGAAGCGGATTGGGGCGCGGTGCGCGGCGCGTGCGCGATTGATCTGTTCCGGCTGGCCGGCATCTACGGACCCGGACGATCCGGTACTGGACGACCTGCGCGCCGGGACGGCGCGGCGCATCGTCAAGCCGGGACACGCGTTCGGCCGCATCCATCGCGACGACATCGCGCGAGCGGTGCTCGCCGCGACGCGGCAGGCGCCGTTGCTGGGGCCGCGCGTCCTCAACCTCGCCGACGACTCCCCCGAGGAGACCGCGCGCGTCGTCGAGGAAGCGGCGCGACTGCTCGGGGTCGAGCCGCCCGCTGCCGTGCCGTTCGCCGAGGCATGGGCCGAGATGAGCCCGATGGCGCGCAGCTTCTGGGCGGAGAACCGCAAGGTCGCGAGCCGCAAGACCCAGGCGGCGCTCGGGATCGCCTGGCGCTACCCGAGCTACCGCGAGGGGCTACGCGCCATCATCGGCGAGGAGCGGGGCGAGGGTTCGGCGCAATAGGGACAGGTCCTCGGGTCGGGACAGCCGGTGGTCGCCGTCCTTCACCAGGAGGACCTGCACATCGTCGAAAGAAACTTGCTCGGCGACGCGCAGGCTGAGTTCCCACGGCACGTCGGCGTCGCGCTGCCCGTGCAGCAGCCGGACCGGGCAGGCGAGCGGGATCGGCCCATCCAGCAGGAGGTGAGCGCGCCCGTCCTCGATCAGCGCCCGCGTGACCGGATGGGGCTCGCCGTATTGGCTCGTCACAAGCAGCACGCCGTCCCGCATGAGGACGCCGCGTTCCTCGAAGGTCATCGCCTCCCACATCAGCGTCTCGGTGAAATCCGGCGCCGCCGCGATGCCGACCAGGGCCGCGACGCGCTCGGGCCGGGCGAGGGCGGCGAGCAGCGCCATCCAGCCGCCCATCGACGAGCCGACGAGGACGATCGGCCCCGTCGCCAGCTGATCGATCACGGCAAGGGTGTCGTCACGCCAGCGCGTGATCGTGCCGTCCTCGAACCGCCCGCCGCTGGCGCCGTGGCCGGAATAGTCGAAGCGCAGCATCGCCTGGCCCCGCTCCGCGCAGACTGTGGCCAGCATGGTCGCCTTGTCGCCGGTCATGTCGCTCTTGAAGCCGGGGAGGAAAACGACCGTCGGGCTGCGTCCCTCGATGCGCGCCCACGCCAGTTCGATGCCGTCGCCACGGTCCAGCCTGCCGGTTGTCTCCATGCGCCGCTCCTTGTGCCGGAGAAAGCGGGTGGTATAGCGCGGCGCATGGTGGTGCTGCAGGTGTTGCCTTCCCTCGTCACCGGCGGCGTCGAGCGCGGCACCGTCGAGATGACGCGCGCCGTCGCGGAGGCGGGCGGCACCGCCCTGGTGGCGAGCGCCGGCGGCCGGCTGGTCGGCGCGATCCGGCACGCGGGCGGGCGCCACGTGACCTTGCCGCTGGCGACCAAGGACCCGCTGAACATTCTTTGGAACGCCCGGCGGCTCACGGAGCTGATCCGCGCCGAGGGCGTCGAGATTGTCCATGCCCGCTCGCGCGCGCCCGCGTGGTCGGCCTATTTCGCCGCGCGGCGCGCGGGTGCCCATTTCCTCACGACCTATCATGGCGCCTACAGCGAGGGTTTTCCCGGCAAGCGCCGTTACAATTCGGTGATGGCCAAGGGCGAGCGCGTCATCGCCATCAGCCGCCATATCGCGGCGCTGATCGAGGCGCGGCACCGGGTCGATCCGGCGCTCATCCGGGTGATCCCGCGCGGCGTCGATCCGGTGGTGTTCAACCCGGACGCAGTGTCCGGCGAGCGGATCGCGCGGCTCGCCGCCGCCTGGCGGCTGCCGGACGGGATGGCGGTCGTGGTGCTCCCCGGTCGGCTGTCGCGTTGGAAGGGGCACGAGGTGTTGCTCGACGCGGTGGCGCGCATGGCGCGGCGGGATGTGTGCTGTGTGCTGGTCGGCTCCGAGGCGCGCGGTGGCTATGCGACGGATTTGGTCCGCCGGGCCGAGCGGCTGGGCCTCGCTGACCGGCTGCGCATCCCCGGCGAGTGCGACGACATGCCGGCGGCGTTGCTGCTGGCCGATGCCGTGGTGCACGCCTCGACCGCGCCCGAGGCGTTCGGCCGGGTGGTGATCGAGGCGCAGGCGATGGCGCGCGTGGTGATCGCCTCCGATCTGGGCGGTCCGGTCGAGACGGTGGAGCACGGCGTCACCGGCTGGCGCGTGCCGCCCGGCGATCCCGACGCGCTGGCCGTGGCACTGCAGCACGCACTGGCCCTGACGGCGGAGGAGCGTGCGTCACTTGGCGGGCAAGCCCGGCAGGCGGTGCTGGCGCGCTACACCACGCGAGCGATGCAGGACGCGACGCTTGCCGTCTACCGGGAGCTGCTGACGTGAGGCGCATCCTGGTGATCAGGCTGGGCGCGCTGGGCGATTTCGTGCAGTCCTTCGGCCCGTTCGCGGCGATCCGGGCGCATCATCCCGACGCGCACGTCACGCTGCTGACCACCTCCCCGTTCGCCGGGCTCGCCGAGCGTGCGCCGTGGTTCGACGCGGTGCTGATCGACCGCCGGCCGGTATGGTGGAACGCGCCGGGCCTGCTGCGTCTCTCGCGGATGCTGCGCGGCTTCGACTTCGTCTACGATTTGCAAACCTCGGCCCGGTCGTCGCGCTATTTCCGCCTGGCCGGCCGGCCGCGCTGGTCGGGCATCGCGCCCGGCTGCTCCCACCCGCACGTCAATGCCCGCCGCGATGCCATGCACACACAAGAGCGGCAGCGGGAGCAGCTGGAGATGGCGGGGATTACGGAGTTCCCGCGCCCCGCGCTGGATTGGCTCGCGGACCGGCCCGCCGTCGCGCTGCCGGATCGCGCCGTCCTGTTGGTGCCGGGTGCGGCGCCGCATCGCCCGCGCAAGCGATGGCCCGCCGAGCGGTTCGGCGCGCTCGGGGCACATCTCGCCGGAAGCGGATACGCGCCGGTGGTGATCGGCACAAAGGCGGAAGCCCCCCTCGCCGCGACGATCCGCGCCGCGTGCCCAGGCGCGCTCGACCTCACCGGGCGGACCGGGATCGCCGACCTTGCCGGTCTCGCAGCGCGCGCGAGCCTCGCGGTGGGCAACGACACCGGCCCGATGCACCTGGCCGCCGCGATCGGCTGTCCCTGCCTCGTGCTGTTCTCGGCGGAGAGCGATCCCGCCCTGACGGCGCCACGCGGGCCGGACGGATCGTGGCCCAAACTGCTCCGCGTTGACGATTTGGCAACCCTGAGCGTGGACAGGGTTGCAGCTTCGCTTGCTTGACCCCATAGACCACCGCCCGAACTCTTTTCCGCGCCGGAGCTTGCGCCATGCCCGCCATCACCTTGCCCGATCAGTCCGTCCGCCGCTTCGACGGGCCGGTGACGGGCACCGCGCTGGCGGCCGAGATCGGTCCGGGTCTGGCCCGCGCCGCGCTGGCCATGAAGCTCGACGGCAAGCTGGTCGACCTCGCGACCCCGGTCGAGCGCGACGCATCGCTGGTGTTCGTCACCCGCCGCGATCCTGAAGCACTGGAGCTGATCCGTCACGACGCGGCGCATGTGCTGGCCGAGGCGGTGCAGGACCTCTATCCCGGCACGCAGGTCACCATTGGCCCGGCGATCGAGAACGGGTTCTACTACGATTTCGCCCGCAACGAACCGTTCACCCCCGAGGACTTCCCCGCCATCGAGGCGAGGATGCGCGAGATCGTCGCGCGCGGAGAAAGATTCGAGCGCGAGGCGATCGGCCGCGAGGAGGCGATCCGCTTCTTTCAGGACAAGGGCGAGAAGTACAAGGCCCAGCTCATCGAGGATCTGCCGGCGAGCGAGACGATCACGCTGTATCGCCAGGGTGAGTGGGTCGATCTCTGTCGCGGCCCGCACATGCGCAGCACCGCCGATGTCGGGCAGGCGTTCAAACTGATGAAGGTCGCGGGCGCCTACTGGCGAGGCGACCATCGCAACGCGATGCTCTCGCGCATCTATGGCACCGCATGGCGCGACCAGAAGGAGCTCGACGCTCATCTTCGAATGCTGGAGGAGGCCGAGCGCCGCGACCATCGCAAGATCGGCAAGGAGATGGATCTGTTCCATCTGCAAGAGGAGGCGAGCGGCAGCGTCTTCTGGCACCCGAAGGGCTGGAGGCTGTATCTGACCGCCGAGGCCTATATGCGCCGCCGGCTGGACGCGGCCGGCTACCAAGAGGTCCGTACCCCTCAGCTCGTCGATCGCTCGCTCTGGGAAAAATCCGGCCACTGGGAAAACTATCGCGAGCACATGTTCATCGCCCGCGTGGAGGACGAGGACAAGCACCTCGCGCTCAAGCCGATGAGCTGCCCGTGCCATGTGCTGATCTTCCGCCAGGGCATCCGCTCCTATCGCGAGCTGCCGCTCCGCATGGCGGAATTCGGGTCGTGCCATCGCTATGAGCCGTCGGGCGCGCTGCACGGCATCATGCGCGTGCGTCAGTTCACGCAGGATGACGCGCACATCTTCTGCACCGACGAGCAGATCGCGCCCGAGACGGCGCGGTTCGTGGCGCTGCTCTCGTCGATCTACCGCGATTTCGGCTTCGACAGTTTCCGCGTGAAGTTCAGCGACCGTCCGACCCCGCGGGCTGGGGACGAGGCGGATTGGGACCGGGCGGAGGCGGCGCTCCGGGAGGCTTGCCGCCTGGCGGATATCGAATACGAGATGAACCCCGGCGAGGGGGCCTTCTACGGGCCGAAGCTCGAATTCGTGCTGCGCGACGCCATCGGGCGGGAATGGCAGTGCGGCACCTTGCAGGTCGATTACGTGCTGCCCGAGCGGCTCGACGCCGAATATGTCGGCGAGGACGGGGCGCGGCATCGTCCGGTGATGCTGCACCGGGCGATCCTCGGCAGCTTCGAGCGGTTCCTCGGCATCCTGATCGAGCAATACGCCGGGCGCTTCCCGCTGTGGCTGGCACCGGTGCAGGTCGTGGTCGCCACCATCGTCTCGGACGCGGACGAGTACGCGGAGCAGGTGGCGGCCGAGTTCCGGGCGGCCGGGCTGGAGGTGCTAACCGACCTCTCCAACCAGAAGATCAACGCCAAGGTACGCGAGCACAGCCTGGCGCATGTTCCCGTGCTGGCCGTGGTAGGACGCAAGGAGGCGGAGAACCGCACGGTGGCGCTCCGCCGGCTGGGCGGCGAGGCGCAGGAACTGGTGGCGCTCGATCAGGCAGTGGCCCGTCTTGCGGCGGAGGCCACGCCTCCCGATCTCAGAAGGGTAGACCCCGCGTCGGCCGCCCAGGCATAATCGGTTCGGCTTGATCGAAACGGTATGGAACGGCAAACTCCGCCCCGGTCGCGTTTCGTTCCGGTGGACCGAGTTTTGACGAAGCTGAAACCCGACGCTGATAACCAATGCTGAAGCAATGACAGGAGACCGACCATAGCAAGAGGACCCATGCAAGCGGCACCCACCCGCGACGGGCCGCGTGTGAATGAGGAGATTAGGGTCGCCCAGGTGCGACTGATCGACCAGGACGGCGAGATGCAGGGCGTGATGACCGCCCGCGACGCGCTGCTCCGCGCCTACGCCGTGGGCCTCGACCTGCTCGAGATCAGCCCGAACGCCGACCCGCCAGTGGTCAAGATCCTCGATTTCGGCAAGTTCAAGTACGAGCAGCAGAAGAAGAAGAACGAGGCCAAGAAGAAGCAGAAAGTGATCGAGATCAAGGAGATCAAGGTCCGCCCGAACATCGACGAGAACGACTATCAGGTAAAGATGCGCGCCATGAAGTCGTTCATCGAGGAGGGCGACAAGGTCAAGGTGACTTTGCGGTTCCGTGGCCGCGAGATGGCTCACCAGGAGATCGGCATCCGGGTGCTCGAGCGCATTCGCAGCGAGATGGACCCGGTAACCAAGGTGGAACAGATGCCGCGGATGGAGAACCGGCAGATGGTCATGGTGCTTTCGCCGCGCTAGCGTCGGATCATTCTTCTGGTCCGGTTGCGGAGAACGTATCAAAGTCTCGACACGCCGCCTAAGGCTCTGCTATCTATAGTTGATTCCGAGCGCCGTTCCCCGCTCCTGGGACGGATCGCCCGGCCGGCTGACATCGCGCTGAGAGAGATTTTCCAGGACCATCATGCCCCCTCGCGCGCGTGTTCTGCATATCTTCAAGGTGTACCGGCCGACGTTTACCGGGGAAGGCGTGTTCCTGGAGCGGCACTCCCCTTTCATGCAGATACTGGCGCCCGAGGTGGAGCACGACTTGCTCGTCACCACGACGCCGGAACCCGCCGAGCCGCAGCCCGTGTGCTCCGCGTTGAGCCGCATCCAGTACTTGACAAAGCGGCCGGTGGGCAATTTGCACCGTGAAGTGCTGCTCGTCTGGTGGTTCATTCGCAATCTGCGTCGCTACCGCACGGTGCACGTGCGTGTGCACGCCGATTGGTATTTCCTGACCTACATCCTCTGCAAACTCACGGGCCGCCGGCTGGTCCTGTCCGCCACCCTGGAAGACAGCGTGCCGGTGCATATCAAGATCTATCGCCCGGTGCTCCGTCCATTGGCCCGGCGGCTGTTCCGCATCTTCGACGCTTATGTCTCGATCAGCCCGAAATTGCAGGCGGAAACCTCGGCGGTCGTGCCGCCGGAGAAATGCCATCTCGTGCCGTGCGGGATCACCTTCCCGCCACGCGGCCACAGCCGCAGACGCGAGACCCGGGACCGCTTGGGCATCCCGGAGGATGCGCTGGTCCTGATCTTCGTTGGCGGGCTGTGCAAGCGGAAGGATCCGATGCTGCAGGTCCGCGTGTTCCCGGACCTGTTGCGGCACCGGCCCGATCTCTACCTGCTGCTCGTGGGCCCCGAGCTCGAACCCGACTACGTCCATGCCATGCGGCAATTCATCCGCGCAGAAGGCCTCGAGCATCGGATCATCTTCGTCGGCGAGGTGTCCGATCCGTATCCGCATTTCGAGGCAGCGGACATCATGACGTTCGCGTCTCGCCTCGAGGGGTTCGGCACGGTCGTGCCGGAAGCCATGGCCAACGGTCTTCCCGTGGTCGCGCGGCTCCTTCCCGGCGTCAACGAGAGTTTCGTCAAAAACGGCGAGACCGGCTTCCTCTTCACCCGCGACGCGGAATTCCCAGAGCTCGTGCTGAAGCTGGCCAATGACCCGGCGCTCCGGCTCAGGCTTGGCCAAGCGGGTCGCGAGCTGGTCCGTCGGTCGTTCGACATGCGGCAGGTGGCACGACGCTATCTGGAGATCTACGGCTTCGACGTCGTCGCCGAGCCGCCTTCGTCCGCGCCGTCGGCGGAAGCTGCCTGGGAAGAGGTCATTCCGATCAAGGCCGACTGCTCGATCGTAAGCCCCCGGTTCCACACGCCGGCCCGTTTCGAGCCCGGGTCGCGGCCGATGCTGGTGACCATGATCGACGCCGAAGAGGCATTCGATTGGGGATTGCCGTTCTCCCGGTCGGCGATTGACGTCGCCTCGATGGGCCATCAGGGTCCGGCGCATCGCATCTTCGAGCGCTACGGAGTGGTGCCGCTCTACGCCGTGGATTATCCGGTGACGACCCAGGAGGCTGGCGCCGGGCCGCTGCGCGAACTCCTGCGGGATGGGCTCTGCGAGATCGGCACACAGCTTCATCCCTGGGTCACGCCGCCCTACCTCGAAGACGTGACGGCGAGGAACTCCTATCCCGGCAGCCTGCCGCTCACGCTCGAATTCGAGAAGATCCGGGTGATGACGGAAGCAATCGAGGATACGTTCGGGCTCCGTCCGCGAATATACCGGGCCGGCCGCTACGGCGCGGGGCCGCGCACGGGCGACATCCTCAAGCAACTCGGCTATCTCGTGGATAGCAGCGTGATGCCGGCCTGGAGCTTCGCCGGCCAGGAAGGGCCGGATTACACCATGCTGCCGGCCAAGCCCTATTGGATCGATCCCGAGCAAACCGTGCTCGAGATGCCGGGCTCCGCCGCGATCGTCGGCCGGCTATCCGGCGTCCCAGGCAATCTGCGCCGGGTCGTCTTTAGCGGGCTGGGGGAACGACTCGGGTACCGTCGGTGATGGCCCGCCTGCGATGCCTCGAGCGGATCAAGCTGACGCCCGAGGCCATCACCATCCGCGAGGCGAAACGCCTGGTCCGCCATATGCTGGCGCATGAGCACAAGGTATTCGTCCTGACCTATCACACGCCATCGATGGTCCCGGGCAATACGCCGTACGTTCGCACGCAGGAGGATCTGCGGCGGTTCCTGGCGTGGCTCGACGAGTTCTTCGACTTCTTCACGCGCCAGGTCGGCGGATCATGCGTCAGTTGGCGGGACGTGCGCGACGCCCTCCTCGGCAAGCCTGGGCCGACCATATCGACGCCGCTGGAAACCGTGGCGATGTGAGGCGAGAGGCCGCCCGGCCTATCCGGCCTTCTCGATGTAATATTTCTGGAAGCCGTCGCGCTCGATGAGGATAGGCCGCTCCGCGCGGTCCGTCAGGAATTCGTCGATCGCCTTGTTGCACCCCGGCCACGGCGGGTCGTTGTACTCGTCGAACAGGATGATCCCGCCCGGTGTCATGCGGGGATAGAAATATTCGAGACACTGGCGGTATGATCCGTAGATATCGCAGTCGAGATGGACGAAGCTGTAGCGCGACTCTGGTGCTTGCGGCAGGGTCTGTTCGAAATAGCCCTTCAGAAGCGTGATCTGCCGGTCGAGACCAAGCGCGTCGATCCGCGAAGCGACATAACCGAGCGACGTCTGATTGAACCCGCCCTCGCGCTTCTGCAGGTCCGCCGCGCCACCCAACTCCAGGTCCGTGCGGATCGTGCTGTCGAATCCCTCGAACGAGTTCGAACCCGAAGACATGCTTGTCGAGCCGGGCGGCCCGCACCTGCAGCGCGATCGGGATCAAGGTCGAGCCGCGGAACACGCCGCACTCGGCGATCGCGCCGGGCACGCGGGCGGTCCGCTCCAGCAATGCCAGGATCACATTGATGTTGGCCCCACCTTCCGGGGTGGAGGCTGGTTGCGGGCGGACATTGGCGGGAACCTTGATCTCGAATGCATCACCGCACCACGCCGGCCAGCGGGCGGGCGGCACGGACTGAATTGCGCGGCCAAGCACGCGATGGCGGAGCGACCGAAGCCGGGAATTGAGCGACGACAAGGGCGACCTCTGTCTCTGCGGGCGGTAGGGAACGACGCGATCCTGTTCAGTCGGCGACGTCCTGTCGCTTCAGTGGATCGCCGAGCATCGAACGGTACAAATATTTCAGCGGGCGCTTGACGCCGAGATTCTCCGCCAACGAGCGAATGAAGGGCACGATCACGTAATTCATCTCGATGCCGAGCCGGTATTCGATCGTGCCCAGCGGATTGCGAAGCAGATAGCGCCACATGAAGGCGCGATATTGCGCCCGGGTATAGACTTTGGCGTTGCCGCCGATCTTGGCGACGAGCGGGGTGAAGCGCGGATAGAGGGTCGTGTTGACCAGCCGAACCTTCATGAAATTGCCGATGAGCAGGTCGTCGAGGTATCCATACTCGACCGTGGTCATCAGCGACTGCTTCGGCACGATGAAGGCGACGCCGCGCCGTTTCGCCTCCGGCCGCGCGCCCGGCCGGTTGATGTCGAAGCGGCGCGTCTCGCCGCCAACCGTGAACTCGACGAAATCGACGTGCCGCCGCGCCATCTCGAACCGGCGGACGAAGGCGTCGACCTGCCCCCATTCCGCCTCGGACAGCCGCGCGCCCCAGTCGTCCTCGCCGGTCTGCCCGGTGATCTGGGTCGTATCCGATTGCTGGAGGGGGTGGTTCCGAACGTAATTTCCGGTCGAGAGATCCACGGTGACAAACGGCTCGATGAGACGGACCTTGGGGCGGGACCAGTGGCTTTGCATGTCGGTCCAGCCGATACGGTAGGGGTTGGCCCACACGGAATTTGCCCGCACATAGATGTGCTGCGACGAGGAGCAGCAGAAGCTGCCCACGCCCACCCGCTCGGCGGTTCGGGCGACGCCCCAGATCGCTCCCCGCTTGCGCTCCTCCGGCGGTCCGACAAGCGAGCGGCCGTTCTCATCGACGAAATTGAACATGTCCGCGTCGACCGAGCACAGCGCGAGCAAATAGGTCTGGTCGCGACGATGTTTTCGGACCAGCCGTCGCAGGAAGCCGAGTTCGCCGGAGAGCGGCGAATCATTCATGTTGATGATGAGCGCGTCCCCGGCCTCGATGACCAGGATCGCGTCCTGGTTCATGTTGTCCATGCAAAGCACGCGAACCGTGTCGGAGACGCGGAACCATTCGCGGTATGGCAGGACCGTGACGTCGAATTTCTGATCTCTCAGATGGCTCGCGATTTCGGCATTGTAGTGATCGGGCACAAGGATCTTCTTACCCCGGGGCAACAGGGCAAGCAATTCGTCGTGCAGATGATCCGGATGTCCGTGCGAAATCCAGATGTAGTCAGCCGCTTGGAACCGGCCGATCTGCTCCTCGGTGATTGGATGGTCGAGCGCCCAGCTGCCGAAATAGCAGGTTCCGGTCAGCCACGGGTCCGTCGCGATGACCGGACGATCGCCGTCGAATACCATCACGGACGCGTTGCCGAGCGTCTCGAAGCGGTGCCCCATGTGCGCGCCCAATGTTCGGAAGTGTCCGGGAAGCTTATCGGATGCAACGAGTGGTCGCAAGGATGACGCGCCCGCACAAGCGGACGTGAGCGCGGCATGACGGACGGGGACCGACCGCTCGGTAGGCGAAGATCCGACCGCGGCCGCCGATCTGGACGGTCTCGGCCTCGATCAGCCCGTCAGATCTCCCGCTCTGGGAGCTGTTTGGCGAAACGCCGGCTTGCATTCCCGCCGGGAAATGGGAACCGTCCGTCCTGACCCGAACATCTGGAGGCCCCGGCATGTATATCGCGATGAACCGCTTCAAGGTGGCGCCCGGCGCCGAGAAGGACTTCGAGACCGTCTGGACCTCACGCGACACGCACTTGCATGGGGTTCCCGGCTTCGTCGAGTTCCACCTGCTACGCGGACCCGAGCGCGAGGACCACGTGTTGTATTCCTCGCACACGATCTGGCGAAGCCACGCCGATTTCGAGGCGTGGACCACGTCGGAGGCGTTCCGTGCGGCGCACCGCGGCGCCGGGCAGAACAAGCCGCTCTATCTCGGCCATCCCGAGTTCGAGGGCTTCGAGGTGATCCAGACGGTCAAGTCGAAACCTTGACGGTCAGGCCGCGCCGCGATCCACAAGCTCGATGCTGACGTTCTGCGGCCCGCGCAGGAACGCGATCCGCACGCCGGGGCGAATCGTGGTCGGCTCCATCGTGAATTCGGCGCCTTTGGCCCTCAGCTCGGCCAACGCCGCGTCGATCCCGCTGACGGTCAGCCCGAGATGTTCGAGGCCGAGATACGGCGGGGTGGGCGGCGGCGCGGCATGGCCATCGCGGACCGGGGCGATGAACACCGAGAGGCCGCCCAAATTGAGGTCGACGCGGGCCGAGCCGTCGGCCTGGGTGGAGCGGATCACCTCGGCGCCGAACATCCTTTCGTAGTATTGCGCGGTGCTCTCGGGGTCGGGGCTGCGCAGGTGCACGTGATCATGTTTGAACTGAGCCATCCATTCCCTCCCGCTGCTCACATCGGACAGGTTCCGAGTTCGGCCCAGAGAAAGCAAGCGGAGGGAATGCAAGCGGGGTTGCCGAGACGGGCCTGGCGCGACAGGCTGGCGCCATGAACAAGCCGGCCAACAGCTTCGGGACGCGGCTGCGCTGGTGGCGCGAGCGGCGTGCCCTGTCGCAGCTCGATCTGGCGCTGGAGGCCGACACCTCGCAGCGCCATCTGAGCTTCCTCGAATCCGGCCGGGCTGCGCCAAGCCGGGAGATGGTGCTGCGCCTCGGCGCGACCCTCGGGTTGCCGTTGCGCCAGCAGAACGCGCTGCTGCTCGCCGCCGGATTCGCGCCGGCCTGGCGCGAGTCCCCGCTCGACGCGCCGCAACTGGCAGTCGTGCAGTCGGCGCTCGACCACATGCTGCGGCACCACGAGCCGTATCCCGCGCTGGTGGTGGACCGCAGCTGGAACCTGCTGCGCGCCAACCGGGGTGCGGCGATGCTGACATCATTTCTGAATGGCACCGCCGAGCCGCCGGACGGACCCGTCAACCTCGCGGACGTGCTGCTCTCTCCGCAGGGCTGGCGGCCGTTGATAGAAAACTGGCAGGAGGTCGCGCTGTACTTCCTCCGCGACGTGCAGGCCGACGCCTTCGCCGATCCCTCGGCCGATGCCGACGCGCTGCTCGCCCGGCTGCTGGCCTACCCCGACGTGCCCAACCTCTCGCGCGCGCCGCTGATCGAGGAGGCGCCGCTGCCGGTCCTGCCGGTGCAATTCCGGAAGGGCGGCACCTCGATACGCCTGTTCACCACCATCGCCACCCTCGGGACGCCACGGGACGTAACCCTTCAGGGGATCCGCATCGAGACGCTGTTTCCAGCCGATGAGCCGACGAGCGCGCTCCTGCGGAGCTGGGGCGGCTAGCGGTAGGAAAGCACGTCCGGCGACAGCCCCATCGCCGAGACGGTCGCCGGGTTGAGCTGCCCGTTCGGCTGAAGGCCACGGCCCTGCTGGAACCGCTCGATCGCCGCCTGCGTGCTCTGACCCCAGACGCCATCCACGGCGCCATTGTAGAAATTGAGTGCGCGAAGGCGACTCTGGATGGCGCGGATCGATTGTGAGCGTAGCGTCTCGCCCGCCGGAGGGGGCGGGGCGGTCGGCGCCGGTTGCGCGGCGGCGAGAAGGGTTCCGGGATCGATCCCGAGCGTCGCCGCCGTCGCCTGGTTCATCTGGCCGGTGACTTGGAGCTGATGCGTCTGCTGGAAGTGCTGTAGCGCTGCCTCGCTGTCCGCGCCCCAGATGCCGTCGACATTGCCGGTATACGCGCCCGCTTGACGCAGCCGATCTTGCACCGCCTGCACCGATTGCGGGCTCAGGGGCTGGACATAGGAGAGCGGTGGGGCGGTTTGCGCGAAGCTGGCCGGGGCAAGGGCCACGCCGGCGAATGCCAGAAAGAGGGCAGGGAGGATGGCGGCGGATTTCATCGCAGGCGTCCCTTCTTGTCCCCCGCTGGTTAACGCGCGAGCCGCCCGAGGGGTTCGGGTTGCCGGAGCATGACGGTGCGTGGACAATGGCCGGGGACACGGAGGCAATGATGGACGCGCTCGCCCGGCTGAACGACAACATACTGCCGTTCGCACGCCTGCTCGGCATCACGTTCACCGATGCGGCACCCGACCTCGTGCGGGCGACGATGATGGTGCGGGAGGATCTCTGCACTCGCCCGGCCGTGTTGCATGGCGGCGCGATCATGGCCTTTGCCGACACGCTCGGCGCGGCGGGAACGTTCCTCAACCTGCCGGACGGCGCGGGTACCACCACGATCGAGAGCAAGACCAACTTCATGGCCCCAGCCCCCGCCGGCACGGAGGTGACGGGCGAGGCCACGCCGCTGCATCGCGGCCGGCGAACCCAGGTCTGGCAGACCCGGATCACCACCGCGCAGGGCAAGCTGGTGGCGCTTGTCACGCAGACCCAGTTGGTGATCCAGCCCTGATCAGCCGGGCTGCGCTTCGACCTCCGCGAAGCTGACGAGCAGTTGACCTTCCTCCACCGTCTCGCCCGCCCGGCAGGGCACGCTGTCCACCGTGCCGTCCGCCTGGGCCGCGAGGCGGAATACGGTCTTCATCGCCTCCAGGATCACCAGGACGTCGCCGCGTTTTACCTGCTGGCCAGGCTCGGCGAGGATTTCCGTGACTTGGCCGGGGATCGGAGCGACGAGCCGTCCGCCCGCGCCGGACTCTTCCTCGGCTGCGGCAACCGGGTCCGGCAGGCGGAAGCGCCAGGTCTCGCCGCGCAGCCGGACCGTCACGCTCTGCTCGGTGCGCTCCACGTCGGCGTGCTCGCGGGTGCCGTCAAGGTCGATCGCAAGTCGCCCATCGGGCAGGCGCGACGCTCGGGCGATGACGGATCGGTCGTCGGCCGTGATCCGCCACGCATCGCCCGCGCGGCGCAGCCGGACCGGGAAATCGGCCGCGTCGGCCGCGAAACGCAGCACGCGCTCCGGCGCCGCATTCAGCCACCAGCCGTCGCGCGCCTGCCACGGCGACCACGGATCGCCCGAGGCGGCGGCCACCCGCGACGATTGCTCCGCTTCGTCGGTCAGCACGCCGAGCGCGGCGGCGGCGAGCGCGGCGAGCGGCGGCGCGGGTTGCGGCGCGAGCAGGGTGTCGGCGTGGCGCTCGATGAAGCCGGTGTCGATCCCGCCCGCCGCGAACGCTTCGGTCGCGGCGATGCGGCCGAGTAGGTCGATATTCGTCGTCACCCCGGCGATGTCGCAGGCGGTCAGCGCGGCGCGCAACGTGGCGAGTGCGTCGTCGCGGTTAGCACCGTGGCAGATCAGCTTGGCGATCATCGCGTCGTAGTGGGTGGAGATCGTGTCGCCCTGCCGAACGCCGGCGTCGATGCGTATCGACGCGCTCTCGGGCGGCGTGCGGAAGGCGGTCAGCCGGCCGATGGAGGGCGCGAAATCCCGCGCGGGGTCCTCGGCGTAGATGCGCGCCTCGATGGCGTGCCCGTGCAGCCGGATTTCTTTCTGGGTGGCCGGCAGAGCCTCGCCGGCGGCGACGCGCAGCTGCCATTCGACGAGATCGAAGCCCGTCACCATCTCGGTGACGGGATGCTCGACCTGCAGGCGGGTGTTCATCTCCAGGAAAAAGAATCCGTCGGCATCGGCGACAAACTCGACGGTGCCGGCGCCGACATAGCCTACCGCCCGCGCCGCGGCGACGGCGGCGCGGCCCATCGCGGCGCGGCGCTCGGCGTCGAGCCCTGGGGCGGGCGCTTCCTCGATCACCTTCTGATGCCGCCGTTGCGCGGAACAGTCGCGCTCGAACAGATGTACCGCGTTGCCATGCGTATCCGCGAAAACCTGCACTTCGATGTGGCGCGGGCGTTGCAAATAGCGTTCGATCAGCACCCGCCCGTCGCCGAACGCGGACGCCGCCTCCTGCCGCGCCGAGGCGAGGGAGGCCGCGAACGATCCCGGCTCCGTCACCACGCGCATCCCGCGTCCGCCGCCGCCGGAAACCGCCTTGATGACTACGGGAAAGCCGATCCGTGAGGCGGCGCTGGCTAGGAAAGCCGGGTCCTGCTCGGTGCCGTGATAGCCGGGCAGCAGCGGCACGCCGGAGGTTTCCATCAGCGCCTTCGCCGCCGATTTCGAGCCCATCGCGCGCATCGCAGAAGCAGGCGGCCCGACGAAGATCAGCCCGGCCTGCTCGCAGGCCTCTGCGAAGGCGGGGTTCTCGGACAGGAAGCCGTAGCCCGGATGCACCGCCTCCGCGCCGGTTCGCCGCGCCGCGTCGATGACGCGCTCGATGCTCAGATAGCTCTCGCGCGCCGCCGCCGGCCCGATCCGCGTTGCGCGGTCGGCTTCCGCGACGTGCAGCGCGTTGGCATCCGCGTCCGAATACACGGCGATCGTGGTGATCCCCATGCGCCGCGCGGTGCGCGCGATGCGGCAGGCGATCTCGCCGCGATTGGCGATGAGCAGGGACGAAAACATTTTTACCCGTTACATCCTGAACACGCCGAAGCGCGTTCGTGCGATGGGCGCGTTGAGCGCGGCCGACAGGGACAAACCTCAGTACCCGTCGCGTGTCCGCCGGGTCGATCACGCCGTCATCCCACAGCCGGGCCGTCGCGTAGTAAGGGTGGCCCTGCTGCTCGAACTGATCGCGCAGCGGCGCCTTGAATTCCTCCTCCTCCTCGGCGGACCATGATTTCCCGCGCGCGTCGAGATTGTCGCGGCGGACGGTGGCGAGCACGCTGGCCGCCTGCTCGCCGCCCATCACCGAGATGCGGGCATTCGGCCACATCCACAGGAAACGCGGGTCGTAGGCGCGGCCGCACATGCCGTAATTGCCGGCGCCGTAGCTGCCGCCGATGATGAAGGTGAATTTCGGCACCGAGGTCGAGGCCACCGCCGTCACCATCTTGGCGCCATCCTTGGCGATGCCGCCGGCCTCGTATTTCCGCCCTACCATGAAGCCGGTGATGTTCTGCAGGAACACCAGCGGAATGTCGCGCTGGCTGCACAGCTCGATGAAGTGCGCCGCCTTCAGCGCGCTTTCGGAGAACAGGATGCCGTTGTTGCCGATGAAGCCGACCGGGTAGCCGTAGACATGCGCGAAGCCGCAAACCAGCGTGGTTGCGTACAGCCGCTTGAACTCGTCGAGCTCGCTGCCGTCGACGATGCGCGCGATGACTTCGCGAACGTCGTATGTCGTGCGGAGATTGGTCGGCACCACGCCGTGCAGCTCCGCCGGATCGTAGCGCGGCTCGGCCGGCCGACGCATCTCAAGGTTCGGGCGCTTCTCCGTGTTCAGTCCCGCGACGATGCGGCGGCACAGCGCCAGCGCGTACCGGTCGTCCTGTGCGTAGTGGTCCACCACGCCGGAGGTGCGCGCGTGCACGTCGGCCCCGCCCAACTCCTCGGCCGTCACCACCTCGCCGATCGCCGCTTTCACCAGTGGCGGGCCGGCGAGGAAGATCGTGCCCTGGTTCCGCACGATGATGCTCTCGTCCGACATCGCCGGAACGTAGGCGCCGCCCGCCGTGCAGGAACCCATCACCACCGCGATCTGCGGAATGCCCTCGGCGGACATGGTCGCCTGATTAAAAAAAATACGGCCAAAATGCTCGCGATCAGGAAAAATCTCGTCCTGCTGCGGCAAGAAGGCGCCGCCGGAATCGACCAGATAGATGCAGGGCAGCCGGTTCATCCGCGCGATCTCCTGCGCGCGCAGATGCTTCTTCACCGTCATCGGGAAGTAGGTGCCGCCCTTCACCGTGGCATCGTTGGCGACGACGACGCATTCCCGCCCCGAGACGCGCCCGATGCCGGTGACGATGCCCGCTGACGGGACTTCGCCGCCATACATGCCGAACGCCGCGAGCTGGGACAGTTCGAGGAAGGGCGAGCCTGGGTCGATCAGCGCCTGCACACGCTCGCGCGGCAACAGCTTGTTGCGTCCGAGATGGCGCTTTCGCGCCGCCTCGCCGCCGCCGAGTTCCACCTCGGCGACACGCGCGCGCAAATCCTCGATCTGCGCGCGCATGGCGGCGGCGTTGGCGGCGAACTCCTCGGAGCGCGGGTCGATGGTGGAGCGCAGGACGGTCATGCGGTCTCGCGGAACAGCTCGCGGCCGATCAGCATCCGGCGAATTTCGCTGGTGCCGGCGCCGATCTCGTAGAGCTTGGCGTCGCGCAGCAGCCGGCCGGTCGGGTAGTCGTTGATGTAGCCGTTGCCGCCGAGCGCCTGGATCGCCTCGAGCGCCATCCAGGTCGCCTTCTCGGCGGCATAGAGGATCGCGCCGGCGGCGTCCTTGCGCGTGGTCTGGCCTCGGTCGCACGCCTTCGCCACGGCGTACACGTAGGCGCGGCAAGCGTTCATCGTGGCGTACATGTCGGCGATCTTGCCTTGCATGAGCTGGAACTCGCCGATCGGCTGGCCGAACTGTTTCCGTTCGTGGACATACGGCATTACGGCGTCCATGCAGGACTGCATGATGCCGAGCGGCCCGGCCGCCAGCACGGCGCGCTCGTAGTCCAATCCGCTCATCAGGATGTTGACGCCGGCCCCGACCGCGCCAAGCACGTTTTCTTCCGGCACCTCGCAATCCTGGAACACCAGCTCGCACGTGTTGGAGCCGCGCATCCCGAGCTTGTCGAGCTTCTGCGCGGTGGAAAAGCCCTCGAAGCCACGCTCGATCAGGAAGGCGGTGATGCCGCGCGGCCCCGCGTCGGGGTCGGTCTTGGCGTAGACCACCAGCACGTCTGCGTTGGGGCCGTTGGTGATCCACATCTTCGAGCCGTTGAGCACGAAGCGGTCGCCGCGCTTCTCCGCGCGCGTCCGCATTCCCACCACGTCCGATCCCGCGCCGGGCTCCGACATCGCCAGGGCACCGACATGCTCGCCGGCGATCAGGCGCGGCAAGTACTTCCGCTTCTGCGCCTCCGTGCCGTTGCGGCGGATCTGGTTGACGCAGAGATTGGAATGCGCGCCATAGGAGAGCCCGACGGAGGCGGAGGCGCGGGAGATTTCCTCCATCGCCACGACGTGCTCGAGGTAGCCCATGCCGGCGCCGCCGTACTCCTCCTCGACGGTGATGCCCAGCACGCCGAGCGCGCCCATCTTGCGCCAGAGGTCGGCCGGAAAATCGTTCTCGCGGTCGATGGCGGCGGCGCGCGGCACGATCTCGTCGGCGGCAAAAGCCTCGACCTGCCCGCGCAGCATGTCGGCGGTCTCGCCGAGGTCGAAATCGAGGCCCGGAAGCCGGTTCGGGAGCGGCGCCATGCGCTGGTCAGATCCTTCGGCAATGACCTATCGTGCGGCCAGAGCATCGCCGATCCCGTCCGTCCCGCCAAGTCAAAGAGCGATGCCTCGCGCGAGGAGACTTCGATGAGCGATCCGGCCCTGAGCTATGTGCATGGCGCGAGCGAGCAGCCGCTGTTGGGAGAGACCATCGGCGCCAATTTCGACCGCACCGTCGCGCGATGGAGCGACCGGCCGGGGCTGATCGTGCGCCAGCAAGGGGTGCGCTGGCCCTATGGCGAGCTTGGCCGCAAGGTGGAGGCGCTGGCCGCCGGCCTTCTGGCGCTGGGCTTGACGCCGGGGGACCGCATCGGCATCTGGTCGCCGAACAACTCCGAGTGGGTGGTGACGCAATTCGCCACCGCGAAAACCGGGCTCGTCCTGGTCAACATCAACCCGGCCTATCGGCTGGCCGAGCTGGAATACGCGCTGAACAAGGTCGGTTGCCGCGCGCTGATTACCGCGACCGCGTTCAAGACCAGCGACTATATCGGGATGCTGAACACGCTCGCGCCGGAGTTGCGGACCAGCCTGCCGGGCGAACTCGCGGCTGCCAAGCTGCCGGACCTGCGGACGGTGATCCAGATCGGCCCGGAGACCGCGCCAGGCGCCACCCCGTTCGACAGCGTGTACGCAGCGGGCGGCGCTAGCGAGCGCACGCGGCTCGCGGAGCTGTCTGGAACGCTGCAATTCGACGACGCGATCAACATCCAGTTCACTTCGGGCACCACGGGCGCACCCAAAGGCGCGACGCTCACGCACCACAACATCCTGAACAACGGCTTCTTCATCGGCGAGGCGATGCGGCTGACGGAAAAGGACGGCATCTGCATCCCGGTGCCGCTGTATCATTGCTTCGGCATGGTGCTCGGCAATCTGGCCTGCGTGACCCACGGCGCGGCGATGGTCTATCCGGGCGAGGGGTTCGATCCGCTGGCGGTGTTGCAGACCGTCGCCGAGGAGCGGTGCACGGGGCTCTATGGCGTGCCGACCATGTTCATCGCCGAGCTGCAACATCCCGATTTCCGCCGCTATGACCTGAGCAGCCTGCGTACCGGCATCATGGCCGGCGCGCCGTGCCCGATCGAGGTCATGCGCCGCGTGATCGACGAGATGCACGCCAGCGAAATCACCATCGCATACGGGATGACCGAGACCAGCCCGGTGAGCTTCCAGAGCGCCACCGACGATCCGCTCGAACGCCGCGTCTCGACGGTCGGGCGCGTGCTGCCGCATGTCGAGGTCAAGATCGTGGACATGGACGGACGCATCGTGCCGCGCGGCGAGCGGGGCGAATTGTGCACGCGCGGCTACTCGGTGATGCGCGGCTACTGGAGCGACGAGGCGCTGACCTCCCAGGCGATCGACCAGGCGCGCTGGATGCACACCGGCGATCTCGCCGTGATCGACGAGGAGGGCTTCTGCAACATCGTCGGCCGCATCAAGGACATGGTGATTCGCGGCGGCGAGAACGTCTATCCGCGCGAGGTCGAGGAATTCCTCTACCAGCATCCCAAGATCGAGGAGGTGCAGGTGTTCGGCGTCCCCGACGAGCGGTTCGGCGAGGAGTTGTGCGCCTGGATCAAGCCCCGCGCGGGCGAGGCGCTGAGCGAGGACGAGGTGCGGGCCTTCTGCCGCGATCAGATCGCGCACTACAAGGTGCCGCGCCACATCCGCTTCGTCGACGAGTTCCCGATGACCGTGACGGGCAAGATGCAGAAATTCGTCATGCGCGAGCGGATGGTGGAAGAATTGGGCGTGCCGGAGGCGACGACCGCGTAGCTGGGTTGCGAGGGTGGCGGACTGACGTCCGCCCTACGCCGATCTCCGGTTGACATTATGATTAACTAACTCTATGCTCTCCCCATGTCCGCCGTTGCCTCACCCTCACCCCCAATCGGCTTCATCCCCCGCTTCTCCCTCTTCGTCGAGATGGTGAAGCGGGCGGTGGGCGAGGGCATCGGGCGGCGGCACGAGCTGGGGCCGCTCTCGATCCTGCTGTGGAACTATCTCTCGGGCATCCAGCGGCGGCTCGCCGCCCTGCATGCGCGGTTCGCCGCCGGCAAGCTGCCCGCCGCGCCGCGGGCGCCGCGCCCGGTCTCCGAGCGCTCGACAGCCGACCCTCCGGCACCCAAACGCCCGAAATCAGAGCGCCGGCCGCCCGGCATTCCGAGGGGGCCGGTGCTGCTGACGGTTTTTCGGGTGCCGCTTTACGGCCACTTGCAGGCGCTGCTCGACGATCCCGAGATGCGGGCGCTCCTCGCCGCCGCGCCACAGGCCGGGCGGCTCTTGCGGCCGCTCTGGCGGAAGCTCTCCACCGACCCGCTGCCCGAGGTGCTACGCCTGCCGCCCAGGCCGCGCCGGCCCAAGCCGCTCCGTCCGGCCCGGCCGGCGGCGGCGAGGACCGCGCTCCCAGCACCGTCGCCCGAAAGGCCCACCTACTGGCAGCCGACCCCTTGTTATCCCCCCTGGGGAGAGCCGCCGCGGCCGAAACCCGTCCCCGCGGCCCAGCCCCCGGCACCGGCTCCCGCGCCACCCCCCGCCGCGCGCCCGTCGGCCTGGGGGCGTCCGGCCCCGCCGGCCGAACCCAGAACCCCGCCGCCCCGCTCGCTGCCGCTGCTGTTTCAACGCTGACGGCGGCTGACCTCGCGTCCGTCAAAGCATCCGCTGCAAGATGATCTTCTGCACGTCGGACGTGCCCTCGTAGATCTGGCAGACGCGCTGGTCGCGGTAGCATCGCTCCACCGGATAATCGGCGAGATAGCCGTAGCCGCCGAGCGTCTGGATCGCGGCGGTGCAGACCGCCTCCGACGCCTCGGAGGCGAACAGCTTGGCCATGCAAGCGGCCTCCAGCGCGGGCGTGCCAGCCGCCTTCAGGCGCGCGGCGTGCAGCACGAGCTGCCGTGCGGCCTCCAGGCGCGTCTTGGCCTCGACCAGCCGGAAGCCGACCGCCTGGTGGTCGATGATCGGTTGGCCGAACGCGGTGCGATCCCTCGCGTAGCCGATCGCGTAGTCGAGTGCGGCGCGCGCGATGCCGACGCTCTGGGCGGCGATGCCGATGCGGCCCGATTCGAGTGTGGAGAGCGCGATCTTGTAGCCCTCCCCCTCGGCGCCGATGCGCTGGTCCTCGGGAACCTCCATCGCCTCGAACGATAGTGCGCAGGTCTCGGACGCCTTCTGCCCGAGTTTTTCCTCGACGCGCGCCACCACGTAGCCCGGCGTGTCCTTGGCGACGACAAAGGCGGAAAGCCCTCGCTTGCCGGCGGAGGGATCGGTGACGGCGAACAGCACCGTGCTGCCCTTGATGCCGCCGCTCGAGATGAACTGCTTGGCGCCGTCGATCACGTAGCGGTCGCCGCGCTTGACCGCGCGGGTGCGCAGGTTGGACGCGTCGGAGCCCGCCTGCGGCTCGGTAAGCGCGAAGGAGCCGACATGCTCGCCGCTCGCCAGCGGCCGAAGCCAGCGGTCCTTTTGCGCGTCGGTGCCGAACTTTTCCAGCACGACGCAGGTCGGAGAGTTGTGCACGCTGACCAAGGTGGAGACCGAGCCGTCGCCGGCGGCGATTTCCTCCAGAGCGAGAGCATAGCTGACCGGGTCGAGCTCCGAGCCACCCCATTGCGCCGATGTGGTGGCGCCGAGGAAGCCCAGTTCGCCCAGCTCGCGGATGATCTCGGGCTCGATGCTTCGGGCCTTCTCGCGCGCAGCCGCACCGGGGGCAAGGCGTTCCCCGGCGAATTTCCGCGCCATGTCGACGACCAGCATGTCGGCTCCGGCGTAATCCAGCATGATCATCTCCCTTATTCGGCGGCGACCGCGACTGGTTCTCGCTGGTTCAAGCGGGCAAGCAGCGCGGTGCGGCGTTCCTGCGCGCGGCGCCAGTTCGCGAGCTTGACCGGACCGAAGCCGCGGACGCTATCGGGAAGTTCGGCCAGGGCGACGGCGGTGTCCAGCGCGTCGGGCGTTAGGGCCGCCAAAACCTCGCGCATGTCGGCGGCGTAGGTCTCGATCATGGCGCGCTCGGCCCGCCGGTCCTCTTGCCGGCCTAACGGGTCGAACGGGGTACCGCGCAGCAGCTTGCCATGCCGCAGCACGCGGAACAGCGGCAAGGCGAGCCATCCCGGAATGGCGATCTTGCGGCGGCGGCCGGTGGCTGGGTCGATGCGCGTCACCAGCGGCGGGGCGAGATGGAACACCGGTTTTTCGGCGCGGCGATAGTCGGCCTCGGCGTGCAGGCGGGCGACCTCGTATTCGTCCTTGTAGCCGAGCACGCGGAACCAACCCTCGGCGGCGGCGCGGGAGAGGCGGCCCGGCTGGCCGAATACTTCTGTTTCGCGCGCGATGACGGCATCCATCTTGGCGCGATAGTCCCGTGCGTAGGCCTCATTCTGATAGCGCGCGAGCGACGCGGCCCGGCGCGCGATCATGGTCGGCAGATCCGGCGGTGCGTCTGGTGCGGCGCCGGAGAGGATTTCATCCGCCTTCTCGGGATGCGCGGCGAGGATGCGGCCCCACAGGAACGCGCGCCGGTTCAGCTTCACGGCGGCGCCGTTGAGCTCGATCGAGCGCAGCAGCGCCGCCTCCGAAATCGGCACCAGCCCGCGCTGCCAGGCGAGCCCCAGCATCAGCGTGTTCATCGCCTGGGCGTTGCCGAACAGATGCTCGGCCAGCGCCGCCGCGTGCAGCCAGGTGGGGCTGCCGCCTGACGTGGCGCGCTCGATGGTCCGGCGATGCAGCCCGGCGTCGATCTTGAGCCAGGCGTCATGCTTGAAGCCCGCGGGGGCGGCGAGATCGAGATTGCCGATCACGGCGGCATCGGCGCGGCACGCCTCCAGAATGCCGGGACCGGCGGCGACGGCGAGATCGGCCGCGAGCATGAGGTCGGCGGTGCCGCGCGGGATTCGCACCACGTCGAGCTTGCCCGGCTCGCCGACCTGGACGTGGGAAATGACCGCGCCGTTCTTCTGCGCGAGCCCGGTGTGGTCGAGCGTCGTCACGTTGCGGCCGTCGAGCTGCGCCGCCTGGGCGACGATCGCGCCGGTGGTGACGATGCCGCCGCCGCCGATCCCGGCGAACACGCCGCGCCACGGCGAGCGACCGTGCTGGATCGCGGGCTGCGGCAGGCCGGCGGCCAGCGTCCCCTCCTGCTCCTGCCAGCGCGGATCGGCCTCCGGCGCGCGCGGCGGCCCGGCTACAGTCACAAAGCTCGGGCAGAAACCCTTAAGGCAGGAGAGGTCGACGTTGCAGCTCGTCGGGTTGATGCGGCGCTTGCGGCCGAGCTCGGTCTCGACCGGTTCGATCGCGATGCAGCTCGACTGCACCGAGCAGTCGCCGCAATTCTCGCAGACGTCGGCGTTGATCTGCACGCTGCGGACGGGCTGCGCCATCGTCCCCCGCTTGCGGCGGCGGCGCTTTTCCGTGGCGCAGACCTGATCGTAGATGATGACCGAGACGCCGTCGGTCTCGCGCAGCCGGCGCTGCACCGCATCGAGATTGTCGCGCTGGTCGCGCGTGGCGCCGGCGGGTAGGGCGGAGGCGGGCGGCAGCCGCTCCGCCTCGTCCGCGACGACGGCGATCGACTTCACGCCCTCGGCGGCGACTTGCGCGGCGATCTGCGGCACGTTCGGTGCGCCCTCGGCGGGCTGGCCGCCGGTCATCGCCACGGCGTCGTTGAACAGGATCTTGAAGGTGACGCGGGCGCGGGCCGCGACCGCCTGGCGGATCGCCAGCAGGCCCGAGTGCTGGTAGGTGCCGTCGCCCATGTTGACGAACACATGCGGCGTGTCGGTGAACGGCGCGAGGCCGATCCAAGGCGCGCCCTCGCCGCCCATATGCGTGAAGGTCCGGGTGGTGTCGTCTTCGGTCAGCGCGAGGAAATGGCAACCGATGCCGGCGGTGGCGAAGCTGCCCTCGGGCACCTTGGTCGAGGTGCCGTGCGGACAGCCGGCGCAGAAGGCGGGCGCCCGGCGCAGCAGCCCGGCGGGTCGCTCGGTCGGCGCCGCAACCGGCGGATCGGCCACCTCGATGCCGGTGGCGCGGAGGAAGCGCGCGATCCCGGCCGCGACGATCTCCGGGGTGAATTCCATCAAAGGCGTGAGCAGCGGCGAACCGTCGAGGCCGATCTTGCCGGCGATGGCGGGGCGTGCATCGGCCGCCATGCCGTAGAGCGCGTCGCGGATCTGGGTCTCCACGAAGGCGCGCTTCTCCTCGACGACCAGCAGCGCGCGCCTGCCGCGGGCAAACCGGACAAGACCTTCGCTCTCGATCGGCCAGGAGAGGCCGATCTTGTAAACCGCGATTCGCGGATCACGCTCCAGGCCGAGCATGGCCAGCGCGTGCATCGCGTCGGTGTGCGCCTTGCCGACCGTGACGAGGCCGACCGGCGCCTCGCCGCCGGGGCGCACCAGCCGATCGAGGCCGTTGGCCCGCACCCAGGCGAGAGCCGCCGGCAGCCGTTCCTCCAGCACGCGCCGCTCGAGTTCGGCGCGCTGGGCGGGAAATTGCAGCGTGTGGTCGATGTTCAGCCCGTGCGCGGGGAGCACGATCTCGGGGAGGACAACCCCGCGCGCCGACGGGACCGTGATGGTGGCGTGCTGCTCGACCACGTCGGCGATGGTCTTCATCGCGACCCAGAGGCCGCAGAACCGGGACAGCGCGATGCCGGCCAACGCGAAATCAAGGATGTCGGCGACGCCCGATGGCGCCAGCACCGGCATCATCAGGGCCTGGAAGAACTGATCGGTCTGGTGCGGGTAGGTGGAGGATTGCGCCGCGTGGTCGTCACCCGCGACCGCGAGCACGCCGCCGAGCGGGGCGGTGCCGAACATGGTGGCGCAGTGCAGCGCGTCGCCGCTGCGGTCCACGCCAGGGCCTTTTGCGTACCAAAGGCCGAATACCCCGTCGTACCGCTTGCCGGGGAAGGCGTCGATCTGCTGCGTGCCGAACAGCATGGTCGCGGCGAGATCCTCGTTCAGCCCGGGCTGGAAGCGGATGTCGTGCGCGTTGAGCAGGTCTTCCCGGCGCCACAACTCCTGGTCCATGCCGCCGAGCGGCGAGCCGCGATAGCCGGACACGAGCCCGGCGGTGCGATGGCCCGCCTCGCGGTCGAGCCGTCCTTGCTCAAGCAGTGCACGCACCAGGGCGTGGATACCGCTCAGCAGGATGGGCCGATCATATTCCGTGTAGCGGCTGTCGAGCGTGAGGGCGTCGGGCCCGAGACCGATATCCATGTAGCGCACCCCTCCAGAGCGGAGTTCCATCAACCAGAACGCTACATCCTAGCCCAAGATGCGTGCCGAGTGATGGCACGGTGGCGACCACGAAACGCGGAGCGTCGGAACCCGACATAACGTGCCCGGTTCTGAAAGAGCGCCACGTGGCGCCAGGGAGAAAGTCCACATGAAATCACTCGTTGTCGCCGGGGCGACGGTCGCCCTTGCTCTCGCGCTGCCTGCCGCGGCGCAAACATCCAGCACCACGAACCCGAACACGGGGTCGAACATGGGCGCCGCGACCGGCGGCGCGACCAGCCCAGGTTCGTCTCCCTCATCCCCATCGTCGTCATCGTCGTCAGCCGGCATGACCACCAGTCCGATCGCGCAGCGGATGAAGTCCGAGCTTGAGCAGTCCGGCTTCAAGAACGTGAAGATCATGCCGGAATCATTCCTCGTCCGGGCGGACGACAAGGACGGACATCCGGTCATGATGATCATCAACCCGGATTCCCTCACCGCCGTCACGGCGCTTGGCACCGCGGGAGGCTCGGCCAATGGCAGTTCGGGGGGCTCGATGGGTTCCGGCGGCGTCGGCTCGTCGGGCAGCATGAGCGCGCCCAATGCCGCGCACGGCGGAACCAGCAGTTCGGGGACGCAGACTCGTTGATCTGTCGCGGCGCTCCGTCCCGCGTACGGGACGGAGCGCCTCACGCTTGTCATTCGGCTGCGTCCCGGTCCTAGACTGTCCTCGGTTTGGCCGGAGCGGAGGCAGCATGTCGGAAACCATCAGGGTCGAGCAGCGTGCGGGCTGGCGCAAGCTCATGCTCAACCGGCCGGATAAGCTCAACTCTCTGACCGAGGAAATGATGGGGGCGCTGATCGCGGCGCTCGACGCGGCGCGCGACGACACGACGTGTCGCGCCGTGTTGCTCACCGGCGAGGGGCGCGGCTTCTGCGCCGGGCAGGAGCTGAGCCCGTCCTTGATGCCGGGGCCGGACGGGCCGCCCGATCTCGGGCGATTGGCCGACGCCTATCACCATCGCATCGTGCGCCGAATCCGCGATTTGCCGGTGCCGGTGGTCTGCGCGGTCAACGGGGTCGCCGCGGGGGCCGGGGCGGGTTTCGCGCTGGCGTGCGACATCGCGCTGGCGGCGCGGTCGGCGAGCTTCATCCAGGTGTTCGGCCGGATCGGCCTGATCCCCGATTCCGGCAACAGCTATTTCCTGCCCCGGTCGATCGGGGACGCGCGGGCCCGAGCACTGGCGATGCTCACCGAGCCCGTGCCGGCGGAGACGGCCGAGGCCTGGGGCATGATCTGGAAGGCGGTCGACGACGACAAGCTGGCGGGCGAAGCGGAAACCCTGGCCGCGCATCTCGCGACGCAGGCGACCGAGGCGCTCGCGCTGACCAAGCGAGCGCTCAATCAGTCGAGCGGCAACAGCCTGGACGCGCAGCTCGATCTGGAGCGCGACCTGCAGCGCGAGGCCGGCCGGACGGCGGATTACGCCGAGGGCGTGAAGGCCTTTCTGGAGAAGCGCAAGCCCGTCTTCCGGGGACGCGCGGGGTGACGAATCCTGCCGATCTGCAGGCGCTGGCCGAGGCGTGCGCCGAGGTGATGTGGGCGGACGACCGCGCCAGCCCGGGGCTTGGCATGGTGCTCGACCACGTTGGGCCGGGGCGCGCCCGCCTTTCGATGCGCGTCGGCGACGCGATGGTGAACGGCCTCGGCATCTGCCACGGCGGCTTCATCTTCGCGCTCGCCGACAGTGCGATGGCGTTCGCGTCCAACAGCCACGGCGAGCGCGCGGTGGCACAGCAGGGCGCGATCACCTTCCTACGGCCCGGCAAGCACGGCGAGCGCCTCACCGCCGAGGCGGTCGAGCGGGCGAGGGCGGGGCGCACCGGTCTCTACGACGTGCGGGTGACGGCGGATGACGGCGCGGTGGTGGCGGAGTTTCGCGGCCACACGCGCTCGCTCGGGACAAAATTCTTCGGCGGGGGAAAATGACCATGCCGGCGGGCCTCGATGCGATCGAGACGGCCTCGCGCGACGAGATCGCCGCCCTGCAACGCGAACGTCTTGCCTGGACCTTGCGGCACGCCTACGAGAACGTGCCGCACTACCGGGCAGCGTTCGACGGCGCCGGCGTGCATCCGTCGGATTTTCGCGACCTTGCGGATATCGCGAGATTCCCTTTCACCGCCAAGCACGACCTGCGAGAGAACTACCCGTTCGGCCTGTTCGCCGTCTCCCAGGAAAAGATCGCCCGGATTCACGCCTCCTCCGGGACCACCGGCAAGCCTGTTGTGGCGGGTTACACGCAGGCGGATTTGGAGGTCTGGGCGGGGCTGATGGCGCGCTCGATTTACGCCGCCGGCGGACGGCCGGGGATGAAGGTACACAACGCGTACGGCTACGGCCTGTTCACCGGCGGGCTCGGGGTCCATTACGGGGTGGAGCGGCTGGGCTGCACGGTGATCCCGGTCTCCGGCGGCCAGACCGAGCGGCAGGTGCAGCTCATTCAGGACTTCTCACCCGAGATCATCACGGTGACGCCGAGCTACCTGCTGGCGATCCTCGACGAGTTCCGCGCCCGCGGCATGGACCCGCGCGCCACCTCGCTCCGCATCGCGATCCTCGGCGCCGAGCCCTGGACCAACGCGATGCGGGCGGAGATCGAAGCCGGGTTCGCTCTCGACGCGGTCGACATCTACGGCTTGTCGGAGGTGATGGGTCCGGGTGTCGCGCAGGAATGCGTCGAGACCAAGGACGGGCTGCACATCTGGGAGGACCACTTCTTCCCCGAGGTCATCGACCCGGATACCGGCGCGGTGCTGCCGGAGGGCGAGCGGGGCGAGCTGGTGTTTACCTCGCTGACCAAGCAGGCGATGCCGGTGATCCGCTATCGCACGCGCGACCTGACCCGCCTGCTGCCCGGCACGGCGCGCACCATGCGGCGGATGGAGAAGGTGACGGGCCGCTCCGACGACATGCTGATCGTGCGCGGGGTGAACCTGTTTCCCTCGCAGATCGAGGAACAGTTGCTCACCAGCGAACTCGTCACCGGCCACTACCAGATCCGGCTGACGCGCGAGGGCCGGCTCGACCACGTGGCGGTGCATGTCGAGGCGCGCCCGGAACACTTTGCGGCCGGCGGACTGGAGGGGGAGGCCGAGGCGATCACCGGGCGGATTAAGGGCCTCGTCGGACTGACCGTATGCGTGGTGATCGAGCCCCCGGGAGCGATCGAGCGGTCGATGGGCAAGGCGCGGCGGGTGATCGACCGGCGGGGAAAGGACTGAGCGGCAGCTCGTGGAGCGCCGGGAGCGGAACCGTTCAGATGACGGTGATCCGGATCTTTCGCGAAACCACTGGCGGATCGAACGGGATGTGATCCGCGTCGCCAAGTACGAGCTGCAGCGTGTGCGGCCCGGGCGATAGCTCAAGGCGCACTTCGGTTTGGCCCGCGCCAAAGTGCAAGTGCTTCTTGTCGGAGGGGATGGGCTCGTTGGGATCGATCTGCTCGTCCACGTCGATCAGCAGATGGTGATGCCCCGTGTTCGCCGTTCTGTCGCCCGCATGTGTCACCCCCATGTTGCGCAACCCGAAGCGACACCAGAACGCGCCCTTTATGCGTTCGCCGTCGGTCGGCCAGATGATGTAGAGGTACGCGTTGCTGGGTGCGGGCGTCTTGCCCGCGAGGGCCGCTGCCGGCGCGAATTGCAAGAGGGACGACAGCATCCACCGCCGTGTCGGCATGTGAGCTCCTCCGCGATCATTGGCGATCATTGAGAGCGTGCCAGGCGCACGCCGTGAGTCGGATAGCGCACGGACGCGTCGTAGTAGTCCCGGCTCGCCGGGCGTATGTAACTCGGGTCGTTGCGCCAGGACCCGCCGCGCAGCACGCGCTCCTGACAGTCCGTGCCGAGCCAGGCCGAACCGTCGGCCGGTGCGCCCCGGTAGTTCTTGTGCCAGCAATCCTCGACCCATTCCGAGAGACCGCCGCCGATGTCATGGAGGCCGAACGGATTGGCAGGCAGGGCGCCGACTTTCGTCGGCTGGACCTCATCCTGTGGCCCGCCGCATCCCTTGCAGGCGGCAAGACCCGGTTTCATCGCGTTGCCCCACCAGTATCGGGTTTCGGTGCCACCGCGCGCCGCGTACTCCCATTCGGCTTCGCTGGGCAGGCGATAGTGGCGCTGCGTGGTCTGAGAAAGCCAGTCGGCGAATTGCCGAGCGTCGGTCCAGCTCACGTTGTTGACCGGCGCATCGTCGCCGCCGTTCGGGACGAATGCGCAGGCCTTTGCTGCCACGCAGGCGCGCCATTGTCGGACGGTCACTGGATATTTTGCGATCAGGAAAGATTGCACCGTCACGCTGTGGACCGGCTGCTCCGAAGGGTCATCGGCGCTGCCCATCCGGAACGTGCCGCCGGCGACGCCGATCATCTCGGGCTCGGCGGCGGTGGGAGCGGAATTGGGCTGCTTTGCCGGGGGTTGCGGGGTGACGGCCAAGGCCTGCATTGGGGCGGCGGGCGCGGGCTGCGGAGCGGTGGGAGGCGAGGCAGGATTACCAGCGGCGAGGCGGGCCAGGGCTTCCGGTCTCGATGCCGGAGCATCCGCGCGTCGGTCCGGCACGACGCCGGGGGACGGGACGGCGAGTGGCGCCGCCGGCTGAGCGGGCGCTTGCGTCGCCGCGGCGATCGCCGGCCGGGGCTGCTCGCTCGCGCGGTTCCAGACATACCATCCGCCGCCGCCGATACCGGCCACGATGATCGCCGCCGCGCCAAGCAGGCCCAGGCGCGTCCTGCCGCCCCGCGCCGCTCTCGCGAGCGCCGCCGGATCCGGCAGGACCCGGTAGATCGGCACCGGGTCAACGATGTTCTTGACCTTCCGATCGCCGAGCGACTGATAGCCGCAGACCAGCTTGTACCGGATCTGCTCGTACACGCCGCCTGAAATATAGATGTTACCGGGCTCCGCGAGCTGCTCCAGCCGGGCGGCGACGTTGACGCCCTCGCCATAAATATCATCCGCCTCGACAATGACGTCACCGAGATTGACGCCGATCCGGAACCGGATCCACTGGGCGGCGGGCAGCTCGAGATTTTGGCCGACCATGCTCTGCTGGATTACGATCGCGCAGCGCACCGCTTCGACCGGACTGTCGAACATGGCGAGAAAGCCGTCCCCGCCGGTCTTGATCAGTCGCCCACGATGCTCGGTGATCGTCGGATCGATCAGCTCACGGAACAGGCGCTGCACCCGAACATGGGTGCCCCTCTCGTCGGCTCCCATGAGGCGGGTGTAGCCAGCGATATCAGCGATCATAATCGCGGCGAGTTTGCGCGTGCCTTCGTTCGACATGGCGCCGTCTCGTTATATAAGCCGAGACTATAGCGAGGTTTTTGGATGCGCGGCAACGAATCGAATCCGAGCCGGGCCCGAAAGACGGGCGCAGCGGCCGAGCGCTTAGATCCGCGGCCGATTATCCGCCTGGGCCGCGGGCAATCATGCTGCACGATCGCCGATCAAATGCATGACGACTTCGCGACGGTGGGGCGCCGCACGGTGCTCGAACAGGTAGATCCCCTGCCAGGTGCCGAGCACGGTCCGGCCGTTCGCCACGGGAATGCAGAGCTGCGTCTGGGTGAGGGCGGCGCGGATATGGGCCGGCATATCGTCGGGGCCCTCCGTGTCATGCGCGTAGCCGGCACCTTCCGGGGCGACGCGGCGGAAGAAGGCGAGGAGGTCGGCTTGCACGTCCGGATCGGCGTTCTCCTGGATCAGCAGCGAGGCGGAGGTGTGGCGGCAGAACAGGGTGAGCAGGCCGGCGCCGATCCCCTGGGCGGCGACCCAGCGTGTGACCTCGCCGGTGATCTCGACGAGCCCGGTCCCCGCTGTGCAGACGGTGAGATTGTGGAGCGCCTGGCGCATTGCTCCTCCTTGCCCGCTACGCGGCGTTGCTGCGAAAGCAGCTGACGACATGGTCGTCGACCATTCCGGTCGCCTGCATGAAGGCATAGCAGATCGTTGAGCCCACGAACCGGAAGCCGCGCTTGCGGAGCGCCTTGCTCATGGCGTCCGAGAGTTCGGTCCGGGCCGGCACCTCCTCGCGGGTCGCCGGGCGATTGACGAGCGGGCGGCCGCCGACGAAGGACCAGAGATAGGCGTCCAGGCTGCCCGCCTCCTCGATCACCAGCCGCGCCGCGCGCGCGTTGTCCCGCACGGAGGCGATCTTGAGGCGGTTGCGGATCAGGCCGGGGTCCGCGACCAGGGCGGCCACTGCCTCGTCCGACATCGCGGCGACCCGGGAAATGTCAAAATCGTGGAAGGCCCGCCGATAATGCTCGCGTCGCGCGAGAACCTGCCGCCAGGAAAGACCGGCCTGCGCGCCCTCCAGAGTCAGCATCTCGAACAGGCGGCGGTCGTCATGCAGCGGGACGCCCCATTCGGCGTCGTGATAGGCGCGCTCCATTTCGCTGCCCTCGGCCCAGGCACATCGGACGAGCGTTCCCGTTCCCTCGGTCATGCCTTGTCTTGGCGCAGAGGAGTGGTGCCCGCAAGACACAGCGTGGTCCGTATCGCCTTCTTGGCGAAACTGCCTACCGCCGTGCTGCGTTGGCGAACGGGATGGGTGCGCCATATCTCTTCCGGGACCGGTCCACGCACGGGCCGGCCCGCACTCTCCGCGTTCACGCCGTACTGCATCAAGGGAGTACGATATGTCTACACGCCTCACAATTCTCGCGGCCGCGCTCGCGCTGGCCGCCAGCCCCGCGTTGGCCCAGTCGAACACCGGCACCACGCCGAACGCCGGCAATCCCGGCAGTCCCGCCAAGAACGACATGTCCGCAGGTCCGGGGATGAGTCAGGGAGCGGGTGCCGCCGGCGAGACCGACCATTCCACGATGGGCACGACCCCCCGCCATCGCCGGACGCACACGGCCTCGGAGCACTCCGGGTCGCGCGGCGCCATGGCGCGCGGGGGAAGCGGGCGGGCCAGCGCGGCCGACCACTCCGCGGACCAGCTCAACGCCCAGAGCCTCTCCAATATCCAGAGCGGCCAGGGAGCAGCACCGCCGGCCGGCGGGATGAGCACGGGCGGCGCGATGGGAAATCCGGGCGGCCAGATGAAGCAGTGACAAAAGCGGCGCGTCCCACCGGGGCGCGCCGACTATCTGGCCGTGGTCGGCATGGGGCACCGTTAAGCTCGCCTGCTCCCTTGCCGTTATCAGGGTGAAGCCGGCCGGTTGACCCCTGTGCGCGCTGTTGGACGCGGCGCCGAGATTAGGCGTGCGCCAGCGGCAGGACGACGTGCAGCGCGAGCAGGATCAGGAATATCACGAGCACCACCCGGATCACGCCGCCGAACACTCGCAGGACCAGCAGCAGCAATGATATCGCCACGGCGATCATGATGACCGTCTGAATTTGCGGCCCCACTCCGAGCCCGGTGAGCTGGGTTCGCAACCATTGCTCGACCGCGGCCAATCCAGCGAGAACCGCGTCGGCCGCGCTGGCGAACAGCGCAAGCAGGGCGTTGATCGCCTGATCGACCTTCTCCATCCGTCGCCCCTCTTCCTGTGTCTGCTGGGCAGGCTAGGGCTGTTGGGGGGAAAAGTCTGCCGGTGATCGCTTTTCTCGTCGCCCGTGACGTGGTCCTCTGCGCGGCGGAACCTTCGACGGCGCGGAGGCGGGACATGGATGCTGGCGATCTGCGGGTGTTCGAGGCGGTTGCGCGGCTGGGCGGCATGAACCGCGCCGCGGCGGAGTTGCACACGGTCCAATCGAACGTCACGTCCCGGATCCGGCTACTCGAGGCGGAGATCGGCGGCGCCCTGTTCCATCGCCACAGCCGGGGCGTGGCCCTGACATCGGCGGGAATGCGGTTGCTGCCGTACGCGGAACGCATCGGCTCGCTACTGGCCGAGGCGCTGCGGGCGGCGCGTGACGACGGGCGGCCGAAGGGGCCGTTGGTCGTGGGCTCCCTGGAGACCACCGCGGCGGTCCGCCTGTCGCCGGTGCTCGCCGCCTACGCGGCCGCCTTCCCCGAGGTCGATCTGACGCTGCGTATCGGGACGACGCGGGAGCTGGTCGAGGGCGTTCTGGAGCATCGGCTGGAGGGCGCCTTCGTCTGCGGCCCGGTCGATCACCCCGAGCTTGACGAGGAGCCGGTATTGGCGGAGGAGCTCGTGCTGGTCACCGGGCCGGCGATCGGCTCGCTCGAGCAGGCGATCGGCGGCAGCGCCGTCAATCTCCTGGTGCTCCGGATCGGGTGTTCGTACCGCCAGCGGTTCGAGGAGGTGCTCGCCCGGCGGGGCGTGGTGGTGGCGCGGCGGCTGGAGTTCGGCACTCTCGACGCGATCCTGGGCTGCGTGGCGGGCGGCCTCGGCGTCACCCTCCTGCCGCGTAGCTTGGTCCAGCGCGTCCAAGATGAGGGCCGAGTGGCGCTGCACAAGCTTCCGCCGGCCGAGGCGCGGGTGGCTACGGTGTTTGTCCGCCGCCGTGACGGGTTTGCCTCGAGCGCGCTGGCGGCGTTCCTGCGCTTCGCCCGGCCGGAGCGGCTGCAGGCGGAAGCGGCCGAATGAGCGATCGCAAGCGCAGATAGCTTCGATCTCATCAAACCGTTTCTCGGCATCGGTAACCTCTCCTAGACCATCCGGCGGCGATCCAAGGAGCAGGAGATGCGGGTTCCGGCGGCTGGCGTTCCCGGCGGAGCAATTCCGGCCTGGCGTGCGACGTTGGCGGGCTTCGGCGCGATCCTGGTGGGGATCGGGCTGGCGCGTTTCGCCTACACGCCATTGCTTCCGGCGCTGATCCAGGCCGGGTGGTTCGCGGCGTCGGCGGCGGCGTATCTCGGGGCCGCCAACCTGGCCGGATACCTGGCTGGCGCGTTGCTCGCCCAGGCGCTTGCCGCGCGCCTGCCCTTGGCTCCTCTTTTGCGCGCCATGATGGTTTCGGTGGCGGCGGCCTTCATCGGCTGCGCGTTTCCGCTCTCGTTTGCGTGGTACTTCCTGTGGCGTTTCGCGTCGGGTTTCGCGGGCGGCGCGCTGATGGCGCTGGCCGCGCCCGCCGTGCTTGCGCTGGTGCCGCCGGCCCGGCGCGGGCTGGCTGGCGGGATCATCTTCACCGGGGTCGGCCTCGGGATCATCGCCTCCGGCACCCTGGTCCCGCTCCTGCTGCGCGCCGACCTGCGCGAGACCTGGCTCGGCCTCGGCGCCATTTCCCTGCTGCTGACCGCGCTTGCCTGGCGCGGCTGGCCGGCGGAGAGCCCGGATCCGGGCTATTCTCCCGGCCGCCTTGCCCGGATCCGGGCTCCGGGCGCGCCGGCAATGCCCGGATTGGGGCTGCAAGCGCGCGCGCTATTGCCCGCATACGGGCTGATCGCGGTAGGCCTCGTGCCCCACATGGTCTTCCTGGTGGATTTCGTCGCGAGGGGGCTGGGGCGGGGACTGACCATCGGCGCATTCTACTGGATTCTGTTCGGTCTTGGCGCGTGCCTTGGGCCGGTCGCCGCCGGATCCATCGCCGACCGTGTCGGATTTGCCGCTACGCTCCGCCTGTCGCTTCTTGTCCAGTCTGCCGCGGTCGCGGTCCCCGCCCGGACCGGCTCGGCGCCGGCGGTGGCGCTGTCCAGCCTGGTTGTCGGCGCGTTCGTGCCGGGCGTCGTCGTGCTGGTCCTCGGACGCCTGAACGAACTCGCGGCGCCCGAGCGCCGGCGCGCGGCTTGGGGCTGGGCGACCACCGCCTTCGCGATCGGCCAGGCCGGCGCGGCGTACGGGTTCGCGTTCCTGCTCGCCCGTGGCGCGGACTTCGCCACGCTGTTCCTGCTCGGCGCGGGCGCCTTCGTTGGCGCACTCCTGATCGACCTCGGAGCGGGCGTCTGGAAGGCGCGGCGGCTCTCGCCCGTCACGCCATCGCGGGGCGCAGCCGGCCCGAGTGGCTACGCAGCACCAGCGCGCCGATCAGGGCGAAGTTGATGAGGTTGAACAGCACGCCGGTGGCGAAGGCCGGGGCATAGAAGCCGAAATAATCGTAGATCGCCCCCGCCAGCCAGGCGCCGAACGCCATGCCGCCCATGCCGGAGAACAAGATCACCGGCACCCGCCAACTCGCCTCGGAGGCCGGGAACAATTCCCGGACTGTCAGCACGTAGGCCGGGATCAGCCCGGCGAAGCCCAGCCCGTAGGCGGCGGCCACAGTGAACAGCCCCGCCTCGTCCTGCGTGACGAGGAAGGCCGCGAGCGCCAGCGCCTGACAGCCCGAGCCGACCAGCAGCGAGCGCAGCCCGCCGAACCGGTCGGCGAACCAGCCCCAGAACTGGCGGGAGAGGAAGGCGCAGGCGAGCATCACCGAGAGCATCGCGGCGCCATGCGAGGCGGGGATGCCGAGATCGCTGCAGAACGCCACCAGATGGCCGTTGGGGATCGCCATCGGCACGCAGCAGAAGAACGGCGCGGCGGCGAGCACGGCGAAGGCGGCGCGCTTGGACAGGCCGATCGAGGCGAGATTGCGGCCGGGCATCAGGCTGGAGCCGCTGGGCGGCGCCGATAGCGGCTCGGGCGCCGCCCGCAGGAAGATCAGCGCCGCCGGCAGGATGACCGCGACCTGCAGCAGCCCGAACAGCAGCATGGTCTCGCGATAGCCGAGCGAGGCGATGCCACGCTGGAACAGTGACGGCCAGATGATGCCGGCGATGTACTGGCCCGACGAGATCAACGCCAGCGCGCTGCCCCGCCGCCGGTCGAACCAGCGGCTGACATAGACGACGAGCGGCGCGAACAGACAGGAATTGCCGAGCAGCCCCATCAGCAGCCCTTGGCCGACATAGAGGTGCCACACGCCGCCGAGCGAGGACACGCTGAGCCCCGCTGCGACCATCACCGCGCCGAACATCACGATCGGCCGCAATCCGGTGCGGTCGGCCAGCCGGCCCATGATGATGCCGCCGAGCCCCGTGCCCAGCCAGGCCAGCGAGAAGGCCAGCGCCGGCACCGAGCGCGGCACGCCGAGTTCGGCGGCCATAGGCTTGAGCGCGACTACCGCGACCAGCGGACCGCCATAGGAGAAGGTGAGCATCCCAAGTGCCGCGCAGGCGACCACCCAGGACGCCCGGCTCTCGACGCTCATCGGTTGCTGCGTGGACATCGGTTTCCTGCCCTCGCCGCATCATCCACCCCCGCCGGACGCGGTGCAATGTCGGGCCGCCGGTGGACGCCGGGCGCGGCGGCGGACTAGCATCGGGCCACACCAATTTCCGGGGGGAGCAGACCGATGCGAGCAGCCGTTTTCCACGCGGCGCACCAGCCGATGACCATCGAGAACCTGGAGGTCGCCAAGCCCAAGGCGCACGAGGTTCTGCTGCGGACCGCCTATGCCGGCCTTTGCCACAGCGACCTGCACTTCCTCGAAGGCCTCTATCCGATGGTCACGCCCTGCGTGCTCGGCCACGAATCATCGGGCGTGGTCGAGGCGGTCGGCAGCGAGGTCACCTACGTCAAGCCGGGAGACAGGGTCATCACCTGCCTCTCGGTGTTCTGCGGCACCTGCGCCTACTGCACCACCGGCCGGCCGAACCTCTGCGACAACACGGCGGTGAAGATGGCGCCGGGGGTCGCGCAGCGGCTGTTCTGGAACGGCAAGCCGATCGCGCAAGCGTTTCAGCTCTCCTCCTTCGCCGAGCAGTTGCTGGTCCATGAGAACGCGGTGGTGAAGATCGCCGACGACATCCCGCTCGACCGCGCCGCCCTGGTCGGCTGCGGCGTCATCACCGGCGCCGGCGCGGTCATCAACACCGCCAAGGTCTCGGCCGGCAGCACCGTCGCGGTATTCGGCTGCGGCGGCATCGGATTGTCGGCGGTAAACGGCGCCGCCATCGCCGGGGCGGATCGTATCATTGCGGTCGATACCATCTCGTCGAAGCTCGACGTGGCGAAGGAGATGGGTGCCACCGACATCATCAACGCGAGCAACGCCGATCCCGTCGAGGCGATCAAGGAGCTCACCGGCGGCGGCGTGGAGTTCTCCTTCGAGGCGGTCGGCCTCAAGAAGACCGCCGAGCAGAGCTTCGAGTGCCTGCGCCCGGGCGGCACGGCGACGATCATCGGCATGGTGCCGTACGGCATGAAGATCGAGCTGCACGGCTACGACTTCCTGCGCGAGCGCAAGATCCAGGGCTCGTCGATGGGCAGCAACCGCTTCCGCGTCGACATGCCGCGCTTGCTGAACGCCTGGAAGAAGGGCCAGCTCAAGCTCGACCATCTGATTTCGAGCCACATCAAGCTCGACGAGATCAACGACGGCTACGACAAGCTGAAGGGCGGCCACGTCCTGCGCCAGCTGATCGACTTCGGCGTCGCGGCGTAACCCTCATCTTCCCCCTCTCCCCTAAGCAGGGGAGAGGGAGCAGAAAAAACCCTCTCCCCTGCTTAGGGGAGAGGGCTGGGTGAGGGGTCACACCTGGTCGTAATCAATCACCACCCGCTCGCTCACCGGCGTCGACTGGCACGTCAGCACGAACCCGGCGTCGGTCTCCCACGGCTCCAGCGAGTAATTCACCGCCATCTCCACCCGTCCCTCGATCACCCGTGCGCGGCAGGTGCAGCACATGCCCCCGCGGCACGAATAGGGCAGGCTCAGCCCCGCGCGCTCTCCGGCCTCGATCACGGTCTCGCCCTCGGCGATCGGAATCTCGGTGCGCGCGCCCTCGGCGATGATCGTGGCGATGGCGCGCGGCACGGCGGCGGCCACCTGGCGTAAGGGTCGGGGGCGGCCTCCGGGTGCCGGGGTGAAGCGCTCGACATGCACGCGCTCGCGCGGCAGGCCGAGATCGAGCAGCGTCTTTTCCAGCCCCTCGATCATCGCGAACGGCCCGCAGACGAGCGCGTGGTCCACGTCGCGCGGCACCATGTGACGCATCAGCAGCCGCACCTTCTCCGCGTCCAGCCGACCGTTGAGCGCCGGGATGTCCTGCTGCTCGCGCGACAGTACGTGAAAAACAGAAAGCCGCGCGAGATGACGGTCCTTTAGATCCTCCAGTTGCTCACGGAAGATGATGCTGGCGGTGCTGCGATTGCCGTAGAACAGGAACACCCGGCTGGCCGGCTCGCGCGCGAGCACGCTGCGGATGATCGACAGCATCGGCGTGATGCCGGACCCCGCCGCGAACGCCGCGTAGGTCCGCCCGTCGGGGCCTGCGGGGATGCCGAAGCGGCCGTCCGGCGGCATGAGTTCGAGCGTATCGCCGGGCCGCAATTCCTCGTTGGCCCAGGTCGAGAACGCGCCGCCTTCCAGCCGCTTGATCGCCACCCGCAGCTCGCCATCGTCGGGGCTCGCGCAGATGGAATAGGAGCGGCGGCACTCCTCGCCGTCGATCGTGGTCCGCAAGGTCAGGGTCCTGTCCCGGCGTGAAACGGAACGCGGGTTGCAGCGCGTCCGGCACCGCGAAGGCGATCGAGACGCAATCGGCGGTCTCGCGCCGGACGTCCGCGACGGTCAGGGCGTGGAATCGAGTGGTGGTCATGGCTCGACCGTAATGCCCCGCATGTCCGGCCGACAGGGGCCTTGCCGGCGGCGGGCGCCGGGGTCCAAGATGGCGGCTGGCTGGGGTGCCGCTCCGAACCGGGCGGCTGAGATCATACCCACTGAACCTGTCTGGATCATGCCAGCGAAGGGAGCCCGACTATCTCACCACCTGCTTCGACAATGTCAGCGCCCCGGCGCGTCGCCATCATCGGCGCGGGCGTCATCGGGCTGTCGATCGGCTGGCGTCTTGCCCAGGCGGGATGCCGGGTCGCCGTGTTCGACCGGGGGCCGGCCGGGCGGGGCGCCAGCTGGGCCGCGGCCGGGATGCTGGCCGCCGGCATCGAGGCCGAGCCGGGCGAGGAGGCGCTCTACGCGCTCAACCGGCGCAGCCAGGAGCTCTGGCCCGGCTTCGCGGCGGAGCTTCAGGACGCGAGCGGCATCGACATCGGCTTGCGGCAGGAGGGCACGCTCTGGGCGGCGCTGACCCGCGACGACGCGGCGCAGCTCCGCTTCCACCATGATTTCCAGCGCAAGCTCGGCATCAAGCTCGAATGGCTGAGCGGGGCGGAGGCACGCCGGCGCGAGCCCTACTTGCATCCGTCCATCCCGGCGGCGGTGTTCAGTCCGGACGACCATCAGGTCGACAACCGCCTCCTGGTCCAGGCGCTCGCGGTCGCCTTCGCCCATGCGGGCGGGCGGCTGCGCGAGAACCGCGCGGTCACGGCGCTCGATGTCGCCGGCGGCCGGGTGACGGGCCTCCGGCTCGGCGACGAGCGCGAGCCGGCCGACCTTGTCGTGCTCGCGGCCGGCGCCTGGTCGCCGGGGCTGGCGGGACTGCCGGAGGCGGCGCGGCCGCCGGTGCGGCCGATCAAGGGACAGATGCTGGCGCTGGCGATGGACCCGGCCGCGCCGTTGCTGCGGCACGTGCTGTGGAGCGGGCGGGCCTATCTCGTGCCGCGCCGCGACGGCCGGCTGATCGTCGGCGGGACCACGGAAGAGCGCGGCTTCGACGCGCGGCTCACCGCCGGCGGGATGCTCGCGCTTCTGGAGGGCGCCTGGCGCGCGGTGCCGGGCGTCGCGGAACTCGAGTTGGTGGAAAGCTGGGCGGGCTTCCGCCCCGGCTCGCGCGACGACGCGCCCGTGCTCGGGCCAAGCGGCGTCGAGGGACTGGTGTTCGCGACCGGCCACCATCGCAACGGCATCCTGCTCACGCCGGTGACCGCCGACGCGGTGAGCCGCACCATCCTTTCCGGCGAAACCGACCCCGCCATCCGCGATTTTTCCCTCTCGCGCTTTCACCATCCCCCGTTGCGCCGCCCCGCCGCCATGCTCGCGGAGACCAGCCGATGCTGAGTATTCGCCTCAACGGAGAGCCCCACGCGCTCCCGGCCACGACCCTCGCCGAACTTCTCGCCGCGCGCGGCATCCGGCGCGCCCGGGGCGTGGCGGTGGCGGTGAACGGGCAAGTCGTGCCGGCGCGCGGCTGGGCCGAGCACCGTCTGGCCGAGGGCGACGACGTGGAGATCGTCAAGCCGATCGGGGGAGGTTGAAGATGAGTGTTGCGACTGAAACCAATGTCTCGACGACACGGCTCGACGATCCGCTGCTGATCGCCGGCCGGCGGTTCGGCTCGCGGCTGCTGATGGGCAGCGGCGGCTATCCCAACCATCAGGTGATGCTCAACTCGCTGATGGCCGCGAGCCCCGCGCTGGTGACGATGGCGGTGCGGCGGGTGAGCCTGCAGAGCTATCCCGAAAGCCTGATCGACCTGCTTGTGGAAAAATTCGATCTGCTGCCCAACACCGCCGGATGCTCGACGGTGCGCGACGCCGTGCTGACCGCGCAACTCGGCCGCGAGGCGCTGGAGACCAACTGGGTCAAGCTCGAACTGATCGGCGACGAGGAGACGCTGTACCCCGACGTCGAGCAACTGCTGCGCGCCACCGAGGAGCTGGTACACGACGGATTCGTCGTATTGCCCTATTGCAACGAAGACCCGGTGAGCTGCCGCAAGCTCGCCGACGCCGGGGCGGCGGCGGTGATGCCGCTCGGCTCGCCGATCGGCACCGGGCTCGGCATCTGCAACCCGTACGCGATCGAGCGGATCTGTACCACCAGCGCGGTGCCGGTGATCCTCGACGCCGGGATCGGCACCGCGTCGGACGCGGCGCTGGCCATGGAACTCGGCTGCGACGGCGTGCTGCTGAACTCGGCGGTGGCGCGCGCGCACGATCCGCGCCGCATGGCCGCCGCCATGCGCGCTGGCGTGGACGCGGGCCGCGGCGCGCGGCTGGCGGGACGCATCCCCAAGCGCACCCAGGCCGAGCCGTCGAGCCCGCAGCTCGGCCTGATCGGCGGATGAGCCTGCCGCGCCCGGCGCTGCTCGTCATCACCGACCGGCGCCAGGCGCGGCATCCCTTGGAGGAGATCGCCGAAGCGGCATTCGCCGGCGGTTGCCGCTGGCTGAGCCTGCGCGAGAAGGATTTGCACCCTGACGAGCGGCTGCGCCTGCTGCGCCGCCTCGCCGCGATCGGTGCGCCCTGGGGCGCCACGGTCGGCGTGCACGACGACCTTGCCGCCGCCGCCGCGATGCCCGGCGCCCCGCTGCATCTGCCCGCGCACGCCTCGGTGACAGCGGCAAGGCGGACGCTGGGAGCGGGCCGGCTGATCGGCCTTTCCACCCATGCCGGAGACGCGCCCGCCGACGGGGCGGAGGCCGACTACGTCACGATCAGTCCGGTCAGGCCGAGCGCGAGCAAGCCGGGCTATGGCCCCGCGATCGGCCTTGCGGGCTTGCGGGAAGCGGCGCGGATCGCGCCCGTGCCCGTGATCGCGCTCGGCGGCATCGGGCCCGCCGACGTCGCGCCGTGCCTCGCGGCCGGCGCCGCCGGAGTGGCGGTGATGGGCGGCGTGATGGCCGACAGGGACCCGCAATCGGCCGTGGCCGCCCTCGTCGATGCGATGGGCTAGTCCTGGGCGCCGACCGAGGACGCGTTCAATTCCGGCGTCTCGATCCAGCCGGGCGGGATATGCGTCATATCGGGCAATTGGTGCGCGATGCCCTTGTGGCAGTCGATGCAGGTGCGCTGGCCGGTCAGCAGATACCGGGCGTGGATGGTCGCCGCGCGCGCGGTTTGCTTGGTGAGATCCATGGCAACCGCGCTGTGGCAGTTGCGGCATTCCAGGCTGTCGTTGGATTTCAGCCGCGCCCATTCGTGCTCCGCCAGTTCCAGGCGCTTATCGAGGAATTTCTGCCGGGTGCTGATGGTGCCAAAGATTTTGCCCCAGACTTCCTTCGAGGCCTGCATCTTGCGGGCAATCTTGTCGGTCCAGGCGTGCGGCACATGGCAGTCCGAGCAGATCGCCCGCACGCCCGACCGGTTGGAGAAATGCACCGTGGTCGCGAGTTCCGGCAACACATTGTCGCGCATCTCGTGGCAGCCGGTGCAGAAGGCCTCGGTGTTGGTGGCCTCCATCGCGGTGTTGAAACCGCCCCAGAACACAATGCCGGCGCCGAACCCCATCACGGTAAGGAGACCCAGGCTCAAGAAGACGGGCGGCGTGCTCAGCAACGACCATGCACGCGCCGCCATATCGCCGATCGCGCGCATCGCCGGGTTCCTACGGGTTATCCGGCGCGCTGGTCTTCAGCGCGTCACGAAACGTATTGGGCACCAGCGGCGCCGTGTCGGATTGGGTGACGTGGCAGGCCGTGCAGAAATACCGTCGCGGCGCCACATCGGCGAGTAGTTGGCCGTCGCGGTCCGTGAAATGCGTTACGCTCACCATCGGAGCGCCCGACGCCTGGGTGAACTGCCGCGCGTGGCATGTCAGACAACGGTTTGTGTTCAGCGTGATCTGATAGCCGTCGATGCTGTGTGGGATGACCGGCGGCTGTTCCGGCCAGGACCGCGCCCTCCGCACGTCGTCGGTGACCGTATGCGGCACCGGGGGCGCCTTCATGGCAACGGTCGGCGGCGAGTTTCCGCTCAGCCGCGGCTGCTCGCCCAGCTCCTGCGCCACCAGGGGTGCGGTCAGCAGCGCGAGCGCCAAGATAGAACCCGGCAAAACGCGCATCACGCGCTCACCGCGACGATCTTGACCGCGCATTTCTTGAAGTCCGTCTGTTTTGAAATCGGGTCAGTCGCGTCCAGTGTCGCCTGATTGATCAACTGGCTGGCATCGAACCAGGGCACGAAGATCACGCCCGGCGGCATCCGATTGCGCCCGCGCGTCTCGATGCGGCTGCGGATTTCCCCGCGGCGCGAGACCACGCGCACCTCCGCCCCCTGATTGATGCCGAGCCTGCGCGCATCCAGGGGGTTCATGAACACGCGCGCACTTGGGAAAGCGAGGAACAGTTCCGGCACGCGCATGGTCATCGATCCCGAATGCCAGTGTTCCAGCACGCGGCCAGTGACCAGCCAGAAGCCGTACTCGCCATCCGGGCTTTCCGCCGGCGGCTCGGTACGGCGCGGTCAGGATGACGGCGCGCCCGTCGGGACGGCCGTAGAAGCGAATGCCCTCGCCCGGCTTCACATAGGGATCGCGGCCCTCGCGGTAGCGCCAGAGGGTTTCCTTGCCATCGACCACCGGCCAGCGCAGCCCGCGCACCTGATGGTAGGTGTCGAACGGCGCGAGATCGTGGCCGTGGCCGCGCCCGAACGTGGCGTATTCCTCGAACAAGCCCTTCTGCACGTAGAAGCCGAACGCGTCGTTTTCCTGGTTGGCGTAGGTCTGGTCGGCCTCACCGGCCGGGAAGCGGTCCACCGAGCCGTTGCGATACAGCACGTCGAACAGGCTTTTGCCCGCGAATTCCGGATGTTTTCCCAGGATCTCGGCGGGCCACACTTCGTCCGTCGTGAAGCGTTTGCTGAACTCCATCAGCTGCCACAGATCCGAGCGCGCGTTGCCCGGAGCCGAGACCAGCTGGTGCCAGAAATGCGTGCGGCGTTCGGCGTTGCCGTAGGCGCCTTCCTTCTCCACCCACATCGCCGCCGGCAGGATCAGGTCGGCGGACATCGCGGTGACGGTCGGGTACACGTCCGAGACCACGATGAAATTCGCCGGGTTGCGATAACCCGGCCAGGTCTCGTTGGCGGTATTCGGCGCGGCCTGCATGTTGTTGTTGACCTGCACCCAAAGGAAATTCAGCTTGCCGTCCTTCAGCATGCGGTCCTGTTGCACGGCGTCGTAGCCGGGCACCGGGTTCAACAATCCTTGCGGAACCCTCCAGATCTCCTCGGCGTGCCTGCGATGCTCCGGATTGGTCACCACCATGTCAGCCGGCAGTCGATGGGCGAAGGTGCCGACCTCCCGCGCGGTCCCGCAGGCCGAGGGCTGACCGGTCAGCGAGAACGGGCCGTTGCCCGGCTCGCTGATTTTTCCGGTCAGCAGATGCAGGTTGTAGACCAGCTGGTTCGCCCAGACGCCGCGCGTGTGCTGGTTGAAGCCCATGGTCCACAACGACATGACCTTGCGCTTCGGATCGGCGTACAGCTCGGCGAGTTGCTCCAGCATGCCCGGCTCCGCGCCCGTCAGCTTCGCCACGCTGTCGCGCGTGTAATCCTTGACGAAGCGGGCATAGGCGTCGAAATCGGTGGCCGTGGTGGCGCCCGGATCCGCCGCACCCGTGGCCTTTCGCTGCAGCGGATGCCCGGGCCGCAGCCCGTAGCCGATATCGGTCCGCGCCTTCAGGAACAGCGTGTGGTCGCGCACGAAATCCTGGTTCACGCGGCCGCTCGAGATGATGTGGTTGGCGATGTAATTCAGGATCGCCAGATCCGTCCCCGGTTTGAAGATGATCGGCAGGTCGGCGAGATCGGAACTGCGATGCGTGAAGGTCGACAGCACGGCCACGCGCGTATCCGGCGCCGACAGCCGCCGGTCGGTCAGGCGGCTCCACAGGACCGGATGCATCTCCGCCATGTTCGAGCCCCAGAGCACGAATGCGTCGGCATTCTCGAAATCGTCGTAGCAGCCCATCGGCTCGTCCATGCCGAAGGTCCGCATGAATCCAAATGCCGCCGACGCCATGCAGTGGCGCGCGTTGGGATCGAGATTGTTGCTGAGGAAACCGGCGCGCATCAGCTTGGTGGCGGCGTAGCCTTCCCAGATCGTCCACTGGCCGGAGCCGAACATGGCGACGCCGCCCGGCCCCTTGTCCTTCAGGACGCGCTTGAACTGGGCGGCCATGACGTCGAATGCTTCGTCCCAGGAAACCCGGGTGAACTCGCCGTCCTTGTCGTAGTGACCGTCGCGCTTGCGGAGCATCGGCTCGGTCAGCCGGTCGGCCCCGTACATGATCTTGGACAGGAAATAGCCCTTGACGCAGTTCAGGCCGCGATTGACCTCGGCCAGCGCGTCGCCGTGGCTGGCGACCACTTGGTCGTCCTTCACGCCGACCATCACGCCGCACCCGGTGCCGCAGAAGCGGCAAGGTGCCTTCGACCAGCGGATTCTCTGAGCGTCGCCTCCCTCGAGCGGCACGGCCGCGGCGGGCAGGGAAAGCCCGGCCGCCGCGGCGGCGAGGGCGGCGGCGTGGGCCTTGATCATGTTGCGCCGGGTGATGCTCATGCGGGCGACTCCGTCGGTTCGGGCGCATCGGCCAATTCGGGCGCATCAGCCTGTTCGAAGACCATGTTGGCGCACAGAACCCCCGGCAGCGCGGCCAGCGCGGCCAGCCGCTCGCCCAGCGCGCCCGCGGACGGCCCCTCCATGACGACGACGATCTTGCCGTCCTTCGCCGCATGGACCTCGGTGTCGGGGATGGCGGCGATTTGCGCGGCGAGCGCCGGTCCCAGCTCCGGGCGGGTGGAGATCACGGCGGATGAAATATGGATGGTTTCCTCAGACATCGATGCTCGCTTCCGCCCGGTCCACCAGCGTGATGGCGTGACCAGGGCACGGCGCCACGCAGCGCCCGCAGCCGGTGCATGAGGAAAGATCAACGACAGCGGATGCGGGTCCGCCGAGGCGAGGGAGGAAGCGGATCGCCCCGACCTCGCACTGGTCGGCGCAGGAGTTGCAGACGACACCGCGCAATGCCAGGCAGGCGCTGCCGATTTCGATCACGCGCGTGGACAACCCCGGCGGCGGAGGGGTGCGGTTCGCCTGGCGACCCAGAAGAAAAACTCTCCGGCCGGGGTCCATCTCAGTGGCCGCCGGGACCGGGCGGACCGTAGACCTGCTGGTACATCCAGACGGCGAATCCATACCCGCCGACGACGCCGACCGTCAGCGCCGGCATCACCAGCCCCACCAGGATCAGCATGACGCCAAGCTCACCGCGGCGTGTTCGTGGCTGAAACGTCATAGACCTCACAGCCTTCCCCGCCTCGACGCCTCGCGTCATTCCGCAGGCTCGACGCTATCCCAGTTTGGCACCGAATGCCAACCTGCGCAGTCCGTTGTTCCGGCGTGCACGCGCTGGAAGCTTCCGATCGGGCGCCGCCGACCCGCCGGGCCAGATCACTTCGCGCGAAAATCGTGGTGACAGGCGCCGCAGGCCTTGCCGGTGTCCTGGAACGCGATCGCGAAGGCTGCCGGATCGTTCGCGTCCGCCGCCTGGGCGAGCTTCTTCGTCTCCGCCGCCAAATCGCTCGCGCGCTTGTCGAAGGTGGCGCGATCGGACCAGATCGCCGGCAAGGCCTTCGTGTTGTGGCCCTTTTCGGTCCCGGGCGGAAACAGGGCGGGGAACACCTGTATCCACCGCCCGATGGCCTCGGCCATCGCCTTGTATGTCTTGAGGTCGGTGGCCTTGGTGTCGACGGCGTGCTTCATGTCGGCGAAGCTCGCGCCGACGAGCGCCTGCCCGGCCTGTCGATTGGCGATGATCTGCTCCGCCGAGAGCCCGCCGGGAGCTTGCGCGTGCGCCGGGCCAATCAACGCCGCGGCGAGCGCCGCTCCCGCGAGGGTCATGGATCGCATCCGTATTCCTCCTATGAAACAAGAAATCTTGGGCTGATAGACGTGCGGCTCCAAAACACATTCCGAAACCGCCGGCACGATCATGGCGCGACGATCGCAATTCGCTGCCCGGTGCCGGCCGGCCTCGCCCAGCCCGCGTGCGCCTCCATCGCCGCGCAAATCTGCGCCAGCCGCTCCGGCGGAAACGGCGCGGAGTGGCGGATCGAGAGGTCGATATGGATCGACAATTGCTCCATCAGTGCCGCGCGCCGCGTCCGGCCGGGACGGAACATCTCCTGCGCGATGTGCATTCGCTTGGCGTCCACGGCGAGGATGTGGCTGCGTACCAGCACCTCCTCGCCGGCCCGCACCGGCTGTTCGAGCAGGCTGTGCGTCTCCAGCGTGAAGGTCGAGAAGTCGGTCGCCTGACGATAATCGTCGCCGATGCCGATGCCGTCGTACAGCCGGTCGATCGCGTGGTCGAAGATCACCACCGCGAAGGCCGGAGCCAGTTCGCCGGCCGTGTCCACCCACTCAGGGCGCACGCGCTCCCTGTGTTCGGCGTAGCTCGTCGCGGTCATTCCGGCTCCGTCTCCGTCGGTGCGGCGCGCCGCCTGGCCTCCAATTCGACGGCGCCGGCCAGTTCCGGGTGCAGCGCCATCATCGTGCGGAAATCGGCGATGTCCAGTACCAGCAACGTGCTGGGGCGCGTCGTCGTGACCGTCGCCGTGCGCACGCCTTCGCCGAGCAGCGCCATCTCGCCGAAGAATCCGCCCGGGCCGATCCGCACCGGCGGGTCGATTTCGACCTCCACCTCGCCGGAGACGACGAAATACATGCTGTCGCCGCGCCGTCCCCGGCGCACGACGACAACGTTTTCGGCCGCATCCCAGCGCCGCAACGAGCGCGCCAGGTCGGCGATGCCGGACTGGCTGAGTGAGGCGAAGAACGGCACGTGCCGCACGAGCTCCCACGAGCGCAGGAAATCCTGTCGCCGGCTCTCGGCGGCGAACCCGGTCGCGAGGATGCCGGTGAGCAGCCCGAACACGCAGAGGCCCGACATCATCACCCACGCGGCGACCAATTTGCCGAGAGCCGCGTGCGGCACCACGTCGCCGTAGCCCGTCGTCGTCAACGTCACCACCGACCACCAGAGCGCCCCCGGCAGGGTGCCGAACGCCGTCGGCTGCGTCGTGCCCTCGATCGCGTGCATCATTGCGGCGGACAGCACCAGCACGATGAGGAACAGCGCGGCCACGCCGGAGAGCGCCCGCCGCTCGGTGGACAGCACGCGCCCGAGCTGGCCGAGGCTGGGCGACGCCGGAATGAGCCGCAATATCCACAGCGTCCCGGCAAGCCACGGCTCCGCCGCGCCGAGCAGGAACGCGACCGGGACGGCAACCACCGAGAGCGTCTCGATGACGCCGGAGAGCGAGCGCAGCCAGGCGCCCGCGTCCGGGCCGGCCTGTCGGAGCCGCCGCGCCCAATCCACCGCGAACACGCCGAGGCAGCACCACAACACGGTCGGCAGCAGCGGTCCCGTGGCTCCGCGTACCGCCGGGTCGCTGTTCAGGCCGACGGCGACCAGCCCCACGGCGAGGTTGAGCAGCAGGCCGCGTGCCGCGCGTCGGCCGCGGATGCGTGCTCCCCTCATCCCTCTCGTTCCGGCATGATTCAAGCTTATGCATCGTGAGCGGACGCGCACAAGCCGATTGACGGTCCGAATCCGGTTCTCTCCATCCTGGTTTCTTCTCGGCGCGGAGCCGGGGCATAGTAGCCCCGCGGCCCGGCGCCCCATATGAAGGGCCGGCCAGAACGGAGGGACGCAGCATGACGGAGCAGGTCAAGCCCAACCCTGTGAGCGAGGGGCAGGAGGTCGCGACCCTCGGGGGCGGGTGCTTCTGGTGCCTCGAAGCCGTGTACAAGGATCTGGAAGGGGTGCGGTCGGTGATGTCCGGCTATGCCGGAGGGCATGTCGTGAATCCGACCTACCGGCAGGTCTGCACCGGGCGGACCGGCCACGCCGAGGTGACGCAGATCGTGTTCGACCCCAAGGTGGTGTCGTATGAAGACCTGCTGCGGGTGTTCTTCTCGATCCACGACCCGACGACGCGAGACCGCCAGGGCAACGACGTCGGGCCGCAGTACCGCTCCATCATCCTCACCCACTCGGCGGCGCAGCGCGCCAGCGCCGAGGCGGTGATGAAGGAAATCACGGACGCGAAAATCTGGCCGGCGCCGCTCGTCACTGAGATCGAGCCGCTGACCGTGTTCTACCCCGCCGAGCCGGAGCACCACGACTATTACGAGCGCAACCCGTATACCGGCTATTGCCAGGTCGTGGTCGCGCCGAAAGTCGCGAAATTCCGCAAGAGCTTTGCCCACCGCCTGAAATCCCGCGCCGCCTGATCCCCAAAGCCACGCAGGAGCATCGCATGGACCTGAACTTCACCGCCGAGGAATTGGCGTTTCGCGACGAGGCGCGGCGTTTTTTCCGGAAGGAATTTCCCGCCGCCATCCGCGAGAAGGTCGAGGCCGGACATCCGCTGAGCAAGGAGGAGATCGTCGCCTCCCAGCGCGCCCTCAACGCGCGCGGCTGGGCGGTGCCGAACTGGCCCCAGGAATGGGGCGGACAGGATTGGAGCCCGGTGCAGTTCTACATGTACCAGGACGAGATGCAGCAGGCCAACGTGCCGGCGCCGCTCGCCTTCAACGCCTCGATGGTCGGCCCGGTGATCGCGCAATTCGGCAGCGACGAGCAGAAGAAGCGGTTCCTGCCGCGCGCGGCCAACCTCGACGACTGGTGGTGCCAGGGCTTTTCCGAGCCCGGCTCCGGCTCCGACCTCGCCAGTCTGCGAACGAAGGCGGAGCGCCGCGGCGACAAGTTTGTGATCAACGGCCAGAAGACCTGGACCACGCTCGCGCAATACGCCGACTGGATCTTCTGTCTGTGCCGCACCGATCCGGCGGCGAAGAAGCAGGAGGGGATTTCCTTCATCGTGTTCCCGATGACGACCAAGGGGATCACCGTGCGGCCGATCCAGACCATCGACGGCGGCCACGAGGTCAACGAGGTGTTCTTCGACGACGTGGAGGTGCCCGCGGAGAACCTGATCGGCCAGGAAAACAAGGGCTGGGACTACGCCAAGTTCCTGCTCGGCAACGAGCGCACCGGCATCGCCCGCGTCGGCGTCTCCAAAGCGAAGATCCAGCGCATCAAGGAACTCGCCGCTTTGGAGCGAGTTGGCGACCGGTCGCTGATGGAGGACGAAAGGTTTCGTGAGAAACTGGCCGCCGTCGAGGTCGAGCTGAAGGCGCTGGAGATGACGCAGCTCCGCGTCGTCGCCGCCGAGCGCGGGCAGGCCAAGGGCAAGCCCAACCCCGCCTCCTCGATCCTCAAGCTCAAGGGATCGGTCATCCAGCAGCAGCTCACAGAACTCGCGATCGAGGTGGTCGGGCCGTTCGCGATCCCGTATCAGCCGGTCGAGGCGGGGCAGAACGAGCCGGTGATCGGCCCCGACTACGCCACCGAGGCGGCGCCGGACTACTTCAACTACCGCAAGGTCTCGATCTACGGTGGCTCGAACGAGATCCAGCGCAACATCGTCGCCAAAGCGATCCTGGGGCTCTGACACATGGACTTTGATTTCACCGAGGAGCAGCGGCTTCTCAAGGACAGCGTCGATCGCCTGATCGCCGACCGCTACGAGTTCGAGGCGCGCAAGAAGATCATGGCCGAGCCCGACGGCTGGAGCCGCGAGATCTGGGCGCAATATGCCGAACTCGGATTGCTAGGCCTGCCCTTCGAGGAGCGCCACGGCGGCTTCGGCGGCGGGCCGGTCGAGACGATGCTGGTGATGGAGGCGTTCGGGCGTGGCTTGGTGCTGGAGCCCTATCTCGCGACCGTCATCCTCGGAGGCGGCCTGATCCGCGCGGCGGGCACGGAGGAGCAGCAGGCGGCGCTGCTGCCGCAGATCGCGGCAGGAAAGCTGTTGCTCGCCTTCGCGCATGTCGAACGGCAGTCGCGCTACGATCTGTTCGACGTCGCGACCACGGCGAAGCCGAGCGGCGGCGGCTGGGTGCTGGACGGCGCCAAGAGCGTTGTGCTGCACGGCGACAGCGCCGACCAGATTCTTGTCAGCGCCCGTCTCTCCGGCAATCGTCGCGACCGCGACGGGATCGGCCTGTTTCTGGTCGACGCCAAGGCGGATGGCGTCGCGCGTCGTGGCTATCCGACGCAGGACGGGCTGCGCGCCGCCGAGGTGACGCTCTCGGGCGTCAAGGCGGAAGCCATAGTGGGTGAGCCTGGGCACGCGCTGCCGGTGATGGAGCGCGTGGTGGACGAGGCCATCGCCGCGTTGAGCGCGGAATCCGTCGGCCTGCTCGCGTCGATGCAGGAGCTCACAGTTGAGTACCTGAAAACCCGCAAGCAGTTCGGGGTCACGATTGGTTCGTTTCAGGCGCTGCAGCATCGCGCCGTCGACATGTTCGTCTCGGTCGAGCAGGCACGCAGCATGGCGCTGTTCGCCAACGTGATGGTGAGCGAGGCGGATGCCGCCGAGCGAGGGCGCGCGATGTCGGCGGCGAAGGTGCAGATCGGCCGTTCCGGCAAGCATGTCGGCGAGGAGGCGATCCAGCTACACGGCGGCATCGGCATGACGATGGAGTACAAGGTCGGCCACTACTTCAAGCGCCAGACCATGATCGACCTCATGTTCGGCACCGCCGACGAGCACCTGGCGAAGCTCGCGCGCATGGGCGGTCTGTTCGGTACAACCAGGGCGGCGTCGTGATCGGTAGACGGGCCGCGTGGCGGGCGCGGCCCGTCCCCGGCCGCTAGGCGACGAGATCGACCTCGACCGCCTCGAACATCCGGTAGCGTCCCTTGCCGAACTCGACCTTTCCGCGCGCCACCGGGACCAGGAAGTTGCCGCGCAGCGCGTAGCCGAACGCGACGCTTTCCGGGATCAATCGTGCGATTCCGCCGCTGCCGCCCTCGCGATCGCAATGCCTGGAAGCGCGCCGGAGGGCTTCGAGAACCTCCTTCATGGTGGTCAGTTGTCGTGCCTTCACCTTGCCGCCGTCAGGCGTCGGTAGCGTCACCGGCGACGGACCGCTGTCGAGGATTTCGAGTACATTGACGCGGGTGTCGATCAGTCGGCGCAACTTGCCGGCGTTGTCGATGTGCACGCGCACCTCGCCGACGCCCGGCGTCAGCACCGGCAGGCCGGCAATCTCCTGCCGATAGATCACCACGTGCTCGAACACCGTGGGCTCGGTTACTTGACCATCGCTCTCCGTGCTGCGCCCGGCGTGCAGCGCGGGAAGCACCGCCATCAGCCGTAGGCCGGCGCCGCTGCCGCCGACCTCCTTGAGGGCGGCCGCCGCTGAATCCGTTGCCGAGAGCGAGGATCGCTTCGGCCGCGCGGGGTGACGTTCGATCACGGTGCCGCCACCCGGAAACACGGCGAACCGGCCCGCCTTCGTGGTCAGACGCATCCCTTCGAGCGGACCGTCCGACGGGACCGCGTTGGGGTCGAAGCCGTGCGCCCGCAGGGCGGCCTCAACGGACGAGCGATCCGCGGTGCGCGGCGCCACGCGCGGGAAGCGGAGGTCGTGCGGTACGGCAAGGGACAAACCGGCGGCCGCCGCGGGCGCGTTGCCGACCCAGCGCCACCAGTACCAGTTCTGGCTTGCGGCCCCGGAGTTGAAGAAGCGCTCGTTGAACAGCCGGGACGAGGCTTCGCTCGCGGTCGCCCCGCACGCCGTCGATGCGGGCTGCTGGTCGGAACCCGCATCCAGGATGGCGTCCTGCCACGCCTGGCTGAACGAGTCTCCGCTGTTCCAGTGGTTCCAGTAATTCGTGCCGTATCCGAGGTCGTCGTAGATGTTGGCGGTGGCGCCGAACAGCATTCGAATGCCACGATTGGGCACGTTCCAGGTGCGGATCGGATTGTTCGGCGGGAACACCATGCAGCCTTCGCAGGTCGCGAGGTAGAGATAGCGCAGCCGCTGGTCGCCGATCGACATGTTCGCGGAGTTGAGAAAGATCTCCCCGCCCCACTCCGATCCCAGCGGGGCGCTGTAGCTCCCCGTCGATGCATCCGTGCCGCCGTGGCCGGCGTGATAGAAGACCTCGACGGAATCGCATCCGTAGTTGTTCTGCCAGTCGTCGAAGCTCGGGCTGTACTGCCACCATTCGACCTGACCGTCCTTCACCCGGAATGACGTCTGCTCGAACTGGTTGACATAGGCGAGGAAGCCGTCTGCGCTGGCGTGGGTGTTGTACGCGACCTGTCCATCGGCATAGGTCTGCATACTGGCCGCGCCGTAGGTGTGCTGCGGCGGACCGCCGAGGGACGTCATGCGGGCTGTCGCGGCGGGGGCGAACGGGTTCTCCGGAACACGGGCGAGTGTCGCAGTCCGCGCTCGTTCGACGCTCGTCTGTATGGTCATTGTCGTCTCCCTGTATGTTTATGTCGCGATGGCACTCGTCAGCGGCCGAATGAACGCGAGCGCATTCCGTTCATAATGCGAAACGGCATCACGAGTTGTGACCCGGATCACACCAGGACGATTGACGCCGACCTACCGGCCGGTATCCTCCCCTCAAAGGGAGAACGAACCATGCTGAAGCCGATCACGCTGATGTATCCGGTCATACCGGCGAAGGACGAGGAGGAGCGTGCCGCCCTCCGCCCCATCGGGCGGGACCGGGACCGCTATCAGGCGGCGATGCGGGGGATGACCGAGATCATCCAGGCGGCCGACGAGATGGGCGTCTGGGGCGCGGCGACGCCCGAGCATCATTTCTGGTCCGAAGGCTACGAGGTCGCGCCGAGCCCGACCGCGACCAATGCCTACTGGCTCGCGAAGACAAAAAACATCCGCGTCGGGCCGCTGGGCTACGTGATGAGCACTCACAACCCGATCCGCGTCGCCGAGGATGTCGCCGTCATCGACCATCTCTCGCAGGGCCGCACCTTCGTCGGCTTCGCGCGCGGCTACCAGTCGCGCTGGACCAACGTGCTCGGCCAGCATTTCGGCACCCGCGCCACCAAGTCGCCCTCGGCCGCGATCTACAACGCGCAGACCGTGCAGGCCGGCTTCTCCCAGGAGACGCAACTCCAGAAGGACAAGGACGACGACGCGCACAACCGCGCCATCTTCGAGGAGAATGTCGAGCTCGTGGTGAAGGCCTGGACGCAGGAGAGTTTTACCCACAAGGGCATCAACTGGCAGGTGCCGTTCCCCTACGAGGCGGGCGTCGAGGATTGGCCGCTGGCCAAGGCGGGGGTGACGCAGAGGCTCGGCGCCCCCGGCGAGGTGGACGCGGCGGGCGTGTGGCGCCGCGCCTCGGTGGCGCCGTCGCCCTACACGCGGCCGCATCCGAAGGTGTTCGTCGCCGGCTCCGGTAGCCCGGAGACCATCGAGTTCTGCGGCCGCAATGGTTTCGTGCCGACCTATTTCGCCTCGATCGCAGCCGCCGGCCCGCTATCCGAACGGTACCGCACCATCGCCGCGCAACACGGCCGCAGCTTCGCGCCGGGGCAGAACCAGTGCCTCGTGCGCTGGATCCAGATCGGCCGCACCGAGGAGGAGGCATTGGAGAAGATCCGCGCCTACGACCTCGACATCTGGAAGAATTTCTACGCCGCGATGGGCCGCCGCAAGGTCGAGGGTGACGACATCTTCGGCTCGCTGGTCAACTCCGGGCTGTTCGTGTTCGGCACGGTGGACAGCGTGCGCCGCCAGCTCGTCGAGCAATGGAAGATCCTGCCCGGCGAGCACATCGCGCTGGTGAACCACTACGCGCAGATGCCGAAGGACGCGGTGATCGAGACGCTCGACGTCTTCCAGCGCCAGATCAAGCCCGCGCTCGACGAGGTGATCGACAACGCCTTCCGGGTCGCGGCAGAGTAGGCCCTCACCCCGGCCCTCTCGCGCAAGTGCGGGAGAGGGAGAAGAACGCCCTCTCCCCCGTTTGGGGGAGAGGATTGGGTGAGGGGAAAGCGGGAATCGGGCACATGGCACTGAACGGGCTGAACCACGTCTCCACGCGGCCGAGCGATCTGGAGGCGACCAAGGATTTCTACGTGGATGTCCTGGAGCTGGAGGTCGGCCCGCGCCCGACCCTGCCGTTCCCGGGCTACTGGCTCTATTGCGGCAAGAGCGCCGTGATCCACCTGGTCGGCACGGAACTCGGCGCGGAGGCCGGCGCGCCGCCGCCCACCGGACGCCTCGATCACATCGCCTTCGAAGGCGCGGATCTGCCTCGCGTGAAGGACCGGCTGGCGCAACACGGGATCAAATACGACGAGCGGGAGATCGCCTCGGTCAGCCTGACGCAGCTCTTCATGCACGACCCGGACGGCGTCGCGGTGGAGATCAACTTCCCGCACGCCTGATCGCGGACATCACATCCGTCATGGCCGGCGAAGGCCGGCCATCCACGATCTGCTTGCACGCTGGCAAGATCGTGGATGCCCGCGACCAGCACGGGCATGACGGTGAGAGTGCCGGGCCGACGCCGCGCTACTTCCGCTGCGCGCGCAAGGCCGCGAGCCGGTCGTCGAGGTTTTGCGGCGCGGCTGGCTTGCCGGCAGCGGCGGCCATCGCGGCGGCGATGTTCGGATCGTCCTGCTCCGGCTTGGTGGGCTTCAGCAGCTTCGCCTTGCTCATCGCGGCGTCCGCCGAGGCGAGATCCTTGGCCGCCGAATCCTGCATCGCCTTCAGCGCGACGGTCAGGCCGCTGGTGGTGCTGGCGAGGCCGGCCGCGCGCCGCGCAGCCTCGGATTGGCGCTCCGCCTGCTCGCGCTGCTGCGCGGCGCGGCCCATGTCGCGTTGCGCGCGCTCCAACTCCGAGCGCGCCGATTTCAGCTTGCCCCCGGCCTCCGCGTAGGTGCTCTGCAGCATGTCGAGGAAATCCTTCGCGTCGGCGGCGTCCTGCTTCTCGCGCTGAATCTCCGGCGCCATCTGCTCCAACATCGAGACCAGCGTGGTGAGGCTTTGCTCGAGGCTCGCCTTTCGCGCCGGATCGGTTTCGGCGCCGACCTGCCGTTGCAGTTGCTCGGCTGCCGCCATGCGCTGATCCGACAGGGCCTGGATCGCGTCCGCCTCCTTCTGCTCGCGGTCGAAGCTCTGGCGCGCCAGGGCGACCTCGCGTCCGAGTTCGTCGAGATGCTGCTCCATCGTGCGCAACTCGGCCTCGCTGGCGGATTTCGGATCCCAGCGCACCAGCGCCTCGATGCCGGACTCGACCGCCTGGTCCATTTTCACGCCGAACATGTTCTTGACGAATTTGAGCACGGGAGCCTCCTCAGGTTTGCGTCAGGTCGGAACCATCGCCGCCGCGTTGATCAGCGCGACGGCGATCTGAGCGGCGGCCAGGACCAGCGCGGCCGCGACGTTGCCGGCTTCGATCATCCCTCGCAGCCGTCGCAGCATCAACGCGACGACGCCGAGCGTGATGAGCTGGATGACCAGCGCCACCACGCCCCACACGATGATATCGAGCAGGTAGCTGGTGGTGGCGAGCAATGCGGCAAGGGGAATGGCGAGGCCGAGCACGGCGCCCCCCAGCACGACGCCCGCCGCCAGGTTGCCCTCGGAAACCAGCTCACGCTCCCGAAACGACGTCAACGTCATGTAGATCGTCACTCCGACGACAAGCAGCGCCACCGTGACCAGGAACTGCAGCAGAAGGTGCGGCAGCCCGGTGTCGAGGGCATCGACGATGCTGGGGCTGCCGGCGGGAGGGACTGGGTTCATGAGGAGAATCCGTTCAGGACGAGAATGGGACCGAGGGCAGCGTGAGGGCCGCCGGGTTGACGTCGATGCCGGCGTGGATTTCCACCCATGCCTGGCCGCCGTCGTTGATCGCCGAGACCAGGATATACTCGGTGTCCGGCGCGGGCGGCGCGGCACCGGTCGGCCCGCCATACAGCATCGCCATCACGGTGCGGGTGGTCGTGCCCTTGACGTCCTGCACCGTCTCGGTCTGCTGGCGAGGCTCGATGCGCCCGCCGCCCGGCGCCCAGACCCGCCCGTAGGTCTTGCCGTCCTTGGTCTGGAATTGCGGCCAGCCGATCAGCCCCTGCGCGGGGTCAAGCCAGAAACCCCACTCCTCCTGGCTCGCCGGCGTCACCTCGTCGATTTGCGAGAAATAGCGGCACTCGTCGGGCGTGCCCGCCTGATCGAGATGCAGCTGGAAGAAGGACCGGCGGCCCGGCAGGTAAAGCCGATGCAGCGCGATCGAGCCATCGGACAGCAGCCCGAGCGCCTCGACGCTGATCATGCCGCTGCCCTCCGGGGGAGCGACCTTGGTGGCGCCGGCGGCGAGCACGAAGGGAGCGGGATCGACCGGGAAGGTCATGCCGACGCGGAACCGGCTGTCGCGGCTGCCGGTCAGGCCGGGCGGAGCGGCGGTCCGGGCGCCGGCGCTTGCTCGGCGGCGCACTTACCAGAGGCCGGCGAATGCCGCCGCTCCAAGGATCAAAACGAGGATCACCACGCCGGAGCCTCCATCCGAAGCGGGCGGCCTCGCCACGGCCGGAGGCGGCGAGCCGGGATTGCGCGGCTTGTCCTCGACCTGGGCGAGGCGCTTGTCGAGGTCGGACAGCTTCTCGGCCAGCGCCGGATCATCACGCGCGCGCCGGTCGGCATCCTCCCGCCAGGCGCGGTAGCCGGGATCGTTTTGGTTGTCGTGAAAGAAGGTCGTCCGTCCCGGTGCGTTGAGGCTGCTGAGCAGACCATACAGCAGCAGGGCGTCCCAGGCGCCGAACTGACGCTGACCTCCGAGGTAGGGGGAAGAGTAGGTCGGGCCGGCGCTCCAGCCGCCGTCCGACGGCGGCCGCCGCGCGGGCGGGACGTAGGCCGGCCCGTTCCCGGTGCCCCAAGGCGAAGGCCGCCGGTCGAACTCGGCGGGGGGCTGGCGCGATGTCTGGTAGTCCCGGAAGGCCTGTCCCGATTGCTGGCGCGATATGGCCCGGTCGCCACCCGAGAAGCCGCTGGTTCCTGGCGACCCCATCGCGGGCGGCCGGTAATACCCTCCGCCGCCCGTGCTCGGCCGCCGCACCGGCGCGCTGAAGCTGGGCGATCCTCCGCCCGGCCTCGAATAGCCGCCGCTGCTGTAGCTGCGGGCAAAAGCCGCCGTACTCGCGTTCGTCATCCCGGCGCCGATCAGCGCGGCCTGGACCGCTTCCGCCGAGGGCTGGAGCAGGCCGAGGGCCAGCACGAACCGCACTAGGCGATAGGTCGCCTTCAAGGTTTGCCTTCTCCGCTGGTCGGAGCCGTCGGCGGTCATAGCGGATTGTGTCGCGTCCGTCGCGCGCGCAGGCGAGAGAACTTGCGCCGCGCCCGCCCCGGCTTCTCCTTCATCGCCGCCGGTCCTAGTCTGTCCGCGTCAGTGCGAATGGGGGAAGCGGGAATGTTGAGTTTGGCCGGCAAGGTGGCGCTGGTGTCGGGAGCGGGCTCAGTCGGTCCCGGCTGGGGCAACGGACGCGCCACCGCGACCCTGCTCGCGCGGCAGGGTGCGTCGGTGTTTCTGCTCGACATCAACGAGGGCGCGGTCGAGGAGACGCGCAAGATCATCGAGGGCGAGGGCAACACCTGCGTCACGCGGGTTTCCGACGCGCTCGATTCGGCGCAGGTGAAGGCCTCGGTCGACGCCTGCCTCGCGCGTTTCGGACGCATCGACATCCTGGTGAACAACGTCGGCGGCTCGGCCCCCGGCGGGCCGGTGGAGATGACCGAGGAGGTGTTCGATCTGCAGATCGACCAGAACCTCAAGACCGCGTTCCTCGGCTGCAAACACGTGCTGCCGGTGATGGAGCTGCAGGGCAAGGGCGCCATCGTCAACATCGCCTCGGTCGCCGGTTTGCGCGACCATCTCGGGCGCACGCATGTCGGCTACAGCGCGAGCAAGGCGGGCGTGATCCAGCTCTCGCGCTCGACGGGGGTGAAATACGCGCCGAAGGGCATCCGGGTGAACACGGTGGTCCCCGGGCTGATGAACACGCCGCTGGTGACGCACCGCCTTGCCCGCCAGATCGGCAACAACGACGCCGAGACGCTGATCGCCGACCGCCACAAGCGAGTGCCGATGGGCCATATGGGCGACGGATGGGACGTGGCGCACGCCGTCCTGTTCCTCGCCTCCGACGAGGCGCGCTTCATCACCGCGACCGAGATCGTCGTCGACGGCGGCATGATCGCCACTATTCCATAGTTCAGACTTTCATTGGGGAGACAGATCCATGACCGAACGCTTCGCGCCGCTGTCGGAAGCGACGATGACGCCGGACCAGAAGCGCGTGGCGCAGGGCATCGCCTCGGGTCCTCGCGGGAGCTGGCAGCGCGGGCCGTTCAAGGCGCTGCTGCGCAGCCCGGAGATCGCCGACCGCGTGCAGAAGGTCGGCGAGTTCGTCCGCTTCAAGAGCTCGATCGAGCCGCGGCTGAATGAGCTCGCGATCATCCTGTGCGCGCGCAAATGGACCGCGCAGTACCGAGTGGTACGCGCATCGCGAGTTGGCGATGAAAGCGGGACTCAAGCCCGAGATCGCCGACGCCATCGCCGAGGGCAAGCGTCCGGCGAACATGCAGGCGGACGAGGCGGCGGTGTACGACTTCGCGCACCAATTGCTGCACACCGGCCAGGTCAGCGATGCGGCGTTCGGCGCGGTGAAGGAGAAGTTCGGCGAGCAGGGCGTGATCGACCTGATCGGCGCGGTCGGCTACTACACGATCGTTTCGTTCGTGCTCAACGTCGACCGCGTGCCGCTGCCGCCCGAGGCGACGCCGCTGAACGCGCTGTGATACGCCTTCTCCTCGGAACCGTTGCATAACGGCGGCATCCGAGCGTCATTTACCTGGCCGGGCGATACCTGGCCGGGCGATGCGACGGTTCAGAACCCCGCAAACGGTCGGACGGCCGGGACGGTGCTCGTCGGGCCGGCTGGGCCGGGTTGGGCTTACTCCGCCGGCTGCACGAGGACGCGGTTGGCTCCCTGGCGCGCGAAAAGCGCCGGACGGTACATGTCCGCAAGCTCGGCGCCCGGCAGCTCGTAGCTGCCCGGCGTCACCGCGCGCAGCCGCACCGCAAGGCGGAAATCGGGATCGTTGGCGGCGATATCGACCACGGCGGCGTAGCGGTCGTCGGCCGCCGGCTCGCTCTCGGTGTCGGACAGCTTGCCGAGCCAGGACATGCCCGGCACCTCGCCGGCGCCGAGCCGCCCGGCGATCTCCCACCCCGCCGGCAGGCCTTGCAGCAGCGTGGCGCGATGGTCCTCGCCGTCCTCGGCGCGGCCCTCGATGAGCAGGACGAACACCGTGTTCTGCCGCAGATGGTCGAGGTCGAGCGCCGACCCGTCGAGATTGAGGAATTTCCGTGTCACCCGCATTTGGTTGCGCGACGCGGGAAGTGCCGCAGTGGACACGCCGCTGACCGACACGGTTTGCCAGACGGGAGCATTGCCCAGATTTCGCGCTGTGTCCGGTCCGGTGAGCGAGACGGTGACGATGGGATCAGGCGGCAGGGAGCGTCCGGCGAGCGCGATGCGCGTCGGGGGCACGCCGCGGCCGAGCACCGCGCCGGCGGCTTCGGCCCACGCCATCTCCTGCGTGCTCAGCACGCGCGGGTCGAGATTGGCGCCGGGCAGGGCGGCGATGAGGCGGGTCAGCCGCTCCGGCATCAACCGGCTCTCCTTCAGCAGCACGGCGATCGCGAGCTGGTCGCGCAGCGCCGTGCCGTAGTCTTCGCCCCAGAACTTGCGCGCCGGATCAGCGAGTGCCGTCGTGAACGCCGCCTCGGCGCGCGCCGCGTCGTTGCTGCGCGCAAGCGCCGCGCCGAGCTGCGCCTTGGCGAGCGGCGTCGGCAGGGTGTCGAGCTGTTCCATGAGCACGCGCTGCGCGCCCGCCCTCGGCTGGCCGGCGAGCGCCAGCACGTAGAGATCGTAGGCGCGCGCGGAGAGCGCCTTCGGGCTGGTGGCGTCCTCCGTGGTCGCGTCGGCAAGGAATTTCAGCGCCTCCTTCAGCGCCTGGTCGGGCACCGCGGCGCCGGCGGTGCGCGCGCGGAGGAGAAATTCGCTGGCGTAGGCCGAGAGCCACGGCTCGGCCTCGCCCGAGGCGGACCACAGGCCGAAGCCGCCGTCGAAGCGCTGTCGGTCGAGCACCTGCTCCACCGCCTGTTGCAGGCGTCCGGCGCGATCCTCGCCCGCCACCGGCCCGTCATCGAGCAAGGCGAGCGGCAGGCCCCGGCTGGTGGCCTGCTCGAGGCAGTTGAGCGGGTAGTCGGCCAGCGCCTTGGACAGCGCCGCCATCGAGTAGCGAACCGCGCCGCCGAACGTCGCGGAGGCGCGCCAAGTGCCGGGAATGAACAGGTCGGTGGCGGGGGCGAGCCGCGCCTCGGCGCCGGGATCGAGCGAGCCCGAGAGCACCGTCGTGACCGCGCCGCGCGCCGGGCGGACCAGGATCGCGGTCTCGCGCGTGACGGCGAAGCCCGACGGGCCGGTGACGTTCAGCCGGATCACGCCGCGACCGACGCCGGTGGCGCGCAGGGTCGTATACGCGGTCGCGCGGGCGCCGGGCTGGAGCGGTGCGGCAAGGCGCGCGGGGCCGTCCAGTGCCAGCGGACCCTCCACCGCGATCCCCGCCGCCGCCTCGCCGGCTGGGAGATCCATGTTCTGCAGCAGCACGGCGAGCCGCGTCTGGTCGCCGGGAGCGAGGAAGCGCGGCAGCAGCGGCTCGGCGACCAGGGCATCGCGCACGATCACGTCGGTCTGTGCCGCGCCGACCCGGCTGCCTTGCCACGTCACCGCCATCAGCCGGACCTGGCCGTTGAAATCCGGCAGGTCGAGCGGGATGCGCGCCGTGCCGCTTGTATCGGCCTGCACCGGCGGGCTGAACAGCGTGACGGTCTTCTGCGGGATTTCGGGCAGCGCCGCGCCGCCCTCGTCGCCGCCCTGGCGCAGCGCGGCTACGTCGCCCTCCGCCGGGGCGATGAGCCGGCCCCAATCGTCGCGGATGTCGATGCCGAGGCCGCGGCGGCCGAGGAAGTAGCCCACCGGGTCGGGCGAGGCGAATTGCGTGAGGCGCAGGATGCCCTCGTCCACGGTGGCGAGGCTCACCCAGGCGCCCGGCGCGGTGTGCACCGCGACCTCGGCGCGGGCGCGTGGCGCTGCACGGTCGGCGACCGCGATCGTGGCATCGAGCCGGCGCGAGGCGGGGTCGATGCCCACCCAGGTGAGGCCGATGGCGCGGCCGGGCCGGTTCTTCGCGGTCGCGCCGTGGAACACATGCACCGCGACATAGGCGCCGGGACCCCAGGCGGCATTCACCGGCACGTTGATCTCGGTCCCGCCTTCCGGCACGTCGACCGTCTGGATGCTGTGCACCCGGTCGGTCAGCACCAGCACCGTCGCCGGCCCGGCGAAGGGGGCGGCGATGTGGATGCGGGCGTTCTCGCCGGGCGTGTAGCTCTTGCGATCGGCCAGCACGTCCACCTTGTCCGGCACGTCCGGGCTGTCCGAGGCGACCCAGCCGGCGCGGAAGCGCACCGAACTCGCGGCGAGGCCGCCAGCTTCCGTCACTTCCAGCCGATAGCGCCCGAAGCCGAAGCGGCGCGCGGTATGCAGCGTGCCGCTCGCCGGGATGGCGACATTTTCGGTGAGCAGCGGCTCGTCGCGGAACACGGTTTCGTAGCGGGCGAGATTGCCGTGCATCACCAGCCGCCCGTCGGGCCGCTCGCGCACCACGCGCAGCCGCGCGTTCACCGGCACCCGGGCGCCGTCCGGCCCGATCGCGGCGATATCGAACGCGCCTTCCGCGTCGGCGTCGATCGCGCTGTCGGCGAATAGCGGCTTGATGCCGATCAGCCGCCCGCCGGGCCGCACCGGAATGGTCAGGCTGGCGTGCGCGGCGTGGCCCGAGGGATCGTTGACCTCGGCGCTGATCTCCGCCTGGAGCGGCCGCGTGCTGTCCGGCGCGCGCTTGAGCGGGATGGTTATCGTGGCATGGCCCTGGGCGTCGGTCTGCGGCAGGTCGAGGTCTTGGCTGTCCGGTGCATAGGTCTCGTCGACCAGCCCGATGCGGTAGCCGGCCAGTGCCGGGAACGGATCCGATGCGACGGTGAGCTGCATCGAGGCCTTGCCGGAGAGGCCGGCGCCGGGCGCGCCGTAAAGGAATTGCGCGGCGAGCGGCAGTTCGTACGGCGTGCCCGGCACGATCGGGCCGTGCGCGGGGCCGAGATCGACCGCCATGCGATCGGGCACGAAGGCATCGACGCGGAACGCGGCGCGGCCGATCGGCGGCTGCGACGGATCGGCCAGCACCTCGACGCTCCACATCCCGGCGGGTGCGGTCAGCGACAACGGGACCGGCAGATGCACCGAAGTGCCGCCGCCGCGCGGCGGCACGGCGTCGAGGAACACCTGTCCATTGGGGCGCTTGATCCTGAGCCGCGCCGGGAGGTCGGCCTCGGCACCCGCGGAATCGCGCAGTAGCGCCATCACCTGCACCGTCTCGCCCGGCCGGTAGATGCCCCGGTCCAGCCAGACGAAGGCGTCGAGCGGCCCCGGCGGCGCCTTGCCCGCGACGCCGCGATCCGACAGGTCGAAGGCGGCGCGCTGCAAGTCGAGATGGGTGAAATCGCCGTCCGGCGCCGCCGCGTGAATGGCGATCGGCGCCATCGGCCCCTCGCCGTGCAGCAGCGGCGCCGGGAAGCGCGCCACCCCGTCGGGGCCGGTTTCGGCGGTGCCGAGGATGTCGTTGTTGCGCGCGACCAGGCTGAGCTTTACGCCGGCCCGCACCCGCGCGTCGTCGAAGCCGCGCACTTGCACGGTCAACCCGTCCGCGCCGCGCCACACGGTCGGCGCCAGATCGGTGCGCAGGATCATCTGTACGGCGGTCAGCCCGGAGCCGCCGGAGCCGTCGTCGGGCGAGGCGATCAGCGCGTAGAGGCCAGGCCCGGCGTTCTGTACCGCGTCGGGCAGCGGCAGCGCGGTGTGCGCGGATTGGTTGGGCTGCCAGCGCGGGATGTCGGCGCGGCCCTTCCAGATCACGTTGCCGGCTTCTTCCGTGATCGCGTAGCTGGGAGCCTCGTCGCTGCCGCCGAGCGGGCTGTCGTGCAGGAACGGCCCCATCGCGCGCTCGCCGATGCGGGCGAATTTCAGCGCCACCGAGCCGACATTCACCGTGGTCAAGGTCACGCGCGGCGCCTGGCCCCGCGGCAACACGAAGAAGCGGCTGTCGAACATCATGCGCGGCCGGCGACCGGCCATCGCGACCGGCACCGTCACGTCCTTGCGCAGGCTGAGCCCGTCCACGCCCGGCATCCCGGCGCGCAGCAGGATGCGCGTCGTCGCGGCGAGCGGCAGGCCGGAGACGCAGATCTGGTCGTTTTCCCGCGTCACCGCCGCGTCCGCGACCGGCGGGTCGAGGCGCACCCAGTCCTGCGGGTGGAAATCGGCGCGGCGGCTCGGCGCTGAGGTAAAAGCGATGCAGGCGCGCGGCGGGTCGGTCTCCGGCTCGGTCTGCACCCGCCGCACCAGCAGCCCGGCGGCTTGCCGAAGGTCGGCGAGCGTGCGCCGGTAGTCCGCGTTGCCGGGCGCGCGCTGGACCACGGCGTCCATCGCCGAAACCGCCTGGGGCAACCGATCCATGTCGCGCAGCGCTTCGGCGATGACGAGGAGCGCGGGGATTTGCGCCGTGCCCGGCGTCTCCGCCCGGTAGGCGAGCCACGCGGATTGCAGCGCGCGGGCGGGGTCCGGCGGCGCGCGACGGCGCTGCGCGTCGGCGAGCGCCAGCCATTGGTCCGGCGTCGCGTCCCCGGCGGCAACCCGCGACTCCCACGCGGCGGCTGCGGCGGCCCAATCGCCGCGCGCGACCGCCGCTTGCGCCTGCTGTTCGGCCTGACGACGCGCCTTCGGGGTGCCGCCCGCCGGGTTGCGCGCGCTCAGGCTGGAGGCGTAGGCGGCGCTGTCGCGGTCGATGCCGGGCAACGAAAAGTTGTCCGACCGCGCGGCTCCGGGCAGCAGGCCGAAGCAGATGACGCCCAGCAACAGCAGCAGGCGGGTGGCGTGTCGCATGGCGGTTCTCTCGCTCGGCGTCGTCGGCGCGGGTCGTCGCGGCGCAGAGGCACCCAAGATGCATCCGCATGCAAGACGATTTTGCAACCGTGTGTGCCACAACGAGGTGAATGATTGCTCAACTGTTGTGGCAAGATGGCGAAGCGAATGATAGCGGCGCCGGTGTGAACCGGGAATGAGGGTCGTCGCGCGCCGGCCCGTGATCGGTCGAACAGCGAGGCCTGGGGACGAGAATGGCGGACTTCCTGATGCCGCTGCTGCTGATCTTGCTGATCGGCACCGGCTGGGTGCTCGGGGTCGTGGGGTTTTTCCAGGCCCGCCGCGCCCTGGTGGAGACCAGGCTGTTGCGGCTGCGACTGGCGGCGAGGGCCGCGCCCGAGCCGGTCCCGCGGCCTGAGTTCACCGCGCCGGCGCCGCCTCACGTCAGCTCGCCGGTGTCGGCCGTCGCGCCTGAACAGCCGTCGCTTGCGGAGTCACCAGAGCAGCCGGGAGAATCCGAGGACATCGAGGGGTTGCTCACGCTGCGCTGGGGCGTCTGGCTGGGTTCGGCGGCGCTGCTGCTCGCCGGGGTGTTTCTCGTCCGCTACGCGGTGGACGAGGGATTGCTCGGCCCCGCGACGCGCTGCGCGCTGGCCGGGCTCCTGGGGATCGCGTTGATTGCCGGCGCGGACTGGCTGAAGCGCCGAGAGAAACCCGAAGCCGCGGCATGGACGGCGGACCAGGTGCCCCCAGCGCTCGCCGCCGGAGGTGTGGCGATGCTGTTCGGCGCGGCGTACGCGGCCGGCATCTTGTACGAACTGGTGCCGCCGATCGCCACCTTCGCGCTGATGGCCGCCGCTTCGCTGACCGGGCTCGTGGTTTCTCTGCGTCACGGCCAACTGGTCGCCGCCGTGGGCATCGCCGGTGCCTTCGCGACGCCGGCGCTGGTGCAGACCAACGACCCCTCTTTGCCGGGACTATTCGCGTACCTGCTGTTCGTCAGTGCCGCGGCGCTGGCCGTGGTTCGGTATACGGCGTGGATCTGGCTCGGCTGGGCCACCACCGTCGCTGGCGCGTACTGGGTGGTGCTGGCGACGCTCTCCGGGACCGGAACGGATTCCTGGGCACCCGCCATGTTCGTGCCCGCCGCCGCCGCGCTCAATCTGGCCCTGCTGCCCCCCGCGGCGCTCGACCACGCGGTCGGGCGGCGACTGGCCTGGGTTCCGTTCGCGGTGCTGGCCGCGTCCGGTCTGCTCGTCGGGATCGTCGAGCCTGGCTGGGCGCCGCGCGCTGGCGTGCTGCTGCTCTCACCGCTCGCGGTGTGGAAGGGGGCGACCGAGCCCCGGCTCGACCGGCTGCCCTGGCTCGCCGCCCTGCTATCCCTGCTCGTCCTGCTGACCTGGGCGCTGCCGGAGTGGCGGCCGACCGGCGAGGCGATCACCGTCGAGGGCGTGGTGCAGGCGATCCTGCCGGGCGGCTGGGCGCCCGAAGTCCTCCTGCCGCTGCTCCAGACGGCCGCGCTGATGGCCGCGTTCCACGCCGCCGCCGGCCTGTGGTTCGAGCGGCGCGCCGCCCATCCGCTGCGATGGTCCGCCCTGACGGCGGCGGTTCCCGTGCTGACCCTGGCGGTGACTTACGCGCAGGTCGCGCTGTTCCAGCCGCGCCCCGCATGGGCGGCGGTGGCCGTCGCACTGGCTGCCGGCCTGACCGGCGCCGCGAGCCTCTCGCTCGGTGCTGCCTCGCAGGCGCGGCAGCGGGCGGGAGTTCACGGCGCCGGCGTCGTCGCGTGCCTCGCGCTCGGCTGCGCGATGTTGCTGGCGGATCAATGGTTGACCCTTGCCGTCGCGCTGTTCCTGCCGCCGCTGGCTCGGATCGAGGGGCGCGCCGAGCTGCCGGCGCTGCGGCTGGTGGCGCTGGCGGTGGCGGTGTTCGTGCTGGTCCGGCTGCTGCTGAACTGGTACGTGCCCTTCTACGATTTCGGCGCCACGCCGGGGCTCAACTTGCTGCTGCCGACCTACGGCGTGCCGGCCCTGGCCTTCGCCTGGACCGCGCGACACTTCCGCCGCCGCGCCGACGACCTCGCCGTCGCGGTGTTGGAGGCCGGCGCGACAGCGTTCACGACCGCGCTGGTGGTGCTGGAAATCCGTCACTGGGCGGGCGGCGGCCGTCTGACCGGCTCGGAGACGCTGCTTCCCGGCGCCTCGTTCCTGGAGGCGGCATTGCAGGTGAGCGCGCTCGGCGTGCTCGCGACGGCGGCGATGTGGCTCGATCAGCGCGCGCCGCGTCCGGTTCGCGCCTGGGCGTGGCGCATCCAAGGCGGCGCCGCGCTGGTCGGGGGAGCGGCGCTGCTGATCGCCAACCCGGCGTTCTCCGGCGATCCCGTCGGCACGACGCCGGTGCTTGACGCGCTGTTGCCCGCCTACCTGCTCCCTGCGGTGCTGGCCGCGCTGGCCGCCCGACATCCCGCCACGACGCAGCCGCCGCTGTTGCGGCCGGTGCTCGGCGGCTACGCTGTGCTCGCGGCCTTTGCGTGGATCACGCTCGAGCTGCGCCACCTGTTTCATCCAGACGCAATCGGGCTCGATGCCGCGCCGATCGAGGATGGGGAATTGTGGGCGTGGTCGGGCGCATGGCTCGCGTTCGGCGCCGGGCTGATGGCGGTCGGCATCCGCGCCGGCTCCAAGGCCCTCCGGCTCACCGCGATCACCGTGGTCGGACTGGCGGCAGCCAAGGTGTTCATGGTGGACATGACCGGCCTCGTCGGCTTGTGGCGCGTACTGTCCTTCCTCGGCCTCGGCCTGACCCTGATCGGGCTCGGCGCCGTCTACCGCCGCTTCGTCCAGCCGCCACAGGAGGCATGACTTGCGTGTCGCGGCGATCGTGGCGAACATCTCGGATCGTCGATCGGAGATAGCCCATGAGCGCCGACCCGAACCGCGTGATCCTGACCGGCGAAAACCCGTTCATCCGACTGAGCGAGACCGACGGCAGTTCCCATACGACGAATGCCAGCTTCTGGCGGATAACCTTCTGTCCGGCCGGACCCGGGCACGTGCTCTATCTCAAGAGCGAACTGACGGACAATCGCCTGCGTATCTACTCCGACAACATAGCGATGGCGCGCTGGCTGCAATCCACCGTGCAGGGAATGCTCAACAGCGAAACGGCCGATCCGACAATCCCGGTGATCGAGGCCGAGTTCACCCGGTCAGGCGATCCACGCTATTTCTGGACCGAGCGCGTCGCATCGCGGGATGAGGAGATCGCGCTGACGTGGCACGACATCGGCGATCCGTTGCTGATCCATACTCAGCCCAACACGGAACCCGGACGTCGGTACGGCGTCTGCACGCTTCTGGTGCCCGCGTTCGGCGCTCGCCTGTCGCGCAACGGCGTCCAGGCGGCGGGCCGGCCGTGGCTGCGGGAGCGGGAAGGACGGCCGTTCAGCACCTGCGCCTTGGCGTTCTCCGAAAGCTGGACCGAACTTCGCTAACCCCTCAAAACGGACGGAAATCATGTCGGACCGAGAAGGACAAGGCGGACCCGATCTGATGCTGGGCCTTTGGACGTCGTGGATGAAGGCGGCTACGGCCCAGCTTGCGGATCCCGGCAACCCCGCCGAGCCGTGGTGGCAGGCGGCGCCTGATCGGACGGCGGTGATGAGCCTCCGGCAGCTCGACGAGACGCTGCGGACGGACCCGTTGCTGCACTCGATCGACCAGTTGTGGAATGCCAATCCGCTCAGGGAAGTCGTGCCGCTCGATTGGGCCGAAATCGTCCAGGCGCTCCGCACCGTGTGGCTGCGATCGCTTGCCAATCCCGCCGCGGCAATGTCGTCGCTGGCGGAGCTGAACGCCAAGGCCTGGCAATCCGCGATCGAGACGTGGAGCGAGGCCGGCAAACGCTGGTGGGGCCTGGCTTCGGCGGACCCGGCGGCCGCTGCGACCGACAAGCGCTTCGCCGCGCCGGAATGGCAGGGCAATCCCGCCTACAGCACGCTCCGCACGCTCTATCTGCTCGCGTCGGAGTGGCTGCTGCGCCAATCCTCCGAGGCGACGGACCTCGATCCGGCCGAGCGCCATCGGCTCGACTTCCACTTGCGGCAATTCGTCGACGCGATGAGCCCGACCTTGCAGCTGATGTCCAATCCCGCCGCGCTGCATCGCGCCATCGAGACGGGCGGCGCCAGCCTCGCGGACGGCGCGCGCAACCTGCTCGCCGACATGAAGGAGGGCAGGCTCAGCATGGTCGATGCCACGGCGTTCGCGCCGGGGCGCAATCTGGCGCTCACGCCCGGCAAGGTCGTGCATCGCAACAAGCTGATCGAGCTGATCCAGTATGCGCCGAGCACCGGCACCGTGCACGAGGCGCCGCTGCTGATCGTGCCGCCGTGGATCAACAAATACTACATCCTCGACATGCAGCCGAAGAACAGCATGGTGCGCTGGCTGGTGGCGCAGGGCTTCACGGTGTTCGTGGTCTCGTGGAAGAACCCCGACGCCGCGATGGAGGACACCACCATCGAGGACTACATGGAGCTCGGCCTGCTGGAAGCGAGCGACGTCGTGCGCGACATTGTCGGGACCGAGCGGCTGAATGTGATGGGCTACTGCATCGGCGGCACCTTGCTGGCGATGGCGCTCGCCTGGCTGGCGACGCGCGGTGACGACCGCTTCGCGAGTGCCACGTTCATGGTGTCGCTGCAGGATTTCTCGAAGGTGGGCGACACCGCGGTGTTTCTGGGCGAGCCGACCGTCGATTTCATCGAGCAGCAGATGATGGAGCGCGGCTATCTCGACAGCCGCGAGATGTCCAACATGTTCAATCTGCTGCGCAGCAACGACCTGATATGGAGCAGCGTCGTCAACAATTACCTGATGGGCAACAAGCCGCCCGCGTTCGACCTGCTCTACTGGAACAGCGACGGCACGCGCATGGCGCGCACGGCGCACAGCTGGTACCTGCGCAACACCTATGTCGAGAACAATCTGATCGTGCCCAGCAAGGTGCGGCTGAAGGGCGAGGCGATCGACCTCGGGCGCATCACGCTCGACGCCTACGCGGTCGGCGCGGAGAAGGACCACATCGTGCCGTGGGACGCCGCGTGGCGCATCACGCAACTCTCCGGCGGCAAGGTGCGCTACGTGCTGGCTTCCTCCGGCCACATCGCCGGCATCATCAATCCGCCTGGCGGGAAGGGCGCGTTCTGGACCAATGACGCGCGCGCGGAGACGCCCGAGGAATGGCGTGCTGGTGCGACGCGCCATGACGGCAGCTGGTGGACCGATTGGGGCGCATGGCTCGCCAAACGATCAGGCAAGCAGCGCCGGCCGCCGTCGGTCGGCTCCAACTCGCATCCGCCGCTGCAGGACGCGCCGGGGAGCTACGTGCTCGCGAAATAGGTAGCCCTCTGTTCGGATCGCCGCGCCCATGCCAGCCTGCGCGCGAGGAGATCCGAGCATGAGCCAATCCGTCCGCGGCGCCGATATCGTGGTTCGCACACTGGAACGCGCGGGATGTCGCGCCGTGTTCACGCTTTCGGGCAATCACATCATGTCGATCTTCGACGCGGCGTTCGACACCAAGCTCGACCTCGTGCACGTGCGCCATGAGGCCGCCGCCGTTCACATGGCGGATGCGTGGGGCAGGCTGACGGGCGAACCCGGTGTCGCGATGGTGACGGGCGGACCGGGCCACGCCAACGCCGCCGCTGCGCTGATGACGGCGCTTGGTCAGGAGTCACCGCTTGTCCTGCTGTCCGGCCACACCGCAACCTGGGAGATCGGCCGCGGCGGCTTTCAGGAATTGCGCCAGGCCGAGATGGCGGCGCCAGTCTCGAAGGCATCGTGGACCGCGACCGACGCCGAGACCCTGGGCCTGGACGTTGCCAAGGCATTCAGGGTCGCCCGCTCCGGCCGGCCCGGACCGGTGCATCTGAGCTTGCCTTCCGATCTGCTCGACGCGCGCGTCGAGGACAATGCCGTGGTGTGGCCCGACCAGTCCGCATTCTCCACCGCTGCGGTCGAGCTGGGCGACCCCGCGGCGGATGCGGTGCTCGCCGTCGTTGCATCGGCGCAGCGGCCGTTGCTGATCGCCGGACCGCAGCTCGCCAACCGCAGCGGCCGCGATCTGCTGGCGCGCATCGAGGCGGCGACGCGGGTGCCGACCTGCATCATGGAGAGTCCGCGCGGCGTCAACGACGCGACGCTCGGCGCCTTCCGCGCGCTGACGAGGCGGGCCGACCTGATCGTGCTGCTCGGCAAGCCGCTCGACTTCACGCTGAAATTCGGCGAGCCGCCGGTGGTGGATGCCGCGTGTCGCTGGGTGGTGATCGACCGCGAGGCGATGCTGGTCGAGCGCGCGATGCGGGAAAAGGGCGCGCTGCTCGCGTTCGGCTGCGTCGCCGACACCCGGCCGGCGGGCGAGGCGCTGATCCGCCGCGCATCCGGCCGCACCGCATCGAGCCCATCATGGCTCGACGAGGCGCGTGGACGGATGAACGACCGGCCCGAGGCGTGGTCGGCGCTCGCGTCCAAGACGCCGCGCAAGCTGCACCCGATCGAGGTCTGCCGCGCGCTCAAGCCCTATGTCGAGCGCGACCCTGACACCATTCTGATCTGCGACGGCGGCGAGTTCGCGCAATGGGGCCAAAGCCTCATCCGCTCGTCGCGCCGCCTCATCAACGGGGTGGGGGGTTCGATCGGTGCGTCGCTGCCGTTCGCCCTCGCCGCGCGCAAGCTCGACGGCGAGGCGCCGGTGTTCGTCATGCTCGGCGATGGCACGTTCGGCTTCCACATGGCGGAATTCGAGACCGCCGTGCGCCGCCAGCTGCCCTTTGTCGCGGTGGTCGGCACCGATGCGCGCTGGAACGCCGAGTACAACATCCAGCTCCGCGAATACGGTGAGGGGCGCGCGCATGGCTGCGAGCTGACGCCGGCGCGCTACGATCTGGTCGCCGCGGCGCTCGGCGGCCACGGCGAACTGGTGGATGATCCGGCCGACCTGCCGGGCGCGATCGAACGCTCGATCGCGAGCGGCAAGCCGGCCTGCGTCAACGTGATGATCGAGAGCATCGCCGCGCCGACCATCACCGCGCGGTCCTGAGAGGGCGCGGTCAGCCGTTGCCCATCGCCGCCTTGATGTAGTTCCCACCCTCGGCGATCGCGCGGCGGCCGGCGCCGAGCATCGGGTGGAAGAGATGCCAGACATGGATCATCTCGGGCCACACCTCGAGGCGCACCGCCACGCCCGCGGCGCCCGCGCGGCTGGCCAGCTTGGTGGCGTCGTCGAGCAGCGTCTCGGCCGCGCCCACCTGGATCAACAGCGGTGCGATGCCTCGCAAGTCGGCATAGATCGGCGCCGCCAACGGCGAGCGCGGATCGGCGCCATTGAGGTAGGTCTTGGCGATGTCGAGAATGGTCTCCTTGCTTACCGTCGGATCGACGGCGGCCAGAGTGACAAAGCTCTCGCCGAGCGCTTCCATGTCCACCCACGGCGAGATCGCCCAACCGCAGGCCGGCTGGTTCAGCCCGGCGTCGCGGATCGCGACCAGCGCCGCGACCACCAGCCCGCCGCCGGCGCTGTCGCCCGCGATGACGATGTGGCGCGGCTCGATCCCGTTCGCCAGCAGGTAGCGATATGCGGCGACGGTGTCCTCGACCGGCGCGGGGAAGGGATGCTCCGGCGCCAGCCGATAGTCGAGTGCGAGGGTGCGGCATCCGGCGGCGCGGCCGATCGCGGCGACCATGTGCCGATGGCTGAGGATCGAGCCGAACACGTAACCGCCGCCGTGGACGTAGAGCACCACGCGCCTGGCGTCCGAGCCCGGCGCGGTGGTCCATTCGGCGGGCACGCCGTTGGCGCTGACCTGCTCGACCTTGATGTCCGAGTCCAGCGGAAACGCCTTGGCATTGCCGTCAAATGTGGCCCGCCGTTCGGCGAGCTCGGTCGGCTTCGGACGCGAGGCGATCAGCTCGCGCAGCTTGACGATTTCCGGATCGGACATGGCGTCCCCCTGTTGCGTTGTCGGTCCAGGGGACGATGCTAGCGGCGGGTTGCCGCGCCGCCTAGCGGAGCCTCACGCGGCTGATCCTTTCGGCTTGTTGCGGGTGAGCTCGCCGTACTTCATGCCTTCGAGCTTGAGACCGTCGGGATCGAGGAAGAACACCGCGTAATAGTCGTCATAGTACTCGCCCGCCGGATCGACGATGGTGGCGCCGAGGGTTTGGAGGAATGTCTGCAGCGTGTCCACGTCCTTGCGGCTTCGCAACTCGAATGCGTAGTGGTGAAACCCGACATCGCCGACGCGATATTTGCGCTTCCTTCCCTCGGCGTCGGCGCGCCCGATCCAGAAGCGCGTCTTGCCGTTGGTCCAGCCGATCATGTCCTCGTATTCGTCGGACACCTCGAAGCCGAGGAACTCGAACAGCCTGCCGTAGAACTCCTTCGATTTCCCGTAGTCGCTGACCCGGATGACCAAGTGATCTATCCCGACGACCCGCACCATGTCCCGCCCCCGTCCCGATGGGTGATCCGTGCGGGGAACGGCATGGCGGAGGCCAGGTTGCACGCCCCCCGTCCCATCGTGTCACACTGTGGCGGAGGGGCGCCGAACGGGAGGCCGACATGGACATCGTTGCCGAGGCCTGGGACGAGGATCGCTTTGCGGTCGGTCAGCCGGTGCCGCGCCATGAGGATCCGGTGCTGCTGCGCGGCGAGGGCCGCTACACCGATGATCTGAACCTGCCCGACCAGGCCTACATGGTCGTCGTGCGCAGTCCGCACGCGCACGGCATCCTGCGCGGCGTCGACGCCAACGAGGCGCGCGCGATGCCTGGCGTCCTGGGTGTCTACACGGGAACGGACCTCGCCGCGGCGGGCATCTTGCCACTCGCTTGTAGTGCGAACCTGACCAACGCCGACGGCAGCCCCATGCGCAAGCCGCCGCGCCCGGCGCTCGCGTCGGACAAGGTGCGCTTCGTCGGCGATCCGGTGGCGGTGGTCGTGGCGGAAACCGTGGCTCTGGCGAAGCAAGCGGCAGATGCCGTGGTGCTCGACATCGAGCCGCTGCCGGCCGTGACGACGCCCGAGGAGGCGGTCGCCCCCGGTGCGCCGCTGCTGCACGACGAGGCGCCGGGCAATCTCGCGGTCGAGTTCCATTATGGCAACGCGGAGAAAGTCGCAGCCGCCTTCGCGCGGGCGGCGCATGTCGCGCGGCTGACGGCGGTGAACAATCGGGTGGTGATTTGCCCGATGGAGCCGCGCGCGGCCATCGCGTCGTATGACGAGGCCGAGGGGCGTTACACGCTGCGGGTCTGCTCGCAGGGTGTGCACCGGATGCAGAACCTGCTGGCCGCCTCGCTCGGCGTCGAGCGCAAGAACGTCCATGTGCTCACCTTCAATGTCGGCGGCTCGTTCGGCCTGAAGGGTGCGCCGTTTCCCGAATACCTGCCCGCGCTGCACGCGGCCCGCGCGCTGCGCCGGCCGGTGAAGTGGACCGACGAACGCTCGGGCAGCTTTGTCTCCGACCACCACGGCCGCGATACGCGGATGACCGGCGAGCTGGCGCTCGACGGCGAGGGACGCATTCTCGCGTTGCGTGTGACGGGCTTCGCCAATCTCGGCGCGGCGTTGCTCGCCAACGGGCCGATCATGTCGACCAACAACGTGGTCAAGAACGTGGTGAGCGTCTACCGCACGCCATTGCTGGAGGTTCGCACGCATAACGTGCTGACCAACACCACGCCGATCGGCGCCTATCGCGGCGCGGGTCGGCCGGAATCCAACTATCTCATGGAACGCCTGATCGAGACGGCGGCGGCGGAGACGGGCAGGGACGCCGTCGCGCTGCGTCGGCTCAACCACGTGCGCCCCGACGAGATGCCATACAAGGCGGCATCGGGACAGACCTACGACAGCGGCAATTTCACCGCCGTGCTCGACCGGGCGCTGCAACTCGCCGACTGGGACGGGTATGCCGCGCGCCGCGAAGAAAGCCGGGCGCGCGGCCGGCTGCGCGGGCGCGGTGTCGGGCAGTATCTCGAAGGCACCGCGCCGCCCGGCAAGGAGATGGGCGGCATCCGCTTCGAGGCGGACGGCACGGTGACGATCATCACCGGCACGCTCGACTACGGCCAGGGGCACGCGACGCCCTTCGCGCAAGTGCTGAGCGCCCGCCTCGGCATTCCGTTCGACCGCATACGGCTGTTGCAGGGCGACAGCGACGAGATCGTGTTCGGCGGCGGCACCGGCGGCTCGCGCTCGGTCACCGCCAGCGGTACGGCGATCCTGCAGGCGAGCGAGCAGGTCATCGAGCGCGGCAAGCGCATCGCCTCCGCCGTGCTGGAAGCCTCCGCGGACGATATCGAGTTCGCCCGCGGCCGATTTACCATAGCCGGCACGGACCGCTCGGTCGGCCTGCTGCAACTCGCCGCATTGCTGCACGACAACGCGAGTGCGTTGCCGGATGCCGCGCCGCACGCGCTGGACGTGTCGCATGTCGCCGACCCGATCACCTCGACATGGCCGAACGGCTGTCATGTCGCGGAGCTGGAGGTCGATCCGGACACCGGCTCGGTCGAGGTCGTCCGCTACACGGCGGTGAACGATTTCGGCGTGCTGGTGAACCCCATGCTGGTGGAGGGGCAGGTGCATGGCGGGGTGGCCCAGGGTATCGGCCAGGCGCTGCTGGAAGCCACGGTCTACGACCGCGACGGCCAGTTCCTAACCGGCTCCTACATGGATTACGCGCTGCCGCGCGCCGGCCACCTGCCAGCGTTCGCGACGGGCAGCGAGCCGTCTCCTGCGACCACCAATCCGCTCGGCACCAAGGGCTGCGGCGAGGCGGGTTGCGCGGGGTCGCTGCCGGCGGTGATGAACGCGCTGGTGGACGCGCTGTCGGAGTTAGGTGTGCGGCACGTCGACATGCCGGCGACGCCCGAGCGGATATGGCGGACCATCCGCGACGCGAGAAGCGTGTGATGGCGCGCTTCGCCGCCATCGGGCTGGATCACCGCCACATCTACGATCTCACGCAGGGCTTGCTCGATGCCGAACAGGAATGTGCCGGCTATTGTCCGCGAACCAGCGATCCGCGTGTGCTGGCCGGCTTTCGCAAGCGCTTCCCCGAAGTTCGCGAAGCCGAGCGCGACCGGCTATTGGACGATCCCTCGATCGACTTCGTGGTGATCGCCGCCGTGCCCTGCGATCGCGCGTCGCTCGCCGTCGACGCGATGCGGCGCGGCAAGGACGTGCTGGTCGACAAGCCGGGCGTGACCACGCGCGATCAGCTCGCCAGCGTGGAGCGTGCGGCATCCGACACCGGCCGCATCTGGTCGATTGGCCTTGGCCAACTCACCTCGCCCGCGGGACAGGAGGCGCTGCGGGTCGTGCGCTCGGGCGAGATCGGCCGATTGGTGCAGACCGTCTCGCTGGCGCCCCATCGCCTGAACCGCGCTCTGCGCCCGTCGTGGTTCTTCGACCGAGCCGCGTACGGCGGCATCATCAACGACATAGGCGTGCATTCGATCGACCAGTTTCTCGCGTTTGCCGATGCCTCGAACGCCGAGATCGTGACGAGCACTGTCGGCGCCTTCGGCACCGAGCCCGAGGGGTTCGAGGATTTCGCCGAGATCGTGATGGCGACGCCCTCGACGCGCGGCTACATCCGGGTCGATTGGTTCACTCCCGACGGGCTTCCGACGTGGGGCGACGGGCGGCTGTTCGTCACCGGCACCGAGGGTACGCTGGAGTTGCGCAAGAACCTCGACATCGAAGGCCGCGCCGGCACCGATCATCTTTTCGTCGCCAACCGCGACGGCACGCGCCATGTCGATTGCAGCAAACTGCCGGTCACCTACTACCGCGACTTTGCCGCCGATGTCGCGAACCGCACGGAGACGGCGATGGCCCAGCAGAAGGTGTTCAAGGTGTGCGGGCTGGCGCTTGACGCGCAGGCGCGGGCAACGCAATTCACCGCGCAGGTAGGGTGATCGCCATGAGCACCAATCTTGATCGTGACGTCGCGGAGATCGGCGAGGCGGCCCGCGCCTATGACGCGCGGCACCAGACCGTCGCGGATTGCGCCTGGCCGGACGGGGTGCGGATTGCGGTCAACTTCACCGCCGATTTCGACGCGATGCTGCTGCGGCGCGTGCTGAACGAGCCGCCGATGCAGCTTGCCAAGGGCGAGTTCGGCGGCCGCGTCGGCATCTGGCGGCTGATCGAGCTGTTCGATGGCCACAGCGTAAAGGCGACGATCTTCACGCCCGGCCGTATCTGCGAGCTCTACCCGCAGGCGGTGCGCGCCGCCGCGCGGAGCGGGCACGAGATCGGTGACCATATGTGGGAGCATCGCGTACCCCCTGAGCGGGCGCTCGAAGCGGACCATCTGGGCCGCGCGATCGCGGCCATCGAACGGCTCACCGGCCAGCGCCCGGTCGGCACGCGGAGCTGGCACACGCAATCCATGCTGCGGGAGCACGGGTTTCTCTACAATTCGCACAACGCGCCGGATGTGCTGCCGCACTACATCCGCGAGGCAGACGGACCCGACGCGATGCTGAACCTGCCGTTCCATTTCGCCATCGACGATGCGATGTTCTTCAGCTTCGCCTGGCTCGACACGGAGAATTCGGCGCAGCGCATGATGGACCCGGAGCACGTGTTCGAGATCTTCTGGGCCGCGTTCTGGCAGCAGTACCGGCGAGGCGGCTATCTCAACATCTGCCTCCACCCGTTCATCTCCGGCCGCGCGCTGCGCATCGCCATGCTCGACCGGCTGATCGCGCGGATGAAGGCGCTGCCCGGCGTGTGGTTCCCGACCTGCGAGGAGGTGGCGCGGCACTGCATCGCAACGTCGCCGCCTCGCCCGATGGCCTGAGCAGGAGCCGCCCGATGCCGTGGAAAGACCGCTACACCATCTCCGACGAGCGCGGCATCGCCGACGCCGAGATAAGTTGGCCGGGCGGCGCGCGATGCTGTATGCGCGTAGTGGTGGATTTGAGCCCGCTCTCCGGCCCGGCGGGAATCGGGCCGGCCGATGTCGCGACGCCGGAGGCGCAGTTCGGCGCGAACGGCGCGTTGGCGGCGCTTCGCGAGATGTTTTCCCGCTTCGATATCCGGGCGACCTTAGCGGTGCCCGCGGTGCTCGCCGGTATCTCGCGCCGAAGCTGCGTGCGCTGATCGCCGACGGCCACGAGATCGCCGCGCACGGTTTCAAGCACGAGGATGTCAGCATCCTCGATCGCGAAGAGGAGAAGGCGCGGCTCGATCGGACGACGGAAATCCTGGCGGGCGTCATCGGGCAAAGACCGGAAGGCTGGTTTTCGCTGCCGAGGCAAGGCGACAAATACGCCGGCGGCAGCATCAGTCCCAACACGATGGATCTGCTGATCGAGGCGGGCTACGCCTACATGGGCAACAGCCTCGCGGACGACGTGCCGCACTACTGGGTGACGGATTTCTCCACGCGCCGCGCCATCCTGGCGCTGCCCTACTACTACCATTTCGACGATCAGTTCTTCCTGATGTTCCCGGCGAAGGGAACCGGTCTCGAGAATCCCGCCGCACTGGCGCGCAACTGGCGGGCCGAACTCGACGCGCAATACAAGCGCGGCCGCCATTTCTGCATGACGCTGCACCCCTACGCGATCGGCTGGCCGAACCGGTTGCAGGTGCTGGAGGAATTCCTGATCTATCTGCGCGGCCTGCCGGCGCTGTGGAACCCGACCGGCGGCGAATGTGCGCGTCACTGGACCACCATCTTCCCCGCAAGCACGCACCTTCGGCTGGAACCGAGTATCTGGCAGGATCACCCGGGCAGCCTGAGCTAGCGGCGGCCGACGGACTGAAATCCGCCGTACGCACTTGGTTGCCGTGGGTGGACACCATTTCGTCCCTTTCGGCAGCCTGCTAAGCCTTGTTGGGCATGACACAATTCGCGATCCCGCTCGTGGCGGCAACCATCTTTCTTGCCGCACTGATCCTCGATACCGAGGCGGTGCTGCGACTTGTCGCCGCGATGCTGTGGGGCTCGGGCTATGTCGGGCTCGCGATCATGCTGGTGGTGCTCGCCGGCGTCGGCCTGGCGGCGATCCGGTGGAAGCGAGAACCCGCCAAACGCCCCCGCGCGGCGCAGGCCCGCGCCGGCCGGCGGCCCAGCGGCGGGCGCGCATCAGCGCGAAAGCCGGGCCCGAGCCGCCGACGCTCGCCCAGTCGAGTGCGGCCGCGATAATCAGTTCACCACGTTGTCCGGCCGCCGTCCGGCGAGCAGCGCGGCAATGCTGTCGAGCGCCAGGTTTCCCATCGCGTCGCGCGCCTCGAGCGTGCTGCTGCCGGCGTGCGGCAACAGGAAGGCGTTGGGCGCGGTGAGGTAGCCGGGGTCGATGCGTGGCTCGTTTTCGTAGACATCGAGCCCGGCATAGCCGACCTGGCCGTTGTGCAGGCCCGCGAGCAATGCGGCGTCCTCCACCAGCGAGCCGCGCGCGGTGTTCACCACGATGGCGCCGCGCGGCAGCAGCGCGATCCGCCGGGCATCCAGCCAGTGATACGTTCCCGCGCCACCCGGTGCGTTGAGCGAGAGGACGTCGCACACGGGGAGAAAACTCGCGTCGTCGGCGTGAAAGATCGCGCCCTCCTCCAACTCGGGCGGCAGCCGGTTGCGATTGCGGTAATGCACCTCCATCGCAAAGCCGCGCGCCATCCGCGCGAGCGCCCGGCCGATGCTGCCCATCCCGAAAATGCCGAGCCGCCGGCCGGACACCTGCGCGCCCAGCAGCTGCAACGGCCGCCAGCCCTGCCACTGGCCGGAGCGCACCAGCCGCTCGCCCTCGCCGGCCCGGCGGGCGGCGGCGAGGATCAGCAGCATCGCCGTCTCAGCCGTGGCGACGGAGAGCACGTCCGGCGTGGTGCACACAGGCAGGCCGCGCGCGCGGGCCGCCGCGACGTCGATATGCTCGAACCCGGCACTGAAGGTCGCGATCGCCTTCACGCTGGCGGGCAGGGCGCGGATGGTGTCGCCGTCCAGCCGGTCGATGCTGCAGCACAGGATGGCGTCGGCGCCTTGAGCCAGCCGGACCAGTCCCTCGCCGCCGATCGGTGCGTCGCCGGTCCCGAGCCGGGCATCGAACTCCCGCGCCGCGCGCGCCTCCACGGCCGGGGTGAGGCGCTGGGTGATCAGCAGCACGGGCTTGGTCATGGCGGACCTCGCGATCGTCGGTGCCCTCGCTTATGGCGGAGCCGGCGCGGTTGCGAAAGGCCGCGACGTATTCATCCGGCGAAGGCGGCCGGCCGAGCGTGAGTGCCACCCGGTCAGATGGTCTCGGCGATCACCGCGTCTCCGGCAACAACCTCCGGCACACCCCTGGTGTATTCCAGCACGTTGTGCCGCACCCAGTTGGCGGCGGACTCGTTCGACAGCAGCGCCTGGTCGCGGTTCTCGAACATGCTGATGGTGACCAGGAGGTCGGGTCCCGCGTCGAGCAGGTAGTAGCCCCGGAACCCCTCGGCCTGCCGCAGTCCGGGCAGGAACCCCTCACGAACACGACGGGCCAGCTCCGGCACGGTGCCGCTCCTGACCCGGTATTTCCGAATGGCGGTGAACACGTGCCTCCCTTCCCCTGACCAAGGGCTATCTGGATAAGCTCGCGCGCAAGGCGCAGTTTCGTGCGTGCCTCAATCATAGCACGAGGCCGACGCAACCGCGATCATCATGCGCCCGCCTTGCGGCCCGGCGCGGCGCGGGCTTGACTGCGGCGACGATCCCTCGCCACCTGGAGCCAAGACCCGCGATGAAGTTGGCCCGCCTCGCTGTCGATATCGGCGGCACCTTCACCGATCTCGCCCTGGAGCACGCCGGCGGGCGGGTTACGCTCAAGGTGCTTACCACGCAAGCCGCCCCGGAGCAGGGCGTGATCGAGGGCGTGCGCGCCGTGCTGCGGACCGCCGGGCTGGGCGCGGGCGAGATCGGCATGGTGATCCACGGCACCACGCTCGCCACCAACGCGATCATCGAGCGCAAGGGTGCGCGCACTGCGCTCGTCACCACGCAGGGTTTTCGCGACGTGCTGGCGATGGGCAACGAGAGCCGCTACGACCAGTACGACCTCAACATCGTGCTGCCCGAGCCGCTGGTGCCGCGTCATCTCCGCCTGCCGGTGCCGGAACGGCTGGACAACGAGGGCAATGTGCTGCTGCCGCTCGACGAGGACGCGGCGCGCGCGTTGGTGCCGGTGCTGCGGCGCGAGGGCGTCGAGAGCGTGGCCATCGGCTTGCTGCACGCCTTCGTCAATCCCGCGCACGAGCGGCGCGTCCGCGACATCCTGGCCGCCTCGCTTCCCGATGTTCCCATATCGCTGTCGAGCGACGTGTCGCCCGAGATGCGCGAGTGGGAGCGTTTCTCCACCACGGCGGCGAACGCCTATGTGCAGCCGCTGATGGCGCGCTATCTTCGCCTGCTCGAGAGCGGACTGCGCGACCTTGGCGTGAGCGCGCCGATCTTCCTGATGCTGTCGGGCGGCGGGCTCACCACCATCGAGACCGCGTGCCGCTTCCCGATCCGGCTAGTGGAATCCGGCCCGGCGGGTGGGGCGATCTTTTCCGCCGACATCGCGCGCCAGTGCGGGCTCGAGCGCGTGCTGTCGTTCGACATGGGCGGTACGACGGCGAAGATCTGCCTGATCGACGACTACCGCCCGCAGACCGCGCGCGCCTTCGAGGTGGCGCGGGTCGGGCGGTTCAGCAAGGGCTCCGGCCTGCCGCTACGCATCCCGGTGATCGAGATGGTGGAAATCGGCGCGGGCGGCGGCTCCATCGCGCATGTCGACGCGATGGGCCGCATCGCGGTCGGCCCCGAGAGCGCGGGCGCCGATCCCGGTCCCGCGTGCTACGGCCGCGGCGGCGCGCGGCCGGCGGTGACCGACGCCAATCTGCTGCTTGGACGCTACGATCCGGCGCGATTCGCCGGCGGCACGATGAAGCTCGACGAAGGTGCCGCGCTCCGCGCGATGGCGGCCGAGGTCGGCGGCGCGCTCGGGCTCGACGCTGCGATGGCCGCACTCGGGGTGGTGGAGATGGTGGACGAGAACATGGCCAACGCGGCGCGCGTCCACGCCATTGAATCCGGCACGTCGCACGAGGGGCGTACCTTGATCGCGTTCGGCGGCGGCGGGCCGGTCCATGCCTGCCGCGTGGCCGAGAAGATCGGTATTGCGCGCGTCCTGGTCCCGTCCGGCGCGGGTGTCGGCAGCGCCATCGGCTTCCTGCGCGCGCCGGTCGGCTACGAGGTGGTGCGCAGCCTGTATCAGCGCTTTTCCAGTTTCGACGTGGCGGCGGTGAATGGGCTGCTGGCCGACATGGCGCGCGAGGCGATAGCGGTCGTTGCGAAGGCGGGCTCCGGGGCGGCGGTCACGCAGACCCGCACCGCCTACATGCGCTATGTGGGGCAGGGCCACGAAATCCCGGTCGAGCTGCCGGCGCGCGAACTGGGCGAGCATGACGTGCCGGCGATCCGCGCCGCCTACGACACCGCGTACACGCGGTTCTATGACCGTCCGGTGCCGGGCTCGGACGTGGAGATCATGAGCTATTCCGTGCTGGTCGCCACCATCCCGGCAGCAATGGTCGAACCGACGCGCGCTCCATCGGGCGGAGCTAGCGTGGCGCCGACGCGCGCGCAATCCGTGCGCGACACCATGACAGGCGAGGTCGGGTCGTGGCCTGTCCACGACCGGGCATCCTTGCCGCCGGGCGCGCGTGTCGCGGGCCCGGCGATCATCGCCGAGGACGAGACTTCTACCCTGGTAGGCCCGGGCTGGCGGGCGGCTATCGACGCGTTCGGCTATATCGAACTGGTACGGGAAACCGCGTGATGTCGAGGGAAAGCGGCGCGCTGGCGCAGATCCAGCGCCAGATCATGTGGAACCGCCTGATCGCGGTGGTGGAGGAGCAGGCGCAGACCATGATCCGCACCGCCTTCAGTACCACCGTGCGCGAGGCGGGCGATCTGTCGGCCGGCATCTTCGACCTGCAGGCGCGGATGATGGCGCAGGCCGTCACGGGCACGCCGGGCCACGTCAACTCGATGGCCGAGAGCGTCGGGCATTTCCTGCGGAAATTCCCGGTCGACACCATGCGGCCGGGCGATCATTACATCACCAACGATCCGTGGCTTGGCACCGGCCATCTGCACGATCTCACGGTGGTGACGCCGGCCTTTCACGACGGCAAGATCGTCGGACTGTTCGCCAACACGGCGCATGTAATCGACGTAGGCGGATTGGGCATGGGGCCGGAGGGCCGCTCAGTGTTCGAGGAAGGGCTGTACATTCCGATCGTGAAATGCTTCGACCGGGGCCAGCCGAACGAGACCTTCTTCGACTTCATCCGTGCCGGATCGCGCCTGCCGGTGGAGCTGGAGGGCGACGTCTATTCGCTGTGTGCCTGCAATGACGCCGGAGCCAAGCGGCTGGCGGAGATGATGGGCGAGTTCGGCATGGACAGCCTCGACCCGCTCGCCGGGTTCATCTTCGACAGCTCGCGTCGCGCCACGCTGGCCGAGATCGCCAAGCTGCCGCCGGGAACCTATCGCGCCGAGATCGGCTCGGACGGCTACGACGAGCCGATCACCCTGCACGCCGCGATGACTATTTCCGACGACGCGATCGAGGTGGACTATGCCGGCACCTCGGGCTTGGCGCCGCGCGGGATCAACGTGCCGCCCGCGTATACACGCGCCTACTCCTGTTTCGGCATCAAGGTGGTGGTGGCGCCGGAGGTGCCGAACAACTGGGCGAGCCTGGCGCCGTTCCACATGAAACTACCGGAAGGCTGCATTCTCAACGCGCCGCGCCCCTATCCGGTGTCGGTGCGCCACGTCATCGGCCACCTGCTGCCCGACTTGATGATGGGCTGCCTGCACCAGGCGGTGCCCGCGCGCGTGGCCGCCGAGGGATCGGCGTGCCTGTGGAACCCGCCCTTGCGCGGCGGCGCGCAGGTTTCGGGCCAGGCGCGCGGCAACCGGCCGGTGGTGGCCGATTTCGAGATCATCACCTTCAACTCCGGCGGCACCGGCGCGCGCGCGGCGCTGGACGGGCTGGACGCGACGGCGTTTCCCTCGGGCGTTCGCACCATGCCGGTCGAGGCGACGGAAAATGTTTCGCCGGTCGTGTTCTGGCGCAAGGAGTTGCGCCCGGACAGCGGCGGCGCCGGCCGCACGCGCGGCGGCTGCGGACAGGTCATGGAGATCGCCACCAAGGGCGATCTGGAGTTCGCGGTGAACGCCACGTTCGACCGGGTGATGCATCCGCCGAAAGGCCGCGACGGCGGCGCCGACGGGGCGCCGGGGCGGGTTACCCTGAAATCGGGGAAGGTGCTGCGGCCCAAGGGCTTTCAGATCATCCCCGACGGCGACCGGCTGATCCTGGAAATGGCCGGCGGGGGTGGGATGGGCGATCCGGCCGAGCGCGACCCGGCGAAGGTGGCGCGGGATGTACGAGACGGGCTGGTGTCGGCCGACGAGGCGCGCGCCGTGTATGGGAGGGGATACGACTGACGGGCACGGCTAACATGTGTCGCAAAGTGGCGGACTGAAGTCCGCCCTACAACGTTTTCGGTCGAAATGTGTAGGCGGACTTCAGCCCGCCGAGACTGAAACAAGGAGAGCCGGATGACGACCCTGCGCTGCGATCTCATTATCCGCGACGCGACCGTGTTCGACGGCACCGGCGCGCCGCGTTCCCGCGCCGAAGTCGGTGTCACCGGCGATCGCATCGTCGCGGTCGGCGATCTCGGCGCGGCCAGCGCGGAGCGGGAGGTGGTCGCGACCGGACTCGCCGTTGCGCCCGGTTTCATCGACGCGCACACGCATGACGATCGCGCGGTGCTCTGTGGTCCCGAATGTATGTTGTGCAAAATGTCGCAGGGCGTCACCACGGTGGTGGTGGGGAATTGCGGGGTCAGCCTGTCGCCGGTGCGGATGGCGACCCGTCCGCCGCCGCCGCTCGATCTGCTGGGCGACGAGAGCTTCTGGACCTTCGGCAGCTTCGCCGAATACGCCGAACGCCTGGCGCGCGATCCGGCGCCGGTGAACACCTACGCGCTGATCGGCCATATGTCTCTGCGCGTCGAGGCGATGGACGGCGATACGCAGCGCGCCGCCACCGACAAGGAAGCGGCGCAGATGCGCGCGCGGCTCGCCGAGGCGCTGGCGGAGGGGGCGTCGGGGTTTTCCACCGGGCTCTACTACCCGCCGAACATGATGGCGCCGACCGACGAGGTAATCGCCGTCGCGGAGGCGCTGCGCGCGGCGGGCGGCGTCTATGTCACCCATATGCGCGACGAGGCGAACGAGGTGCTGGCCTCCATCGAGGAGACGCTGAGCATCGGCCGGGCGGCGGGCGTGCCGGTGGTCATCAGCCACCACAAATGCTCGATGCCGGAGAATTTCGGCCGCTCCGCCGAGACGCTGCCCGCCATCGAGGCGGGGGCGCGCAACCAGCGTGTCGATTTCGACGTCTATCCCTATCCCGCCGGCTCCACCGTGCTGATGCCCGACCGCGTACGCGCCGACGTGCCGGTGCGAGTCACCTGGTCCATCCCGCACCCCGATATGGCGGGGCGGATGCTCGACGCGATCGCCGGCGAGTGGGGGCTCGAGCTCAGGCAGGCCGCCGAGCGCCTGACCCCGGCGGGTGGCGTGTTCCACCAGATGGACGAACGGGACGTACAGCGCATCCTGCGCCACCCGCTCGCTATGATCGGCTCCGACGGCCTGCCGCACGATGCGTTTCCGCATCCGCGTCTGTGGGGCACGTTCCCGCGCGTGCTTGGCCACTACGCGCGCGACCTCGGGCTGTTCAGCCTGGAGACGGCGATCCACAAGATGACCGGCCGCACCGCCGGCGTGTTCGGGCTGGCAGATCGCGGCGTGATCCGCCCGGACGCGTTCGCGGATCTCGTGCTGTTCGACCCCGCGACGGTGCGCGACGCGGCGACCTACGAGCAGCCCGTGCAGCCTTCGGAGGGCATCGTCGAGACCTGGGTAAACGGCCAATCCGCCTATGTGCACGGCCTGGGCGCCACCCCCGCCCGCGCCGGGCGGCTGGTGACTCGGCAGGGGATGTAGGGCCGTCCCTTCCGTCATGGCCGGCGGAGGCCGGCCATCCACGACTTTGGGGCGGGCGAGCAAAGTCGTGGATGCCCGACCTGCGCCGGGCATGACGAATGGAGTGTTTGGGCAACGAGTGAACCTTACCGGACAAATCCCCCCAGCTCGTTCTCCGCCCAGGCGATCACTTCGGGGATCGACTTGCCCCCCCTCAGCTGCGCCAGCATGTTGTTGTGGACCGCGCGGTTGTAGATCTGCACGGCGACGTCGGGCGTCGCCTCCGAGGCGGTGAGGCTCGGCTCGGCCTTGTGCCAGGGCCGGATCGGATAGTTGTAGACGGTGCCCGGCGGCGGCGAGACGGTCTCCCAGATCTTGAAGTCGAGCATGTTGGCGTAGGGCGGGATGTCGTAGCCGTCGACCACGTTGCTGCGCGCCTCGGCCTGCTTGCGCTCCAGCAGGTATTCTATGAGTTCCTCAGCCGGCTTTTTGTTCGGGCTGAACGACCAGATGCCCCAGAAGAAGATCAGCACCGGCACGAAGCGCCCCTTCGGGCCAGTGGGCGCGGAGAAGGTCCAGCAATCGGCGGCGACCTGCGGCGCGTCGCGCTTGGCCACCGCCCAGGCGGAGGGCGGGTTGAAGATCAGCGCGCTCTTGCCCGAGATCAGCGCCCGGTTGTTCGAGGCGTCGTCGAAGCTCGGCGCCGAATCCGGGTAGGACTTCACCATCTTCTGCGCGAATTCGAGGAACTGCTTCATCGCGTCGGACTTGACCTGGATGGTGCCTTCCTTGTCGATCAGCGCCGCGCCGTAGGCCCGGAACATCGCGCCGACCTGGTCGATCCCGTCGGTGTTGGTGAAGCCGCCGAGCCCAAGCGCGAAGCCCATGTCGTCCTTCTTGGCGATTTCGGCGTATTTCATGAATTTGTCGTAGGTCCAGGCGTCCTGCAAGGCAGTGTGCACAGGCTTGACCGGATACATTGCCTGCAAATCGAGGCCGTGCTTCTTGAACCAGCTGATGCGGGCGCAGGGCGGCTTCGTCTGTGTGCCAGTGGTGGTCGGGATCGCCGCCCAATGGCCCTGGGATTTCGCCAGATAGGTAGCAATTTCGTTGACCGCGCCGTTCTTGGCGACAATTCGCTGCATCAGGTCATCGACGGGAGCGAGCGCACCGGCGACGTTGTGCACGTCCCATTGCAGGAAGGTGAAGATGTCGTGGCCAGTGTGCGCCATCGACTCGGCGACGCCGGTGGTCTGCAGCTTGCCGCCGTTGCCGGTGATGAAATCGACGCTGACGTCGACCTGATTCTGCTTCGCCCAGTCGTTCACCTGGGACTGCAGCACGTCGTTGCCTTTCGGCACCCAGTGGTCCCAGAAGGCGACCGACAGCTTGCCGGCGGCGCGACCGCTGCGGATATGCACGAGCGGCAATGCTGTCGCGGCAGCGCCGAGCTTCAGGGCTCCGCGCCGCGTGATACGGCTCGATTTGATCATTGGCTTCCCTCCTCATCCGCCGGCAAGGCGGAGGTTTGTTGTTTTGTGGGAACATTCCAACGTTGGTTCCGCCCTCATGCCTCGTCGGGCGGCTGCGACCGGCAGGTCCGGTCAGGTCGGGAAAGCCGCCGCCCGGCCTGCTAAAAGCCGCCTGCCAGGCGCCTTCCCGATCACGGGTCAGGTCCCCGCTTCTTGTGCCCTATTCAGGGCCCCCGAGCGCGGGGACGGGCATGATGACACGAAGCCAGGAGGGACTGGTGAAAAGATACGCTTTCGTCTCAGGATTGGGGACGCCCGGATGATACCCGGCGCATCCGCTCCAGATTGGGCAGGAACACGGTCAACAATCCGAGGGCCGGCAGGAAGGCGCAGATCTTATAGACCGCCTCGATGCTGGTGCGGTCCGCCAGCGCGCCCAGCAGGGCCGCGCCGAGGCCGCCCATGCCGAAGGCGAAGCCGAAGAACAGGCCGGAAATGGTGCCCACCTTCCCGGGTACCAGTTCCTGCGCGTAGACCAGGATGGCGGAGAAGGCCGAGGCCAGGACCAGCCCGATCACCACGCTGAGCACGCCGGTCCAGAACAGGCTGGCGTGGGGCAGCATCAGGGTGAACGGCAGCACGCCCAGGATCGACACCCAGATCACGAAGTTCCGCCCGATCCGGTCGCCGATCGGGCCGCCGACGAAGGTCCCCACCGCCACCGCCGCCATGAACACGAACAGGTGCATCTGCGCGTCCCACACGGAGACGCCGAAGCGGTGGATCAGATAGAAGGTGTAGTAGCTGTTCAGGCTGGCCATGTAGAAATACTTGGAGAACAGCAGCATGAGCAGCACGACGACGGTGGCGGCGACGCGCCTGCGCGGCAACGCGACGGCGGCCGCAACGCTGCGTGCTCGCGTGCGGAATGCCGAGACCTGACGCCGATGCCAGTGGCCGATGTTGAACAGCACGAACATCGCCAGCAGCGCCACGGCGGAGAACCACGCGACGCGCGACTGCCCGCCCGGCAGCACGATGAATGCCGCGAGCAGCGGCCCGATCGCCGAGCCCGCGTTGCCGCCGACCTGGAAAAAGGATTGGGCGAACCCGTAGCGCCCGCCCGACGCCATGCGCGCGACCCGCGAGGCCTCCGGGTGGAACACCGACGAGCCCATGCCGATCAGCGCGGCCGCCAGCAGCAGGAAGCCGAAGCTCCCGGCCACCGACAGCAGAAGCAGGCCGATGAGGGTGAATCCCATGCCGGCCGCGAGCGAGTAGGGCATCGGCCGCTTGTCCGTGGAGAGACCCACCACCGGTTGCAGCAGTGAGGCGGTGCATTGGAAGCAAAGGGTGATGAGCCCGACCTGCATGAAGCTGAGCTGGAAGGAGTCTTTCAGGATCGGGTAGATCGCCGGCACCAGCGACTGCATCGTGTCGTTGAGCAGATGCGAGAAGCTGATCGCCGCGAGCACGGCGAAGGCGGTGCGCGCCTCGGCGCGGCGGGGCAGGGCGATGTCGCTCACGCTCAGACCACCTGGTTGCGTAGCGTGCTCTCGCCTCGCCACAGTCGTTCGAGATTTTCCATCAGCAGGTCCAGCACGTTGTCCTCATAGCGGCGCGTCTCGCCGGCGGTGTGGGGGGTAATCAGCACGTTGGTCATGCCCCAGAGCGGCGAGGCAGCCGGCAGGGGCTCGTCGCGCGTCACGTCGAGCGCCACGCCGGCGATGCGACCTTGCGCGAGGGCGGCTGCCAGCGCGTCCTCGTCCACGCAGCGGCCCCGCGCCGCGTTCACCAGGAACGCAGAGCGCCGCATCAGGCCGAGTGCCGGGCCGTCGATGAGGTTTTCCGTTTCGGGCGTGAGCGGGCAGGTCAGCGCCACGATGTCGGCGCGCGGCAATAGGGTGGGGAGGGCGGCGAGGGCGTGCACCTCGTCGGGGCCGTTCGGCCCCTGCGCGGGATCGCGCCGCACGCCGATCACGTGCAGATCGAAGGCGTGGGCGAGCTGGGCGAGGCGGCCGCCAATCCGGCCAGGGCCGACGATCAGCAAGGTCTTGCCGCCGAGTTCGTCCTCGCGCTGGGCGAGGTCGCCGATCATGCCGCGCCAGATCTTCTTCGACTGATTGTCGCGCGCCTCCGGCAGTCGGCGGGTGAGGGCGAGGATTAGCGCCATCGCGTGCTCGGCCACCGCCCTTGCGTTGACCCCCTGGGCGCTGGCCAGCCGGATGCCCCGAGCCCGCAGCGCAGCCTGGTCGTACTGGTCGACGCCGGCGCTGATCGACTGGATCAGGCGCAGTCGCCCGGCTCGCGGGAGGAGGTCGTTGCGCCACAGTCCGGAGACCACCAGCACGTCCGCCTCGCCGATGCGCGCCTCCAGTTCCTCTTTGGCGCGGACCTCGAAACTGCGGAGCCCGGTGGCTCGCGCGGCGAAGCGGTCGCCGAGGCGGTAGGCGACGTGGGCGAAGCAGATCGTCAGCGCGTCCTTGGCTGGCAGCATCCCGGCTCCTCTGGGCAATCCATATATGATGAGGCCCGTGTGTCGTCGCGGGAACCCTTCGCGCGCGAGGGGCAGGTTTGCGAATGCTAGCGCCAGTCGAGCTTCCAGAGCTCCTCGTTGCATAACTTGTCGGCGAGCGCCTGTGTCACCGCGTCGAGCAGGCGGTTGCCCTTCTCCGGGGTCGCCGCCTCGGGGTTGCCCAGCACGCCGGAGGTCGAGCGGCTGACGATCGAACGCCAGCGATAGACGCCGCCACCCACGATGTCGGACACGTCCGGCGCGCGGTTTACCTTGGCGAGCGGGATGCGGTCGCGCGCGACGAGGTCGGGACGCAGCGCCATCATCATTGAGGTCTCCGCCTCGCAGGCGTGCGACAGGCCCTTCTGCGTCTCGAGGATCGCGCCGATCGGCTCGGCGGCGGCGTACCAATAGGTGAACTGCACGATCGGCGCGTCGAGCTTCACGCTAAGTTCGTCGGTGCAGTCGCGCAGCGCGTTCTCGTTGCCGCCATGCGCGTTGAGCAGCACGATGCGCTTGAAGCCGTGGCGCAGCACGGAGCGGCACACGCCCTCAATGACGGCGGAAAACGTCGACAGGTCGAGCGTGATGGTGCCGCCGAAGCTCATGTGGTGCTCGGAGAGGCCGGTCCACAGCATCGGCAGCACCAGCACGGGCTGGCCGCGCTCGGCGATGCGGCGGGCGGTGCGGAGCGCGATGGTCTCGCCGAGCAGGCTGTCGACCTCGACCGGCAGATGCGGGCCGTGCTGCTCAAGCGAACCCACCGGCAGGATCACCATTGCATCACGCTGGGCGCGGTCGCGGAGTTCATCGGCGCGCAGCCGGCGCCATTCCACCTCGTCGGCCATTGAGCTTCTCCATGCGGTGAGCCGAGGAGCATGGGCGGGAGGGGCTTCCACCGGCAAGGGCCGCGCGCTTAAAGGGGAGAAAGCCGGGAGCACGATGCCATGAACCTTCATCGCCTGCTGCAAAAGCGCCTCGACGCCGGGCGGCCCGTGCGGGTCGGGCTGATCGGGGCGGGCAAATTTGGTTCCATGTTCCTGGCACAGGTGCCGACCACGCCGGGGCTGGAAGTGGCGGCGATCGCCGATCTTGCACCCGATCGCGCGCGGGCGGCGTGCCGCAATGTCGGCTGGAGCGAGGCGCGCATCGCGGCGACCCGGTTCACCGATGACGCGGCGGCGATGATGGCCGGCGGCGATGTCGAGGTGGTGGTGGAGGCGACCGGCCACGCGGGCGCCGGCATCGGCCACGCGCGCCGGGCGATCGAGTGCGGAAAACACATCGTCATGGTGAACGTGGAGGCGGACGTGCTGGCCGGGCCGCTGCTGGCGCGGCAGGCGGAGCGGGCGGGGGTGGTGTACAGCCTCGCCTATGGCGACCAGCCGGCGCTGATCTGCGAGATGGTGGACTGGGCGCGTGCCTGCGGCTTTTCCGTCATCGCGGCGGGGAAAGGAACAAAATATCTGCCCGAGTTCCACGCCTCCACGCCGGAGACAGTGTGGGGTTATTACGGCCTGTCGCCGGAGACGGCGCGCGCGGGCGGGATGAACCCGCAGATGTTCAATTCGTTCCTCGACGGCACGAAGTCGGGCATCGAGATGGCGGCAGTCGCCAACGTGACGGGCCTGACGCCGCCGCCGGACGGGTTGGCCTTTCCGCCGGTCCGCACCGACGATCTGGCGCGGGTTCTGCGGCCGGGCAATCATGCCGGCGCGCTGCATCACGCGGGGCAGGTGGAGGTGATTTCCTCCGTACATCGCGACGGCAGCGCGGTCGAGCGGGATCTGCGCTGGGGCGTGTACGTGGTGTTCGAGACAGACAATCCGTACACGATGCGCTGCTTCAAGGAATACGGCGTCGTCACCGATGCGTCGGGGCGGGTTTCCGCGCTGTACCGGCCGTTTCATCTGATCGGGTTGGAGCTCAACGTTTCCATTCTGTCTGCGGCGCTGCGCGGCGAGGCGACCGGGGCGGCGACCGGCTTTCGCGGCGACGTGGTGGCAACGGCCAAGCGCAACCTGCGCGCGGGCGAGGTGCTGGACGGCGAGGGCGGCGCTTGCGTGTGGGGGCGGCTGATGCCGGCGGAGGCCAGCCTCGCCGTTGGCGGGCTGCCGATCGGGCTGGCGAGCCGCGTGCCGCTCGTGCGCGACGTGCCAATTGGGCAGTGCGTCACGTGGGACGACGTGCGGGTGGACGCGGACGACGAGGCTTATCGGTTTCGGCGTGAGATGGAGGCGGCGTTCACCCCTCCCCCAACCCCCTCCCGCAAGGGGAGGGGGCTTTCTTCTCCCTCTCCCCTTGCGGGCTTGAGCCGCGAAGCGGATCAAGGCCGGGGTGAGGGGTTCGCGTGTTGACGCATTCCGACCTGTGATCCAGCCTTCCCGCGAAGGCCGGGGAGAATCAGCATGAGCAGCGAGTACAATGTCGGCGACCTGATCGCCGAGTTCCTGGCCCATTGCGGCATCTCCACGGCGGTCGGCGTGGTGTCGATCCACAACATCCCGATGCTCGACGCCATCGGCCGGCGCAACGCCATCCGCTTCGTGATGGCGCGCGGCGAGCTGGGCGGCGGGCACATGGCCGACGGCTACGCGCGCGTCACCGGCAAGCTCGGGGCGTTCTTCAGCAGCACCGGGCCGGGGGCGGCGAACGCGGTGGGCAGCCTGGTCGAGGCGCGGTTCGCGGCGACGCCGATGCTGCACCTCACCGGCCAGACCGCGACCAAGTTCGCCGATCGCGGCGTGGGCACGGTGCATGACGCGTACGACCAGCTCACCATGCTCGACTCGGTCTCGAAGTCGGCCTATCGCATCCGCGCGGCCGACCAGGCGCTCGGCGTGCTGACCCGCGCCGCCGTCGACGCGCTGACGCCGCCGATGGGGCCGGTGAGCGTGGAGGTGCCGATCGACGTGCAGCGCACGCAGGTCGCACGGCCGTCATTCGATTCGTTCTCGCTGCCGTTGCCAGCGCCGCTGGCGCCGTCCGAGGCGGCGCTCGGCGAGCTCGCCGCACGGGTGGCGAAGGCCAAGCGGCCGATGCTGTGGCTCGGCGCGGGTGCGCGCCACGCGGGCGGGCCGGCGGCGCGGCTGCTCGACATGGGTTTCGGCATGGTGACGAGCCTGCAAGGGCGCGGCAGCGTGCCGGAGGACAACCCGCTCAACCTCGGTGGTTTCAACGGCAACGGCCAGCCGCGCGTCGAGGAGCTGTACCGGACCTGCGATCTCATGCTCGTTGTCGGCTCGCGGCTGCGCGGGCATGAAACGGGAGAATTCTCGATCAAGTTCCCCGACGAGCTGCTGCAGATCGACGCCGACCCGCTGGCCAACGGCCGCACCTATCCCAACCAGTTCTTCGTCACCGGCGACGCGCGGCTGGCGCTGGAAGGGCTGGTCAAGCGGCTGCACGGCAAGATGCACGTCGATCCTGCTTTCACCAACGCGGTGCGCGGGCTGAAGGAGCGGGTGCGGGCGGAGTATGCCGAGAGCCTCGGCCCGTATGGCAGCTTCGCCGAGCAACTGAGGAAGGCGATGCCGCGCGACGCGCTCTGGGTGCGCGACGTGACGATCAGCAACACCACATGGGGGCATCGGCTGTTCCCGGTGTACTCGCCGGAAACCAACGTCTATCCGGTGGGTGCCGGGATCGGGCAGGGCCTGTCGCTCGGCATCGGCGCCGCGATCGGCGCCGACGGGCGCAAGATCGTGGTGATGACCGGCGATGGCGGGTTTTTTCTCAATGTCGGCGAGCTGTGGACGGCGGTGCAGGAGAAGCTCGACATGGTGACGATCGTGATGAACGATCGCGGCTACGGCGTCATCAAGCACATCCAGAACGCACTCTATGGCGGACGAAACTATTTTGCCGATTTGATGGGGCCGGACCTCGGCGAGCTTGCCAAGCTCGCGGGGATGCCGTTCTGGAAGGTGCAGCGGCCCGAGGAGTTCGGCAGCGCGGTCGAGCAGGCGCTGGCGACCAAGGGGCCGACGCTGGTCGAGGTGGACATGAAGGCGATCGGCGAAATCCCGCCGTATTATCCGTTCAACAAGCGGCAATCAGCGCCCGCCCGAGCCTGAGTTGGGCGCGCTGGGCCTGGCGGCGATCTTCGGTCTGGCCTGGGGGCTGAGCGAGGATCGCCGGCGGATTCCGTGGCGCACCGTGCTCGGCGGCATCGCGCTGCAACTCGCGCTGGCCGCGCTGCTGCTCGGCATTCCGCAAGCGCGGCGCGGGCTGTTCGTGCTCAACGACGCGGCGATCGCATTGCAGAAGGCGACCGACGCGGGAACGACGTTTGTGTTCGGCTATCTCGCCGGGCCGCCGCTCCCGTTCCTCGAGGCGCATCCCGGCGCCAGCTTCATCCTGGCGTTCAATGCGCTGCCGCTGGTGCTGGTGATCAGCGCGCTCGCCGCCGTGCTGTTTCACTGGGGCGTGCTGCAACGGGTGACGGCGGCGTTCGCCTGGCTGCTGCGCCGCGTGCTCGGCATCGGCGGCGCGCTGGCGCTGGGTGCGGCGGTGCATATTTTTCTCGGCATGATCGAGGCACCGCTGCTGGTGCGGCCCTATCTCGCGCGGATGCAACGGGGCGAATTGTTCGCGCTGATGAGCTGCGGCATGGCGGGGGTCGCGGGGACGGTGATGGTGATCTACGCCTCGTTCCTGGCGCCGGTGATCCCCAACGCGCTCGGCAACATCCTCATTGCGTCGGTGATCTCGACGCCGGCGGCACTCGCCATCGCCGCGTTGATGGTGCCGTTCGGCGCGAGCGGCGGGGAGGAGGGCCGTATCGTGATTGCCGATCCGCCGCTGACCACGATGGACGCGGTGGTGAAGGGCACGATGGACGGCATCCGCCCGCTGGTCGCCATCACCGCGACCTTGCTGGTGGCAGTCGCGCTGGTGGCGCTGGTCAACGGTTTTCTCACCGTGCTGCCGCCGCTGGACGGCGCGCCGATCACCTTGCAGCGCGTGTTCTCCTGGCCGTTTCGGCCGGTGATGTGGCTGATCGGCATTCCCTGGGCGGAGAGCGGCGTGGCGGCGACCTTGATGGGCAGCAAGACGGTGCTCAACGAGTTTGTCGCCTATCTCGACCTCGCGCGCCTGCCGGGAAATGCGTTGTCGGCGCATTCGCGGCTGATCGTGACCTATGCGTTGTGCGGCTTCGCCAATTTCGGCAGCTGCGGCATCCTGATCGGCGGGCTGGGCGCGATGATCCCGGAGCGGCGGCACGAGGTGGTGACGCTCGGCGTGCGTTCCATCCTGTCAGGCACGCTGGCGACCTGTGCCAGCGGCGCGGTGGCGGGGCTGATCGGATCGATTTGACGAAGGGGAAAAGAATGAACTGGACCGAGCGGCGGCGGCGTTTCCGGGCGATTATGAACGGAGAAAAATGTTATCACCCGGCCTCGGTGTATGATCCGTTGTCGGCGCGGATCGCGGAGGATCTCGGTTTCGAGGTCGGCATGTTCGCCGGCTCCACCGCCTCGCTGACGGTGCTCGGCGCGCCGGACCTCATCGTGCTCACATTGACGGAGTTCGCCGGGCAGGCGCTGCGCATCAACCGCGCGTGCAATCTGCCGCTGCTGGTGGACGCCGACCACGGCTACGGCAACGCGCTCAACGTGATGCGCACGGTGCAGGAGTTGGAGACCGCGGGCGTCGCGGCGCTTACCATCGAGGACACCGTGCTGCCGCGCCCGTACGGGGCGAGTGGCGGCGGGCTGACCTCGATCGAGGAGGGCGTGGGAAAAATGCGCGCGGCGCTGGCTGCGCGGCAGGATGCCGATCTCGTGATCGTCGGCCGCACCATCGCGATGGGCCTGACCAGCACCGAGGACGCGATCGCGCGGGCGCGCGCGTATGCCGCGACGGGGGTGGATGCGTTCTTCTTCGTCGGCATCAAGGACCGCGCCCAACTCGACGCGGCGGCGGCGGCGATCGACATCCCGATCATCATCGGCGGCGGCGCGGGCGACCTCGCCGACCCCGACTATCTCGCCAGCCGCAACGTGCGTGTCGCCCTGCAAGGCCACCAGCCGATCATGGCGGCGGCGCAAGCGGTGCACGACACCATGAAGGCGCTGCGGGATGGGGTGCCGCCGAAGGAGTTGAAGGGGGTTCCGCCGGCCGCATTCATGGCGGGAGTGACGCGGGATGGCGATTATAAGCGGTGGACGGGAGAGTTTCTTGAGGGGTGAGCCAGGAGCTGCCCGCCGCGCGTGCGCCGCATCGCCCGACCCTCATCTCGGCCGGTCACCGGCCAACGTGATCCGTTGCATGATCCGCCGGAACCCGTGATAATCGTTGATCGGGTTGTGCTGGGCGCAGCGGTTGTCCCAGAAGGCGACCGAGCCCGGCGCCCAGCGGAAGCGGCAGGTGAACTCGGGGCGGATCTGGTGGGCGAACAGGAAGCCGAGCAGTCCGGCGCTTTCCTCCTCCGTCATGTCGACGAAGCGAGTGGTGTGGGCGGTGTTCACGTAGAGCCCGCGGCGGCCGGTCTCGGGGTGGGTACGCACCACCGGATGCTCGGCGTGCAGGGTGCGCCGGGCGGCCTCCGTGCCATCGGATCTCACCCGGTCCTCGCGCGTGCGGGTGACGTCGGCCTTGGCTGAATCGCTGATCCCGCGCAGGCCCGCAAGCATCCGCTGCATGGCCGGCGAGAGCGTCTCGTAGGCGAGGTACTGGTTGGCGAACAGCGTGTCGCCGCCATAGGGCGGCAGCTCGCGCGCGGCGAGCAGGGTGCACATCGGAGGTTCTTCGAGATAGGTCGTGTCGGAGTGCCAGACGCCGCCGAAATTGACCTTTTCGTGCTCGAGCTTGGCCACGGTGATGATCTCGGGGAAGCCCTCGATCCCTTTGACGAATGGGTATTCCACCGTGCGGCCGAACCGCTTGGCGAAGGCGAGGAAGCGGTCGTTGGGGAGGAAGGTCTGGTCGCGGAAGAAGATCACGAGGTGGTCGAGCAGGGCCTGGCGGATCGCCGCGATGGTCTCGTCGGGCAGCTCCTCGGCGATGGACACGCCGTGGATCTCGGCGCCCAGCGCGCCGGCGATCGGCTTGATTTCTATTGGTGTGTTGCGCATTCCAGGCTCTCCTCCGTTTGGCCGGAAGGCTAGCGGAACCGATCCGCGCCGGGAACCGGCGCGCCCGACACATTGATTTGGCGGCCCGCATGGCGGAGAAAGCGGGCTCGCCCAGGGGCCGTGGAACCGATGCCAGAGCTATTCCTCACCAACAGCCTGACCCGCCGGAAGGAGCGGTTCGCCCCACTCGATCCCGACCATGTGCGGATGTACGTGTGCGGAATGACGGTCTACGACCTGGCGCATATCGGCAATGCGCGGGCGATGGTGGCGTTCGATCTCGTCGCCCGGCTGCTGCGTGCCCTGTATTCGCGCTTGACCTATGTGCGCAATCTGACCGACGTGGACGACAAGATCAACGCGCGCGCCCGGGAGACCGGCGAGCCGATCGGCGCCATCACGGCGCGCACGACGGCGGATTTCCACGCCGACATGGCCGCCCTCGGCGTGCTGCCGCCGGACGTGGAGCCGCGCGCGACCGGGCATATTCCCGAGATGATCGACCTCATCGAGCGGCTGATCGGTTCGGGCCACGCCTACGCCGCCGAAGGTCATGTGCTGTTCGCGGTGGCGAGCTTTTCCGAATACGGCCGCCTCTCGGGCCGCAGCCCGGATGAACTGCTGGCGGGGGCGCGGATCGACGTCGCACCCTACAAGCGCGATCCGGGCGATTTCGTGCTGTGGAAGCCCTCGACGCCGGATCAGCCGGGCTGGGACAGCCCGTGGGGGCGCGGGCGTCCGGGCTGGCATATCGAGTGCTCGGCGATGTCGTGGCGCTATCTCGGCGAAACCTTCGACATTCACGGCGGCGGCCGCGATTTGATCTTTCCGCATCACGAGAACGAGGCGGCGCAGAGCCTGTGCGCGTTTCCGGGCAGTCACTTCGCCCGCGTCTGGCTGCACAACGGGATGCTGCGGCTGAATGGCGAGAAGATGTCGAAGAGCCTCGGCAACTTCCTCACCATTCGCGACGCGCTCGGCGAGGCGCCGGGAGAGGCGGTGCGGCTGCTGCTGCTGCGCGCGCAGTACCGCGCCGAGCTGGATTTTCATCAGGGTGCGCTGGCCGAGGCTCGCCGCGAGCTGGACCGGTTCTATCGCGCGCTGGAGCGGCATCCCGACGTCGTGGCCGCGTCGGTGCCGGAGCCCGTGATGGACGCATTGTGCGACGATTTGAATACGCCGCTGGCGCTCTCGGCACTGCACACGCTGGCCGACGCGGCACTCGCGGGCGACGCGGGGGCGGCGGCGGGACTGCGTGCGTCCGGTTTGCTGCTCGGCCTGCTCGGGGCCGATCCGGCGGCGTGGTTTCGCGGCGGCGCGGACGGCGCGGAGATCGACGCCGCCATCGCCGCGCGTGTGGCCGCGCGCCAAGCGCGCGACTTCGCCCGAGCCGATGCCATCCGGGCGGAGCTGGCCGCGAAGGGCATCGTGCTGGAGGACGGGCCGGAGGGGAAAACCACCTGGCGGCGCGCCTCCTGAACCGGAGGATTTATGCGAACTCATCCTCGTCGTCGCTGTCGCGGCTTTTCTGACCTGTCCCGCCGCCCTGGCGCAGACCATGCAACACGGCGAGGCGATGCCGGCCGCGCCTGCCGATCAGTCGCCGGCGGACCGGGAACTGCGCGAGGCGATGGAGAAGATGCACGCGGCGATGATGAACGTGCCGTACACCGGCGATGCCGACGCCGACTTCGTCGCCGGCATGATCCCGCACCATCAGGGGGCCGTGGACATGGCGCGGTTCGAGCTGAAATACGGCAAGGATCCCGAGATGCGCCGGCTCGCTCATGGAATCGTCGCCGCGCAGGAGCAGGAGATCGCGCAGATGCGCCGGTGGCAGGCGAGGCGCGGGCAGAAGCACGCGCAATGAGGGGGTGCGGGTGACCGGGAGGGATGGCGGTGCGGAGCTCGCACCCATCGGCAACAGCCCGGTGGTCATCCTGGTGCGGCCGCAGCTTGCCGAGAATATCGGCGCGGCGGCGCGGGCGATGGCCAATGGCGGGCTGTTCCACCTGCGGCTGGTGGTGCCGCGCGACGGCTGGCCGCAGGCGAAGGCGTGGCGCATGTCCTCGGGAGCGGACCGGCTGCTCGACGCTGCCACGCTGCATCCGAGCGTGGCCGATGCCGTCGCCGACCTGCACCACGTCTATGCGACCTGTCCGCGACCGCGCCACATCATCAAGCCGATCCTCACCGCGCGCGGCGCGGCGGCCGAGCTGCGGGCGGTGTGCGCGCGCGACCTGCGCGCCGGCATCCTGTTCGGCCCGGAGCGCGCCGGGCTCGACAATGACGAGATGGCGCAAGCCGACGCGCTGGTGCGGTTCCCGCTGAACCCCGAGTTCATGTCGCTCAATCTCGCGCAGGCGGTGATGGTGCTGGCCTATGAGTGGTGGACCGCCTCCGAGGAGACGTTGCCGCGCGTGCTGATGACCAACGAGACGCGGGTCGCGACCAAGGCGGAGCTCGAGAATTTCCTTGCACACTTGACGGACGAGCTGGACGCCTGCGGCTTTCTGCGCAATTTGCCCAAGCGGCCCGGCATGGTGCGCAACATTCGCCATCTGTTCGCGCGCGGCGAGGTCACGTCGCAGGAGCTGCGGACCCTGCACGGCATCGTCACCGAGCTGGCGCATGGGCGGCGGCAACTGGGACGGCTGGAGAAGAGCGAGCGGACCTGATATCCGCTGCGGGAGAACGAGAGGAAACGCTGCGATGAACGTGAAGCCGCCATCCGACGAGAACCCGCTGCTGGTCGCGATCGCCGACGGTCGCGCGACCGTCACGCTCAACCGCCCGGCGATGCACAATCGGCTCGACGGGACCGATCTGGCGGCGCTGGGCGACGCGCTGGCCGAGATCGACGACAATCCCGAGGTGCGTGTCGTCGTGCTCACCGGCAACGGCCGCAGCTTCTGCTCGGGCTATGATCTCGGCACCTTGGCGAAGGGTGCCTCGGGGGCCGCGCCGGTCAGCGACCGCTTCTCGTTCGGCACCCTGGTCGATCGGGTGGAAGCGATGCGGGCTCCGACCATCGCCGCGCTGAACGGCGGCGTCTATGGCGGCGGCACCGACCTCGCACTCGCCTGCGACTTTTGCATCGGCGTGGCGCAGACCCGGATGATGATGCCGGCCGGGCAGATCGGGCTGCACTATTACGCGAGCGGCATCCGGCGATACGTGACGCGGATGGGGCCGGGGGCGGCCAAGCGGCTGTTCCTGCTGGGCGAGACCCTGCACGCCGAGGAGATGCTGCGGATCGGCTATCTCGACGAGATCGTGCCCGACCTCGACGGGCTGCACACGCGGGTCGACCAGATCGCGGGATTGTTGGCCAACGCGCCGAGCACGGAGGTGATCCAGGGCATGAAGCGGGCGATCAACCGGATCGCCGACGCGAATATGGACCCGAGCGAGGCCGACGCCGCCTCGGCGGCCAGCCGGCGTTCGCCGATCGTAGCGGCGGCGGTCGCGGCGCGGCTGGCGAAGCGGAAGGCGTGAGGATATAGCAATGAATCTTGATGCCGTCGCCATCGGCCGGAACCCGCCCGAGGACGTCAATGTCGTGATCGAGGTCGGCATCGGCGGGGAGCCGATCAAATACGAGATGGACAAGGCGGCCGGCACGCTGGTCGTCGACCGCTTCCTGCACACGCCGATGCGCTATCCCGGCAATTACGGCTTCGTGCCGCACACCTTGTCGGAGGACGGCGACCCGATCGACGTGCTGGTGGCCAACACCCGCCCGATCATCCCCGGGGCGATCATGAATGTCCGCCCGATCGGCGTGCTGAAGATGACGGACGATAGCGGCGGCGACGAGAAGATCGTCGCGGTGCCCTCGCCGCATCTGACGAAGCGCTATCTCAAGGTGCTGAACTACACCGATCTGCCGGACATCACCCGCGAGCAGATCGAGCATTTCTTCTCCCACTACAAGGATCTCGAACCCGGCAAGTGGGTGAAGATGGAAGGGTGGGGGGACGCCGCCGAGGCGCGCGCGTTCCTTCGCGCGGCGATCGACCGCGCACGCCGGCCCGGTTAGCGGAGCTGGCTTGCCAGGCGAAGCGCCATCAGCCAGCCAGGCAGGGCGGAGGCAGGGGCGCCCGGCAGCATGATGAGCCAGCCGAGCGGCTGGCCGTTGATGATGAGGTCCATGCCGATCCCGAGCATGAGGCCGCCGACGAGCCCCCCGGCCACCCCGCCCGCTACGCCGAGCCAGAGGATATCGCCACGCTGCACCATGCGGCGCGTGTAGGGGCGGCGCCGCGGTTTGACAAGCACCGGCCGGCACCCCTATAGGCCGCGCACTGCCGGGAACGCGGACAGGCTTTGGCCTGCGCCCGCCGCACGCCATTGCGGCCTACCGGTGCAACAAGCCCGATCCCACCGAGGATAAGGCACAGAAGCAAGGGGCCACGCGCATGACCAAGCGCGCCGAAAGCAAGTACAAGATCAATCGCCGGCTGGGGGTGAACCTCTGGGGCCGGGCGAAGTCGCCGATCAACAAGCGGGAATACGGACCGGGCCAGCACGGCCAGCGGCGCAAGAAGGCGACCGATTTCGGCACGCAGCTGATGGCCAAGCAGAAGCTCAAGGGCTATTACGGCAACATCGGCGAGAAGCAGTTCCGCAAGTATTACGAGGAAGCGGTGCGTCGCAAGGGCGACACCAGCGAGAACCTCATCGAGATCCTGGAGCGGCGGCTGGACGCGGTGTGCTACCGCATGAAGTTCGCCATCACCCCCTTCGCCGCCCGCCAGTTCGTCTCGCACGGGCATTTGCTGGTAAACGGCAAGAGGTTGAACATTCCTTCGTACCTGGTGAAGGACAACGACACCATCGAGGTGCGCGAGAAATCGAAGCAGCTCGCGGTTGTGCTCGACGCCGCGCAGAGCCCGGAGCGCGATGTGCCGGAGTATCTGGAGGTCGACCACCGCGCCATGAAGGGCCGCTTCTCCCGCGCGCCGAAGCTGACCGACGTGCCCTACCCGGTGCAGATGGAGCCCAACCTGGTGGTGGAGTTCTACTCGCGCTGATCTTTTCCCAGGTGCAAGAAGGTTGAACCTGGCGACTTCCATTCCTACGATTTAGGGATGGAAGCCCGGGTCGATATGGATGAGGTCGCGCGGCGGATAGATGCCGTCAATGAGCGGCTTCAGCGGAAATTTGGACGCAGCGTCGTTCGACCGCGGAGGCGTTCTTGGGATCGAGGCCCGTGAGTTGAGTCGGCAGATGCGCGGTCATTTTCGCTGTCAGCTCGTAATCATCCTGGCTGGCTTCGCGGGCCTCTTCGGCGTGGTGGCGCACGGCTTTCACTGGCTCTGATCGAGAACACATGACATCTGACCCAGCGGCGGAGATCGCCCGCCGCCGCACTTTCGCGATCATCTCGCATCCCGACGCCGGCAAGACCACGCTGACCGAGCGGCTGCTGCGCGCCGGCGGCGCGATCCAGCTCGCCGGCAACGTGCGCGCCAAGGGCGAGCGGCGGCGCACGCGGTCGGACTGGATGGGGATCGAGCGCGAGCGCGGCATCTCGGTCGTTACCTCCGTCATGACCTTCGAGCACAAGGGTTGCGTGTTCAACCTGCTCGACACGCCGGGGCACGAGGATTTCTCCGAGGACACCTATCGCACCCTGACCGCGGTGGACTCGGCCGTGATGGTGATCGACGCGGCGAAGGGCATCGAGGCGCGCACGCGCAAGCTGTTTGAGATCTGCCGGCTGCGCGACATTCCGATTGTTACGTTCATCAACAAGATGGACCGCGAGAGTCGCGACCCGCTCGAACTGCTCGACGAGATTTCCGCTGGCTTGGCGCTCGACACCGCGCCGGTGACATGGCCGGTCGGGCGCGCGGCGGAGTTCGTCGGCACCTATGATCTGCGCTCGCGCGAGTACCGTCTCACGCAGGAACTGGCGCAATCCGATCCGCGCTTGCAGGCGCTGGGCGACGAGGTCGATCTGGTGCGTGCGGCGCTGCCCGAGTTCGAGGTCGCACCCTTTGCCGCCGGACACCTTACGCCGGTGTTCTTCGGCAGCGCGATCCGCGAGATCGGCGTCACCGATTTGCTCGACGCGCTCGCCGAGTTCGGGCCGCGGCCGCGCGCGCAGCCGGCCGACACGCGCGTCGTGGAGGCCAGCGAGCCCGGCCTCACCGCGCTGGTGTTCAAGATCCAGGCGAACATGGACCCGAATCACCGCGACCGTATTGCCTTCGCGCGCGTCTGCTCGGGACGCCTCACGCGCGGGATGCGGCTGCGGCAGGTGCGCACGGGAAAACTGATCCCGTTGCACGCGCCGCAATTCTTCTTCGCCCGCGAACGCGAGATCGCCGACGAGGCGTTCGCCGGCGACGTGGTGGGCATTCCCAACCACGGCACGCTGCGCATCGGCGACACACTGACCGAGGGTGAGGCGCTGAGCTTCGTCGGCGTGCCCTATTTCGCCCCCGAGATCCTGCGCCGCGTGCGGCTCGACGACGCGATGAAGGCGAAGAAGCTGCGGCAGGCGCTGGCAGAACTGGCGGAGGAGGGCGTGATCCAGCTGTTCCGTCCGCGCGACGGCGCGCCGCCGCTGGTGGGCGTGGTCGGCACCTTGCAGCTCGACGTGCTGCAGGCGCGGCTGGCGGGCGAGTACCGGCGTGGCGATCGGCTTCGATGAATCGCCCTTCTCCCTGGCCCGCTGGGTGTCCGGCGAGGATCGCGCGGCGCTCGACCGGTTCATCGCCGAGAATCGCAATGCTATCGCCGACGATCTCGACGGCGATCCGGTGTTCCTCGCGACCTCCGCCTTCATGATGCGTCGCGCGGCCGAACTCAATTCGGGGCTCACGTTCCGCGACATCAAGGATCATCGCGCCGAGCGCGTGGCGGCCTGATCCTTCCGCTCGCGGCTTGTTGAGCCGGACGCGCGATCGGCGGCGGAGCGGCTGGGCTAGGCTGCACGCGACGAACAATCCTCAAGGGGGCGCGCGTTGAGCATTTTCGGTTCGATCATGTCCAAGATCTTCGGCCACCCCGCCGCCGCGAGCGCGTCCGCGTCGCCCGCGCCGGATTCCTCGGCGGCCAGCCCGGCGCCGGGCGCGCCGCCCTCCTACACACCGGCGGCGGGGGCGCAGGCGCCGGTGGATGTGGAGGCGGTGCTGACGGCGATGGCGGTGCAGAAGCCGGGGCCGAGCAACTGGCGTCAGTCGATCGTGGATCTGATGAAGCTGCTCGATCTCGACAGCAGCCTCGACGCGCGCAAGCAGCTAGCGACGGAGCTGAACTATCCGGGCGACCAGAACGATACCGCCAGCATGAACATCTGGCTGCACAAGCAGGTGATGCAGAAGCTGGCGGAGAACGGCGGCAAGGTGCCTGACTCGCTCAAAGCGTAGCTCGGTCGCGGCGCCGTGGGCGCGGATTTCTCAGAAGCGGAGTTTCCCATGCGCCCACTGTGCCTGCTCACCGCCCTGCTGTTTCTCGTTGCCGGTTGTGGGCAGGTTCACGGAGTGAGCACGCGACAGGGGACCAACGTCGTGGGTGCCCCGGGAACGGCGAGCGATCCCGCGACCGGTGGCCGGGACTGGCCGTGGTAGATCCGCCGTCCCCCCCGCACGCGGATCTTTGTTGGCGGACGGCTGACCGCCTATCATCCTTGATAACCGGAGGGTCGGTCATGCGGCGCACGTTTGTTCGTCACGCGAGAGACGACGCTTTCACCCCTGGCCGGTCGCCGGCACAGGAGGTCGCCGCAAGCGGCCGGTAGCACCCGGCGCGGTCGCGCGCGGCAAGGCCGGTGGCAAGGCCGCGACGCCGTCGGGCGGCTGGACTGACGGGGCTCGTCGCCCTGGCGCTGCTGCTGGGGCTCTGGTGCCTGTCGCCTGGCGGATTGCGGGATAGCCTGCGCGAACGGGCGTTCGACCGGCTGCTGCCGCTATTGACGGCTGGCGATGCGGTCGGGCCGGGCCTCGTGATCGTCGACATCGACCGGGAGACGCTGGCGCGGTTCGGCCCCTGGCCGTGGCCCCGCGCGCGACTGGCCCGCCTGGTGCGGGTGGCGGCGACCGGGCGACCGGCGGCGCTCGCGCTGGATATCTTGCTGGCCGGCCCTGACCGGTTCTCGGCCGCCGCCATCCTGCGCGAGGGCGGGGTGTCGGACCCCAGCGTCGTGGCGGGGCTGCCCGATGGGGACACGCTGCTCGCCGGAGCGCTGGCCGCCGCCCCTTCGGTGCTCGGCTTCGCGCTCGACAGTGAGGGGCCAGGTCAAGACCTGCCGACGACCCCGATCCTGGTGCGCGCGCCCGTCGCGCTGCCCGGCCTGTGGCGCGCCGGCGGGGTGCTTGGCCCGACGCCGACGGTGGCGGCCGGGGCGCAGGGCTTCGGGGCGCAGGTGGTGGCGGCCGACGCGGATGGTCCGATCCGCCGGGTGCCGCTGCTCGTGCTGACAGGCGGGACGCTGCGGCCGGGGCTCGCGGTGGAGGTCGTGCGGGTGGCCGCCGGGGCTGGGGCGCTGCTGATCGACGGGCGGGGGCGGCTGCACGCGGGAAGCGTGTCGGCGCCGCTCGGTCCCGACGCGGCGCTGCGCCTGGTGCAGCCCCCGCCTGCCGCCTGGGCCAGCCGCACCGTCTCGGCGGCCAGGTTGCTCGACAACCCGTCGGCGGCGAGCGTGCTGGCGGGGCGGATCGTGCTGATCGGGAGCAGCGCACCGGAGGTCGGCGGCCTGCGCGTCACCCCGGCCTCGCCGGCGACCCCGTCGGTGCAGGTCCAGGCCGGGGCGGTCGAGGCGCTGCTGCGTGGCTCGGTGGCCTACCGCCCGGCGTGGCTGGGGTTCGCCGAGGTGGCCGCCGCCGCCGCGCTCGGGTTGCTGGGGCTCTGGCTCGCGGCGCGGCTGCGGCCGTTGCCGGCGGCCGGGCTTTTCGTCGTGCTCTGCCTTGCCTGGGCGGGGGCGGCGCTGGCTGCCGCGCCGGGCTTGGGCTTGCTGGTGGACCCCGCCGGACCGGCGCTGATCGCGCTGGTCAGCTTCGCCGTGGCGGCGCTGGCGCGCTTCGCCGGCGACGAGTGGCGGGCGCGGCTGCTGCGCGCGCGCTTCGAGCAGCATCTGGCGCCCGACGTAGTGCGCCGCATCGCCGCCGATCCGGCCGCGCTGCGGCTACGGGGCGAGCTGCGCGAGATCACCGCGCTGTTCACCGATATCGAGGGGTTCACCGGCATGACCGAGCGCGCCGACCCGGCCGATCTGGTGGCGCTGCTCGACACCTATTTCGACGCGGCGGCGCGGGTGGTGACCGATCACGGCGGCATGGTCGAGAAGATCGTCGGCGACGCGCTGCACGTCATCTTCAACGCGCCGTTCGCCCTCGACGACCATCCGGCGCGCGCCGTTGCCTGCGCGATGGCATTGCTGGACGCGACCGAGGGCGTGCGCGCCTCGCCGCTCGGGCAAGGCCTTGGGCTGGGCCGCACGCGCATCGGGATCGAGACCGGGCCGGCGATCGTGGGTGACGTGGGCGGCAGCCGGAAGCTCGATTACACCGCGCACGGCAACGCGATGAACACCGCCTCGCGGCTCGAAGCGGCGAACAAGGACCTCGGGTCCAGCATCTGCGTCGGCCCCGGCACCGCCGCACGGGTCGATCCGGCAGGACTACGCGAGATCGGCACGCTCACTCTCCGCGGCCAGAGCCGTCCGGTGCGGGTGTTCACCCCCGCCGGGCTTTAGCTGGCGAAAGCTAGCGGACGGAGGCCTCGGCCGCGGCGATGCGCGCGGGCGCCCAGCGATGCGGGTTGGTGGGTTCCGCGCCGGCGGCGACGAGATCGGTGCCGAATTCGGGAAGCACCTGCACCGACGTGTGCGCGCCGACCACGGTGACGGCGCCGCGAAAGACGAACACGCCGAACACGCCGTTGCTGGGGCCGGCGAAAAAGCGGGTGCCGCGCACCGCCATCAGCCCGAAGGGCGAGCGGACGGCGAGATTGGTCGGGCCGGCGGCCGGGTCGTGGTCGTAGATCATCGCGCCGCGCGCGAGGTCCAGCACGCCGCCGGCGTTCACCAGGAAGCGGTCGATACGCAATCGCGCGTCCGCGCCGAGCCGCACCAAGGTCGCCGTGCCGAGCCGCAGCGCCAGCGCCGATTGCGCGCCGGTCGCGACAAGATCGCCGACGAACACGTCGGCCGCGACCGCCAGCGCGCGTCTCGTGGCGGCTTGCGCGTAGGCCTCGCCACGCAGGCTCTCCACCTTGCCGGCCGCGTCGGCGGCGCTGGCCGGGGCGGCGGCGAGGCAGGCGCCGGCCAGACCGAGGCCGAGGGCGGCGCGCCGGGAGAGGGGCATCGGTGGGAGATGTCGCATCATCGGGACCGTTCGTACTCCGTTCGGGCACTGCAAATCCTTTGCCGGCGAGCATACGTGAATGGATGCGCCGGAGGTGTGAGGTTTCGCACCATCGGGCCGCAGCCTGGAGGAGACAGCCAATGGCGGACAAGCCGAACTTCGTGCTGGTTCCGGACCCCGATCCCGCGGCCCCGCCGGTTCCGTCCCGGGCGGCGGCGCCCGTGCTCGCGCGACTTCGGGCGCTGGTGGATGTTGCCGGCGGATTGCTGCCGCGCGGCCCCGAGGCGCCCGAAGGCGCCGTCGCCGCGTGGACCGGCCGGCCGCGACTGGTGTTCGGCTTCGATGCCACCGCCTCGCGCGAGCCGGCCTGGGCAACGGCGCGGCGGGTGACGGACGCGCTGGTGCGGGCCTTGCCGGGTGAGCTAGACGTGGCGCTCGCGGTGCATGGCGGCTCACGGTTGCACACTTTCACCGATTTCACCACCGATGCGAACACGTTGCGCGACCGCGCCGCCGGGATCTCCTGCATCGCCGGGCATACGCGGTTGCTGCCGATCCTATCGCGCTCGCTCGCAGCGCCCGGAGTGCGCGTGGTGACGTATATCGGCGACGTGTTCGAGGAATCTCCCGGGCAGGGAAGAAAGCTCGCCGACGCTATGGGGCGGCGGGGGATCAAGCTGATCGTGCTGCACGACGTGGCTGACTGGAACGCGCGGCGCGACGCCGAATTGTTCCTCGATCTCGCGCGACGCACCGGCGGCTGCGTGCTGCCGTTCGACGCCAACGCGCCGCATCGGCTGCGGGACTTGCTGGCGGCGGTCGCGGTCTATGCGGTGGGCGGCGAGGCGTTGCTCGAGGAGCGGCGCGGGGAGATGCCGGGCGCGGTGGTGCTGCTGCGGCATCTCGGCGGGCGCGACTGAATCTGTCGCCCATTGTCGTCGCGCGCCGGGCGTACATTGAAGACAAAGTGCGCCGTCGCGAAACTTGTATTACGTGCTTCACTCTGCGGACCGGCATGGGTGAACTCCACCCGGATCGGCGTCACCGGTTGACCGATCCCGCGCCGACCCAATGCAACTGCGAAAGCAAAACTCACCTCGACCGAGATCAACGGCTCGGTCTTACGATACTCAGCTCGGATGTCTGCGCCGCGACGAGCGCTTTGATGCGATCGGAATCCGCAGGTGTTGCCGGATTGTAGACCACCATGCTGAGGTCTGTCCGGCCATCGACCAAAAAGGCGGAATATTCGAAGGCGAGCGAGCCGAGGACTGGATGGCGGATCTGCTTCACGATCTCGCCGGGCGCACCACTGACAGTGTTGTCGCGCCACATGGCCCGGAACTCGGGACTGAGCTGGCAGAGTTCCTCGACGAGCGGCTCTACCTCCGTAGCAGCCCCCGCGCGTGCCGCGTCTATCCTGAAGGCGCCTACCACGAAGCGTGCTACGCTCTCCCAATCATCTTGAAATTCGCGGGAGCGCGGGTCGAGGAAGATCATCCGGAGAATATTGCGTTGTTCCGGCGCCAGCGAACCATAGTCGCCCAGCATCAGCGTCGCCGCTCGGTTCCAGGCCACGACATACCATGTGGCCGTCCGTATGACAGCCGGGCTCGGGTCGAGCGCATCGAGTACTCGCTGTAGTCTGGGCGTGACGTCTTCCTTCTTCTGGAAGCGCACCTCGGGCGGGCGGCCGAGACCGAGCAGAAAGAGATGCTCGCGCTCCAGATCCGTCAGCATCAGGGCTTGCGAGATGCGATTGAGCACGTCCGCGGAAGGGGCGCCGCCACGGCCTTGCTCCAGCCAGGTATACCAGGTCGGGCTGATGTTGGCCCGTTGCGCTACCTCCTCGCGGCGCAGGCCAGGCGTGCGGCGGCGCTCGGGAGGGAAACCGAAGGCCGCCGGGTCGAGCTTCATGCGGCGGCCCTTCAGATAGGTCCCGAGTTGGTTTTCCTGGGTGATGCGATCGTCCATCCTGTTAGCTGTTATACTACGATAATCTCACTACTTTACCAGCATAGCGGCATCGAAGATATTTGTCCCAATCGAAGCTGGAGACTTGCTCATGCGTTTGTTTCGACCATTGGCGCGGTCAAATTTTCAACCGTGCAGCAAGCGTCCATGGGTTGAACATGGCGGGGCATTGGATGCTTGGCCTTCCCCATCACTCCTACCCATGACTGGACCTGCCATGCCATCAGCCACGTGTCTGAAGATCGCCGGGCCGCACCTCGCGCAAGGCCGCCGATCGCGGTTGCCAAGATCCAGGCAATCAAACCCGCCTAAGCATTGACCTCCTTCAAGGCTCGGAGATTTTCCATGCGTATATTCGTGACTGGTGCAACAGGCTGGGTCGGCTCGGTCGTTGTGAATGAACTGCTTGCCGCCGGCCATCAGGTCGTCGGCCTTGCCCGTTCGCAGGAGAAGGCCGCGGCCCTGACGACATCGGGGGCCGAGGTTGTTTTCGGAACGCTCGATGATCAAGACATCCTTAGGAGGGGCGCCGCTGAATTGAACGGCGTCATCCACACAGCCTTCAATCACGACTTCTCGAAATTTGCTGAGAACTGCGCGCAGGACAAGCGCGCCATCGAGACGCTTGGCAGTGTACTCGAAGGTTCGACACGTCCGCTGCTGGTCACGTCGGGGCTCGGTTTTGCGCCAGGGAGGCTCGGGACCGAGGCCGACCCGCCCATGCCGACGAGCGACACCTATCCGCGCGGGTCGGAAGCGACCGCGATTGCGTTGCCGGCGCGTGGCGTGCGCGCCTCGACCGTCCGGCTTCCTCCCTCGGTGCACGGGCATGGCGATCATGGCTTCTTGCCGATCCTGATCGGTATCGCGCGGGAAAAGGGTGTCTCCGTCTATATCGGTGAAGGCGCCAATCGTTGGCCTGCCGTGCATCGCCTCGACGCGGCGCGCGTCTTCCGGCTTGCGATCGAGCGCGGCGCCGAGGGTGGCCCCTTCAATGCCGTCGCCGAGGAGGGCGTGCCGTTCAAGGAGATCGCAGAGGTGATCGGGCGGCGACTGAATGTGCCGGTCGTAAGCAAGACGCCCGAGGAAGCGGCGGAGCACTTCGGCTGGTTCAGCGCGTTCGCGAACTTCGACGTTCCGACCTCGAGCGAGCGAACCCGGTCGCTGCTCGCCTGGAAACCCGAACAGCCGGGCCTGATTGCCGACCTCGACGACCCGGCCTATTTCGCCGGAGGGAGTAAGGCGTAAGGGGGAACGTCGGCGCCGGTCCGGAAGAGACGCAGTGCCGCGGTCTAGCGGGCCGCCCCGGCGCCGGCCTTCACGCTGCCGTCGGGCTGCGGGACGGTGATCGGGGCGACCTCGACAGGCGCGACGCCTTCCTTGTGGGTGATGCCGAGATCGGCGGCGGTGGCCGAGGAGAGATCGACCACGCGTCCGGCGACATGCGGACCGCGATCCTCGACTTGCACGGTGGCGCTCTTGCCGTTGTCGAGATTGGTCACGCGGGCCTCGGTGCCGAGCGGCAGGATCTTGCTCGCGGCGGCGTTCGAGCGCGGGTTGTAGCGGTTCTCGTCCGCCATGCGCCGGCCTGCGAAGCGCGGATGGTAGACGCTGGCCTTGCCGCGCACGCGCCGCCCCGAATGGTCGACGTGCCTCGGCTGACCGCGCAGCACGATTGGCGGACGATCGAGGGCTTGCTTGGCCTCCGCCTGTGCGGCCGGGCCGTCCGTCGCGGGGGCGGCATGGGCGCTCCAGACACAGCCGATCAGGCATGCCAGGGTGGCGAGGTGACGAGTCATCTCCGGTTCCGTCCCTTGTTGTCTGGGGTTCAGACGCGGCGGAGGCGGATTGGTTCGGCCGTGCTCACTTCATTGGCGGCATGCGCCTGCCGGGGGCGACCGTAGTGAGCGGCCGCGGTATGCCTCCGGGAAGGTTTGCTCAGCAAATCAGTCCTTGCTGACGCTTTCCGTCATCCGCGGCAGGATTTGGTCGATCATGATCTGTCGCGGCGGGAAATCCCTTGAAGGTGCCAAGGAACTCCTGGACGATCGTCTGCGCCGGCAGGATCGGCTGCGGACTCTTCCCCGTGATGAACGGGGAACGGTCGGCGTGCAACTCTGCTCACCGCAATAGTCGGTGAACAGCATTCCTTCGCGCGCGATACGGCCGATGTTGGGCGCGCGGTAGCATTCCCATCTAGTAGCAGGACAAATTGCTGATTGCCGATGTCGTCGCCCCAGATGACGACGACGTTGGCCGCCCGCACCGGCCAGAGAATCACGCGCCAGCGCACCCTGATCGCCAGCGTGAACCCCAGCCCCACCACGCAGCACAGCTAGTGGTGAAAATCAGACGGAAGAGTCTGGCCAAGAGGCCGCGTTATCAGGCGCGAATGGCCGCAGCGAGGGTTCCATCCGTCTGATTCTATCCACTAGTCTCTCGGCAGAATGGAGGGAGGGCGCGCGCCCGGCTCCGGCCGGCCGGCGCTTTCCACGAACGAGCACCGCATGGAATATTGGCGATCGCTTTACCATCGCGGCGGAGGGCTATCCTGCGCAGCCTTGCCATCCTCGTTGTGCTTTCCCTCGGTCTGCCTGGCTGCGCCGGCGTGGGCCCGTCGCGCCTGGGCAGCGACCACCTGCAATACGCCCGCGCCATCTCGGATGCGCAGAAGCGCCAGATCCTGCTCAACATCGTACGGCTCCGCTACGGCGACACGCCGACGTTCCTCGCGGTTAACCAGGTCATTTCGAGCTACACGCTGGAGCGGTCGGCGGAGCTTGGTCTCAACGTGTACCCCAATGCCAACCCCGGCAATTACGCAACGGGCCTTGCCGCGGTTAACTACAGCGATCACCCGACGATCACCTTCGCGCCGCTGTCGGGGGAGAATTTGGCGCAGACGGCGATCCGGCCGCTTTCGCCCGCCGACCTGTTGCCGCTGGCGCAGGGCGACTTGCCAATCGACGTGCTGTTTCGCCTCGGAGTTCAATCCGTCGGATCGCTCAGCAACACGGTCGTTCTTGGCGGGGGCGAGGGCGCGGGCGATCCCGAATTCTTCGAGTTGCTCGCCGGGATGCGACGACTGCAAGTGCGGGGGATGTTGACCGTCCGTTTCGTGCACAGAAAGGACGGCAACCACGTCTTCCTCGGGATCGCGAACGCAGGCGATCCCGATTTGCGCGCCGTCGCCGAGCGAACCCGGCACCTGCTCGGGATGTCGCCGGGCCAGACCGAGGCAGAGGTGGTCTATGGGCGCGTCGTGACCGGGCCCAATCAGATCGCGATACTCACCCGCCCGATCATCGCCGTCCTGTCGCAAGTGAGCGCCGAGATCGAGGTTCCGTCGGCGGACGTGGCGGCCGGGCGGACCATTGCGTCGTTCCCTCCGGCGTGGCTGGGCGTGAAGCCCGTCGTCAGAATACACGCCGGGAACGCGGCGCCGCCGGGCGCGTACACGACAGTGGGATACAAGGACGCATGGTTCTGGATCGACGATGGCGATTTCAATTCCAAGGTCGCCTACACGATCCTCGGACTGCTGATCGCCCTCATGGAGGGCAACACGAATGCCCGGGCGCCTGTCCTGACCGTTCCCGCCGGGTGAATCGGACCCCCAGGAGGCGGTCTGGCGCGCGAGGGGAGGACGCTCGACGAAGTTTGGGCAGCGAAATGGGCGGGTCAGCCCGTTGGGTAGGCGCGGAACGGACCGTGCAGCTTGGGCGGCAGGAGGGGGAGGGCGTGCGCGGCGGCGAGCAGGACGGCGCGCTTGAGGCTCGGTTTTTCCCCGGCCGAGCGGCGCAGCCAGACGCGGCCCTCGCGCGCCCGGCCGTGGCGGACCAGCTCGCGGCCGACGATCCAGCGATTCTCCGCCTCGGCGCGGCGCCGGATCGCCGTCAGCCGCGCGGCGCCGAAGCGGGCGATGAGGGCGGGATTGCCAAAGATCGCGTCCATGCACGGGCGGAACGATCCTGGATCGTTTGCCATCCGCAAATAGGCGCCGCTCGCCCGTTGGCGGACGAACAGCGCCGGGGCGCGGCCGGGCGCGGCGGCGAAGGGGCCGAGCAGGGCGAGGCGGATCCAGTATTCCCAATCCTCGCCATAGGCGATGCCCGGACGGAACCCACCGACCCGCTCGACCGCCTCGCGGCGGATGAGGAGGTGGCCGCCATTGGCGAACAAGTTGCGTTCCAGCAACAGAGGCAGCGGATCGTAGCCCGGATCCGGGTAATCCGAGAGCCCGGATCCGGGTAAAGCGGAGGGGGTCGAGAGCCCGGATCCGGGCAATGCCGAACGGTCCGGGAGCCCGGATCCGGGCGTTGCGGTCTCCGGGACCGCCCGGAATCGGGCAGTGGCGGCGACTGCGCCGGGGGCGGCGTCGAGGGCGGCGGCCAGCCGGGAGAGAGCGTCCGGGGCAAGCCAATCGTCGGCGTCGAGGAACAATAGCGCATCGCCCCCCACCTGAGCGATGCCGGCGTTGCGCGCGGCGGCGACGCCGGCGTTGGGCTGGCGGAGGAGGCGGATGCGGCGGTCGGGGAAGCGGGCGACGGCCTCAGCGGTGTCGTCGGTCGAGCCGTCGTCCACGATGGTCAGGGTCCAGTCCGGGTGGGACTGGGCGAGGACGGAGGCGATCGCGTCGCCGATCCAGGGGGCGACGTTGTAGGCTGGGGTGACGATGGCGATGCGCACGCGCGGAGAGTTGGCGGGCGGCTTACCCCCTCACCCAACCCTCTCCCCCAAGGGGGGGAGGGTTTTTCGTCTCCCTCTCCCGCTTGCGGGAGAGGGTCGGGGTGAGGGTGCTCAGGCGGCGTTCGCCTCGTGGGGGACGCCCTTTTCCTTCAGCAAGGTCTCGAGCTCGCCCGACTGGAACATCTCGGTGATGATGTCGCAGCCGCCGACGAACTCGCCGCCGACATAGAGCTGCGGCACGGTGGGCCAGGAGGAGAACTGTTTGATGCCCTCGCGCAGAGCCTCGTCCTCCAGCACGTTGGCCGTCTTGAAGGGCACGTTGAGGTGCGACAGGATCTGCACCACGCGGGCCGAGAAGCCGCATTGCGGGAACATCGCGTTGCCCTTCATGTAGAGCATGACCTGAGCCTCGGCGATCTCGGCCTGGATGCGTGCGAAGACGGGATTGTCTGACATGGCGGGAAGGTTCTCCTATTCGGGGGCGGAGGTTTGCAGGGCAAGGGCGTGCAGCTCGCCACCCATCCGGCCGCTCAGCGCGGCGTAGACGATCTGGTGCTGCCGGACCCGCGACAGGCCGCGAAATTTTTCGCTGACGACCGTGGCGGCGTAGTGATCGCCGTCGCCCGCGAGATCCTCGATGGTCACGCGCGCGTCGGGCAGGGCGGACTTTATCAGCGCCTCGATGTCGCCGGCCGACATGGCCATGCCTGGACCCCTCGGGTTCAGCCGGATGGAGCGTCCATCCAGGCCGGGAAGAAGCGTTCGTGCGCGTCGCGCAACGCCTTGACGGATATGGTTCCGCCGTCGGGCAGTGTCAAATCCTGCCCGCCACTATAGCCTATGCGGATCGCCGATACCCCGGAAGCCTCGGCGGCGGCGATGGTGGCGACCGAATCGGTGACGGCTAGCACGTAGCGGCCCTGGTCCTCGCCGAACCAGAAGCCGTGGCCGGGGATGTCGCGCGGCCCCGCCGAGAGGCGGACGCCGGTGCCCCCCGCCATCGCCATCTCGGCGACGGCCACCAGAAGCCCTCCATCGGAGACATCGTGGCACGCGCGCACCCGGCCAATCTCGATCTGGCCGCGCACGAAATCGCCATTGCGGCGTTCGGCGGAGAGGTCGACTGGCGGCGGGGCGCCCTCCTCCTTGCCGGCGATCTCGCGCAACCAGAGCGACTGGCCGAGCCAGCCGCGGGTCTCGCCGATCAGCACGAGGTCGAGCCAGGGCGCCAGCGCCAGCCCGACGGCGGTGGCGGCGTCCTCCAGCACGCCGAGCCCGCCGATCGCCGGGGTCGGCAGGATCGCGCGCCCTTCGGTCTCATTATAAAGAGAAACGTTGCCGGAGACGACCGGGAAGTCGAGCACCCGGCAAGCCTCCGCCATGCCCCGGATCGCGGCGGCGAACTGGCCCATCACCTCGGGCTTCTCCGGGTTGCCGAAGTTCATGTTGTCGGTGACGGCAAGCGGCCGCGCGCCGACCGCCGTCAGGTTACGCCATGCCTCGGCCACGGCCTGAGCGCCGCCAGTTTCGGGGTCGGCCGCGCAATAGCGGGGAGTGCAATCCGTGGTCAGCGCCAGCGCGCGGTCGAGCCCCTCGATGCGCACCACGGCGGCGTCGGCCGCCCCCGGCCGCTTGACCGTCTGGCCGCCGATCGTGCTGTCGTACTGGTCCCAAACCCAGGCGCGCGAGCAGAGATCGGGGCAGCCGACCAGCCGCAGCAGGGCCTCGGCCAGCACGACCCGGTTGTCGAGCCGGGCGGCGTTGAGGATCGGCTGCTTGGCGGTCTCGGCGGTCGGCCGGTGATACAGCGGCGCCTCGTCGGCCAGCGGCGCGAGCGCGATATCGGCCTCGACCGCGCCCCGGTGACGCACCACGATGCGGCCGCTCTCGGTGATCCGGCCGATGACGGAAAAATCGAGCTCCCACTTGGCGAAGATCGCCCGCGCCTGTTCCTGCCGGTCGGGGCGGAGCACCATCAACATGCGCTCCTGGCTCTCCGACAGCATCATCTCGTAGGCGGTCATGCCGGTCTCGCGCTGCGGCACTGCGTCGAGGTCGAGCTCAATGCCGACGCCGCCCTTGCCGGCCATCTCCACGGAGGAACTGGTGAGGCCCGCCGCCCCCATGTCCTGGATGGCGACGATGGCATCGGTCGCCATCAGCTCCAGGCACGCCTCGATCAGCAGCTTTTCGGTGAACGGGTCGCCGACCTGCACCGTCGGGCGCTTTTCCTCGGAGTTGACGCCGAACTCGGTCGAGGCCATCGTGGCGCCGTGGATGCCGTCGCGGCCGGTCTTCGAGCCGACATAGACGACGGGATTGCCCACGCCGGCGGCGGCGCTGAGGAAGATCCGATCCGTTCGCGCGATGCCGATGGTCATGGCGTTGACCAGCGGGTTGCCGTCATAGGCGGGGTGAAAATTGATCTCGCCGCCGACCGTCGGCACGCCCACGCAATTGCCGTAGCCGCCGATGCCGCGCACCACACCGTCCACGACGCGCCTGGTGCGGGGGTTCTCGGGCCGGCCGAAGCGCAGCGCGTTGAGGTTGGCGACCGGCCGCGCGCCCATCGTGAACACGTCGCGCAGGATGCCGCCGACGCCGGTGGCCGCCCCCTGATAGGGCTCGATGAAGCTCGGGTGGTTGTGGCTCTCCATCTTGAAGATGGCGGCGAGCCCGTCGCCGATATCCACCACGCCGGCATTCTCGCCCGGCCCGTGGATCACCCACGGAGCCTTTGTCGGCAACTGCTTGAGCCACACTCTTGAGGATTTGTACGAGCAATGCTCGGACCACATGACGCTGAACACGCCGAGTTCGGTGAGCGTCGGCGTGCGGCCCATGATCGCCAGGACCTTGGCGTATTCCTCGCCGCTGAGCCCGAATTCCTGGGCCAGCGCCTCGTTGACGGCGCGCGCGCTCAAGCGGCCAGCGCCGAGCAGAGGCCGTCGAACAGCGGCCGGCCATCGGTGCCGCCCATCAGCGGGTCGACCAGGTCCTCGGGGTGCGGCATGAGGCCGAGGACGCGGAGATTCGGGCTGTAGATGCCCGCGATGTTTCTCTGGCTGCCGTTGTGGTTGGCCGCCTCGGTGATTTCCCCCCCGGCGGTGGCGTAGCGGAAGGCGACCAGCTTTTCGCCCTCCAGCCGGTCGAGTGTGGCTTGGTCGGCGAAATAGTTGCCGTCGCCGTGCGCCATCGGCGCGCGGAACACCTCGCCCCGCCGGTAGCGCGAGGCGAAGACGGTGTCGGCGCGCTCGACCCGGAGGTGGCAATCGCGGGAGAGGAAGCGTAGGCCAGCGTTGCTCAGCAGAGCTCCGGGAAGGATTCCGGTCTCGGTGAGGATCTGGAAGCCGTTGCACACCCCGAGCACGTAGCCGCCGCGCGCGGCGAAATCCCGCACCGCGCCCATCACCGGCGACTGCGCCGCCATCGCGCCGCATCGCAGGTAATCGCCGTAGGAGAAGCCGCCGGGCAGGATCACAAGGTCGATCCCGGAGAGGTCGGTCTCGGTGTGCCAGAGCATCCGCGGCTTGCGGCCGGAGGATTGCTCCAGCGCGATCGCCATGTCGCGCTCGCGGTTGATGCCGGGGAACAGCACGATGGCGGCGTTCATGATGGTTGAACTGGGATTTCGAGGCAGCCCGAAAGTTTGGGCCGGGGTCGGCCCTTATTCTTCAATTCCATCTCTCGGAAGTGGAATTTTTCGGCCCAACCATTTGCGAACACGTACACTTTTCTAGCTTCAGTTTCGATCCGCGTGGCTCTGACGGCCAGCCGGCGGAAGTGGCGCCAAGAGCGGATGTTCAGGATCACGATCGCCGCGACGGGCAGACAACAATAGGCGATTAGGGCTAGCCAAGGTAAGAATGCCAGCGGTTCGTCAGATCTCCAGGCTGCCCATAAGAGGCAAAGAGAGGATGCTATGCTCGATGCGATGAATAAGTTAGGCGTAAACCAGTTAAATCCTGAATTGGCTTCGAGTTCTTTCTCGATCTCAATGATACTGGTCTGACAGCTTCTAATTTGATCCTCAAGGCCCAATTCTTCGCTCCACAATTCGTCGAGACTGACTTCGCGATTCCCCAAATAATCCTGATAGCCCCAGTACGTGTGCTGACGATTGAACATCTCGGTCGCTCCGTGCAACCAAAGTTCGCATTCCCGGATCGAAGATCGAACCCGTTGCGCCGCTGGTTCTCTGATCGCATCGAACGCACAAAAGCCGATGTTAAGAGCAGTCAAGAGCTGGAAGACGGACTGAGAGTCGCCCCACGTCATGTGTTCAACGCCATCGATTCGCGTCCACACTGCCATCTTTAAGTCACGGCCGAACGATTGCCGAGCGCGATCGCCGTATCGCGTTCGCGGTTGATGCCGGGGAACAGGACGATGGCGGCGTTCATGCGAAGGCCCTCACCCCGGCCCTCTCCCCCAAGCGCGGGAGAGGGGGAAGGCTTAGCCCTCTCCCCTGCTTGGGGGAGAGGGTTGGGTGAGGGGGTCGCGCGTACGCCATCACTCGCTCACGCTGACCCGAAAGCTTTCGATGACCGTATTGGCGAGCAGCTTGCGAGCCATTTCCTCGGCCTCGGCGCGGGCCCGGTCGGGGTCGGTCTCGGCGAGTTCGACCTCGATGACCTTGCCGGCGCGCACCTCGCCCACGCCCGCGAAGCCGAGATTGGTCAGCGCGTGGCCGATGGCCTTGCCTTGCGGGTCCAGCACGCCCGATTTCAGCATTACGGTGACGACCGCCTTCATTGAATCAATTCTGGCCCCTTGAGGTCGCGGATGCCGGCTTCGGGCAGGATGCCGAGTCGCTTGGCGACCTCCTGATAGGCCTCCTCGACCTTGCCCATGTCGCGGCGGAAGCGGTCCTTGTCCATCTTTTCGTTGGTCTTGCTGTCCCAAAGCCGGCAATTATCCGGGCTGATCTCGTCGGCCAGCACGATCCGCATCTCCTCGTTTTCCCACAGCCGGCCGTATTCCAGCTTGAAATCGACCAGCGTGATGCCGACGCCGAGGAACAGGCCGGTCAGGAAGTCGTTGATCCGCAAGGTCAATGCGACGATGTCGTCCATGTCCTGCGTGGTCGCCCAGCCGAACGCCGTGACGTGCTCCTCGCTGACCATCGGGTCGTTCAGCTGATCGTTCTTGTAATAGTATTCCAGGATCGAGCGGGGCAGGCGGGTGCCCTCCGGGATGCCCAGCCGCTCCGACAGACTGCCGGCGGCGACGTTGCGGACCACCACTTCAAGCGGAATGATCTCAACCTCGCGAATGAGTTGCTCGCGCATGTTGAGACGACGGACGAAGTGGGTGGGGATGCCGATCTCGTGCAGCCGCATCATCAGGTATTCGCTGATGCGGTTGTTGAGCACGCCCTTGCCGGTGATGACGCCCTTCTTGCGGGCGTTGAAGGCCGTCGCGTCGTCCTTGAAATACTGGACGAGGGTGCCGGGCTCCGGGCCCTCGAACAGGATCTTGGCTTTGCCCTCGTAGAGCTGGCGGCGGCGGGCCATTTTGGGTTCCCTTTGGCAGACCCCCGGGGTGAACGGCAGGCGGGGGCGCAGGTCGCGGCGCCGCGCGAGGTGGCGGCGAGGCGGGTATAGCAGCGAGTGTCCCGCGCCGCCACGGGCCCGGGGACAGGGCGGCTGCCCGCTATCCGGGCAGCGGGACCGGCTCGAAAGGGGCCTGGTCCGGCGGCCCGGCGGCGAACAGCCAGTGCGGCGGACCTTCTCGCGGCAGCGCCAGCAGGGCCGAAGAGGCGGTGCCAAAGCCGGCGCGGGGCGCCACGTTGATCTGCTCCCCAGCCTCTCCCGACCGGTCGGACAGGATCGCCTGCCAGCTCTCCCAGCCCTCCGGCCCTGGTGGCGCGGCGGCCCTGAAGCGAGGCAGGTGGCGTGCGACCCGCGGGCTCTCGGGATCGTCGGGGTCGTGCGCCGTAACCATGTGGACGCCGGCGGCCAAGGCCCAGGCCTCGGGCCGGCCGTGCCCCAGGCCGCGCACGAAGATCGCTCCGTGCCGATCCGCCAGGACCATGTTGAAGCTGCGCCACAGGCTGGCGTCCAACGCCGTGACGGCGTCGGCGGCGGCTGCGGCGGAGTCGTGGGCGAGGGCGATCAAGGGCAGCTCGCCCCGGCTGTGCTTGCCCGGCGCGGGGCCCAGCGTGCCCTGCCGGTTTAGCACGGCCGCCGCCGCTCCCGCCCGATTCACCCCCATCCACGTGCCGCCTCCGGAGCGATCCCGCCCGGCCACCACGCCAGGCCGCTCCGGCCAATGCGCCGCCGGCGGATCCCAGCCGCGATCGAGCCGTTCGTCTCGATTGGCGGCGAGCAGGAGCGGCCAAGGGTGGCCCGGCCGGATCAGCAGGACGACGGTACACACGCGCCCGTTTATGCCGCCGCGCGTCGGTCCTGACCAGCCGTCTCCTACCGATCAGTAGCGATAATAGCCGCCCCGATAATGGTAGTACCTGATGGTGGTAATGGCGCGGCGGCGGGCGGTAGCTGTGATGATGGTGGTAGCCTCCGCCGTAGTACTGCACCTCCATCGCCGTCATGCCGCTCGCGGGGGTGGCCGGTCGCACGGGGCCGGCCGTGGCGCTGCCGATGGCGGCGAGGCCCAGGATGGCGGCGATCACGATTGCCTTGGAGAACTTCGTTGTCATGGCTCTGCTCCTTCGATGGCCGCCAATCTGGCCGCCGAAGGAGGCCGGCCTATGGTGCCTTCGTGGCAGGACTGGGGGAGGGTCCGACCTTTCCGAACACGCGATCGAACACCCGGTCGAGCTCGCGCAGGTGCAGCTGCGGGTCCATCGCGCGGTCAAGCGCCTCGCGCGGCACCCGGCCGGCAACCTCCCGATCGGCTTCGAGGTTCGCGCGGAAATCGCGTGCGTCCGGGCGGCCGAGCGCCTCCCACGTGGCCATCGCGTTGCGCTGGACGATGCGATAGGCGTCCTCCCGCGAGATCCCGGCCCGGGTCAGCGCCAGAAGCACCTCGCCGCTATGCACCACGCCGCCGAGGCTTTCGAGATTGGCGGCCATTCGCTCGGGATAGACGGTCAGCCGCCCGACCATCCCGGCGAGGCGGGCCAGGGCGAAATCGAGGGCGAGGGTGGCGTCCGGCCCGATCACCCGTTCGACGCTGGAATGGCTGATGTCGCGCTCATGCCACAGCGCGACGTTCTCCAGCGCCGGCACCACCGAGGCTCGCACCAGGCGGGCGAGACCGGTCAGATTCTCGCTGAGCACCGGGTTGCGCTTGTGCGGCATCGCGCTCGACCCCTTCTGGCCGGGGTGAAAGAACTCCTCCGCCTCCCGCACCTCAGAGCGCTGCAGGTGGCGCACCTCGGTCGCCAGCCGTTCGATGCCGCTCGCGATCACGGCAAGCGCGCAGAAATACGCCGCGTGGCGGTCGCGCGGGATCACCTGGGTCGAGACCGGCTCGACCGCGAGGCCGAGCTTCTCCGCCACGTAGGCTTCGACCTGCGGGTCGACATGGGCGAAGGTGCCGACCGCGCCGCTGAGCGCCGCGACCGCGATCTCGGCCCGTGCGGCGCGCAGCCGCTCCCGATTGCGGGCAAATTCGGAAAAATGGCCAGCGAGCTTGAGGCCGAAGGTGGTCGGCTCGGCGTGGATGCCGTGGCTGCGGCCGATGGTGAGGGTGAATTTGTGCTCGAACGCTCGCGCCCTGAGCGCGTCGAGTACCGCGTCGAGGTCGCGCAACAGCAGGTCGGTGGCCTGGGTGAGCTGGACGGAGAGGCATGTGTCCAGCACGTCGCTGCTGGTCAGGCCCTGGTGGACGAAGCGGCTGTCCGGCCCGATGCCCTCGGCGAGCCAGGTGAGGAAGGCGATGACGTCGTGGCGCGTCTCGCGCTCGATCGCGTCGATGCGGTCGAGATCGGCCTGCGTGATGCCGGCGACCTTGGCCGCGCCCCGTTCGCGGATGGTGCGCGCCGCCGGCTCGGGGATGGCGCCGATCACGGCCATGCCCTCGGCGGCGAGGGCCTCGATCTCGAACCAGATGCGAAAGCGGTTCTCCGGCGCCCAGATGGCGGCCATCTCCGGTCTCGTATAGCGAGGAACCATAATCCGCGTTTCCACATGTCCGACGCAGCCCACATATAGGCGGGCCGCGCGGGCAGCTAGACCCGGGGCCCATTTCTGACAAGCAAGGACCGCGCCCCGGATGTTGACGCCTGCCCTGACCGCCGACCTCGCCGCGCTGCTTCAGGTCATCCTCATCGACGTGGCGCTGGCCGGCGACAACGCCGTCGTGGTGGGTCTGGCCGTCGCCGGGCTGCCGGCGCACCAGAAGCGGCGGGCCATCGTCGCGGGCATCGCCGGGGCCACGCTCATCCGCATCGGCTTCGGCGCGATCACCTTGCAGCTGCTCGAGATCATCGGCCTGATGCTGGCCGGCGGGCTGCTGCTGCTGTGGGTCTGCTGGAAGATGTACCGCGAGCTGCGCCGGGGCCGTCATGCCCAGCACGCCGCCGTCGCCCCGGCCAAGACGCTGCGCCAGGCGATGCTGCAGATCATTCTCGCCGACATCTCGATGAGCCTCGACAACGTGCTGGCCGTGGCGGGCGCGGCGAAGGGCAGCCCGTGGGTGCTCGCCACCGGCCTTATCCTCTCGGTGGCGCTGATGGGGGCCGCCGCCGGGATGATCGCCAACCTCCTGGAGCGGTTCCGCTGGATCGCCTGGGTCGGCTTGCTGATCGTGCTTTATGTCGCGCTGCACATGATCTGGGAGGGCTCGCACGAGGTCGCGGCCCACACCACGCTCGATGAGCAAGCTATCGACGCCGTGTCAAGATTCATCGAGCACGCGACACATTAGCCGCTAGATCAGGCCCGCGTCCCGGAAACTCAGCCAGCGGCCGTTGCCGATCACCACATGGTCGTGCAGGACGAGGGACAGCGCTTCGGCGGCGCGCTTGACGTCCTGCGTCATCTTGAGATCGGCGCTCGACGGCGTGGGGTCGCCGCTCGGATGGTTGTGCACCAGGATCAGCGCCGTCGCCTGCAGTTCGAGGGCGCGCTTGACGACCTCGCGCGGATAGACCGGCGTGTGGTTCACCGTGCCGCGCGCCTGCGCCTCGTCGGCCACCAGTCGACTGCGATTGTCGAGGAACAGGACGCGGAACTGCTCGACGCGCTCGCGCGCCAGCGCCGCGTTGAGGTAGTCCATCAGCCGGCCCCAATTGTCCAGCACCGGCCGGTTCATCACCTCCGCCCGCACCGGCCGGAGTGCCGCGGCCTGCACGGCCTTCAGCGCGGCGACGCCCGCCTCGCCCAATCCCTCAATGCCACGCAGATCCTGCAAGGGGGCGGCGATCGCGGCGGCGAAGCTACCGAAGCGGGTCATCAACGCCCGCGCGATCGGCTTGGTATCCCGCCGGGGCAGGGCGAGGAACAGGATCATTTCGAGCATTTCGTGGTCGGCCAGCGCGTCGGGCCCCGCGCTCAGCAGCCGGGCGCGCATCCTTGCCCGGTGGCCCTCCGTCCCTCCGCTCAGCGCAAGGCGATCCGGCTCCAACAGGTCAAGCGTTTCGGCAAGCTCGGGTCGATGTGGGGGCTTCGCCATGCCACCGCAGGTTGCCAGAACGGGGCGGCGATGGAAAGGATCAGGCGAACCGCCCGGCTGCCTTCGCCAGCGCCGCTGCCCGCTCGCTGGCCCGCGCCTCGTCGGCGGTTGCGAAGGCGCGCAGCGTGAAGATGGGCGCAAACCAAAGCTCACCACGCATCAGCAGAAGGAAGCGATCAAGCGGCGGGATCACGGCGAGCCGGTGCGCGACATCGCCCGTAGCTTCAACGTCAGCCAAAGCACGATTTCGAGGCTGGCGCCGTGAGCACCGAAAAAGCAGAATTTCAGCGGCTCCACGATGCGGCAGAGGCCGTGGTTCTTACGTCCCGTCGCTCTAGGTTGACCTGGACAGCGGTTCGGATAAGACGCGCTGGCAATCCAACTCGGGCAACAGCGAACGGGCCACTTCTACCTGATCCGTTGGGTATCCTCTCTCTGCTAACGCATGAGAGACTTTGGCCATGACGCCTGTTGCATCGATGTTCGGGCCGATTGTAATCCTGTCAATCGGCAGGCGTCCTTGGCACCATCTGTCAGGGAGAGGAAAACTAATTGCAAAGTGTTTTTTTTGCGTTACTTCACTGAAGAAAATTTTGTGTGCCTCTAAGGGAAGAATTTCTTTGCAAATTCGCCACTCATTCTCTCGACTCCACTCAGGGGCTTTGCTTAACGGCGCGAGCGTGGAGAGTAGATTGTCCCACATTACGGACCTAAAACCTACGCTTCCTTCATCGATTTTGCCAAAGACTCCGGACGCTCTAGTGAATTCGCTCGCAATGTGGTCCGATACGACGGTCGCTAGGTTCTTCATTACATCGACATCATACTTTACGGGAGTTAGAGAAAACGGAGGGGAATAATTGAATTGCTGGAAGAACCCATTTAGACAGAGAATCTCAAAAATCAAATCCGAGCACGACGCCTTTCGCGTCATTACCATATTTGCACCACTGATAGGGATCATCTTCCACTGAGCTGAGACTTACTACAAAGACATCGGGACTGGCGGACAGCCTCAAATCGATCATCCTTAACATTGCGCTTCGCAGATTTTCATTAAACGCCCCGTGACACGCAATGAGCGAGGCAGACCTGCCACAGCTCGGCATGGCCCTGCTGTGCACCGTAGAGATCGGAGACCCACAACGCCGGGCGATGCCCGGCCAGCACCTCGGCCACCACGTCCGCGCCACGGCTGCGGCGGACGACATGGATCACCACCTCGGCGTTCTGGAACACCCAGTTCCAGTGGCCGCTGCCATCGATACGCACGCCGGTTTCGTCGGAATACACCACCCGCGCACGCCGCAGCCGAGCGAGAATGGCCGCGACATCGGCATCGAACCGCGGCTTGCCGCGGCGGAACGCGGCATCCAGCGCGCCCTCGCTGATCGCCAGGCCGAACAACTCCATCAGCAGCCGGGCCAGCCGCTGGTAGCTGACGGCATGCACGAAACGCAGATACATCGCGAGTGCCACGATGTTGAGGCTGAACGGCGTGCCCGGCTCCAGCCCCTCCGGCACCGCCGCCAGCGTGGTGGCGCCACAGCAGCGGCACTGGGCGGCATAGCGCTCCACCCGCGGAATCACGGACAAGAGCCCACCAGTGGATCAGCTCCGTTTCGTCATTTAGGCAAGAAACGCGAGTTGACCAGAGAGTCCCCGATTTGATGATGCTTAGGGCGGCTCCTTCGGAAGTGTAGTGCCATAACCGCCGTGGCTGATCCTTGCGGGTGTGTAGGAGTGGAAGAAATTCAGGTAAATACCTTGAAAGCATTTCCTGCCGCACATGGACAGGTATGTCGAGTATATCGAGGATTTCTGCTACTCCCCACCTCAAGACTCGCACGGCCCGAGCCGCGTTCAAGGTGACGATATATATGGAAAGCCATGCGAACGGAAAGGGCTTTTGGGCGTGTGCGAGGCACCGCGCTGTCTGCATTCGCGCGTGGACACGAATCAGCGGTTGATAGAGGCTAGGCAGTTACCGGTCCGTACGGAGGCTTGTGCAGCCCGGCCGGGGAGACGGTGAAAATCTCGCAGCCGTCCTCGGTGACGCCGACCATGTGCTCGAACTGGGCTGACAGGCTGCGGTCCCGTGTCACCGCGGTCCAGCCGTCGTCGAGCACCTTCACCTCGGGGCGACCGGCATTCACCATCGGCTCGATGGTGAAGAACATGCCCGGCCGCAGCACCGGGCCTTCGCCGGCGCGGCCGAAATGCAGCACGTTGGGGGCTTCGTGGAACCGCCGGCCGATGCCGTGGCCGCAGAAATCGCGGACCACGCTGAACCGGTTGCCCTCCACGAAGGTCTGGATGGCGTGGCCGATGTCGCCGAGCGTGGCGCCGGGGCGGACCGCCTCGACGCCGCGCATCAGCGCCTCGTAGGTGACTTCCATCAGGTTGCGCGCGCGCGTGGAGGGGGCGCCGGCCACGTACATGCGCGAACTGTCGCCATGCCAGCCGTTGAGGATCACCGTCACGTCGATGTTGAGCACGTCGCCGCCCTCGAGCTTCCGCTCTCCGGGGATGCCGTGGCAGACGACATGATTGATCGAGGTGCAGATCGATTTCGGAAAGCCGCGATAGTTCAGCGGCGCCGGGACCGCGCCGCGCTCGGCCATGAAGTCGTGGCAGAGCTGGTCCAGCGCGCCCGTCGAGACGCCCGGCACCACATGTGGCGCGATCATGTCCAGGGTCTCCGCCGCGAGCCGTCCGGCGGCGCGCATCCCATCGAAATCCTCTGGCGTGTGGATCGTGATGCGTCTCGCGTCGGCCCCGCCGTCCATCCTATCCCGCTCCGTCTCTCCGCCGCGGGCTGGGCTGGCCCCGGCCGCGCAGCCCGTCTTGCTGCCAGGACGCAAGATGCGCAACCGTCCGGCCCGGCGCAAGGGCGGCGGCCGAGGGTCCGGCAGGCTCATTCCGGGAGGCGGGGGCGCGTCAGGCGATGGGGAAGTTGCACTTGTCCAGCATGGGATGCACCACCTCAGAGGCCGGCGTGGTCTGCAGCAGCTTGTAGAGGTCCCACTCCATCGTGCTCTCGGACGGGGCCTTCACCTGGAACAGGTAGGCGGGAAACTCACCGCGCCCATCGGCCCGGATGCTGCCCTTGCCGAAGGCGTCGTCATCGGTCGGGATCGCCTTCATGTGCGAGACGGTGGCGCGCCCGCTCTGCTTGGCCTGCGCCGGCCCCATCGCCGCCGCCGTCTTGAGGTAGTGCAGCACGATGGCATAGGCGCTGGCGTGGGCCTGGCTGGGGTAGTTGCGCGGGGTCCTCGGCAGCACGCGCTTGGTGAAGGCGCGGGTCCGGTCGTTGAGGTCCCAGTAGAACGTCTCGGTGGTCACCAGGCCTTGCGCGATATCGAGCCCGACCGAATGGACGTCCTGCAGAAACATCAGCATTGGCGCGATCGTCATGCGCTGGTTGAGACCGAACTCGTGAGCCTGCTTGACGCAGTTGATGGTATCGGTCCCGGCGTTGGCGAGGCCGAGCACGGTCGCCCCGCTGGCCGCAGCCTGCTGCAGGAAGGCGGAGAAGTCCGTCGTATCGGGGAAGGGATACTGGATTTCGCCCTTCACCTCGCCGCCGAGCCGCTTGACTACGTTCGAGCCTTGCTGGGCGAGCGAGTGGCCGAACACGTAATCGGCGGTGACGAAGAACCAGGACTTCTTCCCGGCCTTGACCAGCGCGCCGCCGGTCGAGACGGCCGCCTCATAGGTGTCGAAACTCCAGACGATGGTATTGGGGCTGCACTGGGCCGAGGTGACGTCGATCGCCGCCGCCGAGGCATTCAGCATGATCTTGTCCTTGCCCTTCGCGACCTGCGAGACGGCGAGGGCGACGGACGAGGTGGGCACGTCGGCGATCGCGTCCACCCCCTGATCGAACCATTGCCGCGCGATGGTGGAGGCGACGTCCGGTTTGTTCTGGTGGTCGGCCTCCTGCACCTCCACCGTGAAGCCGTGGCTGGCGGCGTTGAACTCCTCCACCGCCTGGCGGACGCAGGCCACGGAGGTCGGGCCGGTGTTGTCGCGATAGGTGCCGGAAAGGTCGGTCAGCACGCCGATGCGGATGACGGGCTTCTCTTGCGCCCGCGCCCGGGTCAGCGGAACCGCGGAAAGGGCGGCGGCGCTGCCGAGCAGCTCCCGTCGTGACAGCTTCATGGTTGTGTCGCTCCCTGTGATATTATTCGTTCTACTCGGTGGCCGTCGATTTGCGTGCCGCCGCTTCCTCCTGGCTTGCGATCCCGCCATGCGCGGCGGACCAGGCCACGGGGTCCTCCAGGAAGCGGCGGACCTCGGCCAAGGCGGGCTCGTCGAAATAGGGCCGCTCGCGGCAGGCCTCCAGCACGTCCCACCAGGTGCAGAGATGGTGCAGGGTGATGTCCATGTTCGCCAACGTCTCGAAGCTGCCGGGGAACACGCCATAGAAGAACACGACGAAGGTGTGGTTGACGATCGCCCCCGCGTCGCGCAGCGCCTGGCAGAACTGGATCTTCGAGCCGCCGTCGGTGGTTAGGTCCTCCACGAGGAGGGTGCGCTTGCCCTCCGGCACGTCGCCCTCAATCAGCGCGTTGCGGCCGAAGCCCTTGGGTTTCTTGCGCACATAGGCCATCGGCGCGAGCATCCGGTCGGCGATCCAGGCGGCGAAGGGGATGCCCGCCGTCTCGCCGCCGGCCACCGCCTCGATGCTCTCGTAGCCGACATGGCGGCCGATCTTTTCCACGCCGAGTTCGCAGATCTTGGCGCGGGCGCGGGGGAAGTAGATGATCCGCCGGCAATCGATGTAGACGGGCGATTTCCAGCCCGACGTGAAGGTATAGGGTTCCTGGGGGCGGAAGTTGACGGCTTTGATCTCCAGCAGGATGCGCGCGGTGGTCAACGCGGCATCGCGGTCCCAGTCCGACATGTGCCCTCTTGCCTTCGGTATCGTCGCCTTCGGTGTCGACTTCTGGATCGGAGCAGGATTGGCCATCGCTCGCATCCCTTGCGCTGTCCCAAGCTGTCCTAGCTTTCCGGCGTGAGCACGGCAACGCCGGTCTGGGTGCTGGACGATGCGCGGCCGGGCACGGCGGGCCAGGCGATCGGAATTGCCGAGCGGCTGGGCGTGCCGTTCCGGCTGGTGCCGATGTCGTGGAACCGGCTGGCGCACATGGCGGTGCTGACGCCGCGCGGCTCGCCGATCGGCCTGGCATCGGCGGCGGGCGCGGACGCGGAGAGGCTCGAGATGGTGCGCGGCGCGACCGAGCCGCCGGTCCTCACGATCTCGGCCGGCAGCCGCTCGGCCGCCGCGGCCCTCTGGTTGCGCCGGCGCTTCGCGTGCCGGAGCGTGCATTGCATGAGACCGCCGCTGGTCGGCGACCGCTTCGACCTCCTGGTGGTGCCGCAGCACGATCGCGGACCGAGCGGGCCGAACGTGATGCCGGTCCTCGGGGTGCCGCATCGCGTGTCGCCCGACGCGCTGCGCCGCGCGCGCGAGATCTGGTCGGAGCGGCTCGGCCACTTGCCAAGCCCTCGGGTGGCCCTGCTGGTGGGCGGCCCGGTCCACGGCGCGGACCTGCAGCCGTCCCTGGCGCACCGTCTGGCGCGGCAGGTGGCGCGGCTGGCAAACACCCGGCGCGGCTCGGTGATGGCGACGACCAGCCGGCGCACCGGCACGGAGGCGACGGAGGCGCTGGCCGCCGGCCTCGACGCCGCGATGCACCTGATGTTCCGCTGGGGAGAGCCGGGGGAGAACCCCTATCTCGGCTTCCTCGCAATGGCCGACGCGATCGTCGTCTCGGCGGATTCCGTCTCGATGGTCAGCGAGGCCTGCGCCACCGACGCGCCGGTCTTTATCGCGCTGCCTGAGCTCGCCGGCGGCCGTCACCGGCGTCTGCACCACACTCTGATCGAAGCCGGACAAGTGAAAATGCTGGGCGACAGCCTTTCGCCCTGGAGCCGCGAGCCGCTGGACGAGGCCGGTCACGTCGCCGATGCGATCCGGCGTCTAGTGAAGCTGGATTGACGATCCGGGCGCGCGGTCTACACCGGAAACGGCAAAGGAGAGGCGAGCATGGCTGAGGCAAAATACCGGATCGCGGTGATCCCCGGCGACGGGATCGGCAAGGAGACGGTGCCGGAATCGCTGCGCGTGCTGGACGCCGCGTCCCGCCGCTTCGGTTTCGGGCTGGTGCTCGACGAGTACGACTGGTCCTGCGAGACCTACAAGCAGACCGGCGCCATGATGCCGGCGGACGGCATGGACCGGCTCGCCGAGGCGGACAGCATCCTCTTGGGCGCGGTCGGCTGGCCGGGCGTGCCGGACCATATCTCCCTATGGGGGCTGCTCATCCCCATCCGGCGCGGCTTCGACCAGTACGTGAACCTGCGGCCGTGCAAGCTGATGCCTGGCGTGCGGACGCCGCTCGCCGGCCGCAGCGAGGCTGACATCGACTTCTACGTGGTGCGCGAGAACACCGAGGGCGAATACAGCAGCGTCGGCGGCCGGCTGTTCGAGGGCACCGAGCGCGAGTTCGTCAGCCAGCAGAGCGTGTTCACCCGCAAGGGCGTCGACCGCATCCTGCGCTACGCCTTCGAGCTCGCTATGACGCGGCCGAAGAAGCACCTGACCTCGGCCACCAAGTCCAACGGCATCACCTTCACCATGCCGTACTGGGACGAGCGCTTCGCCGAGATCGGCAAGACCTATCCCGCGATCCGGACCGACCAGTTCCACATCGACATCCTGTGCGCGCATTTCGTGCAGCACCCGGACTGGTTCGACGTGGTGGTCGGCTCCAACCTGTTCGGCGACATTTTGAGCGACCTCGGCCCGGCGGTGGCGGGCTCCATCGGCATCGCGCCCTCCGCCAACATCAACCCCGAGCGGGTGTTTCCCTCGATGTTCGAGCCGGTCCACGGCTCGGCGCCCGACATAGCCGGCAAGCACATCTGCAACCCGATCGGCCAAGTCTGGTCGGCGGCGATGATGCTGGAGCATCTCGGGCAGAAGGACGCGGCCGACGCGATCGTCGCCGCGATCGAGATTCTGTTGAGCGGCACCGGCCCCAAGACACGCGACATGGGCGGGCAGGCGGGGACGGAGGACGTGGGCCGCGCGCTCGCCGAGATCGTGGCCGGAGCTTGAGGTTCCGCCTGTCCCAAGGAGCGGTGCGATGCGCTACGAGCTGTACTACTGGCCGACCATCCAGGGCCGCGGCGAGTTCGTCCGAATCGCGCTCGAGGAGGCCCAAGCCGAGTATGTCGATGTCGCGCGGGGCGATGAGGCGGCGGGCGAGGGCGTGCCGGCGATGTTGCGGCTGCTGGACGGCGAGGCCGTCGAGCGGCCGCCCTTCGCGCCGCCCTTTCTCAAGGCGGGCGAGCTGCTGATCGGCCAGACGGCCAACATCCTGCTCTATCTCGGCGCGCATCATGGCTTGGCGCCGGTCGACGAGGCGGGCCGGCTCTGGGCGCACCAGCTCCAGCTCACGATCACCGATCTCGTTGTGGAAATCCACGATACGCACCATCCGATCGCGAGCCGCCTTTACTACGAGGAACAGCGAGATGAGGCGAAGCGGCGCGCGGCCGATTTCGTGGCCGTGCGGCTAGGCAAGTATCTGGGCTATTTCGAGCGCGTGCTGGAGCGCAAGCCGGCCACCCCCGGTCTGGTCGGCGCGTCATTGACCTATCCGGACCTCTCGCTGTTCCAGGTTGTCGCCGGATTGCGGTACGCGTTTCCGCGCGCGATGATGCGGCTTGAAGCCGATGTTCCCCGTGTCATCGCACTTCACGACGCCGTGGCAAGACGTCCGCGTGTTGCCGCCTACCTGGCCTCCGATCGCCGGGTCCCGTTCACCATGCAGGGGATCTTCCGGCGCTATCCGGAGCTCGACGCCGGTCCCTGACCCGCCCCGGATTTCACCGCCCGTTCTTGCGCCGGGCGAGCCCCAGGCCCGCCAGGCCGAGGCCGAACAATAGAAGTGTCGCAGGCTCCGGGACCGCCGCGATCATCCCCTCCGACCATAGCGCCTGCTGGTGTGCCGTCGGATGGATCTGATCCCAGAACAGAAAATGGTCGATGTTGGTCGCGGCGCCGGTGACAGGGTCGGCCGGACCGCAGGATGGCGTCGCGATCACCGGCGCGGGCGGAAAGCCGGTGTTGTAGCAAGGATCCGAAGTGTTGGTGAAGCCGAGCGCGGCCGCATTGGCGAGGATGTGGTTGGCGAACCCGTACAGGTCGAAATAGTCGAACGTCACGCCCGGATTGCTCATCTCCAGTGTCGATACGCCCTGCGCGAGCTTGCTGTCGTAGAGCAGGCTGTATGCGTGGGCGGCGGCGTCCTGCGCGGGTGGGCTGTTCTGCGTGAACTCGGGTATCGCGCCGACATTGGGTACGTTCGAGACCAGCAGGGTCTTGGCGCCATTGTCGATCAGCTTCTGGATCTGCGCTAGCTCGGAGGCCACGCCAGTCAGAACGAAGGTGGGATCGAGAGCGTGCGCCGCCGTGCGGACGTCGTTGCCGCCGATGAGCATCGCGTAGAGCGCGCTCGCCGGTGCGTTGTGCGCGCCCACGTGGCTGATAAATGCGCTCACCTGCTCGGGCAGATCGAGGAAGGAGAAAGCCGCGCCCCGATCCGTCGCGGTCGCGCCCCCCACGGCGTAGTTGGTTCCGGGCACGAAACTCGGGCCGAACAGATTGTGGATATCGGTGAAGCCGGTCACCCAGAGCGACGGATCGGCCCGCTTGCCGAAATGCTGGGCCAGGAGTTCCATCGCCACGGGGCCGTTGGTGAAGCTGTCATGAAAGCTCGGCGGATTGGCGAAGTTCGTGCCGACCGCCTCGGCGAGGTTGCCGGTATCGGAAAGGCTGTCGCCGAATACGTAGACGTTGCTGAACACGGTGGCGTTGGCCCCGGCGGGCACCAGCAACGCCGCGACCAGCCCGGCCGCGGCAACACGTGAAACGGTTAGTTTCATTGAACGCGGTCTCCCCTTGGGCGCGGACCTCTGACGGGTTCGGCGAGGGAAGCGTAGCGCGCCGCCAGTTCGGCGCAAACTGCTATGTTTGACGGCCGGCGCTCACGCGGGGCGGGGCCGGCGGCCGCGGAACCACACGCCGGAAGCGACCGCCGCAGCGAGGGTCGTCCCGTAGACGACGAGCGCGAAGGCCAGCGCTGCGAATACCCAGGCGACGGAGCCGGTCAGGCGCAGCGCGAGCCAGCCGCCCGCGATGGCGAGGCACAGCCGCAGGAAGCCGGCAAACAGCGGCCAGGCCAGCCGGCCGGCGCCCTGAGAGGCGAAATAGAGCGCCACGCCGACGCCGAAGAACCCGTAGGCCGGGCCGACGAAGCGCAGATAGGCGGTTCCGGTGGCGATCATGCGGGGTTCGGCGCCGAACAGGCCGAGCCAGGCGTGCGGCCAGATCGCCGCCGCGATACCGACCGCCTCGGTCATGGCGAAGGCCAGCGCCGCGCCGATCAGCGCCACGCGCAACGCCCGCTCCCGCTGCCCCGCGCCGATATTGGTGCCGACCAGGGCGACGAGGGGTGCGCCGAGCCCGAAGACCAGCGGGATCAGGAGGTATTCGAGCCGGCTGCCGGTGCCGTAGCCCGCGATGGCGTCCGGCCCGCCCGCCGCGCCGACCAGCGCCGTCGTGAGCGCCACGGTCAGCGACGTCTGCAAGGTGCTGACCGAGGCGACCGCGCCGACGCGCAGGATGTCGGCGAACATCGACCAGCGCAGCCGCGCGAGCCGCATCCGCGCGATATTGCGGCCGGACAGCACGTACCAGCCGAGCAGGAGGGTGGTCAGGGCGGTCGTGAACACCACCGCTACCCCGCCCCCCGCGATGCCGAGCGCCGGGAACGGCCCGACACCGAAAATCAGGCACGGCGACAGCGGGACCAGCAGGACGACACTGACGCAGATCGCGAGCGATGGGACCAGCATGTTGCCGCTGCCGCGGATCACGCTCGCCAGCGCGTTCATCAGCCAGACCAGCACGGTGCCCGCGAACACGACGTTCGAGTATTGCAGCGCCGCGTCCAGCGACGGTCCCTCACCGCCGAGCGCGCGATAGAGCGTGGGACCGAAGGCGAGGACCAGGGCGGAGAACAGCAGCCCGAGCGCGACATTGATGATGATTGCATGAAGCACCAGCGCGTCCGCGTCGTCGCGCCGGCGGGCGCCGAGGGCGCGGGCGATCGCCGACGAGATGCCGCCGCCCATCGCGCCGCCCGACAACATCTGCATCATCATGAAGCCGGGAAACACCAGTGCCATGCCGGCCAGCGCCGAGCCGCCCAAGCGGGACACCCACCAAGTCTCGATGAGGCCCGTCGAGGCCTGCGCCAGCATGACGAGGATATTCGGCCAGGCCATGCGGAGCAGGGTCGGCAGGATCGGCCCGTCGAGAAGCAACTGGGTACGGGGATTGAGCGCCGCCGATGGCCTGGGTGCGACGACCGCCAGGGTAACCGGCGGAACGCTGAGCACGGGCGCGGCCGGGTCGAAATGCACGGGAGCGAGCTCCGGGACTGACTAGCGTCGTGATAGTCAGTCCCGGAGCCGGAGTCAAGTAGGGATTGGCTACTCTGCCGCGACGGCCGGCTGCTTGAGGTCCTGCGAGTAGCGCAGGTGCACCGGCGCATCGATCTCGAACGGATCGGTGAGGCCGAGCGATGTGCCGTATTCCTTCAGCGCCGGCATCACCTCCTGGCCGAGCAGTCGGATGCAGGTGCGGGTGTCCTCGGGCGAGACTGAGCCGTCATTGCCCCAGAGCGCCATGATGCCGGGGCGGGTCTCCTCCATGATGTATTTCAGCTTGGCGATCACCTGATCGGGCGTGCCGGCGATGATCATCATGCTGTCGAGCTGTTCCTCGAAGGTCGGGTTGCCGCGCGGGCTGACGGCCCGACCGGTGGCGAACTCGACGAAGCCGCGGCGCTGTCCGGGCGAGAAGTAGCCTGACGGGAACGCCCATACCGGATGCGCGAGGCCGGTGAACTCGCCCTGCATCCACATGAACTGGCGCGCGTTCTGCTTCGCCTTCTCCTCGGTGTCGGAGACATGGCAGCGGATCAGGTAGCCGCGATTTTCCGGCCCCGGCTCGTAGCCGACCTCGGCCGCCGCGGTGTCGTAGGTCTCCCAGATCTTCTTCGTCGCCTCGATCGAGGTGTTGAGGCAGATGTACGGGTAGCGCTGCTGCGCGCTCCAGATGATCGTCTCGCGGCTCAGCACACCGGGGATCCACACCCGCGGATAGGGCTTCTGCAGCGGCACGGCCCACGGATTGACGACCCGGTGCTGATAATGCGTGCCCTCCCAGCGGAACGGGCCGGGCGTCGTCCAGGCCTTCACCACCAGATCATGCGCTTCCATGAACCGCTCGCGGTTGAATGCCGGGTTCACCCCCGTCGCGAGCTGCTCCTGTCCGCCGCCGCGCACGAAGCCGGAGACGAGGCGGCCTTTCGAGATCATGTCGATCATCGACAATTCCTCGGCGAGCCGTACCGGGTTTTCGGAAAGCGGCAGCGGGTTGCCGAGGATGACGATCTTCGCCTTCTTGGTGACGGCGGCGAGGATCGAGGCGAACACGTTGGTCTTGGACTGCATGCAGAACGGAGCATTGTGATGCTCGTTCAGCATGATGCCTTCGATGCCGCACTCCTCGGCATAGATGTAGTCCTCGAGATACTGGTTGTACAGCCGGCTGCCGGCGACCGGATCGTAATGCTTGTTCGAGAACATCAGCGCCGTGGCGCCGAACTCGCGGCCCGCGTCCGCCGAATAGGCCGACATCGGCTGCTCGGTGAAGTACATCAGGTGCATCGAAATTCCTCCCTCTTTCGGGTTGCTGTCAGTCCGCGTTCACGAAGCTCGAGACGAGATGAGCGAGCTCAGCCGGCTGCTCCATCTCCACGGCGTGCCCGCTGTTGCGGACGATCTCGCGCCGGGCGTGACCCAGCGCGGCGACATACTGCTCGGCAGTCGAGGCCGGAACGACCTTGTCCTGCTCGCCCCATACCACCAGCACGGGGCTTTTTACGCCGCCCAGCAAATGCGGCAGCGTCTGGCTGTACATGTAGGGCTTCCAGGCGATGCGGAAGTTCATTTCGCGGCAGATGTCCCACTGCTCGAGCTGATCGGTGGAAACATCGCCGTAGATCCGCTTGAACGCCGCCTCGTCGTTGAAGAAGGCGCGCGCGTAGTCGATGTAGCTGATGATCGCCTGATCGAGGATGTCGCCGCCCGTGGGCTTGATGCCCATCGGCCCGACCAGCACCAGGCGGTGAAAATCGGTTGGCGCGAGGCTCGCCATCTCGGCGGCGATCCAGCCGCCGAAGCCGAGGCCGACGAGCGATGCATCCTTGATGCCGAGCTCGGCCAGCAGCCACTGGTACATCGCCGCGATGTCGCGCGGATGGCGCAGCCAGACGGGGCGCTCCGACTTGCCGTAGCCGGGATGGTGCGGCACCAGAACGTCGAAGCTCCGCGCCAGCTCGTCGTAGAACGGCAGCCGCTCGACGGTGCCAATGTCGTGGTGCAGCACCAGCACGGGACGCCCGCCGCCGGCGCGCGACAAGTGCAGCTTGGTGCCGGCCACTTCGACAGTGGATTCGGTCCAGGAGAGTGTGGTCGACATTCTTCCTCCTCGTGCGCGTCCCGCGACGCTTCGTTGCCATGCGGAGCCGGCGTGCCCCAGCCGAGCAGTCCCCGATCGCTGGCCCCCACCCGCTAGTCGGGAGGTTACTCGCCAGTAGCCATCCTGTCCAATCGCGCCCCCGTCAGTGGCGATCAAAGGAATTGATTTTCGCGCGCCGAGGGACTAGGGCTGCGCGCGGGTCACGCCCCCCCACCGGGGCGCTTCTCTTCTGAAAGGGAGAGCCGCAATGGCAATCGCCGCCAAGCCGGAATTGCGTCCGGATAATCCCGATTTTTCATCCGGCCCCTGCGCCAAGCGTCCCGGCTTCACGCTGGACGCGCTCTCCGGCGCCATGCTCGGCCGCAGCCATCGGGCGAAGGAGCCGAAGGCGCGGCTCGGCGAGGTGATCGAGCGTTCGCGCGCGATCCTCGGGATGCCGGAGGACTGGAAGCTCGGCATCGTGCCGGCGTCCGACACGGGCGCGGTCGAGATGGCGCTGTGGTCGCTGCTCGGCGCGCGCGGCGTCGAAGTGCTCGCGTATGAGAGTTTCGGACAGGGCTGGGCGACCGATATCGTCAAGCAGCTCAAGCTCGCCGACGCGCGGGTGCTGTCGGCGGAGTACGGCGCGCTGCCCGATCTGGCGCGGGTCGATTTCTCGCGGGACGTGGTGTTTCCGTGGAACGGCACCACGTCGGGCGTGCGCGTCCGCAACGGCGACTGGATCGCGGCGGACCGTGCGGGATTGACGATCTGCGACGCGACCAGCGCCGCGTTCGCGATGGCGCTGGACTGGCAGAAACTCGATGTCGTCACCTGGTCCTGGCAGAAGGTGCTGGGCGGCGAGGCGGCACACGGGATGCTGGCGCTGTCGCCGCGCGCGGTCGAGCGCCTGGAGAGTTTCAAGCCGGATCGGCCGCTGCCGAAAATCTTCCGGCTGACCTCCGGCGGCAAGCTGATCGAGGGCATCTTCAAGGGCGAGACGATCAACACGCCGTCGATGCTCTGCGTCGAGGACGCGCTGGACGGGCTGCGCTGGGCGGAGAGCGTCGGCGAGCTGAATGGTCTGATCGCGCGCAGCGAGGCCAATCTCCGAGCGGTCTCCGAGTGGGCGGACCGCACGGGCTGGGTGGATTTCCTCGCCGACGATCCGGCGACCCGCTCCTGCACGTCGATCTGCCTCAAGATCGCGGCACCGTGGTTCACGTCTCTTGCGCCCGAGGCGCAGGCGATGGCGGCCAAGCAGCTTGCCGCGCTGCTCGAGAAGGAGGGTGTGGCGTTCGACATTGGCGCTTATCGCGATGCGCCGCCCGGCCTGCGTATCTGGGGCGGGGCGACGGTGGAGACTTCCGACATCGCGGCGCTGCTGCCTTGGCTCGACTGGGCGTTCGATACCGTTGCCCGCGAATTCGCCCATGCGCGGGCGGCGGAGTGAATGCGATGAGCAAAGTTCTTATCAGCGATAAGCTGTCTCCCGCCGCGGTGGAAATATTCCGCCGGCGTGGCATCGAGGTCGACGTGAAACCCGGGCTCACGCCAGCCGAACTCAGGGCGATCATTGCGCCCTATGACGGATTGGCGGTGCGCTCCGCGACCAAGGTAACGAAGGAGCTGCTGGACGCGGCGACCAATCTCAAGGTGGTCGGCCGCGCCGGCATCGGCGTCGACAACGTCGATCTCAAATCGGCCACCGCGCGCGGTGTCGTGGTGATGAACACGCCGCACGGCAACTCCATCACGACGGCGGAGCACGCCATCGCCATGATGTTCGCGCTGGCGCGGCAGATCCCCGAGGCGAGCACCTCGACCAAGGCGGCGAAGTGGGAAAAGAACCGCTTCATGGGGGTCGAGCTCACCGCCAAGACGCTCGGCCTGATCGGTTGCGGCAATATCGGCTCGATCGTCGCGGAGCGGGCGCTCGGGCTCAAGATGCGGGTGATCGCGTTCGATCCGTTCCTCGGCGAGAAGCGCGCGCTGGAACTCGGTGTCGAGAAGGTGGAACTCGACACGCTGCTGGAGCGCGCCGATTTCATCACGCTGCACACGCCGTTGACCGAGGCGACGCGCAACATTCTCTCGCGCGACGCGCTGGCGCGGACCCGCAAGGGCGTGCGGATCATCAACTGCGCGCGCGGCGGGCTGGTGGACGAGGCGGCGCTGGCGGAAGCGATCAAGTCGGGGCACGTCGCGGGCGCTGCCCTCGACGTGTTCGAGACCGAGCCCGCGATCGACAGCCCGCTGTTCGCGCTGGAGAACGTGGTCTGCACGCCCCATCTCGGCGCCGCCACGGCGGAGGCGCAGGAGAACGTGGCGTTGCAGGTCGCCGAGCAGATGAGCGACTTCCTGCTCAACGGCGCGGTGGCGAACGCGATCAACATGCCGTCGGTCTCGGCCGAGGAGGCGCCGCGCCTCAAGCCATATATGGAGCTGTGCCGGCTGCTCGGCGGCTTCGCGGGCCAGCTCACTCAGGCGCGCGAGGGGGTGATCCGGCGTGTGACCATCGAGTACCGAGGGCCAGGCCGCGGCACTTAACCATCGTCCGCTGAGTGCGGCGGTGCTGTCCGGGCTGATGGCGCCGATGATGGAGGGCGTGAACATGGTCAACGCGCCGGTCGCCGCGCGCGAGCACGGCATCGACGTCGCCGAGACGGTGCTCGATCGGCCGAGCGAGTACCAGACCTTGGTTCGCGTCACGGTGCAGATGGACCAGCAGACCCGCGCGGTGGCCGGGACATTGTTCGCGGGCGCGCGGCCGAGACTGGTCGAGATCAAGGGTATTCCGGTCGAGGCGGATTTCGCGCGCCACATGCTGTACGTGACCAACCAGGACAAGCCGGGCTTCATCGGCCGGTTCGGCGCCACCCTCGCGGACGCGGGCATCAATATAGCGACGTTCCATCTCGGCCGCGCGGCACCGGGCGGCGACGCGATCTGCCTCGTGTCGGTGGACGAGCCGGTGTCGGAGGACGTGCTGGCGATGGTCCGCACCTTGCCGCTCGTCGTGCAGGCAACACCGCTCGCGTTCTGACCGGTGAGCGGGGCCGCGCCGGACCAGACGATCGCCGGCGCCGCCCGCGCGCGGTCCGTCCCGCGACAGATCGCCGGCATCCAGGTGCTGCGAGCGGTCGCGGCGCTGTCCGTCGCGTTCCTGCACATCGAGCAATCCGCAGGCGTGTTCGTGGGCCGGACCGGCGAGAGCCCTTGGCCGTGGCTGCGGATGATCCCCTGGGAAGCCGGGGTGGACATCTTCTTCGTCGTCTCCGGCTTCGTGATGGTCTACGCATCGAACCGGCTGTTCCGCACCGCCGGCGCGCCGCGCACCTTCCTCGGCCGCCGCGTCTCGCGTGTCGTGCCGCTCTATTGGCTGTTCACGACATTGACGGTGCTGGTCGCGCTGGTGCGTCCGGGCCTGCTGAACGAACCGCTCGGCAGCGGCTGGGGCGCTGTTGTCGCAAGCTATCTGTTCATCCCCTGGCCGCGCCCGGATGGCTTCATCCAGCCGGTTTTCCGGCTGGGCTGGACGCTCAACTACGAGATGCTGTTCTACGCGATCTTCACGCCATTCGTGATGCTGTCGCGCCGGTGGGCGGTGCTCGGAGTCGTCGCGGCGATCGGGGCACTCGTCGCGGTCGGCCAGTTGACGTGGACGGGCAATCCGCAGATCGGCTTCTGGACCGACCCGATCGTCGGCGAGTTCGCCTTCGGCGTGCTGCTGGGCGCGCTGCGGCTCGACGGCGTGCAACTGTCCCGGCCGGTCCGCCTCGGCCTGATCGCGGCCGGTCTCGCGATCATGCTGGTGATCGGCGTCGATGATACTCCGACCCGTGCGCTGTCCTACGGCATCCCGGCCGCGTGTTTCGTGGCCGCCGTGTCGTTCGGGTCCGGCCGGGCGGGAACCTCGCTGATCGCGCGCGGAGGTCTGCTCCTGGGCGATGCCTCCTATGCGCTGTACCTCGTCCACCTGTTCCCGACACGGCTGTTGCGGGAGATTTGGTGGCGTCTGCATCTGATTGGGACCGCTGGGATCGTGTCATTCATCGTGGTGAGCATGATTGCTTCCTGTGCGATCGCGGTTGGGGTCCATGTCTGGGTGGAGCGTCCCCTGGTGCGAGCCGCGCGGCGACTGCTGCGCGCCTGAGCCGTGGCTCGCGCGCGCCATGCGCTCGCGCATAGCTAAGTGGCGGGTTTCGCCAATTTTCATTTGTGCCTCCCAGTCCGATGTTTCGCGTCGACGGCCGGCACGCGAAACCCAGGCAAACCAGGCCGGAGCACGCGAAGCCGGGCCGCCCGAAGAAGAAAAGAAACGATCACGAACTTCCCGCGCGATGCGGACAGGAGAATGACTATGCGTAATACAATGATCGCCGCCGCTGCCGCTTTCGGATTGCTGGGAATGCAGGCAGCCCACGCAGACGCGGTTCAGCGTTATGAGAGCGGCGCAATGATCCAGCACATGGCCTCGCCGCAGAAGGCGGAGCCCTACGCCCAGGGCGAGGGACCGCGCGGCGGAGAGACGATGTATAACCGCCGCCAGGCCGCCGCGGAGCAGACCGGCGTCGACAACGGCGCCTATCACCAGGCCGCCGCGGAGCAGACCGGCGTCGACAATGGCGCCTATCGCCAGGCCGCGGCGGAGCAGACCGGCGTCGACAACGCCCGCGTCTGAGATGACGCGCACCGAAGTGGGCTCGTCTCGGGCCTGATCGGCGACAACTAAGAGACAGTGACCGCGACGCCGGGGATACCTGGCGTCGCGGTTTTCGTTTCACTCGCCCAGCAGGCGGTGCGCCTGCTCCTTGAGCCCGGCGATGAGGGCTTCCATCAGGGCACGGATTCGGGGTGTGTGGCGCGTGTCCTCGTGCACCGCCAGCCAGACCTCGCGGCGCGGCGTCGGCGTCGGCAGCCGCACCAGGCCGCGGCCCTCGGCGAGATAGTGCGAGAGATTGGCGATGCCCACGCCGGCTTCCGCCGCCGCCGCGTGGGCATAGCGGCTGTTGGTACGCAACGCCACCTGCGCCTGACCGAGGATCTCGCGTATCCACGCCGTTTCGGCGACGCTGGCCAGTTCGTCGAGCGTGAGGATCATGCGGTGGCCGGGGGCTCCCGCCTGGAGGTCGGGCATTCCCATGCGGTCAAGATAGCCAGGGCTCGCGTAGAGACCGAAACCGACCTCGCCGACCTTCCGCGCCACCAGTTCGTGGCCCTCGGGCCGCACCATGCGCACCGCCACGTCCGCCTCGCGCCGCGAGAGGCTCAGCGTGCGTGTGTCGGTGACGAGTTCGAGCGTGATGCCCGGATAGCGCGCGAGGAACGCCGTGAGGATCGGCGTCAGGATGTCCACCGCCATCGTCTCGACGGTGGTGAGCCGGACGTTGCCCTCGAGCCGGACGTCGCGGCCGGTGATGGTGCGCTCGATGGCGAGCGTCTCCTGCTCGATCCGCTCCACATGGCCGAGCACCGCCTCGCCGGCCCCGGTGAGCAGGTAGCCGCCTGGGGTCTTCTGCAGCAGGACGACGCCGGCCCGCTCCTCCAGCGCGTCCAGCCGCCGCCCCATCGTGGATTGCTGCACGCTGAGGGCGCGCGCCGCGCCCGAGAGGGTGCGGTGGCGGGCGATCGCCAGGAACGAGCGCAGATCGTCCCAATCAAGCATAGTCGGCTCCAATGCGTCTGTGCATGATGGCTGTGCGGCGGTTCCATCTCGTCGCGCGGCCCGTGCGTTTTTACGTTGGGGGAAAGTGGTGCCACGGCGGCGAACGCCAATGGCCCGATCTTGTCAGGAGGCGGCCATGTTCCCGAGCATCTTCATCAGCCACGGATCGCCGATGCTGGGCCTCACCGAGAGCCCGGCACGGACGTTCCTGATGGGGCTCGGCAAGCAGCTAGGCCGACCGCGCGCGATCCTCGTCGCCTCGGCGCATTGGGAGACCCCGACGGCCACCTTCAACGCGGTGGCGGAGAACAGGACCATCCACGATTTCCACGGCTTCCCGCCCGAGCTCCACGCCATGCGCTATCCCGCCCCCGGCGCGCCAGAGCTTGCCGAGCAAGCGTCGGACCTGCTGTGCGCGGCGGGGCTTGCGAGCCGGATCGACCGGGCGCGCGGGCTCGATCACGGCGCCTGGGTGCCGTTGCGACTGATGTATCCCGAGGCCGACATCCCGGTGCTGCAGGTCTCGCTGCAAGGCGGGCTCGGTCCGGCGCACCATTTCCAGCTCGGCCGCGCTCTGGCGCCGCTGCGCGAGCAGGACGTGCTGGTGATCGGCAGCGGCAGCTTTACTCACGACCTGTCGCGCGTCCGGCGCGCCAGCTCCGACGAACCGGAGCCGTCCGATGTGGTCGAATTCAGCAACTGGTTCGACACGGCGATCGCCGATGGGCGCACCTGCGACCTGCTGACCTACCGAACGCTCGCGCCGCACGCCGCTCTCAACCACCCGACCGAGGAGCATCTGCTGCCGCTGCACGTCGCGATGGGCGCGGCGGGTCGCTCGGCGCGCGGCGAGCGATTGCATTCGAGCGCCATGTACAGCGTGCTGCGGATGGACGCCTACGCCTTCCACTGAGGTTCGGGCACCGGTATTCGGCGCGGCGAGGGCTTGTGCGGGTTTCCCCGGTGCTATAGCCCGGCGACCGCCATGACTGACGACGATCTCCCCGGCAACAATCCGGCCCTGCTGCCGGCCGGCCTTCGCGACCTGCTGCCCCCCGAGGCCGAGACCGAGGCGGGGGCGGTGGAGTCGCTCATGGACGTGTTCGCGGCGCATGGCTATCAGCGGGTCAAGCCGCCGCTGCTGGAGTTCGAGGACAATCTGCTCGCCGGATCGGGGGCGGCGGTCGCCGAGCAGACGTTCCGGCTGATGGACCCCGACAGCCAACGCATGATGGGACTGCGCGCCGACACCACGCCGCAGGTCGCGCGGATCGCCACCACCCGGCTGGCCAACGCGCCGCGCCCGCTGCGGCTCTCGTATGCCGGCCAGTGCCTGCGCGTGCGCGGCAGCCAACTCGACCCCGACCGGCAGGTGGCGCAGGCGGGGATCGAGCTGATCGGTCCCGATGCGCTGGCCGCCGACGCGGAGATCGTGCTGGTCGGCGCCGAGGCGCTGGCCTCGGTCGGGCTCGACCGGCTGAGCTTCGACCTGACGGTTCCGACGCTGGCGCAGGCCTTGCTGGACGACGCAGGCATTGCCGGGGCACAGCGACAAGCGTTGTCGCGCGGGCTCGACCGCAAGGACGTGGCGGCGGTGGTCCGGCATGGCGGACCGCTTGCCGACGTGCTGACCGATCTGCTGCGTGCCGCCGGGCCGGCCGATCGCGCGCTTGCCGCACTCGCCGAGGCGGCCTTGCCGGAGCCGGCGCGGGCGCTGGCCGGGCGGCTGGCCGAAACCGTCGCCGCGATCCGTGCCCGCGCGCCGGCGCTGCGGCTGACCATCGACCCCGTGGAATTTCGCGGCTTTCGTTATCACACGGGCATCTGCGTGACCGTCTACGCTCCCGGCCGGCGCGAGGAGTTGGGGCGCGGCGGGCGCTACGTGTGCGGCGAGGCCGAGCCGGCGACCGGCCTCACGCTGTTTCCCGACGCCGTGCTGCGCGCCGCGCCCGCCCGCAGCCCGCGCGCGCGCCTGTTCGTCCCGACGGGCGCCGATCCGATGCGCGCCGCCGCGCTGCGTGCCGAGGGCTATGCCACGGTCGCGGCGCTCGGGGCCTTCGAGGATACGCGGGCCGAGGCGCGGCGCCTGCATTGCACCCATATCCTGCTGGACGGCGCGGCGGTGCCCCTCAAGACCAACGGCTGAACACTGAAAGCTCGCTCATGGCCAATGTCGCGGTGATCGGCGCCCAATGGGGCGACGAGGGCAAGGGGAAGGTGGTGGACTGGCTCGCCAGCCGCGCCGAGATCGTCGTGCGGTTCCAGGGCGGCCATAACGCCGGCCATACGCTGGTGGTGGGCAACGAGACCTACAAGCTCTCGCTGCTGCCGAGTGGGCTGGTGCGGGGAAAACTTGGCATCATCGGCAACGGCGTCGTGGTCGATCCCGAGGCATTCCTCGCCGAGATCGACCGGGTGCGGGCGCAGGGGCTGCGGGTGACGCCGGAAAGCCTGCGGGTGGCCGACAACGCCGCGTTGATCCTGCCGCTGCACGCGGCGATCGACCGGGCGCGGGAGGCGGCGCGCGGCGACCGAAAGATCGGCACCACGGGGCGCGGGATCGGCCCGGCCTACGAGGACAAGGTGGCGCGGCGGGCGATCCGGGTCTGCGACCTCGCCGAGCCGGACACCGTGTCCGACAAGCTCGACGAGCTGCTGCTGCACCACAACACGCTGCTCAAGGGGCTCGGCGCGGAGACCTTCGAAAAGTCGGCGCTCATGGCGCGGCTGATGGCGCTCGCGCCGCGCATCCTGCCGTTCGCCGAGCCGGTTTGGGAGCGGCTCGACGAGGCGCGGCGGGCCGGCACACGCATCCTGTTCGAGGGCGCCCAGGCGGTGATGCTCGACGTCGACCACGGCACCTATCCGTTCGTGACCAGCAGCAACACCGTCGCCGCGACCGCCGCGTCGGGCTCCGGGCTCGGCCCGGCGGCGGTGGGCACGGTGCTCGGGATCGCCAAGGCCTACACGACACGGGTCGGCTCCGGCCCGTTCCCGACCGAACTGCACGACGCGACCGGCGAGCTGCTCGGCGATCGCGGCCACGAATTCGGCACCAACACCGGCCGTCGGCGGCGCTGCGGCTGGTTCGACGCGGTGCTGGTGCGCCAGGCGGTGAAGGTGGGCGGCATCCAGGGCCTCGCGCTGACCAAGCTCGACGTGCTCGACGGTCTGCCGGAGCTGAAGATCTGCACCGGCTACCGCATCCGCGGCCAGGCGCACCGCCACCTGCCCGCCGCGCCCGGCGCGCAGATGGCGGCCGAGCCGGACTACGAGGTCATGGAAGGCTGGGCCGGTTCGACGCGGGGCGCGAGGTCATGGGCCGAGCTTCCGGCGCAGGCGGTCAAGTATGTCCGGCGCATCGAGGAGTTGGTCGAGGCTCCCGTGACCCTGCTCTCGACCAGCCCCGAGCGGGACGACACGATCCTAGTGAAGGATCCCTTCGAGGGCTGAACCGCCCCGGTTGGCTTTTTGTCAATCTTTGTCGTCGAGCATTCCGCGTCCTTTCCGGTTGCGCATGAATGTTCGCGTCCGACCCTGCCTCGCCTCCCGCCGAGAACCTGATCGGCGGACAGTACGCTGTCGAGATCGCGCGGCCGCTGGCCGGTGCGGGAGGCGGATTGCCGGCCTTCGCGGTGACGGATCGGCGGGGCCGCGACGATCTGATGGCGGTGCAGGTGCAGCCCGGACGGCCACCCCGCGCGCAGGCGCTCGCGGCGCTCATGGGTGCGGCGGTGGAAGGCGTGCTGGTCCCCGTGGCGCACGGCCCCGCGCGGATGCCGGGCGGACAGGAGGCGTATGTGGTGATCGGCCAGGCGCCCGCCGGGCCGGCGCTCGCCGTTCCGTCCCGGGCGTGGTCCGAGGGGGAACTGCTCGATTGCCTGCTGCGCCCCGCCGTGCAGGCGCTTGATCGGCTGCAGCAGCGCGGAGTGACGCACCGCGCGATCCGGCCGGACAATCTGTTCCGCCTTGGTCCGGGACAGCCGGTTGTTCTCGGCGGCGCCTGGGCGGCGCCGCCCGCGAGCCTGCAGCCTGCGGTGTTCGAGCCGCCGTATTCGGCGATGTGCCTGCCGGCCGGGCGCGGCAACGGCAGCATCGCCGACGACGTCTACGCGCTCGGTGTCACCATGCTGGCGCTGGCGCTCGGCCGGGTGCCGCTGGCCGGGCTCGGTGACGCGGCGATCCTGCGGCGGAAACTGGATCGCGGCAGCTTCGCGGCCCTGGCGGGCGAGGAACGGCTGCCCGGCATGATCGGCGACCTGGTCCGCGGGATGCTGGCGGAAGACCCCGATCACCGGCCGCCGCTCGCGCTGCTCGCCGACCCGCCGGCCGCGCGCGCCCGCCGCGTCGCGGCGAGGCCACCGCGTCGCGCGCAGCGGCCGTTGGAACTCGCCGGCGAGGAGATCTGGGATGCGAGGGCGTTGGCCCACGCGATAGCCAGCCATCCCGCCGAGGGCCTGCAGGCGCTGCGTGACGGGACGGCGGATCGCTGGCTTCGCAGGGGCATAGGCGACGCGAGCACGGCCACCCGAATCGAGGAGCGGGTGCGAAGCTCGAACGCCGATGGGGGCGTCCACAACCCGCTCGCGGATGCCGGCCTGCTGATGCAGGCGGTAAGCGTGCTCGATCCGCTGGCGCCGCTGTGCTGGCGCGGCATCGCGGTGTGGCCCGACGGCCTTGGCCCGGCTCTCGCCGCGGTCCAGGAGGGGTCGTCCGAGATCGCGGACCGCATCGAGGAGATCGTCGATGCCGAGGCCGCGCGGATCTGGGCTTCGGCACGGCCGGAGCGGTGCGACGTGACGATGCTGCGGGTCGAGGCTCGCCAGCAGCGCGCGACGCTCAAGATGCGGGGCGGCTGGCCGCGTCTGCTCTACGCGCTCAACCCGCTACTGGCGTGCGCCAGCCCCATCCTCGACGGGCGCTGCGTCGCGCGGATGCAGGACCTCCTGCCGGCGCTGGAAGCGGCATCCGCGCGGCTCAACCATCCCGGGACATCTCCGCTCGACCCGCATGTGGCCGCGTTCGTCGCGGTCCGGTCGGAAGAACCGGCCGGTCCGGAGTTGTTCGGGGCGGGCCCCGGAGCGGTCGCCGCGCAACTGCGGCTGCTCACGAAACTGCAGGCCCGGTTTCATCCGCATCCGCTGCCGGGTGTCGCGGGTTGGCTGGTCACAGGGGCCGGAGTGCTGGTCTCCTCCTGGCGCAACAAAAACCGCCGGGATGATCTGGCGGAGCGGTTGCGTTCGCTTGCGGCGGCCGGGCAGTTAGCGCCCATGCTGTCGCTGATCGACGATCCGGGCGCGCTGGCACGCGATGCACAAGGTGCGGCTCAGGCAGCGCAGGTGCTGGCGCGTGCGGATGCCGAACTGCGCCGCCTCGCCACGGGTGCGGCCGAGCGGGTTGAGCTTGCCCGCAGGCTCGGCCAGGAAATTGCCGCCGGGGTGGGCCTGGCGGCGCTCGTCGCCGTGCTCGGTTTCGCGGCGCTGGGCTGAGTCCGGTGGCAAAGACCGTGGCGAAAGCGGCCGCGAACGCGCCCCGACCCGCAACGCCGGCGAATCCGGGCCGCTCCATGCTCTGGCTGCAGGGTCTGCTTTGCGGAGTGCTGACCGCCCTGGCCACGCCGACCGCCCTGGTCCTGGGTGTCCTGCTGGGGCCGGGCCTGCTGGCGTTGATGTTTGACCGCGCACCCGGCCGCCCTGCCGCCCGGACCATGCTGCTGTTCGGTCTGAGCGCCACCGTGTTTCCGATCTTGGCCCTGTGGAAGGCGGGCCACACGATGGAAGCGGCCAGCGTGCTGGCCTGTGATCCCGGCACCGTGGTGCTCGCCTGGTCCGCGGCCGCCGCGGGATGGCTGCTGGTCCAACTCGCGCCCCTGGTGGTGCGGTTGGCCCTGGAGTCGCTGGCGCTCTCGCGCCGGCGCCGCGTCCGTGCATTGCGGGCGCGTTGCGCGGAGGAATGGGGCTTCCCCGACCGGCCTGAAGACGCGGACGCGGCCTGAGCGCCGCCTCGCGAAAGCGCTGCCTGGCTGTCCGGCTTGGATGTTCGGGCGATTTCGGCCGCTTGGGGGCGATCTCGTTCCCTGCCGTCATGGCCGGCGGGCGCCGGCCATCCACGACTTTGGCTGCGGGCCGCAAAGAGTATTTGGGCGAGAGCCATTGCCCTCTCCCCGGCTCGGGAGAGGGCTATCGCCGTGAGGGCGGCACCGGGGCGCCGGTCAGGCGAGGGGCTGGGCGGCCATCCGGCGCTCGGCGATCTGCGCCTTCATCGCCTTCTGCAGCTTCTCGAAGGCGCGGACCTCGATCTGGCGCACCCGCTCGCGGGAGATCCCGTATTGCTGGGACAGCTCCTCGAGCGTCGTCGGATTGTCCTTCAGCCGGCGCTCGATGAGGATGTGCCGCTCGCGCTCGTTCAGCGTCTTGAGCGCGCCGCTGAGCAGGGCCTTTCGGCCGCTGAGCTCCTCGCGCTCGGCGATCGCGGTTTCCTGGCTCTCGCTCTCGTCCACCAGCCAATCCTGCCACTCGCCCTCGCTGTCCATCCGGACCGGCGCGTTCAGGCTGTGGTCGGGGGCGGCGAGCCGGCGGTTCATGTTCACCACGTCCTGCTCGGGGACGGCCAGCATGGTGGCGATCTTGCTCACCTGCTCGGGCTTGAGGTCGCCGTCGTCGATCGCCTGCATCTGGCCCTTCAGCCGGCGCAGGTTGAAGAACAGCTTCTTCTGCGCGGCGGTGGTGCCCATCTTCACGAGCGACCAGCTGTGCAGGATGTATTCCTGGATGGCGGCGCGGATCCACCACATCGCGTATGTCGCGAGGCGGAAGCCGCGGTCCGGGTCGAACCGCTTTACCGCCTGCATCATGCCGACGTTGCCCTCGCTGATCAGCTCGCCCACGGGCAGGCCGTAGCCGCGATATCCCATGGCGATTTTCGCCACCAGCCGCAAATGGGAGGTGACAAGCTTGTGGGCCGCATCCATATCCTCGTGGTCGCGCCACCGATGCGACAGCGCCAGCTCCTCCTCCGGAGTGAGCATGGGAAACTTGCGGATTTCCTGCAGGTAGCGGGAGAGGTTGCCCTCGGGGGCGACATTGATGACGGCAGAGGCCAAGGCAAGGCTCCTTTCGTCTGAACGGCTCAGACCCTACCCTTACGGCGCAGGGGCTTGGCCGGTTTCGACTGGAACAAATCAGGATGCGGGAGGGATCATCACGTCCCGGAGACCCGCCCCATTGCGGCGACAGCGTCTCTGGACGAACCCGCCGGCGCGATGCACCCCTCGCTCCGGCGCAGGGTAGATACAGGACCGCGTTGGTCCTGTCAAGAAATCTGACCTTTCCGAGCCCGCGGGGCGCGCGGGACGGGTCTGCGCTTTCGATATGCAACCTTCCCGCGGCGGGAAATGCGGAGGTTTGGAGGTCCGGGCGGGAATCGAACCCACATTCGCGGATTTGCAGTCCGCTGCATCACCACTCTGCCACCGGACCGTGGAGGACAGGCGCCGTTCCGAAGCTCGGACCGGATGCCGGGTTATCAGGTGCTCACGCCGCCTGGGTCAAGTCCAGGTTGCGCCGGGTTGGCGTCCCGAGAGCGGGCCATCTATAAGACGCGCTCTCCTTCCCGCGAGCCGAGTGCATGGACGCTGCCCCGTTCGACTTCGAAGACGCCAGAAACCGGATGGTGGATAGTCAGATCCGGCCCAATAAGGTCGTCGACCCCCGCATCCTGCGCGCCATGCGCGACTTGCCCCGCGAACGGTTCGTGCCCGCGCGCCTGCAATCGCTCGCCTATGCCGACGAGGATGTGCCGCTCGGCAACGGCCGTGCCTTGATGGAGCCGATGGTGCTCGCACGACTGATCCAGATTGCCGCTCCGGCCGCCGGCGAGCGCGGGCTCATTGTCGGCGCGGGCCCCGGCTATGGCGCCGCCGTGCTCGCGGCGTGCGGGATCAACGTGACCGCCCTGGAGGAGGACGAGGCCCTGCTCGGGGTGGCGAGGCAGGTGCTGCCGGCGGTCGCCCCGGCCGTCGCGATCGTCGAGGGCGCGCTCGCGTCGGGTTGGCCGCCGGGCGCACCGTGGGACATCATCCTGATCGAAGGGGCCGTGAGGGACATTCCAGCCGCGCTGGGCGCCCAGCTTCGCCCGGATGGCGGGCGGCTCGTCACCGTCTGCGCCGGGCACGGCACCAGCGGCAAGGCGGTGCTCGCCGAGCCAACGCCGGTCGGGCTCAGAGCACAGCCGGTGTTCGATTGCGCCACGACCCTCATTCCCAGCCTTCTGCCCGAGCCCGGATTCGTGTTCTAAATTGTCCCGCGCTGGTCCAGCAAAGCGTTGGCGTCCCGCCGGATCATGTGGCACATCTTGGACAATCAGCGGTTTGGCGGGCCTTGCTTGCGCGGCACCGCGCCAGACCGGATCGGCGCCGACTGGACGGGAAATGCGACCAATGGCTCTGCGTCAGGGATTGATTTTCGGTCTTAGCGCTGTGTTGGCGGGCAGCCCGGCCTTGGCGCAGCCGCCCCAGCCGAAGGCCCCGCCGCCGCCCCGCCCGGCGCCGGCCGCGATGCGAGCGCCGCAACGGTCGCCGGCGATGGGACCGCGGACCCTGGCGGAGGCTCTGGCGGCCGCGTATGCCAACAACCCGACCCTGCAGGCTTCGCGCGCGCAGCTGCGTGCGACCGACGAGAACGTGCCGCAGGCGCTGGCCGGCTGGCGGCCGACGGTCGTGCTCAGCGGTACCGGCGGCGTCGGCGACGGCTACTCCAGAACCTACCTTCAGACGCCGACCGTCGATCCGATCACCGGCCAGACGATCTCGGGCGGCCGCAACAGCAACCAGCGCGTGGACCGGCTGCTCGGGACCGCGCAGGCGACCATCACCCAGCCGATCTATAGCGGCGGCCGCACGCGCGCCTCGACCAACCGGGCGGAAAGTCAGGTGATGGCGCAGCGCGGCCTGCTGATCGCGCAGGAACAGCAGACATTCACGGACACCGTGAATGCCTATGTCGGCGTGATCCAGTCGCAGCAGATCCTGGCCCTGAACATCAACAACGAGCAGGTGCTGACCCGCCAGCTCCAGGCCACCAACGACCGGTTCCGGGTCGGTGAGATCACCAGGACGGATGTGGCCCAGGCCGAGGCGGCGCTGGCCGGAGCCACCGCCCAGCGGCAGACCTCCGAGGGCAATGTCGCGACCGCGCGGGCGACCTATCAGCGCGTCGTCGGCTATCTGCCGCCCGCCGACCTGGTCGAGCCGCAGCCGCTCAAGCTGCCGGTGCGCAACCAGCAGGAAGCGAATACGCTCGCCGCGGCGAACAATCCGAACGTCGTGTCGGCGCAGTTTAACGACGCGGCCGCGCGGGACGCGGTAGACGTCGCGATGAGCAACCTGATGCCCCAGCTCAGCGTGCAGGGTCAGGCCTTCCAACAGAACAACGCCACCCTGCCGCGCAGCACCAACAATGGGGCGCAGCTCGTGGCGACCCTGTCGGTCCCGCTCTACCAGGGCGGTGCCGAGTATTCGGCGGTGCGTCAGGCGCGCCAGTCGGAGCAGCAGACCCGCAAACAGCTCGACGACGCGCGGCGGGTGGCGATTCAGCAGGCGACGCAGGCCTGGGAGACGCTCGTCGCGGCTCGCTCGACGGCCGAGAGCACCCGCTCGCAGATCCGCGCCAACGGCATCGCTCTGGAAGGCGTCGAGCGGGAGGCCATCGTCGGCAGCCGGACCACGCTCGACGTGCTGAACGCGCAGCAGGCCCTGCTCAATTCGCAGGTCACATTGGTGCAGAACCTGGCCAACCTGGTCACGGCGTCGTACACCGTCGCCTCGGCCATCGGGCGGCTGACGGCGCGCGACCTCAACCTTCCGGTGCCGATCTACGACGAGACGGCTTACTACAATGCCGTGCGGAACAAGTGGTTCGGGCTCGGCGACTACGCCACCGACCAGCCCGGCCGCTGAACGATCTCAAGCGGGCGAACGGAACCATGACCACGCCAACCAATCCCCCTCCGGCCGGCGGCGATCCTTCGATGGAGGACATCCTCGCCTCCATCCGCCGCATCTTGAGCGAGGACGAGCCGCCGGCGGCGGAGAGCCCCGCGAACGCCGGTCCCGACACAGACCGCCCCGAGAAAGAGCGGCCCGAGAAAGCTCGCCCCGAGCAAGCTCGCCCCGAGCAAGCTCGCCCCGAGAAAGCTCGCCCTGAGAAAGACGACAAGGACCGGGATTCAGGCGTCCTTGTTCTCGATCCCTCCATGATGGTCGAAGAGCCGACCCCCAACGCCCCGCTGGAGCACGCGATGACCCCACAGGCCCAGACCGAACCGGCACGCACGCCCGAGCCGACCCCGCAGACGGTCAATTCGGACGTGCATGGCGGCGGGCTGGTGGCGCCAGAGGCCGCCGCCGCCGCCGCGTCGTCCGTTGGCACCTTGGTCCGCACTCTGACTGAGCGGTCTGCCCAGCTCCATCAGGGCGGCCCGACGCTCGAGGACCTGGTGCGCGATGAGCTCCGGCCGATCCTGAAGCAGTGGCTGGACGCGAACTTGCCGCCTCTGGTGGAGCGGCTGGTGCGGATCGAGATCGAGCGAGTGGTAGGCCGCGCGGACCTCTGATCCATCCGCCGCCGTCCGTCCGCCGCGGCGATCTTATGACGCCGCCTCCGAGTTCCTGCCCATGCTGAGCAAGACGTATACGCCGGCCGAGATCGAGCCCCGTCTGTACGAGGGCTGGGAGCGGGAGGGCGCGTTCGCCGCCCACCCGGAATCCAGCGCGGCGCCGTTCACCATCATGATCCCGCCGCCGAACGTGACCGGCAGCCTGCACATGGGTCATGCGCTGACCTTCACCATCCAGGACACGCTGGTCCGCTGGCGGCGGATGCAGGGGCGGGATGCGCTGTGGCAGCCGGGGTCCGACCATGCCGGCATCGCAACGCAGATGGTGGTCGAGCGGCTGCTCGCGGAGGAGGGGTCCTCGCGGCGGGCGCTCGGGCGGGACGGCTTCGTCGAGCGCGTCTGGCGGTGGAAGGCGGAATCGGGCGGCACCATCACGCGCCAGCTGCGCCGGCTCGGCGCCTCGCTCGACTGGCCGCGCGAACGCTTCACGATGGATGACGGCCTCTCGGCGGCGGTGCGCGAGGTGTTCGTCACGCTGTACCGCCAGGGCCTGATCTACCGCGACCGGCGGCTGGTGAACTGGGACCCGAAATTCCAGTCCGCGATCTCCGACCTCGAGGTCGAGAACACCGAGGTGAAGGGCAGCCTCTGGCACATTCGCTATCCCGTGGCGGACGAGCCGGGCCGGTTCATCACGGTCGCAACCACGCGGCCCGAGACGATGCTCGGGGACACGGGCGTCGCCGTGCATCCCGCCGATCCGCGTTTTTCCGATATCGTCGGCAAGCACGCGATCCTGCCGCTGGTCGGTCGGCGCATTCCGATCGTCGCGGATGAATATTCGGACCCCGAGAAGGGCACCGGCGCGGTCAAGATCACCCCGGCGCACGATTTCAACGATTTCGCCGTCGGCCAGCGGCATGGCTTGCCGATGCCGTCCATTCTCGATCGCGAGGCGCGCGTCACCCTGGACGAGATCGCCGACGCGATCGCGCCGGTCGAGGGTGTCGCCGATCCAACGTTCGTGCGCGGGCTGAGCGGCCAGGATCGTTTCATCGCGCGGCGTGCGATCGTCGCCGAGCTGGAGCGGCTCGGGCTGGTGGAAAGAATCGAGCCGCACACGCATCAGGTGCCGCACGGCGACCGCTCCGGCGTGCCGATCGAGCCGCTGCTGACCACCCAGTGGTACGCCAACGCGGCCGAGCTCGCGAAACCCGCGATCCAGGCGGTCGAGAGCGGGCGCACGGCGTTCGTGCCGAAGCAGTGGGAGAACACGTTCTTCGCCTGGATGCGCGACATCCAGCCCTGGTGCATCAGCCGCCAGCTCTGGTGGGGCCACCGCATTCCCGCCTGGTACGGGCCGGACGGCGCGGTGTTCGTCGAGCGCACCGAGGAGGAGTCGCGGGCGGCAGCGCGGGCGCATTACGGGCGCGACGAGGCCCTGAGCCGCGACGAGGACGTGCTGGACACCTGGTTCAGCTCCGGGCTGTGGCCGTTCTCGACGTTGGGCTGGCCGGAACAGACGCCGGAACTCGCGCGCTATTATCCGACGGACGTGCTCGTCACCGGCTTCGACATCATCTTCTTCTGGGTCGCCCGGATGATGATGATGGGGCTGCATTTTATGGGCGACGTGCCGTTCCGCACGGTCTACATCCACGGCCTGGTGCGCGACGAGCGCGGCCAGAAAATGTCGAAATCCAAGGGCAACGCGGTCGATCCGCTGGAGCTGATCGACAGCTACGGCGCCGACGCGCTCCGCTTCACCATCTGCGCGCTCACCGGGCCGGGGCGGGACGTCAAGCTCGGCCCGGCGCGCGTCGAGGAACACCGCAGGTTCGCCACCAAGCTGTGGAACGCGGCCCGGTTCTGCGAGATGAACGGCGTTCGGCCCGACCCGGCGTTTGATCCCTCCGATGCGATCTTGCCGCTGACGCGCTGGATCCTGGATGCGGCCAACCGGGCGCTGGTGGAAGCGGACGCGGCGCTCGAAGCCTACCGCGTGAACGACTATGCGGCGGCCTGCTATCGTTTCACATGGAACCTGTTTTGCGACTGGTTCGTCGAGTTCGCCAAGCCGGTGCTGGCGGAGGGCGACACGCCGGCGGCGGTCGAGGTGCGCGCCACGGCGGCGCATGTGCTCGGGATCATCCTGCGCCTGCTGCATCCCGCGATGCCGTTCGTCACGGAAGAATTGTGGGACCGGTTCGGCTACGGCCCGGATTGCAGCCTCATTCGCGCGCCGTGGCCCGAACCCGCCGCGGTGCCCGATGCGGAGACGGCGCGGGCGGAGCTGGATTGGGTGGTGCGTTTGATCGGCGAGGTGCGTACAGTCCGTTCCGAGATGAACGTTCCGCCGGCGACGCTCACGCCGATCCTGCTGCGCGACGCCAAGCCGGAGACGCTGGCGCGCGGCGAACGCTGGATCGAGGCGATCAGGCGGATGGCGCGTGCCTCAGAACTCGCGCCCTTGCTCGGCGAGATGCCGAAGGGTGCGGCGCAGGCGGTGCTCGACGAGGCGACGATCGTGCTGCCGCTGGCCGGGGTGATCGACCTCGACGCCGAGCGCGCGCGCCTGGCGCGGGACCGCGCCAAGGCGGTGCAGGAGGCGGAAAAAATCGCGAAGAAGCTGGACAACGCCGATTTCGTCCGCCGCGCGCCGGCGGAGGTCGTCGAGGAGAACCGCGAGCGGCTCCAGACGGCGCATGGCGAAATCGCGCGGCTGGATGCGGCGCTCGCCCGATTGGGATAGCCTTGTCGTAGCCTGGCGGGACCACGCCAACTCCGGTCCGACGGCGGAGGGGAGGAGACAATGATGGCCGACGCGGCAAGCAACGGTCACGGTCGCGCGACCGGCGTATCGTTTGGACTCTTCGACTGGATCGACCGTGGCTCGGGATCGCTGCACGACCTGTACGAGAACCGTTTGCGGCTGATCGAAGCGGCCGATGCGGCTGGTTTTGCCTGCTACCATCTCGCCGAACACCACGCGACGCCGCTCGGGATGGCGCCGTCCCCCTCCTTGTTCCTCACCGCCGTCGCGCAACGCACCCGTCGCATCCGCCTGGGGCCACTCGTCTACCTCCTGCCGCTCTACAATCCGCTCCGGCTCATCGAAGAGGTGTGCATGTTGGACCAGCTCTCGAGCGGCCGGCTGGAGCTTGGGGTCGGCCGTGGCGTCAGCCCGTACGAACTTGGTTATTTCGGCGTCGATCCCGCAGCATCCCGCGCGATCTTCGACGAGGCCCTGACCGTCCTGGTGCGCGGCATGACCTCCGACCGCCTGACCTTCGAGGGCAAATACTACCAATATCGCGACGTGCCGATGGAGCTGCGACCCTATCGGCGGCCCTATCCACCCCTGTGGTATCCGACCAACAACCCGGAGAGCATTCCCCATTCGGCGCGGCAGGGCCTCAACTTTGTCGGCCTCGGGCCGGCAGCGGCCGTGGGCGAACTCGTGGAGGCGTATCGGCGTACCTGGGAAGCCCATCGTCATGACCCGGATCGGCTCAACGGCCACGTCGCGACACCCGCGCTCGGCGTCGTGCGGCAGGTGGTCGTGGCGGACACCGACGAGGAAGCCCTCGCGATCACCCGTGCGGCGCACACCGACTGGTATCGTTCGATTACCAAGCTCTGGCACGATCACGACGATCACAGCGTCGATGGCCTGTTCGCCTGGGAGACGGCGACCCAGTTCGACACGATCGTGTTCGGCTCCCCGGGAGCCGTGCGCGAGAAGATGACCCGGCTCGTTGCGACGAGCGGCTGCAACTACGTGATCTGCTGCTTCGCCTGGGGCACATTGCCGCACGAGAAGGCGCTGCGCTCGCTGCAGCTGTTCGCAGCCGAGGTCATGCCCGCGTTCGCGCGCGCTGCTGCGCCAGGCCCAAAATAAGGAAGCCCATCATGCTCGAGAAGCGCTGGAACAAGTCGAAGCTGCCGTCCCGCCACGTCACCGAGGGGCCGGATCGCGCGCCGCATCGCAGCTACTATTACGCGATGGGGTTGACGGAGGACGAGATCAACCAGCCCTTCGTCGGCGTCGCGACCTGCTGGAACGAGGCCGCACCTTGCAATATCGCGCTGTCGCGCCAGGCGCAGTCGGTGAAGAAAGGTGTCGCCGAGCAGGGCGGCACGCCGCGCGAGTTTACCACGATCACTGTCACCGACGGCATCGCGATGGGCCATCAGGGGATGAAGTCCTCGCTGGTGTCGCGTGACCTGATCGCGGATTCCGTCGAGCTGACGGTGCGCGGGCATTGCTATGACGCGCTGGTCGGGCTGGCGGGCTGCGACAAGTCGCTGCCGGGCATGATGATGGCGATGCTGCGGCTGAATGTGCCGAGCGTGTTCATGTACGGCGGCTCGATCCTGCCCGGCCGGTTCCATGATCGCGACGTGACCGTGGTGGACGTGTTCGAGGCGGTCGGCCAGCACGCCGCCGGCAATTTGTCGGACGCGGAGCTGCACGAGCTGGAATGCGTCGCCTGCCCGTCGGCCGGTGCGTGCGGCGGGCAGTTCACCGCCAACACGATGGCGACGGTGAGCGAGGCGATCGGGCTCGCGTTGCCGGGCTCGGCAGGCGCGCCGGCTCCGTACGAGGATCGCGACCGCTGGGCCGTGGAATCCGGCCGCGCCGTGATGAAACTGATCGAGCAGAACATTCGCCCGCGCGACATCGTGACGCGCCGCGCGCTGGAGAACGCCGCCGTCGTCGTGGGCGCGACCGGCGGCTCGACCAACGCCGGGCTGCATCTGCCGGCGATGGCGCACGAGGCGGGCATCCGCTTCACGATGGACGACGTGGTGGAGATCATGCGCCGCACACCGTACATCGCCGACCTCAAGCCGGGCGGGAAATACGTCGCGTTCGATGTCTACAAGGTCGGCGGCATCCAGATCATTCTGAAGGCGTTGCTGGACGGCGGATTGCTGCATGGCGACTGCCTGACCGTGACCGGCAAAACCCTCGCGGAAAGCGTGAAGGACGTGGTGTTCCCGACCGATCAGGACGTGGTCCATCCGGTCTCGCGCCCGCTTTCGCCGACCGGCGGCGTGGTCGGGCTGCGGGGCAATCTGGCTCCCGACGGCGCGATCGTGAAGGTCGCCGGGATGGAGAAGCTGCGGTTCGAGGGTAACGCGCTGTGTTTCGACTCCGAGGAAGAAGCGTTCAGTGCCGTGCAGGCGCGCGCCTACAAGCCGGGCGACGTGATCGTGGTGCGCTACGAAGGCCCGAAGGGCGGGCCGGGAATGCGCGAGATGCTGTCCACCACGGCGGCCATTTACGGGCAGGGCATGGGCGATCAGGTGGCGCTGATTACCGATGGCCGCTTCTCGGGCGGGACGCGCGGATTCTGCATCGGCCATGTCGGGCCGGAAGCGGCGGTCGGCGGCCCGATCGCGCTGCTGCGGAACGGCGACCGCATCGTGATCGACGCGGACAAGGGCAGCATCGACGTGCAGCTCGGCGACGCCGAACTGGCGTCGCGGCGCGCCGCCTGGCAGCCGCGCAAGACCGACTACAACAGCGGCGCAATCTGGAAATACGCACAGCTCGTCGGCCCCGCCCATCTCGGCGCGGTGACGCATCCCGGCGGCGAGGCGGAGACGCATTGCTACGCCGATATCTGATTCCCCGCGCGTTGACCATTTGAGGGCTCGCTCCTAGCCTTTCCCCGCTCGCCGCGCGCGGGCGGGGAGGGCTGCAATGGAAACACGCACACTCGGGCGGACGGGGCTGAAGGTTTCAGTTCTCGGCTTCGGTTGCGGCGCCGTGGGGGGACTGATGGTCCGGGGCGATCCCGCCGACCAGCAACGCGCCGTCGCACGGGCGATCGAGCTCGGCATCAACTATTTCGACACGGCGCCGCAATACGGCGACGGCGCATCCGAGCGCAACTTTGGGCGTGTGCTACGCGAACTCGGCGCCGGCGTTCTTGTCGGCACCAAGGTCCGCGTGCCGCGCGGCGATTACGGGCGGCTGGCGCAGGCAATTCCGGAGGGGTTGGAAGCCAGCCTCAAGCGGCTGGGCCGCGACAGCGTGGACTTGTTTCAGTTGCACAACGCAATCGCGCCGGAGAGCAGCGAGGAGGCGCTGAGCCTGCGCGCGGTGCTCGATGAGGTGGTGCCGGCGTTCGAGCGTCTGCGCGCTCAAGGGAAGACACGGTTCCTTGGCATCACCGCGGTCGGCGACACTGCCTCGCTGCGCCAGGTGATCGACGCGAAGGCGTTCGATACCGCGCAAATCAGCTACAACATGCTGAACCCGAGCGCGGGCGCCGCCGTTCCGGCGGGCTACCCGGCACAGGATTACGGCAACCTGATCGGCCGTGCGCAGGCGGCGGGAATGGGCGTCATCAACATTCGCGTGCTCGCCGGCGGCGCGCTCTCGGGCAGCGAGGCGCGGCACCCGATCGCCTCGCCGCCGCCCGCGCCGATTGGTTCGGGCCATGATTACGAGACCGACGTGCAGCGCGCGCGTCGGCTCGCGCCGTTGGTCGAGCAGGGTTTTGCCGCCGATCTGGTCGAGGCGTCGCTGCGGTTCTCCATCGCCAATCCCGGCGTGAGCACGGTGCTGATCGGCATGTCGAGGATCGAGGAGCTGGAGCACGCGGCGGCGGCGGTGAACAAGGGACCGCTTTCGGCCGACGCATTGCGGCAGCTGGCGACATTGCAGGGCGGGTTTGTCGGCGAGGTGCGATAGAGAGCAAGCTTACCCGGAGTGCCGCCGAAGCCTCCCACCGTCATGCCCGTGCTTGTCACGGGCATCCACGACTTGCGAGGCCACCTGGCGAAGTCGTGGATGGTCGGCCTTCGCCGACCACGACGAAACGGACGAATGTTCCGGCTGAAACTACTCTGGATAGGAGAGACGACATGCCCAAGCTTCCGGCGGAGCGGATCAAGGAGATCGGCGAGGGGCTGCTGATCGCGAGCGGCGCGCCGCCCGAGGAGGCCGAGACGGTCATGCGCCACTGCGTGAACGCCAACCTCGCCGGCCATGATTCGCACGGCATCATCATGATCCCGAACTACATCGAGCGGGTGAAGGTCGGCCATATCGTGCCGGGCGCACCGTGGAAGATCGTGCAGGAGAGTGCCACGACGACGGTGGTGGACGGCCATTGGGGTTTTGGCTACGTGGTCAACGAGCGGGCCATGAAATACACCATCGAGAAAGCGCGCACCGCGAACGTCGCCGCCGCCACGGTGTTCCGCCAGGGCCATATCGGACGCCTCGCGAGCTATCCGCTGATGGCGGTCGAGGCGGGCATGATCGGCCTCATCACCGCCGATTCCGGCCGCTCGCCCAAGCACGTCGCACCGTTCGGCGGCGCCGAGCCGCGGCTCGGCACCAACCCGCTGTCGATTGCGATACCCTCCGATCTCGACGGCCCGCTGTTCCTCGACATGGCGACCTCGGCGGTCGCGGCGGGGAAAATCTCGCTCGCGGTGGCGCGCAAGCAGGAGGTCCCGCTCGGCTGGATCATCGACAAGGATGGCAAGCAGACCACCGACCCGACGCAGCACCGCAAGGGCGGCGCGCTGCTGCCGCTCGGCGGCTCAGAAGGTTACAAGGGATACGGTCTTGCCGTGATGGTGGAAATCCTGTGCGGCCTGCTCACCGGCCTCGGCTTCGGCGTCGAGCCGACCGGGCGGCACAATGACGGCTGCTTCATGGCGGTGTTCAAGGTCGATGCATTTCGTCCGCTGGCGCAATTTAAGCAGGAGGTGACGGAGTTCGCCCGCTACCTGCAAAATACCAAACCCGCCGAAGGTTTCAGCCGGGTCTATTATCCGGGCGAGATCGAGTACGAGAAGGAGCAGGATCGCCGCGTCAACGGCATCGAGGTCGAGGACGCCACCTGGCAGAAGCTGCGCGAGATGGCGGCGGGATACGGCATCGCGGAGAAGCTCGGCCTCGGTTGACACTCGCCGGGGCGGTCAACATCATCGGCCAAAACCGGGGGAAGCCGATGACCATTGCTGACGCGACCAGGCGCGATCTGTCCACCATGCTGCGGCCGCGTTCGATCGCGCTGGTCGGCGCGACCGACCGGTCGCTGTGGTCGAGGAACACGTTCAACAACCTGACCGCGCGAGACTACGCCGGCAAGGTGCATCTCGTCTCGCGCCGGGGCGGCACGGTGCACGGGCGCGCGGCGGCGACGTCCTGCGCGGCGATCGGGGAGAAAGTCGATCTCGCCCTGCTGATGGTGCCGGTCTCGGCGGTCGACGAGGCGATGGCCGATCTTGCCGCGTCGGGCGCGCGCAACGCGGTGATCCTCACCTCGGGCTTCGCCGAGACCGGCGAGGGCGGTGCTGCGGAGCAGGCAAAGCTGGGCGAGGCGGCGGCGCGGCACGGCATCTCGATCCTCGGCCCGAACTGCCTCGGTTTCGTCAATTTCGTCGACGCCGTGCCGATGTGGACCGGCGCGTTTCGCGGGCCGACACGGCCCGGCGGGATCGTCATCATCTCCCAGAGCGGCGCGACCGCGGCGTTCATCGCCAGCCTTGCGGCGCAGCAGGAGATCGGGCTGAGCCACATGATCTCGACCGGCAACGAGGTCAACCTCGACGGCGCCACCTTCGCCGGCCACCTGCTTGACGATCCGCGCGTGCGCGCGGTCACGATGTTCGTCGAGACCATTCGCGACGCGGCGAATTTCGCGCGCGCGGCACAGCAGGCACGCGAGGCCGGAAAGCCGATCGTCGTGCTGAAGATCGGCTTGTCGGACGTAACCGCACGCTCGGCGCAGGCGCATACCGGCGCGCTGGTGGGCGATGACCGCGTGTTCGACGGCGTGTGCCGTCAGTTCGGCATCGTGCGGGTGAACTCGATCGAGGAGCTGCTGTTCACCGCCGACATCATATCGCGCACCGGCGTTGTCGCCGCGAAGGGCCTCGGCCTCGTCTCCGTCTCCGGCGGCGCCTGCGAAATCGCGGCCGACCGCGCGCAGCTCGAGGGCATTCCGATGCCGGCGCTGCCCGCGGCCACGGAGCGGGCGCTGGCAGAGGTGTTGCCGAGCTTCGGCACGCCGCACAACCCGCTCGATATCACCGGCGGCGCGGTGCTGGAGCCGGAGCTGTTCGAGAAGGCGCTCGACGTGATGGGGCGCGAGGAGAAATTCTCCGCACTCGCCTGTCTGTTCGACGTGCCGACCGACGAGGCGAACGTCAACGAGTTCGCGATGAACTCGCTCCGCCATATCGGCTCGGGCCTCAACAACGTGCCGATCCCGGCGGTTATGATCAGCCACACGATGAAGCCGGTCACGCCGGTTGCGCTCAGGATCATCGACGAGCTGAAGCTGCCCTATGTCGGCGCCGGCATGTATCACGGTCTCACCGGGCTCGGACGCGCCTGGTGGTGGTCGGAGCAGCAGCGCCGGACGGCCGATCCGTGGTCGCCGGCCTCGGGCGGGGACGGGCCGGCGGACCGGCCGCGCACCGAGCGCGCCGCACTCGACCATCTGGCGCGGCACGGCGTGCCGATCGTGCCGGCGACCTTGGCGAGCGACGAAGCCGCCGCCGTCGCGGCGGCGCGCGCGCTCGGCGGCCGTGTGGTGCTGAAGATCGCGAGCGTGGATATCCAGCACAAGAGCGACATCGGCGGCGTCGCGCTGAATGTGGAGGGCGACGAGGCGGTGGCCGCCGCGTTCCGCCGGATCATGTCGGTGGCACCTGCCGGCGCGCGCGTCGACGGCGTGCTGGTCTCGCCGATGCGCGAGCGTGGGCTCGAGCTGTTCGCCGGCTGCACGCGTGACCCGGTTTGGGGGCCGGTGCTGGCCGTCGGGCTCGGCGGCATTTTTGTCGAGGTGCTGCAGGACGTTTCGCTGCGCGTGCTGCCCGTTTCGCCGGGAGAGGTGCGGCGGATGCTGGGCGAGCTGAAAGGGACAAAGCTGCTCGACGGTCAGCGGGGCATTCCGGCGGCCGATCTCGACTCGGTCGCGGCGGCGATCGCGCGGATCGGCGATGCGGCGGTCGCACTCGGCCCGAGCTTGGACGCGCTCGACATCAATCCGCTGTGGGTGCGCGGTGCGCAGGTCGAGGCGCTGGACGCACTGGCCGTCTGGTGCGATTGACTGCGCCCCGATCTACCATTCCTGCACGTCGCCGTCGGTTTCGGGCAGGTTATTCACCTCCCAAGCCTCGCGCCCGCCGCGATACCAGTGGACGTTCGAGTAGCCGAGTGCCACGAGCCGCAGCGCGAGATTGCGGCCGTCGAAGCGCTCCGAGTTCCAGCCGACCGTCACGATCGGTTTCGAGAGATCGCCGTTTGTCAGTTGCTGCATCTTGACGCGTAAGCGGTCTTGATTCGTATCGGAATAGCTGCCGCCATAACCGGCATATTTCAGCCCGATTGCACCCGGGATTGAACGGCCGCAATAATACACCAGCGAGTTGATAACCACCGACTTGTGCTCGGTGAGAAGCCGCTCGAGCGCGGCAGTACGGATCGTCGCCGCGCCGGGAACGGTTCTCGGTGTCAGTCCGGCAAGGTCCTTACGCAGCTGGTCGTCGGATGCGACGCTGAAATCCGCATCTTCATCGGCATGGTCCCGAACTCCCGCAAGCCGAAGCGCCGCCTTGAAGCGCTCCAATTGAGCCATCCGCACGGGACTGGAATGATCGTTGTTAGCCGAGCGGCCTCGCACGGTTTCGTATGGCCAGATCCGGTTTGCCTCGTCTAGCGCCCGGCGTGCCTCTTCAAATTGCCCGAGCCGCGCATGTGCAGCGACGAGGCGAAGGTTGTACTGGGAGCGGAATTCCGGGTAGATATGGGGGTTCGCGGCCAAAGCGCGTTTCGTCCACACGATCGATTCTTCGTCCCTTCCGACGGACAGAAGCGCGTGCCCCAGGTTCTCATAGCGATAGAAGATTCGCGGGCTCCTGGGATCGCGCCGGATCGCTTCTTCGATCAGAGGAATCGCCTCTTCCGACCGGCCTGTGTAAACTAGGCAGTACCCGATCTGGCTATAGCCACCGGGCGCGTTTGGATATTCTTCCAGCAAGCGCTGATAGGCGGCGATCGCCTCGGCGTAACGGAGGCGAGCGTAAAGCAGGAACGCGGTATGCTCCAGCACAGCCGGATGGTTCGGGTTGATGGCCGCCGCGTCGGCGATGAGCTTCCCCGCGCGCCCAAGCTCGTCGCCGATCTTTTCGTGGAAGGTGAGGCGGATCAGGTCGTCGGCAAGCCCTGTCATCGCAAGAATCGAACCGGGATCGAGCCGCAGAGCCTGTTCATACAAGGCCCTGCGTTCGGCGTACTCCCGCGGACCCATCGTATGGAGCGAAAGCGCCCGCGCGCGGATGATGAGATCAAACGCGTCGGGATTGGTCGGCCGCTCCCGCTTGCTGCGGGCGCTTTCGATGTCGGTGAGCGCCACGTTCAAGGTCTCGGCGATTCGTCCTGCAATCTCCTCTTGGCCGGCGCCGCGATCCTTCCCTGTCTGGTCGAAGCGCTCGGCCCAGAGATGGGCCAAGCTGTCGGTTGCCACGAGCTGCGCGTTCACGCGCAACACGCCGTCGACGGTGCGCACGCTGCCTTGGACCACGTAGCGCACGCCAAGGTCCGCGCCCGATCTTGCGCACGTCGACGGGCTTGCCCTGGTACGTATAGGCGGACTCGCGCCCGATGACGAACATTCCCGCGATGCGAGAAAGGTCGGTGGTCAGGTCGTCGGTGACGGCCTCGGCAAGGTAGTCCTCGGCCGGATTGCCGCCCAGGTTCGCGAACGGGAGCACGACGAGGGAAAGACGAGGTGCTGCGGCAGGTCGGCCGAACCCCGCGTCCGGCATGACATGCGTGACTGGCGACAGGAACCGATAGCCGCGTCCCGGTATCGTCTGGATGCAGCTTCCCTCGGTGCGGTCAAGGTCCAGCGTCTTGCGCAGGGCGGAAAGCTGGACGGTCAGGTTCCCGTCTTCGACCGCGACCCCTGGCCACGCCGCATCCATGATCTGCTGCTTCGAGACGAGCTGTCCCTGCTGCTCGATCAGGACTTGCAGAATTGCCAGCGCGCGCGAGCCGAGCGGCACCGGGCTTCCGTCCGCCCGGAACAGTCCGCCCCGCTCCTGTCGAAGCGGAACCCGTCGAACAGGACGATATCGCCCGCGACGGCCACGTCCACTTCCATCCTCCCTTTGCGCGCACGCGGTTGCGAGAGACGAATCTTCTGCCCGCGAAATTAGCACCACTTTGGGGCAATTTGGAAGATTTAGGAGCCGTCTCGTCGCGCCGCTTCGACAAACTCCGGCCTAATGTCGCGCTTGCTCCATTTCGGCAGCGCATCTGGACGGAGAAACAACGGCCGCTCAAGTTTCCACACCACCAAGTAGCCGCCGGTTTGGAGAAGTGCCAACGCCTGGGGAAATCGATTCGTATAAGTCCTCCGGCCACGACAGACATAGTGATATCAACACAAGGGAGGGCCTTGCCATGCCCACAAATGTGGGAAGCTTTACGGTATTCGGGGCCATCGAGCAGAAATGGCTTCAGTTCGGCGGCTTCAACGGCAGCCTCGGCGCGCCCGTCTCGAACGAACAGCCCACGTTTGACGGAGCGGGACGCGCGCAGAGTTTCCAGAGAGGCGTGGTGTCCTGGCACCCGAAAACCGGCCCTCAGGTCGTGTGGGGCGCAATCGGCGCCCGATGGATTGAGATCGGCCGGGAACAGTTTGGCTACCCGATCACCGATGAACTCACCTGTCCCGATCAGGTCGGGAAGTTCAATCATTTTCGCGCGCTGCAAAATGGCGGAAGTGATTGTTCGATCTACTGGTCTCCCGCGTCCGGCGCGCACGAGGTTTACGGCGCGATCCGGGAGAAATGGGCCTCCATGGGCTGGGAGCGGAGTTCGATCGGATATCCGATTGAGGCGGAACACGACCAGATCGGCGGCGGCCGGACCCAGCGCTTCCAGAATGGCGTGATCACCTGGACAGGAGCAGACGGAGCCGCCGAGCACGAGGTCGCCGGCAACAGCGCGACCTTCGAAACGGGACCGTTGACGAGCGATTTGCCGTTGGGGGGGCAAGCGCACCTCGTCGTGCGGCGCGACGGCACGTTCACGTTTAGCACGCATGCCCACGACAGTGGATTCGACAACATCGAGTATGCGCTGTCTGCCCTTCTTGTAACCAAAGCAGGCGATGGGTTCCTGTTCGAGCGCACGGGTCATGTTGAAGGGACCAGTGCCGGGCTGCCGTTCGGAACACCACAGCGAAACGACGACCCCGTTACCAACGGGCAAAACCCGGCGATCGTGCCGGCATGGGACAACATCGTTGCGAGCGGAAGGCTGCTGGGCGTCCTGAGCGGGAAGGACAAACTGCAAGCCGGGATCACCGATCTACTGGAAGAGGGCGCCAAACAAGCCGCGGCGGCCGGCATCAAGGCTTTGGTGACTGCGATCGCGGCATAGGGGCCGTCTCGTCGCACGACTTCGGCAAACTCCGGCCTGATGTCGGGCCAAATTCATATCGGGCTGCGTGTCCGAAGGGAGAAAACACGATGAGCACGACACGGTGCAAACGTCGGGTCTGGATCGCTGCCTTGATCGCGGCGGCGGCACTTTGCGCCGGCCCACCCGCAATGGCCGGGGCGGTGCCGTTTACCTGGGACCCGGCCGGCGCGGCCCCGCCGCTGCCGGGACCGGGGAGCGTGTTTACCGCCGATACGTTCTCGCTCAACTCCTCGCTGCGCAGCGAGGTCCAACCTGGCGGCGGCCCGTTCGTGGCCCGCCGACTTGAAACGATCACCGGGTTCAGCTTGAACGGCAGTCCCGTGGCACCCGCAGGGTTCGGGAGCAGCTACGGGCTATATCTTGATTTGGCGGATACGGGCTTTAACCCGTCGCCGCAGATCGTGCATTTCACGTCAGTCAACGTCACACTGAAAGCGGACCCTGGAAACCGGAACGGCGCGGCGCTCGCAAACGCCAGCGGTATCGGCTTCGCGAACACGGGGCCGACCGGGGAGGCCGACGATATCGTCCTCGCGAGCGGTTCGATGGCGACAGCATCGGCCACACTCGACCTGTCGACCGGGATGCGTGACGTGCCCGATCTGGTGACGTTCGCGCCGGCAGCCGGCCAAGCCGGGTTCTTCCTGTCCCCAGCCTTGGACGGATCGGTCCTGCTTGAATTCCTTGCCTCCAGCTTGCCGGTATTCGTCAACGCCACTCTGCCCGACGGGACGCTCATCACGATCTTCAACAACTCCGTAAGCAGTGCGCAATTCGTCCCCGCCCCCGAGCCGGGCTCGATCGGGCTGCTTGCTGCCGGCCTCCTGGGGCTCGCCCCGCTCCTGCGGCGGTCTCGACGCTGACCACTGCGGCAATGGCCTTCGCCTTGGAACGCGCGGCCACGCTGCGGCACCCGAATGGCAGCCATACGCCCGTGCCTTCCACGTCCTTGGACGCGCTCGCCATCTGGCGTGATCGAGCGATCACGTCTATCGAGAAGCGTGCGCCGCGCTGAGACGGCGCTGATCCGAGGGACGAGAGAGAATGGCGAAGATCGAGATCGGCCGCCGGGCCGTGCTGGGAGGGGCTGCGCTCGCGGCTCCCGCGTTGCTGCTGCGCGGACGCGCCGCCAGGGCGGAGGACGCGGTCTATCGCATCGGGCTGCTCAATGACCAGAGCGGCACGTATGCGGCGGGCGACGGGCCGGGCTCGTTCTTCACCGCGAAGCTGGCGCTCGAGGACTTCAAGAAGGCGCATCCCGAGTTCAAGGCCGAGGTGATCGTCGGCGACATGTCGACGAGCGTGGATACCGCGACGACGTTGGCGCGCGGCTGGTATGACCAGAACGGCGTCGACGCGATCATCGGGCTGCCGCAATCGGCGGCGGCGATCTCGGTCGGCTCGATCGCCAAGCAAAAGGACAAGCTGGTGGTGTTCACCGGCGCCGGCGTGCCCGACCTCACCGGCAAGTGGTGCAACGAGAACCAGATCCACTGGACCTACGATCTGTGGGTGAACGCGCACGCGACCTGCGACACCGTGACGCGGCATGGCGGCGAGAGCTGGTACTTCATCACCGCCGACTACATCAGCGGCCACTCGATGCAGGACTACGCCACCGAGACGATCAAGGCGGCGGGCGGCAAGGTGGTGGGCGGCACGTTCTACGCCTTTCCGGGCACGACGGATTTCTCGAGCGCGCTGGTTTCGGCGCAGGCGAGCGGTGCCAAGGTCATCTGCCTCGGCAACGCCGGCGACGACACGACCAACTGCATCAAGCAGGCGGCGGAGTTTGGCCTGATCGGCGGCGGCACCAAGATCGCCGGGCTGGTGTTCTCAATCAACAACATCGAGGCGCTCGGATTGCAGGCGTGCCAAGGCGTGGTGTTCACCGAGGCCTTCTATTGGGATTTGAACGACGACACGCGGGCCTTCTCGGAGCGCTTCTCCGGGCAGTTCAAGGGCAAGAAGCCGACGATGTTTCACGCCGGCGCCTATTCCGCCACCATGCACATCCTCAAGGCAGCGGCGGCGGCGGGGATGGACAAGGCGAAGGCCTCGGGCCGGACGGTCGCCGATCAGATGAAGGCGATCCCGACCGAGGACGTGGTGTTCGGCAAGGGATATGTGCGCAAGGACGGCAAGTTCATCCACGACACCTTCGTGTTCGAGGTGAAATCGCCGGCGGAATCGAAGCATCCGTACGACTGGTACAAGCAGCTCGCCCGCGTTCCGGGCGATCAGGCGTTCCTGTCGAAGGAACGGCTCGGCTGCCCGTTCGCAAAGGCGTAACTCTTTCACCCCGGCCCTCTCCCGTAAAACGGGAGAGGGAGGAGGAAAGCTTAGACCCGCTCGAAGATGGCGGCGATGCCCTGGCCGCCGCCGATGCACATGGTGACGAGGGCGTAGCGCCCGCCGATGCGCTCCAGCTCATAAAGCGCCTTCACCGTGATGATCGCGCCGGTGGCGCCGACCGGGTGGCCGAGCGAGATGCCGGAGCCGTTCGGGTTGACCTTCGCCGGGTCGAAGCCGAGCTCCTTGCTCACCGCGCAGGCCTGGGCGGCGAAGGCCTCGTTGGCCTCGATCACGTCCATGTCGGAAATCTTGAGCCCGGCCTTCTCCAGCGCCTTGCGGGAGGCGGGCACCGGGCCGATGCCCATGACCTTGGGATCGACCCCGGCATGGGCGTAGGCGACCAGCCGGCCGAGCGGCTTGAGGCCGCGGCGGCCAGCCTCGCCACCCTCCATCAGCACGACCGCGGCCGCGCCGTCATTGATGCCCGAGGCGTTGCCGGCCGTCACCGTGCCGTCCTTCTGAAACACCGGGCGCAGCTTCGCCATGTCCTCGGCCGAGGCGTCGGCGCGGGGATGCTCGTCGGTGTCGAACACCGTCTCGCCCTTGCGGGTCTTCAAGGTGACGGGGAGGATCTGCTGCTTGAAACGGCCCGTCTTGATCGCGCTGGAGGCGCGACGGTGCGATTCCACCGCCAGCGCGTCCTGGTCGGCGCGGGTGATCTGGTGCTGGGCGGCGACGTTCTCGGCGGTGACGCCCATGTGGATGTTGTCGAACGGGTCGTGCAGCGCGGCGACCATCATGTCGACCATCGCGGTGTCGCCCATGCGGGTGCCCCAGCGCATTCCCTGGGCGATGTAGGCGGAGCGGCTCATGCTCTCCGCCCCGCCGCCGATCGCGATGTCGGCGTCGCCGAGGGTGATGGTCTGGGCGGCCGAGACGATGGCCTGCAGGCCGGAGCCGCACAGCCGGTTGAGGGTGAGGGCCGGGGCGTCCTGCGAGACGCCGCCGTTCATCGCCGCGACGCGGGCCAGGTACATGTCCTTGGCCTCGGTGTGGATGACATTGCCCATCACCACGTGGCCGACCTCGTCGCCCTTCACGTCGGCGCGGGACAGCGCCTCGCGGATCACCTGGGCGCCGAGTTCGGTCGGCGGCACGTCCTTGAGCCCACCCCCGAAATCGCCGATGGCGGTGCGGACGCCCGAGACGATGACCACTTCACGTTGCATGACGGGACTCCCTTGATCGGACTATGGAGACCATATTCCGACTCGGTGGCCCTGCCTATTGTCGCCGGCCGAGCTTGAAAGAACGCCCATGAACGGTATCGCGCCCCCATCCTCTGGACTGGCCACCGACGAGCACCCCGTCCGCTTCGACCTGCTCGCGGAAAACCCGGTCTATAAGCCGTTCCGCTATCCTTGGGCCTACGAGGCGTGGCTGACCCAGCAGCGGGTGCATTGGCTGCCCGAGGAGGTGCCGCTCGCGGACGACGTGAAGGACTGGCACCGCAATCTCACCGACGGCGAACGCAATCTGCTGACCCAGATCTTCCGCTTCTTCACCCAGGCCGACGTCGAGGTGAACAACTGCTACATGAAGCACTACAGCCAAGTGTTCAAACCCACCGAAGTGCTGATGATGCTGTCGGCGTTCTCCAACACCGAGACCATCCACATCGCCGCCTACAGCCATTTGCTGGACACGATCGGGATGCCGGAGATCGAATACCAGGCCTTCCTCCGCTACAAGGAGATGAAGGACAAGTATGACTACATGCATTCCTTTCGGATCGACAGCAAGCACGAGATCGCCAAGACGCTGGCGGCGTTCGGCGCGTTCACCGAGGGCCTACAGCTGTTCGCCTCCTTCGCCATCCTGCTGAACTTCCCGCGCTTCGGGAAGATGAAGGGGATGGGGCAGATCATCTCCTGGTCGGTGCGCGACGAGACGCTGCACTGCCTGTCCATCATCCGGCTGTTCCGCACGTTCGTGCAGGAGAATCCGGAAATATGGACGGAGGAGCTCAAGCGCGAGATCTATATCAGCTGTGCGACGATCATGGACCACGAGGATGCGTTCATCGACCTCGCCTTCGAGCAGGGGGCGGTGGAGGGGCTCGATGCCAGGACGTTGAAGGAATACATCCGCTACATCGCCGACCGCCGCTTGGTGCAGCTTGGCCTTAATCCGCTCTATCACGTCTCTCGCAACCCGCTGCCGTGGCTCGATGACATGCTGAACGCGGTCGAACACACCAATTTCTTCGAGAACCGCGCCACCGAATACAGCCGGGCGTCCACCACCGGTACGTGGGAGGAAGCCTTCGACGTTGCCGCGTTCGAGGCGCCTCCGGCCGCCGGATCCAGCCTTCCGGCCGAATGAACCGCCGCCGCCACTCGCGTGATTCACCGCCGTGCCGCGAGAGGCGGACATTAATCGCAAAAATAACGCCGAGTTACCGGGAGGATTACGCCTCATCCGACTGAAATGGTGCATGGACTGAGACGACAGGCCAAGTTTGGCTTATGATTGACGAGTCGTCGCAACCCGGCAACCGGCGCGCCGATGCCCCGCTCGCTTGAAGGGGAGGCGGTACGGGGAACCTCACGGAAACAGGATGCAGGCGGATGAACCCGCAGGGGCTCGAGAACATGGACAAGGTCATGATGTCATTGGGCCATGCCGAGGACGAACCCGGCCGGGAGCATGGCATCGGCGGGGCGCCGCGCTACAGCCGTCGGCTCTCCGACAAGATCCTCATCGCTTTTCACCACGCCTGCGACCAGGCGGACTACGAGGTCGCCGAGCAGCTTCTGCAAGTGCTGGAGAAGATGCTGACCCGGCGCCCGATGACCCCGGACGGCACCCGGCGGCGCAACATGGAGAGCCTGGTCGCCGCCTATGAGCGGCTCTGGTACCTGCGGCATCCCGATCTCGGGGACTCTTGATCGCATCTCACCGTCGCGCCCGTGCTTGTCACGGGAAATCCACGACTTCGCGGCTGCCTCCGCTTTCGTGGACCATGCTGAAGTGTATCGACGGTGCGCTTTACATCCTAGACCGGCAGCGCCGACGCATTCCGGAGAACGGCCTCCGCCTCGGGCGTGTAGCCAGGACCATCCCGGTGCAGCACCAGTCCCGGCAGGATACGGAACGGCCCTCTTCCTCCCCTGACGCCCTGGAGCAGCGCGAGCTTCGCCGGCCGCCCCGGTCGCGGCCAGAGCGGGAATAGGGAGCCCGAGCCGCATTGCGCGGCCGCCAGCGCTTCGATGCACGCCGGCAGATCGGCGGCCGAGGCGATCAAGGTCAGCGTTCCACGCGGCCGCAGCCGGAGCGCGAGGGATTTCGCCCAGGTCGCGAACAGATCGGGCGGCGCGTGCTTCGCGCAGGCGCGGCCTGGCGCCGGCGGGGGCGTCCCAGCGGTGACGTGATAGGGCGGATTGGCGAAGGCGTGGTCGAACCGCCCGCTCCCGGGGATCGCCTCCACCGAGGCGGTGAGAAAGGTCAAGTTCGACCAGCCATTCGCGATCGCGTTCCGCTGCGCCAAGGCGGCGAGCGACGGGTCGCGCTCGATGCCCAATCCGGTTATTTGGGGGACGCGCGCCGCGAGGCATAGGAGGCCGGCGCCGGCCCCGCTGCCGCCTTCCAGCACGCGGTCCCCCGCGCCCGCCGGAATCGCGGCGGCGAGCAGGACGGGCTCGATGCCGCTGCGGAAGCCCTGCGCCGGCTGTGAATAGCTCACCCGGCCACCCAGGAGATGGCCGTCGGTGGTCTCCATCGCCTAGAGCTCGCCGGCCTCTCTCAGCACTCGGCGGGCCTGTGCCTCGTCTTCGGGCGCCACGCCGAGGCGGCGCTGGATCGCTCCGATGCTGCCCTCGACGATGCTCGCATGGGTGTCGAGTACGAACGTGCCGATCCCGGCATCCGCCAGCAGCGCCGCGAGAAAGCTCAGCCGCACCGGGTCGTTCGACGTCGCGATCACCCGCATGTTCGTGTTCCGCCTCCTGCCCACCACGCAGGTTTGACCGGGACGCGAATGCGATGTCAAAGCCTTGAATCAGCTTGGCTTGACCCTTTTTCGGACCGGCCGATATGGTGCCGCGGTTCACACCACGCCAACATGCCGGGAGAGCCATTTGGGCGTCGTCGCAAGCCTGCCCGCATCAAGCGCGCCCGCGCCCGAGCAAAAGCCCGGCTTCGGGCAGGGAGAGACGCGCGTGGACGACGCGGCGGGGGCTCACGGCGGCGAGGACGCACTATCCCGTCTGGCGGGGTTGCTGCATCGCGACCTGGAGGCTTGCAACCGGGCGATCGTCGCCCGAATGGAGAGCCCGGTCGCGCTGATCCCGCAGCTCGCGGCGCATATCGTGGCTGCGGGCGGCAAGCGCATCCGTCCGCTGCTGACCTTGGCCGCCGCGCGCATGTGCGGCTATCCCGAGGTTTCCGGCGGAATGCGGCACGTCCATCTCGCGACCTGTGTCGAGTTCATCCACACGGCAACTCTGCTGCACGATGACGTGGTGGACGAAAGCCTGCTTCGGCGCGGTCTCGCCAGCGCCAACGCGGTGTTCGGCAACAAGGCCTCCGTCCTGGTCGGAGATTTCCTGTTTGCCCGTTCCTTCCAGCTCATGGTGGACGACGGCTCACTGCAGGTGCTCGCCATCCTGTCGCGCGCCGCCGCCACGATCGCCGAGGGGGAGGTGCTGCAGCTGGTCACGCAGAACGATCTATCCACCTCCGAATCCCGGTATCTCGAAGTCATCAAGGGCAAGACGGCGGCCCTGTTCTCGGCGGCGTGTCAGATCGGCGCGATGGTGGCCGAGCGGCCGGCGCGCGAAGAGCAGGCGCTGGCGGATTTCGGCATGAATCTCGGCATCGCCTTCCAGCTGGTCGACGACGCGCTGGACTACGCGGCCGACCAGGCGACGCTCGGCAAGACGGTCGGCGACGATTTCCGCGAAGGCAAGATCACCTTGCCGGTGCTCGCCGCGTTCCAGGCCGGCGATGCGTCCGAACGCGATTTCTGGCGGCGCACCATCGAGAGCAGCGATCAGCGAGGCGACGACCTCGACCATGCGCTGCATCTGATGGAGCGGCGCGGCGCGATCCGCACGACCCTGGACCGCGCCGCGCGGTTCGCGGCCGACGCACAGAGCGCGCTCGGCCTGTTCCCGGACACCAAGCTGCGAAGCTGCCTCGCCGCCGTCGCGGATTATACGCTGAGCCGGGCACGCTAGCCCTCCAGGCGGAGGGTCAGGCAGGAGGAAGGCGAATGGCCTGTGGTTTCGCAGCCGGCGCGATGGTCACGGCCGCCGCGATCCAGGGCTGCATCGCCTCGTTGCTTCCCGTCACGGGGGGAAAGCTCACCGGGCCGCTGACCCTCGCGGCGCCGGCGGGAAACACGGTGCGCAATGGCAGTCTGACGGTTGGCGATAGCGACTTCTTCCGCAGCAGCTTCCAGACGCGCGGGCCGCAAGTGGCGATTTTCAGCCGGGTCGGCTCGGCAACGACCGACAAGGCGGTGGTGCACAGCTTCTACCTCGTCAATCACCCCGGCGGCGACGGCCACGTCATCCCGAACATGCTGGTCGAGACCTCGGTCAACTCCTCGCCGGCCGACGGCATATGGGGGTTCCTGTCGACCCTGGCGAGCAATGCCGGGGGCGGCAATGGCGGCGCGACCGGGCATGTCGCTGGATATTGGCAGACGGTTCGCACCGGCGTGCCGATCCCGCGCTCGACGATCGCCGCGCCGTCCCACGGATCGGCGGCTGGTGCGGCGGACATTCGCGTGGCGGACATTCGCGTGGCGGACATCAGCAATTTCGGGACCGGGTACACGAGGGGCGTCGGCTACCCCGTGTCGACCGAACATCCGCTGACGGTCACGATCGGCGCCGGCCGGAATGAGGTGACGGGCGTCACCCCGGACGTGGAGGGGGCGACCAGCGGACCGGGCGTCCTGACCCTCAGCCAACCGATCCCGCCCGCGGAGGCGCGGCCCGGCGCTCCGGTGCGGGGCGCGGTGGTCGGCGCCAATCTGTGGGGCGGCGTGATCGAATATCACGAGCAGGCCGATCTGCCGTCGTCGCGGAGCGGCATGGGTCAGACCTTGGAACTCGACTGGGTGGGCAACAATGTGGACGACGCGAATGCCCGGACCTTCGTCTCGGCCGTGCTCGGAAAGGACGCCAAGGACGGCTCGGATGTCGAGATCGGCAACGTGATCGGCGTCTGGCCCGGCGCGAACGCCACGGCAACCGGGGGTGCGTCGATCAGGCGCGGCTTCTGGGTCGGCCTGCCGTTCAGCGAGGCGGTGATCGACACTCGCAGGGCGACGCAGAGAAATGGCGCGAACGCGATCTGGCTGGCGGAAGGGCACCGCATCGCGCTGGACGCCTCCGGCAAGCACTATCTCGAGGCGGAGGGCGGCGTGCTCGCCTATCGAACCGATGCCGGCACGGGATTGAGCATCGCGCCGTCCGGCGACGCCGGCTTCGGCGGCTCCGTCGCCGCCAAGTCGTTCCGCGTCGGCGCGGATCAGGTTCTCGGCGCGCGCCGGACCGGGTGGCCCTTGCCGGTCGGCACGGTGTCGCGGGAACGGCTGGACGCGAATTGGAACCCGAACGCGGCGAAGGGTGATGGCGCGGAGGAGATGCGGGCGGTGACTGACCAGTTGCGCACGGTCACTCGCACACTCGCGGCGCTCATCACGGATTTGTCGCGGCATGGATTGATCGGGCCATGATGCGAGGGACAGCGGTCGCGCTTCTGGTGGCGCTGTGCGCGTTGCCGGCTCGGGCCCAGCAATCGCCGGTGTCCCCGCAACAGCGGCTCCCGCCGACGATCACCTTGCCGTCGGAGCTGGTGACGGAGATCGCGCTCTATCTCCAGGAGCGACCGTACCGGGAAGTGGCCGGCCTGCTCGGCGCCCTGCAGCAGGCGGTCGCCGAACAATCGCGCGACGCGGGGCAGTCATCGACGCCCAAACCGCCCGGGCATTAGGTCGTTCATTGCAAACGTAATGGCTGGTTGAACCCCACGGGAGCCGACCGCGCCCATCGGCGTCATTGCGAGCGCGGCGTGGCAGTCCATCGTGCCTACGGACGGGTGGCCGCTCGTATGCGAGCGCGATGGATTGCCGCGTTTCGCTCGCGGCAACGCTTGACATACATACTAACTGACGTTATACACCGTGCATGTCCGCCGCCGCCCCATCCTCACCCCCAACCGGCCTGCTTCCGCGCTTCGGCCTGCTCTTCGCGGCGATGCGGTGGGCGTTGAGCGAGGGCCTCTACCGGCGGCGGCAGAGCGGCGTGCTGGAGCCGCGGCTGCTGCCGCTCGCCGAGTTGCTGTGGCACTATCTCGCGCGCACGATGCGGCGGCTCAGCGCGCTGCACGCGCGTTTCGCCGCCGGCACGCTGCCCGCCGCGCCGCGCCGGGGCGCGCCACCCGGCGCGGCCGCCGGGCGGGCGAAATCGGAGCGCCGGCCGGCCGCCATTCCGCGCGGGCCGGTGCTTCTGCAGTATGGCATGGGGTATTTCGTCCCCCAGTTGCAGGCGCTGCTGGACGACCCCGAGATGCGGGCGCTGCTGGCGGCCTCGCCGCAGGCCGGGCGGCTGCTCCGGCCGCTGTGGCGCAAGCTCTCCATCGATCCGCTGCCCGAGGTGCTGCGCCCGCCGCCGCGCCCGCCGCAGCCGCCCCGGCCGAAGCGACCCCGCTTGGCCCGACCGAGGCAGGCGAGGGTCGCGCCGGCCAGGCCTCCTGCATCGCCGCCCGACGCGCCTACTCTGTGGGAGCCGCCGATCCTGCTGCCGCCGTGGCCGGACTGACGGCGGTGTGACCTGCGCCCTACGGGGCCGACGGCGCGGCGCCCTCGCACGCCGACAATGTTGCTAATACGTAACTAACATTGGCGCGA
>CAWCHV010000003.1:0-244334 GCA_963795435.1 uncultured Alphaproteobacteria bacterium
CGCTCTAACTGTCAGACCTTCATCGACCAGCCACGTCTCGTTGCCCCGCAGGACATCCGCCACGATCACGCCGGCGGCTTCGTGGTGGCGTTCGATCCGCCAGATCGAAAATTTGGCCTCGCGCATCGCGTCGAGCACATGCGCTTCGTTGGAGCCGGCCGAGGGCGCCGCGGCCCTGGCATAACGATCGATCGCCCGCGAACGGCCCTGCCCGACGGTGTGGACCGCCAGATCGAACATCAGCGTCATCTCTTCGTCGCTGCCGGCGACGAGGACCTGGCCATCGGCCAAGCCAAGATCCCTCGCGCGTCCCAGGATTGCCGGTCGCGCGAGATAGTCGAGCGCCCCGCTGTGATGGCGGGTGCTGATCGCGCGTAGCTGGCGGTAGCGATCCAGAACATGTTGCCGCATGGCTCTCCTCCGAGTCGGTGCCCGATGCGTCGATCCCCGACCGGAGGGATACGCCAGCCCGGTCGAGTCGAAGCCGGGCGGTTGGACCGGAGATCGCGTTGAAATGGACGGATGGTCGGTGCAACCCTCAATCTGAAAAATCCGCTGCCACGCGCAGCGCGGCGGCAAGATCGTCGAACCCCACCGACCGGCCGCGCGCCAAGGCGGCGGCGCGCATCGCGAGCCGCTCGGCGGGCGGCATCGCGCACGCCTGGTCCAGCGCGCGGAGCAAGCCGTCCGCGTCGTCGGCGCGATAGACGATCGCCTCCTGCCCGGCGCGCACGACCTCCAGCAAAGGCGGCAGGTCCGGCACGATCAGCGGCCGGCCGAACCCGAGAGCCAGCGCGGCGGAGCCCGAGCTCAGGATGCGGCGATATGGCAGCACCACGAAGTCGGCGGCCCGCAACACGTATTGCACCGTCGCGTCCTCGACGTGGCGCGGCACCAGCAGCACTTGCGGCGAGGGAACGACGTAGCGCGCCTCCCGTGAGGCCGGCTGCCGCCCGGCCATGATCAGCCGCGCCTCGGGCCGCGATGGGCATAGTCGATCGAACGCGCTCGCCAGGGCATCCAGACCCTTATAGGCGCGCATCGCGCCGAGGAACGCAAACACCGTGTGTTCGGCGGTCAAATGGAAATAGCGGCGCGCGGCGGCGTCCGTGATGTCGTCGGGATAGCCCGGCGCGAGGTCGGGGTGGGGCACGATCACGATGCGCCGCTCCGGCGCACCGAGCGCGCAGGCGATCCGCGCCCCGATCGCGCCATGCACATGCAGCAGATCGGCGCGCACCGCCAAGGCCGCCCGCAACGCCTGCGCCAGCTCGGGCTCGCGGTCCTCATGCGGCGCGGAGTTGTGCATCGTCCAGACCAGCCGGCCGCCGCACGCGCGGAAGGCGTCGAGCTCCGCCAGGAACAGCCCGACCGCCTCCCGGGCCGCGTCGCCCGAAAGGGTCGCCGTGACCGCGTCCTCCTGGTGCAGGTGGAATACGACCGGCCCGGTCCCGGTGGCCTCCAGCGCGTCGGTTACGCTCCCCGGCCCGCTCGCCGCCCAGGGCTCGAGCGCGCGCGCGAGCAGATCCTGATAGGGAACGGAGCCCCGGTAATCGGGAAAGAAAAGCCATCTCACGCGCGTCGCCCCAGTTGGGGGGAACGGCGTGTGCTCGTGTCCTGGACGAACCGATGCATCGTGCATCGGTCGAGCATCGCCGAGCGTGCTTTCCCTCGGATTAACGCCCTGCCCGCGAACCCCTAGCCGGGATTAGGCGACACCGCATCGCCCAGCGGCAGCGGCACCCACCGGCGGCCGTCCTGGCTCTGGATCAGCATCAGCACGGATTTGCGGTTCTGCTTGCGCACGCTGTCGAGCCGGCCCTGCACCTCGGACGGCGAATTGACCGCTTGCTGTTGCACTTCGACGATCACGTCGCCCGGCTTGAGGCCGCGCTCCGATGCCGGGCCGCTCGGCGCGACATCGGTAATCACGACGCCCTTCTGGTCGTCGCCGAGCTGGAACTTGTCGCGGGCGCTCTGGTCGATCGGCGCGAGCTTCAGCCCGAGCGCCGAGATCTCGGTCGGCTTGGCCGGCGCCTTGGCGTCGACCGCGGCGACCTGCTTCTGGTCGTCCGGCAGCTCGCCGACCTTGGCCTGCACGGTCGCCTCGTGGCCGTCGCGCCAGACCGTGATGGGAACCTCCTGGCCGATCGGCGTCTCCGCCACGATGCGCGGCAGGTTGTGCATCTCCTTCACATCCTGGTTGTTGAATTTCAGGATGATGTCGCCGTTGCGGATCTTGGCCTGGTCGGCGGGGCCGCCGTCGTTCACGCCGGCCACCATCGCTCCGCCGGCGTTCTTGAGACCGAGGCTCTCGGCGATGTCGGGGGTCACCTGCTGGATGCGAACGCCAAGCCAGCCGCGCCGGATGCGGCCGAAATCCTTGAGCTGGGTGACGGCGTTCTTCGCCATGTTCGCGGGGATCGAGAAGCCGATGCCGATCGAGCCGCCGGACGGCGAGTAGATCGCCGTGTTGATGCCGATGACCTCGCCGTTCATGTTGAACAGCGGCCCGCCGGAATTGCCCCGGTTGATGGCCGCGTCGGTTTGGATGAAATCGTCGTACGGCCCCTGGCGAATATCGCGCCCGCGCGCCGAGACGATGCCCGCCGTCACCGAGCCGCCCAGGCCGAACGGGTTGCCGATCGCCAGCACCCAGTCACCCACCCTCTCGGCATCGCTGTCGCCGAACTTCACGGCGGGCAAGGGCTTGTCCGATTTCACCTTGAGCAGCGCCACGTCAACCCGGTCGTCGCGCCCGACCACGGTGGCCTTCAGCGAGGTATTGTCCTGCAGGGTCACGGTGATCTCGTCCGCCCCCTCGATCACGTGGTTGTTGGTAACCACGAGCCCCGACGGGTCGACGATGAAGCCCGAGCCGAGCGACTGCATCTTCCGCTCCGGCGCCGGCGCGTCGTGCTGGCCCTGGCCGGGTGCCTGCCGTCCGCCCGGACGGTTGCGGTCGAGGAAGTCCTTGAAGAACTGCTCGAACGGCGAGCCCGGCGGGAACATCGGGATCTCCGGCCCGCCGCTGCGCGCCTGGACGGAGGTGGAGGAGGAGATGTTCACGACCGCCGGCAGCAACTGTTGGGCAAGGTCGGCGAAGCTGTCCGGCGCGCCCCTGGCCTCGGCCGGCGCGAGCGGAACCGCGGCGGCGATCGGCAGCGCCACGAGCGCGGAAGCGGCCAGCGCGGCGGCGCGGACGGAGCGGGATTTGATCAGGCGCATGGTGGAAGCTTCCCTGGATTTCGGCCAAGTATAGCGCATGGAGCCCGCCTGGGATCGGCGCACTTGTCCTCTCGGTGCGAACATATGGCTCGGGCCGGTCCCGGTTGGCAATTCACGAGCGCGGTTCCGTCTTCCGGCCGCCCGGCCAGACTGGAGCGGCAACCAAGAATTGGCCGCGTTCCGCGAACCCGGCAATTTCCCTGCCGTTGTCGTGGCAAGGCCGCCTCGGGATGGGGAGATTGAGGATGAGCGCGTCTCCGAGCAACCCTTCCGCCTATTCCGATCCGGTGGCCGTCGTTCCCGATGATCGGCGCACCTTTCTGCTCAATCGCGCCGCGTGGGGCGCGATCTTCGCCGGCGCGGCGGCGGCACTCGTCATCCAGGCAGTGCTGGACGTGCTCGGGATCGGCGTCGGGCTGGCTTCCTTCGACGTCTCGAACGCGGCCGATAACCCGGGCGTGGCGACGTTTTCCCTCGCCGCGGCGATCTGGTGGATCGTGGCCGCAATCATCGGCTCGTTCTTCGGAGGACTGATCGCCGGCCGCCTTTGCGGGACGGCGCACGCGAGGGTCGCGCGCCTGCACGGGTTCGTGGCGTGGTGCGCGGCGACCCTGGTGGTCTTCTGGCTCCTCGCGACGGCGTTCAGCGGCATCGTCGGTGGCACGTTCAACGCGCTCGGCGGGGCCATGAGCGGGGTCGGCAAGGCGGCCGCGAGCGCGGTGACCGGCGCCGCGCAAGTCGGGAACGGCGACGCGCTGCAGGCGGAGGTGCGCGGCCTCGTGAACCCCAATGACGCGCAGAGTGTGCAAAACAACGTGGTCGCCTACGTCCGCGCCGTCATCAGCGGCGACCAGCAGCAGGCCCAGGCGGCCCGGGACCAGGCCGTGAACGGCCTCGCGCGGATCGCCAACATCACGCCCGACGAGGCGCGCGGGAGGCTGGACCAGATCACCCATCAACTGCAGCAAACCGCGCAAAAGGCCAAGGAACAGGCGGCCTCGGCGGCCAACGTCGCCCGCGAGCGTGCGTCCCAGGCCGGCATCTACGGGTTTGTCGCCCTGGTTCTCACCGCGATCGCCGCTTGGCTCGGCGGATGGGCTGGCACGCCGCGCCGGGAAACCGCCCTGTTGGCGGCACCCGGCGAGCGCACCTCCTGATCCGCTACCGGGATGCCCTTGCGGGCGCATCCCCCGCCGATTGGCCGCCCGGCGTCGGCGCCGCCTGGAACAGCTTGAGGAACGGGCTGTCCGGGGTCAGCACCAGCCGCGAGTTGCCCGCGCCGAACGCGTCGCGATAGGCCTGCATGGTCCGCCACGCCGCGAAGAAGTCCGGGTCCTGCTGATAGGCCTGGGCGTAGATGCGGCTCGCCTGCTCCTCGCCCTCGCCCCGCAACTTGTCCGCGGTCGCGCGAGCCTCCGCGAGCAGCACGGTCCGGTCCCGGTCGGCGTCGGCGCGGATGCGCAGGGAGGCCTCGGCGCCCTCCGCGCGCGCCTGCCGGGCGACGCGCTCGCGCTCCGACTGCATCCTGCTCAGGATCGCCTGGGTATTGCCCCCGGGCAGGTCGGCGCGGCGGATGCGGACGTCCTCGATGTCGACGCCGAAGCCCCGCATCTCGTGGTTCACCTGATCGCGGATGCTGGCCATGATGGCGGCGCGGCCGGCCGAGAGCACGTCGAGCAGCGTGCGATTGCCGAGCACCCGGCGCAAGGAGGAGGAGGCCACCGAGTTCAGCCGCCCGCGGATACCCGCCGGATCGGGTCCGACCGCCTGATAGTAGCGCAACGGATCGGTGATGCGGAACATGGTGAAGCTGTCGACGATCAGCCGCCGCTGCTCGCCGAGGATGACCTCCTCGCCCGGCAGCTCGTAGTTCAGCAGCCGGCGGTCGAAGCGGATGACCGTCTGTACGAACGGAATGCGCGCGTAGAGCCCCGGCTTCTCGATCACCCGCACCGGCTTGCCGAGCTGAGTAATCAGCACCTGCTCGGTCTGGTCCACCGTGAACAGGGTGGCGGCGGCGAGGATGATCGCGACGATGACCGCGGCCAGGCCGACGATGGCGGCGCGGTTCATCATCGCGTGGTCCCCTGCACCTGCGGCACGGTGCTCGGCGGCCCCTGCGGCGCCGGCGCGGGAGGCGGCACCGGCCTCGCGTGGTCGGGCAGGTTGAGCGGCAGGAACGGCACCAGCCCCTTGAGGTTGCCATCCACCACCATCGTCGGGGACTTGCTCAGGATGTCTTGCATGGTCTCGAGATACATGCGCTGCATGGTCACGTCCTTGGCGGCCTTGTAGGCGGTCAGGACGCTCAGGAAACGCTGGGTCTGGCCGGTCGCCTCAGCGATGCTGGCCTGCCGCGCGCCCTCCGCCTCGGCGGTGATGCGGGCGGCGTCGCCGCGCGCCCGGGGGACGACGTCGTTGCGGTAGCCCTCGGCCTCGTTGCGCATCCGCTCGGCGTCGGTGTTGGCGCGCTGCACGTCGCGGAAGCTGTCGATCACCGCCTCGGGGGGATCGACCTTCTGTAGCTGGACCTGGGTGATCTCGACCCCCGCGCCGTAGCCGTCCAGGATCGTCTGCATCTCCCGGGTCACATCGGTCTCGATCTGCTGGCGTGCCTCGGTCAGCGCGGGCTGGATCGGCGTGCGGCCGATCACCTCGCGCATGGCGCTCTCCGCCACCGCCTTGACGATCGCCGGAGGGTTGCGCACGTTGAACAGGTAGGGAACGGCGTCCCGGACGCGCCAGAACACCGCGAAATTGATGTCGATGATGTTCTCGTCGCCGGTCAGCATCAGGCTTTCCTCGGGCACGTCCCTGGGCCCCCCCTCCCGCGGCGTGCCGGTGCTGTAACCGATCTCGATGCGGTTGATCCGCGTCACCGCCGGGCGGAGCACGCTCTCGACCGGCCAGGGAACATGATAGTTGAGCCCCGGGAGCGACGTCCGGTTGAACGCGCCGAAGCGCAGCACCACGCCCTGCTCGTCGGGCTGCACCCGGTAGAAGCCGCTCGCCAGCCAGACCACGATGACGGCGAGCACCAGAAGGACCACCCCGCGTCCGCCGAAGCCGCCGCCCGGCAGCATCCGGCGGATGAAGGCCTGGATGCGGGCGATTATCTGGTCGAGGTCGGGCATCTGCCCGGGGCCGCCCGGAAAGCCACCCGGGCCACGGCCGCCGCCACCCCCGCCACCCCAGGGGCCCCCACCGCCCCGCTTGCCGTTGTTGTTGCCGCCTCCCTGGCCCGATCCGCCCTGGGAACCGCCGGGCGTTCCCCAGGGATTCGATCCTCCAGGACCGGAGCCGCTGTTCCAAGACATGGGTTGAGGAACTCTCCTGTGGGCCGGGGTACCGCCGTTGGCGGATCAGGGCCGATGCGCCATATGCGGCGGAGCAGGCGTCGCTTCTCGCGGATCGCGCGACCTGTTTTCGTCCGCCACGTTTTCACCGTACAGCAAAAGGTTTGCAAGCGCATGGTCCAGCCAGCCCCGACCCCGGACACGCTGCGCGAGGCGTTGCGCACGGTGCAGGACCCAGCTTCGGGCCGCGACATCGTGTCGGCGGGTCTCATCGAGGGGATCGAGGTTCGCGGCGGCCTGGTCCAGGTGGCCCTGCTCACGGATCGCGCGCACGCCGCGGCGATGGAGCCGGTGGCCCGCGCCGCCGAGGCGGTGTTGGCGCGTCAGCCGGGCGTCACCAACGCCGCGGCCGTTTTGACCGCGCACAAGCCCGCCGCCCCCGCCGCGCCGCCTCGGAGTCATGGGCATGGACACGGGCCGGCCGCCGGGCAGGCCCAAGGCCGCCCGAACTTGTTGCTCCCGGGAGTGGGCGCGGTGGTCGCCGTGGCGTCCGGCAAGGGCGGTGTTGGCAAGTCCACCGTGGCGGTGAACCTCGCCGTGGCGCTGGCCCGCCAGGGGCACCGCACAGGCCTGCTCGACGCCGACATCTACGGGCCGAGCCTGCCCCGGATGCTCGGCCTCGCGCGCAAGCCGGAGATCCACGGCCAGCGCATCCTGCCGCTCGACGCCTGGGGCCTGAAGGCCATGTCGATCGGCTTCCTCGTCGAGGAGGAGACGCCGATGATCTGGCGCGGCCCGATGGTCATGGGCGCGCTCGAGCAGATGCTCGGTCAGGTGGAGTGGGGCACGCTCGACATCATGGTGATCGACATGCCGCCCGGCACCGGCGATGCGCAGCTCACCATTTCCCAGCGCGTGGCGCTGGCGGGTGCCGTGATCGTCTCGACGCCGCAGGACATCGCTCTGATCGACGCCCGGCGCGGGGTGCGGATGTTCGAGCGGGTGCGGGTGCCGGTGCTCGGCCTGGTCGAGAACATGAGCTTCTTTTCCTGCCCCAATTGCGGCCACCATTCCGAGATCTTCGGCCACGGCGGCGCGCGGCAGGAGGCGCACCGGCTCGGCACCGACTTCCTCGGCGAGGTCCCCCTGCTGCTCGACGTGCGCGAGGCCTCCGACGCGGGCACGCCGATCACCGCCTCGGCCCCGGAGGGCGAGGCCGCCCGCGCCTTCGATGCGATCGCGGCACGGGTCTGGCAGAAAGTGTCGGGCCAGCCCGCCAGCACCGGGCCGCGGATCGTGATCGAGTGAGCGCGGCCCGATGCCGGACTGGGCCTTTGCCGCGATCCCCGACCTCACCGGCAAGCGCGCCATCGTTACCGGGGCGACCAGCGGGATCGGTCTTGAAACCGCCGCCGGGCTGGCCGGCGCGGGAGCCGAGGTCGTGCTGACCGGCCGCGACGCCGGCAAGGGCAGCCGGGCGCTGGCCGAGATCCGCCGGCGCCATCCCGACGCCCAGCTTGCCTTCGCCCTCGCCGACCAGGCGAGCCTGCAATCCCTCGCCGCCTTCGCCGCCGGAGTGGTCGAGGCGGGCGCCCCGCTCGATCTGCTGGTCAACAACGCGGGCGTAATGGCGCTGGCGCCGCGACGGGTGACGGCGGACGGCTTCGAGACGCAGTTCGGCACCAACCATCTGGGCCATTTCGCCCTGACCGCGCAGCTCGTCCCCGCGCTGCTTCGCGCCGCGGCGCCTCGCGTCGTGACGGTGGCGAGCCTGGCGCACCGGCGCGGGCGGCTCGACTTCGACGATCTGCAAGGCGAGCGTCACTATGATCCGTTCGGCGCCTATTCCCAGGCGAAGCTCGCCAATCTCGTCTTCGCCCTGGCACTGGCGCGGCACTGCGCCGCGGCGGGATCACGCATCGCCAGCATCGCCGCCCATCCCGGCTTCGCGCGCACCAGCCTGTTCACGGGCTCGCTGCGGGCGCGGCTCGCACTCCTCGTCGCGCCGTTTTTCGGCCAGTCCGCCGCCGCTGGCGCGCTGCCCTCGCTGTATGCGGCGACCGCGCCCGAGGCTCGCAACGGCGGCTATTACGGCCCGGACGGCATTGGCGAGACGAAGGGCAATCCGGCGCCCGCGAAGATCGCGGCGCAGGCCCAGGATGAAGCGACGGCCGAGCGGCTGTGGCAGGAATCGGAGCGGCTCACCGGACTGCGCTTTCCGCCGCTGGCTTGACCCGATCTCGCGTCACCCGTCGATATCGAGCCCGAGCGCAAGCCGACCCGCAAATTCAAGCTGCGGCACCTCCTGCAAGGGATGGAAACGGGCACCTTGCACGTCGCGAAACGCGCGCTCCAGGCCGAGTGCTTGGTAGAACGAGGCACCGCCGACCACCTCCATCGCACGCTCGACGGTCTTGATCGCGGCGCGGCCGGTGAGCGTTCGCGCGGTCAGCGCGCGGCCCGTGGTCTCCGGGCCAGGCTGCGACGTCTCGGCGATCGCGACCATCCGCTCATACGCCATTTCCGCCAGGGCAAAGGCATTTTCCATGCTGCCGACGATAAGCGTGAGCTGGTGGCCACCGGCCTTCTTGCGGGCGGCCGCGATCGCCTTCGCTCGGGCGCCTTCGGCGACGCCGAGGTAGGCCGCGTAGACCATCGGCAGCGCGATCATGCTGATCATGTGGAACAGCCTGTGCCACTTGCCCTGGGGGCGGCGCGCGGCGATCGCCGCATCGGGGACGAACACATCGTCCAGCTGCACGTCCTGCGAGCCCGTCCCGCGCATCCCCATGACGTGCCAGGTGTCGAGCAGCTTCAGCCCCTCGGCTTTGAACGGCACGGGGAAATGCAGCACCGTCGCTCCGTTCTCCGGGTCGGCAAAGACCGCGCTGGTCATCAGCAGATCGCCCATCGGGCAGCCGCTGGCGAAGATCTTTCGCCCGCTGACCCGATAGCCGCCGTCCACCTTCTTCGCGGTCCCGCTGCTGTTCAGCCAATCGGAGCCGCCGCTCGAAATCAGGATCAGGTTCTCGCTGGCGACGCGCTTGAGCAGCCCTTCGACCGGCGCCTTCTCGTTCTGCCAGCGCCAGAGCGGCACGGCGAGAAGATGGCAGTGCATGGAGAACGCCAGGGCGGTCGAGCCGCAATGCGTCCCGAGCCGCCGGATCGCGTCGCACATCTCGCGATAGCTGACGCCGCCGCCGCCCAGATCCGCGGGCACGAGCGCCTTGAAGAAGCCCGCTTCCTTCAGCGCCTGGAAGCCATCAGCCACGAAACTTTCGTCCCGATCGTGTTCTGCGCAGCGTTCCGCGATGCGGATGCCGAGATGATCGGCCAGAGCGACCAGGCCGTCCGCCTTGATGTCCTCTCGGATTTCCATTGACATCGTTTCGCCTCCTCGGTCCGGCATCTTCGTGCCGTGCGCCATAGTTGCAGGAAGCGACTGATCGCCCTCAAGGACATAATCTGGACTTGCGACGTATGCGCATCCGGGTAGCATCGACCCATGCCCGGATACGGCCAGTTCTGCCCGGTCGCCAAGACGTGCGAGCTGTTCGCGGAACGCTGGACGCCCCTCGTCATCCGGGAACTCTGCTGCGGCCCGGCGCAGTTCAACGACCTGACGCGCCGCCTGCCGCTGATGTCGAAGACGCTACTGACGCAGCGGCTGCGCGAGCTGGAGCGGGCCGGCGTGGTGTCGATTGTCGAGAAGCCCACCGGGCCGGGGCACATCTACAGCCTGACGGCGGCCGGCGAGGAGTTCCGGCCGATCATTGAGATGCTGAGCCTCTGGGGCCAGCGGCATTTGCGCAGCATCCTGAAGCCGGAGGAATTCGACCCGATCTTTCTTCTGCTCAGCATCCGCAGCCAGATCCCCCGATCGAGCCATCCCGCCGGACGATTCGTGATCTGCTTCGAGTTGCGCGGACTGCCGAACGCGAAGGTGGCGAGCCGGCGGTGGTGGTTCGTCGTCCTCCACCCCGAGGTCGAACTCTGCGTGAAGGACCCTGGCCATCCGATCGACGTGACGATCGCGGCGGATATCGAGACCTTCAGCCGTGCGTGGATGGGCTATATCGGGCTTGCGGACGAGGCCGCGCACAGGGGCATCGCATTCGAGGGATTGCCGCAAGCGGTTGAGCGCGCCAAGGCATTGCTCGGCTTGCAGGATCGGCCCCGCGAGCGGCGCCTGATCTATGGCCCGCCCGAGATGGTCGACGCGCTGCACGCCTGACCGGAGGCGCGCTCACTCCTCCTCGCTGCCCGAGGCGGGTCGCGCCAAATCGTAGTCGCGGAACGCCGCGTCGGTCTCGGCGGCGATCGGGATGCTGGTCTGGCTCCCCCATCGCGTGCAGCAGACGGCGGCGGCGACCGAGGCCCGATGCAGCCCCTCGACCAGCGGCGCGCCCCGATCCAGCGCGGCGGCCAGCACGCCGACGAAGCAATCCCCGGCGGCGGTGGTGTCGCGCGGCTCGATCGGATGCTCGGGAACGCGGACGAAGCCCGACGCCGTGGCGAGTTCGGAGCCCTCGCCGCCTCGCGTGCGTACCACGTCGACACCGAGTGCGGCGCGCAGCGAAGCGGCGTTCACCCCGGTCCGCAGGTGCCGCCCGAGCCAGTCCGCCTCGTTAACGTTGACCACCAGCAGGTCGACGGCGCGCAGCGCGTCGAGCGCAAGCTCGCCCGCCGGCGCGAGGTTGAGGATGACCCGCGCGCCGCGCGCCCGCGCGCGGCGGATCAGCGCGGCGACCTCCACCGGGTCCGTCTCCATCTGCATCACGAGCGTGGTGTCCGGCCCGAGCAGCGCGTCGTCGACCTGCTCCCCGCGGGCGAAGCGGTTGGCGCCCGACCCCACGCCGATCGCGTTGTTGCCGTCCCCGTCGACAAAGATCGCGGCGCAGCCGGTCACGTCGTCGGGCACCTCGGCCACGCGGGCCAGGTCCACGCCCGACGCGCGCAGCAACGCGAGCGACCCCGGCGCCAGCACGTCGCGCCCGACCGCGCCGGCCATCAGCACCCGCGCTCCGTCCCGCGCCGCCGCGATCGCCTGGTTGGCCCCCTTGCCGCCGGGCTCGATCCGCATCGACGGGGTCAGCACCGTGTCCCCCGCGTAGGGCAGCGCGGGAAGCGGGAAGATCAGGTCGAGATTAATCGAGCCGAACACGACGATCATTCAGCCCTCCCGACCCAAATACCCCATTAGCTCAGTCCACTCCCGCTTCGACATCCCGCTCTCCGCCTGCGTCACCGCCTCGCCCGCCAGCATCCGGCGCACTATGGCAAGCATCTGCGCCGATAGCGTGACCGCGCCCAGCCGATAATCGAGGAACGCCTGGAAGGCGGCGGGAACCCAGGCCTTCACCACCTCCATCATCGCCTCCGCGTAGACGCGGATCTCGGTACTGGGCGTGCGCGTCGGCGCGCAGCGAGAGGAAGTGCAGCAGGTTCTGCAGATCCACTTTCCAATACCATTGCGTGTAGGTGTTGAGGGTCAGGTTCATCCGCGCCAGCTCGCGCGCAAGGCCCCTGCGGCCCGGATCGCGCGGCTTGCCGGCCTCGTCCTCGTTCAGCATCGCCAAATAATGATCGTAGCTGCGCGCGGCATCGCCGCGCAGCAGATCGAGCACCTCGGCCGCCTCCGCCCCGTCCAGCACCGCGCCGCGCCCCTGGCGGTTGATGGCGGATTGCGCGGCGAGATGCTCCGGGGTTGGCAGGTAGAACTCGCGGTCGAGGATCGAGTAGCGGGCCGAGTACTCGTTCACGTTCGCCGTGCGGTGCCTGATCCATTGACGGGCGACAAAGATCGGCAGCTTCACGTGGAACTTGATCTCGCACATCTCGAACGGGGTCGAGTGCCGGTGGCGCATCAGGTAGCGGATCAGTCCGGCATCCTCGGAGACCCGCCGCGTGCCCCGCCCGTAGGACACCCGCGCGGCCTGCACGATCGCCCCGTCATCGCCCATGTAGTCGATCACCCGGACGAAGCCGTGATCCAGCACCGGGATGGCGCGGTAGAGCACTTCCTCCAATGCCGGGACCGTCGGGCGCGCCGTGCCGTGGCGCTGCCCCCGCTGCGCCTCGATTTCCGCCCGTTGTTCGTCCGTGAGGCTCATGCGCGCAACTCCACCTTTCAACGCCCGTCCGAGACGCCTATATTGCCCCTGCCGGCTTGCCGGCTATGGCGATAAACGGTGCGTGGAATAAACGTTGTGGACCCGGGGGCAGTGCCCGGCGCCTCCACCATTATCCGCAAACGGGCCGCTTCCCTCCGGGGGAACGGTTCGCTGCGCGGCCCGATGGGGGCGAAACAGGCTCGACACGCGTGGTAAAGACCCATCTTTCGCTCGGCATGGTTCCGCCGTTATCGGGCCGTATGACAAGTGCCAATGACAATCATGAGGCGCTCGCGATCGCTGCCTAAACAGCAGTGACACGCGCGGTTCGGGGGGCACCGGGCAACAGAAGCCCCCCACTCGCCCCCTTCTCGCGGCATTCGTTCGTTTGCCGCCCCGCCCCGCCCGCGCTATGGGAGGGCGCCGACCCGTGAGGACGCCGATGGCCGAGGACGAGGAGCAGCGGCCGGAGAGCCTGCTTCCCTACAACGACTGGACCGAGGAGGCGCTGCGCCACGTCGTGGTGAGCGCGATCCGCTATGCGGCGGAGCATGGCCTGCCCGGCGAGCACCACTTCTATCTCACCTTCCGCACCGACCATCCCGGCACGGTCATCCCGCCCCGGCTGCACGCGCAATACCCGCAGGTCATGACCATCGTGCTGCAGCACCAGTTCTGGGACCTCAACATGGACGAGGAGGCCGGGCTGATCACCGTCGGGCTGTCGTTCGGCGGCGTGCCCGCCACGCTGGCCATTCCGCTCGCCGCCGTGACCGCCTTCGCCGACCCGCACGTGCGCTTCGGCTTGCAATTCCGCACGCCCGATCTGGCCGCCGAGGCGGAGCCGCCCGAGCCCGCCGAGCCGGCCGATGGCGAGACCGGGAAGCTCGCGGCGCCAGCCCCCGCCGAGGAGCCGCCGCAGGTGGTCAGCCTGGACGCCTTCCGCCGCCGCCCGCCGCCAAAAACCTGAACGCAAGCAGGATCGCCCGATGAACGCCCCGTTGCCGCGCCCGTCCGGCTTCGCCTACGCGCCGATGTTCCCGCTCGGCCCCGACCAGACGCCCTGGAAGAAGCTCGACATCGCCGGTGTCAGCACCGCCACCTGCGACGGCCGCGCCGTGCTGAAGATCAAGCCCGAGGCGCTGTCCGAGTTGGCGTTCCAGGCGTTTCGCGACGTCTCCCACCTGCTCCGCCCCGGCCACCTCAAGCAGTTGCGGGCCATTCTCGACGACCCCGAGGCCTCGGCCAACGACCGGTTCGTCGCACTCGACCTCCTCAAGAACGCCAACATCGCCGCCGGCGGCGTGCTGCCGATGTGCCAGGACACCGGCACCGCCATCGTGTTCGGCAAGAAGGGCCAACGCGTCTGGGTCGAGGGCGACGAGGAGGAGGCGCTGGCCTGGGGCGTCCACCGCACCTACACCGAGACCAACCTGCGCTATTCGCAGATGGCGCCGTTGTCGATGTTCGAGGAGCTCAACACCGGCAACAATCTCCCCGTCCAGTTCGACATCATGGCCGCACCGGGCGAGCACCACGCCGACGAGTTCTCCCTCGCCTTCGTCGCCAAGGGGGGCGGGTCGGCCAACAAGACCTTCCTGTTCCAGGAAACCCGCGCGATCCTGTCGCCCGAGCGCTTGCTGAAGTTCATCGAGACCAAGATAAAAACGCTCGGCACCTCGGCGTGCCCGCCCTATCACCTCGCCATCGTCATCGGCGGCACCAGCGCCGAGCTTACCGTCAAGACCGTGAAGCTCGCCTCGATGCGCTATCTCGACACGCTGCCCACCGTAGGCAGCAAGGCCGGGCACGCGATCCGCGACCTCGACATGGAGCGGAAGGTGCTGGAACTCACGCGCGATGTCGGCATCGGCGCGCAGTTCGGCGGCAAGTATTTCTGCCACGACGTGCGGGTGATCCGCCTGCCGCGCCACGGCGCCAGCCTGCCCGTCGGCATCGGCGTCTCCTGCAGCGCCGACCGCCAGGTGCTGGCGAAGATCACCCCCGAGGGCGTGTTCCTCGAACAGCTGGAGACCGACCCGGCGAAATACCTCCCCGAGACCACCGACGAGCATGTCGGCGACGAAGCGGTGCGGGTCGACCTCGACCGTCCGATGGAAGAAATCCGCCGACAACTCTCCGCCTTGCCGGTCAAGACGCGCCTGTCGCTCACCGGCACGATGGTCGTGGCGCGCGATATCGCCCACGCCAAGCTCAAGGAGCGGCTCGATCGCGGCGAGGGCCTGCCGGACTACCTCAAGCGGCACCCGGTCTACTACGCCGGCCCCGCCAAGACGCCGCAGGGCATGGCCACGGGCAGCTTCGGGCCCACGACGGCGGGGCGAATGGACAGCTACGTCGCCGAGTTCCAGGCCGCCGGCGGCTCGCTCGTCATGCTGGCCAAGGGCAACCGCTCCAAGGTGGTGAAGGAGGCCTGCCGCACCCACGGCGGGTTCTATCTCGGCAGCGTCGGCGGCGCCGCCGCCCGGCTGGCGCAAGACTGCATCCGCAAGGTCGAGGTGCTCGAGTTTCCCGAGCTCGGCATGGAGGCGGTGTGGCGCATCACGGTGGAGAATTTCCCCGCCTTCATCGTGATCGACGACAAGGGCAACGATTTCTATGACGGGCTCGAGTGACATGCGGTTCACCATCGACCGGCTGGACCACCTCGTCCTCAACGTCCGCGACGTGGAGATCACCGCGGCCTGGTATCAGCGTGTTCTGGGGATGGAGCGCGAGGAGTTCGGCGAGAAGCGCCGCACCGCGCTCAAATTCGGCGGCCAGAAGATGAACGTCCGCCCCGCCGAGACCAGCCAGGACGAGTGGTTCACCGGCAAGGTGATCGCCCCTGGTGCCGAGGATCTGTGCTTCATCACCGCCGTCGGCCCGGAGGAGGTGGTGCGCCATCTCCAGGAATGCGGCGTGGCGATCGAGCGCGGGCCGGTCGAGACGCAGGGGGCACTCGGCCAGATGCGCTCGGTCTATTGCCGCGACCCCGACGGCAACCTCATCGAGATCGCCTCCTACACGCGGCGCTGATGGACCACCGGCTTCGCCTGCGCGTCGGCCTGCTCGCCTTCGCGGCGTTCATCGGCTCGATCCCGCTGGCCAACTGGATGATCGGCCATGTCGGCACCGTCTGCGTCGCCGGCGGCCCCTGCCTGGTGCCGGTCGCCCCCGGCCTGCTCGCGCCCTCGGGCGTGCTCACCGTCGGCGCGGCTTTGGTATTGCGCGACGTGGTGCAGCGTTGCCTCGGGCTGGCCTGGGGTCTCGCCGCCATCCTGGCCGGCACCGCGCTCTCCGGCCTGGTCGCGCCGGCCGCGCTCGCCCTCGCCTCGGGAGCGGCGTTCTTGCTGAGCGAGCTCGCCGATTTCGCCGTCTACACGCCGTTGCAGCGCCGCCGGCTGGTTCTCGCCGTGGCGGCCTCTTCGCTGGTCGGCCTGGTGGTCGATTCGCTGATTTTCCTGGGGTTGGCGTTCGGCAGCCTGGAATTCCTCGCCGGGCAGGTGGTCGGCAAGGCGTGGGCCGTGCTGATCGCCATACCGCTGGTCCGCCTGCTGCGCCGCGTCGCGCCGGCCTGACCGTGCGCCTCTCCGAGTTCGATTTTTTCCTCCCCCCCGAGCGCATCGCGCAGCACCCCGCCCGCCCGCGCGATGCCGCCCGCCTCCTTCACGTGAGCCCCGCCGGCCTCGCCGACCACGTGGTGCGCGACCTGCCCGACCTGCTGCGGCCGGGCGACATCCTGATCGCCAACGACACGCAGGTCATTCCGGCCCAGCTCGCCGCGCGGCGGGGAGGGGCGCGCATCGGCATCACGCTCGACCGCCCGCTGCCCGACGGCACCTGGCACGCGCTCGCCCGCAACATCCGTCGCCTCCGCCCCGGCGATCTGCTATGCTTCGACGCGGCACCCGGGCTCGCCGCGTCGGTCGTCTCGATCGGCCCCGAGGGGGACATAATCCTCCGCTTCGATTGCCCGGAAGCGGGCTCCCCGCCCTCCCCCGTACGCCCGGATCCGGGCTCCCCAACCCCCGGCTATTGCCCGGATCCGGGCTCGTCGGGCACTCGGGATTACCCGGATCAGGGCTTGCCCGAGGCCGTCCGCCGCGCAGGCCGCCTCGCCCTGCCCCCCTACATCGCCCGCCCCGCCGGCCCCGAGCCCGCCGACGCCGAGGACTATCAGACGATCTTCGCGAGCCGGCCTGGCGCCGTCGCCGCCCCCACCGCCGGGCTGCACTTCACCCCCGCCCTCCTCGATGCCCTCGCGTCACGAGGCATCGCGCGCGCGACGGTCACACTCCATGTCGGCGCCGGCACCTTCCTCCCGGTCCGCACCGACGAGATCGCCGGCCACCGGATGCACCCCGAGCGCGGCGAGATCACCGAGGAGACCGCCGCCGCGATCAACGCCGCCCGCGCCGCCGGCCGCCGGGTGGTCGCGGTCGGCACCACGAGCCTCCGCCTGCTGGAGAGCGCCGCCACACCCGACGGCACGCTGCGGCCGTTCCGCGGCGAGACCGATCTTTTCATCCTCCCCGGCCACCGCTTCCGCGCCGTCGACCTGTTGTTGACCAATTTCCACCTGCCGCGCTCGACCCTGTTCATGCTGGTCTGCGCGTTCGCCGGGACCGAGCGGATGCGCGCGGCGTACGGGCACGCGGTCGCGGCGGGGTATCGGTTTTATTCGTATGGGGATGCGTGCTTGTTGGAGCTGGCCGATTGACGGTTGCCCTGGTATCACTTCGCTGCAACGTTCCCGTGCATTCGCGGAACGGCATGACGGGGGAAACGGCGTGGTTCGCGAAATCTTGCGGGAGCGCTTCATCGGCGCGCTCACATCCCTGGGCGGGAGCGCCGGGAACGGCACGTTGCAATCCGAGCTGAACTGGCGGGGCGACACCTATTGGAATGTCCACGCCGCCCTGGTCGCGGACGGCACGATCGTCAAGGGACGCGGGCGCGGCGGCTCGGTCAGCCTCGCCACCCAGGTCCCGCCGGACCCACCTCCCTCCGCGACCGAGCAACCCGCCGCCCGCGCCCGGCGCGCCGTCAAAGCCAATGGCCGCAACGGCGGCTCCGGGTTCGAGCAGGTTTTCAGGACCATCGACGACGTGCTGTGGAAGGAGGCCGGCTGCACGACCGAGCTCGACTACATCGAGCAGACCTCCTGGATGTTGTTCCTCAAATATCTCGACGATCTGGAGCAGGAAAAGGCCAACCACGCGGCGCTCGCCGGGCGCGCCTACACCCAAATTATCGACCCGCCGCACCGCTGGTCCGCGTGGGCGGCGCCCAGAAAGCGCGATGGCTCGTTCGACCATGACCGGGCGCTGACCGGCGACGACCTCATCGACTACGTCAACCGCGACCTGTTCCCCTATCTGCAGGGCTTCAAGGCGAGTGCCGAGCGACCCGACACCATCGAGTACAAGATCGGCGAGATCTTCGGCGAGATCAGAAACAAGTTCCGCAGCGGCTACTCGCTGCGCGACGCGCTGGAGCTGGTCGACGGCTTGCGCTTCCGCTCGCAGCAGGAGAAGCACGAGCTTTCCCACCTGTACGAAGCCAAGATCAAGAACATGGGCAACGCCGGGCGCAACGGCGGCGAATACTACACGCCCCGCCCGCTGATCCGCGCCATGATCGCGGTGACGCGGCCCAAGATCGGCGAGCGCATCTACGACGGCGCGGCGGGCTCGGCGGGCTTCCTGTGCGAGTCGTTCGAGCATCTGCTGCCGCAAGCGACCAGCACGGCCGAGCGCGAAACTCTGCAAAAGCGCACTTTCTATGCCAAGGAGAAAAAGAGCCTCGCCTATGTCATCGCGATCATGAACATGATCCTGCACGGCATCGAGGCGCCCAACGTGCTGCACACCAACACGCTGGCCGAGAATATTTCCGACTTGCAGGACCGCGACCGCTACGATGTGGTGCTCGCCAATCCGCCGTTCGGCGGCAAGGAGCGGGCCGAGATCCAGCAGAACTTCCCGATCAAGACCGGCGAGACGGCGTTCCTGTTCCTGCAGCATTTCATCAAGTCGCTGAAGTCCGGCGGCCGGGCCGCCATCGTCATCAAGAACACGTTTTTGTCCAACACCGACAACGCGGCGGTGGCGCTGCGGCGGGAGCTGCTGTCGGGCTGCGACCTGCACAGTGTGCTCGACATGCCGAGCGGCACCTTCCAGGGCGCCGGCGTGAAAACCGTCGTGCTGTTCTTCGAGAAGGGCCGTAAGACGCGAAAAATCTGGTTCTACAAGCTCGACCCCGGCCGCAATCTGGGAAAGACCAACGCGCTCGACGATGCCGACATGGCGGATTTCGTGCGGCTGCAAGCGGGCTTCGCGGACAGCGACAAGAGCTGGTCGGTGGACGCGGCCAATCTCGATCCAGCGACGTGGGACTTGTCGGTCAAGAACCCGAACGGCGGCGACGAGGGCGAATTGCGCTCGCCCGAAGCGATCCTGGCGGAGATCGCCGCACTCGACGCGGAGAGCGCGCGCATTTTGGAGCGGGTGAGGGCGTTGCTGTGAAAGTGGGATGGCGCACAGCAGTTCTGAGCGAACTGTGCACCTTCAGAGCTGGTCTTTGGAAGGGCGAGAAGCCGCCTTTCAAGACCGTTGGTGTGATACGCAACACGAATTTTGCGAAAGACGGACGACTCGACGACTCCGAAATCGCATACCTTGAGGTCGAAGCAGGCGCATTCGAAAAGCGTCGGCTTGAATATGGTGATTTGATTCTCGAAAAATCTGGCGGCGGACCAAAGCAGGCAGTAGGTCGAATCTGCTTTTTTAACAAAAAGTCTGGCGATTTCTCCTTCAGCAACTTCACTTCTGTTCTTCGGGTAGTCGACCGCTCCCGCTTGGAACCGGAGTATCTACATAAATTCCTTTTATGGTGTTACGAGTCTGGCCTTACGGAGATGATGCAGAGCCATTCGACGGGAATTCGAAACCTCAATGGATCTGCATATAAGGCCATCGAAGTACCCATGCCGTCCCTCCCCGAGCAGCAGCGCATCGTCGCCATCTTGGATGAGGCCTTCGAGGCAATCGCCACCGCAACGGCCAACGCCGAGAAGAACTTAGCCAACGCCCGCGAGTTGTTCGACTCCTTTGTTGGGGCGTTATTGGGCGAGAGCGATGAGTGGCAAGCTCGATCCTTGGGTGAACTATGCCACAATCTCGACGGAAAACGGCGGCCAATCACGAAGGTAGCTGCTCAACCCGGCCTCGGCTGGCGATAGCGGCTTGAGGCGAATGGTTGGCGAGAACGGGATTGACGCGATAACGGGCGACTCAATTCAAGGTTGGGGTGAGCAACACCGCCGACCTCAACAAGCTGTCGCACGCGGAGAAGGACGCGCTGATCCTGACGCTGATGGTGCGGCTGGACGAAGCGCACAAATTGATCGCCGAGTTGCGCGCGCGGATTGATGACCTCACGCGGCCGGGCAAGACGCCGGACAATTCCAGCGTGCCGCCCTCGAAGGGGCAGAAGCCGAACCGGCCGGACAAGATCAAGCGCCGAGGTCCGCGCAAGGGCAGTCTCGGCCGCGTGGGCGGCGGCCGCGCGCTGACCGCCGATCCCGACGAGGTGATGCAGGCCAAGCCGGCGCGGTGCCACTACTGCCAGCATGCCTTCACCGACGCCGACCAGACGCTCGACGCGCGGTATGACAAGATCGACCTGCCCCGCGTGCGTCCGATGGTGACGCGGGTGGAGCGCTATGCCGCCCAGTGCCGCTGCTGTGGCGCCACCACGCTGGCGGCGGTGCCGGAGGGGCTGGAGCCGGGCACGCCGTTCAGCCTCAACATCGTGGCACTCGCGATGTATCTGCGTTTCGTGCATGCCGTCAGCTACCAGCGGCTGGCCCGGCTGCTGATGGAGTTGTTCGGCCTGGCGATCAGCGAGGGCGCGCTGGATGCCGCGTTCCGCCGCGGCAAGCCGCGGTTCGATGCCGATGTCGCGGCCATTCTCGCTCGGCTGCGGCGTGCGCGGGTGGTGTATTCCGACGAAACCGGCGTGCGTATCGATGGCAGCGGCCACTGGAACTGGGTGTTCCAGAACGCCGAGGTGGTGATCCATGTCGTCCGCCGCAGCCGTGGCGCGGACGTGGTGGCCGAGGTGCTGGCCGGGCATCGCCCGGCGTTGTGGGTCTCCGATCTCTACGGTGCACAGCAGGGCCATGCCGAGCTGTGGCAGGTCTGCCTCGCCCACCAATTGCGCGATTGCCAGTATGCCATCGACGCTGGCGATGCGGTGTTTGCGCCGCGCATGAAGGCGCTGCTGCTGCGCGCCGTGGTGCTGGCGCGGCGACACCGCGGTCTGGCCGACAGCACGCGGCGCGAATACCGCCGCCGTCTGGAACACTCGCTCGATGCCGTCATGGCGCTGGCACCGGTCAATCGCGACGGCCAACGATTGCGCAAGCGCTACGCCCGCGTTCGCGACCACCTGTTCACCTTCCTCGATCATCCCGAGATTGCCGCCGACAACAACAGCAGCGAGCGCGAACTGCGCCCGACCGCAACATACCGCAAGGTCACTGGCGGCTTCCGCTCCGACTGGGGCGCCGACCTGTTCGCCGCCGTCCGCTCCGTTATCGGGACCGCCGCCCGTCGCGGCATCGACGCCTATCAGGCAATCCGTAATACCCTATGCGGCCAACCCGTTCTCGCCCCGGGTTGAGCAGCTACTCACGAAGAGCGACCGCCTAGCAGGCAACATCCCGTACTACGGTGCATCGGGGGTGGTCGATCACGTGAGGGACTATCTATTCGATGAGGCGTTGCTCCTCGTCTCCGAAGATGGCGCTAACTTGCTCATGCGGACCTATCCGATCGCATTCTCGATTAGCGGAAAATCATGGGTCAACAATCATGCCCATGTCCTGCAATTCGAGGACGATGCGATGCGCCGTTTCATTGAGTACTATCTGAATTCAATTTCGCTTGAATCCTATATCAGCGGCATGGCTCAACCAAAGCTCAATCAAAAGGCTCTGAACGCGATTCCAATTCCCATCCCCCCCGACGGTACGGTCGGTGAACTGGTTGAGCACCTCGACGAAATCTCGGAGCAATCCGGGGCTTTGCGTCGAAAGTGCGAGCGCAAGCTCGCCGCCCTCACCGAGCTAAAACAATCCCTCCTCGCCCGCGCCTTCTCCGGCGCGCTCACCGCGCGGGACGCGCTGGCGGCATGAACGAGGCGGAGACCCGCGCCGAGCTGATCGATCCCGCACTCGCGGCGGCGGGCTGGGGGGTGGTCGCGGAGAGCCGGGTGCGGCGCGAGGTGCAGATCACGCTCGGGCGGCTGCAGGGCGCGGGCAGCCGGCGCGCGCCGCAGATCGCCGACTACGTGCTGGCGCATCGCGGCCAGCGCCTCGCGGTGGTGGAGGCCAAGGCGCGCGACAAGGGGCCGACCGAGGGCGTCGGACAGGCCAAGCTCTACGCCGAAAAGCTGCAAACCCGCTTCGCTTTCGCCACCAACGGGGAAAAACTCTATCGCATCGACATGGCGACCGGCGCGGAAGCCTATGTCGAGGGCTACCCGAGCCCCGACGCGCTATGGCAAGAGGCGTTCGGCGCGGCCGACGCGCGCACCGCGTTCTGGCGCGACCGTTTTTCCAGCGTGCCGTTCGAGGACAAGGGCGGCAGCCAGCCGGCGCGCTACTATCAGGTCAACGCGGTGGAAAGGACGCTCGCCGCGATCGCCGAGGGCCGCGACCGCATCCTGCTGACGCTCGCCACCGGCACCGGCAAAACCAACATCGCGTTCCAGATCGCGTGGAAGCTGTTCCACAGCCGCTGGAATCTCGTGGATCGGAAAGACACCGCCGAACCCAAACGGCGGCCGCGCATCCTGTTCCTGGCCGACCGCAACAACTTGGCGGATCAGGCGATCAGAGATGCCTTTTCTCCATTTCCCGATGATGCGCGCGTCCGCATCAAGCCGGACGACATCCGCAAGAGAGGGCGCGTGCCGAAGAACGGCAGTGTGTTCTTCACCATCTTCCAGACCTTCACCAGCGGCAAAGACCCCTCACCCGAGCCCTCTCCCCCAAGCAGGGGAGAGGGAGAAGAAAAAGCCCTCTCCCCTGCTTGGGGGAGAGGGTTGGGTGAGGGGTCGCTCCAACAAACTCCGGCCGCACGACCGGATGGCTACTTCGGCGACTACCCGCCCGACTTCTTCGATTTCATCATCATCGACGAATGCCATCGCGGCGGCGCGGCCAACAAGTCCACCTGGCGCGAAATCCTCGAATACTTCGCCCCCGCCGTGCAGCTCGGCCTCACCGCGACGCCCAAGCGCCGCGACAACGCCGACACCTACGCCTATTTCGGCCCGCCGGTGTACAGCTACTCGCTGAAGGACGGCATCGAGGACGGCTATCTCACCCCCTTCAAGGTGCGCCAGATCGCCACCACGCTCGACGACTACGTCTGGACCGCCGATGACGAGGTGGTGGAGGGCGTCGCCGAGCACGGCCGCCGCTATCGCGAGGGCGATTTCAACCGCCTCATCGCCATCCAGGAGCGCGAAGCCTACCGCGTCGACGTGTTCCTAGGCGAGATCGACCAGCGCGAAAAGACGCTGGTGTTCTGCCATCTGCAAGACCACGCGGCACTCGTCCGCGACCTCATCAACCAGCACAAGACCAACCCCGACCCGAACTACTGCGTGCGCGTCACCGCCGCCGACGGCGCCATAGGCGACCAGCACCTGCGCGCCTTCCAGGACAACGAGAAGACCATCCCGACCATCCTGACCACCTCGCAGAAACTCTCCACCGGCGTCGACGCGCGCAACGTCCGCAACATCGTCCTGCTGCGGCCGGTCAACAGCATGATCGAGTTCAAGCAGATCATCGGCCGCGGCACGCGCCTCTACGACGGCAAGGATTTCTTCACGATCTATGATTTCGTGAAGGCCTACGAGCATTTCAGCGACCCGGAATGGGACGGCGAGCCGATCGAGCCCGTCCCGCGCCCGCCCATCGCCGCGCCCGACGACGAGCCCAGCCCGGAGCCGCCCGCCGCCCCCGACGACGCGGAGGAACCGGCCGGCCGGCCGGCCCGCATCATCATCAGGCTGGCCGACGGCAAGGCGCGGAGCATCCGCCACATCGCCGCGACGACCTTCTGGGGGCCGGACGGCAAGCCGCTCTCGGCACAGCAATTCGTCGAAAGCCTGTTCGGCCGGCTCCCCGAGCTGTTCAACAGCCCCGACGAGCTCCGCCGGCTGTGGAGCGCGCCCGACACCCGCCGCGCCCTGCTCGCCGGCCTCGCCGAGCGCGGCTTCGGTCCGGCGCAACTCGCCGACATAAGGCGCATCGTCAACGCCGAGCAGAGCGACGTGTTCGACGTGCTGGGCTACGTCGCCTTCGCGGTGAGCCCGGTGAGCCGCGCCGAGCGCGTCGCGCGGCGCAAGGCGGACATCCTCGCCCGCTACGACGGCCCGCTCGGGGCCTTTCTCGACTTCGTGCTCGGCCAATACGTCCGCCAAGGCGTCGAGGAGCTCGACCAGCGCAAGCTGCCCGATCTGCTGGAGCTCAAATACCACACCGTCAGCGATGCGACGACAGCACTCGGCGGCATCGCGCCGATCCGCGAGGCGTTCCTCGGCTTCCAGCGCGACCTGTTCGGCGCCGCGTAGCACCGGGGCCTTGATGTAGCACGCCGCCGTGCTACATCCGGCGCGGAGGCTCACCATGAAGACCGTCAGCCTGCGCGACGCCAACCAGGGGTTCGCCCGCTACATCCGCGAGGTCGAGGCGGGCGAGGAGTTCGTCATCACCCGCAACGGCGAACCGGTCGCGCGCCTCGTGCCCGTGCGGCCGCCGGGCGCACGCAAGCTCACGCCCAAGCAGCAAGCCGCCCTGGCCCGGACGATGGCGCGAATGAAGCAAGGCTGGCCGATCGGCGCCGGCCCACTCGACCGAGACGCCCTATACGACGAGGTCATCCCGTATGAGGAGTGAGCGGTTTACGCTTGATACCAACATACTCGTCTACAGCGTCGATCGCCGTGCCGGGGCACGGCACACTGCCTCCATCGAGATCATTCGCCAAGCGGCGATGTGCGACTGCTTGATCGGAATGCAGGCGATCTCGGAATTCTTCTGGGTCGCGACTCGCAAGCAGCTGATGCCGCCAGCCGAAGCCGCAGCGCAGGCGATCGACTGGCTGGAGTTGTTCCCGTCCATACCCACCACCGCCGAGGCGATCCGTGTAGCGATCGGCATCGCAAGCACACGCCGGGCCGCGTACCTGGGATGCCCTGCTGATCGCATCGGCGTCCGAAGCGGGATGTCAGACAATCCTGACGGAGGACATGGCGCACGGCACGTCCCTGGCCGGAGTGCGCGTGCTCAACCCATTTGAAGCCGGCGCGATCAGCCTTGACGCTCAAGCCCTGCTCTCGACGTCGCCGGGCCCGTGAAATTTGCAATTTCCGCGACCGACGGCCCCGCCCGCGCCGGCGTCCTCCACACGGCGCACGGCGAGGTCGAAACCCCCGTGTTCATGCCGGTCGGCACCGCCGGAACGGTCAAGGCCATGACCGCCGACGCGGTACGCGCCACGGGGGCGCCGATCGTGCTCGGCAACACCTATCACCTGATGCTCCGACCCGGCGCCGAGCGGGTCGCGGCGCTCGGCGGGCTGCACCGATTCATGGACTGGCCCGGTCCGATCCTCACCGATTCCGGCGGCTTCCAGATCATGTCGCTGGCGCAACTGTGCAAGATGGACGCCGACGGCGTGACCTTCCAGTCGCATCTCGACGGCTCCCGCCACCGCCTGACCCCGGCGCGTTCGATCGAGATCCAGCACCTGCTCGACGCCACCATCACGATGGCGCTCGACGAGTGCACGCCATTCCCCGCCAGCGCGGCCGAAGCCGCCGCCTCGCTCGATCTCTCGATGCGCTGGGCCGCCCGCTCCAAGGAGGCCTTTGCCCCCCGCCCCGGCTACGGGCTGTTCGGCATCGTTCAGGGCAGCGTCTACCCCCATCTCCGCGCCGCCTCCGCCGACGCCCTCACCGGGATCGGCTTCGACGGCTACGCGATCGGCGGCCTCGCGGTCGGCGAGAGCCAGGCGACCATGTTCGAGGTGCTGGACACCACCATCCCGCATCTGCCGGGGGAAAAACCGCGCTACCTCATGGGCGTCGGCACGCCGGAGGATTTGATCGGCGCGGTCCGGCGCGGCGTCGACATGTTCGACTGCGTGATGCCGACCCGCGCCGGCCGCACCGCGCGCGCCTACACCTCGCAAGGCGTGTTCAACCTGCGCAACGCCCGCTTCGCCGACGACGCCCGGCCGCTCGATCCCTCGTGCGCCTGTCCGGGATGCACGCGGCATTCGCGCGGCTATCTGCACCACCTGTTCCGCGCCGGCGAGATGCTCGGCCCCATGCTGCTCACCTGGCACAATCTCACCTTCTACCAGGACCTCATGCGCGGCCTGCGCGCCGCCATCGCGGAGCGCCGTCTCGATGCCCATATTCACGCCATTCGCGCCGGCTGGACCGACGACCCAAGCGGCTAAGACACGCGCAATCAAGAACACAGACGACCAAGAACCAAAGCGGCCGAGAACGCAGGCGGCACGGATAAAAGCATGACCGATGAGAACTACTCGGGCCTGACCCAGCTCGGCCACGCGGTCCCCCAGCCCGCGAGCCCGGAGGCGGCGCGCCTGGAGCGCGTGCCAAATCCCGCGCGCGGAAAAAACTACGTCGTGCGTTTCACCTGCCCGGAGTTCACCTCGCTCTGCCCGCTCACCGGGCAGCCGGATTTCGCCCATATCGTCATCGACACCATCCCCGACGCCTGGATCGTCGAGAGCAAATCGTTGAAACTGTTCCTTGGCAGCTTCCGCAATCACGGCGCGTTCCACGAAGCCTGCACCATGATGATTGCCGAAAGGTTGATCGGCCTGCTGTCGCCGGTCTGGCTGCGCCTCGGTGCCTACTGGTATCCACGCGGGGGAATGCCGATCGACGTGTTCTGGCAGACCGGCGCGCCGCCCGAGGGCGCCTGGATCCCGCCCCAGGAGGTCGCGCCGTACCGTGGCCGGGGCTGATTTCAAAGCGCTGATCCGGGACAAGGCGCTCGCCATCGGCTTCGATGCGGTCGGCTTCTGCCGCGCCGAGCTCGGCCCCGAGGCTCGCACGCGGCTGCGGGATTTTCTCGGCGCCGGCCAGCATGGCGACATGGGCTGGCTGGCCGACCGCGCCGAGCAGCGCGGCCACCCACGATCCCTCTGGCCCGAGGCGCGCAGTGTCGTCGCACTCGGCCTTTCCTACGCGCCCGAGGACGACCCGCTCGCCGTGCTTGGCCAGCCCGATCGCGGCGCCGTCTCAGTCTACGCCCGCAACCGGGACTACCACGACGTGGTGAAGGGATTATTGAAGCACCTCGCGCAGTTCATCGTCGCGCGGTGCGGCGAACAGGTAAAAGTGTTCGTGGACACGGCGCCGGTGATGGAGAAGCCGCTCGCCGAGCGCGCCGGGCTCGGCTGGCAGGGCAAGCACACCAACCTCGTCTCTCGCGCGCACGGCTCCTGGCTGTTCCTCGGCGAGATCTACACCACGCTCGACCTGGCGCCCGACCCGCCGCACGCCGACCGCTGCGGCAGTTGTACGCGCTGCCAGGAGGTGTGCCCGACGCGCGCCTTCCCGGCACCCTACCGGCTCGACGCGACGCGCTGCATCTCCTACCTCACCATCGAGCACCAGGGGCCGATTCCCCTGGAACTACGCCCGCTGATGGGCAACCGGATCTACGGCTGCGACGACTGCCTCGCGGTCTGCCCGTGGAACCGCTTCGCCCGCGCGACACCGCACGAGAAGCTGCGCGCCCGCGCCGGTCTCGCGGCACCTCGTCTCGCCGAACTCGCCGCCCTCGACGATGCCGGGTTCCGCCGCATGTTCGTCGGCTCGCCGATCAAGCGGCTGGGACGCGACCGATTTGTCCGCAACGTGCTGAATGCGATCGGCAATTCCGCCGACCCCACGCTCCGCCCGGCCGCCGCCCGGCTGACCGGCGACCCCGACCCGGTGGTCGCCGAGGCGGCGCGTTGGGCACTCGCGCGGCTTCCCGACGGGGTGGATCGCTGAGCAAACTCGTCAAGCGCAGCTTCTCCCTCGCCGGCCATCGCACCAGCGTCGCCCTGGAGGCCGAGTTCTGGTCGGCCCTCGCCGCGATCGCCCGAAGGCAGGGGAAAAATCTGTCGGCGCTGGTGGCCGAGATCGACGCGGCACGCGAGCCCGGCAGGCCCCTGGCATCGGCGCTTCGAGTGCTGGCGCTAAGGGATAAATCGATGCCGGATTAACTCGCGAGCAAGATTGTTCCCCTTAGGTTCCCCTCAGACCGAAACGGTCCAGCCGACCCTAAAACCACCGAGGGAACCCATCCGATGGCTCAGCCTCATCCCATCGAACCGCCGGTCAGCCCGCTTTTGCTCTCCGACCGCCTGATCTCGCTCGCCGAGCAGGCCGAGCAGGTCGGTTGCACCGACACCGCGCGCCGTCTGGTCCGTCTCGCCTCCAGCGTGCTCGATGAGAAGGTCGTCCGGGCGCCTCGTCGGGCACGGCGCGGCTACCGCGGCGGGTGATCGGCCCGCCAGCGGGCGAACCCGGCGAGCTCCGGGATACGACGCGGCGCATCCAGCTTTCCGGTCAACCGCACGCCCAGCTCGGGCATGTCGGGACCGCCGGGACGGACGTCCGCCCGCAGGTCGCACGAGCCGAGCGGCAGCGCGACGACGCCGGAGAACGCGATGGTCCCCGCCGGCGCGGTCAGCCGCGTCTCGCCGAGGCTCAGCACGCCATGCTCGATGCCGGCCCGGATGGTGAAACTCTCGAACGGCGTGATGCCGCCCGAGAGTGCCGCGCGCAGCGCCCCGTCGACCGCTTGCGGTGTCTCGCTCCCCGCCGCGTCGGCCGCCACCGCCGATACGGCACCCGACAGATCGAGGCCGCTCAGCGTGCCGTCGATCGCCGTTAGGCTCGCGCTGCCGGATAGGGTGGCCAGCATGGCGGCCGGGCTGTTGCCCTCCGCGGCCAGCCGGAACGCCGCGTCGCCCCGCCCGGATGCCAGGTCGAGCGGCAGCCCCGTGGCCGGTTCCGTGAGGCCGAAGCCGGCGATGGCGCCATCGAGCGTCACCGTCGGCGTCTCCCCCGAAACGTCCAGCACCGCCGATCCCTGCAAGCCGCCGCCGGCGATCTCGGCGCCGAACGGGTCGAGCCGCAGCCGCCCGGCATCGAGCAGCACCATCGTCGCGACATGGTCGAGCAGCGGCCGCCGGTCCGCCAGCAGCTGTGCCGCACCAACGCGGATCGACGCCTGCCACGCTCGCAGCCCTTGCAGGGGAAGCGGGGCGGCGAGCGACGGCAACGGCAGCGGCAGCGTCGCGAAATCGAGCTCGCCGCCGAGGCGCGGCTCCGCGCCGGTGCGGTCCAACGCCAGCCTGCCGCCGCCGCGCAGCGATCCGGCGGTGATCTCCAGGCGATCCGCTGCGATCCGGCCGGGAGCGCCCGAAAGCTGTGCGACGAGCGACAGCGAGCCCTCGCCGAGCCAATCCGCCCCCGGCAGCAGGCCGGTCGCGGCCAGCAGCCGGACCGCCCCGGGATGGCGCAGCGTCACCGGCCCGCGCCATGTCCCGTGCTTCAGGTCGAGCACCGGCTGCGCCTCGATCCGGCCGTCGTCCAGCGTTACCGCCACCCGGGCCGCGAGCGCCGTCAACGGTCCCGAGGCGGCGGCCTGGAGGTCGAGCGGGCCCTGCCACAGCGCCGGGGTGCCGCGCCAGTCCGCGGGCAAGAGTGCCGCGACCTGTGCAGCGTCCCGCGCAGCGACCGTGAGCTTGCCGTCGCCGATGCGGCCGCCCTCGCCCACGCTCCCCGTCAGGCTCACCCGCACGCCCCGGACCGTGCCGTCGAGCGCTCGGAGCGAGAGCGTGCCATCCCGTGATGCGGCATCGACCACGAAGCCGTCGATCGTCAGCCCCCGCGCAGTGGCCTGCCGGGCCTCGATTCTCAGCACGCCCGAGAGCAGTCCCGGCCAGGATGCCGGCGGCGGCGGTGTCTCCGGCAGCCAAAGATCGAGCGCCAGCCGATCGAGGCTGAGATCGGCGTCGAACCAGGGGTGCTCCCCGGCGTGCAAGGCAATGGTGCCAGAAAGGGGGCTGCCGTCCGCCGTGCCCTCCAGCCCGTGCAGCGCGATGTCGCCCGTGGTCGCCGACACCGAAGCCGCGCGCACGCTGACGCGGCGCGGCGCCTCGCGCGGCAGCCGACCGAGGCCGGTGCGGTCTCCGGGGTCGAGCCAGCGCAGCGTTGCGCGCAGGTCCGCCGCGTCGAGGCTCGCGGTGCCGTCGAATCGCGGGTTCGCCGGGTCGGCCCGCAGCAGACGGCCGGAGAGCCGGATATCGGCCTCGCCGGGCAGGATGGCGGTGGCCTCGCGCAAGGTCGCGACATCGCTGCCGAGATCGATCGCGGCGCGCAGCCGCCGCAGCGTGCCGCCGGCGAGTTCGGCCGCCTCGGCCGAGAGGTCGAGACTCACCGGGATCGCCATCGCCTGATCCACCCGCAATGCCGGCAGCCAGCGGTCGAGATCGAGCCGGCTTGCCGCCAGCGCAATGTCCAGCCGCTCGACCGGCAAGACGCGCAGCGCCACCGCGCCGCGCACCGGCGAGCCGCCGATGTCCAAGGCGAGATCGTCGGCGGCCGCCAGTCCGCCGCCGGCGGTCAACCGTCCCTCGGCCTTGAACGGTACCGGCGGGGCGGGGATCAGCAGGGAGAGGTCCGGCCCGCGCCCGGCGATCCGCCCGGCCAGCGTGCCGTCCGGCGCGAGCTGGCCGGAGAACGTCGCCCCCACGCCCGACGCGTCGCGGCCTTGGCCGTCAAGCGCCACGTCGAGCCCCTGACCGCCATCGCCGCCGGGGCTGGTCAGCCGCGCGGTGAAATGCCAGCCGAGCTCCGCCACCCGCAAGCCCGGCGTGTGCGCCGTCCCCGACACGGCGAGCGCACCCGTCTCCGAGCGGGTGAGCGTCGCGTCGACGCCCGTGAAGGCCAGCCGCCCGATGCTGAGCCTCCCGTCGTCGATCCGCGCGGAAAACGTGTCGGACCATTCCTCGCGCGCCCCGATCCGGTCGGGCAGCGGCCAGGGCAGACGCAACTCCGGCTGGCGCAGCACCAGCTCGCGCGGCACGATCCGGCCGGACAGCAGAGGCGCCAGCGCCACGCGCAACCGCAGCGCACGAACCCGCAGGATGACGCCCGATCCGTCGCTCAAGGCCGCGACGTTGACCCCGCCAGCGACGATCTCCGGCTGAGGCAGCAGCGACAGGCGGATCGGTCCCTCGATCGTCACCCGCCGGCCAATGGCGGAGGACGCGATCGCCTCGACCGTGCCCCGGTAGCGATCCCAGTCGAGCCGGCCCGGCACCAGCCAGACCGCCGCGAAGGCAAGAAGCAGCAGGCCGATGATGCCGAATAGCAGGAAGCGCGCGGCCCGCACGTCAGCCGGAGGGTCCGTGACGATAGCCGGAAGGGCCGTGACCGCCGCCGCCCGGCGTCTCGATCACGAATACGTCGCCCGCCGCCAGCTCCGCTTGATCGGTGCCGCGCAGCACCGTGCGCGAGCCGTCGGCGCGCTCCACCCATTGCCGCCCCACCGCGCCGGGCGAGCCGCCGGCCAAGCCGAACGGCGCCACGTCGCGCCGCGAGGCGACGATCACCGCCGTCATCGGCTCGAGAAATCGCACGCGCCGCCTCGCGCCATCGCCACCGCGCCATCGCCCTGCGCCGCCCGAGCCGCGCCGGATCGCGAACTTCTCCAAGCGCACCGGATACCGCAGTTCCAGCACCTCGGGGTCGGTCATGCGCGTGTTGGTCATGTGCGTCTGCACCGCCGAGGCACCGTCGAAGCCCGGGCCCGCGCCGACGCCGCCGCAGATCGTCTCGTAATATTGCCGCGCCGCGTCGCCAAAGATGAAGTTGTTCATCGTCGCCTGGCTGCAGGCGAGCGCGCCCAGAGCGCCGAACAGCGCGTTGCAGGTCGCCTGCGACACCTCCGTGTTGCCCGCCACCACCGCCGCGCCCGGCGCGGGCGAGAGGAACGTGCCCGGCGGGATCACCAGGCGGAGCGGCTTGAGGCAGCCGTCGTTGAGCGGGATGTCGTCGCCGACCAGGCAGCGAAACACATAAAGCACCGCGGCGCGCGTCACCGCCGGCGGCGCGTTGAAGTTGTTCTCCCGTTGCGGCCCGGTGCCGGTGAAATCCACCACGGCACTCCGCGTCGCATGGTCCACGCTGACCGAGACGCGCAGCGGCGAGCCGTCATCCATCGTATAGTCGAACGAACCATTGCCGATGCGCGCGATGACCCGCCGCACGCTCTCCTCAGCGTTGTCCATCACGTGCCGCATGTAGGCGCGCACCGTCTCCCAGCCGAACTGCGCGACAACGCGCTTGAGTTCCTGCACGCCCTTCTCGTTCGCCGCGACCTGCGCCTTGACGTCCGCCAAATTCACGTCCGGGCTGCGCGCCGGATATTTCGCCGACGCCAGCAGCGCGCGCAATTCGCGCTCGCGGAACGTCCCGCCATCGATCAGGAGGAAATCGTCGATCACAACCCCCTCTTCCTCCAGCGTGCGCGAGCCGGGCGGCGTCGAGCCGGGCGTGATGCCGCCGATATCGGCGTGATGGCCCCGGCTGCCGAGGAAGAACAGAATCGTGTTCCCCGCATCGTCGAACACCGGCGTAATCACCGTCACGTCGGGTAGGTGCGTGCCGCCGTTGAATGGATTGTTGAGCGCCACAACATCTCCCGGCTTCAGCGTGGCGCCTCGATCGCGCAGCACGGTCCGCACGCTCTCGCCCATCGCGCCGAGATGCACCGGCACGTGCGGCGCATTGGCGACGAGGCCGCCCCCGGCGTCGAAGATCGCGCAGCTGAAATCGAGCCGCTCCTTGATGTTGACGCTCATCGAGGTGTTTTGCAGCACCGCGCCGGTCTGCTCGGCGACGTTCATGAACAGATTGTTGAACAGCTCCAGAAGCACCGGGTCGGGCCGCTCGCCGCCGGCCGGCACCCGTGTCGCCAGCGGCGACACGCGGCGCAGCATCAGATGGTCGAGTTCGGTCACGTCGGCCTGCCACTCCGGCTCGATCACCGTGGTCGCGTTGGCCTCGCGGATCAGCGCCGGGCCCGCAATGCTGTCGCCGGCCAGCAGATCCGCCCGGTCGAACACGGGCGCGACGTGCTCGGCCTCTCCACTGTATATTTTGACCCGGTCGATCGGCTCCAGCATACCATCCGCGCGTGCGGGCAAAATGGCTTCCCGCACCGTCTCGCCGGCCGACACCGCCTCTACGGCCACCGCCTCGACAATGATCGGCCGCCCAGGCGTGGCGAAGCCGAACCGCGCGCGATGCGCCTCTGTGAACGCAGCGCCGATCGCGTCGAAATCCTGCAAGTCCACGGTCAGCGCCGCCTCTGTCCCGGCGTAGCGCAGATGCAGCCGCCGCGCCGTCGCGATGCGCGCGCGCTCCGCCCCCTGCGCGACGAGCGCGGCCTCCGCCGCCTCGCCGAGCCGCGTCGCCGTTTCTTCCAGGGCCAGCATCGCCGCCGTGTCAAACGGGATCTCCACCGCCTGCTCGCGCAGCACCGCCTGATCGGCCAGCCCCATCCCATAGGCTGACAGCACGCCGGCAAAGGGGTGGATGAACACCGTCTCCATGCCCAGCGCGTCGGCGACGAGGCAGGCGTGCTGGCCGCCCGCCCCGCCGAAACAGGCCAGCGCGAACCCGGTCGCGTCGTGGCCCTTCTGCACCGAGACCTGTTTGATCGCGTTGGCCATGTTGGCCACCGCGATGCGGAGAAAGCCCTCCGCCACCGCCCGGGGCTCCCGCCGCTCGCCCGTCGCCGCCGCGATTTCCTCCGCCAGCGCCGCAAACTTCTCCTCTACAATCACGGCATCGAGCGGCAGGTCGCCCTCGGGACCGAAGATCGGCGGGAAATGCCGGGGCTGGATCTTGCCGAGACACACATTCGCGTCCGTCACCGTCAGCGGACCGCCGCGCCGGTAGCAGGCCGGGCCGGGATCGGCGCCCGCGCTGTCCGGCCCCACGCGCAGCCGCGCGCCGTCGAAATGCAGGATCGAACCGCCACCCGCCGCGACCGTGTTGATTGCCATCATCGGCGCGCGCATCCTGACACCCGCCACCTCGGTCTCGAACGCCCGCTCGAACCCGCCGGCATACAGCGCCACGTCGGTCGAGGTGCCGCCCATGTCGAAGCCGATGATGCGGTCGAGCCCGGCCATCGCCGCCGTGCGCGCCGCCCCCACGATGCCCCCAGCGGGACCGGACAGGATTGCGTCCTTGCCCTGGAAGCTGTGCGCCTCGGCCAGCCCGCCATTCGACTGCATGAAGAACAGCCGCACACCCTCGAGCTCGCTCGCCACGTGATCGACGTAGCGGCGCAGGATCGGCGAGAGATAGGCGTCGACCACCGTGGTATCGCCGCGCGGGATCAGCCGCAGCAGCGGACTGACCGCGTGGCTGGCTGAGACCTGGGCGAAACCCGCCTCGCGCGCCAGTGCCGCGAGCCGCCGCTCGTGATCCGGGTATTTCCAGGCGTGCATCAGCACGATCGCGCAGGCGCCGATCCCCGCCGCTCGGGCCTCCGCGAAGGCCGCCCGCGCCGCCGCCTCGTCGAGCGGCTCGATTTCCGCTCCGTCCACCCCAACTCGGCCGGCCACCTCCACCACCCCCTCGTGCAGCAGCGCCGGCAGCCGGACCTCTAGGTCGAACAGGCGCGGGCGGGCCTGGTTGCCGATGCGCAAGGCGTCGGCGAAGCCGCAATTGACCACCAGCAAGGTGCGCTCGCCGCGCCGCTCCAGCAGCGCGTTGGTGGCAACGGTGGTGCCCATCTTCACCGCTTCCACGGTTCCGGATGGGATCGGAGCATCGGCCGCCACCCCGAGCGCCATCTTGATGCCGGCGATCGCGGCGTCCCGGTAGCGGCCGGGGTTCTCGCTCAGCAGCTTACTGGTGGACAGGCGCCCCTCGGGATCACGGGCGACGATGTCCGTGAAGGTGCCCCCGCGGTCGATCCAGAACTGCCAGCCTGTCATCGTCGTTCAAAGCCCCCAGAAAAAGCGACGGAGAGAGCGGCAGAGAAAGCGGCCGAGGATGCGCAGGTGTTTTGCCGCCGTAAACCTCCGCATGATAGAGGGGACCGATGGACCGAGAGCCATGAGCTATTGGGGCAAGATCATCGGCGGCGTCGCCGGGTTCGCGATGGGCGGGCCGTTCGGCGCGGTGCTCGGCGCCGCCCTCGGCCACGCTGCTGATGGCGGCGTCATGCCCAACATGCGCCTGGGCGAGCTGGGTTTCAGCCCGGCACGGATGGCGGCCCTGCTCGGGCAGCGCGACCAGCTCTTCGCCATCAGCGTGGTGGTGCTCGCCGCCAAGCTCGCCAAATGCGACGGGCCGGTGAAGCGCGCGGAGATCGACGCCTTCAAGCGCCAGTTCCGCATCCCGCCCGAATCGGTGCGCGATATCGGCCGGCTGTTCGACCAGGCGCGCGAGAGCGGTGACAGTTTTGTCCCTTATGCCGATCAGCTCGGCGAGGCGTTCGCCGACAATCGGGGCGTGCTGGAGGACGTGCTCGCCGCCCTCTTCATAATCGCCCGCGCCGACGGTCCGGTGAACGGCGCCGAGCTCGACTTCCTGTCGCGCGTCCATCGCGGCTTCGGCCTCGACCAATCCGCGTGGGACCGCGCACGGGGCGCCCTGCCGCGCCGGCCGCCATCGGACGAGCCCGACGCCTATGGCGTGCTCGGCGTCACCCGCTCCGCCACCGACGAGCAGCTCCGCGCCGCCTGGAAGCAGCTGATGCGCGAGAACCACCCCGACAGCCTCGCCTCGCGCGGCGTGCCGAAGGAGTTCATCGACCGCGCCGGTGAGAAGGTTGCGCGGATCAACGCCGCCTGGGACCGCATCAAGCGCGAGCGAGGCCTGTGAGTCCCGCCCGACCGTGAGCCTCCACATTCGCGACCTGCCCAGCCCGAACCAGGACGACCGCCCGGCCGGCGTGCCGATCGACATGCTGATCCTGCACTACACCGGCATGAAATCGGCACGGGAGGCGATCGACCGGCTGCGCGACCCGGAGGCCAGGGTGTCCTCGCACTACGTCGTCGAGGAGGACGGCGCGATCTGGCGCCTCGTGCCGGAGGAGCGCCGCGCCTTCCACGCCGGCATCTCCTATTGGCGCGGTGCCAGCGAGCTCAACGGCCGCTCCATCGGCATCGAGATCGTCAACCCCGGCCACGAATGGGGCTACCGGGATTTTCCCATCCTGCAAGTCGCGGCGCTGTGCGATCTGTGCCTGTCGATCCTCGCCCGCCATCCGATCCCGTCGCGCAACGCGGTCGGCCACAGCGACGTCGCCCCCGACCGCAAGGAGGATCCTGGGGAAAAATTCGACTGGGAGCAGCTCGCCATGAACGGCGTCGGGCTGTGGCCCGAGGGCGTGCCCGACCTCGGCACCGGCGGCGCCGTGCGCGACGCGGCGAACCTGCGCGACGTGCGCCGCGCGCTCGCCGACATCGGCTATCGCGTCGCCCCCGAGGGCGCCCTCGACCCCGCCCTGTCCACCGTGCTCCGCGCCTTCCAGCGCCACTGGCGCCCCGAGGGCATCACCGGCCAAGCCGATTCCGGCACCCTCGCCCGCCTGCTCGGCGTGGCTCGGCTCTGTCAACGCGAGGACTGAACGAGCCGATTACGGCATATGTCGGCAGGGTCATCCGATCAATCCGTATCCGGGCAATCCCAGTGAACCCTGCCGGCAAGCTCAAGGATGTCCTTCTGTCGCTCCAGCCGCAACAGCAGCTTGAGCGCCGCGTCGACAGCTGCCTCCGTCGTAAGGCCGGTCCTCCGCCCGATCTCGGCGATCAGCTCGTCGTCGATCTCGATTTCGGTCAACATCGGTTCACTTCCGTCAGGATCGCGTCTTTCACGCACAAAATCAGCCTTCCTGCAAGTTGACTCGCGGGGGGGTCGGCGCGCATCTCACCCCCGCCAGACGGCCGGACGGCCGCTGACGCGAGAGCGTCGGGCGGAAGCCCGCGCGTGAACGTGTTGGAGGAAAGTCCGGGCTCCACGGGAATGCGGTGCCGGCTAACGGCCGGCGGGGGCGACCCCAGGGAAAGTGCCACAGAGAACAGTCCGCCGGCGCAAGGGTTCGTCCCCCGCCGGCAAGGGTGAAACGGTGCGGCAAGAGCGCACCGCGCCCCTGGTAACAGGGGCGGCAGGGCAAACCCCACCGGGAGCAAGACCGAATAGGGGCGACCGGCGAGGCCGGGCGGAGCGATCCGCCGGGCTGTCGCGAGGGCATTCCCGCCCCGTCGCCCGGGTTGGTCGCGCGAGGCGCGCCGCGAGGCGCGTCCCAGAGGAATGGCCGTCCCGCGCCCGTCGTAGCGATACGGCGAGCGCGGACAGAACCCGGCTTACAGGCCGTCTGGCGCCGTCTCCCTTTCGCGTTTGCGATCCGATATCCACTAGGTTCTCCACAGGAACAAAACGCGAATACTTGCCGTGTCTTGGGCAGGTTTAGCCGCCTCCAACCGAAGCCGTTAACCCTTTGATCCCAGCGGAAAAATTCTGGCCCGCCGCAAGTAGTCCCAGGCGATTCCCTTTGACGCCCATGCTATCCCATGTTATCCCATGTTATCCCAAGGGCTCAGGCGACCGCCCGCGGGTACGACAGCAGCGCGAGCGATGGAGGGCCGCCGGGCCGGATGACCCACTTCCTGGGCACGCACCAGAACAGGTTGGACGCCAAGGGCCGGGTCTCGGTCCCGGCGCCCTTCCGCGCGGCTTTGCGTGCTCATGCCGAGGCGTCCGGCCTCTCCGGGCCGCAGTTGGTGCTGCGCCCGTCGCACAAGCACGCCTGCATCGAGGGCTGGCCCGCCGCGGTGTTCCAATCGCTGGCGACCCCGCTCGATCGCCTCGATCTGTTCAGCGAGGACCATGACGACCTCGCCGCCGCGTTGTATGCCGACGCCTTCCCAGCCGAATCGGACAAGGAGGGACGCATCGTCCTGCCGGAACAGCTCACCGCCCATGCCGGGCTCAGGGATGCCGTCGTGTTCATGGGCCTAGGCCGCACCTTCCAGATCTGGGAACCCGCCGCCGCCGAGCGCCGTCGGACGGAGGCGCGCGAGCGCGCCCGTGCCGGCGGCTTGACCCTGCCGGGCAACCCGCCCCGGAGCACGCCATAAGATGCGCGCCAAGAGATGCGCGCCATGAGCGAGCACGACCATCTCCCGGTGATGCTCGCCGAGGTGCTGCAAACGCTCGCGCCGCGTGCGGGCGGGACGTATCTCGACGGCACGTTCGGCGGCGGCGGCTACGCGGCCGCGATCCTCGGCGCGGCCTCCTGCACGCTCTGGGCGATCGATCGCGACCCCGACGCCATCGCGCGGGGTGCCACTCTCGCCGCGCGCTTTCCGGGACGGCTGCATTTGTTGCAGGGAAGTTTTGGAAACCTACTTTCCCTGTTGTCCGAATCCGGCGTGACGTCGCTCGATGGGGTCGTGCTCGACCTTGGCGTTTCCTCCTACCAACTTGACGATCCGGCGCGCGGATTCAGCTTCCGCGCGGACGGGCCGCTCGACATGCGGATGGGCCGCGCCGGGCCGACCGCCGCCGACCTCGTGAACACGCTGCCCGAGCAGGAGCTGGCCGACGTCCTGTTCGCGTTCGGCGAGGAGCGTCGCTCCCGCCGCATCGCCCGCGCCGTCGTCGCCGCGCGCGCCGCGGGGCCGATCGAGACCACCGGCCGGCTCGCCTCGATCATCCGCTCGGTCGTGCCGACGGATCGCTCGGGCATCGACCCGGCGACGCGCAGCTTCCAGGCGCTGCGTATCCGCGTGAATGACGAGCTCGGCGAGATCGCGCGCGCACTGTCGCAGGCCGCCGAATTGCTCGGCCCCGGCGGGCGGCTGGTCGTCGTGGCGTTCCACTCGCTCGAAGACCGCATCGTGAAGCGCTTCATGGGCGAGGCCGCCGGCCGCGCGCCGTCGCCGTCGCGCCACGATCCGCGCGGGCTCGGCGGCGCCCGCCTGGCGCCGCGCTTCCGCCTGCTCACCCCGAAGGCGCTGCGCCCCGGCGCGGCCGAGACCGCCGCCAATCCGCGCGCCCGCAGTGCGAGGCTGCGCGCCCTCGAATGCCTCGCCGCCGCTCCGTCGTCGTTTGCAACCAAGGCCCTCGCATGATCCGCCCCTTCACCTGCGTCTGCATGGTCCTGGCGGGCGCGTCCGGCCTGTATCTGTATCAAGCCAAGCACCGCGTGCAGCTGCTCGACCGCGACATCACCAACACGATCCACGCCACCGAAGCGGCGCGCGAACGCATCGGCGTGCTGCGCGCCGAGTGGACCCTGCAGAACGACCCCGAGCGCCTGGCCCAGCTCGCCGACCGTTTTCTCACCCTCAAGACGGTGACACCCGGCCAGTTCACCTCGATGGCCGAACTCGACAAGCGCCTGCCGCCGGTGAAGGCGCCGGACGCCGCGCCGCCGCCGGCGATGGACGAGAACACCCCGGTCGCCAACGGCGTGCCGGAGCCCGAGCCCGCGAAGGTGGCGTCCATCCCGGAATCGCGCTCCGAGCCGCCGCACGCCGCGCTGCCCCGCACCGAGCCCCCGCGCCGGGAGGCCGTTGTGCCGCGCCCGTCATCCGTCCTGCCGGTCAAGGTCGCGACCGTCGCCCCGCGTCCACCGGAGCGCCGGCACGAGCCGCCGCCGCGCGTGGCGACGGCCGAGACCCGCTCGGTGATCACCCGGGTGATGGCGACGGTGCCCCGGCCGATCTCTCCGGTCGCCGCCTACACGCCCGTCGCCGCGCCGGCGCCGGCGGTCACGTCCGTGCTTGGCATCTCGCGCTCGGCCATCGCGCCGCCGGTGCCCTTCCAGCCGCTCACCACCACCGGCGGCGGCGGCTGACCCGCCATGACCGACGATTTCGATCCCCCGCCGCCGGAAACGCCGCCGCCCGGTTCGCCCGCGCGTCGCTTCGGCGCCCCGCGTGACGCCGCCGTGCCGCGCATGGAGACGGTGCGCGTCACCGCCCCCGACCTCAAACGCCGCGCGGCGATGGAGAAGACGCGCTCGCGCCTGGTGTTTTCCGCGCTCGGCTTCGCGCTGCTGTTCCTCGCCGTGGTGCTGAAGCTCGCGGACGCCACCATTGTCCAGCCGCTGCCGCCGCACCGGCCGGAGAAGCCGATCGCGCAGCTCTTCGATTCGCCCAAGCTGCAGGACTCCGGCCCCCGGGCGCGGCGCGCGATGATCACCGACCGCAACGGCGAGATTTTGGCGATCTCGCTCCCGACGGCGGCGCTTTACGCCAACCCGCGCGAGATGATCGACACGGCGGATGCCGCGCACAAGCTCAAGCAGGTCTTGCCGCGGCTCGACGAGGAAGAGGTCCGCAAGCGGTTGTCGGAGGAGAAGCAGTTCGTCTATCTCGCCCGGCAGCTCGCGCCGCGCGAGCAGCTGCGCATCAACGCGCTGGGCATCCCCGGCGTCTATTTCGAGCAGACCGAGCGCCGCCGCTATCCGATGGGCCGCACCGCCGCCCAGGTGCTCGGCGGCGTGGACGTGGACGGCCACGGGGTTGCCGGCGTGGAGCGCCAGTTCGACGAGCAGCTACGCACCGACCCGGCCCCCCTCCGACTCTCGATCGACGTCCGCGTGCAGGCGGTGATGCGCGACGAGCTGTCGAAGGCGATGGAGGATTTCCAGGCGATCGGCGCCTGCGGCATCGTGATGGACGTGCATACGGGCGAGGTGCTGGCGATGGTCAGCCTGCCCGACTACGACGCCAACAACGTGGGCGCCACTCCGGCCGACGATCGGTTCAATCGCGCGGTGACTGGGATGTACGAGCCCGGCAGCACGTTCAAATTGCAGACCGCCGCGATGGCGCTCGACAGCGGCATCGTCAACATCTGGAACGAGTTCGACGCTTCCCGGCCGATCCATATCGGCCGCTTCACCATCACCGATTTCGAGGGCAAGCACCGCTGGCTTTATCTGCCGGAGGTGCTGGCCTACTCCTCCAATCTCGGCGCCGCGCATATCGCGCAGACCGTGGGCGGCGAGCGCCAGCGCGCGTGGTTGCGCACCATGGGCATGTTCGACCGCATCGGCATCGAGCTGCCGGAAGCCGGCCGGCCCATCGTCCCGGCGGCGGCGAACTGGAAAGAGGTCGTGACGATGACCGTTGGCTTTGGTCACGGCATCGCCATCTCGCCATTGCATGTGGTGCGCGGCACGGCGGTCATCGCGAATGGCGGCTACATGTTCCAACCCACCATCCTCGCCGAGCCGCCGGGCGCTGCGCCGCGCGGCACGCGGATCATGCAGCAGAGCACGTCGGACACGCTGCGCAAGCTGATGCGGCTGGTCGTCACGGACGGCTTCGGCAAGAGCGCCGAGGTGCCGGGCTACTATCCCGGCGGCAAGACCGGCACGGCGGAGAAGGTGGGCGCGCACGGCTATAAGAAACACTCCAACGTCGCCGCGTTCATGAGCGTCTTTCCGATGAACGCGCCGCGCTACGCCGTCTACACGATGCTCGACGAGCCGCACGCCAACGCCAGCACGCACGGCTACGCGACCGCCGGCTGGGTCGCCGCCCCCGCCGCCGGCCGAGTGATCGCGCGGATCGGGCCGATGCTCGGAATGCTGCCCGACCTCGACGACAAGGAGGCGATCCAGCAGGCGCTCTATATTCCGTTGCAACCGGGACGGCCGGCCGGCGCCGGTCGCGCATCGGTGATGATCGGCAATTCGCCCAAGGCGCAAACCGGCACACCGGTCTCACAGCCGCCCGCCCCGAAGTCCCTGCGCGATCTGCGGCACGAAGCCCGCCTCGAAGTGACCCCGATGGGCGGCGCGCACGCGGTCCCAGCCGTTGCGGCTCGCTGACATGATCCGGGACATCCCCGAACTCTCGGGCCGCGCGTCGCGGCCCGCCGCTTGGCTGCGCGCCGGTGAGGTCGACGTTTCGGGGATCACCGCCGACAGCCGCGAGGTCGGTCCCGGATTCCTGTTCGCCGCCCTGCCCGGCGCCGCGCCCGGATCGTCACGCGACGGCCGCGCCTTCATCGCCGAGGCGGTGTCGCGCGGCGCCGCCGCCGTGCTCGCGCCAAACGGCACGAACTGGCCGCCCGGCGTGCCGCCGCGCCCGCTGATAGAGGATCCCGAGCCGCGCCGCCGCCTCGCGCAGCTCGCCGCGACCCTGGCCGGCCGGCAGCCCGCGACGGTTGTCGCCGTCACCGGCACCAACGGCAAGACCAGCACGGTCGAGTTCCTGCGCCAGATCTGGGCGCTCGGTGGCCAGCAAGCAGCCAGCCTCGGCACGCTCGGCCTGATCGCGCCGGGCTTCGACGCCGGCCCCGGCCTGACCACGCCCGATCCGGTCGCCCTCGCCGAAATCCTCGCCCGCCTGGCGCGCGCGGGGATCGAACACGCAGCCATCGAGGCCTCCTCGCACGGGCTCGACCAGTTCCGGCTCGACGGCGTGCGGCTGACGGCGGCGGGCTTCACCAACCTGACGCGCGACCATCTCGACTATCACGGCACCCTCGACGCCTACCGGGCCGCCAAGCTGCGCCTGTTCGCCGACCTCCTGCCTGCCGGCAGCCCGGCGGTGGCGAGCGATACCGACGCCGCCACGCTCGATGCGCTGCGCGAGATCGCCCATCGTCGTGGGTTGGATTTGCGCGTCGTCGGCGAAGCCGGCACGGCGCTCCGCCTCCTGCGGGTCGAACCGCGCCCCGACGGGCAGGAGATCGAGTTCGAGGTCGAGGGCAGGCGCCAGGTCGTCCCGCTCGCCCTGCCCGGCCGCTTCCAGGCCGACAACGTGATGCTGGCCGCCGCCCTGGCGCTGGCCACCGGCGGGCGCGGCGTGCTCGACGCGCTGCCTCGCCTGACCGGCGTGCGCGGCCGCATGGAATTGGCGGCACGTCTGCCGAACGGCGCGGCGGCCTATGTCGACTACGCCCACACGCCCGACGCCCTGGAGCGGCTGCTCGCCGCGCTGCGCCCGCACACCGCCGGTCGCCTGCATGTGGTGTTCGGCGCCGGCGGCGACCGCGATAGAGGAAAACGTCCGCTGATGGGCGATGTCGCCGCCCGCCTGGCCGACCGCGTGATCGTCACCGACGACAACCCGCGTAGCGAGGATCCCGCCGCGATCCGCGCCGCGATCCTCGCCGCCTGCCCCGGTGCAACCGAGATCGGCGACCGGACACGGGCGATCGAGACAGCCCTCGGCGCGCTCGCCCCCGGCGACGTGCTCGCGGTAGCCGGCAAGGGACACGAGCAGGGCCAGACGATCGGTGGCGTGGTGGTGCCGTTCGATGATGTCGGGGTAATCCGTCGCCTCGCTGGCAGCGACCCCCTCGCCCCGGCCCTCTCCCCCGAGGGGGAGAGGGAGAAGACAAAGCCCTCTCCCCCTTGGGGGAGAGGGCTGGGTGAGGGGGTCGCCGAGTGACCCGGCTGTGGACTCCCGCTGACCTGATCCGCGCTACGAATGGCACGCTCCGCGTCCCGTTCACGGCGAAAGGCCTGTCCATCGATACCCGCACCGTCCGGCCCGGCGACCTGTTTGTGGCGCTGGCGGGAGAAAACCGCGATGGTCACGCCTTCGTCGCCGACGCCTTGGCGCGCGGCGCGGCGGGCGCGCTCGTCCACAAGCAGCTCCCCGACCTGCCCGACGACGCCAAGCTGCTCGCCGTCGGCGACACGCTGAAGGCGCTCCGTGCGCTGGCCCGCTTCGCCCGCGCCCGCTTCACCGGCCGGCTGGTCGCCGTCACCGGGAGCGTCGGCAAGACAACCACCAAGGAAATGCTGCGGATTATCCTGGCCACGCAGGGCCGCACCCATGCGGCCGAGGCCTCCTACAACAACCATTGGGGCGTGCCGCTCACCCTGGCCCGCCTGCCGCCGCGCGCCGCGTTCTGCGTCGCCGAGATCGGCATGAACCATGCCGGCGAGATAGCCCCCCTCGCCCGCCTCGCCGCGCCGCACGTCGCGCTGGTCACGTCCGTCGAGCGCGCGCATGTCGGCCATCTTGGCGGCATCGAGGCGATCGCCGACGAGAAAGGCTCGATCGCCGAGGGGCTGAAACCGGACGGCGCCATCGTGCTTCCCGCCGACACGCCGCTCCTCGACCGCCTGCGCGCCGCCGCCGCCGGCCGGCCGGTCGTCACCTTCGGCACGGGAGACAAGGCCGACGCCCGGCTACTGTCGGCCGCACCGGATGCCGAGGGAACCGACGTCGCGGCGCGGGTCGCCGGCCAGGAATTGCGCTTTCGCCTGCCCGCGCCGGGCCGCCACATGGCGATGAACGCGGTCGCCGCGCTCGCCGCCGCCGGCGCGCTCGGGGCTGATTTGGGCGCCGGGGCACGGGCGCTGGAAGGCTTCGCGCCGGTCGCCGGCCGAGGCGCGCGACGTCGCATCGCGCTTGCCGGCGGGGATGCGATGCTGCTCGACGAGAGCTACAACGCCTCCGCCGCTTCGGTGCGCGCCGCGCTGGCCGTGCTCCGCCTGCAGCCCGCGACACGCCGCATCGCCGTGCTCGGGGATATGCTGGAACTCGGCGCCGAGGGCCCCGCCGAGCACGCCTCGCTCGCGCCGGACGTCATCGCGGCCGCCGACCGGCTGTTCGCCTGCGGGAAGCTGGCGAAAATCCTGTTCGACGCGGTGCCACCCGCGATCCGGGGCGCGCACGCGCCCGATGCGGCCGCGCTCGCGCCGATCGTCGCCGGAGCCCTCGCGCCCGGCGACGCGATCTTGATTAAGGGGAGTCTGGGTAGCCGGATGAAGCTCGTCGTCGCCGCCATCGAGACCAACGCGGAGACGCGCTGATGCTCTACAACCTGTTCCGCCCGCTGGCCGACCAGTTCTTCCTGTTCAACCTGTTCCGCTACATCACGTTCCGCTCGGGTGCGGCCTGCCTGACCGCGCTGCTGGTCAGCTTCGTGTTCGGCCCGGTGGTGATCCGCTGGCTGAAATCGGTGCAGCGCCAGGGCCAGCCGATCCGGCTCGACGGACCGGAGCGCCACATCATCGAGAAGAAGGGCACGCCGACGATGGGCGGCGTGCTGATCCTGTTCGCGCTCACCGCGTCGACGTTGCTATGGACGGATCTGCGCAATCCCTACGTGTGGGCGGTGCTGTTCGTGACACTCGGCTACGGCGCGCTCGGATTCGCCGACGACTACGTGAAGCTGGCCAAGCGCAACCATCGTGGCGTCTCGGGCCGCACCAAGCTCATCGCGCAGGCGGTGATCGGCCTGGTCGCCTCCGCCGCCATCGCCTACACCACGCGCGGCCCGCTCGGCACCAGCCTGTCGATTCCCGTGCTCAAGGAAGTGCTGATCCCACTTGGGGTTTTCTTTCCGGTGTTCGGGATGCTGGTGATGCTCGGCAGCTCCAACGCGGTGAACCTGACCGACGGGCTCGACGGGCTGGCGATCGTGCCGACCATCATCGCCGCCGGCGTGTTCGCTCTGATCGCCTATCTCGTCGGCAACCGCATCTTCGCCGACTACTTGCAATTGAATCCGGTGCCCGGCGCGGGCGAGTTGTGCGTGTTCCTCTCGGCGCTGGTCGGCGCCGAACTCGGCTTCCTCTGGTACAATGCGCCTCCGGCGGCGGTGTTCATGGGCGACACCGGCAGTCTCGCATTGGGCGGCGCGCTCGGCGCGGTGGCGGTGGCGACCAAGCACGAGATCGTGCTGCTGATCGTCGGCGGATTGTTCGTGCTGGAGACCGTCTCCGTCATCGTCCAGGTGTTCTGGTACAAGCGCACCGGCCGGCGCGTTTTCCTCATGGCGCCGCTGCACCATCATTTCGAGAAGAAGGGCTGGGCTGAGCCGACCATCGTCATCCGCTTCTGGATCATCTCGATGATCCTCGCGCTGGCGGGCCTCGCCACGCTGAAGATCCGATGACCGGTTTTCCGCCAGACCTGTTCGCCGGACGGCGCTACGCCGTGGTGGGTCTCGGCCGAAACGGCCTGCCTGCCGCGCGGGCGCTCGCCGCGATGGGCGCCGACGTGACGGCCTGGGACGACGCGCCGGCAAACCGCGACGCGACGTTCGCGGCTGGGGTGGCAGTATGCGATCCGGCGGCGGAGGAAGCGTTTGAGTTCGACGCGCTGGTGCTCTCGCCCGGCATCCCGCACCGCTTCCCGGCACCGCATCCCGCCGCCGCGCGCGCGCTCGCCGCCGGGGTGCCGATTTTTTCCGATGCCGAATTGCTGTTCCAGGCGGTGCGCCGCGCCGGCTCTAAGGCACGTTTCGTCGGCATCACCGGCACCAACGGGAAGTCAACGACCACAGCGCTATTGGCGCACATTCTTCAGACGGCGGGCGAGCGCGTCGCGGCCGGCGGCAATCTTGGGCCGGCCGCCCTCGCGCTGCCGCTGCTGCCGGATTCCGGCGTCTACGTGCTGGAGATGTCATCTTACATGTTGGAGCGAATCGCGACGCTTCGCTTCGATGCGGCGGCGATGCTCAACCTCAGCGCCGACCACCTGGATCGCCATGTCGACATGGCCGGCTACGCATCGGCGAAGCGCGCCATCTTCGATCGGCAGCGTGACGCGGATCTCGCGGTGATCGGCGTCGACGATGCCGGCTCGCGCGCGATGGCGGAGTGGCGGCGCAAGCGGCCGGGGCGCGTGGTGACGGTGTCTGGGGCAACACTCCCTCACCCCGGCCCGCTCCCCCAATCAGGGGAGAGGGAGAATAAAAGCCCTCTCCCCCTTGGGGGAGAGGGTTGGGTGAGGGGGTCGCCCACCCTCCCCGGCGCTCACAACGCCCAGAACGCCGCCGCCGCGATCGTGATAGCGCGCGCGCTCGGCCTCGCCGACGACGCCATCGCGCACGGCATCGCCAGCTTCCCCGGCCTGCCGCACCGTCAGCAGCGTGTGGCGACCGTGGACGGCATCGCGTTCGTCAACGACAGCAAGGCGACCAACGCCGACGCCGCATCCCGCGCGCTCGGCTGTTACGACCGTCTCGTCTGGATCGCCGGCGGCATCGCCAAGACAGGCGGCATCGAACCGCTCGCCCCATTGTTCCCGCGCATCGCCCACGCGCTGCTGATCGGCCGCGACGCGCCCGCGCTGGCCGCGACACTGGCGGCGCACGGCGTGCCGCACACGATCGCCCGGACGCTCGACGCCGCCGTGCCCGCCGCCCTCGCCGCTGCGCGCGCGAACGACGCTCCTGTCGTGCTGCTCTCGCCCGCCTGCGCGAGCTTCGACCAGTTCAGCGGCTTCGACGGGCGCGGCGATCGTTTCGTCGAACTCGTCGCGCGTCTCGCTCGTGGGAGGGCCGCCTGATGGCCCTGTCGCGCGCCGACAACTCGACCCTGGGGCGCTGGTGGTGGACGGTCGACCGTTGGACTTTGGCCGCCTGCGCCACGCTGATCGGCTTCGGCTACGTGATGATGCTTGCCGCCTCGCCCGCCGTCGCCGAGCGCATCGGCCAGTCGCGTGACATGTTCATCCTCAAGCAGGTGCTCTTTCTCGCGCTTGCCGGCGCGGTTGTCGTCGCGGTGTCGCTGCTCTCGCCGCGCGAAATCCGCCGCCTCGCGATCGTCGGCTGCATCGTCGCCCTCGTGTTCACCGCCGCGACGATGGTGATCGGTGTCGAGATCAAGGGTGCCCGACGCTGGATCGCGCTGCCCGGGATTTCTTTGCAGCCGAGCGAGTTCCTGAAACCCTGTTTCGCCGTGGTCGCCGCGTGGCTGATCAGCGAGGGACGCCGCACGCCGCGTTTCCCCGGCATGTCGCTCGCCGTCGGCGTATTCGTGCTGATCGTGCTGCTGCTCAAGTCGCAGCCCGACATCGGGATGCTCGCCGTCGTCACCGCCGTGTTCTTCGCGCAGCTCTATGTCGCCGGCCTCAACCTCGCCTTCGTCGGCGTCGGACTGCTCGGCCTGTGTGGTGCAGCGGTCGGCGCCTACACACTGTTCCCGCACGTGCAGAGCCGCGTTCAACGCTTCCTCGATCCGGCGGCGGGCGACCATTATCAGGTGACGACCGCGCTCGAGGCGTTCGGCAATGGCGGTTTGCTCGGGCGCGGGCCGGGCGAGGGCCACGTCAAGGACGTGCTGCCCGACGCGCACGCCGATTTCGTCTACGCCGTCGCGGGCGAGGAATTCGGCATGATCGTCTGCCTCGTCATCGCCATGCTGTTCGCCTTCATCGTGCTGCGTGGCTTGCTGCGGCTGCTGAAGGAGCCCGACCTGTTCGTCGTGCTCGCCTCCACCGGCCTTGTCACTGGCTTCGGGCTGCAGGCGTTCGTCAACATGGCCTCCACGCTGCACCTGATCCCGACCAAGGGCATGACGTTGCCGTTCATCTCTTATGGCGGGTCGTCGGTGCTGGCCGTGGCGCTCGGCATCGGGATGCTGCTGGCGCTGACCCGGCGGCGGCATCATGGCGACGTGCCGTGAGGGGCCCGGTGGTCCGACCCATCGTCATCGCCGCGGGCGGCACCGGCGGGCACTTCTTCCCCGCCGAGGCGCTGGCGGCCGAACTCGCCGCGCGCGGCCAGCGGATCGCGCTGATGACCGACGCGCGCTCGGGCGGGCTCGCCAGCCCGGTCTTCGCCGGGCGCGAGCGGTACGTGCTGCGCGGCGCCGGTATCGCCGGTCGCGGGGCGCTGCGCGGAGCGCGGGCGGCGGCGGCGCTCGCCGCCGGTGTCGCGCAGGCACGCGCCATCCTGGCGCGGATCGACGCCGCCGCCGTGGTCGGGTTCGGTGGCTACCCGTCGGTTGCGCCGACGCTCGGGGCGCGGCTGCTACGCCGCCGCCCGTCGGTCATCCTGCACGAGCAGAACGCCGTACTCGGCCGCGCCAACCGTTTCCTCGCCTTTCAGGCAACCGCGGTCGCACTGAGCTTCGAGACCACGGAGCGCGTGCCCGAGACGGCGCAGACGGTGCTCACCGGCAACCCGGTACGAGCGGCGATCGCCGCGATCGCCGACCGCCCTTACACGCCGCCGCGCGATGCCATCGATTTGCTGGTGCTCGGCGGCTCCCTCGGCGCGCGCGTGTTCAGCGATGTGGTGCCGGCGACGCTTGGCGCACTGCCCGACGGATTGCGCGCGCGCTTGTCCGTCGTGCAGCAATGCCGACCCGAGGACCTGGAGCGCGTACGCGCCGCCTACTCCGCGTCCGGGGTCGCCGCCGAGCTCGCGACTTTTTTTCCCGACGTCGCGGAACGCCTCGCCGCCGCCTCCATCGTCGTCGCGCGCGCCGGCGCGTCCACCGTCGCGGAGCTCGCGGTGGCCGGCCGCCCGGCCATCCTGGTGCCGCTGCCCGGCGCGATCGACGACCATCAGAGCGCCAACGCGCGCGCGCTCGCCGACGCCGGCGCGGCCTGGGTGATGCCGCAGCCGGGTTTCACCTCCGCTGCCCTCGCAACCCAGTTCACCGCGTTGCTGGACGATCCCGTGACGCTCGCTCGCGCCGCGGACGCAGCGCGCGGGCAAGCCCGTATCGACGCCGCCGCGCGTCTCGCTGATCTGGTCGAGGCCCTCATGAAGCAGGAGACGCGCGCATGAGAGCCTTGCCGCTGTCCATCGGCATGATCCACTTCGTCGGCATCGGCGGCATCGGCATGTCCGGCATCGCCGAGGTGCTGCACAATCTCGGCTATACGGTGCAGGGCACCGACATCGCCGACAACGCCAATGTGCGCCGCCTGCGCGAGGCCGGCATTCCCGTCGCCATCGGCCACGACGCGGCGCATCTCGGCTCCGCGCAAGTCGTCGTCGTCTCCACCGCGGTCAAGCGCGACAATCCCGAGATCCAGGCCGCCCGCGCACGGCTCATCCCCGTGGTGCGCCGCGCCGAGATGCTGGCCGAGCTGATGCGCCTCAAATGGTCGGTCGCGGTCGGCGGCACGCACGGCAAGACCACCACCACCAGCCTGATCGCGGCGGTGCTGGAGGCGGCCAAGCTCGACCCCACCGTCATCAACGGCGGCATCATCAACGCCTACGGCACCAACACGCGGCTCGGCGCGGGCGAGTGGATGGTGGTCGAGGCCGATGAGAGCGACGGCACCTTCCTGCGCCTCCCCGCCGTGATCGCCGTCGTCACCAACATGGATGCCGAGCACCTCGACCACTGGGGCACCGCCGAGGCGATGACCGCGGGCTACGACCAGTTCGTCGCCAACGTGCCCTTCTACGGGTTCGCGGTGCTGTGCATCGACCACCCGGCGGTGCAGCAGATGATCCCGCGCCTGTCGGACCATCGCATCGTCACCTATGGATTCAGCCCGCAGGCCGACGTCCGCGCCGAGCGCGTCGTCGCCGACAAGCTCGGCGCGACCTTCGAGGTGACGGTAACGGACCGGCACCGCAACCGCTCGCGGCGGATGGGGCCGTTCCGCCTGCCGATGCTCGGGCAGCACAACGTGCAGAACGCGCTGGCCGCCGTCGCGGTCGGCATCGAGATGGACATCGACGACGGCACCTTGCGCAGCGCGCTCGCCAGCTTCCGTGGCGTCAAGCGCCGCTTCACCAAGACTGGCGAGACCGGCGGCATCACCGTAATTGACGATTACGGCCATCACCCGGTGGAGATCGCCGCGGTGCTGAAGGCCGCGCGGCAGGCCGGCGCGCGCGACGTGGTGGCCGTGGTGCAGCCGCATCGCTACTCCAGGCTGCAATCGCTGTTCCCCGAGTTCTGCACCTGCATGAACGACGCCGGCACGGTGATCGTCGCCGACGTCTATCCGGCCGGCGAGGCGCCGGTGCCGGGTGTCAACCGCGATGCCCTGGTGGACGGGTTGCGCGCGCGCGGGCATCGCAGCGTGGTGCCGCTGCCCGGGCCGGAGCACCTCGCCGAGATGGTCTACGCGATCGCGCGTTCGGGCGATTTCGTGGTGTGCCTCGGCGCCGGCAACATCACGCAATGGGCACAGTCCCTGCCCGCCGAACTATCGGAGTTGCAGGCCGGCGGCGGCCGGCGCGTGGCGGGAGCCGGCGGATGAGCGCGGCCGCGACGATGGCGCATCTGATCGACGCGCTGCCGCCCTTGCGCGGGCGCGTGCAGGCCGACGCCCCGCTCGGCCCGACCTCGTGGTTCCGCGCCGGCGGGGGCGCCGAAGCGTTGGTGCGCCCGGCCGACACGGCCGATCTCGCCGCGTTCCTGCGCGCGCTGCCGCACACCGTGCCGGTTCACGTTATCGGCGCCTGCTCCAACCTCATCATTCGCGACGGCGGATTGCGCGGCGCCGTGATCCGGCTCGGGCGCGGTTTCGGCGCCGTCGCCGTCGAACGCAACGGCGTGATCGCCGGTGCCGCCGCGCTCGACGTGACGGTGGCCGAACACGCCGCCGCCGCCGGCCTCGCCGGGATCGAATTTCTGTCGGGCATTCCGGGCAGTATCGGCGGCGCCGTGGCGATGAACGCGGGCGCCTATGGCGGCGACGTCGCGGGCTGCCTCGACTGGGCGGAAATCGTCACGCGCTCCGGCGACATCGTCCAACTCGACGGCGCGGCGCTCGCCTTCGCCTATCGTCATGCGCGTCTGCCAGCCGAAAGCGTCGTGGTGCGCGCCCGCTTCCGCGCTCATGCCGGCTTGCAGGCGGCGATCGCCGCGCGCATGGCGGAAATTCGCGCCAACCGGGAGGCAAGCCAGCCCGTGCGCGCGCGCACCGGCGGCTCCACCTTCCGCAACCCGCCGAACATGAAGGCGTGGGAGCTGATCGAGGCGGCCGGATGTCGCGGCCTCACGCGCGGCGGCGCGCAAGTGTCGGAGAAGCACTGCAACTTCCTCATCAACACCGGCGGCGCCACGGCCGCCGATCTCGAAGGTCTCGGCGAGGAAGTCCGCCGCCGCGTGCACGCCGCCTCGGGCGTCGATCTGGAATGGGAAATCCACCGCATCGGCATCCCCGCGAGTAGGCCGGAGAAGGTGCAATGACCCGCGTTGCGGTCCTGTACGGCGGCATCTCCGCCGAGCGCGAGGTCAGCCTCTCGTCCGGCGCGCAGGTGATCGCGGCGCTGCGTCAGGCCGGCTTCGATGTGCAGCCGATCGAGGTCGGCCCCGACCTCGGCGCGGTCATCGCCGCCCTGACGCCGAAACCCGACGCGGTGTTCAACGCGCTGCACGGCCGCTTCGGCGAGGATGGCGCGATCCAGGGCGTGCTCGACTGGATTGGCATTCCCTACACCCATTCCGGCGTGCGCGCTTCGGCGCTGGCGATGGACAAGATCGCCGCAAAAGCCGTGTTCGCCGCCGCCGGCCTGCCCGTCGCGGCCGGCCGATCGGTGGAAATGCCCGAGCTCGAAGCGGCCGACCCGATGGCGCGGCCCTACGTGGTCAAGCCGATCAACGAGGGGTCGTCAGTCGGCGTGCAGATCGTGCGCCAGGGCGACAACCGCCGCGTCGAGATCGCACGCTCCTGGAGCTACGGCAAGCGCGGCGCTGGTGGAAGAGTACATCGCCGGTCGCGAGCTCACCGTCGGCGTGATGGGCGAGCGCGCGCTGGCGGTGACAGAGATCGTCGCCAGCCACAACTTCTACGACTACGAGTCGAAATACGCCGAGGGCGGCTCTCGCCATGTCATCCCGGCGAAGATCGACGCCGCCACCTATGACCGTGCGATGGAGGTGGCTGTCGCCGCGCATCGCGCGCTCGGCTGCCGCGGCGCCTCCCGCGCCGATTTCCGCTACGACGACACGGTCGAGACGCCGGGTCGCCTCGTGCTGCTGGAAGTCAACACGCAGCCCGGCCTCACGCCAACCTCGCTGCTGCCCGAGCAGGCGGCGCATCTCGGCATGAGCTTCTCGCGGCTCTGCGCGTGGATGGTGGAGAACGCCGCATGTCGCGCGTGAACCGCCTGCCGCGCAACAGCATCAACGACCGGCCCGGCCGGTGGAAACTGCTCGCGCGCCGCTACCGCCGCTTCCTGCGCCCGCTCGGCTGGAGCATGTTCTGCCTCGCCTGCGTGCTACTGTTCGCCGGCTTGGTCCACTCGAACAAGTCGAGCAACACCCTCACCAGCCTGCGCGATCGGCTGGGCGGAGCCACGGCGGTGTTCGGTCTGCGCGTGCAGACCGTCACGATCGAGGGCCGCGCCAACACGCCGGAACCGCTGCTGCGCGCCGCCCTCGGTGTCGCCAAGGGCGCGCCGATCCTCGGCTTCTCCGTCGCCGCCGCGCGCGCGCGGATCGAGACGCTGGCCTGGGTCGAGCACGCCACGGTCGAACGCCGCCTGCCCTCCACCATCGTAGTATCCTTGCAGGAGCGGCGGCCGTTCGCGGTGTGGCAGAACCAGGGGAAATTCGCGCTGATCGACCGCGACGGCCAGATCGTCGCCGATCAGAACGTCGCGCAATTCGACCATCTGCCGCTCGTCGTCGGCCCGGGCGCGCCCGCCGCCGCCGCCCCGCTGCTCGACGCCCTGACCGAGCGGCCCGCGCTGCAGTCGCACGTCGTCGCCGCGGTGCGCATCGGCGAGCGGCGCTGGAACCTGCACATGGACAGCGGCATCGACGTGCTCTTGCCGGAAGGTGCCGAGGTCGCGGCGCTCGACCGGCTGCTGACCTTGCAGCACGACCACGCGCTGCTCGATCGCCCGCTCGCGGTGGTCGACATGCGTCTGCCCGACCGGCTGGTTCTGCGCCCGCAGCCCGACCCTGCGGCGGCGCATCCGCCACTCGCGCAACCGACCACGCCGCGCCGTCCGACATGAGGGAAGCAAGACGATGAACGACATGTCACGTCGCGTCCTGCCGCCCCCGCCCACTGGGCCGGAGGAGCCGTCGCGGCCGCGCAACATGCGCACGGCTCCGTTCGGCGTGCTCGACATCGGCACCACCAAGATCGCCTGCCTGATCGGCCGCACCGAAAGCGACGGCACGCTGCGGGTGCTCGGCTTCGGCTGGCAGAAGGGCCGCGGCGTGCGTGGCGGCGGCATCGTCGATCTCGAAGAGGCCGAGCGCGCCATCCGCGCCTGCGTCGGCCAGGCCGAGGACATGGCGGATACCAGGCTGCGCGCGGTCACGGTCAATCTCACCTGCGGCCAGCCGGAGAGCCGGCTGTTCAACGTGCAATGGCCGGTCGGCGGACGCGCGGTGGAGGAGGCGGACGTTCGCCGCGTGGTGCATGAAGGCCGTGCCCGCGCCCTGGTGGAAGGCCGCGACACCATCCACGCGCTGCCGCTCACCTTCACCGTTGATGACATGCAAGGTGTGGCCGATCCGCGCGGACTGCATTGCGCCACACTGACCGCGCGGCTGCACGTGGTCGACGCGGCCTCGACCGCGCTGCGCAGCCTCGCCGCCTGCATCGCGCGCTGCGATCTCGACATCGCCGAGCTGGTCTCGGCCCCGATGGCCGCCGGACTTTCGACCCTCGTGCATGACGAGCGCGAACTCGGCGTCACGGTGATCGACATGGGCGGCGGCACCACCGGCATGGCGGTGTTCGCCGAGGGGCAGCTGCTGCACACATCGCAGCTTCCGGTGGGCGGCGTGCATGTCACGAACGATCTCGCGCGCTTGCTCTCCACGCCGGTCGCGCACGCCGAACGGTTGAAGACGCTGTACGGCAACGCGCAGACCTGCGCCGACGACGACCGCGAGATGCTGCCCGTCCCGCTGGTCGGCGAGGAGGAGCACCAGATCGCCAAGGTGCCGCGCAGCATGGTGGTGAACATCATTCGCCCACGGCTCGAGGAGACGTTCGAGATGGTAAAGGAGCGCATCGACAGCTCCGGCCTGTCGCGCGCCGCCGGAACCCGCGTGGTGCTTACCGGCGGCGCGTCGCTGCTCGGAGGCGCCGGCGAGATGGCCGCGCGCATCCTCGGTCGTCAGGTGCGCATCGGCCGGCCGCACGGGTTGCGCGGCCTGCCGGACAGCGCCTCCGGTCCCGCCTTCGCCACCGCCGCCGGGCTGCTCGCCTGGACCGCCGGCGAGGGCCGCACGATGCACGACCTCGACCTCGAAGTGGCGCAGCCCGCCGGGCTGTTCCGCCGCTTCGTCAATTTCCTGAAGGAGCGCGTGTGATGTCCATACCGCTCCTTCACCCGCCAACCGCCAGCCATAGCGACCGTACCGCCATCCGTATCACCGTCCTTTGGGGGGAGCTTTCCCGATGACCCTGAACCTCACCATCCCGCAGCAGACCCACACCGACTTCACCCCCCGCATCACCGTGATCGGCGTTGGCGGCGGTGGCACCAACGCCGTCGACAACATGATCGCGCTCAATTTGCAGGGCGTGGAGTTCGTCGTCGCCAACACCGACGCGCAGCAACTCATGCACTCGCGCGCCGATCGTCGTATCCAGCTCGGGCCGCACATCACGCAGGGCCTCGGCGCGGGTGCGAAACCCGAGATTGGCCGCGCCGCCGCCGAGGAAGCTGCCGACGAGCTCTATCGTCATCTCGACGGCGCGCACATGGTGTTCATCACCGCCGGCATGGGCGGCGGCACCGGCACGGGTGCCGCACCGGTGATCGCGCGCATGGCGCGCGAGCGCAACATCCTCACCGTCGGCGTGGTGACCAAGCCGTTCAGCTTCGAGGGCAGTCGCCGCGCCCGCGCCGCCGACACCGGGATAGAGGAGTTGCAGGCCTATGTTGACACGCTCATTGTCATTCCCAACCAGAACCTTTTCCGCATGGCGAACGAGCGCACGACGTGGAAGGACGCCTTCAAGATGGCGGACCACGTGCTCTACATGGGCGTGCGCGGCGTCACCGACCTGATGATGGCGCCGGGCCTGGTCAATCTCGACTTCGCCGACATCCGCACCGTGATGGCGGAGATGGGCAAGGCGATGATGGGCACCGGCGAGGCGGAAGGCGAGAACCGCGCCATCCGCGCCGCCGAGGCCGCGATCAGCAATCCGCTACTCGAGGACACCAGCATGTCCGGCGCGCGCGGCTTGCTCATCAACATCACCGGCGGCGAGGACATGACGTTGTTCGAGGTCGATCAGGCCGCCAACCGCATCCGCGAGGAAGTCGACGAGGACGCCAACATCATCTTCGGCTCGGCGATCGACGAGGGCTTGCAGGGCAAGGTGCGGGTCTCGGTCGTCGCCACCGGCATCGACAGCCCGGCGATGGGCGAGGCGCAGCGCCCGCGTCTCGTCGCGGTGGGCGGCAACGCGATGCCCGCCCCGATCCCGATGCCGGCCGCGATGGCCGCCCAGGCAGCCGCCCAGGCGGAAGCGGCGCAGCAGGGATTCGTCCCCGGACCAGTCGCGCTGCAGCGGCAAGCCGCGATGCAGCCGGCCGCCCACGCAGCCCCCCCGGTGCTCGAACAGGCACCGGAGCCAGCCATCGGCCAACCCGCACAAGGCGCGCCCCGGTACCAAGCCGTCGCGGGAGCGCCGCAGCCGGCCGGCTCCGCGCCGCGGCCGGTCCCGCAAGCGGCGCGGCGAGGCGGCCTGTTCGCCGATGCGCCGCGCACGACGGTCGCCGCCAGCCCGCCGGCCGGCAATCCCCCGCCGATCAACGGCCAGCCCGTCAACGGCACCGAGGCCCGGCGCAGCATCTTCCAGACGGTGACGGGCCGGCTGCGCAATACTTTGAGCGGCGCGGGCGGCCCGCCGGCCGAGCCGAGCCAGCCACGAGCCGAGCCGCAGATGCACGAGCCCAAGCCGGAACCGGTGCGCGCCTCGGTGCGGCCGGCCGCGAGCGAGGACATGGGGCTCGACATCCCCGCGTTCCTCCGCCGCCAGTCATCGTAAATAGCATACAATCAACGTGCTACATGGAAATATTCGGCAACAATCATTGACTGGCGAGCGGGGCGGAGGCCGCATAGCTTCCGTCCCGGTCGCGGCTCCGCCCGCGCACCCGAGTCGCTAGATGGACCCGGAACACGCAATGGACGGCTTGGCTGCCCCGTTTCCCGCCCAGCGCACGTTGAAGGCCGCGATCGATTGCGTCGGCGTCGGGGTGCATTCGGGCCGGCGCGTGTCGTTGACGCTGCGCCCGGCCGAGGCGGGAGTCGGGATCGTGTTCCGCCGAACCGATCTCGGCCTCGATTTCCCCGCCCGCTTCGACCGGGTGATCGACACGCGGCTCTGCACCGTGCTCGGCGTGCCGGGCCAGCCCACGTCGCAACTCGGTACCGTCGAGCATCTGATGGCGGCTTTCTCGGGCTGCGGCATCGACAACGTCATCGCCGAAATCGACGGGCCGGAACTGCCGATCGTCGATGGCTCGGCCGCGCCGCTGGTGTTCCTGATCGATTGCGCGGGTGTCGTCGAGCAGGACGCGCCGCGCCGGGAGATCGAGATCCTGCGTACCGTGCGGGTCGCGGAGGGCGAGGCGTTCGCCGAACTGCGTCCCGGTGGTCCCGGCTTCCGCATGGCGATGTCGATCGACTTCCGAGCCGCCGTCATCGGCCGGCAGGCCCTCACGCTCCGGCTGACAGCCGACAGCTTCCGCCGCGAGATCGCCGAGGCCCGGACCTTCACCGACGCCGCCGACATCGAGCATCTGCGCAAGGCCGGCCTCGCCCAAGGCGGCAGCCTGGCGAATGCCGTCGTCGTGGACTCGGCGCGCGTGCTGAACCCCGGCGGCCTGCGGCGGCCGGACGAGTTCGTTCGCCATAAGCTGCTCGATGCGGTGGGCGACCTCGCGCTGGCCGGCGCGCCGTTGCGTGGCCGGTTCGTCGCGCACCGGTCCGGCCACACCTTGAACAACCGCCTGCTGCGCGCGCTGTTCGCCGATGCGTCGGCCTGGCGGATGGTGGGCGATGCTGCCCCCGCCCTGTCCGCCGCCGCCTGAGCGAGGCCCCCTTCGCCGCCGGAGTCTGCGTGTTATAAGCGCGGCGATGAGACAGGATCAGCCCGCCCCCATGCCAACCCGCTCCGTACTTCGCCTCGCGGCACTCGTCTCGCTCGTGCTCCTGGGCGGCTGCGAAACACTGCGCTCCGCCATGCCCTGGACCGGGAAGTCCGAGGATATGGAGGAGAAGGTCGACTATACGAAGATCCCTCCCGAGCGCATCTACAACGAGGGCGTCGACGCGCTCGGGCAGAAGCGCTACGTCGCCGCCAACAACCAGTTCGACGCGGTGGAGCAGTACTATCCCTACTCCTCCTGGGCAGTGAACGCGCAGCTCATGCAGGGCTACACGCAGTACCTGCAGAACCACTACACGGAGTCGATCGGCACGCTGGATCGCTTCATCCAGTTGCATCCGGCGCATCGCGACATCGCTTATGCCTATTACCTGCGCGCGCTCAACTACTACGAGCAGATCGCCGACATCCAGCGCGACCAGAAAGGCACGGAGCTCGCGATGGCCGCCCTGCAGGAGGTGGTCAACCGCTTCCCCGACAGCGCCTATGCACGCGACGCGCGATTGAAGGTCGACCTGGCGCGCGACCATCTGGCCGGCAAGGAGATGGAAGTCGGCCGCTGGTATGAGAAGCAGCATCTTTACGAGGCGGCGATCGGCCGCTTCCAGCGCGTCGTGGACGACTACCAGACCACCAATCACGTTCCCGAGGCGCTGCATCGGCTGACCGAGATCTACCTGCTGCTCGGGCTCAAGGACCAGGCGCGGAAGACTGCGTCGGTGCTGGGCTACAATTATCCCGGCAGCGAATGGTATGAGGACAGCTACAACCAGCTGCTCGACGACGGCCTGGTGCGGACCGGGGAGCAGGCCAGGCCCAAGGAGCAGGCGGGCTTCTTCGCGCGCGCCTGGGACTCGATCTTCTGACCTAGACCTCCGGGGCCAGCCCGATGCTCACCGCGCTGTCCATCCGCGACGTGGTGCTGATCGAGCGGCTGGACCTCACGTTCGGCCCCGGACTCGCCGTGCTCACCGGCGAAACCGGCGCCGGCAAGTCGATCCTCCTCGACAGCCTCGGGCTGGCGCTCGGCGCACGCGCCGATGCCGGCCTGGTGCGCGCCGGTGCCGCACAGGCCAGCGTCACCGCGAGCTTCGCGCCGCCGCCCGATCACCCCGCCATCGCGCTGCTCGGCGAGCAGGGTCTCGACGCCGAGGACGACATCGTGCTGCGCCGTGTGCTCGGCGCGGACGGCCGCTCGCGCGCCTTCGTCAACGACCAGCCGGTCGGTGTCGCGCTGCTGAGGCGCGTCGGCGCGCTGCTGGTCGAGATCCAGGGTCAGCACGAGCAAATGGGACTGGCCGACCCGTCGAGCCACGCGGCATTGCTCGATGCCTTCGGCGTCGCCGCCGGGCTGCGCCGCGGGGTCGCCGACGCTTGGCGCGGATGGCGTGCCGCCGACGACGCCCTCGCGGCCGCGCGCGAGGCGATCGCGGCGGCGGCGCGCGACGAGGAATGGCTGCGCCATGCGCTGCACGAACTCGGCGCGCTGGCACCCGAGGAGGATGAGGAGGAGCGCCTCGCCACCGAGCGCAAGCGCCTGCAGCAGGGCGAGCGCCGGGCGGAGGCGATCGCCGCCGCCCTCGCCGAGCTGACCCCGCGCGACCGGCGGAGCTCCGGCCCCGCCGCCGCCCTGCGCGCCGCCGCCCGCGTGCTGCAGCGCCTCGCACCCGCCGCGGAGGACGCGGAGAATCCCGCTGGCCCCGCGACGGCCGCGCTGGAACGCGCCGAGGAGGCGCTGGCCGAGGCGGAGTCTCTGCTCGAGCGGCTGGCGACCGACGCCGAGGCCGATCCCCGCTTGCTGGAGCAGGCGGAGGAGCGGCTGTTCGCGCTGCGCGCCGCCGCGCGAAAGCACGGTGTCGCGGTGGTCGAGCTGCCGGAATTGCTGGCCTCGTTCCGCGTGCGGCTGGCGACGCTGGAATCCGGCGCAGCCGAGGTGAGCGCGCTGGAGCAGGCGGCCGCGCGCGCCAAGGAAGAGTACCGCAGCGCCGCCGCCGCGCTCTCGCAATCCCGCGCCGCCGCCGCTGCCAAGCTGGAGCGCGCCGCCGCCAAGGAACTGCCGCCGCTGCGGCTCGACAAGGCCCGTTTCGCCGTCGCGGTGACGCCGCTGGAGGAGGCCGCCTGGGGGCCGACTGGCGCCGATACCGTGCGCTTCCTGATCGCCACCAACCCCGGCCAGGAGCCCGGACCGCTTGCGCGCATCGCCTCAGGCGGCGAGCTGTCGCGGCTCATGCTGGCGCTGAAGGTGGTGCTGTCGAGCGGCTCGTCGGTGCCGACCCTAGTGTTCGACGAGGTCGATTCCGGCATCGGCGGCGCCACCGCCGCCGCTGTCGGCGAGCGTCTGGCGCGCGTGGCCGAGCGCGTGCAGGTGCTCGTCGTCACCCACAGCCCGCAGGTCGCCGCTCGCGCCGCGGCGCATCTGCGCGTCGCCAAATCGGCGACGCGAGGCCGCGCCACAACGCTCGTGGACCGGCTGGACCCCAGCTCGCGGCGCGAGGAGATCGCCCGCATGTTGGCCGGCGAGACCATCACCGACGCCGCCCGCGCCGCCGCCGACGACCTGCTCGGAGCCCCCGCATGAGCCGCAAGCCGCGCGCGTCCACCGTGCCCGATCCGCACCCCATCGAGGAACTGACCGAGGCCGACGCCGCCATCGAGTTGGAGTCGCTCGCGAAGGAGATCGCCGCGCATGATCGCGCCTATCATCAGCAGGACGCGCCGACCATCACCGATGCGGAGTACGACGCGCTGCGCCGGCGCAACGCGGCAATCGAGGCGCGCTTTCCCGAGCTGATCCGCCCCGATTCGCCGTCGAACCGCGTCGGCGACGCGCCGGCGGGCGGCTTCGACAAGCTGCGTCATCGCCAGCCGATGCTGTCGCTCGACAACGCCTTCGACGCCGCCGAATTCGCCGAGTTCTGCGCCCGCGCCCGCCGCTTCCTCGGCCTCGCCGCCGACGCCAAGCTGGCCTTCGTCGCCGAGCCCAAGATCGACGGCCTGTCGATCAATCTCACCTACGAGAACGGCCGCTTCGTGCGCGGCGCCACGCGCGGCGACGGCATGGAGGGCGAGGACGTCACCGCCAATCTCCGCACCATGCAAGCCGTGCCGCAGAAGCTGCACGGCGCCGCGCCGGCGCTGATCGAGATTCGCGGCGAGGTGTTCATGACCAAGGCGGATTTCCTGGCGCTGAACGAGGCGCAGGCCGCCACCGGCCAGAAGATTTTTGCCAATCCGCGCAACGCCGCCGCGGGCAGCCTGCGTCAGCTCGACGTGCGCATCACCGCCGGACGGCGGCTGTCGCTGTTCGCCTACGCGATGGGCGAGGCGAGCGAGACGGTGGCCGAGACGCACTCGGCCTATCTGACGCGCCTCAAGCAATGGGGCTTCGCGGTCAACCCGCTCTCCGCACCGATCGCCGGCGAGCAGGAGGCCGCCGCCTTCCAGGAGCGCATCGGCGCCGAGCGCGCCGGGCTCGGCTATGACATCGACGGCGTGGTCTACAAGGTCGACGATCTCGCCCTGCAGCGCCGCCTCGGCTTCGTCGGCCGCGCGCCGCGCTGGGCGATCGCGTGGAAATTCCCCGCCGAGCAGGCGACGACCGTGCTGCAGGACATCCGCATCCAGGTCGGCCGCACCGGGGCGCTGACGCCGGTAGCCGGGTTGCAACCAATCAATGTCGGCGGCGTGCTGGTGGCGCGCGCCACCTTGCACAACGAGGACGAGATCGCGCGCAAGGACGTCCGCGTCGGCGACACCGTGGTGCTGCAACGCGCCGGCGATGTCATCCCGCAGATCGTTTCAGTCGTCACCGAGCGTCGCCCGAAGGACGCGGTGCCCTACATCTTCCCCGACCATTGCCCGGCCTGCGGCAGCGTCGCCGCGCGCGCGCCCGGCGAAGTGGTACGGCGCTGCACCGGCGGGCTGATCTGCCCGGCGCAGCGCGTGGAGCGGTTGATCCATTTCGTCTCGCGCCCGGCCTTCGACATCGACGGGCTCGGCGAGAAGACGGTGCGCGAGTTCTACGACGAGGGCTGGCTGCACGGCCCCGCCGATCTGTTCCGCCTGCCGGCGCGCGAAACGGAGATCGCGGCGCGCGAAGGCTGGGGCCGCGTTTCGGCGCGCAATCTCGCACGCGCCATCGAGGCGCGGCGGCGCATCCCGCTCGACCGCTTCATCTACGCGCTCGGCATCCGCCGCATCGGCGAGGCGAACGCGCGGCTGCTCGCGCATCACTTCCACGATTTCGACAACTGGCGCGCCCAGATGCTCGCCGCCACCACGGTCGGCTCCGAGGCACGCAGCGAGCTCGGCAGCATTCTCGGCATCGGCCCCGCCATCGCCGAGGAGCTCGCGGAGTTCTTCAGCGAGCCGCGCAACGTCGCCGCCATCGACGAGCTTGCCGCCACCCTGACGATCGAGCCCGCCGCCGCCGCGAACGCGGTGGAGAGCGCGCTTACCGGCAAGACCGTGGTGTTCACCGGCAGCCTCGAGAGCATGTCGCGCCCGGAGGCCAAGGCGCGCGCCGAGGCATTGGGCGCCAAGGTCACGGACACGGTCTCGAAGAAGACCGACCTCGTGGTGCTCGGCGCCGACGCCGGCTCCAAGGCACGCCGCGCGGCGGAACTCGGCGTCCGCACCGTGACCGAGGCGGAGTGGCGGGAGTTGGCCGGGTACGCATAGGCGTGCTCACATTCGAGACCACTCAACCCTCTCCCTCTCCCCCCCTGCTTTGGGGAGAGAGGGTTGAGGGGGGGTTGTGATCCACTTCATACCGGCACCGACACATAGGACGGATACTTCCCCCATGCCGAACGCGGAACGGCCGCGCGGCGGGGAGAGGAGATCCGAGATGGGCGATTTCGATCTGTACCCGGGCGAGCTGACCAATCTGTCCGATCTGTCGGTCAGGCAACGCAAGGCCCTGCGTCACGCCTTCGTCGTCGCCGCGATCTGCCTCCTCGCCATCGTCGGCAGCATCGTCGTTCAGGGCGCCAACCCGGAAGCGATGCGGATCGCCCAGGCCAACCAGGCGGCCAACGTCGTCGTCCAGTAGACGCACCTCAGCCGGCCAGGGGGGCGCAAGCCGCGCGCAGCCAGGCGTGCGCGGCGGGGTCAAGTTGCGGCCCCACCTCGGCGAGCACCCTTGCGTGATAGGCGTCGAGCCAGTCGCGCTCCCGGCTGTCGAGCAGCGCGGGGTCGAGCAACCAGCGGTCGAATGGCGCCAGCGTCAGGGTCTCGAAGCGGAGGAACGGTTTCGCCGCTCCCGGCAGTTCCGCCGGCTGCACCAGAAGAAGATTTTCCAGCCGGATTCCGTATTCGCCGGGCCAATAAAAGCCCGGCTCGTTCGACAGGATCATCCCCGGCGCGATCGGCACCGGCTTGGCCGCCCGCGACAGGCTCACCGGGCCTTCATGCACGGACAAATAGCTGCCGACGCCGTGCCCGGTGCCGTGGTCGTAGTCGAGGCCCATCTGCCACAGCGCGCGGCGCGCGAAAGCGTCGAGATGCGGGCCGGCGACGCCTTGCGGAAACACCAGGGTGGCGATCGCGATGTGGCCCTGCATCACCCGCGTCGCCCGCTCGCGCAGTTCGCGGGGCGCCGGAGACGGGCCGGTCCAGATCGTGCGCGTGACGTCCGTGGTGCCGTCGAGGAACTGCCCCCCGGAGTCGATGAGATACGCCTCGTCGGGGCGGATCGGGCGGTTGCTCGCCTCGGTGACGCGATAGTGGATGATCGCGCCGTGCTCGCCGGCACCCGAGATCGCGGGAAAAGATTCGCCGCGAAAGCCCTCGACCTCCTCGCGATAACGCAGCAACCGGTCGGCCGCGGAGATTTCCGTCGCTGTGCCAGCCGGGCCTACTTCGGAGAGAAAATGCAGGAACCGGCAGAGCGCCACCCCGTCGCGCCGATGCGCGTCGCGGGCGCCCTGCTGCTCGACCGGGTTCTTGCAGGCCTTGGGCAGCAGGCAGGGGTCGGCGCCCGCGACCACCTCGGCGCCGGCTTCGCGCAGCACCTGGGCAAACCATACCGGCGAGCCTGCGGCATCGACCCGGACCCGCTTGCCCGCGAGGCGTGTGAGAGACGGCCGCAGCGCCTCCCGCCCCTCGATAGTCACGGCGTTGCCGAGCCAGGCGCGCGTCGCGTCCGGCAGCTTGGCCGGCTCCATGAACAGATCCGCGCGGGCGTCGGCGTGCGCCACCGCGAAACCGAGCGCGAAGGGCGTGAACGGCACGTCACCGCCCCGAATGTTGAGCAGCCAGGCGATCGACGCCGGATCAGTGAGGATCGCGGCATCCTGCCCCGCCTTGCGCAGCGCCTCGCCGATCTGCTCGCGCTTCTCGGCGGCGCCCAGGCCGGCATATTCCAAATCGTGGGGAACTGCGGGCGCCATCGGCGGCCCCGGCCGGTCCGGCCACACCGCGTCCACCGGGTTGCGCGACACCGGGGTCATCGCGAGCCCCGCCTCGGTGTAGCGCGCCAGCCCCTCCTCGCTGACCAGCAGCGGGTCGTAGCCGATCCTGGCCCCCGGCTCGGCGTTGGCGGCGAGCCACCCCGGCGGCGGTTCTTCCGTGATGTGCCGCCGCTCCCACAGCGCCGCATCGGTTTGCGCGGCGAGCTGCAGGACATAGCGCCCGTCGGTGAACACGGCGGCCCGGTCCGCCAGGATGGCGGCCAGCCCGGCGCTTCCCGTGAAGCCGGTCAGCCAAGCCAATCGTTCGGCCCCCGCCGGCACATACTCGCCGAGGTGCTCGTCGGCCCTGGGCACGATGAAGCCGTCCAGCCTCTGCTGGGCCAGTTCCGCGCGCAAAGCCGCCAGCCGTTCCGCCGCACTCATTCGCCGAACCTCTCAATCGTGACGCGCCTCCGGTGCATGGCGCCGCAGCTCCCACGCGAATATCGCATGTCAGGCTCGATCATTTGCCTGCTGCACCGCAGCATCGACGCTACCATCTTGCAACTCGTTAAGTTTCGGGGACGCCCTTGTCGATCGGACGCCGGCGCCGGACCCGGAATGACTGACTGAAGATTGGGGATCAAACCCATGACCGCACTTCTTTCCAAACACCAGCTCGCACCCGCTTTCCCCGCCAACATCGGTGCCCGCGCGCAGGCCGAACAGCGTCATCATCGCACCGGACGTGGCCTCGGCCAGCGCCTTGGAAGCGCGATTGCGGCCCTTCGCGGGCGGCAGGCGGTGTTCAACGAATTGCGCTCGCTCACCGACCGCGAACTGGCGGATATCGGCATCACCCGGAGCGACATCTACCGGGTGTTCGACCCCGCCTTCGCCGCGGAGCACCGCGCTCGCGGCTAGCCGCGAGCGTTTCACGCCTCGCCCGCCCGAAGGATCAGCGTAGTCCACGGCCCTTCGCGCACCCTGCCCTCCAGCACCAGGCCCCGCCTCCGGTGCGCCGTCAGCACCAGGCGGGCCTGGGTCTCGAGGAGGCCGGCCAGGATCGCCGTGCCACCCGGCGCGAGATGCGCCGCGAGATCCTTCGCCATTCGGCAGAGCGGCCGGGCCAGGATATTGGCGAACACCAGATCGAACGGCCCGCCCGCCCGCAGCGCCGGATCCCTCCAGCCATCGCCTTGACGGCAGCGAACCAGCCGGCCGACGCCATTCAGCGCCGCGTTCTCGGCGGCGACCCGCACCGACCAGGGGTCGATGTCGCTGGCCAGCACCGGCCGGCGCAATAGCCGCGCGGCCGCCATCGCCAGGATGCCCGAGCCGGTGCCGAGATCGAGGATGCGCCGGGGTCGCCGATACGCGATCCGCTCGAACGCGATCAGGCATCCCCGCGTCGATTCGTGCTCGCCGGAGCCGAACGCGACGCCGGCATCCAGGGTAAGCGTGATGCGCCCCGGCAGCGCTGACTCGGCCAGATGCGTGCCCCGCACCGCGAACCGCCGCCCGACCGGCTGCTCGGGGAACGCGGCGTGGGTCCGCGCTAGCCAGCCCTCGGCCGCGGTCGCCTCGCGCGCGAGCTCGGCTTCCACGCCGCTGACCATCGCGGCGATCGCCAGCCCGCCGATCAGCTCCGGCTCGCCCTCGCCGACCGTCTTGACGCCCTCGATGCGCCAGCGCCCGGTCTCGTCGTCGAGAAAGAACCCCACCGTCGCGCAGGCGCCGCGCAGCGCGGCCTCGTAGGCCTCCACCGCGCTCTCCGGCACCTCGACCCAGACCGTCTCCAGCGGGGTCGCGCGGCGACGGCTCATGCCTTCTCCACGAAGCGGTCCAGCACGCGTTTGTCGCCCGCTTTGTCGAAGGCGATGTCTAGCCGGTCGTCCTCCGAGGCGGTGACGGTGCCGTAGCCGAATTTCTGGTGGAACACGCGGGCGCCGACCGGGATTGCGTCCTCGCGCGGCGGACGCGCCGGCTGCTCCCACGCCTCCACCACCTTCTGCCGCCGCGCGACCAGCGGGAAATGGCCGCTGAACACCGAGCCGCCATTGGCGGAAAACAGCCCGACCCGCGCCTCGCGCGCCAGCGCCGCCGAACCGGCGCGCTCCACCTGCTCGTCCGGCAACTCCTCGACGAAGCGGCTCGGAAGGCTGCTCTGCCAGTTGGCGTAGATGCGCCGGTTCGCGGCATAGCTGACGATCGCCCGCCGCCGCGCGCGCGTCAGCCCGACATAGGCGAGCCGCCGCTCCTCCTCCAAGCCCTTGAGCCCGGACTCGTCCATCGCCCGCTGGTTGGGGAACAGTCCCTCCTCCCAGCCGGGCAGGAAAACGGTGTCGAATTCGAGCCCTTTGGCGCCGTGCAGGGTCATCAGGCTGACCCGGTCGCCCTCGGCGTTCTCCTCGTTCTCCATCACCAGCGCGACGTGATCGAGGAAGCCCGCCAGCGTCTCGAAATCGGCCAGCGCGCGCACCAGCTCCTTGAGGTTCTCCAGGCGTCCCGGCGCCTCGGGCGACTTGTCCTGCTTCCACATGTCGGTATAGCCGCTCTCGTCGAGCATCGTTGCCAATGTAACGACGTGGCCATCGCGCGGCAGCATCTCGCGCCAGCGGGCAAACCCGTGCAGCAGCGCCGAGAGCGAGTCCCTAACCCGCCCCTTCACCCCGCCCTCGGCGATCAGCCGCGCCGCCGCCCCGGTCAGCGGAATACTCTGCTCGCGCGCGGTCTGGTGCATGGCGCGAAGTGCGACTTCGCCCACCCCGCGACGCGGCACGTTGACGATGCGCTCGAAAGCCAGATCGTCCGCCGGCTGGTTGAGCACGCGCATATAGGCGATGGCGTCGCGGATTTCGGCGCGCTCGTAGAAGCGCAAGCCGCCGACGACGCGATACGGCACGCCGAGGGTAATCAATCGTTCCTCGAAGGCGCGGGTCTGAAAGCCGGCGCGCACCAGGATCGCCATTTCGGCCAGCGAATCGCCGTCGCGCCGCCACGTCTCGACGCGCTCGCCCACCATGCGCGCCTCCTCGTCGGAATCCCACAGCGAGACGACGCGCACCTTGTCGCCATCCGCGTCCTTGCGGCCGGCGCGCAGCGTCTTGCCGAGCCGTCCCTCGTTATGCGCGATCAGCGCCGAGGCGGCGGCGAGGATCGGCTTGGTCGAGCGGTAATTGGCCTCCAGCCGCACGATGCGCGATTCGGGAAAATCCTTCTCGAAGCGCAGGATGTTCTCCACCTCGGCGCCGCGCCACGAATAGATCGACTGGTCGTCGTCGCCGACGCAGCAGATGTTGTGGTGCCCTTGGGCGAGCAGCCGCAGCCAGAGATACTGCACCAAATTGGTGTCCTGGTACTCGTCGACCAGAATGTAGCGGAAGGTGCGGTGATACTGCGCCAGCACGTCCGGCCGACCGCGCAGGATCTCCGTCATGTGCAGCAGCAGATCGCCGAAATCGGCGCTGTTGAGTGTCCGCAGCCGCTCCTGATAGGCGGCGTAGAGTTCGCGCGAGCGGCCGTTGGCGAAATCGGTGTCCTCCGCCGGGGTGACGCGATCGGGGGTCAGGCCGCGATCCTTCCAGCGCTGGATCACCGCCATCAGCGCCGGCGGCGCCCAGCGTTTCGCGTCGAGCCGCGCCGCCTCCATCACCTGCTTCAGCAAGCGAAGCTGGTCATCGGAATCGAGGATGCCGAAGCTCGGACTGAGGCCGACGAGGTCGGCGTGCCGGCGCAGCATCCGGGCGCAAAGCGCGTGAAACGTGCCGAGCCACAGGCCCTCGGCGGGGCGGCCGAGGATGGCGGACACACGCTCGCGCATCTCGCGCGCCGCCTTGTTGGTGAATGTCACGGCGAGCACCTGGCCGGGTGCGGCGCGGCCGGTCAGCAGGATGTGGGCGAAGCGGGTGGTGAGCACGCGCGTCTTGCCGGTGCCGGCGCCGGCCAGCACCAGCAGCGGACCGTCCACGGTCTCCACCGCCTCGCGCTGCTCGGGGTTGAGGCGCGTCAGGTACTCGGTCATGCGGGGGAACAAAATGGCACAACGCTCATATAGACCGCCCGGCAGGCAGGTCCAACGCCGCCTCAGCGTGGCGCCGCGGCCCGTTGCAGGCGATCCGCGATGGCAAGGCCGAGACCGGTCCCGGGCACCGCCATCGCGGCGATCCGCTCGAGGCCGAGCCGCGCGCCCTCCGCATCGAGCCAGCGCAGTCCCTGGAACAGCCGCGCCGCCGCTTCGGTGAGGTCGCCTACCGGGCTGAGATTGAAGGTCGCGCCGGCGCCTCGCAGCGCCGTGCCGAACGCCAGCAGCGCCTCGTCCGCCGCGACCGCCACGGCATCCAGCCGCACCGGCAGGCGCGGCGCGTAGTGCGACACCAGCAGCCCCGGCGAGCGCAGCGACCGCGCCGCCTCGGCGGTCGCGTGCGAGATGCCGCGCGCGACCGGGCCGATGATGGCCTCGATCGCCTCCACGGTGGCCCCGCCGGGCCGCAGCAGGAACGGCCGCGCGCCGGTGAGGTCGAGCACGGTCGATTCCACCCCGACGGCGCAGGGGCCGCTGTCAAGCACCGCTGCGATCCGGCCGCCGAGACCGTCCAGCACGTGCCGCGCGGTGGTCGGGCTGACCTCACCGGAGCGGTTGGCAGAGGGTGCGGCGACGGGCACCCCAGCGGCGCGCAGCAGCGCCAGCGCCACGGGATGCGCCGGGACCCGCATCGCCAGCGTCTCCAGCCCGGCTCCCGCCAGCAGCGCGATCGGACAGTCGGGGGCGCGCGGCAGCACGAGGGTGAGCGGCCCCGGCCAGCATCGGTCGGCCAGCGCACGGGCCGCGTCGTTCGCGACCACGTGGGCGAAGGCGGCGTCCGCGTCGGGGCAGTGGCAGATCAGCGGGTTGAAATGCGGCCGGCCTTTGGCGGCGAACACGCCGGCAACCGCTCGGGGATTGGTGGCGTCGGCGCCCAGCCCGTAGACCGTCTCGGTGCCAAACGCGACCAGCGCGCCACCGCGCAACAACCGGGCCGCGCGGGCGATGCCCGGCGGGTCGGCGGCGAGCAGTTCGGTTTCCGGCGCGGGGCCCGTCATGGCGCCGGTGATAGCCAAGCCGCCCGACCGTGGCAAAGTGCCGCCCCGCTGCTAGAGTTTGCCAAAGCCATCCGGAGACACCCCGCCAATGCTCGACATCGCCTTCGCCAAGCCCGTCCTGCCGCGCTCGGGCGCGCTCGTTCTGCTGGTCGGCGAGGGCGAACTGCCATCCGGCCTGTGGGAGCACGCCAACGGCGCGACCGGCGGCGCGATCAGCCGGGCATTCGACGCGGCGGGGTTCACCGGCGGGAAGAGCAAGACCTGTACCATCCTGGCACCCGGCGCCGGTCTTTCCCGCGTGGTTGCCGTCGGGCTCGGCAAGCGGGACGCGCTGACGAGGCGCGGGCTGGAGGAGGCCGGCGGTCACGCGCTCGCCGCGCTCTCGCGCGACAGCACCGCCTCGCTCGCCGCCGACGGGCTCAGCGCTGAGCAGGCGGCAAACGCGGCGCTCGGAGCGGTGCTGCGGAGCTATCGCTTCGACCGCTACCGCACGAAGGAGAAGCCCGAGGACAAGCCGAAGCTGACCGAGCTCGCGATGCTGGTGGACGACAACGCCGCCGCCACCGCCGCCTTCGCGCCGCATGAGGCGGTGGCGAAGGGTGTTTTCCTGTCGCGCGACCTGGTGAGCGAGCCCGCCAACATCCTCAACCCCGCCGAGATGGCGCGGCGCTGCGAGGGCCTGCGCGAGCTCGGCGTCGAGGTGGAAGTGCTCGGGCCGGATATGCTGGCGAAGCTTGGTTTCGGTGCGCTGCTCGGGGTATCGCAAGGCAGTGCCAACGAGCCGCGCGTGGTGGTGATGCAGTGGCATGGCGCCTCCGGCCACGGGAAGAAGGCGAAGGAAAAGCCCCTCGCCTTCATCGGCAAGGGCGTCACCTTCGACACCGGCGGCATCAGCATCAAGCCGGCGGGCGGCATGGAAGACATGAAGTGGGACATGGCCGGCGCCGGCGCGGTGATCGGCCTGATGGCCGCTCTCGCCGGTCGCAAGGCCCGCGCCGATGTGGTGGGCATCGTCGGCCTGGTCGAGAACATGCCCTCGGCCACCGCGCAGCGGCCGGGCGACGTGGTGAAGAGCCTGTCCGGTCAGACCATCGAGGTCATCAACACCGACGCCGAGGGCCGCCTCGTGCTGGCCGACGCGCTGTGGTACTGCCAGCAGCGTTTCGATCCGGCCTTCATGGTGGATCTCGCGACACTCACCGGCGCCATCATCATCGGCCTCGGCCACGAGCACGCCGGGCTGTTCAGCAATGACGACGCGCTGGCGGGCAAGCTGCTCGCGGCGGGCGCCGAGAGCGGCGAGAAGCTGTGGCGGATGCCGCTCAACGACGAGTACGACAAGCAGATCAAGTCGGAGATCGCGGACATGAAGAATGTCGGCGGCCGACCTGCGGGCTCGATCACCGGCGCGCAATTCATCCAGCGCTTCGTCAACGGCAAGCCCTGGGCGCATCTCGACATCGCCGGCATGGCCTGGTCGTCCAAGGACGCGCCGACCCGCCCCAAGGGCGCCACCGCGTTCGGCGTGCGGCTGCTCGACCGGCTGGTGGCCGAGCATCACGAGGGCTGATGTTTGGCCAGACATGGCCCGCCTCATCGTTACCCGCGACCCGACAGGCCGGATCAGCCGCGTCGCGAAGGAGCTAACCGGCAGCGAGAATGCTGTGTTTCTGGTGCTCGTCGTCGGACTAGCAATCGCGATGGGCAGTGCGGCGCTGCATATGGCGGGGAAAGGCCACTGGCTTCGCGTGCCGGAGCTCGCTATCGCGGTTGGATGCCTCGCTTACGTGGCCTCCGAAGTGGGTCGGCGGCTCCTCTCGCACCGCTCCAAACCGACAGAGATCGCCGATGTACGCGGGGTCAGGTTTGTATTCTACTCCGAGCTTGGCCTTGTCCCCTGGACGGCGGTTGTCGGTTTTCATGTCGAGAGTTTCAGATTTCCCGGCTACGGGGGCGCCGTCCTCGTCGCCGATTTTGCCGACCCGCGGTCCTGGATCGCGGAACTGCGACCCGCCAACGCAGTCGCGCCAGGCAAGCGGTTCGCACCCCCGTTTCCCTCGGTGGACATGGCGCGGTCGCTTGATCTGCGAGCGTTGAAGGCTGCGCTCGAAGACCTGCTGGCGCAGAGCCGGGCTTGAGGGGCGATGGCCGAGATCGGTTTCTACCATCTCACGCGCACCGGGCCGGACGAGGCGCTGCCCCGCCTGCTCGGCCGCACCCTCCAGGCCGGCGAGCGTGCCGTGGTGCTCTGCGGCAGCGAGGCGCGCATGGCGGCGCTCGACGATGCGCTATGGGCGAGCCACGACCCTGCCTGGCTACCGCACGGCACGGCGCGGGATGGCGACGCGGATTTGCAACCGATCTGGCTCACCACCGAGGACGAGGCGCCGAACGGTGCGCGCTTCCTGTTCCTGATCGACGGCGCCGAGAGCGCGCGGCTCGACGCGTTCGCGCGCGTGTTCGATCTGTTCGACGGCAACGACGCGGCGGCGCTGGAAGCGGCGCGGGCGCGCTGGCGGGCGGCAAAAGACGCCGGCCACGCGCTCACCTACTGGCAGCAGGGCGAGCGCGGGTGGGAGAAGAAGGCGTAGGGGCGACTCGGCGGGAGCCCCTCGATGTGGGCGCGATGGATCGCCACGCCGCCAAGAGGCGGCTCGCGATGACAATGCGCAGGCATGTCATTGCGAGCGCAGCGCGGCAATCCATCGTGCCCACAGGCGGGTGTCCGCCTGGATCGCCGAGTCTGTTGCACCTCCCTACCCCGTCACCCGCCTGAGAAACGCATCCATCCGCACCGCCGCCGCGTCCGCGAGCGCGCCGCCGAACAGCGTGAACCCATGCGCCCCGCCGGGATGGATCGCCAGTTCCGCCTGGTTTCCCGCCGCGATCCAACGCGCGTGCATGAACAGCGAATCGTCCAGCAGCGCGTCCTCCGTACCCACGCTGAACAATGCTGGGCACAATCCCTTCAGATCCGCATAGAGCGGCGAAATATCAGGATCGCGACGATCGAAGCCGCCTTCGAGGAAGGCCTCGGAGAACTTCTCGATGTCAATGGTCCGCAGCACCAGCCGCCGCGCATTGCCGAACGCCCGCTGGCTTGGCGTCATCGACAAGTCGAACGCGCCGTAGACCAGATTGGCGCCGCGAAACCCGGCATAGCCATGTCGGTCGCGCATCCTGAGCAACGTCACGGCCGAGAGATGTCCGCCCGCTGATTCGCCACCGATGGTCAGCGCCTCGGTGCCGAACTCGGCGCGCGCGTTGCGTACCAGCCAGACCGCCGCGTCCTCGCAATCGTCCGGTCCCGCAGGATACGGATGCTCGGGGGCGAGACGGTACTCGATGCTGACGCAGGCGAGCCCCGCATTGTCGGCAACGCGTTCCATCATCAGATCATGCGCCTCGGCGCTGCCGAGCACCCAGCCGCCGCCGTGGATGTGCAGATAGACGCCGCGCGGATTGTCGGGTGCGAGAACGCGGAGCGGAAGCCGCCGCCCGTCGCGTCCCTCGATGGTACGGGTGTGCGCGCGCTCCGACATCACCGGCGCGGGAAACGCCCCCTCCCCGCGCCTGCGCTCCTCGCGCACCCGCTCCGCGCCGACATCCCACCACTCCGGCATCGGCGTCATCAGCTCGACCAGCTTATCGTTGAGCGCACGCGTCTCGGGCGCGACGGCGGATGCGGCGAACAGCGCCGGGTCCAGCGGGTTGGCGTTCTCGCTCATCGGCAACTCCTGTACATCGCCCGCCTCAGTAGAACAGGTCGCGCATCTCGGGGATCACCCAGAGCGGCTTGTCGCCGCGCGCCACGCGCTGCACGTTGTCGAAGGCGTTGCGAAAGCGGGAAAACTGGTTGTCCCAGGTCGGGCCGGCGAGATGCGGGGTGAGGATCACGTTGTCGAGGCCGAACAGCGGATTGCGTGGCGAGGTGGGTTCCTCCTCGAACACGTCGAGACCGGCGGCGGTGATCTTGCCGTTGCTCAGCGACTGGTACAGCGCCGCCTCGTCCACCACCGGGCCGCGACAGGTGTTGACCAGGATGGCCGACGGCTTCATCAGCCCGAGCTCCTTGGAGCCGATCATCTTGCGCGTGGCCGGCGTGAGCGGCACATGAAGAGAAACGATGTCGGACGAGCGCAGCACCTCCGGCATCGAGCGGAAGCGGGCACCGAGCGCGTCCTCGGCATCCTCGGTCAGCCGCACCGTGTCGTAGTACTGCACCTGCAAGCCGAACGCGCGCCCAAGCCGCGCCACCTTCTTGCCGATGGTGCCGAGGCCGATGATGCCGAGCGTCTTGCCATGCAGCTCGTACAGCTTCACGCTGGCGAAATCATTGCCCCGCCAGCGCCCGGCCACGACGTTCGTGTGCTGCCAGATCAGCCGCCGGTTCACCGCCAGCATCAGCAGGATCGCGTGCTCGGCCACCGCCGTCGAATTGGCCCCGCCATTATTCGACACCGGGACTTTCGCCCGTCGCGCCGCCTCGATGTCCACCCGGTCGTAGCCAGCACTCACCAGCTGCACCAGCTTCAGCTTCGGTGCAGCGCGGAAGAAATCGTCGCTCATCACGCCGCTTGTCAGGCCGACGAAATACTCCGCCTCCGCGAGCGCCGCGTTGTACTCGGCGCTGCCGGGCGGCGCGATCGTCAGGTCGAAGCCCGAGGGCGCCATATCCTGCGCGATCGGCGTGTCGTTCAGCGGACTGGCGGCCAGCAGGATCTTCGGCATGGTTCCCTCCCGAGCAGACTTTGCGTCGCCGCGTAGGATGCTAACATCGGCCGCAAGACGACAAGGGGGAGAGACGCGATGGATTTCAGCGGCAAAGTGGCCATCGTCACGGGGGGCGGCGGCGGCATCGGCCGGGCGACCTCGCTCGGCTTCGCCAAGGGCGGCGCCAAGGTGGTGGTGGTCGATCGCGATCAGTCGCTCGGCAAGGGCACCGCCGGCATCCTCCGCCAGCAGGGCGGCGACGCGACCTTCGTGCGCGCGGACGTGACCAAATCGGCCGACGTGCAGGCCTATGTAAAGGCAGCGCTCGACAAATACGGACGCATCGACTGCTTCTTCAACAACGCCGGCATCGAGGGCAAGCTCGCCGATACGGTGGACTACGACGAGGATGCGTTCGACCAGGTGATCGCGGTCAACGTGCGCGGCGTGTTCCTCGGTCTCAAATACGTGCTGCCGGCGATGATCAAGCAGGGCTCCGGTGCCGTGGTGAACACGGCGTCGGTCGCCGGGCTGGTGGCGACGCCGGGCATGTCGGCCTATGTCGCCTCGAAGCACGCCGTCATCGGCCTGACCAAGGCGGCGTCCGGCGAGGTCGCGCGCAGCGGCGTGCGGGTCAACGCGGTGTGCCCCGGGCCGATCGACACGCGCATGATCCAGTCGATCGCGCAGACCCGCGCACCGAACGATCCGGCGGGTTTCGCGGCGGGCTACCAGCAGATGATCCCGATCGGCCGCTACGGCCGCGCCGAGGAAATCGCCAGTCTGGTGCTGTTCCTCTGCTCGGACGCTTCCGCCAACATGACCGGCGGGCACTACGTCTCCGACGGCGGCCGCACCGCGACCGGCGGCGCCTTCACCGCCGTGAAGACTTAGCCTCACGCTGGCCTGCACTGTCATTGCGAGCCCAGCGCGGCAATCCATCGTCCCCGCCAACCGGCGGCTGCTCGCTTGTGGGCGCGATGGCACGCTGAGCGCCTTGGGGCATACGGTGCGGCTGATCCCGGCCGCCTACGTGCGTCCCTTCGTCAAACGCAACAAGACCGACGCGCGCGATGCCGAGGCGATCTGCGAGGCGATGCAGCGGCCGTCGATGCGCTTCGTGCCGATCAAGAGCGTCGAGCAGCAGGCGGCTCGCGACATGCTGGTGCGGCAGCGCACGAAGCTGATGCACGCGATACGCGGCTTGCTCGGCGAACTCGGCATCGTCGCCGCCCAGGGAACGCGCGGGTTTGCCGTGCTGTGCGCCGGGATCGACGCCGGCGACCCGGCGATCCCCGCGGTGTTGCGCGCGCCAAACCCGCACGCGCCGGCGCCTGGGGACGCGGCATCCTCGGACGCATGGAAGCCGACCCGGCTACTCCTTCATCATCTGGCCGCGGATTTCGCCGCCGGGGTGTTCCTTCGTGTGGACGTTGGCGTACCACTTGCCGGCCATGAGGTCGGCTTCCTGCTGATCGGTCAGTGTGGCGCTCCCCTTATGCGGGCTGGTCGGGTTGTTGCCCCAGGATACCACCACCCCGGCATTGGCGCCGGGAGCGGCCGGGCCGTGGAAATGCGCCATCGTCGCCGGGCCGGTCAGATCCTTCCAGTCCGCCGTGTAGTCGAGCTTCTTCGTGCTGGTGTCCAAGGTGGCATCGACGGTTCCCGTCCCCTTGGAATTGGTCGGCGGCACCTCGCTGGCGCCGTTCATGGTGGCGTGAAATTTCACCATCTCGGCGTGCGCGGCGAACGAGAACAGCGCCATCGCGGCGGCGGCAGCCAGCAGGCTGGAACGGATCATCGACGGTCTCCCCGGTTTCACGTCACCAATGGACGCTTCGGAACCACGGCAGTTCCGCTCAAAACCATCCCGCGCGATGGAAAAACACCAGGGTCATCGCGAAGCTGAAGCCGGTGATGCCCCAGCGCACGACTGCGGCCGGCAGGCGGCGGCCAAGGGTGGCGCCGGCATAGCCGCCCACAGCGGCGGCGACCAGCATCACCAGGGTCTCGGGCCACCACACCGCGCCGGCGACGATGAAGCAGACCACGGCGACGGCGTTCATCGCCCCCACCAGCAGCACCTTGGCCGGGTTCATCACCTTGAGCTCGGCGTTGCTCAGCAACCCCCAGACCGCCATCATCATGATACCGACCGCGCCGCCGAAATAGCCGCCGTAGATCGCCAGCAGGAATTGCACGGAGAGCACCAGCGACGGCCCGATCCGCAGCCGCCGGCGCAACGCGCCACCCACCGGACGGCCGAACGCGAAGGCCAGCGAGGCGAGCAGCAGCAGCCAGGGCACGACGATCCGGAAGGTCGCGTCCGACGTGACCAGCAGCAGCACCGCGCCGGCGAGGCCGCCGGCCATGCTCACCGCCAGCATCGCGCCGAGATGCACCTCGCCGACCCGGACGAGATCGCTCCGGAACGCCCAGATGCTGGTCAGCGCACCGGGGAACAGCGCCACCGTGCTGGAGGCGTTGGCCGCGACCGGCGGCAGGCCGGCGAACACCAGCGCCGGAAAACTCACAAAGGAGCCGCCGCCGGCCACCGCGTTCATCACACCCGCGAGCAGCCCGGCGCCGAACAGCAGCGCGACGGTGTTCACGCCCCGCCCGCCGAAGGGACGCTAGACGTTGAACCGGAACAGCAGCACGTCGCCGTCCTTCACCACGTACTCCTTGCCCTCGACCCTCATCCTGCCCGCCTCCTTGGCGCCGACCTCGCCCTTGCAGGCGATATAGTCGTCATAGGCGATGGTCTCGCAGGCGATGAAGCCGCGCTCGAAATCGCCGTGGATGACGCCGGCCGCCTGGGGCGCCTTGGCGCCGGTCACGATGGTCCAGGCGCGCGTCTCCTTGGGGCCGACGGTGAAATAGGTGATCAGCCCGAGCAGGCCGTAGCCGGCGCGGATCACCCGGTCGAGGCCGCTGTCGTGCAGTCCGAGGCCTTCGAGGAACTCGGCGCGGTCGGCCTCCGGGAGCTGGCTCACCTCGGCCTCGATCGCCGCCGAAACGATGACGACGCGCGCGCCCTCATCGCGCGCCCGCGCCTCGACGCGCTCGGACTGCGCGTTGCCGGTGGCGACCGCGCCCTCCTCGACGTTGCAGATGTAGAGGACGGGCTTCGAAGTGAGCAGTTGCAGCCGTTTGACCGCTTCCTCCTCGCCGGGCGGGATCGCGGTGCGCGCCGGGCGGCCGGCCTGGAGCGCGGTCAGGATCGGATCGATCAGCGCGAGCTGCGCCGCACTCTCCTTGTCGCCGCCGCGCGCCCGCTTCTGCAGGTTGACCGCGCGCTTCTCCAAGCCCTCGAGATCGGCCAGCATCAGCTCGGTCTCGACCGTCTCGGCGTCGCGGATCGGGTCGATGCTGCCCTCGACATGGGTGACGTCGGGATCCTCGAAGCAGCGCAGCACGTGGATGATCGCGTCCACCTCGCGGATGTTGGCGAGGAACTGGTTGCCGAGGCCCTCGCCCTTGGAGGCGCCCCGCACCAGCCCGGCGATGTCGACGAACTCCAGGCTGGTGGGCACGATCTTGGCCGACTTGCCGATCGCCGCGAGTGCGCCGAGGCGCGGGTCGGGCACCGCGACGCGGCCGACATTCGGCTCGATGGTGCAGAACGGATAATTCGCCGCTTGCGCCGCAGCGGTCGCGGTCAGCGCGTTGAACAGCGTGGACTTGCCGACGTTCGGCAAGCCGACGATGCCGCAATTGAATCCCATCTAGGCTTCTTCCCCCATCTACGCTTCTTCTTGGGTCAGCAGCGCGACCTTGGTCATGAATTCCTCCGACCTGCCCGAAGCGAGCAGCGGCGCCGCTTCCGCGACGGCGTCGAGCAACGGCACCAGCCAGTTCTTGTCGGCGCGGGAAAAATCGCCGAGCACATGGCCCATCACCCGCTCCTTGATGCCGGGATGGCCGATGCCAAGCCGCACGCGCCAGTATTCCGGAGTGCCCAGCATCCGCTCCATGCTGCGCAGGCCATTATGTCCCGCCGTGCCGCCGCCGCGCTTGACCCGCACCTTGCCGGGCACCAGGTCGAGCTCGTCGTGGAACGCGGTGATCGCCTCGGGCTGCAGCTTGTAGAACGCGGCGGCGGCCTGCACGCTGTCGCCCGAGCCGTTCATGTAGGTGAGCGGCTTGAGGGCGAGGATCTTCTCGTCGGCGATATTGCCCTCGGCGACGACCCCCTTGAAGCGCCGGCGCCACGGGGTGAACCCGTAACGCTGCGCGATCACGTCGATTGCCATGAAGCCGATATTGTGGCGCTGCCGGGCCATGCCCGGCTCCGGATTGCCGAGCCCGACCCAGAGCTGCATGTCGCGTCTGCCGGCGGTGGGCCGGTCAGCCCTTCTTGCCGCCCGCCTTGGCGGGAGCGGCGGCGGCCGCGGCGGGCGCTGCCGTGGCGGCCGGCGCCGCTTCGGCGGCGACCTCGGCCATCTTGGTCGGCGGCGCCACCGTCGCGACGACGAAATCCCGGTCGGCGATCACCGGCCGCGCGCCCTCGGTGCCGGTCAGGTCGTGCCAGCGCACGTTGTCGTTGAAGTCGAGCCCGCCGAGATCGGCGTTGAACCGTTCGGGGATGTTCTCGGGGTCGCAGGTACACCTCGACGGCGTGGCGCACTACGTTGAGCACGCCTCCGCGCTTGAGGCCGGGGCTGATGCCTTCGTTGTCGAAATGCACCGCCACCGCCACGCGGATCGTCTCGCCCGCGGCGAGGCGCTGGAAGTCGACATGCTCGGGCGCGTCGGTGACGGGGTGGTACTGCACGTCGCGGATCAGCGCGCGGGCGGCGTCGCCGTTTACCTTTACCTCGAACAGCCGCGAGCGCCAGCCGCTCCGATGGACCTCGCGCAGCACGACGCGCGGGTCGAGCGCGATGAGGGTGGGCGCCTGATGCGCGCCGTAGATGACGGCCGGCACCTTGCCTGCCCGCCGGGTCGCCCGCGCCGCCCCCTTACCGGCCCGCGTGCGCGCCTCGGCCTCGATCGTGACGAAGTTGGCCATGAACCGCTCCTGCAATGCGAAAAGCCGGCCTCCAGGGGTGCCGGCGGCGCGCGGTGTAGCCGATCGGGGCGGATCGGGCAAGGACGCAGCACCCCGGCATGGCGTGCCAGGTGCCCTTGACACAAAAAGCGTCCCTGTCACCAAAGTGTAAAGAAAGCTTTACACTTACCAAAAATCCACCCAAAGAACGGCAAAGGAATCAATGGCTTCACGAACGGCACGGAAATTGCTGTCCGAAGATCGTCATTTTGGAGACCGAGTCACATGATTGCGTGGGCCAAGGCTCTGCCCGTCGCGGTTGCGGCGGCTTCGATCGGCGCGCTCGTGATGACCGCGACGCCGGCCGAAGCCGGTCCGATGAGCAGCCTCACCGCGACCTACTTTACGCTCGCCCCGGATCATCCCGACGTCGAGCACGGCATCGACGGCTTCGCGGTGACCGGGCTGGTCAACTCGACCCTGTCGGCCAATGGCCTGCCGACCGTCTCGGCGTTCGGCGCGAGCTATGGCGGGCCGTCGGGGCCGATCCGCGACGTGAACGGCGCGGGCGAGCTGCAATGGTGGACGCCGCATGGCGGGATCGTCTCGTCCGCCGGTTCGAGCACGGTGACGGCGCCATACGATCAGCACCTGTTCCCGAACGGCTGGTCGGACGGCTCGGTCGGTTATTCCTCGGCCCGGCTGGACGGGACCTTCACCATGCCGTCGGCCGGCTCGATCACGATCCATCTCGGATCGGACGATGACGGCTGGGTGTTTGTGGACGGCAAGCTCGTCGTCGACAATGGCGGGGTCCACGCCGATCTCGTCGCCCCGACCATGACCGACATCCTGGGAACCGGCACCCACACGCTCAGCGTATTCTTCGCCGACCGCCACATGGTGCAGTCGGAGCTTTCGTTCAGCGCCGACGTGGATTTCTCGCCGGTGCCCGAACCCGCTTCGCTGGCCCTGTTGGGCGCCGGACTCGCCGCGCTCGGGTGGGTCCGCCGGCAGCGCCGGAAGGGCTGATACGGCCCGCATCCGATCCGACGCCAAGCCGGGCGGCGCCTCGCGCCGCCCGATGCCGTTTTCAGCTCAGGTCGGCTGTCTATGCGGATCGCCCTCCGGCAGCACGCCGCGGATGTAGTCGCGGCTTTTCCACTCCGGCGCGGGCGGCTGGTGGCCGGGCCGCGGCACGTAGGCGGAGAGCCGGCCGTGCTCCAGATCGTGTACCGCGCGCGGGCAGTTGGAAAACAGCTCGCATTCGACCCGGACCACCAGCTTGGCCGCGTGATGCCGCGCGATTGACGCGGCGTCGTCGACGATCGTCGCGCGGCCGTTGATCCTGATGCGGTAGCTCGTGCCGTCGAACTTGACGAACAGCAGCCCGACGTTGGGATTGCGGGAGATGTTGCCGAGCGTCCGATACATCGAGTTGCCGTCATACTCGGGATATTCCAGCACGCCGGGGCCGACGATCTTGACGAAGCCGGGCACACCCGAGCGCATACTGCAATCGACGTAGTCGCCATACGAGGTGGCGATGAAGAAGAACGGCGCCGCCTCGATCAGCGCGCGGTCCTCGTCCCAGAAATCGTAGCGACGGCGGCGCTCGGCGAGCCGGTCTGCCACCCGGCGGCCGTCGAAACGGTCCTGCAGGACGCGCATCCCGTCGTGGTAGAACAGGCGCCGCTCGTTCAAGGTGGGCTCGGTCAAGCGGCCTCCTTTCAGGATACCGGCTCCAGGGTCCACGTCCCGCCCTCCGGTCCGGGCGGATGACAGAAGATCGGCACGGCGTTCTGCGTGCGGATATTGGGCTCCATGCCCATCGCGGCGCGCAACGCGCGGAACAGCGCGCCGTGCGCGACGACCAGCACGGGTGAGGTGTAGGTCAGCGCTTGGTTTATCGCGACTACGCTGCGCGCGCGGAGGGAAGAAAAGCTCTCCGCCCCTTCCGGCGTGAAGCGGCCGGCCACCCATTCGGAAAACCATTCCGACATCGGTTGGCCCTCCTTGACGCCGAACGCGACCTCCCGCAGTCCCTCCTCGATCACCACCGGCAGCCCGAGGGCGTCACCGGCGATCTCGGCGGTGACGCGGGCGCGGGAGAGCGGCGAGGAGAGAATGGTGGCGATCCCCCGGCCGCGCAGCCGCGCCGCCGCCGCGTGCGCCTGCGCGAGCCCTGTCTCGTTCAGCGGAACGTCGATGGCGCCCTGGGAGAGATCCCGGGCGTTCCAGTCCGTCTGGCCGTGCCGGAGGAACCAGAAGCCGACACGGGCAAGCGTGGCGCGCGGCGCGGGCGAAGCCGGGGGAGTGCCGTCCGTCACCTCTCAGGCGAGCCCTTCGGCCTTGAGCGCTTTCTGCACCGCGGGGCGGGACTTCATGCGCTCGAAATGCGCGGCGAGATTCGGCGGCAGCGTGATGCCGAGCCGGCCGGCCCAGAACTCCACGTAGAACAGCGCGGCGTCGGCGACCGAGTAGGCGCCGGCGACGAACTGCTTGCCGGCGAGCTGCTTGTCGAGCAGCGCGAAGCCCTTCTCGATGATTTCCTTGCCGCGCGTCTTCACCGCCTCCTCCTCGCTCTTGTCGGGCGCGAAGTTGGTCGGGCGGAACAGCCGCGAGAAGCCCTGCATGTGCAGCGTGGCGACGACGAAGTCCATCGCCTCCAACACCCGAGCCTGATCGTCGAACCCGTCCGGCAGCAGCTTCTGGCCGGGATTGGTGCGGGCGAGCCAGTAGGCGATGGCGGGGAACTCGGTCAGCACCGAGCCGTCGTCGCGCACCAGGGTCGGCACCTTGGATTTCGGGTTCACATCGGTGAAGGGCGGCTTCATGTGCTCGCCCTCGCGAAGGTTGACCGACTGCGCCTCATAGGGCTTGCCAATCTCCTCGAGCAGCACATGGATGCCGAGCGCGCAGGTGCCGGGTCCGTACATCAGTTTCATCGCGTTTCCCTCCTGGATCGGTCATGGCGGTACGGGGGACTCTGCCCCAACCCAAGCCGGCTGGAAAGACACGGGAGCACCGGGTAATTCTGGTGTGCAGGATTGGGGCCAAAAACCGCCGGTGACATCCACCTTCAACCGATATCAAAGGATCGCGGCGCTGTACGACGCGCTCGATCTTCCGTTCGAGCATGGACGCTACCGCCTACTCCGGCCACAGCTGTTTTCCGGGCTGTCCGGCCGGATACTCGATGCAGGCGTCGGCACAGGTCGAAACTTCCCGTACTACACGCCGGGCGCCAGCGTCGTCGGCATCGATCTCAGCCCCGCCATGCTGGCGCGAGCCGAACGAAGGCGACATGGGACACGTGCCACCATCGAACTGAAGCAGATGGACGTAACGTGCCTCGGGTTCCCGAGCGACTCGTTCGACGCCGCGGTGGCCACGTTCCTGTTCTGCGTACTGCCCGACGAGTCACAGGAGCCCGCATTGCGGGAACTCGCGCGGGTCGTGAGGCCGAAGGGGTGCATACGCCTGCTGGAGTACGTTCGCCCGCGTCGGGCCGCTCGCCTCCTCCTGTCCAAGCTTTGGGAGCCCTGGATGGCTTGGGCGTACGGGGCCAGCTTCGATCGCAGGACGGAAGAACACGTGGTCGAGGCAGGCTTGACGATCAACGATTCCCGGTTCGCGGTGAACGATCTCATAAAGCTGATCGATATTCGGGTCTCGCAGTGAGCGCCTCCCAACTCCCGGCGTTCCCCTGACGGCTTCGCTCACTCGCCGAGCGCGGCCGACGCCGCCTGCGCCGGGCCCGCTTGCCGCTTGTGGCGCATGAATCCCAGCAGCAGCAGCGCCGGCAGGGTGGCGGCGATCATCAGCACGTAATCGTTGCTGTAGGCGATGATCTGCGCCTGCTGGTTTACGATGCCGTCGAGCGTGGCGACGCCCTGGGGCGTCGCCGGATCGAGCAGCGGGACCGCCTGGAGCGCGCGGTTGAACGGCGTCACGGCGCCGCCGATGATCTCGTGCAGCGCCTGCGAATTGTGCGCCAGCAGCGAGGAGGTCACCGACACGCCGATCGCCGCGCCGACGTTGCGCGACAGGCTGAACAGCGACGCGCCCTCGGTCCGCAGCGCTACGGGCAAGGTGGCGAAGGCGAGCAGTTGCAGCGAGGTGAACACGAAGCCGAGCCCGGCGCCCTGGATGACGATGGCGACGATGATTTCGCGCTGCGACACGTCGGGCGTCCAGCCCGTCATCAGCCAGAACGAGTAGCACATCAGCACCAGCCCCGCGGCGACCAGGTAGCGCGGGTCCATGCGCGTCGCGAGCCGTCCGCTCAGCAGAATGGTGGCGAGATTGCCGAGGCCGCGCGGCGCCATCACCAGCCCGGCCGTCGCCACCGGGTAGTTGCTCATCACCTCGAGCCACGGCGTCATCAAAGTGAGGCTGGAGACCAGGATGGTGCCGACCGCGAACATCATCACGAGACCCACGGTGAAGTTCAGGTCGTGGAACAGCTCGCGCCGGATCAGCGGCCGCGGCGCCCAGATCATGTGCACGACGAACAGGTAGATGCCGAGCCCGGCCAGCACCGCCGCGACGATGATCTCGCGCGAGCTGAACCAGTCCTGATTGTTGCCGCGGTCGAGCATCAGTTGCAGCGCGCCGATGCCGATGGAGAACACCGTGAAGCCGAGCCAGTCGAAGCGCAGGCTGCCTTGCTTCTCGGTGTTGGGCAGGAAGGCGAGCAGGCCGGCGGCGGCGAGCGTGCCGAAGGGCAGGTTGATGTAGAACACCCAGCGCCAGTTGTACCACTCGGTGAGATAGCCGCCGAGCGTCGGCCCCATGATCGGGCCGATCATCACGCCCATGCCCCACACCGCCATCGCGAAGCCGCGCCGCTCGTGCGGATAGAGGTCGAACAGGGTCGCCTGCGACAGCGGCACCAGCGAGGCGCTGAACATGCCCTGCAACAGCCGGAACAGCACGATCTGCTCGAGCGACTGCGCGGCACCGCACAGCATGGAGGTGAAGGTGAACCCGACGATGGAGACGATGTAGAGCGGCTTCCGCCCGAACCGCGCGGCGAGCCAGCCGACCGGTGCGGTCATGATCGCGGCGGCGGTGATGTAGGAGGTGACGACCCAGGTGATCTCGTCGTAGCTCGCGGAGAAGCTGCCCTGCATATAGGGGAGTGCCACGTTGGCGATGGTCTGGTCGAGCGACTGCAGCAGGGTCGCGCCGATCGCGCAGGTGGTGACGACCGCGAGATGCGGGACTTTTTCCGGGGTCGCGGCCGGCCCGTCGTCAGGCATGGCTCAGCGGCGCGATGGCGTCGGCATCCGGTTTTCTCCCCAGGCAGCCGTTTCTTGGACGCTGCGAGCTTGGGCGATCGGCGGGGCACGATCAAGCCGCCGCGAGGCCGGGGATTTTTGTCGCGGCTCTGGCCGTCGGCCGGCGGCGGGCTCAGAATGGAGCGGAATTCCGATCAGCGGAGGAGTTGGCCATGAGGAACGCCGGACACGCCGTCATACGGGGGCTCGTCGTGGGCGCGGTTGCTCTGTTCGGGGTGCCTGCCGTCGCGCAGACGGCCGCTCCGGTGGGCGCGCCGGCGCGGATTTCCGGCACGGTGGAGCAGCTCGCCGGCAAGACGCTCGAAATCCGGTCGCTGGACGGGCGGGATTTGTCCGTCACGTTGCCTGAAGGCGTGCGGATCGGCGCCGTCGCCAACCGCACGCTCGCCGACATCAAGCCGGGCGACTTCGTGGGCTCCGCCGCCGTCCGCGACATGCACGGCACGCTGCACGCCCAGGAGGTTCACATCTTCCCCGAGGCGATGCGCGGCACCGGCGAGGGCCACCGCCCGATGGCGGGCCCCGAGCAATCCATGACCAACGCGGTCGTCGCCGGCGTTGCCGCCGCACCGGAGGGCCGCGTGCTCACGCTGAAATATCAGGGCGGCGAGCAGAAGATCGAGGTCGGCCCCGAGGCGCGCATCGTCGCCCTCATTCCGGGGGATCGGAGCTTGCTCAAGCCGGGTGCGGCGGTGGTGGTGCGGGCCGTGAAGGCGGCGGACGGCAAGCTGACGGCGCGCTCGGTGCAGGCGGAGAAGGACGGGGTGAAGCCGCTGATGTAGCCCTTCTCCCTCTCCCCTTTTGGGGAGAGGGCCGGGGTGAGGGGGGTTGCCGCCCGCGCACTTCAAGCCACTTGACCCCTACCCGACGGGTAGAGAAACTGTCCCCAGCCAGTTCTTGAGATCGAGTTGTCAGATCCTTGCCTACCTCAACGGAATACGAGCCAACCACAGGGTTGTAACCTGATCCCAACGGCACATTCTCGCGGATAACGCGCCATGGAACTTGACCGACGGCGTCTGACACCCCTTTCCGATTCCCCTGCGAACGGAACAAAGTTTCCGAATAGGCGCATTCTAGGGGAATACAATCGGAGGCGATTTGTTCTTTCTCTTGATGATGAAATCCACGACATCTTGCACGTCTCGGGCTCCGAACCCGGTGAGATCGCATTTAAGATCGCCAGCGACGCCGAGGCGCAGGCGTTTTCAACATACCTGCACGAGACGATTCATTGGTGGCAACATATAGGGTCCTTCGCGGGATTTCTCCAAACCAGCGTTTTTCCATGCACGACCCATCTGAATCACGATAGGCTTGTGAGGATAATTAGGGAATATGGCCCAGTCAAATTGATTCTCAGGTTCCTTGAACAGGAAGTCAGAAAGTCGCACTCCTCTCGAATCCACGAACTGAATGTAGTTGTAAACAATGCAAAAGACCTCGGACTTTTTATCTGTGCGGTACAATTTCCAGGCATATTCCTCTCATCCAAAGGGAGTAGCTGCTCAACCCGGCCTCGGCTGGCGATAGCGGCTTGAGGCGAATGGTGGGCGAGAACGGGATTGACGCGATAACGGGCGACTCAATTCAAGGTTGGGGTGAGCAACGCCCCCGACCTCAACAAGCTGTCGCACGCGGAGAAGGACGCGCTGATCCTGACGCTGATGGTGCGGCTGGACGAAGCGCACAAATTGATCGCCGAGTTGCGCGCGCGGATTGATGACCTCACGCGGCCGGGCAAGACGCCGGACAATTCCAGCGTGCCGCCCTCGAAGGGGCAGAAGCCGAACCGGCCGGACAAGATCAAGCGCCGAGGTCCGCGCAAGGGCAGTCTCGGCCGCGTGGGCGGCGGCCGCGCGCTGACCGCCGATCCCGACGAGGTGATGCAGGCCAAGCCGGCGCGGTGCCACTACTGCCAGCATGCCTTCACCGACGCCGACCAGACGCTCGACGCGCGGTATGACAAGATCGACCTGCCCCGCGTGCGTCCGATGGTGACGCGGGTGGAGCGCTATGCCGCCCAGTGCCGCTGCTGTGGCGCCACCACGCTGGCGGCGGTGCCGGAGGGGCTGGAGCCGGGCACGCCGTTCAGCCTCAACATCGTGGCACTCGCGATGTATCTGCGTTTCGTGCATGCCGTCAGCTACCAGCGGCTGGCCCGGCTGCTGATGGAGTTGTTCGGCCTGGCGATCAGCGAGGGCGCGCTGGATGCCGCGTTCCGCCGCGGCAAGCCGCGGTTCGATGCCGATGTCGCGGCCATTCTCGCTCGGCTGCGGCGTGCGCGGGTGGTGTATTCCGACGAAACCGGCGTGCGTATCGATGGCAGCGGCCACTGGAACTGGGTGTTCCAGAACGCCGAGGTGGTGATCCATGTCGTCCGCCGCAGCCGTGGCGCGGACGTGGTGGCCGAGGTGCTGGCCGGGCATCGCCCGGCGTTGTGGGTCTCCGATCTCTACGGTGCACAGCAGGGCCATGCCGAGCTGTGGCAGGTCTGCCTCGCCCACCAATTGCGCGATTGCCAGTATGCCATCGACGCTGGCGATGCGGTGTTTGCGCCGCGCATGAAGGCGCTGCTGCTGCGCGCCGTGGTGCTGGCGCGGCGACACCGCGGTCTGGCCGACAGCACGCGGCGCGAATACCGCCGCCGTCTGGAACACTCGCTCGATGCCGTCATGGCGCTGGCACCGGTCAATCGCGACGGCCAACGATTGCGCAAGCGCTACGCCCGCGTTCGCGACCACCTGTTCACCTTCCTCGATCATCCCGAGATTGCCGCCGACAACAACAGCAGCGAGCGCGAACTGCGCCCGACCGCAACATACCGCAAGGTCACTGGCGGCTTCCGCTCCGACTGGGGCGCCGACCTGTTCGCCGCCGTCCGCTCCGTTATCGGGACCGCCGCCCGTCGCGGCATCGACGCCTATCAGGCAATCCGTAATACCCTATGCGGCCAACCCGTTCTCGCCCCGGGTTGAGCAGCTACGGTTCCTTGAACAGGAAGTCAGAAAGTCGCACTCCTCTCGAATCCACGAACTGAATGTAGTTGTAAACAATGCAAAAGACCTCGGACTTTTTATCTGTGCGGTACAATTTCCAGGCATATTCCTCTCATCCAAAGGGATTGCTTTTTTGAGGGACGGGGGCATTCCTTCATTATGGCTTACACTGCATTAATGTCTGCAATGTCATTCTTGGACCCGGAGTTTCGGATGCTGCCAGATCCCCGTAACTGGGAAGATGCCATTTCAATGCGCAAGAAGATCGGCGCGCTTGAGTATCACTATGGCTCCGCTGCTCGCGTTCCGCCAATTGGCCTTCATGCGATTATGGAGGGCCAAGCTCGGTTTTCACAACTTCAGTATTTATCTGCGGCGAGCGGTGGCGGTTTGAGGTGGGACAACTTTAAATCGGCAGGTATGTTTGGCCCGATATACGTGGAGGCCTTTAACCTCTTTCTTAAAGTTTTGGGCCTTGGTCGGCCGGATAACCTCGGATCGCCCGAGGTGTCTCTTTTTCTTCTGATCTGTGATATTGCAATAAACCCTGTAGATGGCTTTCCAATTCACGTTAGCTCGTTTGACACTTTTCTGGATGATGTCGATCCAGGCACAAGATTTTGGCGTCTTTGTGTTGCTGCCACGAAAGGTGATCCAGCGGGCGCAATCAATCGTCTAAGCAGAGATGAATATCTCGAGATCGCTGGGGATTTGTGTAAGACCGCTAACTTAACCAATCCAATGGATGGACTAAACTGCGTTGAACGATGGACGACAAATGGGTCGTCGTTCAGCAATTTACTAAGCGAAGGGGAGAAACTGCATTTTCTTGGCCCAAATATGGCTTTGCGCTTGATAATCTCAAAATTCCTAGCGTTTTGCAATGACAAAAAGCTATACCCAGAGTTTTTCTGCTGGCCGGGCCTAAATATGGTTGATCCCCCCGGCCACGAGCAGGCAGTCATGCTCTTTCAGAAGCATCAATCTTTATTTACAAACAGATCAGATAAACGTGGGATTTTCCCACGGGTCATAAAAGGCATTACCCCCGACCAGCTCGTTCAAACTTTGACGGAGTTCTACCAATGGAATGTCATTTATGACCTGGTAGATCAATGGATATTAGAGCCAGGAGTCTTTGACTTGCCTTTTGATTGGTTGACTGAGAGCACCAATGACGAAATATTTCATTGGTCAAATAGATTATTTGAAAATGTTTATGGGGTCAGGCCGGACCAGTTCACTATTCTGTAATTTAATGACATCTCCCGGCAATCAGTCCTTCGTGGCGACGGGAAATCGCCCAGACAGTGGGGATCAGGATCCCCAGTCAATCAAACAACGAACTAACCGAACTCTCCTCGCTGATCCGCCGCATCGCCTCCGCCAGCAGCGGCGCGATCGTCGCCTGGCGGATGTTATGCGCCAGCCGCACCGCCTCGGTCGCCAGAATGGAGTCGGTCAGCGTCATCATCTCGATCGGGCTCGACGCGATCCGCGCCACCGCGCCGCCCGACAGCACGCCGTGCGTCACATACACGCTCGCCGATCGCGCGCCGTTGTCGATCAGGGCGGCGGCGGCGTTGCATAGCGTGCCGCCGCTATCGACAATATCGTCGACCAGGATGCAGTCGCGGCCTTTCACGTCGCCGATCACGTTCATCACCTCCGACGTGCCGGCGCGCTCGCGGCGCTTGTCGATGATGGCGAGGTCGCAGTTCAATCGCGTGGCGATGGCGCGGGCGCGCAGCACGCCGCCGACGTCGGGGCTCACGATCATGATGTCGCGGCCCTTGTAGTTCTCCTGGATGTCGAGGCTGAACAGCGGGGCGGCGTAGAGGTTGTCCACCGGGATGTCGAAGAAGCCCTGGATCTGGGCCGCGTGCAGATCCATCGTCAGCACCCGGTTCGCCCCCGCCTGCGTGATCAGGTTGGCCACCAGCTTGGCGCTGATCGGGGTGCGCGAGCCGGTCTTGCGGTCCTGCCGCGCGTAGCCGAAATACGGGATCACCGCGGTCGCCCGCCGCGCCGAGGAGCGGCGCAGCGCGTCGAGCGTGATCAGCAACTCCATGAGATTGTCGTTCGCCGGGTACGAGGTGGACTGGATGACGAAGACGTCCTCGCCGCGGACGTTCTCGTGGATCTCGACGAACACCTCCATGTCGGCGAAGCGGCGGACCGAGGCGCGGGTGAGCGGCAGGCTGAGCTTGGCGGCGACGGCTTCGGCGAGGGGACGGTTGCTGTTGCAGGAAACGATCTTCATGCGGGCTGGTCCCCTGGAGCGCCGGCCACACGCGACGCGCGCTCCGGCCGGGCGCCTTCTAGCAACCGCTTGATGACGTGTCCATGAACGCCCCTCGCCCGGCCGTCGGCGCCAGCCGTCAGCGCCGGCCGGTCTGGGTGAGCAGCGCGTCGCGCACGCCGCCCGAGGCCTCCTGCGCCACCACCACGGCGACGTCGCCCCAGTAGCCGTTCAGCGAGCCCGCCGGCACCTCGTTGAGCTGCACGATGCGGCCGCGCTCGTCGCCGGCGGCGTTCTTCAGCACCCACTGGATCTCGACGCGCTGCAGGTTGACCCGCCTCCGGCACCATGCGGACATGGCCCTCGAGGATGAAATCGGCGCCGTTCGCGGTGTCCTGCACCACCGGGCCGAGCTTGCTCAGCTTGTCGCGCATCTGCTTGGTGAGCGCCTGGTTGCCGTCGCCGGGCGCGCCCTCGACATCGACCACCTGCACGCGGGCGGGGCGGTTGAGCAGGCTGTTGGGGTCGGCGTGCTGGCGCGCCGCCTCGATGCGGGTGAGCAGGGCGGCGATCCCCGGTGCCGCGTCGGTCGCGGTCTGCTTGAGGGTCGCCGGGCTCGGCGGCGGCCCAGGCCTCGACCGGCACCGGCTTGCCCTCGGCCTTGCCTTGCGGCTCGCCCTTGGGGTTCTCGACGGTGAACACGGGGATCACCGCGCCGGCATGGGCCTCGGCGGTGACGAGCAGCCGCCAGTCGCCCTTGCGCGGATCGCTGGCGACCGCCGGCACCTCCTGCGCCTGCAATCCCTCGGCCACGGCGTCGGCGAATTGCCGGCTCGCCGCGTCGGGCAGCAGCGCGTCCCCCGGCGCGGGCACCGCGAGGCGCGCCGGCGGCGGCTGGGCGAGCCGCATGGCGGTCGCCCCCGGCTGGCCTTGGAACGGCCGCGGCAGATCGCCGCAGGCGGCGAGCGAAAGCATCAGCGATACGGCGAGCCAGAGCCTAGAGAACACAAGTCACCAGTGCGGTCAGGAGAATGAGGAAGATGAGGAACAGCAGGTACGGCATCAGTCCGGACGCACGATGACGGAGATCTGGTGTCCGATCGGACCGCCGCCCGCCAGGGTGCGGCGGCGATGGCTGAAGAAACGCGCCTCGTCGGCGAGCGTGTCAACCGCCAGCACGTCGATCGCGCCAATCCCTGCGGCGGCGAGCCTCGCGGCGCAGTAGCCGGAGAGGTCGAATTGCCAGCGGTCGGGGCGTCGACCGGCTGCGAAGAACCGCTCGCTTCCGGCCGCCTGGCCGAGGACGGCGTCACGCAGGTCGGCGGCGACTTCATAGGAGGCCTGGGCGATGCACGGACCGACAGCGGCGGCGATGCGCCGCGCGTCGGCTCCGAGGCCGACCATCGCGGCGATCGTTGCCTCCAGCACGCCCGCGACCGCGCCGCGCCAGCCGGCATGGGCGGCGCCGATCACGCCCGCCTCGGCATCGGCGAACAGCACCGGCGCGCAGTCGGCGGTGATGATGCCGAGTGCGACGCCCGGCCGGTCCGTCGCCATCGCGTCGGCCCGCGCCCCCTCCCCCGGCCGCCACGGCTCGGTCACGCGCACCACCTCCGCACCATGCACCTGATGCAGCCCGACCAGGCAGGCGGGGTCGGCACCGAGCGAGGCGGCGGCGCGGGCGCGATTCTCCAGCACCGCCTCGCGCGCATCCTGGCCGGAGAGATTGCAGTTGAGGCTGGCATAGGCCCCCTGGGAGACGCCGCCGCGACGGGTGAAGAACCCGTGCCCGGCGGGCAGCACGGCGGAGGCGATGGACTCGGCTTCGGTGGGGGACGGCATGGGCCTGCTCACGACTCGAAACCCGGCGGAGCGGGCGCGCCAGGGTGGCAAAGCGCCAGCGCCTTGAACAGCCGCCCCATGCGGTCGGGCTCGGCCAAGCGCCGCGCCGCCTCGATCAGCGCCATCGCGCGCCCCGGAGCTTGGCCTCGCGCGAGCCGGTCGGTGCGCTGGAACAGGCCGAGGGCGGCGAGGAATTTGCCTTGCGGGATCGGCCCGTACACCGCCGCCCCCGCCTCGCGCGCGGCGCGGGCGAAGGCGGCGAAATCGACATGCGCGGTGAGGTCGGCCGAGCCGGGCTCCGACAGCGGATCGACCGGGCGGCCGGCGCGCAGAGCCTGCAGGCTCTCGCCCGGCGCGCTGTGCTCCGGGCCGTAGTCGAGGAACAGCGCGGCGCCGCCGCTAGCGGTCAGGCGCGCGCCGAGTGGCGCGCCGATCGCCAGCGCCGGCTCGCAGATCTCGATGATCGTCCCCGTCGGGCATTGCCGTGATGGTCTTCTCCCCCTCCCCTTGCGGGAGGGGGCAGGGGGAGGGGTTCGAGCGACCCGCTCGAGTCGGCTCGCCTGGACGCCGCGCGATCCCCTCCCCCCGCCCCCTCCCGCAAGGGGAGGGGGAGATCATCAAGCCCTATCTCGACAAACCGCCCGTCGGCCACGAACCGCTCCGCCCACCCCTCGCCGCGGCGGACGAAATGCCGCACCGGCAGGGCGTCGAGGAACTCGTTGGCGAGCAGCAGCAAGGGCCCCGGCGGCAGGTCGTCCAGCGAATTCTGCCACGTCGCACCCGGCAGCGCCCGCGCCTGCAACTCGCGCAGCCGCGGCGAGGTCTCGACCAGATGCAGGCGCAGCGCGGCGGCAAAATCAGGGGCCGCGCGGGCGATGGCGCGAAGCGCGTCGGCCATCAACGTGCCCCGGCCCGGCCCCGCCTCGGCGAGCAGCACCGGGTCGGGCCGGCCGATGCCCCGCCAGACCACGGCGGCCCACAGGCCGAGGATTTCGCCGAAGACCTGGCTGATCTCGGGCGAGGTGGTGAAATCGGCGTAGGGATCGCGCGTCGCGTAGTAGGCCGCATTGGCGCGGGCCATGAAGTCGTCAAGCCGCTCCATCGGGCACCGCGACCGGCCGGCTCCGCGCCATCAGCCAGACCCCCACGAGCAGCATCGGGATGGACAGGAGTTGGCCCATCGTCGCGCCCGCATAGAGGAACCCCAGGAAGGCATCGGGCTGGCGGAAGAACTCGCCGATGATCCGCGCCACCCCGTAGCCGGCCAGGAAGGCGCCGGTGAGGAAGCCGAACCGCGCCCGCAGCCGCTCCCGCCGCGCCAGCGCCAGCATCACCACGAACAGCACCAGCCCTTCCAGCAGCGCCTGGTAGATCTGGCTGGGATGACGCGGCACCGGCCCGGCGGCGGGAAAGATCATGGCCCAGGGCAGCCAGTCCGGCGCCGGGCGGCCCCATAGCTCGCCGTTGATGAAATTGGCGATCCGCCCGAAGCCGAGCCCGATGGGCACGCAGACCGCGATGCGGTCGGCGAACCCCAGCAGCGGAATACCGTTGCGCCAGCAGAACCACACGATCGCGACGGCGACGCCGAGCGCACCGCCGTGGAAGCTCATGCCGCCCTGCCAGACCTCGAAGATCCGCAGCGGGTTCTCGAGGTATTGCGAGGGCTGGTAGAACAGCACGTAGCCGAGCCGGCCGCCGAGCACCACGCCGAGCGTCGCCCAGGTGAGGAAATCGTCGGCCTGCACGGTGGTCGCCACCACGGGCGAGCGCCGCACCAGCCGCCGCAGCAGCCGCCAGCCGAGCACCAGGCCGCCGATATAGGCCAGCGCATACCATCGGATCGCGAACGGCCCGACCTGGACCAGCACCGGGTCGAATTGAGGGAACAGCAGGACGGGGAACATCAGACGTAGGCGTCCGGCTGCGTCAGGTGGTCCTGGACGTAGCGGCGGACGCCTTCCTCCAGCGGCGTGAACGGGGCGGCGTAGCCGGCGGCGCGCAGCCGGGCCGTGCTTGCCTCGGTGAAGGACTGGTATTGCCCGCGCAGCTTGGCCGGCATATCCACGAACTCGACCCGGCGCTCCACCCCGGCCGCGTCGCATACCGCATGGGCGAGGTCGAGATAGCTCCGGGCGGCGCCGGTGCCGAGATTGAACAATCCGTTGACCCGCGGCGTGTCGAGCAGCCACAGCATCGCGTCGACCACGTCGCCCACCCAGATGAAGTCGCGCCGCTGCTCGCCGTCCGCGAGCCCGGGCCGGTCCGAGCGGAACAGGCGGGCGGGGTTTCCCGCGGCGATCTCGTCGTGCTTGACCTTCACGACGGAGATCATCGAACCCTTATGGTACTCGTTCGGCCCGAACACGTTGAAGAACTTGAGCCCGGCCCATTGCGGCGGACGCGGCTCGCCGGCGGCCAGCATCCGGCCAACCTCGAGATCGAAGGCGTGCTTGGTCCAGCCGTAGAGGTTGAGCGGCCGCAGCCGGTCGAGCCCCTCCAGCCCGTCCTCGAACCCAGCCGAGCCGTCCCCGTAGGTCGCGGCCGAGGAGGCATAGATCAGCCGCGCGCCGCGCTGCGCGCACCAGTGCCACAGACGCAGCGGCAGCTCGACATTGGTGGCCCAGGTGAGATCGGCGTCGGTCGCGGTGGTCTCGCTGATGGCGCCGAGGTGATACACCAGCTCGACCGGACGGTCGGGCGACGAGGAAATCATCGAGCGCGTCGGGCGCGATCAGCCGGGCCGGTGGGTGGCGCGCGAGATTGCGCCACTTGCCCTCGCGGCCCAGCCGGTCGACCACGACCGTCTCCAGTCCGCGCCGGACCAGGGCGGCGTGGAGGACGGACCCGATGAAGCCGGCACCGCCGGTGACGATGATCATGGCGCGACGTTATAAGGAGGGGCCGGCGGCCATGAAAGCCGTCCGGTACGACCGTCCCCAATGGGAGACCGAGACATGAGCGACCGCCCGAGGTTCTTCGACGATCTGGCCGGCGTGGCCGGCGGCGCCTTCTCGGCGTTGACCGGGCTGCGCGAGGAGGCCGAGGCCCTGGTCCGTTCCAGGCTGGACGAGACGATCCGCGCGCTCGACCTGGTGCGCCGCGCCGAACTCGACGCGGTGCAGGAACTGGCGGCCAACGCGCGGGCCGGACAGGAGGCGGCCGAGTCGCTGGTGGCGGCGCTGGAGGCAAGGGTTGCCGCCCTGGAATCGCGCTGCGCGGCGCTCGAGGCGAAGCCGGCCGGCGGCCAGCCGCCTGACGCGCCCTTGCAAGGGATCGCCTGATCGCGCTTTATGCCGCACTGCGGCAAATATGAAGCCGGCCCGCGTCCACGACCCTTGCGGCGCGGCAAGCCGGATCGTTAGGCTAGGAATCGTGCTGTCCCGGGTCCCGGAACCCTAGATTTCGGGGAACCCAGGATTTCGGGACCGGGACGCCGCCGGCCTTCCTCAAGACGGGAGACCCCGTATGTCAGCCCTGGCCACCTCCACACAGGAACGCGCCGCCAACCCCCTCGATGTCATGGAGCAGATCGTCACCGCGAACGACTGGGCGTTCGATCGGCGCAGCGAGTCCGAGATGGCCGCGGAAGCGCCGGGCAAGTGGTGCGACTATGGCCTCTATTTCAGTTGGTCGCACGAGATCAGCGCCATGCACTTCACCTGCGCCTTCGACCTCAAGGTGCCCGAGAAGCGCCGCGCCGCCCTGTACGAGTTGCTGTCGCTGGCCAACGAGCGGCTGTGGATCGGCCATTTCGGCATGGACAGCGACGACGGGATGCCGGTGTTCCGGCACGCGGTGCTGCTGCGCGGGACGCCCGGCGCCTCGGCGGAGAGCCTGGAAGACATGGTCGACATCGCCATCACCGAGTGCGAGCGCTTCTTCCCCGCCTTCCAGTTCGTGCTGTGGGGCGGCAAGTCGCCGGCCGATGCGTTGCAGGCGGCGATGCTGGAGTGCGTGGGCGAGGCATGACCCCCTCCCCTGGCGGCGCCATCCCGCCGGTCCTGCTGGTCGGCTGCGGCCGGATGGGCGGAGCGATGCTCGCCGGCTGGCGAGAGCGCGGGCTGACAGCTTCGGTCGCGGTGGACCCCGCGCCGCCGGCCGCCTCGCTCGCCGGCCCGGACCTGCGCGTGGTGTCCGGCCCGGCGGCGATTCCGGCCGATTTCGCCCCGACGGCGGTCGTGCTCGCGGTGAAGCCGCAGAATGCCGCCGAGACGTTGCCCGCCTATGCCCGGTTCGCCGGCTCGGCGGTGTTCCTCTCGATCATGGCCGGAAGGACCATCGCCGGCATTGGCGGCCTGCTCGGCCCGACGGCCGCGATCGTGCGCGCCATGCCGAACACGCCCGCGGCGGTGCGACAGGGGATCACCGTCGCCTGCCCAAGCCCCGGCGTCGACAAGAGGCAACGCGCGCTGTGCGACACGCTGCTGCAAGCGATTGGCACGGTCGCCTGGGTCACGGACGAGGCATTGCTTGATCCCGTTACCGCCGTCTCGGGCAGCGGGCCGGCCTATGTGTTCCTGCTGGCGGAGCTCATGGAGCAGGCGGCCATCGAGCAGGGCATCCCGCCCGACCTTGCCCGCGTGCTGGCCCGCCAGACCGTCTCGGGCTCCGGCGCGCTGCTCGCCGCCAGTACCGAACCCTCGGCCGATCTCCGCCGGGCCGTGACCAGCCCCGGCGGCACCACCGAGCGTGCGCTCGACGTGCTGATGGCCTCGGATGCCTGGCCCGCCTCGGTGAGCCGGGCGATCGCTGCCGCGACGGCGCGCTCGCGCGAGTTGGCGGGCTGAAATACCCCCGGTCGGAGCCCATGTGCCGAAAATGGACGACAGCGCATTCGACAAGGCCCTGATCGCCGCCGCCTTCGACCTCGCCGGTCGGACGGGGTGGAGCAAGCTGAGCGTGGCCGCAGCCGCGACCGAAGCCGGCCTGCCGCTCGCCCGCGCCCGCGCCAGATTCCCCGGGCGGCATTCCGTGCTGTTGCGCTTCGGCGTTCTCGCCGACCAGGCGGCGCTGGTCGACACGTCGCCGGACAGCAGCACCCGCGACCGGCTGTTCGACATGCTGATGCGGCGCATCGACGTGCTGCAGGCGCATCGCGACGGCCTGCTCGCGCTGCTCCGAATCCTGCCCACTGATCCGCCGCTGGCACTCCTGCTGGCGCTGGCCACGCGCCGCAGTATGCGCTGGATCCTGGAGGCCGCCGGGATTCCGACACGGGGCCTGCGCGGCGAGCTGCGCGTCCGGGGACTGGCCGCCGTCTGGCTGTGGACCGTGCGTGCCTGGCGCACCGACGAGAGCGCCGATCTGTCCGCCACGATGGCGGCACTGGATCACGCGCTGCGGCGCGCCGAGCAGGCCGCTGGGTGGCTCGATGGGCGCCCGACCCCGAAGGAGCCGTCATCGCGGCACGACGAACCTGGCGAGCCGGACCTGCCGGCCGCGCCGCTCGATACTCCGCCGGAACCTCCCCCATCGCCGCCGGGCGTGGTCTAATCTGGCCGCGTCCGCCCAGGAAAGGATGCGATCATGGCCAGCAAACCGGAAAACAGGTCAAGCGCCGCCGCACCAGCTTCCGCCACCCCGGACCAGGGGCCGGATTTCAGCGGCTTACTCGCACGGATGCAGCTGCCGGGAATGCCGGATATGGACGCGGTGCTGGCCGCCCATCGCAAGAACATCGAAACGCTGACGGCCGCCAACCGGGTCGCGATCGAGGGCGCCCAGGCGGTGGCCCGGCGGAACATGGAAATCATGCAGAAAACCATGTCCGAGCTGACCGAGAATTTGCGCTCCTTCGCCAGCCCGGAGCCGCCGCAGACGAAGGCAGCGAAGCAGGCCGAGATGCTGAAGCTCGCCTACGAGCACGCGGTGGCGAACATGAAGGAGATCGCCGACCTCATCCAGAAGTCGAATGCCGAGGCGGTGGGGCTTATCAACAACCGCTTCGTCGAGGCGATGGACGAGGTAAAGGCGCTGGTCGCGAAGCAGGCGAAGTAGGGGGGATTTAGGGCGCCCACTCAGCTCCCCTTCGCACGCCCCACGATCTGCGTCGGGTTGACGAAGCGTAGCGCGATGAGCAGCCAGACCAGCGTGGTGACCATGTAGACGACCGCCATCGCGTCGATGGATTGGCCGGCGCGCACGCCGGCGGCGAACACGGCGTAGTAGAGTGCGACCACCAGCGTCTGGCTGGTCGGGCCGGCGGTGAGGAAGGTCAGCTCGAACATCGCGATGGTGCGGACCAGCACGAGCAGGAGTGCCGCGAGGATGCCGGGCATCAGCAGCGGCACCAGCACACGCACGAACATCTGCCCCAGCCCGGCGCCGAACACCCGCGCGGCGGCCTCGATGCGCGGGTCGATCTGCTCGATGAACGGGATCATGATGAGCACGACGAACGGCACCGTCGGCACCAGATTGGCGAGGATGACGCCCCAGATGTTGCCGGCCAGCCCCGCCTGATAGAGCACCGTCGCGAGCGGGATGCCGTAGGTGATCGGCGGCACCAGGAGCGGCAGCAAAAACAGCAGCATCACCGCGCGCTTGCCGGGAAAATCCCGTCGCGCCATCACGTACGCGGCGGGCACGCCGAGCAGGCCGGAAATCAGCACCACCGCGCCGACCACCTCCAGTGTCACGATGAGAATGTCGGGCAGCTGGAACTCGTCCCATGCCTGCGCGTACCACTGGCCGGTGTAGCCGGCGGGCAGCCAAGTGGTGAACCAGCGGGTCGAGAACGAGTTCACCAGCACCGTAGCGATCATCGCCAGCAGGTTCAGCACGAAGAAGCCTACCAGGGTCCAGATGGAGATGGCCCAGAGGCGGGCGCCGATGTTGTCCCGGCGGGTCCGTCCCCCCTCACCCGACCCTCTCCCCCCAATGGGGGAAAGGGCTTCGCTTCTCGCCCTCATCACAGCACCCACCGGAACGCGCGCCGCAATTCGGCTGCGCCATTTCGCTCGTACCAGCGCCCATGCGCGAGGATCAGCCTTTCGGGGTTCCAGGCGAGCATCTGCTCCACGGCTCGGCGCACCGCGGCACGATGGCGCCAAAAGCTCAGTCGCATGTCGATCGGCGCCCTGCCGTCGGGATCGGTCGTGCCGCCGAGGCGCGCGACCTGGCGGAGGAACCAGTGGCGCACGCGCTCGGGCTCGAAGTTCTCGATCAAGTCGGTGAGCACCAGCGTTCGCGAGGTTCGGTGAAAGAACACCACCTCGGTCAGCAGATCGCCCGGCACGACAGTCTGCTCGATCGCGCCGCTCCAGGCCGATGGCGGCGTGTCGCTAAGGAGGTGGTCGATCGGCAATTTCCGCTTGGCCGATTTGTCGAGGCCGGGGGCCGCATGGACCTCCGCCCCCGGGAATTGATCCTTCCATTCGGGCACCCACCAATAGTGCAACGTGTTCGGGGCGATCAGGAAGCGGGGCGGGCCGATCCGGCCGACGCTCTCGAACAGCGCCTCATTCGGCTCGGTGGGAGAGTGCAGCCAGAGGTCGCCGCCGGGCAGCCGCGCGACGGTCATGCGGGTCGGGAACGGCGCACTCAGGCCGAACTTGGAAAATCGGATTTCCGGGCCATCGACAATCCAGACATCCTCCGCCACCGGCTTCGGGACATTCAGCGGAGCGTAGGGCTCGAATGCCGCCTCGCTCACCCCTTCCCCCCGCCGACCGGGCCGCGATAGGCGAGGCCCTTGAGGCCGAGCAGCGCCACCACGATCAGCACCTGCACGAAGGCCATGATCATCGCGATCGCCGAGGCCATGCTGTAGTCGTACTGCTCGAACGCCGCCTGATACGCGGCAATAGAGATGACCCGCGTCGGACCGGCGGGCGCGCCGAGCAGCACGGCCGAGGGGAACACCGAGAACGCCTGCACGAAGGACAGGCAGAGCGTGATGGTGAGGCCGGGCACCAGTAGCGGAAGAAGAATGCGCGAAAATCGCGCCCGCGCCCGCGCGCCGAGCATGGCACCCGCCTGCTCCAGCGAAGGGTCGATGCCGGTGACGTAGGAGAGCGTCAGCAGGAAGGTGAACGGAAAGCCGGTGATGACCAGCGAGAGAAACACGCCCCAGTAGTTGTGGACGAGGCGGATCGGGTGCTCGGCGAGGCCGAACTCCAGCAGCACGCGGTTGAGCCAGCCGCGCGGGCCGAGATAGTTGAGCAATCCTTCCGCGACCAGCACGGTGCCGAGCGTGATCGGGATGACAAGGATGGTCGTCAGCAGGCGCTGGCGCCGCAGCTTGCGGACGCGGAGCGCCACCGGGACGGAAACGATGACGTTCAGCAAGGTGACGGGGACCGCGATCAGCAGGGTGGTGCCGATCGTGTCGTAGAGATACGGGTCGGTGAAGAAACGCGTGTAGTTGCCGAGCGTGCCGCCTTGCTTCGGCGTGAAGGAGAGGAACAGGCCGTAGAGGAACGGATAGACGAACAGCGCGATCACGAAGCCGATCGCCGGGAGGACAAGGAGAGTCGCGCCGTCGAGGCCGCGTTGCGCGAGGCGGAGGCGGAGGGTGGGGCGGTCTGTCATTGTTGGGTTCCGGTGCTCGGGGGCGATCACCCGCCGGCTCCGTAAACCAGCACCCGGTCCGCCGCCACCCCAAGCCGCAGCGCGTCACCCTCCGCCACACGCTCCTCGGAGCGGAAAAACAGCTCGGTTCCGTCAGCCGCCCGCGCGACGCCGTAGAAATCCCGGCCGCGGTACTCGATGGTTTCAACCGTAACCGCGATCGGTCCGTCCGGCGACGGGGTAAGGTCCTCCGGGCGGATCGCCGCGAAGGCGCGCCCCGCGCCGAGCCGCTCGACCGGAGTGCCCAGCAGCCGCGCGCCACCCACCGCCACGGCGACCGTGCCCGCATCCGAAGGCGCCGCGGCGGTGGGGACGATGTTGCGGTAGCCCATGAACTCCGCGACATCGGCATGAGCCGGCCGCGCGTACAGTTCCTCCGGCGCGCCGATCTGGCGCACCTGTCCGTCACGCAGCACCACGATGCGATCGGCGAGCGACATCGCCTCGTCCTGGTCGTGGGTGACGTAGATGGTGGAGCAGCCGAGCAGCGTGTGGATACGGCGGATCTCGGCGCGCATCTCGAGGCGCAGCTTGGCGTCGAGGTTGGACAGCGGCTCGTCCATCAGCACGAGCGGCGGCTCGACGACAATGGCGCGGGCAATCGCCACGCGCTGCTGCTGGCCGCCGGAAATCTGACCGGGCAGTTTCCCGCCCTGCTCGCCGAGGCGCACGAGTTGCAACGCCTCGTCCACGCGGCGGGCGATCTCGTCGCGCGGCCGGCGCTGCATTTGCAGGCCGAATGCGATGTTCTTCCGCACGCTCATGTGCGGAAACAACGCATAATTCTGGAACACCATGCCGAAGCCGCGTTGCTCCGGCCCCAGCGGGTCGATGCGCCGCTCATCGAGCCAGATCGTCCCGCCGGTCAACGGGAGCAGGCCGGCGAGGCAGTTCAATGCGGTCGATTTCCCGCAGCCCGAGGGGCCGAGCAGGGCGATGAACTCGCCCCGCCGCACCGTCAGGCTCACGTCCTTCAGCGCGTTGAGCGTGCCGAAATCGCGGCTGATGCGCTCCAGCCGCAATTCGCGGAAGCCGCGCGAGGCAATCGTCATCTATTTCCCGACCTTGGCGCCGATCTGCTGATCCCAGCGCTGGAAGGCGTAGACCAGCTTGTCGGCCGGCAGCGGCGTCTCCTTCGGCACCTCGGCGATCAGCTTGTCGTAGAACGGCCGCGTGTATTCGTTGATGATATCCTGGCTCTCCTGCGGCGCCAGCGTGAGCGGCACGTCCTTCACGGCCGGGCCTGGATAGAAATAGCCTTTGTCGTAGGTGTAGGCCTGCGCCTTCTTGGTCAGCATGAAGCTGGTGAGGTCGAGCAGCACGGCGAGCTTGTCGGGCGACACGCCCTTCGGCACCGCGAAATACTGCGCGTCCGTAACCCAATGAAAGCCCTTGAGCGTGCCGACCTCGGCCTCCTTTGGCACCACGCCGAGGGCGCGCGGATTGATGTCCCAGCCGGTCATGGTGACGATCATGTCGCGCGAGCCCTCGGCCAGCTCCTTCATCGTGACCGTGGTGCCGGACGGATAGTACTCGATGTTCTTGCCGAGCTCCGCGAGATAGCCCCAGGTCTTGTCCCAGCCCTCTTTCGGGTCCTTGGGATCCTTGTCGCCGAGCAGATAGGGCAGGCCCTGCAACCATGTGCGGCCGGGGCCGGAATTGGCCGGGCGTGCGTAGAGGAACCGCTTGGGGTGGGCCTTTGTCCAGGCCAGCAACTCGTCGGCGTTGGCAGGCGGCTGCTTCACCCGGTCGGGCATGTATTCGATCAGCGGGCCGGCGGGGCAGAACACGGTGCACACCGCCTGGCCCTGCGCCAGCGCCTGCATCGCCCTGGCCGCCGGCTGATAGAGGTCGTCGAGCTTCGGCAGACTGGCGGCGTGATTGGCGACCAGCGGCTCCCACAAATTCTGCTCGATCCCCGCCGAGAGCGCGTCGGTGCCGGTGAGCACGAGGTCGATGTCCACGCGACCGGCAGCCTGTTGCGCGCGGAGCTTGCCAGGCAGTTCGGGCGCAGGCGCCTGGCTGAAGGCGAAGCGCGAGACGAGCTTGGGATGCGTGCGGCGGTACTCCTCTATCGCCTGCTGCACGAGCTGAAGCTGTCCGCCGACATCGACGACGTTGAGCGCGACGGGGGAGGAAGGCAGCGCCGGGGCCTGCGCCCTGGCCGTCGCGAAGGCCGCGGTCGCGGCGAGGCCGCCCAGCAGGCCGCGCCGGGTGGTGCGGATCATTGTCACGGATTTTCCTCCCTGTCTTGGACAGGAGCGTAACCAGTTGGCGCGCGCGCGACAACGCGCGTTGATCGACCGCCGCGCGTGCGGCAGGGTCGGCGGGTTCGATCCGGGAGGGGTTCGCGATGACGACGCTCGCGCGGGAGACGCTGGTGCGGCTCGGCCTGGCCAGCACCGCGACCATCACCACGCAATTGTTCAAGCGGGGCCTGCGCAATGCGTTTCTGCAAGGGGTGCGTCCGCTGGGGCCGGTGGAGGCCAATCTGGTCGGCCCCGCCTTCACCTTGCGCAACATTCCGGCTCGGGAGGACCTCGACCATGTCGGCGTGTTCACCGATCCGGGGCACCCGCAGCGCCGCGCCATCGAGATCACGCCGGCGGGGCATGTCCTGGTGATCGACTGCCGGGGCGACGCGCGGGCCGCCTGCGCCGGCGAAATATTGGTCACGCGGCTGATGACGCGCGGCGTGGCGGGCCTCGTGTCCGACGGCGGAATCCGCGACGCCGGGCCTATCGCGGGGCGAGGGTTCCCGGTGTTCTGCGCCGGGCCGAGCGCGCCGCTCAATTTGGCGGCGCATCATGCGGTGGAGAGCAATGTGCCGATCGGCTGCGGCGGCGTCGCGGTCTACCCCGGCGATCTGGTGGTGGGCGACCGCGACGGCGTGGTGGTGATCCCGGCGGAGATCGCCGACGAGGTGGCGCGCGACGCCGCCGAGCAGGAGGAACTGGAGGCGTTCGTGCTCGAAAGGGTGGCGGCCGGCGCCGCCCTGGCCGGCACGTATCCGCCCGACGAGACGACCAAGGCCGCCTTCGAGGGCTGGCGGAAAGGGCGCTCCCGGTCCTAGTAGAGGCAAACCCACGAGCCGAGGATACGCGCGATGGACCTGATCGAAGCCGGCGGACTGAAGATCGCCCGGACCCTGCACGATTTCGTGGTGAACGAGGCGATCCCCGAGACCGGGGTGGAGCCCGCCGCGTTCTGGCGGGGTTTTTCGGAGATGATCCACGATCTCGCCCCGATCAACCGGACGCTGCTCGCCAAGCGCGACGCGCTGCAAAAACAGATCGACGAGTGGCACCGCGCGCACCGCGCCCGGCCGGTGGATCAGGCGGCCTATGAGGCGTTCCTGCGCGAGATCGGTTATTTGACACCCGAGCCACCGGACTTCTCCGTCACCACGGCGAATGTCGACCCCGAGATCGCCAGCATCGCCGGCCCGCAGCTCGTGGTTCCCGTGACCAACGCGCGCTACGCCCTGAACGCCGCCAACGCGCGTTGGGGCAGCCTGTATGACGCGCTGTACGGGACCGACGCCATCCCGGAGGACGGCGGGGCGACGCGCGGCGGCGGCTACAACAAGGTCCGCGGAGACCGGGTGATCGCCCGCGCGCGCGCGGTGCTCGACGAGGCGGCGCCGCTCGCCAGCGGCAGCCACGCGGACGCCGCCGGCTACGCGCTGGAGGGCGGCGCGCTCGCCGTGAGCCTGAAGGGCGGCGGCAAGACCGGCCTGGCCAATCCGGCGCAGTTCGTCGGCTATCGCGGCGACGTAACTGGCCTGGCGGCGGTGCTGCTGAAGCACAACGGCCTGCATATCGAGCTCTCGATCGACCGCGCCCACCCGATCGGCCGCGACGACCCGGCGGGGGTCGCCGATGTCGTGATGGAGGCGGCGATCACCACCATCCAGGATTGCGAGGACTCGGTCGCGACGGTGGACGCCGCCGACAAGGTGCTCGCCTACCGCAACTGGCTCGGTCTGATGAAGGGCACTCTGCAAGACACCTTCGAGAAGGGCGGCCAGATGATGACCCGGCGGCTGCACACCGACCGGAATTATAATGCAGCCTCCGGGACCGGAACCATTGTGCTGCCCGGCCGCAGCCTGATGCTGGTGCGCAATGTCGGCCACCACATGTTCACCGACGCGGTGCGCGACCGCGACGGCGCGGAAATCCCCGAGGGGATGCTCGACGCGGCGGTGACATCGCTCATCGCGATGCACGACATCCGCGGCGGCGGGCCGATCCACAACAGCCGCGCCGGCTCGGTCTACATCGTCAAGCCGAAGATGCACGGGCCCGAGGAGGCCGCCTTCACCGATACGATCTTCGGCCGCGTCGAGGCTCTGCTCGGCCTGCCGCGCAACACGCTCAAGGTCGGCATCATGGACGAGGAGCGGCGGACCTCGGCCAACCTCAAGGCCTGCATCCACGCCGTCCGCGAGCGCGTTGTTTTTATTAACACCGGCTTCCTCGACCGCACCGGCGACGAGATCCATACCTCGATGGAGGCCGGGGCGATGATCCGCAAGAACGAGATGAAGAACGCGGTCTGGATCAAGACCTACGAGGACCAGAACGTCGATATCGGCCTCGCCGCCGGCCTGCGCGGACGGGCGCAGATCGGCAAGGGCATGTGGGCGGCCCCCGACCGGATGGCCGACATGTTGGCGCAGAAGATCGGCCACCCTGAGGCCGGCGCCAACACCGCCTGGGTGCCCTCGCCCACCGCCGCCACCCTGCACGCGCTGCACTATCATCAGGTCGACGTGGCGCAGCGGCAGGAGGAGCTGGCCAAGCGCCCGCGTGCGAAGCTCTCGGACCTGCTGACCATTCCGCTCGCCGACCGGCCGAACTTCTCGCCCGACGAGATCGCTCAGGAGCTTGAGAACAACTGCCAGGGCATTCTCGGCTACGTAGTGCGCTGGATCGACCAGGGCGTCGGCTGCTCCAAGGTGCCGGACATCCACGATGTCGGGCTGATGGAGGATCGCGCCACCTTACGCATCTCGAGCCAGCACATCGCCAACTGGCTGCGCCACGGCATCGTCACCGAGGAGCAGGTCATGGCGACGCTCAAGCGCATGGCCGAGGTGGTCGACCGGCAGAACGCCGGCGACAAGCTCTATCGCCCGATGGCGCCCGCCTTCCAGGGTCCGGCCTTCGCGGCGGCGTGCGACCTGATCTTCAAGGGACGCGCGCAGCCCAACGGCTACACCGAGTTCATCCTCCACGCCCGCCGGCGAGAGGCGAAGGCGGCGCAAGAATTCAGCGGGATTGTGACCGGGCTCACCTGATCCGGGACGCGCGGAGCGGTAGTGGTGATGCATGGATGATGGTCATCCACGCATCACCAGGAGGTTTCGATGCGTACAGGAATAGTGGCCACGATCGCGTTGGCCGGTCTGCTCGGCTGGCAGTTCCAGGGCACCGCGCATGGCGCACCGCGCGCGGCGAGCGAGCAGAGCGACACCGACCATACCCGCGCCGCCGAACCCGGCGAGAACACCTCGAGCGTCGATACCGGCTACCGCGTAGCCAGCGAGCAGACCGGGGTCGATACCAACTATCGCACCAGCTGACCGCGCCGGCCGGTCCTCCCCTCCTCGCGGGGGGACCGGCCTATCGCGGCGCCATCCGGAGCGCGCCGTCGAGCCGGATCGTCTCGCCGTTGAGGAAGCGGTTGGCGGCGATGTGCAGCACGAGGGCGGCGTATTCCTCCGGCATCCCGAGCCGCGCGGGGAACGGCACGGAGGCGGCGAGCGCGTCCCGCACCTCCTGCGGCAATCCGCCGAACATCGGCGTCTGGATCAGCCCCGGCGCAATCGTCATCACCCGCACGCCGGAGCGCGCGAGTTCGCGGGCGGCCTGGATGGTCAGCCCGATCACCCCGGCCTTGGATGCCGCATAGGCCGCCTGCCCGACCTGGCCCTCGTAGCCAGCGATCGAGGCGGTGTTGACGATCAGCCCACGCTCGCCGTCGGCCCCGGGATCGAGCGCGCCCATCTCGGCCGCCGCCAGGCGCAGCATGTTGAACGTGCCGATGAGATTGACCCGGATGACCCGCTCGAAATCCACGAGCTTCATCGGCCCCTCCTTGCCGACGATCCGCTGAGCGACGCCGATACCGGCGCAGTTGACCAGCACGCGCGCCCCACCATGCGCCGCCTGCGCGCGGGCGAACGCCGCCTCGGCGGAGGCCGCGTCCGCCACGTCGCAGCCCACCGCGAGCCCGCCGATCCGCCCGGCGACAGCCTGGGCGGCGGCCTCGTTGAGGTCCACCACCGTGACCTTGCACCCCGCCCCGGCCAGCGCGGTGGCGGTCGCCGCCCCCAGCCCCGACGCCCCGCCGGTGACGATCGCGGCCTGTCCGTTCAAGTCCATCTCGGTCCCCCTCGGTTCCCGTACGGCGCATTGTCGTGCAGGCTACGGCGTCTGAGCAAATGGGGGGTCCAGGTACTCTCAGTTATTTTGCTGAGCGCTACTGCTCTACGAACGTGAAACGAGTTGGGCGATCGCCACTTTCCGCCTAATGGTGGGTCCAATGGTGCTGTCATGAATGAAGGGGCCGTCATCGGTTCGGTCGAGGCGCGGAACGCCGGTGCCGGCCTTATCGGCTGGCTGGCAGAAGCCGGGCTGCACAATCTACCGCTCGAGCAGATCGTGGATGGCTTTTCGTGCCGGCTGAATGAAATGGGAGTCGCGATCGCACGAACCTTTGTCGGAATGAACACGCTGCATTCCATGGTCAGGGCAAGAAGCCTGATCTGGGATCGGGTGTCTGGTCCAAGTGTGAAATACGAGCTGGACCACGTAGCCTTCGGCGGTCCGTTTGTGCAACAAAGTCCGTTCGCTCGCATACTCCGTGAAGGCACGCGCGAAGAGCGCCGGCGCCTGACGGGCAGCAATTCGCTCGAAAACTCGCCAATCTTCGAGGAGCTGCGGTCGGCTGGCATGACGGAATGGTTTGGCGCCGTGTTCCCGTTCGGCGAACTATCGCCGCAATTGCGCGGGGCGAATCAGACTGAGCGTAAGGATCAGCTCTGGCTCGTCTGCTCGCTGACCACTGACCGGGCGGAAGGTTATCGCGACGCCGACGTGATCACGCTGCGGCAGGTGCTGCCAATCTTCGCGGTCGCGATAAAGGCTGCCACGATGCGCTCGATTGGTCACGGCCTGCTTGCCACTTACCTCGGAGTTGATCCTGCAAATCGCGTGCTTTCCGGCACGGTGCTACGAGGAGAGGTGCAGGCCATCGGAGCCGTGCTCCTCTACGCCGATTTGCGCGGCTTCACCGAACTCGCGGATACAGCGTCGGGCGATGACCTTCTGGCGGCGCTTGATGCATATTTGGACAGCATGGCGCGGCCTGTTGTGCAGCGTGGCGGCGAAATACTGAAGTTCATGGGCGACGGCCTTCTGGCAGCTTTTGACACCATCCGTGCCGACTGCGCCGACGTCTGCAGCACGGCCCTCGACGCCGCCGAGGAGGCGGTCTCCAGCGTCGAGACCCTGAATGCCGCTCGACGGGCGGCGGGTCAGCGTTTCGCGGGCCTCGACATCGCACTCCATGTCGGCGATGTGCTCTATGGAAATGTCGGAATCGATGAACGACTCGACTTCACCGTGATCGGTCCGGCGGTGAACGAGGCTTCGCGGATCGAGGTAATGTGCAAGTCCATCGGACAGAATGTCCTTGCATCGGATCGATTTGCGAACGCGGCCAAGCGGTCTCGTGATCGCCTCGTCTCGGTCGGACTGCATCAACTCCGGGGCGTGCGTGGCGAGACCGAACTCTTCGCATTGGTCGGAAAGAAACGCGACGACGACAGGTGACTTGAAGCCAGCCGTATCCGCCCCGTCACAACTCACGCGCGGGCACGAAGGTTCCCGCCATCGTCGACATGGGGCAGTCTTCCCCCATAAATCGCGACGGGGAACAGGCACGATGACCCACACCGGCTGGCGCGCCCGTGCCACCACGTTGTTTGACTGCGAGAAACAGCCCGCCAGCGGCGCGCGCGGCATGGTCGTGACCAATCACCCGCTGGCCTCCGCCGCCGGCGCCGAAATGCTCGCCGCCGGCGGCAACGCGATCGACGCCGCGATTGCGGCCCTGTTCACCCTCACCGTGGTCGAGCCGATGATGGTTGGCATTCTCGGCGGCGGCATGGCGCATCTGCGGCTGGCGGATGGGCGGCATCTGGTGATCGATGGGCTCAGCACCGCCCCGCTCGCCACCGGCCCCGAGACCTACACGCCCGACCCCGACGCTCCGCCCAGCACGATGGATGCCGTCGGGCGAAAGAACGCGCTCGGCCCCACCGCCGTCGCCGTACCCGGCACGCTCAAGGCGTGGTGCGACACCCTGGCACGCTTTGGCACTTTTTCCCTGCCCGACGTGCTCGAACCCGCCATCCGCCACGCCGCGCGCGGCTTTCGCGCCACGCCGTATCTCAGCGAGTGCGCCGCCGAGAGCGCCGCCGACCTCGCGCGCGACGCCGAGATCGCCCGCCTGATTCTCCCCGGCGGCGCGCCGATCGTCGCCGGCACGCGGCTTGTGCAAGGCGCCTACGCGGAGACCTTGCGCGCCATCGCCACGGAGGGTCCCGGCGTGCTCTATGACGGCGCGCTCGGCCGCGCGCTCACCGAACATGTGGCGCGCTCGGGCGGCCACATCGCGACGGCCGACCTCGCCGGGGTCCGCGTCATCGATCGCGACGTGATCCGTGGCGAGTATCGCGGCTACGAGATCGTCGGGCCTCCGCCGCCGTCCTCATCGGGCGTGCATGTCACGCAGATGCTCAACATCCTCGCGGGCTTCGACCTGCGCGGCATGGGCTTCGGCTCGCCCGACGCGCTGCACCTGCTGGCCGAGGCGCTGAAGATCGCCTTCGCCGACCGTGCCGCCGCCACCGCCGATCCGGCCTTCGTCGACGTGCCGATCGCAAAGCTGATCGACCGCCGCTACGCCGACGAGCGCCGTGCCGAGATCGACATGCGGCACGCAAGGCGCTGGAGCACCGGCGTCATCTCCGGGGAGTCTTCCAACACCACCCACGTCACGGTCGCCGATGCCGACGGCAACATCGTCGCCAGCACGCAGACGATCAACAGCCTGTTCGGCGCGCGCTTCATCGTGCCGGGCACCGGCATGATCCCCAACAACTACATGTACCTGTTCGACCCGAGCCCCGGCCGTGCGCTGTCGGTGGCGCCCGGCAAGCGCATCACCACCTCGATGGCCCCGCTCATCGGCTTGCGCGGGGGAAAGCCTGCCTTCGCGCTCGGCCTGCCGGGCGGCTTGCGCATCTTCGGCTCGGCGATGCAGGCGGTCATCAACCTGATCGACCACGGCATGTCGCTGCAGGATGCGGTGGAGGCGCCGCGCCTGTGGACACAGGGTTTTGCCCTCGAAATGGAGACCGGCTTTCCCGAGCCGGTGCGCGCGGCGCTGCGCGAGCGCGGTCACGAGGTGTTGCCGGTGCCGCATGTCGGCGGCGGGATGTGCGCGGTCGGGTTCGAGGCGGACGGCACGCTGACCGGCGCCGCCTGCTGGCGCGCCGACGGCACGCCCGTCGGCATTGGCGGCGGGCTGGCGCGGGACGGCGTTCGGTTCTGGCCGGATGCCGGCCGGCATTGATCGGCAGCGCGCTGGCGTGCCAGCGTCAGGATGGACAGCAGAGGGGACGGTGCAATGGCGAGAATGACGGGCGGAGAGGCGATCGTCGACGGTCTGCTGCGGCACGGCATCGACACGGTGTTCGGCCTGCCTGGTGTGCAGGTCTACGGCTTGTTCGACGGCTTCGCGCGCGCGGCGAACCGGCTGCGGCTCATCAACGCGCGGCACGAGCAGACCACCGCCTACATGGCGCTCGGCTATGCCTGCGCGACCGGACGCCCGGCCGCCTACGCCGTCGTCCCCGGCCCCGGCGTGCTCAACACCACAGCGGCACTCGCCACGGCCTGGGGCCTAAACGCGCCGGTGCTCTGCATCACCGGCCAGGTGCCGAGTGCCATGATCGGGCGCGGGCGCGGGCAGTTGCACGAACTGCCCGATCAGCTCGACACGCTACGCAGCCTGCTGAAATGGGCCGAGCGCATCGAGCACCCGACGCAGGCTCCCTATCAGGTCGCGCGCGCCTTCCAGGAGATGCTGAGCGGCCGTCGCGGCCCGGTCGCGATCGAGATGCCGCTCGATCAAATGTCAGCCTCCGCCGAGGTAGCGCCACACGATCCTCTCCCGCTGGCCCCCAACCCGACGCCCGACATCGAGCAGATCGCCGCCGTCGCCAAACTGGTTGCAAACGCAAAGGCCCCGATGATCTGGGTCGGCGGCGGCGCGCTCCACGCCCCGGCCGAAATCCTCGCACTCGCCGAGCGCATCGGCGCGCCGGTGGTCTCGTTCCGCAGCGGGCGCGGCATCGTCGACGACCGCCATCCGCTCGGCCTGACCATCCCCGCCGGCTATCGCCTGTGGCCGGAGACCGACCTGCTGCTCGCCTTCGGCACCCGCCTCGACGTGCCGATGGCGCGCTGGGGCAAGGTCCCCGACGGGCTCAAGATCGCGCGCATCGACATCGACGCCGCCGAGATGCGCCGCCTCAAGGTCGATATCGGCATCGTCGCCGACACGGCGGACGCCGCGCGGATGCTGACGCGGGCTGTCACCCCGCGCAGTGACTCCGCGCGCGCCGACGCGGTCGCGCGCGCCAAGGCCGACACCATCGCCGCGATCAGCAAGGTGCAGCCGCAGATGTCATATCTCGCGGCGATCCGCGACGTGCTGCCGGAGGACGGCATCTTCTGCGACGAGATGACGCAGGTCGGCTATGTCTCGTGGTTCGGCTTCCCTTTCCACACACCGCGCACGCTCATCACCTCCGGCTTCTCCGGCACGCTCGGCGCGGGGTTCCCGATGGCGCTCGGCGTCAAGGTGGCGCAGCCGGACCGGGCGGTGGTCGCCGTCACCGGCGATGGCGGCTTCCTGTTCGGCGGCGCCGAGCTCGCGACCGCCGTGCAGCACGGCATCAATCTCGTGACGGTGCTGTTCAACAACTCCGCCTACGGCAACGTGCTGCGCGATCAGCACCGGCTGTTCGAGGGCCGCGATTCCGGCTCCGCGCTGCGCAACCCGGATTTCCAGATCTACGCAAGAAGCTTCGGCGTCCCGTCATGGCGCGTCACCGACCCCGATGGCCTCCGCTCGGCGTTGCGCGAAGCTCTGGCGACAAACAGCCCGGCGCTGATCGAGGTGATCACCGACATCACCAAGGAAGCGCAACCGTGGGAGTTCATCGCCCCCGGACGCAGCTAGTTCTCCCTCTCCCCTTGCTTTGGGGGAGAGGGCCGGGGTGGGGGTCGCGCGGTCACAGAACAGGCTTGATGGCCTGCAACTCCTTCGGCCAGACCGTATGCGCATTCCCATCGCTCCACTCAGCAAGAATCAGCGCCGCGTTCTTGTTCAGTCCGCTCTCGTCGAACACCACGTTCCGCGCCGGCAGCGGCAACCCGGTGAACTCGGTACTCGCGAGAACGTCCCTCAGCTTCGTGCCATCGCGACTCGCCGCCTTCTCCAGCGCCTGCGCCGCGATCATCCCGCCGGCGTAGCCAAGCCCAAGCTGCTCGTTGTTCGGCGGATACGGCGCGTCGGCGTGCGCCTTCTTGTAGGCCTCCACCAGCTCGCTCTCACCCGGCACCTGCAGATCCCAGTTCCAGCTCCACGGCATGAACACGCGATCGGCGGCGGCGCCAAGCGCCTTGCCGGCCGAATCCGCGGAAATGCCGCCCGCCGCCGCGACCGGCGTCTTGATGCCGAGCCCGCGCATCGTCTTGAGGATCAGGATGGCGTCGGTGAGGAAGGAGCTCAGGAAGATGAGCTCCGGCTTCTTCTGCAGGATCGGCGAGATCACCACCGAGGGATCGGTCAAATTGCCCTGGAAATTAACTTGCGAGGCGACAGGCAAGCCGAGCTTCTGCGCCTCGATTGGCAGCGTCTTCGCTACCGACATACTCACCGCGTCGGAGCCCATGTAGATACCGCAGGATTTGGGCGGCGAGCCGCGCTCCGCCTTGACCATGTCGAACAGGCCGCTCATGGCGAAATTCCAGATCTTGCTGCCCGGAGCAGTAAGTTTGAACGTGTACTTCATGCCACGTTGCACCAGCGCGTCGACGTAGGAGCTGGTGAGGATCGGCACGCGCGACTTCTCCGCCTCGACCTGCGCCGACAACGTGATCGCGCTGGCGGTCGCACCGTAGAGAATCAGCGCGCCGTCCTGGTCCAGCATCCGCCGCGTGACGCTGGCGCCCTGGGTCGGGTTGTCCGTCGTGGTGTCGGCCACCACCACCCGCAGCTTGGCGCCGCCGAGCGCCCTGATGCCCCCCTGCCGATTGATCTGGTCGGCGGCAATGAGAAACCCCCACACGCCGCGCTGCCCACCCTCGCCGAACCCGCCGGTCAGCGAGTTCGGAGCACCGAGCACGATCTCCTTTTCGTCCGCCCGTCCGAGACGCGGCGCGCCGACCATCGCCGCCGCCGCCATCAGCGCCGCAACGCTTTCCCTTCGCGTGACCGACATGGTTTTCTCCCCGTTCATAGCTTCTTGTAACTCCCGCGCCGGCGTCAAACTCCAAGATACGCACGACGCACGAATTCCGAATCCTGCAGCACGTCGCGAGCTCCCGACAACAGAACCCGCCCGTTCTGCAAAATGACGCCGCGCGTCGCTAGCTCCAGGCAGGTTGCGTTCTGCTCCACCAGCAGGATCGTCGTGTCCTGCGCGCGGATCGCCGCCAGCCGCTCGAACACCAACTCCGACATCACCGGCGAAAGTCCGAGCGACGGCTCGTCCAGCATCAGCAGCTTCGGCCCGTTCATCATTGCCCGTCCGATCGCCAGCATCTGCTGCTCTCCGCCCGACAAGGTGCCGCCGAACTGCCGCCGCCGCTCGGCGAGTCGGGGAAACACTTCGTACACGCCGGCAAGGGCGGCGGTCGAGCCGTCTCCGGCACGACCGCGGATGAAGCTCACCGCGAGGTTTTCCTCGACGGTGAGATTGGGAAAAATGCGCCGCCCCTCCGGCACGTGCGAAATCCCCGCCCGGGCCACCTGATGCGGCCTGAGCCCGTTCAGCTTCCGCCCGCCGGACGTCACGCCGCCGCCGCGCGCCGGGACCATGCCGGAGATGCAGCGCAGAATGCTGGTCTTGCCGGCGCCGTTCGCTCCGAGCAAGACGAACACCTCGCCCGCCTCGAACGCGAAGGACACGTCCCGCACCGCCAGCACGTCCCCATACGCCACACTCAGCCCCTCGACCGCGAGCAGGCTCATCCGAACCCTGTCCGCCTGGTGCCGAGATAAGCCTCGATCACGGCCGGATCGTGCGCCACGTCGGCCGGCGCGCCGTCGGCGATCACCGTCGCGTTGTGCAGCACGACCAGCCGCTTCACCATCGCCGCCAGCACCGAGAGCACGTGCTCCACCACGATCACCGTGATGCCGCTCGTGCGATTGAGCGCGAGGATCTCGTCGATCAGCTCCTCCGCCTCCTCGTGCGTCAGGCCCGACAGGCTTTCGTCGAGCATCAGCACCCGGCAATGTCCGGCGATGGCGCGGCCGATCTCGACCTTCTTGCGATCGGCCAAGGTGATCTCGGACGGCAGCCTGTCGGCCTGCGCGCCGAGACGCAGCCGATCGAGCACCAGCTGCACCTCGTCCCGCCACGCGCGATCCGGCGGCAGCGACTGGCGCGCGGCGACGGCGATGTTCTCGCGCACCGTCATGCTCTCGAACAGCCGCACCTTCTGGAACGTCCGGCACAATCCCGCGCGCCGCCGCTGGTGTACCGGATCGCGCGTGCACTCGTCGCCGAAGAAGAACACGGCGCCGCTGCTCGGCGGCAGGTTGCCGCTGACGATCTCGAACAGGGTCGACTTGCCGGCGCCGTTGGGGCCGATCAGGCCGATCACCTCGCCTTCCATCACGCTGAACGACACGTCGCGCAGCGCCACCAGCCCGCCGAACCGGCGGCCGACGTTCCTGACCTCCAGCGCCGGTGGAGCGTCGCTCATCGCCGCTTCCCCAGCACACCGACGATGCCCTTCGGCGCCCCCAGCACGACCAGCAGCAGCACCAATCCATAAACCAGAATATCGACGCCGACGAAGCCGAGCTTGGCGGCACCCCAGTTGGTGATCTCCGACAGCACGATCATCAGTGCGCCGCCGAGGATAGGCCCCGCGGCGGTGCCGAGGCCGCCAATCAGCGCCGGCAATTGCAGCTGGATCGCCTGCCCAAGCCCGAAGGCGGATTCCGGGTCGATCGCCTGGTAGAACTGCATGTAGAGGCCGCCGGCGAGCGCGGTCATCGCGGCACTAGCCAGGAAACCGAGCAGCTTGGTACGAAACACTGCGACGCCCGACGCGGCGGCGGCGGTTTCGTCGTCACGCACCGCGCGCATCTCGAGCCCGAGCTGACTGGCGAGAATCCAGCGCGTGATCGCGTAGTACACGACAACGAACACCAGCCCGGCATACACGAACGGCGCCGGCGAGCGCGACTGCATCGCCCACAGCGAGTCGCCCTCGAACTTGAGCGCAAGCCCGTTATCGCCGCCGGTCAGGTCGACGTAGTGGCGCGCGAGCTGGTCGAAGGCGAGCGACAGCGCGACCGTCGCAAGCGCGAAGAAGATCCCGCGCATCCGCAACGTCATCCCGCCCATCACCAGCGCCACCGCGAGCGCCACCAGCACGCCGGCCCACACGCCGAGCCACGGCGGCAAGCCGATCAGGTTGAACAGCAACCCGGTGACGTAGCAGCCCAGGCCGAGGAAGACCCCGTGACCGAGCGACAGCAACCCACCGATCCCGGCGACGATGTTCCACGCCTGCCCGAGGCTGATGAAGATCAGCGCCCGCACGATCGCGGCGAGGATATAGTTGTTGACGAAGGGCAGCATCGGCAGGACCGCGACGACGGCAAGTGCCAGAAGCGGGAACGCGATTTGGCCTAGATGTCGCGCCCGCCGGTCCATCGCTACTCGGTCCTGAACCCGAACATGCCGGTCGGCTTGTAGGCGATGAACACCAGCAGCAGCACGTAGAGCGGCACGTCCTGCAGCGCCGAGTTCCACAGCATCGCGGTCAGCTGCTGGACCACCCCGCAGAACAGCCCGCCGAAGAACGATCCGCGGATGCTGCCGAGGCCGCCGATAGTCGTCGCGATGATCGCGATGGGCATGAGGGAAAGTCCCTTCGACGGGTCGGTCGGATAGTACGTGACCATGATGGTTCCGGCGATCCCGGCGAGCCCGCAGGCCAGCGCGAAGGCTGTGATGTTGATGGTCTGCGCGGAGAGCCCGACCAGCTCCGCCGCCTCGAGGTCGTCGGCGACGGCGCGCACCGACTTGCCCCAGCGCGTGCCAAGCAGCAGGGCCTCGACGGCGATGGTGCAGAGCACGGCGACGATGAAGGCGACGATCTGCGCGGCGGACGCGAAGAGCGGCCCGAGCAGCACGAACTGGCCGCCGAACATCGACGGCGCCGAGCGCGCGTCGGCGCCGAACACCACTTGGGCCAGCATCTGCAACACGAGCCCAAGCCCAATCGCCGCCAGCAGCTGCTGCAAGGTCGCGGCGCCGACAAAGCGCTTGAACACGAGCTGATATTGCGCCGCGCCGAGCAGCGCCATCAGAACGAAGCTCACCGGGATTGCGTAGAGCGGGTCGACGCCGAACGCCGTCGAGGCGACCACGCCGACATACATGCCGTACATCACCAGATCGCCATGCGCGAAATTGACGATGCGCATGACGCCGAAGGCGAGGCTGAAGCCGATCGACATCAGCCCGTAGACGCCGCCGACCAGCACGCCGCTGAGCAGCGCCTGGCCAACCGGGATCAGGGCGGCGTCAAGATACGCGCCCACTCTCGACCATCATGGCTTCGCGGCCGCGGGCGGCGTTACCGGCCGTCTTGCGGCCATCGGCGCGTTGCGGATCGCGGAGAGATCGACCTCGGGCATCTCCATGTCGAGCTGACGCAACACCGCGTTGGCCAGCTCGTTGTAACGATCGTAGCTTCGCCGCAAACGGTTGCGCCACGCCAGCGCGCCGCCATTGGCGTGCAGCTCGTAGACCGACTCGCGATGGTCCAGCGCCGAGCCGACATGATCCCACGCCATGTTTAGCAGCGCCGCGCGCTGCCGCGCCGTGTAGCCGCCGCCGGCGAACAACTCCTCGAGCCCCGCCGCCAGCGCCGGATCGTCGAGCTCGCGATCCGACGGCGCGACCACCAGCGAGGAGCCGGGCAGAATGCGCAGGATCTCCCCCATGCGCGGCCGCGCCCGCAGCATCGCCAGGCTGCCGGCCGAAAGATGCGCGTGATTGGGTGCGGCGAAGCCTTCCGGCGTGATCTCCGGGTCGCATTCGGTGGCGAGCTGACAGCTGCGCACCGTCTGCACATCGGTGATGAGATCGATCAGATATTCGATTGTCGGATCATGCGATGCGAGGCCCATCGCCTGCGTGCAGGCGAACGCCAGACCGAGGGTGAACTCCGCCTTCGACAACCAGCAATAGAGCTGATGCCAGAACAGCCAGCGCGCCACCGGCTCGGCCGACGGCTCGGTGAGGCGCACGCGCTCCCAGGGGATGAACACGTCGTCGAGCCACATCTGGCCGTCGAGCTCGTCGTAGCGATTGCTGAGCGGCGCCGCGAACCGACTGGGGTCGCGCGCCGCGATCTTGCGACAGATCACCGTCACACCCGGCGAGTTCACCGCGACCACGAAGGTCGCGCGGTGGCCGTCTATATCGGTCCCGCAATTGGCACCGATATACACGTCATCCGCGAAGGCCGGGCTGGTGTGCATCCCGATCTTTCCCCGCACCACAACACCGGCATCGGTCTCCTTCACGATGCGCAGCGCCGCGCGATCGGCGGGGTCCGGGCGCAGGCGGTAGCCGATCGTCGCCGCCCCCGCCGCGAAGGTGAGAAAGCGCCCGGTACGCGCGATCTCCGCGCGATAGGCCTCGGCATTGGCGATCTGCTGCGGTGAGGCGTTGCGCAACCCCACGGCGTGCAGCACGCCAAGCGCGATCATGTGGCCATAGGCCGGCGTGTGCGTGATGTTGCCGGCGCTGAGGAAGGTGGTGGCGGAAAAGCACTTGCCCATGAGCCGCAGATCGTCCGCGCTCCTCGGCACAATGAAACCGACCGGCAAGCGTCTACCGTTCGCGTCGGACGGAGTGAGCACCACGTCCTGCCATTCGGGGTCGAAATGCCGGTCGTACCAGGCGACGTATTCCTCGAACATCGCCCTTGTGGCAGGATGCGTCGTCACATCGTCGACCCAGCCCTCGCCGATGATCCAGATGCGTCGTCCGTCGTGCAGCGCCTCTGTGTATTCCGCGCCCGTTCTCATCGCCGCGCATCCTGGATCGCGCGCCACACGCGTTCGCTGGTGGCCGGCATGTCGAGCTCTCGCACGCCGAGCGGTTCGAGCGCGTTCATGATCGCGATCATCACCGCGGGCAACGCACCGACGCAGCCGGCCTCCCCCGCGCCTTTCGCCCCGAGCAGATTGTTCTCGGTCGGGATCGGGTTGCTGACGATCTTCATCTGACACATCGTGTCGGCGCGCGGCATCGAGTAATCCATGAAGCTCGCGGTCAGCAGCTGGCCGGAGTCGCGGTCGTAGACCACCTGCTCCATGAGAATCTGCCCAACTCCCTGTGCCACGCCGCCGTGAATCTGTCCCGCCAGGGTCAGCGGATTTATGACCGTGCCCACATCGTCCACCACGAGATAGGCGACCAGCTGCACCGCCCCGGTGTCGGGGTCGATCTCGACCTCGGCGACGTGACAGCCGTTCGGGAAGGTCTCGCGCTTCGGCACGTAGGTCGCGTGCTCGTAAAATCCCGGCTCCATTCCCGGCGGCAATCGGGCGGGCAGGAACGCGGCCGCCGCGACCTGCTTCAGCGTGACCTTGCGATCGGTGCCGACCACGCTGAACTCGGCGTTCTCGAAGCCGATATCCTCGACCGCCGCTTCCAGCAGATGCGCGGCGATCTTCTTGCCCTTTTCGATCACGCGGTCGGCCGCCATGGTCAGCGCCGAACCGCCCGTCACCATCGAGCGCGAGCCGTTGGAGCCCATGCCGAACGCCACGCGATCGGTGTCGCCGTCGATGAACATCACTTCCTTCGGGTCGATCCCGAGCCGCTCGTGGAGGATCTGCTTGAACGAGGTCTCGTGGCCCTGCCCGTGCGTCTTGGTGCCCATCAGCAGGATCGCGCTGCCGCTCGGGTTAAAGCGAATCTCGGCGTATTCCGGCACCATGCCCGCCGCCTGCTCGATCGCGTTGGCAAGCCCGATGCCGCGCAATTTGCCGCGCGCCCGCGCTTCTTCCCGCCGCGTCGCGAAGCCCGCATAGTCCGACGCCTCCAGCGCCAGGTCCATGTTCTTGGCGAACTCGCCGCAATCATAGAACGGGCCGAGCGGACTTTTGAACGGCATCGCCGAGGGCTGAATGATGTTGCGCCGGCGAAGCTCGATCGGGTCGATGTGGAGTTCGCGCGCCGCATCCTCGATGGCGCGCTCGATGAGATAGATCGCCTCAGGCCTCCCCGCGCCGCGATACGGCGCCGTGGGATTCATGTTCGACAGCACCGCGTCGATGCTCACATAGGCCGCCGGGATGTCGTACACGCCGATCACCGTGCCGATCATGCCGAACGGCGTCAGCAGCTGACGGTCCGACGCGATATAGGCGCCGATGCTCGCCTGCATGTGCAAGCGCAGCCCGATGATCTTGGCGTTGTCGTCGAAGGCGAGCTCGATCGTGCCGATATTGTCGCGTCCGTGCTCGTCGGCGAGGATCACCTCGGACCGCTCGCAGGTCCATTTCACCGGCCGGCCGAGCTTGCGCGCCGCCCACAATGTCAGCCGGTGCTCGACATATTGCCAGCCCTTGGCTCCGAACCCGCCGCCCACGTCGCGGCAGATCACGCGCACCTGGCTCTCCGGCACCTTGAACACCTGGTTCGCGAGCATGTTGCGCACGCGATGCGGATAGTTCACGTCGGCGTACAGCGTGTAGCGGTCCTCCGCCTCCTCGTAGGTGCCGAGGGCACCGCGCGGCTCCATGTACTGCGCGTGAACCCGGCTGATGACGTAGCGCCGCTTCACCATCCGCGCGGCGCGAGCAAAGGCAGCGTCTGTCGCCGCCTTGTCGCCGCGCGGGTGGGTGTGGGAGATGTTGTCGGGGTTCTCGTCCCAGACGCGCGGCGCACCCGGCCGCGCCGCCTCCGCCGTCGATGTCACGGAGGGCAGCGGCTCGTAGTCGACGGCGATGAGCTCGGCGGCGTCCTTGGCCCGGGGCAGCGTCTCGGCAATCACCATCGCCACCGGATCGCCGACATAGCGCACGCGATCGATCACCAGCGCCGGGCGCTGCGGCGCGAACATCGGCGAGCCGTCGGCCTTCTTGCGCGGCATGTTGGCCTTGGGCATCCCGAGCCCGTCATTCGCGTAGTCGGTCCCGGTATAGACAGCGAGCACCCCCGGCGCCTGCTTCGCCGCCTCGGTGTCGATCGCCCGTATCCGCGCGTGCGCATGCGGCGAGCGCAGGAACACGGCGTAGCTCTGGCGCGGGACCGCCACGTCGTCTTGATAGCGCCCCCGCCCCGTGAGCAGCCTGACATCCTCGAAGCGCCGCAGCGGCTGGCCGACGCCGAACTTCATCGTCTCAGTCTGTGCATCCATCAGCTCAGTGCCTCCGTGGCGTCCCCAGCGTCATTGCGGATTGGGCGTCCCCAGCGTCGGCTCGCCGAACAGCACGAAGGACTTGCCATCGAAGCGTTCGAGCTGCAGCGACTTCATCGGATAAAAATCCGTCGGGCTCGTCTCCAGCTTGATGCCCGGCAGCAGCATCGGCACGCGCACGTCGAGATGCGCGACCTGGCGCATGACGTTTTCCCGCGTGAGGTCATTGCCGCATTGCTCGAGCAGCCTCACGACACTCGCCGCCATCATGTAGCCGACCGTGTAGAAGATGTCGGACTTGTCGGCACCGGGCAGGTACTTCTCCATGAACGCGGTGTATTCGAGGAAGTCCGGATCGTCGGCCCAGCGCGGATCGGTCGGATCCTTGAAATACGTGCTGGAGATGATGCCGACCGCCTTGTCGACCCCCGCCGGCTTCATCACCGCGTTCACCGCCGCCGAGGCGTAGGACAGCACGTGCAACGGATGCCAGCCGATGTCGTACGCCTTGCGGATCGCCTGCGCGGCGAATTTCGGCGTCGAGACATCGACGAACGTGTCCGCGCGGGTCGCTTGCAACGCGACGATCTGCGAATCCACCGTCGGGTCCGTTACCTCGTAGCTCTGCATCCCGACGATCATGGTCTTGGCTCTGTCGCCGAGCTCGCGCTGGATGCCGCGCACGTAGTCCTTACCGAGATCATCGTTCTGGTAGAGGATGGCGATCTTGGCGTTGGGCCGTTCCTTCAGGATGTACTTGGTGAAAATCTGCCCCTCGATCTCGTAGGTCGGCTGCCAGCCGATGGTCCACGGGAAATGCTTGTAGTCGCCGAAGGTCGCGATGCCGCTGGTGGCGAAAATCTGCGGCACGCGGTGGTCGTTGAGGTACTTGCGGATCACCACGTTCGGCGCGGTGCCGAGCGGGGCAAAGATGAAAAACACCTTGTCCTGCTCGACGAGCTTGCGCGTCTGCTCCAGGCTGCGCGGCGGCAAATAGCCGTCATCGACCGAGATGAGGTTGATCTTGCGGCCGTTCACGCCGCCGTGGTCGTTGACCATCCGCATATAGGCAACCTCGGCCTTGCCGAAATTGCCGTAGGCGGAGGCCGGGCCGCTATAGGCGATCGTCTGCCCGAGTTTGATCTCGGTGTCGGTGACACCGGTTTCCGCCGCGGCAGGCCGCGCCGCCACGAGAGCAAGCGCGGCGAGAGCCGCCAACGTCGTTCGATTGCGCACGCTTCCTCCCAGTTTTCTTGTTGTCGTGGCTGCGGCTGGTCGGACTTTTAGACGAACCGGCAGGTGATCGAGCCGAGCGGTCCGTAATCGACGTGGAACACATCGCCGGCGTGCGCTTCCACCGTGCTGGTGAACGAGCCGCCGAGCACGAACTGGCCAGGTTCGAGCGCGATGTCGAACGGCGCCAGCTTGTTGGCGAGCCACGCGACGCCGTTCGCCGGATGGTTCAGCACCGCGGCGGCGACGCCGGATTCCTCGATGACGTTGTTGCGGTAGCAGAGCACGGCGACCCAGCGCAGATCGAAATCCATCGGCCGGAACGGCCGGCCGCCGATGATCAGCGCGGCGTTGCCGGCGTTGTCGGCGATGCTGTCAAGCACTGAGCGCGGCTTGCCGGTTTCTGGGTCGATGCGGTGCGTCCGGCCGTCGACGATCTCGGCCGCCGGCACCATGTAGTCGGTCGCGCTGAGCACGTCGAAGATCGTGCAGTTCGGCCCCTTCAACCGCTTGCCGATGACGAAGCCCAGCTCGCATTCGAGGCGCGGCTGGATGAAGCGGTTCATCGGGATCTCCGCGCCGCTCTCATAGAACATGTCCGCCATCAACGCGCCGTAGTCGGGCTCGGTGATGTTGGCCTGCCGCTGCATCGCCCGCGAGGTGAGGCCGATCTTGTGACCCTTGACGACGTTGCCCTCGGCGACCTTGATCTCGACCCAGCGGCGCTGGACGGCGTAGGCGTCCTCGGTGGTGAAGCCAGGATACTGCACGGTGGGCGGCCGGATCCGCTGCCGCTGTTTCTCGGCAGCGTGGTAGGCCCGGGCGATGGTGTCGACCGTGGTGCTGTCCAGCATGTCTGTCACTCGCCCTCAGGTGATGACGGCGGTGAAGTCGGCCTGCACCTGCGCGCGGCTGTCGGGCGGCAGCGTCAGCGTGTGGCGAGCCGGGCGGGCGTCAGCGTCGGGGAACATCTTCACCCACTCGGCATTGAGCGCCGCGCGCTGCGTCGTCGGGTCCTTCACCCAGAACGTGACCTTGATGATGTCGTCCACGCTGCCGCCGGCCGCCTCGATGTCGTGACGAATATGCGCGAACACGTTGGCGACCTGCTGCTCCAGCGCCGCCGGCAACTCGCGCGTGCCGGGGTTGGCGCCCCCGATCACGCTCGACATGACGATGTTGCCGATGCGGCTCGCATTCGGAATCGGGTTCTCGTGACGTGCTCGGGAGCCGTTGACGCTCTGACGCCTTGCCATCGCTCTAGCTCACGCCGGCTGCGATTGCGCGGCGCGGAACACCGGCACGTCCTCGGTGCGATCGGCGAGCGCCTCGGCGCCCTCGGTCGGCACCGCGACCGCGAAGTTCAGCGCGGCGTCGATATCGCCTTCCCACACCTCGCGCGGCAGCTCGTAGAGCAGCTCGACGCCATAGCCGTTCGGATCGTGGATGTAGAGGCTGTGGGTCATACCATGCTCGACGCGGCGATCGAACTTGACCCCGCGGCTCTGCAGGTATTCGAGCTGGCGCAGCCACGCCTCGCGGTTCGGCAGCGCGATGGCGATGTGGTTGATCGCGCAGGGCATCCCGAACATGCCCCACTCGGCGGGCGGCGCCGGCAGGTCGGCGTTCTCGACCAGCGCGACGTCGTGATGGTTCATGTGGCCGGAGTGATCGCCGCTGTAGAAGCGCATCTTCGGGGGGTTGGGCCGCTGCGGCGTGGCCTTGAGCTCGCCGACCTGCTTGAAGCCGAGCACCTCGGTCCAGAACCGATGGCTCTCATCGAGGTCGCGCACGTTCAGCACCAGATGATTGAGTCCGGCCGGCGTGACCGGGCCCGGTGCGGGTGATTGATCGTTGGGCATCTTATCCTCCTGTCGCGCCATTCTTATGTCCCCGCGTCGCGTCTCGGGGCGGACGATCGCACAACGTGCCGGCGTGCCCGCCGTGCTTCGCGGCTGGACACTGCACCGGAAGCCGCCAGAATAAAAGCCGCCGCCGGAGATTAGAACTGGCCGGCGGCTAATTTTACCTATAAGCACTGCTTATGAGGCAGCCGCTCGACGACGAGCCCCGGGCCGCCGCTAGACGCGGCCTGGGGCCACGACTCAGGCACGCCAAGCTCGACCTGCTGCCGATCCTGCATGAGCTCCTGCGGACGCGCAGCGTGACGCGCACGGCGCGCACGCTCGGCATCACCCAGCCGGCGGTCAGCCAGGCGCTCCAGCGGCTCAGGAAGGCGTTCGGCGACGATCTGCTCGTCCCACTCGGCCGCGACCTGCAACCGACCGCCCGCGCCGAAGCCCTGGCCGGGCCGCTCGGCGCGGTGCTCAGTGAGGTGCAATCGCTGCTCACGCCGGCGAGCGCGTTCGATCCGCAGGCCGAGCCGCTGCAAGTGGTGATCGCCACGGCCGATTATGTCAGCGTGTTGCTGGCGCCGATCCTCGCCCAGCTTTGCGCCGTCGAGGCGCCGGGCGTGGTGTTCGACTTCACCGCCAGCGGCGTGCGCACCGCCGATGACCTCGCGCGGGTCGATTTCCTGCTGGCGCCGAGGGCGTTCGGCCACACGCTCGGCAAGCGCATCGGCGCGTTGCCGCTGTGGCACGACGACGTCGTGTGCATCGCCGCCGCGAAGAACCCGGCGGTGCCCGCTCGCGTCACCGCGGACGAGTTCCGGCGTCTGCGGCAGGTCGGCTATCAGACGAGCACCACGATGCCCGAGAAGATCAGGACGCTGCTGCACCCGACCGCCGTGCTCGAGACCGCGCGCGTGTGCTCGGTGCCCGACTACCTGGTGCTCGGCGCGATCGTCGAGAAGACCGATTGCGTGGCACTGGTGCCGCGCAAGCTGGCGGCGGAGCTGGTGCACTCGCGCGCGCTCCGCGTCGTCGAGCTCGCATACGCCAACAAGCATCTGGCGATCGACGCCTATTGGTCGCTCGCCGCGAGCAGCCGGCGCGGCCACACCTGGTGTCGCGACCTGCTCGCCCGCGCCGCAAGCCACATCGCCTGACAGCGCAACTCCATTGCGGGATCGGCAGGCGCGGGCTAAGAGCGCGACAGGGAGATCCAAGGGGAGGCGTGAATGACGGAGCTGCTGGCCAAGACACGCGAGGCCTTGTTGCAGGTGGGGACGTCGACCCTGTCGGGCGCGCTGTTCCGGCGCGGATTGCGCAACATGGTGATGCAAGACGTGCGGCCGATGCGCCCCGATCTGCCGCGCCTCGTCGGCATCGCCTACACCATGCGCTTCATCCCGTCGCGCGACGACAAGGACGCGCCGGGCGCGCCGGGGCGCCAGCCGATCCAGCGGCAGGCGATGGAGGAATGCCCGCCCGGTCATGTATTGGTGGTCGACGCGCGCGGTGACGCACGCGCCGCCTCGGCCGGCGATTTGTTCGTCGGCCGTCTCAAGGCCCGCGGCTGCGCCGGCATCGTCACCGATGGCGGGCTGCGCGATACCGACGGCGTCCACAAGGTCGGCCTGCCCGCCTACTGCAAGCAGCCCTCCTCGCCGCCGAGCCCGGTCGCGCACCATCCGTGCGACCTCAACCTGCCGATCGCGTGCGGCGGCGTCGCGGTCTATCCCGGCGACGTCATCGTCGGCGACCGCGACGCGGTGATCGTCATTCCGCCGGGCATCGTCGACGAAGTGGCGGAGGAGGCGCTCGCGACCACGCTCTACGACGAGTTCGCCGAGGAGGAGGTCGCGCGCGGCCGCACGCTGGTCGGGCTGTTCCCGAACCCCGGCGAGGAGGCTAAGCGCGACTTCGAGGCGTGGAAGAAGAAGCGGTCTGGCGCGTAGAATTCCACCCGATCGCACGGGCTGGCGCGGCGGCTGAGATTCGTGCTAATTCCTGAACAACTCGACCGACCCGAATTGGTCCGCAAGGAGATCCATCGTGAGGTTCATCGTCGCGTCTTTCGCCCTCTCCGCGTTGCTGGCGGGGGCGGTCGTTCCGCACTCCGGTTCCGCGCAGACCCCGCAGCAGGAGCGGATGAAATCCTGCAACGCTCAGGCGGGCACTCAGAAGCTCGCGGGCGACGCGCGCAAGAGCTTCATGAGCGACTGCCTCTCGGGCAAGCCGGCCGCCGCCGCGCCGCAGACGCCGCAGGAGCGGATGAAAAGTTGCAACGCACAGGCCTCGACGCAGAAGATCACGGGTGACGAACGCAAGACGTTCATGAGCACCTGCCTGCGCGGCTGAATTCTCTCCGGGAGTCGGAATTGATGCGCACCGCTACTATCGCCTGCCTCGCCCTTCTGCTCGCTGGCCCGGGCCTCGCCTGGTCACAAACTCCAAGCACGACGCCGGGAACCACCGCACCCCCGAGCACCAGCACGACCAAGCCGATGACGGCCCCGCCCGCCGCCACGCGGACCACCCACGCCGGACGCACCGCTGCGACCGGCTCGACGGCGCTGCCTGCGGGCGGCTTCGCGACTGAGTCGGAAGCGAAGGCGCACTGCCCGACGGACAGCGTGGTGTGGGCCAATACGTCCTCGAAGGCGTACCACATGAGCGGAACGAAATACTACGGCAAGACCAAGCGCGGCGCATATATGTGCCAGAAGGAGGCCGACCAGGCCGGCTACCACGGCTCGAAGGCCGGCGCCGTCGCGGCCAAGAAAAAGACGCCCTGAGCCTCCGCCCCTAAAACCCGAACATGTGATCGAGCGAGAAGCCGCCCGCCTCGTCCATCAATCCGTGATAGCCGAACAAGCGGCAGCTCGGATCGCGGATCAGCACGTAGCCGCCTTCGCCGGCCCGCTCTAGCGCCCACGCGCCAAATGCCGCGTCCGGCCAGATCGTCGCCGAGCCCGCGCAGGCGATTGCGACGGGTTCCTCCGCGACTACGTCGCCCGCCGCGTCATGCAGCAGCAGGGACGTGCGCGAGGTCTCGTGCCACGGCGCCGAGGCGGGGTAGATCAACACGGAAAAGCTCCGGCGGCGGGCGTCTCCTAGCTTGAGAAACAATCGCGTGGTCAGGCCCGGCGGTGGGCCGGAGTAGGATTGCGGCTCGTCCTTGTAGGTCATCGCCGTGTTGAAGATGTGCGCGCCGAAGCTGGTCTCGGCCGCATGGCCGGAGTGCCGGTCCTCGAAGCGCACCAGCGCGTGCATCCAGCCATCGGCCTCGCCGCCCGCGCGGAAATCGTAGACCAGCTCCGCGTGGCCCCGGCCGGTGCCGGGCAGATCATCGAAATCGAGCGCCAGGGCGTGATCGCGCGGCAGACAGCCAAGAAACCGCTCGGCCACCTTCTCGCCGCTCTCGGCGAACACGTCGAGCCGCAACGGCAGGGTCTTCTGGGTCACCGCCATCGGCGTCGGCTGCACGACGGTGCGAAAGCGTGCGCGGTCCAGCACCGGGAACGGCAGCAGAAAGCCCCGGCCGAGCTGCGCCGGCAGCGCCGGAATTGTCGGATCGGGAATGAGATCCGCCCGCTCCACGTTGACATGCGCGATGCGCGTCCGCTCGCCGCGCGTCACCTCGTAGCGCGGTCGCACCAGATGGCGGCCGGCGCGCAGCTCGATCTGCGCCGGCCAGCGCACGTCCGGCAGTAAGGTGGAAACGTCGAGCGCCAGCGTCGCGAAGGGGGCAATCTCCGCGCCGAGCGCCACCGGCCGGTCTGCGCCCATCCGATCGAGCGCCAGCGCCCCCGCGGGGATCGGCGCGGCGTGACTGTTCTGCACCCACAGCACCACTTGTTCGTCCTCGCGCGGCGCGGGCAGCCCGGCGTAGCGGTCCGACGGCCAGGCGTTCGCGTCGTGCGTGCAGGAAAGGCTGGCGCCGTTGTCGCTGGCGTAGGTGTCGAGCGCGTATTTCACCACGTCGTGCCCGGCGACGCCGATCGCGTGGATCAGCAACTGTCCGGTGAACGGCGGCAGACCGAACCGCGCCCGCACCGCGCGGCTGTCGATCACGACGCCGCCGGGGCCGCGCGGCACCGGCTGCTCCCAGGTGGCGAGCGATGCGCCCGCCTCGTCGAACAGCCGCAGCCACAGGCGAATCTCGCCCGCGCCATAGCCTGCCCAGTAGTTCGCCGTGGTCAACCGGGTCGAGAGGCCGTCGGCGTCGCGGAAGAAGACAAAATTGGTCGCGAAGTTCAGCCGGTCGAGGTAGCGCGCCCGGTTGGTCAGCATACGCTCCGGCAGCCGCGCCGCGTCCAGGGTCAGCATTTCGGCGCCTTGCGGCAGCAGATGCGCGACTCGGGCGGCGATGCGCCCGGCATCGAACGCGGCGATCAACACCGTGCCGACCGTGGCACGGGGCAAATCGCTCAGCGGCTCGGCGACCAGCCCCGCCCGCACCTGACCAACTGCAAGCACGTCATGCACATAGAGGCCAGCCGGCCGGGGAGCGTCCGGGTAGAGCGCAAATAGCGCGTCGGCGATGCCGTCAGGGTCGTAGAGCGCGAACGCCCCCTCGCGCAGACGCGCGAGCATCGGGGCGAGCACCTCGGCGACCAGCGGATGACACAGCGCCTTGTAGTAGACATTGCCGCCGGCACGCTGGTCGAAGGTCTGGATCTGCAGCATCGTTGTCCTGGGTCAAATTGCGAGGCGCCGGCGCATCTCGGCCGCCGCCGCCGGTGTGTCGTCGAGCGGCTCGACCGGCCACGTCTCGCAGCGCCCGGTAAAGTCGCGCACCCGTCCGTCCGCGATCAGCCCCTGGGTGAAGAGACCGATCCGCCGGCTGCTGCCGGGCAGACCGGCTAGCATGACGGGCGCCCGCGTGGCCACCGCCTCCGACACCATCGAGACGCTGTCCGTCGTGACGACGATCGCGTCGGCCAAGCCGAGCAGGCCGAAATATGGGTTCTCCCCGGACCCGTCCCAGACCCAGCCGCCGAGCGGCGCCAGCACGTCGGCGAGCGCCCGCGCCACCGCCGGACCGGTGCGCCGCGAGGGCGTCAGCGCGACACCGACCCTGTCGGCCCGCATCATGCCAGCGACCCGGGCCGCGAGATCGGCACCCACCGCCGTATCGAGCCGGAACCGTCCGTTGGTACCGCCCACCAGCACCACGACCAGCGGACGCGGCAGATGCGCGAGGCGCGGCGCCCAGGCGGCAGCGGCGGCCTGGAGACGCGCCGGCGTGACGCGGTGCAGAGCCGTGCGCGTGACGATCACGTTCGGCCCGGTCAGCTCGTCGTGCCGGTTCACCACCACGAGATCGAACCGCCTGGGGTCCATGCGAGGGTTCTGGACCTGCACGGCGCGCACCCCCCGCCGCCGCAACGCCGAGCCCACCGCGGCGGCAACACCGCCGCAGCCGATCACCAGGTCGGGCCGGGTGCGCGGCAGCGCGACGGCGGATAGCGGGGCCGGCCAATAGGCCGCCGGGAACAGCCGCCACGGCAGGCGCGCCGCAACCGCGTGCAATTCGGGCGCGAGCCCAGCCGCCTCGGCCAGCCCGAGCGCCTGCGCCTGGAGGCCGGCATAACCCTCGCTGACGATCCAGGACCGCATCGCTCAGGCCGTCGCCGCGCTCAGCGCCGTGGCGCTCCGGCCGCGCCCCAGCAGATCCTGCTCGATCTGGCGCACCAGGGCTTCCGCGACCTCGCGCCACGCCGCACGCGGATCGGAGGGTGCGGGGTCGGCGACGGGCGGGCAATCGACCAAGCCTCGCAGCGCGGCGGCCAGGCTCGCCGGCTCGGGCTCGCATAGCCGCGCCAGGGGCTCGCCCTGAAGTTGCTCGGCGAGCCCCCCCACGCGGGTGGACACCACCCAGCGCCGCGCCGCCACCGCCGCCGCGGCCACCCCGCTCTGGCTGGCTTCCCGATGGGACAGCACCAGCGCGTCCGCCCACGCAAGCAGCGACCCGACCTCCTCCTCCGGCACCCAGCGGTTTTCGACCGAGACCCCCGGCAATGCCCGCAGCGCGTCGAGGGTTGGGCTCTCCGGCCCGCTGCCGACGATGCGGATGTCCATGCCCGGCGCGGGGCCGAGCAGGTGCAGCGCCTCGGTCAGCAGGTCGAGCCCCTTGTAAGGCAGCAGCCGCCCGAAGGAGAGCAGCCGCGGCCGTCCCCCGTGGCTGCCAGGCGGCAGCGCCGGCGGCCCAAACACGAGCGGCGGCAGCGAGGCCATGAACAGCGGCTTGCCGCCGTCGCCGGCCAGCCCTTGCTCGCGCAACCGTGCGGCGACGTGGGAGGTCAGCGCCACCAGCGCGTCGGCGTCGCGAGTCTGCCGACGCTGCAGCGTCATCTGAAACGGCAGCCCGTCCCCCGGATGAGTGTCGGCGTCGTGCACCACCACTAGGGCGGGCACCCTGGCCCGCCGCAGCGCGCGCATCATCAGCAGGTCGAGCGGCGCGGGCATGGCACACAGGGCCACATCGGCGCGGAGCGCGCGCACCCGCCGGCTCAGCGCCCGGACCGCGAACGGCAGGGTGGCGAGACGGCGGAGGAATCCCGCCGCGCCCTGGTATGTCGGCACCGGCAGCTCGCAGGCCGGCGGCGACGCACCACGCAGGATCTCGGCGCTGGTGGACAGCGACAGCACGGCATCCACCCCTGGCACCAGCCGCAGGCCGGCGGCAAGCTCCACGGCCACGCGCGGCCCGGCGCCGCGCTTTCCCCAGTACCAGACCAGCACTTTCATGGCGCCAGCAGACCGATGGACCGCAGCGCCGAGGCAAGCAACTCCGGTCCGAGCCGCTCCGTGGCGGCCCGACGGGCGCGGCCGCCGAGTGCCGCGCGCGCCTCGGCATCGTCCGCCAGGCGCCTGAGCTGCGCGACCGCCTCCTGCTGATCGGGCTCCGCCCACACCGCGCCCGGCGCCTCGAACACGCCCCGCGGGTCGCGCGCCGGGACCAGGCGGTAGCCGACCAGCGCGCCGGTATCGTTGTCCATGAAATCCATATTGCCCGACCAGCCGGTCGCGATCACCGGTTTGCCGAGCAACATCGCCTCGGCGGGGACCAGTCCGAACCCCTCGCTCCGATGCAACGACAGCACGATGTCGGCGGCGCGGGTCAGCGCGTGGCTGTCGCGGGGCGGCAGGATGCGGGTCTCCAGCCGGATATTGGGCGAATCGACGACGGCGGCGCGCAGCGGCTCGAAATCCGCCGGGAAATCGCCCGGATTGCCCACCTTGAGCACCAGCACCCGGTCGGCGCGCGTTCCGAACGCGGCGCGGAACGCGGCGATGGCCTGCAGCGGGTTCTTCCGCTCCAGCGAAGAGGCGAGGCTGAACGAGACCAGCACCACCACCGCGTCCTCGGGGAGCCCGAACGCCGCGCGGTCCAGCGCCGACGGCTCCGGCGGCGCGACCGCGACCGGCGGCGTGACCACGCGCACGTGGCCCGGCAGCAACGGCTCGACCGCGCCCGCGGTGAAGCGCGAGAGCACCCAGGCCTCATGCACGAAGGGCACTCCCGCGCGCCAGTCCGGCGAGACGACCGGCAGCTCCCACGCCCAGTAGCCGATCACCCGCCGTCCGCGCAGCGCGCCCCGCGACATGCGCAGCAGGGCGAGCGGCAGGAAAGGCGCATTGACGTGCAGCAACAACGGCGCGCCATGCGGCGGCACCGCCGCAGGGCCAGCGCCGCGCACCGCCGTCCCGACATCCAGCGGCCAGCTCGGCACGCCGAGACGCTCCAGCCCGCGCAGCATCAGCCGCGCCACCTCGCCCAGCCCCGACTCGCGCGACAGCTCTCCCGCCACAGCCACGCCGCCCAGGGCCGGCGGCGGCACCGCGTCGGGTCGCGGCGCCAGCACGGACGTCGCGCGCGTGAGCAGCCGCCGCCGCTCCTGCGCCGGAAACAGGCGCCAGAGGCGGTGCAAGGGATGCAATGCGGTCGCGGTGCGGGATGCGGCCATCCGGCGCCCCGTACAGCATGTGCAAGCCACTGCCCAGGGAGGGAATCGTTGAAACAATGGCGCGTGGTCGGATGAGCTTGCCGCAGGGCTTGCGGGCCCGCGCGAATTTCGGCAGTCGAACAAGGCCCGGGAGGCGTGGTTGCCGGCTCGTCGGGGCCGTATAGACTGCCCGCCATGTCAGATGCTGTTCCCACCCACCTGAAAGGAACGGCACCCATGAAAAAGCGCCCGTGACGGGACCGACGATGGCCCAGACGCCCCTGCCGCCTTTCGAGGTGCGGATTACAGCGCCCGACTTGGCCCCTTGGCTGGACGGCAACACCGGCATCCCCGGATTCACGACGTTCGACAGCGGCGCCCCCGGTCCGCACGTCGCGCTGTTGGCGCTCACCCACGGCAACGAGATCGCCGGCGCGATCGTGCTCGACAGACTGCTCCGCGCCCGGTCGCGCATCCCGCGCGGACGGTTGACGTTCGGCTTCGTCAATCTCGCCGCCTTCGAGCGCTTCGACCCGCGCCAGCCGACGCTCTCGCGTTTCGTCGACGAGGACATCAACCGCCTGTGGGACACGCCGCTGCTGGACGGCCCGCGCCACTCGATCGAACTCGACCGCGCTCGCGAGATCCGGCCGCTGCTCGACTCCGTCGACGTCCTGCTCGACCTGCACTCCATGCTGTGGCCCTCGGACCCGCTGATCCTCAGCGGCGGTTCGGAAAAGGGGCGCCGGCTCGCCCTGGGCATCGGCGTGCCGGAACTGGTGGTGGCCGACCACGGCCACGCCAGCGGCCGGCGGATCATCGATTACGGCCGCTTCGCCGACCCCGGCAGCACCGCCGCCGCGGCCCTGGTCGAAGCCGGCCGACACTGGCAACCGGAGACCGTGGCAACGTCGGACGCCAGCGTCGCCGGCTTGCTGCGGCATCTGGAGCTGGCGAGCCAGCCCCCATCGCCAGTCCCTCGGCGCGGCGCGTCCCGGTTCGCCGAGGTCACGCATGTCGTGACCGCCGGCACCCCGGGCTTCGCCTTCGTCCAACCTTTCCGCGGCGGCGACGTGATCCCCCGACGCAACACGCTGCTCGCCCTCGACGGCACCACGGAGGTACGCACGCCTCACGACGATTGCCTGCTGGTCATGCCGAGCCTGCGGCCGAGCCGGGGACATACGGCGGTACGGCTGGCGCGGTTCGTCTAGGTCCGGTCGAAAGTGGCGCGGTTCAGAGAATGGGCTCGCCGGGAATCGGCACCTTGCCCAGCTCCGCGATGAGCTCCGACACCTCGCCGATGGCACGCTCCGCCGCGTCGGCGTCGGTGCCCTTGGCGACGATCGCGACGCCGTTGCCTTCCGGCCGGTAGTACGGATAGCTGCCAATATCGAGCGCCGGATAGCGCGCCTGGATGGCGCCCAATCCTTCCGCGATCGCGCCCTCCGGCAGTCCGGCCGCGTGCGTCGCGCGCGAGATCACCGGCGGGCCGCCGCGCAGCGACGGGGCGAGCCACTCGAACATCACCTGCATGATGCTCGGCACGCCGGCCATCACGTGGACGTTGCCGATGGTGAAACCCGGGGCGACCGAGACCTCGTTGTTGATCAGCACCGCCCCGCGCGGCATCGTCGCCATGCGCTGGCGGGCGGCGTTGAACTCGCCCGGCCGGTCCTTGTAGACCGCCGCCATGCGCTTCCAGGCGTCGGGATGCGGCTCCCACGGCACACCGAACGCGGCGGCGACGCATTCGCTGGTGATGTCGTCATGCGTCGGGCCGATGCCGCCGGTGGTGAACACGTGATCGAATTTCGCGCGCACCTCGTTGACCGTGCCGATAATGGTCTCCGCCACGTCGGGGATGATGCGCACCTCACGCAGCGGAATGCCGACTTCGCCCAGCCGCTTCGCCAGGAACTGGATGTTGAGGTCTTGCGTCCGGCCGGAAAGCACCTCGTTGCCGATCACCAGCAGGCAGGCGGTCGGGTTGGTCGCGGTCATTCGGCTCTCCGTCACAGGAAGTCCCGCAGCAGCGGGATGAGCGGCTTGTCGGCGGGAGGCATCGGATATTCGGCGAGCTTCTCGGGCCGCGCCCAGGCGAGCGTCTGGCCCTCGCACGATTGCGGCCGGCCGCGCCACCGGCGGCACAGATAGAGCGCCATCAGCAGGTGAAACCGTTCATAGCCGTGCGAGGCGAAGGCAAACGGCGCGAGGCAGGCGGTCGCGACATCGATGCCCAGCTCCTCCTTTAGCTCGCGGATCAGCGCCTGCTCCGGCGTCTCGCCCGGCGCCAGCTTGCCGCCGGGAAACTCCCACAGCCCGGCCATCGTCTTGCCCTCCGGCCGGCGGGCGAGCAGCACCCGTCCGTCGCTGTCGATCAGCGCGCAGGCGGCGACCAGCAGGACGGGCTTGCTGCCAGCGGGGGCGAGCAAGGCTTCGGTGGAGGTGGCGGGGGCAACCTCGGGGGCGCCGAACAGATCGTCGCGCGTCGCCTCGAACAGATGCACCGCGACCTCGCCGCCGCGCGCGCGGAAGGTCTCGCGTCCCTCGCCGGTCCGGCGGAAGCCGATCCGGCGCAGCACGGCGGCCGAGGCCGGATTGTCGGCCGCGACACTCGCGCCGATCCGGTCGAGATCGAGATTGGCAAACGCCCATCGCGCCAGCCGCCCGGCCGCTTCGCTGGCGACCCCGTGGCCCCAGAACCGCCGCCCAACCCAGTAGCCCAGCGTGCCCAGCCGCGACCCCCGATCGATCCGGAGGCCGACGACACCGACCAGCAGCTCCTGCTCGCCTTCGCGGCCGGTCACGGCGAGATGGTAGGCCGCGCCCCGCGCCAGCTCCTCGCGGGTCGAGGCGATCCACTCATCGGCCAGCGGGCGCGGATAGGGAAACGGCACCACCGCGAGCGTCCGTGTCACCTCCCAATCGTTGACCAACCGGTGCAGCGCGTCGGCGTCCTCGGGTTCGAGCGGCCGCAGGCTGAGGCGCTCGGTGGAGAGCGGCGGAAACCCGGGCAGCGGCGCCTCCGGCAGCAACTCGCTCTGGCGGCTCCGGGCGCGTCTGGCCCGGCGCGGGGGCGCCTTTGTTGCGGGGGCAGTCATCTCGTCATCACGGGGCAATTCGGGCGGGAGAATCCATGCGGTCGCTCTCGGCAAGGTGGCGCAGCTTCCCGCCCAGACGCAAGGAGCTAGCGGGTGGCCAGCGCGTCCGCCGGAAGAAGTGGCGCCAGTGCCGCGACCAGCGCCAACTCCCGCTCATGAAACACCTGGTCGCGACGCTCCAGATAGGCGGCGTAGCGGTCCAGCATCGGCTCCCACCCATCCAGTATCCAGGCGAGCCGATCCACGCCTTCGCGGATGCGAAGCCGCTCCTCGGCCCAGTCGGCTCGCGACGCGGTGAGCCCGGCCACGGTCCTGTCGATCATCGCGAGCCACGCCTCCGACGAGCCGATCGCGTCGGAAGCGGCCTGCATCATGCTTTGATAGTACGGCCGCGCCTCCACCGACGCCGTCTCGTCGCGCCGCCGCAGATGCCGCTCGAACGAGACGACATCCCGATGCAGTTGCCGCATCGGCCCCAACGTTCCCGGCAGCCCCAGGGGCAGCAAATCCCGCGCCATCGCCTCGCTCCGCCGCAAGAGCTCCACCGCCGCCGGGCCGATGCGCGACGCCGCCACGCGCAGCAGCGCCGCGACCCGCGCGTCCCGGCCGTTTCCGCCGGGCAGGCCCATGTCCAGTCCGAGGTCGCGAAGGATGCCGCCGAGCAGCCGGGTCTGGATGTCCCGCACCAACGCCCGCTCCCCCTCCGCGTCCCCCCGGCCGTTGATGCGCCGCACCACGGCGCGCACCGCCTGCGGCGTGCTCGCGCGCGCCTCGCCGATCCCGCCGTGCAGCAGCTTGTCCGAGCCCTGCACCGCCAGCACGCGGGATGCCTCGCGCCAGGGCACGACGTAGACCGACCCGTTCTCCGCGAAGTTGCTGAGCAGCATCACCAGCCCGCGCCGGTCGTCCGCGCGCACCCGTGCGGCGAACAGCGCCGGCGCCTCGAACGGTACCACTGCCCCGCGCTCCGCGAAGGAGCCGGGCCGGCGGACCCGGATGTGCGAATACGTCGCTTGCATACCCCGCCTGACCCGAAACCGCGACGCGGCCTCTGGAATCGTCTCTCGATCGGTGACGAAGTCCAGTGTGGCGAGAAATGGGTGAAGCGAAGCCTAACGCCCGTTAGGACCGATACGATCCGTTGATGTCGATGTAGCCGTGCGTCAGGTCGCAGGTCCAAACCGTCGCCCTGCCGCGGCCGAGCCCAAGGTCGATGGCGATCTCGACCTCGCGGCCCTTCATGTGCGCCACCACCGGGGTCTCGTCGTAATCCGGCACCACGCCGCCGTCGCGCGCCATCCAGGTGCCGCCGATGCCCACCGAGAGGCGGTCGCGGTCGGCGGGCTCGCCGGCCTTGCCCACGGCCATCACGATGCGGCCCCAATTGGCGTCCTCGCCGGCGATGGCGGTCTTGACCAGGGGCGAGTTGGCCACCGCCATCGCCACCCGCTTGGCCGACCTGGCCGAGACGGCGCCGGTCACGTCGATGCGGACCAGCTTCTGCGCCCCCTCCCCGTCGCGCACCACCTGCAGTGCGAGGTCGAGCAGCAGATCGTCGAGCTTGGCCCGGAAATCCCCCAGCATCCGACCTGCGGCGTTGCTGCCGTCGCGCGCGGGGATACGCTCGTGCTTGGCCTGGCCGGTCGCGAACAGCAGCACGGTGTCGGAGGTGGAAGTGTCGGAATCGACCGTGGTGCAATTGAAACTGCCCTCGACCGCCTTTCGCAGCATGGTATCGAGCAGGTCGGCCGGGATCTTCGCGTCGGTGAACACGAAGCTCAGCATCGTCGCCATGTCCGGCGCGATCATCCCGCTGCCCTTGGCGATGCCGCAGATCCGCACCGGCTCGCCGCCAATCTGGGCGGTCCGGGTCGCCGCCTTGGGGAAGGTGTCCGTGGTCATGATGCCACGCGCCGCGTCGTCCCAGCCGTCCTCGCGGAGGGTCTCGTGCAGCCCCGGCAGGGCGGCCGTCAGCCTCTCGTGCGCCAGCACCTCGCCGATCACCCCCGTGGAGGCGATGAACACCTCGCGCGGCTTGCAGCCGACCAGCGCGGCGGCGGCCTCCGCCGTCGCGGCGCAGGCCTGACGCCCGGCTCGACCGGTGAACACGTTGGCATTGCCCGCATTCACCACCAAGACGCGCGCCCGGCCGCCGCGCAGCGCGGTGCGGCACCAATCGACTGGGGCTCCCGGGCATTGGCTCCTGGTGAACACGCCCGCGACGGTGGTGCCGGGCGCCAGTTCGGCCATCACCAGGTCGGTGCGCCCCTGATAGCGGATGCCCGCCGCCGCCGAGCCCAGGCGGACGCCCGCCAGCGGCGGCAGCTCCGCCGTCGCCACCGCGAGCGGTGAGACCTGCACGTCCATCCTTGTTCCCCCGGACAGGCTCCCGCTACGGGAGCGGCCTATTGCGGCGAGCTATTTCTTGGCGGGCGGCGGCGGCTCGGCCGCGTCGGTTGGGCGCTGCGGCGAGCCGTCCATGTTGAACTTTTGCACCGTCACGTCGGCGCGGGCCTGTTGCACCGCCTTCTGCACGCCTTCCTGGATCATCTTCTGACGCAGCCCGTCATGCGCCTGCTCGAAGCTCGGCGGCTCGGCGCGGCGCTTCTCCTCGAGCTTGATGACGTGCCAGCCGAACTCTGTCTTCACGGGCTTGTCGGACACCTGGCCCGGCTGCAGCGCGAACGCCGCGGCGGAGAAGGCGGGCACCATCTCGTCCTTCTTGAACCAGCCGAGATCGCCGCCCTGCGCCGCCCCGGGATCCTTGCTGTATTGCTTGGCGAGGGTGGCGAAATCGGCGCCCTTCTTCAGCTCGGCGATCACCTTCTTGGCCTCCGCCTCGGTCGGCACGAGGATGTGGCGGGCGTGCACCTCCTCCTGACCCGGCTTGTCCGCGACCTCCTTGTCGTAACGGGCGCGGATCGCCTCCTCGGTCACGCTGGGGCCGACCTGCTTGCTCAGCAGCGCGCTCTGCAGCGCGGTATCCTCGGCAAGCGCCATCTGGCGTTGCACCGCCGGGTCCTTGTCGAGCCCGGTCTTGCGGGCCTCCTGCACCAGCGCCTTGCGGTCGATCTGCTGGTCCAGCAGCATCGGGAACAGCGTCTGCGGCGGGATGCCGCGCAATTGCGGCGGCAGCGACTGGGCCGCCTGGTTGAGCTCGCTCAGATGGATCGGCTGGCCGTTCACCGTGGCCACCACTGGGTCGGCCGGAGCGGTCGCGGCGGCCACCGATCCCGGGGCGGCCGGCGAAGCGGTGGTCGGCGGCGAAGTGGGAGTGGCCGGCGGCGAGGCGGGCGCCTGGGCCAGCGCCGAGCCGCAGGACAACGCCGCGATCGCGGCAAGCACGCTCACACGGCCATTAAGGCCCGGAAAAACCGCCATTGTAACCCCTGTTTCAGGCCGGCCGGATCACACCCGGCGCGGCGCAGGCGTACACGCACCCCCAGTGGACGGCAAGATGTGGGATCGGCGAGCCACGGGCCAAGTCGGCGCACCACGGCGTAATTGACCGGAACCCCCCCCGGTCCTATCTGAACGCTGCCTCCGCCCGGCGGTAAGCTCGGCCGCGCCGCCCCCAATTCCAGAAGGTCTGCATGTTCGCCAGCATTGCCCGCGCCATATTCGGCACCACCAACGACCGGTCGCTCAAGGCATACCAGCGGAGGGTCCCGCAGATCAATGCGCTGGAGCCGGCGATGGAGGCGCTGTCCGACGAGGCGCTGCGGGCCAAGACCGCCGAGTTCAAGGAGCGGCTGGCCGGCGGCGCGACCCTCGACGAAATCCTGCCGGAAGCCTTCGCGGTGGTGCGCGAGGCCAGCAAGCGCACGCTCGAACAGCGGCATTTCGATGTGCAGCTCATCGGCGGCATGGTGCTGCACGACGGCAAGATCTCCGAGATGAAGACCGGCGAAGGCAAGACCCTGGTCGCCACCCTCCCCGTCTACCTCAACGCGCTGGCCGGCAAGGGTGTCCACGTCGTCACGGTCAATGACTACCTGGCGCGGCGCGACGCCGAGTGGATGGGCCAGATCTACGGCTTCCTCGGCCTGACGGTGGGCGTGATCGTGCACGGTTTGTCGGACGACCAGCGGCGCGAGGCCTACAACGCCGACATCACCTACGGCACCAACAACGAGTTCGGCTTCGACTATCTCCGGGACAACATGAAGTACCGGCTGGAGGACATGGCGCAGCGGGATTTCTCGTACGCGATCGTCGACGAGGTGGACAGCATCCTGATCGACGAGGCGCGCACGCCGCTCATCATCTCCGGACCGGCCGAGGATTCGTCCGACCTGTACCGCCAGGTCGACGCGGTGGTGCGCGAGCTGGTGAAGGACCCCGAGACCTACGACAAGGACGAAAAATTCAAGACCGTCTCGCTGACCGAGCCCGGCTCCGAACAGGTCGAGGACATGCTGCGCGAGGCCGGCATCATCACCGAGGGCAATCTCTACGACATCTTCAACGTCTCGGTCGTGCATCACGTGCAGCAATCGGTGCGCGCCCACACGCTGTTCGCCCGCGACGTCGACTACATGGTGCGCGACGACAAGGTCATCATCATCGACGAGTTCACCGGCCGCATGATGGAGGGCCGGCGCTACTCCGACGGGCTGCATCAGGCGCTGGAGGCCAAGGAGCACGTCACCGTCCAGGCGGAAAACCAGACCCTCGCCTCGATCACCTTCCAGAACTATTTTCGCTTGTACCCCAAGCTCGCCGGGATGACCGGCACGGCGATGACCGAGGCGGACGAGTTCGCCGAGATCTACAAGCTCGAAGTGGTCGAAATCCCGACCAACGTGCCGGTCGCTCGCAGGGATGAGGACGACGAGGTGTACCGCAGCGCCGGCGAGAAATACGAGGCGGTGGCCAAGCTCATCGACGAGGCGCGCAAGGAGGGCCAGCCGGTGCTCGTCGGCACCACGAGCATCGAGAAGAGCGAGGAGATCAGCCGCATCCTCAAGCACAAGCGCATCCCGCATCAGGTGCTGAACGCGCGCTTCCACGAGCAGGAGGCCACCATCGTCGCGCAGGCGGGCGCGCCGGGCGCCGTGACCATCGCGACCAATATGGCCGGCCGCGGCACCGACATCAAACTCGGCGGCAATCTCGAGATGCGCGTCAAGACCGAGCTCGCCAAGATCGACGATCCGAGTCTGCACGCGGCGCGCGAGGCCGAGATCCGCGACCAGATCGCCGCCGCGCACGAGCGGGTGAAGGAGGCGGGCGGCCTGTTCGTGATCGGCACCGAGCGGCACGAGAGCCGGCGGATCGACAACCAGCTGCGCGGCCGCTCCGGCCGCCAGGGCGACCCCGGCCGCTCGCGCTTCTTCCTCTCGCTCGAAGACGATCTCATGCGCATCTTCGGCTCCGACCGGATGGGCGGGATGCTGCAGCGGCTCGGCCTCAAGGAGGGCGAGGCGATCGTCCATCCGTGGATCAACAAGGCGCTCGAGAAGGCGCAGAAAAAGGTCGAGGCGCGCAACTTCGACACGCGCAAGAACGTGCTGAAATACGACGACGTGATGAACGACCAGCGCCGCGAGGTGTACGCACAGCGCCGCGAGTTCATGATGGCGACCGACGTGTTCGAGACGGTTGCGGAGATGCGCGCCGAGATCATCCACGCCATGGTGGCGCGCCGCATCCCCGAGAAGGCCTTCGCCGAGCAATGGGAGCTGGCCGAGCTCACCGAGGACGTGCGCCGCACGCTCAATCTCGATCTGCCGATCCAGGAGTGGGGCGTCGAGGAGGGCATCGACGAGACCTCGCTGCGCGAACGCATCGAGCGCGCGTCGGACAGCATGATGGCGGCGAAAGCGGCCAATCTCGGCCCCGACCTGATGCGGTTCATCGAGAAATCGCTGCTGCTGCAGGTGCTGGACGCGGTCTGGAAGGAACATCTCTATGCCCTGGACCACTTGCGTCAGGGCATCGGCCTGCGCGCCTATGGCCAGCGCGACCCGCTGAACGAGTACAAGAGCGAGGCCTTCGCGCTGTTCAACGCCATGCTCGACGAACTGAAGGAGCGCGTCACCGCGATGCTCTCCCGCGTCGAGGTGCAGCCGGAGCGCCCGCCCGAGCCGCTGTTCCAGCCGTTGCGGCAGATGATGTTCGAGAGCCACCCCGAGCCCGAGCCGATGCTGGCCGGCGCCGGCGGCCCCGACATGGCGCTCGAGATGGCAGCGGCCCCCGCGCCAGTTCAGGTCTACGCCCAGCCGATGCGTAGCGAGGCGGTGAACCCGAACGACCCGAGCACCTGGCACAGCACCCCGCGCAACGCCCCGTGCCCGTGCGGTTCGGGCAAGAAGTACAAGCACTGTCACGGGCGGATCACCTGAAACCACTGTCGTAGGGCGGAATTCATTTCGTCAACGCGATCGCGAGCCGGGCCACATGTGGCGCCCTACCGGACCACGGGGCGGCCTGAACGCAACTTGCGACACCACGCTTCCGCACGCCATGATGCGCGGGTCGATCGAGTTTGACCCGAACGGAAAGTGCCGTTGCAGCACATCATGTCCCGAGCCGCGAGGTTGGCGCTGTCGATTTCGGCGCTCTCGGCACTGTTCATGTTCGGCGCCCGCGCCCAGCCGGCCGAACGCGCGCCGGATACGATGGGGGCGCACGTTCTGGCCTGCGCCCCCTGTCACGGCCAGGTGGGAGAGGGCACCAGCAACGACTACTTCCCGCGCCTGGCGGGCAAGCCGGCGGGTTATCTTTATAACCAGCTCGTCGCGTTCCACGAGGGCCGGCGACGCTACCCGCCGATGAACTATCTGCTGGAATTCCTCCCCGACACGTATCTGCACAAAATGGCGGAATACTTCGCCGCGCAACGCCCGCCGCTGCCGCCGCGGCCGATCCCGATCGTCAGCGACGAGGTGCTGGCGCGCGGGCAATCGATCGTCACCCGCGGCGATCCGCGACGGGGGGTTCCCGCCTGCGCCGGCTGCCACGGCCCATCGTTCACGGGCATGGAGCCGGCGATACCCGGCCTGGTCGGGCTCAACGCGCGCTACATCAGCGCGCAGCTGGGCGCATGGCGTTACGGCACGCGCACGGCGGCCGCGCCCGACTGTATGCAGATCGTCGCGGGATTGCTCACCGAGGCCGACGTGACGGCGGTGGCCGCCTATCTTTCGAGTCTGCCGATCCCCGCCGATCCATTGCCGGTCCCGCGCGGGACCTTGCCCATGCCGCTGGCCTGCGGCAGCGAACCGGACTGAGGGGAGGCGAAATTGCGGTGTCCGCGATCGGGTCTCGGCCGACTTCGCGTCTGCGCATCGGCGGCCGTATTGCTCGCGATCTTCCATCTGCCGGCGCGGGCCGAGACCCAGGCCGCGCCCGATCCCGACCTGGTCAGGCAGGGCGAATACCTCTCCCGCGCGGGCGATTGCATCGCCTGCCATACCACGCCGGGCGGCGCGCTGTTCGCCGGCGGGCGGCCGATGCCAACGCCGTTCGGAACCTTGTATTCGTCCAACATCACGCCCGATCCGGCCACGGGGATCGGCAAATGGACCGCCGACCAGTTCTATTCGATGATGCACACGGGGCGCTCGCCGGATGGCGGATTGCTCTATCCGGCGATGCCGTTCGGCGCCTACACCAAGATCACGCGCAAAGACTCGGACGCGATCTTCGCCTATCTGCGCTCGGTCCCGCCGGTTCACGCGCCGAACCGGCCGCACGATCTCCGCTTTCCCTACAACAATCGTTCGCTGATCCTCGGCTGGCGCACCCTGTTCTTCCAGGAGGGCGAGTACCAGCCCGACAAGACCAAATCCGACGAATGGAACCGCGGCGCCTATCTCGTGCAGGGCCTGGGCCATTGCTCGATGTGCCACACGCCGATCAATGCGCTCGGCGGCAGCTCGGAATCGCAGGCATTCGAGGGCGGGCTGATCCCGATGCAGGACTGGTACGCGCCGTCGCTCACGTCGAACAAGGAGGCCGGGCTCGGCGAGTGGAGCATCAAGGACATATCCGACCTGCTGCGCACCGGCGTATCGGCGCGCGGCGCGGTCTACGGCCCGATGGCGGAGGTCGTCTATAACAGCCTGCAATACATGACCGACGAGGACACTCGCGCGATGGCCGTGTATCTCAAGAGCCTCGGCCAGGGTCGTCCGCCGGAAGCGTCCGTCTCCACCATCCCGACGGCCGAGAGCAGCCTGCTCATGCGGCTCGGCCAGACCGTCTACGAGAGGCATTGCGCGACCTGCCACGGCGCGCAGGGACGCGGAATGCCGCCGGATTATCCGCCGCTCGCCGAGCAACCAGTCGATCCAGATGGCGTCGGCGGTCAACCCGATCCGCGTGGTCCTGAACGGCGGTTATCCGCCGGGCACCGCCGGGAACCCGCAGCCGTACGGGATGCCGCCTTTCGCGCAGACTCTGTCGGACGACGAGGTCGCGGCGGTCGTTTCGTTCATCCGCTCGTCCTGGGGCAATCGCGGCGAAGCGGTGTCCGCCCGGCAGGCGAACGAGTTGCGCTCCGCCCCGCTGAACTGAGGACCGCATGATCAATTCAGGCCCCGACACCTCGCCGGACGACGCGGTGGACACAATCGTCGCCGGCGGCGCGCGCGGCGCGATCGTGCTCGCCAGCATCGCCACCGCCATCGTCATCGCGATCTGGCTGGCCTTCTACTATTTCGTGTTCCTGCCGCGCGGGCCGGTTCCGTGACGACGTCCGCGCGCCGATGACGGCGATCCCTCCGCACGACGACAGCGCGGACCATGCCGCGCGCATCGAGCGCCGCTGGGCCTCTCTCTCGGTCGTCATCGTCATATTCCTGGTGGTGATGGCGGCGTTTGCCGGCGTCCATCAGGCGACCATGCCGCAGGCGCAGGTGGAACTCGCCGATCCGCGCACCCTGCATGTCTCGGGCGAGTTCGTCGAGAGCAATCTGGGTACCGAGATCGAGCCCGACGGCTCGGTGATGGTGCGCGCCATCGGTCAGCAATATTCGTTCACCCCGCAATGCATCGTGGTGCCGACCGACACCGAGGTGAGATTCCGTGCGACCAGCGCCGATGTTGTCCACGGCTTCCTGATCGACGGCACCAACGTCAACGTCATGCTCGTCCCGGGCTACATCTCGACCGCGACGACGCGCTTCGCCGCCGCGTCCGAGCGCCACATGCCGTGCCACGAATTCTGCGGCATCGGGCACGAGGGCATGTGGGGCAAGATCAAGGTGATCGACAAGGCGGCATTCGAGAAGATGGCATCCGACCGGCGGAGGCTGACCTGTGTTGAGTAGCAAGCGGCTCATCCTGGCGCATTTCTGGCTCGCCTTCGCCGGGTTCGCGCTCGCCCTCCTCCTCGGCGAGTGGCAGATGTTCATCCGCAGCCCGCTGCACGCCTGGATCGGCAATCCCGAGTGGTACTACCGCTCCGTCACCACGCACGGCTCGGCGATGGGCTACGTGTTCCCGACCCTGGTCGCGATGGGCTTCGGCTACGCCATAACCGAAGCCGCGCTCAAACGGGATTTGATCGGCCGCCGTTGGGCCTGGCTCGGCTTCGCGCTCGTCGCCGTCGGCACCGTGACGGCGGTGGTGCCGGTGGCGTTGGGCTATGCCTCGGTGCTCTACACATTCTATCCGCCGCTGATCGGCAGCCCGTTCTACTATATCGGCGTCGTGCTCGTGGTCGTCGGCTCATGGATTTGGGTCGCGCTGATGTCGGTCAATCTCTACGCCTGGAAGCGCGACAATCCCGGCAAGCCGGTGCCGCTCGCGATGTTCGCCAATGTCGCCGGCTCGTATTTGTGGGCCTGGACGGCCGTGGGTGCCGCGATCGAGCTGATCTTCCAGATCCTGCCCGCGGCATTCGGGCTGACGACGACGATCGACGCCGGGCTGTCGCGGGTCTTCTTCTCCTGGACGCTGCACGCCATCGTCTATTTCTGGCTGATGCCGACCTACATCGCGTACTATACCATCGTGCCGCGCGCGATCGGCGGGCGGCTGTTCAGCGACGCGATGGGGCGGATGGCGTTCATCCTGTTCCTGATCGTCGCCATGCCGATCGGCGTGCATCACCTGTTCATGGACCCGCAGGTCGGCTCGGGGTTCAAGTTCATGCACTCGGTGTTCACGGCGCTGGTCGCCCTGCCGACGCTGCTGACCGTGTTCACGATCTGCGCCTCGGTCGAGATCGCCGCCCGACTGCGTGGCGGCAAGGGCGCGCTCGGCTGGATCGGCGCGCTGCCGTGGCGCAACCCGATCATGCTCGCGACCGCTTTCTCCTTTGTCATGCTCGGCTTCGGCGGCGCCGGCGGCCTCATCAACATGAGTTACCAGCTCGATTCCAGCATCCACAACACGCAGTGGATCACCGGCCACTTCCACCTGATCTTCGGCGGCGCGATCGTCATCATGTATTTCGCCATCGCCTACGATCTCTGGCCGCACCTTACCGGCCGCGCGCTCGACAGCTTCAGGCTGATGCGGCTGCAACTCTGGACCTGGTTCGTCGGCATGATGGTGCTGACGTTCCCCTGGCACTGGGTCGGCATCCTCGGGATGCCGCGCCGCATGGCGTTCTACGACTACACCGACCCGGTGATCGCGGCGCAGGCTCCGTCCGTCGTCGCTTCGGTGATCGGCGGCGCCATCCTCGTCGTCTCGGGCGCGCTGTTCATCGCGGTGCTGATCCGCGGTCAGACGGCGGAGCGTGTCGATGTCAGCGCATATCGCTTCAGTGTCGCGGTGCATGAACCGCACAGCGTGCCGGCCGCGCTCAACGGCTTCGCGCTCTGGCTGTCGCTGATGATTGGCCTTACCGTCATTAACTACGGCTTCCCCATCGCGCATCTGATCGCCCTGCCGAACACGGCGGTGCCGGTCGTCATGGTCGGGACCGGACGATGAGCGAGGGGAGCGTCTTCTCGCCGCGCGATCGCTGGTTCACTACGAGCGTCGCGGTCACAGCCGGCATCGCCGTCGTGGCTGCCGCAGTGGGTTTCATCTGGCTGCCAGCGCTTCAGGCGAGCGGGCGGTTCGAAGGAGTGTGGAACGCGATCTGCAACGCCGCCGGCCTGGTGCGCCAAGCGCCCGCCCCGGCCTCCGTCGTGCCGACCGCCTACAAGACCACCGGCGTCATCGTCACGCCACAGATGCTGCACGCGCCCAACGCCGAATCGATCGGACGCGGCGCGACCCTCGCCCTGCGATGCACCATGTGTCACGGCGCGCGCGGGCTCAGCGAGGCGAACTCACCCAACCTCGCGGGCCAGTACGCGGCCGTCGTCTATAAGGAACTGCAGGACTACAGATCCGGGGCGCGTACCAGCGCGATCATGCAGCCGCTGGTCGTCGGCCTTTCCGACCCGGACATGCGCGACCTCGCCGCGTACTACGACTACCTGCCGCGTCCGGCCGCCTATCACCCCGCCGGCACCGGGCCGGCGCCCGAGATCGTCATCAGCGGCGCACCGATGCGCAACATCCCGCCCTGCGCCGCCTGCCACGGCGGCCTCGACAACAAGGCGGGCAGCCCCTGGCTGGACGGCCAGCCGGCCGCCTACATCAAGGCCCAGCTACAGGCTTTCAAGACCGGCGCTCGCCACAACGACATCAGCGAGCAGATGCGCAACATCGCCCGCGGGATGAAGCCGGATGAGATCGATGCGGCGGCGCACTACTATTCCAGCCAACCCTGATCGGGCGGACCATCGCCGTCATTGCAGCAGGTTGCGCATCGGGTAGGCGTTGGCGTCGGGCCCCGCGACGGGCTCGGCGCCGAACCGAGCTTCGATCGTGCGCAGAATCGAGCCGAAATCGTAGGGCGTGTGATCGACGTAGCCGCGCTTCACCGCCGGCCCGACGACAATCAGCGGGATGCGCGAGCCCGGCCCCCATTTGTCGCGACGCGGCGGCGCGACGTGGTCCCACAATCCCCCGTTCTCGTCGGAGGTAATGATGATCATCATGTCCGCGTACGCCGGGCTGGCTTGCAGCTTGGCGACGATCGCGCCGAGATGGTCGTCGCCGTCGGTCACGTCGGTGTAGCCGGGGTGCAGGTTGAACTCGCCGATCGGCTTGTAGAACACCACTTGGGGCAAGGTGTTCTGCTCGATGTCGCGCAGCAGATCCGTGTAGTCCTGCAGATGTGCGCGCTGCGCCGGCGTGCCGGGCGCGAGATCGCGGAAATAGGCCAGCGGTTGATGGTGGTACTGGAACAGCTTGTCCGGGTGGCCGGCCATCGCGTTGTCGTAGCCGCCGGAATACCATTTCCAGGCGATCCCCCTGGAGTCCAGTCGGTCGCCGATATGCGGCGTGGTCTGCGGCGGCACCAGCATCGCCTCATCGGTGAATTTCGGGTTGTGCAGATAGACCGACTGGCTGGTGTTCACCGCGTAACCGTCCGGCGTCACCTGGCCGTCCTTCACCATCCGCCCGGTGGCATCGACCTCGGCCACGATCTTGCTCGGCGCCTCTGGCCAGCGGAACGCGCAGGAGCACACGAGGAAGGTGTGGTTGAGGAAGGAGCCGCCGAACGCCGAATGGAACATCGCGTCGCCGAGGGTGAACTCGCGGGCCAGTCGCCAGAGATGGCTGTCGTGCATGTTGTAGTAGCCCATCGTCAGCCCGGCGGCGTCCGATACCTCGGCGAAGCGGTTCATCGCACCGCCGTTGATCTGCATCTGCTCCTGATAGAAGCGATGCACGAGATCAGGGGTATCCTGGTTCTGCGGCACATATTGGCCGATGTCGAAGGGCGCATTGGGCAGCCGTGCCGGGAATCGGGGGTCGATCTTGTTCCGGTAGGCATCGAACACCGGCGGAAGAAATTCGTAGGGCTTGCCGTCCGCGCCGATCTGGACGGCATGGTCGCCGGCATTGGCGCGACCGTTCGCACCGGGGAAGTCGCCGAACAGCGTATCGAAGCTGCGGTTCTCCTCGAAGATCACCACAATATGGCCGATCTTCGCCAAGGGATCGGGCGCGGCCGGCTGCGCCCGCGCCTCCGGGGCCATCCCCAACATCATCACCGCACCGATCAGCCACGCCAACGGTCGCATCGGGCCCCTCCTCGCTTATGCCCGGAAACAGGCCGATCCGGGCACGGAAGGATAGTGACGTTACTGTGACACGGGCAACTCGGTGGCGACGACCCATATCGTCCGGGCCGGGGCTCGGCCCGATGCCGTCGGCCATCGCCCGGTTCAGCCGCTCGATGGAGAGAGCGAAGCGGTGGATCATGCCGGTCGGGGTCGAGGCTTCGGCAGACATGGGCGGACGGTAGCGTTAGTTGGGACGAGCGCTAAGCTAGATCCGCCGCATCGGAATCCACCGCGCGAGGCCCCACGCGATCGCGGCGAATAGCGCGATCGTCAGGAAGGCCCCGCGAAAGGCAAACGCGATCTCGCCCTGGACCAGTACACGGCGCGCCTCAGGAAGCTCCGCCAGCACGCGGGGGCCCTGCTGTACCAGCTCGGCGAACCGGCCTGCCGTCTCCGGGTCCTGCGTGGCGAGCAGCGCGAACAGCACCGCGCCGACGAGCGCGGTGCCGAACGCGGCTCCCACCGAGCGCGAGAACTGCACCGAGGCGGAGGCCGCGCCGAGCATCTTCGGCCCGGCGACCGACTGCACGGTGATCTGCGCCACCGGCATCCCGGTCCCGACGCTCAGCGACACCACCAGAAAGGCCCAGGGAAGCTGGCCGGTGCTCAGATGCGGCGCGAGGGCGACCAGACACGCGAGCGCGCCAGCGGTTATCGCCAGCCCGAATGACGGAAAGATCGTGGTGCGCCCGGTGCGGGCGATCATTCGCCCGGTGAACAGCGAACCGATGCCGATTCCCGCCGTCATCGGCAGCATCAAGAGCCCGGTCTCGGCCGGCGTCGCGCCACGCACCACCTGATAGTACATCGGCAGGAAGCTCACGGTGGCGACCGTCACCGCGGCGAGCAGCGCCGCCATCGCGTCGGTCCGCCAGATCGCCGCCTGGCGCAGCAGCTTCATCGGCAGCAGCGGCGACGGCGCCCGGCGCTCCTGGCGCAGCAGCATCGCCAGCGAGACGGCGGCGATGGCGGCGAAGGCGATCACGCCGGGCAGCGCGGCGGGGTCGAAATGCTGCGCCTTCTCCAGCGCCAGCAAAGCGGGCGCGATGAAGGTAGAGAAGAACAGCACGCCCCAGAAATCGAACTGCAGCTTCCCGCCGCCGCCGGGATGCGCCGGCAGCCGCAGCGCCAGCAGGATCGCGACGAGACCCACCGGCACGTTGACCAGGAAGACGGATTGCCAGCCGAAATGCTGCGTCAGGTAGCCGCCGGCGACCGGGCCGAACGTGCTGGCGCAGACGAAGGTGGCGGAGAGGTAGCCCTGGAAGCGGCCGCGCTCGCGCGGCGGCACGCTCTCGCCGATCAGCGCCTGCGACAAGGTCATCAGCCCGCCGCCGCCGATGCCCTGGAGCACCCGCGCGAAGGTCAGCATCAGGATGCCAGTGGAAACCGCGCACAGCACCGAGGCTGCGATGAACACCACGAGCGCCAGCAGCATCATCCGCCGCCGCCCCAGGCTGTCGCCCAGCTTGCCGTAGACCGGCGCGGCGATCGTCGTCGCGACCAGGTAGGAGACCACCACCCAGGAGATGCGCTCGACCTCGCCAAGCGCGCCCGCGATCGCCGGCAGGGCGGTAGCCACGATGGTCTGGTCCACCGCGGCCAGGAACATCGGCATCATGATCGAGGGAAACACCGCGAGGAACAGCGTGCGCGTGGAGGGCGCGCCGCCCGCGCCTCCTGCCCCGATCACTCCGGCCCGAGCCGCCATGCCTGTCGGATCCTACCTCGAATGAAGCCGCGTCAGACCAACGCCTCGCGGCCCATCGCGAGGTATTTCTCACGCCGCCGGGCTTTCAGGGTGGCGCCGTCGAACGCCAGGAGCGGTGACAGCGCCGATCGCACCGCCTCGCCCACCGCCTGCAGGGTCGCATCCCGGTCCCGGTGCGCCCCGCCAAGCGGCTCGGCGATGATGGCATCCACCAGATGCAGGCGGGTCAGGTCCTCCGCCGTCAGCCGCAGCGCGTCGGCGGCCAGCGGCGCCTGCGCCGCGTCCCGCCACAGGATCGTCGCGCAGCCCTCGGGCGAGATCACCGAGTAGATCGCGTGCTCCAGCATCAGCACGCGGTCGCCTGCGGCCAGCGCGATCGCGCCTCCCGAGCCGCCCTCGCCGATGATGGTGGAGACCAGCGGCACCGGCGCCTCGAGGCACGCCTCGATCGAGCGGGCGATCGCCTCCGCCTGCCCGCGCGCCTCGGCCTCGATGCCGGGAAAGGCACCCGAGGTGTCCACGAAGGTCAGCACCGGCAGGCCGAACCGGCCGGCGAGTTCGATCAGCCGCCGCGCCTTGCGGTAGCCTTCCGGTCGGGCCATGCCGAAGCTGTGCTTCACCCGGCTCTCGGTGTCGCTGCCCTTCTCGGTCCCCAGCACCACCACCGAGCGGCCGTGGAAGCGGCCCATGCCGCCCACCACCGCCGCGTCGTCGGCGAAGGCGCGGTCGCCGGCGAGGGGCGTGAAATCGGTGATCAGGCCCGCGATGTAGTCGAGCGCCTTGGGCCGCTCGGGATGGCGGGCGACCTGGGCCTTCTGCCACGGTGTCAGCTTGGCGAAGGTGGCGCGGAGCTGGCGGTCGGCTTTTTCCGTAAGCCGGGCAACCTCCTCGGCGATGTTGATCCCGTCCGGCTCCGACATCCGCCGGAGTTCCTCGATCTTGCTCTCGAGCTCGGCGACCGGCTTCTCGAAATCTAGGAAATGGGGCATGGCGCGCGACTTAGCACACTTGCCCGGCGGCGGAAGGCGCGCCGCCGCAACGCAGGTCGTCAGAAATCCGTCACGGCGGCGCGTTCGGAAGCATGGCCTTGCGGGCCGCCGTGAGGAATTCCTCGGACAAGGCGGGATCGCTCGACAGCCGCGCCAGCACCACTGCCCCCACCATGCACGAAAGCCCGGCGAGCGCCCGCTCGCGGGCCGGCGCGCGGCGGCGGGGCAGGCAGCTTGCCAGCGTGTCCACCATCGCCCGGATCGCCGAGGTCAGCGCCGGGTGCGCGCCGGGACGGCGGGCGAGCTCCGCGCCGAGCGTGGGCACGACGCAGCTCCGCTCGCTCTGCTCGACATGCGGCGCACTCAGGTAGCTCTCGACGATCCGCGCCAGCGCCTGCTCGGCGCCGTGCTCGGCCCGCATCGCCTCCCAGCGTGCGGCGGAGCGGGCGAGCTGATCGGCGCAGACCTCCGCCGCCAATGATTCCTTCGACGGAAAATGCCCGTAAAAGCCGCCATGCGTCAGTCCGGCCTGGCGCATCACGGCGTCCACGCCGACGCCGTCGATGCCCTCGCGACGGAACAGCCGGCTCGCCGCGTCCATGATCCGGCGTCTTGTTTCGGCCTTCTGCTGGCTCGTGCCGCGCATCGGTGCCTCCCGTTCTGCATGACGGCCGTCATGTATTCTCTTGACGGCGCCATGACGCACGTCATTTATCACGCCTCGCATACGGAAGGGTAGAGTGCATGGGACCGACCCGCATCGCCGCCTCGCTGGGTGGCCGCCTGCACTACGCCTGGGTGGTCGCCGCCCTGATGTTCGTGGTGATGATCAGCGTGGTCGGCGTGCGCGCCGCGCCGAGCGTGCTGATCGTCCCGCTCGAGCAGACCTTCGGTTGGAGTCGCGCCACGATTTCCGGGGCGATCTCGCTCAACATCCTGCTGATGGGCGCGGTCGGACCATTCGTGACCGCCCTCCTGCAGACGCTCGGGGTGAAGCGGACGGTGCTGCTCGCGCTCTCGATCCTGTGCGCGGCGACGCTGCTGAGCGGCTTCATCACCGAACCCTGGCATCTCTTCGCCACCTGGGGCGTGCTGGTCGGGCTCACCTCCGGGCTCGGCGGCGGCGGGCTCGCGGCGACCATCGCCAATCGCTGGTTCGTCGCGCGGCGCGGGCTTGTGGTCGGCATCCTGATGGCGGCGAACGCCAGCGGCCAGCTTGTCTTTTTGCCCTTGATGGCGCGCATTGCCGAGGGCGGCCATTGGCGCGCCATCTCCTTCGTGCTCGGCGGCGCCATCGCGGTGCTGATCCCGGTGATATTGCTGCTGCTGCCGGAGACGCCGCGCCAGGTCGGGCTCACGGCTTTCGGCGCACCGCCCGACGAGGAGCGCGCCCCGGCGGCGCCGGCCAGCGGCAATCCGATCAGCGTCGCGTTCGGCGGGCTGGCGCGCGGCGTGCGGTCGCCGGATTTCTGGCTGCTGTCCGGCAGCTTCTTCATCTGCGGCTTCTCGGCGAACGGCCTGGTCGGCACGCACCTGATCTCCTACTGCATGGACAACGGCATCACGGAGGTGGCAGCCGCCGGACTGCTCGCCGGAATGGGCGTGTTCGACCTGTTCGGCACGACGATGTCCGGCTGGCTCACCGACCGATACGACTCGCGGATGCTGCTGTTCTGGTACTATGGCCTACGCGGCGTGTCGCTGATCGTGCTGCCGTTCACCGGGTTCGACTGGGTCAGCCTCAGCCTGTTCACGGTATTCTACGGGCTCGATTTCATCGCCACGGTGCCCCCCACCGTCGCACTGACCAACCAGGTATTCGGCCGCGGGGCGGCGCCCGTGATCGTCTCCTGGATCTTCTGCGGCCACCAGATCGGTGCGGCGATCGCCGCTCTCGGCGCCGGCATGATCCGCAGCGCCACCGGCAGCTATTTCGGAGCCTTCTTCATTTCCGGACTTGCCTGCCTGCTGGCCTCCGTCCTCGTCATGCGGATCGCGCGCCGGCCGGCCGCCCTGGTCGTGGCCGAGTAGCCCAATCACTCGCCAGGGGATGATGCGCCTCGACCAGGCGCTGCAGCCGTTCGGCGAGCACATGAGTATAGATCTGCGTGGTCGCGATGTCGGCATGGCCCAGCAGGAGTTGCAAGCTGCGCAGGTCGGCGCCGCGCGCCAGCAAGTGCGAGGCGAAGGAGTGGCGCAGGACGTGTGGCGACACACGGGTCGGGTCGAGCCCCGCGTCGAACGCCACCTGCTTCAGAAGCAACGCGAAGCCCTGCCTCGTCATGGGGCGGCGCGGATCGCGGCCGGGAAACAGCCAGCGCCGGTTCGTCTCGTCGCCCGCCGCCAACTCGGCCGCCGCCCACTTGGCCTCACCCGAAAGCGGAACCATCCGTTCCTTGCCGCCCTTGCCGCGCACCAGCAGGACCGCTGAGTCGCCCGCGAGCGCCGTGCGGGGAAGTCCGAGCAGCTCCGAGACGCGCAGGCCGCTGGCATACAGGATTTCCAGGGCCGCGCGGGCCAGCGTCCCGGCGCGTCCCGGTCGGCGTCCGGCGGCGGCGAGCAGCGCGTCCACCTCCTGCTCGCTGAGATATTTCGGCAGTGATCGGGGCAGCTTCGGCGCGTCCAGGAGCTGGGTGGGATCGTCCGCCCGAACCCCTTCTCGCAGCAGGAAACGGTGGAACTGTCGCAGCGCCGACAGTCGCCGCGCGGCGGTACGGGCCGACAGCCCGGTTGTCTGCAGGCTCGCCATGTACGATTGCAGAAGCGCTGCGTCAGCACCGGCGGACGCAGCTCCGCGCGCGGCGGCGAAGATGAAAAAATCGGCCAGGTCGGCCTGATAGGCGGCCAGCGTGTTGCGCGCGGCGCCCCGCTCGGCGGCCAGCATCTCGAGGAACGCCTCGACGTGGCGGTCCACCTGCCCGCCTAGTGGCTCTGGAACTTGTCGTTCGGCAGGGTCCGTTGCACCGGATGCGGGTTCGGTTCGGGCGGGAAGGCGCCCAGCACCAGCACGCCGACCGCGATGACCACCAATCCGATCGCGACGACCAGGAGAAAGATACGGCTCATTGTCGTCACGACGGGTCCGGGCTGTTGGGGGGCGGCTTGGCCTTGACGCTTGCCCGTGTGCTACCTTTCGCCGCGATGACACGCAACACCGCGCTCAAGGATACCGTCACATTGCCGGACGCGCTGGCCGGGCGCAGCATCGTGCTGGTCGGGCTGATGGGCGCCGGCAAGACGTCGATCGGGCGGCGGCTGGCGGCCCGACTCGGCCTGCCGTTCCGCGACGCCGACGCCGAGATCGAACTCGCCGCCGGCTGCACGGTGCCAGAGCTGTTCACCCGCTACGGCGAGCGCGAGTTCCGCGACGGCGAGCGCCGAGTGATCCGCCGCCTGCTCTCGGGCGACCCGCTGGTGCTCGCGACCGGCGGCGGCGCCTTCATGGACCAGGAGACCCGCGCCATCGTGCGCGAGGAGGCGGTGTCGATCTGGCTGCGCTGCAAGCTGCCCATCCTGGTCCGTCGGGTCGCGGGGCGCGACAACCGCCCGCTGCTGCGGGACGGGGATGCCTCGGACATCCTGCAACGCCTGATGGAGATCCGGCACCCGGTCTATGCCGAGGCCGACCTCGCGGTCGACTGCGGCGACGAGAGCCCCGACGCCACCACCGGCCACGTGCTCGACGCGCTGCTCGAGTGGCGGGCGCCGCGCCGGCTCTCGATCACCCTCGCCAGCGCCAGCTACGACGTGGTGATCGGCGAGGGCCTGCTGGCGCGCGCCGGCGCGCTGATCGCGCCGCGTCTGCCGCAAAAGCGGGTTGTGGTGGTGACGGATGCGAGCGTCGCTCGCCTGCACCTCCAATCCCTGCTCGGAGGTCTGGCCGCGACCGCGATCGAGGCGCGGCAGATCGTCGTGCCCGCCGGCGAGACTTCCAAGAATCTGGAGACCTACGGCCGGGTGGTGGATGGGCTCCTGGAGGCCGGCGTCGAACGCAAGACGACGGTGATCGCGCTCGGCGGCGGCGTGGTGGGCGATCTCGCGGGCTTCGCGGCGGCCACGACCCTGCGCGGACTACCCTTCATCCAGGTGCCGACGACGCTGCTCTCCCAGGTCGATTCGAGCGTCGGCGGCAAGACCGGCGTGAACACCGCGCGGGGGAAAAACCTCGTCGGCGCGTTCCATCAGCCGCGCATGGTGCTGGCCGATACCGCGACGCTCGCCACTTTGCCGATCCGCGAACTGCGCGCCGGCTACGCCGAGATCACGAAGGCCGGGCTGATCGGCAACGCGGCGTTCTTCGAATGGTGCGAGCACAACGGCGCCGGCGTGATCGCCGGCAATCGCGAGCTACAAGCCGAGGCGATCCGGCGGGCCTGCGCCTTCAAGGCCGCCGTGGTCGGCGAGGACGAGCACGAGGAGAAGCCGAATGACGGCCGCGCCCTGCTCAATCTTGGGCACACCTTCGCGCACGCGCTGGAGGCCGAATACCGCTACGGGGGCGGGCTGCTGCATGGCGAGGCGGTGGCGGTCGGCCTCGGACTGGCGTTCCGGCTCTCCGCCCGGCTCGGCCTCTGCGCGCCCGCCGATGCGGCGCGCGTGGTGTCCCATGTCGGCGCGATGGGTCTGCCGGCGGAGCTGCGGATGCTGAACCGGCGGTTCTCGGCGACGACGCTGACCGGGCACATGCGGCGCGACAAGAAGATGCGAGACGGCCGACTCACCTTCATCCTCGCTCGCGGCATCGGCCAGGCCTTCACCTCGGCCGATGTGCCGGCGCAGGACGTCATCGGCCTGTTGCGCGAGGAGGGTTGCACGGCCTGAGACGCTGCCGCGCGGTAGGGACGCATACTGTCCGGTTTGCAGCCCGCCCGCCGCGTGCCATATGGATCTGTTGCACTGCAACAGATTGGAGATCCCGCGATGCCGTTGAGCGAGCCGCAGGAGCGTGAACCGCTGCACACGCGGACCATCGTGATCCGCGGCTATCGGCGGCGCGACGGGCTGTATGACATCGAGGCCCATCTCACAGACAGCAAGGCGCGTGGCTTCCTCAACGAGCATCGCGGTTATGTCGAGGCCGGCGAGCCGCTGCATGGCATGTGGATGCGCATGACGGTGGACGACCGGCTGACCATCGTTGCCTGCGAGGCGGCAAGCGACCACACCCCATACGCGATCTGCGAGCTAGCGGCGCCCAATTTCGCCCGGCTGGCCGGGCTGCGGATCAAGGCCGGCTTTCTGCGGGAGGCGGCCGCCCGGATCGGTGGCACCGCCGGCTGCACGCATTTGCGCGAGCTGCTGCAGCAGATGGGCACCACCGCGCATCAGACAGTGTTCTCGGCCAGGGGCGACCGCGAGGCGGAGGCGATCCGGGCCGCGACCGGTACCGCGCTGACCCCGGAAGAGGTGGACGCTCGCGTCGCCGCCAAGTTCGGCGGCTCGGCCAAGATCGTGAACACCTGCATTGCTTACGACGAAGCCGGCCCGATCGTGCGGCGCCGCTGGCCGCACCTGTACAAGGGCGCCGACCGGGACCGGACCGCGGCCGAAGCCGCCGCCGTTTCCTCCTCCGCCGGCTCCTGACCAGGCGCGCCTGTCATTGCCGCCCTTCCGCTAGGCCGCGGCCGAATCAGAAAAATCGGGCTCGACGAGCGCGGCCTTGGAACCGTGACCCGCTTCGGCATGGCCCTGCTCGGTCGCCGCAACCCGGAAATACTGCATCACGAACACCCGGACGGCGCTGGTGCGGCCGCCCGGATCGCCGCGCGCTTCGACCCGACGCACGATCTCGCCGATCGGGACCTGCTCGCGCTGGCAGATCTCATAGAGCGCATCCCAGAGCTCGGGCTCGAGCCGCATACTCGTTCGGCCGCGCCCCGCGACCACATTCCGGTTGACCAGCCGACTTCCCACAGCGCTCTCTCCAACCTAAGGTTGCGTCCCATTGGAGCTTCCTTGCGTTAAGAGAGAGTTTGTTCCACGAAAATATCCGGGGCAGCAAACTAATTCCCCGTAACGATTTGGTAGGAGATGGAGGGGTCGCGAAGTTTCAGCGGGTCAGCTCTCTGGCGGGACTGCGGCCTGCTCCTCGGGCGTTCGCAACGTCAGCGCGAGTGCGTGCAGGCCGGCCGTGAACTCGGCGGCCACGGCTTCATGCACCAGCCGGTGCCGCGCCACCCGGCTCCGGCCGCGGAACGCCGCGCTGACCAGCAGCACGCTGTAGTGGGTCTCGCCGCCTGGCCGAGCCCCGGCATGGCCGGCGTGGAGGGCGCTGTCATCCACGACACGCAGAAGCGACGGCGCGAATGCGTCGGCGAGAATGGTTTCCAGGCGATGTGCGCGGGACCGCATGGCAGTCATATCGGATAATCGGCGGCGCGCGCCAAGCGCCAGTTGCCAATGGCGCCGCGCGGCGCACATAAGAGGCACGATGACCCGACGCGGCACGAGACCCCGGGCCTACGCGCCCGACCCGGCCGCTCCCGGTCGGGCGTGCGAGATGCCTGATTGCTGCGCGCCCGGCGAATACCGGGCGCCAAAGTCGCGCACGGCCCTGAACGATTACTGGTGGTTCTGCCTAGAGCATGTGCGCGCCTACAACGCCGCGTGGGACTTCTACAAAGGCATGACCCCGGGCGAGATCGAAATGCAGCTCCGCGCCGATACCGCGTGGCAGCGGCCGAGCTGGCCCCTCGGCCGGTTGGGGGCCGCCGCGTGGGACGGGGAGCTGCCGCATCGCGATCCTCTGCACGTGCTCGACGCCGGGCGCATCAAGCGCGGCCCTGGGCGACCGTCCGACCAGGCTCCCTCGGAGTTGCGCGAGCCACTGGCAACCTTGGGCCTATCCTGGCCGACGACGCTCGATCAGGCGAAATCCCGGTGGAAGGAGCTTGCCAAGCGCCATCATCCGGACGCGAATGGCGGGGATCGCGCGGCGGAGGAGCGGTTGAAGACGATCAACCTCGCCTACGCGGCGGTACGCACCCGCCTGGCGACCGAACCGCGACTGGCGGCCGCCGGCTGATCGGACATGCGGGCAGGTACCCTTCCGCCCGCCGCCGTGCCGGGGTTACTATTCATCGGAACACACGGGACACGCTGGTCTATGAACAAGATTGCCGCCCTCTCAGAGGTCCGCCCGACCTCCGCGATCGACCTTCCGGACACCAAGGTCCAGGCGCGCGAGACATTCGGGATCGACGCCGACATGGAGGTGCCGGCCTTCTCGGTGCGGACCGAGCACGTGCCGGACATCGACACCGCGTACCAGTTCGACAAGGAGACCACGCTGGCGATCTGCGCGGGGTTCGCCTTCAACCGGCGCACGATGATCCAGGGCTATCATGGCACCGGCAAATCCACCCATATCGAGCAGATCGCCGCGCGGCTCAACTGGCCCTGCATCCGGGTCAATCTCGACAGCCACATCAGCCGCATCGACCTCATCGGCAAGGACGCGATCGTCCTCAAGGACGGCAAGCAGGTGACGGAGTTCCGCGAGGGCATCCTGCCCTGGGCGCTGCAGCACGCCTGCGCGCTCGTGTTCGACGAGTACGACGCCGGCCGGCCGGACGTGATGTTCGTCATCCAGCGGGTGCTGGAAGTCGAGGGCAAGCTCACCCTGCTCGACCAGAACCGGGTGATCCGCCCGCACCCGTCCTTCCGCCTGTTCTCCACCTCCAATACGGTGGGCCTCGGCGACACCACCGGCCTCTATCATGGCACCCAACAGATCAACCAGGGCCAGATGGACCGCTGGAACATCGTCGCCACCCTGAACTATCTGCCGCACGGAACCGAGACCGCGATCGTGCTGGCCAAGATGCAGATCGACCCGAAGGACGCGGCGACCAAGAAGCGGGTCGAGAGCATGGTGGCGCTCGCCGACCTGACCCGCGCCGGCTTCATCAACGGCGACATCTCGACCGTCATGTCGCCGCGCACCGTCATCACCTGGGCGGAGAACGCGCGCATCTTCGGCGATATCGGCTTCGCCTTCCGCGTGACCTTCCTCAACAAATGCGACGAGGCCGAGCGGTCCACGGTGGCCGAGTACTACCAGCGCTGCTTCAACGAGGACATCCCGACCGGCATGATGGCGCGCAAGGCGAGCTGAGGCCCTAGGCCGTGAGCGGAACGGGAGCGAGCGGGTCGAAGGACAACACGCGGGCGGAGGAGTTCAAGCGCGCCACCGCCGGCGTGCTGCGCGCGATCGCCGAGGTGGCGGACGTGCAGGTGAACTTCCAGCCCGGTCCGTCCGGCCTCGCCGGCAAGCGCGCGCGCCTGCCGCTGCCGACCCGCGCGCTGCCGCCGGCCGAGATGGCGAAGTTGCGCGGGGCGTCCGACGCCATCGCGCTGCGTCTGCGACACCATGACGACGCGGTGCACGCCGCCCGCAGCCCGGCGCGGCGCGAGGCGCGCGACGTCTACGACGCGCTCGAACAGGCGCGCGTCGAGACGATCGGCTCGCGCCACATGGAAGGCGTGTCGGCCAATCTGCGCGCCCGGCTCACCGAGGAATGCGAGGCCGAGGGCTTCGACCGCATGACGCGGAAGGACCAGCTGCCGGTGCAGCACGCGTTGGCCCTGCTCGCCCGCGAGCGGATGTCGGGAGAGCCAGCTCCTGCCGCCGCTCGGCGCGTGCTCGATCTCTGGCGCGAATCGCTCGGCGCGGACGCCGACGGAGCGCTGGAGGAGCTTGGCCACAGCCAGGACAATCAGGCGGCCTTCGCCCGCGCCGCCCGCAAGCTGCTCGCGGTGCTCGATCTCGCCGAGGCGGAGGCCGACGCCGAGCCCGACAATCAGGACGAGGAGGGCGAGGAGGGCGGCGAGCAGTCCGGCGCGCAGGACAATTCCCAGGAGGGATCGAGCGAGAGCCAGTCCGACACCGATTCCATGCTCGGCGCCCAGCCCGAGGAGATGGAGGGCGAGGCGGCCGACGACGAGGGCTCCGACGATGCCGACGAGAGCGCCGCCGCCGCCGAGGGAGACGACCGCCCCGGCGGCCCGCAGCCGCGCCGCGACCGCAACATGCAGGACGCCGAGGGCGCCTACCGCCCTTACACGCGGCTGTTCGACGAGGAAGTCTCCGCCGAGGATCTCTGCGACCCGGAAGAACTCAGCCGGCTCCGCCAGCAGCTCGATCAGCAATTGCAGCACCTGCAAGGTGTGATCTCGAAGCTCGCCAACCGGTTGCAACGGCGGCTGATGGCGCAGCAGACGCGGGCCTGGGAGTTCGACCTCGAGGAAGGATTGCTCGACGCGGGGCGCCTCTCCCGCGTGGTGGTCAATCCGATGCAGGCGCTGTCCTACAAGCGCGAGCTCGAGATGGAGTTCCGCGATACGGTCGTGACGTTGCTGATCGACAATTCCGGCTCGATGCGCGGCCGGCCGATCACCGTCGCGGCGATGTGCGGCGACATCCTCGCCCGCACCTTGGAACGTTGCGCCGTAAAGGTGGAGGTGCTCGGCTTCACCACGCGCGCGTGGAAGGGCGGGCAGAGCCGCGAGAAATGGGTGCAGGACGGCAAGCCCCGCGCGCCGGGCCGGCTCAACGATCTGCGCCACATCATCTACAAGGCGGCCGACGCGCCGTGGCGGCGCGCGCGCAAGAATCTCGGCCTGATGCTGCGTGAGGGGCTGCTCAAGGAGAACATCGACGGCGAGGCGCTGCTTTGGGCCTATCGCCGCCTGCTGATGCGCTCCGAGCACCGCCGCATCCTCATGGTCATCAGCGACGGCGCGCCGGTGGATGATTCCACCTTGTCGGTGAATCCCGGCAATTACCTGGAAAAACACCTGCGCGAGGTGATCCGCGACGTCGAGGGCCGCGAGCTGGTCGAGCTCATCGCCATCGGCATCGGCCACGACGTCACCCGCTACTACCGCCGCGCCGTCACGATCGTCGACGCCGAGGAGCTGGGCGGCACGATGCTGAAGAAGCTGACCGAGCTGTTCGACGAGGATTCCGACCTCGCCTGGCGCATGGCGGCGGCGGAGCGGTCGGCGGTGGTGGTTTAAGGGAGCCACCTTCCGCTCCCTCCATCGATTGCTCTCGACATCGACGGGTCGGCGCGAGCAAGCTACCCGCGCTCTGCACGCCGGGACGCCGGCCGCCGTGGACGGCTTGTCCCGAACGCGAGTTGGGGGAGGGCGTCATGGGTAGCTTCCTGAGCGATCGGGAGATCGCCGCACTTGCGCCGGCTGAGAAAGCGGCGTTTCGCTCGCCGGTGCCGACACAGATGGTTTCCAACGGCGAGTTCAACCCGCTGCCGCAAAGTGCCGCGCAGCGGAAAGTGGAAGCACGCATCAGCGATCTTGCCGAAACCAACGGCCGCCGCCTCGGTCTCGACCGGCGCGGCTTCCTGCGTACGAGCTGCGGGATGGCGCTGGCATTCGCCGCGATGAACGAGGTGTTCGGCCAGGTATTCGAGGTCGGCGCGGCCGAGGCGGCGGAGCCCGAGGCCGCCGCCGCGCGCGACGCAGGGTTGCGCGGTCAGTTCATCTTCGATGACCAGCTGCATTTCGTACGCGATGACTACCAGTTCGAGGGACTCATGGCCCTCGCCAAGTACGCGGCGGACAACTGGAACCCCGCGATGAAGCAGGAGCCGGTCGGCCTCGGGCTCGCCCGCTACAAGTTCGACAACTTCCTGAAGGAGATCTACCTCGACAGCGACACTCGAATCGGCCTGCTGAGCGGTGCGCCGTTCGACGATCCGAAGAACTGGTTCCTTTCCAACGATCAGATGAGGGACGCGGCGCTGACCGTGAACAGCATCGCCGGATCGAAGCGCCTGCTGTTCCATTCGCTCGTCACGCCGAAGCAGCAAGGCTGGATGGAGGAGGTCGATCGCTGCATCTCCGAAGTGAAGCCGACGAGCTGGAAGGGATACACGATCGGCGACCCGCTGGCGCCGCAGACCACCCGCTATCCGTGGCGGCTGGACGACGAGCAAATCGTCTATCCGTTCTACGAGAAGGCCGTGAAGGCCGGCATCACGACGGTTTGCATCCACAAGGGGCTGCTCCCCAAGGACTATGAAACCTCGATCCCGGGCGGCGCGTGGCGCTATGCGAATGTCGACGATCTGCCGAAGGCCGCGAAGGACTGGCCGCAGATCGACTTCGTGATCTACCACGCCGCGTTGCGCGCGTTCCTCGAAAACCCCGACGACGAGCTGGCCCAGTTCGAGAAGACCGGTTACATCCGCTGGGTTTCGGATCTCGCGGAGATCCCGGCGAAACACGGCGTGAGCAACGTCTACGCCGACCTCGGCACGTCCTTCGCGATCTCGGCGGTGACAAATCCGCGCTTCTCCGCCGCGATGATGGGCACCCTGATCAAGGGCCTCGGCGTCGACCACGTTTTCTGGGGAACGGATTCGGTCTGGTACGGCTCTCCGCAATGGCAGATCGAGGCGTTCCGCCGAATGGAGATCCCCGAGGACTTCCAGCGCAAATACGGCTTCTCACCACTTGGCGCGGCGGACGGACCGGTGAAGGCGGCGATCCTCGGTGGCAACGCCATACGTCACTACAAGCTCGAGGAGCACACCGATCTGGACGGAGACGGAATCGGCCGGATCAAGGCTGCCTATCTCGGCGATGGCCAGGATCGCAGTCTGGCGGCCTATGGCTACGTGGTGCCGCGAGGATAGCTTTGCCTCGATCGCGACCGGTGCGGCGGCCCGTCTACACTTGTTCCAAGATTCCCGCGATGTCCGCGCGCGCGCCGGGGGAGCGGCGGTAGGTACTGGTGCGAACTCGCGAAGTCGATCGCGTAGTCATGGAATCCGCTGCAGTCCACCATGCGGTATCGCGCCGGTGGAAAGAGCACCGTATCCGAACGGTTGTGCGGCCCTTCCTGCCCGAGGCGCTGAGCGCCCAGGTTTATCGTCATGCTCAGGTGCAAGACGGCATCGATCCGGCTGAAGTAGACCGATATCCGCCTCGCCAGCAGACCGAGCCCGCTGAGCCGGCCATAAAGGGGGAAGCCAAAGCTGTCGTAGCGCTCATCCGCCGCGGCAAGGATCGCCTCGTCGAACATGAGCGCGGCACCGTTGCCGTGGGTGAACCAACTCTCGACGCCAGCCTGCAGCACCAGATTGCCCATGCTGTGCGCGAGCAGGATGGTCCGACAACCGGTTGACCGAGCCTTCTGCAGAATGGGCAAGAGATTGGCAAGGAAACGCATGAGGTGTGGGCCTGACTGACCCGCCATCGTCTGGTCGTGGAGGTAGTCCGACCAGGGCACCGGGAAGCCCAGCAGCCGACCCAACGAAGGCCAGCTGAACGCGATGACCGCCATGTCGGCGCCCGCCACGCCGGATTGCGCGAGCCATTGCTGATTGAAGGCCGCGCGCGTGATCGCGTTTTCGAAGCTGTTGTCGAAGCCGTGGATGAACACCAGCAGGTTCCGCCCGGGCGCCGAGAGGTCATCGATCGCGGCTTGGCCGAAGCGGCCCTTGGAGACGTCCTCGATCGACCTGATCGCGCCGGTCGTATCAGCCGTGAGGTTGGCATCGTCGACGAAGGCCGTCGCGTAGGTCATCGCCGTCGGGTCCGACGGCGAGACAATACCCGCCCCATAGCTTTGCCATTGGTCCGCCGATCCGGTGAGAATCCGATTGGTGGCAAAGTGCACCGTAGTCGCCATCGTTCGCTCCCTTTCGCCGCTCTCCGGGTTCCGTCCTGCAAAGTCATTATAACGACATTGCACCAGAATGCCGCAACAACTCTTTGACCGAGCCCGTTACGAAATCCGTCGTGGTCACGCAAACCGCCACGCCGCCTCGCGCTCGATCAGATCGAGCAGCCCGCGCACCTTGGGCGACAACCTGTGGGCACTCGGGTAGACCGCCTGGATCGGCTGCGGCGGGGGCGCGAACTCGCGCAGCACCTCGACGAGCGTTCCCGCCGCGAGCGCGTCGGCGGCCTGATATGAGAGCACGCGAGCCAATCCGCCGCCGGCGGTGGCGTGGCCGAGCGCCACGTCGTTGCTGTTGGAGACAAAGCGCGGCTCGACCCGGATCGTGATCGACGTGCCGTCGGGACCGGCGAAGCGCCACGCGGGATCGGCGGAGAGGCCGGTGGAGGCGGCGAGGCTGTAGCGGGCGAGGTCGTCGGGGTGGCGCGGCGGGCCGCCATTCTCTGCGAGGTAGCGCGGGCTGCCGACGACGATTCGCCGCGTCGCGCCGAAGCGCCGGGCGATCAGACCTGAATCGGGAAGCCGGCCGATGCGGATGGCGATGTCGATGCCGTCCTCGACGAGATTGGCGAACCGGTCGGATAGCAACAGCTCCGCCGTCACCTCCGGAAACTCCCGCAGATAGCGGGACAGCACCGGTGCGACGTGCAGCCGCCCGAACATCTGGGGCGCGGCGACCACCAGCCTTCCCCTCGGCCGGGCGTCCGCCTCACGCGCGATTTCCTCGGCATCGCGCAAATCCGTCAGCAGCCGCCGCGCGCGGTCGAGGTAGCGCGCACCGGCCTCGGTCAATCCCACGGCGCGAGTCGTGCGCTGCAGCAAGCGCACGCCCAACTGCTCCTCGAGCCCGGCGATCAGGCGCGTGACCGCCGAGGGTGAGCGGCCGAGCCGACGTGCGGCGGGGGCGAATCCCGACGCATCGCACACCGCGACGAACGCCGTGATGGCTTCGATCCGATCCATCGGCCATTGCAATCGCGGCAATAATCCCTTGTCAACTCCGGCAATTCCCGAAGGCTGATGAAAGGGCCACATCGCCGCCGCAGCAAGGAGAGCACCGATGAACGTCGCCGCCGATCTCGCCCCCTCCCGATCCAGCGACATCGCCTTCAGCGCCGCGATCAAGGCGGAGCAGCATCGACGGGGCGGGGTGCCGGCGCACCAGAGGATCGAGGCGCGAGGCGGGTTTCGCACTGTCCTGACCGACGATCTCGTCGCCTTCCTGGCCGACGTGGACACCGCCTATCTCGCGACGGCCAGCGCCTCGGGCCAGCCCTACACGCAGCATCGCGGCGGCCCCAAGGGCTTCATCCGCGTGCTGGACGGCCGCACGCTCGGCCTCGCGGATTTCGCCGGCAACCGGCAATACATCACGGCCGGCAACCTGTCCGAGAACGCACGGGCCTTCCTGTTCCTGATGGACTACGCGCACCAGCGCCGCATGAAACTGTGGGGCGGCGCCCGCATGGTGGACGACGCCGCCCTGATCGCCCGGCTGATGCCCGAGGGCTACAAGGCGCGTGCGGAGCGCGCGCTGCTGTTCACGGTCGAGGCATGGGACAGCAATTGCCGCCAGCATATCCCGCAGAAGTTCGACGCCGCCGATGTCGCCGAGGCGGTGCGACGGCTGGAGCAGCGCATCGCCGCTCTGGAAGCGGAGAACGCAAGCCTGCGCGCGGCAATTGTCCCCTCCCCGGCGTGAGACCAAGATCGCGACGTTGTTCAGATGCGCGCAGGAGGCGTCCATGACCGACACCGTCACGCTGCACGGCTACTTCCGTTCCTCGGCGGCCTTCCGGGTGCGGATCGCGCTCAATCTCAAGGGCATCGCCTATACCAGCGTCGCGCATCACCTCCGTCGCAACGAGCAGCGCGCGCCGGACTACCTCCGTCTCAACCCGCAAGGGTTGGTGCCGACCCTGGAGATCGACGGGCGGGTGCTGCACCAGTCGCTCGCCATCATGGAATATCTCGACGAGACGCGGCCCGGGCCGAGGCTGCTGCCCACGGACCCGGCGGGGAGGGCGCGGGTGCGCGCATTGGCGCAGATTCCCGCCTGCGACATTCATCCGATCGACAATCTGCGAGTGCTGCGATACCTGCGCCAGCCGATGGGCCAGGACCAAACGGCGGTGCAAACCTGGTACAATCACTGGATCGCCGAGGGGTTCTCCGCGCTGAGGCGATGCTCGCCGGGAGCCCGGAGACCGGACAGTTCTGTCACGGCGACGCTCCAACCCTCGCCGACGCCTGCCTGGTCCCGCAGGTGGTGAACTCCCGCAACTATCAGCTCGATCTTGCGCCGTTCCCGACGGTGAAGCTTGTCTCGGACGCGGCGATGCGGCTCGCGGCGTTCGAGCGGGCGATGCCGGGAAACCAGCCCGACGCCGAATAACCACCCGGCAAGCGTGTCAAGCGTGGAGCTTGCGCGCCGGCAGCCGCTCCAGAGGAAAGGTCAGCGCCACCCGCGTGCCGATCCGCGTCGCCGTCTCGATCGTCAGCGTGCCGCCATGCGCCTCCATCAGGACGCGCGCCAGCGACAGCCCGAGCCCGATGCCGCGGCTGTTGCCAGGCGCGGGCTCCGGCACGCCCGCGAGCGCCGCGAGCCCGGCCCCTTCATCGGCGACCACCAGGGCTACCCCGTCCTCGTGGCGCTCCAGCGCCAAGTCGATCCAGTCCTCGTCGCGGGTGAACCGCGCCGCGTTGCCGAGCACACGCAACAGGATCTGCGACAGCGCCCGGCGATCGGCGACCAGGGTCAGTTCGAGCAGTTCCGGGGCCACGCGCCAGTGGCGTCGGCTGGGATCGAGCGTCGCGGAAACGGCGGCGATCGCGTCCCGCAGCAACTGTCCGACGACAACCGGTTCGTCGCGGATCACGCGGGTCTCGGCGCCGGGGATCGCGCTGTCCTGCAAATCATCGGCGAGGTTCAGAACCCGCGCCGTGACAGCGGCGATCGGCGTCGCATGAGAAGCCGCCGACCCGCCATCCTGCGCCCGCAACCTATCCGTGTGGCCGAGCAAGGTCAGCGCCGTCTCTCGTAATTCGGCGGCGGATAGCCGCAGGATGCGCGTGCTCGCGGCCTCGGCGCCGAGCGCCCGATCACGCTGCGCCGCGACCGCCTCCAGGGCGCGATTTTGGCCGCGAAGCCGAAGTAGCAGCATTGCCGTCGTGCCGCAGGACAGCACGGCCAGGCCAGCGAGGATCAGAGTGATCGGTCCCATGTGCAGAGACTATGCTCTGTATTCAAACCGGAGGTTAACGCCGATCGAAATGACGGACCCAGCAAAAAGGCCCGCCGAGGCGGGCCTTGGTCGTCACCGTTGCGCGAGAACCGGCTCAGGCGGCCGGCGCGGCGGCCGCCCGCTTGACCTGCGCTCGCAGGATGCGCCGCTTGATCACCCGCGCCTCTTCCGGCAGCCGGCTGTTCGGCGTGCCGAGCAGGAAGGCGTCGATCCCGCCATTGTGCTCTATCGTGCGGATCGCGCGGGTGGATATGCGCATCCGCACGCTGGCGCCCAGGGTGTCGGACAACAGCGAGATTTCCTGCAGATTGGGCAGGAAGCGGCGACGGGTCTTGTTGTTGGCGTGGCTGACGTTGTTGCCCGTCAGGACGCCCTTGCCCGTGATCTGGCAGCGGCGGGACATCGCAGGAAACCCTCGGTCCAATGGAATAAGGCGGGAGATGGGAGGCGGGGTTATGGCGAAACGGCCGGCAGAGGTCAAGGCGCGGGATCGGCCATCCGGTGCAGCTCGCCCGCCCGGACGGTGGCGATGGCGTTGTCCAGGATGCGAATGATCGCCTCCTCGTCCATGCTGCGGGCCAGCAGTGCGAGCGAGCCGCCCAGCAGGGCGGAGGCGATCGCCAGCGCGCCGATGTTCTGGCTCATCATGTATTCGATCGCCTTGTCGATCACCGCGCCCGCATGGCTGAGATCGGCCGGCGGCGGCGCTTCGTCTCGTTCGTCGGTCATGGCTGCTGCTCATTTGAAATTGTCGGGGTCGATGCCGATCGCCTTCAAATCGGCGACGTGACGCGAGAATGCCTCCTGCACGATCGGCGGCCCCCATTCCCGCCACTCCACGCCGCTCTCCCGGACGATCTCGTCCTTTTCCGCCAGGTACCGCCGGCCCAGTTCCGAGTTCACGAACCATCCCTGGGTCAGCGGCGAGCGGTCGTCCTTGAGAAAGACGAGCAACTCACGGAGTTCGTTGGCGGTGAACCGGAGCGTCCAGACCCGTGCGAGCCTCGCCTTCAGCCGCGGCAGATTCGCCTTGAAGCCGGGCATGACGATCTTGTCGGTGGCTTCGGCGGCCTGCTTGGGCGTCGCGTCCCCACGTTCCACCAGAGCCGAAATCACCCGCTCGCGGAGGCCGCCCAGGAGACTGCCCTCCGGGCTCTGCTGATCGACCAGCGCGAGCGCCTCGGTGGTCGCGGCATCGGCCTCCGAGGGCGCGGGGACGGTTTCCGCCCAGCCCGCGACGGCCGACAGGAGGCAGACCGCCAGGACCGTCCGCAAGATCGTCCGAGGCACCCAGCGCATGTCGCCGCCTCCCCGATCACGGCCAGCATAGCCCGGCATCAGTTCGCCGCAAGCTCGACCTCGCCCGATCGCTCCGCCTGCCCGGCCTGCTCCGCCTGTCCAGCCTGCTCCGCCCGCCCCGCCTGCTCGGCCTGCAGCATCCACATCCAGGCATAGCGCCCGCCGCGCGCCAGCAGCGCCGCGTGCGTGCCGCGCTCGGCCACCAGACCATCCTCAAGCACGATGATTTCGTCCGCGTCGACCACCGTGGACAGGCGGTGCGCAATCACCAAGGTCGTGCGATGCCGCGCGACAGTGCGGAGCGCGGCCTGGATGTCCTGCTCGGTCCGCGTGTCGAGAGCGCTGGTCGCCTCGTCGAGGATCAGGATGCGGGGATCCTTGAGCAAGGTGCGCGCAATGGCGACGCGCTGCTTCTCGCCGCCCGACAGCTTGAGGCCGCGCTCGCCGACCCGCGTGTCGTAGCCCTCCGGCAGGCGCAGGACGAAATCGTGAACCTGCGCCGCCCGCGCCGCCTGCTCGATCTCCGCCTGCGTCGCGCCGGGGCGGCCATAGGCGATGTTGTAGCGGATCGTGTCGTTGAACAGCACCGTGTCCTGCGGCACCACGCCGATCGCGGCGCGCAGGCTATCCTGCGTCACGTCGCGAATGTCCTGCCCGTCGATCAGCACCCGCCCGCCGGTCGCGTCGTAGAAGCGGAACATCAATCGCCCGATCGTCGACTTGCCCGCGCCGGTCGAGCCGACAATGGCGAGCTTGCTCCCGGCGGGAGCGGTGAAGGTCACGCCCCTGAGGATCTCGCGATCCGGCCGGTAGCCGAAGTGCACGTCGTCGAACACGACCGAGCCGGCGGGCCCGTCGGACAGGTGCGCGGCCAGCGCCACCGCACCCGGCCGATCCGCGACCTCCTGCCCTACATGCATCAGGCGGAACATCTGCTCCATGTCCACCAGGCTCTGCTTGATCTCGCGATAGACGAAGCCGAGGAAGTTGAGCGGCTGGTAGAGCTGCATGAGATAGGTGTTCACCAGCACGAACTTGCCCACCGTCATCTCGCCGGCGCGCACCCCCTGGGCGGCCATCAGCATCACCACTGCGAGCCCCAGCGCGATGATCGAGGCCTGGCCGAGATTCATCATGTTGAGCGAGACCTGCGAGCGCACTGCGGCGCGCTCGTAGCGCGACAACGCCTCGTCGTAGCGCCGCGCCTCGTGCCTCTCATTGCCGAAATATTTAACCGTCTCGTAGTTCAGCAGGCTGTCGACCGCCTTGGTCTGCGCCTCGGTGTCGGTGTCGTTCATGGTGCGGCGGATACGCACCCGCATGTTGGTGAAGGAGAGGGTGAAGGCGAGATAGATCCCTACCGCGAGAAACGTCGCCAGCGCGAAACGCCAGTCGAACATCGCCCACAGGATCGCCACCACCATCACCATCTCGAGCAAGGTCGGGATGATGTTGAACACCGCGAGCCGCAGCACCGACTGGATGCCGAGCTGCCCCCTCTCGATCACCCGCGACAGGCCGCCGGTCTGCCGGTCCATGTGGAAGCGCAGCGAGAGGCGGTGCAGATGCTCGAAGGTTTGCAGCGCGAGCTTGCGGGCGATGCGTTGCTGCACCGCAGCGAATACCGCGTCGCGCATTTCGGCGAAACCGGAGGACGCGACCCGCAGCAAGCCATACGCCACGATCAACGCCGCCGGGATCACCAGCAGCGTGGTGGCCCCCTTCGGCGAGAGCGCGTCCACCGCGCGGCTGTAGACCACGGGGACGTAGACGGTCGCCACCTTGGCCAGGACCAGGAGCACGACCGCGACCAGCAGGCGCGCCCGCGCGGCCGGTTCGCCGCGAGGCCAGAGATAGGGAAGCAGCGAGGCGACGGTCTGCAGGCCGGATCGTTGCCGGCGCGCGGTTCCGGACGCATGAACCGAAGGCGTTTGAGACATGGACCGCATGTGGCATGTCGCTTAACGATTGGAAAGGCGAGCGGCGGCAAGACGAGATCATTGGCAGGGGAAAAGCGTGCTGACCGGGTTCATGCGTCACATCCGGGCGTGCCGCAACGCGGTGCTGCCGGGCGAACGATTGGCCTTCCGCATCGGCTCCGCCCCGGTCGGCTGGGTGGGCCGGACGCTCGCCTCCGCGCTGACCGGGCTCTCCGAGGTCCGGCGCGAGGGGGATGCTGTCGTGCTGACCGACGGCGCGGCGCTGCCGGCCGTGGCCCGCGCTCTATCGGCCAAGGGCTTCTATCGCTGGCGGGGCGAGGCGTTCGACGTGCGGGCGGACCCGGACGGGCCGGCGCTCGCCGAGATCGACCGGGGCGCCCTGCCCGCCTTCGGGATCGAGGCCGCCGGCGCCCATCTCAACGGCCTGGTGCGCCGGCCGGACGGGCTGCATCTTTGGGTCGCCCGCCGGGCCGCCGACAAGGCGCTCGACCCCGGCAAGCTCGACCACATCACCGCGGGCGGCGTGCCGGCCGGGCTCACCCCCTGGCAGACCCTGATCAAGGAGGCCGAGGAGGAAGCCGCGATCCCTCCCGCCCTGGCGTCACGGGCAGTCCTCACCGCGCGGATCGCCTACGCGATGGAACGCCCGGAGGGGCTGCGGCGGGACCGCATCCATTGCTATGACCTCGAGTTGCCGGAGGACTTTGTCCCCCTGGCGACAGATGGGGAGGTCGAAAGCTTTGCACTCTGGCCTATCCGCCACGTGCTGGAAGCGGTGCGCGACACCGACATGTTCAAGTTCAACGTGAACCTGGTGCTGATCGACCTTTTCCTTCGCACCGGCGTGGTCGACGGCGCCGAGGCGTCGGCGCTCAGGCGCGCCATCGACCAGCCCGGGGCCGGCCAGTGAAGGATCAGCCCTCGGGGGGTGCCGCCGCGATCGGGATTTCGCGCGCTTCCGGCTGATCGCCGGTACCGGGGGCGGCCGCTTCCTCCTCGCCGCCCTCGCCGTTGAGCGGGCCTTGCCCGTCCTCGCCGGCGTAGGGGCGGCGCTGCTGCTGGCCGTTCTGCTGCTGGTTCTGTTGGGCCGCTTGGTTCATCGCATTGAGGATGCGGAAATAATGCTCGGCGTGCTGGAAATAGCCCTCCGCCATCACCCGGTCGCCGCCGCTGGTCGCGTCGCGCCCGAGCTGGAGGTATTTCTCGAACAGCTGCTGCGCCGTGCCGCGGATGCGGAGATCAGGGCCGTTGCTGTCGAAGACATGGTTGCGATTGAGCGGAACACCGCCTGAGTGGTGCCGTAGACCGCCGCCGCCTCCGCCGCCGGTCCGGTGATTCCGTCCACGCATACGTTTCATGTTCATTCGTCTGCTGTCGCTCTTTTCCTGTTGCAGCCCAATGAGGAAAGGCGGGGCACGTGCGCGCCGCGCGGTCTCTCCGTTTAAGGCTCATCCCATCGACGTTGGTGCTGGCGAGCGCCCGATCTCTCGGTCATGCCCAGAAGAGGACAGATCGACCGAGTCGGCCAAGGCGCCGGGGACCCGCCGACTTGCGACCGTCCCTGCCGGAAGAAAGCTAACTCCCCGTTGCCATCGTGCCAAACGGTTTTTTCGCGGTCGGGACTTGTTGAAGGACGACCGCCCGGGAAATGCCCGCGAGATCCGCTCGCGTTGCCGAGATGAGCCCGGCGCGTCCCGCCATGCCGGCCACGGACGCTGCCTGCCCCCGCCCCACTTCCAGTACGGCCGACCCGCTCGGGGTCAACAGGTCCAGCAGGGCGGGAATGATCTGGCGATAAGCTCCGAGCCCGTCCGGCCCGCCATCGAGCGCATCCTGGCGGCTCGTATCGCCGCACCTCTGGTATCAAGGTGGGGATTGCCGAGGTCTCGATGTAGGGGGGGTTGCTCAGAATAAGGTCGAACCGGCCGCCGAGCGGCGCGCCCCAGTCGCCCGCGAGGAACGCCGCCCGCCCGCTCAGGCCGAGCGTCGCCGCGTTGCCTGCCGCCAGCCGCGCGGCGTCCGGGGCCAAATCCACCCCCACCCCGAACGCCGCGGGAAACTCGGTCAGCGCCGCCAGCAGCAGGCAGCCGGTGCCGGTGCCGAGATCGAGGACGGAGGCCACCCGGCCCCGCTCCGGGAACAGCGCCAAGGCCGCCTCCAGCAACGTCTCGGTGTCGGCGCGGGGGATCAGGGTGGCGGGCGAGACGGCGAAGGGCAGGCTCCAGAACTCCTGCCGCCCGGTGATCAGCGCCAGCGGCTCATGCGCTTCGCGGCGGGCGAGCAAAGGCTGATAGAGAGCCATATCCACGGCAGCCTGCGTGTCCCGTAGCAAGACCTCCTGGTCGAGCCTGAGGGCGCAGCCCAGCAACAACCGCGCTTCCAGCCTGGGGCGTTCGATGCCGGCCGCCCGCAGGATTGAGGCTCCAAGCCGCAGCGCCCCGGCGCGAGAAGTCCTCATTCCTCGGCCGAGAGCCGCGCCGCCTCGTCCTCGGCGGTCAATGCGTCGATGAACTCGTCGAGCTCGCCCTGCATCACCCGGTCGATCTTGTACAGCGTCAGGTTGATCCGGTGGTCCGACACGCGGCCCTGGGGGAAATTGTAGGTGCGGATGCGCTCGCTGCGATCGCCGGTGCCGACCTGGGATTTGCGGTCGGCGGCGCGCGTCGCGTGCAAGGCGGCGCGCTGCTGCTCGTAGAGGCGCGCGCGCAGGATCTTCATCGCCTTGGCGCGGTTCTTGTGCTGGCTCTTCTCCTCCTGCATCGCCACCACGATGCCGCTCGGCAGATGCGTGATCCGCACCGCGCTTTCGGTCTTGTTGACGTGCTGCCCGCCGGCGCCGGACGCGCGGTAGACGTCGATGCGCAGGTCGCCCTCGTCCACCTCGACATCCACCTCCTCCGCCTCGGGCAGCACCGCCACCGTGACGGTGGAAGTATGGATGCGGCCCTGGTTCTCGGTGGCCGGCACGCGCTGCACGCGGTGGACGCCCGACTCGTATTTCAGCCGGGCAAACACGTTGCGTCCGGTGATCTCGGCGATGCCCTCCTTCAGCCCGCCGAGCCCGGTGTCGCCGTATTCCAGGATTTCGACGCGCCAGCCGCGCAAGGCGGCATATTTCTGGTACATGGCGAACAGCTCGGCGGCGAACAGCCCCGCCTCGTCGCCGCCGGCGGCCGGACGGATTTCGAGGATCGCGGAGCGCTCGTCCGCCTCATCGCGCGGCAACAAGGCCACGCGGATTTCGTGCTGCAATCGCGGAATGCGCTCCTTGAGCGCGCGCAGCTCGGTCTCGGCGAGCTCGCGCATCTCCGCGTCCGCCAGCAGCGCCTCGGCCTCGGTCTGGGCGCGCTCCGCCTCGCGCAATTCGCCGATGCGCGCGACGACCGGCTCGATCTCGGACAGCTCCTTGGAGGCGCGGACGTAGTTCTCGCCGGAAATGCTCTCGCTCAGCATCGCGCGCAGCTCGTCGGCACGGGCGGCGATGCGGTCGAGCTTGAAGGCGAGGTCCGTCGTGGCCATGCGGTCAGCCGAGGAACCGGGGCAGGTCCGTCATCGCCACCTCCTGCTGCGCGCCCGAGGCGAGGTCCTTCACCTGTGACACGCCGCGCGACAGCTCCGCCTCCCCCAGGATCACCACCGCGCGCGCGCCGGAGCGGTTGGCCCGCTCCATCCGGCGCTTTAGATTGCCCCGATAACCGATCTCGGCGCGGATGCCGGCGCGGCGCAGCGTCTGCAGCACCTCGACGGCGCTCGCCTCCGCCGCCTCGCCGACCGGGATCACCGCGACCGACGCCGGTGCCGCCGGCGGGTCGGCGAGCAGCATGGCCAGCCGCTCGACCCCCGCCGCCCAGCCGACAGCCGGGGTCGGCGGGCCGCCCATCTCGGCCACTAGCCCGTCATACCGCCCGCCGGCCAGCACGGTGCCCTGCGCGCCGAGCCGATCGGTAACAAATTCGAAGGCGGTGTGGCCGTAATAGTCGAGCCCCCGCACGATGCGCGGGTTTTCCCGGAATGGCACGCCGAAGCGGTGCAGATGCGTCTGGAGCTGGACATAGAACGCGGCGGCCGGCTCCGTGAGGTAGGGCTGGATGGTCGGCGCGCCGGCGACGATGCGCTTGTCGCCGTCGTCCTTGCTGTCGAGGATGCGCATGGGGTTGCGCTCCAAGCGGGTCAGGCTGTCCTCCGACAGCGCGCCCTTGTGCGCCGTGAAGTAGCCGACCAGCGCATCGCGATACGCCGCCCGGCTCTCGCGATCGCCCAGCGTGTTGAGTTCCAGCATGGTGTCGTCGGCCACGCCGAGCGCCTGGAGGACATCCCAGCCGCAGGCGATCACCTCGGCGTCGGCCAGCGGCTCGGCGGGGCCGATCAACTCGACGTCGATCTGGTGGAACTGCCGGTAGCGACCCTTCTGCGGCCGTTCGTAGCGGAACATCGGCCCGGCGCAGAACACTTTCTGCGGCAGGGACTGAGTGAGACCGTTGCTGACCAGCGCACGACACACGCCGGCGGTGGCCTCCGGGCGCAAGGTGACGCTGTCTCCGCCGCGATCCTCGAAGCTGTACATCTCCTTCATCACCACGTCCGAGGTCTCGCCGAGGCTGCGGGAGAACACCCGCGTATCCTCGAGGATCGGCGTCGCCCATTCGTCGAAGCCGTAGGTGGCGGCGATCCGGCGCGCGGTGTCGATCACGTGCCGGTGGCGCCGCTGGTCCTCGCCGATCAGGTCCCGCGTGCCGCGGACAGGCTGCAGCTCGCTCATGCAGGCAAGCAGCCGGCCACCCTGGGCCGCGCCGCATCACCGCTATCTCTGGTTCTCGCCATCGGTTCCCCGCGGTCCGTCTGTGCTCACGGCCAGGAAGGCCGGCCGTTGGGTGATCTACGGCGGAATGCCCGGAGGATAAAGCCGGATACGAGCGGCACGGCCAGGTTGCGTGCTAGCGTAACGGCCGAACCATTCCACCCGGTATCGCACATGGCAGGCGAAGCGCCGTTTCCCGATGTCTCCGAGACCGTCCGGACCGAGCGGATCTCGGATGTCCTGCAACGGGTGCCGCTCGTCGTCGCTGTCAATCTGGTCAATGCCGGCGCGACCGCCTGGGTGCTCGCCCGTGTCGAGCCCTGGTCGGGTCCCGTCCTTTGGTTCGGCGTGGTTGCGCTGATCTCGCTCATCCGGCTCGCCCTGTGGCAACTCGACCGGCGAGAACGGTTCCCATCGGCCCGGCGCGTGGCGATGGTGGCGCTGACGACGCTCGCGACCGGGCTGGCCTGGGAACTCGGAACCGCCATCCTGCTGCCGGACAGGCCCGCCTACCGGGTCTTCGTCGCGTTCGTCGTGGGCGGCATGTGCGCCGGCAGCGTCACCACCAACGCCATGCATCTCCCGACGCTGGCAAGCTTCGTGCTTGCCGCCTGCCTGCCGCTGGCCGGCCGGTTCCTCGCGGGGGGAACGCGCCCCGACCTGATGATGGGCGGCATGATCCTCGTCTTCGCGGCCGCGCTGCTGGCGACCGGCTCCCAGTTCAGCCGGGGCTACGGCGAGCGCGCGATGCTGCGCTGGCGGCTCGGCGAGGCGAACCAGAGGCTGCGCCAGGAGATCGACGATCATCAGGCGACCAGCGCCTCGCTGCGCGAATCGCAGAAGCTGGAGGCGATCGGCCGGCTGACGGCGGGCATCGCGCATGATTTCAACAATCTGCTGATGTCGATCGGCGGCAATATCGACCTGCTCCGCGCGCGCTCGCACCGTCCAGAAACGACCCGGAGGCTCGATGCGATGAGGGGCGCGGTCGAGCGAGGGTCGCAATTGACCCGCCAGCTCCTCGCATTCGGACGACGGCAGCGGTTGACCCCGCAGACTGTCCATCTGAACGGAATACTGGCCGACACGGTGCGGCTGCTGGCCAGCGTGCTCGGGCAGCGGATCGCGGTCGTGCTGCGGCCGGACGACGGGGTCTGGCCGGTGTTCGTCGATCCCGGACAGATCGAGCACGCCATCCTCAATCTGGCGCTCAACGCGCGAGACGCGATGCCCGAGGGCGGGACCATCACGATCGGCACCGTCAACCTCCCCGAGGTGCCGCGCGCGGTCTCGGCAGATCTGTCGCCGGGGAACTATGTCGAGCTATTCGTGGCCGACACCGGCGCCGGCATGGCCGAAGACGTTCTCACGCGAGCCGTCGAGCCGTTTTACACCACCAAGGAGCCGGGTCAGGGCTCGGGTCTCGGTCTGAGCCAAGTCTATGGCATCGCCCGGCAGTCCGGCGGGACGATGCTGATCGAGAGCAAACCGGGCGGCGGCACGACCGTGCGGCTGTTCTTGCCCCGGGCTGTCGATGCGGGAGGGGATTGAGAGGCGTTCCAGGACCGCCGGCGAAAGCGAGCCTGTGATGCCGCCTTTCCATTCAAGCCTTACAATCCAAGGTGTGAGGGAGACCAGGATCTTGCCCCGCTCGGTCGCCGAGACGCTGTCCTGCGGGTGCTCAAGCGGACCGCACCAGCACGGCTTTTTCGAGTTGGGCGGCTCAGAAGTTCTTGTCCTTACTCTTGCCCGTTTTATCAAAATCGAAAAAGGCTCCCCCTGGCCAATCCCCTAGATATTCGCCCATCGTTGTTGTTGCGACATCTTCGCCTTCCCATCCCTTGGTAACCACGTTCACCACAAAATTTGCAAGTTCTTCGTACACGGCCGGATTGCTCAAGCGATGCCGCTGAGTGATAGCACACCGAATCCAAAACGTAAGCGCGCCGCGAGCTTTCGCAGCCGGCCCCTTCTCGACGCCGAGGTTGTTTATCAACGATATGATTTTTTGCACGATAGGATGTTTTTCGTTAAGAATTACCGACTTATTGTTGTTATTATTATTGTTATCGTTGTTTTCATCTGCTTACCCCAAACAATTTCCATAGCCTGCAGCTTTTTGTTGCGTAGCCAATCCGGCGCCCTTGGCTGCTCTATGCAATTTTACCGAGACTTCGTATAGCTCTTGGCTCGGGAGCTTCTTTCCTACGCATGACAGGAGATTATTCAAATATGGCTCGGGGTCGGAGGACCACATTTCTTTCATCATTTTTATGGATATAGATGGTCTTGGATTCAGACACCGTATCCTCCGTATTTATTGATTTATTGGCCTGAATTCTTGCCGTGGGCGCCCCAGCGCGCTACCCTGCGGAAAAGCGATAATAAACCAATCCAAGCATTTTGCAACCAGTTCGTTGCCCACCTCCAACGCTGCGCCAAAAGCAGACCAATCGCCAAGGCGAAGACGGGAGCAGCAGAAGCGACGCTCGATGTCGCCATCCCGGCCCCCTGCCGGCGACAAACTCTGGGGCGAGCGACCCCTCGCCCAACCGTCTCCCCCCAAGCGGGAGAGCGTTAGCGCTACTCCGCGGCGACCTTCTCGGCCGGCCCGGCGGCTTTCAGTTCAGCGGCCTTGGCTTCGACCAGTTCTACGATGTGGTCGACCATGCTGGCGCCCTCGATGGTGTGGTCGGTCTTGCCGGCGTGATAGACCATGTGCCGGCCGTTGCCGCCGCCGGTCACGCCGATATCGGTCATCAGCGCCTCGCCGGGGCCGTTCACCACGCAGCCGATGATGGACAGCGTGAGCGGCGTCTCGATGTGCCCGAGCCGGTCCTCAAGGGTCCGCACCGTCTCGATCACGTTGAAGCCTTGCCGCGCGCAGGACGGGCAGGAGATCACTTTTACCCCGCGATGGCGGATGCCGAGCGTCTTGAGCAGGTCCCAGCCGACGCGCACTTCCTCCTCCGGCTCGTCGGACAGCGAAACCCGCAGCGTGTCGCCGATCCCCGCCCACAGCAACGAACCCAGGCCGACGGCGGACTTCACCGTGCCCATCCGCCGGCCGCCCGCCTCGGTGATACCGATATGCAACGGGTGGTCGCACACTTCCGCGAGTTGCTGGTAGGCGGCGACGGCGAGAAACACATCGGACGCCTTCACGCTGATCTTGAACTCGTGAAAGTCATGATCCTGCAGGATCTTGGCGTGCTCCAGCGCGGATTCGACCAACGCCTCGGGGTTGGGCTCGCCGTACTTCTCGAGCAGGTGCTTCTCGAGCGAGCCGGCGTTGACGCCGATCCGCATGGAGCAGCCGTGGTCGCGCGCCGCCTTGATGACCTCGCGCACCCGCTCCTGACTGCCGATATTGCCGGGATTGATCCTGAGGCACGCCGCGCCGCTCTGGGCCGCTTCGATCGCCCGCTTGTAGTGGAAGTGGATGTCCGCCACCACCGGCACGTTCACCTGGCGCACGATGTCCTTCAGCGCCAGTGCGCTCTCCTGGTCGGGGCAGGAGACGCGGATGATGTCGACGCCCGCCGCCTCGGCCCGCCGGATCTGCGCCACGGTGCCGGCGACGTCGGTGGTCAGCGTGTTGGTCATGGTCTGCACCGTGACCGGCGCGTCGCCACCCACTGGGACCGATCCTACATGGATGCGGCGGGAGGCGCGGCGGGTGATCTGTTGATATGGGCGATAGTTCATAAGAGTGCGGCTCCGGGTGATACGGACGCTGGCAACGGCTTGGCCGGAAGAGACCAGCCTGACAATGGGGTTTCTGGCCGCGCTTCGCTACTGCGATGGCGGATTGCGCGCCACCCCCAGCGATGTCGGGGCAGCCTGGCCCGGCGGCGCCGGCGCGGAAGCGGCCTGAATCTGGGCCGGCAGCTTGCCGTCCTTGATCGTGTCCGCGTCCAGGGGAAGATCCCGCCGGACGGCGCCGGCCCCGCCGAGCGCGGGCGCCACGACGCCATCCACCAATACCTCGGTCCCTCCCGCGTTGCCGGTCGTCAGCAGCAGGTTGCTCCGCACCGGCACCGGCCAGGTCTCCCCGGCGCGCAAAATCCGATTCAGCAGCACCTGCCCGCCCCGATCCCGCACCTGCAGCCACGCATCGGCGCGGGCGCGCAACACGATCCTGGGCTCGTCGGGGTTCACCGCACTGGCCGGCGCAGCCATCGGCGGCATGGGCATCGCGGCAGCCGCCGAACTGGGCGGCACCGACGGCATCTCCGGGAACGGCTCGGGCTGGGCGGCGGCCACGACGGGCGGCGGCGGCGGGGCGGCGGGGCGAGGCGGCAGCGGGATCGCTTGCTCGGCGAGAGGCGCCAGTCGCTGCGGAACCGGCTGGACGACCTCGGCGGGCAGCCGTCCCTCGCCCGAAAGCCGGTACCAGCCGACGTACGCGCCAACGGCGAGGATCGCCGCGAGCAGCACCGCCGCGCCGGCCGGCACGCCGCGATCGGGCACCGGAGCGGGAAAATCGAGCTCGGTCTTGCGAGCTGACCTCCGTGGTGGAAGCCTTGAAGCGGCGTGCCTGCTCGTCGGGATCGAGGCCGAGCGCCGCAGCGTAGGTGCGCAGAAAACCCAGCGCATAGGCGGCGGCCGGAAGACCGCCCAAGTCTCCGGCCTCAAGCGCCTCCAGATAGGGCAGCCGAATTCGCAGCCAGGCGGCGACCGCGGGCAGTTCCCACCCTAGCCGCTCGCGCGCCGCGCGCAGCTCCGCGCCGACCCGCGCCGGACCCGACGCGGCATCGTCGCCCGGGCCGGCGGTCGGCGGGCTGGATAGGTCCGAACCGGCCCGGTACTTCACCGGTGGAAACCTGCTATTCTGCAGCACGGTAACACCGATCCGTAAAACCATCGGTTGAGGTTAGGCGGCCAAGACAATGATCGGCTGCATCTAAACCGAGTAGCGGATATTTGCCAACGGCGTTTGCCCTAACCGGTTCCACCGAGGCGGCAAATCGGCGTCTGTGTTGCGCGCACGCACGGGACCGAGATTCGCGGCTCACAATGGCAGCTCCCGCTCGCGCGCCCAGGACGCGATCGCCTCGCGCAGACTGGCCTCGCCGGCGGCGTTGCGCCGGACCGAGGCGAGCAGGTGGCGGAACTCCGCCAGATCGAGTTCCGCGAGCATCGCCTTGACCGGCAGGATCCCCGGCGCCGGCATCGAGAGGGTCGGGAAACCGAGTCCGACGAGCACCAGCGCCTCGATCGGGCGCGAGGCTGCCTCCCCACACAACGATACCGGAACCCGAGCCATGCGGGCGGCAACGAGCAGCTGCTCGAGCAGGTCGAGCACCGGGGCCGAGAGCAGGTCGTAGCGGCCGAACAGGGCGGGATTGGCACGGTCGGCGGCGAACAGGAACTGCAACAGATCGTTCGAGCCGACGGAGATGAAGTCCGCCTCACGCAGCAGCGCCGGGAGCTGCCACATCAGCGCGGGAACCTCCAGCATGGTCCCAATGGAGAGCCGTTCCGGCGCGGGCCGGATCCGCTTGGCCTCCGCCTCAAGCAGCGCGCGGGCGGCGCGGAACTCGGCGACGGTGGCCACCATCGGGAACATGACCGATAGGGGACGTCCCGCGGCCGCCAGCAGCAGCGCGCGCATCTGCCGACGCAGCAGGACGGGACGGTCGAGCCCGATCCGCAGGCTGCGCCAGCCCATCGCCGGGTTCTCCTCCTCCGGCGCCACCGCACCTGGCAGCAGCTTGTCGCCGCCGAGATCGAGCGTGCGGAACAGCACCGGCCGATCGCCCGCCGCATCCAGCACGCGGGCGTAGATCGCGGCCTGCTCCGCCGTGTCGGCGATCGCGCCACGCGCCAGCATGGCGATCTCGGTGCGGAACAGCCCGATCCCCTCGGCGCCCGTGATGTCGAGCTGGTCGAGCTCCAGGCTCAGCCCGACATTCAGCATCAGCCGGACGTTCTGGCCGTCCTTGGTGATGGCCGGCTTGTCGCGCAGCACAGCCCAGCCGGCCCGCAAGGCAATCCGTGCCTCCAGGGCCCGGACATAGACCTGCTTCACGTCGCTTTCGGGCCGCAGGATGAGCTGGCTGTCGTCGGCGTCCAGCACCGCCTCGTCCTCGGGGTCGGCGGCGTCGACCGCGCCCCGCGCCCCGCCCAGCATCGGCAGGCCAAGCGCCCGCGCCATGATCGCGGCGTGGCCGCCGGGGCTGCCCTCCTCGATCATCACCCCGGCGATGCCGCGCGCGTGCCAGTCGAGCAGTTCCGCCGGGCCGAGCCGGCGCGCCAGCAGGATCGCACCGGAGACCACCGGAGATGCCACCGAGTTGCCGTCCAGCTCCGACAACAGCCGGCCGGCGAGATCCTCGAGGTCCGACAGGCGCTCGCGCAGATAGGGGTCGGCGATGCGGCGCATCCGGTCGCGCAGCTCGCCCGCGACGCGCTGCACGGCGGCTTCCGCCGACAACCCGCCCCGGATCACCGCGCCCACCCGGCGCAGCCAGCCGGCATCGGCGGCGATCAGCCTGTAGGCCTCCAGCACCTCGCGCGGCGCGTCGCCGTCCGGCATCCGGGCGGCGATCAGCTCGTCAAGCCGGCGCTGCATCCGGTCGGCCGCCTGGTGCAGCCGGTCGAGCTCGGCCTCGGGATCGTCGGCCAGCAGCCGCCGCGCCACGAAGCGGGGTCCATGCAGCACCACGGGCCCGATCACGATACCGGGGGCAAGGGTCTTGCCGGTAAACACGCGCGGCAGGGTGGAGGCGACACCCTCCTCCGCCCCGTCCGAGGCGCCGGAGGTCGCGAGCACCTCCGCCAGCAGCATCGCCACCGTCTCCAGCGCCTCCACCTCGTCGTCGTCGTAGTTCCGCGGCGAGCGGTTCTGCACCGTCAACACGCCCACCGTCCGGCTGGCGCGACGCAGCGGCAGGGCGATCAGCGACGCATAGGGCTCCTCGCCGGTCTCGGGACGATAGGCAAAGGCGGGGTGGTTCTGCGCGTCCGGCAGGTTCAGCACGGCACCGGTCGCGGCGCACAGTCCGACGATGCCCTCGCCCACCCGCAACCGCGTCCGGCCGATCGCGTCGCGATTGAGCCCGCAGGTCGCGGCCAGCTCCAGCAGGTCGCCGGGACGCATGGCGTAGACCGAGCACACCTCCGCCGCCATCTCCGCCGCCACCACGTCCACCAGATCGCCGAGCGGCGCGGCGCCGTGTGCCATGAGCACGCGCAGGCGGGCGAGGAGCTGGCGGGGGGCGGACATGCGGTCAGCCCGTGCCGCTGGGCAGCCTCGCGGCGGGCGAGGCGATCCGGTTGCGGCCCACCAGAGCGGCGACCGCCTGTCCGACCAGATCGGCGATGATCGCCGCGACCGGCTGCTCGACGCTGACCATTCCGACCGACTGGCCGGCCATCACCGAGCCGGTCTCCACCTCGCCGTCGATCACCGCGCGGCGCAGGGAGCCTGCCCAGAAATGCTCGATCGCGAGCTGCGCCGCCTCCCTCGACAGTTCACCCGACTGGAACCGGCGCAGGGTTTCCGCCTGATGGTCGAGGAAGCGCCTGGTACCCTCATTGGCCAGGCCGCGCACCGGGATCACCGGGAAGCGCGCGTCGAGCTGCACCGAGGGCAGCGCGTCGCGCGCGGCGGCGCGGATGAAGGCCTGCTTGAAGCGGGGGTGCGCGATCAACTCCGTCGCGGCGGCGAACATGGTGCCGAGCTGGGCGCCGGCCGCGCCCATCTCGAGGAAACGCAAGAATTGCCTCGCCGCGCCCGAGGCCGCCGGCGACGAAGACCGGCACGTCCCGGATATGCGGCAGCACCTCCTGGGCGAGCACGGTCAGGCTGACCGGCCCGATATGCCCGCCCGCCTCGGAGCCCTCGATCACCAGCGCGTCGGCACCCGACCGAAGCAGCCGGCGGGCCAGCACCAGCGCAGGCGCGAAGGCGATCAGCTTGGCGCCGCCATCCTTCACCGCGCGCACGGCGCCACCCGGCGGGATGCCGCCAGCCAGCACGATGTGCCCGACCCGCCCTTCCAGGCACACCCGGATCAGGTCGTCGAGTTCGGGGTGCATGGTGATCAGGTTGACGCCGAACGGCCGGTCCGTCAGCGCCCGGGTGGCGGCGATCTCGGCGGCGAGCTGGCCGGGGTCCATCGAGCCGCACGCGATCACCCCGAAGCCGCCGGCGTTGGATATGGCCGACACCAGATGGCGCTCGCTGACCCAGCTCATCGCGCCGCCCATGATGGCGACGTCGCAGCCGAGAAACTCCGTGCCACGCGACCAGAGCCGGCCGAGCTCGGCCCGCGCGAGGCCGCGCCCGGCGTCGGGAGGGGTGACGTCAGGCGCCATCGAGACCATAGGCGGTGTGCAGCGCGCGCACCGCCAATTCCGTGTAGTCGCCGGCGATCAGCACGCTGATCTTGATCTCGCTGGTCGAGATCACCTGGATGTTGATCGCCTTGTCGGCCAGCGCGCGGAACATGGTGTTGGCCACCCCGGCATGGCTCCGCATTCCGACGCCGACGACGCTGATCTTGGATACGTTCGGGTCGGCCAGTATCTCGGCGTAGCCGAGCTGGGGCTGCACGTCGGCCAAGGTCGCGCGGGCACGCGGCAGGTCGGCGGTGCCGACGGTGAACGTCATGTCGGTCATCCCGTCAGCGGAGATGTTCTGCACGATCATATCCACGTTGACGTTGTGCGCCGCCAGCGCGCCGAACATCGCCGCCGCGATGCCCGGCCGATCCGGCACCCGGCGGACGGTGATCTTCGCCTCGTCGCGGGAATAGGCGATCCCGGACACGATTTCCTTTTCCACGATCTCGTCCTCATCCACCACGAGAGTGCCGGGCGCATCCGTGAAGCTCGACCGCACCTGCACGCGCACTCTCTCGTTCATCGCCAGCTCGACGCTGCGGGTCTGCAGCACCTTGGCGCCCACCGAGGCCAGTTCGAGCATCTCCTCGTAGCTGATCTTATCGAGTTTTCGCGCCTTCGGGACAATGCGCGGATCGGTGGTGTAGACGCCGTCCACATCCGTATAGATGTCGCACCGGTCGGCCTTCAGCGCCGCGGCCAGCGCGACCGCGGAGGTGTCGGAGCCGCCGCGCCCCAGGGTCGTCACCCGATTGTCCGGCCCGAGCCCCTGGAAGCCGGCGACCACCGGAACCTGCGCCGTTCTGCATCCGGCGGATCAGCTCCGCCCCCTCGATCGCCGCGATGCGCGCCTTGCCGTGCGCGCCGTCGGTGCGGATCGGCACCTGCCAGCCTTGCCACGAACGCGCGTCCACCCCGGCGTGCTGCAGCGCGATCGCCAGCAGGCCGGTCGTGACCTGCTCGCCGGTCGCCACTACCGCGTCGTATTCCCGAGCGTCGTGCAGCGGCGACAGCTCCTGACACCAGCCGACCAGTTGGTTGGTCGTCCCCGACATGGCCGAGACGACGACCGAGACCTCGTTGCCGGCCTCGACCTCGCGCTGGACCCGCCGGGCCACGTTGCGGATGCGGTCGAGGTCGGCCATCGACGTGCCGCCGAACTTCATCACGATGCGGGCCATGATCCTCGAGCCGTGTTGTCCTGGTCGCGGCCGGCGGAGCGGTCGCCCCTTGGTGGATTGCGCCCCCGCCGGCGGGCGCACACATACTGGCCGCTAGGGGGAGCGGCAACCATGCAGGCGGGCGACGCTGGAGCGACCGGGACGCGCAACGCCTCGCCGGATGAGGTGGCGCGGTTCGACGCCCTGGCCCGACAATGGTGGGATCCGGACGGCCCGATGCGGCCGCTGCACCGGATGAACCCCCTGCGGATCGGCTGGATCGGCGACCGGGTCGCCGCCCGCTTTCCGAACGCCAGCCGCGTCCGGCTGCTCGACGTCGGCTGCGGCGCCGGCCTTGCCGCCGAGGCGCTGGCGCGGCGTGGCTATGACGTGCTTGGCATTGACGCGGCGGGCGAGGCGATCGAGGCGGCCATCGGCCACGCCGCCGGCCAGGCGCTGCGCCTCGCTTATCGGGTCGGCGAGGCCGACGATCTGGCGGGCGAGCAGTTCGCCGTGATCACCGCGCTCGAGGTGATCGAGCACGTGCCCGACCCGGCCCGATTCGTGGCGACGCTCGCGGGCCTGCTCGAACCCGGCGGGCTGCTGTTCCTCTCCACCTTGAACCGCACCGCGCCCGCCTTGGTGACGGCCAAGCTCGGCGCCGAATATGTCCTCCGCTGGCTGCCGCGCGGCACCCATGACTGGCGCAAATTCGTCCGGCCAGCGGAACTAGGTGCAATGCTGCGAGGCGCCGGATTGCGCGTGAGCGATGTCGCGGGGATGACGATGGACCCGGCCACGGGCTGGCGGACGAGTCGGGATCTCTCCGTGAATTATATCTTGGCAGCGGAAGGGTAGCGTCGCCCGGCCTAGGGCGAGGTCAAGCAGAAGGCGATTTGGCCAGCCCGGATCGGGCTCAGCCGTCGGCCCGCGGCACCCAGGGGATTTGCGACACCTCGATGCCGTCCTCCGCCAGCGCCTCGGCCTGCTCTGGGGTGGCCTCGCCGTAAATGCCGCGCTTCTGGCTTTCGCCGCGATGGATCTTCCGCGCCTCCTCGGCGAACTGGCCGCCGACATAGTCGCAATTCTTCTCCACCTCGGAGCGCATCCGCTGCAGCATGGCGAAGACCTGCGCCGGCATCGGGCCGGCGGTGGCCTTGGGCGGCGCGGCCGGGGAACCCGACGGCGGCTCGGCCGTCGGCGCCGCGACCGGCGGGGCGGCCCGGTTGCCCTTCTTCGGCAGGGCCGGCGCCATCAGCGCGCGCTCGACCTTGGTGTCGCCGCATTCCGGGCACTCGACCAACCCCCGGCGAGCCTGCTTCTCGAACGCGGCGCTGTCCTTGAACCAGCCGTCGAACTCGTGGTCCTGGCTGCACCGCAACTGGTAGTGGATCATTCCCTAACCTGCCGATACCGATCTCAAGCCCTTGAGATGGCGGAGCTTGGCACCCTTGGCAAGTGAGTGCCAGCGTGTTGCGCGGGCACCGACCGTCACGCCGCGCGCAGCAGCGCGTCCAGCTTGCCGGCGCGGTCGAGCGCCTCCAGATCGTCGCAGCCGCCTAGGTGCTCGCCGCCCACGAATATCTGCGGCACCGTGGTGCGGCCGCCCGAGCGGCGGACCGCCTCGGCGCGCTGCGGCGTCCCGTGCGGCGCGTCGATCTCCCGATAGGCCGCACCCTTTTGGTCCAGGATGCGCTTGGCGCGCGAACAGAAACCGCACCAGGGCTGGGTATAGATCTCGATCTCGGGCATCATTGTCTCCTCGACTGAAATCATTTCGGGGTTTTCGCCCTCCCCGCAAGTCCCGCGCGCATCGGTTGCCGTCTCGAGTGCGCGGCGCAAGACTATCGTGCCGGGGGCGATGCGGCTCCCGTGGAAGGGAAAACGGATGCTCCAGCCGCCGCCAGCCCGCCCGGGAATGCGGGAAGACGAGGTCGACACCCCCGCCCTGCTGATCGATCTCGACGCCTTCGTGGCCAATCTCGACGCAATGGCGGGCCTGCTCGCGCCGACCGGCGTGAAACTGCGGGCCCATGCCAAGACCCATAAATCCCCGGTGATCGCCCATCTGCAGATGGCGCGCGGCGCGGTCGGACAGTGCGTGCAGAAGATTGCCGAGGCCGAGGCGCTCGCCTGGGGCGGCGTGCCGGACATCCTGGTCAGCAACGAGGTGGTCGGCGCGGCCAAACTGGCCCGGCTGGCCGCGCTGGCGGGGATCGCCCGGGTCGCGATCTGCGCCGACGACGCGGCGCAGGTGCGCGCGATCGAGAGCGCGGCGGCGGAGGCCGGAACGCGGCTCAGGGTGTTGGTGGAAATCGACGTAGGCGCGGGGCGATGCGGTGTGACACCGGGGCCGGACGCGGTGGCGCTCGCCAAGACGATCGCCGCCTCCCGCCACCTGATCTTCGGCGGCCTGCAAGCCTATCACGGGAGCGCCCAGCACAGGCGCACCCCGGCGGAGCGCCAGGCGCTGATCGCATCGGCGGTCGAGGGCACGCGGCGCACGGTGGAGCAACTGCGCCAGCAGGGCCTCGATTGCCCGATCGTCGGCGGCGGCGGCACCGGCACGTTCGCGCTGGAGGCCGGATCGGGCGTCTACACCGAGATCCAGGCCGGCAGCTACGTCTTCATGGACGCCGACTACGCCCGCAACCTGGACGCGGCGGGTGCGCCGGTCACAACCTTTCGCCACGCGCTGTTCGTGCTGTCCACGGTGATGAGCGCGCCGCGCCCCGGCATTGCGGTGCTCGACGCCGGGCTCAAGGCGCTGGCGGTGGATTCCGGGCTGCCGCTGGTGTGGCAACGGCCGGAGATCACCTATGCCGGCGCCTCGGACGAGCACGGCAAGCTCACCTTCGGCCCCGATGCGACGGCACCGAGGCTCGGGGAGAAGCTGCGCCTGGTGCCCGGCCATTGCGACCCGACGGTGGACCGCTACGACTGGTATGTCGGCATTCGGCGGGGCCGGGTGGAGTGCCTGTGGCCGATCGCGGCGAAGGGCGGCATGAGCTGAGGCGGGCGACAGACCGGGCGGGCTCATTTCGCCATCGCTCCGAGCGCCGATGTGCCGAGCGTCGGAGCGGCGCAACGAGCGCCGACCGGTGCAAGCGCGTAGACCCCCTGCTCGCCGTTGAGCGGGACGAAGCGATCAGTGATGCCGAGCACCGTCTCCGCGCCGCCGAGATAGAGCAGCCCGTCCGGCGGCATCCGCCGCGCGATCGCCTCCAGGACTTGGCGCTTGGTCGGCTGGTCGAAATAGATCAGCACGTTGCGGCAGAACACGACGTCGAAGCGGCCGAGCGGACGGAGATCGGCCAACAGGTTCCACTCGCGGAACTGGACCCGCTCGCGCAACGCGTCGGTGACCCGCCAGCCCGCCGTCTCCTTGCGGAAATGCTTCACCAACATCTGCATCGGCAGGCCGCGCTGGATCTCGAACTGGCTGTAGAGACCGGCGCGGGCGCGGGCGACCTGTTCGCCGGAGAGATCGGTGCCGACGATCTCCAGGCGGTGATCGGCCAGTTGCGCCCGGCACTCCGCCGCGATCATCGCCAGCGAATAGGCCTCCTGGCCGGAGGCGCTGGCCGCGGACCAGACCCGCAGCGCCGATCCGGCCGGCCGCGCAGTGACGAGTTCCGGCAGCGCGCGGGCGCGGAAATGCGCGAAGGGCTTCTCGTCGCGGAAGAAGAAGCTCTCGTTGGTCGTCATCGCCTCGACGACGGCGTTCGCCAACGCCTCGCTGCCTGGCCGCCGCAAGCGGTCGGCCAGCGCGTCGAGGTCGCGCAAGCCCTCCGCCTTGACGATGGGCGCGAGACGGACCTCCAGCAGGTACAGCTTGTCCGGCCCGATCACCAGGCCGGAGCGGGACTTGAGCAACGCGGCAAGGGCATCGAACAGCGCCGGGTTCATGCCTGGACCGCTCGCAGGATCTCGAGGATGCGCGGGCCGATCCGCGGCAAGGGCAGGACGGCGTGACAGAGGCCGGCTTGAGCGACCGCGCCGGGCATCCCCCACACCACGCTGGTCGCCTCGTCCTGGGCGATGGCGCCGCCGCCCGCATCGACCAGCTGGCGCGTGCCCGCCAAGCCGTCATGGCCCATGCCGGTCAACATCACTGCGAGGACGCGCCCATCGCACGCCTCGGCGGCGCTGCGCAGCATCGGATCGACCGAGGGCCGGCAGAAATTCTCCGGCGGTTCCGCCGATAGCCGGGCATGGAGCGCGGCGCCCCCCTTGCGGACCAGCAAATGACGATCGCCGGGTGCCAAATAGATCCGACCGGGCCGCAGGAGCTCACCATCCTGCGCCTCGGCGCAGGGCATCCCGCCCAATCGGGTGATGTGCTCGGCGAGGATCGGCATGAAGGTCGCCGGCATGTGCTGCGTCAGCACCACGGGCAGCCGCACGCCGCTGCCCAGCGCGGCGACCAGCGTGAACAGCGCCTGCGGACCGCCTGTCGAGCTGCCGACCGCGACCAGCCGGGGTACGGCGCGCGGTGCCGGGCGGAGCATTGGCGGTGCGCTGGCGCGCGCCGGCAGGGGTGCGCGGCGGCGCAGGCGGGCGAGGCCCTTCACCTTGGCGACCAGCTCACGGCGGAACGTGTCGTCGGCGATCGCCGCGGTGTCGGGCTTGGGCACGTAATCGGCGGCGCCGAGCCGGAGCGCGCGGATGGCGATGTCGCCGCCGCGCGTGGTCAGCGTCGAGGCCATCACCACCCGAATCCCCGGGTCCGCCCGCAGCAGCAGCGGCAGCGCCGTCATGCCGTCCATGACCGGCATCTCGATGTCGAGCACCACCACGTCGACCGCCTGCCGCCGCAATTCGCCGACCGCGAGCTGGCCGTTGGCGACGCGGGCCACCACGCGGATCGCCGGATCGGCCTCCAACATGCGGGCCAGGGCGGCGCGGATCACGGCGGAATCGTCGCAGATCATCACCCGCGCCGGCGATGCCGCTTCGGACTCGGCCCTCCTCTGCTCGGCGGGGGTGCTCACAACACTCCCACCTGGGCCAGTTTGCCGAGCAGGATTTCCTCGTCGAACGGCTTCATGACGTATTCCTGCGCGCCGCTCTCGATAGCGCGCTCGATGAAATCCATGTCCGTCTCGGTGGTGCAGAACACCACCGGCGGATTGTCCGCGCCGAACTCGGCGCGCACCGCTTGGAGAAATTCGAGCCCGTCCATCACCGGCATGTTCCAGTCGAGCAGCACGCAATCCGGCAGCCGGCGATGGCACGCCTCCAGCGCCTTCTGGCCGTCCTCCGCCTCCTCCACGGTGAAGCCGTTCGCCTCGAGGATGCGCCGCGCGGCCTTGCGGACCACGCGGCTGTCGTCCACCACCAGACAGGTTCGTGACATGCCCCGCTCAACTCCCCTCGCCGATCGCCAGCAGCCGCCCGACATCGAGCACCAGCAGGAGCCGGCCATCGAGCCGGTAGATGCCGTTGCTGAACTCCGCCCATGACGGCAGCAAGGTCGGCGGATTGCGCTCGAACGCGCTTGCCTGAAGCGTCATCACCTCGGCCACTTCATCGACCAACAGCGCGTAGAGCTCGCCGCCCTGTTCGGCGACCAGCGACATGCACGCGGCACCTGGCGGCGCCGGCGGCAGGCCGAGCCGGCGGCGCAGATCGACGGCGGTGACGATGCGGCCGCGCAGGTTGAGGCTGCCGGCGATTTCCGGCGGCGCCAGCGGGATCCGCGTAATCACCTGCTCACCCAGCACGTCGCGAACCCCGAGCACCGGAATGCCGCAGAGCTGGTCCGCGACGGTCAAGGTCACCAGAACCTGCTCGTCGCCTGCGGTATCGTCGCATGCGTTCGCGGGAGCGGGCCTCTCCAGCAGATCGGTCGTCATCGCTCGCTCCCCTTGGTTGGACGCGCGTGGTTCAGGCGCCGGGGTTCAGGTGTGGGCCGACCCGCGGTTCAGCTATGGGCCGGTTCGGCCACGCAGCGGAGCAGTGCGGCAGTCAGTGCTTCGCGGTCGGACTTGCCGACGAACCCGGTGAAGCCCGCCGCGAGCGCCTCCCGCATGTCGCGCGCCTCCTCGTGCGCGGAGAGCGCCAGCATCGGCACCCCGGACCAGGGGCCGTCGCCGCGCACCGCCCGGGCAAAGGCAAGGCCATCCATGTCCGGCATCTCGATATCAGAGACGATGGCGTCGAACGCGGCCCCTGCATCACGAAGCTTGAGGGCCGCCGCCGCGCTTGGGGTCGCGGTGACCTGATAACCGGCCGCCGAGAGCCAGGGGACCAGCAATTGGCGCAGGAAGTCGCCGGCATAGACCAGCAGGACGCGACGCCGCGACGCCGCGCCGGACCGGCCGCCGAACCAGTCGCGACAGGCCTGCGAGAGCCAGTAGGCGGTGTCGATCACGTCGGTCGCGTGCCCCGCCACCACGGCGGTGCCGAGCAGGCCGGGACGGGCGGCGGACAATTCGATGTCGAGCCGCTCCTCGACAACGTCGACGATCTCGTCGACCAGCAGCCCCATGCTGCGCCCGCCGTCGGCGAACACCAGCACGGGATGACGCTCGCGCTGCCCGTCGACGCTGCCCGACACCGGCACAAGCGGCATGAGCCGGCCGCGATACTGGGTGACGAGCGCGCCGGCCGAGGCCTCGATCCGCTCGCGCGGAATATTCTCGAGCCGCGCCACCAGCCCGAGCGGTACCGCGAACGGCTGCCGGCCGCCGGCGCGGAACACCAGGATCGCCGTGCGGTCCTCGGTCCGCTGCGCGCCGGTGGCGGCGTGCAGGGCGCCCCGGTGATCGCCGCCGCCGATGGCGGTCGCGCGGGCGATGCCGTTCGGGTCGAGGATCATGATGACCGACCCGTCGCCGAGGATCGTGTTGCCGCTGAACATCGTGATGTGACGGAGTATCGGCGCCACCGGCTTGACCACGATCTCCTCGGTGTCGAACACCTGGTCCACCATGATGCCGAGCATCGTCGCGCCGACCTGCGCCACCACGATGTAGGCATCAGCGACGTCGGCTATCACGCCCGCCTCGGCCGCCGGGCGGAGCCGCAGCAGATCGTTGAGGTTGACCAGCGGCAGCAGCCGGTCGCGCAGCCGTAGCACCGGCGTCGCGTTGATGCGCTCGATCACCGCCCCCGAGCCGCCGCCGGCGCGCACCAGCTCGACGACGCTGAGCTGCGGGATGGCGAAGCGCTCGCCGCCCGCCTCGACGATCAGGGCGGAGACGATGGCGAGGGTCAACGGGATCTTGATGGTGAACGTGCTGCCCGCACCGGCCACGCTCTTGATGTCGATGGTGCCGCCGATCCGCTCGATGTTGGTCTTGACCACGTCCATGCCGACGCCGCGCCCCGATACGGCGGTGACTTGGGCCGCGGTGGAGAAGCCGGCGCGAAAGATGAAGCGTTGAATCTGGCTCTCGCTCATGCCGGCGAGCTCGGCCTCGGTGGCCAATCCGTTGGCTATCGTCTTGGCGCGGATGCGCTCCACCGCGAGACCGCGTCCGTCATCGGCGATCTCGATGATGATGTGGCCACCCTCGTGATAGGCCTTGAGGCTGATCCGTCCGATTTCCGGCTTGCCGGCGGCGCGGCGCTCCGCCGGCAGCTCGAGCCCGTGATCGCCGCTGTTGCGCACCATATGCGTCAGCGGGTCCTTGATGAGTTCGAGCACCTGACGGTCGAGCTCGGTTTCCTGGCCGTGCATGGTCAGCTCGATCTTCTTGTCGAGGTCGCGGGCGAGGTCGCGCACCAGCCTCGGCAACTTGTTCCACGCATTGCCGATCGGCTGCATCCGCGTCTTCATCACGCCCTCCTGCAGGTCCGACGTGATCTGCGAGAGGCGCTGCAGCGGCACGGTGAAAGCGCCGTCTTCCTGGGAGCGGGCGAGTTGCAGCAGCTGGTTGCGGGTCAGCACCAGCTCGCTTACCAGGGTCATGAGATCCTCGAGCACGTCCACCGTGACCCGGATGGTCTGCGCGACCGGCTCGGCGGCGGGCGACGGCGCTGCTTCCGGCAAGCGCGGCGGGGCCGGCTCGCGCGCCTGGGGGACCGTCGCCGCGGGCGCGGGTGCGGGCGCGGCGTCCAGCAGCGTGGCCAGCAGCGTGGATGGACCCGCGGCGGCCTCGTCGAGTGCCGCAATGAGCGGCGCGTCGTCGCCCACCGGCTCGGCGCCGGTGGCGCCCAGCCCGGTGACGATCGCCTTGATGCGGTCGAGCGCGCGCAGGATCAGGCTGACGATGTCGGGCGTGACCGTCAGCGCGCCGTCCCGCACCTTGCCGAGCACGCTCTCCCCAGCGTGGGCCACGCGCTCCAGGCGAGGCAGGCCAAGGAACCCGCAGGTGCCTTTGATCGTGTGCACCAGCCGGAATATTTGCGACAGCGTCTCCCGGTCGTTGGGGGTGCGCTCCAGCTTCAGCAGGGCGACATCGAGCTCGGCCAGGCTCTCGTTGGTCTCGGTCAGGAACTCGGCGAGCAGATCGTCCATGTCGGGCTCCGCTTGTCCGCCGCGTTGGCGGGCGGAGCCATCCTTGCCCAACCCCGGCGAACAAACGGTAAAGGCGGGGCGCAGGGAGGCGGGGGCCCAGGGAGGCGGGGCCCAGGGAGGCCTCAGGAGGCGGGGCTCAGGAAGGCGGGGCGAGGGCCAGCAGCAGCGGAGGCGGCGTGCCCGCGGGCGACCCGACCGGCATCAGCAGCGAGACGCGCAGCCCGCTCCGGCGCGCGAGCAGCGCGGTCAATGGCGCTTGCAAGGAGCGGGCGGTGGTGATGGCCTGCCAGGCCGCCTGCTCGTCGGCGAGGCACGTGGCGAGCCCGGCGGGCCACGATGCGCGCGGGCCTTCGATCGTCACCAGCACGTCCGCGTGCGCGGCGCCGGCCATCGCGAGCCGACCGTTGCCGGCCAGTCCCTCCGCCGCGAGGAGCAGCGCGTTCAGCGCCAGCCGCGCCCCGGCCGGGGCGAACACGGTGGCCGGATCGAGGCCCTCGAGGTCCACGCTGACGCGTCGCCCGACCGACAGGCCCTTCGACAGCTCCTGGAACCCCGGCACGTCCAGCGGACCGGTATCGCCGCCCCAGGCGGCCCGCAGAAGCCGCAGCCGGCTGCCCAGCGCGGCCGCCGAATCGACGGCCACGGTCAGCGCCTCGCGACCGTCCTGCGCGTCCTCGGCGGCGAGTTCGGTCGCTCCCATCAGCGATCCGAGCGGACCGCTGAGGTCGTGGCAGAGCCTGGCGCACAGCAGCTCGGCCAGATGCAGTGGATCTTGCATGACGCGCGGCTGTCCCTCTATTTCTCTCGTGATCAAATTATCGACCAATTTTTGTCCAAATCACGCTGCGATTACGCGCCAACCGAGCCGGTGGTCGAGCATCGAACTTGCTCCGCAACGAAAACATGCCACTGCCTGCGCGGACGGGAGCCGTTCGGCATGAATGCGACCGCGCTCGAGCCCGGACAGTTCGTCCGTCATTCGGATCGGCCGGATTGGGGTCTCGGCCAGGTGCAATCGGCGATCGGAGATCGCATCACCGTCAATTTCGAGAATGCCGGTAAAGTTTTGGTGAACACCCGCGTGGTCCAGCTCGAACCAGTCGACGATCCGGCCGATTGAGCAATTCCGGGCGAACCCCCCAAGCGCGCGCCGCCCGGACCAGCGAGTATGCCGGCCCTCCTGGCAGCCGGGACCGGAAGCCGGACCCTTGAAGCGACGCCTGGAATGGCGCACCTGAAGGGTAATCCGGGAGTGCCACAGACGTGATGATCGACGCGCCATGATCGACCCGTTCGGCCGGTCCATCACATACCTCCGCGTATCGGTCACCGACCGATGCGATCTTCGCTGCGTCTACTGCATGGCGGAGGACATGACCTTCCTGCCGAAGGCGGAGGTCCTGTCCCTGGAGGAACTCGACCGGATATGTAGCGCATTCATCCGGCTCGGCACCAAGAAGATCCGCATCACGGGCGGCGAGCCGCTGGTCCGGCGCGACGTGATGACCCTGTTCGGCTCACTCGGCCGACGGATCGGCGCCGGGCTGGACGAATTGACCGTCACCACCAACGGCACGCAGCTCTCCAAACATGCAATGGAGCTGCGCGAGGCCGGGGTGCGCCGGGTGAACGTCTCGCTGGACACCCTGGACGCGGGAAAATTCAAGGCGATCACGCGGCTCGGCCGGATGGAGCAGACGCTGGACGGCATCTTCGCCGCGAAGGCCGCCGGGCTCGCCGTCAAGATCAACGCGGTGGCGATGAAGGGCGTGAACGAGGACGAGTTCGACGCCATGCTCGCCTGGTGCGGCGAGCACGGCTTCGATCTCTGCCTGATCGAGACCATGCCGATGGGTGACATCACCGGCGACCGCACCGATCAGTACCTGCCCCTTTCGATCGTCCGCAGCCGCCTGCGCAAGCACTGGCGACTGACCGAGACCGACTACCGGACGGGCGGCCCGGCCCGCTATTTCACGGTGGAGGAAACCGGCCGGCGGGTCGGCTTCATCACGCCGATGACCCACAATTTTTGCGAGAGCTGCAATCGGGTGCGGCTCACCTGCACGGGCACGCTGTACATGTGCCTCGGCCAGGACGACCAAGCCGACCTGCGCCACGTCATGCGCTCAGGCTGGTCCGACGACGCGCTCGAGCAGGCGATCCTGGAAGCCATCGGCCGCAAGCCCAAGGGTCACGACTTCATCATCGACCGCCGGCAGGACCGTCCGGCGGTCGCGCGCCACATGAGCGTTACCGGCGGTTGAGCAACCCCGGTCGGTCGTCGGATCTCGACGACCCGACGGCCGACACGGAACGGCTAGTAGGTACGGGGCTGCACCACGACGGTCCCGCCGGGCGGCGGCGGCGTGGGCTGCTGCACGACGACCGGCGCGGGGGCAACGGCGGTGGGGGGCGGCGACGTATTGACCGTGCAGGCGGCAACCGAAAGCAGCGCCAACGCTGCACCGACGAGCGCGAGCGGCGGGAAGCCTGTCATGTTTTCCTCAGCCCTTCCTAAAAGATGAACCGGAAGCGGTTCGATCGACTTCTACGCGCGCAACGGTCCAGAGTTTCACGGTCGTGCTGGCGGCCTCAGTTCGTCCCGGGTTGTGACCGCAGGGCATCGGCCAAGCTGGTCCGCCCGCTACCGGGCTGCAGCGGCTTCGGCTGATCAGGTCCGGGCGCCCAGCCGGTCAGCATCGCCAGCCGCAAGGTGATCGGAACCCGCCCGGTCTCGGCCGGCAGGCGGGACAGCGCGAGGGGAAACAGGGCCCGGCGCGGCACCCGCCGGTCGCGCAGCCGGATCGCGCTGGTCTCGCCCGCCGCGCGAAGGTCCCGTAGCAAAGCGAGCGGCTCGGCGTAGAGCAGCCGGACCTCCTCGATATCCGCCACCGGCAGCGCGAAGCCCGCGCGCTGCAGCAGTCCGGCACAGTCGCGCAGCTCCGGGAAGGGCGACACGCGGGGCGCGGCGCCGCCGGTCAGCGCGGCCTCCGCCTCGGTCAGCGCCTGGCGCAATTCGGCCAAGGTGCCGAGCGCAGGCAGGCTGGCCAGGAGCAGCCCGTCCGGTCGCAGGGCCTGACGGAGCTGGATCAGCGCGCCGGGCAGGTCGTTCACCCAGTGCAGCGACAGGCTGGCAACCACCAGGTCGAAGCTCGCGGGTGCGAAGGGCAGCCACTCCTCGTCTGCCGCCACCGCCGGGCCGCCATTGCCGGCCGCCATCGCCGGCGAAAGATCGCAGCTCACGACCTCCAGGCCGCGCGCGCGCAGCAGCGGCGCGACCACACCGCGGCCGCCGACGTCGAGTGCGCGCGCGAAGCGCCGCGTCGTGTCGTCCAGCCGGTCGAGCAGCCGCTCCGCCGCGTCCCGCAGCACGTCGGACACCACTCCGACCGTCGCCGCCGCCCGCTCCCGGTGCAGCCGGACGGCACGCCGGTCGAACAGCCGCATCGCATCGCTCATGCCGGGGATGTGCACCCCGCGCGACAGCTTTCCAAGGCCGCGGCCCAAGCGTTCGTTGCCAAGGGTCGGCGCGCGTGCCTACCCTCCGGCCCGAACGCGCCGAGGGCATCACCATGAAGCGGATCGACGCACATACGCTGCACGGCTGGCTCGGTGACGGCCGCGAACTCGCCATCCTCGACGCGCGCGAGGAGGGCGAGTTCGGCACCGGCCATCTGTTCTGGGCGGTCCCCTGCCCGCTCTCAAAGTGCGAACTGCGCGCCCGGGCGCTGCTGCCTTGCCCCACTCCTCGCATCGTGTGCGTCGATGACGGGCGGGGTCTGTCGGTACGGCTGGCGGCGTATCTCGAGGGGATCGGCTGCACCGATGTCGCGGTCCTCGACGGCGGCACCGCCGCCTGGGCCCGCGCGGGATACGTGCTGTTCAGCGGCGTGAACGTGCCCTCCAAGGCGTTCGGCGAGTGGGTGGAGCACCATTTCGGCACCGAGAGCGTCGATGCGCCCGAGCTGAAATCCTGGATCGACAGCGGCCGGAACATGGTCGTGCTCGACAGCCGTACCGCGGAGGAATTCACCCGCATGTCGATCCCCAGCGGGATCAGCGTGCCAGGCGGCGAACTCGCCTACCGCATCGGCGACCTGGCACCCGACCCGAAGACGCTCATCGTGGTGAACTGCGCCGGGCGGACCCGCAGCATTCTCGGCGCCGAGAGCCTGCGCCGCGCCGGCGTGCCGAACAAGGTGGTCGCGCTGCGCAACGGCACGATGGGCTGGGAACTGGCCGGCCTGCGCTGCGAGCGGGGCCGCACGGAACGCTACAACCCGGGCACGCCGAAATCCGCGGCGCTCGCGCTGAAGCGGGCGAAGGCCTTCGCCGAGCAATCCGGAGTCGGCGTCATCGGGGCGATCGATCTCGCGCGGTTCGAGGACGACCCGGATCGGACGCTCTACGTGCTCGACGTGCGTGATCCGGCCGAATTTCGCGCCGGCCACCGGCCCGGCAGCCGGAGCGCGCCGGGCGGCCAGCTTATCCAGGCGACGGATCAGTGGATCGCCGTCCGTGGCGCGCGGATCGTGCTGCTGGACGACACCGGCGTGCGCGCCCGCATGGCCGCCGCGTGGCTGCGGCAGATGGGACATCGCGACGTGTTCGTGGTGGAAGGCGGCCTCGACGAGGTGCGCGAGTCCGGCACCGCCATCGTCCCGGTGCCCGAGCTGCGCGCGGCGGCGCCGATGATCGACGTCCTCGGCCTCACGCATCTGCTGGACACCGGGGATCGGACCGTGGTGGTCGATCTCGGCCGCAGCATCGACTTCCGCGAAGGTCACATCCCCGGCGCGCATTGGGGCATCCGCACCCGGCTGGACCAGTTGCGCGGGTTGCTCGCGGGCGCGCGCCATGTCGTGCTCACCTCGCCCGACGGCGTGCTGGCGCGGTTGGCCGTGCAGGAGGCCCGCGGGCTCACCGAGGCGGAAATCCGCGTGCTGGAGGGCGGCACCGAGGCGTGGCACTCCTTTGGCCGGCCGCTGGTGAAGGACAAGACCAACCCGCCCGACGCGGCCTGCGTGGATTTCTACCTGCGCCCCTACGACCGCAACACCGGCGTCGAGCAGGCGATGCAGGCGTACCTGACGTGGGAGATCGACCTGGTGCGCGAGATTGCGCGCGACGGCACCATCCATTTCGGCGTGGGCCATTTCGGAGTGGGCGACGCTGCCTGACGGGTTCCGCCTGATCGCCACGGCGTGGGATGTCGGGCGGGATTTCGGACGGGCGGCGCTCGATGTGCTGCTGCCGCCCACCTGCGTCACCTGCGACGTGCCGGTGGACGCGCCCGGGCGGCTCTGCGCGGAGTGCTTCGGGCGCACCGGCTTCGTGACCGAGCCGTGCTGCGCGCGCTGCGGCGTGCCGTTCACCCACCCGGCGCAGGGCGGCCCGGAGCGGACTTGCCCGAGGTGCTGGGCGCATCCGCCATCGTTCGACCGCGCCCGCGCCGCGCTGCGCTATGACGCCCAGGCGCGCCGCATGATCCTGCCGCTCAAATACTCCGACCGGACGGAGCTCGCGGCGATGCTCGCCGTCCATATGGCCCGCGCCGGGGCCGCGCTGTTGCGCGAGGCGGATTTGCTGGTGCCGGTGCCGCTGCACCGCGCCCGACTGTTCCGCCGGCGCTACAATCAGGCGGCGTTGCTCGCCTATGCGGTGGGTCGCGCCGCGCGGCGGCCGGTGATGCCGGACGGGCTGCGGCGCCTGCGCGCCACCGCGTCGCTCGGCGACAAGACAGCGGAGGAACGCTCAGCCGAGATGGACGGCGCCGTCGCGGTGCGGCCGAACCGCGCCACGCGGATCGCCGGGCGCCGCGTGCTGCTGATCGACGACGTATTGACCTCCGGCGCCACCGCGAACGCCTGCGCGGCGGCACTGAGGCAGGCCGGCGCGGCCGGCGTCGACGTGCTGGTCGCGGCACGGGTGCCGGACCCGAGGCTGCAGTTCACTTAATTTATCTGACAGCCGTAACCGTCGCGTGGAAGAGCCGATTATGTTCCGGATTAGCCACATCTCGACGCAAAAGCGGACTGAGCCTAAGAGGCCATTTCGGAATCAGGGCGGAACGGTCGCGATCAGGGGTTGGATGGTCGGAGCGGATGTGATTCCGGGCAGGTGTTCGAAGCCTTGCCGGAGACCTCATGTGGACCCCGACCACCCGTGCGCAGCATAGTCGCGCGGGGCTGCGCTATGGAAGCGACCTGACCGACGCCGAATGGACGCTGCTATCGACGTTTCTGCCGCCGCCCTGCGGATGCGGGCGTCATCGCAAGTGGGAGATGCGGGAGATCATCAACGCCATCTTCTACGTGCTGCGCGGCGGGATCGCCTGGAGCCTGCTGCCGAAGTGCTTCCCGCCGCCGCCGACGGTGTATCGCTGGTTCGCGCGGTTCCGTGACGACGGCACCTGGGAAGCCATCAATCACAAACTGGTCATGCTCGACCGCGAACAGGCTGGTCGCGAGGCCAGCCCGACGGCGGCGGTGATCGACAGCCAGAGTGTCAAGACCACCGAGAGCGGCGGCGCGCGGGGCTACGACGGCGGCAAGAAGATCAAGGGTCGCAAGCGGCACGCGATGGTCGATACCGACGGGCGGGCGCTGAAGCTGCAAGCCCACCCGGCCGACATTCAGGACCGCGACGGCGCCGGCCCCCTGCTGCGGGCGTCGCGTCCGTGGTGGCCATTCGTCCGGCTCGGCTACGCCGATGCGGGCTACCAAGGCCCACGGGTGCGCGATGCCAGCCCAATCCGCATCGAGGTGGTCCGCAAGCCAGAAGGCCAGGTCGGGTTCGCGGTCCATGCGCGACGCTGGGTTGTCGAACGCTTCTTCGCCTGGATCAACCGCAACCGCCGGCTTGCAAAGGACTTTGAAGCGTCCATCGCCTCCGCGGAAGCCTTCCTCTATGCCGCGTCGGCCATGATCCTGCTACGACGGCTCGCTCGCTGACAAATCGATTCGAAATGGACTCTAATTCAGGGTCCCGCTGTCGCACGAACCAGAAGGCGCTTGAGCATGGATTTTGGTAGAGTCGAGAACAGGCGCGGTGGCGTTAGCCTTCCGGTGGGATGTTGGCGGTGCTTTCGTGCCGCCCCCGCAATCCGGACTGACATAGCTCCGTCTCCTGTTCCCGCTCGTCAAACCGGACATGCAGATTTCCCGCATCCGGCTTTCTCCCGTCCCGTCAGACCTTCGCTCTCGGCAGGTCGACGCGTCGCCGTGGAACGCCGTAGAGGCCGAGCGTCTCGTAGAGATACTCGTTTGGGATCTGGCGGAACCCAGCGCCTCGTCGCCCCGCGCGGCGCATCAACCAGCGGCGGACCCGTCGTTCAGTGTATGCCCGAACGAGCTCATAGATTTCTATGACCGGACCCTGGTCAAAGTAGCCGCACCAGCCGCGTATCATGCTGCTGATGCGTGCCACCGTGCTGGCAGGTTCATCCGGATACCACTGACGCGTCGTCCGCTCGTGGATACGCCTGAGCAAGCTCTTCACCGCCTTCCTGGATGGGCGGGTGCCGAAGTAGGGGCGCCCGTCCTTGCCGTGGAAGCGACCGACCGTATAGCCGAGGAAGTCGAACTGCTCCTCGGGCAATCGGGCGATCCGGGTCTTGGACGTGTTCACCTCCAACCCGAGGCGCGCCATCAATTTCGCCATCCGCGTCATCGCCGCTTCTGCGTTGCCGGGTCGGCAGCAGATGACGAAGTCGTCGGCATAGTTGACAACGTGGGCATCGAGTTGGTCCCGATGGCCGTGGCTGTGCCAGGCCAACAAGAAACGCCGGAAGTAGCAGTTCGCCAGCAGCGGCGAAATTACTCCGCCCTGCGGGTACCCCGCTTCGTCCGTCGCGCTTCGGCGGTCTGAACCGATCGCCCGTCGATGACTTCCACCACCGGTGCCGTGAGCCAGCACTTGATGACGTGAAGCATACGCCCATCGGCGACGCGCCGGGACAGGCTCCGCATCAGGGGCGCGTGCGGAATTGAGGTGAAGTAGTCGCGCAAGTCCGCGTCCACCACCTCCCGCCGCCCATGCTGCGTCACGTGCCAATAGACCCGTCGGAGAGCCATCTTGGCGTCCAACCCGGGGCGGAATCCATACTGCTGAGGCAGCAGGTCCACCTCGAAGATGGGACCAATGACCAACACCGCCGCCATCTGTACCACGCGGTCGCAGATGCACGGAATGCCGAGAGGCCGCTGGCCTCCGTTGCTCTTCGGTATCCATACGCGCAGGAGGGGCTTGGGGACATAGCCTCCCGAAACCAGCTCCTCCCGCAGCGTTCCCAACCATTGCTCCTGGCCCAGGGCGTCGATCCGCTCAAACGTCTCGCCGTCCACCCCTGCCGCTCCCGCGTTGGCGCGGCAGCGACGATAGGCTTCTAGCAGGACGTCTTTGCGGCAGACCTTGTCCCAGAGGGCGTAGAAGCGGAAGGCTGGTTCAGCCTTAGCTTTCGTCTGTAGCGAGGTCTGCAGCTTCTCAACCGTTTCAGACGGTGTTGGTAGACTCATCGTCAATCACCGGGCTGTCAGCCCTTCCCTCGCTTGGGTCGGGTCAGGGCTCCTTCCCTCCGCCGGCGTTACCCGGCCTCAACGGTACCACGAACCCATCCGCCATCTGCGTCCGCCGGCGCTGGCCCTCGCGGGTTCACCGTTGGCGTGAAGTTGCCACTTCGTGCCTCGATCGCAGACTTCCCTTGTTGCGCACTGCTCATGTCCCGTGCGTGCTGCCATCACTACCCCGGTGGGATCGCCGGCTGCGTTTCTCGCTCGCTTCACCGGCAACAACGGCCTTCCCCGTTTGAATGGCGGGTCGACTCCCACATTGACTGTTTCGAGGCCTGCTCGATGTTCACTCACGTTGCGGCCCGCACGGTCCGCTGTCCCCCTATAGGGGTCTTTTCTCGAAGTGCTTCAGGCCATTCGTCGCCTCCTGACCCGCCCCGAGTGCTTCCGGCTGGAGCGAGAGTTGCCGGCCTGGATTTCCACCAGGGAGAGCAGTGCACCTTGCCAAGGCACACATACCAGTTCTGTTGAAACCGGTCTACAATGCCTGATTCAAGATCAAATTCGGATTCTTCAGAATCCATCCGCTCTCTGGTATTCTTCGGCCGAGCGCCTGTTCCAGGAACCCCAATTCCGCAGAGCAAACGATGTTTACTGGTTGAAGCACTCCCGGGATGCAATAGTTGTGGCTTATGCGCAAGACGGATTTCCCCCAGCGAAGCAGCTTTTTGTGCGGACTAGCAGGAAAGCGGTTTCTAACATCGGAACCCGTGAATCTGTTGGCTACACCCAAGCTTTGAGAGATTTCCAGCTCTTTATGTGGACGCATACGGGATCAACCGGAACAATCTATCACATGACCTTCTTCCGGAATTATAATGTGGATCATGCACTGCCAGTATCTTGGCTGCTAAAGCCGTCCCAGCACGACGAGTCGGCAGTGGAATATGCGGGCCTCGCGCTTCTCCAGCCGCGAGTAACAAGGCCTGGGGTGCATTCCTCGAAAAGTGCATGGTCAAGGTTGATCCCCGTTCCAGCGATATTGGGGTAGGCAGCTTTTTCACGCTCTGCAAGGTTTGTGGTATCATGCCCTATGGTAGATCTACGGAGACATTTGAGGCTTTTGGAGATCGCGTGCTTGATTCTCTCGTACAACACGGCTTCTACACGGCCAGCGAGCGCGAGACTCTAGAAACGTTGTTTCGTATGCCTCGGGTTAGCGCACCGCTTGCCGCCGTATGCGATCCGGCTCAATCAGGCTCTTTGGTTGCGGTGCATCCTATTCGGGAGCTCTGGTTGCACCTCGCGGGCGCAAAAGATAAGGCCGAGAAGCTACCGCCGGAGCCACCGTCGTTCGCTGACCACCAAACTCACGCTGAGATCAGGCGTGCGCTGGAGAAAATTGCACGCTGGCTTAAGGTTGAAGGCAGCCCGCCGAAACCTGCGGCAGTGATGCGGGAACTGGTGAAAATATCGCGGGATGCTGGCCGCGTCGATGTCAAGATCGCAGCATTCGCCATGCTTGCCGCTGGCCTCGAGCCAAGCGCGGATGACGTGGCTTGGTTGGTTCGCGACGTAGAGATTGGCTACCCGCACCAGCCGTCGTTCGAGTTCTAGTCTAAGCCGGTGCCAGTGTAAAAGCTGGGGATACGGTCTGCGGTCGCATGACCCTTCTGTTAGACGGACTACAGAATCGGGCCGTCGGGCTCCTGTCCCAGCAGCACCTTCCCGATCGGCTCGAAATTGGCGAGCCGTGCCTGGATCTGCTGGCTCACCGTGTGCAGGTCGCGGAAGCGGCGCTCCAGGGGCGTGCCGATGAAGATCCCGTCCGTGCCGGCGGCCTTGTAGGCGTAGTCGCCGACCTCCGCCGCGACCTGCAAGGCGTGGATCGCGGCGAGGCGCACTCGGGCGCGCGTCGCGAGGCCGAGCGGCTCCGGGGGCTCGGCCGTTGCCCAGGCTTCCCCGAGAGCCTCCGCGAGGAAGGCGCGCGACGCCGCGAGCCGCGCCTCGGTCTGCGCGAGCTGTAAGTGCACCACGGGATTTTGCGCCAGCGGCGCGATGCCCCGTGGCGTCTTGCTCGACGCGACGGCAACGAACTCATCGAGCATGGCGCGCGCGATGCCGAGCGCCACCGACGCGCAACCGACCGAGTAGAGCCCCATCTGGCTGAAGCTGTACAGCTTCCCCGGCGTGCGGACCGCGCGCAAGTCCTCGCGGGTGGCGCTGAACGCCTCGGGCACGAACACGTCCTCTATGCCATAGCTGCTGCTGGCGGTGCCGCGCAGTCCCATCACATTCCAATCGTCGATGATCCGGGCACGGTCGGCCGGAAACAGCAGCGAGCGGACGAGCGGCCGGCCGGACGGGTGCAGCCGCAGCGTCCCGTCCGGCTCGCGCACCTGGCAATGGGCACCCATCCAGGTCGCGTGACGGCAGCCGGACGCGAAATGCCAGGTGCCGCTCACCCGGTAGCCGCCGGGCACGGCGCTCGCGATCGGCTTGCCCGGTGGCCCCCAGGCGACCGTCGCGCGCGGATCGGCGAACACCTCGCGCGCCGAGGCGGGCTCCATGAAGGCCGCGAGCAGCGAACTGCTGCAGCCGACGAACACACACCACCCGGTCGAGCCGTCGTGTCGGCTGATCTCCTCGACGGCGCGGGCGTATTCGACGGGATGCACCTCGTCGCCGCCGAAGGCGCGCGGCAGCAACATGCGGAACAGCCGCGCCTCGTGCAGGGCGTCGAGCACGGGCGCCGTGAGGCGGCCGGCGCGCTCGATCGCGTCGCCCTCGGCGGCGATGATCGGCGCGACCTCGCGCGCGCGGGCGACCGCGTCCGACCGGGAGATCTGGTTCATGCTGCGCCCCGCGACGAAATGGCGCTCGATTAGCGGCGCATGAACGCGAACCTGTCAATCCAGGGCGGACTTGCTCCGGCGTGGCTCAGGCCGGTCCGAGATGCTGAACGAACCATTTCGTTGCCGCTGCCGAACTCTGGTCAAAGCCGGCCCCGTAGACGTCGAAATGGCCGCCCTTCAGGGTGACAAGTTGCTTGGGCTCGAGCGCGCGCTCGTAGGCGGCGAGCGCGGCGTCGGCCACCGTGAGGTGGTCGTCCAACGCGACGATCAGCAAGAGCGGGGTTGGACTGATGAACCCGATATAGTTGCCGGGCTCGTACTCGCACACCATCTCGACAGACCGCAGCGTCACTTCGTTCTTCCACGCTGGCGCCCGGAGGCGTCCGGTCTCGGTGAACCACGTCCACGAATCGGCGGTTGCCAGCGCCGCCGGTCCGGCGGGATCTTCCGAAACCACGGGAACCATCGCCGGCGGATTGCCCGCATAACGAGAGCGGCGGTCGTTCTCGAACATGCGCTGGAACCCCGCGACGAAGTCCGCCCGGACGAGCCGGCGGATATTGTCGTGGCCGGAGATCAGCGGCGCCTGTGAGACCACGCATTTTACCCGCCGGTCGATCGCACCGAGGACCAAAACATGGCTCCCGCTGTAGCTCGATCCCCAAATCCCGATACGGCCTGGGTCGGTCTCGCCGAGCGTCTCGGCAAAGGTGATCGCGTCCCGGTAGTCGCGTATCTGCTGCCAAGGATCGATTTCCTGGCGAGGCTCGCCATCGCTGGCGCCGAAATTGCGGTTGTCGAACACGACCGACGCCAGACCGGCCGCCGCGAAGCTCTCGCCGAAGCGGTCGAGATACATCTCCTTCACCGCGGAGTAGCCGTGTGCCATCACGATGGTCGGCCGCTTGCCCGGGCGCGAGTCCGGCAGGTAATGCCAACCCCTGAGCGTCACACCACCCTCGGCTTTGAATTCCACGTCCCTGCGCATGATTCGTCTTTCTTCCCTAGATTAGAGGGCGGCGACGGCACGGCTCGGCTTCTGCCCAAGTTATACCAAGGCTTCGAGATTGTGACTCGAGGGGCTTCCCCGACGCGGCGGCGTTCTGATTTAAGACGGCGAACGCAGGAGTTCGCCATGCCGATCCCGCTTCGGGCCGATTTTGATGCGTCGCAGCTGCGGTCCGCTGCCCGCCGGAGCAAGGACGGTCCGCAGGCGCGGCGATTGCTGGCGTTGGCGGCGATCTACGATGGTGCGAGCCGCACGGAGGCGGCCCGGATCGGCGGTGTGACGTTGCAGATCGTGCGCGACTGGGTGGTCAAGCTCAACACCCATGGCCCGGACGGCCTGGTCGATCGCAAGGCGCCCGGTCAGCCGTCGCGGCTGAACGACAGGCACCGCGCGGCGCTGGCCGAGATGATCGAGAGCGGGCCGATCCCCGCGATTCATGGCGTGGTGCGTTGGCGCATCATCGACCTGTGCCAATGGGTCTGGGACGAGTTCCAGGTCACCATCGCCAAGCAGACGCTCGGCCGCGAGCTGCGCGCGATGGGGTATCGCAAGCTGTCCGCGCGTCCGCGTCATCACGCGCAGGCCGAGGGCGCCATCGAGGCTTTTAAAAAAGCTTCCCCGCGCAGCTGGACGCGATCGCGCGCCAGAAGGGCGTCGCTCCCGGCGATGTAGAGATCTGGTTCGGCGATGAAGCGCGCATCGGTCAGAAAAACAAGATCACGCGACGATGGGCGAAACGCGGCACCCGGCCATCCGCCCCACACGACCAGCGCACGGCCTCGACCTACATCTTCGGTGCCATCTGCCCCAAAGAGGGCAAGAGCGTCGGCCTGATCCTGCCCTGGTGCAACACCGAGGCGATGGGCCTGCATCTGGCGGCGATCTCGGCGCAGGTCGCGCCCGGACGGCACGCGGCGCTTCTTGTCGATCAAGCCGGATGGCACACGTCCGAGAAGCTCGTCGTGCCCGACAACCTCACAATCGTGTCGCTGCCCGCCAAATGCCCAGAGCTGAACCCGCAAGAGAACGTGTGGGAGTTCATGCGCGACAACTGGCTCTCCAACCGAGTGTTCACCTGCTACGACAACCTGGTCGACCATTGCTGCGACGCCTGGAACAAACTCGTCGATCAACCTTGGAGAATCATGTCCCTTGGGCTGCGAGACTGGGCGCATGGGTACTGAATCAGAGAGTCCTGGTATAAGGTGGGCATTCCCAATAATGCAATTTCGGAAGGATCTTCGTGAGCAGCCGGAGGCGAGTGGGCCGTTCAGCGGCGCGGGCGCATCTTCCCCCTCTCCCCCTTGGGGGCTTGAGCTGCGAAGAGCAGATCAAGGGCCGGGGTCAGGGGGTTCGCACCACCACGATTCAGGCGAGCGGCACCCCTCATCCTAACCCTCTCCCCCAAGCGGGGAGAGGGAACTGCTCAATGCCCCGCGTGACTGCCGGAGAAATCCGGCGCCACTAGGCCCGACGCCTCCAATTGCGTGACGAGCGCCTGCTTCAGCCGCTCCAATCCCGCCGCGTCCCTTGCCTCGGCGCGCGCCACCAGCACGGCCTGGGTGTTGGAAGCGCGCAGCAACCACCAGCCGTCGTCGGTCAGCACGCGAACGCCGTCGATGTCCGCGACCTTGGCGCCCGCCTTCTTCAGCCGCGCCGCGACCTCCTCGATCACCTGGAACTTGCGCGTGTCGTCGCAGTCGAAACGCAGCTCCGGCGTGTTGACAACATGCGGCAGCGCGTCGCGCACCGCCGACAGCGAGCCCTCCATGCGGGCGACGATGCCGAGCAGGCGCACCGCGGCGTACAGCGCGTCGTCGAAGCCGTACCAGCGGTCGGCGAAAAAGATGTGGCCCGACATCTCGCCGGCGAGCGGCGAGCCGATCTCGGCCATCTTCGCCTTGATGAGGCTGTGGCCGGTCTTGAACATCAGCGGCTTGCCGCCGGCGCGCGCGATCTCGTCGAACAGCACCTGGCTCGCCTTCACGTCTGCGACGATCGTGGCGCCCGGATTTTCGCGCAGCACGTCGCGCGCGAGCACGACCATGAGCTGGTCGCCGAACATGATCTGGCCCTTGTCGTCCACCACGCCGATGCGGTCGGCGTCGCCGTCGAGAGCGATGCCGAGATCGGCCTTCTCCGCGTGCACCTCGGCGATGAGCTGTTCGAGGTTTTTTGGCACCGTCGGGTCGGGGTGATGCGCGGGAAAATGCCCGTCGATCGCGGCGTTGAGGACGAAATGCTCGCCCGGCAAGCCCGCGACGAGCTGCTGCAGCACCTCGCCCGCCGCGCCGTTGCCATTGTCCCAGACCACTTTCAGCAACCGGTCGCCGCCGTCCCAGTCGGACGCAAGGCGGGCGACGTAGTTGTGCGTCACGTCGACCGCGCGGTCGGAGCCGGCGGCTTCGGGCACAACCAGGCCGCTCGCCGCCATCTCGCCGATGGCGCGGATGCGCGCGCCGAAGAACGGCTTGCGGCCGAGCATCATCTTGAAGCCGTTATAGTCCGGCGGGTTATGGCTGCCCGTCACCATCACCGCGCCGTCGGTCTTCAGAGTGGTGGCCGCGAAATACAGCATCGGCGTGGGACCGCGCCCGATCCGCACCACCTCCATGCCGCTCGCCTTGAGCCCTTCGACCAGATGCGGCTCGAGGTCGGGGCTGGAGAGCCTTCCGTCATAGCCGACGGCGACGGTCCGGCCGCCCTCGGCCGCCACCACGCTGCCGAAACAGCGGCCGATGGCGAAGGCGTCGGCGGGATGCAGGGTGCGGCCGACGATGCCGCGAATGTCGTATTCGCGCAGCACGGTCGGGTCGAATTGATGGGTGAAGGGCATCGCGGTCCCGCTCTCAGATGCAATCTTTGATGTAGGTCTTGAGGAAGGCGCGCACGGCCGGCGCCATGTCGTCGCGCTTCAGCGCGAAGGCGATCTGCGCTTCCAGGAAGCCGACCTTGTCGCCGCAATCGAACCTGCGGCCCTCGTAGCGCAGGCCGTGGAACGGCGAGTTGCCGATCATCCGGGCCATGCCGTCGGTGAGCTGCACCTCGTTGCCGGCGCCGCGCTCCATGCGCGCGAGATGGTCGATCACCTCGGGCAGCAGCACGTAGCGGCCAATGATCGACAGATTCGACGGCGCGTCCTTGGGCGCGGGCTTTTCCACCAGCCCGGTGACTTCGACCAGGCGGCCATCGTCCTTGCCGATCCGCAGGATGCCGTAGCGGTTGGTCTGCTCGCGCGGCACCTCGGTGACCGCGACGACGTTGCCGCCGGTCTGCCGGTACGCCCGGGCGAGCTGCTCGAGGCAGGGCGTGTCGGCCAGCACGAGGTCGTCGGGCAGCAGGATGGCGAACGGATCTTCGCCGATGAAGGCGCGCGCGCACCAGATCGCGTGGCCGAGGCCGAGCGGCTCCTGCTGGCGCACCGTGACGATGGAGCCGGGCTCGATCGCCATATCCCGCAGGAGATCGAGCTCGGCCTGCTTGTCACGCTCCCTGAGGTTCTGCTCGAGCTCGAAGGCGACGTCGAAATGCTCGACCAGCGCGGTCTTGCCACGCCCGGTCACGAAACAGAACTGCTCGATCCCCGCCGCCCGCGCCTCCTCCACCGCGTACTGGATCAGCGGCTTGTCCACCACCGGCAGCATCTCCTTGGCGGTCGCCTTGGTGGCCGGCAGGAATCGCGTGCCGAGACCCGCGACGGGCAGAACAGCCTTTCGCAAAGGCTTGATCATGTTTGATTTTCCCTTTCGATCGATCCGGTATCGCGGGACTTTCCCACCGTTCTCGCAGCCCTGCCATGCCCTCGCGCGTTCAACAACAAACGCCTGCCTCGGCCTTGTCGTTCACCGGCGCCGGCCAGTTTTGCCAAGGAGAATATCCCGCGCCTGATTGATCCGCGCCGCCAGCCAGTCGGACCCGCCGCTGTCCGGGTGAGCGGCGCGCATCAGACGGCGGTATGCATCTTGGATCTCAGCTTCGCCCGCTCCGGGCTTCAAGCCAAGCACTTCGTAGGCCTCCGCCAAGCTCATCGGGCCGCTCGGATTCGCGCTTCCCGATCCGGGCGGCGGCGTGCCCGCGCCGACCCTGGATCGCCGGGCGAGCCAGTGCTCGCGGATCAGCGGATACAACAGGCTGAGCGCGAAAAAGGCCAGCGGGCCGCGCCCGGACAGGATCAGCAGCAGGGTCAGGCTGAGCCCGCCGAGCGCCGCGATCCAGGCGAGCAGCGACTTGATGCTGGTGATCGAGGCGCGCTCGAACGCCCGCAGGCCGCCCAGCAGCAGAAACAGCGCCAGCGCCCCGAGCAGCAGCCAGATCATGCGGGCATCAGACCGCCGCCAGCCCTTTCGCGGCCGCCTCGGGCGCCCCGGCGGATGGCGCGTCCAGGGCCTGCGCGGCGAGCACCGACAGTGCGCTCAGGTTGACGATGCCGCGCGCCGTCACGCTCGGGACCAGCACGTGGATCGGCTTCGACATGCCGAGCAGCATCGGCCCGATGGGCAGTCCGTCGGCCGCCGCCTTCAGCAGGTTGAAGGCGATATGCGCCGCGTCGAGCGTAGGCATGACCAGCAGGTTGGCGGTGCCGGTCAGGCGGCTATCGGGCACCGCGCGGTCGCGGATCGCCTCGGACAGCGCCGCGTCGGCGTGCATCTCGCCGTCGATCTCCAGTTTCGGCGCCTGCGCCCGGATCATCGCCAGCGCCCGGCGCATCTTGCGGGCGCTGTCGGTATCGCTGGCGCCGAAGCTCGAATGCGACAGCAGCGCCGCCTTCGGGGTGATGCCGAAGCCGCGCACCGCCTCGGCGGCCAGCATCGTCATCTCGCAGATCTGCTCGGCCGTCGGGTCGACCATCATGTGCGTGTCGCAGACGAACAGCGCGCCGCCCTGCAGGATGAGGCAGGACAGCGCGTAGACCCGCGACGCCCCGCCGCAGCGCGGGATGATCGGCAGCACGTACTGGATCTGCCGCCACCAATTGCCGGTGCCGCCGCAGATCGCCGCGTCCGCGAGGCCCGCGTGCAGCAGCATCGCCGCCGCCACCGAACTGCGCGTGCCGACCCGCCGCGCCGCCGCGTCGGGCGGCGCGCCCCGGCGTCCGGCGAGCAACTGGTAATCCGCGATCAGCGAGGTGAACGCCGCGGCATCCTGCGTCGGGTCGAGCACGCGCACCGTCTCGTGCAAGTCCATCCGCAACCCCATCTCGCGCACCCGCCGCTCGATCACCGCGCGGCGGCCGAGCAGGATGGGCTCGGCGATGTTGTCGTCCACCAGGGTCTGCACCGCGCGCAGCACCCGCTCGTCCTCGCCCTCGCCGTAAACGATGCGCTTGGGCGCCTTCTTGGCGGCCTCGAACACCGGCCGCATGAGCTGGCCGGAGCGGTAGACGAAACGCTCCAGATCCTCCCGGTAGGCGTCGAAATCGCGGATCGGGTGGCGCGCGACGCCGCTCTCCATCGCGGCGCGCGCGACGGCCGGCGCGATCTGCAGGATCAGGCGGGGATCGAACGGCTTGGGGATGATGTAGTCGGGGCCGAACACCGGCGCCGACCCGCCATACGCGGCGGCGACCACCTCGCTCGCCTCGATCCGCGCCAGCTCCGCGATCGCCTCCACGGCGGCGAGCTTCATCGCCTCGTTGATCTCGGTCGCCCGCACGTCCAACGCACCCCGGAAGATGAAGGGAAAGCACAGCACGTTGTTGACCTGGTTGGCGTAGTCGCTGCGCCCCGTGGCGATGATCGCGTCCGGGCGCACCGCGCGCACCGCTTCCGGCAGGATTTCGGGTTCGGGATTGGCCAGGGCGAGGATCAGCGGGTTTTTCGCGAACAGGCCGAGCCATTCGGGCTTCAGCACGCGCGGCGCGGAGAGGCCGAGGAACACGTCTGAGCCCGGCAACACGTCATGCAGCGTGCGCGCCTCGGTCGCCCGCGCGTAGCGGGCGAGATGGGCGTCAAGATCGGGTCGCCCCTGATGCACCACGCCCTTCACGTCGGTCAGCGTCACGTTCTCGGGCGGCAGCCCCATCTGGATCAGCAGATCGACGCAGGCAAGCGCCGCCGCGCCCGCGCCGGACGTGACCAGCCGCACGTCGCCGAGGTTCTTGCCCTGCAAGGTCAGCCCATTTCGCACGGCGGCGGCGACGGTGATCGCGGTGCCGTGCTGGTCGTCGTGGAACACCGGGATGTTCATGCGGGCGCGGAGCTTGGCTTCGACCGCGAAGCACTCCGGCGCCTTGATGTCCTCTAGGTTGATCGCGCCGAAGGTGGGTTCGAGTGCGGCCACCACGTCGCAGAAGCGATCGGGGTCCTGCGCGTCCACCTCGACGTCGAACACGTCGATCCCGGCGAATTTCTTGAACAGGACCGCCTTGCCCTCCATCACCGGCTTGCCGGCAAGCGGGCCGATATTGCCGAGCCCCAGCACGGCCGTGCCGTTGGAGATCACGGCCACCAGATTGCCGCGCGCGGTGTAGTCGTAGGCGGCGAACGGGTCCGCGACGATCGCCTCGCAGGCGGCCGCGACGCCGGGCGAATAGGCGAGCGCCAGGTCGTGCTGCGTCGCCATGCGCTTGGTCGGCTCGACCTGCAGTTTCCCGGGCCGTGGCAGGCGATGATAGTCGAGCGCCGCCTTCCGGAAATCCTCGTCCATCGCCATGTCCCTCCCGCTCAGCGGGCAGGATGAGCGGCCCGGGCCGGACTGGCAACGGAGCCGTCGCAACACAGCATCGGATCAGGGGAATGCGGTCGAGAAGACTCGAACTTCCACGGGGTTTCCCCCACAAGCACCTCAAGCTTGCGCGTCTACCATTCCGCCACGACCGCATCGCGGGGCTCAAGGCGGCGGGGTATAGCGGATGAGCGGGACGGCATCAATCACTCGTCTCGGGCCGGAATGGCGGATCGCGGAGGGGCCGACCCCCTACCCCGACGCGCTCGCCGCGATGCGGGAACGGATCGCCGCGATCCGCGCCGGGACCGAGGGCGAGCTGGTCTGGCTGGTCGAGCACCCGCCGCTCTACACCGCCGGCACCTCGGCGCGCCCCGAGGAGCTGACCGACCCCGCCCGCTTTCCCACCTTCGCCGCCGGGCGCGGCGGCCAGTGGACCTATCACGGCCCTGGCCAGCGCACCGCATACGTCATGCTGGACCTGGAGCGCGCGCACGGGCGGGTGAAGGCGCGCGACGTGCGCTGCTTCGTGTGGGGGCTGGAGGAATGGCTGATCCGGACGCTCGACCGCTTCGACGTGCGCGGCGAGCGGCGCGACGGGCGGGTCGGCGTCTGGGTCGCCGACCCCGCCGCCGGCACCGAGGCCAAGGTCGCCGCCATTGGCGTGCGGGTCTCCCGCTGGGTGAGCTGGCACGGCATCGCGCTGAACGTCGAGCCCGACCTGTCGCATTACGCCGGCATCATTCCCTGCGGCATCACCGAGCACGGCGTCACCAGCCTGCACGCCCTCGGCATCCCCGCGACGATGGCGGAAACGGACGCTGCGCTGCGGGCGGCGTGGGAGGAGGTGTTCGGGGAAGCGGCCGCGCAAGCGTGCCGTCACCGGACGTAAGCCGATCATTCGCAACATTTACGACATGCGAGGACCGCGCCGTCGGTCCGCAGAGCGGAATTCATTCCGCCGTCAGTCCGGCCAGGGCGGCTTTCGCCAGGCGGGCAGCGGCGGCTCCGGCGCGGCCCCCGGGGCGGGGTCGGACCACAGCGACACGGGATGCGGCCATGCGGCGCGCTTGGCCGGCGCGTTCCGCGCCGCCTCGGGCGGTGCCCGGCGGGGCCGCTCGGCCGGGGATGGCTTCGCTTGGCGCGGCCGGCGCGGCCTCGGCGGCGGGCGCAGCGCCTCGGGCAGCTGAGCTGCCCCCGATTTCTCTGGACACCGATTTGTCCGACCGGAGGCAGATATGGTGAAGTCCAGAATGAACAGGATCATGCGAAATGATGTGGCTGATGGGCCTGTGGGCAACGAGGGCGGGCGGAGCCCGTCCGCGCTGTCCACAGGCCACAACGGCGCGGCGGCGGGGTGGGCTCCGAGTGGGCCGCTGGCGCCGGGCCAACGCTGGAGCGTGAGCCGCAAGCGCGAGGTGGTGCTTCGCCTGCTGCGGGGTGAGGCCGCCGAGGATCTCTCGCGCGAGCTCGGCGTGCCGCTCTACAAGCTCGAGCGCTGGCGGCAGAAGGCCGAAGCCGCGCTGGATGGCGCGTTGAAGGAACGCGAGACGGATGCGGCGAGTGGTGAGCTCGCCACGGCCATGCAGCGGATCGGCGAGCTGAGCATCGAGAACGAGCTGCTGCGCTCTCGCATCGAGCGCCCTGGCCCTTTGGGCCGCAGGAGGTCGCGGTGATGGCGGCGGCGATTTCCCCGACCACCGGCCGCCGCTACGGCATCGCCCAGGTCTGCCGGATCTGGGACCTGCCGCGGTCGTCGTTCTACGCTGACCGGCAGCGGGCCGACACAACGACGCCAATCCCGGCGCAGCGCCGCGGACCGAAGCCGGTGGTGTCCGACGATGCCCTGCTGGCGGCGATCCGCGCCGATCTCGCCCGCTCGCCCTGGCACGGTGAGGGTCATCGCAAGGTGTGGGCTAGGCTGCGGGTGATGGACGGCATCCGGGTCGCGCGCAAACGGGTGCTGCGATTGATGCGTGAGAACGCCCTGCTGTCGCCGCACCGTGCCCGCACGCGCGACGACACGCCGCACGATCGTCACATCATCACCGAGGCGCCGAACATCATGTGGGCGACTGACGCGACCCAGATCATCACCGTCCAGGACGGTAAGGTCTGGCTGTTCGGCGTTGTCGAGCACTGGAACGCCGAAGCACTGGGCTGGCACGTTGCCAAGCGCGGTGATCGCTACGCCGCCGTGCAGGCCGTCGGCATGGCGGTCCGCAATGCGTTCGGCCAGGTCAGCCCCAGCGCGGCGCGCGGCGTGGCGCTGCGGCACGACCACGGCAGCGCGTTCCTCGCCGACCACTTTCACAATCAGATCCGCTTCTGGGGCATGACCCCCAGCTATGCGTTCGTCGGCGAGCCCGAGACCAATGGTGTCATCGAGCGTTTCTTCCGCACCCTCAAGGAGCAGATCGTGCATGGCCGGATCTACCAGACCATCGACGAGGTCCGTGACGCCGTCCGCAACTTCGTCGCCCGCTACAACGCCGCGTGGCTGATCGAGAAGAACGGCTTGCGCAGTCCGACTGATGCGAGAACAGCCTGGCACCAGGCCGTCATGCAGGCCGCCGCTTAACAGCAACCTTGTGTCCAGGAAACCGGGTGCGGTACAGCGCCTCGGGCAGCGGATCGGCGGAGAGCCTGCGCCACAGCGGCCGCAGGATCCGCCGCGCTTGCGGCGAGGCGGCGAGGAACGCCCGCATCTCGGGCTCGTCGAGCAGTTCCCGCAGGTGGGAGGCGGAACCTCCCATGCCATACTCGAGGAACACCGGCCCGCGCGGAATGGCCGGCGGGGGCGCCGGCGCGGCGGTCTCGGGCGCGGCGGTCTCCGGCGCGGCGGTCTCGGGCGCGGGGTTGTTGGTGTCGGGCGCGGGGTGGTCCAGCGGGGCGGTCGCGCGCGGGGCCGGGCGCGGCGCGCGCCGCGCCCCGGCCGGGGGGAGCCTGCCGGCGGCGAAGCGCGCGTGCAGCGCGGCGAAGCGCCGCAGGGTGTGGGAGAGATAGTTCCACAGCGGCCCCGCGATCAGCCCGAGCGAGCCCAGCGTGCCCTGCCGCCGGCGCCAGTCGATGCCGTCCGCCATGCACCGCTTCATCACCCCGATGAACAGGGCGAAGCGGGGGACGAGGCCGGTTGCGGGTTGGGGTGGGGCGGCGGCGGACATGGGGAGGACTATAGTGTTAGTTAATCGCCTTGTCAAGAACAAGTTGATGCCTTGATTAACCTTGCCGGCCCTTGCAGATCGTTAGCCGCGTTCTTCCGTTCCCGTGGCGCAGCGACACGGCACGGTCCGAGTCGCTGACGCTGTTCCACGGATCGTGGGTGGCCGCCAGCCCGTCAGCCATCCGGAAGAGCCCGGAACCCCGGCCCTTCCGGCGGGTCGACAAGCTCCTCGTCGATGCGGTCGACCTGCGCGAGGCGCGGCCCGCGGCGGCAGGCGCGGACCATTTCCTCGACCGCGGCGGTGTCGCCGTCGATCACGGCCTCGACCGTGCCGTCCGCGCGGTTGCGGACCCAGCCGGCCACGCCGAGCTTCGCCGCTGTCTCCACCATCCATTGCCGGAAACCGACCGCCTGCACACGGCCGGCGATGATCAGACGCTTGGCTTTCATCGGCGCGCGAGCTCCATGAACCGGGCAGCGACGTCGATGTCGGCGGCGATCGCGCGGCGGCGGCGCTCGGCCTCCTCATCGACGCCCCAGAACTCGGCCTGGAACAGCTCGTCGAGCGCGGCCAGCCGGTGCGCTGCCGCCGCGTCGAGCCGCCGCTCGGCCAAGGCGAGGCCGAGCACGAGACTGCCCAGTGCGGGCACCGCCACCCCGAGGGCGGCCAATGTGTCCACGTCCAGCGCGGCCACGGCCCGCCGGAGTGCTCGCAACGCCTGGGGATCCTGCGGCACGCGGACCACGCCAGTCGTGACCTTGAGCGGCGCATCGTAGGTCAGCGCCGCCCAATCGAGCCAAGGCTGCCACTCCCGCGCTTGCCGATGGACCAGCGCGGGCGGGCTCTCGGCGCGATAGCAGAGCAGGTCATTCTCGGCGTAGCGGGCCAGGGCGTCGACGATCGGCGCGGGATCGGGTGCTACACGCTCCTGGGCGGTGCCGGCGAGCCTGGTGAGCGGCGCGTCGGCGAACGACATGTCGCCGCCCTTGCCGCCCCCCGCCGCCTGCCATTCCGCCGCGATGGACCGCGCCAGTGCTTCGGAGGCGACCTCCAGCGTCGCGGCCCCCGGCAAGCGCATCGGCTTGCCGTCGAGCAGGATGGTGAACCCCGCCCCAGCGGGCGCGATGCTGGCGTGGTCCCAGAAGCGCTTCACCCTCCCTCTCCCAGCGGTCAGCGCAACAGTCGGCGCAAGATGTCGGCCGGCTTCGGCGCCTTCGGCTTCTCGGCGGGCGCGGCGGCGGGGGCGGGCGCCGCCGCCGGCACCGGCCCGGCCCGGCCGCCCCGGGCCAGTGCGAGGTCGCGGGCGCAATCGTCGCTCCCGGCGCCGCGCACCATCCGATCTCCCCCCAGCGCGCCGATGATGACGCCCAGTTGCGGGTTGCGCGCCGCCTGCGCGGCGATCCCGGCGGCCTCGGTCGCGGCACCCGTGGCGTCCACCTCGACCTTCGGATTGCGGAACGGACCCTGAACCTTGAGCGGCACGATGACGCCGGTTCCGCCCAGCCGGGCCAGCGGGCGAAGGCGCAGCGCCAACGTCTCGTCGCCCAGGTTCATCGAGCCATTGCCTTCTATATAAAACAAACTGGTGTCCAGCAGCAGCGCGCGCACGTCGGCAACGCCGTGCTGCGCGTCCAACCGAAGTGCGAGGCAGCGTACCGGCGTCACGCCGGGGCGCGCCGTGAGGTCGGGCAGACGCGCGTGCTGCAACACCTGGCCGAGCGTGGACGACAGCAGCCGGTTGTCGATCTCGCCGTTGACCAACGCGACCCCGAGATGCCCGTCGGCGCTGGCCGCCAGGGCGTGCGCCGACTGCCCCGACCCGTGCCAATCGGCGTCGATGTCCACGGCTCCGCGCGCCTCGGCGGGCAAGCCCAGCAGCACCAGCAACGACCCAAGCTGCAGACCCGGCCCGTGCAGGACGAGACTGACGGGCGGGCTCGGCTGTCCTGCATCAGCCGTGAGGCGCCCATCCAGCCGTCCGGCCGGAAGCTGCCCGCCGAACGGATCGACGCTCAGCCGCCCCGCCGCCAGCGTCAGATGGCCGGAGATGTCGCGGTAGTCGACGCCGCCGGTGCGCAAGGTGCCGACCTTCAGCCGCAGGTCTGCGTCGGCTTCGCGCAAGGCTGCGAAGGGTAGCGGCTTGTCGGAGAAGACCCGGCCGGAGGCTTCCCGGGGAGCAGCGGGCCGGCCGGTCGGGGCCGGTGGCGAAGGGGGGGCCGGTGGCGAAGGAGGGGTCGGCGGCGTGGCCGCTCCCTGCGCGGGGCCAGGCGTGGGTCCGGCCAGCGCCGCGAGGAGCGCATCCACGTCGATACGTTGCGCGGTCAGCGTGGCCTGCAACGAGGGGCGGCCGCCATAGCCCAAGGTGGCGTCTCCGGCGAGATCGGCCTCCGGCAATGTGAGCTTGGCTTCACGCAGCACCGCCGATTTCGCCAGCCCGCCCGGTCCGTCGGAGAGCCGCCCCTGGAAATCGACGTCGTGGAGCGCTGGAAGCGGGCGGCGCGCCAAGGATGAGTAGGCCGCGAGATCCGGCGCGTGCGCGACCAGCGCGAGATCGACGCCGGAGAGTTTGCGAACATCGGCAATGCCACCCTTGGCCGAGAGATGAGCCGCGCCAGAGGATGCAGATATGTCAACGGGATAGATGCCGGTCTTGCCGCCCGGAATGAGTAGCTCCGGCGCGCCCAGAGAGCCGGACAGCGTCGCCGGCGCGGCGCCGATGCTAGCCTCGGCGGCGAGCTTCACGGGCTGGTCCATCGCGGGAGCCCCCAGATCGAGCCGGGTGAGCTTGAGGCCGGCGGCCAGGGTGCCGAGATCGGACGGCCCGACATGGCCCGTCAGCGCATTGACCTGCGGCAGCTTGCCGCCGGTATCGGCGACCTCGGCCGTCACGGTCACGTCGCGCAGCGGCGGCAACTTGGCGCGGGGCAGGAGCGGCGCCAGCGCGGCCAGGTCCGGGATAGAGGCTGTGAGCTTCCCCTTGTAGCCGCGACCCTGGATCGGCTGGGTGATGGCGCCATCCACCGCGAGCTTGGCGCCGGCCACGCCGAGGGTCAGGCGGACGGGCCACGGCGCGGTCGAGGCTTGGTCCTGCAAGCGCGCGATCGGGCCGACATCGCCGTCGAGCTGGAATGGCGTGGCGCGATACGATGCCTGCGCCGAGACGGTCACGGGAGCGTCGGCCGATTTCGCCTTCGCGGTGAGCCGGTTCAGTTCGAGGCTATCGCTATGGCCCGTCCGGCCGTCGCGCCAGGTGACGGTGCCGTCCTCGACCTCCACGTCCTGCACGCTCAGCGCCAGCGGGGCAGCGGGCTGGCGCGGCGCTTCCTTTTGGCCGGGCAAGGGCTGGCCCGGCACCTCCGGCCCGAACCGCCAGTTCGGGCGGCCTTGCGCGTCGGTCTCGAGCAGGATGTCGGGGCGAACCAGGACCAGCCGGTCGATCTCCACGCGGCGGCTCAATAGCGGCAACAACGCGACCTGAGCCTCCAGCCGGTCCAGGGTGATCATCTGCGGGCGGGATCCTCCCGCGACGTTGGCCAGCGCGACGTCCGTCGCCTCCAGGGTCGGCCAGAGCGACCATTTGAGTCCGAGGCGCCCGTTCAGCGCGAGATCCCGGCCGGTCGCCTGCTTCACCGCCTGCTCGATGCGCGGCTTCGCGCTATCGGGGTCGAAGGTGAGGGCAAACGCCGCCAGCCCGGCCAGCGGGACCAGGATGATGATGGCGACGATGATCAGCAGAACCCGTAGCACTCGCCCGCGACGACGCGGTTTCGCATCCGCCATGCCCTCGGTATCCCCCTTCGCGATCAGCGCGAACGCTGCGGCGCGCGCCCGACGGGCGCCGCGAAACCCAGCGTCTGAAACGTCTCGCGCATATGGGGGGGCAGGTCGGCCTCGACCATCACCGTTCCGCCCGCGGGATGCGGCAGGCGCAGCGCCCGGGCGTGGAGATGGAGCCGATCCGACAGACCCGCCACCAGCGCGGAGCCGGCATCATTCTGGTCGGGCTCGGCGTATTTCACGTCGCCGAGAATCGGCGCGCCGATCGCCACGCAATGCACCCGGAGCTGGTGGGTGCGTCCGGTGAGCGGCCGCAATTCCAGCCAGGCGAGCTTCTGCGCCGCATTGTCCAAGGTGCGGTAGTCGGTGATCGCGCGCGCCGCCTCGGGGTCGTCGCGGTCGGCCGGCATGGTACGCTCGCCGCGCGCGCCGCCGATGCGGACCAGCGGCAGGTCGATGCGTCCCTCCACCGGCACGGGCCGGCCGGCGACCACCGCCCAGTAGATCTTCTCCATGGCGCGGCCGCGAAACGCGGCGGCGAGCTTCGCAGCACTGCCCGGCGTGCGCGCCAGCACCAGAACCCCCGACGTGTCGCGATCCAGCCGATGCACCAGCCGAGGCCGGCCGGCGCCGAAGCGCAAAGCGTCGAGCATTCCGTCGAGATGCCGGGTGATGCCCGGCCCGCCCTGCACCGGCAGGCCGGGCGGCTTGTTGATTACGATGAGCTGATCGTCGCGGTAGAGCACGGTCCCCTCCAGCTCCGCCTGCGCCCGCGCATCGAGCCGCATCGCGAAGCGGGGTGCCGGCTCGGGCGCCGCCGGGACCGGCGGCACCCGCACGGCCTGGCCCGATGCGAGCCGTGTTGCCGCCTCGGCGCGCTTGCCGTCCACGCGGACCTGCCCGGTGCGGCAGAATTTCTGGATCGCACCCTGCGTCACGGCGGGAAAATGTCGGCGGAACCAGCGGTCGAGGCGGATATCCGCCTCGTCCTCGCTCACGATCCGCGTCTGCACGCTCACTCGCCGCGCTCCTCGCGCAGACTGGCCCAGTGCGCGAGACGCTTGCCGATCTCGCGCTCGAAACCGCGATCGGCCGGGCGATAGAAATTCTGCCGGCGCATCTCGTCGGGAAAGTAGTTCTGGCCGGAGAAGGCGTCCTCCGTCGCGTGGTCGTAGGCGTAGCCGGCGCCGTAGCCGAGGTCCTTCATCAGCTTGGTCGGCGCGTTGAGGATATGCGCGGGGGGCATCAGGCTGCCGGTGGATTTCGCCGCCGACCGCGCCGCGCCGAGCGCGGTGTACAGCGCGTTCGATTTCGGCGCGGTGCCGAGATAGACCACCGCCTGCGCGATCGCCAGCTCGCCTTCCGGACTGCCCAGCCGTTCGTAGGTCTCCCACGCCGCCAGTGCCTGCGGCAGCGCCTGCGGATCGGCCATGCCGACATCCTCGGCGGCGAAGCGGACCAGTCGGCGGGCGATGTAGCGCGGATCCTCGCCGCCGTTCAGCATCCGGGCGAACCAGTAGAGTGCGGCGTCCGGGTCCGATCCGCGCAGCGATTTGTGCAGCGCGGAGATCAGATTGTAGTGCTCCTCGCGATCCTTGTCGTAGAGCGCGGCGCGGCGCGCGAGCAGCGCGGACAGCGCCGGTGCATCGAGCGACGCGGCGTCGGCCGGCAACGCCAGCACCTGCTCGGCCATGTTGATGACGTAGCGGCCGTCGCCATCCGCCATCGCCCGCAGCGCCGTGCGCGCGTCCGGCTGCAACCGCAGGGGCCGGCCGGCCTCCGCCTCGATGCGGCCGACGATGAGCTCCAGCGCCGCGTCATCGAGCCGCCGCAGCACCAGCACCTGGCAGCGCGACAGCAGCGCCCCGTTCAGCGCGAAAGAGGGATTTTCGGTGGTCGCACCGACCAGCGTGACCGTCCCGTCCTCGACAACCGGCAAGAACCCGTCCTGCTGGGCGCGGTTGAAGCGATGGATCTCGTCGACGAACAGCAGCGTCCCCTGCCCCGCCCGGCGCCGCCGTCCGGCCTCCTCGAACGCCCGCTTGAGGTCGGCCACCCCGGAGAACACCGCCGAGAGCTGAACGAAGTGCAGACCCGATCGCTCGGCGAGCAGCCGGGCGATGGTGGTCTTGCCGACGCCCGGCGGCCCCCACAGGATCAGCGAGGCGAGGGAACCGCGCTCCAGCATCCGGGTGAGCACGCCATCGGAGCCGACCAGGTGATCCTGGCCGACCACCTGATCGAGAGCGCGCGGGCGCAGCCGGTCCGCGAGCGGGCGGTTCTCCGATTTCAGCTCCGGCCGTTGCTCGCCACCGGCGTCGAACAGGTCTTCCATCGGTCCGGTCATTGGACCCGTGACTCACTCTACGAGCGGTGAAGATCGTGGAGCCCTGGCCATCAATGCTTACGCCCCCTGACCCGCGATCAGAGGGCGCCCGCTGAGTGTAGCTTGGATCAGGCGGGCCGCAGCTACTCGACCCCCTCCTCCTCCTGATCCGCTTCCTGCTTCGGCCCGCTGTCCTGGCCCTTGGCGGAAGGGTCGCGGTCGACCAGCTCGATCACCGCCATGTCCGCCGCGTCGCCGTAGCGGATGCCGGCCTTCAGCACCCGCGTGTAGCCCCCCGCGCGCTCGCGGTAGCGATCAGCGAGAGTGTCGAACAGCTTGGTGACGATCGTGCCGTCGCGCAGCTGGGCGTAGGCGAGGCGGCGCGAGTGCAGGCCGCCGCGCTTGCCGAGCGTGATCAGCTTCTCGGCGACCGGCCGCAGTTCCTTCGCCTTGGGCAAGGTGGTGGTGATCTGCTCGTGCTTGATCAGCGCCACCGCCATGTTGCGAAACATGGCTTGGCGATGGCTGGACGTGACGCCGAGCTTCCGGCCGGCAACACCGTGACGCATGAAACCAGTTTCCTTCTAGTGCGCCGGATCAGAACGGCTCTTCCAGCCGCTTCGCCAGGTCTTCGATGTTCTCGGGCGGCCAGCCCGGCACGGTCATGCCGAGCGTGAGGCCCATGTTGGTCAGCACCTCCTTGATCTCGTTCAAGGATTTCCGCCCGAAGTTCGGCGTGCGCAGCATCTCCTGCTCGGATTTCTGCACCAGGTCGCCGATATAGACGATGTTGTCGTTCTTCAGGCAGTTGGCGCTGCGCACGGACAGTTCGAGTTCGTCCACCTTGCGCAGCAGGTTGCGGTTGAACGGCAGGTCGTCCTGCACCTCCTCGGGGCGGATCTGCTGCGGCTCCTCGAAATTGATGAAGAGCTGCAACTGGTCCTGCAGGATGCGGGCGGCCAGGGCGACGGAATCCTCCGGCGTCACGGCGCCGTTGGTCTCCACCGTCAACAGCAGCTTGTCGTAGTCCGTCACCTGACCGACGCGGGTCGGCTCCACCTTGTACGACACGCGGCGCACCGGCGAATAGATCGCGTCCACCGGGATCAGCCCGATCGGCGCGTCCTCCGGCCGGTTGGCGCTCGACGGCACGTAGCCCTTGCCGAGATTGACCGTGAACTCCATGCCAAGCCGCACGCCGTCGTCCAGCGTGCAGAGCACGAGGTCGGGGTTCATGATGTCGATGTCGTGGCCGGCCTGGATCTGGCTGGCCCGCACCTCGCCGGGGCCGGTCGCCGTCAGCGCCATGCGCTTCGGGCCTTCGCCGTGCATCCTGAGCGCCAACTGCTTGATGTTGAGCACGATGTCGGTGACGTCCTCGCGCACGCCGGGGATGCTGCTGAACTCGTGCAGCACGCCGTCGATCTGCACCGACGTCACCGCCGCTCCCTGCAACGACGACAGCAGGATGCGGCGGATGGCGTTGCCCAGCGTCATGCCGAAGCCGCGCTCCAGCGGCTCGGCCACGATGGTGGCCGTGCGCGACGGGTCGGCGCCGGGCTCGACGTCCAGCTTCTCCGGCTTGATGAGCGATTCCCAGTTCCGTTGGATAACCGCGCTGTGTCTCATGCCAATGGGGATCGTCCCGGACGGGCGCGGCCTCGCCGCGCCACCCCCGGGGGTGAACCCTCTCCTTTCTGTTCAGACGCGCCGGCGCTTGCGCGGGCGGCATCCATTGTGGGGAATGGGCGTCATGTCGCGGATCGTGGTGATGGAGAACCCGACCGCCTGCAAGGCGCGCAGCGCGCTCTCGCGGCCCGAGCCGGGCCCGCTCACTTCGATCTCCAGCGTTTCCATCCCATGCTCGCGCGCCTTCTTGCCGGCGTCCTCGGCGGCGACCTGCGCGGCATAGGGCGTGGACTTGCGGCTGCCCTTGAATCCCTGGCTTCCCGAGGACGACCAGGCGATCGCGTTACCCTGCGCGTCGGTGATGGTGATCATCGTGTTGTTGAACGTCGCCGCGACATGGGCGACGCCGGAAATGATGTTCTTGCGCTCCTTCTTGCGAGGGCGCGTGCCGGTGGCGGGTCTCGCCATATCTCGTGTCCTGTCTCGGTCAGTGGCCGCGCGGGTCGTCAGCAGCGGGCAAGTGGCGGTGGGTCGTGCTCAGGGTCGCTGGAAGGCCAGACGCTACTTCGTCACTTTCTTCTTGCCGGCGATCGCCACCGCCTTGCCCTTGCGGGTACGCGCGTTGGTGTGCGTGCGCTGGCCACGCACGGGCAGGCCGCGCCGGTGGCGCAGACCGCGGTAGCAGCCGAGATCCATCAGCCGCTTGATGTTCATCGCCACTTCGCGCCTGAGATCGCCCTCGACCCGGTATTCGCGGTCGATGATCTCGCGGATCCGCAGCACTTCCTCATCGGTCAGCTGGTTCACCCGGCGATCGTCCGGGATGCTCAGCTTTGAGCAAATATCCTGCGCCTTGGATGGCCCGATGCCATAGATATAGCGCAGGCTCACCGTCACGCGCTTGTTGGTCGGGATATTCACGCCGGCAATACGCGCCACGCCTGTCACTCCTCCGCCCGGCTCGCCGGGTTCTTGGTCCGCCCCGCGGGGCCAAAACGAGCCGGCCGGGCGAAACGACCCACCAGGCTCAACATGTCAGCAAGGATGGCCCGCCATATGGGTCGGGTTTGAGGCGCGCACTATAGTGTCTGCCGCTCCCCTGTCAACGCGCTCGGATCAAATTCGCGCGACGAGACCGGCCTGTCAGGCGGACGCCGGAAGCCCGTCCAGCACCGCCTCGATCTGGCGCGTGACATCGTCGATCTCCGCCATGCCATCGACCGTGCGGAGCACGCCGCGCGCCGCGTAGTGCGGCAGGATCGGCGCGGTCTGGCTGTGATAGGCGTCTAGGCGCGCCGCGACGGTATCACGGTTGTCGTCGGCCCGGCGGGTGAATTCGGTCGCGCCGCAGACGTCGCATTTCCCCGTCACGTGCGTCGGCTTGAACGTATCGTGGTAGCCGGCGCCGCATTTGGCGCAGGTGAAGCGGCCGGCGATGCGATCAACCAGGGCCGCGTCGTCCACCTTGAGCTCGATCACCGCGTCGAGTCGCATCCCCTTCTCGTCCAGCATCCGGTCGAGCGCCTCCGCCTGCGGGACGGTGCGCGGGAACCCGTCGAGGATGAACCCGCGGCCGCAATCGGGCTGCTCGACGCGGGATGCGAGCATCCGCACGATGATGTCGTCGGAGACCAGCGCGCCCAATTCCATCACCGCCCGCGCCTCCCGCCCGATGGCGGAGCCGGCGGCGACTTCGGCGCGCAGCATGTCGCCGGTGGAAATCTGGGCGATGCCGTAGCGGTCCTGCAGCCGCTTCGCCTGCGTGCCCTTGCCCGCCCCGGGCGGACCCAGAAGGATGAGCTTCACCGTCGTCCTTTCACCGGCGTCCCTTGATGCGCGCCTTCCGGATCAGTCCTTCATACTGGTGCGCCAGCAAGTGGGACTGGATCTGCGTGACAGTGTCCATCGTGACCGAAACGATGATCAGGAGGCTCGTGCCGCCGAAATAGAACGGCACGCCGTAGCGGCTGATCAGGAGCTCCGGAAGCAGGCAGACCGCGGCGAGATAGAGGGCGCCGATCGTGGTCAGCCGGGTCAGCACGTAATCGAAATATTCCGCCGTGTTGGTGCCCGGCCGGATGCCTGGGATGAAGCCGCCGTACTTCTTGAGATTGTCCGCCGTCTCCTGCGGGTTGAACACCACCGCCGTGTAGAAGTACGAGAAGAAGATGATCATGGCGGCGTACGTCGCCATGTAGAGCGGCTGCCCATGCGCGAGCTGGGCGGCGATCGCCGCGAGCCAGCCGTTGCCGCCGCCCGCCGAAAACCCCGAGATCGTCGCCGGGATCAGCAGGATCGAGCTGGCGAAGATCGGCGGGATCACGCCGGACGTATTGAGCTTCAGCGGCATATGCGTGGAGTCGCCGCCGAACATCCGGGTGCCGACCTGGCGCTTCGGATACTGGATCACGATCCGCCGCTGCGCCCGCTCCATGAAAACGATGAAGGCGACCACCGCGACCGCGATCACCAGGAAGGCCAGGATGAAGAAGGTCGACAGCGCGCCGGTGCGGCCCATCTCCAGCAGGTTCGCCAGCGCGTGCGGCAGGTTGGCGACGATGCCCGCCATGATGATCAGCGAGGTGCCGTTGCCGACGCCGCGCACCGTGATCTGCTCGCCGACCCACATCAGGAACATGGTGCCGCCGACCAGCGTGATCATGCAGGAGAGGCGGAAGAACCAGCCGGGGTCGATCACCGCGGCGCCAAAGCTGCCGCGCATGCTCTCGAGCCCGACGGCGATGCCGTAGGACTGGAACATGGCGATCAGCACGGTCAGGTAGCGGGTATACTGGTTGAGCCGCTTGCGCCCGGACTCGCCCTCCTTCTTCAGGGCCTCCAGCGAGGGCACCGCCGCCGACATCAGCTGCACGATGATGCTGGCGCTGATGTACGGCATGATGTTGAGCGCGAATACGGTCATGCGGCCGAGCGCGCCGCCCGTGAACATGTCGAACATGCCGAGAATGCCGCCGCCGTGCTGGCGCAGCATTTCGCCCATCACCGAGGCGTCGACGCCCGGCACCGGGATATAGGTGCCGATGCGGAAGACGATCAGCGCGCCGAGGGTGAACCAGATCCGCCGCTTGAGCTCGGTCGCCTTCGAGAGCACTCCGAGATTGAGGTTTGCCGCGAGCTGTTCGGCCGCAGAGGCCATAGGGTCATCCCCGTCGAGTTAGGGTCTCGGCTCGGCCCTCACCTCTCCTCTCCCTCCGGGAGAAGGCGCGGTAATGGCCTTGCCGCTCGCCGCATATAATCCCTCGAGGCTCTATCACGAAGGGCGCCGCAGGTCTCCCTGGGTCAGCCCGCGGCCTCGGGAGGATTCGCCCTGGCGACCGTCGTGGTCACGGTGCCGCCCGCCTTCCGCACCGCCTCGACCGCCGCGGCCGACGCGCCGGAGACGGTGATGGTCAGCGGCCGGGTGATCTCGCCCTCGGCCAGCAGCCGCACGCCGGCCACCTTGCCGCCGCGCACCAGGCCGGCCTCGCGCAGGCTCGTCTCGGTGATCGGCCGGCCCGCGTCGAGCCGGCCGGCGCCGATCGCGGCCTCCAGCGCGCCGAGATTGACCGGCGCGTAGACCTTGCGGAAGAGGTTGACGAAGCCGCGCTTCGGCAGCCGCCGGTAGATCGGCAGCTGGCCGCCCTCGAAGCCGTTCAGCGACACGCCCTCGCGCGCCTTCTGGCCCTTCACGCCCTTGCCCGACGTCTTGCCCTTGCCGGAGCCGATGCCGCGGCCCAGCCGCTTGGACTTGAGGCGCGAGCCCGCGTTGTCGCGCAGTTCATTGAGCTTCATGTCAGGATCGCTCCTCGACGCGCACCAGATGCGCCACCTTGCGTAGCATCCCACGAACCGAAGGCGTGTCCTCCAATTCGCGCGTGGCACGCAGCTTGTTGAGCCCGAGGCCGATCAGCGTCTCGCGTTGCCCGGGCTTGCGCCCCGCCGCCGAGGCGATCTGGGTCACTTTCACGGTCTTTCCCTCAGGCCCCGTCTTTCCCTCAGGCCCCGTCTTTCCCTCAGACATCCGTCGAGACCTCCGGCGCCAGCGCCGGCGTCGGCGCCGCGTCCCGGCGGCCGAGCAGGTCCGAGACCTTCTTGCCGCGACGTGCCGCGACCGAGCGGGGGCTCGCGCATTGCTGCAGGGCGGCGAACGTCGCCTTGACCATGTTGTGCGGGTTGCGGCTGCCGAGGCTCTTGGCCACCACGTCGCCGATGCCCAGCGTCTCGAACACCGCGCGCAGCGGGCCGCCGGCGATGATGCCGGTACCGGCCGAGGCGCTGCGCAGCACCACGTCGCCGGCGCCGAAGCGGCCGTGTACGTCGTGGTGCAGGGTGCGGCCCTCCTTCATCGGCACGCGAATCATGCCGCGCTTGGCCCGCTCGGTCGCCTTGCGGATCGCCTCCGGCACCTCGCGCGCCTTGCCTGCGCCGTAGCCGACGCGGCCCTTCTGGTCGCCCACCACGACGAGGGCGGCGAAGGCGAAGCGCCGGCCGCCCTTCACCACCTTGGCGACGCGGTTGATGGTGACGAGCTTGTCGACGATCTCGTCGCCGTCGCGGTCCCGCTCGCGGTCGCGGCCCCGGCCGCCCTCTCTCGGTTCACGTGCCATCGCTCAATCCCTCAGAACGCCAGCCCGCCTTCGCGGGCGGCATCGGCCAGCGCCTTGACGCGGCCGTGATACAGATAGGCGCCGCGATCGAACACGACCGCCGTCACCCCGGCAGCGACGGCGCGCTCGGCGACGAGCTTGCCCACGGCGGACGCGGCGGCCTTGTCGGCGCCGGTGCGCAGGCCCTCGCGCAAGCCCTTGTCGAGGCTGGACGCGGCGGCGAGCGTGCGGCCCGCCGCGTCGTCGATCACCTGGGCGTAGATGTGCTTGCCGGAGCGGAACACGGACAGGCGCGGACGTCCGCCGGCCTTGCGCCGCAACTGGAACCGCAGGCGGGCGCGCCGCCGCTCCCGCAACTCGACATTGCCGGACATTACTTCTTCTTCCCTTCCTTCCGGCGGATGGTCTCGTCGGCGTAGCGCACGCCCTTGCCCTTGTACGGCTCGGGCGGGCGAAAGCCGCGGATCTCGGAGGCGACCTGGCCGACCAGGCGCTTGTCCACGCCCTCGACCTTCACCGCCGTCGGCCGCTCGCAGGTGATCTTGATGCCGTCCGGCACCGGAAACACCACGTCGTGCGAATAGCCGAGGTTCATCACCAGGTTCTTGCCCTGCACCGCGGCGCGGAAGCCGGTGCCGGTGATCTCGATCGACTTCGTGTACCCGGTGGAGACGCCCTGCACCATGTTGGCGACCAGCGCGCGCGTGGTGCCCCACATCGTGCGCGCCATTCGCTCGTTGCCGCGCGGCGCAACCGTGACCTTGTTGTCCTCGACCTTGGCGTCGACGAACTCGGTGAGCGGGAGCGACAGCTCGCCGAGGCGCCCCTTCGCGGTGAGCCGGCCTGCGGCGATCGCCACCTGAACGCCCGCCGGGATCTCGACGGGATACTTGCCTACGCGCGACATCAGCTGATCTTCCTCAGAACACGCGGCACAGGACCTCGCCGCCGACATTGGCGGCGCGGGCCTCGGCGTCGCTCATCACGCCCCTCGGGGTGGACAGGATGGAGATGCCGAGGCCGGCGTAGACCCGGGGCAGCTCCTTGATCTTCGAGTAGACGCGCCGGCCGGGCTTGGAGACCCGGTTGATCTCCTTGATGACCGGCTCGCCCTCGGTGTACTTCAGCTCGATGCGCAGCTGCGCGATACCGGGGCGCAGCTCCTCGGCCGCGTAGGCGCGGATGAAGCCCTCGCGCTTCAGCACGTCCAGCACGTTGGCGCGCAGCCGCGACGCCGGCGCCACGCACATCGAATGCCGCGCCCGCTGTGCATTGCGGATGCGTGTCAGCATGTCCCCCAAGGGATCGGAAACCGACATTCTCCTGTCCCTTCCTTACCAGCTCGCCTTGACCATTCCGGGGATCTGCCCCGAGCTCGCGAGGTCGCGAAGCGCGATCCGCGACAGCTTGAACTTGCGGTAGTTGGCGCGCGCGCGCCCGGTGATCGCGCAGCGCAGCTTCACCCGCACCTTGGCGCCGTTGCGCGGCAGTTGGGCGAGCCGCATGGTGGCTTCGAACCGGTCCTCGACCGGCAGCGTGCGGTCCATCACGATGTCCTTCAGCGTGGCACGCTTGGTCTTGTCCCGGGCGGCCATGCGCTCGCGCTTCGCATTCCGGTTGACCTGAGAAGTCTTCGCCATTCTGTCTGTTACCTCCGGAACCTGTCCCGGGCATCGGTGATCCGACCCCGGCGGTCTTCCAAACTGTCTGCCAACGTGACCGTTCGCATCCGTCTCAACCGGCGAACGGCATGTCGAAGCCCTTCAGCAGGGCTTTTGCCTCGGCGTCGGTCTTCGCCGTGGTGACGAACACGATGTCCATGCCGCGCACCGCGTCCACCCGGTCGTAGTTGATCTCGGGGAACACGATCTGCTCCTTCATGCCGAGCGCGAAATTGCCGCGCCCGTCGAAGCCCTTGCCCGCCGGGATGCCGCGAAAATCCCGCACGCGCGGCATGGCGACCGTCACCAGCCGGTCGAGGAACTCGTACATCCGCGTCTTGCGCAACGTGACCTTGCAGCCGATCGGCAGACCCTCGCGGATCTTGAACGCGGCGATGGCCTTCTTCGCCACCGTCTTGATCGGCTTCTGGCCGGCGATCACCATCAGCTCCGCGACCGCCGCGTCCAGCTTCTTCTGGTCGCCGGCGGCCTCGCCCACACCCATGTTGATGACGATCTTCTCGAGCTTCGGCACCTGCATCGGATTGGTGTAGCCGAACTCCTTCTGCAGCTGCGGCCGCACCTGCTCGTTGTACCGCCGCAGCAGGCGCGGCGCCTCGCGCGGGGTTTCCTGTGTGTCGCTCATCTGCTCAACCCTCGATCACGCCGCCGGTCGCGCGCGCGACGCGGACCTTGCGGCCGTCGTCCAGCACGCGGAAGCCGACGCGCGTCGCCTTTTCCGATACCGGATCGATCAGCATCAGGTTGGAAAGGTGGATGCTCGCCTCCTGCTGCACGATGCCGCCCGGCTGGCCGATGCCGCGCGGCTTGGTGTGCTTGGTGGCGACATTGACCCCCTGCACCACCGCACGATCCGCCTTCGGCAGCATACGCACGATCTCGCCGCGCTTGCCCTTGTCGGCGCCGCTGATCACGACGACCCTGTCGCCCTTGCGAAGTCTGGCCGCCATCAGATGACCTCCGGCGCGAGCGAGATGATCTTCATGAACCGCTTGCCGCGCAGTTCGCGAACGACGGGGCCGAAGATGCGGGTGCCGATCGGCTCCTGCTGCTTGTTGATCAGCACCGCCGCGTTGCGGTCGAAGCGGATCGCGCTGCCGTCCGGCCGGCGCACGGGGAACGAGGTGCGCACGATCACCGCCTGGTGCACGTCGCCCTTCTTGACCTTGCCGCGCGGGATCGCCTCTTTGACGGAGACCACGATCACGTCGCCGACCGAGGCCGCCCGCCGCTTGGAGCCGCCCAGCACCTTGATGCACTGCACCCGCCGCGCGCCGGAATTGTCGGCGACTTCGAGGTTGGTCTCGACAATGATCATTCTCTACCCCCTCAGCCCTGCGCCGCGGGCGACGCCGGCTCGGGCGACGCGACGGCGCCGGGCTCGCCGAGCGGCGTGCCGTTGCGCTCGATCACCGTCCACGCCTTGCGCTTGCTGATCGGCGGACACTCCTCGATGCGCACCATGTCGCCCGGCTTGCACTCGTTGGCCTCGTCATGCGCCGCGTATTTCTTCGAGCGGCGGATGAACTTCTTGTAGAGCGGATGCATGACCCGGCGCTCGACACGGACCGTCACGGTCTTGTCCATCTTGTCGCTGGTCACTCGCCCCGTCAGGACGCGCCTCGGCATCGCGCGGGTCTCCTTACGATTTCACGGCGGAGCGCTGCCGCTCCGCCTGAATGGTTTTCACGCGCGCGATCTCGCGCCGCACCTGGCGCACGCGCCCGGTGCTCTCCTGCTGCCCGGTGGCACGCTGGAAGCGCAGATTGAACTGCTCCTTGCGCAGGTCGAGCAGCAGCCCCGAGAGCTGGTCCGGCGTCTTGGCGCGGACGTCGCCGATTTTGTTCACGACCGACTTCGCCATCTCAGCCTTCCCCGATCCGGGTCACGAACTTCGTCTTGATCGGCAGCTTGGCGGCCCCGAGGGTCAGCGCCTCGCGCGCCAAATCCGGCGTAACGCCGTCGATCTCGAACATGATCCGGCCCGGCTTGACCCGGCACACCCAGAACTCCGGGCTGCCCTTGCCCGAGCCCATGCGGACCTCGGCCGGCTTGCGGGAGACCGGCACGTCCGGAAAGATGCGGATCCACACCCGCCCCGCGCGGCGCATCGCGCGCGTGATCGCGCGGCGCGCCGCCTCGATCTGTCGCGCCGTCACCCGCTCCGGCTCCAGCGCCTTGAGGCCGAACGCGCCGAAATTCAGCGCGGTCCCGCCCTTGGCGACGCCGTGGATGCGGCCCTTGTGCGCCTTGCGGTAGATGGTCCGCTTTGGTTGAAGCATCGTTCCGTATCCTTAACGCTGCGGCGCCTGCTCGGCGGCGCGGCGATCCTGCGCCATCGGGTCTTGCGCGAGGATCTCGCCCTTGAAGATCCACACCTTCACGCCGCACGTCCCGTACGTCGTCTTGGCCGTCGCGATGCCGAAATCGACGTCGGCGCGCAGCGTGTGCAGCGGCACCCGCCCCTCGCGATACCATTCGACCCGCGCGATCTCAGCGCCACCGAGCCGGCCGCCGCAATTGATGCGGATGCCCTGCGCGCCGAGCCGCATCGCCGACTGCACGGCGCGCTTCATCGCGCGCCGGAACGCCACGCGACGCTCGAGCTGCTGGGCGATGTTCTCCGCCACCAGCTGCGCGTCGATCTCCGGCTTGCGGATCTCGACGATGTTCAGCGCGACGTCCGCCTTCGCCATCTTGGCGAGGTCGCGGCGCAGCACCTCGATGTCCTGGCCCTTCTTGCCGATCACCACGCCGGGGCGCGCGGCGTAGATCGTCACGCGCGGCTTCTTCGCCGGACGCTCGATCACCACGCGCGACACCCCGGCGCCGTGCAGCTTCTTGCGCAGATGGCCGCGCAGCCTCAGGTCCTCGTGCAGCAGCTTGGAATAGTCGGCGCCGGCGAACCAGCGGCTGTCCCAGGTGCGGTTGATGCCGAGCCGCAGCCCGATCGGATTGACTTTGTGGCCCATCGTCTATGCTGCCTCCCGCTCGGCGTCCTGGGCACGCTCGGCCACCACGATCTTGAGGTGGCTGAACCACTTCTCGACCCGCGCCGCGCGCCCGCGGCCACGCGCATGAAACCGCCGCATCACCACGGAACGGCCGACCTCGGCGCGCGACACGATCAGCCGGTCGACGTCGAGCTGATGGTTGTTCTCCGCGTTGGCGATGGCGCTCTCCAGCGCCTTGCGGACCTCCTGCGCGATCCGACGCTTGCTGAACGTCAGGGTCGCGACGGCGGACGACGCCGGCTGGTTGCGGATCAGCCCGGCGACCAGGTTCAGCTTGCGCGGGCTCACCCGCATGTTGCGCACGGTCGCCTCGGCCTCGGTGTCGGCCAGCCTGCGCGGATGCTTCGGCTTGCTCATCTCAACCCCGCCTCGCCTTCTTGTCGGCCGCGTGACCGGTGAAGGTCCGCGTCGGCGAGAACTCGCCGAATTTGTGGCCCACCATGTTCTCCGTCACCTGCACCGGCAGGAATTTGTGGCCGTTGTAGACGCCGAACGTGAGACCCACGAACTGCGGCAGGATGGTGGAGCGGCGCGACCAGATCTTGATGATCTCGTTGCGGCCCGACGCCCGCGAGGCGTCCGCCTTGTTGAGCAGATACCCGTCGACGAACGGGCCCTTCCATACGGAACGAGCCATCTCTACTTGCCCTTGCTGCGATTGCGGATGATGAGCCGGTCGGTGCGCTTGTTCACCCGCGTCTTGTATCCCTTGGTCGGCTTGCCCCACGGCGTGACCGGGTGGCGGCCGCCCGAGCTGCGGCCCTCGCCGCCGCCCAGCGGATGGTCCACCGGGTTCATCGTGACGCCGCGATTATGCGGCCGCCGCCCGAGCCAGCGCTTGCGGCCGGCCTTGCCGAGGCTCTGGTTCATGTTGTCGGGGTTCGACACCGCGCCGATCGACGCCATGCACTCCGCCCGCACGATACGCAGCTCGCCGCTCATCAGCTTGATCTGCGCGTAGCCGGCGTCCTTGCCGACCAGTTGGGCGTAGTTGCCCGCCGCGCGCGCGATCTTGCCGCCCGCGCCGGGCTTCATCTCGATGTTGTGGACGATGGTGCCGACCGGGATCGCCGCCAGCGGCATCGCATTGCCCGGCTTGATGTCGGCGCGCGCGCCCGCCACCACCGTATCACCCGCGCGCAACCGCTGCGGCGCGATGATGTAGGCAAGCTCGCCGTCCTCGTCCTTGATCAGCGCGATGAACGCCGTCCTGTTCGGGTCGTATTCCAGCCGCTCGACCTTGGCGGGCACGTCGAACTTGCGCCGCTTGAAGTCGACCGCGCGGTAGGATTGCTTGTGGCCGCCACCCGGAACCGCATCGTCGTGCGACCGTGATTGTTGCGCCCGCCCGAGTGGTTCTTGCCCTCGGTCAGCCCCTTGACCGGCTTGCCCTTCCACAGCTCGCTGCGGTCGATCAGGACCGTGCCGCGCAGGCTCGCCGTGACGGGATTGAATTGTCTCAGTGCCATGAACCGTGTCCCCGTCTATGCCAGGCCCGTGGTCAGGTCGATCGTCTGGCCCTCGGCCAACTTGACGAACGCCTTCTTCACGTCGGACCGCACGCCGGGACGGCCGCGGAACCGCTTGGTCTTGCCCTTCTGCACCAGCGTGTTCACCCCCAGCACCGTCACGCCGAACAGGCCCTCGACCGCCGCCTTTATCTCCGGCTTGGTCGCATCGAGCGACACGCGGAACACGATCTGGCCCTTTTCCGTGAGCATGGTCGCCTTCTCGGTGATCACCGGATTGCGGATGATCTGATACATCGCCTCGCGCGACAGCTGCGGCTTGCGCTTCGCGATCTTGGTTTCGGCCTCGCTCATGCCAGGCGCTCCTTCAGGCCCTCGACCCCGGCGGTCGTCACCACCAGCAGGTCGTGCTTGAGGATGTCGTAGACGTTGGCGCCGACGGTCGGCAGCACATCGACATGCGGGATGTTGCGGCTGGCGCGCAGGAACCCGTCATCCACGGTGCGATCGACGATCAGCGCCGAGCTCCAGCCGAGCGCCTTCAACTGCGCCATCAGCGCGCCGGTCTTGCCGTTGCCGCTCGCGGCGTCGAGCACCACCAGCTTGCCCTCGGCCTGCTTCTGCGACAGCGCCGAGATCAGCCCGAGTCGGCGCACCTTCTTCGGCAGATTGTAGCCGTGGTCACGCACCACCGGGCCATGCACCACGCCGCCCGTGCGGAACTGCGGCGCCCGCAGGCTGCCCTGACGCGCGTTGCCGGTGCCCTTCTGTCGGTACGGCTTCTTGGTCGTGCCGGACACCTCCGACATGCCCTTGGTCTTGTGCGTGCCGGCGCGGCGCTTGGCGAGTTGCCAATGCACCACCCGCGCCATGATGTCGGCGCGCGGCGCCTGCGCGAAAATCTCGTCCGGCAGCTCGGCGTTGCCGGCGCGGCCGTTGTCGAGGGTCGTGATCTCGATCTGCATCACCCGCTCCTCAGCCCTCGCCCGGATTTTCGACGGCGGCCGCTTCGGCCGTCTCGCCACCCGGCGCTTCGGACGCAGCCGCCGCGCCCGCCAGCCCGGCCGGATACGGCGCGTCGGCCGGACGCGCGCGCTTCACGGCGTCGCGCACCAGCACGTAGCCGCCCTTCGAGCCCGGCACCGCGCCCTTGATCATCAGCAGGCCCTTGTCGGCGTCGACCGCGGCGACCTCGAGATTGAGCGTCGTCACCCGCTCGACGCCGAGATGGCCCGCCATCTTCTTGTTCTTGAAGGTCTTGCCGGGATCCTGACGATTTCCCGTCGAGCCCAGGCTGCGATGGCTGATCGACACGCCGTGGCTGGCCTCCAAACCGGAAAAATTCCAGCGCTTCATGCCGCCGGCGAAGCCCTTGCCCTTGGTCGTGCCGCACACATCGACCTTCTGGCCAGCCAGGAAATGCGCCGCGTTCAACGCGGCGCCCGGCTCCAGCAGCGCGTCCTCGGCCACGCGGAACTCGACGAGCTTCGCCTTCGGCTCCACCTTCGACTTGGCGAAATGACCGCGATTCGGCTGGGTGACGTTCTTCACCTTGGCGCGGCCCCAACCGAGCTGCACGGCGGTGTAGCCGTCCCTCTCCTGGGTGCGCGCGGCAACCACCTGCACGTCGTCGAGATAGAGGACGGTCACGGGCACATGGCTCCCGTCGTCCTTGAACAGCCGGGTCATCCCGAGCTTCTTGGCCAGCAAACCGGTGCGCATGGTCGTCTTCCGGGCCTAGATCTTGATCTCGACGTCCACGCCGGCGGCGAGGTCGAGCTTCATCAGCGCGTCCACCGTCTGCGGCGTGGGCTCGACGATGTCGAGCAGCCGGCGATGCGTCCGGATCTCGAACTGCTCGCGGCTCTTCTTGTCCACGTGGGGCGAGCGGTTAACCGTGAACCGCTCGATATGCGTCGGCAGCGGGATGGGTCCGCGAACCCTGGCACCCGTGCGCTTCGCCGTGTTCACGATCTCCTTCGTGCTGTTGTCGAGCACGCGATGATCGTACGCCTTCAGGCGGATGCGGATGTTCTGGTTGTCCATAATTCCCGTCTTCCGAATTCGCCCGTATCCCGAGCTCTTGGAGACGCGCCCGACGCAAACCGGCCCTTATCGGGCCGGTGCGGCGCCGGATCGCATCAAGGTCTCAGGCCGAGATCGAGGCCACCACGCCGGCGCCGACCGTCCGGCCGCCCTCGCGGATCGCGAAGCGCAACCCGTCATCCATCGCGATCGGCGCGATCAGCTCGACGTCCATCGACACGTTGTCGCCCGGCATCACCATCTCGGTGCCCTCGGGCAGGTTCACCACTCCCGTGACATCGGTGGTGCGGAAGTAGAACTGCGGGCGATAGTTGGTGAAGAACGGCGTGTGGCGGCCGCCTTCCTCCTTGGTGAGGATGTAGGCCTCGGCCTTGAACTTGGTGTGCGGCGTGATCAAGCCGGGAGCGGCGAGCACCTGGCCGCGCTCCACGTCCTCGCGCTTGGTGCCGCGCAGCAGCGCGCCGATGTTGTCGCCCGCCTCGCCGCGATCGAGCAGCTTGCGGAACATCTCAACGCCCGTGACGATGGTTTTCTGCGTGTCGCGCAAGCCGACGATCTCGACCTCGTCGCCGACCTTGACCACGCCGCGCTCGACACGGCCCGTGACCACCGTGCCACGGCCCGAGATCGAGAACACGTCCTCGATCGGCATCAGGAACGGCCGGTCGGTCGCGCGCGCCGGCTGCGGGATGTACTTGTCGACCTCGGCCATCAGCTCCAGCACCGACTGCTCACCGAGCTCGGGGTTCCGGTCCTCGAGCGCGCAAAGCGCGGACCCTTGATGATGGGGATGTCGTCGCCGGGGAACTGATAGGAGGAGAGCAGTTCGCGCACCTCGAGCTCGACCAGTTCGAGGAACTCGGGGTCGTCCACCATGTCGACCTTGTTGAGGTCCACCACCAGCGCCGGGACGCCGACCTGGCGGGCCAGCAGGATGTGCTCGCGGGTCTGCGGCATCGGCCCGTCGGCGGCGGAGACCACCAGGATCGCGCCGTCCATCTGCGCCGCGCCGGTGATCATGTTCTTCACGTAGTCGGCGTGCCCCGGGCAGTCGACATGCGCGTAATGCCGGTTGGCCGTCTCGTCTTCGACGTGCGCCGTGGAGATGGTGATGCCGCGCGCCTTCTCCTCCGGCGCCTTGTCGATCTGGTCGTCCACGGTGAATGTCGCGCCGCCGGTCTTTGCCAGCACCTTGGTGATCGCGGCCGTTAGCGACGTCTTCCCGTGGTCAACATGACCGATCGTGCCGATGTTGCAGTGCGGCTTGTTGCGCTGGAATTTCGCCTGGCCATCGTCGTCTTCTCCGTGGAACCGCTTTGGTCCGTTGGGGGGATCTGAGTTGTTGCTGTTACCAGCGATAGTGGCTGAAGGCCTTGTTGGCCTCGGCCATACGGTGCGTGTCTTCGCGCTTCTTCACCGCCGAGCCGCGATTGTTCACCGCGTCCGACAGCTCGTTCGAGAGCCGCTCTTCCATCGTGTGCTCGCCCCGCTTGCGCGAGGCGTCGATGATCCAGCGGATCGCCAGCGCCTGCCGCCGCTCCGCGCGGACCTCGACCGGCACCTGGTACGTCGCCCCGCCGACGCGGCGCGAGCGCACCTCGACGGCCGGCTTCACATTGTCCAGGGCTTCATGGAACATGCGCACCGGATCGGCGGCGCTGCCGCCGCGCTTCTTCATCACGTCGAGCGCGCCGTAGACGATGCCCTCGGCGGCCGATTTCTTGCCGTCGTACATCAGCGCGTTCATGAAACGGGTGATGACGACATCGCCGAACTTCGCGTCCGGCAGGATCTCGCGCTTGACCGCGCGGCGGCGCCTGCTCATGCCCTCGCTCCTTACTTCGGCCGCTTCGCGCCGTACAGCGAGCGGCGCTGACGGCGCTTGGCGATGCCCTGCGTGTCGAGCACGCCGCGCAGGATGTGGTAGCGCACGCCCGGCAGGTCCTTCACGCGGCCGCCGCGGATCAGCACGACGCTGTGCTCCTGCAGATTGTGGCCCTCGCCAGGGATGTAGCTCACCACCTCGTAGCCGTTCGTCAGGCGCACCTTCGCCACCTTGCGAAGCGCCGAGTTCGGCTTCTTCGGCGTGGTGGTATAGACGCGCGTGCATACGCCCCGCTTCTGCGGGCAGCCCTGCAGCGCCGGCACCTTGTTGCGGGTGCCGCGCGGCTCGCGCCCCTTGGCGATCAGCTGGTTGATGGTCGGCATTGACCCTCTTTCTCGAATCCCATGACGTTGCCGCGCCCGGCCGATCCGGGCTGTTGCCCGGCGCCGGACGTTGGCGCTTTCCCCGGCCCGCCCCATCGAGACGGAAGACTGTCGTCTAACAGGCAAAGCCCGCAAGCGTGGAACGTGCCACCCTGCGGGGTCCGGCCCACAGCCTGGGCACCGGCTGGAAGCCGGAGCGGCGCCGCAAGCTGTGGTGCCTGCAAAACGACCGCCTCCCGATCAATCTTCCGGGGTCGGCCGAAGGCGCGGAACCTACGAGCCGGGTGCAGCCAAGTCAAGCGCACCAACCCGCGCCGCGTCGCAAAAGATGAAGGCCGGAGATGCGAGCATCACCGGCCTTCCTTTCGAGTATCGCAGGGCTGTGGGATTTCTTCGGCGGCCTTCACTTCCGTGATCGCGGGCGTCGCCTGCTCGCGACCGAGATTGCGCTGGTCGCGGCCGGCGGCGACCGCGCGCAGCCGGTTCATCACGCTGCCCGTGCCCGCCGGGATCAGCCGCCCGACGATCACGTTCTCCTTCAGCCCCATCAGCGTATCCACCTTGCCGGCGGTGGCCGCCTCGGTCAGCACCCGCGTCGTCTCCTGGAACGAGGCGGCGCTGATGAAGCTGTGGGTCTGCAGGCTCGCCTTGGTGATGCCCTGCAGCACCGGCATCGCCGCCGCCGGCCGCTCGTCCTCGGCGCGCTTCGGCGTTCCGGCCTCGAAATCCAGCCGGTCGACCTGCTCGCCGGTCAGGAACGTCGTGTCGCCCGGATCGAGGATCTCCACCTTCTGCAGCATCTGGCGGACGATCACCTCGATGTGCTTGTCGTTGATCTTCACGCCCTGCAGCCGGTAGACGTCCTGGATCTCGTTCACCAGGTAGTCCGACAGCGCCTCGACCCCGAGCACCTTCAGGATGTCGTGCGGCACCCGCGGGCCGTCCACCAGCGGGTCGCCGCGGAGCACGAAGTCGCCCTCCTGCACCGAGACGTGCTTGCCCTTCGGGATCAGGTACTCGGTCTCCTCGCTGGTCTCGTCGTTCTTCACGATGACCCGGCGCTTCGCCTTGTAGTCCTTGCCGAACTCCACGCGGCCATCGGTCTCGGCGATGATGGCGTGGTCCTTCGGCCGGCGCGCCTCGAACAGCTCGGCCACGCGCGGCAGGCCGCCGGTGATGTCGCGGGTCTTGCTGCCCTCGCGCGGGATGCGCGCCAGCACGTCGCCGGCAGGCACCTCGCGCCGTTCTCCACCGACAGGATCGAGTCCGGCGCCAGGAAGTAGCGCGCATCGGTGCCGTTCGGCAGCCGCACCACCTCGCCGTTCTCGTCCTTCAGTTGCAGCCGCGGACGCAGATCGACGCCCTCGCCGCCTGCTTGTAGTCGACCACCACCTTGGAGGTGAGGCCGGTGACTTCGTCCATCCGCTCGACCAGGGTGATGCCCTCGATCAGGTCGAGATATTCGACCCGGCCGGCGCGCTCGGTGATGATCGGCAGCGTGTACGGGTCCCATTCCGCCAGCTTCTGCGCCCGCGCCACGGCTGCGCCTTCGTCGGTCAGCAGCCGCGCGCCGTACGGCACGCGGAAGCGCGCGCGCTCGCGCTGCTTGTCGTCCACCAGCACGATCTCGCAGTTGCGCGACATCACCACGGGCATGTTCTGGCTGTTCATCACCACGTTGCGGTTCTTGATCGTGACGATGCCGTCGTGGCTGGCCTCCACGCTCGACTGCTCGGCGCCGCGCTGCGCCGCGCCGCCGATGTGGAAGGTGCGCATGGTGAGCTGCGTGCCCGGCTCGCCGATCGACTGCGCCGCGATCACGCCGACCGCCTCGCCGATGTTCACCGGCGTGCCGCGCGCGAGGTCGCGCCCGTAGCAATGCGCGCAGACGCCGACCTGGCATCGCAGGTCAGCACCGAGCGGATCTTCATCGCCTCCACGCCGGCCCGCTCGATGCGCTCGGCCTGCTCCTCCTCGATCAGCGTGTTGCCCGGCAGGATCATCTCGTTGGTCGCCGGATCGAGCACGTCCTCGGCCGTGGTGCGGCCGAGGATGCGCTCGGACAGGCTGGAGACCACCTCGCCGCCATCCATCACCGCGCGCACCGTCAGCCCGCGCTCGGTGCCGCAATCGTCCTCGACGATGATGCAGTCCTGCGCCACGTCGACCAGGCGGCGGGTCAGGTAGCCGGAGTTCGCCGTCTTCAGCGCGGTGTCCGCCAGGCCCTTGCGGGCGCCGTGGGTGGAGTTGAAATACTCCAGCACCGACAGGCCTTCCTTGAAGTTGGCGATGATCGGCTGCTCGATGATCTCGCCCGAGGGCTTGGCCATCAGCCCGCGCATGCCGGCAAGCTGGCGCATCTGCGCCGGCGAGCCGCGCGCGCCGGAGTGGCTCATCATCCACACCGAGTTGGTGGGCGCCCGCTTCCTGCTTGCTGATCTCCTTCATCATCGCGCCGGCGACCTCGTCGGTGCAGCGCGACCAGGCGTCCACCACCTTGTTGTAGCGCTCGCCGGCGGTGATCAGGCCGTCCTGGTACTGCTGCTCGAACTCCTTCACCTCGGCCTGCGTCTTGCGGATCATCTCCTCCTTCTCGGCCGGGATGATCAGGTCGTCCTTGCCGAAGGAGATGCCGGCCTTGCAGGCCTGGCCGAAGCCCAGGCCCATCAGCCGGTCGGCGAAGATCACGCACTCCTTCTGGCCGCAGTGGCGATACACCGCGTCGATCACGTCGGAGATGTTCTTCTTGGTGAGCTGCTTGTTGATCAGGCGAACGGCACGTTCGGGTGCTTCGGCAGGATCTGCGCGATCAGCATCCGCCCCGGCGTGGTCACGACGATCTGGCGGATCTGGTTGCCGTCGGCGTCCACCGTCTCGAAGCGCGCCTTGATCTTGTCGTGCAGGCTGATCGCGCGGGATCAGCGCGTGCTCGATCTCGCCGATCGTGCCGAGCGCCGGCGCGTCCTCGTCCGCGACGTCGCGGAACTCCGGCGTCTCCAGCGAGAGATAGTAGAAGCCGAGCACGATGTCCTGGCTCGGCACGATGATCGGCTTGCCGTTCGCCGGGCTGAGGATGTTGTTGGTCGACATCATCAGCACGCGGGCTTCGAGCTGCGCCTCCAGGCGAGCGGCACGTGCACCGCCATCTGGTCGCCGTCGAAATCGGCGTTGAAGGCCGTGCAGACCAGCGGGTGCAGCTGGATCGCCTTGCCCTCGATCAGCACCGGCTCGAACGCCTGGATGCCCAGCCGGTGCAGGGTCGGCGCGCGGTTCAGCATCACCGGATGCTCGCGGATCACCTCTTCGAGGATGTCCCACACCTCCGGCCGCTCCTTCTCCACCATCCGCTTGGCGGCCTTGATGGTGGTGGCGTGGCCGTACTTCTCCAGCTTGGCGTAGATGAACGGCTTGAACAGCTCGAGCGCCATCTTCTTCGGCAGGCCGCACTGGTGCAGCTTCAGCTCCGGCCCGACCACGATCACCGAGCGGCCGGAATAGTCGACGCGCTTGCCGAGCAGGTTCTGCCGGAAGCGGCCCTGCTTGCCCTTCAGCATGTCGGACAGCGATTTCAGCGGGCGCTTGTTGGCGCCGGTGATGGCGCGGCCGCGGCGGCCGTTGTCGAACAGCGCGTCGACGCTCTCCTGCAGCATGCGCTTCTCGTTGCGCACGATGATGTCGGGCGCGCGCAGCTCGATCAGCCGCTTCAGGCGGTTGTTGCGGTTGATGACGCGGCGATACAGGTCGTTGAGGTCGGAGGTGGCGAAGCGGCCGCCGTCGAGCGGCACCAGCGGGCGCAATTCGGGCGGGATCACCGGCACCACGTCGAGGATCATCCAGTCGGGCTGCGCGCCGGATTCGCCGAACGCCTCGATCAGCTTGAGGCGCTTGACCAGCTTCTTGCGCTTGGCCTCGCTGGTGGTCTCCTTGAGATCGGCGCGCAGCTTCACCTTCTCCTCGTCGGGCTCGATGCCCTGCAGCACCTTCTTGATCGCCTCCGCGCCGATGCCGACCCCGAACGCGTCGTCGCCGAACTCGTCCTGCTTGGCCATCAGCTGGTCTTCGTTCAGCAGCTGGTGCAGCTTCAGGTCGGTCATGCCGGGCTCGAGCACGACGTAGCTCTCGAAATACAGGATCTTCTCGAGCTCCTTCAGCGTCAGGTCGACCATCAGGCCGATGCGGCTGGGCAACGACTTCAGGAACCAGATATGCGCCACCGGCGAGGCCAGCTCGATATGGCCCATGCGCTCGCGCCGCACCTTGGCCAGCGTCACCTCGACGCCGCATTTCTCGCAGATGATGCCGCGGAACTTCATCCGCTTGTACTTGCCGCACAGGCACTCGTAGTCCTTGATCGGGCCGAAGATGCGGGCGCAGAACAGCCCGTCCCGCTCCGGCTTGAAGGTGCGGTAGTTGATCGTCTCGGGCTTCTTGATCTCGCCGTACGACCAGGAGCGGATCTGCTCCGGCGAGGCCATCTGGATCTTGATCTGGTCGAAGGTCATGGCCTGACCGGCCTGACCGAGGATCTTCATCAGCTCGTTCATGCGTCTATCTCCCCGTGAGCGCGGACCGGACAGCTCCGGCCGCGCCCGAACGCGCCATGGTGAAACGCGACATTATCGAGGTAGTGGGCAACCCGCTCACGCCGCCCTGGTGTCGAGATCGACGTTCAGGCCCAGCGATTTCAGCTCCTTGACCAGCACGTTGAAGCTCTCCGGAACGCCGGCCTCGAAATTGTCCTGCTCGCGCACGATCGCCTCGTAGACCTTGGTGCGGCCGGACACGTCGTCCGACTTCACCGTCAGCATCTCCTGCAGCGTGTAGGCGGCGCCGTAGGCCTCCAGCGCCCAGACCTCCATCTCGCCGAAGCGCTGGCCGCCGAACTGCGCCTTGCCGCCCAGCGGCTGCTGGGTGACGAGGCTGTACGGCCCGATGGAGCGGGCGTGGATCTTGTCGTCCACCAGATGGTGCAGCTTCAGCATGTAGATGTAGCCCACCGTCACCCGCCGCTCGAACGGCTCGCCGGTGCGCCCGTCGGTCAGCACCACCTGCCCGGACGTATCGAGCCCCGCCTTCACCAGCATCCCCTCGATGTCGGACATGCGCGCGCCGTCGAACACCGGGGTCGCGATCGGCACGCCCTTGCGCAGATTCTCGCCCAGCTCCATCAGCTGCTCCGTGTCGAGATTGGCGATCTGCTCGGTGAAGATCTCCTCGCCATAGACATCGCGCAGCCGCTCCAGCAGCGCCTCGCGCGCGGCGCCGGTGCGGCGGTACTCCTCGACCAGCTCGCCGATCTGCTGGCCGAGGCGGGCGCAGGCCCAGCCCAGATGCGTCTCCAGGATCTGCCCGACGTTCATCCGGCTCGGCACGCCGAGCGGGTTGAGCACGAGGTCGACCGGCGTGCCGTCCTCGAGGAACGGCATGTCCTCCACCGGCACCACGCGCGACACCACGCCCTTGTTGCCGTGACGGCCGGCCATCTTGTCGCCGGGCTGCAGCTTGCGCTTCACCGCGACGAACACCTTCACCATCTTCATCACGCCGGGCGGCAGCTCGTCGCCGCGCTGCAGCTTCTCCACCTTGCTGTCGAACCGCGCCTGCAGGCGGCCGACCGCGGCGTCGAACTCCCGCTTCAGCGTCTCGATCTCCGCCATCACCGCGTCGTCCTGCACGCCGATGTGGCGCCAGGCGCCGCGCGGATGCTCGGCCAGCACCTCCTCGGTGATCGTGGTGCCGGCCTTGATGCCCTTGAAGCCGCCGGCGGCCTTGCGGCCGAGCAGCTTCTCGCGCAGCCGGTTGAGGAAGCTGCGCTCCTGGATCGCGCGCTCGTCGTCGCGGTCCTTGGCCAGCCGCTCGATCTCGGCGCGCTCGATCGCCATGGCGCGCTCGTCCTTGTCGACGCCGCGGCGGCTGAACACGCGCACGTCGACGATCGTGCCGGTCACGCCCGGCGGCAGCTTCAGCGAGGTGTCGCGCACGTCGGACGCCTTCTCGCCGAAGATCGCGCGCAGCAGCTTCTCCTCGGGCGTCATCGGGCTCTCGCCCTTCGGCGTCACCTTGCCGACCAGGATGTCGCCGGGGTTCACCTCCGCGCCGATATAGACGATGCCGGCCTCGTCGAGGTTCTTCAGCGCCTCCTCGCCGACATTCGGGATGTCGCGGGTGATCTCCTCCTGGCCCAGCTTGGTGTCGCGCGCCATCACCTCGAACTCCTCGATATGGATCGAGGTGAACACGTCATCGCGCGCGATGCGCTCGGAGATCAGGATGCTGTCCTCGAAATTGTAGCCGTTCCACGGCATGAACGCGCACAGCACGTTGCGCCCGAGCGCCAGCTCGCCGAGCTCGGTCGAGGGGCCGTCGGCGATGATGTCGCCTTCGTCCACCCGGTCGCCCACCCGCACCAGCGGGCGCTGGTTGATGCAGGTCGACTGGTTGCTGCGCATGAACTTGCGCAGCCGGTAGATGTCGACGCCCTTGGTGGTGCTGTCCTCGCTGGTCGCGCGCACCACGATGCGCGCGCCGTCGATCTGGTCGACGATGCCCGGCCGGCGCGCCACGATGGTGGCGCCCGAATCGCGCGCCACCGCCGCCTCCATGCCGGTGCCCACCAGCGGCGCGTCGGCCTGGATCAGCGGCACCGCCTGGCGCTGCATGTTCGAGCCCATCAGCGCGCGGTTGGCGTCGTCGTTCTCCAGGAACGGGATCAGCGCCGCCGCCACCGAGACGAGCTGCTTCGGCGAGACGTCGACCGCGGTCACGTCGTCCGGCTTGACCAGGCGGAAATCGCCCTGCCGGCGCACCGAGACCAGCTCCTCGGTGAAGCGGCCGTCGCCGTCGGTCGGCGCGTCGGCCTGCGCCACCACCAGCTTCTCCTCCTCCATGGCGGAGAGATAGTTCCAGCCGTCCTGCACCTGGCCGTCCTTCACCAGCCGATACGGCGTCTCGATGAAGCCGTACTTGTTCACCTTGGCGTAGGTCGCCAGCGAGTTGATCAGGCCGATATTCGGCCCCTCCGGCGTCTCGATCGGGCAGATGCGGCCGTAATGCGTCGGGTGCACGTCGCGCACCTCGAAGCCGGCGCGCTCGCGCGTCAGCCCGCCCGGGCCGAGCGCGGACAGCCGGCGCTTGTGCGTCACCTCCGAGAGCGGGTTGGTCTGGTCCATGAACTGCGATGAGCTGCGACGAGCCGAAGAACTCGCGCACCGCCGCCGCCGCCGGCTTGGCGTTGATGAGGTCGTGCGGCATCACCGTGTCGATGTCGACCGAGCCCATGCGCTCGCGAATGGCGCGCTCCATGCGCAGCAGGCCGACGCGGTATTGGTTTTCCATCAGCTCGCCGACCGAGCGGACGCGCCGGTTGCCGAGATTGTCGATGTCGTCGATCTGGCCGCGGCCGTCCTTGAGCTCGCACATGATCTTCACCGTGCGCAGGATGTCCTCCTTGCGGAGCACGCGCACGGTGTCGGGTGCATCCAGCCCGAGCCGCATGTTCATCTTCACGCGGCCGACCGCCGAGAGGTCGTAGCGGTCCGGGTCGAAGAACAGGCCGCGGAACAGCGTCTCCGCCGTCTCCGGCGTCGGCGGCTCGCCGGGGCGCATGACCCGGTAGATGTCGATCAGCGCGTCGTCGCGATTGGCGTTCTTGTCGACCGCGAGCGTGTTGCGGATCCACGGGCCGTTCGACTGGTCGACCGCGAGAGTCGGCAGCCGGTCGATGCCGGCCTCCTCCAACGCCGCGAGCCGTGCTTCCGCGAGTTCCTCGCCGGCCTCGGCGAAGATCTCGCCGGTCTCCTCGTTCACCAGATCGACCGCGACGAAGCGGCCGGCAGGTCGGTGCGGCCGACCAGCACTTCCTTGGTGGTCTCGGCGATCTTGCGGACGGTCCGCGCGGTCAGCTTCGTCTCGGAATCCGCCACCACCTCGCCGCTGTCGGCGTCGACCAGCGGCTCCAGCAGCTTGAGGCCGC
>CAWCHV010000004.1:0-33388 GCA_963795435.1 uncultured Alphaproteobacteria bacterium
CCTCTCATGAATTTTCCAGGCTAGGTTCGACCGCACGCAGCATTTCGCAGGACGTTTTCGACGGCAGGTCGGCGTGTCGCCCCGCGACTCCCATCTCACCACGCAGCAAACATATGGCATCGACGTAGGTGCGGGGTGATCGAATTTGTGATTGACAGCGCGCGCCCAGATCTCAGCCATGGCGGGCCAGCGCGGCCTCGACGAACAGCGCAACCTCACTCTGAAATCTCTCCAGGCCGAAGGCGCCGACTGCAAATTGCCGGAGTGGCCAGACATCGCTGATGGCCTCGACGAGGTTAGCGGCGATCAGCGGCTCGACGGGACGGGAACTCGCCGGACGCCACACCCTGCGCGATCAGCTCCGCGATCTGGCCTAGAAGCGCCTGATACTCGTTCAGGACGCGCAGACGCGATTTCTGGGGCAGCGACTTGAGCTCGCGGTTGAGCACGCCGACCTGCCGGCGATAGCGGTCGCCATTGCCGATCATGGCCATCACCGTCGTGATCAGCTGGTCGCGGACGGTAGCGCAGCCCACAGTCGCCGCAGCGACATCGGTGCGCAACCGCTCCATGGCCCAGCCATAGACGAGCTCCAGCACCTCATCCTTGCTGCTCACGAACCGGGACAGGGTTGGGACGTGCAGGCCGGCCGCGTCCGCGATTTCGCGGATGGTCGCACCCGCGAAGCCCTTGCGTGAGATCACATCGCACGCCGCCGCCGCGATCTGCTCGCGGCGCTTCTCGAGGCTCGATCCCCCGGTTCGGCCGACCGCCGATCGCCTGGCCTCGGCCGCCATCAGGACCGGTGCCGCGGCCTGTTCGGCGGGCGGCAGGGCGGCTTCCTCAGCTTCGGCAACATCGGGGGCGAGGACCATAAGAGTGTGGCTGATGATGGCGACCTGGGCGCCGCCCGGCTCGTAGAGCGAGTTTGCCAGACCATTGTCGTCTGGCCCAGATGCAGTGGTGTCGCCTCGCCGCCGAGCACGCCGGACCGGCAGCGACGGAAGTAGTTGGCCTTGGTCTCCAGCGTGAGCACGACGCGGTCGGCGGGCGCGATGAGGGCCGCGCCGTGCGCGGCCAATTCGTCGGCGAAGCCGAGCAAGGCGGCGCTGTGGACGATGCCGCCGTCGGTCAGATGCTCCGGGCCGATCCGCATCTCGCCGACGATCCGATCCCGCCGGGCATGCGCGATGACGATCCCGAAGCGCTGGCGGTAGGCGTGGTGGCTCTCGGCCGCCGATGCCTTCGATGACATGGTCGGGCTCCGGCTCATTGAGTCCTCGGCCGGCTATCCGGCAGGATGGTCGAACAAGATGGCGCGTGAAGCATCTTGCGGCAACGAATGCCCTCGCTTTGACGGTTGACAAGCGGCAGCGCCTCCGCTGAATTACTGAGCGCTCGATACCAGAGGCGCGGTGGGAGGGCAAGGATGAACAGGCGCGAAATCGCTACCGGACTGGGCGCGGCGTCACTTCTGCCTTGGTTGCCTGCGCCGGCGCGCTAGCGGCGCCGGCCGAACTCACCATCGGCAGCCTGCCCGAGCTGACCGGCCCCCTCTCGGATAGCGGGCCGGATTTCGAGAAAGCCAGCCGCCTGGCCGTCAAGGTTGCAAATCAGGCGGCAAAGACTGCCGGCATTCAGCCGGCGGTCAATATTGCGCTCGCCGATCCGCAGGGCGACCCGCAGGCCGCCGTCTCGGCAGCGCGGACGCTGGTCGACAAGGGTGCCTCCTGCATCGTCGGCCCGCGACAACCCCGAAGTCGATTGCCGTGCTGAACGGGCTCACAATGCAGAGGAAGATGACCCTCTGGCCGAGCGCTCCGAGCACGCGTTTGCGCACGGTCAAGGACAATGGCACCATTTTCGCACCGTCCCTGCCGATGATCTACAGAGCCAAGGCGCTCGTGGCGCGCCATCTCCGGGCATGTTGGAGCGCCGGCAAGACATTGCGATCGCCTACCGCAACGAGCCTTACGGCGACGCCTGTCCAAGGGACTGAAGCAGGCCTGGGAGCGGCCGGCGGCAAGGTCGGGCCTATCGTGAGCTTCGATCCGCAACAGGCAAGCTTCGATTCCGAGGCGGGGCAGATCGTGGAACCGGCGCCCGACGCCTATTGGTGATCGACTATCCCGAGACCTACGCGAAATTCGGCGCGGCGCTGGTCCGGACTGGCAAGTTCGATGCCAAGAAGCTGTTCGTGCCCGATGCGATGCCTTCGCCAAGGTGCCCGCAAGCATTCCGGCGGCGTCGATCGAGGGCGGCTGCGGCGTCGCGGCCGGCAGCCCGACCGGCACCGCGGCGTACAAGCTGTTCAACGAACATGGGACGCAGCGGGCGGCGTGCCGAACACCTCGCTGGCCGCCAACATCTTCGATGCCGGCGTCCTCTGCTTCCTCGCCGCCGTCGAGGCTCGTTCGACGGAGCCGGGCGCCATCCGCGATAAGGTCCGCGCTGTCACGACGAAGGCGCGCCGCAGTTCAGCCTCGAGACGCTGGCGGACGCCGTGAAGGCGGCGGACGGTCGGCAAGCCCATCGATTATGTCGGCGTCTCCGGCGCTTTCCGCTTCGCCGCCAACGGTGATCCGACCGCAGCCTCTACGACGTGTTCCAGTACCAGGGCGGCAAGCAGGTCGTTCTCGAACAGGTGAGCGTCAAGTAGGCGTGTCGAGTTCGGTTCGGCTGTCGGCCGAGCCGGGATCGGTTGACGTCCGCTACCGCCTGCGCGGGCGCGCGCCGTCGCGTCCGCTGCTGCTTCTCCTGGCATCGCTGGTCATCGCTCGCCGCGCCTGTCAGTCCTGGCGGGAGCCCGGCCGGCGCCGCACAGGCCACCCTCAACGGGCTGGCGCCGGCTCCTATCTCGGTCTCGGCGCCATTGGCCTGACGCTGGTCGCGGTGATCCTCGCGCATCGTCAACTTCGCCCAGGGCGATCTCCTCGTGCCGGCGCCTATCTCACGATCGGCCTGTCCGACGGCTCGGCGCGCCGATGCCGATGGCCGCACCGCTGGCGGGGTGATCGGCACCGCCGTCCTCGCTTTCGGCACGAAGTTGATCTGGCGACCCATACGCGGCAAGGGCGCCGGGACGCTGCAACTGTTCCTGTCCGCCATCGGGCTCGCCTTCGTGTTCCGCTACATGATCCAGTTCTTCGCCGGGGTCCAGGTGCGCAGCCTCGGTCTCGACATCGTCTCGTCCGTCGCGCTCGGCCGCTACGCCTCGGCACACACAGGCGGGCGCCCTGGTGGTCGGCCTTCTCGCCATGGCGGTTGCGGGTGCGGTGCTCCGCTACACGCGCCCTCGGCAAGGAGATGCGGGCCTTCGCCGACAACCCGTCGCTCGCCGAAGTGTCCGGCATCGACACGCGGCGCATCATCAATCGTGACCTGGTTCGGCGCCGGTCTGCTCGCTGGGCTCGCGGGGCTGCTCTATGCGGCGTCGATCGGCTCCATCAATCCGAATTTCGGCGCGACCCTGCTGCTCGGCCTGTTCGCGGCCGCCATCCTCGGCGGCATCGGCAATGCCTATGGCGCGCTGGTTGGCGGCCTCGTCATCGGCCTGTCCCAGGAATGGACGACGCTGCTCTTCAATGCGCGGTGGAAGCCGGCGGTCGGCTTCGCGATCCTGATCCTGACGCTGCTCTTCATGCCGAGGGCATCTTCGGCCGGGTGAGGCGCCGGTCATGAGCCTGGATTTCTGGATCGGCGTCGGCGTGCTGGCCGGAATCTACGGCATCTTCACGCTGGGACTGCAGCTCAATGCCGGGTTTACCGGCATCCTCAATTTCGGCCAGGCCGGCTTCATGGCCATCGGCGCCTACACGATGGGGCTGCTGGTCGTCGACCAGGCTGGTCGCTCTGGGCCGCGCTGCCCGTCGGCATGTTTTTCGCGGTCGTTGCCGGTGTCGCGTCGGCCTACCGCGCTGCGGCTGCGCGAGGACTACCTCGCCATCGCGACGATCGCCTTTGCAGAGATCGTCCGCTACACGCTGCAAAATGCCGAGTTCGCGGGTGGAAACCAGGGCGTCCTCGGCTTCGATGGCGAATGGCGATCCGTTGCGCCGGATAGCCTGTCAGACTGGGCCGGTTCGGTCTCGGCGACCAGACGCCAGTTCCCGCTGCTGATCGTCGTCTGGCTCGTCTTCGTTGCTCTGAGCCGGGCGCAGGCGCTTGTCAGCGGACGCCTTGGGGCAGGGTGCTGCGGGCGGTCCGCGAGGACGAACTCGCCACATCCACGCTCGGCAAGAACGTTCTCGGCTACAAGCTGCAGTCGCTGGCTTCGCTGCCGCGCTGGCGGCCTCGCCGGGTTCTTCGTGGCGGTGAACGTCACCTATCTCTACCCGAGCGTCTTCGACCCTACCTTCACCTTCTTCGGCTATGCCATACTCGTGCTCGGCGGCTTCGCGAGCTACCTCGGCGTCGCTGTCGGCGCCGTGCTGTTCTGGGCGGTGCTCGAAGGCACCCGTTTCATCGACTTTTCGCTGTCCTCGGCGCAGCAGGCCTCGCTTCGCTTCGTCATCGTCGGGCTTTTCCTGATCGTCGTCAGCCGCCTTCGCCCGCGGGCCTGCTCGGCGATCGGCGCGAAATGCTGGCGCGGCGATGACCGGCGATCCGATCCTCACGGTGGATGGTCTGGCGCGGTCCTTCGATGGGCTCCAGGCCGTGGCGGGCGCGAGCTTTACGGTCGAGCGCGGTCGATCACCGCCCTCATTGGCCCGAACGGCGCCGGCAAGACGACGACCTTCGATCTGCTCAGCCGGACGGTGCGGCCGGACCGCGGCACGGTGACCTTTGACGGGCGCTCGCTCGGGGGCTTGTCGCCCCATGCCGTCGCGCGGCTCGGCATGGTGCGGACTTATCAGCTGACACGCGTGCTGGCCGGCCTGTCGGTGATGGAGAACATGCTTCTGGCGGCCCCGCGCCAGCCCGGCGAGCATCTGTTGGGCCTGCTTGCCCGGCCTGGACAGGCCCGGCGGCGTGAAAGCGAGGCACGCGAGTGGCCGCCGAGCTTCTCGGAGTTTTCGATCTGCGACCCAAGTCCGCCAACTATGCGGGCGACCTTCGGGCGGCCAGCGGAAGCTGCTCGAACTGGCCCGCGCGCTGATGACCGAGCCGTCTCTCGTTCTCCTCGACGAACCGATGGCCGGCGTGAACCCGACCCTGGGCCGGCAGATCTTCGACCACGTCGAGGCGCTCCGGCGCGAGCGCGGCACCACCTTCCTCTTCGTCGAGCACGACATGGAGGTCGTGATGAGCCGGGCCGATCGCGTCATCGTCATGGCGCAGGGTCGCGTCATCTCCACCGGCCCGCCGGGCGCGATCCGCGCGGATGCGCGGGTCATCGACGCCTATCTCGGCGAAGTCGCCTCGGAGCCGGCATGACGCACCGTCCTCTCGGCAACAAGCCTCGTCGCCGGCTACCTGCCGCAGGTCGATATCCTGAACGGCGTCTCCGTCGACGTTGCCGAAGGCGAGATCGTGACCGTGGTCGGCCCCAACGGTGCCGGAAAGTCGACGCTGCTGAAGGCCATCGTCGGGCTTCTCCGCCCCGGAAGGACGAACGCTCCTGGCTGGGACCGAGATCGGCGGCACGCGGCCGAGCGGCGTGGCGCGCCAGGGCCTTGGCTACGTGCCGCAGCGGCAGAACGTCTTCGAGAGCCTGACCGTCCAGGAGAACCTGGAAATTGGCCTACGGCCTCGACCCAATCTCGCGCTTGGGGCGCGGCTCGAGGCGACATGGCGGTTCTTCCCGATCCTGCACGAGCGACGGCGCATGGTGGCCGGCAATCTATCGGGGGGCGAGCGGCAGATGCTCGCCATGGCGCGTGCGCTCATGCCCGACCCGAAGATCCTGCTCCTCGACGAGCCGACGGCCGGGCTGGCACCGCGCCTTGTTGCGGCGATGTTCGAGCAGGTCGCCGCATCAACGAGGCCGGCGTCACCATCCTGATGGTCGAGCAGAATGCCCGGCGCGCGCTCGCGCTGTCCCATCGCGGTTACGTGCTCGATCTCGGCCGCAATGCGCACGAGGGGCCGGGCAGGCCTGGTCGACGATCCGCTCGTCGCTTCGCTTTATCTCGGGGGCCGATGAGGAGCGCCGTCGCGCAGCGGCGGCTACCGCCGTCACCGGGAAGGAAACGACCATGAGTGCATCCGCAGCGGCGGCGTCCGTGGTCGGTGGCTGAGGGCCCGAAAACCGACTTCGCCAGTCTCGACGCGCAGGTCCGTTCCGCGCCGTTCCACCGCTGGCTCGGCGTCGGACTGACCGTCTGAGGCGGATGGAATCGAGCTGGCGCTGCCCTGGCGCGAGGAGTTCGTCTCCGATCCGACGTCCGCTACACCCACGGCGGCATTCTCGCTGCTTTGATCGATCTCGCCGCCGACTATGCCATCGCGGCCCGGCTCGGCCGCGGCGTGCCGACGGTCGATCTCCGGATCGACTATCACAGGCCGCATTGCCCGGCCCCTTGCGCGCCCGGGCCAGCGTCATCAAGCTCGGCGGCACGCTCGCCACCGCCGAGGCGCGCGTCTTCGACCAGAACGAGGCGCTCATCGCCAGCGGGCGGGGCGTCTACCTCATCTTGCCGACAGCTGAACCACGCGGGAACAACTATGAGCGTTGAACTCGATCACATTCTCTGGGCCGCCCCGGATCTTGACGGGCTTCCGCTGTTCTGGGCAAGATGACCGGGGTCGCGCCCGCGCGCGGCGGGTCCCATCCGGGCTTTGGGACGCGCAACAGCCTCTTCTCGCTCGGGGACACCTATCTCGAAATGATCTCGCCCGATCCGGCCCAGCCGCTGGTCGGCAATCGCGGCGGCGCCATCGCGGCGATGACCCGGCCCGGGCTGATCACCTTCGCGGTGCGTACCGACGATCCTGCGCCGCGTATGCGCGGCGGCCGAGGCCGCTGGCCACGACGACGGTCCGATCGAGATGTCGCCGGACCCGACCCGACGGCGTCCGGCTCGAATGGGACCTGCGTCTACGTCGAGCACGGCGTCTATGGGGAAGCCATCCCCTTCGTGATCGACTGGCGCGGCTCGCCGCATCCGTCGGCACCACGCCCGCGGGCTGCCGCCTGCTCGATTTTGCTGTCCTCCATCCCGAGCCCGAGCCGCTCGCGGCGATCTATGCCGCCCTTGGTATTCCGGTGGTGGTCAAGGCGCGCGTGCCCGGGCTTCTGGCGCTTCTCGCCACCCTCGCGGCGACCCCGTCCTGCTCAATCCTGACGCTTGAGAATCCGCCGATGGACAAACCTTTCCGCATGCCGATCAACGGGATCGCCCGAGGACCCGCGCTGGCAATCTCGGCTACTGGAACCACGATGCCGCGCAGCGCTTCTCCGAGCGGGTCGCGCTCATCGACCTGTCGCGCGATCCGCCGCGCGAGGTCCGCTACGCGCGAACTGGAGGAGCGCCTCGACCGGGTCGCGAAGCTACTGCCGCCTCGGGCCTGAAGCCGGCGACCGCCTGGCCATGTCGGTCGGCAACCGGTTCGAGTTCGTCGAAATCATGTACGGCGCGATGCGGGCCGGCATCGTGCCGGTGCCGCTCAACACCAAGCTCGGGGCCGACACGATCGATTACATATCGCGGGACGCGGGCTGCGTCGGCGCGGTGGTCGAGGCTGCCGCCAACCCGCATGTCGCGGGCTCGTCGACGCGATCGGCTGCCCGGTGCGCCTCAGTCTCGTGCCCGACAGCCACGGCTGGACCGCCTACGAGGACGGCGCTGGCGGCCGGCCGCGCCGCACTTCACGCCGCCGCCTCGCGCGACGACCATCCCTCGTTCCTGCCCTACACGTCCGGCTCGACCGGGCGGCCGAAAGGCGTGGTGCTGACCCATGCCGGGCAGTGCTGGTGGATCCGCTGCCTGCACAAATACTGGCCGAGCCGCCGGACAACCGCGCGCTGGCCGCCGTGCCGCTCTATCACAAGAACGCGATGGCCGGCGCCATCAAGCCGCTGCTGAGCTGCGGCGGCTCGGTGGTGATCCTGCCGAACTTCGAGCCGCGCCGCTTTCTGCAGGCGCTCGCCGACTATCGCTGCACCCATGCCGGCGGCGTTCCGGCGGTGTTCACGCTGCTGCTGCAGGAGCGCGACCTGATCGAGAGCCTCGATTTCTCCGCGCTCAAGGGCCTCAAGATCGGCTCGGCGCCGACGCCAAAGGAACTGCTCGACGCGGTCGAGGCGGCGTTCGGCGTTCCGGCCTCGGAGAGCTATGGCCTCACCGAGGGCGGTCCGGTGATGATCGGCCCGCCGCTCGACGGGCGGGCCGTGCCGCACGGCAGTTGCGGCGTGGCCTGGCCCGAGGGCGAGGTCAAGCTCGTCGACGCCGAAGGACGAGCGCCCGACCTACGGCGAGCTCTGGGTCCGCAACCCCGGCGTCACGCCCGGCTATTACCGGCTGCCGGAGGTCAACCGCGAGCGCCTCGTCGACGGCTGGCTGAAGACGGGCGACTGTTTTCGACCGCGACGCGGACGGGCTTCTTCTATTTCCGGGGCCGCACGGACGACATGTTCAACTCGGGCGGCGAAAACATCTACCCGCTCGAGGTCGAGAACGTGCTGCTGAGCATCCGGCCGTCGCGGAGGTCTCGGTCGTGCCAGTGCCGCATCGGATCAAGGGCGAGGTGCCGGTCGCGATGGTGGTCAAGGCGAAGGGCCGCGAGGTGAGCGAGGAGGAGCTCAAGCAGTTCTGCATCGCCAACGGCCCGGCCTACGCCCACCCGCGCCGCATCGACTTCGTCGACCGGAGTTGCCGCTCAACGGCCCGGGCAAGATCGACCGCAAGGTGGTCCAGCGCACCATGGCGAGCGTTTCGCCCGTCGGATGGGCGGGAGTGAGGCGAACGCCGCCGCGGGAGTGTCAGAAAATCATGCGTGCCGTCGTCTTGCACGCACCATGGCGGGCCGGAACAGCTTGTCTACGAACCCGATTACCGAGATCCGGTGATCGGGCCAAGCGATGTTCTGCTCAGGCAGCCTGCGCGCTCAACTATCACGATGTCTTCACGCGCAAGGGCATGCCGGGCATCAAGGTCCCGATGCCGCTGATCATCGGCATCGACGTCGCCGGCGAGGTCGCGGTCGGGCGCGAGGTCACGGGGTTCAAGCCGGGCGACCGCGTGCTGGTCGACCCGATCGAGCGCGTGAACGGCGGTCTTCTCGGCGAGAGCATCGATGGCGGCCTCGCCGAATACGTCCGCGTGCCGGCGCATATGCTGATCCGGCTCGATCCGGAGTCGGCTACGCGGAAGCCGCGGCTTTGCCGGTCGCCTATGGCACCGCTTATCGCATGATGCGTGACCCGCGGGCAAGATCAAGCCCGGGCGAGACGGTTCTGATCCTCGGCGCCTCGGGCGGCGTCGGCACATGTTGCGTCCAGCTCGCCAAACAGGCCGGCGCAACCGTTGTGGCCTGCGCCTCGACGCGATGACAAGCTCGAGCGGCTGAAGGCGCTCGGCGCGGACGTCGGGATCAACTACGCCGACGAGCGACTGGGTGAACGAGTGCCGGCGCCAGTTCGGCCGGCCGCATGTTTTCGCCGCGACGAGGGCGGCATCGACGTCGTGGTCAATTTCACCGGCGGCGAAACCTGGGCGCCATCGCTGCGCGTGCTGCGCCGCAACGGTCGGCTGCTGACCTGCGGCGCCACAGCCGGCTACAATCCCGAAGGAGGACATGCGGCTGATCTGGACCTTCGAGTTCAACATCATCGGCTCCAACGGCTGGTCGCGACGACGTATGGCGCTGCTGGAGATGGTGACAGCGGAGCGGCTAACGCCGGTGCTGCACCCCGGCGAAAATCGTTGAGCGAAGGCCGCGAAGCGATGCGCCTCCTCGACGATCGCCGGGTCACCGGCAAGGTCATCGTGGTGCCGTGATGGCGTCCAGGAAATCCGAACAGGAGCACGCTTGACCATGATCATTGACGCTAGGTTCGCATCACCGCTCTCGGCGACGCGGCTCAGCCGGCTCAGCGGCATCGCGTCGGAGCTTGGGCTGGTTTACCTGTCCGCGGCGCGCGACACGCTGCGCGTCCTGGTCGATGACCCGAACCTTCTCGACGGGATCGCTCTCGAGCGTCAGCCGGGCGGCTACACTCGCAACCTCCTGTTCGGCGGCGAGGCATTAAGTGCCTGGGCGATCGTCTGGTCCCCAGGGTCGGCCACGTGCATCCACGACCATCACTGCTCCTGCTGCTTCGGCGTGATCAGGGGCGAGATTACCGTAAACTCGGTTCCACCCGCTCGGTTGCGAGCTGGCGGCAGCCGATCGGGAGGCGGTCCGCGACATCGGCTACATAGCTGCCACGCTGCCGACCGGTCCGAACCTCCACCAGATGCGCAACCACGGCAGCGAGGAAGCGATCTCGATCCACCTCTATGGCTTCGACCACCGCCGCTGCGAGAGCTCCATCCAGCGCGTTTACACACTGCGGGACAGTGACGGCGCTTCGTGGGCTTCAGAACGCCGCAAAACTCGAGGAAGGTGTCGGATGTCAATCAGCGTGGAACCGGGGCTCTGGATTCACTCTGGTGCAGGAGGAAAGTTTGGCGGCCACGATTTTGGGAGCGCTGCCATGCGACGAGGTTCATTTCAGGCGGTCTCGCCTGCGGGTCTTGTGATCGAGGCGGTCACCGCCGAGCCGGACCGTTTGCTGATCGTGGGCCGGCCGATCGCACCCGATGCGGCCTGCCCAGAGTGCGGCCTACGGTCGTCGCAGGTTCATAGTCGGTATGATCGGCGGCTGATGGACCTGCCTTCGCACGGCCGTGCCGTCCATCTATGCATCCAGGTCCGCCGGTTCCGGTGCGCCACCATCGCCTGCCCCAGGCAGATTTTTGGCGAGCCGCTCGCCGACAGCATCGCACCTCGGGCGGCGAGGCGCACGGCCCGGCTCGAGGGCGTCGTCCATCATCTGGGCATCGCTCTTGGAGGCCGACCCGCCGCGAGCCTGGCTCGCCGACTGATGCTCCCGGTGAGCAGGGACACGCTCCTGCGCGTCCTGCGCCGCCGGGCGCCTGTGGTGGCAGGATCCGTCCAGGTCATCGGCATTGACGATTTCGCGTGGAAGCGGGGCCAGCGTTACGGCACGGTAGTGTGCGATCTCGAACAGCGCCGCATCGTCGAGCTGCTCCCGGATCGAGAGCCAGCGACCGTGGCGGCGTGGCTTGCGGCTCACCCCGAGATCACCGTGGTATCGCGCGACCGTGGTGCCGGCTATGGACAGGCTGCCTCGAAGGGGGCGCCACAAGCCGTTCAGGTCGCCGACCGCTGGCACCTGATGGAGAACGCCAGTGCCGAGTTCCTGGAGGTAGTGCGCCGGTCGATGAAGGCCATCCGCCAGGTCCTCGGATCGACGGTGATCGACCCGGCGCTGCTGACCTGTGCCGAGCTCATCCAGGACCAAGGGTTCCTGCGCCGGCAGGACGACAGCCAGGACATCAAGGCGCTAGCCAAGGCGGGCAAGTCGATTAAGGAGATCACACGATCGACGGGCCGCAGCCGCAAGCTGGTCCGCAGCGTACTCCGTGGCGGAGATGGCGACGTGTTCCGCTGCCGTCGGAGCATGCTGGAGCCTCACATCGCCAAGCTCCGGGCCGAAAGGGATACGGGCTGCCGAAACGGCGCCGAGCTATGGCGGCGGCTGTGTTCAGCAGGCTTCAGGGGCGGCCTGCGGGTCGTGACGGAGTGGGTCACCCGACAGCGTCGCAGCGAGAAGGCCGATGTGCAGTTGGCCCAAAAGGCGGCGCCTGCACGGTCGTTGAGCCGCCTCATGACGGCTCAACGGGCGCAGTTGGCGAAGACGGATGCGATCACGGTGGCGGCGATCGAGACGGGCGTGCCGGCGCTCGCCGTTGCGCGAGACCTCATGGAGCGATTTCATTGCATGCTGCGGGCGCGCGACATCGGTGCACTGCCGCACTGGCTCGTGGAGACCGGTAACAGCATGCTGGCCTCGTTCGGGAAGGGCATCGCCGCCGATCTGGCTGCGGTCAAGGCTGCCCTGACCGAGCCATGGTCCAACGGACAAACCGAGGGTCAGATTACCAAGCTCAAGCTGGTCAAGCGGCAGATGTATGGGCGCGCCCGCCTCGATCTGCTCCGTGCGCGCCTCGTCGTGCCCGCGCGACGCCCAGCGCCGAATTGCACCGAGAGCGAATGAGAGCCGAACCGCGACCCACGTTCAGCGCGCAAACGGGACGCACACCGAGGGTTGCACCGGGACGATCAGACGCGGGTTTTGATGCGCCAGCTGTCGTTGCCGGTCTCGACCAGGATCCGCATTTCACGAACTACCACCGGGTTCTCAACCGGAACCGCTGGTCGAGCCGTTGGGTCGCGCGCTGCCTGTTGCGGCTGCTGGTCGGTGCCTTTGTCCCGGAAGGTCCGGTCATCATCGGCCTCAACGACACGCTGGAGCGCCGGTGGGGAGCAAAGATCAGGGCGCCCGGCATCTATCGCGATCCGGTGCGCTCCTCGCACAGGCATTTTGTGAAAGCCAGCGGCCTGTGTCAGCGCCGCTGCAAAACTGGTTCTCCGCACTTTTGGTGCAGGCGTCGCTTGTACGTGGGCCGCGAATCGTCGACACAGGACGACTCTGAAACCTGCACTGGATTGGTCATCCTTGCGATTCCTCGTGCTCGTTCCGAGCGAACTCGTCGTGCGTAGCGTCGCGCCTATGGGCCGGCGGCGACGCGTGCCTGCCCGAGTGCCAAGCAGGTGGCGACCGCTGGCACCTGATCGAACACGCCAGCGCCGCCTTCCTCGATGCGGTGCGCCGCTCGATGGGGCGGATCCACGCGGCAATTGGTGCTGCGACCGTCAACCGCGCCCTGCTGACCTGCGCCGAGCGACGCCCGCATGACGGGTTTCTGCGCCGCCAGGCAGCCAACGCGATCATCCGCCGTCTCGCCGAGACAGGAACACCCATCAAGGAGATCGTTCGCCGGACCGGGTAGAGTCGCAAGGTGGTCCGCGAGGTCGTGCGCGGCGGCAGGATGGATATTTTCCGGGTCAGGATGACCTCGCTGGATGCCTTTCTGCCGCACCTGGAAGCCGAGTGGACTGGCGGCTATCGCAGCGGTCCGGAATTCTGGCGGCGTCTCAAGGTTGTCGGCTTCCGCGATGCGCTGCGCGTCGTCAGCGAGTGGGCAACACGGCGACGGCGCGCCGAGAGCACGTCCGGCATGCTGCCGCGCAGGCCGCCGTCCGCGCGAGCGATCGCGCGGCTCATGACTAGCCCTCCGGATCGGCTGTCGACGGCCGACGCAACGCTTGTCGCCGCGGTGGGAGGGGATGTCCCGCCGCTCTGCGCAGCCCGCGATCTGGTCGAGCGCTTTCGTGCCATGCTGCGGTAAAAAACCAGCGCTGAGCTCGAAACTTGACTTAGCAGTGCCGCGAGTAGCCTGCTTGGTGGGTTCGCCGCAGGCATTGCCGCGGATCGCGGTGCGGTCGAAGCCGCCATCACCGAGCCATGGTCAACGGCCAGACCGAAGGCCAAATCAACAAGCTCAAGCTCTTCAAACGGCAGATGTATGGCCGCGCCAAGTTCGACCTCTTGCGCGCACGGCTCTACGCAGCATGAACTCGACGATCACGCCCCCACCAAAAGTGCGGAAGAGCCAGAATTCTACGCCGATAGACAATCACTGTGAGCTCGCGCGACCGCGGCGGCGGCGGCGGCTACGGCCCTGCAGCGACGGCGGCGGCGCCGCAAGCCGTGCAGGTCGCCGACCGCTGGCATTTGGTGGAGAATGCCAGCGCTGCCTTCCTGGAAGCGGTGCGGCCGCCAATGCGCTCAATCCGTCAGGCTTTCGGTTCGGCGGCACTCGACCCAGACCTCCTGACGCGCGCGCGGTGCCGGCGCTGGCCACCGCGCGCAGTCTGTTGGACCGCTTCCATCGCAGGGAGCGCGCCCACGACGCCGACGCTGGCGCGTTGGCGCCGTGGGCGGCGGACACCGTCGGCAGTCTGCTCCCGCCGTTTGGCAAGGGCATCATGGCAGACCTCGCCGCGGTCCGTGCCGCGCTGACCGAGCCGTGGTCGAATGGCCAAACCGAAGGAGAGATCATGAAGCTCAAATTGATCAAGCGGCGGATGTATGGCCGCGCAGGGCTCGATCTCCTCCGCGCTCGCCTCGCATACCCGGTAATGCCGCGACCGAACTGCGCCGAGAGTGAGTAGAGCCCCAGTTCGGCGCCGATCCACACGCCGGAATGATAAAGTACGTTATAGTAGCGATCAGGCATCGCCGCTTGGTCATGATCTTCCAACCGCTCTCGCTTGCATTGTTCTCTGCAGGCACCGGTCTCGTCATCCTGCTGCGCCTGGCGTCTTGTGCCATTCGCGCAGGCGGCCCGGCCACTGTCAGGAAAGTTGAAAGGGAGCGGTGGTGATCGCTGTTGTATTCGTGCTAGTCACCGCTTTAATGCTGGCTTCGGCTGAGCTGTTTGCGATCCATCTGACGCCGTCATCCTGAAAGGCTCCGGGCCCGATTGTGGTGCTGCGAATGGACAGGCGAGTTCAGGCTATGTGTCTCATCGGGATCGCTATCGTGCTGCTGTTCGCGAGCGCGGCGCATGCGCGCCCGCCGCCCGACGCCGATCCCGAGCTCGCACCCTGGTTCGATGACCTGAGGGTGCCCGGCACCGGCACATCATGCTGCTCGTTGGCAGATTGTCGTCCGACCGAGTATCGAACCAGAGGGAATCACTACGAGGCGCTTATCGACGGTCAGTGGCTTCCCGTGCCCCCTAGCAGTGTCCTTCAGCGAACCGATAATCCCACAGGCCACGGTGTCGTCTGCTATCTCCCAGCGCACGGAATCATTTGCTTCATTCGTGGTCCGGAAGCCTGATAGCTGAGCGGCTCCACCTGACGTCCAGACGGTTCTGACACCCTCTCAAACTGATCGCCCGTAGCCGCGTGAGCGAGGTAGTTGGCGCATTCGGCCGGGGTGACCTGATCGAGCGCGCAACCGATCGCCTCGAAGAGCGCTCAGCGTGAAAGCGGGGCCAAGCGTCGGATCAGAGCCTTGAGTTCGGCGAACACCCGCTCGATCGGTTTGAGCCGCGAAGTGGATCAAGGATCTGGGGAAGAGGACGGCAGGAACATGATCCCGGCACCTTGGGCTTCAATCGCCGCGCGCACGCCGGCCACCCATTGTGTGGCTGTCGAGGTTGTCGGCCACAACGATGCTCCGCATTCCAGCGCGGGGGCAAGGAACTGCTTGATTCACGGGGATTCGGGTGCGGTTCTTCCTGTGCCGAGGCGCGTCGTACGCAACGCGCCGTCACATCCGATTGCGCCGTCGAGACGAAATGGCCCAGGATTCGGTGTGAGCAGTGGATCGGCTCGCTCATCCGGGAATGTCAGATGAGCATTGAACTCAGGACAATGGCAGATGCGGACCGGCCGTCACCGCAGGGGCCGACCTCCTCGGACAACACATTTCGCCTGATCCTCTACGACGCTCTCGCCAGCGAGGCAATGGGCACGCTGACAACCGGGGTCTTTCTTGTCGGTTTTGCGGTGGCACTTGGTGCCAGCAATGTCGAGATCGGTATGCTTGCCGCGGTCCCATTTGCCGTCCAATTTCTCCAACTGCCGGCGGTCGTCTTAGTTGAGCGCCTGCGGACGCGGCGTGCCATTAGCACATGGGCCGCTGGAATCGGCCGATCAGTCCTAATCGCCGCGGCAGCCGCGCCATTTCTTGGTGCCACAGCGGGGATCGTCACACTGATTGTGTGCGTCGCGTTACATCAGGCAATGGCTGCTATTGCCGGTTGCGCCTGGAATTCGTGGATGCGAGATCTCGTCCCGGAGGGCGAATATGGGCGCTTCTTCGGCCGCCGCGCCGCCGCGACGACCGCACTTGCGACTGCGCTCGCACTGCTTTGCGGCTTGCTGATAGACAGCTGGAAGCGCGTTGCGCCGGCACATTCTGCAATTGCGTATTCCTGCCTGTTCGTTGCCAGCGCGGCGATTGGCCTTTTGGGGGTTTGGCTGCTGTCGATCACTCCAGACCAGCCGATGCCGCCGGCCAGCCAGCGCACACGCATATCGATCTTGTTGGCGACACCGTTCCATGACGCCAATTTCCGACGGTTAATCATCTTCCTGTCCTCTTGGAACTTTGCCGCGAATTTGGCCGCCCCGTTTTTCGTCGTCTACATGCTGAAGACACTTGGCTATTCGATGGCGATTGTTATCGCGCTCACAACGGCAAGTCAGCTGAGTAATCTCGCAGCGCTCAGCATCTGGGGCAACCTGATCGACCGGTTCAGCAACAAGGCGGTGCTGAAGATCTCGGCGCCGCTCTTCCTTGCGTGCACGTTGGCCTGGACTTTTACAGGCCTTGCGTGGGTCGGGCCGGCGACACTCTATCTGCTCCTGGCCGTTCATATGCTGATGGGCATCGCCACGGCCGGCGTGGCGCTGGCGTCTGGCAACATTGCCATGAAGTTGGCTCCAGCTGGCCAGGCGACCGCGTTCCTTGCCGCCAGTAGCGTCGTGAGCGCAACCTGCGCTGCAATCGCGCCGATCATCGGCGGGTTTTTTGCCGACTTCTTTGCCGCACGGGATCTGACATTAGCCTTTACCTGGAAGGGAGGTGTCGGTGAGGTCACGATCCAGGTACTCCACTTTCACGCCTGGACGTTTTTCTTTGGACTCGCATGTGTTGTTGGTTTCTATTCCCTTCATCGTCTCTCCTTCGTGCAAGAAACAGGAGGCACAACGGACCCGCTGCTAGTGCGCCATCTGCTGCTGGAAGCGCGCCGGTCGATCCACAGTCTATCAAGCGCCGCCGGTTTGCTTCGCGTGGTCCGCATGCCGACGTGGTTCGTCCGACCGCGATCGGGAAAGCCGTCGGTGACTTGAATTATTCGCCACAACATGGCAGCGCGGAGCGGCATCCGGAGTGGGTCGACGCCAAGAGCACCGTTCTTTGATGGCGGGTTCTTGGGCCAAGCCCTCCGTTGAGAATTCGTGCGAACGATGGGTGGCCCTCGCCGGATCATGATGCTTTCCGCGGGGCGGCGTATGGTCCAGTGGGCCTGAGCAGGGCAGTGCCCACACGTCCGGCACGATCCAGTCGAGCATCTTCACGCGTCCCTAGCCCAGGAAACCGGACAAGCCGGCCTACCGTACGACACCGGTACCGGCACCGATCAGCGCGGCATCCAGTTCCTTTCAACTGTAGAGGCGAACGGCGTCGTCCACCTCGCGATAGAAATCACGCATGGAGGGTGGTGAACTGACACCGAACCGTTGCCGCTGTTCGACAGGTTGCCATTGCGGCCGCAGGCGGTCGGCCCGATGTGGAGGCAGATGGCGAGGGGTCGTAACAGGTCACCGGCGGCAGCGATTTGGCTGCTGGCGGCCGCCTTGGTCGTGGGGCGATGGTGTGCCGTCGGTGCGTCGGCCCGCGAGGTCTGCCACTTTGTCGGAACCACCGATCCCGCGGGACACATCGCTGTCGTGACCGATGTGGCCGCAACAGATGGCGTCACGAGGGTGGACGTCGTCGCGAGGTTTGAGGCGACGGCGCTTCTCTGGCTCCGCATTCAATATCTGATCGAAGAGGTAAGCACTTGGCGGTCGGGAGAGCTGGAGAGCGTGGCGGTGAACAACCGCTACCTTGTCGGCCGCCACATCGTCCGGCAGCAATGGGACGATTTTCGACGCGGTACGGACGGCCTGCAGGCGAGCCGGGTCCAGGCGAAGACCCTTGCCGAACTCCGTCGCAGGCACCCCGGGTTCGTTCAGCATTGGAACCCCGCGACATTTGGTTGGCCATGGCTGTCCGACTATCAGGCTGCGTCACCAGAGCGCCGCCCGGATCTCGACCTCAGGGGCTCGCCGCTTCCGGCGGGTCTGCGCTCCCCGCTCGCCATGGCTTTCTACTGGGTCAGATGGCTGCCGCGCGGCGGCCAGGACGTCGCCGTGTTCCTGCCTGGCTTCAAGGCCGAGCGGCTCGTCGAACTGCCGATCGCGGCGGCCCCTTGGCCCGGCGGAATGGTGTGGCAAACGCCCTTGCGCTACTCTGCGCTGCGGGAGAGGCCCGCTTCCTCCGCCACGGCCTGGACCTCTCCTGATGGGCGCCTGCTGCAGCTCGCGTTCGAGCTGCATGGGTCGCGTGGATCGGCACGAGGGTTGATTCGGCAGGAAGGCTGCGAGGGAGTTCCCGTAGCGCCGGCCGACCGACGGCGATAAGTCCTCCGGACCATGCGTCTGACGGTTCAGTTAAGCGGATGCGGCGAGGCGAGCGGAGGATGCGCATCGCTCGCTACGGACGGGACATTGAAGTCACTTGCCATTGTCACTGCGTATCCGGAACGGACGCCAGCGGGTCCCTGCGAGGCGGCTTTCTCAACGGAATTGGTCGCAAGCGGCCGCGCCTACGCAGGGACGCTTCACTCGAACGCCCATCGCAGCGCCCGTGCGACGCCCAGCGTACTGGCACGGACAAGCAGGAGGCTAAGCGTCGGATTATGCAGCCCGTGCATGCGTCGCGCCCAGGCCGGCAGCAAGTCGGCGCCGGCCTGCAAGGTAAGCGCCTGCAGAGGCTCCGCCATCATGTTCGGCGCACGTTGCGTAAGAACGAGACGGGCGACCTCGCGAGTTCGCGCGTCGCATCGCATGTGCGGCCGCATCGCATCGATCAGGTGCAGCGCCTCGGACTTGGTCCGCGGGATCGGATTGGCGCCAAGCGCGCACGCGACCCGTGCCATCTCGGCAAAGTAGCGATCCTGGTCCGCCGCTGACATGCCTGGCTCGGCGTAGCGGATCCACGCGTTGAGGAAGCTGGTCGTCTCGGTCACATGCACCCAGGCCAGCAGCGAGGGGTCGTTAGCAGCATAGGGGGTGCCGTCGGGCAACATCCCGCGGACCTGATCGTGAATGCCACGAACGCGAGCGATCGCCGCCTCGGCTTCTGCCCGGCCGCCGTATGTGGTGAGCGCGATGAACCGTGCCGTGCGCCGCAGCCGACCATGCATGTCGGCCCGGAAGTTCGAATGGTCCCACACCCCTGCCAGCACGGCTGGGTGCAGCATCTGGAGCAACAACCCCGCGATGCCACCGACCATCATTGAGGTAACGTCGCCGTGAACTCGCCACGCCACCGCGCCCGGGCCGAACAGCCCATCGGCACACCGAGCAACGGGCTTCTCGCCGCGCGATCGGTCGTTGAACAGTGCGACCACCTGGGCGGCGATCACTCCCTTGATCGGCCGCGCGAGCATGCCTGGCGAAAGGAACGGGAACGCGCCTGCTGGTCGATGTGTCATCGGGAGCGAAGCGTCGGCGAATTCGTGACCACAGTCCAGATCGTCCACGTCATGGTGACCACTTCCCGGCACGCAATCCAAGCCGGGCCAGCAGGAGCAAGATCGTATAATCGTGTCGGCCTGTCGGCGTGCTGCGACCGCAATGCCCCAATGGACGCTGGACGCCGCTGCACTCGCCGATCCAATCGACATGTCGGTGATTGTGCATGACGACGACGTGGTCGGCCAGACCTCGCAGCCTGCGTACGAACGAGCTGCCTGGCGTCATTCCGTAGATGCTTCCGACCCAGCGGCGGCGCACATCTAAAGTCGGTTCGTCGGCGTTGCTCGGGCCTCTCGCCCGCCATCACCGCCGGGAGCCGTGACCTCGGGCGCTCCCTCTCGCCTGCCGGCAACTTCATCCCGGTCGGGCAAAGAACCAGGGCGGGCAGGCGGGGGTTACACGGGGCGCCCGACGAATTAACGAGCCGAGGGGCCGCAGGCTGTGGCACTATGGGCTGCCGCGATGGCGGTAACCGACGCGGCTTTCATCGGAGGTTCTTCGGCAGGTTCGAGGTAGTCACGCAAAAGCGCGGAGCAGCAAGAGAGGCGATGATGACAGTAGATGCAAGGATGGAGGATCTCTATCAGCAGGTCGAACTCGTCCGCGGTGCTGGGGACCGCAAGCGGGGCAAGCTCTGCGTCATGTCGTTCGTGGCCTTCCTCGCGGGTGAAAGCCACTCCGACAATCCGGCGACGGCATCGACGCTGATCCGCCGGTTCGCGATGACGATCAATGACGCCATGCCGGACAATCTGCGCCAGCGCCTGAAGGCCTTCGCGCCGCGCATCGTCGGGACGCGCGACGGACAGGATCGGGCGCGGGTGAAGCTGCTGATCGAGGCGGCGCGATCCGAGCTGCTGCCGCAGATTTCCGCGGATTTCGGCGAACCTGCCGCGGGGGAGGGACGTGTGCCGCCGGTGTCGCGGATCCACCGCGGGGCGGTGACGTTGCCGGAATTGCGCGAACAGGTGGTCAGCATCATCCTATATGGCTGTGAGCCGGCGAACACGCAGGCCTGCGAGGAGATTGCATCGGCGCTCGCCCACCTGATCAGCCAGTGCGGTCGCATGGCAGACACCCCGCCGCAGCGGGATTGGTATTGGCTGAAGGCGATCGAGTTGCTGGACCGGCTGTGCGATGTGGGAGCCAGCGCCGGTGGGCACAGGGTTCCTGACGAACGCGTGACGGCAATGGGTGCCTACCTGGAACAGCGCAACGAGATGATGCAGCTCCGGGCACGCACAGCCAGCACCTTCGCGCGCGTGCGCAACCTGATCCCGGCCCTGATCGGCTGAGTCGCTATCCTGGCAAGGCTCCCTGACGCCGGCCGGCGTCAGGGAGCCTTCACGCTTCGTGGAACCGGCCCGCTACCGCGGCGTGCGCAGCCGGCGTAATTGTCCTACCCCGCCTCGGGGTCGAAGGTGACCGAAGGTGATCCGCCACGAGCAGCTCGCGTTGGGTCGTTCCGTCGCTGGCGGCGGATCATTGCATGTGGCGCTGGTGCGCGAGTCGCTACCTGCCCCGCGAAGCTGTGATCGCCCTGCACCGGGTGCTGCGGAGCGGTGATCCGGGTAATGACCCCAGACCGCCCCCTTCATGTTTGAGCCTCTGCGGCTCCTGAAACGAAAGGATCACGATGCCGGAAACCATGCTGAGCGCTATGGAGGCTGCAAAAGTGTTGGGCATCCGGCGCGAGCGCGTGGTGCAGCTGGCCGCGCTGCTTGACATCGGCGAGCGCGACACGCGCGGCCATTGGCGGTTCCACCCTGAGCGAATCGCGGCGTTGGCGGCCACTGAACTGGTCCGGCCAACGCAGGGTCAGGAGGCGCGACCACCAGGCGCCCGCGCCAAGGACGTCGCCTAGTCGCGAGCCGTCAGGCTCGACGCTGCTCGATCGTCTGCCGGAGGTTCTGCACCAGATGAAAGCGGTCGGCCACCTGCTGGCCTTGCGGCACGCTCTGGCGAGCGCCTTCCACGTAGAGACCGCAGCGATCCCGGCCGACGATCTCAATACCTGGATGCTGACCCAGCCACCGGGCGGTGGCCTCGGCCGTGCGGTCGGGCAGCACGTCGATGACTTCGCGCCCCTCGAGGTCGACCGTGATCGTACCGTAACGGAGCCCCTTCTGCCAAGCCCAGTCATCTATCCCGACCACCCGCACCGTGGCTGCCCCATCGCGCGCCGACATGGCGCTTGAGACTGCGCAGAATCGTGTCATGGCTCTGTGGCAGTCCCAGGCTGGCCATCAAGCGTTCGGCCGGACGGCCGCCGGGCGGCATGGCCGAAAAGCCTGGTCAGATCGGCCACCCGGGAGGTCCTTTGGGCAGGTGACCGGACGACATGGGGAAGCAGGTCGCTGAAGGTCTGACGTAAAGCAGGCGTTCCTCGCCACGTGCGATCAGGCGCGCCGCTTGCGTGTTCAGGACGAGGAATGCGCTTTCGACCTCCCCGTCAGCGCGGGAATGTCCGCCTCCCGCGCGGCGTGTTCGGCCCGAGAGAGCGCGGCGCAAGCCGCCTTCCGCGCCCGGGCCACCACCTCTTTCGCACCGAGGGCGCGCCGCGCCGCGCAGCAGAGCCTTCGCGCGAACGAGATCGCCGAGCTGCGCCATCGCGATGCCGCGCAGTGCGAGCGCCGGCGCCTCTTCGCGCAGGGCGACCCGCTTCAATGCGCCGAGGGGATCGCCTGCCGCGAGCGCCGGCGCCGCAGCGGTGATCAGCGAGTCCATCGGAATCCCGCCACACTTGTCACTCCCACCGTCCGATGCCCCGGTGCCAAGTTAGCTCATGACCAACAACGAGCGAGCGGCGGCGATGGAGCGGCACTTCAACCCGAAGGCCCAGGAGCTCGTCCAATTCGGAGGTTGCAACGACCATGACCAAGTCATCTGAGAACGACCGGAAAGGCGGACAGCCCGCCATGCACACGCCACCGATCGTTTCGCCGCAGGCGTGGGAGGCTGCGCGCCAGCAGCTGCTCGTGAAGGAGAAGGCCCAGATGCGGGCCCATGACGCGCTGGCCGCCGAACGCCGGCGGATGCCGTGGATGGCCGTGGAGCAGGCGTACGCGTTCGAGGGGCCGATGGGCACGGCGAGCCTGCTCGACCTGTTCGAAGGCCGGCGTCAACTGATCATCTACCGCGCCTTCTTCGAACCCGGGGTGTTCGGCTGGCCCGAGCATGCCTGCCGCGGCTGCTCCCTCGGGGCCGACCAGGTCGCCCACCTCGCCCATCTGAACGCCCGCGACACCACCCTCGCATACGTCTCGCGCGCGCCGCAGGCGGACATCGCGCGCCTGAAGGCGCGGATGGGCTGGAAGATGCCCTGGTACACCATCACCGACAGCTTCGATGCCGATTTCGGCGTGGATCAGTGGCACGGCCATAATGTGTTCTTCCGCGACGGCGAGCGTGTGTTCCGCACCTACTTCATCAACAACCGGGGCGACGAGGCGATGGGGAGCACCTGGAGCTACCTCGACGCGACGCCGCTCGGCCGTCAGGAAGTTTGGGAGGACTCGCCGGAGGGCTACCCCCAGACCCCTACGTACAAGTGGTGGAACTGGCACGACAATTACGCCGCTGAGGCTGCGCCGAACCCGAAGTGGGTCGAGGTGTCGGACGCCGGAGAGGAGGCATTCCGGAATCCTGACTCCCGCGCGAAGGCATGAGCGAGGCCTGTTCGGGCGCATCCGACAGCCGCCCGGTGCGCCGGAACGTCGGTGCGCTCCGGACAGCCGAGTGTCTGAGTCTCGCGGCAGCGCCTACCTTCGCGATCATGGCTCTGCTGACGGGTGTTCTCGGCGGGGGCCCGATGGATATGCTCTGCTCGGCCGGGCATGGGTCTCCGCTGAGCGGAATGGTCCCGATGTACCTGCTGATGAGCGCCTTCCATTTGGTGCCTTGGCTGAAGCTGGTCTCCAGCCGACGAAGCGGTCGCGGTCCGCCCTGAAGTAGACGTTTCCAGCGCGAGGGTCTTGCCGCAGGTGGCGCGCGGCGTGGGCAGCGCCCATAGGGAAGACAAGTCAATGAGGAATTCCCGAGCGGCTCGAGAGAGCGTCCGCTTCTCGCGATTCTCATCCGGGATCGGACCGTCCTTTACCGGCCAGGTCACCGCTGTTTCGCGCCCGTCGGTCATTCGCATTCACCCAGTCACCCCTACAAAGCTGCCAGAGCCGTCAGAGCCTATCCAGTCTGGATCGCACGGCGGCGCGCGCCCGGAGGAATGCGCTCGCCAAGCAGTCGACCTTTACCAGCTGTCGATAACGCTTCGCGACCCGTGCATCACTTCCGCCAGGCAGTGGCCAGGCTCAGGAGGGGCTTGCCGCGGAACGACACAGACGGATGATGGACGGAGCACCCAACCTGGGGGCCGATCCCCGGGGCGCCGCGATCCGGAGCTCGTGGCGGAGCACATGCGCACGCACCTGCAGGAGGTGTTCCATTCCGTGCGTCTGCTCCTGCGGGCGCATCCGAGCTTGTTCGTCTGACCCGCCTCAGAGCACAGGGCCGCAGCGAAGCATGGGCTGGTATCGAGCCTTGGTCGACTACGGCATCTTCGCGCGGCCCGAGTTCGGCCGCTTAGCCGCCGCCTTCGATCGTCTGCACGAGACCGCGCAGATAGCCGAGCGCGAAGATGTGGCCTTGCATGGCGTAACCGTCATTGGTCGTCGCCATGTCGGTCGCGAGCAACGGGGCGTGGTCGCTGCGGATGTCGCCGGCATAGCCGATCGCGCGCAGCGCGCGGAAGACCGCGGGCAGGTCGGTCTGGCCGTCGTCCGGAAACGTCTCGACGAAGTCGTCGAGCGTGCCGCGCACGTCGCGCACATGCACGAAGCCGATCCGGCCGGCAAACCGGCGCACGATGTCCGGCACGTCGCAGCCGCGCTCGGCGAAGCAGCCGACGCAGAGCGTCATGGCGTTGCTCGGGCTGGATGACAGCGCGAACAGGCGGGCGAAATCCTCGGGCGAGCCCATGATCCGCTGGTAGCCACAGATCGGGCCGTAGGGCGGGTCGTCGGGGTGCATCGCGAGGCGGACCCCGGCGGCTTCGGCGACCGGCAGCACGGCTTCAAGGAATCGCTCAAGGTTAGCCCACATCGCCGCGAACGGAATCGGCGGCGCGTGGCCGGCGAACGCATCCGGCTTCACGTCGGCGGCGCGGTAGCGGCTGGTCAGCGCCCCGCCGCGGGTCTCGATGTCGAGGCTCGTGCGCACGACCATTGCGTCGTCGCCGAGTTGCGGCATGAAGTTGTAGGCGATCACCTCGACGCCGAGTTCGCCAAGCAGTGGCAGCGTGCGCTTCCACACCGCTATCTGCGCCTGCCAGCCGTCGAGCCCGAGCACGATGCGGTCGATCGAGCGGACCGGATTCGCTGATCTTCCAGGCGAGGCCGGCGCTTTCGTAGAGCCGTTTGATCTCGGTCAGGCCGACGCGGTCGTCCGGCAGGCCGTGCATGTCGTAGTGCACGGCGTGCTCCACCCCGAGCTGGCGGAGCAGCGCGAGATGCGTCGGCGTCGGCGGGTTCGCGACCATCGTGAGCTTCATGAGGCCTTCCGTTCGCTGCGAGCCAGCACGCCGTCGTGGCGGCGGGCGAGCTTGGCCTCGATTCGCCGGGCCGCGGTGATCACGCTCTCGCTGACTTCGAACTCGCGTGTCGGGGTCACCCGGGCCGAGCGCAGCGAGACGCTGATCGCGGCGACCGGCAGGCCGCGCCAATCGCGCACCGGGACGCCGAAGCAGCTGTAGCCTTCCTCGTTCTCGTCCCGGTCGACGGCGTAGCCGCGGCGCCGCACCTCGCTCAGCTCGGCGAACAGGCGGCGCTTGTCGAGGATCGTGTGATCGGTGAGACGCAACAGGTCGGCGCGCAGATGGGCGGCGCGGATCTCGGGATTCTGAAACGCTAGGATCGCCTTGCCGAGCGCGGTGCAGTGGAAATAGTCGCCGTCGCCCACCTGCGCGATGCTGCCGCTGTCCTCGGCGCCGGCGATGATCGCGAGGTAGTAGACGCGGCGCCCTTTCGGCACGCCGAGATTGACCGTCTCGCCCAGCGTGCTGTTCAGCTCGCGGATCACCGGCTCGGCGACCGCGCGGATGGTGCGGTCGCGCGCATCATCGGTCTGCAGCGCGTAGATGGCCGGGCCGATCTCGTAGAGACCGCGTTCGGTCACCTGCAGGTAGCCGAGGAACAGCAGCGTCTGCACGTAGCGATACACCGTCGTCTTGTCGCGCCCGCAGCCGCGGCCGATCTCGGCGACGGAGACCGGGCGGGTGCTCGCGAGCACGAACTCCAGCACGTCGAAGGTGCCGACGACGGGCGCGATCACATATTTGTCGCTCAGGTGCGTCATCGTGCTGTCCCCCTTGAGCAATCACGCGTCAGAACGCGTCGAGAGGGTAGAGCGGGCGCGTCACGTGGCGGAAGGGGATCCGGCGCATATCGGCGCAGGTTGGCCCGGGTGTGTCGGCGAGCAGGATGCGCGCGGCGAGCGGCCCGAACGAGGCGCGGAAATGCGAGGGCGATTTCACGAACACCAGCGCCGCCGTGCGCGGGTCGAGCCCCTGCGAGAGATACATCGCGGTGTCCCACTCGGTCGACGGATTGCTGCGCACGAGCAACCGGATCGCGCCGATGCCGAGCACTGCGGTCGGTCCCATGCGGATCGCGAGCCCCTCGGTGCCCTTGTCCTGCATCACGTAGCTGCCGTCGGAAAGGTTTTTGACCCTAGCGGTCACGGCAACCGGCGTGCCGGGCGTGAGGCTATGGCCGAGGCTTAGCGAGACGGTGGCGCCGAGCCCCGCCCGGTGCGCCGCCGCAGCGCCGCCCGCGTCGCAGAGGGTCGCGAGCGAATGGCGCGGCGCGTCGGCGGCGCCGCTTGCCAGCAATCCGGCCAGCACAGCGGGGCTGTCCGCCGCGGCGCCGCCGGTCGGCGCGTCGCCGGTGTCGCTGACCACGGTCACGCCCGGGGAGGCGAGCCCCGTGGCGATGGCCTCGGCGAGCGGCACGAGGCCGGGGTCGAACTCGGCGCGGCGTTCCCAGAGGTCGTCGGCAAGCCATTCTGCCGCGCGTCGGGCCGCTTCCGCGTCGTCATCGGCACAGACGAGGGCGGCGAAGCCGAGGTCCGGGACGTCGATCCAGGGCTGTACCGGGAAGATCGAGGCGTGCAGCACCTTACCCTCTGCCTCCATCCGCCGCGCGGCATCCGCGACCGGCTTCAGCGGGCCATCGGTCGTGCGGGCGCGCACTGGCGTCACCAGAACCGGGCGCTTGGCGAGCGCCATTACCGGCCGGCGGCGGCCCGCGATCACGTCGAGCATCAGCCGCGCGGTGCGCTCGCCGGTCTCGTAGATGTCGGTATGCGGGTAGTTCTGGTAGCCGACCAGGAAAGTGTTGGGCTGCAGCATGCCGGGCGTGATGTGGCCGTGCAGGTCGAGGCTGACGCCGATCGGCTTGTCGGGCGGCAGGATCGCGCGCACGCGGGCGATAATCTCGCCCTCGCCATCGGGCGAATCCTCCAGCACCAGGGCGCCGTGCAGCGCGAGCAGCACGCCGTCGAGCGGCCCCGCGGCGCTGAGGCGCGCCTCGATCTCCTGCATATACGCCTCGAACGTCGCACGCGTGCAGGCGCCCGCCGCCGCGGCATAGGCGGCGAAAAGCGGCACCGCGGTGGCGTCGGCCTCGCGCAGGACGGCGAAGAACGCCGGCACCTCGACGCGCGCCGCGCCGTAGCCGGTGAGCAGCTCGTCGCCGTGCAGCACGTAGTAGGTCTCGAACACCTCACGGGTCGTCGCGACCGGCGAGAACGTGTTAGTCTCCTGCATCAGCGAGGCGATGGCGATACGCGGCGATGCGGCCCCGGGCACGGACGGGATCTCCCCTGCGACGGCGTCTTGCGCACCTCTGGGCCGGGCGCGCGCCGGCTCTGGACGGTCCCGCCGGCACCGCCGCGCGTCAAGCGCTCCGGACTTCGCGACACGAAACGCGCGCCGGTTGCCGGGCCTCGGCCCGCCGCGCAACGTTACGCAGGCGTTGGCGTGGGCGGCGGACGATCGACATGGGGACGCAGGGGTACGACTACATCGTCGTCGGCGGCGGCAGCGCGGGCTGCGCGGCGGCGGCGCGGCTCGTCGGCGAGTTCGGCGCGCGCGTGCTGCTGCTGGAAGCCGGCGGCCGCGACGGCGCCCTGGTGCTGCAGGCGCCTGCCGGGTTCAGCCGCATTCTCGGCGGCACGAAATACCTCACCCAGCACCAGACCGTGCCGCAGGCGCAGCTCGGCAACCGGGTGCAGGTGATCCCGCAGGGCAAGGTGCTCGGCGGCGGCAGCAGCGTAAACGCGCAGGCCTATATGCGCGGCCGCGCCGCCGACTACGACGCGTGGGGCAGGATCGCAGGCAGCGACCTGTGGTCGTGGGAGCGCATCCTGCCGCACTTCGTGCGGGCCGAGCGCAACCAGAAGTTCAACAACGCCTTCCACGGCTGCAGCGGCACGCTGCGGGTCTCCGATCCCGGCTTCGTCTGCGACCTCAGCCATATCTACGTGCAGACGCTGCAAGGCATGGGCCTGCCGTTCACGCCCGATTTCAACCAGGGCGCGCCCGGCGGCGTCGGCTATCCGCAGGTCACCGCGGGCGGCGGGCGGCGATGCAGCGCCGTCGATGCGTTCCTGCGCCCGGTGCTGGGCAACCCGAACCTCATCGTCGAGACCGGCGCCCGGGTGCAGCGGCTGCTGATCGAGAACGGGCGGGCCAGCGGCGTCGTCTACCAGCGGAACGGCGAGACGCGGACGGTGCGCACCGACGGCGAGGTGCTGCTCGCGGCTGGCGCGCTGATCTCGCCGAAACTGCTGATGCTGTCCGGCCTCGGGCCGGCCGAGCAGCTGCGCACGCATGGCATCGCGGTGCTCGCCGATCTGCCGGGCGTCGGCGCGAACCTGCAGGACCACAGCGGCGTGCCGCTGATCGCGACCGCGACCGGGCGGCACGGCTACTACGGCCAGGACCGCGGCTGGCGGCTGCTGGTCAACGCGCTCGAATACGCGCTGTTCCGGCGCGGGCGGATCAACACCAACGGCGTCGAGGCGTGCTCCTTCCACGTGCCCGAGGACGGCGACGGCGACCCGGTGGTGCAGGTCTACTGCGTCCCCTCGACGGGCTACGTGCACGAGACGGTGCGGGGCGCCGGCGGCAGTGACGGGCTGACGCTGCATTCGGTGCTGCTGCGCCCCCGCTCGGTCGGCTGGGTACGGCTGCACTCGGCGGACCCCGAGGCGCTGCCGCTGGTCAATCCGAACTATTGCGGCGATCCCTGGGACATCGCGCATCTGCGCGCCGGGCTCAGGGTGGCGCGGGAGATCCTGCGCGCCCCCCCGCTCCGCGACATCGTGCAGGGGGAGATCGTGCCCGGCCCGGCGGCGGCGAGTGACGAGACGCTCGATGCCTATGTGCGCAAGGCGGTGCGGACCGACTACCACCCCGTCGGCACCTGCCGCATGGGCCGCGCCGACGACGCGATGGCCGTAGTCACCGATGACCTCAAGGTGCGCGGCGTCGCCGGGCTGCGTGTGATCGACGCCTCGGTGATGCCGCGCATCGTCTCGGCCAATACCAACGCGCCGACGATGGCGGTCGCCGACCGGGCGGTGACGCTGATGCGCGCCGCAAGTTCGTGACGCGAAACGCCGGGCCGTTGTCCGCAGGCGGTTGCGGCGCGATCCTGCCCCTGCAAGTGCGGTCGGAGAGGCGTGCATGCCCGTGCCAGACCTGAGCAAGACCCTGTACACGGCGGTGCTGTCGGACGTGCTCGACAGCCTCGGCTACCGGCACCAGGCGATGCTCTCCTCCATCCGCCCGCTCGACCCCGAAATCCCGCTGTTCGGCCGGGTCCGCACCGGCCTGTTCGAGCCGCGCGACGGCGAGCGGCCCGGCGAGCACCCCTACGACATCGAGATCGCGCTGATCGACGACCTCAAGCCGGGCGACGTCCCGGTGCTGGCGTGCGGCGGGCCGACCGAGACCATCGCCCCGTGGGGCGAGCTGCTGACGACCGCGGCGCGTGCGCGGGGCGCGGTGGGCGCGGTGACGGACGGGCTGGTGCGGGACGCCCGGACGATTGCGCGCATGCAGTTCCCGGTGTTCCACGGCGGCTATCGCCCGCTCGATTCCAAGGGCCGCGGCAAGATGGTCGCGCGCGACACCGAAGTGGTCTGCGCCGGCGTGACCCTCCGCTCCGGCGACCTTGTTGTTCGGCGACCAGGACGGCGTCGTGATCATCCCGCAGGCGATTTCCGAGACGGTGCTTGCCAGCGCGATGGAGAAGATCGGCAGCGAGAACATCACGCGCTACCGAATTGCAGGCCGGCGCGACCCTCGCCGAGGTGTTCGCGCGCTACGGAACCTTGTGAAGCGGAACGGCGGATGCACCCCACCGACTCCAGCGCGCGCGCCGATGCCCGCCCGCCGGCGATCGTGGCGCGGGGCATCCGCAAGCATTACGGACATGTCGAGGCGCTGCGCGGCGCGTCGCTGAGCGTCGGCTCCGGCGAGATCGTCGCGCTGGTCGGCGACAACGGCGCGGGCAAGTCGACGCTGATGAAGGCGATGTGCGGCGCCGTCGCGCCGGACGCCGGAGAGGTCGTGCTCGGCAGCGGCCTTCGCGTCGAGGCCGGGCGGTTCAACGCGGCCGACGCGGGCGTGGGCGTCGTCTACCAGGACCTCGCACTCGCGCCGCATCTCTCGGTGCTGGAGAACATCTACCTCGGCCACGAGACGCTTACGCCCGGCCGCCCGCGCTGGCTCGGCCTGCTGGATCGGCGTGCGATGGCCGGGAGGCGCAGGCGGCACTGCAGCGGCTCGGCATTGCCCTGCCGACGGTCGAGGTGCCGGTGAGCCTGCTTTCCGGCGGCCAGCGCCAGGCGGTCGCGATCGCGCGCGCGGTGAAGTGGGCCCGCAGCGTCGTGCTGCTGGACGAGCCGACCGCCTCGCTCGGCACGCGGCAGGCCGACATCGTGGTCAACCTGATCCGCAACGTCGCGCAGCAGGGCCTCGGCGTGCTGCTGATCTCGCACGACATGGACCGGCTGATGCGCGTCGCCGACCGCATCGTGGTGATGCGCCGCGGCACCGTCGCGGCGGAATTCCCCGGCGCCTCGGTGACACTCGCGCAGATCGTCGAGGCGATGCTGGGCGGCTCGGCGGTGGGGGCAGCGGCATGAGCCACGCGCGCCGCCTCACGCGCACGGACGACAGTCCCGAGGAGACGCTCGCGCTGCCGTCCAACTGGCGGCCGCGCCGGGCCGGCGCCGCGCTGAGCATCTTCGCGGTCGATGCCGTCGCCGTACTGATCTTCTCCGCACTGTCCGGCTTCGTGTTCCTGACGCCGCAGAGCCTCAGCAACATCGCCCTCGACAGCAGTGAGAATGTGCTGCTGTGCATCGGCGTCGCCTTCTTGCTTGGTGCCGGCGAACTCGACATCTCGATGGGCGCGAACGTGATCCTCTCGTCGGTGGTCGGCGGCAAGACGATGGGCGCGTTCGAGAGCCCTCTTGCCGGCAGTCTCGTCGGTGCCGTCGCCTGCCTCGCGTGCGGCGCGACCGTTGGCGTGTGCAACGCGATGATCGTGACCCGGCTGCGCGTGACCTCGTTCATCACGACGCTCGCGAGCCTCGGCATCGTCACCGGCATCGCCTACGTGATTACCAACGGCTACAACATCGCGGACGTGCCGCTGAGCCTGCAGTCGGACTTCGGCGTCGCGAAGCTCGGCGGCGTGGTGCCGTATCCGGCCTTGATCGCACTTGCTGTCGCCGTGGGCGCATCGTTTCTGCTCAACCGCACGCGCTTCGGGCTGCACACGCTCGCGCTCGGCTCCTCGCGCGAGGCGGCGGTGCGCGCGGGCGTGCAGGTGCGCGCGAAGCTCACGACGCTGTTCGTTTTCGCCGGCGGCTGCGCAGGCCTCTCCGGCTTCATCGACCTCGGCCGCTACGCCTCGACCAACATCAGCGGCCACCAGACCGACGCGCTCGCCGCGATCGCGGGCGCGGTAATCGGCGGCACGAACCTGTTCGGCGGACGCATTTCCGTCTGGGGCGCCGTGTTTGGCGCGCTGCTCGCGGTGATCCTGCAGGACGGGCTCGTCGTGGTCGGCCTCGCGGCGTTCTACCAGCTCATCGCAGTCGGGATCGTGCTGATCATCGCTGTCTCGGTGCGCGAGTTTGCCGGCAGCGCTGACGACCCGACGCCGCTGTCGGGCCGGCTGATGAACCTCGTGCGTGGGAGCGCCGCATGAGACGCGAGCACGCGAGCCTGCAGCGATACGGACGATCGAACGTTGGCTGAACAAGGCTGCGGCATGACGACACGGAAAGCAGGGAGATTCCGATGATTAGTTCTACGAGCTTCGGACGGACCGGGCGCAGGGAGACGAGGGGAACGGGCCTGCAAGCCCTGCTGCTCGGCGCGGCAGTGGTTGGCGCAGCGTTCGCCAGCGGCATCGCGCACGCCGCGGACGCGCCGCTCAACATCGCCTTCGTGGTTGCGGATTCGGCGGATCCGTTCTACCTGACCATGAAGTGTGGCGCTGAAAAGGCGGCCAAGGACAACAACGTCAACCTGTCGTGGCAGGGCAGCCCCTCGGTCGACTACGGGCCGGAGATCAGCATCCTACACGCGGTGCAGCTGAAGAAGCCGCACGGCATCGTGCTCGCGCCGTTCAGCCCGACCGCCTTCATCGCGCCGGTAAAGGATTTGATGGCCGCCGGCACGCCGGTCGTCACCGTCGACGGCAGCCTCGACCAGAAGGTCGAACTACAGAACATCCACACCAACAACGCCGGCGCCGGCGCCGCCGCCGCCGACATGCTGGGCGAGGCGCTGCACGGGCAGGGCACCGTCGCCGTCATCTCGTTCCAGCCCGGCATTCCGGTGCAGGCCGCGCGCGTCGACGGCTTCGTCGCCGAGATGAAGAAGAAGTATCCGAACATCAAGGTATTGCCGGGCGAATACGGCGGCGCGGACGCCGGCAAGTCGGCAACGATCACCTCGGGTCTGCTCGCGCGCAATCCGGATCTCGCGGGCATCTACGCGACCGACACGAACGACGCCGAAGGGGCAGCCTCGGCGGTGCGCGCGGGCGGCGTCGCGACCAAGGTGAAGGTGGTTGCGTACGACGCGGCGCCGGACGAGGTGAAGGCGCTGCGCAGCGGCGTGTTCGACGGGCTCGTGGCGCAGATGCCGTACCAGGAAGGCTATCGCGCCATCGCGCTGCTCGCGAAATACCTGCGCCATCAGGTCAGCAAGGAGCAGGTGCCGTATTTCGACGAGACCGGCGCCGTGGTGGTGACGAAGGCGAATGTCGACACGCCGGAGATCGCGCACACGGTACTCTACACGGATAGCTGCTCGTAGTACCGGCACAACGGCGGCGCGGGCGCGGCGCCGCCGCCAGGTTCAGGAGAGGGCGCGATGGCGGAGCGGGTGGCGTTGATCACGGGCGCGGGATCGGGGCTTGGGCGCGCGACCGCGATCGTGCTGGCGCGGAAGGGCTACCGCTGCGTCCTCGCCGGCCGGCGCGAGGCGGCCATCCGCGGCGCCGCCGACGAAATCGTCGGCGAACGGTGGCACGGCGGAGGCGGTGGCGGCCGACATCACGGTGCCCGAAGATCGCAGCCGCATCGTTGAACGCTGCGTCACCGCCTTCGGCCGGCTCGACGTGCTGGTCAACAACGCCGGCATCTCGCACCAGGCGCCCCTGCTCTCGGCGACGCCCGAGGATTGGCGCGCGGTGATGGCGACCAATCTCGACGCGATGTTCTTCCTCTCGCAGGCCGCATTGCCGACCATGCGGGCGCAGCAGTTCGGCCGGATCATCAATATCGGCTCGGTCTACGGCTCGCTCGGCATGAACGCGCAGCTCTACGGCACCATGCTCGCCGCCGACACGCCGCAGGGCCCGACGCGGCAGGTCGGCTATCACACGTCGAAAGGCGGCGTGCTCAACCTCACCCGCGACCTCGCCATCGCCGTCGCGCCGTGGGGCGTGACGGTGAACTGCATCAG
>CAWCHV010000005.1:0-14720 GCA_963795435.1 uncultured Alphaproteobacteria bacterium
CGCGTTCAGCCGCCGAACAGGCGGGGGAACAGCACGCTCGCGCCATAGGCGAGGCCGCTCCCGACCATCAGCACCGTGACCGTGACGCCGGCGAGATTGAGCGCCCAGCCGTTGCGATGACGGCCCATCACCGCCGGATCGTTGGCGAGCAGCAGCAGGAACAGCAACGCCGGCGGCATTGCCAGCGTGGCGACGACGTTGACCAGGATCACGATCGCTTCCAGCGGCGCCCCGGGGATCAGCACCACGCCGCCGGCCAGCCCCGCCGAGCCGAGCAGCACGGCATAGAACGGCCACGCTTCGCGCACCGGCGCATTCAGGCTGTGGACCCGCTGCATCACCTCGCCGAACGCGTACGCCGAGGAGGTCGAGATGGTCACCGCCGCGACCAGTCCGGCTTCGAAGATGCCGAGCGCGAACAGCGCGGCCCCCCCATGCCCGACATAGGGCACCAGCGCCTCGGCGAACTGGGCGGCCTCGAAGTGTGCGGCGCTAATCCCATGCGCGTGCAAGGGGGCAGTGGCTATAATGCAGGCGATGCCGAAGGCCGCGGCCAGGACCGCCCCGACTGCGGTGTCCACGCGCGCTGCCGCGAGGTCGCCGGGCCGCAGGCCCTTATCCACCACCGCCCCTTGCTGGAAGAACAGCATCCACGGCGTCACCGTGGCCCCGATATCGGCGACCATCAGCGTCACGGCGTCCGGCGTCAGGCCGCCGGGCAGCGGGCTCCAGGTCGCGAACGCATGGCCCACCGCCGCCCAGTCCGGCGGGGTCAGCAGTGCCACCGGCACAAAGACCGCATTGCACGCGGCCAGCCCGAGTGCGATCCGCTCCCAGGTCCAGTAACGATGGGTGCAGGCGGCGCCGACGATCACCGCCAGCGTCGCGGCCACCGCCAGGGCAGGAGGAACCCCGAAGAAGCCGAGGCCGGCACGGATGCCGATGAACTCGGCAACCAAGGTCAGCAGGTTGCCCGCCATCAGATCGAGCATCGCGAAGCCGCCCCAGAACCGCCCGAAGCGGCCGAAGATCAGCGCGGCGTGGCCGGCGCCCGAGACGGCACCGATCCGTCCGGCCATCTCCTGCACCACGAAGCCGACCAGGAAGGTGACGGCGACGAACGGCAGGAAGAAGCCGATGCCGTACTGCGCGCCGGTCGCGGCGTAGGAGAGCATGCTCGGCGCGTCGTTCTCGCCGAGGAACACCAGCACGCCCGGCCCCGCCAGCAGCCACAGCACGCGCAGGCGCCGCAGCCGCCCCACGCCGCTGCGCACTTCCGCAATCGCAAGCTGGTCGCGGGCGCGGTCGAGATCCTCGTGGGTGACCGAGGACGGCACGGGTCAGGCGAGCCGCACCAACTGGACCGCGACCACGGCCAGCATCAGAACGACATAGACGCGCATCGCCCACAGCAGCAGCCACAGGCCGGGCGAGAGCGGCCGGCGCGCCCACCGCACATCTCGCCGCGCCGCGATCCGCCGTGCGGCATCGAGCATCGCATCCGTTGCCGCCGGCGGACGGCCGCCAAGATCGTCCATGGCACCTCCTCGCGGGCCATGATGTAGCCTTGGCTATATCCTGGTCAACCGGGCCGTTCTTGAATACCCGGTGACAAGCTGGCGCCTTGCCCTGATCCGGTCGCAGTGTTGGAATAGTGTGCCCTCGCCGCTATGCAGAGGATCGCCGCTAGCGCGAGGAGCGCATGACACCCGCCATCCCGGCCGACCCGCACCCCGACGCGTTGCCGGCCGAGCCGACCCAGGCGCGGCGCTTCGGCAAGGCGCGCTCGGCGCAGGCGAGTGCGGTGCTCGAGGACTATGTCGAGCTGATCGCCGACCTGCTCGCCAGCAGCGGCGAGGCGCGGCCGATCGACATCGCGCGCCGGCTCGGCGTCTCGCATCCGACGGCGGTGAAGAGCATCGCGCGGCTCAAGCGCGAGGGGCTGGCGACGGCACGGCCGTATCGCGGTGTGTTCCTCACCGAGGCCGGCCACGCCCTCGCCGAGCGGGTGCGGGCGCGGCACCGGCTGGTGGTCGCCCTGCTGCTGGCGGTGGGGGTGCCGCCGGAGGCGGCGGAGGCGGATGCCGAGGGCATCGAGCACCACGTCTCCGAGGCGAGCTTACGCGCCTTCGGCCGGTTTCTGCGGCACGGCGAGTAAGAACGACAAGCCCGCAGCGTAGTGTCCTGGCTCAGAAGTTCGTATGCATTGTGCCTTGTCGTCATTGCGAGCGAAGCGAAGCAATCCAGCAATCTCGCCCGCCGCATCGCCGTGGATTGCTTCGTCGCTCCGCTCCTCGCAATGACGAGGAACTTCAGAAACGGCACATTGGCTGGGAGGGGACGAGACGCCGATCCGTTGGGCCGTTGCTGTTATTCGCGCGGCCCGACCACGGCGAAGGGGGAGGTGTCGCCCTTGGGCCGGTCGGTCGGCATCACCTCGCCGGTCGCGGCGAAATGCACCACCTCGGCGACGTTGGTGGCGTGGTCGCCGATCCGCTCGAGGTTCTTGGCGATGAACAGCAGGTGCGTGCATGGCGTGATGCTGCGCGCGTCCTCCATCATGTAGGTCACCAGCTCGCGGAAGATCGTGGTGTAGAGATCGTCGATCGCCTGATCGGAGCGCCACACGAGAACCGCCTTATCGTCGTCCATGTCGCCGATCGCGTCGATGGTCAGCTTCAAATTCTCCTGCACCAACCGGGCCATGTTAGCGATCGAGGCGAGGCTGAACGGCAGGCTGAACTGGTTGAGCACGATGCTGCGCTTGGCGAGGTTGGCGGCGTAGTCGCCGATCCGCTCCAGATCGCCGGTCATCTTCAGCGTCGCGACGATCTGGCGCAGATCGATCGCCATCGGCTGCCGCAGCGCCAGCAGGCGGACCACGAACTGCTCCACCTCGCGCTCCAGCGCATCGACGCGCGGGTCCTGCTCCAGCGCCTGCGCCGCACTCGCCGGGTCGCGGCGCACCACCGCCGCGACCGCCAGCGCCAGCTCGTTCTCGACCAGCCCGCCCATCTCGCTCACCAGGTCGCGCAGCCGCCGCAGCTCCTGCTCGAAGCTGGTGACGATGTGTTGTCCGGCTTGCGCCACCATCCCACTCCTCAGCCGAACCGGCCGGTGATGTATTCCTGCGTCCGCCGCTGGCGCGGCGCTGTGAAAAGCTGCGCCGCCGGCGCCACCTCGACCAGCTCGCCGAGATAGAAGAACGCCACCTGATCGGCGCACCGCGCCGCCTGCTGCATGTTGTGGGTCACGATCGCGATGGTGAAATCATGCTTCAGCTCATCGATCAGTTCTTCGATCTTGGAGGTGCTGATCGGGTCGAGCGCGCTGGTCGGCTCGTCGAGCAGGATCACGTCCGGCTTCACCGCGATCGTGCGCGCAATGCAGAGGCGCTGCTGCTGGCCGCCCGAAAGCCCCTGCCCCGAGGTGCCGAGCCGGTCCTTCACCTCGGCCCATAGCGCTGCGCGCGACAACGACCACTCCACCCGCTCGGCCATCGCGGCGCGGCCGAGTCGCTCGTTGAGCCGCACGCCGAACGCTATGTTCTCGTAGATCGACATCGGGAAGGGCGCGGGCGTCTGGAACACCATGCCCACGCGCGCACGCAACTCGCCCACGTCGATGTCGGGGCCGATGATGTTCCGCCCGTCCATGATCACCTCGCCGGTCGCGCGCTGGCCCGGATAGAGGTCGTACATGCGGTTGAGCACGCGCAGCAGCGTCGACTTGCCGCAGCCAGACGGGCCGATCATGCCGGTGACGCGCTTCTCCGGCAGGTCGAGGTCGATGCCCTTCAGCGCCCGGTTGGCGCCGTAGAAGAACTCGAGATTGCGGATCGAGATGCAGGGCGGAACGGCGGCGCCAGCCGTTGCCGTCCCGCCCGCCGCCCTGCTGCGTGCCGTCTCCGCGCTGCCGCTCACGGCCGGGTTCCGGTCCCGCGCGGCGATGCGTTGATGACGCCGCGCCGCGGCTCAGCGCGGCAGCTTCGGCTGATCCACCATCCGCAGATAGGGGCGCAGCGTCTTGAAGCCCTGCGGGAAGCGCTGCTTCGCCTCCTCGTCCGACATGCTCGGCGCGATGATCACTTGGTCGCCGTCCTTCCAGTTCACCGGGGTCGAGACCTTGTGCGCATCGGTGAGCTGGAGGCTGTCGATCACCCGCAGGACCTCGTTGTAGTCGCGCCCGGCGCTCGGCGGATAGACGATCATCGCCCGGATTTTCTTCGCCGGGTCGATCACGAACACGCTGCGCACCGTCAGCAGCGGGTCGGACTCGGGATGGATCATGCCATAGAGGTCCGACACGCGGCGGTCGGCGTCCGCCAGGACCGGGAAATTGAGCTTCTGGCCCTGCGTCTCCTCGATGTCCTTCTCCCAGCCCCTATGGCTGTCGGTCGGATCGACCGAGAGTCCGATCGGCTTCACGTGGCGCTTCTTCCACTCCGGCATCAGGCGGGCGACTTCGGCCAATTCGGTGGTGCAGACCGGGGTGTAGTCCTTGGGGTGGCTGAACAGTACCCCCCAGCTATCGCCCAGCCACTGGTGGAAGCGGATGCGGCCCTCGGTGCTGTCCTGCTCGAAATCCGGGGCGGTCTGCCCAAGCTGCACGGCCATTGCGGTCTCCTTCTGCGGTATGGTCCTGGAGTTCCGGACGGGCGCGGAACCAATCACGCGCCCGGATGCGGGTCAAACGCGTTGCGCCGGCGCCCGCCTTCCCCGAACGTAGGGTACTGACCCGCCCCGCTGCGAGAGGAGCCGTCATGCGTCGCCCCGCCTTGTTGCCGGTGCTGCTGCCATTACTGCTGGGTTGGCTGACTGCCGCCGCCCCCGCTTCCGTAGGAGCCGGGGGCACGCTGCGCATCGCGCTCAACGAGGATCCCGGCACGCTCGATCCGGCGCAGAGCGGCGGGTTCGTCGATCGGATCGTATTCGCCTCGCTTTGCGACAAGCTCATCGACCTCTCGCCCAAGCTCGACTTCATCCCCCAGCTCGCAACGGCATGGGCGTGGTCGGACGGTGGACGGACGCTCACGCTGCATCTCCGGCCGGGCGTGCGCTTCCAGGACGGCACGACGATGGACGCCGCCGCGGTCGCCGCCAATTTCGCCCGCTACCGGACCGCGCCCGAGAGCCTGCGCAAGACCGAGCTGAAATCCGTGACCGCCGTGGAGGTCGTGGACCCGCAGACAATCCGTCTGCGCCTCGCCGCGCCCGACGCAACCCTGATCGCGGTGCTGGCCGACCGCGCCGGGATGATGCTCTCGCCGGCCGCGATCAAGCAGTATGGCCGCGATCTCGCCACCCATCCGGTCTGCGCCGGCCCGTTCCGCCTCGCCGAGCGGGTGGCGCAGGATCACATCACGCTCACCCGCTTCCGCCGCTACTGGAACGCGGCCGCGATCCACCTTGACCGCATCATCTATCGCCCGATCCCGGATACGACGGTGCGGCTGGTCAACCTGCAAACCGGCCAGGTCGACCTGATCGAGCGGATGGCCGCGACCGACGCCGCAAAGGTTTCGGCCGACAAGCGGCTGCGGCTCGTGACCTCGCCCTCGCTCGCCTATGACAGCCTGCTGTTCGACCTCACCCGCGGCAAGGCCGCCGGCACGCCGCTCGCCAAGGACAAGCGGGTGCGCGAGGCGTTCGCGAAGTCGCTCGACCGCGCGGCGATCAACCAGGTCGCGTTCAGCGGCCAGTACATTCCCTCCAACCAGACCGAGCGACCGGGCAGCCGCTACTGGAATCCGGCGCATCCGTTGCCCAAGCGCGACCTCGCGGGGGCGAAGGCGCTGCTGGAACAGGCGGGGGTCTCGCGCGTGCCGGTCGCGATCACGCTCACCAATGACCCGATCGATCGCCAGGTGGGCGAGCTGATCCAGGCGATGGCGGATGAGGCCGGGTTCGACGTGACGCTGCAATCGGAGGAGGCGAACGCGCTCGTCGCCGCCGGCAAGGCCGGCGATTTCCAGGCGACGCTGGTGATCTGGAGCGGCCGTGCCGACCCCGACCAGAACGTGTCGATCTGGTTGCAGTGCAACGGCTTCCTCAATTGGGGCGGCTATTGCAACAAAAACATGGACGCGCTGCTGACGCAGGGGAGGGCGACCCTCGACGCGGCCGCGCGGGTGCCGATCTACCGTCAGGTCGCCGATCTCTATCTCAAGGACCGGCCGATGATCGTGCTGTTTCACTACCGCTGGCTATGGGGGATGACGCGGGCGCTGCACGATTTTGTTCCTGCCCCGGACGGATTGATCCGCCCGCAGGGCATCACGCTGGGAGGCAGATGATGGCCGATATCGACCCCGCCCGGCTGATGGGCGATTTGCGCCGGCTCGCCGATTTCGGCCGCTGGCAAACGGGCGTGCACCGCCCGACCTACTCCGACGACGACATGGCGGCCCGCGCCTGGTTCGCCACCCGGCTACAGGAGGCCGGGCTCGATACCGAAATCGACGGCATCGGCAACGTGGTCGGCCGCTCCCGCCATCCGGGTCCGGCGCTGCTGATCGGCAGCCATATCGAGACGCAGCCGCATGGCGGCTGGCTCGATGGCGCGCTCGGTGTGATCTACGGGCTGGAGGTGGCGCGCGCGCTGCCCGATCGCGCGATCGACGTCGCCGCCTGGGCCGACGAGGAGGGCCATTTCGGCAATTTCCTCGGCAGCCGCTCCTTTGCGGGCCTGCTCGACGAGGCGGAGATCGACCGCACCGTGAACAAGTACGACGGCGGCCGGCTGCGCGACGCCCTCGCCCACGCGGGCCTCGCCGGCCGCCCCCGCGCAGCCCTGCCGCCCGGCCGCTACCGCGCCTATCTCGAGGCGCATATCGAGCAGGGGGACGAACTCGACCGCACCGGCCTCCGGCTCGGTATCGTCACCAGCATCGTCGGCATCTGGCAGTATCGCGTCCGCTTCGAGGGCGTGCAGAACCACGCCGGCACCACCCGCATGGCGATCCGCAAGGATGCCGGCGCCGCCTTGGTGCAGCTCGCGTCGGCGATCGCGCGCACCTTCCCCGACCTCGCAGGGCCGCACTCGGTCTGGACGGTAGGGCGGATCACGCTTGAGCCGGGGGCAGCCAGCATCGTGCCGGGCGGGGCGGAGATGCTGTTCCAGTTCCGCGACGCCGACCCGGCGGTGCTGGAGCGCTTGGAAGGCGGCCTCGAACGCCTGGTCACCGAGGCGGACGGTGCCAGCCCTTGCCGGGTGGCGCTCACCGCGATGTCGCGCTCGACGCCCAAGGTGATGGACCCGTCGCTTCAGGACGCGCTGGAGCGCGCGGCGGAGGCCCGCGCCCCGGACCGGCATCGGCGGATGCCGAGCGGCGCCGGCCACGACGCGCAGCTCCTCGCGCTGCGGATGCCGGCGGCGATGCTGTTCGTGCCCAGCATCGGCGGCATCAGCCACCACCATGCCGAGGACACGCGCGAGGAGGACATCGTGCTCGGCTGCGCGGTGCTCGCCGATGCGGCCGAGGCGCTCGCACCCTCCCTTGACCCCGGGCGCCCCTGAGAACAGGTGAGAACAGGCGGAGAGGCGCGTGGAGCCGGCATTCGGCGATCCCGAGTTCCGCCAGCGATTGGCCAAGCTGCTGGCCATGCTCTCGACCGAGAATCCGGCCGAGGCCGAGGCGGCGCGCCTCAAGTTGCGCGAGCACCTCGCCGCGCGGCGCCTCTCGATGATCGATCTCGCCCAGTATCTCACGGCGGCACCAGACGAGCCCGACGACGACCTCGCCCGCGAGACCGAACGGCTGCGCGCTGCCAATCAGGCGCTGGAGCGGGCGGTGCGGCGCAGCCGCGCCGAGGCGCTGGCGGCGTTGCAGCGCGCGACACTCGCCGAGCGCGAGCTGGGGCGGCGGCGGCGGGGGCCCATGCCCAGCCGCAACGTCGCCGCCGGCTGGGTCGCGGTGGCGGCACTCGCAGTGCTGGCGGCAGGCGCGGGGGCTGCGGGCTGGACCTGGTTCCATGGCCCGGCGCCGCACCCTGCGGTGCTGGCCACGGCCCGGCCCCCGCCGGAGCGCTTCGCTTCCGCGCTCCCGGCGCTCCCGGCACCGGCCCCGCCCACCCCCGCCCGATCCCCCGACCGTCCGGTGTTCTCCTGGCAGCCGGAGCCGGCGCCGTCGGCGGGACCCGCAGCGCACGCCGCCTTTGTGAGCATCGACGGTGCCCCGCTGCGCGCGCGCGCCTCGCCGGACGCGACGCTGCAGGCCGTGCTGCCACGTGGCCTGCCGGTGGTTGTGCTGCGCACCGAGCGGCGCTTCGGGCAGGACTGGTCGCTGGTGCAGACGCCGAAGGGCCAGGGCTATGTCGACACCGCAGCGATCGTGGCCGCCCAGTGAACACCGCGGTCAGGCTCTTCAGGCCTCGAACGCCCATCTCCGATCGGTCGCGAACCGTGCGACCGCGAGCCCCATCGCCATCGCGCCGATAACGAACCCGGCCAGGACCGTGCCCCGCAGCGCACCCAGAACGTCTCCTTGCGCGAACCGAACGATGGTGTCGTAGCACAGAACGCCGGGTGTCATCAGGATCACGCCCGGCACCGTCAGCGTGATCCGCGGCATCCGCAAGCGCGGTGCCGCGAGGGTCGCCAGCACGCCGACCAGCAGCGCGCCGAGGAAGCTCGCGGCGGCGAGACCGAGGCCGGCATCGTGCAACTCAAGGCGCAGGCAGTTGCCGGCGATCGCCATGATCCCGACGACCAGCGCCTCGCGCCGCACGCTGTTGTAGAGGATCGCGAATCCGACGCCGCCGACGAAGCTGCCGATCGCACGCAGCAGCAGCGTCGCGACTGGCGGCGCGGCGACGGCAGCGGGCGCCGCGGCGGCCAGTCCGATGATCGAGGCCACCGCCGAGATGCCGACGGCACCGGCGAGCACGAGCATCACGCCGTACCCGAGGCGCGTCAGCCCCGCCACGAACTCAAGCTGGATCATGTCGAGCAGCGAGGCGACGAGCGGGAAGCCGGGGATCAGGAACAGCACGGAGGAAAAGAAGCCCGCCCGATCGTCGATGGCGTGTCCCGTCAGATGCGCCGATCCAGCCGCAATCAGGCCGTAGAGCGCCGCAGTGAGGAAGGCACAGAGCGCCGTGACGGCAAGCTGGTTGAGGTGGCGGCGCAGCAGGAAGGTCCGAATCCCCTGCCCGATCGTCGCACTGGCGGCCACGACGCCGATCTCGGCCGCGCCGCCGCCGTTGAAATAGGCGAACGCGCCGCAGGCGAGGCCGACCGCGATCGCGGTCGCTGCCACCGAATAGAGCGGCGGCGTCCGCTCGATTGCATCAAGCCTGGCGTGGACACGCGCAGGGCTCGTCTCGGGTGTCATGGCCCGCGCCAGGGCTTCGAGCGCACCCAGGCGCTGCGCGTTGATCCCGAGCGTCAGGTTCTCCGCGACCATGGTGCAGCTCTCGGCACCCGTGCGCGCGGTCGCAGCGATGCCGTTCAGCGAGATCTGCGCGTCGAGCCGCTCGACGCCGAGCCCCCGCGCGAGGCCGCGCATCCGTTCGCGCACCCGGAAGGTGGTGGTGCCGCTGCGCAGGAGCAGGATGCCGAGCCGCAGCACCAGGGCCAGCACCTCGCCAAGCGGCGGCGGTGCGGCGGACAACGACCGCTCCTCCGGCTCGGCCGGCCGCGCTTGGGCCAGTTCGTCCCCGAGGTGGTCGATCATGTCCGCCCGTCAACCGCTCGCGACGTACGGCCGGACCATCTTGGCCGGGTCCACGATCCGATCGAACTCCGCCTCGGTGACGAAGCCGAGTTGCAGAGCCGCCTTCTTCAAGGTGAGATCGTGGTCCATCGCGTAATGCGCGATCTTCGACGCCTTGTCGTACCCAATCACGGGCGCCAGCGCCGTCACCAGCATCAGCGAGCGTGTGACGTACTCGCCGATCTTCTTCCGGTTAGGCTCTGTGCCCTCGACCAGGAACTTGCGGAAATTCTCGCACCCGTCCGACATGAGCGTGATGGAATGGACGATGTTGAAAATCATCAGCGGCTTATAGACATTCATCTCCAGATAGCCGCCAGCGCCGCCGAACCCGACCGCGACATCGTTCGCAATCACCTGCACCGCGATCATCGTCAGCGCCTCGGCCTGGGTCGGATTGACCTTTCCCGGCATGATCGAGGAGCCTGGCTCGTTCTCCGGGATCAGCAGCTCGGCGAAGCCGGCCCGCGGCCCGCACGACATCAGCCGGATGTCGTTGCCGATCTTGTAGAGCGAAACGGCAAGCGTGCGGAACGTGCCCGAGAGCTGCACCAGGGCATCGTGCGACCCCTGCACGGCGAACTTGTTGGGGGCGCTGACGAACGGCAACCCGGTCAGCCGCGCGATCTCGGCTGCGGCCGCTTCGGCGAAGCCGGGCGCCGCATTGATCCCCGTGCCCACGGCGGTTCCGCCGAGTGCGAGCCGATAGACGCCGCCCAGGGCATCGCGCAGGCGCTCCAGATCATCGGCGAGCATGGCGGCATAGCCCGACCATTCCTGCCCCAGCGTAATCGGGGTCGCATCCTGCATGTGCGTGCGGCCGATCTTGACGATGTCCGCCCATTCCGCCGCCTTGGCCGCGATCGCGTCATGCAGCCTCCGCACGGCCGGGATTAAGCGCTGCGTCACGCCGACGGCGGCTGCAATGTACATCGCCGAGGGAAACGTGTCGTTCGACGATTGCGACATGTTCACGTGGTCGTTGGGATGAACCGGCGCCTTGCTGCCGAGCGGCGTGCCGGCGAGCTGGCAGCAGCGGTTGGAGATCACCTCGTTGACGTTCATGTTGAACTGCGTGCCGCTGCCGGTCATCCAGACATGCAGCGGGAACATGTCGTGATGCTGCCCGGCGAGGATCTCGTCGCAGGCCTGGACGATCAGCCGGTGTTGCGTGTCGGCGAGGCGCGTGCCGGCACGGTTGACCGCGGCCGCCGCCTTCTTCAGGGTCGCGTAGGCGGTGATCATCTCGCGCGGGATCAGGTCGCGGCCGATGCTGAAATGTTCGAGCGAGCGTTGCGTCTGCGCGCCCCACAGCCGGTCGGCCGGAACCTCGATCTCGCCGAGGCTGTCGGTTTCCTTGCGGATGTCGGTCATGGTTATCTCCGGTAGCCCTCCCGCCCAGGTGAGCCGACCGTACCAGTCCTACGGGCGGGCGAGAAGACCATAACGCCGGACGCGCCTCTCTGCCGCGACCGTGATTTTTTCTGCCGCGGTGTCGGCCGCGGACACACTGCTTCGTCCTTAGTCAAAGAAGGAACGTGCGCGCGTGTTCTATGCCCTCCTCTGCTACCATTCCGAAGACGTCGTCGGCTCCTGGACCAGGGAGGAGGACGATGCGGTCATGGCCAAACTCGAGGTGGTACGCGAGAAGCTCGCCCGGCAGGGTCGGCTCGGGCCGGTCGCCCGCCTGATGCCGACCACCGCCGCGACCACGCTGCGCAAAGGTCGCGAGCCGCCGCTGGTGATCGACGGGCCGTTCGCCGAGACCAAGGAGCAGCTTCTTGGCTTCTACGTCGTCGAGTGCCCAGGACTCGAGGACGCGCTCGACATCGCGCGGGACCTGGCACGTGCCAACCCAGACGGCGCCTATGAAATCCGCCCGATCGCGGTATTCCATCCGGGAGGCGGTGCCGCGTGACGGACATGGCCTGGATCGATGCCGCCCTGATTTCGGCCCGCCCCCAGGCGCTCGGTGCGCTGCTGCGGTATTTCCGCGACCTCGACCTCGCCGAGGAGGCGTTCCAAGAGGCCTGCCTCCGGGCCCTAAAGTCCTGGCCCTGCAACGGGCCACCGCGCGACCCCGCCGCCTGGCTGATCTTCGTCGCCCGCAACGCGGCCGTCGATGCGGTGCGGCGCCGCGGCAAGCAGGAGGCGCTGCCCGCCGAGGAGGCACTGTCCGATCTCGACGACACCGAAGCGGCACTGGCGGAGCGGCTCGACGGATCGCATTACCGCGACGATTTGCTGCGTCTGCTGTTCATCTGCTGCCACCCCGATCTGCTGGCGACCCAGCAGATCGCGCTTGCGCTGCGCATCGTCTCCGGCCTGACGGTCAAGCAGATCGCCCGCGCCTTCCTGGTGAGCGAAGCCGCGATGGAGCAGCGCATCACCCGCGCCAAGAGCCGCATCGCGGACGCCGAAGTGCCGTTCGAAACGCCGGGTGCCGCGGAGCGGGCGGAACGGCTCACTGCGGTCGCCGCCATGATCTACCTCGTGTTCAACGAGGGCTATTCCGCGAGCGGCGGTGCGGCGGCCGCGCGCGCGCCGCTCTGCGAGGAGGCGATCCGGCTCGCCCGGCTGCTGATGCGGCTGTTCCCGAGCGAGCCCGAGATCATGGGCCTCACGGCGCTGATGCTGCTGCAGCACGCGCGCGCGCACGCGCGGTTCGACGCCGATGGCTGCGTCGTGCTCCTCGACGAGCAGGACCGCGGCCTCTGGAACCGCGCCATGATCGCCGAGAGGCTTGCCATGCTCGACAAGGCGGCGCGCCACGGCCGTCCGGGGCCGTATCAGGTGCAGGCGGCGATCGCGGCGCTGCACGCCCGCGCCGCGCGGCCCGAAGACACCGACTGGGCCGAGATCGATCTTCTCCATGCCACGCTGGAGAGATTGCAGCCCTCACCCGTGGTCACGCTCAATCGGGCGGTGGCGGTCGCCAAAATCCAAGGCCCGGCGCAGGCACTTGCGATGATCGAGCCGCTGGCGCCGCGTTTGTCGGGCTATTTTCACTTCTTCGGCGTCAAGGGCGCGCTGCTGATGCAGCTCGGCCGTTCGGAGGAGGCTCGCAATGCCTTCGACCGGGCCATCGCGCTCGCCAACACCGCCGCCGAAGCGGCCCACATCCGCCTTCACCTCGACCGGCTGCTGGCCGATGCCGCCGGGGTCGAAAGCTGAAATCCTTCACCTCAAGCCAAGGAGAACGATCATGAACGCCACAGCAAGCAGCGAACCGGCCGGCAAGGCTCCGGCGGCAATGCCGGAGGTACGCGGCGGAGTGGTTCCCTACCTGACGGTTGACGGCGCCACGAAGGCAGCGGAGTTCTACGTTCGCGCGTTCGGCGCGGTCGAAGTGGGCCGCCACCCTGTCGATGAACAAGGACGCACGATGCACGTGCATCTGTATGTCAACGGAGGATCGCTGATGCTCAGCGACGCCTACCCGGAGCACGGCCACCCGCTTAAGACGCCCCAGGCCTTCAACCTCCTGCTGCGTGTTGACGACGCGGACGCGAGCTGGACGCGCGCGGTGCAGGCGGGGGCGGCGATCGTCATGCCGCTCCAGGACATGTTCTGGGGCGACCGCTACGGCCAGCTCCGCGATCCGTTCGGCGTCACCTGGGCGCTTGCCGCCCCAAGCCGCTGAACCAGTCTCGGAGACGCGACGGCGTCGCCGCCGCGGCGCGGGGCAACGGCGAATGTGCCGCCACCGTGCGGGAGCGGCCGGCCGCGATTGAAGTCGTGGACCTGTCTCCCAGTGGGCATGTGATCATCGGTCTGCGGGATGGACCGGCGCGCCGGTGGCCTCACGCAACCTCTTGAAGGTTCGATTAGCCCTTCCTAGCTCGCTTGGCACTCGGAGGCGGGGAGTGCCAGACCGTCCGTCAAGGGGGGTCGGCATTGGTGACGGCCTGTCGGGGTGTGAGGCTACTTCCCCGCTCCTTCTGCGAGCCATAGGGAGGTGAGAAGATGGCACTATTTCCCGACCCACTCGATACGCTGCTTGGCCTGCAGCAGGCGTTGGATGCGTTCAGAGAGAGCAACTGGTTGGGGGCAAGCCCCAGCAGCGGCGGCAGCTATCCGCCCTTTAACGTGTTCCGCAAGGGTCAGGACTTCGTGATCATCGCCGAGGTTCCCGGCGTCAAGAAGTCGGACCTCGATGTGCAGGTCAAGGAAAGTACCATCCGTGTATCCGGCACGAGGTCCGTCAGCTACCCCGAGAAGGCGAGCTTGCATCGTCGTGAGCGGGTCGCGGGTCGTTTCGATCGCAGCGTGACGTTGCCAATTGAAATCGACGCGGACGGCGTAAAGGCCGAATGCCGAGACGGGATACTGGCCTTGTTCCTTCCGCGTGCCGAACGGGACCGGCCGAAGTCGATCAGGGTGGGCTGAGCGATGGGTGCAGAAGTCGATACTGAGACGGAGGGCACAATGGCATCGTCACAGGAACTGGCGCTACGCCAGAAGAAGGAGCTGGTGGCCAAAGAGGAAAAGACGGTTCCTGGCCGCTACTACGTTCCGTACACCGATATCTACGAAACCGACGAGACGCTGACCGTGGTGATGGAAATGCCGGGGGTGGAAAAAGAAGCCCTCGACGTGGCTTTGGAGAGTAACGTGCTACGGGTGGGCGGCCGCATTGATTTCTCGAAATACGAGGGGATGGAGCCGGTGTACACGGAGTACAACATCGGCCACTACACACGGTCATTCACCCTTTCGAGCAAGATCGATCAGGAGAAGATCAGCGCGCAGCTTGAGGATGGCGTGCTGACCCTGACACTTCCAAAAGTGAAAGACGCGCTCCCGAGACAGATTGCGATCGGATGACGGCAATCCCGGATCCGGGCGGGTGGTGAGCCCTGCCCGCGTCCGGGGCAATGTAGTTTCGTGCCGCGGCGGCTAGCTGAGTGATAGGCCCGTCTTTAGATGGCGCATCCGCGGCCGCCGGGCCGTGCTACAAGTTCGGGCCGTGGGCGATTTCCGACGGAGTAATTTTTGGGTGGCA
>CAWCHV010000006.1:0-254000 GCA_963795435.1 uncultured Alphaproteobacteria bacterium
GCTGGCGGGAGGACCGCCCGTTTCGCTACTTGTTCATGTTCCAGATATCGGTGTCGAGCTTCCAGCCGTCGTGCTCATGCTTCCAGATCACGACGTATTTGCCTTCCACCCTGACGATGTTCTTTTGCGCGTCGGGCGCGTCAAGGCTGAAGCGGCCGATCTCGCGGGCGGCGTCGCCGTAACGCTCGACGTCGGTGGCGGTGAGCGACAGGTTCTTGTAGCCGCCCTCGATCGCGCCTTGCCACAGCGTCCGGATCGCCGCCCGCCCGCTCGCGATGGGGGCGCCGGGCGGCAGCGCGTTGGCGTGTTCGGTGTACATCTTCGCGACGGCGGCGGCGTCGCCCTTGTTGAACGCCCGGCTGAACTGGTCGTTGGCGCGCTGGATCTCGGCCTTGAGGTCCGCCGCGATCGCGGGAACCGACGCGGCCAACAACACGGCTGCGACGAGAGCGGCTTTCATGCGCGTCTTTCCATTGTTGGGCGCGAAAGCCTAGCCGGAACGTCTACGGTCCGCAATGATATCCGCTCAGGCGTTGCGGCGGTTCGGCAGCACCTCGGGGTTGACCACGTAGCCTGGGTCTAGCGTGCCATCGAACATGTCGATGATGTTCTGCGCCGCGCGGATCGACATCTTTTCCATCGTCTCGACCGGGGCGGCGGCGACGTGCGGGCTGAGCACGACGTTGGCGAGCCTGAACAGCGGATTTTCCGCCTGTGGCGGCTCCTGCACCAGCACGTCGAGACCCGCCGCCGCGAGCTTGCCGCTGGCGAGCGCCTCGGCGAGCGCGCCCTCGTCGACCAGCCCGCCGCGCGCGGCGTTGATGAGCCAGGCGTCGGGCTTGAGCAGCGACAGCATCTCGCGATTGACCATCCGCCGGGTGGTGTCGCTCAGCGGGCAGTGCAGGGTGAGCACGTCGACTTCGGGAAGTGCCGTGGCGATGTCGGTGACGGGGATGTGGCCGTCGGCGGCGATGCGCGGCGTCGGGAACATCGGGTCGCAGACCATCACGCGCATCCCGAACGCGGCGCACAGCCGGGCGACGCGCGTACCGATGCGGCCGTAGCCCACCACCAGCACGGTGCGGCCGGCGAGCTCGCCCATCGGCCGCCCGCCGCGCTCGCGCCATTTGTTCGCGCGCACCAGTTGGTCCATCTCCACGGTGCGCCGCGCGACGGCGAGCATCAGTCCGAGCGTGTGCTCGGCGACCGCGAGGTCGTTGCCGCCATTGGTCACGCCGACGGCGACGTGGTGGCGGGTGCAGGCGGGAATGTCGATCGCGTCGTAGCCGACGCCGAAGCGGGAGATGATCTCGAGCTCGGGGGCGCGGGCGAGTTCGGCCTCGCCGACGCCTTCGAGCGCCACCAGCACGGCGTTCGATTTGCCGAGCGCCTCGGCGAACTGCGCCTCGCTCGGCCGGGAGAGCTGGCTGAGCCGGATGTCCTTGCGCGCCTCCAAGAGCGCCATGCCGCTCGGGTGGAGGTTGTAGAACAGCGTGACGTTCTTCATCGGTCTGGCTCCCTCGCTCGGCGCGGATGCTGCGTCGGGCGGGGCCGCAAGGCAAGCCGGGTTGCATCGCTGGTGCCTCGGGTCTATACGGTCGAAATGGTTCTTTGCGGCGCCCGACTGGCCTGCCGGACTGCCCGCACGATGGTGCGGTGCTCCGCTCGCCTGCTCGCCCTCGGCCTCCTCCTTCGACTTAGCCGCCCCTGAGCGCACCGCCTCGGCCCGCCGACGGCATCGCTTGGGGGGACCAACGAGGCGGCAAGCCGCCTTGAGGCCAGTGCCGTAACGAGATCCAGGAACCAGCCCCATGTCCATCGAGCACCCCAGCTTCGGCAAGCTGGACGACAACCGCATCATCATCTTCGACACCACGCTGCGCGACGGCGAGCAGTCGCCGGGCTTCTCGATGAATCTCGGCGAGAAGATCCGCATGGCCGAGGCGCTGACCGAGCTTGGGGTCGACGTGATCGAGGCTGGCTTCGCCATCGCCTCGCCCGGCGATTTCGAAAGCGTCAAGGCGATCTCGGAGACCGTGCGCGGGCCGGTGATCGCCAGCCTGTCGCGCGCCGCCGACGGGGACATCCTGCGCTCCGCCGAGGCGCTGCGGCCGGCCGAGCGCAAGCGCATCCACATCGTGCTCGCCACCTCCGCGCTGCACATGAAGTACAAGCTGCGCCTGGAGCCCGAGGAGGTGATCGACCTCACCGCCCGGTCGGTGCAGCTCGCGCGAAACCACGCCGACGATGTCGAGTGGTCGGCCGAGGACGGCAGCCGCAGCGACATGGATTTTCTGTGCCGCTGCGTCGAGACCGCGATCAAGTACGGCGCCACCACGATCAACATTCCCGACACGGTGGGATACGCGCTGCCCGAGGACATGGAGCGCATCTTCACCGAGCTGCGCGAGCGAGTCCCCGGCTCCGAGAAGGTCATTTTCTCGACACACAACCACAACGATCTCGGCCTCGCGGTGGCCAACACGCTGGCGGCGATCCGCGCCGGCGCGCGGCAGGTGGAATGCACCATCAACGGCATCGGCGAGCGCGCCGGCAATGCCTCGCTGGAGGAAATCGCGATGGCGGTGCGGACGCGCCAGGACGCGATCCAGCGCGGCACCGGCATCGTCACGCCGAACCTGCTGCGCATCTCGCGCCTGCTCGCCACCATCACCGGTTTCGACGTGCAGCCCAACAAGGCGATCGTCGGGCGCAATGCCTTCGCGCACGAGAGCGGCATCCACCAGGACGGCGTGCTGAAGCACGCGGGCACCTACGAGATCATGACGCCCGAGAGCGTCGGCTGGACCAAGTCCTCGCTGGTGCTCGGCAAGCACTCGGGGCGGGCGGCGTTCCGCGACAAGCTGCGTACGCTGGGCTATGGCGAGGTGGGCGACAACAAGCTGAACGACGCCTTCCGCCGCTTCAAGCAGGTCGCCGACCTCAAGAAGGTGGTCTACGACGAGGACATCATGGCGCTGGTCGACGACGAGGTGATGCGCGACCACGAGCGCATCCGCTTCGTCTCGCTCGACCTGCGTGCAGGCTCCAAGGCGCCGCCCCAGGCCGAGCTGGAGCTGGAGGTCGACGGCGTGGTCAAGCGCGCGTCGAGCAGCGGCGACGGGCCGGTGGACGCGACCTTCAAGGCGATCCGCGAGATCTTCCCCCACGATGCCAATCTGTCGCTGTTCTCGGTGGGCGCCGTGACCGAGGGGACGGACGCGCAGGCGCGCACCACGGTGCGGCTCGAGGAGAACGGCAAGATGGTGGACGGGCAGGGCGCCGATACCGACACCATCGTCGCCTCCGCCCGGGCCTACGTGCACGCGCTCAACAAGCTGCTGGTCAAGCGGGTGCGGACCGAGCCGGAGGCGCTTTCGGCTTAGGGAGGCAAGCTCAGAACCGTTGCGTCAGACCCGCGAGGATGGTGCGCCGCAAGCCATATTGCGGCGCACCCACTCCAACGCCGGTGCCGTTGCGGATCTGATAGATCGTGTCGCCGATATTGAGCGCGTCCAGGCGCAGCTCGGTGCCGCGGCCGAAGCCCAAGTCGAGCTTCTGGACAACCGAGAGGTTCACCACGGCGTAGGTCGGCAGCGCGACGCCGTTCGGCACCGTGGCGGTGCTGGCCCGCAACCCGCTCTGCACCAGGAGATCGGCTGACAGCAGGGTCGGGTGCGTGGTCTCGCGGTTGAGCGTGTAGGCGACGCCGGCCGATCCGGTCCAGCGCTGGTCGTGGTCGAGATGGATCCAGTGCTCAGCGATGTAGGCGAGCTCGTCGGGGCCGAAGTTGAACTGCGACGAGATGATGTCCTTGCCGATCGCGCGGGAGTAGGCGAGGTTGCCATAGACCGACCACGGGCCACGCTCGTAGCTCGCGGTGAGCTGTCCGCCGACGATCTCGCCCTGCGCGTAATTGAAGGCGCTCAGGATGATCGGCGCGCCGAACTGCCCCTCGTCGATCAGGTTGCGCGAGTCCTTATAGAACGCGTCGAAGCCCAGCGTCAGGCCGGGTACGATCACCTGGCTGATCCCGGCGTCGAAATAGTTCGAGCGCTCTGCCTTCGTCTTGTCGTCCAGCGTGACCGCCGGCGCCGCGGTCGTATTGGCGAACAGGCCGATGCTCGTGGGTGAGACGAGCTCGAACGGCGGCGGGGCGAAGTAGCGCGAATAGCCGGCGGTGAGGGTCGTCGTCGCGGTCGGCTTCCAGACCACGTTCACGCGCGGGCTCAACTGGTTCTCGTTGGTGAACTCGTTCACGACGTCGAACCGCGCGCCGTAGTTGATCGTGACGCTCGGCAGGATGCGCCACTCGTCCTGGAGATAGACGCCGTACAGCCCGCCCGTCTTGCCGCCCCGGTCGCCGATGGAGATCGGGAGGTCCGTGGTCTGGACCCCGTTCGCATCGACCGGCAGCACCAGCGAGGTCGTCCTGAAGCTCTCCCGCTCCGCCTCCACGAGGAACCCGGCCCGGATGGTGTGGTGGTCGTTCACGCGCCAGCTTCCGTCCGCCTGCACCCCGCCGGCGCTGTCGGAGCGCGCGGCGTTCTGGGCGATCCCGTTGAACAGCAGATCGCCCAGCGGATCGGGCGAGAAGCGGAGGCTGCTGTAGCGGCCGAAGGCTGAGATCTGCACGTCGACATCGTTGATGTGTTTCTGAAGCGAGAGGATGGCGAAATCGGTGCGCTCGTTCTGGGTCTCGTTCAGCTTCGAGCTGTCGAAGCTGCTCACGCCGTTGACGGTCAGTCCGAGCTGTGGAGTCTGGCCGGGATTGTTCGGGATCTGGTACTGGCCGTTGAAGCCGCCGAGGATCAGGCTGATGCGCGTGTTCTCGTCGATGATGCCGGAGACGTAGGCGAGGCCGTGGAACTGGTCGGTGGTGTCATGGATCGCGCCGAACTTGTAGGTCGGATTCTCGATTCCGCGGTCGTTGTGCAGGTAATCTCCGGTGACGAACCAGTCCACCGGTCCGCTGCGGCCGCCGTACGAAAAGCTCGGCTGCAACCAGTTCCAGCTGCCGCCGTACATCGTCAGGGCGGCGCCGGGATCGGTGATGCCGGTCTTCGTCTGGATGTCAACGACCCCCGCGGTGTTGAACCCATACTGCGCGGGCAGCGCGCCGGTGATCAGCGACATCGACTGGGCGAAGCGCGATTCGATCGCCTGGCCGAACACCGAGAGGCCTTCCGGCAACTGCACGCCGTTGATGCGGTACTGCACGTTGGCGTGCTCGCCCCGGAGGTGGATCTGTCCGAAGCTGTCCTGCGCCACGCCGGGCGCCCGCAGCAGAACCTGGTTGAGCGGCGCGTTCTCTCCCTGTGGCACCGCCTGGAGCGCCTCGGGAGTGAAATCGTAACGCGTCGCGCCGAGGCTTGGCTGGATCTGCTGGCGCGCGACATCCAGCCGACGCGCAACCACCTCGACGTCGAGCGGCACGTCTCCCGGCGCGATATTGACCACCGGCGTGTCCGCCGCCTGCGCCGTACCCGCGAAGACGACGGCAAGCGAAATCGCCCCCCAACCCCGTACCATCTCGAATTCCCCCGCGCTCGGAGACGATATAATATAACGCTCAAAAGCGGTCCAGGGGAGTGGATGGACGGGTTGGCGGCGGCTGATGGAGACTTGCGGTGGACGGCACCGTCGCCCGCGCCGAGCAGGCGGGGGGTGCGGAAGAGCGTCGCGGCATCGCTCTGCGGGCATCTGCTGATCGTTGTCTTGGTCGGCGTGATCGGCTTGCGGAGGATCGCGCCGGAACCCGCCCCTCCTGCCGTCGTCGCGATGGTGTTCGAGCCTGAGCAGCAGCCGGCGTCCGGGCCGACGTCGACATCCGGCGAACCGGTTGCGCCGGTGGCCGAGCCTTCCGAACCGCAATCCTCCCCGGAGGCTCCCGCCGCCCAGCCCGAACCGGCCCCGCCGGCGGCCGAGGCGGCACCACCGCAATCCTTGCCGGAGGTTCCCGCCGCTCAACCCGAACCGACCCCGCCGGCGGACAGCACTCAGGCTCTTGTCCAACCCCGGCCGGAGCCGCAGGTCTCACCGCCCGCGCCGGCAGCCGTCCCTCCGGCCAAGCCGCGCCCGGTGCGACCCATCCATCCCCGTCCGGTGCAGCGCCACGCGCAAGCCCCGGCGCAGGCGCCCTCAGAGGCTCTTTCGCCGAACCCGCCGGCGGCTGGCTCGAACGGCCAGGCCGCCGCACCGCCGACGCCGGGAGCCGCGGGACCGACCTTGGTGGCGCCCGGATGGGACAGCTCGCTTTCGGCCTGGCTCGCAGCTCACAAGAGCTATCCCGAGGAGGCTCGGCGACGTGGCGACGAGGGCAGCGTGACGCTCCGTTTCACCGTGGGTCCGGATGGGCGGGTGCTGGAGGTCGCCGTCGTGGGCGGGAGCGGAATCCGGGCGCTCGATGATGCGGCGGCGGCGCTCCTGCGGAACGCGACACTGCCGCCGCCTCGGCTGCAACTCACCCGCACGGTGCGTCTGCGCTATCACCTGGAAAACTGAGGCGGCGAGCCGGCTCAGTTATAGCCGTAGAACCGGCCATTCTGTCCGTAGGTCGGCACCATCGACGGAGCGTAACGATCGCCGAACCCGGCCGGCAGACCGGGATCTGGGATGATCGCGTCGGTCTCGGTCTCCGACGCATGGGACGGCAGGTCCGTGTGGGCGGTGCCCGGGCCGGTGATGCCGAGTTGCTGCGGCGTGTAGCCGCATCCGCCCAGGCCCGCGGCGGTCACGATTAGCAGGCTTGGCACGATGAACAAGCCTCGGCGGACCATGCGGGCTCCTTGGAGGACGGCGCGGAGGCGATCCTGCGCGCGATCCGCGCCGTCTCCAAGCCCCGTGCTGGGCAATCAGCGGTAATAATAGCCAGACGGCGGGGGCGCGCTCGGCGTGGTTGCGGCGCCGCCGACGGCACCAAGCGCGCCGCCGCCGAGTGCGCCGATCGCCGCCCCTTTGCCGCCGCCGGCGATCCCGCCGATCGCCGCGCCGGCCCCGGCGCCGAGCAGCCCACCGCCCACCGCCCGCTGGCCAGGGTCATAGGGATTGCAGCCGGCGAGCCCGAGTCCGAGCCCTGCCAGAACGATCGCCGCGGTGGCCTTTCGGTACATGCTGGATCTCCCTCAACCCGTGAATGACGAACCACCTAACGCACGAAAAGCGGAATGGTCGTGGCCGGATTACGGCGATCGCGGGGCGTTCGGGCCGCCTCGCCCCTTGTTAACCGGGGGCCGGGCCGCTAAGCCCTCGCGTCCCTCCGCCATCGCGAAAAGGTCAGGCCGGATGTTTGCACGGCTGCTCGGCTTCATGTCCGCCGACATGGCGATCGATCTCGGTACCGCGAATACACTGGTCTACGTGAAGGGCCGGGGGATCGTGCTGGCGGAGCCGAGCGTGGTGGCGATCGCCGACGTTCGGGGCAAGAAGCACGTGCTGGCGGTGGGCGAGGAGGCCAAGCAGATGCTCGGCCGCACGCCGGGCAACATCTCCGCCATTCGCCCGCTGCGCGACGGGGTGATCGCCGATTTCGAGGTCGCGGAGGAAATGATCAAGCATTTCATCCGCAGGGTGCACAACCGGCGCGGCTTCGCCTCGCCGATGATCATCGTGTGCGTCCCCTCCGGCTCCACGGCGGTCGAGCGGCGTGCGATCCAGGAGAGCGCCGAGAGCGCCGGGGCGCGCCGCGTGCTGCTGATCGAGGAGCCAATGGCGGCCGCGATCGGCGCCGGGCTGCCGGTCACCGAGCCTTCGGGCAGCATGGTGGTGGATATCGGCGGCGGCACGACCGAGGTGGCGGTGATCTCGCTCGGAGGGATCGTCTACTCGCGCAGCGTGCGGGTGGGCGGCGACAAGATGGACGAGGGGATCATCAATTATATCCGACGCAACCATAACCTGCTGATCGGCGAATCCTCGGCCGAGCGGATCAAGCTCGACATCGGCGCGGCGTGCGCGCCGGACCATGACGATGAGGGGCCGTACCGCGAGGTGAAGGGCCGCGACCTGATGAACGGCGTGCCGCGCGAGGTGCTGGTCAGCCAGCGCCAGATCGCCGAGAGCCTCGCCGAGCCGGTGAGCGCCATTCTCGACGCGGTAAAGGTGGCGCTCGAGAATACGCCGCCGGAGCTTGCCTCCGACATCGTGGACAAAGGGATCGTGCTAACGGGGGGCGGCGCGCTGCTGTATCGTCTGGATCAGGTGCTGCGGAACGAGACCGGGTTGCCGGTCGTGGTGGCGGAGGAGCCGCTGCAATGCGTGGCCCTCGGCACCGGGCGGGCGCTCGAGGAGCTGAAACGGCTGCGCAACGTGCTGACGACGATGTATTAGAGGCGACCCACGGGGGCGGCTTGAGCGACCCCTCACCCCGGCCCTCTCCCGCAAGGGGAGAGGGAGAAGACAGCCCCCTCCCTTTGCGGGAGGGGGTTGGGGGAGGGGTCGGGCATGGGAGGCTCGGAGGAAAAGAGTGATCCGGCTGTCCATCCCGGCGCGGCAGGCTCTGGCGAGGCTCATTCTGCCGGTGCTGTTCGTGGCCGCGTTCGGCCTGATGCTGCTCGGCAAGGCCGACGCGCTGCTGGCCGAGCGGGCACGCATGGCGGTCGCGGACGCGCTGGCGCCGGTCTATGCGGTAATGGCTCGCCCGATCGCCCATTTGCGCGGCACCTTGGCGGAGGCGGACGACCTGGTCGCGATCCGCGCGGAGAACGCGCGGCTGCGAGACGAGAACGACCGGCTGCGGCGCTGGCAGTCGGTGGCGCTGGCGCTCGACGCGGAGAACCGACGGCTCAAGGCCAACCTCCACTGGATCCCCGACCCCGCGCCCTCCTACGTCACCGCGCGGGTGGTGAACGAGGCGGGCGGGGTCTACGCGCGGGCCGTGCTGCTCTCGGTCGGGCCGAATCACGGCATCACCAAAGGCCAGATCGCGCTCGACGAGCACGGGCTGGTCGGGCGGGTGACGGAGGTGGGGGCGCGGACCGCGCGGGTGCTGCTCATCACCGATCTCAACAGCCGCATCCCGGTCATCCTGGAGAACAGCCGCGCTCGCGCCATCCTGGTCGGCACCAACGGGCCCCGCCCGCGGCTGCAGTACTGGACCGAGGGCAGCACGCCCGCAGAGGGCGAGCGGGTCGTCACCAGCGCCGAGGCCAATGTGTTCCCGGCTAACTTGCCGGTCGGCGTGGTGCATTACAGTGCATCCAAGGCGCCGGAAGTTGAGCCCGCGGCCCGGCTGGACCAGCTCGAGATCGTCCGCATTTTTGACTATGGCTCGCGGGGCATCGTGCCGCCCGAGGCGCCGGCCCGCACGCCCCCAGCCTCCACGCCCACGGCGGGCGTGCGCTGAGTGTGCTCGCCCCCGGGGCATGAGCCGCATCGACCGCAGCCCGGGCATCCGGCCGCGCCCCACCGTCGGGCGATGGCTCGACGCGGCGGCGCGGGCGAGTTTCCCGGCTGGCTGCACGGTGCTGCTGATGCTGCTGGCCGCCGCGCCGTTCGGCTTGCCGCTGCAGGCCGCGCTGCTGCCGGCGCTGACCCTCGGCTGCGTCTGGTTCTGGTCGCTGCACCGCCCGGCCGCCCTGCCGCCGCCGCTGGTGTTCTTGCTTGGCGTGCTGTTCGACCTGCTGGCCTACCTGCCGCTTGGCATCGGCGTGCTGACCCTGCTGATCGTGCATGGCGTGGCACTCCGGGTCCGTCGGGTCCTGGTGCGGCAAGGCTTTCTCCTCGTTTGGCTCGCCTTCGCGGGCGTCGCGGCCGCCGGCGCACTGTTCGGTTGGGGGTTGGACTCGCTGCTGCAGTTTCGCCTACTGCCGTTCCCGCCGGCGATGTTCCAGTTCGCGCTGACCGTGGCGGTCTATCCGATGCTCTCGGTGTTGTTCCTTCGGGCGCACGGCTCGGTCGCCGACCCGGATCGGGCATGACATGAAGCGGGACGGCAAGCAGAGAGGCGTGTTCACCCGCCGCGCCCTGCTGCTGATCGGCGCGCAGGTTACGGCGCTCGGCGTGCTCGCCGCCAAGCTCTACCAGGTCCAGGTGGTCGACGGCGCCCGCTACGCCACACTTGCCGACGAGAACCGGATCAGCGCCCGGCTGGTCGCCCCGCCGCGCGGCCGGTTGCTCGATCGATCGGGCGTGGTGGTGGCCGGCAACCGTCTCAACTGGCGCGCCCTGCTGGTCGCCGAGGAGGCCGAGAATGTCGGCGCCACCCTCGACGCCTTTGGCCGCGTCCTGCCGCTGCCCGATCACGAACGCGCCCGGGTCGAGCGCGAGGTGCGGCGCCACCGACGCTTCATCCCGATCCTCATCGCCGATTTCCTGAGCTGGGAGGACATGGCGCGCATCGAGGTCAACGCGCCCGACCTGCCGGGCATCATCATCGATGTCGGCACGACGCGGCAGTACCCGTTCAGCGAGAAGCTGGCGCATGTCGTCGGCTACGTGGCACCACCCAACGAGGACGACATGGGCGACGATCCGATGCTGGCCCTGCCGGGCATCCGCGTCGGCCGGGCAGGCATGGAGAAAACCCACGACCTGAAGCTGCGCGGCCGCGCCGGAGTGATGCAGCTCGAGGTCAACGCCGTCGGCCGCGTCATTCGCGAGCTCGACCGGCAGGAGGGCGTGCCGGGCCAGGACGCGACCCTGACCATCGACGCCGGGCTGCAGGAGGCGGTGCTGAGGCGGCTGGGCGACGAAAGCGCCAGCGCCGTCATCATGGACTGCCGCAACGGCGAGGTCCTGGCGATGGCGACCAACCCGTCATTCGACCCGAGCCTGTTCAATTCCGGCGTGTCGCAGGCGCAATGGATCGCCTGGACCCGCAACCGGCGGACACCGCTCATCAACAAGGCCGCCGCCGGCGTCTACGCGCCGGGCTCGACCTTCAAGATGGCGGTGGCGCTCGCCGGCTTGGATAGCAAGGCGATCACCCCACACGACCGGGTGAACTGTCCCGGTTATCTCGACCTGGGCGACACCCGCTTCCATTGCTGGCGCAAGGGCGGGCACGGCTCGCTCGACCTGCACGGGGGCCTCAAGCACAGCTGCGACGTCTATTTCTACGAGATCGCGCGGCGCACCGGCATCGACCACATCGCCGCGATGGCCAACCGGCTGGGCATGGGCGTGGATTTGCCGACCGACCTGCCCGGCGCGCGCAAGGGGCTGATCCCGACCCGGGCGTGGCGCATCGGCCAGGGCAAGGCGTGGAACATCGGCGACACTATCGTCAGCGGCATCGGCCAGGGTTTCGTCCAAGTGACGCCGATGCAGCTCGCCACCTACGCCTCTCGCATCGCCACCGGGCGCGCCGTGGTGCCGCACCTCACCCGCAAGATCGGCGGCGTCCTGCAGCCGGAGGCGCTGCCGGCGAACTGGCCCTCGCTCGGCCTGCCGGACAAGGAGCTCGCGACGGTGCGACAGGGGATGTGGGCGGTGGTGAACGACGCCGGCGGCACCGCGCCGATAGCCCGCATCCCGAGCAATCTCGGCACACTGGCGGGCAAGACCGGCTCCTCGCAGGTGCGCCGCGTGTCCCGCGAGGCGCGCGAGCACGGCTTCAAGTCGGAAAAGCTGCCTTGGGAGTTCCGCCCGCACGCGCTGTTCGTGGCCTATGCGCCGTACGACAATCCACGTTACGCGCTCTCGGTGGTCGTCGAGCACGGCAATGCCGGCGCCTTGGCCGCCGCCCCCGTGGCACGCGACATCATGGTAGACGTGCTGACCCGCGATCCGTCGGGAAGCCAGGAGCCGCCGGCCAATCGCGTGGCCGACAAAGAGCGTGTCTGATGGGGGGCCGCGTCTGACATGGACCGGCGGCTGATCCGGGAAAAGTCGTTCGGCCTGACCGGCAAGTTGTGGAACATCAGCTGGCTGTACGTGGTGCTGCTGTGCGTGCTGGCCGGGGTCGGCTACGCCGCCCTGTACAGCGCGGCGGGCGGCTCGCCCGAGCCCTATGCCTCGCGCCACGTGTTGCGCTTCGCCTTCGGCCTCGTGCTGATGCTCAGCATCGCGTTGATCGACATCCGCTTCCTTGCCCGGCTCGCCTGGCCGATCTACGCCATCTCGGTGGCCCTGCTGGTGCTCGTCGAGCGCATGGGGCATGTCGGCAAGGGCGCGCAGCGCTGGATCGACCTCGGGGGATTGCAGATCCAGCCGAGCGAGCTGGCCAAGATCGGCCTCGTGCTGGTGCTCGCCTCCTGGTTCCATCGCGCCTCCTGGGAGCGGATGGGCAATCCGCTGTTCCTCATCCCGCCGCTGATCCTGGTGCTGATCCCGGTCGGCCTGATCCTCAAGGAGCCCAATCTCGGGACGGCGGTGATCACGGCGCTGGTCGGCGCGGCGCTGTTCTTCGCCGCCGGCGTGCGCTGGTGGAAGTTCGCGCTGATCGCGCTGCCGGTGCCGTTCGCCGCCAAGATCGCGTATGGCTACCTGCACGACTACCAGCGGGCGCGCATCGACACCTTCCTCAGCCCGGAGACCGATCCGCTCGGCGCCGGCTACAACATCATCCAGTCCAAGATCGCGCTCGGCGCCGGCGGGATGTGGGGGAAGGGGTTCCTGCAGGGCACGCAGGGGCACCTGAACTTCCTGCCCGAGAAGCAGACCGATTTCATCTTCACAATGCTCGGCGAGGAGTTCGGCTTCGTCGGCGGCGTGGCGCTCATCGGGCTGCTGCTGCTGATCGTGCTCGGCGGCATGGTGATGGCGGTGCGCTGCCGCCACCAGTTCGGCCGGCTGGTGGCACTCGGCATCGCCACCAATTTCTTCATGTACGTGTTCGTCAACGTCGCGATGGTGATGGGCGTGATCCCGGTGGGCGGCGTGCCGCTGCCGATGGTCTCGCACGGCGGCTCGGCGATGATCACCGTGATGGTCGGCTTCGGCATCCTGATGTCGGTCTACGTGCATCGCGACGTGGAGTGGCCGGATCGCCGGGACGAGATTTGAAGCACCTCCGGCTCGTCCGGGAGCGCCGTCTCCATCGCAACGGCGATGATCCGCATGTCGCGTTCGCTGATCGTGAACAGGCCGAAGCGCAGCTGGTATCCCCAGTTCCGCCCGCCGGCGGAGAAGTCGAGCACCGGCAGAAGCGGCTGGATGGGCGCCTCGCGCGCGGCAAGCCACTCCACGTCCCGGCGGAACGGGCAGAAGCCGCCGCCCATGTCGTACTGATAGGGCTCGTTGTCGCGGACGATCCCGATCGCGGTGAATGCCTGGAGCCGATCGCGGCCGCCGAAGGTCGCGGTCGGCGAGTAGTAGACGACGCGGTCGCCTGGCCGGATGCGACGCAGCGGCGCTGCCTTGCCGTGACACACCTGCATGAAACCCTGTTGCCGTCCGCGCCGCACGTGCTCGGCCGCGGCGACGGCGATCCAGTTTCCCGTCATTGCTGCGCTCTCCCGCTGGTCGCGCAGCGAGGTTAGGGGAGGGTGGTGTCAGTTTCTGGCAGCAGTCACGGTCACGGCGGATCGATGCCCTCAATCTCGCGCCACTCGCGCAGCAGCGCCTGCCGCCTGCGCGGGTAGCGTGCGTCGGTTGGGATCAGCGCGGCGATCCGGTCGGTGCGGAAATGGCGGAAATCCTGGCGCAGCTCGCACCAGGCGACAACCACCTCGGCGTCGTCGAAGAAGCCGAGGGCGAACGGCCAGATCAGGCGCTCGCTCTCCGCCGCGCGCCGGTCGCGGTAGCTGATCCGCACCTTGCGCTCGGCGCGGATCGCCCGCCGGATCGCGACGATCTGGGCGTCATCCGTCTCGATCGGGCCGCCTGGACCGACGAGCAGCGGCGAGGCGTCGGGATCGGCTCGCCGGTCTGCCGGCAGCACGGCGACGATCTTGGCGAGCGCGTTCCGGGCGGCGGCGGATAGCCATGAATCGCCCCGGTCGGCGACCCAGCGCGAGCCGAGCACCAACGCCTCGATCTCCTCCTCCGAGAACATCAGCGGCGGCAGCACAAAGCCGGGGCGCAGCACGTAGCCGATTCCGGCCTCACCCTCGATGGACGCACCTTGCGCCTGCAGCGCGGCAATGTCGCGATACAGTGTGCGCAGGCTGACGCCGAGTTCTCCCGCGAGCGCGCGGCCGCTGACCGGCCGTCGGTGACGGCGCAAGGTTTCGATCAGCGCGAGAAGGCGCTCGGCGCGCGACACGGCTTGCGGGCTCCGGAAGAATGGCTGTTCCATCTCCGATCATGGCAGAACCCCACGAGGAAATCCCGGAGCGGAACCGTGCCGGTCAGCCCCGCGTTGCTGCGCGCCTATCGTCGAACGACCTACTCCGCGCGGGGTGTGTCGGTCCGCATCGGCCGCCGCTCGGCCCAGATGGATGCGCTGCTCGCCGGCATGGCCGCGCGGGCCGGCGGCTTCGTGACCGCGTGGAATCCCCTCTCGAAGCGAATGCCCGATGGCTGGAACCGGCGAATGCAGCGTGCCCTGATCGCGCATGTGCGGCGCCTGCCAGCTTTGGCGGGACTGGGAGCGGGGAACGGCTGGTTCGAGGAACACCTGTTCATCGCCGCCGATCCGCGCCGCCTTTTGGTGCTCGCGCGGCGCTTCCGTCAGCTCGGCGTCGTGGTCGTCGGTCGTAGCCGGCCTGCCCGCCTGGTTCTCCTCACCTGGCCCGGGCTCGCTGCGGTCGCAAACCCGTCGAACAGGTTCGAACGGGCGCTTCCGACCTTATATTTACTCCGGACGCGGGCCGTCGCGGCCACTATGCTTGCGCTGCGATGCGAGCAGTCCAGGAGGGTCAAACCGTGAGCGGAGTCATATCGGTGAGGGCGGCGGCCCCAGAGGATGCGGGCGCCATCGGTTCCCTGACGCGGGAGGCCTATTCCAAATGGGTGCCGGTCATCGGCCGCGAGCCCAAGCCGATGACGGCCGACTACGCGGAAGCCGTGCGGAAACACCGCATTGACCTGCTGTATCTCGATGGCACGCTGGCGGCGCTCATCGAGATGATTCCGGGCGTCGACCATCTTCTCGTCGAGAATGTCGCGGTCGCTCCCGCATTTCAGGGCAGGGGCTTGGGGCGAACGCTGATGGCCCATGCCGAGCACGTCGCCGCGTCGTTGGGGCGCCCTGAAATCAGGCTCTACACCAACAAGCTCTTTGCCGGGAATGTGCGGCTCTATCAGGCGCTGGGCTACGGGATCGACCGGGAGGAGAAGTTCAGGGGCGGGCTTACCGTTTACATGAGCAAGCCCGTCCAAGCGTGACTCACGCCGCGCTCTCGAACGCGGCTGGCCGGTCCTCGGTGGTGGTGCGCCGCAGTTCGCGTCGCTCGGACAGATCGTAGCGCCGCCCGCGATGGACGGTGCTGCGGTTGTCCCACATCACCAGATCGCCGACCCGCCATTCGTGCCGGTAGACGAACTGGCGCTGTGTTGCGTGCTCCAGCAGATCGGTCAGCAGCATCCGGCCCTCCGCGAGCGCCATGCCCTCGATCCGGTGCGCGTGGACGCCGACGAATAGCAGCTTGCGGCCAGATCCGGGATGCGTGCGCACGAGGGGCCAATGCACCGGGGGCATCATCGCGCGCTGCGCCTCGGTGTAGCCGGTGTCGCCCAGTATGATGCGCGAGTGCAATGCCGAGTGCTCCGCCTCCTTCCCCTCCAATTCGGCCTTCATGCCATCGGGCAACGCGTCATACGCGGCGCGCAGATCGGCGAACTCGGTCTCGCCGCCCCAGGAGGGCAGCACCACGGCGTGCAGCATCGAGTATTTGCCCGCCGGGCGCTGGAAGGAGCTGTCGCTGTGCCAAAGCTGGTTGGCGATGTTGCTGACGACCTTGCGGCTCTCCCGGTCGGCGATGCCGCCGTCGATGCCGACGTTCGAGATGTCGATGATCTCGTCGTAGGACATTCGCTCGGGCTGTTTCTTGAGTTTCTTCAGCCCGAGATCGAGCGTGCCGAACTGCCGCGCCATCGCCACCTGCTCGCCTTGCGAGAGCGCCTGATCGCGAAACACGAGGACGGCGTAGCGATCCATCGCCGTGTCGATCTGGGTCACGGTCGCCGGATCGAGCGCGCTGCTCAGGTCGACACCGCCGATTTCGGCTGCGAACAGCGGGTGAAGCCGCCGGATCTCCAGGTCCATCGCCGTCCTCCTTTTCCGGCCGCCTCCTTGCGGCGCCTCGGGTCGGATCTCTTTCGGCCTGTCAGCGGTGCCAGCCGCCGCCACGCCATCCGCCGCCATGCCACCCGCCGCCCCAGCCACCCCAACCCCGATTCCAGCCCCAGCCACGGTTCCAGCCCCAGCCGCCACCCCAACCCCAACCCCAACCGCCGCCGACCACGACGGTAGGGCCGACAAACGCCGGGCCGACGAAGGCGGGATAGGCATACACCGGAGCGCCGAAGCCGGGAGAGGCGGCAAACGCCGTCGGCGGCGGCTGCACCGTGTTGCCGTGCGCCACCATGCACTGGGCGTAACCGATGTCGTATGCGGCCTGAATGCCGCCGGCCGAGGCATAGGCATTGTTGGCGCCGGCCGCCGAGCCGACCAGCAGGCCGCTGCCGGCGCCGATTGCCGCCCCTGCGCCCGCGTTGCCCGACGCCGCGCCGATCAGCGCGCCCGCCGCCGCACCCACCGCCGTGCCCACGGCGGCGCTGCCCACGGCGCTCTGGGTCGCGGCCTGGGACGGATTGGCGTAACCGGTCTGCCCCGCCGCATACTGGCGGCACAGGAGGTCGTCTTGCTGAAAAGCCTGGAAATCCTTGCCCGCTCCCGGCAGCGCCATCACCGATGGCCCGGGCGGCGGCGGGGCGACGCAACCGGCAAGGCCAAGCGCACCGGCGGCGACGGCGGCGAGCGGCGGCAGGCGGCGCGGGGAGGACATCTCGGGGCTCCATTGGTTTCGCGCGGATCCGCTCCGGCCGTGCGTACCGGACGGGGTGGATGAGCGCACGGGGTTATCTTACCAGAATCGCAAAAAGAGGGCGAACATGGCTGCTTACGAATTCGTCACGGTGGACGTGTTCACCGACCAGCTGTTCGGCGGCAACCCGCTCGCGGTGTTCCCCGACGCGCGCGGCCTGTCGGACGCGCAAATGCAGGCGCTGGCGCGTGAGTTCAATCTCTCGGAAACCACTTTCGTCCTGCCCCCCGCCGATCCGGCCAACACCGCGCGGGTGCGGATCTTCACTCCGGTCAGGGAGCTGCCCTTCGCGGGCCATCCCAATGTCGGCACCGGCTTCGTCCTCGCCCGGATGGCGTCCGGTCGGCCGGAGACGATGATGTTCGAGGAGGGCGCCGGTCCGGTCGCCGTGACGATCCTGCGCGGCGCCGACGGCCAGCCCACCGGGGCGGAACTCGAGGCGCCACATTCGCTGTCGTTCGGCGACGGGCTGCCCACCGACACGCTCGCCGAGTGCGTCGGGCTCGATCCGTCCGAGGTGCGGACCGAGGCGCATCACCCGCTCGTCGCAGGCGTTGGGCTCGGCTTCATTATCGCCGAGCTGACCGATCGGGAGGCGCTGGCCCGCGCCCGGCCCGATGCGTCGGCATTCCGCGAGGCCGCCGAACGCTTCCCGCATCTCGCCGACCATTTCGCCGTGCATCTGTATGTGCGCGACCCGAAAGACCCGGCCCGTCTGGCCACCCGCATGTTCGCCCCGCTCGGCGGCATCGTCGAGGATCCCGCGACCGGCAGCGCCAATGCGGCGCTCGCGGCGCTGCTGGTCTCGCTGGCGCCGGGCGAGGATGTCACGTTCGGCTTCGACATCGCCCAGGGCGTCGAGATGGGCCGCCCGAGCCGCCTGTTCGCGGAGGCGAGCAAGACGGGAGAAGGCGCCGTGCTGGCGCGCATCGGCGGGAATTGCGTGCCGGTGATGCGCGGCGTCGTGGACCTCTGAGCAAGGATCGGATCATGAGCAGCTCGATCAATCGGCGGATCGTCCTCGCGTCGCGACCGACCGGCGCGCCGGTCGCGGCCAATTTCCGGCTCGTCACCGCGCCAATGCCGGAGCCGGGAGAAGGGCAGGTGCTGCTGCGCATCATCTGGCTGTCGCTCGCGCCGTACATGTTCTGGCGGATGCGCGACGAAAAATCCTATGCCGCGCCCGTGGCGGTCGGCGACGTCATGGTGGGCGCGACGGTCGGCGAGGTCGTGGCGTCGCGCCATGCCGATTTCGCGCCGGGCGATCTGGCGCTCGGCGGCGGCGGCTGGCAGGAATTCGCCTCCCTTGACGGCGCGTCGCTGCGAAAGGTCGATCGCGCCTGGGGTCCGACCTCGCTGAGCCTGAACGTGCTGGGGGGCAACGGGCTGACCGCCTATGCCGGGCTGCTCGACATCGGCCGGCCGAAACCGGGTGAGACCGTGGTGGTCGCGGCGGCGTCCGGCGGCGTCGGGTCGCTGGTCGGCCAGATCGCCCGGATCAAGGGCGCCCGCGCGGTCGGTATCGCCGGCGGCGCCGAGAAATGCGCGTTCGTGCGCGACGAGCTGGGCTTCGATGCGTGCCTCGACCACCGCACGCCCAACTTTGCGGCGGAGCTCGCCGCGGCCTGTCCGAAAGGGATCGACGTCTATTTCGAGAATGTCGGAGGGCAGGTTTGGGAGGCCGTGCTGCCGCTGCTCAACGATTTCGCGCGCGTCCCGGTCTGCGGTCTTATCGCGCAATACGCCGCGACCGAAGCGCCGCCCGGACCGAACCAGGTGCCGGCCATGATGCGTGCCGTGCTGAGCAAGCGGCTGACCTTGCGCGGCTTCATCTCCAGCGACTACGCGGCCATGTACGATGCGTTCTTCGCCAACGCGCTGGCCTGGGTGCGCGACGGCAAGTTGCGCTATCGGGAGGACATCACCGAGGGCCTGGAGAACGCCCCGCAGGCGTTGCTTTCCATGCTGAGCGGCCGCAATTTCGGCAAGGTGCTGGTGCGGGTCGGCCCAGAAGGCTGAGCCCAGCCTGACGCGCGTGTTGCCTGCCGCCGCGTCGTGCCCGTAACCTCCCGCCAAGCAAACCGGGGAGGACAACAACCATGCCAAGCAGGACCGACCGTCGCCGCTTCCTTCAGGGGTCGGCGACCAGCGTCGCGGCCGCCGCGCTGGCGGGATTCGGGATCAACCCGGCGCTGGCGCAGGAGATGGCCAAGGCCGCCGGCCGCTCCGAGAAGCCGCTCAAGGCGGCCTTTTCGAACGCCGGCCTGCAGGCCACCTGGTGCGCCCAGGGCAAGCAGGCCGCCGAGTATTGGGGCAAGCTCTACAACGTGGATGTGACTTGGTTCGACGGCGAGCTCGCCGCCCAGAAGCAGCGCGCCGCGATCGACAACATGGCCTCGCAGAAATGGGACTTCGTGGCTATCCAGGCGTTCGGAATCGGCACCCTCACCGCGCCGGTCAACAAGATGATCGAGGCCGGCATCCCGGTGATCGACATGGACACGCTGATCGCTCCGCTCGACACGATCAAGGTCCATAGCTTCCTCGCCCCCGACAACGAGTTCATGGGCGCCTCCGTCACGCAGTCGCTGGTCGACGCGATCAACGGCGAGGGCACGATGATCATGACCCAGGGCGCGCTCGGCCACACCGGCGCCCAAGGGCGGGCGCGCGGTTTCGAGTTGGTGGTGAAAAAATATCCCAAGATCCAGGTGCTCGACACCCAGCCGGCCGACTGGGACGTGACCAAGACGGCGCGCATCTGGGAGACCTACCTGACCAAGTACCCGAAGATCAGCGCCGCCTATTTCCACAACGACGACATGGCGCTGGCCGCCTACAACGTGATGAAGGCCCATAACCGGACCGACATACTGATCGGCGGCTGCGACGCGATGCCGCCCGCCTTGCAGGCGGTGACGGACGGACGGATGCACGCGACGGTCCGCAATCCGTCCTGCCGCATTCACGGCGGCGCCATCGTCGCGGGGGTCGCGGCCATCGTGTCCGGCGAGAAGACCGGCGCGGGCGGCATTCCGAAGAACATCATCGTCGACGGCCCGGTGGTGACCAAGGCGAACGCGCCGGGAATGATGTGGATGGAGGCGCATTTCCTGATTTGAGGTGGGCGGTTTCGTCGCGACCGTGCGGTACCCTCTCACCCAACCCTCTCCCCCAAGGGAGAGAGGGCTTTCCTTCTCCCTCTCCCCCAATGGGGAGAGGGCCGGGGTGAGGGGGTGACCGCGCTGCTCGAACTGACCGGGATTTCCAAGGCGTTCGGCGGCGCCGTCGCCTTGCGCGAGGTCGACTTCTCCCTGGAACCCGGCGAGATCCACGGCCTGGTTGGCGAGAACGGCGCCGGCAAGTCGACGCTGATGAAGATCATCGCCGGCGTGCATCCCGAGTACGCCGGGGAGATGCGGCTCGACGGCCATGCGGTGCGCTTCGCGTCGCCGCGTGACGCGCTCGCGGCGGGAATCGGCATGGTGCATCAGGAGCTCTCCGCCGTGCGCGCTCTGAGCGTGGCCGAGAACGTCTACATGGGCGGCCAGCCGCTGAACCGGCTCGGACTGGTCGATTGGCGCGCGATGCGGCGCGGCGCGCGCGAGCATCTGGACAGCCTCGGCATCGCGGTCGATCCGCGCACGCCGATGGGCGCTCTGCCGCTCGGATTGCAGCAGCTGGTGGAACTGTCCCGCGTGCTGTTCTCGGGTGCCCGCATCATCATCCTCGACGAGCCGACCTCGGCGCTGTCGCCGCCCGAGGTGGAGCGGCTGTTCGGCGTGCTGCGCCGGCTGCGCGACGCGGGGCGCAGCATCATCTTCATCTCGCATTTCCTCGACGACGTGCTGGCGGTGTGCGACCGGGTGACGGTGTTCCGCAACGGCCGCAAGGTCGCGGTGGAGGCGTGCGAGGGCGTCGACAAGCGCTGGGTGATCGGCCGCATGATCGGCGCCGGCCATGACGAACTGGAGGAGAGCTATCTCTCCGATATCGCGCTCCACAGCCCGCCCGATGCCCCGGTCGTGCTCGCGCTGGAAGGCCTCGGCCGCGCGGGCGCGTATCGCGACGTGTCGCTCGAGGTTCGCGGGGGCGAGGTGCTGGGGATCTACGGCTTTCTCGGCTCGGGACAGCTCGAACTGGCGCGCACGATGTTCGGCGCGCTGCCGCCCGATCGCGGGCGGGTGCTGGCCGATGGCCGGTCCCTGCGGCTGACCTCCACGTCGCGGGCGCGGCGGGCGGGAATGGCCTTCCTGCCGGAAAGCCGCCGCATGATGCTGTTCGCCAAGGAGCCGGTGTTCAAGAACATGACGATCAGCGTCTTGGAGCGTATCCACCGCCTCTGGCTGCGTCCCGCCGCCGAGCGCGCGATCGCGCGCGAGCACGTGGAGCGGCTGCGCATTCGTCCGCCCGACCCCGAGCGGCCGCTCGGCACGCTCTCGGGCGGCAATCAACAGAAGGTCGCGCTGGCCAAGTGGCTGACGCATCTGCCGCGAGTGCTGGTGCTGAGCGAGCCGACGCGTGGCATGGACGTCGGCGCCAAGGACGACGTGGTGAAGATCGTGCGCGGCTTGCGCGTGCGCGGCATCGGCATCGTGGTCGCATCGACCGAGCCCGAGACCGTGCTGTCGCTCGCCGACCGTATCGTGGTGATGAAGAAGGGTGCCGTGGTCCGAGAATTCGCCAACGAGCCGGTCAGCAAGGACCGGCTACTCGCGGCGGCATGAGCGGCACGCCGGAAACCGAAGCGGCACTCGCGCCGCCGCGCCGGCGCGGCGCGCGCGCCTGGCTCGCCGCGCGGCTGCGCAACATCGCCCCACTCGCGACGCTGCTGTTCCTCGTCGCGTTCTTCTGGATCGCCAGCGATTCGTTCGCGACCTTCGGGAATCTGACCAACATCCTGACGCAGATTTCCGTCACCGCGATCATCGCGGTCGGGCTGACCTTCGTCATCCTCTGCGCCGAGATTGACCTTTCGGTCGCCGCCATCGCCAACGCGACCGGCATCGTGGTGGCGTTCTTCACCCTCCAGGACGCCAGCGTCAACATCGCCAATGTGCCGTTGCCGGGCTGGGCGGCCATCGTGATCGCGCTCGCGGTGTGCTTCGCGCTCGGCTGGGTGAATGCGTTCGGGCTGACCCGCATCGGTATCCCGAGCTTCATCATGACGTTGGCGATGCTGCAGATCGCCGCCGGCATCTGCGCCCTGCTCGTACGCGGCCAGATCGCCTATGCGGTGCCGCCGTTGATCGTCACGCTCGGCGCGAAATCGCTCGGGCCGGTGCCGTGGATCGCCATTATCGCGGCCCTGTTCCTGCTTGTCGGCCACCTCGTGCTGACCTACACGCGGTTCGGCCGCTACGTCTACATGGTCGGCGGCAATCGCGAGGCCGCGGAATACTCCGGCGTCAACGTGCGCCGCATCCTCTCGGCGGTGATGATTATTTCCGCCGTCTGCTCGGGGGTCGCGGGGATGCTCGGGGTGGCGTATTTCGGCAGCGCCCAGCAGAACGAGTTCGACACCTACCTGCTCGACAGCATCGCGGCGGTCGTGGTCGGCGGCACCAGCCTGTTCGGCGGGCAGGGCGGCATCGGCAGCACGATCATCGGACTGTTCGTGCTCGGCGTGCTCAACAACGGCCTCGACCACATCAATATCGACAGCTTCCTCAAGATCCTGATCCGCGGATTGATCCTGCTGATCGCCCTCATCATCAACGTCTACGCCCAGCGGGTGCGGCTCGCAGAGCCGGGGGGCTGATCCAGCGCTATCGACACTGGAGGATTGGCTTTCGCCTCACCACCGGCCGCTCATTGAGCCATGCTCCGCGCCTCGCCACGGTCCGATCGGGGCTGCGGTCCGGCCGGCTCAACCCTCGGCGTGGTTGAGCCGCAACCCGGCGCGCGGCCAGCTCATCGAGACCAGCTTGCCGGTGCCCGACAGGGTGAGAAACGCGGTTCTCAGGTCCGGCCCGCCGAAGCAGATGTTGGTGGTCAGCCGGTCCGGCGCGGGGAAGTGCTCGATCCGGCCGCCGTCGGGCGCGATACTGGTCACGCCGCCGTTGAGGATCGTGGCGACGCAGACATTCCCCGCTGCGTCGACCGCCAGCGAGTCGAAATACTGCAGCCCGCCGGGGTTGGCGACGAAGCGCCGCCGCCCGAGCCTGCCGGGCGCGATGACGGGATACGCCCAGAGCCGGCACGGCACGGTCTCGGCGACGTAGAGTTCGCCCCCCTCGGGCGACAACCCGATGCCGTTCGGTCCTTCCAGGGGGAAACTCGCCTCCTCGATATGCGAGCCGTCGGCCAGCGCGTAGTAGACCGCGCCGCGCACCCGCATCCGCCCGGCCGTCGCGCCATGATCGGTGAACCAGAACCCGCCATGCGCGTCGAACACCAGATCGTTGGGCGCGCTCAGCCGGTCTCCGCCGCAGCTCTCGTACAGCACCTCGACGCGCCCGGTCGCGAGGTCGACGCGCTCGATCCGACCGCCCGTGTGATCCTCGGCACTGTGCGCCGGGATCAGCCGTCCGTCCTCGCGGCGGGTCCACGCCAGCCCGCCATTGTTGCACACATAGAGCGCGCCGCCCGGGCCGAGCGCCGCCCCGTTCGGTCCGCCGCCAGGCTTCGCCACGGTCTCCTTCGTCCCGTCCGGCCGCACCCGGGTGATCGCGCCGGCGGCGATCTCGACCACAATCACCGAGCCGTCGGCCATCGCCACCGGCCCCTCGGGAAATTGCAGCCCCCGAGGTTATCTCCCTGACATCCATGCCGATACACCTTCTCCCACGGCGTCGAGTGTCAGCCGTCCCAAGCACCCTGTGCAAGCCGCCGGTCGGATGCGATACCGAGGGGATCGGCAGGGGAAGGATGGGCAAGAAAATGGATTTCACCGGCAAGGTGGCGCTCGTCACCGGCGGCGGCGGCGGCATCGGGCGCGCGGCGGCGCTCGGCTTCGCGACGCGCGGCGCCAAGGTCGTGGTAGTCGATCATGACGCGGCGGCGGGCGACGCGAGCGCCGGCATCGTGCGTCAGCAGGGCGGCGAGGCGCGCTTCGTGCGCGCCGACGTCACGCGATCGGCCGATGTGCGCAACTATGTCCAGGAGACCCTCGAGGCTTATGGCGCGATCGACTGCTTCTTCAACAACGCCGGCATCGAAGGCAGCGTAACGCCGATCCAGGACTATGACGAGGCGATGTTCGACCAGGTGATCGCGGTCAATCTCAAGGGCGTGTTCCTTGGCCTGCGCCATGTGCTGCCGGTGATGCTGCGCCAGGGCTCCGGCGCGGTGGTCAACACCGCCTCGGTCGCCGGGCTGACGGGCGGGCCGGGGATGCCGGCCTATGTCGCCTCCAAGCACGGCGTGCTCGGGCTGACCAAGGTGGCGTCCGCCGACGTGGCCCGCGCCGGCATTCGCGTCAACGCGGTCTGCCCCGGCCCGGTCGAGACGCGCATGATGCGCTCGCTGGAGGCGCAGCGGAACCCGTCCGACCCCGAGGCCGTCGCGCACGCCTACCGCGCGGGCATCCCGACCGGGCGCTACACGTTGCCCGAGGAGGTCGCGAACATGGTCCTCTATCTGTGCTCCGACCTCGCCGGCAATGTTACCGGCACGCAGGTAGTGATCGACGGCGGCCGCAACGGCTCCGGTCCCGCCGCGCCGCGCAACTGAGCCGGCCGCGAACAGGAGAACAAGGATGGCGCTCAAGGACATCCTCGTGCAGCTCGACGGCACCGCGCAGTCCGCCGTCCGGCTCGACGTGGCGGCCGGGCTTGCGCGCCAGCATTCGGCGCATCTGACCGGGCTGCACGTGATCGACCCGATCCTCAACGACCCGTTGCTCTACGGCGACGTGTCCGGACTCCCGGTGCTGATCAACCAGGTGCGCGACGGCGCGCAGGAGGCCGCCGGCCTGATCGAAGCCGGGTTCCGCGAGCGTCTGCGCAGGGACGGCATCGAAGGCGAATGGCGTCTCGCCGAGGGCCGCACCGCCGACACGGTCATGCTGCACGCGCGCTACGCCGATCTCGTGGTGCTCGGCCAGCAGAACCCGGAGAATCCGCGGCTCTCCGGCTGGGGCGCGGTAATCGAGCAGACGCTGTTCTCCTCCGGCCGCCCGCTTCTCATCGTGCCCTATGCCGGGCGGTTCGACGCGATCGGCCGCAACGTGCTGATCGGCTGGAGTGCGACCCGCGAATCGGCCCGCGCGGTGGCCGACGCGCTGCCCCTGATCGCGGCAGCCGACAACGCCACCGGTACTGGCGATCGATCCGCGCGGCGGCCTCGCGGGTCACGGCGAGGTGCCGGCGGCCGACATCGCGCTGCATCTCGCGCGGCACGGCATCAAGGTGACGGCCGCGCACACCGCCTCGGGCGGCGTCAGCCCCGGCGACGTGCTGTTGAACTACGCGACCGACAACGGCACGGACCTGCTGGTGATCGGAGGCTACGGGCATTCGCGTGTGCGCGAATTGGTCATGGGCGGCGTCACCCGCACGATCCTGCAGCGCATGACGATCCCGGTGTTGATGTCGCACTGATCGCACGCTCTCGGGCGGGGGTGACGCATGGCCGACGACGCGATCCTGACGTTGAACGCGGGCTCATCCAGCCTGAAATTCGCCGTCTACCTGCGCGGGGCGAGCGGGCTCGCGCTCCACAGCAAGGGCCAGGTCGAGGGCATCGGCACCGCGCCGCATCTCATCGCGCACGATGCCGGCGGCAAGGTGCTCGCCGATCAGCGCTGGGGGGAGGGCGAGCGGCAGACGCACGAGGATTTCCTCACCCGGTTCCTCGGCGCCGTCGAACCCTATCTCGGCGATGCCGAGTTGGTTGGCGTCGGCCATCGCATCGTGCATGGCGGGACGCGCTTCACCGCGCCGGTGCGCGTCACGCCCGAGGTGATGGCTGCGTTGGAAGCCCTGGTGCCGCTGGCGCCGCTGCACCAGCCGCACAACCTCGCCGCCATCCGCGCCGTCGCGGCGCTGCGTCCCGGCCTCGCCCAGGTCGCCTGTTTCGACACCGCCTTCCACCTCGCCCGCGCCGACCTCACGACGCGGATCGCGCTGCCCCGAGCGCTGGCCGACGAGGCCGGCATACGCCGCTACGGCTTTCACGGCCTCTCCTACGAATATCTCGCCGGCGCCTTGCGCGAACGCGCGCCGGAACTTGCGCGGGGCCGAGTGATCGCGGCGCATCTCGGCAACGGCGCCAGCCTGTGCGCGATGCGCGACGGGCGCAGCGTGGACACCACGATGGGTTTCACGGCGCTCGACGGCTTGGTGATGGGCACCCGCCCCGGCGCGCTCGATCCCGGCGTGGTGCTCTACCTGATGCAGCAGCGCGGCATGAGCGCGGCCGATGTGGAGGCGCTGCTCTACAAGCAATCCGGCCTGCTCGGCGTCTCCGGCATTTCCAGCGACATGCGCGCGCTGACGGCGAGCGACGATCCGCGCGCCCGCGAGGCGGTGGCACTATTCTGCTTCCGCGCCGCGTGGCAGGCGGGCGGGCTCGCGGTCGCGCTCGGCGGCCTCGACGCGTTGGTGTTCTCCGCCGGCATCGGCGAGCACGCGCCGGAGGTGCGCGCCGGCATCTGCGCCCACCTCGCCTGGCTGGGCATAGCACTCGACGAGGCCGCCAACAGCGCCGGCCGAACGCGGATCACCACTGAGGTGAGCCGCGTGCAGGTGTGGGTGATCCCGACCGACGAAGAAGCAGTGATCGCGCGCAATGCCGCCTGTCTGCTGACCCCGGGAGGGATCAGCCGGTCCTGATAGTCCAACTCTGAACTCATGCGGAACGAGCCATACGCCGGATGAGAATGACCCTGCCCCCGACGATAGCGGCCGCACCGGCAGCGGTGAAAGTCAGCATGTCGCGACGAGAAAAACGGCCCGTGCGCTACGCCCTCCTGCCATACAATTAGGTGTGCCGAAACACAACGTAACTATGCTACACTCATTCCGCGACTGCAGCGGCTCACCCCGACATATCGGCGTAAGGTGTCGCGCTTGGACCGCCATCTCCATCTGCGTTGCCCGCCCAGCCGTCGCCGCCTCGCCCCTGTCCAGTAAACCGACTGATAGCCGAGGTGCCATCCGGGCATGCCGCCGCTTGGAACCAGCCCGAACATCGGGGCATGGGCGTCTTGCCGTCAGTCATGAGCGGAGCAGCGCCCGCCATGCTTGCGACAACCCCGAGAGCGCCCGCAAAGATCATTGACCTCAGCATTCCCGTGTCTCCTGTTGCGGCAGGGGGCCTACGATCCCGAGGCCCCAAGCAGCGTTCCATGCACGGCGGATGTTGGCTTCGCCGCCGTCACAGGCCAATGCGGCCTGCGCATCCCAACATGACCGCCTCGCATGGACGCCGATAGAGTTGTTGACCGGATCGCCGCTCGCGACCGCGGCCTTCGAGCGATCCATTCGATGATGGCGCTGGTCGGAATGGGGTCTCATCATTCGTCGCCTGCACCGGCCCATGACGAGTATGCATGTTGGATTCAGTTTCGCGCGACCGCTGTCACCCCATGTGAGGACAGGCGATGCGGTCCAGTCGGATGGCACGTCACCGGAAAATGCGGAATCTGGTCCATGCCAAACTGGGCTGCATCACATCGGAGAACGGTCATGACAAGCGCTTTACCAATCGCCGTGGCGATCCTGTGCCTATCTTGCGGTGGCGCATTCGCGCTCGGACTTCATTCAGATACATCGGCCGATTCCCAGTTCGCTCGGATCGTGCCGACGTCGCGGGGCGCCGTCGTAACCACCGGGCGGATCGGACAGATGCAGACGACCACACTACCGAGCGGCGGTGGGGAGGGCATCCTCACGAACAATGGGAATGGTACCAGCACTCTCGTGGGCTCGAATGGCGGCATCACGATAGTGCCGACCCCAAGATAAAAGCCCGAACCGGTCTCCAGCTCGGTTCGCCGTGGGTTGATGTTCTCCGCGCATGGCGCGGCAATGTGAGTTGCATCCGCCCGTCCACTCGGGCCGGAGTTCATGGCCGCACTCGCGCAGGCCGCCTGATCGGAAGGAGAAGCGTAATGCAGCTGGGATTCATCGGGTTAGGGAACATGGGTGCGCAAATGGCCCGCAGCCTGCTGCGCGCCGGCCACCGGGTGACGGTGCACAACCGCACGCGCTCGAAGGCGGAGGCTCTCCAGGGTGACGGCGCGGTCGTCGTCGACAGTCCGGCCGAGGCGGCGCGCGACGCCGAGGCTGTCATCACCATGCTGGCCGACGATGTTGCGGTGGAGAAGGCGGTGTTCGGTCACGATGGCCTGCTGAATGCCATGCGTGGCAACGCGGTGCACATTTCCTGCAGCACGATCAGCCTGGCGCTCTCGCGACGGCTGACCGAGGCACATGGCGAGGGCGGTGGGCGCTTCCTAGCGGCCCCCGTGCTCGGCCGCCCCGAAGCCGCGGCCGCCGGCAAGCTGGTGGTGCTCGCGGGGGGACAGGATCGCACCATCGAGCGCTGTCGGCCGGTGCTGGAGGGGATGGGCCAGCGGACCGTTGTCGTCGCCGCCGATCCGGTGGGCGCGAATCTCGTGAAGCTGTCGTGCAACTTCATGATTGCCTCGGTGATCGAGAGCCTGGCCGAGGCGATCGCGCTGGTCCGCAAGGGCGGCATTGATCCGACAGTTTATCTCGACCTGCTGACCAGCACTCTGTTCGACGCGCCGGTGTACCGGACTTACGGCGAGCTAATCGTGCGGCAGCAATGGCAGCCTCCCGGCTTCAAGCTGCCGCTGGGATTGAAGGACGTCCGGCTCGCGATGGCGGCAGGGGATTTGCACGGCGTGCCGCTGCCGTTCGCCAGCGTGATCCGCGACCATTACCTCGCGCTGCTGGCGCGCGGCGGCGAGGATCTTGACTGGTCGGCGCTCGGTAAGCTGGCGGCGGAGAACGCCGGCCTGACATAATCAGGCCGGGTTCCCTCGCAGCCCCTACATCGTCCTGGTCAGCTCGGTGGCGCGCGTGCCGGACTGAGCGAGGCGGTTGTGAAGGGTCTGTAGTCTTCCACTCCGCCTATCAGCTATGACCCTGGCCGCTGCGTGGCTGGGCGTACCCGCCGCTGCTTCCGCGCATCCGGTTCTTGCCCGCGCGATCCGCTGCGGAGCCTCGTGCCGCAACGCATGGAGCGCTTGGCGTGCCGCCCCGGTCTGCGCCACCATGCTGGCTGGGAGGGCCTTGCATGAACTGGCGCACGCTCGACCTCAACCTGCTCGTTGTGTTTGACGCAGTGATGCAGGAGCGCAGCGCGACCCGCGCCGCGACCAAGCTCAATATGAGCCAGCCCGCGATCAGCCATGCGCTGGGCCGGTTGCGCGGCGCACTTCGCGACGAACTGTTCGTGCGCACCCCCGAAGGCATGGAGCCGACGCCCTATGCCGAGCGGCTGGCCGGCCCGGTCCGGGCAGCGCTGGAGAATCTGGATGCCGCGCTCGATGGCGCCGCGGAATTCGATCCGGCAACAGCCGAGCGCGGCTTCTCCGTCGCGGTGGACAACCGGACCGCCCTGGTCCTCGCCGCCCCACTCGCGGCTGCCGTTGGAGCCGAGGCCCGGGGGGTGAGCCTCGACCTGCGTCCGAGCGGCACGCTCGATCTCGCCGAGCGTCTGGATCGTGGCGAGCTGGACCTGGCGCTCGGCGGTCTCGCGGCACCGGGCGAGCGCTTCTCGGATCTGCGGCTGTTCGAGGACGAGTTTGCAGCCCTGGTGCGCCGCGGCCATCCCGCCGCCATCGACGGGTCACTCGACCTCGACGCGCTGGGTGCCTATCCGCATCTCGTCCTGTCTTCCACGGGCGAGGAGACCGCTTTCGTGGACGCCGAGTTGGCCCGGCAGGGCCTGGCACGGCGCATCGCGCTGCGGGCACCGCTGCTTGCGGCGGCGGCGGCGCTGGCGCAGTCGGACATGATCGCCGTCATCGGCGAACGCACCGCCCGAGCATTCGCGCTGGCTGCGCCCCTGGAGGTGCTGCGGCTGCCGTTCGCCTCGCCACGCCTGATGACCGCGATGCTTTGGCATCGCAGGCTCGACGACGTGCCAGCGCATCGCTGGTTGCGGAATCTCGTGCTGCGGGTGGCACGAAGGCTGTAGCCGTACATCCTGGTACATGCTGAGGCTGCATGTACCAGTGACGACACCGCATTGGTCCGCGAGTGGCGAACCGACCTTATCTGGCCGGGGTGGCGCTGATGCCGCCCTCAGCCAGAAGGGAGAGTTCAAATGCCCAACATCCTGACCCGGACCAAGCTCGCGCTCGCGATTCTCGCCGTCGCGGCCACCCCCGCCTTCGCAGAGGTCACCGCGCTCCAGCGTTACGAAACCGGCGCACACCTGCAGCACATGAGCGCCCCGCAGAAGCCGCAGGTTCTCGCGCAGGCCGAGGGCACGCGCAGCGGCAACACGAGGTACGGACGCAGCTATGCCGCAGCCGAACAGACCGGGGTCGACAACGGCGCGTATCCGCAGAACGCCTGAGCCGCATGACCGCGGTGCCGACAACCGGCGCCGCGGTTCGCGCTGCGCTCACCTTCATCGCACGGCGAGACGAAAGACAGAATAGATGACGCGACACCCTGTCATTCTTGGTTTCCTGGCCGCAGTCGGGGCCGGCGGCGTGAGTGCGTGGTATGTCTACGGCGCCACCCCTGTGCCACCACAATCCCAGGCCGCCGCACCCGCAGTACCGGTCGTCGCGGCGAAAGTCCAGGTCTCCGACGTGCCGGTCGTGCTGACAGGCATCGGAACGGTGATGGCGTACAACGTCGTGGACGTGCACGCACAGGTTACCGGGACGATCGACCGGATCGGTTTCATCGAAGGTCAGACGGTGCACCCCGGCAGCCTCATTGCCCAGCTCGATCCGCGTCCGTACCAGGCGGCATTGCAGCAGGCCGAAGCAAACCTAGCGCGCGATCAGGCCCACCTGGAAAACGCGCAGGCCAACCTCAACCGGTTCGTCCCGCTTATGCAAAAGGGCTTCGCGTCGGCACAGCAGGTCGCCAACCAGGAGGCGGCGGTGAGCGAGACGCAATCCGCCGTCACCAGCGACAAGGCTGCGATCTTCAACGCGCAGACACAGCTCGGCTACACCACGATCACCTCGCCGATCGACGGCGTCACCGGCATCCGCCGGGTCGACGTGGGCAATATCGTCCAGCCCAGTTCCGCGACGCCCGTCGTGACGATCACGCAGATACAGCCGATCTCGGTGGTCTTCACGCTGCCACAGAAGGATCTGCCCGTCGTGCAGAAGGCGATGAGCAAGAGCGCCCTGAGCGCCACCGCCTACGGCCAGGACGGTCATAGCAAGCTCGGCGACGGCACGCTCCTCCTGGTTGACAACACCATCAGCGCAAGCTCCGGGACGGTGCAGCTCAAGGCGACCTTCCCAAACCAGAATCGGGAGTTGTGGCCCGGGGAGTTCGTAAACATTCGCCTCACCGTCTCGGTCCGGCACGGAGGCGTCACGGTGCCCCTGACTGCTCTGCAGCAAGCCCAGAGCGGTTCACTGGTCTACGTCGTCGGGCCAGACGGCGCCGTGCAACAGCGCCCGGTTACGATCGCCGAGACCCTCGACGGTCGCGCCTTGATCGACGGCGGGCTGCAGGCGGGAGACACGGTTGTCACCGCCGGTCAGTATCGGCTCAGCGACGGCGTCAAGGTCGCCGAGCTCCCGTCAAGTGATCCGCGCGTGCAGAACTCCTCCGAAGCCAGCGCAGGAATGCTGTGATGAGCATGTCCGCTTCCTTCATCCGCCGCCCGGTCGCAACCGCGCTGCTGATGGTGGCGATCGTCCTGCTCGGTGGCACGGCCTATGAACTGCTGCCCGTTGCCGCACTGCCGAGCGTCTCGTTTCCCACGATCTCGGTCACGGCCCAATTGCCCGGTGCGGACCCGCAGACGATGGCCTCGTCTGTCGCGACGCCGCTCGAGAAGCAGTTCGGCCAAATCCCCTATCTGACGCAAATGACCTCGGCCAGCTCGCTGGGCAACACGCAGATCACGCTGCAATTCGCGTTGAACGACGATATCAATGCAGCGGCGCAGTTGGTGCAGACCGCGATCAACGCGGCATCGGGCCAGCTGCCAAAGAACATGCCGACCCCGCCGACCTATCACGAGACCAATCCGGCGGACGCACCTGTGCTGGTGCTCGGCGTCACCTCGGACTCTTTGCCGATCACCACGGTGGACGATTACGCCGAAAGCATTCTGGCCCAGAAGTTGTCGCAGGTGCCTGGGGTCGGACTGGTCGGGATCGGCGGCGAGCAGCATCCGGCGACCCGCGTGCAGTTCGATCCCGCGCAGTTGGCCGCCAATGGCCTGGATCTGGAGGCCGTCCGGACCGCGCTCACCAACGTGAGCGTCGATCAGCCCAAGGGCTCGCTCTATGGCAATGCCCGTGCCTACACGCTGCAGACCGACGACCAGATCCTGACCCCGGCCGACTGGGACAAGCAGATCATCGCTTACCGCAACGGTGGCCCGATCAGGGTCTCGGATGTCGGCAAGGCCGTGGTCGGACCGCAGGACGTAAGCTTGAAAGGCTGGGTCAATCTCCATCCTGGAATCGTCCTCGCCATCCAGCGGCTTCCCGGCGCCAATGTGATTAGTACGGTCCAGGCGATCAAGGCAGCATTGCCGCAGCTCCAGGCCGCCATCCCGCCCACCATCAAGGTCTCGGTGATCTCCGATCGTACGACGACCATCCGCGCCTCGGTGGCCGACGTGCAATTCACCCTGCTGCTCACGATTGCGCTGGTCGTCGGCGTCATCTTCCTGTTTCTGCGCAACGCTTGGGCGACCCTCATTCCGGCAATCGCGGTGCCGGTGTCGATCATCGCCACGTTCGGGATGATGTATGCTCTTGGCTACAGCCTCGATAATCTGTCTCTGATGGGGCTGTCGATCGCGGTCGGCTTCGTCGTCGACGACGCGATCGTGATGGTCGAGAACATCGCCCGTCATATCGAGATGGGCAAGACGCCGATGCAGGCCGCCCTCGATGGCGCGGGCGAGATCGGCTTCACCATCCTCTCGATCTCCATATCGCTGGTCGCCGTGTTCATCCCGCTGTTGCTGATGAGCGGCATGGTCGGCCGCATGTTCCAGGAGTTCGCTGTCACCGTGACGGTCGCGATCGCGGTGTCGGTGCTGGTCTCGCTGACATTGACGCCCACGATGGCGGCGCGGCTGCTGCGGCGTGAGCACCCGGAGCAGCAGGGCCGGATATCGCGCGCGCTGGAGCGGTGCTTCGACGCACTGCTTGCCGCCTATGACCGCGCCCTGGTCGTCGCGCTGCGCTACCGCTTCGCCACCCTGATGGTGATGCTGGGGACCGTCGTTGGGGTGGGGGTGCTGTTCGTCGTCATCCCGAAGGGCTTCTTCCCCGAGCAGGATACCGGCCTCATCCTCGGCATCACCGAAGCGGCGGAGGACGTCTCGCCGGCCGGCATGTCGGCGATCCAGCAGCAGGTAATCGGCTTGGCGTTGAAGGATCCGGCGGTCGCATCGGTCGGCGCCTATATCGGTGCCGGAGGAGCCACGTCGACCGAGAATCAGGGGCGTATCTTCATTGCGCTGAAGCCGCGGCCGACACGCTCCCCGATCACGCAAGTGATGACCCGGCTCGGCCAGGCGATGCACGCGATGGTTGGTGTTCGGCTGTTCATGCAGCCGGTGCAGGACATCAACATCGGCGGCCGCATGACCGCGACCCAGTACCGGTACACCTTGACGGATGTCGACATGAACGAGCTGAACCGGTGGGCGCCGATCGTGCAGAACGCGCTGGGGAAGCTGCCGCAGCTCACCGATCTGACCAGCGACCAGCAATCCGCGGCACCGCAACTCAAGCTGCGGATCAACCGGGACGTCGCTTCGCGGTTGGGCATCGATCCAGCCAGCATCGACGCGGTGCTGTACGACGCCTTTGGGCAGCGTCCGATCTCGCAGCTTTTCACCAGCCTCAACCAGTACTTCGTTATCATGGAGGTCGATCCGGGCTTCCAGCTCGGACCCGATGCGCTGAAGCGGATCTACGTCAAATCGCAAACCTCCGGCATGGTGCCATTGAGCGAGCTCGTCACGCAGCAATCCACCGTGGCGCCGCTGTCGGTCAACCACCAGGGTCAGTTCCCGTCGGTAACTCTCAGTTTCAATCTGAAGGGCAACGCGCCGCTGGGGCCGGCCGTGACCGCGATCGACAGCGCGATGGCGCAACTGAATGTGCCACCGACCATCAGCGCCAGCTTCCAGGGGAACGCGCAGGCATTCCAATCATCGCTCTCCAGCACGCCGATCCTGATCCTGGCCGCGCTTGTCGCCGTCTACCTCATCCTGGGAATGCTGTACGAGAACACGATCCATCCATTGACGATCATCTCCACCCTGCCTTCGGCAGGCCTCGGCGCCCTCATGGTTCTGCTCCTCTTCGGCTTCGGCCTCGATGTGATGGGGATCATCGGCATCATCCTGCTGATCGGCATCGTCAAGAAGAACGGCATCATGCTGGTGGATTTCGCACTGGAAGCCGAACGGCACCGCGGACTGACCTCCGAGGAGGCAATCCACGAGGCTTGCCGATTGCGTTTCCGCCCGATTTTGATGACGACGATGTGTGCCCTGTTGGGCGGTTTGCCGCTGATGCTGGGTACCGGAACCGGCTCGGAGCTACGCCAGCCGCTCGGGTACGCGATGGTGGGCGGGCTTGTCGTGTCCCAGCTGCTGACGCTGTTCACGACGCCGGTGATCTACCTGTACATGGAACGCCTGATGGACCTGGTCAGCCGGATCCGCCGGCGGCCCGCCCGGCGCGACGTGATGCCGGCGGAATGATCGCTGCGCCGGTATCCGCACCGCGATCGAGGCGAGATGGCGCGGACGGCGCGATTGCGGGCGATCGCCTCCGCGACCAGACCGGTTTGGGCCGCCACATCCAGCACCGTCTGACCGGGCTGCAGGCGCGCCGCCGCGCACGCGCTATGGCGCTCAGTTGGTTGCCGGCACTGGAACCTTACTTCATATACCTCTCGAAGAAGGGAAGGACTTTCTCAGGATGCTTTCCGAAGTAGTTGTAGCCATCCCTGAAGCGGTGTGTCGTGTTCTCGACCCAGATCATTTCCTTCTCTCTGGTTCCAAGCATGTCGAAGGTCTTTTGTGCGTCTTCGGGGTTCTTGGTCCAGGCGTCGTCCCGCACCTGAATCGTCAGGTTGGGCATCGTGATTGCCGAGGCAAAGAGCTGCGGCGTCATATCTGCAACCGGGAAGGCGCCCATCTTGAGCAACTCCAGATCGATCAGCTCCTGATATTGGCCGACCCCCTGCAACTCCGAGAACGCCTGGAAGATGGCCGCCATCGATGGCACGAGCGGGCTGCACATGCACCGGATGTTCTGAAACAGCTTCGGGTGCCTGGCGATGGCTTCGTACTGCGAGTTGCCACCCATGCACTGGCTATACAGTCCGACTGTCATCTTGCTGAGCCTGGGGTGACTGTCCACGTACTTCTTCACCCCAACGCAGTCGCGCCACTCCCAACGACCGATGCCACAGATGCCGTTGTTCGCGGCGCTGCTGTTGCCGTGGTTTCTGATGTCGTAGGTGAGTACGTTGTATCCGGCGTCGGTGAGATGCTTGTACTGGATCACAAAGTCGATTTCGACACCCTCATAGCTGCTCCACGGCTCACCAAAATGTCCCGGGAAACCGGCTCGGCACATGGGCAGGGCATGGTTGAAGACGATGAGCTTATCGCTCTCGCCGCCCTTGGCCGGGATGTACCACGCTTCGAGCGGAGTACCGTCGTCCGACGGGATGGAGAGATCGTGCCACCCAGTCATGCCATATTCATCAGGAGTCTTAAAGATAAAGCTACGCAATGGCTTGACGATGTTGGCTATGGCTTTGATCTTGGCATGATCTTCGGGAGAAACGCTCTTCAGTTGTTCCTGCGCTTTTGCCATTCTTGCCGCGGATATCCTGCCCATGACTTCACCTCCAGGTGTTTGACCGGAGAAGGGGTCTAGCGATCTTCAGTCCGGTTTGATCTCGATGCTCTTCTGTCGGCTCGCGGTCTCGGTGCTCTTGGGCAGGGTCAGCGTCAGTACGCCCTTGCTGAACTGCGCCTCGATCTTGTCGCGGTCGACGTTCTCCGGGACGGCGAAGCTGCGCTGGAAACTGCCGTAGCTGCGCTCGGCGATATAGTAGTTCGCGTCCTTCTTCTCGCTGTCCTGCTTCTTCTCGCCACGCAACGTCAGCATGTCGCCATTGAGCGCCACCTGGACGTCGCTCTCGGAGAGGCCGGGAAGCTCGGCGGCGATGTGATACGCCTTGTCGTCCTCCGTCACGTCCACCGCCGGGCCGCCGCCCGCGAACGCGGCCGGCATCCGAAACCCGCCGTCGCCCTCGAAGAAACGGCGCATCGAGGGCAGGCCGAAACCGCCGAACATGCGGTCCATCTCGGCCCGGAAGGCGCGGAACGGATCAAACGTCGCGGGGCTTGCCGATTGCGGCTCCCGCTGAACCGGAACGTCCGACATTGGGCTCTCTCCCCTGCATGGCAGGAAGGTGGAACAGCGCGCCCGCTTCCCGACGCCACACTGACGCGGTAGGCCGGCGATCGGCTATCATCCCGACATGCGCGCGATGCTGTTCAGGGAACCCGGGCGGGCGCTGGAGCAGGCCACTCTCCCGCTCCCGCGTCCCGGTGAACGTCAGGTGCTGATCCGGGTTGCCGCCTGCGCCGTCTGCCGCACCGATTTGCATGTGGCGGATGGCGAGCTGCCCGACCCCAAGCTGCCGCTCGTCCCTGGTCACGAGATCGTCGGTCGCGTGGTCGCCAACGGCCCCGGTGCGGAACGCTACCGGGCGGGGGACCGCGTTGGCGTCCCCTGGCTCGGCTGGACTTGCGGGGAGTGCGCCTATTGCCGGTCCGGGCGGGAGAATCTGTGCGAGCGGGCGCGCTTCACCGGCTACCAGATCGACGGCGGATACGCGGGGTACACCGTCGCCGACGAGCGGGTCCTGCTTCCCGATCCCCGACGCCTACACCGACGTCGCGGCCGCCCCGCTGCTCTGCGCCGGGCTGATCGGCTATCGCAGCTTGCGCATGGCGGGCGACGCGCGCCGCCTCGGCATCTACGGCTTCGGCGCGGCGGCGCACATCATCGCCCAGGTGGCGCGCCACCAGGGCCGGTCGCTGTTCTCTTTCACCCGTCCGGGCGACACGGCGGCGCAGGATTTTGCCCGCCGCATCGCCGGCGGCTGGGCCGGCGGCTCCGACGAGACGCCGCCCGAGCCGCTCGACGCCGCGCTCATCTTCGCCCCCGTCGGCGCGCTGGTCCCCGCCGCGCTGCGCGCCACGGCACCCGGCGGCGTGGTGGTGTGCGGAGGCATCCACATGAGTAACCTGCCGTCCTTCCCCTACGAATGGCTGTGGCGGGAACGCTCCATCCGCTCCGTCGCCAACCTCACCCGCCGCGACGCCGAGGAATTCCTGGCCCTGGCGCCCCAGGTGCCGGTCCGCACCGAGACGCAACCCTACCCGCTCGCGCGGGCCAACGAGGCGCTCGCCGCGTTGCGCGAGGGAAGGCTGAGCGGTGCTGCCGTGCTTCAGCCGGAGGATGCCGATTTCGCCTGATGTGGGAGGACCCGCGCCGATGCACCGCCTCGCCTTGCTGGCCGCCGTTCTTCTGGCCGCCATCCCGGCCGCCGCGCAGCCGCCGCATCGCCCGGTCGTGGTGGAGCTGTTCACCTCCCAGGGCTGCTCGTCCTGCCCGCCCGCCGACGCTTTCCTGACGGAGCTGGCGCGCGGCCGGGCCGACGTGTTGCCTCTCGGCTTCCACGTCACCTACTGGAACGGCCTCGGCTGGCGCGATCCGTTCTCGCTCGACGCCGCCACCGCGCGCCAGCGGAACTACGCCGCCCTGTTCTCGGCCGATGGCGTCTACACGCCGCAGATGGTGGTGGACGGACGCCGCGACGTCGTCGGTTCCGACCGCGCCGCCGCCCTATCCGCGATTCGCGCCGCCGCCGGCAAGGCTTCCGCCGGGCCGGCGCTGCGCCTCGCGCGCCAAGCCAGCACGGTCACGCTCGACGCCGGCGCCGGCCAGGGCCGCGCGACCCTTTGGCTGATCGGCTACGACCGCGAACACCACACCGCTATCGGCAGGGGAGAGAACACCGGCCGCACCTTGCTGGAGGCGAATATCGTGCGCGACATCGTGGATGCCGGGGCCTGGACCGGCGCGCCCCTGCATGTTTCCTTACCCTCGCCGCGCGGCGAGCGTGTCGCCGCGATCCTGCAGGCGGAGGACGGCAGCATCATCGGCGCCGCGACCGTTGCCGATCAGCCGACCGGCTAGGGGAGGTGGGGTCTTTCCGCTCTGGCATTGGCCGCCCGGCCAATCTTGAAGGAAGGTCGGCTGGGTCCAACAAATCGGCTCGACCGGGTGGTTCCCGAAGCGGCGCCGGCTCATATTTCCGTGGGTGCAATTCGGGGGGCGCGGTCGCGCTCCTCGGTCATTGTCAGGGAGAATGCGTCATGCCGGTCTCGTCCACCGGGCGTCGTGCCGTTCTGCGTGCGGGTTGGCTCGGCCTGGTCACGGCGGCGCTCGCGGCAGGGCGCTCGCGCGCGCAAAATGGCGACGATGCGGCCGCCAGCGTGGAAGCGTTTTCCGACGCTCTGCTCAGGTCGATGCGCGCGGGCCGCGGCATGTCCTTCACGCAGCGCTTTGCCATGCTGGCGCCGGCGGTGGACCGCGCGCTGGACCTCGACGTGATCCTGCGCACGTCGGTCGGGCCGCAATGGGCCGGCATGTCCGCCGACCAGCAGGCCGCGCTTCGGCAGGCGTTCCGCCGCTACACGATCGCCAATTTCGCCGCCAATTTCGACACCTACTCGGGCGAGACGATCCGCGTGAACCCCGAACCGCGCAGCCTGCCGAACGGCGACGAGATCGTCACGACGCAGATCATCCCGACCAGCGGCTCGCCGACCACGCTCGCCTATGTCATGCGCCAGACGTCGTCGGGTTGGAAGGCCGTCGACATCCTGGCGGATGGCTCGATCAGCCGGGTCGCCACGCAACGCTCGGATTTCCGCGCGCTGCTCGCGAGCGGCGGCGGCCCGGCGCTCGTCCGCAGCCTGCAGGACAAGGTCGCCACACTTTCGGGAAACGCGCCGGTTTGATCCGGCGCGCTGTCCTGGCCGGTCAGGCGGCGGCGAACTGGCCGCGGCCGAACACGCGGTCGAGCGTCTCCGGCGCGGCCTTGTCGAACCCGGTGGTCTTGGCCCGCACCTCGTCCGCCGCCGCGAACGCCCTGGCCGCCGCCGGCCGCGCCGCGATCTTCTCCATCCAGGCCATGATCCTGGGATATTTCTGCGCGGCCGGCGCGCCGAGCATCGCGGGAATGACGCGCGCCCAAGGCACCGTCGCGATGTCGGCGATCGAGTATTCGGCGCCGCCGAGATACGGCGCCTCGCCCAGCCGCGCCTCGATCGCCTCCAGCACGCGATGAACCTGCGTGAGATAGCGGCTTAGGGCGTAGTCGTTGCCCTTGGGCGCGAAGCGCATGAAATGCACGTATTGCCCGAACATCGGGCCGACCGTGGTCATCTGCACCATCATCCACTGGATCGCGTCGAACCGCGCTGCCTTGTCGGCGGGCAGCAGCTTGCCGGTCTTTTCCGCGAGATAGAGCAGGATCGCGCCGGACTCGAACACGGTGTACGGCTTGCCGCCCGGCCCGTCGCTGTCGACGATTACCGGCACCTTGGCCATCGGGTTCAGCTTGCGGAACTGCTCGTCGAACTGCTTGCCGCCGAACACGTCCACCGGATGCACGGTGTACGGCACACCGAGTTCCTCGAGCGCGAGGTAGATCTTCACCACGTTCGGGCTGCCCATCGCATAGAAGTCGATCATCGTTCCCTCCTGGTATCGTGCCGGATGCGCCACCGTAGCACGGCTCCCGCGCGGGGCCATCAAGCGCCCCGCAGCAGCGCCTCGCCGAGCCGGCTCTGCCGCGCCAGGCGCGCGGTGCGCGCGACGCCGAGCGAGGTATCGAGTCCGTCGAACAGCGCGATAAGCCGTGCATTGGGCGCGCCACACGCGTGATGCAATTGCCGCGCGCGCGCCAGAACTTCGACGGCCAGCACGCGGATGCCGACCAGCGCCGGCGCGTCCGGCGGCGCTCCCTGCGCCGCGTCCAGCGCAGCGACCACCGCCTGCGAGCCCTCCGCCATCAGCGCGACCAGCGCCGCGAGCGCGCCGAGCGAAGCCGCGTCGTCCGGCGTCGCGCTATCGCCGGGCAGCCCGCCGAGCCGGCGCAGCGCGGCGCGGAAGCTGCCGACCAGCCCGGCGCTGCCCACCGCGTCCTCGACGTCACGGAAGGGCAGGGCCATCGTCTCGTACGCCTCGTTCTCCGGCCCGATGCGGCTCGCCGCCGGCACCTCGCATTCGGCGAGCCGCAGCCCGCAATGCAGCGCCGGCCGCAGCGCCGCGATCTCCGGCATCGGCACGCGCACGAGCCCCTGCGCGTCCCGCGGCACCAGGAACGCGCTATATCGCTTGCGCCCGCTCTCGGTCGCGGTGATCGCCAGCACGATGAAGACATCCGCGATCGGACCGTTGGTGATGTACGCTTTCTCGCCGTCCAGCACGTACGCGTCGCCACGTCGCGTCGCGGTGGTGCGCAGGTGCTTGGGATGCGCGCCCGCACCCGGCTCGGAGATCGCGACCGACGCGGTGATGCGCCCCGAAGCCAGCGCCGGCAGATGGCCCGTCCGCTGCGCCGTGTCGCCGAACCGCTCGACGAAATACCGCGCGACCATCTGGTGCGAGGCCCAGGCGCTGCCGAGCCCCGGCGACGAGCCGCCCGCGATCAGCGCCGCCTCGCCGCGTGCGATGTCGGCGTAGCCGCCGCCGGACCCGCCGTGTGCCGGGTCGAGCCCGATGCGGAACAGCCCCGCCTCGGCCATCGCGTGCCAGATGTCGTGCGGAAAGGCGGGCTCGGCGTTGAGGTCGCGGTCGGCCACAAGCGCGCGGGCGAATTGCTCGATGTCCATGCGCCGATCCAATCGCACCCGCGCCGGAAGTCAATGCCCCATGCTGGACAGCATGGGAACCCGGCGCGATGCTTGGCCGGCAGCGAGGGAGATTGCCCGCGATGAGCTTTCAAGCCTTTCGCTTCGAGCCGCCGGAATTTTCCGACGCCGCGCACGAGTTGCGCCGCGAGGTGCGGGACTTTCTCGACGAGAACAAGGCGCTGATGCGCCCGATGCCGAACGGCTGGAGCCCGGAGTTCAGCCGCAAGGTCGCCGGGCGCGGCTGGCTCGGCATGACCTGGCCGAAGCAATACGGCGGCAAGGAGCGCACCGCCTACGAGCGCTACGTCATGATCGAGGAGATGCTCGCCGCCGGCGCCCCGGTCGGCGCTCACTGGGTCGCGGATCGCCAGAGCGGCCCCAACCTCCTGCGCTACGGCACCGAGGAGCAGAAGCAGTTTTTCCTGCCGAAGATCGCCGCCGGCGAGATGTATTTCGCCATCGGCATGAGCGAGCCCAATTCCGGCTCCGACCTCGCGGGCACGCGCACCCGCGCGGTGAAGGTCGACGGCGGCTTTCGCGTCAATGGCTCGAAGCTATGGACCTCGAACGCGCACCGGGCGCACTGCATGATCCTGTTCTGCCGCATGGCCGAGGCGGGCCAGGAGATCGACCGCCACGCCGGCGCCACGCAGTTTCTCGTCGACATGAAATCACCCGGCCTCGAAATACGCCCGGTGCATAACCTGCTGGGCGAGCACCACTTCAACGAGGTCTTCATCACTGACCTGTTCGTCCCCGACGACCGCCTGCTCGGCCAGGTGGGTGCCGGTTGGAAGCAGGTCACGGGCGAGCTCGCCTTCGAGCGCAGCGGGCCGGAGCGATTCCTCTCCACCTTCCGCCTGCTCGTCGAACTGGTGCGCGCCGCCGGCCCCGATCCCGAACCGGGCGTCGCGGTCGCCATCGGGCGCCTCATCGCGCATCTCGCGATCCTGCGCCGCATGTCGATGTCGATCGCCGGGATGCTGCAGCAGGGCGACAACCCGAACGTCGAAGCCGCCATCGTCAAGGATCTCGGCACCTCCTTCGAGCAGGAAACCTCCGCCGTCGCCCGCAACACAATTCCCGCCGAACCCACGCTCTCCGCGATGGACGCCTACATTTCTACCTTGGCGCGCACCACGCTCAATTCGCCGCGCTTCTCCATCCAAGGCGGCACGCGCGAAATCCTGCGCGGCATCATTGCGCGCGGCCTAGGATTGCGCTGACCCGCACCCTCCGGGAGAGGGCCGGGGTGAGGGAAGCGCGCTACTGAATGACAAATCCCCCGTCAATCACCAGCTCCGCCCCTGTTACGAACGACGCCTCATCCGAAGCAAGAAACAGCACCCCGTACGCTACCTCGATCGGCTCGCCCAACCGCCGCAGCGGCGTCTTTTCGATCTTGTCGGCGCGCTCGCCGGCATTGGTCGAGTTCAGCATCGCCGGCATGTATCCCGGATGCACCGAGTTCACCCGCACGCCCTTGGGTCCATAGCGAACCGCCGCCGACTTCGTGTAGCTCCGCACGGCACCTTTCGACGCGCCATAGGCCGGATGGCCGCCGGTGCTGCCGACCAGCGCGACGATGGACGAGATATTCACGATCGAGCCGCCGCCGGTCTTGATCATCTCCGCCGCCGCGCGCCGCGTGCCGTAGAACACGCTGCTTTGGTTGATCGCGATGATCTTGTCCCAGCCATCGGTACCGTCGTGATCGTTGACGATCGAGCCGCTGACGCCCGCGTTGTTCACCAGAATGTCGAGTTTTCCATATGCGGCGAGCGTCGCCTCGATCAGTTGCGCCCACTCCTCGTCCTTGGTCACATCGATCCGCGCGAAGCGCGCCTCGCCACCGGATTTGCGGATGTCGGCGGCGACGCTCTCGCCCATATCGGCCAGAATATCGGCCACGATGACTTTCGCGCCTTCCTTGGCGAACAGCCGCGCCTCCGCCTCGCCCATGCCGTGCGCGCCACCGGTCACAATCGCTACCTTGCCCTTGAGACGCATCCCGTCTCCCCCTTCCCTGGTGTCGGGGAACTCTATGCGCTCACGCTTCCGGCGTCATCCCGCCCGCCGTCTCGACGAACCGGGAAATCTCCGGGACACCGACGCCCGCGCGGACATTGGCAAAAACGAACGGCCGCTCGCCGCGCATCCGCTGCGCGTCGCGCTCCATCACCTCGAGACTGGCGCCGACAAAGGGGGCAAGATCGATCTTGTTGATGACGAGCAAATCGCTGCGCGTGATCCCGGGTCCGCCCTTGCGCGGGATCTTGTCGCCGGCCGACACGTCGATCACGTAGATCGTCAAATCCGCCAGCTCCGGGCTGAACGTCGCCGCGAGGTTGTCGCCGCCGCTCTCGATCAGGATGAGGTCGAGTGCCGGGAAGCGGGTGCGCAGTTGCGAGATGCCCGCGAGATTGATGCTGGCGTCCTCGCGGATCGCGGTATGCGGGCAGCCGCCGGTCTCGATGCCCATGATCCGCTCGGGCGGCAGCGAGCCGGCGCGCGTCAGGAACTCCGCGTCCTCCTTGGTATAGATGTCGTTGGTAATGGCCGCGATCTCGTAACGCCCGCGCAGATGCCGGCACAGCGCGTCCATCAGCGCCGTCTTGCCGCTGCCGACCGGGCCGCCGATGCCGACGCGGAGCGGGCCATGCGGAGAGTGTGTCATGAGCGGAACAGCCTCGTGTACTGGGTCTCGTGGCGGAGCGAAGCGATGTCGGCGCGAAACACACAGCCGCCGACGTCATCCAGCGCCGCCGCGCGCGTCTCGTCCGCGACGCGCAGCATGGCCGGCTCCACCGCGGCAAGCACTGCAAGCCCCACGCTTTGCCCGAGCGGCACCAGCCGCACGGCGGCGGAGATCAGGTTGGAGGTGAAATTGTGCAAGTACGCAACCGCCGCCTCGTCCTCGGCGATGCCATGCGCGCCAGCCAGCGCGCCAACGGCGGCGGGGTAGGGGAGTTGGCCCGGAAGCGGAAGGCCGTCGGCAAGCCACGGCCCTGCCGCCAGCATGAATGCCGCGCCCTGCGCCCGCGTCTCGCCCCGCCGTTCGCGCCCCGGCGCCGCGGCGGACGCCAGCGCGGCGATCTCCGCGAGTGCGTCCCCGTCATTCCAAGCCCGATGCGCGTGTCGCAGCAGGATCGCGTCATTGCGCCCGCTGCCATGCGCGAGCACGTCGCCGAGCCAGTCGCCCAGCGTCTCGCCGTCGCGCACGTCGCCGGCCTCCACCGCCCATTCGAGCCCGTGCGAATAGGCATAGCCGCCGGTCGGGAACGCCGGCGAAAGCCACGCGAGGAGCCGAATAAGGTGGACCGCGTCAGTCATGGCCGTGCGCGTGCGAATGGCCGCCCGTGTAGGCGCCGGCCTCGGGGTCGAACGGCGCCTCGATCCGCTCGATATGCCCGCCGAGCAATTCCACCATTTCCTCGATCACATGATCGGCGCGGATGCGGATGCGCTCGCCGAGAAACTGCACCGGCAGATGCCGGTTGCCGAGATGCCAGGCGATGCGGGCCAACTCCCCCTCGTCATGCGCGTGGATTTCGAGCAATTCCTCCGCCCGGGCGCACACGCGCACCACGCCGTTCGCCGTCTCCAGCCCGTCGCCGTCGCGCAGCCGCACCGTGTGCGGCAGATCGAGCAGCAACTCGCGGCCGCCTTCCGTCCGCAGGGCAAGTCGCCGCCGATGCCGGTGATCGAAGTCGAGCAGCACGCGATCCACCTCGCGCGATGGCTCCCACTCGCCCGCCGGCAGAAACTGTCCGGCGCGCATCAGTAGAGAAAATACCGCTGCGCCATCGGCAGCACCGTGGCGGGCTCGCAGGTGAGCAGCACTCCGTCGGCGCGCACCTCGTAGGTCTCGGCATCCACCTCGATCACCGGCGTCGCGTCGTTATGGATCATGCTGCGCTTGCCGATGCCGCCGCGCGTGTCCGACACGGCGGCAAGCATCCGCCGCAACCCGAGCGCGCGGCCGGCATCGGCGTCCAGCGCGGCGGCGGACAAAAACGTGATGCAGCTCGCCGCCAGGGCGCCCCCGAACGCGCCGAACATCGGCCGGTAGTGCACCGGCTGCGGCGTCGGGATCGAGGCGTTCGGGTCGCCCATCGCCGCGACCACGATCGAGCCGCCCTTGATGACAAGGTCGGGCTTCACCCCGAAGAACGCCGGCGACCACAGCACGAGGTCGGCCAACTTGCCCGCTTCCACCGAACCCACCTCGCGCGCGAGGCCCTGCGCGATCGCCGGATTGATGGTGTATTTGGCGATGTAGCGTTTCACCCGCGTGTTGTCGGCCGCGCCGTCTCCGGGCAGCGGGCCCCGTTGCTGCTTCATCTTGTGCGCCGTCTGCCACGTCCGGATAATGACCTCGCCGACGCGCCCCATCGCCTGGCTGTCCGACGAGATCATCGAGATCGCGCCGAGATCGTGCAGGATGTCCTCGGCTGCGATGGTTTCCCTGCGGATGCGGCTCTCCGCGAAGGCGACATCCTCGGGGATCGCCGGGTCGAGGTGATGACAGACCATCAGCATGTCGAGATGCTCGTCCAGCGTGTTCGCGGTGTAGGGCCGCGTCGGGTTCGTCGAGCTCGGCAGCACGTTCGCCAAGCCGGCGACCTTGATGATATCCGGCGCGTGCCCACCGCCCGCGCCCTCGGTGTGGAAGGCATGGATGGTGCGGCCCTGGAACGCGGCGATGGTGTCCTCAACGAAGCCGCTCTCGTTCAGCGTATCGGTGTGGATCATCACCTGCACGTCGAAGCGGTCGGCGACCGCGAGCGCGCAGTCGATCGCCGCCGGCGTCGTGCCCCAATCCTCGTGCAGCTTGAGGCACGCCGCACCGCCGTGGATCATCTCCTCCAGCGCCGCCGGGCGCGAGGCATTGCCCTTGCCGGCGAAGGCGATGTTCACCGGCAATCCCTCGGCCGCCTGCAGCATCCGCGCGAGATGCCACGGCCCCGGCGTGCAGGTGGTCGCCGACGTGCCCGTCGCCGGCCCGGTGCCGCCGCCGATCAGCGTGGTAATGCCCGACGCGATCGCGTCATCCACCTGCTGCGGACAGATGAAATGGATATGGCTGTCGATGCCGCCCGCCGTGAGGATTTTTCCCTCGCCCGCGATCACCTCGGTGCCCGGCCCGACCACGATGTCGACGTTCGGCTGAATGTCGGGATTGCCCGCCTTGCCGATCCGCGCGATGCGTCCGCCGAGGATTCCGATGTCAGCCTTGACGATGCCCCAGTGGTCGACGATCAGCGCGTTGGTGATCACCGTGTCCACCGCACCCTCGGCTCGCGACGCCTGGCTCTGCCCCATGCCGTCGCGGATCACCTTCCCGCCGCCGAACTTGATCTCCTCGCCATACGTCGTGAGGTCGCGCTCGACCTCGATGAACAGATCGGTGTCCGCCAGCCGCACGCGGTCGCCGGTGGTCGGGCCGTACATGTCGGCATAGGCCGCGCGCGGGATGCGCGCCATCAGTCGAGATCTCCCATGATCTCGCCGCGAAATCCCTGCACGAACCGCCGGCCGCGCAGCGGGATCAATGTCACCTCACGCGCCTGGCCGGGCTCGAAGCGCACCGCCGTTCCCGCCGCGACGTCGAGCCGTTTGCCCCGCGCGGCGCCTCGGTCGAACAGCAGCGCGGGATTGGTCTCGGCGAAATGGTAGTGACTGCCAACCTGGATCGGCCGATCTCCCGTATTGGCGACGCGCAGGACGGTCTGCTCGAGACCGGCGTTGAGCTCGATATCGCCGTCCTCGGGCAAAACTTCGCCGGGCATCATCGGATCGGCTCGTGTACCGTGACCAGCTTGGTGCCGTCCGGAAAAGTGGCCTCCACCTGCACGTCATGGATCATCTCGGCCACACCCTCCATCACCTGAGCGCGCGTGATGACTTTCGCCCCGTGCTCCATCAAATCCGCGACGCTGCGCCCGTCTCGCGCACCCTCCATCACGAAGTCGCTGATCAGCGCGATCGCCTCCGGATGGTTGAGCCTTACCCCGCGTTCCAGCCGCCGGCGCGCGACCATCGCGGCCATCGAGATCAGCAGCTTGTCCTTCTCACGCGGGGTCAGGTTCATGCGTCTTTCCGTTTAGCACAGCCACACGCGCGGCAGCGGCCGGGCGCCGCGCAACGCCTGGATGCCGGCAATCGTCGCCACGCGCAATGCACGGCCGTCGGCGGCCAGGATGCGCGCGACCAACAGCCCGTCCCAGGCGCTCGCCCCCCATTCGGCCTCGCATGGCGCGAGGGCCTGGCGCAGCCGGTCAAGCCGCGTCTCGGCGTCGGGTGCCGCGTGTACGATGGTCGCCAGTCCGCGCGCTCCTCGCATCACCGCCGCACGATCCAGGAGCGCGCCCACCGCGCCATCCAGTCGCACCGCGTCGTGCAGCACCAGCGCACCCTTGCGCCGTACGCGGATGGTGTCGCGCACCGACGCTTCGTCCACGCTCTCTCCCATCGCCGCCCGGCCGAACACCAGCGCCTCGACCCCGAGGAACCACGCATCCGCCGCCAGCGAGAGGTCGAGCCGCCGATCGAACGCGCAGCGATCGAACAGGATCGTTTCCTGCGGCAACCACTCGACGGAAGCGCCCGCGCCGACTTCGATGCGATTACGTACCAGCGCCGGCGCCTCGTCGGGCAGCGCGCGATAGAACCGCTCGGCGGCTTGCGCTGCGACGGTCGCCCGCGCGCCGTTGCCGGCGCTGATCGTCGTCGCCAGCGCATCGCCACCCGCGACGCCGCCCGAGCTGTTCAGCATGACCATGCTGGTCCACGCACCACGCTCCGGGCGCGGAAAGCGCGCCTTAAGACAGCCTTCCTGGCGCAATCCGGACAGCACCGTGCAATTCTCGCGCACGCGAAAGGCGACGCGCAGCCCGCCTCGCGCGCGCTGATGCGCGGGCAAAAGTTCAGACCGAGAGGCGGCGTCGTACATCCTCCTCGTCCAGCTCCTCCCGTCGCCCCGCCAGCACGATGTCGCCGCGGTCCATCACGGCGATGGTTTGCGCCAAGTCTCGTGCGAAGTCGAAATACTGCTCGACCAGCAGGATGGCCATGTCGCCACGTGACCGCAACAGCGCGATCACCCGGCCGATATCCTTGATGATGCTCGGCTGGATGCCCTCGGTGGGCTCGTCGAGCACCAGCAGGCGGGGGCGCGTCACCAGCGCCCGACCGATCGCGAGTTGCTGCTGCTGGCCGCCCGACAGGTCGCCGCCACGCCGGCCGAGCACCGTCTTCAACACCGGGAACAGGGCGAAAATCTCCTCGGGGATGCGCCGCTGCCCGCGCGGCAGCACGGCGAAGCCGGTCTCGAGGTTTTCCCGCACGGTGAGCATGGGAAAGATGTCGCGGCCCTGCGGCACCCAGGCGATGCCGCGGCGCGCCCGCTCGTAGATCGGCAGCTTCGTGAGGTCCGCGCCCTCCCAGCGGATTGCGCCCCGCGTAATCGGGTGTGCGCCGACGACGGCGCGAAGCAGCGACGTCTTGCCGACGCCGTTGCGCCCAAGCAGGCAGGTGACGGCGCCGATCTCGGCCCGGATGGAAACCTGCCGCAACGCGATCGCCGCGCCGTAGTGCAGGTCGACGTGGTCGACTTCTAGCATGACGCGGCCTTTTTCCCCTCACCCAACCCTCTCCCCCAAAGCGGGGGAGAGGGCTTTTTTCTTCTCCCTCTCCCCCGCGTGGGGGAGAGGGTCGGGGTGAGGGGGCGCGCACACACCCATCACCGCCCTAGATACACCTCGACCACGCGCGGATCGTCGCTGACGTGGTCGATCGAGCCCTCGGACAATACCGAGCCCTCGTGCAGCACCGTCACCTTCACGTCGAGCGCCCGCACGAACGCCATGTCGTGCTCCACCACGACGACGCTGCGCGTGCGGTTGATCGCGCTCAGCAGTTCGGCGGTCTGCGCGGTCTCCGCGTCGGTCATGCCGGCGACCGGCTCGTCGACCAGGAGCAGCTTGGGCTCCTGCGCGAGCAACATGCCGATCTCCAGCCATTGCTTCTGGCCGTGCGACAGGTCGCCGGCCAGCCGGCGGCGGGCCTCGGCAAGCCGGATGGTTGCCAGGATTTCCTCGATCCGAGCCCGCTCGCCCGCCGTCTCGCGCGCCCACAAGGCGAAGCGCGGCGCGCGCTCCCCGGCAAGCGCCAGCAGCAGATTGTCCCAGACGCTGTGCTGCTCGAACACCGTCGGTTTCTGGAACTTGCGGCCGATGCCGAGGCTGGCGATCGCCGGCTCGTCGAGGCGGGTCAGGTCCGTGTCCTCGCCGAACACCACTTTTCCCTTGTCGGGCCGTGTCTTGCCGGTGATCACGTCCATCATCGTGCTCTTGCCGGCGCCGTTGGGGCCGATCACGGCACGCATCTCGCCCGGCTCCAGCACCAGCGACAGCTCGTTCAGCGCGCGGAACCCGTCGAAGCTCACCGTCACGCCGTCGAGATACAGCAAGCTGCCGCTCATCCGGTGATCTCCTGCGCCGCCGGCGCGATCTCGGGCTGCGGCACGACTCGGCGCGCGCGGAACAGTCCGACGATCCCTTTGGGCAGGAATAGCGTCACCAGCACGAACAGCCCACCCAGCGCATAAAGCCAGAACTCCGGCAGCGCGCCGGTGAAGATTGTCTTGCCGAAATTCACCAGCACCGCGCCGAGGATCGCGCCGGCCAGGGTGCCGCGGCCGCCGACCGCGACCCAGATCACCGCCTCGATGGAGTTCGCCGGGGCGAACTCGCCGGGATTGATGATGCCCACTTGCGGCACGTAGAGCGCCCCGCCGATCCCGGCCATCACCGCCGAGAGCACAAAGACAAAGAGCTTGTAGCTTTCCGGCCGGTAGCCGAGAAACCGGGTTCGGCTCTCGGCGTCGCGCACCGCGACCAGCACCTTGCCGAAGCGCGAGCCGACCACCCAGCGCGCCAGCAGGAACTGACCGCACACGAACAGCGCCGTCAGTACCAGCAGCGCCGACCGCGTGGTGTCAAGGTGCAGGGGGATGCCGAGCGCGTCCTTGAAGTCGGTCAGCCCGTTATTGCCGCCAAAGCCCATGTCGTTGCGGAAAAAAGCGAGCAGCAGCGCGTAGGTCAGCGCCTGGGTGATGATCGACAGATACACTCCGGTGACGCGCGAGCGGAAGGCGAGCCAGCCGAACACCAGCGCGATCACGCCCGGCACCAGCATCGCCATCAGCACGGCGAACGGGAAGAACTCGAAGCCGTGCCAGTACCAGGGCAGTTCCTTCCAGTTGAGGAACACCATGAAGTCCGGCAGAACCGCGTTGCCGTAGACGCCGCGCGTGCCGATCTGGCGCATCAGGTACATGCCCATCGCGTAGCCGCCGAGCGCGAAGAACGCCGCGTGTCCCAGGCTCAGTATGCCGGCGAACCCCCAGACGAGATCGACCGCCAGCGCCAGCATCGCGAAGCACAGGTATTTTCCCGCCAGCGACACCGCATAGGTCGGCACGTGCAGGGCGGAGCCGGGCGCGGTGGCAAGGTTGAGCGCCGCCATCAGCAGCGCACCGCCGAGCACCAGCGCGATCGTCAGCGTGGTGGACAGGGCAGGGCGGCTTCTCATGCCTCGACCGCCCGACCCTTGAGGGGGAACATGCCGCGCGGACGGCGCTGGATGAACAGGATCAGCAGCGCGAGGACCACGATCTTGCCGAGCACCGCGCCGGCCACCGGTTCAAGGAACTTGTTGACGATCCCGAGGGTCAGCGCGCCGACCGCCGTGCCCCAGAAATTCCCCACTCCGCCGAACACCACCACCATGAAGCTGTCGATGATGTAGCCTTGGCCGAGATTGGGGCTCACGTTGTCGATCTGGCTCAGCGCCACGCCGGCCATCCCGGCGACGCCGGAGCCGAGGCCGAAGGTCGCCGCGTCGATCCACGGCGTGCGAATGCCCATCGCCGCCGCCATGCGCCGGTTCTGCGTCACCGCGCGCATCCGCAATCCGAGCGAGGTGTAGCGCAGCGCCGCCATCAGCGCGCCCAATACCAGGATGGCGAACACGATAATCGCCAATCGGTTCCAGGTGATCGTGAGCTGCCCGACCTGCACCGCGCCGCTCATCCACGCCGGCGTGCCGACCTCGCGGTTGCTCGGGCCGAAGATCGAGCGCACCGCCTGCTGCAGCAACAGCGACAGTCCCCAGGTCGCGAGCAGCGTCTCCAGCGGGCGGCCATACAGGAAGCGGATCAGCCCGCGCTCGATCGCCATGCCGATCAGTCCGGTAACGACAAAGGCGAGCGGCACCGCGATGAACAGGCTGGCGCCGAACAGGCCGGGCGCGCTGTGCCGGATCACCTCCTGCACCGTGAACGTCACGTAGGCGCCGATCATCACCATCTCGCCGTGCGCCATGTTGATGACGCCCATCACGCCGAAAGTGATGGCAAGCCCGGCGGCGGCAAGCAGCAGCACCGAGCCGAGGCTGAGCCCGTAGAAGACGCTCTGCGCCTGGTTCCAGAGCCGCAGCGAGAAGTCGATCGAGCGGACCGCCTTCGCCGCCGCCGCCGCGACCGCCGGCGGCTGGCCCGACAGCGACGCCAGTAGCGAGCGGGCCTCCAGATCGCCGCGCTGGGCGACCGCGCCGACCGCCGCCAGCCGATCCGCCTCGGAGGCGTCGGTGGCGGACAGGATCGCGGCTGCGCGGGCCTGTTCCATAACCCGCTTCGCCCCGGCATCGGTCTCGCGCGCGATCGCGCGGTCGAGCGCGGGCAGGGCGGTCGCCTCGCGCGACTTGAACACGGCTTCGGCGGCGGTGGCGCGCGTCGCGGCATCCGGCGCGAACAGTCGCAGACTGCCGAGTGCGGCGTCGATCGACCGGCGCACCGCGTTGTTCAGCCGCACCGGCTTGAGCGCGCCCGCCTTCACATCGGGCGCCAGCGCGCCGGTCGCCGCGTCGGCCATCGCGCCGTCGTCGTTGCGGATGAAAAGAACATGGTCCGCCCGCGCGTACAGCCTCCCCGCCTGAAGCGCCGCGATCACCGCCGCCGCGCGGGGCTGACCGGACAGCGCGAGCTCGTCCACGCCGCGCCGGATCTCGTCGAAATTGCCCGAGGCGAGCGGCGCGAACGCCTGCTCTGCCGGTTGCGCCCACGCGGCGGCGCCGAGCAGCATCAGGATAGCGAACAGCATGATACAGACGCGGCTCATCGCGTTGTCGTCCCGGCGAAGAAGACTTCTCCTCCCCTCGCGGGCTTGGGCCGCGAAGCGGACCAAGGTCGGGAGGAGGGGGAAGCCGCGCGCCTGAATACCGACGGGCTGCAACCCCTCACCCCAGCCCTCTCCCGCAAGGGGAGAGGGGGCTCGATCTGCACGCTACTTGCTCGCACCGCCGCACTTGCCGACCTTGACATTGAAGTTGCCGCAACTCAGTGGCGCCCGCCAATCGGCGATCAAATCGCGCGAGCCTTCGAGATACGGCGACCACTCGTTCGCCACGATCAGGCCCGGCGTTTGCGAGACGATGCTGAACTGACCATCGCCCTGGATCTCGCCGATCAGCACCGGCTTGGTGATGTGATGGTTCGGCATCATCGTCGCATAGCCGCCCGACAGATTGGGCACGCTGACGCCGATCATCGCGTCGATCACCTTCGAGGGATCGGTCGTGCCGGCCTTCTCCACCGCCTTCACCCACATGTTGAAGCCGATGTAGTGCGCCTCCATCGGATCGTTCGTGGTGCGCTTCGGGTTCTTGGTGTAGCCGTGCCACTCGTCGATGAACGCCTTGTTCTCCGGCGTGTCGACGCTTTCGAAGTAGTTCCACGCGGCGAGATGGCCGATCAGCGGCTTGGTGTCGATGCCGGCGAGCTCCTCCTCGCCCACGCTGAACGCGACCACCGGAATGTCGGTCGCCTTGATGCCCTGGTTGCCGAGCTCCTTGTAGAACGGCACGTTGGCGTCGCCGTTGATGGTGGAGACCACCGCCGTCTTCTTCCCCGCCGAGCCGAACTTCTTGATCTGCGCCACGATGTTCTGCCAGTCGGAATGGCCGAAGGGCGTGTAGTTGATCATGATGTCCTCGTCCTTGACGCCCTTCGACTTCAGGTAGGCCTCAAGGATCTTGTTGGTGGTGCGCGGATAGACGTAGTCGGTGCCGGCCAGCACCCAGCGTTGCACGCCGTCCTCGCTCATCAGGTAGTCCACCGCCGGGATCGCCTGCTGGTTCGGCGCGGCGCCGGTATAGAACACGTTCCGGCTGCTCTCCTCGCCCTGGTACTGCACGGGATAGAACAGCACCCCGTTGAGCTCCTCGAACACCGGCAGCACGGATTTGCGCGACACGCTGGTCCAGCAGCCGAACACCGCGGCGACCTTGTCCACCGTGAGCAACTCGCGCGCCTTCTCGGCGAATAGCGGCCAGTTCGACGCCGGATCGACCACCACCGCCTCGAGCTTCTTGCCGAGAACGCCGCCCTTCTTGTTCTGCTCGTCGATCAGCATCAGCATCACATCCTTCAGCGTCGTCTCGCTGATGGCCATGGTGCCGGAGAGCGAATGCAGGATGCCGATCTTGATGGTGTCCTGCGCCTCGGCCGGTCGTGGCGCGAGGCAGAGGGAGGCGGCGGCGGCAACGGCTATGCCGAGCCCCGCGAGCCAGCCGCGGACAGATGACATGGTAAGGATTTCCCCCGAGCTCTTGTGACGCGGGTGAGGGTTGCAACGCCCGTGCCAGCCGCCGGGGCGGGCAGAGTGACCGGATCGGATGCGCGACGTTCCGCCGGGTGCCCAATCGAAGCGCATGTGCCGGAAAACAGCGCAGGAGCCCGCTTTGATGATGCGGCCCACGCCTTCGTTGTGTTACTTCGGCCGTATGCAACCAAGGAGGGTTATTGCCATCCGCGCGGCTCGGTTCGACCTGACCGGTGCGATCGCCGCTTGTGCCGGGGCGCTCGCCCTGGCGGCGTTCGCCGCCGCGCTGCTCCAGCCGATCCTGCTCTGGGCGCTGCTCGCTTGCGTGGCGCTGCTCGGCGTGCTGGCGCTGACCCTGGCGTTCCCGGTCGCCGCCGGCGTGGGCTGGCTGGTGCTGGCCGCCAGCACGCCGGAGATGTGGCTCGGCGATCTGGCGGGTGGTGGCTGGGCGGTCATCATTGGCGTGGTCAAGCTGATCGGCCTGGCGCTCGCCGGCGTCTGCGTGCTGCGTTACGGCGCGGCGGCGGACCTGTTCAATCCGGGCCTCGCCTTCCTCGCCATGTTCGCGGCGAGCCTGGCGCACGGACGCCACGCCAACCTCGACCTCGCCGAGAGCCTGCGCTCGCTGATCGGCTCCTGCGCGCCGTTCGCCTTCTCGTTCAGCCGCCTTTCATTGCCCTGGGCGGCGGCGATCATCCGGGTCACGCGCTGGCTGCCGCTGATCCTGGTCGCGGCGGGCGCCGCGCTGGGCGCGGCCGGGCTGCGGCCGCTGTTCGTCGACGATGGCGGGTGGCGCCTGGGCGCGACCGGGCACCCCGCCTTCATGGCCGGCTTCGCTTTGGCCGCGCTGGAGGCGTGCCTGCTCGAACTGCTCCGCGACGGCCGGCGCGGCGACCTCGCGCTGCTCGGCGTGAACGCGCTGATCCTGGTGCTGACCGGCGCCCGCGCGCCGCTGTTTCTCGGCGCCGGGATCTGCGCCATCGCCATCCTCGCCATCCCCTCCGCCGGCTTCGGCGCGACCCGCCGGGTGACGCTGGTGCTGGCCGGCGCCTGTCTTCTGCCGCCGCTGATCGCGGCGGCCGGATCGCTCGGCGAGGTGCGCCTGTTCAACGTGCTGTCCACCGAAGCCGGCGATCTTAGCGGGCGAGACCTCATCTGGCCCTTGTTCCAGGACGCCTGGGACGCGTCGCCTTGGGTCGGCTGGGGGGTCGGGGCGGGCAAGGTGCTGGTGCCCGAGGAGAGCACGCTCGCCCACCTGATCGGCACCACGGCGGCTCATAACGAGTATCTGCGGATCGGTGTGGATGGCGGCTGGCTCGGTCTGCTCCTGCTGATCGGGCTGTTCGTCGCCTGGACCATCCGCCACACGCGCGCCATGTCGCGCGCCGACCGGCGGCTGATGCGGCTGGTGCTGCTCGCCTTCGCGGTCCACGCCTATACCGACAACACCCTGATCGCGACCACCTCGTCGGTGCTGTTCGCCTGGGTCTCGGCGGTATTCGCGCGGGGAGCCGCCGAAGCCGCGCAACCCGCCGCGCGATCGACGCCGCCCGGACTCGCGGCAGCCGGCTAGATTTGGCCGATGGTTGGGCCCGGCGGTTTGGGCGTATATTGGGGCGCGATAGGCGGACGACGGATCGACAGAACGGGAGGTCGTCGGTATGAAAATCTTCACGATCGCCGCGCTGGCTCTCGCGGCCACGCTGGCCGCTGCTCCCGCAGACGCGCAATGGCGAGGACGGAGCGGCGGCGGCTTCCGCCCGGGCTTCGGGTTTCGGCCGGGCTTCGGGTTTCACCCTGGGTTCGGCTTCCGGCCGGGCTTCGGGTTTCGCGGTCCGTGCTGCTTCAACGGCTGGTGGGGACCGGGCTTCGTCGGCGGGGTGGCGCTCGGCGCCGCTATCGCCCCGCCGGTCTGGTGGGCTCCGCCGCCGCCCGTGTTGTTCTATGCGCCGCCGCCGCTCTGGTACGGGCCTCCCCCAGGCTACTATCCCCCGCCGTGGCAGCCGTGGGCACCGCGCTGACCAAGGCGTTTCAAGCTCCGCAGCGTTGGCAGCCCGCCGGCGCGCGCTCACGGGGCAGCGTGGGAGCGTCGCCTGAGCGTTCCCGGCTGCCGAGCCGCTGCCTCGTCTGATACTAGCCGCCAATGGGCGACAAATTGGCTAGACTGCCGCCCGCCCGCACGAAAGCTTCGCCCCCATGCGCCTTGTGCCCGCCTTCCTACTGCTGACCTTGGCCCTGACTGCTTCTGCGAACGCGACCGGCCTCGCCTTCGTGCTCAACTCCGGCGGCGCCTCGATCAGCGTCGTGGACATGAGCACCGAGAAGGAGCTGCGCCGCATCCCGGTGCTGCGCGAGCCGCATCACCTCGCCCTCAGCCCCAGCGGGCGCGAGCTGCTGGTCGGCGACACGGTCGGCAACGAGATGCTGTTCCTTGACCCCGGCACCGGCGCGGTGACGCGGCGGATGCCGATTGCCGACCCCTACCAGCTCGGCTTCAGCCCGAACGGCAAGTGGCTGACGGTGAACGGCCTCGCGCGCAACCAGGTGGACGTCTACGACGCCGCCTCGATGAAGCTGGTCAAGCGTTTCCCGCTCGCCTCAATGCCGAGCCATCTCGCCTATTCGCCGGATTCCTCGGTGGTCTATGTCAGCCTGCAGGGCACCGACCGGCTCGCCGCCATCGACCTCACGCGCATGGTGGTGCTGTGGAACGCCGTGGTCGGCAAGACCCCCGCCGGCGTGCTGTGGCACGATGACCACGTGCTGGTCGCGGATATGGGCAGCGACGACATCGCCGTGGTCGATCCGGTGGATGGACGGGTGGAGCGGCGGATCCATGTGGGAAAGGGCGCCCATCAGATGTTCCTCTCGCCCGACGGCAAGATCATCTGGGTTAACGCCCGCGTCGCCGGCACGACGACGGCGCTCGACGCCCGCACCCTCGGCGTCATGCGGGTCTACAAGATCCCCGGCGGCCCCGATTGCATCGACTTCGCGCCCGACGGGAAGCTATGGATCACCCGCCGCTGGGCCGAGAAGGTGGCGGTGCTCGACCCCGCGACCGGCGCCTACCAGACGATCGACGTGGGCCGCTCGCCGCACGGCATTTTTCTCAACGCCCACGCGGAGTAGCCGAGCCGGCATGTTCAACCCGTTCGACCTCGCCGCGGGCTGGCTGCAGGAGCATTTCCTGATCCCGCTGCTCTATCAGCTCGACATGATGGAGTGGGAGGATCTCGCCTTCGGCTGGGCGCTGTTCGCGGTCTACGGCGCGGTGCAGGTGGCGATCACCTTCGCGGTCTGCCTGCCGCTCGAGCGCTGGCGGCCGGTCGAGCGGTGGCCTGACAAGCGCGGCATCGCGGTCGACGCGCTCTACACCGTCATCTCCCGGGTCGGCATCCTGCCGCTCATCACCTTCGTCGGCTTCTATCAGGCGCAAGTGATGCTGAACGGCTGGCTCGCCGACCACGGCATCGTGCCGCCGACGCTGGAGCGCCTCATCCCGGACCTGCTCGGGCGCCCGATCCTGACCTTCGTGCTCTATGCCATCATCCTGGATTTCTCCGAATACTGGCGTCATCGCCTGTCGCATGATTTCCGCTGGTGGTGGGCGCTGCATTCGCTGCACCACGCGCAGCGCCGCATGACCTTCTGGTCGGACGACCGCAACCACCTGCTCGACGAGATCCTTTCCTTCCTGTGGTTCACCGCCGTGGCGTTGCTGATCGGCATTCCACCCTTGCAGTTCCCGCTGCTCGTGCTGGTGTTGCGCTTTCTCGAAAGCCTGTCCCACGCCAATGTGCGGCTGTCCTTCGGCCGGCTCGGCGAGCGGCTGCTGATCTCGCCGCGCTTCCACCGCGCCCATCACGGCGTGCTCGCCGCCGGACAGCGGAGCTGCAACTACGGCGCCATCCTGCCCTGGTGGGACATGCTGTTCCGCACCGCCGATTTCTCCCGCGCCTACGCCGAGACCGGCGACCCCGGCGCCGAGGAGGCGCTGGCGACCGGCGGCTATCTCACCCAGCAATGGGCCGGGCTGCGCCGCCTCGCGCATAGCCTCAGAGCCTGACCTTGCCTATAGTCGAGGGTCCAAGGGGAGGGTCGTCATGCAAGACCTCGACGAAAATACCGTCACCGACGCCGTGCTGGCGCAGATGGCGACCACGCCGGACGCACGCCTGAAGGAGATCATGGCGGCGGCGGTGCGCCACCTGCACGCCTTCGCCCGCGAGGTGAACCTCACCCCGGCCGAGTGGATCGCCGGGATAAAATTCCTCACCGATGTCGGCCACGCCTGCACGCCGATCCGCCAGGAGTTCATTCTCCTGTCCGACGTGCTGGGTCTCAGCGCGTGCGTCAACGCGCTGCACGACAAGACCGCGCTGGAGCACGGCACGCAGAGCAGTCTGCTCGGCCCGTTCTTCCGCCAGGGCGCGCCGGAATACGCACTGGGCCAGTCGATCGTCCAGGCGCCGCACGGCGCCGAGATCGTGATGTATGGGCAGGTGACGGACGCGGCTGGCAAGCCGCTCGCCGGCGCGACGGTCGATGTGTGGCAGACCGACGAGAAGGGCGCCTACGACCTCCAGCTCGGCAACGGCGAGTCGGCCGACATGCGCGGCCGGTTCCGCTGCGATGACGCGGGAAACTATCATTTCCGCACGGTGCGCCCGCTCGGCTACTCGATCCCGCTCGACGGGCCGGTTGGCGAGCTGGTGCGTCGGCAGCGCCGGCACGGCCATCGCCCCGCGCACATCCACTTCCTCATCAGCGCGCCGGGGTATCGCGAGCTGGTCACGGCGCTCTACCTGGCCGATGACGAGCACATCAATTCCGACACGGTGTTCGGCGTCTCGCGCGCGCTGGTGGTCTCGCCGCGCGCGAGCGATCCCGGCGCGCCGATCCCCGGCCTGCCCGCGATCCGCTACGATTTCACCCTCGGCCGCGCGGCTAACAACGACACCGGGCGGGTCGGCGCGGACCCGGCGCAGATCGTCGCGGCGGCGGACTAACGCGCGGTGCACGCGCTGCTGCCGACGACCGTGGTGGGGAGCTATCCGCAGCCGGACTGGTTGGTGGATCGCTCGCTTCTGTCGGGCAAGGTGCCGCGGGTGCGCGCCGCCGATCTCTGGCGCATCCCCGAGGAGTGGCGCGAACAGGCGCAGGACGACGCCACGATTTTGGCGATCCGCGACATGGAACGCGCCAGCATCGACATCATCACCGACGGCGAAATCCGCCGCGAAAGCTACTCCAACCGCTTCTCCAACGCGCTCGACGGCATCGACATCGAGACGCCGGGAAAGGTCATGGGCCGCACCGGCGGCACGACGATCGTGCCGCGCGTGGTCGGCAAGATCCGCCGACGCAATGCTGTCGAGGTGCGCGACGTGGCATTCCTGCGCGCCAATACCGACAGGAGAGTAAAGATCACCCTGCCCGGTCCGTTCACGATGGCGCAGCAGGCGCAGAACGATTTCTATGCCGACGACGCCGACATGGCGATGGACTACGCCGTCGCGGTCAACGAGGAATTGCGCGACCTCAAGGCTGCCGGCGCCGACGTGCTGCAGCTCGACGAACCCTGGCTGCAAGCGCGACCCGAGGCGGCGCGGCGCTACGGCGTGCGGGTGATCGACCGCGCGCTGCAAGGCATCGCCGGCCCAACCGTGGTGCATCTCTGCTTCGGCTACGCCGACATGGTGCACGACAAGCCGAGCGGCTATTCGTTTCTGCCGCAACTGGCCGACAGCATGGTGGATCAGATTTCCATCGAGGCGACGCAGCCCGGCCTCGATCTCGGCGTGCTGCGCGATCTCGGGAGCAAGACAATCCTGCTCGGTGTGCTCGACCTGCACGCGCCGGAGGTCGAGGCGGCGGAGCAGGTCGCCGAGCGGATCCGCGCGGCGTTGCGTTACATTTCGGCCGAGCGGCTGATCCCCGCGCCCGATTGCGGCATGAAATATCTGCCGCGCGAGCGCGCGTTTGGGAAGTTGCGCGCGTTGTCGCAAGGTGCGGCGATCGTTCGGCGCGAGCTGTCGGGTTGACCCCTCACCCCGGCCCTCTCCCCTAAGCAGGGGAGAGGGAAAAGCGAAAGCCTCTCCGCCTTTGGGGGAGAGGGTTGGGTGAGGGGGTCACTCGGTACCAAGGAGAAAGACAGAAATGCCACGCCGCATCATCGACATCTCGGTCCCCCTCAAAGCGGGCATCGCCAGCGATCCGCCGCATATGCTGCCGCAGATCGAGTATTTCGATCACCACCAGACCGCGCCACAGATGGCGGAGTTCATGGGCATCAGCGTCGACCAACTTCCGGAGGGCGAGTACGCCGCCGTCGAGCGGGTCAACATCAGCACGCATAACGGCACGCATCTCGACGCCCCGTACCACTTCTTCTCACGCATGAACGAGCGCCTCAAGCCCGGCGGCGAGCCGTCCTGGCGGATCGACGAGGTGCCGCTCGAATGGTGCTTCCAGCCGGGGGTAAAGCTCGATTTCCGCCATCTCGACGACGGCTACGTGGCGACGCCGGGCGACGTGGAAGCGGAGTTGAAGCGCATCGGCCATACGCTGCGCCCGCTCGAGATCGTCGTCGTCAACACGCGCGCCGGCGCCCGCTACGGCGAGAGTGATTTCGTCGATACCGGCTGCGGCATGGGCAAGGCGGCGACCTTGTGGATGCTGGAACGCGGCGTTCGCCTCGTGGGTACTGACGGCTGGAGCTGGGACGCGCCGTTCTCGTACACGCGGCGCAAGGTCGCCGAGACCCACGATCCCGGCCTGATCTGGGAAGGCCACCGCGCCGGCCGCGAGATCGGCTACTCGCATCTGGAGAAGCTGCATAATCTGGAACAGCTTCCCGCGGATGGCTTCGAGATCGTGTGCTTTCCGGTGAAGGTGCATCGCGGCTCGGCAGGATGGACCCGCGCGGTCGCGATCCTGCACGATTGAACAGCACTGCGCGGAGGGGCGGGGATGAAGGTCGGCCTGTTTCTGAACACCCAGTGGCAGGAGGGCGAGCGGGTCTCGGTCGCCGATCTGCTGGCCCAGGTACGCGCCGCGCGCGACGGCGGCTTCAGGTCGCTGTGGCTGCCGCACCACTATCTCGTGGCGCCGATGCAGATGCTGCAGCCGATGGTGCTGCTCGGGTACCTGGTGCCCGAGACCAAGGGCATGACGCTCGGGATGGATATTCTTCTGCTCCCGTTGCTCAATCCGGTCCACGTCGCGGAGGAATGGGCGACCCTGGACGTGCTGAGCGAGGGCAGGGCGATCCTCGGCGTAGGGCTCGGCTACCGCCCGGAGGAGTTCGCCGCGTTCGACGTGCCGATCAAGGAGCGGGCGGCCCGCATGAGGGAGAGCATCGCGCTGATCCGCCGGCTGTGGACCGAGGATCGCGTGTCCTTTCAGGGAAAGTTCTATTCGGTCGAGAATGCCGGCATCAGCATCCGCCCCGTGCGGAAGAATGGGCCGCCGATCTGGCTGGCCGCCCAGGTCGACGCCGCCATCCAGCGCGCCGCGCGCATCGGCGACGGCTGGCTGATCGTGCCCTCCTCCGAGATCGCCACAGTCGCCCAGCAGGTGAAAGTGTATCGCGAGGCGCTGCGCGCGGCGGGCAAGCCGGCCGACACCGAGGCGCCGCTGACCCGCGAATGCTACATCGGCACCAGCCACAAGGCGGCGTTCGAGGAATGCCGCGCGGCGCTCGAGTACAAATACGGCGCCTACGCCGCCTGGGGTCTCGAAAAGGCGGAAATCGGCAAGAAGCCGTCCTTCGAGGAATTCGCGCGTGACAAATTCATCATCGGCGACAAGGCCTCGGTGAAGGAGGAGATCGCGCGCTATCGCGAAACGCTCGGCATCGAGCACTTCATCATGCGGCCGCAATGGCCGGGCCTGCCCAACGAGCGTGCCCTCCACACCATCCGTGCCCTCGGCGAAATCTTCGCGTAGCTCCAGGCGTTTTGGGGGCGAGGGACTCGCGTGACGGGTGTAAACTTGCGCGCCGGGATGGCATATCTCCCGCGCGCCGGGCGCTCCGTCCGGCCCCCCCCGCGCCAGCGACCTGCCTTCGTCCTTTCGGAGAATCCCGCGCCAGTGATCCTGATCCAGGCACCCGAAGCCGCCGACGCCCTTGGCGACGACTACGTCATCTCCGCTCAGGTCTCGCTCCAGGAACGACGGCCGCGCACCCTGAAGCACGGCGATACGTTCGGGGTGTTCGACCGCAACGGCGACGTCGTGACGGGCGAGGGGTTCGTCGAGGGCGTGTACCACCGCGACACGCGCTACCTGTCGCGCTTCGAGCTGGTGTTGGCCGGGGCACGACCGATCCTGCTGAGCTCGGGCACCCGCGACGACAACGCGGTGCTGACCTGCGACCTCACCAATCCCGCGCTGCATCACGACGGCGTCGATCTCGAGCACGACCTGATCCATATCCGCCGCTCGAAATTCCTGTGGAACGGCGCCTGCTACGAGCGTTTCGCGGTGCGCAACTTCTCCGACCGCGACCTGCGCCTCGAGCTGCAGATCCGCTTCGCCGCCGATTTCGCCGATCTGTTCGAGGTGCGCGGCTCGCACCGCCCGCGCCGCGGCAACCCGCACGCCGCGGACCTCACGGCCGACTTCGTCAGGCTCGCCTATACCGGGCTCGACGATCGGCGGCGCACCACGGCGCTGCGCTTCGAGCCGACGCCGGACCGGCTCGATGCGCGGCAAGCGACGTTCACGCTGTCGCTGCCAGCGGGCGGCCGTCGCGTGCTGTTCGCCGAGGTCCGCTGCGATCAGGAGCTGGCGCGCGAGCCGCTGAGCGAGGTCTATCTCACCGCCATGCTGCAGTCCCGTCGCGCGCTGCGCCGCTCCGCCGCGCGCGCCGCCTCGGTCGCGACCTCCAACGAGATCTTCAACGAAGCCGCCCGCCGCTCCGTCTCCGACCTCTACATGCTCGTCACCGATACCGCGCAGGGGCCGTACCCCTATGCCGGCATTCCGTGGTTCAGCACCGCTTTCGGCCGCGACGCGCTGATCACCGCACTGCAGACCTTGTGGATGGACCCGGCGATCGCGCGCGGCGTGCTGTTCTATCTCGCCGCCCACCAGGCCACCCGCGTCGATCCGGTGGCGGACGCCGAGCCGGGCAAGATCCTGCACGAAGTCCGGCACGGCGAGATGGCGGAACTCGGCGAGGTGCCTTTCCGCCACTACTACGGCAGCGTCGACGCCACGCCGCTCTTCGTCATGCTGGCCGGCGCGTATCTCGCCCGCACCGGCGACGTCGCGATGCTGCGCCGGCTCTGGCGCCACGTGGACGCCGCGCTCGGCTGGATCGACAATTACGGCGACCGCGACGGCGACGGCTTCGTCGAATATTTCCGCATGACCGAGAAGGGACTTGCCAACCAGGGCTGGAAGGACAGCCACAATTCGGTGTTCCACGCCGACGGCAGCTTCGCCGAGGGTCCGATCGCGCTCTGCGAGGTTCAGGCCTACGTCTACGGCGCCAAAAACGCGGCTGCCGCCATTGCCGCGGCGCTGGGCATGGCGGAACGCGCCGCCGCGCTGACCGGTCAGGCGGAGGCGCTGCGCCAGCGGATCGAGCAGGCGTTCTGGTCGGAGCAGCTGGGCACCTACGCGCTCGCGCTGGACGGCGCCAAGCGGCCGTGCCTGGTCCGTTCGTCGAATGCCGGCCACCTGCTGCTCACCGAGGTCGCCGCGCCGGAGCGCGCCCGGCGGGTCGCTGCCGAGTTGATGAGCAGCAACTCGTTCTCCGGCTGGGGCATTCGCACGCTGGCCTCGACCGAGGCGCGCTACAACCCGATGTCGTATCACAATGGCTCGGTCTGGCCGCACGACAACGCGCTGATCGGCATGGGTTTCGCGCGCTATGGCCTGCGCCAGGAGACCGCCCGCATCTTCGAGGGGCTGTTCAGCGCCTGCACCTACATCGAACTCCGCCGCCTTCCGGAGCTGGTCTGCGGCTTCCCGCGCCGGCGCTCGCAGGGTCCGACCTTCTACCCCGTCGCCTGCGCGCCACAGGCATGGTCGGCCGCCACGCCGCTGAGCCTCGTGCAATCCTGCCTCGGCCTTGGCTTCGACGCGGCCAGCGGAACGGTCTTCTTCGACCGCCCGATCCTGCCGAGTTTTCTCGACGAAGTCGTGTTGCGGGGCCTCTCGATCGGCACCAGCCGCATCGACGTGGCGCTACGCGGCCGCGGCAGCGACGTGGCGATGACCGTGCTCTCCCGCACCGGGGAAATTCGCGCGACGATGACAAGCTAGGCAGAGCCCGGCCCGACCGGGCAACCTGGCCTCGGCGGGACCGTTGAGGAATGAACCTCGCGGGTTTCTGGCAGGGCGGGTCCACCGACATGATGATCTACAGCGGTCCGGTCTTCGACATGGCGCGCGAGCAGTTCCAGGTCATCGCCGACCATCTGGCGATCCCGGAGGACGAGCGCGACCGGCTGCTCTACCCCAAGCGCGCCATCGCGGTCGCCTGTCCCATCCATCGCGACGACGGCCGCACCGCCGTGTTCATGGGCTTCCGCGTGCAGCACCACCTTACGCTCGGCCCGACCAAGGGCGGCACCCGCTTCGCCCCGAGCGTGGACATCGGCGAGGTGGCGGCGCTGGCGGTGTGGATGAGCTGGAAATGCGCGCTCGCCGGCCTGCCCTATGGCGGCGCCAAGGGCGGCGTCCGGGTCGATCCGCGCAGTCTCTCCTTCCGCGAGCTGGAGGCCGTGTCGCGCCGCTACATGCAGGAGATGATCCCCTTCGTCGGCCCGCAGACCGACGTGATGGCGCCCGACATGGGCACCAACGAGCAGGTCATGGCCTGGTTCATGGACACCTATTCCATGTACCAGGGCCAGACCGTCACCGAGATCGTCACCGGCAAGCCGGTGGCCTCGGGCGGGACGGAGGGCAGGCGGGAAGCCACCGGACGCGGCATCGCCTTTCTGGTGCAGCGCGCGCTGGAGCGTCTCCAGATGAACCCGATGGGCGCCACCGCCGTCGTGCAGGGCTTCGGCAATGTCGGCTCGGTCGCCGCCGCCTCGCTCGCCCGGATGGGGGTCAAGATCGTCGGCGCCAGCGACCACTCCGCCTGCTACATCGATCCCAAGGGCCTCGACGTGGCGGCGCTCGAGCGGCACGCCGCCGAGCGTGGATCGCTCGCCGGCTTCTCGACCGAGCTGCTGTCGGACCCGAACGAGCTGCTGGTGCAGCCCTGCGACATCGCGGTGCCCGCCGCCCTCGAGAGGGTGATCGACGCCGACATCGCCGCCCGTTTGCGCTGCCGCATCCTCGCCGAGGGGGCCAACGGCCCGACGACGCCGGATGCCGATCGCGTGCTGAACCAGCGGCGCGGCGAGGTGTTCGTGATCCCCGACATCCTCTGCAACGCCGGTGGAGTCATCGTCAGCTATTTCGAGTGGGTGCAGGATTTGCAGCATTTCTTTTGGGACGAGACCGAGGTGCTCAACCGCCTCAACCACGTGCTGGACCGCGCGTTCACCCGCGTGATGGCGCGGGCCGAGCGGGACAACGTGCCGCACCGCACGGCGGCGATGGCGATCGGCGTCGAGAAGGTGCGCGATGCCAAGCAGGTGCGCGGACTGTTTCCATGACAGAGTGACGTGGTTTTTACTTGTCCACTTCGTCAGTTCGTGATTAAGTCGTCCCACTAGCGCTATGGGGGCGACCATGCTGCAATCGCACATCGTGGAGGTCGACGGCGCGTTCGTCGGCGCGGCCGTGCGGCTCGACATAGGGTTCCGTTTCGTCGCGACCGACATCCGTGTCGAGGAGTTGGATGGCACCGTCTGGCCGAGCCTCGACGATCTGCGGCGCCTGACCGGCTGCCTGTGCCGCACTGGCAGCCTGGCGATGCCGGTCCATCCGGTCCTGCGTAATGGCGTGCCGGCGCCACACGGCGTGTCCCGCTGAGCGGCGCGGCCGAACCATGAGAGCAGCGTGAATTAATCGTTAATTCACCTGACCTCTGGTTGCGCCAGGCAGAAAGTAGTTTCGGAATCCTCCTCGGATCGCCTACTCCTCCGCACGTGGGGGTATTCTGGTCCGCAGCGGCAATCGCCGATTGTGGTGCCTGCCACGACGAGGAGTGCCATGATCCCGATCCGTTCCGCCCTGACGGCTGCTGTCCTGTTAGGGGCCTTGTGCGCGCCGGCCGCGCACGCCTCTGTCATCACGTTTGCGCAATATGGTGAACAGAAGACCCAAGTCGGCGGCAACCTCCAGTTCTCGGTCAACGGCGGGACGGCCAACCTGCACGCCTATCAGCAAGCCACGGGCGATGCCGTGTTCTTCTCGTTCCTCGGCCTGGCCGGCTTGCCCGCCGATCTGCTGACCCCGCAGTCGGCCCTGCTGCGCCTCAACGGCGGCGCCGGCGCGGCTACCACGGCGGTCGCCCAAACGACGGTGATCCCCGGCCTCGGCACCTTGCTGACCCAGGCGTTCAACCAGCCGTTCACGATGAGCTTCACCCGCACGGCCGACTACATCTACAAGGGGGTCGATTACGGGCGGAACCTGCTGACGGTCCACGTCGCGGCCGCGTCCTTCACTCCGGGGATCGTCACCACCGCTGGCTCGCGGGTGGCCGGTATGTCGTTTGACAATACCAACTATCTCGTCAGCTTCACCTCGGACTTCCTCACCTTCAAGCCCGGCGCGACCGAGGACGGCTCGCTCGCCTTCTCCGCCGCGATCCCGGCCTTCGCCAAGGGCGCCAAGTTCCTGAAGCCCTTCCGGGTGGACAGCACGGGAACCTTCAACTCCGATCCGGTGCCCGTCGGCACCATTATTCCGATTCCCGAGCCGCTGTCGGCGGCGCTGCTCGGCTCTGGGCTGCTGGGCATCGCCCTGGTGTGCCGGGGGCGGAATAACTTCCGCCCTACCCTGTGAAGCCGTAGGGCGGAAGCATTCCCCCCAACGCGCCAATTACGCCCGCTTGCGCGCTCGCAGCGGCCTGGTCCGCGCCAGCAACGGCGCGAGGAAGCGGCCCGTGTGGCTGTCGGGGTCGGCGGCGATGTCCTCGGGCGTGCCTTGCGCCACGATGCGGCCGCCGCCGTCGCCGCCTTCGGGCCCTAGGTCAAGAACCCAGTCGGCGGTCTTGATGACCTCCAGATTGTGCTCGATCACCACCACGCTGTTGCCCTGCTCGACCAGCGCGTGCAGCACCTCGAGCAACTTCCGCACGTCCTCGAAATGCAGCCCCGTGGTCGGCTCGTCGAGGATGTAAAGCGTCCGCCCGGTCGCGCGCCGCGCCAGTTCCTTCGACAGCTTTATCCGCTGCGCCTCGCCGCCCGACAGCGTCGTCGCCTGCTGGCCGAGCCGGATATAGCCGAGCCCCACTTGTTGCAGGATGCGAAGCCGGTCGTGGATGCGTGAGACCGCGGAGAAATACGGCACCGCCTCGTCCACCGTCATGTCGAGCACCTCGGCGATCGACTTGTCGCGGAACTTGATTTCCAGTGTCTCGCGGTTGTAGCGGCGGCCCTTGCAGACGTCGCAGGTGACGAACACGTCGGGCAGGAAGTGCATTTCTATTTTTATCAATCCGTCGCCCTGGCAGGCCTCGCAGCGTCCGCCTTTCACGTTGAAGCTGAACCGCCCCGGCTTGTAGCCGCGCGCGCGGCTCTCCGGCATCTCGGCGAACCAGTCGCGGATCGGCGCGAACAGATCGGTGTAGGTCGCGGGGTTGGAGCGCGGCGTGCGGCCGATCGGCGACTGGTCGATGTCGATGATCTTGTCGAGCAGTTCGAGCCCGTCGATCCGGTCATGCGCCGCCGGCAATTCGCCGGAGCCCATCAGCCGCCGCGACGCCGCCTTGTACAGCGTGTCGACCACCAGCGTGGATTTGCCGCCGCCCGACACGCCGGTGACGCAGGTGAAGGTGCCGAGCGGAAAATCCGCCGTGACGTTCTTGAGATTATTGGCCCGCGCGCCGACCACCCGCACCGCCCGGTCCTTCTGCACCGGCCGGCGCAGCGCGGGCACCTCGATCCGGCGCCGTCCCGACAGGTAGTCCCCGGTTAGCGATTTCGGGTTGGCGGCGACCTCGCCCGGCGTGCCGAGGGCGACGACGTGCCCGCCATTGACGCCGGCGAGCGGCCCCATGTCGATGAGGTGGTCGGCGGCGCGGATCGCGTCCTCGTCGTGCTCCACCACCAGCACCGTGTTGCCGAGGTCGCGCAGCCGCCGCAGGGTGCCGAGCAGCCGCTCGTTGTCGCGCTGGTGCAGCCCGATCGACGGCTCGTCGAGGACGTAAAGGACGCCGGTCAGGCCGGAGCCGATCTGGCTCGCCAGCCGGATGCGCTGGCTCTCGCCGCCTGACAGCGTGGCCGAACCACGCGATAAAGTGAGATAGTTGAGCCCGACATCCTTGAGGAACTGCAAGCGCTCGGCGATCTCGCGCAGGATGCGCCGGGCGATCTCCTGGCGCTGCGGCGTCAGCGTCTCGCCGGCGCCCTGAAACCATTCCAGCGCGCCGCTGATCGACAGCTCGGACGCCTCGGCGATGTTCTTCCCCGCGACGCGCACCGCCAGCGCCTCGGGCTTGAGCCGTGCCCCGTCGCAGACGTGGCACGGCTTGTCCGCCTGATAGCGCGAAAGCTCCTCGCGCACCCAGACGCTGTCGGTCTCCTGCGAGCGGCGCTGCAGGTTGCGCACCACCCCTTCGAACGGTTTTGTTACCGTGTAGGCGCGCACGCCATCCTTGTAGGTGAAGGCGACGGGCTCCTCGCCCGTGCCGAACAGGATCGCCTCACGCACGCGCTCGGGCAGTTGCTCCCACGGCGTGCGCGTCGTCACCTTGAAGTGGCGCGCGAGGCTTTGCAGCGTCTGGTCGTAGTACGGGCTTTTCGCCCCGGCCCACGGCATCACCGCGCCCTCGGCCAGCGACAGGCGCTCGTCGGGCACCACCAGAGCGGGATCGAAGAAGGTCTCCACCCCGAGCCCGTCACAGGACGGGCAGGCGCCGTGCGGGCTGTTGAAGCTGAACAGCCGGGGCTCGATTTCCTCGATGGTGAAGCCGCTCACCGGGCAGGCGAAGCGGCTGGAAAACACGGTTCTGTCCGATGTGTCGGCGTTCTCCGCGTAGACCACGCCGTCGGACAGGCCGAGCGCGGTTTCGAAGCTGTCGGCGAGGCGGGACTGGATGCCGTCGCGCACCACCAGCCTGTCCACCACCGCTTCGATCTCGTGCTTGATCTTGCGGTTGAGCGCCGGCACCTCGGAAATCTCGTAGAGCTTGCCGTCAACCTTGGCGCGGGTGAAGCCGCGGCGCTGCAATTCCGCGAGCTCCTTGCGGTACTCGCCCTTGCGGTCGCGCACTACGGGGGCCAGCAGCAGGAGTCGCGTGCCTTCCGGCATCGCCATCACCCGGTCGACCATCTGCGACACGGTCTGCGCCTCGATCGGCAGGCCGGTGGCGGGCGAGTAGGGCACGCCGACGCGCGCCCATAGCAGCCGCATGTAGTCGTGAATCTCCGTCACCGTGCCGACGGTGCTGCGCGGGTTGCGGCTGGTGGTCTTCTGCTCGATGGAGATGGCCGGCGACAGGCCCTCGATGCTGTCCACGTCGGGCTTGCCCATCAGTTCGAGAAACTGCCGGGCATAGGCGGACAGGCTCTCGACGTAGCGCCGCTGGCCCTCGGCATAGATGGTGTCGAAGGCGAGCGAGGACTTGCCCGAGCCCGACAGGCCGGTGATGACGGTCAGGCTGTCGCGCGGGATTTCGACATCCACGTTCTTGAGGTTGTGCTCGCGCGCACCGCGAACATGGATCGAGCCCGCCATGCGCTCAAGTTCCCGTTGTTCTCTGGATGTTCCCGCCCTATATGGCAGGTCTTCGGGGTTCTGCAAAGGGGCGGCCCGTGATACGGTCGCATTCCGGCCGGCGGATTCGCCCGGGACGGGATAGCGCAAGGACCGACACATGGCTGGTAGCGTCAACAAGGTGATCCTGGTGGGCAATCTGGGCAAGGATCCGGAGGTGCGGAACACCCAGGCCGGCCAGAAGGTCGTGAACTTCACCATGGCGACCAGCGACACCTGGAACGACAAGGCGAGCGGCGAGCGCAAGGAGCGCACCGAGTGGCACCGCGTCGTGATCTTCAACGAGCGGCTGGCCGACGTTGCCGAGCGCTTTCTGCGCAAGGGCCGCAAGGTCTATGTCGAGGGTTCGCTACAGACCCGCAAATGGACCGACCAGTCCGGCCAGGAGAAATACACCACCGAGGTCGTCATCGACCGCTTCCGTGGCGAGTTGACCCTGCTCGACAGCAACCGGGGCGAGGAAGGCGGGGCAGGCGAGGGCGGCGGCTACGGCGGCGGCCGCGCCAGCAGCGGCGCCCCGCGCGGCAGCGGCGCTGGCGGAGGGCGCGGTGCGGGCTGGGACGCGCCGAAGGGCGATCTCGACGACGAGATCCCGTTCTAGCCTACAGCGGGGTCGGCATCGGCGGCCCGGGGGGCGGCATCGGGTCGGGTCGCGGCGGCGGCTGTATCGGCGGCGGCGGAGTGGGGATCGGGTCCGGCCGCTGACCGCCCAGACGACGCTGCGGCAAAACAGCGCTAGCGGATCGGCACGGATAGTTTGAGGCCTGGGATCGTGGCAGCTTTGCGGTCGTCCATGCCTTGCGGTGAAGAGCCGTATACATATCCATCCCCGGGATAGGCGTTCTTGAGTTCAAACAACATGGGCGCGACATGCGGCCGCCGATCCTCGGGAACCGGGGGCGCGGTCACGTCCAGGTCTGGCATCGGCGCCGCCGTGAAGCCCCGGCCATCGCCGCGCGTGACAATGCCGCTCTCGTCGCGGCTCGGCGCGCGTCGAGGGGTGTGAGCGGGCGTGTGTGTCCGGGACTTGTGCGGTTGCGGCCCCGATGCCGGCCGGTGCTGCCCGCCATCTTGCGGCGCGGCGGCGGCGAGCGCGATCAGCGCAACGGCGATCCACGTCCTCACGAAAGCTCCGACGGCCGACGCACGGCCTGTGAATCCAAGCGGGATCAACGCGCGAACCGGCGCGCCAGTTCTCCGGATGCGGCACTAGGTCGTTGATGCCGGCCTTCGCGCCCGAAGTGAGAAGGCCAGTGGCAGCCAAGGCTGGTCCGGCCAGCGATGGCCGCCCCGGCCATCATCGACCAGGCAGTCGAACATGCGCCACGTCACCGATGCGTGCTCGTGCAGGAATTCCAGCGCGAGCCCCGCGTCAATCAGGCTCGACACGATCTTGCCGAGCGGGTGAATCCATAAATGCTCCGTCGCGTTCCGCAGCATCACCTGCGGGTTGGCGTAATCGCGCGGATTGGCGAGTGCCAGCGGCTCGGTCGAGAAATAGGGAACGAACGGACCAGGCATCCCGCCGGGAAGCCTCGCGCCGTCATCGAACACGAATGCCGCCGGGTGCTGCTCGGCGAGATAGAGAGAGCCGCCCGGCCTGAGGAAATGCGCGACGATGCGCGCCCAGCGCTCGATGTCCGGCAGCCAGTTGATCGCGCCCCAGGTGACGAACACGCAGTCGAACGCGGCCGGCTCCGCGACGGCGGCGGGCGCGTCGTACAGATCCGCCTCGACAAACCGGGCGCGATCGGCCAGGCCGAGTTCGCCGGCCAGCGTCCGCGCGGCGGCAATCGCGGATGAGGAAAAATCCAGCCCGACGACCTCCGCGCCACGCTGCGCCAGGATCAGCGTGTCCCTGCCGAAATGGCACTGGAGATGAAGGACGCGCAGCCCGCGCACGTCGCCGAGTTCGTCCTCCTCGATCCAGTTCAGCTCTCCCCGCCCGGCGCGGAGGTCGGACAAATCATAGCCGCCCGGCGCGAGATGCACGCCGACCGCCTCGTCCCAGCGTGCGCGGTTCGACGCACGCCAGTCAGGTTTTTCGCTGTCGCCGGTCACCGGCAGAGCGCCAGCATCCCGCGCACATCGTCGAGCGTGTCGAGCCGGCCCACCTCGTCGGCGATCCGGCCGGCCCGCGCGCCGAGCAGCGGCTCGACGAGGGCGGAAAACTTCTGTCCGATCCGGCGTCCCTGGCCGGCGATGTCGGTGCTCGGGATGCCGGCGTCGTGGCGCGCCTGGAGGCGGGTTCCGTCGGTGAGTTCGAGCTCGATTTCGGCCAGCGTGTGCGGCCAACCCGACTGGAAGTCGAACTCGATCCGGTCGCGCAATGCGACGAGTCTCGGGTCGGCCGCGGTTTCCTCGCTATAGCTGGCGAGCGCCCCCGTCTCCACCCCGGCGAGCGCCATCGCGGTGGTCAGGCGCAGGCTGAACTTGGCTTCGAGCCCGGTGCGCGGAGCGGCGATGTTGCACACCCGATCGCACGCGCCGTCGACCCGCAGACGCAGTTTCGCGACTTGCTCCGGCGCCAGCGCGTGCCGCGTTCGCAGTGCGCGCGCCGCCTCGATCGGGCCGTGCGTCAGATAGCAGGCGGCATGGTACTTGAAGAGATTGTCGAACAGATACATCCCGCGCGGCGGCGGCGCGAGGGCGCGCTCGGGGTGGAAGTCCGGGCTATGGGTGCTGGCGAAACCCTGCGCGCATTCCAGCACGTCGTCGCGGCTGGTGAAGCCGCGCCTCGCCAGCCTCGCCGCGAGCAGCCCGTGATACGACGCCTTGCCCGCGTGCAGCGGCTTGCACATCGTGCCGAACATCGACTTGAGCCCGGCCGCCTGAGTGCCCGCGATGCCGAGCGCCACGGCCGTCGCCGCCGCGTCGAGGCCGAGCAGACGCGCGCACGCCGCCGCCGCGCCGAAGCTGCCGACCGTCGCGGTCGCATGGAAGCCGAGCCCGTCATAGTGTCCCGGCGCGATCGCCCGGCCGATGCGGCATTGCAGCTCGTAGCCCGCGACGAACGCGGTCAGCAGGTCGGCGCCGCGCGAGCCGCGTTCTTCCGCCAGCGCCAGCAGCGCCGGCAAGATGGCGACCGAGGGGTGGCCGGGCATCGCCATGTTGACGTCGTCGAAATCGAGCGCGTGCGCCGCCGTGCCGTTGATCAGCGCGGCGGAGAGAGGCGGCAGTCGCGCGTCATGGCCGAGTACCGTCGCGCCAGGATTGCCACCCTGCTCCTGCATTTCGGCGAGCAATATCCGCGTCAACGTATCGTCCGCACCGGCCAGCGCGCAGCCGAGATAGTCGAGCACGCATTGCCGCGCCAGCGCCCGCGCATCGGCGGACAGGTCGGCGTAGGTCAGCGCCGCCGATTGCTCCGCGAGCGAGCGCGTCAGGCCAGCAGTCCGGGTCATCACGTTCATGGCCGTCACCGTCCCTGAAAATCCGGCTTGCGCTTCTCGTTGAAGGCCAGCACGCCCTCGCGCCGGTCCTCGGTCGGCACCAGGCGGTTGTACGCCTCGATCTCGAACATCATCGCGCTGCTGAGATCCATGTTTAGGCCGTAATTGACCGACTGCTTGATCTGCCGCGTCGAGAGCGGCGCGTTGCCGGCGATCACGCGCGCGGTCTCCAGCGCCTCCGCCATGAGCGTCTCCGGCGGGAAAACCCGATTGACCATGCCCCACTCGACCGCCTCGAGCGCCGTGAACGGCTTGCCGGTGAGCAGGATTTCCTTGGCGCGCCGGGAGCCGACGGCGCGCGGCAGGTTCTGCGTGCCGCCCGCGCCCGGCATGATGCCGAGCGTCACCTCGGTGAGCGCGAAGCGCGCCGTCTCGCTCGCGTAGATGAAGTCGCAGCACAGCGAAATCTCGCAGCCGCCGGCATAGGCCGCGCCGTTCACCGCGGCGATCACCGGGACCGGGCAGGCGAGCAGCGCGCGGATGCCGCGCTCGAAGATCAGATGCTGCGCCTGCCACTGCGCATCGGTCATGCCGTTGCGCTCCTTGAGGTCGCCGCCGGCGCAGAAGATGCGCCCGCCCGCGCCGGTGAGCACGATGCAGCGGTACCGCGCGGGGTCGGCGTTGATGCCGTCCCACAGCTCCAGCAGCTCGACGCCCATCCGCGTGTTCATCGCGTTGCCGACGCTCGGCCGATCCAAGGTGACAAGCAAGGTGTGCGCCTGCGGCTCCTCAAGCCGGAGCGTTTCGTAGCTCTTCGTCATGCGCGCACCCAGTGGGAGAAGGACCATGCAAAAAAGTCGCCAAACGCTAACAAGCGATCCCGGAGAGGTCAAACGACGTCTGGAATGAATGTAGCTGGTGTGTTTCAATCCTGCCGGGTCCGGATTAAAAAAATGGCGATCGGGGTAAAACTCGAGCGGGACGCGCGGCGCGCGGCCCTGCTCGCAAGTCCGTTGTTCCAGGCGATGCGGCCTGTCGAATTGGACGAGATCTTGAAGTTCTCCACGGAACGTCAGTGTCCGCGGGGCGCGATCATCGTGCAGCAGGGAGACGAGGGCTCCAGCATGATGGCGGTGCTGCGTGGCCGCGTGCGCGTCAGCGTGGTGTCGTCCGAGGGCAAGGAGATCACGCTCAACATGATCGCCGCGGGCGAGGTGTTCGGCGAGATCGCCTTGCTCGACGGCAAGCCGCGCAGCGCCGATGTCACCGCCGTCGAGGACACGACGCTGCTGGTCGTCGAGCGCCGCCATTTCCTGCCGTTCCTGTGGAAGAACGAGGATCTGTATCTCCGGCTGCTCGTCGTGCTGTGCGAACGGCTGCGGCGCACCAGCCTCGCCCTCGAGGAGCTGGCGCTGTTCGAACTGCCGGCGCGGCTCGCGCGGCTGCTGCTGAAGCTGGCCGAGGATTACGGCCGGCCGTGTCCGGACGGCACCCGGATCGAGCTCAAGCTGTCGCAACGGGATCTCGCCAACCAGGTCGCGTCGTCCCGCGAGACCGTGAACAAGCAGCTTCGCATCTGGCGCGACGACGGGATGGTCGGCACCGACGCCGGCTACATCGTCGTGCGCCGGATGGACGAGCTGAAGACGCTGGTCGAATGAACCACCGTGCGCGGCGAACGATGGTTGAGAAACGATGGTTGACACTGGGCGGCGCGGGCCGGCCATAAGGCGACATGCGGCTTAGCTCCGTTCTGTCGATTCTCTCCGTCCTGCTGGCCAGCTTCGGCATCGCCGGCGCGCAGCCGGTCACGGGAGCGCAGAGCCGCTTCTTCACCACCAGCGACGGCGTGCGCCTGCACTACATCGAGGCGGGGCCGCCGGGCGCCCGCACCGTCGTTCTGGTGCCGGGCTGGACCATGCCGGGCTGGATCTGGGGACCGCAGATCCGCGATCTCTCCGCGCGCTATCGCGTCGTTGCGTTCGATCCGCGCGGGCAGGGCGAGTCCGAGGTGGCGCTATCCGGCTACGAGCCCGGCCGACGCGGGCAGGACATCGCGGAGCTGATCGCGCGCCTGGGCCCCGAGCCGGTCCTGCTGGTCGGCTGGTCGCTTGGCGTGCTCGACGCGCTTGCCTATGTCCACGCTCAGGGCGACCGTCGGATCGCCGGGCTGGTGCTGGTGGACAACTCGATCGGCGAGGAGCCGGCGCCGCTGCCCTCGCGCGCCCGGCCGCATCGCGGCCCCAGGCCGCCGCTCGAGGCGCGCATGAGCCGCTTCGTGCGGAGCATGTTCCGCAAGCCGCAGAGCGAGGAGTATCTGGAGACACTGACCGAGGCGACGTTGCGGATGCCGGAATACGCCTCCAACGCCCTGCTCTCTTATCCCGTGCCGCGCTCCTACTGGCGGGACGCGGTGTATTCGACCGACAAGCCCATCCTCTACGCCGTCCGGCCGCTCTGGACGGGCCAGGCGGAAAATCTCGCGCGCCGCCACAAAGGGGCGGAGATCGCTGTTTTCCCGGATGCCGGCCACGCCTTGTTCGTGGATGACGCGAGCCGCTTCGACGCGCTGCTGGACGATTTCATCCATCGCCGGATCTGGCCGTGATGAACGCTCGCCGACCCGCCCTGATGCCGCTGTTCCTGGTCTCGGCGTCGGCGGTCGGGTTCGAGATCGCGCTGACCCGCTACTTCGCCGTCGCGAAATGGTCCGAATACGGCTACTGGGTCATCTCGATCGTCATGGTCGGCTTCGCCTTCAGCGGCGTGGTTCTCGCCCTGTTCCGCGACGCATTCGCCCGCAATGGCGCCTGGCTGCTGGCCGCGCTGCCGACCCTGCTGATCGCCGCGGCCGCCACGGGTTTCCATCTAACCACCACGAACCCGTTCAACCCGCTGCAATTGCAGAATCAGGCCACCTGGGCGCCGCAGCTCGCCAACATCGCGGGGTATTACGCCTGCCTGCTGCCGTTCTTCTTCCTTGCCGGCCTCTACATCAGCCTGAGCTTCGTGCTCAACGCCGGCATCATCGGCCGCGTCTACGGGTTCGACCTGACCGGCGCCGGGGCAGGGGCGTTCGCGACGCTGCTGCTGATGCTGGTGCTACATCCGTTCATGCTGGTCCCCGCCCTGCTGCTGCCGATCGCGGCGAGCGCCCTGCTCACGCGGGGACGCTGGCGCTGGGCCGGGGTGGCCGGCGCTCTGGCGGCGCTGCTGGCGGGCGAGGCGCTGCTGCTGCTCGACAACCGGGCGGAAATCAACGATTTCAAGGCGATCTACGCGCCGCTTCATACGCCGGACGCGAAGGTCCTGGCCGAACCGCGGTCTCCCCGCGGCTTCTACCAGTTGCTCGACGACTTCACCGAGCGCGTCGACATCGACGTCTCGAACAATGCCGGCCTGCTCGGGGTCGCCGGTCCGCCCTCCAGCTACGGCCTGTATCGCGATGGCATCCGGATCGCGGCGCTGCCGAAGCCCGGTCCGGTCGATGCCGGATACGCCCGCGCGGCATTGGACACGCTGCCCTATTCGCTGATCCGCCGGCCGCGCGTGCTGCTCGCCGGCGCGTCCGGCGGGTTCCGCGTCGCCGAAGTGCTGACGTTGGGCGCGGGCTCGGTGGAGGCGCTCGAGCCGGAACCCGTGCTCCGCGAGGCGCTGCTGCACGGGATCGGCCCGTCGCCTGCCTTGCCCGCCGACCCTCGGGTGCATGTTTCGGGCAACTCGCCGGTCGCGGCGGCGCGGGCCGGCGGGCCTTTCGACATCATCGACATCTCGGCGGATTTTCTCGACGCGGCGGAGGCCAACGGCACCGCGTTCACCGCCGAGGCGATCACCGCCTATCTGCGGGCACTGGCTCCGGACGGCGTCGTCTCGATCCCCGTCTCGATCCGCGACTTTCCGGTCTACGCGCTGCGGATGCTCGCCACCGCCCGACAGGGGCTGCTCGACGCCGGCGTGCGCGACCCGGCGGCGCATGTGGTGGTGTATCGTTCGGCCTGGAGCGTGCGGCTGCTTTTGTCGAGGCAGCCCTGGAGCGCCGCGCGGATTGCCGAGGTCCGGCGGTTCTCCGATGACCGCTCGTTTGACGTATCCTACTATCCCGGTATCGACGTCCAGGCGACGCGGGCCAATCTTTACAATGATTTGCCGGCAGTGTCTTTCGACGCCGGCGAGGTCGAGGCCGGCGGCCCGGACGACGCGATCGCCGACGAGGCGCGCGCGGTCCTGGCGGACGACCCGACGGCCTCGGCGCGGGTATTCAATCTCGCGCCGATCACCTTCGACCAGCCGTCCTTCTATGCGGTGCTGAGGCTCGGCCATCTCGACACGCTGCTGCGGCGGCTGGAAATCCTGCCGCAGGCGGAGATCGGCGCGCTGGTCAACATGGCGGTGCTCGCCCAGGCGGTGGTCATTGCCGTCCTCGTCCTGCTGGTGCCGCTGCTCGCGCCGGGCCGGGTGCGCGGGGAGGGAAGGGGGCTGCCGCGCGCGATGCTCTACTTCCCGGCGCTCGGCCTCGGCTTCCTGTTCATCGAGATATTCCTCATCGAGCGAGCGTCGTTCTACCTCAACGACCGTGCGACGGCCTTCGCCCTGGTGCTGACCGGAATGCTGATCTTCTCCGGCCTCGGCAGCATGGCGACCGAACGGATCAAGGCGAACCCGACGGCGGGCGTCGCCGTCGCCTGCGGGGTGATCCTGGCGTGGTGCGGCCTCCTGGCGTTCGGACTGCAGCCGCTCATGGTCGCCACCCTCGACCTGCCGTGGATGGTCCGCGCGATCCTGGCCGTGCTGCTGCTGGCGCCGGTCTCGCTGGCCCTGGGCGTGCCGTTCCCGCTCGGCCTCGCGCGGACCGGCAACGGCGGCTTGCTGCCCTGGGCGTGGGCGCTGAACGGCGCCTTCTCTGTGGTCGCGACGCCACTGGCGAACCTGATTGCGCGAGAGTTGGGCTTTAGCAGGGTTCTTCTCTCGGCCGCGCTGCTATATGGCGTCGCGTGGCTGGCATTCCCGTTGGCGAGGAACGAGCGTAAGTGGCAGGACATCCCGGAAGCATCACACGTCGCGGAGTGATCGCGGCGGCCGCCGCAACCGCCTTCGCCGGCGCGGCGCGGGCCGCGACCGCGGGGGGCTGGACGCGGGAGGCCTACGAGCTGGCGATGCGACGCTCCGGCCGCCCGGTCAGCCTCACCGACGCGCAGTTCCAGGCCATCCAGAGCCGCAAGCCGGCGGCGATCAAGGCGATCGACCGCTACCTGACCGAGCACCTCGGCGCCGCCGACCCCAAGGTGATCGCCGCGTTCCAGGCGGTCCCGCGCGAATATTTTCATTACATCTACTCGGAGCGCCGCGCCACGCCCGGCGACGCCTACGAGGACACGCCGAAGCCCTGGGCGCTCGGCTACGGCTCGGCGCTGTCGGACTATCTCGGCCAAGCCTACATGACCCAGGTCGCCAAGCCCGGCCCGAGCGACGTCACACTCGAGATCGGCACCGGCAGCGGCTTCCAGAGCGCGCTGCTGTCACGGATCGTCAAGCAGGCGTACTCGATCGAAATCATCGAGCCGCTGGGCCATGCGGTGTCGAAGATCTTTACCCCGCTCGGCTACGACAACGTCCACACCCGCGTCGGCGACGGCTATTACGGCTGGCCCGAGGTGCAGGGCGGGTTCGACATCATCATCGTGACCTGCGCCGCGCAATACGCGCCGCCCGAGCTGTTCAAGCAGATGAAGCCCGGCGGGCGCATGATCATCCCCATCGGCCAGCCCTTCAAGCGCGGCCAGGTGCTCTACGTCTACACCAAGGACGCCGAGGGCAAGATCCACTCGCACCGCGACGTCGGCGTGTTCTTCATTCCAATGACAGGGGCGATGATGAAGAGCCCTCCGCCGCACGGAACGCCGCTCGCTGCCGCGGCGTCGCCCACGCCCGCCGCGGCGGTGAAGCCCGCCCCCGAACCCGGGGCGGAGAAATCAGCCACCCAGTAGGCCCCTCAGCTCCAGCGCGGCTGGGGAACGATCAGGCCGAGGAAGAACAGCGCGAAGAGTAGGCCTACACAGGCCAGCACCAGCAGCACGCCATTCGCGAGACGCGGATTGCCGCGCGACCGCAGCAGCGCGCTGACGCCCAGGATCGCCGCGATGCCGCCGAGAATCGCCACACCCAGCAGGGTGTTGGACGCGGAGATCGAGCCGCCGCCGAGCTTGTAGACGAGGAAGAACAGCACGATCGCGGCGATCGAGCCGTCGATGCCGAAGAGAACTCGGAACGTATTCATGGCCGCGAGCGTAGCGGCTTGGTTCGTTCGCGCAAGGCTCCGCGCGCCATCGCTCAGGATTTCGCGCTGCCCTTCTCGACCGCCGGGTTGAAGCTGGTATCGAAGCCGCTCGCGGCATCGAAGGGTTTTCGCAGCATTCCCGCACCGGCGTAGAGGTCGATCACCTTCTGCTCGTCGGCGATGACGCGGGCGTCGGTCGGCACCACCCGCTCCGTGGTGCGCGCGAACCAGTGGTGCGGCACCTCCACGGGGAAGCCCATCAGCCTCGCCCAGATCGCCGCGTACGCGTCGCGATGCGCGTTGGCCCAGATGCGTGCTTCGGTCAGGCGGGTGATGAAATCCGCGAGCTGCTCGCGCTTGGCCGCGATGGCCTCGACCGAGGCGATCTGGAAGCCCTGGCCGGGCGTGAGGCCCTGGCCGTTGATGATCTGCCGCCCACCTTCGACCACCTCCACCTGCGACGTGTAGGGCTCCCAGGTGGACCAGGCGTCGATCGAGCCCGACGCGAGGGCCGCCCTGGCGTCGGCGGGTTGGAGGAACACGATCTTCACCGCGTCGTCTGACAGGCCGGCGCGGCGCAGCGCGGCGAGAACGAGAAAATGGCCGACCGAGCCGCGTCCGGTGGCGATCTTCTTGCCCTTGAGATCGTCGAATTCGTGCGCGGGCGAATCGCCGCGCACCACGATCGCGGTGCCCTGCTGGGTCGAGCGCCGCGCTGCGATGGCGCGCATCGGCACGCCGGAGGCGAAGCCGAAGGTGAACGGCGCGTCGCCCACCACGCCGGCGTCGATGGCGCCGGCGTTCAGCGCCTCGATCAGCGGCGCCGCGGCGACGAACTCGCTCCAGGCGATGCGATAGGGCACGTCCTTCAGCACGCCGGCGGCTTCCATCACCGCGCGGTTGTTGCCCCGCTGGTCGCCGGCGCGCAGCGTGACCTCGGCGCGGGCCGGGCGGATGGCGAAGGTCGCGGCCGTGCCCACCGCTCCCGCCAACAGCGTGCGACGGCGAACCTGCATCATTCGGCGGCCTGCGCCGGCGCCGAGCGGCCCAGCCGGCGCGCCACCAGTTCGCGCGTCATCGGCAGCAGCGAGCGGCCGTATTCGATAGTGTCGTCGAGCGGGTCGAAGCCGCGGATCAGGAAGGTGGTGACGCCGAGGTCGTGATAGTCGAGGAAAGCCTCGGCGACCTGCTCGGGCGTGCCGACCAGGCTCGTGGTGTTGCCGCGCGCGCCGGTCACGGCGGCCGCCCCGGTCCACAGCCGCTTGTCCAGCCGCTCGCCGCGCGCGGCGGCCTCCAGCAGACGGCGCGAACCCTCGTTGGGCGGCGTGCGCGTCGCCGGCCCCAAAGCCGCCTCGCCGCGAATGCGGAGAATGGTCTGCTTGATCCGCTCGGCGCGCGCCCAGGCTTCCTCCTCGGTGGCGGCGAGGATCGGGCGCAGCGACAGGGAAAAACGCACCTCGCGTCCGTGCCGCGCCGCCGCGGCACGGACGCGGGCGATGAGTTCGCGCACCTGCTCGTGGGTCTCGCCCCATAACGCATAAACATCGGCGTGCTTGCCGGCGACCCCGATCGCCGCGTCCGAGGCGCCGCCGAAGTAGATCGGGATGCGCGGCTGCTGGACGGTGCGGAACGCCGTCGAGGCGCCCCGGAACTGGTAGTATTCGCCGGCGTGGTCGATCGGTCCCTGCTCGGTCCAGATGCGCTTGAGGATGCCGACATACTCGTCGGTGCGGGCGTAGCGCGCCTCCTTGCCGATCCAGTCGCCGTCGCGCTGCTGGTCGATGTCGTCGCCGCCGGAGATCACGTGGATCGCCGCCCGCCCATCGGTGATCTGGTCGAGGGTGGCGAACTTGCGCGCCGCCAGCGTGGGCGCCACGAAGCCCGGCCGATGGGCGACGAGGAAGCCGATCCGGTCGGTGTGCGCGGCGGCCGAGGCGGCGATGAGGAAACTGTCCGGCCCGTCGGAGAAATAGCCGACCAGCAGCTTGTCGAACCCGCCGGCCTCGGCGGCTTGCGCGAAATCGCGGATGTAGCCGCGGTCGAGGATCGCGGCGCCGGGCGGGCGGATTTCCGACGCTTCCCGGTGGTGGATCATGCCGATGAATTCGACGTCGTGCGCGTGGTCTGGAGCGTGGGTCATGGCGTGTCCTCTCAGGCGGCGTCGCGCAGGTCGCTTGCGGCGGCGGGCTCGTGCACTCCGAGCGCCTCCAGCAGCATAGTGCGGATCGCAGCGTGTCCGGCAGTCCCGGCGCGGCGCGGGCGTGGCAGGTCGATCCGCGTCTCGACGGCGATTCGGCCATGCTCCAGCACCAGCGCGCGGTCGGCGAGCAGCACCGCCTCGTCCACGTCATGCGTCACCAGCAGCACCGCCGGCTTGTGAGTGGCCCAGAGGTGCGACACCAGTTCCTGCATCCGCAGCCGGGTCAGCGCGTCGAGGGCGGCGAACGGCTCGTCGAGCAGCAGCAACTCCGGTGAGCGGACCAGCGCGCGCGCCAGCCCGGCCCGCTGCGCTTCGCCGCCCGACAGGGTGAGCGGCCAGGCATCGACGCGATGCGCCAGTTCGACCTCGCTGAGCGCGCCCAATGCGCGCGTCTTCGGGTCGGCGTCATCGAGCCCGAGCGCCACGTTCCGCCACACCCGCTTCCACGGCAGCAGGCGCGGGTCCTGGAATACCACGGCGCGACGCGAGGGCACCGATACGTCGCCCTGCTCCACCGGATCGAGCCCGGCCAGGGTGCGCAGCAAGGTGGATTTGCCGGAGCCGCTGCGTCCCAACAGCGCAACGAACTCGCCCGGCGCGATGTCGAGGTTCAGCCCATCGAGCACCGTGTTCTCGCCGAACCGGCGGCTGAGACCGGCGATGCGGACGCCGCTCATGCCCGGCCTCCGATCACGGTGGGCCGCCAGACCAGCGCCGCCCGCTCGATGGTGCGTACCAGCTGGTCGGCGCCGAGGCCGAGCAGGGCGTAGACCACCAGCCCGACCATGATGATGTCGGTGCGCAGGAACTCGCGGGCGTTCATCATCATGTAGCCGATGCCGCTGTCGGCGTTGATCTGCTCGCCGACCACGAGGCTGAGCCAGGCGACGCCGACGGCGTAGCGCAGTCCCACGAGTGCCGAGGGCAGGGCGCCCGGCAGGATCACGTGACGGATCAGCCCGGCGCGCGACAGGCCGAGGGTGCGGGCCGCCTCCACCAGCCTGGGATCGACGCCGCGAATCCCGGAGTACAGGTTGAGGTAGATGGGGAAGATCGAGCCCAGCGCGACGAGCGCGATCTTCGGCATCTCGCCGATGCCGAACCACAGGATGAACAGCGGCACCAGCGCCAGATGCGGCATGGTGCGGATCATCTGCAGCGGCGCGTCGATCGCCTCCTCGCCGATGCGCGACAGCCCTGCGATCAGCGCCGCGCCGGTGCCGATCACGACGCCGATGCCGAGCCCGATGCCGACGCGGCCGAGCGAGACCAGCAGGTTCTGCTGCAATTCGCCCGAGCCGAGCAGCGTCACCATGCTGGTGAGGATGGCGCCCGGCGCGGCGACGGTGCGCGTCGGGATCAAGCCGAGCATGGAACCCGCCTGCCACGCCAGGATGAGCAAGGCGGCCGTGGCGAAGCGGCGCAGGTTGCGGATTTGCGCGAACCGCCGGCCGAGGCGGATGCGGCCCGGCCAGGGAAGCGCCCGCGCGGTGAGCGATTGCGACATGGATTACTCCTGATGGCCGGGGATTGGACCCGGCTTGGCGCGATTTTGTACGTCCCTGGCGTGGCGTCAATAGGAAACACATAATTCCATCGTGCTTCGACTGGATTAACACTATATATATGCGTGAAATGGCAACGAGATTCGGCTTGGCCCGTGGGCCGACCACGACGGATGGAACGGGTCGAATTCAGCTTGACACTATCCTTCACTAACGTTATACACCGCCCATGTCCGCCGCCGCCCCACCCCAACCCCCGTCCGGCCTCGTCCCCCGCTTCGCCCTGTTCATCGGGGTGATGAAGCGGTGCATGGCGGACGGCATCGACTGGCGCCGGCGGCAGGGCACGCTGGGCTCGCTCGGGCTGATCGCGGGGCCGCTGTGGAACTATCTCTCCCACACCCTGCGGCGCTTCGCCGCGCTGCACGCGCGCTTCGCCGCCGGCAGGCTCCCCCCGGCCGGGGCGCGGCGCGCGCCGCGCCCGGCCCCGCGTGCGGTCGCCGATCGCGCCCCGCCGGACCACCCCGCGCCCGATACCAACAACCCCGCGCCCGAGACCGCCGCGCCGGCGCCCGCGCCGGCCATTCCGCGCGGGCCGGTGTTCCTCGAGTATGGCATGGGAGGTTCCGCCTCCCACCTGCGGGAAATGCTCGACGAGCCCGAGATGCGGGCGTTCCTCGCGGCCTCGCCGCAGGCGCGGCGGATCCTGCGGCCGCTGTGGCGCAGGCTCTCCGCCGATCCGCTGCCTGAGGCGCTGCGCCCGCCGAGGCCGCGCCGGGCGAAGCCATCCCCGGCCGAGCGGCCCCGCCGGGCACCGCCCGAGGCGGCGCGGACCGCCCCGGCCAAGCGCGCCGCATGGCGGCATCCCGGGTCGCCGTGGTCCGATCCCGCGCCGGGGGCCGCGCCGGAGCCGCCGCTGCCCGCCCGGCGAAAGCCGCCCTGGCCGGACTGACGGCGGAATGAATTCCGCCCTGCGGGACCGACGGCGCGCGGTCCTCGCACGTCCTGTACGTTGTTGTTTATTAGGAATGACTATTCCCGGCCTGCGGCGGCGGCCTCGCGATCCGATCCGGCCGCGATTCGGTCGCATCATTTCCGCATGGTTGACCCCGGCTTTCAGCGAACGGAAAGCCGGTCGAGCCAGCTATAAGCCGTCAACCACCGCCGGATTCTTCTCCTTTGTCACTCTCGCTCTTTCTCGAACGGGCCAGCCCCGCACCGGGCCGGCTGAGCCCGACGGCGCGGGGACTCCTTTGGATGGGCGCCTCGGGCCTGATCTTCTGCGTGCTCAACGCGGCCACGCGCGTCATGGCGGAGGAGCTTTCGCCGTTCGAGACGCAGTTCCTGCGCTACGCCGCCGGCGTCGTGGTGATGCTGCCGTTCATCGCCCGGGTCGGCTTGCAGGCCTATCACCCGAACGGGCTTGCCGGTCAGGCGTGGCGCGGCGTCGTCCATACCACGGGGCTCTTGCTGTGGTACCTCGCCCTGCCGCGCATCCCGCTCGCCGACATGACCGCGATCGGCTTCACCACGCCCATCTTCATCATGGTCGGCGCGGTGGTGGTGTTCCGCGAGCGCATGGTGTGGGCGCGGTGGGTTTCGGCGCTGATCGGGCTCCTGGGCGTGCTGGTGGTGGTCGGCCCGAAGATGTCGGGCTCCGGCGGGTTCTACAATCTCGTCATGCTGGCGTCCTCGCCGCTGTTCGCCTGCTCCTTCCTCATCACCAAGGCGCTGACGAAGCGCGACCGGCCCGAGGTCATCGTGGTCTGGCAGGCGATCGCGATCACCGTGTTCACGCTGCCGTTCGCGGTCGCGCATTGGACCTGGCCGACCCTCGCGCAATGGGTGTGGATGCTCGGCCTCGGCATGGCTGGCAGCGGCGGGCAGTATTGCGTGACGCGGGCCATCGAATGCACCGACGTCTCGGCGACCCAACCCGTAAAATTCCTCGACCTGATCTGGACCTCGGCGATCGGCTATCTGGCGTTCGCCGAGGTGCCGGGAAACTCCACCATCGTCGGCGGCACCGTGATCTTCCTGGCGACCACCTGGATCGCCCGGCGGGAGATGCGCTCGCGCTGAGCTATTCCAGATGCCACTTGGCGGTGCGGCGGATGCGGACATGCGGACGGGTGGCGCGCTCCCGCTCGCCGAGCGCCAGCCAGTGTCGCAACTCGTCGAGGATTTCGCGGGTGATGCTGATGAGGTCCATCCGCAGCGCCTCGTCGAGCCCGTAGAAGCGCAGATTTTCGAGCTCGCCCGAGCCGCCGAGCGTGCCCGAGAGCCGTTCGGAATCCACCACCAGGAAGCGCGCGGAAAAGCGGATCGGCGAGTTGGGCGGCGTGATCGCGCGGCAGAGATAGTGCAGCCCGTCGAGACGCGGCGGGCGGCCGAGCGTGAGGCCGGTTTCCTCCTCTAGCTCGCGCGCGGCAGCGATGGCCAGCGCGTGGGCGAGGCGAGCGGGAGCGCCGCGCTGCAAATGATCGCTGGTGTGTGGCGGCAGCGGCGTCGCGGCCTTCGCGCGGTAGTCGGCCCGGTCCACCGCGCCGCCGGGAAACACCAGGCGGTTGGGCATGAAGCGCGCCTTGGCGCCGCGCGTGCCCATCAGGATTTCGAGGCCGCCGGGAGCGCGGCGCAGAACGATGAGGCTGGCGGCGTGGCGCGGCCGGACCGGGCGTTGCCGCGCCTTGGGCGCGAGCAGATCGAGCGTGGTATCAGGCAAGGTCGAAACCCCGGGTCTTGAGATAGGCGGCGAAGCCGAACCGCTCGGGAACGGAGAGCTGGCGGGCGGAGTTCTCGCTCCAGCCGACGCCCTCTCGCGGCGGATAGATGTCCCGACTTTTGAGGCTGCCCGGCGCCACCGGTTCGCGCGCGTGCCGGCGCTCGTCATAGGCGCGCACTTCGTCCTGCATCGCGGCGTCGTCGTAGCGCTCGCGATGCACCACGACCGAGGGCGGCAAGCGCATCGAGGTCGGCCGCCGCCCGTCCGGCCAGCCCACCGTGAGGCCGGAGACCGGGAACACGCCGGCGGGTAAGCCGAGCAGCGGCGTCACCTTCTCGATGTGGCTACGCACGTAGCTGATCGGGCAGGTGCCGAGGCCGATCAGCTCCGCCGCCGCCATGAACTGGCCCATCGCCAGCGCGCAATCCACCGCGCCGTTGAGGAACGTGTCGAGATTGTTGTTGGCGTGCGGCATCGCGTGCATGTCGCACAACCGCGCGCCGCGCCGCATGTCGGCGCACCAGACGAGAAACACCGGCGCCGAGGCGATCCACGGCATCGTGCCGATCCAGTCGGCGATCCGCTTGATCCGCGCCGCGTCGCGCATCACCACCACGGAGTATTGCTGCAGGTCGGACTTGCTGGGCGCCGATTGCGCGACGGCGAGCAATCCGTCGAGCAGCGCATCCGATACCGGCTCGGCCCGGTAGCGGCGCGTCACGCGGCGGTCGAGCAGTGGCGCCGCTGCCGGCGGAACGTCCAAGTCGGACGGTGCCAGCCCAAAGCGTGCGTGCAGCAGGCGTGCAATCTCGGCCGCGGTTTGATCCATGCGCGTCCTCCGACCGCCAGTTTGGCGGATTATCGCGAACGGGCAAGCCGGGGTCGCCTCGGCCTGCGTGCGACATCGGGTTGCCTCGTTAGCGGCCAAACTCGAAATAATTGGAAAAAGCCATTGCTTGTTGCGTCAGGTGGGCAGAAAATCCGAACAGCTAGAAAGCAACCGAAGATTGAACAGCACGCAGCTTCTCTCGCGCAAGATGGCCATATCGGATTCGCGATTGGATCTCCTTTCGCTGCGGCGTGCGCCTGACATTCTCGCTGAGATCACGGCCGAGCTGGCACGCGGAACGCCCGCCATTGCATTGATCAGCGACATGGGGCGGCCGGAACGGTCGCGCCTTCTTGAGCGTCTCCACACTTATCTCGTCCGCGAAAATATTCGGGTCATCGTGGTCGATAGTATCGACGGCGAGCCGATAGGGCTCCGCCGCTTCTGCGAGCTTCTGGTCGCTGCCTCTCCCTCGGGCGCGCGCAGTCGCGGCATTGCCGAGCACCTCGCCATGACCTTCACCTCGCCGCGGGGCGGGGAGCGCGGGCTGGCGCTGATCATCGAAAACGCGGACGTGCTGTCCGCGGAAGCGCTCGGGTTCGCGGAACGTCTTGCCACGGCGAGCGGCGTGCGGACGCTTCCGATCCAGGTGCTGCTCGTCGGATCACGCACTCTCCAATCCCGATTGCCCGAGGCCGGGTCGTTCGTGGTCAAAAGTCTCGCCCGCGTCGGGACCGCGCCGGGTCGATCGACAGCCGGCACGCCGGGCGGCAAAACGGCCGGTCGTGGGCTCGCCGCAACCGGCTGCGTCGCCGCCCTGTTTTTTTTCCTTACCGGGGCCACCGGCGATCGGGAGCGGGAACGGGAGCGCGTGTCGGCTGAAGCAGCGTCAGCCGGCAAGGTGCTAGCCGTGCGCTCCGCGCTGCCCGCCATTCCTGGCGAGCACGGGAAGAGCCCGGCCAGGCAACCCCCAGCCGAGCCCGCGCAAGCCGCGCAGCCGGCCACCCTTGCCGGCCGGGAGACGAGCCCGGCCGCGCAACCCCCAGCGGAGCCCGCGCAAGCCGCGCAGCCGGCCACCCTTGCCGACCGGGAGACGAGCCCGGCCGCGCAACCCCCAGCGGAGCCTGCGCAGGCCGCGCAGCCGGCCACCCTTGCCGGCCAGGAGACGAGCCCGGCCGGGCAACCCCCAGCGGGGCCCGCGCAAGCCGCGCAGCCGGCCACCCTTGCCGGCCAGGAGGCGAACCCAGCCGCGCAACCCCCAGCGGACACAGCGCAAGCCGCACAGCCGGCCGCCCTTGCCGGCCAGGAGACGAGCCCGGCTGCGCAACCCCCAGCGGAGCCCGCGCGCACGATGCTACCTAGCGCTATTGACGAACGCGAGGCGGTCCCGGCCACGGAACATCCGGCAGGGTCCTCCACGCCGCAGCCGTCGATCGAGAATCGGCCGATCCCGGTTCAACCGGCGCAAGCGGATGACACAGGCGCCGCGCCATCTACAATGTTCGCGACGCCTCCATCGGCCTCCTCGCGTGAGGATGCTGCCGTCCCACCGCGCGCCGAGCGCGATGCCGCGCAAGATCCGTCTCCCGCGGCCACGACTGCGCAAGTGCTCGCCACGAACGAGCCTCTTGGCCAATCCGCGCCGGAGGCGCCCCCGGCCGCGACAACCGGCGTTGCGTCGCCGACTTCGACTGTCGAGCCAGCATCCGTGGCACCGCGTGCGGCGGATGCGGCGAATGCGGTGTCGGCAGCCGCGTCCCCGGCATCAGCCGCCGAGCAGCCTCAAGCCAAGCCGTCACCGGCCGCGGTTGCCCTGCTTGCCCGAGGCGATGAGTTGATTGCGATCGGCGATGTGGCCACCGCACGGGTCGTCTATGAGCGGGCGGCGGCGCTCAAGTCCGGCCGCGGCGCGACTTCGACGGGACGGACCTACGATCCACGGTTTTTGCACCAGATCGGCGCAGTCGGCGTGGTGCCCGATCCCGAGACGGCGGCGGCGTGGTATCGGAAAGGCGCGGCACTCGGCGACGAGGCCGCCGCGTCGCTCCTGGGCAACCTGGGATCTAGGGCGAGTCAATGACACAGAGACGCGCGATCGGATATTTTTTCGGCATTTTGCTCACCAGCCTGCTTCTCTCGCTTACGCCAGCAGCCGCCCAGCCGCGCGCCGAACGCCAGATGACGCCGGCCGAGCTGTCGGTCAGGAGCAAGCTGAATTCCTGGACGGTCGGTATCGCGGGCGGGCTGCTGGAAGGCGCGCCGATCCATTTCGCCACCGAGATAGCCCGCGTGGTCGACGATGGCGACGAGCTGCACGTGCTGCCGGTGGTCACGCGCGGCCCGACGGAGAATGTCGAAGCGCTGCTCTATCTGCGCGGCATCGACGCTGCGATCATCAATTCCGATGCGCTCGACCAGTTCCGCAAGCTCGTGCCGAACATCGACCGTCGCATCAGCTATATCTTGAACCTGTTTCCCTCGGAGCTGCACATTTTCGTCCGGCCCGAAATCCATTCGCTCGCCGACCTCAACGGCAAGAAGGTCAATTTCAATACGCCCGGCACCACCGCCGCGTACTCGGGTCCGCTCATCTTCGAGCGGCTGAACCTCAGCGTGGAGAAGACCTTCATCCCGCATCCGGCCGCGCTCCAGCAGATGCGCAAGGGCGAGGGCGGGATGGCGGCCGTGGTGTTCGTCACCTCGAAGCCGGTCGATGCGTTCGTGCGCGGGCGCTGGGATCCAGGCTTCAGGTTCCTGCCCGTCGAGATCGAGGATCCCGGGTTCTATACGCCCTCCGTGTTGACGTCGAAGGACTACCCGCAGCTCATCCCGGAGGGGCAGGAGATTCCGACGATCTCGGTGCCGACAATTCTCGCGGCGTACAACTGGCCGAAGGGCTCGGACCACTATGCCCGCCTTGCCCGCCTCGTCGATCACCTGTTCGGTCGGCTCGATCAGCTCCAGGCGCCAGGGTTCCATCCCGCGTGGAAGGACGTGAACATTGCGGCGCAGGTGCCGGGCTTGAGCCGGTTCGTGCCGGCCCAGGAGTGGATCGACCGTAACCAAGGCGAGCGGCGCGCCACCTTGTCTACCGGACCGGGCGCGCCGCAGCGCTGACCCGGCCATTGCGTCGACTTGGCCATTGTGTTGGCTGGCCATTGTTCTGGGAGCAGTTATGAACCTCCACTTCAGTATCGTTGCCGTTCTGCTCGCCAGCCTCGTCGCGGGCCCGGGCCTTGCCGCCCCGTCGAGCACCCAGACCGCGGCGGCGACCTCGTCCTCACACCCCGAGACAAGCCCGAAGAAGCGCCATCGCGTGGTGATCCAGGTGAGTGAGAACGACCCGAAGATCATGAATCTGGCGCTGAACAACGCCGAGAACCTGACGAAATTCTATGAGCAGGCAGGCGAGACGGTGCAGATCGAAATCGTCGCCTACGGCCCCGGGCTGAACATGGTTCGCAGCGATACGTCTCCCGTAAAGGACCGCCTCGCCGCGCTCGGCAGCCACCTCAAGCACGTGACCTTCTCAGGCTGCGGCAACACGATGGAGAACCAGTCGAAGCAGGAGAGCAAAAATATCAGCCTCCTGCCCGAAGCCCGCGTCGTGCCGACCGGGATCGCCCGCATCGTGGAACTCGAGGAGCAGGGCTGGACCTATATTCGCCCCTAAGTCATGCGACTCGCGGCATTCGCGCTGGGAATCCTCGGCTGGGCGGCCCTGTCGCCAGCCACGGCGCAGCCCGTTCGCGACTGCCCGGGCTGCGTGGCCGGAGTGAGTTGCGAGACGAAACGGCAAGCCTGCACCGCCGAGTGTCGCGCGCAGTATTTCTCCGTCGACCCGAAACGCGCCGCCTGCACAGCGGATTGCGCAAACGGGGCGTCCAAATGCACTCGCGACAAGTCGGGGTCTTACGTCAACCGTCCTGGCAGGTGACCCCGATCTGATCTTACCGGGTCGCCGGACCAACCGTGCGACCGGGGCGTGATGCGAAGCATGACCCGTCGACGCTACGATTTCTCGGAGGACGGCGGCGTCACCGCGGGCCTTGGCGGAGCCGGCTTGTCCGGCGGCGGACGCAGGAATGACGAGCCGGCTGGTGCCGCCTTCTTGTTCGCTTTCGGCTTCTTTGCCTCGCGACCCGGTCGATCGTGACCCTTGGCCATTTTGCTCTCCTGTCTGGTTCAGCTTGCGCCGTTCAGCCGCCGCGGCGCCCGCGTCATTTCCCCCGCCAATCCGGCTCCCGCTTGTTGAGGAACGCATCCATCCCCTCGCGGAAATCCTCGCTCATATAGCACATCAGGATGAGGTCGCGGCCCTCGTCTGGGGCCATTTTCTCCTTGATGCGACGCAGCGCCTCCTTGGTGGCGCGCAAGGTGAGCGGTGCCTGGCCGGCGACCAGCCGCGCCAGCGCCTCGGCGCGCGCGAGCAGGCTCGCATGGTCGGGCAGAACCTCGCTGAGCAGGCCGAGCGCGCGCGCCTCCTCGGCCTCCACCAGCCGCGAGGTGAAGATGATCTCCTTGGTGCGCGCCGGGCCGATCAGGGCGGCGAGGCGGGTGTAGTTGGAGATCGACAGGCAGTTGCCGAGCGTGCGCGCGATCGGAAAGCCGAACCGCGCATTGGCCGCGCCGAGGCGGATATCGCAGCACGCCGCGATCGCCGCACCGCCGCCGGTGCAGGCGCCGGAGATCGCCGCGACCGAGGGAATCGGGCAACGCTCCAACGCACCAAGCACGCGGTCGATCCGCGCCTCATAGTCGATCGCGTCCTGCGGCTCCTTGAAGGCGCGGAATTGGCTGATGTCGGTGCCCGCCGCGAACGCCTTCTCTCCCGCTCCCGTGAGCAGCAGGGCGCGCACCTCGCGATCCTGCCCGACCGAGGCGCAGATCTCCGCCAGCCGCTCGTACATCGCGAAGGTCAGCGCGTTGCGCGATTGCGGCCGATTGAAGGTGACGTGGCCGATCCCGTCGCGGACCTCGTAAAGCAGGTCTTCACCCATGTTCCGCACCCTCGCGCCTGATGACGCGGCCGACATTGGCGGCAAGGCCCGGCGCCCGCAAGCTGGACCCCCGAGGCGCCGGACAAGGCCCCCGTGCGGCGCAGATCCGCTGTCCGGGCGGCGCTGTTGATGACCGGGTGTTTTCCGCATAGGGTCCGCCGCGAGGAGGCGACTGGGTGGCGAATCCGGCCAGTCGCCACCGCGCGCCGAGTGCATTGGCCGCGCACGAGCAGGGCCGAAGGAATAGGGTCTTCAGAACCCTCGGAGGGATCGTCTTGCAGCCTACCGACATTCGGAATCCCGACTATTTTCATAAGGTCGTGGATTGCCAGTGGGCGTGCCCGGCCCATACGCCGGTTCCCGAGTACATCCGCATGATCTCGGCCGGCCGCTATGCCGACGCCTACATGGTCAATTGGAAATCCAACGTCTTTCCCGGCATCCTCGGCCGCACGTGCGACCGGCCTTGCGAGCCCGCCTGCCGGCGTGGCCGCGTGGAGGACGAGCCGGTGGCGATCTGCCGGCTCAAGCGCGTCGCCGCGGATTACAAAGGGGACATAAAGGATCGGTTGCCGCTGCCGGCAACGCAGCACAACGGCAAGCGTGTGGCGCTGATCGGCGCCGGACCGGCCTCGCTGACGGTCGCGCGCGATCTCGCGCCGCTCGGATACGAGCTCGTGCTGTTCGACAGCGATCCGCGCGCCGGCGGCATGATTCGCAGCCAGATACCGAAATTCCGTCTGCCGGAATCGGTGATCGACGAGGAGGTCGGCTACATCACCGAGCTCGGCATGGAGATGCGGCTTGGCCAGCGCGTCGACAGCCTCAAGGCGCTGCTGGCCGAGGGTTACGACGCCGTGTTCGTCGGCTCCGGCGCGCCGCGCGGGCGCGACCTCGACATCCCCGGCCGGCAGGAAGGTGCCGCCAACATCCATATCGGCATCGACTGGCTCTCATCGGTGTCGTTCGGCCATATCGACAAGATCGGCCGCCGCGTGATCGTGCTCGGCGGCGGCAACACGGCGATGGATTGCTGCCGCTCCGCCCGCCGGCTCGGCGGCGAGGATGTGAAGGTCGTCGTCCGCTCCGGCTTCGAGGAGATGAAGGCGTCCCCCTGGGAGAAGGAGGACGCGATGCACGAGGACATTCCGATCATCAACTTCTTTGTGCCCAAGGAATTCGTCCACTCCGACGGGCGCCTGACCGGCGTGTTGTTCGAGAAGGTCCACGCCGAGTACGACGACAAGAAGCGGCGACGATTGGTGCCGACAGGCGAGCCCGACGAGCTGATCCCGTGCGACGACGTGCTGGTTGCGGTCGGCCAGGAGAACGCCTTCCCCTGGATCGAACGCGACATCGGGCTCGAATTCGACCGCTGGAACATGCCGGTGGTGAACGAGACCACGATGCAGTCGACACACCCGAAAGTGTTCTTCGGCGGCGACGCGGCGTTCGGGCCGAAGAACATCATTTGGGCGGTGGCGCACGGTCACGAGGCGGCGATCTCGATCCATAGGGCGTGCAACGGCGAGGACGTGCGCGAGCGTCCGCCGCCGGATTTCTCGCTCGTGAGCCAGAAGATGGGCATCCACGAATGGAGCTACGACAACGACGTCTCCAACGATCTGCGCTTCCGCGTGCCGCTGAAGGAGAAGGCGGTGGCGTTGCGCGACATCAAGCAGGAGGTGGAACTGGGCTTCGACGCGGCGCTAGCCTTCAAGGAGGCGCAACGCTGTCTGAATTGCGACGTGCAGACGGTGTTCACCGAGAGCCTGTGCATCGAGTGCGACGCCTGCGTGGACATTTGCCCGGTGGATTGCATCAACTTCACCGAGAACGGCGAGGAGGGTGAACTGCGCGAGCGGCTGATCGCACCGGCGCGCAACGCCACGCAGGAACTCTACGTCTCCGACGCGCTCAAGACACATCGGGTGATGGTGAAGGACGAGGACGTTTGCCTGCATTGCGGTCTTTGCGCCGAGCGCTGCCCGACCGGTGCGTGGGACATGCAGCGTTTCCTTCTGGACATGGCGCAGGCGGCGAACGGACAGGCGGGCCATACATGCTCCAGACACTAGACGTCGCTCCGATGCAGCGGGTGAACGACTTCGTCGTCCGCTTCGCCAACGTCAACGGCTCCGGCTCGGCCAGCGCCAACACCATGTTCGGCAAGTCGATCTTGCGCATGGGCATCCCGGTAGCGCCGCGCAACATTTTTCCGTCCAACATCCAGGGGCTGCCCACCTGGTACGAGGTGCGGGTGTCGGAGGCGGGTCATCTCGGAGCGCGCGGCGGTACCGATCTCATGGTGGCGATGAACCCGCAGACCTGGAACCAGGACGTCGCGGGCATCGAGCCTGGCGGCTACCTGTTCTACGATTCGACGAAGCCGCTGCCGCCGTCGAAATTCCGCTCCGACATCACGGTGATCGGCGTTCCGCTGACCGAGATGTGCAATCGGGAATACAAGGACGCGCGCCAGCGGCAGCTGTTCAAGAACATCATCTATGTCGGCGCGCTCTCGGCCCTGCTCGACATGGATGTCAAGGTGGTCGAGACGCTGCTCGGCGAGCAGTTCAGGGGCCGCGACAAGCTGATTGCGGCGAACATCCACGCGCTGCACATGGGCCGCGACTACGCGCTGGCCAATTTGCAATGCCCGATCGGGCTTCGGCTGCGGCGCGCGGACGCGGTGGGCGACCGCATCTCGATCGACGGCAACGCCGCCGCCGCATTGGGCGCGGTCTACGGCGGGGCCACGGTTTGCGCCTGGTACCCGATCACGCCGTCCTCGTCGCTGGCGGAGGCGTTCACCAACTACTGCAACCGCCTGCGCGTCGATCCCGTGACCAAGGGAAAGAAATTCGGGATCTTGCAGGCGGAGGACGAGCTGTCGTCGATCGGCATGGTGGTCGGCGCGGCGTGGAACGGCGCCCGCGCTTTCACCGCGACCTCCGGCCCCGGTATTTCGCTGATGCAGGAGTTCATTGGGCTCGCCTATTTCGCCGAGATCCCGGCGGTGATCTTCGACGTGCAGCGCGGCGGCCCCTCCACCGGAATGCCGACGCGCACCCAGCAATCGGACGTGCTGAGCTGCGCCTATGCCTCGCACGGCGACACCAAGCACGTGCTGTTGTTCCCCGAGGACCCCCACGAGTGCTTCACATTCGGCGCGGCGGCATTCGATCTCGCGGACCGGCTGCAAACGCCGGTGTTCGTCATGCTCGATCTCGACATCGGCATGAACGAGCGGCTTTGCGCCCCCCTGCAATGGGACGACAGCCGCAAGATGGATCGCGGCAAGGTCATGACGGCGGAGGAGCTGAGCGCCGGCAAAGATTTCGGCCGCTATCTCGACGTGGACGGCGACGGCATCGCCTATCGCACCTATCCCGGCACGCACCCGACGCGCGGCGCCTTCTTCACGCGCGGCACCACCAAGGACCGCTACGCCCGCTACACCGAGGAGGGCGTGCATTATGTCGACAACATGGAGCGACTGCTCCGGAAGTTCGACACCGCCAAGAGGATCGTGCCGCATCCGGTGCGCCAGGACGCGGCGGAGCCGACGGCACTCGGCGTGATCTATTACGGCTCGACCAGCCCGGCGATGGCCGAGGCAGTCGACCTGCTGGCTGAGCAGGGCGTCGGCGTCGATTTGCTGCGCGTGCGCGCCTTTCCGTTCCATGACGACGTGCTGGATTTTGTGGCCGGGCACGAGCAGGTGTTCGTGGTCGAGCAGAACCGTGACGCGCAGCTCCGTAGCCTGCTCATCAATGAGGGCGAGATCGACCCGAAGAAGCTCACCCGCGTGCTGCACTACGACGGGACGCCGATCACCGCGCGCTTCATCGCCGATGCGATCGCGGAGAAGGCGACCTCGCTCAAGATCGTTCCGTTCAGGAAGACCGCGCCATGACGTTTCTGCCGAAACCGAAGCTGCACCACCCCGAGCTGCCGCGAAACGGGCTCGGCTTCACAAGGCGCGACTACGAAGGGGCGGTTTCAACGCTCTGCGCCGGGTGCGGTCATGACTCGATCAGCGCGGCGATCGTGTGGGCCTGCTTCTCGATGGAAATCCCGCCGCACCGCATCGCCAAGCTGTCGGGCATCGGCTGCTCGTCCAAGACGCCGACCTATTTCCTCGGCGCTTCGCACGGCTTCAACTCGGTGCATGGGCGGATGCCGTCGGTGCTCACCGGCGCTAATCTCGCCAACCGCGCGCTGATCTATCTCGGCGTGTCGGGCGATGGGGACAGCGCCTCGATCGGTCTCGGCCAGTTCGCCCACGCGATGCGTCGCGGCGTGAACATGGTCTATATCGTCGAGAACAACGGCGTGTACGGGCTCACCAAGGGGCAGTTCTCCGCCACCGCCGACAAGGGGGCCAAGAGCAAGCGTGGCCTGACCAACAACGACGAGGCGATCGACATGGTCGGACTCGCGCTGCAGCTCGGCGCCACCTACGTCGCGCGCAGCTTCTCGGGCGACAAGGCGCAGCTCGTGCCGCTCATCGAGGGTGCGCTGGCGCACCAGGGGGCGGCGTTCATCGACTGCATTTCCCCGTGCGTCGCGTTCAACAACCATGAGGGCAGCACCAAGAGTTTCGACTATGTTCGCGAGCACAACGAGGCGGTGAACCGGCTCGACTACATCTCGGCGCGCGACGAGATCACCGTCGATTACGCGCCGGGCTCGATCGAGACCGTGCGCCAGCACGACGGTTCGATGCTCCGGTTGCGCAAGCTCGCCGACGATTACGACGTGCATGACCGCGTGGCGGCGATGGACTATTTGCAGCAGCACCACGCGGCGGGCGAAATCGTCACCGGGCTGCTCTACGTCGACCCCGAGCCCCGCGACCTGCACGCCTATCTCGGCACGGTCGAAACTCCGTTCAATGAGCTCGACGAGGCGGCGCTGTGCCCGGGCTCGAAGGCGCTCGACAAGATCAACGCGTCGTTGCGCTGACCCCCTCACCCCTCACCCCTCACCCCGGCCCTCTCCCCTAAGCAGGGGAGAGGGAGAGGAAAAAGCCCTCTCCCCCGCTTTGGGGGAGAGGGTTGGGTGAGGGGATTGCCGCTCGCTTGGACAGAATATCACCCGACGGTCGGCAGCCCTTCCTGCCTGCGCACGTCGTTGATGATCTGCAGCACCCGCTCGCGATAGGGGCGGTACTGCACGCCGAATTCCTGCACCAGCCGCGTGTTGTCGATCAGGTAGTTGCCGGAAATCTCCTTGCCGCCGGTGTCGTGCTGGAAGGTGATCTGCGCGTCCGGCAGGAACTCGCGCACCATCCCCGCAATGTCGCCGAGACTGATCGCGGTCCCGCCCGAGTTGTAGACGGCGTGCTTCGGATTGTCGGCCATCAGCACGCGGGCAAAAACCTCCGCGATGTCGTCGACATGGATCGGGCAGCGCATCGCGTCCTTGTGCGGAAACGAGATCGGCTTGCCGCGCGCCGGCTGCGTGATGATGTTCACGTGATCGACCGAGCCGCGCACCTTGTCCGGCCCCGTCACGTTGGCCGGGCGCACGGCGGTGATCGTCATGCCGTATTTGTCGACGTAGTCCTTGGCCTGCCACTCGTTGAAGATCTTGTGCACGGCATACTGATGGTCGCCGTGGCGGAAGTCGTCCTCGGTGACGGCGCGCTCGCCGAAATGGCGCTGCTGCCCGTTCACGGCGAGCGAGCTTGCGAACACCACGCGATTGACGGCGGCGAGGCGCGCCGCCTCGAAGCAATTGTCCATACCGACGATGTTGAGCTTGGTCGCGAAGTGCGGCGCGTGCTCGCTGCCGAGCAGGTAGGAGAGATTGATGATGCGCGACGGCTTGGCTCCGAGCACCGCGCTCATCACGTCGTCGAACTGCGTGACGTCGCCCCGCGTGACCGAGACCTGCTTGCCGAGATCGGCGAAGGAGTGCGCGCCCGGGTTGATGTCCATGCAGGCGACCTCCTGCCCCTGGGCGGCGAGCAGGCGGACGAGGCGGCTGCCGATGAACCCGGTGCCGCCGATCACGAGTATGGTCATGCTTCGTTTCCCCCGAACCTGTCGTCAAATCGGTTTGTAGTTGCGGTCCATCTCCACGTCGATCAGCACCGGCCCGCCGGACGCCAGCGCGCGCGGCAGCAGGTCGCGAACTTCCGCGACCGTGCTCGCCTTGTGCGCGGCGAGGCCAAGGCTCGTCGCCAGTCCGGAAAAATCGATGCGCGGATCGGTGAGGTCCATGCCGACATAGGTGTCGGTCTGCGCCGCCAGCGACTTCATCGCGTTGGTCCGCTGCTTGAGGATACGGTACGAGCTGTTGTTGAGGATGACGAACACCATCGATAGTTTTTCGTGCGCGGCCGTCCACAGCGCCTGGATCGAATACATCGAGCTGCCGTCGCCGATCAGGGCGACCAACGGGCGATGCGACAGCGCCAGCTTGATGCCGACGGCTGCCGGCAATCCCCAGCCGATGCCGCCGCCGCGCAGGCCGTAGAAGCTCTGCGGATCCTCGCTGCGGATCAGCCGGCGCAACCCGGCGCCCGAGGAAATCGTCTCGTCGACCACCACCGCGTCGTTGGGCAGCATCTCGCCGATCGCGGCGAGCAGGGCGAGCGGCTGCACCGGCGAGGCGCCCTCAAGCTCCTTGGCGCGCGCCTTGAGCTGTGTGAGCTCGGCGAAACTCTCGCTTCGCGTGGTGTCGCTCCGAGCGCGCGCGTGATCGCGCTGTCCCGCCGTCATGGCGCGGCCGAGCGCGTCGGACAGGTCGGGCAAGGTGGCGCGCGGTTCGCCAAGGATGGCCACCGTCGCCGGAAAATTCTTGCCGAGCTCCCACGGATTGGTGTCGATGTGGATCAGCGGCATTCCGTCCGGCAGCGCCTCGACACTCGCCGGCAGCGACATGGTGAACAGGTCCGCCCCGACCGACAGCACGAGGTCATGCTGCGACAGAATGCTCCGCACCGGATGCGCGAGACGCGGCAGGCTGCCGCGGTACAGCGGATGCGTGGTGGGGAAATTGCACCGGCTCGGCACGGTCTCGTCATAGACCGGCGCGCCGAGCTGCTCCGCCAATGCCGCGAGCCGGTCGAGTGCCGCGCCTTGCGCGACCGCGTCGCCCGCGATGATGACGGGGCGATCGGCGCGCGCCAGCATCGACGCGGCCTGCGCCACCGCTTGCGCGTCGCCGCGCATCCCCGAAGCGATGCGCGTGCTGGCGCCGAGATCGAGGTCGGCCGACGCATTGAGCACGTCGCCGGGCAATCCGATGAACACTGGCCCCATCGGCGGCGCCAGCGCCACCTTGGCGGCACGGCGGACGATGCGTGGCAGATCCTCGACGCGATGCACCTCGACCGCCCATTTCACCAGTGGCCGCGCCATCTCGACGATGTCGCCCCACAGCAGCGGTTCGGTGAGGGAAAATGTCTGGTCCTGTTGTCCGGCAGTGACGAGGATCGGCGCGCCCGCCTTCGCTGCGTCGTACAACATGCCCATCGCGTTGCCGAGGCCGGGGGCGACGTGGAGGTTGCAGAAGGCCAGTTGCCCGGAGGCCTGGGCGTAGCCGTCGGCCATGCCCATCACGGTCGCTTCCTGCAGACCGAGCACGTAGCGCAGCTCCGTCTCGCCCGCGAGTGCGTCCATCAGCGCGAGTTCGGTGGTGCCCGGATTGCCGAACAGCACCTTCACGCCTTCCTGCTTGAGCAGCGCGAGCAGCGCCTGCTTGCCCGTCATCACCGGCATTCCGCGTTCCCCCTCCCTCGTACCCGCAAACCGTAGCAGGCGGCTCGAAACCCGGCCAGCCGGACGGGACTCGACTGTTCGGGCTCGTCCACTACCATCCCCGAGAGAACATCATGGCGGAGGCGCGGGTGCTACGAGTTTGCATCGATCGTATCGAGCCATTCGCAGAGGGGACAGCGTTCGGCGCGACGGGTGCCTACGAGCGGGTGATCGGCGTCGCCACGGGCGCGCTCGATCCGGCTGACCCCCGCAACGCCGGCATCGCCGGGCTGGACCGCGCCCCCCGCAACGCGCAAGGCCGCGTCGAGTACGAGGCCGACGTATTCCTCCTCCGCCCCGCCGATCCGGCGCGCGGCAACCGTCACCTGCTGTTCGAGGTGCTCAACCGCGGCAACAAGCTGATGATCCACATGCTCAATCAGCTACCCGCGCCGGAGACGGGCAGCATCAACGATCCGCTACTCCCCGAGCACGCCGGCGACGGGCTGGTGTTCCGTCTCGGCTACACGCTTGCCTGGACCGGCTGGGATCCCGACGCGCCGGCCAAGGGCGGCGGGATGACCGCGCGCATTCCGGCACTCGCCGGGTTCGAGCAGGTCATCCGCGACGAGTTTGTCTCTACGGCGCGCGGACCGGCGCTGGAAAAATTCCGTCTGAGCTACGCCGCGGCAGTCCAGGACAGCGCGCGGCTCACGATGCGCTACCGCGAACCCGACGAGCCGCGCGAAATCCCGCGCGCGGCCTGGCGCTTCGTCGATCCGCGCAACGTGGAGCTGATTGGCGCCAAGCCCGAGCCGGGGATCATCTACGGGCTGACCTATCGCGCGAAAGACCCGTGGGTCAGCGGCATCGGCTTCGCTATCACCCGCGACGTGGCGGCGTTCCTGCGGTCGGGTGCGGCGGAGAGCCCGGCGCGCGGCATCGAGGCGGCGTTCGGCTTCGGCATCTCGCAAAGCGCGCGCTATCTGCGCGACCTCATCCGACAGGGTTTCAATCAGAGCACATCAGGAGAAAAAGTGTTCGACGGTGTGCTGACGCATACCGCTGGCGCTGGCGGGGTGTTTCTCAACGCGCTGTTCGCGCAGCCCTTTCGTACGCGAACTCAGTATCAGGACCACACGATGCCGGAAGCCGCGTTCCCATTCTCGACTGGCCGCACGCGCGATCCGGTGAGCGGCGCCGAAGGTAGCCTCTTGCGGGGCGACGGGTTCGATCCGCTGCTGATCGAGAGCAATACAAGCAGCGAATACTGGCAGAAGGGCGCCTCGCTGGTTTCGACCGACCCCGAGGGCAAGCGCGATCTCGACCTGCCTCACACCACACGGCAGTTCCTCATCGCCGGCACGCAGCACGGGGGACGCGCCGGCACCCCGTCCTCGCGCGGCAACTGCCAGAACGCCCGGAACCCGCACAGCGCGGCACCAGCGGTGCGCGCGCTGCTGGTCGCGCTCGATCGTTGGGTGACGGAGGGCAAGAAACCGGCTGACAGCCGTATTCCGCGAATTTCCGATGGCACGCTTGTTCTCGCCGCGCAATTGGATTTTCCTCCGTTACCCAACTTCGCCGTCGCGAAGGAGGCGAACGGCATCGGTTCACGCTACCGCACCCTGGTTCCCGCAGTGGATGCCGACGGCAACGAGCGCGCCGGGCTGCGCCTGCCCGACATCGCGGTACCGGTCGCGACCTACACCGGCTGGAACCTCTACGCGCCGCCATTCCCGCGCGATGCACTGTGCGATCGCGATGGCAGTTTCATACGCATTGCAAGGGACGATGCCGCGCGCGCGCCGGGCGATCCGCGCGAATCGCTGATCGGGCGCTATGGCAGCCATGACCGCTACGTCGCTCTGGTTCGCGCCGCCGGTGACGCGCTGGTCGATCACGGCCTGCTGCTCGCCGAGGATGCCGACGCCTACGTGGATGTGGCGCAGGCTCTACGGTTCTGATCGGGGGACGAACAATGGGTCTCGAGGGAAAGAGTGCGTTGATCACCGGCTCACTCGGCGGCATCGGCTTCGCGACCGCAAGCGCGCTGGCGGCACAAGGCTGCAACATCATGCTGAACGGGTTCGCCGATAGTTTGGTGATCCGCCAGCGGCTTGACGAACTCGTGGGCGAACATGGCGTGCGCGCCGCCTATCACGGTGCCGACCTCGCCGATCCGCCGCAAATCGCGGAACTCGTGAACGCCACGGTGGCGACACACGGCTCGCTCGACATCCTGGTGAACAACGCCGTCGTGCGGTATTTCGCGCCGGTGGAAGAATTCGGTCCGGCGGACTGGGATCGCGCGATCGCCGTGAATCTCTCGGCGCCATTCCATCTGATCCGCCTCGGCCTGCCGCATATGCGGCGCGCGGGCTGGGGTCGCATTGTCAACATGGCGTCGGTGATGGGATTTCTCGGCACTGTGGACCGGGTCGACTACGTCACCACAAAGACCGGCATCGTCGGGCTGACGCGCGCGGTGGCGCTGGAGGTGGCGCGCAGTGCCATCACCTGCAATGCAATCTGCCCCGGCGCGGTGCTGTCGCCGGCGACCGAAGGCCGGCTCGAAGCGGCGGCGGCGCGCGAGGGGCGCGACAAGGCGGAGCTGTTGCGCGAGTATTTCGAGACGAACACGCGCCAGCCCTCCGGGCGCTTCATCGAGGCAGACAATGTCGCCGGTCTGATCGCCTTCCTGTGTGGTCCGCATGGCGCCGACATCAACGGCGCCGCCCTGCCGATCGACGGCGCGTGGCTCGCCGGGCGTTAGCGCGCGCTACTCCGGCCGGATGCCGACATACTCGGCGCGCGGCCGGATGAGTTTTTTCTCGGTGTTCTGCTCGAGCGCGTGCGCGATCCAGCCGGCCGTGCGCGCCATCGCGAACAGCACGAAGCCGCTGCCCGGCGGCAGGTCGAGCGCGCGGCGCAACGAGGCCAGCGCGAAATCGACGTTTGGACATTGACCGACGGTTTCGTCTACCGTCGCGATCAGCGCCGAGCGTGCCGCGTCGTCGGGCAGGTGACGCAACACGAAATCGGCGCGCGGGTCGCGGTCGGGATAGAGCGGATGACCGAAGGCCGGAATTGGCTCGCCGCGTCGCAGTCGTGCCTCGACCGTTCCGCGCGCATCGCCGGTCCGTCCGGCTTCGTCGAGCAGCAACTCCGCCAGCGCCGTCGCGCCGCCATGCAGCGGGCCGGACAACGCGGCCAGCCCGGCGGAGACGCAGGCGGTCAGGGAGGCGCCGGTGGACGCCACCACGCGGGCTGCGAATGTCGATGCATTGAGTTCGTGGTCGGCCAACAGCACGAGCGCGGCGCGGACGAGATCGGCGCCGGTGCCATCGAGCCGCCAGGCGCGCGCCATCTGCTCGTGGATCGGGGCGGCGTCGGGCTTCGCCCCGAGCAGGCAGGCCGCGACAACCCGCAGCAGGGCGGCGGCGTCCGACGCGAGTCGCGCCGGCTCGCGGTTCCACATGGCGCGCGCCGCGGTATCGACCAGCGGCAACAACGCCCGGCATCGCTCAGTCGGCGCCGCGTCGTTCAGTGACCTCGGCAAGTTCCGCCAAACCACGTCCGGCGCGGGATGATCGTGGAAAGGATCATGGTCCCGGCAATCCCACAGGAGCCTTGCGACATCCTCCAGGCTCGCGTGCCGGGCGAGAGCGGCGGCGTCCTGGCCGCGATAGAACAGCCGCCCATCCTCCACCAGCGTGATGCGCGAGGTCAGCGCGCCGACGCCCCAGTCGAGCGCACCGGCGGCAATCGCCTTGGGCTTGCGGCCGCGCTCCTTGGCTTTCAGCAGGCGCGCCACGTCGATCGCGCGATATAGCCGCCGGCGTGGGTCGGCCGGGTCGGGCTCGGTCGCGATCATGCCGCGGCTGGCATAGGCGTAGAGCGTCGCCCGCGTGACACGGAGCGAGCGAGCGGCGGCGGCGGCGTCGAGCGCTGAGGGAGCAGGCATCTCACGTATTTTGTATTGACTGGATCAATCAATGTTGACGGCTTGTGTGCCGGGCGCAAGCCTCACTCCAGTCGCTTGGAGGAGCCCGCGATGAAAGCGCATTTCGACAGCCTCGCCCGCTACAATGCCTGGGCCAACCGGCGGCTCTACGAAGCCGCCGCCGATCTCGATGACGCGCAGTATCGTGCCGATCGCGGCGCCTTCTTCAAATCCATGCACGGCACGCTCAATCACCTGCTCGTCACTGACCGCATCTGGATGCGGCGCATCACCGGCGAAGGCGACGCGCCCGACCGGCTCGATGCCATCCTGTTCGAGGATTTTTCCCAGCTGCGTGCGGCGCGCGAAGTGGAGGACGCGCGGATCATCGACCACGTCGCGGGCCTCACCGAGACGCAGCTCGCCGGCGTGATCCGCTACCACCGCGTCTCGACGCCCGATTTCGTCGAGCAGGAGCTGGCGCCGGCGCTGGCGCATCTGTTCAATCACCAGACGCATCATCGCGGCCAGGCGCACGCCATCCTGACCGGGCTCGTCGGCCGCGCACCGGAACTCGACCTGCTGGCCTTTCAGCGCCTCGTCGCCGCCGGAAACGCATGACGCGGCGACGGGGCACTCGAGGCCTAGAGAACCGACTTCGCCTCGCCCTGCGCGACGCGATGGCTGTTGTCGATCGTCTGGACCATGCGGTTGAAGCACTCATCCTCGGGGCGCTGCTGGTGCCGGCAGCGTAGCAATTCCTGCATGGCGGCGGGCGGGATGATGATGGCCCGGTCCTGATTTCGCCAGGGCGGCGGCTCGGCACGCGCGCTCGTGGCCGAGGCCAGCGCGGCCAGGGCCAGTCCGACCGTCAGGGGATACTTCATCGGGATGCTCCTCGGACAATGGGCCTTCTCGATGCCCGATTCCGAGAGAGTCCGGCTGTTAACTGGTTCACACCCAGTATGATTTTCCGGCCAGGCTCAACGGATGAACCCGGCGCTGCGCGGGATGAACAACGACAATTCGGGAATGCAGATGATCAGCATGAGACCGGCGAGCAGCGCCAGCAGGTAGGGCCAGTAGCCGCGGGCGTGCTGGAACACCCCGATATCGGCGAAGCGCAGCGCCATCAGCAGGCCGACCCCCATCGGCGGCAGAAACAGGCCGATGCCGACGGCGGCGGTTTGCACGATGTCGAAATGGATCGGGTTGATGCCCATGCGCGTCGCGATCGGGAACACCACCGGGATCAGCACCACGGCGGCCGGCAGGCCCTCCAGCACCATGCCGAACAGCATGGTCATCGCGGCGACCCCGGACAGGAACAGCCAGTGCGACGATTCCAGCGGCGCCAGCAGCTCGCCCAGCAGGCGCGGCACCTCCATGACCCCCATGAGGTACTGGAAGATCGATGCGACCGCGAGCAGAAACACGACGGCCGCCGTCATGATCCCGCTCTCGTAGGCGATCTCGGCGATCTGCCGCCCGCTCACGTTGCGATAGTAGAACAGCGCCGCGAGCAATGCGTACAGCGCAACGACGGCGCCGGCCTCGGTCGCGGTGAAGGCGCCAAGATAGAACCCGCCCAGGATCACCACCGGCACGACCAGCGGAACCGCCGCTTCTCGCAAGGCCCGCAGCAGGTTGCGCCAGCTCGGCCGCGTGTCGCGCGGCCAGCCCAGGATGTGCGCCTGCAGCAGCACCAGCAGGCAGAGGCACAGCGCCATCGTCGCGGCCGGAATGAAGCCGGCTAGGAACAGTGCGACGGCCGACTGATTGGTCACGGCGCTGATGACGATCATGAAGATCGCCGGCGGCACCAGCATCCCCATCGCGGTGCCGGCCGAGATGAGCGAGGCCGCGTCCTCCGCGCGGTAGCCGGCGCGGCGCAGCGGCGGCATCAGCGCCGAGCCAAGGGCGGAAACCTCGGCCATCTTCGAGCCGCAGATGTCGGAGAAGAAATACGACACCACGATCACCGACATGCCGAGACCGCCGCGCAACCAGCCGACCATCGCGCGCGCCAGCTCCACGAGCGCGGTCGACATGCCGCACCGCTCCATCAGGCTGCCGGCGAACACGAAGGAGGGAATGGCGAGCAACACCCAGTTCTGCGAGCCGCCGACCAGGCTGGAGGCGACCATCTGCAGCGGGAAATGCCCGAGCAGCAGCCCGGCCACGCCGGCGACGCCGAGCGCGAACACGATCGGCAGGGAGAGGGCGAGCAGCCCGACGAAGACGAGCGCGGTCGCGGCGAGGATCACGCGCTATTCCCTCACATCGGCGAGCGTGTGCTCGACGGGGTGCGTCGCCATCCCGAGCGCGTAGACCGCGATCAGGATGCCGCCCACCACGGCGGAGGCGTAGAGCCAACCGAGGCTGATCTCCAGCGCCGGCGAGGCAAGCCCGGCATTCAGCACGACGAGTTGCCAGCCGAGCCAGGCGAGCAACCCGCCGAAGGCCGCGATCAGCAGATGATTGAACACGTTGATCCGGCGTTGCACGCCGAATGGGAGGCGATGCGTGAGCAGGGTCAGCGTGAAATGGCTGCGCTCGGCGATGCCGACGCCCGCGCCGACCAGCGTGAGCCACGCAAGCGTCAGCTCGCCGACTTCCTCGACCCAGAAGAAATTCACCGGGTCCATGTCGAGATAGTCGGTGATCTCGACCATCACGTAGCGCAGGAACACGCCGGCCAGCATCACGCCGATGGCGAAGAGCACCAGGCCACCGAGAACGATTTTCGGGATGGCGGCGGCACCCTCGCCCAACCCTCTCCCCCAAGCGGGGGAGAGGGCTTTGTCTTCTCCCTCTCCCGTGCTTACGGGAGAGGGCCGGGGTGAGGGGTCTTGCCTCACGCCGGCGTCGCGACGATGAGGTCCCACAGCTCGGGGTTGACCTTCTGGTAGTTGGGCCAGATCTTCGCCTGCGCGGCCTTCTTGAACGCCGCCCGGTCGGCCTCGTTGACCACCATGCCATGAGGCTCGAGCTGCGCCTTCGCGGCCGCCAGCGTGTCGACGCTCTCGGTCGCCTCGCGGATCATCGCCTGCGCCTGCATCGACAGATCCATTACCAGCTTCTGCTGCTCCGGCGTCAGGCCGTTCCAGACCCCCAGATTCATGACGTTCACCGTCGGGCCGTAGTTGTGATACGTCAACGAAAAATATTTCGACACCTCATAGGTCTTGAGCGGAACCATGTTCACCACCGGCAAATCGGCGCCGTCGATCACGCCCTGCTGAGCGGCGGTGATCACCTCCGACCAGGCCATCGGCACCGCGACGCCGCCGAGGCCATTCACCGTGTCGGCGTAGACTTTTGCCAGTTGCACCCGCAGCTTCATCCCGCGCAGGTCGCGCGGCTCGTTGATCGCGTGGCGCGTGTTCCAGAAATGGCGGAAGCCGTAATCGAAGAAGCACAGCACCTTGACGCCATATTTCTCCTGGAAGGTCTTGTCCATCTTCGCCCCGACGTCGCCATTCAGCAGCCGATAGGCCTGGTCGTAGCTGCTGACGAGATAGGGGACGAGAAACACCGCCATCTCCGGGAACACCGTGCCTGCCGCTCCGGCGGGGTTGCCGATCGCGATGTTGCCGGCCTTCACCGCGTTCATGATCTCGAGCTCCTTGGTCAGGAGCGTGGCGCCCTGGAAGTCCACGACCAGTTCGCCCTTGGAGCGGTCCGTCACCTCCTTGGCGAACCACGCGAAGGCGACGGCGGCACTTTCCGGCGGCGCGTTGACGTGCGCGAAGACGAGTTTCTTCGGCGTGGTCTGCGCGAAAGCGGGGGCTTGTCCGAGGGCGAGGATGCCCGCGAGGCCTCCGGCTGCCCTGAGGAAGCCGCGACGCGGGGGAGCGGATGTAAGATGGCGTGCGCTCACGGACGAATTCCCCCCGTTCATTCCAGTGTTGACACCGATCTACGACGGCGCGCGAGGCGTGGCAACTTGCGCGACGGGCGGGAATCCGGAACGCTGCGAGGCAAGGACATCTGGGAGACAAGCGATGCCGACGCTCTCCGCGCAAGGCTGCATAATTGAATACGAGCTGATCGACATCGCCGCGCCCTGGCTCCCGGCGCGCGAGACGGTCGTGTTCAATCACGGTGTCGGCGCGAGCCTCGGCATCTGGGCGGAGTGGCTGCCCGCCTTGGTGGACCGCTACCGCGTGCTGCGCTTCGACATGCGGGGCCACGGCCACTCGACCTGGCGAGAGGGTGCGGCGAAGCTGACGATGGATGCGCTGACCGACGATCTGTTCGCGGTCATGGACGCGGCCGGCGTATCGCGCGCGCATCTCGTGGGAGAGTCGATCGGCGGCACCATCGCGCTGAACGCGGCCTTGCGCGGCCCCGACCGGGTGGCGACGCTGACGGTCAGCAACGGCGCTCATGTCGGCGCCACGATCCAGTCGGTGCAGGACTGGCACGACATAATCGCCGCGCGCGGCATGGTTGGCTGGTCGGCCCACATGATGCCGCTGCGCTTCTTCGGCGGCGCAATCCCCGGCGAGGTGCGCCGCTGGTTCGAGGCGAACCAGGCTCTCGCCCATCCCCAGGCCGTGTTGGAGATGCTGGAGGCGCTGGTCGGCGCGGATACCACGGACCGGTTGGCGGGGCTCAAGCCGCCAGTTCTGCTGCTGCACCCCGACAGCTCGCCCTTTGTCCCGGTTCCGCTGATAGCCGACTTCAAGGCCCGCGTTCCCGACAGTACGCTGCACGTCATCGGTCGGGCGCGGCACGGGATGCCGGTCTCCCACGCCCGCGTCTGCGCTGACCTGCTGCGTGGCTTCCTGGTGGAGCATCCGGTGGTCGAATAGAGGGGCGCGGCGTTAGCTGTCTGGACGTTAGCTGGACTGGGAGGATGAGCGGCATGACCCACTACCCGTGTGACACGGTGCTGGACCTGATCGGGCACGGCGCGGACGAGGCGCCAGCCATCGGCGCGCCCCAGCGCCCGTGGATGAGCCATGCCGCGTTGCGGGCACTCGCCCGCCGCACCGTCGCGGACCTCAACGGCATGGGGATCGGTCGGGGCGACCGGGTGGCGATCGTGCTGCCCAACGGCCCGGAGATGGCCGCCACCTTCGTCTCCGTCGCATCGGGCGCCACCACAGCGCCGCTCAACCCCTCGTACCGTCGCGGGGAATTCGAGTTCTACCTCAGCGACCTCAATGCCCGCGCCTTGCTCATCCTTGAAGGCATGGAAAGCCCGGCCCGCGCGGTGGCGGCGGAAAAATCCACCCCGGTCATCGAACTGGTGCCCGATGCGGCAGGCCCGGCCGGTGGCTTCGCCCTGCGGTCCGAGACCCCGCTCTTCGGCACGCCGCGCGAGGCCGGCCCGGCGGCGGCGGATGATGTGGCGCTGGTGCTGCACACCTCGGGGACCACCTCGCGGCCCAAGATCGTGCCCTTGCGGCAGGTCAACGTCACCGCCTCGGCCTACCATATCGGCGAAACCCTCGCGCTGACGCCCGACGATGTGTGTCTCAACATCATGCCGCTGTTCCACATCCACGGGCTGATCGCGGCCACGCTTTCAAGTCTGGCGGCGGGGGCGGCGGTGTGCTGCACGCCGGGGTTCAATGCGTTCCGCTTCTTCGCGTGGTTCGACGAGGTGCGGCCGAGCTGGTACACGGCGGTGCCGACCATGCACCAGGCGATCCTCGGCCTAGCCGGACGCAACGCCGAGATCATCCGACGTGGTAGGCTGCGCTTCGTGCGCTCCTCCTCGTCCTCGCTGCCGCCGCAGGTAATGGCCGCGCTGGAGGAGACGTTCGGCGTGCCGGTGATCGAGGCGTACGGCATGACGGAGGCGTCGCACCAGATGGCGTCCAATCCGCTGCCGCATCGCGGCGAGCGTTTCCCGGGCGCGGTCGGCCTCTCCGCCGGCCCCGACATCGCCATCATGGACGCCGAGGGCAACCTGCTGCCGCCGCGCGAACTCGGCGAGGTGGTCATACGCGGCCGCAACGTCACCGCCGGATACGAGAACAATCCGGAGGCCAATGCGTCGGCCTTCACCAACGGTTGGTTTCGTACCGGCGATCAGGGCTTTCTCGATGAGCAAGGCTACCTGCGTCTCACCGGGCGGCTCAAGGAGCTCATCAATCGGGGAGGGGAAAAGATCAGCCCGATCGAGGTCGACACGGTGCTGATGGATCATCCCGCCGTCGCGCAATGCCTCACCTTCGCCGTGCCGCATGACATGCTGGGCGAGGAGGTCGCCGCCGCCGTGGTGCTGCGCGAAGGCGCGACGGCGACGGATCACGAGCTGCGCGACTTTCTCTCCGCCCGGCTCGCCCCGTTCAAGGTGCCGCGCAAGATCATCTTCCTCGACGAAATTCCCAAGGGCGCCACCGGCAAGCTGCAACGCATCGGGCTGGCGTCGAAGCTCGGCCTGGTCGCGTGAAGATTGGCGTGTTCGGCGCGGGCGCGATCGGCGGCCTGCTCGGGGTGAAGCTCGCGCAGGCGGGCGCGGATGTGACGTTCATCGCGCGCGGCCCCCATCTCGCGGCGATGCAGGCGAACGGCGTGACGCTGGTAAGCGGTGGCGAGCGCATCACCGTGCGCTCGCGCTGCCTCGCCGACGCGGGCGAGGCGGGCGTACAGGATTTTGTCATCGTCACCTTGAAGGCGCACTCGCTGCCCGCCGCCGCGCCGCAGGTCGCGCGCATGATGGGGCCGGACAGCGCGCTCGTGACCGCGATCAACGGCGTGCCGTACTGGTATTTCTACGGCCTCGACGGACCGTGGCGCGACCGGCGGGTGGAGAGCGTCGATCCCGGCGGCGCGCTGTGGAACGTCCTGCCGCCGGCGCAGGCGATCGGCGCGGTGGTCTATCCCGCCGCCGAGGTGAGCGAGCCCGGCGTCATCGAGCACACCTACGGCGACCGCTTCACCTTGGGCGAGCCCGACGGCAGCCGCTCGCCGCGCATCGAGACGCTGTCGAAGGCACTGATCGCCGCCGGACTGAAAGCGCCGATACGCCCGCGCATCCGCGATGAGATCTGGGTGAAGCTGTGGGGAAATCTCGCGTTCAATCCGGTCTCGGCACTCACCGTCTCCACGCTCGACCGCATCGCCGGCGATCCCGGATTGCGCGCGCTGTGCCGGACGATGATGCTGGAAGCGCGGACGGTCGCCGAAGCCCTCGGCGTGCGCTTCGCGATCGACGTGGACAAGCGCATCGAGGGCGCGGCCGAGGTCGGCGAGCACAAGACCTCGATGCTGCAAGATCTGGAGCGTGGCCGGCCAATGGAGATCGACGCGCTGCTTGGCGCGGTGGTCGAATTGGGCGAGGCGGTCGGTCAGGAGATGCCGACCTGCCGCAACGTGCTCGCCCTGGTGCGCGAGCGGGCGCGGCAGGCGGGATGCTATTGAGCTGAACCGAGCGGTGGGAGGATGGCGGAATGGCGCGCAGCATCGCGGCCGGACTGGGCCTGATGGAGTTTCCGTTCGACACCACCGCCGGATTCTGGCGCTGGGTCGATCTCTGCGAGCAGGGCGGGGCCAATTCGATCTGGCAGACCGACCGCATCGTGAGCGGCGCGCCCATGCTGGAATGCATGGCAACGATGGCGGCGCTCGCCGGACGGACGCGGCGGATCAAGTTCGGCGTCAACGTGATCTCGCTGGCGATGCGCGATCCCGTGCTGCTCGCCAAGCAATGCGCCACGATCGACTTTCTGTCCGATGGCCGCCTGCTGCCGGGCTTCGGCATCGGCAGCCCGCGTGGGCCGGAGTGGAAGGCGCTGCATCTCGACACCACCACGCGCGGCCGGGTGACGGACGAGGCGCTGGAGATCATCCATCGCCTGTGGACCGAGGACAAAGTCGATTTCGAGGGCAACTACTTCCACCTTAGCGGCGCCTCGATCTCGCCCAAGCCGGTGCAGCCCGATCTGCCGATCTGGATCGGCGGCAGCTCCGAGGCGGCGATCCGGCGCACCGCGCGCTACGGCACCGGCTGGCAAGCCGGATCGGAGACGCCGGAGGAGGTAGCACCCGTGGTCGCCGCGATCCGCGCCGCCGCGATCGAGGCCGGCCGGCCGCTCGACGACGACCACTACGGCGCCGCCTTCTCGTTCCGCTTCGGCACGCCCGACGATCCAGGCATGAAGCCGGCGATGGAGAGCTATCGCAAGCGCACCGGACGCGATCCGCTCGGTTACTTCGCCGTGGGCGACGCGGCGGTAGTTCTGCGGCGGATCGTCGAATACGTCGAAGCCGGCGTATCGAAATTCATCCTCCGCCCGGCCGCGTCGGGCGACCAGGACATGATGGAGCAGACGCGGCTGGTGGTCGAGCAGGTGTTGCCGCAAATGGCCGTACGCTGGCCGAAGCCGCGCAAAGCCGCGTAGGCTTGGAGGAGAGCTGGGGGGAACGGCAATGGATCTGACCCTGTCGGAAAAGTACGAGGCGCTGCAAGCCGAGGTCCGCGCGTTCATTCGCGAGCATGGGCACAAATCCCCCAAGGTTGGCGGTCCGCGCAGGGATCCCGATCAAAAGACGCGCGACTGGCAGAAGCTGCTGGTCGAGCACGGCTATGCCGCGCGCACCGTGCCGCGCGAATACGGCGGCTTCGGCGCGCGACCCGACATTTTGGAGGCGGCGGTGATCGCCGATGTCTTCGCCGGCGCCGGGGTCTCGCAAGGGCTCGCCAACCAAGGCATCAGCATGTTGGTGCCGACATTGCTTGAAGTGGGCACCGAGGCGCAGCGGCAGGCCTATGTCGGCCCGACGATCCGTGGCGACATGTTCTGGTGCCAGGGCTACTCGGAGCCGGGCTCGGGCAGCGATCTCGCCTCCGTGCAAACCCGCGCCGTGTTGGACGGCGACGATTTCGTGGTCAATGGCCAGAAGATCTGGACCAGCTCGGCGCATTTCGCCGACATGATGTTCCTGCTGTGCCGCACCGAGCCTGAGATGCCGAAGCACGCCGGGCTCTCCTACATCCTGCTGTCGATGAAGACGCCGGGGATCGAGGTGCGCCCGCTCACCACGATGACGGGCCGCGCCGAGTTCAACGAGGTGTTCTTCACCAACGTGCGCGTTCCGGCAAGTCAGATCGTGATGAGCCGAGGCCAGGGCTGGCACGTCGCCAACGTGACCCTCAAATACGAGCGGCTGTATCTCGGCGACGCGAACAAGATGTCGATGCGGCTGCGCCGGCTAATCGACGTGTTGCAGCGGAGCGAGATCGACGGCGAGAGGCTGATCGGCGTGCCGGAATACCGCGACCGGCTGCTGCGGATTCAGGGCGAGGTGATGGCGTCGCGGGCGCATCAGCTGCGGTTGCTGACCGAGCAGGCCGATGGCGTCGATTCCGGGGTCAAGCGCCTGATCGTCAAATACGGCGGCACGATGCTGCTGTGGCGCATGTCGGCACTCGCGGTCGACGCGCTCGGCGCGGCGGGACTGCCGTACGAGCCGAGCGAGACTGACGATGCAACGGCGGCCAATCTCGACTACATGTTCGATATCGGCATGATCATCGGCGGCGGCAGCTCGAACATCCAGAAGAACGTGATCGGCGAGCGCGGCCTTGGGCTGCCGCGCGAGCCCAAGGTGCCGCCGGCCGCCGTCGGCGGGAGGGCCTGAGCGATGCGGTTCGGGCTCACCGAGGAACAGCGCCTGTTCGACGATTCGCTGCGCGCCTTTCTCGCCGATCGCGTGCCGATCGAGGCGCTGCGGTGGCAGGCGCAGGCCGGAACCGCCTTCGATCCGGCGGTCTGGCAAGGACTGTGCGAGCTCGGCCTGCCCGGACTGCTGGTGCCGGAGAGCTACGGCGGCGCGGGGCTCGGCGTGCTGGACGCGGCGTTGGCCGCCGAGGCGTTTGGCTACGCGGCAGCGCCCGTCCCGTTCGCGGCGAGTGCCGTGATGGCGCCCCTCGCTTTCGCCAACAGTGCCAGCCGCGATCAGCAGAGCGAATTCTTCCCGCGCATCGCGACGGGCGAGATGCGCGTTGGCATGGCGTTCGCGGGCATCGGTGGCCAGACCGGCGAGGCCACGTTGACCTTGCGGGACAACCGCCTCACCGGCCGCGTGCAGGGTGCTCTGGATGCGGCCGAGGCGACGCATCTGCTCGCGTATCTCCCGGATGGCATGGCGGCGCTGGTCGAGGCGGGTGGAACCGGCGCCTCGGCGCGGGTGCGCCACAGTGTCGACCGCACGCGGCCGGTCACGGACCTGACGTTTGACGGTGCGGAATCCGTGGTGCTCGATGCAGCGAACGATCGCATGGCGGCCGCGCTGCGCGTGCTCGACGCCGGGCGGGTGATGCTGGCGGCGGATACGCTGGGCGCCGCGCAATACATGCTCGACCAGGCGGTCGCGTGGGCCAAGGAGCGGGTGCAGTTCGGGCGCGTGATCGGCAGCTTTCAGGGCGTCAAGCACACGCTCGCCGAGATCGTCACCATGTTGGAGCCGTGCCGCGCGCTCGTGTGGCACGCGGCCTACGCGCAGGACGCGCTGCCCGGCGAGGCGCGACTGTTCGCTTGCCAGGTCAAGGCGCATGTTGGCGATGTCGGCCGCGAGGCGTCACGTATGGCGACCGAGGTGCATGGCGGCATGGGATTCACCGATCTTCTTGGCCTGCACTACTGGTTCAAGCGCTGCACCTTCGACCGCCAGATGCTCGGCGGCCCCGAACGGTGCCGAGAGGAGGCCGCGCAGCTCCAAGGTTGGAAGCTGGCCGGGTGAAGGGGAGCGACATGGCTGGCTGATCGGATGATTAGCTCAGCGTCATCAGCGCGTCCGCGATGGTCAGCCCCGAGCCGTCCGCGTGCAGGATCACCGGGTTGAACTCCATCTCCTGAATGCGTCCGCGATGGTCGATCGCCGCCTCTGACACATGCGCGATCAGCGCGGCGAGCGGTGCGATGTCCAGCGGCTTCGCACCGCGGAACCCTTCGAGCAGGCGGGACGATCGCAGGCCGCGCACCATCCGCGTCGCCTCCTGTTCGGAGACCGGCGCGGGTCGATGCGTCACGTCGCCGAACAGTTCGACGGTGGTGCCACCGAAGCCGACCATGACGATCGGCCCAAAGGTGTCGTCGTTCACCACGCCGATGACGATCTCGTGTCCCTTCGGCGCCATGCGCTGCACCAGCACGCCCTCGATATTCGCACCCGGGCGGTAACGGTCGGCGGTCGCGATGATCTCGCGATACGCGGCCTTTACGGCGGGGGCGCCGGCGAGGTTCAGATGAACTCCACCCGCCTCGGTCTTGTGCGGAATGTCGGGCGATTGCACCTTCAGCACGACGGGAAAGCCGATCGCCGCAGCCGCATCGGCGGCCTCCTCGGGCGAGCGGGCAAGCCGGTCATCGGAGGGCGGAAGGCCGTAGCGCGCGAGCAGCGCCTTGACGCGGTGCTCGGTCAAGACGCGCGGCAGTCCTGCCGGAAGTGCTGCTTGCGGCCCCCGGCGCTTCACCGGCTCGGCGCCGAGCCGCAGCCGCTCGGCGAACTCCGCGACCTTGCCCAATGCTCGGCCGCAGGCGCGCAGATCGGAATGCAGGAACACCCCGCACTTGGCGATGTGGTTCCGCCCGAACGTCGAGGGCAGCGTATAGCTCCAGGCCACAACGGGCTTGTTGCCGCGCTCCAGGATTGGCCGCACGCGCGCGGGCTCGAGCGAGGCGCGGGTCTCGCTCGACATCGAGCTGACCATCACGATTATGTCGATCTCGTCAGCGGTCTCGAGCAGTTCGAGCGTCTGCATCTGCATCGGCCCGGTGTTGGCGCCCTGCGCGGTGGTGTCGATCGGGTTCTGCGGCGAGCCGTACGCCGGGATGTAGGCGCGGACCCGCTCCTGCAACGCCGACGATAGAATCGGCATCAGCAGGCCGTTCGCGGTGAGCACGTCCGACATCCACGCCCCGCCGCCGCCCGAGACGGTGCTGACGGCCACGCGCTTGCCCTTCGGCAGCGGACACGTCGCGAGAATGCCGGCGATGGCGATGGCCTCATCCGGGTCGTCGGCCTCGATGATGCCGTATCGCTCGAATATTGCCCGATAAGCGGTGTGCGAGCCGCTGAGCGATGCGGTGTGCGAGGCCGCCGCACGCCGGCCGGCCTCGGAGCGCCCCACCTTGATCGCGATGATCGGTTTTCCTCGACGCTGCGCGTCGGCGGCGGCGGCGATGAAGCGATCGGGATCGCGCACCGCTTCGAGGAACAGCATCACCGCGTCGGTGCGCTCGTCCTGCACCATATATTCGAGGAAATCGGCGATGGTGAGGTCGGCCTCGTTACCGGTCGAGATCACGTAGCTGTAGCCGAGCCCGACGGCCTTGCCGCGATTGAACAGCGAGAAGCCAATGCCGCCGCTCTGCGCCGCCACCGCGATGCGCTTGGCCGAGACGAGCGCCGGCTCCTCGCCCTCCTTGCGCTCCACCGTGGGGCTGAAGGTGGTCGAGGCGCGGCTGATCGCGTTGAAATACCCCTCACAGTTCGGTCCCGCGACGCGGATGCCGGTGCGCTTCGCAATGGCGGCGAGCTCCGCCTGCTGCGCCGACGCGGCCTTGCCCTCCTCGGCGAACCCTGAACTGATGATGACGACGTTCCTGACGCCGTTGCGCGCGCAGTCCTCCACCGCCGCGTTCACCGCGGATGCGGGGACGGCGATCACCACCATGTCGAGCGTCTCGCCGACCGCGGAGAGGCTCGGGAAGCAACGCAGCCCGTCGATCTCCTGGTAGCTCGGGTTGATCGGCACGATCCGGCCGTCCCAGCCGGTGCCGCGCAGATGGTGGAGCAGGGTGCCGCGAATGCGCTTGGTGTCCGGCGAGGCGCCCAGAATCGCGATCGAGCGCGGCCAGAAGAAGCTTTCGAGCGGATGCGTGCTCACGAGATTTCCCCCCGATGCGCGGGCGTTTCTGGTCCGCTCTTGCCTTGGATTGCCGGCTGAACCCTAATGGCGAGGGGGTGCGTGTCAATCCCGGCCCCGCCCGCGAGGAGGCCCAGCGATGGACGGCATGAGCATAGCACTCAGCGAAGAGCATCGGATGATCAAGGACCTCGTCGCGCGCTTCGTCGCCGACGAGTTGATGCCGCTGGAGCGCGCCGTGCTGGAACGCGAGGCGGCGGGGCAGGGCTATTCGCTGACGCCGGAAGAGAAGGCGAAGATCGACGCGAAATCGCGCGAGCTCGGCCTTTGGGGGCTCGACGCCCCGGCAGAGTTTGGCGGCTCCGATCTTCCCGTGGAGGCGATGGTCGGGGTGAACGAGGAGCTCGGGGCCACCGTCACGCCCTACACGCCGCCGCCCGATAGTCCGAACCTGCGGATGCTGATGCTCACCTGCAACGCAGCGCAGCGCGAGCGGTATCTGATGCCGTATGCGCGCGGCGAGACGATTTCGGCCATCGCGATTTCGGAGCCCGGCGCGGGCGGCGACCCGGCGGAGATGAACACGCGCGCCGTACGCGACGGGGACGATTGGGTCATCAATGGCCGCAAGATTTGGGTGAGCCGTGTCGGCTACGCCGATTTCACCATACTGATGGCCGTCACCGACAAGAGCAAAGGCGCGCGCGGCGGAATTTCCGCTTTCCTCGTCGATAGGGACACGCCGGGATTCAATGTGTTGCGGCGGATTCCCATGCTTGGTGGCGCGTACACCTACGAGATCGCCATCGAGGATTTGCGGCTGGAAGGCTGGCGGCTGCTCGGGCGGGAGGGCTACGGCTTCGCGCCCATGCAGCAGCGGCTCTCGACCCGTCGAGTGCAGATCGGCGCCTGGTGCGTCGGGCTGGCGCAGCGCGCGCTCGACATGATGGTGGAATACGCGCCGCAGCGCGTCACCTTCGGCCTGCCGCTGTCGCAGCGCCAGGCCATCCAATGGTGGGTGGCGGACGCCGCGACCAAGATCCATGCCTGCCGCCTCATGGTCTACGACGCGGCGCGCAAGATCGACCAAGGCACCGATCCGCGCGTCGAGGTCTCGATGATCAAGGTCTACGCCACCGAGATGGCCTGGGAGATCATCGACCATGCCATGCAGACTTTTGGCGGCATGGGCATGACCAAGGAGCTGCCGCTGCAGCTCATGGCCAATCGAGTGCGGCTGATGCGAATCTATGAGGGTCCGTCCGAGGTGCACCGCATGGTGATTGCCCGCAAGATCCTCAACGTGCGCTGAGGAGGCTGACATGACCGAGCAACTCCGCGATGTTGCCGAGCGATCCGGTGCCGCCGGTCAGGCGACCCGCCTGAAGGTGATCGACTGCGACGTGCATCCCGTGGTGGATGGCGGGATCGGCAGTGTGTATCCGTACATGCCGGAGGCGTGGCGCGAGCGGTTCAAACGCAAGCGGGCCGAGGCGCCGACCACCAACCTGCCGCTCAAATACATGCACCCGAACGGCGGGGTGATCCGCGCAGACGCGCGCACGCCGGAGGGCAAGCTCGGCGGTTCCGATCCGCGCTTCGTCGTGTCCGACCTGATCGAGCCGAACGGCATCGACGCGGTCCTGCTGAACTGCACCCAGACGAGCGCGCTCGCCGCCACCCTTGCGACAATCGACGAGAGCATCGTTCTGTGCAGCGCATTCAACGATTTTTTCGCCGACAAGTGGCTGCCGGTAGACGAGCGGCTGCGCTATGCGATGTGCGTCCCGAGCCAGGACCCGCTGGCGGCCGCCGAGGAAATCCGTCGCTTCGGCAAGCACAAGCAGGTCGGCGCCATTCACCTGCCGGTGATCAACGTGCTGCTGGGCAATCGCTATTTCTGGCCGATCTACGCGGCGGCGCAGGAGCTCGGCCTGCCGCTGATGATGCATGTCAGCGGCACCGATAGCATCTTCCACGGGCCGCCGATGTCGGCCGGCGGCATCCCCGACAGCTATATCGAGCGTTACGTCACCCTGACCCAGGCCGGCGAGAGCAACGTCAACAGCCTGGTGTTCAGCGGCACGCTGGAAAAATTCCCGGAGCTGAAATTCCTGTTCGTCGAATACGGCTTCCTCTGGGCGCTGCCGCTGATGCTGCGGATGGACCGCACCTGGCGGCAGCTGCGCCACGAAACGCCGTGGGTGCGCAAGTCGCCGATCGATACCGTGCGCGAGCGCATCCGTTTCACGACGCAGCCGGTCGACGAGCCGAACGACCCCGAGGACATGGCGCGCCTGATTCGCATGATCGGCGCCGACTGCCTCTGCTTCTCGACGGACTATCCGCACTGGGACAATGACATGCCCGGTCAGACCTTGCGGATGCTCTCGACCGCCGAACGTCAGGCGATCTTCTATCAGAACGCGGCCGGCACGCTGCGGCTGGGGGGCTGATGGCGGGGCGCGCGGTCGAGATCGGGGCAGCAGCGGACTTTCCGGTAGGGCAATTCCGCATCCTGGATATCGGCGGGCATTCGGTCGGCGTGATCCGGCTGGCGGACGGCGCGATCCATGCGATCCGCAACCATTGTCCGCACAAGGGCGCGCCGGTCTGCCGGGGCATCGTCGGCGGCACCTGGCCGCCGTCGGAGCCGGGCGAACTGGCCTATACGCAAGCGGGCGAGGTTTTGGTTTGTCCGTGGCACGGCTACGAATACGACATCCGCAGCGGGCGCGAGCTGTTCCGCGAGATGCCGACGGTGCTGCGCAAGTTTCCGGTGGTGATTGAGAATGGCCGCGTACTGGTGACAATCTAACCAGATGCCACGGCGATCTGGCGCGCCATCGCTTGAAGCGTGTGCCGCTCGATCTTGTTCGTCGCGGTACGCGGCAGCTCGCCGATGATGTGCACGAAGCGCGGAACCTTGTAGTCGGCAATTTGCCCGCGACAGAACGCGATCACCTCGTCGGCGCATAATGCTGCCTCCGGGCGCGGTTCGACAAAGGCGAAGCAGACTTCCCCGAGCCGCGCATCGGGCACGCCGCAGACCACGACTTGCGCTACCGCCGGATGCTGGGCGATGAAATGCTCGATCTCGGCGGGATAGGCGTTTGTCCCTCCGACGATGAACATCTCCTTCAGCCGACCGGTGACCGTCAGGTTGCCGTCCGGTCCGAGCCGGCCGAGGTCGCCGGTGCGGAACCAGCCATCCGGCGTGATCGCCGCGCTCGTCGCCGCCTCGTCGTCGTAATAGCCCTGCATTACAAGATAGCCGCGCACGCGGATTTCTCCTTCGGTGTCGGCGGGAAGCGATTTGTCGGTGAGCGGGTCCGCGACCATCAGATCGAAATCGCCGATCTTCTTCCCCTTGTTGGCGCAAACCAGCTCGATCGGCGCGCCCCATTCCGTGTAGGTCGTCGCCCCGCCGGTCTCGGTCATGCCGTAGACCGCCGCGAGCGAATTGATGCCGAGGCGGTCGACCGCCTGGCGTGCCACGTCGGGCGGCACCGCCGCGCCGCCGATCCAGGCGGAGCGGATCGTGTCGGGCTTCAGCCGTCGCCCGCCGAGTGTTTGCAGCAGGTCGATGAAATGCGTCGGAATACCGCCGAACACGTTCACCCGTTCCGCTTCGATCAGCGCCAACGCCTCGGCCGCGCGCCAGGAGTGCATCAGCACGACGGCTTGGCCGAATTGCACCGCCGGGATCAACGTCGCGACACTGCCGGCGACGTGATAGAACGGCATGTGCCCGAGCACGGTGTCGCCCGCTTCATAGCGCCGGCTCGCGCCGATATTGGCGCCGTTGCGTAGGATACGATGCGCCTGCATCGCTCCTTTCGGCCGGCCGCTGGTGCCGGAGGTGTAGACGATGATGGCGGTGTCCTCGGCGTCGACTGCCTCGGTGGCGGCGTGGAGGAGTGCGGGAGGGAACGCATCGCCGGACGCGAGCAGCGAAGCAAGCGAACCGGCCGCGCCGGTTTCGCTCTGCCCTCGCAACACGACGCGGCGCAGCGCCGGCAGCCGCGTCGCAGCGAGCGCACCGCGCTTTCGCTCGTCGTCGATCTCGGGCAGGAACGAGCGCAGCGTCGAAAGATAGTCGGTCGTCCAGAGCCGCTCGGCCATCACCAGCATCGCCGCGCGCGACTGACGGAGCACGTACTCCACCTCCGCCGCGCGATATCGCGTGTTGATCGGCACAACGGCCGCGCCGATGCGGGTGCAGGCGAGCCATAGCAGCGCCCATTCCACGCAGTTGGGTAGCCAGATCGCGACGGCGTCACCGCGTCCAATGCCGGCGTTGAGGAGGCCGCGCGCGTGCCGGTCGACCTCACGGTCGGTCTCGGCGAAGGTCAGGCGGCGAACGCCCTCGATCAGAAACGGCCGCTCGCCCCAGAGCCTCGCCGCCCGGCCCAAGGCCCGCCCAATCGTCCAACCTGTCCAGTCCGCGCTGGTCAGCATCGCTGAACTGTAAGCGCCATCCGGCCCGTCTTGCCAGAGTAGCCCTTTCCGACCGAACATCGCGGGGAAGCCGACCAGGCGCCCGGGAGCGATGCGAAATGAAATTTGGAATCTTCTACGAGCATCAGATCCCGCGGCCGTGGGGCCAGTTCAGCGAGTACGACCTGTTCCAAAACTCGCTCGAGCAGTTCGCGCTCGCTGACCGGATCGGCTATGACTACGCCTGGGTGGTCGAGCACCATTTCCTCGAGGAATATTCGCACTCGCCCTCTCCCGAGGTGTTTCTCGGCGCGGCGAGCCAGCGCACCAAGAACATCCGCCTCGGCCACGGCGTCATCCAGCTCACCACGAACCAGCCGCACCGCGTCGCGGAGAGGGTCGCGACCCTGGACCTTTTGTCGGGCGGGCGGGTCGAGCTCGGCATGGGGGAGGCGGCGGGGCCGGCGGAGCTGCATCCATTCGGCGTGCGGGTGCGGGACAAGCGCGAGCGGTGGGAGGAGGCGGTGCGCGCCATCATCCCGATGTTCACCAAGGATGCGTGGGAGTTCCACGGCGAGTACTACGATTTCCCCGCGCGCAACGTGGTGCCGAAGCCGATGCAGAAGCCGCATCCGCCGCTCTGGGTTGCGTGCTCGAACATCCAGACGATCGGTAAGGCGGGCGAGTGGGGCATGGGCGCGCTCGGCTTCAGCTTTGTCTCGCCCGAGGCGGCGCGCGCCTGGGTGCATCGCTACTACAACAACCTCATCCGACGTCCGAACCACCTTGCGGATTACAAGCCCAACCCGAACATCGCCATCGTCAACGGTTTCATGTGCGCCGAGACGGACGAGGAGGCCTTGGAGAAGGCGTCGGGCTGGACGTTCTTCATTTTCGCGCTCGGCCATTACGGACGGAAGGGCATCGACGCGCCGGGGACGGGCGATCTGTGGCGCGAATACCAGGACTGGCGCGGCACCGAGAAGGCGCAGCAAGCGTTGCGCAACGGGCTGATCGGCTCACCCGAAACCATCCGCAAGCGGCTACGGATGTTTGAGGAGGCGCATGTCGATCAGGTCATCCTGCTCAACCAGGCCGGCAAGACCAGCCACGCGGATATTTGCAACAGCCTGGAACTGTTCGGGCGCGAGGTGATGCCGGAATTCCACGCGCGCCAGCCGGCGCAGGAGGCGTGGAAGGCCGACGTGCTGGCTGGCCGGATCGAGCTTGAGGATCTCGATACCGAGAAATACGACCTCTATTCGCATCAGAACGAGGACATCGTGCGGCTGACGCCCGAGCAGCTCAAGCAGCGCATGGCGGAAAAAGATCGCGCCAAGCAGAGCGCGTAGGGAGGGGGCATGCGTTTCGGCGTGTTCGATCACATGGACCGCAACGCCCAGGTTCCGCTGGGCATTTTCTACGCCGACCGGCTGGCGCTCGTGGAGGAGTACGATCGGGCGGGCCTCTACGGCTATCACGTGGCCGAGCACCACGCGACGCCGCTCGGCTTGGCGCCGTCGCCGTCGGTATACCTGTCGGCCGTCGCGCAGCGCACCAAGGGGCTCCGCTTCGGGCCGCTGGTCTACACACTGCCGCTGTACCATCCGATCCGACTGCTCGACGAGATTTGCATGTTGGACCAGATGAGCGGCGGACGGCTGCTGCTCGGCATCGGCCGCGGCATCTCGCCGCTCGAGCTGCGCTACTGGGGGCTGGACCCGGAGACGGGCCCCGAGCAATTCGCCGAGGCGCGCGACCTGATTTTGCGCGGATTGCAGAGCGACCGCCTGACATTCGAGGGAAAATACTACAGCTTCCGCGATTTCCCGATCGAGGTTCCGCCGGTGCAGAAGCCGTTTCCCTCTCTCTGGTATGGCCTGAGCCGGCCGGAGACGATCGGATGGTGCGTCGAGCACAACGTGAATGTCGTGACCAACATGGCGCCGCGGCCGACTCGTCAGATCACCGACCGCTACCGGGCGGCCTGGCAGTCGGCCGGCCGGGTCGAGAGCGCAATGCCGATGATGGGCTTCACCCGTCATCTGGTGATCGCCGATACCGACAAGGAGGCGTACGATATCGCGCGCCCCAACTATGCGCGCTGGCGCGACAGCTTCCTCGAGCTCTGGAAGAAGCACGACGTCTATCCGCCCAATGTCGCCTCGCTCGCTCCCGAAACACTGGAGGGCGCCGAGGAGTTGGGGCGGGCGGTCATCGGCTCGCCGCAAAAAGTCCGGGCGATTTTCGCGCGCCAGATCGAGGAGAGCGGGGTCAATTACGTGCTCTGCCGCTTCGCCTTCGGCGACATCGCGCGTGACGAGGCGCTGCAATCGGTGCGGCTGTTCACCCGCGAAGTGATGCCGGCATTCGAGTGAATGGGAGGGCGGGATGAGCCGGAAAGACCTTGAGGGAAGGGTTGTGATCGTCACCGGCGCGGCCGGCGGCATTGGTCGCGCGCTGGTGCGGGCATTTCTCGACAGCGGAATGCGGGTCGCGGCGGCTGATTTGGATGGTGAGCCGCTACGCCTGTTGCAACGTGAGATGGATGGCGACCGCCTAGCCGCCGTACCCGTCGATATTTCGGACTGCGAATCCTGCCGGAGTTGCGTGGAGCGTGCCGTCGTGCGATTCGGCCGCGTGGACTGCCTCGTCAACAATGCGGGGCTTGGCATGGGCCTCGTCCGCGAGGATCACTTCTCGCGTCGGGTACAGATCAAGGACATCAGGCCGGAGGTCTGGCAAAGGATCGTCGCCGTGAACCTAAGCTGCGGGTTCTTCATGGAGCGCATGGCGGACCCGATGCTGTGCCTGTTTTCCGACGCTGCCGCCGAGATTACCGGACGGCGCTATGTTGCCGCGAACTGGGATCCGGCGCTGCCCGAGGCGCAGGCGGAAGCCGCCCCGGGCGGCGCGCCCGCCGGCTGGCCGGACCTCGCGCAGAACCCGGTCTGGCCCGGCAGGAGGCCCGGCCAATGAAGGCCGTCGTCTGCGAGCGGTTCGGCGGGCCGGAGGTGCTGGCGCTGCGCGACATGCCCGACCCACCGCCGCCGGGCGCCGGCGAGGTGCAGGTGCGGATCACGGCGCGTGGCGTGCAGTACACCGACGTGCTGATGACCGCCGGCACCTATCAGACCAAGAAGGAGCCGCCGTTCATTCCCGGCAGCGAGGCGGCGGGCGAGATCGTCGCGATCGGCCCCGGGGTCAGCCGCTTCAAGGTCGGTGACAAGGTGATGTGTCGGCCCGCCTCGGGCGCCTTCGCCGAACTCGCCAATTGTCGCGAGGATGCCTGCGATCCCGTGCCCGCCGGCATGAGCATCGAGGAAGCCGCCGTGTTTCGTGGCGGGTTCACTACGGCGTATTACGCGCTGCTGCAGCGCGGGCGCATGAAGCCGGGCGAGTGGGTGCTGATCCACGGCGCCGCCGGGGGCATCGGCATCGCCGCGATCCAGATCGCCAAGCTGTTTGGCGCCAAGGTGATCGCCACCGCCGCGACCGAGGAAAAGCGCCGCGTCTGCCTGGAGCAAGGCGCCGACCACGCGATCGACTATCGCGGAAGATTTCGCGACACGGTGAAGGAGCTCACCGGCGGGCGCGGCGTGGATATCGTCTACGACCCGATCGGCTCGGCGGTGTTCGACGAGAGCACGCGCTGCCTCGCACCCTGGGGTGCGCGGCTGCTGATCCTCGGATTCCTCGGCGGCCCGCCGGCGCTCGCCAAGACCAACCATCTGCTCGTCAAGGGCGCCGACGCGATCGGCGTGTGGATCGGCGGGCTCGGCATGAACGAGCCGGAGCAGGCGGCGGCGAACATGCGTGAACTGCTCCGGCTTGCGGGCGAAGGCAAGCTGCGGCCCTACATCTCCCATCGCTTCCCGCTGGAACGCGCGGCCGACGCGCTCCAGGCGGTGATCGACCGCAAGATCATCGGCAAGGGGGTGATCGTCGGCTAGGTCTTGACCAGCGGGCAACCGCCCTCGCTCAAGGGGCGCCATGCATCCTCGGGCGCGATGGTCGCGACGGGCTTGCAGAAATCGTAGGCGTATTTCGATTCCGACGCGGGCTTGACCTGCCAGAGATACATCCTGTGCATCACCCGTCCATCCTCCCGGATCTTGACGTTGGTGTTGTACATATCGTTCACTGGCGTGGCCTTCATTTTCGCTGCGACCGCGTCGGCATCGGTGGTGCCCGCCGCCTTCACTGCCTTCAGCCAATGCGTCGCGGCGCAGTAGCTGCCGGCGTGCAGCAGGCCGGGCGGCGTTGTCATCTTGGCCATGTACCGCTTGGACCAGTCGCGCGTGCTGTCGCTCATGTCCCAGTAGAACGAATTCGGTGTAGACGAGTCCCTCGCACGCCTTCTGGCCGAGCGAGGTCACGTCGGAGATCTGCATCAGCAACGTGGCAATCCGAATGCCACCCTTGGTCAAGCCGAACTCGGCGGATTGCTTGATGCAGTTCTGCAAATCGGTGCCCGCGTTGGCCATCCCGATCACCTTGGCGCCTGAGGCTCGAGCCTCGATGAGAAAACTCGAGAAATCGGCGGTGCCGAGCGGGGCGCGAACCGTTCCGAGCACGGTGCCCCCGGCTTGCTTGACGGCGCCGATGGTGTCGCGCTCCAACGCATAGCCGAAGGCGTAGTCGGCGGTGATGAAGAACCACGTGCTGCCGCCGGCCTTGGTCAGCGCGTCGCCGGTCGCGTGCGCCAGCGCGTAGGTGTCGTAGCTGAAATGGATGCCGTAGGGGGAGCACTGCTTGCCGGTCATGTCGGAGGTCGCCGGGCCGGTGATAAGATAGATCCGCTTCTTCTCGCGGGCGACCTGCTGGATCGCCAGGCCGGCGGAGCTGGCGGCGCCGTCGGCGAGCACGTCCACCCCCTGGCTGTCGATCCATTCGCGGGCCAGCCCGCTCGCCACGTCCGGCTTGTTCTGATCGTCCGCCTGCAGGATCTCGATCGGCCGGTCGAGCACGGAGCCGCCGAAATCCTGGATCGCCATCTGCGTCGCGACGCGATTGCCGGGGCCGCCGACGTCCCGGTAAGGGCCGCTCATGTCGCTCAGCAGGCCGATACGCACCGGCTTCGACGAGGTCTGGGCGCGCAAGATGCCGGGCACGGCGAGCGGTGCCCCGGCCAATCCGGCGAGCACGGTGCGGCGGGCGATATCGGGCATGGTGGATGTTCCTCGGTCGATCGTCGGGCAGCGTCCCAAGTCAGCTTGACGGTTTGTTGCGCGCGACGGAAGCAACTCCTGCGCGAAAGCGATGGGACCAAGGCTAGACCCCGCGCGACGGCTCCGCCAATATCGGCCTCCAATCCAATGAGGGGGAAACGGAGCCAATGCTCGAGCCCGGACGCGCGAAACCCGTACCCACGCCGGAGACCCAGAATTTCTGGGACGGCACCAAGGCCGGCGAACTGCGCCTGCAACGCTGCGGCGAGTGCAGCAAAGTATATTTCCCGCCCCGCCCGTTCTGCCCGGTCTGTGGCTCGCGCGAGGTGAGCGCGTTCAAGGCGAGCGGCAAGGCGATCCTCTACAGCTACGTGATCCATCACCGTCCGGTGCCCGGCTTCACGCCGCCCTACGCCATCGCCGTCGTCGAGTTGGCGGAAGGGCCGCGCATGATGACCAACATCGTCGATTGCGAGCAGACACCCGAGGCGCTGCAGCTCGACATGCCGCTCGAAGTCGTGTTTGAGCCGATGGACGACACCATCACGCTGCCGCTGTTTCGTCCGGCGAAGGGGTAATCGAAATGGGTGCGAGATCCGTCGCCATCGTCGGCGCTTCCGAGACCACGAAACTGGGCGTCGTGCCCGACATGTCGCAGATCCAGTTGCACGCCGACGCCGCGCTGAATGCGATGAAGGATGCCGGGCTCAAGCCCAAGGACATTGACGGTGTTGCGACCGCGGTGGAGACGCCGCAGCAGATCGCGCATTATCTCGGCATCACGCCGAGCTGGGTGGACGGCACCTCGGTTGGCGGCTGCTCGTTCATGATCCATCTGCGCCACGCGGCGGCGGCGATCGAGGCCGGGCTCGCCAAGACCATTCTGATCACGCATGGCGAGAGCGGCCGCTCGCGCGTCGGCCAGCCCGCGCGCTCGGTGGCCGCGAGCAGCCTCAACGGCCAGTTCGAACAGCCCTTCGGCCCGTTCGGCCCGCCCACCATGTTCCCCATTCCCGTGCTGCGCTACATGAAGAAATACGGCGTCACGCACCAGCAGATGGCGATGGTCGCGGTGGTGCAACGCGAATGGGCGGCGAAGAACCCGCGCGCGACGTTCAAGGACCCGATCACCGTTGCCGACGTGCTGAACTCGCGCATGATCGCCTATCCGTTCCGGCTGCTGGAATGCTGCCTGGTGACGGATGGCGGCGGTGCGCTCATCGTCACCCATCGCGACCGCGCCAAGGATTTCCCGCAGAAGCCAGTCTACGTTCTCGGCACGGGCGAGAGCGTCGAGACGCCAATGATCAGCCAGATGGCGGACTTTACTTCGTCGCGCGCCTTCAGCGTGGCGGGTCCGACCGCGTTCAAGGAGGCCGGCATCACGCACAAGGACGTGGATCACCTGATGATCTACGACGCCTTCGCGCATCTGCCGTTATACGGGCTCGAAGACCTCGGCTTCGTCGGACGCGGAGAGGCGGGGCGGTTCGTCGAGGAGCGCAACACCGCGCCGGGCGCCAAGCTGCCGATGAACACCAATGGCGGCGGCCTCTCCTACATGCACTCCGGCATGTACGGCATGTACGCGCTGCAGGAGAGCGTGCGGCAGATGCGCGGCACGGCGCCGGCGCAGGTGCCGGGCGCGAAAATCTCGGTGTGCCACGGCGTCGGCGGCATGTTTGCCGCATCCGGCACGATCATCTTCAGCAACCAGGCGCCCTGACATGCGGGATGGCGATGAAGCGGGCGGGGTTTTCTCCGGCCTGAAGGTGATCGACTGCGCCAGCTTCGTCGCCGCTCCGGCGGCAGCCACCATCCTGTCGGATTTCGGCGCCGACGTGATCAAGGTGGAGCCGCCGGGCGCCGGCGACGCCTACCGCAATCTCGGCCGGCTGCCCGGAATGCCGGCGTGCGAACACGACTGGGCGTGGCTGCTGACCGGACGCAACAAGCGCAGCTTGGCGATGGACCTCAAATTGCCCGAGGCACAGGCGGCGTTGCACCGGCTCGTCGCGGGCGCTGATGTGTTCATCACCAACTATCCCCTTCCGGTGCGGGCGCGGCTGGGCATCGATCACAAGACGCTCGCGGCGCTCAATCCGTGCCTGATCTATGGCTCGTTCACCGCCTATGGTGAGGTGGGCGACGAGGCGGAAAAGACCGGCTTTGATTCCACCGCCTACTGGGCGCGCTCTGGTCTGATGGATCTGGTGCGCGCGGATTCCAACGCCATGCCGGCGCGCTCCACGCCGGGCATGGGTGATCATCCGAGCGCGTCGTCGCTGTACGGCGCGATCGTTACCGCGCTCTACCGGCGAGAGCGGACGGGGCAGGGCGCCCATGTCAGCACCTCGCTGTTGGCCAATGGACTGTGGGCGAATGGCTGTTTCGCGCAGGCCAAATTGTGCGGCGGCGTGTTCGTCGATCGGCCGCCCCGCGAGCACGCGGCGAACGCCTGCACGAACATGTATCGGTGCCGTGACGGCCGCTGGTTCATGCTGACCATGCTGAACGAGGAGCGGCAGTTTACGCCGCTGCTTGGTGCGCTGGAGCGGACCGACCTGCTTGACGATCCGCGCTTCGCCACGCTGCCGGCGCGGCGGCAGAACTCGCGCGCGTTGACCGCGATCTTCGACGAGGCGTTCGCCTCGCGCGATCTCGGCGAATGGCGCGTTCGGCTGGACCGGGCCGGCATCACCTTCGGCATCGTCGGCACGCTCGATGACATGCTGGACGATCCTCAGATGCGCACCATCGAGGCGCTTGTGCCGTTCGCGGATGACGATCTGCTCACCGTCAGCAGCGCATTCCAGATCGCCGGCGAGCGGAAGGTACAACCTCGACGCAGCCCGGAGATTGGCCAGCATAGCGACGAGGTGCTACGCGAGGCGGGCTACTCGCCGGACGAGATAGCCCGCTTGCGCGCGTTGAAGGTGCTTGCCTAGCTGGCGACCGAAATCAGCCAATCGGGTCCAGGACCACGACGGGGATCTCCCGGTCGGTCTTCTTCTGGTAGTCGGCGTAGGGCGGCCAGAACTCCAGCCCCTTCTTCCACAAGCGAGCACGCTCCTCGCCCGTGGCGGTCCTGGCTTTCGCCTTGAGCTTTTTAGTCCCGACCTGAACCTCGACCTCGGGGTGGGCAAGGAGATTTCGATACCAACCGGGGTGCTCGGGCGCGCCGCCCTTCGACGCGACGATGATGTAGCTGTTTCCCGTCTCGCCATAAAACAGCGGGAAGGTGAATCTCTCGCCCGACTTCCGGCCGGTCGTGGTCAGCAGCAGCGACGGAACCCTCATCTCCGGGTAGCCCGGTGGGGTCACGGTGTACACGTGCCCCTCTTTGCCGCCGCTCGAGATGTACTGGTTCGCGTGGTCGATCATCCATTTGGGAAGGTTCGGCGCGAGCCTCGCTTCAGCCATCGTTGAACTCCTTCTGAGTGAAAGAAAGCCTCACCCGCAAGCCAGCGCGTAGACTTGCTTGACCTGCTCGGGCAACGGAAACTCCGTCCAGCTCTCGCCGCCGTCCTGGGTGCCGAACACCTGGCCGTTGCGGGCAACGGTGTAGATCTGCTTGGCGTCACGCGGATGCAGTGCCACCGCCATCAACGTGCTGCGCGGGTCGGTCCCTTCGTCCACCCGCTTCCAGCTCTGCCCCACGTCGTCGCTGCGATAGAGCGAGCCGAAGCTGCTGTTGGCGGCGACGCTCAGGCAGGAGTAGAGCACGCGCGGGTTCTGCGGCGAGACGCGGATGTCGCGACCGTAGGTGACGGGAGAAAACCGGCCGACCTCCATGTCCTGCCAGCTTTTCCCTTGGTCATCGCTACGGAACAGGCCCATCCGTACCGCGAGGAACACGGTGTCGGGTTCAGCCGGCGTCATCGTCATGGCGTGGCCGTCCAACATGCCCTCGGTCTCGGTGTCGCTGACGATGCGGCTTCTCAGGTGAGGCCGGTCGGCGAGCTTCACGAGGTCGGCGCTACAATCCTGCCAGCTCTCGCCGTGATCCTGCGAGCGCATCACGCCGTTGACTTCGAGGGTGGCATAAATCTCGTCATCCTTGGTCGGGTGCGGCGCGAAGCGCATCACGCGGCAGGCGAACGGCATCTTCACGCGATTGGGCAGCGCCGGATCGGCCATGCGCCGCCAGTTGTCGCCGTTGTCGTCGCTGCGATACACCGCGACGGGAGAGCCGCCGGCGAATAGCGTCCTTGGCTGCTTCGGATGGGCGGTGATCGACCAGATCGCCATGTCGCGGTCTGGAAAGCCGAGCCGTTCCCAGTTCTCGCCGTGGTTGGTGCTACGATACGGACCATCGGCGGTGCCGGCGTAGACGACGCTGGGATCATTGGGATCGATCGTGATTGCCTGCACGTCGACGTCCGGCAGACCGTTGGTGAGGCGCTCCCACCGGTTGTCGCCGGCCTCGCAACGATACACGCCGCCGATGCCGCCGTCCTTGGTGCTCCACGCGCCTGCATAGATGTGCGTCGATCCTGAACCGGTCATGCGTCTCTCCTCCCCAGAAGCTTCGCGTCTCGATCACGCTAGCACCTCTCGGCCAAGCTCGATACACAGCCGCCGGACGCAATCTCGCGTTGGTTAGGGGAGGGAATTCGGATGATACGGCTAGTGGCAACGCTGGTTCCGATGGTGATGATCGCGCACTGGGCCGCCGCGCAGCCGCCGCCACCCATGCCCTATCCGGGCGTGCCAGCGCCGAGGTACGAAACCGTGCCGCCGCCGCCGGGATCGCGCTATGTTTGGGAGCCGGGCCACTGGCACTGGAACGGAGCGGCATATGCCTGGATCCCCGGGCGCTACGTGGTACGCCGCCCGCACTACGCGCATTATGTCCCGGGTCACTGGCGCTGGGCACCTCACCGGGGCGCCTGGGTGTGGGAGCCCTCGCACTGGCAATGAGGGCTCAGCGCAGTTCCGCCAGCACCGGCACATGATCCGAGGGCTGGTCCACGCCGCGCTCGTGCCGGTCGGGCTCGGCGGTGACCAGCCGTTCGGCGAGCGTGGGCGAGAGCAGCACGTGGTCGATCCTCAGCCCCGCGTTCCGCCGCCACGCGCCGGCCTGGTAGTCCCAGAACGTGTACGCCCGCCCGGTGGGCTGCAACGCCCGGATCGCGTCGGTCAGGCCAAGCCAGATGAGACGGCGAAACCGCGCCCGGCTCTCCGGACGCACGAGCGCGTCGGTCGTGGGCAGGGTGCCCGGCGCGAAATCCTCGTCGGTCGGGCAGACGTTGAAATCTCCGGCGATCAAGGCCGGCGTGTCGGCATCCAGCAGTGCCGCGGCACGCTCGGCCAGGCAGTCCATCCAGGCGAGCTTGTAGGCGAACCCTGCCTCGCCGCCGGAATTGCCGTTCGGGAGATAGATGTTGATGATGGTCGCGCCGCCGGCCTCGATCTCGACATAGCGAGCCTGCGCGTCATCCTCGGGCAAGCCGGGGAGGGCGTGATGATGGACCACGAACGGCACCCGGGACAGCACGGCGACACCGTTATAGGCCTTCTGTCCGACCGCGGCGGTCTCGTAGCCGAGGGCACGAAACGTCTCGGCCGGGAAATTGGCCGCCTCGCATTTGATCTCCTGCAGCAGCAGCAGATCCGGCTGCACGCGCTCCAGCCACGTCCGGACGTGCCGCTCGCGCTGGCGGATCGAGTTGACGTTCCAGGTGGCGAGCCGCACGGAGGGTCAGTTGTCCCGGTCAATCAATCGAGAAGCTGGTCCCGCAGCCGCAGGCGGATTTGGCGTTGGGGTTGCGGATCGCGAAATAGCTGCCCATCAGTTCGTCGGCGAAGTCGAGTTCGCCGCCGGCCAGGAGATCGAGGCTGGCTGGGTCGACCAGCACGGTCGCCTCGCCATGCTGGATCACCAGATCGTCGGGCTGAGGTGCCTGGTCCAGCTCGAAGCGATACTGAAACCCGCTGCACCCACCGGCGAGCACCTGCACGCGCAACGCGGCCGGGCGGCCCTCGGCGGCGACAATCTCCGTGATCCGCGTGGCGGCGCGGTCTGTAATCCCGAAGCCTGAGGCTGTCATGCCGTCCATTGCCGCAAGATAGCGTGGCAGGGCACGAATTTGAAGATGGCTCCCGGGGGCTCGTCGACTTGGTCGCTCGCGCCGTGAGGGTTGCCCGCATTGAAGCGCCGCCCGGCGCGGTGTAAGCCGCCCGGCCATGACCCGCGCCCCGTTCGCCGTGCGAGAGGAGACTTGCCGGGGCCGGCTTCACCCGGAGCCGGAGAGCGACACGCGCTCGCCCTGGCAGCGCGACCGCGACCGCATCATCCACAGTTCGGCCTTTCGCAAGCTGCAGTACAAGACCCAGGTCTTCGTCAACCACGAGGGCGACTTCTTCCGTACCCGGTTGACCCACAGCATCGAGGTGGCGCAGATCGCTCGCTCCATCGCCCGCGCGCTCCATCTCGACGAGGATCTGACCGAGGCCCTGGCGCTGGCGCATGACCTCGGCCATCCGCCGTTCGGCCATGCCGGGGAGGAGGCGCTGAACGCGGCGATGAAGCCGTTCGGCGGCTTTGACCACAACGCCCAGAGCCTGCGCCTGGTCACGTTGCTCGAGAGCCGCTACGCCGCGTTCGATGGCCTCAATCTGACCTGGGAGGCGCTGGAGGGCCTGGCCAAGCACAACGGCCCGCTGCATCGCCCGCCGGGGTACATCGCGGAATACGACCACAAGCACAAGCTCGACCTCGGCACCCACGCGGGCGCGGAGGCGCAGGTCGCGTCGCTCGCGGACGATATCGCCTATCACAGCCACGATCTCGACGATGGGTTGCGCGCCGGGCTGTTCACGACGCAGGATCTGTCGCATCTGCCGGTGGTCGGCGAGGCGCTGGCGGCGGCGCGGATCGCCAGCCTCGACGTCCCGCCAACGCGGTTGCGGCACGAAACCATCCGGCGCGTGATCGACGGGATGGTGAACGACCTGCTCGCCGAGACGCGGCGGCGCCTGACCAAACTCGATCCGGCTGACGCTGCCGCGATCCGCCGCTCGCGGCAGCCGGTGGTCGCGTTCGGTCCGTCGATGGCGGAGGCCAACCGTGTCATCAAGGATTTTCTCATGGCGCGTATGTATCGTCATTGGCGGGTCAATCGCATGACGCGCAAGGCGCGGCTGCTGACGGAGGATTTGTTCCGCGTGCTGCACGCCGATCCCGGTCTGCTGCCGGATGACTGGCGCGCGCGCGCCGGCGAGGCGGGGACGCCGCGCGCCGCCGCCACGGTCTGCGACTACATCGCCGGCATGACGGATCGCTACGCGATGGACGAGCACCGTCGATTGACCGATCTGGCAACCGCCGGCTGAGGAACGGCACAATGAGCAACGATCTGTTCGCGCGGATGCGCGGTCACGTACTGAAAGCGATCGAGGAAATTCCTTTATCTCCTGAGATCAAGGATCGCATCAATGTCGGTCCAACTCGGGACATTGCTCACGGGGACATGACAACGAACGCCGCGATGGTTGTCGCCACCTTCGCGCGGAAGCCGCCTGCCGCGATCGCAAAACAGATTGTCGAATTCCTCGCCCACCTTTCGGATGTTGCTAGTGCCGAGGTGGCGGGTAAGGGCTTCGTCAACATTCGCCTGCGCCCGGCGGCGTTGCGCGGCATGTTGCCGGTGATCTTGCGCGCCGGCGAGACGTATGGCGACAGCCGTGCCGGCAACGGGCTGCGGGTTAACGTGGAATACGTCTCCGCCAACCCGACGGGGCCGATGCATATCGGTCATTGTCGTGGCGCAGTCGTGGGCGACGCCCTTGCTAACTTGCTCGGCAAGGCCGGCTACGACGTGACGAAGGAGTACTACATCAACGACGCCGGCGCCCAGGTGACGGCGCTCGCATGGGCGGCGTACTGGCGATATCTGCAGGCTATCGGCACCCCGCTCGACGAGAGGACGTTCGCCGACGAAGTACCGGGTGGGCTGCAATATGGCGGCGAGTATCTGGTTCCCGTCGGCGAACGGCTCGCGGCGGAATACGGCGCAACCCTCGCTTCGCCCGATCTCGGCATCGCGGCACCCGATGCATGGATCGACACGGTTCGCGACTTCACCATCGCCGCGATGATGCAATCGGTGCGCGACGATCTGGGTCTGCTTGGGGTAGCGCAGGACGTGTTTATCTCCGAGCGCGCGCTGGTGCGCGAGGGCGCGGTCGACGCGGCGATCGAGCGGCTGAGCGGCGACGGGCTCGTCTATCGCGGTGTGCTGGAGCCGCCAAAAGGCAAGACGCCGGATGATTGGGAGCCGCGCGAGCAGTTGCTGTTCCGCTCCACGCAATTCGGCGACGACGTGGACCGACCGCTTCGCAAGAGCGATGGCTCGAACACTTACTTCGCCAACGATATCGCCTATCACGCCGACAAGATCCGACGCGGCTTCCCGCTGCTGATCGACGTGTGGGGCGCCGATCACGGCGGCTACGTGCCGCGCATGAAGGCGGCGGTACAGGCGGTCTCCGCCGGGGCCGCGGCTCTGGAGGTCGTGCTGTGCCAGATCGTGCACGTGCTGCGCGGCGGCCAGCCTGTGCGGATGTCGAAGCGTGCCGGCAGTTTTGTCACCCTGCGCGACCTAATCGACGAGGTCGGGCCAGGCACCGTGCGGTTCACCATGCTCACCCGCAAGGCCGACGCGCAGATGGAGTTCGATCTCGAGGCCGCGGTGGCTCAGACGCGGGACAACCCGGTATTCTACGTCCAGTACGCCCACGCCCGATGCCGCTCGGTGCTGCGGGCCGCGGGCGAGATGTTCGGTGCGGACGTGGTGGCTGACGCGGCGCTTGCGGATGTGGCGCTGGACGGCCTGGAGGCGGAGCCGGAAATGGCGGTGATCCGTCGCCTGGTGGCTTGGCCTCGCGCCGTGGAGGCTGCCGCGCTGGCGCGCGAGCCGCACAGGATTGCGTTTTTCCTCTATGACTTGGCGGGTGATTTTCATATGCTGTGGAACCGGGGCAAGGACAATTCGACGCTTCGCTTCCTCCAGGCGGACCGGCCGGCCGAGACGCTGGCCCGGCTCGCGCTAGTGGCGGCGGTGGCCGTCGTTATCCGCTCCGGCCTGGCCGTGATGGGGGTCGAGCCCGTCGAGGAAATGCGCTGAGCGGCGCCGGTCTCGCGGGAATCGCGTGGGCGCCGCGAGGCCGAGCGAGGGTGCGTGTCTGAAAATCTGGAAACGCCTGGGCCCACCTACCGCATCGCCCGCCGTCGCGGGATGGATCAGGGCACGAAGCGTCTGGCCATCATCGCCGGCGGGCTCGGCGGAGCATTGCTGCTGATCGTCGGCGTGTGGACCGCGTCGGGACACCACGGCGGCGCGGTGCCGGTCATCGAAGCGGACGCCCGGCCGATGCGGGTCAAGCCGGACAATCCCGGCGGCCTGCAGGTGGCCGGGGCCAATGACGAGATCCTGTCGGGCGAAGCCGGGATACAGGCCGATAAGCTGTTGCCGCCACCCGAGGCACCGGCTCCTCAAGCGCTCAGGGAGGAGAAGGCCGCCGTACCGGCCGTGACGACCGCCGCGCCGCCGCCGGCGCAGACGGTTTCGCTCCCGGCCACGGCGGCGCCGGCCGCCACCGTACCCGAGCAGAAGCCGACAGCCGTGCCGGAACACAAGCAGGCGGCCGCGCCCAAGCCCGCGGCCACGACGCCGACCGGCAAGTCCACACAAGTTCAACTCGCCGCGTTCGATAACGAGCAGGCGGCCTTGACCGAGTGGCAGAGGCTCTCGAAACGGATGCCGGACATCCTCAACGGCCGTCAGCCAGCGGTGCTGAAGGCGGAGCGGGACGGTCGCGCGATCTGGCGGCTGCGCACCGGCGGGTTCAGCGACACCGCCCAGGCCACCGCGTTCTGCGAGCGCGTGCGTGCCAAGGGCGCCGGCTGCTCCATCGCCAGCTTCTGAACCGATGCGGGCGGCGATCGTCGGCATCGCCGGTCCGCGACTGGGTGAGACCGAGGCGGCGTTGTTCCGCGCCTTCCCGCCGACTGGGGTCATCCTGTTCGCGCGCAATGTCGGGAACCCCGCCCAGCTTCGGTTGCTGGTCTCCGCGCTGCGCGACGTGCTGCCGGCTGCGGCGGTGCTGCTGGTGGATCAGGAGGGTGGCCGGGTTGCCCGGCTGAGGCCGCCGCACTGGCGTGCGCATCCGCCAGCCGGGGTCATCGGCCAGCTGTTCGAGGCGGACGCCAGGGCCGGGCTGCGCGCCGCCTGGATCACCGGCGCGCTGATCGGGGCCGATTGCGCGAGCGCCGGCTTCGACGTGACCTGCGCCCCGGTGCTCGACCTACGGCGGGAGGGCGCGCATGAGGTGGTGGGGGATCGGGCGTTCGGTGCGGTACCCTTGGCGGTCGCCCGGCTCGGCCGCGCTTTCGCTGCTGGGCTTCTGGGGGCCGGTATCCAGCCGGTCGGCAAGCATGCGCCCGGGCATGGCCGGGCCCAGGTCGATAGCCACCTGGCTCTGCCGATGGTCGATGCGAACGATCTCGCCCCCGATCTGCTGCCATTCGCCTTGAACGCCGACCTCCCTTGGGCAATGACGGCGCATATCCTTTATAAGGGATGGGATGCCGCGCGCCCGGCAACGCTCTCACCCGTCGTGATCGGGGAGGTCATCCGGCGCCGGATCGGTTTCGAGGGAGTGCTGGTGACTGACGATCTGGCGATGCGCGCCCTATCCGGCGCGCCGGACGAACTGGCCCGCTCGGCGTTGCTCGCGGGCTGCGACATCGCGTTGTATTGCGCCGGCGATTTCGAGTCGACCGCCGCGATCCTGCGGAGCTGCCCTGTGTTGACGCCATCGGCTGCCGACCGACTTGCGTCGGCGCGCGCGACGGCCGCCCGGCAGCGTCGCGCGCTTGATCCCGATGCCCTGGCGGCGGAGAGGGACCGGCTCCTCCGGGGCGAGTCCGCGGCCGCGTGACCGAGTTCATCCTCCAGCTTGCGATCGCGGTTATCCCCGCCGTGCTGGCGATCACCTTGCACGAGGCGGCGCACGGATACGCGGCGCTGGCGATGGGCGACGATACCGCGCGCCGAGCGGGCCGGCTGTCGCTCAACCCGCTGCGCCATGTCGACCGCGTGGGCACCATCCTGCTGCCCGGCTTCCTGCTGCTGTTTCAGTTGCTGACCATCCACCGGGTGGCGTTCATGTTCGGCTGGGCAAAGCCGGTGCCGGTCTCCGCCTGGAAGTTCCGCGACCCGCGCCGCGGCATGATGGTCGTGGCGGCGGCCGGCCCGGCGATGAATTTCGGGCTGGCTTTCCTCACCGCGCTGCTCCTGCCGGCGATGGCCGCGCCGTCCGCCTTCGGGTATTTCGAGCGGCTGCTGTTCCTTCACCCGATCGCCGGCGCGCTCGCCTTCTACTTCATCCTGACCAACCTCGTGCTCGGGCTGTTCAACCTGATCCCGATCCCGCCGCTCGACGGCGGCCGGATCGCGGTCGGCCTGCTGCCCGAGCCGCTGGCGCGCGCCTGGGCCCGCACCGAGCGTGCCGGCATCCTGGTCGTGATCCTGCTCGTGTTCCTGCTGCCGCGGCTGCTCGCCGAGTTCGGCATCCGATTCGACCCGTTCGGCGAGGCGCTCGACACCGTGGTGCCTTGGGCGCTCCGGCTGGTGCTGACGGCGGCGGGCCACCATGTCGGCGTCGGTGATGGACGCTTCATCTGACCCGGCAATCCTCGCGCCCGATAGCCTGAGCCTGCGGCTGGACGGCTTCGAGGGGCCGCTCGATCTTCTGTTGGAGCTGGCGCGCAACCAGAAGGTGGACCTGTCGCGCATCTCCATCCTCTCGCTGGTCGAGCAATATCTGTCGGTGATCGAGAGCGCGCGTCGGGTCCGCCTCGAACTGGCGGCGGACTGGCTGGTGATGGCGGCCTGGCTCACGTGGCTGAAGTCGCGCCTGCTCCTGCCGGCGGGGTCGGACGCCGCCGAGGAGGGCGAGGTCGCAGCCGACATCCTGGCCGCCCGGCTGCGCGACTTGCAGGCGATGCGGGCAGCGGCGGCGTGGCTCGGCGCGCGCCCGCAACTTCGTCACGAGGTATTTGCGCGCGGCGCGCCCGAGGATCTGACCGAGGCCGATCGCTCCCGCCTGGCGCTCGACATGAGCGCGTTGCTGCGCGCCTATCTCGCCGCATTGCGCCGCGCGGGTGCGCGACGGCGCTATCGGCCGCCGCCGCTGGCCTTGTGGAGCGTGCAGGACGCGTTGCGCCGGCTCGCGGACCTCGTCGGCAGCCTGCCGGATTGGGCGACGCTGGAGCGCTTCCTGCCTGACACGCTAGGCGGCCCGCTGGAACGGCGCGCGGCGCTGGCCAGCACCTTGCTGGCGGGGCTCGAGATGGCGCGCGGCGGCGCGGTGCGGCTGCGTCAGGAGCGGGATTTCGGACCCATCCTGCTGCGGCGCGCCGAACCCGAGACAACTGACGAACCCGGTGAGGTGCAGGAATGAGCGAGACCCAACCCGCGCCAGATCCCATGCCAACTTGGGAGCCTGATGAGGTCTGCCTGCGGATCGCCGAGGCGTTGGTGTTCGCCAGCGGTTCGCCTGTCAGCGCCCGCGCCCTCTCCCAGGTATTGCCGGAGGAGGCGGATGCCGATGCCGTGCTGGCCGCGTTGCGCGCCCGCTATGCTGGACGCGGCGTGGAGCTGGCCGAGGTGGCCGGCGGAGTGCAGTTCCGCACCGCGCCCGATCTTGCCCCAGCGCTACGAAAAGTGGTCGAGATACCGCGTCGGCTGCCGCGCGCGGCGATGGAGACGCTGGCGATCGTCGCCTATCATCAGCCTGTCACCCGTCCCGAGGTCGAGGAGATTCGCGGCGCCAGCCTCTCGCAGCAAACCTTGGACGCGCTGCTCGAAGCCGGCCTGATCGCCCCGCGTGGCCGCCGCGAGAGCCCCGGGCGGCCGACGCTGTGGGGCACCACACCCGCCTTCATGGCGCAATTTGGCCTGAGCGATCTGCGCGAGCTGCCGCGACGGGAGGACCTGCTGGTGGAGCCGCCCTCGCCCGTGGCCGAACCCGCCGCCAGCACGCCGGAAGGCGAGGGCGGCTGAGCCCGTGTTTCCGTGGACCGGGGATGCGTGCTAGCAAGCCGGCCGGAGTGTACTGGTAGACATGTTCGATTTTGCCTGGTCCGAGATTGCCCTGATCGGCATCGTTGCCCTGATCGCGATCGGGCCAAAGGACATGCCTGTCGCCATCAAGGCCGTGACCAACGCGATCAAGAAGGCGCGTCGCATGGCCGCCGAGTTCCAGACCCATGTGGACGAGATGGTGCGCGACGCCGACCTGCACGACGTCCGCAACTCGATCAACGAGATCCGCAACTTCGACATCAAGGGCACTGTCGAGCGCGCGGTCGACCCCGACGGCTCGCTGCGCTCCACCTTCGCGAGCAACCCGCTGGCGACCGACCCGGTGATCCACGCGCCCGCGCCGGAAGCCGCCGCAGAACTCTCCGGCGACGTCGCCGTGGCCGAGCTGACCCGTCCGGAGCCAGCCGACATCGTCCAGCTGCCGCTCGAACCGCAGCCTGATGAGGAGGGGGAGGAACTCGCCCCGGCTTTCATCCCGCCGGCCTATGCGGCGAAGCCCGAGCCGCCGCCGGACTTCGTTCCCCCGAACGTCGCGCGCCGGCCTTCGGGCCGCGCCTGAGCTCCCCTTGCTGACAGGATGAACGTGGCGACGACCGACGACGACGACCCGATCGACGACAAGCCGATGCCGCTGCTCCAGCATCTGGCGGAGCTTCGCACCCGCCTGATCTGGTCGATGGCCGGCTTTCTCATCTGCTTTGGGATCAGCTATTATTTTGCCGGCGACATCTATTTCTTCCTTGCCGAGCCGCTTGCGCGAGTGCTGCGCGAGATGGGCAACCCCGACCCACGCTTGATCTACACGCAGCTTTACGAGGCGTTCTTCACCCGCATCAAGGTCGCCTTCTTCGGCGGGGCGTTCATCTCGTTCCCGCTGGTCGCGTCGCAACTTTGGCTGTTCGTCGCTCCCGGCTTGTATCGCAGCGAGAAGCGGGCGCTGCTGCCGTTCCTGTTCGCGACGCCGGTGCTGTTCCTGCTGGGCGCGGCGCTGGCGTACTATTTCGTATTTCCGTTCGCCTGGCGCTTTTTCGCGAGCTTCCAGTCGCCGACCGCGGGCGGCGGCGTGCCGATCGAGCTATTGCCGCGCGTCAGCGAGTATCTCGATCTGGTGATGAAGCTGATTTTCGCGTTCGGCATAACCTTCCAACTCCCCGTTCTGCTGACGTTGCTGGCGAAAGTCGGGATCGTCACCTCGAAGGGCCTGAAGCGCTATCGGCGCTATGCCTATGTCGGCATGTTCGTCATCGCCGCCGTACTCGCCCCGCCGGACGTGATCACGCAGTGCGGGCTCGCCCTGCCGCTTTTGGCCCTGTACGAAATCTCGATCCAGTGCGCGCGCTGGGTCGAGCCGAAGCCGATCGAGACCTGACCCATGCACGATATTCGCGCCATCCGCGCCGATCCCGCCGGGTTCGACGCGGCACTCGCCCGCCGCGGACTGCAGCCGGTCTCGCCCGAACTGGTCGAGAAGGACGCTGCCCATCGTTCCGCGCTCACCGCCCTGCAGGAGATGCAGTCGCGGCGCAACGCGCTCTCCCGGCAAGTCGCCGAGGGTCGGCGGGCCAAAGCGGATACCGCCGCGCTCGAAGCGGAGGCCGGCGCGCTGCGGGCGGACATGGAGCGGCTGGAGAGGCGGGCGGACAATCTTCAAGGCGAGCTTCGCCTGCTGCTCGATTGCCTGCCCAACCTGCTGGACCCGGACGTACCCGACGGCCCGGACGAGAGCGCGAACGTGGTGCTGGCCCAGCACGGCGCGCCGCGCGATCTCGACTTTCCGGCGCGCCAGCATTTCGAGTTGGGCGAGGCGCTTGGCCTCATGGACTTTGCCGCTGCGGCGAAGCTGGCCGGCACGCGATTCACCGTGCTGCGCGGACCCCTTGCGCGGCTGGAGCGTGTGCTCGGCCAGTTCATGATCGACCTGCACACGCGCGAGCACGGGTACGTCGAAACCTCCGTGCCGTTGCTGGTGAACAGCACCACCGCGTATGGCACCGGCAATCTGCCCAAGTTCGAGGAGGATCTGTTCCAGACCACGGACGGCCGTTGGCTGATCCCGACCGCCGAAATGCCCCTGACCAACCTGGTCGCCGGCGAGGTCGTCGCTGAGCAGGACCTGCCGATCCGCCTGACCGCGCTGACCGACTGCTTCCGCGCCGAAGCCGGCGCCGCGGGCCGCGACACGCGCGGGATGCTGCGTCAGCACCAGTTTCGCAAGGTCGAGCTGGTGTCTATCGTGCATCCCGAGCAGAGCGTGGCCGAGCACGAGCGGATGACGGCCTGCGCCGAGAGGGTTCTGTCGGCGCTCGATCTGCCGTTTCGTCGCGTCATGCTGTCGTCCGGCGACACCGGGTTCGCCGCCGCGAAGACCTACGACCTCGAGGTCTGGCTGCCCGGCCAGCAGGCGTGGCGGGAGATCAGCTCGTGCTCGAATTGTCGCGATTTCCAGGCGCGCCGGATGAACGCGCGGTTCCGCCGCGAGGACAAGGCGGTCGCTTTCGTTCATACGCTCAACGGCTCGGGTATCGCGGTCGGTCGGGCGCTGATCGCGGTGATGGAGAACGGCCAGCAGGCCGACGGTTCGATCGTAATCCCCAAGGTCCTGCGGCCCTACATGGGAGGCATCGAGCGGATCGCGTCCAGCTGACGGAGGGGCGAGGATGACACTCACCGATCTGGTATCGGGTCACTATCGGATCGAGCTGCCGGTGCCGCTGTCGGACAGCACGCACGGCACCATGACGCATTTCGAGCTGATTACCGCGCGGCTGCGCGACACGGCCGGCGCGGAGGGGGTCGGCTACACCTACACCGTGGGCGCGGGGGGCGGCGCGGTCCATGCCTTGATCGAGCGCGATCTCCGTCCGCTGCTCATCGGCGCCGATCCCGACCTGATCGAGGCGCTGTGGCAGCGCATGTGGTGGGGCCTGCACTATGGCGGGCGTGGCGGCCCGACCTGCTCGGCGATTTCGGCGGTCGACATCGCGTTGTGGGATCTGAAGGCGCGCCGGTTGGGCACCCCGCTGTGGCGGCTGCTCGGCGGGTTCGATCCGGCGGTGCCGTGTTATGCTGGCGGCATCGATCTCGAATTCCCGCTCGACCAGCTGCTGCGCCAGACCGACGACAATCTCGCGCGCGGGTTCCGCGCCATCAAGATGAAGGTCGGCCGCGCCCGGCTGTCCGAGGATGTCGAGCGCGTGCAGGCGATGCGCGCGCATCTCGGCGCCGACTTCCCGCTGATGGCGGACGCCAACATGCGCTGGAGCGTCGATCAGGCAATCCGCGCCGCCCGTGCGTTATCGCCCGCGCAACTCACCTGGCTGGAGGAGCCGACCATCCCCGACGACGTCGCCGGCCACGCGCGCATCGTGCGCGAGGGCGGCTTGCCGATCGCGACGGGAGAGAATCTGCACACGCTCTACGAGTTCAAGCAGATGATCGAGGCGGGCGGCGTGACCTTCCCCGAACCCGACGTGACCAATTGCGGCGGGGTCACCGTGTTCATGAAGGTCGCGCGGCTGGCGGAGGCGTTCAATCTACCGCTCACCTCGCACGGCGTGCACGACCTCACGGTGCATCTGCTCGCGGCCGCGCCGAACCGTTCGTATCTCGAAGTGCACGGATTCGGGCTCGACCGCTACATCGCGCGTCCGCTGGAAATCCGCGAGGGCAATGCCATCGCGCCGGACGCGCCGGGCCACGGTGTCGCGTTCGACTGGGCGGCGCTGGAGACCGCGCGAGCCTGATCTCAGCCGCTGTATGCGCGACCGGCCTTGACCACTATGCCGCGGCAGCCTTCACGCCGAGCCGTCCCGCGAGGTCCTGGATGAACTGCCACGCGACCCGCCCCGAGCGCGCCCCGCGTGTCACCGACCATTCCACCGCCTGCGCACGCAGCGCGTCCGGCGCGATCGGCAAGGCCATGCTGGCGGCGTAGCCGTCCACCATCGCGAAATAGGTCTCCTGGTCGCAGTTGTGAAAGCCGATCCACAGGCCGAACCGGTCGGACAGCGAGACTTTCTCCTCCGTCGCCTCGGACGGGTTGATCGCGGTGGAGCGTTCGTTCTCGATCATGTCGCGTGGCATCAGGTGGCGGCGGTTGGAGGTGGCGTAGAACAGCACGTTCTCGGGCCGCCCCTCGATGCCGCCGTCGAGCACCGATTTCAGCGCCTTGTAGTCGGCGTCCTCGCGCTCGAACGACAGGTCGTCGCACAGGATCAGGCAGCGCCGCGGCTGGCCGCGTAGCACGTTCAGCAACTCGGGCAGGGTGCGGATCTCCTCGCGGTGGATCTCGATCAGCACCAGGCAGCCAGGGTCGCGCTGGTTGGCGATGGCGTGGGTGGCCTTCACCAGCGAGGACTTGCCCATGCCCCGAGCGCCCCAGAGCATGGCGTTGTTGGCGGGCAGGCCGCCGGCGAAGCGCAGCGTGTTCTCGACCAGGATCGATTTCTGGCGCTCCACGCCCTGGAGCAATCCGATGTCCACGCGCGAGACCTTCGGCACGGGGGCGAGTTGCCCCGACTGCGGATGCCAGACGAAGGCGTCTGCGGCGTCAAGGTCGAGCGGCGTTGGCGCCGGCGGCGCCAGCCGGTCCAGCGCGTCGGCGATGCGGGTCAGCAGGGCGTGCGTGAACTCGTCCATTGGGGGTTCGTCCATCGGGGGACCATCCGGGCAAAAGCTTGACGTCGGGGGGGCGGAAAGTATGGTCCCGCCCGAATCACCGCAACCCGGGCTGCCTCGGGGAAAGGAACGCGCCCATGCTCATTTCTCCGGCCTATGCCCAGGACTTCTCGGGGATGCTCGGGGGGGCTACGCAGTTCCTGCCGCTGGTCCTGATCTTCGGCGTGTTCTATTTCCTGCTGATCCGTCCGCAGCAGCAGCGCGCGAAAGAGATGAAGTCGATGTTGGCGGCGCTGAAGCGAGGCGACCGAGTTGTGACAGGCGGCGGCATCCTCGGCACGGTGCAGCGCGTGGCGCCCGACAAGGATGGCAAGCCGTCGAACGAGGTGGAAGTCGAGATCGCCCCCAACCTTCGGGTAACGGTGATGCGGGACACCATCACCAGCGTGATCCGCCCGACCGCCGCCAATGATCCGAAGCCGGTTAAGGAGAAGGCTTCCTAGTTACCCTCACCCCGGCCCCCTCCCGCAAGCGCGGGAGAGGGGGAAGCGAGCTCAGCCCTTGAGCTCGGCCTCGGCGAACTCGTAGTTGGCGAGCTTGTCGAGCCAGTTCTGCAGGTAGTCCGGGCGCCGGTTACGGAAGTCCAGGTAATAGCTGTGCTCCCACACGTCGCAGCCGAGCAGTGCCTTGCCCTCGCCGGTGGCGAGCGGGTTCGAGCCGTTCGGCGTCTTGGTCACTTTCAGCTGGCCGTCGCTGCCCAGCACCAGCCAGGCCCAGCCGGAACCGAACTGGCTGCCACCGGCGGCCTTGAAGGCGTCCTTGAATTTCTGCACGCCGCCGAGGTCCTCATTGATCTTCTTCTCAAGCGCGCCGGGGATGCCGCCGCCGCTCGGCGACATGCACTTCCAGAACAGGATGTGGTTCCAGTGCTGTCCCGCGTTGTTGAACACCGGGGCCATCGCCTCCTTGCCGTGCGACAGCTTGACAATCTCCTCGAGCGACTTGCCCTGGAGCTGCGGGTCCTTCTCGACGAAGCCGTTCAGCGCGGTGACGTAGGCCTGGTGATGCTTGTCGTGGTGCAGTTCCAGCGTCTCCTCGCACATGCCCTTGGCGGCGAGGGCGGACTTGGAATACGGCAGTGGGGGGAGTTCAAAGGCCATGAACGTTCTCCGGTTGATGGGCGGTGCGAAGCGATGGCTGCCTCGGTAGCTATGGCCCGGCGGGAAGGCCGTCAAGGCTGCCCGCCGGCCGCGCCTGACACGGCTGCGCGCGATGCCTGACCCGCTCGCCGAGTTCGTCCGCAGGCACGACCCCGACCGCTTTCTCACGGCCCTGTTCGCGCCGGCGGAAAAGCGCGCTGCGCTGTTAGCGCTGTACGCATTGAACCACGAACTGGCACGCGCGCGCGAAGTGGTCTCGGAGCCATCCCTCGCACTGATACGGCTACAATGGTGGCGCGAGGTGGTGGAGGGCGCGCCACGCCGTCACGAGGTCGCCGAGCCAGTATCCGCCGCCATCGCCCAAGGCGCACTGGGGCGCGCTGATCTCCTGGCCCTGATCGACGCGCGCGAGGTCGAGGCCGATCCGTCGATCGCGACACTGCAGGCGTGGCGGGATTATCTGCTCGGGACGGCCGGCGGGTTGTCGGTCGCGGCAGCCCGACTGCTGGGCGCGGCGGAGCCCGAGCGTGCGCGCCCATTCGGCGCCGTTTATGGAGGGGCCGGCGTACTCCGCAGCGCGACCATCCTGGCGCATCAAGGGCGCTGCCTGTTGCCGGAGGACGTGCTCGCGCGCCACGGCCTGTCTCCCGAGCATGTGACCGCCAGCCCGGACAGCGCGCTCGCATCGGGCGCGCTCGCGGCGCTGGCGGCGGAGGTCCGCGTTCTGCTTCCGGACCGCGTTCCCGCCGTGCTGCGGGGCGGCGCGCTGGCGGCCATCCTCCCGGCCGTGCTCGCGCGCCGTGACTTGCGGCGGATCGGCTCACCGCCCGGACCGCGCGGGTTGGGCGACCGTCTCGCGGTGGTGACAGCCGCGATGACCGGGCGCCTGTAATCTCAGCCGAGCTTGCGTCGCATCATCGCCGCGCCGGCCAGCCCGAGCGTGAGCAGCAAAAGGCTTGCCGGTTCGGGGATCGTAGCACCAGTCACCGAGAACGTGGCGTTGAAGGTGGTGCCTCCGACGATGTCGGTGCCAACTCGCAGCCAGTCGGGTTCGAGGAACTGGTCGCGGGTCCAGCTCTGCAGGTCAGTGAATCCCGCCGGGAAAGGCGTGCCCGGAGGAACAATCGGCCTGGGCGCGGAGAGCCAAAGGAAGTCGCCGGTGCTCAGCTCGACCTGCGGCACGAAGAAATAGTGATCGGAAGGCAGCGAGAACGGACTCGTGAAATCCACGTTGAACTGCACCTCCTCGCCGGTGACGGGGCCATCGCCGCCGGTGTGGAAGTTCGGTGCCGCATGGATGCCGCCGGGCTGCACGCTGTTGGCGGCCGTGAACGACGCGGATAGAACGCCGGTGGTGAAGCTTAAGGTGCCGCTGGCGCTATCGCGCGAATTAAACGCGACATCGGATGGCGAATTCACCCGGGTTGGCACTTGCGATGTCGAGAATATCGGCGGCCCGCTGGTCCGACCAACATTGGAGTCCTTTGGGAACACCCGGTAGACCTCGACAACGACGTTTTGCACCGAGCTCCCGGTCGGGATGAGGCCCGTGAACGTGGCGCTGGTGAGGGCCGTGGGACTCGTCAGGGCAAAGTCGTCGGCCAACTCGATTTCAAACTTCCCCGGTGAACTGGGTCGCGCCGCCGTAGCGATTCTGCCGTCCGGGTTACCGGTGCTGAAGAAGAAGGGCGAGGCGTGAGCCGGTGCGATGATCGCCGACGACGCAGCCAGCAAGGCGGTCAATCCGAGTGCGCGGATGAGCATGGGGAGTTCCTCGGAGCAATGCGGCGAGCGCGGATGGTGGTGTCGGGCGAGAGCGCGGCACGGCATGGGCGCGAGAGAGCAACGTTCTGAGGCCGATGTAACCTAACGTAACCCAAATCATACGGTCGGAGGATGACATCCGCGTGATCGCGGCCATGGACGGCGGCTTGCAATCCCGCTCGCGCCGGCCAGAGTAAGCGGACAGGGAGCGCAGATAGTTGGAATGGGACGCGCCGGCGATCGTGCTTGACGCCAGGCCCTACGGCGAGGGCGACGCAGTCGCGACGGTGATGACGGCGCAACACGGCAGCCATCGCGGCCTCGCGCGTGGAGGTACGGCTCGTTCGCGCGCGGCGGTCTGGCAGCCGGGCAATCTCGTGCAGGCGCGCTGGGTGGCGCGGCTGTCGGACCAGCTCGGCAGCCTTACCGCCGAGCTGGTCCATGCTGGTGCCGCGTTGGCGATGGACGATCCGCTGGCACTCGCGATGCTGTCCGCCGCTTGCGCCGTGGCGGAGGGCGCGCTGCCCGAGCGCGAGCCGCATCCGCGCGTGTTCGAGGGTCTGCTCCATTTGGTCCCCCGGCTGCCGCTGGGTGCCGCGATGCTGCCCGACCTGATCCGCTGGGAGGCACTACTCCTCGCTGATCTCGGCTACGGCCTCGATCTCGGGCGCTGCGCCGTCACCGGCGAGGAGGTCGGCCTTGCCTGGGTTTCGCCGCGAAGCGGGCGGGCGGTGTCGGACGCGGCGGCGGGCGACTGGCGGGCGCGCCTGCTCCGGCTGCCCTCTTTCCTCGCCGGCGGCAACGCGGCCAGGCCGGCGGACTGGCGCGACGGGCTGCGCCTCACGGGCCATTTCCTGGCCCGCGATGCGTTCGGCGGGCACCATCGGCCCCTGCCATTGGCGCGCCAGATGCTGTACGACCGGGTGGAGGCGCTGGCCGCCGAGTCCGCGCCTGACCCATCGGCCTGACCTTCCGGAGTATCGATGCCCGACGACCTGATCGGCAGGATCGAGGATACGAACCTGTCGGAGGCGCTGAGCGAGCGCTACCTCGCCTATGCGCTGTCCACCATCATGTCCCGCTCGCTGCCGGACGTGCGCGACGGGCTGAAGCCGGTGCACCGGCGGCTGATCTACGCCATGCACCAGTTGCGGCTCGACCCGACCGCCGGGTTCAAGAAATGCGCCCGCGTGGTCGGCGACGTGATCGGAAAATATCATCCGCACGGCGACGTGGCGGTGTACGACGCGCTGGTGCGGCTCGCGCAGGACTTCGCCGCGCGCTATCCGCTGGTCGAGGGCCAGGGCAATTTCGGCAACATCGACGGCGATAACGCCGCGGCGATGCGCTACACCGAGGCACGGCTCACCGAAGTCGCGCGGGCGCTGCTCGCCGGCATCGACGACGACGCGGTCGATTTCCGCCCGACCTATGACGGCGAGGAGAGCGAGCCGATCGTTCTGCCGGGCGCGTTTCCCAATCTGCTCGCCAACGGCGCTGCGGGCATTGCCGTCGGCATGGCGACCTCGATCCCGCCGCACAATGCCGGCGAAGTGTGCGCCGCCGCGATCCACCTCATCCAGAACCCCGAAGCGAGCACAGCCGAGTTGCTTCACCACATGCCCGGCCCGGATTTTCCCACCGGCGGGACGATGGTGGAGGACGCGGCCGCGCTGCTGCAAGCGTACGAGACCGGGCGCGGCGGCTTTCGGGTTCGCGCGAAATGGGAGGTCGAGCGGGGCAAGCACGGCACTTGGCAGATCGTCGTCACCGAAATCCCGTACCAGGTCCCCAAGGCCCGTCTGATCGAACAGATCGCCGAGCTGATGGAAGACAAGAAGCTGCCGCTGCTCGGCGACGTGCGCGACGAGAGCACCGAGACGGTACGCCTGGTGCTCGAACCGCGTACGCGCGGCGTCGAGCCCGAGATGCTGATGGCGACGATGTTCCGCGCGACCGCGTTGGAGGCGCGCTTCCCGCTCAACATGAACGTGCTGGACGCCACGCGCACGCCGCGCGTGATGGGCTTGCGCGACGTGCTGCGAGCGTGGCTCGACCATCGCCACGAGGTGCTGATCCGCCGCTCGCGCCACCGCCTGGCCGCGATCGAGCGGCGAATCGAGGTGCTGGACGGTTATCTCGCGGTCTACCTCAACCTAGACGAAGTAATTCGCATCATCCGCGAGGAGGACGAGCCGAAACCCGCGCTGATGCGACGGTTTTCCATCAGCGAGGTGCAGGCCGAGGCGATCCTGAACATGCGCCTACGCTCGCTGCGCCGCCTCGAAGAAATGGAGATACGCAAGGAGCACAAGGCGCTGACCAGGGAGCGCAAGGACATCCACGCGCTGCTCGCCGACGAGGCGCTGCGTTGGTCGCGAATCTCCGCCGAGATCGAGGAGACTCGGAAGAAGTTCGGCGATGGCGTCCTGGGCACGCGACGTACGGTGGTAGGCGACGCGCCGGTCGCCATCACGGTGGCGACGCACGCCTTCGTGGAACGCGAGCCGATCAGCGTGATCCTTTCGGAGAAGGGCTGGATCCGCGCGGTGAAGGGTCACATCGCCGAGCGGGCGGATCTGCGCTTCAAGGAAGGCGATCGGCTGAAGTTTCTTCTTTTCTGTGAAACGACCGATCGGGTCTGCCTGTTCGGCACCAATGGGCGCGCATACACCCTCAAGGCGGGCGATCTGCCGCGCGGGCGCGGTGACGGGCAGCCGGTGCGCCTGCTCGCCGAGCTGACCAACGAGGATGACGTGTTCGCGCTGTTCGTGCCGCGGGACGATGCGCGGTACCTGGTCGCCTCCTCGACCGGGCGGGGCTTCGTGGTGCCGGGCGCGGAATTGCTGGCGGAGAAGCGCACAGGCAAGCAGGTGCTCAATCTTCGCGCCGGCGAGGAGGCCGCGCTTTGCGTGCCGGCGGAGGGCGACCATGTCGCGGCGATCGGCGAGAACCGCAAACTGCTGATCTTCCCGCTGGCGCAGGTGCCGGAACTGGTGCGCGGCGCGGGCGTGATCCTCCAACGCTACCGAGATGGCGGCCTGAGCGATGCGAAGGTGTTCCGTCTGGCCGAGGGTCTGACCTGGCGGCTCGGCGAGAAGACGCGGACGGAAACCAATCTGCGCGACTGGCTCGGGGAGCGCGCACAGGCCGGCAAACTGCCGCCGTCCGGATTTCCCAAATCGAACCGCTTCGGCTGAACGGCGCGTCGCACGCGGTTTCGTCGCGGGCTTGCGGCGCGCGCGCGAACGGGCAATGAAGCGGCGCGTTCCGGAGCGGGACCGCGAAATGCAGCGGGGCAGCAGCCCTGGCAAACAAGGAGGCGATGTGAGCGTGACGCGATCGACGGGACTGGCGAGCGTGGCTGTGATTGGCCTCGCGGTGCTCCTACAGGGCTGCGCACCACAGGCGCGGCCGGCGAGCACCACGCGACTGTACGCGACTGACTTCGCGGGGGGGGCCAAGAGCTGCAATGTTCCCAAAGTCAGTCCAGCGGCCGGGAAGGAAACTGCGGCGACCATGAGCGTCGGCAATGACGGTGGCTGGTGTGGCATCACGGTGGATGATAGCGGCCACCCGTACTCGGCGGGGCTGTTGGCCGCTCGCCCGACGCACGGGGAGGTATTCATTCACTCCGTCGGCGATGCGACGCGGATCGACTATACGCCGGCGAAGGGCTACGTGGGTCCGGACAGCTTCACGGTCCGCCTGTTGCCCGGAAATGCGGTGGTCCGCGCGACGGTGACGGTCGAGAAAGCGCCGTTGGCCGCCACCAAGCCGGGCTGAGTTTCGATCCGGGGAACCCGCCGCGCGGCGTGCGCGGCGTGTCCCGCCTCAATGCTTCTTGGTGTGGGAGCCGCGCGTCGAAGCGGTGCGGACCGTGGCGCGCGCCGGACTTGGCGCCGGGGCGCACGCACCGAGTTCGTCGGGGATCAGATCCTTCCCGGCGGCGTACTCGGGCAAATCCTTGCCGTCGCGCAGGGTCATCACCTCGTGGAAGATCGCTGATGTACGGGGACAGAAATCGGACCCCTGATGGACCCCGCTCTGGGACTGCGAATTGGCCAGATTGGTGACATATGCGTCCTGCTCGCGCTGAGCGTTCCGGCCATACACGCGCTTGAAGTATGCGGCGAGAGCTTGATCGTTGGCGCCGAGCTCGGGCTTGTACCGGTTGACGAATGCGTTGTACGCATCGTCGGACCCTTTGCAGCCCGTCGCGAGCACCATGAGCTCGCTCTTCAGCGCCGCCAGGTCGAACACGGTCTGATCCGCGGGGCTGGAGCATTGCGCCGCCTCGGCGTAGGGCGAGACCAGCAGTCCGGCAGCAAGGAGACCATGAAACATCCGGCGCATTCTGTGCTCCAGCCAAAATCGAGGGGGGTCGTCGGACGAATCGGGCGGCGCATCAGTCCACCGTCATCGAAACGCGCTTTATCACCGCGCGACGAGAAAGCAAACGCGATCCACCCCGTATGACAATTGGTTAATTCGTAACGTCCACGGCGAGTTGACGTCAGGGTCAGCTGGCGGTCTCGGGAATCAGCCGCGCGGTCTCGGTCGGGACGGCGTCCGCGTCGGTCAGCACGCGCCAAGCACCGCCGACCAGCACCTCGCTGGGGCGGAAGCGAGACTTGTACGCCATCTTGCGGCTGTCCGGGACCCAATAGCCCAGGTAAATGTAGGGCAGGCCCAGGACGCGCGCCCGCTCGATCAGCCACAGGATGGTGTAGGTGCCGAGCGACCGCTTCTCCAGGCCCGGCGCGAAGAAGCTGTAGACGGCCGAGAGCCCGTCGCCGAGTTTGTCGGTCAGGCAGACGCCGACCAGCCGATCGTCGGGATCGCGGAATTCGACCACGAAGGTCTCGATCGGGGTGTCCTCGACCATCGCGCGGTAATCGTAGAAGCTCATCGTCGCCATGTCGCCGCTGCCGTGGCGGACCTGCTGATAGCGCTGGAACAGCTGGAACTGCTCGGCGGTGGCGCGGGGGGGCACCTCGAAGCCTTCCAGCAGGGCGTTGGCCCGGGCGATCCGGCGCAGGGTGCGGTCCGGCTCGAAGCTCGCCGCCGGGATGCGGATCGGCACACAGGCCTGGCAGGAGGGACAGACCGGGGCATATGCGATGTTGTGGCTGCGGCGGAAGCCGGCGCGGGAGAGCCGGTCATGGAGGGTCTCGGCATCCGGGCCGGTGATCTCGGTCACCACCTTCCTCTCCGTTCTACCCGCCACGTACGGGCAGGGGAGGGGAGCGGTGGTGTAGAAGAACTGCGGTCGGCGGGGTGGCCTGTAGGTCATGCGTACGGGGGTCCGCCCGGCATGTTCCAGGAGCCAACGGGCGCGGTCAACGCCCGACCGCGCACTACCACCAATCCGCTTATCAGGTCGTGAAGTGTCCGGTGCCGCGTGGTCACCAGCGCGACCAGCAGCAGCAGGCCGCTGGTGGCGAGGGTCAGATAGTAGATCAGCGTCGAGACCAGCGCCTGCAGCGGGGAGGGGCGGCCGAGATCGTCGTTGCGGGCGACCAGCAGGCCGAACAGCGCCTGTCCGGGCGTCGCTCCCATGCCGGCCAGGAACAGGAAATGGTAGCAGAACGGCACCAGCGGCAGCAGGCCAAGCAGCGGCATCCCGAGCCCGAGCGTCATCACCCCGAAGCCGAACAGCACCATCCACAGCACGGTGGCGATGCAGGCGATCAGGGCGAGGTCGACGAACCAGCCGAGGCAGCGGCGGGTCAGCACCCCGCGGGTGAGCATCTCATCCTGCATCATCGCGAGCCCGTAGGGCGGCGGGCCGTTCCAGGGAGGCGCGTTCCAGTTGTTCATCGTGTCGGCCTGTCGGTCGTGGGCGCGGCGGGCATCAGCGCGACCGTCGCGGTGACGGTCGCGGCGGTCGGTCCCAGGGAGATGGTATCCCCATCGCGCCAGCGGGTCAGGAAATTTCGCGCGTCCGACCCGAACGGACGGCCGGACTGGCCAGGTGCCGCCATGAACAGGCTGTGGTCGAGGTCGGCGAGGTCGTAGACGCCACGGAAGGAGGCGCCGTGGACGTTGTCGAAGCTGCCGGGCAGCGGCGAGCCACGATCCACCGTGCTGTCGTCCCCCGGGCTGTCGATCCGCGCCGTGGCGAGCGAGCCGAGCAAGGGGATCGCGCGCAGCATGGGGTTGGCGAACACCGCCTGATGCGCTGGCCCCCAGCGCCAGGCCGCGGGATCGGCGCCGAAGCGGGAAACGAGGTCCGCCGTGCCGCGCTCGAGCGCCTCCGCGAGCACCGGGCCGCAATCGCCGCCGCACCAATGGGCGCCGGGTGGCGAGAGCACGAAAGCAAGAAATTCCAGCATCGGGCCGGCGGCGGATGAAGGCACTTTGTTGCGTTGCAGCACGACGCTGCGGAACCGGAACATCCAGGCGTTGAAGATCAGTGGCTGCGGCAGGTCCATCGCCATCGAGCCATCCCAGTCCTGGAGCAGCGCCAGCGCCCGGCCGGCCACTCCGTCGGGCGGCTTCACTGCTCGCAGCACCGGGAGTATCTGGCGGGCGAAGGTGCTTTGCACGTCGATCTGCATCCGCGCGAAATCCGCCGGGGTATGGCGGTCGCCGGCGGCGAGCAGCTCGCGGATGCGGCGCGCGCGCCAGTCGCCGAACCAGTCGCGGCCGAGGAAGACCGGGAAATCGGGGGGCGCCACCCGCTCGTTGGCGTTGACCAGTCGGCCGCTGGCAGGCGCGACGATGTGCGGCAAGTCCGCGCCCGAGGACCAGCCGATCCAATCATGCGCGCCGTCCGCGCCCTCGACCGGTGCGGCGCCGTCGCCGGCCCGCCGGATCGGCACGCGGCCGGTGACGTAGAGGGCGATCCGCTGCCGGTCCGCCACGATCAGGTTCTGCACCGGGGAGGAAATCAGCGCCGCTGCCGTACCGGCCTGATCCACGTCCTGGGCGCGGTTTAGCGCGAGCAGCCCGGCCGCCGCCGTGTCGCCCGGCGCGAGATTGGCCATCGCCACGGCGAGCACCGGGCCGCCTTTGCTGGAGATGTCGCTGATGACCGGGCCGTGCCGGGTCTCGCGCACCCGCAGAACCTCGTCGGGCTGGCCGCGCACCCGGATGCGCTCCTCGCGGATCGTGAAAGGGCGCGGGCCGTCCGGCGTCTCGTAGCCGCCGTCCGGGGTAGGTGTCTCGATGAATACGTCCTGCACGTCGGCGCCGGTGGTGGTGAAGCTCCAGGCGATGTGGCCGTTATGGCCCAGCACCAGGAAGGGCACCCCCGGCGCAGTGGCGCCGGCCAGCACGCCGTCTGGCGTCTCGATCCGCGCCAGGTACCAGATGCCGGGCAGGCCGTACTGCAGATGCGGGTCGCCGGCGAGCAGCGGCGCGCCGGTCGCGGTGTGCCGCCCGTCCAATGCCCACTCGTTGGACGCGCTCGTTGGCAGCGTAAACGGGGCGGGAAATCTCGGCAGCCGGTCGAGCAGCGCCCCCGCCGCCGCGGCATAGCGCCGGTCGGTCACGGCGCGCGCGTCGGGGTGCCCGTCGGCATGGTCGGGCGGCCAGAGCTCGTCGATCCGCTGCTTCGGCAGTTTCCCGGCGAGCGACAGGCGGGACAGCTCGGTGTGCCAGTTGCCCGAGAGCCACAGCCCCATTGTCTCGCCCCAGAGCAGGCTGTCCACGGGCTCCCAGCGCTCGGGCGCGCCGAGGGCAAGGAACTCGGGCGCGCTGAACCGCCCGCGCGAGGCGATCCAGGCGTTGACGCCCCGCGCGTACGCCTCGAGCATCGCTCGGGTCGGCTCGGGCAGGGTGGGGTAGTCGGCCAGCGCCCGCTGACGCAGCCCAAGCACGCGCATTTGACGGTCGATCGGCAAGGTCGCGGCGCCGGCGATCTCCGAAAGCCGGCCGGATGCGGCGCGGCGCATCAGCTCCATCTGGAACATCCTGTCCCGTGCGTGGACGAAGCCGAGCGCCGCGGCCCCGTCGAGCGCCGAGGCCGCGTGGATGCGCGGCACGCCGTCCGCGTCGAACGTGATATTGACCGGACCGGACAGCCCCTCGATCCCCAGCTCCTGCTTTTCGCTCGGAGCGCTGAGCCACAGCAGGCCGAACACGGAGGCGGCCAGCAGCAGCACAAGGACGCCGATGCCGGCCAGCACGCGCCGGACCAGACGAAGGGGGTTTCGCATGATGCCTAAGTGACAGCGCCTGAACCGGAAGGGAAGGATACGTTCTTACCCGATGGGCGGCAGATGGAGCTGCACGATCTCGCGGTTGCCGCCGAGCGGTGGGAACCGCTTGAGAATCAGCGGGTCGTGGCCAGGAATGATGTGGTCCGGCCCGTCGGCCAGGCTCTCCAGGATGTCGTAGCCGCGCAGCATCCGGGCGACGTCGACCACCACCGGGAAGGGATTGCGGCCACGGATATTGGCCCAGAGATGCGTCGTGTCGCCGGCCAGCACCACCCAGCCGCGCTCAGTGGGGACGCGCACGCACATGATGCCGCCCGAGTGTCCGCCGATCAGGTGCAGGGTGACGCCGGGGGCGATCTCGGCGGTGCCCGTGTGAAAGCGCAGCCGGTCAGCGTACAGCGCGCGCACGGCGCTCACCACGTCCTCCACGTCGAACGGCCGGCGCAAATGCGGGTGGCACATGCAGGCGCCGGTGCAGAAGGCCATCTCCTCCTCCTGCAGGTGGAATTGCGAGCTGGTGAAATATTCCATTCCTCCGGCGTGGTCCCAGTGCATGTGGCTGAGCACCACGTCGGGCACCTTCGCGGGGTCGATCCCGGCGTTCATCAGCGCCTCGGAAGGCGTGCACAGCAGCTCGCGGCCGCGCCGCTGCGCCGAGGCCGGCGTGAAGCCGGTGTCCATCACGATGGTCCGCCCGCCGCCGCGAAGCGCGAACACCAGGAAATCGAGCGGCTCTGGCGCCATATGGTCATCCGGCATCAGCAGGTTCTGCGCCTGGATGCGCGGTGCGAGGATGCCGTAGCGCAGCGCCAGCACCTCGTAGGTGACGACTGGTGTGTCGGCCATGATGCGTCCCTCCCTTCGGTTCGCGACAGTCAACCGCTTGCCGGGTGGGCTGGCAATCTCTACCGTCCCGCGCTCCGGCTTAGGAGGAGCAGCGATCATGGCGGACAGGCCCGAATACGAGTCAGAGAAATTCAAGCAGGGGCTGGAGGTGCGCCGCGCCGTGCTGGGCGCCGAGTATGTCGACGGCTCGCTGGCCCGTGCTGACGATTTCATGGCGGCGTTCCAGCAGCTCACCACGGAATACGCCTGGGGCGAGATCTGGGCGCGTCCGGGACTGCCGCGCAAGACGCGCAGCATGTTGAACATCGCGATGCTCACGGCGCTCAACCGCTCGGCCGAGCTGCGCCTCCACGTGCGCGGGGCGCTGACCAACGGCGTGACGCGCGACGAGATCAAGGAGATCCTGCTGCAGACCGGGATCTATTGCGGTATTCCGGCCTGCCTCGACGCATTCAAGACGACGTCGGAGGTGTTCAAGGAGATCGACGCCGCGCCGAAGGCTGCCGAGTAGCATGGCGGACAAGCCTGCCGTCGGCTTCGTCGGCGTCGGCAACATGGGCTGGCCGATGGCGGCCTGCCTGAACCGCGCCGGCTTCACGCTCAACATCAACGATGCGCGCCGCGAGGTCGCCGACAATTTCGTCCAGCAGGTCGGCGGCTTCGCCCCCGACAGCCTGCGCGACCTGGCGGCGAAATCCGATGTGGTGATTACCATGCTGCCGACCAGCGCCATCGTCCGGCACGTGCTGGCGAGCGGCGAGGACACGCTCATGGCCGGATTGCGCCCCGGCGCCATCGTCATCGAGATGAGCTCCGGCGAGCCGACGGTGACGCAGGAATTGGCCGAGCGCGTGCGCGAGCTTGGCGCGGAGCTGATCGACGCCCCGGTCTCGGGCGGCGTGCCGCGCGCAAAGGCGGGCGAGCTCGCGATCATGGCGGGCGGCGACGGCGCGGTGATCGACCGCGTGCTGCCGGTGCTGGAAGCGATGGGCAGTTCGGTGCTGCGTACCGGCGGCGTCGGGTCGGGGCAGGCGATGAAGGCGCTCAATAATCTGGTGAGCGCCGGGGGCTTCCTGATCGGCATCGAGGCGCTGCTGATCGGCCAGCGCTTCGGCCTCGATCCGGCGGTGATGACGGACGTGCTGAACGCGGCGACGGGGATGAACAACTCGACGCAGAAGAAGTTCAAGCAGTTCGTGCTGTCGCGCAAGTTCGACGCCGGGTTCACGCTGGGACTACTGGTGAAGGATCTCTCGATCGCGTTGCAGGTTGGACGCGAGACCGCGACAGCAACACCGTTCGCGGCGCTGTGCCGCGAAATGGCAAGCGCGGCGCAGGCGATGCTTGGCGCAGACGCGGATCACACCGAGCTTGCGAAGCTTTCCGAGCGGCTGGCCGGCGAGGAGCTAGGTTCGCACGCAGGGTAGACGGCGCATCGGCGGAGTGAATTCTGTTCTGCGAGTTGATGCGCTGTTATCAATTTGCCAATCGCAGCCCTTTGGCGATGCGAAAGCGTGAGGTGTGACGCCGAACCCGCAAACGCTGGACCATGCGACCACCGAAGCCGGAGAGGAACAGCAGGCTGGAAGGCGACGTAACGCCATCGAGATCGAACGCGAGGCGGTGCTCGCAGGCGAGGCGCGCGGCTTCCCATAAGAGCCGCCCCGTCGCGCCCGCTGCTGCATCGCGCCGCCGAGTAGACAGCAGAAAATAGGCGGTCGTTGAATCCCACGGAATCGCGATTGCCGCGGCGAGGCGTCCGGCTTCGTCATACGCGCCGAGCAACGTTCCGGCCCGACGAGCGAGCATCGCTTCGAGTAGCGCGGTGAGGCGACGCGTACCGTGGATATTCGGCTGTCCGTCAAGGTTTAACTCATAGAAACGCACGAATGCATCCGGCTGCTCAACCGGCCCCACCACGAGACCATTGCACTTGCGGATCACGTTTCGGGTCTTGTCGTTCATGCCTGACCAAATCTGGGCTTCGGGCAATCCCGCATCGATCCGAAAGCTATAAGCGACGCCGGCGACGAAACCTCGGTAGACGAAGCTGACTGCGTCCGGAATCGAAGAATCAAACAATTGCTCGAACATATCGAACGCCGGGAGTCGCGCTATCAGCTCGTTGGTGATCTCCAGCCGTCGACGCAAAGCCGCCACCGGCTTGCCTGGCGTCGCGCATACCGCCGGGCCGAGCGTGCGAATGAGCGAAGGAGCGCGCGACAGCCGTAGTCCCAACCGGGTCTCGATCGGATAGGGCATTCGCCCGACAAGCACTCCGTTCTCGACAACGGTGGCCTCGCCCCATTGCCCGTCGGTGGCGATGTCCAACCACCAGGGCTCGTGATAGATCGATAGAGGCGGCACGTCCGATGGCTTCTTGTCGCGCCGGATCTTCCGATTGGGCGCGGGTTCTGACGGCTCAGGACCATCGCTGAGTTCGAGTGCGGACTCCATACGCCGGTCTTTCCAGGGTTGGTCGATGTATCCCGGTCCGGCGTTTTGCGCGGACAAGCGCGATGCTTCCGGCGCGCTTATAGTCCTGAGAACAGAATATTGCGTTAAATCGCATTAATGCGACTTTGGCGGGCCGCGCAACGCCGTTGGCCGGGCCATCCCGTCGAGAGCCGGGTTCCGCTAGGCCGCCTGCAGAGCCCCAGCATTCCAGCCTACTCCGAGCGGGCTGATTGTGGCCGGCTCCAGCGCGCCCGGTCTGGGGGAGGCGAATTGCGACACCGAAGATTCTGGTTCAGTGCCTCGCGTCGCGCGAGAATGCGCCGGCGGCGCGGATCAGTTCGGGCGTGCGGCGTTCTCCGTGTTTGCGCTGCGCACCGGGATTCCCGTCTGCTCGAAGCACACGCGCGCGAGTGCGGCGACGCCGTCCTTGATTTGCTCCTTGGACGCGAGGCCGAAGCAGAGGCGCATGTGCGACCGCGTGCCGTCCGGATCGCACGACCATTCGGGGCCCGGGTTGAATGCGATCCCCGCGTCGGCCGCGGGCTTCACCAGCTCGCGCACGTCCACCGCGTCCGGCAGCTTGAACCACAGGAAAATGCCGCCCTTCGGCTTCCAGAGGTCTACCGAGGTACCGAACTCGCGCTCCAGCGCCTCGACCATCACGTCGAGCTTGCCTTGCAGGGTGTCGGACAACGCGCGGACATGCGGCTCGAACTGTTGTGAGAAATATTCGGCGATGACCATCTGGTCGAGCGCGCCGGTGCCGCCGTCGGCCTTGCACGCGAGCATCCGGCTCAATACCGGCCATTGCGCGACCGCGTAGCCCACGCGCAGCGCCGGAGCGAGCGATTTCGAGAACGAGCCGATATGGATGACCTGCGCCGGGTCGAGGCTGTACAGCGCCGGCGGCGCGCTCTGCCCGCTCCACAGCAGGTCGGCGTAGCACTCGTCCTCGAAGATCGGCACGCCGAATTGTCGCGCGACGGCCACGAGCTCACGGCGGCGGTCGAGCGGCAGGATCGAGCCGGTCGGGTTCTGGATCGTCGGGATCGTGTAGATGAATTTCGGCGTGATCCCGCGTCCCTTGAGGTCCGCGAGTTGCGACCCAAGCGCGTCGATGCGCAGCCCCTCGTGGTCCAGCTTGGCGCCGACGATGTTGGCGCCGAGCTTGCGGAACCGGGTGATCGCCCCGCCGTAGGAGTGCTCCTCCAGGATCACCGTGTCGCCCGGTTCGACCAGCAGGCGGCTAACGAGGTCTATCCCCTGGCCCGAGCCCGAGGTGATCAGCACGCCGTCCGGCGTGCCGGCGATGCCGCGATGGCGCTCAAGCTTGCGGCAGACGAACTCGCGCAGACCCCGGTGGCCGAGCGGGCCGTGCGAGAGATTGTACATGGCGAGATTGGCGCCCTCCCGCCGCAGCACGGCGGCGGCGGCGCTCGCCAGCGCCTCGACCGGGATCTGCGTCGGGTCGTTGTGGCCACCGACAAAATTGTATGTCGGAAAGCCCGTCCAGCGCGGCGCCGGCTCCGGCAGACCCTTGCCGAACAGCTTGGTGACGTCGAAGCCGGCGTCGGTTGTGGCGTCATTCATGGAACAATCCCCCTCAGAATGTCTGCACCCAAGGCTCGGGCACCAGCGCATAGCCATCGCCGCGTCGGGCCAGCCGCGCCAGACCGGGGAAATGCACGTGCATCCCGGCGATCAGCAGACGGTCGGTCGCCACCATGTCGAACATTCGCCGGCGTGTCGCTTCCGCCTGCGCGGGGTCGACGTCGAACGCGACCGTCACTTCGGGGCGCGGCACCTGGATTTCGGGGACGTGGACGATGTCGCCCCAGATCAGCAGCGTTTCCGCGCCCGAGGTGATCAGATAGCCGGTGTGCCCCGGCGTATGGCCGGGCAGCGGCATGGCGGCGACGCCGGGAAACACCTCGCCGCCCTGGATCAGCCGCGCGCGCCCGCGATAGGGCGCGAGCTGGCGGCGGGCGGCCATGAAATTTCGTTCGCGCGACAGTTGGTTGGCGCGACCCATCTCGGCGTCGTCGTGCCAGTGCGCCATCTCGGCCTCATGCAGCACCAGCTCGGCGTTCGGAAACCACAGCCGGCCATTGTCGTCGACGAGCCCGTTCGAGTGGTCGGGGTGAACATGCGTCAGGATCACCGTGTCGATGTCGGCGCGGTCGATCCCCGCCGCGGCGAGATGCGCCGGCAGCTTGCCCACGGTCGGCCCCAGGGCGGTGCCCGAGCCGGTGTCGACCAGCGCGGTGCGGCCTCCCGCGCGGATGACAAAGGTATTGATCGAGGTGAAGCGCGGCAGCGGGCGGAACGCATCGGTGAGGATGCGGCCGGCCTCGTCGACGGAGATCTTCTGCAGGATCTCCAGGCTGCCCTGCAGCACGCCGTCGCTCACCGCGCTGACCACGACATCGCCGATGCGGCGGTGATAGACGCCGGGAACTTGCTGCGCCGGTATGGCGGTCATGGCCGTCTCCTTCCCCTGGTTATCCTCAGTGAAGCAGAGAGCCGGGTGGGGGAGAAGGTGTGGCTCCAAAAGGGTGGTGAGGTTCCCCTGCCGCAGCCCGCGACCTATAACCGTGCCGTGCTTCCCAGGAGACCCGCATGACCGAGGCGACAGGACCGTTGAAGGGCTTGCGGGTATTCGACCTGACCCGCGTGCTGGCGGGGCCGACCTGCGTGCAGATGCTGGCCGATCTCGGCGCCGACGTGATCAAGATCGAGCGCCCCGGCGCCGGTGACGACACGCGCGGCTTCGCCCCGCCGGTGATGCCAGGGACCAACGAGAGCGCCTATTTCGTCGGCGTGAACCGCAACAAGCAGTCGGTCACGCTCGACATCAGCAAGACGGAGGGTCAGGCGCTGGCGATCCGGTTGATCGCGCAGAGCGACATCCTGGTGGAGAATTTCAAGGTCGGCGCGCTGGCCAAGTACGGGCTCGGCTACGAGCAGCTGCGGAAGGAATTTCCCGGCCTGATCTACTGCTCGATCACCGGCTTCGGCCAGACCGGTCCCTACGCGCCGCGCCCCGGCTATGACAGCCTGATCCAGGCAATGGGCGGCGTGATGAGCCTGACTGGCGAACCGGACGGGTTGCCGCAGAAGGTGGGCGTGCCGGTGGCCGACCTGTTTGCCGGCCTCTACGGTTGCATCGGCGTGCTCGCGGCGCTGCGGCATCGCGAGCTGACAGGACAGGGCCAGCAGGTCGATATCGGGATGCTGGACACGCATGTCGCCTGGCTTGCCAACCAGGGCATGAACTATCTCGCGACCGGGGAGAACCCGCCCCGGCTCGGTAACCAGCACCCCAACATCGTGCCCTACCAGGTATTCCCGACCGCGGACGGCTACATGGTGCTGTCGATCGGCAACGATCCGACGTTCCAGCGGTTCTGCAACGAATTCGGGCTGGAGCACCTCCTCGCGGATGCTCGCTTCGCGACCAATGCCGCGCGGGTGCGGAACCGGCAGCTCGTCACCGATACGCTGACGCCGGTGTTGCAGCAGCACCCGACCGGGTGGTGGATCGACCGGCTGGAGGCGCTGAAAGTCGGCTGCGGTCCGATCAACACGCTGAAGGAAGTGTTCGCCGATCCGCACGTTCAGGCGCGCGGCGTGGTGGTCGAGATGGAACATAGCGCGCTGGAGGCCGGCGGCACGGTCAAGACGATCGCCAACCCGGTGCGCCTGTCGGAGACGCCGGCCGATTACCGGCTCGCGCCACCGGCGCTCGGCGAGCACACCGACGCGGTGCTCCGCGAGAGGCTGGGCCTCCGCCAAGCCGAGATAGCGGAACTGCGCGCCAGGGGCATCATCTGAGGGGGGAGGCGATCATGCTGGACGGGTTGCCGGTCTACGAGCTCTACGCGATCCGCTACGCGCGGCGGGACGCCCGCCGGGCCGACCATTTCATCGGCGGCGATCCGCATGACGGGCCGATGCCGATGGACTACTTCGTCTGGGTCGCGGTGGGGGCGGAGCGCAACGTGGTCATCGACATCGGCTTCACCGCCGAGGTGGCAGCCCAGCGCAAGCGCGAGTTCCTTCGCTGCCCGATCGAGTCATTGAAGCTGGTCGGCGTCAATCCGGCCGAGGTGCGTGACGTGATCCTGACCCATATGCACTACGATCACGTGGGCAACTTCGGAAAATTTCCGCGCGCCGAGTTCCATCTGCAGGAGCCGGAGATGCAGTTCGCGACCGGCCGTTACATGCGCTACGACAAGCTCGCGCATTCCTTCGAGGTGGAGGACGTGGTCGGGCTGGTGCGGCTCAATTTCGGCAAGCGGGTGCGCTTCTACACCGGGGACGCGGAGTTCGCACCGGGCATCACCCTGCATGCTGCGTACGGGCACTCGGCCGGGCTGCAATTCGTGCGCGTGCATACGCAGCGCGGCTGGGTGGTGGTCGCCTCCGACGTGACGCATTTCTATGAGAACATGGAAACCGGACGGCCGTTCACCACAGCCTTCCACATCGGCGGGATGCTGGAGGGGTTCGACAAGCTGTACGCCGCCGCGCCATCGCCACGCCATATCGTCCCCGGGCACGACCCGGAAGTCATGCGCCGCTACCGTGCGCCGCGTCCCGAACTAGAGGGGATCGTGGTGCGGCTGGACGAAGCGCCCAGGGAGTAGTCATGGGAAATCGACGCGCGTTCCTGCTGGCCGGGCTCGCCACCCTGGCCTTGCCGCTCCGTCGCGGGCTTGCTCAGCAACCCCCACCAGAGGCCTATCCTCCCGGCGGGTATCCGCCCGGGCCGTATCCCGGCCATCCGCCCGGTCCTCCCCCGCCCTATCGGCCGCCGCAGCCGCACGGTCCGCCGCCGCCGTATGGCCGGCCGCCGATGCCGCCGCCGCGCTACGAGGCGCGACCGCCACCGCCGCCCGGGCACTACCGCTGGCACTGGGTTCCCGGCCACTGGCGCTGGAACGGGCATCGCTGGGTGTGGGTGTCGGGCCGTTGGCGGTATTGAGGCGGGGGGAATCCGCCGCGCCCAGCGGCCTCGGCGCCGTCGGTGATAGAGCGCGGGGTGTTGCCTAGCTGCGTCCCCGCAGGAACCGGCCGAACGCCGCGAGGGTGGTGTCGGAGACGTGGTGCTCGATGCCCTCGGCGTCCTGTTCGGCCAATTCGGCCGGCACGCCGACAGCGATCAGCAGGTCCACCACCAGACGATGGCGCAGGCGAACGCGCTCGGCCAGCGTCTCTCCGGCATCCGTCAGGAACACGCCGCGATAGGGTTTCGCCACCGCCAGCCCCTCGCGCTTCAGCCGGCCGATCGACTTGATCGCGGTGGCATGGGAGACGCCAAGGCGGCGGGCGATATCGGTCGGACGCGCTTCGCCGCCCGAGCCCAGCAGGTCCGAGATCAGCTCCACATAATCCTCGAGCAGCGCGGTGGACTGCGCAGTACAGGGTCTTGCCGAACCGCTTCGCCTGGGTGGGCTCCGCGGGCATGGCGGAGGATGACGTGCGCGGGATCGCCGGTGGGGCCGCCACGGAAACCGCTCCTTGTTCTTTGCCGATCGACGGACCTTGGCTCCCTCGCAAGGCGGGATCAAGGCCCGCGCGGACCTGGCTCAGCCCGCGGCGAGGAACGGAACCGGGATGCCGGCGATCTGGACCAGCAGGACGAGGTTGAGCGCCAGCACCAGCGTCGCCGCCGCGATCGCCGCGACCCGGGTTAGCCGCCGCGTGGCGAACCGCCCCATTACCTCCGGGTTTCCCGTGAGATTGAGCAGCGCGATCATCGGCACCGGCAGCACGAGGCTGAGCACCACTTGGCTGAGCACCAGCGCCTCGGTTGCGCCGACGCCCATCGCCACGACCGCGACCGCCGGGATCATCGTGACCACCCGGCGGAGCCAGAGCGGGATCCGGAAGTGGACGAAATCCTGCATGATCACCTGGCCAGCCATCGTTCCCACCACGGAACTCGAAAACCCGGAGGCGAGCAGCGAAAGCATGAACAGCACACCGGCGCCGACGCCCATCAAGGGGATCAAGGTCCGGTAGGCCGTCTCGATGCTGGCGACGTCGGCGTGGCCGTCATGGAACATCACCGCCGCCATCGTCATCATCGCCATGTTCACTAACCCGGCGAGGCCGAGCGCGATAAGCACCTCGCGGTTCGAGAAGGCGATGATGCGCCGTCGCTCGGCGTCATCACGGGCAGGCATCCGGCCCGGCATCAGGCTGGAGTGCAGATAGATCGCGTGCGGCATGATCGTGGCACCGATCAAGCCGACAGCCAGCGTCACGCTCTCCGGCCCGGCGAGATGTGGCACCACGGCATGATAGCCGACCGCGGCCCAATCGGGCGGGGCGATCAGCAGTTCGATCAGGTAGCTGACGCCGATCACCGCGACGAAGGCGCCGATCAGCAGTTCCATCGGCCGGAATCCACGCCCCTGAATGAGCAGCATCGCATAGGTCGCGACGAAGGTGATCAGCAGGCTCACGATCAGCGGCAGCCCGAACAGCAGGCTGAGACCGATGGCGGCGCCCAGGGTTTCGGCGAGGTCCGTCGCCATCGCCGCGATCTCGCTGGCAACCCACATCGCGTAGACGACGGGGCGGGGATAGCGCTCCCGGCACAAGGCGGCGAGGCTCTGCCCGGTGACGATGCCGAGCCTCGCGGACAGGCTCTGGAACAGCATCGCGACGACGTTGGCCACCACCACGACCCATAGCAGCATGTAGCCGAATTGCGCGCCGCCCTGGATGTTGGTCGCGAAGTTGCCGGGGTCCACGTAGGCGACCGAGGCGATCACCGCCGGCCCGGCGAAGGGCAGGAAGGCACGCACCCCGCGCCGCCGGCCGGCCAACGCCTCCCGCCCGGCAATGACGGTGCGGGCCGACAGGCTTCTCGTGGGCAGGGCGATGTCGCTCATTCGATCCGATACCACAATCTAGGGCAGCTACAACAAAGTGTAGCTTAGTCTACATTTGCCTGCCAGAGATTTGGTGCCGGGTGCCGCCGGTCAAGCCCGATTTGACGCTTTTTGGGATAGAGCCAGCCGGGCGGGTCTCGCCCGCGCCAGCTAGGTTGTGCCGTCGCGTTCGCGGATCAGCCGCGCTGCCGCGGGTGCGAAATAGGTCAGCACTCCATTGCAGCCGGCGCGCTTGAAGGCGGTCAGCGCCTCGATCACCACGCGGTCGTGGTCGAGCCAGCCGTTGTTCACCGCCGCCATCAGCATCGCGTATTCGCCGGACACCTGATAGGCGAAGGTCGGCACGCCGAACCGGTCGCGCACGCGGCGGACGATGTCGAGATAGGGCATCCCCGGTTTGACCATCACCATATCGGCGCCCTCCTGAAGGTCGAGCTCGACCTCGCGCAGCGCCTCGTCGGTGTTGGCCGGGTCCATCTGATAGGTCTTTTTGTCGCCTTTCAGCGACTTGCCGGAGCCGAGCGCGTCGCGGAACGGGCCGTAGAACGCCGACGCGTACTTCGCCGCGTAGCTCATGATGCGGGTGTGGACCAGGTCTTCCGCGTCGAGTGCCGCGCGGATCGCGCCGACCCGCCCGTCCATCATGTCCGACGGCGCGATCACGTCGATCCCGGCCTCCGCCTGGACCAGCGCCTGCCGGGAGATGACGATCAATGTCTCGTCGTTGGCCACGTAGCCGTCGCGGATCACGCCGTCGTGGCCGTGGTCGGTGTAGGGGTCGAGTGCCACGTCCCCGACCAGGCCGATCTCGGGAAACTCCCGCTTGAGCAGCCGGGCCGCCTGACACATCAGGTTGTCGGGATTGGTGGCCTCGGTGCCCTCCGGGTCCTTCTTCCCCGAGGGGGTCGCCGGGAACAGGGCGATCGCCGGAATTCCGAGCCTTGCCTGCGGCTCGACATGCGCCGCCAGCCGGTCGATCGTGACACGCACCACGCCCGGCATCGAGCCGACCTCGGTAGTCTGCGCGCGGCCCTCGATAAGGAAGATCGGCCAGATCAGGTCATCGACCGACAAGCGGTGCTCGGCGACCAGCCGGCGCGTCCATTCTTCCCGGCGATTACGCCGCATCCGCGTGGTGGGAAAACGGCCGACGTTCATGCCGCGACTCTCCGAACTTGGCTTCGGCACTGCATTCAGCCGACGAACACCTTGATGAACACCGCGAAGGTCAGAGCCAGGTTGGCTCCGACCATCCACTTGAGCAGCCGCAAGTCCCGGCGGAGCTCGGCGATCGTCGTCCTCATGCGCCGAATATAAGCTGCCGTGCCTAAGAGCGATAGTTTGCCGGCTCTGGGTTGGCTGTCGCAGGGCCGGGATGCACGTCCCCACCCTGCTATCGTTTGAGTGCCGCCCGCCCCATGTTAGAGCTTTCCGCACCGCACCAGATGTCCAGGATCCCCGCATGAACGAGCAGTCGCCCACCCCCAGCCTGCAGCGCTTCTTCACCGCGCCGCTGGCCGAGACCGATCCCGAACTGGCCGCCGCGATCGGCGCAGAGCTGCATCGCCAGCAGGACGGGATCGAGCTGATCGCCAGCGAGAACATCGTCTCCGCTGCGGTGCTGGAGGCGCAGGGCAGCGTCCTCACCAACAAATACGCCGAGGGCTATCCCGGCCGGCGCTATTACGGGGGCTGCGTCTACGTCGATGTCGCCGAGCAGCTCGCCATCGATCGCGCCAAGCAGCTGTTCGGTTGCGCCTTCGCCAACGTGCAGCCGCATTCGGGCGCGCAGGCCAATCATGCGGTGTTCCTCGCCCTCTTGAAGCCGGGTGACAGTTTTCTGGGCATGAGCCTCGACGCAGGCGGACACCTGACGCACGGATCGCCGGCCAATCTTTCTGGCAAATGGTTCCGCCCGCTGCATTACGGGGTGCGTCCCGAGGACGGGCTGCTCGACTACGAAGGGCTGGAGCGGACCGCGCGGGCGGAAAAACCCAAGCTCATCATTGCCGGCGGCTCGGCCTATTCGCGCTTCATCGATTTCGCGCGCATTCGGGCGACGGCCGACGAGATCGGGGCGTTCTTCATGGTGGACATGGCGCATTTCGCCGGCCTGGTCGCCGCCGGGCTGTTCCCGAGCCCGCTGCCGCACGCCCATGTCGTCACGACGACGACGCACAAGACGCTGCGCGGCCCGCGCGGCGGCATGGTGCTGTCGAACGACCTCGACATCGGCAAGAAGATCAACTCGGCGGTGTTCCCTGGCCTGCAGGGCGGCCCGCTGATGCACGTCATCGCCGGCAAGGCGGCGGCCTTCGGCGAGGCGCTGCGCCCGGAGTTCCGCGTTTACCAGAAGGCGGTGCAGGACAACGCCCGCGTGCTGGCCGAAACGCTAATCGGAGCCGGCCTCGCCATCGTCAGCGGCGGCACCGACAGCCATCTCATGCTGGTCGATCTCCGGCCCAAGCGCGTCACCGGCAAGGCGACGGAGGCCAGCCTTGAGCGCGCCCATATCACGGCGAACAAGAACGCCATTCCGTCTGACCCGGAGAAGCCCGCCATCACCTCGGGCATCCGTCTCGGCAGCCCCGCTGCCACGACGCGCGGTCTCGGCGCGGCGGAGTTCCGCGAGGTCGGGCTGATGATCGACGAGGTGCTGGAGGGGCTGGCGCGCTCCAATGACGGCTCCAACCAGGCCGCCGAGCAGGCGGTCGGCGCGCGGGTGAAGGCGCTCTGCGCGCGGTTCCCGATCTACACCCGCTAGAGGGGCAGCCAGGGGATGCGCTGCCCGTTCTGCGGCCATGACGACACGCAGGTGAAGGACAGCCGTCCGACCGAGGACAGTTCCGCGATTCGCCGGCGCCGCTTCTGCGGCACGTGCGGCCAGCGCTTCACCACGATCGAGCGCGTCCAGCTGCGCGAGCTGACCGTGGTGAAGTCGGATCAGCGGCGCGTGCCGTTCGACCGCGACAAGCTCGCCCGCTCGATCCGCGTCGCGCTTCGCAAGCGGCCGATCCAGGAGGAGCGGATCGAGCGCATCGTCAACGGCATCGTCCGTCAGCTCGAGGCCAGCGGGGAGAGCGACATCGCCAGCAAGCAGATCGGCGAGCTGGTGATGGACACGCTGAAGGAGCTGGACCCAGTCGCCTATGTCCGCTTCGCCAGCGTCTATCGCAATTTCCGTGAAGCCAAGGACTTCGAGGAGTTCCTTGGCGCCTTGGGCGAGACGACTTAACGAACTCTCATGGCAGGCCTACCGCCCGACGCCGCTGACGATCTGGACGCCGATCTCGAGCACATGCGCACAGCCATCGCGCTGGCCCGACGTGGCATCGGCAGCACCGCGCCCAACCCGTCGGTCGGCTGCGTCGTGGTCAACGCGGGCAGGGTGGTCGGACGTGCGGTAACGGCGTCGGGCGGGCGGCCGCACGCGGAGCCCGTGGCGTTGGCGATGGCGGGCGAGGCCGCGCGCGGCGCGACGGTCTATGTCACGCTCGAGCCCTGCTGCCATTGGGGCCGCACGCCGCCCTGCACCGACGCGCTGATCGGCGCCGGCGTCGCCCGCGTGGCGATCGCCGCCCGAGACCCGGACCCGCGCGTGGATGGGGAGGGCATCGTCCGGCTGCGCGCGGCCGGGATCAGGGTGACGGAGGGGCTGCTTGCCGGCGAGGCAGCGGAAACGATCGCCGGTTTCGCGACCCGGGTTCGGCTGGGCCGGCCGCTGGTCACCCTCAAGCTCGCCTCGACCCTGGACGGGCGGATCGCGACCCATGCCGGCGAGAGTCAGTGGATCACCGGTGAGAGCGCGCGAAAGGCGGCGCACGGCCTGCGCGGACGCAACGACGCGGTGATGGTCGGGGTCGGCACCGTGCTCGCCGACGACCCGGACCTCACCTGTCGCATCCCGGGTTTCCGCCCCACGCCGAATGTGCGGGTCGTCGCGGACAGCCATCTGCGCACGTCGTTCACCTCTCGGCTGGTCTCGACCGCGGCGCGGGCGCCGGTTTGGTTCTTGCACCGGGAGGGTGCGGACCCGGAGCGGCGGCGGGCGCTGAGCGAGGCCGGCGCGCGGCTGATCGAGGTTCGCGGCTCGGCCGCCGGAGTCGATCTGGCGGCCGGCTTGACCGCCCTGGCGGAGGCGGGGATCAATCGGCTGATGGTCGAGGGCGGTGGACAGCTTGCGGCAGCATTGCTGCGGGCCGATCTCGTGGACCGGATCGCCTGGTTCCACGCGCCGGCGGTCATGGGCGCGGATGGCTGGCCCGCCGCGCAGGCCTTCGGTGTCGAGACCCTCGCCGCGATGCCTCGCTTCCGCCGCCAATCGGTCGTGCCGATCGGCGCAGACATGCTCACACATCTACGCAGGACCGCCTGAATGTTCACCGGCATCATCACCGCGCTTGGCACTATCCGGGAGATTTCTCCCTTGGGCGACGGCCGCGATATGCGCCTCGTCATCGGCGCGCCGTGGCCGGACACCGCCTCCATCCCCATCGGCGCTTCGATCGCCTGCTCGGGCTGCTGCCTCACCGTCGTGGAGGTCGGCGAGAACTGGTTCGCGGTGGATGCCTCGGCCGAAACTCTTTCAAGAACAACGCTCGGACACTGGAAAGTGGGATCTCGGGTGAACCTGGAACGCCCGCTGCGGGTCGGCGACGAGCTGGGCGGCCATCTCGTCGCAGGCCATGTAGACGGGCTCGGCGAGGCGATCTTGGCGATTCCAGAGAACGGCTCGACCCGCTGGCGCTTCCGGGTGCCCGACGAACTCGCCCGGTTCATCGCCGCCAAGGGCAGCGTGGCGGTGGACGGCGCCTCGCTCACGGTGAACGACGTGCAAGGCAGCACATTCGGAGTCAACATCATTCCCCACACGGCGTCCGTCACCACATTCGGCACGCTGGCACCTTGCGATGGCGTGAATATCGAGATCGACACGCTGGCCCGCTACGTCGGCCGCTTGGCGGAGTTCACATGAAGACCAACCTGCTGACCGCTGGCCTCTCGGACTATCTCGCGAGCGCCGACGAGCTGATCGAGGAGGCGCGCAACGGGCGCATGTTCATCCTGGTCGACGACGAGGACCGGGAGAACGAGGGCGACCTGATCGTGCCCGCGCAGTTCGCGACGCCCGACGCGATCAACTTCATGGCTCGCCACGCGCGTGGCTTGGTGTGTCTGGCGATGACCCGCCAGCGCGTCGAGCAGCTCGGCCTGTCGCTGATGAGCCAGTCGAACGGGACCCGGCATCAGACTGCTTTCACCGTATCCATCGAGGCGCGCGAGGGCGTCACCACGGGCATCTCGGCGGCCGACCGCGCGCACACCGTCGCCGTCGCGGTCAACCCGGAATGCGGCCGCGAGGACATCGTCACCCCCGGCCATATTTTTCCCCTCGTCGCGCGCGAGGGCGGCACGCTGGTACGGGCCGGGCACACGGAGGCCGCGGTCGACATCGCGCGGCTCGCCGGATTGAACCCGGCCGGCGTGATCTGCGAGATCATGAACGACGACGGCACGATGGCCCGGCTGCCGGACCTCGTGACCTTCGCCCAGCGGCACAACCTCAAGCTCGGCACCATCGCCGACCTGATCGGCCATCGGCGGCGGACGGAACGGCTGGTGCGGCGCGTCGAGGAGGGCACCATCGAGCACGTCGCCGGCGGGGATTGGCGGGTGGTGGTCTACGCCAACAAGGTCGAGTACATGGAACACCTCGCGCTGGTGAAGGGCGACATCTCCGATGGCGTGCCGCCGCTGGTGCGGATGCACGCGGTGGATTTGCTGGACGACATGACCGGCGGGCCGCACTGGATCCAGCTGCATGGCGCGATGCGGATGATCGCCCAGGAGGGGCGCGGCGTGCTGGTGCTGATCCGCGAGCATCGCCGCACCGCATTGTCGGAGCGGGTAGGTGGAATGGCCGGGGCGACCAAGCCGCCGCGGCAGTTGCGCGATTACGGGATCGGCGCGCAGATCCTGCTCGATCTCGGAGTGAAGGACATGGTGCTTCTCTCCAATACGCGGCGCACCCTGGTGGGGCTGGAGGGCTACGGCTTGAACATTGTCGATCAGCGGCCGATCACCGACCCGCTCGAGGACGGCAACGGCCGATGAACACCGCCGACGCGCAACTCCCCTCCGCGCCGCGGATCGAGGGACCGCCGCCGCATTTGCTGCTGGTCCGAGCGCCCTACTACAGGGACGTGGTGGACGGTCTCTCGGACGGCGCCGGACGACTGCTGCGGGAGGCGGGCGGGACGTTCGAGACGCTCGACGTGGCGGGCGCCTTCGAGTTGCCGCAGGCAATCCGCATCGCGTTACGCGGCAGCCGGCGCTTCGACGGCTTCGTGGCGCTTGGCTGCATCGTCAAGGGCGAAACCGATCATTACGAATTCATCTCCCAGGCCACGATGGCGGGCCTGATGCAAGTCTCCCTGCAGTTCGGCCTGGCCCTCGGGGCCGGCCTGCTGACTGTCGACACGATCGAGCAGGCGGAGGCCCGCTCGCGGCTCGACGGGTTCAACAAGGGCGCCGAGGCCGCCGCCGCCGCGCTGCTGCAGATCGGCGCGGCTCGGCGGCTCGGTGCGTCGTGACGGCTCCGAGCTGATGGGCAAGCCCGCGGGCCGGCGGCCCATTCCCCCGGGGCGGCCGAGGACGGCCTCGCGCGTCGCGGCGGTCCAGGCGCTGTTCCAGAGCGAGCAGGCGCAGGACAGCCCGGAATCCGTGATCGACCAGTTCGTCCGCCACCGGCTCGGCGAGCTGCCCGGCACTGGCGGCTTCGAGGAGGGGCGGGCGCCCGAGGCCCTGGTGCCACTGTTCGCCCGGATCGTGCGCGTGGCGGTTGCCCAGCAGGACACGCTGGACCGGATGCTGGCCGAGTTGCTGCCAGCCGATTGGCCGCTGGCGCGGATCGACCCGGTGCTTCGGGCGCTGATGCGCGCCGGCGGAGCGGAGCTGCTGATGACCGACGGGCCGCCAGCCAAGGTGGTCATCAACGAGTATCTCGACGTGGCGCATGGTTTCTTCACCGGCGAAGAGCCGGGCATGGCCAACGGCGTGCTGGACCGGCTGGCCCGGTTGTTGCGGCCTGGCGAGTTCCTGCAATAGCCCGACCCCCTCACCTCGGCCCTCTCCCCCAAGGGGGAGAGGGGGAAGAAAAGCCCTCTCCCCCTTGGGGGAGAGGGCTGGGTGAGGGGGTACCCCCCGAATTCGCCCTGATCGCGCGCCACTTCCGCCCGCTTGCCGGCCCCGGTAGCCTCGACCTAGGCGACGACGCCGCCGTGCTGACCCCGCCGCCCGGCCGGGAGCTGGTGCTCACCTGCGATGCGATGGTCTGCGGCGTCCATTTCCTGGCCGGCGACCCGGCCGATCTCGTTTCTCGCAAGCTGCTGCGGGTGAACCTGTCCGATCTCGCGGCAAAGGGCGCCGTGCCGCTCGGCTACTTGATGACCGCCTCAGTGCCGCGCGGCACGTCCGACGCGTGGTTCGCCGGGTTCGCCGCCGGACTGGCCGAAGATCAGACGCACTTCGGCGTCTCGCTGCTCGGCGGCGACACGACCTCGACGCCCGGGCCGATCTCCCTCTCGCTCACCATTCTCGGCCATGTCGCGCCCGGCGAGGCGGTGCGGCGGGTCGGCGCGCAATCCGGCGATGGCGTTTGGGTGACGGGCACGATCGGCGACGGAGCCCTCGGCCTCGCCGTGGGGCAGGGTCGGCTGGCGGACCCGTCCGGCCATCTCCTGCGCCGCTACCGTCTGCCCGAGCCGCGACTGGGACTGTCGCTCGCCGGTATCGCCTCCGCCGGCATGGATGTCTCGGACGGGCTGGTGCAGGATCTCGGGCATCTCTGCCGGGCGGGCGGACTGGGCGCCGTGATAGACGCCGGGCTGGTCCCGCTCTCCGATCCGGCACGAGCGGCCGGCGCCGAATGGCTGCCCGTCTGCCTCACCGGCGGCGACGACTACGAGCTGCTGCTGGCGGTATCCCCCGACCGCGAGGCGGCCCTTGTCGAGGAGGCGGGGCGGGTCGGCATGGCCGTCACCCGGGTCGGCCACTTCCATAGCGGGCCGCCGCGTGTTTTTGTGCGGGGTCCGGATGGGGCGGAGATGGCCTTGCCGTCCGGCGGCTGGAGTCATTTCTGACCGGCCGCCGCTACGGCGCTAGGCGTGTCGCCGGCGCGTCCGGTTCAGGGGAAACGCATGAACCGGAACGTCTGGCTTCTGTTCTGCTGTCAGGCGCTGATGAACGCCGTGATGTCCGGCCAGGTTGTGATGGCCTCGCTGATCGGGCACTCGCTCGCGGTCGACAAGACGCTGAATACCCTGCCGATGGCGGTGCAGATGGCCGCGACGATGGCGGCCTCGATCCCCGCCGGCATCATCTTCTCCCGCCTCGGCCGCAAGCCGGGCTTCTTCCTGGGCTGCGCCTGCGCGCTCCTCGGCAGCCTGACCTTCGCGCTCGGGGTCTATCGCGGCAGCTTCCTGATCTATTGCCTGGGCGCGATTCCCGGTGGCTTGGGCTTCGGCATTTCCCAGCACCTGCGTTTCGCCGCCGCCGAGGTGGCCACACCGGAGGCTCGCCCGAGGGCGATCGCGCTGGTCATGGCGGGCGGCGTGCTGGCCGCGATCATCGGTCCGGAAATCGTCAAGCGCACCAACGATCTGCTGCCGCCGCTGATCTTTCTCGGCACCTACTTCAGCCTCACCGTCCTGCCCTTCTTGGCGACAATCCTGCTGACCGTCGTGAAGTTGCCGCCGGCGCCTCCACCGCAGACCGTGCGGGTGAGCTTTCGCGCCATCCTGGGTCGCCCGACCTTCATCGTCGCGGTAGTCGCGGGCATGGCCGCCTACGGCAGCATGAACCTGGTGATGGCCTCGACGCCGCTACAGATGATGCTGTGCGGCTTCGGCGTGAACGCCAGTGCCGACGTCATCCGCGCCCATTCGATCAGCATGTACTTGCCCGGTTTCGTGACTGGACGACTGATCCAGCGTTTCGGTTCCCACCAGATGATCTGCGTCGGGGCCGTGCTCACCCTGGGCTGTGTTGTTGCCAACTGGGCATTGGGCTCGCTCTATCTCACTTTCTTCCTGGCACTGATGCTGCTCGGGATCGGCTGGAACTTCATGTTCGTCGGCGCGACCGCGCTGCTCTCGACGGTCTATGAGCCTCACGAGCGGGTGAAGGTGCAGGCGACGAACGATTTCCTGGTGTTCGGCACGGTCGCGTGCACCGCGTTCGCCTCGGGCGCGATCCATGCTACCGCTGGCTGGATGGCCCTCAACCTGACGATCGTGCCGCCGGTAATCGCGGCCACCGCGCTGGTGCTATGGCATCTGGCGACGCGCAACCGGCCGGCGCCGTCAGCCGCCGAGGCGGCTCAGTAGGTTCCGGTCCGATTGCCGCCGGAGGGTGCGCCGCCTTCCGGCGCGGAACCGCTGGTGTTGCCGCTGCCGATGGCCCCCGCGCCGATCCCGCCCGGGCTGAAGCGGCCGACATTGCCGAGCAGCTGCTGCAGGATCGAGGCTTCGCTGCCCGGCGAGGGGGTGGCCCTGGCGACCACGTCGACCGGCAGCGCGTCCTTCTTGTTCAGCTGCTTCACGTCTCGCAGGACGCCCTGCTCATTGAAGGTCAGCAGCACGACATCCTGGCTCAGCACCGCTTGAGTGCGGGCGATCTCCGGACGGGTCAGCGCGCCAATATAGATCCACTGGTTGTCGTCGAACGTGGCCTTGGCCGTCGGCGACCCGAGCAGGGCGGTCGCGTCGGCCCGGGTCGAAGTGCCGGGCGTCAGCTCCTTCAGCACGTCCGCGTCGATCCGGTTGCCGCGCACCTGCGGGGCCGCCTCGAAGAAGCTGCAACCGGACATCAGCAGCAGGAGGCATAGGATCGGAACGCGCCGCCGCTGGCGGAGACGGGAGAAGCGAGCAGGGACGGACGCGATCAGCAAGCGGTGCGGTCCTCGGTATTTTTGCGGTGCGCGCCGCCGCTTTCAGGGCCGCTCGATTGACCCGTCATGGCTGTGCGCTATCTGTGGGGGGTGTCACGGTAGCCCCGCCATGTCAATCACGGGGCATCCGGGTTCGCAGGCTGCCCGAGGGAGCGTCGCGAAATCATGGGTTTGATGGGGCTGCTCCGTCGCGGGCGGCACGAACGGGCCGGGTTCAGCCTCTACGGCGCGGCGGTGGCGGCGGCGCGGGAGGGCTATTTCTACGCGACGCTGGGCGTCCCCGACACGCTGGACGGCCGATTCGATATGGTTGGGCTGCACGCCGCACTGTTGATCCGTAGGCTTCGCGAGTGCCCCGATCCCGGGCCGGCCATCGCGCAGGCGGTGTTCGACGCGATGTTCGGCGACATGGACCGAAACCTGCGCGAGATGGGGGTCAGCGATCTCGCCGTGGGCAAGCGGGTGCGTGCCATGTGGGAGGCCTTTCACGGCCGCGCCCAGGCCTATGACGCGGCCATCGACGCGAATGACCCAGGTGCCTTGGCGGACGCCATCGGCCGAAACGTCTGGCGCGGCGAACCGACCGCTGCCGGCGCCACGGAAGCGTTGGCGCGGATCGCTCTCGCGCAGTTGTCGCACCTCGGCGATCAGCCCGTGGCGGATCTTGCCGCGGGAGAGGCCCGGTTCCTGCCGGCGGCGGAAGCGGCCCGATGAGCTCCGGCCAGCACAAGCCCGAACTCTACCGCCCCCTAGCGCTGGACCGGATCGGCGCCCGGGGGCTCGACATCACGGTCGAGGCAAGTGCGGAGGAACGCGCCGCGATCGCCGAGCGTCTCCTCGTGGTTGGAATCCCCTCCCTGCAATGCCAGTTCTCGCTCAAGCAGGCCACGCGCCGCGTGATCGAGGCGCGGGGCCACCTGCAGGCTCGTGTGCTGCGGACCTGCGTGGTTTCGCTCGACGACTTCGAGGCGGTCGTGGACGAGTGCTTCCGCTTGCGCTTTGTGCCGGACGGCACCGAGAGCGACGATCCCGATCCCGAATCCGAGGATGAGGTCCCGTACGCCGGCGCGGCGCTCGATCTCGGCGAGGCCGCCGTCGAGCAACTGGCGCTCGCCTTGGACCCCTATCCGCGCAAGCCCGATGCCGAGCTCCCCACACCCGAGGCCGACGCGCCGGCGCATCCGTTCGCTGGCCTTGCCTCGCTGCGGCGGAGCGACTGAGATGTCTGCCGAGGCCCCGATGCCCGCGCCGAGCCGCGATGCCTTGCGGGTGGGCGCACCCTCTGCTAGACGCCCCGGCTCACGTTATTGCCAGATTGTGACCGTCCGCGTCCCGGATTCGCCGTGGCCGGGTGTCACGCAGACCGGAGGGGCGCAGTCCCATGGCCGTTCCCAAGAGAAAAACCTCGCCGTCGCGGCGGGGAATGCGCCGCGCCCATCAGGCGCTGCCGACCGAGGCACACGCGGAGTGCCCCAATTGCGGCGAACTGCGCCGCCCGCATCATGTTTGCAGCCATTGCGGCCATTACGACGGCCGCGAGGTGGTGGCCGCCGGCAAGGCGCTGAAGGGCGCCGTCCGGGCCTGACGCCGAGCGTCAGAGTCCACGTCCGTCCCCGTTGACCGAGCCCCCAACGCTGGCGCCCTTTGCCTTGGCCATCGACGCCATGGGAGGCGATCGCGCGCCGGAGATGATCGTCGAAGGTCTGGCGATCGCGGCGGAGCGTCATCCCGGCGCGCGCTTCCTGCTGGTTGGCGACCAGGGCCGCATCGAGCCGCTGCTGCGGCGCCACAAGCGCGCGGCGAGCGTCTGCACGATCCGGCACGCGCCCGACGTGATCGGCGACGAGATGAAGCCCACCGCGGCGCTGCGTAGCCGCGGCGCGTCCATGCGGGTGGCGATCGACGCCGTCGCGGCCGGGGAGGCCGCAGGCATCGTCTCGGCCGGCAATACCGGGGCGCTGCTGGCCTTGTCGAAGATTGTCATCAAGTCCCTACCGGGGATCGACCGTCCGGCGATGGCGGCGATCGGCCCCTCGGCGCGCGGCGACGTGGTGATGCTCGACCTCGGCGCCAACGTCTATTGCGACGCGCGCAACCTGGTCGAGTTTGCCGTGATGGGCGACATGTTCGCGCGCACGGTGCTGGGGCTGACGGCGCCCAGCATCGGCCTGCTCAACGTCGGCGCGGAGGAGCTGAAGGGCGACGACCGGGTACGTCAGGCCGCCGAGATCCTGAGGGAGAGCCACATCGCGCCGCAGTTCCACGGCTTCGTCGAGGGCCACGACATCGCGGCTGGAACCACCGACGTGGTGGTGACGGACGGCTTCACCGGCAACGTCGCGCTCAAGACCGCCGAGGGCGCGCTGAAGCTGATCGGCGATTTGCTGCGCAAGGTGTTCACCAGCAGCGTCGCCTCCCGCATCGCCTATCTGCTCGCCCGGCCTGGGCTGGAGCGGCTGCGCGAATGGCTGGACCCGCGCCGCTACAATGGCGCTGTTATGCTGGGGCTGAACGGCGTGGTGGTGAAATCGCACGGCGGGACCGACTCGCAAGGTTTCGCCCATGCTGTCGATGTGGCGATGGATATGGTCGTGCATCGGTTTAATGATCGCATCCGCGAGGGACTTGCCAAGATGGTCGGGCTGAACCCGGCCGGAGCGCGGCCGGGGGCCGCGAGGAATGGCGGCGACGCTGCGCGTCTCGCCACCGCTCAATAGCCGGACCCGATAGGTCGAACATGCAGATCCGCAGCATTCTCGCCGGCGTCGGCGGCTACCTCCCCGATCGCGTGATGACCAACGCCGAGTTCGCCGACCGGGTCGAGACCTCCGATGAGTGGATCCGCGAGCGCACCGGCATCCGCCAGCGCCATTTCGCCGGCGAGCATGAGACCTGCGCTTACATGGGCGCGGAGGCCAGCCGCGCCGCCCTGCGGGACGCGGGCGCCGGACCCGAGGACGTGGACGCCGTCATCCTCGCGACCGCTACGCCCGATCAGGCATTTCCCTCCACCGCGTTGCACGTACAGGCAGCGCTCGGCGTGACCAGGGGCTTCGGGTTCGACGTTTCCGCCGCGTGCGCCGGCTTCATCTACGCGCTGTCGGTCGCCGACGCGATGATCCGCGCGGGCCATGCGACCGGCGTGCTGGTGATCGGCAGCGAGGTCTATTCCCGCATTCTCAACTGGCAGGACCGCACCACCTGCGTGCTGTTCGGCGACGGCGCCGGCGCGGTGTTCCTCACCGCCGGCGAAGGCGCGGGCAGCGCCGAGCGGGGGGTGTTGTCAACCCATCTGCGCGCCCAGGGCGACCTCGCGGGCATCCTGTACGTGGACGGGGCGATCGGCCGGCCCGACCGGCCCGGCCATCTGGTGATGCACGGCCGGGAGGTGTTCCGCCACGCCGTCGGCAAGCTCGCCGAGGCGGTCGAACTGGCGCTGTCCGCCAACGGGTTGTCCGCCGCCGACGTCGACTGGCTGGTGCCGCACCAGGCCAATCTGCGGATCATCGACGCTGTGGGGCGCAAGCTCGGCCTGCCCAAAGAGCGGGTGGTGGTGACAGTGGATCGTCACGCCAACACCTCGGCGGCCTCGGTTCCGCTGGCGCTGGCCGAGGCGAGCCGCGACGGCCGCATCCGGCGCGGCGACCTCGTGCTGCTGGAAGCCCTGGGCGGCGGCCTGACCTGGGGCTCCGCCTTGGTCCGCATGTAAGGAGGGGCTGCACGTTCGTGCCCATGTAGTCTCCGAAGGGCCTGATCCTTCTGTATTTCTTGACGGCGGCCGCCCGGACTGCCTAGCGTGGTGGGATGAATACCGTCACGCGGGCGCATCTGGCCGAGACGATCTATACCCAGGTCGGTTTGTCCCGGAATGAATCGGCCGATCTGCTCGAGACCGTGCTCGAGCGGATGAGCCAGGCACTGGAGGCGGGCGAGTCCGTCAAGATCAGCGGCTTCGGAACGTTCTCGGTGCGCCAGAAGGGGCGGCGCGTCGGGCGCAACCCCAAGACCGGCGAGGAAGTGCCGATCCTCCCTCGGCGTGTGCTGGTGTTCCGGCCGAGCCACGTGCTCAAGGCTCATGTCAACGGCGTGCAGCCCGCCCACGGCGAGGACGAATGAGCGTGCCGCCAGCCGCGCGGGACGATGCGGCACACTCGCGTGGCGAGAACGGCGCCGAGACGGGCCGCGCCAAGCCGAAGAAGGCGCCGAACGCCTTCCGCACCATCAGCGAGGTAGCGGACGAGCTTCACATCCCCCAGCATGTGCTCCGTTTCTGGGAGACCAAGTTCCCGCAGGTGAAGCCGCTGAAGCGCGGTGGCGGCCGGCGCTACTACCGGCCGGACGACATCTCCCTGCTGCGGCGCATCTCCGATCTGCTTTACATCCAGGGCTATACGATCAAGGGCGTGCAGCGGCTGCTGCGCGAGGGCGGCGGCAAGCTGTCGGACGACATTCCACCGCCCACTCCCGACGAGCAGGCCGCCGCCGCCGCCGAGCGGGCGGCGCCAGTGCCGTTCGAGCCCGAGCTGCCGATGCCGGGCCTGGCAGCGGCCGAGCCCGCGCCGATGCCCCGGGCCGCGGCCGCCCGTCCGCGGCCGGACCCCGAGGCCGAGCGCCTGCGCGGCGTGTTGACCGAAGTGCTCCGCGAGCTCGAGGCGCTGCGGCGGTTGCTTCCGTAAGGCGATCGCGTTGCAGCGCTCCCCCGGGGCTGCTAAACGGGCCGAGTGGTCGGAGCGTAGCGCAGCCTGGTAGCGCATCAGTCTGGGGGACTGGGGGTCGTGGGTTCGAATCCCGCCGCTCCGACCAGCTCGAAACAGCCTGGATCCGGGCTCCTCGCACTCCGGGTTTTTGCCCGGATCCGGGCTCGACGGATCCCCGCTTTTGGCCGGATCCGGGCCCCCAAGCTCTGAGCTTTTGCCCGGATTAGGGCTCTCGGCCCCGGCGCGGCTTCAGGATGAAGTAGGGGCGGGCAGCCGTCGGATGCGGTCTCACTCCTCGTCCTTGTTCCGACGCAGGAGCAGCGCGATCAGCACCGCGGCCAGGGCGAAGGATACCACCACCCCAATGGTCATCGCGATATAGCCGCTGGGGTGCATGTCCACGTCGCCAGGCGAGCTCCAGGCGAACAGCATGTAGTAGACGGCAAACACGAATACTGCCGCGATCGGAATGACCAGCAGGATGTTGCGTAGCATTGCCATGCTCCACGGTGGGCGTGCGTCCAGCGTAACTCGGGCTATATGAGCGGTTGACCTGCCGATTATCAGGTTCAAACTTCGTGCCCCGCCACGCTTCAGGAGGATGGCATCCATGAAAGTCGTCAAGGCATCGGCGCGGCCGACCAAGCTGGCGCCGACCGAGAATTTCACCGGCACGGTCATGCAGGACGAGGTGGTGGTCGGCTCCGCGCCGTCGCGGATGCGCGCCACCTCGGTCTCGTTCAGCCCCGGCGCGCGCACCGCTTGGCACTCGCACCCGGTGGGACAGACGCTCTACGTGCTCTACGGCGTCGGCCGCATACAAAAGCAGGGCGAGCCGCCCATCGTCATCAGCCCCGGCGACACGGTGGTCATTCCGCCCGACGTCGTGCATTGGCACGGCGCCGCGCCGGACCGTCTGATGATTCACCTCGCGATGTCCGAGAATACCGACTCCGGTGCCGGAACCGTGTGGATGAACAAGGTAACGGACGCCGAATACGCGGCCCCCGCCGTCGAGCCATGACAGGCGCGCGAGACCGCGCCTAGACTGGCCTCGCGTCCGAGGAGGGACCACCATGAAAGTCGGCATCGCGCTTAACATGCTGTCCCAGGCGGGGCGATCCGACGTCGCGGTGATGACCGAGCACATGGCGCTCGGCGACCTCGCCGAACCGCTGGGCTTCAACTCGCTGTTCGCGCTCGAGCATCACTTCACCGGCTACGCCATGTCGCCGTCGCCGACGCAACTGTTGAGCTATTACGCGGGACGGACCAAGCGCATCACTCTCGGGACCTCGGTGATCGTGCTGCCCTGGCACGATCCGGTGCGCGTCGCCGAGGAGATCGCGCTGCTCGACATCTTGTGCGGCGGGCGCTGCATGTTCGGCTTCGGCCGGGGGGCGGCGAGCGTCGAATACGCCGGCTTCCGCATCCCGATGGAGGAAGCCCGCCCGCGCTTCGTCGAGGCCGCGCAGGTGGTGATGAAGGCGCTGACCGAGGACTCGTTCGAGCACCAGGGAGAGTTCTTCCAGATCCCGCGCACCTCGATCCGCCCGCGGCCGATCTCGCATCCCGAGCGGCGCTTCTACGCCTCGTCGGTCAGTCCGGAATCGGCGGAGATCATGGCCAAGCTCGGCTTCGGCGTGCTGGTGGTGATGCAGAACGAATGGCCGAAGGCCGCCGCCGACATCGACCGCTACCGCGAGATCGCCGCCAGCGTCGGCCACACGCCCCGCCCGCCGGTGATCCTCACCAACATCTCCTGCGCCGAGAGTCGCGACGAGGCGCACGAGCAGGCGGTGCGCTATCTCGGCCGGAAATGGGAGTCGATCGACAACCACTATCATTTCTCGGACGGACACCTCGCGACCGTGAAGGGTTACGAGTCCTACGGCAAGATGGCGAAGACCTACACCAAGCTGAAGGACAAGGCCAATCTCGACAAGGCGACCGAGTTCTACGTCAGCATCCAGATCGTCGGCACGCCGGATGACTGCCTGCAGCAGATCGCGGAGCTGCAACGCCTGACCGGGATGGACCACCTCATCACGGAGTTCTCCTTCGGCGGGATGCCGCACGAGGACGCGGAGCTCAACATGCGGCTGTTCGCGGATCGGGTGATGCCGGTGCTGCAGCGTGATGCCGCGTTCGCCGCAGCCGTGACGCCGCAACGCGCGGCGTCTGGTGCGAAGGCGGACGTTTTCGCGCCGGCGTAATTCTTCTCCCTCTCCCCTTGCGGGAGAGGGCCGGGTGAGGGCTAAGCCGCACGCCGAAATCTCGGTGGCGGGGGCGCCCCTCCCCCAACCCCCTCCCGCAAGGGGAGGGGGTTTTTGACGCTATCCCTCCGACCTCGGATCAAAAGCGTGCTGCAACCCGTCGCCGAGGAAATTCACCGCGATGACCGTGAGAAAGATCAGCAGCCCCGGATAGATCGCCAGCGCCGGCGCCGTCGTCACCAGTTCCTGCGCGTTGTTCAGCATGTTCCCCCAGCTCGGCGTCGGCGGGACGATGCCGAAGCCGAGAAAGCTCAACACTGACTCGAACAGGATCACCCGCCCGATGGTCAGCGTGCCAGCGACGATGATCGGTGTCGCGATGTTCGGCAGGATGTGGGTACGCATGACGTACCCGGCGCCGCCGCCGCTGGCGCGCGCGGCGCGCACGTAGTCGCGCTCGCGGATCGACAGCGTCGCGGCGCGCACCAGCCGCGCGATCGAGGTCCAGTCGAACAGTGCGATGATGATGACGACGCGCCAGAACGCCGCCGCCCCGGAATGCGCGAACTCGCTGGAAAAACCGAGCTTGGTCAGGTCCACCGCACCCAGCACGATGAGCAGCGGCAGCAGCGGCAGCGCGATCACGCCGTCGGTGAAGCGCATCAGGAACGCATCGGCGCGTCCGCCGAAATACCCGGCGAGCAGGCCGACGGCGATACCCAGTATGCCGCCCGTCACGGTGGCGAGCACGCCTACGAGGAGAGAAATCTGGCCGCCGAGCATCAGCCGCAGCAACTCGTCGCGCCCCGCGTCGTCGGTGCCGAGCCAATGCAACGCGGAGGGTGGGTCGTAGCGGGAGAGTAGGTCGGTCGCGTTCGGGTCGATGTCGAGCACGGCTTGCAACGGCCACGCGGCGAGCACGAACCCGAGGAGAAACGCGAGCACGATCAGGCTGACCATTCCGGCGCGATGCCGCCGAAACCGCCGCCAGCGCAGCCGCCAGCTTGCGACGGCGGCGTCGGGCATGACCGCGATGGCCGTGGTGGCGCTCATCGCAACGCGATCCGCGGATCGAGCCAGGCGTAGGCGAGGTCGGCGGCGAGATTGCTGAGCAGCGTGACGAGGGTGGCGAACAGCAATCCGGTGAGTGCCAGGTTGTAGTCGTTGCCGAGGATGGCGTCGTAGATCATTTTTCCCACGCCGGGCTGCGCGAACATCGTCTCGGTGATGAGCGCGCCGGAGAACAGTCCGCCGAAGCTCAGCGCCATAACCGTCACCACCGGGATCAGGGCATTGCGGAACGCGTGGACCAGCACCACGCGCCGCTCGCCCGCTCCCTTGGCGCGCGCGGTGCGGATGTGGTCCATCCGCAACGTCTCGATCATGCTGGCGCGGACGAAGCGGATGAACTGGCCGGTGATCGCCAGCGCCAAGGTCACGACCGGCAGGACCAGATGGCGCAGCAGGTCGCCGAAGCCGCCAGCGCCGACCGTGGCAATGCCGCTGGCAGGCAGCCAATGCAGCCACACGGCAAACACCAGGATGAGCACCAACGCGAGCCAGAACACCGGCACGGAAATGCCGGCAAAGGCAAAAAAGCCGATCAGGGTGTCGCGCCAGCTGCCGGGATGCAGCGCGGCCAGCACGCCGAGCGACACGGATAGAATAACGCTCAGTGTGAAGGAGGCGAGCATAAGCCGGCAGGTCTGCGCCAGCGCCGGCCCGAGCACGATCAGCACGGGTTCCGCGTGCAGCCGCGAGAAGCCGAAATCGCCGCGCGCCGCCGCCTCGAGCCAGTGCCAGTAGCGCACGATCAGCGGCTGGTCGAGACCGTAGACGTGACGCAGTTGCGCCACCTGCTCGGGCGTGATGTTCGGCATGGTCGATAGCATCACGTCGATCGGATCGCCGGGCATCAGGCCGATGAGGCTGTAGATGATGAAGGACATCACCAGCAGCACCACAAACGCCTGCGCCGCGCGGCGGAGGATGTAGCCGCCCATCGCGTCAGTCCGGAAAGTGGCAGGCGGCGTGCTGGCCGGGCCGGCCCGCGACGGCGGCGAGGGCAGGGGGATCGGTCCGGCACACCGGCTGCGCCTTGGGGCAGCGGGTGTGGAACACGCAGCCGAGCGGCGGCTCAAGCGCGCTCGGAATCTCGCCGCCAATTCTTTTCCCCGGGCGCCGGCCCCCGATGCGTGGCACCGCGCCGAGCAGGGCGACCGTGTAGGGATGCGCGGGGTGCGAGAACAACGCGGCGCGCGGCGCGGTCTCGACGATGCGGCCCAGGTACAGCACCGCCACGCGATCGGCCAGATGGTTCACCACCGCCATGTCGTGACTGATGAACAGGTAGGCCAGCTTTCCGCCCTGCTGCAGCTCTTTCATCAGGTTGAGAATCTGGCTCTGGATCGAAACGTCGAGCGCCGATAGCGGCTCGTCGGCGATGATCAGCGCGGGATCGGGTGCGAGCGCGCGGGCGATGGCGATGCGCTGGCGCTGGCCGCCGGAGAATTCGTGCGGATAGCGGTTCAGCGCGTCGGCGGGCAGCCCGACCTGACGCACCAGTCCGGCGGCGCGGGCGCGTCGTTCCGCGCGGCTGCCGATCCGGTTGATCCGCAGCGGCTCGGCGATGATCGCGGAGACCGGCATCCGTGGATCGAGCGCGCTGAACGGATCCTGGAACACCATCTGGATCGAACGGCGCGCGGCGCGGTCGAGCGGCCGGCCCCGAAACCGCACGCTGCCCGCGCTCGGCGCCTGCAAGCCGGCGACGACGTTGCCGAGCGTGGTCTTGCCGCTGCCGCTCTCGCCGACCAGCGCCAGCGTCTCGCCCGGCATCATCGCGATGCTCACGTCCTCCACGGCGCTCAACTGCCGCTTTCCGCCGAACCAGCCGCCACCGACCGGGAAACGCACGCTGATGCGGTCAAGCGAAACCAGCGGCGTCATGCGGCGGCCTTGAAGCAGGCGACCTCGTGCCCCGGCGCGACTGCGCGCAATACCGGCTCCTCGGCGCGGCAGCCTCGGTCGGCTCGCGGGCAGCGATCGGCAAACGGGCAGCCTGTCGCGCCGGCACCGGGATCAGGTACGCCGCCGGGGATCACCGGCAGGCGGGCGACCCGCCGAACGGGGTTGGGCAACGTCGCGATCAGCCCTTGCGTGTAGGGATGCAGCGGTGTCGCGAACAGCGCATCGGCCGGCGCGCGCTCGACGATGCGGCCGGCGTACATGACGATGATCTCGTGGGCGATCTCGGAGACCACCGCGAGATTGTGGCTGATGAACTGGATCGCCATGCCGATCTCGTCTTGCAGCTCCAGCATCAGGTCGAGAATCTGCGCCTGGATTGTCACGTCGAGTGCGGTGGTCGGCTCGTCGGCGATCAGCACCGCCGGGCGGCAGGCGAGCGCCATCGCGATCATCGCCCGCTGGCGCATCCCGCCCGAGAGGTGGTGCGGATAGGCGCGTGCCCGCGCCCGTGCCGAGGCGATCCCCACCGCGTCGAGCAGCGCCACCGCGCGTTCTTCCGCTATCTTCCAACCCGTTGCCTCATGCAGCACGATCGCCTCGGCGATCTGATGGCCGACCGGCATTACCGGGTTGAGTGCCGTCATCGGCTCCTGGAACACCATCGCCATGCGATTGCCGCGCACCGCCTGCCACGCCTCCGGTGGCTGGCCGATCAGCTCGCGCCCGTCGAGGCGCACCAAGCCGCTGACCTGCCCGGGCGACGGCACCAGGCCCATCAGTGCCAGCGCGGTCATCGACTTGCCGCAACCGCTTTCGCCGACCACGCCGAGGGTGCGGCCCGGAGCGAGCGCGTAGCTCAACGCACTCACAACGGGGCGGGCCGCAAAACTCACCGACAGGCGCTCAACTATGAGCACGGGCGCCGGTTTGCTCGGCATGGGATCAGCCGGGATGCCAGTACTCCGCCCATTGCGAGGCGTAGCCGTTATGGCCGGTCGGCGCGTAGCCCTTCAGCCATTTCGGCACGACGTGCGCCTCGGCGCGAAAGAACAGCGGCAATACCGGAAGCTGCTCGGCATAGACGCGCTGCATCTCCGCCCAGATCGGCTTCTGCTTGGCGGGATCGAGCTCGGTCGAGGCGCGCTCGATGTCGGCGTCCATCGTCGGATTGCTGAACCCGGTGTAGTTCGACCCGCCGTAGCCGTTCGCCGCACTCGGGATCTGCGCGCTCGACAATGTCTGGCGCGGCAGCCCGCCCACGGCGCTGCTCCAGGCGTACATCACCATGCCGGTGAAGGTACGCTTCTTCAGCGTCTCGCCGAACAGCGTGCGCGCCGGCTCGTTCTTGATCGTGACCTCGATGCAGGCCGCCTTCCACTGGCTCTGCAATACCTGCTGCACCAGCTCGCGCAGCCGGTTGCCGGCGGTGGTCTGGAACTCGACGGACAGCCGCTCGCCCGCCGGATTGCGGCAGATGCCGTCCGGCCCCGGCTTCCAGCCCGCCTCGGCGAGCAGCGACTTCGCTTGTTTGAGATCATAGCCATAATGCGGCACGTCCGGCGCATAGTTCTGTTCGAGCGGATTGACCCAGGTCGCGGCCACCGGCTGCAATCCCTCGAACAATTTGTCAGTCAGCGTCTTGCGGTCGATCGCCAGCAGGAACGCGCGGCGGACGCGCACATCGGAAAAAATCGGATTGTCCTTGCGCAGGTCGATGTGCTCGTAGTTCAAGCTCGGCTTGAAGATGTAGTCGAACTGATCGGGGTGCTGTTTCCGCAGCGCGAGCACCTGGTCGATGGTGAGGCCGACGCCCTCGCCGCCGATCATGTCGACATCGCCCGACAGCAGATTGGCCTGCAAGGCGGCGGTGTTCTCGATGGCGCGGATGACGATGCGCTTGAGGCCGGGCTTCGGTCCCGCCCAATGCGGGTTGGGCTCCAGCACGATCTGCGAGCCCGACTGGTAGCCGGTGATGATGAACGGGCCGTTGTAGAGGCCCGGCGTGGTCGGCGCGCGGTTGTAGACGGTCTGCTTGCCGTAGTCGCCCGGCCCGGCGGCCTTCTCGTAGGCCGCCTGCTCGATATGGGCGGGGAGAATGTCGCCCCATTGGTTGTACTGGTAATCGACTTTGTCGAGATGCAGCACCGCCGTGTGGTCGTCGACCACGTCCACCGCCGCGACCTGGTTCCAGCTATGCGGGTTGGCGACGCCCGAGGCGGGATCTTTCTCCGCCTTCCAGGTGAATGCGATGTCCTTGGCCGTGACCGGCTGGCCGTCGCCCCAGGCGAGATCCGGCTTGAGCTTGAAGGTAACCGCCATGCCGCGCTTGCCGTCCGGCCGGTCCTCGAATTTGGCCAGCCCGTTCTCGATGGTCGGCAGCTCGGTGCAGAGCAGGCAGACGAGTTTCCAATCCTTGTCGAAGCTGGTCAGCGGCCGCGTGGCGAAATCCAGTACGTAGGCCTTGATGACCTCGGGGTCGATATCGGGATGCAGGCTGGAGGGAAACTGCGACACGCCGATGACGAGATCGTCCTTCGCCTGCGCCGACGGGCCGGGCAGGAGGGCGGGAAGCGCGCAGAGCGCGGCGAGCATCGTCCGGCGGAGCATTGGTCTGGTCCCGTTCATCACGCTTTTCTTGCACGAAGGAGCGGCTGGCGCGCCGCCGGCCGATCCGCGCATACTGGTCTGAAACGCGATCAGGTGGAAGGAAACAGTCGGATGAATGCGCCCGACAAGATCATGCGCGCGGCCGAGATCCTGGCCGGCGCGCGAAACACCGGACAGAAGCTGACCAGCTTGCCCGACGACGTGGCGCCCACCAGCGAGGACGAGGCGTTCGCGATCCAACGCGAGGTGATGCGCCTGCTCGGCCTCTCGGTCGGCGGCTGGAAATGCGCGGCACCTCCGGGCAAGCCACAATCCGGCGCGCCGATGCCCGCCTCCGGCATCCAGCGAAGCCCGGCGCGCCAGCCCTTCGCGGCGGACCAGCAAATCGGCATCGAGGGCGAGATCGCGCTCCGGCTCGCCGCCGATCTGCCGGGCCGGAGCGACGGCAAGCCTTACACGCGCGACGAGGTGCTGGCGGCGGTCGCGGCCGCCATGCCGGCGATCGAGCTGGTGAGCAGCCGCTTCGTCGACCTGCGCGCGGTGCCGCCATTGGCCGGCATGGCGGACAGCATCGCGCATTTCGGTTTCGTCCGGGGCGAGGACGCGCCGGGCTGGCGCTCGCTCGACCTCTCGCGGCTGCGCGTCCGGCTCGACTTCGCGGGTGAGGTCCAGGTGGAGCAGGTCGGCGGCAACCCGTCCGGCGACCCGGTCCTCGGGGTCGTGTGGCTGGCTAACCGGCTGATCGAGACCGGAACCCATCTCCGGGCCGGCGAGATCATCACCACCGGCAGTTGCACGGGGTTAATCTTCACCAGCCCGGACAAGCCGGTCACGGTCGAGTTCGAGGGCCTCGGTTCGGCTTCGGTCGAGCTGGCCGGCGCCTGCCCGTTCGGCTTCGGCTGAGCCGGTTCAAGCGCTGGGCGGGTAGCCTGAGCCGGTCCGGTTGCGCGCGATCATGTGCCAGATGAACAAGATGATGACCGCGCCGACGATCGAGGCGATGAAGCCGGCGCTGTCGCCCTGGTGGTACCAGCCGATCGCCCGGCCGATATAGGTCGCCACGACCCCGCCGATGATGCCGAGGATCGTCGTGAGAATGAAGCCCTGCGGGTTGTTCGGTGACGGCGAGATGAGGCGGGCGATGAAGCCCACGACGGCGCCGATGATGATGACCCAGACGATCCACATGTCGTTCCCCTGCGGCGGTGGTGCGGCAGCCATAATCCCGCTCAACAACCGCTGATCCCGGCCGAGGTTGCATGGCTGTGGCGCCCGCCGGGCCGGCGGTTGATGGAGGGCGGCTTTCTCCCTAGCTTGCGGGCATCCTCGGGATGGGAGAACGATCGTGCTCAAGCTGGGATACAAGGCCTCCGCGGAGCAGTTCGCCCCTGGACCGCTGCTGGATTTCTCGGTGCTCGCCGAGCAGGTCGGCTTCGACAGCGTGTTCATCAGCGACCATTTCCAGCCCTGGAAGCACACCGACGGCCACGCCCCCTTCTCGATGGCCTGGCTCGGCGCGCTGGGCGCCCGTACGCAGCGGGTGGTGATGGGCACCAGCGTGCTGACCCCGACCTTCCGCTATCACCCGACGATGGTGGCGCAAGCATTCGGCACGCTGGGCGCGATGTTTCCGGGCCGGGTGGTGCTGGGCATCGGCACGGGAGAGAGCCTGAACGACGTGCCGGCGACCGGCATGGTCTGGCCGGAGTTCAAGGAGCGCTTCGCCCGGCTGCGCGAGAGCGTCACCCTGATGCGCAAGCTGTGGACCGAGCAGCACGTCACCTTCGAGGGCACCTACTACCGGACCAAGGACGCGACGATCTACGACCGGCCCGACAAGCCGGTGCCGGTCTATGTCGCCGCCGCCGGCGCGCTGGTGGCGAAATACGCCGGCCGGCAGGCGGACGGCTTCATCTGCACCAGCGGCAAGGCGCGCGAACTCTACACCGAGACGCTGATCCCCAACGTCGAGCAGGGATTGAAGGATTCCGGCCGCGACCCGGCGAGCTACGACATGATGATCGAGGTCAAGGTGTCGTTCGACACCGACCGCGAGCGCGCGCTGGCCGACACCAAGCACTGGGGCGCGCTGGCGCTGACGCCCGAGGAAAAAACCTCGGTCCACGATCCGCGCGAGATGGAGAAGCTCGCCGACGCGCTGCCGATCGAGCGCACGGCGAAACGCTGGATCGTCTCCACCGACCCCGACGAGCACGTCGAGAAAATCGCCTATTATTATGGGCTTGGTTTCAACCATTTGGTTTTCCACGCTCCGGGCCCGGACCAGCCGCGTTTCCTCGGGTTGTATGGCGAGCAGGTGCTGCCGCGCTTGCGCAAGCGTTTCGGGTGAGCCACACCCCCTCACCCCGGCCCTCTCCCCTGAGCAGGGGAGAGGGAGAAGGAAAAGCCATTTCCCCCTTGGGGGAGAGGGTTGGGTGAGGGGGTGCCGCTCCAGATGACTAACGCGCCCGCCGTAGAACTCCGCGCAATCCCCGGCCTGCCCGTCGTCGCAGCCGGCGACGATCTCGCGGCGCTGATCGGCGCGGCGATGGAGACAAGCGGCCAGCGACCACAAACCGGCGACGTGCTCGTGGTGGCACAGAAGATCGTCTCCAAAGCGGAAGACCGCTTCGTCGATCTCGCGACTGTCACGCCGTCCGACGAAGCCCGTCGTCTCGCGGCGGAGGTCGGCAAGGATCCGCGCATCGTGGAAGTGGTGCTTTCGGAATCGACGCGGGTGGTGCGCAGCCGGCCCAACCTGATGATCATGGAACACCGGCTCGGCATGGTCATGGCGAATGCCGGCGTGGATCATTCCAACGTCACGCCCTCGGGCGGACCGGATCAGCTTCTGCTGCTGCCGCGCGACCCGGACGCCAGCGCCGCCGTCCTGCGCGATGCGTTGCGCGCCCGTTTCGGTGTGGACCTCTCGGTGGTGATCAGCGACAGCTTCGGCCGGGCGTGGCGGCGCGGGACGGTTGGCGTCGCGATCGGCTCGGCCGGCCTTCCCGCGCTCGTCGACATGCGCGGCAAGCCCGATCTTTTCGGCCGCACCCTTGAAGTTACCGTGGTCGGCTTCGGCGACGAGATCGCCGCCGCGGCCGGGCTGGTCATGGGGCAGGCCGACGAGGGCCAGCCGGTCGTGCTGGTGCGCGGACTGCGCTGGACCGCCCCCGTCGTGCCCGCCAGCGAATTGATCCGCCCGCCCGCCGAGGATTTGTTCAGGTGAGCCTGGTTGTCGCGCTCTCGGGCGGCATCGGTGGGGCGAAGCTGGCGCTCGGGCTGAGCCGGGTTCTTCCCGGCGACGAGTTGCTGATCGTCGCCAACACGGGTGACGATTTCGAGCATCTCGGACTGAGCATTTCGCCCGATCTCGATACGCTGATGTACACCCTGGCCGGCGTCGCCAACCCCGAGACCGGATGGGGACGACGGGACGAAACCTGGTCGTTCATGGCGGCGCTGCAGGAATTCGGCGGGGAGACATGGTTCCGGCTGGGAGATCACGATCTCGCCACGCATGTCGAGCGTACGCGCCGCCTGCGCGCCGGCGAGACGCTGTCCGCTGTGACCGCCGATCTCTGCCGCAGGCTCGGCGTGGCTGCGCGCATCCTGCCGATGTCGGACGATCCGGTGCGGACGCGCGTGCTGACCGAGGCGGGCTGGATCGACTTCCAGGACTATTTCGTCCGCCAGCAATGCCGGCCCGCAACGCGCCAGTTGGCGTTCGCGGGTGCCGACGCGGCGCGAGCGCATCCCGATTTCCTGTCGGCGTTGAAGCGCCGTGACTTGCGTGGGGTGGTGATCTGCCCTTCCAACCCGTTCATCAGCGTCGAGCCCATCCTCTCACTGGCCGGCGTCCGCGATGCGCTGGTTTCCTGCGCGGCGCCGGTGATCGCCGTCTCGCCCATCATCGGCGGCCGCGCGGTGAAAGGGCCGACCGCGAAGATGATGGCGGAGCTTGGACTGGAGGTGAGCGCCGCGAGCGTCGCCCAACGATACGCCGATCTGCTGGATGGCTATGTCGTTGATCACGAGGATGCGCGTTCGGTCGAAAATATCGCAACACGCGTATTCCTCGCCAGCACGCTGATGTCCACGCTTAACGATCGCGAGGCGCTGGCCCGCATCGTGCTCGCCGCCGCCGACGAGCCGCGGGCGTGAGCAACGCGCGCGACATCTGGGCCGTCGTGCCGATCAAGGAAGTGGACGGCGCCAAGCAACGCCTGTCCGCGCTGCTGACCCAGGAGCAGCGCCGCACGCTCGCCGCGACGATGGCGGAGGACGTGCTGGACGCACTTTCCGGGGTGAGGTCGCTGGCCGGCATCCTCGTCGTGACGCTCGACCCCGCCGCCTCGCGTCTTGCCCGGCGTCTCGGCGCGCGCGTGGTTACGGACGGCGCGCGCGACGGGCACACGGGCGCGGTGACGGCCGCCGCGCGATTGCTGCGCCGCGAGAGCAGGGGCGGGATGCTGCAGGTGCCCGGCGACATCCCGCGCATCACCGCCGCCGAGGTGGAGGCGGTGCTCGCGGAGCACCGGGCGGCGCCGTCCTTCACCATCGTCGCGGCGCATGACGAGCGCGGCTCCAACGCGGTGCTGCTGACGCCGCCGGACGCGATGCCGCTGCGCTTCGGCGACGACAGTTTCTTCCCGCATCTCGACGCCGCCCGAGCGCACGGCATCGAGCCGACAGTCCTGCATCTGTCAGGCATCGGCATGGACATCGACCATCCCGCCGATCTCGCGATGTTCCTGCGCATGACGCCGCGCGTGCCGACGCGCACGCTGGCTTGGCTGGAAGGGTCCGGGGTGGCGCGCGCGGTGCTCGACAGCAGCGGGAGACGGCCCTCACCCAACCCTCTCCCCTAAGCAGGGGAGAGGGCTTTTCTGCTCCCTCTCCCCCTTGGGGGAGAGGGTCGGGGTGAGGGGTCAGTCCGCGATCGCCGAGTACACCATGTCGCGGAACATCACGCGGTAGAACTCGCGTTGCGCCGGCGCCTGGATCATCAGCACGGCGAAGAGCCGCTCGGCCGGATCGACCCAGAACGTCGTGCCCGCGGCGCCGCCCCAATAGTCCTGGCCGACCGCGCCCGGCATCGGCGCGATGCCCGCCTGCATCCGCACGGCGAAGCCGAGGCCGAAGCCGTATCCCGGCGGCAGCAGGTCAGGCGCACCCGTCACCGGGCCGAGATGGTCGGACGTCATCAGCGCGACCGTTGGGCGGGCGAGCAGCCGCGTGCCGGCCAGCGTGCCGCCGTTCAGCATCATTTGAAGGAAACGCGCATAGTCGAGCGTGGTCGCCACCATCCCGCCGCCGCCCAATTCGAAGCTCGGCTTCTGCCGGACCTCGATGAGTTGTACGTCAGTGCCGCCCTCCGGATCCTTCGCGAACGCCTCGGCGATGCGGCCCTGCTGCGCTTCCGGCACGGAAAAGCCGCTATCGCTCATGCCGAGCGGCTTGAGGATGCGGGTGGAGAGAAATTCGCCCAGGCTCCGTTCCGAGACCAGCTCGACGAGCCGGCCGAGGACGTCGGTCGAGCGGCTGTACTCCCAGCGCGTGCCCGGCTGATGCAGGAGCGGCAGCTTGCCCAATGCCTCCGCCTGGTCCGCGTTGGTCTGGCTGCGGCGGAAGATCTTGGCGTCCATATACGCCTTGTGCACCGGCCCGGTGCCGCGGAACTCGTATGTAAGCCCCGAGGTGTGTCGCAGCAGATCCTGGATCGTCGCGTCGCGCCCGACCGCGACGTGGTCGGTGGTGCCGTCGCGCTGGACGAGCACCTTCTGTCCCGCAAAGGCCGGGATGTATTTCGACACGGGCTCGTCGAGCAGCAATCTTCCTTCTTCCCAAAGCATCATCGTTGCCACGGAAACGATCGCCTTGGTCATCGAGTAGATGCGGAAGATCGCGTCCTTCGGCATTGGGTCGCGCCCATTGGGGTCGCGCACGCCGAAGCTCTCGTGATAGGCGATCCGGCCATTGCGCGACACGATCGCCACCGCCCCGGGAATATGGCCGCGCTCGATCCGGGCGCGCAGCACCTCTGAGAGCTTGCCGAGCCTGGGTGACGAAAGGCCGACTTCTTCAGGCTGCGCGGTCGGCAGGGCGGGCGTGCTCATGCGTCGGTTCCTTGGCTGGGATCGGTCAGGCGTGCGCCAGTTTGCGCGGCGGCGTCTGGATGACGGGCGCCAACTCGGGTGCGCCGAACGACACCTCCCGCCGCTCGGCGGAGACCGGGCGATACAGCGTGTCCCGCTGCTGCGGCGTGCGGCCGATGGAGCGGATCAGCGCCTCCATCGCCTCGGGCGGGAATTCCTGGCCGTGCTGCGTGCCGGCGGCGCGCGAGATGCTTTCGTTCATCAAGGTGCCGCCCATATCGTTGGCGCCCGCATTCAGGCATTGCGCCGCGCCCTCCGGCCCCATCTTCACCCAGGAGACCTGGACGTTGGTGATGAGCGGATGCAGCGCGAGCCGCGACACCGCGTGCATCAGCACCGCCTCGCGCACTGTCGGCCCCCGGCGCGATAACCCGCGCAGGTACATCGGCGCTTCCATGTGCACGAACGGCAGGGGGACGAACTCGGTGATGCCGCCGGTCTCCTGCTGCAAGTCGCGCAACCGGAGCAGGTGACGTGCCCAGGATGAAGCGGTCTCGACATGACCGAACATGATCGTCGATGTCGTGCGCAGACCGAGCTTGTGAGCGGCGCGCAGCACGCCGAGCCACTGGTCGGTCATGATCTTGTCGGGCGCGATCACCCGGCGCACCTCGTCGTCGAGAATCTCCGCCGCCGTCCCCGGCAAGGTGCCGAGACCGGCTTCCTTCAGCTCCGCCAGGAAGCCCGGGATCGTCTTTCCCAGCGTCGCCGCGCCCTGTGTGACTTCCAGCGGCGAGAACGCATGGACGTGCATCCCCGGCAGTGCCGCCTTGATGGCGCGCGCGATGCCGATATAGGTCGCACCCGTGTAGTCGGGATGAATGCCGCCCTGAAGGCACACCTCGGTAGCACCCCGGTCCCACGCCTCGCGCGAGCGGCGGACGATTTCATCCAGCTCCAGATCGTACGGCGTGCCGCGCAACGCCTCGTGCGTCTTGCCCTTGGAGAAGGCGCAGAACTTGCACTTGTAGTAGCAGATATTGGTGTAGTTGATGTTGCGGTTGACGACGTAACGCACCACGTCGCCGCTGACTTGCTTGCGCAGCGCGTCGGCGGCGGCGGTCACCTGGTCGAAATCCACGTCGCGCGCGGCGAACAGGCGCACGATCTCCGGCTCGTTCAGCCGCTCGCCATTCGTTGCCTTCGCAACAATCCGCTCGATGGCGGGATCGACCGACGCGAGCCGGGAGAGCTGTCCGCGCGGCGGCACGGTGAGGCCCGGCGCCCAGTTGTCGTCGCGCGCCAGGCCGTCCGCGTCCATCGCGCGGCGAACCTGCGTGGCGATCCTCGGTGCCAGCCAGCGATCGGCGTCTCGCGCGTATTCGGGGTAGACCGGCAGCCGCTGCACCAGCACCTTGCCGACGGCGGCGGTGCGGCGTGCCAACTCCTCGATCTCCGGCCACGGGGCCTCCGGATTGACGTGGTCGGGCGTCACCGGCGACACGCCGCCCCAATCGTTGATCCCTGCCTCGACGATCCGCTCGTAGCAATCGGGCGTCAGGTTCGGGGGTGCCTGAATGTTCATCGCCGGCCCGAGCAGCAGCCGCGCGGCAGCAACGGTCCAGAGCAGGTCGTCGAGGTCGGGCTCCGGCGCGTCTGCCCGCTTTGTCTTGGGCTTGGCGCGGAAGTTCTGCACGATCACTTCCTGGATATGGCCGTGGCGCGCGTGCAGATCGCGGATCGCGAGCAAAGACTCCAGTCGCTCCGCGCGGGTTTCGCCGATGCCGATGAGGATGCCGGTGGTGAACGGCACCGCCAGCTCGCCCGCGAGGCGGATCGTCTCGAGCCGCACGGCCGGCAGCTTGTCGGGCGAGCCGTAATGCACGCCGCCCGGTTCGCAGAGGCGCGCGCTCGCGCTTTCCAGCATGATCCCCTGGCTCGCGTTCACCTCGCGCAGCCCCGCGATCTCGTCGCGCGTCATCACGCCGGGATTGGCGTGCGGCAGCAGGCCAGTCTCTTTCAGCACCAGCTCGCTCATCGCGCGCAGGTAATCGATCGTCGTCGCATGGCCGAGTGCCGCCAACGCTTCCGACGCCGCGCGGTAGCGCAGCTCCGGCTTATCCCCGAGAGTGAACAGCGCCTCGGTGCAACCAGCCGCCGCCCCAATGCGAGCGATCGCCAGCACGTCCTCGGGCGACAGATAGGCGGGCCGCCCGGCGCGTGGGCGCTCGGCGAAGGTGCAATAGTGGCAGACGTCCCGGCACAGCTTGGTCAGCGGGATGAAGACCTTTCGCGAGTAGGACAGGTTGCGCCCGTGTCCCTCGTCGCGCAGCAAGGCCGCTTGCCGCGTCATCTCGGAGAGCGGCGCGCGGTTGATCCAGTCGATCGTCTGCTCGGTGCTCGTCATGGCGTGATCTTAGCGCGGCTCCGGACCGGCGGCATCGCCGTCCGCCCCTCGCCGTTCCCCCTGCCGGTGCTGACCCGGCGGCAGTCTGTACCGGCCGCCGGGGGAAGCCAACGCGAAATCATGTGCTATCCTGTCTCCTAGATAGGCAAGCGGGCAGATATGCAAGCGCGCAAATGTGCAAGGGGGTGGGTTCATGCAATACGGGTTCAACCTGCCGACCGCGGGCGACCTCATCGCGCCGGACACGCTGTCGCGGCTCGCCGTCGAAGGCGAGGCGATGGGCTACAACTCGTTGCAGATCAGCGACCACGTGGTCATCCCGAAGTCGATCGCCGCGAAATACCCGTACGCGGATAGCGGCGAGTTCCCCGCCGGCGCGCGGGCGCAGCGGCATGAGCAGTTCATGGAGATGATGTTCGCCGCCGCCAAGACGAAGAAGATCCGCATTCTCTCCTCCGTGACAGTGGTGCCGCACCGGCCGGCGGTGCTGACGGCGAAGATGATCGCGACGATGGACGTGCTCTCCGAGGGACGCATCACCTGGGGCATCGGCGCGGGATGGATGCGCGAGGAGTTCGAGGCGCTCTATACCGAGCCGTTCGACCATCGCGGCACCGTGACCGACGAATATATCCTCGCCTGCAAGGAGTTGTGGACCAGCCCCAATCCGAGTTTCGACGGGAAGTATGTGAAATTCTCCAACCTGATCTTCGAGCCGAAGCCGGTGCAGAAGCCGATTCCCGTCTGGGTGGGCGGCGAAAGCGGGCCGGCGCTGCGCCGCACCGCGCGTCTCGGCGACGGCTGGTATCCGATCGGCACCAACCCGGAATTCCGGCTCGATAGCCTGCCGCGCTACAAGGCCGGCATCGACAAGCTGCACGGCATGATCGCCAAGGCTGGCCGCAAGCCATCGGACGTGGCCCTCGCCTATCGCGTCTCGATGGACGGGGAAAAGCTGCCGGCGAAGGCCGATGACGGCGAGCGCCGGCTGTTCTCCGGCAGCAACCAGGACATCATCGCCGATCTGCGCGCGCTCAAGGAGATCGGCGTGGTGGCGGCGGATTTCACCCTCGTCGGGCAGGACGTCGAGGCCTCGCTCGCCACGATGAAGCGTTTTCGCGAAGACGTTCTCAACAAGGTGTAACGACATGCAACTTGGTATCACGCTCAAGCTTGGCGCGGGCAACCCGGTCGACATCGACAAGGTGCTCGAGGCCGAGCGCCTCGGCTACTCGCAGGTCTGGGCCGGCGAGGCCTACGGCACCGACGCGGTGACGCCGATCACCTGGGTGCTGGCGCGGACGACGAAGATCAGGGCGGGCACTGGCATCATGCAGATGCAGGCGCGCACGCCGACCTGTGCCGCGATGACGGCGATGACGTTGCAGATGATGTCGGGCAACCGCTTCCTGTGCGGTGTCGGCCCGTCCGGTCCGCAGGTGATCGAGGGCTGGCACGGCGTCGCGTTCGGCAAGCCGCTGGCGCGCACCAAGGAGTATATCGCCATCATTCGCCAGATCCTCCGGCGCGAGGGGCCGCTGACCTTCAAGGGTGAGCACTACCAGATTCCCTATGCGGGGCCGGATGCGACCGGCTTGGGAAAGCCGCTCAGGAGCATCGTGCACGGCGATCCGAGCCTGCCGATCTACACCGCCTCGATCACGCCGGCCGGGCTGCGCACGGCGGGCGAGGTGGCAGACGGCACCTTGCCGATCTTCTTCTCGCCCGAACAGCCGAACCTCATCACCGACGCGATCGAGGAGGGCATGAAGAAATCCGCCAACAGCCGCACGATGGCCGATTTCGACAACGCGCCCTATGTCCGCATCCGCATGGGCGACGACCTCGACGCCTGCCGCGACGCACTGCGGCCGGAGCTCGCTCTCTATATCGGCGGCATGGGGGCGCGCTCGAAGAATTTCTACAACGATCTCGCCAAGCGCCTCGGCTACGAGGAAGCCGCCGAGACGATCCAGAATTTCTACCTCGACGGCAAGAAAAAGGAGGCCGAGGCGGCGGTGCCGGCGGCGCTGATCGATGAAATCTCGCTCGTCGGTCCGGCGGCGCGGATCAAGGACCGGATGCAGGCGTGGAAGGATGTCGCCAAGGGCCACAAGGTCCGCACGATGGTGCTGACCGGCGGCTCGACGGCGGCATTGCGGGTGGCGGCGGAGGCGGCGCTGTAGACCCCTCACCCCGGCCCTCTCCCCTCAGAAGGGGAGAGGGAGAAGATAAGCCCTTGTATCTGTTCGTTGGCACTTCGGATTGGCAGAAGGGGTGCTGCGCCAACGCCCGTCCGCCCTCAGGCAACCACCGCGGGAGAGCATTGGGATCGGCTGGCGCGGTGTCACGCACGACCGGACAGTCGCTCGATGGCCAGTCGCATGGACAAGGCAGGTTACCGTGGCAAAGACCATCTGTGGAGTTGACGTCTCCTCGACCGACCTGGTGGCCCGCATCGGCCATGCGGATGGACCGGGGCAATGCTTCGCGCGGAGCGACGCTGGGATCGCGGCGCTGGCGGCGTTCTGCCGCAACCACGCGGTCGAGCTCGTCGTCATGGAGGCGACCGGCGGATATGAGCAAATGCCCTTCGGCCTGCTCTGGGCGGAGGGCATCGCGGCGGCGGTCGTCAACCCGCGTGCGGTACGCCGCTTCGCCGAGGGCATGGGCCTGCTGGAGAAGACCGACCGCATCGATGCCGGCGTCATCGCCTGGTATGCCGAAGTGAAGCGCATTGCCGCCAGGGCACCGGCCAGCGCCACCCAGAAGCGGCTGGGCGCCCTGGTCACCCGGCTGCGCCAACTGACCGAACTGCGCGTCGGCCAGCGCAACCAGCGCCGCTTGGTTGAGCAGCCGGAGGTGTTGGCTTGCATCGACACGGTGATCGCTCTGCTGTCCCGACAGATGCGCCAGCTCGAGATCGCCATCGCCGAACTGATCGCCGCCGATCCGTTGTGGGCCGCGCTGGATAGCGAGTTCCGCAGCCTCAAGGGCGTCGCCGGACGCACCGTGGCACGCCTGATGGCCGAGTTGCCGGAGATCGGCACCCTGTCCGGCAAGGCTGCCGCCAAGCTCGCCGGCCTCGCCCCGATCGCCCATGACAGCGGCCGGCGACATGGCCCGCGCGCGGTCCGCGCCGGGCGCGAAGGGGTGCGGTCCATCTTGTTCGTGGTGGCCGAACTGGTGCGCCGCCACAACCCGGATTTCGCAGCCTTCCACCGCAGGCTGAGCGACGCCGGAAAACCCAAAAAGGTCATCCGTGTCGCCCTCGCACACAAGCTCCTCACCAAGCTCAACGCCAAGGCACGCGATGCCCGAAACCAACTCGCCCAACCCGCTTGACACACCAGACAGTCGCTCTCCCCTTCTTGGGGGGGAGGGTTGGGTGAGGGGGTAGGCCACGCCCGTACTAGACCTCCAGCCACTCCTTCCGCACGCTCTCGTTGGCGGCAAGATCGTCCGGCGTGCCGTCGAACACGATGCGGCCGTGGCCCATGACATAGAGCCGCTGGGAGATCTTCAGCGCGATGGTGAGCTTCTGCTCGACCAGCAGGACCGACACCCCGCGCCGGGCGATCTCGGCGAGCAAGGTGCCGACCTGCTCGACGAGGCGCGGCGCGAGGCCCTCGGTCGGTTCGTCGATGAGGATGAGATCGGGGTCGCCCATCAGGGTGCGGCACATCGACAGCATCTGCTGCTCGCCGCCCGACAACACGCCGGCCTGATTGTCCTGGCGCGCGGCGAGGTTGGGGAACAGCTTGTACACGTCGTCGAACTTCCAGCGCCCGAACACGCCCGACCGCTTGAGGCCGAGCTCCAGATTCTGTCGCACGGTGAGGCCGGGAAAGATCTGGCGGTCCTCCGGCACGTAGCCGATGCCGGCTCGCGCCACCAGGTCGGCGCGCAATCCCGCGATGTCCCGGCCCCGATAACGCACGGTGCCCTGCGGCGGCACGAGGCCCATGATCGCCTTGCAGGTGGTCGAGCGGCCGACGCCGTTGCGACCCAGCAAACTGACGATCTCGCCTTCGTTCACCGTGAGATCGACGCCGTGCAGGATATGGCTCTTGCCGTAATAGGCGTGCAGATCCCGGATCTCGAGCATCATGCCGCGAGCGCTCCGAGATAGGCTTCCTGCACCGCCGCACTGGCGCGGATCGCCGGCGGCGGACCGGAGGCGATCACCTGGCCGTAGACCAGGACAGTGATCGTGTCGGCGAGATCGAAGACAACTCGCATGTCGTGCTCCACCATCACCAGCGTCTTGCCCGCAGTCATCCGGCGGATCAGCGCAACCGCGTATTCGGTCTCGCTATGGCTCATCCCGGCGGTCGGCTCGTCGAGCAGGATCACCTCGGCGCCGCCCGCGATGGTGATGCCGATCTCGAGCGCGCGCTGCTCCGCGTAGGACAGCAGGCCGGCGGTCACGTCGCGACGGCTCGACAGGTTCAGCTCCTCCAGCAGCCGCTCGGCGTCCTCGTTGAGCCGGCGCTGCCGTGCCAGCGGCGACCAGAACGAGTAGCGGTAGCCGCGATTCCAGAGCAGGCTGCAGCGGATGTTCTCGAATACGCTGAGCCGGTGGAAGATCGAGGTGATCTGAAAGCTGCGCGACAGGCCGAGCCGGTTGATGCGGTGCGGCGGCAGCGCGTCGATGCGGCTGCCGTTGAGCGCGATGGCGCCCGAGGTGATCGGAAAGCGGCCGCTGATCAGGTTGAACAGCGTCGTCTTGCCGGCGCCGTTCGGGCCGATGATCGCGTGACGCTCGCCCGCCGCGACATCGAGGGTGACGCCGCGGATGATCTCGGTCGGACCAAAATTCTTCTTTACGTCGCGCAGTTCGATCGCGTTCGACGGAGGGGCGTTCACGGCGTGCTGGCCTTCAGATCGGCGGTCAGCGTGTCCCAGACGCGATGGAAGGCGCGGCCCTCCAGGCGCAGCCACATCCCGCCGCCGATCAGGCAGATCGCCGCGACGATCCAGGGTGCGGCGGTGTTGACGTCGATCGTGCGGCCGAACAGCACCAGGGTCTTGCCTTGCGCCGCGCCGATGGTGAGGAACGACAGCAGTTCCACCATGCCGACGACGCCAACGATCACCGCGAGGCCGGGGATCACCAGCCGCAGATACGGCACGATGAGCCGGCCCATCCGGCCGGTGCGCGCGATCGGGCTGTGCGCCTGGACGATGCCGGTGAGCCCGGTGGGCGCGAACATCACCATGGCGATGAACAGCACGCCGACATAGACCAGCCAGGCGTTCGACAACAGGCTCAACCCGCTCTGCAGCAAGGTGATGAGCACGGCGCCGACGATGGGCCCGGCGAACACGGTGCTGCCGCCGATATAGGCCATCAGCAGCGCGTTGGCCGACAGCGGCGCGGCCACCGCGTCGAAGGTGACGATCTCGTAGGTCAGCGCGAACAACCCGCCGCCGATTCCCGCGAAGAAGCCCGAGAGCGCGAATTGCAGGAAGCGCACGGTCTTCGGGTCGTAGCCCATGAACTGCGCGCGCTCGTGATTGTCGCGGCAGGCATTCGCCATGCGCCCGAGCGGCGTGCCGGTGAGGAAGGCCATGCCGATGATCGAGAGCACCGTCCAGGCGACGATGAGATAGTAGACCTGCAGGCCGGAAGCATAGGAGAGGCCGAACAGGCTGAAATCGATCATCCGGTCGGTGGTGACGCCGCCCTCGCCGCCGAAGAAGCTGTGGAACATCATCGCGGCCACCGTAATGAGCTCGCCCATGCCGAGCGTGATCATGGCGAAGGCCGTCGCGCGCTGCCGCGTCGCCATGTAGCCGAACACGAGGGCGAAGCCGAGCCCAGCGAAGCCCGCGGCCAGCGGCACGAGTTCGACCGGAATCGGGAAGACGCCGGCCTTGGCGCCGTTGAGCATGTGGATCGCGCTGTAGCCGCCGAGGCCGAAGAAGATCGCGTGCCCGAAGGAGAGCAGTCCGGCCTGTCCCATCAGCATGTTGTACGACAGCGCGAAGATCACCATCATGCCCATCTGGCTGAGCATCGAGATCACGAAGCCGGACTGGCGATGATGCGCCCAGTCGTAGAAGACCCACGGCAGCGCGATCACGATGATCAGCACCGCGAGCCAGGGCCATAGGCGGAGCAGCGTGCCCGACTTCTCGGAACCCGCGGTCATGTGTCGCGCGTCCCCAGCAGGCCGCGAGGTCGGAACAGCAGCATCAGGATCATCATCACGAACGGCAGCAGCGGGCCGATCCGCGCCAGCGGGATCGTGAGCAGTTCGCCGAGGAAGTTGTCGGAGGAGAGCGCGATGCCGACCGGGCGCAGCAGGTCTCCGAGGGACCCGTCGACCACCACGGCGAAGGTCTGCACCATGCCCATGATCAACGACGCGATAAAGCATCCCGCCAGCGAGCCGAGCCCGCCGAACACCACCACGACGAACACGATCGGCCCCATCGCAAAGGCCATGCCCGGCTCCGTCGTCTGATAGTTGCCGCCGATCACGCCCGCGAGCCCGGCCAGTGCACAGCCGCCGGCGAACACGGTGGTGAACACGCGGGGCACGTCATGGCCGAGCGCGCTCACCATGCTCGGATGGGTGAGCGACGCCTGGATGATGAGGCCGATGCGGGTGCGCGTCAGCAGCAGCCAGATCGCCGCGAGCATCCCCGCCGAGATCAGCAGCATGAAACCGCGATAGGCCGGAAATTGCAGGCCATACATGGTGAACAGCGGGAAATCGAGCAGCTCCGGCACGCGATAGGGAACCGGGATCATCCCCCAGGTCATCTGCACCGCGCGCTCGATGATGAAGGCGAGGCCGAAGGTGAACAGCAGCTCCGCGATGTGGCCGTTGTGGTGCACGCGGCGCAGGCCCCAGATCTCGATGGCCGCGCCGATCAGCCCGCAGAGCACCGGGGCGACGATCAGCGCCGGCCAGAAGCCGATGAAGCGGCTGGTCTCGTAGGCAAAATACGCGCCCAGCATGTAGATGCTGGCATGGGCGAAGTTCAGCACGCCCATCATGCTGAATATCAGCGTGAGCCCGCTCGACAGCATGAACAGCAACATGCCGTAGACGAGGCCGTTCAGGGCCGAGACGAGGAACACCTCCATGCGGGTTCTCCGGGCCGCGTCCCGCGAACTCAGGACGTCGGCCGCTTCATCTTGCAAGTCGTCGGCTGCGCCAGGTCGGCGGTGTCCACCTTGGCCTCGGTCTTCCAGCCGAGACCGGTGTGCTCGGAATCGTATTTGACGCCGCGCACGAACACTCCCGCGTAATACGGCATGATAAGCTGGTGGTCGTCTTTCCGCATATAGGTGTCGTTGCCGAGCAGGTCCTTCATGTGCATCCCCTCGAGCGCCTGGGCGACCTTCAGGGCATCCGTGCTGCCGGCCTTGTCGACGGCGGCGGCAACCATTTCGAGCATCGTGACGAAATTGATCTCGGAGAAGTCGAACGCATTCTTCTCGCGGAACCCCTTGTCGAAATCCTCCATCGCCTGGTTCTTCTGTTCGACGGGGATGTTCTCGTGGAACTCCATCACGGAGTGGAGCCGGTTCTCCCCGTTGGCGCCGACCGCCGTCGGGCCGCCGATCAGATGCGCGAGATAGGTGTAGTAGCCGATGTCGAGCCCGGCATCGACGCCGGCCTTGATCAGCAGGTTGAGGTCGGGACCCCAGTTCCCGGTGATGAGCCCCTGCGCGCCCGACGCCTTGATCTTCGTTATGTAGGACGAGAAATCCTTCACCTTGCCGAACGGGATCAGCTCCTCGCCGACGATCTTGATGTCGGGCCGCTGCTTGGCGAGCTGCGCCTTGGTGTCCTTCTGGATCGACTGGCCGAACAGGTAATCCTGGTTGAGCAGGTAGACCGATTTGAGATCCTTGGGCAGTGCGCTCACCAGGGTCTGCGCCCGCATCCCGACATTGCCGGAGAAGCGGAACTGCCAGAAGTCGCATTGCTCGTTGGTCAGCTCGTCGGCCAGCGCGCCGCAATTGAGATAGACGATGCGGTTGTCCGGGTTGCGCGCGTTGTGCTTGGCGACACCGTCGATCAGTGCCGCGCCGACATTGGAGCCGCTGCACTGCATGACGAACGGCATGTTCTGGTCGGTGATGCTTTTCAGCGCGATCAGCGCCTCGGCCGGCTGCGTCTTGTCGTCGAACGCCACCAGCTCGAACTTGCGCCCGAGCGCGCCGCCCCGCGCGTTGATCCCGTCGATCACGTAGCGGAACACCTTGAGGAACTGGTCGCCCGACTGCGCGAAGGTGCCGGAGAGTGGATCGATATAGCCGATCTTGATGGTGTCGGCGGCGCCGGCCGGGCGGGCCGCGAGGGCAAGCAGCGCGAGCACGCCAAACGCCAGAGAGCGCCAGGATCGGCACTTCATGTTTCCACTCCCGAGAATACTTCTCTGCTGATCGTTGCCGGAACCGTAGGGGGGCCACCCGGCCGAGTCAAACGAGCGTCGCGCTCGGCCGGGTACCTCGGGCGGCTACGAAGATGGCCGCTTCATCTTGCAGGTGGTCGGCTGCGCCAGGTCGTCGGCCCTGACCGCGAACTCGGTCTTCCAGCCGAGGCCGGTCTTCTCGGAATCGTATTTCTCTCCCTTGACGAAGATCAACTCGTAGAACGGTTCCATCAGCTGATGATCGTCCTTCCGCATCCAGTACTCGTTGCCCATCATGTCCTGATCGTGCAGGCCCTCCAGCGCCTGCGCGACCTTGAGCGCGTCGGTGGAACCCGCCTTGTCGATCGCCTTGGCCAGCATGTCGAACATCATGTAGCCGTTGATGCCGATGAAATCGAAATCGTGGTCCTTGCGGAACTCCTGCACGAAGGCGTCGCCCGCCGCGCTCTTCTGCTCGACCGGGACATTGGGATGGAACTCGACCACGGTGTGCAGCCGGTTCTCGCCGAGCGGGCCGATCGCGGTCGGGCCGCCGATGAGATGCGCGAGATAGGTGTAGTAGCCGATGTCGAGCCCGGCATCGGCGCCGGCGCGCATCATCAGGTTGAGGTCAGGCCCCCAGTTGCCGGTGATGAGCGCCTGCGCGCCCGATGCCTTCACCTTGGTGATGTACGGCGAGAACTCCTTGACCTTGCCGAGCGGCACCAGCTCCTCCCCGACGATCTTGATGTCGGGCCGCAGCTTGGCGAGATAGTCTTTCGTGTTGCGCTGGAGGGCTTGGCCGAACAGGTAATCCTGGTTGATGAGGTAGACCGATTTGATGGTCTTCGGCAGGGCACGCACCAGCGTCTCGGCGCGCTGGCCGGTGTTGCCGTCGAAGCGGAAGTGCCAGAAGTCGCACTGCTCGTTGGTCAGCTCGTTGGCGAGCGCGCCGCAATTGAGATAGAGCACCCTCCGGTCGGGGTTGCGTGCGTTGTGCTTGGCCACGCCGTCGAGCAGGGCGGCGCCGACATTGGAGCCGGTGCACTGCATGACGAACGGGATGTTCTGGTCGGTCACGCTCTTGAGCGCGATCAGCGCCTCGGCCGGCTGCAGCTTGTCATCGAATGTCACCAGCTCGAACTTGCGGCCGAGCGCGCCGCCCTTCGCGTTGATGTGGTCGATGATGAAGTTGTAGGTCTTGAGCGCGGAGTCGCCGACCTGCGCGAAGGAGCCGGAGAACGGGTCGATATAGCCGATCTTGATGGTCTCCTCGGCCCGCACCGCGGCCGTGGCCGAGAACGACAGCACGGCCAGCGCGCCCAGCAGGGCGCCCCGAATGCGGCGCGTCATGGCGTGTTCCCCCTCCCGTTGTTGCGGGCGAGGGTAGGAACCGGCCGGAGGCAAGTCAAACGGGGATCGTTGCCGCCGCGCTTCTGGCCGGCGTGCGTGGCGTTGCCCCGGCGCGCATGGTCATCCGCGAAGGGGCTGTGCTAGCATTCGCCACGTCGTTTGGTCGGCAGGGTGCGATCGCGCAGCCGTGCGATTTGCGCGTCAGGTGATGTGCTTTGCGGACCGGACGGAACAAGCGAGACGCGATCGGAGGAAGGCATGGACGCAACTACGGAAGACAGGAATGCTGGCAAGTGCCCGGTCGTGCACCGGACCAGCGGCAGGACGAACCGCGACTGGTGGCCGAGCCGGCTGAGCCTTCAGCCTCTCTACCAGCACTCGGCTTTGTCCAATCCGATGAGCGAGGAGTTCGACTACGCCGAGGAATTCAAGAGCCTCGACCTGCAGGCGGTGATCAAGGACCTCCACGCCTTGATGACGGATTCGCAGGATTGGTGGCCGGCCGATTTCGGCCATTACGGCGGTCTGTTCATTCGCATGGCATGGCACAGCGCGGGCACCTACCGGATCGCGGACGGCCGCGGCGGCGCCGGTGGTGGCCAGCAGCGCTTCGCGCCCCTGAATAGCTGGCCGGACAACGCGAACCTCGACAAGGCGCGCCGGCTGCTCTGGCCGATCAAGCAGAAATATGGCCGGAAGCTATCCTGGGCCGACCTGTACATTCTCGTCGGCAACGTCGCCCTGGAGGCGATGGGCTTCAAGACGTTCGGTTTCGGCGGCGGCCGCGTCGATACGTGGGAACCCGAGGAACTCTACTGGGGTCCGGAGGGAAGCTGGCTCGGCGACGAACGGTACAGCGGCGAACGCCAGCTTCAGAATCCGCTCGGCGCCGTGCAGATGGGACTTATCTACGTCAACCCCGAAGGGCCGAACGGCAAGCCCGATTTCATGGCGGCCGCCCACGACATCCGGGAGACCTTCAAGCGGATGGCGATGAACGACGAGGAGACGGTCGCGCTTATCGCCGGCGGCCACACCTTCGGCAAGACCCACGGCGCCGGCGATCCGTCATTTGTCGGCCCGGAGCCCGAAGGCGCCAACGTCGAGGATCAAGGCCTCGGCTGGAAGAGCAGGCATGGCCGGGGCTTCGGGGCGGACGCCATCACCGGCGGCCCGGAGGTCACTTGGTCGCAGACGCCGACGAAGTGGAGCAACCACTTCTTCGACAATCTGTTCAACAACGAGTGGGAGCTGACGAAGAGCCCCGCCGGCGCGCACCAGTGGCAGGCGAAAAATGCCCCCGCCACGATCCCGGACGCGCACGATCCGTCGAAGAAGCGTGTGCCGACCATGCTGACCACGGACCTTTCGCTGCGGTTCGACCCGATCTACGGGAACATTTCACGCCGGTTCTACGAGCATCCGGACCAGTTCGCCGACGCCTTTGCCCGCGCCTGGTTCAAGCTCACGCACCGGGACATGGGCCCGATTCAGCGCTATCTCGGCCCGCTCGTGCCGAAGGAGACGCTGATTTGGCAGGACCCAATTCCTCCTGTCGATCATCCGCTGATCGACGAGCAGGACATCGCGGCCCTGAAGGCCAAGATCCTTGCCTCCGGCCTGTCAGTCTCGCAGCTGGTATCGACCGCCTGGGCGTCCGCGTCGACGTTCCGTGGTTCCGACAAGCGTGGCGGAGCCAACGGCGCGCGCATCCGCCTCGCGCCGCAGAAGGATTGGGAGGTCAACCAGCCCGGGCAGCTCGCCACGGTGCTGCAGAAGCTCGAAGCGATCCAGAGGGACTTCAACGCCTCGGCCGCTGGCGGCAAGAAGGTTTCGCTGGCCGATCTCATCGTTCTCGGGGGCGGGGCAGCAATCGAGAAGGCGGCGCAGGCAGCCGGGCTCGACGTGAAGGTTCCTTTCACGCCGGGGCGCATGGACGCGTTGCCCGAGCAGACCGACGTCGAGTCCTTTGCCGCCCTCGAGCCGGTCGTTGACGGCTTCCGCAACTATCATCGCGGCAAGCAGCTCATGATGCACGAGGAGGCGTTGATCGATCGGGCGCAGCTGCTGCAACTGACGGCGCCCGAGATGACCGTGCTGGTCGGCGGCCTGCGCGTCCTGGGCGCCAACGCCGCAGATTCCAAGCACGGCGTCTTCACCAAGCGGCCCGAGACGCTGACCAACGACTTCTTCGTCAACCTGCTCGACATGGGCACGCAATGGCAGCGGATGGACGGCGAGGACGAGGTATACGAGGGTCGCGACCGGAAGACGAACGAACCGAAGTGGACCGGCACCCGTGTCGATCTGATCTTCGGCTCGAACTCTGAATTGCGCGCGTTCGCGGAAGTCTTTGCGTGCGCCGACTCGAAGGAGAAGTTCGCCAAAGACTTCGTGGCGGCGTGGAACAAGGTGATGAACCTCGATCGGTACGATCTCGTCTGATCGCGGCGGGAAGGTTCCCGGTCGCCATGCCGGGGACCTGCTCCTCGACCCTTTACCGCCGAGCTGGTCAGCGCTTCCGCAAGTCCCGCCTATAACGCTGCGGCACTATATCGAGGCTGGTCGGCGATCTCGGCATTCAGGCAACCGCCCCCGCTCCGGAAGTGTTGTACCCGATTGGCTAAGCCACGGGTGGAGACACAATGGACCGGCCACTGGACATCACCTTCCATAACCTCGACAGCTCGCCGTCGCTCGACGCGGAGATCCGCGAGAACGTCGCCCGGCTGGAGGCGCGCTATCCGCAGCTGATCGGCTGCCGCGTCTCGGTGGAGGCGCAGCACCAGCAGCACCGGACGGGCAATCTCTATGAGGTTCACGTGGTTCTCTCGGTGCGTGGCGGACGCGACCTCGCCGTCTCGCGTGAACCGCACAAGGCCAAGCAGCGCTATGCCAATCCGGACGTGCGATCGGCGATGCGGGATGCATTTCGCGCCGCCGAGCGGCAGTTGCAGACCCACAAGGCTCAGCTGCGCGAGGACACCAGCCCGCCGAGCGGGTCCGCGCTCGCCGGCCAGGTGACGCAACTGCCGCCCGGCGCCGATCACGGCTTCATCCTCAACAGCACCGGCTCGCAGCTCTATTTCCACCGTGACAGCGTCACCAACGCGGATTTCGCGACGCTGAAGGAGGGCGATCCGGTGCACTACGTCGAGGAGGAGGGTGACGCCGGACCGGTCGCCACCAAGGTACGGCTGGCGCAAGAGACGTGACTCCTCCCATCGCTTGACCGGCCCGCTCGCGGCGCCGAGATTCCCCGCCGCGAAATGCAGCAAGGGGGGCGGCGATGCCGGACGTACGGAACGTGGCGCGGGAGAGGCTGGAGCGCGGGGAGTTGTCGCTCGGCGTCGGCGTGCGGCTGACGCGAAGCGTGGAGATCGCGCCGGCCATGCAGGCGGCGGGCTTCGACTGGCTGTTTCTCGACCTCGAACACGGCACCATGTCGCTCGACGCCGCGGCGCAGATCGCGGTTGGCGCGCTGGAGGCAGGGATCGCGCCGTTCGTGCGGATTCCGAACGGCGAATACGCGATGGCCACGCGGATGCTCGACAACGGCGCGCTTGGGATCGTCGTGCCGCATGTCGATAGCGGCGGCGAGGCGCGCGAGATCGTGCAGGAGCTGAAATATCCGCCGATCGGCCATCGCTCGGTCGGCGGGTGCGGGCCGCATTACGGATTGCGCGCGGTGACTGTGGGCGAGGGCGCGCGCATCCTGAACGCGGCGACGATGATCATCGCCATGCTGGAAACGCCGGCGGCAATCCAGAACGCAGACGCGATCGCGGCGGTGCCGGGTATCGACGTGCTGCTGATCGGCACCAACGATCTGTGCGCCGAGATGGGCATTCCGGGGGAGTTCGGGCATGAGCGCGTGGCGGATGCCTACCGCAAGATGATCGCGGCGGCGAAGCAGCACGGCAAGCATACGGGGATGGCGGGCGTCTACGATCATGCGATCATGCCGCGCTATATCGAGATGGGCGCGCGCTTCATCCTGTCCGGCAACGACGCGTCGTTCGTGATGGCGAGCGCCGGCAACCGCTCCAGCTTTCTGCGCCAGATCACGCTCGCGTAAGCCGGCCCGGTCAGGTCCGGGTGGCGCCTGGAGGCAGAACCGTGTCGAGGTGCGAGCAGCCGGTTCCGTTCATGTGAACCTCGATGCTGCCGTCGGGATGGCGCCGGCCACTGACCTGCCCGCGCGGCCCGTTGCCGCTGATCGGCCTCACGGTCAGGTTGAAGCGGCCATCCGGCCCCGCCGCGCCTCGCGCGGAGCTGGTTCCCGACCCATCAGTGAACCAGACCACGCCGCGCAGGCCGATCGTCGCGCCGATATACATCCCCGCAATGTCCCAGCTCATCGGTGGGCAATCCTTGCCCTGCTCGCGCCGCGACGCGACGCCGGTGTCCGCCCATAATCGCGACTGCGTGGCCGGTGCGGCTGCTGCCGAGGGCGCCGATGCGACCGGCGTCGGCGCGGCCGGAGGCGCATTCTGGCATCCGCCGCCCGCGAGCAGCAGGGCGCCGAGCGCCGCGTGCCGGAGATTCATTGGCACTTACTGCAGCTCGGCGATCCCGAACGCTTCGCCGAAACGGCGGCTGGCTTCGAAGCGGTCGCCGTATTTGCGGTGGACGGCAGTGTGCTGCGCCGCGGCGAGGATCAGGCGGTCGCGGTCAGGCGACGTGCTCTTGCCGTAATCCTCCAACATGCACTGGGCGATCTCCTGGTTGTGGGGATCGTTGCCGATGCGGGTCGCCATCAACGCCAGGCGCCGCACCAGCGGGGCACGATCGGCGCCGCTGTCGAGATAGGCTTGCGTCCAGGCCAACCCTTCAGGCCCGTTGAGGTCGCCCACCGCGCTGTCCACGCGATCGAGCAATTGCTGACCCGAGAGCTTGCTGGCGCCGCCCGGCGCGCGGATCGTGACGGGGTTGAGGTCGCCGCTGTGCTTCTGGTGATGGGCGTTGCGGTTGAGGAAGGAGGCGGCGACCCAGAGCAGCTTGAGCCGCTGCGGATGGTCGAAATTGTCGTAGAACCAGCCGAGCGTGTTGCAGTACTCGTAGCAGTGCTGCGGCATCGAGAAATTGGTGTCGGTCTGCGTCTCGATCACCACCTGCGCCGCGGCGATCTGCAGCACGTCCACGATGCGGCGCGGGCTCTTGCCGGCGAGCAGCAACTTCGCGAGATGCTCGACATAGGCCGGCTCGGGCTGACGGATTATGATTTCGATCAGCTCATTGGCTTCCTGCTGCGTGAGGGCTCCGGTGTTGCCGAGCAACTCGCGCTCGCGCTCCGTGGTGCCGGCGTAGGGAACGGCGTGCAGGCTCTCGCCCTGGATGAACATGGTCACCGCGTTGCAGGCCATTTCGTAGGTGGAATACCAGCGCGGACCGACGGCGATGTCGAGCGCGCCGGCATAGACCACGTCATGCGCGTTGTCCCAGCCGACGAAATTGCCCAGCTCGACCGTGGCGCGGGCGCGGTAGGATTTGTGGCCGGTCGTGTAGGAGCGGTTGTAGAGCATCCGGTCCTGCACATCGATCATGCCCGCGAACACCAGCTCGGCCAGCACTTCGCGCCGGTTCGGCGCGTCCTGCATCAGACCGAGGAAGTGGCGGTAGGCCGGGATCACCTCGCCGCGATGCACGAGCGTGATCCACTGGTCGAGCCGGTCGCGCAGCGGCCCCGTGCTCGGCTCGGCCTGCTGATCCTGCCAGTAGACTTTCGGCGCGGGCGGGTTGTCGATCGTGCCCTTGAAGCCGCGCGTGTAGTGGCCGGGAGCCTTGCCGATCTTCTGGTTCCAGATGTCGAGCCCGGTCGGGATGTACCAGATGGTCTGCGCCATCGGCAGGTTCGCGAGGTCGGCGGGCAGCATCCGGCTGAGATTGATCCCGGCGCGGGCGCTGAGCAGGCAGTGGTCGTTGTTGACGAAGTTGGGATAGCCGTTGTCGATGCGCTCGTGGTACGGCACGTGGGTGTAGGGCGCGTGGATGCGGACGGCCTCGGCGACGATCTCCGGCATCGGCCGGCCGGATTTAAGCAGCTCGTAGTAGGCCGTGCTGGCGCCCACCTGGTCGCGCGCGAGGATGCGGTCCTCGAGCCGGTCGTAGAGCCCAGCTGCTTCTCCGGAGCGCTCCTTGAGCGCCGCATTCCGCGCAACCATCCGCTTCCTCCGTCTCGCATCTTTCTCGGTCCAGGAAAGCCTACTCCCCGGTTTCCCACCGGGCAACGGAGCTTGCGGACCGGGCCGGTCTTGCCCAAGCTCCTGGTCCCGGTGGGGAGGAAAACATGAAGATCAAGCGGATCGAGCACGTCGCGGTGGCGGTGAAGAACATGCAGGCGAGCGTGGGGCTGCTGGAGCGGGCGTTCGGGCTCAAGCTCGAATACGAGGAGCGGATCGGCGACGTGAAGCTGGCGATGCTCCCGGTGGGCGAGACCTACATCGAGCTGCTGGACGGGGTTTCGCGAAACTCCGACATCGGCGCCCAGATCCCCGAACAGGGCGAGGGGCTGTTCCACATCTGCTTCGAGGTGGAGGACATCGATGGCGCGCTCGCCGAATTGCGCGAGAAGGGGATCAGGTTGATCGATGAAGCGCCGCGCAACGGGCATGGCGGCAGCCGGATCGCCTTCATCGACCCGAGTGCCACGCGCAACCTGCTGATAGAGCTGGCGGAGCTCCCAGGCGGGCATTGAGGATACGGCTGATTGTGCACTGCACAGTCGCGGTTTGCGGAGGCCCCGACGCAAGGCGCAAGCTGTTGCCCGGAGCCGTGGCGGCCCGGTGCGAGCCGGGCCGCGCGAAGCATCGGAGGGGCAGGCCATGACGGTTGCAGCGATCCTCAAGCACAAAGGCTATCAAGTGCTCTCGGTCAACCCGACGGCGACCATCGCCGAGGTTGTACAAGTGCTGTCGCAGAAGCGCATTGGCGCGGTGGTGGTGATCGACGCCGCCGACCAGTTGCTCGGCATTGTCAGCGAGCGCGACGTGATGCACTCGCTGGCGGCCAATGGCGCGCGCACCCTGGAGATGTCGGCGGGACAGCTGATGACCCGCGTGCTTCACACCGTCACGCCGCAGACCACCGAGGTAGAGGCGATGACGATGATGACGGCGAGCCGCGTCCGTCACCTGCCGGTGATCGAGCATGGCGCGCTGATCGGCATGATCAGCATCGGCGACGTGGTCAAGGCGCGCATCATGCAGCAGGACCAGGAGGTGGACAGCCTCAAGGCCTACGTGGCGGGCGCGACCTGAAACTGGCGCTTACGGGTGCGTCGGGCCACTCGGTGTCGGCACGCGCGCGTTCGGATTGTTCCAGGGAGGCGGGCCGAGGTTGAGCTGGCTTGGGCTGGTGCTGGCGCCGGTCACCGCCCCGGCACCGGCGCCGATCGCGCCGCCCGCCAGCGCGCCGACGGGGCCGCCCAGGGCGCCGATACCCGCGCCCGTCGCCGCCCCGGCCGCCGCGCCGCCGGTCGTGCGCTCCTTCTCGCCCGTGCCACAGCCCGCCAGCAGCGCGAGAGCGCCGAGGGCGGCCATCGTGATCGGCCATTTCGCTGTCATTGTCCGCCTCGCATGAGGATCGAAGATCGACGTTCGCGATCCCGGAACGTGCGGTGAACAGCACGGTTGCAGGCAGCGAGGTCGAACCGGCTGCAATTCCATGCGTGGACCGGCTAGGCTGTTGCCGAACCAAACGAAGGGCCAACCAAGGGCCAACCAAGGGAAGGTGTGCGGATGGAGCCGGATCTCGTCGCCTACTCGCCGGTCATGCACCGGCCGCGGCTGCGCTGGCCGGGCGGGGCGCGCGTGGCGCTGTGGGTGGTGCCGAATATCGAGCATTACGAATTCATGCCGAAATTCGTGCGCACGCGTGACCCCTGGCCGCGCTCGCCGCACCCCGACGTGCTCGGCTATTCGCAGCGCGACTACGGCAACCGCGTCGGGCTCTGGCGGCTGTTCCGACTGAGCGACGATTTCGGCATGAAATGCACCGTCAGCCTCAATCTCGCGGTGATCCAGCACTATCCGGCCATCCTGGAGGCGATGGAGAAGCGCGGCTGGGAGCTGATGTCGCACGGCATCTACAACACCCGCTATCACTGGAACTTCACCGAAGCCGAGGAGCGCGAGGCGATGCAGGAGGCCGCCGCGATCCATCTGAGCCTCACCGGACGGCGCATCCGCGGCTGGTTCAGCCCGGCGATCACCAACACGCTGCGCACGTTCGATCTCGCCGCCGAAACCGGCTACGACTACACCGCCGACCTCTACCACGACGACCAGCCGTTTCCGCTCAAGGTCAAAAGCGGAAAACTGCTGTCGATGCCGTACTCGGTCGATCTCAACGACGTGATCCTGCATCGGCGCGGCGAAGAGGCGGAGGCGTTCGCGAGGCAGATCCGCGACTATTTCGACACCGTGTACGAGGAGGGCGCGGAGCAGGGGCGGGTGATGTGCGTCGCACTGCATCCGTACTGGGTTGGACAGCCGCATCGCATCCGGGCGTTCCGCCGCGCGCTGGAATACATCCTGTCGCATCCCGGCGTGTGGCTGACCACCGCCGCCGAGATCGCGGATTGGTACAACGTCAATCATCTTCCGGCGATCGAGGCGCATCTCGCGGCGCGGGAGGCGGCCAATGGCTGAGGGCACGCCGCCGCGTGACGAAGCCCGCGCACCGGGGATGGACCACGACCTTTATCCGTTTCGTACCCTGGAGCAGGCCCCGCGCTTCGTCTGGCCGGGCGGCGCGCGCATCGCGCTGACCGTCACGCTCATGCTTGACCATTGGGAGGTGAACCCGCCGGACCACGCCAGCCGCGACCCGCGCATTGCCTCGCCGCTCGGCGCCTACTTTCCCGACTGGCTGACCTGGAGTCAGCGCGAGTACGGCAACCGCGTCGGCATCTTCCGCGTGCTGCAAGTGCTGGACCAGTTCGACCTGGTGCCGAGCGTGGCGCTCGGATCGGCGGCGGCGAAGCGCTACCCGGAACTCGTGGACGAGTGCAGTCGCCGGAACGCTTGCTTCATGGCGCACGGCAGCCATGCCACGCGCCGCATCACCAGCCGGATGAGCGAGGCGGAGGAGCGCGCCTTCATCATCGAGAGCCGCGACGCGGTGAAGGCCGCCGCGGGAGAAGCGCCGCGAGGCTGGTGCGGTCAGGATTTCAACCAGTCCGCCCGGACGCCCGCGCTCCTCGCGGAGGCCGGCTTCGCCTACACGACGGACTGGGCGAACGACGATCGGCCATTCCTGCTGAGGGACAGGCTACTCGCGCTGCCGCCGCAGCCGGAGTGGAACGACCTCGAATGCATGTGGCTGCGGCGCGTCGCGCCTTCGGTCTGGGCCGATTGCGTCGCGGAGGCGTTCGCGTTCCTGCACGAGGAAGGCGGCGGCGTTTTCAATCTGACATTGCATCCGTGGATTTCCGGCCAGGCGCACCGCATCCGTTGGCTGCACGAGAGCTTGACGCAAATTGTGGGTCGGCCCGGAATTTGGCGCGCCACTACGGACGAGGTGGCGCGCGTCGCTCGCGAGCAGCTATAACCGGGCGGCACGACCTGGAGAACGAGCCCGATGCAAGCACCGATCACATTGCCCAAGGCGCCCGGCTGGATAGGCGAATTTCGGGCGTTCATCGCCCGCGGCAACGTGGTGGATCTCGCGGTCGGCATCATCATCGGCGTCGCCTTCACCGCGATCGTGAACAGCTTGGTGAAGGACATCTTCAACCCGCTGATCGGCATGGCGATCGGCGGCATCGATTTCAGCAACATCTTCTTCGCGCTCAACGGGCAGCACTACAACTCGCTGGCCGACGCGCAGAGGGCCGGCGCGCCGACCGTGAATCTCGGCGTGTTCATCAACACCGTCATCAACTTCATCATCGTCGCTTTCGCCGTCTTCTGGCTGGTGAAGGTGGTTTCCAAGGTGATCCATAAGGAAAAGGGCCAGGCGGCGCCGGCGCGCAGCGAGGTCCTGCTCGAGGAAATCCGCGACATCCTGAAGCAGCGCGCCTAACCCAGACCATTCTTCGGCAGCACCCCGGCAACCGGGGTCGACAGGTATTGTCTTGATCGCACGTGTCGCCGCCGGTCTTGTGTTGCTGCTGCTCGGCGCGTGCGCCGGCCCGCTGGGCGGAGATTGTCGGCAGCAGCCCCTGGCGCAACTGCCGATCGAGATGCGCCGCAACATCCCGGTCGTCGCCGCGACGATCGACGACGCGCCCGCGACTCTGGTCCTCGACACGGGCGCCGAGCACACGGTTCTGCTGGCCTCCTTTGTCGATCGGATCCGCCTCAAGCGGGACTTCCGTCACGCGACGATGATCCGCGGCATGGGCAGCGCGATGGCGACGGCGTCGGCGCGACCCGACGAAATCGTGCTCGGCCGTGTGACGGTGGACCGGCCCTACGTGATCGTCGGCTCCTTCTCCACCGGCGACTTGCCCGGAGGGGTGCCGGACGGCCTGTTGGGCGCCGACATCCTGGCGCATTTCGACGTCGATATCGACGTGCCGGACGGCCGGGTGACGCTGTACCCCGTCTGCCCGGGCGCCGTCCCGCCGTGGACCCAGCCCTATGTCTCGCTGCAAGGCCGGCTGGTGCGTGGGCGGTTCCTCATCCCGGTGAAGCTCGATGGCGTGACGATCCTGGTCGCGGTGGACACCGGGGCGGAATATTCGCTGGTCAGCACCCGCGCGGCTCAGGAGGCCGGCGTTTCCCCGGCAATGCTGGCCCGTGATCCGCCGGCCGCCCTCGCGGTGGTCGGCCCGGACCAGCTGACGGCCCGGGTTCATCGGTTCCGCGAGATCACCCTCGGGGCGGAGAGCTATCCCGACCCCGTGCTCCCGGTCATCGCGTTTCCCAGTGCTGGCATGGATGGGTTGTTGGGCATGAACTACCTGCGCTCGAACCGGATCTGGCTTTCATACGCGAGCGGGCAGGTGTTCGTGGCGCGCGCGGCGCCATAGCGCGCTATTCGCCGGACAGCTCCTTGCGCCGCCGGTCGAGCTCCTCGCTGTAGCGGCGCAGCGCGTATTGCTCGGTCAGCAGGCCGATCACGTGCCGGCTCTCCGGCCCGTCGACCACCGCCAACGCGTCGCTCTCCGCCGACTCGAACATCGCGACGGCTTCCTTGATCGTCATCTGCGGCAAGAGCATCGCGTCTTGGTAGTGCAGGATGTCGCTGACCCGCGATATGCCCTCGGTGTCGGCGTGCGCCTCGGCCAGCACGACGACGCCGGCGTAGCGGTCCGCCTCATCGACCGCCACGACGCGCTGTGTCGCGCCCAGCGGGAAATCCCGGCGGAAGGCGGCAAGCGGCGTGTCGGCCCGCACCGTCCGCACCTCGCGGCGCATCATCCGTCCGACCGTCAGGTTGCGCATCCAGCCCACGTCCACGGCGCTGCGGATGCTCTCGCCGCGCAGATGGAAGCGCCACGTCGCGAAGGAGTAGCCGAAGGTGCGGCGGACCGTGAGAGCCGAGACCACGCAGGCGGCGAGCACCGCGGCCGTCATAGGCAGGCTGCCGGTGGTCTCGAGGGCAAGGAAGCCCATCGTCAGGGGGCCGCCGACGATCGCCACGGCCATGCCGCTCATGCCCACCAGGGCACAGACCACGGGCGGGATCGCGTGTGCGGCGGAGACCGCGGCCAGCAGTCCGGCGAACAGCTTGCCGAGCATTGCACCGAGGAACAGCGAGGCGAAGAACAGGCCGCCGCGAAACCCCGAGCCGAGAGAGATCGCCGAGGCCATCGCCTTCAGCACCAGCAGCAGGGCGACGAAGCTCAACGTGTAGGGTGCGTCGAAGCCGAGCGCGAGGGCGGCGTGGCCGGATGAGAGCACCTGCGGGCTGACCAGGGCGAGCAAGCCGACGGCCAAGCCGCCGATGCCCGGCCGCAGCCAGGCCGGCACGCGGCTGCGGCGAAATAGCGTCTCGGTCAGGGTGACGCCGCGCATGATCAGGATGCCGACCAGGGCGCAGAGCACGCCCAGCAGCACGATGGGGAAGTAGTCGATCGCCTCCAGCCGGCCGGGAACGAGCACCTCCAGCCCCGCCGGGCTGCCGTGCAGCGCCTGGACCACTGAGACACTGACGATGGCGGCGACCACGACCGGCGCCAAGGTGCCGAGCGAGTAGGTGCCGATCACCAGTTCGAAGGCGTAGAACGAGCCGGTGAGCGGCGCGTTGAACGCCCCCGCGATTGCGCCGGCCGCGCCGCAGCCGACCAGCACCCGAAGATCGTTCCGCCGCACCCGGAAGCTGCGGCCGAGGCGGGAGGCGACGGCCGAGCCGATCTGGGTGTAACCCGCCTCCAGCCCGACCGAAGCGCCGAAGCCGTTCGACATCACCGTCTGCAACACGACGATCAGGCTGTCGTTGAGCGACATCCGCCCGCCATAGAGGGCGTTGGCCTCGATCGGGTCCACCGCACGGCGCGGCCAGAAGCGGGCTACGAGCAGCCCCAGCGCGCCGAGCAGCAAGCCGCCCAGCGCCGGGACCGCGACGCAGCGGATCGGATCCAGGGTGGCGGCGCCGCTGAGCCGCTCGCCGGCGGGCAGGTCGAACAGCGCGGTATGGATCGCGTAGGTGGTGATCGTCATCACCGCGACCATGATCCCGGCGGCGACGCCCACGGCCGCGGCCACGGCAACGAGCCAGATCTCGTCGGCGCGGACCAGCGCGCGCAAGGTCTGCGGCGCGTGCAGCACCGCTTCCCCGAAGGCGCGGCGGTGGCGCAGCCGGGCCGGCCTGGCGGCAGACTGCCGCCCGGAATCGTCGGGCACCAGAGCCGAATCTCCCGGTAGAGTTGTCATGGATGGCGTCCAGACCAGGCCAGCGGATCGGAGCGGGCGGCCAGCATGGCCCCGAGACCCATCAGTCATTCATGGGACCTGCGTGCAATTCAATCAACCGCATACAAATTGATTGTGGCTAAATTCGCGTTAAAAGAATAAGATTCGCAAGCGAAATCACGCGCGATCGTATGCTCGGCTCAGCCCGAGGAAGCGCGGTCGCGCCGCGTGGCTTCCAGATCGTCGGCGACGAAGGCGCGCACCAGCTCCACCAGCGGCTCGTGCGAGGCGAAGCCCAGCGTGTGCGCCCGGACCGGATCGAACGCCGCCGGCCAGCCGGCGACGATGCCGGCGACCACCGGATCGGCGACGCGCGCCACCAGCTTGGAGGCGCCGGGCCGCACCTCGTCGAGCGCCTGGAGCATGTGGGCGATGGTGGCGCTGATCCCCGGCGGGTTGACGCTCCGGTCGAGCCCCATCGCGGAGGTATCGAGTGCCGCGGCGTGGAGCAGCCAGCCCACGGCGCGGCGCGGGCTGCACACCCACACGGCGAAATCGTCCGGGACCGGAAGCTCCGCGGCGAGACCGAGCAGGGGTTCGCGGATGATCGCGGAGACGAAGCTGCTGGCCGCCTGGTTCGGCCGCCCGGGGCGGACGATGACGGTGGGCAGGCGGATCGAGACCGCGTCGAGAAAGCCCCGGCGGGTGGCGTCGGCCAGCATCAGCTCGCCGATCGCCTTCTGCGCGCCGTAGCTGTTGCCGGGGATCTGCCGCGCGTCGTCCGCCAACACCGCGTCCTGACCTCCGCCGAAACTCGCGACGCTGCTGGTGAACACCATGCGGGGCGGGCGGGCGAGGCGGCGGCAGGCGTCGATCACCGCGTCGGTGCCGCGCAGGTTGACCCGTCGGCCAAGATCGTAGTCCGCCTCCGCCTGCGCGCTGACCACGGCGGCGAGATGGAACACGATGTCGGTGCCGGGCGGGATGGCGGCGGCTGGCAACTCCGCCACGTCGCCGGCGACCCGATGGACCGGGAAGGCGGCGCCGTCCGGCGGCGGCGGTTCGGCTATGTCGAACAGGGTGAGCGCCGTAATATCCCGGTCGCCGATCCGGACGTCGCGCGCCAAGCGCGCGGCGACCTTGCGGCCGAGAAACCCGCCGCCGCCCAGGATGGAAATCCGCATGGCCCGCCCTCCGCCTTGCCCGTCGCGCGACGACTAGACCCGGTTGCGGCGGCACGCAACGCGGTCCACGGTCGGGCATGATCGGTCCGTTGCCATTCAGCCTGTTCGTCAATCCCCGCGCTGGTACGCCGGGGATCGTGGTGCTGCCCGCCGCCGGATTCCGCCGCGCGAAGGCCGCTATCACGGGCTGGCCGGAATACGCCCCGACGCCGCTTCGCGACCTGCCGGAGATCGCGCGCGGGGCCGGACTGGGGCTGGTGCGGCTGAAGGACGAGGCGGGGCGGTTCGGGCTCGGCAGCTTCAAGGCGTTGGGCGGAGCCTACGCCGTGGCTGAACTCGTGCGCGGGCAGCGCAAGCCGCAGGCCGTCAAAGTTACCTGTGCGACCGACGGCAATCACGGGCGCGCCGTCGCGTGGGGCGCGCGGCGGTGCGGCTGCCGGTGTGTGGTGTTCGTTCACGAGGTGGTCAGCGCCGGACGCGTGGCGGCCATCGCCGAGTTCGGGGCCGAGCTGCGCCGGGTTCCGGGCACCTATGACGACGCCGTGCGCGAGGCAGACCGGGTGGCGCGCGGAGAAGGCTGGTCGGTGATTTCCGACACGTCCTGGCCCGGCTATCTGGAAGTGCCGCGCCGCGTGATGCAGGGCTATCGGTTGATGGCCGACGAGGCGATCGACCAATGGGGCGGCCCTCCGCCGAGCCACGTGTTCGTGCAGGCCGGCGTAGGCGGGATGGCGGCAGCCGTCGCGGTGCAGTTGCGCGCGCGTCTCGCGCCGCCGCCGGCGTTGATCGTCGCCGAGCCGGATCGCGCCGCCTGCCTGCTGGCCAGCGCCGAACTCGGCGCGCTCACCTCGGTGCCCGGCACTCTGGATACGATCATGGCGGGGCTCGCGTGCGGCGAGCCGAGCCTGCTTGCGTGGCAGGAGTTGGACCGCTCTGCCGCCGCGTTCATGGCGGTGCCCGACGAGGCCGCCGCGCCAGCCATGCGGCTGCTGGCGGGCGCGGGGATCGTTACCGGGGAATCGGGCGCCGCCGGGCTGGCGGCGCTGTTGCTGGCGGCCGCGGATCCGGCGGCGAGGGCCGCGCTGGGGCTCGGGCCGGAGAGTCGGGTGCTGCTGTTCGGCACCGAAGGGGCGACGGACGCGGCCATCTACGAAAGTTTGGTCGGCCAACCGGCCGCTTCCGTGACCGGAAAGCCCGGCTGACGATCGCGTGACGTGCTTGCAAATCCTTAACTCTTTCCGGTTATCCTGGAAGCGGGCAACGGACTTACCCATCCGGCGTTGATGGCCACAAGTTCCAGAACGGAGCAGGCGCAGTGGGCAGCAGGAACCGAGTAATCGCGGCGGTCGCCGTCGTCTGTATCGCGTACGCGGTCTGGCCATACGTGACGTTGTTCCGTCTCGGTCAGGCAATCCGGCACGGCAACGCCGCCGCGTTGGAGACGCTGGTCGATTGGAATGGGGTGCGGGAAGGCATCAAGGAAGATATCTGCGACAATCTGTTCGACCAGCCGACGGCGCGGGTCGCCAGCGGGGAGAGCCGGCTGCCCCCGTTCGGCTTCTCCTTCGTCCAGGGGATCGCCGGGAACGCGGTGGACGAGAACGTCAACCCGCAGGCGCTTGTCTCGGCGGCGCGCGGCGCCGCGACTGACAAGGAGGCGGCTCGGTTCCCGGCAGAGGCCAATCCGAGCATCGCCTGGGCGTTCTTCGACGGGCCGACAAGCTTCCTGGTGCTGCTGCGCCGGCCAGGTGCCGCACCAGGCGAGCAGCCGATCCGCATCGAGTTCCAGCTGCGGCACGCTACCTGGAAGGTGACGCGCGCCTGGCTGCCGCGCGAGATGCTGATGCAGGCGAACGCCAAGACGTAACGGCTCCCGATGCCGCCGATCGCTGGGCTTTTCGCCGTCGGCGCGTCCGTGGGTTTGGTGGCCAGCTCGTTGATGGCGAGCGCAAGCGACAGAGCCTGCTTACGCAATCCGTCACATCGACGCCCTCGGTTTCGGGGATGACCGCCCGTACCAGCCTGCCGATGAAATCGCGATCTCCGATCATTTGCCGGTACGAGGCGTTGGTGAGTTCGAAAACATGATCGGGGCCGCGCAATACAGGATCGAGTTCGCTTCAATCCTAGGAGCTCATCAGGGCGCCCGTCTCACCGCCACGGGCGAGGAAGTCGGGTCCCGGCCGCTCATCGCTCATGGAATCGCCATCGGCGCATTGCCCTTATTTGCCGGACATCTGCGGGACCCGGTTTCCAATTTGTCCGCCGGCTCGCGGTGTCGGCAACAGGCCTCAATCCAAGGTCAACACGATATTGCCGAACCCGTCCAGGGTGGCCGTCGCACCCGGCGGCACCAGACAGGTGGCGTCGTACTCCTGCACGATCAGCGGCCCCGACCGCTGGCCGGACCCGAGCGCAGCGCGGTCGATCACCGGCAGCGTGGTCCAGCCGGGACCATCCAGCCAGGCGCGTCGGCTCGCCGGCGCTCCGGCGCGAAGCGGCGTGATGCTGGGCGGCAGGCGGGAGGCGTCCGGGACGCCGCGCGCGATGATGCCGACCCCGACCAACTCCACCGGCTCCTCCTCCGGCGCGCGGAACCCGTAGACCCGGGCGTGCGCCTCGGCGAACAAGCCCGGCAGCGCCGCGAGCAGCACCTCGGCGTCACCCTCGGGCAGCTCGACCGTGAGTTCCGTGGACTGTCCGACATAGCGAGCGGAGGCCGAGCGCCGCATCCGGCATTGCCTCGGCAGAAAACCGTCGGCCGCGAGTTGCGCGGCCGCCGCGTCCTCCAACTCGCGCAAGGTATCGCGCAGGCGCGCCGGATCGGCCGTGTCCACGGGAGCGCGCAGGCTGCGGCTCGCGTGATGCTCGGTGTCGGCGACCAGCAGCCCGAACGCGCTGAACAGGCCGGGCAGGGGCGGGACGATCACTCGGCGAATCCCGAGTTCGGCGGCGATCGCGGCGGCGAAGAGCGGGCCGTTGCCGCCGAAGGCGAGCAGCGCGAAATCGCGCGGGTCGCGGCCGCGCTCCACCGAGACGGCGCGGATCGCCCGCATCATGGTCGCCGCGGCGATCCGCAGCATCCCGTGCGCGGCGAACTCGATCGACAGCCCCATCGGCTCGGCGAGATGGCGCGCCACCGCCGCGCGTGCCGCTTCGGGATCGACCGGCAAGGAGCCGCCGGCCAGCCCCGCCGGGTCGAGATAGCCGAGCACGAGGTTGCAGTCGGTGATGGTGGGCAAGGTGCCGCCGCGGCCGTAGCAGGCCGGTCCCGGATCGGCGCCCGCGCTGTCCGGACCGGCCTTCGGCGCGCCGGCGGCGTCCAGCCGGCAGATCGAGCCGCCGCCCGCGCCGACCTCGGCGAGGTCGATCGCCGGGAGCTTCAGCATGTAGCCGGCGCCGACCAGCAGGCGCGCGCCGGTGGTCACGCCGGCGCCGACCTCCATCGCCTCCGAGCGCAGCACCTCGCCGTTCTCCACCAGCCCGGCCTTGGCCGTGGTGCCGCCCATGTCGAAGGTGATGAGGCGTGGCTCGCCCAGGCGGGCGGCGAGGGCGGCGGCGCCGACCACCCCGGCGGCGGGGCCGCTCTCGACGATGTGGGCGGGAAAGCGCGCGGCGAACGCCTCGGTCGCGAGCCCGCCATTCGACTGCATCAGGTGCAGCCCGGCGCCGATCCCGAGGGCGCGCAGGCGGGTCACGAGCGAGGCGAGATAGGCGCGGACGATGGGCTGCACGTAGGCGTTGATGACCGTGGTGCTGGTGCGCGGATATTCCTTGATTTCCGGCAGGATCTCGTGGCTGAGCGAGACCGGCAGATCGGGCAGCGCGGCGCGCACCGCCTCGGCGACCGCCTGCTCGTGCGCCGGGTTGGCGTAGCTGTGCAGCAGGCACACGGCAAGGCTCTCGACCCGCTCGCGCCGCAGGCTCTCGATCGCGGCGGCGAGGCTGGCGCGGTCGAGCGGGACGCGGATGCCGCCATCGGGGGCGATCTTCTCGCGGATTTCGAGCCGCAGTCGCCGCTCGACCAGCGCGGGCGGCTTGCTCCAGTGCATGTCGTAGAGCCGCGGCATTCGCAGGTCGCGGATTTCCAGCACATCACGAAACCCCTCGGTGGTGATCAGCGCGGTGCGCGCGCCCTTGCCCTCGAGGATGGTGTTGGAGCCGACCGTGGTGGCGTGCAGCACCTCGGCGACCTCGTCCCCGGCTTCTTCGAGCAGCGAGGCGAGCCCGGCGACGATGCCGTCGGCGTAGTCGTGCGGCGTCGACAGCACCTTGCGAGTCAGCACCCGCCCGTCCACCGAGAAGGCGACGAGATCGGTGAAGGTGCCGCCGATATCGATGCCGATGCGGAGGCTCATGCTCCCAAGCCCCACGTGACGGGAAGCAGTGGCGCGCGGGTGTCGCGCAGGCGGGCGCGCAAGGCCTCGGTCGCCGCCGCGTCGATGATGGGCGGGTCGCCGGTCGCGACGACGCCGTAGTCGCGCGCGGCGCCCTCGATGGTCACCAGGCCGTCGCGCAGGTCCCTCGCGACTGAGACAAGATCACGGTCGAGCGGATCGCCCCAGCCGCCCGCGGCGGGAAGCTCGTGGCGGAATATTTCACCCCGATGCAAGGTCATGGTCAGTTTCGCGTGCAACTTCTGTTCGGTGGGAAGTGCGGGGTCGAGCACGTTGCGGCCGGCGGCACCGGCGCCGCCGCCTTGCAGGCCGTAGGGGCGGTGCGTCTGGCGGTCGGCGCGGACTTGCAGAATCCCCTCGTCGGCGAGCATCCGCCAAGTGCGGCGGAGCGCCACGCCGCCGCGGAACCGCCCCGCGCCGCCGGTGTCCGGCACCATCGCGTAATCCAGCACTTCCAGCGGGTTCTCCGCCTCGATCACTTCGACGCTGAAGCTCGCCATGTTGGCGAACATGCTGGTGTTGGCGTCGGGACCGTCCGCCCAGGGTCGGGCGCCCCAGGCCCCGGAGAGAAAGTCGACGTAGATGAACGGCTTTCTGTCCGCGTCGTAGCCACCGATGGTGATGCCGGTGTTGCCGCCCTCGCAAGCGGCGAACACGCGGTCGGGGTAGAGCATCGCCAGCGCGCCGAAGCAGCAATCGGCGGCGCGGAACCCGGTGAGCCCGCGCGCCGCACAGGCGGCCGGCGGCAGCGCGTGCATGATGGTGCCTTCGGGCGCGATGACGGTGATCGGGCGGAACACGCCGTCGTTGTTCGGCATGTTCACGGAGAGGACCGATTTCGCGGCGGTGAACGACGCCGCCGCCGTGTAGCTCCAGGTGTTGTTGATGGCGCCCTTCACCTGCGGCGCGCTGCCGGTCCAGTCGATCTCCATCGCCTCGCCGCGCTTGCGGATCGTGCAGACCAGCGGGATCGGCCGTCCGACGTCGATCTGGTCGTCGTCGATCCAGTCGGTGAACCTCGCCTCGCCATCCGGGAGTTCCGCGAGGCAGTGGCGGGTGAGGCGCTCGCTATAGTCCATCGTCTCGGCCATCAGCATCCGCACGCCGTCCGTGCCGTGGCGGGCGACAAGGTCGGCCATGCCGCGCGCGGCCATCTCGCAGGCGGCGAGCTGGGCGCGCAGGTCGCCGAACACGCGCGCGGGGAGGCGCACGTTGCGCTCGATCATGCGGAACAGCGTGGCGTTGGGCTGGCCGCGCTCGTACAACTTCAGCGGCGGGATGCGCAGGCCCTCGGCGTAGATCTCCGTGCTGTCTGACGCGTTGGAGCCCGGCACGCGGCCGCCGACATCCGTGTGGTGGCAGATGGTCGCGCCGTACGCCACCACGTCGCCCTGGTGGAAGATCGGCTTGAAGACAAAGATGTCGGGGAGGTGCATCCCGCCTTCATAGGGGTCGTTGAGCACCAGCACGTCGCCCTCGGCGATGTCGCCGGAGAAATGGCGCAGCGTCGCCTGGAGGGCGACGGGGATGCTGCACAGATGGCCGGGCAGGCTGAGCCCCTGCGCCGCGAGCCGGCCCTCGGCGTCGCAGATGGCGGCGGAGAAATCCATGATATTCTTGAGCACGCCGGAATAGGCGGTGCGATAGATGGTCAGCGCCATCTCGTCGCCGAGTGCGGTAAGCGCGTTGCGAAACAGCTCGGCGGTGATCGGATCGGCGGTGCTCATCAGCCAAGCATGGCGCGGCATCGGCGATGCGGTAAAGCCGGCCCGAACACGTCCGCCGCTACCGGTGGATGACGGGCCGGATCGGGCCGCCCGTCACTTCGTTTACCTGGCCTGCGGCAAGTCTTCCACGTTGACCTCGGGTATCGGCGCTTCCGGCAGATCCTCGACATTGACTTCCGGAATCGGCTGGTCCCCCGATGCCGAGCTGCCCGCGACGGGGCCGCCGCAATCCTTGGGACCGCAGGTGAGCGCGCCGGTCGACGTCATCGTGGTCCAGTCCGGCCCGAAGGTGCCGGCCTGCGGCGGCTGGGCATCGAAGCCTGGCACGAGGTCCGGGATGGCGATATTGGGCGGCAGGTTGCAGGCGCGCGAGACGGCGCCTGTGAACGTGTTGCTGTTGGGTCCAAGTGGACAGTAGAGCCCTCTCGGATATCGGGAGAAATTGGTTTCGATGCAAGCGTAGTTCAGGGGCGTCTTCAGACAGCTTCCCGACCGGCTGATATCCGCGTCGGCGGCGCCGCGGAACGTGACCCCCTGGGCGCAGGAGGATCCGTCGGCCGCCTGCTTCACGAGTCTGGGGTACAAGCTGAAGGTCTCGTGGTCCGGGCTTGGTTCGGGACCACCGACCCGGAACCAGGAGTGATTTGCGATCGGCGCGGCCTCGGTTGGCGACCAACAGATATAAACATCGGGTCCGACATGCGGGGGCGGCGGCGATGGCGGGAAAACCGGAGGCGCGGGAGCCGGAATGTTGGAGGGGAGCGTATCGTCGGTCTGTCGCTGGACCAGCTCGCCGTTCGATGCCGAGGCCGATGCCCCCTGCTGCAGCGCGTGCGTCAGTTCATGCGCCAACAAATGGCGCCCCGTGTCCGTGTCGGGAGCGTACTCGCCCTGCCGAAATCCGATATCGGAGCCGACGGCGAACGCCCGAGCCGCGAGCACCTCGGCAGACCGCGAGGCCAGCGTATCGGCATGGATGCGGACGCGGCTGAAATCATGTCCGAAACGTGGCTCCATGAAATTGCGCGTAGCTGCATCAAGCGGATGGCCAGACGAGCGCAGCATTTCCCGCACAATTCCGGGCGCCTCGCCCGCGGCCCTGGCGCCCGGTGTACTTCGCGCCGTCATCGCCTTGACTGGCCGAGCAAACATGATTGCAATTCTCCGCATCGAGAACGCTCCATGAGGCCGCTTCATGGAGCAGGGACTCAGACGTGGCGGATCGGGCAACCGGCCCGATAGGACGGACCTTAGCAGGATCGCCTGCCGGTCGCCGCCAATTAGTTTGCTTCTCCGGAACATCAGGAGGCGACGGATGAGCTTAAGGATCGGGTACCTGCTGCCGACCCGCGAGCGAGTGATGGAGGGCCGGCCGGAAGCCGCGCCGCTGCTTGAACTGGCGGCGCGGGCGGAGGCCCTGGGCTACGATTCCATCTGGGTCGGCGATTCGGTGACGGCGCGGCCGCGCCACGATCCGATGACCCTGCTTGCCGCCGTTGCGGCGCGGGCGCCGCAGATGGAGCTCGGGACGGCGGTGCTGCTGCCGGCGCTGCGCAATCCGGTGCTGCTCGCTCACCAGGTCGCCACTTTGGACCAGATCAGCGAGGGCCGCTTCATCCTCGGCGTCGGCATCGCGAGCGACGTGCCGAACATCCGCACCGAGTTCGAGGCCTGCGGCGTGCCGTGGGAGAAGCGGATCGGGCGGATGATGGAGGGGCTGCGCCTGTGCCGCGCGCTTTGGAGCGGGGAGAAGGTGGATTGGGACGGTCGATGGCGGGTGCGCGACGCGGTGCTCGGCCCGATGCCGCACCGGCCGGGCGGCCCGCCGATCTGGATTGGCGGCAACGGGCCGGCAAGTCTGGAGCGGGTCGGAAAGCACTTCGACGGCTGGTTCCCCAACGGCCCCAGCGCGGCGCAGTTCAGCGAGCAATTGGCGGAGATCCAGGCGATCGCGCGCGCCGCCGGCCGCGATCCCGCGAAGCTGACCGGGGCGATGTACCTGACCTTGGCGATCGACGACGATCCGGCGCGGGCTGACGCGCGGTTGAGCGCGTTCATGGAACGCTATTACGGCCAGCCCGCCGCGGTGATGCGTGCGCGGCAGGTCAACTACGCCGGGCCGGCTGCTGGCGCGGCCGACTGGCTGGCGGGCTACGTTCGCGCGGGGGCGAGCCATCTCGTGCTGCGCTTCGCCGGCGACCACGAGCGGCATCTGGAAGCGCTGGCTGGGGTGCGGTCCTCGCTCGCGGGATTGTCGCCGTGAGCGTCGTCGGGCGCGTGGAAAGCCTCTGGCGCTATCCGGTCAAGAGTATGCGCGGGGAAGAACTGGCGGAGGCGTATTTCGGCTATGGCGGCGTGTTGGGCGACCGGATCTACGCTTTCCGCGATACGGCCGCCCGAAAGGCGTTGCCCTATCTGACAGCGCGCGAGCAGGCCGCGATGCTGCTACACGCGCCCCGGTTCCGCCACGCCTCGCGGGCGACGAAGCCGGTCAATCTCGCGGAGGCGGAGAGCCTCGGGCCGGGCGTGACGCCGGTCTATCCGAGCCGCGACGATTTCGCGGTGGATGTCGAGACGCCCTCCGGCGCGGTGGTCGCAATCGACGATCCGGCGCTGATCGATGCGCTGAACCACGGACTCGCCGACGGCCACACGTTGTCGCTGCTGCGGTCGGAGGACCGCGCGCTGACCGATTGCCGGCCTGTCTCGCTGTTCTCAATGCAGACGGTGCGGCGGACCGGCGAGGAGGTGGGGAACACGCTCGACAAGCGGCGCTTCCGGGCGAACGTCTACGCCGATTTCGGCTCGATGGCCGGTTTCGCGGAGGAGGGTTTCATCGGCAGCCGGCTGCGGATCGGTGGGCGCGCGGAGGTCGCCGTGGTCGAACGTGACCCGCGCTGCAAGATCATCACCCTCGACCCCGACACCGCCGAGGCGAACCCGGAGATCCTGCGCAAGCTCGCGCGCGGACACGAGGGGTTTGCGGGTGTCTATGGCGCGGTGCTGGTGGAGGGGACGGTGCGGCCGGGGGATGAGATCAACGTGCTTGGCTAGCCGCGCTCGCTCCACCCATTGCGGCAGGAGAAGGGCAACGGTCAGGTTCTTGCGGGCTTGTAGTGATCGACGGGGGCTTGAAGCAGCTCTGGATCCGGGCCACGTCTACCGCGCCATGCCAAACCGCCCGCCGCCTGAGCTCGACATGAACCCCGACGGGAGCTTCCGGACGCCGGCGCGCCCGCCGCTCGCATTGCGGGTCGGGGCGATCGCCCTGGTGGTCGCGGTGTTGGCCGGCGCGCTGGCGGCGGCGGTACTGGTGTTATGGTTCGCGCTGGCGCTGATTCCGGTCGCGATCGTCGCCTTCGTGATCGCCTGGGTGGCGTTCCGCATCCAGCTCTGGCGGATCAGGCGCTCAGCGCGCGGCCGGCGCGCCGTTTTTCGCGCCTACTAGCCCGAACTCCTCGGCGAGCAGCGTGTAGGAACGCCGCCGCGCCACGGGGTCATGAACCGTGGTGAGCACGGCGATCTCCGACAGTTCCTGCTCCTCGGCCAGCGCCCGCAGGCGCGCGCCGACCTCGGGTGCCGTGCCGTGGATCGTCCGTTCGCGCACCCGGGCCACGCGCATCCGCTCGCCCTCGGTGAGCGGCTGGGCGGCGGCTTCCTCCGGGGAGAGCAACGGCGAAAAAATGCCGCGGTCGCGGTTGAGCCGGGCGACGGCGCGCGAGGTGAACTGCCGCGCGGCTTCTTCCTCGGTCTCCGCTGCGAGCGCCCAGACGCAGGCCGCCGTGTGCGGCTCGGGGTGGCGGGCGCTCGGACGGTAGGTCTGGCGGTAGACGGCAAACGCCTGCTCGGCGCCGCGACCGTCGGTGATGAAATGGGCGAAGCAATACGGGAGCCCGAAATACGCCGCGACCTGCGCGCCGTAGTCGGAGCTGCCGAGTATCCAAGTCTCCGGCACTGTCGGGCCCTGTGGGTTGGCGACGATGTCGCGGAACGGATGGCCCTCGACCAGCTTCTCGCCCGCCAGCCAGGACAGCAGGTCGCGCACTTGCGCCGGGAAATGGTCGGCCGCCGTCTCGGCTTGCGGGTTCAGCGCGAAGGCCGTGCGACCGTCCGAGCCGGGGGCGCGGCCGAGGCCGAGGTCGATGCGGCCGGGAGCGATCGCCTCCAGCACGCGGAACTGCTCGGCTACTTTCAGGCTGGAATAGTGCGGCAGCATCACTCCGGCGCTGCCGACGCGGATCTGTCGCGTGGTCGCGGCGATGGCGCTGATGAGCACTTCCGGCGCGGTGCCGGCGATGCTGGCGGAGTTGTGGTGCTCGGCCAGCCAGTAGCGGCTGTAGCCGAGCGCGTCACAGTGCCGGGCAAGTTCCAGGCTCTCGCGGATCGAGCTGTCGGGCGAGCGGCCGGTGACGACGGTGGACTGGTCGAGCACGGAGAGGCGGATCGGGGGCGTCATTTGTCTCCGCTCAATCAAAATGTGACATGGCCGAATGTCGCGCGGAGCAGCGCGTAGACAAGGCCGCCGACCAGGAAACCCACCAGAGTGCCATTGACCCGAACGAATTGCAGGTCCTTGCCCACATAGAGCTCCAGCTTGTCGGTGATGGTCGCCGCGTCCCAACTGGCGACAGCTCGGGCGATGAAATCGGAAAGATGCACCTGCGCGGCGGGGAGCAGGCCAGCGAGAATGTGCTCGGTGGCGCCTTGGACCCGGTCCCGCACCGCCGGATCGGATTGCAGCATCCCGCCGAGATTGGCGAACGCTCCCTCTATGAGGGCGATGGTGTGCCCGTTCGGTTTGGCGGCGTCGGCCTCCAGCGCCATCCGCAGCCGCGCCCAGATGTCCCAGAGCCAGGCCTGGATGGTCTCGTGCGCCATTACCTTGCGGATCGCAGCGCCAATCTCGGCGGCTCGCTCGGGGTCGGTCTCCATGCGATCGATCTCGCGCTTGACCCATTCATCGAACGCGGCGCGCAGTTCCGAGCCGTCGGGGCTCATCTTGTCGAGCTCGCCGTTGACCATGCCGAGCACGCGCTTGGCGATCGAGGCGCCGAGCGCCCAGCCGACCAGCCGGCCGCCCTGCTCGCGCACCCGTTCCTCGATGGCGCCGCGCAGGGCTTCCTCCTGGTTGGCAAGAAGCGTCTTGAACTGGTTGAGGATGAAGCCGAACACCTCTTGGTGGCGGCCGCCCTCGACCATGCCGCGCAGGGCGCGTGCGACGACAGCGCCGGCCGCGGGTCCGCCCAGGATACGCGGGACGATGCGGGAAGCGAGGCGTCGGGCGCGCCCGTCCTCGACCGTCGCCAGCATCTTGGGGAGCATCCCCGCCAGCGCTTCGGCGGCGGGGCGGGCAGAGGCGGGATCGGCGAGGAAGCGGCGAAGAATTCCGGCGAGGTCGAGGCCGTGCAGCACGCGCGCCACCTGCTCGCCGGTGAACACGTGGTTGGCGACGAAGCGGCCGAGGGCGGCGCCGAGGCGTTCCTTCTGGTTCGGCAGGATGGCGGTATGCGGGATCGGGATGCCGAGCGGGTGGCGGAACAGGGCAGTGACGGCGAACCAGTCGGCGATGCCGCCGACGAACCCGGCCTTGGCCGCCGATTGCAAGAGGTCGGTCCCCCAGCCCTCCGGCAAGGCGTAGGTGCCGAGCGTGATGACGGCCATCAGGATCAGCAGCCCCGTCGCGAAGGCGCGATGGGTCGCCAACGCGCGGCGGCGCTGGGCGTCGGGGTCTAGTTCGGTCATGGGCCCCCTTCATAGGAGCGCGGGCCTCGCTCGCCCAGGGCACCATGCGCTGTTTGCTCACCGCCGGGCCCGACGTTATAAAGTAACCATGCTCGACCCGCTCGCCCCCTCCGCCGGGATTGGCGCCCGGCTTCTGCTGGCTGTTGCCGTGCTCGCCGTGACGTGGGCCGTGGTTTTCTGGGCGCTCGCGTGATTCAGCCGCCCGCCATCCGCGTCGATAACCTGACGCTGAGCCACGAGCGGCATCCAGCGGTGCATCACCTGTCCGGGTGCTTCGCTCCCGGCAGTCTGACGGCGGTGGTCGGCCCCAACGGCGCGGGCAAGACGACCTTGCTGCGGGCCGTCGCCGGTCTGCATCGGCCGGATTCCGGCGGGATCGACCTCGGCGGTCTGCGCGCCACGGAAGTGGCCCTGCTGCCGCAGTCGAGCGCGCTCGACCGGTCCTTTCCCATCGCCTGCCTCGATGTCGTGGCGCTCGGCCATTGGGGCCGCGCGGGGGCGTTCCGTGCGTTATCCGGAGCGCAGCATGACGCGGCGCGGCGGGCGCTGGCGACGGTCGGATTGGACGGGTTCGCGGCGCGGCCGATCGGCAGCCTGTCGGCGGGGCAGTTCCAGCGGGTGTTGTTCGCCAGGCTGCTGGCGCAGGACGCGCCGGTGCTGCTGCTGGACGAACCGTTCAACGCGGTGGACGAGCGTACCGGGGCTGATCTCATGGCGCTGATCCGGGGCTGGCACGCGGAGGGGCGTACCGTGATTGCGGTGCTGCACGATCTAGACCTGGTGCTCGCCGAGTTCCCCGAGACGCTGCTGATCGCGCGCGAGCCGATTGCCTGGGGCAAGACCGCGCAGGCGCTCGCGCCGGCCAACCGGCAGCGTGCCCGGTTGGCTGTCGAGGCGTGGGCGCCTGATCCGGCGCTGTGCCGGACCGCCGCTTGATCCACGATTTCCTGCTCGCCCCGTTCGGCCTCGGCTTCATGCGCCGCGCGCTCGCCGGCTGCCTCGCGCTCTCGGTCGCCGGGCCGCCGCTCGGCGTGTTGCTGGTGCTGCGGCGGATGAGCCTGATGAGCGATGTGCTGCAGCACGGCATCCTGCCAGGGATCGCGCTCGGCGCCGCGGCGGCGGGGCTATCGATCTGGGCGATGGGGCTCGGGGGCGTGCTCGCCGGACTGGCCGTCGCGCTGCTGGCCGGCTGGCTGGCGCGCACGACGGGCGGCCGGGAGGACAGCCAGCTCGCCGGGGTCTACCTGCTGGCGCTGGCCGCCGGTGTGGCGATCGTCTCGGCGCAGCGCAATATCGACCTCACGCAATTGCTGTTCGGCAGCGTGCTCGGCGTCGACGACGCGGCGCTGCTGTCGATGGCCGTCGTCGCCACCATCGTGCTTCCGGCGCTCGCGCTGATCTGGCGGCCGCTGGTGCTGGAAAGTTTCGATCCGGGCTTCATGGCGGCCGCCGGCGGCCGCGGCGGGCTGTGGCATCTCGCCTTCCTGGCGCTGGTGGTGTTGTGCGTGGTCGCCGGCTTCGTCGCCCTCGGCACGCTGATGTCGGTCGGCCTGATGATGCTGCCCGCGGTGGCGGCGCGGCATTTCTCCGCCGGGCTGGGCGGTCAGGTGCGCGCCTCCGTGGTTCTGGCGGCGCTGGCCTCGGTACTCGGGCTGCTGCTGTCGTTCCACACCGACATGCCGGCTGGGCCCGCCATCGTGCTCGCCGCCGGGGCGCTGTGGCTGGCGAGCCTGGTGGCCGGGCCGCGCGAGAGCCTGTGGCGCAGGTGGGTGCGGCGGCCGCATTTTGCGGGTTAGTTGGCCCGCCGCCGCAATCTCGGATCAACCCGGAACGACGTCTCGACCGAGCGCCACGCGGCGGCCGAGGGGTGGCGTGGGTTGAGCAGCACGTTGCGCTCCGTGGCCGGGATGGCACCCGGCTCCAATGCGGCGGGAACGATGATCGACGGCACGAGCAGCGCGGCGGAGCGGAGCGACGCGGCCCAGCGATCGCCAGCATCGCGGGCGGCTTCCAGATCGTCCGCCGCACCGGCGTGCGCGATGGCGGAGTCGTCGGGAATTTCGACGGCGAAAGCGCGAAAACTCTCGGGCAATCGGGCGGAGCTGAGATGCACCAGTTGTTCCAGGAGCGCCAGGGCAAGATGCGTCGCGGCATACACCATCCGCGTGCCGGGCGAGTTCCAGCGGCCGCCGTAAAGTCTCGCCCCTTCACCATCCAGCGCCGGATAACGGCCGATAGCGACCCGCCAGACTTGCACTATTCCACGATGCCGTGTGCGATCCGGCCCAGCACGGCCTCGACCAACCGGCCGCCCTCCTCGGTGTCGAGGAGGGCCAGCGGTGGCTGATTGTCGAGTGCGCCGTTGTTCTCGCGCAGCCACGCGTGGGCGTCGTCGCGTCGTCCGAACACGTCGTCCGCGATGCCCTGGATGCGGGCGAGACGCACCACAATGTCGCTCTGCTCGCGCGAGAGCGTGGCCTTATGGCGACGTGCGTACAAGGTGCGGCGAGGAATGAAATAGGTTTCCACCTCGCGCTCGTCGATGACGCCGGTGGTGATCAACCGTTCCAGCGCGGCGAACGGCAATCCCTCGCGCACCGCTCGCGCCAGGCCGAGCGATCCGCCCGGGTGCCTGCCGAGCGCCTTCTCCACCGCGGCTGCCGTGACCATTTCTTCCTCCGTGCCGGATTGCCCATAATATCGTGCTATGCTGCCCAGAACGCAAGATCGGATCGTCCAAACAAGATCGGACCGCCGAACTTCTTGCCGCAACGCAGCATGACGCGCAGAGTCCATCGTATGCCGGATGCTCCGCTCTCCCACGCCACCGTCGATGAAGTCGCGCGCGATCTGCTGGCCGTCACCGAGGGGGTCGCGGCGCGGCGGGCCGAGGACCCGTTCGGCGATCCGGTGCTGTCCATCGCGCTGTCGATCACCCGACGAATGGACAATGGCGAGATCACCGAGGCGCTGCTTGCCGCGCTGGTTCGGCACCTGCGGGACCGGGCGTTCGAGGACCGGGCGCGGCGGATCGCCGAATACGTCGGCGGCACCGACGCGGAGGCGAACGCGGCGTCGCTGGTCGGGCTCGCCGAGCACCTGCACCGGCCCGATCCGGCGGACAGTCCGGTGCGCTGGGCGGAATATCGCGCGCAGGTCGAGCGCACGCGCTTCGCCGCCGTGTTCACCGCGCATCCCACGTTCTCGTTGCCCATCGAGATCGGCCGGGCGCTGGCCGAGGCGGCGTGCGGCAAGCGGGCGCCGAGCTTCGCGTCGCACCGGCCGGCGTCGGTATCGCTGGCGGACGAGTTCGCCCAGGCGACCGCCGCGATCGCCAACGGCCGCGATGCGCTCGACCGGCTCAACGCGGCCTTCCTGACAGTCGCCCGCAACGCCTGGCCGGATCGCTGGAGCAGCCTCACGCCGCGCCCGGTGATCCTGTCGAGCTGGGTTGGCTACGACACCGACGGGCGGACCGATATCGGCTGGTGGGACACGCTGCGGCTGCGGCTCGAGATGAAGCGGCTGCAATTGCAGCGCCTGCACGGGCAGTTCGCCGCGGTGGACGGCGCCGAGGCGCTGGTCGCGCGGACGCAGGAGGCGCTGGGCGCGGTGGCGGCGCAGATCGCCGCGTGTCCCGACCAGCCGGAGCCGCACAGCGTTTCCCGTTTCGCGCACGCGCTGGTCGACCGGCGCGAGGCGGCGCTCGTCTCGCCCGAGCCGCTGCTCGCGCTGCTGCGCGAGACAATCGGTCAGGCGGAGGAGGCGGCGCAACTGGCGCTCTGCGTCGCGCGCGCGGGGCTGGCGTCGCACGGACTGTCGCTCGCGCATACGCACACGCGGCTGAACGCGGCGCAGGTGCACAACGTGGTGCGCCAGCGCCTCGGCATCGCCGATCCGCCGGAAGACCCGTCGCATCGCCGCGCGCTGCTGGCGGCGATAAACGGGGCGCTCGACAAGGTGCAGCCGGTGCCGGTGGATTTCGGCGCGGTGATCGTCGAACGGGCGTCGGCGGCGCGGCTGATGATGACCGTGGCGCAGATCGTCAAGCACATCGACGGATCGGCGCCGGTTCGCTTCCTGATCGCCGAGACCGAGAGCGGCTATACGCTGCTCGCGGCACTTTGGCTCGCGCGGCTGTTCGGCGTCGAGCGGCATATCGAGATCAGCCCGCTGTTCGAGACCGCGGAGGCGCTGGAGCACGGGGCGACGGTGCTGGAGGAGGCGCTGCGCAGCCCGCACTACCGCGACTATCTGCGCCAGACCGGCCGGCTCGCCTTGCAATTCGGCTACTCGGATAGCGGGCGCTATGTCGGACAGCTCGCCGCGAGCTATCTGATCGAGCGGCTGCGTCTGAAGATCGCCGACACCTTGGCCCGTTTCGGCGTCACCGGCGTCGAAGTGGTTCTGTTCGACACGCACGGCGAGAGCATCGGCCGGGGCGGGCATCCCGGCTCGCTCAACGACCGGCTGAAATATCTCTCGCCGACCGCGAGCCGGCAGGCGCTCAACAAGGCGGGGCTCACGGTGCGCGAGGAGAGCGCGTTTCAGGGGGGCGACGGCTACCTGCTGTTCGGCACGCCGCAACTGGCGCTCGCGACTGTCGCGCGCATCGCCGAGCACAGCTTCCATCCCGCCGCCGGGCCGATCGAGGACCCGGTGTATGCCGACCCGGATTTCGTCGCGGATTTCTTCGCCACCATCCGGCAGGGCATGGAGGCGCTGGTCGACGACGCGGGATACGGCGCGTTGCTCGGCGCGTTCGGCCCGGCGCTGCTCGACAGCACCGGCTCGCGCCCGGCCGCGCGACAGTCGGAGGGAATGGCCGAGGCGGCGCGCATCCGCCATCCGCGCGAGCTGCGCGCGATCCCCAACAACGCGATTTTGCAGCAGCTCGGCTGGTGCGCCAACACGCTGCAAGGGCTGGGTGCCGCGGCGGCGCGCCACCCGGAGATATTCGGCGAGATGCGGGAGAACAGCCGCCGTTTCCGCCGCGCGCTCGACTTGGCGACGCACGGATTGGCGCATTCCGATCTCGACGTGCTGCGCGCCGTGACGGCGACGCTCGATCCGGGCTCCTGGCTCGACCGCGCGGCAAACACGCGCCGTCCGGGGCGGCGGGAGGCGCTGGTCGCGGTGGCGCGCGCGCTGGAGCGTCTGGACATCTGGGCGGCGGTGCAATCGATGTTCCGGCGCATCCAGTCCGATCACCTGGCGCTGCGCGCGACCTGGCCCGACGCCCCGCACATGCAGCCGCGCGAGGTGCTCCTGCACGCGGTACGGCTCTCGTTGATCCAGAGAATATGGCTACTAAGCACTGAGATACCCGACTTTTCTCCGCGTCACAACGTAACCAGGACGATGCTCGACGCAGCCTTCCTGCGGCTCGACGTCGAGGCGGCGTTGGCGGCGTTGGCGGAAATCTTTCCGGCATCGCCCGATCCGTCCGCCGAGTGCGACTACGCCGAGCCGCGCGCGCCGCGCGAGACCGACGCCTACGCGCGCGAGCACGCGGAGATCTTCGACCCGATCCGCCGGCTGTTCGCCCTGGTGCGCGAGATCGCGACGGCGGTGACGCACGAGGTCGGCGCGTTCGGCTGAGCGCGGCCCTTACCCCGGCTCTCTCCCGCAAGCGCGGGAGAGGGAGAGTGAGCCGCCGGTCAATTCATGCTGGCGCCGATCCCGCTGCTGCCGCCGGTGACGATCGCCACCTTGCCGTCTAGCGCACCCATGATCCGTTCTCCCTGGTTCGTGCTGGCCGCGAGGGAGGATGCGGAACCACCCGGTTTTGAACAATTACGTCCGAGGTAAGATTGCATCGGAGCCCGTTTCGGGACCATGCTCGGGGCAGGCGGCGGAAGGCGGTGGTGCCATGAAGGCTCACGAACGTCTCGATGCGGCAGCGGACGGGCGGGCCGGGCGACCCGATGGATGGCGGACATCCGGGCGGCAAGCCGGGCTCGGGATCGGCGCCTGGGTGCTGGCTGTCCTCGTGGTCGCGGTGTTCGCGCTCGGGCTGCACCTGCTCTACGAGTGACGCAAGCGCCGTTGAACCTGCTGACCGACGTGCCGGGCCTCGCGGTCGGGCATGCGACCGACCTCGCGCTTGGCTCGGGCGTGACGGCGATCCTGTTCGACCGGCCGGCGACCGCATCGGCCGCGGTGTTCGGCGGCGCGCCGGGCGGCCGGGACATCGGGCTGCTCGACCCGGCGATGACCGTGCAGCAAGTGGATGCGATCGTGTTGTCGGGCGGCTCGGCCTTCGGGCTCGATGCCGCGGGCGGCGCGCAGGCGGCGCTGCGCGAGGCGGGCAGGGGGTTTTCGATCGGCGGCGCGCGGGTGCCGATCGTGCCGCAGGCGATCCTGTTCGACCTGCTGAACGGCGGCGACAAGGAGTGGGGCCGGGCGCCGCCCTATTGGGAACTCGGCTACGCGGCGGCGCGGGCGGCGGGCGCGGGCGGGTTCGCGCTGGGCAGCGTGGGCGCGGGCACCGGGGCGACGACCGCGACCGTCAAGGGCGGGCTCGGCTCGGCGAGTGCGGTGGCGGAGAGCGGGCATGTGGTGGCGGCTATTGTCGCGGTGAACGCGCTGGGCTCGCCGCTGATCGGCGAGGGGCCGCATTTCTGGGCGGCGCCGTTCGAGCGGGACGCGGAGTTTGGCGGCCTCGGCTGGCCGGCGCGGTTTGGGCCAGAGCACGTCGCGTTGCGGGTCAAGGGGGGGCGGGCGACGAGCACGACGATCGGACTGGTCGCGACCGACGCGGCGCTCACCAAATCGCAGGCGCACCGGCTCGCCATCATGGCGCATCAGGGACTGGCGCGCACGCTGCTGCCGGCGCACGCGCCGCTTGACGGGGACACCGTGTTCGCGGCCGCCACCGGCGCGCGGGCGCTAGCCGATCCGCTGGCCGACCTCACCGCGATCGGACACGCGGCCGCCGTGACGATGGCGCGTGCGGTCGGACGAGGCGTACATGCGGCCCGATCGTTGCCGGTGGAGAACGCGCAATTGTGCTGGTACGGCCGGTTCGGACCATAGATTTAGTTGAAATTACGAAGGTCTTTCACCTTCCGTTGAGCAGTCGGGTTAGTTGTCGATTCCGCGATGGAATTGTTCGTCTTTTTCGCGCAGTAAGAAGCCCATGCGGCCGCTTCTTCTGCTTTCCCTCATCATCACCATTGTATGCGTATCCCCAGTCCTCGCCCGGGAGACCGCGCCCATTCCTAGGCCGTCACAGCTTTGCATCGCGGCGATTGCGTCGGCCGAGCGGGCGCAGCGGACTCCGGCCCGGCTCCTCGCGGCGATTGCTCGGGTCGAGAGCGGCCGGCCCGATGCGCGCGGCGCGGTGCAGCCCTGGCCGTGGACGATCAATGCCGAGGGGACGGGCCGGTTCTTCGAGAGCAAGGCGGAGGCTATCGCGGCGGTCGAGGCCTTGCAGGCGCGCGGCGTGCAGTCGATCGACGTCGGCTGTATGCAGGTGAACCTGATGCACCATCCCCATGCGTTCGCCTCGCTCGACGAGGCCTTCGATCCGGAGGCGAACGCGGCCTACGGCGCGCGCTTTCTCAGTGCTCTGCACCACGATCTCAGCACCTGGCCGGCCGCGACGGCCGCCTACCACTCGCAGACCGAGAAACTTGGAACCGACTACGCGCGGAAGGTTATGGTGGCGTGGGGCCATCCGGAGCTGGCGCCGCTCGACCGGCAGCCGGCCTTCGCCGCGCTGGCGGTGTCGACCGAGCAATACCGGGCTTTCGCGCCGCAAACGATGCTGTTCGGCGCCTTCGCCGACCCGGCGACCCTGCGCAACGGCCTGCGCGGTTATGGCGGCCTCCACGCGGGGCAGGCGCCGGCGCGCGTCCGGCGTTGAGCGCGCGCCGATCAGGCGAAGCCCGTCATCCTCGCGGCAGGTCGGGCGAGGCCCGCAGCGCCTGTTCTACCTTTGCGAGCAGCCAGCGCGTGCCTTGCTCGCGGCTGCCCGCGTCGTCGTAGCCGTCGAGGAACGCGCCCTGCTCGGTGACGACCAGCCGTGTGCCGGCGCCCGTCGGGTGGAACTCCACCGTCGCCAGCGACACCGAGATCCGCGTGTCGTTCATGTGCATCTCGTAGCCATAGACGATCCGCTGGTCCGGCACGATGTCGAAATAGTGGGCGCGGAAATCGGAGGACCGGCCGCCGGGAAACACCCCCTTGACGCGTTCGTGCCCGCCGACGCGGAAATCGAACTCCCGTATTTCCGCCTGCCACCCGTCCGGACCGGCAAACCAGCGCGCTTTCGCATCGGCCGTCGCCCAGGCGGCGAACACCCGAGCGGGCGGGGCATCGTAGGTGCGGTCGATCGCGAAGGTGGCGTGGACGGCGGATGGCTGGATCATGCCGGTCTCCTTCATGGCTGCTGGCTGGTCGTTGCTCATGGTCCGGGGCTCATGGTCCGGGCGAGGTAGTCGCCGAGACGATCGAGGCGTTGCGCCCACGCGGCTTGCCGCGCGGCGATCCATTGCTCGGCGGTGCGGAGCGCCGCGGGCTCGATGCGGCAGGTGCGTACCCGCCCGATCTTTTCCGACCGGACGAGCCCGCTCGCCTCCAGAACCTGCAGGTGCTGGATGACCGCCGGCAGCGACATGGCGAGCGGCTCGGCGAGCGCACTGACCGAAACCGGCCCGCCGCTCAACCGCTCCACCATGCGCAGCCGGGTCGGGTCCGCGAGCGCCTGGAAGACCCGATCGAGCGGGGCGCTTTGGTTAAGCATTCACTTAAGTATCACGCCAAGCCGACCAGGGCAACGGGCAGAGGCGATTTTCGCGGAGCGCGCTGTTCAGCCGCCGGTAAAGTTGGGCTTCCGTTTCTCGCCGAACGCCCACACCGCTTCCTGGTGGTCCTTCGAGAGATTGGACTGGGTCTCCAGGCTCAGGCTCAGATCCATCATCGAGTGGGCGAGTTGGCGGAGCGGGACGTTGATGGTCTGCTTGGTCCAGCGGATCGACTTCATCGGCCCCGAGGCGAGGCGGCGGGCAAGGCCGTAAACCTTCTCGTCGAGTTGGTCGGCGGGGATCGCGTGATTGATGAGGCCGATGCGCTCGGCCTCGGCCGCACTCATCAAATCGCCGGTCAGCAGATATTCCTTGGCGCGCGCGAAGCCGACCAGCTGCGGCCAGATCAGCGCGCCGCCGTCGCCCGCCACCAGCCCGGCATTGACGTGCGGGTCGCCGATCTTGGCGTGGTCGGCGGCGATGATGATGTCGCAGAGCAGGGCGACGGTGGCGCCGAGCCCGACCGCGTGGCCGTTCACCCGCGCGATGATCGGCTTGTCGCATTCCAACATGCGGAAGACGATGCGCTTGGCCTCCGGCATCCCGGCATCCCACGACACCGGGTCGTCAATCTTCTTCTGCATGTTGATGACGTTGCCGCCGGCCGAGAAGGCGCGGCCCGCGCCGGTGAGCACGACCACATGGACATCGGGGTCGTCGTTCACGTCGTCCCAGATGCGGGAGAGCGAATTGTGCATCCCGCCGGTGAAGGCGTTGAGACTTTCCGGAGCGTTCAAGGTGATGGTCATCACTTTGTCCTGCTTTCCGATCAGCAGCCCCTCGTACTGGGCGTAGTCGTAGGTTCTGGATGCCACGGTTTTCCTCCTTCGCTGCGAGCGAAGGGAGGATGGTCGGCCCGGAGCGGTGCTCAGCGCAAGGCGTGCAGCAGGTCGGCCGCGCGCGGTAGTTCCTCGAGGCGGGCGAGCGCAGCCAGCAGTCGATCCACCGCCGCGTCGTCGAGCGGATGGGCCGCGTTGGCGGCACAGTCGCGGAACTTTTCTCCGCTCTGCGCCTCGCTGAGCGGGTTCTCGGGCGCGCCGAGCGGCGTAGTGGTCTCGCGCGCGGCGGTGCGTCCGTCGGTGTGGCGGATCGTGATGCGTGCCCAGTCTCGCGGCCGCTTCTCGGCTGCCGGCTCGCCGCGCACGCGGGCGGCGAGGGCGAGGATTTCCCCATTGTCGACACCGGCCACCTCCGCGATGCCGACCCGGCCGCGCAGCAGCGCGATGCTGGCGAGGAAGGGTAGGCTGAACTGCGCCTCGACGATCTGCGTCGGGCGGGCGCGGTGCAGACCGGACTCGAACTGGTCGCGATGGGTCGCCGCGTCCAGCGTCACGGCGATGTCAGCGATCTGGTCCGGCGCGGTGATGCCGAGCTCGTCGCGAATCGCCAGCGCGGTGTCGAGGGCGGCGTGCAGCGGACGGCCGCAGGGATAGGGCTTGAAGCTCACCTCATCGCCGCGGAAGGCGATGCCGAGCGCATCGGTGAGCAGGGCGAGATCGTAGCCGCCGGGCTGGTAGAGCTCGAAGAAACCGAAGCGGCCGGCGAGGGTGCCGCGCGCGCCGGTAAAATCCTCGGCCGCGAGCATGGCCGAGAAAATACCGTCGCGTGCCGCCTGGCCAGCCTGGAGGCGTTTGGTGAGCGCGGCGTCGAGGATGCACTGCCGGCTGCCGGACGAAAAACTCAGCGCGATGCCGAGTGCCTGTTCCATCTGCGCGGCGTCGAGCCCGATCAGCTTGCCGGCGGCGGCCGTCGCGCCGAACACGCCGATCGCGGCGGTGCGGTGCCAGCCGCGATCGAGGGTCGCGGCGATGGCGATGCGGCAGGAGACGTCGAGGCCGAGGGCGACGGCGAGCAGCAGATCGCGCCCCGAGACGTCGCCCTGCATCTCCGCTGTAGCGAGGCTGGCGGCCAGAACGGAGACGCCGGGGTGGATCGAGCCGCCGTGGTCGAGCGTGTCGTCGAAATCGAGCGCGTGGCCCATCGCCGCGTTGAGCAGGGCGGCTGCGGGCGCGGGCAGGCGGAGGTCGTGCAGCAACACGCTGCTTTCCGCTCGGCCGCCCCAGCGGGTCGCGAGTTTGAGCAGGGTAGGGATGCCGGGTGCGCCCGTGCCACCCAACATGCAGCCGAACGTGTCGATGATGTCGCGCTTGGTCGCGGCGATCGTGGCCGGCGGCAGGCCGGCGAAACCGGTGCGGTGGACATGGGCGGCGAGGAGGGCGGCGGGGTCTTGGGTCATGGGGGTGCTTTTTCCCATGGGGGCACCGTTCCCCTCACCCCGGCCCTCTCCCCTAAGCAGGGGAGAGGGAGACGAAGGCCCTCTCCCCCTTGGGGGAGAGGGTTGGGTGAGGGGGTGCCGCCCGGTTGTCTCAGCTCGCCCGCGCCGGCCTCTCCGCCTCGCGCGCCGCGACCAGTTCGCGCACGCGGGGAATGAGCGCCTTGCCGTAGTCGATGGCGTCCTCCAGGGGGTCGAAGCCGCGGATGAGGAAGGTGCTGATGCCGAAGTCGTAGTAGTCGAGCATCGCGTCGGCCACCTGTTCCGGCGTGCCGACCAGCGAGGTGGAATTGCCCTTGGCGCCGGTGAGCGCCGCCATGCCGGTCCATAGCCGCTTGTCGAGACGCGCGCCTTGCGCGGCGGCGGCGAGCAGGCGGCGCGAGCCGTCGTTCGGCGGCTCGCCGACGCGCTTGTAGCCTGTCTGCTCTGCGAGAGCGCGGGCGCGCTCCAGGATCTCGTCGGCGCGCTTCCACGCCTTTTCTTCCGTCTCGGCGAGGATCGGGCGGAGCGAGAGGGAAAAACGCAAGGTGCGGCCGTGGCGCGCGGCGGCGGCGCGGACGCGGGCGGTGAGCTCGCGCACCTGAGCGTGCGTCTCGCCCCACAACGCATAGATGTCGGCGTGCTTGCCGGCGACCGGGATGGCGGCATCCGACGCGCCGCCGAAATACACCGGGATGTGCGGCTGGTGCACCGACTTCACCCCCGAGAAGCCGCGTTCCACCCTGTAGTACTTTCCATCGAAATCGAATGGTTCCGTAGCGGTCCACTCGCGGCGCATGATTTCGAGATATTCGTCGGTTCGCGCGTAGCGCTCGTCCTTGGTGAGGAAGTCGCCGTCCTGGCGCAACTCGGCGTCGCTGCCGCCGGTGATGATGTGCACCGCGACGCGCCCGCCGCTCAACTGGTCCATCGTGGCGAATTGCCGCGCGGCGACGGTGGGCGCGGTGAAACCGGGCCGGTGCGCGATCATCATGCCGAGCCGGTGCGTCACCGACAGCGCGTGCTGCGCGATCATCAGGCTCTCGGGGCTGGTGGAGTGGAATGCCACCAGTGCGCGGTCGAAGCCGGCGTATTCATGCGCTTTCGCCACGGTCTCGATATAGGCGAGGTCCATCACCGCGCCCTTCTGCGGATGGATCTCCGAGAACTCGCGCGTGTTGACGAACCCGATGAACTCGACAGTCATTGCTCGCTCCGTTTCACAACCCCAGCGCGGCGCGGCCGGCCGTCTGGAGGATCATGTCGTTCTGCGGCGTGTGGACGCGGCTGCACAGCACGTCGCGATAATGGCGTTCCAGCGGATGGGTGCGGCTGAGGCCGGGATTGCCGACCAGCTCCAGCGCCTTCGCCACCGCGTCGATGGCGTTGTTGGTCGCGGTGTACTTCACCAGATTCGCCTCGGTCGACGCGATCGAGGCGAGGTCGCGGTCGGCGCGCTCGGCAAGCGTATCGATGAGCACCCGGCTGACGCCGAGCAGCGCGTCGATGCCGCCGACGGCTTCCTGGAGGCGCGGCAGCGTCGCGAGCGAGGCGCCGAGATTGCTCGGCTTGCGGGCGTGCAGGTAGGAGATCAGCCAGTCGCGAGCGGCGCGCGCGACGCCGTCATAGAGCGCGCCGACGGCGACGTTGTTCCACACCGTGACGATGAGATCGCGCGTCGCCCACTCCTTCGGCGCGCGCAGATCGACGGCGTGATCGGCGGGCACGAGCACGTCCTCGAACACCACGTCGTTGCTGCCCGACGCGCGCATTCCCATGTGGTCCCAGGTCTCTTCCACGCGGATGCCGGGGAGCTGCATGGGCACGAGGAACAGCCCGACCCGCGGCGTCTCGTCGTCGGTGCGGGTCCAGACCATGCCGTAGCGCAGGATCGGGCTGCCGGTGCTGTAGATTTTTCGCCCCGTGATGCGCCAACCCTCGGCGACCCGCACGGCGGTCGTGGCGGGCAGGCCGCCGCGCGCGGGGGTGCCGAGCTCGGGCTCGACGCGCAGCGCGTTGATGAGCGAGACGCCGTTCAGGGAATCCGCGAGAACCTGCTCGCGCAGATGCGCCGGAATGCGCTCCGAGCGCAGCACGCCGGCGAGCTGCAAATAGTGCATCAGCAGCACGAGGGCGGTGGAGGCGTCGCCGCCGGCGATGGCGCCGATCACCGTCACGATCGCGCTGAGGCCGCCGCCGCGCCCGCCACGCTCGACCGGCACGACGAGATTGAGCAGGCCGGCGCGATACAGCGCGTCGAAATTCTCGAACGGGAAGGAGCGGTCGCGATCATGCGCGGCCGCGCGCCGGGCGAAATCCGCCGCCAGCTCGCGCGCGCTCGTGGCTAGCCAGTCCGTCGCGTGATCGCCGCCGTCCATCCTTCCGCCTCCTCGCGGTGCCGGGTTCCTAGCACAAGAAATCCGTCAAGGAAATGGGGTATGCGATTTCCACATAATGTTGTCGTATGAACGCGGTTCAGAGCGCGGCGTATTTCTCGATCGTGTCGCGCCAGGACAGCAAATCCTCGGGCCCCGAGATGCGCCGGCCGAGACCGAAATTGCCCGTCGCCGGCACCAGCACCCGACTGACCCCGAGAGCGGCAAGCCTTGCCAGATCGTCAAGGTCGTCCGGCAGGCTGGCGGTGATCTCGACGCTGGCGGGATCGCGGCCGTGCTGCTCGGCGGTGCGTCGCACCAGGTCGATCAACTCGGGCGAGGCGCCGCGCGCCGGGAAGAAGCCCTCCGCCAGCCGCCCCGCGCGTTTCGCGGCCGCCGTCGAGTGGCCGCCGACGATGATCGGCACCGTGCCGTTCACCGGTTTGGGCCGCATGTAGGCATCCTTGAAGTTGAAGAACTTGCCGCTGAAGGTCGGGCGGTCGGCGGACCAGAACTCGCGCATAACGCCGATATATTCGTCGCAGCGCTTGCCGCGCTCCTCGAACACCGCGCCGATCACCTCGAACTCCTCCCGCAGCCAGCCGACGCCGACGCCGAGCAGCACGCGGCCGCCCGACATCGCATCGAGGGTCGCGACCTGCTTGGCGGTGATGACGGGGTTGTGCTGCGACAGGATCAGCACGCCCGTCGCCAGCTTTATTCTCGTCGTCGCCGCGGCGACGTAGGCCATCCAGATCAACGGATCGGGCAGCACGAAATCGCCGTCGCCGCCGGGCAGCTTGCCGCCGGTCGCGTACGGATACGTCGACTGGTAGCCACGCGGCACGACGGTGTGCTCGACCGTCCAGGCGGATTCGAACCCGGCGGCCTCGCCGGCCTGCATGAGTTCCACGGCGAGCGCCGGATCGGTGTAGCGGCCGCTGTTGCAGTAGCGCAGTCCGAATTTCATGGGCTTCCTCCGTGCGTCCCTCAAGCGTGCCCGCTTGGCGGGGGCGGGTCAAAGCCCGTCCCTTCGGGAGGGCATCTGTTCGGTGCACGGCCGGTCTGCTAGGACGAATGGGTCAGGAAGCGCGGCAGCGGGACCGCGCGCACAACGAGAGCTGGAGGAGGTCAATTGGCGAAGATCACATTCCCCGTCGAGGCAACGCACATCATGATGTTTGCGCGCGCCATCGGCGACGAGAACCCCGTCTACCATGACGCGGCGAAGGCGAAATCCACCGAGGCGGGCGGCATCATCGCGCCGCCGACCTTCCCCCAGGCCGTGGCGCAGTTCGACCCGGAGTATCATCTGCGCCCCAAGCCCGGCCAGAAATGGTTCGGCTCCGGCGCCAAGCCGAGCGGGCTCGACGAGAAGCCGTCGTCGAGCGGCGGGCTGCACGCGGAGCAGCATTTCGAGTACCATCGGGCGCTGCGTCCGGGCGACGTGCTGACGGTCGAGACCAAGCCCGGCAAGACCTGGGAGCGCGAGAGCAAGCGTGCCGGCAAGCTCATGTTCTCCGAGCGCATCACCGAATATCGCGACCAGAAGGGCGAGCTTGTGGTCACGGCGCGCAGCGTCGGCGTGCGCACCGAGCGTCCGGTGGACGCGAGCTGAGGGAGAACGGAGCAATGGCGTTGAAGGCATCGCAACTCAAGGTCGGCGACACGCATTCCGAGCGCGTCGCCGAGAACATCTCCCGCACCCAGCTCGTGCAGTACGCGGGTGCCTCGGGCGACTACAACCCGCTGCACACCGACGAGGTGTACACCGTGCAGGCGGCGGGCTATAAAAGCGTGTTCGCGCACGGGATGCTGACGATGGGCCTCACCGGCAAGATGCTGACCAACTATGTCGGCGACGGCAGGCTCACCAAGTTCGGCGTACGCTTCACCAACCAGGTATGGCCGGGCGACACGCTGGACGCCAAGGCGACGGTCGCCGCGATCCGCGACGAGGGCGGCCACAAGCTCGTTGATTTGACGATCTCGACGACCAACCAGGACGGCAAGGAAGTGGTGAGCGGCACGGCGACGGCGCGGCTCGACTGATTTTTTTGCTTTTGCGGAGACGGAAGGGGCCTCGGTGCGAGCCGCGGCCTTTTCTTTTCCGTGCTACTCCCCCTCCGCGACCAGATGCTCGCGCAGCTTGAACACGGCGCCGAAGAAAGGGGCGTCGGGGTTGGCCTGGCAGAACAGCTCCAGCCACCGGCCGCGCTGCTCCAGATTCGTGTTGCTGCCGGCGATGCGGTGCAGCAGTTCGTCCTCGTTCTTCGCGGTCACGTAGCCGTCCGCCCAGGCCAGCAGGGCGCCGTATAGCGGGGAGTAGAAGCGGTTGGGATCATCCGCGCCCGGCGGCCGGGCCTGGCGCTCGAGAGTGGCCGCGCGCAGGAAGCCGGCGCAGGAGGCGTTGTTGCCTATCCCCACGAAGGCCATCGGTTGCCCCGCCATCGGCGGCGGCGCGACGGGGGCCTCGGGCCGGTCCGCCGGCGCGGCGGCAAGGAGAGCGAGCGCGCCAGCCACCATGCCGACGCGGACCTGGCGCTTCATCATGCGGACGGGGAGCGCGAGCGGAGCAGGCATTCGGCCGGTATAGCCAGTCGGGCAACCCCGGCAAGTACCGGTGCTGGCGGAATTTCCTGCCGCCCCCCGCGTAACCCTTGATCCATTGCCACGGAACCGCCGTATACGTTGGGAGCGCGCCCGCCTGGGCCGCCGCGCCCCGTCTCTGGGAGGAGATCGCGAGATGCTGATCGGTACGACGCCGCGGATGGGAACTGCCCGAGAGCGCCGCCACCCCGGAGACGGTGGCGCTCAATCGGCGCGCCGTGCTGGCCGGGTCCGGCGGCGCTCGCGCTGGGCGGCGCGATGCTGGCGCCGGGTGCGGCACGGGCGGCGGCGGCTGGCGGGGCGGCGCCGCGCAATCCGAAATACGACGGCGGGCGGCCGCTCACGGCGGAAAAGGACGCAACGACCTACAACAACTATTACGAGTTCAGCGAGGAGAAGGACCTCTGGGAGGCGGCGCAGGCCCTGCCGCAGCGGCCCTGGTCGATCAAGCTCGACGGCATGGTCAAGCAGCCCCGGACCATCGACCTCGACGACCTCCTGAAGCAGGTCACGCTGGAGGAGCGGGTGTATCGGCACCGCTGCGTGGAGGCCTGGGCGATGACGGTGCCGTGGACCGGCTTCCCGCTCGCCAAGCTGGTCAGTCTCGCCGAGCCGCTCGGCTCCGCCAAGTTCGTGGTGTTCGAGACCGACGCTGACAAGAAGGTGATGCGCGGCCTGCGCCGGAGCTTCTACCCGTTCCCCTACACCGAGGCGGTGACGATCGAGGAGGCCGGCAACGAGCTCGCCTTCCTCTCGATCGGGCTCTATGGCAAGCCGGTGCCGCCGCAGAATGGCGGCCCGATCCGGTTGACCTTGCCGTGGAAATACGGCTTCAAATCGGCTAAGTCCCTGGTCAAGATTAGCTTCACCGACAAGCGACCGACGACGTTCTGGGAGGCCCTCGGTCCGAGCGAGTATGGCTTCTGGGCCAACGTGAACCCGGCCGTGCCGCATCCGCGCTGGAGCCAGGCGACCGAGCGGCTGCTGACCTCGGGGGAGCGCGTGCCGACGCAGATTTTCAATGGATACGGACCCTACGTCGCGGCGTTGTATGCCGACAAGAAGTCCGAGAAACTGTTCATGTGATTGCCCAACGTATCCTGGCCGTGCTCGCGGCCGTCTGCCTGGTGAGTTCGGCGGCCCTGGCGACCCTGGGGCCGCCGGACCTGCCGCTCGACCAGATGCTGCTGCAATCGGGCGGCGGCGTCTTGCATACGCTGGAGGAATGGACCCGCCAGCACCTCGCGCCCTGGGTGTGGAACGACGTCGAGGTGCCGCTGCTGGCCCGCCCGGCTTGGCTGATCCCGGCGGCGATCGGGATCGTGTTCGCCGGCCTCGCCGCGACGCTCACCCCGCCGAGAGGGACGCCGCGGCATCGCCGGCGGGGGTAAGCGAGCCTCCTAAAGCCCCAGCTGGCGGCGGGCGATGGCGATGACGCGGTGCGCCTCGGTCCGCAGCCCGTAGGCATCCAGTCCGCCGAGCGGCGCCCAGATCGCCTCGGAGACGTCGGTGCCGGCGACCGGCTCGCCGTCGAGCCAGGCGGCGGCGAAGTCGAGGATCGTGTAGTGGTATTGCACTCGTCCCTGGGCGTCGCGGCGGATGGTATCGACGTTGGCGGCGAGGGCGAGGGGGCCGACGGTGACGCCGGTTTCCTCCATCAGCTCCCGCCGCGCCGCTTCCTCCGCCGTCTCGCCGATCTCCTGCGCGCCACCAGGAAGGCTCCAGGCGCCCAGGCTCGGCGGCTTGCCGCGGCGGACCAGCAGGACCGCGCCGGGCTTGAGGACCACGATGCCGATGCCGACGATGGGACGCGCCGGGTATTCCCGGTCGTCCACGGTGTCGCCGTTCAAGACGGGGCCGCTCACGATTTGGGCGCCGGCGCCTTGAGATCGTCGAGCGTGGGCGCGAGCGACTTTTCCTGCCAGGAGCCGAGCTGATACGCCCAACCGCCGAGCCGCGCTCGCAGGCGGTCGGCCTCGGCTCGCGCCTTGTCGCTGCCGCTCACGTCGAACCGCGCCCAGAGATCTTTGTCCATGTGCGACAGGGCGACGGTGACGACGAGACCGTCATCGGTGGTGAACACCGAGGTCGCTTCCGGCTGGCCCGTCAGCTCCTTGGCCGGCTTCACGTCCTGCAAGGTCAGCGCCTCCAGCGCGTGGCCGACGTCGTTCTCCTTGTCGGCGTCGAGCGGCGGGTGATCGGCCGGCGCGCGCAGGACGAGCTTGTCGCCGGCGCGGGCGAATTGCAGCGTGGTGGTGCCGCGCGTCGCGGCCACGGTGGCGATGCGGGCGGGGGCAATCTGCATGATGTCGCGATCAAGCCAGAGCCGTGCGTCGGCGTCCACCTCCAGCCGCCCCTCGGCGAGCCAGCTCTGACTGTCGCCGGGGAGCCGCACGTAGACCGTATCCGGCAGATTGCCCGCCGTGCGCGTGCGCCGGTGGCCGACCAGCAGTTGCACGATGGGCTTGCCCGCCCCGTCGAGCACGCGCACGAGATCGGATCCGGATTTGGCGTCGCCGGCATCCTCGACGCCGAGGCGGGCGAATTGCGCGGGGTCGGCGGTGCGCTTCTCATCGAGCCGCACCTCGGTCAACCCCGTGAGAAGGGCGTGCAGTTTTGTCGGCTCCACCGGGTAGCTGCCCCGGTCCGCCAGCCCCCACTGGCTGCCGTTCTTGGCGATCGCGAGGGTCTTGCCCTGATGCGTGATCTCGACCCGCGCGGCGTTCCGCAGCCTCGGCGCGAGGTCGGGGAACATCAGCCGGCCGGCGGCGAAATCGTCGCGTTCCGCCGATTGGCTGGCGGGACCGAAATACCAGCCGCACCCGAGCACGATCAGGCCGGCGAGCAGCAGGGAAAGCCCGGTGCGCGGCCTCATGCGTGGGCTCCCGCCGACAGCGGCCCGCCGCGCGCGCGGGTGCGGCGGCGGCGGCGCACGATGCCGAGCACGATAGCGAGGATCGTCAGCAGCGCGGGGACCAGCACGATGCAGAATAGCTGCATCTCGGTCCTGAGCGTGGAGATGTCGCGGTTGAGGTTGAGCTGCACGTCGCGCAGCTTCTGGCGCGTGGCGAGCACGTCGGCGCGGGCGGCGTCGATCGCCTCGCGCTGCTGCTGCGTGATGACCGGGTTGGCGGCTCCGGCACTCGGCGCGCCGCTGCCCTGGCGCAGCTCGCGGAGTTTCTTCTCGGTGTCGTCGAGGTGCTGTTGCAGGGAGCGCTCGCTCTGGCGGAACTCGGCTTCCGCGTTCTTCTGCATGGCGCTCACCACCTCGAACGGCCGCAGGCTCGCCCCACGGCTACGCAGGCCGATCAGCGCGTCCCCGCCCGCCAGCGTGCCGATCAGGTTGGCGACGAACGGGCCGTTGTCGCTGAACGGCGTCGCCTGCTCCTGACCGAAGAAATCCTGCGTCCGCACCCAGTAGCGATCGGCCAGGATATCGCTGTCGGCCACCACGACGAGGTTGGCCGGGCCATCGGTCTTGGCCTTGTAGGCGGGAAAATTCGCCGGGCGCTTCTGGTCCTTCGCCAGATCGGGCGGGCCGGTGAAGGCGGATTTCAGCACGCCGCGCACCCGTGCGGCGATCACCCGCGGGCCGCCCTCCGGCTTGAAATCGGCAAGGATGCGCGCGGGATCGGGCATCTTCACCGCATCGACCGGGAGCAGGCCGGATCGCGCGGAACTCGTTAGCAGCGGCGTGAACTCGATGTCGGCGCCCGGCTTCTTCGCCAGCGCGCCGGCAGAGGCGACCGTCACCTGTTGCAGATCGGCGGTCGCCGGATCGTTGGGAGAGATGCCGTCGCGGATGTTGAACCAGGCGATATAGTCCACCGTCTGCACGCGGTCGGACGGATTGGAACGCACCCGCCAGGCGCCGTCGAGATCGCCCACCACCTTGCCCGGATCGAACGCGATCCCCCAGGCGTCGAACAGCTTTTTCAGCGACGAGCCGGTGTCCTGCGGCGGCATTCCGCCAGGGCCGGGGTTGGCGGCCTCGGCCTCGCTGTAGGGATCGACCATCGCCATCAGCTTGCCGCCGCGCATGACGAACTGGTCGATGGCGTAGAGCGTGGCGTCCGAGAGGTGCTGCGCCTGCGCGACCAGCAGCACGTTCACGTCCGGGTCGATCACCTGCGCGTCGGTCGGCACGGTCTTCACCGTGTCGGCCTCGCGCAATTGCTGGATTGACGCCCAGGGCCGTCCGCCGGGGCCGCCCATGCCGCGCATCGCCATCATCATGGCGCGCGGATCGCCGTCGACCGGCAGCGACGACATCACGCCGACCACCGGGCGTTTCGGGTTGGACAGATCGTTGACCAGCTTGGTGAGGTCGTATTCGAGGAACCGTTCGCGCTCGGGCTGGAAGAAGGCGATGCTGCGCTCGTCGTCGAGCAGGTTGGTGCCGACCAGGCCGAAATAGACCTGCTCGCCCGATTGGTCGATCGGCACGCCCTGCAGGCCGTAGCCCATCGCGCGGTCTTCGGTGGGGCTGAACGGCTCGGGGTCGAGGAATTGCAGTTTTATGTTGCCGTCGGACACCGCCGCATTTGCCGCAACAGCTCGCGCACGCGGTCGGCGTAGCTGCCGTAGACCGGCGCGGCGGCGCCGAGATCGCGCGAGTAGAACAGGCGCAGCGTGATCGGCTCCTTCAATCCCTTGAGGATCGTGCGAGTGCCGTCGGACAGCGTGTAGAGGTGCTGCTGCGTGAGGTCGAGATGCAGGTTGGCGAGGCGTGCGTCGGCGAAGACGTTGACGCCGACCACCATCGCGAGAACGCCAACCACGCCGAGGATGGCGGCCCAAGTGCTGCGCATCAGCCGGCCTTTCGCGCGTCGACGACGAGCGTGTTCACGAACAGCCAGAAGCCGATGAAGGTCGCGAAGAAGATCACGTCGCGCAGGCCGATGATGCCGCGCGAAAAGTCCTGGAAGCGGTCGATCACGCTGATCCGCCGCGTCGCCTCGGCAAGCGACGGGGCGGCGCGGCTGAGGAAGTCGGTGACGATGGGGTTGGAGGCGACGGCGAACACGAAGCACACCGCGACGGCGAGCACAAAAGCGACCACCTGGTTCTTGGTCGCCGCCGAAAGCGCCGCGCCGACCGAGAGGAACGCGCCGGCGACCAGCAGCGCGCCGATATAGCCGGCGGCGATCACGCCGTTGTCCGGGCTGCCGAGCAGGTTGACGGCGATGACGAAGGGGAAGGTCAGCAACAGCGCGATGGCGCAGAACGCCCAGGCGGCGAGGAATTTTCCAAGCACCGCCTCGGTTCGTGACGGCAGGGTGAGCAAGAGCTCGATCGTGCCGAGCCCGCGCTCCTCCGCCCAGAGGCGCATGGTGATGGCGGGGACGAGGAGGAGGAACACCCAGGGGATGAAGGTGAAGAAGGGCGCGAGGTCCGCCTGGTTGCGGTCGAACAGGTTGCCGAGATTGAAGGTGAGCGCGCCTTGCAGCACCAGGAAGATCACGATGGACACCGTCGCCACGGGAGTGGCGAAATAGCCGGCGAGCTCGCGGCGGGCGACGGTCAGGGTGGTGCGCATGGTATCGACCGCATTGTGGAGGAGCCCCTCACCCGACCCTCTCCCCTAAGCGGGGGAGAGGGCTTTACCTTCTCCCTCTCCCCCTGGGGGGAGAGGGCCGGGGTGAGGGGGTGCGATCGCGCCGTCAACATCAAGCGGCCTCGCGTTCCGTGAACTGGCGGAACACGTCGTCGAGCTTCCCCTGAAGGATGCTTCGCCTCGCAACTCGGCCGGCGTCGCGTCGGCGACCACGCGGCCGGCGGCGATGATGATGGCGCGGGTGCAGATCGCGTCGACTTCTTCCAGGATGTGCGTGCTGATGACGATGGCCTTGTGCGGCGCCATCGTGGCGAGCAGCGCGCGCATCTCGTGCTTCTGATTGGGATCGAGCCCGTCGGTCGGCTCGTCGAGCACCAGTACCGGCTGGTCGCGCACGCGCCTGCGCGAGCCCGACGCGGCGCTTGAAGCCCTTCGACAGCGTCTCGACCGGTTGCAGCCACACACTGTCGAGATGCGTGAGCGTCACGACGCGCTTGATGGCGCGGGGCAGTTCGTCCCCGGCATAGCCGCGCACCGTGGCAACGAAGCGGAGGAACGCGGCGACCGTCATGTCGGGGTAGGTCGGTGCGCCCTCGGGCAGGAAGCCGAGCGTGCGGCGGGCGGCGAGCCCATCCGCCTCCACGTCGTGGCCGCAAATCCGCGCGGCGCCCTCGCTCGGCGTGACGAAGCCGGCCAGCATCTTCATCGTGGTGGACTTGCCGGCGCCGTTCGGGCCGAGGAAGCCCAGCACCTCGCCGCGCGCGACATTGAAGGAAACATGGTCAACGGCGGTGAAGCGGCCGAAGCGCTTCGTCAGTCCCCATAATCGACGAGTGCCGCCGCTGCGTCAGGCGCCAATTCGCTTCCCCATCCCAAGCCGGGGCGGGAATAGCGCAACGGCGGCGCATTGCAAGCCGGCCGGCGCGGGATGACGGAGGATTAATCCAGGCGCAACCCGCGTTGACGTGACCCCGCTTCGCGGCCGATCATCGCGGCCGCAAGCACGAGGAGGCTGAGGGCATGAACTATGTTTCGGGCGAGGCTCGCCGTGCCACCATGAGCGACGCCGAGTGGCAGGCGCGGGTCGACCTCGCGGCGGCGCACCGGCTGGCGGTGATGCACGGGCTGAACGAGGGCATCTTCAACCACTTCACCCTGCGCGTCCCCGGCAAGCCCCGCCGCTACTATCAGATCCCGTTCGGCCTGCACTGGTCGGAAGTGAATGCGAGCTGCTTCATGGAAGTGAGCTTCGAGGGCGAACTGCTGGCGGGCGAGGGCGAGATCGAGCAATCCTGC
>CAWCHV010000007.1:0-1135000 GCA_963795435.1 uncultured Alphaproteobacteria bacterium
TCGCGCCAATGTTAGTTGCGTATTAGCAACATTGTCGGCGTGCGAGGGCGCCGCGCCGTCGGCCCCGTAGGGCGCAGGTCACACCGCCGTCAGTCCGGCCACGGCGGCAGCAGGATCGGCGGCTCCCACAGAGTAGGCGCGTCGGGCGGCGATGCAGGAGGCCTGGCCGGCGCGACCCTCGCCTGCCTCGGTCGGGCCAAGCGGGGTCGCTTCGGCCGGGGCGGCTGCGGCGGGCGCGGCGGCGGGCGCAGCACCTCGGGCAGCGGATCGATGGAGAGCTTGCGCCACAGCGGCCGGAGCAGCCGCCCGGCCTGCGGCGAGGCCGCCAGCAGCGCCCGCATCTCGGGGTCGTCCAGCAGCGCCTGCAACTGGGGGACGAAATACCCCATGCCATACTGCAGAAGCACCGGCCCGCGCGGAATGGCGGCCGGCCGGCGCTCCGATTTCGCCCGCCCGGCGGCCGCGCCGGGTGGCGCGCCCCGGCGCGGCGCGGCGGGCAGCGTGCCGGCGGCGAAACGCGCGTGCAGCGCGCTGAGCCGCCGCATCGTGCGCGCGAGATAGTGCCACAGCAACTCGGCGAGCGGCAGCAGCCGCGGCTCCAGCACGCCGCTCTGCCGCCGCCGGTAGAGGCCCTCGCTCAACGCCCACCGCATCGCCGCGAAGAGCAGGCCGAAGCGCGGAAGCAGGCCGGTTGGGGGTGAGGATGGGGCGGCGGCGGACATGCACGGTGTATAACGTCAGTTAGTATGTATGTCAAGCGTTGCCGCGAGCGAAACGCGGCAATCCATGCCGCCGCACGCGGATCGCGGCATGGATCGCCTGGTCGTCTGCGGCTCCTCGCGATGACGGGAGCGGAACGAACTACGTTCTGGCTATGACGGCGAGGTGGTGTTGTGCGCCGTCTTGTGATGCGCGCGGTGCTGCGTGTTGTAGGCGTGGATCTCCTCCATCGTGACGTAGCCCTTCTTGTCTTTGTCGATCGCGCTGAAATGCCGCGCGACGCCGGGCAGCCCGGCCTTCGCCTGGTCGAGCGTCAGGTGGCCGTCATGGCTGGTGTTCGCCTGATCGAAACGCTGCTGCAGGGTCATGCGCTTGGCGTGCGCCTGATGCTTGGGGGTCGTCTCTGACGGCGCCGCGGCGGAAGGCGCGGGCATCGCGGGCGCGACGGTGGAGGGCTGGGAGGCGGCAGGCGCCGGCGCGGTCGAGGGAGCGGTGGATGGGGTTTGCGCCTGGGCTTGGAAAGCCACCAACGCGAGCACGGCAAGCGGAAGAGTAAAGCGCATCATCTCGATTCCTGTTGTGGGCGCCGCACTCTAGAGTGCCGCCGCAAACCTGCCGCATGTCATATTTGTCATCGTCGCTAAGCGGCCAGCGCCTGTCGCACAATGGCAACAGCCTGCTCGATCCCGGCCCGATCGACGTCCAGATGCGTGCACGCGCGCGCGCGGAATTGCGTGGTGACGGAGATCGCGAGGCCCTGCCGACGCGCCCTCGCCGCGAGGTCGTCCGCCGTGATCCCGGCATCGGTCGTGTCGAAAAACACCAGGTTGGTTTCCGGCTCGTCCACCATGATGCCTTCGATCTGCGCCAGCCCGCGCGCCAGCAGGCGGGCGTTCTCGTGGTCCTCGGCCAGCCGATCGACATTGTGGTCGAGCGCATGGAGACACGCCGCCGCGCACAGGCCGCCCTGGCGCATCGAGCCGCCGAGCCGCTGCTTCCAGCGCCAGGCCGCGTCGATGAACGCCTCCGAGCCGCACAGCACGGCCCCGAGCGGCGCGCCGAGCCCCTTGGTGAAATCGAGCCACACGCTGTCCATGCCGGCCGCCATGTCGCTGGCCGGGACCCCGGCGGCGACCACCGCGTTCATCAATCGCGCGCCGTCCATGTGGGTCGCCATGCCTTGCCCGTGCGCCGCGTCCGCCACGGCGTTCAGCTTTTCGAGCGGCCACACCGAGCCGCTGCCCTGGTTGGAGGTCTGCTCCACCTCCACCAGCGTTTGCGCGGGCGCGTAGCGACTTTTCGCGCGAAAGGCGGCGCGCAGCGTGTCGGCGTCGAACTGGCCGCGATCGCCGCGCAATCCCGTCACCATCACCCCGGTCAGCGCGGCGCCACCGCCGCCCTCGTTGGTGATGATGTGCGCGCGCTCATGTGCCAGCACCTCGTCGCCCGCCCGGCAATGCGTGAGGATCGCGACCTGGTTGCACATCGTGCCGCTGGGCAGGAACATCGCCGCCTGCTTGCCGAGCAGCGCCGCCATCCTGTCGCACAGCGCATGGACGGTCGGATCGGTGCCATACTGCTCGTCGCCGACCTCGGCGCGCATCATCGCCTCCTTCATCGCGGCGGACGGCTTGGTCTGGGTATCGGAGTACAGATTGACCCGCACCGGCGGCAGCGAGGGATCGGGACGCGGCGGAGCGAACATCGGCGGTTCTCCAGTCATTGTCGGGCAGCCGCCCGGGGCTCGATGGTGATCTCGTGCGCGCGGCACAGATCGATGCCGCTGTAGCGCGTCTCCGCCTCCTGGTCGCCCAGGAACACCGCTTCCAGGGAAAAGTCGCATCGCCCGGCGCGCGGCAGCAATACGTCGATGTCGAGCCCGTCGGGCAGCACGTCCGGACCCAGCCGGTCGCTCCCTTTTCCCGCCGTATCGTCGAACAGATAGAGCCGCGCGATCGTGCGGCCCGAGCGGTTGCGGATCAGCACGAGACCGGGCGGGATCGTTCCCACCAGGTCGTCGCCGGTCGTCCAGCCCGGCCGGATGCCGACGAAGGCGTGCCGGCATAGATCGAGCCCGCGACGCTCTTCCGCTCCCTCGTTATCGAACACCACGCGCAAATCCGCCCGGCACGCGCCGCCATAGCCGAGCCAGATGTCATCCCCGGCGGCAAGCTCCCGCCCCTCCAGGCGCTCCCGGCCCCAATCCTCGGCACTCGAGGGAGAAACATAGATCTCCCGGATCGCGCGCGGCGACCAGTTGGCGATCGTGACGCCAGGCGGCGGCGCACGGGTCCGGCTTGGCGCAGCCACCGCTGGCGCGGGGGACAGGAGGGAGAGACAGACGAGCAGCCGAGCGATCGGGAGGGGCGCGCGGCGCATCGCCCGGCCGCTCAGCCTTCAGCGGGTGCGGGGGGCCGGCGGACGGCGAGTGTGGCCGGCGGCGGACCGTATTTCTCCCGGGCGCGCTTGAGGAAGGCGTTCACCATGCGACGCACCGCCTCGTTGAACACCACGCCGATCGCTGCCTGGAGGATGCGGCTGCGGAACTCGAAATCGACGAAGAAATGCACCCGGCAGCCGCGCGGGTCGGCCTCGAACTCCCATTGGTTGTTGAGATAGCGGAACGGGCCGTTCTCGTAGCGAACTTGGATGCGCGAGGGCCGGTCCAGCGTCACCCGGCTGGTGAAGCTCTCGCGAAACGGGCCGAAACCGATCGTCAGGTCCGCGACGAGTTCCTTCTCCGTCCGGCTCCGCACGCGCGCGGCCACGCACCAGGGCAGAAACTCGGGATATCGATCAACATCGGCGACCAGATCGAACAGCTGCTCCGGACGGTAGGGAACGAGCTTGCGCTCGGCGTGAGTGGGCATCTCAGGCTGGCACGGGCCGCGCCTCGCGCCTCGCGCGGAGATGCTTTTCGCGCGCCGCGCGCAGTTCGGCGAAATCGGCATCCGCGTGATAGGAGCTTCGTGTCAGCGGTGTTGCGGACACCATCAGGAACCCCTTGGCGCGCGCCAGAGAAGCGTACTCGGCGAACTCCTCCGGTGTCACGAACCGGTCCACCGCCGCGTGCTTCACGGTCGGCTGGAGATACTGACCGAGCGTAAGGAAGTCGACGTCGGCGATCCGCAGGTCGTCCATCACCTGCATGACCTCGCCGCGCTGCTCGCCGAGGCCGACCATCATGCCGGATTTGGTGAAGATCGTCGGAGCGAGACGTTTCACCTGATCGAGCAGGCGCAGCGACTGGAAGTAGCGCGCGCCGGGCCGGATGCTCGGATACAGCCGGGGCACGGTTTCCAGATTGTGATTGAACACGTCCGGGCGCGCGGCGGCGACGGTCTCGGCCCCGCCCGGCTTGCGCAGAAAATCCGGCGTCAGCACCTCGATCGTGGTGCCGGGCGCGGCCGCGCGCAGTGCGCCGATGACGGCGGCGAAATGCCCGGCCCCGCCATCCGGCAGATCGTCGCGATCGACCGAGGTGATCACCACGTGCTTGAGACCGAGCTTCGCCACCGCGTCCGCCACCCGGTTCGGCTCGTCGGCGTCGAGTGCCGCCGGCTGGCCGGTGCGGACGTTGCAGAAACCGCACGCGCGGGTGCAGGTGTCGCCCATGATCATCATGGTGGCGTGCCGCTGCGACCAGCACTCGCCGATATTCGGGCAGGCGGCCTCCTCGCAGACCGTGACGAGGCGGTTCTCGCGCATCAGGGCGCGGGTCTCGTGATACACCGGGTGGGTCGGCGCCTTGACCCGGATCCAGGCGGGCTTGCGCTGGATCGGGTTGTCCGGCCGATGGGCCTTCTCGGGGTGCCGCGGCACCTGCGCACCGCCGCCGCGATGGTCGATCAGCACGCGAGTTGACATCGGGTCGGTCCCAGCGGGTTTGCGGCCAGTTACAAGTGGCGGGAGCAGGCGCGGGCGTCAACCCGCGCCGCGTGGGCTAACCATTTAGAAGTGTATCGCCCGCCCGTACGCCGCCAGCACCGCCTCGTGCATGGTCTCGCTGATGGTCGGGTGCGGAAACACCGTGTTCATCAACTCCGCCTCGGTGCTCTCCAGGGTTCGGGCGATGGTGTAGCCCTGGATCATCTCCGTGACCTCCGCGCCAACCATGTGGGCACCCAGCAACTCGCCGGTCTTGGCGTCGAACACCGTCTTGACCATGCCCTCCGGCTCGCCCATCGCGATCGCCTTGCCGTTGCCGATGAAGGGGAATTTTCCCACCTTTACGTCATGCCCGGCGGCCTTCGCCGCTGCCTCGGTCAGCCCCACCGAGGCGACCTGCGGCCGGCAGTAGGTGCAAGCGGGTATGTTGCCGATGTCGAGCGGATGCACGTCGTTCAGTCCGGCGATCGTCTCGACGCAGATCACCCCCTCATGGCTCGCCTTGTGCGCCAGCCAGGGCGGCCCGGTGAGATCGCCGATCGCGTAGACACCCGCCTCGCCGGTGCGGCCGTAGCCGTCCACCACGACATGCGTGCGCTCGACCTTCACTCCGGTGCCTTCGAGCCCGATGTTCTCCACGTTGCCGACGATGCCGACCGCCGAGATCACCCGGTCCACGGTCATCTCGTGGCCCTTGCCGGCGGCCTCGATCGTCACGGTGACGCCGTCGGCGTTCTTCTTCGCCCCCTTTACCAGCGCGCCGGTGTGGATCTTCATGCCCTGCCTCTCGAACGCCTTCCGCGCGAAGGCGCCGATCTCCTCGTCCTCGACGGGCAGGATGCGGTCGACCACCTCCGCCACCGTCACCTCGGCGCCCATGTTGAGGTAGAAACTCGCGAACTCGATGCCGATGGCGCCCGAGCCGACCACCAGCAACTTCTTCGGCATCGCCGGCGGGATCATCGCTTCCTTGTAGCTCCACACCAGCTTGCCGTCGGCCTCGAGCCCGGAAAGCTGGCGCGCGCGGGCGCCGGTGGCGAGGATGATATGGGGCGATTTCAGCGTCGCGACCGGCTTGCCGTCCTTCGCCACCGCGAGCGTGTTCTTACCCGCGAGCTTGCCCTCGCCGTCGATCACCGTGACCTTGTTCTTGCGCAGAAGATGCCCGACGCCCGACGAGAGCTGCTTCGCCACCGCGCGGGACCGCTTCACCACGCTCGGCAGATCGAAGCGCGGATTATCGGCGGCGAACCCGTAATCCTTCAGCGTGTGCAGCAGGTGGTTGATCTCGGAGGTGCGCAGCAGCGCCTTGGTCGGGATGCAGCCCCAGTTGAGGCAGATGCCGCCGAGATGCTCGCGCTCGACCAACGCGGTCTTCATCCCGAGCTGCGCCGCCCGGATCGCCGCGACATAGCCGCCGGGACCACCGCCGAGCACGATGAGGTCGAATTGTTCGTCGGGCATACGAGAACTCCTCGTCACTCGGCGGCGGGTTTGACAGCCTGACCGACAGCAGCCCGCCCGCGCACGCTGATGACCTCGACACCGATCGGATTGCCCGCGGCATCGAATTCGACGAAGACGCCGGGCGCCACCTCCTCGGCACCGTCGTATTTCGCGTCTTCCGGTCCGAACCGGACATGCAGCACGTCGGCTTCGGGGTCGTAGTTCGTCCTGATCAACGCCTTGCTCCTCGGTCCCAATGCGCCGTGACGACCAAGATATCGGCACCTTCCGGTCGGTGAACAACCCGCAGCATTCGCCCGCCAAACGCGGAGATCGACCGGTAGAAGCGGGTCAGCAAAGGATCACAGCGATCAGGACCGACGCGATCGGGCGAGGCAATCGCCGCCTCGATATACGCGAAGCTGATACCCCGTCCTGCCATCTCGTCCGCGGCGTGCTTGCTCAGTTTGATCACCGCCCGGGTGCGCCGAGCCTCAAGCTGCCAATCCGCCTGCTAGCGCTACGAGAGAGGGGCCGCTCAACTGCTTCACCATCCAGTCCGTCGGTGAGCGCGCCCCGATGCGGTCATAGAAGCGGATCGCGGGCTCGTTCCAGTTCAGCACGTGCCACTCCATGCGCACACAGTTCTCCGCCCGCGCCACCCGCGCCATATGACGGAACAGCGCGAGCCCGACACCGCGCCCACGCCAGCCCGGCTCGACGTACACATCCTCGACGAACAAATCCGGCCGGCAAGAGAACGTCCGAAAGGTAAAATACCACGCGGCGTAGCCGATCGCCTCGCCGTTGGCCTCCGACAAGACGGCGTGGATGCGCGGCCGCGCGCCGAACAGTGCGTCGTGCAGATCGCTCTCGGTCGCGGTCATCTCGCGCAGGAGCTTTTCGTACTCGGCAAAACTCCGCATCATGCGGTGCAGCGCCGGCACGTCGCCCGGCGCGGGCGCTCGCAGCGTGATCGCGCCTTCGCTCACAGCATTAGGCTCAGCGGATCCTCGACCACCACCTTGAACGCGGCAAGCCATTCCGCGCCGAGCGCGCCGTCGACCACGCGGTGATCGACGCTCAGGGTACAGGTCATCATCGTGGCGATGGCGAGCTGGTCGTCCTTCACCACCGGGCGCTTCTGCGCCGCCGCGACGGCGAGGATCGCCGCCTGCGGCGGGTTGATGATGGCGGCGAATTCGGAGACGCCGTACATCCCCATGTTGGAGATCGAGAAGCCGCCGCCCTGGAATTCCTCGGGCTTCAGTTTGCCGGCGCGGGCGCGCTCGATCAGGCCCTTCATCTCGTTGCTGATCGCCGCGAGCCCCTTCTGGTCGGCGCGGCGGACGATCGGCGTGATGAGGCCGTCGGGGATCGAGACGGCGACGCTGATATCCACGTCGTCGTACAGCACTATCGCGTCGTCGGTCCACGAGGCGTTGACCTTCGGCACCCGCCGCAAGGTGATCGCGGCGGCCTTGATGATCAGGTCGTTGACCGAGAGCCGGAACGCGCCCGGCCCCTCCTTGGCGGATTTGGCGTTGAGGTCGCTCCGCAGCCGCAGCAGCGCGTCCAGCTCGATGTCGATCGAGGCATAGAAATGCGGGATCGTCGCCTTGGCCTCGGCCATGCGGCGGGCGACCACCTTGCGGATCGAATTGTTGGGAACGAGCCGATGCGGCGCGGTGATCGGCGCCGCGGGACGCGCCGCCGGCGCTGCGGCCGGCGTCGGTGCCGCGGCTTGCGGACGCGCGGCGGGGGCGCCCTTGTGCGCGGCCTCGATATCGGCCTTGACGATGCGCCCGTTCGGGCCGCTGCCCTTGAGCGCATTGAGGTCGATGCCGGCCTGCTTGGCCATGCGGCGCGCGAGCGGCGAGGCGAAAATGCGCTCCTCGCCCGCCGCGTGGCCGTTGCCCGAGCTACGCGGCGCGGGTGCCGGCGATGACGAAGGTGCCGCCGACGGCGTGGGCACCGGCGACGGGGTTTCGGCCTTCACGTTCGCAGGCGGCGGAGCAGTCGGCGGCGCGCTCGGCGCCGGGCCGGACGGCACCGCCTCGCCTTCATCGACGAGGATGGCGATCGGCGCGTTGACCTTCACGCCCTCGGTGCCGTCATCGACAAGGATCTTGCCGAGCACACCCTCGTCGACCGCCTCGACCTCCATCGTCGCCTTGTCGGTCTCGATCTCGGCGATCACGTCCCCCGACTTGATCGTCTCGCCCTCTTTCTTGAGCCAGCGCGCCAGCGTGCCCTCGGTCATCGTCGGGCTCAGCGCCGGCATCAGGATGTTCGTCGCCATGTCGCGGCCCCCCGTCAGACGATCTTGCGCACCGCGTCCACCACCCATCCGGGCTGCGGCAGCGCGAGCTTTTCCAGATTGGCGGCGTAGGGCAGCGGCACGTCCACGCCATGCACGCGCACCGGCGGCGCGTCGAGCCAGTCGAAGCAATGTTCTACCACCTGCATCGCGACCTCCGCGCCGATGCCGGCGAACGGCCAGCCTTCCTCGACCGACACGAGCCGGTTGGTCTTCTTCACGCTCTCGACGACCGTGGCGGTGTCGAACGGGCGCAGCGAGCGCAGATTGATGACCTCCGCGCTGATCCCCTGCTCGGCCAGCCCCTCGGCGGCCTGCATCGCCACGCCGACCATGATGCTGAACGCGACGATGGTGACGTGCTCGCCGGCACGCTCCACCTTCGCCCGCCCGATCGGCACGGTGAACTCCTCGTCGGTCGGACATTCGAAATGCTGGCCGTAGAGGATTTCGTTCTCCAGCACGATCACCGGGTTGGGATCGCGGATCGCCGAGCGCAACAGCCCCTTGGCATCCGCCGCCGACCACGGTGCAACCACCTTCAACCCCGGACAATGCGCGTACCACGAGGCGTAGCATTGAGAATGCTGCGCGGCGACGCGCGAGGCGGCGCCATTGGGGCCGCGAAACACGATCGGGCAGCCCATCTGGCCGCCCGACATGTACAGCGTCTTGGATGCCGAGTTGATGATCTGGTCGATCGCCTGCATGGAGAAGTTGAAGGTCATGAACTCGACGATCGGCCTGAGCCCGGTCATCGCCGCTCCTACCGCCATGCCGGTAAAGCCGTGCTCGGTGATCGGCGTGTCGATCACCCGCCGCGCGCCGAACTCCTCGAGCAGCCCTTGGCTGATCTTGTAGGCGCCCTGGTACTGCGCGACCTCCTCGCCCATCAGGAACACCTTGGGATCGCGCCGCATCTCCAGCGCCATCGCGTCGCGCAGCGCCTCGCGCACGGTGATCGACTTGGTCGGCCCCCAATCCTTATCGGGCGCGGCCGCCGCCTGCGCCGCCGGCGCGCGGCGCTCTGCGGCCTGGTTGGCAACCGCCGTCTGGTCTTCCGCCTCCGCCGCGACCTTGGGCGGCGCAGGCGCTTCCCGGCGCGGCGCCGGCACCTCGCTGACATCCTCGCCGTTGGCCGCGAGCACCGCGATCGGCGTGTTGACGGGCACCCCCTCGGTGCCCTCGTCGATCAGGATGCGGGCGAGCTTGCCCTCGTCCACCGCCTCGACTTCCATCGTCGCCTTGTCGGTCTCGATTTCGGCGATCACATCGCCCGCGCGCACGTCGTCGCCAACCTGCTTGAGCCAGCGTGCGAGCTTCCCCTCCGTCATGGTGGGCGACAGGGCCGGCATCAGGATCTGCGTCGACATCGCGCTCAGGCCTCCAGCAGCACGTCGGTATAGAGCTCCGACGGCTCTGGCTCCGGGCTCGACTGCGCGAAATCCGCCGCGTCCTGCACGACGCGCTTCACCTCGTCGTCGACCGCCTTGAGTGCCGCCTCATCCATCCCGAGTTCGCCCAGCCGCTGCCGCGCGCTCTCGATGCAGTCGCGCTCGGCGCGCATCTTCTGCACCTCCTCGCGGGTCCGGTATTTCGCCGGGTCCGACATCGAGTGGCCGCGATAGCGATAGGTCTTCACCTCGAGCAGGAATGGCCCGCGGCCGGCGCGGCAATGCGCCACCGCCGCCTCCGCCGCCTCCTTCACCGCCAGCACGTCCATCCCGTCGACCTGCTGGCCGGGAATGCCCCAGGCCGCGCCGTTCTTCGACAAATCCTGCGACGCCGAGGCGCGGTCGACGCTGGTGCCCATGCCATACTTGTTGTTCTCGATCACGTACACCACCGGCAGCTTCATCAGCGCGGCGAGATTGAAGCTCTCGAACACCTGACCCTGGCTCGAGGCACCCTCGCCGAAATAGGTCACGCACACCCGGTCGGTCTCCCGGTACCAGTCGGAGAAGGCGAGGCCGGTGCCGATGCTGACCTGCGCGCCGACGATGCCGTGTCCGCCGTAGAAGTGCTTCTCCTTGCTGAACATGTGCATGGAGCCGCCCTTGCCGCGCGAGTAGCCGGTCGCGCGCCCGGTGAGCTCCGCCATCACGCCGCGCGCCTCCATGCCGGTCGCCAGCATGTGCCCGTGATCGCGATAGGAGGTAATCACCTGGTCGCCCTCGGACAGCGCCATCTGCACGCCAACCACGACCGCCTCCTGGCCGATATAGAGGTGGCAGAAGCCGCCGATCAGCCCCATGCCATAGAGCTGACCGGCCTTCTCCTCGAAGCGGCGGATCAGCAGCATGTCGTGATAGGCGCGGAGCAGCTGCTCCTGGCTGGTCGACCGCTGTTTGGCCGGCAGCCGCGCCTTGCCCTTGGGCCGCTTCCTGGTCTCCGCCGCCTGCGCCATTGGTCCGCCCCCGCGATGCCTGCCCAAACGCGCGAGAATTAGCCTCGCTGTCACGGGCCAGCAAGGAACGGGGGCGAAACTCCGTGCTGTTGCAATGCGGTAGGGTTAGTGAACCAAATTCCGGTTAACTGCTTGGGATAGGTGGTTCGGGGGCAGTAAGCGAGAGATCGCGTTGCGCCGTCACCGGGAATTCAGTTCGTTTGTGTCGCCGCGAGCGTCGCCTTCGCACTGAAATTTCCGCCATTCGCGTTAGAACAGCCGGTCCTTGGGCCCATAGGGAACAATGATATCGGTCGGATCGGCAATGTTCAGCATCGCGCGGGCTCGCTCGTCGAGCGTGTCGCGGTCGATATGCTGGTTGCGTAGGCCGGCGACGCGATGTTCCCAGGCATCTTTCTCCTTGTCGGCGCGGACGAGGTCGGCCTGCGCCTGTCGCAACAGATCCTGGCGCTCTGCGTAGGATTTCAAGCCGCGGTCGCCCTGGGTCACATTCCAGACGAAGTAGGCGACAAGCGCCAGAAAGATCGAGGGCGCGATCAGGCCCTTGGCCTTGCGCTTCACCGTCCGCCCGAATGACAAGCCCGCCTCCCAAATCACACGCCAGGAATACTACACGACGCTCGCCGACCCGTGAACGAATTGCCGCGAAGAAGTCGGCTTCTGGCCACGTTTCATGGGTTTCTTTCAGGTGACGGCAGACCGGAACAGCCGCGAAGGAGACACGAAATGAAAGCAAGATCGATCCTGCTGGCCGCAGCCGCCGCTCTGGCGGTGACGGGCCTCGCCGCCCCGGCATTCGCCCAGCCCTACGACCGTGACGACTGGCACCACGACCACGACCATTGGCGCGGCCACGAGTGGCAGGAGCACCACCATGAGGGATATTACGCACCGCGCGCCTACTACCCGCCGCCGCCGGTCGTGTATGCGCCGCCCCCCCAGGCCTACTACGCGCCGCCGCCGCCCGTGGTCTACGGCAGCCCCGGCGTGACCTTCGGCGTCACCATTCCGTAGGTAGCTATCGGCGCAGGATGGTCCGGCCGGCGTAGCGCGCGGCCGGACCAAGCCCCGCCTCGATACGGACGAGTTGGTTGTATTTGGCCGTACGGTCGCTGCGCGCGAGGCTGCCGGTCTTGATCTGGCCGCAATTGGTGGCGACCGCGAGGTCGGCGATGGTGGCGTCCTCGGTCTCGCCCGAGCGATGGCTCATCACGACGCGGAAGCCGGCGCACTGGGCGAGTTCGACCGTCTCCAAGGTCTCGCTCAGCGTGCCGATCTGGTTGACTTTCACCAGAATGGCATTCGCCGTGCCGCCCTCGATGCCGCGCCGCAGCCGCTCCGGGTTGGTGACGAACAGATCGTCCCCGACCAGTTGCACCTTGGTGCCCAGCGCGTCGGTCAGCAACTTCCAGCCGTCCCAATCATCCTCCGCGCAGCCATCCTCGATCGAGGCGATCGGAAAGCGGCCGACCAGTTCCTCGAGGTAGCGCACCATGCCGGCGGCATCGAGGCTGCGCCCCTCGCCTTCCAGCTCGTATTTGCCGTCGCGATAGAACTCGGTCGCGGCGCAGTCGAGCGCGAAGGTGACATCCTCGCCGGGCCGGTAGCCGACGGCCTCGCACGCACGCGAGATGAACGCGAGCGCCTCGTCGGCGGATTTCAGGTTCGGCGCGAAGCCGCCCTCGTCGCCGACATTGGTGTTGTGGCCGGCGTCGTGCAGGCCCTTTTTCAACGTGGCGAAGATCTCGGCGCCCATGCGCACCGCGTCCGCCATCGTGCCGGCGGCGACCGGCTGGATCATGAATTCCTGAACGTCGATCGGATTGTCGGCGTGCCGGCCGCCGTTGACGATGTTCATCATGGGCACCGGCAAAGTGCGCGCATAGACGCCGCCGACGTAGCGGTACAGCGGCACGCCGAGCTCCGCCGCCGCTGCCTTCGCCACCGCGAGCGAGACGCCGAGAATCGCGTTGGCGCCGAGCCGCGACTTGTTCGCGGTCCCGTCGAGGTCGATCATGATGTCGTCGAGCTTGACCTGCTCGAACGGGTCCATCCCGCCGATCGCGTCGAATATTTCCCCCTCGACATTGGCGATGGCCTGCAGCACGCCCTTGCCGCCAAATCGCGCCTTGTCGCCGTCGCGCAATTCGACCGCCTCATGCGCGCCGGTCGAGGCGCCGGAAGGCACGGCGGCGCGCCCGGTCGCGCCGCTGTCCAATACCACGTCGACCTCGATCGTCGGGTTCCCCCGGCTGTCGAGGATCTCGCGGGCGACGATATCGGCGATGGCGCTCATGTTGGGTGTCCGTGTCCGTTGCTTGCCGGACACCTTCTACCCCTCCCCCAACCCCCTCCCGCAAGGGGAGAGGGCTTTCTTCTCCCTCTCCCCTTCTCAGGGGAGAGGGCCGGGGTGAGGGGTTGCGCGCTTACAACCGGCCGATTGCGGCGAGCACCGCGTCGGGCTGCTCCAGCGTCGACATGTGCCCGGCGTCCGGCACGCTGACCAGCTCCGCCCCCCGGATCGCCGCCTTCCAGGCCTGCGCGTAGGGCGCCGGGAAAACCTTGTCAGAGTCCCCCCAGACCAGCAGCGTGCGCGCCTTCACGCGATGGATGCGGTCCTTGAGCCCGCGCTCCGGGATCGGGAACAGCAGCTTGCCCGCCATGCCGAGTTGCCTCGCGTTTGTTACCAGGAACGGGATGAGGAATTTCGGATCCTTGATGTCGACGTTCGCGGTGATCAGCGAGGCGCCAAGCTCCGCGTCATGGAACAGCGTGGGGGGAAAATCCTTTGGGAGCATCGCGAAAATGTCGGGTGCCGGATAGGCGTCCAGCCACAATCCGGCCGGCGCGATCAGGCAAAGTCGATCCACCTCGTTGGGGCAGACCGCCGCCATCTCGGCCGCGATCATGCCGCCCAGCGAGTGTCCGACCAGCAGCGGCCTCGAGAGGCCGAGCGCCTCGATCACCTCGAAGGTGAGCAACGTCACGTCCAGCATGTCGCGGATCTCGCCCAATTCCGGGGAGTCGCCGTACCCCGGCAGCAACGGCGCACTGATGTGATAGCGCTCGGCGAGCCGCAGCAGGAACGGATCGTCCGGCTTCACGCCGCCGGCGGAGTGCAAAAACACCAGGTCCGGCCCGTTGCCGCCTTCGAGCACATGGACTTCCGTATGCTTCGTCGGGACTTTCCTTAGCTCGATCACTTCGCAGGCTCCAGTTGGGGCGCGGGCGCGCCCGCCGGCAGCGGCGCGGGTGCCACCCGGTGTTGCAGCGGCTTGCACCAGAATCGCGGGTCGTTGTCGTGCTCGGGCCAGATGTTGCGCAGATGCGGCATGACCTTCTCGGCGAACAGCTTCGTCGAGTACATGCACTTGTCCTTGGGCATGTTGCCGACGTGGAGAAGAAGAAAAATATTGCCGACGCGCAGGCTCTTGATGAGGTGCTCCATCTGCTGGCGCACCGTCTCGGGGCTGCCGGCGACGATGTAGCCGCCCTCCACCAGCTCCTTCCACGATAACGTCGTGTGGTCGGTGCGCGAGTACTGGTTCACCGCGCCGATCTGCAAAGTCTTGATCGTGCGGTAGCCCGGCGCGTCGGCGAAGCCGGGATAGACGTGCAGGCAGCGATTGTAGAAATAATGCGCGTGCTCCGCGTACATCTCCTCCGCCAGCGCGTCGGTGTCGGCGACGAACACGGTCTGCGCGAAGCCGGCGCGATACGGCGAGTCGTCCGGCGCACCGCGCTCGCGCACGCGCTTCCAGTAGCCGTCCATCAGTGCCTGGGCGCGCATGTAGCCGTTGAAGCTGAGATAGGAATACGAGTACGTGTTGTCGATGCAGAAATCATAGGTCTCGACCGAGCCGCCGCCCGGAATATGCAGCGGCGGGTGCGGCTTCTGGATCGGCTTCGGCCACAGATTGACATAGCGCAATTTGTTGTAGCGGCCGTTGAAGGCGAAGATTTCTTCCTCCTTCCAGGCGCGGATGATCAGCTCGTGCGCCTCGGCGTATTTCTCCCGCGTCAGCGCCGGGATGGTGCCGTAGCAATAATTGGTGTCCATCGACGTCCCCACCGGGAACCCGGCCACCAGCCGCCCGCCGGAGATCACGTCGAGCATGGCGAATTCCTCCGCCACCCGGATCGGCGGGTTGTACAGCGCGATGGAGTTGCCCAGCACGACGAGGCCCGCGTTCGACGTGCGGCGCGACAGCGCGGCCGCGATGATGTTGGGCGACGGCATCAGCCCGTAGCCGTTCTGGTGGTGCTCGTTGACCCCGATCCCGTCGAAGCCGAGCGTGTCGGCGTATTCCAGCAGGTCCATGTACTCGTTGTAGAGCGCGTGGCCCTTCACCGGGTCGAACAACCGGTTATCGATATCGACCCAGACCGAGCGATGCTTGTCCCGGAAATCGTCCGGCAGCCAGCGCCACGGCATCAGGTTGAACCAGGTGAAACGCATGTGCCTGCTCCCGCGAATGGGGGATCGCCCGAAGGGCGCGATGGCCCAACCTACCGGGGAGTAGGGGGCGGCGTCCAGCCGTCCGAGGGGCTCAGCGAACGTCCGACTTGGCGAGCGCGTCAAATGCCGCGAGACGCGCGAGCAGCGCCGGCATGTCGCGCAGGGCGATCATAGTCGGCCCGTCGCTTGGCGCGTGGTCCGGGTCAGGGTGCGCCTCAATGAACACGGCGGCCACGCCAACCGCAAGGGCAGCGCGCGCCAGCACGGGCGCGAACTCGCGCTGCCCGCCAGACGAAGTCCCCTGTCCGCCTGGCTGCTGGACGGAGTGGGTGGCGTCGAACACGACAGGACGGCCGGTGCGCGCCATGATTGGCAGCGCGCGGAAATCAGTCACCAGGGTGTTGTAGCCGAAGCTCGCACCCCGCTCACAGAGCAGGATGCGCTCGTTGCCAGTGCTGGCGATCTTGGCCGCGACATTGGCCATGTCCCAAGGGGCGAGGAACTGGCCCTTCTTGACGTTGATCGCGCGACCGGTCTCGCCGGCGGCCAGCAGCAGATCTGTCTGGCGACAAAGAAACGCCGGGATCTGCAGCACGTCCACCGCCTCGGCGGCCGGCGCGCATTGTTCCGCACTGTGAACATCGGTCAGAACGGGCAAGCCGAACCGCTCGCGCACCGCGGCGAGGATCGCCAGCCCCTTCGCCATCCCCACGCCACGCGGGGCGCCGGCACTTGTGCGGTTGGCCTTGTCGAAACTGCTCTTGTAGATCAACGGCACGCCAGCGGCGCGCGTCATCGCGACCAGGGCCTCGGCGACTTCCAGCGCGTGCGCTTCCAACTCGATCTGGCACGGGCCGGCGATGAGCGCGAACGGCCGATCGTTGGCAATCTCGATCACGCCGACGCGCACCTGCCGGACTGAGTGAGCGGCTTCAGCGGTCATGTTCGCCATCCTCCAAATTCGCGTGCACGCTCACCAACTCTTGAATGTTGCCAATAAGCATTTAGTCGACATACCGATCGACATAATGGCATCGTGTGCTCAACGAAAGTGCAGGCTGAAGCAGCGGATTCCCCGAACGCGCATCGAATGACGCGGTCGCAACTCCTACCTCCGGGTTGCCGCAACAGTGTTGGCTGAGGCCCGGCCGGACGTCGGCCCGGCCATCCGATAGGAGGTCGACATGCCGAGCGGACAGCCCTCGCTACCCGCCTATCTCGGATCATGGGACGACTTGATCCGCGCATTGCTCCACGACCCCTTCCTCGGCTCCGGCAACGGACCGCCGCGCCCGCACAATATCATGCTGGGCGCCCGCCCGGCCGCGATGGAACCGAACCCCTCTCCCTGGCGCCATGTCGTCGAGGGCTTCGTCGCCGCGGTCAGCGTCAGGGATCTCGCGTCGCAAGTCCCCGACGAAGCCGTCCGCAATGAGATGGAGCGGAGCGCCAGCCAATCCATCGTGCAATTGCTCGATGATTATTGCGGCACTCCGCCGCGGCTGTGGCCCTGGCCCGGCCCACCTCCGTGGGTATTCGGTATCGCCTCGGAGCTGAACGCGATCGCCAGCACGCTGGAGGCAGGTGGCCTGCGGAGCGGTTTGCAGGAGGTCGCCGGTCAGGTCGTCGCCAAGGGCTTCGGCGCTGGGCAATCCCGCCTCGCTGGATGAAGCCCGCAACCACCAACAGGAGTACCAGTCATGGCCCACGACATCGATGCGATGGCGACCAAGCTGCGCAGGATCGAGCGGAGTCTCGGCACGCTCGCCGACGGCCGCTATCCGCAGCAATTGATCCCGATAATCCATCGTCCCGGCTTCACCACTGTGGCCGAGGGGATGCTGATCCACGCCTTGCTCGATCACGTGGAGCATCAGGCCGACACGCTGCACAGGACATGTGAGAGCCTGCTCGCCGCAGCGGAGAAGGTCGGGACCAGCTAGCAACGACGGCCGGACCGTTTTTTTGCGCGCATCGCGCGACGGGCGGTTCGGCTCGTCGCGCAAACGGACAATCGGATAGGTGTGGAAATGTTTCACGTCCCTCGGATCGCGCTCGGGCTCGCGCTGGCGCCAGTGTTGTTCCTCGCGGCGTGCGACGGCGGCGGCGGTCCGCCACCCGCCAATTTTGCCATCCAGGCGCGCACCAACCCAGTCAGCCCCTCGGCCGGAACCTTCGAAGTTCATGTCACCGGCACCAGCTTCAGTCCCGGAGGGCAGGTCTCGATCACCTATACGAACGTGCCGAACCGGTCGGGCGTGCAACAGGGTTCGCTGCAGGCGACCGTACTGAGCGACGGCACATTCACGTACGGCGAAACGTTCATCTGCACGACGCATGATCCCGCCGATATCGGGACGGTGCTGGTCGCCGGGCATGACCTCAGCACCGGGCATGTGGCCGTCAAGAACGTCCCCGGCAACGACTGGCTCTGCCCGTCCTGAGCATCCGCACCGTCATACCAGCCGCGCCTGGCGCACCGCCGCCTCGATGAAGCCGGCGAACAAGGGATGCGGAAGGAACGGCTTCGATTTCAGTTCCGGATGAAATTGCACGCCGACGAACCACGGATGGTCGGGGATCTCGATGATCTCCGGCAGCACGCCATCGGGCGACATGCCGGAAAACCGCAGGCCGGTCGCCTCCAGGCAGTCCTTGTAGTGCACATTGACCTCATATCGGTGGCGATGTCGCTCCTCGACCGTGGCGGCATCGCCGTATAGTGCGCGGACCAGGCTGCCGTCGCGCAGCACGGCCGGGTAGGCGCCGAGGCGCATCGTTCCGCCCAGTTCGCCGCCTTCCATGCGCCGTTCGATGTCGTTGCCGCGCGCCCATTCGGTGAGCAGGCCGACGACCGGCGTGTCGCACGGGCCAAACTCGGTGGACGACGCCTCGGGCAACCCCGCCAGGTTGCGCGCCGCCTCGATCACCGCCATCTGCATCCCGAAGCAGATGCCGAAGAACGGCACGCCCCGCTCGCGCGCGAAACGCACCGCGGCGATCTTGCCCTCGGTGCCGCGCTCGCCGAAGCCGCCCGGCACCAGAATGCCGTGCACGCCTTCGAGCCGTGCGACGGTATCAGGCTGCTCGAACACCTGGCTGTCCACCCAGTCGAGCCGCACGCGCACACGGTTGGCGATCCCGCCATGCGTCAGCGCCTCGGCGAGCGATTTATAACTGTCGAGCAGGTTGGTGTACTTGCCGACCACCGCGATGCGCACCTCGCCCTCCGGTCCGCGCAACGTGTCTACGATGCGCTCCCACCCCGACAGATCCGGCTCGACGCTGGCGTCGAGGGCGAAATGGCGCAGCACCTCGCGGTCCATCCCCTCGGCGTGATAACGGATCGGCACCGCGTAGATGGTGTCCACATCCAGCGCGGCGATCACCGCCTCGGGACGCACGTTGCAGAACAGCGCGATCTTGCGCCGCTCGTTGTCGGGGATCGGCCGGTCGCAGCGGCACAGCAGCATGTGCGGCTGGATGCCGACGTTCAGCAGCTCCTTGACCGAATGCTGCGTCGGCTTGGTCTTGAGCTCGCCCGCCGAGGGAATGTACGGCACCAGCGTAAGATGCACGAACATCGACCGCTCGGGACCCAATTCGTTGCCGAGCTGGCGGATGGCTTCGAGGAACGGCAGGCTCTCGATGTCGCCGACGGTGCCGCCGATCTCCACGAGCACGAAATCGAGATCCTTTGTCTCGCGCAGGATGGCTTCCTTGATCGCGTCGGTGATGTGCGGGATCACCTGCACGGTCGCGCCGAGATAGTCGCCCCGCCGCTCCTTGGCGATCACCTCGGAATAGATGCGCCCGGTGGTCGCGTTATCGGCCTTGCTCGCGTGCACGCCGGTGAAGCGCTCATAGTGGCCGAGGTCGAGGTCGGTCTCCGCGCCGTCATCGGTGACGAACACCTCACCGTGCTGGTACGGGCTCATGGTGCCTGGATCAACGTTGAGATAGGGGTCGAGCTTGCGCAGCCGCACGGAGAAACCGCGTGCCTGCAGCAGCGCGCCGAGAGCGGCCGAAGCGATGCCTTTTCCGAGGGAGGACACCACGCCGCCGGTGATGAATACAAACCGGGTCATGGACGGCCTGTATAGCGACCCAGACGAGTCCCCGGAAGCCTCGGCCGCGACGAGAGGCGCATCCCTGCCGGGCGTCGCCCGATGTCTACAGCACAACCAGCTCGGCCCGCAGGGCGGCGCGGAGCGCCGGGGCGGCGCGAGCCAGCTCGGCCCCGAGTTCATCGCCGATCACGTCCGCCCGCATCGGCAGGCCGCCCCGCGCCGCGTCGATCACCGCCCGCAGCCGCTGGTCGAGTGCCGCCATGCCATAGCTGGCCGCGAGACCGGCCATTGCGTGCGCGTGCGCCTCGATGTCCTGCCTGTCGCCCGCCGATAGCGCATCGCACAGTCCGGGCAGCCGGTCGCGCAACTCGGCGAGGCAGTCTTCGGCAAGGTTCGCCACGGTGGCCTGCGTCAGATTGGCCCGCAACTCGGCGATCCGGTCGGCCGCGAGGATCGGGGCCAGCGGCAAGGCGTTCGCCGCCGGCTTGGCGGGCTCGGACGGCCGGCGTGGGTGGTTCGGCCAGACATGGCGGCCGATCGCGGCGAGAAGGCAGGCAAGCTCGACTGGCTTGGCGACCATGTCGTTCATGCCGGCCCGCAGGCAGCGGTCGCGATCCTCGGCCGCGACATTCGCGGTCAGGGCCACGATCGGCACGGCGCTGGCGGGTCCGTTCAGCTGCCGGACACGCCTTGTGGCATCGAGCCCGTTCATCCCCGGCATGAAGATATCCATCAGCACCACGTCGTATGGCGCGTCGGACAACATGCTGAGCGCGATCTCGCCCGAATCCGCGACGTCGACCAAATGGCCCTCCCGGCGGAGCATCATGGCGGTGACGAGCTGGTTCGGCAGGATGTCCTCGACCAGTAGGATGCGGGTACGGGGCAGCGCGACCGGCAGCGCCGGCGCCGTGAGCGCAGGGACACGGGTCTTTGCCGGGCCGATCGGCAACCCGATCCAGAAATCGTTGCCCCCGCCGGGCAAGGGCGCCGTGTCCCAGCCGATCTCGGCGTGCATCAGCGCGGCCAGGCTCTGGCAGATGACGAGGCCGAGCCCGGTCCCGGGCGTCGCCTCGCCGCCCTGCGGACGGTCGAGCCGGGAGAACGGCTGGAACAACCGCGACCGATCGGAGGAAGACAGCGCCGGCCCAGGGTCGCGCACCGTCAGGCGCAACAGGGTCCGTCCGGCCTCTGGCCGCATCTCCGCCAGCATGACGATCGGCCCGGGGTCGGCGAACTTCACGGCATTGCTTAGCAGGTTGACGAGGACCTGCCGAATGCGCCCCGAGTCGCCATGCACCAGGTCCGGGACGCCGGGCGTGAGCACGAGCGACAGGCTCATGCCGCGGCCGGCGGCCTGATCGCGGAACAAGTCCAGCACGCCATCGAGCAACGGACGCAGCGCAAACAGGCTCGGCCGCAGGGTCAGCCGCCCGGCCTCCATCTTGGCCATTTCGAGGATGTCATTGATCAGGCCGAGCAGGCTGTCGCCGGCCTGCCGGGCCATGTCCACCAGCCGGCGCTGGGAGCCCGAGACGCCGGTATCGGTGAGCAGACGGAGACTGTTCAGCAAGGTATTGAGCGGGGTGCGTATCTCATGGCTGACCGTCGCGACGAAGTGAGACTTTGCCTCGGTCGTCGCCTCGGCCATCTCGCGCGCCCGCCGCATCGTCTCTTCCGCCTGCTTGCGCGCGGTAATGTCGGCATACAGGGTGACGGAACCGCCACCCGCCAGGGCGCTGCGGCGTAGCTCGATGATCCGGCCGCCCGGTCGGGGTGTCTCGACCGTGCCGGTCTGCGGGCCGGAACGCAGCACCGCCATCCGCCGCGCCACCTCCTTCTCCACGTCCACCGGCCCGAACTCGCCCAGCTTGGCCTGGGTCCGGATGATCTCTTCCATCGGCATCCCGACGCGCAGCAAGTCCGGCGGCACCCCCGTGAAGTCGGCGAACAGCCGGTTCCAGGCGACAAGTCGGAGGTCCGCGTCCAGCATCGAGACGCCGTCCGACATGCCGCCCAGCGTCGCCTCGAGCTGCGCCGCCTTCGCGTCGGCCCGCCGCCGGGCCGCGTCCAGTTCGGCGTTGGCGGCGGCCAGGGTGGCGCGATCCCGGTTCAGTCCGTCCTCCCGGCGTCGGGCCATGCCCAGCTCGCGCACCAATCCGCCCGCCATCACGACGATGAAGAGCGTCGTGCCGCCGGCGAACGTGTAAGCGCCACGCGCGAAGGCCAGCGAGGGACGCATGGCGTTCTGCGCGTCGAATGCCACCACCACCGCGAGGTCCCGGCCGGGGACCGCGTGGAAGGCATGGAAGCGCCGGACGCCGTCGAGTGCCGAGGGGCCGATCCAGAGGCCGTTCGGGTTCGCCCGCAACGCGGCGAACATGGTGGTCGCGGAAATATCCAGCCCGGGCTCGCTGGCGACCGGGCCGACCAGCGCTCGCAGTTGCCCGTCGTCGATGCCGACCAGCGCGATCATGCCCCGGTCGCCGAGATCGACCTGGCGGTAGAACCGGGTGAGAGAAGCGGTGTCGTAGGACAGCCCGAGCACGCCGAGGAAGCGCCCGTTCGGACCATCCAACCGGCGCGCCATGTTCATCTGCCAGCGATTGGTCACCAGCCCTCGCGTCGAAGGGCCAATGAACATTCGTCCGTCGTCCCTGTGCAACGCGGCCTCGTGGCGGAAATAATCGCGCCCGCTGACATCGACGCCGATCAGCTCGGGCCGGGTGCTCGCCCTGATGATCCCGGCCGCGTCGGTGATGAAGAGGTGCAGCGAGATGTCGCGCAGCACGATGACGCGCTGTCGCCAGTCCTGCAGATCGAAGCCGCGCGGGTCGGCCTCCCATTCGTGCTCCAGAATCCCCAAGGTCTGATCGAGCACCAGAAACTCGCGAGCCAGTTGATCCTCGAACACGAGCGCCTGGTTGGATACGTCCGCTTCGACGTGGGCCTGCGCCTCGCGGCGCTCCGCCTGCACGGCGATCACGGTGCCGAACCACGTCAGCCCCACGAGCACCAAGGCGGAGACGACGATCGCGCCCCTGCCCAGCCAGCCGCCGCGCCCGCCGGCCATCATGACTGCATCGCGCTTTCGGATCGAAAGAGAGCCAACGACGCTCGGTTCCTCTGACATGCGATGCTCGACGGGTTCGTCTTATCCCGTCTCGGCTATCCGATACAACCGTTGGTCGCAGGGAAACGCGCTCGGCTTGCCGGCGGCCCGGTCGGATGCGAATGTCCCGCCGTTTTGGGCGGCCGCATCGGTTCCGCCGCACGTACGAGAGGATCGCATGGCCAAGATCAAGGTGAAGAACCCCGTCGTCGAGCTGGACGGAGACGAGATGACACGCATCATCTGGGGTTTCATCAAGGACAAGCTGATCCTCCCCTATCTCGACGTGGACCTGAAGTATTTCGACCTCGGGATCGAATACCGCGACCAGACCGACGACCAGGTGACGGTCGACGCGGCGAACGCCATCAAGCAGTACGGCGTCGGCGTGAAATGCGCCACGATCACTCCCGACGAGGCGCGCGTCGAGGAGTTCAAGCTGAAGAAGATGTGGCGCAGCCCGAACGGCACCATCCGCAACATCCTCGACGGCACGATCTTCCGCGAGCCGATCATCTGCAGCAACGTCCCCCGCCTGGTGCCGCACTGGACGCAGCCGATCGTCATCGGCCGCCATGCCTATGGCGACATATACCGCGCGACCGAGACAAAAATTCCCGGCCCCGGAATGGTGACTCTAACTTATCAGCCGGCCGGAGGCGGCGCCGCGCAGGTCCTGGAGGTACATGATTTCAAGGGCCCCGGCGTGGCGATGGGGATGCACAACACCAAGGCCTCGATCGAGGGCTTCGCCCGCGCTTCCTTCAATTACGGGCTGGCGCGAAAGTTTCCGGTTTATCTCTCGACCAAGAATACGATCCTGAAGGCCTATGACGGCATGTTCAAGGACGTGTTCCAGGAGATCTACGAGGCCGAGTTCAAGGCGAGGTTCGACAAGGAGGGGCTCACCTACGAGCACCGCCTGATCGACGACATGGTCGCCTCCGCGCTCAAGTGGAGTGGCGGCTATGTCTGGGCGTGCAAGAATTACGATGGCGACGTGCAGAGCGACATCGTGGCACAGGGCTTCGGCAGCCTCGGCCTGATGACCAGCGTGCTGATGAGCCCGGACGGCAAGACGGTGGAGAGCGAGGCGGCGCACGGGACGGTGACGCGACACTACCGCGAGCACCAGAAGGGCCGCGAGACCTCCACCAACCCGATCGCGTCGATCTTCGCCTGGACCCGCGGGCTCGCCTATCGCGGCCAGTTCGACGGCACGCCCGATGTCACCCGTTTCGCCGACACGCTGGAGCGCGTCTGCGTCCAGACGGTCGAGAGCGGCTTCATGACCAAGGACCTCGCCGTCCTGGTCGGCCCCGACCAGAAGTGGATGAACACCCAGGCGTTCCTGGCCAAGCTCGACGAGAATTTGCAGGGCGCGATGGGCACCGCCCGATAGCGTTTCAGCCCCTCACCCGACCCTCTCCCAGAGGGAGAGCTTTCTTCTCCTTCTCCCCTTGACGGAGAGGGCCGGGGTGGGGGGTCGCACCCCAAACTGGGAGGCACCGATGAAGGCTTCGCTCCACCGTCTCGGCCTCACCGACTACCCGCTGCCCCGACGCGGGTTCCTCATGACCTCGCTGATCTCCGGCTTCACCCTCGCCACCACCCGGGTCGACGCGCAGGCGATCCACACCGACAGCGCCGGGCTCGAAGCCGGCGAGGTGCCGATCCCGGTCTCGGACGGCACCCTGCCCGGCTACGCCGCGCGGCCCCAGGGCGCGGGGCCGTTCCCGATCGTGCTGGTCAACGAGGAGATCTTCGGCGTCCACGAATACATCAAGGACACCTGCCGCCGGCTCGCCAAGCAGGGCTATCTCGCCGTCGCCCCCGAGATCTACGCCCGCCACGGCGACCTCTCCAAGATGACGGACATCCAGCAGATCATCCGGGACGTGATCTCCAAGACGCCGGACGCCGAGGTCATGGGCACGCTCGACGCCGCTGTCGCCTGGGCCGGGGCCAATCATGGCGACCACGCGCGCCTCGGAGTCACCGGGTTCTGTCGCGGTGGGCGCAACACCTGGCTCTACGCGGCGCACAACCCGAGCCTCAAGGCGGCCGTCGCGTGGTACGGGCCTCTGGGCGGGACGCCGTCGCCGATCCAGCCTAGCACCGCGCTCGATGTCGCCGGCCAGATCAAGTGCCCCCTGCTCGGCCTCTACGCAGGCCAGGACCAGAGCAGTTCGGCCGCGCAGATTCGAGACGCAGAGCAACGCGCCAAGACGGCCGGCAGAACGGTCGAGATTGTCGTCTATCCCGATGCGCCGCACGGCTTCCACGCCGACTACCGGCCGAGCTATCGAAAGGCGGACGCCGAGGATGGCTGGAAGCGGATGCTGGCGTGGTTCAAGAGATACGGAGTGGCTTGATGGCTGAAACCAGCACCGAAATCATTCCCTACATCTTCTACGAAAGTGTGCCCGCGACGCTGGAATGGCTCGCCCGCGCGTTCGGCTTCGTCGAGGAACTGCGCCATGCGACCCCAAGCGGCGGGATGCACGCGCAGATGATGTTCGACGGCCAGCGCATCATGATGGGCCAAGGCGCCGCCGACTGGCACATGGCAAGCGTTCGCGGCACCAAGGTCGCGACCCAGGGCGTGTTCGTCTATCTCGCCGATGTGGACGCGCACTACGAACGCGCCCGCGACGCCGGCGCCGAGATCGTCGACCCGCCCAAGGATGAGCCATACGGCCGCACCTACACCGTGCGCGACCTCGACGGCCATCCCTGGTTCTTCACCCAACCGCCTGCGTAGGGCAGATCACGCCGCGAGCGCGCCGCGCACCGCCGCCAGCGCGTCGTCCGCCCGGCCACCCTCCGGCCCGCCCGCCTGCGCGAGGTCGGGCCGGCCGCCGCCGCCCTTGCCACCGACCGCGGCACTCGCGGCACGCACCAGATCGACCGCGCTGAGCCGGTGGGTCAGATCCGGGGAGACGCCCACCACGATGCTGGCCTTGCCATCGGCGGTCGAAACCAGTGCCACCACGCCGCTGCCGATCTGCTTGCCGATCGCCTCCGCGAGCCCCTTCAGGTCGCGCGCCGGCACCTCGCCGAGGTTGCGCGCGGCGAGATGCACGCCGTTCACCTCCTCGAGTTCCGCGCCGCCACCGCCGGTGGCGAGCTTGCGCTGTAGCTCGATCACTTGGCGCTCAAGCTTGCGGTTGCCTTCGAGCAGCGCGGTCACACGGTCCGCCACATCGGACGGGCTGGTCCGCAGCGCCGCCGCCGCCTCGGTGAGCCGCCGTTCGTTGGCTTCCACCACTCCGAGCGCTGCCTCGCCGGTCACTGCCTCGATGCGACGCACGCCGGCGCTCACCGCGCCTTCCGAGACGATCTTGAAAAGGCCGATATCGCCGGTGCGCCGTACATGCGTCCCGCCGCACAGCTCGATCGAGTAGGCCGGCTTGTTGCCCTCCCCCTCCCCCATTGAAACGACGCGCACCTCGTCGCCGTATTTCTCGCCGAACAGCGCCATCGCGCCCATCTCGACCGCCGCCTCCGGCGTCATCAGCCGCGTCGTGACCTCACTGTTCTCGCGCACGCGGGCATTCACCTCGCGCTCGACCCAGGCGAGTTCGTCGCCCGTGATCGGCCGTGGCTGGCTGATGTCGAAGCGCAGCCGGTCGGGCGCGTTCAGGCTGCCTTTCTGCGTCACGTGCGTGCCGAGTTTCCGCCGCAGCGCCTCATGCAGCAGATGCGTGGCGCTATGATGCGCGCGGATCGTGGTACGCCGCGTGTGATCCACCTCCGCGACCACGGGCACGCCGACCCGCGCCTCGCCGGCTTCGACCTGGCCGAGATGGACGACCAGATCGCCCAGCTTCTTCTGCGTGTCGGTAATCGCGATGCGCAGCCCGTCGGGGCCGGTGATCGTGCCGGTGTCGCCCACCTGCCCGCCGCTTTCGGCGTAGAACGGGGTCTGGTTGAGCACCACCGCGACGTCGGACCCGGCCGGCGCCGACTGCGCCGGTGCGCCGTTCACCACCAGGGCCAAAATTTCCCCCTCCGCCGTCTCGGTCGAATAACCAAGAAATTCGGTCGCGCCCGTCCGCTCCTTGATCTCGAACCACACGGTCTCGGTCGCTGCCTCGCCGGAGCCGGCCCAGGCGGCGCGGGCGCGGCGGCGCTGCTCGGCCATCGCCGCCTCGAAGCCGGCGAGGTCCACGCCCCGTCCCTGCTCGCGCAGTGCATCCTGGGTAAGATCGAGCGGAAAACCATAGGTATCGTGCAGCCGGAACGCCACTGTGCCAGACAGCGGTTGCCCGACGCCGAGCCGCTCGGTTTCCTCCGCCAACAGATGCAGGCCGCGGTCGAGCATCGTTTTGAAGCGTGTCTCCTCGAGCAGCAGCGTCTCGCCGATCAGCGCCTCGGCGCGCACCAGCTCGGGATAGGCCGCGCCCATCTGGCGCACCAGCGTCGGCACCAGCCGGTAAATCACTGGCTCGAGCGCCCCCATCATGTGCGCGTGGCGCATGGCGCGGCGCATGATCCGGCGCAGCACGAAGCCGCGCCCCTCGTTGGACGGCAGCACCCCGTCGGCGATCAGGAACGCGGAACTCCGCAAATGGTCGGCGATCACCCGGTGGCCGATCTTGTGCGGCCCGTCGGGGTCCTGCCCGGTGGCCTCGGCGGAGGCCAGGATGAGGGCGCGAAAAGTGTCCGTGTCGTAGTTGTCGTGCTTGCCCTGGAGGATCGCGGCGGTGCGCTCCAGCCCCATCCCGGTATCGATCGAGGGCCGCGGCAGCACGACCCGCGTGCCCGGCGGGCCTTCCTCGGTCCTGCATGAAAACGAGATTCCAGATCTCGACGAACCGGTCCCCTTCCGCCTCGGGGCTGCCCGGCGGACCGCCCGGAACCGAAGGGCCGTGGTCGTAGAAGATCTCCGAGCACGGGCCGCAGGGGCCGGTGTCGCCCATCCGCCAGAAATTATCGGCGGTCGGAATGCGGATGATTTTTTCCCGTGGCAGACCCGCTGCCTTGTGCCAGATATCGGCCGCCTCATCGTCCTCGCTGAACACCGTGACCAGCAGTCGATCCTTGGGCAGCCCGTATTCCTTCGTCACCAGATCCCAGGCCAGCGGGATGGCCAATTCCTTGAAGTAATCGCCAAAACTGAAATTGCCCAGCATCTCGAAGAAGGTGTGATGGCGCGCGGTGTAGCCCACGTTGTCGAGGTCGTTGTGCTTGCCGCCGGCGCGGACGCATTTCTGCGCCGTGGTGGCGCGCGAGTAGGGTCGCTTCTCCTGCCCGGTGAAGACATTCTTGAACTGCACCATGCCGCTGTTGGTGAACAGCAAGGTGGGATCGTTGCGCGGCACCAGCGACGAACTCGGCACGACCTGATGGCCGTTCCGGGCGAAGTAGTCGAGGAAGGTGGCGCGGATATCGTTGCTGCTGGGCATGGCGCGCGGTTGCTGTTCCATCATTGATCCCGACCGGATCAAGTAGCGTAGCGGCTCCGCGCTGTCACCCCGCGCGCCCGAATAGGTGGACAAGCCCGGCGGCTTGTCCACCTGAGCGTTCAGGTGGCGAGCTTCCACTGCACCAGGGTGTATGGCGTCGCCGCGTCGTCATGCGGCTCGAACACCGCCTCGACCGGCGCGCCGATCCGCACCGGCTGCTCGGGATCGCCGAGCAGATTGCCGAGCATCCGGACATTGCCGGCGTGCGGCAGCTCGACCAGCACCGCAATATAAGGGCCGTGCCCCTTTAGCGCGGGATGCACCGGATGCCAGCACCGCGTCCAGGTCCAGATCTTGCCCTTCGGTTCGACCTCGACCCAGCGCATGTCCCAGGAGCGGCAGTTGTGGCACAGCCACTCCGGCCCCCATTGCCACGTGTTGCATGCGCCACAGCGCTGCACCCGCAGCACTCTGTCTCGCGTACCGGCCCAGTACGGCGCGTCCAGCTTGTCGGTCTCGGTGACGGGCGCGGGGAGCCCCTTCGGCAGATAGGTCATCAGAGCGTCTCCTCGGAACCGAGCACCATCGTCGATACGGGCGTCACCATCGGCCCCGCGATCACGCCGGCGACCTTGGCCCCCGGCACCTGCGACGTCGCCGTGCCGCGCAGCTGGCGCACCGCCTCGATCTGCAATTCGAGCCCGTGCATGTAGCATTCGGCCAGATTGCCGCCCGAGGTGTTGAGCGGCAGCTTGCCGGAGGGCGCGAGCAGGTTTTCGAGCCTGAGGAACTCGTTGCACTCCTCCGGCTTGACGAAGCCGTGCTCGGTCAGGCTCATGAGCACGCCGCCGGTGAAGTTCTCGTAGCTCTGCAGCACGTCGACGTCCTTGGGGCCGAGCTTCGCCATCTCCCACAGATGCGGCGCGACCGGGCCGAAGCTGGAGGAGGCGAACTCGGGCGCATTGAACGAACGGGCCGCATTGCGGTGGTCGGAGCCCTGCGCCACGGCCAGCACGTAGGCCGGCTTGTTCTTGAAATCCTTCGCCCGCTCCGCCGAGACGAGGATGAGCGCCGCCGCGCCGTCATTCTCCTGGCAGCAATCGAACAGGTGATAGGGCTCCGAGATCCAGCGCGAGGCATCGTACGCCTCCTCGGTGAGCGGCCTGCCGTACATCACCGCGCGGGGATTGGACTGCGCGTGGTGGTAGGACGCCATCGCCAGCGCCCGCAGCGCCTCCTGCCTGATCCCGTGATCGTGCATGTAGCGCATGATCTTGAGCGCGAAGCGCTGCGCCGGGACGAAGATGCCGTACGGGTTGATGAGGGCATTGTCGCCCGCGACCGTGCCTCCCGCCTGGGCCTGCCCGAACCGCTGGAACTGGCCCTGCGCCAGCGCACGATACACAACGGCGATCTCGGCCTGCCCGGTGGCGATGGCCGCCGCCGCATTGCCCACGGCCGCCGCGCCGCCGCCGCCGCCGCCGCCCCACTGCATGTTGGACAGCCGAAGCTCCTTGCAGCCGAGCGCGGCCGAAATCCGCGACGGGTCGTTGCGATCATTGCTGTAGGAGGCAAAACTGTCGATGTCTTGCGGATTGATCCCGGCGTCCTCGCACGCCGCCAGAATCGCCTTCAGCGCCAGGATGAACTCCGGATCCGGGGATTGGCTGTGCTTGTAATACGTGGTCTCGCCGATCCCGACCACGGCCACCTTGCCGCGCAGACTTCGTTCCGCCATGCCATAATCTCCCCTCGCTGGGCGCGGCGGAGTTGTTCCCGCCCGCCGTTCATTGCTTCACGGTTGAAAAATCGGCAGCGCCGATCTACTCTGTCGCATTCCCCTCGATGGCGTTTTTGGCATGGGCCCAGGCGAAATCATAGAGTTCCTGACCAGGTGCAAACTCCTGGACCGCCAGGAGATCCTGGAGATGAGCATCCGGGAGCTTTATCTGATGCTGGAGTACCTCTGCGGCGTCCGTCCGGCGGATCATCGCCCGATCGGCTGAGGTCGGCTGGTGCGAGAGGAGGGATTCGAACCCACAAGACTTTCGTCGGTCGATTTTGAGTCGACTGCGTCTACCGTTCCGCCACTCTCGCGCCGCCGTGACAATACAATATCCGGGCCGCGTCGCCAGTGGGATACCCGCCGCGTGAAGCGGTTTGCGTGGCGGTCGGAGCTTCGCTATACGGAGCGCCCGCTGATCCCGGATAGCTCAGTTGGTAGAGCAAGCGGCTGTTAACCGCTGGGTCGTAGGTTCGAAGTCCTACTCCGGGAGCCAGCGCGGGTAACTCACCTCGCGTCGTGGAAGATGATGCCGGCGGTGTGCCGATGGCCCGAGCGGATCCGGCTGACACCATGCCGTAGGTTGACGCGATAGGTGCCGCGCGTACCCCTTACCGGCCGATGGTGAACCGCGAAGGCAACCGCGTCCCCCTGACGCAGGGGCACAACCTCGGGCCGGGTCTGCATTCGCGGGCGCTGCTCGGTCAGCACGAATTCGCCCCCGGTAAAGTCCTCGCCCGGTTCCGATAGCAGGATCGCCACCTGGAGCGGGAACGCCAGGTCGCCGTAAAGATCCTGGTGCAGGCAGTTGTAGTCGCCAGGGCCATATTGCAGCAGCAACGGTGTCGGCCGCTCCTGACCAGCGCTGTGGCAGAGATCGAGAAACTCCTTGTGCTTGGCCGGATACCGGGTCCCGATCCCCATCCGTTCGTTCCACTCGTTGGCAATGGGGGCTAGTTGCGGATAGAGCGCGGTGCGGAGTCCGTCGATGAGGCCGGGGAGCGGGTATTTGAAATAGCGGTACTCGCCTTTGCCGAAGCCGTGGCGGCTCATGACGACGTGGCTGCGGAAATACTCCTCGCGCGGATAGAGCGCGGCGATTTCCCTGCATTCATCAGGCGCGAGGAACCCCTCGATCACGGCGGCGCCCTGCTCGCTCAGGTCGCGAGCGATCCGGCTCCAGTCGAGCAACGCCACGCGATCGGTGGCCGGTGGGGCGCCGGCAAGCACTGATCTCGCCTTCGTCGCGATGTTCATCTTTGCACCTCCTGTTCGGTCGGCACGCGCCTTCGCTGAACGGAGGCGTGCCGGCCCATCGGATCGGGGCTCAGATGTAGCGATCGACGTTCCGACCGACACTCCGGCTCTTGCTTTTGCGCCCGGAGCAATCACTCGGCCTCATTCCTCCCGAGGCGCGGCGCACCGAGCAATCTTCTCCCGGCAATCTTCTTGGCCGCATCCGGCCGCATCCGATCCGCCGGACCGCGCCTCGCGCGCGATCAAAACGCCGCCGCGATGTCAGGGGCGGATTGCGTGCCTATGTCGGCGTGACCACGGCCAGAAGGCCGGGCGGCAATCCTACTGGCAGGCCAGGCACTCCTCGTAATCCGTCGTCGCGTGAGCCGCGCCGGCCGCCACCAACGGCAGGCCCGTTGCGTCATTGGCGGCAACGGTGAGGAACTCCGCCGGACGGACCGCCTTCTCGCTCACCGCGTCGGCGCGCTGGATCGACAGGGAGCGGCAGTAATAGAGAGATTTCAGGCCGCGCTTCCAAGCCAGCAGATGGATCTGATGCAGGTCGCGCTTATGCACGTTGGCGGGAAGGAACAAATTCACCGACTGGCTCTGGCAGACGAACGGCGCGCGGTCGGCGGCGTGCTCCACGACCCACCGCTGGTCGAGCTCGAAGGCGGTTTTGAACACCGCCTTCTCCTGCTCGGTCAGGAAGTCGAGATCCCGCACGCTGCCCTTGTTGAGCGTGATCGAGGACCAAACTTCCTCATTGTCCATCCCCTTCGCCGCCAATAGCTGCTGCAGGTGGCGGTTACGCACGGTGAAGCTGCCCGACAGCGTCTTCTGCAGAAAGACATTCGCCGCGATCGGCTCGATCCCGGGGCTCGCGTTGCCGGCGATGATCGAGATCGACGCGGTCGGCGCGATCGCCAGCTTGTTCGAGAACCGCTCCATGATGCCGTAATCCTCGGCGTCCGGGCACGCCCCGCGCTCGTCGGTGAGCATCCGCGAGGCGGCGTCCGCCTGACCGCGGATGTGCTGGAACATCCGCCGGTTCCACACCTTGGCAATGACGCTCTCGAACGGCACGTTCTGCGATTGCAGGAACGAGTGGAACCCCATCACCCCGAGGCCGACCGAACGCTCGCGCGCCGCCGAGTAACGCGCCCGCTCCATCCCGTCCGGCGCCCGGTCGATGAAATCCTGCAGCACGTTGTCGAGGAAACGCATCACGTCCTCGATGAAGGTCGGATGGTCCTTCCAATCGAACCAGGTTTCCAGGTTGAGCGACGAGAGGCAGCATACCGCCGTCCGCTCCCGGCCGTACTGGTCGCGCCCGGTGGGCAGCGTGATCTCGCTGCATAGATTGGAGGTCCGCACCTCCAGCCCGGCGAGCTTCTGGTGCTCGGGCAGCGCGCGGTTCACGTGGTCGCTGAAAACGAGGTACGGTTCGCCGGTCTCGATCCGCGCGATCAGGATACGGACCCATAGTGCCCGCGCCTGGATGGTGCGCACCACGCTGCCGTCCTTGGGCGAGACCAGCGCCCAGGGCTCGTCCGCCTCGACGGCGCGCATGAAGGCGTCGGAGACCAGCACGCCGTGGTGCAGGTTGGGCGCCTTGCGATTCGGATCGCCGCCCGTCGGGCGGCGGATCTCGACGAACTCCTCGATCTCGGGATGCGCGATCGGCAGATAGACCGCCGCCGAGCCGCGCCGCAGCGAGCCCTGCGAGATGGCGAGGGTCAGGCTGTCCATAACCCGGATGAACGGGATCACCCCCGAGGTCTTGCCGTTCTGGCCGACCTTCTCGCCGATCGAACGCAGGTTGCCCCAATAGCTGCCGATGCCACCACCGCGCGAGGCCAGCCAGACGTTCTCGTTCCACAAGTCGACGATGCCGTCGAGGCTGTCCGAGGCTTCGTTGAGGAAGCAGGAGACCGGCAGGCCGCGATTGGTGCCGCCGTTGGACAGCACCGGGGTTGCCGGCATGAACCACAGCTTGCTGATGTAGTCATAAATCCGCTGAGCGTGGCCCTGGTCGTCGCCGTAGAAGCTTGCCACGCGGGCAAACAGATCCTGGTAGTCCTCGCCGGGGAGCAGATAGCGGTCGCCGAGGGTCGCGCGGCCGAAATCCGTCAGCAGCGCATCGCGCCGTCGGTCCACATGAACCTGCTGGCGACCCTGCATCTGCACTGCATCGAGCACATCGGTTCCCCTTGGCTGCGCCATCGCCATCCTGCTTCCTTCACCGTTCGCGTCAACAAGATATGGTTGGGATCGCCCAGTCTTCCACCACATGTGGCTCAGCAAACACGAAAATACGAGTCGCCGGCAGGATCATACGTGCCCCGACATGGCCGGGGTAGCGATGCCGGCCCCGACCGGTTAGGATTCGCTCATCGCCACGCTCAAGAGTGGCGCCCCAGAAGCAAGGCATCCGAGGGAGATCCGCAATGAGCCAGCGGCATCTGCGCAGCGGCATTTTCCTGGCGCCGTTCCACGACCTGACCGAGAACCCCACCCTGGCACTGCAGCGCGACATGGAGCTGCTGGAGCACCTCGACCGCCTCAATTATAGTGAGGCCTGGGTCGGCGAGCACCATTCGAGCGGCTTCGAGATCATCGCCTCGCCCGAAATGTTCATCGCCGCCGCCGCTGAGCGCACCCGGCACATCCGGCTCGGCACCGGCGTCGTCTCCCTGCCCTATCACAACCCCTTCATCCTGGCCGACCGGATGGTCCAGCTCGACCACATGACCCGCGGCCGCGCGATGTTCGGCGTCGGGCCGGGGGCGCTGGTGCAGGACGCCTACCGGATCGGCATCGACGCCGGCGACCAGCGGCGGCGGATGAACGAGTCGCTCGACGTGCTGGTCAAGCTGCTGAGCGGCGAGACGGTGAACGAGCAGACCGACTGGTACCATCTGCGCGACGCCCGCCTGCAACTGCCCTGCTATACCCGCCCGATGATGGAGATGGCGGTCGCCGCCTCCCGCTCCCCGGCCGGGGCGCTGGCGGCGGGGCGGCACGGCATCGGAATGCTGTCGATCGGCGGCACCAGCCCGGACGCGATGAAGCACCACGCGAACAATTGGGCGCTCTACGAAGAGACCGCGCGGGCCAACGGCCACACGCCCGACCGGAGCAAGTGGCGGCTCGTCACCCTGTTCCACGTCGCGGAGACGCGCGAGAAGGCGCGCGAGAACGTCAAGCACGGGATCGGTCCGTTCCGCGACTATTTCTCCAATATCTCCACCTTCCCGATCGTGCCGCCGGACGCGGGCGACCCGTACGAGTTCCTCACCCAGTCGGGCTCCGCCTGCATCGGCACGCCGGACGACGCGATCGCCTATATCGAGCGGCTGCTGGAGGGCTCGGGCGGCTTCGGCGGCATTCTCGAACTGGCGCATAACTGGGCCGACTGGAATGAGACCAAGCGCAGCTACGAGCTGATGGCGCGCTACGTCCATCCGCATTTCCAGGGTTCCCGCGAACTCCGCCGCGCCAGCTACGACTACGCCGCCGAGCATCACGACGTGTTCTTCTCCCAGCAGGCCGGCGCGGTGCAGGCCGAGATCGACAAGCTGGCCGCCAAGCGCGCCGCCGCCGAGTAAGGCCCATGAAGTTCGGTGCCTGGTCGAACGTGCCGACCGGCGACCCCGACCCTCGGCAGGGTGAGCGGCGGGCGGAGCGGCACACGCTGGCGCTGATCTCGGCGGCGCACCTCATCAGCCACTTCCACATTCTCGTCCTCCCGCCGCTGTTCCCGTTCCTCAGGGACCGCCTCGGCGTCGGCTTCGTCGAGCTTGGCCTGGCGCTGACCGTGTTCAACGTGGTCTCGGCGCTCACCCAGGCACCGATGGGCTTCGTCGCGGACCGTTTCGGTCCGCGTCGGGTGCTGATCGGCGGCCTTTGCCTCGGCAGCGCCGCGTTCATCTCCTTCGGCCTGATCCAGACCTATTCCTGGCTGCTGGTGAGCGCGGCGCTCGCCGGTCTCGCCAACAGCGTCTATCATCCGTCCGACTACGCCATCCTCTCGGCGCGCATCGGCGAGAGCCGCATCGGCCGCGCCTTCTCGGTCCACACCTTCGCCGGGTTCATGGGCGGGGCGATCGCGCCGCCCTTCGTCCTCGTCGTGATGGCGACCGCCGGCCTCGGCGCCGCCATCGTCACGGCGGGCTTCATGGGATTGATCGTCGCCTTCGCCCTATGCTGGGCGCCACAACTCGACAGCTCGACCCATACCCCCGCCGTGCAGGCCGAGCGCGCCGCCAACCGCGTCAGTGCGATGTCGCTGCTGACGCCCACCGTGCTCAGCCTTGTCGGCTTCTTCGTCCTGCTCAGTCTTTCGACCGGCGGCATCCAGGCGTTCTCCGTCGCCGCGCTGACCAGCCTGCATTACGGCTTCAGCCTGTCGACGGCCAATCTCGCGCTGACCGCGTTCCTGCTGACCAGCGCGTTCGGCGTGCTGGCCGGCGGGTTCGTCGCCGACCGCACCCGGCGGCACGGCGAGGTCGCGGCCGGCGCCTTCGCGGTCAACGCCGCGCTGGTGCTGCTGATCGCCGTGTTCAGCCTTCCGCCGGTTCTGCTGGTGCTGCTCATGGGCACGGCGGGCTTCCTCTCGGGCGTGATCTCGCCGTCGCGCGACATGCTGGTGCGTCAGGCGGCCCCGCCGGAAGCGGCCGGCCGGGTGTTCGGCATCGTCACCACCGGCTTCAACATCGGCGGCGCCGTCGGTCCGCTGATGTTCGGGTGGATCATCGACCAGGGGCATCCGAGCTGGATCTTCAGCGCCTCGGTCCTGTTCATGCTGGCGACCGTCCTGCTCGCCCTGGTGGGCGAGCGCCAGGCGGGACGACGCCGCGCCCGCGCCGCGTTCTCGTAGGCTCCAGGGAGAAACCACAATGGTCATCGTGCAGATCAACTACCGCCGCCCCGAGATGGACAAGGCCGACGTGGGAGGCGCGATACACCGACGACCGCGCCGCGCAATTCCTCAACGTCGCCGGCCTGCAATGGAAGATCTGGCTCGACGGCAGCGACGAGCGCCGCGCCGGCGGCATCTATCTGTTCGAGGATCGTGCGGCGGCGGAGGCCTATGTCGACGGCCCGATCGTGGCGCGCATGAAGGCCAATGCCGATATCGGCGAATTGGAAATCCGCGTGTTCGACGTGCGCCAGCGCATGAGCGAAATCACCCGCGCACCATTGCCGCATTTGCGGGCGGCGGCGGAGTAGGCCCTCACCCAATCCTCTCCCGTTAGCAAGGGAGAGGGCTTTTTTCCCTCTCCCTTGCTCAGGGGAGAGGGCCGGGGTGAGGGTCAGTCGGGATCAGGCCCGCTCACCGCCGCATACCCGCTCCCAAACGCCGCGTCCCGCTGCCGGAAAGCGTGCTTCACCCCGTGCTCGCGCATGGTCTCGCGGAAGGCGCGCGCCTTGGGCGCCAGATGCCCGCGCGCGTCGATCTCGGCCGACAGGCGCTGAATGGTGCGCGCCCCCATCAGTTCGAGCCCCATGTTCACCAGCCGCTTGTTGGCCGAAAGCAGATGCGGATCGACGAGCCCCAGCCGATCCGCCAGCCGCATCACCTCGGACTCGAGCTGATCTGCCGGCACCGCCTTCAACGCAAGGCCGATCTGCGCGGCATCCGCGCCGGTGACGCTGTCGCCGGTCAGCAGCAGCCGCTTGGCCCATTGCGGGCCGCAGAGATACAGCCACATGTTCTCGGGCGGCGTGCCGAGGTCGCGCACCGGCGGGAATCCGATGCGCGCGTCCTCGGCGACGATCACCATGTCGCAGAGTCCGATGATGCCGGTGCCGACGCCGATGCAGGTGCCCTGCACGGCGGCGATGACCGGCTTGTGCATGTCGAACAAGGTCATGCGCAGCTTCTGGCCCTGCTCGAGCCGCCACACGTCGTCGTCGATCTCGCTACGCCCGCGATAATCCTCGCCCCGCCCGGCCGAGTATTCGGTGAGGTCGGCGCCGGCGCAGAAATGCGGCCCGGCGCCGCGCAGCACGACGCAATGCACCGCATTGTGCTCATCGGCCTCCATCAACGCCGCCGCCAGCTCGACGAGCAACTTGCCGCTCAGCGCGTTGCGCCGCTCCGGCCGGTTCAACGTGACGAGCGCGCTGGTGCCCTTCACCTCGTAGGTGATCTGCTCGAACTGCATTATTTCCTCCCCGAGAATCAGCGCGTCGGTCGTGCGAAGACGTGGCCGGCGTTGATCAGATTCGCCGCCAGCAGACCGCCATCGACCGGCAACGTCACGCCGCTCACGTAGCTGGCGAGGTCGGAGGCGAGAAACGTCGCCACCTTGGCGATCTCGACCGGCTGGCCGCGCCGCTTCATCGGGATCGGGCTTTCCGCGTAGAACGCGGCGCGCTCATTCGTGTCGTACAGCCGCGGCGTCACGATATGGCCCGGCGCGATGGCGTTGACCCGAATGCCATTCGCCGCCCATTCCACGGCAAGCGACTTCACCAGGCTGATCAGCCCCGCCTTCGCCGCGCCGTACCAGGCGTGGTACGCCGAGCCCTGGATGCCGTCGACCGAGGCGATGCCGACCATCGCGCCGCCGCGCCCGCGCCGGATCATCGCTGTTGCGACTTCGCGCGCCACCACGAAGAAGTAGCGAAGGTTGCGGCGCTGATCGAGATCCCAGGTATCGGGCGTCATCTCCAACGCCGGCCCGAAGGCCGACTGCCCGACGATCGAGACGGTGATGTCGATGCCGCCGAGCTTTTCCTCCGCCGCCGCGACGATGCCGGGCACCTGCGCGTCATCCAAGACGTCGCCGAGCACCGTCACCCCGCGTCGTCCCGCGTCGGTGACGAGCTTCACGACGTTGGCCGCGCGCTCCTCGACGAGGTCGACCACGGCGACGTCGCAGCCCGCCTCCGCCAAGCAGCGCGCCGTCGCCTCGCCCATGCCCTGTCCGCCGCCGAACACGACCGCGCATTTCCCGTCGAGGCCCAGCATCGACGTGCTCATTTGTGTTTCCCCCTGCTAACGCGCTACCCGGCTTCGCTGGCCACCGCCTCCGAGCGGAATCCGCTGCTGCCGCCGCAACAGCTGCAGCCGCCGAAATGCCGCGCGCCGCCGCCCGGCTGCCAGGAGGCACTGACACTCGCAGGCTCGCTGGTGCCGGCGCCGAGGCTCGGGACGGTCAGGGTACGCGGAGCAAGCTCGCCACAACCGGGACAGGGTTGCGGGTCGGCATACTCGGCGATCGGCCGGGTCTCCGCGAAGCCGCCACATTGGTCGCACAGGTAATCATATCGCGGCACGGCGTGTTCTCCGCGCGGTTGGGAACTCTCAAGGTTAGGGCGGACACCGGGAAAGTCCAGCGCGGCCCCCTCACCCCGACCCTCTCCCCTGAGCAGGGGAGAGGGAGAAGAAAGCCCCCTCCCCTTGTGGGAGGGGGTTGGGGGAGGGGTCCTACTCCGCCGCCGCGACCAGCTTGTCGATCGTGACACCCTTGCCCACCCCGACGCGCTCTTTGAACGGCGTGGTGTCGATCTCCTTGAGTTCGATCTCGCGGTTGAGTACCCGCTGCTTCCAGGCTTGGTGCTCTGGTTCCATCCCGTGGAACTCGGGCATCACTTCCTTGGCGAACAGCTCCAGGCTCTCGCAGATATGCTGATGCGTGTTCCGCCCCGCCTGGTTGAGCAGGATGATGCTATCGACCCGCGATTCCTTGAACCGGTGCAGCTTGCGCCGGATGGTCTCGGGCGAGCCGATCAGGCCGCCGCGCAGCGCCTTCTCCACCGCCTCCGGGTTGGCCTTCTTCCACGCCATGTACTCGTCCCACAGGCTCACCGTGCCCGGAGCGGCGCGCTCCCGGTTGCGCGAGCCGCTGTAATAGGCCAGCGAGAACTGGAAGAACGTCACCCCCTCGGCCCGGCGGCGCGCCTCCTCGTCTGTCTCGGCGCACATGAAGTAGCTGACCATCGCGATGTTGCAGTTGCTCTGGTACTCGGTGAGCTTCTCCTGTCGCTTGGTGAAGGCGTTGTAGTAGGCGTGGACCCAGGCGTGCGCCATCTCGGCGCTGAGGAACTGGAAGCCGAGCGCGCCGATGCCGCGGCGGCCCGCCATCTCGATCGTCTCGAGCTGCGAGCAGGCGACCCAGAGCGGCGGGTGCGGCTTCTGCACCGGCTTCGGCAGCACGTTGCGCAACGGGAACTTGAAATAGGGGCCGTCATATTCACAGCCGGCATCCTTGAACATCGGCAGGATGCAGCGCACGGCGTCATCCCACACCTCGCGCTTGTTCTCCATCTGCCGGTCGAACGGGCCAAGCTCGGTGATGCTGGCCCCCTCGCCCATGCCGAACTCGACGCGCCCGTTGCTGACCAGATCGAGGCAGGCGATCTTCTCGGCGACGCGCGCGGGGTGGTTGGTGGTGATCTGCACGATGCCGTGGCCAAGACGGATGTTCTTGGTCCGCTGGCTGGCCGCGGCCAGGAATACCTCCGGTTGCGGCGAGTGGGAGTACTCCTCGAGAAAATGGTGCTCGACCTCCCACGCATAGTCGTAGCCGAGCTTGTCGGCGAGCTCCACCTGAGAGAGCGCGTTCTGATAGAGCTGCCGCTCGTCATCCACCCCCCACGGCCGTGGCAATTGCAGCTCATAGAAAATGCCGAACTTCATTCCGTCTCTCCCTCGGGATGCTTACCCGTCAGTATCCCGCCTAGACTAAGCAGGCAACCGACCGGGCGCAAACGGCTCAATCCGGCTCGATCGGCATGGTGGCGATGCTGGTCCAGGCGATCGGGGCGCCGCATTTCTCCGCCGCCTGGACGGGTGGCAGCGAAACATCCCAGTGCACCGCGAGGAACCGCCGACCGCTCACGTTCGCCGCCGCGTCCGACACCAGCCAGAGCAGCGGCGGGGCCATGATCTCGGGCCGCAGCATCCGGCTGCGATCGGCGACCGCGCCGTCGGGCACGATGCGCGTATCGGTCATGCCGCCGGGGACCAGCACGTTGGCGGTGATGCCGGTGCCGGCGAGGTCGGCCGCCATCACCGCCGTCGCCGCCTCGGCGGCCGCCTTGCTCGCGCCGTACAGCACGTAGCCGCCGCGGATCATGGTGCCGAGGCTGGTGGTGACGGTGACGATCCGGCCGCGCCCAGCGCGCAGCATGTGCGGAGTGACGGCGCGCGCCATCATGAGCGGCGCGGTCGCGTTCACCGCGACGAAGCGGCCCCATTGCTCCGGCGTGATTTCCCAGAACCGCAGCGGGTTCGCCCGCTGATCCGCGCGGATGGAGCCCTGGCCGATGCCGGCGTTGTTGACCAGAATGTCGATGCGCCCCGACCGGTCGAGCACGGCGGCAACGACGGCATCGAACGCCGCCGGGTCGGCGAGATCGGCCCGGACGGTGTGCAACGTCCCACTCTTACCGCCAGCGTCGGCTTCCAGCTCCGACAGCAGCGCGCCGTCCTGGTCCACGCCGGCGACGTCGATGCCGCCTTCCAGCAGGCCAAGCGTCATGGCCCGGCCGATACCACTTGCCGCGCCCGTTACGATCGCGAGCTGGCGTTGCGTTGCCATCGGTGTTTCCCTCCCGGCCCTGCTTGCATCGATTGTCACACCTGGACCCAGAGCGTGCAACCGAGCCCTCGCGCAGCCGCATGGCCGAATTGGCCGACGGGGTGCTAGCGTCGCGCCACGCAGGGATAGGGAAACGCGGCGCCGTGGCCAGCAGAACCAGCGAGCCGGAGAGCGTGTACGCCTGGTGGCGCCTGGCCGCATCCGTAGCACTCAGCACCATCGGCGGCGTCGGCATGTGGTGCGTGGTGGTCGCGCTGCCGGCGGTGCAGAACGAGTTCGGCGTCACGCGCGCCGATGCTTCGCTGGCGTATACGTTGACGATGGTCGGATTCGCGGTCGGCGGCGTGCTGGTGGGCTGGCTCGCCGATCGCTTCAGGATCACGCTGCCTCTGATGGCGGGGGCGGTCGCGCTCGGGATCGGCTTCGTGGTGAGCGGGTTCTCCGGAAGTCTCTGGCAATTCGCGCTGGCACAGGGCCTGCTCGTCGGCCTCGGCACCTCCGCGACGTTTAGCCCGCTGATCGCCGACGTGTCGCTCTGGTTCACCAAGCGGCGCGGCATCGCGGTGGCGATCTGTGCCTCGGGCAACTATCTCGCCGGCACCATCTGGCCGCCGGTCGTGCAGCATTTCATGCAGACGCAAGGCTGGCGACACACCTATCTCGCCATCGGCCTGTTCTGCGCGGCGACGATGCTGCCGCTCGCGCTTGTGCTCCGGCGTGCGCCGCCCGCGCAGCACGTCACGCCGGCGCGGGCGCGGAGCGCCCAATCGTTCGGGTCGGGATCACTGGGCCTATCGCCCAACACGCTGATGATCCTGCTGTCCGTTGCCGGCGTCGGCTGCTGTGTGGCGATGTCGATGCCGCAAGTGCACATCGTCGCCTACTGCGGCGATCTCGGCTACGGCGTCGCGCGCGGCGCCGAGATGCTGTCCTTGATGCTCGCCTGCGGCATCGTCAGCCGCATCGCCTCGGGCTTCATCGCCGACCGTATCGGCGGCCTGCCGACCTTGCTGCTGGGTTCCGTGCTGCAAGGCGTCGCGCTGGTGCTGTATCTCGGCTTCAACGGACTGACTTCGCTGTTCGTGATCTCGGGGTTGTTCGGCCTATTTCAGGGCGGCATCGTGCCGAGCTACGCGATCATCGTGCGCGAGTATTTCCCTGCCCGCGAGGCCGGCACCCGTTTTGGCGTCGTCGTCATGGCCACCCTGTTCGGCATGGCGCTGGGCGGCTGGATGTCGGGCGCGATCTTCGACGCGACCGGCTCGTATCGCGCCGCTTTCGCCAACGGCGTCCTGTGGAACGTGCTCAACGGCGCGATCGTGCTGTTCCTGCTGTTCCGCCGTAGCCGTCGCCACGTGGCCCTTGCCTGACCTCGCTTTGCCGTTCGGCGAAGAACGGGGCTAGGCTGCCGCGCTGCCTAGGGGGAGGATCGAGCATGATCTACGAGCTCAGGACGTACACGTTCCATCAGGGAAAGGCGCCCGCCTATCTCGACCTCGTGCAGAAGGTCGGGCGGCCGGTGCGGGGCGACGAGTTCGGCACCTGCCACGGCTACTGGGTGCACGAGTTCGGCACGCTCAATCAGGTGTCGCATCTCTGGAGCTACGCGAGCCTCGACGAGCGCACCCGGCTGCGCGCGGCGCTTGGAGAGAACGAGCGCTGGACCAAGGAATTCGTCGCCAACGTCCGCCCGCTCCTCGCACGGCAGGACATCCGCCTGCTCAATCCGGTGAGCGAGCTCAAGCCGCCGGAGCGGAGCGACGGCGTGTACGAGCTGCGCATCTACCGCACGCAGCCGGGCGACGCAGCGGCTTACGCGCAGCTGCTCAAGTCCTATTTCCCGGTGCGCGAGAAATACTCCAAGAATGTCGGCCTGTGGACCGGCGAGGTGCCGCAGCCGAACGAGCTAGTACACCTGTGGAACTACCCAGACCTCAACGCGCGGGCCAAGACGCGCGCCGCCGTGTCCGAAGATGCAGGGTGGAAGGAGTTTCTCGGCAAGGGCGCGGGACGGCTGCTGGAAATGCAGTCCGTCATCCTGCTGCCCACCGCCTTCTCGCCGCTGAAGTGACCCGACCACAACGACGAAGGGCCATCGCATGAAGCTCGGTCTCGCGCTCGGCTATTCCGGCGCGCATCTCAACCTGCCGGTCAAGCTGGTGCAGCGCGCCGAGGAACTCGGCTACAACTCCGTGTGGACGGCGGAGGCCTACGGCACCGATGCCGTGACGCCGCTCGCCTTTTTCGCGGGGCTCACCAAGTCGATCAAGCTCGGCACCGGCATCATGCAGCTCGCCGCGCGCACGCCGGCCAATGCGGCGATGAGCGCGGCGACGGTGGACGCTCTCGCAGGCGGCGGTCGGTTCATCGCTGGGCTCGGCGTCTCCGGCCCGCAGATCGTCGAGGGCTGGTACGGCGAACCCTGGGGACGGCCGTATTACCGCTACAAGGACTACGTCGCGATCATGCGGAAAATCTTCCGCCGCGAGGCGCCCGTCGCGCATGAGGGTAGCGAGATCAGCCTGCCCTATACCGGCCCCGGCGCACTCGGCGTCGGCAAGCCGCTGAAATCGATCCTGCACATGAACCCGGACATCCCGATCTATCTCGGCACCGGCAACGAGGCGACGGTGAAGCTCACCGCCGAGATCGCCGACGGCTGGCTGCCGCTCGGCTTCGTGCCCGGCTCGCTGCCGGAATACATGCCCTGGCTCGAAGAAGGCTTTCGTCGGGCCGGCGGCGGCAAGGGGCTGGGGCAGTTCGAGATCCAGGCCTCGGTGCATGTCGAGGTGGACAGCGACGTCAAGGCGACGCTCGCGCGGCTGAAGCCGGAAGTGGCGCTCTATGTCGGCGGCATGGGGCACAAGGACAAGAACTTCCACAAGGACATGATGATCCGGCGCGGCTTCGGCGACGCCGCGGACCGCATCCAGGAGCTGTATCTAGCGCATCGCAAGGAGGAGGCGATCGCGGCGGTGCCCGACGAGTGGGTGGACCAGAAATCGCTGGTCGGCCCGCCGGAGCGGATCAAGCAACGCTACCGCGCGTGGGAGGATTCCGGGATCACCGGGCTGACCGTGCGATCGAAGCAGCCCGATGCGGTTGAGGTGATGGCGCAGGCGGCAAGGCGGAACTGAGCAGCGACCCCTCACCCCGGCCCTCTCCCGCAAGGGTAGAGGGAGAAGGAAAGCCCCCTCCCCTTGCGGGAGGGGGTTGGGGAGGGGTGAGGCCGACGGAAGGTGGGGAAACGATGCGATTCAAGGATAAAATAGCACTCATCACCGCGGCGGCGAACGGCATCGGCCGCGCCACCGCCGAGATCATGGCGCGCGAAGGCGCCGTGGTGGTTGCGGTCGACAACCATCAGGAGCGGCTGGACAGCGCAATCGCCGCGCTGACCAAAGCCGGCGGCCGCGCGCATGGCCGCCTCGCCGATGCGCTCGATCCCGCGCAGGTGAATGCGACGGTGGCCGATGTCGCGCGCGAGTTCGGCGCCATCGACATCCTGGTCAACGCGGTCGGCGGCAGCACGATCATCGCGAATGCGGCGGCCACGGTGGACGAGCTGAGCTTCGAGGACTGGCAACGCATCATCGCGTTCAATCTCAGCGGCACTTTCCTGTTCACCAATGCCATCGTGCCGGTGATGAAGCGGCAGAAGCGGGGGAAAATCGTCAACCTCGCCTCCATCGCGGGGCGCGGCCTCAGCGAAAGCAGCAGCACCGCCTACGCGGCGGCCAAGGGCGGCATCATCGCGTTGACCCGCAAGCTTTCCTTCGAGCTCGGGCCGTTCGGGATCAATGTCAACGCCATCGCGCCGAGCCTGACGCTCTCGGAGCGGCTGCAACCACGCTGGAATCAGATGGCGCCGGAGGATCAGGCGGCGGCGCGTGAACGAGTGCCGCTGCGCCGCATCGCCGAACCACGGGACCAGGCGAACGTGATCTGCTTCCTGGCGTCCGGCGACGCGGATTTCGTCACCGGCCTGACCATCGACGTCACCGGAGGGCAGTGAGCCATGTCGACATTCGTGCTGATCCACGGCGCGTACCAGGGAGGTTGGATCTGGCAGCCCGTCGCGAGCCGCCTGCGCGCCGCCGGCCATGCAGTCTATGCTCCCACGCTCGACGGCTGCGCCGAACGCCAGCAGGCGCTGCGGCCCGGCATCACCACCGAGACACACGCTAGGGAAATCGCCGAACTGCTGTACTACGAGGATCTGCGTGACGCGGTGCTGGTCGGCACCAGCGCGGGCGGGATGGTGTTGTGCCGCGCCGTCGAGCAGGCGCGCGAACGGGTCGGGCGCGTGGTGTTCGCCGACGCGCTGGCCCTGATGAACGGCGAGCGGATCGCCGATTTCGTCAAGCGGCCGTCGGCGGTCTCGACGGCGCTCGCCACCGGGCCCTCCCGCGCGGACGCCGAGGGCCGCATGTTCAAGGATCTGGAACCGTCGGTGCGGGAATGGGCGCTGGCGCGCTCCACGCCGCATCCGATCGCGGCGATGGACGAGCCGGTGCGGCTCGAACGCTTCTGGGACCAGCCGTGGCGGGCGACGGTGATCCGCTGCCTGCGCGCGCTCAATCCGCCGGAGACGCATCAGCGGCGCACCGCCGATACGCTGCGCGCGAAGTGGTTCGAGCTGGACACTGGGCATTATCCGATGCTCAGCGCGCCGGACGAACTGGCAAGGCTGATCCTGGTCGAGCCATGACGGACGAATACGCATCGGCGCTGAGCGGCGCCCGGGAAGCAATGGATGGCTTCATGGCCGCGTTCAATGCGCGCGATGCCGAGGCGCTGCGGACTCGCTGGTTCCACTTTCCGCATGTCCGCTTCCACAGCGGCAAGGTCACGGTCATGGAGCGGCCCGAGGACTATCACAACCTCGTCTGGAACGATCGAGGCAACGCCGAGAGCTGGGCGCGGAGCGAGTGGGACTACGTGGAGCCGATCGACGTCGGGCCTGAGAAGGTGCATTTCCGCGTCCAGTTCAGCCGGTATCGCGCCGACGGCAGCAAGATTGGCAGCTACCGTTCGCTCTACATTGTCACGCATATCGGCGGCCGCTGGGCGATCCAGGGGCGGTCGAGCTGGGCCGCGTAAGTGGGTTGAAAAACCGCGGAGAAGACCATGCGCCTCGGCATCGTGACCATTCCGCATCCCATATCCGGCGGCTCCGTGATCGAGCGGTTCGCCGAGTTCGGCCGCCGTGTGGAGGAGTTGGGCTTCACCGGATTGTGGGTCACGGACGCCTTCGGGCGGGGTCGGCCGACGCTGGATCCGCTGACCCTGCTCGCAACCCTCTGCGCCGAGACGAGCCGGATCGAGCTCGGCACCTGCGTCGTGCAGGTGCCCTTGCGTCATCCCGTCGAGCACGCGCACCGCGCCCAGACGCTCCACCTGTTATCGCGCGGCCGCTTCCGGTTTGGCGTCGGCTCGGGCTCCACCAAGGCGGATTTCGACGCGGTGGGAGCCGATTTCGAGGCGCGGTTCAAGACGCTTCCCGCCTTTCTCGAAATTATGCGCCGCACCTGGAACGGCGAGGGCGTCCACGGCCCCGCGCTGTCGCTGTGGCCGGGCACCGAGGGCGGCCCGCCGGTGCTGCTCGGCGCGTGGCGCAGCGCGCGGTGGATCGACCTCGCGGCGCGCCGCTGCCAGGGCTGGATCGCCTCTGGCATCTACTCGAACCCGGACGATCTCGGCATCGGGCTGGGCATGTACCGTGACGCCGGCGGAACCCGCGCGGTGCTGGCCAACGTGTTCACCGATCTGAGGCCCGAACCGGCGCTCAACCCGATGATCGCCAACGCCAAGATTTCGTTGATCTGCTCCCCGGCCGAGGCGCGCGACCGGCTGCGGCGGCTCGAACAGCTCGGCCTCGACGACGCGCTGCTGGTCTGCCCCTTCGACGCGCCCGAGCAACTGGAGGCGATCCGCGCGTTGATCTAGCGGGTCCGGCGGCAGGGAGCGAGCCATGTCATCCACGAACGAAGACCGCGAGCAGCGCATCCGCGAGCGGGCGTACTCCCTCTGGGAGGAGGAGGGACGCCCGGAGGGACGCGCGGACGAGTTGTGGGAGCGCGCTCGCGCGCTGATCGAGGCGGAGGATAACCCTGATGCCCCGAACATGATCTCCCCGCCGCCGCTCTGATCGGCGCTACGAGGCGAGCCCAACCCCGCGCTCGGCCGTCCTCGGGATTCGCGTCGACGCGGCGGCAAGGCGCATGAGACCCGGAAACATCGCGCACGCGGCGACGAGCGGCGCTTGAGCCGGCGCCGCGACGCAGCCCGCGTGCAGCCATGACGCACGACGCATCTGCGCGCCGATATCGCACCTCAATCGCCGATGATGCACGGCGGTCGGCTCGCCCGACAGCCAAGCGGACCCGGCGGAACGCGCGCTATGCAGCGCGATCGCCACGCCGTCGCCGGTGAGGGACGGGATGACCGCCGCCTGATCGCCGAGACGGAACAGGCCCGGCGGATCGGCCGGGCTCGGTGCGTGGACGAACCCGTACGGCAGCCGACCGATGGCCAGCGGACGGGACAGGCGCTGCGCCGCGCCGTGAAGCCGTTGCGCCAGATGCGGACACGCAAATGTCAAAGCCCGCAGCAGACCGTCCCAGTTTCCCCCTGCCCGCTCAAGCGCCCGCGCCGACACGATCAGGCTGAGGTTGGCCGTGTCGCCCTCGACGAGCAGTAGCCCTGCGTAGCCGCCGTCGAACAACACCACCTCGACATGGCCTCGAAGCGCGTCGGTCTGCCGGGCTGTCAACGAGAGATAGATCTTGAACGCCACCGTTTTGGGCGAGCACGCCGCCCGCGGCACACCGCGAAGATCGTGTTTTCCGGTGGCCAGGAACACCGCCTCTGTCGCCATGTCTCCGTGCGAGGTGGCGAGGCGCAGTCCCGCGCCTTCGAGATGCAAGGCAAGCGCGCGCCGGCCGCGCAGCACCGTCACACCGCGATCTTCCGCGAGCCGCAGCAACGCATCGTCCAGCACGCGCCGCGACAGTCCAAGGGCCGCGAAGGGCAGAGAACATTCCGCCACGCGACCGCCGTGCACCAGCCGCAGCGCGGTGATCGGAGCGGCACCGAGGCGTTGCAAGTCCAGCCCGAGTGCGGTGAGGCTCCGTTTCGCCTCGATGCTGAGGAAATCGCCGCATACCTTGTCGCTCGACACGGCATCTCGTTCGAGCACGACGACTTCCCGCCCGGCCGACGCCAGCAGGAACGCCAGCGTCGCCCCGGCGGGACCGCCGCCGACGACTACGGGCGGGCTCACCGGCTGCGCTCGGCTGTCAGCCGGAATGGAACGTGCCGGCGGATCGTCACCGCGTCGCTGGGGACGACTTCGCGGGTCAGCGTCGCGAGCTCGTCGGGGTGGAAGCCGCGCGTGATCGAGATGAGCCCGTCGCTCCGGACGAAGTGGTGCCAGCGCGCGGCGGTGGCGAGCAGATTGAAGCCGAGATAGGCCAATACGCTGCGGTGGATGTCGCTGATAATCCAGCCGCGGCGGGCGAACCGCTCCATCCAGCGGACGAACGCCACCACCTCCGCATCCGTCAGATGATGGGTGAACTGCGCGCTGACGATGAAGTCGAACGGTAGCACCGGGGTGAAAGCGAACACGTCGCCGGCGACAAACTCGATCCGGTCTTCCGCGGGCGTTGCTTCGCGCGCGGCCTGTACGGCCCAAGGATGGCGATCGATCCCCACAAGCTCGGCATCGAGGCCGCGCCGCGTGCTCCATCGGCGGATGGCACGGAGCATGTCGCCATAACCCGAGGCGACATCGAGCACGGAGAAGCGTTCGCCCGCCCGAAATCCCTGCCGCCCCAACCAGCGCAACGTCGGTCGCAACGTGAAGGTCGTGCGATTGACGCGCGAGAGATCGCGGAGACAACGCTGGTAGTCGGCGTAGTCCACGCAATCGCTGTCCATCCGCTCGGGCGTGTCGGCGCGGTGCGAGAGGTTCACGGGCTGCCCGCCCGGCGGAACCGGAACGTCTCCACGCTCAATCCTGGTCCGAACGCCATCGCGACACCTTCGCCGCCGATCTCACGCGCGCGCATGATCCGGTCGAGCACGAACACCAGCGTCGCCGACGACACGTTGCCGACATCGCGCAGCACGTCACGCGAGAAGCGCAGCGCGTCGGGCGCCAAACCCAGCCCCTGCTGCACCGCGTCCAGCACCGAACGTCCTCCGGCGTGGACCGCCCAGAGCGCGATCGCATCCGGGTCTGGCAGGCCCATGATGGCACGCCCGTGCTCGCCGAGGCACCGGCGGATGCGGCCCGGCACCTGCCCCGAAAGACGCATCCGAAACCCGCTGTCGCCGATATGCCAGGTGATGAGGCTCTCGGTACGCGGGATCACGCTGGCGCGGAAATCGTCGAGCTCCAGGCCATCGGCATCGGCGGAAACGAGGCAGGCGGTGCAGCCGTCGGCGAACAGCAGGAACATCAGCATCGTCTCCAGCTCCCACTCCTCCTGCAGGTGCAGCGTGCTGAGCTCGATATTCACCACCAGCACCCGCGCATCCGGCTCCGAGCGGACGATGTGGCGCGCGAGCTTGAGCGCGTTGACCGCGGCGAAGCAGCCCATGAAACCGATGATGGTGCGCTCCACCGTGGCGGACAGACCAAGCCGAGCTGCGAGTTGCAGATCGAGCCCCGGCGCCGAGAAGCCGGTGCAGGAGGCCACCACGAGATGCGTGATCGAGGCCCGATTCCCGCTGATTCCCAGCCGCTCCACGGCGCGCGCGGCGAGCACGAGGGCGAATTCCTCGAACAGTTGCATTCGGCTGCGCGTGCTGGGGAAGGCGCCGCGCCGATAGATGCGGCTCCTGTCCAGATAGACATCGCGCGGCTTCGGTCCTGGCTCGAGGAAGGAATAGCGATGCTCGATCCCGGACAGCACGATCATGCGCTCGAACAGGGCCAGGCTGCGCGCGTCGGGCAGCGCCGTTCGCGCGAAATCGACGAAATCGGCGTGAATATCGTGCTCGGGGACGGCCGTGCCGATCCGGTTCAGGAAGGCACGGGTCATTCAATCCGCTCCAGATCTCTGTGACGGGAAACCCTCGCTCGCGATGCCGCGCTGGACTAAAAGACGACCGACTGATGCTGGAAACAAGACACCCCCCACCGAGCGATGCGTCTCGCGACGCCATGTCCATGTCCGCGGCGCATCCGGCGCTCTCCGGGTCGGTGAGCGAGACGCTTGCCGGCGGCGATTGTTCCCCCCGACGCCCAACATGGTCCCCGACGCGGGCGGTTCGGCTCTCGGTCGCGCTGCACGCGCTCGCGGGGCTGGGTCTTCTCGTTCAGCCGTCCGGCTGGCCGTGGCTGTTAGGCGCGGTCGCGGCGAACCATCTGTTGCTCGGCGCCGTCGGCATGTGGCCGCGAAGCCGGCTGCTCGGCCCAAACCTGATCCAGCTCCCGGCCTCGCGGAGCGGACGCGGTGTCGTGGCGCTCTCGTTCGATGACGGGCCGGACCCAGAGGTGACGCCGCGCGTCATGAACCTGCTGGAACAGCACGGCGCGACAGCAAGCTTCTTCTGCATCGGCGAGCGCGCAGCGGCCTGGCCGGAGATCGTGCGCGATATCGCCAGACGCGGGCACAGCGTAGAGAACCATACACAGCGCCACCCCTACGCCTTCGCCTGCTTCGGAATGCGGGCGCTGCGGCGCGAGATCGGGGCGGCACAGATCACGCTGGGCCGGCTCTCCGGCCGCTCCCCCCGCTTCTTCCGAGCTCCAGTCGGGTTACGCAGTCCGCTGCTCGATCCGGTCCTGTCGCGGAGCGGATTGCTGCTCACCTCCTGGTCTCGTCGCGGGCACGATTGCGTCCGCCGCGACCCCGACGCCGTCCTGCGTCAGATCACGTCCCGGTTGCGGGACGGCGACATCCTCCTGCTGCACGATGGCTCCTGCGCGCGGACACGCGGCGGAACGCCGGTCGTGCTTGCCGTCCTGCCGCGCCTGCTGTGCCACCTGCGCGCCCGCGGGCTGCGAGCACTCTCGCTGCCCGACGCGCTCCTCGCCGAACCGCCCGGGCAAATCGTCGAGAAGATATGACAGGACGACGGGCGATCAGGCCGTGCCGCGATGGTAGGTGTTGCTCTCGCCGCGGTCGATCAGCGTCGGCTCCGGTCCCGGCTGGAGCTGGCGCCAGGTCACGTCATTGTGCGAACCGGTGATCTCGATGCTGCCGCCCGGCGCCAGCTCGACGAACACGTCATTGTGTTCCCCGGTCAAGCGCACGAAGCGGCAAGGACCCGTCAGGCGGATGTCGGTGTGGTTGCCGTTAAGCTGCACGGGACGCGCGTCGCACGGGATCGCCGCGCTGGCCTGTGACAGATTGTAGACGGCGAACCCGTTCTGGTCGACCGCGATCGGCGCGACCATGGGTTTGCAAGCGGCGACCGCCAGGCTGATGGCGGCAACCCGCAGGATGACGGCGGACATGCGTTCTCCCCGTGCTTGTGCTGTTCTACGATAGACCAATTCGCGGTGATGAGTATCGTATGAGAAGACTTCTTCTTACCAAGCGCAACCTGCTGGCGCTCACGCCTCCGGCGCTGCTAGCGCCGTTGCGGGCACGGGCCGAGACGGACCTCGCGCAGGCAGCAGCCTTCATCAAGCGGACCGGGCAGGAAATGGCGACCCTGATCGGCGGCGCGCCGACGGTGGCGGAAAAGCGCCGGCGGCTGCAGCCTTTCATCGACCGGGTGGTCGATGTCGACGGGGTGGCGCGGTTCTGCCTCGGCCGGCATTGGCGGCGGGCGACCGAGGCGCAGCAGGAAACCTTTGTCCGATTGTTCCATGCCGTGTTGCTGAACAACGTCGTCGCCCGGATGGGTGATTACCAGCACACCGAGATGCGCGTGATCATCGGCCAGCCCGAAGCTCACGAGGACGGCATTCATGTGCCCACGATCCTGGAGCGGACCGGCAATCCGCCCGTTCGCGTCACTTGGATCGTGCGCCAGGACGGCGAGCCGCGCATCGTCGACGTGATGGCCGAAGGCACCAGTCTGCGGCTGACAGTGCGCAGCGACTACAATGCGTTCCTTGCGCGCCACGGCGATAATATCGACGCGCTGATCGACGCCTTGCGCGAGCAAACGGGTCAGGCCGCCTCCGGCTGACCTGGACGACGCCCGGTCAGCAGCACGTTCGCGGTCGGTGTGCCGCGCCAGCAGGGCGCGACCGAAACCGCGAAGCCGTCACGGCGCAGGATGTCGCCAAGGCAGCCGATCGGCAACGGGCTGACATGCGCGCCGGAATGGGGCGACACGCGGCGCACCGCTCGCTCGAACGCCAGCGTGATCGCGCTCCGCATCCCGCGCCCGGGGTCGAGCGCGCGAACCAGCACTAGCTGCCTCGCCGCCCGAGCCGCGCTCCGCAGCAAGGCGATCTGCGCCGCTGGGGCGAGCTGATACAGCACGTCGACGATCAACACCGTGTCGGCGGCCGGAAGCTCCACGTCGCGCGCGAAATCCTGGACGCGCGTCGTGAACGCCAGACCCTCGGCGGCAAGCAGCGCCTGGGTGAGATGCGCCGCCGATCGGTCCAGCCCGAGCACCGAGCGCGCGAGTCCGGCTTGCAGCAAGGCCATGCCCATCTGGCCGCGGCCGCAGCCAACGTCGAGCACGTCCCCGAACCCGGATTCCTCGCCGATGTCCAGCACGTCGCGGTGCACCGGGTCGCGACGCAGCTTCGCGGACACGTATCGGCTCGTCCCTATCCCGCAGCCGGCATAGCGGCGTGCAACGCCCGCGAACAGCGCGGCGCGCGTCACCCGGAGGAAGCGATGTGCGCCCGCAGTCCTAAGCGGTGCGCCAGCGAGAACACGCGATACACCGTCTTGAACGCCAGCAGCGGCACATCGACGCCGCGCTTCTGCTCGATGCTGCCCGCGAGCACCGACACCACGCCGTCGCGCATCCGCAAGAAGTTGCTCGGCGCCATGAACAGCTGGCGCATCACCGGCTCGTTGATCCGGTAGATCAGCCAGCCGAAGCGATCCATCGAGGCCACCATGAGACGCTCGGCGCGGCGGGCGAGCACACGGGCGCGCGCAGGATCGTCGAGCCACACCGAGGCGACCTCTGCGCCGAGTTCGGCGGCACTCATCGCCAGCAGCACGCCGCTCGAGAACACCGGATCGACGAAACCGAAGGCATCGCCGATCATCATGTAGCCCTCGCCCCAGCCCGCGCGGGCGCGATAGGAGTAGTTTCCGGCCGTCCGCACCTCGGAGCAGAGTTCGGCCTCGCGCATCCGGGCGCATACCGTCGGGCTACGGGCGATCCGGTCGAACAGGAAATCATGCGTGCTGCCCTGCCGCGCCTTGAAAGCGCGCTGGGTGCCGACGAACCCCACGCTCATCACCTGCCCGGGCAGCGGGATCAGCCAGAACCAGCCGTCCTCCGCGAGATGCACGCTGATGCAGCCGGCCTGGTCGCCGGTGCGGCACTCGACGTTACGGAAATGCGCGAACACCGCGGCGGTGTTGTTGTTCTTGTCGGCCTCCAGCAGCTTCATCCGACCCGCGAGGAACGTGTCGCGCCCCGACGCATCCAGCACGTAGCGCGGGGTCAGCGGGAACTCGCCTCCGTCAGCCCGCCGAGCCGAGACGCGCGCGCGGCCGCCGGGCATGAATGCGACGTCCGTGACGCGGGTTCCCTGCTCGGCGTGGACCCCCTTGGCAACCGCGTTGTCGAACAATAGCGCGTCGAACCTGGCGCGTTCGACGTGGTAGCTGTGCATGAACCGCCGGTCGAGCCCGTCCCTGAAATTGAACATTATGCGACGGCCGGTGTCGTCCGAGACAAACTCCGCGCCGGGCTTGAACACGCCGATCGCGTCCACGGCGTCCCGCACTCCCAGCCGATCGAAGATCGCCAGATTACGCGGCAGCAGCGACTCTCCGATGTGGAAGCGCGGATGCGTGTCCTTCTCAAGCAACACCACGTCCCGCCCCCGCTCGGCGAGCAGCGCGGCCGCGGTGCATCCGGCCGGGCCGCCGCCGATCACCAGCACGTCCGGGGAAGCAGCGGGGTCGGCCAAGCACGGTCTCCTCTCGCCTGCATTTGAGCAGAAGGAGTTCCCCATGCCATGACAAGCCGGTGGATGAGAAGAGCAACAATTATGGCGGTCTGGCGGTCGTGATCCCGGCCTTCGAGGAGGCGGCGACCATCGGGCGGGTCGTCGCGGGGTGCCGGGCGCTGCCGTTCGTCTCCGACGTCATCGTCGTCGATGACGGGTCGGCCGACGATACCGCCGGGATCGCCCGCCAGAGCGGCGCGCGCGTGCCGCGGAACCCGGCCAACCAGGGAAAGGGGGCCAGCCTGTGGCGCGGCATGACCGACGCCGTCACGGCCGGCGCCGAGCGGATCGCGACGCTCGACGGCGACGGCCAGCATCGGCCGGACGATCTCGCGCGGATGTTCGCGGCCAGTCTGGCATGGCCGGATCACATCGTGATCGGCTCGCGCCGGGCGAGCGGGCGCGACGCGCCTCGCGCGCGCTTCATCGCCAACCGGGTAGCCGATTTCTGGATCTCCTGGGCCGCCGGGCATCCCATCGACGACAGCCAGTCCGGCTTCCGCGTCTATCCCGCCGCGCTGATCCGCGCGCTCGCGACACGCAAGCAACTGGCGCCCGGCTTCGCCTTCGAGAGCGAGGCGCTGATCGAGGCGGCCCGGCTGGGGTTTTCAACCGTGGCGGTGGACATCCCGACGATCTATGGCGACGCGCTGCGACGGCCGAGCCATTTCCGCCCCGTCGCCGACGTCGCGCGCATCGTGGTGATGGTCGCGGGAAAGCTGTTCCGGCGCGGAATGGACCCGGCGGGCCTCTGGCGCTCCCTGACCTTGCCGAGGCTCCGTGCCGCTAAGCCATGCCACCGTTGATCGAGATGGTCTGACCGGAGATGTAGGCGGCGCGATCCGAGACGAGAAAGCCGACCAGCGCAGCAACCTCCGCCGGCGTCCCGGCGCGCTTCATCGGCACGAGCTCGGCGATCCGCTTGCGATCCAGCGCGGCCGCGACGGCGGGACTTTCGATAATGCCCGGCGCCACCGCGTTCACCGTAATGCCACGGCTGGCCACCTCGCGGGAGAGCGCCCGCACCGCGCCGATCAGCCCGGCCTTGGCCGCGGCGTAGTTCACCTGTCCCCGGTTGCCCATCACCGCCGAAACGGAGGAAATCGCCACGATGCGGCCCCAGCGCGTCGCGATCATCGGCAGCAGCAGCGGGCGAACGACGGCGTAGAAGCCGGTCAGCGACACGTCGAGCACGTCCCGCCATTGCCGCTCGCTCATCCCTGCCAGCGGCGCGTCGTCATGCGCCCCGGCGTTGTGGACGATGATCTGCGGGACGCCGTCCGCCAGCACGGGATCGAGCGAAGCGGCGGTGGAACCTACGTCCGTGAGGTCGCAGAGCAGCAACCCGGCCGAGCCGCCGGCGGCGCGAATCTCCCCCGCAAGCCGCTCGGCCGCGTCGTTCCGGGCGCGGGCGTGGACGATGACGTGCAGGCCCTGCCCGGCCAGTTCTCGGCACATCGCCGCGCCGAGCGGGCTTGCGCCGCCGGTGACGAGTGCGCGTTTCATGTCGTCAGCATGATCGTGGCCCGCCCCTCGACCAGCGTGTCGCCGGGCTCCGAGGCGACACGAAAGTCGTAGATGAACCCGGAGCGCTCGTTCAGTTCCAGCATCGCCGCGACCTCCAGCGTGCCCAGCGCGGCATCGTCCAACCGGCCACTCTCGATCGTCACGTCACGTAGCCCGGCGAGATAGCCCGGCGGTTGGTTGGCGCCGCCGCGCAACGCGCCGTGCAGCGCCGCCGCCTGCAATCCGTATTCGATGCCGCAGACCATCCCGAGCACACCGGCGCGGCGGAGCGGATTTTCGGGGTCGAGATGCGTGCGCGAGCGGCACAGGATCGTCCGCGCGTTCCAGGCGACGACCTCATCCAGAAGGCACATCGACCCCTGATGCGGGATCAGCGCCGCGATCCGCGCGCGCCCGAGCACGGCTCGACCCCGACCTCCAGATGTCCGTCCAACAACGCCACCGGAAACCGATCCGTCTCGCCTCGCGCGAGTGCCTGCAGCAACCGCAAGCTTCGCGCGGCCGGATTGGAACGGCTCAATTCCCGCAGGCCGGGTGCATCCGGCTCGCCCGCGCCCTCCAACACAGGCTTCGCGACATACTGCGCCTCCAGCAGCGCGAGCGCCTCCCCAGTGTTGTTCGGCGCCAGGACCAAACCGGCGGCGAAGTCGCCCTCCGTCGGGCGCTTGGCGGCAAGCGGCGTCGGTAGCGGCGCATCGTAGAGACACAGCAGCAGCGGCGCCCGCTCGACGCCAACTTCGGCGATTGCCTTGAGCAGCGCCGTGCCCACCGTCACGTCGCCGCAGCCCAGGCAGGTCGCGGGTTGTCGCGAACCGTGGGCGATTGTCCAGTAGCCGGACGCGGCATTGTGGACGGAGTTGTGGAACTGAGTCGGCGAGACCTGCCCGTCGCCGCCCGCCAGCAACTCCAAAATGGCTGCCACCACCGCGCCGTCACCGTTTGACGTGCCGAACACGTTACGCAGGGTATCGGGCGGCAGCCCCGACATCGCGGTCGCCGCCGTTGCTGCATTGAGCGCGAGCCGCACCACGAGGCTCGTGCGTCGGCGCTCCGTAGGGGACAGCATCGCCGGCGCGGGCGGCACGGACTCGCGAGCCAAGTAGTCGGCAAGGCCGGCCAGTACCCGTACTGCTGGCTTCCCAACCCTCCAGGCCGGGCCCCCAGACCGACACGCCGAGCACGTACGCGCGCATCACGCCTCCCCCAGGATCAGGCTGCAATTGGCGCCGCCGAATCCGAAGGAGTTGCTGATGACGCGGCGTACGGGTCGCTCGACGTTGCCGACGAGAACCCGTGCACGAAACGCCGGGTCGACGTTCGACACATTGAGGCAGCCCGGCAGAAAGCCGTCACGGACGCACAGCGCCGCGACCCCCGCCTCGACGATCCCGGCGGCGCCGAGCGCGTGACCGGTCCAGGCCTTCACCGAGCTGCATGGTGTGTTCGCACCGAACACCTCGGCGACGGCGAGGTCCTCCATCGCGTCATTGGCGCGGGTTCCGGTGCCGTGCAGGTTCACGTAGTCGATATCGCGCGGCGCCAGCCCGGCGCGGTCGAGCGCCTGCCACATGGCGCCGATCGCGCCGGCGGCTTCCGGGTGCGGCGCGGACATGTGATAGCCGTCGCTGGTGGCGCCGTAGCCGAGCAGTGCCGGGCCGTCGCCCTCACGTTCCAGCAGCGCGAAGCCGGCGGCCTCGCCGATGGAGATGCCGGCGCGCTCCGCGTCGCACGGTCGGCACGGCACGGGCGAGATCAGATCGAGGGCGGCGAAGCCGTGCAGCGTCATGCGGCACAGGCTGTCGGCGCCGCCCACCACCGCCGCGTCGCACGCGCCGGCTTCGATGAGATGATGCCCGTCGATGAAGCTGCGCGCCGAGGAGGCGCAGGCGGTGGAGACGGTCATCGTCGGGCCGCGCAGCCCGAGCGCATCCCGCACGAAACGTGCGAGCGAGAACAGGTCGTGGGTATGCTTGTAATCGAACGCCTCCGGCAGCGCGGCGGTGCGCGGATCGCGCGCGCGGTAGGCCTCCTCGCCGGCGAGGAGGCCGGACGTGCTGGTGCCGACAACTACGGCGATCCGCGTCGGCCCGTATCGTTCCCGCGCCGCCCGCACGCTGTCGGCGAAACCATCGATGCCCAGTGCGAGGTCCGCAAGCCGGTTGTTGCGGCAATCAAAGCGGGCGAGTTCCGGGGGCAGGACATGCGCCTCCAGCCCCTCGACCCGACCGATGTGGCCGCCGGTCACGCCGGCGAAGTCGCAGGGCCGCAAGCCGCCCCGGCGGGCGCGCAGCGCATCCAGCGTCTCGGCGCCGCCGCGACCGATCGCGCTGACGATCGTGCTGACGGTGATGAACAGCGGTCGCATCAGACAGGCTCCCTCCCAGGCCGGGGACCGGCGAACAGGAACGAGAAGCATAGCGCGGCGATCGCGCCGATCACGACGGTCTGGCCAATGTCGTGCAGCAATGGCGTCCGGCACAGCGCCAGCAGGCCGAACGTCATCACCGCCATCGCGTTGCAGATGGCCAGGGTCCGCAGGGTGCGAGCGCGTTCCTCCTCGTCGAGCTGGCGGCGCGCGAAGAACAGGGCATAATCGAGCCCGATGCCGCAGACGAACTGCAGCGCGACGACGGTAACGAGCGACATACGGACCCCGCAGGCGGTCAGCAGCGCGACCGTGACCAGTGCCGCGGCAACGATTGCCCCCGCGACGCGCAGCACGCGCCGGGGATCGCGCAGGCCCACCAGCAGCACCCCGAGCGCGATCAGGGCGCCAAGGCCAAGCCAGCTCAGGGCGGAGCGCGTGTAGGTCGCGACGATGCCGTTCGCCGTGGCACCCATGTCCATCATGGCGACGCCCGCCGCCCGCATGTCACTGGACAGCCGGGCCGGATCACGCACTCCGGTCGGCGCGATCAGCCCGTACCAGCCATCGGACCGCTGGAACAGCAGCGCGTCGAGCCGCGCTTTGACGAGCTTGCCTGAAACGTTTCCCGGCACGACCGGCGGCATCGTGCGGCTGGCGGCGACGTCATCGAGGAATGGTTGGAACGCGCCGGCACGGAATGGCAGGCCGGACTGAGCGCTCGCGACCGAGGCGGCGAGCGTATCCGCGTCCGGGAGGGCGGCGCGACGGGCAAGTTGCGTCGCGACGCTGGGCAGGAAGCGAGCCGCGATCTCCGCTCCGGCGATGGCCGAACTGGCCTGCAATCGGTCGAGCACCGGCAGCAATGCCTCCTCCTGGCGGAGCACGGCTTCAGCGCTGTCGCCGTGCAGCATTCCCACGGTGCCGGGATCGGGGGCACCGAGCTCGGCGCGGAGCTCGGCGTCGAGCGCCAGTCGCGAGGCGGGAACCGGACTGAACGCGGCGATATCTCGCTCCCAATCCGGGCCGCCGGCCAGCAGCAGATACCCCGCCGACGCGACGCAAGCCGCCACGCCCAATCCCCGCAGCGCCCGCAACCTCTCGATCCGCAGCAGCCGCGCCGGGTCGCCGGTCAGCACGGGGGAAAGCTCGGCGGCGACGATCAGCCGCGGCAGCAGCCAGCGCGTCGTCGCGGCCGCGACCAGGATGCCGGTCACGGAGAACAATCCGAGCTGCGACAATCCGGGAAACCCCGAGAACAGCATCCCGGTGAGCCCGATCGCGGCGGTCAGCACGGCCAGGGTGAAGGCTTGGCCGATCCGCCGCAGGGTGGCCGGCGCGGCTTCGAGCTGCTTGCGATGGCCGATGAGCAGCACCGGATAATCGACTGTTACGCCGAGCATCGTGATGCCGAAGCCGAGGGCGACGCCGTGGACGAAGCCGAAGGCGAGCTGCACGACCAGGGCGGCGGCCGCGAGGCCGAGCAGGATCGGGATGGCGATCGCCGCGATCACCCATCCCGAGCGGAACCGCCACAGCAGCAAGCCCGCGACGAGGATCGTGGAGGCGATCGAGATCAGGGTCACGTCGTGGTGGATGGCGCGCGCGGCGTTCCGCGAAAAAACCGCCGGGCCGGAGGCGAGCAGCCGGGAATGGCCGGGCTTGGAGGCCGCGAAGGCGTGTTCGATGGCCTGGCTCGCCTGCTCCTCCGCCGCGAGGTCCATGCCGCTGGCGCGCGTCTTGGCGAGGATCAGCGCGCGGTCCCGACCGGACGCGAACCACACACCATCAACCGAGCGGATCTTGGCGGAGCCCTCCCAGTTCTGCGCAATAGCGAGAAACGCGCCGGTCGGGTCGGCCAGCCCGAACCGCGTCACCAAAGGCGAGGCGGAGGATTGCAACAGCCGCAGCAGCCGCTGCATGTCGGCGTGCAGGGCGGCCACGGTGAAGGCTTGCGGCGTCGTGCCGGCCGAGAGCAGGTAGCGATGGCGGAACAGAAATTCCTGATCCGCCGAGCCGAAACCTGTATTCTCGCCGTTGTTGACCAGATCGAACATGCCGCTACGGTCGAGTGCCGCAGTCATCGAGCGGCTGATACGGGCCAGGTCGGCCGCAGGGGCGCCCTCGATCCCGAGCAGGATCAGACTGGTCGCCGGGCCTGCCCGCAGTTCGCCCATCAGGAATCGCTCGGCCTGGGTGCTCCCCTGCGGCAGCAGGTCCGTCATGTCGGTACGCAGCTCGATATGGGTCAGCACGACGAACAGCAGGATCGCCACGGCTGCCAGCGCGCCGGCAATCGGCGACCCCCGGCGAAACCTGGGCCGGAGTTCACGTGCGGCTACGGTCAAGAGGCAGGTCGGATCGTCATCAACGACCAGTCCCCGTTCGCTTGGACAATGCGCACGGTGCGCAGCTCGGTTCCAGTTCCGTCCACCGTGACCTGCCGGAGCAGCTGCTTGAGCGCCTGTTCCCGGGGCGTGAGGGTCAGGCGCCAGTTTGCCGACGTGCCCTCCAACGCGACGTCATAGGACCGCCGCAGGGCGGCGAGATCGCCGGAGAGCGTGCCGCGCACGGCGTCGACCAGTCCGCGCAGCGACGGCTCGCTGGCGAGCTCGATGATCCGGGGCGGCTGATCGTCTGCGACGATCGACAGCCGGTCGCCGTCCACCATCAGGCTTTCCCGGTTCGGGCCGGTGGTCGTCTTCTCCAGGTGATCCGGCCTGCGATAGGCCAGCCAGCCCTCGCTGCGCACCGGCTCGGTGAGCGCCGCGATGGTCTTCTCCTCGGTGAAGCTAGCGCGGCTCGCGGGCACGGCGGCCAGCCGGCGCATCAGCGCGTCAATCGGTGAGGGCGGCGGCTGGGCGGCAGCCCGGACGCTTGCGAGCGAGAGAAGCGTCGCCAGGACCCACCGCCGCTGCCACATTCGGCCGTTGCTCCCAAAAGTCATAAAAATTGAACCAATTATACGGATATGCTCGACAATACGCGGCAAGCCGGCTCGCGTAATGCTCAATTAGCCGCTGGAGAGCCGGTTCGCGCCTTGCCAGATCGGGCTCGATCCGGTCGGCGAAGGGCTCGATGACAACTTCGTAGTCCCGCGGACCCCGGCGGAGGCCGAAGAACAGCACCACCGGCACCTGCAAAGCTGCGGCGAGCGCCAGCGGTCCGGTCGGAAAGGCAGCAGGCGAGCCGAGGAAATCGGCCGACGCGAAGCGCCGAGTGCCTGGGGGCGCCCGGTCCGCAAGGATGCCGACGATCTCGCCGCGAGCCAAACTCTCGCGCACGCGCAGCATCGCCGTGGGTGTGCCGATCTCGATCACGTCCTTACGGATCGCTGGATCGAGCGCCTCCATGAAGGTGCTGAGTGCCGCCGTCGTTCCGCGATACATCAACGGCCTGACAGGCACCGGCGAGTTTCGCCCGAAGGCGCGCAGCACCTCGAAGCTGCCCAGGTGCGAGCCGAGCAGGATACAGCCCCGCCCCGGCGCCAGGGCCGCTTCCAGGCTGTCGAGCCCGCGCACGGCGATGCAGAACCGTTCGACCCGGTTAGCCAGGAAGCAGATACGGTCGAGGGTCACGCAGGCGAAGGTGAAGAAGTGCCGCCACACGTCACCCGTGGTCGCCGGCCGGCCGAGGACGCGGCCGAGATAGTGGCGCGACCATGTCCGAGCGTGCGGCAGGGTGACGCAGAAATAGGCGGTGATTGGCCGCAGCAGGGCCTGCCCTACCGGCCAGCCAAGACGCAAGGTGAGCCAGATGATGAGACGCACCAGCAAGGGGCTGCCGTGCTCCTTCTCGCGGGTCCATCCCTGCTCTGTCGTCACGGCGGCCCGGGCAGAAGCGCCCGTCCCCGCAGGACGTCCCGCTCGCCGACGCGACAGGCAAAATCGACGCGTCCGCCGGGCTTTTCCGACCAATCGACGGCGACCTCCTGCCCCGGCAGGACGAGCGCGGTGAACTTCGCGGAGACCAGGCGAACAGGTCCGCCGGGCGGGCCGGAGAGCCGAGACAGCACCTCGTCGAGCAGGACCACCCCGGGTACGACCGGCCGTCCAGGAAAGTGTCCGGCGAGGGACGGATGATCCGGCGGGACGGCGAAGTGCCAAGCGGGCATGGACTCAGCCCCCGCCCGCCCGCGCTCGCAAGCCGGCCACGGCCTGCTCGGGTAGCTTGCCAGTCGCGTTACGCGGAAGCGCATCCACCTGGACGACGCGACGCGGCAGGAACACGGGATCCACCCGGCCGCGCAGGGCTGCCATCACCGCGTCGGCGCTGAGACTGGGAGCCACCACGAACGCGAGAAGCCGTGCGGTCGGCCGATCGTCGAGATCGTCAGGGGCGACGAACAGCCCGTCCGACACCCCCTCGATGCTCGTGAGGATATGGTTCAGGGCGGCCAACGACGTACGCCGGCCGCCGAGCTTGACCACGTCGGTCCGGCGCCCGAGCAGCCTGAAGCGCGCACCGTCCAGCCGCTCCACGAGGTCGCTGAGCGGATAGGGTTCGGCGAACGGACCGGTGACGAGCATCTCCTCCTCCTTGGTCCGGTCCCGGCTCGCGTGCAGGCGGACGCGCGGATAGGTGGTCCAGACTTCTCCGGCCACGGTACGCCGGCTGGCGATTGAGCCGATTTCCGTCGCGCCGAAGATCTCGTGCACTTCCGTCCGCCACCGCGCCTCGGCCTCCGACGCCAGATCCGCGTAGAGCGGCGCCGTGGCCGAGATCACCCGGTCCAGCGCCGGCAATTCCGCCCCTGCCTTCAGCAGCGCGCGAATCTGCAGCGGCGTGGTGACGAGGACGCGCCGATCCGGAACCGCCTCGAGCGACGCGCCCATGTCGCGGGGGAAGAACGCCGGGCCGCACCAACTCGAAACCGGCGCGTGCAGCGGCAACAGCACGGTGGTCTCGAATCCGTACATGTGCTGGGCTGGGACGGTGCCGACGATCGAGGCCGGCTGCCCGGCGCTCATGCGGAACCGCCGTCCCGCGTCGCGGCTGCGGGCGGCCAGGGCGCCCCACAGCTTGCGATGCGCGACCGGCTCGCCCGTGCTGCCGGAGGTGAACACGATCGCGGCGAGTTGCGTCGCCCGGATCGCCGGACTAGCCGGATCGAGCCGGCGCGGATGGGTCGCGCGGACGACCGGATGGCATGGCAGATTCCCCCCGACACCAGGCTCGTCGGAGAGGGCGTAGAGCCGGGGGTGCGCGTCGGCCATCCCGCGCAAGCGCTCCGGCGAGCGGTCGCTCGACAGCAGGCTCACCTGCCCGCGCAGCAGTGCTGCCGCGAACGCCACGGCGAAGCAGTAGCGATCCTGACACAAATTGACGACATGACTGGCCTCCGGGAGACCAGCGGCGAGGTGCCGCGCGTCGGCCAGGAACGCGGCTGCGGACACGTCGCCATGCGGCCCGCGAAATACGATTTCGTGCGGCGCGCGGCCGATCAGCGGGACGAGCCGGTCGCACACCGCGGACGGCAACTGATGCCGGCGCGGCCCACCATCGCGCAACTCACCGCAGGACAATTCTGGGATGGACATCCGAGCCTAACGCGATTTCGCCGGGCAAGACCGTCTATTTTGTGCGAAATCCTTCGATATGACGAGCGAGGTTTCGCAGCGAGGCGAATATCCGGTGGTTCCGTTCGTCGTCCGATTTCAGCTCCAGGCCGTAATTGCGCGAGATGGACAAAGCGAGCTCCAGGGCGTCGATCGAATCGAGGCCCAACCCCTCACCGAACAGGGGCGCCTCCGGGTCGATCTCGTCCTGGGCGATCTCGAGATGGAGCGACTCGACGATCAGCCGCGCGATCTCGGGCTCCAGGCTTTCTGCGGTGCTGGTGGTCATCGGCACTGCGACAATATGGCTCGGGTCTCTGAGAGGATCAGCATGGCCCTTTGTATAATGGATGAATGGCAACCGGCAACGGGTTCGCCTGAATGAACCGGAAAGTTGCGGAACGGCGGACGGACCTGCTGGCCGTCAACCGGAGCTTTTACGACCGGCTGTGGACCGACGCGAACCTGGCGCGGCCCGACCGCTTTTCGACCTGGCCGCTGGTCCGCTCGCTCCTGGCCGGGGCAGCCGCGCGACTGGAGATCGCCCCCGGTCTCCGCCCCCGGCTGCCGATCCAGGGGACGTGCTTCCTCGACGTCAGCGTTCCGGCCCTAAGCCGTCTGCGCGAGCAGGGCGGAGTCACGGCCTGCGCCACCGCCTCCTCGCTGCCGCTGCCGGACCGTCATTTCGGCCTCCTCTGTGCGCTCGACGTGGTCGAGCATGTCGAGGATGACGCAGCGGCCTTCGCCGAGCTGGCGCGGGTTGCGCGGCCTGGTGCGATCCTGCTGCTCTCCGTGCCGCTGCATCGTTCCGCGTGGTCCGCGTTCGATGAGATCGTCGGTCACGGCCGGCGCTACGATCCCGGGGAACTGCTGGCCACGCTGGCCGAGCATGGCTTCGCGGTGGAACGCAGCGCGGCGTTCGGAATGCGGCCCCGATCAACGCGCCTGCTGACACTCGGGATGTGGTTCCTCGCCCGCAGGCCGGCCCACGCGATGAAATGGTATAACCGGCTGCTGTTCCCGCTGGCGCTGCGACGGCAGAAGCCGCTCACGCTGCATGACGGCCTGCTGGAGATGGACGCAGTGCAGGAAGTCTTCCTGGTCTGCCGCCGCCTCAGCCCCGCAGCAGCGCCGCCATGATCCGCTCCCGGGTCAGCGGCATCGCGCAAATGCGCGTGCCCAGACCGTGCGCGACCGCGTTGCCGATTGCCGCGGCGGTCGGGCCAAAGGTGCATTCGCCCATGCCGAGAGACGGATGTTCGGGTGCCGCTACCAGCTCGGTGGCGATCTCGGGCACTTCGCTGAACCGCAGGATCGGGTAGCTGTCCCAGTCGAGTGAGGTAACGCCCCCGGCGCCGAGCGTCACCTGCTCCTTGAGCGTGACGCTCGCCGCCTGGACGATGCCGCCCTCGAGCTGATTGCGGGCGCCGTCGGGGTTGATCACCAGGCCGGCATCCGCCGCGCACCACACCCGGCGCAGCTTTACCTCTTCGTCCACATCTAGCTCGACGACCACTGCGGCGTAGGCGGCTCGGTTCTTGTATCGCGAAAAACCCATCCCGAGCCCCCGCCCGGTGCCGGCCGGACCGCGCGACCAGTTGGCGAGCCGTGCCACCGTCTCGATTACCCGTCGTGCGCGCGGCTCGGACAGGATCGCGAGCCGGTACGCCACCGGGTCCTGACCCGCGCGCTCGGCCAACTCGTCGATGAACCCCTCCACCGCGAACACGTTGGGAAGCGCGCCCAAGCCTCGCATCGCGGAGGTCCGCACCGGCATCCGTGTGACCAGATGATGCAGCACGCGCTTGACCGGGATGTCGTACAGCGGCACCGCATTCCGGGTGCCGCCGCCGCCATTGGCTTCCGTGGGATCCTGGGGCTTCGGCTCGGGGGCGGGCGTCGGCAGCGCCTCGGCCGCCAGCATGTTGCCGCCGCTCGCTGGGCGGGCAACGTGGGTGCCGGCCCAGATCTCCGCCATCCAATCCGCCGGACGCCCGTTCGCGTCCAGCGCCGCGCGTAGCGAGATCGACATTGCGGTGGCGTACGGCTCGAAGGCGAACTCCTCCTCGCGGCGCCACTGCACCCGGACGCAGCGATCCGGCACCTGCATGGCGATCAGAGCCGCGTCGAGTGCGACGTCATCGGCGCCATTGTGCCCGTAGCATCCGGCGCCCTGCACGTGCCGCACGGTGATGCGCTCGCGCTCGATCCCGAGCACGTTGGCGAGCGACTGTCGCAGCGGATAGACGCCCTGCGTATGGCTCCAGACCGAAAGGCTCCCTCCGCGATACTCCGCCAGCGCGCAGGAGGGCGCCAGCGCCGCATGGGCGACGAAAGGCCGGGAGTAGGTCGCCCGCATCACCTCCGGCGCATCGGGCGGGGTCGGGGGGTCGCCGACGATGCGCTCGATCGCGGGCTGCCCGACGAGCGAGGCGGCCTCCTGCTGATCGGGCGTGAAGCGCCGGGCGTTGTCCCAGGTCGCATGATCCGGCGCGGCTGCCGCGGCGCGCTGCACGACGGTCTCGTCCTTGTCGACGAACGCCACGAAATCACCGACACGCACGATGCGGAACGCGCCCCCCGCCGCACGCCGGATGGCCGCCTCATCGAGCGCGATCAGCTGCGCGCCACGTCCGGGCTGGCGCAGGATGCGTGCGTGCAGCATCTCGGGCCGCGTCATGTCGTGAATGAACGCGGCACCCGTCAGCTTCGCCGGCAGATCGAGCCGCGCCGCGTTCGTGCCGACGATCCGGTACGCCGAGTGCGGCTTGCGCGGTGCGTCGCCCTCGGCGTCACGCGCGAGATCGGCCTCGTGGGCGAAATTCCAGTAGTCGTGGCCGGTCGGCGCGTCGCCGCGCATGAACGCGCCGTCTTCGACGGAGAGCTCGTCGGGACTGCAGTTCAGCCGCTGCGCCAGCCGGGCCAGCACGCGCGCCCGCACCTCGGCGGCGATCAGCCGCACCGAGGCGCCCGAGACCTCGATCGACTGGCTGCTGGAAGTCGAGCCCTCGTCGGGCGCATCGGCGGTGTCGCCTGAAAGCACGCGGACGCGCCTGAGCGCCACGTCCAGCTCCTCGGCGGCGATCTGCGACAACGCGGTGACGATGCCCTGCCCTAGCTCCACCTTGCCCACCGCGAGATGCACCGAGCGGTCCGCGTCGAAGCGTATCCAGCGGTCCGGCCGCCGGTTGTTCACCACGCTCAGCGGCAAGGTCTCGCTCATGCCGAAACGCCCTCTCGCAGCGTTTGGGCCGCCCGTTCGACGGCGCGCAGGATGCGCGTATGCGCGCCACAACGGCACAAATGCCGGTCGAGCGCCGCGACGATCTCCGCCCGGCTTGGCGTCGGGTTGCGCTCGAGCAGCGCCTTGGCGCTGATCACGATGCCCGACAGGCAGTAGCCGCACTGGCCGGCCTGCTCGTCGAGGAAGGCCGCGATGAGCGGATGCTCTGTGAGCCCTTCGATCGTCGTCACCCGCCGGCCAGCGATGCTGCCCAATTCACGCGAACACGAGTACACAGGCTCGCCGTCGACCAGCACCATGCAGCTGCCACACTGTTCCAGCCCGCAGCCGTAACGCGAGCCCTTTAGGTCGAGCTCGTTGCGCAGCACGTCGAGCAGCGGCACGGTCGCCTCGGCGGCGACCTGCACCATCCGCCCATTGACCTCGAATTGCGTCACGGCCATCAGCCCTCGGCCCGCATCTCCGAAAACACCTTGCGCGCGGTGATCATCGCTTCGCGCACCAGCGGCAGGCCGACATAGCCGCTCATGTGCATCAGCACCTCGATGAGCTCGTCCTCGCTCCAGCCCTCGCGCCGCGCCATGCGCAGATGGATGGCGAGCTCGGGATCGCGGCCCATCGCGGTGTCGGACACCACGCAGATCAGCGTGCGCGTCTTCACGTCGATGCCCGGCCGGGTCCACAGCATTCCGAACACCGCCTCGGTCGCGTAGTCGCCGAACTTCTTCATGGTGTCATCGGTGTAGACGGTCTTGTCCATGCGCTCGACATACGCATCGCCCATCAGGCGACGCCGCATCACGCGGCCCTTCTCGTACGCTTCGCTGTTGGCCATCTTGGTCATCCCCCCATCGTGCCGCGCGACTGTAGCACCCTGCCCGGGCAGCGCGACAAGGCCGGGGGCTCCCGGACCAGAACCGTCAATTTCAAATCGGGCTGGCTGGCCAGGTTGAACGTCACCTGCTCGTATCGGAGAAACCCTTCGGTCGGATGGCAAAACGTCCGCTCGCCGCCTTCCCGGCCGACAATCCCGTGCTGGTCCCAGAACTGGGCGAACTCCGCGCTTTGCTGACGCAGTTCCGCGATGAGCACGCGCAACGAGAGATCGTCGAGATGGGCGCCGCAAGCCGCCCGGAACTCGGCCGCGACGCGGCGCGCGCGCTCCTGCCAGTCGCAAATCAGCGCGCGGGCGGCGGGTTCCAGGAAGATGAAGCGCAGCAGGTTGCAATCACCCGCCTGATCGAGCCAGCCGACGAACAGCCGTTCGGCCTGTGCGTTCCAGGCGCGCGCGGTCCAGCTCCGGTCCAGGACGGAAGCTGGCGAGCCGATCGTCGCCACGCAGGCATGGACCGCGAGCTTGAGGACCGTGAGCCAGGCCGAGGCGAGCGCGACCCGGACGAGCCCGACGGCAGTTCCGGTCGCAAGGGGACCGACAAAGCTGACAGGACCGAGCTCCTACATTCGCGGGGAGGACAAGCCGCGCGTGTCGTGGCAGGATTGCCGGCAAACCGGGGGAACGCGCGTCCGCACGCCATGCGTCAGCTTCTGCTCCTGCGTCACGCCAAGTCGTCCTGGGACGATCCGCATCTGCCGGATCATGCCCGCCCGTTGAACGCGCGCGGCCGGCAGGCGGCGGTCGCGATGCGCCGGGCGATGCGCGACCTGGCACTCGCCCCGGACGTCGTGCTGGTCTCGTCGGCGCGCCGCACCCTCCAGACGTTGGAGGCGCTCGGCCCCTGGGACGAGATGCCGCTGATCGAGCCGATGGACGCGCTCTATCTCGCCGCCGCGCCGCAGATGCTGCGGGTGCTGCGCGGGGTCGCCGAGACCGCCCGCAGCGTGCTGCTGATCGGGCACAATCCCGGCCTGCATGATCTGGCGGTCATGCTGGCGGGCGCGGCAGCCTTGACGGCGGGCGGCAGTGCGGCGCAACGGCTCTCTCAGGGTTACCCCACCGGCGCGCTGGCCGAGTTCACCGTGCCTGGCCCGTGGTGGCAGCTTGACAGTGGCGGCGCGCGGCTACACCGGTTTCTGGCGCCCCGCGACCTGCCCGAGATGGCTGCTTAACGGAGATCGCCGCCTGATCGAGCTCGAACTGAGCCTGCCGCCGGACGACGCCGCCCGCCTGCCGCGCCTGCGCCGGCTGGCCGCGCTGAAGGTCGGCCGCGCTCGCAATCAGCCCATTCGCATCGTCTGGCACGACACCCCCGCGGCCGACCTGCTGAGCCAAGGCCGCGCCGTGGCCGAGCAGCGCGGCCAGTGGCGGCTGGAGCAGGTCGGCCCCAACGGGCGCGAATGGCCGCTGGGTGCACCGAGCCCAGTGCTGGCCGAGGCGGCCAGCGCCGCCGCGCTGGACAACCCGCCCGCCGCCGCGCTGATGCCGGTCGCGGCGTTCGAGGGCCGCGCCATCGCGCTCGATCTGCTGCGCGAGGGCGAGGCGGTGTCGCTGCGGTTGCTTGACGGCGTAATGCGCGGGGTCACGGCCGAGCGGCGCGCCGCGCGGTTGCGGATGGCCGGCGACGCCGGCACGGTTACGGCTCTGGCGCTTGACCTCGCCGGAGAGTTCGATGTCGCGATCCCGTGCAACGCGCTGGCGAGCGAAACCATTGCCGCCGCGCGCGCCGTGCGACCCGCCGCCCGCCGGCTGGGCCCCGCGAGCCTGCCACCGGACCTTTCGGTCGCCGCGTCCTTCGCACATGTGACGGGCCATCTCGCAGATGTCATGCTGCACTGGGGCGCGTTGATCGCCGCCCCGCCAATCTCCGACCAGCCGCGTGCCCTCGAGCCGGTGCATCAGATGCGCGTCGCCATGCGGCGGCTGCGCTCCGCCATGTCGCAGTTTCCCGCCGCCGCCGAGGCGCCGCTGCTCGGCGAGGCGCGGCGCGGATTGAAGGCGCTGGCCGGCGTTCTCGGGCCGGCGCGGGACTGGGACGTGTTCTGTTCCGAGACCGGCCTCGCGGTGGGCGAGGCGTTCACCCCCGAGGCGCAGGTCGCACGGCTGCTCGCGGCGGCCGAGCGGCGCAGGAGCGAGCACTACCGCACGCTGTGCTCCTTTCTGGAGGGGGCGGAATACCGCCGGCTCATGATCCGGCTCGCCGCCCTGGCGATCCCGGAGAGCTGGACGGCTGCCGCCGATCCGGAACAGGCGGGGACGCTCGACCAGCCACTGCCGGATTTCGCCGCCGCGGCGCTCGGCAAGCGGCTCAAGCGACTGCTGCGCGCCGGGGAGGCGATCGACCATCTCGATCCGGCGGCGCTGCACGAGATCCGTCTGCTCGGCAAGCGAATGCGCTACGCGGCGGAGCTGTTTTCCTCCTTGTGGCCAGGCAAGGGACCACGCCGCTTCATCCGTCGGCTGACCGCCGTGCAGGAGAGCCTCGGGGTTCTCAACGACGGCGCGGTCGCCGCTCAGCTCATGGCGGAGCTCGGCGGCGCCGGGGCGGAGCGCGCCTTCGCGGTCGGCATTGTGCGCGGTTTCGTCGCTGGCCGGGGTGCCGCGCACCGCCGAGAGATCGCCCGCGCCTGGAACCGGTTCCGGCAGATCACCCCGTTCTGGACCTGAACTCCCGGGTTGCGAGTGATTGCCGAGCGGGTTAGGGCTGCGCTCGCCACGGTTTCCCAGGGTCAGCCGGCTTGCCGCTCCAGCGTCCGCGCCGCATCTTCCGCTCCTCCTTCCTCGCCCGGCCCAGCCCGGCCATGCTGCGCGCCGCGATCGTCACCGTCGCCGGACTTGCCGGTTTCGGCCTGCTGGGCGCGGCCGCGTTGACCATCGCGGGGCTCTCGACCGATCTGTTCGGCCGCACGCCCCCGGCGGCGACCCGGTCGCTTGCCGCCCAACCGGCCCAAGTCGCGGTGATCGACGGGGGAACCCTGCGTATTGATCGTCAGGTGGTCCGCCTGCTGGGCGTTGAGCCACCCGCGCGAGGCGAGAGCTGCGGGTCGGCCGCCGATTGCGGCAGCGCCGCCGCCAACGCGCTGGCCGGCCTGGTGCGGGAGAAGCCCGTATCCTGCGCGTTGCGCGGGCAGGACCGCATGGGCCGGCCGCTCGGCGCGTGCGAGGCCGCCGGCACCGACCTCAATCGCGCCGTGGTCGCCGCCGGCTGGGCGCATGCCACCGGCGGGCGGCCCGATCTGCGCGATGCGGAGAGCAGCGCGCGCGCCGAGCGGCGCGGCCTATGGGCCAAGACGGAGCGTTAACGCGCCATCATATCCGGCGGCTTATGCTGCGGGCGCGAAGGTTGCGTCCGTCCCAACTCCGCCATAATTTCGAACCAAGCCCCGCCGCCGGCTCGCGATCCGGGCCAAGACGGCACGCGAAACGCGCATCCGCAGGAATGAGGACACACACAATGAGCGGCACGGCCTCCAGGTCCGTCACCATCACGCTCGATGGGTCAAACAAGTCCACCAATCTGCCGCTCATCCAAGGCACGTTGGGTCCCGCGGTCGCCGACATCCGTAAGCTGTACGCAGATCTCGGGGTGTTCACCTACGATCCCGGCTACGGCGCCACCGCGTCCTGCGAAAGCAAGATCACCTACATCGACGGCGACGAGGGCGTGCTGCTGTATCGCGGCTATCCGATCGAGCAACTCGCCGAGCACTCGTCCTTCCTCGAGGTCTGCTACCTGCTGCAGCATGGCGAGCTGCCGAACCCGCAGCAGAAAGACGAGTTCGAGAAGGGCGTGCTGCGGCATACCATGCTGCATGAGCAGATCCGCGAGTTCTACAACGGCTTCCGTCGCGACGCCCATCCGATGGCGGTGATGTGCGGCGTGGTCGGGGCGCTGTCGGCTTTCTATCACGACAGCATGGACATCAACGACCCGGCGCAGCGCACCATCAGCGCCTTCCGGCTGATCGCGAAAGTGCCGACGATCGCCGCCTGGGCGCACAAGTACAACATCGGCCAGCCGTTCATGTACCCGCGCAACGATCTCAGCTATGCGGAGAACTTTCTCTACATGTTCAACGCGGTGCCGGCCGAGCCGTACCACGTGAACCCGATCCTGGCGCGCGCCATGGACCTCATCATGATCCTGCACGCGGACCATGAGCAGAACGCCTCGACCAGCACCGTCCGGCTCGCCGGCTCGACCGGGGCCAACCCGTTCGCCTGTATCGCCGCGGGCATCGCGAGCCTGTGGGGTCCGGCGCATGGCGGCGCCAATGAGGCGGTGCTGAAGATGCTCCAGGAGATCGGCCACAAGGACAACATCAAGGAGTTCCTGGCCAGCGTGAAGGACCGGAACCAGCACACGCGGCTGATGGGCTTCGGCCACCGCGTCTACAAGAACTACGACCCCCGGGCGAAGATCATGCAGCGCACCTGCCACGAGGTGCTGGGCGAGCTCGGCATTAACGACCCGCTGCTCGACCTGGCGATGGAAATGGAAAAGATCGCGTTGAGCGATCCCTATTTCGTCGACCGCAAGCTGTATCCGAACGTGGATTTCTACTCGGGCATCATTCTGCGGGCGATGGGCTTCCCCACCAGCATGTTCACCGCGCTGTTCGCGGTGTCGCGGACCGTGGGCTGGATCAGCCAATGGGAGGAGATGGTAAAGGATCCCGAACAGCGCATCGGCCGTCCACGACAGGTCTATACCGGCGCCGCACGCCGCGACTTCGTTCCCCTGGCTCAGCGGAGATAGCTCCGCGCCACGGCAAGGGCAGCGAAAGGGCCGAGCCGAGCGCCGCGACCCGCTCTCATTCTGCTGACGAAGGGCGGGGCGCGGGCCCGCCCTCATTTATTGCGGATATGTTTCTTTCACGCAGCGCTGCGGCATGAGTTTTATCCTGTGAAATAGTTCTTGTTGCACAGTCTGCTCCGACCAACCGAGTACCATGGTGTTGACGAGCAACGTTAAGGAATCGCGACAAGCAACTCACAGGAACTCGCAGAATTCTATTCCGGATGGATCGCGATCATGAGGCCAAGGACCGCCGCAACACCGCTGACGGGGCAAGAACATTTCGGGAATTCAGAACAGCTTGATCGCGCAATCGTGAACCCAAATCGGCTTTGTCCAACACAAAGTTAACGATCAACTTACCGAGAGGAGCGAAGGCGGCTATGGATGCACCCGCAAGTTGAATTTTGAACCGCACCTCTCGGAGGTTTTATGTTGGAGCCCTATTATTCCCTCGACGCGCTCGTGCGGGCTCGCCTCAAGAAGTGGCCGCAACGGCCGCCGGGATTGGATGGCACCGGCACCGGACGAGACGCCTGGATGCGCGGACGACCGACCGCCGACGACATGGGCAACCCCTTTCTCAAGCTGCCGGGAAGCAATCGCTTCCGCACCCTGCCGGACGGACTGTGGCTCAATTTCGGTGGCACGCCGCTTGAACCCTATGTCGACATTTTCGCCATCGAGGCTTGCGGCAGCTTGCAAAACCTCCTCGACAAGCGCTCCCGCTTCGCACCGAGCACACAGTCGCTGCTGGCGGTCTGCCCGGTCGCGTGGCTCCTCGCCCCGGCGCTCGCGGACGACCCGACGCCACGCTGGAAAGCCACCGGCCTCCTGCGCGCGGAGCCAACTCACCCGTTCGTCCTGCCGGTGCGCGACCTCAAGGTGATGTACGGCTTGAAGACCCGCCATTATCAGGTGGCGACCGGTACCCTGCCGCATCCGCATGAGTATTTCGTCCCGATGGATGCGTTGACCGCCGTGGACGGGGACAAGAATCCGGCGCTGCAGGCGATGGTCGCCCGCGCCTGTACAGCCGGCAATTTCCTTACCCTGCCCTGATGATCGCAGCCGAGGATCGCGCCGGGGGCAATGCAATGCCCTCGGCCTGGAGCACGCGACGTGCGAGGTCGGGGCGGTCCGAGATCAATCCGTCCACGCCGAGGCCGATCAGCCGGCGCACATCGTCGGGTTGGTTCACGGTCCAGGGCACCACCTGAAGACCGAGGTCGTGCGCCTCGGCCACCAATTCCGCCGTCAGATCGCCATGCTCCGGGGCCCAGATCGGCCCGCCCTCGGCGGCCACGGCGCGCGGCACGGAGCCAGCATAGTCCGACGGGTCCGGCCCGTCCCACCAGCGCCAGGTGTCAGCGCCGGTGGAGCTGCGGGTCAGCCAGGAGAGCACGACTTCGGGACGGCGAGCGCGCAGATGACGCAGCCCCCGCCAATCGAAGGACTGCACCGTGGAGCGCGTCACCGCCCCCGTCGCGTCGAGCACGGCCAGCACCGCGTCCGCCATCTCGCCCGGGCTCGCGGTCCACTCCGGATGCAGCGGGAAGGTCTTCAACTCGATGTCGAACCGCGCTTCGGGGTCGAGGCCGATCACCTCGGCGAGGCCAGGGATGCGGGCGCCGTCATGCGGGGCCTGGTCGGGGAATCTGCCGGCATAAGCCGAGCCGGGCCGGATGCGGCCCACGTCGTAGGCCAGCAACGCCTCGCACGTGATCGAGCCGATCCGCGGGCCGGGCCCGGTCAGCCACTCACCCCCCGCCCCGCGGGTGATGTCGGGGTTGAGGCTCGGATCATGGGTGACGACGACTTGCCCGTCCGCGGTCAGGCCCACGTCCATCTCTAGCACGTCGACCCCGATCGCGAGCGCCCCGGCAAAACCTCCGAGCGTGTTCTCCGGAAACAGCCCGCGCGCGCCGCGATGGCCCTGTAACTGGATGCAGCGTGTCATTCAGCCGTATCAGGATCCGCCCGGAGGAGATTGCGAACCGCAAGTGCTCCGCGGCGGCGCGCAAGCCCGATGAGGCGCCGAGTGCCGGGAAGTGGCGGTCAGGCGCAGGCGCAGCCCGCGGTAGGCCCCCTCGCCTCCCGCACGACGTGATGGTCGATCCACTCGGCCACCAACCGCCGCGCCTCGTTCAGCGAGGATTCCGGATGGTGGATGCGGTACAGCGTCGTACAAGCCTGAAAGGCCGCCATATCGTCACTGCCGAGCTGGCGCAGATCGCGATAGGCAGTCACGACCGCCCGTTCGCAGCGCCGCCCGATCACGCTGGTCTCCTCACCCATTCCGGGGCATCTCCCTAGTTGCGAGTGGCTCGCAATGTTGGCCAACTTTACGGGCCGGGTCGGCAGCCGGCAAGCGCCAAACGCACAAGGCGGGGGTACGTGATCAGCGAAGGCGCGCCGGATCTATCGTGACCGCGTGATTAATTGGCCCGTGCCCCGCTCCCACGCCCGGTGCCGACGCGATCGCCGCGTGGACGTAGACACGAGCGCGCACCACGGCGTCGCGCAGCGCCATGCCTTGCGCGAGCCCCGCCGCGATGGCGCTGGCGAGCGTGCAGCCGGTGCCGTGCGTATGGCGCGTGGCGATGCGCGGGGAGGAAAACTCCTCGATGCCTGTCTCGGTCGCCAGAAGGTCGACCACGTCCTCGCCTTCCATGTGGCCGCCCTTGAGCAGCACCGCCGGCACGCCGAGCGTCAGCATCACCGAGGCGGCGTGGCGCATCGCGTCCGTGTCGCGGATCGGCACCCCCGATAGGACCTCGGCCTCCGGCAGGTTCGGCGTCAACAGGGTGGCGAGCGGCACCAGCATCCGTTTCAGGGTACTCACCGCGTCGAACGCCAGCAGCGCCTGGCCGCCCTTGGCCACCATCACCGGATCGACCACCAGCGGCACTCCGCGCGCCCGCTCGGCAAGCACGTCGGCCACCACTTCGATGGTCGCGGCATCGGCCAGCATCCCGGTCTTGATCGCGTCAGCGCCGATATCGGCGAGCACGCATTCGAGCTGCAGGCGCAGGAAATCGAGCGGCACAGAGTACACGCCGTGCACGCCCAGGGTGTTCTGCGCCGTAAGGGCGGTAACGGCGCTGGCCGCATACGCGCCGAGCGCCGTCACCGACTTGATATCGGCCTGGATGCCCGCGCCGCCGCCAGAATCCGAACCCGCGACGATCAACACACGGCCGGTCATCCGCTCCACTTTCGTCAAAACGAAACCGGCATCAAGCCGCGTCTTCCCGCATCTGGGCGATCTCGGCGATGGTCTCGCAGAGATCGTCCACCACGCGTTGCACCAGGATCTCGTCCTCCCCCTCCGCCATCACGCGGACCACCGGCTCGGTGCCGCTCTCGCGCAGCAGCAGGCGGCCCGAGCCGCCGAGCAGCCGCTCGGCCGAGCCCTTCGCGGCAAGCACGCGGGAATGACGCAACGGCGACAGCCCCGCGAAGCGGACGCTACGCAGACGCTGCGGCAACGGCGTGAACACGCGGCACACCTCGCTCGCCGGCCGGCTCTCCTCGACGATCACCGCCAGCACCTGCAGCGCCGCGACCAACCCGTCGCCCGTGGTCGCGAAATCCGACAGGATCATGTGGCCGGATTGCTCGCCGCCGACGTTGATGCCGCGCTGACGCATCAGTTCGGCGACATAGCGATCGCCGACCTGGGTGCGGTGGAACTGCATTCCGAGCCCGCCGATACACCGCTCCAGCCCGAGATTGGACATCACTGTGGCGACGATCCCGTCGCCGCGCAGTCGGCCGGCGCGGCCCCAGGAACGGGCGATGAGTGCAAGGATCTGGTCGCCGTCGATCAGTTCGCCCCGTTCGTCGGACAGCAGCATTCGGTCGGCGTCGCCGTCGAGCGCGATGCCGAGATCGGCGCCGTGTTCCACCACCTGGCCGCACAGGAAGTCCGGCACGGTTGAGCCGCAGCCCTGGTTGATGTTGAACCCGTCCGGCGTCACGCCAACCTTTACTACCGTCGCGCCGAGCTCCCACAGCACCTCCGGCGCAACCCGGTAGGCGGCGCCGTTGGCGCAATCCACCACGATGCGCAGCCCGTCCAGCCGCAGCCCGCGCGGGAAGGTGGCCTTGGCGGCCTCGACGTAGCGGCCGTGCGCGTCGTCGAGGCGCGCCGCCCGGCCCAGGACAGCGGGCTGCGCCAGTCGCGCCGACAGATCGGCGCTCATCATCGCCTCGATCTCGATCTCGGCCTGGTCGGACAGCTTGAAGCCATCCGGGCCGAACAGCTTGATGCCGTTATCCTCGTACGGGTTGTGCGAAGCGGAGAGCATCACGCCGAGATCGGCCCGCAGACTGCGTGTCAGCATCGCCACGGCGGGCGTCGGCATCGGACCGACCAAGGTGACGTCCATTCCCGCGCCGATGAAACCGGCGGTCAGCGCCGGCTCAAGCAGGTAGCCAGACAGGCGGGTATCCTTGCCGATCACCACGCGATGGCGATGCGCGCCGCGGGTGAACATCAACCCGGCAGCCTGCCCGAGCCGCAGCGCCGTCTCGGCTGTCATCGGGTCTGTGTTGGCCTTGCCGCGGATGCCGTCGGTCCCGAACAGGCGCCTGGTGTTGGCCATTGCAGATCGTTGCTCCGGTGAATCGGGATTGTCGTTGAACAGCGTTTAGCCCGGGAGAACCGGGCGATCCAAGTAGTCTAAATGGTCAGGTCATCAGCGCACCCCAGACACGCAGCGCCTGGACCGTCCCAGCAACGTCGTGCACGCGCAGGATCGACGCGGAACGCGCGATCGAATGCAACCCCGCGGCGAGCGATCCATGATCCCGGAGGCGCGGCTCGGCAACTGCGGAGAGATTGCCGATGAACGCCTTGCGGGACACACCGACGAGCACGCGGCAGCCGAGATTGAGAAGGAGCGGCAAGCGAGACAGCAACTCGAGATTGTGTGCAGCGGCCTTGGCGAAGCCGATCCCGGGGTCGATCACGATCCGCTCAGCGGCGATCCCGGCACGCTCCGCCGCGGCGACACGGGCGTCGAGTTCCCGGACGACGGTGACCGCCACATCGTCGTAGCTGGCATGAGCGTTCATCGTCGCCGGCTCGCCTCGCATATGCATCAGCACCATCGGGCAGCCTCGCGCGGCCAGCAGCGGTGCGGCGGCAGGATCGCGCGAAAGCCCTGAGATATCGTTGACGATCGCGGCCCCGGCGTCGAGCGCCGCCCGCATCGTCGTGGCATTCCTGGTATCGATTGAGAGGCGCAGTCCGCGTTCCGCGAGCGCGCGGATGACCGGCAGCACGCGCGCCAGTTCCACCTCGGGCGGCGTCGAAGCCGCGCCCGGGCGCGTGCTCTCGCCGCCGACGTCGACGATGTCGGCCCCGGCCGCCGCCATCGCGAGCCCGGCGGCGATGGCGGCGGCAGGATCGCCATGCGCGCCGCCGTCGCTGAAGCTGTCGGGGGTTACGTTCAGAATGCCCATCACGGCCGGGCGATCCACGGGAAGCCCGGCCCAGGCCGGACGCTTGCGAGTGACCTGTCGGATCGTCGATGCCCACCCGTCGGGGACCGCGGCGACCGGCATGGGTGGCGAACTCCCGCCATCCTCGATCAGCCGAACCAGGGTGAACCCGAGCGGCCCGCCCGCCAACGGCAAGGCCAGTCCCGCCCGCATTGCGTCCAAGGCCGCCGTTCCGTCGAGGAGACCGAGCGGTTCGGCGAGCCGCACGTCCGACCGGGATCGGGTCAGCCGGGCTGCGGCGCGGGCCCCAATCCGGGCGGCGGCGTCGGAGCGGGCCACCCCGAGGTCGGTACCGAGGCGCGGCGATTTTCTGGGGCGGGCTCGTCCACCACCTTCTTGATCACCGGCTCGCCGCGCAGCACCGTGCGGATCTCGTCGCCCGACAATGTCTCGTGCTCCAGCAGGCCGCGCGCCAAGCGGTGCAACTCCTCGATGTTCTCAGTCAGGATGTGCCGCGCCTTGCCGTACGCCGTGTCGATGATGTCCTTGATCTCGCGGTCGATCTCGCGCGCCGTCGCTTCGGAGACGTTCTTGGCCTGCGTCACCGAGTGACCAAGGAACACCTCCTGGCTGTTGTCGCCGTAGGCGATCATTCCGAGCTTCTCGCTCATGCCCCACTCGGTAATCATCCGTCGCGCCTGGTCAGTCGCCATCTTGATGTCGCCAGCCGCCCCATTCGATACCTTGTCGGGACCGAAGATGATCTCCTCGGCGGCGCGCCCGCCCATCGCCATCGTCAGCTCCGACAGCAGCTTGGACTTGCTCTTGGAGTAGCGGTCGCCCTCCGGCAGGCTCATCACCAGGCCGAGCGCACGGCCGCGCGGGATGATGGTCGCCTTGTGCACCGGATCGCATTCCGGCTCGTGCATCGCGCACAGAGCGTGGCCCGATTCGTGATAAGCGGTCATGCGCTTCTCCGCCTCGCTCATCACCAGCGAGCGGCGCTCGGTGCCCATCAGCACCTTGTCCTTGGCGTTCTCGAACTCCGACATCGCCACCACGCGCTTACCGAGCCGAGCCGCGAGCAGCGCCGCCTCGTTCACCAAATTGGCCAGATCGGCACCCGAGAAGCCCGGCGTGCCGCGCGCGATCACCTTGGGATCGACGTCGGAGGCCAGCGGCACCTTGCGCATGTGCACGCGCAGGATCTTCTCGCGGCCGTTCACGTCCGGGTTGGGCACCACCACCTGCCGGTCGAACCGGCCGGGGCGCAGCAGCGCGGGGTCGAGCACGTCCGGCCGGTTGGTGGCCGCGATGAGGATGACGCCCTCGTTGCTCTCGAAGCCGTCCATCTCGACGAGCATCTGGTTCAGCGTCTGCTCGCGCTCGTCATTACCGCCGCCGAGGCCGGCGCCGCGATGTCGGCCGACCGCGTCGATCTCGTCGATGAAGATGATGCAGGGCGCGTTCTTCTTGCCCTGCTCGAACATGTCGCGCACCCGCGAGGCGCCGACGCCCACGAACATCTCGACGAAATCCGAGCCCGAGATGGTGAAGAACGGCACGTTCGCCTCACCGGCGATGGCGCGCGCCAGCAGCGTCTTGCCGGTGCCGGGGGGGCCGACCAGCAGCACGCCCTTCGGGATCTTTCCCCCGAGCCGCTGGAATTTCTGCGGATCCTTGAGGAACTCGACGATCTCCTGCAACTCGCCCTTGGCCTCGTCGATGCCGGCCACGTCGTCGAACGTGACGCGCCCCTGCTTCTCGGTGAGCATCCGGGCGCGGGATTTGCCGAACCCCATCGCGCGGCCGCCGCCCGCCTGCATTTGCCGCATGAAGAACACCCACACGCCGATCAGCAGCAGCATCGGGAACCAGGAAAGCAGGATGTGCAGCAGCGGGTTGTCGCTCTCCTCCGGCTTCGCGATCACCCGCACGCCTTTGTCGGTGAGGCGCTGCACCAGCGACGGGTCTTCCGGCGTGTAGGTCTGGAAGGTGCGCCCATCGGTGAGTTGGCCGGAGACGGTGCGGCCCTGGATCACGACATCGCGTACCTTCCCGCCGTTCACCTCGCCGATGAAGTCGGAATAGGCGACCTGGGTGGCCGCGTTGTGCGTCACCCCGGGCTGGAACAGGTTGAACAGGACCACGAGCAGCAGGGCGATGATGACCCAGAGCGCGAGGTTTCGGCCGAAATTGCTCATGTCAGTTGGCTCATGGGGTCAGTTCGCTCACGTCCGGGAGTCCGTCCCGTCCTTTGGGTCAACTTGATGCTCGCCCGCTCAAGAAACGGTCAATTACGGGCGCGATGCAGCAAACATAGGTTGTCCGGACGGTTCCTGCATCCCCATTGCCCGCCGAGCCGTCAAAACCGTCACGCCGGCCGAAAAGCGGCGCAGGCGGCGGGCCGGGCCGGGCCGAACACCAGGGGGACCGATGCGCATCGTTGGGTGTCAGGATAACCAAGATGGGGTACCGCGAACAGCGATTCCTCCCGGCGCAAGGCGGGCAGGGTCCGCAGCACCGCCGAAGGAAGCCCGGAGCGCCGGCGAAGCAGGGCGGCCGCGCCGCCCAGCGCGCCCAGCGAGAGGCCGGCGGGCGCGGCCGCGTCGTGGGCCAGACGGAAGCGGCCGTCCCACGGCGCGCCGTCCCACCCCGCCTCCTCGGCCGGAATCGGCGGCGCGATGGCGGCCTCCTCGCGCACCAGCAGCAGCCCGGGTCCGAGCCGGCCCGCCGCGAGCAGGCGCACGCCGGCGAGCGTGGCCGGACGCGGATCGCAAGCCAGCGCCGCCAGCGCCACGGGGCGTGGCGGGAACGGCGCGCCCGAGATGGCCTGGATCAGCGCGCCGAGCGCCGCCGCCGGAACCGGCCCCGGGCGCAACACCGCGAACCCCTCGGGCCGCAATGTGGCCGACGCTCCGAGGAACGCCGCCACGCCTTCCTCGCGCCCCCGCCGGGCAGCACCGGCGGCCGAAGCGGCGGCGGCCAGTGCGACTGTGGCCAGCCCGGCGCCATCCTGGTCCGCCCGCAGACGCCGTAGCCGCGCGCGCAGAGACTGCGGGTCCGCGTTGCTCGGATCCTCGACCCAGTCGAGGCCCGCCGCGCGCAATGTGGCGCGCAGCCGGACGGGTGGGATCGTCAGCAGCGGGCGCAGCAGACGGAGATGGTCGGTCTCGCGCAGCGCGGCCATGCCGGCGAGGCCGGCCTCTCCGCTGGCCGAAAGCGCGCGGATCAACAGTGTCTCGGACTGATCCGCCGCGTGATGGCCGAGCAGCAGGTGCAGGATCCCGTGCGCGGCGCACGCCTCCGCCAGCGCGGCATAACGGGCGGCGCGCGCCCGCGTGGCCAGCCCTGGGCCGGGCGGAATCGCGAGACGCGTCGCATGGACGGGGATACCACGCGCGGTCAGTCGCTCGCGCGTGAGCGCGACCTCCCGCGCCGCGGCCGGTCGCAGTCCGTGATCCACCACGAGAGCCAGGACCGAGCCGCCCCGCTCCGCCGCCCAAGCGCGCGCCAGCACCGCCATCGCCATGCTGTCGGCGCCGCCCGAAACGGCGAGCCCAAGGCGCGGCGCGGGCTCGAATGGCCCGAGCGGGGCCATGCACGCGGCGAAGGCGGCGTCGTCGATCGGTAGCGCCGACGGGCTCAGTGGCACCCGGCCCGCTGCCGCACGCCGGGAGCGCCTTCCCGCGCCTCCGTGCTGCGCGGAAATTCGGCGGCGAGCTTGGCGAGCGTCTCGCAGGCGGCGCGCTTCTCGCCGATCCCGGTCAGCGCGCTCGCGAGCCCGAGCAGCGCGTCCGGCGCGTGCCCGCCGGTCTTGGAGCGATTGTAGGTGTCGTCGTAGGCGATCGCCGCCTGCGCGTAGTTGCGCTGGCCGGCCAGCGCCTGAGCGAGCAGGAACTGCGCGTCATAGGCGCGCGGCGAAGTGCGGCTCCCTTGCAGCACCTCGCGCGCCGATGCCTCCGCGGCCGGATAGTCCCGCCGCGCCAGCGCCGCGTGGCCCTCCTGCAGTGCGATCTCGGGGGTCCGCCGCACTGGAGGCCCCGGCGCGACGGCGGGCGGGGCGGCGGGGGCATTGCCGAGAGTTGCCGGCGGCGGGCTGGTGGTCCGAGGCGGCGGTGGGCCGGCAGCGGGTGGCGCGGCGCCCGCCGGCCGTCCGCCGCCTTGTTGCAACTGGAAATTAAGGTCACCGAGTTGTTTGGCCATATCGGCGTTCTGCCGCTGGGTCTGGTTGGTGACTTCGTCGATCTCGCCACGGAGCTGCCGCACCTGCTCCTCGAGCGCTTGCACCCGTTGGAGCAGCTGCGCCGTGATGTCGCCCCCCGGCGGCGGCCCGGCCGGCGGGCCGCCATAGCCGCCTAGGGAGGAGCCGCCAGGCGGCGGCGACACAACGCCACCTCTCCCGATCTCGGATTGCAGCTGCTGCATGTCGCGGCGCAGCTCCAGGATCTGGTTCTGCAGCGCGATCCCCTCGCGACTGTCCATCTGCGCCCTCGCCGGCACGGACACGATGATCGCGCCCGTCAGCAGCAGCGCGCGGGTAAGCGACGATCTCATGCAACTACTCCTCGACCCGATCCGGCGCGCCGAGCGCTCCGGGAAGGATCGGCGGGATCGGTCTGACGTCCGATCAGCGGGCTCCCATCGGGCGGAAGCTCGATCAGCGGACCGACGTGATCGCGTTCCGGTTCTGCGCCCAGGCTTCCTCGTTGTCGCCGAGCGCGGTCGGACGGTCCTTGCCGTAGCTGATCGTGCTGATCCGCGAGGAATTCACGCCACGGGCCACCAGATAGTCGCGCGCCGCGTTGGCGCGGCGCTGACCGAGGGCGAGATTGTATTCCTCGGTGCCGCGATCGTCCGTGTTGCCGGCCACCTGCACGCTCACCTGCGGATAGCGCCCGAGCCAGCCCGACTGACGGTCGAGCGTCGAGCGCGAGTCCCCGCTGAGCTGGGAGGAGTTGAAGGCAAAGAAGACGCGGTCGCCGACATTGGCGACCAGATCCTCCTGGCTGCCCGGCACCGGACCGGCGGTCGAAGCCGAGGCGCCCGTCCCGGAGGTTGTCGGGGCCGGCGACTTGGGGTTCGAGCACGCCGTCAGCAGCGCCAGCGCGCCGAGGGCAGCCATCATCTTTACGTTCATTCAGGTTCGTCCCTGGTTGGGGAGGCAACACGGTGAAGCTGGGCGCGATGGAGCGGCGGTACCGTAATCCGTTTCGCCGTCGCGGGCGATTAGCCCCGCCCGCGCGAACGGTCAAGTTTCGGCGGACGGATACACGCACGACGCCCGGCATTTCTCAACCGGCCAGCGGCGACCACGCGGGGTCCGATGCATCGGTCGGGGTGGGCACCGGCCGCTCGTTGAAGCCGGTAATGTCGATCGACACTAGGCGCGACGAGTAGCCGCCGCCGCGATTGTCGCGCGCCGGGGTCTCGCGCCAAAACATCAGAACCCGTCCGTTCGGCGCGAAGGTCGGACCCTCCACCGAAAAGCTCTCCGACAGGATGCGCTCGCCCGAGCCGTCCGGGTTCATCACGCCGATCGAGAACGTCGCGCCGGATAGCCGCGTGAAGGCGATCAGGTCGCCGCGCGGCGACCACACCGGCGTCGCATAGCGGCCGCTCCCGAAGCTGATGCGCCGCGCTCCGCCGCCGCCCGCGCCCATGATGTAGAGCTGCTGGTCGCCGCCCCGATCGGAGTTGAAAACGATCTGCGAGCCGTCCGGGCTGTAGCACGGGCTCGTGTCGATCGCGCCGGAGTTGGTGAGCCGCCGCTCGCCGTGGCTGCCAACATCGACCGTGACGATATCCGACCCGCCGCCGCGCGCCACCGACATGATGACGTGGCCGCCGTCCGGGCTGAATCTCGGGGCAAAGGTCATGCCGTCGAACTCGCCGAGCACTTGCTGGCGACCGGAGCCGAGGTCGAACAGATAGACGCGCGGGCGGTTCCCGGCGTAGCTCATGAACGCGATCTGATCGCGCGTGGGATGGAAGCGCGGCGTGAGCACGAGGTAGGAGCCGTCGGTCAGGATGCGGTTGTTCGCGCTGTCCTGGTCCATGATGGCGAGCCGCTTCACCCGCCGGTCGCGCGGGCCGGTGCCGGCGACGTAGACGATCCGCGTATCGAAATAGCCCTTCTCGCCGAGCAGCCGCTCGTAGATCACGTCGGCGATGATATGCGCGATGCGCCGCCAGTTGCTCTGCGTCGCGGTGTAGGCGGTACCCTGGATCTGCTGCTGCGGCAGCACGTCCCACAGGCGGAACTCGACGCGCACGCCGCCGCCCCCGGCACCCTCCACCTTGCCGGTGACCAGCGCCTGGGCGCCGATCGCGCGCCAGCTCTGGAAATTGGGCACGTCGCTCGCGGGCCCGCTGGCCTGGGTCGCGGCAGCCTGGCTGATCGGGCGGAACAATCCGCTGCGGGCAAGGTCGTCGGTCACTACTTGGGCGATGTCGTGGCCGAGCCGCCCGGCATCGCCACCGGCCCCGGCGCCCATGTCGGGGATGGCGATCGGGATCGGGTCGGTCCGCGCGCGATTGACGTCGATCACGGCGCTCTGGCCGCCTGCCGGCGGCGACCCCGCTGGCGCGGGCTGCGCGCGCAGGCCGGCGGGCGCGCCGAGCAGCGCCGCGGTGCCGGCCAATCCGCCGGCAATGAGGCCGCGCCGGCCGAAGCCTCGCAAGTTAGGGCCGATCATCTTCGTCTCACCGGTCATCATCGTTCCCTGTCCCAATTCATTCCCCGGGTCTGAAGCGGAAGGTCAGCGTCTGCTGCTGGCCGAGCATGGTGCGCGGCAGCGGCAGGTTGGCGCATTGCGGGCTCAGCACGGCGCGCCGCGCGCGCTCCGCGAAGGCGCGAAACACCGGATCGCCCATCCGGCCGCTGTCGGGCGACGCCACATCGGCCATGCGGGCGACCCCGCCCTCGTCGGTGCGCACCGTGAGCAGCACCTGCATCTGGTCGACGCCCTTCGCCCCCGCGTCATAGGTCCAGCACCGGCGCACCTCGGCGCCCACCGCGCGGGCCTGGTCGGCCGAGAGCTTCGAAGTGTCGTCGCCCAGCGGATTGCCCCCGCCATTCGGCGTACCGCCACGGGCGGGGTTGGCGTGGGCCTGCGGCGGCTGCTTCTGGCGCTGCATCGCGCGCAATTTTTCCAGCGTGTTCTGCAACGCGGGACTCTCGGGAGCCGGGTTCTTCGTCGGGTTCGGCTGCGAGGTGTGGCTCGGCGGCGCGGGCGGGGGGGGCGGGGCCGGCGGCGGTGGAACGGGCGGAGGCGGCGTCGGCTTCGGCGGCGTCGGCTGGGGCGGGCTCGGCGGCGCGGGTGGGGGCGGAGGCGCGGGAGTGGGTGTAGGCGTCGGGGTCTGCGGCGGCACCGGCAGGGGCGGCGTCGGCGCTGGCGGCGCCGGCGCGGGAGGCGGCGGAGGTGGCGGCGGAGGCGGAGGGGGTGGCGGCGGCTCGGGAGGCGTCGGCTTCGGCGGCTCCGGCGCGGTCTCCTCGGCCGGAGACGGCTCGCTCGAGGGCGCCGCCACCGGCGCCGGCGTCTCGGCGCGGCGCGTGTTCGCCGCGTCGCCCTCGAACACCATCGCCACCGCCTGCTCGGGCGGCGGCTCGGGCGTGCGCACAGCAGGCAGGCCGATCAGCAGCACGACCAGCAGGACCACGTGCAGCGCGATCGAGACGGCGGTGCCGCGACGCAGCTCCGGGGTTATCCGGCGAGGGTTCATCCAGGCGGTCCGGGGCCGGGATCAGCCGCGCCCCTGCGGACGCGGCGCGGCGGCCGGGGCGGGCTTCGTCGGCGTCGCGGCGGCCGGCGCGGTCCTGGCGGCGGGCACGGCATTCGGCTGCTCGGCCAGCAAGGCGACTTTGGTGAAGCCGCCCTGGGTGATGGTGCCCATCACCTCCATGATCCGGCCATAGGTGATCCCCTTGTCGCCGCGCACGAAGATGCGCCGGTCGGCGTTGTTCTGCGCCGCCGCCTGCAGCTTCGCGACGAGCTCGTCGACCTGCACCTCCTGCTCCTGCAGGAAGATCTTGCCTTCCGCGTTCACCGACACAGTGAGCGGCTCGGTATCCGAATTGAGCTGCTGGGCGGAGGTCTTGGGCAGGTCCACCGGCACGCCCGAGGTCATCAGCGGCGCGGTCACCATGAAGATGATGAGCAGCACCAGCATCACGTCGACCAGCGGCGTCACGTTGATCTCGGCGAGCGGCCGATAGCGCCCGCGCCCGGCCGGCTTGCCGTTGAGATATCCGGCCATCAGGCAGCCCCCTCACCCCGGCCCTCTCCCCCCAAGGGGAGAGGAAGAAGAAGAGGGATCACGCCGGCCGCTCCTCGCTCTGGCGCGACAGGATGGCGCCGAACTCCGCGCCGAAGCCCTCGAGCCGTCCGGCGTAGCGGGCCAGATCGGTGCTGATCTTGTTGTAGGCGAGCACCGCCGGGATCGCCGCGACCAAGCCGATCGCGGTGGCGAACAACGCTTCGGCGATGCCGGGCGCGACTACCGCGAGATTGGTGTTGTGCATCGCGGCGATGGCGGAAAAGCTGTGCATGATGCCCCAGACGGTGCCGAACAGGCCGATGAACGGCGCCGTCGCGCCCACCGAGGCGAGAAAGATCATCCATCGCTCCAGCCGCTCCATTTCGCGCTGGATCGTCACGGTGATCGCGCGGTCCACCCGTTCCTTGACGCCGGTGTGGGAGATGTCGGCGCCGGCGACCCGCGCGGTGCGCCGCCACTCGCCCATCGCCGCGCCGAACACGGCGGCCATCGGGTTGCCGGGCTTGGCGCCTTCCTGGTCGTACAACTCGTCAAGACTGCCGCCAGACCAGAAGCGATCCTCGAACTTGTCGCCCTCGCTGTTGGCACGGCGCAGGCTCGACCATTTCTCGAACACGATTGCCCACACCCACACGCTGGCCGCCAGCAGCAGGACAATCGTCAGCTTGACCACGATGTCGGCCTGCATGAACAGGCCCCAGAGCGACATATCGGCGCCGGCCACGCCCAAATTCACCGCATCGACTGCCCGATCCACTCGTCAACCCCCGTTCATGCCCATCGCCAGCAGGCCGTCCCGCCAGCGCGCCGGTATCCGCATCGGTCGATCCTCGCCGGGTCGGACGCAGGCGAGCTGCAATTCGACCACCACCAGCGGCCCGTCCTCGCCCGATTTGCGGAACTCCTGGCGCAGATTGACCGACGCGCCGCCGACATGGACGGGAGCCGTTAGCACGAGGAGCGAGTCGTCCAGCCGGGCGGGCCGCTGATAATCCAGTTTTGCGCGCCGCACCACGAACATGAGGTTGTGCCGCGTCACCAGCTCGGCATGGGGGATGCCCATGTCGCGCAGGGCCTCGGTCCGGGCACGCTCCGCGAACCGGAGATAGTTCGCGTGGTAGACGATCCCCCCGGCATCGGTGTCCTCGAAATAGACCCGGATGGCATAGCGATGCGGTCCTGCCGGATTCATGGCGTGACCATGACCATTCATTCATCATCCCGCAGCAGGTCGAGCTGCGATGGCCCGCGCGCTGGTGGCGGGAGATCGAGATGGTGCCAGCCGGGCTCGCCCAGCATCCGCCCGCGACTGGTACGCAGGATCAAACCCTCCTGGATGAGGAACGGCTCGACCACATCCTCCAGCGTGTCGCGTGCCTCCGCGAGTGCGGCGGCCAGCGTCTCGACGCCCACCGGCCCGCCGGCATGATGTTCCGCAATTCGCAGGAGGTAGCGCCGGTCCATCGCGTCGAGCCCGCGCCGATCCACCTCCAGGCGCAGCAGCGCCGCATCCGCCACCTCGCGGTCCACCGGATCGGATTTTTCCACGGCGGCGATGTCGCGCACCCGCCGCAGCAGGCGGCCGGCGATTCGCGGCGTCCCCCGCGAGCGGCGCGCGATCTCCGCCGCCCCGTCGGCGGTCAGCGTGAAGCCGAGTTTTTCCGCGCCGCGCGACACGATCAGCTCCAGCTCCGCCGCCGTGTAAAACACCAGCCGCAGCGGGATGCCGAACCGGTCGCGCAGCGGCGTCGCCAGCAGCCCCGAGCGGGTGGTGGCGCCGACCAGCGTGAACGGCGGCAGGTCGATCCGCACGCTGCGCGCGCCCGGCCCCTCGCCGATGATGAGGTCGAGCTGAAAATCCTCCATCGCCGGATACAGCACCTCCTCGATGGCGGGCTGCAGGCGATGGATCTCGTCGATGAACAGCACGTCGCGCGGCTGCAAATTGGTGAGGATCGCGGCGAGGTCACCGGCCCGCTGGATGACCGGGCCGGAGGTCGCGCGGAAGCCAACGCCGAGCTCGCGCGCGACGATCTGTGCGAGGGTGGTCTTGCCGAGACCCGGCGGCCCATGCAGCAGCACGTGATCCAGAGCCTCGCCTCGCCCGCGCGCCGCCGCGATGAACATGGCGAGGTTTTCGCGCGTTGCCTTCTGGCCGATAAATTCATTTAGGTTCTGCGGCCTGAGACTTGCTTCTCCAGCATCCTCCTCGACGCGGGCGGGCGAGACCGCGCGCTCTTCGCTCATGCCGGGCTCCGCTGCGCCAGCTCACGCAGGCTGTCGCGGATCACCACGTCGAGCCCGGCGCCCTCACCCAGCCGCTCGACAGCGCGGATCACGGCCGGCTGCGCCTCCTGCCGGCGATAGCCGAGATTGACCAATGCCGACAGCGCGTCCTCCGCGATGCCAGCCGGCGCGCGGGGAGTCGCTGGCATCCCCGGCGAGGCGGGCATCGCTCCGGCCTTCTCGCGCAACTCGGTCAGCAGGCGGATCGCGAGCTTGGCGCCCACGCCAGGCGCCCGTGTCAGGCTGGCCCGGTCGCCGGCCGCGATGGCGCCGACCAGATCGCGCGGCGACAGGGCTGAGAGAATGCCGAGCGCCACCCGTGCACCCACCCCCTGAACGGTCGTCAGGAGCCGGAACCAGTCCCGCTCGGCGGCGTCCGCGAATCCAAACAGCGAAATCGCATCCTCGCGCACTTGGGTCTCGATCAGGATTTGCGCGAGCGCGGGTGGGGCGGGTAGCGCGGCGAGGGTGCGCGTCGAGGCATGGACCAGATAGCCCACGCCGTTCACGTCCACCACGCAGCGGCCCTCCTCCAGCGCGTCGATCCGTCCGGTGAGCTTGGCGATCACGCGGTCCGCGTTCCGGCGGACCACGCGACGCGGCTCGCGCGGTGATGGGCATGGCAGATCGCCACCGCCAGCGCGTCCGCGGCGTCGGCCCGACGCAGTTCAGCTCCCGGCAGCAGCCGCCGCACCATCGCCTGCACCTGCGCCTTGTCCGCCCCGCCGCTGCCGACCACCGCCATCTTCACCGATTTGGCGGCGTATTCGAGCACCGGGATGCCGGCGAGCGCCGGGGCGAGCAGGGCCACGCCGCGTGCGTAGCCGAGCTTCAAGGTCGCCGCGCCGTTGCGGTTCACGTAGGTCTCCTCCACCGCCGCCTCGTCCGGCCGATGTAGCGCCAGCAGCGAAGCGAGCGCGTCGTGCAGCGCCTTCAGCCGGTCCGGCACGCTGGCATTCCCGTCGGTCGCGATGATGCCGTCGCCGACATGGCGCAGCCGGTTGCCGTGCGCCTCGATCACGCCCCAGCCGGTGCAGCGCAGGCCCGGATCGATCCCTAGCAGCCTGACCAATCTTCTCCCACTCCCCGAGTCGCGTGTAAGCGCTACGCGGAGAGCTTCTGCATCACCGCGTCGGGGATGTCGAAATTCGCGTAGACGTTCTGCACGTCGTCGCTGTCGTCGAGCACGTCGAGCAGCTTCAGCAAGGCCGCCGCTCGCTCCTCGTCGAGCGTGACCGTCGTGGCGGGCCGCCAGTCGAGCTTGGCGGTCTCGGGCGGGCCGAAGCGATTCTCCAGCGCGTCGCGCACGGCGAAGAAATCGTCGATGGCGCACGTGACCTCGTGACCCTCGGTGTCGCTCTCGGCGTTGGTGGCACCCGCCTCGACCGCCGCCTCCAGCATGTCGTCGGCACCGGCGGCGGACGCCGGATAGCGTACCATGCCGAGCCGCTCGAACAGGAACGCGACCGAGTTGGTCTCGCCCAACGCGCCGCCGTGCTTGGAGAAGGCCGAGCGCACATCCGACGCGGTGCGGTTGCGGTTGTCGGTCAGCGCCTCGACGATAATGGCGACGCCCGCGGGGCCGTAGCCCTCGTAGCGCACCTCGGCATAGTCCTCGCTGCTACCCGCGCCGGTCGCCTTCTTTATCGCCCGCTCCACCGTGTCGCGCGGCATGTTCGCCTGCCGCGCCGCCTGCACCGCCGCCCGCAGGCGCGGATTGGATGCCGGATCGGGCAGGCCGGCGCGCGCCGAGACGGTGATCTCGCGTATCAACTTCGCGAATTGCCGCGCCCGCCGAGCGTCCTGCGCGCCCTTGCGGTGCATGATGTTCTTGAATTGCGAATGTCCGGCCATCGCCGCGTCCTGTGCGTCGGGTGTCATTGCATCTAATGTCGGGGCCGCCTTGTATCAGGCGAGCGGGCACGCACAAAACCGCCTCACCCGTCGCGTGACCTTCAGCGATGACGATCCGAGAGACGGCCGGCGTGAGACGGCTGAGCCGGGATTGACGCCTCTCTCCTCACCCCACCGGCATTGCCTGCGACAGCCGGCCGCCCATGCGGATCGGCTCGATCCGGCGGGAGAGACCCGTCGCGTCGTCGGTCTCGACGAACACGCCGCACACCGTCGCCTCGCCCTCGGCGGGGGCGAGGCGTTCGCCGGGCATCTTGCGCCAGAAGCGGGTGGTGGCGCCCTCCTTGGCCATGCCGATCACGCTGTCATAGTCGCCGCACATGCCGGCGTCCGACATGAACGCCGTGCCGCCGGGCAGCACCATATGGTCGGCCGATGGGCAATGCGTGTGGGTGCCAACCACGAATGACACCTGGCCGTCGAAGGAGTGGGCATAAGCCATCTTCTCGCTGGTCGCCTCGGCGTGGAAATCCACCACGATGGCGGCGACCGTGCCGCCCAGCCGGTATTTCGACAGTTCTTGCGCGGTGCCACGGAACGGGCAGTCGAGGGCGTCCATGAACAGGCGGCCCATCGCGTTCAGCACCAGCGCCCGACGCCCGCCCGACACCTCGACGACAATGCTGCCAAATCCGGGAGTTCCCGGCGGAAAGTTCAAAGGCCGGATGAGGCGCGGGGACTCGGAGATATAGGGTAGAATCTCGCGGCGGTCCCAGGCGTGATTGCCCAGCGTGACCACGTCGGCGCCGGCGGCGAACAGCGCGGCCGCCATGTCGGGGGCGAGGCCGAAGCCGTGCGAGGCGTTCTCGGCGTTGACCACGGCGAGGTCGATCGCGAGGCGTTCGCGCAACACCGGCAGGGCCGCCGCCGCCGCGTCGCGACCGGTGCGGCCGACCAGATCGCCCAGGAACAGGATACGCATTCGCTAGCCCTCGATCGCGCAGCGGATGATGCCGCGCTCGGTGGCGACGGCGGGAAGCCGGACATCGTGCGGGCCGGCGGGAACCACGTCCATCTCCTGCGCGGCGTATGCGCAACCCAGTCGCCCGGCCTTGGGCAGCGCGGCCAGGGTGCGGTCGTAGTAGCCGGCGCCGTAGCCGAGCCGGCCTCCCCGCCGGTCGAAGGCAAGCAGCGGCACCAGCAGGAAATCGGGTTGCCGCTCCTCCCCGGTGGGACGCACTGTGCCGAATCCTTCCGCGATCATTGCATCGCCGGGCCGCCATAGCCGAAAGCCGAGGGGCTGGCCGCGCGGCGGCGTCACCGGCAGCACGATCTCGTGGCCACGCTCGATCAGCGCCAGCAACAATGGACGGATGTCGATTTCTGCTCCGAGCGGCCAGAAACCGGAGACCACGGCGCCGGCGGGCGGCGGATGGTCCCGCAGAACGTACGACGCCAACCGGGAACCGCACGCCGGATCGCAGCCAGCGCGAGCCGCCACCGCACGCCGACGCGCCTCCCGCTTGGCTTCGGCGAGGTTGTTGGAAAAGGAAGGGTGCGGAGCCGCCATGACCGTTGGCGTCTCGACCTCTCAGAGCCTGCTTATGCAGGTGGGCGCCGGATACCGTGACCAAGGCCACAGCAGAGCCAGCTCCCGAGAGATGCCTATCGGCCCTGGGGTTGAATTGCCTGACGCGTCGGGCAGCCCCGCCATCGGAACTTAGGGATGCTCAAGGCCGGCCGCAATCTCCTCGGCGCGCTTCGCGAGCTTGCCGAGGCGGCGGCCGAGCTTGGGGTCCGCCCCGACCGGCGAGGATTCGAGCCGGGCGAGCTGCCGGCGCAGATTGGTGAACTCGCCTTTCAGATCGGACAGCTCGTCGGCCATCATCAGCGCGGCGAGCACCAGGAGGCGCGCCTCGCCGGCGGTGCCGGCGACCGTCTTGATATTCTCCACACGCTCGTCGAGCTCGCGCCCCATCGCCTCGAGGTGGTCTTCCTCACCGTCCGCGCAGCCTATCGAGTAGGCGTAGCCGTTGATGCGGATAGTCACTTGCGCCATCAATGAAATCCCGTTCCGTGTCTCAATTCGGCTCGCCGAGCGCCGTCCGCAGCCGCGCGATCAGCGTATCGAGCCGGGGCGCCAATTGCTCGGAGACACCGGCGCCCAGCCCTGCCCCCGCTTCCGCGCGGCCGGCGGCGCGCGCGATTCGCTCCAGCGCCGCTTCCAGCCGCTCGGCGGCATCATCCGGTCCCGACGGCTCCGCGGCATCGGCCGGCTCATCGCTTTCCACGGCCATGAATTGGCAACTCCTTGCTCGCCGGAGGAAGCTTGCACTCAAGACGCCCGGATTGGAAGAACAGCGCTCTCGCTTGAAGGTCAAGCATGACGCTGCATCCTGCCGTGGTCGTACACGGGCTTGCCGACGCCGAGGCGGCTCTCGCGGTTGGCCGTCCCGTCACCCTGCTCTCCGCTCGCGGCGCGGCGCTGTATGCCGGGTGCCTGTGGTGGCGCGAAATGATCGACCGCGCACGCGCCGCGCACCCTGGCGTGGCCGCGCTGGACGTTCTCGATTGTGCCGACGCGCCCGGCCGCGCGCTGGCCTCCATCCGCGCGGGTCAGCGGATTCTCATTCTCGCGGCGACCGTGCCGGGCTTCCCGGCGGTCGCCGCGATTGCCGCCACGCGCGGCCTGATCCTCCTCCCCGAGCGCCCCCCCGCGCTCGATCTCGCCGAGCAGGGCGGCGTGCGGCGCCTGCCCGCCTGGCTCGCGTCGGCGTGACAGGAAAGCACCCCTGGGCTACGACTCGAGACACCGGCCAACGCCGATTGCCACGCCACGGAGAGCGCTCATGCGGGTCACCCAGAAAGTAAAAGGGATCCTGGACTGCTACGAGAGCGACAATCCGGGGACCAAGGGCAATCTCGCGCGCATCCTCATGGAGGGCCGGCTCGGCGGAACCGGCAAGCTGTTGATCCTGCCGGTCGATCAGGGCTTCGAGCACGGCCCGGCGCGCAGCTTCACGCCCAATCCGACCGCCTACGATCCGCACTATCATTTCCAGCTCGCCATCGAGGCGGGACTCAGCGCCTACGCCGCTCCGCTCGGCATGATCGAGACCGGCGCGAACACCTATGCCGGCGCGATCCCCACGATCCTGAAGCTGAACAGCAGCAACAGCCTTGCGACCCAGAAGGATCAGGCCGTCACCGCCAGCGTATCGGACGCGCTGCGCCTCGGCTGCGCCGCGATCGGCTTCACCATCTACCCTGGCAGCGACTATCAGTTCGAGCAGATGGAGGAGTTGCGCGCGCTGGCCGAGGAGGCCAAGTCCGCTGGCCTCGCCGTCGTGGTGTGGAGCTATCCGCGCGGGCCGAACCTCGACAAGACGGCCGAGACCGCGCTCGACATCTGCGCCTATGCCGCGCAGATGGCCGCACTCCTCGGCGCCCACATCATCAAGGTGAAGCCGCCCACCGCGCATATCAGCCTGGAAGCGGCGAAGAAGACGTACGAGCAGCAGCACATCGACATGTCGACCTTGGCCGAGCGCGTCGAGCACGTCATGCAGGCGGCGTTCGCCGGCCGGCGCATCGTGGTGTTCTCGGGCGGCGAGGCGAAGGACATCGACGCGATCTACGAGGAGATCCGCGGCATCCGCGACGGCGGCGCCAACGGCTCGATCATCGGCCGCAACACCTTCCAGCGGCCGAAGGAGGACGCGCTGGCGATGCTCAACAAGATCATCGAGATCTACCAGGGCAAGGCCTGATCTTCCCGACATGAGCGACGCGCAACCGGAGGGGTGCCGGCTCTATCTCGTCACCCCGCCGGCGTTCGATCCGGCCGCGTTCCGCGATCCGTTCGCCGCGGCGCTCGACGCGGGGGGCGTCGCGGCGGTGCAGCTCCGCCTGAAGGACGCGGACAACAAGGCCTGGCATCGCGCGATCGACTCGCTGCGCCCCGTCGCGCAGTCCCGCGGCGTCGCCTTCCTGCTCAACGATCGCGCCGATCTCGTGCCGGGCAGCGGCTGCGACGGAGTGCATGTCGGGCAGGACGACATGCCGGCGCGGGAGGCCCGCCGGCTGATCGGACGCGAGGCAATGCTGGGCGTCACCTGCCACGGCAGCCGCGACCTCGCCATGCAGGCGGGCGACGACGGCGCCGACTACGTCGCGTTCGGCGCCTTCTTCCCGAGCGGCACCAAGCAGGTTTCCCGTCTGGCCGACCCCGAGATCCTGGCCTGGTGGTCCGAGCTGATGGAACTGCCCTGCTGCGCCATCGGCGGCATCACGGCGGAGAATTGCGGTCCACTCGTGCGGGCGGGTGCCGATTTCCTCGCCGTCGTGGGCGCCGTGTGGTCGCACCCCGATGGACCGGCGGCAGGTGTGCGGGCGATGAATGCCGCGATACGAGCCGCTGCCGAGTATGGGGGCGCGAACCCCTCACCCTAACCCTCTCCCACAAGGGAGGAGGGAACTTCGTCCCGCTTGCCGCCCCTGACCTCCCGGCGCAAGCTCCTCGTGCTCAGGAGAGGGAGTGAGGTCCATGTCACCGGACGGCGCCGCCGCCACGCAAAAACCCAGCTTGCTCGCGCAACTGCCGTTGCGGCTGCATCATCACGCCTACGTGGTGCGCGACCAGGAGGCGAACCGGCATTTCTTCGAGGACGTTCTCGGCATCCCGCTGGTAGCGACCTGGTGCGAGCGGACGCGGGTGCAGGAGCGCGACGTGGCGATGTGCCATACCTTCTTCGGCATCGAGGACGGCGGGGCGCTGGCGTTCTTCGCCTTCGCCGACCCTGAGGTCTACCAACTCTGCATCGCCGAGAAGCCGCCGAAGGTGGGCAATTTCGATCACGTCGCCTTCAAGGTCGAACCCGGCACCTATGGCGAGATCATCGACCGGCTGGCGGCCGCCGGCGTGGCCTATCGCGAGAACGACCACGGCTACTGCAAATCGGTCTACGCCACCTCGCCGGACGGGCTGATCGTGGAGTTCACCGTCGATCCGCCCGGCGTCGAGAAGATCGACGCGATGCGCCGCGCCGACGCGCATAGCGAGCTGGCCCGCTGGGTCGGCGGCGACCACCGCGTCAACAACACCATTCGCCCGCACTGATGCGGGCGGCGGTGTTCCGTGGGGCTGGCGAGCCCTTGGCGATCGAGGACCGGCAGCGCCCGGTGGCCGAGCCGGGCGATCTCGTGCTGAAGGTCGCCTACGTCGGCATCTGCGGCTCCGATCTCCATGCCACCGAGGCTGGTCCCTCGCCGCTGCCGGCCGGTGTCGTGCTCGGCCACGAGTTCGCCGGAGAGGTAACGGAATCGGGTTCGCCCGACTGGCGCGTCGGAGACCGGGTGATCGGCGTGCCGCTGCGCGAGTGCGACGAGTGCCGTCCGCTCGGCGAATGCCGCGACAAGCTTGGCATCCTGTGCGGCCGCAACCGAATCATCGGTCTATCCGCGGCCGCGCCGGGTGCCTATGCCGAATACGTCCAGCTCGGCGCAAAGCAGGCGCTGCGCGTGCCGGAAGGCGTGGAGCTCAAGGAAGCCGCGCTGACCGAACCGCTCGCCGTGGGGGCGCACGCAGTGCGGATCGCCGGCTCGCTATATGGCGCGCGCGTGCTGGTGGTCGGCGCGGGACCGATCGGCCTGGCCGTCACCGCTTTCGCCCGCTTCGCCGGCGCGCGCGCCGTCGCGGTCAGCGAGATCGACCCGACGCGACGCGAGCGCGCGGTGCATCTTGGCGCCACGGTGCTGCTCGACCCGTCGGCCGACGAGATCGGCCCTGTCTTCGCGCGTGCCACGGGCGGGCCGCCCGACGTGACCTTCGAGTGCGTCGGCGCGCCGGGGCTGCTGCGCGCCTGCATCGATCTCGCCCCGATCCACGGACGGATCGTGATGGTCGGCGTCAACCGCGCCGAGGACACGATCCTGCCGCTGCGGGCGATCCGCAAGGAGCTGAGCCTGCACTTCGCGCTCGGCTACACGCCCGAGGATTTCGCGCTTGTCCTCGACCTCCTCGCCACGGGCCGGATCGACGCGAGCATCTTCATCTCGACCGTGATCGGCCTCGATCAGTTGCCGGACATGTTCGAGCGCTTGCGTCGGCCGAACCCGCACGCAAAAGTCCTGATCGACCCCTCACGCTAGGAAACAGGCGAATGCGCGCGATCTGGTACGACCGGCAGGGGCCGGCCCGCGAGGTGCTCGTCGCCGGCGAGCTGCCGACCCCCGCGCCGGAACGCGGCGAGGCGCTGGTGCGGCTGATGGCATCGGGCGTCAACCCGTCCGACACCTACATGCGCGGCGGCACCTCGGGGCCCATGGCCTATCCGCGCATCGTGACGCAGAGCGACGGCGCCGGAGTGGTGGAGGCCGTCGGCTCGGGCGTTCCCGCCGCCTGGATCGGCCGGCGGGTGTGGCTCTACAACGGCCAGCGCAACGGCCGCTGGATGGGCACCGCCGCCGAGTTCATTTCACTTGACGTCGATCTACTGACGCCGCTCGCCGACCATGTCTCGTTCGCCGAAGGTGCGACACTCGGCATCCCCTGCATGACGGCGCATCGCTGCGTGTTCCTGGGCGGCCCCGTGCAAGGCCGGACGTTGCTCGTCACCGGCGGCGCGGGCGCGGTCGGGCATTACGCGGTGCAACTCGCCGCCTGGGCCGGCGCGCGGGTAATCGCGACAGCGAGCACGCCGGACAAGGCCGCGCGGGCGCGCGCCGGCGGTGCCACCGATGTGATCGACTACCGCCGCGAGGACGTGGCGGCGCGGGTCGCGGAGCTGACCGGCGGCACCGGGGTCGATCATGTCGTCGACGTGGATTTCGGCGGCAATCTCGCGGCGACCTTGGCCAGCGTGCGCGCCAACGGCAGCATCGCGGTGTACGCAACCTCGGGCAACCGCACGCCGGCGGTGCCGGTGCGGGAGTTGATGGGCAAGAACGTGTCGCTGCACGCGATGTCCCTGCCCGGCTCGCCGCACGAGAGCCGCCGCCGCGCCCAATCCGACATTGCCGCGTGGCTGCGCGGCGGCGCGCGCATCCTGTCTGTCGCCGCCGAGTTCCCACTCGCCGAAACCGCCGCCGCGCATGAGGCGGTGGAAGCGGGCGGCAAAGTCGGCACGGTGGTGGTGCGACCCGATCCGGGCTGAGCCGCGGCTTACGTTTGGTTCATGTCCGTGCGGCATTCTGTCCTCGGTCGCGACGGGCGATCTCCGGAACGACGAGGATTTCCATGTCAGTCGGGCCCCTCGCCTCGGCCAGCACGACCGCCAGCCCGCAAGTCTCGTCGGGTTCGGCGTCAGAACTCCGATCGCGCCAAGCAGCAGGCGGCGTTGGCCAAGCTGCTGCGGACCTATCAGAAGGACATCCAGCACGGTCAGGCCGCGTCCAGCCTCAAATCGCTGGCCAAGCAGATCACGGACGCCGCGAAGGCCCTCGGGCAGAACGTGACGCTGCCGACCGCTCCGGCCAGTTCCGGCGGGAGCGCGGCGGCAGGAGCAACCGCGAGCAAGGTGAGCGTGACGGCGTAGTGTGTGAAGCACACCGTTCAGCGGTTGAACTGCTCGTCTTTCGGCACCTTTTTGTCAGGCCCGACATAGAGCGCCGCGCACTCGTCGGCGAGCAGGCCGCCGCTGACCGACAGATCGTCGCGGAACGCATCGCGGACGAAATCCATCGTGTCGAGATGACGACCCTCGAAATACATCGGATGCACCTGGTCGCGCTCCGCGCCGTAGACAATCCGGCCGATCTTGGCCCAGATCGACGCCATCGTGCACATGCCGCAGGGCTGCAGGGTCGAGTAGAGCGTGGCGCCACGGAACTCGGATTGCCCGAGCCTCTCGCCGGCGCGCCGCATCGCGACGATCTCGGCGTGGGAGGTCGGGTCGTGGCGAATGTCCACCTCGTTGTGGCCCTCGCCGACGATCACGCCGTCCAGCACGATGACGCAGCCGATCGGATTGGCGCCCGGCCGGCGATCGCCGGCGCTGGCCAGCACCATCGCGCGGCGCATGAAGCGGGCATCCCCGGGTCGGTCGGACGGCATGGCGGTTCCCTTCGCCGCAACATCGCGCGGCGCGGCCGAACGGTTCCCATGAGGCGTTGACCCGCATCCCCGCGTCCGGCAGTTTCCCGCGGCCGCGCGATCTCGCGTCAAGCGGCTCGGACAGCAACAGGATTGCGGCACTGGCGGGCCTCACTCTCCCCGAGTTCATGCGGACGCGGCGGGCACCCGAGCCCGGAATGCTCGGCGGGTTCGCCTTCTTCCTGGCGTTCGTGGCGATCTGGTGCATTTACGGAACCATCGTCGACGCCGGCAAATCGCTCGATGGCGACGTCATAGAGGCCTATGTCTGGGGTCGCGAGTTTCGGCTTGGCTACAACCAGCATCCGCCGCTTTGGGCGTGGATCTCGGGCGCCTGGTTCCTGGTGTTCCCCAACCGGGGCTGGGCCTTTCACCTGCTGGCAGTGGTCAACTCCGGCGTGGGACTGCTCGGCTGCTGGCGGCTCATCGGGCTGTTCGCGTCCGGCTGGACACGGCTCGCTTCGTTCGCGCTGCTGTTGCTGACGCCGTTCTATACCTTCCTTTGCTACAGGTACAACGCCAACTCGATCTTCCTGTCGATCTGGCCGTGGACGCTGTATTTCGCCGTCGCCAGCCTCAACACGCGAACTCGGTGGAACGCGGTGTGGTTCGGCGTGCTGCTGGCGGCGGCGATGCTGTCGAAATACTACGCGATCACGCTCGCCCTGACCTGTCTGGCCGCCTCGCTGGTGCATCCGGCGCGACGTGCTTACTACCGCTCCACATCCCCTTACCTGACCGTCGCCATCGCCATCGTGCTGGTGCTGCCGCATGTGTTCTGGCTGCTCACCTCGGATGCGCCGCCGGTCGCGTATATCCTGGCGCGCACCGGCGGCGGAATGCTGCGGGCCGTGCGCTACGGGGTCGAGCTGCTGGGCGCGATCGCGCTGATGCATGTCGCGGTGGTCGTGGTCGTCCTGGCGGCTGCCTACCCCGCGATCCGCTTCGAGCGTGCGCTATTCAGCCGCGAGCGACTGCAGCTCGTGTTGGTGTTGGTCCCCATCGTCCTGACCATCCTGTTCGGTCTGGTGTTCGAGCTCGAGGTCTCGTCCAACATGATGATCGGCACGTTTCCCCTCGTGCCGCTCCTGCTGATCCGGGCGTTCCCACCGGCCGAGCCGTGGCGGGTCGCCCGCGTCGCGGTGTTGGCCGCCGCCGGCGCCACCGTCATCGTGCTCCTGGCGTCGCCGGCGATCGCGTATGTCGGTTTCGAGAGCCGCGACCCCGCCGCCACGGAACCGCGTCAGGAATTGGCCGCGTACGCGACGCGGCTGTGGCACGAGCAGACGGGGACGAAGCTGCGCATCGTCACGGGGACCGACCCCTACGAGAACGCGATCGGCTTCTACAGCCCCGATAAGCCGAAGGTGTTCATCGGCTTCAGCCAATGGAAAGCGCCCTGGATAACGCAGGAGGCCTTGGCGAGGGACGGGCTGCTCGTCGTCTGCCTGCGCCAATACGCATTCTGCCCGGTGCAGGCCGCGCCGTTCCTGTCGGCCGAAACCAAGCGGTTCACCGTCTCCCTGTCGCACGAATTCTGGGGATACCGGCGCGATCCGATGGAGTTCACCCTTCTGCTGGTGCCGCCGAAATCCCCCGCGAAGCAGCGATCCTGACGGTCACGCCGCCCGTTGCCACAGCTGCTTGCTCGCCAGTTCGGCGCCCTGCGCCAGGGAAGCGAGCTTGGCCCAGGCGATGTCGGGATGGACGCGCCCACCCAAGCCGCAATCGGTGGCGGCAATGACGCGCTCGCGCCCCACCAGATTGGCAAAGCGCGTGATCCGCTCGGCCACCAGCTCGGGATGCTCGACGACGTTCGTCGCGTGGCTGACCACGCCCGGCAGGATGAGCTTGCCGTCGGGCAGCTTCGCGTCTTTCCACACGCTCCACTCGTGCTCGTGGCGCACGTTGCCGGCCTCGAACGAATAGGCGCCGGCATTGATCGCCAGCATGACATCGACGATGTCGCGCATCGCGACGTCGGTGGTGTGCGGGCCGTGCCAGCTGCCCCAGCACAGATGGAAGCGGATGCGATCCGTGGGCAAGCCCCTGATCGCATGGTTCAGAGCTTCCACGCGGCGCATCGAGAATTTCTTGTATTCCTCGACGGTCGGCTCGGGGTTCACCTGGTCCCAGTTCTCCGCGATCGACGGATCGTCGAGCTGCAGGATCAGGCCGGCCTCGACGATCGCCTGGTATTCCTCGCGCATCGCGTCGGCGCAGGCGAACAGGAATTCGTCGTCGGATTTGTAGTAGTCGTTGCCGATGCGCGAGGCGCTGCCGGGCGCCACCGACGTCATGAAGCCTTCGGCGACACCGTTCGCTGCGAGCGCCGCCTTGAAGTTGGCGATATCGGCCTTGATGGCGGCCTGGCCGGTATAGCGTCAGCGGGGCGACGCAGACCGGCCAATGGTTCGGGCCGCGGCCCGGTGGTGATGCCGGAATCCGGATCGTTGTAGGCGGCGCGAAAGCGCGTGCGGTCACGCCGGTCGCCGAAGCTCGTCAGCACGATCTCGCCGGGACGCGACCGACGCACGGGGAAATCGTAGAGGCCCGGACCGGACAGTTCGAGCCCGCCGAGGCGCTGGAACGAATAGCTCCACCAGGCGCCGTAATTGACGCGATGGCCCATCGACTTGCCGTATTCGCCGTCGCCCGGCAGGTCGATGCCGAGTTCCTTCTGCCGGCGCACCACCTCCGACACCGCCGCGCCGAGCTGCGCCTGAAACTTGGCCTCGTCGACCGCCTCGCCCGAGGCGCGGGCGCGGTTGGCCTCGATCAGATCGTCCGGTCGCGGCAGGCTGCCGGCATGGCTGGTCAGGATGCGGTGGCTGCTGGCCCTCATGTCTCTCCCCATTCCCCGTTCGGCGCGGCGGGCGAATGCTGGGAGCCGGGAGGCGATGCCGTCAAGGTCCGCGCGACGCGGTGCTGATCCAGAACCGCAATTTGCGGACACCCGGCCGATCGGGGTTGGGCCCGTCGGCATCGGCAATGCCGCCGTTGGCCTCGATCACCCGGCACGACGCGACATTGTCCTCGTCGCAGGCGAGCAGCACGCGCGCGAGCCCGGCCTGCCGCGCGATCGGCAGCAACAATGCCAAGGCACGCGTCGCGTAGCCGCGCGAACGCTTCCAAGGGACGACGGCGTATCCCACATGGCCCGCCACATGCGGCGGCAATTCTTCCGTGCCGGGCTGATAGCGCAGGTTGATCGCGCCGCAGAATTCCCCGTTCCACATCCAGCGCACCACGCCGGGAAGTCGGGGCACCTCGCGCCCGTCGGCGAGCTTGACGACGCCTGCCTCCTCGCCACGAAGCCGCCGCAGGAAGGCGGCCGCGTCCTCCGAGATTGCCGCGAGTTCCTCATTTCGCGCGTCGCGGGTCGTATTCGGCGACCAACCGCGCTGCATCGCTGCCGCATATGCCGAGAGACGAGCGATCGATGGGCGTACCAGTCGGAACGCAACCGGCGTCACGGCGGGGCGGTCAGGCCGTGAAGGTGAACCGGCTGCCGGTCGTGCAAAGCACGAGCTTCTCCGGCATCTCCTGCTTGGCGAGATCGATGAAGTTCTGCCCGCTGCAATGCATCGGCAGCACGTGCTCCAGGTCGAACTTCTTGAGCTCGGCCATGACCTGTCGCAGGTACGGGTCGGGCGCGGGAGCCAGGTGGAAGCCGCCGACCAGCGCGTAGATCTTTTCGACGCCGGTGACTTCCTGCGCGCGCCGCAGCGTGTTGATGATGCCGGCGTGACCGCAGGAGCTGATGACCACCAGCCCGCGATCGCCCAGGCGGAAGCAGGTCGCGTGCTCGTGCCAGTGTTGATCGGGCTGCGGCTTGCCGGCCAGTTCGTCGGCGGTGAAATGGTGGTCCATGTAGGCGTTCGCGTCGCAGCCCAGGCCGTCCTTGATGCCGACCTCCACCCAGGAGTTAGGCAGCACGTGCTCGATGCTGGTGCGCGGCACGGCACCCGTCGTGAAGGCGTGGCCCTCGATGACGATCGGCACCTCCGACAGCACCGGCTGCACGTCCAGCGCCTTTAGCTTCCGGCGGTCCAGGATCCCGAAATCGCTGAAGCTGCCATCGGGGTTGCGGTTGAAGCGATGGCAGAAATTGTCCTCGCCGCCGGTATAGAGGCGGAGTTCCTTGCGCATCCGTGTGCGCTGCGCCTCCAGGAAGCCGATCAGCCCGCCAAGATGGTCGAGATGGCCGTGGCTGAGGATGAGCGCGTCGACGCTGCCGACGTCGATCTTCAGGAGCTCGAGGTTGTTCGCGTACACCTCGGGGGTGAAGCCGAAATCCAACAGGTAGCGCCGCGACTCGCCACCCTTGTGCGATTCGATATGCAGCGCCAAACCCCATTCGCTGCTGAGCGTCCGGCCCTGCGCCGCGGCGGGCAGCGCGGTGCGCTGCACGGCAAGACCCGGCAGTTCCGTCCCGCGCAAAAAGATGTCGTGCGCGCCGTCGGTGACCTCCTGGACCACCACCCTATCGACGACCGGCGCGTCGATGCGCACCGGCGCGGCGTTCGCCGAGCGGTCCAGCGGCACGCTGCACACCAGCAGCGAACCGCCAAGGCTGGCCGATCCGCGCAGGAAGCGTCGACGGCTCAATGGAAACGGCATGGACATCCTTCCTGGTTCGATGCACCGACCTGGATCGCCCTCGTATTAATCCTGCCCACCGACAGTTTGCGCGCGCAAGCAGCATTTGGTCTGCGATCAGCCGCCGCCGAGCGCCGCCTCGACCGTTCGCACCGCCTGCAAGGGCAGCGCCGCGCGTCCGACCACCTGGCCGCCGACGCAGGCCAGCCAGTCGGCGCCGTCCGGCGGCGTGGGGCGCAACTCGATCACCTTTGCTTGGTCATCCAGCGCCACGGCTTGATAGCTGCGCCAGCCGGTCCGCAGCGGGCCCCTGATGCGTACGACGCGGGCGATGGGTTCGCCCGCGTCGTCGCATCCGATCCACTCCAGGGTCCGGGTCCCATCTTGCGGACGATCACCCGGACCGTCCTCCGCGCGCCCCCGCGACCAGCGAAGCCGGGGCGCGTGCATCTAGTCCCGATCCATCAGGCGCACCTCGTTGGAGGCAGCCCGTTCGTCATCAGGCGCTTTTCGCCATGATCTCGTCCGCGATGTTGCGCGGCACCGGATCGTAGTGATGGAACTGCATGGTGAACGAGGCGCGTCCCTTGGTCATGCTGCGAAGATCGGAAATATAGCCGAACATTTCCTTAAGCGGCACGTGCGCGCGGACGATCACGGTGGAGCCGGAGCTCTCCTGGTTCTGGATCATGCCGCGCCGGCGGTTGAGGTCGCCCACCACGTCGCCGACATGGTCCTGCGGCGTCGTCACCTCCACGTCCATGATCGGCTCGAGGATGATCGGCCCGGCCTGCTTCATGCCCTCGCGGAACGCCGCCTTGGCGGCGATCTCGAAGGCCAGCGCGCTCGAATCGACGTCGTGGTACTTGCCGTCGATCAGCGTGTACTTGAAGTCGACCGTCGGGAAGCCGGCCAGCACGCCGGTGTCCGCCTGGTTCCTGATCCCCTTCTCGACCGCTGGGATGTATTCCTTCGGCACGGTGCCGCCGACCACCTTGTTCTCGAACACGATGCCGGCGTTCCGCTCCATCGGCTCGAACACCACCTTCACCTCGGCGTACTGGCCGGACCCGCCGCTCTGCTTCTTGTGGGTGTAGGTTTCGGTGTACGGCTTGGTGATGGTCTCGCGATACGCCACCTGCGGGGCGCCGATATTGGCCTCGACGCTGTACTCGCGCCGCAGCCGGTCGATGATGATCTCGAGATGCAGCTCGCCCATGCCCGACAGGATGGTCTGCCCGGTCTCCTGGTCGGTGCGCAGCCGCAGCGACGGGTCTTCTCCCGCGAGCTTCTGCAGGCCGAGCGTCATCTTCTCGACCGCCTCCTTGGTGCGCGGCTCCACGGAAATGTCGATCACGGGCACCGGGAAAGCCATGCGCTCCAGCACCACCGGATCCTGCGCCGACGCCAGGGTGTCGCCCGTGCCGGTGTCCTTGAGCCCGACAAAGGCGGCAATATCGCCGGCGAACACCTCCTTGATCTCCGCCCGCTTGTCGGCGTGCATCTGGAACATCCGCCCGATGCGCTCGCGGTGGCCCTTGGTGGTGTTCTGCACCGTGTCGCCGGATTTCAGCGTGCCGGCATAGACGCGAACGAAGGTCAGCGTGCCGTATTTGTCGTTGATGATCTTGAAGGCCAGGCCCGCGAAGGGCGCGTCCGGATTGGCCGGAATGACCCGGCGGTCGTCGTTGACGCTCTCCTCCTCGCCCTCCTCGGCGGCCACCTTGATGCCCGGCACGTCGACCGGGCTCGGCAGGTAGTCCAGCACCGAGTTCGAGCAGCGGCTGCACGCCCTTGTTCTTGAACGCCGTGCCGCACATCACGGGGCGAAAGGCGCCGCTGATCGTGCCGGTCTTGATGGCTCGCTTGAGGGTCGCGACCTCGACGTCGCCCTTCTCGAAATACTCCTCCATGCCCGCGTCATCGACCGACAGCGCGGTGTCGAGCAGTAGCTGGCGGTATTCCTTGGCCTTGTTCATCAGCTCGGCCGGGATCGGCTCGTCGTGGAACCGGGCGCCGAGCTCGCCGCCCTCCCAGACGATCGCCTTCATCTCCACGAGGTCGACCACGCCGATGAAGGTGTCCTCGATGCCGATGGGCAGCTGCAGGGGCAGCGCCACGATGTCGAGCTTTTCCTTGAGCGTGTCGAAGGCGCGGTAGAAATCCGCCCCGGTACGGTCGAGCTTGTTGATGAAGATGATGCGGGGGACGTTGTAGCGGTCGGCGAGACGCCAGTTGGTCTCGGATTGCGGCTGCACGCCGGCCACGCCTTCGATGATGAACACCGCGCCGTCCAGCACGCGCAGGCTGCGGTTCACCTCGATGTTGAAATCGATATGGCCGGGCGTGTCGATGATGTTGATGCGGTGGTCCTTCCACTCGCACGTCACCGCGGCGGAGGTGATGGTGATCCCCCGCTCCCGCTCCTGCTCCATGTAGTCGGTCGTGGTGTTGCCCTCGTGCACCTCGCCGATGCGGTGCGACATCCCGGTATAGTACAGGATACGCTCCGTCGTCGTGGTCTTGCCCGCGTCGATATGCGCGGTAATGCCGATATTGCGGATCTTGTCGAGCGGCGTCGCGGGCACGGTAAACCTCCAAACCATGACGGGCGCCGCAAGGCCCCTGCCCCGCGCGCCCGTCCATGTCCCGGCTTCTGGCAGCCGGCTGCGTGACGCGCCTCACATGCGCGAGCCGGCCCGGATTTGCAAGAAGCGATCCACGCCCGCAGACCTTCCATGCGGGGTTTTGGCCCCGCGCGGCTCACTCTTTGTCACAGTCGGTCACGGCGGGGCGGGCTAGAGAGGGCGGCATGGATGCACGCGCCGCCCACGCTCTGGTCCGCTTCGGCCTCGGCCGGCGGGGCAGCGAGCCGGCGCCGGCCGACCCGGCGGCCTGGCTCGCCGGCCAGATCGCCGGCTCCGATCCCGGCCGGATCGAGCCCGCGCCCAGCACGGCCGAAGGGCTCACGGCGCTGCGCGAGGATCGGGCGAACAAGCCGGCGCCCGGCCAGTCCCGCTCCCGCCAGGTGTTCCGCCGGGACGCGGCCGCGGAGCTCGGCAACGCGCTGACCACCCCGGCGCCGTTCCGTGAGCGGCTGGTGTGGTTCTGGACCAACCACTTCACCGTCAGTCTGCGCCGCCCGGCCTGCGCGCCCCTGGCCGGCGCTTTCGTGGAGGAGGCGATCCGCCCGCACGTCGCCGGCCGGTTCACCGACATGCTGCTCGCGGTCATGCGCCATCCGGCCATGCTGATCTATCTCGACAACGCCGGCTCGGTCGGGCCGGACAGCGTGGCGGGACAGCGCCGCCACCGAGGGCTCAACGAGAACCTCGCGCGCGAGTGCCTCGAGCTGCACACTGTCACGCCGGCGGCTGGCTACACCCAGACGGACGTGACCAACTTCGCCCAGGTGCTGACCGGCTGGTCGATCGACCTGCAGGCCGACCCGCCCGGCTTCCGCTTCCGCCCCGGCGCGCATGAGCCTGGGGCCAAGACGATCCTCGGCCGCGATTTCCCCGAGGGCGAGGCTGGCGGGCTGCGGGCGCTCGCCTTCCTTGGCGGCCACCCGGCGACGCATCGGGCGCTGGCGACCAAGCTCGCCCGGCATTTCGTCGCCGACGCGCCGCCGCCAAACGCCATCCGCGCCGTCGAGGGCGTGCTGCGCGACACCGGCGGCAATCTCGGCGCCGCCGCCCTTGCGCTCACTCGCCAGGAGGCGGCCTGGACGCCGCACACCAAGCTGCGCGCGCCGGCAGATTTCGCGGTCGCGAGCCTTCGCGCGCTCGACCTGCCGCCCGACCGGCGACCGGACCTGCGGGGCACGCTCGCGGCACTCGGCCAGCCGCCCTGGTCGGCGCCGCTGCCGAACGGCTGGCCGGATCGCGCGGCGGACTGGGCCTCACCGGTGGCGATGCTGCGGCGGATCGACTGGGCGCACGGCCTCGCCGGCCGGGCGCCAGCCGCGGAACCAGAGGCCATCGCCGAGGCGAGCCTCGGGCCGCTGCTGGCGCCCGCGACCTTGCAGGCCATGCGACGCGCCGGCTCGCGCCAGGACGCGCTGACCCTGTTGCTCGCATCGCCAGAATTCCAGAGGCGATGACGATGGTGACGCTCGGACGCCGCTCCGCCCTGCTCGGCCTCGCCACCGCGATCAGCGTCGGCCGGACCTCCCTGGCGCTGGCCGGCGCCGCGACCGAGCGGCGCTTCGTCGTCGTCCTCCTGCGCGGCGCATTGGATGGCCTCGCAGCGGTCCTTCCCTACGGCGATCCGGCGCTTGCCCGGCTGCGCGGCGATCTCCTGCCACCCGCGCCGGGCCAGCCGGGCGGCGCGTTCGATCTCGACGGATTCTTCGCGCTGTGTCCCGCGCTCGCCGGCCTGTACTCGCTGTATCAGGCTGGCGAGCTGGTGCCGGTCCATGCCGTGGCCAGCCCGACCCGGAGCCGCAGCCATTTCGAGGCGCAGGACGATCTCGAAAGCGGCGCCGATCATCGGCTGAGCAGCGGCTGGCTGAACCGCGCGGTCGCCGCCCTACCGGCGCCAAGCGCCTCGCCCGCCGGCGGCGCGCTGGCGATCGGCGTCTCGGTGCCGCTGCTGGTGCGCGGGCCGGCGCTGGTGGGCAACTGGGCGCCCGCGAGCTTCGCCGCGCCGCAGCCGGACCTTTACGCGCAAATCGCGGCGCTGCACCGCGCCGATCCGGTAACTGGCCCAGCGATCGCGGAGGGACTGCGCGAGCGCGGCTTCTCGGCCGAGGTGCTCGGCGCGAGCACGGGCGGGCGGGAGAGGTTCGCCTTCCCCGCCCTGGCGGGAGCGGCCGGACGGATGCTGCGGGCGGTCGACGGGCCGCGGATCGCCGCCCTGGAGATCGGCGGCTGGGACACCCATGCCGACCAGACGGGGAGGCTCGCCCAGCCGCTGCGTCAGCTCGATACAGGATTGCTCGCCCTCAAGGAGGGTTTGGGCGAGGCCTGGCGGCAGAGTTGCGTGCTGGTGATCACCGAGTTCGGCCGCACCGTGCGGGTGAACGGCACCAAGGGGACCGACCACGGCACCGGCACGGTCGCGCTCGTTCTCGGCGGCGCGGCGGCGGGCGGGCGGGTGCGGTCGGACTGGCCGGGACTGGCGGATCGCGTCCTGCTCGACCGCCGCGATCTGCGACCCACGGCCGATCTGCGCTCGGTCGCCAAGGGTCTGCTCGCGGATCATCTCGGCCTCACGCCCCGCGCCCTCGCCACGGTGTTCCCAGCGAGCGAGCGCGCGCCGCCAATGCGCGGGCTTATCCGCGCCTGAACCGGAGAGCGGGCGCACGGATCGGAGGGTACGCCGAGGGCGGCCTCGCTAGCTTCGGGACATGACACCCGAAAAGGACCGCCCCATGGCCGATTTCCGCTGCCTGCCGATCGCCACTGAGATCGCCGACCGCTTCCGCGCGACCGGCCGCGACGACGCGAGCAACGATCTCCGCCGCCGCGAACCCGGCCCCGACTCGCGCTGCCCCTGCCGGCACTGTCTGGGCTACGCCGGGGAAGGGCAGACCGGTACTGCTCGGCTCGTACAACCTGCCGCGCCCGCTCGGGGTCTACTGGACGCCGAGTCCGATCTTCCTTCATGCCGGACACTGCGTCCAGTACGACCGCGTGAACGACATCCCCGAGATCGTGCGGGGCGCCCTGGTCTCGGTGCGGGCCTACGACGCGGACGACCAGTGCCTCTACGAACTCGGCGAGGTCAGCGACGGCACCGAGGTCGACGCGCCGCTCCGCCGCGCGCTGGACGACCCCCGCACCGCCTTCGTGAACATCCACACGGCGAAGCCCGGCTGCCTGCTGTGCCGGGTGGAGCGCTGCTGACGCCGCGCTTGAGCCGGGACTGCCCGGCCGGGTAGTCTCGGCTCATGTACGATCCCAAGCACACGGCGGCAAAACCGGGTGCGAGCGCGAGCCGGCCGGTCCGGCTGATCCAGCCGCGCGCGGTGTTTTCCGCCGAAGAGATCGCCCGGTTGCGGCGCCGGTCCAACCCTCGCGGCGCCTGGCTCGTGCTGCACGCCTGGGCGATCATCGCGCTGGCGATGGCGGCCTCCGTCGCGTGGCCGAACCCGCTCACGGTCCTCGTTGCCATCGTCGTCATCGGCGGACGTCAGCTCGGCCTCGCAATTCTGATGCACGATGCGGCGCACGGGCTGCTCCTGACCGACCGGCGGGCCAATGACCGGGTTGGCGCCTGGCTCTGCGGGTTTCCGGTGCTAGCGGACCTCGCGGCCTACCGGTCATATCATCTGTCGCACCATCGGCTCGTTCAGTCGCCGGAGGACCCCGATCTGGCGCTCTCGGCGCCGTTCCCCGCCACACCCGCGAGCTTCCGGCGCAAGGTGCTGCGCGATCTGACCGGCCAGACCGCCTACCGCCAGCGGCTCGACCTGATCCGCAATGCGCTCGGCGGCGGCGCGGACCCGCTGCCCATCCGCCTGCGCCGCGCCTGGGACAAGCTGCATGGTCCGATCCTCGCCAACCTGGTCCTGCTCGGCACGGTGACGGCGCTCGGACGGTGGTGGCTGTATCCGCTGCTCTGGCTGCTGCCGCTGGCGACGGTGTACCAACTGGCCAGCCGCGTGCGGAACATCGCCGAGCACGCGATGGTGCCGGACAACGACGACGCGTTCCGCAACGCCCGCACCACCTATGCCCGCCTCGCGCGCATCGTGTTCGCGCCCTACTGGGTGAACTATCACCTCGAACACCACCTTGCGCTGTTCGTTCCCTGCTACCGGCTGCCCGAGGCGCACCGGATGCTGCTGGCCAAGGGCTACGGCCCGCGCATGGAGATCAAGCGGGGCTATGGCGCGGTGCTCGCCGCGGCGACCTCGCGCGCCTGACCGTCAGAGCTGGCCGGTCCAGCTCTGAATCGCCAGGCTGACCAGCGCCACCGCCGCCCAGGTGCCGAGGCCGAGGCCCAGCGGCTTGAAGCCGGCGCCCGCGAAGGCGCGCCAATGGCCCTGCAATCCGACCGCGGCCAGCGCCACCACCATCACGAAGCGGGCGGCAAGCTGTACATGAGGCGCGGCGCTCCCCACCAGGCCGAGCGTGTTGATGAGCGAGGCGATCACGAACAGGCCGATGAACCACGGGACGGCCTTCTTCAGCCGGGCGCCGAGATCGCCCCGTCCGCTCGTCCGCGCCTCCGGGTCGAGCCACGGCATCGCCAGGCCGAAGCCGAGCACCAGCGGGATGATCAGCGTCGTGCGTGTTAGCTTAACCACCGTCGCGAAGGCGCCCGCGATCGGGCTGTAGGCGAAGCCGGCGGCGACCACGGCCGAGGTGTCGTTGATCGCCGTCCCGGCCCACATGCCGAAGCCGGTGTCCGACAGCCCGATCGCGTGACCGATCGCCGGGAACAGGATCACCGCCATCATGTTGAACAGGAACACGACCGAGACGGCGTAGGCGATTTCCTCCGTCTTGGCGCGAATCACCGGCGCGAGGGCCGCGATGGCCGACGCGCCGCAGATCGTCGTGCCCATGCCGATCAGGCAGCGCATCCGCCAGTCCACGTTCATCCGCCGGCCCACCAGCAGCGCGAAGCCGAGGCCGGCGGTGATGGTCAGCGCGAGCAGCCACAGTGACGACAGCCCGGTCCGCACCACGTCGCCCAGATTGAGCGTGGCCCCCAGCAGGACGATGCCGGCGCGCAGAGCGTAGCCGCTGATCTTGCCGATCCTGAGACGGCTGTTGAGCCTGGCCCCGCCGATCGTGTTGGCCAGCGCCACGCCGATCAGGATGGCGAAGATCGGCGCGCCGACCAGCGGCACGCGGGCGCCGAGCAGCCAGGCGACAATCGCGATGGCGAGGCAGACCAGCAACCCGGCCGTGTAAGCGAAACGATCATCGGTCTGCGCCCGGGGTTTCAGGGCATCCGGCGAACCTTGTACGATATCGGCCATGTCGGCCCGTTTAGCATCCGTGTCGCGGAGGGCCAAGGGACGCTGAATGTTTTGATTTTCTACCGTTTTATACCCTGGGTTTGTTGCACCCGCGCAATTCCGATGCTAGCTTTGTCACTCGGAGCGAGGCGGTGTCGCGAGAAATAGAGCTTGCCATCCTGTTTGCTGACGTTTCAGACAGCACCCAGCTCTACGAAACGCTGGGCGACGCCTCGGCGCGCGCCATCGTGGCGGACTGCCTGGACGCGCTGATCGCTGTCACGCGACGGCAAGGCGGCCTGCTCGCGCGGACGATCGGGGACGAGGTGATGACCACGTTCCGTACCGCCGACAGCGCCGCCGCCGCCTCGGTGGAGATGCAGGATGCGATCACCGGCGGGTTTGCGACGAAGGCCCGCTCACTGGCGATCCGCATCGGTTTTCATTTCGGCACCGTCCTGGTGGACCATGAGGACGTGCATGGCGACGCCGTCAACATCGCCTCGCGGGTCGCCAATCAGGCCAAGCCGGGGCAGATCCTGACCACCGGCGCGGCGCTCGAACGCATGGGCCAACGCTGGCGGTCCGCCACGCGGCAGATCGCGCTGACCGAATTGAGGGGCAAGCGAGTCCCGGTCGAAGTCCACGAGGTTATCTGGCAGACATCGGACCTGACGATGATGCAGGTCGCTCCCTGGATCCGCACCTCTTCGGCCAGCGCTGCCCGCCTGGTCCTCGCCTTCGGCACGCGCCGCATCGAGCTTAGCGGCCAGCGTCCGGCGGCCACGGTGGGGCGGGGCGACCACAATGATCTGGTGATCCGCGAGAGCACCGTCTCCCGGCTGCACGCGCGGATCGAGCACCGCAAGGGGCGCTTCCTGCTCATCGACCAGAGCGCCAATGGGACGTTCATCGTGCCGGACGACGGCGCGGGCCGCTTCGTCCACCGCGACAGCGTCGATCTCTTGGGCACTGGGCTGCTCGGCCTCGGCACCCCTCCCTCGTCCGATTCCCGCGCGGCGATCCGCTATGAGGTCGGCCGCCCGGACGGCTAGCCCGGCGCCACCAGCACCTTCTGCCGCGGCAGCGAGGCCAGGATGTTCTCGTCGAGCCGCAGGTGGTCGGCGACCAGCTCTCGCGGGGTGTTGGCCATCCAGTCGGCCAGCGAAACGTCGGCGTAGTAGCTGCTGTTGAACAGCTCGAGGTAGCGCAACGTGGTGTCGCCGGTGTTCTCGATGTAGTGGCCGAAGGCGCGCGGCACGTAGCCGACGTCGCCGGCGGCGAAATCCATCGTGCGCGCCCGCGCGCCACCAGCGAACACCGTCATGCGCCCGTTGCCGCTGATCCAGTACTGCCACTCGTCGGCGTTGGGATGCCAGTGCAACTCGCGCAAGCCCCCCGGCTGCACGTCGACCAGCGCGGCCGCGATGGTCGAGGCGATCGGGAAATTGCGCGAATCCGCGATGCGGATCATACCGCCCTTGGCCTGCTTCGGCGGCTGCGCGGCCAGGGAGAAGTTGAAGGCCTGCGGCACGGTTTGCGCCGCGCTCTGCGAAAGGTCCGCTTGCAGCGGCCCCGGCATCCGGCCCTGGAAAATGTAGAGTTCCTTTTTCGGAATCGGGTCGAAGGCGCTGGCGGCGACGCCGAAATTCTTTGCCAGCACGTCCTTGGGCGTATGCGCCATCCAGTCGCTGATGAGGAACGTGTCGAACTCGGAGAATTTCCCGTCATCGAAGGCGAGCAGGAACTCGCAGCCATCCGGGCCGAGACCCTGGATCGAATGCGGGATGCCGGAGGGGAAATACCACAGATCCCCCTCCTTTACGTCGGCGACGAACTTTCGCCCGTCCTGGTCGACGGCGGTGATGCGCGCGGCCCCGTACAGCATGTAGGACCACTCGGCGGGCAGGTGCCAATGCAGTTCCCGAATGCCGCCGGCGGTCAGCCGCATGTTGACCCCGGCGATCGACTTGGCGATCGGGAAGTCCTTCTCCGTGACCTGACGCGCCCAGCCGCCGTCCTGCCGCCGGTTATGCGCGGCGGCGAACGGGTATTTGAAGCCGGGCAGATCGCCGTGATCGGGTTCTTCGGCCCGGGATTGCTGCCGCTCGCGCCGCCTTCCGGCGTGTTCTCGCCGCTATGGGGCGCGGCCCCCTGTCGGGAACCCTCCGCCGCATGAGCGGCGACGCCGAGCACGCCGCTGGCGGCGCCGCTCGCGAGAATGAGTTCGGCGTGAGATCATGCCGGGCCTCCCCTGCTGCGGACCGACAACGCCGGCCGCCGTCCGCGAGGTCCGTCAACTCGGGGAGAGAGGGCCGGGCTTCGCACTGACCCGGCCTCATGCGAAGCTGCTCCCATGCCGGCCCATTCCGTGATCATCGACTGCGATCCGGGCACCGACGATGCCGTCGCCCTGCTGCTGGCGTTCGGCTCGCCGGAGCTCGACATCCGCGCGATCACCGTGGCTGGCGGCAATGCCGGGCTCGGGCGCACGTTGGCGAACGCGCTCTCGCTCGTCGCCCTCGCTGGTAGCAGTGTCCCCGTGCATGGCGGCGCGGACCGGCCGCTGCTCGGGGCTTATGGCTTCGCGCCGGACATTCACGGCGATGACGGCCTCGGCGGGATTGCGCTGCCCGCCAGCGCGGCTCCCGCGCCCGCCCTCGCGGCGGATGCACTGCGGGAAAACCTGAGGGGTGCGGCGCAACCCGTCACACTGGTCGGCATCGGACCGGTGACGAACATCGCCCTGGCGCTGATTACCGAACCTGCACTCGCGGCGAACATCGGAAAAATCGTGCTGATGGCCGGCTCGTGGGGCGAGGGCAACACCACGCCGTCGGCGGAGTTCAACGTCTGGAACGACCCCGAGGCTTTCGCCGTGCTGCTCGCCTGCGGCCGGCCGCTGGTTCTCGCGCCGCTAGAGCTCACGGCGCACGCGCTCGTGACCGATGCGCGGATCGGCGCGTTGCGCGCGCGGGGCGACGGCGCGTCTTTGCGGACGGCGTGCGACATCCTCGACAGTGTGCCGCGCTCGCGGCGTTTCGGGGGCCTCGGTTTCGCGCTGCACGATCCCTGCACGGTCGCCTGGCTGCTCCGGCCCGAGCTGTTCACCACGCGCGAGTGCCCGGTCACAGTGGACCTGGTACCCGGCCCCAATCGCGGCCGCACGATCATCGACCGCTGGGACCGCAGCGGCCTGGCGCCGAACGCGACCGTGCTGGAGACCCTGGACGCGGACGGGTTTTTCGCGCTGCTGGGCGACCGCCTCGCCGCCCTCCCGTAGGAGACCGAATTGGACCTGACCGCCCTCCCCATCGACGTCGACGCCATGCTGGACGGGCTGCGGCCCTGGGTGGAGTGCGAGAGCCCCACCTGGGAGGCGGCTACGGTGAACCGCGTGATGGACATCGCCTCGCGCGACCTCGCCCTCGCCGGGGCGCGGATCGAGCGCATCGCCGGCCGCATGGGTTTTGGCGACTGCGTACGCGCCAGCTTCCCACACGCGACGCCGAACCAGCCCGGCGTGCTGGTGATGGGCCATCTCGACACGGTGCATCCGGTCGGCACGCTGGAGAAACTGCCGTGGCGGCGCGAGGGCGGACGCTGCTGGGGGCCGGGCATCCTCGACATGAAGGGCGGCAACTACATCGCCCTCGAGGCGATCCGCCAGCTCGCCCGCGCCGGTCAGAAAACGCCGTTGCCGATTACCTATCTGCTGACCAGCGACGAGGAGGTCGGCAGCCCGAGCACCCGCGACCTGATCGAGGCCGAGGCGTCTCGCCATCGCTACGTGCTCGTGCCCGAGCCGGCGCGTCCCGACGGCGGCGTGGTGACCGGGCGCTACGCCATTGCGCGCTTCAACCTCGAAGCCACCGGCCGGCCGAGCCATGCCGGCGCGCGGCTCGCCGAGGGCCGCTCGGCGATCAAGGAGATGGCCCGCAAGATCGTCGAGATCGAGGACATGACGACGGAGGACTGCACGTTCAGTGTCGGCGTCATTCACGGTGGGCAATGGGTCAACTGCGTCTCGACCAGCTGCACCGGCGAGGCGCTGAGCATGGCCAAGCGGCAGGACGACCTCGATCGCGGCGTGGCGCGGATGCTGGCGCTCGCCGCCTCGTCCAACGACGTGCGGTTCAAGGTGACGCGCGGGGTGACGCGGCCGGTCTGGGAGCCGGATGGGCGGACGATGGCGCTCTACGAGAAGGCGAACGCCATCGCCCGCTCGCTCGGCTTCGCCATCCCGCCGCAGAGCTCGGGCGGCGGATCGGACGGCAATTTCACCGGCGCGATGGGGATCGCCACGCTCGACGGGCTCGGCGTCGCGGGCGCCGGGGCGCATACGCTCGACGAGCACATCGTCGTCGACAGCCTGGCGCGGCGGGCGCGCCTCATGGCCGGGCTGCTCGCCGCCCTCGACTGAGATGATGCCGCTCCGGGTGAATGGCCCGCTCGGCTGGACGTGGCGCGTCGCCACGGCGCACCGCCGGCTGTTTACCGGCGCGCTGTGCGGTGCCGCGACCTATCCGCTCCTGCCTCAGACGCTCGGCCCGCAGACCCGCGCGGTGATCGCGTGGGATGTCGGCGTCGTGGTGTTCCTCGCCCTGTCGGCCTTCCTGTTCACCACCGAGCGCGCCAGCCGGATGCGGATCGACGCCGAGCGTCAGGAGGAGGGCGAGTGGACCATCTTCTGGCTGACGATGGCCGCGACCGGCTTCAGCTTCGCCGCGATCGTGGGCGAATTCTCCAACACCAAGGATCTGCCCTCGGCGCAGAAGGGACTGCACGTCGGGCTGGTCGCGGTGACGCTGCTGGTCTCGTGGCTGATGACCCACACCACTTTCGCGTTCCGCTACGCGCACGAATTTTACGAGGCGCCGCCTGGCAGCGAGACGGTGGACGGCGGCTTGCAGTTTCCCGGCGAGGAGCAGCCCGACTATCTCGATTTCATGTATTTCTCGCTGGTGCTCGGCATGACGTTCCAGGTCTCGGACGTGCAGATCACGTCGCGCAAGCTGCGCCGCCTCGCGGCGGTACACGGGTTGCTGAGCTTCCTGTTCAACACGATCATCCTGGCGCTGACCGTCAATATTGCCGCTGGACTCCTTTGAGGCGGCTGCGGCGGCGGGCGGCGATGCGCGCCCGGCGAAAGCCGAAATAGGCCCGCCGGTCGCGCTCCTCGGCCAGCCTGCGCGCCCGCACCTGTAACAGATCCTTTCGCGCAACGATGCCCACCAGCACGCCGTCCTCGGCCCGCACCACGGGCACCCGGCCGACCTCGTCTCGCACCATCCGGTCCACCAGCGAGGAGACCGGCTCATCGGGCGTGCCCGTCACCATCCGCCGCCCGGCCAGCACCTCGCCAAGGCTCGCCTCATGGCGGCTCGTATCGCGGGTGAAGTGCAGCACGTCGGCGCGCGACAGCATCGCCACCGGCCGACCCGCGCCGTCCACGACCGGGTAGGCCTTATGGCGCGGCATATCGGCGCTGAAGAACGCAACCGCCTCGGCCACCGTCGTCGCGGCAGGCAAGGTGTCCACCCGGGCCACCATCACGTCGGCCACGCTGGCGAGATCCAGCGGGTCGACGTGATACTCGCGCATGAGTTGGTGCCCGCGCCGCACCACCTTCTCGGTGAGAATGGAGCGCCGCAGGAGCAGCACCGTCACCGCGTAGCTCACGCCGCAGGCGGCGATCAGCGGCACCAGCATCCCCGAGTCGCCGGTCAGCTCGACCGCGAACATGGTCGCGGTCAGCGGCGCGCGCATCGTGCCGCCCATCATCGCCGCCATGCCGACCAGCGCCCAATCGCCGACCCCGGCGTGCGGGAGCACGAGACCGGACAGCGCGCCCAAGGCGCCGCCCATGATCAGCAGCGGCGCCAGCACGCCGCCCGACGTCCCCGAGCCGAGCGCCACTGCCCAGATCACCGCCTTGACCAACATCAGGCGCAGCACCGCGTCAGGCGGCATCGAGCCCGCCAGCAGATGGGTGATGTTGTCGTACCCGACTCCGAGCGCGCGAGGGTCGATCAGGCCGCCGACGCCCACCACGACGCCGCCAATCGCCGGCCAGAACATCCAGTGGATCGGCAGCTTGCCGAACCCGTCCTCGGCCGCATAAACCATCGCGGTCAGCAAGCCCGAACCAAGGCCGCACGCGAGCCCGAGCGCGCAGCAGGCCAGCAGCGTCGCGGGGGTCAGCGCCATCGCGCTCGCGTGGGCGAACAGCGGCGACGCGGGCAGCAGCCAGGTACGCAGCACGGCTGCCGCCAGGCAGGCGGCAAGCACCGGGATGAAGCTGCGCGGCTTCCATTCGAAGAGCAGCAGTTCGACCGCCAGCAGTACCGAGGCGATGGGGGTGCCGAACACCGCCGTCATGCCGGCCGAGGCGCCCGCCACCAGCAGCGTCTTGCGCTCGGCGGCACTCATGTTGAAGCATTGCGCGAACAGCGAGCCGATGGCGCCGCCGGTCATGATGATCGGGCCTTCGGCGCCGAACGGCCCGCCGGTGCCGATCGAGATGGCCGAGGACAACGGCTTGAGAACCGCGACCTTGGGCTGGATCCGGCTCTGCCCGATGAGGATCGCCTCCATCGCCTCGGGAATGCCGTGGCCGCGGATCTTTTCCGAGCCGTAGCGCGCCATCAGCCCGACGATCAGGCAGCCGACCACGGGAACCGCCACCGAGGCGTAGCCCAGCATCCGCAAGTCGATCGGATGCACGGCGAAGGAGAAGCGGCCCGCATAGGCAAGGTTGGTGCACAATGCGATGAGTGCGATCAGCACCCAGGTGGCGAGCACGGCCGCGCCGCCGATCAGGACCGCCATAGCCGCCAGCAGCAGGACACGAGGCCCCGTCGTGAAATCGCCCAGCCGGGGCGCGCGGAGAGGAAGAGAGGGTTCAGGCATGTCGCAGCGGGTCCATCCTTGGCGGGGTCGGTGGGTATATATCGCAGTGCGACATAGGAACGAGCCCCGCCGGAGTGTCACCTGACATGCGTGACGAACGAAGGTTGCGGAAGGCGGATTACGAGGCGCTGGCCGGGTTCCGCCAGGCGCTCCGCGCTTTCACCGCGTTCAGCGCCGCCGCCGCCCGCAAGGCGGGGCTCACGCCGCAGCAGCACCAGGCGCTGCTGGCGATCAAGGGCGCGCCCGGCCGGGAGAGGGCCACGGTCGGCGAGATCGCGGCCTCGCTGATGATCCGCCCGCACAGCGCCGCCGAGTTGGTGGACCGTCTGGCCCAGCTCCGGTTGGTCGAACGCGAGGCGGACCCGGACGATCATCGCCGCGTGCAGGTCGCCCTGACCGGACAAGCGGAAAAGGTGCTGGACGGGCTCTCGGCGGAGCATCTGCGCGAACTCGGCGCCATCCGCCCGACCTTGCTTGTCCTGCTCAGCCGGTTCGAGGAGCCTGACTGAGCCCAGCAGGAGGGAAGGTCAGAACTCCACCGGTGGCGCGATCTCGACGCAGTTCGCGCGGCCGGACAGAAGGCAGTCCTCAAGCACCGACTTGGCGTGCAGATGACGCACCAGGAACAGCCCGACGACGACCAGGAACAAGGCGATGGCGAGGCCGCCGAGGCTGGCGGTCTGCCGGTCCGCGGCCTTCCGCTCCTCCTCGATCTCGTCGAACCAGGGATGGACCTGGCGCATGGAGCCTCGCACTCAGGAACGGGCGAGCGTCCCTCTGCCGATCAACGCCTGCAATGCATTGACGTTATCCGAATTCGACCGCGCGATGAAAGCATCCGTGTTGCCTGCGCCGCGTCGTCCGGCGATAAGCGGCATCCATGTCCACCACGGCGGTTCGCCATCTCTCGCTGGATCCCGCCTTTGCCGGGTTGATTGCCCGCATTGGCCGCCCGCGCCTCACGCCCGAGCGCGACCGCAGTCCGTACGAGGCGCTGATCCGCGCCATCGCGCACCAGCAATTGCACGGCCGCGCCGCCGAGGCGATCCTCGGGCGGTTTGTCGCCCTCTATCCCGGCATTTCGTTTCCGAGCCCCGAGATGGTGCTGGCGAGCGAGGACAGCGTGCTGCGCGGCTGCGGCTTTTCGCTGGGCAAGATCGCCGCGATCCGCGACATCTGCGCCCGCACGCTGGACGGCACCGTGCCGAGCCGCCGCGCCGCCGCCCGCCTTTCGGACGAGGTGCTGATCGAGCGCCTGACCACGATCCGCGGCGTCGGCCGCTGGACGGTGGAGATGCTGCTGATCTGGACCCTCGGGCGGGCCGACATTCTCCCGGTGGACGATTTCGGCGTGCGCGAGGGCTACCGGGTGCTTTACGGGCTCGAGGCACAACCTCGGCCGCGCGATCTGGCGGAGATCGGTCAGGTTTGGGCGCCTTGGCGGAGCTATGCGGCGTGGTATCTGTGGCGGGCCTCAGACGAGGCGAGGCAGGCGGCGGTGGCTACTTCGCGGGCTTGAACCGGGCGCCTATCCTGCCGCGACGAGCGGCTACCCTGCCATGAACCCCTCCACCACGCCGACGAACCCCGCCGGGTTGTCGGCGTGGAGCCAGTGTCCGGCATCCTTCACGGTGACGAAGCGCGCGGCGGGGAACTGCGCGCGGATCGCCGGCCGGTGCTCCGGGCGGATGTAGCCGGACCGCGCGCCGGCGACGAATAGGGTCGGCCCGCGATAGATCGCGCCGTCCGGTGGGTTCCAGCCCTCGATCTCGGGCAACGCGGCCGCGATCTCCGCCAGCCCCATGCGCCAGGCCGGCTGCGCGCCCGGACGGAGGTTTTGCAACACGAACGCGCGCAAGCCGGCCTCGGGCACCGCGCCCGCGAGCTCGGCATCGGCTGTCGCGCGGGTCATGCCGGGCGCCAGCGGCAGCGCCCGCAAGGCAGCGGCGAGCTCACGGAACCCTGGCGGATAGGACACAGGAGCGATGTCGGCGACGATCAGTCGGCGCACCGCGTCAGGCTGGTCCAGCGCCGCGCGCATCGCCACCTTGCCGCCCATCGAGTGGCCCAGCAGCGCCGCGGGCAGCACGTCGCGAGCGTGCAGGGTTTCGAGCACGTCGCCCGCCATTGCTTCGTAGCCCATCGCCGGATCGTGCGGGCTGTCGCCATGATTGCGCAGGTCTAGTGCGATGGTGAGGAAGCGCCGCGCGAGCCGACGCTGCACGGCGCCGAAATTGCGCGCGGCGCCGAACAGCCCATGCAGCAGCACGAGCGGCGGCCCCTCCCCCGCCTCGTTGCCGCGCAGGATCACCGCGGCCGCCGCGCCGGCCACGCCGCCGCGCCGATGCCGCCCAGGATCAGCAAGGTGCCGGCGATCAGGTCGGGAGTGATCGGTTCGCCCAGAAACAGACCGGACAGCAGGAGCCCGCTCGCCGGGGTCGCCAGGAACCCAACGGACGAAACCACGCTCGGCAAGGTCGCGGCCGCCTGCAGCACGCACCAGGTGCCGACCGAGCCGGCGAGGACGCCGACATAGAGCAGCGCCGCCCACGCGGCGGGGTCCGCGCCGAACCCGCCATCGCGCTCGCGCCATGCCACGACCGGCAGGATCAGCAGAGCGGCGAGGGTGAAGCACCAGGGCAGCAGCACGAACATCGACTGGCGCGGCGGGAAGCGGCGAATCACGATGATCGCGATCGAGAACGACAGGGCGGCGGCGAGCAGGAAGGCGTGCCCGACGAGCACCGTCCGTTGCGACCAGTCGATCGCCCACGGCCCGGTGAGGACGGCGACCCCGGCCAGCCCCAGCGCCGCCGCGATCCAGCGGCGCGGCGGGATGGGCTCGCGCAGCACCAGCAGCGATAGCGGCACCACGAACATCGTCGTCGTGTTGGCGAGCACCGCGGTGCGCCCGGCCGGCACCCAGGCCACCGCCAGATGGGCGAACAGGAAGAACAGCGCGAGCTGGAACACGCCGACGCCGATCACCGCCGGCAGATCGGCCCGTCCCGGCGGACGGATGCGGCCGACTACCGCCAGTAGCACCCAGGCGCCGACCGCCGACAGAGCGGCGCGGCCCTCGGCGAACCAGAGCGGCGAGGTGCCACGCAGAACGGCGTATTTGGCCAGCGGCCAGGTGCTGCTCAGCAGCACGACGGACAACGCGAGCTGCGCCAGTCCGGCCGCCGGCAGCGCGGTCGCATCCGCCGCCGGACGGACGCCGCTCACGCGTCGGCGGCCCGCAGCATGATCTTGCCGATATGCGCGCTGCTCTCCATGAGCCGGTGCGCCTCGGCGGCCTCAGCCAGTGGAAACACCCGGTAGATCACCGGCCCGCATCGCCCGGCATCCAGCAACGGCCACACGCGCTGGCGCAGCTCGGCCGCGATGGCGCCCTTCTGCGCCGTCGTGCGTGGACGCATGGTGGAGCCGGTGATCGTCAGCCGCTTGGTCATCACCTGCACGAAATCGAAGTTTTCCACCTTCGAGCCCTGCAGGAACGCGATCAGCACCAGCCGTCCGTCCATCGCCAATGAGCGGATATCCCGCGCGATATACGGGCCGCCGACCATCTCGAGGATGACATCGACGCCGCGCCCGCCGGTGATCCGCTTGATCTCGGCGGCGAAGTCGGCGACGCGGTAATTGATCGCCTCCGCCGCGCCCAGCTTGCGGCACGCCGCGACCTTCTCGTCCGATCCGGCGGTGGCGTAGACCGTGGCGCCGAATGCGGTGGCGAGTTGGATCGCGGTGACGCCGATGCCCGAGGTGCCGCCTTGCACCAGCATGCTCTCGCCGGCGGACAGCCGCCCGCCCTGGAACAGATTGGCCCACACGGTGAAATAGGTCTCTGGCAATGCCGCGGCGCGGATCGCGTCGTAGCCGGCGGGCCAAGGCAAGCATTGCGGCGCGGGTGCGGTGCAATACTCCGCGTAGCCGCCGCCGTTTGTCAGGGCGCAGACCCGGTCCCCGACCCGCCATCCGCGCACCTCCGGGCCGGCGGCCACCACTTCGCCGGCGATCTCGAGGCCGAGCAGCGGGCTCGCGCCGGGCGGCGGCGGGTAGGAACCCTGGCGCTGCGCCACGTCGGGGCGGTTCACCCCGGCGGCGAGCACGCGTACCAGTACCTCGTCCGGCTTCGGCGTCGGGACCGGCCCCTGGACCGGCTTCAGCACCTCCGGGCCGCCGGCACCCTCGGCGGCGATCTGGGTCATGGTCCGCGGGATGCTCATGTCGGCGGTTCCTCCTGGCGCTGCGCCGCGAAACTCCGCGCCCCGAGCCGAAGCGTCAAGGTGCCGCGCAACCGGCGCTGGCACCGCCTGGTTCCTTCCGCTTAGGATCATCGCAACAGGAAGAGACGCGAGGAACTCCGCGATGCGCATCCACAACCTCTACGCCGACGCCGACGGCGAGTCCCATTTCCGCGACATCACGGTCGACTGGGTGGAGGAAGGACGCGGCGGCAAGATGTCGAAGCGCCTGCCGGCGACCGGCATCATCTTCCGCGAGACCGCGGGCTCCTATGACCTCGACTGGCACCCCGCGCCGCGCCGCCAGTACATCATCAATCTAGACGCCGGCGTGCGGATCACCGCGAGCGACGGCGAGAGCCGCGTCATCGGCGCGGGCGAGGTGATCCTGGTCGAGGACACCAGCGGAAAGGGCCATCTCTCAAAATCGGTGGAAGCGAAGATGCGCCATTCGATCTTCGTGCCGGTCGAGTGATCGAGCGGCTACGGCTGTCGGCCGCCGGTCTGGCAAGGGCTGCTGGCGCGCCCTCGGGGACGCTGACGCACGGCGCGGCACGGCTGGAGCAGGCGTCAGGCAGCCGCGACACGTACGGCCCTGTATCGCTCGCCTTGGAAATGGTTTCCGCCGGCTACGGCGGCCGGCTCGCGATCGAGCAGATCTCCGGCCGGTTCGAGGCGGGCACGCTCACCGCCATCGTCGGCGCCAACGGCGCGGGCAAGAGCACGCTGCTCAATGTGCTGGCCGGCACGCTGCGGCCGCACTCGGGCACGGTACGGCTCGCCGGCGCCCGGCCCCGCTCCGTGGGCTATCTGCCGCAAGTGACCGCGATCGACCGCGACTATCCCGTGTCGGTCCTGGAATTTGTCGCCCTCGGAGGCTGGCATCATTTCGGCGCGTTCCGCACGCCGTCCCGTGATCTGCTCGCCGAAGTGCTGTCCGCGCTTCGCGCCGTGGGAATGCATGACGCCGCCGCTTCGCGCATCCGCGATCTATCCGAGGGACAATTCCGCCGCGTCCTGTTCGCGCGGCTGATCGTGCGGCGCGCGCGGCTTATCCTGCTTGACGAGCCGTTCGCCGCCGTCGACGCGCAGACCATGTCGGTGCTGCTCGATCAGGTCACGCGATGGCACGAGGAAGGCCGGACCGTGATTGCCGTGCTGCACGATCTCGACGTGGTACGGGCGCGGTTCCCTTCGACGCTGGCGCTGGCGCGACGCTGCATCGCCTGGGGTGCGACAGAGGGGGCGTTGGCTGCGATGGCGGCATGACATCGGCATACGCGCTGCTGGTCGCACCGTTCGACACGCTCGGGTTCATGCGCGCGGCCCTGGTGGCCTGCATCGCGTTGGCGCTGGCCAACGGGGCTGTCGGAACACTGCTGGTACTACGCCGGATGAGCCTCGACGGCGATGTGCTCGGACACGCCGTGATGCCGGGCGCCGCCATCGGCTTTCTCTACGCGGGACCGTCGCCAACCTTCCTGTCGCTGGGCGGCCTGGCAAGCGGTCTCGCCGTGGCAGCGCTGGCCGCGCTGAGCGCCGGCGGGCGGGGCCGACAAGACGCGGGACTGGTGGCGTTCTATTTGGTCGCCCTCTCGCTCGGCGTCCTGCTTGTCGCGTGGCGGGGCAGCAACGTTGACGTCATGCGTGTGCTGTTCGGCACCGTTCTGGCCATCGACCAGCGGGCGCTGCTCCAGATCGCGGCTGCGAGCAGCGTGATCCTGCTGGTGATCGCAGCGCTGTACCGGCCGTTCGCGGTGGGCGCGTTCGACCCAGCATTCCTGCGCGCGGTGGGCGCGCGCGCGCCCTATGGGGCGGTGTTCGTGGCATTGGTGGTGCTGACGCTGGTGGCGAGTTTCCAAGCATTCGGCACGCTTCTGGCGGTGGGACCGATGCTGCTGCCGGCGGCAGCGGCGCGGTGCTGGGGGCTCCGTGTTGCAGCGTCGATGGCGCTGGCGACCGGGTTCGGCCTGACCGCGTCGATCGCGGGGCTGCTGGTCTCCTATCATGGCAACATGCCCTCCGGCCCGGCGATCGTGCTGGCGGGAGGATTGCTGTTCGGGATTTCCCTCGTCGCTACGAACGCATGGCGCCGCTTGGCGCCCATCATAGGGAGAGCCGCCTGATGTTTCGCTTTCTTCGCATCGTCCGTCCACTCGGCGCCGCACTGGCAGCCCTGCTGCTGGCGGCGCCTGGGCAAGCCGCGGACCGGATCCCCGTGATCGCGACCTTCAGCGTCATAGCCGACATGCTCGCCAATGTCGGCGGCGATCACATCGACATAACGACCATCGTCGGCGCCGGTGGGGACTGCGAGCTGTACCAGCCCACTCCGGCCGACGTCGCGAAGCTCGCATCGACGCGCGCCGTGTTCTTGAACGATCTCAACGACGAGTTCGAGCCCTGGCTGGAACCGCTGCTCAAGCAGGCCGCGTTCAAGGGCGCCAAGGTGGTCGTCACGCGCGGCGTGCACACGCTGACGGCGGAGGAGGAGCATCCGGTTTCCGGCAGGCAGCTGCCAACGGCGATCGACCAGCACGCCTGGCTCGATCCGCGCAACGGCATCATTTACGTGCGCAACGTCGCCGAGGCGCTGGCGCGGCTCGATCCCGCCGATGCCGCCGACTTCCGGGCGCGCGCGGCGGCCTACACCAAGCAACTCCAGGCGCTCGATGACTGGGCGCGCAAGGAGATGGCGGGCGTGCCCGTGAGCAAGCGGCGGGCGCTGTCGTCGCACAACTCGCTCCAGTACATCGCCAACGCATACGGCATTACGTTGCTGACGGTGAACGGCTGGACCAACAAGAGCGAGCCCTCGGCGGCGGAGCTGGCGAAGCTGGCGCGGCAAATCCGTGCCGCACGCGTAAAAGCCCTGTTTCTCGACAGCATCACCGATCCACGCGCCATGCAGCGCATCGCCGCCGAAACCGGTGCGACGATCGGCGGCACGCTCTACGGCAATTCACTCTCCCCGGCCGGCGGCGAGGCGGACAGCTATCTCAAGATGCTGCGTCACGACGTGACCACGCTGAAGGCCGGGATGCTGAGCAACTGAGCCATGTTGCTGATCGCCGCCTGGTGGCGCCTGTTGGTTGCGGGCATGTTGGTGGCGGCCTTGTGGGCCGCCGTGCTGTGGGTCGCGCCATCGGCGCCATCGACGGCGACGGCCCGGCCGTCGGCACAAACGGCCGCGCTGCCGACAGCCGAACCAGAGTCCGAGAGTGGATTGTTGCGCGCCGTTGCACGGTCCGGTCAGGCGGCGCCGGGCGGTGGCAGCTTCGACCGGTTTGATGTCATCTCGCAACCGATCGTGGCGCCGGTCAACGCACGCGGCCAGGTCGCCTTTTACGCCACGGTGCTGCACGCGCCGGGGCGCGAGGGCATCTTCCTCGCCGACGCGGGGAGCATCACGAAGGTGGCGGCGTTAGGAGACGCCCTGCCGGGAGGCGGGACGCTCGCGGAGTTCACGGAGCATCCCCTGCCGGCGCTGAATGCGTCGGGGCATGTCGCCTTCAGCGCGCAGATCGCCGGCGGGCGGGCGACCGAGGGCGTGTTCCTTGCCGGCGAGGACGGCCCGCGGGTGATCGCGCTTGCCGGAGACGATGCGCCGGGTGTGCCCGCCGGCGTCCTGGTCGACTTCAACGCGCCGGCGCTGAACGACAACGACGAACTGGCTTTCGTCGCCAGCGTGCGCCGCGGGCGCGACATGCTGGATGTGCTGTATTTCTGGAACGGCCGCCGGCTGCAACGGCTGGTCGCCGAGGGCGAGCGGCTGCTGCGGATCGGCGGCACGATGGACAAGATCGGCGAGCCGGCACTGAACAACAGCGGTGCCGTCGCGTTTCCCGCTGCACTCCTCAAGGGCCCGGTGCTCGGCGGCATTTTCATCGCGGGCTCGCGCACTCTGCGCCTGCTGATCGGGGCTGGCGAGCATACGCCGGACGGGGCAATGGTCCTGCGCTTCTCCGAGCGGGTGGCGATCGACGACGAGGACGGCATCGCCTTCGGCGCCTATCTCGGCGGGAACGGCGACCAGCGTCAGGCGGTGCTGCGGATCGGGCCGGAGGGTCTGGCCGAAATCGCCGTCGAGGGCGGCCCCGCGCCGGGGGGCGGACGCTACGCGGGGTTCGGTCCTTGGCCCACGGTGGCGCCGGGCGGGGTCACCGCGTTCATCGCCGCACTCGACGGAGGGCCGGGACCGTTCGCCGCCTTTGCGGGCGCTCCGCGCAAAATCAGCCGGCTTGCGACCACGGGCGAGGCGCTGGCGCAGGGCGGACGGCTCGGCCGCTTCGCACTCAACGGAGTCGCCGCAATCGGGCCTGGCGGCGGGCTGACCTTCGCGACCCTCGCGCAGGAGCCGGGAGAGCGCAACGCGATCTACTGCCGCTGTTCGCCGCCGCTTCGCTGATCGGCCGACTGCGTGGCTGGCATCAGTTGATGTCGAACGGCGGATATTCGCGAAACACGTTTGCGGCGGTCACGAGGATATGTTGCGTCGCCGTGCGCGGCGGCAACGTCTCTCCGGCGAGCAGGCGCAGGGCGAGCGGCAGCACCTCATAGCCGTATCGGTCCATGAAGTAGGCGACCGAACCGAACACCACGCTGCCGCGGTTGTTGGGGTCGAGCTCCTTCTTCTCGCTGGCGGTGCCGTGGATGTTCCGGTCAAGTCCCTGGCTGACGATGACGCAGTCGCTCTGCCGCCGGTTCATCTCGATGGCAGTCTTGGCGTAGACGGCCGCCAGGTCATCGAGCGTCGCGATCAGCAGACGCTGCCCACGCTGCGTCAGCAGGAATTTGGTCATCAGCGCGTCGGCGCGCACTGACTGCCCGCCAGTGTCGAGCGGCGCGAGTTGCAGCGCGGGCAGGAGCTCGTGCACACCGTCGGTAATGCCCTTGATGCGGTCCGTAACGGCGGGACCGGAATCGGCGAGATCGCCGACGAGCACCCCGAGCACCGGCCTGTCCGGCCAGTTCTCGCGCGCGAAGGCACCGAGCGCGCGTCCGGCGATGCGGCCCGCGGTGCGGTTGTCAGGTCCGTAGAGCGGAGCGCCGGGCACCGGGTCGACAAGCGCGACAACGGGGATGCCGGCGGCGGCGAGGCGGCGTGCGATCTCGGCGTTCGCGTCGGCGTCGGCGCAGTATTCGATCAGCAGATCGACCCGCGCGGCAATCGCCGCCTCGGCGTTGGCGATCGCGCGGGCGGGATCGCCGGCGTTGTCGAAATAGAGCATATCGACCGGCAGGTCGCGCGCCGCCAACTCGAAGCTGCGCCGCAGCTCGATCCCCGTGAACCCGAGCCCCTCGAGCGTCACGTTCGGCAACTCATCGAGGTTGGCGAGCGCAATGCGAAAACGCCGCGTCCCGGCCGCCGCGTGGCCGAGACCGCAGGCGAAGCAGGCCGCCAGCAGCGGCCGGCGCCCCAGCACCAGCCGCGCCGTCATGCGCTGATTCGGCTCCGGCCGGTCAGCGGATCGCCTCGATTCCGACGAAGTTGCCGGTCAGTCCGACTGCCTTGGGTACCGTCATGTTGACGAAGAACGTCGCGCGCCCGGTGTTCTGGGCCTCTTGCGCGATGTCGTCGGTCTTGACGTTCTCGATGATGTGGATGCCGTTGTCGGTGATCAGTGTCTGGTGCACGGGAAACAGAATCTTCGGGCTCTCTCCGGGGATCACCTCGACCGCCCAGGTGTCAGCGCCCACCGCGACGACCTTCTGTGAGGCGAGCCATTTGGCCGCGTCAACGCCGATGCCGGGCTCGCCACTGTTATACAGCGCGTTCTGCGCCGGGTACTGCTCGAACAGATCGACCCAGCCGGTGTGCAGGAACACCATGTCACCCTCGCGTAGGGTGACGTTGTACAACTTGAGCCCGGCCTCGAGATCGGCCTGCGAGATCACCGTTCCCTTGTCGAGGCACGGCTTGCGGCAGGCGGAGTTGGTCTTCAGCTTGTTGGCCTGCTGATAGACGCGCACCAGATCGATGATGACGCCACGCGTGGCGAAAGATTTGAGGTGTTCGAGCCCCAGCCGCGTCATGTTGTTCTGGTTGATGTATTTCCCCATCGCATTCTGGTTGTAGTAGCAATCGCCCCGGCCGAAATGGCCGAGCCCGTCCAGATGCGTGCCCACGTGGCTTTGGCTGAGCCAGGTGTCCTCGAGGAAGGTCGCGTTGTTCTCGCCGTAGGCGGCCCCGGGGGCAAGCGAGCTCGCGGTCAGAATGGTCTTGGTGAAGCGCGTGCCGAACAACGGGACGCCGTCCACCAGCGGATGCGTCATGCTGATGACCTTGCCTTCCTGGATCTCCCCCGCTGCGGCCTTGGTCACCTGCGGGGTCACGCGGTTTGTCGCGCCGGTCTGATCGTCGGGGCCGAATGGCGAGGCAGGCACGGTTTTCGAGCAATCACTCTGGGCCTGGGCCGTGGCGATGCCGCCAACGAGGCCGAGACACATGAATCCAGCCATCAGCAGTTTTCGCATTTTTCCCTCCAGGACGTTCCCGACTCTGATTTTTGGGGCGATCGCTACCAGCGCGAAAGGATAGGATCCATCGTCCGGCGCTTCTGCCGCGACGCTATCTTACACGACTGTAATCTACTTACGAGCAACCGGTAAGTCCAGCGGGGTCACGCCAAGCGGCGTCAATCACCTTGTGTTGAACATCCAGATCGCCGTAGCGGCCGCGTCCGCCTCCTCGGGCGTTCGTGCGCGCCCGAGGGCGATCAGCGCCATCGCGATCGTGGCGCAGACGATCGCCTCGGGTCCCGGCAACGTTGCCTCTCTGCGCCACAATGCCGCCAGCAGATCGGGATTGTCCTCGCGACGCGGGCGTCTGTCGGCATCGTCCCAGGCCGGAAGGAGACATTCGGTGCGACCCCGCCGCCGGTCCCAGACATGCGCGGCCAGTGCCTTGGCCGGGTTGCGCTCGGCCTCGCCGCCGCCCCCCTTGAGCACCAGCAGACGCGGCCGGCCGAGGCGTTCGGCGACGCCGAGATGCACGTCGATATACGCGGGATGGAACACGCCATCGACACCGGCGGCCGCGCTCCCGGGATCGAGCAGCCGCGCCACCGTGTTGACCGGCGAGCGCAGCCCGAACAGCTCGCGCAGCCGCAGCAGGCGCAACATCGGCGGGGAGAAATTCTCCAGCGGCAGATAGGCGAAGCGGTCGCGCGCCAGCATCCGCTCGGCGTCCGCCAGGCTCGCGGCCGGCCGCAGCCCGAGGGCCGCGAGCCCGTCCGCGACGCCGACGCCGGAGGAAAACCCGTTCGATCCGTGCATCAGCACGCGGATGCCGGCACGCGATAGCGCCAGCGCGGCGAGCAGGAACCAGGGCAGCCCACGCGTCCGCCCGGCGCCGTAGGATGGCCAGTCGAGGTCCACGCCGGCGCCGAGGCGGATGCCGTCGCGCGCCGCCTCGACCAGCCCGGTGATCTCGTCGGCATCCTCGCCGCGATAGCGCAGCAGCATGAGGAAGGCGCCGATCTGGTGCGGGTCGGGTTCTTCCCGCAGCACCATGCTGAACGCCTCGCGCGCCTCGTCGCGACTGAGCGCCCGGGACCGGCCGGGGCCGCGCCCCAGCGTGGCGACGAACGGGGCGAAGCGCGCGGCCGGCGTCAAGCGGCCCGCCGCTCCACGACGGCCTCGCCGCGCGCCAGCCCGACCACCTGCCCAATCAGCACCAGGGTCGGGCCATCGAAGCCCCGCCTAGCCAATGCCGCCGGAAGCTCGGCGAGGGTGCCGAACAGATGCCGCTCGTTCGCCCGGCTGGCGTTCTCCACCGCGACGGCGGGCGTCGCGCCAGACAGGCCGGCTTGCATCAGCCGGGCAGCGACGATGGGAAGGGTGCGACTGGCCATGTAGGCGGCGATGGTGCCACCGGCGGCGAGGGTCCGCCAGTCGATGCCGGGCACCGCGCCGTCGCTGCCGTGGCCGGTTACGAGATGCAGCTCGCGTGCGATGTCGCGATGGGTGAGCGGAATGCCGAGCCGGGCCGCCGCGGCACAGGCCGCCGTGATGCCGGGCACCACCTCGACCGGCACGCCGGCCGCGCGCAGGCACTCCAGCTCCTCCCCGCCACGGCCGAAGATGAACGGGTCGCCGCCCTTGAGCCGCACCACATGCGCGCCGCACCTGGTGTGCTCCAGGATCAGGCGGTTGATCGCCGCCTGGCTCATCGCGTGCCGGCCGCAGCGTTTTCCGACGTCGATACGCCGCGCGTCGCGCCGGGCGAGATCGAGCACCGAGGGCTCCACCAGCGCGTCGTACAGCACCACGTCGGCGCGCTTCAGCACTCGGAGGGCGCGCAAGGTGAGCAGCTCCGGATCGCCCGGACCGGCACCGACCAGGCTCGCGCGTCCGCTCGGTGGTGGCGAACCGCCGTGGCGCATCGCGTTCAGCCGCGCGCGGATCAGCCGCTCGGCTTCTGCGCGGTCGCCATCGAGCGCCGCCGTGGCCTCCGGTCCGTCGACCACCGCGTCCCAAAACCGGCGGCGCGCATTGGGTTCGGGAAGCGCCTCGGCGACCCGGCCGCGCCAATCGCGGCACAGCGCGGCGATGGCGGAGTAACCCGGCGGGATGGCCGCCTCGACCCGGCAACGCAGGTCGCGGGCCAGCGCGGGTGCCGCGCCGCCGGTGCCGATCGCCACGGTGATCGGCGCGCGATCGACGATCGCCGGCACGATGAAGTCGGAGAGCGCAGGGCGATCCACGGTGTTGACGAGCACTCCGGCTGCGCGCGCCGCCGCGACGGCTTCGGCGGGATCGTCCGAGGCGACGATGCAGAGCCGGGCGCCGGCGACATCGGCGGCCTCGAAGGGGCGCGCATGGAGCGTGAGCGCGCCGTCGTCGGCCATCGCCCGGAGCTCGTCGCAGGGCGCCTCGGCAATCGCGTGAACCTTGGCGCCGCAGCCGAGCAGCAGACGGGTTTTCGCCACCGCCGCGTCGCCACCGCCGACCACGAGCACGCGCTCGCCGGAGAGGTTGAGGAAAACAGGAAAAAGACTCGGCTCAGCCGGCCCGGACTCAGGCAGCGGGGGCGCGGACATCGCGAAGGATCTCCTCGAGTTCGGGAACACAGGAACCGCAATTCGTGCCGGCCCGCAGGTGCGCGCCGATTTCCGCCACACTGCGCAGGCGGTGGGTGACGACGGCGTGGCGCACCGCGTGACGCGCGACGCCGAAGCAGGCGCAGACATGTGGGCCGTCCTCGCCCTCCCCGCCGCGCGCCAATCCCGCGAGCAGCCGAGCCCGCCCGGCATCCGGCACGGACTGGCCGAGCAGCGGGACGATCGCCTCCCGGCGCGGCAGGTTTGCCGGCTCGCGGGCGAGGAACAGGCAGGCTTCGAGCACCCCGTCCACCAGCGCCGCGACGCGCAGCACGCCGCGCCGCGCATCCGACAGTTCCAGCCGGTCCGCGCCGTTTGGTACGCCGAGCAGGCTGTCGGCAAGCCGGAAAAGATCGTCGCCCGCCGGCATCTCGCGCAGGCCGGCGAGCTGGTACAGCGCGCCCGTCGCGACCGGGACGCGCGCCCAGTGACAGGTCTCGGGCAGCGCGCCCGCCTTGCGTCGCAGCAACAGGCCGTGGAACCTCACCGGGACCGCGCGCACGCGGCAGGGCGTCATCTTCAGCGCGGGCTGCCCGGAGTGCGGATCGAGCGCCGCGCCGACCACCCGCGCGACCGGACCCGTGGATGCAAACGCGTCGGTCCAGTGCATCGGCGCGAACACCTCGCCGCGCCGCTGCGCGTGACGCAAATCGGCGCGCAGCAGCATCGCACCTTCAGCGGTGTCGATCTCGGCCAGATCGTCCTGCGCCAGGCCGAGTGCGGCCGCGTCGCCCGGATGGATGGCGAGCCGGGGTTCCGGGGTGTGCGCCATCAGCGGGGGGACGAGACCTGTGCGGGTCATGGTGTGCCACTGGTCGCGCACCCGGCCGGTGTTGAGCAGGAAGGGCAGCGCGCCGGCATCGGGCAAGCCGCGCCACGGCGTCGGCACCAGCCGCGCCCGCCCGTCCCCGGTGGGGAAGCCGCCGGCCGCGAACAGCCGGCCGCCTTCGCCCGCCCCGCCCTCCGGCAGCGGCCAGCGCACCGGCCGCAGCGCGTCGTAGGCCGCGTCGTCGAGCCCAGCGAGGCCAGAAATGTCGAACACGCGCCGTCCGTCGTTCTCGAAGCCGGACAGCGCGGCGTGCTCGCGGAACACGGCGGCGGGATCGTTCCAGGCGAAAGCATCGGGAAAACCCATGCGCCGGCCGAGCTCGGCGAACATCCACCAGTCGGGCCGCGCCTCGCCCGGTGGCGCGCGGAACCGGCGCTGGCGCGAGATGCGGCGCTCCGAGCTGGTCACGGTGCCGTCCTTCTCGCCCCAGCCGGCGGCCGGCAGCAGCACGTCGGCGTGCGCGGTGGTGTCTGTCGGCCAGCAATCGGAGACCACGACGAAGGGACACGCGGCCAGCGCCGCGCGCACGCGCTCGGCGCGCGGCAGGCTGGCGGCCGGGTTGGTCGCGGCGATCCAGACCGCTTTCACCCGCCCGCTCAACATCGCCTCGAACAGTTCGACCGCCTTGAGGCCGGGGCGTATGGCGAGGTTCGGCGCCTGCCAGAACCTCCGTACCGCGTCCATGTCGTCGGGCCGGTCGAACGTCCGATGCGCGGCGAGTTGGTTGGCGAGGCCGCCCACCTCGCGCCCGCCCATCGCGTTGGGCTGTCCGGTGACGGAGAACGGCCCCATGCCGGGCAGGCCGATGCGGCCGGTGGCGAGATGGCAGTTGAGGATGGCGTTGACCTTGTCGGTGCCCGCCGCCGACTGGTTGACGCCCTGCGAGTAGACGGTAACGACGCGTTCGGTGCGAGCGAACCACTCGTAGAAGATTTCCAGCGCCTCGGGATCGACACCGCAGCGCGCGGCGACGCTGTCGAGATCGGGCGCATCGGCGCGTGCCGCTTCGAGTGCCGCCTCGAGGCCGTTTGCGTGGCGCGCGGCCCAGCCGCGGTCCACCGCACCCGCTTCGGCGAGATGCGCCAGCAGCCCGTTGAACAGCAGCACGTCGGCGTCCGGCGCGATCGGCAGATGCAGATCGGCAGCCTCGGCCGTCGCGGTGCGGCGCGGGTCGAGCACGACGATGCGGGTCCCGCGCGCCGTGCGCGAGGCGAGCAGCCGCTGATGCAGCACCGGATGGCACCAGGCGGCGTTGCTGCCCACCAGCACCACGAGATCGGCCTCTTCCCAGTCCTCGTAGACGCCGGGAACGATGTCCTCGCCGAAGGCCCGGACATGGCCGGCGACGGTGGATGCCATGCAGAGGCGGGAATTGGTGTCGATGTTGCCGCTGCCGATAAAGCCCTTCATAAGCTTGTTGGCAACGTAATAGTCTTCCGTGAGGAACTGGCCGGAGACGTAGAACGCCACGCTGTCCGGCCCGTGCGCCGCAATGGTGTCGCGGAACCGCGCCGCCACGAGGTCGAGCGCCGCATCCCAAGATGCGTCGCGCCCGAACACAACCGGTCGCAGAAGCCGGGAAGAATCGTCGAGCGTGTCGGCGAGTGCGGCGCCCTTCGAGCAGAGCCGGCCGCGATTGGAGGGATGCGATGGATCACCGGCGACGGTGCCATCGGGCCGCGCGACGACGCCGCAGCCGACGCCGCAATAGGGGCAGGTCGTGTGAATTTCGCCCGGCATCAGCGCACCAGCCCGAGCAGCACGCGCCGCCCATCCAGCCTCACAGGGATCGTACGCGCGCACCCCTCGTCGGGCTCCTTCGCGCGCCCGTCGGCAAGTCCGATCACCCAGTTGTGCAGCGGGCAGGTGACGGACTCGCCGTGCACGATGCCTTGCGAGAGGCGGCCCTGCTTGTGCGGGCAGCGATCATGCAGCGCGAACACGCCGTCGCTCGCGGTGCGGAAGATCGCGACGTCCTCGCCGCGCAGTTGGACGATGCGGGCGCCGAGCCGGGGGATATCGTCCACCGACCCGATTTCGCGCCACGCGGCCTGCGTGAAATCGCCGTCCATTGCGCCTACTCGACCACGGCGAGCGAGCGGAACTCATGCGCTTCCGCCCCAGCCGCGCGGTCCGCCCACGGATCGATCTGCATGTAGCTCTGGCTTTCCAGGAATCGCTCGTGCAGCGCCGCTCGTCCGTCCGCGTCCTCTACGATGCGCTGCTTGACGTGCCCGATGCCGACGCGCTCGACCCAATGAGCGGTGCGTTCGAGGTAATGCGCCTCCTCGCGATAGAGCTGCATGAAGGCGGCACAGTATTCGAGCACTTCGTCGGACGTGGCGACCTTGCACAGCAGGTCCGTCACGCGAACCTTGATCCCGCCATTGCCGGCGACGTGCAGCTCCCATCCGCTGTCCACCGCGACGACGCCGAAATCCTTGATCGTCGCCTCGGCGCAGTTGCGCGGACAGCCGGAGACGGCGAGCTTGACCTTGTGCGGCGTCCAGCTCCCCCAGGTCATGCGTTCCAAGGCGATGCCCATGCCGGTGGAATCCTGCGTGCCGAAGCGGCACCATTCGGACCCCACGCAGGTCTTCACCGTCCGCAACGCCTTGCCGTAAGCGTGGCCCGACACCATCCCGGCCGCGTTGAGGTCACGCCACACGTCGGGCAGTTGCTCGCGCTTGACGCCGAGCAGGTCGATGCGCTGACCGCCCGTCACCTTCACCGTCGGGATGTCGTAGCGATCCACTACGTCAGCGATGGCGCGCAACTCGGCGGCGGTGGTGACGCCGCCCCACATGCGCGGCACTACGGAGTAGGTGCCGTCCTTCTGGATGTTGGCGTGCATCCGCTCGTTGACGAAGCGCGAGCGCGCGTCGTCGCGATAGGTCGCCGGCCAGGCGCAGATCAGGTAGAAGTTCAGCGCCGGGCGGCAGCTCGCGCAACCATCGGGCGAGCTCCAGCCGAGGGCGCGCATCACCGCCGGGATCGTCCGCAGCCCCTGCTCGCGGATCGCGGCGCGCACCGCGTCATGCCCATGTATCGTGCATTTGCACATCGGCTTGACCTTGGGCGTCGCGTCGTAGGCGGCGCCGACGGCGTGCGCGAGCAGCGCCTCCACGTTGCAGGTGCAACTGCCGCAGGAGGACGACGCCTTGGTGCGCGCGCGCACCGCGTCGAGCGTGGTCAACCCGTGCCCGGCGATCGCGGCGAGAATCCTTCCCTTTGACACGCCGTTGCAGCCGCAAATCTCTGCGCTGTCCGGCAGCGCCTCCACGCCGCTCTCGGCGACCCCCGCCAGCGCCGGGCCGAACGCCAACAGGTCGCGCATCGCCGAGACATCAGTGCCCTTGCGGATCAAGTCAAAATACCATCCGCCGTCGCGTGCCTCGCCATACAGCACCGCGCCGATCAGTTTTTCCCCGCGCAGCACCAGCCGCTTGTGGACGCCACGCGCCGCGTCGCGGAACACGACTTCTTCCGTAGTCTCGTCCCCCAGAAAATCGCCGGCGGAGAACATGTCGATCCCCGTCACCTTGAGCCGTGTTCCCGTTAGGCCGGGCTCGTAGACGCTGTCCGCGGTGTCGGTGACGCGATCGGCACAGATCTTCGCCATATCCCAGAGCGGGGCCACGAGCCCGAACAACTGACCGCGATGCTCGACGCACTCGCCGACCGCGTAGATTTGCGGGTCGCTGGTGCGCATCGCGTCGTCCACCCGCACGCCGCGACCGCAGGCGAGGCCGGCTTCCTTGGCGAGCGCGACATTCGGGCGGATGCCGACCGCCATCACCACCAGATCGGCGGCGATCTCGCGCCCGTCCGCGAGTTCAAGCGCGCGGACGCGATCGTCGCCGTGAATGGCGCGGGTGTTGGCCTCGGTCAGCACCTCGATGCCGCGCGCGCGCAGGTCGTCGGCGAGCAGTGCGGCCGAGACGGGATCGAGCTGGCGCTCCATCAAGGTCGGCATCAGATGAAGCACGGTGACATCCATGCCGCCGCGGCGCAGGCCGTTCGCCGCTTCCAGCCCGAGCAGCCCGCCGCCGATCACCACCGCGCGGCCGCCGACGCGCGCGGCGTTTAACATTGTCTCGACGTCGCCGATGTCGCGGAAGCCGATCACGCCCCGCAGTCGCGCGCCCGGCACCGGCAGAATAACGGGGTTGGAGCCGGTGGCGAGCAGCAGAACGTCGTACGGCCGCATCGTGCCGCACTCGCCTTGCACCATGCACGCGTCCCGGTCGATCGCGACGACGGCCTCGCCGGCGATCAGCTCGATGCGGTTGGCCGCGTACCAGCCGCGATCATGCGTGACGATCTCCTCGAAGCTCTTTTCACCCGCCAGCACCGGCGAGAGCATGATGCGGTTGTAGTTGCCGTGCGGCTCGGCGCCGAACACGGTGATGTCGAACTCGTCCGGCGCGCGGGCGAGGATTTCTTCCACCGTGCGGATGCCGGCCATGCCGTTGCCGACCAGCACGAGGCGGCGGCGGGCGGGGGAGAGCATGTTCATGTCCCCCTCCCTCAGACGCGCGCCGCGCCGTAGAGCTCGGACCAGGTGGTGCGCCAGCGGCGGCGCACCCCGCCGAGCGCCACGAGAGCCAGCGCCGCGAGCAGGGCGAAGATCAAGAAACCCGCGCCGTAACCGCCGGTGAGCTGCTTCGAGTAGCCGAGGCTGGAAGCGAGATAGAACCCGCCGAGGCCGCCGGCCATGCCGACGAGCCCCGTCATCACGCCGATTTCGTTACGGAAGCGCTGAGGGACAAGCTGGAACACCGAGCCGTTGCCCATGCCGAGCGCCAGCATCCCGACCAGGAACACCGGCAGCGCGATCCAGATGGAGGGGAGGCCCGTGCTGATCGCGGCGAAGGCGCAGGCGGCGACGGCGTAGAGGGCCGTCAGCGCGCGCACGCCGCCCACCCGGTCGGCCACGGCGCCACCGAGCGGCCGCACCATCGAGCCGACGAACACCGCCGCCGCGGTGCAGTAACCCGCCGCCACCGGAGGCAGGCCGTACTGGTCGTTGAAATAGATCGTCAGCGACGAGGCGAGGCCCACGAAACCGCCGAAGGTGACGGAGTAGAACGCCATGAACCACCAGCAGTCGCGCTGGCGCAGCAGGCGGAGATAGGCCGAGAGCGGCTTCGGCGCCGGCGCGGACGGGCTGTCCTTCGCCAGCACGATGAAGGCGAGCAGCGTCACCGCGAGCGGGATCGCCGCCAACCCGACCACGTTGCGCCAGCCGAACGCCAGCGCCAGACCAGGTGCGAACAGCGCCGCCAGCACCGTGCCGGAATTCCCCGCCCCGGCGAAGCCAAGGGCGGTACCCTGGTGCTCGGGCGGATACCATGACGACGCCAGCGGCAGCGCCACCGCGAAGGAGGCGCCGGCGAGCCCGAGTACCACGCCGAGTGCCAGCGTGCCCGCGAAGCTGTCGATGTCGAGCAGCCAGGCGGCGATCAGCCCGGCGATGACCACGAGTTGGGCGCCGATGCCGACGCGACGCGCGCGGTAGCGGTCCACCAGCAACCCCAGCACGACGCGCAGCGCGGCGCCGGCCAGCACCGGGACGGCCACCATCAGCCCCTTATGCGCTGCGTCGAGGTGCAGATCCTTGGCGATGGCGACGCCGAGCGGCCCGAGCAGCACCCAGACCATGAAGCTGATGTCGAAATACAGGAAGGCGGAGAACAGCGTGGGCAGGTGCCCGGCCTTGAGGAAGCCCCGTGTCATGTAAAATCCGCTCCAGCGCGGCGCCTCGATGGCGCCGGCGGGCCGCTTGACCCGCGAGCGGACCGCCATTGGTCCGCCGATCGTTGTCGGGAGCGTGCTGCTCCGGCTGGAATGCCGACCTCCGTTGGCCGCCATTCACGGGGCTGGCTGGCCAACCCCGCTTCGCAAATGCAGCAATCCCCGTGCCAGAGGGAGGCGCCGCTCGCTGCCTGAATCCAGGGCGGTAGAGTCAGATACCGATTGCGCCTTGCGAGTGCATAGTGGATGCAAAACGGGCAGTCGAAGATCAGATTCTACTCAGACCTCCGAGCCGGCATGAGGTCTTCGGGGCACCATACGCGCGATTGAGCGGAATTCGGGCGCACTTTAGGTGCTCGGCGCGTCCCCTGGCCCGATTGTATCGTGGTCGGGCCAGCACAAACCCTCCATGTCCGCCGCCGCTCGCAGCAGGTCCGGCCGGTAGACGGTTCGCACGACGCTCTCGCGATCGAGCTCCGAGACCCACCCCCAGCGTCGCATTTGATCGAGAAACCAGCGCGCGTGAGACGGTCGGGGGAACCAGGCGGCCCCGGCATGGAACCCGATTGTCTCGGCTTCGGCGCCGCCGCGAAGTGCCGCGCGGGTCGCCGGCTCCGGGAGCCAGAGCCCTTCGGGATCGGCGAGCAGCCGGGCAATGCCGGGCGCCGCGTCGGCCGCGTCGCAGAGCTGCCCGGCGCGGAGCAGCACGCGCAGCAGGGCCAACAGCGCGCCAGGCTGGCTCGACGCCCAGGGTGCCGCCACGGCCAGGCACTTCTCCGGATGGCGCGGCCAGATCGCCGAGGTGCCGAGCAGCATGGAGCCGACACCTTCTCGCGCCGCCGCTTCGCCCCACGGCGCGCCGGCGCAGAACCCGGCGATGCGCCCGTCGGCCAATGCCTGAACCATGTGCGCGGGCGGCACCACGACGGTCTGCATGTTCCGGTCGGGATCGGCCGCCGACGCGAGCCAATGACGCAGCAGCAGGTTGTGGGTGGAGAAATCATGCACCACGGCGAAGCGTGGGCGTTCCGGTTGACGCCGCATCCAGGCTGTCAGGCACTGAGCCAGCACGCGCGGCGGCGCGCCGGGAGCGAGCCCCGCCGCCGCCGCGGGACCCAGGACGATGGAGTTGCCGCCGAGCGTCAGCCCCATCGGTACGATCAATCGGGCCGGCGGGCGCCCGAGACCAATCGCGGCGGCGAGCGCGAGCGGAGGCAGCATCACGGCCGCGTCCAGCAGCCCGTAGGTAAGCTTGTCGGCGATATTGGCCCAGGACGGCTCCACGCTGATCCGGGCGTCGATGCCAAGTTCCGCGAACAGGCCGCGCCGGTCCGCGACGATCACCGGTGCGCTGTCCACCAGGCGCAAAACGCCGATCCGCACGCGCATGGCCGCTTGCTCCGTCATGACGGGTCCCGCCGGCGGTGGCGGACGATCTCCTCCGCGATCTCGACGATCCGCCTGCCGCGCGCCATCGCCTGCCGGCGCAGCCAGGCGTAGGCGGCGGGCTCGGCCAGACGTCGCTCTCGAATGAGGATCGCCTTCGCGCGGTCGATCACCTCCCGCTCGCCGAGCCTCTTCTCGGCGCGGTCCAACTCCTCGCGAACCAGGCGATGCCGCTGAAACAAGGCGACGGCGGCGCGCAGGATCGGCCTCACGTCGGGCGGCGTCAGCCCGAGCACGTTGTAGGAGGACACGCCAGCCCCGATCGCCTCCTCCATGAAGCCCGGATCGTCCTCGTCGACGAACACCACCACCGGGCGCGGGCTGCGCGAGGCGAGCTGGCGCACGCCCTCCAAGGCATCGCGGTCGGGCCGCGCCATGTCGACGATCACCACCTCCGGCGCATGGGCGGCGACGGCGTCAGACAGGGTCTCGCCCGGGACGATCCGGACCACGACGAGCCCCGGGTCCGCCCCCAGGGCGCGCGCCAGGAGACGGGCGCGTTCCGCATCGTCATCGGCCAGCAACACCTTCACGCGCGATCACGGGCTCCGCGCCGGGGGAAATCCGGCATCATCGCTGTCCTAGCAAGCGAGGTACCAGAACCTCCTCCCCTTTCGGCGGGGCTCCGGGAGGCGCTTCACAGTCCTCGCCGCGATCCCATGTGCTCCTGCTGTACGCATCGGGAGACCGGGATGACCCAGCGATGGCTGGCCGCTCTCACGGGGGCGCTGGTCGCGATCGGCCTGACCGGCATCGCCCGCGCCCAGCAGGCATCGGGCCAACCGCCGGTCGGGCTATGGCTGACACAGGATCACAGGGGGGTCATCCGGATCGCCCCGTGCGGGCAGAATATGTGCGGCAGCATTGTCGGACAGAGCGCCGCGGGGCCAGAGCCGCCGGTTGCCGCCCGCTGCGGGCTGATGATCCTGACGGTGGCGCCCTCCAGGCCCGGAGTTTGGGACGGCCATATCACCAACCCCGAAGACGGGCAGGTGTGGAACGCCCAGATCTGGCAGGACACGCTGGGCAAGCTGCACTTGCGCGGCTACGTCGCCCTGCCGCTGCTCGGCCAAACCCAGATATGGACGCGCTACGCGGGCCGGCTCGCCACTGGCTGCCGCATGGATTGACCGTTAGCTCGGCAGATACGGCGCCGGGACGAAGAAGCGGGTGCCGACCGTCTTCAGGGCGTTGTTCCCGCTCGCCTCCGCCGCGCCGCGCAGCGCGATCAGGAACCGGCCCGCCAGCGTCTCGCGCCAGAACCAGCCGTCTATCTGCCGACTCGCGGGCGGGTCCCCGACGGCTTGCGCGGCCTCGCCATAATAGGCCTTCAGATCATCCGCCAGGAAGCGCAGCGCCAGCGCCGGCGTCGCGTGCCCGGCCGACGCCGGCAGCTCGCCGTCGAGGAAGCGGGCGGCGACACCGGGCCACGCGTCCGGCGGCTGACCGAACAGGCCGACGGTGCTGCGGCCGAAGCGGGTCCGCGTCCGGTCCCAGAACGGCCGGAGCACCGCGATCTCGCTTGCCATCGCGGCGGCCCAGGCTCCGCCTGACGTCAGCGCCGCGGCGGGGGGCGGCGACAGCAGCTCGAACGGCGGCCGCCACCCCGGGCGGTCCCTCCAGCCCGGCGCGTCCTCCGCGAAATCCTCCAGGATGACCGGGCCGTCGCTACGCTCCAGCAGGCGCAGGGCCCGCATCAGCACCCGGCGCTGGAACGCCGGATCGCCGGGCTCGCCGAGTGGGCGGCCAAGCTCGAAGGGCACCCAGAGCCCTCGCGGCGGCCGCACCTTCTCCATCTGCACCCGGATCATCCCGAGCGTCACTGTCGCAACGCCCCGTTCCTCCAACCGATGTGCCAGCGCGCTCACGGCGCGCGTGCAGACCGGTCAGACAGGGCTCAGGACGACCGAGTCGATCCGCTCGCGCCGCAGACCGGCGGCGATCCCGTCGGCGGTATCCTCCATCCCGGCCGGATCGGTCGAGCCGAGGATGGAATAATGCGTCGGCGCGACCCCGCCGATCACACCCTCGGCGGCGAGTTCGCGCAGCCGGTCGATCGGGTAGACCACGTTGAGGTCGCGCTGAAAGCCGGAGCGGTCGAAATTGATCGACACGTGGCTCATCAGGATGTCCGCGGGATCGAGCGAGGCCGGCAGGCGGCGGAACTCCGCGCTGCCGAACTGGAACGGCGGCTCGGAGCGCGCGAACAGCGCGGCCGAACTGACCACGGCGACGCGGCGCTCCGCCAGCGGGGGGCCTTCCACCCAGGGCCGCGTGTCGAAGCTCGGGCAAGGGGCCGACTGGACGGCGGTCCGGGTCGGCTCGGGCAAGTCCTCGATACGGGCCAAGACGGCCTCCTCACTGGGATCGCGGCAACGCTATCACGATCTCAGCGCGTCCGCGGCCGGTATCCGATAGAGCCGGCCCGTGGCGTCGAGCGCGCCGACGCTCCACGCGCCGCCGGTGCCCTCGACCAGCCAGCGCAGGATGGCCCACAGATCGCGGTCCGCGACGTCCTCGTCGAGCGGTTCGAGCGCCGGCACGACGGCGGAAATCTCGACGCCGGCGGGGAACGGCTCGCCGCTGCGGCCGATGAACACCAGCGCATAGGCGCCCCCCGACGGCGCCCGCAGATAGCCCGGCGCGGCGAGACCGATCCGGTCGAGGTCGAAGGCGCGGGACAGGAAATCGCGGAATTCGGGATAGTGGCCGACGCGGTCCTCGGCGAGCAGGAAGGCGAAGCGCGTGCCGTCCAGCGACGGCACGGGAATTGGTTGCACGACGCTCATATCACGCACTTCCCAGCCGCTGGAGAAAACCGGCGATAAGGGCGCCGATCTCCGGCCCGGAATCCTCCTGCAGGAAATGGCGGCCGGTGACGAGATGCGGCCCCTCGGCGTGCGGCAGGAGGGCCTTGAAGCGGCCAGCGAAAGTCGGATGATCGAACACGTCGTCCTCACGGCCCCAGATGATCTGCACCGGCTTTTGCCACGCGCGCAGGCCCTGTTCGATCCAGCGGAAGCGGTCGAGCGCGCGCGCCGTGTCGTCGAGCGGAATCCAGCGGGGCCACGTCCAGGTCAGCAGCCGCGATGCCGGGTCGGGCAGCACCGCCTCGTACGCCGCTTGCGCGCGAGCGCGAAAGCGCGCCCGGTCCACGACGGAGAGATAGACGCCGCGCCCGGCCAGCACGTTGTGGCGGCCGAGCAAATAGGGGCCGACCAGCGGCGCGTGCATCAGTCGCCAAGGAAATACCCGCGTGTGGAAATCGGACGGCGGCAGCGCCCATCCCCAGGTGCTCATCACCACCAGGGCGCGGACCCGCTCTGGATTGGCCAGCGCGAAGCCGAGGCCGGTCGGGCCGCCCCAGTCGTGGCCGACGATGGTTGCGTTGGAAACGTCGAGCCCGCGCAGCAACGCGGCGAGATTGGCGATGTGTCCGTCGAGGCTATGCGCCTGCTCGCGCGTCGGTTTCTCCGACAGGCCGAAGCCGATCATGTCGGGCACGATGACGCGATGCCCGGCCGCGACGAGCGGCGGGATCACCTCGCGCCAGAGGAAGCCCCAGGTGGGATTGCCGTGCAGCAGCACCACCGGATCGGCGCCTCCACCATCTGGGCCGACATCGACGTAGTGCATCCGCCAGCCGTTGACGCGAGCGCGGCGCGGCGCGTACGGCCACGCCGAGCGCGCATTGTCCGGCAGATTGACCGTCTGGGTCACGCCGGGGTGCCGATCGCGCGCCGCGCGGCCAGAGCGTCGATTTCCGCCGGGCTGTATCCGTGTTCGGCCAGGATCGCCGCCGTGTCGGCACCGGCCAGCGGTGCGGTGCCGCGCCGGCTGCCGCTTTCGGGGCGCCGCGCTCCGGGCAGCGCGGGGATCGGCACCGGCTCGGCAATGCCGGGCTGCGCGAGGTAGCTGAACAGCCCGGTCGCCTCGACGTGCGGCTCGCGCAGGAAGTCCATCGACGAGTTCACCACGGCGTGCATCACGCGCTGCTCCGTGAAGCGCGCGATCCAGTGGGCGGACGGTCGCGCGGCGAGAATCTCGCGGCAGATCGACACCACGAGATCGGCGTTCCGCTGGCGTCCGCCGATCGTGTCGAAGCGACTGTCCGCCGCCATATCGGGGCGCTCGATCGCGGCGCAGAACTCCGCCCATCCGCGATGCCCCGCCACCACGACGAGCATCCAGCCGTCCGCGGTGCGGAACACGTTGTTGGGCGGACGCGGCGGCGGTGGCGCCCCGCCATGAATGAAACTTTGCAGCATGGCGTAGGTGTTGAGCCATGCCGCGCCGTGCATCAGGCTCGCCTCGATGTAGCGCCCGTGTTTCTCGTCGCGCCGCGCGTAGAGCGCCGCCGACAGCGCCTGGAAGACGTAGAGCGCGCTGATGAGGTCGACCGGGATGGAGATGACGTTCTTCGGCGTGCCGTCCGGTTCGCGGTTCTCCATCATGAAGCCGGAGAAGGCTTGCAGCACCGGGTCCATCGCCGGCCGCTCGGCGAGCGGACCCGACTGGCCGAACCCGGACATCGCGAGATAGAGGATGCGCGGGTTCTTCGCCGCCACCTCCTCGTAGGAGAAGCCCAGCCGGCCGATCACGCCCGGCCGGAAACCCTCCATGAACACGTCGGCGCGCTCGACCAGCCGCCACAGCACCGCGCAACCCTCGGGCGATTTGAGGTCGAGTGCTATGCTGCGCTTGCCGAGATTGCCCATGATCGACAACGACGTGTTGCCGCCGGGCTCGGGCGCGCTCGCCCGCACCCAGTCGCCGCCGCCCATCACCTCGACCTTGATGACCTCCGCGCCGTATTGCGCGAGCAGCATCCCCGCATACGGCGCGGCGATGCCCTGGCTGAGATCGACAACCTTGAGACCGGCGAACGGCGCTTCGTAGCTCATCGTCACGCCGCCTTGCGCTGCCAGCCGATCCAGTCGCACACGCCCTGCCCCATCACAAGGTCGAGGTCGCGTCCTATCAGCCAAGGCAGTTCCTCGGTGAACATCGTCACGCACTGGCGGTAGCTGCACGGCATCCGCGTGATGTCGGTGCCCCAGAAGAATTGCGCCGGGCCGAAGGCGTCGAAGATGCGCCGCAGGTGATCGTGAATGTTGCGGTAGGGATAGGGCTGCGTGGAGTAGCCCGGTGCGCCGGTCGCCTTCACCGCGACGTTGGGAAAGCGCGCTAGCGCGCACAGCTCGTCGTTCTTGCTCAACGCCGCGTCGTCCATGCCGCCGCGCGTCACGCCGAGATGGTCCATGATGAGGCGCAGTCTCGGATGCCGCTCGGCGATTTGCGCGACGAGGGGAAAAAAGCGGTTGGCAAGCAGGGCCACGGGCAGGCCCGCGCGCTCGGCCGCGGGCCACAGCCAATCCATCGTGCCGTCGGCGTGCCAGTTCCGCTGCTCCGGGCCAACCAGCGCGAAGCGCAGGCCGAGCATTCCGGGCTGGCTCTTCCACGTGTCAACCAGCTTGCGGCTTTCCGGCTTGTCGAGCGGGAAGTGGCCGAGGATGGCAAATGTATCGGGGTGCTGCCGCGCAGCCTCGATCGCCACCGCGTTGGAGTTCGGGTCCCAGCTTGGCGGATGCAGCACCGCCGCGTCGACACCGGCTTCCTTCATGTCGCGCAGCAATTCGTCCTTGTCGTACACCGAAACCTGCCGGTGATGCGCGATCGGCGTGCCGCTCGACCAGATATGAACCTGCGCGTCGACGATCCGCATGGCGTCGCTCCTGCCCGTTTCCGCCGTTCGATGGTCCCTTGCCGGGATGCTACGCGATGGATGCCGCATACGGAAAGTGCCACGGATTACCACGCACGTAATCGACCCCGGCGAGCCCAGCGGGAATCATGCTGGCAGGCACGGCGAGGAAACCGCTGGATGCCGCCAACCGAGGAGAGAGCCATGAGCAACCACACCGACCTCGTCGCCCGCTACATCGCCCTCTGGAACGAGACCGACGACAACCGCCGCCGCGAACTCATCGCCAAGACGTGGACGGCGTCCGCCAGCTACGTCGATCCGATGATGCGGAGCGAGGGCCACGCGGCGATCGACGCGATGATCCGCGGCGTGCAGGAGCGCTTCCCCGATTTCCGCTTCAGCCAGATCGGCGCTGTCGACGCGCACAACGACCGCGTCCGCTTTTCCTGGGCGCTCGGCCCAGAGGGCGGCGAGGCGCTGGTGAAGGGCACCGATTTCGGCGAGATCGCCGATGGCGAACGGTTCAGCGCCGTCACCGGTTTCATCGACCAGATGCCGCCGGCGGCGGCCGCCAAATAAAGCGGCGGAGTGAAGTCCGCCCTACGCGACGTAGGGCGGACAGTCCACCATCAGCCCTTCACCCCGCCCATCGTCAGACCGGCGCTCATGTAGCGGCGGAAGATGTAGTAGATCACCAGCGGCGGCAGCGCGTAGACGATGGACGCCGCCATCAGGTAGTTCCACGGCGCCTCGTCGCTGTTGAGAAATTTTCCGAGCGCCACCGGCACAGTGATGGTGGTGTCCGACGACAGCAGCAGGAACGCGTACAGATACTCGTTCCACGCCAGCAGCAGCGCGTAGGTGCCGATGGCGACGAGCGCCGGCGCCATCAGCGGCAGATAGATGCGGAAGAAGATCTGCAACGGCGACGCGCCGTCGATGCGAGCGGCTTCGTCGAGCTCGTTCGGGATCGACGCACTGTACTGGGAGAAAATGAAGATGGCGTAGGGCGTGGCGAAAGTCACTTCGACCAGGATCACCGCCCAGGCGTTGTCGGCGAGGCCGTAGGATTTCATGATCCGGTAGAACGGGATCGCGAGAAAGCTCATCGGGATCACGTAAGTGATCAGTGCGGCGTTGGTCAGCAGCCAGCCAAGCCGGATGCGGAGCCGCGTGATCGCGTAGGAGGTCATCGAGCCTATCGCCAGGGTCAGCAGCGCCACCGCTACCCCGATGAACGCGCTGTTGCCCATCTGGCGCCAGAAATTCGCCAGGTACCAATAGCTCTCCTGGAACACCGCCTGGAAGCTCTCGAGCGTGGGATGCGGGGGGAAGACGTTGGTGGCGAACACGTCCTCCTTCTGCTGCACCGCGACGAGCACCATGTTGTAGAGCGGCAGCAAGGTCCAGATCAGGATCAGCACGCCGACCAAACCGGCGCCCGCGCTGCCGAGCCGCCGCCTCGCCACGGTGCTCACAGATGCACCTCGCTGGTCGACAGCTTGCGCATGAGGAAGATTACCAGCGGGATCAGCAACGGCAGCGCGGAAATGACCGCCGCCATGCCCATGTTCGGATCGCCAAGTTCGAAGGCATTGCGGATGCCGAGTGTCGCCAGCACGTGCGTCTGCAGCGCCGGGCCGCCGCCCGAGACGAAATGGACGGTGTTGAAGTCGCCGAGCGTCCAGATGGTCGAGAGCAGCGTGCAGACGATGTAGAGGTTGGCGAGCAGCGGAAACGTGACATGGGTGAAGCTACGCAGTCCCGTCGCGCCGTCTACGGCGGCCGCCTCGTACAGCTCCTTCGGGATCGCCATGCGGCCGGCGAGGAAGATCACCGTCCAGAACGGCAGCCATTTCCAGATATAGGCGACAATGACGGAACCCATCGCGAGATGCGCGACATCGAGCCAGGGCGGGCCGTCGGCCTGGAACAGATCCCAGATCGCGTTGTTGATCAGCCCCCACTGGCCGTTGAGCATCCAGTGCCAGGAGATGAAGGTGGGGATCGCCGGCACCGCCCAGGGCAGGATGAAGACCAGGAGCAGGCCCTTCGCCCACCAGCCCGGACGCATGAAGAAGCCCGAGAGCAGCAAGGCGAGGAACAGCTTCACGTTCACGCCGACGGCGAGATAGATCACCGTGTTGATGAGCGTCTCGATGTAGATCGGGTCGGCGAACAGCTTGGCGTAGCTGCGCGGATCACTGCCGAGCCAGAGCCCGTACGCCACCGGATAGATCACGAACAGCAGGAACACCGCGAGGTACGGCAGCACGAACGCGACGCCCCAGGCGAAGTCCGATCCGAGCAGACCGGCGTACCAACTCGCGCGGCGCGCGCGCGCGCCTCTCGCGCCCGCCGCCGTGGTCAGTGTGGACGTGCTCGCCATCTGCCTATTCGGCAGGCACGGGATATTTGGCGAAATCGGCCTTGATCTGGCCGAGCGCGATATCCACCGCCTTGTCGACCGCCATGCCGCCGGTCATCACGTTGGCCTCCGCCTTGCCCCAGACCTGCTCGGCGTTCACGTCGGCATAGGCCGGGTTGTACGACATGAACCAGGGCATGATCGGCACATTCTCGCCGACCTGCTGGCTCACCGAGACGTGCCGGTGCGGGTCGCTCGGGTCCAGCCAGTACGGATCGTTCTTGACGATCGACGGCATCACCGGCGTCCAGCGGCCGCGTGCCTGCTTGAGGTAGTTGTCGAGGTTCTTCGGCTGGATGAACGCCTTCAGAAAATCCTTGGCGCCTTCGGCGTTCTTGGCGCCCTTCGGGATGAACGCCTGCTTGACGGCGACCAGGCTCGTCACCGGCTTGCCGTCGGGACCGAGCGGCAATTGCTGGGTAACGATCTCGTGCATGTACTGCTCGGTCTTTTCCATCTGCGCGACCGCGATGGAGATGGTCGCGTTCGGCGTCATCACGATCTGGCGCGCGTAGAACGCGTTGTTGTTGTCGGGATCGCCCCAGTTGATCGCGCCGGGCGGCACGAAGCCTTCCTTGTACGGCGTGGTCAGCTTGGTCAGCGCCTTGATCGCCGCCTCGCGCACCTTGGGGTCGTCGGCGTGCAGCTTGCCGTCGGGTGTCACGATGCCGCCGCCGCCATAGGCGACGAGGAACTGGTTGAACAGATAGGTGCTGTCGGAGTCCTTCGTCGCCAGCGAATAGCCCAGGCCATAGACGCGCTTGCCCTTGGCGCGCAGCTTCTTCTGCACGCTCTCGAAGAAGTCGAAATACTGCTCCCACTGCTTGGGGATGCTGTCCATCGTATAGCCGGCCTCCTCGACGAGGGGCTTCCACACCTCGATGTGCAGCGCCTGCTCTTTCAGCGGCACGCCGTAGTAGCTGCGCTTGTGGGTGACGTTGTCGTAGTAGCGCCCTGCCTCGAGTGCCGCCTTGTTGTATTCCGATTTCTGGCTGTCCACGACGTCGGTCACGTCGACCAGCTTGTCGTTCCAGGCATTCTGCGGGATGAGCAGGAAGTCGCCGGTGTCGGCATAGATCAGGTCGGGCACCTCGCCCGTGGTGATCGCCGCGACCACCTTCGCCGGCAGGTCGGAGCCGTTGGAGAGGGTGAGTTCCACCTTGTCGCCGGTCGCTTTCTCCCAGGCGGCGACCGTGTCCTTCATCGCCTGGTCCTCGGCCTGGTAGAAGCCCTGGTTCCACCAGATGACGACGGTCTTGCCGGCGGCGTGAGCGGGGATCGGCGGCGCGAACGCCATCGCCGCACTGAACCCGAATGCGGCGACAATTCCCCGCCGATACCAGCTTCGCATGATCCGTCTCTCCCAACTGTCGCCGCGGTGCATGGCCGCGCTTGTGATTTTGCCGGTATTGATCTTACCAGCCCGCCTTGCCGGTACGTCAACGCCGCGACCCGTGAAACGCCGCCGCGCGCGCGCCGTTCATGCCGGGTCAGCCGAAGCCGCAGCAACCGCGCCGCCCGAAAGCAAGGAGACCACGCCTTGTCAGACCGACCCGATCCTCCCGCCCAGCCGGACCTTCCCCCCGACCCGCCGATGCCGCCGAGCGAGGTTCCGCGGCCGCCGGCGGAGGTGCCCGCACCATCGGAGCCGGGGCGCAACGTGCCTCCCCCGCAAGCCTAAAGGCCTCACGAAGCGCGCGTCATTTCATAGGCGAAGGCGCATTTTCCGTTGTAGCTGCCCCCTCGGAGCAGCTTTCCGTCGATTTGGCCGGTGAAGTTCACCTCCCGCCCGTCGTCGGCGACCTGTGTGGCGTTGAGCACTGCGTTGCCGTCCACCCGTCCCTGTAGCCGCAGGTCGGGTGGAACGGCCAAGGTGAAGTGGCCGTTGCGCAGGGTGATCGTCGCCGGCCGGTCCGTGCCGCACGAACCGTTCGCGGTGCCATTATATGCGCCATCGATCGCGGCGGTCGGCGACGGCGGAGGAGCAGGCGCCGGCCGCGGCTGCGCGCAGCCTGCCAGCAGGGCCAAGGCGGCGGCGGTGGCCAAGGATAGAAGTGAAGGGTGCGGCATCAATGGCTCGTCGCGCCGTGGTCGTGGCCGGTCTCCGCCGACCCGGGCGGGGCCGTGGCCCCGGCCTTGGCGACGTGCGCGGTCACGCCGACCGCTCCGGCGCGAGCGAAGCGGACGGTGGCGGGAAACTCATCGCCCTCTTTCAGGCTCCGGCGCAATCCCATCAGCATCACGTGATAGCCGCCCGGCTTGAGCACCAGCGGCTTGCCCGCCTCGACCGGGGCCGAAGCGATCGGGCACATCTTCATCACCCCGCCCTCGGCGACGCTCTCGTGCAACTCGGCCTTCTCCGCGACCGGCGTGTCCACCCCGACCAGCCGGTCCGGCGCCCCTGAGTCGGTGATGGTCATATAGAGGACACCGACGCGGCCTTGCGGCGCGGCGCGGGACCAGACCTGCTGGACCGCGATCGGGCGCAGGCTGCGCGAGGGCCGGGCCGGCCGCGGCCACAAGCGGCATGGCGAGAAGGGGCGGGGCGAGCAACGGCAACAGAAACGAACGGCGGCGCATCGGGCGCTCCTTCACGAGAGATGACGGGCAATGTCCTGGGCCATGTCCGCGCCGGACTGGTCGGCGCGGATCGGCGCGATGAAGGCTCCGGACGGGCTCATCAGATAGAGGACCGAACTGTGATCGACGGTATAGTCGCCGGGCGGCGAGCCGGCGGTCTGGTGGATCGCGTAGTAGACCCGGTACTCGCGGGCGACCTTGGCGATCTCCTCCGGCGTGCCGGTCAGCCCGATCAGACGGGGCGTGAAGGCGGCCACGTATTGCCCCACCACCTGCGGCGTGTCGCGCTTGGGGTCGACCGTGATGAACAGCGGCTGCACACGCTGGGCCTTGGGCCCGAGCGCGTCGAGCGCCTCGGCCACCTGGTTGAGCGTGGTCGGGCAGACGTCCGGGCAGAAGGTGTAGCCGAAATAGACCAGCAGGTAGTGGCCGCGGAAATCGCGGTCCGTGACCGTCTTGCCCTGGCCGTTCACCAGGGTGAACGGGCCGCCGATGGTCGGGCCGCCGCCTTGCGTGAGCCAGACTGCACCGGCGCCGACCGCCACCACGACCAGCAGGGCGGCGGCCGCGATGAGCAGGCCGGGCAAGTTCCGTCGGGGCTGGTCGCTCATGCCGACGCCGAGGACACGAGGAGCGGGATCGGATGCATCGGAACTCCCTCAGAAGTCGAACAACGGACGACCCAGGACGCTCCCGGGCAGCAGGTCGTCGAGGAACACATGGAATTGCGCGATCACGCCGACATTGGTTCCGGCCGCCCGGTTGGCCGGAATGAGCAACTCGACCCCGACCTGGTACGAATTCGCCGAGTAGAGGACGCCGGGCGCGATGGTCCAGGTGGTGCCCTGGGTGCTCGGCGAGGTCGCGGGCGACGTCCAGGTGATTTCGACCAGCGGGGTCAGCCGGCCGACGAAATCCGGCAAGCCGATGTTCTTCACCTGCGATTGCAGATACGGCAGGCTGTATTGGAGCGAGATGCCGCCGAACCACTGGTTCGGGTTGCCATTGTTGAACTGCAAGCTGCTGATCCCGGTATCGGGGTCGGTGACCTGCATCGCCTTCAGCGCCTTGTCCGCGACGGTGTAGCTGAATTCGCCGGTGATCGCGAAGGGGCGGAGATAGTCAACCGGCACATCGCCGAACCCCTTGCCGAAATAGAGCGTCGGCGTGGTGCCGCCGTACTCGTCGGCGCCGGTATGCGCCGTGCCGGTTCGGCCGAACTCCCGCTGGACGCCGAGCGCGACGATGAACTCGTGGTCCGCGCTCACGCAGGTCGAGTACTTGGCCGTGGCGAACAGGTTCCCGAAACCGGTCTGGGTCTTGGCGTGGTCAATCTGCTGGACGCTCCAGCCGTAGTTGAGGCCGATGCCGAAATTGTTGGTGATCCGCTTGTCGTATTCGAAGTCGAAGTCGTATTCGTGGGTCGGTCCCGGACCCCCGTCGGCGGCGCTGCGCTGATAGGTGAAGGTCGGGACGGACGCCTCGTCGGCGACGCCTGGGTCGTCGATGGTCAGGGTCACGGGGAACACGCGGTCACCACAGACGGCGTGAGCGAACGCGGCGGGGCCGCCGAGCGCGCTCGCGCACGAGACGGCCGCGACAATTCGGAAGGCGTTCACGGAGAGGCTCCATCGCAATTGCCTGAGTCGGGACAGCCGGGCACCCGTGTGCCGGCCAATTTGATGCGAGACTCAGATTGGCGGCGGCGGGCCTGTCGGCTGGGCGGCAAAGGCAAGGCGGACGGCGACGGACGGCGCTTCGGGAACCGGAGCCGGCCGCCACGAGCCGGCCGGCGCGGGGCCGGCCAGCGCGGGCGGAACGGCAGGCGCTGCGGGGTGGACCGACATCGCCGCGCAGAGCGGGCAGATCGCGCAGTCGCGATGGTCCGGCGGGGCGCCGCGATGATCGCCCGCTTGGGCCTCGCCGACGTGGCAGATGACGCCAGCGGCGGCGAGCATGGTCGCCGGATCCGGATTCGGCACGGTCGCGCCGAGGGCGAGCTGGCTCGCCAGCGCCGCCAATGCGGCAAACAGGCCTAACAGGCCCGCGAGGGATCGCGCGCGACGGTGAATGCCGGACAGCATGAGGGTGCCGAACCTAGCCGGCCCGGCATCCAATGCAAGCTCTCGTTGAAGTCGGGGGCGGCGCTCGGGAGCGGCTAGCGCCGCCGCACCGCGCCGAAGATCAGAGAGATCACCAGCAGGATCAGAAAGACGACGAACAGGACCTTGGCGATCCCGGCGGCCGCGACGGCGATGCCGCCGAACCCAAGGAGGCCGGCGATCACCGCCAGCACGAGCAGAACAACAACCCAGTAGAGCATCCCAGCCTCCAGAAGCATGACGGTGCTACCAACCCGCCGGGCTGAAGGCGGTTCCCCTGCCCGTTGCGCGGCGAGAAGAAACTGCCGCTGCCACACGCCGGTTGTCTGCGCGGCGGCGACACGGGGTCGCCGCGCCATTCCGAGGGAAACGAAACAATGGCGGCTCAGAAAGGCTTCAGCGAATTGTGCCTGAACTTCCTCCGCGACATCTACTACGCCGAGCGGCAGATCCTGAAGGCATTGCCGAAGATGGCGAAGGCGGCGGAAAGCGAGCAGCTCAAGCAAGCGCTGATGCAGCACCGCGACGAGACCGAGCACCAGGTCGAGCGGCTCCAGCAGGTCTTCGAGAAGCTCGGCACGCGCGCCCGCGGCCAGACCTGCGAGGCGATCAACGGGATCATCGAGGAGGGCGAGGAGATCATCGGCGAGTTCGAGCGCGGCCCGGTGCTCGATGCCGGGATCATCGCCAACGCGCAGGCGGTCGAGCACTATGAGATGGCCCGCTACGGCACGATGGTCGCCTGGGCCAAGGCAGCCGGGCAAAACGAGGTGGTGAAGCTCCTGGAGGAGACGCTGGCCGAGGAGAAGAAGGCCGACACGCTGCTGAACCAGCTCGCCAGCAAGGAGATCAACCAGAAGGCCTCGGCACAGAAACAGGCCGCCTGAACCAGCACCGGCCCACGAGCCCCGCCGATCCTCCAAGGGACCGGCGGGTTGTGCGGCCAGGTTGATCCTTCCGGCTCGGCTTGATTCCGGCTACGGAGTGAGCGGGAGGGATTTTGATGAGCGAAACGATCGAGCACGCCAAGGAGGGCATCGAGGAAGCCCACCATCACGGCGACAGCCGCGCCCGGCGCACCGCCGTCCTGATCGCCGTTCTCGCCGCCGGCCTGGCACTCGCCGACATGGGCGAGAAGGGCGCGCAGAACCAGTACCTCACTCGCCACATCGCGCTCAGCGACGATTGGGGCTTTTTCCAGGCCAAGAACGTGCGCGCGACGGTCCGCGCGGCGGAAGCCACGGTGCTGGAGAGCCTTCCGCCGGACCCGGCGATCCCCGCTCGCGTCAAGGCCGCGCACGACGAGGAGGCGCGACTGCGCGACGACCCGGCCGGCGGCGACGGGATGAAGCAGCTCGCCGAGCGCGCGCACGACCAAACCGAGCAGCGCGACCACGCCTTCCACCGCTATCACCAGTACGAGACCGTCGTCGGCGGATTGCAGATCGCGATCGTGCTGGCGTCGGTCTCGGTCGTCACCCGCGTGCTGTGGCTCGCCTACGCCGGCGGCCTGCTCGGCGCGGCGGCCGGGCTCTATGGGCTGCTGATCGCGGGCGCCGTCTTCTGAAGCGCGTTCGCGAGTCATCACCGCCATCGCGAGCCGGCCTTCCTGTATCCGGATCCAGGGGTGCGGTCCGCGGGGTGGGAGGCTGGCGGAATAGGATCCCGCCCCTACACGTGTAGGGCAAAATTCTACTCCGCAGATTGGTGCGCGGAGCGGAGGGCCGGCGCGTCCGACTTCGTTGGTTCGATCGCCGGAGTCGAATCGGCGGCGGCGGCCAGGGTGGGCGTGCGTTCGACGAACTCGGGCAGGCGTACCCGCATGACGGCTCCGTCCGGGCGTGGATCGATCTCCATCGTGGCGCCGTGCAGGGCGAACACGGCCTCGGCGGGGCGGAGGGCGGCGCGCAGGTCGAAGTCGCTCTCGGCTGGCCCGTCGGCGAGGCACGACACTTCGATACGGCCGCCGTGACGACGCGCCGTGACGAGAACGGCCGCGCAGGGGGAGAGGTGGACCGACACCCTGACCATCTCGGTCAGAGCGCGGCGCAGCGCGCGCCGGTCGGCGCGCACGAGAAGTTCGGGCGCGGCTGCGACCCGGATGCGCGACCGATGGCGCGCGACTTCCTGGGCAAGGTCCTGGAACACCACATGCAGCGCCGCTTCCATGTCCACTGGCTCGGCGGCAAATGCGGTCCGCCCCAGCTCGAAGGCGTCCTCGGGCTCCGGCCCGGACGAGGCTCGATCCTCCCGCCGCGTGCGCCAGGCCTCGATCCGATTGACGCCGATCGCGCCCGCCGTGACCGCCCAGGCGGCGAGCAGCGGCGATATCCACGGCATCAGCTCAGCCATCGGAGCCTGTCCCTGTTCGGTGGATGGGTCTCAAGCTATGGCGTTGCCGTTAATTTGGGGTAAACAGCGAACCTGCCGCACCGCCGGGCGCGCGGAACCCTCTCGCCGGGCCATCGTTGTGAACCCCACGCAAGCGGAGACCCCATCCGGATGGACCAGATCGCCGGGGCCGACCTGGCCCAGCTCGAAGGCGAGGAAGCGCCGCTGGAGGCCCGATACCGCGCGATCCGCGATCACACCGAACACCTCGCTGCGGCGCTGACCGAGGAGGATCAGTGCGTCCAGTCCATGCCGGATGCCAGTCCGGCAAAGTGGCATCGCGCGCACACGACCTGGTTCTTCGAGGAGTTTGTCCTCGTGCCCCAGCTTCCGGGCTACCAGGCGTTCGACCCGGCGTTTCGATTCTTGTTCAACTCGTACTATGAGACGGTCGGTGCCCGGCATCCGCGTCCCGGTCGTGGCCTGCTCACCCGGCCCGGCGTGGGGCAGGTCAGCGCCTACCGGGCGCATGTCGACCGGGCGATGGCCCGGCTGCTGCCGGACGCGGCGCCGCAGGTGCGGGCGCTCGTAACTCTAGGCCTGCAACACGAGCAGCAGCACCAGGAGCTGCTGGTGACCGACATGCTCCACGCCTTCGCCCAAAATCCACTGGCGCCCGCGATGACGCCCGGCTGGCGCGAGCCGCCCGGCGCCCCCGGCCCGACGCGGATGGTCGACCGCGCCGGCGGCACCGTCGAGATCGGGCATGGCGGCCCGGCATTCGCGTTCGACAACGAGACGCCGCGCCACGAGACGCTGTTGCAGCCGTATCGGCTGGCCGACCGGCTGGTCCGCAACGGCGAATTCCTCGCCTTCATGCGCGACGGCGGTTATCGAACCCCGACGCTCTGGATGTCGGACGGCTGGGCGGCGGCGCAATCCGAGCGCTGGGGCGCGCCGCTCCACTGGCGCGAGGATGATCGTCAGGGCTGGTCGCAAATGACCCGGGCCGGGCTTGTGGCACTCGATCCCGAGGCCCCGGTGCGGCATGTGAGCTGGTACGAGGCGGACGCCTTTGCGCGCTGGGCCGGCGCCCGGCTGCCGACCGAGGCCGAGTGGGAGGCTGCCAGCGCCGACCCGCGCCTTCACGAGCGCGACACGCATGTCTGGCAATGGACCGCCAGTCCGTACACGCCGTACCCTGGTTTTCGTCCGGCGCCGGGCGCGATCGGCGAGTACAACGGCAAGTTCATGGTCAATCAGATGGTTCTGCGCGGCGGCTCCTGCGCCACGCCGCCGGGCCACGCCCGCCCGACCTACCGGAATTTCTTCCATCCCGACCGGCGATGGCAGTTCACCGGATTGCGGCTCGCCCAGGATCGCTGAACGAGGCGACGAGACCTCGAGCCCGCCCCAAGACCCGCCCCAAGACCCCGCCCCGAGATCAACCTCGACGATAGACCACGGAGAGAGACATGCCTGATGGCAGTACCGCCTTGCGCGGCGATGTCGTGGCGGATGCCCTGGCTGGCCTGCTCGCCCCGCGCAAGTCGCTGCCGGCCAAACTGTTCTACGACGCCGAGGGCTGCCGGCTTTTCGCGCTCATCACCGAGTTGCCGGAATACTATCTCACCCGCACCGAGCTTGCCCTGCTCGAACGCATCGGGCCGCTGCTCCGTCCGCTGGTCCCCGAACGGGCCGCGATCATCGAATATGGCGCCGGCAGCGAGACCAAGGCGGCGATCCTCCTCTCGGCCCTGCGCCGGCCCGCCGCCTACGTGCCGATCGACGTCGCGGAACCGGAACTAAAAGAGGGAGCGGCACGCCTCGGCCGACGCTTCCCGAGGCTCGCGGTGCATCCGGTGGCGGCGGACTTCCTCGGACCGTTCCGCCTGCCCGCCGTGGTGGACGGACTGCCGCGGCTCGGCTTCTTTCCAGGCTCCACGATCGGCAATCTGGAGCCGGCGACCGCGATCCGATTCCTGCGCCAGGCCCGGCATACCCTCGGGCCGGGCGCGCGATTCCTGCTCGGCGCCGACCTGCACAAGAACCCGGACGTCCTGCTTCCCGCATACGACGATGCCCGGGGCGTGACCGCCGCGTTCAACCGCAACGTCCTGGTCCGGCTGAACCGCGAGGCGGGCGCGGATTTCGACCTCGACGGATTCTCGCACCGGACGGTGTGGAACGAACATGAGAGCCGGATCGAGATGCACCTGGTCAGCCGCCGGGGGCAGACCGTTCATCTCGGTGGCCGCGCCATCCGGTTCGCCGAGGGCGAGACCATCCATACCGAGAACAGCTACAAACATACGCGGCAGCGCTTCCTGGCCATCGCCTCGGCCGCCGGCTGGCGCGGAATGCAACTGTGGACCGATCCTGACGATCTGTTCTCCATCCACCTGCTGGAGGCCGGAGAGACATGAGACGCCAGGCACGGAACATCGCGCTGGCACGCAAGCGTCGGCCAGCCGGAGAGTGGCTGCCGTGGCTCGCTCTCATGGCGGCCATCGGCCTCGCCGCGATCGGCGCGGCGCACGCCCAGACCACCACGCCTCCGGCCCGGCCGCTGCCGCCAAAGAGCGAGGAGACCGGCCCCACGACGCCGCCGCCCGAAGGGACGGGCGCAATGGAGAAGGGCGTCATTCGGCCGCCGGCCGCGGTCGATCCCGGGATGACCAAGGGCACGCCCAACCCGCAGGCCTTCCCCACCCCGATCATCCCCCCGCCGGGATCCTCGGGCGGCAACCCGCGCACCCAGCCGAAATAGGCGCTCGCTGCGGCCTCGCCTAAGCGCGGCGCGTCGGTGGCAGGGGTCAGGGCGGGAGATTTCATCGGCGCGGCGGCGTCGAGGAGGTGGCCGGCGCGGCCGAGGCGCCTGAGCGGTCAGCGCTTCCCGCGCTTGGGATTGGCCGGCGCCGCCTTGGCCCGTTTGCGGACCGGTCCCGGCGTCTTCTCGCCCTGATCGGCGAAACGGTCGGGGAACTCGCCCTGGTTCTCCAGCGCCTCGATCGGCTCGACCGGCTCGGGAGGCGGCGGGGTGTTCCAGCCCTTCTCGCGGTCTTCCACCATCGGGTTCGGCTCAAGACCGGCCTCCGCGTTGTCCTCCAGACCAACGAGGAAGCGCGCGCGCTCCCAATGCTCCCGCTCGCGGCCCTCCGGACGGCCTTCCTCCTCCCAGATCCGGTGGGCGCGTTCGCGGATGCGCTGTTCGGTGTCGGCCATCTTGGTCCCCTCATTGGCTTGCAAGAGAAGCGCGACAGGCGCGGCGGGGTTCACCCGGTGAAGGGAAATGGCCCCGGGCACGGGCCGACATAGGCGATGTGGGAGACGATGCCGTCGGCCTCGGACCAGCGGTGCACGGCGAAGGCGGGCGGCTCGAGCACGAACGCCCCCGGCGCGTCCGGCGCCAGGGCGAGCGCCATGTGGTGACAGGCCGAAGGGGCGATCAGGGCGGGCACCTTCGCCACCGCCGCCGTCACCGCCCGGTGCACGTGGCCGCAGACGATCCGCTCCACCTGGCGGTGCCGGCGGACGATCGCGGTGAACGCCTTCGCGTCGCGCAGGTTGTCCCGATCCATGAACCCGATCCCGCTGTCGAACGGCGGATGGTGCATGGCGATCATGGTCGGCCGCTCCGGCGCGGCGGCGAGACTGCGCTCCAGGAAGCCCAGCCGCTCGGCGCATAATTCGCCGTGGTTGTGGCCCGGTGTGAGCGTGTCGAGCATGATCAGCCGGACCGGCAGGTCCTCGATCACGTACTGGATGAACCCAGACCCCTCGCCGAGCCCCGGCAGACCGCCAAGCACGCGGCGCAGCGGCTCGCGGCTGTCGTGATTGCCTGGGATCACATAGACCGGAACGGTGAGATGCCGGCGGATCAGCGACAGGATCAGCGCGTATTCCGCGTCCAGCCCACCCTCTACGAGATCGCCGGTGATCAGCACCGCCTGGGGCGCCGGGTCGAGAGCCGCGATCGCGGCAAATGCCCGCTCGGTCATCCCGTTGGTGTCGATCGCCCCATAGGCGAGGCGTCCAGGAGGGCAAACATGCAGGTCGGTGACCTGGCAAATCAGCATCGCGAGCTCCGCACTGCAATCAACCCAGGGTTCTAGCAGATCCGTTAATGAACCGCACCAAAACTTCACCGCGATTTCGCCGCCCGCGCTTCAGCGCAGAGGACGGGCGCAGGCGCGGGGGCGATCGTCCCTCGCGCGGTGTGTCGCGGGGTAATCGTTAACGCCCGGTTGATCAGCTTACAAATCGGATATAAACGCGACCGATCTTTCAATCGAGCCGGTAGAGCGGCAAGCGCCGACTGACCAGGCGCATTATAGTTCATCTCCATTCATGGTCTATAATTCACCCGCCAGACTGTGCCGTTGCCGTCCTCGCTGACCAGCAGTGCGCCGTGCTTGTCCACCGCGACGCCGACCGGGCGGCCCCAGACCTGTTCGTCGGAAATCACGAAGCCGGTCAGGAAATCCTCGTACTCGCCGGTCGCGCGCCCGTCTCGGAAGCGGAGGCGGACTACCTTGTAGCCGGTGCGCCGGCCGCGATTCCATGAGCCGTGCAGGGCCACGAAGGCGTCGCCGCGATACTCGGGCGGGAACTGGGCGCCGTCATAGAAGGTGATTCCGAGCGGGGCGGAGTGCGGCTGGATCAGCACGTCCGGCGTGGCGACCTGGCCGGCGAGGTCGGGGCGCCTGCCCTTCAGGCGCGGATCCTCGTGGTCGCCGATGTAGAACCACGGCCAGCCATAGAACGCGCCCTCGCGCACCTCGGTTGCGTAATCGGGAGGCAGGTTGTCGCCCAGCCCGTCGCGCTCGTTGGTGGCGCACCATAGCGCGCCGGCGCCGGGCTCGATCGCCTCGGCCGAGCAGTTGCGCAGGCCGGTGGCGAACACCTTCAGATTTCCGCCATCGGGCTCCGCGACCAGCACGTCCGCCCGGTCCTGCTCGTCGCCCCACGCGGCCCCCGGCGGGCGTGCCGCCGCGAACCCCGCCGGTGGATTGCGGGACATCTCGGTGCCGGCGTTGGAGGCCGATCCGACCGAGACGAACATCCGCCGCCCGTCCGGCGAAAATGCCAGGTCGCGCGTCCAGTGGCCGCCCACCGGCAGATGCGGCACCACCGTCTCGGCCCGGCCGCCGGCCTTGAGATCTCCGCTATGATAGGGAAAGCGCACCACGCGGCCCGAACTCGGCGACGTAGACGAAGCGCGGATCGGGGCCGGGCGGCCAAAAGCCGATGCCGAACGGCAGCGATAGACCGCTCGCGAATGCTGCCGGCCTTTCCCCGGGCCGCAGGATCAGCACCCGCCCTGCCCCGCTCTCGGCCAGGAACACGTCGCCGTTCGGCGCGCGTCGCAAGGTGCGCGGCGTCTCCAGCCCCGACGCAACCAGTTCTACCCGGAAGCCTGCCGGCACCCGCGGCAGCACGTGGTCCGGCCGGTCCGCCACCGACGGGGCGCTGGCGGCCGACGGCGTCGCGTGCGGCGCCGGCAGGTCGGCCGGCCTGATCAGGCGCGTAACGCCGGGCGCGTCCGTGCTCCAGTCGCCGTACGCCGCCGGCCCGGTGCGCGGCGGCGCAGCGCACGCCAGGGCGGGGGCGAGGATCGCCAGGGCCGATAGCCCGAGCCACGGAATCATGGCGATGGACCCTTCACGCGAGGCTGGTCGGCTCCCGGATCGGGCGAGCGCCTGAGTTCGCCCAGAACGGCGGCGCCGACGGGAGCGGAGCCGTCCGCCGGCGTCCGGACGATCGGCAGCACCAGCCGCGCGCAAGTGCCCCCGCCGGTTCGGCTATCGAATACCAGCTTGCCATGCATCTTCGTGGCCAGCCGCAAGCTGAGCGCGAGGCCAGTTCCCATGCCCTCAAAATGCCGCGACGCGCCGGCGTCACCCTGGAAGAACGGCTCGCCCAGCCGGAGCAGGACGTCGGGCGCCATGCCCCGCCCTTCGTCGCGCACGCTGACCGCGACGAGGTTCCGGCCGGGTTCCACGGTGATCTCCACGGCGCCCCCGGGATTGCTGAACTTGATCGCGTTGGCCAGGAGATTTTCGACGATCCGCCGCACTGCCCAGGTGTCCGCCTGCGCGGCGGCCAGGTCCTCGCGGTCGAGCGCCAGCGTGACGGACACCCGCTGCTCCGCGGCCGGCACGCGCGCCGCGCCCACCGCATCGCGCAGCAGCGGGACGAGATCGACTTGGCTCGCTTGCAGCACCCGCTCGTCGAGTTGCGTGAGGTCGATCAGGTTCTCGAACGTGTCGAGCAGCCGCCGGCCGCCGGCCTTGATGTATCCGAGGTATGGCACCTGATCCGCCCGGCAGTCCGCCAACATCAATTCCGAGAAGCCGAGGATGGCGTTCAACGGCGTCTTGAGTTCGTGGCTGAGATTGCCGAGCAAGCGTCCCTTCGCCTGGTCCGCGATCTCGGCGCGGCGGGTCTGCTCGGCCAGTTGCTCCGCGACGTGCCGCTCATGGCGCATCAGCGCCGCGATGATCCAGATGGCGGCGATCGAGAGGACCCGATTGGCTACCGCCTCCACCACGTTCTCGCTGATGACTGGCAGGAACAACCCGACCGCGACCAGCACGGAGGCGATCGCCGCCAACAGCCAGACGACCCTCGGGTCGCGGTAGAATACCGAGGTGGCGACCAGGGGAATGTAGACCACCCCGATCGCCAGCGTCTGATCGACGCTGATATCGGCGATGAAGAAGATGGCGCACGCCCCGTAAATCGCCGCCAGCACGCCGCGGCCGTGTCCGCCTCGCAGGAGGTCCGGGCCGGGCATTCTGCGGCGCTACGCCCAACCGGCCGCCGCGGCCGCGTAGCCGACGCGACGATGCGGCGGCACCGGATGGCGGCCGGCGACACGTTCCAGCAGCAGGGCCACATCCGGCGTCGATCCGGCCCTGACCGCCACGTCGAGAAACAGCTGCTCGAACACGTCCTGCTGCGCGTGGCTGCCGCCGAGACGATGCATCTCGCCGAGCACCGGACGCATGGCGGCGAGTGCTCGCGCGGGCTCGCCGCGCGCACGGGCAAGCACCGCCTCGCAGATCGGCGCGGCCAGGCGCCGCACCCCCTCGTCCGGCGCCTGGCGCGCGGCGCCCAGCAAGCGTGAAGCGGCATCCTCGCGCCCGGTCGCGGCCAGCGCCATCATCCAGTGCGGCAGGGTGAAGCCCGACAGCGTATCGCCGATCCGCGCCTCCGCCTTGTCGGCCAGCTCGACCCAGCGGTCGCCGACATCGACGCCGTGGCGCTCGAGCCGGAACAGCATGGAGGCCGCGTTCTGCATGTCGATATAGAGGTCGGGCACCGCCTGGGTGAGCGGCGAGCCGAGATCGCGGAACCGGCGGTCATAGAGGTCGAGAACCGCCCCGAACTCCCGCCGCTCCACGTGGAACATCGCCGCGTGCCACCAGAGATGGTGCATCAGATTGGTTGCGCCGTCCCAGTTCTCGGCGAGCGAGGCGATCCAGGCGATCCCCTCCGCCCGGCGCCCTTGCATCTCCATCACGTGCGCGACGCCATGCGCGGCCCAGAGATCGGACGGGTCGCGGGCGATCGCCTCCCGCCCCGCCGCCTCCGCCGGGAGATAGAGGCCGCACTCCTCGCTGGCGAAGCAGCGGCAGGCCAGCAGCGACACGTAGCCGGGCACCGCCTCGCTCCAATGCGGCGTGACCTGCTCCACTGAAGCCAGCATCGCCGCCGGCCGGCCGGCCCAGAAATTGAGGAAATGCGCCAGACGAAAGGCGATCACGTCACGCGGATGCTCGAGCAGGATGTGGTCCCATACGGCGATGGCAAGGCAGACGTCCCCGGCGACCCAGTGCCGCAGGGCCGCGACATGCGCCCGCTCCCGCGCATTGGCGCCGCCCGTCAGCCGCTCCGCCGTGCCCAACGCCGCCTCGGCCGCGCCGCGCTTGCCGGCATCGAAGGAGAGCATGGCCAGATAGCCCTTCAGGCAGTGCGCCAGCGCGAACTCCGGGTCCGCCTCCAGCAGCCGGGCCATCCGTCCGGGGAGGTCGGCGCGGTAGGTAAGATAGCCGGTCACCGCGTCATCAAAGGCAGCGGCGGCCTGCTCCGACGCGACGCCGATCGCCAGTCCTTGAGCATCCTGCCGCATGTCGATCCCTCCTGCCGTCCGGGCCTCATACTGCCGGTCCGCGTCGCGGGATGCATGTACTAACCGGCCTGCCAGGAGGTTAATCGACCTCGGCCGGGAAAGCGTTACTCGGGCTGCAGCGTCACCTCAGCGGTCCCTTGGCGAATGATGCCGAGGAGCTTGGCCGCCCGCTGCGACAGGTCGATAACCCGGCGCGCCGAGCCCATGCGATCGGTGATCGTCACCACCACCTCCCGCCCAGTTTCCTCCACCAGCACCCGCACACGGGTGCCGAAGGGAAGCCAAGGATGAGCAGCGGTGAGCGCGCCATTGTCGAAACGTTCGCCGCTCGCCGTGCGCCTGCCCTGCCAGAACTTGCCATAGAACGAGGCCCGACCGGACTCGCTCCAATCCTGCCCCAGCGCGGCCTCCTCGGCGTGGGCCGCGGGGATCGCCACCAGGGCGATGAACGCCGCCAGCAGCCCTGAACGGACGCCCCTCATGCCTGGCGGCCGGTGACAAACGAGACGTCGGAAATGTCTCGCATAGTCACCGAACCGCCAAGGCCAATATCGCCGACCGGTCTTATGGGCGGGACAATCGAACCACAGTATTCCTGTTCGATTGGACCCGGAACGTTCCGGATTGCCGCACCAAAGTCCCGGGAAAATGTCGAGAAGCGACGATTTTCGTCGGGACGGGTCGCTTTGATCCTGTCCATGCCATCCATGATGCTCACGCTGGACCATGATGGCAACTCAAAAGCGACTCGCGCCATGACGGCGAAAGATCATTCCGCGTCGGGGGTTCCGCCTGCCCCGGTTTCCTGTCACGGTTGGGACCGCCGAGGGGAAACGGGATGCGGACTACCTGGGCGTGCGTTTTCAGCGCCTTGACCTGGCTCCTCGCGGCTGCTCCGAGCCATGCCGAGAGCCGCCTGCTGAGTGAGGCGATCGGCCTCACTGGCCCAGCCATGTGGCTCGCTTCCGGCGCGCCCGGGCTCGTGCTCGGGGTCGTCCGAGGGCCGGACAGCATCGTCGCGGGCTACGGCGAGACCGCGAAGGACAACGGCCAGGAGCCGGACGGCAAGAGCCTGATCCGGCTCGGCTCGGTGACTAAGGTATTCACGACCGAGGTGCTGGCGGACCTGGCGGCGGAAGGCAAGTCGCAGCTCACCGATCCCCTTCAGGCCTACGCACCGGCAGGCATCACGGTCCCCGGCGGTGGCGACCGGCCGATTACGCTGCTCGACCTTGCCACCCATTCCGCCGGACTGCCGCGCGAGATGGGCTTCGCCCCGCAGGGAACGCCGCCCTTCACCTGGCCGACTGCCGCCGACCGCTGGAAATGGCTGGCCGGCCAAACCCTCGCCTGGCCACCCGGAGCGGTGGCCGCCTATTCCAATATAGGCTTCGACCTGCTAGCCGACGCCCTCGCCACCGCGTCCGCCAAAAGCTATGCCGCGTTACTGAAGGAGCGCGTGACCGATCCGCTCGGCATGGCGGATACCGGCCTCGACCCGACGCCACCGCAATGTGCCCGGCTGATGATCGGCAGCGGCATCGGCGGCCCCGGTCCCTGCGTCGACACCGAGGCGACCGGGGGCAGCGGCGGGCTCTACAGCACCGGCGATGACATGCTGCTCTGGCTGCGCCACCAGATGAGCGACCCGCGCGCCTGGCGGATGCGCACGCTGGCCCACGCGGTGTACCTGCCCCGCCAATCCCTCCAGGCGGCGATCGGCTTCGACGAGGCCGGCCCGACGAGCGGCATCGCCCTCGGCTGGATCGCCGTCGCCGCACATGACCGGATGCCGATGATCTTGCAGAAAAGCGGCGGCGGCGGCGGTTTCATGAGCTACGTCGCGTTCGCCCCCGGCCGCGACGTCGGCGTGTTCGTCACGGTGAGCCGGCTTGATTTCGGGATGTATGCCGGGTTGGTCGCCGCGGCCAACGGGATCATCGCGGATCTGACGCCGCGGTAGGCTATGCCAATTTTCGCCAGCCTTGCTTTGCGGAATCCCTCGATGAGGTGCTCACGGCCCTCGGGCGGAGCTCGCGGATTTCGTTCAGCGGCAGCGCGCTATGGCTGCACTTTATCGCGCGGGCGCGCTACTGCGCGGGCGAGTACCGACGAGGCAATCATCGTCGCCCGGCAGCTCGGCTACTGGGACTTGAACGACGAGACCCGGCCGCGTCATGCGGAATGCGTATCTCGTGCAGGTAAAGACGCCCGCGGAGTTGAAGGGATCGTGGGATCTCTGCAAGATCCTCGCCACGATCCCGCCCGACGAGCCGATCCCCCCGCCGGATCAGGGCGGCTGTCCGTGGGTCAAGGGCTAACCCCTCACCCAACCCTCTCCCACAAGGGGAGAGGGCCTTCTTCTCCCTCTCCCGCGCTTGCGCGAGAGGGCCGGGGTGAGGGCTCTACTACGCCCCTGCCCGCACCAACCGACCCGGCAGCGCCCCGGTGTGCTCGCCGTTCTCGAACACCGGAACCCCCGCCACGTAGGTCGCCTTATACCCATCCACCCGCTGCACCAGCCGCCGCCCGCCCGCCGGCAGGTCGTAGCGCACCTCGGGGATGTGCAGCCGCAGCTTCTCCAAGTCGATCACGTTGACATCGGCGCGCAGCCCCGGCGACAGCGTGCCGCGATCGTTGAAGCCGAAGAACCCCGCCGTCTCGCTGGTCTGCCGCTTGACCAGCAGCTCGATCGGCAGCCGCGGCCCGCGCGCGCGGTCGCGTCCCCAATGCGCCAGCATCCAGCTCGGCACGCTGGCATCGACGATCGACGAGCAATGCGCGCCGCCGTCGCTGAGCCCGAGGATCGTCGCCGGATCGGTAAGCATCTCGCGGATGACGTCGTGATTGTCCTCGTTGTAGCCGACTACCGGGAAGAACAGGAACCGGTCTACGCCGCCGGATAGATAGTCGTAGGCCACTTCGTCGGGCGTGCGGCCCTCGCGCTGGGCCATCGCCGCGATGCTGCTCGACGCCGGCGGCTCGTAATCCGGCGGATCGCTCATCACGAACATCCGATCCCACCGCGTGACAATGTGCTGGCGAAACTGCGAGAGCAGGCCGACCAGCTTGGCCGATGGCACCTCGCTTAGAATCGTGCGCCGCACCTCGGGGTCTTGCAGCCGCGCGATGCGCTCGGGCGGCGGCAGGCGCAGCATCGCTTGGTAGCTCGGGCGGATCGAGAACGGATTGAGCGCCGTGTCGATGCCGAGCAGCACGCCCACCGGCCGGCCCGCGACCTGCGCCGTGACCATCGCACCCTGCGCGCGCGCCGCGCGCACGCCATCCATTAGCCGCCGCCAGCGCCGCGGGTCGGTCGGGCGGTCGGTCAGCAGGAACCACACCGGCCGTTTGGTTTCCTTCGCCAGCCTCGTCATCCAATCAAGCTCGACCGCCTCGTCGTCGAAATCGCTGTTGATCCCGAAGGCGCCATAATCCACGGCCTTGAATGCCGCGCCGATGCCGAGCAGCTCATCGACTTCGGAGTAGCGGCCCGGCACGTATTGTCCGTCCGGCGTCTTGTGCGAGTTGGTGCGCGAGGTGGTGAAGCCGAACGCGCCGGCGCGCAGGGCGTCCTCGGTGAGCCGCCGCATCGTCGCGATGTCGTCGCCGGTGGCCGGCTCGCGACGGATCGCGCGCTCACCCATCACGTAGACGCGCAGCGGATGATGCGGGATCTGCGCGCCGATATCGATGGCGCGCGGCGTGCGCTCCAGCGCGTCGAGATACTGTGGGAAGCTCTCCCAGTCCCACTTCAATCCCTCGAACAGCGCGACGCCGGGGATTTCCTCGACACCCTCCATCAGCGCCACGAGCGCCTCATGGTGCTCGCGCCTCACCGGCGCGAAGCCGACGCCGCAATTGCCGAACAGCAAGGTGGTGACACCGTGCCACGAGGAGGGAGCGAGCAACGGGTCCCACGTCGCCTGTCCGTCGTAATGCGTGTGCGCGTCCACCCAGCCCGGCGTCACCAGCATCCCGCTTGCGTCCACGTCGCGCTTCGCCGGCCCGAGCTTGCCGCCGACCGCCGCGATGCGGTCGCCCTCGATCGCAACGTCGCCGGTGAAGCCCGTCTTGCCGCTGCCGTCCACGATGGTTCCGCCGCGAATGACCGTGTCGTGCATGAGCTCCTCCATCAATCCGCTTGAAAGATCGGACAGTTGCGCAAGCGCATTCGGGTCATTGGAGGTCAAACCCCCCAGGGGGTCAAGCGAGCGTCGCCGACATTCCCGATCCGACCGGTGACTGCTAGGCTCGTCTATCGCGGCCCCGAAGCAACAGGCACGGATCATGCGCATCGAGATCATCTGCACCGGCGACGAGGTGCTCACAGGCAAGATCGTCAACACCAATTTCGGCTACATGAGCCAGAAGCTCGAGGATGTCGGGCTCGACGTGTACTGGGGAACCACGGTCGGCGACGACCGCCAGAGCCTGCTTACGGCATTCCGCCTCGCGGCCGAGCGCGCCGACGCGGTGATCGTCAACGGCGGGCTCGGCCCCACCGTGGACGATCTCTCGCAGGAGATCGCCGCACAGGCGGCCGGCGTCGATCTCGTGCTCAACGAGGACTGGCTGGTGCGGATGGAAAGCTTCTTCACCCGCCGCAACCGCACCATGTCGCCCAACAACCGCAAGCAGGCGATGCTGCCTGAAGGGGCGGAGGTTCTCGACAACCCGATCGGCACCGCCTGCGGCTTCGCGATGGACATTGGCGGCGTGCGCTTTTTCTTCACCCCTGGCGTGCCGCGCGAGTTGCGCCGGATGTTGGAGGAGCAGATCATCCCCCGCCTGCTCGCCCGCGGCGGTTCGCCGACCGCGATCCAGCTCAAGCGCTATCACACCTACGGCCTCGGCGAATCCAACGTCGACGAGCTGCTCACCGGCGTCGAGGCGCTGGTGCCGGACGGCAGTGCCAAGCTCGGCTTCCGCGCGCATTATCCGCAGATCGAGACCAAGCTCACGATACGCGGTACCGACGCGGACGACATCCGGCGCAAGCTGGCGCCGATCGACGCCGAGATACGCAAGCGCCTCGGCAACTTCATCATCGCCGAGGACGACGAGACGCTGGAGAGCGTGGTGCTCGCCAAGCTCGCCGAGCACGGCAATTCGCTGGCGCTGGTCGAGACCTACACCAGCGGAGAGATCGCCGCGCGGCTCGCGCATCTTCCGGGTGCCGAGCGCGTGTTCCGGTGCGGTATCGTCACGCGCGATCTCTCGCAGATCAACGTCACACTCGGAATGCGCGACGTGTCGCTGGCGGGCGGCCTCGACGAACTGAAGACCGAGGCCGTGGCGCGAGCGGCGTTGCGCCAGACCGACGCCACCCACGCGCTCGCCGTGCTCATCGAGCTCGATGACGGCGCGGATCGGATGGATCTCGGCGGCACAATCTGGATCGCGATCGCGACGGCGAACGATGTTGCGATCCGCCGCTCGCGCATTCTCGGCGGCCGCGAGTGGATCCGACTCGGCGCGGTGGAGCTAGGGCTCGATTGCCTGCGCCGCTACCTCAACGGATTGCCGGTTCACGAGCGGTCCGTCTTCGAGCGGACTTGAACGCGCTCAGTGGCGCACACCCACCGGGAACTGCATACAGAGTGTCTCGGCGCCCTCGCCGCCGGCCCACGCGATCAGCGCGCCCGCATCAGGGGCGACGAAAACGCAGGAATGCACCGGCATCGGAGCGGAACCGCCCGCCCCCAGCCGGCCCGCGAGCACCAGCCAGAACTGCCCGCCGCCCTCGCCCGGATCGGGGCCGCGCACCGACGCTCCCGGCGGCATCTGATAGCGCCAGGCGCCCATGCCGTCCGCCGTCCGCGCCACGACTGGAGCGCACTCGGCTTGCGCGATCCGGCGCAGCTCCGCCTCGCTCAACGCCGGCTGTGGCGTGGCGGTCGCCTCCCGATGCTGGTGCCGGGCGCGCGCGGCGCGCAGCTCGTCGCGATAGGCCGGCATGTAGCGCGCGCCGGGGTCCCAGGCGCTGCGCAAGGTGAACCACTGGATGCCCTTGCCGGACGCGCGGATCGGACCGTAGGCGGAGTACGGGTCCGTGTAGTGAACGGTGACGGCGGCGGCGGCGTGCGTGCCGAAGCTGCCACTGCCACCCACGACCACCTGGAATTGTTCGGCGTGATGGAAGTGCGGCCGCACCACCGCGCCGGCCTCCTTCTCCACCAGGAAAGCCACAGGGTACAGCGCGCCCGGCTCGGGCAGCGGATCGGTCTCCTTGCGGGTGAAGCGGTTGGAGCCGAGGAACAATGTGTTCCACCCTTCGTTGGCGCGCCGCCGATTGGTCCGGAGCGCGATCTCGCTATCCGCAGTCAGGATCATGACGGTCTCCGTGCCACTCCGCCGCGTACTTTCCGGGTGGCGCCGTACCTTGTCAAACCGGCATCGAGCAGCAGGAGAGCGCGATGCGCGTGATCGTCATTGGCGCGGGCGTGGTCGGCGCGTCGGTCGCGTACCGGCTCGCGCAAGGTGGGGCGGCGGTGAGCGTGCTGGAGCGCGACCGCGTCGGCGGCGGTACCTCGGGCAGCAGCTTCGCCTGGACCAACGCGAACAACAAGACGCCGCGCGCCTATCACGACCTCAACGTCGCCGGGATGCGAGCGCACGCCGCACTAGGGGACGAGTTCGGCGCGACACCTTGGTGGCACGGCGGCGGCAGCATCGAGTGGGAGGACGCGGCAGGTCAGGCCGCTCAGCGGGAGAAGATCGAACGGCTGCGCGCCTGGGGCTACCCTGCCGAGTGGATCACGCCGCGTGACCTCGCGACGCTGGAGCCCGACCTCGACCGGCGAGCGGCGGGCGACGCGCCCATCGCGTATTTTCCCGACGAGGGCTGGCTCGATCCGGTGTCGTACGCGCACGCCATGCTCACGGCGGCACGGCGGCACGGTGCGCGTCTCACCTGCGGTCTCGGGGTGACCGAGCTGGTGTCGCGCGCCGGCCGCGTCACAGGCATCAGGACCGGTGACGGCGCGCTGCACGAGACGGACATGGTGGTGAACTGCGCCGGTCGCTGGGCGGACCGGCTCGGCCCGGACGATCGGCGTCTGCCGCTCGCGCCGACGGTCGGTTTCCTGGTGTTCACGCCGCCGGTCGCGAGCAGCCTGAGCCGCGTCGTCCGCAACCCGGTCTGCCACATGCGCCCCGACGGCGCGGGCCGGCTGTTGCTGCACCGGGATGAAACCGACACTCTCCTCACCGAGCCGCGCGATCCCGGCCCCGGCAGTCCCGAGGCCCGCGATCTCGTCGCGCGCGCGACGCGGCTGCTGCCCGGCATCGGCCCGGTGGCACCCGAGGCCACGCGCATCGCCATCCGGCCGATCCCACGCGACGGACTATCCGCGATCGGCCGGATGCCCGGCACCGAGGGCTGCTACGTCGCCGTCACCCATAGCGGCGTCACGCTGTCGCCGTTCCTCGGGATCGCCGTGGCCGATGAAATCCTGAGCGGCCACGACCGGCCGGAGCTGTCGCCGTTCCGCCCGGCTCGCCTGTTCAACTAGGTTCGTTTCATGTGGAGCTACTTTCGTGACCGCAAGCGCGAAAGTTCGTGAGGGGGTTACGAAGTCCGCACCCACAGCGCCTTCACGCCATTGAACACCGGCGCGTCCTTGCGCTCCACTTGCCTGTCTGGATCGAGCCGCAGATGCGGAAAGCGCTCGAACAGCAGCGGAATGGCGATCTGCGCCTCCGCCCGGGCGAGCGGCGCGCCCAGGCAGAAATGCAAACCCCCGCCGAAGGCGAGATGACGCGGATCGGCGCGCTCGATATCGAAGCGGTCGGGATCGGCATGAACCGCCGGATCGTGCCCCGCTGCGAGCAGCGAGCAGGTGACGGACTCGCCCTTCTCCAGCGCCACGCCGCCGATGTCGCGCGGCGCCGTGGTGATGCGGCTGGTCTGCGCGACCGGCGGATCATAGCGCAGCATCTCCTCCACCGCGTTGCGCGCGAGGTCGGGATTGTCGCGCAGCTTTTGCAGCTGGTCCGGGTGGCGCAGCAGCGCCAGCACGCCGTTGCCCATCAGATCGGTCGTGGTGATGTTGCCCGCCGCGAGCAGAAGATTGCAGGTGACGATGATCTCGCGCTCGGAGAGATGATCGCCGTCCTCCTCCGCGCCGACCAGCGCGCTCACCAGATCGGTGCCGCGCTTCACCCGGCGCGCATCGACCGCCGCCTTGAAATAGGCGTTGAGGCTGTTCTGCCCCCATTGCAGGCTGGCCTCCTGGTCCGGCGTGCGCACCGGGTTGAAGCTGTGCGCCAGCGTGTCGGACCAGCGCTTGAAATCGGCCTGGTGCGCCGGATCGACGCCGAGCATTTCCGCGATCACGATCGTCGGCAGCGGGGCGGCGTAATCCTCGATGACGTCGAACGCCGGCCTGTCCGCGACCCGGTCGAGCAGCCCCTCCGCGACGGCGCGAACGCGCGGACGGTAGGCCTCGATCGAACGCTGGTTGAACGCCTGGCTCACCAGCCCGCGCATCCGCTTGTGGTCGGGGTCGTCGAGATGCAGCATCGTCGGCTCGAACGGCGCGTCGCCGCGCACTCGCAGCACCACGCGGGAGAACGCGGTTTCGCGCGCCTTGCGCGGGTCCACCGCGAGGCTGCGATCGCTCGTTACCGCGCGCACGTCCTCGTAGCGCGACAGGAATACGCGGTCGAACTGGCGGTCGCGATGCACAGGCTCCTCGGCGCGCAGCCGGTCGAGCACGGTGTGTGGATGATCGCGGAACGTCGGATTGAGCGCGGTCAACGCAAGACCGGTGGGCACCTTGTCGTCCGGCTGACCGGGCTTGCCGGCGTCCGCCATCGTGTTCTCCTGTGTCATGCCTTGTTGCGCGCCTTCTCGAGCACCGCGCGGATCGGCGACGGCGTGTTCGGGTCCCACGCCGTGCGCGGGCCAATGGTGATGCCGCCATCGACCACCAGATGCGTGCCGGTGACGAACTCGGCCGCGTCGGAGGCAAGGAACAGGCACGCTTCTGCGATATGGCGCGGCGAGCCTGCCTTCGCGACCGGCTGCGCGTGCGGCGCCAGATCGCCGAGCGCCGCGTTCACCTGCTCCACCGCCTCGCCGCCGATGCCGCTGCTCGCGGTAAAGATGCCGGTAAGAATGTAGCCGGGACAGATCGCGTTGACCCGGATGCGATGCCGCGCCAGTTCCGCCGCCGCCGCCGTGGTGAGATGGATCACCCCGGCCTTGGCGACCGAATAGGCGATCGGCCCGTAGCCTGCCTGCAATCCGGCGATCGAGGCGGTGTTGACGATCGCGCCGCCGCCGCGCTTCTGCATGTGCGGTACGGCATGGCGGATGCCGAGCGCCACCGAGCGCAGCAGGAGGGCCTGCGTGCGGTCCCACGCCTCGCCGCCGATCTCGTCGATCCGCTCGCGCGCGCCGCCGGCCCCGGCATTGTTGAACACCACATCGAGCCCGCCATACGCATCTGCCGCCGCCTGCATCGCGGCCTCGATGGCGCTCTCCTCGGTCACGTCGCAGCGCTGGTAGCGGACCTGTCCGTTGAACCGGCGCTCGACCTCCGCGCCCTTGTCGTCCTGCACGTCGGCCAGCACCACCCGGGCCCCCTCGGCAACGAACAGCTCAACGGTCGCGAGGCCGATGCCGGAGCAGCCCCCCGTGACCACCGCCACCTTGTCCTTCAATCGATCCAAACCGATCACCTTCCCTGCTTCGCGATCCCGGCCTCCGAGGGCGGAGACCGTGTCACGTTTCCGACATGATACACGCGCCCGATCGACGCCCGAAAGGGCGGATCGCGCTCCAGGCTTGCTAGCTCCGGTTGGCCGAGACCGCGTACTGGCAACCCGTCATGTTGACGACGCCCTCCATATGCGTGCCTCTGAACCGGCCGGAGAAGGACGCCGTGCCATCCACGCTCGGCGCATTGAACGAGCCGTCCGGCGCGATGGCTACCGCGAACGTCGGAGTGGGGTTGCCCGGCACGTTGGGGTGCGGCAGCGCCAAGTTGAACTGGTCCGCAGCGACACTGAGTGTCTCGGGCGGCCGCGTCTGGCACCAGGTCGGGTCGGCTCCCGAACCGACCTTGGCGACGCTCATCGTGACCCGGTACGTCCCGTCGAACACCGTGGTCATCAACGGCGGCAGGCTGGCGGAGGGTGCCGGAGGCCGCTGGCAACCAACGAGGGATGCGATCAGCAGGCAAGCGACGGCGGATAGACCGAAACGCATCGATGTCATCTCGCGTGCAAATTGAACATGAGCCTTACCCCAGGATGCACGCCGCCGCCAAGCGGGGACTGGGTCGCTCAGACTGCCTGGGCCGCCGCCGGAGCGGGGCGCGGGGCCGCCTCTTCCGCGGCGTCCCACATCAGGCGTGGGTCGAAGGTTTCCGCGGCGAACATCGTGAGGATGACAACGGCGCAGAACGCGACCGCCCCGGCGCCGGGCTCGATCGTGACGATCGTGCCGAACCGCACCAGCGCGCCGAGCAGCAATTCCATGAAGATGTCGATCATCGACCAGCGGCCGATCCAGCGGACCACGTGAGACAGGCGCGTCCGGTCGCGCAGCCGGCCGGAGCGGCGGGCCTGTGTCGCGGTCAGCATGACGCTCAGCCCGACCAGCTTCAGCATCGGCACCGCGATGGAGGCGAAGAACACCAGCGCCGCCAGCGGATACATGCCCGAGGCAATCAGCTCCCTCACGCCGCCCAAGATGGTGCTCGGGGAACCCGCGCCGAGCTGCATCACGGTCAGCACCGGATAGTAGTTGGCCGGCACGTAGAGCACTGCCGCCGCGATCACCAGCGCCCAGGTGCGCGCGATGCTGTCGGGCTTGCGGGCGTGCAGCGCCGAGGCACAGCGCGGGCAGCGCGCGGCGGCGTCATGGGTTTGGTGCGGTACCGGCGCGCTCACCAGCCCGCAAGTCTCGCAGCCGATGGCGTCGGACACGCGATGTTGCAGCGGCACGGCGCGGCGGATCGGCACGCCGTCGGGCGACTCGCGGTCCAGCGCGTCCCACACGGCATGGGGGTCGAGCACCGCGTCCGACCACACCACCACGAAGGTCAGGCACAGCAGCGCATACACACCGATGCCGAGCGAGATGTGGACGATATCGCCGAGCTTCACGTAGGCGACGAACACGCCGAACACGAACACGTCGATCATCGACCAGGGACGCAACCGCTCCACCACGACGAACACCCGACGCAGATGGCGCGGCGGGTTCTTCAGGCGCAATCCGGCAAGCACGTAGGCGGTGCCGAGCAGCTTGCCGAACGGCGCCAGCAGGGTCGTGAACACGACGGCGACGGCGAGCACCGACATCTCGCGCCGGACAAGCTCCTCCGGCCCGGACAACAGGTTGGCGCCGTGCACGATCCCGGCGGTGGATACCGTCATCAGCGTCGTCGTGCACATCACCGTCAGCAGCACCAGCGCCGCCAAGGTCAGCGCGAGGCCCCGGCCAAGGGGGTCGGTGCGCGCGCGCCGCAGCGTGGTGCCGCACCGCGAGCAGCGTGCCGCCATGCCGGGGGCCAGCGGCGGCAGGATCTGGAACAGTCCGCAGCCTGGGCATTCCCGCAGCTCGCGCCGGGTCACCGCATCGGTCATGGCGCGGGTCTCGTGCGCCACGCGCTATCGCCGCAGCATCGTCGCCAGCCCATCCGCGAGCTGACCGACGGCGGTGCTGATCGCGGCAACCTCGCCCGGCACGTCGGCGGTAGGCCGTGGCACGACGAAGCGGAAATTCCGCGTCACCGGCGCGTTCCGCCGCCGCTCGAACACCACCGCCGCCTGCGCCGCGAGGACCACATTGCCGGCGGCGTCCGCATCGAGCCGCTGGACGTTGAGCTCGACCGTCGCATCGGGGCTCACCGAGACCGCGCCGCTCTCGGCATAGACCGAGCTCCCCGGCAGACGCTGGCTCAATTCCTCGACCAGCACCCGGCTGAGCATCGCGCCGAGCGGCTCGCCCCACCAGTCGTTCGCCAGCACCTCTAGCCGGTAGTTCTCCGAGGAGCGGACGATCTGCTGGCGATCGAGGAAGCGCGCCAGTGCGATCTGACGGAGCAGCACGATTTTGGGCGCCCCGGCCACGGCGACGCCGTGCACCGCCGGGATGGTGTAGAGCGCCGGTTCGGTCGACGTGCAGCCGGCAAGGCACGCGACCGCCAGCACCGGAGCCAGCCAAAGTCGCATCACCTACTCCGTCCCTTGATTGGTGCGGCCGCGGATCAGCGCCTCGGGGTGGCGGGTCAGCAGGTCGCTTAGCGACTGGATCGAGCGCATCGCCTCGTTCGACTGCACGAGCAGCCGTTCGAGGTCCCGGTTGAACCGCGTGTTGTCGCCGTAGCCGGATTCCAGCGAGGACGCGAGCTTGTTGGTCTGCGCCATCGTCTTCTGCAAGTCGGCGGAAATATCGGGCAGCCGCTTGAGCACTGGCGTCATCCCGGCGTCAAGCTTGCGCACGGTCTCCTGCACGGAGGTCATCGTCGCGGCGAGCGACGTCAGCGCTTGCTTGAGCTGCGGCCCATTCGCGACGTCGTTCAGCCCTCGCATGGTCTGGCCGAGATTCTTGCCGATCTCGTCGAACGGGATGGTGTTCACCTTGGCCAGCAGTGCCGCCGCTCCCGCCTCGATCCCGGCGAACCCGCCACTGTCGATCGTCGGCACCACGAAAGCGTCCCCCTCGCGGCCCACGCTCGCCGGCGGCGCGTCGGGCTTGAATTCGAGCGCCACCAGCATCTGCCCCGTGATCAGATTGGCGCTCTGCAACGTCACCCGCATCCCGCGCGCCACCAGCTCGTCCACGGCGGCAGCGGGATCCGCCTTCACTTGCTTGCCGGCCCCGAGGAAGCGGCCCGGCTCGACGATGAAGCGGACCGGGGCAAGAATCTCGTCCTTGGCCGCGTCGTAGGTCAGGCTGACGTCCTTCACGGTGCCGATCTTCAGGCCGTGAAGGGTGACGTCGGCACCCACCGCCAAGCCACGCACCGAGCCGGGAAAGTAAGCAACGAACTCGATCCGGCGGCCATAGCCGGCGCCCTGGGCCGCCTCCAGGTTCGCGTACAGCGGGAATTCGCGGCTCTCGGCGCTCACCGGGCTTGGGGTCTTCTCCTCCGGCGTCTCGAAGGCGATGCCGCCCAGCAAGATCGCGCGCAGCGATTCGACCTGCACCTCGACGCCACTGCCGCCGAGCTTCACGCTCACCCCGGAGGCGTTCCAGAATCGCGAGTTGTCATGCACGTACTGGTCAAACGGAGCGCGCACGAAGGCGTGGATGGTCACGTTCGACGCCATGTCACCCAGATCCCAGCCGAGCACCTCGCCCACCGTGAGGTCGCGAAAGAAGATCGGCGAGCCGAGGCTGATCGAACCGAGCCGGTCGGCCTTGAGCAGGAAGGTGCGGCCGGGCACCTCGGAATCGAGCACCGGCGGATCCTCGAGACCGACGAAATCACGTTTCGCCGCCCGGACGCCGCCCTGGGCCGGCCGCATCTGGATGTAGGCGCCGGACAGCAGCGTATCGAGCCCGGAGACGCTCCCGGCGAACAGGCGTGGCTTGACCACCCAGAACGATGTTCCCTCGGTCAGCAGGGGCACGGCCTGCCGCGTCGTCGCCACGCGGACCAGCACGTGCCGGTGATCGTCCGAGAGGGTGAAACGCTGCACCGTGCCGAGCACGATGTCCTTGAACTTGAGCTGCGATTGCCCCGCCTGCAATCCTTCGGCGCTCTGGAACGAGATGGTGATGGTCGGCCCCTGCTTGGACAGCGTATCCCACGCCAGCCACGCACCGATCAGCACGGCGACCAGCGGAATGATCCAGATCGCCGGCACTCGCCAGCGCCGCCGCTCGCTCCGGCCGACCACGCTCGCGGTCGGATGCGGCGAGTTGTCGGGTGCGTTGTCAGGCATCACAGGCACCATTCCATGCGGTCGGCCGTTGCCCGGAGCATCCCTCGCACGCGCCTTCCCCCGAACGCGGCACGGATGGGTCATACACCAATGCACGCACCCGCGTCACGAAACGAGCACTTCGATGGTCATCGACTTGATGAGCGCCAGCACCGGAGTGCCGGGCGCCAGCGCCAGCTTCGCCACCGCGTCCGGCGTCACGCGGGACAGCAGCGCGCCGTGCGGCAAGGCGATCTCCACCAGCGCGGCGCGGCGCGGCGCGTCCTCGGCGATGGCGCGGGTGACGCCGAGGATCACGTTGTGCACACTGATCGCCTCCGGCGCCTGGCGGGCGAGGATCACCTCGCGGGCCGGAATGCGGATGCGGATGCCGGTTCCCGGCGCGGCGTCGATGAGCGGCACCCAGAAGATCGCGCCGCCGGCATCGAGGCGGGTCAGCCGATGCTCGCGGTCATGCGCCGCGATGCGGGCGGCCAGCACCGCGCCGGCATCGTCGCGCCGCGCCAGCGGCAGGTCCGAGCGGGCCGCGATATCTGACAGGTCACCCGCCGCGACCACGCGCCCGGCCTCGATCAGCACCAGGGAATCGGCCAGTTGCACCACCTCCTCGAGCGCGTGGGTCACGTAGAGGATCGGGATGCGCAGCGCCGATTTGAGGCGACCGAGGAAGGGCAGGATCTCGGCCTTGCGGGCTGCGTCCAGGCTTGCCAGCGGCTCGTCCATCAGCAGCAGGCGTGGTTGGGCAAGCAGCGCGCGGCCGATCGCAACCCGCTGCCGCTCGCCGCCCGACAGCGTGCGCGGCTTCCGCCCCAGCAATCCGCCGATGCCGAGCAGTGCCACGATCTCCTCGAAGCCGATGCGTCCAGGTACCGTGCGGCGCAGACCGAAGCGCAGATTCGTCGCGACCGACATGTGCGGGAACAGCCGCGCGTTCTGGAACACGAGCCCCATCCGCCGCTTCTCGGGCGGCAGCCAGACGCCGGACGCGGTATCGGCGAGCACCTCATCGTCCAGCACGATGCGACCAAGATCGGGACGGAGCAGCCCGGCCACGGCGTTGATGATGGTGGACTTGCCGGCGCCCGACGGGCCGAACAGCGCGATCACGCCGGGGGTGGGAGCCTCGAACGCGGCGTCGATCCCGATGCCGGGAAAGCGATGGCGCACGAGGAGCGAAAAACTCACCGCCCGAGCGCCAGGTTGAGCCGGCGGCCCACCCACTCCGACAGCAGCAGCCCGATGAGTGCGAGCACGATGGAGACCAGCGACAAGGTCGCCGCCCTCGCCTCGCCGCCCGGCGCCTGCAATGCCGCGTAGATCGCCAACGGCAGGGTCTGCGTCTCGCCGGGGATGTTGGCCGCGAAGGTGATGACCGCGCCGAACTCGCCGAGGCAGGTGGCGTAGCCGACGATGGCGGCCATCAGGATGCCGGGCGAGGCCAGCGGTAGCGTGACGCTGAACAGCCGATCCAGCCGCCCCGCCCCCAGCGTGCGCGCCGCCTCCTCGATCCCGGGATCGGCGGCCTCGAGCGTGAGGCGGACGGCGCGGACCATCACCGGGAAGGTCATCACCGCGCAGGCCAGCGCGGCGCCCGCCGTGGTGAACACCAGCCGCACCCCGAACCACTCGTCGAGCAGCGAGCCGAGCGGCCCGCGGATGCCGAACACGATCAGCAGCAGCCACCCCGTCACCACCGGCGGCAGCACCAGCGGCAGATGCACGAACGCGTTCAGCACGGGGCGGCCGGGAAACCGGGTGCGCGCCAGCAGCCACGCGGTGAGCACCGCGACCGGCAGCCCGAACCCGACCGCCCGCGCCGCAACCGCCAGGGTCAGCCGGACCGCCTGCCACTCCTCGGGCGAGAGCATGGGAAGCGAAGGGATCGGCCTATTCCATCTTGCAACCGCGCCGGCCCGCTTGCGGGACCGATCAAGACACGGCGGCCAGAAGCCGCCCGAACTTCTCGCCGGAGACAAATAGCTCGTTCTCGCCCGACGCCCTCATGACTTGCGATGCGAGCCTAGTCACCTTCGGCCCTTCACCCTTGATCGTCAGGCCCTCGAAGGCGCGAGCCTTCATGCAAAGCGTTATCGATGTCCCCTTGAGCCGCCGGTAGGGGCGGTCGGTCAGGATACGCCACAAGCCGGGAGACGTCGCATTCCGCGCCTTGGCATCCCAATTCATGTCGAGGACGTAGGTGCCCGGGGCCAGGCGCCACTGCTCGTAGCAGAGCAGGCTGCCATCGGTGATCCCGAGCGCCGCCTGAGCGCTCGCCAGGCCGTCCTCGGCCACTGCCGATAGTTCCGCCTGGCTATAAATCGCGACCTCGAAGGGCTTGTCCTGGAAATATCCCGGATCCGAGACCAGCATTGCGAGTAGCGAGCCGTTAGCCCGCCCCGTATTGGGCGCTCCATCTCGGATGCTCCGCCTGGACAGCCAGCGCTCGCGAGCGATTTCGAGCATAGCATCGCTGACCGGTTGCGAACCCCTGCTGGCGTTTTGTTCGTACCAATTATCCCAGGCGGCCAACGCACCCTCGGAAGGCGAGCCGTAGGCGAGGTTAGCTTCGATCAATCCTCGCGTTTCGTCGCCTTCGTGTCCCAGACCGTTTGCGGAGGAGTTGGACGACCCCAATAAGCAACCTTTGTCGGTGATCCAAACCTTCGCATGCAGGCCGTCCTTGGACCTGACCTTTTTGGAACCCAGGAGGCCAATTAGCTCCGCCACCTCGTCCGGGTTACAACCGCCACTGAGAACGTCGCAGATTATCTCGATATCCGACCCATTGGCGACCGCCTCCGCCAGCCCGAGCCGACGCGCCGCGCCAGCGCCCCAGTAGGCGACAGCGAGCCGGGCGCGTCCGCAACGCCGGAGGAAGCACCGGACAGTCCGTTCGGCCGCGGGTCCAGACAGGATTTCCGGAGAGTCGTGTGACTGAGCAATATGTTTCGATGCGCCCACGTCTTGTTCCCATCGCCGACTTTATTTTAGGACTGAATGGTCTGCTGAACGGTGAGGGAGCATACATTCTGCGGGTCCAACTACCAACCTGAGTGATCAGTGGATGGTGCCCGCTGGGATTATCCCGTCCGCGACACCTCCACCACGAAATCAGCGAGTGCGAGCGACGCGGTTAGGCCGGGGCTCTCGATGCCGAACAAATTGATCAGCCCCGGCACGCCATGCGTCTGCGGCCCCTGCACCACGAAATCCTGCCCGGCCGCGCCCGGCGGGACGATCTTGGGCCGGATGCCTGCATAACCCGGCTGCAAGGCGCCGTCCTTCAGCGCCGGCCAATAGCGCCGGACGGCGGCGTAGAAGCTCTTCGAACGCGCCGGATCGACCGTGTAGTCGATGCCGTCGATCCACTGCACGTCCGGCCCGAACCGCGCCTGCCCGCCGAGGTCGATGGTCAGATGCACGCCGAGCCCGCCCGGCACCGGGACGGGATAGATCAGCCGGGAGAATGGCGAGCGGCCGGACAGGGTGAAGTAATTGCCCTTGGCGTAGTAGGCCGTCGGCACGCGATCCCGTGGCATCCCCGCGATGCGCGCCGCGAGCGCGGGCGCGTGCAGGCCGGCGGAATTGACCAGCAGCCGGCAGCGCAGGCTGATCGGGTCGGTCCCGCCGACGTCGATCTCCACCCCGCCGCCCGCCGCGCGCGCCGCCTCGACCGGGCTGTGGAACACCAGCACGGCGCCGGCGTTCTCGGCGTCTCCTTGCAGAGCGAGCATGAAAGCGTGACTGTCGACGATGCCGGTGGTGGGCGAGAGCAGCGCGCTGGTGCAGGCGAGGTTGGGCTCCAGCGCGCGCGCCTCGGCGCCCGGCAGCACCCGCATTCCCTCGACGCCGTTCACTTCCGCCCGGCGCTTGATCGCGGCGAGCATCCCATCCTCGGCCTCCGAAGTCGCGACGATCAGCTTGCCGCAATTGCTGAACGGCACCCCGTGCTCGATGCAGTAGGCGTAGAGCGCTCGGCGGCCCGCGACGCAGAAGCGCGCCATCAGACTGCCGGCCGGGTAGTAGATGCCGGCGTGGATCACCTCGCTGTTGCGCGAGGAGGTCTCGGTGCCGATCCCCTCGGCGGCGTCGAGCACGATCACCTCGCGGCCCGCCAGCGCCAGCGCCCGGGCGACTGCCAGCCCGACCACGCCCGCGCCGACCACCACGCAATCGACCGATTCCACCTCCGTTTCCCTCCGAGAGCCGGCCCTAGCCCGGTTTACGCGCCCGGCCTGACGCGGGAAAGCCGGGACAGCAAGGGGCCGAAAGGGGTTCCGCACGGCGGCAACAATGTGTTACGCTCAACTCTGAGATGATTAGCGAAATTTCATACATTTCCAATCCGGCGCAGCTTTGCTGCACTTGCGAGATCGACCCGCGTGGAACGTGCCCATGTGGAACGTGCCTATGTGGAACGTAATCGCGCAGGCGGCCGACCTGGTCGCGCAGCATCCTGGCCTCGCCATCCTGATCGCGTTCGCCGCGGCGATCATCGAGGCGGTGGCGGTGCTCGGCATCCTGGTGCCCGGCACGCCGATCATGATGGCGGTCGCGGGCGCGGCGGCGATGGCCGGCCTGCCGATGGCGCCCATCCTGATCGTCTCGATCCTCGGCGCGATCATCGGCGACGGCATCTCGTTCTGGCTCGGCCACCGCTACAGCGGCCATCTGCGCGGCGTGTGGCCGTTCGCCACGCGGCCCTATCTGATGGCGCGCGCGGAGGCCTTCTTTCAGCGCTACGGCACGATGAGCGTCGCGCTTTGCCGCTTCGTCCCGGTGCTGCGCTCGACGGTGCCGCTGATCGCGGGGATGGCCGGGATGCGGCGCAACCGCTTCCTGCTGGCGAATGTCTGCTCGGCCTTCGTGTGGGCGCCGGTCCACGTGCTGCCGGCGCAGTTCGCCGGCCTGTCGATCGAGCGGCTGCAGGAAGGCGACTGGCAGAGTGCCGCCATACTCGGCAGCGCGCTGCTCGCGTTCGCGGCGGCGGGGATCTGGCTGCATCGGGTCGCCAAGGAGCGCTCGCGCCTGCGCGGCGGCTGAGCATTACACGACGAGCCGCAGGACCGACACGGCCGCGATCACCCACACCGCTCCGGCGATTTCCCGCCAGCGTCCGGCGATCAGTTTCACCACCACATAGACGGCGAAGCCGAGGCCGATGCCGGTCGCGATCGAGAAGCTGAACGGTGTCGCGATGGCGATGACCACGGCGGGGACGTATTCGGTCGCGTCATCCCAGCCCACCTCGGCGAGGGCGCGGGCCATCAGGCAGGCGACGAACACCAGCGCCGGCGCGGTGGCGAAGCCCGGAATGGAAGTGGCGAGCGGCGCGAAGAACAGCGCCAGCAGAAACAGCACTGCCACCACCAGCGCGGTCAGCCCGGTGCGCCCGCCCGCCTGGATGCCCGCCGCACTCTCTATGTAGCTCGTCGTCGTGCTGGTGCCGAGCACGGCGCCCAGCATCGCCCCGCCGCTATCGGCGAGTAGCGCCTCGCGCAGCCGCGGCACCGAGCCGTCCGGCCGCATCAGTCCGGCTCGCTGCGTCGTCGCGATCAGCGTGCCGGCATTGTCGAGCACGTCGACCAGGAAGAAGGTCAGCACCACGGCCGGGATGCCGAGCCGGAGCGCGCCCGGCAGATCCATCCGCAGGAAGGTCGGCGCGAGCGAAGGAGGCGCATCGACCAACCCGTGAAACCGTGTCAGGCCGAACGGGACGCCGAGTGCGGCGGTGACGATGATGCCGATCAGGATCGCCCCCGGCACACGCCTCGCCGCCAAGCCCGCCATGACGAGAAAGCCGACGCAGGCCAGTGCCGTCGAGGGCGCGTCGAGCGAGCCGAGCCTGACCAGCGTGGCCGGGTCGGCCACGGCGAGCCCCATCCCTTGCAGCCCGATAAAGCCGAGGAACAGCCCGATGCCCGCGCCGATGCCCAGTTTGAGGGACAGTGGAATGGCGTTGATGAGCCACTCGCGCACCCGGAACAGGCTCACCGCGAGGAACAGGATGCCGGAGAGGAAAACCGCGCCGAGCGCCGTCTCCCAGGCGACGCCCATGCCCTTCACCACGGTGAAGGTAAAATAGGCGTTGAGTCCCATCCCCGGCGCCAGGGCGAGCGGCAGGTTGGCAAACAGGCCCATCGCCGCCGAGCCGATCGCGGCGGCAACGCAGGTCGCGGTGAACGCCGCACCCGGGTCGATCCCGGCGGCGGCGAGGACGTGCGGATTGACCACGACGATGTAGGCCATCGTCAGCCACGTGGTCGCCCCCGCCAACACCTCCGTCCGCACCGACGTGCCGTGCGCAGCGAGGCCGAAGAACCGTTCGATGCGAGACGCTCCTTTCAGCCGCCGAGCGCGCCCTGGGTGTTCACATAGAGAGCGTAGAGCGAGTGGCTTGCCGCCATGAACAGCCGATTGCGGTAGCGTCCGCTCCGACCATTATTCCCTCACAAAGGACAACGAGCAGTTGCGTTGCTCCAGGCGTTTGCCCGTCCCATGCGCGGCATCGAAACTTGCCTGGACATGAAACCGGTAAGGTTGACCCGGAGCCCTCCGACCGAGATTGTACGCGACGTTTCCAGTCAGCCCGACCGCTTGCAGCAGCGCGGTTCCGTCTGCCTGGATCTGGCCGTCAAGCACAAGGGTGCCCGTGGATGGGCCCACGGCCCTCTCGCCATGCACCACACCGTCCCTGACACGCGCGGGGAAAGTGGTGATCCAACCGAGCGCGCCGTCCGGCATCGGGTCGCAGGCGATGGTCACGGACCACGCGCCGTCGAAGCGCGAGCTTCCCACCGAAGCGAGGCGCTGGCGGGCAAGATCGACGAAGGCACCGTTGGGGAAGCGCCGCAGATAGGTACCGAAGTCGGCGGGGTTGGTGCTGTTGGCGATTGCCTGCCAGAACACCGCATCTGGATTGACGGCCGGGGCGGGCTCGGGCGCCATGATTGTCACGGGCCCGTTCCGGACAGGGCCGAAGAAGTAGAAGTTGCCGGAGATCGGTGAGGAGGCGAGCCAGGGCTGCTGCTGTCCGCCCGTGGTCTGCTTCACCAGAAGTCCAACCTGGTTGAAGATCTGGAAGACATCCGCGCCCGGACGCTTGATCGCCTCCGCAAGAGCTGCCGTGTAAGGGCTATGGCCAACGGAACCATCCGCCGCGACGTTGCCCGGTTGCGTGGCATAAGAAATCAGCGTGCCTTCCGGCGCGCGCATCTCGGCGAGGCCGCCTTGCGAGCCGCGCACACCCCGGAGGAGGAAGGGATTGTTCCGGCAGGCGTCGAGGAGGAGCAGGTTGAGCTTGGTTCCCGCATCCTCCATCTGGCGCAGCACCAGCCCCGCATCGAGCATCTGGAAGTCGAGGTCTTTCGGGCTGCTCGGGTTCGCGTCCACCGGGACGAGCCAGTTCACCCCCTGCACTTGCATCCCGTGTCCGGAATAATAGAACAGCGCCACATCGGCGCCGACCAGCGCGCGGCCGAATTGCTGCACGGCGGTGTCCAAGTGCCGCTTGTCGAGGTCGATCTGTGGACCGCCGCCAATCAGCGTGAACCCCGCGCTTTGCAACGTCCTCGCAATCAGCCTCGCGTCGTTCGCAGGATTGGCGAGCCGATCGACGCTTCTGTAGGCACCATTGCCGATGACGAGTGCAATACGCCTGCCGTCGTTGCCCGGCGGCTGGGCCGGATTTTGGGCCAGCGCCGGAGCCGCCAGAACGAGGGCGGCGGCCGCTGCCATCAACAGCACGCGCAGCAGTCCCTGGAATGTCCTCATCGTCCATTCTCTCGCAGGAGCCGCCGGATCATACCCCGTATGGGATACGATGCCATTCAAATACGATTTCGTCCTGGAGGCACGGCGTCCTGCCTGACCGTCAGCGGCAAGCGCCAACAGCGACCCTTCGTCGAGGCACCTCCTCAGCCGCCGAGCGCGCCCTGGGTGTTCACATAGAGAGCGTAGAGCGAGTGGCTTGCCGCCATGAACAGCCGATTGCGGTAGCGTCCGCCGAAACACAGATTGGCGCAGCGCTCCGGCAACTCGATATGGCCGATCGGCGCGCCGCTCGCGTTGAACACGCGCACGCCGTCGAGCTCTGTGTCGCCCATGCCCCAGCCGCACCAGAGATTGCCGTCGACATCCACGCGGAAGCCGTCCGGCGTGCCTGGCCCGGCGTCGATGAACACGCGCCCGTTCGACAGCTTCGTCCCGTCCGCCGCCACGTCGTACACCATCAGCTTGCGCGGACTAGCGCGCGAGGCGACGACATAGAGCTTGGATTCGTCCGGCGAGAAGGCGAGCCCGTTCGGCCCCTCGATGTCGTCCGCCACCATCGTGATCCGACTGGTGCGGCCGTCGATGCGGTAGACGCTCGGCGTGACCTCGGACTGGTCCTTGTGGCCTTCGTAATAGCCGAGAATGCCGAACACCGGATCGGTGAACCAGATCGAGCCGTCTGACTTCACCACCACGTCGTTCGGCGAGTTGAGCCTCTTGCCGTCGTACGAGTTGGCGAGCACGGTGATGCCGCCGTCATATTCGGTGCGCGTCACCCGCCGCGCGTCGTGCTCGCAGGTCACGAGCCGGCCCTGTCGGTCTCGCGTGTTGCCGTTGGCGTTGTTGGTCGGCTGGCGCCAGGTGCTGACTGCGCCCGTCGGCTCGTCCCAGCGCTGGATGCGGTTGTTCGGAATGTCGCTCCACAGCACGCACCGCGCGTCGCCGAAATACACCGGCCCCTCCGACCAGCGGCAGCCCTGCGCGAGCCGCTCCACGGAGGCGAGCGGGAGGCGGTATTGAGCAAAACTCGGATCGAGCATCCGCACCGCCGGATCAGGATAGCGCTCGCTCGGCTGCCACATGCTGTTTCCCCGTTTCCATCTGACGATCGTAACGGGCCGTCTTCGCGGCGTCACGCCGGCGGAGCGGATTCGTGCTCGCCCATGCGCGCGACGATCTCCCGCACGATCTCCCCCGGCGGTTTGCCGATGCCGACCACGAGCGGGTGCTCGTCCGGGCCGGGCTCCTCGAGCGTCTTGAACTGGCTGTCCAGCAGCGCGACCGGCATGAAATGGTCGTGTCGCGCCGCCATCCTTGCCGCGATCAGCTCTTTCGAGCCCTGGAGATAGATCAGCCCCACGTCCGGCCGCGCGCCGACGATGATCTCGCGATAGGCGCGCTTCAACGCCGAACAGCTCAGCACGCCACACTCGCCATTCCCGCGCCAATCGTCGATGACGGTGGCGATCGCGCGCAGCCACGGCCAACGGTCCTCGTCGGTGAGCGGGATGGCGTGGCGCATCTTCTCGACATTCGCCGCCGGGTGCAGCGCATCGCCCTCCTGGAAGCGCCAGCCAAGTGCGGCGGCCAGTTCCCGCCCGATCGTCGTCTTGCCGGAACCGGAGACGCCCATCACCACGACGACGCGCAGCCCGTTCTGCGGCACTTTGTTGCCCCCGGCTTCAGCCTCTGGCCGGCCTAAGTATCTGCACGCTTCCGTCCGGCAGACCGATGATCGCCTGTTCCACGCCGTCGAGGAAGAGTCCGTTTCCCACCACGCCGGCGACCGCGCAAAGTGCGACGCGCAAGGTGCCCGGATCGACATTGGGCCCGAGATCGAAACAGTCGTAGATGAGATTGCCGTTGTCGGTGACGTAGGGCTCGCCGTCCTTGCTCCTACGCAGCACCGGGCGGCCGGGCAGCCGCCGCGCGGTCGCCTGGTGAGCAAACCGGATAACCTCGACCGGCAGGGGAACATGCGCCCCGAGCCGGTCGACCACTTTGCTTTCGTCCCCGACCACCACGAAGCGCCGCGCCGCCTGCGCCACCATCTTCTCGCGCAGCAACGCCCCGCCAAGCCCCTTGATGAGCCGCAGCGTGCCCCGCTCGATCTCGTCCGCGCCGTCGATCGCCAGATCGAGCGCCGGAACATCGGCAAGTCCGGTGAGCGGGATGGCGAGGGACGCCGCGTGTTGCTCGGTCACGATGGATGTCGGCACGCCCGTCACGCGCAAACCCTCCTCGCGCACCCGCCTGCCCAGCGCCTCGACGGCGAACCACGCGGTCGAGCCGGTGCCGAGGCCGAGCAGCATCCCGTCCGCGACCAGAGCTACTGCCGCCTCGGCCGAAGCGCGCTTGGCGGCGTCCTGATCGCTCACCGTCTCAGCCGGCCCAGCGGCCGGCGGCGGCGCGGTCCACGAACCACAGCAACTCGCCTTGAGGCCGCAGCCGCGCCGCCGGGACCTGGCTGCCGCCCGACAGCACCTGATCGAGCATCGCCCGCTTGCCCTCGCCGGCGACCAGGAACACCGTCACCTGGCTGCTCTCGAGCGCCGGATAGGTCAGCGTCACGCGCGGCTCGGAGCGCCCGTGCTCGACCGCCGCGACCCAGTGCCGGCGCTCCTCCAGCACCGGTTGACCCGGGATCAGCGACGCCGTGTGGCCGTCATCGCCCATGCCGAGCAGATCGAGGTCGAGCAGCGGACGGCCCGGCTCCAGCGTGTCGCTACCGTAGAGCCGTTGCAGCGCTTTCTCATACTGCGCGGCACCCTCCTCCGGCGTTAGGCCGTCGAACGGCACCGGATGCTGGTTGGCCGTGGGCGCGGGAACGTGGGAGAGGAACGTCGCGCACGCCATGCCGTAATTGCTCGCCGGATCCGCCACGTCGACGAAGCGTTCGTCGCCCATCACCCAATGCACGCGGTCCCACGGCAGCGCGTCGCGGATCGGCGGTTGCGCGAGCCTTTCGTAGAGCGGCTTTGGCGTGGAGCCGCCCGACAGCGCCACCACGAACCGGCCGGTGCTCGCCCGCGCGCGCTCCAGCAGCAAATCCGCGCCGGCGCGCGCCAACGCGATCGGATCGTCGAACACGCGCAGCGTGCCGAGTGCCGGCTTCATGCCATCCTCCTTCAGCCGTGATGGTCGTCAGGCGGATCGAGCGGGCGCCAAGCCCGGTGCGGCGCGTTGTGCTTGATCAGCGCATCCGCCGAGGTCGGTCCGTCCGAGCCGGAGGCGTAGTTCGGGAAATGCCTTGGCGTGGTGACTTCCCACAGATCGAGGATCGGCTGCACCACGCGCCAGGTCGCCTCCACCATGTCGGCCCGCTGGAACAACGTCGCATCGCCCATCATGCAGTCATAGATCAACGTCTCGTAGCCGACGTTCGGCTCGGGCGGGAACCAGTCGCGATAGCGGAAATCCATCCGCACGGGTGCCAGCTGCACCACCGGCCCCGGCCGCTTGACCTCGAATTGCAGCGAGATCCCCTCGTCGGGCTGGATGCGCAGCACCATCCAGTTCGGCCGCAGCGCATCGACCGGCGTGTCCTCGAACGGCGCGTAGGGCGCCTGCTTGAACCGGATGGCGATCTCGGTGGTGCGGCGCGACATGTGCTTGCCGGTCCGCAGGAAGAACGGCACCCCCGCCCAGCGCCAATTGTCCACCTTGAGGCGCAGCGCCACGTAGGTCTCGACGTTGGAATTGGCCGCAACGTCCGGCTCCTCGCGGTACGAGACCACGTGCTTGCCGTCGATCGTTCCTGACCCGTACTGCCCGCGCACCACGTCGTCGGCTCCGAGCGGCTTGATCGCGGCGAACACGTCGGCCTTCTTGGTGCGGATGGAGTGCTGGTCGAAGCTGACCGGCGGCTCCATTGCCACCATCGCGAGCAGCTGGAACACATGGTTCGGCACCATGTCGCGCAGTGCTCCGGTGCGTTCGTAGAACCGCCCGCGATGCTCGACGCCGACCGTCTCGGCCGCCGTGATCTGCACGTGGTCGATCCGGTCGCGGTTCCATATCGGCTCGAACAGCCCGTTGGCGAAGCGGAAGGCCATGATGTTCTGGACCGTCTCCTTTCCAAGGAAATGATCGATCCGGTAGATCTGGCTCTCGTCGAGCACCTTCAGGATGCGGGCGTTGAGATCCTTGGCCGACTCCAGGCTGTGACCGAACGGCTTCTCGATCACCACCCGCCGCCAGCGATGCCCGTCCTGATGCGCGAGACCGGCGCGGCCGAGATTGTCCACCACGGTGGCGAAGAACCGGTCGGAAATGGCGAGATAGAACAGCACGTTGCCGCCGGTGCCGTTCCGCCCGGCGACCGCTTCCAGATGCTCGCTGAGCTTGTCGTACAGACCAGGATCGTTGAGGTCGCCTTGCACGTAGGACATATGCGCCGTCAGCCGGGTCCAGGTGGCCTGGTCCACCTGCTCGACATGGCTCTCGCTCGCCGGATTGCCGACGAAGCCCTTCAGCATGTCGAGCAGGCTGGCGCGCCAATCCTCGACGGTGCGCTCGGCGATATCGACGCCGACGATGGCGAAATTGTCCGGGATCAGCTTGGTGCGTGCGAGATTGAACAGCGCGGGGATCAACAGGCGCTTGGTGAGATCGCCGCCCGCGCCGAAAATCACCATTGCGCACGGGCCGGGGGGATGCGCCTCGCGCCGTGGCGGCACGGCGAGGACACGGGTGGCGGGCGCCTGCTGGTCGGGCATTCCGCGCATCCCGTTCAGGACGCGGCGCGCCGCTGCTCGCGCATCTCGCCGCTGCGGGACTTGATCGTCTCGAACAGCTTGTCGAACGCATCGGCGAACTGCTTCACGCCATCGACCACCAGCTCATCCGTCACGCCGTCGAGCGAGATGCCGTGCTGTTGCAACGCCGCGAGGGTGCGTCTCGCCCCCGCGACATCCTCCTTGACCGCGTCGGGCCTCGGCGTGCCGTGCTCGCGGAATGCGTCCATCGTCGCCGGCGGCATGGTGTTCACGGTGTCGCGGCCAACCAGCGTGTCGACGTACAGCGTATCCGGATAGCTCGGGTTCTTCGTGCCGGTCGATGCCCAGAGCAGCCGCTGCGTGCGCGCGCCCTTGGCCGCCAGTGCGGCCCAGCGAGCGCCGCTGAACAATTCCTCGTAACGCACATAGGCGAGTTTGGCGTTGGCGATCGCCACTTTCCCCCGCAGCGCGTCGAGCGCCGCCTTGTCGCCGCCCTCCTTGATCGCGGCGTCGATGCGTTTGTCGGTCAGCGTGTCGATGCGGCTGACGAAGAAGCTCGCCACGCTGGCGACGCGCGACAGGTCGCTCCGCGATTTCGCCAGCGTCTCCAAACCCGCGATATACGCCTCGACCACCTGTTCATAGGCGGAGATCGCGAACAGCAGGGTGATGTTGATGTTGATGCCCTCGCCTATCAGCGTGCGGATCGCCGGCATTCCGGCTTGCGTCGCGGGCACTTTCACCATCAGGTTAGGCCGCTGCACCATGCGCCACAGCCGCCGCGCCTCGGCGATCGTCGCGTCGGTGTCGTTGGCGAGATAGGGCGAGCATTCCAGGCTGATATATCCGTCCCGGCCCTGTGTCGCGTCGTACACCGGACGCAATACGTCGGCCGCCTCGCGAATGTCGCCCACGGCGATGTGCTCATAGATCGCCTGCGGGCTATCGTCGCCCTGGTCCTGCTTGGTCTGGAGATCGGCCGCGTATTCATCCAACTCGCCGATGCCCTTCTGGAAGATCGACGGATTGGAAGTGACGCCTTTCAGCCCGTCGCGCTCGATGAGCGTCTTGAGCTCGCCCTTGCGGATGAGGCTGCGGCGCACGTAGTCGAGCCACGGCGACTGGCCGCAGGCTTCGAGTTGCTTCAGCTTGTTCATGGCGAAATCTCCTGCATCTATTCCGCGGCCTTCTGCAGCCTCGCGTGCCGCGCGAGCTGCTCTCTCGCGGCGTTCAGCACGCCCTCGGCGGTGAAGCCGAACCTCTCCAGCAACGCCTTCAGCGGCGCGGAGGCGCCGAAGGTGTGCATTCCGATGATCTTGCCCTGCAGGCCGACATAGCGATCCCAACCCAAGGTCGCGGCCTGCTCCACCGCGACGCGCGCTAGCACGTCGTCGGGAAACACCGAGCGGCGATACGCTTCGTCCTGCTGCTCGAAGAGGTCCCAGCACGGCATACTCACCACCCGCACGCGAACGCCTTCGGCGGTTAGCGTCTCGTAGGCACCGACGCAGAGCGACACCTCGCTGCCGGTCCCCATCAGGATCAGCTCCGGCTTGGCGCCGTCCGGCGGATCCGCCAGCACGTAGGCGCCGCGCGCGAGACCGGCCGCCGAGGCGTATTTGTCGCGGTCGAGCGTCGGCAGCGGCTGCCGGCTCAGCGCGAGGCAGGTTGGTCCGTGCTTCTCGCGCAGCAGCACGCGCCACGCCTCGCTCACCTCGTTGGCGTCGCAGGGTCGGATCGTGTGCAGGCCGGGCATCCCGCGCAGGCTGGCGAGGTGTTCCACCGGCTGATGCGTCGGCCCATCCTCGCCGACGCCGATCGAATCATGGGTGAAGATCCAGGCAACCGGCAGCTCCGAAATCGCCGACAATCGGATCGAGGCCCGCATGTAGTCGGAGAAGATCAGGAACCCCGAGCCGAACGGGCGCAGGTTCGACACCGCCATGCCGTTGCAGATGCCGCCCATCGCGTGCTCGCGCACGCCGAAATGGAGGTTCCGGCCGCTATAGTGCCCCGCCTCGAACTCACCAGCCCCGGCGAATGCGAGCTTGGTCTTGGTCGAGGGCGCGAGGTCCGCGGCACCGCCGAGCAGCCAGGGGATTTGCTCGGCGAGCGCGTTGAGCACCTTGCCCGAACTGTCCCGGGTGGCCATGCCCTTGGGATCGGCGGGGAAGCTCGGCAGCGCGCCGTCCCAGCCCTCCGGCAACTCGCGGCGCTGCATCGTCTCGAACTGGCGTGCGAGATCGGGATGCGCCACGCGGTAGCGATCGAACATCTCCTGCCATTCGGCCCTCGCCCGCGCCCCGCGTGCCCCGATCCCCGCCGCGAAATGGCGACATACACCCTCGGGCATCAGGAATTTGGCGTCCTCCGGCCAGCCATAGGCGCGCTTGGTGAGGCGGATTTCCTCTTCGCCCAGCGGCTCGCCATGCGCTTCCTTGGTGTCCTGCTTGTGCGGGGCGCCGTAGGCGATGTGGCTCTCGACGATGATGAGCGTCGGCCGGCCGGGCTCCGCCTGAAACTGGTCGAAGGCTTGGCGCAGCGCGTCCGTGTCGTTGGCGTCGCGCACCCGCAGCACGTTCCAGCCATAGGCGAGAAACCGCGTCCCGACATCCTCGCTGAAGGCGAGCGCGGTGGAGCCCTCGATGCTGATTCGGTTGGAATCGTACAGCCAGCACAGATTGGCGAGCCTGAGATGCCCAGCGAGCGACGCCGCCTCGCTCGAAATGCCCTCCATCATGTCGCCGTCGCCGCAGAAGGCGTAGGTGTCGTGGTCGATCACCGGAAAGCCGGGGCGATTGAAGTGGCTCGCCATCCAGCGCTCGGCGATCGCCATGCCGACGCTGTTGGCACACCCCTGCCCGAGCGGCCCCGTGGTGCATTCCACGCCCGAGGTCATGTGGTATTCGGGATGGCCGGGGCAGACGCTGTCCAGCTGACGGAAATGCTTGATGTCGTCGATCGTTACCGCTTTCCGCCCGCGCGGATGGTCGCGCTCGTCGGTCGCCTGAACGTCGGCCAGATGCAGCAGGCCGTAGAGCAGCATCGAGGCGTGTCCGACCGAGAGCACGAAGCGGTCCCGATTGGCCCAGGTCGGGTCCGCCGGATCGTAGGCCAGCCGCTCGTTCCATAGCGTATAGCCGGCCGGGGCGAGGCCCATCGGCGAGCCAGGATGGCCGGAATTGGCCTGCTGGACCGCATCCATCGCCAAGGTGCGGATCGTGTTGATGCAGAGCAGGTCCATGTCAGACGCCATCAGTCCATTCCCCTCATGAGCGTTGGCCGGCCATCGCTAGATAGCGTCGCCGTTCGATAGATGGGTGCCGGCGAGGAAACGCGCAGGGGCCAGGGCATGTCGTTCCGACAACGCCCTCCGCCGCTGCGAGTTGGCCGATTCCTCCTGGCAAGCGCCGTGGCGCGCCGCGCCCCGTCGGAGCTAGTGCAGATGCGGGACCGACCAGGGCAGCTCCTGATGGCCCGGCTTGTAGTTCCGGTTGTTGATCGTCGGATCGCGGTTGACCAGCGGGCGGGCGTACATCGGGTGCTTCATGCTGCGCACCTCATGCTCGACCGTGAAGATCACGCGCCCATCCTCCGGGTCGATGATGTCCTGGAAGCGGTACTGGTGCTGGTCGCTCTCCTCGGTGATCAGCCCACGCTCCTGCAGCCGCTTATGCGGGCCAGAGAAATCCACCAGGCTGATCTGGATGTGATGGCCGTCGAATTCGGGCAGCTTGGTGTCCGCCTCGCGGAAGATCAGCACGTTGCCGTCGCCCACCACGGCGCGGGCGTGGCGACCCTTCTTGTCCTGGGCGGTGTCGGCGGCGCCCTCCAGGATCTCGCGGTAGAACCGCACGATGCCCTCCAGGCTGCCGGAGGGCACGTCGAATTCGACATAGGGCATCCCGAGCCGCATCGGCCCGAACCGCGCCTCGTCCGGCGCGTGGCAGCGGATGCGGTTGCCCCACGGGCAGGTCGTCATCACGCCGTCATCCGTCTCCTGGAAGGCAAATTTGGTGCCTTCGAGGTGCTTCTTCACGCCCGAGAGCCGAGCGAGCAGCGCGTCGATGTCGGGCAGCACGAGCCCGGTCACGCCGCGCACCACCTGCGGCGCGCGCACCGGCAGATGGAACTGCGCGCGGCCGACATTGGCCCACATATTGTCGATGCCGGTCATCAGGTACGGATCGCGGGTCAGCCCGAGGCCGCTGATATAGAACAAGGTGGCGAGCCGCTGATCGGGCACGGTCACGTTGACATGCCCGAGTTCGACGACGTTGCCGAGATCCTCGACGCCTCGGTCGAAGCGATTGGGTGTCGCGCTGTCGTTCATGCCCTGTTCCCTCCGAACCACGGTCCCGCTGCATCCAATGAGACACGGGAACGAAGCCCCATGCAACTGGTCTGATCGCGGCCTGCCCTTGCCGATTGACACCCCGGCGCCGCCGGCCCCAGCTTCCCGCTTGGGAAGGGAGACGCCATGCCTGCGCCGCGCGCCAGGAGAAGGCTGCCGGCGGCCGGACGGCGATGACCCACACCGACCAGAGCGAGTTGCGCGATTTGCTGCGCTCGTCCGGCTTTCTCCGCCTCTGGATGGTCGGGCTCGCGGGCAATTCCATGCGCTGGCTGGAAGTGCTCGCCGCCGCGCTGTTCACGCTCGACGTCACCGGCTCGGGGCTGGCGGTCGCGGTGGTCTCGGCGGCGCGAACCATGCCGATGCTGCTGTTCGGCGCGCTGGCCGGCGTCGTGTCGGAGGCGGTGGACCGCAAGCACCTGCTGCTGGCGGCCCTGGCGATCTCGGCTCTGTCCGCCGCCGTTGTCGCGGGCCTCGCAGCCGTCGGCATCGCGCAGCCGTGGCATCTGGCGCTTGCCGGTTTCGTCAGCGGCACCGTCTGGTCGACCGAGATGTCCACCCGTCGCCGCATGGTGGGCGAGGTTGCCGGCCGGCGGATCGCACGGGCGATGGCGCTCGACTCTGTTACGGGCTCGACCACCCGCATGGTCGGCCCGCTGCTGGGCGGCCTCGGCTACCAGCTGATCGGATTGCCGGGCGCCTACGCCTTCTCCGCCTGCATGTACCTGCTGGGCACGATCCTCGTCCTCGGCCTCCGGCACGAGCAGGCGCCGCAGCGGTTACGGCTGGCCCGCGTACCCGCCGATCTCGCCGAGGGCTTCGCCTTCGCGCGAGCCAACACGATGGTGTTGTGCGTGCTCGGCGTCACGGTGGCGATGAATTTGTGCGGCTTCGCCTACACGGCGCTTGTCGCGCCGATCGGGCGGGAGGTGTTCGACGTGTCGCCGGCCCTGGTCGGCGTGCTGGCGGCCGCCGAGCCGTTCGGCTGCCTGATCGGCGGCCTGGTGCTCGCCGGCTGGGACGTCCGGCTCGGCGATAGGCGGCAGTTCGCCGGCGGCTCGGCGCTGTTTCTTGTCATCCTGATGGTGATGCCGTTCTCGCCAGTCTTCTCGTTGGCACTCGGGCTGCTCTGGATCGGCGGCTTTGGCACGGCGGCGTTCAGCAATCTGCAATCGACGATAATCCTCACCGCGGCACCGCCCACCATGCGCTCGCGGCTCATGGGCATCCTCACGGTGTGCATCGGCACCGGCCCACTCGGATTGCTGCTGATCGGCGTGCTGGCCGACCAGTTCGGGCCGCGTCTCGCGCTGGTCATCATGGCGGCGGCCGGACTGGCTGGCGTGGTCGCCATCGGCCTGTTCTGGTCTCGCCACGACCGCCGACCCGAGGCCGCCCGTCTTGCCACGATGACGGTGCAGGACGGCAACTGACGACGCAGGCGGGAACGTGGTATCCTGACCGTATGGCCGAACGTGCCCCCGCCCGCATGACTGCCGATGAGTTCATCGCCTGGGCAATGGAGCGTCCACACGGTGAACGCTACGAACTCGCCGGCGGTGAGATCGTCGGCATGGCGCCGGAGCGGGCCGCACACGCCCGCGTCAAGCTGCTGATCGCCCGGCGCCTCGCGGATGCCGTGGAGGCGGCGGGGCTGCCCTGCGAGGTGTACACCGACGGCATGGCCGTGGCGGTGGATGCCGACACGGTCTACGAGCCCGACGCGATGCTTCGCTGTGGCGCTCGGCTGCCCGACGATGCGATCAAGGCGACCGATCCCATGCTCGTCGTGGAGGTTTTGTCACCGTCCACGCGCGCCCGCGACGCGGGAGCCAAGCTCGAAGACTATTTCCGGCTCCCCTCGGTCGAGCACTACCTGATCGTCAAGACCGAGAACCGCACCGTCATCCACCATCGACGAGAGCTCTCGGGCGCCATCGCCACGACAATCATCCGGGATGGTCCCGTGCAACTCGATCCACCTGGAATCGCGCTGCACGACCTGTTCGGCTAAGCCACGCCATCAGGTATCCGCCAGAGCCTTCAATGTCGCGTCCCGCGCGGCGAAATCGCCGTCCGCGTGCACCGGCTGGAGGCAGACATGGGTGGCACCCGCGTCGAAATGCGCCCGCAGCTTGCCCTTGATCGTTGCGGCGTCGCCCCAGGCGACCATCGCGTCGATGAACCGGTCATTGCCGCCATCGGCGAGTTCGGCCTCGGTGAAGCCGATGCGAAGCCAGTTGTTGCGATAGTTGGGCAGGCCCATGTAGCGGGCCAGTTCCTTGCGACCCAGCGCGCGGGCTTTCGCGGCGTCGGTCTCCAGGCAGACCTTCTGCTCGACGGCGAGCCATTTAGACGGGCCGAGGATCGCCTTGGCCTGCTTCGTATGCTCGGGCGTGACGTTGTAGGGCAGCGCCCCGCGCGACCGCTCGGCCGAGAGCGCCAGCATCTTCGGCCCGAGCGCGGCGACCGCGATGGGCCACTCCTCCGACCCGGCCTCGCCTTTGGCGATGCCGTCGAGATAGGTGCGCATCGCCGGGATCGGCTTCTCGTACTGATGGCCCCGCAGCCCCTCGACCATCGGAATATGGCTGACCCCGAGCCCGAGAATGAATCGATCGTCGTAGAGGTCGCGCAAAGTCAGCATCCCGCGCCGGGCGGTGAAGGCGTCGCGGGCGTAGATGCTGGCGATCGAACTGCCGAGCTTCAGGCGCTTCGTGTGGCCCAGCATGTAGCCGGCGATCGAAAGCGACTCGAAACCGCGCAACTCGGGATACCACAACGTGTCGTAGCCCAGCCCCTCGACCAGGCCGACGAATGACGGGATCTGATCCGGCTCGAGCCGGTCAGCGGAATACCAGACGCCCAATCGGCCAAGTTGCATCATGCCTTTCCTTATCCCGGATGCCATCACCCGCCGCACCGCGGTGCGGCGGGTGATGCTAACCCAGGATCAGGATCGGGGCGAAACTCAGGGCTTCAGCTTGTCCGCACCCTTGGTGATCGCCTGGCCGGTGTTGGAGATGTCCTGGCCGGCGCCGGCCGTGGTGTTGCAGCCGCTTAGCAGCGGCATCGCGCCCAACAGGAACAAGATAGCGAAGCCCCAGGCCAGATGCTTACGCATGACACGATCCCCTTTTCCGTCCCGGACCAATGGACGATCCGAGCTAAGCCGGAACGCTCAAAACCCGCAAGGGATGCCGGCACGGCGTCAAAACTGGTAGCGCCGCAGCCCGCCATCGACCGGGATCACCGCGCCGGTCACATAGCGGGCCAACGGCGAGGCGAGGAAAACCGCCATCACCGCCAAATCCTCGGGCTCGCCCCAGAAGCGGACCGGGATCTCCGTCTCGGCGAAATGTGCCCGGTAGTCTTCGGGATAGTTGCGGCGGATCTGCTCCGACATGATGCGCCCGGGCGGGATCGAGTTGACGGTGATGCCGTGCTGACCGACCTCGCGCGACAGGCCCTTGGCCCAGGCGTGCATCGCCGCCTTGGCCGCGAAGGCCGCGTTCAGGTGCTCGGGCTCGGATTTCCCCGTGATGTTGATGATCCGCCCCCAGCGCCGCTCGATCATCTGCGGCAGCAGAGCGTGGGCGATCTGCCGCTGCCGAGTGAAGTTGAGCGTGATTGCCTCGGTCCACCGCTCCTCGGGCGCGTCGATCGGCAGCACGCGGCTGCCGCCGGCGTTGTTCACCAGGATGTCGACCCGCCCCAGCTCTGCGAGCGCCCGGTCGCGCAGCCGGGCGGCGGCGTCCTCGGCCATGATGTCCTGCTCTATCGCCACGGGCCGTTGACCGCCGGCGGCGGCGATCTCCTCGGCGAGGCTTGCCAGCAGCTCTCCCCGACGGGCCACAACGGCGACGCGCACCCCCTCGGCTGCCAGGCCTCGGGCGATGGCGCGGCCGATCCCCATGCTGGCACCCGTCACCAGTGCGGTCTTGCCGCCAAGCTGCAGGTCCATGTCTCTCCCGATCCCTCTTGGCCCGCGGCGCTAGACAACGCTCTCGGACCGCAGACGGCAGGCCTCGGCGTCCGCCACCGTCTCCAGCTGGAAGGTCGAGTGGCCGATATGGAAGCGGCGGCGGACCTCGACTTCGATCGCGCCCAGCGCGCCGCGGCCGTCCTCGTCACGGGCGTAGACCAGATGCGCGGTCAGCGCAGTGTCCGTGGTGCTGAGGCCCCAGATGTGCAGGTCATGGACCTCGACGATGCCGGGCAGGCCGCGCAGATAATTTTCCACCGCCTCGTGCTCGATCCCGCCAGGCACCGCGTCCATCGCCAGATCGGTCGAATCGCGCAGCACCCCCCAGGTGGTGGCGACGATGATCGCGCCGATTGCGAGGCTCGCCGCCGGGTCCAGCCACAGCCAGCCGGTCAAGCCGATCAGGATCCCCGCGACGACCACGCCCGCCGACACCCCGGCATCGCCGGCCATGTGGAGGAACGCCGCCCGGATGTTCAGGTCGCCCGCCCGGCCGCGCATGAACATCAGCGCAGTGCCGCCGTTGATCAGGATGCCGGCCGCAGCGACCCAGATCACGGTCAATTCGCCCACCGGCTCGGGCTCGATGATCCGGCGCACCGCCTCGACGGCGATCGCGCCGACGCTGACCAGGAGCACTACTGAGTTCGCCAGCGCCGCCATGATCGAGCTGCGTCCCCAGCCGTACGTACGTCGCGGTGTGGGTGGCCGCCGGGTCAGCCACGCCGCCCACCAGGCCATCAGCAGCCCGAGAACGTCGCCGAGATTGTGCGCGGCATCGGCGAGCAGCACGACCGAGTTGGCCGCCAGCCCGAACACGATTTCCGCCGCCACGAAGCCCGCGTTGAGGATCGTCCCGATCGCGAAGGCGCGACCGTAGCTGGCGGGCCGATGTTGGTGCCCGTGGCCATGATCGTGGTGGGCATGATCGTGCCCGCTCATTCGGCGCCCTTCGCATCAGAATCGGCGGCGGGAGCTTAGGTATGCGCCTCCGGGGGGTCAAACCACGCGTGGTCATCACGAGATGCTGATTGCGGGCGGACAAACCCCCGTTACATCCTTGGTTTCTAGAGCGACCGCCGACCACGGCCGCGCGGTCGGCGGCAACGCGCACGTAAGGAGCCGACGGCGTCGGGCAGGCATGGTCGGCAGTTCCATCGTTTTCATCCTCAAGCTGGCCGGCACCAGCCCGGTGTTTCAGGCGCTGGCGATCATTTTTGGCACTTTCATCCTCGAGGATGCCGCCACCGTGCTCGCAGCCATGCGAGCCGAGGAGGGCGGTATCCCGCTCTGGCTGGCGCTCCTCTCTCTCTATATCGGCGTGGTGCTGGGCGATCTCGGGCTCTACGGGCTCGGCCGACTGTCGGCCCGGATCGGCTGGATCGCGCGCCTGGCTCCGCCCGATCGGTCGCGGGCGCTCGCGGACTGGCTGCGCGGGCGGGTGTTCAAGGTGGTGCTGGTCAGCCGCTTCCTGCCGGGGATGCGGCTGCCCGCTTATACGGCCTGCGGCTTCCTGCGGGCCGATTTTCGGCAGTTCGCCCTGGCCGCCATCGTCGCCACGCTGGCTTGGACCACGCTGCTGTTCTGCGTCTCGCTGCGGGTCGGCGGCTTTCTCATCGACCACTTCGGCGCCTGGCGGTGGGCGGGCGCCGCCGGCTTCGCCCTCGCGCTGATCCTCCTCGGCCGCTTCGCCGCTCGGTTGCAGAGCGCATCGCGGTGAAGTTCGAAGCCGCCCGGGGCGCCGTCCTGCCGGCGCGTCTACGGGAGAGGCCGGTCTCGTTCTTCGAGTTCTGGCCGGGCTGGCTGTTCTACGCGCCGATCGTCGTCCAGTGGATCGCCCTCGGGCTGCGTCACGGTGACATGAGCCTGCCCACCGCGGCCAACCCCCGTATCACCGGCGGCGGGCTGTGCGGTGAGTTCGAAGGTTTCCATCCTCGACCAAGTGCGCGAAGCCGGCCGCCCCTGGCTGGTGCCCTATACGAGCCTCATCACCGGCCGGACCCCAGTGCGCGATCTCGCCGAGGCGGAGCGCGTGCTCGGCCGGGCGGGAATCGGCTTTCCCCTGGTCGCCAAGCCTGACATCGGATGCAACGGCACCGGGGTGCGGCTGATCGAGGACCGCGCGCGGCTGGGGCAATATCTCGACGCATTTCCACGCGATTGCGGGGTGATGCTGCAGGAATTCGCGCCGGAGGAGGGCGAAGCCGGCATCTTCTACGTCCGCGACCCCGGCGCGGCCGCGGGCCGCATCACCTCGATCACCTTCAAGCACGCCCCGCGCGTCACAGGCGACGGGCATTCGACTTTGCGCCAACTCATCCTGGCCGATCCCCGGGCCGGCCGCGTGCCACATCTCTACCTGCCGCGGCTCGCCGGCCGGCTGGAGCAGGTGCCGGCGCGCGGCGAGCAGGTACGGCTCGTGTTCGTGGGCAATCACTGCAAGGGCTCGGTCTTCGAGAACGGGACCCAAGAAGCCACCCCCGCGCTGGCCGCCGCCATCGAGCGGATCGCCCGCGCGTTGCCCGAGTTCCATTTCGGCAGGCTCGACGTCCGTTTCGCCTCGCTGGGCGCGCTCCGCCGGGGCGAGGGGTTCCGCGTCATCGAGATCAACGGCGCGGGCTCGGAGGCGACCCATGTTTGGGATCCCGCCACCACCCTGCGCGAGGCCTGGCGCGCACAGTTCTTCCACTACGGCGCGGCGTTCCGCATCGGCGCCACCAACCGCGCGCGCGGCCATCGTCCCGCCGGCGTGCGGGCGTTGTTCCATCTGTGGAGGACACAGCGGCGCCTGATGGCCTCCTATCCGCCAAACGACTGAACTCCTGAACCTCGCGCCAGATCGCAAAGACAAGTTGCCAAGCATGGGGCTTTCGGTCAGGAACGCGCCCATTGGCCTGCGAGGGGCCACAGGATTCGAGAGACTCAGGGAACTCACCGCATGGCTATCGACCGCGCCTCTGTCGCCACAACTGGCCCGGCGGCCCTGCCGGCATGAACCTGCTGCAATCCATCGCAATCGCCATCCTGCAGGGTGCGACCGAGCTGTTCCCGGTCAGCAGCTTGGGCCACGCCGTCGTCCTGCCGCCGCTGCTCGGCTGGCACCTCGACCAGCACTCGGCGGCGTTCCTGCCATTCCTGGTCATGCTGCATCTCGGCACGGCCGTTGCGCTGCTGTTGTATTTCTGGCGCGACTGGTGGGCGCTGGCGACTGGCGTGCTGGGGATCGGCTCGGCGCATCAGGCGAGCGAGAGCCGGCGGGTGCTGCTGCTCATCATCGTCGCCACCATCCCCGCCGTGATCGTCGGATTCCTGCTGGAGAAATTGCTGCGCGGCCTGTTCGGCTCTCCGGCCGTCGCCGCGACGTTCCTCGTCGTCAACGGCTTCCTGCTGCTGTTCGGCGAGCGTCTGCGCGGTGCGGCGGACCGCAACCGGCCGCTCTCGACGCTGACCGTGATGGACGCGCTGACCATCGGCTGCTGGCAATGCACGGCGCTGATCCCCGGCATCTCCCGCTCGGGTGCGACGATCGTCGGCGGCCTGCTGCGGGGCATCGACCACGCGGGGGCGGCGCATTTCTCCTTTCTCATCGCCACCCCGATCATTCTCGGCGCGACGGTGCTGGAAGTGCCCAAGCTGCTGCACGAGAGCATTCCGGCCGGCGTGTTCGAGATGTCGGCCATCGCCGCGGTGGTCGCAGGGATCACCGCCTTCGCCAGCACCGCCTTTCTGATGCGCTACTTCCGCCGCCACGACGCCTGGGCGCTCAACCCGTTCGCCTATTACTGCATCGCCCTCGGCCTCGGCAGCCTGGCGCTGCTGTACTTCGTCGTCTGACCGGAGGGCGCCCATGACCGAGACCAGTCGCGGCCCGCTCGCGGGCATCCGGGTGATCGACCTGACCACCGTGGTGCTCGGCCCGTTCGCCACCCAGATCCTCGGCGACATGGGGGCCGACGTCATCAAGGTGGAGACCCGCGATGGCGATAACTGCCGCCAGATCGGCCCGAGCCGGACCGAGGGGATGGGCTCCTATTTCGTCACGCTGAACCGCAACAAGCGCAGCATCGTGCTGGACTTGAAGCAAAACGCGGCACGCGACGCGCTTGGGCGACTGGTCGAGACGGCCGACATCGTCGTCCACAACATGCGCCTCGGCGCCGCGGAGCGGCTGGGCCTCGACTACGCCAGACTCGCCGCGCGCAATCCTCGGATCATCCTCGCCTGCGCCAGCGGCTTCCGTAAGGGCAGCTCGATGCAGGAATTCCCGGCCTTCGACGACCTCATTCAGGGGATCAGCGGCATCGCCTCGCTCAACGCCGGCCCGGATGGCGCGCCGCGCTATTTTCCCACCGTGGTCGCCGATAAGGTGAGCGGGCACATGCTCGCTTCCATGATCGGGATGGCGCTGTTTCACCGCGAGCGCACCGGCGAGGGCCAGGAGGTCCACGTGCCGATGATGGAGACGATGCTCAACTTCATCCTCGTCGAGCATATGGAGCACGCCAGCCTCGGCGAGCCCGAGCGCGGGATGGGGTACCCACGCATGACGACCCCGCATCGCCGGCCGTATGCGACGAAAGACGGCTTCATCAGCGTGATCGCGGTCAGCAACGTGCAGTGGGCGCGCATCTTCGAGGCGATGGGCCGGCCCGGACTGATCGACGACCCCCGTTTCTGCAGCATCAAGGCCCGGGCGGCAAACGTGGACGCGACTTATGGCCTGCTCACCGAGGGCATGAAGTATCGCACCACCGACGAGTGGCTGGAGCTCCTTACCGCCGCCGACATCCCCTGCGGCCGGGCCGGCACGCTGCCCGAACTGTTCGACAACGACTATCTGCGCGAGACGGACTTCTTCCAGGAGGTCGAGCACCCGACCGAGGGGCGGATGGTGATGAACTCGATCCCCGCCGCATTTTCCGCGAGCCCGCCGTCGATCCGCCGGCTTCCGCCGAAGTTGGGCGAGCATACGGAGGAGGTGCTGCGGGAGGTTGGGTTCGGCGCGGCGGAGATCGCCGAAATCATGGGAGGCTGATCGTGGGCTGGTGGCGGCGCCCCCGACGCACGATCCTGCTGCTCGCCTCACTGCTCGCCCTGACCGCCGCCAGTCCAACCCCGAATCACACCCCCCTCGCCGCCACGCCGATCTCGCGCATGGACCTGCATTGGTGGCGCGCCCGGCACGAAGCCGTGCTCGACCGCATCCGCCACGGCAAGGTGGAGCTGATCTGGCTCGGCGACTCCATTACCGAGGACTGGGAGCGCAAAGGTCCGCCCGACTGGGCCGATTTCCAGCCGGTCTGGACCCGCTTCTACGGCGACCGCAACGCCGTCAACATGGGGTTCAAGGGCGACACCACCGCCAGCCTGCTCTGGCGCATCCGCAACGGCGAGGTGGACGGCATCGCGCCGAAAGCGGCAGTGATCCTGATCGGCGCCAACAATCTCGGCCGCCTGCACTGGTCGGCCGAGGACACCGTGGCCGGGATCGACGCCATTGTCGCCGAGCTGCGCCATCGCCTGCCGCACACGCGCCTGCTGCTGCTCAGCGTGCTGCCGAGCGAGCGTTCGACGTGGACCAGCGAAACCACCGTCGCGATCAACCGGACGCTCGCCTCCCGGTTTGATCACGCGGACGACGTGACGTTCGTGGACGTCACGCCGGTGTTCATGAAGGACGGCCGGCTCGACCGCAGCCTGTTCCTCGACCCGCTACTCAAGCCACCCGATCCCCCGCTGCACCCCACCGCGCAAGGCCAGGAGAAGATGGCGGCGGCAATGGAGCCGACGCTCGCCCGGCTGATGGGCGACCGCAACCACGCCGCGCCGCGCTGAGCCGCCGCTACTTGCCCAAACGCGCCGCGACCACCAGCGCGCACCCGAGCACAACGATCGGCACGATGAAGCCTGCCACGTCGCCCCGCAGACCGGCGAGCAGGATCGGACGCCGCGTCGCCGGCGCCGTCAGTCGAGCGCCTTGGCCAGCAGCTCCAGGACTTCCTTGGCGAACCTGCGCATGTTCGCGGCGCGGTCGTTGCCGCCGGTCTCCAGCGTGACCGCGCGCTCGGTCGGGCCGGCGACGGCGAAGCAGCAATGGCCGGCCGCGTCGCCATAGCGATTGCCGGTCGGCCCCGTCGCACCGCTCTCGCCGATCCCCCAGGTGGTGCCGAGCGTGGTGCGCGCCTTGCGGGCGAGCAGCAGGGCGTAGGGCTCGGTCGAGGCCCGCATTCCCGCCAGCTCGGAATCCTGGACGCGGGCGAGCTCGGCGCGCGCCGGGCGCGTGTAGATCACGCCGCCGCCGACGAAATAATTGGAGGCACCCGCCACCGACAGCAGCGCCGCCGAGACCAGACCGCCGGTGGAGCCCTCGAACACCGCTACGGTCTCGCCCCGCGCCTTCAGCCGTTCCCCGATCCGCTCCGCGATCGGCAACAATTCCTGCATGATTCTTTCCCCCGTTATGATGTCTCGCGCGCCTTCCCGAGAATCGTGTCGATCAGCCGTTGCGACGCCAGCGCCTCCTCGCCGGTCACGGCGGGGTCGCGCTCCTCCTCGATCGCGTCCACGAAGTCGCCGATGAGGTCGCGATGCGCGTCGTGCGAAAAGGCCATCACGCTAGCCCCGCCGCCGCTGCCGCCGGCATCCTCGACCACCTCCTGCGTGCCGTCGAGCAGCGATACACGGAGCGCGCCGCCCGACAGCCACGCGCTGCCCTCGGTGCCGATGATCCGGATGATTTCGGGGCCGCCCGGATAGGCCGCCGTCGTCGCCATGATGGTGCCGGGCGCTCCGTTGCCGAGCCTCACCAGGGCGGCCGCGTAGTCCTCGGTCTCCATCCGGTGCAGCGCGGTGGTGGCGATCTGTGCCGCGCTGACCTCGCTCACGCCGACCAGCGATCGGAATAGGTCGAGCGCGTGGATCGCCTGGGTGAGCAGCACGCCGCCGCCGTCGCGCCAACGCGTGCCGCGCCCCGGCTCGTCGTAATAGGCCTGCGGCCGCCACCAGGGCACCGCGAGCGAGGCGGCCTCGATGCGGCCGAGCGTTCCGGCCTGCAATGCCCGCCGCAGCCGCACGCTGCCCGGGCGGAAGCGGCTCTGCAGCACCACGCCCAGCCGAACCCCGGCGCGCCGCCCTTCCTCGACCAGTCGCTCGGCCCGCTCGACCGATATGTCGAGCGGCTTCTCGCAGAGCACATGTTTGCCGAGCGCGAAGCAACGCCTTGCCAGTTCCAGATGGGTGTTGGCGGGCGACAGCAGGATGACCGCCGCCACCTCCGGGTCGGCGAGCGCCCGGTCGATGTCGGTGGTGACCGGGAAATGGTACCGGGATTCCACCTCCCGCAGCCGATCGCCGCTCGGCGCGGCGGCCCAGCGCACGTCCACGCGGTCCAGCAGATCCTTCAAACTCTTGGCGTGCGGCTCGAAGGCATTGCCCAGCCCGATGATCGCGACCCCCAGGCGCACGCTCATCGGCTGATCTTCCCATGCCCGGACACGCATGAAGGCTGGCACGCGTCTCCCGGGCCGGCAACGACAAAGTGCGATCGGAAACCGTGCCCGGAACCACGTTGCGGGGCTAGCGTCAACACCCCCGCGCAAAAGGGCTGGACCGATGAGGGAACAGGCAATTGCCGCCAACCGGCGACCGCTCGACTGGTTGAGCTTCTTCCTCGCCGACGTGCAAGGCGGGATCGGGCCGTTCCTGGCGATCTACCTGCTCGGCAGCCGTCACTGGAACCCGGGCGAGATCGGCATCGTGCTGACCGTCGGCGGCATCGCGACGGTCGTGGCGCGCGGGCCGGCGGGCGCGCTGGTCGATGCGGTGAGGTGGAAGCGCACGCTGATCGCGCTGGCCGCCTCCACGATCATGGTGACCGCGTCAGTGATGGCGCTTTGGCCGCAATTCTGGCCGGTGGCGGTCGCCCAGGCGTTGACCGGAGCGGCCGATGCCGTGTTTCCCGCCGCCCTGTCCGGGATCAGCCTCGGCATTGTCGGGCGACGCTTGTTCACGCGCCGTGTCGGTCGCAACGAAGCATTCAACCACGGCGGCAACGCCGCCACCGCCATCGCGGCGGGCCTCGCGGGATATCTGATCGCGCCAGACGCGGTCCTCTGGATCGTGGTCCTCCTGGCCGCCGCCAGCATCGTCGCGTGCTATCGAATTGACGCTCGCGCGATCGACCACGAGCTTGCCCGCGGCGCCGATGACGGCGACAACGCGCACAAGCCGGCCGGGCTCAAGCTATTGTTCGAGAACCGCCCGCTCCTGATGTTCACCGCCGCGATTACCCTGTTCCACTTCGCCAACGCGGCGATGCTGCCGTTGTTGGGCGAGAATCTCGCTCGCGCGCACGCCCAGGCGGGCAGCTTGTTCATCGCTTCCTGCATCATCACCGCGCAAATCGTGATGGTGCCGATGGCGATCATGGTCGGGCGCCATGCCGATGCCTGGGGACGCAAGCCGATCTTCCTCGCTGGCTTCGCGGTGCTTCCAATACGCGGGCTGCTCTACACGTTGACCACCGATCCCACGCTGCTGATCTCGATCCAAATCCTCGACGGCGTCGGTGCCGGCATCTTCGGCGCGCTGTTCCCGGTGGTGGTCGCCGACCTGACAAAAGGGACCGGACGTTACAATCTCGCGCAGGGTGCGAGCGGTGCGTGCTGGGGATTGGGAGCGGCGCTGAGCAACGGCGTGGCCGGCGGCATCGTCAACGCGGCCGGCTATCATGCGGCGTTCCTGTTCCTCGCCGGTTGCGCCGTGATCGCCTTGCTAGTGTTCTGGCTCGGCGTCCCGGAAACGCGCGCCGCCGCGATGAACGGCCAATCCCCCGCCCCGATTCCCGCCGTGGCCGACTGACACATGCGCGCGGTCGCCGTCGCCATCGCCGGGTTCGTGGTCCTGCTCGCATTGGCGGCGGCGGCGGCGCCTTGGCTGGTCCCGGCCGACGACGCACTTGCGCGCAAGATCGCGGCCGGCGGCATCTTCGCCGCGAGCTACCTCGCGCTCGCCATAGGCAAGGTGCCGGGCCTGAGCATCGACCGCGCCGGCGTCGCCCTGGTCGGCGCCTCGCTCATGGTCGCGTCCGGCGCGCTGACGCCGGAGGCGGCGTACCGGGCGATCGATCTCGAGACCATCACCTTGCTGCTCGGCATGATGATCGTCGTCGCCAATCTGCGCCTTTCCGGCTTCTTCGCGCTCGCCAACGCATGGGTGACGCGGCGGGCGCATCGGCCGCTCGTCCTGCTGATGGCCGTGGTCGCCGTATCCGGCGTGTTTTCCGCTTTTCTCGTCAACGACGCGATCTGCCTGGTGCTGACGCCGCTCGTGCTGGAACTCACCGTCGGGCTCAAGCGCAATCCGGTGCCCTACCTGCTCGCGGTGGCGATGGCGTCGAACGTGGGCAGCACGGCGACGATCACCGGCAATCCGCAGAACATCATGATCGGCAGCTTCTCGCGGATTCCCTATCTGCACTTTGCCGCCGCGCTCGCGCCTGTCGCCGTCGCGGGCCTGGTACTCACCGTGGTGCTGGTTGCACTGCTGCACCGGAGCGAGTTTCGCGCCGGCGTGCGGCTGGAGCCGGCAATCCGGCAGCCGCGCAGCAACACGGTGCTGGTGATCCGCTCCCTGCTCGCCACGTTGGCGGTGGTCGGCCTGTTCTTCGCCGGCCAGCCGCCGGCGAAGGCGGCAATCGTCGTCGGTGCGCTGCTGCTGCTGACGCGGCGGATGAAAAGCGCGCGCATCTATGCCGAGATCGACTGGTCGCTGCTGCTGATGTTCGCCGGCCTGTTCATCATCGTCGCCGGGGCGCAACACCAATTGCTTACGTCCCAGATCGTCGCCGCAGTCGCCGGGACGCACCTCGACAGCGTGCCGATCCTCACCGGCGTCACCGCAATCCTGTCGAACCTGGTGAGCAACGTCCCCGCGGTGCTGGTCCTCAAGCCGTTCGTCGCAGCGCTGCCCGACCACGACCGCGCGTGGCTGGTGATCGCGATGGCCTCGACCCTGGCCGGCAATCTTACCGTCCTTGGCTCAATCGCCAACCTGATCGTGGTCGAGAAGGCAGGCGCGCGCGGTGTCGCGATCGGTTTCTGGGCCTATTTCCGCGTGGGTGCGCCGCTCACGATCTTGACCTTGGCGCTCGGGGCGCTTTGGCTGAGTCCTTAGAACTCCCTCGCCCGGCCTCGGTCTGCTTCGCCGCCCAAGTCCCCGAGAGGAGCGTTGTTACCGGCCGGTTGGACTAACCTCGGCGATATAGACAAGGTCCCCGGTCGCGGTATCCGGCCCGCCGGGCGGGGCGTCGAACGAGACGAAGTGCCCGTCCTCGCGCTTGGCGATCCAGCAGGGTTCTTCCGCCGCGGCCTCCTTTGCCTGCTCGACCACCTGGGACGGAACCGATTTCCACAGATCGTCGTCGAGGACGGTGATGCGCGCCATTGCCGGGGTCTCCCTTTGTCGCTGCCTCGGCGAAAGCGTCCGAGGCCGCAAGGAGTTCACCGGGCAAAGCGGCCCGGATCGACCGCCGGCAGGATTCGCCCCGCCTCGCCGGGGTCGCGCCCCGCGACCATATCGGCGATCAGTCGTCCGGCCGCGGGCGAGGTCTGGATGCCGTAGCCGCCCTGGCCCGCGCACCAGCAGAACCCTTCCACCCGTGCATCCCAGCCGAACGCGAGGCTGCCGTCGGGCGTGAAGGTGCGAAGGCCGGCCCAGCTCCGCTCGATTCGCCGCACCTCGATGTCGAGCCCCTGCTGCATCCGGTCGATGGCGATGGCGACGTCGAGTTCTTCCGGTTGCACGTCGTGCGGATGGGTGGGCGTCTGGTCGGCCGGCGAGACCAGGAGCCGGGTGCGCGCCTCGGGCCGGACGTACCAGGTATGGGCGACTTCATTGAGCATGGGCCAGTCCGCCACCTGCCAGGGCGCGGGGTCGATGATCGCGGCGGTGCGCCGGCACGGCATCAGGCCGAGGCCGGACAGTCCCGCCTGCCGCGCCACCTCGTCGGCCCAGGCGCCGGCCGCGTTGACGACGACGGGCGCCGCGAACCGCGTGCCGGCGCTGGTCTCCACTTGCCATGTTCCGCCCTGCCGCTCGATGCGCCCCGCCCGATGGCGCAGCGCCAGCACGCCGCCCCGCACGCGCACCTGCCGCAGGTAGCCTTGCAGGATCGCGTCGACATCCATGTCGAACGCATCCTCCTCGATCGCCGCGGCTCGCGCGTAGCCGGGGCGCAAAGCCGGGACCATCTCCTTGGCCTTCGCCACATCGAGTTCGCGCAGCCCGATGCCCTCGGCGAGCAGGGTCTGGAGCTGCGCCTCCTGCCCGGAAGGTGCCACCAGCAGCATCGCGCGGCGGCGGGTCAGGCTGTGCTCGGTGAAGCCGGCGGGCGGCTGCTCGAAGAAGCCGCGCGACAGGCCGGTCAGCACGCGCACGTCGGGCGGCCCGTAATTGAGAATCCACAGTGCGGCGGAGCGGCCGGTGCTGTGATAGCCGGCCGCCTCCTCCGCCTCGACCAGCGCCACGCGGTGCGTGGGCGCGAGCGCCGCCGCGCAGGTCGCCCCGGCGATACCGGCGCCGATGACGATCACGTCGAAATTTCGCGTGTCCATGCGGCGGACCCTACACCGGATGGGCTTGTGCGCGCGCCCCCCGCGCGTGACGATGGCGCGGGACGGACAGCGGGGGGCTCGCATGGTCGATCTGGTGGTGCGCGGCGATTGCGTGGTCACGCCGCAGGACACCGGTGCCTACGATGTGGCGATCGAAGGCGAGCGGATCGTCGCCGTCTCGCCTGCCGGCAGCGGCGCCGCCCCCGAGGGTGCCAGGCTGATCGACGCCACCGGGAAAATCGTCATCCCCGGCGGGATCGACCCGCACGTGCATTGCAAATGGCCGCTGCCCAACCCGGACGGCACCTGGGGCAACACCGACCCGCCGGACGTGGTGAGCCGCGCGGCGCTGTTCGGCGGCACCACGACGATGATCGACTTCACCCGCACCTCGCAGGGCAGCTCGGTGCAAGACGCGATCGAGCGGCGCGAGCAGGACTGGAAGGGGCATTGCGCCTGCGACTACGCCCAGCATCTGATGGTCGAGGGCGAGCTGCCGCTCGACCTGCCGGGCCAGCTCGCCGAGGCGCTCCAGGCCGGCTATCCCACGGTGAAGATCTTCACCACCGACATCACGCCCTCGCGCAAGGGACGGATGGTGAATTTCGGCGACATCTCCGAGGTGTTCCGCGTGCTTGCGGCCAATGGCGGGCTCGGCGTGATCCACGCCGAGGACAACGACATCGTGATGCACATGTACGCCAAGCTGATCCGCGAGCAGCGCACCGGCTTCGAGAACATGGCGGAGGTGCACAACGCGCTTTCGGAGGATCTGTCGTTCCGCCGCGTCATCCGCTTGGCCGAGAGCATCCCCGGCACCGCGCTCTACATGATGCATGTCAGCGCCGCGACCGGCGTCGCCGCGATCCGCGAGGCGCGGGTGCGCGGCCTGCCGATCTACGGCGAGTCGCTGCATCAGTACATGCTCTACACCAGCGATGACTACCGCCGGCCGAACGGGCAGATCTATCACACCTACCCGTCGCTGAAATCACCCGAGGATCAGGCTGCGCTGTGGTCCGGCACCTTGGACGGCTCGATCAACTGCGTCGCCACCGACGAGATCTGCTGCACGTTGCAGCGGAAACTACAAGGCCGGCGGATCGACGACACCACCGGGGGCAATGCCGGCGTCGAGCCGCGCGTCGCGGTGATGTACACCGAGATGGTCTGCAACCGCTCCTACAAGCTGCGCCGCTTCGTCGATCTGGTCTCGACCAACGCCGCGCGCGTCATGGGGCTCTACCCGCGCAAGGGCGCGCTGGCGCCGGGGAGCGACGCCGATCTCTGCGTACTCGACCCGGCATTGCGGCGGAAGCTCCGCGCCACCGATCTGCACGAGACCGATTACAGCCCGTGGGAAGGCCACGAGCTCAACGCCTGGCCGAGCATAACGATCCTGCGCGGGAAAGTGGTGGTCGAGAACGGTAGCTATTCCGGCGACCTGGCGGATGGCCGCTGGATTGAGCGGCGGATCGACGATGCGATCATCGGCGGGCCGATGCTGTAGGATGCATCGCGATCCACTTGAGGACGCCGTCCGCGATTTGCCGGAAGCTGGTAGTTTCTCACCTGCAAGGGAGTGTTCAAATGGAACGACGGTCGGTTCTGGCTGGTGCCGCCGCGAGCGCGGCCGGCCTTTTCTCCGGCGGCGCGTTCGCCGCTGATACCCCGGCCAACCCCGGATCGCCGGACCTTGCCACGGCACTGGCCCGGTTCCGCGCCTCGATCCCGGCGCATTTCGACCGGACCTACGTGGAGAACGCCGTCGTCCCGTTCTTTCTTACCAGCCTCTATGAGGGCGAGCGTCCCGCGCTGCCGATGATCGACGTGGCGCTCAGCAAGGAGAACGCCCTGCCTCACGATCTCTGGGGTTTGATCTATCAGGACTGGAAGCCCTCGCCCGAGGAGGGTGTGACCGTGTTCCTCCAGGGCCTGGAGAAGCGCGGCGACAACAATCTCCGCAAGCGGATCTACATGTCCGCGGTCACGCCCGACCTGTACGGTCCGATGTACGGCCCCAAGGTCGTCGCGTTCTTCGATGGGCTGCTCGACCCCAAATTCGCCGGCAAGCCCTTCATGCGGCACTACCTCGACTACTACTGGGACATCTATTGGGATCTGCACCTCGGGGTGAAGGGTGACGCGATCCCTCCGCAGGTCCGCACGATCGGCGAGAGCTTCAATACCGTCCTCGCCTTTCGCGACCCGACGCAGCCGATTGTGTACGACAACTACATGACGGTGCGCGCGCTGCTGGACTTCCTCAAGAGCTGGATCGACGAGCGGCTGGACGATATCAGCAACGGGCGTATCGCCAACCCGGAGCGGACAATCGCCTGGTATTGGCTCAAGAATGCTGGCGACGGCGCGCATTTCAGCAAGAAGGACGTGGTCTTCGAGTGCTTCCACAACTTCGTCGCGTTCAGCCAGTGGGGCAACACGCTCTTCGGCATCATGTCGCGTCTCCGCCAAGACGGCGGCGACCCCGACGTTCGCGCCGCGTTCGAGAAGACGATGTCGGGCGATCCGGATGCCGCGAACAGCGCGCCATACCCACCGCTTGAGATGTTCGTCATGGAGCTGTTCCGCACGATCTCGCCGAACGGCGGGAGCATCTCCTCGATCTCGGATACCCGGGGGTCGGGATCGAGCGACAATTACGGCGACAGCGTCTCGCCCTTTGTCAGGTCCGGGCTGCCTTACGAGCGCAGCGGCTACATGATCTCGCCGCACACCTCGACCAGCTTCGATCCGCGACACTGGACCAACCCCCAGCAATTCGATCCGGACCGCTACCGCGACGTGCCGACCAGTGCCCAGGTGGACGAGGCGCGGAGCAAGCAGATCGGCTTCGCCAAATGTCCGTTCGACCTCACGACGATGAAGGTCAGCGACGGCCGCAACGCCGATATGGCCAACAGCGCCTTCGGCACCGTGTTCGGCGTGGTCGGTGGCAAGCCGCTGCCGGTCTGCGATTATGCGGGGTTCGCGCCATTCGGCTTCGGCTATCGCCGCTGCCCTGGCGAGCAGCTCACCATCCAGGTGTTCGAGGACTTCCTGCGCAAGGTCTGGCGCGACAAGATAAGCTTCCGCGGTTTGAACCTGCCAAACCCGCGTCAGGTGCCGATCGGTCCGAACGCCGTCATCGCCGACAATATCACCTTCGCCCGGCCGTCCTGATCGGCGAGGCGCGGCGAACGCCTACCAGAACTGCCGGACCGGCCGCTGTCCGGCGTGTAGCTGAATTGACGGTCGGACGGATCGTCCACCGATTTGTCGATGGGTTGAGCGCACGGCCTGATTCATACTCGCCGAGCGGTGTGCCGACAAAAAGGTGAAAGCTCGCGAACGTCCGAGGCACGAAGTTGACGAAAGCCTCGCGGGTCAGCGCCGGTCCGCCGAAAATATTCATCTGCCAAAGGAAGCCGACATCGGACACGCCACGATCCGCGGCGCGATCGGAGCCGAAACTCGATTCGGCGTAGAGATATGGCAGCACGATCGACACGCCGCCGGTGCGCCCCCAGTAATCCATGGTCCGCGTCAGGACGAGCGATTGCGAAACCACGTTGGTGCGAATACGTGCCGTTACATCCAGTCCGTCCTCCGGCGTCACCGAGGCGGCATAACCCGCATTGTAGAAGGCGAGCCAGCTGTCGATCGGCGCGTTCAGGTAGTCCCGGGCCGAGCCTGCCCAGGCGCTGTTCGGCAAGGAGAGCGCGGCTCCCGTGGACCACAGGATTCCGATTCCCCAACGGGGAATCCGGTGAGTCCGCATAGCTGCGCGCTAGGCGGCGCGCCAGAGTTCGCCCTCGCGGGACACCTGGCCTTCCTGCTCGAGCTTCAGCAGATGCGCCAGCACGTTGCGCTCGGCGGCGCGGCGGAGACGGGGATCGACCTGCGAATAGAGGGTGCTCATCAAGGTAAACGTGTCGGAGGGCGGGCCGTCCGCCAGCGCGTCCTGGATCGCCCGCTCGCGCGCCTGGCGGTGATGCAGCAGCTCGACCACCAGGCGGCGGGGCTCGGGCAGCGCCGGGCCGTGTCCGGGCAGGTAGAGATCGTCGGCGCGGCGCAGCAGAATTTCGAGGCTGTTGAAGTAGTCCCGCATGTCGCCGCCGGGCGGGCTGACGACGGTGCTCGACCAGGACATCACATGATCGGCGCTGAATAGCACTTTTCCCCGCTCGCCCTCCGGCAGCGCGAAGCAGAGATGGTCCGAGGCATGGCCGGGCGTGTGCAGCGCCGTCATGCCGGCGATGCGGCTGCCGTCGTCGAGCTTGATATCGGGCTCGAACTCGGGGATCGCCTTCTCGCGGAACCCGGCGGTCGGCGCCCCCGTCGCCGCCTTCAGCGCGGGGATGGCACCGATGTGGTCGTGGTGATGGTGGCTGACGAGAATGAGCGCGACCTTGCCGCCGGTGGCGCGCAGGATGGCCTCGACATGCTCGGGATGGCCCTCGGGGCCTGGGTCCAGCACCACCACGCCGTCGGGGCCGTCGATGAGATAGGTGTTGGTGCCGAAATAGGTCATCGGCCCGGGATTGGCGGCGACGATGCGGCGCACGCCCGACAGCACGGGCAGCACCGCGCCGCGTTTCGGGTCCGGCTCGGTCAGAAATGGCATTGTCTCGCGGTTCCGTCCTGTTTCGTTGACGCAGCTTACCCGGACCGCGAGGTCGCGCCAGACCTCCTTAGGCCCCCAAGCTAAAGATTCGGAGGGCTTCGCATTCTATCTCGCATCCTATAATCTCGGGGAGCCTCGGGGAGGGCTGAGCCATGAAGCGGTTCGCGATGATTCTCGGTGCTGTCGTCTTGGCCGCGCTCCTGAGTTCTCCCGAGTTGCTGGCACAGGGTACGCCGTCTCACAGAACCCGGACTGTCGCCACGTTTCCGATCGTCAATGGCATTCCCGGCGTGCCCGAGGGCATCACCACGGACGGCCACGGGGGCCTCTACGTAGGGCTCTTCTTGCTTGACGAGGTCTGGCAGCTCAACCCGGCGACGGGCGAGAAGAAAAAGGTCGCCGACGTGCCGGGCGGCGGTCTCAAGGGCGACCTTATCGGACTCGAACGTGATCCCACGGACGGTTCGATTTTAGCCGCCTTTAAGCGCGCGACGAAGGTCGACCTCTTCACTGCCGACCACCCCGACTGCCGCGATCCGACCGATACGGCCACCGGAGTCTACCGCCTCAACCCTCAGACCGGGGCGGTCACGCCGTTTGTTACGCGCGGGATGGGTTTCGCAATCTGCTTTCCCGATGACATCGCGGTCGATCAGCAAGGCAACGTGTTCGTCACCGATCTCGAGCTCGGAGCCATATGGAAGTTCGACCATTCCGGCCATGGCGATGTCTGGTCGGATGACCCACTGCTCGGCTGGACGGAACAGAGTGGGACCTGGAACACGAGGGATGGTGCGCCAGCCGGATATATCGGCGTTAACGACATGGCCCTCAGCCCGGACGGTCGCTTCCTCTACGCGGGCACCGACGGCGGCCCTGGCGGTACCACGGGGAGTGGGCTGCTCGTGCGAATTCCCATCCGACCGGATGGCTCAGCCGGGAAGGCGGACCTCTTTGCTACCGGTCTCGGCGCCAACGACGGCATAGAGGTGGGCCCCGATGGGACGATCTACTTCGCCGATACCTCCAACGACGACATCTGGGCGTTCTCGCCGGACGGCAAGCGGCGTCTGCTGATCGCCTCGCGCGAGCGATTCGGTGATCCTCTGGACAACGCCACGAGCCTCGTCTACCTCAACGGCTGCCTCTACAATACGAACCTCGGCTTCTTTAAGCTGCAGCAGGGCAAGGCGAACGAGACCTTGCGGAATGTCGTGGAGATCTGCGACCTCGGCAATCCCGCCAAGGATGGCGATTATACCCCGTCTCCGGTGCTGGAGGCGGCGCCTCCGAAGCCACGCCCGCCGGCCGCGCGGCCGGTATACCCGTTGTTTTCAACGCCGGGCCGCTAATTTTTGCGGCACGCCGGTGAGGTCGTTGGAGAATTTGTCGGGGCCGCTTCCAGACTATGGATCGAGCGTCGCGGCGACACCGCGGATGACCGTCGGCCAGACGGTATCGCTCCGCGTCTCGGTCTTGCCGACGCACTCCTCGAAGCTCATCGCGGTCAGTCCTTCCTGGTATAGACCTGATAGCGGTCCCATTCCGCGCTCAACTGGTAATGCGACCACACCTCCGCGAATAGCGGGTGGCGCTTGAAATAGTCGATGAAACTGAACTCGCCGCCACACCAGGGAATGCCGGGCTGGCGATCGACCACCACGGCGGCGGGCGGCGCGCGGGCGAAATCCTCGGCCACGGTGCGATAGACGAAAAACTCCGGCCGGCCCATATCCCACACTTCGCGATAGCGCCGACCGTCCGGCAGGCAGTGCCGGTAGGCGCCCTGCAGCAGCCACATGTTCATGGTGCGGAGCGTATTGTGCGTGCCGACATAGTTCAGCGTCGGGTAGATCGGATAGATGCCCGGAGAGAACACCAGCACCCGCTCGCCGGCGGCGTCCTGCTGCAAGAGCCGGGTCAGTCGGTCCACCTGGCTGCCGTCGTATTCGAGCTCCTTCCAGGGCGCCTCGCCGTTGGAGATCGCATAGAGCGCGAACAGTCCCGCGAGGATGGCCACGGCGGGATAGGCGGCCGGGCGGACCCGCGCGCCGCTCAGCCGGTCCAGCCAGCGCGCCGCCAGCACGCCGCCGAGCGCGCAGGCGAACAGTTCGATCGGCAGGATGTGGTAGGACCAGCCCTTGTGCTGCGCCAAGGCCGACGCCAGCGCGCCGATCGCCGCAAGGCCCAGCAGCCGCGGCAGCCCCGTGCCCGGCCCAAGTCGGCAGAACGGGGGGCGGCGGAACGCCAGCCAGAGCAGCGGCAGCAGCAGGCACAGCCCCGTGGCCATACGCGGCAGCAGCAGCATCTGCGCCGCGGTCAGCCCACCCAAGTCGAGGTAGAAATCCCACACCAGCGGCACGACGACGCCGAGATAGTCGGGAAAAATCAGCGGCAACGAGGCGAGATAGACGGCCCAGACCGCGACCATAACCCACGGCACCGGGTCGCGCAGCGAGGCGAGCAGGCCGGCGCGCAACGCGGGAATCACCGGCTCGCCGGAAGGTGCGCGGCCGAGCATGACAAAAAACTCGATCAGCGCGGGCACGCCGAGGAAGTGCGGCTTGAGGGCGAAAGCGACGCCCGCCGTGAGCGCCACGGCGATCCGCCCGCGCGGGCGCTCCCCCGCCATCCGCCGCGCCGCGCACAGCACGTATGGCAAGGCGCCGACCGCCATCAGGTGCTCGCGCTGGCCGAAATCGTAGCCGGCGTCGAGCAGGAACAACGCCGGCAGCACGTCGAGGAACGCCCGCTGGACCGCCCCCTCCGCCGCGCGGTCGCGCACGCGGAAGGCAAGCCACCAGCAGAAGCCGCCGTACGCGAGGAGGCAGAGATGCAGCGCCTGCACCCCGTCGAGCGGCGTCACCGAGGCGATCCAGGCAGGGATCAGGTTGAGCACGAAGATCAGCGGCGGATTGACGTCGATCAGGTCCGAATAGAGGTGTTCGCCGGCCAGCCAGCGCTGCGAGAAATCCAGTACCGCGGCGACGTCGTGATTGAGCGGCGGGGCGAGCACGACGGGCAGGAATAGCAGCGCCGGAAGCAGCGCGGGCAGCACCCGGAGCGCGGTGGCGACCAGCCTGCGATGGCGCAGCCGCCCGAGCCATGCCGCCGCTTGCGTGCCGGCAACAGCCGGGGCCTCCGGCAGGGATCGCGTGTCGGTCGGGGTCATGCTCATGCTGCGCCGGATGGATGCCCTGCGACGATGGCGGACACAAGGCAATCGGACGCGGAGCAGCATCCGGCCACGAGGTTAATTTCTTCTTTCGCCTCGGCGCAGGCTCAAGGCCGGATCGCTACATCCTCCGTCGCACGCCCCTCCGGCAGGCTCCAGACGGTCGGCGTTGGCCGTGCCCAGGCGAAGCGTTCGAGCATCGCCTCGCCCTCCCCCCGGCCAGCCGGAGCAGGATCAAGTGCTGCGGCGAGCGCGTCGATCTCGAGCGCCTGCTCCGCGCTCACTTGTCGCGTCTCGCGGAAGGCGCGCCCCGGCCCCCAATAGTCCCAGGGCAGCGTCTCGACCCCGGCCAGCGCGGCCGCGTCCCGCATCACGGCCGAGGCCACGAACCATTGCCCCACGATCCCGGCGATCGACAGACCGCAGCGGCTCTCATCCAGGGCACCCGAGCGAATATCGCGCCAGATCGCGGCGGCGGAGCGCCACCCCTCGGCTGGCACATCGGCCACGTCGAAGCCGATGCGGAAGCCGGCGCGAGCGCGCGGGCCGAGCTGGGCATCGAGCACCGCCCACTCTCCCCCGTGCCGGTACTCGCAGACCCAATGGTCCTCCCATTGGTCGGGGTTGAAATAGCTCGCGGCCCCGACCCTCAGCCGCGCCGGGACACCGGCCTCGCGCAGCACGCTCGTGGCGAGCAAGGCGAAGTCGTGACAGGTGCCGTAGACATAGTTCGCCAGCGCGCGATGCTGCGACAAATGCCGCCCGTCGCGCCGCACCAGCACGTCGAGCAACCGGGCGGCCGTGCGGAGATCCCGGTCCGACTCGGCCTCCGCCGGCACGCCGAAGCCCATCGCGCGCGCGATCGCGTGGTGGATGACGAAGTTCTCCAGCGCGTCCGGCAGCGCCCGCGGATCGGACGGCAGCTCCAGCAACCGGGACCGCAGCGCTCCTGGATCGGACCAGAATGTATGCTGGGCGTCGGCGCTCATCCGCGTGCCTCCCCGCGCGCGGCGAAACCATACCGGGCGCGCCGACGTCATGCACCAGCAAAACTGCCTTCGCGCGCGGCGGCGGGCTTGCGTCACCCGATCGGTTTCCTGTCAAAGACGCCCGCATGGAGCCTGCGGAATACCAGCTCATGGACGCGGAGGAAGCCGGCATGTGGTGGTATCGCGCCCTGCACACGCGGCTGCTCGACGCGCTGCGTGACGTGCGAGGGAACGTGCTCGACGCGGGCTGCGGCACCGGCGGGCTGCTGGGAAGGCTCGGCGCCCGGCCCGGGCTAACCCGCATCGGCCTCGAATGGGACGCCGAGGCGGCACGGCGGGCGGCCGGCAAATCCGGCGCGCCGATCGCTCGCGGCAGCGTCAACGCCCTGCCCTTTGCCGATGCGTGCTTCGACGCGGCGATCCTGGCCGACGTGCTGTGCCATCGCGGGGTCGAACCCACGGACGCGCTCGCCGAGGTGCGCCGCGTGCTGCGGCCGGGCGGGCGACTGGTGGTCAACATGCCGGCGTATGAGTGGCTGCTCTCCGGCCATGACCGGCTGGTGCACAACGCGCGCCGCCAGTCGGCCGGCCAGCTCCGTGCCATGCTTGCCGAGGCGGGGTTTTGCGACATTCGCGCGCGTTATTGGAACGGGCTGCTGCTGCCGCTGATGGTCGCGCGGCGCAAAATCTTTCTCCCGCGCCGCAATTTCGCCTCGGACGTGTCCCGGTTTTCGCCTTGGCTTAACGCCACCTTGCATACCGTGGCGGAGATCGAGCGGCATCTGCCCGTGAGGCTGCCGGTCGGCGGCTCGGTGCTGGCGACGGCGCTGCGGCCATGAGCGAGGAGACGATGGACGGCACCATCACGCCCGGCGCGGGCGAGTTCGACCGGGGGAGCGAGGGGTCGATCGGGCTCTCGATCGTCGTCCCGGTCTATAACGGCGCGGGGTCGGTCGGCCGGCTGGTCGCCGCGCTGGCCACCCTGCGCCCCGAAGGCGGCCTGGAGGTCGTGCTGGTCAACGACGGCAGCCCCGACAACTCCGCCGCGGTGTGCCGCGCGCTGGTGCACGGCGCGGGCATCCCCGTCACCTACATCGAGCACGCGCGCAATTTTGGGGAGCACAACGCCGTGATGACCGGGCTGCGTCACGCGCGCGGCGGCTTCGTCATCACGATGGACGACGATCTGCAGAACCCACCCGAGGAGGTGGTGCGGCTCTACGATCACGCGCGCCTCGGCGGCTGGGACGTGGTGTACACGCGCTATGCCGAAAAGGCGCACTCGGGATGGCGCAATCTCGGCAGCCGGTTCGCCAACAAGGTGGCCGACTGGCTGCTCGACAAGCCGCGCGGGCTCTATCTTTCCTCGTTCCGCTGCATGTCCGCCTTGATGGTCCAGGCCGTCACGCGCTATCGCGGCCCCTATCCGTTTGTCGACGGGCTGCTCATGCAGGTGACGCAGCGCATCGACAGCATCGAGGTGCGGCACCTGCCGCGCGCCGAGGGACGCTCCAACTACAACCTCCGCCGCCTCGTGCGGCTCTGGCTCAACCTCGTCACCAGCTTCTCGCTGGCGCCGCTGCGCCTCGCCATGCTGACCGGCGCGGCGCTGGCCCTGCTGGGCGGCATCGGCGCCGTGCTCGTCGTCATCGAGGCGCTGGTCAGGAACGACACCCCGTCCGGCTGGGCCTCTACGATGACGGTGATCCTGCTGGTCTCCGGCGTGCAGTCGATGATTCTCGGCGTGATGGGGGAGTATGTCGGGCGGACGTTCCTCTCCGCCAACGGCAAGCCGCAGGGCACCGTGCGGCTGATCGAGCGCAGCCCCACCGTCGTGGAGCGCGCCCGCACGTGACGCCGTACTGGTTCGTCCTCGCCGTCGCGATCGCCACCAGCATGGTCGGGCAGGCGCTGCTCAAGGCCGGCGCCGGCGCCGCCGACTTCCTCGCACAGTTGTTCGACTGGCGTACGCTGCTCGGCCTTTCGCTCTATGGCGGGGCGGCGCTGCTCTACATCGTCGCCCTTCGCCGCATCCCGATGTCGGTCGCCCTGCCCTGCACCGCCGCGTCGTATGTCGCGGCGCTGCTGATCGGGCATTTCGCCTTCGCCGAGCCGATCGGCACCACGCACCTCGCCGCCGTCGGCCTCATCTCGCTCGGCGTGCTGCTGCTGGCTACGGCGTGATCCCACCAGCCCGTCGCCCTGACGCTCTTCCCGTCATGGTCGGCGCAGGCCGACCATCCACGACTTTTGCGCCGTGACACCAAAGGAAGTCGTGGATGCTCGGCCTTCGCCGAGCATGACGGAGAGGCCGGAAGTGGCATCGCAAGCGCTCTCCGATATGATCCGCGCTACCACGTCTCGATATGCGGCCGTTTCTTGCCCTCACGCGGCGGCGGCTTGGGCGCGGTCCGCAGGCCGCGCATGATCCAGCGGCGCGTCTCGGCCGGGTCAATCACGTCGTCGATTTCGAGCACCGAGCCGACATGAATCGCCTTGCCGCGCGCGTAGAGCTCGTCGACGTGCCGGCGATAGGTGGCGTCGCGTTCGACGGGATCGGCGATCGCCGCGAGCTCGTTGCGATAGGCGAGCCGCACCGCGCCCTCCAGCCCCATGCCGCCGAACTCGCCGGTGGGCCAGGAGATGGTGAACCAGGGCGCGTGGAACGAACCGCCCGCCATAGCCTGCGCGCCGAGCCCGTAGCCCTTGCGCAGGACCACGGTGAAAAACGGCACGGTGATGCTGGCGCCGCCGACGAACATGCGACAGACGCGGCGCACCTGGGCAGACTTCTCCGCCTCCGGCCCGACCATGAAGCCCGGCGTGTCGCACAATGACAGGATCGGGATGTCGTAGGCGTCGCAGAGCTGGATGAAGCGCGCCGCCTTGTCCGCCGCCTCGGCGTCGATCGCGCCGGCGAGGTGCATCGGGTTGTTGGCGATGAGCCCCATCGGCCGCCCCTCCACGCGGATGAGTGCGGTAATCATGCCGAGCCCGAAGGCGGGGCGCAGTTCGAGCACCGAGCCGGTATCGGCGAGCGTGTGAACGACGTGGCGAATGTCGTAGACGCGCAGCCGGTTCTCCGGGATCGCCCGGCGCAGCAGCCGCTGGTCGGGACAGCTCCACTCCGCGACCGGACCCTGGAAATACGAGAGATACTGCTTGGCAACCGCGACCGCCTCGGCTTCGTCACGGGTGAGAATATCGATGACGCCGTTCGGCACCTGCACGCCGACAGGCCCGACTTCTTCCGGCTTGAACACGCCGAGCCCGCCGCCCTCGATCATCGCCGGGCCGCCCATGCCGAGCGACGTGCTCTCGGTCGCGATGATGACATCGCAGCAGCCGAGCAGCGCCGCGTTGCCGGCGAAGCAGCGGCCGTGGACGATGCCGATGAGCGGAATGAGGCCCGACAAACCGGCGAAACTGCGAAACGTCGGAATGTCGAGGCTGGCGGCGGTGGTGTTCTGCTTGTCGGTGTCGCCCGGACGTCCGCCGCCGCCCTCGGCGAACAGCACCAGCGGCCGGCGGAACTCCTCCGCGAGGCGGAAGATGCGGTCCTGCTTCTTGTGGTTCATGGTGCCCTGCGTGCCCGCCAGCACCATGTAGTCGTAGGCGACCACCACCGTGGACGCCCGCTCCTCGCCGAACTCTTTTCCGTTGACCGTGCCGACACCCGCGACTAGGCCGTCGGCTGGCGTCGTCCGCAACAATTCCTCGGTGGAGCGCCGCGTGCGCTGCGCCGCGAGCGCCAGCGCGCCGTATTCGACGAAGCTGCCAGGATCGCAGAGATCCTCGACATTCTCGCGCACCGTGCGCCCGCCCTGCTTGTGCCGCTTGGCGACCGCCGGCTTGCGCGCCTCGTCCAGGGTCAGCGCGTGGCGCACGACGCTCTCGGCGAGATCTGGCCGGATCGCGTCGAGATCGACCTCGCCCGTGCCGGCCTCCGCCGCCGCCGCGACCTCGCGCGGCTCGATGAATAGCAGCGCCTGGCCGGGCATTAGCACGTCGCCGCGCGCGGCCGCGACCAGCCGCACCACGCCGCCCGCGAGGGCCGGGATGATGTGCTCCATCTTCATCGCCTCGAGCACCGCGACGGGCTGACCCTCGCGCACCTCGTCGCCCTCGCCGACCTCCAGCGCCACGACCGACCCCTGCATCGGCGCGGGGACCGCGACGGTACCCGGCGGCGCAGCGGCCGCGACCGATCTTTCCTCCGCCGCCGCGCTCGCCCCGAAGAAGGGATCGGCGACGACCTCGGATGACGCTCTCACGAGCTTGGCGACGTGCTCGTCGAGCCATCGTGTGGTCACGGCGTTGACGGCGACGTCCTTGTGCCGCAGCAGCGCTGCGAGAAACGGCAGATTGGTCTGCACGCCGTCGATGCGGAATTCTCCGAGCGCGCGCCGCGCCCGCGTCATCGTGTCGGCGTAGTCGGCCGACGGCGAGTGAACGATCAGCTTGGCGAGAAGAGAATTGAAACTCGCGACCGTGCGATAGCCCGCGTAGCCGAACCCGTCGACGCGCACGCCGGGGCCGGACGGCGGATCATACCGGGAAATCACGCCGCCGGAGGGCAGCGCGGTGCCGTCGGGCTGCATGGTCTCCATGTTGACGCGCAGCTGGATCGCGTAGCCGCGCGGCGGTGCGATATCGGGCTGGCGCAATCCGAGCGAGACAAGCGTCTGCCCGCCGGCGATGCGGAGCTGCGCCTTGACCAGATCGACGCCGTACACCTCCTCGGTGACGGTGTGCTCAACTTGCAGGCGCGGATTGGCCTCTATGAAGGCGAAGCGATGCGGGTCGCACGCATCGACCAAAAACTCGAACGTGCCGAGGCCGCGATAGCGCACGCTCTCCGCCATGCGAATCGCGGCGTCGGTGATGTGGCCACGCAAGGTCGGCGAGAGTGTCGGGCTCGGTGCGATCTCCACCAGCTTCTGGTGCCGCCGCTGGATGCTGCACTCGCGCTCGCCAAGATGCGCGACATCGCCCGTGCCGTCGCCCACGATCTGCACCTCGATGTGCCGCGCCTGCCCGATCAGCTCCTCCACATAGAGCTCGTCGCGTCCGAACGCCGCCAGCGCCTCGGAGCGGCAGCGGGCGAAGGCCTCATCGAGCGCGGCGTCCGACGTGACGACGCGCATCCCGCGCCCGCCGCCGCCGGCGACGGCTTTCACCATGATGGCGCCGGCCGGTCCGAGCCCCGCGAGGAAATCCCGCGCCTGTGCGACGCTCGTCGCCTCGGAGGTGCCGCGCGGCACTGGCACGCCGCAGTTCCGCGCGAGTTCGCGCGCCCGCGTCTTGTCGCCGAACAGGTCGAGCGTGTCGGACGATGGGCCGACGAACACCAGCCCTGCCTCGGCGCAGGCGCGGGCGAAATCGGCGTTCTCGCTGAGGAAGCCGTAACCCGGATGCGCCGCCTCGCACCCGGTCTCCTGCGCCGTCGCCACCACTTGCGCGATGTCGAGGTAGGCCCGCGCGCCGATGCCGCGCAGCGGCAGCGCCTCGTCGGCGCGGCGGACATGCAGCGAGCGTGCGTCATCTTCGGAGAACACCGCGACGGAATGGATGCCGAGCTCGGCGGCGGCGCGCGCGACTCGGATCGCGATCTCGCCGCGATTGGCGATCAGCAGCCGCTTGATGCGCGACACTCAGCGCCCCCGGAAACGCGGGTGGCGCTTTTCGAGGAAGGCGGTCAGGCCCTCCTGGTGGTCTTCTGTCCGCACCATCTCGGCGATCGCCTCGGCCTCGCGGTGCGACTGCTCGTCCCAGCTATTGTCGAGCGAGGAGCGGATGAGCTGCTTTGCGCGCCCGAGCGCGAGCGTCGGCCCATCGGCGAGGCGGCGGGCCATCTTCAATGTCGTGTCGCCAAGCTCGTCGCGCGGCACCACCCAGTTCAGCAGGCCGAACTCATTTGCTTTCGTCGCATCGAACCGCTCCCCGAGCAGCGCGATCTCCAGCGCGCGCCGCTCGCCGACGATGCGTGGCAGGAAATAGCTGGCGCCGCCGTCGGCCGAGAGGCCGATGTGCCGATAGGCCAGGGTGAAAATAGCGTCGTCGCTGGCGATGGCGAGGTCCGAGGCCATCACCAGGCTGAGCCCGAACCCCGCGACCGCGCCGTGGATCGAGGCCAGAACCGGCTTCGGCATCCGGCGCAAATGGTAGATCACCTGATGCGCGCTTACCACGCGGGCCTCGAAGCCGCGGAAATAAGTCTCGCGGTCGCCGGAGCGCAGCGATTCGTTGAACTCCTTGATGTTGCCGCCGGCCATGAAGTGGCGGCCGCTGCCACGGATGACCACGCAGCGCACCGCCGGGTCGTGCTCGAAATCGGCGGTGGCGTCGAACAGGATGTCCTTCATCTCGCGCGACAGCGTGTTCAGCGCCTCCGGCCGGTTCAGCGTGAGCCAACCGATGCCGTCCTTCACCTCGACGAGAACATGCGCCGTCTCGCCCGCTGCCGCGCTCATGCCACTCTCCTGCTGTTCCGGGCGCGCAGGCTAGCCAGCGCGGGCAGGGGTGGCAATCGCCGGCCGGGCTTGGGCTTGGCGGCGGCCGGTGCCATGCTACCAATCGCGCCGGAGGAGGAGACGACGATGCGGCAGATGACCCTGGTGGCCTTCCTGCAGGCGCAGAACTGCACGAATTTTGTGGGGTCCTGGCGCCACCCGGACGCCTATCCCGATTTCACCACCGCCGAATACTACCGCCGCATCGCGCGCACCCTGGAAGCCGGCAGATTCCACATGGGCTTCTTCGACGATCGCTTGGCGATGCCCGATCGTTTCGGCGGCGACCACGCTCATACCGTCGCCAACGGCATACGCTGCGTGAAGATGGACCCGGTGACGATCCTCACCGTGATGGGCATGGCGACCCAGCGCCTCGGCCTTGGCTCCACTTACACGACGACCTATTACGAGCCGTTTCACGTCGCCCGCGTGTTCCAGACCCTCGACCTGATGACCGATGGGCGCGCCGCCTGGAACATCGTCACCTCGATGAACGACGGCGAGGCGCACAACATGGGCATCGCCGCGCATGGCGAGCACGACCAGCGCTACGACCGCGCCGACGAGTTCCTCGAAGTCGTGCTCGGGCACTGGGATTCCTGGGAGGACGACGCGATCGTGCTGGACAAGCAGTCCGGCCTGTTCGCGCATCCGGAGAAGGTGCACCGGCTCGATTACAAGGGAAAGTTCCTCAACTCGCGCGGACCATTCACCGTGCCGCGCTCGCCGCAGGGCCATCCGGTGCTGATCCAAGCGGGACAGAGCGATCGCGGCCGCCGCTTTGCCGCGCGCTGGGCGGAGGTGGTATTCGTCGTCTATCACAGCCTGGCGCAAGGCCAGCAGGAATACGCCGCGTTCAAGGAGCAGGTCGCGCAACACGGCCGCGACCCCGATAGCGTGAAGGTGACGCCGGAAATCTACACCGTGGTCGCCGAGACGCGCGCCGAGGCGGAGGACAAGCTCGCGCTGATCGACACCCTGCCGCGCGATGCCGACCGGCTGTCGTTGTTATCAGAAGTGTTCAATTTCGACTTCGGGAGCAAGCCGCTCGACGAGCCCTTCACCGACGCCGAATTCGCCGCGATGACCGGCGCGCAGGGCATCCGCAACCGCGTCATCCGCGAGACCGGCAATCGCAACCCGACGGTGCGGGACGTCATTCAAGTCAGCGCGCGCGGCACGTTCCACGACCATCCGCGCGTCTTCGGCAGCGCGAAGGATGTCGCGGATCAGCTCGAGGAATGGTTCGTCGGCCGCGCCTGCGACGGCTTTGTCGTCGCCGCGTCGCATGTGCCGGGCGCGTATGAGGATTTCGTTCGACTGGCAGTGCCGGAGCTGCAGCGGCGCGGCCTGTTCCACAAGGAGTACGAGGGCGCGACGCTGCGGAAAAATTTGGGCATGAAACGGCCGGCGATAGGCGACTGGCGGCACTGACCCCCTCGCCCAACCCTCTCCCGCAAGCGGGAGAGGGTTTTTTCTTCTCCCTCTCCCCTGCTCAGGGGAGAGGGTCGGGGTGAGGGGCCGCCTTCACAGCCCCTCGAACAGCGCCGTCGTGATGTAGCGCTCGGCGAACGACGGAATGATCGTCACGATCCGCTTGCCCGCCATCGCTGGCCGGCGCGCCACCTTCAGCGTCGCGGCGAGCGCGGCGCCCGATGAGATGCCGGCGGGAATGCCCTCGGTTCGCGCGAGTCGCCGCGCGCCCTCGAATGCCTCGTCGTTGCCCACCTTGATGATCTCGTCGATCAGATGCGTGTCGAGGATTTCGGGGATGAAGCCGGCGCCGATGCCCTGGATCGGATGCGGACCCGGCGCGCCGCCCGAGAGGATCGCGCTCGCCTCCGGCTCCACCGCGATCATTCGCAATTCGGGCCTGCGCGGCTTCAGTGCCTGCGCGCAGCCGGTCAACGTGCCGCCAGTGCCGATGCCCGAGACGATCACGTCGACCTGCCCCGCGGTGTCGTACCAGATCTCCTCCGCCGTCGTGCGCCGGTGGACCTCGGGGTTAGCCGGATTGGCGAACTGGTTGGGCATCACCGAGCCCGGCGTGCTCGCAAGCAGTTCGTTGGCGCGCGCGATGGCGCCCGTCATGCCCTTCTCGCGCGGCGTCAGCTCGACCTGCGCGCCGAGATAGGCCAGCATCTTGCGCCGCTCGGTGGACACCGATTCCGGCATTGTGAGGATGAGCTTGTAGCCGCGCGACGCGCACATGAAGGCAAGTCCGATGCCGGTATTGCCCGAGGTCGGCTCGATGATCGTCGCGTCGGGCGCGATCCGCCCCTCCCGCTCCAGCGCCAGCACCATGCTGACCCCGATGCGGTCCTTCACGCTGGCGATCGGGTTGAAGAATTCGAGCTTGAGGCAGATATCCGCCGTGACGCCTTCCTCCGCGCAGATGCGCGGGATGCGGACGAGCGGCGTGTTGCCGATGGTCTCGGCGATGCTGTCGTAGATGCGGCCCCGCAAGGGACGATCGAGGACCAGAGGCTTGTGCTCGGCTGCCATCTCAGAGATCCCTTCTCCACGCGGACATCGTTCCGGCGTCTAGCACGCCGCCTCGGTTCGGCGCCAGCTTGCGGATGCGGTGGTTCTCGGCGTCACCAAAGAGGATGGCCGCGTCGCACCTCCCTACCCTATCCCGCGACCTTCCGGTAGCATCGCCCAATCACTCGGCATTCACCAGCGAGCCCCGGAGAGCGACGACGATGAGCGACCTGACCGAAACCATCGAGGGCGGCGTCGCGACGCTGACGATGAACCGTCCCGAACGGCTGAATGCGCTGTCGCCCGACATGCTGGGCGGGTTCAACGAGGCGCTGCCGCGGCTCGGCGCCAATCCGGCGGTGGGCGCGATCGTCGTCACCGGCGCGGGACGCGGCTTCTGCGCGGGCGGCGACGTCAAGGCGATGGGACAGCGCGCGGAGCGCAGCTTCGAGGAGCGGATGCAGGGGCTCGAGAAGATGCACGAGCTTTCGCTGCTATTCCGCACCTTGCCGAAGGTGGTGATCGGCATGGTCAACGGCCCGGCCTTCGGCGCCGGGCTCGGCCTCGCGATGGCCTGCGATTTTCGCATTGCCGCGCGGAGCGCGCGCTTCGGCACGGCGTTCGTCAAGATCGGCTACTCGGGTGATTTCGGCGGCACCTGGCTGCTCACGCGGCTCGTGGGCAGCGCCCGCGCGCGCGAGATGTATCTTCTCGGCGACGAGGTGGGCGCGGAGGAGGCGGAGCGCATCGGGCTCGTCACCCGCGTCGTGGGTGACGACGAGTTGAGCGCCGAGACGATGGCGCTGGCCCGCCGCATCGCGGACGGGCCGCGCGTCGCCCACGGCTACATCAAGCGCAACCTGTTCGCCGCCGAGACCGAGCCGTTCGCCGACGTGCTGCAACTGGAGGCGCTGCACCAGGCGCGCACCGGGCAGACCGAGGACCACCGGGAGGCGGTCGCGGCGTTCGCCGAGAGGCGCAAACCGGTGTTCCGCGGACGCTAGTCGCGCCTGCCGGTCAGCGCCGACAGGGCGGCGGCGCAGAAACCGAGAAAGGTCAGGACCGCGTTGACCGCGTGCGAATACTCCCATTGCGCGCGCAATGCGGTCCAGTTGCCGGGTGCGACCGTCCAGTTGGCGGTCGCCTCATTCGCCGGATGGGTCCAGGTGAAGAAGATCGCGAGCGTCGCGCCGACCAGCAGGAAGGCGGCGAGGGCGAACCAGAACGACGCTCCCCGTCCCCGGAGCAGAATGGCCAGCGCGAGGTTCGCGATCACCGCGCCGATCAGCACGACCCCGAGCAACGCCCATCCGCGATAGATGCCCTGCACGATGAAGTACGGTTGTTGCCCGAGGCCGATCTTGTTGGGCAGCGCGAATAGATGCGCCCCAGCCGGCGCCAGCGCGAGCGCCGTCAGCACCAGCGCGAGGAAGTGGACGATCTTTAGTGCCACGGGACCGGTTCCCTGGTTGCTCCTCCCGATCGCGCCGATCGCTAGTGAGCGTCGCCCGCGGCGTCGCCTGACCGCGCGCGGGAGAGGAAGAACGCACCTCCGATAGACAACGTCAACGCGACTCCGATCAAGAAGAAGGCATCCGCGTAGGCCATCACCAGCGCCTCGCGCCGCACCATCCGCGCTAGTTCGCCGACCGCCCGGATCGCCGGATCGCCGCCGTGCGACGAGAGATCCAGCGCCATGCGATCGAGCGCCCCGGCGACGCGCGGAGAATTGTGCGTCAGTCGCTCGGCGATCATGGAAAAGTGGAAGTGCTCGCGCCGCTCGACGAGAGTTGCCAGCGCGGCGATGCCGACCGAGCCGCCGAGATTGCGGAACATGTTGAACAGTGCCGACGCGCTGCCCGCCTGCGACGCGGGAATGCCGACCGCCGCCATCTGCGACAGCGGCGACATCAGCAGCGGCTGGCCCAGCGCGCGCACCAGCTGCGACCATTTGAGCTGGTCTATCGCCGTGTCGTGGCTCATCGTGAACGCGTTCATGAAGCAGCTTATGGCGAACAACGCGATACCGAAGGCGCAGACGACGCGGCTGTCCACATATCGCAGGATGAGCGGCAGGAACGGGAACAACGCGAGCTGCGGCAGCCCCATCCACATCATCACGTAGCCGATCTGCAGCGCGTTGTAGCCCTGCACCTGGGTCAGGAAGACCGGCGTGATATAGATGGTGCCATACAGCCCGAGGCCGGTCGCGAGATTCATCAGGCAGGCCGAGCCGAGCGAGCGTTGCTTCAGCAGCCGCAGGTTGATGAACGGCTCACGACGGACAAGCTCGATCGTCACGAAGGCGATCAGGAACACCAGGGCGATCCAGCTGCACAGCCAGATGACGTCGTTGCCGAACCAGTCCTTGCGCTGGCCCTCCTCCAGCACGAAGGCGAGGCAGCCAAGCCCAATCGCCATGCAGACGATGCCGCTCCAGTCGCCGCGCCTCAGGCGGTCGAGCTGCGCCGGCGCGGCGTCGAGGCCGTACCAGATCATCGCGATCATCAGCACGCCGGGGATCACGTTGATGTAGAAGATCCAGTGCCACGAATAGGTTTCCGTCAGCCAGCCGCCGACGGTGGGGCCGATCGCGGGGGCGAAGGTCGCGGTGAAGCCGAACATCGCGGAGCCTACGGCGCGCCTCGACAATGGCAGCTTGGTCAGCAGGATGGTGAAGGCGAGCGGGATCAGCACGCCGCCGGTGAAGCCTTGGCCGACCCGGTAGAGCACCATCTGTTCGAGGCTGGTCGCCGTGCCGCACAGCATCGAGAAGCCGAGGAACAGCGCGCAGTTGACCAGCAGGTAGCGACGCAGCCCGAACACCAGCGCCAGCCAGCCGGTGAGCGGGATGACGATGATCTCGGCGATCAGGTAGCCGGTGGAGATCCAGCTCCCCTCATCGAGGGACGCGCCGAGCGTGCCCTGGATGTTGGCGAGCGAGGAGTTGGTGATCTGGATGTCGAGGATCGCCATGAACGCGCCGAGCATCGCGCCCAGCACCGCGAGCCAGTTGCGCAGCGGCACCGCTCGGCTCGCCGGCGCCGCTCCGCCGAGCGCGAGCGTGGTGCCGCTCATCGCGCGCTGACGGTCGGACGCGGCGCGCGGTCCAGAATCTCGTCGACCAGCGTGTGCGGCGGACCCTCCGGCCGGGTGCGCGTGTCCACGGTCGCGTAGACCGACAAGCCGGGCCGCAGCTTGGCCAACGTAAACTCGTCCGCTGGGTCGAGTAGAATCTTCACCGGCACGCGCTGCACGATCTTGGTGAAATTGCCCGTCGCGTTCTCCGGCGGCAGCAGCGCGAACTGCGCGCCGGAGCCGGGTGCCAGGCTGTCGACACGGCCGCTGAGCGAAACATCCGGCAGCATGTCGATGGCGATGGCGACCCATTCGCCGCGCCACATCCGCGCGAGCTGCGTCTCCTTGAAGTTGGCGACGACGTAGATGTCGCGCCCGATCGGCACGATGTCCATGAGCCGCGTGCCGGGCTGCACGTAATGCCCCAGCCGCAGACTGCGGTCACCGACCGCGCCGTCGATCGGCGTGGTGATGGTGGTGTAGGACAGGTTGAGCATCGCCTGCTCGACGGCGGCCCGAGCGCGGGCCAGTGCCGCGACCGCCTTGGCGCGCTGCGCCCGCAGCACCTGCACCTGCTGGCCGGCCGCTTCATAGCCGGCGCGGCTCCGGGCGAGCGCGGCGGTGCGCGAGCGGATGTCGGTATCCGCCTGCTGCGCGCGCTGCACGGTGCCGTTGCCGGAGCGCATCAGCTCGGTGTAGCGGGTGTAGTCGGAGCGGGCGAAATCGAGCGCCGCCTGCGCCGAGGCGACGTCGGATTGCGCCTGCTCGATGGTGGCGCTCTGCAAGGTGATCTGCGCGTCGAGACTGCCGATCTCGGCCTGTGCCGAATCCGCGTCGGCCCGCGCCTGGTCGAGGGCTGCGCGGAAATCGCGCGGGTCGATCCGCGCCAGCACCTGCCCCGCACGAACCCGCTGGTTGTCGGTCACGAGAACCTCGCTGACAGTGCCTGCGACGCGCGGCGCGATGGTCACGGCGTCGGCTTGCGTGTAGGCGTCGTCGGTCGCTTCGAGGAAACGGCCCGTGGTCCACCAGTGATAGCCGTAGCTCGCGGCGACGGCGACGATTGCGAGTAGGGCGATGAGGAGCAGCGCGCGTCGCACGCCGCGCCGCCGTGGAGGCGCGGAGCTGGTCGACAGGCCAGCGGGCTGCGAACCGTCCATCTCAAGGCTCTCGCGCGTCGTGCCGCAACGCGCCGTCCTGCAGCACGTCCGGCACGCCGCGCTCGAAAGCCATGAGCGCGTCGAGTTGTTCGCCCAGCGAGCGGCGTCCCGTTTCACTGAGGCGGCCGAAGAACGCCTCCTGCGCCGACCACATCAGCGGAATCGCCTGCTCCACGGCCGCGCGGCCGGATCGCGTGAGATCGACACGATTGGCGCGCGGATCGTCGGGATGCGGGGTGCGCGCGACGTAGCCCTTGGCTTCGAGCAGGCGGAGGATCTTGGAGACCATCATCCGGTCGACCTTGGCGAAACCGGCGATGCGGGTCTGCGAAGGGATTTCCCCGGTGCGCGACAGCCATGACGTCGTCGCGAGGATGACGAACTGCATGTGCGTGAGGTCGAGCGGCGCCAGCGCGGCTTCGAGCCGACGCTGCCAAGCGTGCATGACCTGCCACAGCCGAAAGCCGAAGGTCTCCTCGGGCCGGCGCGGCGGTCCGCGATCGTTCAAGCCAAGGCGAACCTGCTGACGCATCCGGGCCTCCGGCGCCGGACTATAACCATGACTACAATCCGTGGCAAGCGGGCCTCTTGAGCATGACGGCGACACCGGCCCACACTCGCGACCACGGGTTTCTACTTCGAGGCGATGGGCCTGCCGGTCTACTGGCGCGCGCGCACCACGGAGGAGATCGCGGAGTTGTACATCCGCGAGATCACCCACGGCATCGGCAAGACCGGCGTGCGGGCGGGCGCCATCAAGGTGGCGACCGGCGCGCCGGCGATCACGCCGCTGGAGCGCAAGTTCCTCGACGCCGCCTGCATCGCGCAGCGCGCGACCGGCGTGCCGATCATCACCCACACGCAGGACGGCGTGTGTGGCCCCGAGCAAGCGCAAGCATTCGGCGAGGGCGGGGTATCGCCGCATCGCTGCCTCATCGGCCATTGCTGCGGCAATCCTGATCCCGCCTATCACCGCCGCGTGGTCGAGACCGGCGCCTATATCGGCTTCGACCGCATCGGCATCCTGCGCCTGCAGCCCGATGAGGTGCGCGCTGACAATCTGGTACGCCTGGTGCGCGCGGGTTACGGCGCGCACGTGATGATGAGCCAGGACCGGCATTGCGGCTGGCTCGGCAAGATGGCGCGTCAGTTGTCGCCGGAGGAGCAGGCGCATATCGATCAACGTAAGGCTGCGGGCGACTGGCCGCCGCCCTACACCTACATGTTCACCGACTTCATGCCGTGCTGCGTGCCCGCGGGCTGCGCGACGAGGAGATTTCCTCCATCCTCGAGGAGAACCCGCGCCGCTTCTTCGCCGGCGAGGCGCTGCCGGCGGCCGGCGCCAACTGGATACCGGAAGCGACGGCCGCGATCTAATTCGTTGACTGGGTCAACGAATTCGTCTAAGCACCAGGTATGGACGGCATGGTGGAACCGGGCGGCCTCGACCGTCGGATCGCCGCGATCCGGCGCTTCAACCGCTTCTATACAAGCACGATCGGCGTGGTGCGGGACAAGCTGCTGCATAGCAGCTTCACCCTCGCCGAAGCCCGTGTGCTGTACGAGTTGGCCGACCGCGGCCAATCGACGGCGGCGGAGATCGCGCGCGAGTTGCGCCTGGATGCGGGCTATCTCAGCCGCATCCTGCGCCGCTTCGAGCGCGACGGCCTGCTGACCCGCCTGCCCGCGTCCGACCGGCGGCAAGTGCTGCTCTCGCTGACCGACGCCGGGCGCGCTGCCTTCGCGCCGCTCGATGCCGGATCGCGAGCGGAGATCGGGTCGCTCATCGGCGCGCTCCCCGAGCAAGCGCAGGTCGAGCTCGTGCAATCCATGGACCGGATCGGGCGGGCACTTGGAGCTCCCGGCGATCGCGCCAAGCCGGCGCTGCGTACGCACCGGCCGGGAGATATCGGCTGGGTGGTGTCGCGCCACGGGGCGCTCTACGCGGAGGAATACGGCTTCGACGAAACCTTCGAGGCGCTGGTGGCGGAAATCGCCGGCGCGTTTCTCCAAGCGCACGATCCCGCGCGCGAGCGTTGCTGGATCGCCGAGCGGGACGGCAGCAATGTCGGCAGCATCTTTCTCGTTCGTCAGTCCGACGAAATCGGCAAGCTGCGTCTGTTGATCGTCGAGCCGAGCGCACGCGGTCTCGGGGTCGGGCGCGAGCTCGTCGCCGCGTGCATCGGCTTCGCCCGAAAGGCCGGATACCGGCGCGTCACGCTATGGACGCAGGACATCCTGGTCGCGGCGCGCCATCTCTACGCCGAGGCGGGTTTCCGCCTGGTCCAGTCCGAGCCGCATCGCAGCTTCGGGCTCGATCTGATCGGCGAGAACTGGGAGCTCGACCTCGGCTGATGCCGTTCGTCGACACCGGCGCGATCAGCTTGTACTACCGCGAGCAAGGCAGCGGCCAACCGCCGGTGCTGCTGATCCACGAGCTTGGCGGCAGTGGCGAAAGTTGGAGCGGGGTTCTGCCGCTCCTCGCTGTCGCGCGGCGCGTCATCGCTCCCGATCTGCGCCACGCCGGGCGCTCAGAAAAGCCGCCCGGCGCGGTCGAACTCGACGATCTCGCGGACGATCTTGCCGCGCTGCTGGATGCGCTACGCCTGGACACGGTCGATGTCGTCGGCTCGGCGCTCGGCTCGCTGATCGCGGTGGTGTTGGCGCTGCGCCATCCCGTGCGGGTTCGGCGGCTGGTGCTCTGCGCTTGCGCGCCCGAGATCGGCGACGCGGCGCGCGAGTATCTCGCGACGCGCGCGCAGCGGGTGCGGCGAGAGGGAATGCGCGCCGTCGCGGATGCGAGCCTGAACAACGCATTTCCTGATCCGCACGGGGCGGCGCGCCGCGCCTACAGGCCGCGTTATCTGGCGAACGACCCGGCCGGCTACGCGGAATTGTCGTTGGCGTTGACTCGAATGCAGATTGCACCGGCGGACTTCGCCCGCATCGCCGCACCGACACTCGTGGTCCAGGGCGCGCACGATTTCATCTGGCCGCCGGAGACCGGGGAGCGCGTCGCGGCGCTGATCCCCGAGGCGCGATTTCACCTGCTGGCAGACGGCGCGCATTTCCCGCACCTCCAGGTGCCGGACGCGCTCGCGACGGTCGGGCTCGATTTCCTGACCGCCGCGACGCCGTAACCCCACTGTCGCGCGGTTGTGATCCGGATTAGCGTCCGGGACCGAGACATCGAGGTGGTCATGCCCCAGAATCTGCCCGCTCTCAGCCTGATCGCCGTCCCCGGCCGCCGGCGCGCCACGGTCGAGGTCGCCCGCGAGATGGAGCGGCGCGGCTTCGCCGGCATCTACGTGCCCAGCATCTTCAGCAACATGTCGCTGTGCGAGGCGCTGGCGTGGAACACCGAGCGCATTCCGTTCGGCACCGCGATCGCGCCGATCTACGCGCGCACCGTGCCGGATTTCGCGCAGGTCACGGCGTTCATCCACGAGGTATCGGGCGGGCGCTTCCGCTTCGGCATCGGTGTGGCGCACGCGCCGAGCCACGCGCGCATGGAGGTCGTCGTCGGCCGGCCGATCAGCGACACGCGCGGCTTCGTCGAGAAGTTCCGTGCCCAGCAGGGACAAGGCAATCAGCCGCCGATCATCATTGCCGCGCTGAGGCAAAAGATGGTCGCCCTTGCCGGGGAGATCAGCGAGGGCGTGGTGTTCGCCAATGCCGCGCGCTCGCACATGGCGGCGTCGCTCACTCATCTGCCGGACGCCAAGCGCGCCGACCCCGAGTTCTTCGTCGGCAACATGATCCCGACCTGCATCTCGGACGACATCGAGGCGGCGAAGGCGGTCAACCGGCGCACCCTGTCGAGCTACCTGCTGCTGCCGAACTACCGCAATTACTGGAAGGAGTGCGGCTACGTCGAGGAGATGGAGGGCGTCGAGCGCGCCATCGACGAGCAGCGCATGGACGATGTGCCGAAGCACATGACCGACAGATGGCTCGCCGACGTGTCGCTGTTCGGGCCCGCCGCGCGGGTGCGCGACGAGCTGGAGGCGTGGCGCGCGGCGGGGGTTCGCACGCCGATCATCGTGCCGTCCTCGGCGGCGGGCAACCAGATGAAGGCGATCGAGGAAGTATTTTCCGCGTTCACCGGCTGAGCGCGGCGTACGCCTGGAGGAGAGAGATGGACGAAGCCGCGATCCTGGCGCAAGTGCACGCGCTCTGGGAAAGAAACTGGCCGGCCGGCATACCGCGCGCCCCGCGCTATCCGTTCGGCGAGATCCCGCTCAGCGACATCCTCCGCGAATGGGCGCGGCTGCAGCCGGAGGTTGCCGCGATCGTGTTCTACGGCACCGAGATCGGCTACGCGGAGCTTGATCGGCTGAGCGATGCCTTCGCCGCGCTGATCACGCGGCACGGCGCCAAGCCGGGCGATCGGATCGCGGTGTTCCTGCAGAACTGCCCCCAATTCCTCATCGCCTTCTTCGGCATCCTCAAGGCCGGCTGCGTGCACGTGCCGGTCAATCCGCTGTTCAAGGAGCACGAGCTGCTCTATGAACTCAACGACACCGGCGCCGAGATCATCCTCGTGCAGGACCAGCTGATGCAACTGGTCGAGGCGGTGCGCTGCCAGACGAAGCTGGCGACGGTGATGGTCACGAGCCTGCGGGAAATGATTCCGGAGCGGCCCGCCTTCGACGTGCATCCGACCATCGGCGTTCCGAGGATCGAATGCCCGGGCGCGATCGACCTGATGCCGGCGCTGCGCGACATGCGCGACGCACCGCCGGCGCATCACGCGACGCTCGATGCGCTCGCGGCGCTGAATTACACCAGCGGCACGACGGGGATGCCGAAGGGCTGCGAGCACACGCAGCGCGACATGATCTACACCGCGGCGACCGCGACCACCTGCTCGATGCAGATCGGCGCGCGCGAGGTCTGCCTCTGTTTCGCACCGGTGTTCTGGATCGCCGGCGAGGATGTCGGCATCGTCCTGCCGATCTTCGCCGGTGCGACCTGCGTGCTGATGTCACGCTGGGATTGCGCGGGCTTCATGCAGGCGGTGGAGCGGTATCGCGTGTCGCAGGTGTGGATGCTGGTCGACAGCGTGGCTGAGGTGCTGGATCACCCCGACGTCGCGCGATACGATCTGCACTCGCTGCAAAAAGTGTCGGCGTCGTCGCTGCTGAAGAAGATGAGCATCGAGTACCGCCAGCGCTGGCGGGCACTCACCGGCGGTACGCTCATCGAGCCGGCCTACGGCATGACCGAGACGCAGACTTTCGATACTTTCACCCTCGGCCTGCAAGATGACGACATGGACCTCAAGGCGCCGCCCACCTTTGTCGGGCTGCCGATGCCTGGGACCGAAATCCTCATTCGCGACTTCGATACGGGCGCGCCGCTGCCGCTCGGCGAGGAGGGCGAGATCACTCTCCGCTCGCCTTCGGTGACGAAGGGATATTGGGAGAAACCCGAGGCCTCGGCGGAATCGTTCATCGGCGACTGGCTGCGTACCGGCGACATCGGCGCGTTCGACGAGCGCGGCTTTCTCCGTTATCTCGGCCGGCGCAAGGAGATGCTGAAGGTGCGCGGCATGAGCGTGTTCCCGACCGAGATCGAGGCCATCCTGTGCAAGCACCCGGACGTGCTCGGCGTCGGCGTGGTCGGGCAGTCCGACCCCGACAAGGGACAGGTGCCGGTTGCCGGGGTGACGCTCAATCCTGGCGCGACCTTGAGCGCCGACGAGCTCACAGCATGGTGCCGGCGGAACATGGCGACCTATAAGGTGCCGCTTATCCGCATCATGGACAGCCTGCCGATGACGGCGACGGGGAAGGTGAAGAAGGACGAGCTGGCACGGTTATTGGGGTAGGCGCCAGTCGAGTCGCCTGCGCCCCCAGATACACCGTTCGTCATCCTCGGGCTTGTCCCGAGGATCCACGACTTTGCTGCCCCCACGCGAAGTCGTGGATGGTCGGCCTGCGCCGACCATGACGATTACAGGTGGGTCGTTACCCGCGAAACCGCCGAAAGAACCCGCGCAGCTCCTCGACGAACAGTTCCGGCTTCTCGAACGCCGGGAAATGTCCGCCGTCCGGCTCGTCACGGCGGTGCACGATGTTGTACGACCGCTCGAGCCAGCGCGTCGGCGGCGGCACCGCGAGGTCGTTCGGGAACAGCATGACGCCCACGGGAAGCTCCACCCGCTTGCCCGGGGGCACCTGGCGCACGCTGGGGTCGAACCGCGAGCAATACAGCCAGCTCGCCGCGTTCGGGCCGGCGAGCCAGTACAGCATGACGTTGGCGAGCAGATGGTCGCGATCGAACGGCGGCGGCGCGTCCTTGCCGGGGATGGTCCAGCCATGGAATTTTTCCAGGATCCATGCGGCGAGCCCGGTCGGTGAATCCGTGAGGCCGTAGCTCAGGGTCTGCGGCTTGGTGGCCTGGATGAGCTGGTAGCCGGTTTCCCGCGCGGTGCGCGCCGCCTGCGCGTCGAGCCACGCCTTCTCCTCCGGTTCGAGGTCCGCCGAGGAGAAAGCGGGGCGGAGGCCGGCCATGTTGAGATGGATCGCGGCGAGGTTTTCCGGATGGTCGAGCGCCAGCCACGACGTGATCATCGAGCCCCAGTCGCCGCCCTGGGCGACGAAGCGCTGGCAGCCGAGCACCTCTGTCATCAGCGTGTGGAACGTGCCCGCCATGTCGCGCGTGGTGATCGGCGCGTCCGGCGGGTCGGAGAAACCGTAGCCGGGCAGGCTCGGGGCAACCACGGTGAAGGCGTCGCGCGCGTCGCCGCCGAACCGCTCGGGATGCGCGAGCGGCTCGATCACTTGCAGGAACTCGACCACCGATCCCGGCCAGCCGTGCGAGATGAGCAAGGGCAGCGGATCGGCGCCGGAGCCGCGCTCCAGAATGAAATGCAGCCGCTTGCCGCCGATCGGCACGCGATATTGCGAAAGGCGGTTTATTTCCGCCTCCGATTTTCGCCAGTCGGTACTGGTCGCGCCAGTAGGCGACCATCTCGCGCAGGTAGGAGAGATTGGTGCCGTAGTGCCAAGGCGGTGCCACGGGCTCGATCGGGAAGCGCGCGCGCGACAGCCGTTCGCGCAAATCGGCAAGCACCGTGTCGGGCACGGCGACCCGGAACGGCTCGGCGCCAACGGGATCGTGCATGGTCCTCCCCTCCCCCGCGTTCGCGACGATCAGACCCGTTTCGGGCGCGCGGTTCAACTGGCTTGCCACGCCGACGTTCCCCGGAGCACGGTGCCCCGGCACATGGGGGTCGAGCAATGACGAAAGAACACGACGTCACGGTGAACGGCATTACGCTGCACGTGACGGAACAGGGCGCGGGGCCGCTGGTGCTGCTGTGCCACGGCTGGCCGGAGCTGGCCTATTCCTGGCGCCACCAACTGCCCGCCCTCGCCGCCGCCGGGTTCCGCGCCGCCGCCCCCGACATGCGCGGCTACGGCCGCAGCGACGCGCCGCCGGACGTGGGCTCGTACACCATTCTGCACATGGTCGGCGACATGGTGGGGCTGGTGAGCGCGCTCGGCGAGGCGCAAGCGGTGATCGTCGGGCATGACTGGGGCGCGCCGATCGCCTGGGCCAGTGCGATGATGCGGCCCGATCTGTTCCGCGCCGTCGCGGCGCTCAGCGTGCCGCATCGCGGGCGCGGCCCCGCGCCGCCGCTCGCCGCGCTGCGCCGCGCCGGGATCACAAGGTTCTATCAGCAATATTTCCAGGAGCCGGGTGTCGCGGAGGCCGAGTTCGAGCGCGACATGGCGACGACGATGCGCCGAATTTTGGGCGCGCGAGGCTTCGGCGATCAGGGAAAATCGGACAAGGTGATGATCGTCCCCGAGGGCGGCTTTCTGGAACTGGTGCCCTACCCAGAGACGCTGCCCACCTGGCTCACCGAGCAGGACCTCGCGGTGATGACCGAGAATTTTTCCCGCAGCGGCTTTCGCGGCGGGTTGAATTATTACCGCAACATCGACCGCAACTGGGAGCTGACCGGCCCGTGGCAGGGGGCGCGCATCATGCAGCCGGCGCTGTTCATCGGCGGCACGAAGGACGTGGTGCTGCACCCGAAATTCAGCGGCCCCGCGCTCCAGGCGATGCCGCAGATGGTGCCCAATCTGCGAGGGACCGTGCTGCTGGAGGGTGCGGGGCATTGGGTGCAGCAGGAACGTCCGCACGAGGTCAACGCGGCCCTGGTGGAGTTCTTGCGGGGGTTGTAACGCGCCGGGCTGTACGATTGAAACCCTTGGCGAGTGCCTGACGAAGAGAGGTGCCCGATACCCAAGGAGACCGACTGATGAGCGTGACTGGAAACCTCGAACGCTTGGACCACGCTCGCCGGCGTTTTCTCGGCGCGGCAACGATGGCTTTGGCCGTCGGCACACTTGGCGGGATCGGCTCGGCGGACGCGCAGCCCGGCGGCTCGATGCCGATACCGCCGATCAAACCGGGAACGCACACGTCATTTGGTCCATTGAAGCAGATCAATGCCGGCGTGTTGAATGTCGGATACGCCGAAGCCGGCCCCCCCGACGGCCCCGTGGTGATCCTGCTGCATGGCTGGCCCTACGATATTCACAGCTTTGCCGATGTCGCGCCTTTGCTGGCGGGTGCGGGATATCGGGTGATCGTGCCGTATCTGCGCGGCTATGGCGCGACCCGCTTCATTTCGAGTGCAACATTTCGCAACGGCCAGCCGGCGGCGCTCGCCACCGATAGCGTCGCCCTGATGGATGCGCTCAAGATCGAGAAGCCGATCCTTGCCGGCTATGATTGGGGAGCGCGCACGGCCAACGTCATCGCGGCACTCTGGCCGGAGCGCTGCAAGGCGATGGTCTCCGTGAGCGGCTATCTCATCGGCGGCCAGGAAGCCAACAAGATGCCGCTGCCGCCCAAGGCCGAGCTCGCATGGTGGTACCAGTTCTATTTCGCCACGGACCGGGGCGCGCTCGGCTACGACAAATACCGGCACGATTTCGCCAAGCTCATCTGGCAGCTCGCTTCGCCGAAATGGGACTTCGACGACGCCACGTTCGATCGCAGCGCGGCGGCGTTCGACAACCCGGACCATGTCGCCATCGTCATTCACAATTACCGCTGGCGTCTCGGGCTGGCCCAGGGCGAGGCGAAATACGACGGTCTGGAAAAGCGGCTGGCCACAACTCCGGTCATCACGGTGCCGACGATCACGCTCGAAGGCGACGCCAACGGCGCCCCGCACCCGGAGCCGGCGTCCTACGCCCGGAAGTTCTCGGGCAAATATGCCCACCGGCTTATCACGGGGGGCATCGGGCACAATCTCCCTCAGGAGGCCCCGCAGGCTTTTGCCCAGGCGGTTGTGGATGTGGACCGTTTTTGATCGGCGGCGCGCTGTCATGACGATGAGCGTGGCGACATGGCGATCCACGCGGCCGCCCGCAAGTGAGCACGATGGATCGCCACGCCGCCTGCGGTGGCTCGCGATGATGGTTGCCCTCCCTATCTCTGCGGCAATATCCGCTTGAAGTTCGGCTGCCCCGTGGCGGCGGTCAGCCCCCCATCGACCACCAGGCAATGCCCGGTGACATACGACGCATCGTCGGAAGCAAGGAACGCGACGGCGGCGGCCATTTCCTCCGGCTTGCCCGCGCGGCCCATCGGCAGCCGATCCGCATAGGCGGCGGCGATTTCCTCGTTCTCGCGCATCCAGCGCGTCGCGGGGGTTTCGGTGAGGCCGGGGCAGATGGCGTTGAAGCGGACGCCGTCTTTCGCGTGGTCGATGGCGAGGTTTCGGGTGAGGTTCACCACCGCGCCCTTGGCGGCGTTGTATCCGGCGAAACCATAACCGCCGTACAAACCGAAAATCGACGCGGTGTTCACCACGTTGCCGCGCGCAGCGATCAGATGCGGCAGGGCGAAGCGCACGATGTAGAAGATCGAATCGACGTCGACCGCGAACACGCGGCGCCAGCGTTCGACGGGAAGCTCGGTGACGTAGCCGTACGAGCCGACGCCGGCGTTGTTGACCAGCACGTCGATGCGGCCGAATTTTTCCACCGTCGCGGCGATCAGCGCCTCGACCTGCTCCATCACGCTGACATCGGTGCGTTGCAACAGCAGCCGGTCGGCGGGGAGGCCGAAGGCGGCGGCCTGCTCGCGCAGCGCGTCCTCGTTGATGTCGGCCAGCGCGAGACGGGCGCCCTCGTCGGCAAAGCGGCGGGCGATGGCAAGGCCGATGCCGGAGGCGGCGGCGGTGACGATGACCATCTTGTCCTGAAAACGCATGGCTGGTTCGGTCCCCCAAAAAATATCAGCAGGCGTTGCCGCGCAGGGTGAACGACCGCACCCGACCCGCGACAACTTCAAAAGTGGTCTCGCAGGCATACTGCACGACGGTTGGCGGGAATGGGCTGTACCAACCATAGCCGTAGCCCCAGCCGAACGGGCCGGGCGGCGACGGGATCACATCGGTGCGGCGCTCGTCATAGGCGAGGAATTTTATGCCGCCCGTTTCGAAGGTGCGGCTCGGCACTCCCAGCGCCTGCACCAAGGTCGCCTCGTCGGCGCCGATGTACTGGCTCATAACCTGCGCGCGCGTCGGCCCCATGACGCAGCCGGTCAACAGGAGCAGGCCAAGCGGGATGGATCGTCGCATTCGTTCGTGGGTCCTTGGGCGTTTGGGCCATCGTAGTGCCAAAGCGCGGGCGAGCCTGCGACCCCCTCACCCCTGCCCTCTCCCCCAGGGGGAGAGGGGGAAGGGAGCCACTGGACCTGATCTATGCGGTCCGCACCCGAGGCGATCATCGCCAGACGGTCGAAGCCGAGGGCTATTCCGGCGGCGTCCGGCATTCCGTGCTGGAGGGCGGCGAGGAAGTCCTCGTCGAGCGGCCAGTCCGCGCCGCCGATCGCGTGCCGGCGGCCGCGGTCGGCGAGAAAGCGGGCGCGCTGCTCGGCGGCGTCGGTCAGCTCTACGAAGGCGTTGGCGAGTTCGATGCCGCAGACGAACAACTCGAAGCGCTCGGCGACGCGCGGGTCGGCGGGATCGCGCCGCGCCAACGCCGCTTGCGAGGCCGGCCAGTGGGTCAGGAATGTCGGATGCTCGCGGCCTAGATGCGGCTCGACGCGCTCCAGGAGCAGGCGGAAGAACAGATCCTCCCAAGTCTCGCCGTCGCGCAGACGTGCACCGGACGCGGCCGCGAGCGCCGCCGCGTCCCCCTCGGTCGCCAGCACGTCCGCGCCGACATGGCGGAAGAATGCCTCGGCGACGCTCAGCCGCTCGCAGCGGGACAAATCGGTACGCACGCCGCGACACGTCACCTGCGGCGGCAGCACGGCGCGGAGGAGTTCTTCCGTCAGCTCGATGAGCCCGGCCATGTCGGCACCCGGAGAATACCATTCCAGCATGGTGAACTCGGGGGCGTGCAGCGCGCTGCCCTCACCGTTGCGCCACACCCTCGCCAGCTGGAAGATCGGCCCGGCGCCGGCGACCAGCAGGCGCTTCATGGCGAATTCCGGGCTGGTGTGCAGCCAGAGCGGCTCGCGCGATCCGTCGGGATGCTCGCGGGCGGTCGCGAAGGCGCGAAGATGCACCTCCTCACCGGGCGCGGTCACGGCGTACGGCGTCTCGACTTCCGTGTAGCCGCGCGCGGTGAAGAACGCGCGCGTCGCCTGGGTCAACAACGCGCGGCGCCGCAGGAAAGGCAGACGGTCAGCGAGGCTTTCGGGATGCCAGACCGGTCGGGACATGGAGCGGCAGAATAGTCCACGCCGCGTCCCCCGGCGAGGCCGCCTGGGGACGCGGCGGAGCGCCAATGGCGGCGAGCTATTTCCGCAGCGCGCGCAGCGGCCGCAGCGCGTCCGCCCAGCGGTGCAGCTCGTCCAGCATGGCGGTCGCGGATATCTTGTGCAGATCGTTGGGAGTGAAACCGAGGTCGGCGCCAAGATGCTGGGGAACCATCGGGATGACGACGGCCTCGGTGATCGGCATGATCTTCAAGGTCGTCAATGTCAGCTTCTCGACCTGCACCGCGCGCACGCCGCCCGACAGCCCGCCGTAGCTCACGAACCCGGCAGGGGTGTAGTTCCATTCGAGATAGACATAGTTCAGCGCGTTGAGCAGCGCGGGCGGCGGGCCAAAATTGTACTCCGGCGTCACGAACACGAAGGCGTCGGCGCTCTTGACCGATGCGGCCCAGGCCTTGGTGTGGGCGTGCTGATAGAGCTGACGCGACGGATGCTCGGGCTCGTCGAACACGGGGAGGTTGAAATCCGCGAGGTCGACCAGTTCCGGGGCAAACCGGCCGTGCTCCTCGGCGGCCTCATGAAACCATTTGGCGACCGAAGGGCCGACCCGGCCCGGCCGCGTGCTGGCGATGATGACGTTGAGTTTGAGCGCCACGGTGAGACTCCTTCCGATGGGGCTTGCACCCGCGCCATGCGGGCCACAAGTTCCTGTTTGTGACTGGCGCTAGTTGAGTAACCGTCGCCGGCGCCGCAAGGAGGCACAATCTTGAAACCCGGGAACACGCATGTAACCGAGGACTGCCGGGCGGTGGCCGAGATCCTCGCCAATGTCGGCAGCAAATGGACCATCCTCGTGGTCGGCCGGCTGGGCGACGGTCCATTGCGGTTCAATGAATTGCGGCGTGCGATCGGCGGCGTTTCACAGCGGATGCTCACCCTGACGGTCAGGGATCTCGAGCGCGACGGCCTGGTGACGCGCGCCGTGTTCCCGACGATCCCGCCGCGCGTCGAGTACGAGTTGACGACGCTCGGCCGCTCGCTGCTGCAGACCGTCCAGGCGCTGGGAGACTGGGCGCGCAACAATCGCCCGGCCGTCGAGGAAGCGCGGCGGCGCTACGATGGACGGCCCGCTCGGGAGAGCGGGCCGGGCGCGCGCGCTTCCGCGCCGGTTGCAAGCTGGCCCGCCAGACCCGATCAGTAGATCTCGAACAGCCCGGCGGCGCCCATGCCGCCGCCGACGCACATCGTCACCACGCCGTATTTGGCGCCGCGCCGCTTGCCCTCGATCAGAATGTGGCCGGTCATGCGGGCACCCGACATGCCGTAGGGATGGCCGATCGAGATCGCGCCGCCCGACACGTTGAGCCGGTCGTTGGGGATGCCGAGCCGGTCGCGGCAGTAGATCACCTGGCAGGCGAAGGCCTCGTTGAGCTCCCAGATGCCGATGTCGTCGATCGTCAGGCCGTGCTGCTTGAGGAGCTTGGGCACGGCGAAGACCGGGCCGATGCCCATCTCGTCGGGATCGCAGCCGGCCACCGCCATGCCGCGATAGAGGCCGAGCGGCTCGAGGCCGCGCCGCTCCACTTCCTTGGCCTCCATCAGGAGCGCCGCCGAGGCGCCGTCGGAGAGCTGCGAGGCGTTGCCGGCGGTGATGAACTTGCCCTCGGCGACCTGCTGGCCGCCCTTCATCACCGGCTTGAGACCGGCGAGATCCTCGAGGCGCGTCTGCGGCCGGTTGCCCTCGTCCTGGCTCAGCGTGACGTCGCGTTGCGAGGTCGCGCCGGTCGCCTTGTCGGTCACGATCATCTTGGTTGCCAATGGAACGATCTCGGCGGCGAAGCGGCCCTCGGCCTGCCCCTCCGCGGTGCGCTGCTGGGATTGCAGCGCGTACTCGTCCTGCGCCTCGCGCGACACGCCGTAGCGCTCGGCGACGATTTCGGCGGTCTCCAGCATCGACATGTAGAGCGCGGGCACGCTGTCGACCAGCGCGGGGTCCGTCGCGCGGTAGCGGTTGGCGTGCTCGTTCTGCACCAGCGAGATGGATTCGAGGCCGCCGCCGACGCCGATGCGCAGGCCGTCGTGGACGATCTCCTTGGCCACGGTGGCGATCGCCATGAGGCCGGAGGCGCATTGCCGGTCGATGCTCATGCCGGCCACACTCGACGGCAGCCCGGCGCGCAGCGCGGATTGCCGGCCGACGTTGAACCCGCTGGATCCCTGCTGCAGCGCCGCCCCCATCACCACGTCGTCGACCTCGGCGGGATCGACATGGGCGCGCGCCACCGCCTGGGCGATGACATGGCCGCCGAGGGTCTGCGCCTGGGTGTCGTTGAACGCGCCGCGATACGCCCGGCCGATGGGGGTGCGGGCGGTGGAGACGATTACGGCTTCGCGCATGGCTGGATCCTCCCTGGGCTCGTTTAGCCGACCCGCCGCGCGAGAGCAAAGCACTACGCGCTGAGCGGGCCGGCTTGCGCGCGCACTCAGGTGCGGCGCACGTTCCAGAAGAACGAGCCGCCGTTCAGGACACCCGCCAGGTCGGCGCGGAAGGCCGTGGGGTTGTAGTAGAGGCCGAGCGGGTAATACGGCACATCCTCGAAGGCCTGGGCTTGGATTTCCCTCGCCCGCGCCTTCTGGGTCGCCAAGTCGGGCGCGTCGAACCACTGCTCGCGCGCTGCCTCCATCCCGGGGCTCGAAGGCCAGCCGAACCAGGCCTGCGCGCCGTTGCTGCGGAGCGGCGAGTTCACGCCCGGCGAGAAGACTTCAGAACCCAGGAAGCGCGTGCAGAACGCGCTCCAGCCGCCGTGGCCGGGTGGAGCCTTGCTGGTGCGGCGCTGCATGATCGTACCCCAGTCCACCGCCTGGTAATCGACGTTCATCCCGACGCGCCGCATCGTGTCGGCCGCCATCTCGCTCAACGCCTTCTGGTTGGGCACGTCCTGCGGCGCCATTAGGACAACCCGCTCGCCCCGGTAGCCTGCCGCCGATAGATCCCGCCCGACCCGCTCGTAGTCGCGATTGCCCGCCAGCACCGACATGCCGCTGTCGTTCGCCATCGGCGAGAGCGGCGCAAAGAAACCGCACGGCGTTTTTCAGAGCGATTTGTCGGCGCCCACCACCGCAGTCATGAATTCGGTCTGGTCAAACGCGCCCAGCAATGCACGGCGCACCGCCGGGTTATCGAAGGGAGGATGGAGGTGGTTCGGCCTGAGCAGGCCGTAGTTCCCCGTGGGTTCCGTGAGCTCCACCCTGACCTTGCCGCCACGCCGTAGCATCGCCAGGAGGTCGCTGGCCGGCAGCTCCCACCAATCCACCTCGCCCGCCTGGAGTGCCGCGGATGCAGTCGCCGCGTCTGGGATGATCTGCCATTCGATACGGTCGAAATGGCGACCTTCGGTCCCGAAGTCCAGTTCGGCTCCCCGTCCTCGCGCGGCTGGTAGCCGGCGAAGCGCTCGTAGACGAAACGGGAGCCCTGCACCCGCTCATCCGCCTTGAAGCGATATGGCCCGCTGCCAATCATCTCGGTGATCTGCTTGAAGGGATCGGTGCTGGCCAGCCGCTCCGGCATGATCGCGCACATGCTGGCCGCCATCTTGCCGAGTGCGTCTGGCAGCAAGGGGAAAGGTCGTTTCAGACGGAACGTTATCGTCGTGTCGTCCGCGGCCGAGAGCTTGTCGGTGCGCGCCATGAGCGCCTGCCCGAATGTGTCGCCCACGCCCCAGCGTCTGATGCTCGCCACACAGTCGCGCGCCAGCACCCTCTGCCCATCGTGGAACACGAGCCCGTCCCGCAGCGTCACCCGCCAGGTCAGGCCGTCATCCTCCAAGCGATGACCCGCCGCCATCTGAGGTGTCGCCTTGAAGCCCTCCTCCGGCCCGGTCACGCCGTAGAGATTGTCGAACAGGAGATAGCCGTGACTGCGGGTGACGCCGGCCGTGGTCAGGATCGGATCGAGCACCGCAAGATCCGCTTGCGGGACGAACTTAAGAACCTGCTTCGATGCTGCCTGCGTCACGCTGGGCAAGGCAAGCGTGGCGGCCGTGGCCAGGAAGGTCCGTCGCCTCATGATGCTTCTGCCCCCGTGCGTGCAGACTGCACGCGCCCGATCGGCACCAGATTGCTACCGGCGGTGACTGGCGGCTGACGATCGGCGGCTAGGGCGACGGGGCCGCTTTGGCGCCGGACCCCCGGATGTTTATCACGGAAGCGACGTGATTATAGCGGAAACGGGCGGCGGCCCGACAGGAGTTTCACGGATGCACCGCCGGCTTTTGCGTGGTATTCTGGTGCCCGCGGGGCGGCCATCGCGCGACAAGCCCCGATTCGGACAATCCCACCCTCAAGATGAGACCGGATCCGGGCAATCCGAGGTTCATGCGAGCCCGGTTCCGGGCAATCCGGCCCCGCGACGAGCCCCGATCCGGGCGTTTCCGAGCCGCCCTTCCGCTTTGGAAGCGCCTTGCGCCCGGTCGAGTGAACGCGCAGAACGCGCCCGGCCTATGACCCCCGACCTGCACACACTCAGGACCACCGAGGACCTCGCCGCCGCCGGGCTGATCCCGGACGAGGCGCGAGGGGAGATCGCGAGCGTCGCCGAGCGCTACGCCGTGGCGATCCCGCCGGCCATGCGCGCGCTGATCGAGGCGCCGGCCGACCCGATCGGCCGCCAGTTCATCCCCGACCCGGCCGAGCTGGTCCATGCGCCACACGAGAGCGCCGATCCGATCGCCGATGAAGCGCTCTCGCCGGTGAAGGGGATCGTGCATCGCTACCCCGACCGGGCGCTGCTCAAGCCGCTGCTGATCTGCCCGGTGTATTGCCGGTTCTGCTTCCGCCGCGAGCACGTCGGCCCGGATGGCGGATTGCTGAGCGACACCGAGCTGGAGGGCGCCTATGGATGGCTGCGCGGCCGGCCGGCAATTCGGGAAGTCATACTGACGGGCGGCGACCCGCTGATGCTCTCGCCGCGCCGGCTCGCCGGAATCGTGGCCGCGCTGTCGGCGATCCCGCATGTCGAGATCCTGCGCGTCCACAGCCGGGTGCCGGTGGCGGACCCCGCGCGCGTCACGGAGGCGCTGGCCGGTGCGCTGGCCACGGAAAAGGCCATGTGGCTGGTTTTGCACGCCAATCATGCGCGCGAGATCACCGAGGCGGCGCGGGCGGCGATCCGGCTTGTGCAGGCACGGGCGATCCCGGTGCTCGGGCAATCCGTGCTGCTGCGCGGCGTGAATGACAGCCCTGAAGCTCTCGAATCCCTGTTCCGCGCCATGCTGTCGGCGCGGGTAAAGCCGTATTACCTGCACCAGCTCGACGCGGCACCGGGCACGGCGCGCTTCCACGTGCCGATCGCCGAGGGCCGCCGGCTACTGGCGGCTCTGCGCGGCCGGGTCACAGGCCTCGCCTGGCCGACCTACGTGCTCGACATCCCCGGCGGGCATGGAAAAGTGCCGCTCGGGCCGCACTATCTCGACCCCGACGATCATGTCCGCGACCCGCGAGGCGGGCGCCACGCGCTTGCCGGAGGGGGTGGATCGGTCTAGAAGCCCGCTTCCCCCCAATCCCGGTGCCACCACTCCCGTCGCGAGTTCCATATGAAACAGCAGGCGAACCTGATCCGGGCCGGCCAGGTGATCGAGCATGAAGGCCGCCGCTGGACCGTGCTGAAACAGCAGATCATCACCCCCGGCAAAGGCGGCGCGTTCATCCAGGTGGAGATGCGCGACCTCAAGAGCGGCAACAAGACCAACGAACGCTGGCGCACCGCCGACACCGTCGAACGGCTGATGACCGAGGAGAAGGAATTCACCTATTCCTACACGGACGGCGCCAACATGGTGCTGATGGACCCGGAGAGCTTCGAGCAGGCGATCATGCCGCTCGACCTCATGGGAGACGCGGCACCCTTCCTGCAAGACAACATGCAGGTCACGGTCGATCTGGTCGAGGGCGACCCGGTGGCCGTCCATCTGCCGGCGACGGTGGTGCTGGAGGTGGTCGAGGCCGATCCGGTGGTGAAGGGCCAGACCGCCGCCTCCTCGTACAAGCCGGCAAAGCTCTCCAACGGGGTGAAGACCTCGGTGCCGCCGTTCATCGAGACCGGCGAGAAGATCGTGGTTCGCACCGAGGACGGCACCTACGTGGAGCGGTCCAAGGGCTGAGCCCCAAGGAGCGGTTCCCAGAGATAGAGACAATATGGCCCTTCGCCTCTCTCCCCACATGACGGTGATGGCGAACGCGGCCCAAAAGGCGGCGAAGCGCCTGCTGCGGGACTTCAACGAGGTCGAGCAACTCCAGGTCAGCGTGAAGGGACCGTCGGACTTCGTCTCGCAGGCCGATATCCGCGCCGAGCAGGTGCTCAAGGAGGAGCTCAACAAGGCGCGGCCGGGCTATTCCTTCCTCATGGAGGAATCCGGCGCCTCGGGCTCGGAGAACTGGGCCTGGCGCTGGGTGATCGACCCGCTCGACGGCACCACGAACTTCCTACACGGCATCCCGCACTGGGCCATCAGTATCGGCCTCGAGCGCCGGCTGCCCGACGGCGGCTCTGAGGCGGCGGCGGGGCTGGTCTACGCCCCGGTGGTGGACGAGCTGTTCTGGGCGGAAAAGGGCGCGGGCGCCTTCGTCAACGAGCGCCGGCTGCGGGTCTCGGCACGGCGCGAGATCAAGGACGCGGTGCTCGCCACCGGCATCCCCTTCGCCGCCGTCTCGGCGCCGCGCAGGCTGGCATTCGCGCGGACCCTGGGCGCGCTGATGCCGCAGGTCGCGGGGATCAGGCGCTTTGGCGCCGCCGCCCTCGACCTCGCCTGGGTCGCGGCGGGCCGCTACGACGGCTATTGGGAGCTCGGCATCAAGCCGTGGGACATGTCGGCGGGATTGTTGCTGGTGCGCGAGGCCGGCGGCTACGCGACCGATCCTGGCGGGGCCGACCCGCGCGACACCGGCGACGTGGTCGCCGCCAACCCGAACCTGCACGCCCGGCTGGGGGAGATCGTCCTGGACGGAAGGCAGGCCGCCACGGCGCATCGCGCATGAGGCTCGCCCTGATCGCCGGGCTGGCCGTCGCGGCCGCCCTCGCCCCGCCAGCGTTTTCGCAGGTCACGCTCGACCTGCACGCGCTCGATAGGGGGCAGGGACAAGCGACGCAGCCCAACGCCGAGGAGGCCAAGCCCGCGCACCCGGGTCCGCGTCACACGACCCGACCGGCGCCCCGAAGACCCGTCGCCAAGGCTAAGCCGGCGCCGTCGCCCGAGCCTGCGCCCCCCGCCCCTGCGACGCAGGCCAAGGCGCCGGCCGCCCCGCCGCAGCCGCCCCGTCCGGCGGCAACCCTGCCGGTCGCGCCGCCGCCCGGCGTGTCCCTGGCGCCGATCGTCGTCGAGCCGCCGGCCGGCAAGCCCGAAGCGCCGCCCGCGCCGCCGATCGCGGCCGACGCGGGCGGTGGCGTGGAGCCGATCGCGGATGGCCTGCGCGTGCTGTTCGCGACCAGCCGGACGGACCTCACGGCGAGCACGGAAGCCGCCATCAAGGCCTATCTCGCCACCGTGCCGCATACCGAGAGTACCAGCTTCAACGTGACGGCCTACGCCGCCGGCGGCCCCGAGGATCCCTCGACCCCGCGCCGGCTGTCGCTGTCGCGCGCGCTGGCGATCCGCAGCGTGATGCTCGCCGACGGCGTCGCCTCGGCCCGCATCTATCTCCGCGCCCTCGGCGCGGCCCACGGCGATGGGCCGGTCGACCGGGTCGACGTGGTGGCGCTGGGCACCAACGGCCTGCCGAAATCCGGCGGGCAGGCCCAAAACGGGCAGGCGAAGAGCGAGGATCACGCGACGAGCGGCGCGGAGCCGCCCAAGTGACGCGCCCGACCCACTACCTGATCCGCATGGTGATCTTCCTGGTCGCCGTCGCGGTGGTGGCCGGGCTGCTGTCGGGCTTCCTGGTCATCGCGTTCGGCAACAACCCGATGCTGAACAGCTTCATCCTGCTGGTCCTGGCACTCGGCATCCTGTGGAATCTGCGGCAGGTGATCCGGCTCTCGCCCGAGGTGACATGGCTGGAGACCTGGCAGCGCGCGCGGGTGCGGGTCGCCGCCCTGCCTCCGCCCAAGCTGCTTGCGCCCATGGCCAGTATGCTGGCCGCTCGCGAATCGCGCGGCGGCGACGGCTTGCACCGCTTCACCATCTCGGCGACCGCGATGCGCAGCCTGCTCGACGGCATCGCCTCGCGCCTCGATGAGAGCCGCGAGCTGTCGCGCTACATGACCGGGCTGCTGATCTTCCTCGGCCTGCTCGGCACGTTCTGGGGGCTGTTGCAGACCGTCAGCGCGGTCTCCGACGTGATCGCCGGCATGTCGGTCGGCTCGGGCGACCTCAACGCCTTGTTCGAGCAACTGAAATCCGGCCTAGCCCGGCCGCTGCACGGCATGGGCACGGCGTTCTCCGCCAGCATGTTCGGCCTGGCCGGCGCGCTGGTGCTCGGCTTCCTCGACCTCACCGCCGGGCAGGCGCAGAACCGATTCTTCAACGAGCTCGAGGAATGGCTCGCCGGGCTGACGCATCTCTCGAGCGGCGCGCTGGCCGAGGGCGACGCCTCCATTCCGATCTACGTCCAGGCGCTGCTGGAGCAGACCGCCGAGAACATGGACAATTTGCAGCGCATCCTGGTGCGCGGCGAGGAGGGCCGGGCGCAGGCGAACCACGCCGTCCTGTCGCTCACCGAGCGGGTGAGCGCACTGTCGGACAGCATGAGGACCAGCCAGCAGATCATGATGCGCATCGCCGAGACCCATTCCATGCTGGCCCCCGCGCTGCAACGGCTCGGCGAGCACCGGATGGACAGCGGCTTCGACGAGACCGCGCGGGCGCATTTGCGCAACATCGAGCTCTATTTGCAGCGTATGCTGACCGAGGCCGAGCAGGGGCGCGCGCAGAGCACCGCCGAGCTGCGCAACGACCTGCGCATCCTCACCCGCACGGTCGCCGCCCTGGCCGAAGAACATCCGAGGTAGCGCGCGATGGCAATGCCCCTCCGCCGGCGCGGCGGCAACGGGCTCGAGGCCTGGCCCGGCTACGTGGACGCCCTGTCCACGCTGCTCATGGTCATCATCTTCGTGCTGCTGGTGTTCGTGCTGGCGCAGGCGTTCCTGTCCGTCGCGCTGTCGGGGCGGGACCGGGCGCTTGATCGGGTCAACCGCCAGCTCGCCGAGCTATCCGACATGCTCTCGCTGGAGCGCGGCCACTCGGCGGAGCTGAGCCAGTCGGTCGCCCAGCTCACCCGTGACCTGAAGACAGCGACCTCGGCGCGCGACAGCCTGGCCGGGCAGCTCGCAGCGTTGCAGGCGACTGCCGCTCAGGCGGCGAGCGACCGCGACGCGCTGCGGGCCGAGCGCGACAAGCTCTCGGCACAGCTCACCGACGCCAACCTCCAGGCGCAGTCGGCCAATGCCCGCGCGGCCCAGCTCCAATCGCAGGTCGCGGATGCCGCGACCAGGGATGACGTCGCGGGAACCGAGGCCGCCAAGGTCGCCGGCCAGCTCGCCGACGCCAAGCGCCAGCTCGCGGAGATGCAAAAGCAGCTCGCCGAGGCCGACCGCACGGTGCAGGCCGACAAGGCGACGATCCAGGCGCGGCTGTCCGATCTCGCCAAGCTGGCCGAGCAGACCAGGGCGCTGACCGCGTTGCGCGATGACCTCGAGAAACAGGCGCAGGATGCGGCGGTGCGCGCCACCACCGAACAGCAGCGCCGGCAAGCGGTGGAGGCGCAGCTCGCCGACGAGAAGAAGCTCGGCGATTCCGCCCGCGCGCAGATCGCGCTGCTCAATCGCCAGGTCGGGGAGCTCAAGGCGCAGCTGACCGGGGTCGCGCGCGCACTCGATCTGGCGGCGGCCAAGGGACGCGACCAGGACGCGCAGATTGCCAATCTCGGCCAAAAATTGAACGCGGCGCTCGCGGCCAAGGTCGAGGAGCTGCAACGTTACCGCAGCGAGTTCTTCGGCCGTCTGCGCGAGGTGCTGGCCAATCGGCCGGGCGTCCAGATCGTCGGCGACCGCTTCGTGTTCCAGAGCGAGGTGCTGTTCCCGGTGGGCAGCGCCGACATCACCCCGGCCGGCGCCGATCAGATCCGCACGATCGCTCATACGATAAAGGACATAGCGGGCGAAATTCCGTCGAACATCAAGTGGATCCTGCGCGTGGACGGCCATGCCGACAAGCAGCCGATCGGCCACAGCACCTTCGCGTCGAACTGGGAATTGTCGGCCGCACGCGCGATCACGGTCGTCAAGCTGCTGATCCTGGAAGGCGTCCCAGCCGACCACCTCGCCGCGACCGGCTTCGGCGACAACCAGCCGCTCGACACCGCCGACACGCCGGACGCCTACGCCAAGAACCGCCGCATCGAGCTGCGGCTGACCGATCGTTGAGCCGGAGACGGACCGCGCGGGGCCGACCGCCATGATCGATCACGTTTCCATCGCCGTCCGCGATCTCGCCGTCAGCGCGGCGCTGTACGAGCCGGTGCTGGCACCGCTCGGGCTCACCCGTCTCGTGGAGCGGCCCGCGACGGTCGGCTTCGGCAAGCGCTACCCGGAGTTCTGGCTCAATCTGCGGCCCGGTCTGGCGCCGGTGCCGGCCGACACCGGCAGCCATGTCTGCCTGCGGGCGCCGGACGAGGAGGCGGTGCGCGCCTTCCACGCGGCGGCGCTCGAACTCGGCTGCTCGACGGCCGGCGACCCCGGCCCGCGCCAGGGCGCGCAGACCACGTATTATGGCGCGTTCATCTACGATCGCGACGGCAACAAGCTCGAGGCGGTGTTCTTCCCCCGCCCTGTTTGACGTTGCGTATTAGCAACCTTAACGCCGTGCGAGGGCGACCTTGCCCGTCACTCCCACCAAAGCGGCGGCGGCCAGGCCGGCAGCGCAGGCCGCCGCCTGGGCCGCGCCCAAGCGGGCCGGCGGACTTCTCCCTCTCCCCCACTCGGGGGCTTGGGCTGCGAAGAGCAGACCAAGGGCGGGGGTGAGGGGTTGCCACCCCGAGACTCCGGCCGAGCCGGCCTGGGCGGCTTCGGCCGGGGCGGCCTCGGCGGCGGCCGCAGCACCTCGGGCAGCGGATCGGGGGAGAGCTTGCGCCACAGCGGCCGGAGCAGCCGCCCCGCCTGCGGCGAGGCCGCCAGCAGCGCCCGCGTCTCGGGATCGTCCAGCAGCGCCTCCAGATGGCCGATCGCCCAGCCGAGGCCAAACTCGAGGAACACCGGCCCGCGCGGGATGTCCGGCCGACGCGTCGGTGCCTGGTGCGTCCGTGCCGGCCGCTCGGCGGCCGGGCTTGGTGCGGCGCGCCGCCGCGGCGCGGGAAGTTTGCCGGCCGCGAAGCGCGCCTGCAGCGCCCGGAGGCGGCGCAGCGTGTGCCCGAGATAGTGCCACAGCAGCTCGGCGAGCGGGCGCAGCAGCGGCGACACCGGCGCGATCACCCGCCGGTGCTCGAAGGCCTCGCCCAACCCCCGCCGCATCATCGCGACCAGCAGGGTGAAGCGGGGGAGGATGCCGGTGGGTGGGGAGGGTGGCGCGGCGGGCATGGGTGGACAATAAAGTTAGTTAGTGTGAGCGTCAAGCACTCATTCCCGTCATGGTCGGCCCACGGGTCGGGCCAAAGGCCCGCCCGAGGACAGGCTCGGCCGGCCATCCACGGCTTCACGCGCGGGTCTGACGAACTCAACGTGCATCGGCTTCGTTCCGGCTCCAAGCGGGCGGGGGCTGAAATGACTGGGACAGGACGCTTCGCATGATCGGAAGTCGGTCGCGCAAGGCTCGCGGCGGTGCGACGCGGACGGCAAGTGGGGTTGCCGTCGCGGCGCTGGCCGTGTTGTTCGCGACCGCCGGGCCGGTGCGCGCCGCGACCTATGACGATCCCGCGGCCTATTGCGCCGCGGTGGGCACGATCGACCGGCCCGACGCGCGCTACACCGGCGAGGCCGTGCCGGACTGGATCGCGCGGGCGCTGATGCGGGCGACGCACGCGCCGGCGGACTCCAGCCCGGCATTCTTCAAGCGCGCCGCCTGGCGCTGCGATCGCGGGCGGGTGCTGGCGTGCAGCTACGGCGCCAACATCCCTTGCGACTCCAAGGCCGATACCAGCCGGGCGCCGGGGCCGGGAGCGCGCGAGTTCTGCCGGGAAAATCCCGGCGCCGATGTGGTCCCGGCGGTCGCGACCGGCCATGCGACGGTGTTCGCCTGGCATTGCGCGGGCAAGCGCCCGGCGATCGCGCGGCAGGTGCTCAAGGTGGACCCGCGCGGCTTTCCCGCCGAGTTCTGGCACGTCGTCACGCCGCCGCGCGGTGCCACTGATTCCGTTCAGTCGCGCCATCGGTTGCGCTAACGTGCCGGGGTTGGCGGCCAGCCGGGTCGCCAATTCACCAAGGAGGCAAGCATGGCTGTCGCAAGCGTCTCCAAGATCACCGCCGCTTCGACCAAGAGCTTCGATGACGCCGTTACCGAGGGGTTGTCGCGCGCCAGCAAGACGCTGCGCGGCATCACCGGCCTGCACGTCGTCGAGCAAAAGGCCAGCGTGACCAATGGTCAGATCGCGGAATACCGCGTCACGATGGAGCTCACATTCGTGCTCGAGGGATGAATTTCGGCAACGCACATTGCTCTCCGTCTTGTGCTCCATGAGCCGAGCCATCCGCTTGACATGAGCCGGATCGCGGGCTGAGAGTCGTGGTGTCGCAACATTCGAGGGAGGGTGCGCAACACGCATGAATCCACCGGGAAGTTCGGAGTTGCCGACCGGCGTGGCATCGGCAGCCAATTCAAACGTCCACGTATTCGCCCGGCCTACAGTGCCGGGCGCGAAGACAGGATCTTCGCAGCATGACCCCCGCTGAACGCCTAGGCGTCCGGGGGTCTTTGCGTGGGGGAACGGGGATTACTTCACCCGATCTGTATTTGCTGAATACCCCATTTCCATAATGGGTGATATGCGACATTCAGGCGAGGCGCGCGGAGCGCGCGGGACACAACGTCTAGAATCCGGCAACGCCCATGACCCGCACCGTTGCCGCCGCGATCTTCGCTTTGATTAGATGTCCGGGCACTGCTGGTGCAGCTATCTGCCTCTAACTTCCTGGCAACGGTAGACGCGGCCGCCCGGATCATTCAAAGCGGTGTTGTCGCCATGCTGAAAAAAGGTCCAACCTCCGCCGGTATAGGAGATACTGCTCCCAGCTTTGTCGTTATCCATGGTGATTCCGCGGTTCGTGCCAGTGAAGACAAGGCTCGCGGTTTTAAAGCCGTGAAAGGTGATGGTGAATACCTCGCCACCCTCGCATCTGAAGGTAAGACGCCTGTAGGCGGCAAGAGCGCTGCTGGAGAAGCCTGCCACCAAGGAGGAGAACTGCGGAAAGCCTGAGCATACCAACGCCCCCGATGATTGCTCGTGCATTGATAACAAAGATTCAGGCCGCCCCGGGTCAGAGATCGCTTCCAGGAAATCTTGCGCTTTTGTAGAACGCTCTCGCACCTTGCTCGTCTGCCGGGCAATGGGAGATCGCACGATTGCCAAGCGTCCCGAACGGATAGTGGGTTTTCTTGATCACGATATTGTCGACACCGGGTGGTGATTTATCGCTCCAAAAGGTATAATATTCCTGCTTCTTTGATGGGTCATTATTCGGTGCATACGAGCAACGCAGCAGTTTGTACTCCCCAGACTTCACAATCTTGACAACTGGGTCACACGCGGGGTCGGGGATGCCTTGACAGTAGGAGCTGAGGTCGCGCCACTCCAGCGGGGCAACGGACGAGGAGATAAGAACTGGGGATGGCTGAATATCGGAAGGTGGTGTGCGTGCGTGTTGTGACACGCCCTTAGCTGACCCCTGCTGGTCAGGATGATTGGCGTCGATAACCCCGAGATGCAGGTAGTGGAATACTGCCCAGATGAGGAACCCGGCAACGATCATGTTGAATAGCCCGTTCTTTTTCCGTCTGGGACGGACAGAGCCATCAGGGTAGTCATGAGCCGCCGGTTCGCTCGCACCATAGCCTTTGGAGGGAGCGTATCTCTCGCGATTCTCGCGATTTATTCGCGAAATGTCAGCCATCCTATCGCGAGAGCGATTGAGTTCTGCGTTTCGCTCCGCTTCCCTCTTTTGGAAGCGTTCAGTGCTGTTAGGTGGAAACGGCATGCGGGCTTCCCCTATATGTAGGCGCGGCAACGTTACTCCCCCCCTATACCCACCTCCATAAAAAACACCGGCTGGACCAAAAAGCGGGGAGGTCGGGCGTAACGTGCGAAAGTCAAGACTTTCGGGCCTTTCGTTGACCCCTTTGGAATCAATGCGTTAAAAGGCCCACAAGATATGCCCAAAACGGAATCGCAGAACCGCCGCCTTGGTTATGCTCGCGTCAGCACCTACGGCCAGACGCTTGGGACGCAGCTTGACCAGTCGCGCGCAGCGGGCCTGCACCAAGACTTACCGCGAGAAGGTGACAGCGCGCGAGCCGATCCCGCCCCGCTCACGTCACGTCGCCGAGGGCGCGGCGCTTGAGGTCTTTCAGCTTTTCCGCCCCGCCTGGGGTTTTCGGGTCGATCTCCAGCAGCTTCTGCCAGGCGGCGTAGGCGCCCTTCCAGTCCTGCCGGCTCGCCGCGATGCGGGCAAGGGTGCGAAACGCCGCGAAGTGCCGCGGCTCGCGCTTCAGCGTCTCCTCGATGTCACGGATCGCGCCGCGCGTGTCGCCCAGGGCAAAGCGGGCGAGCGCCCGGCGATGCCAGGCCTCCGCGACCGAGGGGTCGAGCGCCAGGGCCGCGTCGAAATCGTCGACCGCCTCCTGGTTGGCCCCGGCGGCGAGGTCGCGCAGACCGCGGCCGATCAGCAGCGTGACCGCGGGGGAACCTTGCTCGATCCAGATGTGCTCGATGCGCCCCTCGATCGGCGCCGCCTCCGCCTCGGTCTGCACGGTTTTGAGCTGGTCGAGCATCCGCTCGACCGCCACCCGGCGCGCCTGCCCCGGATTGGGCGCCCCCGGATTGGGCGCCCCCGGATTGGATGGCTGCGCGAGCGCGGGCGTGGCGCAGAGCAGGATAACGTAAAGAAGCCGCCGCATGCCGGCATCGTCGCGCCGTTCCCGCCCCGCCGGCAAGCGGCGTGTCAGGCGGCCTTTGGGAGCGCCGCCGGCGCGGGGCCGCCGGCCATCCAGTCGAGCAGTTCCACTGTGTGAACCATCGGCAGACCGCCGCCGGCGAGCTGGGTGAGGCAGCCGATATTGCCGGCGGCGACCAGGTCGGGGCGGGTCGCGGCGAGGTTTTCCAGCTTGCGCGCCCGGAGCTGCGCCGCGATCTCCGGCTGCAGCAGGTTGTAGGTGCCCGCCGAGCCGCAGCAGATATGTCCCTCCCCCGGCTCGACCACGGCAAAACCGGCCTTCTGCAGCAGCGCCTTGGGCTCGGCGGTGATCTGCTGGCCGTGCTGCAGGCTGCACGCCGAGTGGTAGGCCACCGTGAGGCCGGGCTTGTCGCGGGTCGGCGCGTAGTCGAGCCGGGTGAGCAATTCGCTGATGTCGCAGGCGAGCGCCGACACCTTTTCCGCCTGCGCGCGCCAGGGCTCGGGCTCGGCGCGGAACATATGGGCGTAGTCCTTGACCGTCGTGCCGCAGCCCGAGGCGTTGATGACCACCGCGTCGAGCCCGCCGCCCGCGATCTCGCGGCTCCAGGCGGCGATGTTGGCCCGCGCGCTCGCCATCGCCGCTTCATGCCGGCCCATGTGATGGGTCAGCGCGCCGCAGCAGCCGGCGCCCTCCGGGACCACCACCTCGACGCCGAGCCGGGTCAGCAGGCGGATGGTCGCCTCGTTGATCGACGGCGCCAGCACCTGCTGCGCGCAGCCGGTGAGCAGGGCGGCGCGGGCGCGGCGCTCGCCCTCGGCGGGGTAGACGCGCGGCCGCTCCACGGCGCTCGCCGCCGGCAGGCGGGTCGGAGCAAGTGCCAGCATGGCGCGCAGCCGCTTCGCCAGCATGGTCTGTCCGGGGATCAATCCGGCAAACGGCCGGGCCAGCCGCGCGCCGGCCAGGGCAGCGCGGAACCGCCGCGGGCTCGGCAGAACGGCGGAAAGCACCGAGCGCAGCAGCCGCTCGGGCCACGGCCGCCGATAGGTCTGTTCGATATAGGTCCGCGCGTGATCGACCAGGTGCATGTAGTTCACGCCGGAGGGGCAGGTGGTCATGCAGGCGAGGCAGGAAAGGCACCGGTCGATGTGGCGCGTCACCAGCGCGTCGGCCGGCCGGCCGCTCTCCAGCATGTCCTTGATGAGGTAGATGCGCCCGCGCGGGCTGTCGAGCTCGTCGCCGAGCAGCAGGAAGGTCGGGCAGGTCGCGGTGCAGAGGCCGCAATGCACGCAGGTCCGCAGCACCTTGTTCGAGGTGGCGGTGTCGGGATCGCGAAGCTGCTCTTCGGTGAAACTGGTCTGCATGGTCTAGATGCCCCGTGTCTAGACGCCGGCGTACATCCGGCCGGGGTTGAGGATGCCTTTCGGGTCGAGTGCGGACTTGACCCGGCTGGTGATGCGGGCGAGCGCCGGCACCTCTCGCGGGATCACGTCGACCGCGGCGCGCAGCGGCTCGGGGGCGCGCAGCAGCATCCAGGTGCCGCCGGCCTCCCTCGCCGCCTGCTCGACGGCAGCGTGGTTCTCGCCGCTGCCGATGCCGGCGATCCACACCAGCCCGCCGCCCCAGTCGAGGAAGCCGCGCGCGCGGGCCTGATGAGTGAGCGTGCGCAACACGCCCGGGCCGGCCGACGGGCGAACCGAAACACGCCAGACCGCCTCGCCCGGCTCCGGCTGCAATGGCGCCGCATCGCGCACCGCCCGCCACACGGCATGGGTCGCCGCGTCGCCGAACACCTCGCCGTCCAGCTCGCCAAGCTCCGCGCGCAGCCGGGCGGTGCGGTAGGCAACGCTCGCGGCGAAATCCTCGACGCGGAGCAATGCGACCGACCCGCCGAACGTGGCCAGCTCGGGTATTCGCGCGGCGGACTCTTCCGGCAGCCAGGCCGCGCCGCTCACCCCATAGGGGGAGCCGAGCGCGGCGGCCAGCGCCCTCACCCCGGCCTCGGCGTCGAGCCCCGGCAGTACCAGCGTCCCGGCCCGCTCGGGCGCCGGGAGCACCTTGAGCGTGATCTCCGTCATCACCGCGAGGGTTCCCTGGCTGCCACTAAGCAGCTTGCAAAGGTCGAGGCCGGTGACGTTCTTGAGCACGCGGCCGCCGGAACGGATCACCTCGCCCTCCCCGTTCACGGCCCGCACGCCGAGCACATGGTCGCGCGTAGCTCCCCAGGCGACACGGCGCGGGCCGGAAAGGTTGGCGGCCACCACGCCGCCCAGGGTCTGATCGCCGGACGTGCCGAGAAGCGTCGAAAAATCGGGGGGCTCGGCGATGAGGTGCTGGCCCCGCTCCGCCAAGGCGGCCTCGATCTCGGTGAGCTTGGTGCCGGCGCGGGCGGCGATCACCAGCTCGGTCGGCGAGTAGAGCGTGATGCCGGCGAGATTGCGCGTGGACATGCTGCGCGCCGCCTGCACCGGGCGCAGCATTGGCGCCTTGGTGCCGTTGCCCGTGATGGCGAGCGGCTCGCCGCTCGCGGCGGCCTCGGCCACCGCCGCCGCGATCCCCGCCTCGTCGGCCGGCGCGAGGGCGTCGCTCATTCCGCGGCGGGCGCGGGCGCGTCCGTCAGCGGAAAGACCTTGTTCGGGTTGAGCAGCCAGAGCGGGTCGAAGGCGGATTTGATGCGGCGCTGCTGATCGAGCTCGCCGCCATTGAACTGCACGTGCATCAGGTCGCGCTTCTCCACCCCGACGCCGTGCTCGCCGGTCAGGCAGCCGCCCATCTCGACGCAGAGGGTCAGAATCTCCGCGCCGAATGTCTCCGCGCGGTGGAAGCTCACCGGATCGTTGGCGTCGAACATGATGAGCGGATGCAGGTTGCCGTCGCCAGCGTGGAAGATATTGGCCACTTTCAGCCCGTACTGATCGCTCATCTGGCCGATCCGGCGCAGCACCTCGGGCAACCGGCTGGTCGGGATCGTTCCGTCCATGCACATGTAGTCGGGGCTGATGCGCCCCACCGCGCCGAATGCGCCCTTGCGGCCCTTCCAGATCGCCAGCGACTCCTCGGGCGAGGAAGACACCTTCAGGCTGATCGGGTCGTGCTGCACGCAGATCGCGCGGATACGACCGAGCAAATCGTCCTGCTCCGCTGTGCTGCCCTCGACCTCGATGATGAGCATGGCCTCGGCGTCGAGCGGATAGCCGGCATGAGCGAACGCTTCGCAGGCGTGGATCGCCGGGCGGTCCATGAATTCCAGCGCGACGGGGATGATGCCGGAACCGATGATCGCATCGACGCAGGCCCCCGCGATCTCGTTGGAGCGGAACGCGGCCAGCATCGCCCGCGCCCCCTCCGGGCCGCGCAGGATCCGGACCGTGACTTCCGTAACCACCGCGAGCTGGCCCTCGCTGCCGGTCAGCAGGCCGAGCCAGTCATAGCCGGCCGCGTCGAGATGCGCGCCGCCGATCTCCAGCACCTCGCCCTCGACCGTCACCACGGTCAGGCCGAGCAGATTGTTGGCGGTGACGCCGTATTTCAGGCAGTGCGCGCCGCCCGAGTTCATGTTGACGTTGCCGCCGATCATGCAGGCGAGCTGGCTCGAGGGGTCGGGCGCGTAGAAGAAGCCGCGCCCCTGCACGGCGTTGGTAATGCCGATATTGGTGACACCCGCCTGCACCCGCGCGCAGCGGTCGGCGTAGTCGATGTCCAGGATGCGGTTCATCCGCATCAGCCCGAGCACCACCGCATCGGCCATCGGCAGAGCGCCGCCCGAGAGGCTGGTTCCCGCGCCGCGCGGCACCACGCGCACTCCGTTGGCCTGGCAGAAGCGCAGCACGGCGGCTACCTGGGCAGTGCTGTCGGGCAGCGCCACGGCGAGCGGCAATTGCCGGTAGGCCGGCAGGCCGTCCGTCTCGTACGGCTTGAGGCGGATCGGCTCGGCGATCACCGCCTCGGCGGGCAGCAGCGCGCGTAGGCCGGCGACGATCTCGTCGCGGCGGGCCAGCACGTCGGGCTTGGGTTCAGGCTGCCTGATCATCGGCGTTCCCCTGCATCCGGCGAAGATGGCGCTTCGGCCTGCCAGGGGCAAGAACGCACAAGCCCCGGACGAGGTCCGGGGCGAGATGGCCGCGGCGACGCTGCCAACGCCGGATGACCGGCGCCGGTCGGATCTCAGCCCTGGCGGGCCTTCATCCGGGGGTTCTTCTTGTTGATGATGTAGACCCGCCCGTGGCGGCGCACCACGCGGCAGTTCTTGTCGCGGCCCTTGGCCGATCTGAGGCTGTTGCGAACTTTCATGGGAGTGACTTCCGATAGCCGGCCTTGCGGGCCGGGCGCGCGGGTTGGCGATCAAATCGAGGGCCGGTTCCTACGGAGGCGGCGCTTGCCTGTCAAGCCAGCTCACGCCGCGAGCTGATCGCGTGCCAGCGCACCATCCGCATCCGGCCCTCGCGCATCATCCGCAGCCGCATCAGCCACAGCTCGGCCTCCGCGACGATCCGCGCGGCGCGCGCCGGCGGGGGCCGCTGCGCCTTCATGTCGCGCACCGCCGCGCGCCAGCCAAGCACGGCGAGGTGGATGTGCCGCTGCGTGACGTCCTCCGCGACCCGCACCTCGAAGCCGAGCCGGCCGAACATCCGGGTGACGCCGCGCTCGGTCGGCAACTCGGCCGAGCGGCGCTCCAGCCGACACCACGCCGCAACCAGGGGATCGGCGAGGTCCAACGGCTCGTCGGCGACCGTATCGAGCAGCATGAGCTGTCCGCGCGGCCTGAGTGCGCCAGTCAGGGCCGCGAGCACCGGCTCGGGCTTGGTGTCGCGCAGCGGCTCCAGCGCGAGGCCGTGGTGGTATGCCTGGATGCGGAACGACGGCGCCCGCGGGTACCACATCTCCACCATCGCGCGCCGGCCGAGCCGCGCGCGGGTGCAGCGTTCCATCGCCAGCGCCGCGAGGTCGGGGTCCGATTCGAAGCCGCTGACCCAAACGCCGAGCTGCGAGGCGATGATGCGCGGCGCGCCGCCGCTGCCCGCGCCGACCAGCAGCAGGCTTGCCGCCGAGGACAGGCCGAGCGGCCGCGCGAGCCGCATTACCTCCTCGCCGCCGCCCGGGAACAGGAACCCCTCGCCCCAGATTTGCTCGCACACATCGATGCGCGCCGCCGGCCACGGGCCTTCCGGCTTCGCCGGCAGATCCGCCTCACGCGCGTCTTCGACGTCGCCCGGAAATGGCGGCCCCGTTCCCGCCGCGGGCGATGCCCCGCCCAACCAACTGCGCACACTCTCCAGGAGCATTTTTGCACCTCCAAGCCGCACAGCCTGTCGGCCAAGCATTGAGAACCCGTTAAAGGCAGCGGGTTGACGCTCCGGGCGTGCCAGGCGAAGTGCGCGGCGCAACGGCGGAGCGGGAATCATGGGCCAAGAGGCAAGCGGCGGCTGGATCGCCTTCGCGGTGATGGCGTTCATCGTGGCGAGTCTGGCCGGCGTGTTCACGACCTACGCGCTGCCGATCCCGATGGAGCGGGCTTTCGCGGTGGATGCCGCGCTGGACGAAGCGCTGATCGCGACGCGCGGCCCCGATCCCGAGCGCGCCATCGCCGCCCTGGGGCCTCGCCTGGGCGAGAGCGCGGCGCCGATCACACAGGGTACCGGTCCGTGGGAGGACCGCATCCAGCGCGAGCGGGCGGCGATGCGGGCCCGCTTCATCGCCGAGGAGCAGGCCACGGCGATCAGGCTACGCTGGCTCATTGTCGTGGTGAGCCTGATGGGTGCGATGTTCGTTGCCGCTGTCGTCAGCATCGTATCGCGCCGCCCTGCCGCCTCCGGTCCGTGAGCGTGCCGCTCTACTCGCCGCCGGCTCGTGCCAGTCTACTGGCCGGGGCCGGCACGTGGCGCACCCTATGAACTCGCGACTTCCTCCCCCAAGCAGGGGAGGAGAGAAGGGCGCTGTCAGGCCTGCTCCTTGATGAGGTCCGTCACCACACGCTCCAGTGTACCGATCGTGTTGCACACCGTCGCCTGATGGCAGAAGGGCAGGTATTTCAGCATGTCCGAATCCCCGGTGCCCCAGGACGAACGGTATTCCGGGTTGAGCCAAACGACGCGACCTGCTCGATCAAAAATGCTCTTCATCAAATCGGTGCGCGGCTCGGTGCGGTTGCCGCGTGCGTCGCCCAGGATGATGACCGTGGTCTTGCGGTCGAGGTCGCCCATCGCCAGCGCCTCGAAATCGGCGAGCGACAATCCGTAATTGGTCGAGCCGAAGCCGATCCGCTCCAGAATTTGGGTGATCGCCTCCTCGGTATCCTCCTTCTCCAGGATCCGGCTGACCTCCTCCAGATTGGAGGAGAACGCGAAGGAGCGGATGTCCGACATCACGTCGGTCAGGCAGTAGAGGAACATCAGGAGGAAACGCGAGACGCTGGAGACCGAGCCGCTGACATCGCAGATCGCCATGACGCGCGGCTTGTCGATCTTCTCCCGCTTCCACACCGTGCGGAACGGGATACCGTCGAACGCCATGTTCCGCCGCATGGTCCGGCGCGTGTCCAGCACCCCCTTGCGGTCCCGCTTGCGATTGCGGCCGTAGCGCGAGGCAAGCTTCTTCGCGAGGTCGCGCACCAGGGCGCGCATCCGGATGAAGTCGCGCCGGTCGAGCTCCGAGAGGCGGGCCGCCCGAAGGATGCGCTCGCGCAATTCCCGGGTGGACCCGGCGGCGAACAGCGCGAGCTGGCGCTCCACGAAGGCACGCGCCTGCTCGATCAGCTCGGTCCGCGCGCGCTCCAGCCGGTCGAGCAGCGCATAGTCCTCGATCTGCCGCGCCTGCTCGATTTCCCGTTCGAGTTCGCGCATCCCCATCTGCTCGAGGATGCGCCGCGCATAGAGATTGGTCTGCGTGAACAGGCTGATATTGGAGACGCCGACCGTCTCGCCCGCCCGCTCCATCGCCGCGGTCAGGCTGGCCTGATCGTTCTCCTGCATCATACGCGACAGATTGTTTGCGCCATTCGCCTGCCCGCCGCCGCCTCCGCCGCCCTCGCCGGGACTGCCGCCGAAGCCCGGCTCGCCATCGAATTCCAGCAGGTCGCCACCCTCGGAGGGCTGCTCGACCTCGGCCGTAGAGGACACGGCGTCGCGGCTGAAATAGAGGTCGAAGGTCCGCTCGAAGAGCTGCTTTTCCTCGACGGTCTTGGCCAGGGTGAGCGACAGCGAGTCCTTCAGCAGCTTGCGGTCGGAGAAACCCGCGACCTCGGCCGCCTGGAAGGCGTCGATCGCCTCGGCCACCGAAATGCGCACGCCCGCACCCCGGGAGGCCCGCAACAGGCGGAGCAGGACGTCGTTCATGGCGAAAGCCGAGTCACGTCAGGCTTCGCGCGCCTTGTAGGTCAGCTCGCCCACCTTGGGGCCGACCGAGGCCATGTCGCCCTCGAACTTCAACAGCACGTTGAGCGTGTCGCTGACGAGCTGCGGGTCGAGCTCGCTGGCGTGCATCAGCAGGAGGGCACGCGCCCAGTCTATAGTCTCGCTGACCGAGGGCAGCTTGCGCAGGTCGAGCCCGCGCAGCTGCTGCACGTAATGGACGAGCTGCCGGCGCAGGTTCGCCTGCGCGCCGGGCACCCGAGTCTCGATGATCTTCTCCTCGAGCTTCGCCTCGGGATAGCCGATGTGCAGATGCAGGCAACGCCGCTTCATGGCGTCGCCGAGATCGCGGGTGTTGTTCGACGTCAGCAGCACGATGGGCGGCACCTCGGCGCGGTATGGACCGAGCTCGGGGATCGTCACCTGATAGTCGGAAAGGATCTCCAGCAGGAACGCCTCGAACTCCTCGTCCGCCTTGTCGATCTCGTCGACCAGCAGGACAGCGCCCTGCGGCTGCTGCAACGCCTTCAGCAGCGGGCGCGGCTCGAGGAACTGCTCGGAGAAGAACATTTCTCCGACGTCGCCGAGGCGGGTCATCGCCTCGTCCATCGTGTCGGTGTCGGCGAAGGTGCTGGCGAGCTTGTCGCGCAGGATCTGGGTGTACAGGAGCTGCTTCCCATATTTCCACTCGTACAGCGCCTTGCTCTCGTCGAGCCCGTCGTAGCACTGCATCCGGATCAACGGCAGATCGAGGAACTGGGAGGTCGCCTTGGCCAGCTCGGTCTTGCCGACGCCGGCCGGGCCTTCGACCAGGATCGGCTTCTGCAGCCGGATCGCCAGGAACAGGGCGGTGCAAATCTGCCGCGAGGGGATGTAGCCGGCCGAGACGAGCCCCGCTTCCACCCGCTCGATCGAGGCGATCTGATCCGAGATTATCTGGTTCACGTGTCACGACCCTGTTTCCGAACGCCTCTGCCTAGACCGATTTCCGCCGGCAGGCGAGCCCCTTTCCCACCCAAAGGTAGGCGCTCATACTGCATGGGAGCACCGCAGCAGGCGGAGAACATGATGCCCGGATCGCTGGATGGCCTGACCGTCCTGGACCTCACCAGCCATCTGTCCGGCCCGTACGCCGCGATGATGCTGGCCGATCACGGCGCTGACGTGATCAAGGTCGAGCAACCCGGATCGGGCGATTCGGCGCGCGGGATGCCGCCCTTCGTCAACGGCGAGAGCGCGCCGTTCATGATTTGGAACCGCAACAAGCGCGGCGTGGTGCTCGACCTCAAAGCGGATGCCGACCGTGAGGCCCTGCTCGCGCTGGCCGACCGGGCCGACATCCTGATCGAGAACTACCGGCCGGGAGTGATGGACCGGCTCGGCCTCGGCTGGCCGGTGCTGCGCGAGCGCAACCCGCGCCTGATCTACGCGGCGATCTCGGGCTTCGGCCAGACCGGGCCGTATCGCGATCGCGGCGGGTTCGACCTGATGACGCAGGGCATGTCGGGGCTGATGAGCGTGTGCGGCCCGGAGGACGGGCCGCCGCACCGCCTGCCGATCGCGATCTCCGACGTCGCCGCCGGCATGTTTTTGGCTTTTGGCATCGTCGCCGCCCTCGAGGCCCGTCATCGAACGGGGCGCGGGCAATTGGTGGAAACCTCGCTGCTGGAATCGGCGACCTCGCTCGGCGTCTACGAGGCGGCGCACTACTTCGCCACCGGCACCCGGCCGCCGCGCATCGGCCAGCGCCATCGGGCCAGCGCTCCCTACCAGGTGTTCGCGACGGCGGACGGCTACATCACCATCGGCGGCTCGCAGCAGAACTTCTTCGAGGCGCTGTGCGAGTTGGTCGGCGCGCCCGAACTGAAGGAGGACCCGCGCTTCCGTCGCGGCGCCGACCGCGTGAAGAACAACGACCCGCTCGTGGCGGCTTTGCAGCAGAAGCTGAGCGCGCGCCCGACGGCGGACTGGCTGACGCTGCTGCACGAGGCCCGCATCCCGGCCGGACCGGTGCTGCACTACGACGAGGTACTCACCGACCCGCAGATCCTGGCGCGCGACATGGTGGTGGAAACCGAGCACCCAGAGACGGGGCGCTTTCGCACGCTCGGCGTGCCGGTGAAGATGTCGGACACCCCAGGCGCCGTGCGGCGGCCGGCGCCGCGCCTCGGCGAGCACACCGATGAAGTCCTGTCCGGCAAAGCGCGATGACCGACCGTTTCATCCTGCACGGCACGCCGCATTCGCAGTTCACCTACAAGGTGGCGCTCATGCTGGCGCTGTGCGGCGCCAAGTTCTCGTTCCGCTTTGTCAGCTTCCGCGCCGGCACGCATCGCACGCCGGCGTTCCGCGCCATCAGCCGCTTCGGGCAGGTCCCGGTGCTGCAGCACGGCGGCCGCGCGCTGGTGCAGGCGGGCGCCATCCTGGAATACCTGAGCGATCACCTCGGCCGCTTCGGCGGCCAGGATGCGGGCCAGCGGCAGGACATCCGCGAGTGGCTGTTCTGGGACACCGACCGGCTGGGGCCGCCGATCTACGGCAGCTACGGGCTGAAACTGGGCGCGATGGGGCTGCTGCCGCTCAGCGGCGACCCGGCGGTGGTGGCGAATTATCGCGGCCGGGCGAGCACGGCGCTCGCCATCCTCGACGGCCGGCTTGACGGTCGGACGTTCCTGGTCGGCGACGCGCTGACCATCGCTGACATCGCCTGCTACGGCGACGTGGCCTTCGCCGTCCGCAGCGACATCGACATCGCGCAATGGCCCCATGTCAGCGCCTGGGCCGGGCGGCTCGCGCAACGCCCGCAAATCCGCCCGCCACTCGAATTGCTGCCGATGGCGAACGCCGAGTTCGATTAGACCCGGTTCTCGCGTGGGGTCGTGAGATTGACCGTCACGTTCTTCCGCTGGGTGAAGCTGTCGAGCATCCCTTCGAGCGAAAATTCCCGGCCGATGCCGCTCTGCTTGTAGCCGCCGTAGGAATGGCCGGGCGACTGGCCGAGGCCCTGGTTGACCTGTACCCAGCCGCTCTCGATGGCGTGCGCCGCGCGCAGGCCGCTGGCGATGTCGTGCGTCCAGACATAGGCGGCGAGGCCGTAATGGCTGTCGTTCGCCATGCGGATCGCCTCCGCCTCGTCGCGCCACGGGATCGCCACCAGCACCGGCCCGAAAATCTCCTCGCGCGCCAGCCGCCAGTCGTTCGAGTTGTCGGCGAACACCGTCGGTACGGCGAAATAGCCCTCGCTCAGCGGCCCCTCCTTGGGCGGCAGGCCGCCGAACACCAATCGCGCGTCCTTGCGCCGCAAGCCCTCCTCGACATAGCCGCAGACCTTGGTGAACTGCTTCTCGTTGATGATGGCGCCGATATCGGTCGCCTCGTCCAACGGGTCGCCGAGCTTCAGCGCCTGAACCTTGGTGGTCAGCTTGTCGAGGAAGCTGTCGAAGATGTCGGCGTGCAGGAACATGCGCGACCCCGCCGTGCAGGACTGGCTCTGTCGGGTGAAGCGCATGGCGGCGATGATGCCGTCCACCACCCAGTCCTCGTCCGCGTCGGGGTAGACGATCGACGGGCTCTTGCCGCCGAGTTCCAGCGACACCGGCACGATGCGCTCAGCGGCGGCGCGCATGACGATCTTTCCGACTTCGGTCGAGCCGGTGAAGGACAGTTTTCGCACGGTGGGATGCTGCGCCAGCGGCCCGCCGCACTCCTCGCCGAGGCCGGTCAGCACGTTGAGCACGCCCGGTGGCAGGAATTCCTGGCAGACCTGCGCCATCATCAGCACGCCCAAGGGTGCGTCCTCGGCGGCCTTCATCACCAGAGTGTTGCCCGCAACCAGCGCGGGCGCGATCTTCAGCGCGCCGAGCAGAACGGGGGCGTTCCACGGGATGATCGCTCCGACCACGCCAAGCGGCTCACGGCGCGTGTAGCTCAGCACGTGCTCGCCGAACGGGATCGTCTCGCCTTTCAGTTCGCCGCCGAGTCCGCCGAAATAGCGGAAGATGTCGGCGGTGTTCTTGGCCTCCGGCCGCGCCTGGGTTCGCAGCGCATTGCCGGTCTCCAGCGCGATGGTGCGGGCCAGTTCCTCAGATTTTTCCTCCAGCGCGTCGGCGATCCGCAGCATCAGGCGCCCGCGCTCGCGCGGCGCGACGCGGCTCCAGGCCGGAAAGGCCTTGGCGGCAGCCTTGACGGCAAGATCCACGTCCTCGGCACCGCCGCGCGGGATCTCCGCGATGGGACGGCGGTTCGCCGGGTTCAGCACCGGAAGCACCGCGCCACTCGCGCTTTGGGTCCACTTGCCGTCGATCAGCATCCGAGCCTGCTCAAGTTTGGCTTGGTCGGGGGTCTTTTCCAGCATCGGCCACCTGCTCCTGCTTGCGATGAAACCTGTCACTCCAGCCCTCAAGATCGGACCCGTCGCGCCGGTTGCCAAGTCGCGATCCCTGAAAACAAGCCTTCGCGGGAGCTTCATGCGACCGCCGGATCACTCGGCCGCGATCCGTGCGCGCTGGATGACGGTCGCCTCGTTTAGCCCATACAGTGCGTCCAGCAATGCGACCTGGAACGATCCCGGGCCCCGCGTCCGCCCGGCCGCGATCTCGCCGGCGATGCCGATGAGCACCAGGGCGTGAGCCGACGCGGCCACCCGATCTTCCTCGACGGCCAGGCAGGCGCCCAGGATGGCGGTCGCCGTGCAGCCGATTCCCGTCACCCTGGTCATCATCTCGTGGCCGTTGCCGACTGAAATCAGCCGCGTCCCGTCCGTGATGTAGTCGACCGGCCCCGTCACGGCGACAGCAGCGCCTGTATTGCGCGCGAGATATCCGGCGGCCAGGCGTGCCTGCTCGGATCGTGCGCTGCTGTCCACGCCGCGTCCGGCTCCGCCGAAGCCCGCCAAGCTGAGTACTTCCGAAGCATTGCCCCGAATCGCGGCCGGGTGCCCGAGCACCAATTCCTCGGCCAGCCGCGTGCGAAACCCGATCGCGCCGACCGCGACCGGGTCGAGCACCCAGGGCGTCCCCGCCTCGGCCGCCGCCGCGACCGCGATCCGCATCGCCGCCGCCCGCTCGGCGGTGACGGTGCCGAGATTGACCACGAGCGCATCGGCGACGCGGGCGAACTCGCCGACCTCCTCCTCCGCCTGCACCATCGCCGGCGACGCGCCGATTGCCAGCAGGGCATTTGCCGTGACGTTGGCCACGACCACATTGGTGATGTTGTGGACCAGCGGCACCCGCTCGCGGATGGCGGCCAAGGTGCGCCACACGGCGGCGGGTTCGGCAAGCTCCGGGTCCATCAGGCGGCTCTCTGATCGTGGCGCGAACGCCGGACGCTACACCCCGGGACGTCGCTCGTCGCGGCCTGGACGTGGGGGCGACCGCCATGCATCGTCGCCGGATGACGGAAGCCCGCCGCCTCTCGCTCGTGCTCGGGCTGACCCAAACGCTCGCCTACGTGACCAGCTACTACGTCCCGGCCGTAGTCACGGCGAGTGTCGCGCGTGACCTCGGCGCGTCGCCGACCCTGCTGCTGGGCGGCTTCTCGTGGGCGATGCTGGTCGCGGGCTTTGTCTCTCCCAGGGTCGGGACGTGGATCGATCGCGCCGGCGGCCGTGGCGTGCTGGCACTCGGCAAGGCATTGCTCGCGCTGGGTCTGGTGGCGATGTCCGCCGTGACTTCCCCGGTCGGATGGTATGTCGCGTGGACCGTGATGGGCCTCGGCATGGGGTTTGGCTTGTACGACGCCGCCTTCGCGACCATTGGGCGGCTGGTCGGCGGCGATGCCCGATCCGTCATCGTCGGCGTGTCGTTGATCGGCGGCTTCGCGAGTTCGATCGGCTGGGCGGCCGGTGCGGCGTGCGTGGACTGGCTGGGTTGGCGCGCGACGCTGCTCGTCTACGCGGCCATCAATCTCGCGCTCAACTTGCCGCTGATATTGCTGCTGGTTCCGGCGGTGAAACGGGCGACCACAGAGAAGCCAGCCGAACCCACGTCGCAGCGCGAGGCCACCGGAGCGCGCCGCTCCTTCGTCCTCCTGTCGATCTTCTTCAGCATCCGCTCGGGCATTCTTGCCGTCGTCTCGGTACACATCCTCGCTCTGTTGCAGGGTCTTGGCCTCGATGCCGCGGCGGCGGTCGGCATGGCCGCGCTGATCGGTCCGGCACAGGTGGGGGCGCGGATCGCCGAGTGGAGCGTGATGCGCTGGACCACTCCGCTGACCATCTCGCGGATCGGCGCCCTCCTGCTGCCACTCGGCGTGGCGGGATTGCTCGTGGGCGGCCCGGTATGGGCATTCGCCATCAGCTACGGCGTCAGCAATGGCGTCCTTACGATCAGCCGGGGCGTATTGCCCCTCTATTTGTGGGGCGCGGAGGGCTACGCCGCCCGGATCGGGCGCCTCGCCCTGCCCTCATTGCTCACCCAGGCGGTTGCGCCGACCTTGGCAACCCCCTTCGTGCTCGCATTTCCGGCCTGGCAGGTGCTGCTGTGGGGCGGTGTGCTCTCCTTCGCCGCGGCGTTGTGCCTCATTCCGATGCGGAATGCGGTTGGAACGGTTTCCCGCGGCTGACACTTATGGCTGTCTTCGCTCGACGAATGCGACCATAAGTTGAATTGTGTGGCCTACGTGTGCAATCTCACGGTAGAACGTCGAACGAGGGCTTGCGGCGGTGTGGTGGTCGAGGCGGGGAAACAATCCCAAGCCGCAAGGGGAAAAACTCTGGGGATTCTCCGAACACGCGCTGCCGCTCGCGCCGGAGCCGGTTGAACTCCCCGGCGTGGCGCAGGCCGCCGAGGGCGTCTCCAGCCTGCTTGAACAGCGGCGGTCCGGCGGCGGTGATTTCTCCGGCGCTTCCCCAGAGCGAGGGCAACCCTTCGCCAGCACCGGGCCGCACGGCCATCGGGAGCGGATGCGCGACAAGCTCCTGGAGCGTGGCGCCGAGGCGCTGGCGGATTACGAGCTGCTCGAGATGCTGCTGTTCTTCGCGCAGCCCAAGGGCGACACCAAGCCCTTGGCCAAGGGCCTCATCAACCGCTTCGGCAGTTTCGCGTCGGTGCTGGCCGCGCCTAGCCGGGATCTGTTCGCCGCTCCCGGCCTCGGGCGGCACAGCGTCGCGGCGATCCGGCTGGTGCAGGCCTCGGCGCAGCGGCTGGCTTTGGCCGAGGTGATGAACCGGCCGGTGCTGAACAACTGGGACCGGCTGCTGGAATATCTCCACACCGTCCTCGCGCGCGAGCGGATCGAGCAGTTCCGGGTGCTCTTTCTCGACAACAAGAACCGCCTGCTCGCCGACGAGGCGCAGGCGCGCGGCACGGTGAACCACACGCCGGTCTACCCGCGAGAGGTGGTCAAGCGGGCGTTGGAGCTGCACGCCACCGCGCTGATCCTGGTGCACAACCACCCGAGCGGCGACCCCACGCCGTCCAATGACGACATCGACATGACGCAGGAGGTCAAGATCGCCGCGCAGGCGCTGTCGATCGTGCTGCATGACCATCTGATCGTCGGCAACGGCCGCTGGGTCAGCCTGCGGCAGGAGGGATTGCTGTAGCGCCGGCCCATAACTTACGAAAACTCCATCCCTTCCGGAACCGGAGCGCGAAGCGCTCGTTGTGGTCCTGCTTCCAAGGAGGAACACATGGGACGCGGAATTCTGCTTTGGCTGCTGGGGATACCCATCCCGATCATCATCCTGATCCTGCTGTTCTGGCACTGACGGCGGCCCGGGAAAAACATCAGATGGCAATCGCACCCGATCCCGCGCCCGCGAATCTCGCCTCCACGGGCATCGTCCAGGAATCATCCAGCTCCGCGATATCCTGGGGCGCCATCATCGGCGGCGCCTTCGCGGCGGCGGCGATTTCGCTGCTTCTGTTCGCGCTCGGCGCGGGCGTGGGGTTCGCGTCGGCCTCGCCCTGGTCCGGCGCCGGAGCCTCGGCCACGGCCTTCACGGTCGCGGCGGCGGTCTGGCTCATCGTGATCCAATGGCTGTCCTCTGCCCTCGGCGGCTACCTGACCGGGCGGCTGCGGACCAAATGGGTCAATGTCCACACCCACGAGGTGTTCTTCCGCGACACCGTGCACGGCTTCCTGACCTGGGCCGTCGCCTCGGTGGTCGTCGCCGCCTTTCTCGCCTCGTCGGTGTCCTCGGTGGTGAGCGGCGGAGCGCACATCGCCGGCAATGTTGCCTCCGGAGCGGCCGCGGGTGCCACGCAGGGCGCCGCCTCATCGCCGTCGGCGGGCAGTTCCACCGGCTATTTCGTGGACGCCCTGTTCCGCTCCGACCAGCCGAACACCAATGCCTCGCCGCAGGAGACCCGAGGCGAGGCCGCGCGGATCCTGGCGAAAGGAATTGCCAACGGCGGCACGATCGAGCCGGCCGACAAGACCTACCTGGCGAAACTCGTCGCGGCGCGGACCGGCCTTTCGCAGGCCGACGCCGAGAAGCGCGTAGACGACGTGATGGCGCAGGAGAAGGCGGCGGAAGACAAGATTTGCGCGGCGGCCGACGCGGCGCGCAAATCGGCGGCCTCGCTATCCTTCTTCACCTTCTTCTCCATGCTGATCGGCGCGTTCATCGCCTCGGTCGCCGGCGCGATCGGCGGCCGCCAGCGCGACGAGTACCTGATTTCCGAGCGACCTGGCCAAAACCCAAACGCCCGGCAGCGATGGCGGGCGTTTGGGGCGGGTCAAACAAAGTAGGTGGCCGCTCGCTCGCGAAAATTGGCGATGCCGACCCCTCCGTTCTCCATCAGGAATTCGGCCTTGCTCGCCGGAGGCAGGCGAGAAATGGGTTCGAACGCGGCCAAATTGAGAACCTTGGCTTCGAGCGAATGCCGCACGATGAGGTCGTAGGCCCGCGCGATGGCGCATTGGTCGATCGTCCAATTCGTCGTCAGGGTCGGGTCGTAGACCGTGCCGATATAAGCGCCAAGAAAAGCCGCGAAACGGCGTGCGATCGGCGATGCGGCGAGATAGGTGGGATGGGCGCCGATCGACCAGGGCTCGCCGCCGACTTGCAGCCTTGTCCGTGGATCGAATGAATACATTCGCAAGCCAAGGTCGAAACCGGCTATCGCCTGGAGGCGAACGAAGAAGTTCGCCTCCAGCTCGCTGTCGATATCCAAGACCAGCACGCCACAATCATAAAACGCCATGATCTCGGGCAGCACCAGAAACCGCAGACAAGTGTAGTAACTGCGTTCCTTGAAAGAAGACCGGCTGAGACTGTACGAAAGTGTGACTCGCCTTTGCTTGTTGCTCAGTTCGGCGGCGACGCTGTCCAGGAAGCTGACCTGCTCGGCGGCAGGATCGGCGAGATGGCAGTGAATCGCTGTCGGCGTCGCCTCGCCGCCCTCGGCATGGGCGCGCAGCACCGAGAGCAGGAATTTCGGGAAGAACTGAAAATAACCGCTGTCGCAGCCGACGACGATCGCCGCTTCCGCGGGCTCCGCAGGCTTCTTGCCGAAACGATAATCCCATCCCTTGGTCGAGATTCGCCCGGTGGGGGCGGGAGCCACCAGGAGAGGCTCGGCTTCCGCCCGTGTCAGCCAAACCATCGTGCCGCAATTGAAGTGATACGGCGTCAACTTGTCGCGTACCGCGATCTCGCGCGCCCGGCGGTAATGGCGGTCAGCGGCATCGTGATGATCCCGCAGCCAGAGATGATGGCCGGTGTTCGTATGGTACCAAGTCGTCTCCCCGTTGAGCTCGCGGTCAGCTTCAAGCAACGCCGATGTCGCCTCGGAATGGCCGAGAAAGGCGCACGCTCGGGATACGCAAAAGCCATAGCATTCGTGCTCCCCGGGCCGGACCTTGCTGGTCAGCAAAAAGCAGCAGAATGCGCTCTCGAAACAGTCGTAGAAAATTGCAAACACCGTCAGCCGGTTCTCTAGGGGATTGCAGGCGTATAACTGGGCGCGCTTGCGCTGGCGTACGGCACCCATCGGAAACAGTGCCCGCGCCGCCGCGAGGAAGGCATTCCGCGCGGCATCGTGGTCCGACCTCGCCAGCAGCAGCAGCCCGATCGCGAAGTTGGCTTCACCTCGGTCAGCGCTGTCCCGCCTGGCTTGCTCCAAATAGGCCAATGCGCCCGCGGCATCGCCGGACGCCGCGCAAAGCCACGCGGCACGCCGCAGAGTCGGTGGCGTGTTGTCCCCTGCTTCAATTGCCCCACGAATTGCGGTCAATTCCGGGTCGACATCGCCTTGATACGCGGCTCGTATCAGCGCGGGAAGCTTCGCATCGACCACCATTGCCTCGGCCAGCTGCCCCGCCGGATAAACCGGGATCGGCTAGGTGCGGTGTCCGGTACCGCTTACCCGGTGAGATGGTGGTGAGCCCGGTGGGATTCGAACCCACGACCCCAAGATTAAAAGTCTCGTGCTCTACCAACTGAGCTACAGGCTCCCGACCCGCCTTGAACGCCAAGCCGGGCGAGAGGTCAACACGTTAGCCCTTGGCGTCGGCCGCGAGCTTCATGTCGATGATCTTGTCGGGGTTGCACGGTCCCGCCGGAGCCGGTGCCGGGCTTGATGTGGTCCACGAACTCCATGCCGGAGACCACCCTGCCCCAGATCGTGTATTGGCCGTCGAGGTGCGACGACGGGGCGAACATGATGAAGAACTGGCTGTTCGCCGAATCGGGGTTCTGCGTCCGGGCGGCGCCCACCGTGCCGCGCAGGAAATGCGCCTTGTTGGTGAACTCGGCCGGCAGGTCGGGCAGCTTGCTGCCGCCGGTGCCGGTGCCGGTCGGGTCGCCGCCCTGGGCCATGAAGCCCGGGATCACGCGATGGAACGGCGTGCCGTCGTAGAATTTCTCGCGCACCAGCTCCTTCACCCGCGCGACATGTTTGGGCGCCAGCTCCGGCAGCAGCTCGATCACCACCCTCCCGTCCTTGAGGTCCATGTACAGCGTGTTCTCGGGGTCGAGCTTGGCGGGCTGCGCGGATGCGGTTTCGCTCATGAGGGCTCCCAGGAGAGTGGTGGCGATCAGGGTACGACGGTGCATGGTGTCCTTGGTCCGTTCAGCGGCCGACGCGCTGGAGTGTGCGTTCGAGGGTCAGGGTCGGCACGAAGCTCGATATGTCGCCCCCGAACATCGCGATGTCCTTCACGAAACGCGAGGAGATGAACTGGTGCCGCTCGCTGGCCATCAGGAACACCGTCTCGACGTCGGGCGCGAGCCGGTAGTTCATGCCGGCCATCTGGAACTCGTAGTCGAAATCGGAGACCGCGCGCAGCCCGCGGAAGATCACGCCCGCGCCAGCCTTGCGCGCGAAATCGACCAGCAAGGTGTCGAACGGCTCGACCTGGATTTCGGCACCGCTGCGGTCGGCGATCGCCGCCATCTCGGCGCGGACCAGCTCGACGCGCTCCTCCAACGGAAAAAGTGGCCCCTTGCCGGCGTTGATCGCGACGCCGATGACCAGCTTGTCGAGCAGGCGGGCGGCGCGGCCGATGATGTCGACATGGCCGTTCGTCACCGGGTCGAACGTGCCGGGATAGATGCCGATCCGTCGCGGGAGATGCGCCTTACCCATCGATGCCGCTCTCCGGGTCGCCTTCGGGATTGCCGTTCTCGTCCGGCCCTGTCACTGGCCCGTCAGAGCCGCCGTCCTCCGACGGATCCTCGGCGGCGGGATCCTCGATCACCGGAAATACGCTCGTCACGTGCTCCTCCGCGTTCACCCGGAACAGCATGACCCCCATCGCCGACCGGCCGGTGATGCGCACCTGGTCGGCCGGCACGCGGATCAGCCGCCCCGCATCCGTCATCAGCATCACGTCATCGCCCGGCCGCACCGGGAAAGTTGCGACGACGGCGGTGCCATTACGGCCGCCCAGCGTGACGTTGGCAATCCCCTGCCCGCCACGGCCCGTCACCCGGTAGTCGTAGGCGGACGAGCGCTTGCCGAACCCGGCATCGGTGACGGTGAGCAGGAACTCCTCGGCCGCCTCCAGCTCCGCGATCCGCGCGGGCAAGAGTGCTATGTCCTCTGCGGGCTCCTCGCCGTCGAGCGACGGCCCTGCCTCGTCGTCGCCGTTGGTGCGGCGGCGCGCGGCGGCGTGCTTGAGATAAGCGATGCGCTCCTCGCTGCTGGCCTCCACGTGGCGCAGCACCGACATGCTCATCACCTCGTCGCCCGGCATCAGGCGGATGCCGCGCACGCCGGAGCTGTCGCGCCCGGCGAAGACGCGCAGCATGTCGTCGGAAATCTGGAAGCGGATGCAGCGCCCGCGTCGCGTGGCGAGCAGCACGTCGTCGCCGTCGCGGCAGGTCGCGACGCCGATCAGCCGGTCGCCCTCGTCGAGCTTCATGGCGATGAGACCGGAGGCGCGCACGTTGCGGAAATCCGACAGCCGGTTGCGCCGCACATTCCCCGACGCGGTGGCGAAAACGAGATGCAGGCTGCTCCACAGGCTCTCGTCCTGCGGCAGCGGCAGCACGGTGGTGATCCCGTCGCCGCCGAGCTCGGGCAGCAGGTTGACCAGAGCGCGTCCCCTGGCCGTCGGGCTTGCCTCGGGCAGCCGCCAGACCTTCTCGCGGAACGCCTTGCCGCCGGCGCTGAAGAACAGCACCCACTGATGCGTGTGCGCGATGAAGCTCCGCGTGACGATGTCGTCGCCGCGCGTGCCCGCGCCCGTGCGACCGCGCCCACCACGATTCTGGGCGCGGAACGTCTCGAGCGGCGTGCGCTTGATGAAGCCGTCGCGGGTGATCGTGACCACCATCTGTCCCGGCTCGATCAGGCTCTCGTCGTCCTGGTCGGCAACCGCGTCGACGATCGAGGTCAGGCGCGGCGTGCCGATCTCCTTGCGCGCCTCGGCGAGCTCGCCCCGCATCACCTCGACGCGGCGAACGTGCGAGCCGAGAATCTCCAGCAGGTCGCGGATCTTGGCGCCCACCTCGGTCATCTCCTGCTGGATCTTCTCGCGCTCCAGTCCGGTCAGCCGTTGCAGACGCAAGTCGAGGATGCCGCGCGCCTGCTCCTCGGTGAGCCGCACGGTGCCGGCCTCGGTGATGATGTTGCCGGGCTCGTCGATGAGCGCGAGAAGCGCGCCGATATCGGCGGCCGGCCAGTCGCGATCCATCAGCGCGACGCGCGCCGCCGCCGCATCGGGACTGGCGCGGATCAGGCGGATCACCTCGTCGATATTGGCGACCGCAATGGCGAGCCCGACCAGCAGGTGCGCCCGATCTCGCGCTTTGCCGAGATCGTGGCGGCTACGCCGCAGGATCACTTCCTCGCGGAACGCGATGAACGACAGCAGCGCGTCCTTGAGCCCCATCAGGCGGGGTCTGCCGCCGTCCAGCGCCAGCATGTTCACGCCGAAGCTGATTTGCAGCTGGGTGAAGCGGAACAGCTGGTTCAGCACCACCTCGGGTGTGGCCTCCCGCTTGAGCTCGATGACCATCCGCATCCCGGAGCGGTCGCTCTCGTCGCGCAGGTCGGACACGCCCTCGACCTGCTTGGCACGCACCAGCTCGGCGATCCGCTCCAGCAAATTGGCCTTGTTCACCTGGAACGGCAGCTCGGTGACGATGATCGCCTGGCGGTCGCGGCGGATTTCCTCGATCTCGGCGCGGGCGCGCAGCACGATCGAGCCGCGCCCCGTCTCAAATGCCGAGCGGATGCCGGCGCGACCGATGATCAGGCCGCCGGTCGGGAAATCCGGGCCGGGCGCGATCCGCATCAGCTCGTCGAGCGAGGTGTCCGGGTTGCTCGCCAGCAACAGGGCGGCGTCGATGATTTCGGTCGGATTATGCGTCGGGATGTTGGTCGCCATGCCGACCGCGATGCCGTTGGCGCCGTTGATCAGCAGATTGGGAAAACTCGCCGGCAGAACGCGCGGCTCGCTCTCGCTCTCGTCGTAATTCGGCTGGAAGTCGACGGTGCCCTTGTCGATGTCGGCGAGCAGCATGGTGCTCGCCCGTTCCAGCCGCACCTCGGTGTACCGCATCTGCGCCGGCGGATCACCGTCCACCGAGCCGAAATTGCCCTGCCCGTCGATCAGCGGCACGCGCAGCGAGAAGGTCTGCGCCATGCGGACCAGCGCATCATAGATTGAGGCGTCGCCGTGCGGATGGTACTTGCCCATCACGTCGCCGACCACGCGGGCCGACTTGCGGTAGGGCTTGTCGTACGTGTAGCCGGCCTCCTGCATCGCGTACAGGATTCGCCGATGCACCGGCTTCAGCCCGTCCCGCGCATCGGGCAGGGCGCGGGCGACGATGACCGACATGGCGTAGTCGAGATAGGAGCGCCGCATCTCCTCCTCGAGCATTACCGGCTGCATGTCCTCGGGCGGGCCGGGCGGCGTCTGGTCAGGCGTATCGCTCAACTTTGTCTCGTCTCGGTTCGGGAAGCCGCCTCGTAAGGCGGAGTGCGGCGCCCTAGGTGGTCGCGCCGCCAGGGAACGCCCGCGCGACTCCGCAGGGCGATTTCAGGATCGGTCGCGCCGATCCAGTAGCACAGGGGGCGGAGCGTGAACACCGCGGACGGGACGGGCCGCTACTCGTTGGTAGGCCGGCTCGGAGCGGCCACGAAACCAGGGGGAGAAATTCGCCGGCGAATGGGCTATATTCCTCCGCGATCCGGCTCTGCCGGCCTCTGAACAACTCCAGCGCCTCGTCGTCCCCGTCGACCCGATCGCCGAGCCCTGGCCCGCAATATAAGCACTACGAGACCCTGAGATGAGCTATCCCGACCGCCGCTTCCGTGGCCAATCCCGTGACAACCAGGACCGTGACAACCACGGTGACCGCGGTTCGCGCTTTCGCCAGCCGAGACCCGAGCTAGACTTCCCCGACCCGGTGGCATTGCCGGCCCAAGCCACGGTGAAGTGGTTTAACACCGACAAGGGGTTCGGCTTCGTCACCTTGGAAGACGGCTCCGACTGCTTCCTGCACGCCTCGGCGCTGACTCGCGCCGGAGTGAGCGTCGCCGAGGGCGACACCGTCCGCGTGCGGGTCGGTCAGGGGCCGCGCGGACGTCAGGTCTCGGAAGTCGTCGAGGTGCAGCCGGGGCCGGGACCGCAACGCCGGACCGGCTCTGCCGCGTCCGGTCCGCGTCCCCGTGGCGCCGCGCGCCCAGCCCACGGGGGTCCCGCGACCGAGATGCACGGCACGGTGAAATGGTGGAACGCGACCAAGGGCTTCGGCTTCATCACCCCGTCTGACGGCACCAAGGACGTGTTCGTCCACATCTCGACCCTGACGCGGTGCGGGATCCAGCAGCTCGCGGAAGGCACGCCGGTGTCGCTGCGCGTCAGCCAGGGTCCCAAGGGACCGGAGGCGGTCGAGGTGACGCTCGGCTGATGGTTCCGGCCCGGGAATACCGGGCTCGGCGTTTTCCGCTGGATCGTTCGGAGATCCCCGGCTATTCAGATCACGCGACTGTGATGTGAACGCTAGGATCGCCATGACCGTCCAGCTAGCCATCGCGAACAGCTACGGGATCGCGATGGCGAGCGACCGACACGTTTTCCGCGATGGGCTGGGGCGCTCCACCGGGCAGGAACAGAAGCTGCTGCGTCTCCGGACCAGCGCGCCGGCGGCGATGATGGCGGCCGGACCGCTCGCTATTTTCGACACGCCGGTCTCCCGACTTGCCCTCGAGGTCGAGCGCGCGGTGCGGTCGGCCGAGAGCACCGGCCGCCCGGAGGCGCTGGCCACGGCGGTGCTGGAAGCCGTCGGCGGCCCCGTGCCGCGCGGGCCGGACCAGCTAGCCGGGGCGTTCGAGGCCGTCCAGCAACGCCCGGCCAGCAGCTCCAACGCACGATCGGGACAGCCAGCGTCCTGCGACCTCTACCTGACAGTGGGCGTGTGCTGCCCTACGACTGGGGTTCCGGTGCTGGTCGCGCTGCGGCTATGGCGCGGCACCGGGGACCGGCTGGAGTTCGCCTCCCGGCTGGCGGGCGACTACGAGGCGGTCTGGAAGGCCAACCGGACGGTCGTGGTCGCGCAAGGAGCCGGGCGGCCCATCGTGGAGGCGATGATCGACGGGGTCGCCGGCGAGCATTGGGACAATCTGTCCACCACCAGCCGCGCCAAGGCTGGCCCTGGCATGAGCGCGCGCTGGGACCGCGCGCATGACCGGATCGCGGTCTCCAGCCTGCGCGAGCTGGGCGCCATCGCCACCGGCCTGGTGCGGGGTGCCGAGGTCATCGGATACCTGACGCGCGACCGCGAGGGCACGGTCGCGCCGGTGGACTGCGTCGTGCTCACGCCCGGCGGCATCGTGGAGTGCGGCCTGCCCGCCGGCCTGTCGCATCAATACGAGCGCGGCATCCCGAGCACGTGCTGCCCGACATAGGCGAGCACGAGGTTGGTCGAGATCGGCGCGATCTGCAGCAGGCGCACCTCGCGCCACTTGCGCTCGATGTCGTATTCGCGGGCGTAGCTGAACCCGCCATGCGTCTGCATCGCCGCCTCCGCCGCCTTCCAGGCGGCCTCCGAGGCAAGCAGCTTGGCGATGTTGGCGTCCGCCCCGCATTCCTTGCCGTCGTCGAACAGCGCGGCGGCGCGGCGGCAGATCATGTCGGCGGCCTCCAGCTCCGCCCAGGCGCGGGCGATCGGGAACTGCACCGCCTGGTTCTGGCCGATCGGCCGGCCGAACACCACGCGGCTGTTGGCGTATTCCGTCGCCCGGCGGACGAAGAACCGCCCATCGCCGATCCCCTCCGACGCCACCAGGATGCGCTCGGCGTTCATTCCGTCGAGGATGTAGCGGAAGCCCCTGCCCTCCTCGCCGATCAGGCTGTCGGCCGGGATGCGGAGGTTGTCGAAGAATACCTCCGTGGTGTTGTGGTTGATCATCGCCTTGATCGGCCGGATTTCCACCCCATGCCCGCGCGCCGCGCGCAGGTCCACGAGGAACACCGATAGCCCCTCGGTGCGGCGCCTGACCTGATCGGTCGGGGTGGTGCGGGCCAGCAGGAGCATGAGATCGGAATGCTCCGCGCGTGACGTCCAGACCTTCTGGCCGTTCACGACGTAATGCTCGCCGTCGCGCACCGCGCGGGTCTTGAGCTGCGTGGTGTCGGAGCCGGTGGTCGGCTCGGTCACGCCGAACGCCTGCAGCCGAAGCCGCCCGGAGGCGATCTCCGGCAGGAATTTCCGCTTCTGCACCTCCGACCCGTGCCGCAGCAGGGTGCCCATGATGTACATCTGAGCGTGGCCCTGGCTCGCGTTGCAGCCGGAGGCGTTGATCTCCTCGAGGATCACGGCGGCCGCCCGCAGCGGCAGGCCGGAGCCGCCATACTCTTCCGGTATCAGGCTGGCGAGGAAGCCAGCCTTGGTCAGTTCCTCGACGAACGCCGTCGGATAGGCGGTCTCGTCCTCGAGCTGCTGCCAATAGCTGCCGGGATACTGCGTACAAATCCGCCGGACCAACTCCCGAAGCTCGGGATAGTCCTCGCCCACCGCGACCAAGGTGTGCCCGTCCGTCATCCCAGCCTCCCGTCCGCCTCGCCCCGGCACGCTGCCCAACCGGCCGATCGGCGTCAAATTCCCGAACGGCGAAGGCCGTGTTATGTCCGGCGCGTCATGCGCATCCTGTTCGTCACGTCCAACCGGGTCGGCGACGCCGTGCTGTCGACCGGCCTGCTGGACCATCTGATCCGCGCTTTTCCGACCGCCCGCATCACCATCGTCTGCGGCCGTGTGGCGGAGGGCGTGTTTGCCCGGATGCCGAACCGCGAGCGCACCATCATCCTCGACAAGCGCCCCTACAGCGCCCACTGGCTGCCACTGTGGTTGGAAGTCGCGCGGCACCGCTGGGATCTGGTGGTGGACATCCGCGGCTCCGGACTGTCGTTCCTGGTTCGCACGAAGAGCCGGGCGGTGTTGCGGCGGCGACCCGGCCACAAGATCGCGGAACTCGCGGCGATCCTGCAACTCGATCCGCCGCCGCTGCCGGTGGCCTGGACCGCCCCCGAGGACCGCGCCCGCGCCGAGACGCTGCTGCCTTCGGAACGTCCCGTGGTCGCGCTTGGACCGACCGCGAACTGGGTGATGAAAGTCTGGCCTGCCGGAAACTTCGCCGCACTGTTCCAGGCGCTCGCCGCGGGACCACTGCCTGGCGCGGTGCCAGTCATCCTTGCCGGACCGGGCGACGAGGAACACGCGATGGCCTCACCGCTGCTGGCGGCATTGCCGGGTGCGATCGACCTCTCCGGGGCGCTCAGCCTGCCCGAAGCCGCCGCCTGCCTGGAGCGCGCCGCTATCTACATCGGCAACAATTCCGGCCTGATGCATCTCGCCGCTGCCGCCGGCGCCCCGACGCTCGGACTGTTCGGCCCGACCCCCGCTATCGAATACGCACCCGCCGGCCCGCGTACCGGCGTGGCCCGCTCTAGCTCCGCGCGCATGGAGGATTTGAGCGTCGCGGACGCGCTCGCCGCCGCGAACGCCCTGCTCGCCCGCGCCACACCCCCGGTTGCCACCCCACTGGACGCGCCCTACGCTGCCTGAAGCGGACACACGCTCCAGCCTAGAGGGAACGGGCCAGATGAAAGTCGGCGAGGCAGTTGCTGAGATCATGAAGCGCGAGGGGATCGAGATCCTCTGCGGCTATCCGGTGAACCATCTGATTGAGTTCGCGGCCGCCGCCGATATCCGGCCGATCATGGTGCGTCAGGAGCGCATCGGGCTGCACATGGCCGACGCCATCTCCCGCGTCACCTCCGGGCGCAAGATCGGCGCCTTCTGTATGCAGCACGGGCCGGGCACCGAGAACGCCTATGGCGGCGTCGCGCAGGCATACAGCGAATCGGTGCCGTTGCTGGTCATCCCGCAGGGTTATCCCCGCCGCATCGCGAATATTGACCCGAACTACAGCGCGGTGCGCGAGATGCGCGGCGTCGCCAAGTCGGCCGAGCCGGTGATCGTGCCGGCGGAGCTGTCGAACATCATGCGCCGCGCCTTCAGCAAGCTGCGCAACGGCCGCGGCGGCCCCTGCATCGTCGAGGTGCCGACCGACATCTGGAACGAGGAGATCGGCGATGTCGACTACACGCCGGTAATCAAGGCCCGCTCCGCGCCCGATCCGCAGGACGTCCGCAAGGCGGCGGCCGCGATCCTCGCCGCGAAGCGTCCGGTGATCTACGCCGGCACCGGCGTACAGTGGGCGGAGGCGTGGCCGCAGCTCCGTCAGTTCGCCGAACTGCTCGGCGCCCCCGTGACCACCAGCCTCGGCGGCAAGAGCTCGTTCCCGGAGAACCATCCGCTGTCGCTGGGCTCCGGCGGCAACGCGGTGCCCAAGACGGTGCATCACTTCATCGCCAATGCCGACCTCATCATCGGCATCGGTGTGTCGTTTACCGAAACGAATTTCGGCATCAAGTTCCCCAAGGGAAAGAAATTCATCCAGGCGACGCTGGATGCCGACCATCTCAACAAGGACGTGCCGGTCACGGTCGGCCTGGTGGGTGACGCGGGCCTGACCCTGGAGGCGCTGATCGGCGAGCTCGGCCAGACGATCAAGTCTCCACGCGACACCGGCGCGTTGGTGCGCGAGATCACCGAGGTCCGCGAGGCATGGATGACCGAGTGGCGACCGCTGCTCAACTCCAACGAGGCGCCGCTCAATCCCTACCGTGTCATCTGGGAGCTGATGCACACGGTCGACCCGAAGAACACCATCATCACGCATGATGCGGGCAGCCCGCGCGACCAGATCTCGCCGTTCTGGGTCTCGACCGAGCCGATGAGCTATATCGGCTGGGGCAAGACGACGCAGCTCGGCATGGGGCTCGGTCTCGCGATGGGCGCCAAGCTCGCCAAGCCGGACAAGCTCTGCATCAATCTGTGGGGTGACGCGGCGATCGGCTTCACGGGGATGGATTTCGAGACCGCGGTGCGCGAGCGCATCCCCATCCTGTCTATCCTGCTCAACAATTTCTCGATGGCGATCGAGCTCAAGGTCATGCCGGTCTCCACCCAGAAATACCGCTCCACCGACATTTCCGGCGACTACGCGGCGATGGCACGGGCGTTCGGCGGCTATGGCGAGCGCGTGACCGATCCCGGCCAGATCAAGGCGGCGATCCAGCGCGGCATCGAGCAGACCCAGGCGGGCAAGCCGGCGCTGCTCGAATTCATCACCGGTAAGGAGACGCGCGTCTCCAAGTTCTGATAAGAGATCGCCCGGCGCGACATGGCGCCGGGCGTTGGGGAGGCGACGAAACCAAGCATGGCGACTGTTACGATTGCGAACGTGCGCAAGGCGTTCGGCACGACCGAGGTGCTGCACGGCGTTTCCGTCGATATCGCGGACGGCGAGTTCGTCATCCTGGTCGGACCTTCGGGCTGCGGCAAGTCGACCTTGCTGCGGATGATCGCGGGGCTTGAGAACATCACGCGCGGCGACATCGCGATAGGCGGCAAGGTGGTAAACAACATGCCGCCGAAAGAGCGCGACATCGCGATGGTGTTTCAGAACTACGCGCTCTATCCGCACATGACGGTGCGCGACAACATGGCGTTCTCGCTGTCGCTGGCGAAGGCGCCGAAACAGGCGATCGACGCGCAGGTGGATCGCGCCGCCGGCATTCTCGGCCTATCCGAGCTGCTGCACCGCTACCCGCGCCAGCTCTCGGGCGGGCAGCGTCAGCGCGTCGCAATGGGCCGCGCAATCGTGCGCAATCCGCAGGTGTTCCTGTTCGACGAGCCGCTGTCCAATCTCGACGCCAAATTGCGCGTGCAGATGCGAGCCGAGATCAAGGAACTGCACCAGCGGCTGCAGACCACGACCGTCTACGTCACGCACGACCAGATCGAGGCGATGACGATGGCCGACAAGATCGTCGTGATGAACGGCGGCAACGTCGAGCAGATCGGCGCACCGCTGGAACTCTACGACCGGCCGAACAACCTGTTCGTCGCCGGTTTCATCGGCTCGCCGGCGATGAACTTCCTGCGCGGCCGCGTCGAGGGGGGCGCATTCCGTACCGGCGACGGCACAGCGTTGCCGCTGCCAGGGCAGGTCAAGGCCGAGAACGGCCAGCCGATCGTCTACGGCGTCCGGCCCGAGCATTTCATGCTGCGCGACGACGGTGTGCCGATTACCGTTCACGTCGTCGAGCCGACCGGCTCGGAGACGCAGGTAATGGCGCATCTCGGCGCCGCGCCGGTCACGTGCGCCTTCCGCGAGCGTGTCTCGGCTCGCCCGGGCGAGAGCATTCGCGTCGCACCCGACACGGCGCTGATCCACCTGTTCGACGAAACGACCGGCCAGCGCCTGCTGGCCTGATCCGACCCAAGGAGACGACGTTGATTGATCGACTGACGCGACGCGACACCCTCATCCTGGGGGCGGGCGCGCTCGCCGCGACCGGACTTGCCGGCAGCACGGCGCGCGCCGCCATTCCGACCGCCGATGTGCCGCCGCCAAGGCAGCCGGCCGAGAAGGGCGCCGCCTTGCGCGTCCTCCGCCCGAGCAAGTTCGTCGATCCCGACGAGACCATCTTCCGTGCCAATACCAAGGCCTTCACCGATGCGACCGGCATCCCGGTGCGGGTGGATTTCGTCGGCTGGGAAGACCTCCGGCCGCAGACCGCGGTGACGGCCAATACCGGCGCCGGTCCCGACATCGTGCTCGGCTGGCCCAACGACCCGCATCTCTACTCCGACAAGCTCGTCAACCTCAGCGAGCTCGCGGAATATCTCGGCAAGAAATATGGCGGTTGGTACTTCCTGCCGGAGAAATACGGCAAGAAATGGGGCACCAACGACTGGATCGCGCTGCCAATGGGCGGCTCGACCGGTCCCACGGTGTATCGCACCGCGTGGATCAAGGAGGCGGGCTACGACAAAATCCCGGCCGATCTCGACAAATTCCTCGACCTTTGCCGCAAGCTCAAGAAGAACGGCCACCCGGCGGGTTTTTCCCTGGGCAACGCGGTGGGCGACGCCAACGGCTACGCGAGCTGGCTGCTCTGGGCGCACAACAGCTATCTGGTCGACGAGAAGGGCAATGTCGCGATCAATCGCAAAGAGACCATCGACGCGCTCAAATACGGCAAGGAGCTGTATCCCAACCTGATTCCGGGTGTGCTCTCCTGGAATGACGCGAGCAACAACAAGGCGTACGCCGCCGAGGAGATTGCGCTGACCTTCAACGGCGTGTCGATCTACTACGTGCTCAAGAACGATCCCAAGACCGCGCACATCGCCGCCGATACCGACCACGCACCGCAGCCGTTCGGACTGGCCGGGAAGACGCCCGCTTCCGCGCTGATCCTCAATGCGATGGTTTTCAAGCACTCGAAATTCCCCAACGCGGCGAAGGAGTACCTCCGCTTCATGATGGAGCAGGAGCAATACGACAAATGGCTCACCGGCTGCCTGGGCTACTGGTCGCAGCCGCTCAAGGCCTACGCGAAAAGCGCCGTTTGGACGTCCGATCCGAAGATCGCGATCTATCGCGACGGCTGCGGCAACGAGTTCTGGGAGGGCTACAAGGGCCCGATCAACGCCGCAGCCGGCGCGGTGACGGCCAATTACGTGCTCGTACACATGTTCGCCGCCGTCTCCTCCGGGCAGGCGGAGCCGGAAGACGCGGTGCGCGAGGCCGAGCGTCTGGCCAAGCGGTACTACAAAGCCTGATGAGCGCAGCGGGGAAGAGTTGATGGACGCGACCGCCGGCTGGACCTATCAGCGACCGAGGCAGAGTGGGCTCAGCCGGTTCTTCGACAACAGAGCGGTGCTGGTCTTCCTCTGCATGTTGCCCGCCGCCGGGCTGCTGCTGGTGTTCCTCACCTACCCGCTCGGCCTCGGATTCTGGCTTGCCTTCACCGACACGCAGATCGGCAAGAGCGGCGAATGGGTGGGGCTGGAGAATTTCCAGTCGATCCTGCACGACCGCGTGTTCCTCAACACGGTGTGGTGGACGACGTTCTACACGGTGGTCGCGACCGTCGGGAAATTCGCGCTCGGCCTGTGGCTGGCGCTACTCCTGAACGAGAACCTGCCCTTCAAGTCGCTGCTGCGCGCGGTCATCCTGTTGCCGTTCATCGTGCCGACGGTGCTCTCGGCGATCGCGTTCTGGTTCCTCTACGATCCGCAGTTCTCCATCATCTCCTATCTGCTCGTGAACGTACTGCACTGGCGCGACACCTATATCGACTTCCTCGGCACTCCCTGGAACGCGCGCTGGTCCCTGATCGCGGCGAACATCTGGCGCGGCATCCCGTTCGTCGCGATCACGCTGCTCGCCGGCTTGCAGACGATCTCGCCGTCGCTCTACGAGGCGGCGCTGCTCGATGGCGCGAGCAGCTGGCAGCGCTTCCGGCGCATCACCGTGCCGCTGCTGATGCCGATTCTGGCGGTGGTGCTGACCTTCTCGGTGCTGTTCACCTTCACCGATTTCCAGCTCGTCTACGCCATCACGCGCGGCGGCCCGATCGACAGCACGCATCTGATGGCGACCCTGGCGTTCCAGCGCGGCATTCCCGGCGGCGAAATAGGCGAAGGCGCGGCAATCGCGGTCGCGATGATCCCGTTCCTCGTCTTCGCCACGCTGTTCAGCTATTTCGCCCTTGCCCGGCGCAAGTGGCAGCAGGGAGAGAGCAATGACTGACGCCGCCGCTCCCGCCCTCGACAGCATCAGCGAACCTGAAGGCAAGACGCTGCTTTCCTGGGAGAGCCGCTGGCGCCGGCTGGTGACCGTCTATCTCCCGCTGATCTGCTTTCTGATCGTGCTGCTGTTCCCGTTCTACTGGATGGCGATCACCGCCTTCAAACCGGACGCGGAGCTGCTCGACTACAAGAACAACAACCCCTTCTTCATCCAGCACGCGACGCTCGCCAATATCCAGAAGCTGCTGTTCGATACGGAGTATCCGCGCTGGCTGCTGACGACGATGGGGGTCGCTGTCGGGGCGACGGCGCTCAGCCTGTTCGCCTCCGTGCTCGCCGCCTACGCCATCCAGCGGTTGCGCTTTCGCGGCTCCACCTATGTCGGGCTGGCGATCTATCTCGCCTACCTCGTGCCGCCGTCGATCCTGTTCATCCCGCTGGCGACGATGGTCTATCAGCTCGGCCTGTTCGACACGCCGGCGGCGCTGGTGCTGACCTACCCGACCTTCCTGATCCCGTTCTGCACCTGGCTGCTGATCGGCTATTTCAAGTCGATCCCCTATGAGCTCGAGGAATGCGCGCTGATCGACGGCGCAACACGGCTGCAAATCTTGCGGCGCATAACCCTGCCGCTCGCCGTGCCCGGGCTGATCTCGGCGGGCATCTTCGCCTTCACCCTGTCGTGGAACGAGTTCATCTACGCCCTCGCCTTCATCCAATCCTCGGAGAAGAAGACGGTGCCGGTAGCGATCCTCACCGAGCTGGTGACGGGCGACGTCTACCAATGGGGTGCCTTGATGGCGGGCTCGCTGCTCGGCTCGCTGCCGGTCGCGATCTTCTATTCGTTCTTCGTGGAGTACTACGTCTCCAGCCTGACCGGAGCCGTGAAGGAATAGCCCTCCCGGCCCAATCCTTCTGCTAGGGTTACGGCGTTGCCCGCGCATAGAACGCGGGCGCGCTCAACCCACGGGAGGGTCGTTCCATGCCTGTCTTCACGCGCCGAGGCGTCTTCGCCATCGGCACCGGTTCGCTCGCCGCCGCAGCGCTTGGCCAGCCGGTCTACTCCGCCGTACCGGCCGCCAATGTCGAGCCGCCCAAGCACCCGATCGAGAAGGGCGCGGTTCTGCGCGTCTCGCGTCCAACTAAGTTCATCGCGCCCGACGAGACGATCTGGAACGAGAATACGGAGAAATTCACCAAGCTCACCGGCGTTCAGGTCCGGGTCGATTATGTCGGCTGGGAGGATCTGCGGCCCCAGACGGCGGTGACAGCCAACACGGGTGCGGGCCCGGATGTCGTGTGCGGCTGGGCCGACGATCCGCAGCTTTATGCGACCAAGCTCCTCGATATGAGCGAGTTGGCCGAATACCTCGGCAAGAAATATGGCGGCTGGAAGTTCCAGGCCAGGTTGTTCGGCCGCAAATGGAAGAGCAACGACTGGATCGCCATCCCCATCGGGGGCGGCATCGGCCCCTGCAACTACCGGACAAGCTGGGTCCGCGAGGCCGGCTACAACGGGATCCCGACCGACCTCGATCATTTCCTCGATCTTTGCCGCAAGCTCAAGAAGAACGGGCATCCGCCCGGTTTCGCGCTCGGCAACGCCGTGGGCGATGCGAACGGCTATGCCAACTGGCTGCTCTGGACCCACGGCGCCTATATCGTCGAGGAAGACGGAAAAGTCGCGCTCAACCGGCGTGAAACGATCGAGGCGCTGAAATACGCCAAGGCGATGCAGGAGACGATGATTCCGGGAACGCTTTCCTGGCTGGACCCTTCCAACAACAAGGCATTTCTCTCCGGCGAGATCGGCCTCACCCAGAACGGCGTTTCCATCTACTTCGTCGCCAAGAACGATCCCAAGACGCAAGCGATCGCCGAGGACATGGACCACGCACCAATGCCTGTCGGGGTGGCAAAGTCGCCACCGGAGGCGCCGCTCATCTTGAACGGCATGGCATTCCGCCACACCAAATTCCCCAACGCCGCAAAGGAATATCTCCGCTTTATGCTGGAGGCCGATCAGTACGAGCCGTGGCTCAATGCCTGTCTCGGCTATTGGGGCCATCAGCTCAAGGCGTACGACCAAGCCGCGGTTTGGAGCGGCGATCCGAAGGTGCGCATCTTCCGCGACGCCGGCGACCGCGAGTTCTGGACCGGCTACAAGGGCCCGATCAGCGCCGCCTCCGGCGCCGCCGCAGCGAACTATGTCACGGTACACATGTTCGCCTCCGTCGCCTCCGGTCAGGCAAGCCCCGAGGACGCGGCGCAGGAAGCCGAACGGCAGGCCAAACGGTACTACAAGACCTGACGGAAAACGGAGCCGCGGCTGCTTGAAGCAGCGGCGGCTCCGTGCTTTCAATCGCTCCTGCCGGCGCGGGAGGAACCATGAAGATCGCCGAGATCGAGACGCTGCAGGCCGATGCCGGCTGGCGACTCTTCTCCTTTCTCAAGATCACCACCGATGACGGCATCGTCGGCTGGTCGGAATACAACGAGAGCTTCGGCAGCGCCGGGCTCAGCCAGGTCATCGACAAGCTCAGCCCCTGCATCGTCGGCAAGGACCCGCTGCGCTACGAGCATCTCACCGCCGAACTGCACGTCCGCACGCGCCAGTCGCGCGGCGGCATCAATCATCAGGCGGTCGCCGCGATCGAGAACGCGCTGCTCGACATCAAGGGCAAGGCGCTCGGCGTGCCGGTCTACGCGCTGTTCGGCGGCCCGTTGCGCGAGCGGATTCCGCTCTATTGGTCGCACACCGGCACCTACCGCGTACGCAACGCCGAGCTGATGGGCGTGCCGCCGCTGCTCACGTACGACGATCTCGCGCGGCACGGCGAGGAAATCCGCAAGAGCGGCTTCAAGGCGCTTAAGACCAATATTCTTCCGATGATTGGCGACAAGCTCGGCAGCTTCACGCCGGGCTTCGCCTACACATCCGGCTGGCCCGAGCTGAACTGGAACCATGACATCGTGCGCGCCGCGACCGACGGGCTGAGCGCGCTGCGCCAGGGCGCGGGGCCTGACATGGGCATCATGCTCGACATCAACTTCAACTTCAAAACCGAAGGTTTCCGCCGCATCGCCGAGGCGGTGGCGCCGTTCCGCCTCAACTGGCTCGAAATCGACCTGCACGATCCCGGGTCGCTGGCGCTGATCCGGCGCGAGGCGCCCTGCCCAATCGCCTCCTGCGAGACCTTGCACGGACGGCGCGAGTTCAAGCCGTATTTCGAGCAATACGCGATGGACGTGCCGATCATCGACGTGATCTGGAACGGTCTGTCAAAATCACTCAAGATCGCTGCGATGGCGGACGCCTACGAGATGAACGTGGCGCCGCATAATTTCTACGGCCACATGTCGACCATCATCAGCGCGCATTTCTCCGCCGTGGTGCCGAACTTCCGCATCATGGAAATCGACATGGACAGCGTGAAGTGGCGCGACGAGTTCGTCACCTCGCCGCCCGTCATCGAGAACGGCAACCTGGTGCTGCCCACGGCACCAGGTTGGGGCATCGACATCGACGAAAAGGGCGTGCGCGCCCGCCCACCCAAGCACTGAATCGTCCGAGGAGACCGCAAGTGGCAAAATTCAAGATCATCACCCCGGCCGGCGCGAGCTTCACCGTCGCCGGCGGCGGCTACGACGACGAGATGGGACCGCTCGAGGGGATCGACGCCGAGATCGTCGAAGGCCCGACCGACGAGGACGGTTTCATCGCCGCCGCGAAGGGCGCCCACGCGCTCTACGCCAAGGGCATTCCCATCACCAAGAAGATCATCGACAGCCTGGACAACTGCAAGATCATCGCGCTCGGTAGCGTCGGCGTCGATCAGGTGGACGTCGCGGCGGCAACCGCGCGCGGCATTCCGGTGACGAACTGCCCCGACACCTTCATCGAGGAAGTCGCCGACCACGCGATGACGTTGCTGCTGTCGAGCTTCCGCCGGGTGATCGAGCAGGACCGCATGGTACGCGAAGGCCGCTGGCGCGAGGGCCGCCCGGCGTTGCTGAAGATTCCGCGGTTGATGGGCCAGACGCTCGGCTTCGTCGCCTTTGGCCACGTCGCGCGCGCGGTGGCGCGGCGCGCCAAGCCGTTCGGCCTCCGCATGATCGGCTACGATCCGTTCATCGAGGAACTGGTGATGCCGGAATACGACGTGCTGCCGACGACCCTCGAGGAAGTACTGTCGCAGTCGGACTTTGTTTCCATGCACGCGCCGGCGACGCCGGAAGCGCAGGGAATGCTCAAGGAGAAACATTTCCGCCTGATGAAGAAGACCGCCGTGTTCATCAACACCGGACGCGGCCCGACGGTCGACGAGGCGGCGCTCATCAAGGCACTGCAGGAGGGCTGGATCGCCCATGCCGGGCTCGACGTGCTGGAGGTCGAGCCGCCCGGCCACAACAATCCGCTGCTCAAAATGGACAACGTGACACTCAGCGCGCACACCGCCTCGGCCTCCGCGCGCTTCGACCCCGCCCGCAAGCGGCGCGTCGGCGAGAATCTAGCGATGGTGCTGAGCGGCCGCTGGCCGATCAGCTGCGTCAATCCCGCCGTGCTGATGAAATCGGATCTGCGCCGGTGGCAGCCGATTTCGATGGAGCGCGGGCCGAATAGTTAACCCCTCACCCAACCCTCTCCCCTAAGCAGGGGAGAGGGTTAGGTCTTCTCCCTCTCCCCTGCTTAGGGGAGAGGGCCGGGGTGAGGGGTCAACTCACCCGCGCAAAACCTCGCCATACGCCTCGGTCTCGACGCCGCAGCGGCGATTTCATCCCATCCGCTCAACCCCCATCCGCTCGACCCATTGGACGCGCGACGGTCCCGGCTCGAACCGGTCGCCAAAGTACTGGGTCTCGCGGGCCACCTTGCCATCCAGGAACTCCATGATGCTCACCGAATAGGACGGCTGGCCGTCATAGGACAGGATGAATTCCGTGACCCAGAGGTCGCCCTTGCCGATAATTCGCCGTACCGAGAAGCGCTTGCGGTTCGGCTGTGCCGTGCGGGAGGCCTGGATGTTGTGCCGGCCCCTGATGCGCTCGCCCGATTGCGGGTATTCGAGCAGTGCGTCCTCTCGGTATATGTCGTGCTCGACATCGAATTCGTTTGCGTCCGAGGCCGCCCAGTGGCGATTGAGTGCCTCTCGAATCTCATTCTCATCCATCCTGCCTACTCCCGGTTCCTGGTCATCGAGGCCGCCCGGCCATGCCCTGGTCGATCTCTGCGGGTTGCCAATGCTCGGCGGATAGAACAGCGATGCTTTCGGGTTCGTGCCTCCCGATGCGCGACCTTGCTGGCGGCCTTGCAAGAGGTCAATCACCGGGGGCTGCAACCGAACCGGGACGCGGGAGTTGCCTGGATTGGAGGTCTCGTCATGCGACAATTCACCCTGAGCGATCCGCCGGTGCCGCCGCCGCCCGGGCCGCATCCTCCCGGGCCGGATCCCGACGAGCCCGTGCCGATCGAGGAGCCGCCGCCGACCATCCCCATCCCGCCCGACCCGCCGCCCCCGCCGGTTCACGCGGCATCCTGAGGCCGGCCCGGATGGACCGCCCGCGCGCGGCGGGCCAGAATGCGGCTTCCGCACGCGAAGCCAGTCGCGTGCGATCTTCGGGGGAAACCAGAATGGCCGAACGCATAGCGATCATCACCGGCGCGGGTAGCGGCGTGGGCCGGGCGGCGGCGCTCGCGCTGCTTGACGACGGCTATGCCGTGGCGCTCGCGGGGCGGCGGCGGGAACCGCTGGACGAAACCGCTTCGATGGCCCGGGCGGGAGAATCCTTGATCGTTCCCACCGATGTCACCAGCCCGGACGCTGTGGCGGCGCTGTTCGGCGCCGTGCGGGAGAAATTCGGCCGCCTCGACGTGCTGTTCAACAATGCCGGCGGCAACGTGCCCACGACCAATTTCGGCGACCTCACCTTCGAGCAGTGGACGCGCGTGGTCGCGGTGAACCTCAACGGGATGTTCCTCTGCGCCAACGCGGCGTTCCGCATGATGCGGGAACAGTCGCCGAAGGGTGGACGGATCATCAACAACGGATCGATCTCGGCGCACGTGCCGCGCCCCGGCTCCGCCGCCTATACCTCGACCAAGCACGCGATCACGGGCCTGACCAAGTCGATTTCGCTCGACGGGCGTGCATTCGACATCCAGTGCGGCCAGATCGACATCGGCAACGCCGCGACACCGATGACGGCCCGGATGGCGAATGGCGTGATGCAGCCCAACGGCACGATGATGGTCGAGCCACGCATGGACGCCGAGAGCGTCGCCCGCTCCGTGCTGCTGATGGCCAATCTGCCGCGCGACGCCAACATCCAGTTCCTGATGGTCGCCGCCGACAAGATGCCGTTCGCCGGACGCGGCTGAAGCGCCGGCGCGGGTGTCAGTAGACGCTGCCGCTGCCGCTCGGCAGCGACGGCTTCTCGGGCTGGGACGCTTGCGGCCCGGCGTGCGGCCCGGCCGCGCAGGCGGCAAGCAGAAGGTTGGCCAAGAGCAGTCCCGCTGAGATGAGGCGGTGCATTTCGTTTCTCCGTTCCGACACAGTCGCGCGATCCACCGGAGCATCGACGCGGCGAGGGGACGTCTATTCCCGTCCCGCGCCGGTGGAGGTGTCAGCCGAGCAGCGCCTGCGCGCAGGCGTCAAGGATGGCGTCGGTGTCGATCTCGTATTCCCGGTAAAGGTCGGGGATGTCGCCGCTCTGGCCGAACCGATCCGGGCCGAGCGGGATGACACGCTGGCCGCGCACCGCGCCGAGCCAGGCGTGGCTGGCGGGGTGGCCGTCCAGCACCGTGACCAGCGCGGCGCCGGGCGCGAGCGGAGCCAGGACGTGCTCGATGTGCGACGGCGCCGCGCCGTTTCCGCTCCGCCGATCGCGCAGCGACGCGGTCCAGCCACCGTGCAGCCGATCGGGGCTGGTGATTGCCAGCAGCCCGGCGCCTGGCTCCTCCTCGCGCAAGATGGCGAACGCGGCCTCCGCCTCCGGTGCGACTGGGCCTTGGTAGGCAACGGCGATCGGCGCGCCCTCGGCCGGCGGCATGATCCAGTGCGCGCCGGCGATCACGGCGGCCGGGTCGAGTGCGCGCTTGGGTTGCGGCAATTGCCGCGTCGACAGGCGCAGCCAGACCGCCGAACCGTCCGGCTTCTGCATGTGCTCGAAGGCGTGGCGCAGCAGGATCGCCAGCTCGTCCACATGGGTCGGCTCGAAGCTCGCCAGCCGGTCCGCCGCCATGCCGATCAGCGGGGTGTTGATGGATTGGTGCTGGCCGCCCTCCGGCGCGAGAGTGAGCCCCGAGGGCGTCGACACCAGCAGAAAGCGTGCGTCCTGATAGCAGGCGTAGAGCAGCGCATCGAGGCCGCGATTCACGAACGGATCGTACACGGTACCGACCGGCAGCAGACGCGCGCCGTCGAGGCCCGTGGTCAGGCCCGCCGCGCCGAGCAGGAGAAATAGGTTCTGCTCGGCGATGCCAAGTTCGATGTGCTGCCCCTTCGGGCTCATGCCCCAACGCTGCGCGCTGGCCAGTTTGGCGTCGCGGAACACGTCGTTGCGGGTGTGACGATCGAAGATGCCCCGCCGGTTCACCCAGGGCCCGAGATTGGTCGAGACGGTCACGTCTGGGCTGGTCGTGACGATGTGCTGGGCGAGTTCCTTGTACGCGCCCTGTCCGCGCCCGATCTCGGCCAGGATGTCGCCGAAACCGGCCTGAGTGGACATCTTGCGTCCCGCCGCATTGGGCGCCGGCAAGGTCGGCGGCACGCTCACAAGCGGCGCCGTCAGCGTGCGGCCCTCCGGGCTCAGCGGCGTCGCGAACGGGCACGCATCGAGAAAGTCGCGCAGCTCGGCTTCGGGCGTGTCGAGCCCCTCGAACAAATCCCACTCATGGCCGGGGCGGATGCCCATGTCCGCGCGGAACAGCTCCATCTGCTCCTTGGTCATCAGGCCGGCGTGGTTGTCCTTGTGGCCGGCGAACGGCAGGCCCATGCCCTTGATCGTGTAGGCGATGAAGCAGGTCGGCCGATCGCCCGCCGCGTCGGCCGCACGCAGCGTCTCGATCATCGTTTCGATATCGTGCCCGCCGAGATTGGTCATCAACGCGCCAAGCTCCGCGTCCGAAAGCTCATCGACGATGACGCGGGCGCGGGATCGTCCAAGATCGGCGAGCAGCACCTGCCGCCACGCGGCTCCGCCCTGGAAGGTCAACGCGGAATAGAGGCTATTCGGGCAATCGTCGATCCAGCGTCGCAGATCCTCGCCACCTTCCCGCGCGAACGCCGCTTCCAGCAGCCGGCCGTATTTGATCGTGACGACGTCCCAGCCCATGTCGCGGAACAGGCCCTCGATGCGGCCGAACAGCCGGTCCGGCACGACGCTGTCGAGGCTCTGGCGGTTGTAGTCGATGATCCACCAGACATCGCGGACGTCGTGCTTCCAACCTTCGAGCAGCGCCTCGTAGATATTCCCCTCGTCGAGCTCGGCATCGCCCGCGATGGCGATGTGCCGTCCCTCGGGAATGTCTGCGCGCCCGAGCCCGTGCAGCTGGACGTAATCCTGCATCAACGCGCTGAACGTGGTCATCGCCACGCCGAGGCCGACGGATCCGGTGGAGAAATCCACTTCCGGCCCGTCCTTTACACGGCTCGGATAGGGTTGCACGCCACCCATCTGGCGCAGCCCCGCCAGCTTCTCGCGAGTTTGCCGGCCGAACAGATAGTTGATGGCGTGGAACACCGGCCCGGCGTGCGGCTTGACCGCGACGCGGTCTTGCGGACGAAGCACCTCGAAGTACAGCGCCGCCATGATGGAGATAACGGACGCGCAGGAAGCCTGATGCCCGCCCACCTTCAGCCCATCACGGTTGGGACGGATATGATTGGCGTTGTGCACCATCCACGCCGACAGCCACAGCAGTTTGCGTTCGAGTTCGCGGAGTGTGCGAAGCCGACCGTCTTGCGACGAGGTTGCCAGCTCCGATGCGGCGGGAGCGGATTTGGTCCGGGCCGGAACGTTCATGCTCGCCTCCTCCGCCAGCCCTAGGCCCGCCCGCGCGCCATGCGCCGGACGATGGTGGAGGCGTTGCGCTTCCCCTCGCCCGCGTAGTCCTCGTGGTACTCTTCGATCCGCGCCGGATCATAAAGGTAATTCACCATAAGCGTCGCACTCTCCTTGAGCCCCTTCTCGGAAGTGTCGGCACCCATGTTGATGCGCTCCACGCGCGCGCCGTTCGATAGATGGAAATGTGCCACCGGATCGCGCGCCCGGCGCGGGTTGGAGGCCGCCGCCTCGTTGAGCAGGTAGGCGGCGCAGAGCCGTGTGAGAACCGGCTCGACCGCCCGCCGCATCACCGGGTCGCGGTGCCAGCCACGACGGGCCAGGATTATGGCAAGCGCGGCGGCGGCGGTGTCGGGCGCGGGCAGGTCGCCGGGCGCGGCGGTGCGCAGGCTCGTCGCTTCCTCGTCGCTGATGAACGCCGCGTCGCTGTCCTTCAGCTTGCGCTCCAGCCAGGCGCGGAAACCGGGGATCGGCGATAGGGTCGCGAAGGTCTTGAGATTGCGGAACTCGTGGGAGAGCACCTCGACGACGCGCTTAATGAGGAAGTTGCCGAAGCTGATGCCGGACAGCCCGCGTTGGCAGTTGCTGATCGAGTAGAAGATCGCGGTGTCGGAGGCGCGTGGATCGAGCACCGGCGCCTTCTGGTCGAGCAGGCGCTGGACGCTGCCCGCGAGGCCCTGGACGAGCGCCACCTCGACGAATATCAGTGGTTCGTCCGGCATCCGGGGGTGGAAGAAGGCATAGCACCGCCGGTCGGAATCGAGCCGATCCTTGAGGTCGCGCCAGGAGCGGATCTCGTGTACTGCCTCGTAGCCGACCAGCTTCTCCAGCAGCGCGGCCGGACTGGACCAGTCGATGCGGCGCAGTTCCAGGAACCCGACATCGAACCAGTTAGCCAGCAGCCCCTTCAGGTCGGCCTCCAGCGCGCCGAGCAGAGGATCGCCCTTGTGTACTGCGAGAAGGAACGCGCGCAAATCAACCAGGAACTTCATCCCGTCGGGGATTGTGGTGAATTGCGTCAGCAGCCGCACGCGCGGCGGCTCCAGCACGCGCCTCAGTCGCGCTTTCGCGCTGGCGAGCTCCGCCGGATTCGCCGCCTTCTGCACGGCGCCGAACGCGCCGGAAACCGCTTCCCGATCCGAATCGAACCCTGCGAGAGTGCGGAGGAATTCAATCTGTCCGGGCTCGTCGAGCCCCAGATAGGTTTGCGCCAGCTTGGCCGCCCGGTTCCGCGCACTGACCTCGCCTCCCTTTCCGTCCAAGCACGAGCGCATCTGCGCCGCGATGTCCTCGTCCCCATCGGACGTGACGCCGGACGCCATCTCTCGCCAGACCGTCGTGATCCGGCGGATCGCCCGGTCGAACAGGCCGATCGGCGCGGGGCCTCCCGAACCCGAGTCCTTGGCGACGGGCGACTTCGCAAGAGGGGGAATTGCGATCGGTGGGGTGGCGGCAATCTCGCTCATCGAGCTCTCCTGGGTCCCGCCAATGATATGGCATCCGGAGTGCCGGGGTCAGGTGACGTGCGGGTTATTTCGGCGAAGACGCGAGGGAGCACCGCCGGCAGATCTTCGGCCACCATCCCAGGACCGGCGAGCGCTGCCGCCCGGCCGTGCAACCACGCCGCCGCCGCCGCCGCGTTCCATGCCGGCATTCCTTGCGCGAGCAGCCCCGCGACCATGCCGGCCAGCACGTCGCCGGCGCCCGCAGTTGCGAGCCAGGGAGGTGCCGAAGCATTGATCGCCACGCGGCCATCCGGTGCCGCGATCACGGTGTCCGAGCCTTTCAGGAGCACGACGGCCCCAGTCCGGGCGGCAGCTTCACGGGCGGCCCGCACGCGATCCGTGCCGGGAGCGCCGAACATCCGGGTGAACTCGCCTTCGTGCGGGGTCAGCACGGCCGCGCCGCGCAACGCGTCGGGATTGCCGGCGAAGGCGGCAAACACGTCCGCGTCGGCGACCACTTCGCGCCGGGCAGCGATTAGGGCGGGTAAGGTGCGACGCGGCTCGTCCGGCCCGAGACCTGGGCCGCAGACCCAGACCTGGCGCCGCTCGTCGGCCAGCAAATCGGGCAAGGGCGCCGCGCTGACGATAACGCCCGCGTCGCCCGTCCGATAGATCTTAGCACCGCCGGTCGCGGCGATGGTGAGCATTCCCGCTCCGGCCCGCCGCGCCCCAGCGGCAGCCAAGCGCGCCGCCCCTGTCATCGCCGTCCCGCCTAGCACCGTGACATGACCGCGCGTGTATTTGTGCCCTGATGCTGACGGCACCGGCACCTGCCACAGCGAGGGGCCGTTCGCCCAGCATTTTACCCCCACCTGCTCCAGCACCGCCGTGGGCAGGCCGATATCGGCGAGCGCGATCTCACCGCAGAGATCGCGACCGGGCAGCAGCAGATGACCGGGCTTGAGCCGGAAGAAGGTCACCGTCATCGCCGCCTGCGCTGCGTGGCCGCGTACCGCGCCGGTCGTGCCATCGACCCCGCTCGGCATGTCGACCGCAACAATTCGCGGCGCGCGCGCCAGGGTCTCCGCGACAAGTCCCGTCACGTCGCGGGTGAGGCCCGCACCGAACACCGCATCGATCACCAATGCGGCCCGCGCCGCGTTGTCGGGTGCGAAGGCGACCATTGGCCCGCGCCAGCGCCGCGCGGTGCTGGCGGCATCCGAGCCGGCGCGCGGCGGCGCCAGGGCGGCGACCGTGACAGGCCAGCCCGTCTCCGCCAGAAGCCGTGCCGCGACGTAGCCGTCGCCGCCGTTGTTGCCGGCTCCGCACAGCACCAGCGTGCGACAAGGGCGGAAGCGGCGGCGCACGGCGCGCGCAACGGCGCGACCGGCGTTCTCCATCAACACTGGCGTGGATACGCCGAGACCAGGCGAGAGCGCATCCGCGCGCGCCATCTCCTCGGGCGTCAGCAGCTCCGGCCGCTCCTCCAATCCGCGCAACCATGCCGCATCGAACCGCATGGCCGCAGTCTGCCACTCGCGCGCCTCGACGGGGAGCCGGATGTCGCGCACGGCACCCATCCGCTACACTGGCTGCCCCAGCTGGAGTCGCGCTTGCATGGCGGTGGTGATCACGGTGGCGCAGCAGAAGGGCGGCGCCGGCAAGACGATGCTGGCCGCCAACCTTGCCGCCGCCCTCGCGGCCACCGGCCGAGTGGCGCTGCTGGACATCGACCCGCAACGCAGCCTCGCCCGCTGGCACGCGCTGCGCGCGGCGCATGGCGACCGGATCGCGGCGTTGGGATTCTCCGACGTCTCCGGCTGGCGCCTCGCCCGCGAGCTCGACCGGCTGGGCCGAGACCATGATTTCGTGTTCATCGACAGCCCGCCGCAGATCGACACCGACGCGCGGCTCGCGGTGCGCGGCGCCGATCTCGTGCTGATTCCGGTGCAGCCGAGCCCGCCCGACATCTGGGCCGCCGAGGGCACGCTGAAACTTGCCGCAGACGAGCGCCGAGCCGCGCGCCTCGCGCTGAATCGCGTCCCCACAGGCTCGCGGCTGCGCCAGAGCGTCGAGACGGACATCGCCGCGCGCAAGCTGCCGGTGCTGCGCACCACGCTCGGCAATCGCACCGGGTTCGCCACCGCCTTCGCCGCCGGCCTCGGAGTCACGGAGGCCGCACCCCGCTCCATCGCCGCGGCCGAGCTTCGCGCCTTGCTCGCCGAAATCCTGGAGATCACCCGCCGATGATCTGGACCACGACGATCTGGCCCATCGTATTCGCGATCCACATCCTCTGCGCGGTGATCTGGGTGGGCGGGATGTTCTTCGCCCTGTTGGTGCTGCGCCCCAGTCTGGCGGTGGTCGAGCCGGCCCAGCGGCTGCAGCTGCACAGCCAGGTGTTCCGCCGGTTTTTTCTCATCATCTGGCACGTCATGCCGCTGGCGCTGATCAGCGGCTACGCGATGCTTCTGGGGGTGTTCGGCGGCTTCGCCGGCGCCGGATGGAGCATCAACCTGATGATGCTGCTCGGGCTCATCATGGCGGTGCTGTTCTTGATGGTTTTCTTCGGCCCGTGGGCGCGTTTCCGTTACGGTACGGATCCCGCGCGCGCGGCGGACAGCATCCGAAAGCTCATCATGGTGAACCTGATCCTAGGTCTGATCACAGTGTGCGTCGCCGCCATCGGCCGCTGGTGACGCCGGACTCAGCCCGTGTCGGCGAGCGACAGGCGCGCCTCCACCACGTCGTCCTCGCCGGGAAGCCGGTGGATCTCGAAGCCGAGACGGCGCACGAAGGCCAGCATCGGCGCGTTGTCGGCGAGCACTTGGCCCACGATCTCCGTGACACCGCGCGCGCGGCCCCATTCGATGAGGCGCCGCACCAGCCGGCTCGCCAGCCCACGCCCCTTCATGTCGGGCTGCACCGCGACGGCGAACTCGGCCGAACGCCGGTCTGCCTCGCAGACCAACCGCGCGACAGCCACGGTGTAGCCGGTGGACTGCTGCACGGCGATCAGCGCCATCTCGCGATCGTAGTCGACCTGCGTCATGCGAGCGACCTGCTCGGGCGAAAGCGTGCGCATTGCGCTGAAGAAGCGGAACCGTACGTCCTCGGGCGACAGGCGATGGAACAGCCCCGCGTGCGCCGCCGCGTCCTCCGGGCGGATCGGCCGGATCGTCACCGCCTCGCCGCGGACGTCCCACTGCTCGATCAACTCCGCCGGATAGGGCGCGATCGCCAGCCGGCCCGGCGCGGCGTCGGCCGCGCGCAAGCGGATCCAGGCATCCACCGCGACCACCCCGTCAGAGTCGACGACCAGCGGGTTGAGGACGAGCCCGGCGATCTCGGAGAAATCGACCAGGAGTTGACTGACCCGCACCAGTGTCTCGGCGACCGCCTCGAGGTTGGCCACTGGCCGGTCGCGGAACGCCCCCAGCGTTGCGGCAACCCGGGTCCGCGCGATCAGCGCTCGGGCGAGCGGCAAGTTCAGCGGCGGCAGGCCCATCGCGACATCGTCAAGAAGATCGGCCGCGAGACCGCCCTGACCGAAGGCGATCACCGGGCCAAACACCGGGTCCTCTTTCACGCGGACCCGCAACTCGCGGGCGTGCTCGACCTGGCGCTGGACGAGAATACCGAGCCTCGCGCTGTCCGGCGCCGCCCGCGCCTGAATGGCACTGGCGGCCGCGCGCGCCTCTCCAGGCTCATGCAGATCGAGCACGAGGCTTCCCCGCTCGTCGGTTTCCGGGGGCACCGGTACGGCGGCGTTTCACGACCACGGGGAAGCCGAGCAAAACAGCCGCGTCCGCCGCCTCGTCGGGTCCGGCCGCCACCCGCGTCGGCACGGTCGGGATGCCGTAGGCGCAGAGAACCGCGAGCAATTCATCCTGGGCAAGCGCCAGCCTGGCGCCTCGGCGCACCTCCTCGAACAACCGGCGCACTGCCATGCGGTCGGGGGTCACGGTGAGCACCGCACCCGACGGCAGCTCGCTCGCGGCGGCACGACTGCGCCTCGCCTCGACCAGATGTCGGAAGCCGCGCACCGCCTGCTCCGGCGAGGCGAAGGCCGGGACGCCAGACGCCGCCAGCGCGCGTCGATGCGCGGCCCCGGTGGTCTCGCCCATCGCGCAGACCAGAACAGGAACGCGGATGGCGGCGGCGCCGACGCCAAGCGCCTCGATCGCGGCGCCGTCACCCTCGCCGGCCGGGGCGTGCACGATCAGCACGCCACCGACCTCCGATGCGCCGTCCAGTACCGTTGCGATCTCCGCCAGCCGGCCTGGCCTGTCGAGCCCGACCTCTACCGGCCCGTCCTCCACGACCGGAGCGCCGGCCGGCAGTCGGGCGCGCACCGCCTCGATGGTGTCGGATGTGAGGTGTGCCAATTGAAGCCCGTCGCCTAGCGCCGCGTCGGCCGCCAGCTGGCCTGGGCCGGTCGCGTTGGTCACGATCGCGACCGCTTCGTGACGCAGCGGCTTGGCCCGGCTGAGCGTTTCGGCAGCGGCCAGCAGATCCTCGAAGCGCGACACCGAGAGAACGCCAGCCCGACGCAGCGCCGCTTCCAGCGCGCAGTCCGCGTCGCCCGACGGGTCCAGCAGCCGGCCGCCGGCGCGGATCGCCACGACCGGGCGGAGGCGCGAGGCGGCACGGGCGGCCGAGAGAAAGGCACGGCTGTTCTTGATCCGCCTGATGTCGAGCAGGATCGGCCCCGTGCCGGGGTCGCGTGAGAGCCAGTCGAGCACCAGGCCGAACCCGACATCCGCGTTGCCGCCGAGGCCGACGATATGGCTGAAGCCGACGCCGTTCGGCTCGGCCCAATCCAGCACCGCCCGGCACAGGGCGGCCGATTGCGACACCAGAGCGAGGCGCCCGCTGGGCGGGGTCAAGTGGCTGCGCGTAGCGTTGAGCCCGATCTCTGGGACCGCGATGCCGAACGATCCCGGCCCGAGCAGCCGCATCCCGGTCACCCGCGCGACCTCCGCCAGATCGCCGCCCGTCGTCACGACGATCCCGGAGAAGCTTCCCCGGGCCGCCAGCGCTGCGGCGTCGCTCGCCACGCGATCCGCCTCTCCGGCGAACACGACAAGTTCCGGCGCGATCGGCAGCGAGGGGATATCGGGGTAAGTCCGTACACCTCCGAGCCCAGCGTCATTTTCGTCGACGGCGAGCACGGTGCCCGCGAAGCCGCCGGTCAGCACGTTGCGCAATATCTGATGCCCGGCAGGCGTCCCGGCGCCGATCACCGCTATCGATTCCGGGTGGAACAGGCAGGCGAGGCTGAAGCGGCCCGGTGGCTTTGGTTGCAGGAAGGTCACGGGCGCCGGTCAGCGGCCGCGCGAGGCCATCGGACCTGACGCCGGCCCGATCAGAGCTGGATCCGCAGCTTGGCGCCGATCTCGCCGATGATGCCACGGCGGAAAGCGAGCACGCAGATCATGAAGATCGCGCCCTGCGTAACCGTCACCCAGGCGCCGAACTGTGCCAGGTAGTTCTCCATCGCGGTTAGCACCAGCGCACCCATGACCGGGCCGAAGATCGTCCCGAGGCCGCCAAGCAGGGTCATCAACACCACCTCGCCCGACATTGAATAGTGCACGTCGGTCAGAGTGGCGATGCCGAACACGAGCGCCTTGGTGCCGCCGGCGATGCCGGCGAGGAAGGTGGAGAGCACGAAGGCGATCAGCTTGTAGTCGTCAGTGCGGTAGCCGAGCGAGGTGGCGCGCGGCTCGTTCTCGCGGATCGCCTTCAGCACCTGCCCGAACGGCGAATGCACGACGCGGTGGATCAACAGGAAGCCGAGCAGGAACACGACGGCGACCAACCAGTAGATGTTCATGTCGGGCTGCATCGAGATGACGCCGAACAGGGCGCTGCGCGGCACCTGCTGGATGCCGTCCTCGCCGCCGGTGAACGGCGCCTGGAGGCAGAAGAAATAGACCATCTGGGCGAGGCCAAGGGTGATCATCGCGAAATAGAGGCCTTGCCGGCGGATCGCGATGTAGCCGAGCACCAGCCCCAGAATGCCGCCGGTCGCGCCGCCGAGCAGGATCGCCGCCTCGGCCGAGAGGCCCCAATGCTTGGCGGTCCAGGCGGTGATGTAGCTGCCCATGCCGAAGAACGCCGCGTGGCCGAACGACAGGAGTCCCACGTAACCTATCATCAGGTTGAAGGCGCAGGCGAACAGCGCGAAACACAGCACCTTCATCAGGAATACCGGGTACAGCACCCAGGGCGAGACCACGATCAGCACGACCATGACCAGGAAGGCTACCGCCTGCGCGCGCGAAAATCCCCACATCTCAGGCGGCCTTTCCGAACAAGCCGCGCGGTCGGACCATCAACACGATGACCATCACGAGGAAGATCACGGTCGCCGATCCTTGCGGGTAGAACACCTTCGTCAGCCCCTCCACGATACCGAGCGCGAAGCCGGTGATGATCGAGCCGAGGATGGAGCCCATCCCGCCGATCACCACGACGGCAAACACCGTGATGATGAAATTCGATCCCATGTTAGGGTTCACCGAATAGATCGGCGCCGCCAGCACCCCAGCGAAGGCCGCGAGCGCCACGCCTGCCCCGTAGGTCAACGTGATCAGCCGGGGCACGTTGACGCCGAATGCCTGGACCAGCGGCGCGTTCTCGGTCGCGGCGCGCAGCCGGGCGCCGATGAAGGTTTTCTCGATAATGGCCCACGTCGCCAGGCACACCACCAGCGCCGCGATCACCACCCAGCCACGGTAGTTGGGCAGGAACATGAAGCCGAGATCGGTGGCACCTTGGAACACGTCGGGGATCCGGTACGGCATTCCCGAACTGCCGTAGGCGTTGCGGAACAGACCCTCGATCACCAATGCCATGCCGAAGGTCAGCAGCAGTCCGTACAAATGATCGAGCTTGTAGAGCCGGCTGATGATCGTCTTTTCCATGATGAGCCCGAAAACGCCGACGATCAGCGGCGCCAGGATGAGCGCCGGGAAATAGCCGATCCCGAGATAATTGAGCAGCATCCAGGCGACGAACGCGCCCATCATGAACAGCGCGCCATGCGCGAAGTTGATGATGTTAAGCATTCCGAAGATGATCGCCAGCCCCAGCGACAGCATGGCATAGAACGCGCCGTTGATCAGGCCCAGCAGAAGCTGGCCGAACAACAGCGGACCGGGAATTCCGAATATGGTGATCATGTTCTCTCAGACATGAACGAAGGGACAGTGACCGTCGGCGAGCGGCCGAGCGGCCTCCTCGGCCGGCGTGGTGGTGACGAGATTATAGTAGTCCCACGGCCCCTTGCTCTCCGAGGGCTGCTTCACCTCGAACAGGTAGGCAGGCACAAGATGCCGGCCGTCCTCGCGGATCGTGGTCTTGCCGAAACAGTCATCGTCGACCGGCATCGCTTTCATGCGCGCGACGGTGACACGGCCGTCGGCCTTCGCCTTGGCCGCGCCCATGTCGGCGACCGCCTTAAGGTAGTGCAGCGTTCCCGAGTAGCAGCCCGCATGGATCATGTTCGGCCAGTTGCCCGACACTTTTCCCTTCACGCGATCCGTGAAGGCGCGGGTCCGGTCGTTGAGGTTCCAGTAGAAGCTCTCGGTCAGATTGAGGCCGTGCGCTGTCGCCAGGCCGAGTGCGTGCACATCGCCAATGGTCATCAGCAGCGCGGCCAGCTTGGTCGTTTGCGTCAGGCCAAACTCGTGCGCCTGCTTGATCTGGTTCACCGTATCCGTGCCGGCGCTGCACAGCCCCACCACCTTCGCACGGCTCGCTTGCGCCTGCACGAGGAAGGAGGAGAAATCGGTGGTGCCGGGGAACGGATAGGCGACACTGCCCGCGACCTTGCCCTTCGCGGCGGTGACGAAGGCCGTGGTGTCCTTTTGCAGCTGATGGCCGAAGGCGTAGTCGGCGGTGATGAAAAACCAGGAATCCCCGCCGGCCTTCACCATGCCGCCGCCGGTCGACTTGGCAAGCATGTACGTGTCATAAGTCCAATGGACCATGTTCGGCGAGCAGTCGGTCCCGGTCAGCGCCGCCGAGGCAGCGCCCGAGTTGATGTAGACCTTGTTCTTCTCGCGGCACACGCCCTGCACGGCGAGGGCCACCGACGAGGTCGGCACGTCCACGATTGCGTCCACCCCATCGCGGTCGAACCATTGCCGGGCGATCGAGACGCCGATATCCGGCTTGTTCTGGTGGTCAGCGTAGATCACCTCCGCCGCGAAGCCCTTGCCGGAGACGCCGAAATCCTCCAGCGCCTGCTTGGTGCAGACCACCGAGGTCATGCCCGTGGTGTTGGCGTACGTGCCCGACATATCGGTGAGCACGCCGATCTTGATTCCCGGCTGGGTCTGCCCCCGCGACCGGGCAAGCGGGACCGCGGCGACGGCCACGCCGCCGATCAGGGCACGACGGGACAGGCGCATGACGTTCCTCCCTGGCAAATCCCGCATCTCGACGATCAGGCCTTCACAAATGGGCAGTGGCCCTCGACCAGCGGTCGGAACGCCTCGTTGCCCGGCGTGGTAGCCAGGAGCTTATAGTAGTCCCACTTCCCTTTGCTCTCCGACGGCTTCTTGACTTCGAAGAGATAGGCGTTCACCAGATTCCGTCCGTCCTCGCGGATCTGGGACTTGCCGAACGCATCGTCGTCGCCGGGGATCGACTTCATCTTCGCGACGGTCGCGCGACCGTCGGCCTTCGCCTCAGCGGCGCCCATCGCCGCCACCGTCTTGAGGTAGTGCAGCGCGCCGGCATAGGCCCCGGCGTGGTTCATGTTCGGATAGTTGTTCGGCGTCTTGGGCAGCACTCGCTTGGTGAAGGCGCGGGTGCGATCGTTCAGATCCCAATAGAAGCTCTCGGTGAGCGCCAGCCCCTGCGCCACGTCCAGTCCGATCGCGTTCACGTCGGTGATGAACATCAGCAGCGTGGCGATCCGCATCTTCTTGTTGACGCCGAACTCGTTGGCTTGCTTGAGGCTGTTGACCGTATCGCCGCCGGCGTTGCACAGGCCGAGCACCTTGGCGCCGCTCGCCTGCGCCTGCACCAGCAGGGCGGAGAAATCCGTGGTCTCCGGGAAGGGATAGGCGACGGAGCCGACCACCTTGCCCCCGGCGTGCTCGACCATCCGGGTGGTGTCTTTCTGCAACTGCTGGCCGAAGGCGTAGTCGGCGGTGATGAAGAACCAGGATTCGCCCCCCGCCTTTACCATCGCCCCGCCGGTCGATTTGGCCAGCATGTAGGTGTCGAAGGTCCAATGAACCGTGTTCGGCGAGCATTGCTCGCCGGTAAGCTGGGCGGTGCCGGCCGAGGCGTTGACGTAGACCTTGTTCTTCTCTCGCGCGACCGAGGCGACCGCCAGCGCCACCGAGGACGTCGGCACGTCCAGCAGCATGTCGACTTGATCGGTGTCGATCCAGCGACGAGCGATGCCCACCGCGATGTCGGGCTTGTTCTGATGATCGGCGGTGACGAGCTCGACATTGAAGCCGTGACCGTTGCCCATCTCCTCGATGGCCTGACGGGCGCAGGCGATCGAGGTCTGGCCGGTCACGTCGCGGTAGGTTCCGGACTGGTCGTTCATCAGCCCGATCTTGATCGTCGGCGTCTGCGCTCGCGCGCGCGCCAGCGGCAGCGTGGTTGCCGCCACCGCCGACCCGATCAGATTGCGCCGTGTCATCCGCATGATGTTGGTCCCTGGTGATAGTCCTGCCCATCTGCGGCAAGTTGGGGTTGGCCTTTGCCGCGCCGACCGTCTCCGAACGGCGCCTTTCAGACGCCAAGATATTCGTGCAGCTTGTCCATGCTGGCGTCGAGCTGAGTATTCGGAATCATGTCGACCACCCGGCCGTGCTCCATCACGTAGTGCCGGTCCGCCACCGTCGCCGCGAAGCGGAAATTCTGCTCGACCAGCAGCACGGTGAAGCCGCGGCTCTTGATCTCGCGGATCGTGCGGCCGATCTGCTGCACAATCACCGGTGCCAGCCCCTCGGTGGGCTCATCAAGCAGCAGCAGCCGCGCACCGGTGCGCAGGATGCGCGCGATGGCGAGCATCTGCTGCTCGCCGCCCGAGAGCTTGGTGCCTTGCGCGGTATTCGAACGTTCCTTGAGATTGGGGAACAGTGCGTAGATCGTATCGACATCAAGGCCGCCCGGCGCCACCACCGGCGGCAGCAGCAGGTTCTCGCTCACGGTCAGCGAGGCGAAGATGCCGCGCTCCTCGGGGCAGAAGGCAATGCCGGACTTGGCGATGGCGTTGGGCAGGTAGCCGACCGTCTCGGCGCCGCGAAACCGAATGCTGCCCTCGCGGCGCGGCACCAGGCCCATGATGGACTTCATCGTGGTGGTCTTGCCGGCGCCGTTCCGGCCGAGCAAGGTCACGACCTCGCCCTCGCGCACGTCGAAATCGACGCCGTGCAGAATGTGGCTCTCACCGTACCAGGAATTGAGCTGCTTGATCGCAAGCATCGCGGCGTCAGGCATCGGCTGTTCCCAGATAGGCGGTGATGACCTCGGGATCGCGCGAGACTGTCCCATAGTCTCCCTCGGCCAGCACGCGGCCGCGCGTCAGGACGGTGATCGTGTCGCACAGCCCTTCCACGACGGAGAGGTTGTGCTCCACCATCAAGATCGTCCTTCCCTCGCGAACCCGACCGATGAGCTGCACCACCCGGTCCACGTCCTCATGCGCCATGCCGGCGGTGGGCTCGTCGAGCAGCAGCATCGTCGGCGATAACGCCAGGGTCGTCGCGATCTCCAGCGCCCGCTTGCGCCCATACGAAAGCAGCGCCGCCTCGACCCCGGCATAGCCCGTTAGGCCGACATCGTTGAGCAGCTCGAGCGCCCGCTCGTCGTACTGCCGCAGGACGGCCTCCGATCGCCAGAAATCATAGGAGTTCCCGCGCACCCGCTGCAACGCGAGCCGGACGTTCTCGATCGCCGTCAGGTGCGGAAACACCGCTGAGATCTGAAAGCTACGCGCCAGCCCCAGCCGCGCGACCTGCGCCGGGCGCTTGCCGGTGATATCGTCGCCCTTGAACCGAATTGTCCCACGGGTCGGCGGCAGGAATTTCGTCAGCATATTGAAACACGTCGTCTTGCCGGCGCCGTTCGGGCCGATCAGGGCGTGGATCGTGCCCTCGCGAACCTTCAGGTCCACGCCGTCCACGGCGACGAAACCGCTGAATTCGCGGGTCAACCCCGATGTCTCGAGGATGATGTCGGACACCCTGCACGCCCTCCCCTAGGCTCCCTGCAGGGCTGATTTGCATATCGGCCGCCCCGACGCAAGATTGTGTCCGCCGGATCGTCCATTTCGTGCGACACGTCCCAGAATCCGGGGCGGAACGCGGACGGGAGTCGCAAGATGAAGTCCGCGTGGGTTTCTGCCGCCCGGCCCGTATAAGGGACATGCCGGCCTGCGCGAACCCATTCACCGACCTATATGTCGCTCGTGACGCGGACCCAGAGCGACCTGCCCGAGCCCGACGAGGCGCTGATGATCCGCGCCGCACAGGGCGATCGCGCGGCATTCGATGTGCTGTGCGCGCGCCATCTCCCGCGCCTGTATGTCGTCGCGCTCCGGCTCGGCGCCGACCGGGCGGCGGCGGAGGAGATCGCGCAGGATGCGATGGTAGGCGCCTGGCGGAACGCCGCTCGTTTCGACCCCGCGCGAGGGAAGCTGACGACCTGGCTGAACCGGATTGCCGTCAATCTTGCGATCGACCGGCAGCGTGCCGCGCGACCGCTGGATGCGCTTTCCGACGAGCTTCCCGCAGCCGGGCCGGACGCGCTGCAAGCCATCGAGTTGCGCGACCAGTCGGCGGCGCTCGCGTCCGGGCTGGCCGCCCTTCCGGCCCGGCAGCGAGCCGCCCTCCTGCTCACCTACGGCGAGGACGGAGCCGGCAAGGACGTGGCGCGGACGCTCGGCGTTTCGGTGCGTGCGCTCGAAGGCTTGCTGCGCCGGGGGCGGCTGTTCCTGAAGGCTTGGTTGCTCGCCCGAGAGGTGTGAGGCGCCAATGATCGGGTTGAAGTTTTCGCGGCGCCTCGCGCTGCACGGTCCCGACCTCGCGCGCTGGCCCGAAAACGAGCGGCGTGCCGCGCTCCGCCTGCTTCGTCGGTCGGCGCTGGCGCGTCGGCGCTATCTCGCCGCGCTCGATGATGAAGCGGGAATCCGGGCCGAGGCCGCCGCCGTCGACCGGGCCCTCACGGCGCGCCTGATGGCCGGTACCCGGCGGGGCATTGCCACCGAGGCGCATCGCTCACCGCGCATCCGGCGAGGACCGGCTGCCGGTTCCGGCCCTGCGGTGGGGCGCGCTCGCTGCCTGCGCCGGTACTGGGCGTCTGGGTCGGGTGGACCGCGAGTGTCACCGCTCCGCCTCCCACATTGCTTGCCTCCGTACAGATCACCCCGAATGGATTCCTCGCCATGAGTTCCGCCCTAGCCGCGCGCCGCGCGCCGACCCGAGGCTATCTGTTCGGGCTCTCGGTAGCGCTCAACGTGTTCCTGGTCGCCCTGGTCGGCGCGCATCTGGTCCGGCCGGGCCTCACACCCACGGCCCCGCCGCGCGGCGGCGGCCCGCTAGGCCGGATTATTGCCCAATTGCCGCCTGATGAAGCGGACAAGGTCCGCGCGGTGCTGGATCGGGAGCGGCCTTCCTATCAAGCGGCGCGGGAGAAAGTGTCGGCTGCGCATCGGGAAGTCGCCGCCGCGATCGGGCGCACACCCTATGACGAGGCGGCGGTGCGGAGCGCCCTCGCCGATTGGCAAACGAGCTGGCATGAGTTCTCGACGCGCTTCAACATCGTGTTCGTCGACGCCGTTCGCACCCTGTCCGATCAGGGTCGCGCAAGGCTGGCCGACGCCGCGCGGGCCGAGGACGCGCGGCACCGCCAGTCGGAGTAGCGCAAACACGTGATTTCCTTCCGTTCGGTTCAAACCATGAGCCTTGGCTTCGCCCTGCTCGGTCCACTCGCCGGTTGCGATCTCGGGCCGGACTACATGCGGCCCGGCGCGGAGTTGCCCGCGAGATGGCGCGCCAGCACGACCACCGCCGCGCAGGCCTGGCCGTCGGCCGAATGGTGGCGTGGCTTCCGCTCGCCCGAACTCGATGCGCTGATCGCATTGGCGCGGGCGCAGAATCTCGATATCGCGGCGGCGATCGCCCGGGTCCGCCAGGCCGACGCGCAAGTCCGCATCGCCGGTGCCGCCCTGCTGCCCACTTTGGACTCGACAGCCACCGGCAACTACCAGCGCTCGGGAACCGGCAGCCGCCGAATCACCGGAACCTCCGGGTCGACCCTGTTCAACACCGCCGGAAGCTCTAGCCGCTACACCGATTTTCGTCAGTACAGTACTGCCGGCAACATCAGCTACGAGGCGGATTTCTGGGGAAAAACGCTGCCCTCGCGGAGTCGGCCCGGGCAAGCGCCGTGTTCAGCCGCTTCGACCAGGAAGTCGTCGCGCTGACCGTCGTGACGAACGTCGCCACGACCTGGTTCACGGCACTGGATCTGCAGGACCGGCTGACGATCGCGCGGCAGAACCTCGCCGACGCGGAAAAGACCCTGGCCGTGATCCAGGGCCGCCTTGCCGCCGGCACGGCGACCGCGCTTGACGTCTCGCAGCAGGAGGCGCTCGTCGCTGGCCAGCGCGCGGTAATCCCCAATCTGCAGAACCAGCTCGAACAGCAGCTCATCGGGCTCGGCATCCTGGTCGGCCGTCCGCCGCAGGCGATCACCGCCCGGCCTGGAACGCTGGTCGATCTCGCGCTACCGGCGGTCTATCCCGGACTTCCATCCGAGCTGCTGGCGCGACGCCCGGACGTGGCCGAGGCGGAGGCCCAGCTCGTCGCCGCGAACGCCAACATCAGGGCGGCGCGCGCGGCGTTCTTCCCGACGATCCAGCTCACCGGGTCGGCCGGCTACCAGAGCCTCGCGCTGACCAGCCTGTTCGGACCCGGTGCCACGGTGATCTCGCTCGCGGCGAACCTCACTCAGCCGGTCTTCGACGCCGGCACGTTGCGCGGCCAGTTGGAGCAGTCGCGCGGGCGCTATGACGAGCTCGTCGCCGACTATCGCAAGGCAATCCTGCAGGCCTTCACCGACGTGGAGAACGCACTCACCGCGCTGCGCTACACCGCCGAGCAACTGGCACTTCAGGAGCAAGCGGTGGCCATTGCCCAGCGCGCCGCCGACATCGCGCGCGCCCAGGTCGCCGCCGGCACGGTGGACATCACGACGGTGCTGACAGCGCAGACGACACTGTATACGGACGAGGACAATCTGGCGCAGGTGCGGCTCGCGCATTTCCAGGCGCTGCTCAATCTCTACAAAGCGCTCGGCGGCGGTTGGAGTCAGCCGGCCGGGCCGATCCCGGACCAGTTCCCCGGCCTCTCGCCGGGACGCATTTTGGGCGGCGTCGCGCTGCCAGTGGGAGACAACCTCAAGTGAGAAGGCGCGCATCATGGACGCGATGACGCGGGAGACCGAGACCCCTTCCCGCACACGGCGCGGCCGGCTGCGGCGGAGCGGCATGGTGCTGCTCTGCCTGCTGGTGCTCGTCGGCATCGGCTACGCGATTTGGTTCTGGCCGGCGCACGCCCCCGCGCCGAACGATCGGAGCGCCGCGCGCGGCGCTCCGATCCCTGTGCTGGTGGCGACCAGCGAGACCAAGGACGTGCCGATCTATCTCGACGGCCTCGGCACGGTGCAGGCATTCCAGACCGTGACCGTGAAACCGATGGTGGACGGCCCGCTCGTCGAGGTGCGCTTCAAGGAGGGACAGGACGTCCATGCCGGCGACGTCCTGGCGCGCATCGACCCGCGCACCTACCAGGCGGCGCTCGACCAGGCCGTTGCCAAGAAGGCGCAGGACCAGGCCAACCTTGCCAATGCACGGGTGGACCTCGCACGATACCAGAAGCTCGCGGCGACCGCCTACACCTCGGCGCAGCAAGCCGATACGCAGAAGGCGACCGTGGCGCAGCTCACCGCCCAAGTGGAGCAGGACCAGGGGGCGATCGACAGCGCGCGGACGCAGCTTTCCTATACGACGATCACCTCGCCCATCGACGGGCGCACCGGCATCCGTCAGGTCGATCAGGGCAACATCGTCCACGCGAGCGACACCACCGGCATCGTCGTCATCACCACCCTGCAGCCGATCTCTGTCGTGTTCACCCTGCCGCAACAGGCGCTGCCGGCGGTGGCGGCGGCGATGGCGCAAGGCAACCCCGAGGCACTGGCCGTCACGCAAGGCAGTGACGGGGATGCGGCAGGCGTGCTGGATCGCGGCACCCTGGCCGTGCTCGACAATCAGGTCGACCCGACCACCGGCACGATCAAGCTTAAGGCGACCTTCCCGAACCCAGGCCACAAGCTCTGGCCCGGCGGCTTCGTCGGCGCGCGGCTGAAGGTGGCGACGGAGCACGGCGCGACGGTGGTACCGCCCGCCGCGGTGCAGCGCGGGCCGAACGGCACCTATGTGTACGTCGTCAACGCAGACAGCACGGTGAAGCGGCAGAGTGTGACGGTGGGACACGAGGACGCGCAGTCCTCTATCATCACCGCCGGCTTGCAGCCCGGCGCCAAGGTGGTGACCGACGGCACCTCCCGCCTGACCGACGGCGCCCACGTGACCATCGTGCAGGCGAACGTGGCGGATGCGACAGCGGGGCCCGCGCAGCCGGCCGCGCCCGGCACCGCGTCGCGCCGGCATCGGACGGCCCAGTGAAAAACGCACTGTGACGATTGTGGCATGAACATCTCGGCGCCCTTCATCGCGCGGCCGATCGCCACCTGGCTGCTGGCGATCGCTATCCTGCTCGCGGGCGCGCTCGGCTATCGCTCGCTGCCGGTCTCGGCGCTGCCGCAAGTGGATTTTCCGACCATCCAAGTCACGACGCAGCTGCCCGGCGCCAGCCCTGACACCATCTCGACACTCATTACCGCATCGCTTGAACGGCAGTTCGGGCAGATCGCCGGGCTCGCAAGTATGACCTCGCAGAGCAGCGAGGGCACCAGCCAGATCACCTTGCAGTTCGACCTCAACCGCAGCATGGATAGCGCGGCGCAGGACGTGCAGGCCGCGATCAACGCCGCCGCCGGCACCTTGCCGAACACGCTGCCCTATCCGCCGGTTTATGCAAAGGTGAACCCGGCCGACGCGCCGATCCTCACCCTCGCGCTGACCTCCGACACGGTGCCGATCGACAAGGTGAGCGACGCGGCGGACACGCTGCTGCAGCCGAAGCTGAGCGAGATAGAGGGCGTGGGCAAGGTGACGGTGCAAGGCAACCTGCGCCCCGCCGTTCGCGTGCGCGTCGATCCCGCGCGGCTCGCCGCGTACGGCTTGTCGATGGAGGACGTCCGCAGCGCGGTGGCCGCAGCCAACGTCAATGGCGCCAAGGGGGGCTTCGACGGCGCGCGTCAGGCCTTCGCGCTCGGCGCCAACGACCAGCTGGTCTCGGCCGACGCCTACCGCAACCTGGTCATAGCGTGGCGGAACGGCGCGCCGGTGCGACTGTCCGCCGTGGGCAGCGCCGTCCCCGGCGTGGAGAACGATCGCGTGGAAGGCTGGTACCAGAACCAGCCGGCCGCCGTGCTCGACATCCAGCGGCAGCCCGGCGCCAACATCGTGCAGACCGTCGAGCGGGTGAAGCAGGCGTTGCCGCGGTTGCAGCGCGCCATCCCCGCCGGAATCAAGCTCACCATCGTGACCGACCGGACGGAGACCATCCGCGCCTCCGTGCTGGACGTGCAGCTCACCTTGATCCTCTCGATCCTCCTCGTGGTCGCGGTGATTTTCGTGTTCCTGCGCTCGCTGCGCGCCACCTTCATTCCAGCGGTCGCGCTGCCGCTGTCGCTGGTCGGCACGTTCGGGGTGATGTCGCTGCTCGGCTATGGGCTCGACAATCTCTCGCTGATGGCACTCACCGTCGCTACCGGCTTCGTCGTGGACGACGCCATCGTGATGATCGAGAACATCACGCGATACATCGAGCAGGGCGTGCCGCCGCTGAAGGCGGCTTATCGCGGTGCCGCGCAGATCGGCTTCACCATCGTGTCGCTGACGGTTTCGCTGATCGCGGTGTTCATCCCGCTGCTGTTCATGACCGGCGTGATCGGCCGGCTGTTCAGCGAATTCTCGGTCACGCTGTCGATCGCGGTGATCGTGTCGGCGATCATCTCGCTGACCCTCACGCCGATGATGTGCGGCCGGCTGCTGCGCCCGGTGGACCAGGAGCACCCCGGACTAGTCGCACGGCTCTCCGAGGCGGGATTCGAGCGGATGCTCGGCTTCTACCGCCGCACGCTGCACTGGGCGTTGGGGCGGCAGTTCCTCATCCTGCTGGTCGCCATCGCCACCTTGGTCGGCACGGTCTGGCTGTACGTGATCGTGCCCAAGGGTTTTCTTCCGCAACAGGACACCGGGGTGATCCTCGCCACCACCGAAGCGGCGGAGAGCGTGTCGATCCCGCATCTCGCGGCATTGCAAACCAAGGTCGCGGAAGCGGTCGAGCGCGATCCGGCGGTGTCGGGCGTTGTGTCGTTCGTCGGCGCGGGAACGATCAATGCGACGCCGAACGCCGGACGGCTGACCATCGCGCTCAAGCCCATCGGCCAGCGCGAGTCCGCGCCGAAGGTGATCGAGCGGTTGCAGGCGGCGATCGCCGGCATCCCGGGCATCTCCGTGTTCTTCCAGCCCGTGCAGGACATCCAGATCGGCGCCCGGGTCAGCCGCACTCAGTTCCAGTATACGCTGATGGACACCGATCCGGCGGAGCTCGCGATATGGGCGCCGCGACTGCTGGATCGGTTGCGCGCGATGCCTGAGGTCCGCCACGTCGCGAGCGATCAGCAGAATGGCGGGTTCCGCACCTACATCAAGGTCGACCGCGCGGCGGCGATGCGGCTCGGCGTGTCCATGCAGGCGGTGCAGGACACGTTGTACGACGCCTTTGGCCAGCGGCAGATTTCCACCATCTTCGGGCAGGCGAACCAGTATCGCGTGGTGCTGGAGGCCGACCCGTCGTGGCAGGCCGATCCCAACAAGCTGCTGCAACTCCGCGTGCCCGGCACCAACGACGCGCAGGTGCCGCTTTCCGGCTTCGCCACGATCGAGCGCACCACGGCACCGTTGGTCATCACGCACCAGGCGCAATTCCCCTCGGTGACGCTGAGCTTCGACCTCGCACCCGGCTACGCGCTGGGCAACGCGGTGCAGGCCGTCGCCGCCGCCGAGCGCGCCATCGGGATGCCCGTCACCGTGACCGGCAGCTACTCCGGCGACGCCGCGGAATTCCAGCGCTCGCTTGCCGCCGAGCCCTGGCTGATCCTGGCCGCCGTGGTGGTGATCTACATTGTGCTGGGGGCGCTGTACGAGAGCTGGATCCACCCGATCACCATTCTCTCCACCCTGCCCTCGGCCGGCATCGGCGCGCTGCTCGCCCTGATGCTGTTCGGGGTGGACCTTTCACTTGTCGCGTTGGTGGGCGTGGTGCTGCTGATGGGCATCGTGAAGAAGAACGCCATCATGATGATCGACTTCGCGATCGTCGCGGAGCGCGAGCGCGGCCTGTCGCCGCTGGCCGCGATCGAGGAAGCCAGCCTGCTGCGGTTCCGTCCCATCATGATGACGACGATGGCCGCCCTGCTCGGGGCATTGCCGCTGGTGCTGACGCAGGGGGCGGGCTCGGAGCTGCGCGCGCCGCTTGGCATCACCATCATCGGCGGCCTGCTGCTGAGCCAGTTGCTCACGCTTTACACCACGCCTGTCATTTATCTGTACATGGAACGGCTTCGGATGCGCCTTGCCGGCGGCGCGCTGCCGGCGGCGGCGGAGTAATCACGTGTTAGCGCGCCCCCTCCCGCAACCCCCTCCCGCAAGGGGAGGGGGCTTAGATCTTCTCCCCCTCCCCTTGCGGGAGGGGGCCGGAGGGAGGGGTGAAGCCGCCCGGCGTAGGCGATGAACTTCTCCGCGCCCTTCATCGCCCGGCCGGTCGCAACCATCCTGCTCGCCATCGGCCTGCTGCTCGCGGGCGCCGTCGCCTATCGGTTCCTGCCGGTCTCGGCCCTGCCCAGCGTCGACATTCCGACCATCGTGGTGATGGCGAGCCGCCCGGGGGCGGACCCCGAGACGATGGCAAACTCGATCGCGGCGCCGCTCGAGCGTCGGCTCGGCGAGATTTCCGGTGTGACGGAAATCACCTCGACAAGCTCGATCGGCTCGACTGCGATCGTGATCCAGTTCGACTACAGCCGCGACATCGACGGCGCCGCGCACGACGTGCAGGCGGCGATCAACGCCGCCACCGTCGATCTGCCTTCGGACCTGCCGACAAGGCCGTACTATCGCAAGATCAACCCCGCCGATGCGCCGATCCTGACCCTCGCGCTGACTTCCGCGACACTGTCCCCGGCCCAGATCTACGACGCCGCCGACACCATCCTCGCGCAACGCTTGTCGCAGGTGGAGGGTGTCTCGCAGGTGACAGTGAATGGCGCGGAGAAACCGGCCGTGCGAGTGCAGCTCGATCCCGTGCGCCTGGCGGCGGCCGGGCTCGCCGCGCAGGACGCGTACACCGCGATCCGCGGCGCCAACGTGCTCGAACCCACCGGCGGCTTCCAGGGCAGCACGACGGCGGAAACCATCGGCATCAACGGGCAGCTCTCGCAAGCCGAGGGCTACGCGCCACTGGTGCTGAAGGCGAGCAATGGCGTGGTGGTTCGCCTGTCCGACGTGGCGACGGTGATCAACGGCGTGGCGAACTCGCGCCTGGCCGCGTGGGACGGCAAGCAGCCGGCCATCCTGCTCAACGTCACCAAGGAGGCGGGCGCCAACGTCATCGACACGGTGGACCGGGTGCAGGCGCTGCTGCCGCAGCTGCTGTCCTGGATGCCGCCGGACATCAAGCTGACCGTGATCGCCGACCGCACCACCACCATCCGCGCCAGCGTCGAGGACGTGCAATACACGCTGCTGATCACCATCGCGCTCGTGCTGCTCGTGGTGCTGGTGTTCATGCGGCGGCTGATGCCCACGCTGGCAGCCGCCGTCACGGTGCCGCTGTCGATCTGCGGCACGCTCGCGGGCATGTGGTTCCTCGGCTACTCGCTCGACAATTTCTCCCTCATGGCGCTGACCATATCGGTCGGCTTCGTGGTCGACGACGCGATCGTGATGATCGAGAACATCCACCGCCATCGGGAGATGGGCCTGCCACCGCTGCGGGCGGCGCTGGTCGGCGCGCGGCAGATCGGCTTCACGGTGATGTCGATCAGCATTTCCCTGGTCGCTGTGTTCATCCCGCTGATCTTCATGGGTGGCATCCTCGGCAAGCTGTTCCACGAATTCGCGATAACCTTGACCATCGCCATCGCCGTCTCCGCCGTGGTGTCGCTGACGCTCACGCCGATGATCTGCGGGCGGTTCATCAAACCGGGGGAGATGGAGGCGCCGGGATCAAGCGGGCTATGGGGCCGGATCGACCGTCTGGTGGACCGGGCGTTCACGGCGGCGCAGCGTTTCTACGCGCGGACCCTCGGTTGGGCGCTGCGCCACCGCGTGTTCATGCTGCTGGTCATGGTCGCGACGATCGTGGTGACCGTCCGACTCTACGGCGAGGTGCCGAAGGGCTTCCTGCCGGAGCAGGACACCGGGCTGCTCATCGGCCAAGTGATCGCATCGCCCGACGTGTCGTTCCAGGCAATGTCGGAGCGCCAGCGGGCTGCGGTCGACGTCGTCTTGAGCGACCCCGCGGTGCAGTCCGTCGGTTCCACGGTGGGAGTCGCGAGCGGCTGGCAATCGCAGAATCGCGGCACCCTCTACATCAGCCTCAAGCCGCTCGCTGAGCGGGGCGTCTCGGCTCAGGCGGTGATCGCGCGCCTGCGCGGGCCGCTGGCCAAGGTCGGCGGCGCGCAGACCACGTTGTACGCGGCGCAGGATTTGCGAGGCGGCGGGCGCACCGGCGGCGCGCAATATCAGTTCGTAGTGATCTCGCAGGACCTCACGGAGATGCGCCATTGGAGCAACCTGCTTGAGGCGAAGCTGCGAGAGACACCCGGCATTGCCGACATCAGCAGCGATCAGGACCGCGCCGGGCCGCAAGTCAACGTGGTGATCGACCGCGCCGCCGCCGCACGGCTCGGCGTGAGCACCGCGGCGATCGACAACGCCCTGAACAACGCCTACTCGCAGCGCCAGATCTCGACGATCTACACCCAGCGCAACCAGTACAAGGTTGTGCTGGAGATCGACCCGAAACTGCAGACCGACCCGTCGCTGCTGAACCGTATCTACGTGGGCGCGACTGGTGGCGCACAGATCCCGCTCTCCGCCGTGGCCCGCTTCGAGCGCGGCACCGCGCCGCTCGCGGTGCGCCACCAGGGTCAGTTCCCGGCGGCGACGATCAGCTTCAACGTGACCGGCGGAATGTCGCTCGGGCAGGCCACCAACGCTATCGAGCAGGCGACGCGCGAGTTGCGGATGCCGGACACCGTGCACACCGAGTTCGCCGGCAACGCGCGCTTCCTCACACAGTCCCTGTCGTCGCAGCCGCTGCTCATTGGCGCGGCGCTGATCTCCATCTACATCGTGCTGGGTGTGCTGTACCAGAGCCTGCTACAGCCGCTGACGATCCTATCCACCCTTCCCTCCGCCGGGGTCGGAGCGCTGCTCGCGCTGCTCGTTACCGGCACCGACCTGTCGATCATGGGCATGATCGGCATCATCCTGCTGATGGGGATCGTAAAGAAGAACGGCATCATGCTGGTCGACTTCGCGCTGGAGGCGGAGCGCCAGCAGGGGCTGTCGCCGTTCGAGGCGATCCACGCCGCCTGCATGGAACGGTTCCGGCCGATCATGATGACGACGCTTGCCGCCCTGCTGGGCGCGCTGCCGCTGGCGCTCGCCTTCGGCACCGGCGCCGAACTCCGCCGCCCCCTCGGCATCGCGATTGTCGGCGGCCTGATCGTCTCGCAGGTATTGACGCTCTACACCACGCCGGTCATCTACTTGGCGCTCGAGCGGTTCTCGGGCAAGCGCAAACCCATCCCGCTCGCCGCGCCGGCCGAGTAACGGAGCAGGATCTAGCCGCTATCCCCGCTGCGGCTATGCGCCGGGCCGTAATTGGCCAAGTTCAGCGCGGTGCCTATCACGCCGATATGCGAAAAGGCCTGGGGGAAGTTGCCGACCAGCCGGCGCGTCCGCGGATCGTATTCCTCCGACAGCAGCCCCACATCGTTGCGCAGGTCGAGCAGGCGCTCGAACAAGCTGCGCGCTTCGTCGTAACGTCCTTGCAGCACCATGTTGTCCGCCAGCCAGAAACTGCAGGCGAGGAACACGCCCTCGCCCGGCGGCAAACCATCGGCGCCCTCCTGGGTGCGGTAGCGCATCACCAGCCCATCCTGAATGAGCTCACGCTCGACCGCCGCGATGGTGCCACGCATCCGCGGATCGTCGGCCGGCAGGAAGCCCACCAACGGCGCGAGCAGCAGGCTGGCGTCGAGGGAATCGCTGCCGTAGCTCTGGACGAAGCTGTTCTTCGCGGCGCTGTACCCCCGGCTGCAAATCTCCTCGTGCATCTCGGCGCGGAGCGCGCGCCAGCGATCCAGCGGGCCGGGACATTTCCATTCCTCGATCGTGCGGACCGCCCGGTCGAGTGCCACCCAGGCCATGATCTTGGAGAAGGTGAAGCAGCGCCGGCCGCCGCGCACTTCCCAGATCCCCTCGTCCGGCTGCTGCCAAATCGTCTCCAGGTGCTCGATCATGTTGACCTGGAGATCCCAGCCGCCCTCGGGGACCGCGAGGCCGCCCTTGTGCGACTGGTACAGCGCGTCCATCACTTCGCCGTAGACGTCGATCTGCAATTGTCCGGCTGCGGCATTGCCGATGCGCACCGGCGCCGCGCCCTGGTAGCCCGGCAGCCAACCGACCTCCCATTCCGAGACCCGCCGTTCGCCGGCGAGCCCGTACATGATCTGCACTTGTTCCGCGGTGCCGGCGATGGCCCGATGCAGCCATTCCCGCCAAAACCGCGCCTCGTCGGCGTAGCCCGCGTGCAGCAGGGCGAGCAGGGTGAAGGTCGCATCGCGCAGCCAGCAGAACCGATAGTCCCAGTTGCGCGTCCCGCCGAGCTGTTCCGGCAGCGAGGTGGTCGGCGCCGCCACGATCCCGCCGGTCGGCACGTAGGTCAGCGTCTTGAGCGTCAGCAGCGAGCGCTGGACCGGTTCGAGGTAGTCGCCCTTGTAGCCGCCGCGGCCGATCCAGCCGGACCAGAAGGTCTCAGTTGCGCGCAGCGCCGCACCCGCGTCCACCGCCGGCGGGATGGCCATGTGCGACGGGCCCTGCGTCATCACGAACGGGACCTGCTCGCCCTCGCCCACGGTGAACTCGGCGACCGTGGTGAGATTCTCGCCCCGTAGCTCGACGTCGGTGCGTAGCACGACCATGTCGGGGCCGGCGATCGCGCAAAGGCCGCGCCCGTCTTCGAGCTGCGTGACCCAGGGGACCGACACGCCGAAGTCGAAGCGGAGCGCCATGTGCATGCACATCTTCACCCGCCCTCGCCGGCCCTCGACGATCCGCACGATCGAGGAGTTGCTGGCGAAGGGCGGCATGAAGTCGATCAGCGCGACGCTGCCCTCGGCGGTCTCGAACACCGTCTCGAGGACGGTCGTGCAGGCGCGATAGGCGCGGCGCACGCGCGCGTCTGGGTCGGCCGGGGCGATCTGCCAGCGGCCGTGCTCGGGCTGGCCCAGCAGGGCGGCGAAGCAGGCGCCGCCGTCGAAACGCGGCCAGCAGAGCCAGTCGATCGAGCCCGATTTGCTGACCAGCGCCGCCGTCGCGCAGTCGCCGATCAGGGCATAGTCCTCGATGGGCGGCGGAAAGCTGGCGCTATCAGTCACGGGCGGATCCTGTCATCGCGGATCTTTCCGCAACGCCGCCAGGGTGGGCACCGTTCACCTAGCCCTATGAGCTAACGCGCCTGACCATAGGCAGGACCTCGTCCGGTTGGACAGCTGCACGTCGAGCCGGGCGGATACGCCTCGGCCAGTGGACAAACATAGTTGCCGGCGTAGCACGTCCGCCCAGGTGCGGCGGCGTAGGATTGCGGCGCCGGATAGCCGGGAGGTGGCGCGAAATAGACCGGCGGCGGAGCGTAATACACCGGTGGCGGCGCCGCGTAGACGACCGGAGGCCCAACCACGACCGGCCCGGGAATGCCCACGAAGAACCCGCCCCGCCACCAAGCATCGGCCGGCGCCATCGGAGCCAACGCGATCAGCAGCATGGCGCCGAGCGCGGCGGCGAACAGCGAGCGTCGGACGAGCCAAGGGATGTTTCTGCTCATGGGCGACTCCTCACGCGGGATTGTATCCGGATTGTATCGGAACTACAAAGCCTTATGCGACATGCTGCATCGGCCGGCACCGGGCGGCGAGGCCAGCCACTCCCGCAGCAATCTGCTCGTCGGTGCCGGTCGCTCCATCGGCGGCAAATGTCCGCAGCCTTCGAGAACACGGAGTACGGCGCCCGGGATGCCGGCGGCGATTTCCTCGCCGCAGTCGCGTGGCGTGAGCCGGTCGGCCTCGCCGACGGCAACGAGCGTCGGCACCTCGATGCGGCGCAGATCGGGACGGCTATCGGGTCGGTTCAGGATCGCGGCTTGCTGGCGGATGAAGGCCCCCCGCCCGACACGCTCCGCCATCGCCATGACCTCTCCGGTCAACTCGGTATCGGCCAGATTGTCCGGATGCAGCAATTGCGGCAGCAGCCGGGGTTACACCACGAAAATGACCGGCGCGCGCCAGGGCCATCAACCCGCGACGGCGGCGCGTCTGCGGCTCGGTGTCCGGTCGCGCGCTGGTGTCGAGCAAGGCCAGCCGCTTCACGCGCTCCGGCGCGAGACGCAGCACGGCGAAGGCCGCTTAGCCGCCCATCGACAGCGCGGCGAGGGCGAAATTCTCCGGCATCCGCCCCAGCGCGCGCCGGGCCATCGCCTCGAAGCTGTCGTCCAGCGTCAAATCCGCGACGAAGGGATCCGCGACGGCCGACAGATCCGCGACCTGATCGCGCCACAACCTCGCATCACACAGCAGTCCTGGTAGCAAAAGCAGCGGCATCCTGGTCACGAGTGGCGTTTTACGGGGCAGGACCATTCCGGCCAACCTTGACTTTCACCCGGTTCCTCTTGATATCCGGCAGGTCACGCGCACAAGGCCGCGAGAGGCGCCGCCTGTGCGCGCCGTGCGGCCCCCTCGCCGACACAAACCTGTATGACCGAGATCAGCATTTTGAACGATACCGCGACCGCTCCGGTTGAACTGGCCGACAACTCGCAGGCCGCCATGCCGCCCATTGAAGCTCACCCCCCGGACGTGGAGGCAGAGCCGCAGCCCCCGCTATTCTCCGAGCTTGGCCTGTCCGAGCCGATCCTCCGTGCGATCGGAGAGAAGGGCTATCGTCACCCCACGCCGATCCAGGCGCAGGCGATCCCCTTCGTGCTGATGGGACGTGACGTGCTCGGCACGGCGCAGACCGGCACCGGCAAGACCGCGGGCTTCGTCCTGCCGATGCTCGATATCCTCTCGGGATCGCGGGCGCGGGCGCGGATGCCGCGCAGCCTGATCCTGGAGCCGACGCGCGAGCTCGCGCTGCAGGTGGCCGAGAACTTCGTCCAGTACGGAAAATATCTGAAGCTCACCCACGCGCTCATCATTGGCGGCGAGAGCGTGTCCGATCAGCGCGACGTGCTGATGCGCGGCGTGGACGTGCTGATCGCCACACCCGGCCGCCTGATCGACATGTTCGAGCGCGGCGGCATCCTGCTGAGCGACTCCCGCCTGCTGGTGATCGACGAGGCGGACCGAATGCTGGACATGGGGTTCATTCCCGACGTCGAGCGCATCGTCTCGCTGCTGCCGCGCAACCGGCAGACCTTGTTCTTCAGCGCGACGATGGCGCCGGAGATCAAGCGGCTGGGCGACGCCTTCCTGCAGAACCCGAAAGAGGTCACAGTCTCCCGCTCCGCCTCGGTCGCGACCACCATCACGGAGGGCCTCGTGCTGGTGGCAGATCACGACAAGCGCGAGGCGCTGCGCCGGCTGGTCCGCACCGAGCATGTCCAGAGCGCACTGGTGTTCTGCAATCGCAAGCGCGACGTGGACATCCTGCACAAATCGCTGGTGCGCCATCGCTTCAACGCCGGCGCGCTGCACGGCGACATGGCGCAGAGCGTGCGCTTCGCCACCCTGGAGAAATTCAAGGCGGGCGAGCTGCAGCTGCTGGTGTGCAGCGACGTGGCGGCGCGCGGGCTCGACATCGGCGGCATGTCGCACGTGTTCAACTTCGACGTGCCGCATCATGCCGAGGACTATGTGCATCGGATTGGGCGCACCGGCCGCGCGGGGCTCGAAGGCAAGGCATTCACCATCGCGAACCCGGAGGACCGGGCGGCCGTGGCTGCCATCGAAAAGCTGACTGGCCATGCGATCCCGCCGGTCCTTGTCGAGGGCCTCGATCCGGTGGATTGGACCGAAGAGGACGGTCGCAAGCGCCGCGGACGCGGGCGGGCGCCGAAGAGGGCCGAGCCCAGGGAAAAGCCGCCGCCTTCGAAGCGGGCCGAGGCCAATGACCGTCCGGCACCTGCCAGGGCCGCCCGACGCAAGCCCGAACCGCCAGTCGAAGCGCAACCCGAGGCGCCCGCACCCGTCGCTCGGGAACGTTCGTCGCCGGTGCGCGCCCCCGCGAGAAGCGACCGTGCCCCTCGACGGGAGCCGCGTTACCGCGACGAGGATCTCGGACCGTCCGTGACAGGGTTCGGCGCCGACGTGCCCTCCTTCATGCTGATCAGCGCGCGGCCGGCGCGCGGCGCCCGCCGCATCGCGATCGAGCAAGGGGAGCCTGACGCATGAACGTCGTGTCCTCCACAAGGGCCAGCCGCTTCACACCGTTCAAGTGGGACGACGCGCTGCGTCTCGATGGTCAGCTGAGCGAGGACGAGCGCGCAATCCGCGATGCCGCGCGGCAATACTGTCAGGAGAAGCTGCTGCCGCGCGTGCTGGAAGCCAACCGCCACGAAAAATTCCATCGCGAGATCATGAACGAGATGGGGGAGATGGGTTTCCTAGGTGCGACCCTAGAAGGCTACGGCTGCGCCGGTGTGAATTACGTCTCTTATGGCCTGATCGCGCGCGAGGTGGAGCGCGTTGATTCCGGCTACCGCAGCGCGTTCTCCGTGCAGTCCTCGCTGGTGATGTTCCCGATCCACGCTTTCGGCACCGAGGCGCAGCGCGAGAAGTTTCTGCCGAAGCTGCGCAGCGGCGAGTTCGTTGGCTGCTTCGGCCTCACAGAGCCCGATGCGGGTTCCGACCCGGCCTCGATGCGCGCACGCGCCAAGAAAGCTGACGGTGGCTATCGGCTAAGCGGATCGAAGACCTGGATCACCAATTCCCCGCTTGCCGACGTGCTCGTGGTCTGGGCGAAGGACGATGCCGGCGACATTCGAGGCTACTTGCTCGAACGCGGAATGCAGGGGCTGGCGACGCCGAAGATCGAGGGCAAGTTCTCGCTGCGCGCCAGCACAACCGGCATGATCATGATGGAGGACGTGTTCGTCCCGGAGGAGAACGCCTTCCCCGAGGTGAAGGGTCTACGTGGGCCGTTCTCCTGCCTCAACAACGCGCGCTACGGCATCGCCTGGGGCGCGCTCGGCTCGGCCGAGTTCTGCTGGCAGGCGGCGCGCGACTACACGATGCAGCGGATGATGTTCGGCCGCCCGCTCGCCGCGACACAGCTCATGCAGAAGAAGCTCGCCGACATGCAGACGGAGATCACGCTCGGCTTGCAGGCGGTGCTGCGGCTCGGCCGGCTGATGGACGAGCACGACGCCGCTCCCGAGATGATCAGCCTGTGCAAGCGCAATTCCTGCGGCAAGGCGCTCGACATCGCCCGTGTCGCCCGCGACATGCACGGTGGCAACGGCGTGGCCGACGAGTACCACGTCATTCGCCATGTGATGAACCTGGAGGCAGTGAACACCTATGAGGGCACGCACGACGTGCACGCCTTGATCCTCGGCCGTGCGCAGACCGGCCTCTCGGCGTTCTGAACCACCCACTCTGACGCCGATCCGGATCGGGCGCGTCGGCGCCGATGGCGACGGTGTCGGCGTCGCGCCAGATGGGACGCCGGTTTACATACCGCTGAGCCTGCCGGGCGAAACCGTGGACGCACGCGCGATCGCATCGCGCGGCAAGGGCTTGGCGGCCAAGGCAGAGACAATTCTGGACCCGAGCCTGGCGCGGATCGAACCGCCCTGCCCGCATTTTGGCACGTGCGGCGGCTGCACGCTGCAGCATTGGCGTGACGCCGAATATATTGAGTGGAAATGCGGGTTGCTGGAAGCCGCCCTGCGGCGGGCTGGCTACCCGGACGTGAGACTGCGGCCACCGGCACGCACGCCGCCCGAAGCACGCCGCCGCGTGGACCTAGCCTTGCGCCGGCATCAATCGGGCATCGTGGTTGGCCTGCACCGGCTGCGTGGCACGGAAGTGGTCGATCTCCATACATGCGTAATCGCGCACCCTTCGTTGCGCAACCTGATCTCGCCATTGCGGAAGCTTCTGGAGCAAGCAACGCTGTTACGGCGAGAAGGCTCGGCGCTGCTGAACCTGCTCGACAGCGGCCCGGACCTGCTGCTGCGCACGGATGCCGCACCCACCGCCTCGGATCGGGCGATGGTCGCGGTCTTCGCACGCATCCACGGCTTGCCGCGCGTCTCCTGGGCGCTAGGCAACGGTGCGCCCGAGACCGTCTGCGTACTGCGATCGGCCATGACCCGGTTGGCCGGGGTCGAGGTTGGACCGCCACCCGGCGCATTCCTCCAGGCATCTGCGGCGGGCGGGCAAGCCATCATTGACGCTGTGCTGGACGGCCTGCCGGAGCCGCGCGCCGGGCGTTCACGCATCGTCGAGCTGTACGCGGGATGCGGCACGATCACCTTCGCGCTCGCCGCACATGGGCGCGTGGCCGCCTTCGAGGGCGACACGACAGCCATCAATGCGCTGCGGCGCGCGGCGAACCTGGCGGGCCTGGCCGGGCGGATTGCGGCCGAGCAGCGCGACCTCGCGCGTCAGCCGCTCACGGCAAAGGAGCTGGCGGGGGCGTCGGCCGTCGTGCTTGATCCGCCGCACGCTGGCGCCGCGGCGCAGATGCCGGCGATCGCCGCGGCAAAGCTCGCCCGCGTCATCTACGTGAGCTGCAACCCGGCGGCGCTGGCGCGCGACGCGCAGATGCTTCGGGAGGCGGGATATCATCTGCTCGCGGCGACCCCGGTGGACCAGTTCCTCTGGTCGGCGAGGCTCGAAGCAGTCGTGGCCTTCAGCCGCTAATTGGAGCGGCTTCGGCGCGGCCGGACGCCGCCATCAGCTCAGATCGCGGCGCGGCTGGTTTCGGCATCCGCGGTTTCCCGGACGACTGGCTCCCCGACACGGAACCACGCGACGTACAGCGCCGGCAGGAAGATCAGCGTGAGGACGGTCGCCACCAGCAATCCGCCCATAATCGCGAAGGCCATCGGACCCCAGAATATCGTGACGGCGATCGGGATCAGACCGAGGACCGTGGAGATGGCCGTCAGCACAATGGGGCGGAATCGGGACACCGACGCCTCGATGACTGCGTTCCACGAATCCTTGCCTAGCGCCTTTTCCGCCTCGATCTGCTCGATGAGGATCACGGCGTTTCGGGCAATCATGCCGATCAGCGCGAGAATGCCGAGGATGGCCACGAAACCGAGCGGCCTGTTGAACGCGACAAGAGCCGCGACAATGCCGATCAGGCCCATCGGCACGACGCTCAGCACCAGGAACAGCAAGTTGAAACTCTGCAGCTGGATCATCAGGAACGTGATCATGAGAAACAGCATCAGCGGCACGACGGCGATTACCGACGCCTGGGATCTCTGGCTCTCCTCGACGGTACCACCCACCGCGATGTCATAAGAAGCCGGCAGGCCCGCGCTCAGCTTCTGGACCGCCGGCGCGAGATCGCTCACCACCGCTTCCGGCAGCCAGCCTGGCGCGACGTCGGCCTGAACGGTCAATGTGGGAACGCGGTCGCGCCGCCAGACCAGCGGGAATTCCTGATCAAAGTCGAAGCTCGCCAGTTGGCTGAGCGGGACGGTGCGCCCGTTCGGGAGCGGGATCTGGAGATTGCGCAGCGTCGAGAGGGAGAGGCGCTGTTCGTCGGTCGCCCGGGCAAGCACGTTGATCGAATAGATGCCGTCCCGCACCTGCGTGACGGGGGAGCCCGATACGACCGTGTTCATCACCTGGGCCAGCGCCTGCGAACTCAGGCCGAGCAGCCGTGCCTGATCCTGGTCGATATGTATCCGGATCCTTCTCGCCGGTTCCATCCAATCGAAGTTGACGCGCCGGACGCCGGTGCTCGTGCTCAGCAGCCCGGCGAGCTGCATGGCGATATCGCGCACCTGGCTGATGTCGGAGCCGCTGATGCGGTACTGCACCGGCCAACCCACCGGCGGCCCAAGTCCCAGCGGCGAGACCCGGCTGACCACGCCCGGGAAATCATCGGCGAGCGTCTGCTCCAGCTTGGCTTGCAGCCGGTCGCGCGCGCGCACGTCCTTGGCGACGATGACGAACTGGGAGAAGAAATCATTCGGCAGCTGCACATCGAGCGGCAGATAGAAGCGGATCGCGCCTCGGCCGACATAGGTCGTCCAGTGATCGACGTCGGGGCTATTCTTGAGAATCTTGTCGAGCCGAGCGGAGACGGCGTCGCTGGCATAGATCGAGGCGTTCTGCGGCAGCCTGAGATCGACCAGGAGATCCGGACGGTCGGACGGCGGGAAAAACTGGCGCGGCACCAATGGCACCGCCAGGAGAGCAGCCGCGAAACAGGCGAGCGTGATCCCGATGGTGATCCAGCGCAGCCGCATGGCGCTCGTCAGAAAGCTGCGGAAGGCGCGCAGAATCGCGCTCGGTTTTGCCGGTCGCCCCTTCTTCGGGTTGGCAAGGATGGCGACCCCAAGCAGCGGCGCGAACAGCACGGCGACGAACCAGGACACGATAAGCGTGATGCCGACCACGACGAAGATCGAGAACGTGTACTCGCCCGCCGAACTCCGCGCGAAGCCGATCGGCACGAAGCCCGCCGCCGTGACGAAGGAGCCGGTCAGCATAGGGAACGCCAGCGTCTTGTAGGCGTACGCCGCCGCCTGCGGCTTGGTGTCGCCTTCCGCGAGCCGCGAGGTCATCACGTCGATCGTGGTCATCGCGTCGTCCACCAGCAGGCCGAGAGCGATGATGAGCGCGCCGAGCGAGATGCGCTGCAGGTCGATCCCGAAGAACTCCATGAACGGGAACACGATGGCGATGGTCAGCGGGATCGACAGGGCCACGACCGCGCCGGGTCGGATGCCGAGGCTGACGATGCTCACCGCCATGATGATGACGATTGCCTGCCAGAGCGACGTCGTGAAGTCGCTGATGGCGTGTTCGACGACGTGCGGTTGGTCCGCCACCAGGATCGGCTCGATGCCAATAGGCAGATCGGCGGTCATCTGGTGGATGACGCGCTCGATGTTCCGGCCGAGGGTCAGGATATCGCCGCCTTCGCGCATCGAGATGGCGATCGCGATCGCCGGGTGACCGTTGACGCGGAACATCGGCTGCGGCGGATCGGTGTAGCCACGGTGGATCTCGGCGATGTCGCGTAGGCGGATCAAGCGCCCGTTGGCCACGAAGTTCACTGCCATTAGATCCTGCTCGGATTCGAACGCGCCAGACACGCGCAGCAGGAGCTTCTCGTCGCCGGTCTGTATCGTGCCTGCCGGACTGACGATGTTCTGTGCCTGCAGCGCCGACAAGAGCGCCGTGCGATCGATCCCGAGCGTGGCCAGCTGCCGCATCGAGAATTCGACGAAGATCTGCTCGTCCTGGGCGCCGAGCAGATCGATCTTGGAGACATCCGGGACTTGGAGCAGCCGCGAGCGGATGTCCTCGACATGGTCGCGCAGCTCGCGGTGGGTGAAGCCGTCCGCCGTGACGGCGTAGATGATCCCGAAGGTGTCACCGAATTCATCGTTGAAGCCCGGGCCGACCACGCCTTGCGGCAGCGTGGGTCGCATGTCGCCGATGCTCTTGCGGACGTGGTACCAAGTGTCGGCGACTTGCGCGGCGTTCGTTTCGCCCTTCAGGTTGACGAAGATCGTGGTGCGGCCCGGACTCGTGAAGCTGCGCATAAAGTCGAGGTGCGGCGTCTCCTGAAGCGTGCGTTCGAGCCGCTCGGTGACTTGATCAAGCGTGTCATTGAGCGTGGCACCGGGCCAGCCCGCCTGCACGACCATCGTCTTGATGACGAAGGGCGGATCCTCGTCGCGGCCGAGTTGATAAAACGAGAGCGAACCCGCGATGATCGACGCGATCATGCAGTAGACGACGAACGAGCGGTGGCGGAGCGCCCAATCGGAAAGGTTGAAGCCCATTACGGCGGCTCCCCTACGACGGCCGCACTACGAGGTGGGTCCGAGCAGCCGGACCTTCTGGCCGGGATGCAGCGCCTGAACGCCGGCGGTCACCACGATGTCCCCGGTCTCGAGTCCGTCGGCGACCACCACGGTGCCCGGATCGAAGCGCGCCACGGAGATATTGCGCATCGAGACGGTCAGCTTCTTAGGGTCGACGATCCAGACCGCGGGCTGGCGGTTGAGCTCGGTCAGCGCGGAGGCGGGTATCGCCACCATGTCGGCGGCGTTGAATTGCGCGGTGCCGTTGACGGTGGAGCCGAGCCGCATCGCCGCAGGTGGGTCCGTCAGGCCGACCTTCACCTGGAACGTCCGCGTGACCGGATCGGCCTGGGCGGCCACCTCGCGCACCCGGCCGCTTGCCTTGACCGACGGATCGTCGGCCAGGGCGACGGTGATCGGCGTATCTTCCGGCGCCGCGCGCAGCACTTGCGCGGGGACGTCGAATACCGCGTCCCGGCCGCCCTGCCGCGCGACGCGCACGATCATCTGCCCAGCCTGCACCACCTCGCCCGGTTCGGCGCCTCGCGCCGTTACGGTGCCGGGGGCGTCCGCCGTCAGGATGGTGTAGCTGACGCGGCGGGCGGCGATCTGGAAGCGCGCTTCGGCGTCGTCGAGCTGGGATTGCGCGGTCTGCAACGCCTTCTCCGCCAAGTCGAATTGCGCCCTCGGAGTGTGGCCCTGGGCGAGCAGCGTCCGCTGCCGCTCGAATGCAGCGCGAGACTGGGTCACGGCGGCTCGCGCGGCGGCGACACTGGCCTGTGCCGAACGCAACGCGTTCACCTCGTTCTCCGGATCGAGCTTGGCCAACTCCTGTCCGGGCTTGATCCGATCGCCGACATTGACCGGCCGTTCGATCATCCGCCCGGGCAGGCGAAACGCGAATGATACCTCGTCCTCCGCCTCAATATGCCCGGTCAGGACAAAGTTCTCTCCAGTGGGCTGGACGGCGGCGGTGACGGTGCGGACCGGTCGCGCCTGGGGGGCTTCGGCCTTGTCGTTGGGCTTGCACGCCGCCAGTCCAAGCAATGGGAGGCAGACCATCAACGACAGCGGACGAGGCGATCTCACGCGGCGTTCCTCACGCCGGCGTTTCTTGTCGCGCGGCGCGACGATTGGTGAGCGCGATTGCCAGATAGGCGCAGCCGGCGACGATCAGCGCGATGCCGCCGGCAGTTCCGGGCGTGTAGAAACTGGTATAGCGCAGCTTCATGACCATCACCGCCGTCACGCAAAGCGCGATCAGGCCGGCGAGGAGAAACCAGCCCCACCCCGCGCGCGGCCGCACCCGGAACGCCAGCCCGATCTGCAGGAGGCCCTGGACAAGGAAAACCAGGGCGATCAGCAGCGTGATCGCGAGAGCGCCCGCCCACGGATTGAGATAGATCAGGATCCCGCCAACGATCTCGACGGCGCCGACCAGCATCTGCCAGATGTACCCCGCCCAGGCATGCACCTGCAGCGCCTCGACAATCTTCACGACACCGCTGATCGCCAGCGCCACGCCGAGGACCACGCTCGCCGCGAACGAGGAGGCGACCGGCAGTATGACGGCAGCGGCGCCGCACGCGATCAGGACGATGCCGAGCAGCAGGAACCAAGCCCAGTTCGTCGCAACCGACGCTCTGCCGCTGCGCATCTCCGCGTTAGTCATGCCCGCCTGCCATCCCGGGGCTCCGATCGGGTCGGATGCTCTCACAATTCACAATAGAGTACAGATGCCGGCGGCGAGCGGGATGGGCCTCCAATCCCGGCGCCGTGCCCGGCGTCCCAAACCGGGCGACGGCTTGGCCGCGGCGCCGCGGCCGCTGGCATCAGGAGCCGCGCAGGAGTTCGCCGAATCCCGCCACCTTGCTTGCCTTGCGCCCCACCGGCACGACGAACGGAACCATCCCGCTCATCGCCGCGGCGCGTACGGCGCTCGGACTGTGCCCGAACTCACGCCTGAATGCGCGGCTAAAGCTCGAGGGGTCCGCGAAGCAGAGATCCTCGGCGATCACGGAGATCGACCGGGTCAGGCCCGGGTCGCACAGCGCGGCGTGCGCCTCAAGCAATCTCTGGCGCTGGATGTACTGGCCGACGCCACCGGCGTCCTCCAGCAGGCGATAGAGATTGGAACGAGAGATCCCGACCAGGCGGCTGAGCGACTTCGGCGACAGGGCCGACGACCGCAGATGCCTTCGCACGGTCTGACGTACCCGCTCCAGCCGACCGAGATCGATCTGGTCGCGCGCGAGGGCGAGGCGCTCGACCGAGGGAGCGATGCAGGCGACGAGCATCTCGCGTACCGCCGCCGACAGACGCGGCAGGTCATCCGGGCTCAGGGCGGGCAGCCGCCGCTCAAGCGCAAGCATGTAGTCGCCGAGCAGGTGTCCCAGAGGTGTATCGAGAGGCGACCCGCGCGCGTGATCAAGCAGCGGAGCGACCTCGCGGAACGCATCGCGCGGCATGAAGATCTGGACCCTCTCGACGGCGCTCCGTTCGCTCTCGGATGTTTCCCCGAGCGACCACAGGAACGGGACCCCGGCACGCGCCTGCAACGAGGCCTTCGCGGTCCTGATGGACGTTTCGCCACGACTGCAACAAGTCAAAACCCAGTGATCGACCGGGTCCCGACCGAGGCTGGCCCTGGTCCGGGCCACCCGCACAGCCGGGGCGGACACCCGGCTCACGACGAGGTCGCCCAACGGCCAGATCCGGTTCTCGGCCGGGAAGCCGCGGCCGCCTTGCGGATCGGGCATTACCTCGAGGACGGGATGGAATCTCTCGCGCCAGGCTTCGTATTGATCCTTGGCGTCCAGCGACTGTGTCGCAAAGACATTGGATATCATTTGCGTCCGGCTCCCCCTGCCGTGTATCCGGTCCCCGCTTCCGGCCTAATCAGGCCGGTACGCCGCTCGGCTGCGGACCGCGGCGGCAGATGGCAATGCAGGGGCCGTCGCGTGCTGACGTCGGTGATGCCGGGACCGTGACTACTTGCAATTGCGCATTCCGACGCTGGCACTCGCGATCTGTCAACGGAATTTTCCACTACAGAAATCGTGTGTGTCGCGGGTGCCACAGCCCATGCGGACAGCACCGTGCCGTTCGGCCCGGCCACATGGCGCGCTACTGATTGGGACGGCCGGCACAGTCGCGGGACTTAAAGCCAAGGCCAAAGCGAGCGAGCGTTTGTAGGGTGGCCGACGCGGCGCCGGAACGCTGCGTTGGCGATCGCGTAACTCGACGCAAAGGAGCCTCCAATCCCATGATGTCTCGTCCGAAATCAGTTGCCAGTCTCGCCGTCGCGATCGGTGCCGCGTTGGTCATGTCATCGGCCGTCCTCGCCCAGGTCGCCACGACGATCGAACAGGCCGAACTCGCCGGGCTCACTCCTCAAAAGAGGGCCGAAGTCCAGCAGCGGATGTCCCAGGGCGGTCAGAAGGTCGAGGAGATCCTGACGACCATGCTGCTGAACAACATCAAGGCGAAATATCCCGCGAACCGGATCGTCGCGATGGATTTCGGCCGTGGCGTCGCGGTCGTGGAACTGCCCAACGGTCAGATGCGGACCGTGAACTTCGATACCACGACGCTCGCCATCAAGTCCTGACGGCCGCGTCTTTCCGGGATGGATGGGAGGCGGCCAGCTTGCCGTGGGATCGTCGGCGCGCCGGCCGCCTCTCTCTCGCCGACGTCACGCGCGCTCGGCGGGGCGGCCGGAGAGCAGTTCGGAGAGCCACCGGCTGCGCGGGTCCTGTTCGCAGATGGCGAGCAGGACGATGACGAACGGGATGCCGATGAATGCACCCGCTAATCCCCATAGCAGAGCGCCGAAGAACACCGCGAACAGCACCAGGAAGGGCGACACCGCCAGCACGTTGCCCGCGACGCGCGGTTCCAGGTAGCTGCCCACCGCGAACTGGATCGCATAGATCCCAAAAAAGACCGTGATGCCGATCTGCCAGTTCTCGTACTGCAGTCCGGCGAAGAAGGTGGGCAGGATTGTGGCCACCAGCGGGCCGATGAACGGAATATAGTTCAGCGCGAAGGCGATGACGCCCCATTCCAGCGCGAGATCGAGGCCCGTCAGGCGGGCGAAGGCGTAGATCATCACGCCCGTGAGAACGCTCATGACCGTCCGCACGAGCATGTAGACCTGCAGCTTCCGCGCGATGATCTTCGCGGTGCGCTGCACGGTAGCGCTCAACCGGGCGTCGGGCCAAGCGGCGATGCGGCTGCGCAGCGCCTCGAGTTCCAGCAAGCCCAATAGGGTGAACAGCAGGGTGATGCCGGTGAAGGTCAGGAAGCCCTGCACCGCCCCGGCGACCTGCTGGCCGCGCCGGGCCAGCCAGGCGACGCCGAAATGCTCGGCGAGGATGTCGGACAGCCCGATGCCGTACGCATCCAGCCAGGACGTCTGCTCGATATAAAGTTGCTGCAGTCGCGGCCCGTTCGCGATCACCCAGCGCGCGGCCCGGCTGAAGCCCCAGGCCACCATCGCGGCGAGCAGAGCCACCACGACGAGCGTCGTCAGCATCGTCGCCAGGACCGCAAGCGGCTTCGGCACCCAGGTCTGAAGGGTCCGCTGCATGGGCCACACCACGGCGACGAGGAACAGGGCGAACGTCACCGGCGCCACGACCGGGCGCGTGAGATAGAGCGCTCCCAGCACGAGCACCGTCGCGGTGCAGCCGGTCAGGACCAGAAGGGTGCGATTGCCGCCCATGCGAGATCACAGCCCTTCAAGCGCCTGGCTCGACAGGGGCGCGGTTCGGCCGGAGGGCCGAACCGACCAGCAAACCCCGATGCTATCGACCGGTCAGGGTAATATTGACACCACCCGGCGCCAAGGTGAGCCGCGCGCCTTGCGAGGTTGATATGCCTTCGATGACGACGCCGTTCTGGTTGCGCAAGGCGCCCACCGAGCCGCCCCCGGCGAGCGTGGCGCCGGCGGAGAAAGCGACGTAGTTGCCGCTGAAATCGGCCACGTTGCGAAGATTGCGCACCGTGCCGCTGCCGCTAGTCCGTGCCGCACCCACATCGAGCACCGACAGGCCACTCACGCGGAACGGATACTGCATCCCGTGATAAGTCAGAACGCCGCTGCCCCACTGGAATCCGACGCCGAGCGCTACTGCGCCGCCAGTGAAGGTGACGGTGCCGTCGGTCGGCCCTTGCTCCGCCATCGGCGCCGCGGGTGGCGCCGCGGCCTGCTGCGGAGCGCAACCCGGCAGAGCGGCGGCGCCGAGCATCGCCAGACCGAAAGCAGAGAGGCGAAGTAGTTTCAGTCGATTCATCGTTCCATCCTTGCTGCAGACTGTTTGGAAGTGCACGGACTTTGGGGGTCTGAGAGGTTGCTGGCAAGGGTTTCGGATCAGACCTCCTCGGAGGCTTTGCCTTGCCGGGTCGATATTGCGGCGTCGCGGGCCAAGACATTATGAGCCGCTCCGACGCATTGGAGGACGACGTCGGCAGCGGCTTCCTGGAATATCTGCAGGTGCCGCGGCAGAACGTCCGCTTTCGACTGCCCTGAAATTCCCGCGACGGCAGAATCGCGGATCCCCTTCAGATGGCGGACCGGGTCGTCCGTATGGGCCGCGATGAAGCAGAGACTCTGCATGACGAGCACCTGTAGGCCGAATAGCTCACCCTTCAGCTGAGCCACGTCTTTCCTGGTCAAGTCGCCCTCTCTTGACTTCGCCCAGCCCGTCCTTGTGTTTGGTGTCGTCTGCCACCCTATTGACATTCGCGGCGTCCGGGATGACCCCAGAATCCCAGGACTATTCCCGGCGTCCGAACCCGAAGGACCACCCAAGGCGAATCCCACGTTACGGGCGCGCGACCATGTCGAGCGCGAGCCGGTAGCGGAACCCGGACAGGGCAGGAAGGAGGTCAGGCATCCCTTGCGCTCCGGCCAGCCGTCGGCATGGGAGCGAATGGGGCTGGACCCAATCGGCGCGCGGCGTAGAGACCAAGAACTCCGAGCAGAACCTCGCGCGCTCGCCGCAGCAGCGCCAGCGCCAGCGCGGCATCCGCCGGCACTCCGACCAGGGCGCCCGCTGCGAGGATCGCACCCTCCTGCACTCCCAAGCCACCCGGAACGATGAAAGCGGCGCTGCGTAGCGCCTGCGTCAGAACTCTCGACGACGAACCCGTCCGTCAGCGACAAGGGATGACCGAGCAGGTAGAGTTACACTCGAGATCTCGACAGCGCCGAGCGTCCAGGCGCTCAGATGAAAGACGGCAGCCCGCAGGAGAGTTCTGCCGCTCGGCGTGTAACCGAAGCACACTTGCCCGAAAATCCGCGAGCCAGCCGCCGCGCCGCGCCGACCAATGCGGAAGCAGTCGGGCGGACGCTGCCTCGAACAGGCGGACGGGCGGATGGCGTTGCACCGCCACCATGGCCACCGTCGCGGCCACCGCCAGCGCTATGCCGATGGCCGCGGTCCATCTGAGAGATAGATCGCGGGGGGACGCGAGCAGGAGCGTGAGGCCGACCAGCGTGACTACGGCCTGCGTACCGCCCTCGACGGTCATGTCCACCGTCGCGGTGGCTCCGGCCAGATCAGCCGCCACTCCGGTGCGTGCAAGCCGCTGCGCGGCCACCGCCTGACCGATGATGCCTCCCGCGGGGACCAGGGCGGTCAACAACTCTCGGAGCCAGCGCAATCGGATCATCGTGGTCACCGTCGGGCGCACCGTCCGAGGCAGCAGGGTCCGCCAGGCCAGGGCTGTCAACACGAGCTGCGGAACATGGACCAGCAACGAAATGGCAAGGCCGAGCGGTGCTTGCCTGCTGACCTGGCTGACCCCAAGCAAGTCTTGTCGGTTCAGGAACAAGACCGCCCCGAACAACAGAATTCCAAGCGTAGGTACCCGAGAACCGATCGCAGGCTCCGCTCACGGACCCGGTAGGACATGGGCACCAGCCTTGCTTGATGCTGTCACCCGGACGAAGCGGCGCACTGTCTCCGGCCAGCCGGGACTTTGTTCGCCCGATTGCTCATTTTACTGCATGGCTCCCAATCTGCCGCCGCCAAGCCGGCGCGTCCTCGAGCACCGCCTTCAGCGATGCCAGATTTCTGCTGTCGAACCAGTGCTTCCCGGCTTCGCCCAGGCGCCCTCGGGCTGCCGCGCGGAGCCCGTCGCTCGTGGCCACGCCGATATGCTGCATGACGCTGTTGTCGCGGTAGCAGTCGATCATGCACGCGGTGCATCCGTCACGAAGGCGCTGGGAGCCGTCGAATTCCGTGATGTGACACAGTGGCCTCTCCCAGTTGTGACAGCGATACAGGTCAAGGTGCCAATCCAAATAGAAAAATTTCCAGCCCGCGATGCACGCGAAATGCTCGGGTTCCCCGCGCAGATGACGCTGCATGTCCTCGATCGACGCCGTCGGGTTGAGCACCGTGAAATGGCGCTTTAGCGCCTTGGCCGCATCGAACGCCGCGTGCAGTTCCTCGGCCGTGTAGGCGACCAGTTTCGAATCCGAGTAGCTCAGGTAGGGCGACGACAAGGTCGTCAGCGGATAGGAGAAGGTGAGGCTGTCAAATCCCAGGGATTCCAGGAACGCCGGAAGCTTCTCATAGTCCACAAGACGGCTCATGGTGACGGAGGCCGCGGTCGCGATGTTGGCCTGCCTCAAGAGGAAATTGGCTTCGCGAATGCGGGCGCAGACGCCAGGCAGCCCCCGATTTTGCTCATGCACGTCCGCCGACGCGGCGTCGATCGAGATGTAGACCGACACGAGACCGGAACCGGCCAAGTTTTCGATGCGCGCCGGCGTCAGCAGCGAGCCGTTGGTCACCAGTGTCGCAGCCATCCCGAGATCAGCCGCATGGCGAGCCATCGCGGCGAAATCGCGATGGGCCAGCGGCTCGCCGCCGGTGAAGATGAGGAAGTGGACGCCGTTCCGGGAAAGCACGTCGGCGGCCAGTTTCGCTTCATCAAGCGTCACCGAATGGCGGGCGCTCGTCGGCAGCCGATCGACCGCGAAGTTGCAGAAGTCGCACTTGGCATTGCAGACGCTCGTGATTGCGAAATGGCATGTTCCCGGGCCGCCGTCGATGGCCGCCTTCAGGGCCAGCCGCCACAGCGGAAGCCGCTTGGTTTTTGTCGCGGACTGGCTGCGTGCCATCAGGGTCCTTTCAGGAACGGCGGGCAACATTTCAGGCCGCTGGCCGGATCGTTCGTCCGCCGCCTACTCCCAGTACGCTTCCTCGATCACGCCCTTATCGTCGAGGATCAAGGTGAGGCGGTTAGGGTCCTGCTCGGCGCCCCTGATGCCGTCGGTTTCATGGATCACTCGTAGCGACTTCGGCAGCTGGTCCTGACGGACGACGTCCTGCCCCGGTTGGGCCTGGTCGCCCGACGCGAGCGTCTTGCCCATGCAATCCTTGCAATCGTTGACGTCGACGCTCGCCTGAGAGCTGCCGGGGATCTGCCTGACCGTCACCGCATTCTCCGAGGCGCGGACGCGCACGCCCTTGAACTGCCGGTCCGGCTCGAGCGGAAAGATCGCGGCGACCGGGAAGAAACCCGTGGCGGTCTGCGATTGGTCGGGCGGAATCGCAATCAGCTGCAGGTCGAGGATGTCGTCGAAGGACTTGCCGGCATAGGTCGGGACCAGTTGCGGAGCGCTCCAGCCTTGCGACGATGCCAAGCCGACGACCCGCACGATGTCGAGCCGCGGTTCGGTCGCGGTACGCATGACCTCAACTCCAGTCACGTAGAGCACCGGGAGCTCCGTCGCTTGCGTCGCGTCGGGGGGAGCGGTCAACTCGCCAGCGCTCCCCGGCCCGGCGTCGCCGTAGGAGGCCGCCGCTCCGCCAGATGCTGGTGCGGACGGAACGCCCTGGGCCAACCCGAAGCTGGCCGGGGTTCCCGATAGCGCAGTGCCGAAAGCGACCGCGGCCAAAACCCGGAACGTGCTGTTCATCCTGCCCTCCGAAATGGCGGTGCTCCCCCGCGTCGCCCGGCGTCGCCGCTTTCCGCCTCGACCGGCGGTTCCGGACCGAGGTGGTCGGCCCCGGCCCCGCCCTGCCGCGCTTGCTCGATCGCATCCAGCACGAGGTCGGTCGCCCGCATCTTGGTGATCCGGCAATAGCGGGTCTCGGTGCTGGCGAAGCTGCCGTTCTCGGCCAGCTTGTTGACCGGCTCGCCGCCGCCACACACGCTGAAATACTCGCAGCCGGCCCGACACATCTCCACGCCGGCCTGGATGTCCCGGTCCATGCGGGCGAGAGCCGGCCGCTCGAGCAGATCGACCAGGGCGTCGCGATTGATGTTGCCCAGCAGGAAGTCGCTGTATTCGGCGTGCTTGAGACCGAGCAGTTCGGGAGAGAACGTCGAGATGTTGCCGGCCCAGTCCATGCTGGTGACCGCGAACGGCTCGACCAGTTGATTGGCGAAGGGCGCGTCCGGCGGCCGGATGACCTGCCGAATCGCGTGGTCGATCTCGCGCACGAAGGTGAGCCTGCCGGGAGCGCTGGCGGACAGGCGCCAGAACTCGCTGAGAAACCGGTAGTAGGCCGCTTCGATGCCCGCCTCGGCGAAGAACTCCGAGACGTGGCTGCCCTCGGATTCCTCGACGTTGAAACAGACCTGTTCGATGCCCTCGGCCAGATAGAAATCGAACATCTCGCCGGGTGCGGCCATGCTGGATGAGGACAGGACCGTGATCACGTGGAACGGCACACCGGCCTCACGCAACAGGCGGATCCCGGCGATTGTCTTGTCGAACGTGCCGCGGCCCGAGCGGGTCAGCCGGTTGCGATCGTGCAGGTGCCTGGGTCCATCGACGCTGACCCCGACATTGACCCGTTCTTCGGCGAAGAATTCGCACCACGAGTCGTCAATGAGCGTGCCGTTGGTCTGGAACGCGTGCGTGATCGCCAGCTCCCGCGGCCTCAGCTTGTCGATCGTGCGAAACGCGTCGCGATAGAATTCAATCGGCAGCACCATCGGCTCGCCGGCGTGCCAGACCACCGAGAGACAGTCGCCGACCCATCCCGATGCGAACACCTGCGAGGCCAAGTTGACGAGGGTCTCTCTCGAGACGACCGCCCTGGAGTTGCGGTCGGGCAGATAGCAGTACCGGCAGGCGATGTTGCAGAACGGGGTCGGCTGGATGACCAGCAGCTCTATTCGGGGCACGATGGCGCTCGCTCTCCGCCGATCCCCCGACACCGGCTCACCAGTTGCGCCAGAAATTGTTCCAATTGGGCCAGCCGTTGCGCCAGTTGTTCCAACGAGGCGCTCCCCAGCCGCGGCGGCGGGGGCCGCTCCAACCCCAGTTGTTCCACCTGTTGCCCCAGGTCAGCTGGAGATTCCGGTCCGGCTGCTTCGCCAGCGCCTCCGGCCCCACCACGACGAAGACGGCTTCGCGGATGGCGGCAAGCCGCGCGGAAACCGGCGGATCCGAGGCAGCCACGGGACGCTCCGCCGCGATGCCTGGCAGCGCGGAACCGAGCAGCAGCGACGCGCCGACCGCTCCCGCCGGGATGATCGCCGACATGACCTTGAGATACGTCTGTCGCAGGTGCATCGGGTTACCTGTGTCGACTGTCGCCCGCACGCCGGCTCGGTCCCGTTCGCGGGCGCTTTCCGGACTATAGGGATGCGGCGGCGCCAGGGGTAGCCCGGTATCCCAGCCCTACTCCCCCCGTCCCAAACGCGTTTCGGCGGTGCCGCGGCGCGGCCGGGAGGCAAGGCTCAGCGTGCGGCGACCCGGTCGAGCACGAGCCGATAACGGCACCTGGATACGGTTGGAACAGCGTTCCCTCGAACCGCTCGCCGGCGAGTCGGCCGGTGATCCAGGATTGGCGGAAGGCCATGCGCACGCTGCCGTCTGGACCGATGCGGCCGCGATAGCTGCCGAACCGGGCACGGCCCTCGCTTACCCTCATGCCGGTGATCGAGATCCGCCGCGGACAGTCGAGCTGTCCGCCCGGTGCGACCAGGAGGTGCCCCACGCCGGCATACTCGCCGTCCCATCCCTCGGGAGCGGGCGGGAGTGGCGGGGGCGGCGGCTGTGCGACGGGCGGCGGCATCATGGCCGTGGCCGGCACCGTTGGGGGCGGCGCCTGGCAACCGGCGAGCACCAGCACCGCCGCGAGCAGACCGGCGCCGCGTTGTTGCAGACGATGACGGATGCGCGTCAGCGGATGAATGGGCCAGGCTGTCATGTGGTGCGCTCCGTTCCGCTCAGCCGCCGGTATATCAATCGCGCCGGTGGAACAATGGTCCGACAGTCCTATCCCACGCGCGCGTTGTCGTTTGGGATGTTCTGCATAGCGCCGGGACGGACAGCCCAAGCCCGCTCATCCGGATGCAGCTAGCATCGTTGCCGTGCCGAGGTGCCGTGCAAGGCGGCGACGAAGCCGCCATAGTTTGCAACAGTGTAGGCAGCGCCCGTGAAGTTTCCTATGAAGTGCACAATCTGGACGGTTGGGACGGCGCTTCTCCTGGCGCTGGCGCCGCGCCAGGGGCACGCCGTGTCGCCGGAGGACTTCACCGCGGGCACGACGGGCCAGTTCGTAGCCTTGTGCGAGGCTCCCGCCGACAGCCCGATGGCGACCGCGGCACTCGACTTCTGCTACGGATTCGCGCAAGGCGCCGTGGTGGTCCAGATGGCGCACGATTCGGCATCGCGAAGCGGCCCGAGGCTGTTTTGCCTGCCGACGCCGCTTCCGTCGCGCTCTCAGACGATGGCCGAGTTCGTGCAATGGGCGCATCGGTCGCCGGCCCACATGGGCGATCCCGCCGCCGACGGGTTGTTCCGTTTCCTCGGGGAGCGCTTCCCGTGTCCAACAAGCCGCTGATGCACGGGCGAACGAGGTTCCCCATGAAGTTCTTCGCCCTGGTGCTGGTACTTGCATTCTCGGTCACGAGTTGCGCGGATCTCAATCCCACGCAGCAGCGCGCTCTCACCGGAACGGTGGGCGGGGCGGGCGTCGGAGCGGTCGCTGGCGCGATCGGCGGCAATGCGGGGCTGGGGGCCGCCGTCGGTGCCGGAGCGGGCTTGCTGGGCGGCCTCATCTGGGACCAGCACCGGAGAGCCGAGGACAGGGCGTTCCAGCAGGGATACGCAGCGGCGCGGCAGGGCGCTCCGCCGCCACGCTAGCGATTTCGTTCGCCGGGCGGGAGCCCGGAGGCCGGCGCGGGATCGGTCCGGACGCGGCAATCGACCGTGATGCGCTCTGAGCGCGGCACCGGAGGGCTGTCGGACGCGGTCCGGGTTTTGCGCCGCGCGTTCTGGCCGCTCCTGGCCTTCGAGACGGCGATCGGGTTCGTCACGGTCATCGTGCTCGACCCGCTGCTTCTGTTGCTGCTCGATCGAATCGTGGCGCTGGGGGGCGACCCGTTCGTCGGCAATTCCGCGCTGGTTGCCTTCGCGCTCTCGCCGGCCGGATTGACGGCCATCGCGGTCGCCGCGATCGGCGCGACCTTCTTTGTGGTCGCGACCTTCGGCGGCGAAAGCTTGGTTCTGTGGGGCGCGCGCCGGGGCAAGCCGCCCCGCCATCTTGCGATCTGGCGCTCGCTGCTCGGTCGCGTCCCCGTCTTGTTGGCGATCAGCGCATGGCTCATCGCGGTGGCGATGCTGCTCGCGCTCCCGGTAGCGGCAACGGCGATCGCGGCGCGGCGCTGGTTGCTGTCCGATGGCGATTTCTATTTCTACCTGACGACGCGACCACCGGAGTTCATCTGGGCCGCGGCCGCCGTCATCATCGTCGCGGCGATTGCCGGTGTCGCCGGTTTCCTGCTGCTGCTGCGGACCGGCCTCGCCGTGCCGATCTGCCTCGCCCGGCCGCTCGGAGCGCGTCGGGCGTTCTGGCTCTCGGCGATGGCGACGCGCGGCCGGCAGCGCGCGCTGATCCTGCGGCTGCTCGGTGTAGCGGGCGGGCTCGTTTTGCTGTGGGCCGTCGTCCTCGCCGTTTTGTCCGTCCTGCTCGAACGGCTGATCGCGAATCCGATGACGGCTCCCGCGTTGCTCCGCACCGGCGCGCTGTTCGCGGTTGGCGGGGCGATCGGGTTCGCGGTGCTCGCGGCGATCTCGCGCGGCGCCGTCCTGCTCGTTCTGCTGCTGGACCGCGCGGCCGACCAGGTGCTGCCGGCCAGCGTCGAGCCCGGGCCGATCTCGGCGCGTCGTCGCTGGCTTGGCGTCGCCGTGACGCTTGGCATCTGCGCCACGATCCCGGTCGCCGCCGCGATGCAGATGACCAGGGGCGGCCCGGCGGTCCCGCGTACGATCGGCATTACCGCGCATCGCGCGGGCTCCGCGCGCGCGCCCGAGAACACGATTGCGGCGCTGCGAAACGCCATCGCCGAAGGAGCGGACGTCGTGGAGGTGGACGCGCAGGAGACCGCAGATGGAGAGGTCGTGTTGCTGCACGACACGGATTTGCGCCGTGTCGCCGGCGTGGCGCGCTCCGTCTGGGAGATGCGATCCGATGAGTTGCAGCGTCTCGACGTCGGGTCCTGGTTCGCGCCACGCTTCGCCGGTGAACGCATCCCGACCCTGCGCGCGTTCGCTGAGGCCTCACGAGGCCGCGTGCGGCTCAACGTGGAACTCAAGGACAACGGGCATGAGCAGGATCTCGCGGCCCGTGTGGTTGCCATCTTGCGCGAGACCGGCGTGGCGGACCAGGCGGCGATCTCCTCGCTCGATCTCGGGCTGCTCCGTCAGGTCCGGCAAATCGCGCCGGAAATCAAGCGGGGCCTGATCCTCGCGACGGGGATCGGCAACCTGCGCGCCGTGGACGTTGATTTCGTGGCGCTCGCGAGGCGGCTGGCGACGCGGGCGGTGATTCGCCAGCTCGCCGAGCGCGGGCGGGAGGCGCATGTGTGGACGCTGGACGACGACGCAACCATCGCGCGCGCCATGCTGGATGGCGCGGCCAACATCATCACCGGCGATACATTGCGGGCGGTGCGCGTGCGGGACTGGTTCAACGGGCTGAGCAAGCCGGAGCGAATGCTGCTTCGCGTCCCGAACCTGGTCAGCACCGGATGGCTCGGTATAACCGGCCGCGAGCTGCCAATGCGCGGCGCCGTCGCGCCCGAATCCGTTGCGGACGAGGAGTGAACCGAGGGGGCTCGCTCGCGGTTCGCATCAGAAGGACCCTTCCATGCCGACCTTGAGCCGCCGCCGCCATTGCCCGTTCCGGATCGTCGGCGTGTTCCTGCTGAGCCTGGCGATCAGCGGATGCGCCTCCCTCATCGTGACGGACACCACGCCGTTGCCCGCCTCGCGGCTGCAGCCGCCGGGCAGCGAGCGCATCTCCAGGGATGGATACAGTCTCGACACGGTGACGGCGTCGCCGGATTCGCCGGATCTGCTCGTGATCGTGGCGATGTCGGGCGGCGGAAAGCGCTCGGCGTCGTTCTCCTATGGGGCGCTCAAGGGAATGCGCGAGCTCACGGTGCCGACCGCCGCCGGCCCGCGGCCGCTGCTCAACGAGATCGATGCGATCGCCGGGGTGTCGGGGGGCAGCTTCACCGCCGCCTATTATGGGCTCCACCGGGACGCGACCTTCGGAAACTACGAGAACGACTTTCTCTATCGGGATACGGAAGCCAACATCTTCGGCATCTACCTGCTGCCGTGGAACTGGACGTGGCTGATCGATCCGACGGTCGGCACCAACGACTTCATGGAGCAGGTCTACGACAGGCAGATGTTTCACGGCGCCCGCTTCGCGGATCTGAAGGAGATCGGTCGACCGCTGGTCGCCGTCGGCGCCACGGACATCTCCTTCGGCACGCCGCTCCTGTTCACCCAGGATACTTTCGACCTCATCTGTTCCGATCTCGATGATTTTCCGATTGCCCGCGCGGTCGCGGCCTCCAACGGCTTTCCGGGGCTGTTCTCGCCAGTCACCCTGACCAACCACGCCGCCGCGTGCGCTGGCCGCCGGCCAGGCTGGCTACGGCGCGTGACCGACGCGCAGCGTAGCGATCCCCGATCGCGGATAGGGAACGAAGCCAGAAATGCCGAACGCTATCTCGACAACAAGCGCGTGAAATATGTGCATCTGGTCGACGGGGGCGTGGCCGATAACCTAGCCATGCGCGCCGTCGGGGCCGAGATGCAGGCCCTGGCTCAACAACACGCACAAACCGAGGCGGCCCGTATGGAGCACATTAGGCGGGTGCTGGTGCTCAGCGTCGATGGGCAGGGATCACAAGATTCCAGCGTAGCGCAGCGCCGCGTGGTCGGCGGCATATTTTCCCTGTTCGGCCTCGTCGCGGGGGTCACGATCGACCGCTTCAACTTCGAGACGCTTGCGACCGTCGATCAGCAGTTGAGGGAGTTCATCGCGGCTATCGAGCAGGCGCGGTGCGCGCGAGCGCCGATGATCGACGGCCTCCCATGCGAGGACGTCAGCGGCGAACTCATCCACGTCTCGCTGTCGGGCCTGCCGGACAGCCCCTACAAAGAGCAGTTGCAGGCGATACGGACAGGTCTGACCCTCAGGCGCGAGGACGTGGACCGGCTGATCGAGGCGGGTCGCTCCGGCATCATCCATTCCGCGCCGCTGCGCAACTTCCTCAGCGACTACCCGCCGGCGCCCGCGCTCGCCGCCTCAAAACCGGCCACGGCGATCGTTGCGCGCCGTATTCGCGCCGGGGGCTGAACGTCGGAAGTTCGGGCTGGCACCTCTCGCAACGTCCGCGGTAGGGGAGATCATCACGAAGCCGGCAAAGGCGTCAGGCGGGCGTTGCACGGCGCCCATCTTCGGGACAGAATTATCGGCTGGCCAGGGCAACGGTTGGGACGCCGCGTATCGTCCTGGGATTCTGAGCCCCTCACCGCCGCAGTATGCACCGCTATTGTCCTTACAAAGGATGAGCAAGAGGGCCACCCTCGGCGGCGCCCGATCGATGCGGGGACACCCATGAACACGCAGCCTGGGACCGGCGGGCCGGTCCACGAGCCCTATGTATCCACCGGACATCTACCGCCGCCCGAGACGGTGCAGTTGCTGGTCGAGGAAGCGCATGAGCGCTTCAAGGCGGACACGGATGGGCGCAACTCGGATGTGTATCCGGCCCTCGCCAGGGTGCCGAGCGATCTGTTCGGTATCTGCGTCGTCGAGACCAACGGCAGTCTCCATGAGGTCGGCGAGGCCGAGCACGAATTCTCTATCATGAGCGTGTCGAAACCTTTCGTGTTCGCCCTGGTCTGCCAGCTCCTGGGTCCCGAGGAAACGCGAGACAGGCTTGGCGTGAACAGCACCGGATTGCCATTCAATTCGTTGGCCGGCATCGAGCGGACTCCCGACGGCCGCACCAATCCGATGGTCAACTCGGGAGCGATCGCCACGACCAGTCTCGTCCCCGGTGCGACGATGGACGAGAAATGGCGGTTCATTCGCGACGGCCTGTCGGCCTTTGCCGGGCGAACGCTCGAACTCAATGACGAGGTCTATACGTCGGCTTCCGAGACCAATTTCAGAAACCAGAGCATCGCCCGACTGCTGCAGAGTTACGGCCGCGTCTACCTCGACCCGGCGGACGCCACCGATCTCTACACGAAGCAATGCTCATTGAACGTGAGCGCCAAGGATCTCGCGGTCATGGGGGCCGCCCTGGCCGATGGCGGGGTCAACCCGATCACGCGACGGCGCGTCGTGGATGCCGCGAGTTGCCGCTACGCGCTGGCGGTGATGGCGACCGCTGGACTGTACGAAACCTCGGGCGACTGGTTGTTCGACATCGGCCTGCCCGGCAAGAGCGGGATCGGTGGCGGCATCGTGACGGTCTCGCCGGGCAAGGGAGGCCTCGGAACCTTCGCACCGCCGCTCGATAGCGCGGGCAACAGCGTCAAGGGTCAGTTGGTGGCAAACTTCCTGGCCGATGCGCTCGGGCTCAATCTTTTTATCTCGCAGCCGGAGAACTGAGCGGACGGTCGCTGGCACAGGCCCGCCGACCAAGGCTCACCGAACTGGAGGGCGAAACGCCATGTCATCTTCCGCGGGAACAAGTGCAATCCCGGCGCTCGAGACCCAGGAATCCTGGGTTCCGATGATCGCGATCGCTCTCGGTCAGGCGCTGATGTCCTTCAATGTCGCCTCGTTGCCGGTGGCGATCGGCGGGATGGTTCACAGCTTCAACGTGCCGCCGACCACCGTCGCCACCGGGATCGTGATGTATTCGCTTGCGGTTGCCGGCCTCGTCATGCTCGGCGCGAAGCTGAACCAACGGTTCGGCGCCTTGCGCGTGTTCCGCACGGTGGTCGTGCTGTTCGGCATCGCCCAAGTGTTGATGACCTTCAGTCCGACCGCGACCGTCATGCTGATCGCCCAGTTGCTGTCCGGAACGGCCGGGGCGGCGCTCGTGCCCTCGCTGGTCGCGCTGATCGCTAACAACTACCACGGCAAGCAGCAGGCCACCGCGCTCGGCGCGCTCGGCTCGGCGCGCGCCGGCGCTGGCGTGGCCGCATTTTTGATTGGCGGCATTTTGGGCACCTTCATCGGCTGGCGACCCGCATTCGGCATCCTGATCGTGATGTCGGCGGTGGTGTTCCTCCTGAGCTTCCAGCTCAAGCCCGACGAGGCGCGGCCGGAAGTGCGGATCGACATCGTGGGCGTGGTGCTCGCGGCGGTGGCGATCATTCTGATCAGTTTCGGTTTCAACAACCTCAATCGCTGGGGACTGGGCGTGGCGAGCCCGGGCGCGCCCTTCGATATTCTCGGCCTGTCGCCAGCGGTGCCGATGATCGTGATCGGCGTTGTGCTCCTGCAAGGCTTCCTGATGTGGACGCGCCGGCGGCAGCAATCCGGCAAGACGCCGCTCCTCGATCTGAGTGTCATCGAGTCCCGCGAGGAGCGCGCGGCGGTATACGCCATGTTCACCGTCGTGGCACTCGAGGCGGCGCTGAACTTCTCCGTCCCGCTCTACATTCAGATCATCCAGGGCCGCACGCCGATCGAGACGGCCATCGCCATGCTGCCGTTCAACCTGTCGGTGTTCTTCTCGGCGATGCTGATCGTCCGCTTCTATCAGACACTGACGCCACGGCAGATCGCTCGGCTTGGCTTCATAGCCTGCACGGTCGCCCTGCTGTGGCTCGCCTTCGTCGTGCACAACGATTGGAGCGCGGTCGCCGTCCTGGTCGGGCTGGTGGTGTTCGGCATCGGCCAGGGCTCGCTGGTGACGCTCGTGTTCAACGTCTTGGTGACCGCCTCGCCCAAGGAACTTGCGGGCGACGTCGGCTCGCTGCGCGGCACCGCCAACAATCTTGCCGCCGCCATCGGAACAGCGGTGATCGGCGCGCTGCTCGTCGGCCTGCTGAGCGCCGCTGTCCTGCGGGGCATTGCGGAGAACCCGCTTCTGCCGCCCGAGATCCAGTCGCAAATCAACCTCGACAACGTCAATTTCGTCAGCAACGACCGGCTGCTCGCGGTGATGCAGCGAACGACCGCCACGCCCGAGCAGGTAACCGAGGCCCTACGTGTCAATACGGACGCGCGGCTAAGGGCGCTCAAGATCGGTCTGCTGGTCATGGCCGGGCTCGCGCTGTTGTCGATCATTCCGGCCGGCCGACTGCCTGACTACAAGCCCGGAGAGATCCCCGCCGATCCGCCGCCGCAGCCACTGGGACGCACGGAGGATCGGGCGATACCCCTTGGCGGCGGAACGGTGCGTGCCACCTAGGAAGGCGGGCGGCGGATTCCCCGTCCAGCCTCAAACAGCAGGACGGGCGACATGACGGCTGGCGTCGCGGCGCGCAGGACACTCCTGCAGAAGCTGCTGACCGCGTGGAGGTCGTGGGCCTCGCCAAACTCGTGAGAGCGGTTCAGGTCGACCCAGTCGGCGCCGGCTCCGGCGAGGTCGCGGTTCCGGACACCGGAAAGGACCACGCGCCTTGAGCAGCATCGCAATCACCTTCGCGATCGTCGCGGCAATCGTGGTGTTGTTCGTCTGGAACCGCATCCCCGTCGTCCTCGTGGCGCTGGGGACGGCGCTGGCGCTGTACGCCACCCGCGTTCTCGACATGGGAGACGCCCTGGGCGGCCTCGGAGACCCGGCGGTGATCTTCATCGCGTCGCTGTTCGTGGTCAGCGCGGGCCTCGACTGCAGCGGGGTGACGGCCTGGGCGGGCCAGCTGCTCATCTCCCGGGCGGGCGAGAGCCGCACAAGGCTTCTGACGCTCACCATGCTGCTCGTGTCCCTGCTCACCGCGTTGATCAGCGTCAACGGAGCGGTAGCCGCCCTCTTGCCGGTGGTCGTCGTCATGGCGGTCCGGCTCGGCCGCTCTCCCTCGCAGCTCCTCATGCCACTGGTATTCGCTTCGCACGCCGGGTCGATGCTGGCACTCACCGGCACGCCCGTGAACGTGCTCGTCTCGGAAGCGGCGGAGGGCGCCGGATTGGCGCCGTTCCGCTATTTCGAATTCGCCTATGTCGGGATTCCCCTGCTGATCGGCAGCATGGCGATCATCGTGCTGTTCGGGGAACGCCTGCTCCCGGACCGCAGAAGCCGGACAATTCCGCCGGACCTGAGCAAGCACGCGCGGACGCTCGTCGAGCAGTACCGGATCGGTGATGGCCTGTTCCAATTGCGTATCCGTGAAGGTTCGCCTTATGTCGGCGCTCGGTCAACGGCGGTCGATCTCGCGCGATACCCTGGTCTGGCCCTGATCGCCCTCCAGGCCGGTGACGGAGGTGGCCCGCTGTGGGGGCGCGCGCTCGCCGCGGGCGACTTCCTCGTCGTGCGCGGCGACGCGGCGGCGGCGAGCAGTCTCGCGACCGATCAGCTGCTCGCGTTCCGCTCGGCCGAGAGAGCCTCCGATCTCGCGGACACGCTCTTCAATCGGGCGTCCGGTCTGGCCGAGGTCATGATCCCGCCACGATCCGTGTTCATCGCGCAGTCGGTGTTCCCGGGGATGGTCACCCCTAGCGGCGATCTCGTCATACTCGCGGTGCAACGCGGGGGCCACGATCTGGGCCCGGGCGAGACCGGTACTGGCCGCCGGGGACAGCTTGCTCCTGCAAGGGACATGGAAAGCGCTCGACGAGCAGCTCGCTACCCCCGACGTCCTCATCGTCGACTTGCCAGAGGTCGTCCGTCGCCAGGCGGTCCCGATGGGAGCCGGGGCGAAACAGGCGATCGTGATACTGCTCGGCATGGTGCTCCTGCTTGCCACGGGAGCCGTGCCGGCCGCCATCGCCGGGCTGGCCGCCGCCTGCGCCATGGTCCTGCTGCGAGTGGTCACGGTCGATCAGGCCTATCGCTCGATCAATTGGACCACCGTGATCCTGATCGGCGCGATGATCCCGCTGTCGACCGCGATGTCCCAGACGGGCGCGGCGAAGCTGTTGGCGGACGGTCTCGTGGGCCTGGTCGGCGATGCCGGTCCTTACGCGCTGCTCGGCGGCCTCTTCGTGCTGACGGCCATTCTCGGCCAGCTGATCAGCAACACGGCGACGGCGCTCATCATCATCCCGATCGCCGTGGCCGCGGCCGGCGACCTCGGGTTGTCCGCCCGCCCTGTGCTGATGAGCGTGACCGTTGCCGCCGCGGGCGCCTTCCTCACGCCCGTTGCCACGCCGGTAAACCTCATGGTGATGGGCCCGGGCGGCTACGAGTTCGGCGACTATTGGAAGCTCGGATTGCCCCTGCTGCTGTGGTTCTTCGTGGTCGCCACGTTCCTGGTGCCGCTCGTCTGGTCATTTTGAGCCGCTGGATTCTTGGCCTCAGCGCGCGGCCAGCATTGCGGCCCCGAGGGCGACGGCCACGGCCAGGAGCGATAGCCCCGCGACCGGCCAGAGCCGCAGAATGCCGTCCGCCCGCTCCAGCACCACGCTCCACGCGCCGATGCCACTTGCCGCGCGCTCCCCGAGGATCACCAAATCTCCCGCCGGTACGACTGGCAGGCGTGGCCCCCAGGCCCGCAGCGCGATTGCCAGCAGCGCGCCCGCCAGAACCGGCCAGAATGCCCCCCACAGCGCAGCGGGGGCAAGCACGGCGGAGAGCGGCCCGATCACCGCCGGATAGAGCGCCCAGGGTATCGCGATGGACGCGAACGCGATGCCGAGCCACGGCAAGACAAGCCCGGCCGGCGCCTTGCCGGGGCGCGACGCGGCGCTCGACGCGACGCGGCGGAGGAAATGCAGCATCAGCAGCGTTGTCCCGGCCGCAGCCAGTGTGAAGAGGGTCGCCACGACCCCGTCGCCCAGCGGCGCCTTCGTCGCCAGCTTGGCGAGCGCCCCGCCGGTGAACGGTAGCCCGCCGAGGCCCAATGCGAGCACCGCCGCTGGCAACAGCACCGACCACGGCCGGCGCGCGGCGGTTCCGCTGCCCACCCCGACGGCCAGGAACAGCCCGCCCTTGGCCAACAGGTGCCACGCGGCGGCGAATGCGACGGCCATCGCCGCCCCGCCGTCGCCGGCGCGTAGTCCCATTCCGAGCACGGCGACAAGCAGCCCCATCTGGCTCACGCTCGAATAGGCCAGCACGGCCTTCGGGTCGGATTGGGTAAGCCCGACAGCCACGCCGTAATACGCGCCGAACACGCCCGCGGCCGCCAGCGCGGTGCCCCAACCGGGCATCGCCGCATCCAACGGCAACACGCGGATCAGGCCGATGATGGACACCTTGACGACCGCCCCGCTGAGCACCGAGGCTGCCGGTATCGGCGCGTTAGGATATGCCAGCGGCATCCACACGTGCAGCGGGACGAGCGCCGCCTTGGTGCCAAGCCCGAAAATCAGCAGCGCCAGCGCCGAGTCGCGCCACGGCGACGCGGGCAGCGCGGCCACCGCGTCGCGCATGAGAAGACTTCCTCCGGGCGTCCCGGCCGCCAGCAGCACGAAGCCCATCAGGATCCCAGTCTCGGCGAATAGCGCGAACGCCAGATACATACCGCCCGCGCGACGCGCTTGCGGCGTATTGCCCTGCAGGATCAGCCCGCTCGCGCCCAGGCTGATCACGGCGAGGAACAGGTAGAAGCCCGGCATATCGGCGACCAGGAAGGCCCCGAAACAGCCGGTCAGGGTTGCCAGCCAGCACACCACGAACCACCCGCCGTTGCCCGCGGAGCGCATGTCGCGCTCGGCGTAGACGCCGGCCGCGATCCACAGCACCGACGCGGCGCCGAGCAGGATCGCGCCGGGCGTGTCGAGCGCGAATTCGAACGGCGCCCGCGCGGTTCCGAGCGACACCGAACTCCCGCCGGCAAGCAGCGCGGCCGCCAGACCCGGCAGCGGCGCGAGCCACAGCGCCCGCCACATCGCGTCCCGTAAGCGCGGCGCGACACAGGCGATCAGCATTGCCGTAGGAAGAGCGACGGTGGCCAGAAGCAGCGCTTGCGCACCGGTCATCGGCAATCCACCACCGCGCCACCCGGACGGCCGACAAGGACCAGGTCGAGCGGGCCGAGCGCGGTGAGCCCGAGCAGCATCGAGCACACCGCCAGCGCCAGCGCGATCGCCTGGCCGGCGAGCGGCGCCTCGATGACCCGTGGCTCCGAAGGGTCGGTCCCCGCCATTGCCCGGCCGACCACCAGGAAGACGTAGCCGCAGGTGAACAGGCCGCCGGTCAGCATGACCGCGGCCCACCACCATTGGCCGCTCTCCACCGAAGCACTCAGCAGCAGCCACTTCGCGACGAACCCGCCGCTCGGAGGCAGCCCGATCAGCGCCGCGCCGCCGAGCCCGAAGGCGAACACGCTCATCGGCAGCGCGCGGGCGGTCCCGGCCAGCCCGGCGATGCGGTCATGACCAAGCGCGCCGGCAATCACGCCGGCCGCCATGAACATCGCCGCCTTCGCCGTGGCGTGGGAGACAGCCTGCAACATGCCGCCGGTGAGCGCGCCGCCGGCCACCGCAGACGCGGCGGCGGGCCCGGCGGCCAACGGGAACATCAGGAACAGGTAGCCGATCTGCGCCACGGTCGAGTAGGCGATCAGCAACTTGAGACGCGCCTGCCGCAACGCCAGCACGCTGCCCGTCAGGATCGCGGCGGCCCCGAGAGCCGCCAGCATCTCGGCGGGCGCGCGGCCCGGCAGCCCCGGCAGCACGTCGAACCACAGTCGCACGAGCAGGAAGAACGAGCCCTTCACCACCAGCGCCGAAAGCAACGCGCTGGCGGCGGGCGGCGCGCCCGCATGGGCGGGAGGCAACCACAGATGCAGCGGAAACAGCGCGGTCTTGGCCAGCAGCCCGGCGGTCATCAGCGCCGCCGCCGTCCAGACCGCAGGCTCGGGGCGGATGCGGTCCGACAGCAGCGCGATGTCGAGCGTGCCGTAGGCGCTGTACAGCAGCGCCGTGCCGAGCAGGTACAGCACCGACCCCATCAGCGCGAACATCATGTAGCGCAGCGCGGCCGTCAGCGTGTCCGCGCGCCCATCGAGGCAGACCAGCGGGACCGCCGTGAAGGTCAGCAGTTCCAGCGCGACGTAGAGGCTGAACAGGTCGCCGGCGAGCCAGATCAGGTTGAGCGCCGTCGTGACCGCCAGCAGCAGCGTCCAGAACGTCAGCGGCGCGCGCGCTTCCACTCCCTTCGCCGGCGCGGCGAAGCTGGCGCGGCCGAACAGTCCGACGGCGCCGACCACGAGCGCGCTCGTCATCACCATCACCGCCGACAGCCCATCGGCGCGCAGCGCGATCCCGAGCGGAGGCGTCCAGCCGCCCAGGGCGTAGGAAACGGCGTGTCCGGTGCGCCAGATTTCGCTGACGATCGCGACGGCGACCGCGAAGCCGCCCGCGAGAAAGAGCAAGGCGACGCGCTCGGCACGCGCTCCGCCGACGCTCAGCGCGAGCAGCAGCCCGGCGGTGGGCAACACGATCGCCAGCACCAGAAGAACCCCGGCCGGATCGCCGGCGCATGGCAGGGCGACGGCGCCGGCCGTCATCGATCGGCGTCCTCGGCGACGGTGACGGCGCGGAGCCGCAGCAACAGCGCGACGACAAGGGCGGTGGCGGAGAACGCCACCACGATGCCCGTGATCACCAGCGCCTGCGGCACCGGATCGCCGCCCATCCCCGCTCCGGCGCCGCGCCGCGCGACGACGCCGAACAACAGGAAGGCGCCCGCACCGAGCAGATTGAAGGCGACGATTCGGCGCAGGACCTGCGGCTGCACAATCACGCCGTACAACCCGAGGCCCACGAGGGCCGCGGCGCACAGGCCGAACAATGTCGCCCCGGTCATGTCCGCACCGGACGCGCTGACGGACCGGCAACCAACAACCCCAACGTGGCGGCCACCGACAAGGTCAGCGCGACCTCGATGGCGACGATCAGCGGCTTGGCGAAACTGGTCGGGTAGGCAAGGAACGCGCCGGCAAGCCAGAATCCGGCAAGCCCGACGGCGAGAAAGAACGCCGCGCCGGCGACGAGGATCAGGCGTACCCAGGCCCGACCGATCTCGGGCGGGTCCTGCAGCCCTGCCATCATCGTCAGGGTCCACATGGCCGCCAGGATCGTGGCCCCCTGGAACTTGCCGCCCGGCGCGGCCGCGCCGACCCAGACGATATAGACCCCCAGCACTATCCCGATCGGCGGCAACACCTGTCCGAGCAGGGAAAGCGCGCCGTCGCGGTGCCGGAGTGCCAGGCTCCGGGGTGCGCCGCCCCAGAAGCGGTCCGACGTCAGCGACCAGACGCCCACCAGGGCAAGCAACAGGACGGCGGATTCGAGCAGCGTGTCGAGCGCGCGATAGGCCAGCAGAACCGCTGTCACGGCATTGCCGACGCCGGTCATGGAGAGTTTCGCCGCGGCCTGGGCCGCCAGCGTGGGCGCGGGATCGGGCGGCAGCAGCACGACCACCGCGATCGCCGCCGAGACCAGGGCGCACAGCACGGCGATCACCAGGCGGAACGGCGCGCTCGGCCGTTCGGCCGCCGCCGGCGGCTCGGCGGCGCGCAGGCGCGACGTCGCGCCGAGCAACAGCACGCCGGTCAAGCCGCCGCCGATCGCTGCCTCCGTCAGCGCCACATCCGGGGCGGCGAGCCGCATCCAGACGAGCGTCAGCAGCAATCCGTACGCGACGAAGCCGGCGACCGCTGGGAAGGTTGCGCGCGCGGCGATCGTCCAGACGGCCATGGCAAGGACCAGTACGGTCAAGCCACAATCGACCGCCAGCGCGAACGTCATGTCGATGGCCCAGCGCGCCGCGACGCGCGCGCAATCAGTTGCGACACGGTCCCGCTGGCCAACTGGACGAGCAGCCAGGCGACGATCAGCTTGACGGCGGCGAGCGGTCCCTCGGCCTGCGGCAGAAGGCCCAGCACCACGAGTTCGAGGCCGACATTGTCCGCCTTGGTCAGCGCATGCAGACGGGTCAGCGTATCGGGGAAGCGCAGCAGCCCGATGGCCCCCGCCATAAAGAAAACCGCACCGAGTGAAACCGCAACAACGGTGAATGTGTCGAGCGCCAGGTTCATCCGCCGCCGCCTTCGTCGGGATCGCTCTCCGCCGGGTCGGAGCCGCCCTTCACGAAGGCGACCGAGGCGAACGCCGCGAGCAGCGTCAACGTCAGCGCGACATCGATCGCGCCGGGCATCCCGGTTGCGGCGCCTAGAAGCAGCAGCGCCGCGATCCCACCCGTGCCGAGCAACTGCGGCGCCATCATCCGGTCGGCATCGGCAGGCCCGCGCAGGACGCGGACCAAGCCCAACGCGACCGTGGCCAGAACAAAGACGGCGATTGCGAGCAGGAACTCAGCCATTTCCGCGATCGCCCCCACAGGCGTGGATGAACAGCGCCTCCTCTTTCGCCAACTGCGATACGACGAACTGGTCGACATCGAGGCAATGAACCACCAGCGCGCCCCGTTCATCCGTTCCGCAAGGAACCGTCCCTGGCAGCAGGCTGGTCAGCGTGCAGAACGCGGATTGCGCCGGACCCGGCGCGAGGTGCGGGGCATAGGAGACGAAGCCTGTGCGCAACGGCAGCCGCGGGTCGAGCGCGCGCCGTGCGACATCGACGCCGGCGACCACCGACTGGACCAGAAAGCGCAGCGCGAACCGCGCCAACGCGGCGGGGCGAAAGCGCCACGTACCCGGGGGCAGAAGGCGCAGACTGGCCCAGGTGGCGGCCGCCGCCGCGATCGCTCCGGCCGGCAGGTCGGCAAGCCCAGGCCCGGCGAGCGCCAGCCACAGAACGACGAAGCTCACCGCCCGCGCGATCACGGCGCGCCGGGTCTCGTTGCCGCTAGCGACCGGCATGGCGTCCCTCGGTGCCGGAGTGAAGCAGGTGCGGCAACGATCGCGATTCAACTTCGGGTGCGGATCGAGGCATGGTGCGCCGAACCTCGCGCGTGATACGATCTCGTCTCTCGTCATTGGCGCGCCTGCTTCGGCAAGCCATGCGCCTCCGGAACGATGGACTGGGCCGCCACAGACAAGAGATCGCGGAATGACTCAGCGAAACCATTTCCCGACCTGCCGCATCGCCGGTATCGCCATCCTTGCCGCCGCGCTGAACCTGGCAGGATGCTCGGTCGTCGCCAGACAGGATCGCCAGGCTCTGGTCCAAGCCGGATTCAAGCCGGCCGCGGCCGACACCCTGCCGAATGCCGAGGCGCTGCCCGCCAACACGTTCACGCATCGGCCGGTCAACGGCGTCGATACCGTGCTCTATTCCGACCCTGCCGGCTGCCGCTGCGTCTATACGGGAACGGAACACGACTACGCGAAATACTTCAACGAACTGGAGTCCGAGCGCGCGCATTCGGGCGGACCTTGATCGACGCATCCGATCCTCGCACGGATTGCATCACCCCCGCGACCCGTCGTGACCGTCTCCATCTTCGGATTGCGCCAAGCTCCCTCGGACTTCAGAACCGGGCTATCCCGGAGACCTGCACCCGGTCGGCCTTCCCGCCATCGTTGCCGGTGCTATTGCCTGATTGCAGCGTTCGCTCGATGTGCTGGTACTCGATGCCGATGTCGATCATCCTCACCGGACTCCAGATCAGGTTCACCGAGCCGCCCCAGAGCGAGCGGTTCACCAGGTTGCAAGTGCCGACCCCGATCGTGCCGGCACAGCCCGCGAATTGTGCGACATAGCTAGGATAGTCGAGCAACGCGCCGAACAACGACGCATTGGTTCGGAGGGTCGCCGTGTAGTTCAACTGCAACCCGAGCAGGCCCGCCGACACCCGCACGGCATTCAGTCTGGGGTCGACGACGCCGGGCAGCCCGGTGTTCGAGACCGCGCCGAAGCCGTTCGAGGTAGCGTCCAGGTAGCGCCCGATGCCCTCGCCGTAGTTGCCGGTAGCCATCAGGATCACGCGGTTGTCGAAAAGGTTCAGATTGCCGGTCGCACCGATGCCCCACCCGCTCGTGCTTTTGGCGAAGGCCATGCCGGGCGCGATAGCGCCCTGGTTGTTCAGCTCTATCTGCGGGCGCACCACGCCGCGCAGGGCAAACTGGCCCCAGTCCTGACGGATCAGGAACCGCGCCGTGAAGTCCGGGGAATTGCTGAAGCCGAACCCGCCGCCACCATTCGAGTCCGGGAAGCTGATGCCCGTCGACGTCGCGATGTCGGAATACCCGTTCTCCACCGCCAGCGACGCGGTGATCCCGTCGCCGAAGCCGTACGTATATCGCGCCTGGGCCTGGCGGACGCCGCTCATGGCGCCCGGCGTCCAGTCGGCGAGCCATTGCAGCGGAAAGATCGCGGCGTCGTTGAACAGCGAGTTCTCCTGGCCGAGAAGCACGACGCCCCATCCCTCGGGCTGGCCGAAATCGACGAACGCCCGGCGCAGGCGGGGCGTGTAGGAGTTGGCGGTGGCCTGCGTGGTCAGGTCGGTGTTCTGCCCGGCGAAATCCATCTCCACCAGCGCGTGCACCTCGCCGAACACAGTGTCGGTCGGCGCCCAGGACTCGAAGCCGATCCGCGAACGACGGGCGCTGGCCTGGAAATCCCCGCCGGTCCGCGCGGCGGCGCTGCCGCTGAGCGCGATCGTTTGCGCCGTCAGCGCATCGGCGCGATTGAACGTCGTCAGGTCCCACGAGCCATTGAGCTTCACCTGACCGTATATCCGGACCGACACGCCCGTGTTGGGAATGCGGAACGTGCCGGGCGGCTTGTCGGGAGACGGCGTGAAGGCGTCGGTAATCGCCTGCGCCGACGCTTCCTTGGCCTGGCTCGCTGTTTGCTGGGCTTGGGTCGCCGCCAGCCTCGCCTGCGCGGCGGATCGTCGGGCATCCTCGGCGGCCTGTCGCGCGGTGTCTTGTGATGCCGCCGCCGGCGCGGGGGCCGGCGGCGCCCGCGCGATGGCCGCCTTGGCGTGTCGCGGCGCCTGCCGGGCCGCCTCCTTCGTCGACTGGCGCAAGGCGGACTCGAGCTGGTCGATCCGTTTCTGCTGCAGGGCTTGGCTTTTTTGCAGCGCCTCGATTTGTTGCTTCAGTTCGTCAAGCGACTGCGCCTTGGCCGGTCCGGCCAAGAGGCCAGCGGCGGTCAGCGCGACCACGCCCGACCGGACCAGACGGCGGTTGGCCGCGCGACGCGGCGCGGCACGAACTCGCGGCGCCGACCGCTTGGCCCCGAGGATCGGCGTTGCCCACGCGGTGCCCGCCGGCCGGCCGATCAGCCACTCGCGGCCGCTGCCGGAGTTCCGGCGAGGCCGGCCTGGAGCGTGGCTTCCTTGGTCTCGTCGAAGGAGCTCCGCAGCACGGTGCCGCCGCTGCCCCGGAGCTCGGCGATGACCTTGTCCGTGGTCATCTTGCGGATCAGCAGGAAAAGCGCCGCGTTGCCCGATTGCAGCGTTTTGGCGGCATCGCGCATGAAAGCATCGTTGATGCCAAGATCAGTCAGCTTGCCGCTGAGCGCGCCGGACGCCGCACCGAGCGCCGCGCCTGCCAGCGGCATGAGGAACAACATGCCGATGAGAGCGCCCCACAGCGCGCCCGATGCGGCGCCGGACGAGACCGGCTGGAAGAGCTGGTTGAGCTTCACGTTGCCATCCGGCTGCTTTACGGCAACGACGGCATCCCCGAGGTCGATCAGGTATTCCTTCTGCATCGCGAGCAGCTTGCGGCGAACGTCCTCAGCCTGGGCTTCGGTCGGGTACTCGATGACGAGCAGATCGGCCATGCGGACACCTCCTCGAAAGCTTCTTGCGCCGACCCGGGTGCGCTAAGCCGACCCGGGTGCGCTAAATAGTCGCGCTTCGGACACGCGGCGCTCCGTTTCCCATAGTACCGTATCGTTCTACCTGGCGGCGGAGATGAGCCGAGAATCCCGCGACGATGCGTGGCGTCCCAAACCGGGAGGGAGGGCTGCCGGCCCTGACCGCCATCGCTACCGAGAAGGTTGACCCGTGAGCCCGGATATCTGAACACGGCGCGAGCAAGGGAGCGCGTGATGGCCAGGACCAAGATCGCGATAGCGTGCCAGGGCGGGGGCAGTCAGACCGCGTTCACGGCCGGCGTGCTGAAGGCGCTCTGCGAGGCGAATATCCGCGAGGAATTCGAGGTAGTCAGCATCAGCGGGACATCCGGCGGGGCGATTTGCGCCGCCTTGGTGTGGTACGCCTTCGAGAAGGATGAAGACCCAGTCTGGGGACGGCTCATGCGCTTCTGGGAGGACAACTCGGCGCAGGGTTGGGCCGAGCAGAGCTTCAACCAGTTCGTCGTCGAGTCGCTGCGGATGAGCAATAGCGGCCTGCTTCCCACGATGGCGTTCAGCCCCTCCTCGCCGCTGATGCAGGCGATGGCGGGTTTGGTGACGGCCGGCCACCGCGAGGTCTTCAGGAATTTCCCGGCGCTGCTGCAATCGCACATCGACTTCGACGAGATCGCCTCATGGGGACCGCGCGCGAAGCGCCCGGTCCTGATCTTGGGCGCGGCCAATGTCACTACGGGCAAGCTTGCGAAGTTCATCTCGGCGCGGGAGCCGATCCGCATGGAGCACATTCTCGCATCCTGCGCGGTGCCCAGCATCTTCCCGGCGGTCCCGATCGGAGAGGACGTCTTCTGGGACGGGCTGTTTTCCGACAACCCGCCGATCAGCGAAATGATCAGACCGGACAGCGTCGGCAAGGAGAACGTCCCGGAGGAGATCTGGCTGATCAAGATCAATCCCACGGCGTGCGATGCGGTACCGGTGCGGCCGGACGACATTCTTGACCGCCGCAACCAGCTCGAAGGGAACATCTCGCTATTCCAGCAGTTGCGCCATCTGGAAATGCTCAACGACATGGTCGTGCTGGACGCGATCCGGCCCGAGTTCCTGGACAAATTCTATGTCAAATCGCCGATCCGAATCCCCAAGTCGTTCCACACGGACGCCGACAAGCCCTATCACATTCCATGCGTCGAGATATCGCCCGAGATCCAGAGGACGCTCGATCTCGAAAGCAAGATCGACCGGAGCGCCGAGAACATCGGTCGCCTGATCGCGGAAGGTGAGAGAAGCGCCCAAGCGTTTCTGGAGAAGCGCAACGCAACACCCCTCCCGGAAAGGCGAAAGAGCAGTCCCCCGCGGTAGACCCCGCTGTGACGGCGAGGGCGATCCGCGTGAAAGCCCCTAGATGTGGAAGCTCTCGCCGCAGCCGCACCGCCCCTTCTCGTTGGGGTTGGTGAAGGTGAAGCCGGAAGTGAGATGCTTCGTCTCGTAATCCATCACAGTGCCGATGAGGAACAGCGAGGCCTTGCGGTCGACCAGCACGGTCAGGCCCTTGTCGGTGACGACCTCGTCGGCAGGCCCAGCGGCCTCGACCCAGGACATGTCGTAGGACATGCCGGAGCAGCCCTTCGACTTCACGCCGATGCGCAGCAGCATTCCTTCCTGCCCGCTCGCGTATAGCCGGCGCAGGCGATCGGCCGCCGCGTCGGTCAGGGTCATCAACTGCGGCAGTGGGCGGCGGGGCTTTCGGGTTTCGATCGTGGTGCTCATGGTGCTTCCGAGATCGGGCTTGGTCAGAACATATTCAACTGCAGACGGGCTTCGTCGCTCATCCGGCTGGGATCCCAGGGCGGGTCCCAGACCGTCTCGACCTCGCAGCCGGTCACGCCGGCCACGGCGAGGACCGCGTCGCGCACCTGTTCGGGCAGTTCCTGCGCGCTGGGGCAGGCCGGCGCGGTCAAGGTCATCTCCACCTTGACCCGGCCGTCATCGTGCAGGTCAATGGCGTAGATCAGGCCAAGCTCGTAGATGTTCACCGGGATTTCCGGATCGTAGACCGTCGCTATGGCCTCGATGACCGCTTCCTCGCTCAGCTTCGGTTCGGTCTCGCCATCCGGCGTCCAGGCGCCGTGCGTCGCCGCTCCGGGCGAAAGCTCATTCACTGCTCGAACTCCTTCTCGCCGGCGAGTGCGGCGACCAGCGCGTGCCACGGCAGCGTGGCGCATTTCACCCGCGAAGGATACTCATGCACGCCGGACAGCGGCTGCAACCGTTCCAGCGGCTCTTCAAACTTGTCTCCATCGCACTCGGGACAAAGCCCAGTACGCGCCATCTCGCGGAACGCCGCGAACAGCGCGCGCGCGTCGTCAAGCGTCCGCCCTTGCACCGTCTCGGCCATCAGATCCGCGGAAGCGATGCTGATCGCGCAGCCGCGCGCATCAAAGCCGGTTTCCGCGATCGTGCCGTCCGGCGAGTAGCGAAGAAAAACCTGCACCCGGTCGCCGCACATCGGGTTGTCGCCCTTGGCAGTCGCGTCGACGCGCTCCGGCCGGTGCGCGTGGCGCGGCCTACGGCCGTGGTCGAGGATAACCTCCTGGTACAGATCGCGCAGATCGTCGAACATCAGGCGAAGAACTCCCGCACGCGCTCGAGCGTGTCGGCCAGCGCGTCGATTTCCTCCCGCGTGGTGTAGATGCCGAAGCTGGCGCGCGCCGTGCTCTCCAGCCCGAAGCGGCGCATCAGCGGCTCGGCGCAGTGATGACCCGCCCGTACCGCGATGCCCTGGCGATCGAGCAAGGTGGCGACGTCGTGCGCGTGCGCGCGGTCGAGGACGAAGGAGACCACGCCACCGCGATCCTGCGCGCGGCCGAGAATACGCACACCTTCGATGGCGGAGAGCCGTGCGAGTGCGTGGTCGGTGAGTAACGCCTCGTGCGCGGCGATCGCCTCATAGCCGATGGACCGCACATAGCCGATAGCGGCCTTGAGACCGATCGCCTCGATGATCGCCGGCGTGCCGGCCTCGAATTTGTGCGGCACCTCGGCCCAGGTCGCGCGCTCGTAGCTCACGGAGGAAATCATCTCGCCGCCGCCCATGAAGGGCGGCATCCGTTCCAGCAGCTCACGGCGCGCCCACAGCACACCAATGCCCGTCGGGCCGTACAACTTATGCCCGGTGAAGGCGTAGAAGTCGCAGTCGAGCGCCTGCACGTCCACGCGACGATGTACCACCGCCTGCGAGCCGTCGAACAGCACCTTGGCGCCGTGCACATGAGCGAGCCGCACGATCCGCTCCGCCGGCGTGTAGGTGCCGAGCACGTTGGACATATGAGTGATCGCCACCAGCCCGACCTTGCCATCGGCCAGCAGCGCCTCGAATCCGGCCATGTCGAGCTCGCCCGCATCGGTGATCGGCGCGACGCGCAGCTCGATGCCGTGCGTGTCGCGCAGCATCAGCCAGGGCACGATATTGGAGTGGTGTTCCATGCCGGAAATCAGCACCGCCTGCCCGGGCTTGAGGATGCCGCGCCCGTAGCTGTGGGCGACGAGGTTGATCGCCTCGGTGCTGTTGCGGACGAACACGATCTCATGCCGGTCGGGCGCGTTGATCAGCGCGGCCACGGCGTCGCGCGTGCCCTCATAGGCGTCGGTGGTGCGCTCGCTCATCCAGTGCAGGCCGCGATGCACGTTGGCGTACTGCGTCTCCATCGTCTCGCGCATTGCGTCGATCACCACGCGCGGCTTCTGCGCCGAAGCGGCGCTGTCGAGGAATATGAGCGGCTTGCCCCGAACCGTCTCGCGCAGGATCGGGAAGTCCTCGCGGATGCGCGCGACATCCAGCATACCGGGAGCCAAAATGGGCGTGGTCACGTTCATGCGGCCTGTTTCTCCCACCAGCTTTCCACCAGCCGATCGAGCACGTCCCGCACCGGCTCGTTGTCGATCAGGTCGAGCGCCTCGGCGAGAAACGCGCGCACCAGAATGGAGCGCGCCTCGGGCTCCGGGATGCCGCGCGTGCGCAGATAAAACAGCTGCTCCTGGTCGAGTTCGCCCACCGTGGCGCCGTGGCTGCACTTCACGTCGTCGGCGAAGATCTCGAGCTCCGGCTTGCTGTCCACTTCCGCTTCCGGCGACAGCAGCAGCGCCTGGTTCATCTGATAGCCGTCGGTCTTCTGCGCGGCCCGCGCCACCTCAATGCGGCCCTGGAACACGCCACGCGACCGCCCGGCGAGTACATTCTTCACCGTCTGGCGGGACGAGCAGTGGGGCGCGTCGTGCGAGACGACCGTGGTGAAATCCGAATGCTGTCGACCGCCGAGAAGCTGCGCCCCGTTCAGATGCACGACGCCGTGCGGACCGGTCAGGCGCGCATGGATTTCCGTGCGGCAGACCCGCGCGCCGATGTTCAGTCCGAAGCAGTCGTAGACGCCGCGTCCGGCAACCTTCGCGTACAGGGTCGAGAGATGAAACCCGCTAGGGGCTTCGTCCTGCAGCCGGACATGCACCAAGGTCGCGCCCTCGCCCACGTCAATCTCGGTGACGGGACTATGCAGGTACGCGCCCTCCCCCACCGACATCTCCAGCAGCACGAGCCGCGCGCCTCGCGCGACGCGGATCGTGTGACGCGGATGGAAAGCCACCGGCCGGCCATGCGCGTCAGCGGCCAGGCTGATCAGTTGCAGCAACCCGGCATCCACGCCGGCAGGAACTTCGACGATCACGCCGTCCTCGGCCAGCATCGTGTTGAGTGCCACAAGCGGATGGCGGTCCGGGCGAGCAAGCAACCCGAAATCGGGCTCCTCCGCGAACGTCGCGACCCGAACGAGACCCGGAACCGTCGACAGATCCGCGCGAAACCGGCCATCGAAAAACACCAGCCGCGAGCCGTCGAGCGCCGGCAGCCGCTCCAGCAGCGGCGCACAATCCGCGAACTCGGTCAGCGGCTCGTGGAACGACGTTTCCGCCAGCGCGCGAAGGTTGGTGTATTTCCACGCCTCGTCACGCAAGGTCGGCAAGCCGGCATCCCGGAACGCGGCCGCGGCCGCGGCGCGCACCGCGCGGTCGCCGGGCAGTCGGCCACGAAGCCCCTCGAAGCGCGCGAGGAATCCCTGCTCGCCCTTCGGAAGTTCTTCCCGGTTCAGCGCGACGTTCATGCCGCCTCGGCCACCATGCCGGCATAGCCCTTCGCTTCCAGCTCGTGCGCCAGTTCCGGGCCACCGGAACGGATGATGCGGCCGTTGGCCAGCACATGCACGCGGTCCGGCACGATGTGCTCCAGCAGCCGCTGATAATGCGTGATGACAAGGCAGGAAAAATCCGGGCCGCGCTGCGCGTTCACGCCGTCGGCGACGATCTTCAGCGCGTCGATGTCGAGGCCGCTATCGGTCTCGTCGAGGATCGCCAGCCGGGGGCGCAGCAGCGCCATCTGCAGCACCTCGTTGCGCTTCTTCTCGCCGCCCGAGAAGCCGACATTGACATTGCGCTTCAGCATGTCATCCGGCATCGACAGCCGCTTGGCCTCGGCCCGCGCCAGCTTGAGGAATTGCACCGCGTCGAGTTCGCTCTCGCCGCGCGCGCGCCGCGTCGCGTTCAGCGCGGTGCGCAGGAAATTGGCGTTGCCGACGCCGGGCAGTTCGACCGGATACTGGAACGCGAGAAACAGCCCCAGGGCCGCGCGCTCCTCCGGCTCCAGGCTCAGCAGGTCGCGCCCGTCGAACGTCGCGCTGCCGCCTGTCACTTCGTAACCTTCGCGGCCCGCCAGCACGTAAGACAGCGTGGATTTGCCGGAGCCGTTCGGCCCCATGATGGCGTGCACCTCGCCGGTCGGCACCGTGAGGTCGATGCCGCGCAGGATTTCCTTGCCCTCGACGGTCGCGCTCAGTCCGCGGATTTCGAGCATCGCCGCGCCCCCTCAGCCGACCGAGCCTTCGAGGCTCACGGCGAGCAACTTCTGCGCCTCGACCGCGAACTCCATCGGCAATTCCTTGAGCACTTCCTTGCAGAACCCGTTGACGATCAGGCTCACCGCGTCCTCCTCGGACAAGCCGCGCTGGCGGCAATAGAACATCTGATCGTCGGAGATCTTCGACGTGGTCGCCTCGTGCTCCACCTTCGCCGTCGGGTTGCGGCTCTCGATATACGGCACCGTGTGAGCGCCGCATCGGTCGCCGATCAGCAGGCTGTCGCACTGGGTGTGATTGCGCGCGCCCTTCGCCGTCGGCAGCACCTTCACCAGCCCGCGATAGGTGTTGTTCGATCGCCCGGCGCTGATCCCCTTCGAGACGATCGTGCTGCTGGTGTCGCGGCCGAGATGGATCATCTTCGTGCCGGTATCGGCTTGCTGGCGGTTGGTGGTGACGGCCACCGAGTAGAACTCGCCGACGCTGCCCTCACCTTCCAGGATGCAGGACGGGTACTTCCAGGTGATCGCCGACCCTGTCTCTACTTGCGTCCAGCTGATCTTGCTGCGGGCACCCCGGCAATGCCCGCGCTTGGTGACGAAATTGTAGATGCCGCCGCGACCCTCGGCGTCGCCCGGGTACCAGTTCTGCACCGTGCTGTACTTGATCCGCGCGTCATCGAGCGCGACCAGCTCCACGACGGCGGCGTGCAGCTGGTTCTCGTCGCGCTGCGGCGCGGTGCAGCCTTCCAGATAGCTGACGTAGCTGCCTTCCTCGGCGATGATCAGCGTGCGCTCGAACTGCCCGGTGTTGCGAGCATTGATGCGAAAATAGGTGGACAGCTCCATCGGGCAGCGCACGCCCTTGGGAACGAACACGAAACTGCCGTCGGTGAACACCGCGCTGTTGAGAGCAGCAAAGAAGTTGTCGCCGGTCGGCACGACGGTGCCGAGATACTGGCGCAGCAACTCGGGATGCTCGCGCGCGGCCTCGCTGATCGGACAGAAGATCACGCCGGCCTTTTCCAAGGTGGCGCGGAACGTGGTCGCAACCGAGACGCTGTCGAACACCGCATCCACCGCGATGTTGCTCTCTCCGCCCCCCTCGGCCGGCTCGACGCCGGCCAGGATCGCGCGCTCCTTCAACGGGATGCCGAGCTTCTCGTACATCGCCAGCAGCGCCGGATCGACTTCCTCGAGACTCTTCGGGCCGGCCTTCTTGGTCGGCGCGGCGTAGTAGTGGATGTTCTGATAGTCGATCGGCGGATGGTCGACGCGCGCCCAATGCGGCTCGCGCATCGCCTTCCATGCCTCGAACGCCTTCAGCCGCCAGGCGAGCAGCCAGGCGGGCTCCTCCTTGCGGGCCGAGATCAGCCGGATGATGTCCTCGTTCAGCCCCTTGGGCGCGAGGTCCATCTCGATGTCGGTCTCAAAACCCCATTTGTAGCCGGACTTGGTTACGGACTGCAGGGTGTCGAGGGTTTCGCTGACGGCAGGCATCAAATCATCCTATGCGGCGGGTTCGGCGGGAGCTGGCGGCGTGACCCGGGCGGGCGGAACTCGGAAGGCGCGCGGGATCGACGCCTCCTGCATGTCGGCCAGCGTGATGTTCGCCAGAGCCTGCTGGATCGCATCGTTCACCGGGTCCCAGCGGCCGCGCATGGGGCAGAGTTCCTGGGACTCGCAATTGGTCAGCGCGCCCTCGACGCAGGCGGTGAGCGCGATCGGCCCGTCCACCACGGCGATCACATCGGAAATCGGGATCGCACCGAGCGGGCGCATCAGCCGATAGCCGCCCCGCGCGCCGCGCTGCGACGCGACCAGCCCACCGCCGGACAGTGCCTTCAGCACCTTGGCCACGGTCGGCTCGGGGATGCCGGTAGCTCCGGCGATCCCCGGCGAGGTCTGCACCGCGTCGCCTCGCGAGAGGCGCACCAGCACGACCACGGCATAGTCGGTCAGCTTGGACAACCTGAGCATGACAGCACCGGAAACGGTAATCGGACCCATCTGGTCCTGATTGCCAGGAGATGGCCCATCGGCCGTGTCAGGTCAAGAGGTTGGGGCCGGATGGCCCGGCTGCAACCGCGTCGCGGTCAGGCGCCCACAGGCTCGCCGAACGGCACCCAGGCCTTGCCGTCGAAGCGCACCAGCCGGAGCTTCTTGATCCCGGACAAATCCCCCGGCTTCACGCTGAACGGCACGCCGGGCTGGAACATGGGCGGCTGGAAGTCGATCCGCCACGCATGATCCATGATGTTCTCGCGCGAGAGATCGTCGCCGCAGCCGCGCAGCACCTGCTCCAGGCATTGCGCCTGGGAGTAGCCATAGACCACGTTCAGGTCCTTCACGTCCGCCTCGGGATAGTATTTGGCGAGGAAGGCGCTCCAGTCCTTATATCCGTTGTCGCCCTCCCACTGCGGATCGTTCGGATCCTTCATATAGGCGGTCGTGACGAGGCCGACCGACTTGTCGAGCCCGGCCGGGATCAGCGCGGTGGCGACCGAGGAAGCCGGATTGCCGACGATGAACGTCGGTTTCCAGCCTACGTCGTAGACCTTGCGGATGGTCATGGCGGAGAACTTCGGGATGCCCCAGAAGAAGAACACGTCGGCGCCGGAGCCCTGGGCGCTGAGCACCTGGGAATCCGTCGTCGCATCCGTGGTTTCGTAGGTGGTGGAGGAGACCAGCATCTTCTCCGCCTTGTCGCCAAGCCCGTCTCGCATTCCCTTGAGGGCGTCCCGGCCGGAATCGTCGTTCTGCGCCAGCACGGCGATCTTGGCGTCCGGCTTGGTCTGAAGCACGTATTTCGCGTAAATCCTTCCCTCGATCTGATAGCTCGGCTGCCAGCCGATCACCCACGGGAAATGGGCGTGATCGAAGAACTGGGTGGCCCCCGACGCGACGAACACGTCGGGTATCTTGTGATCGTTCAGGTATTTCCGGGTCGACATGCCGGTCGGCGTGCCGAGTTGGGCGAAGATGAACGCCACCTTTTCCTGTTCCACCAGCTTGCGCGTCTGTTCCACGGTCTTGGGCGGCGTGTAGGCGTCGTCGAGCTGGATCAGCTTGATCTTGCGCCCATTGATCCCGCCCTGCTCGTTGAGCATCCCGAAATACGCGGCGTGGCAACGGCCAATCGTGCTGTAGGAGGAGGCCGGTCCGCTGAACGGCTGGGTGGAGCCGATCAGGATTTCGCTGTCGGTGATGCCGGGCGCGTATTTCTTCTCGGCCCGCGCCGCGCCGCCCGACGCCGCCGCGAGACCCAGCGCCAGAGCGCCGCGCCGCGATACTTGGATCATCGAAGCCTCCCCAATTCGTTCTTTTGTCGGGCCATCGTAGCGCGGGACGCGGGGTTCACAAGCAACCGGCACCCGCCTAACCTCGCGGCCAGGATCGTTGGAGGATGACATGGCTAACATGCTCGAAGGCAAGGTCGCGGTCGTTACCGGCTCGGGCGGCGGCATCGGCCGCGAGATCGCCATCATGATGGCGGCCGAGGGCGCCAAGATCATCATCAACGACGTGGGCGCCTCGCTGTCCGGCGAGGGCAAGTCCGACAGCCCGGCACAGCAGACCAAGCAGCTGATCGAGCAACGCGGCGGACAGGCGGAGATCAACACCGATTCGGTCGCCGAATGGGGTTCGGCGCAGAAGATCATCCAGTCCGCGATGGATCATTTCGGCCGCATCGACGTCGTGGTGAACAATGCCGGCATCCTGCGCGACGTGATCTTTCACAAGATGACGCCGGAGGACTGGCTGTCGGTGATCGGCGTACACCTCAATGGCAGCTTCTTCACCAGCCGCGCCGCGGCCGAGCATTTCCGCAAACAGGAGAGCGGCGCCTTCGTGCACATCACCAGCACGTCGGGCCTGATCGGCAATTTCGGGCAGGCGAACTATTCGGCGGCCAAGCTCGGCATCACCGCGCTGTCAAAGTCGATCGCGCTCGACATGAAGCGGTACAACGTGCGCTCCAACTGCATCGCGCCGTTTGCCTGGAGCCGCATGACCAGCTCGATCCCGGTCAACACGCCGGAGCAGCAGGCGCGCATCGCCAAAATCCAGCAGATGACCCCGGACAAGAACGCGCCGGTCGCGGTGTTCCTCGCCTCCGACGCGGCGAAGAACGTCTCCGGCCAGGTGTTCGGGACGCGGCACAACGAGATCTATCTGTTCAGCTCGCCGAGGCCGATCCGCAGCGTGCATCGCAGCGAAGGCTGGACCCCGGAACTGGTCGCCGAGCACATGCTGCCGGCGATGGAAGCGTCCTTCATGCCGCTCGACCGCAGCGGCGACGTGTTCGGCTGGGATCCGATCTAGCGGAACGACCGGCGAGGAGGCCGGCGGCCAATCGAAGCCGCCGGCCGCCGTGTCGCTACCGGGTGGGTTCGACCGCGACGGCGATGGCCTCGCTGATCACCGCCGTGATCGTGTCGCCGACATTGATCCGGTCGAGCTGCTTCTGCCGCTCCGGATCGACCACATCGATTGTGCGTACCGCACCGCCCGACCGGTCGACCAGAGAGACGGTGTGCGCGACCGGATCGACCCCGACAACGAGCCCGGTCACGACCAGCCTGGTGCCCGCCGCGCCGGCCGGCATCTGTCCCGGCGCCGCGCGACCGCCCCCGACACTCATCGTATCCGGGGGAGGCTGGGTCCCGGGCGCCCCGAGGACAAAGACCACGGACGAGTGGTAATGCACGACGACCGTGTCGCCGGCCTTGACCTGAGGCAGGTTGCGCACCTCCTCGCCGGCAACGACCGTGAAGGTGTTTCCCTGCGGTCCGACCAAGGTGACTTTCCGGGTCTTTTGATTGATCGCCTTCACCCTGGCGCGCACGGTGACGGTGTTGGACTGTCCGGCACCGCCCATGCCGGCGGCCTGCGCCCAGGCGGTGCCGGGATCCAGCACCGGGATCGGGGAGATTGCGGCGATCGCCAGGCAAGCAACGGCGAGGCTCGCGAAAGGCATGGTTTTCATCAGAATGTCCCGCCAGGAAGTGTGAAAGCGGTTCGTTTCAGCAGGCGAGCGGCCGGACGTCAAGTTCGCTCAATATTCCGCGCGATCGTCGACCGCGTGACCGCGCTTCGGCACGAGGACCGTGCGCTCGAAGCTCATGAACACGGTGCCGTCGGCCTTTCGGCCGATCGTGCGAACGGTGACGATGCCCTGCGTCGGCCGCTTGGCGGATTCGCGTTTCGCCAGAACCTCGGATTCCGCGTAGATCGTGTCTCCGACAAACACCGGCGCGGGGAGCTTGATGTCGGTCCAGCCGAGATTGCCGATCGCCTTCTGGCTGATGTCGGACACGCTCATGCCCGAGACGATCGAGAGCGTCAGGCAGGAATTGACCAGCGGCCGTCCGAACTCCGATTTCGCCGCGTAGGCCGCGTCGAAATGCAGCGGGTGCTGGTTCATCGTCAGCAGGGTGAACCAGGTATTGTCGGCCTCGCTGATGGTCCGCCCCGGACGGTGCTCGTAGACGTCGCCCACGGCAAAATCCTCGTAGTAGCGGCCGAAGCTCTCGCGATAACGCTGCGGCCCGACCTCCTTGGCAATCCCGACCATTGCGACCCTCCGCCTGGCACAGCTAGCCGCCGGTTCCGGCTCGGGTCAAGCGCACGTCAAGCGTGCCCTTGACGGCCCGTCGGCCCTCGTCAACGCTCGCGCTTCGTCGAATGGATGGAAGACAGCATGGCCGCCTCCGATGCAGCGCAGACCAACGAGCAGGAGGGCCTGATCCTCGACAGCGTCGCGCGCTTCCTCGACCGCGACGTGAAGCCGTACGTGCACGCCCTGGAACGCGACGACATCTACCCCGAGGAGATCGTCGAGCACATGAAGGAACTCGGCCTGTTCGGCGCGGTGATCCGGCCCGAATATGGCGGCCTCGGCCTGTCCTGCGGCACCTACGCGAAGATCGTCGAGCGGGTCTCGACCGTGTGGATGTCGCTTTCGGGCATCTTCAATTCCCATCTCATCATGTCCTCCGCGGTGCAGCGCTTCGGCACCGAGGCGCAGCGGCGGGAATTCCTGCCCCGCTTCGCGTCCGGCACGATGCGCGGCGGGCTGGCGCTGACCGAGCCGGATTGCGGCACGGATTTGCAGGCGATCCGCACGGCCGCGCGCCGCGACGGCGACCACTACGTCATCGACGGCGTGAAGACCTGGATCTCGAACGGCATCCACGGCCAATGCTTCGCGCTGCTGGTCAAGACGGATCCGTTGATCCAGCCGCGCCATCGCGGCATGAGCCTGTTCCTCGCCGAGAAAGGCCCCGGCTTCACGGTGAGCCGCAAACTGGAAAAGCTCGGCTACAAGGGCATCGATTCCGCCGAATTGGTGTTCGACAATTACGTGATCCCGGCGGACCGGCTGATCGGCGGCGAGGAGGGGCGCGGCTTGCAGCACGCGCTCGGCGGATTGGAACTCGGCCGCATCAACGTCGCCGCCCGCGGCGTCGGCGTTTCGCAGGCGGCGCTGAACGAGGCTGTGTCCTATAGCCAGCTGCGGAAAACCTTCGGCAAGCCGATCTGCCAGCACCAGGCAATCCAGATCAAGCTGGCGGACATGGCGACGCAGGTGCAGGCCGCGCGCCTGCTGGTGGAGAGTGCGGCGCGGGCCTATGACAGCGGCGAGCGGTGCGACATGGAGGCGGGCATGGCCAAGCTGTTCGCCACCGAGGCGGCGGTCAATGTCAGCCTGGAATCCATGCGGATCCACGGCGGCTACGGCTACTCGAAGGAGTTCACCGTCGAGCGGCTGTATCGCGACGCGCCGCTGTTGGTGATCGGCGAAGGCACCAACGAGTTGCAACGCATCATCATCGCCCGCCATCTCATTGAACGGAACCCGGTGTGAGCGGTCCGCTCTCCGGACTGCGCATCATCGCCTTCGAGCAATACGGCGCCGGTCCGTACGGCTCCATGCAGCTTGCCGATCTCGGCGCTGAGGTGATCAAGATCGAGAACCCAAATGACGGCGGCGACATGGCACGCCGCGTCGGTCCATTTTTTCTCGACCGCGACGACAGCGAGTTCTTCCACAGTTTCAACCGCAACAAGCGAAGCGTCACTCTCGATCTGAAGCAGCCCGGCGCGCACGACGTGCTGCACGCGCTGGTGCGGCGCGCGGACGGCGTCATGGACAATCTGCGCGGCGACCTTCCGGCCAAGCTCGGCCTGACCTATGAGGCTCTGGCGCCGGCCAACCCGAAGATCGTCTGCGCGCATCTTTCCGCGTACGGCCGCACCGGATCGCGCGCGTCCTGGCCGGGCTACGACTACCTGATGCAGGCCGAGGCCGGATATCTCTCGCTGACCGGCGAGCCGGACGGTCCCCCTTCCCGCATGGGCCTGTCGATCGTGGATTTGATGACCGGGCTGTTCGCCGCCTTCGGGCTGGTCTCCGGCATCCTCGAAGCCCGCGGCAGCGGCGTCGGGCGCGACGTGGATGTGAGCCTGTTCGACACCGCCTTGCAGAACCTGAACTATCTCGGCACGTGGTTCCTCAACAGCGGCCATGTGCAGGGCCGCGAACCGCGCTCGGCGCATCCTTCGCTGGTGCCGAGTTCAGCTCTACCGCACGCGCGACGGCTTCATCTTCATCATGTGCAACAAGGAGAAGTTCTGGCCGATCCTGTGCGAACGCATCGGTCGGCCCGAATGGGCGGAGGATGCGCGTTTCCGCTCGTTCAAGGAGCGCCTGGCGAACCGCGCGCTGCTCAACGAGCTGCTCGACGGCGCGCTGTCGACGCGGACAACCGCCGGATGGCTCGAGCACTTCGCCGGCCAGGTCCCGGCCGCGCCGGTGCACGATTTGCGCGCTGCGTTGGAAAACCCGTTCGTGCGCGAGCAGGATCGGCTTTGGGAGTTCGAGCGGCCCGGTGCGGGACCGGTGCAGATGATCGCCACGCCCGTGCGGTCCAGCGACGCCTTGCCGAGCAAAGCCGCGCCCGCGCTCGGCGCCGATACCGACGCGGTGCTGCGCGATTGCGGATTTTCGGGCGATGACCTGCAACGGCTGCGAGCTGCAAAGGTGATCTGACACATGGACGCGGTTGTCCACCCTCCGCTCGACCCGGCGAAGTTCCGCGATCCTGCCGTTACGGCCAGGGGAGAAACGCGCGCAACCGTCGCGCTGAAGTCGCTCGAGACGCTCTGGTTCAACACCGGCACGCTCTGCAACCTCACCTGCCGGAACTGCTATATCGAATCCTCGCCGCGCAACGACCGGTTGGCCTATCTGACGCTCGCGGAGGTCGTCGCCTATCTCGACGAGATCGCGGCGCGCCGCCTGCCGACGCGACTGTTCGGCTTCACCGGCGGCGAACCGTGCATGAACCGCGATCTGCCGCACATGCTGGAAGCGGTGCTGTCCCGCGGGCTCGATGCCATTGTGCTGACCAACGCGATGAAGCCGATGCGCAGGATGGCAGACCGGCTGCTCGCGCTCAACGAACGCTACGGGGCGGCACTCACCATCCGCATCTCGATCGACCATTACGGTCCGGAGGTGCACGAGGAAGAGCGCGGCCGGCGTACCTGGCGACCGACGATCGAAGGCTTGCTCTGGCTGGTGCGGAGCGGTTTCAAGGTGCATGTCGCGGGAAGGCTGCTCTGCGGCGAGTCAGAGGACGTGGTGCGGCACGGGTTCGCGCGCCTGTTCGCGGAACTCGGCGTGCCGATCGACGCGCACGATCCGGTCCGGCTGATGCTGTTCCCGGAGATGGACGCCACGCGGGACGTGCCGGAGATCACCACCGCCTGCTGGGGCATCCTGCATCGCGCACCGGACAGCGTGATGTGCGCCAGCGCGCGCATGGTGGTGAAGCGCAAAGGCGCCGCCGCGCCGTCGATCGTCGCCTGCACCCTCCTGCCCTACGATCCGCAATTCGAGCTCGGACGAACGCTCGCCGAGGCGAGCGGCGCGGTGGCGCTCAACCATCCGCATTGCGCGTCGTTTTGCGTGCTGGGCGGCGCCTCGTGCAGCCGCAGCTGAACCCGCGTCAGGCGAGCGCGAATCTCGGCAATCTCACCTCGTCGGTTGCTCGCTCGAACACCACGTTCACCGCCGCGCCGAGCTTGGCCCGCGTGGCGTCACCCACGAGATTGCTGACCAGCAGCGGACCTTCCGCGAGACGCACCAGGCACACGCTGTAGGGCAGATCGTCCTTGAACCCGTCCCAGTAGGCGCGATGGAATTCCACCCAGGATTCCAATGTGCCGCGACCGCTCGCCGGCTGCCAGCCCTGGTCCTCGCTCAGACAGTTCGGGCACACGGGCGACGGCGGGAAATGCGCGTCCTTGCAAGCGTTGCAGACCTGGACGGCAAGCCGGCCCTCGCGCGCGTGGTCCCAGAACGGACGATTGAGCGGATCGATCTTGGGTAGCGGCTTCACGTAGCTGCTCATGGCCTGCTCCGTCACGCCCGGGTGTAGATGATGGTGCGGGTGCAGGGCGTGGCCTGCACATATTGCACGACCTCGCAGCCGGCAACCTGTCGCGCGCCGCACTCGCCGCGCAGCTGGCGCACCGCCTCGACGTTGAGCGCCCAGCCCTGCATGTAGGAGTTCGAGAGGTGTCCGCCATCGGTGTTGGTCGGCAGCTTGCCGCCGAGCTTGAGCGTGCCGCCCTCGACGAATTGTCCTGCCTCGCCCTGCTTGCAGAAACCAAGCCCCTCCAGGCTGAAAAGAACGGTCGGGCTGAAATTGTCGTACGCCATCAGCGCGCTCACATCGCCTTGCGACACGCCCGCCATCGCGTAGGCCTGCCTGCCCGCTTCGCTCACCGCGTCGTGCCAGAAATTGATGTCGAAGTTCGAGATCGAGGAGCCGCGAAATTGCTCCCGTGCCCCGAAGCCCGCGATCCGCACCGGCGGCTTGGCGAAATCGCCCGCGCGCTCGGACAAGGTCAGGATCAGGCACACCGCCCCGTCATTGATGAGACAGTAGTCGAGCAGCCGCAGCGGCAGCACGATCGGCCGCGCCGCCTCGTGATCGTCGATGCTGATCGGCTTGGTCATCACCGCGTCGGGGTTGAGACAGGCGTGGTGACGGATGGCGACCGAGACCTCGGCGAGCTGGCGCGTGGTGGTGCCGTACAGCTCCATGTGACGGCGAAACATCATTGCATGGGCCGCACCCGGCGAGGTCATGCCCCACGGGTCCCACGTGCCGGGGCTTTCGTCGCCGCCGTAGTTCACCCGGCGCGAGCGGCCGATATTGGCGTACATCAAGGCGACGTGCTTGCAGTGGCCGGCGGCGAGCGCGGTGGCCGCCTCGATGATGCCGATGCCGGACATGCGGCCATGCGGCGGCAGGGTCAGCGTCCAGCGCGGGTCGATGCCGAGCACCTCGCCCATGCGCGCGTAGTAGGGGATGCGGCATACCACGAGCCCATCAATCTCGTCCTTGGCAATGCCGCAATCCGCCACCGCGTCGCGGAACGCGCGCGCGGCGAGGCCGTACTCGTCGAGTTCGGGAAAGGCGCCGTAGCGCGTGTTGCCGACGCCGATCACCGAAACCTTGTTCTTCAGCTCCTGCATGGCATTCTCCTCAGATAACGCCATCGGCGGCGAGCGTCCGCACCTCATCCCGCGACAAGCCGAGCAGATTTGTCAGCACATGCTCGTTGTCCTCGCCGTAGCAGGGCGCCCCGCGGTCGATGATCCCGCCGGCGTAGGGCGGTGTCGCGCTCATTTTCATCGACAGCTCGCCGACAGGCCAGCGGCCGATCTTGGTGCCGGTCAGCTCCGTCAGCCATTGCAGCTCGGCGAGTTGCGGGTCGCGATCGCAGCGATCCTCCGCGTCCTGGCACACGCCGGCCGGAACGCCCGCCCGTTGCAGACGATCCATGCAGTCACGCGCCTCCTGCGTGCGCGTCCAGGCATTTACCAGCGCATCCAGTTCGTCCTGATGCGCCAGCCGCGCCTGCAGCGTGGCGAAGCGTGCATCGTGTCGCCATTCCGGGTGTCGGGCGACCTGCACCAGCGCATCCCACTCTGTGTCGGTGAAACAAGCGATCGCGATCCACCGGTCTTCGCCCTCACAGCGGAAGGCACCGTGCGGCGCGGCCGGCTTGTAGGGCGAGCGATTGCCGTAGCGCATCCAAGCGCGTCCGTTCGCCGACCAGTCAAGCACCGGGACGCCGTTGAGGAACAGCCCGGCCTCGCATTGCGATGCATCGATCCACTGGCCCTCGCCGGTGCGCGCGCGGTGGTGCAGCGCGCCCAAGATGGCGAGCGCGAAGCTGTAGGCGCCCATCCAGTCAAGGAACGAGTAGCCCCAGCCGGCAGGCATCGCGGGTTCCGGCAAGCCCGACATGTCCGACGTTCCCGCGAACGACGCCGCCACCGGCCCCACGGTACGCATCCGACCGTACACGCCGTGCGCGCCCATGCCGGCCTGCTGCACGTAGATGATGTCCGGCTTGAGGTCGCGCAGCACGTCGTAGCCGAGCCCGAGCCGCTCGAGCACGCTTGGTGAGAAACCCTCGGCGACGATGTCGCTGATCTTCACTAGCGATTTCGCGATCGCGAGGCCGCGCGGATCGCGCACGTTGAGCGAGATGCCGCGCTTGCCGGCGTTCTTGTGGTGGAAATTGCCGCCCATGTCGGGATCGGTGACGCCCGGCAGCGGCCCGGTGGCAAGCTCGCGCGCCGCGCGGCCGCCGACCGGCGCCATTGCCGCCATGCGCGTGTCAGGGTTCGCCTTCCACTCCACCTTGAGGCTTTCCGCGCCCAGCCCGGTGAGCAGCCGCGTGCCGCCGGCCGAGGCGAGGAACCAGGAGAAATCGAGGATGCGGATGCCTTGCAGCGCGAACGGTCTTTTCCGGGCTGACAGGATCGGAGTCACCGGCGCGCGCGGCCGCGCCGCAACGGGCGGGCGCGGCGCCTCGCCCAGCACCTCCGCCGTGTGCTCGCCGACCAACGGCGCGCGCTTGCCGGATTGCCAGCTGGTGTGCGTGCTGAGCCATTTGCTCGTCGTGTAGCGGAAGGAGCGGCCAAGTTCGGGGTGCTCGATGTCGGTGTAGGTGTGCCGCCGCAGCCAGTGCTCGTCGAGCGCGTTCTCGTGCGGCTTGCGCAGCGGCGCCCAGAGCAGCCCGGCGTCCTGCGCCTTCCGCCACGGTACGTTCTCGTAGGTGTGCGCGCGAATGAACCGCTGGATCACCTCGAGCATGTGCGACTTGCCCTCGTCGCTGCCGGTCGAGCCGGGCACGTTGCGCGCACCGCGCAGATCGACGCTGGCATCGGGCGGCTTGAGATCGGCGGCCATGCCGTATTCGTTGAGGAACGGGATGAGGTTCGCGAGCTCGCGCGGGCCGGTACCGTGGGTGATGAACCAGCGCCCGTCCTTGGTGTGCGCGATCACCGGCACGTGCGTCTTGACCTCGGCGGCGTGCCGGCAGGTGAGCCGGTAGAGCGGCGCCCGGCGCATCACCCAGTGCATCAGGTCGAGCTCGGTGTTCTTCGCCACCGCCTCATGCACCGCGACCGACACGTCCTGCCCGTCGCCGCTGTGGTGGCGGTGCAGCAGCGCGGCGACGACACCGACCGCGAGCTGCTCGCCGGCGATGTGATAGGCGTTCCACACCTGCGGTGCGATCGGCGGTGTGTCGTATTTCATGGCGGGATCGGGGTCGTAGCCGCAATTCATCATCTCGCCGCCGAGTGCGAGATGGATGAGGTCGGAACCCTTGAAATCCCTCCAAGGGCCGGTGTCGCCGAACGGCGTCATACGCGCTACGATCAGCTTGGGAAAGCGTTGGCCGAGCGCGGCGCGGTCGAGACCGAGTGCGGCGTTAAGATCGCCGCAGCTGGAATCGAGCAGGATGTCGGCGTTGTCCAGCAGCCGCAGCAGCGCGTCACGCCCGGCCGGCTCTCGCGGTTCGAGCGTGACCGAGCGTTTGCCACGATTGTAGTTCCAGAAAAATAGCGAACGTTCGGGGTGTGGTTGGTCGTCGAGGTACGGCCCGATCCGTCGCGTCGGGCTGCCGCCGGGAGGCTCGATCTTCACCACGTCCGCGCCAAGGCCGGCGAGCAGCAAGCCAGTGTATTCCGCCAACTCGTCCGCGACCTCGATCACCCGCAGGCCGGCGAGCATTCCCGGCCCGGCGGTGCCGATCATCGCTCCTGGGCCGGTTTTTTCCGCCGCTGGCATGGCTTCCTCCCGATATTCCTCAGCCGGATAGCCGCAGCATCTCCAGCAATGTGGCGTTGAATGTCTCGGCGGCCTCGTACGACGTCCAGTGCCCGGCGCCCCGAATGACGCGGAAATCGAGATCGGGGCGGATGCTCCGAAGCAGCGCCTCGCGCTCGGCGATCCGTGGATAGGCGGGCGCGTCGAACTCACCGTAGATCGCGTTCACCCTCGGCGCGCAAACTCGCGCAAAGGCCTCGGCGGTGGACATGGAGCGTGACAGCAGTGGTGTGCGCAGCCGGTTGCGCACCGAGTGCCATTCCTGAATCTCCAGCGCGAGGTCGTCGATATGCGTCGGATCGTGGATCATCAGCCTGGCGAGATTGATCCGATGACCGGCGGCGCGCTCGGCGCCGATCTTGTCGCGCACCGGCACGAGGTCGAGCGTGCGGGCGCGGCCGCCGAGCCCGCCCGGCCCGTTCACCGTCAGCGAGCCGACACGTGCGCCGTGCAGCGCGGCGACCAGAGCGCTAATCATCCCGCCGAACGAGAACCCCGCGATATGATACGGCGTCTCCGTGCCGATCACCGCGTCGAGACCGTCCGCGACGATCCGCGCGATGCCGTCCTGGGTCGGCGGCGATGGTGCCTGGTCCAACTCGCCGAGCCCCGGCAGGTCAGGTGCCACGACGCGGAACTGCCGCTCCAGCACAGGGATATTACGGACCCAGTGGCGCCAGGAGCCGTTGCCGCCATGCAGCAGCGCGAGAACCGGACCGTGCCCCCAGACGTGCCAGACCATGACGCCCTGCCCGCACGGCGTCTCGAACCGCTCGGCGCCGGCCTTGATCCGATCGAGGATCGTCTTCGGGTTCCGCGGGGTGAAGCTGTCGGTCATCTTGCCTCTTCAGGGCGCGAATGACCGCCGGGGCACGCGCCGGGCGCGGGCTCCAGTCGGTCATCGCGGCGGTTGCACGATCTCGCGTCGAGCGCGAACCGTAGAGAGGCAGCGCGCGCACCGTCAAGGGAGGCTGGACGATCCCGCGCGGGCAAGCGATAAGGCACGCAACGACCAATGCCGCGTCAGCGGAAATAAGAGGCCGAGGGAGATGGAGCAAACCAGGCGGCGCTGGCGCCGGACACACGCGCATGAGTGACGCGCAGATCCTCGTCGAGAACGTGCTGAACGCGCTCGCGGCGGGGATCACCATCGGCTGCATCTACGGGCTCATGTGCGTCGGGCTCGGCCTGATCTTCGGTGTCATGAAGGTGGTGAACTTCGCGCAGGGCGAGCTGCTGATGCTCGGCATGTATGTCACGCTGTACCTGTTCGGCGGCTGGGGCGTGCTGGCGTTTCTCGGACCCTATTTTGGACCGTTCGTCGCCGCCCTGGCCGCCGGGCCGGTGCTGTTCGTCGGCGGGGCGCTGCTGCACAAATTCCTCATCGCGCGCGTCTCCGGCCTGCGCACCACGGGGTCGCTCGACGAGGGACATTTCGGGCAACTCATCGTGACGCTCGGCCTGTCGCTGATCCTGCAGAATGGCGGATTGATCGCGCTCGGCTCCACGCCGCAGGCGGTGCGGACGCCGCTCTCGTCGCGCGCCTGGGAGATCGGGCCGACCATCGCGGACGCCTCGATCTTTCTCAACAAGGCCCGCGCGATCGCGGCGCTGGTCGCCGTCGCGGTCGCGGTCGGACTTTATCTGCTGCTGGAGTACACCCGGCTCGGCCGATCGCTGCGCGCGGCGGCGGACAACCCGACGGCGGCGACCTACATGGGCATCGACGTCGATCGCGCCTACCGCATCGCGTTCGGTCTCGGCAGCGGCATCACCGCGATCGCCGGCGGGCTGATCGCGACGTACTTGTCCTTCACCCCGTTCGTCGGACTCGACTTCGTCATCATCATGTATTCCGGGGTCGTGTTGGGCGGCATGGGCAGCATCCTGGGCGCGTTCTGGGGCGGCCTGACCATCGGCTTCGTGCAGCAATTCTCCGCCCTCGTGCTGCCGACGCAATTGCAAAACGCGGCGATCTTCGTGGTGTTCCTGCTGATCGTGCTGCTGCGCCCGCAGGGACTGTTCGGCCGCTCGGCGGAGCGCGCATGAGGGGACATTTATGAGACCGGGCGCGCGCCCCAAGGTCCGCCGCGACCTCATAGCGCTGGGAATCTTCAGCGTCGTTTATCTCGTCGTCTGCGCGCTGGTGCGCAACAGCTACTATCAGCTCATGCTGACCCTGGTGCCGATCTGGGCGGTGATGGGCCTGTCGTGGAACGTATTGTCCGGCTACACCGGCCTCGTTTCGTTCGGCCACGCGGCGTTCTTCGGGCTCGGTGCCTACACCGTCACGCTCGCGCTGGTGTACTGGGATCTTACACCCTGGCTCGGCATCCCGCTCGGCATGGTGACGGGTGCCGTCGCGGCGTTCGTCATCGGCCTGCCTACCTTCCGGCTGCGCGGCCATTATTTCGCGCTGTCGATGCTCGCCTATCCGCTCGCCATCCTCTACGTGCTGCAATATCTCGGCTTCCAGGAAGTCTCGCTGCCGATGAAGCGGGAGAACCCGGCGGCGTTCCTGCAATTCAGCGACCCGCGGATCTACACGGTCATCGCGGTGGGACTGCTGCTGCTCGCGATGGGCGTCTCGATCGCCGTGGAGAACACTCGCTTCGGCCTGTCGTTGATGGCGATCCGGCAGAACGAGCTGGCCGCCGAAGCCGCCGGGATCAACGCGCGATTGTGGAAGATGCGCGCTATCATCGTCAGCGGCGCGATGGGCGCGGCCGCGGGCGGGCTCTATGCCTGCGTGCTGCTCGTGGTGACACCCGATGCGGTGTTCGGCGTGCTGACCTCGGCGCAGGCGCTGGTCGTCACCCTGTTCGGCGGCGTCGCGACCGTATGGGGGCCGCTGATCGGCGCGACCATCCTGATCCCGCTCGCCGAGACGCTCAATGCGGAGCTCGGCAATGTCATCCCTGGCATTCAGGGCGTCGTGTACGGCCTAGCGATCATCGTCATCATGCTGCTCGCCCCCGAGGGCCTGTTCTGGACGCTGCGCGATCGCTTCCGCAAGCCTGCCCTCGCCGTGCCGGCGCCGCTGCCGGTTGCGCCGATTGCCGCCACGGCGCCGGTCGCCACGCCCGATGGAACGCCGCTGCTGGAAGTGTCCGAGTTGTCACGCTCGTTCGGCGGCCTTCGCGCTGTCGATCAGGTGAGCTTCACCGTGCCGCGCGGCGTGATCTTCGGCATCATCGGGCCGAACGGCGCAGGCAAGACGACGCTGTTCAACGTGCTGAACGGCGTGCTCGCCGCCGATGAGGGCACGGCGACGCTCGACGGGCAGGCGATGGTCGGACGCAAGCTGCACCAGATCGCGCGCATGGGCGTCGGGCGAACTTTCCAGGTGGTCCGTAGCTTTCCACGCCTGCCACTTCTCGACAACGTGGTGGTCGGCGCATACGGCGCGGGGCTGTCGGACGAGGAGGCGGTGCGCGCGGCGGCGGAGGCGCTGAACCGAGTCGGGCTCTCGCATCTCACCGACATCCCAGCCGGTCAGCTCACCAACAAGGGATTGCGCCTGATGGAGCTGGCACGCGCGCTGGCCGGCCGGCCGCGCCTGCTGCTGCTCGACGAGACGCTTGCCGGGCTCGGACGCGAGGAGTGCGACGAAGTGCTCGCGGCGTTGCAGCGGCTACGCGCGGAGGGCATGACGATCGCTATCATCGAGCACACGATGCACGCCATGATGCGCGTCGCCGACAGCCTTCTGGTGATCGACCACGGCCGCGTGCTGGCCAGCGGCGCGCCGGGCGAAGTGGTCGAAAACCCCGAGGTGATCGAGGCCTATCTCGGCAAGAAATGGCTGAACCGGTGCTCGACGTAGCCGGGCTCACGGTCGCCTATGGCGGTTTGCGCGCGCTGACCGAGGTGTCGATCACGGTCGCCGAAGGCCAGTTCGTCACCGTCGTCGGCCCCAACGGCGCCGGCAAATCCACCTTGTTCAAGACGATCTGCGGCATCGTGCCGGCGCAGTCGGGCACCATCAGCTTCGACGGCGCGCCGCTCCTGAAACGGCCGGCGGCGATGCGCGCGCATCTCGGGATCGCGCACGTCCCCGAAGGGCGGCAGGTGTTCAAGACGATGACGGTGCGCGAGAATCTGGAGCTCGGCGCCTATCCCGCCGCCGGCCGCCGGCAATGGAAGCACACGCTGGAGCGCATTCACACGCTGTTCCCGATCCTGCACGAGCGGGCGCAGCAACTCGCCGGCACCTTGTCGGGCGGCGAGCAGCAGATGCTGGCTATCGGGCGCGGGCTGGCTTCGGCGCCGCGCCTGCTGCTGCTCGACGAACCCTCGATGGGTCTCGCGCCGGCGGTTGCCGACACGATCTTCGAGCGCATCTCGCAGATCCATCGCGAGGACGGGCTGACCATCCTGCTGGTCGAGCAGCGCGTGGCGGAGGCCTTGGAACTCGCTGATCGCGGCTACGTGCTGGAGACCGGGCGCGTCGTGATGGAGGGGCCGTATCAGACCCTGATGGCCGATGACCGCGTGCGTCGCGCGTATCTCGGCATGGGGAATGACGATCCTTCAGTTTGAATCGAAGCATTGAAGCCACGCACGACCACTCGTGCGGGCAAAGGAAAGAAAGTGCGCGTGATTCTCCGGTTTTCGATCGATAACGAGTTCGAACGGGTCACTCCGAAACAAACTGAAGCGCCGCTTGAATAATGCGGAATTTAGATTGCAGAGACGAGCGGCGACCTACGAACACCGAGCGATTGATGCATCCGAATTGGCCGTGGTGCTGGAAGAGTTTTGGACAACCGGCAAACAACCATCGCTCAGTTGCCGGTCAGCCAGGTCGCATTGACCACTTCTGGCCTTATTCCGATCGGAAACCGGCACCAAAGAACTCGACCTGAAACGCTGCTCAGGTGAGGGGTGACGAGCCTGCCCGGACGCAATAGGCTTGCTCGTCGATCCACACACGGGAGAGAACCGAATGGCCAAGGCACCTACCAGCGAAGCACGTGATCGCGTCCGCGACGTCGTCCCCAAGCTGATCGACGCCACGGAGAAAGTCCTGTTCGGCGACATCTGGGAGCGGCCCGAACTGTCGAAGCGCGACCGCAGCCTGATCACTTGCGCGGTGCTCGTCGCGACCTACCGGCCCGAGCAGCTCAAGGGCCATCTCGGACGCGCGCTGCACAACGGCGTGACGCAGGAAGAACTCAGCGAGCTCATCACGCATGTCGCGTTCTACGCGGGCTGGCCGGCGGCGATGAGTGCCGCCAACATCGCCAAGGGCGTGTTCGAGGAAAACAAATAGTCGTTGCGACAGTTCGGGGAGGCGAGCCATGCAAGTCGGTTTCATTGGCCTCGGCACGATGGGTGCCAGCATGGCCGCGAACCTGCAGAAATCCGGTCACAAGCTGGTCGTGCATGACGTGCGCCGCGCCGCCGCCGAGCGGCATCTCGCGGCGGGCGCCGTGTGGGCTGACTCGCCGCGCGCGGTGGCCGAGCAAGTGGAGGTGGTGTTCACCTCATTGCCGGGACCGCCCGAGGTCGAAGCGGTGGCGCTCGGGCCAAACGGCATCCTGGAAGGATTGAAGCCGGGCGGCGCGTATTTCGACCTGTCCACCAACGCGCCGAGCTTGGTGCGGCGATTGAGTGCGCTGTTTGCTGAACAAAACAAATCCATGCTCGACGCGCCGGTGAGCGGCGGCCCCGCGGGTGCGGCGAGCGGCAAGCTCGCCATCTGGGTGGGCGGCGACGAGCAGATGTATCAACGTTTCAAGCCGGTGCTAGACGGGTTCGGCGACCAGGCACGTTATATCGGCCCGATCGGCGCCGGCTCGATCGCCAAGCTGGTGCATAATTGCGCGGGTTATGCCGTGCAGGCGGCGATGGCCGAGGTGTTCACGATGGGGGTCAAGGCCGGCCTCGAACCGGGTCCGCTGTTCGAGGCGGTGCGTCAGGGTGCGCTCGGGCGGCGGCGGATGTTCGACCGCCTGGTCGACCAGTTCCTGCCCGGGAAGTATGAGCCGCCCGCCTTCGCGCTCAAGCTCGCGCACAAGGACATGACGCTCGCGACCGCGCTGGCGCGGGAGAACAAGGTGCCGATGCGGCTCGCCGAACTGGCGCTCGCCGACATGACGGAGGCGCTGAACCGCGGCTGGGCGGAGCGGGATTCACGCTCGCCGATGCTGCTGCAACAGGAGCGCGCCGGCGTCTCGATCGCCGTCCCGGAGGAGGTGCTCAAGGAGATCATGGCGAAGGATTGACCGCCTGCGAGCTGCCGTGGCGGGCCCTCGTTTGGCATCCCAGCCGATCGATGGTACGACAGGTCCGCTATCTCGCGTGACGGACTGAAGCTCTCGGCTCCACCGGAAAAATCGGTCGAGACGCGATGGCCGGGAGAGCGACCGGATCCGCAGGTCATCCATGTCTTCAAAGACGAACGGGCGCCACGCGGCAGGTATGTCGTTCCACAAACCGAGGATCGTTCCTTGGTTGCGTGGTTTTGACCTCGTATCGTTCGCAAGGGTCCTGACGATAGCCGGCTTGCTCCCGGTGCTTTGCGCGGTCGTTGGCCTTTCGCCCGCAGCGATGGCGGCTGACACGGGCCAAGCGCTGCCTGACCGTGAACTCGTCGTCGCCACGAAGGAGGCTGCTCCCTTTGCGATGAAGGCGCCCGACGGCTCTTGGCACGGCATCAGCATCGACTTGTGGAGTCGGATAGCCGCGCAACTGCACCTGCGCTACCGGTTGGTCGAGGTAGCGACCGTGCAGGACCTTCTCAATGCGACCACCGGCGGAACGGCGGATGCCGCCGTGGCCGCCATCACCGTCACGGCGCCACGTGCGCGGACCAGCGACTTTACGCAGCCGTTCTACGAGACGGGCCTCGGCGTCGCCGTCCGAGGGGGCCTCGCGAACTGGCTTGCCGTGCTGCGCACGTTTGTCTCTTTCAATTTCGTCCAGGCGATCCTGGTGCTGCTCGGTATTGCGTTATTCGTTGGCGTTCTGATTTGGTTGTTCGAGCGGCGTGGGAACGACCACTTCGCGGGCCATCCGGCAAAGGGCATGACGTCGGGGATCTGGTGGTCGGCGGTCGCGATGACGCAAGCAGGCGCCGCCCAGGGAGCGCCGCTGTCGCTGCCAGGCCGCTTGTTGGCCGTGGTCTGGATGATCGCTTCGATTATCGTCATCTCCGTGTTCACCGCCAGCGTCACCTCGGCGATCACCACGCACCGGATGCAGGGTATTGTCCGAAATGTGGACGATCTGCGTTCGCTCCGAGTTGGAGTGGTCGGCGGATCGTCGTCGACGGACTTTCTCGAGCACGAGCGGATCGCCCATCGCGTGTTCGCCGATCCCCAGGCCGGCCTGAAGGCCGTGCAGGCGGACACGATCGATGCCCTGGTATACGACCGCCCGCTGCTCACCTGGATCGTCCGGCAGAATTTCTCCAACCTGCAGGTTCTGGGGGTGACGTTTGAGCAGCAAAACTACGCAATCGCCTTGCCACGAAACAGTGCCCTGCGGGTTCCCCTCGACATTGCGCTCCTCGAGGCCGTGAACGGCGAGTGGTGGAACCAGGTGCTCTATCGCTACCTCGGTGCCGCCGGAGTTGAGGCCAAGGAGTAGCCGGACCGTCGGATGCGACAGCGATCTGATCTGGTCGTCGGGCGACAGCGCGCACGGTGCTGGATAGCCCTGCTGCGCGGATGGTGGGCGCGACAGGGATTGAACCTGTGACCCCCGCCATGTCAAGGCGATGCTCTCCCGCTGAGCTACGCGCCCATCCGCGCGGATTAATTACCCGTCGGCCTCGCCTGCCGCAAGCGGGGTGATGACAGCGGCGGCGGCGGCGGGTTCAATGGGGCATGGACTTGCCCGTCGCATCCCTGCCCGTTCCAACGCTGCCGGTCACGGTGCTGCGGCCGTCGCGCCAGACCGTGCCGGTGATCGTGGCCTCGCCCCATTCCGGGCGGGAGTATCCGGCCGAGTTCGTCGCCGCGGCCCGGCTCGATGCGCTCAGCCTGCGCCGCAGCGAGGACAGCTTCGTCGACGAGCTGTTCGCCGCCGCACCCGAGCACGGGATGCCGCTGCTCGCCGCCACTTTTCCGCGCGCCTTTTGCGATCCGAACCGCGAGAAGTGGGAACTCGATCCGGCCATGTTCCACGACGAGCTGCCGTCGTGGGTGAACACCACCAGCCCCCGGGTCGGCGCCGGGCTCGGCACCATCGCGCGCGTGGTGGCGTCGGGCGAGACCATCTACCGGCGGAAGCTGAGTTTCGCCGAGGCCGAGCGCCGGGTCCGCTGCTTCTGGGAGCCGTACCACCGCACGTTGGAGGAGCTGATCGAGGCGACGAAGCAGGATTTCGGCACCTGCCTGCTGATCGACTGCCATTCCATGCCGGCGCATGGCTGCGGCAGCCGCAATGGCGGGGTGCCGGCCGATTTCGTGCTGGGGGATGCGCACGGCACCGCGTGCGGACCCCGCCCGGTGCGGATGGTCGAGCGCGTGCTGGGCGGTCTCGGCTATGCGGTCCGGCGCAATGACCCCTACTCGGGCGGCTACGTCACCCGCCATTACGGACGGCCCCGGGAAGGCGTGCATGTGCTGCAGATCGAGATGGCGCGCGGCCTCTACATGGACGAGGCCCGAATCGAGCCGATTCCCCGGTTCGCGACGGTGCGGCGCGACCTCACCGCCCTGATCGCCGCGCTGGCCGCCCAGGCGCCGGAGGACCTGCTCCGCCGCTGACCCGCCGCGGCCCGCCGGCCTGGGCGCAAAGGGAAAAATGCCCGCGAAAAAAATGCCGGCGCTTTGCGGCGCCGGCAAGTTTAGGGAGGAAACGTCCAAGAAGCAGACAGCGCGGTCAGGGACCGCATTGCTGCGACGCACAAGTTAGTCAGGCGCCCTTCCCGACGCAAGCATTTTTTTGCAATGCAGCATTGTCGGCCCGATCCGAAACTCCGCCGCATTTCCCCGAAAAGACGCATGACTCTCGAGCCGTGCTGTCCGTAGAGTGCCGGCAATGCCACGCCTCCTCCTCGCCGGCCTCGCGCTCCTCCTCCTGACGGGGCCGGCGTTTTCCCGGGAACTTCGTCCGTCCGCCGCGCAGCCCTGGACACAGTGCGGGGTCGCAGTCCTAGCGGCTGAGCGGGCCGGCGCCATACCGGAGCACCTTCTAGCGGCGATAAGCCGGGTGGAGAGCGGACGCCTTGACCCCCGGACCGGTAGCATCGCCCCCTGGCCGTGGACGATCAACGCCGAGGGGCAAGGCCTTTTCTACGATACCAAGGCGCAGGCGATGGCGGCGGTGCGCGCCCTCCAGGCGCGTGGCGTCCGCTCGATCGACGTGGGGTGTCTGCAGATCAACCTGATGCACCATCCCGACGCCTTCACGTCCTTGGATCAGGCGTTCGACCCGGAGACCAATTCCGCCTACGGGGCGCGGTTCCTCAACCAGTTGCACTCACAGACCGGCGACTGGCCCAAGGCGGCGGCGCTCTATCACTCGGCGACGGCCGAGCTCGGGTCGGAGTATCAGAAACGAGTGCTCGCGGCCTGGCCCGAGGGGAAGCGGAAGCCGCCGGCTTCCGCCGCCACTCAGCTGGCGAGCGCCTGGGCAAGCACTCTGAGCGACGCCGCGCCGAGCAACCGGGTCATGGTCGTGCTCCCGGTCAGCCGCGCGGAGGACGTGCGGATTGTTCGGCTGCGTCCCGGACGCGGCGGCTAGCCGATCCGGCCTTGGTCCGCGAATTCAGCGCGGATTGCCACGGAGTGCTCCCCGATCGCCGGCACGGGGCCGAGATCGACCAGGCCGTCGGTGGTGATCACCGGGGGCGCCGCGATCGAAACCGGGCCGCCTGGGGTCCGCACCGTGACCCGGCGCAGGGCCGGGTGATGCGCCAGCGCCGCCACGTCGTTGACGAACCCGTAGGCGGTGTTGGCTGCGCGCAACTTGGCCGCAGCCTCCTCACGGGTCAGTCGGGCGAAGGCGGCGGCGACGTGCGCGTCGACCGCCGACCGGTTGCCGACGCGGATCACGTTGGTCTCGAAGCCCGCCCGCTTCGGCAGGTCCGGCTCATCGAGGAAGCGGGCGCAGAAATCCGCCCATTCGCGCTCGTTCTGGATTGAAATGAGCACCGAGGCCCCGTCGGCGGTGGCGAACGCGCCGTAGGGGCAGATCGAGGGGTGCGCCAGGCCGAGCCGCTCGGGCGCGCGGCCAGTACCCTCGAAATACAACAGGGGAACATTCATCCAGTCGGCCATGCCGTCGAACAGGCTAACCTTCAGTCCCTTGCCGCGCCCGGTGACGCCGCGCTCGATCAGCGCCTCCAGCACGCCCGCGTGCGCGGCCATGCCGCAGGCGATGTCGCAAGCCGAGACGCCGACCCGGCCGGGACCGGCGGGATGGCCGGTGATCATGGCAAGCCCGGATTCCGCCTGCACGAGCAAGTCGTACGCCTTCATGGTCGCGTAGTCGCCGGTGTCGCCGTAGCCCGAGATGTCGACCGTGATGAGACGCGGATGCCGCTCGCCCAGCGCGTCCGAGCCGAAGCCCGCTCGCGCCGCCGCGCCGGGGGCGAGGTTCTGGATGAAAACGTCGGCCCGCGCCAGCAACCGATGCAGCAAGGCCGCGTCGCCGGGCTGCTTGATGTCGGCGACCAGGCTCTGCTTGCCGCGATTGAGCCAGACGAAGTAGCTCGACAGACCGTTGGCGGCGCGGTCGTAGCCACGGGCGAAATCCCCCTCCGCGCGCTCGATCTTGATGACCCGCGCCCCCGCGTCCGCCAAACGGGAGCTGCAATAGGGCGCCGCCACCGCCTGCTCGAGCGAGACGACGAGGAGCCCCTCAAGCGGGAGAGGCATCAGTAGCTCCGCGGCAGCCCGAGCACGTGCTCGGCGACAAAGGACAGAATGAGGTTCGTGCTGATCGGGGCGACCTGATAGAGGCGGGTTTCGCGGAACTTGCGCTCGACGTCGTATTCCTCGGCAAAGCCGAAGCCGCCATGCGTCTGGATGCACGCCTCGCCCGCCGCCCAGGATGCCTCGGCGGCGAGCATCTTGGCCATGTTGGCCTCCTCGCCGCAGGGCAGACCAGCCTCGAACTTGGCGCAGCCGGCCTTCACCATCAGTTCCGCCGCGCGCATCTGGGCGTAGGCGCGGGCGATAGGGAACTGGATGCCCTGGTTCTGCCCGATCGGTCGATTGAATACCCGCCGCTCGCGCGCGTACTCGCTTGATTTCGCGGTAAACCACTTGGCGTCGCCGATGCACTCGGCGGCGATCAGCAGGCGCTCGGCGTTCATCCCGTCGAGGATGTAGCGGAACCCCCTGCCCTCCTGGCCCACGAGGTTCTCGGCGGGGACCACCATGTTGTCGAAGAATATCTCGCAGGAATTGTGATTCATCATGGTCCGGATCGGCCGGATCGTCAGGCCGTGGCCGAGGGCCGCGCGCATGTCGACGATGAAGGTCGAGAGGCCGTCGGTCTTCTTCTTCGCCTGGTCGCGCGGCGTGGTGCGAGCGAGCAGGAGCATGAGGTCGGAGTGCTCAGCCCGGCTGGTCCAGACCTTCTGGCCGTTGACCACGTAGTGATCGCCCTCGCGCTTGGCGAAGGTCCGCAGGCTGGTCGTGTCGGTGCCGCTGGTCGGCTCGGTGACACCGAACGCCTGCAGGCGCAACTCGCCGGTGGCGATCTTCGGCAAGTACTTCGTCTTCTGCTCCTCCGAGCCGTGCCGGAGGATGGTTCCCATGATGTACATCTGCGCGTGACAGGCCGCCCCGTTGCAGCCCTCGGCCTGCACCGTCTCGAGGATCGCCGCCGCCGCCGAAATCGGCAGCCCGGAGCCGCCGTATTCCTCGGGGATCAGCACGGAGAGATACCCCGCTTCGGTCAGCGCCGTGACGAATTCGGTCGGATAGCCCCGCACCTCGTCCAGCTTGCGCCAGTACTCGCCGGGGAACCGGGCGCAAAGTTTTCGCACTTCCTCGCGGATCTCGGCGTGTGGGTCGGCAAGGAGACTGGTGTCGGCCTCGGCGTGGTCCATGATGTCTCTCCGGGGATCGCTCCCGGTGGATTACGGCCCGACCCCCCGGCGCGCAAGCCACGCCCGCGCCGGTTTGCCTTGCGTCCGCGCCTTGGGCATGAAGGCGGCGGAGCGGAGGGGAGCGGATGACGCAACAGAACTGGCAGGCGGCGGTGTTTGCCGTGCTCAAGCGCGCCGGCATCAGGCAGGTCGGCTACGTGCCGGACGCCGGCCACGCCGAGCTGATCGAGGCGGCGCACGCGGACGACGACATGCGCGCCGTGGTGCTGACCACCGAGGAGGAGGGCATCGCGCTGGCCGCCGGCGCCTGGCTCGGCGGCCAGCGGTCGGTGCTGCTGATGCAGTCCTCCGGGGTCGGCAACTGCATCAACATGCTGTCGCTGCCGATCAACTGCCGGATGCCGTTCCTGACGCTGGTGACGATGCGCGGCGAGTGGGGCGAGTTCAATCCGTGGCAGGTCCCGATGGGCAGCGCCACGCCGGGCGTGCTGGAGCGCGCCGGCGTGCATGTCCACCGCGTCGACCGCCCCGAGGACGCCGCCGAGACGGTCGTTGCCGCCGCCTCGCTCGCCTTCGACAGTCGCGTGCCGGTCGCGGTGCTGTTTTCTCAGAGGCTGATCGGCACGAAGGTATTTGTGAAATGACCGAGGGAACCCTCGACAGGCGCGCGGTCGCCGCGACGTTGCTCAAGGACGCCGGCGACCTGCTGGTCGTCACCGGGCTTGGCTCGACCACCTACGACGCTGGAGCCGCCGGCGACCGCGACGAGAATTTTTATCTGTGGGGTGCGATGGGCGGGGCGGCGATGATCGGGCTCGGCCTCGCCCTCGCCCAACCCAAGCGACGCGTGCTGGTGATGACCGGCGACGGCGAGATGCTGATGGGCATGGGCTCCCTCGCCAGTGTCGCCGCGAAGCGCCCGGACAATCTGTCGATCGCCGTGTTCGACAACGCCCGTTTCGGCGAGACCGGCGCGCAGCGCAGCCATACCGCCTACGCGACCGACCTCGGCGCGGTCGCCGCCGCCTGCGGCTGGCGCGACACCGTCCTGGCCCGTACGATGACCGAGGTCGAGGCGCTGGCATCTCGGCTGCGCGCCGAGGCCCTGTTCGCGGTGATAAAGATTTCCGCCGACGAGGTTCCCCGGTTCCTGCCGCCGCGCGACGGAGCCCAGCTCGCCAGCCGTTTCCGACGCACGATCGGCGTTCCCGAGCCGTAGCACCGCCGCGCCGCAACATTTCGTCCCAATTTGCGGACTGGCGGTCACGGGGTGTTTCGCGGACAATGCCGGCCTCGGTGGATGAACGAATTGTCATCCACCGCCCAAGGCCGAGCAAGGCCGTTGGATATATCCGGGTGCAAGGTGGCGTCAGGCGGCGACCCAGGGACAGGCATGGACGCATTGGATGAGACGCGATCCCCACGCGGGGCGCGCGCCCGGTGGGGTGGCGCGGTCGTAGCCCTGACGGCCGCCCTGGCGGTGGGCGTTCTCGCGACGATGCAGGCGCCGCGCGCGCAATCGAACCCGCCCGCCTCCGCCGCTCCGCAAGCCGTCCCGGTGACGATCGCCGCCGCCACTCCGGCGGACGTGCCGGTCCTGCTGCGCGGCCTCGGCATCGTGCAGGCGTTCAACGCCGTGACCGTGCGGGCACGGGTCGACGGCACATTGATGGACGTCAAGGTGACGGAGGGTCAGGAGGTCAAGAAGGGCGATCTGATCGCGGTGATCGATCCCCGGCCCTACCAGGCCTCGCTCGACGCGGCGATGGCGAAGAAGGCTCAGGACGAGGCGCAGCTCACCAACGCGCAGCGCGACCTCGCCCGCTACGCCTCGCTGGCGCGGCAGGATTTCGCCTCGCGTCAGCAGGTCGATACGCAGCAATCCTCGGTTGCCCAGTTCACCGCGACCCTCAAGGGCGACGACGCCGCGATCGCGACCGCGCAGCTCAACCTGAGCTTCTGCTACATCCTCTCGCCGATCGACGGCCGGGTGGGGTTGCGGCAGGTGGATCCGGGCAATCTCGTCCATGCCACCGATAGCGGCGGCATCATCAGCATCGCCCAGCTGCACCCGATTTCCGTGGTGTTCACCTTGCCGCAAGAAAATCTGCCGAAGATCACGGCGGCGATGGCGGCCCGCCGGCTGCCGGTGCAGGCCTATGCCGAGGACGACAAGACGGAACTCGCGCAAGGGGAACTGCTCACGCCGGACAACTCGATCGACACCAGCACCGGGACCATCAAGCTGAAGGCGAATTTCCCGAACACCGCCAACAAACTGTGGCCGGGGCAGTTCGTCCATGCGCACCTGCTGCTGGAAACCCGCCACGACGTGCTGACGGTGCCTTCCCAGGCCGTGCAGCACGGCCCCTCCGGGCTCTACGCCTACGTGGTGAAGCCGGATTCGACGGTGGCGCGGCAGGACATCGAGGTCGATCAGGACACCGGCCAGCTGGCCGTGGTCACGAAGGGGCTCGCCGCCGGGGACAAGGTGGTCGTGACCGGCCAGTCCCGGCTGCAGAACGGCACGCGCGTCGCGGATGCGGCGCAGCTTCGGCCGGCGCAAGTCCCGCCGGGCCAGCCCGCCAAGAGCGGCGGCTGACGGGCCGGGGGATGGACCGCATGGCATCGCCGCGGGAAATGACGGGCGCATGAGCATCTCGACCCCGTTCATCCGCCGGCCGGTCGCGACCTCCCTGCTGATGGCGGCGTTTCTGCTGGTCGGCATCGCCGCCTATCCGTTCCTTCCCGTGGCGCCGCTGCCGCGGGTCGATTTCCCGACCATCGTGGTCTACGGCAAGTTCCCCGGCGCCAGTCCGGAGACGATGGCGGCCACGGTCGCGCAGCCGCTCGAATACCAGCTGGCGCAGATCCCCGGCGTGTCGCAGATGACCTCGATCAGCGTTCAGGGCGGCGCGCAGATCACCATCCAGTTCGACCTCGACCGCAACATCGACGCCGCCGCGGGCGACGTGCAGGCGGCCATCAACGCCGCCGGCGGACAATTGCCCAAGAACCTGCCGGGGCCGCCCACCTACCGTAAGGTCAACCCCGCCGATAGTCCTATCCTGATCCTGGCACTCGGCTCCGACGCGATGCCGATGATCAACGTGGACGACTACGCCGACACGATCCTGAGCCAGCAGATCTCGCAAATCTCGGGCGTGTCGCAGGTGCTGATCGGCGGCGAGCAGAAGCGCGCGGTACGGGTACAGATCGATCCCGCGAAGCTCGCGGCGATGGGCATGACCCTCGAGGACGTGCGCAACACGCTGACGAACGCCACCGTCGACAGTCCGAAGGGCAGCATCGACGGTCCCACCCGCGCGCTCACCGTCTACGACAACGACCAGCTCACCAAGGCATCCGAGTACAACAACGTAATCCTGGCGTATCGCAACGGCGCGGCGGTCCGGGTACGAGACATCGGCCGCGCGGTGGACGGGCCGGAGAACAGCAAGCTTCAGGGCTGGTCCAAGGGAAAACGAAGCATCCTGCTGCTGGTCTTCAAGCAGCCCGGGGCCAACGTGATCGACACGGTGGAGCGGGTGAAGGCGGAACTTCCCCGGCTGGAGGCGTCGATCCCTCCCTCGGTGAAGGTGAGCGTGGTAGCGGACCGCACGCAGACCATCCGGGAATCGGTGGCTGACGTGCAGTTCACCCTGATCCTGTCGATCTGCCTCGTGGTGATGGTGATCTTCCTGTTCCTGCGCAGCGTCTGGGCGACGGTGATCCCGAGTATCACCGTCCCGGTCGCGCTGGTCTGCACCTTCGCCGTGATGTACCTGCTGGGCTACAGCCTCGACAACCTCTCGCTGATGGCGCTGACGATCGCGGTGGGCTTCGTCGTGGACGACGCCATCGTCATGCTGGAGAACATCTACCGCCACGTCGAGGAGGGCATGAAGCCGATGGAGGCCGCGTTGAAGGGCGCGGGCGAGATCGGCTTCACCATCGTCTCGATCAGCCTGTCGCTGATCGCGGTGTTCATCCCGCTGCTGCTGATGGGCGGCATCGTCGGGCGGCTGTTCCGCGAATTCGCCATGACCGTCACCATCGCGGTGGTGGTCTCGGCGATCGTGTCGCTGACCCTGACGCCGATGATGTGCTCGCGCTTCCTGCGCCACAGGAGCAGCCACGGCCGGCTCTATCGGTTCGTCGAGGCCGGGTTCGACCTGATGATCGCCTTCTACCGCCGCACCCTGGACATCGCGCTGCGGCACAGCTTCATCACGCTGATGGTGTTCTTCGGCACGATGGCATTGACGGTGTTTCTCTACATCCAGATCCCGAAGGGCTTCTTTCCGACCCAGGATACCGGGGTGCTGATCGCGATCTCCGAGGGACCGCAGGACGTCTCGTTCGCCGAGATGGTGAAGCTGCAGGAGAGCGTCGGCAAGGTGATCAGCGCGGAGCCCGACGTGGAAAACTACGCCTCCTTCGTCGGCGCCAACTCGGGTCAGACCGGCAATACCGGGCGCATGTTCATCACGCTCAAGCCGTGGGCGGATCGCACCGGCGGGAGCGTGGTCGATTTCATCAACCGCATCCGCCCGAAGCTGCAGCAGTTGCAGGGCGTGAACCTCTATCTGCAACCGGCGCAGGACATCCGCGTCGGCGGCCGGCTGTCGCGGACGCAGTACGAATACACGTTGCAGGACGCCGACCTCAACGAGCTCTACGAATGGGCGCCGAAGGTGCTGGCCAAGCTGCGCGGCGTGTCCTTGCTGCGCGACGTCGCGACCGACCAGCAGATGGCCGGCACCACCGCCACGCTCACCATCGACCGCGACGCTGCGGCGCGGTTCGGCATCCAGCCGCAGGTCATCAACGACACGCTGTACGACGCGTTCGGGCAGCGGCAGATCACGCAGTATTTCTCGCAGGTGAACTCCTACCATCTCATCCTGGAAGTCCCCGACGACATGCAGGGCGAGGTGGCGACCCTCAACAAGCTCTATGTCAAATCGGCGAACGGACAGGCGGTGCCGCTATCGGCCTTCGTGAAATGGACGACGACGCCGGTGCAGCCGCTTTCGATCAGCCACCAGAGCCAATTCCCGGCGGTGACGATCTCGTTCAATCTGGCGCCCGGCGCCGCATTGGGCGACGCGGTGGTCGCGATCCAGAAGGCGGTCGCGCAGATCGGCGCGCCGGGCACGCTGAACGGCACCTTCCAGGGAACCGCCCAGGCGTTCCAGTCCTCGCTGTCAAGCCAGCCCTATCTGATCGCCGCCGCGCTGATCACCGTCTACATCATCCTCGGCATTCTCTACGAGAGCTACATCCTGCCGCTGACCATCCTCTCCACACTGCCCTCGGCCGGCGTCGGCGCGCTCCTGATGCTGATGGCCGTCCACTACGATTTGTCGGTGATCGCGCTGATCGGCGTGATCCTGCTCATCGGCATCGTCAAGAAGAACGGCATCATGATGGTGGATTTCGCCATCACGGCGGAGCGGCGGGACGGCGAGAAGCCGCGCGACGCGATCCGCCAGGCGTGCCTGCTGCGGTTCCGGCCGATCCTGATGACCACGATGGCCGCCCTGCTCAGCGGATTGCCGCTGATGCTGTCCTCGGGAGCGGGCTCCGAGTTCCGCAAGCCGCTCGGCTACGCGATGGTCGGCGGGCTGCTGCTCAGCCAGGCGCTCACGCTGTATACGACGCCGGTGGTCTATCTCTATCTCGACCGGCTGCAACACTGGCTGTCGCCGAAGCAGAGCCGGATGCCGGCGCTGGCCTCGAAGATGGGCGCGGCCGCGGATTGATACCCGGATGGCGCACGCCGCCCGGGATGTTCTCGCTCGGATGGCGGCCCTGCCCTTGGCCGGCCTCGACGAAATCCTCGCTCCCGGCCCGGCCCTGTTGCTCGCGCCGCATCCCGACGACGAGACGCTCGGCTGCGGCGGCCTCATCGCCGAGTGCTGCGCGCTGGGACGGGAACTGCATGTCCTCATAGTCACCGACGGCACCGGTTCGCACGCCGGCTCGCGCGCATGGCCGGCGGCGCGGCTGCGGGCCTTGCGCGAGCGGGAGGCGCGGCGGGCGGTGGGCGAACTCGGGCTTCCGGCCGACCGGCTCGCGTTTCTCGGTCTGCGCGACACCGAGGCTCCGCGCGAAGGCGCGGCGCTGGAGGAAGCGGTCTCGCGCATCGCGGCGCACGCGACGGGACGTGGCGCCCGCACCATCCTGGCCACTTGGCGGCACGATCCGCATGGCGACCACGTCGCGGTCAGCCGGATGGGAACCGCCGTCGCGCGGGCGATTGGCGCGCGATCGGTCGAGTATCCGGTCTGGGGCTGGACCTTGCCGCCGGAGCAGCCGCTGGACGACCCCCCGACGCGCGGCTGGCGGCTCGACATCACCCGGCACCTACCCGCCAAGCGCCGCGCGATCGCCGCGCACCGCTCGCAGACGACCGACCTGATCGACGACGATCCCGACGGATTCCGACTGCCCGACGAGTTCCTGGCACTGTTCACCCGGCCGCTCGAGGTGTTTCTTTCGAGCGGCGACTAGAGTTTATTAGTTGCTATTCAGCAATGAATCGGACGTGGGGGGACGGCCCGCCGCCAGCCCCGCAGGGCGGAGGTCAGTCCGGCCAGGGCGGCTTTCGCCGGGCAGGCAGCGGCGGCTCCGGCGCGGCCCCCGGCGCGGGATCGGGCCACAGCGACACGGGATGCCGCCATGCGGCGCGCCCGGCCGGCGCGGTCCACGTCGCCTCGGCCCGTGCCCGGCGGGGCCGCTCGGCCGGGGATGGCTTCGCTTGGCGCGGCCGGCGCGGCCTCGGCGGCGGGCGCAGCGCCTCGGGCAGCGGATCGGCGGAGAGCCTGCGCCACAGCGGCCGCAGGATCCGCCGCGCTTGCGGCGAGGCCGCGAGGAACGCCCGCATCTCGGGCTCGTCGAGCATTTCCCGCAGGTGGGAGGCGGAACCTCCCATGCCATACTCGAGGAACACCGGCCCGCGCGGAATGGGCGGCGGGGGCGCCGGCACGGCGGTCTCGGGCGCGGCGGTGTCGGGCGCGTGGTTGTTGGTGTCGGGCGCGGGGTGGTCCAGCGGGGCGGTCGCGCGCGGGGCCGGGCGCGGCGCGCGCCGCGCCCCGGCCGGGGGGAGCCGGCCGGCGGCGAAGCGCGCGTGCAGCGCGGCGAAGCGCCGCAGGGTGTGGGAGAGATAGTTCCACAGCGGCCCCGCGATCAGCCCGAGCGAGCCCAGCGTGCCCTGCCGCCGGCGCCAGTCGATGCCGTCCGCCATGCACCGCTTCATCACCCCGATGAACAGGGCGAAACGGGGGACGAGGCCGGTTGGGGTTGAGGGTGGGGCGGCGGCGGACATGGGTGGTGTATAAAGTTAGTTAGAATACGTGGCAAGAATAATCGACGTCCGGCCCCTTGTCGGCCGCTCGGATGGCTGACGCGGCCCGACACGTCACGACAGGGAACGCAGCGCCATCCGCCGGACCTTCGCCGCTAGGTCAGCTCGGAGCCCTCGATCAGTCCGCCGAACCGCTCCCAGGTCTTGCCGGTCCAGCGCATGAGCTGCAGCTGGCGCATCGGGCGGTAGTTGGTCGGGCTGGTGTTGAGGGTCATGCCGGGCAGCAGGATCGGGCAGCGGACCTCGTGCATGTTCAGCGCCTGCCGCATGATGTTTTCGCGCGAGAGATCGTTGCCGCAGGCGTTCAGCACCCAGCAGAGCGTGTTGGCGACGCCGTAGCCGAACACGTTGCCGGCGTCGGCGAGGTCGCCGTCGGGGTAGTATTTCTTCATGAATGCGCGCCACGCGGTCATTTCGGCGTCGTCCTTCCAGGACGGGTCCGTCGGATCCTTCAAATAATATGAGCTGATCGCGCCGATCGCGCGCTCGGGTCCGGCCGGCTCCATCACCGCGGCGACCGAAACGCCGACGTTGCTCGCGATGTGCGTCGCCTTCCAGTTCAGATCGTATTTCTTGCGGAACACCATGGCGGAGAATTTCGGCGTGCACGCGCTGATCAGCAGGTCCACCCCCGCCTCCTTCAGCGAGACCAGCTGCAAATCGATGGTGGGATCGGTCACCTCGTAGGTGGCCTGCGCGACACGGGAGAAGCGCCCGCCCAGGGTGTCCTGCAGGCCGAGCGCGTAGTCCTTGCCGAAATCGTCGTTCTGGTAGAGCAGGCCGATCTTCGCGTCCGGCTTCTCGCGTAGGATGTACTTGCCGTAGATGCGCGCCTCGATGCGATAGCTCGGCGTCCAGAAGATCGTCCAGGGATGCTCCTTGTAGTCGGCCCATTTGTCGGCGCCCGTGGAGATGAACAAATGCGGGATCTTCTTCTGGTTGACGTATTTGACGATCGCCGTGTTGGGCGCGGTGCCGAGCGGGTTGAACAGGAACGCCACCCCGTCCTGCTCGATCAGCCGCCGGGTCTGCTCCACCGTCTTGGGCGGGCTGTACGCATCATCGTAGGAGATGAAGTTCAGCTTGCGCCCATTGATCCCGCCCTGCTCGTTGATCATGCGGAAATACGCCGCCTCGGCCTTGGCGATGGTGGCGTAGGCCGAGGCCGGGCCGCTGTACGGATAGGTGTTGCCGAACTTGATCTCCGTATCGGTGATGCCCGGCGCCTGCGCCGCTCGCGCGGCGCGGGGTGCCATCGGCGCCAAGGCGAGGGCCGCACCGCCGCCGATAATTGTCCGCCGCCGGATCATTCTCGTTTCTCCCGCATCCACTCGTTCAGGCCGCCGCGCCGGACAGCACGTCGCCGAACAGATCCCAGCTCTTGCCGTTCCACTTCATCAACTGCAACTGGCTGATCGTGTGGTAGTTGGTCGGGCTCGTGTTGACCAGCACGCCGGGCAGCAGCGAGGGGATCACCACGTTCTTGAGGCTGGTCGCCTGCTTCATCAGGTTCGCGCGCGAGAAATCATTGCCGCACTGCTTGAGTGCGGCGATCATCGTCATCACCGCGCCGTAGCCGTAGACGTAGAAGGCGTCGTTGAGATCGGCGTTGGGCAGGTATTTCTGCATGATCGCGCGCCACTGGACGATGCCGGGATCATCCTTCCAGTGCGGGTCGGAGGGGTCCTTGTAGTAGGTGTTGCTGATGACTCCGATGCCCTTCTCGGGCCCGGCCGGCTCCATCACGGCACCCACCGAGGTCGACACGTTGGTCAGCAGTTGCAGCGGCTTCCAGTTCATGTCCGCCACCTTGCGGATCATCTGCGCCGCGAATTTCGGCGTCGCCGCGGTGAGCAGCGCGTTCACGCCCGCCTGCTGCAACGAGATCGCCTGGCTCTCGATCGTCGGGTCGGTGACTTCGTAGGAGGCGGTCGTCACCACCTTGTCGAACCGCTCGCCCAGGACGTCGCGCATCCCGGTGACGTAGTCCTTACCGAAATCGTCGTTCTGGTAGAGGATGCCGATCTTGGCGTCGGGCTTCACCTTGAGGATGTAGTTGGCGAAGATGCGCGCCTCGACCCGGTAGCTCGGCTGCCAGCCGATGGTCCAGGGATAGGTCTTGGGGTCCTGGAACTTGTCGGCGCCGCTGCCGACGAACAGATCCGGGATCTTCTTCTGGTTGACGTATTTCAGGATGCTGCTGTTCGCCGCGGTGCCCAGCGTGTTGCACAGGCAGGCGACCTCGTCCTGCTCGACCATCCGGCGCACCTGCTCGATGGTCTTCGAGGGCGTGTAGGCGTCGTCGTAGGAGAAGAACTTGACCTTGCGGCCGGCGATGCCGCCCTGGTCGTTGAACCACTGCCAGGTCGCGCTGTGGGCGCGGCCGATCGCGCCATAGGCCGAGGCCGGCCCGCTGTAGGCCGCCGTGCTGCCGATGCGGATCTCGGTGTCGGTGACACCCGGAGTTTCCGTCGCTCGCGCCACCACGGGCGCGGCCGGCACGAAGGCGGCGGCCGCCGCCGCGCCCAACAAAGTACGTCGATGCATCCTGGTGGTCTCTCCCTCGCTGCCGTCCGATATCAGACATGAGGAAGATTACGCCTTCCCTGCCGGCGGACCACCCCCGCGACGCGCGAGCGGCGGTCCAGCCGCCGCTCGCTGGTTGCTCAGGCGGACGCGCCCTCGATGATGTCGCCGAAGCGGTCCCACGTCTTGCCGTTCCAGCGCATGAGCTGCAGCTGGCGGATCGGATGATAGTTGGTCGGGCTGGTGTTCAGCCGGATGCCGGGCAGCAGGGTCGGGTTCTCGACGTCCTTCAGGTTGGTCGCCTGCTTCAGCATGTTCTCGCGCGACAGATCGTTGCCGCACTGCTTGAGCACCCGGATCATGGTCAGCGTGACGCCGTAGCCGACCACGTTGCCGGCGTCCTTCAAATCGCCTTCGGGATAGTATTTCGCCATGAAGGCGCGCCAGTCCTTCATGCCCTGATCGTTGTCCCAGGCGGGATCGGTCGGGTCCTTCACGTAGGCCGAGCTGACGATGCCGACCGCCTTCTCCGGGCCCGCCGGCTGCATCACCGCGCCGACCGAGACCGACACGCCGGTCAGGATGTGCAGCGGCTTCCAGTTCATGTCGTAGACCTTGCGGATCGTCTGGGCCGCGAACTTGGGCGTCGCGATGGTCGCCAGCACGTCGATCCCGGCGCCCTGCAGGGAGACGAGCTGCGAGTCCACCGTCGCGTCCGTCACCTCGTAGGAGGCGAGCGTCACCTTGTCCCACCGCCCCTTCAGCACGTCGCGGAAGCCGGTCAGGTAGTCCTTACCGAAATCGTCGTTCTGGTAGAGGATGCCGATCTTCGCGTCGGGCTTCTGGGCGAGGATGTATTTCGCATAGACTTGCGCCTCCGTGACGTAGCTCGGCTGCCAGCCGATCGTCCACGGGTGCTCCTTATAGTCGCCCCATTTGTCGGCGCCGGTCGCCAGGAACAGATGCGGCACCTTCTTCTGGTTGACGTATTTCACGATCGCCGTGTTGCAGGGCGTGCCGAGGGTGTGGAACAGGCACGCGACGCGGTCCTGCTCGATCAGGCGCCGGACCTGCTCGACCGTCTTGGGCGGGCTGTAGCTGTCGTCGTAGGAGATGAAGTTCACCTTGCGCCCGGCGAAGCCGCCCGCGTCGTTCGCCATGCGGAAGGTGGCCGCGTCCGCCTTGCCGATCGTGCCGTAGGCCGAGGCGGGCCCGCTATACGGCATCGTGTTGCCGATGCGGATTTCGGTATCCGTGACACCGATCGTGTCCTCCGCGCATACGATGGCAGGCGCGGCTGGAACGAAGGCGGTGGCCGCCACGGCGGTCAGCAGTGAGCGTCTGCGCAGCATGAACTTCCCTTCCTATGGTGAAACGGTCCCGTCCCGGACCTGAAAGGAAGCTTACGGCCGACCGCCGCCCAGGCGCGACTTAAAACGCCTCCACCAGCCGAGCCGGGCCGGTGGAGGCGCACTCAATTCAGGCGGACGCGCCCTCGATGATGTCGCCGAACAGATCCCAGACCTTGCCGTTCCAGCGCATCAGCCGCAATTGACGGATCGGATGGTAGTTGGTCGGGCTGGTATTGATGCGGATGCCGGGCAGCAGCACCGGGCTCTCGAGGTTCTTGAGGTTCGTCGCCTGCTTCAGCATGTTCTCGCGCGACAGGTCGTTGCCGCACTGCTTGAGCGTCTGGATCATGGTCAGCGTGACCCCGTAGGCGAACACGTTGCTGGCGTCCTTCACGTCGCCTTCCGGATAATACTTGGCCATGAAGGCGTGCCACTCCTTCATTCCGGCATCATTTGCCCATTGCGGGTCGGTCGGGTCCTTGACGTAGGCGGAGCTGACAATCCCGACCCCCTTCTCGGGTCCGGCCGGCTGCATGACCGTGCCGACCGAGACCGACACCCCGGTCAGCACATGCATCGGCTTCCAGTTCATGTCCGCCACCCTGCGGATCGTCTGGGCGGCGAATTTCGGTATGGCGACCGTCACCAGCACGTTGATGCCGGCACCTTGCAGGCTGACCAGCTGAGAGTCGATGGTCGCGTCGGTGGTTTCGTACGATGCGAGCGTGACGATCTTGTCGAACCGGTCCTTCAGCACGTCGCGGAAGCCGACCAGGTAGTCCTTACCGAAATCGTCGTTCTGGTACAGAATCCCGATCTTCGCGTCGGGCTTGTTCTGCATGATGTACTTGGCGTACACCTGCAACTCTGTCACGTAGCTCGGCTGCCAGCCGATGGTCCAGGGGTGCTCCTTGTAGTTGCCCCACTTGTCCGCGCCGCTCGAGACAAACAGATGCGGCACTTTCATCTGGTTCACGTATTTGACGATCGCCGTGTTGCACGGCGTACCGAGCGTGTTGAACAGGCAGACGACGTGGTCCTGCTCGATGAGCCGCCTGACCTGCTCCACCGTCTTGGGCGGACTATAGGAATCGTCGTACGAGATGAAGTTCACCTTGCGGCCGGCGAAGCCGCCCATGTCGTTGGCCATGCGGAAGGCGGCGGTATCCGCCTTGCCGATCGTCCCGTAGGACGAGGCCGGGCCGCTATACGGCATCGTCGTGCCGATGCGGATCTCGGTGTCCGTGACACCGGTCGTATCGGCGGCGCGCAGCACGGCAGGCGCCGCCGGGACGAAACCGGCCGCGGCGGCCGTCGTCAGCAGTGTTCGTCTCCTGATCATTCTCCTCGCCTCCCTGTTAGCGGCCCTGTTTCGGACCTTGCGAGGAGCTTACGACCAGGCACTTGACAGACGCGATCAAAAATGCGTCCGCCGCGCGGGCGGACGACCGTATGTCAGGCGGACTCGCCCTCGATGAGGTCGCCGAACAGATCCCACGTCTTGCCGGTCCAGCGCATGAGCTGAAGCTGGCGGATCGGGCGGTAGTTGGTCGGGCTCGTGTTGATACGGATGCCCGGTAGCAGCACCGGGTTCTCCAGCTCGTGCAGGTTGGTAGCCTGCTTCATCATATTCTCCCGCGACAGATCGCCGCCGCATTTCTTCAGCACATGCAGCATGGTGTTCGTCAGGCCATATCCCGCGACGTTGCCGGCGTCCTTGAGATCGCCGTCGGGATAGTATTTCGCCATGAAGCTCCGCCATTCCTTCATGCCGGCGTCATTGTCCCAGCGTGGGTCCGTCGGATCCTTGCCATAGGCCGAGCTGATGATCCCCACCCCATTCGCCGGCCCGGCCGGGATCATCACCGCGCCGACCGACACCGATACGCCCGACAGCACGTGCATCGGCTTCCAGTTCATGTCCGCCACCTTGCGGATCGACTGCGCGGCGAATTTCGGCGAGGCGATCGTCATCAGCACGTTCGTCCCCGCCGATTGCAGGCTCACCAGCTGGCTGTCGATGGTGGCGTCCGTGACCTCGTAGGAGGCGGAGGTGACGATCGTTTCATAACGCGTCTTCAGGATGTCCCTGACGCCGCGGAGGTAGTCTTTTCCGAAATCGTCGTTTTGATAGAGGATGCCGATCTTCGCGTCGGGCTTCGTCGCCAGGATGTATTTGGCGTAGACCTGCGCTTCCGTGACGTAGCTCGGCTGCCAGCCGATCGTCCACGGGTGCTCCTTGTAGTCGCCCCATTTGTCCGCGCCGGTCGCCAGAAAGAGGTGCGGCACCTTCTTCTGGTTGACGTATTTCACGATCGCGGAGTTGGTCGGCGTGCCGAGGGTGCTGAACAGGCACGCCACCCGGTCCTCCTCGATCAGCCGGCGCACCTGCTCGACCGTCTTGGGCGGGCTATAGCCGTCATCGTACGAGATGAACTTGACCTTGCGTCCGGCGAAACCGCCCATGTCGTTCGCCATCCGAAACGCGGCGGCCTCCGCCCGTCCGATCGTGCCGTAGGCCGAGGCGGGGCCGCTGTACGGAATGGTGTTGCCGATGAGGATCTCGGTGTCCGTCACCCCGGTCGTATCGGCCGCGCGGAGCACGGCGGGCGCGGCGGGAGCGAAGGCGGCCGCCGCAACGGCGGTCAGCAGTGAGCGTCTACGCAGCATGAATGCCCCTCCCAAGGGTTTCTGGCCCTGTTCCGGACCTGGGAGGGAGCTTACGGTCCGCCGAGGCGCGGGCGCGACGGAAAACGCCTCCGCCCCGCGGGGCGGAGGCGTGATTGCCTAGACGCTGGCGCCCTCGATGATGTCGCCGAACCGCTCCCAGGTCTTGCCGGTCCACTTCATCAGCTGCATCTGGCTGATCGGGAGATAGTGGGTCGGGCTGGTGTTGATCTTGATGCCCGGCAGCAGCACCGGGACTTCCAGATCCTTGAGGCTGGTCGCCTGCTTCATGACGTTCGCGCGCGAGAAGTCGTTGCCGCAGGCCTTGAGGACATGCAGCATCGTCAAGGTCACGCCGTAGCCGAAGATGTAGCCGCTGTCCGACTGGTCGCCATCGGGGAAGCGCTTCTTCATGAAGGCGCGCCATTCCTTCATTCCGGGATCGTTGTCCCAGGTCGGGTCGGTCGGGTCCTTCAGGTAGGCGGAACTGATGATCCCGACGGCATTCTGCGGCCCGGCCGGTTCGATCACCGCGCCCACCGAGGCCGAGACGTTGGTGAGGAAATGCAGCGGCTTCCAGTTCATCGACGCCACCTTGCGGATCATCTGGGCGGCGAATTTCGGCGTGGCCGCGGTCAGCAGCACGTCGATCCCGGCGGACTGCAGCTGAACCGCCTGCGAGTCGATGGTGGGGTCCGTCACTTCGTAGGAGACCAGCATCACCTTGGCGAACTTGTCGCCCAGCACGTTCTTCATGCCGGTGAGGTAGTCCTTACCGAAGTCGTCGTTCTGGTAGAGGATGCCGATCTTGCCGTCCGGTTTCGCCTTGAGGATGTATTTCCCGTAGATCTCGGCCTCGGTCTGGTAGGTGGGCTGCCAGCCGATCGTCCAGGGGTGCTCCTTGTAGTCGCCCCATTTGGCGGCGCCGGTCGAGACGAAGAGCTGCGGCACCTTCTTGGCGTTGCAGTATTTCACGATGGCCGAGTTGGTCGGGGTGCCCAGCGTGTTGAACAGGAAGGCCACCTGGTCCTGCTCGACCAGCCGCCGCACCTGCTCCACGGTCTTGGGCGGGCTGTAGGCATCGTCGTACGAGATGAACTTGACCTTCCGCCCGCCAAACCCGCCCGCGTCGTTGGCCATGTCGAACACGGCCGCGTCCATCTTGCCGATCACCGCGTAGGCGGAGGAGGGGCCGCTATAGGGCATCGTGTTGCCGATGCGGATCTCGGTCGCAGTCACACCCGGGGTCTCGGCGGCGCGCAGGATCGCGGGCGCGGCCGGGACGAGGCCGGCGGCGGCGGCGCCGGTCAGCAGAGTTCGTCTACGCAGCATTGTGGCGTGTCTCCTTGGTGAATGCCCCCGCCGGTCTCTCCGCCCCGCGACGGCGCGTGTCAACGGCCACAAACGCGGCTCACCTCGACCAGGACGGCACGGCTCGCGTCAGTGCGAGCGAGGCACCAGGCGGTGGTACAGGCGGCGCAAAAGCCCCGCCACGCCGGAAGGCATCAGGTACATGAAGGCGATCAGGATGACGCCGTAGATCGCCCCGGGCGCCGCCTTGGAGACCTGCTCGGCGATGTTCGGGATGAACACGATGAACGCCGCGCCGAAGACCGCTCCGGCGATGGACGCGACACCGCCCACGACCAGCCCGACGAACAGGAAGATCGAGACAAACACGGTGAAGCTGTCGGGCGCCACGAATTCGACGGCGATGGCGCTCAGCGCGCCGGCCACGCCGGTGTACATCGCGCTGACGGCGAAGGTGCGCGTCTTGAGCATGGCGAGATCGATGCCCATCGCCTCGGCGGCGAGCGCGTGATCCCGGATCGCCATCATCGCGCGCCCGATCCGTCCGCGGATCAGGTTCCAGGCGAACAGGAACAGCAGCGCGGCGACCGCAAGGCTGAACAGGTAAAGCCACTGGTCCGGGTTCAGCGGCAGCCCGAACGGCGCGTCGGGCTTGGAGATGACGATCCCCTGCACGCCGCCGGTCCAGTCCTCGATCCCCTTGAACTTCAGCAGCTGCGGCACCGCGACGGCGAGCGCGAACGTGGTCAGGGCGAGATACAGGCCGGTGAACCGCAGCGCCGGAAAGCCGATGAGGAACCCGACCACCGCGCAAACGATCGCCGCGATCGGCAACGTCGCCCAGTAGGGCACGTCGAAGTTGGACATGAGGATCGCGGCGGTGTAGGCGCCCACGGCATAGAAGGCGCCATGCCCGAGCGAGATCTGGCCGTTGTAGCCGGTCGCGATGTTGAGGCCGAGGATCGCCAGCGCGTAGCCCACCAGCATGGTCAGCTGGAACAGATGGTAATTGCTCACCAGGAAGGTGAGGGCGACGGCGCCCGCAAGGACGATCGCGGTCAGCACGACGGGCAGCGGCCGGGCCCGCGTGGAGGGCTGCGAGCGAATAGTCGAACTGGCTTCCGTGGCCTCGGCCGTGATTTCGCCGCTCATGCTCTCACACCCTGCTCATCACGGTCCGACCGAGCAGCCCGCTCGGCTTGACCATCAGCACCGCCACGATGATCACCAGGGCGAGCGTCAGCTTGAGCTCGGTCCCGACCACGTAGGCGCCGCCCAGATTCTCGATCACGCCCACCGCGAAGCCGCCGATCACGGCACCCAGCGGGTTCTCGATCCCGCCCAGCAACGCGCCGGCGAAAGCATAGAGCAGCACGCCCGCCATCATGTTGGGGTCGAGGAACACGATCGGGGCGATCATCATGCCGGCGATGGCGCCGATCGCGGCGGCCAGGCCCCAGCCCAGCGCCAGCATCCAGCCCACCCGCACGCCGACCAGCCGGCTCGATACCGGGTTGTACGCCGCCGCCCGCATCGCCAGCCCGAGGCTGGTGTGGCGGAAGAAGAGATAGACGCACAGCAGCATGACCAGCGTCACCACCGTCGAGCCGAGCTCGTGGCCCGACAGGAAGCCGCCGAGCAGCGGGGTCGAGCTGTGGAACGGGCTCGGAAAGGTCTTGATCGTGAAGTCCCAGATCCAGCCGGTCATCGCGTTCACGATCAGCAACAAGCCTATGAACACGCCGACCAATGCGAGGACGGGCGCGTTGGTCATCGGCCGCATCAATATCCGCTCGATCACCACGCCCATGACGAAGGAGATCACCACCGTCGCGACGAACGACACCCAGTAGGACCAGCCGGCCGTGACCATCGTGTAGGCGATGTAGGTGGAGAGCGTCGCCATCTCGCCCTGGGCGAAGTTCACGTGATGCGTCGCCTGGTAGATCATCACCAGGGCGAGCGCGACACTCGCGTAGATGCCCCCCGTGGCAAGGCCCGAAAGGATCTGGTGGAGTACGCCCTGCATCGTCGCGGCAGCCTTTCTGTCAATAGCCGAGATAGGACCGGCGGAGCGTCTCGTCGTTGCGGATGTCGGCGGCGTTGCCGGAGATGACGATGCGCCCGGTCTCCAGCAGATACGCGCGCGTCGCCAGCGCCAGCGCCAGATTGGCATTCTGCTCGACCACCAGGACGCTGACCCGCTCCTCCTGGTTGATGCGGGCCAGGATGTCGAAGATGTCCCGCACGATCAGCGGCGCCAGGCCGAACGAGGGCTCGTCCAGAAGCAAGAGCTTCGGCCTCAGCAGCAGCGCCCGGACGATCGCCAGCATCTGCTGCTCGCCGCCAGACAGGGTGCCGGCCTGCTGCTTGTAGCGTTCCTTCAGGCGCGGGAAGTAGCCGAACATGCGCTCGAAATCCCCGGCCACGCCGCGATCGGTCCGCGTGTACGCGCCGAGCTTCATGTTCTCCTCGACGGTCAGCTCCATGAAGGTGCCGCGGCCGTCCGGCACATGGCCGATCTTGCGCCGCACCACGTCCTCGGTCGCGCGGCCCTCGATGCGCTCGCCAGCGTAGCGGATCTCGCCTTCGGTGCGGACCATGCCGCAGATGGCGCGCAGCGTCGTGGTCTTGCCGGCGCCATTGGCGCCCAGCAGGGTCGTCACCTCGCCCTCGTCCACGACGAAGCTGATCCCGTGCAGCACATTCGTCTGCCCGTACGCCGCCTTGAGGTCGACGACTTCAAGCAGCGCGGGCATCTTCGGTCTCTCCAAGATAGGCGCGGATCACCTCCGGCTCGTTGCGCACTTCCTCCGGCGTGCCGTCGGCGATCTTCTGGCCGAACTCCAGCGCCACCACCTTGTCCGACACCCGCATCACCAGGCTCATGTGATGCTCGACCAGCAGGATGCTGAGCTTGAACTGCTCGCGGATGGAAACCAGCAGCACCGCCAGTTCGTCCACCTCGCCGTGATTGAGCCCGCCGGCCGGTTCGTCGAGCAGGAGCAATTTTGGCTCGCTGATCAGCGCCCGCGCCAGCTCGACCCGCTTCTGCGTGCCGAACGGCAGCGCCGCCACCGTCGCGTCCGCCACATCCTCGAGGTCCAGCAAATGCAGCAGGCGATGGAGCTGCTCGTTCGCCCGGCGCTCCTCCACCCGGACGACGGGCAGGCGCAAGGCGTTGCGGATGAACCCCGAATGCGCGAGATGATGGCCGCCGACCAGCACGTTGTCGCGGACGCTGAGGGTGCGGAACAGCGCGAGGTTCTGGAAGGTGCGGCCGATGCCGAGGTTGATCAGCTGATGACGCGGGGTGCCGGCGAGCTTGCGGTCCTCGAACAGGATCTCGCCCTCGCTATAGCGATAGATGCCGCTGATGCAGTTGAACAGCGTGGTCTTGCCGGAGCCGTTCGGTCCGATCAATCCGCAGATCTGCCGCTGGCCGACATCGAATGCGACGCCGTTGAGTGCGACGACGCCGCCGAAGCGGACGACGACGCCGCGGATCTGGAGCATCGCCGGTCCGAAATCGGCCGCCGTCACGGCCGTGCTCATGGCTGGCCAACTCGGGGCCGGCCAACTCGGGGCACGCGAACCCGAAGTACGGAGACGAAGAACTGACGTGACCTGCTCACGCCAAGAAGGCTTGCCAAGAACGTGCTCCCTGATCCCCGGTCGGCACCCGTTCGGGCTGCCAAAAGACGCGCGCCGAACATACGTGGGGCTACTGGCAAGTCAAGCAGACCAAGTCAAGCAGGCACGGACTAACGCGGATTGCACGACATCCTGCTTCTCTGACAGGCTGCGGGAAGCAACGGAGGCTTGGCATGAAGCCGATCATCGCCGTGATCTCGCCGGGCAACATGGGCGCGGGCATTGGCGGCCGGCTCGCTGAACACGGTGCCGAAATCCGCACCTGGCTCAGCGGCCGCAGTGCCGCCAGCGCCGAGCGGGCGCGCCGGGCCGGGATGGCGGCCAGCGACGAGGGCGGCATCGCGGCGGCGCAATTCATTCTCTCGATCGTCCCGCCGGGCGACGCCCTGGCACTAGCCGAGCGGCTAGCGCCGACGTTGCGGGCCGCCCCGGTCAAGCCCGTCTATATGGATTGCAACGCGGTGAACCCCGAGACCGCGGCGCGCATCGCGGCGGTGGTCGAGGCGACCGGCTGCCCGTTCATCGACGGCGGCATCATCGGCGGCCCGCCCGCTCCGGGCAGCAAGGGGCCCGCGCTATACGTCTCCGGGCCCGAGGCGAAGCGCGCCGCCGCGTTGAACCGGCATGGCCTCGACATTCGGGTGCTTGAGGGACCGGTCGGCGCGGCGTCCGCCCTCAAGATGTCGTACGCCGGGATCACCAAGGGCTTCACCGCCCTCGGCGCCGCGATGGCGCTCGCCGCCACGCGCGCAGGCGCCGCCGAGGCGCTGCACCGCGAACTCGCGGACAGCCAGCCGGCCTTGCTCGACTGGCTCACCCGGCAGGTTCCACGCATGTATCCGAAGGCGTATCGCTGGGTGGCCGAGATGGAGGCGATCGCCGGCTTCATCGGCGCGCCCGACGCAGGGGGCACCATCCTCGACGGCGCCGCCCAACTCTACCGACGGATCGCCGACGACGCGACAGGCGAGCAGCATGACATGAGCGCGCTCGACGCGTTCTATCGTGGCACGAAGTAAACGGGAGGAAGCGCGGGTATGGACATCCGTCTGGACGGCAAGAAGGCCCTCATCACCGGCGGCAGCAAGGGCCTGGGCCTGGCGATGGCGACGCAGTTCGCCGCCTCCGGCGCCGATGTCGCGATCCTCGCCCGCCGGCCGGAGGTGCTGGAGGAGGCCAAGCGCGGCATCGGCGAGAGCGCGCGCGGCCGCGTCATCGCGGTCGCCGCCGACGTCTCCAAGGCCGACGAGGTCAAGCGGGCGCATGACGCCGTGGTCGGCCAGCTCGGCCCTGTCGACATCCTGGTGAACAACGCCGGCACCTCGCAGACCGGCAAATTCGAAGAAATCACCGACGAGGTCTGGCAGGCCGATCTCGACCTCAAGCTGTTCGCCGCGATCCGCCTCGCGCGGCTGGTGTTCCCCGGCATGAAGCAGCGCCGCTGGGGCCGTATCATCAACGTGCTCAACATCGGCGCCAAGGCGCCCCGCGCGGGCGGCGGGCCAACGGTGGTGTCGCGCGCCGCCGGCATGGCATTGACAAAAGTGCTCGCGGGCGAAGGCGCGCCGCACAACGTGCTGGTCAACGCCCTGCTGGTCGGTCTCATCGTCAGCGACCAGTGGGTACGCCGCCACGCCGCCCAGGGCGCCAACGTGCCGTTCGCGGATTTCACCGGCAAGATGGCCGCCAACGTCCCGCTCGGCCGCATGGGCACGGCGGAGGAATTCGCCAACGTGGCGTGCTTCCTCGCCTCGGACGCCGCCGGTTACGTGACGGGGACCGCGATCAACGTGGATGGGGGGAGCTCGCCCGTGGTGTGACTACGGCGCAGCAAAACCGAACACACCGAAGAATGCGTTCCGGTGATGCGCAAGCCATCCGGTGGGGGCGTCCCCGAGCTTTCCGGTGAAGGCGGCGCGGTCCAGCGTCGCAAGCTTGTCGAAACGGACGAGCGACGGAACCTTGAGGCCGGTCAACTGCCCGGCCCCGATCGCCGCCATGTCCGGGGAAGCGGACCAAGACGATCGAGCCGAACGCGAACATCCAGCCGGACTGCTGCACAGTGTCCTCGTCGCGGTAAAGATCGGGTTCGTCCGCCAGCCACTCGAACGCACCTCCGGCCTGAGCGACCGCGCTCATGGGCAGGTCGTCGCGATCGGCGACCTGCACCAGCACATGGACCCGCGTGGCCGCCGCAATGCCCCGGCGGGCCAGTTCTGCCGATATCTGTCCTGCCTCCGCGTCCAGCTCGATGCTCCGCATGGCGCCCGCCCCTCGATCCAACGCATATCAATCCACCGCCCGCGGCATCCTAGCCCGCGGAGCCCAAAAGGAGGAAACCATGACAACACCACAAACGAGATTCCGCGCCCTGGTCGCCGGCGCCGAGCCGGTGCTCGCTCCGCTCGTGCTCAACCCGCTGATGGCGCGGCTGGCGGAGCAGGCCGGGCATAAGGCGCTGTATCTCGGCGGCGGGTCGATGGGCTACCTGACCTGCTTCACCGAGGCCAATCTCTCACTCACCGAGATGGCGCAGCACGCCATCGACATCCGCGCCGCCTGCGACCTGCCGTTGATCCTCGACGGCGCGGCCGGCTGGGGCGATCCGATGCACATGCGGCGCACCATCGGCATGGCCGAGGCGGCGGGGTTCTGCGCCATCGAGATCGAAGACCAGATCCTGCCCAAGCGCGCACATCACCATGTCGGGCTCGAGCACATCGTCGAGCTAGACCTGATGGTGGCCAAGGTCGCCGAGGCGGTGCGGGCGCGGCGCGACGCCGATTTCACCATCATCGCGCGCACCAACGCGGTCCGCACCCACAACATCGACGAGGCGCTGCGGCGCGGCGAGGCGATGAAGCGCGCCGGGGCCGACATGCTGTTCATGCTGGCGCGCAAGCCCGAGGACATCCGCCGGATCGCCGAGCGGCTGGAACCGCCGTTCATGTACATGCTCTCGGGCGGCGGTTTTTCGTCGTTGCAAATCCCGGTCCCCGAGCTGATGCGGATGGGCTATCGGCTGTTCGTCGACCCGGTGACGCCATTGCTGGCGATGCACCGCGTATTGAAGCAGTCCTACGCGGCGCTGGCGGCGATGCGGCCCGATCCCACCATCGGATCGGAAGCGCACCAGGAGCAGGAGGCAATGCATGAGAGCATCGACCTGGAGGCGTTGCTGGCGATCGAGCGGCGCACGGTCGAACGCTGAATAAGGCGCTCCCGTTGTCGGCAGCGGCGGGTCGCGCCTGGAAGCGATCGCGTCAGATCGCAACGGCCAGACGCATGCCCCAGCGAGCCCGCGTGTACTCGCGTCGATGGCTGGAGATCCGGTGCAGCGTATGGCGGCCCAGGTTGGCGTCAGCCGCCCGATGATCCGGAGCTGGCAACGGCGCTTCGACTGAAGCAGGCGTGGACGGTCTGCTGCGCGGCAAGACGCGCAAGCCTGGTAAGTCGCCGATCGCAGCCGAGACTGTGGCGCGCGCGGTGGCGCTGGCCTGCGCCGATCCGCCGCATCAGGCAACGCACTGAACGTGTCGGGCGATGGCCGGAGCCGTCGGCGTCTCGCTCAGTTCCTCCTGACACTCTGGTACAGCAACATCGCGTGCCCGCCCTGCACGAAGCCCCCGGCCTCGCTCATGCCGATGCCGCCCAGCACGGTGCGGGAGGCGAAATTGCTCTCGCGCGCCACCGCGACGATGCGTTCGAGCCCGGCACGGTCATGGCCGAACCGCAACGCCGCCCCGGCGGCCTCGCGCGCCAGGCCGCGGCCCTGCGCCTCGGGCCAGAACGCGAAGCGCAACGCGACGCCGCGCCCATCGGGCCGCTGCATCAAGCCGGCCAGTCCGAGGAAAGCGGGGGGATGCGCGCCGCCCGGCGCCTCCCGCACGCTCCACATCCCATAGCCGCGCGCTGCCCAGAACGCGATGTCCTCGGCCAGTTCGTCCGCCGCTCGCGCCGGGGTCCGCACGCCGCCCAGCATGATGGCGAACACGCGGGGGTCGGCCTTGAGCAATTGCAAATCCGCCAGATCAGGCCCCGCGACCGGGCTCATGGCGAGCCGCGCCGTGCGCAGGAGCCAGGTCGGATTCATCTCGGAGGTCCGGCATGTCCGGCCGCCTCAGCGCGCCAGGGGCCGGTACTTGATGCGGTGCGGCTCGGTGGCGTCGGCGCCCAGGCGGCGGCGCTTGTCCTCCTCGTAGGCCTGGAAGTTGCCCTCGAACCATTCGACGTGGCTGTCGCCCTCGAATGACAGGATGTGCGTCGCGAGGCGGTCGAGGAACCAGCGATCGTGGCTGATTATGACGGCGCAGCCGGCGAACTCGGCGAGCGCGTCCTCCAGGGCGCGCAGCGTGTCCACGTCGAGGTCGTTGGTCGGCTCGTCGAGCAGGATCACGTTGTGCTCGGCCTTCAGCATCTTCGCCAGATGCACCCGGTTGCGCTCGCCGCCCGACAGGATGCCGACCTTCTTCTGCTGGTCCGAGCCCTTGAAGTTGAACGCCCCGACATAGGCGCGCGACGGCACCGCCCGCTTGCCGAGATAGATCACGTCGGTCCCGCCGCTGATCTCCTCCCAGACGCTCTTGTCCGGGTTCAGGCTGTCGCGTGACTGGTCGACATAGCCGAGCTTCACCGTCTCGCCGATCTTGAGCGCGCCCCCATCCGGCTTCTCCTGGCCGATAATCATGCGGAACAAGGTCGTCTTGCCGGCGCCGTTCGGCCCGATCACGCCGACGATCCCGCCGGGCGGCAGCTTGAAGTTCAGATCCTCGATGAGAAGCTGGTTGCCGTAGCCCTTCCGCAGGTCCTCGGCCTCTATCACCGTGCCGCCGAGCCGCGGGCCCGGCGTGATGACGATGTCCGCCACCCCCGTCGCCTGCTCCTGCGACTTGGCGAGCAGCTCCTCGTATCGGCTGATGCGCGCCTGGTTCTTCGCCTGCCGGGCGCGGGGCGAGGAGGCGATCCACTCGCGCTCGGCCGCCAATGCCCGCTGGCGCGCGCTCTCCTCCTTCTCCTCCTGCCGCAGCCGCTTTTGCTTCTGCTCCAGCCACGAGGAATAGTTGCCCTCGAACGGGTAGCCCCGGCCGCGCTCGATCTCGAGGATCCAGTTGGTCACGTTGTCGAGGAAGTAGCGATCGTGGGTGACGATCATCACCGTCCCCGCGTAGTCGCGCAGCGTGCGTTCGAGCCAGGCGACGCTCTCCGCGTCGAGATGGTTGGTCGGCTCGTCGAGCAGCAGCAGGTCGGGCTTTTCCAGCAGCAGCCGGCACAGCGCGACGCGCCGCCGCTCGCCGCCCGAGAGCGTGTCCACCAGCGCCTCGGCCGGCGGGCAGCGCAGCGCGTCGAGCGCGATCTCCACCTTGCGGTCGAGTTCCCAGCCGTCCCCCGCCTCGATCTTTTCCTGCAATTCGGCCTGCTCGGCGAGCAGCGCGTTCATCTCCTCGTCGCTCATCGGCTCGGCGAATTTCATGGAAATCTCGTTGAAGCGGGCGAGCGCCCGCTTCAACGGGCCGAAGGCCTGCTCGACGTTCTCGCCTACCGTCTTGCCGGCATCGAGTTGCGGCTCCTGCGAGAGATAGCCGACCTTGACGCCCTCGGCCGCCCACGCCTCGCCGCCATACTCCGTCTCGATCCCCGCCATGATCTTGAGCAAGGTGGACTTGCCCGCGCCGTTCACGCCGAGCACGCCGATCTTCACGCCAGGCAGGAAGGACAGGGTGATGCCCTTGAAGACCTCGCGGCCTCCGGGAAAGCTCTTGGTCAAATCCTTCATCACATAGACGTACTGATAGCTGGCCATCGGCGGGCGGGCTCCGGAAGGGAATGGGGACGGGTTGTAGGTGTGGCCTGGGCCCCCGGCAACCAAGGGGCGGGCGGGAATTCGCCTATTTCGGCGCCTGGAGGGCGATCCCGTACGCGGCGTAGATGCGCGCGATGGTGCCGTCGGCCGAGAGTTGATCGATGGCGTCGTCGATCGCGCGCTTCAGCTTCTCGTCGGGCTTGAGCATGCCGACCGAAACGTTCCAGCTGAGTTCGGGCTCGATGTCGTCGAGCTTGAACACCCGCAGGGGCCGATCGGGGTGCTTCATGTTGTAGTAGCCGGCGGCGGCGGGCGCGACGGCGGCCGCGCTGACCTCTCCCTCTGCGACCGCCTGGAGCATCTCGTCCTCGAAGCCGAAGGTGGAGGTCGGCACGCCGCGCTGGTTCAGCTTCATCGCCGTCACCGACCCGACCTGGACGGCGACGCGGGAGGCGGCATCGAGCCCGCCGGACGAGGTCAATCGGCTTTCCGGCGGGACGGCGAGGACCACGCCGGTGTGATAATAGGGCTTCGAGAGGGTGAGCCCGATCTCGGCGGCGGCGCCTGCGTCGGCGATGGTGTCGAGCGCTATGTCGCAGTCGGAGCGGCGGATCTGGACCGGTCCGATGATCCACACGGGGACAAGCGCGACATCGAGGCGCTGGGCGATGGCGCGGCCGAGATCGATCTGAAAGCCCGGCGGCGTGGCCCGCCGGCTGGAGAAGGGCAGCGCATTGGGGTGCGCGCACAGTCCGAGACCGCCCCGGGCGCGCACCGAATCGAGCGAACGCGCGCCGGCGGGCGCGACCATCGCCGCGACCGCCAGCGTCGCCGCCGACAGCAGGGAAAGCCGCCTCGCCGCCTTGCATTCACTCATCCTTCAAGGACCGGATGTAGCGGACGATCTGCGCGATCTGCTGGTCGTTGAATGTCTTCGCGAATCCCGGCATCGCGCCCTGCTTGCCGGTCTTGATCCGGTTGACGATGAACTCGTCGCTCCGCTGCGTCCCGGCGAGCTTGGGGCCCTTGCCGGCGACCCGCCCGCCCTGCGAGTGGCACCACCCGCAGGACGTCGCGAACAGCTTGCCCCCGTCAGCGGCCGGGTCGCCCGCCGCATGGGTCGCCGGGATGAGCGGGATGGCCGCGGCGAGAATGGCGGCGGCCAAGCCCGGCAAAACCGCCTTGCGGCGCATGGTGGCGATCCGAACCAACGGTCGAGGATGACCTACTTCAACGAATAGACGATCAGCGCGCCGGCGTCCTTCGGCATGGTCTTGAACGGCTCGCCGAACACGCCGGCATAGTCGTCGCCCACCAGGCTGCCCCAGCCGGTCGCGACGGCGACGTACTGCTTGCCCCCGGCGGCGTAGCTGATGATGCCCCCGACATGGCCGAGACCGTCGTTGTGCGACCACAGCTCCTTGCCGGTCTGCGCGTCATAGGCGTGCAGGATGCCGGTCGCGTCGGGCACGAAGACGAGATTGCCGGCGGTCGCGAGCACGCTGGCCAGCGGCGGCTGCGAATAGCGAACCTCCCACTTCTTGGCCCCGGTCACCGGGTCGCGCGCGTCGAGATGGCCGTAGATCGGCCCGTTGGGCGGCGGCGTCAGCTTGAAGTTGGCGCCGATGTTGAGCTGCGCCATCGGCTCGGTGATCGGCGTGGTCTTCACCACCTCGAGGCTGATGCACCATTCGTTTCCGATCTTGTAGTAAAGGCCGGTCTTGGGGCTATAGGCGCCGGTGTTCCAGCTGACGCCGCCGTCGATCGCCGGACACAGCACGCCCTGCACCTTCCCCTCGTTGAGGTCGCGGCGGCCGATCAGCTCCCCCGTCTTGGGGTCGATATCCTTGACGAAGTTGATGTTGTCGATCATCCGCCAGACATTCTCGACCTTCGCGTCCTTGCGGTCATAGACGAACACGAAGCCGCTCTTGTTGGGATGCACGACCAGTTGCCGCCCGTCGCGGTCGATCATCAGGAATTCGCCGACCGCGCTGTCGAAGTCCCAGGCGTCGTGCGGCAGCTCCTGGTGATAGAATTTGAGCTTGCCGCTGTCCGGATCGAGCGCGATCACCGACGAGGTGTAGAGATTGGTGCCGGGGCGCGGCCCCTTGGTCTGCCACTCGGCGCCGGACCAGTCATAGAGGGGCGACGGATTGGCGGTTCCCCACCAGACCGTGTCGGAGGCCGGATCGAACGCGCCGACCATCCAGCCGCCGCCGCCGCCGGTGCGCCACGAATTGTTGCCCCAGGTCTTCTTCGCCTCGTCGGTGCCGCCGACGGTGACGAACTCCCACAGCTTCTTGCCGGTGGCGGCGTCGACCCCGAAGATCGGCCCGCGACCCGGCCACTCACCGCCCTGGCTGCCGATGATGACCTTGCCGCGCACGAACAGCGGCGCGCCGGTGAAGCCGACGGTCAGCTTCTCCGAATTGATCAGCTTGGTGTCCCAGGCCGGCTTGCCGGTCTTGAGATCGAGCGCGATCAGCCGTCCGTCCACCGTGCCGACATAGAGCTTGCCGTCGCCGAGCGCGATGCCGCGGTTGTACGGCGAGTGGGTCTGCTGGGCGATCAGGTCCTCATCCAGCTGCGGGATGTAGGACCACAATACCTTGCCGGTCGCGCCATCGAGGGCGAAGACCCTGCTGTAGGAGCCGGAATAGTAGAGCACGCCGTCGGCCGCGAGCGGCATCGACTGCAGGCCCCGCGTCGTCCGCCCCGGGAAGTGCATCCAGGCGACTTCCAGGTTCTTCACGGTGTCCGGGTTGATCTGATCGAGCCCGCTGAAATGGAACGATTTGTACGACCCGTGATAGGTCAGCCAGTCGTTCGCGTTCTGGTCGGCCGCCTCCAGCCGGGCCGCGTCGATCGGTTGTTGGCTCTGGGCGAGCACGGGCGTCGCCCCCGTGGCCAGCATCGCGGATACGACCAGCCATTTCGACTTGCTGCGCATGGAACGGTTCCCCTCCGTTCCGCGCGGATTCAGTTGCCCGCGCGGTCTTCTTGCGTGCCCCCGCCGTATTGATCGGCCGGTCGGTGCTCGGATTTGCGCTTCGGGAGACAAACATACGCAAGTCAGCCACCGGGCGCCAGCATCATGCGTCGCCCCGGTGTCGCCCAGCGCGGAATGAAGGGGAATGCGCCCGGCAGGACTCGAACCTGCAACCAAGCCGTTATGAGCGGCCCGCTCTGACCAGTTGAGCTACGGGCGCCCCGATCGCGCCGCGATCTGAGCCGAGGCGGGAGATTGGCGCAAGGGCAGGCCCGTCCCAGCTCAGAACTTCATCGGCAGCGCATCCGCGCTCGGGGGCCGCGCCGCGTGGTTGCGCAAAAGTCGAGCCAGGACGGAGGGGTCATACAGCCGCGTCACTACCGACTCGAGCGGTTTCATGTCCGCGCCTGGCCCGCCCCCTCCCGAGCGAGCCTCGATCACTGGCCCGCATCTCGGGTATACCGCTTCGAGTTCACGCCTCACGACCATTGGCGTCTCCAGTCCGTATTCCGGCCTGCGGGCCTGCTCGGTGGCCCCCACGACATGCCATTGATGGCGGCTGTCGGACTGACGCAGCAGGCAATTGTCTCCGCCCCGGTCGTCCCACACGAGCGAGTTCGACATCGAGAGCGATTTGTTGGCCGGCCCGTATTTGGCGACAAGCTTCTCCGAAACGCGGTCCCACAAGCCGGCCTCGAAATAGACGATCCGTTGGATTCCGACCACACGACCCGGTGCCTCGGCCGGCGCCTCGAAAATCGCGATCCGCTCACTCAATGCCTCGTCCGGACGGTCGTCGGCAATGAATGTCTTGCCGTGAAACAGGCCATCCGGTGTTGCGGCCTCGGCGGCGGATGGAGCGTTCGTCTCGAGTACCTTCCTGACCTTCATGCTTTTCCGGATCAGCGCCTCGGCTTCGTCGAATGACATGCCGAGGCGCAGGCCGATCACGTCCGGGCCGTAGGCGTCGGCCAGCTTGGGATAGGATGCCGGGCCAGCCGGCGGCGGCGCATTCGCCGCCGTTGCCGATGGCGCGGCACGCTGAGGCGCGGCCGCCTCCTCGCTGTACAACAAGGACAAGGACACGCAAATCGAACAAACTGGTCTCGATCGCCGGAGGGTTGCCGCCGGCCGTGCGGGCGTGCAGCACAGGGAAGCAGTTTACGAGCTTTCCCGGCCCGCCGCCCGAGCCTTGCACGTCGGCGTCGCGCAGCAGCGGCGGAGCCGGCGCGTCGAGCGGGCCGCTTCCATCGATCATGAGACGGGCGGGACGGCCGTCTTCCGTCCAGTCCTCCCACGGACTGACTCCGGGACGCTGACCCACGTTGATGCCGCTGCACTGCGATCGTCCATTGCCGGCCAACATGGACCGATCGCCCCAGGACGCCCCGTTCACCGGCCCGCCCACAGCAGGCCCGTACTTGGCCGTCAGCGCCGCGAGTGCCTTATCCCAATGGTCGCCATCGGCCGATGTCCGGTGCCAGATCCCGACCACCCGGCCGACGGGAGCTACCCGGCTGATGAACACGGCGACGCTTTCCTGCAAATCGTCGCTGATGAACAGCCGGCCATCGATCGTGCGGGCGAATTTTCGCTGATCCTCTGGCCGGTCGCGGGTCGGATCGGCCATGTCGAGCACGCGCCCGACCTTCATCTGGCCACGGATCGCCTGCTCCGCGTCGGCCTGGGTCATCCCAAGCCTGACGCCGTACAGCGCCGGGCCATAAGGTGCCACGAGCACCTGCGCCGCCGGTCCGGGCACGGGAGGCGGCCAGAGCACCGCAGGCGGCGGAGACGAAGCAGGCCAAGGAGTGAGCGGGAAGCTGGTCGTGGCGACAACCGGCCCGTCGGCGACCATGCGCAACGTCGCGCCGATTGGCTGCACGCGCATTAAAATGAGTCTCCTCGTCCGCTGTCCGTCATCGAACTGGACCGGCTCGACCGCATCGACCACAACCTCGACGTCGAGCGTCGAGCCGTTCGATCGCGTGCCGATCAAGTCAGGGCGAACCGGCGGAACCCCTTTCGGAAGATCCAGCACGTATTCGTCTCGATTGCGCGGCAACACGGCCAGGACCGGCGTGTCGATGCCGGCGAAATGCATTTCGAGCGGGATCACCTGGCCGGCCGACGCAAATTGTCGCGCAACCTCGGCCGGGAGCTTGCCGTTGTTCGACGCCATGATTGGCTCGAACGGCACCGCCGAGCTGGCGGACCAGGCTTTGTCCGCATGAGGGTTGAACACGGTGAGGCGCCGCGGACCGACGCCGGCGACCGGGTAGGCGGGAATATCCTTGAAGACGAAGCTGCCGCCCGGCAGCGCCTTGGCGCGGCGCTCCGTCCAGTCCTGAAACGCCGCGACCTCGGCCTCGTCAGGCTTGGCGCGATCGTCGGAAGCCCGCCGGAACAGAACCCCCCAGGGATCTCGCTTCGCCCACTCGGGATTCTCGACCAGGCTGCGATCCAGCGTGAGACGCCACTCGGCGGCCTTCGCCCAGTCGATCGCGACGGCGGGCGGCCCGGATTGACGCAGGGCGGCGAGAATCAGGGTTTCCTCGTTGAAGGGAACCGGTCCGACCGGATGCGGCGCTTGCGCGGCCGCGGTTCCATACGCCGGTTTCGGCGCTGACGGCGGACGTCCGAACACATACAGCTTTTGCGTCAGCGCCGCATCGGCGTAGAGCGTCATTTCGCCGTAGTCGAATTGCCATTCTGCCCCGACCGGCAGCGCGGTACTCGTGCTGATGTCGCCCAGAGGCCCGGCCTGTCCTGGCCTGTGCGGCGTTCGCCCTGGCTGCGCAAAACCGGTGATGGTGATCGGCACCGCCAGATACAGCCATCGCTCCGTGCGGTGAGCCTCCACGAACGCGCGCGCCGTCGACATCGTCGCGGGCCAGAAGTCAGGGATCTCGAACCGAAGCCGAGTTCCAAACAGGGACGTTCCGGAGAAATCCCCTGAACCAAGCGGAAAGCCAACCTTCGTCTCGTTCCAGGCATCATGGCCCACCGGCATCACGAACAGCAGTCGCAGCGGGAGCCGCGGTGCACCACGCAGGATCCCGGGGAGGTCCGCCGAGCGGAACATGGCGGCGTCGTCACGCACCTTGAACTCGTCGCCCGGCGGCGGTGCCCCGAATCCCCCTCCGCAATATGGCTGAGCCCCGATCGCTGCGAGCCTGGACGGTGGGAGATAGAGGCAGGCGAGACTGAGGATCGTCGTCGGCGGCATCCGCGCGGGAATTTCCGGCGAGAGGCTGAGGCCGAGTGCGACGATCGCCCTCGTCCACTCGACATGTCCGGGTCTCGAGTCTCCGATGTAGGTGAAAAGGCCCTCCAGCCTTCCGGTGCTGCTGCTGGATCCGCTGGGATCGATGAGCGGCAGGCCAAGGCGCGTCGGCAGCCTCCATCGCGCGGCTGCGGCAGCGGCGTTGGCATCGGCGAGCCGATCCCCGGAATCAACGGCAGCACCGGGAGAGGTCGCCGCAACCGCTGCGGGCTTGACGAATTTGTACAGCGGCTTGGTCAGCGCGGGATCATCGTACAGCGTGACCTCGCCCTCATCGAGGATGAGGTGCGCGCCTGCCGGCAATCCGGTCGCCGGCGCCGGGCTTACTCCGGTGATGGTGACGGGAAACGCCAGATGAACACGACGCGGCCGCTGCGGCCCGCGCCTGGTCTCGAAAGCGGCGGCCTGCTCCTCCGTCATCGGCCACACGGCGGGCATCCTGAAATCCAGCACCGCGCCGAACACGGTGAAGCTTCCTGATCCGGTCGCCGTGTTCAGGCGATACCCGCCGGCCGCCGGGTCGAACTTGTCGAGGTCGACGGAGACATCGGCAATCAGCCGCATCGGCAGTCTGGGCGCTCGCGCCGTGATATCGGGAAGCGCCTGGGCACGGAACGCCGCGGCGCCGGTGCGGAACAGAACGCGGAGATTGGCGCCGTCCTCGTCGGCCAACCGGACACAGATATCGTTCCGCTCACCAAATGCCGGATTGCGACCGTAGACGCGCGCAATCTCTTCTTGTGTCAGGAAGATGCACGCCACATGGCGAACCTCCTGATCGTCGGCACTGGCGAAATTGTCCGGAAAAGCCGCGATGCTGAGCGCCCGTACGGCACGGGTCCACGGCCCCCGGGCCGGCGGGAACGCGTAATTGGGACCCATGCGGTCGTCGTAGGACGGGTTGTAGGTGCTGACGAGCCCGGGGACCGAGAAACCGGTGAGCTCGAGCACCGGCAGCCCGTCATGCGTCGGCAATTCCCAGGCGCGCGGCCATGCCGCCGTTCGCCACCGCCGCTCCGGCATCCGCCGATGGCGCGGGCTGCACGGCGGCCGTGGTGGCATCCTGGGTGGCGGAACGGAACGTGTAGAGCCTGTCGGTAAGGTTCTTGTCGCTGTAGAGCGAAATCTCGCCCTCGACGAGCTTCCAGGATTCGCCGTCCGGCAATCCCGTGGCGTCCCGCTTAAGTCGCGGGCCACCCGGGCCGGGATCGACGCCGATGATGGTGATCGGCATCGCCATGGACAGCGGCTCACCACGCCTGCTGATCCTTCGAGCCTCGAACGAAGCGGCCTCGGCCTCGGCGATCGGCCAGAAATCTGGAATCGTCGAGTCGAGCGGCCTTTCCAGAAACGGGCCGAGCTGCGCCGGATCACCACCCTCCCGCTGCAGCTGATATCCGCCCCGCGCGGCGTCGAATGTTGGCCGGCTGCCCACCTGCCATCGCAAGAGGAGGTGGAACGGCAATTGCGGCGCCAACTGGATGAGGCGCGGCAACTCGCGGGCGCGGAACGTAGCCAACCCGCTCTGGAGGGCAAGTCGCGTCGAAGGCGGCCATTCGACCGTGTAGCCTCCGAGGCCCTCGGGCTTCCGGTAGAACGGCGAGACGACGTAGCAGACATCCTTGCCGGGGCCGAACCGTTCGTCGCGGCCGAACACGGCCGCTCGCTCGTTCCTGTCGAGCAATATGCAGGCAACACTCGCAAGGGTCAGGTCGTCGAGCTGGCTCGTGGCCTGCGGGGTCGCGGCCAGTCCGAGGGCACGGATCGCACGGCTCCATGCTCCCTGCGTGGCCAGCGGCCCGAGTTGCGCGGCCTGCTCTGGCCGAAACGGGTCCGAGCCGATTGCGATCTTGCCGTCGGCTACAAGGTCGATCACAGGCAGACCCTGCGCGGTCGGCAGTTTCCATCGCTGCGCCGCCGCCATGCTTTCCCGGTCGGCGCGCAGGCCTTGAGCAGCGGGAACGCCGGCGCCTGCGGCGGTGCGTTCGGCCGTTGGCGGCCACGGCTGCGGTCCAGTGATCGCGGCCGCGCCGGGCCACTGGCGCAGTTCCGCCAGCCTCGTGGACATCATCGCCTGCAGGCACCGCACATCGGCGCGGCAAGCGTTGCGCTGCCGAAGCCATGCTTGTTGCGAATCGATCAGGGATTGGTCGCCGCCCTGCAATGCCGCCTGAGCGGCGGCGGCGTAGGCCGCGGAAAGCTCTTGGTCCAGCTGGGACAGCGCCGTCACTGCGCAGATGGTTCGTTCCGACGCGCTGCCGGCGTGGTGGCAATCGAAGCTCGGCGTGGGCCGCTCCACCGACGGCTCGCCGCCCGCGGCGGCCGGCGAAGGCGTTCCCGTCGCACGGCTTTGCGCGTACCGACAGCCCGCAGCGCGGTGACAGTGGCCTCGCTGATGTGGCCCGTCGGTGCCTCGCCGTGGTCTCGCTGGAACGCTTGCACGGCGCTGACGGTGCGCGCACCCGGAGACCCATCCGGCGACCCCGCGTTGTAGCCGAGGTCGTTCAGCATCTTCTGAACGTGTGCAAGGGTCTCCCTGTCCACCGTCGCGCGAGCCGCGCCCGCCGGTTGTGGCGCCGGATAGGCCGGGGCGACCCGATGGGGCTGCGGATAGCCCTGCTGATAGCCGGGCGGCGGATAGCTCGGCTGATAGGGATATGAGGGTGTCTGTACGGGTGGCGGCGTCAGCAACCGCTGGAGTAATTGATCGAGCTGGGCATGTGCCTCACGCGGCTGCAGCGCCAATGCTATCCCGAGTATGGCTGCAAGCAACAAGCAACCGGACGCACATGATTGGGAAGGGGCTTGAGAGTATGTCAGTGCAGAACAGGAACGATTTCACCGGGCCGCTCACTTGCTAATTGTCAAGCTGGCGAACGCTTCATTCCAGATCAGCACAAAATAATGGACTGGTCTACCGAAAGTCTCCGCGGCGAGCGGCAGGCTGATATTCTATAGGCTGTTGCTATGGGACAACATACCCGACCGCCCTCTGCGGCGGCCATGCGTCACATCCGGGCGGGCCGCCGGTCGGGGCTAGTCACGACTCCCGATCGGCGCCAAGGCTCAGCCCGCCCCCTCCTGGTCCGGCGCGGGGGCCGAGTTCAGCAGGACATAGCGCTCGATGCCGATCTGCTTGATGAGGTCGAACTGGCGGTCGAGGAAGTCGACGTGCTCCTCCTCGCTCGCCAGGATGCGCGATAGCAAATCGCGCGAGGCGAAATCCCGCGCGATCTCGCAATAGGCGATGCCCTCGCGCAAGTCGCCGAGCGCCTTCTCCTCCAGCCGCTGATCCGATTGCAGGATCTCCAGCACCGACTCTCCGACGCTGATCTGGTCATAGCGTTGCACGTTCGGCAATCCGCCGAGCAACAGGATGCGCTGGATCAGCCAGTCGGCGTGCTTCATCTCGTCGATGGACTCGCCGTACTCGAACTTGCCGAGCTTGGTGACGCCCCAGTGCTCCAGGGTGCGGGCGTGCAGGAAATACTGGTTGATCGCGGTCAGCTCGTTGGTGAGCTGGGCGTTGAGGAACTCGATGACCTTCGGGTCTCGCAACATGTCGCGCCTCCGGATCGGGCAGGCCATTCTGCCCGCCGATCCGCCGCCGGTCGAGGCTCCCGTCTCAGTCAGCGCCCTGGCGTCTCAGTCAGCGCCCTGGAGCTGAGCCTCGGCCCGGTCCCGAACATGGTCGCGTACCAGCGCCAGCACCGCCTTGACGCACTGGCCGCATTGCGCCCGGCAGCCGCAGGCGGCGTAGACCTCGCCCGGCCGCTGGCTGCCCGTCTCCGCCACGGCCTGCTTGAGCTTGCGATCGGTCAGCGCGTTGCAGAGACAAATATACAAAGGTGAAGTTCCCGCCTTCGGTCTCCCAGCGTCTAGCCTGGCTGCGAACTGGTCGCAATGGCATCTTTCGATTGCCTGCCATGCCGACATGGGCGGTGCGATTCCGGTTCGATTGCCTGTGCATCCCGACTCTGGCATGGTCCCGCGCCGCTCAAACCTCTGCCTCGCCCCGCGCGGGCATGCGGAGCCGGACAACTCGTGGTCCGACGCCGCATCTGTAAAGGAAAGTTCCGGATGGGATTGGCTTACGTCGTGATCATCGCCTGCGGCGTGCTGGCGCTGGTCTACGGTTTCATCACCGGCCGTGAGGTGCTGGCGGCGGATGCCGGCACCACCCGGATGCAGGAGATCGCCTCCGCCGTTCAGGAAGGTGCCCGCGCCTACCTGAACCGCCAATATCTGACCATCGGCATCGTCGGCATCGTGATCCTGATCGGCCTCGGCCTGCTGCTCGGCATCCCGGTGGCGATCGGCTTCCTGATCGGCTCCGTTCTGTCGGCCTCGGCCGGCTATGTCGGCATGAACGTCTCGGTCCGCGCCAACGTGCGGACCGCGCAGGCGGCGCGCACCGGCATGGCGGCGGGCCTCGGCATCGCCTTCAAGTCGGGCGCCATCACCGGGATGCTGGTGGTCGGCCTCGGGCTGCTGGGCGTGACCATCTATTATCTCATCCTGCGCAACAACATGGTCGGCGACGACCTCCGCCCGGTGCTGGAGGCGATGGTCGCGCTGTCCTTCGGCGCCTCGCTGATCTCCATCTTCGCCCGGCTCGGCGGCGGCATCTTCACCAAGGGCGCCGATGTCGGCGCCGACCTGGTCGGCAAGGTGGAGGCCGGCATCCCCGAGGACGACCCTCGCAACCCCGCCGTGATCGCCGACAACGTGGGCGACAACGTCGGCGACTGCGCCGGCATGGCCGCCGACCTTTTCGAGACCTACGCCGTCACCATCGTCGCGACCATGCTGCTGGCCGCGATCTTCTTCGCCCCGGCGGCGCGCGACTGGCTGATGATGCTGCCGCTCGGTATCGGCGCCATCTGCATCCTGGCCTCGGTGGTCGGCACTTATTTCGTCCGGCTCGGCGCCGACAACAACATCATGCGGGCGCTCTACAAGGGGCTGGCCGTGACCGGCGCGCTCTCGGTCGTCGGCATCGCTCTTATCATCTGGTGGTTCACCGGCTTCACCGCGAAGCTGCCGCTGATCTCCGGCGCCACGGTGGACGGCGGCGCGCTGTTCCTCTGCGCCGTCACCGGCCTGGTCGTGACCGGCCTGATCGTGTGGATCACCGAATACTACACCTCGACCGAATACCGCCCGGTCCGCAGCATCGCGCAGAGTTCCACCACCGGCCACGGCACCAACGTGATCCAGGGGCTCGCGGTCTCGATGGAGGCGACGGCCGGGCCGGTGATCGTCATCAGCATCGGCATCATCGTCTCGTTCCTGCTCGCCGGCCTGTTCGGCATCGCGGTGGCGGCGACCACCATGCTGGCGCTGGCCGGCATGATCGTCGCCCTCGACGCCTACGGCCCCGTGACCGACAACGCCGGCGGCATCGCCGAGATGGCCGACCTGCCGCGCGAGGTGCGTGTCACCACAGACGCGCTCGACGCGGTGGGCAACACCACCAAGGCCGTGACCAAGGGCTACGCGATCTGCTCCGCCGGCCTCGCCTCGGTGGTGCTGTTCGCCGCCTACACCCAGGACCTCAAGCACTACTACCCGACGCTCGACGTGCAGTTCGTGCTGCAGGACCCGTTCGTGGTGATCGGCTTGTTCATCGGCGGCCTGCTGCCCTACCTGTTCGGCGCGATGGGCATGACGGCGGTGGGTCGCGCCGCCGGCGCGGTGGTGATCGAGGTGCGCCGCCAGTTCCGCGACATCCCCGGCATCATGGAAGGCCGCGCCAAGCCGGAATACGGCCGCGCGGTGGACATGCTGACCAAGGCGGCGATCCGGGAGATGATCATCCCGTCGCTGCTGCCGGTGCTGGCGCCGTTCATCCTGTGGTTCATCATCTACTGGATCGCCGGACCGACGGCGGCGTTCAGCGCGCTCGGCGCCATGCTGCTCGGCACCATCGTCACCGGCCTGTTCGTCGCCATCTCGATGACCTCGGGCGGCGGCGCGTGGGACAACGCCAAGAAATACATCGAGGAGGGCAATCACGGCGGCAAAGGCTCCGAGGCGCACAAGGCCGCGGTGACCGGCGACACCGTGGGCGACCCGTACAAGGACACGGCTGGCCCGGCGGTGAACCCGATGATCAAGATCACCAACATCGTGGCGCTGCTGCTGCTCGCCATCCTGGCCGGCTGGCTGCACTAGGATCAGGCACGTACCGTCATGCCCATGCTCGTCACGGGCATGACGGTCACCGCCCGAAGAAGCTGCGCGCTATGTCCTGGTGCAGCGCCGCGAGCTCGCGCTGGATCCCGTCGAGGAACGCCGAGAGCCCCTTCGCCAGGATCTCGTCGATGCCGCTGCCGGCGAGCACCGCCCGCAGATTGTCGATCCGTTCCAGGGGACGCACGCCGCCGCGCAGTCCGTAGCGCGTGCGGAGCTGGGACAGGTGCCACTCGAGCTGCCCCAAATTGAGGCCGAGGGAGCGCGGGAACGCGCCGTCCATCAGCAGGAACTCGGCCACTTCGCGCGGCACGTAGCCATGCGGATGGACCCGCCGATAGGCGTGATATCCGGCCCCTGCCCGCAGCAGCGCGTTCCACTGCCCGGCGTCGACCTCGGCGTCGGCGTCGATGGCCGGTCGGAGCAGCGGATTGAACTTGATGTCGAGCAGGCGGGTGACCTGATCGGCGCGCTCGAGATGCTTGCCGATCGCGTAGAAATGCCAGCTCTGGTCGCGATAGAATGTCCCCTCCGTGACGCCGGTATGAGCCTGGGTGCCGTCGCGCAGCATCGCGCAGAGCCGCGAAAGCATCGACGGCACGATATCCGCCTCGCCCAGCTCCCGGATGCGCGCGTAAAAGATGTTCATTTGCAGCCACATCTCGGTCGAGATCAGCGCCCGCAAGGTTCGCGCGTTTTCCCGGGCGAACCGGATCGCCGTCTGGATCGAAGACGGGTTCTCCCGATCGAGCAGATAGAACCGCGCCACGGTGTCGGCGTTGGCGGTGGGGTGCTTGGCGAAGAAGCTCTGCTCGTCGGCGTTGATCCGCACCACCGCGACCCAGCTTGGCCCGTCGTCGCCGTCCCGCGCGAAGGTGCGCGTTACGTCCAGGACGCGCGCGAGGTTCTCGATCCGCTCCATGTAGCGCGCCATCCAGAGCACGTTGGCGGCATTGCGCGCCAGCAATGGCTGGGCGACGAGCTCCTCGCGCGGCTCCCCCACGCGAGCGCCCACCGTCATGCGAGCACCCACGTATCCTTGGAGCCGCCGCCCTGGGACGAATTGACCACGATCGTGCCCTCCCGCAGCGCGACGCGGGTGAGGCCTCCCGGCAGCACCCAGGTGTCGCGCCCGGTGATTGCGAAGGGGCGGAAATCGACGTGTCGCGGGCCGACCCCCGCCTCGCAGAGCGTCGGCGAGACCGACAACGGGATGAGCGGCTGGCTGATGTAGTTCGCCGGGTTCGATTTGAGCAGGTCGCGGAAGACCGCCAACTCCGACCGCGAGGCGTGCGGTCCGATCAGCAGGCCATAGCCGCCCAATTCGGCCACCGGCTTGACCACCAGCTCCTGCAGATGGTCGAGCGTGTAACCGAGACCATCGGGCTCGGCGCAGATCCGCGTCTCGACGTTCGGCAGGATGGCGTCCTGATCGAGATAGTAGCGGATGATGCGCGGCAGATAGGCATACAGCGCCTTGTCGTCGGAGACGCCCGTCCCGACCGCGTTGGCGATCGCCACCCGGCCGCGGCGCCAGGCGTCGAACAGGCCGCGCACGCCGAGCGTGCTGTCCGGGCGGAAGGTCTCGGGGTCCAGGAAATCGTCGTTCAGCCGGCGGTATATCGTGTGCACCGGCGCCAGTCCGGCGGTGGTCCGCATCCACACCCCGCCATCATCGACGACGAGATCGCGGCCTTCGAGCAGCGGGACGCCCATCTCGCGGGCGAGGAACACATGCTCGAAATAGGCCGAGTTGTAGATCCCGGGCGACAGCAGCGCGACCTGGGGGTCAAGCACCGAGGGCGGCGCGATCTCGGCCATCGCGCGGTGCAGTTGCAGCCCGTAGTCATCCACCGAGCGCACGTTGAGGCCGGCCATCAGGTCGGCGAGCACGCGCAGCGACATGTGGCGGTTTTCGACCACATACGCCACGCCCGACGGGGTGCGGGCATTGTCCTCCAGCACCAGGAAGCGCCCGGCCTCGTCGCGCACGATGTCCGTGCCGCAAATATGCACATAGGTGCCGAGCGGCACGTCGAAGCCCGCCATCGCCGCGCAATATCCGACATTCCCCAGCACCAGCTCGCGCGGCACCACGCCGTCGTTGATGATCTTCTGGCCGTGATAGACGTCGTGGAGGAACAGGTTGAGCGCCTGCACGCGCTGCCGCACGCCGGTCTCGATGACGGTCCACTCGCCGGGCGTGAGCACGCGCGGGATGAGGTCGAACGGCAGGATGCGGTCGATCGCCGTCGCGTCCGAGTAGACGGTGAAGGTGATCCCCCGCTCCAGCAGCTCGCGCTCGGCATCGGCGGCGCGCCGCCGCAGCGCCTCGATCGGCAGCACGCCGAGCCGGTCGAGCAGCAGCTCGATCGACGGATGGCGCGGCTGCCCCGCGCGCAGCATTTCGCAGAAGAAGCGGCCCGGATCGTAGGCATCGAGCGGACCCGGCGTGGACACCGCCTGAGCCGTCACGCCCGACGCCATCATTTGCTCCATGCCGGCCACCCCTTGCCGCGCCGCGACGCCGACCATCAACCCCGCGAAAGGATCAACGCCGCCAATCGGAAAAGCAAGACTTACGCCAGGGTGGCCTGCGTCACCGGGCCGCCGCCCTCCGCCCCGCCCGGCCGGTTAGCCTGCCGATCAGGTCCACGTAGCCGGCGATATACTCCTCCATGCCGAGGTTCCTCTCCGCGTAGCGCCGCGCGCCTGCACGCAGGCGGCGGGAAAGCACCTCGTCCTCCAGCAGTGACAGCACCGAATGGGCAAGCGCCGTGGGGTCGAAGAACGACGTCAGCAGGCCGTTTCGGTTGTGGCGGATGAACTCGCGCACCGGCTCGGTGTCGCTGGCGACGATCGCGCAGCCGCCGGCCAGGGCCTCCCGCAGCGACCAGGAAGCGACGAACGGATAGGTTAGATAGACGTGCGCGTCCGAGCGCTGCAGCATCCTGAGGTAGGTGCGATAGTCGATCCGTCCGGGGAACAGCACGCGCTCGGCGTCGAATTTTCCCGCCATCTCCTTCTGCATGATCGCCCGCCAGGTGGTGCCCTGGGGCGCCGCGCCGTAGCTCACGCCGTCGCCGCCGACCATCACCACCCGCACGTCCTTGCGCGCACCCAGCAGATGCGGCATCGCGCGCATCATGGTGTGGAAGCCGCGATAGGGCTCGAGGTCGCGCGCGACATAGGTGACGAGCTTGTCGGTGGGCGCGATCTCCGTCTCGCCGACCCGCAACGGCTCGCGCCGCAGTTCCGGCTGCGGCTTGCAGAGTTCGAGGTTGACGCCCTCGGGCAGCAGGGTGATCTGCTCGTAGGCCCATTCCGGATAGGTCGAAAGCTGCCACGCGGTCGGCGTCTGGCCGTGCGCGCCGAGATTGAGGGCCAGCAGATTGACCGCGTTCTTCGCCCGGATGCGCGGGAAATCGGCGAGGTTGGCGGGGAACTCCGGATCGAAGCCGACATCGATCCCGTCCGTGTGGTAGAAGAATTCGTAATAGCCGAGCAACGGCACGCCCGGCCACACGTCGCCGATATGCAGCAGTTCGCCCCAGCCGTGGTGGCCGATGATGATGTCGGGCTGGAAGCCGAGCCCCTTCAAGCTGACGGCGGTGCGCGCGACCGCCTCGGCGCGACGCGACGCGGTCTCGAACTCCTTGACAGTCCAGTGCGTGTCGCCGGCAGGCGGGTCCGGGCGCCGGTACGGCACCTTGCGCACGCCGGGGATCTCGTTGGCGTTCGGCTGGGTGATGAAGACGATCTCGTGCTTCCGCGCCGCGACGAGGTGGCGGACGAGGTGCAGGAACTGGCCGGGGAAATTCTGGTGGATGAAAAGGAACCGCACGCGGGCGCTCGCGACGTTGGATGAAAACGAGGAGGAAAACCGGACTGGGTGCTATCGCGGTCGGCGCGATTGGCCGGCGGATTTCAGCACACGTGCGGTTCGCGGGGCGGGCGACGCGGCCTCCGGTGTCGCCGCACGCCGGACCGGCGTGCCAGCCGCGTGCTTTCGATGCAATTCCACCTGGAATGCCTCGAGCGGCGCCAGGCTCGCGGTCTCGCAGGCTTCGCCGCCGGAGACCGGGCCGGCCGCCGTGCCGTCCACGAAGGTCGCGCTGTAGCGACACTCGTACTTGTCCGCCGCCGCGCCGCGCAGCCGGACGCGCAGCCCGAGCACGGGGAGCGCCATGCCGCGGCTGCCGCAGAACTTGCCACCCTCGATCCACGGCGACAGCCAGCCGCGTCCGAGCACCGCCTGATACTCGATGTCGGCCAGCGCGATGCCCTCGCGCGGCGCGATGCCGAAGCCCTCGATCCAGTTCTTGCTGCCCCGCTCGCCGACCCAGTCCCCGAGCTTCACCGCGACATCGCCTCTCCGGGCGACATGGGCCACCAGCTCGGGTGCGACGCCGGAATTCGGCGCGGCCGGCACGACGGCGGCGGCATCCGGCCGGATCGCCTGCGCGGGGTCGGCGCTGAGCCGCAGGACCTGCAGCCGGGGCGCCGCCTCCGCCGCCTGGCCCGGGGCCTGATAGATCGTCACCAGGATCTGCGCCTGCGCGGCGGTGACGCGGACCAGTGCAGCGTCGTCCGGGCCGGCGAGCCAGCCGTCATCGCGGAAACTCGTGATGCGTACGGCGTCGGCGCCGCAGGCGTCGCCGGGCGAGACGGAAATCCGCACGCCTGGGAGGCCCGTCCCGTCGCGCGCCGGCGCCGCCGAGGGCTTCTGCAGGATGCAGAACAGGCCAGTGTCCAGGGTCATCAGATGACCCGACACCCTGAGCTCGGTCACCCGGCTGGCCGGGTTCGCGGCGGCGGGTGGCGGGCCCGGCGGAGCGCCCTTCGAGAGCGCGTTGGCGGCTTCGGACATTCGTGCTCGCTGTGGCTGGTAGAGGGTCGCTGGATCGGAATGCGCTGAATCCGAGGCATGTCAGGAGGGCATGAGGGCGCAATCGCGAGTTGCAATCTGGCCGGTCCATTCATGGCCGGTCGGCTGCGAGATCGCAAGGAGCGCATCGTTCAGGGCGGCGGAATTGATGCCGGGCGGCAACAGCCAGCCCCTCCCCGTCCGGCGGATCCGCTCGGCCTGCGCGCCGAAATCGAACGCCGCCACGTCCAATCCCGCGCGCCAGACCTCCGTGAGAGTGAAGCACCAGGTCTCCGGCGTGACCGAAGGCAGCAGCCCGAGATGCGCGCCCTGCGCGCGGATCAGCGCTTCGACCTCGTCGGACTGGTACGGCCCGGTGATGAAGACACGATCGGTCGCGAGCAGCCGCTGGTCGTCGATGGTATGGCCGACCACGACGAAATCGAGCGCAAGCCGCCGCCGCGCCGCGTCGCGGGCGGCGCCGAGCAGCACGTCGTAGCCCTTCTCGACGCCGATCGCGCCCACCACGCAGACCCGCACCGGACCGCCTGGGGGCCTCCTCGGCTCCGGCATCGCTTCCGGGTCGGGTTCCAGCGGCACGACCGCGGGGGCGAGATCGGGGAAATACCGGGCAAGCCGCGCGGCGGCGTCGCGGGAGGGCACCTCGACACGCTGCGCGGCGGCGAGGAACCGCGCCGAGCGGTCCCGCAGGGCGGCCACGGAAATCTCCTCCGCCATGTGCCGCCCGTGATCGGCGACGCAGACTTCGCAGTCCGCGACGTCGGGCTCGCCGCAATAGCGCCCGTTGCCGTCGACGAGGACAAGTCGCGGACAGCACCAGGCATAGTCGTGCACGCACACCCGATACGGAACGCCGAGCCTGTCCGGCAGGGTCATCAGGTCCGGCGAATGCCCCAGGAGATGATGGAATTCGACGCGGATCGGCCGCTCGCGGGTCAGGAGGCGGACCAGGGTCGGCAACTCGGAGGGCACGGTGAAGCGGAGATTGGGAAAGCCGTCCGCCGGACCGTCGCCGAGCACGACGCCGCCTTGTGCTGGGCGCAGCACGATCGGGCGGAGGCCCTCGGTTCGCAGCGCGGCGCAGCGCGAGACGAGTTGCCGCTCCACGCCGCCGCCCTCGTCATGGCTGACCAGCAGCACGGATCGGCCGCCGCGATCGGGCGAGCGCCAGCGCAGCGTATCGAGCCTGCGGCGCGCCCCGGCCAGCGGGTCGGCCGCACGAAAATCCGCGATCAGCGCGTCGTAGCCGGGATGCAGCCGGTCCATCACCCTGGTGTTCCGCGCCGCGAGGTGCGCCCGCGCGGCGCCGAACGAACCCGCGCCGCGATGCGCGACGAAGGCGCCCGGCACGGCCACGTGCCGCCAGCCGAGATGACGGGCGCGCAAGGAGAAATCGTTCTCCTCGCCGTAACCCTGGGCGAACGCGTCCTCCCGCAACAGCCCGACCGCGTCGAGGCAGTCGCGCCGGATGAACATGCAGAAGCCCACCGCCGTCGGAATGTCGATCAGCGTATCGCGGTTGGCCCGGTAAGCCCGCGCGGCGAGGCGGGCGGCGCCGGCGCGATCCGGCGCGGGACTGGGCCGGTCCGGATCGGGGTAGCTCAGGATCGTCGCGTCGTTGGACAGCGGGCAGGCGGTGCCGATGTCGGACGCCGAATAGGCGGCCGCGCGGAGCCGCTCAAGCCAGAGCGGCGGGGTCAGCGTGTCACTGTTCAGCAGCACCACGTCGCGGCCTGCCGCCACCCGCAACCCGGCGTTCGCGCTGCGCGGAAAGCCGCGGTTTTCTCGATTGCGGATCAGGCGGATGCGGCGAGCCCGGCCGAGCTTGTCGAGCGTCGCGATCAGGTCCGGCTCGGTCGAGGCGTCGTCCACCACCGTCACCCGCGTCCCGGCTCCGACCGTTGCGAGCACGCTCTCCAGGCACTCCATCGCGAGAGGAAACCCGCCGTGCACGGGGATGATCACGTCCACGGCGCGCCGGCGCGGCGTATTCGCGACCGGCGGCGCGCCCGCGATGTCGGCCGGGGTGGCGCCGATCCGGCCGGCGCGGCGCGCCGGGCCGCGGGACGGGAACTGCCGGGCGACGGCCTGCGCGGCGGTAGCGGCGGCGCGTCGCTCGGCGCCCGGATCGAGCGGGCTGCCGAGCAGGTCGCGTCCGTCCCGTCCGGTCACGCGCAGCGGTCCGGGCGGGAAATCCGCCAGGGCCGAGGCGGACAGATGGAACCCGCGTGGCCGCGCCAGCGCGGCCAGCGCCGGCACGGCGATGCCGAGGTCGGTCGCGCGGATTTCGACGCTGCATTGCCGGCGGCCGACGGTTTGGACCCGGAGGATCGGGTCGGTCCCGGGCTCGGCGGGGTGCCATGCCCAGCCGGACAGGCCTCCGGCGACGCATTCGACGCATCCTTCCGTCCGCCGGATGCCGGCGAGGTCGAGCGGGCTCCCGAGCAGATGGCGCCCACCCGCCTGGATGAGCAGCTGACCGGCCGCTTTCCAGGCGGCCGGCAAGTCCTGCTCGACCCGCCCCTTGTCGCCGGCCAGCCGAAAGGGCTTGCCGTCCAGGGCAGCGGCGAGCGTCGCGACCGGCCGAAGCGGAGCCACCCTTATGCGCCCATAGCTCGACATGGAGCACCAGCCAGGCGTTCCGGCCGCGCCCGCGATGGCGTCCACAACGGCGTCGCCGTCAGGGCCGCCAATGTGCCGCGACAGCGCCTGGCCCAGCGCCTCGGCGGCCGCTCCGGGGTCCGCGAGATTGAGTCGAGCGACGGCAAGGCCAAGCCACGCCTGCCGCACATCTTGGGCGTGGGCCACGTCACGGAACAAGGCGGCGGCGCGGGCATTGTCGCTCCCCAGGTAGGCCGCCGCGAGTGCCAGCGTCACTGTGAGGTCATCCGGCGCGATCCGTGCCGCCCGATCGAGCCAGCGCAACGCCGCGTCGGCATCTCCGCAGGCCAGGGCGGCCTGGCCGCGCTGCCAGGCAAAGGCGGCGTCGGCCTCGAGACGGCCGCTCATGGCCTTGCCGAGGACCGCTTGCATCGCGGCGCCGCAACTCGGAGGCGTGTCCGCACAGCGTTCGCCGGGGTCACGACCGCCGCGCGTCGGCTTGCGGGCACGCCCGCGCGGCCGCTCGCACGGATGGAGGCGAGACGGCTCCCGTGCGCGGCCGAGTGTCGGCTCCGGAGCATGACGACCACGCGACCGCGCGCAGCCACGAACGCGCCGCGCGCCGCGGGGACAAAGGGGCATGACGGCCGCGCGACCGTTCGCGGGGATGGTCGCGGGGCGAGCCGCGGGCGCCCCCCGGCGACGGCTGCCAGGCGGGGCCACACATGGGCTCCGGGACAAGGCAACGATGCGACCGCCCGGCAGCAACGCCGCGCGGCGGCCGTGGGGCGTGGCCGCACCTCCGGTCGGGGGCGCGATGGCCGCGCAACTGGCCGCTCGCGTGGCAGCGCGGCACCTGCCCGACATGGCGGTGAAACCGATCTCGGACCCGGCCACGCGCCAGCTCGGCGGGCCAGCGACCGTCCGGCCTCTCGGAGATAGGTCTCCGCGGCTCGCGGGCACAGCCGCGCGCCCCGGAGGGATCGTAGCGGCTCAACTACTCGCGGGTGCGACAGCGCGGCAGCAGGCACATGTCGCTGCGCGCTGACGGGTGGGCGCGGCCGCTCGGCGGCTCGCGGACACGGCCGCGTCGCGCCCCGGAGGGATCGTAGCGGCTCAACTACTCGCGGGTGCGACAGCGCGGCAGCAGGCACATCTCGCTGCGCGCTGACGGCTGGGCGCGGCCGCTCGGCGGCTCGCGGGCACGGCCGCGTCGCGCCCCGGAGCGATCGTAGCGGCTCAACTACTCGCGGGTGCGACAGCGCGGCAGCAGGCACATGTCGCTGCGCGCTGACGACGCCTGAGCGTCGCCGCGCGAGGGTTCGTGGAACAGGCGGTGAAGCGGCTCCCGGGTGTCGCCGCATGGCAGTCCGGAGGCATGGTGGAAGCGCGCCTCCTCGCAGGGGCCGTAGCGCGACAGTCGCCAGATGCCGCCGCGTGGCGGACCGGAGGCGTGACGGCCGCGAGAGCGCGCGTGGGCAGCGCCGTGCGGCGGCCTCCGGGCCCGATCCCGCCGAGAGCGGCCGCCTGGTCAATCGCCGGCGGCCGCCCGCGCCGGCGACGGCTCGGCCGCGCCCGCCGGGGGCGGCAAGGCGGCGAGCTCGGCCTTGGCCTCGGCGAGTCCCTGGGCCGCGGCGCGCTCGAGCCATATTCGGGCTTCGATGGTGTCGCGCTCGCCCGCGAGGCCGCGCGCCAGATAGCGTCCGAGCATCATCTGCGCATGGCCGTGGCCGCGTTCGGCCGCGGCCCGGAACCAGCGCTGCGCGGCCGGACGATCCGTCGCCACGTCGTGGCCGCCGCCGTGGAGCGCGCCGACCGAGAACATGGCGCCGGCGTGGCCCTTCTCGGCGGCCTTGGTGAACAGCGCGAGCGCGCCGGCATGGTCGGGCGCACCGCCGCGCCCGTTGACCATCATCTCGGCCAGCGTGACCTCGGCGTCGACCATCCCGGTCTGCGCGGCGCGGGCGATCCAGGCGCGTCCCTCCTCCGGATCGGCTTCGATCCCGCGTCCCTCGGCGAGCATCCGGCCATACAAGAACTGCGCGTTGACCACCCCATCGGCGGCCCGACGCAGCCATTGCGCGGCACGGCGCTCGTCGCGCTCGACGCCGACGCCCTCCGCCAGGCAGAGGCCGAAATTGAACGCCGCGATCAGGTCGCCGGCCTCCGCCGCCCGCTCGAACCACTCGCGCGTCTTGAGCTGGTCGTCCGGCTCGGCAAGACCCTTGAGCACGAGGTTGCCGAGCTCGGTCTGGGATGCCCGGTCGCCCATCTCGGCGGCGCGGCGGAACCAGACCGCCGCCTCGATCGGGTCGCGTGCAATGCCGGCGCCGGTCAGGTGCAGCAGGCCCATCGTGCGGGTAGCCCCGCGATGGCCGGCCTCGGCGGCGCGGCGGAACCAGATCACCGCCTCGGCGTAGTTCGGCGGCAGCGCGCCGCCTCGGGCGTAGAGATCGCCGACCAGTGCCGCGGCTTCCGGATCGCCCGCCAATGCCGCGCGCCGGAGCCAGGATTCGCCTTCGGACGCATTGCGCTCGACGCCGCGGCCTTCCATCAGCGCCAACCCCCAGCGCGCCTGGCCGTTGCGATTGCCCTTCTCCGCCGCCAGCCGGTAGAGCTGGGCAGCTTTACTCGGGTCCCGCTCCACGCCGGCGCCGCGTTCGGTCATCATGCCGAGCAGGTACTGCGCCGTCGGCAGGCCGGCATCGGCGGCGCGGCGCATGTGCAGCGCGAGCTTTGCGTGGTCCTTCTCGTCTCGCGCTCGACTGGCGAGCGAGAGGGCGTAACCGAGCGCGCCTTGCGGGCAGCCAGCGTCGGCCGACCGCTCGTACCAACGTGCCGCCGCGTCGAGGTCGCGGATTAAATCGGGTCCCGAGCTAAGGATGAAGCCGAGGATCGCCTGACCGTCGGCCGAGCCGCCCTCGGCTGCCCGACGGGCCCATTTCTCGGCGCGCACGAAATCGGGGTCGCTCGAAATCGTTGGCCATGAACAGGGTCGCCGCCGCCCCGGCGCCGGGCTCGCCCGCCGCGCCGTGCGGACTGCCGAGGCCCTGCGCGTAGAGCGCCGCCAGCATGGCCTGCGCCTCGACGAAGCCCCGCGTCGCGGCGCGCTCGAGCCAGCGCACGCCCTCCACCCGGCTGACCGGCACGCCGGCGCTTTCGAGATAGCAGCGGGCGAGCCGGAACTCGGCCTCGGCGATGCCGGCCCGGGCGGCGCGGGCGAAGAGCGGGAAGGCGCGCGCCGCCCGTCCTCGATCCGCCAGCCCCTTGGCGCGCCGCAGCGACGCCTGCGCCGACGCGAGGCCGACCAGGCGGTCGGTTAGTGTGCGCTTGGCCCGGGGCGCCGGTGTCACGGCTCGCGCATCCCTTCCGAGGCGACCGGCAGTACCTTAGCCATCAGGTAGGACAGCACCGTGCGCTTGCCGACCTTGATGTCCGCCGTTACCGGCATTCCCGCCGTCAGGTGGAAGCCGTCCGGCACGCCGTGCAGGTCCGTGCGGTCGATCGCGATGCGCGAACGGTAGAACGGCTCCGTGCTGCCGGCCGGGACCGGCACCGACATCGCGCCGAACTTGCTGCGCTGCTCGTCCTGGCCGGTGAAGCTGTCGGCGCTGATCGTGCGCACGGTGCCGTGACCCAGCCCATATTGGCTGAAGGGGAACGTGTCGAACTTGACCGCGACCGGATCGCCCACGTGCACGAAACCGTCGTCGCTGCCGGCGATGTTCGCCTCCACCTCGAGCGGCGCGTCGGCCGGCACCAGCGTGATGAACTGGTCGCCCGATTGCAACACGGATCCGACCGACACCTTCGCCACCGTCAGGACGGTGGCGTCGCGGTCGGCGCGCAGCTCGACCAATTGGCGGCGCAGTTGGGCCTTGTTGAGCTGCTCCCGCGCGTCGCTGAGTTTCTGGGTCTGCTCGGAGAGCTTCTGCGAGACCTCCGCCTTCCAGTTCTGCTCGTACCCGTCGCGCTCGGCGCGCATCGCCTCGAGGTCGCGCCGCGCGGACTCGGCGGTCTCGACGGCATTGGACAGGCCGCGCTCGACCTCGAGCCTGGTATCGGTCGCGGCGAGCGAGTTGAGCCGGCTGCCCACTTGCAGGCGCTCCAGTTCCTTGCGCATCGCCTCGACCTGGGAGGCGACCGATTTGCGCTGCTGATAGGCCGCCGCGTCCGCGATGCTGCGCTGGACGGTCGCCTCCAGCCCGCTGATCTTCTGGCGGTAGGTTTCGAGCTTGTAGCTGCGCTCCGCCTGGCGCTGCGAGAAGATCGCCGCCTGCAGAGCCAGCGCCGGATCAAGCCCGGTATAGGTGAACGCCCGTCCCTCGGCCTCCGCCTGCAGGCGGGAGACCTCGGCCTGAAGACTGGCGACCTGGACCGCCAGGGCGCCGACATCGGCCGCGGCGAAGGTCGGGTCCAGTTGTGCAAGAACGTCGCCGGCATGGACCGTCTGTCCCTCGGTGACGTTGATCGAACGGACGATCGCCGTCTCGAGCGGCTGCACCACGAGGGTCGGCGTACGGGCGACGACTTTGCCCTGCGCCGTCACCACCTTGTCGATCGGCATCAGCCCCATCGCCAACAGGCAGGCGAAGAACAGGCTGGTGACAACCCAGATGGTACCGCGCGCGGATCGTGGCACCGGGACGTTGAGGATGCCGGCGGACGGCGACTGGAACTCCAGGATGGCCGGCAGGGTCGGATCCTTCCTGCCGCCGCCCTGGCTAATCGCCTTGGGCAAGGGTCGGAGCGAGCGCTGCATGGCGGGAGCCTTGGGTTTCGAGATGGCGGTTCTGCTGCAACCAGAGCTGGCGATAGATCGAGCACCGCTCGAGCAGCACGCGATGCGGCGCGATGTCGACCACGGTGCCCTTGTCGAGCACCAGGATCTGATCGCATTCGGTCAGCGAGGACAGGCGGTGCGTGACGATCACCATCGTCCGGCCGCGCGCGATGCGCAGCAGGTTGGCGTTGACCAGCGCCTCGCTCTCCGGGTCGAGCGCGCTGGTCGCCTCGTCCAGGATCAGGATGCGCGGATCGGTGATCAATGCGCGGGCGATCGCCAGGCGCTGCCGCTGGCCGCCCGAGAGGTTGGGCGAGCCCTCCTCGATGAAGGTCTCGTAGCCGTTCGGCATCCGCTCGATGAATTCCTCGGCACCCGCCAGCCGCGCGGCGCGCACCGCGTCCTCCAGGGTGAGGCCGTGACGGCCGGCGATGATGTTGTCGCGGATGGAGCCTCGGAACAGGAAGTTCTCCTGCAAGACGACGCCGAAGCTCTGGCGCAGATGACGCAGATTGATCTCGCGCAGGTCGCTGCCGTCGATCTTCACGAAGCCGCTGTAGTCGCGGTTGATGCCCTGCAGCAGGCGGGTCAGGGTCGACTTGCCGGAGCCGCTGCGCCCGACCACGCCGAGCATCGTGCCGGCCGGCACCGAGAAGGTCACGCGGTCCAGCGCCGGAACCTTGGTGCCGCCATAGGTGAACGTCACGTCGTCGTAGCTGATCGCGCCGGTGAAGCGTGGCCGCAGCCCCCCGCCGGCGGTGTTGGTCTCCATCGGGCGGTTGAGCACCGAGGCCGCCTCGCCGATCGCCGCCCCGACTTCCTCGTAGTCCTCGATCAGCTTGGCGAGCCCGACCAGCGGCTGTGCGACGCGCATCGACAACATCATGAACGCGAACAAGCCGCCGACCGCGTAGCCCGTGCGGTCCGACAGCGCCATGTAGGCGCCGATCAGCACGATGCCGATCGACATGAACCGCTCGATCGGCGTCACGATGGTCTGCGGCCAGTTCGACAGCTTGCCGAACGCCATGCGCCATTTGCCGACCTCGGCGACGCACTCGTCCCACACTGCCCGGCGTTGCGGCTCGAGAGCGAGGGACTTCACCGTCTTGACGCCGAAGATCGTCTCGCCGAGCGCGGAGGCCTTGTTGGTCTCGGCTTGCACGACCTTGTTGAAGATCACCCGTAGCGGGCGGAGATAGGCGAGGATCACCAGGGCGATCAGCATCGAGCCGGCCAGCACCATCCAGGCCAGCGTGGCGTTGAGATAGAACAGGAACGGGATCAGGACGAGCAGCGTGATCAGGTCGAGGAAGGTGGTCAGCAGCTTGCCGGTCAGGAAGTCGCGGACCTTGTACACCGAGGTGATCTTGTGCATCGTCTCGCCGGCCGGATGGCGCTCGAAATAGTCGAGCGGCAAGCGCAGCAGGCGGCCGAAGATGTGCAGATGCAGCCGCGTGTCGAGCCGCATCCCCACCACCAGCACGATCAGCCGGCGCGCGTAGCCGAGCAGCGCCTCGTATCCGGCGGCGATGCCGAGCAAGGTCGCGAGCATGGCCAGGGTGGCGTAGCTGTGATGGGTCAGCACCTTGTCGACCACCGTCATCACCAGCAGCGGCGGGAAGATCGTCAGGAAGCTGAGGGTGAGCGAGGCGAGGCCGATGTCGCGCAGCGTGCGCTTCTCCTGCAACACCAGGCCGGCCAGCCAGCGGAGATTGAACGGCGCGTCTTCATCGGTCACGCCGCGCTGCGAGCGTAGCAGCACCGCCTCGCCGGACCACACCTGTGTAAGCCGAAGCTCGTCCACCGCGACGGGCGGCTCGCTGCTGGGACGCTCGGGATCCTGCAGGAAGACGACGTTCTGGGTCTGGTTCACCCCGGTCAGCAGCCCGGCGCTGCCGTCGGCGAACAGCAGCACGACGGGGCCCACGTCCTGGAACCGGAGCAACTGGCGCCACCGCAGCCGGACCGCGCGCGCCCACATTCCCGCGTTCTGCGCCCACGCCGAAAGGGAGGCCGCGGAGGGGATCTTCTCGCCCGGCTTGCGCGGGTACTCGCCCGGGTCCAGCTCCATGCCGTAGAATCGCGCGGCGACGATCAGCGCCTGCAATCGTGGCTCGATCGGCGGCGCGGTGGCCGCTTCCGGCCGGTCGGCGCCGGACGAGACGGCGCCCGGAACGGACAGCACCACGCCAAGGGGCTCGTCGTTCGAGATATCCACTAAAAATCCCCCTGAGCGGAGTGCCGGGATACGGGAACCGTCCCGGCCCTGTCGATTCAAATCAAATCGGCCCGTCCGCTCTCGGCGGATTGCGGGTCCGAGTATGGCGGCAACGGGCAGTGAGATCAAATAATCGTATGATTCCCACGCGCAAAATCGGCATCTCCGTCGTCGTTCCCGTCATTGCCGCCCCGTCATGCGCCGCCAGCCGTGTCATTACGCGCCTGTCCTGGTTAACGCCCGGTGAAGCCGGGTGGGCCGGCCGCGGCCGTTGCTCCCCGATTTGGCGGCTGGCGGGTGCGGAGCTATGCAGTGTATCCGCCCCTCCATTCGCACCGGGCCTGCCATGAACATCCGCCACGCCAATGAAGCCGACCTCGCCGAGATCCAGTCGATCTACGCGCATCACGTCCTGACCGGGACCGGTACGTTCGAGGAAATCCCTCCTTCCGTCGAGGAAATGACCGCGCGCTTTCACCACGGCAGCGGTCACGGCTGGGCCTGGCTGGTGGCGACGGACGCCACGGGGGTGCTGGGCTACGCCTATTATTCGCAGTTCCGCGACCGCTCGGCCTATCGTTACGCGGCAGAGAACAGTGTCTACGTGCGCCAGGACGTGCGCGGCCAGGGTGTCGGCAAGCTGCTGGTGGCACAGTTGATCGAGGAGGCGCGGGCGAGCGGCTTCCGCCAGATGATCGCGGTAATTGGCGATTCCGAGAATGCCGGGTCCATCGGCGTGCATTCGAGCCTCGGCTTCCGCATCGTCGGCACGCTGCACGCCGCGGGGGTGAAGTTCGGGCGCTGGCTGGACGTCGTGTTCATGCAGCGCCCCCTCGGCCCGGGAGACGCGGACGTGCCCGGCTAGGCTACGGTTACTCGCCGAGCCGGAACCGGGCGCTCACGACGGGGTCGGCCGCCAGCGCGGCCAGCACCTCGGCGTGCCCGGCCGCGCCGCAGACCACGACCACAGAGCGAAAGAAGCTCACCTCGCCTCGGGCGCGGGCCAGGAACAACTGGCCGAGCGCCCGCCCAGCCGCCCCGCGGGGGACGCAGCAGGCGCAATCCGCGCCATGAGGCGAGAGACCGGGCGAGAAACGGACGACCACTGAACCATCCGGAGCCGGCCGGTCGCCTTCCAGCAGGAGCGCCGCCTCCGGCTCGCGCACGGCGACAGCACGGAACACAACGGGCATTCGAGCGTCGATCGACCACGGCATGAGTGGACATAAGGATATGTTTATGTCATATGCAAGCGGTGGAAGCGCTTCTCGCAACTCTCCGCGCCGCCGCCGAGCCGACTAGGCTCCGGCTGCTCGCCCTCGCCGCGCGGGGGGCGTTCTGCGTCACCGATTTCACCGAGATCCTCGGCCAGTCCCAGCCGCGCCTGTCGCGCCACCTCAAGCTGCTCTGCAACTCGGGGCTGGTGTCACGCGTGCGCGAGGGGGCCAACGCCTGGTTCACCCTGCCCACCGGGCCGGACGGCGCGCTGGTCCGCGACCTGCTGGCCCGGTTGCCGGAGGACGACCCGGTACTCGCGGCCGACCGCCGCCAGGCGGCCCGCGTGCTGTCCGAGCGCGCTCGCGCCGCCTCCGAGAGCTTCCGCCGTCAGGGCGCGGATTGGGACGAGATGCGCGCCCTCGACCTGCCGGCCGCCGCCGTGGAGGAGGCGCTGCTTGCGCTGCTGCCCGCCGGCGGGATCGGCCGGCTGCTCGACATCGGCACCGGCACCGGACGGCTGCTGGAGGTCCTCGGGCCGCGCGCCGACGAGGGCGTGGGAGTGGACGCCAGCAAGGCGATGCTGGCTCTCGCCCGCGCCCGGCTGTCGCGCGCGCGGCTGACACATTGCGCGGTGCGGCAGGCCGACATGTATCGCCTGCCGCTGGCCGATGCCGGGTTCGACGTGGCGTTGCTGCAGATGGTGCTGCACTACGCCGAGGAACCCGCCGGCGTTCTCGCCGAGGCCGCCCGCGTGCTGCGCCCCGGCGGGACGCTGATCGTGGTGGACCTCGCCGCCCACGACCGCGCGGACGTCGCCGCACGCCTCGCGCATCGCTGGCAGGGCTTCTCCGACGCCACGATGCGCGATCTGCTCGCGGGCGCCGGATTCTCCCCGGCCCCTCAGAGCGCCATCGCCGGGCCGCTCGCCGTTCGCCTCTGGTCCGCCCGCCTGCCGCTTACTCTTCCGCAACCGGCAGCCGTCAGGATCGCCCACCCTGCCCTGAGCTTCTGAAGCTCCGGGCCGCCGAAAGAGAAAAGAATGCCCCGTCCCCATCTTCTCGAAGCTCTGCGCGACCAGGTGCTGCTCTGCGACGGCGCGGTGGGCACCCGCGTGCAGGCGATGACGCTCGACATCGAGACCGACTTCGCGGGCCAGGAGAACTGCACCGAGGTGCTGAACCTCACCCGGCCCGACCTGGTGCGCGAGATCCATCACGGCTATCTCGCGGCCGGCGCCGACATCGTGCAGACCAACACTTTCGGCGGCTCGCCGATCACGCTTGGCGAGTTCGCCCTGCAGGACCGCGCCTTCGAGATCAACCGCATCGCCGGCGAGCTGGCGCGCGAGGCCGCCGAGGGCTTTTCTGACTTTCGCCATCGCTGGGTGATCGGCAGCATCGGCCCCGGCACCAAGCTGCCGAGCCTCGGCAACATTGCCTACGATCCCCTGGAAGCCGCCCTCGCCGAGCAATCTCGCGGCCTGATCGCGGGCGGCGTCGATGCGATATTGATAGAAACCTGCCAGGACACCTTGCAGATCAAGGCCGCGGTGAACGGCGCCAAGCTCGCCCGTGCCGAGGCAAAGGCGGACATACCGATCTTCGTGCAGGTCACGGTGGAGACCACCGGCACCTTGCTGGTCGGCCCCGACATCGCCGCCGCCGCGACCGTGGTGCACGGGCTGGACGTGCCGCTGATCGGCCTCAACTGCGCCACCGGCCCGCAGGAGATGGCCGAGCACGTCCGCTGGCTGGCGGCGAACTGGCCGGGGATGCTCTCGGTGCAGCCCAACGCCGGCCTGCCCGAGCTGGTCGACGGGCACACGCGCTATCCGCTGGGCGCCGAGGAGATGGCGAGCTGGCTGGAGCGCTTCGTCGCCGAGGACGGGGTCAACCTGATCGGCGGCTGCTGCGGCACCAACGCGGCCCACATCGCCGCCCTCGACGCGATGCTGAAGAAGCGCGGCGGGTTCCGCCCGCCGCCGGTCGCGCGCAAGTCCCTGTGGATGCCCTCGGTCGCCAGCCTCTACCAGCAGGTGCCGCTGCGCCAGGAGAACAGCTATTTCTCCATCGGCGAACGTTGCAACGCCAACGGATCGAAGAGGTGGCGCGAGGCCCAGGAAAAGGGCGACTGGGACGGTTGCGTCGCGATCGGGCGCGAGCAGATCGGCGAGGGCTCCAACAGCCTCGACGTCTGCACCGCCTTCGTCGGCCGCGACGAGGTGGCCGAGATGAACGAGGTGATCCGCCGCTTCACCGCCTCGGTGAATTCGCCGCTGGTGATCGACAGCACCGAGACGCCGGTGATCGAGGCGGCGCTGAAGCTGCACGGCGGCAAGCCGATCATCAACTCGATCAACTTCGAGGACGGCGAGGGCCACGCGGCCGACCGGCTGATCCTCGCCAGGAAGTTCGGCACCGCCGTCATCGCGCTGACCATCGACGAGCAGGGCATGGCGAAGACCGCCGAGGGCAAGCTCGCCGTCGCACGCCGGCTGGTCGATTTCGCCTGCAACCGCCACGGCCTGCCGCAATCGGATTTGCTGATCGACCCGCTCACCTTCACTATCGCCACCGGCAACGAGGACGACCGCAAGCTCGGTCAATGGACGCTGGAGGGGATCAAGATGATCCGGGACGAGTTCCCCGACATCCAGATCATCCTCGGCCTGTCCAATATCAGCTTCGGCCTCAACCCCGCCGCCCGCGCCGTGCTGAACAGCGTGTTCCTCGACCACGCGGTGCGCGCCGGCATGAGCGGCGCCATCGTCCATGTGTCGAAAATCCGCCCGCTGCATCTGCTCGCGCCGGAGGAGGTACAGGTCGCGGAGGATCTGATCTTCGACCGCCGTCGCGAGGGCTACGACCCGCTGCAAAAGCTGCTGGAGATTTTTGCCGATCGCAAGGCGGCTGACGCGACTGTCAAGAAACGCGCCGAAACGGTCGAGGGACGGCTCAAGGACCGCATCGTCGACGGCGACCGCAAGGGTCTCACCGACGAGCTCGATCAGGCGCTGCAAAACCTGTCGCCGCTCGACATCATCAACAACGTCCTGCTCGACGGCATGAAGGTGGTCGGCGAACTGTTCGGCGCCGGCAAGATGCAGCTTCCGTTTGTGCTGCAAAGTGCCGAGACGATGAAGGCCGCCGTCGCCTATCTCGAACCATTCATGGAGCGGGTCGAGGGTCAGGAGAAAGGCACCATCGTGCTCGGCACGGTGAAGGGCGACGTGCACGACATCGGCAAGAACCTGGTCGACATCATCCTGACCAACAACGGCTATCGCGTGATCAATCTCGGCATCAAGGTGCCGCTTGCCGACATCGTCGCGGCGGCGAAGGAGAACCGTGCGCACGCCATCGGCATGTCCGGCCTCCTGGTGAAGTCCACCGTGGTGATGCGCGAGAATCTGGAGGAAATGTCGCGCCAGGGCATCGAGATCCCGGTGATGCTCGGCGGCGCCGCGCTGACGCGCAACTACGTCGAGGATGATTGCGTCCGCGCCTATGCGTGCGGCCGTGTCGCCTATGCGCGCGATGCGTTCGACGGGCTGCATCTGATGGACAAGGTGACGGGCAACGGCTTTGACGACTATCTCTCAGCGGTGCAGGCCAAGCGGGTCGGCAAGACGCGCAACAACAGCCGCGTTCTTGGCCAGGCGGACGCCCGCGCGTTCGCCCCGGTGGACGTCGCCGTGGTGCGGGACCGCCGCCGCCGGCTGACGCGCGACGTGCCGGTGACCACGCCGCCGTTCTGGGGCGCGCGCACGATCGAGGCCGCGCCCAAGGCGATCGTGCCGTTCGTCAATGAGCGCAGCCTCTATCAGTTCCAGTGGGGCTTCCGGAAGCAGGGCCGCAGCCTCGACGATTTCATCGGCTGGGCCAAGCAGGAGCTGCGTCCGGTGATGAAGCGGATGCTCGCACTCTGCGAGGCCGAGCACGTCCTTCGCCCGCAAGCGGCGTACGGCTATTGGAAGGCCGCCGGACAGGGCAACGAGCTGATCGTGTTCGAGCAGGACGGCCTGACGGAAATCTGCCGCTTCAACCTGCCCCGCCAGCCACGCCAGGACGGCGAGTGCATCGCCGACTTTTTCCGCGACGTGGATGATGGCGAGCGCGACGTGATCGGTCTGCAGGTGGTAACTGTCGGCCAGCGGGCGAGCGAAGTCACGCGCTCCTGGTTCGAGGACAACCGCTATCAGGACTATCTCTACCTGCACGGCCTCTCGGTGGAGATGGCCGAGGCAATGGCGGAATACACGCACAAGCGCATCCGCGCCGAGCTCGGCTTCGCGGCCGAGGACGACCGCGAGATGGAGAAGATGCTCGGCCAGGGCTATCGCGGCTCGCGCTACTCCTTCGGCTACCCGGCCTGCCCGAAGCTCGAGGACCAGGAGCCGCTGCTCAAGCTGCTGGACGCCGGGCGGATCGGCGTCTCGCTGTCGGACGAGTGGCAGCTGCACCCCGAGCAGTCCACCAGCGCCATCGTCGTGCTGAACCCGCACGCCAAATACTTCTCCGTCTGACCGCTTCTCGGATCGGGGCGGCCTCTGCTACAGGCCGTGCCGGGAGAAGGGGTGACGATTGGTGACGGACGGGCGGCGCATGACGGGCCGCGCATGACGGCCTCGCATGACTAGGGGCGAGCGGCTGGCGCTGGGCAGTGTCGGTATCGGCAGCATCGTGCTGGCGATCAAGGCGGCCGCGTGGTGGTTGACCGGAAGTGCCGCGATCTATTCGGATGCGCTGGAGAGCACCGTCAACGTCGCGGCGGCGGCCGTAACGCTGGGGGCGATCCGGCTCGCCGGCAAGCCGGCCGACGAGAACCACCCCTACGGCCATGACAAGGCAGAGTTCTTCGCCGCCGTGATCGAGGGCGTGCTGATCGTCGTCGCCGCGCTAATGATCTTCGAGCACGCCTGGAGCACGTTCCGCGACCCGCGGCCGCTCAGCGCGCCGGCCGTCGGCCTGGCGCTCAACGCGGTGGCGACCGTGATCAATGCGGCATGGGCCGCTTTGCTGATCCGCGCCGGCCGGCAGACCCGCTCCCCTGCGCTGATGGCCGATGGCAAGCACCTGATCGCGGACGTCGTCACGTCGGTCGGCGTGATTGTCGGCGTCGGCCTCGCCGTGCTGACCGGCTTTCTCGTCCTCGATCCCCTGTTGGCGGCGGCGACCGGACTGCACGTGCTCTGGTCGGGCACGACGTTGATTTCGTCCTCGGTGGGCGGGCTGATGGACGCGGCGCCCGCGCCCGATATCGTCGAGCGCATCCGCACCCTGGTCGGCACCCATGCCGAAGGCGCCATCGAGGCGCACGACCTGCGTACCCGCCACGCCGGCAAACTGACGTTCCTCGAATTCCACCTCGTCGTGCCGGGCGCCATGAGTGTCGCCGACGCGCACGCCATCTGCGACCGCATCGAGGCGGCGCTGAAGGCCGAAATGGGTCATCTGATGATCACGATCCACGTCGAGCCGGAGGGCAAGGCGAAGCACCAGGGCATCCTCGTCCCGTGATCCGGGCGGCGCGCGCACTGCTCCTTCTCGCGGCGGTGGTCGCGGTCCCGGCGCTCGCCCATGAGCGTGTGGTCTCCCTCAATCTTTGCACCGACCAGATGCTGGTTCTGCTCGCCCCAGAGCAGGTCGCGGCGCTCTCGCCGTTGGCGCGGGACCCGACGCTCTCGCTCGTCGCCAGGCAGGCCGCGACAATGCCAGTGACGCGGGCCTCGGCGGAGGGCGTGCTGCGTCTACGCCCCGATCTCGTGCTGGCCGCGCCGTACGGGGCGCAGACCACGCTCGGATTGCTGGAGGAAGCGGGGGTCAAGGTCGTCCGCGTCGACCTCCCGACCGATTTTGCCGGGATTCGCGCGCAGACGCGGGACCTGGCCGCCCTGCTCGGTGTCCCGGCGCGCGGCGCGGCGCTGATCGCGGCGATGGACGCGAAGCTCGCGGCACTCAAGCCGCCGGCCCATCCGGTCCGCGCGCTGGTCTGGCAGCCGCGCGGCTACACCGCCGGACCGGGCAGCCTCGCCGACGCGGTGCTGAGGGCCGCCGGCCTGACCAACATCAGCACGGGGCGGCAGGTCGGGCTGGAGACGCTGCTCGGGCTGCGACCGGACCTGCTGGTGCTCCCCGCCCCGGCGCGGTTCCCCTCACTCGCCACCGAACTGCTCGACCACCCTGCAACCGAGGGCATTCCGCGTCGCTTCATTCCGCCCGCGCTGACCATCTGTGCGGGACCGTGGACGGCGGACGCGGCCGTGATGCTCGACCGATGATTCGGGCGCTGTGCCTGCTGACAGTCGCGCTGTTCCTCCTAGCCCTGCTGGTCGGCGATGCCGGGTTCGGCGTGCCGCATAGCCTGATCCTGTGGCAGATACGGCTGCCGCGTGCCGCCCTCGCGGTGCTGGTGGGCGGCGGCCTCGGATTGTCGGGCGCGGTGCTGCAAGGGGCGCTCCGCAACCCGCTTGCCGACCCCGGACTGCTCGGCATCACCGGAACGGCAGGACTTGGCGCGGTCATTGTCTTCTATTGGGGCATTTCGCGCGCGTTTCCCCCGGCGCTGCCGCTCGGCGGTCTCGCGGGTGCGGCGGTCGGCTGCGTCATGCTTCTCGGCTTCGCCGGGCGCGCGCCGTCGGGGCCATCGCTGATCCTCGCCGGGGTCGCGCTGTCCGCCATCGCGGGCGCGCTGCTCGCCCTCGCGCTGGTACTCGCGCCCAACCCATTCGCGCTCGCTGAGATCACCTTCTGGCTGATGGGCGGACTCGCCGACCGCTCACTGCATCACGTGGCACTCGCCGCGCCGCCGATCCTGCTGGGCTCGGCCGTGCTGCTGCGGCTCGGGCGCGGCCTCGACGCGCTGAGCCTCGGCGAGGAGACCGCGCAAACGCTCGGCGTGCCGGTCGCCAGCACGCTGCGGTTGGCAGCTCTCGGCACCGCGCTCGCGGTCGGCGCAGGCACGGCGGTGGCTGGCGCGATCGGCTTCGTGGGGCTGGTCGTGCCGCATCTGCTGCGGCCGTTCGTCGGCGAGCGGCCGGGGGCGCTGCTGCCCGGCTCCTTCCTCATGGGGGCCGCGCTGCTGCTGGCCGCCGATCTGCTGGTGCGGATCGCGCCGCTGCCGCAGCAGCCGCCGCTGGGGGTGCTGACGGCGCTGCTCGGCGCGCCGTTCCTGGTGGCGATCGCGCGCCGGATCGCGCCGTGAGCGGCATCGCCGTCCGGGCCGTCGCGATCCGGCTCGGCGCCCGCATCGTGCTGCGCGACGTGGAATTCTCCGCCGGGCCGGGCGAGTTGGTCGCCCTCTGCGGCCCCAACGGAGCGGGCAAGACCACGTTGCTGCGCGCCCTCGCCGGCCTGCTGCCGGACGGTGCCCGGCCCGACCCGCGCCGTGTCGCCTACGTGGCGCAGGGCGCCAGCTGCGCCTGGGGCATCACCGTCGCGCAAGTCGCCGCCATTGGCCGCATCCCGCATCACGACGAAGCGCCGGCCGCCGTGAACCGTGCGCTGGAGATCTGCGGCATCGCCCATCTCCGGGCGGCGCGGATCGACCGCGTCTCCGGCGGTGAGGCGAGGCGCGCCATGCTCGCCCGCGCCTTCGCCACCGAGCCCGACGTGTTCCTGCTCGACGAGCCCACCGCCGATCTCGATCCCGCCGCGTCCCACGCGATCATGGCGCTGCTGCGACGGACCGCCGGGGAAGGACGCACCGTCATTGTGGTGCTGCACGCGGTCGAACTCGCGCTGCGCTACGCCGATCGCGTGGTGGTACTGTCAGGCGGGCGGATCGTCGCAGACCGGCGCGCCGTTGAGGCTTTGCCGGCGGCGGCGGCGGCGTTCGGGCTGCCTTACGGTACCGATCCCGCGCCCCGCCTCCTGCCGCCCGGCTGATGCGCCGGGCGCTCCTCGTCTCGGCCGCCGCGCACGTCCTGCTGGCGCTGGCCTTGCTGGGTGGGGCCCGGTTGTTCCCCGACTTCGCCCCGGCTCCCCCTCTCCCAGCCGAAGCCGAGGCGGAGATGGTCTTCGAGGATCCCGGCGGGCTCCCCGCACGCCCGCAGCCGCCGCCGCAGCTCGCGCCGCCGACCGCGAAAACCCCCGCCCCGCCGGCGCCCGCGCCTCCGCCCCCTCCTTCGGTGCTGGAGCCGCTGCCACCCGCGACCGAACCGGAGCCCACGCCGACGCCGCCTCCCCCGCCGCCAAGACCCGCGGCCGCCGCCCCTCCCACGTCCCGGCAGGAGACCGAGCAGCCGCCCGACCAACCGGAAGTCAGGCTCGGCGACGAGACAGGCGCCACCGACGAGATCAAGGGCGAGGACATTCCCGTCGGTCCCGACCCCTCCGCCCCCAATATCCCGCCCCGCTACCCGGCGGACTCCGCGCGGCGGGGCGAGCAGGGCGTCGTCGTGCTCCTGGTGAACGTCGCGCCCAATGGTGCGGCGACCGGCGTGGAGGTCTATTCAAGCTCCGGCTTCATGCTGCTGGACCGCGCCGCGCGGGACGCCGTAGCGCGCTGGCGGTTCAAGACCAAGAACGAGGACGGCCTGCCCGTGCCGTCCCGCACGCTGATCCGCGTGCGATTCAGGCTGGATTGAGGGAGAGCGTATGGTTCGCATAAATCGGGTGGTGACGCGCGGCGGCGACGGCGGGGAGACCTCGCTCGGCGACGGCACGCGGCTGCGCAAGGATGCGGCGCGGGTCGAGGCGATCGGCGCCGTGGACGAGGCCAACGCCGCGATCGGCCTGCTGCGCCTCCACACAAGCGAGTGGCCCGAGACGGACGCGATGCTCGCGCGCATCCAGAACGATTTGTTTGATCTCGGCGCCGATCTCTGCGTGCCCGGCGAGGCGGGCGACCGCCTGCGCCTCAACGATGCGCCGGGCGCGCGGCTGGAGTCGGAGATCGCCGTGATGAACGCAAACCTGCCGCCGCTCACCAGCTTCATCCTGCCGGGCGGCACGGCAGCGGCGGCGCACGCCCATCTCGCCCGCACCGTTGTCCGCCGCGCCGAGCGCACACTCGTGCGCCTTGCCGCCGAGGAAGCTCTGAACTCCGCGCTGGTCCGTTATCTCAACCGGCTCTCGGACCATCTGTTCGTGCTCAGCCGCGCGCTCAACGAAGGCGCCGATGTGCTTTGGGTGCCGGGTGCCAACCGCTGACCGTGCCCCTCACCCCGGCCCTCTCCCCTTCAGCAGCGGAGAGGGAGCAGAAAGCCTCTCCCCCCGCTTGGGGGAGAGGGTTGGGTGAGGGGGATGGCCGCGGCCCGTCAAAACCGCGCCCGGACCCCCGCCAGGAAGCTGGTAGGCGGGGTGCGATAGCCGTTCACCGGCTCGAACTGCGCGTTGCTGAGATTGCGCCCATTGGCGAACAACGCGACCTGCTCCGTCACCTGATAGGTAACCGTGAGATTGACGATCAGCCCCTGCTTCGACGTACCCACGTTGGCGGTCGCGAAACCCATGTCGTCCACCAGGAAATCCTGGAACGGCCCGGTATAGACGAGCTCCGGCGCAATCGTCAGCTTGGGCAGCGGTCGCGCCGTCGCGGTAATCGACACCGTGTTCTGCGGCCGCCGCAGCAGCGCGCTCTGCGTGTCGGCGTTGCGGGCGTCGGTATAGGTATAAGCAACGTTCGCGGTGAGCCAGGACGCGGGCCGCAACGTGAGCTCGGTCTCGAAGCCCTGGATGTGCGCGGCGCCGATATTCACCGCCGTATAGACCGGCGCGAACACGGTCTGGATCAGGTTCCGCACCTGGTTGTTGAAGTAGGTCACGCCGACCGTGGCGAAATCCTTGCGGGCGAACGCCGGAACGTCGGTGGTGAAACCGAGCTCCCAACCCTGCGACTGCTCCGGCTTCAGCAGCGGGTTGCCGACATAGCCGACCGAATCGACGCCGTAGCGATCGAACAGCGAGGGCGCGCGGAACGCGGTGCCATACGCCGCCTTCAGGTGCGTCGCGACCTCGGGCACATCGAGCACGCCGCCGAGCCGCCAGGTCAACGGCGTGTGGTTCAGCACCGCATCCTGCCGCAGCTGGCCGGTGACGGTCAGCCGGTTCCACAGCGTCGTCTGCAAACCCGCGTAGCCGGCGTCGGAGTCCATATGCGCGTTGGCGTTCTGCGAATAGGGAAGGCCGAAGGAGGACGAATTCACCCGGACTTTTGCCTCATCGGCGATATGCTCGTAGCCGAACGTCAGATCGGTCGCCGACAACATGGAGGATTCGAAATAGTCGCTGAGATGGACCGTGTTGTTCCACTGGACGTCGGTCCGGTAGGCGTGATAGCGCGAATCGTTGGTCGCCTGGTTGGGGTCGAGCGCGTTGAGCGGTTCCGTATATTGCCGGTCGTCCTGTAGGCGGCCAACGAACAGACCTGTCTCCACCGATCCGCCGAACAACTTGGACGTCGCGCCGAGCCGCCCGAGCAGCGAGTCGGCACGGCCGGTCGAGTTGGCGCCGTCGAAAGTGGGCGAGCCGAGCGCGTTGAACCCGAACACCGCGGTGCGCGCCCGCAGGAACGCCGAAAGTCGCGTGCCCTCGAACGGTGTCACGCCAAGATTGATCGTGCCGATCTGGGTGCGAAAACCCTGCGGCACGCCGCTGTAGATCGACTCGCGCTTCGGCGTCGGATCGTATCCTTGCTGCGACTGGGTCTCGAACGTCGCCGCGTAGTCCACCGGGCCGTTGACACCCGACAGCGTCGCGTTGCCCAGGATCGCGCGCGGATAGCCGCCAGAGAGTTCGGCGTTCACGTGCGGACCCGCCCCGCGCCCCTGGCGCGAGATCAAATTGATGACGCCCCCGATCGCGCCGGAGCCGTACAGCGCCGCCATCGGTCCGCGGATCACCTCGATGCGCTCCACGTCGGCGAGCGCGTCGAGGCCGAAATTGAACAGCCCCGACGAGTCCGACGCATCGTTGAGAGGCATCCCGTCGCGCAGCACGAGCACATGGTTGGAGTTGGTGCCGCGCACGAACACGCTGGCATTGCCTCCCGCGCCGCCGGACTGGCTGACCCGGACGCCGGGGATCGCCGACAGCGCCTGGACGAGATTGGTGTAGTCGCGCACCTCCATCGTCTGGCGATCCACCACCGATACGCCGGCCGGGATGTCCACCACCGGCGTCGGCACGCGCGTCGCGGTGACGACAACATCCTGCGACAACGGCACGGACGGCGATGGTTCCTGCGCCATCGCGGCGGCGGGGGCGAAGAGCAAAACAAGCGCGATAGGGCGCACGCGGGTCTCCGTCGGGCGGGAGCACGGCGTAAGCCGGCTCCGGTTGTGGGACGACGGCCGCCTGTGGATGTCCCACTGCCCCGGTGCACCCCGCCCGTTGCGCGCGCGCAGTCTCGACGCCGGCCGGTCTCCTGGCTCGCGGGTCGCTGCCCGGCCCCGCCTTCTCGTCCGGAAACTTCGGACAATGGCTCCTGGAACCAGGCTCGCCGCTTACAGTTGCGGGGGCAGCCGCGGATCGACCGGTGAAGCACCGGCCTTGCGCGTTCCCGTTTCAGCCCTTGCGGGCCACCTGCGTCTGGACCCAGAGTAGCCGCGAAGCGGGCGGCCGGGAAAGATGGTTTCTCGCGCACCGCAGAGGGAACCATGATTCCGCGTATCGCATTTGAGCCCGACGCCAAGCCACCCTTGTCCGGCATCCGCGTCGTCGACCTCTCCCGCCTCGTCGCTGGCAACATGGTCAGCCTGCAACTCGCCGATCAGGGTGCGGAGGTCATCAAGATCGAGGATCCCGAACGCGGCGATCCGCTACGCGCCTGGCGCGTCAAGGGGCTCAGCCTCTATTGGAAAGTCTATGCACGGAACAAGAAGAGTCTCGCACTCAACCTGCGCCCGGGCGAAGGCAAGCAGGCCCTCGCCGATCTGCTGGCCACAAGCCATGTGCTGATCGAGAACTATCGGCCGGGCACGCTGGAAGCGATGGGCCTGGCGCCCGAGGCGCTGCACGCGCGCAATCCCGGTCTCGTCATCGTGCGCGTCTCCGGCTTCGGTCAGAGCGGGCCGTACCGCGAGCGGCCGGGCTTCGGCTCGCTGGTCGAGGGCATGAGCGGATTCGCCGCGAAGAACGGCTTTTCCGACCGCGAGCCGGTGCTGCCGCCGCTGGCCCTCGCCGACATGATCGCGGGCCTGTACGGCGCCTACGCTGTGATGATCGCGCTGCGCGAGGTGGAGCGCGGCGGACGCGGCCAGGTGATCGATCTTCCCTTGCTCGACCCCATCGTATCGATCCTCGGCCCGGACGCGGCGATCTTCCGGGTCAACGGCGAACTCACGCCGCGCACCGGCAGCCGCTCGGCGACGACCTCGCCGCGCAACGTTTATCGCACCAAGGACGGCCGCTTCATCGCCATCTCCGCCTCGATACAGGCGATGACCGAGCGGCTGTTCCGCGCCGTCGGACGGCCCGACATGATCGGCGATCCGCGCTTTCGCACCAACGCCGACCGGCTGCGCCACATCGAGGCGTGCGAGGCGCCAATCGTCGCATTCATCGCCGGTCGCACGCTCGACGAGAACATGGCGGTATTCCGCCAGGCCGAGGTGACGGCGGCGCCGGTCTACGACATCGACCAGTTCCTCGACGATCCGCACGTGCAGGAACGCGGCATCGTCGTCGACGCGCCGGATGCGGAGATGGGCTTCGTGCCGATGCACAACATCGTCCCACGCCTGTCGGACACGCCCGGCAAGCTGCGCTTTCCGGCACCCACGCTCGGCCAGCACACGCGCGAGATCCTCTCCAGCATCGGCTACGACGCGGCGCGGATCGACGCGCTCGCGGCAAACGGGGTCATCAAGGATGCATGACGATGCACGCTGATCTTCCTGTCTGGCGCTCGATGCTGTTCGTGCCGGTGACGCGGCCGCGCTTCGTCGAGAAGGGCGCCGACGCCGGCGCGGATGCGATCATCCTCGATTTGGAAGACTCCGTCGCCCCCGCCGACAAGGAGCGCGCCCGCACGCTGCTGCCCGAGGCCGCGCAGCAGGTCTCGCGTCGCGGCGCCGACGTGGTGGTGCGCGTCAACCGTCCGTGGCGCCTCCTGGTGCGCGACCTCGAGGCCGCCGTGATCCCCGGCATCGCCGCGCTCGCGCTGCCCAAGATCGAGAGCGCCGAGCACGTCCAGGCGATCGCCGAGATCGTCGACGAGATGGAAGCCGAACGCGGGATCGCCCCCGGCACGGTGAAGCTGCAAGCCCTGGTGGAAACCGCAAGCGGCTTCTTCCGCATCGAGCAGATCGCGCGCGCGCATCCGCGCCTCATAGCTGTCTCGATCGGCGCCGAGGATTTGGCGCTGTCAGTCGGCATGGTGCCGGAGGCGGAGGGGCTGTTCTATCCGAAGCAGCAATGCATCATCGCCGCGCGCGCCGCCGGGATTCTCCCCCTCGGCTTCATCGGCACCGTCGCCGACTACAAGGGCCTTGACGCCTTCCGCGCCACGATACGCCGCTCGCGTCGACTGGGGTTTCTGGGTGCCTCCTGCATCCATCCCTCAAACGTCGCGATCCTCAACGAGGAGTTCGCACCGAATGCGGAGGAAGTCAGCCAAGCCGAGCGCATGGTCGCGGCCTACGACGAGGCGCTGGCGGCAGGGCGCGGCTCGATCGAGTTCGAGGGCAAGATGATCGACATTCCCGTCGTGGAGCGCGCCAAGCAGGTGCTGGCCCGCGCGAACGCGATCCGCGCCCGCGCCGGATAATGCCGGGCCGGGCGCTGCTCGACCTGCTGCTCGCGCGCATGTCCGACGCGGCCGAGGGCGTCAAGCTGCTCGAGTTCCGCCATCCGCAGGGCCGCGCGCTGCCGGCGGCCGATCCTGGCAGTCACATCGAAATCCATCTGCCGAAAGGTTTGGTCCGGCAATACTCGCTGCTCGATCCCTCCGACGCGCCCGAGGCTTACCGCGTGGCGGTGAAGCGCGAAGCGGCCGGGCGCGGCGGCTCGCGCTGGTTGCACGAGGCGGCGCGCGAGGGCTTCCGATGTCTCGTCGGCGCGCCGGAGAACGGCTTTTCGCTCGCCGAGGACGCGCCCTGCTCCGTTCTGATCGCGGGCGGCATCGGCATCGCGCCGATCCGCTGCATGATTTCCCGGCTTGATGCACTCGGGCGCGACTGGCGCCTCTACTACGCCGCGCGCAGCCGGGCCGAGGCTAGCTTCTCGGACGAGCTGACTGAACATGGCGAGCGCGTGCGCCTCTACGTCGATGACGCGACACTCGACGTCGTCGCCGCGATCGCCGCCGCCCCACCGGATGCCCACCTCTATTGCTGCGGCCCGCGCGCCATGCTGCAAGCCTTCGAGCGGGCAACCGCCGCGCGCGACCCGACGCGCGTCCACACCGAGTATTTCTTCCCGCGACACGAACCCACGCTTGGCGGCTTCACCCTGGAACTCGCCCGGTCGCGCCGTGAGCTGGCGGTGCCGCGGGGGCAGACCATCCTCGACGCGCTGCTCGAAGCCGGCATCAGCGTACCGCACGCCTGCCTCGAAGGCCTGTGCGGCCGCTGCGAGATTCCGGTGCTGGCCGGCACGCCCGACCATCGCGACGAATATCTTTCTCTCTCCCGCCGCGCGGCGGGGCGCACCATCGTCACCTGCCGCTCCGGCGTTATCGGCGAACGGCTGACGCTCGACCTTTGAAGCGCCGACCCGCGGCGATCCAGCCGCGCATTCTCGCGTTGGAGCAGGCGTTGGCGAGGGGATCAGGATGCAATCGAACGCGGAGCGGCCGCGCGTGGTCATCGTCGGGTGCGGGTTTGGCGGCATCACGGCGGCCCGGAAGCTGGCCGGCCACGGCGTCGAGATCGTGCTGATCGACCGCACCAATCATCATCTGTTCCAGCCGCTGCTCTACCAGGTCGCCACCGCCGCGCTGGCGCCGTCCGACATCGCCAGCCCCACCCGCGCAATGTTGCACCGCGATCGCGATATCACGGTCATCATGGGCGACGTCACCGGCGTCGATACGGCGCGCCGCATCGTCGCGATCCGAGAGACCGGCGAGCTCGCCTACGACTACCTGATCCTCGCGATCGGCGCCTCCTATAGCTGGTTCGGCCACGACGAATGGGCGGCGCACGCTACGGTCCTGAAGAGCCTGGAGGATGCGGAGACCGTCCGCCTGCGGCTGCTGGGCGCGTTCGAGTGGGCGGAGAGCCGCACCGATCCCGCCGAGATCAAGCGGCTGCTGACCTTCGTGATCGTGGGCGGCGGGCCGACCGGCGTGGAGCTCGCCGGCGCCATCGCGGAGCTCGCGCGCTCCACGCTGGCCCGCGACTTCCGCCGTATCCAGCCGGCTTCGGCGCGGATCGTCCTATGCGAGGCCGGACCGCGCCTACTCGCCGGGTTTCCACCGTCTTTGTCGGACTACACCTTGCACACGCTGCGCGAGCTCGGGGTCGAGGTCCGGCTCGGGGCCAATGTCGAGATGATCGACGCATTCGGCGCCACCGCGTCCGGCGAGCGGATCGACAGCGCCAACGTGTTCTGGTGCGCCGGCACCGAGGCGCGTCCGGCGGCGCGCTGGATTTCCGCCGACGCCGCGCGCAACGGCGCCGTGCAGGTCGAGCCGGACTGCTCGGTGCCGGGGCATCCGGCGATCTTCGTGATCGGCGACGCCGCGAGCCTCGCCGGAGGCGACGGAAGGCCCCTTCCCGGAGTCGGCGCCGTCGCCAAGCAGCAGGGCAAATACGTGGCCGACGTGATCGCCCGCCGGGTCGCCGGACGGCCCGCGCCCGGCCCCTTCCGCTATCGCGATCTCGGCACGCTCGCGGTGATCGGCCGCTCCCGCGCCGTCGCCCATCTCGGCCGCCTCCGGTTGCGCGGCTTCCCCGCCTGGCTGATATGGTCGCTGGTCCACCTGTTCCTGCTGGCCGGTTTCCGCAACCGCCTCATGGTGTACATGAACTGGTCCTGGGCCTGGTTCACCTACGGCCGGGGGGCGCGCCTCATCACCGGCGTTCCGCCGGCGGAGGAAAGCGAAATCCCGGCGCGCGATGAAGCCGATCAGGCCGCGGAGCGACCGCGACCTGCCGGAACGGTCCTCAGAAGCTGAGCGGGTTCTGCACGACCGGCACCCAGCGTCCGTTCTTCACCACCGAGAGGAAGGACTGGCTTGATGCGTGATGATTGGTCGGGCTCAGCGAGAGCGGCGGTCCCTGGAACATGTCCTCCCAATCCTTCATGCTCTCCATCCCGTGCAGGAAGCTCTCCAGCGTCAGGTCGCGGCCGGCCTTGTCGAGCGCGGCGAGCGTGAAGTTCACCGCCGTGAAGCCCGCCTCGCCGAGATAGTTCGGGTCGATGCCAAACCTCTTCTTGTACCGCTCGGCGAAGGCCCGCACGTCGGGCCGGGGATCGTCGGGATAGCGGTAGACCGCCGGCGACATCGAATAGAATCCCTCGGCCGGCGCGCCCGGCGCTTCCGCCACCGCCGTCGAGTAGGTCGCGAAATTGCCGCAGAAATCGACGCCCTTCCAGCCGATCTGCCGCGCGGTCTGCAAGGGAATGATGGTGTCGCGCACGATGGTGCCCATGATGATGAGATCGCAGCCGGCGTCGCGCAGCCTGGCGATGGGCGCGTTGAAATCCGTGTCGGTCGGCTTGTCGGCAGCGGTCGCGGCCATCTTCATGCCCATCACTTCGAGCTCCTTCACGGCGCCGGCGAGCACGTCGCGGCCGTAATCGGTATCCTGGTAGATCGCGCCGATGGTCTTCTTGCCGCGCTGCTCGACGAAGTATTTCACGCAGGCGCGCATCTGGTCGTAATAGGAGGCGAACTGGCCGAACTTGTACTTGTTGAACGGCTCGTACATCGAACGCGCGCAGGTCAGCGGGAAGACGTTCGGCACGTCCTTCTCGAACATCGCCGGCATCACCGCGTCGTTCATCGGCGTGCCGCCGTTGCCGAGCGCGAAGAAGATGTCGTCGCGGTTGAGCAGCTTGTTCATCGCCTGCACGCCCTTGGGCACGATGTACTGGTTGTCCTCGATGATGAAGCGGACCTTGCGGCCATGCACGCCGCCGCGCGCGTTCGCCTCGTCGAACGCCATCCGCATGGCGTTGGCGTTGTTGACGCCCTGCACGGCGGTGACGCCGGACAGATCGGTCATGCAGCCGACGACGATCTCGGTATCGCTGACTCCGCGCGTGGCGGCCGCTGCCCGGCCGATGATGGCGGGCGCGGCGAGCAGCCCGGCGCTACCAGCCAGCACACGCCGGCGCGTGATCGAACGCGGTAACGTCATTTTTCACAGCCTCCCTGTCGCGGCCGGGTTAGTCCGGCCGTCGTGTTTCCGGATGCCGCAGCGCGAGGCGCGTTCAAGGCAGTCCAGTTTCGGCGCGACAGGCTGCGCCAAGGCAGGCTAGCATGGCGGTCGGACGGAATTAAGCTCGAACTCCCGTCATCCTGTCCTCGGGTGCGACTAGACTCAAATCGGTCTTTCTGACGACATTGTGGAAGACATCGCAGATGGGAATAAACATATCCAGATTGAGCGATCCTGAGAACTGATTCTGCGGTTCATAGGCGTACCGGAACTGAATAAAATATTCAGCTATGTCCTTGAGAATGTCTCGAAGGGCTTTACCCGATCGTGCAACATTTGGTTCATAACCTTTAAGAACGGCACTTTGGAGGTGTTCCGGCAGCTTATCAAACATCTTTATCAGATTGTGTCCAGATCCCGGGTGCCGGTTCGAAATAACCAGTAGCAACTTCAAGTAGATTTCTATCGAGAAGGTGTAGCATACCACAACGGGATTCACTGGCATCGAATGGAAACCGGGAGACAAGGAAATGTTGGCCAAACATCTGCTGCCGGCCTGAAAAAAGGCCATAGCTTGGTTTAGCATACCTTGCTTAGCGGCGCTTAGCTCTTCCAAGGTGACCAAGATCAACGCCCCTGGAACCGTGGCGGCCGCTTCTCCATGAAAGCGGTGCGGCCCTCGCGGTAATCGGCGCTGTTGAACGCCATCTCCATGTTGGCGGCGAGGCCCGCCGCGTCGCGCTCGTCGGGGTCACGCAACACCTGGTCGATCGCGTGCTTCGAGGCAGCCACCGAGAGCGGTGCGTTGTCGGCGATGGTCCGCGCGATCTCCAGCACCGCGTCGGACAGCTCCTCGTCGGGCACCACCCGGTTGATCAGGCCCATACGCTCCGCCTCCGCCGCGTCGAAGCGCTGGCCGGTGTAGAGGATCATACGCGCGTGCGCCGGCCCGACCAGCGAGACCAGCGCCCGCACGCCATCGAACCCATAGGCGATGCCGAGCCGCGCGGCGGGGATGCCGAACTGGCTGTCGGCGGCGGCGATGCGCAGATCCGTCTGCATCGCGATCGCCAGCCCGCCACCCAGACAGAAGCCGCGAATGCGCGCGATGGTCGGCTTGCGGAAAGCGGCCAGCTTGTCGCGCCCGACGCTGGTCAGTCGCGCGTACTCCTTTTGCGCGTCGGCGTTGGAGCGCTGCTTCTCGAACTGGCTGATATCCGCCCCAGAGACAAACGCCTTGTTGCCGGCGCCTGTCAGCACCACCACCCGCACCGAATGGTCCTCGGCGAACTCGTCGAGGATGTCGCCTAAGCCCTGCCACATCTCGACCGAGATGGCGTTGCGCTTCTCGGGCTGGTTGAAGGTGATGAGGCCGACCCCGTCCTCCTTCGCCGCGAGCATCTTGCCCCCGGCGTATTGCTTGGTCGAAACCATGTCCATCAGATCGCTCCTTTCGCCCGCATCTCGGCGATCTCGGCGTCGCTGTAGCCGACCGAATGCAGCACGTCGGCGGTGTCGGCGTCCGCCTCCGGCGTCGGCGAGCGGATGTCGCGCGAGTAGCCGCTTATGTTGATCGCCGAGGAAACCAGCTCGATGTCGCCGAGCTTGGGATGCTTGACCGGCCGCGCCAAGCCGAGATGCTGCACCTGCGGATCGGCGAACACCTGGTCGATCGTGTAGATCGGGCCGCACGGGATGCCGGCGCCCTCGAACAGCTCGATCCAGTGCGCCGCGGGCTTGTGCCGCGTCACCTCGCCGATCGCCGCGTTGATTTTCTGCCGGTCCGCGCTGCGGCCCTTCTGGCTCTTCCACGCATCGTTGGCCTTCCACTCGGGCTTCTCGATCGTGTCGCAGAACCGCTCCCACAGCCGCGCCGAGCTCGCGGCGATGTTGATGTGCCCGTCGCTGGTCGGGAACACGCCGGTCGGAATGCCGGTCGGGTGATCGTTGCCGGCTTGCGGCGCGACCTCTTTCGCCATCAGCCAGCGCGAGGCCTGGAAATCGAGCATGAACACCTGGGACTCGAGCAGGCTCGTCTGCACCCAGCGGCCCACCCCGGTCGCCTCGCGGTCGAACAGCGCGGTCATGATCCCGAGCGCCAGCAGGTTGCCGGCGGTGAGATCGGCGATCGGGATGCCGACGCGCACCGGGCCCTGGCCGGGCAGGCCGGTGATCGACATGAGCCCGCCCATGCCCTGCGCGATCTGGTCGACCCCGGCGCGCGGGCCGTACGGGCCGGTCTGGCCAAAACCGGAAATACTGCCATAGACGATGCGCGGGTTGACCTTCTGGACGTCCTCCCAGGCGACGTGCAGCCGGTGCTTCACGGCGGCGCGCATGTTCTCGACGATCACATCGGCTTTCTCGACCAGCCGCATGAAGGCGGCGTGGCCCTCGGGCGATTTCAGGTTAAGCCGGATCGCACGCTTGTTGCGGTGCAGGTTCTGAAAGTCGAACCCATGCCGCGCGCCGCTGATCTCCTCGCCGCCCGTGTCTGGCGGCTCGATGCGAATGACCTTCGCCCCCCAGTCGGCGAGATGGCGAACGGCGGTCGGGCCGGCGCGGGCCAGGGTGAGGTCGAGCACGGTGATGCGCGACAGCGGCAGATGGGTTTCGCCCCCGAGCTGCTGCTCGGCGCGCTTCGGGTCCGTCGGGCTGTCCGGCATCCTCATCCCCTTCCCAGTGCGCCCCGATACTCCGCCTGTCGCGCCGCGCGCTCAAGTGCGCCTCTGCGGTAAGGTGCGTGAATGGACCCGGTGGACCTAGCTCTCGTGCTGGCGCTCGACTGCTCGGCGAGCGTCACCTTCGAAGAATTCAACCTGATGGCGGGAGCGATGGGCGCTGCACTTCGAGACGCCGATGTGGTCGCGGGCCTGACCGGCGGCCCCGCCCGCGCGAGCCTCGGCGCGTTGCTGCTGTGGTCCGGCGCGGGCGCGCAGGAGGTGCTGGTCGAGTGGAGCCGCATCGACTCGCCGGACGCAGCGAAGGCGTTCGCCGATCAGGTGGACAACGTGCCCCGCGTGGTCCGCGCCGGCGAGACCGCGATCGGCGAGGCGCTCCTCGCCGCACTCACCCTGCTGGCCCACCTGCCGGCCCGCGCGCGGCGGCAGGTGGTGGATGTGATCGGCGACGGCCGCTCCAACGCGGGCATCGCCCCCGGCCCGGTGCGAGACCGCATGGCCGCCATCGGCATCACCATCAACGGGCTCTGCGTGCTGCACGAGGAGCCCGACCTGCTGGAGAGCTACACGCGCGACGTGATCGGCGGCCCGGGCGCCTTCGCCCTGCCCTGCCCCGACTACCCCGCCTTCGCCGCAGCGATGAAGCGCAAGCTGGTGCGGGAGATCACGGACAAGCCGATCGCCTAGCAACCCTCGCGCTGCCGGTGTTAGGCTCCCCGCATGGACGGACTTTATGACCGAGATGTCGTTCAGTGGGCGTCGGAGCAGGCGCGGGCGCTTCGTGAACACGATCATGCTCGCCTTGATTACGATCACTTGGCCGAGGAAATCGAAAGTCTGGCCAGGGCAGATCGCCGTGCGCTCGAAAGCCACGTCGCAACGGTGCTTCAGTACCTGATGAAACTGGAAGCATCGCCCGCGACGGAACCGAGACGGGGATGGCAGGACAGCGTGATCGAGGCCCGAGCGGCAATCCGCCGTCTGCTGCGCGACAGCCCATCCTTGCGCCGCGACCTGCCCGAGATTGTCCAGGCGGAAACCGTCGAAGCACGAGAACTCGCGTCGCGCTCGCTGGGCCTCTATGGCGAGACGCCGCGGGTCGCGCTCGATGCGCTACGCTATGACGAGGCGCAGGTGCTCGGCGACTGGTTCCCGCCGACCATCTGAGCGCTCCACCGCGATCTACGGCTCACACCGGTGCGGCGCGCGCGTCGTATTCATAGGCCCAGTCGTAGCGCGTCCGCAGCTTCTCCGGCGCCATCTCCCGGCGGACATACTCGGCGGCGGAGACGGGATCGGCGAGCAACGCATTGTGGAAACGCTTCGTGTTGTCCGACGAGCCACGTACCACCCGGCCGGTGCGCTCCATCCGGGCGCGCTCGAAGCGGCGGAACGCGGCGGCGGGGTCACCAGGCTCCGCGTCCAGGCAGCGGGCGATGACCAGCCCGTCCTCGATCGCCATGTTGGCGCCCTGCGCGAGGAAGGGCAGCGTCGGATGGCAGGCATCGCCCAGCAGGCAGACGCGGCCCTCCGCCCATCGCGTCATCGGCGGGCGGCCGAGGAGCGCCCATTTGAATGGTGTTTCGACTGCCCGGATGATCGTATGCACATCCGTGTGCCACCCCGGAAAATTGCCCGCGCACTCCTCGGTCGTGCCACGCTCGGTCCAGGATTCCACCCGCCAGTCATCCCGTTCCACAACCCCGACAAAATTCAGCAATTCGCCGCGCCGCACGGGGTAGGTGACGACGTGGCTTCCCGGCCCCATCCAGTTGGTGCCCACCGGACGGCGCAGATGCGCGGGAAGGCTGTCGATCGGAACCAAACCGCGCCAGGCCATCAGTCCGGTGAACTCGGCCGGCCCAAGCCCGAACAGGGCCGCGCGGATCGCGGAATGCACGCCATCCGCGCCGATCAGCGCGTCGCCCTCGACCTCCTCGCCATCTGCCAGCAGCAATCGGACGCCGCCTTCGTGTTGCGTTACGCCGACTGCCCGTGCACCGAGGCGGATCGTCCCGGGCCGGCGCCGCTCCACCGCGTCGGCCAGCACGCGCTGCAAATCCCGCCGGTGCGCGGTCCAATAGGGTGCGCCGAAGCGCGCGACGCAGTCCTCGCCGAGATCGAACAACGGGAAGGTCTCACCCGTGTTCCAGATGCGCGCCTCCTTGCCGGCGGCCTCGCAAACCACTCGTTCGAGCGCCGCCCGCAGGCCAAGCTCGATCAACACCTTCGCGCCGTTCGGACCGATCTGCACCCCGGCGCCGAGCTCGCGCAACTCGCTGGCCTGCTCGTAGATCGTGACCGGATACCCGCGGTCGATCAGCGCGAGCGCCGTGGTCAGTCCGCCCGCGCCGCCGCCGGCGATGAGGATTCTTGGGCGGATGGTCGATGCCGGCATGGCGGTCAGGCAGGACCGGCCAGAGCGCGCGCGGCGGCCACGCCGGCCGGCGTCAGCTCCAACCGCCAGTGGCATTGCAGCGCGCCCTCCGGCAGCCGCACCGGCTCGCGGATCAGCCCGTCGCGCAGGCAGGCATCCAGGGCGTCGCGGAAGGCATCGTAGTCGAGTGTCCCGTCCGCCAGTACCCGCACCCGCTCGAAGCCCGCTTCGACATTGGGCTCGGAGATCGCGTGGCGAAACGCGACCATGAGCAACCGGGTACGCGCGTCATCCATCGTGCTTGTCCATCATCGCGACAAATCGTTCGAACAGGTGATGGCTATCGGCCGGCCCCGGGCTCGCCTCCGGGTGGTATTGCACGCTGAACACCGGGCGGCCGGTCCAGGCGAGCCCCTCGTTGCTGCCGTCGAACAGGCTGACATGCGTGACTTCCAGGCCCTCGGGCAAGGTGCGCGCATCCACCGCGAAGCCGTGATTTTGGCTGGTGATCTCGACGCGCCCCGTCGCGACTTCCTTCACCGGCTGGTTGGCCCCGCGATGGCCGCGGTCAAGCTTGTAGGTCCGTGCTCCCAAGGCCAGCGCCAGCAACTGATGGCCGAGGCAGATGCCGAACAGCGGCAACTTCGCAGCCAGCACGCCCTGGATCGCCGGAACCGCATACTGCGCCGTTGCCGCCGGGTCCCCAGGTCCATTGGACAGAAAAACCCCGTCGGGCCGGTGACGAAGAATATCCTCGGCAGTGGCGGTGGCTGGCAGCACGGTGACGCGGCAGCCGGCGGAGGCGAGGCAGCGGAGGATGTTGCGTTTGGCCCCGTAGTCGACGGCGACGACGTGGCGGCGCGGCGCGGTCTGTCGCCCGCTGCCGGCGGGGAAAGACCACTCGGTCTCGTCCCACTCATAGCTCTGCGTGCAGGAGACGCGCTTGGCGAGGTCCATCCCCTCCAGGCCCGGCCAGGCCTCGGCCCGCGCCCGCAGCGCCGCGAGGTCGAACCGCCCGTCGGCCGGGTAGGACAGCACCCCGCTCGGCGCGCCGACGTCGCGGATGCGGATGGTGAGCTGGCGGGTATCCACCCCGGCGATCCCGGCCACGCCGCGCGCCCGCAGCCAGGCGTCGAGGTGCTGATGCGAGCGCCAGCTGGAGGGCTCGGTGACGTCCTGCTGCACCACCAGGGCGCAGGCGGCGATGTTGGTCGCCTCCAGATCCTCGGGGTTGGCGCCGACATTGCCGATGTGGGGAAAGGTGAAGGTGATGATCTGCCCGGCGTAGGACGGATCGGTCAGCGTCTCCTGATACCCGCTCATGCCGGTGTTGAAGCACACCTCGCCGACCGCGGGCTCGGCCATCGTATGGGCGCCGAAGCCTCGGCCCCAAAACACTGCGCCGTCGGCCAGCACCAGCACGGCGGTCGCCCCCAACGGTGGGCCAGCCCGCTCATCCGCCGCCTCGCGCGCCGGTGTGGCCGTGACAGGCGCGCCGGAGAGGTCGGCGAGCGAGATGCCGGTGGCGGCGATCACCGCCGGCCAGTGGCGGGACGGGATCGCGTGCGCCTGGCGCCACTTGCGCACGGCCTCGGTTCCCACTCCGGTCAGCCGTGCGGCCGCCTCGGCGCCGCCCAGCCTTTCGACGATCTCGTCAACAATGTTTGGCATCAAGCGAGACCTATGGGAGAAGACTTCCCGCCGCAAGTGGCAACACGGCATGTCGGAAATTTTGTCCAGCGCGAGTGACTCTCCCTATTATAGGGGACGATTTTTCGCGCGGAGACGAGGATGGGCCTGCGTGAGCAGTTCACGGAGCAATTGAAAGCCTCGATGAAGGCCGGCGACGCAGCGCGCACGTCGACGCTGAGGATGATTCTCGCACGGGTGAAGGACGCCGACATCGCCGCCCGCCCGAAGGGCGTCACGGCGGTGCCGGATGACGAGATTCTCTCTGCCTTGCGCGGCATGGTGAAATCCCGCCGTGAATTGGTCGAGCTCTATCGCCAGGGCAAGCGACCCGAGCTGGTCGCCAAGGAGGAAGCCGAAATCGCGGTCATCGAGAGCTTTCTTCCCCGCCAAATGGACGAGGCAGCCATCGGGCAAGCCGTCGCCGACGCCGTGGCCGCGACCGGCGCGGCCGGCGTCCGCGACATGGGCAGGGTGATGGCAGTGCTGCGCGAGAAACACGGTGCGAGCCTCGACATGGCCAAGGCCGGGCCGTTGGTAAAATCCCGGCTCGGCGACTGATGGCGCTTTCCCCGGCCTTTCTCGATGAGCTCCGCGCCCGCACGCCGCTGCCGGGGCTGATCGGCCGCAAGGTGCGGCTGGTGCGCTCCGGCCGTCAGCTCAAGGGCTGCTGCCCCTTCCACGGCGAGAAAACGCCTTCGTTCTACGTCTACGACGACCATTTCCACTGCTTCGGCTGCGGCGCGCATGGCGACGCGATCAGCTTCGTCATGCAGAGCGGGGGTGCCGGGTTCGCCGAGGCCGTCGAGCAGCTCGCCGCCGAGGCCGGATTGCAGGTGCCGAAGCCTTCACCGGCGGCGGCCGAGGCCGAGCGGCGGCGGCTCGATGTGCAAGGGGTGCTGCAAGCCGCCCAGGCCGCGTTCCATAGGCGGCTGTTCTTGCCGGAAGGACGCGCCGCACTCGACTATTTGCTCGGTCGCGGCCTGTCGGAGGCCACGATCCGCCGCTTCGGCCTCGGCTGGTCAGGCGAGGGGCGCGGCGTGCTTACGGCCGAGCTCGGGCGCGAGGGGGTCGAACCACCGATGCTGGCCGAAGCGGGCCTGATCCGGCCCGCTGAAGCGAGAGGGGCGGAGGAGCCCGGCCGGTTCAACGATCTGTTCTTCAACCGGGTGATGTTCCCGATCCGCGACCGGCGCGGCCGGGTCATCAGCTTCGGCGGACGCACCCTCGGCGCCGGACAGCCGAAATACGTCAACGGCCCGGAAACCAGCGTGTTCTCGAAGAGAAGGACCCTGTTCGGCGCCGACATGGCCCGCGAGGCCGCGCGGGGCGGCGCGCCGGTGATCGTGGTCGAGGGCTACATGGACGTGATCGCGCTGCACCAGGCGGGTTTCGGAGGGGCCGTGGCGCCGCTCGGCACCGCGCTGACGGAAGAACAGCTCGGCGAACTCTGGAACCTCACCCCCGCACCAATCCTGTGTTTCGACGGCGACGCCGCCGGCGGCCGGGCGGCGCATCGGGTGGCCGAGCTGGCGCTGCCGAAGCTGGCGCCCGACCGCACGCTGCGTTTCGCCCCGCTCCCCACGGGTGAGGACCCGGATACAGTGGTGCATCGCAAGGGCGCCCCCGCCTTCCAGACCCTCCTCAATGCGGCGCGGCCGCTGTCGGAGGCGCTGTTCGACCTGCTCCGCGAGGGCGCCGCCCAGGATTTGCCCGAGCAGCGGGCCGCGTTCCGCTCTCGGCTGGAGGCGGCCGCACTCAGCATCCCGGACAAGTCGCTCGCCAGCGAATACCGCCGCGCGCTGCTCGACAAGTTCTTCGCCGGCCGTCGATCGGCCATCCCCAAGCGTGGCGCCACCCGGACTGCCTCCGTCCGCCCCGCCCCGCCTCGCTCCACCCTGAATGGCGAGAGCGCCGCGGCCGAGCGCGGGCGCATCCTCGTCGCCATCCTGCTGCGCCACCCCGATTTGCTGCACGACGTCGGCCATGCCTTTTCCGACCTCACGCTCACCGCCCCGTTCGAGCGCTTGCGCCATGCGCTATTTGACTGGTCGGATCACGTCGATGTGCTTGACTCACCAGCATTGATGGACCACCTGACCTCGGTTGGTCTGGCGGCGGAAGCCGCGCGGGCGCTGGCGCCGGAACCGTTTCCGCTACCGGCTTGCGCGGCACCCGACGCCATGCCGGCGGAGGCCGAGGCGGGCTGGTGGCATATTTTCGGGTTGGTGCATCGCGGCCGGCTGGAGGAGGAGGTGGCGGCGGCCAGCCGCGCTTTCGCGGAACGGGCGGACGAGGCGGCCCAGCGCCGCCTGATTGCCCTCTGCGCCGCCCGCGACGCGGTGCGTCGTGTCGAGCAGGAAGAGGCCGAAGCGTGACCGTATTGACCGAGCCCGCCCCGCGAGGGTGACCAAGCCTCGCCGGGGAATGACCCGTTTGGGGACGACCCAATTTTTGGAGTGCCTTCAGCATGGCAACGAAGCCCGCCGCGTCCACCGACACCGTGACGGCCGACCAGGATGTTGAGACGACGCTGCTCGACGTGCAGTCGGCGGCGGTCAAGCGCTTGGTCGCCCGTGGCAAGGAACGCGGCTACATCACTTTCGACGAGCTGAACGCCGTCCTGCCCTCTGATCAGAACAGCTCGGAGCAGATCGAGGACGTCATGGCCAACCTCAGCGAGATGGGCATCCAGGTCGTCGAGAGCGAGGAGAACGAGGAAGGCGAGGCGCCGGCCGCCAAGGCGGAAAAGGCCGAGGGTGAGGTTGAGGAAGGCGCCGAGCAGACCGGCAACGTCGATGAGGAGAGCCTCGGCCGCACCGACGATCCGGTTCGCATGTACCTGCGCGAGATGGGCAGCGTCGAGCTGCTGTCGCGCGAGGGCGAGATCGCCATCGCCAAGCGCATCGAGGCCGGCCGCGACATGATGATCGGCGGGCTGTGCGAGAGCCCGCTGACCTTCAAGGCCATCATCACCTGGCACGACCAGCTCAAGGCCGGCCGGATGCTGCTCCGCGACATCGTGGACCTCGAGGCGACGCAGGGCGGCGGCGCGCCGCCGCCGGAAGCCACGGCGGAGACGGCCGACGGCGAGGCCGCCAGTTTCGAGCCGGCGGAGGACGCCGACGACGCCGAGGACGCCGAGGGCGCCGGCATGTCGCTCTCCGCGCTGGAAGAAAAACTCAAGCCCGAGGTGCTGGCGACCTTCGAGGAGATCGAACAGCTCTACAAGAAGCTGCACAAGATGCAGCACCGGCGCCTCGAGAGCATGACCTCGGGCGAGGAAGTCAACGCGCGCTCCGAGAAGAGCTACGAGAAGCAGCGCGAGGAGCTGGTCCACCTGGTCGAGCAGGTCCGGCTGCACAACAACCGCATCGAGGAGCTGGTCACCCAGCTCAAGCAGCTCAACCAGCGCCTCACCGCGCTGGAGGGCCAGCTCATGCGCATGGCCGACGGCTGCAAGATCAGCCGCGACGAATTCCTCAAGCACTATCGCGGCTACGAGCTCGATCCCAACTGGATCGACCGCGTCGCGGCGTTGCCGGGCAAGGGCTGGAAACTGTTCGTCTCGCGGCATTTCGAGGACATCGTCAGCATCCGCGCGCAAATCTCAGCGGTGGCGACCGACGCCGGCCTGCCGATCGCCGAGTTCCGCCGCGTCTACATGACGGTTGGTCGCGGCGAGCGCGACAGCGCGCGGGCGAAGAAGGAGATGATCGAGGCCAACCTGCGCCTCGTGATCTCGATCGCCAAGAAATACACCAATCGCGGCCTACAATTTCTGGATTTGATCCAGGAGGGCAACATCGGCCTGATGAAGGCGGTGGACAAGTTCGAGTACCGCCGCGGCTACAAGTTTTCCACCTATGCGACATGGTGGATCCGCCAGGCGATCACTCGCAGCATCGCCGACCAGGCGCGCACCATCCGCATTCCGGTGCACATGATCGAGACGATCAACAAGCTGGTGCGCACCTCGCGCCAGATGCTGCACGAGATCGGCCGCGAACCGGCGCCCGAGGAGCTCGCGGAAAAGCTCGGGATGCCGCTCGAAAAGGTGCGGAAAGTGCTGAAGATCGCCAAGGAGCCGATCAGCCTGGAGACGCCGATCGGCGACGAGGAGGACAGCCATCTCGGCGACTTCATCGAGGACAAGGCGGCGGTGATCCCGCTCGACGCGGCGATCCAGGCCAATCTGCGCGAAGCCACCACGCGGGTCCTGTCGAGCCTGACGCCGCGCGAGGAGCGCGTACTGCGGATGCGCTTCGGCATCGGCATGAACACCGACCACACGCTCGAGGAGGTCGGACAGCAGTTCAACGTGACGCGCGAGCGCATCCGCCAGATCGAGGCCAAGGCGCTGCGCAAGCTCAAGCACCCGAGCCGGAGCCGCAAGCTGCGCAGCTTTCTCGACGACTGACGGACATCGGGGGCACGGCAGGTCGGAGACCGCGATGGAGCCCGTGGACCGCGTGGCCGTCACGGTCACGTTCCTGCGGATGGACACGCCGCCCGCGGGCGGCTCCCCGGGTTTCCCGCCAGGCGCGTCGATGGTCCGGCTGGCCGCGCCCACCGTCGCCTTCTACCGCTTCCTCTACGACACGGTGGGCGCCGACTACGTGTGGTGGCTGCGCCGCACCATGCCGGACGCCGAGCTCGCCGCGTTGCTGCGCGATCCGCTGGTGTCGATCCATGTCCTCATGATGGGCGGCGAGCCGGCGGGGTTCTTCGAGCTCGATGCGCGGCCCTCCCCGGACGTCAATCTCAGCTATTTCGGCCTGATGCCGCACGTCATCGGCACCAGCCTCGGCTTCCCGTTCCTACGCCGCGCGGTGGACGAGGCGTGGGCACGCCATCCGCGCGGCATGACGGTCAACACCTGCACCGCCGACCACCCCCGCGCCCTCCCCACCTACATCCGCGCCGGCTTCCGCCCGGTGCGCGCCGTCAAGGAGGTGTGGAACGTGCCGGTGCGGCTCGGGCTCCGGATCCCGGACGCGCTGCGGGTTTGAACGGATGAGGTGCTATATCAGGATTGTTGCAGAAGCGGATTTATGGAAAGTCGCGCAGGATGGCTGCGCAGTCTCGGCTCGGTACGACAATCAACCAAGCAAGGGGAGACCGCATCATGCGTCCCGACGCTATCGATCAGGATCGACGCCAGTTTTTGAGCGCAGCTGCGATGGGGATTGCAGCCGCGGGCGCGGCGGGCATTTTTCCTCCCGCGTCGGCGGCCGCGGCCGATGCGGTCCGGCCGTTCCACATCGATACTCCCGAGCAGGATCTCGCCGACCTTCGCCGCCGCCTGGCCGCCACACGCTGGCCCGACAAGGAGACCGTCGCGGATCAATCGCAGGGCGTGCCGCTGGCCATGCTGCAAGAGCTCGTGCGCCATTGGCAGACCGACTACGACTGGCGGAAGGTGGAGGCGCGGCTCAACGGCCTGCCCCAGTTCATCACCGAAATTGATGGGCTGGACATCCATTTCATTCACGTCCGCTCGACCCATGCGAATGCCTTGCCGCTAATCGTCACGCATGGATGGCCTGGCTCGGTCATCGAGCAGCTGAAAATCATCGATCCGCTGACCAATCCCACGGCCCATGGCGGCACCGCCGCGGACGCCTTCGATCTCGTCATTCCCTCGATGCCGGGCTACGGCTTTTCAGGCAGGCCGACCACGACCGGCTGGGATCCTCCGCGCATCGCGCGGGCCTGGATCGTGCTGATGCAGCGGCTCGGCTACACGCGATACGTGGCCCAGGGCGGTGATTGGGGTTCGCCTGTGTCGAACGAAATGGGCAAGCTGGCGCCGCCGGGACTGCTCGGCATTCACGTCAACCTGCCCGGCGTCGTTCCACCCGATATTTTCAAGGCGCTCGCGTCCGGCGACCTGCTTCCGGCTGGTTTGTCGGCCGATGAACAACGCGCCTGCGACCAGATCAAGGTGCAGTTCGCGAAGCGGCGCGCGTACGCGCAGATCATGGGGACACGCCCGCAAACGCTGGCGGGACTGGCGGATTCACCGGCCGGCCTCGCCGCCTGGCTGCTCGATCATGGTGACGGCTACGGCCAGCCGGCGGCGGCGATCACCTCGGCGGTGCTCGGGCGCACGATCGATGGTCACCCCGCCGGCGCTATCACGCGCGACGACGTGCTCGACAACATCACGCTCTACTGGTTGACCAACACGGCGATTTCCTCGGCGCGGCTCTATTGGGACAACAAGGTCAACCTTTACCTTCCGGCCAACGTCTCCATCCCCGCGGCCATCACCGTCTTCCCGGGCGAGAGCTTTCAGGCCCCGCGGAGTTGGGCCGAGCGCGCCTACCAAAAGCTAATCTATTTCCACCAGGCCGATAAAGGCGGCCACTTCGCGGCGTGGGAACAGCCAGACCTGTTCAGCGCCGAAATGCGCGCGGCGTTCAGGCCGCTGCGTCAGCCGAGTTGAGAGAAGACAAGATTAGTTGGTTGGCCGTCGCCTGGCATACCAAGTCGTCCTCTACCAGTACAACTCGCAGCTGTTTGCCGGCTTCGGGCCGCGGCGGCCGACCGAGACACGCCGGACTTACAACGAAGAAAACGTCCGCAGCTCCTCGCGCGCGGCCTCGGCGAAGTCCTTTAGCGGATCGATCCCCACCCCGCTCTTCATCATGTCGTGCAACTCGGGGACCGTCTTGTTCGGCGCGGCGTAGCTTTCGGTCGTCAGGAGCATGATCTTCTCGGCACAATCGACGGTCCGCGCCGAGGACAGGATCCGCATCCTGCTGATCATGGCGTAGAGGGCGATGAGTTCTGGAATTTGCGGTTCGTTGCTCATGATGGCCTCCCCATAGGCCTTTCACGCAGTGGCGATGAAATCCTTGTAGAGGTCCTCTCGGTGCGACAGATGCTGGGCGAGCTGCGTAGCCCTGGCCTGGGCACGTTGGCTCAACAAGGTCGTGATGGCTGATGTCATGCCGCCGACCACCGATCCCGCGAGTGCCGATAGTGCTGAGACGTATGCAGCATCCATATCTCGACTACGGTGCCTCCTGCTGGGTAGTGGCGCGACGATACGCTTGACAACGCGCCCGCGCGCCTGAACCCAGCCTGTCGGACCCGGGTGGCTCAGCCGCGGCCACGACGAAGCGCGAGGACGCGTCGTAAAGCTGTTCCCGCCACATCAATAAAGGATGGACGGCAGGTAGGCGCCGGCGGGCTCATTGTAGAGCCCTATGCTCATGAGGGTATTCTGCTGTACCAGTTTCAGACCGTTGGCCAGGCACCAGGAAAACAGCTCATGGTTCCGCGTCGGCAGGTGAAAGCCCGGACCAGGAAAGGCCGGCGCGGCGGCGATCAGTGAAATCAGATCGCGGTTGGTCCGGGCGACGGCGTGCGCGAAGTAGGCGACATCGGTCGCATAGCCGGTGATCCGCCCAAGATGCTCGACAACCATCGCCGTCTTCTGCTCGATCGCATCACGCAGCTCGCCGCCGCGGTTAAAGCCATGAACGTCGCGGCACAGGGCGTTGCACGCGTCCACATCCGCGCCTTGCGCCGGTCGCACATCGTATCCCGCTAAACCAATCTTCAGGGGCGGGCCTTGCATGACCGACAATGGCTCGCGGCTCCTAAAGCCGAGCGTCGTGTAAAGGCAGAGCGAACGATTATGATACCCTGCCTGGACCAGGCGAATGCCGGGCGCGCCCTGGGCCTTTCCCCGGTCGATCACGCTCTCCATCAATCTCCGGCCAACTCCCCTGTTCTGCACCGCCGGGTCGACCGTGATGGGGCCAACGCCCCGGATCGACGAGCGCTCATCCATGAAATTGCTGCCGAGGATCTTGCCGTCTCTCTCGGCAACCACGCCGTAAAAGCCAGGATGGCCAATCAGCATGCCCATCAAGCCGACCGCCATCTCGACGGAAGAAAAGTCGCGTGGGAAATTGTGCGCATCGGCGATCGACCCGAACGCCTCGTGGCAAATCCTGCCGCACTCGGGCGCATCCTGCGCGGCCGCCGGGCGTATGGTCTCGTTCATTTAACCCCCTCGTGGTGAAAGACCCGACGGACCTCGGCTGCTACCGGCGCTCGATGACGATCTCCTGGGCACCCTCCCACAACGTCATCCTCCCCAGCGCCGCCAGGTTTTCCAATCCCTCCGTGACGGTGAGAAAATGATTGCCCGCGAGCTGGCCGACCTTGCTGGCGAACCGCACCGCGCCGTAGGCGAGCAGGATTTCCGTCTCGCTGATCCCGCCGGGATGGAGCAGCATCTGCCCGGGCGCCGGAAAGCTCGTGTGGTTCTCGTAGCCGAGGCCGAGATCGAGTTCGCCCAACGGAATCCAGCACGCCTCGCCGCTCCAGCGGACGTGGATCAGGCGCTGGCGATAGGGCAGCAGAGCGCGGAAGGCGGCGCACGTCTGCGGCGCCGCTGCGGTCTCGAAGCGGGCACCGAAGGTGAAGGGCCCCGCCGCGATGCGTAGTCTTTCTTCGCTCATTCCCCATCCTTTCTTCGGTCAACGGAAATAAAGGATCGCGGGTTGTGGAGATGGTCAGAATTCCGTCCCGTCGCGTGTGACGAGACAAAAACGATACCACACAACCGCCCCGATTGCGTCGCGCGAAACCAAGCAGCATTCTGCCATGCAGTGAGAAAATGGGTTTGGGAGGCTCGTCCATGCGCATCGGTCGGCTTGCTGTGATGGCGGCCATGATCGCCCTTGTCTGGAGCGCCGCTCGGGCCGAGGTGCCCGATCCGGTCAAGATCGGCGTCATCAACGACATGAACGGCCCCTTCGCGGACCAGTCGGGCAAGGGTTCGGTGGTGGCGGCGCAGATGGCGGCGGAGGATTTCGCGGCCGAGGGGAAAGCGCCGTTCAGGGTAGAGATCCTCTCCGCCGACCATCAGAACAAGGCGGACATCGGCTCGCAGATCGTCCGCGAATGGGTGGACCGCGAGGGCGTCGCCGCGGTGGCCAATTCGGTGAACTCCGCCGTCGGCCTGGCGATCAACCAGGTGATGCGCGAACGCCATCGCACCTTCGTCGCCACCAATGTCGGCACCTCCGACCTCACCGGGAAATTCTGCGCGCCGACCACGGTGCAGTGGACCATGGACACCTGGGCGCTGGGCAACGCCGCCGCCCGCGCGCTGATGCAGGAAGGCGGCGACACCTGGTTCTTCATCGCGTTCGACTACGCGCTCGGCGCCGCGCTGGAGCGCGACGCGACCGAGGTGCTCAAGAGCCTCGGCGGCAAGGTGCTCGGATCGGTCAGGCATCCTCTCGGAACGACGGATTTTTCCTCCTATCTGATCCAGGCGCAGGCTTCCGGCGCCAAGGTGGTGGCGCTCGCCGATACCGGGTCCGACCTGGTGAACGGCGTCAAGCAGGCCGCCGAGTTCGGTGTGACGAAAAACCAGATGCTCGCCGGCCTGTTCACCCAGATCGTGGATGTCGATTCGATCGGCCTGAAGAACGCCCAGGGGCTGCTGGTCACGGAAGCCTTCTACTGGGACCTCAACGACAAGACGCGCGCCTTCAGCCGCCGCTTCGCCGAGCGCTTCGGCGGGCGCGTGCCGACCGCCAATCAGGCGGGCGTGTATTCCTCCGTGCTCGCCTACCTGCACGCGGTGAAGGCGGCGAACACCATCGAGGGCGAGAAGGTCATCGCGCAGATGCGTAGCGTCCCGATCGAGGACGCGCTGTTCGGCACCGTCACGGTCCGCCAGGACGGCCGCGCGGTGCACGCGATGTACGGATTTCGGGTGAAAACGCCGGATCAGTCCAAGAGCCGCTGGGATGTCTACCAACTGGTTTCCACCATTCCACCCGCCCAGGCGTTCCGGCCGATGGACCAGGGTGGCTGCCCGCTTGTGCATTGACCGGCACGCGCTAACCTCACCGCCGGGCAGCGAGGAGCAGGCGACATGGCGGACGATGAAGGCGACGGCCTGGAGGGCTGGCAGCACGGCCTTTACGACCAGCTGCGGGCAGCCGACGTCACCCAGTTCGCCTATGTGCCGGATGCCGGGCATCGCGTCCTGATCGACCGCTCGCTCGCCGATCCCGACGTCCACTCGGTCGCGCTGACCACCGAGGAGGAAGGCGTCGCGATGCTCGCCGGCGCCGATCTCGGCGGCGCGCGCGGCGTGCTGCTGATGCAGTCGAGCGGCGCCGGCAACTGCATCAACATGCTCTCGCTCACCGTCGGCGGGCGGTTCCCCTTCCTCACGCTGGTCTCCATGCGGGGCGATTTCGGCGAGGGCAATCCGTGGCAGTTCCCGATGGGCCAGGCGACGCAGAAGGTGCTGGAGGCGATGGGGCTCATCGTCATGCGCGTCGATCGGCCGGAGGACGTGACGCCGACCGTCGCCGCGGCGCTGACGATGGCGTTCCAGTCAGGTTTCGCCGTCGCCGTGCTGCTGGGCCAGCGCCTCATCGGCGCGAAAAAGTTCTGAAGGGGCCGCGTCATGGCACGACCGCAGCGGATGCAGACACAAGGCCACCCCGACCCAGAGCTCGACCGGCGAGAGGCGGTTCCGGCGCTGATCGAGCATCCGCAGGACTTCCTCGTCATCGCCGGGCTCGCCGGCTCGGCGCAGGAACTCACCTCGATCACGCAGGATTCTCCGCTCAATTTCCCGCTCGGCGGCGCGATGGGGGCAGCGGTGACGATGGCGCTCGGGCTCGCCCTCGCCCAGCCGAAGCGGCGTGTGCTGTGCGTGACCGGCGACGGCGAGCTATTGATGAATCTCGGCTCGCTCGCCACGGTCGCCGCGATGAACCCGCCCAACCTCACCATCGTCTGCGTCGACAATTGCCGTTACGGCGAGACCGGCAACCAGGAGACGCATACCGGCATGGGCGTCCGCCTGGACGCCATCGCCGAGGGCTCCGGCATCCCGGTGGTGTTCACCGTCAACACAGCGGCCGATCTTCCGGAAGGCCGACGCCTGGTGAGCGAGGGCGGCGGGCTCAGCTTCATCCTGCTACGGGTCAAGGAAGGCCCCGCGCTGCGTTTCAAGCGGCGGCTTGAACCGGCTTGGGTGCGGGACCGATTCCGGGGGGCGCTGCTCGGCGGCGGCTGATATTCCCGCCCTCAGGACCGCCACTAGCCCCGAGCTGCGACGAAGCGGAAGGAACTTCCCAACACGAGGCTTTCGAGTGTACACCGGCGGAAATTTCCCAGCCCGCCCCAGAAGCGTGACATGGAGCGTGGCGATGCCCGTGAGAAGCCATGCCCCGCCGCACCGACATCAACTCCATCCTCATCATCGGCGCAGGTCCGATCGTCATCGGCCAGGCTTGCGAGTTCGATTATTCGGGGGCGCAGGCCTGTAAGGCGCTGCGGGCGGAGGGCTACCGGGTGATCCTGGTCAACTCCAACCCTGCCACGATCATGACCGATCCCGGTTTGGCGGATGCCACCTATATCGAGCCTATCACGCCGGAGATCGTCGAGAAGATCATCGCCCGCGAGAAGCCGGATGCGCTGCTGCCGACGATGGGCGGGCAGACGGCGCTGAACACGGCGATGAAGCTCGCCGCCTCCGGCGTCCTGGAGCGGCACGGCGTCGAACTGATCGGCGCCCGCGCGGACGTCATCGACCGCGCCGAGGACCGGCTCAAGTTCCGCGACGCGATGGCCGCAATCGGCATCGAGAGCCCGAAAAGTGCCATCGCCCACAGCATGGCCGAGGCCCGCGAGGCGCTCGCAGCCGTCGGGCTGCCGGCGGTGATCCGTCCGAGCTTCACCCTCGGCGGCACCGGCGGCGGCATTGCCTACAATAGGGAAGAATTCGAGCAGATCGTATTGAGCGGCCTTGAGGCCTCCCCCACCACCGAGGTGCTGGTCGAGGAAAGCGTGCTCGGCTGGAAGGAATACGAGATGGAGGTGGTCCGCGACCGGGCAGACAACTGCATCATTGTTTGTGCCATCGAGAACGTCGATCCGATGGGTGTGCATACCGGTGACAGCGTGACCGTGGCGCCGGCGCTCACGCTGACCGACAAGGAATACCAGCGGATGCGCAACGCCTCGATCGCGTGCCTGCGCGCGATCGGCGTGGATACCGGCGGCTCCAATGTGCAGTTCGCGCTCAATCCGGCCGACGGGCGGATGCTGGTGATCGAGATGAACCCGCGCGTCTCGCGCAGCTCCGCCCTCGCCTCCAAGGCGACCGGCTTTCCCATCGCCAAGATCGCCGCCAAGCTGGCGGTCGGCTACACTCTGGACGAGCTGGCCAACGACATCACCCGCACCACGCCGGCGAGCTTCGAGCCGACCATCGACTACGTCGTGGTGAAAATCCCCCGGTTCACCTTCGAGAAATTCCCCGGCACGCCGGCGATGCTCGCCACGAGCATGAAGTCGGTCGGCGAGGCAATGGCCATCGGCCGCGGCTTCGCCGAGGCACTGCAGAAGGGGCTCCGCAGCATGGAAACGGGGCTATCCGGCCTCGACGAGATCGAACCGCCCGGCGACGGCGGGACGGACGCCTTCCGCGCCGCCCTCTCCGCCCCCCGCCCCGATCGTATCCTGATGGCCGGGCAGGCGCTGCGGGCGGGGCTGTCGGTCGAGGACATTCACGAGGCCTGCAAGTTCGATCCCTGGTTCCTGCGCGAGATCGAGCGGATCGTCGACGCGGAGCGCGCGGTTGCCGCCACCGGCCTGCCCGCCGACCCGGGCGCGCTGCGCCGGCTCAAGGCGCTCGGCTTCTCCGATCACCGCTTGGCCCAGCTCACCGGCCGCGCCGAGGCCGATATCGCCGCGCACCGCGCGCGTCTCGGCGTGCGGGCGGTCTACCGGCGCATCGACACCTGCGCCGCCGAGTTCGCCTCCGCCACGCCCTACATGTACTCCACCTACGAGGGCGGCTACGGCACGCCGGTCTGCGAGGCCGACCCGACGGCCCGGAAGAAAATCGTCATCCTCGGCGGCGGGCCGAACCGCATCGGCCAGGGCATTGAGTTCGACTATTGCTGCGTCCACGCCGCCTACGCGCTGCGCGAGGCTGGGTTCGAGACCATCATGGTCAACTGCAACCCGGAGACCGTCAGGTCCCGACTACGACACCTCCGACCGGCTGTATTTCGAGCCGCTGACCGCCGAGGACGTGATCGCGCTGGTGCGTCGCGAGCAGGAGCGCGGCACCGTGCTGGGCTGCATCGTTCAATATGGCGGGCAGACTCCGCTCAAGCTGTCGCAATCGCTGTCGGCCGCCGGCATCCCGATCCTCGGCACCAGCGCCGACGCGATCGACACGGCCGAGGACCGCGAGCGCTTCCAGAAGCTACTGAACGGGCTCGGCCTGCTGCAGCCGGAGAACGGCATCGCCCGCTCCGCCGAAGAGGCGGAGACGATCGCCGAGCGGGTCGGCTATCCGGTGGTGATCCGACCAAGCTATGTGCTGGGCGGTCGGGCGATGGAGATCGTCTATGACCGGCATGGTCTGCATCGCTACATGCGCGAGGCGGTGCGGGTCTCCGGCGACAACCCGGTGCTGATCGACCGCTACCTCAACGACGCCATCGAGGTGGACGTAGACTGCATCGCCGACGGCGAGACGGTCTACGTGGCCGGCGTGATGGAGCACATCGAGGAAGCCGGCATCCATTCGGGCGACAGCGCCTGTGCCCTGCCGCCGTACACGCTGGCCCCCGCGATGGTCACGGAGCTCAAGGCCGAGACCGAGGCGCTCGCCCGGGCGCTCGGCGTGATCGGTCTGATGAACGTGCAGTACGCCATCAAGGATGACGTCATCTACGTGCTGGAGGTGAACCCCCGCGCCTCGCGCACCGTGCCGTTCGTCGCCAAGGCGACCGGCGTACCGGTGGCCAAGATCGGCGCGAGGGTCATGGCCGGGGCCAGGCTCGAGGAATTCCGCCTTGACGACCAGGCCATCGCGCCGCACGTCGCGGTCAAGGAGGCGGTGTTCCCGTTCGGCCGCTTCGAGGGGGTCGACACCATCCTCGGGCCGGAGATGAAGTCCACCGGCGAGGTGATGGGGCTCGACGCCAGCTTCGAGCGTGCCTTCGCCAAGTCGCAGCTCGGCGCGGGCGTGCGGCTTCCCGATGCCGGGACGGTGTTCCTCTCGATCAAGGACGCCGACAAGAAGGGACTGCCGGCGCTGGCGCGGCGGCTGGTCGAGATGGGCTTCTCGATCATGGCGACGCGCGGTACGGCGGGTCGCATCCGTGACGCCGGGCTCGCCGTCCGGGTGGTGAACAAGGTGCTGGAGGGCCGGCCGCATTGCGTGGACGCCATCCGCTCGGGCGAGGTGCAGCTGGTGATCAACACCGCCTCGGGTCCGCAATCGGTGGCGGACAGCTTCGACATCCGCCGTGGCGCGCTGACCCACGGGGTGCCGCACTATACGACGATGGCCGGCGCGCGGGCCGCGGTGCACGCGATCGCCGCCCTGAAGGCCGGGACGCTTGAAGTCGCGCCCCTCCAGTCCTATTTTCGCGGTTCGTTCTGAGCCCCGTCGCGGCCGGCGCAACCCGGCCGCGGCGGGTTGCGTTTGAGCGCCCCAGCCCGGACGATCGACCCAACGTCCGACACTACCGAGGATCTTGCCGTGCAGAAGTTCCCGATGACCGCGTCAGGGTTAAAGCGGCTGGAGCACGAGCTCCGGCAGCTCAAAGCCGAGGAGCGCCCGGCGATTATTCTGCAGATCGCCGAGGCCCGTACCCACGGTGATCTCAGCGAAAACGCGGAGTACCATGCTGCCCGGGAACGGCAGTCCTTCATCGAAGGCCGCATCGCCGAGCTCGAGGAGGTTGTCTCCGCCGCCGAGGTGATCGACCCGTCCGCGCTGTCCGGCGACCAGGTCAAGTTCGGCGCGCATGTCCGGCTGCTCGATGAGGAGACGGAGAAAGAGGCCGAGTACCAGATCGTCGGCCTGCACGAGGCCGATATCAAGCTCGGCCGACTGTCGATATCCTCGCCGCTCGCCAAAGCGCTGATCGGCAAGAAGATCGGCGACAGTGTGGCGGTGCCCGCCCCGGGCGGCGACCGGACTTACGAGATCCTCGGCGTCAAGTTCATCTGAGCCGCCGCCCCTGGTTCGCCTCGCGCCATGATCGTGCTCGCCGACATCGAGGCCGCGGCCGCGCGGATCGCCGGCCGCGTGCTGCGCACGCCCACGATCCATAGCGATGCGCTGTCGCGCGCGACCGGCGCCGAGGTGGTGCTCAAGCTCGAGAACCTGCAGGCAACCGGCGCCTTCAAGGAACGCGGCGCGGCCAACCGGCTCGCCCTGCTATCCGCGGCTGAGCGCCGCTCCGGCGTCATCGCCATGTCGGCCGGCAATCACGCCCAGGCGGTCGCACGTCACGCCAGCCTGCTCGGCGTCACGGCGACCATCGTGATGCCCCTCTTTACGCCGGCGACCAAGGTGACGCGCACCGCCGCTTGGGGTGCGGAGATCGTGCTGCACGGCGGGACCCTCGCCGAAGCCGGCGCCCATGCGCACGCGCTGGCGGCGGAGAAGGGGCTGGTGTTCATCCATCCCTACGACGATCCCGCCGTGATCGCCGGACAGGGCACGATGGCGCTCGAGATGCTGCAGGACGCGCCCGATCTCGACGTGCTGATCATCCCGGTCGGCGGCGGCGGTATGCTGGCCGGATGCGCGGTCGCCGCCACCTCGCTGCGGGCGGACATTGCGGTATTCGGTGCCGAGGTGGAATCCTACGCCGCGATGGCGCAGCGCCTTGCCGGTCGGCCGGTCGAGGTCGGGGGGGCGACCATCGCCGAGGGCATCGCTGTGCGGGACATCGGCGAAGTCCCGCTCGCCGCCATTCGAGAGCACACGGCGGGGGTGCTGACGGTCTCCGAGCACGCCATCGAGGAGGCCGTCGGCCTGCTAGCCGAGGGCGCCAAGATCGTCGCCGAGGGCGCGGGCGCGGCCGGGCTCGCCGTGCTGCTCGCCGATCCGGCGCGGTTCCGCGGGAGGCGCGTGGGCATCCCCGTAACCGGCGGCAACATCGACGCCCGCATCCTGTCCAACGTGCTGCTGCGCAATCTGCTGCGCGACGGCCGGCTGCTGCGCCTGCACCTGCAGATCCCCGACCGTCCCGGCGTGCTCGCCGATATCGCCGGCAAGATCGGCGGGTCGGGGGGCAATATCATCGAGGTGTCGCACCAGCGCCTGTTCGCCGCCTCCAGCGTCCAGGCTGCCGAGCTGGAGGTGATGGTCGAGGCGCGCGACCCGGTCCACGCCGACACGATCGTGGCGGCGCTGGCGGAGACCTACATAGTGCGGCGTATCTGATCGGTTAGCGCAGCAACAGCATCAGCACGCCGATGGCGAAGGCGGCGACTTCGAGCACCTGCAGGTCGAATGCCCAGCGGGCGGGCGAAGCAACGGTATCGGGATGATTTCGGTCCATTGGTGCTCCCCTCCTCCGGGCTGGTTTTCAGCCTCGGCGCAAAGCTTTGCGTCGTCCGTCTCGGTAGGGGTATGAACGGGATCACACAGGGAAGCCCGTCATGCCGAAGCCCGCGCCCCCTATCGCGCCCGCCGGCAAGCATGAGGACGAGATCCTCCGCCTGCTTGAGGGACACAGATTCCTCCGCCGACTGCCGCGCGAGGAACTGCACGCGCTGATCCGTCAGGCCTCGGTGCTCGCCTTCGCCGAGCGCGAGATGGTGTTCGCCCAGGGCGATACCGGCGGCACTGTGATGGTGGTGGTGGAGGGTTACGTGAAACTCTCCTCGAGCACCTTCGGCGGCCGCGAGGTGGTGCTGGAAGTGGCCGGACCGGGTGCGGTGTTCGGCGAGCTGGCAGTGCTGAATGAGTGGCCGCGCGCCGCCGACGCCTCCGCGCTGTCCGGCTGTCGTCTGCTGTCGATCGACGGCAAGCAGTTCGTTCGCACCCTGACGCGCGCGCCGGAGGCGATGTTCGAGATCATCCGCCTGCTCAGCGAGCGGCTGCGCAGCACCACCGAGCAGATGACGGACGGGCTCGACTTGCCCGCCCCGGCGCGACTCGCCAAGGCGCTGATGCACCTCGCCGCGCTCCATTCCCATCCTGTGAAGTCCGGGCTGCAGATCGACTTCCAGCTCTCCCAGCGCGAGCTCGGCGGCATGACCGGGCTGACGCGCGAAAGCATCAACAAGCACCTCGCGACCTGGAGGGATGCGGGCTGGGTGACACTGTCCGACCGTTATGTAACGGTGCTGAACCCGCAGCGGCTGCACGAGCTACTGCGCGGCCACTCGCTCGAGGACTAGTCCGTCAGCGGAGGCTTGCTGGGGGCAATCAGCTTGCCGTCCGGCCCGACCGGCTGGTCTCGGTTCTCGTCGGATTGCGGCTGCGACGGATGCCCAGGCAGCGTGTCCTTCGGCAAGCCCGCGCGCTGGCCGGGCATGGTGCGGTTCGCGTCCCGTACGTTTTCATCCTCGACGCCCTGAATCCGGGCCGCGTTCGGCGCCGGCCCGGTATCGGCCTTGTCGTTTGCACCCATGATCGATCCTCCTGATCCGCCAACCCGGCAGACGGAATCCGGTTCCGTGGAACGGCGGACAGGGCCGCTCGTTGCTCGCTCGCCGGACGGCAGACGAGGGACGAGATGGAAGGCGGAATCACGACTTGCATCGAGGCCGAGCCCGAAGGACTGCTCGCCGCGCGACTGATCGAACACGCCTGCTCCGAGGCGTCGGGCGTCGTCCACGTCGCGCGCAGCGAAACCCGCGCGAGCCGGCTGCATCGTGCCGCCGCCACTCTGGCCCCGCACCTCCGGCCGATCCTGCTTCCGGCATGGGATTGCCTGCCCTATGACCGGATCTCGCCGTCCCGCGAGGTGATGGGTATGCGGATGCACGCAGTGCACCGCCTGGCCGAGCGTGGTGCGGCGCCGGTACTGGCGATCGCCAGCGTGGATGCAGCGATGCAACGATTGCCGCCGCCTTCCTCATGGACCTCGATCACGTTGCGCGCAGGCGAGGCGCTGCATGTCGAGGACGTGGCACGCGAACTGGAGCGGCTCGGCTACGCGCTGGAGGATGTCGCGGACCAGCCGGGCGAGGCCGCCATTCGCGGGGCCGTGCTCGACATCTTTCCGTGCGCCTTCCCGGAGCCCTATCGCGTGGAACACGCGGAGGGCCGGATCACCGAGATCCGCGCCTATGATCCGATAACCCAGCGCAGCCGGGAAAGCGCGGCGGAAATCAGCCTCGGCCCGGCATCCGAGCTGCCCCCGACCACAGATGAGGACGGTGGGAACCCGCCCGGCATGGAGCACGGGCTCGCCGCCTTCACGCCAGGACTGGTCAGCCTGTTCGATCTCCTGCCAGACGCGCTGCTCGTGCTCGATCCGGAGGTCGAGGCGCTCCGGGCCCAACGGCTCGACGATGTGCAGGAGGCATTCCGCAGTTTAGCTGCCTTGGGCGGGCGGGCCAGTCGCATCGTCTCGCCCCCCGCAGCGTTGTATCTCGACGAGGCGGCTTGGCTGGAGATCGCGCGCGCCAGGCGTGCGATCCGTCTCGACCCCGCTCCCGACGAGCCCGCCGGCACGCTGCCGCCCCTCTCGCTCGCCTCCCTGCCTGGCTTCCTGCGGGAGCAGATTGCGGCCGGGATGCGGGTTGGGATCGCCGGTCCAGCGGGACCGCGCCGCGCCGTCCTTCACGCGATCGGCCGCCGTCTGGCGGCGGAGCCAATGCCCGTGGCCGGCTGGCTGGCGCTCCGCGAGACCGCGCCGGGGACGGTCGGGCTGCTGGCTGGCGCGATCGAGTCGGGCTTCGTGGGCGACGACGCGCTGCTGATCGCGCCGGCGGACGTGCTCGGATCGGCGGCCCTGGGTCGGCCGAAGCAGGCGCTCGGCGCGTTCGCCACCACGCTGGCTCCTGGTGACGCGGTGATCCATCTCGATCACGGGATGGGCGCCCTGCGCGGCATCGAGACGATCGAGCAGGGCGATTGCCTGCGTCTCGCCTATCAGGGCGGGACAAGCCTGCTGGTCCCGGCGGACGAAATCGGCCGGGTGTGGCGTTACGGCGCGGATGCCGGGTCGGTCAGCCTCGATCGGCTGAACTCGGAGAATTGGGCGAAGCGCCGCGCCGGGATCGAGCAGGACATCGCCGCCACGGCCGAGCGCCTGGACGCGCTGGTGCGGACCCGTGAGCACGCGGCGGCTCCGGTGATGCGGCCGAGGCGCGACGCCTATGACCGGTTCGCCGCCCGATTCCCCTACACGCCGACACTCGACCAGGAGGAAGCGATCGAGGCAGTGCGGCGCGACCTCGCCTCGGGGCATCCGATGGACCGGCTGGTGTGCGGCGATGTCGGGTACGGCAAGACCGAGATCGCCCTCCGCGCGGCCGCGATCGCCGTGATGGCCGGCTATCAGGTCGCACTGGCGGCGCCGACGACGGTGCTGGTCCGCCAGCATTTAGCCACGTTCCACAGCCGGTTCGCGGGCCTGGGCGTCTGCATCGCCGGCCTCTCGCGCCTGATCTCGGCGGCCGAAGCGCGCGGAACTCGCGCGGGGCTCGCCGACGGCAGCATTGACCTGGTGATCGGCACGCACGCGCTCGCCGGCAAGGACGTCCGCTTCCACAAGTTCGGCCTGCTGGTCATTGACGAGGAACAGCGTTTCGGCGTGCGCCAAAAGCGCGCGTTGCACCGGCTCGGGGAGGGCGTGCACTGCCTGACCCTCACCGCCACGCCGATCCCGCGAACGCTGCAGGGAGCGCTCGCTGGACTGCGGCAGCTCAGCGTGCTGACCACTCCGCCTGCGCGACGCCAGCCCGTACGGACGATGCGAATGGAGTTCGATCCCGTCGTCGTCGCCCAGGCGCTGCAGCGCGAGGCGCGGCGGGGCGGCCAAAGTTTCGTCATCTGTCCCCTCATCGAGGACCTCGCGCCGATGCGCGAGCAGCTCGGCAAGCTCGTCCCGCAGCTGGAACTCATCGTGGTGCACGGCGGAATGCCGCCGGACGCGATGGACGATGCGATGGTGCGTTTCGCGGAGGGCGACGGCGACGTGCTGCTCGCCACGAACATCGTCGAGGCCGGGCTCGACGTGCCGCGCGCCAACACCATGCTGATCTGGCGTCCCGATCGGTTCGGCCTCGCGCAGCTACACCAGCTCCGTGGCCGCGTCGGACGCGGGCGGCTGCGCGGAGCAGTGTATCTGCTGACCGAGCCCGGCGCGGCACTAGCCGCCGCCGCCGACAAGCGATTGGATGCGCTGATCGGCTATGACCGGCTGGGCGCCGGCTTCGCCATCAGCGCGCGCGATCTGGACCTGCGCGGCGCCGGCGACCTGCTGGGCGAGGATCAGGCAGGCCACGTCAAGCTCATCGGCCTCGACTTGTACCGCCACCTGCTCCGTCGCGCCCTGGGCGTCGCCAGGGGCGGGCCGCCCGACGATGATTGGACGCCCGAGATCACCCTCGATCTGCCTGCCTTCCTGCCGCAAGAGTACGTGCAGGACGCGGCGCTGCGAGTGGAGCTGCACGCCCGGCTGGCCGAGGCGGTCCGCGATGGAGAATCAGCGGCCATCGACCTTCTGGAGGATGAGATCGAGGACCGCTTCGGACCTCTCCCCGACCCGGTGCGAGGGCTGCTCGCGGTGGCTCATCTGAGCGTCGCCTGTCATGGACTGGGGGTCGGGCGACTGGATGCGGGGCCAGACGCGGCCGCGGCCACGTTGCGCGCGCCGTCGGCCGGGACGCCCGCGCACCCGCTGGAGCGGCGCGGCGAGCGGCTCGTGCTGGCGCGCCCGAGCCGCGACGCCGCTGAGCGGCTCGCCGTGGCAGAGGACTTGCTCGACCTGCTGGCCCGCTGACCGCCGCTACAGCTCGAAGCAGCGCCAGTGTACCGAGGCGATGCCGGGCCGTCCGACGAGATCGCTCACCAGCCGAAGGGCCGCGTCGGCGCCGGCGGTTTTGCGGTATTTGACCTGGTACTCCATCTGGTGGCGCGGCTCGGGGTCGCACCAGTGCGTCAGCCGGAACGACTGGATCCGCAGCCCGGCCGCGCGCAGCATCGCCCGCACCGCTTCCTCGGGTGGCCCATTGGCGTTCGCCGCCACTGTCAGGGTGCCGCGACGCTCCTGGGGGATGAACGCTTCCGCCCAGCCGAGCACCGAGAGCGCCACGTAACCGATCGCCGCCCCGACAAGCCCAAGGCCGATCTGGCCGCCGCCGAGGCAGAGCCCGATGATGGTGACGATCCACAGCGTCGCCGCCGTGGTCAGTCCGCGAACCAACTCGCCGCGCCGGATGATCGCTCCGGCGCCGATGAACCCCATGCCCGACAGTATCCCTAGCGGCAGCCGCATGAGGTCCAGCCGGAACACCGAGTTCCAGCTGCCCCGCATGGCGGCGAGGATCCAGTTCGCCTGCAGCATGGCGAGGGCGGCGGCGACGCAGACCAGAAGGGTGGTACGCAGGCCGGCCTCATGGCCGTGTCCGCTGCGGTTGAGCCCGAACACCGCGCCCACCAGCAAGGCCAGAGCCAACCGGAGCGCGATGTCGTCCCAGTCCAGCGTATTGCTCATGCCACCTCCCGCGCGAGCACAAAGCCGCTTCCGCTTGCGCGGGTTTCGGCCTCAGATACCGGATAACGAGCACAGGAGAAGCGAAAATGGAGATCAGGCCGACCGGCGGGACGCTGGGCGCACGGATGGAGGGCATCGACCTCGGCCAGCCGCTCACGGATCAGGATTTCCGCGCGATCCTGCGTGCCCTCGGCGCGCATGGCGTGCTGTGCTTCCCAAGTCAGACGCTCGGGGTCGATGCTTTCGCCGCCTTCGGCCGGCGTTTCGGCGAGCTGGAGATCAATGTCGCCAACCGCTTCCACGAGCCCGGCCATCCGGAGATGATGATCCTGTCCAACATCAAGCGGGACGGACGCCCGATCGGCGCCGGCGATGCGGGCCAGGGCTGGCATACCGACATGTCATACAGCCACTACATCGCACTGGCCAACATCCTGCACGCCCAGGAGGTGCCGCAACGCGACGGCAAGCCGCTCGGCGACACGCAATTCCTCAACATGCACGCCGCCTACCGCGACCTCTCCGACGAGCTCAAGACGAAGCTCGCCGGCCGCACCGCGACGCACGATTTCGCCAAGTTCTGGGACATGATGCGCGCCCGCCCCGGCAACATCCGCCCGCCGCTCACCGAGCAGCAGCGCGCCAAGAAGCCGCCGGTCTCGCAGCCGATCTTCCGCGTCCATCCGATCACCGGGCGGCACGTGCTCTACTGCAATCCCGGCTACGCAATGCGCATCGACGGCATGGAGGAGAGGGAGAGCGCCGAGCTGCTGGATTTCCTGTTCCGCCACCAGTCGCAGGACAAGTTCCTGCACGCGCATCACTGGACGCGCGGCGACGTGCTGATGTGGGACAACATCGGCACGACGCACAACGCGGTCGCCGACTATCGCGATGACGAGCCGCGCTACATGCGGCGGGTGCAGGTGATGGCGACGCTCGATTACGGCAGGCTCGCGGCGTGAAAAGCCCCTCACCAACCCTCTCCCCCTCAGAGGGGGAGAGGGTTTACCTTCTCCCTCTCCCCCGCTTGGGGGAGAGGGGCGGGGTGAGGGGAACGCTCAAGTCGCCATATACCCGCCATCCACATTGTAAGCCGCGCCGGTCACGAACGACGCGCGCTCCGAGCACAGCCAAACCACCATCTCGGCGATCTCCTCCGGCCGGCCCATGCGGTGGAACGGCACTTGCGCCATGAGCTGCTCGCCGCGCCGGCGCATCGTGTCCTCGGTCATCTTGGTCTCGATGTAGCCCGGACACACCGCGTTCACGCGGATCTTGTCGTCGGCGTATTCGAGCGCCGCGGTCTTGGTAAGCCCGATCACGCCATGCTTGCTCGCGACGTAAGCGGAAGAGGTGGGCAGGCCGATCAGCCCGGCGATCGAGCCGGTGTTTACGATCGCGCCGCCTCCCTGCTTTTGCATCTGCACCAGCTCGTGCTTCATGCACAGCCAGACGCCGGTGAGATTGATCGCGATCACCTTGTCGAACGCATCCTCCGACCACTCGGCCGTCTTCTGCCCGGACGCGCCGACATAGGCACCCGACACGCCCGCGTTGTTGAACGCGCAGTCGAGCCGGCCATAGGCGGCGACCGCCTTGCTCACCATCGCCGCGACCTCCGAGCCCCGCGTCACGTCCGCCTGCACGAACATCGCCTGTCCGCCCGCCCGGTTGATCGCGCCGATAGTTTCTTGCGCAATCGACTCCACGGCGTCCGCCACCGCGACGCGCGCGCCCTCGCGGGCCATCGCCAACGCCGTCGCTCGCCCAATTCCGCCACCGCCGCCGGTCACCAGCGCCGCCTTGCCATCGAGAATGCCCGGCATAATTTCCTCCCTCATTGATCTCGGGTGCTACCCGCCGGTAGTGTATCCCACGGGCAAGCTGAGGAAAGGGCTCCGATCAGGCCATGACGAACGGACCGCCCATCACCAATGCCGCGACGCCGGGAATGCGCGACGAGATCCTGGCCTACAAGCGCGAGCGCATCCTGCAGGAGGCGGTCACGCTGTTCTACGAGCGCGGCTTCACCGGCACCACGCTCGACGACATCGCGCACGAGCTCGGCGTCACCAAGCCATTCATCTACACGCATTTCAAGAGCAAGACCGACCTGCTGGCGGCGATCTGCCTGCCGACGATCCAGATGTCGCTCGACGCGGCCACCACGGCAGTGGAGAGCGGCGGCTCGGCAACCGAGCGGCTGCGTAAGCTGATCGTGGACTTCACGCGCGTGGTCCTGGTGCGCCAACCCAACATCGCCGTGTTTTTCCGCGAGGAGAAGAGTCTCGAGCGCGCCGCGCTGGCCGAGATCAACGCACTGCGCCAGAAATTCGACCGTACGCTGTCGAAATTGCTTGAAGAAGGGGTCGCCGCCGGCGAATTCCACCTGAAGGATGTCAACCTGACCGCGCTGGCGATGGGCGGGATGATCAGCTGGGCCTACACGTGGCACCGCCCCGGCGGGCGCCTCAGCGTCGAGGATCTCGGTGAGCGGATGGCAGGGCTCGCGTTGCAGATGGCAGGAGCCAAACCGTCATCCACCATGCACGCCTGCTGATCAGGCCGCCCACGCGTTCCTGAGCGCGACCGCTACCATCTCCAGCGCCGTATCGGCGGCCGGGACGAAGCGCCCCATCGTGACAAAGCCGTGGATCTGGTCGGCGAAGCGCATCCGCGTGACGTGCACGCCTTCCTGCTCGAGCCGCTGGCCGTAGGCTTCACCCTCGTCGCACAGCGGGTCGTGATAGCAGGTGATGACCAGCGCCGGCGGGGTGCCCGCGAGGCTGGTCGCGCGCAGCGGCGAGGCCCGCCAGTCGGTCGCCTCCTTGCGGTCGTTGAGATAGAGGTCGATGAACCAATGCATCCCCGGCGCATTGAGCAACAGTCCCGAGGGCGTCCGCTCGTAGGAGGAATAGCGCCCCGCCATGTCGGTGGCGGGATAGATCAGCGCCTGGAAGCTCAGCTTCGGCAGCGTCCCGTCGCGCGACATCAGCGCCATGACGGCGGCGAGATTGCCGCCCGCACTGTCGCCGCCCACCGCCACACGCGCCGCGTCGATGCCGAGCACGCCGGCCTGCTCCACCACCCAGCGCGTCGCCGCGGCGGAATCGTCCACGGCGGCCGGGAAGCGGTGCTCGGGGGCCAGCCGATAGTGAACGGAGACAACCACGCAGCGCGCGCCGTTGGCGATGCGGCGGCAGGCGCCATCATGGCTCTCGAGATCGCCAATCACCCAGCCGCCGCCGTGGAAGTAGACCAGCGCCGGAGCGCCGGTCGCGGGCGCGCCGACGCCGCGATAATAGCGCAGCGGGACGGTGCCGGCGGGGCCGCGCGCCTCAAGCTCACGGACCTCCGCGACTTCCGGCGGGTCGGGTTGCAGGATCGTGCGGCTCTTGGCCATCGCCTCGCGCGCTTCGGCAGGTGTCGATTGCTCGATCGGCGGCCGGCCGGCTTCACGCAGCAAATCGAGAACGCGCTGCGCGCCGGGGTCCATTGCCATGCGCGTGCCTCCTACGCCGTCCATTCCAGGATCGCCGCCGCAACCTCCGCCGGGCGATCGAGTTCGGCGAGGTGTCCGGCGCCGGGGATCGTCCTGATCTCGGCCGGCCCGCTGACCCCCTTGGCGAAACGATCCGCGTAGCCGCGCGGCATGACGCGGTCCTGCTCGCCCCAGATCAGCAGGGTCGGCGCCTTGATCATCGGCAGCCGCTTCTCGAGCTTGGTGTTGCCGAGCGGCCAGAGATAGCGCGCGGCGGCCTCGTTGGCGCGCGTCTGCTCGATCGGCCACTCGACCGAGTTGGCGCCCTCGGGAACCGCTTTCATCGCCTTCCAGATCTCGGGATCGGCGCACATCAGGCCGGCCACGTTGTCGGCGCGCTGCGCCCAGGGGTCGGTCGCCGGATCGGTCTCGTCGAACAGCCCGAACGGCGCGATCAGGGCGAGCTTCTTCACCGAGTCCGGCCAGATCGCCGCCATCTCGGCGGCAAGCGCGCCGCCGACCGAGCTCGCCGCAAGATCGGCGCCGACCAAGTCCGTCTTCAGCATCAGCTCGCGAACTGCCAGCACCCAGTCGAGCTGGTTGTCGAGCACGGAATGGCCACGCTCGCCGCCGGGAAAGCCGGGCAGCGAGGGCACGATCACCGTGCGCTGTTCGGCCAGCCTGTCGAGAAAGGGCACCCAGCGCGGCAGCCCGCCGAACCCGGCGAGGAAGCCGAGCCTGGGGCCACTGCCCTTGCGCCACACACGGGTGGAAAAGCCGTTGACGTCCACGGTCAACGTCTCAGGTTCGCTCACAGGCTACTCCGAACTCCCGGGTTGAAAGGCCCCTCACCCCGGCCCTCTCCCCTGAGCAGGGGAGAGGGAGAAGAAAGCCCTCTCCTCCTTGGGGGAGAGGGTCGGGTGAGGGGGTATGCCGCGCGCGGACAAGAACTCGCCCCAGCTACTCCGCCGCGATCTTCGGCAGATAAGCCGGAACCTCGGCGCGCTGCGCGTTCTCCATCGGCTGCGGCCACCAGCGGTTCTCCCATTCCGAAAACAGCGGGTGCAGCTTCGGCATCACCTCCTCGGCGAACAGCTTGGTGTTGTACTTTGCAAGCTCCTTGCCCATGTTGCCGAACTGCAGCAGCAGCATGAGGTGCCCGACATTGAGCTCGGTCGCGACCTCGCGCAGTTGTTCCACCACCTCGTCCGCCGAGCCGACGATGACGTAGCCGTCGTCGACGATCTGCTTCATCTCGGTGGGGCGCGGCGTGTTGCCGATGCGCGAGGCGGTTGGTGTCGCGGAAACGGAGTTGGCCGCCGCGCGCTGCACCATGCCCTGAATACCGGCGCGCTGCGTCGCCTCCGTGGTGTAGCCCGGCGGGCTGGCGAAACGCGGATCGACGTGCAGGCAGCGACCGTAGAAGTATTCCGCCGCCTCCGAATACAGATCGAAGGCGTGCTGCCGGCTCTCGCCGACGCCGACGAATTGCAGGAAGCCGGCGCGGTACGGGTTCCGGTCCTTGCCGATGCGCGCCATCTCGTCCCAGAAGCCCTGCATTGTCGCCCGGCCGGCCTTGAAGCCGTAGTAGGAGAGATAGCAGTAGACGTAATCCATCTCCGCGCACCACTGCCACGTCTCGACCGAGCCGCCGCCCGGCACCCAGATCGGCGGATGCGGCCGTTGGATCGGACGCGGCCAGATGTTGACGTAGCGCTGCTGGTTGTAGCGGCCGTTGAAGGCGAAAGTGTCCTTCTCCGTCCACGCCTTCACGATCAGATCGTGCGCCTCGTGGTAGCGCTCGCGCAGCATCGAGGGGTTCTGGCCGAAGGCGTAGCACGTATCCATCGGCGAGCCGACCGGGAAGCCCGCGATCAGCCGACCGCCCGAGATGCAGTCGATCATGGCGAATTCTTCCGCCACACGGGTCGGCGGATTGTACAGCGCGATGGAATTGCCCATGACGCAGATCGCGGTTTCGGTGGTGCGGCGGGCCAGCGAGGAGGCGATGAGGTTCGGTGAGGGCATCAAGCCATAGCCGTTGGAGTGGTGCTCGTTGCAGCAGATCGCATCGAACCCGCACTCGGCGGCGAACTCCATCTCGTCCATGAAGTCGTTGTACATGTGATGCGCGCGACGCGGATCGAACAACGAGGAGTGAATGTCCACCCACACCGACGGGTTCTTCTCCCGGAAGTCGTCGGGAAGCTCGGTATATGGCATCAGATGAAACCACATGAACTTCATGGCGGCGTCTCCAGCGTTATCGGGTCTTGCAACGGCGTCAACTCAGCACGTCAGGATGGCATCCGACCGCGCCCATTCCGCAAGTCCGGCGACCGTGCCAATGAGGAAACCGTTCGCCGCCGCGAATGGCAGCAGTTCGTCGCGCAGCATGGCCTCGCCGTCCGCGCCGAGGATCTCGCAGATGGCGGCGGCCGGCACCAGGCCCGCGCCCTCCGCCAGCACGACGCCCAATTCGGTATGGCCCTGCCGCTCCTCGAGGCCACCCGCACGCGCGGCCAGCGGGAACACATGGCCGGGCGAGACCAGATCGTCCGGCGTCGTCGCGGCATCGCCGAGCAGCCGTATGGTGCGGGCGCGATCGCGCGCCGAGATGCCGGTGCCGATGCCGACCGCCGCGTCCACCGAGGCCGTGAAAGCAGTCCCCTTCGGGTCCCGATTGGTCCGCACCATTGGCTCGAGCGCGAACCGCGCCACCAGGGTCGGCGCAAGCGCTGTGCAGATCAGCCCGCCACACTGGCGGATCATGAAGGCGACGAGCGCCGGCGTGGCGAACTGGGCGGCAAACACAAGATCGCCCTCGTTCTCGCGATCCTCGTCGTCGCACAGGATCACCGGCCGGCCCGCGCGGATAGCGTCGATCAGCGCGTTCGGCCGGGCGAAAGTGGGGAGGCGCAGCAAACCCGCCCCCGCCGGAGCGGAGGCCGTCCGCGCTGTTGTGCTGCTAAAGGGTGAGGCCAGCGTTTCCGCGCCCATCACCGCCTCCCACGCGTGTCTACCCATGAGTATTGGGACGGCCCTTGCGGTACGTCAACCACCGCCCAGCTCAATGCGCCCCTTCAAGATACGCGGCGCGGATCTCCTGACGCGCCAGCAGCTCGGCCCCGGTCCCCGCCATCGTGATGGCCCCGTTTACCAGCACGTAGCCGCGATCCCCCAGCCGGAGGGCCTGGAAGGCGTTCTGCTCGACCAGCAGGACGGTGAGCCCGGTGCGCCGGTTCAGCTCGCGGATCGCGCCGAAAATCTGCCGCACGACGAGGGGCGCGAGGCCGAGGCTCGGCTCGTCCAGCAATAGCAGGCGCGGGCGCGACATGAGCGCTCGGCCGATCGAGAGCATTTGCTGCTCGCCCCCCGAGAGCGTGCCGCCACGCTGGTGGACGCGCTCCTTCAGCCGGGGAAACAGTGAGAACACCTGCTGGAGCAGTCCGTCGAAATCGGCATTGCCGTTTATCTCTGCGCCCATCTGCAGGTTCTCGTAGACGGTCATGCGGGAGAAGATCCGCCGTCCCTCCGGCGACTGGGCGATGCGCTTTCGCATGATCGCGTGGGTCGGCAGTCGGGTGATGTCCTCTCCGTCATAGACGATCGTGCCGTGGCGGGCCTGGGGCTGGCCGCAGACCGTCATCATCAGGGTGGATTTCCCCGCGCCGTTGGCGCCGATCAGGGTGACGATCTCGCCCTCGTTCACCTCGAGATCCACCCCGCGCAGGGCCTGGATGGCGCCGTAGAACGCCGTCACGCCGGAGAGGCGGAGCAGGCTCACGCGACCACTTCCTCGGCCGGCACCTCGTCCTCGTCGCCCTCGCCGAGATAGGCGGCGATCACGTGAGGGTCGGCGCGAACCTCGGCGGGCGTGCCGTCGCTGATTTTGCGGCCGTGATCCAGCACGACGATGTGGTCGCTGATCCGCATCACCACGCCCATGTCGTGCTCGATCAGCAGGATCGAGCAGCCATCCGCGCGGATGCGGAGTAGCAGCTGGTTCAATTCCTCGCTTTCGCGCGGATTGAGGCCCGCCGCCGGCTCGTCGAGGCAGAGCAGCACCGGGTCGATGCACATGGCGCGGGCGATCTCGAGCCGCCGCTGCGCGCCATAAGGCAACGCGCCCGCCGGATCGTCGGCGCGCTCGGTGAGCCCGATTGCGTCGAGCCACGACCGCGCCCGCTCGATCGCCGCCCGCTCCGCAGCCGGATAGCGGCTCAATCCGAGCACCGCGAGAATGCCGAAGCCGGTCGCCGCCATCAGCGCATTGTGCTGGGCGACGAGCAGGTTTTCCAGCACGGTCATGCCGGCGAACAGGCGGACGTTCTGGAAGGTGCGCGCCACCCGGGCGTGGCGCGCAATGCGGTGGCCGGGCAGGCGCTGCAACGAGAAACGGGCGCCATCGGCATGGGTGAGCAGGAGCGTCCCGCCGGTCGGGCGGTAGAAGCCGGTTATGCAATTGAACACCGTGGTCTTGCCCGCGCCGTTCGGGCCGATCACGGCCGTGATCTCGCCGCGGCGCGCGGCAAAGAATAGGGCATCGACCGCCCGCAGGCCGCCGAAGCGCATGGTCAGTCCAGCCACCTCGAGGAGTTCGTCGGCCATCGCTCAGCCGCGTCCCATCTCAACCGCGACCTTGCGCGACCAGCTCGGCGGAGATCTCCCGCTTGTGGCCGAGCGCCACGGTCGGCGTGCGGCCCGCCACCAGGCCGCGCGGGCGCAGCACCATGATGACGACGAGTGCCGCGCCGAACACCAGCATCCGGTAATCGGCGAGGGCGCGGAACACCTCGAAGCCGCCAATCATCACCAGCGCCGCGAGCGCCACCCCGAGCTGGCTGCCGAGCCCGCCCAGCACGACGATGGAGAGCACGATCGCGCTCTCGATGAAGGTAAAGCTCTCCGGGCTGACGAAGGCTTGGCGCGTCGCGAAGAACGCCCCGGCGAAGCCGCCGAACAGCGCGCCGATGGCGAACGCGGTGAGCTTTGTCACCGTGACGTTGATGCCGAGGGAGCGGCAGGCGACCTCGTCCTCGCGCAGCGCCTCCCACGCCCGGCCAAGCGGCAGACGGCGCAGCCGCAGCGTCACCCAGTTGGTCAGCAGCGCAAGGGCGAGGATGACGTAGTATAGGTAGACCGCCCGCCACGTCGGGCTCGGCGGTAGATGGAAGAAATCGGAGAAGCTGCCTGCGCCGCCGGCCGGGCTAAAGTCCAGACCGAACAGCGTGGGACGCGGGATGCCCGAGATGCCGTTCGGCCCATTGGTCAGCGACACCCAGTTGGTAATGACGATGCGGATGATCTCGCCGAACGCCAAAGTCACGATCGCCAGGTAGTCGCCGCGCAGCCGCAGCACCGGGAAGCCGAGCATCACGCCCCACAGTGCCGCGAGCAGTCCCGCGATCGGCAGGCAAGTCCAAAAGCCGAGGCCGAAGGTGGTCGAGATGATCGCGTAGGAGTAGGCGCCGACCGCGTAGAACGCTACGTAGCCGAGGTCGAGCAGCCCGGCGAGCCCGACCACGATGTTCAGCCCCCAACCGAGCATCACGTAGGTCATCACCAGGATGCCGAGGTCGAGATAGTAGCGCTGCCCGCTCAGCGGCACCGCGAGCGCCACGACGAGCAGCAGCGGTGCCACATACTTGCCCGCCCGCGTGATGCGCTCGGCGAAGGCGCGGTTGGCCTGCCGCGCCGCCGCTCGGCTCCGTCCGCGCCAGGCAAGCAGCAGCAGGCGGCCGACGAACACCGCGCCCACGACGATCGCCACCGGGACCGGCCGGAAGGTAAGATACAGGCCATGCGCGCCGCTATCGGTCTTCAGCCCGACCATCGGCGCGAACAGGCCGACCGCGACGAGCGCCGACAGGACAGCGTCGCGCAGCCCGGATTTCATACCTTCTCGACATCCGCCCGGCCGAGGATGCCGGTCGGCATGAAGATCAGCACGATGACCAGGATGGAGAACGCCGCCACGTCCTTGTACTGGACGCTGAAATAGGCCGACCAGAACACCTCGATCAGCCCGATCAGCAGGCCGCCGAGCACCGCGCCGGGCAGCGAGCCGATGCCGCCGAGCACGGCGGCGGTGAACGCCTTCACCCCGGCGACGAAGCCGATGAAGAAGTCGATCACGCCGTAATAGAGCAGGAACATCAGCCCCGCGACGGCGGCCAGCGCGGCGCCGATGACGAAGGTGAGGCTGATCGTCCGGTCGGTGTCGATGCCGAGCAGTCCGGCCATCTTGAGGTCCTGCTCGCAGGCCCGCATCGAGCGGCCGAGCGAGGTGCGCGTCACCAGCCAGGTGAACACGGCAAGCACCAGGAGCGTGGTGATGACGATGGCGACCTGCATCCAGGAGAGCTGAACCGCGAAGCCGCCCTGATCCATCAGCTGCACCCCGCCGGGCAGCAACGCCTCCATCGGCTTGACCCGCGCCCCTTGGCTGACCTGGACGAAATTCTGCAGCACGATCGACATGCCGATGGCGCTGATCAGGGGCGCCAGCCGGAACGAGCCGCGCAGCGGGCGATAGGCCAGCCGCTCGACCGTCCAGCCGTAGAGCGAGGCGATGGCGGCGGCGAAGATCAGGGTGAGTGCGAGGGCCAGCGGCACCGAGGTGATGCCGAGAGCGGCGAGCCCGAGCAGCGCGATCATGGAGAGAAAGGCGCCGACCATGAAGATGTCGCCGTGGGCGAAGTTGATCATGCCGATGATGCCGTAGACCATGGTGTAGCCGACGGCGATCAGGCCATAGATCATGCCGAGCGTGATGCCGTTGATCAGCTGCTGCAGCGCGTAGGCCACAGGCTCCTCCTGACGGTTCAGCCCCCTGCCCGCGCAGCAAACACGCCCCCCGCGCCGGACGCAAGGCTGATCGGAGCGTTTGACGCATCCGTTGCGAGGCCCTAGAAGCGCCGGTGCAAACGCCGTGTCCGGACCCCCTGGGTCCGGGTTCCGCATCTCCCGGCGGAGGGGTGGCCGAGTGGCTGAAGGCGGCGGTTTGCTAAACCGTTATACGGGGTCAACCCGTATCGTGAGTTCGAATCTCATCCCCTCCGCCACCTCAGAATAGTATCCGTGCGCACGCTCACTCAAGGCGGTCGGCACTCGACTCGCCTTGCGCGACAGCGCACATCGAGGATCCGGTCGCGTGGCTCCGCCGCGATAAAATAGTTAGTTCGCCGAGGGCGGCGTGTCGAACTTCCTGACGTTCCCCGTCCACTTCGCGAGGTCGCTCGACATTAGGCAAACCCGTGTCAGCGTCGGTAAGCGGCCAGCATCGCGGCTTCGCGGGCGGCGATGGCCTCGGCGTTGCCGTGGCGGCCCTGGCGGGCGTAAAGAGCTTTCAGCTCGGTCGCCGGCGAGGTGAAGGGCGGGCGGGCCGGATGGCGGCCCTGCTCCTCGATCGTCAACGCCTTAAGCAGCGCCGCCTCGGCCTCGCTATCCTGCCCTCGCGCCAGATGCAGGCGGGCGCGAGCGAACACCGCATCGCGCCAGCCGTCACTGTCGCCGCTGCTGGCCCCGCGCTCGGCCAGCGCCTCGCAATGACGCAGGACCGCGTCCGCCTCCTCGGTGCGTCCAGCCTCCCTCAGCAGAGTGGCGAGCGGCATCGCGACGTAGCCCCCGCGCAGATGGCCGGGCGGCCAGACGCGCTCGCGCAGGGCCGTCGCGAGCCGCGCTGCCTCCTCCCATTCCGGCAACGAGACGTCGCGCGCGCAGCGCAACAGCGCCTCGGACAGCATGAGCGGCTCGTCCGTATTCGAGGCGGCCGCTTGCGCCAGGCTCAGCGCCTGACGGGGGTCGCCTGCGCGCCAGACCTGCTCGATCCGCTCGGGATCCATTCCCTGCTCAGGCAAAGAGGGGGGCCAGCAATGCCACGAGCCGTGCGATCCCGGCGCCGATGCCGGCCACGATGGCGCCGATCCCTTCGATGGTGGCGAGCCAGGCCGCGACGAACCAGAGCGCGATCGCCGCCACGACGATGCCGAGCGCGATAGCGAAAGCCTTCACCGCCTCGATCATCGCCTCCTTCAGCATCTCCATCGCGACCGCTTCGATCACCACCGGAATGAGCGTGAGGGTGAACTGCCGCATCCGTTTGTTGAACTCGTCGAGCAGCTCGCGCGCCGTCATCTCGGCCGCCTTGACGCACAGGGCCGTCATGCTTTCCTGAAGCAGGGTGCGGACCTGCGCCTGCACCCGCCTGCGCAATTCGGTGACGACCCGGTGCAGGAACGATTGTGCGATCGCGCGGATCTCGGCCGCGAGCGGCTCGAGCTGCTTCGCCGCCAAGTCGAGCAGCTGCTCCTCGCCGACCGGCAGGTCCGCGAGCGGCAGCAGGCGGCGGATCTGCGGGATGCCGATGATCTTTTGCAGCATGTCGCGAACCGACATGCCCTCGAGCTGCTTCGCGGCGCGCGCCTCGATCTCGCGCGAGATGTAGCGCTCCACCTCCGCCTGCGCGGGGTCAATGAGGCGGTTCAGGAAGGCGTCGATCCGGCCCTGGTCGTTGGCGCCGCAGACGAAGACGTCCTGGTCCTGATCGCCGATCGCCTTGAACGAGAGCACGCCGTCGCGGCACCAAGCCAGCGAGACCACGGTGCCGCCGATGCGCTGCGGCGTCTCCGGCACCAGACGCGAGGTTCGCATCGCGCGGACCGAGCGGATGCTGTCGCCGGGATGCCCACGGTCGCGCCAAAGCTGCTCCACACCGCCTATCGCACGGTTGCCCTTGCTCACGTAATTGAGCAGTTGCGTCTCGGCGAAGACCGCGTCTGGCCAGGTGGCGCGCTTCACCTCGATCAGTTCGAGGACGTTGCCGGTAAGCACCGCGAGATCGATCCGGCCTAAGATGTCCTCCCCGACGGTTTGCGGCGTGATCACGTCGCCGCGGCCTGATCTGCGCGCGGGCTCGGTGCGATACGGCGCGGCACTTGCCCCGGGCAGGCTAAGCTCGCGCTCCACGGGGCCGAGCGTCGCTGCCTGGGTCGCCACACTCTGCTGCACGTCGCTCTCCGCGACCGGCGTCTTCTCGCGCGCGTCGAGCAGGTGCCGGCAGGGCGCGAAGCGGCGCAGCACCGGCGGCGCGCCCGATTGCTGCACGACATGCGCCAGTTCGTGCGCGAGCAGCGCGCGGTTGCCGGCCTGCCCGTCGGCCAGCGCAATGTGATCGTTCACGGTGTAGCCGAGCGCGCCCACCGCCTTCGCCGACCGCGCGGCGGCTGCGTCGGTATGGACGCGCACGCGGCCGAAATCGTGTCCGAAACGCGGTTCCATGAACGCGCGCGTGGCCGGATCGAGCGTCTGGCCGGGCGAGCGCAAGACCTCGTGCACCACATCGGGCGCCTCGCGCCAGGCAAGCTGGGACGGGCTGCTGGCCGTGCCGGTCGATTTCTGCCGCAGCACCTCCTCCTCCTCGCAGCCCGCGCATTTGCGGCTCAGCTGCAAGGGAGAGGGTGTGATCAGCGCGGCCGCATCGGCCATTCGCATGACCCGATCGGCGATGCGGTTCGCCTCGTGCTCCAGCGGATCATCCACTCGGCCGATCGCGAGCTTCGGCCGCGAGCTTGCCCGCGCGGGCGCCGACGGCTGGAGCTTGCCGAATTCCCAGCTCCCGCGCGGAGCCGCGGCATCTCCATCGCGCATCGCGATGACGGGCCGTCGTGCGTTTCCGGGCAGCCTCGTCCGGGCGGTCGGGTCGCGGGCCGGACCGGCGGATTTTGCCACAGGCGAGGCGAACATCGCCGTACCTCCCGGTCGATCTCGACCCTCGCCGTGGCCGAGGTTATCGCGACGGACGGTGTAGCTCAACCGCAAACTCAGCTCAGCGCCACCTCGAAGCCTCGCTTGGTGCCGGGCCGCGCCATCATCGTCTCGTACCAGCGCTTGACGTTGGGGAATTCGGCGAGACCCACCTTGTGCCGCTCGTGGCGCCACGCCCAGCCGAGGATGGCGAAGTCCGCAACCGAGACCTCCGCGCCACCGGCGTAGGGCACCTGAGCGAGCCGCCGGTCGAGCACGCCGTAAAGCCGGCGCGTCTCCTTGGAATAGCGCTCCAGCCCGTAGCGGCGATCCTGCTCGCTCGCCACTTGCAAGAAGTGATGCACCTGCCCCGGCATCGGGCCGAAGCCCCCCATCTGCCACATCAGCCATTCCAGAACCGGAACCTGCGCCCGCAAATCGTCGGGCAGGAATTTTTTCGTCTTCCGTCCGAGATAGAGCAGGATGGCACCCGATTCGAACACGCTGATCGGCCGCCCGCCCGGCCCCTCGGGATCGACGATGGCGGGGATCTTGTTGTTCGGACTGATCGCCAGGAAGGCGGGCTCGAACCGCTTGCCCTTGCTGATGTCTATGGGATGCACCGTGTAGGGCAACCCCATCTCCTCAAGTGCGACACTGATCTTGCGGCCGTTCGGGGTGTTCCAGGTGTGCAGCTCGATGCTCATGGCCGAGGCAGCTCCTCTTGCGGTATCTTAATCGTGCAGAACGATCCCGCCGAAGTCCATCCCCTGCCCCGGAGCATCCGAACCGATGTCCGACTACAACAATCCTTCGATGCCGGGCGGCCCGCCGATGGGAACCCACCGCGACACCCAGGCCATGCTGCGCTACGACGCCAATAAAGAAATCCGTCATGGTGGCGTACGTGCTGTGGTTCTTCTTCGGCTGGCTGGGCGCGCACCGCTTCTATTTGAAACGGATCGCCAGCGCGGTCGTCATGCTGGTGCTGTGCATCGTCTCGGTGCCGCTGACGTTCGTGCTGATCGGCTATGTCGGGTTCGCGGTATTGGGCGTCTGGGCGCTGGTGGACGCTTTCCTCATTCCCAGCCTGACGCGCGACTACAACAACCGCCTGATCACCAGTCTCGGCATGTGAGGGCGATCAGGCGAGCTTGCGCTTCAGCGTCTCGTTGACCAGCGCGGGATTGCCCTTCCCCGCCATCGCTTTCATCACCTGACCGACGAAGAAGCCGAACAGCTTTTCCTTGCCCGCCTTGTATTCGGCCAGTTTGTCGGCGTTGGCGGCCAGCACCTTGTCCACCGCCGCATCGATCGCGCCGGTGTCCGTCACCTGGCGCAGCCCCTTCGCCTCGACGATTGCCGACGGCTCCTCGCCGGTCTCGACCATCGCCTCCAGCACCTCCTTGGCGATGCGCCCGTTGATCGTGTTGTCGGCCATGAGGTCGAGCAACTGGCCGAGTGCCACAGCGGAAACGGGACTGGTCTCGATTGTCCGGCCGGTGCGGTTGAGGGCGGCGAAGAAGTCGCCGATCACCCAGTTGGCGGCGAGCTTGGCATCGCGGCCCTTGGCCACCGCCTCGTAAAAATCCGCCGTCGCCTGCTCGGCGACCATCACGCCGGAATCGTAGGCGGGCAAGCCGTACTCGGCCATGAAGCGAGCGCGCTTGGCGTCCGGCAACTCGGGCAAATGCTCGCGCAATTCCTCGATCCACGCCTCGTCGAGCACCAGCGGGAGCAGGTCGGGATCGGGGAAGTAGCGGTAGTCGTGCGCGTCTTCCTTGCTGCGCATACTGCGCGTGATGCCACGAGGCACGTCGAACAGACGGGTTTCCTGCTCGACCATGCCGCCCGTTTCCCACACCTCCACCTGCCGCTTGGCCTCAGCCTCGATCGCCTGCATCACGAAGCGGATGGAGTTGACGTTCTTCACCTCGCAGCGCGTCCGGAACGGCTCGCCGTGGCGGCGCACCGAGACGTTCACGTCGGCGCGCATCGAGCCCTCCTCCATGTTGCCGTCGCAGGTGCCGAGATAGCGCAGGATGGTGCGCAGCTTGCGGAGATAGGCCCCGGCCTCCTCCGGACTGCGCATGTCGGGCTCGCTGACGATCTCCATCAGCGCCACGCCGGAGCGGTTGAGGTCGATGTAGGATTTCGTCGGATGCTGGTCGTGCAGCGACTTGCCCGCGTCCTGCTCGAGATGCAGGCGCGTGACCCCGATCTGCCGCGTGCTGCCGTCGGCGAGCTCGATTTCTATCCGTCCCTCGCCTACCACGGGATGCTGGTACTGGCTGATCTGATAACCAGCGGGCAAGTCGGCGTAGAAATAGTTCTTCCGGTCGAACCGGCTCACTACGTTGATGTGCGCGTCGAGCCCGAGCCCTGTGCGCACCGCCTGCGCCACGCATTCCCGGTTGATGACCGGCAGCATTCCGGGAAACGCCGCATCGACAAAACTCACCTGCGTGTTCGGCTCGGCGCCGAACTCGGTCGCCGCACCGGAAAACAGCTTGGCCTGGGAGATGACCTGGGCGTGGACCTCAAGGCCGATGACGACTTCCCAAGGACCGGTCGATCCCTCGATGATGTAGGGCATGGCTCAGGCTCCCGCGCGGAGCGTCGGGCGCGCGCTGAAATCCGCCGCCCGCTCCAGCGCGGCGCTGACGGCGAACACCGTCTCCTCGTCGAACGGCCGCCCGATCACCTGCAAGCCGAGCGGCAGTCCTTGCGCGTCGAGCCCGGCGGGGACCGACATGCCGGGCACGCCCGCCATGCTGGCCGGCACGGTGAACACGTCGTTGAGATACATCTTGACCGGATCGTCCATGTTCTCGCCCTTCGCGAAGGCGGCCGACGGCGTGGTCGGCGTCAGCAGTGCGTCGACCCGCGAGAACGCCTCGGTGAAATCCTTGAGGATCAGCGCCCGGACTTTCTGCGCACGCAGGTAATAGGCGTCGTAATAGCCCGCCGACAGCACGTAGGTGCCGATCAGGACTCGCCGCTTAACCTCCGCGCCGAAGCCGGCGGCGCGGGTGCGCTCGTAGAGATCGCGCAGATCCTCGCCGTTCTCGCGCATCCCAAAGCGCACGCCGTCATAGCGCGCGAGGTTGGACGAGCACTCGGCGGGCGCGACGATGTAGTAGGTGGCGAGACCATATTTGGTGTGCGGCAGCGACACGTCGACGAGTTCCGCGCCCGCGTCGCCCAGCCAGGCTTTCCCCCGCTCCCACAGCGCCTCGATCTCGGCCGGCATTCCGTCCACGTGGTACTCGCGCGGAATGCCGATACGCAGCCCCTTCACGCCGCGCCGGCAGGCCGCCTCGTAATCCGCCACCGGGCGATCGACACTGGTGGAATCCTTCGGATCGTGGCCGGCCATCGATCGCAGCAGGATGGCGCAATCCTCGACGGTCCGCGCGAACGGCCCCGCCTGGTCGAGCGACGACGCGAACGCGACGATCCCCCAGCGGCTGCACCGTCCGTACGTCGGCTTGATGCCGGGGATGCCGCAGAACGACGCCGGCTGACGGATCGAGCCGCCGGTGTCGGTGCCGGTGGAGCCGAGCGCCAGGCGCGCCGCGACCGCCGCCGCCGAGCCGCCGGATGAGCCGCCGGGCACCAGTTTTGCCTCGGTGTCGCCCGAGCGCTGCCACGGGTTCTCGACCGGGCCATAGGCGGAGGTGATGTTGGACGAGCCCATCGCGAATTCGTCGAGGTTGGCTTTTCCGAGGAACACCGCGCCATCGCGCAGCAGATTGGCGGTGACGCTGCTCTCGTATGGAGGCACGAAGGGGCCAAGGATGCGGCTGCCCGCTGTGGTGCGGATGCCCTTGGTGCAGAACAGATCCTTGATCGCGAGCGGGATGCCGGCGAGCGACCCAGCCTCACCGTTCGCGAGTGTCGCATCCGCCGCGTCCGCCTGCTGCAGCGCGCGGTCGTGCATGACGGTGATGTAGGCGTTGAGCCGAGGGTTGAGCGCCTCGATCGCGCGCAGATACGCGAGCGTCAGCTCGCGCGCGGTGAAATCTTTCCCCCGCAGCCCGTCACGCGCCGCCCCGAGCGTGAGATCGGTGAGCGTCATTCGACCACCTTGGGTACTGCGAAGAAATCGCCCGCGCGCTCGGGCGCATTGGCGAGCACCTTTTCGGGATAGCCGCCGTCCGTCACCACATCCTCGCGCATCTTGAGCGCCATCTGCGCCGCCCCGGTCAGCGGCTCCACGCCTTCGACGTCCACCTCGTTGAGCTGTTCGATCCAGCCGAGGATGGCGTTCAGCTCGGCTTGCAGGGTCGCGATCTCGGGTTCCTCGACGCGGATGCGCGCGAGGCTGGCGATTCGGCGAACGGTCGCGGGATCGAGCGACATGCGGGCGACAAATCCTTGGCTGGGATAAGGGGCGGGACCATAAACGCCGGCATGGCGCTGTTCAACCTGAGCGACCTGCGCGCCCGCCTCGCGCCGAACGAGCGGCTGATCGGCCTCGATCCGGGCAGCAAGACGGTGGGTATCGCGCTGTCCGACGTGCGGCTGATGCTGGCCTCGCCCTATGGCAGCCTCAAGCGCGGCAAGCTGCGCGCCAACGCCGCCGAGATCGTCGCCATCGCCCGCAAGGAGGGCGCCGGCGGCCTGGTGGTCGGCCTGCCGCTGTCGATGGACGGCACCGTCGGCCCCGCCGCCCAGGCGGCGCGCGACTGGACCCTGGCGCTGAGCGACGCGACCGGCCTGCCCGCCGCGCTGTGGGACGAACGGCTGAGCTCGGCGGCGGTCAACCGGTTTCTTGTGAGTGAGGCCGATCTGAGCCGGAAGAAGCGCGCCGGGGCAATCGACCGGATGGCGGCGGCCTGGATGCTGCAAGGGGCGCTGGACGCAAGCCGGTGATTTCCGACCGGCTCCAGTGGAAGCGAAGGGCTCGCGCGCACCGGCTTATAGCACTTCGCGCCCGCCGGTCTCCCATGGTTTCGCTGAGAGCGATCCGCCGCCCCTGCTCTCCCGGCGTGAGCAGGGCTTTCTCCGGGAGCGGGTGGACGAGGGATCACGGTGGACGCTGCCACCGCGAACCCGACCAGAAAGCCCCATTTGTCGCGTCGACGATGGGCAGCGCCGGTAGTCCGCGTGCCGCCGGCGGCTCGTCGGGAGAACCGGCCCGTAGGAAAAACTCGAGCTGCGCTCGGTCGTCCAACGGGGCCGGCGGCGGCCGCGGCCAGGGCCTCGCCTTGGCCCAACGGCGATTCAACGATCTGAGGTAGTTCATCATAGCCCGCCTCCTGTCGAGGACCGGCGGGCGTAAGGGCGAGGACGCTACGGCGTCCGGTCGGGCGCCCGTCGCCGCGAAGCGCGACCGCCCTCTGCCCTCGATCTCCGGCCCGCCGGAGGTTGATCTGGTTGCATGTTCATGCCCGGAGTCGCGGACCGCGCCGCGCCGATCCGGGACGGCCAAGGCAGCGCATCGACGCGGCCTGCCGAATTCGCAACGTAAACATTCGCGTCAAGCCCGCCTCCTCTTGCGTCTGCGTTTGAACCACGAGCCATGCAGCCCGTCCCGAGCCGCAGCCTTGCGTATGCGCGGGCATCGTTTCGAACGTCAATACAAATTGCGGTTCCGGTCGAGAAAGCCAGAAACGAACAGAGACGGCCGGGAGCCGCGACATTTACGGCATCGCCGCAGGCGGATTCGTTGCAGAAATCGTTGTCTCGAACAGGAACGGGAGGTTGCCTGGCAAACGGCACGCCGCTTCGCGGCCGGCAGCGACGCTCATCCAATGTGAAATGGTCAAGCTCTAGGGTGCGCTCTCAGGCCCCAGCGGACTGCACGCCGCTGCCGCCGCGCGGGCGAGGACAATCATGCGGCGGGCGGCGACGCCGGCCCCTGCCATGTCGCCGGCAACGTGGCCAAGGAGCGGGTTCGAGAGCAGCGCATGCGTCAGGGTGTTGGCCGCCATGTCGGCCGCCATCACGCCGGCCGCGCTGAGGGCGGTGCGACGCAGCAAGGCGAGAGTGCCGAATAATCCTGGCCTGATCCCGTGCAGCTCGGCGACCTGGCGCACCAGGCGGGAGCCGCGCCAGGCGACCAGCAGGCCGTCGAAGGCGGGGGACGGCACGGCGGCGGTGATCGCGAAGATCTGCACCGCTGCCGTGCGCCCGAGCGCGTCGGCCTTCCCGCGCAGCTCGGCGATCGGCCCGGCGCGGAGCAACGCCCGCAACGCCTCCGGGTCGTCGAGCGCGTCAAGGTTTTCCGCGCTGACCTCCCCTTCGGGCAACCTGGCCAGCCAGCGGCGCAGCAGCGGCCGGGCGCGGAGCGCGTCGGCGGAGGCGAGTTCGGCGCGCAAGCGGTCCACGGTCTCGATACCGAACAGGCCGCGCAGCTCGCGCCAGACTCCCGCGCCGATGAGGCCGAAGCCCGCAGCCGCGACGGCAACGGTGACCCAACCCAGAAATAAAGAGCGGGCGAACTGGGCGGCGGCGAAATTGGCCGTGCCGAGTGCGGCCAGCCCGACGGCCAGGATGGCAGCGCCGCCGACCACGAGGGAGAGCGTGCCGACGCCGCGCTCCGGGACCGGCACGAGCGCCGGCAGCCCGGCCTCGAGGCGCGGTGCCGGCACCGCTTCCAGCTCGATCCGGGGACGGGGCTTCTCCTGGGTCGCCGTGTCGGTCACAGAACATCCTCCAGCAGGAACGCGAGCAGCGTGTCCAGCCCTATCTGGGGAACCCCGTTGCGTCCGTCAGCGGGCAGGCGGCGCGGCTCGAATTGCGGCAGGGCAAGGAACTCGTGCGCCCAGAAGGCTTCGTCGGGCAGCCGATCGGGCACCTCGCCGGGATAGGAGCGGGTCAGCCGGTCGTTGCCCAGCACCCGACCGCGCACCGCGGAGACATTCCGGCCATCGAGGGTCCAGACAAAATCCTCGGTGCAGCGCACCGCCGCGATAGCGAAGCTCGACGTCGCGGCGGAAACGGCCGACGCGGGGAGCTGGGTGAGCGCCCGCACCAGCGACGCGAGATTGCCACGCTGGCGGTCGGCCACATGGTCCGACTTGGTAGCCGCGAACGCCACCCGGCGGATACCGCCCGGCGTCATCCACGCGGGCAGCGGCAGCCATTGCAGGAAAGGGATCGCATCGGTCCAGGGCCGGCGGAAGGACAACGCCTCGGCCACGCCGGAGAGCGCCCCGGCCATATCCGTGAAGGCGGCCCGGCCGGCGTGCAGGGCGGAGAGAATGTCGGCGAGCACCACCAGCCGGTCAATCTGGCCGAACGAGGGCGAGACGAGGTCCCGCCGCACCGCGTCGCGATAGGCGTCGTAGCGGGATGCGAGCAGACCGGCGAGGCCGGAGCCGCCGGTCGCCGGGAAGAAGGTGGTCCAAGGCGGCTCGGGTCCAGGGGCGGGCATCAAGAAGCGGCCCGGTTGGAGGAACGAGAGCCCCGCCTCGTCCCGCAGCCGGACCAGCGCCGCGCGGTAGAGACGATGGCCGGTGGCGGCCAGGGTGTCGTCGGCCGGCGCGCGGGCAGGCAGGCCTCGCGCGAAGGTCAGGAAATCGCGCGCGATCGGCGCCACGGCCGGCGCTTCCAGCCGGGCCAGGACGGCGGCCGACCACCGCGAAAAATCCTGAGCCAACAGCGGCAGGTCGAGCAACCACTCACCGGGATAGTCCAGCAATTCAAGCCGGACGCCCCGCGGACCGAAAGGCGCGGCGAAGCCCTGCCGGCCGATGTCGAGATCGAGTGCGAGGAGCGAGATCGCGCCGGTGCGCTCCGGCCAGCGCGGCGGATCGGCCGCCAGTGCAGCGAGATGCGCGCGATAATCGAAACGCGGCACCGCGCCGGCCCCCGAGGGCGCGATCACGACGCGGAGCGAACGCCCTCCCAATCGTGCGGCGAGCGCCGGCAGCGCCGTCATCCCGCTGCCCTGCGCAAGCAGATTGGCGGCAGCCGAAGTCAGGAGTGCGGTCTTGCCGGCGCGCGCCAGTCCGGTGACGCCGACACGCAAGACACGGCGGCCGGGAAAGAACGGAATCCCGGCCGCGCCGCTCACGGCACCGCCTCAGCCGCGCTGGATCAGCTCGATCTTGTAGCCGTCGGGATCCTCGACGAAGGCGATGATCGTGGTGCCGAACTTCACCGGCCCCGCCTCGCGCGTCACCTTGCCACCCGCCTCGCGCACCTTCTCGCACGCCGCCGCCACGTCCGGCACACCCACCGCGAGATGGCCGAAAGCGGAACCCTGCTCGTAGCTGGTCACGCCGTAATTATAGGTGAGCTCGATCACCGCGTTGCTATCCTCGTCGCCATAGCCGACGAAGGCGAGCGTGTATTTCCCGTCCGGCACGTCCCGACGGCGCAGTTCCTTCATGCCGAGCAGCTTGGTGTAGAAGTCCACGCTCCGGTCGAGGTCGCCGACGCGGATCATCGTATGTAGGAATCGGCTCATGGCAGGTCTCCGAGTTGCGCGCGATCAGCCCCGCCAGTATCGGGGTCCAGACCGAGCAGGAAAAGCCCCGCCGCGTCGGCCGCCGCGATCGTCGCGGCGCGATCGGCCAGGATGGTTCCCCCCGCCTCGAAGGCAATGCCGCGCAACCCGGCCTGACGCGCCGCTCGCACCGTATCGGGGCCGATGGTGGGCAGGTCGGCCCGGCGCTCCTGTCCCGGCTTTACCAATTTGACCAGCACGCCGCCCGGACCCGCGCGGGCCAGCGCCCCGCAGCGGGCAAGCATCGCGTCGGTCCCCTCGGCGGCCTCGACCGCGAGCACGAGTCCCTGCTGGACAACACAGCCCTGCCCAACATCGGCTCCGCCCAGCGCGCGGGCGACCTCGGCGGCGCGGCCGATGTCGGCCATCGCCTGCGCGTCGGGCACGACCCGGGACAACACCCCGGCGGGCGCGACCGCTTCCGCCAGAACCTCGTGGGCGCCCAGGACGCGAAAGCCTTCCTCCCCGAGAACCCGGATGACTGCGGCCAGCAGGCCGTCATCCCCGGCGAAGGCCGCCCGGCCGATGCGCGCCAGGATCCGCGTCCCCTCCGCGTCGGGCCGAAGATCGAGCAGGGATGGGCGGCGCACCGGCCCGATCAGCACCAACTCCGCGCAGCCATGCGCCCTCAGCAGTTGCAAGATCCGCCCCGCGGCGCCAATCCTGACGAATGCGTGCGGGTAGGGGCCGAGCACCGCACGATCCGCGAATCCGTCGAGGCCCAGCAGGAATACCCGGCGACCCGCGGCGATCGCAGCGGCGGCGACCCGCCCGGGCAGCACGCCGCCTCCGGCGATTATGCCCAGCGACACGGCCCATACCCGATCCCCAAACCGTCTGGTGGTTGCAGCGTTGGGGACTGCTCGCGCAACCGGTGATTACGGGTTACCGATTCGCCACATACCGCAGATAGGTGGTCCGGGCGCGTGATTTCCATTGCAAATTGCCTGCCTGCTCGCCATAGGACATTCGCTCTCACGACATCGTGAAGCACCGAACGTCCATCACCGCCAGAAGGCCCGGTTTCGATGAACGACGAAGACAGTCTCTCCTGCGACGCGACCGCCACAGGCATCCTTCAGTGCCTGCGCATGTTGGCCGAGGAGGCAGCGAGCCTCCAGCTCACGCGCACCTTGACCGCGCTGCGTGAGGCGATCGAGACCTGCGTGGCTGAGCGGCACGAACCGGGATTCGACATCGACGCCGTCGTCCAAGGCCTTGTCCGGGTCATTCACTGACCGACGCCAACGCGCGAACGAGCACGCTGCGCCGGTTCAGGCCGCCGAGCCCGGTTCACCCGCGGCGATCTCGGCCCGGATCAGCCCGCGATGGCTGGGCGCGTCGATGAAGTCGAGGATTTCGGTCACCAATTTGTCCGTCGCATAGCGCGCGCGGGCCTGCGCCAGTCTCTGAGCGAACACGCCGTCCTGGCTGAACAGCGTGCGGAACGCCGCCCGCAACGCCAGGATTTGAGCCTTGTCGAAGCCGCGGCGCTTGAGGCCGATCACGTTCAGCCCGGCCAGCCGAGCCCGATTGCCGAGCACGCTGCCGAACGGGATCACGTCCCCTTCGACGCCCGAAGCGCCGCCGACCATCGCGCCGCGGCCGATTCGCACGAATTGATGCAAGGCCGAGGCGCCGCCGATCACCGCATTCTCGGCAATCGTGACGTGCCCCCCCATGACAACGTTATTGGCGATGATGACGTGGTCGCCGATCGCGCAATCATGCGCGACATGCGTCACCGCCATCAACATGCAGTCCGCCCCGACCCGTGTGGTCCCGGTGCCGGTCACCGTGCCGCGGTGGATGGTGCAGTGTTCGCGAACCTGGGTGCGCGCGCCGATCTCGCAGCGGGTCGGCTCGCCCTGGTATTTCAGATCCTGCGGCGCCATGCCGATGGTGCAGAACGGGTACACCACCACGCCCGGCCCGATCCGGGCGCGGCCCTCCACGACGACGTGGGAGATGAGCTGCACCCCGTCCTCCAGCACCACATCCGGCCCGACCGTGCAGAACGGCCCGATCCGCACCCCGCGCCCGATCTCGGCCCCGCGCGCAACCAACGCGGTGGGGTGGACCGAGCCGGTGCCTGCGATCCGCACGTCAGCGAACATGGAGTCCGACTTCACCCGGACCCTTTCGGGCAATCCATCCATGAAACCTGCCTTCGACGCGGTGGGTTGGATGAAGGCTAGGCCCTGCCCTGCCCCCGGCCAACTCAATGATTGTTGCCCGATATTTCGATGATCGTCGCGTAACCGGTTGTAACCGCTCAGAATTCCGCTCGGCGATCCATGATCATCGCGGCGTAGGTGGCCTCCGCCACCGAGGTTCCGTCAACGCGCGCCACGGCGTTGAATTTCCATACGTTGCCGCGCCTGCGCTCTTTCGTGACATGAATGCGAAGCTGATCGCCCGGCACCACCGGACGTCGGAACTTGGCCCCCTCGATCGACATGAAATAGACCACCTTGCCGGCCGCTTCGGGGCCGAGGGTCTCGACCACCAGCACCGCCGCCGTCTGCGCCATGCTCTCGATGATCAGCACGCCGGGCATCACCGGATGGCCCGGAAAATGCCCCTGGAAGAAAAACTCGTTCACCGAGACGTTCTTGATGCCGACGGCGGATCGGTCACGTACCACCTCGACCACGCGGTCGATCAGCAGAAACGGATAGCGGTGCGGGATTGCGTGCATGATGCGCGCGATGTCCGCAATGCCCGCCGTGGCCTCGGCCGGTTCGCGCTCTTGTTCCTGGGCCGTCGTGCCATCCATCGCGCTCAGTCCGTATCCGCCTCACCCTCCGCCGCGCCGCGTGCGGACCGCGCCTTGCCGGTCGACCGCTCCCGATCCATCCGGCGCAGGATCGCTACCTGCCGGAAGAACGCCCGGACCGGCTGGGAGGGGCTTCCGACCACGTCCTGTCCGGGCGGCACATCCGCCATCACGCCAGCCTGGGCCCCGATGCGCGCCTGCCGGCCGATCCGCAGATGTCCGGTCAGACCCGCCTGGGCCGCGACCACGACGAAATCCTCAAGCTCGGTCGAACCAGAAATGCCGGCTTGCGCCACGACGACGCAACACCGGCCTAGGCGGACGTTGTGCCCGATCTGCACGAGATTGTCGAGACGAGACCCAGCTCCGATCACGGTATCCTGCGCCGATCCGCGGTCGATCGTGCTGTTGGCGCCGACCTGCACGTCGTCCTCCAGGACCACGCGGCCGAGTTGGGGCACGCTGAGCAGGCCCTCCCCGGTGATCGCGAAGCCGAACCCGTCCTGACCGATCCGCGCGCCCGGATAGAGGCAAACCCGCGCGCCAAGCAGCGCGTGGCTCACGCTGACCTGCGGGCCGATCCGGCAGTCATGGCCGACGGTCACGCCGCCGCCGATGACCGCCAGCGGACCGACCCGGCAACGCGGTCCGATCTCCGCGCGCGGTCCGATCACCGCCAGCGGCCCGATCTCGGCGCTCGGGTCGACGACGGCGGTGGGGTCGACCACGGCCGCGGCGTGGATGCCGGGTACGGCCGGGGGCGGCGGGTGGAACAGCGCCGCGACCCGCGCCCAACCCTCGTAGGGCTCGGGGGTCGCGATGGCGATGCAGCCCTCGGGAACCTGCCCCGCGAGATCGGGATGGATGATGACGGCGCCGGCCCGGGTGCTCGCCAACGCAGGCAGATAGCGCTTGTTGTCGAGGAAGCTAACCTCCTCGGGCCCTGCCGACTGGAGCGGCGCTATGCCCATGAAGCGCACCCGGCGAGGCGGCGCGTCCCCCTGCGCCGCCTCGGCCACCGCCGCCAGCGAGTGCGGACCGGTTCTCGCGAAAAAGCGAGGATCACCGGTAATCGCCGGCCATTCCATTGGTTAGGGGTGCTTTCTCGGGCCCGGCGCGGCTTTCTCCGCGCTGGCCGGCGGCTCCGGCGGCGGAGAGCTCGCGGTCGGAGCGGGTGCCGGGGCCGGTGTGGCGGCGGTCGCGGGCGGCGTGACCGCCGCCGGCGGATTCGGCTGTGCGGATGGCGGCTGTCCAGGGCTTGCCTGTCCGGGGGTCGGTTGGCCTTGGGCGACTGGCACCGCTCCGGGCATCTTCGCGACGGGGACTCCATCAGGCGGCACGACCACCGACGGCAATATCTTGTTGAGTTGCTCGACCACCTGCTGGGTTATGTCGAAGGCGGGGTAGTTCAGCACCACCTGCTCCTGGTGCAGGACCAGGTTGATGCCGTGGCTCTCGGAAACCTGGATCACCACGCTGCGCAGGGTCCGCTCGATCTGCGCGCGCGCGTATTGCGCCGCTTCCTGGATGATGCGGTTCCGATCCCGGAACTGCCGCTGGGCGTTGGTGACCCGCTCCTGCAAGTCGCGCTCCTTCGCCCGGATCTGCTCGGCGTTCAGGCTGGCGCGCTGCGAGACGAGTTGCTGCTGCACGTCGCGCCAGGCGGCTTGCTCCTTCTGCGCGTCGTCGTGCAGCTTGGCCATCCGCTCGCTCAGCGCCTTGTCCACCTGCTGCGCGGCAATCGCGCCGCGGCTGACTTCGGACAGGCTGAGCACGCCCACCACCGCAGCCGGCGGCGACGTGCCTTTCGGCAGCGCGGGGACGTCGGGCGCAGGTGGGAGCTGGACCTGGATCGGCGGCGACGGCGGCTCCGCCTCCGCCCCTTGCGGCGCCGGCAAGGGCATCGGCAGCGGCACATGGGACGGCGCCGATTGCGAACGGCCAGCGGGCGCGCGGGGACCTGGGCGTGCCGGCTGTCCGGAGCGCTGCTGGCCGGGGACGAACCAGTCCTGGCCCTGCTGTTGCGCCATCGCGGGTGGCGGCGAAAGCGACGCGGCGCCAGCCAGCAGGGCGGCGACGGTGAGCAAGCGGATGTGATGCACTTAGAACCTCGTGCCGAAGCCGAATCGGAAGATTTGGGTTTGGTCGTACTTGTATTTCACGACAAAGGGCGTGAGGTCGATATTGATGAGGCCGAACGGCGTCCGCCACGAGACACCGACCCCGGCGCCGACCCGCGGGGCGGCATTGTCGTAGATCGGCGGGCAGATGCCTCCCGGCGCACGGGTGCAGGAGCCTGACTCGAAGCTTGCCTCGGTCAACGCGCCGACATCCACGAAGGCGCGGCCCGACAGGCCGAAATCCGCCGAGATCGGCAGCGGGAAGCGCAGCTCGGTCGATTGCGTGTAGATGAACCGGCCGCCGATACTGTCCCCGCCAAGGACAGTCGGCGTGTTCGCCGTATGCGGCCCGGCGCCGCCCGCCTGGAAGCCGCGCAGATTGTCGCCACCCAGGAAAAACCGGTCGATGATCTGTTCCTGTTTGCCCTCGTTGTACAGGTATCCGGCGCCCCCGGAAATCGCCAGGCCCCAGTCGCTGTTGCCGGTCCACCGGTCGAGAGGATAAAAATACGTCCCGTCCAGCTTGGTCCGGACGAAATTCGCGTCACCGCCCAGACCGGCGAAGTCCGTCCCGAAGCGGACGACGTAGCCCGAGTGCGGGTCGACGGTGCTGTCGCGATAGTCGAGGGTGAGCGTCTGTCCGATCTGTGAAAGCAGCGTCCAACCGGCCTGGTCCTGGATGTAGAAGCTAGCCGTCGTGGCGATGTCGTATACGTCGCGATCGACCAGCGTGTAGGCCCAGGACTGCCGCAGATGATCGTTGAAGGCGTAGCCGAGCCGCAGCGCCGTTCCGTAGCGCCGCTCCTGGTACTGCGACACGTCCAGCAGATTGGTCTGCAACGCGAACAGGTCAAAGCCGGCGACCAGGTTGCGATCTAGGAAGTAGGGGTCCGTGACCGAGAGGTCGATCGAGCTCCGCCGCTGCGCCAGCACCCCGTTCACGCCCGCGTCGATCCCGGTGCCGAGCAGGTTGCGCTCGCGAAGACCGGCGTTGATCAGGAACCCGGCATCCGTCGAATATCCCCCGCCCAGGGTCAGTTCGCCCGTCGCTTTCTCATCGACGTTGGTATTGATGATCACCTTGTCCGGCGCCGAGCCGGGCGAAGTGGTGATCTGCACGTTGTTGAAGTAGCCGAGATCCTGCAGCCGCTGGCGCGACTTGCGGACCGCCGATGCATTGAGCGCGTCGCCCTCGGCCAGCCGGAACTCGCGGCGGATGACCTTGTCCTGTGTGCGCGTGTTGCCCTGGATGTCGATACGCTCGACATAGACCCGCGGCCCCTCGCCGACATCGAACACGAGATCCACGGTATGCGCTTCCCGATTGCGGGAGATGCGCGGCTTGACCTCGACGAAGGGATAGCCGCGCCCTTGCAAGTCGTCGGTGATCGCCTGGACAGAGCGCTCGACGGCGTCGCCATCATACCAGTCGCCCTGCGATATCTCGATATCGGGCAGAACGCTGTCGCCGTTCAGGTTGCGCAACGTCGAATTCACCGTGACCTTGCCGACGCGATAGCGCTCGCCCTCGTGGATGGTGAAGGTGAGGAAGAACGAGTTCCGCTCCGGCGACAACTCGGCGGCGGCGCCGGTGATCTCGACGTCGGCGTAGCCGTTCTTGAGATAGAACCGCCGCAGCAATTCCTTGTCGAAGTTGAGCCGCTCCGGGTCGTAGGTGTCGGAAGTGGAGAGGAACCGCCACCACACGCCCTGGCGGCTCGATATCACTTCCTTTAGCCGGTCCTCGCTGAACGCATGATTGCCGACAAAGGCGATGCGGCTGATCAGGGTTGATTTACCCTCGTGAATGTCGAACACGACATCGACGCGATTCTGGTCGAGCCGGATGATCTGCGGCTCGACCTGGACGTTGTAGCGGCCCTTCTTGGCATAGGCGTTCAGGATCCGCTGGCGGTCGGCCTGCGCCAGCGCGGGTGTGAACACCGCGCGGGAGCGCAATTGCAGTTCAGCGCGCAATTGCTCATCAGTGAGCTTGTGGTTTCCTTCGAAGGCGATGCGGTTGACGATCGGGTTCTCGACGACCTTCACGACGAGCGTGTCGCCCTGCCGGGTCAGCGTCACGTCCTGGAACAGGCCGGTCGCGTACAGTGTCTTGAGGCTGCGGTCGATCCGCTCGGGGTCGAACGGGTCGCCCGGCTGGACCAGCATGTAGGAGCGGATCGTTCCGTCCTCGATCCGCTGATTGCCCTCGACCTTGATGGCTTGGATCGTACCGGATGTCGGCTGGGCGGCGGCCGCGCGCGCGCGCGCTGGGGCCGGCCGGACGCGCTGCTGGGCCCATGCCGGGTCGGTCGCCACGATTGACAGGCAGGAGGCGGCCAGCAAGGCGACACGGATGCTCGTCAAAAACTGGTCTCCCACTGAACCCATCGCCGACAGAAAAAACCCCGCATCCCGCAACTCGCCCCGTAACCAGCGGCGGAGAATAGCGACGCGCCACGCCGGACGCTACCCGACCGCCGCCCAGGGCGACACCTGGGTTCGCGCGGCTTGAGCGGAGCCCGTCGCCCTGCAAGACAGCACCCCACAAGTCATCACCGCAAAAGACGGGCCGGCATTGATGCCCTAACCGCATCGCGCTGCCAATCGTCCTCTCCCAACCACTTCCGCTTCGGTAGGTCGGCGCATGGGCAATCAGATCCGGCTCGTCTCCTATCTCAAATCCGGCAGCACGTGCCTTCGCGCGTTCCTGCACAACTACATATGAGCCGCGGATGCGCCGTGCCACATCACGAACGGGCTGCTGTACGTGGCCCAGCGCCGCCAGGAGCGGACGAACGGCTTCATCGAGCGCCCGTCGGATACCGTCGCACCGTTCTTCCGCTCAGGCCGCCCCGGCGAATGGCGCGACGTGCTCACCGCGCATCAGCGCACCCGCATCAAGCGCGATCCTTCCGCGACGATAAAGCGATTCGGGTGGCAAGCGACGAGCGACGGGGAATGCGCTGCGTCTTTCCGGTTTACCCGATCAGCCCCGCCACCCAGCGGAACAGGCCGATATGGGCGAGGTCGTTCCAGGTCGCGAAGACGAACAGTCCGACCAGCAGCGCGAGCCCGGCGCGAAAGCCGTATTCCTGCGCGCGCGGCGGGATGGGCCGGCCGCGCAAGGCCTCGGCGAAATAGAACAGGAGATGGCCGCCATCGAGGATCGGGATCGGGAACAGGTTGATGAGGCCGAGATTGACCGACAGCACCGCGATGAACGAAACGAGGCTCGCGATGCCGAGCTGCGCCACCTGACCCGACAGTTGCGCGATGCGCAGCGGCCCGCCGAGATCCTCTGTGCCGCGCTGGCCGCTCAGCATCTGCCAGACGCCCTGGAGCGTCAGCGCCGTCACGTTCCAGGTCTGCGCGATGCCGCCCCACACCGCCTGCGGCAGGGAGAGATGCTCGTACTCGGTATTGCCGCCGCGAATGCCGAGCACGCCCACCCGGCGGCCCGAGCCGGCATCTCGCGAGTCGGTCAGCACGGGAATCGAGGTCTCCGCGTCGCCGCGATGCACTCGCATGGTGAGGTGCTGCGCCGGGCGGGCCGAGATGATGCGCTGGATGTCCTCGAAGTTCTTGACCGGCGCGCCGTTGATCGCGTCGATCCGGTCTCCGGCGCGCAGTCCGGCGCGGTCGGCCGCCGATGAGGCGATCACGTCGCCGACGACGGGTGTGGCGATCGGCCGGCCAACGGTCGCGAACAGCAAGGTGAACAGGACGATGGCGAGGAGGAAATTCGCCGCCGGACCAGCGGCGATGACGATGGCGCGCGACCCCACGGATTTCTCATGGAACGTCTGGCCGGGCAGCCATTTCGCCCGTTCCTCAGCCGGAACATCCTGCGGCCGCTCCTGGCCGTGCAGCTTTACATAGCCGCCGAGCGGGATCCAGGCGAGCTTCCAACGGGTGCCGACACGGTCGGTCCAGGACGCCACCGCCTGACCGAAGCCGATCGAGAACGTCTCGACATGCACGCCCCGCCAACGCGCCGCGAGGTAGTGTCCGAGCTCGTGGATGAACACGAGCACCCCCAGCACCACGACGAAGGCGACGACGGTGCGGACAATCTCAGGAACTGCGTGGAGCACGGGCTAACCTTATGTCGGAACCGGAGGCATCGGACTCACGCCGCGCGCGCGGCGGCGAACTGCTGGGCGGCGGCGCGGGCGGCCGTGTCGAGTGCCACGACTTCCTCGAGCAAGTCGGCCGGCCGCGTGCCCATCGCGTCGAGCACGCGGCTCACCGTATCCACGATGTCGAGAAAGCCGATCCGCCGCTGCAGGAAGGCCTCCACCGCGACCTCGTTCGCAGCGCTCAGGATGGTGGGGACGCCGCCGCCCGCGCGCAAGGCATCGCGCGCTAGGCGCAGCGCCGGGAAGCGAACCTCGTCGGGCTCCTCGAAATCCAGCCGGCCGAGGGCGGCAAGGTCAAGCCGGGGCGACCCGGTCGCCATGCGCTCCGGCCAGGCGAGGGTGTGGGCAATCGGGATGCGCATGTCGGGCGAGCCGAGCTGCGCCAGCACGCTGCCGTCCTGGTAATAGACCAGCCCGTGGATCACCGATTGGCGGTGCACCAGTATGCCGATCCGCGACTCCGGAATGCCGAACAGCCGCGCCGCTTCGATGAGTTCCAGACCCTTGTTCATCAAGGTCGCGGAATCGATGCTGATCTTGGCGCCCATCGACCAGACCGGGTGACGCAGCGCGGCTTCCGGCGTGGCCTTGGCCATCTCCTCCAGCGTTGCGGTGCGGAACGGTCCGCCCGACGCGGTGAGCACGATCTTGTCCACTGCCCCGTGGTTGCCATCGGCAAGCGACTGGAAGATCGCGTTATGCTCGGAATCGACCGGCAGCAAGGTGGCGCCGGCGTCACCCACCGCCCGCAGCATGACCTCGCCCGCGCAGACCAGCGCCTCCTTGTTGGCCAGAGCCACGAACGCTCCCCGGCGGATCGCGGCGAGGGTCGCCGGAAGCCCCGCCGCGCCGGTGATGGCCGCCATCGTCCAGTCCGCCGGCGAGGACGCTGCCGCGACCACCGCAAGGGGGCCAGCTGCCACCACGCAATCCGTGTCCGCCAGGGCCTGCCGCAGCGCCGGGCCAAGTGCCGGATCGGCGATCACCGCCTGTTCGGCCGCCAGCATCCTTGCCTGCTCAGCGAGCAGGGCGACATTGCGGCCGCCGACTAGCGCGCGCACCCGGAAGCGCTCGGGCGAGGCGACGATCAGATCCACCGTCTGCGTGCCGACGCTGCCCGTGCTGCCAAGAATGGTGATGGTCTTGATTGCGCCAGCCTTGATTGCGCCAGTCCGGATCGTCGCGGCCTCGGTCGACGCGGTTTTCATGGTCGCGGCCTTTGTCGTCACTGTGTCAGTCACTGCCAAAGCATTACTCCGGGTCCGAGCGCCAAGGCCAGCAACGCGGCAAGCGGTCCGGCGGTGAGAAAGCCGTCCAGCCGGTCGAACAGGCCGCCGTGGCCAGGGATCAGGCGGCCGGAATCCTTGACCCCGAAGCGCCGCTTGATGGCGCTTTCCAGCAAGTCGCCAAGCTGCGAGGCGCAACCCAGGGCGGCCGCCACTAGGGCGATCCGCAAGCTCAGTCCGGGGCCGCCGCTCGTGAGCGCAACACAAACCGCGACAAGGTATCCCATCGCGACCGCGGCCAGGAGTCCCCCGAGCGCGCCGGCCCATGTCTTGCCCGGCGAGATGCGGGGAGCGAGGCGCGGGCCGCCCAGCAAGCGGCCGGCCAGATAGGCGCCGACATCGCTCGCCCAGACGATCAGCAGCAGGAACAGGATATTCGGCAGGCCCGCCGGACCGTCGAGGCGCAGCCAAATCAACGCGACACATGGCAGGCCGATATAGATCACCCCCCCGGCCAGGCTGGCGGCGCGGGACACCCGCGGATTCGGTGAGCCCGCGGCGACGGCCCATGTCACGACCCATGTCGCGGCCAGGACCGGCAAGGCCCACACCGGTCGATCGGCGGCCGCGACCGCGCCGACCACGATCATCGCCAGCGGTACTGCAAGGCCGGGGAGCCGCGCCAGTCGGGCGTCGCACAGCAGCACCCATTCGCAGGCCAGCCCCGCCGCCGCAAGGATGATCAGCACGCTCCAGAACACCCCGCCGATCCAGACAATCGCGACCGCGATGGGCGCCAGGATCACCGCCGAGAGGACCCTCAGCCGCAGATCCGCCCAGCCCGCCCGGATGGGACGGTCAGCGGAACCAAGCGAGCCGCCCTCAGCCCGGCCTTGCGCCAAAGCGCCGCTCCCGTCGCGCATACTCGGCGAGCGCGTCGGCGAAATGCGCGGCCCCGAAATCCGGCCAGAGCACGTCCTGAAAGACGAGCTCGGCGTAGGCCGACTGCCATAGCAGGAAGTTCGACAGCCGCTGCTCGCCGCTGGTGCGGATCACCAGGTCGGGGTCGGGCATGCCGGCGGTGAACAGCGCGCGGGCGAAGTCGGTTTCTTCGATGACCGCGGGGTCGAGCTGTCCGTCGCGCGCGGCGGCGGCGAGCGCGCGAGCGGCGGCAAGGATCTCGTCGCGGCCGCCATAGCTGAGCGCGATCGTCAGATTGAGGCGAGTGTTAGTGGCGGTCGACCGCTCGGCGGCCAGCAGCTGCGTCCTGATGTCGGGATCGAAGCGGCCGCGATCGCCGATCACCCGCAGCCGCACCCCGTTGGCCCGCAGCTCGGCAATCTCGGTCCGCAGATAGTGGCGCAGCAGGCCAGTGAGATCGAGGATCTCGCCCGCCGGGCGGCGCCAGTTCTCGCTGCTGAAGGCATAGAGGGTGAGCCAGCCGACGCCCTGCTCGATCGCCGCCTCGATGGCGCGACGCACCGCGCGGGCGCCTTCGCGATGTCCGGCGACCCGCGGCAAGCCGCGCGAGGCGGCCCAGCGCCCATTGCCGTCCATGATGATGGCGACGTGCGCGGGCGGCCCGCCCGAGGCGGACTCGATCTTCGTTTCGGCCTCGGACTCGGAAGCGAGCTGGAGCCCCGCGACGGCGGTGTGGCTGCGTGCCGACATGCGTGATCAGACCTGCCGAATATCGCGCTCTTTTTCGGCCAGGCCATCGTCGATCCGTTTGACGTATTGATCGGTCAGCTTCTGCACCTCGTCGTGCCAGGCCCTGGCGTCGTCCTCGCTGATCTCGTGCTTCTTTTCGTGGGCCTTGATCTGCTCCATCCCGTCGCGCCGGACTCCCCGCACCGCGATCTTGGCGCCCTCGGCGTAGCGGCCGGCCGTCTTGGCGAGTTCGTTGCGGCGCTCGGTGGTGAGCTGCGGGATCGGCACCCGGACCAACTGCCCATCCGATGACGGGTTAAGTCCCAGGCCCGAATCCCGGATCGCCTTCTCCACGGCCGAAACCATCTTACGGTCCCACACTTGCACGGTGATCATGCGCGGCTCCGGCACCCCGATCGAGCCCACCTGTGTGATCGGCATCTCTGTCCCGTAGGCCTCGACGCGCACCGGCTCCAGCAGCCCGGGACTGGCGCGGCCGGTGCGCAGGCCGGCGAACTCCCGGCGCAATGTCTCCATCGCGCCGTCCATGCGTCGCGTGAGATCCTGCTTCAATGTGTTCAGATCGGCCGGCATGGCACGCCCTCCCGCGCTCCGACTGGTGCTTTCGCTATTATCGTTGCTCGACGATGCGGGTGAATCGCCCCTGGCCCCGCATCACTTGGGCGAACGCGCCGGGGGCGTGAATGTTGAATATGATGATCGGCAGTCCGTTCTCCCGCGCGAGGCTGATCGCCGCGGCATCCATCACCGTCAGATCCCGGGACAAGACGTCGAGATAGGTCAGCTCGTCGAACCGCTCGGCATTCGGATTCGTGCGCGGATCGGCGGAATAGACGCCGTCCACCTGGGTGCCCTTCAGCAGCGCGTCGCAGCCCATCTCGGCGGCCCGCAGCGCGGCTGCGGTATCCGTGGTGAAGAACGGGTTGCCGGTGCCGGCGGCGAAGATCACCACCCGGCCCTTCTCCATGTGCCGTTCCGCGCGCCGCCGGATGTACGGCTCGCAGACGCTGGACATCGGGATGGCCGACTGCACCCGCGTCGGCACGCGCTTCTTCTCCAGCGCGTTCTGCACGGCCAGCGCGTTCATCACGGTCGCCAGCATACCCATATAATCGGCCTGCGCCCGATCCATGCCACCGGCGGCGGCCGATACGCCGCGGAAGATGTTGCCGCCGCCGATCACCAGGCAGACCTCGACGCCCATCGCGGCGACGTCGCCGATATCGGCGGCGATAGCGGTGACGACGTCATTATCCAGCCCGTACTCGCGCCGACCGAGCAGGGCCTCGCCCGACAGTTTCAGCAGGACGCGCTTATAGGAAGGCTGGTCGGGCATACGGACCGATTCTGCTGACGCTGACGCGCGGATCGGCCGCGCTGCCGCCGATTGATTGGGACTGAAGCGGCCGCACCCTACTGGTCCCGCCCGCCCGGAACAAGCGGGGCGACGCAACGAGCAGCCCCCGCGAAGGCACGGCCTCGCGGAGAACCACGCCCCTTCAGAGCGTGGCGCCGAACTCGTCCGTGGTCTCGGCCCCGGGCTTCACCCCGGCCGCGGCGGCCACCTCGGCGGCGAAGTCGCCGCTCTGCCGGTCGATGCCCTCGCCGAGCTGGAAGCGGGCAAACCCGGTCAGGGTCACGCCGGCCTTCTTGGCGACCGCGCGCACCCGGCTCTCCCCGTCATGCACCCAGACCTGCTCGAGCAGGACCACTTCCTCGTAGTATTTGCGGATGCGGCCCTCGACCATCTTCTCGATGATCCCCTCCGGCTTGCCGGAGGCGCGTGCCTGCTCGGTGAGCACCGCCTTCTCGCGCTCCAGCGCCGCCGGGTCCACGGCGTCGATGTCCAGCGCCTCGGGGCGGGCGGCGGCAACGTGCATTCCGACTTGGCGGCCCAGGGTGAGCACTGCCTCCTCGCCGTCGGGCGCCTCGACCGCGACCAGCACCCCGATCTTGCCGAGGCCCGGACGCAGCGCGCCGTGCACGTAGGTCGCCACCACGCCGCTGCTGACGCTCAGCACGCGGGCGCGTCGGATCGTCATGTTCTCGCCGATGGTGGCGACGAGTTGGGTCAGCTCCTCGCCGATCGTGCGCGTGCTGTCGGGATAGGGAGCGCCCTTCAGCGCCTCGATATCCTCGCCGACCTCAAGGGCGGCCTGGGCGGCCGCCGCAACGAAGGCCTGGAAGGTCTCGTTGCGGGCCACGAAGTCGGTCTCGGCGTTGACCTCGACCATCGCCGCCTTGAGCGGAGCGGAGGCGACGCCGATCAGCCCCTCTGCGGCGACCCGGCCGGATTTCTTGGCCGCCGCCGCGAGCCCCTTGGTGCGGAGCCAGTCCACCGCCTGCTCGACGTCGCCACCGGTCTCCGATAGCGCCTTCTTGCAGTCCATCATGCCCGCGCCGGTCTTCTCGCGCAGGTCCTTCACCAGTGCAGCCGTGATCTCGGCCATAAGATCGTCTCCCTCGAAGGAGGAAATGTGGCCAGGCGCGATCGCAAACCGGCCGCCTGGAATTGCCCTGGCGCCAGTCAGGCCGCCGGCTGCTCGGAGGAGGTTTCGAGCGGCACCTCCGGCATTGCCTCGATCGGCAGGTCCTCGGAGGCGCCGATGTCGCGGCCCGACGCGCCGAGCTCGGCGCTGATCCCGTCCAGCACCGCGCCGGCCACCAGGTCGCAGTAGAGCGTGATGGCGCGGATCGCGTCGTCGTTGCCGGGGATCGGGAAGGTCACGCCGTGCGGATCGGAGTTGCTGTCGAGCACGGCGACGACCGGAATGCCAAGCTTGTTGGCCTCCTCGACCGCCAGCTTCTCCTTGTTGGTGTCGATGATGAACAGGATATCCGGCAGCCCGCCCATATCCTTGATGCCGCCCAGCGCGCGCTCCAGCTTGTCGCGGTCGCGGGTAATCTCCAGCACCTCTTTCTTGGTGAGGCCTTGGGTGTCGCCGCCCAGCATCTCCTCGATCTGGCGCAGCCGCTTGATGCTGCCGGTGATGGTCTTCCAGTTGGTCAGCATCCCGCCGAGCCAGCGGTGGTTGACGTGGTACTGGCCACAGCGCTTGGCGCTGTCCGCCACGTACTCGGCCGCCGCCCGCTTGGTGCCGACGAACAGCACGCGCCCCCCGGCGGCGACCACGTCGCGCACTGCCCGCAGCGCTCGGTCGAGCATCGGGACGGTCTGCTGCAGGTCGATGATGTGCACCTGGTTGCGAACGCCGAAGATATACGGCCCCATGCTGGGGTTCCATCGGCGGGTGTGGTGGCCGAAATGGACGCCAGCCTCGAGCAGCTGGCGCAGGGTGAATTCAGGCATCGCCATCGGCGTTTGCTTTCCTGTGTCCGGTTGCGCCTCCGCAGGGCCATGCCTTCCGGCACCGGACCCGAGCGGCCACGTGCTTCGCGTGGACAAAACGGGAAAGGCGCCCTGCGTGTGAATTGCCGGACTCCCGAGAGCCGGCGCGCGGGATATGGCGGGAAATTACCTCCCGCGCAAGCGGCAGAGCCTAGCCGGTGGCGTAGGCCGGTTCGGCCATGCCGTCGCGGCGTCGATTCGGGCCGCCGGCCAGGATCTGCACCGTGCCCGCGATCACTCCCGCCGTCACGCCGATCTGCCAGGCGCGATCGTAAGAGCCCATCGCGTCGTAGATCAGGCCGCCGCCCCAGGCGCCGAGGAACGAGCCGGCCTGGTGCACCATGAAGGAGATGCCGAGCAGGGTCGCCATGTAGCGGGTGCCGAACATCTCGGCGACCAGCCCGCTGGTCAACGGCATCACCCCCATCCACAGCATCCCCATCGCGGCGGCGAAGGCCAGCGTGCTGGTGGGCGTGGGCGGCACCACGAAATAGGCGAACAGCGCGATCGAGCGGAGGATGTAGAGCAGCCCGAGCAGGATGTGCTTGGGAAACTTGCCGCCGAGCCAGCCGAACAGCCACGAGCCGAAGCAGTTGACCCCACCGATCGTCGCCAGCGCCTCGGCACTCAGCATCGGGTCCATGCCGCACAGCGCGAGATAGCTCGGCAGATGTGTGGTGAGGAACACCAGCTGCAGGCCGCAGACGAAATACGCTCCCGACATCACCAGGAACCCGCGATGCCTTGACGCCTGGCCGAGCACCTCCTTCATCGAGACATTGCCGCCGGAGCGGGCCGGCAGATTGTCCGCCCCGCCCGCCATGAAGGCGGCGGGCAGCATCAGGGAGAGGGTCAGCACCACGAACAGCGCCATCCCCATGCGCCAACCCATGCCCGAGACCGTCGCCTGCGCCATCGGTGCGATCACCAATGTCCCGAGCGAGCCCACAGCCGAGACCAGGCCAAGCGTGGCACTGCGCCGGCTTTCCGGCACGGCCCGCGCTGTGGCGCTCATGGCGAGGCTCGACGCGGTACAGGACAGTGCCACGCCGATCAGCCCGCCGGAGATCGCGAGTGCCACCAGCCCATGCGCCATCAGCATCACCGCCAGCCCGACTGCGTAGACCACAGCCCCGGCCATCATCACCGGTCGCGAGCCCCGGCGATCGGCGAAGGCTCCCACCAGCGCCTGCGACGCGCCCCAGCTGATATTCTGGATCGCCACCGCGAAGGTGAAGTCGGCGGTGGTGAGTGCGAGGTCGTGCGTCACCGGCCCGATGAACAGGCCGAGGCTCTGTCGCATCCCCATCGCAACCGTCATCATCATGGCGGCGCCGATCAGGATCGATCTGCTCCTCGCCCGATCGGCAACCGGTTGCATCGGTGATGTTCTCCTGGCTCGCCCGGGCTCGTTCCGTCGTGCAACTCTGCCCCAGGTCGACAGCCGACGGAAAGCGCGGGAGAGTGCGCCCCGAGCAGGGCGGCCATGCGCCGACACCCTGCAACGAAGGGGGACGGACAAATGGCTGGAAACGCACAGACAATCATCGAGCTCGATCGCAAGCGCATGGGCGCGATGGCCGAGAAGGACGTCGCGACGTTGCGGGCGGTGCTGGCCGACGACCTGGTCTACACGCACTCATCGGCCCGGCTCGACACCAAGCAGAGCCTGATCGGCGCGATGGAGTCCGGTGCGACCGTCTACACTGCGGTCGAGCCGTCCGACGTGAAGGCGCAAGATTGCGGGGACGCGGTGATTCTGACGGGCAAGGCCCGCATCGGCGTCACGTCGAACGGCAAGCCCAACAGCTTCAGCGTCCGGTTCACCGACGTCTACGTGAACAGAGGCGGTCAGTGGCAGATGGTGGCCTGGCAGTCCACGCGGCTTGCCGAATGATCTCCGCGGCTTGCCGCAGTTGTTGACGGTCGGAGAGCGCGCCGGGTTGCCGGGCGGAGCTTGCGGGAAGGCAGTCTCGCTCCCAGGTGAATCGAGCCCGGAGAGCGTCTCAAAGGAATGGCGGCCGGCACGAAAAATGCGGTAAAGGCACACATGGCAAGCGCGACAGCAAAGATCCAAAGGCCGCCCCAGGGGCGCCGGAGCTTATGCGGTGGCCGGCGAATACAGCGTCCACGCCGAATTCCAGCATTCGGGCCTATCCGGCCCCGGCAGTGACGCCGGTCATCATCACGATACGTCGGCAATTCACGAAACCGCCATAGCAGTCGGCGCGAGTTGGGCATTCGGCGTCTTCGTGGTCGAAGCGGTGTCTCACTGGGCCATAGGGATCGAGCCGGGATGGCTGGCCGCCGTGATCGGTTTCGGCCCCGCGCTCGTTCCGCTCATCCGGCTGCTTCGCGCCCACCCAGTCTGAGCCCGGGGACGAGACGTGTTGTCTGCCCTCGGCGGCGTCGACTGGGGACGCTTCCTGGCGCCGCAGAACACCAATGACCTTTTGATCTCGCAGCTGGTCTGCGCGGTGGCCTATGTTCTCGTCGCCCTTCTCCTCGGTGCCGCAAGGCGCCTGTTCGGGACTACCTTTCAATTCAGCTCAGTCCTGCGGAGCGCGGTCTCAGGAAGCGGCCTACCGGTCGCCCTGGTACTGGCGGGTAGTCCTTTCGCCCCGGACATCTTGGCCCGGCTACTCACCGCCCAGACAATGCAGTTCTACATGATGATCGCGGGCGTGCTTTTGACCCTGCTCAGCCTCTACGGCCTGTTTCGATAGACCCGCCGATTGCCTTACGTCTCCTCGATCCGCTCCACGCCCGGCACCACCTTCAGCGCCTGCGCCAGCCGGGGCGAGACGTTGAAGCCCCCCGGCAAGGCGATCTCCACGCTCTGCCCTTCGCCGAGACGCGGCACCAGGATCACCCGCCCCTTCCCGCGCCCCTCGCGGTCGAGCAGCACACGGATGTGTTCCACCGCCTCGGTCTTCTCGAGCCACACGCGCATCCCCGCGCCCACGCCCGACGCCGCCTGATCCAACGCCGTGACGTCGCTCGCGGTGATCCGCAGCGTGTCGTCCTCCAGCCGCAGATCGGCCGTGACCAGCACGTTCGCACCCGTCGTCAGCACGTCGCGCGAGCGTCCCAGAACCTCGGAGAAGAACGTCACCTCACAGGAGCCGGCGGCATCGGAGATGCGAACCCAGGCCATGCGGCTGCCGGTGCGGGTGATGCGCTCCTTGGAGCCGATGACGCTCCCGGCGAGCTTTACGCGCGCGATGCCGCGCGCCGCCAACGTCTCGATCTGATCGCTGCGCACCGCGCCGAGCCGGTGCAGCACGTGCGCGTAGGCATCGAGCGGATGGGCCGTGAGATGAAACCCGACCGCCTCCGCCTCGAAACCGAGTTTGTCCAGCGGCGGCCAATCCGGCATGTCGGGCAGGCGCAGAGCCTCGGGCTTGCCGCCGCCGCCGAACAGGCCGATCTGGCCGCTCGCCGCCTCCTCCGCCTCAGCCTGGGCGCGGCGCAGCACCGTCTCGGCGCCGGCGAACAGCCGCGCCCGGTTCGGCTCCAGCATGTCGAAGGCGCCGGCGCGCACCAAATTCTCGAGCTGCATTCGGTTGAGCTGGCGCGGATCGACGCGCGCGGCGAAATCCGCGAGATCGTCGAACGCGCGCGAGCCGCGCGCCGTGACGACCGACTGCATGGCAGCGAACCCGACCTTCTTCACCGCCGCCAGCGCGTAGCGGATCGCAAGCGCGCCATCCTCCCGCTGCTCCACCGAGAAATCCGTGTCGGAGCGGTTGATGTCGGGCGGGAGAAGAAAATCCCCATGCGCTCCGCCTCCTGCTTCAAGGCGGCGAGCCGGTCGGTGTTGCTGATCGCCAATGACATGCAGGCGGCCATGAACGCGACCGGGTGGTTGGCCTTCATCCATGCCGTCTGATAGGCGACCAGCGCGTAGGCGGCGGCGTGCGATTTGTTGAAGCCGTAGTCCGCGAACTTGGCCATGAGATCGAACACCTCGGTGGCCTTCGCCTCCGAAATGCCGCGCGCCATCGCGCCGCCGCAGAAGATTCTTCTCTGCGCCTCCATCTCGGCCCGGATCTTTTTGCCCATTGCGCGGCGCAGCAGGTCGGCGCCGCCGAGGCTGTAGCCGCCCATCTTCTGAGCGATCTGCATGACCTGCTCCTGGTAGACCATGATGCCGTAGGTCTCGCCCAGGATGTCGAGCAGCTCGGGGTGCGGCGCCTCCCACTTTTCCCCATGCTTGCGCCGGCAATAGTCGGGAATGTTGGCCATCGGCCCGGGGCGGTACAGCGCGACGCCGGCGATCAAATCCTCGAACCGATCGGGGCGCATCTGGCGCAGCACGTCACGCATCCCCTGACCTTCGAACTGGAACACCCCACCCGCGTCGCCCCGTTGCAGCATCGCGAATGTCGGCGCGTCGTCGAGCGGCAACCGGTCGAGATCGACCTCGATCCCGAGCCCGCGCAGGAAGCCCACGGCGCGCTGCAGGATAGTAAGCGTCGTCAACCCAAGGAAATCGAATTTTACTAATCCCGCCTGCTCGACATGCTTCATCGAGTATTGCGTGACGAGCAGCTCGGACTTCGGATCACGATACAGCGGCACCAGCTCGATCAACGGCCGGTCGCCGATCACCACGCCAGCGGCGTGTGTGCTAGCGTGCCGATAGAGCCCCTCGATCTGCAACGCGATTTCCAGCAGCCGCCGGATGCCCTCGTCATCGTCTCGCAAACGTTGCAGGCGTGGCTCGCCGTCGATCGCCTCCTGCAACGTCACCGGCTTGGCCGGGTTGTTGGGAATCAGTTCCGCGACCTTGTTCACCTGCCCGAACGGCAGCCCGAGCACGCGGCCCACATCGCGCACCGCCGCGCGCGCCTGGAGCTTTCCGAAAGTAATAATCTGGGCGACGCGGTCCGCCCCGTATTCGCGGCGCACATAGTCGATGACCGCATCGCGCCCTTCCTGGCAGAAATCGATGTCGAAATCCGGCATCGACACCCGCTCGGGGTTGAGAAAACGCTCGAACAGCAGGTCGAAGCGCAGCGGGTCGAGATCGGTGATGGTCAGTGCCCAGGCGGCGACCGATCCCGCGCCGGAGCCTCGCCCCGGACCCACCGGAATCCCCCTTCCCTTCGCCCACTGGATAAAATCGGCGACGATGAGGAAATAGCCGGGAAAACCCATCTGCTCGATCACGCCGAGCTCGTAGTCGAGCCGCTCGCGGTAGCGCGCCCGCGTCGCGGTGTCGGCACCGAGCGCGTCCATGCGCCGCTCAAGCCCCTGCACGGCCATGACGCGCAAGGTCTCGGCCTCGGTGCTGCCCGGTGTCACCTTGGGGCATACTGGCAACAGCGGCTTGCGGCTTTCGGCCATCACGGCGCAGCGCCGCGCGATGGCGAGCGTGTTGTCGCAAGCTTCCGGCAAATCCGCGAATCGCGCGCGCATGTCGGCGGCCGGCTTGAACCAGTGCTCGGGCGTCACCCGCCGCCGCTCGCGCTCCGCGAGTTGCCGACCCTCGGCGATGCACAGCAGCGCGTCATGCGCCTCGTACATGCTCGGCTTGGCGAAAAAGCAATCGTTGGTCGCGACCAGCGGCAATCCGGCCTCGTCGGCCAGCATGATGAGTCCCGGCTCGATGGCGCGCTCCATCGGCAAGCCGTGCCGGTGCAGTTCCACCACCGCGCGGTCCGGGAACGCCTCCGCCAGCCGCGCCAGCAGCGCCTCGGCCCCGTTCTTCTGGCCCTCCGCAAGCAACCGCGCGACCGGCCCGAGCGTGCCGCCAGTCAGCAGGATGAGGCCCTGCGCGTGCGCCGCAACCACGTCAAGCGTCAGCTGCGGCTTGAGTTCCGGCTCGGTCTCCAGGAAACCAAGGGACGAGAGACGTTGGAGATTGGCGAGCCCCGCCGCGTCCTGCGCCAGCAATACCACGGGGTCGGAGGGCAGACGCGGATTGTCGGGGCGGGCGAGCGCCACCTGGCAGCCGATCACCGGCTGGACGCCCTTGCCTGTACAGGCCTGGCTGAACTCCAGCGCGCCGAACAAATTGCCAGTGTCGGTGATAGCGACGGCCGGCATCGCGGCGTCACGCGCGAGGGCGGCGATCTTGTCGGCCTTGATCGCGCCCTCGCTCAGCGAATACGCGGAATGGACGCGGAGATGGACGAAATCGGCGTGCGGCATGATGCCAATCTAGTGCGCCGGGCGAGTCCAACCAACCGGCAAAGAGGAACCGATCCGGGTGCCAGGCGAAACGCTAGCCCGGCACTACCTTGCCGTCCCGCAGCGTGACGGTCCGGTCCATCCGGGCCGCCAGCGCGGGATTGTGCGTGGCGATCAGTGCGGCGACGTTTTCCTCGCGCACCCGGGCAAGCAAAGCATCGAACACCACGTCCGCGGTTCCGACATCGAGATTGCCGGTCGGCTCGTCGGCAAGCAGCACCTTGGGCGCGTTGGCGAGCGCGCGGGCGATCGCCACACGCTGCTGCTCACCGCCCGAAAGCTTTCCAGGGAGATGGCGCGCGCGCGGCTCCAGGCCAAGCGAAGCGAGCAGCGTCATCGCGCGCGCCTCCGCCTCACGTCGGCCACGCCGCGCGATCATCTGTGGCAGCACCACATTCTCGAGCGCGGAAAACTCCGCCAGCAGATGATGGAACTGGTAGACGAAGCCGATTGTGTCGCGCCGGATCGCGGTGCGCTCGGCATCGGACAGCGCACCGGCGTTGCGCCCGTCGACCAGCACCGATCCGCCATCCGGCTGCTCCAGCAATCCCGCAAGATGCAGCAGCGTGGATTTGCCGGTTCCCGATGGTGCCACCAGGGCAACGATCTCGCCCGCGCGCAGGGTCAGGTCCGCGCCGCGCAGCACGGGCAGATCGCCGCCCTCGGTGCGGTAGGTACGAACCACCTCGCGCAGCGCCAGCGGATCACTCATTCCGCAGCGCCTCGACCGGGTCGGTGCGCGCCGCCCGCCAGCTCGGATAGAGCGTCGCCAGCAGCGACAGCACCAGCGCCATCAGCACCACTTGCCCGACCTCATGCCAATCGAGCCGCGCCGGCAGATGCGTGAGATAGTAGACCTCCGGATTGAACACGCTGGTTCCCGTGACCGCCTCGACCCAGTGCTGGATGGTCTCGATGTTGAGGCAGAACAGCACGCCGAGGATCAGGCCGACCAGAGTTCCGGTAATCCCGACCGAGGCGCCGCACATCAGGAAGATGCGCATGACGGAACCGCGCCCGGCGCCGAGGGTGCGCAGCACCGCGATATCGCGCGTCTTGTCCTTCACCATCATGATGAGCGAGGAGATCACGTTGAACGCCGCGACCAAGATGATCAGGGTGAGGATGAGGAACATCACGTTCTGCTCCACCTGCACCGCGGCGAAGAAGCTGTTGTTGCTCTGCTGCCAGTCCACCGAATAGGTGTCGGTCCCGTGCAGCGCGGCGCGCAGCCCAGGATAGATCGAGGCGATGTTCTCGGGGTCGGCGACCGAGACTTCGATCTGCGTCGCCGCGTCGGGCTTCTGGAAGAAGATCTGCGCGGCTTGCAGCGGCAGGAACACGTAGCTCGTGTCGTATTCGTTCATCCCCACCTGAAAGATCGCCACCACCTTGTAGGCGCGCACGCGCGGCACCGTGCCGAACGCCGTCGCGGCGCCCTGCGGCGAGATCAGCGTGAGCGGACTTCCCACGGTAAGATTGAACCGCCGCGCGAGCCCGACGCCGACCGCGATGGCGTCCTCACCGTGGAAATCATTGAGGCTGCCGGCGAGAATATGGCTGCTGACCGCGTGCAGCCCTTCAAGGTCCTTCTCGGAGATCCCGCGCACCAGCCCGCCCGTCGATTGGCCGCGATTGTCGGTGAGCAGCACCTGCCCATCGACCACCGGGATCGCCGACACCACGCCGGGCACCGCGCGGATGCGCTGCACGATGTCTTGGTAGTTGGTCAGCGGCGCGCCGCGCGCGGCGAACACGCCGAGATGGCCGTTGAAACCCAAGATGCGGCTCAGCAAATCCACCTTGAATCCGCCCATCACGCTCATCACGATGATCAGCGTGGCGACGCCTAGCGCGATGCCGACCAGGGAGAACCCGGCGATCACCGAGACGAACCGCTCGCCCCGCCGGGCACGCAGGTAGCGGCCCGCGACCGCACGCTCAAAGGCGTTGAACATGCTCAGGCGATACGCGCGAGCGCGTCCTCGATCGAGAGTTCCTCGCGCTGCCCGCTCGCGCGCCGCTTCAGCTCCACCTTCCCGGCCGCCGCGCCGCGCGGGCCGACGACGATCTGCCACGGATGGCCCATCAAATCCGCGTCGGCGAATTTCACTCCCGCGCGATCATCGCGATCGTCATACAGCACGTCGCCGCCGAGCTTGCGGTAGATCTCCTCGCAGATGCGGTCGCAGGCCGCGTCGCCGCGCTTGAGGTTGAGGATCGCCGCCTTGAACGGTGCCACGCTGTCCGGCCACACGATGCCGTCCGCATCGTGACTCGCCTCGATCACCGCGCCGACCAGCCGGCTCACGCCGATCCCGTAGCTGCCCATCTCGGCCGCAACCTGCTTGCCGTCCGGCCCGGCCACCTTGAAGCCCATCGGCTCGCTATACTTCGTGCCAAAGTAGAAAATATGGCCGACCTCGATGCCACGCCCCTCGCGCCGCCGCTCGGTCGCGACCTCGGCCCATGCGTTCGCATCGTGCTTCTCGTCGGTCGCGGCGTAGTGCGTCGTCATCTGCTCGAAGAACCGCTGCAAATCCTCGGCACTGTCGTGGCTGAACGCGCCGGAGGAATAGTCGATCTCCTCGAATGCCGCGTCGTAATACACTTGGCTCTCGCCGGTCGATGCCAGGATGATGAACTCGTGGCTGAGATCACCGCCGATCGGGCCGGTATCCGCCACCATCGGGATCGCCTTGAGGCCGAGCCGCTGGAACGTCCGCATGTAGGCGAGCATCATCTTGCGATAGCTGATGACCGCGCCGGCATAGTCTAGGTCGACGCTGTAGGCGTCCTTCATCAGGAACTCGCGCCCGCGCATCACGCCGAAGCGCGGGCGCACCTCGTCGCGGAACTTCCATTGGATGTGATAGAGAATCTGCGGCAGCTCTCGGTACGACTTCACCGACTGGCGCAGCAAATCGGTAATCATCTCCTCGTTGGTCGGGCCATAGAGCATCTCGCGCTCGTGGCGGTCCCTGATGCGGAGCATCTCTTTGCCGTAATCCTCGTACCGCCCGCTCTCCTTCCACAATTCGGCGGGCTGAATGGTGGGCATCAGCAGTTCCTGCGCGCCCGCCGCGTCCTGCTCCTCGCGCACGATCCGCTCGATATTGCGCAGCACGCGCAAGCCGAGCGGCAGCCAGGCGTAGATGCCTGCCGAGGTCTGCCGCACCAATCCGGCGCGCAGCATCAATCGGTGCGAGGCGATCTGCGCCTCGGCCGGGGTCTCCTTCAGCGTGGGCACGAAGCCGTGTGACAGGCGCATCGATCTGCAATCCCTGGGATCAGTCGCGGCCGGACCCTAAACGCCCGGACGCCGCACCGCCAGATGCCGCCCCAACCGCAACGCCGGCCGCTCCACGAACCACCATGCGAGCGTCGCCAGCGCCAAGCTCAGCGCGGTGGTTTCGACGACATACACCAACGGCCAGTCCGCGGGCGCAACGCCGAGCCGCCGCCAAACCAGGGCCTGCCCGGTCTCCACCACGGCGAAGCTCATGTAGAAGGCATAGGATACGCCGCCGAGCCATAGCATCCCGGGAACGCGCGCCAGCGCCGCCCCCCTACCTTGCCGCCCCGCGACCAGCAAACCGGCGAGCACCAGCCAAAGGCCGGCGACAATCACCCAGTCCCGCGTCAGCAACTGCGCAAGAACCGCCAGACCGACCCCCGCCGAGGCAAGCGCCGGCCCGCTCACCCGCCGCTCGACCAGGCCGACGATCCGCACCGCCGCCATGCCCGCGACGAATTCGGGAAAGAACCGGCCGAGCGCGCCCTCATAGGTCAGATTGAGCCCGACCGGCCCGGCGCGTCCATCCACGACGGCGACCAATCCCAGCATGGCGACGGCCACCGCCAAGCATGCACCGGGGCGCACCCGGCGCAACGCGAGCCACAGCAGCGGAAACGCGAGATAGCCCGCCCATTCCGTGCTGATCGACCACGAGGGATAGTTCCACGCCCAGCGCCCGCTCAGCCCCCAACCGTGGATCAGCAGCAGATGGCGCGCGAGCTCGCCCATGCCGAACCGGCCCGGATCGCGTGGCGGCAGTCCGGCGGCGGACCCGGCGGCCAGCATCAGCGCGAGCAGCCCGACCATCGCTACATGCACCGGATAGATGCGCCGCAGCCGCTTCACCCAGAACCGACCCATATCCGCCGGGCCACAGGTCAGTGCCGGATGCGCATAGGCCAGCACCAGCCCGGAGAGAATGAAAAACCCGTCCACCCCGAGATAGCCGCGCCTGACCAGAGGTGTCAGGAACCCGAAGCCAGCTGGGTCGAGATGCAGATTGAGGTGGTAGAGGAACACCCAGCCGGCAAACACCGCGCGGCAAGTGGTGAGGTCATCGATCCTCGCCGTCCCGCTCGCATCCGCTTCCTTGCGACGTGCGGCGCTCGAGCGTGTATTTTTGTGCGCCGCACAATAGATCGGCGCAATGAATTGATCGTGAAAGCCCATTGTTGGACCGAAACCGCGTGACTCGAATGCGGCAACTGATTAACAAGGAACGGGCCCGACACGCTACTGGCGCGTAGAGGGGCCAAGTTTAGGGAGGAAACGCCAGTCACACGGCAGGATGAGGAGCACTCCTCGTTCTAGCCGTGATGATTGCTGAATAGCGCCCTATAGTCCAGAGCCAAATTCAATTTATTCGACGGAATATCGCTTGAGTGGTCGTGATTTGCCCAATATTGAACCGCGAGTGCTCTGGTCCGGGCATTGTGCCTAATCTTGAAGCACCAGCCAGCCATGACGGAAGCTTACCCAATCGCTGGTGATCAGTGCGAAGGCGCCCAGCCAAATCAGCACTGCGATTGCGGTAGTGACAAGCGCCTTGAGCGCTAGGCGTGGTCGCGCGGGCGTGCCGCGCCAGCCAGTGTGCTCGTCAGCCTCGGATACCGGCTGCGTCCCCACGGGCAGCACCGCAAACAGCACGATCCACCAGATCAGCACATACAGAACGGCACCGGTGAACCAGTTCACGGGACCTCAAACTCGCAGCAGGTGAATATCGACCAGAGGGCGCTTCTGCACCCGCCGGCCGATCGCCCGACGCAATGCCGCCCGTGCCGCGTCGGTGAGCCCCGCATCGTCCCGTCGTAACGGCGCCGGCAGGTCGGCGAGGGCGGCGGCGAACTCGCCGGCGATCTCGTCGGTATCCGGGTCGTCGCCGTCGAACAGGCCCGGCGCGCTGATTCGCGGCCGGCCCAGGATACGCCCCGCCTCGTCCACGGCGAGGCTTGCCACCACCACGCCGTTGAACAGCATCCGCCGCCGCGCCGAGAGCACTTTGCCTGTCAGCGGAACCAATCGCGCGCCGTCCAACACCAGCCGGCCGACCGGCGCGCTGTCGATCACCTCGGCACGCCCAGGAGCCAACTGCAGGATGTCGCCGTCCTCGAGCAGCATCGGCGTGGCGCCCGCCTCCTGCGCCAGCGCCGCGTGCGCCGACAAATGCCGCCACTCCCCATGCACCGGCACCGCGTAGCGCGGCTTGACCAGCCGGTAAAGCTTGCGCAGCTCGTCGCGCGCCGGATGACCCGACACATGAACCAGATGGTCCATGTCGGTCATCAGCCGCACGCCGCGGCGGACCAAATTGTCCTGCACGGTGCCGATCGCCCGCTCATTGCCGGGGATCATGCGGCTGCTGAAGATCACCGTGTCGCCCTCGCCGAGCGCGATGTTCGGATGCGTGTCCATGGCGACCCGCGCCAGCGCGCTGCGCGGCTCACCCTGACTGCCGGTAATTAGGATCAGCAGATTGTCGTCGGGGATCGAGCCCGCCGCGTCCTCGGGAACAAACTCCGGAACGTTCCGCAGATAGCCGCACTCGCGCGCCGCCGCGTCGAGATTGCGCAGACTGCGTCCCACGACGGCGACGCTGCGCCCCGCGTCGCGCGCGGCGCAAGCGATCGAACTCGACCCGGGCGACGTTGCTCGCGAAGCACGTCACCGCTACCCGGCCCTTGATGTCGCGGATCAGCGCGCACAGGCTCTGCCGCACCTCCGCCTCCGAACCGGAATGCCCCTCCACCATCGCGTTGGTGGAATCGCACACCATCGCCAGCACGCCCTCTTCGCCGAGCCGCGCCAACGCCGCCTCGTCCGTAGTCGGGCCGACCAGCGGCTTGGGATCGAGCTTGAAATCCCCGGTGTGCAGGATGGTGCCGTGCGGCGTGCGAATAATGAGCGACTGCGCCTCGGGGATCGAGTGCGATACCCGCACGAAGGTTAGCGCGAAAGGGGCGAGCTCGATGGTCCCGCCCGGCTCGACCACGTGCAGCTTCACGTCGCGCTGAAGCTGCACCTCGCCGAGCTTGCGCCGCAGCACGGCGGCGGCGAACGGCGTCGCGTAGACCGGACAACGCAGCTGCGGCCATAGCCAGGCCACCGCACCGATATGGTCCTCGTGGGCGTGGGTGATGACGAGCCCGACCAGCCTGTCACGTCGCTCGGCGATGAAGCCGGGGTCGGCCATCATCACGTCGACCTCCGGCATCTCGGAGCCGCCGAAGCCGATCCCGCAATCCACCGCCAGCCATTTGCCGCCGCAGCGGTACAGGTTGAGATTCATGCCGATCTCGCCCGTCCCGCCCAAGGGCAGGAAGGCCAGATCACCGCTTGCCGCGTCCATATTTGGTCTGGTTATCCTCAATCGCTGTCGTGCAGGGCCCGTCTGTCACGAGGTAATGTGGGCGCGGGGTTGCGCTCCGCCAACAGCCGCAGCCCGTCGAGCGTGAGATCGGGCTCGATCACTTCGATCATCGTGGTGCCCTCGGCGAACAGGGGCGCGAGGCCGCCCGTCGCCACCACACGCAATGGGCCGCCATATTCGGCCTTGATGCGGGTGATGAGTCCTTCCACCAAGCCGACGTAGCCCCAGTACACGCCGGACTGCATTGCCGCGACCGTGCCTCGGCCGATCACCGCCTGCGGCCGGCCGATGCCGATCCGCGGCAATCGCGCCGCTGCCTGGTGTAGCGCCTCGATCGACAGGTTGATGCCGGGAGCAATCACGCCGCCGAGGTAGCCGCCATCCTTGTCCACCACGTCGAAGGTGGTCGCGGTGCCGAAATCCACGATCACCAGCGGGCCGCCGAAGCGGCGGTGTGCCGCCAGCGAGTTCAGCAACCGGTCGGCGCCGACCTCCTCGGGATTATCGATCCGGATCTCGAAACCCCAGTCGAGCGTCGCCCGCGTGACCAGCGGTTCGACGGCGAACCAGTCGCGACAGAGCCGGCGGAGATGGTACAGCGCGGCCGGCACCACCGTGCCGATCACCGCCCGCTCGATGTCGGCCGGCCTCAAGCCGGAATGCTGGAACAGCGCCAGCAGCCAGACCGCGTATTCGTCGGAGGTGCGCTGCGCCTCGGTGGCGATCCGCCAGACGCCACGCCAGGACGTGTCATGGACCGCGAACACGACGTTGGTGTTTCCGGCGTCGACGACGAGGAGCATGGAACGGCCGCCTTCCGGCTAGGGTTCGCCCTTCAGGTGACGCACATCGGTCTGCAAGCGCTGGATCTGGCCGCGCATCGCGCTAACGATGTCCCCAAGCGGTAGCCGGTCCATGCGGCCCATGGCTTCGACCCGCAGATTGGCCTGTCCTATCTCAAGCTTGGCCTGCCCGGCCTTCAGGCCGTCCAGGGCGGCCAAGATCAGGGCGTTCGTGCTGTCGCTCATGGCTGGAAACCTACACGAACTTGCCCGGAGCGGCCTAGCCGAACAGCGCCTGCGCCGCCGCCTGCGCCGCGCCCACCACGGGGGCCGGGAACAGAAAGAAGAAGGTCGTGAAGAGGGTCGTCACCGCGGCGACGAAGGTGAGCGAAGGCGAGCGGGCGTCGAACCGCTCGGCAGGGGCGTCGAAATACATCACTTTGATGACGCGCAGATAATAGAAGGCGCCCACCACGCTGGTCAGCACGCCGATGATCGCCAGCGCCCACATCCCGGCCTGCACCGCCGCGAGAAAAATATAGAGCTTGGCGAAGAAGCCGGACAGGATCGGGATGCCGGCGAGGCTGAACATCGCCACCGCCATCGCCCCGGCCAGCGCCGGATCGTTGCGTGCCAGGCCGTTGAGGTCGGCGATCATCTCGACCGACCGGCCGCCGCGACGCATCGCGGTGATGCAGGCGAACGCGCCCGCCGTCATGAACACGTAGATCACCATGTAGACCAGCAGGCCGCGAATGCCCGCGGCGGTGCCCGCGGCCAGGCCGATCAGCGCGTAGCCCATGTGACCGATCGCGCTGAATGCCATCATCCGCTTGATGTTGGCCTGGCCGATCGCCGCCACCGCGCCCCAGATCATCGAGGCGATGGAAACGATCACCACGAGCGTGTGCCACTGCCCCGTCAGGTGGCCGAACGGATGCACCATCACCCGCACCATCACCGCGATCGCCGCCACTTTCGGCGAGGTGCCGAAGAACAGCGTCACCGGCGTCGGCGCGCCCTCGTAAACGTCCGGTGTCCACATGTGGAACGGCACGGCGGAAATCTTGAACGCCAGCCCGACCAGCACGAAGACGATGCCGACCACGAGCCCCGGCGAGGCGTGCACCGGATCGGAGGCGGCGCGCGCGATCTGCGTGAAATCCATCGTGCCGGCGAAGCCGTAGATCAGCGAAATGCCATACAACAGCAGCCCGGTGGCGAGCGCGCTGAGCACGAAATACTTGAGCCCGGCCTCCGACGAGCGCACGTCGTCGCGCGCGAACGCCGCCAGCACGTAGAGCGCCAGCGATTGCAGTTCGAGCCCGAGATACAGCGTCATCAGATTGCTGGCCGACGCCATGACCATCATGCCGACGACCGAGAACAGCATCAGCACCGGGAACTCGAAGCGCGCGATGCGCTGGCGCCGGTTGTAGTCGAGCGACAGAATGAGGCAGAGCGCCGCGCCGGCGAGGATCAGCAGCTTGACGAAGGCACTGAACGGATCGATCACGAACTGTCCGTGATAGCCGATGCCGTTCACCGCCGAGACGCTGAGGATCGCGGTCAGCAGGAACGCGCCGAGCGTCAACATGCTGCACAGGAACGTGCTATCCTGCCGGCGCAGCACGCCGACGATTAGGATGCCCATGCCGCACACGCTGAGCACGATCTCGGGAATGGCGAGAGCCCAGTTCATCAGCGCATCACCCCGCCCGAAATCGCCGCGTCCGGCACGGCCTTCGCGACCTTGACCTCGGATGCGAGCGCCGCCGTGTGCTGCTCCACCATCGCGCCCACGCTGGCATCCCAGAAGCGAGTGAAGCTGGATGGGACGATGCCCATCCACAGGGTCAGCACCACCAGCGGCGCGAACACCGCAATCTCGCGCGGTGACAGATCCAGGATGTTCTTCAGGTCGTCGCGCGTGATCCGGCCGTAGATGATCCGGCGATACAGGTAGAGCGTATAGGCAACCCCCAGGATCATCCCCATCCCGCCCAGCAGGGCCAGCCAGAAATTCACCTGCAGCGAGCCGACGATCACCAGGAACTCGCCGACAAACCCCGAGGTACCCGGCAGGCCGATGCTCGCCAGGCTGAACAACATGAAAAAGAGCGCGTAGCGCGGCATTCGGTCGGCCAGACCGTCGAAGCGGGCGATCTCGTGCGTGTGCAGCCGGTCGTAGAGCACGCCGACGACCAGGAAGAGCGCGGCGGAGACAATGCCGTGCGACAGCATCTGGAAGATCGCGCCGGAGACGCCCTGCATGTTGATCGTGAAGATGCCGATCGTCACCACCCCCATGTGCGACACCGAGGAATAGGCGATCAGCTTCTTCATGTCGGTCTGCGCCAGCGCCACCAATGCCGTGTAGATCACCGCGACGACCGATAGCGCGAACATCATCGGCGCGAACATCGCACTCGCCTGGGGCAGCATCGGCACCGAGAAGCGCAGGAAGCCGTACGCGCCCATCTTCAGCAGCACGCCGGCCAGAATGACCGAGCCCGCCGTAGGCGCCTCGACATGCGCGTCCGGCAACCAGGTGTGCACCGGCCACATCGGCACCTTCACCGCGAACGACGCAAGGAAGGCGAGGAACAGCCAGGTCTGCAACGTCGGCGCGAACTGCGCGTGCAGCAGCACGCTGATATCCGTGGTGCCGGCCTGGAACCACATCATCAGCAGCGCCAACAACATCAATACGGAGCCAGTGAGCGTGTAGAGGAAGAACTTCACCGCCGAATAGACCCTGCGCGGGCCGCCCCAGATGCCGATGATCAGGTACATCGGGATCAGCACGCCCTCGAAAAACATGTAGAACACGACGAAATCGAGGGCGGAGAACATCCCCACCATCATCGTCTCGAGGATCAGGAAGACGAGCATGAACTCCCGCACGCTGGTGCGGATCACTTCCCAGGCCGAGAGGATGCAGATCGGCGTGAGCAGGGTGGAGAGCAGCACGAACAGCACGCTGATCCCGTCCACCCCCAGCTTGTAGCCGACGCCGTATTCCGGCAGCCAGGGGACGTTCTCGACGAACTGGAAACCAGGCTCGTTGGTGTCGAACTTCGCCCACAGCAGCAGCGACAGCCCGAACACGATCAGGCTGGTCCACAGCGCGGTCCAGCGCGCGTTGGACGCCACCGTCTGCTCGTCACCCCGCACCGATAGGATGACCACGCAGCCCACCAACGGCAGCCACGTGATCAGCGAGAGCAGGGGAAAGCCCACCTGGTTCATTCTGTCACCGGATCAACAAGTAGAGGGCGACCAGCAGCACGACGCCGATCAGCATGACGAAGGCGTAGACCGCGATCGACCCGGTTTGGATTTTCGAGACCCCCCGCGCGCCGTCGACGGTCACCGCGGCCATGCCGTTCGGCACGCCGTCGATCAAGGTCGCGTCGCCGACCTGCCAGAGGGTGCGCGCCACCCAGAAGCCCGGGCGGACGAACAGCGCGTCGTAGATTTCGTCGAAATACCACTTGTTGTAGAACAGCAGATAGATCGGCCGGAACGCGCTGGCCATCCGCTCCGGCAGCGACGGGACGAACATGTAGAACGTATAGGCCGTCGCGATCCCGATCAGTCCTACCACGGTCGGCGCGATGCCGACCCAGCCGGGCAGCTCCTCCATGTTGGCGAGCACGTGGTTGCTCGCCGTGATGACGATGCTGTCGCGCCAGAAGTCCGGCCAGCCCTCGCCGATGAATTCGTGGCGCAGGCTGAACCCGGCCACCAGCGCGCCGATGGCCAGCACGATGCACGGCCCCATCATCACCCACGGCGATTCGTGCACATGTTCCTCGACGTGATCGTCCATCCGAGATGGCCCATGGAAGGTCATGATGATGACGCGCCAGGAATAGAACGCGGTCAGGCCGGCGGCCAGCAGGCCGCACCAGAAGCCGTAATAGCCCACGCCACCGGCCGCGTACGCCGCTTCCAGGATCGCGTCCTTGGAGAAGTAGCCGGCAAACGGAAAGATGCCGGCGAGCGCCAAGGAGCCGACCCACATCACCACGTAGGTGATCGGGATTTTCTTCCACAGCCCACCCATCTTGCGCATGTCCTGCTCACCCGAGACGGCGTGGATCACCGCGCCCGCGCCGAGGAACAGCAGCGCCTTGAAGAAGGCGTGGCAGAACAGATGGAAGATCGACGCCTGGTACACCGCGACGCCCGCCGCGGTGAACATGTAGCCGAGCTGCGAGCAGGTCGAGTAGGCGATCACCTTCTTGATGTCGAACTGGGTGCAGCCGATGGTCGCGGCGAACAGCGAGGTGGTGCCGCCGATGATCGTGACGAAAGCGAGCGCGCCCGGCGCGTAGCTCATGATCGGCGACATCCGAGCCATCAGGAACACGCCCGCCGTCACCATCGTCGCGGCATGGATCAGCGCGGAAACCGGCGTCGGCCCCTCCATCGCGTCGGGCAGCCAGGTATGGAGGAAAATCTGCGCCGACTTGCCCATCGCGCCGATGAACAGCAGGAAGCCGATCACCTCGTAGGAGCGCCAGTCCGCACCGAGCAGATGATAGGTGTCGTTCATGTGCTGCTGGATGCCGCCGAAGACGATCGGGAACTCGATCGAGCCGAACGTCAGGAACACCAACGCGATGCCGACCGCGAAGGGCAGGTCGGCGATGCGGTTGACCATCATCGCCTTGATCGCCGCGGCGTTGGCGGTCGGCCGATCGTACCAGTAGCCGATCAGCAGGTAGCTCGCGAGGCCGACGCCCTCCCAGCCGAAAAACAGCTGGAGCAGGTTGTCCGAGGTCACCAGCATCAGCATGAAGAAGGTGAACAGGTTCAGATAGGCGAAGAAGCGGTAGCGCGGGAACGCGTCGTGCTCCATGTAGCCGACGCTGTAGATGTGGATCAGCATCGAGACGAACGTCACCATGCCGACCATCACCGCCGACAGCGTGTCGTAACGCAGGGTCCAGGACGCGCGGAACGAGCCGGATTCCACCCAATTGCCGATATCGACGGTGCCGTCCGGCTCGTGCAAAAAGCCGATCCAGACGAAGGACAGCACCCCGCAGATCGCGGCCACCACCATGACCAGGATCGACACCGCCTCCGCCGCCCGGTCGCCGATGGCGCGGCCGAGCAGCCCGGATACGATGGCGCCCAGCAGCGGGGCGAAGACAGCGACGGCGTAGATCATCGCGTCAGCCCTTCATCAGATTGACGTCCTCGACCTGGATCGAGCCGCGGTTGCGGAAATACACGACGACGATGGCCAGCCCGATGGCCGCCTCGGCGGCCGCGACGGTAAGCACGAACATGGCGAATACCTGGCCGACGAGATCGCCGAGGGCCGCTGAGAACGCCACCAGGTTGAGATTGACCGACAGCAGGATGAGCTCGATCGACATCAGGATGATGATGACGTTCTTGCGGTTCAAGAATATTCCGAACACGCCGAGCACCAGCAGGATCGCTGCGACCGTCAAGTAATGTCCGAGCCCGACAGGCAGCGCGCTGAGCGCCTGCATCTAGCGCACCTCCGGCGCGTGATGTGCGCCGCCTCCGCCATGCCCGCCGCCATCGTCATGAGGGCCGAGCAGCGCCTCGCTCTGGGTCTCGTCCGCCAGTTGCTCTGCCGGTTCCGCGACCTTGGGCCGGTAGATGCCCAGCGTGTTGACGTCGGCGCCGAGCGATACGCGCACCATCTCCAGCGTCTCTTCGACTGTGCGCGAGTTCTGTATCCGGATGATCTGGTGGCGCGAGGATTTGCGGTCGCGCAAGGTGAGCACGATGGCGCCGATCATCGCCACCAGCAGCACGAGCCCGGCCGCCTGGAACAGGAACACGTAATCCGTGTAGAGCAGCCGCCCGAGCGCCGCCGTGTTGTGCACGCCGACCGGGTTCGGCGCGAAGCGCAGTGCGGAACTATCGGGCGCGATGCTCCAGCCGCCCACCACCAGCACCAGCTCGATGAGCAGCACGGCGCCGATCGTCGCTCCCACGGGTAAGTACCGCTGGAAGCCGCTGCGCAGCTCGGCGAAGTTCACGTCGAGCATCATCACCACGAACAGGAACAGCACCGCGACCGCGCCGACGTAGACGATCAGCAGGATCATCGCCAGGAACTCGGCGCCCGCGATGAGAAACAGGCCCGCCGCGTTGAAGAAGGCGAGGATCAGGAACAGCACCGAGTGCACCGGATTGCGCGAGCTCACCACCATCGCCGCCGAGACCAGCAGGATGACGGCGAACACGTAGAAGGCGATGGTCGCTATCATCGGTACGGCGCGTCCAGCTCGAGCCGCCGCGCGAGCTCCGGTTCCCAGCGATCGCCGTTGTCCAGCAGCTTCGCCTTGTCGTACATGAGCTCCTCGCGCGTCTCCGTGGCGAACTCGAAGTTCGGCCCCTCGACGATGGCGTCCACCGGGCAGGATTCCTCGCACAACCCGCAGTAGATGCACTTCGTCATGTCGATGTCGTAGCGCGTGGTGCGGCGCGAGCCGTCGTCGCGCGGCTCGGCCTCGATTGTGATGGCCTGCGCCGGGCAGATCGCCTCGCAGAGCTTGCAGGCGATGCAGCGTTCCTCGCCGTTCGGGTAGCGGCGCAGCGCGTGCTCGCCCTTGAAGCGCGGGCTGAGCGGTCCCTTCTCGTACGGGTAGTTGATGGTCGCCTTGCGCGTGAAGAGATAGCGCAGGGTGAGCGCCATGCCGGCGGCGAGCTCGCCCAGCAACATGCTTCGCGCGGCGCGGTCCAGGAACGCCATGTGTCAGGCTCCTCCTCGCGACGCGGGATAGACCCCGGGCGATGTCCGATCAAGGCAGAGAGAATCAAGCGGGAGCATGGGGCAGCCAGCCGAACAGCATCAACGCGCCGGCGGTGAGCACCAGCCAGAGCAGCGACAACGGCAGGAACACCTTCCAGCCCAGGCGCATGAGCTGGTCGTAGCGGTAGCGGGGAAACGTGCCGCGCACCCAGATGAACACGAACAGGCAGAAGCAGACCTTGAGGATGAACCAGATCGGCCCTGGTATCCACGTGAAAGGCACCACGCCGAACGGCGCCAGCCACCCGCCGAGGAACAGGATGGTGGTCAGCCCGCTCATCAGGATCATGTTCGCGTATTCGCCGAGAAAGAACAGCCCGAACGAAAGGGAGCTGTACTCGACGAAGAAGCCGGCGACGATCTCGCTCTCGCCCTCCGGCAGATCGAACGGCGAGCGGTTGGTTTCCGCCAGGGTCGAGATGAAGAACACGATGAACATTGGGAACAGGGGCAGGCAGAACCATACGGTCCGCTGCGCCAGTACGATGTCGGTCAGGTTCAGGCTGCCGACGCAGAGCAGCACGCTGACCATGACGAAGCCGATCGAAACCTCGTAGCTGACCATCTGCGCGGCGCTGCGCATGGCGCCGAGGAAGGCGTATTTCGAGTTGCTCGCCCAGCCCGCGATGATGATGCCGTAGACGCCGAGCGAGCTGATCGCGAACAGATAGAGGATGCCGACGTTGATGTCGGCGATCGCCCAGCCCTCGTTCACCGGGATCACCGCCCAGGCGACCATCGCGAGGCCGAAGGTGAGCATCGGCGCCATCAGGAACAGCAGACGGTTCGATCCCGACGGGATGACCGTCTCCTTCATCAGCATCTTGATCGCGTCGGCGAAGGGTTGCAGCAGGCCGAACGGCCCGACCACGTTCGGCCCGCGCCGCAGCTGGATCGCGGCAAGCACCTTGCGCTCGGCGTAGGTGAGATACGCCACCATGATGAGCAGCGGCACCAATAGCGCCAGCGCCTCGGCGAAGGTGAGGATGACCCGTCCGCCAGTGGTGGCGAAAAAGAAATCGCTCATCCCGCGCTACTCCGCCGCCTGCAGCGTGGGGGCAACGTAGATCTCCGTGCACGCCGCCATCGTCGGGCTGGCTCGGGTGATCGGGTCGGTCCGGTAGTAGTTCGCCACCGCCGGAGCGAACGGCGCGGCGCTCATGGCGCCCGGGTCGCCGGCCGGGCCGCTCTCGTCATTGGCGCCGAAGCGCGGGAGAAAGCCGATGCGGGCGAACACCGGGTTCACCTGCTCCAGCCTCCGCCGCAGCGCCGGAAGATCGTCGTACGGCAGGGTGCGCCCGATCACTTCGCTAAACGCGCGCAGGATGCGCCAATCCTCGCGCGCCTCGCCCGGCGGATGGACCGCGAGCAGCCCGCGCTGCACCCGCCCCTCGGTGTTGACGTAGGTGCCGGGTTTCTCCGTGAACGCCGCGCCGGGCAGGATCACGTCGGCCCGCGCCGCACCTCGGTCGCCGTGATGGCCCTGATAGACGACGAACGTGTCCGCGCCGATGCGCGCGGTGTCGAACTCGTCCGCGCCGAGCAGCCAGAGCACGTCCACGCGCCCGCCCAGCATCGCCTCGAAGCCCCGCCCGCCCGGCCCTGGCACGAAGCCGAGATCGAGCCCACCCACCCGCGCCGCCACCGTGTGCAGCACGTTAAAGCCGTGCCATCCCGCGCTCAGCGCGCCAAATTCGGCCGCCAGCTTCCAGCACGCCGCGAGCACCGCGGCGCCATCGGGCCGGCGCAGCGCGCCCTGCCCGACGACGATCATCGGCTTTTTCGCATCGCGCAGCAGCGGCGCGAAATGATGCGACCCGTCGTCGCGCAGCGCGGAGATCGCGCCGGGGCCGTCGCCCAGCGTAGCGGCGTGGTAGGTAAGGTCCGTCGCCGGGCCGATCACGCCGATCGGCATGTTGGTGTGCAGCCACTGCTTGCGAATGCGGGCGTTGAGCACCGGCGCCTCGTGGCGCGGATTGCTGCCGACGAGAAGCAACGCATCAGCCTCCTCGATGCCCGCGATGGAGGAATTGAACAGGTAGAAATCGCGCCGCGACGCATCGAGCCGCGCGCCGTCCTGGCGGCAGTCGAGATTGGCCGAGCCCAGCGACGCCATCAGCTCCTTCAGCGCCAACATGCTCTCGGCGTCGCACAGGTCGCCCGCCACCGCGCCGATCCGCTCGCCCGGCAGGTCCTGCACGCGCTCGGCGATCGCCTCGAACGCCTCGGCCCACGACGCCGGCACCAGCTTGCCGCCGCGCCGCACCCAGGGCCGGTCCAGCCGCCGCCGCTTGAGGCCGTCTACGAAGAAGCGTGACTTGTCGCCGAGCCACTCCTCGTTCACATCGTTATTGATGCGCGGCAGGATGCGCAACACCTCCGGCCCGCGGCTGTCGATGCGGATGTTGGTCCCGACCGCGTCCAGCGCGTCGATGCTGTCGGTCTTTTTGAGCTCCCAGGGCCGCGCGGTGAATGCGTACGGCTTGGAGGTCAGCGCACCGACCGGGCAGAGATCGATGATGTTGCCCGACAGCTCCGAGCCGAGCGCCCGCTCGACATAGGTGCCGACCTCCATGCTCTCGCCGCGCCCCGTGGCGCCGAGATCGGGCACGCCGGCCACCTCGCTGACGAAGCGGATGCAGCGCGTGCATTGAATGCAGCGCGTCATCACCGTCTTGACCAGCGGGCCGAGATCCTTGTCCTGCACCGCGCGCTTGTTCTCGTTGTAACGCGAGTGGTCCATGCCGTAGCCGAGCGCCTGGTCCTGCAGGTCGCACTCGCCGCCCTGGTCGCAGATCGGACAGTCGAGCGGGTGGTTGATGAGCAGGAACTCCATCACACCGCGCCGCCCGTTGCGCACCATCGGGCTGTCGGTCTTGACCACCATGTTGTCGGCAACGGGGAACGAGCAGGACGACACCGGCTTCGGGGCGCGCTCGATTTCGACCAGGCACATGCGGCAATTGCCGGCGATGGACAGGCGCTCGTGATAGCAGAAGCGCGGGATCTCCCTACCCGCGGCCTCGCAGGCCTGCAGCACAGTGGACCCGTTCGGCACCTCGACCTCGATGCCGTCGACCGTGACCTTGGCCATCGCTTACTCCGCCGCCATCGGCAGCACCGGCCGCCCGTGCTTCGCCTTGTACTCCGCGATGCGCTCCAGCATCAGCGGCTTGAAATGCCGTATCAGGCCCTGGACCGGCCACGCCGCGGCGTCGCCCAGCGCGCAGATCGTGTGGCCTTCCACCTGGCGCGTCACCTGGTCGAGAATGTCGATCTCCTCCGGCTCCGCGCGGCCCTGCACCATGCGGTACATCACCCGCATCATCCAGCCGGTGCCCTCGCGGCACGGCGTGCATTGGCCGCAGCTCTCGTGCTTGTAGAACTGGGAGAGGCGGGCGATGGCGCGGATCAGGTCGGTCGACTTGTCCATCACGATCACCGCGGCCGTGCCAAGCCCGCTCTTCACGTCGCGCAGGCTGTCGAAATCCATCAGCACCGTGTCGCAGATCTCCTTCGGGATCAGCGGCACCGACGCGCCGCCGGGGATCACCGCCAGCAGATTGTCCCACCCGCCGCGCACGCCGCCGGCATAGATGTCGATCAGCTCCTTGAGCGGGATGCCGAGCTCTTCCTCGACGTTGCACGGCTTGTTCACATGGCCGGAGATGCAGAACAACTTGGTGCCCGAGTTCTTCGGGCGGCCCAGCGCCTCGAACCACGCGGCGCCGCGCCGCATGATGGTCGGCGCCACGGCGATGCTCTCGACGTTGTTGACCGTGCTCGGGCAACCGTAGAGGCCGACCGCCGCCGGGAAAGGCGGCTTGAGGCGCGGCATTCCCTTCTTGCCCTCGAGGCTTTCGAGCAGCCCGGTCTCCTCGCCGCAGATATACGCGCCGGCACCGCGGTGGAGAAAAACGTCGCAGTCCCAGCCGGAGCCGCAGGCGTTCTTGCCGATCAGCCCGGCCTCGTACGCCTCGTCGATCGCGTGCTGGAGGTTCACCGCCTCGTTGTAGAACTCGCCGCGGATGTAGATGTAGGCCGCGTGCGCGCCCATCGCGAAGCTTGCGATGAGGCAACCCTCGACCAGCTTGTGCGGATCGTGACGCATGATGTCACGGTCCTTGCAGGTGCCCGGCTCGCTCTCGTCGGCGTTGACCACGAGGTAGTGCGGCCGCCCATCCGACACTTTCGGCATGAACGACCATTTCATGCCGGTCGGAAATCCCGCCCCGCCGCGCCCGCGCAGGCCGGACGCCTTGATCTCGTCGACGATCGCGTCCCGCCCGCGCGCCAGGATCGCCGCCGTGCCGTCCCAATCCCCCCGCGCCCGCGCGCCCGCCAGCCGCCAATCATGCTGGCCGTAGAGGTTGGTGAAGATGCGGTCCTTGTCACTCAGCATCGCATCACTCCGCCGGCGTGGCTGGCTCGGGATTGGGGGGGCCGAGATTGTCGAGCGTCGTCAGGGTCGTCGGGCCGCCCTCGGGCGCGGAGGTCTGCCGGCCGATCGTCGAGCCGGGCTTCGGCGGCTCGCCGCGCCTCAGCGCCTCCAGCAGCGCGGTCGTCCGCTCGGCGTCCAGATCCTCGTAGAAATCGTCGTTCACCTGCAAGACCGGCGCGTTGACGCAGGCGCCGATGCATTCCACCTCGGTCATGGTGAACACGCCGTCGGCGCTCGTCTCGCCCCAGCCCGCGATGCCGGTGAACTTGCGGCAGGCGGCGGTCACGTCGTCCGACCCGCGCAGCCAGCAGGGCGTCGTGGTGCACACCTGCAAATTCCACGTCCCGATGGGCCGCAGATTGAACATCGTGTAGAAGGTGGCGACCTCGTAGACGCGGATCGGCGGCATCCCAAGCAGCCGCGCCACCTCGTCCATCGCCGCGCGCGGCACCCAGGCGCTGCCGGTCTCGCGCTTCATCTGGTTCTGCACGAGATAGAGCGCCGGCAGCACCGCACTCGCCTGCTTGCCGGTCGGGTATTTGGCGATGTGGCGGTCGAGTTCCGCCCGGCTCTCCTCGTCGAACGCGAAGCTCGCGGGCTGCACAAAATCCGCGCCGTTATCCTCGACCATGCGCCTCTACCTGTCGATCTCGCCGAACACGATGTCGAGCGATCCGATGATCGCCACCGCGTCGGCCAGCATGTGTCGTTTCGCCAGCTTGTCCATCGCCTGCAGGAAGGCGAAGCCGGTCGGCCGGATCTTGCAGCGATACGGCCGGTTGGTTCCATCCGCAACCAGATATACGCCGAACTCGCCCTTGGGGCTCTCCGTCGCGGTGTAGGTGGCGCCGGCCGGGACGTGGAAGCCTTCGGTGAAAAGCTTGAAGTGATGGATCAACGCCTCCATCGAGCGCTTCATCTCGGCGCGCGGCGGCGGCGAGAATTTGTTGTCGCGCACCTTGATCGGCCCGGGCCGCATCTTCGCCAGGCACTGCTTGATGATCTTGACGCTCTCGCGCATCTCCGCCATCCGCACGAGATAGCGGTCGTAGCAGTCGCCATTGCGGCCGACTGGGATGTCGAACTCCACCTCGGCATATTTGTCGTAGGGCTGCGCGCGGCGCAGATCCCACGGCACGCCGCTGGCGCGCAGGCAAGGCCCGGCGAAACCCCAGGCCAGCGCGTCCTCGGCGCTGATGACGCCGATATCGACCAGGCGCTGCAGCCAGATGCGGTTGGTGGTCAGCAACTCGGTGAGATCGTCGATGAATTTCGGAAAGGTCTCGGCCCAGGCGGCGATCTGATCCGTCAGGCCGGCCGGCAGGTCGCGGTTCACGCCGCCGGGGCGAAAGTAGTTCGCGTGCAGCCGCGCGCCCGAGGCGGCTTCGTGGAATTCCATCAGCTTCTCGCGCTCCTCGAAGCCCCAGAGCGACGGCGTGATGGCGCCGACGTCGAGCGCGTAGGTGGTCACGTTCAGCAGATGGTTCAGCACGCGGGTGATCTCGGCGAACAGCGTGCGAATCCACTGCGCCCGCTCCGGCACGACGATGCCGAGCAGCTTCTCGACCGCCAGGACGAAGGTGTGCTCCTCGCACATCGGCGAGACGTAATCGAGCCGGTCGAAATACGGCACGTTCTGGATGTAGGTGCGGTACTCCATCAGCTTTTCGGTACCGCGATGCAACAGCCCAATATGCGGATCGGCGCGCTCCACCACCTCGCCGTCCATCTCGAGGATCAGCCGCAGCACCCCGTGCGCCGCCGGATGCTGCGGGCCGAAATTGATCGCGTGGCTGTCGAACTCGACCGTCCGCCTGCCCGGCTCCTCGACGACGGTCTCGTCGGGATCGATGTCGCTCATCTGCTCAACCCTTCGGTGCCTCGGCGGGCCTGGTCGTCGTCGCCGGCATCCCGCGCTCGGCGTACACCTTCTCGTCGCCGGGCAGGGTCGTCACCCCCTCCCACGGCGAGAGGAAATCGAAGTGCCGCCAGTCCTGCGTGAGCTGCACCGGCGCATAGACCACCGCTTTCTGCTCCTCGTCGTAGCGAACCTCGACATAGCCCGTCAGGGGAAAATCCTTGCGCATCGGATGCCCGTCGAAGCCGTAATCGGTGAGGATGCGGCGCAGATCCGGCTGACCCGAGAACACGATGCCGAACAGATCCCACGCCTCGCGCTCCCACCACGTCGCGCACGGCCAGACGGTATGCACGGAGGGAACCGGCGTGCTCTCGTCGGTGGTGACGATCACGCGCACGCGCTGGTTCAGCGCCACCGAGAGCAGGTTGTAGACCACGTCGAACCGCTCGGGCCGCTCGGGCCAGTCGACGCCGCAGAGGTCCATCAGCTGCGCGAAGGCGCAGCGCGGATCGTCGCGCAGCGCGGTCAGCGTCGCGACCACGCCGTCGCGCCCCGCCAGCGCGACCACCTCGCCCTGCTCGATCCGCACCGAGGTCACGCCCGGTAGCGTCGCCACGATGTCGGCCAGCGCCTGCTCGGCCGACGGCGGCGTCTCCACGTTATCAGCCACGAAGGATCGTCCCGGTGCGGCGGATCTTCTTCTGCAACTGCATGATGCCGTAGACCAGCGCCTCGGCGGTCGGCGGGCAGCCGGGAACGTAGACGTCGACCGGCACCACGCGATCACAGCCGCGCACCACGGAATAGGAGAAATGATAGTAGCCGCCGCCGTTGGCGCAGCTGCCCATGCTGATGACCCATCGCGGCTCCGGCATTTGGTCGTACACCTTGCGCAGCGCCGGCGCCATCTTGTTGGTCAGCGTGCCGGCGACGATCATCACGTCGCTCTGGCGCGGGCTGGCGCGCGGGATGACGCCGAGCCGGTCGAGGTCGTAGCGCGGCATGTAGGCGTGGATCATCTCGACGGCGCAGCACGCCAGCCCAAAGGTCATCGGCCACAGGCTGCCGGTGCGCGCCCAGTTCACCACGCGATCAAGATTGGCGACGACGAAGCCCTTGTCGGTGATCTCGCCGGTGATGCCCTTCACCACGGCGTCCTGCTCCGGCCCGGGCGCCAGCGCGTCGCGGTTCCAGGCGATTGCGGGTGCGGAGGTACCGCTCATGCGACTACTCCCAATCCAGGGCGCCCTTGCACCACTCATAGATAAACCCGACGGTGAGCACGCCAAGAAAGGCGACCATCGAGAGGAACCCGAACAGGCCAACATCCGACAGGCTCACCGCCCAGGGGAACAGGAAGGCGACCTCGAGGTCGAATATGATGAACAGGATGGCGACAAGATAGAACCGCACGTCGAACCGGCGGCGTGCGTCGTCGAACGCCTCGAAGCCGCATTCATAGGCCGACAGCTTCTCCGCGTACGGCTTCTGCCGCGCCGCGAGCAACGAACCGCCGACCATCGCGACGGCGATCACGCCCGCGATGACAATGAACACCAGGATGGGAAGGTAGTTGTCCAGCACTGGTTGCATCTCGGTCCCCGCGCACCCTCAAATCCGCCCGACCCCCGCGGTGCCGCGCGCGGCCGGACCTTAGACCCAACCCTTCGGCGCCGCCATAGCCCGACGGCTCGCTCACTGGGCGATGCGGACATGCTAATGGCGGGGAGCCGCTGGCGCGAGTGACGGGGCTCGAACCCGCGACCTCCGGCGTGACAGGCCGGCGCTCTAACCAACTGAGCTACACCCGCAGCGACAGGCGGCAGCGTGTAGGACGCCGGGCCGCGAGCGTCAAGCGCGGCGGGGCACGCGATGGCGGAAATGGGGGGCGGGAATGGGCGGTGACGGGATCGAACCGCCGGCCCTCTCGGTGTAAACGAGACGCTCTACCGCTGAGCTAACCGCCCTCCGCCCGCTGGCATGTATCGCGCCACACCGGGCGGGAACAAGTCCTCGCCACCTAGCGCGGGCGTCATTGCTGGACAGCATCGGTGCGGGGGAACATGCTCCGGTCTGCGGAGATGGCGCCGTGAGGTGGCGATGGACGTCGCGGACTGGCTGCGGGGGTTGGGACTCGAACGCTACGCGGCGGCGTTCCGGGAGAACGAGATCAGCGCCGACCTCCTGCCGTCGCTGACCGCGCGGGATCTGCAGGATGTCGGCGTGACCGCGGTCGGCCATCGACGCCGCCTGCTGGACGCGATCGGCGCTCTGCGCGAGGGCGTCGGCCCGGCCGACGACCAGCCCGAACCGGCCGCCCGCGACCCCGTGCTGGCCGAGCGAAGGCACATCACGGTGCTGTTCTGCGATCTGGTGGGCTCGACGCCGCTCTCCACGAAGCTTGATCCCGAAGACCTCCGGGCGTTGCTCGACACCTACCGGACGAGCGCGGTCGCGGCGGTGACAGGCAAGCGCGGCTACGTCGCGAAGTATATGGGTGACGGCGTGTTGGCCTAATTCGGCTGGCCCCACACCGACGAGGCGCACGCCGACAGCGCGGTCCGGGCCGCGCTCGCCGCGCTCGACGCAATCCGTCCGCACAAGTTTTCCGTCCGTATCGGCATCGCGACCGGCCTCGTCGTGGTCGGCGACCTGATTGGAGCCGGTGCCGCGCGCGAGCATCCGGCCATCGGCGAGACGCTGAACCTCGCCGCGCGGCTGCAAGCGCTGGCTGAGCCCGACATGATCGTGGTGAGCGAGGCGACCGGGGCGCAGCTCGGCGAAATGTTCGAGCTGGAGGCGCTTGGCCCCGTCGCGCTGAAGGGGTTCGAGAAACCCGTAAAAGCCTGGCGAGTGCGGCAGGGCTCCAGGATCGCCAGCCGCTCGGAGGCGCTCTACGCGGGCGCGGTCACGCCGCTCGTCGGCCGGGAGGAGGAGTTGAACCTCCTGCTCCGACGCTGGCGGCAGGCGCAAGCCGGCGAGGGCCGGGTCGTGCTGCTCTCCGGTGAGGCCGGCATCGGCAAATCGCGCCTGCTCGCGGCGTTGGAGGAACGGCTGGCCGCTGAGCCCCATGCCAGCCTGCGCTACTTCTGCTCGCCGCATCATCAGGACAGCGCGCTCTACCCGATCACCGCGCGACTGGAGCACGAGGCTGGCTTCACCCGCGGCGACACCGCCGAGGATCGTCTGGCGAAGCTCGAAGCAGTGCTGGCGACACCTTCGCCACCGCCGGACGACGTGGCCCTGCTCGCCTCGTTGCTGTCGATCCCGATGGAAGGGTGCTATCCGGCCCTGGAACTGAGCCCGCAGCGGCGGAAGGAGCTGATTTTCGCCGCGCTGATCCGCCGCTTGGAAGACATCGCACGCCGGCAGCCAGTGCTGATCCTGTTCGAGGACGCGCACTGGTCGGACCCCACCTCGCTCGAATTGCTCGACGCCTTGATCGAGCGAATTCCCGAGCTTCCGGCGCTCCTGGTCGTCGCCTTCCGCCCGGACTTCGTGGCGCCCTGGTTCGGCCGCTCCGCCGTGAGCCTGGCAGCCCTGAGTCGCCTCGACCGACCCGACGCGATGGCGCTCGCCGCACGGGTCGCGACAGGTCACGCGCTGTCCCCGGCACTGCTAGACCGCATCGTGGCGCAGGCCGACGGCGTGCCGCTGTTCATCGAAGAGCTGACCAAGACGGTGCAGGAGGCGTCGGAACTCGACGCGGGCACGCTCGCCGTGCCCGACACACTGCAAGCCTCGCTGATGGCCCGCCTCGACCGGCTGACGACGGGCAAGCAGGTCGCGCAGATCGGTTCGGTGATCGGCCGGGAGTTTTCCCATTCCGTGATCGCGGCCGTCGCGCAGGTGCCGGAACCGCAGCTTACGCACGGGCTCGACGAGCTGGTCGCCTCGGGATTGCTGTTCCGCCGCGGGGCGCCGCCGAACGCCAGGTACGTGTTCAAGCACGCCCTCGTCCAGGACGTCGCCTATGAAAGCCTCCTTCGAGCCAGGCGGGCCGAGATCCACGCAAGAGTTGCCGAGATGCTGGAGCGCGATGGCGTTGCCGGGTCGAAGTTGGCCTTGGTGGGCTAATCACTGCGCGAACGCAGGTCTGATCGAGAAAGCAGCCTCTTGCTATTGTGCGGCCGGAGAGCGTCTCAGCGGGCGGGCAGGATTTGTCGAGACGGAAAATCTGCTCCGCCGTGGATTGGCGCTCGCCGAATCACTTCCCGAAAGTCCGCGTCGCCGGCTTCTGGAAGCCGAGCTTTGGGGAGCCCTTGCGAATATTGTTTCGTTGACAAAGGGCTCGACCCATCCGGACACGGCGTTCTGGTTCGAACGGGGCGTCGAACTTTTCCGCCGCCATGATGACGTCACCTCGCTTAGCCGGGCGCTGTATCACAGGTCGTACCACCGGATGCAGCGCGGCGAGCACGAGGCAGCCGGGCACGATGCGCGAGAATTGATGGAGATCACTGAAACTTCAGGCAATTTGGCGGGTCGTTCAATCGGCCACGTCTTGCTGATGCTTTCGTCGCTTCTGGCCGGACGCTTTGAAGCCGCGCGCGCCGACGCGAAGTCGGCTCTTGAGCTTGGTCAGACCAATGCCGATGGTGACGTCGGCCTGATCCTGGGTGTCATGACGGTCGAGGTGACCGCTCGGTTGTTCTCGGCATTCAGCCTCGGATGCCTCGGCTACCTTGAGCAGGCGGCCGCGGAATATGCCAGAACATGCGAACAGATTGGCCAGCTCGGACCAACCGCGCGTACAATATTCTCCATTAATTTCGCTCGGATGAACCGCGTCGTTTTTCGCGATGAGGCGGCCTTTCAGGAGCACGCGGGAAAATCCGCATCGTTGGCGGTGGAACTGGGCCTTCCTCAGGTACGTACTTGTAGCCCGGGTTAGCCAAGGATGGCTGGCCGTACGGGCCGGCGAATCCGAAGACGGCGTCACCGAGATGCGCACGGCTCTCGAGGCGATGCACGCAGTCAACTATGTGATGTGGATTCAGTACTCCTATTTCTTGCTGGCGGACGCCCTCATCTTCTCCGGCCGCGATGAGGAAGCCCTGGCCTGCTTGGACAACGGTTTGACGCTGAGCGTCCGCCCTGGCGAAGTCTGGCTTGATGCCGAGCTGCATCGTCTCAGGGGCGAGCTGCTCCTGAAAACCATTGAGCCCGATCCGTGGGGCGCCGAACGGGATCTGCGTGCGGCGATCGACATCGCGCGCGGGCAATCCGCCAAGTTGTTCGAGCTTCGCGCGGCAACGAGCCTCGGTCGCTTGTGGCGCGGGCAAGACCGACGAACCGAGGCGCTCGATCTGCTGGCGCCGGTCTACGACTGGTTCACCGAAGGCTTCGGAACGGTCGATCTGCAAGAGGCGCGCGCCGTCCTGGCCGAACTCGGCGAGCCGAGGCCATCGCACTAACCCGGCTTGGGAATATCACTGGGCACACCGGCTCCTCGCGGGCGACGCTGTACGGTCGCTAAGGTAAGGTCGTCCTACCTGCGCGAGACCGCTCGCCCACCGCCTCCCGCAGCCGCTTGCCGGCCTTGAAGCGCACCGAGACCGAGGATGGAATCCGCAGCACCTCGCCGGTGCGCGGGTTGGTGCCGGTGGCGGCCCGACGTTCGCTCCGCGCGAAGCTGCCGAACCCGACAAGCCGGACGTCCTCACCGTCGCGCAGCGCCTGCTCGATGGCGCCGAACACGGCGTCCACCAAGTCCCCGGCACGGCTACGGGGCAAATCGGCCTCCTCCGCCACGGCGGCGATCAATTCCATCTTGTTCATGGGAAAGTCCTTCGTCCGCGCGCAACGGCCCGGCGAGGAAGCCGGGGCGGCAGGGTAGAAGGAGCGATTTTGCCCGGTCAACGAAAGTCGCGGTCAACTCGACGAAAGCAGCGGTCACAAGAAAATTGAAGGCCCGCCGGATGATCCGGCGGGCCTCGTTTACAATCGTATGAGTGCGCCGTCTCAGTGCGGCAGCGACGCCCCCGCCTGGCCCGCGCCGGCTTGCGCCACCGGCTCCGGCGGCTCCTGCCACTCGATCGGCTCGGGCTTGCGAACCAGCGCCTGTGCGATCACGTCGTCCACGTCGGCGACCGGGATCAGCTTCAGGTGCTTTTTTACATTGTCCGGCACCTCGGCGAGATCCTTCTCGTTCTCCTTCGGAATGAACACCGTGGTGATGCCGGCGCGCAACGCCGCGAGCAGCTTCTCCTTGAGGCCGCCGATCGGCAGCACGCGGCCGCGCAGCGTGATCTCTCCGGTCATCGCCACGTCGCGGCGGATCGGGATCCCGGTCAGCACGCTGACGATGCTCGTCGCCATCGCAATGCCGGCCGAGGGGCCGTCCTTCGGGGTGGCGCCCTCGGGCACGTGCACGTGGATGTCCCGCTTCTCGAACAAGGTCGGCTTGATCCCGAACTGGATCGAGCGACTGCGAACGTAGCTGAGGGCCGCCGACACGCTCTCCTGCATCACGTCGCCGAGCTTGCCGGTGTTCTTGATGCTGCCCTTGCCGGGCAGCAACACGCTCTCGATCGTGAGGATCTCGCCGCCCACCTCCGTCCAGGCCAAGCCGGTGACGACGCCAACCATGTCCTCCGCCTCCGCCTCGCCGTAGCGAAAGCGACGCACGCCGGCGTATTTGTCGAGGTTCTTGCGAGTGATCTGCACCTTCTTGGTCTTCTTGGTGACGATCTCCTTGACCGCCTTGCGCGCCAGATTGGCGAGCTCGCGCTCCAGGCTGCGCACGCCGGCCTCGCGCGTGAAGTAGCGGATCAGATCGCGCAGCGCGTCATCCGAGATCGACCACTCGTCCGGCTTCAGCCCGTTCGCCTCCGACTGCTTGGCGATCAGGTGGCGTTTGGCGATCTCCACCTTCTCATCCTCGGTGTAGCCGGGGATGCGGATGATCTCCATGCGGTCCATCAGCGGCTGCGGCATCCGCAAGGTATTGGCCGTGGTGACGAACATCACGTCCGAAAGGTCGTAGTCCACCTCGAGGTAGTGGTCGTTGAACGTCGCGTTCTGCTCCGGGTCCAGCACTTCCAGCAGCGCGGAGGACGGATCGCCCCGCCAGTCGGCGCCGAGCTTGTCGATCTCGTCGAGCAGGAACAGCGGGTTCGAGGTCTTGGCCTTCTTCATGCCCTGCACGATCTTGCCGGGCATCGAGCCGATATAGGTCCGCCGATGGCCGCGGATCTCCGCCTCGTCCCGCACGCCGCCGAGCGACATGCGCACGAAGTTGCGCCCCGTTGCCCGCGCGACCGACTTGCCGAGCGAGGTCTTGCCGACGCCGGGCGGGCCGACGAGGCACAGGATCGGCCCGCGGATCTTCGGGCTGCGCGACTGCACCGCCAGATACTCGACGATCCGCTCCTTGATCTTCTCCAGGCCATAGTGGTCGGCGTCGAGCACCTTCTCGGCCTCGACCACGTCGTTCTTGATCTTGCTGCGCTTCTTCCAGGGGATCGACAGCATCCAGTCGAGGTAGTTGCGGACCACCGTCGCCTCGGCGCTCATCGGGCTCATGGTGCGCAGCTTCTTGAGCTCCGCGACCGCCTTCTCGCGCGCTTCCTTCGACAGCTTGGTCTTCTTGATGCGGGCTTCCAGCTCGGCGGTCTCGTCCTTGCCGTCCTCGCCCTCGCCGAGTTCCTTCTGGATCGCCTTGAGCTGCTCGTTCAGGTAGTACTCGCGCTGGGTCTTCTCCATCTGCCGCTTGACGCGGTTGCGGATGCGCTTCTCCACCTGCAGCACGCCGATCTCGGACTCCATGTGTCCGAACACTTTTTCCAGTCGCTCTCCGACCCGCGTGGTCTCCAGCAACTCCTGCTTCTCGGCGATCTTGAGCGACAGGTGGCTCGCCACCGTGTCGCCAAGCTTCGAGGGCTCCTCGATCTGGTTCAGCGAGACCAGAACCTCGGGCGCGATCTTCTTGTTGAGCTTGATGTACTGCTCGAACTGCGACACGACCGTGCGGCCGAGCGCCTCCAGTTCCTTGGCGTCCGACTCCTTGTCGGGGAGCGCCTCGGTGAAGGCCTCGAAGTAGCTCTCCGTCTCCTTGAATCCGACGATCTTGGCCCGCCGGCCGCCCTCGACCAGCACCTTCACCGTGCCGTCGGGCAGTTTCAGCAGCTGCAAAATCGTCGAGACGGTGCCCACGCGATAGATGTCGTCCGACGACGGATCGTTCTGCTCGGCGCTCTTCTGCGCGACCAGAAGGATTTGCTTGTCGTCCTTCATCACCGCCTCGAGCGCGCGGACCGATTTCTCGCGGCCGACGAACAGCGGCACGATCATGTGCGGGAAAACGACAATATCGCGCAGCGGCAGGACCGGCAGCAGCTCGCCCTTCACCGGCTCGGATTTAGCCAGCTCGGCTTTCACGGGTTCCGGCTTCGGCGCGCCCGGGTTGTCGGCATCAGTCATTGGTGACCTCCTTCAGGACAGTCGGCGCGCATTCCGCCCAAATTGCGGCACGGATCGCGCCATGCCGGTCTCGATTCCCCGGCTCGTCGCTCCGGGATATCGGCACTGGCGGAATGGGCCGCAAGATCTTGACACGCAGCGAGCCGCGACCGTGCGGCCCGTGTCCGATGGCGGGAGCGACGACGGTTCAGGCGCTCGTTTCCGCCCGCTCCTTGCCGTAAAGATACAGCGGATTGGCACGCGATTCGGCAACTTCGCGATTAATCACCACCTCCTCGACCCCATCGAGGCCCGGCAGGTCGAACATGGTGGACAGCAGGATGGCCTCCATGATGGAGCGCAGGCCGCGCGCCCCGGTCTTGCGTGCGATCGCCCGCGTCGCCACGGACCGTAGCGCGTCCTCGGTAAAGGAGAGCTTGACGCCCTCCATCTCGAACAGCCGCCCGTACTGCTTGACCAGAGCGTTCTTGGGCTTGGTCAGGATCTCGACCAGGGCGTTCTCGTCGAGGTCCTCCAAGGTCGCGACCACCGGCAGGCGGCCGATGAACTCCGGGATCAGGCCGAACTTCAGCAGATCCTCGGGCTCCACTTCGCGCAGGATCGCTCCCATACGCCGCTCGTCGGGCGCGCGGACCTCGGAGCCGAAGCCGATCCCCGAGCCCTTGCCGCGCGAGCCGATGATCCGCTCCAGCCCGGCGAACGCGCCGCCGCAGATGAACAGGATGTTGGTAGTGTCGACCTGCAGGAACTCCTGCTGCGGATGCTTGCGCCCGCCCTGCGGCGGCACGGAGGCCACGGTGCCCTCCATGATCTTGAGCAGCGCCTGCTGCACGCCCTCGCCGCTCACATCGCGGGTGATCGATGGGTTGTCCGATTTGCGGCTGATCTTGTCGACCTCGTCGATATAGACGATGCCGCGCTGCGCCCGCTCGACGTTGTAGTCGGCCGACTGCAGCAGCTTGAGAATGATGTTCTCCACGTCCTCGCCGACATAGCCCGCCTCGGTGAGCGTGGTCGCGTCGGCCATAGTGAACGGCACGTCGAGGATCCGGGCGAGCGTCTGCGCCAGCAGCGTCTTGCCCGACCCGGTCGGGCCGACGAGCAGGATGTTCGACTTGGCGATCTCGATGTCGTTGTTCTTCTGGCCGTGCGCCAACCGCTTGTAATGATTGTGGACGGCGACACTCAGCACCCGCTTCGCGTGGTCCTGGCCGATCACGTAGTCGTCCAGCACCTTGCAGATCTCGCGCGGGGTCGGCACCCCGTCGCGGGACTTCACGAGGTGCGTCTTGTGCTCCTCGCGGATGATGTCCATGCACAGCTCGACGCATTCGTCGCAGATGAACACCGTCGGCCCGGCGATCAGCTTGCGCACCTCATGCTGCGACTTGCCGCAGAACGAGCAGTACAGGGTGTTCTTCGAATCAGGGGACTTGCCCATGCGCACTCCTGCCCCGGCCTCCCGGGAACCAATGGGCCACATTAGCCCTCGCCGGCGGGAACCGACAAGGACCGCGACCGGACGCCGACCGCGACGGAATGGCCCGCGCGGTCGTCATACCGGATAAGCAAGACTCGCGCCAGAATGGGCCGGTTGGCCCTGCGGCGGCGCTCAGCTGCGGGCCGAGGCCTCCTCGGGCGGCGGCGGACGGTTCTCGACCACCTCGTCCACGATGCCGAAATCCCGCGACTCCTCGGCGGACATGTAGCTGTCGCGCTCCAGCTTGCGCTCGATCGCCTCGATCGGCTGCCCGGTGTGACGGACATAGATCTCGTTCAGCCGCTTGCGCAACGTGAGGATCTCGCGCGCCTGGATCTCGATGTCGGTCGCCTGCCCCTGGGCGCCTCCCGACGGCTGGTGTACCATCACCCGCGCGTTCGGCAGGGCATAGCGCTTGCCCTTGGCCCCGGCGCAAAGCAGCAGACTGCCCATCGAGGCCGCCTGGCCGACGCAGACCGTGCTGACCGGACTGCGAATATACTGCATCGCGTCGTAGATCGCGAGCCCGGACGAGACCACGCCGCCCGGGCTGTTGATGTAAAATGCGATGTCCTTGGAGGGATTCTCCAATTCCAGGAACAGCAACTGGGCGACGATCAGGGCACTGACCTGATCGTAGACCGCGCCGGTCAGGAAGATGATCCGCTCCTTCAGGAGGCGGGAGTAGATATCGAACGCACGCTCGCCGCGGGCGGTCTGCTCGACCACCATCGGCACCAGCGCGTTGCTGTAGACCTCGACGGGATCACGATCCCTCATCACCTTCACCTTCCCTCAAACTATGGCCCACTCGAGCCACGGCGGGCGCCGAGGCATGTTCCGCTAAAATAGGTCGCCGGCCCTCAGCTTAAAGCAGCCCTTTGTCCCTGGCCATTCGTCCAGGTCAGGCGCCGCCCGCCGCCACGAGCGGGGCGGGCAGCTCCGGCTCCTTCGCCAGCTCCTCGGGCGTGACCGTCTCGTCGGTGACGCGGGCGAGTTCGACGGCATAGTCCACCACCTTCTCCTCGAAGATGGGGCCGCGCAGATTGTCGGTCACCTGCGGGTTCTTGCGGAAGAACTCCATCACCTGCGCCTCCTGGCCGGGGTAGCGCATCGCCTCGGCCCGCATCGCCCGGGTCATCTCGTCGGCGGTGACGGTGATGCCGTTGGCGCGGCCGATCTCGGCCAGCAGCAGCCCGAGCCGCACCCGCCGGTCGGCGATGGCGCGATATTCGGCCTTCAGCGTCTCCTCGTCCTTCTCCTTGTCCTCGTCGTCGAGCCGGCCTTCCTTGCGGTCCGCCTCCAGGCGCTGCCAAATCTGGTCGAACTCCGCCTGAACCATGCCGTCCGGCGGGGCGAAACTGGCCCGCTCGGCCAGCGCGTCGAGCAGCTGCCGCTTCAGCCGCAGCCGGGAGAGCTGGTCGTATTCGCGCTGCATCCGCTCGGTGATCGCCTGGCGGACCTCGTCGAGGTTCTCGAAGCCGATCTTCTTGCCGAACTCGTCATCCAGCGCCGGCTCGACCGGACGGCGCAGCTTCTTGGCGGTGACATCGAAGCTGGCCGCTTTGCCGGCCAGGTCGGCGACGCCGTAATCAGCCGGGAAGGACACCTCGATGGTCCGCGCCTCGCCCGCCTTCATGCCTTCGAGCTGCTCGGTGAAGCCCGGGATGAAGCCGGTTCCGCCGATTTCGACGTTCATGTCGGTCGCCGTGCCGCCGGGGAACGCGGTGCCGTCCACCTTGCCGACGAAATCGACCGTCAGCACCTCGCCCTTTTCGGCGCCGCGATCCTCCTCCACGTCCACCAGGTCGCGGTTGCGAACCGCGAGCTCATGCAGCGCCTTGTCCACCGATTCCGGCGAGACCTCGGCCTTCAGCCGGGTCAGTGCGATGTCGGAGAACTCCGGCATGGCGATCTCGGGCAGCACCTCAAGCTCGACGTTGAACTCCAGATCCTTGGGCTCGGTCGCCCCGATATCCTCGCTGGTGACGCTCACCTTCGGCTGCATCGCCGGCCGCAGCCCCCGGTCGGAGATCACCTGCTGGGTTGCCTGGTTGACCAACTCCTCGAGCACCTCCGCGATCACCGCGGTGCCGTAGCGCTGGCGCACCACCGGCAGCGGCACCTTGCCCGGACGGAACCCCGGCAGGCGCAGGGTCTTGCCGAGATCGGACAGCCGCGCGGTGCGCCGGCTGGCGATGTCGGCGGCGGGCACAACCACGCTATAGGCGCGCTTGAGCCCGTCAGAGAGGGTTTCGGTAACCTGCATCAGCCCGGACATCCTTACGAAAGCTCCGCCGGTAACGCGGTGGTGCGGGCGGAGGGACTTGAACCCCCACGGCTTGCGCCACCAGAACCTAAATCTGGCGTGTCTGCCAATTCCACCACGCCCGCGCTGACCTGGCCCGATCTCGCCGGCAAGCAACCTCGCGGCCGTGAGGCGGGGGCTTTAGCGCACGCGGAGAGGCACCACAAGCGTTGCCGCCGATGCGGCCGCAAGGGGCGGGCGCGAGCCCCCCGAGACCGCCTGCTGGAGGCCAGTCCAGAATTTGCGTCGTAAGTGAAGCTTTGACGCAACCGGCACAACCTGACATTCTCACGGGAATTTAATCACCTCGGGATCCCATTACATGCCCGGCCTGACCGCCGAGCCGGACACCGGCCGATACAGCATCGCCGCCGTGGACCGCGCGCTCGACTTGCTCGAAGCACTGGCCAGGATCGGCCCAGCGCCGCTGGCCGACCTCGCCAAGGAGGCGAATTGCACCCGCACCGCCGGATTCCGGCTGCTGCGGACGATGGAGGCGCGCGGCTTCGCCATTCAGGATAAAGCAAGGGGCTCCTGGCGGCTCGGCGCGCGATGGGGGCTGCTCGGCCGCGCGGCGTCCGCCCAGGGCGCGCTGGCGGCGGTCGCCATGCCGTTCATGACGGCGCTCGGGCAATCCTGCGGCGAGACGGTCTATCTGCGGGTCCGCGATGGCGTGGAGAGCGAGACAGTCGCCGCCTACCGGCCCGACCAGGCGCTGCGTCTCTATACCGATGTCGGCCGGCGGCGGCCGCTGCACGCCGGCTGCAGCCGTATCCTGCTGGCCTACGCGCCGGACACGGTGCGCAAGCAGGTGCTCGGCATGCGGCTCCCGCGCTTCACCCCGGCCACACGGACCGACCCCGACTGGCTGCTGGCCGACATGCAGCGCATCCGCGCCCGGGGCTGGATGCTGACCGCCGAGGAGGTGGAGGCCGGCGCCGTCTCGATCGCCGCCCCGGTGCGGGACGGCAGCGGACTGGTCATCGCCGTCCTGTTCGTCGCCGCGCCGGTGCTCCGGATGCGCCCGCACCGCGCCCGCTCGCTGCTCCCGATGGTGCTGGACACGGCGGCGCGGCTGTCGGTGGCGCTTGGCGCCGACGAGCAAGGCGAGGAGGCCGGCGCGGCGCCGGGCGTCCCTGTCAGCGGGCTCGGCCTCCTGGCGCGGCAAGCAGGCTGATCCGGCCGCGCCGCTCCTCGCCAGCCTCGACTATCGCCTCGAACGCGGCCTCGACCGCCGCCTCCGCCGCGAGCCTCGGCAGCCGGCGGAGCAATCCGCGCCGTCTCGGCCGGAACACCCGCGGGACGGCCCGCTCGCCGCCGATGCGCCGCACCACGCCGTCGATGTCGCCGAACCCGTCGACCAGCCCGAGTTCCTTCGCGCGCGCGCCGAGGAACCACCCCCCGTCGAACACCGCCGCCTCCTCGCCGCGCAGCCGCTCGCCCCGGCGGGCGCGCACCCAGTCCTTGAAGCGCGCGTGCAACTCCTGCATCACCTGCTTGACGAAATCCACGTCCTGGGGACGCTCCGGGCTGAACGGGTCGAGCCGCGCCTTGTTCTCGCCGGCCGTGTAGAGCCGCCGCTCCACCCCGAGCCGGGCGATCAGCTCGGTGAAGCCGAACCCGCCGCCGATCACGCCGATCGAGCCGACGACGCTCATCGGACTGGCCAGGATCTCGTCGGCCGCGCAGGCCAGCCAATAGCCGCCCGAGGCGCCCACCTCGGCGATCACCGCCGTGACCCTCACGCCTACCTTGTCGGCGTGCCGCCGCACCAGGGCGGCGATCTGGTCCGACTGCACCGGCGAGCCGCCGGGGCTGTCGATGTCGAGGATCACGTTTCCGCCCTTGCCGGCGGCGCGCATCGCCCGTTCGATGAGGGGGGCGAAGGCGCGGGCGTTCAGCGCGCCGGGGCGAGGCGACAGCACGCCATGCAACTCGATCACGCCGACCCGCTTGCGGCGCCAGAACAGGAGGTTCATGCGGCGCGCACGGCGCGCAGGACGGTCGCGGCGGCCGCCTCGCCGCTCAGCCAGGCGCCGGCGACCGTCCCGGCCAAGGTCTCGTGGGTGGCTTCGCCGGCGATCAGCAGCCGCCCGTCCGCCAGCGGTTCGGCAAGGCGGCGGCGCGCGGCGGCGTGGCCGGGACGGGCGAAGGCATAGGCGCCCTCGAATAGCGGGTCCGTGCCCCAGCCCGTGATCAGCGCGGCACCCGGCCGCAAGGCGCGGTCCACCCGGCCGCCGAGCATCCGGCGAAGCTCGCCCCGCGTGAAATCCTCCGCCGCCCGCGGCCCCGCGCGGGTCAGCTCCCAGGCGAGCGAGCCGCCGATCCAGGCGCTCAAATAGTCGAACCCCCAGGGCCAGGCATTGAACACGACCGCCGGATCATCCCGCGTGAACCGCCGGTCGAGCGAGCAGAAATCCGGCAGATCCAGCCGGTCCGCGCCCGAGGCGCGCAGCACGACCCGGAGCGCGAGGCCCATCGGCAGGCCGTGCAGGCATTCCTCGACCGAGGACGGCAATGGCGGGTCGAAGCCGATCCGCCCCGACGCCAGCACGCCGGTCGAGACGGTGACGATGCAGGACGCGGCCTCCACGGTGCCGCGCGGCGTCTCCACCGCAACGCGCCCGCGCGGCTCGTGCCAACGGATGCGCGTCGCCGACGTGTCGAGGTGCAACCCCTCCGTCGGCGCCAGCCGGCGCTCGATGAAATCGCCGAGCCCGCCCGCGACCAGGATGTTGCCGCCCGAAAGCTGGTTGTCCCGCCAGTCGCGCAGGCTGAACTCGTCCGCGTCGGCGACACAGATGATCGGCCCCTCCCAGGTCTCGACCGTGACGGCCCAGGGATCGTCGGGCAGGCGGCGGGCCACCTCGGCCAGGCTCGCATCCGCCGCGCCGCCGCCGAGCAAGGCGTCCGCCGCCGCCTCGAAGCGGTCCCAGGCGCCGGCGCGACCGGCCTGCTCCTCCGGCGTCGCGAGATGGCCGTCGACGTAGGTGCGGCGGCCGCGCCGCCCATCGGCATCAACCAGCCGCTCCCCGGCGGCGCGTGCGATGGGCACCAGCGGGTTGGTCTCCGCCGCGTGCAGCCAGATCGCGCCCATGTCGAAATAGGCACCCGCGAGCGAATCGGGCCGGACGGTCCAGGCGCGGCCGCCCACCCGGCCGCCGGCCTCGAGCACCGCGACCCGCAGGCCCGCCTTGCCCAGCGCGGCGGCCGCTGCGAGGCCTGCTACCCCGGCCCCGATCACCGCGACGTCGACCGACGTGCCCATCGCCTCTCCTTCGTGCTACAATGGGCAAGGTCGGCTGATCGCGGCGCATCCGCAAGCCCGTCCGCCGCCCCGCCCCGCCCCGATCCGGGCTCCCGGGGCCGCCCCCTATGCCCCGATCCGGGTTCCCATGACGGCCGCTATTGCCCGGATCCGGGCTGCCGGGCGGGCCGCTATTGCCCGCATCCGGGCTCACCGTTCCAACACGCGAACGGCGCCGGCCCGCGTGGGCCGACGCCGCTCGTTTTGGCGAATGGAGAAGGTTCAGGCCGGGGTGAAGAACGGCACTTTCTGGCCGGTCTCGGTGTCCTTGAACACGACCTTGACCTTCTGGCCGATCTTCAGCTTCGACACGTCCGTGTCGGTGATCCCGGTCATCATCGTGGTGCCCTCGTCGAGCGTCACGTAGGCGATCGTGTAGGGCGGGTTGGCGCGCTCCATCGTGCTGTAGGAGTAGAGCACTCCGGTTCCCTTGGCTTCGAACCACTCGACGTTGTTCGACAGCGTGAACGGCGACACGCCGCGCGGGTAGGTGAACACCTTGCCGGTGTCCTTGCAGCGCGTCAGCATGAGCTTGCCCGCGTTGCAGCCGTCCCAGTACCGGTTTCGTTTCGGGATTGCTGCCGGCGTCGCCGACGAAGCCGATCTTTCTGTCAGCCATGTGTGTTCACTCCCGCTCCAGGATGACGGTTGCGCTGCCGTGCCGCGTGCCGAGCGAGCCGCCCGTGCCGTGCGCCAGAACCAGGCTGGCGTTCGGCACCTGCACCTTCGGGTGCGCCTCGCCGCGGGCCTGGCGCACCGCCTCGATGATCTTGGTGATGCCGCCGCGATTGGCCGGATGGTTGCTGCACAAGCCGCCGCCATCGGTGTTGAACGGCAGCTTGCCCTGACCCGAGATCAGGTTGCCGTCCTGCACGAATTTTCCTCCTTGGCCCTTCTCGCAGAAGCCGAGATCCTCGATCTGCATCAGCACGGTGATGGTGAAGCTGTCGTAGATCGACGCGTACTTGATGTCGGACGGCTTGACGCCGGCCATCTCGAACGCCGCCGGGCCGGACCAGCGCGCGCCGGAATAGGTCAGATCGACCTGGCCCGCGAATTGTCCCTTCGGATGCTCGCCGACGCCGATCACCTTGACCAGCGGACGCTTGAGGCTCTTGGCGATTTCCGGTTTGGTGACGATGAGCGCGCCGCCGCCATCGCTGATGACGCAGCAATCGAGCCGGTGCAGCGGCGTCGAGACCATCGGCGAGTTCACCACGTCCTCGACCGTCACCACATTACGCAGCATCGCGTGCTCGTTGTACTGCGCGTGGGTCGAGGCCGCGACCTTGATCCAGGCGAGCTGCTCGCTGGTCGTACCGGTACTGGTACATGTGCCGCGCCGCGCACATCGCGTACATGTTCGCGACCACGGGGCCGTAGGGGTACTCGAACTGCATGTCGGGCTGCGCCGGATTGCCCGCACGAACCGCCGTGCCGGTCGCCTGGCCCTCGCTGCGCGGCCGTCCGGCGAGCGTGATGAGTGCGACGTTGCAGCGCCCGGCGTTGATCGCCTCCAGCGCGTGGCCGACCAGCATCTGGTACGACGAGCCGCCGATATCGGTGCTGTCGATGTGCCGGACGTTGAGGTTCATGTAGTCGACCATGTTGATCGGCCCCATGCCCGGCGCGTCGCCGGCACAGAAATATCCGTCAACGTCGTCCTTGGTCAGGCCGGCGTCGTCGAGTGCGCCCTTGGCGCATTCGGCGTGCAGTTGTGCGACCGATTTGTCCGTCGCCTTGCGGGTGGGATGTTCCCATGCCCCCACGATGTAACCCGCACCCTTCAAACTCATTCCCCTGCTCCTCTGTTCCCGCCCGACGGTCGCGCCCCACGGTCGCGTACGTGCCCCGCTTGGCCCGCCGCGTCCGCCGCGTGCCATGCGGTTGTCGCGAGTATACCCATCGGTAGTCGCTCGCCTAGCCCACGGGTCGGACAACGGTCAGAGCACGGGGGCCGAGGAGAGGGAACCGCGCCGCCCGGCGCGCGTGGAGGGAGCATGGCCAAGCCCGACGCCGGCCCCGTCGAGATCGAGCTCAAGCTCCGCCTGCCGCCCGGCAGCCGCGCGGCGTTGGAGCAGGTGCCGGCGTTGAGCGCGGTGCGCGCCGAGCGGCGGCACGAGGTCACGCGCTATTTCGATACGCCCGACCGCGCGCTCGCCTCCCACGGCTTCGCCTTGCGCGTGCGGAGCAGCGGCAATCGCCGCATCCAGACATTGAAAGCCGCCGCTCCGGACGGCGGAGTGGCGTCCAGCCGCGGCGAATGGGAATGGCCGGTCGAGCGCGACGAGCCCGAGATCGCTCCGCTCGCCGCGACCCCCGCCCGCGATGTCGCGGCGACGCTCGACGGCCGGCTCGAAGCCGTTTTCCTCACCGACATTCAGCGCAGCACCCGCCGCATCTCCCTCGGCGGCACGACGCTCGTGGAAGCGGCGCTCGATGAGGGCGAGATCGAGACGGATGCGGCGAGCGAACCGGTGAACGAGCTGGAACTCGAATTGAAGGACGGCTCGCTCGGCGCGCTGTACCGCCTCGCCATCGATCTGCACGAGGTGGCGCCGATGTGGCTGGCCCCCGAGAGCAAGGCGGCGCGCGGCTATCGGCTGCGCGACGGCGCGCCGCCGCGCACGCCGCACGCGGCAAAACTCCGCCTCGACCCCTCCATCCGGGCGAACGAGGCCTTCCGCGCGATCGTCTTGAGCGGCCTCGACCAGATCCTCGGCAACATCGCCGCCGCCGAGGCCGCGGCGCCCGAGGGCATCCACCAGCTCCGCATCGGCCTGCGCCGCATCCGTTCGGCGCTCGTGCTGTTCGCTCCCTTGCTGGAGCCGCACGCCGTCGCGCTGTTCGAGGGCGAGTTGAGGCGGCTCGGGCAGGTGTTCGGGGCGCGGCGCGATCGCGACGTGTTCTGCCTGCAGACGCTGGCCGACGCCGCGCGCGATCTCGGCGCCGCCTGGATCGACCGCCTGCGCCCGCCGGCCGAGTCGTATCGCGCCGCCGCCAACGAGCCCGTGCAGGAGGCGCTGCATGGCGCCGGCCTCACGAGCCTCGCCCTCGGGCTCGCCGCGTGGTGCGAGGAAGGCATCACGCATCCCGCCCATCTCGGCCACAAGCGAATGGGCAAACGCCTCGCGGCGATCACACCCGACCTGCTGGACTGCATGGCCCGCAAGGTCGCCCGCCGCGCCAAGCGGGCCGACTCACCGGAGGGACTGCACGGCCTGCGCAAGTCGTTGAAAAAATTGCGCTATAGCACCGAATTTGTCGCCGGGCTGTATGGCAAGAACGCGGTAAAACGCTACCGCAAGCGCTGCGAGACGCTGCAGGAACTGCTCGGCACGATCAACGACGCGCGCGTCACGCCCCGGCTCGCGGACGACATGCTCGGCCCGCGCGGCACCGAACTCGCACCCGCCTTCGCGGAGCTTGCGACCTGGAGCGCCGCCCAGGAACGCAAGGCGCTCCGCCAGTTGGGTGACGCGCTCATCGATTTCCGCCGCGTCGAGCCGTTCTGGTAGAGCCTACGCAAGCGATCGCACGGAGATGAGGACGCCGCCATGCGCAATGTTTGTCTCGTTGCCTTGCTGGCCTCGTTGAGCTGCGCTCGTGCTCTCGCCGAGCCGCCGACCACGCACCGCACCGGCCCCGGCGCCGTGAGCCAAGCCCAGCCCTCCCGGCGCGCGCCCGGCGCTCCGCTGGACTATGGCCCCTTTACGCCCGAGGCGAACCGCGCCTTCCAGGGCGGCGGGATGATCCTCCAAGGCGCCCCCGGCGCCCCGCCCCCAAGGCCCGAGCCCACCCCGCCCGGACAAACGCCCCGCAACATGGTGCCGCCGCGATAATCCCCCTAGCAGCGGGGGGCAGATCGGAACTATCCTGAACCGATACGCCGTGCGGCGGCTGGGTCTGGAGTTGTTATGCGCATTGGATCTGTTTTGTATGTGATCGTTCTCGAGTTATTGGCTTTCTGGGGAGGGTTTCTACTATTCGGCCTAGTTTACGCTGCAATGATTATGCATGGCGGCGAAGTTTGGGCCAGGCAACACGCGGATCCCGCTATCGCATTTTCCATTCAACTTGGCCTGGCTGCCGGTATTGGAACATGGTTAGGAAGGAGAAAAGATTGTCCAGACAATAGATCTTTCCTGTATGGCTCAATAATCTTCGTCTTGACCGACACTCTGCTACTATTTAGTGTCATCAATTTTATCCATATTTTAGTTGTTGCGATTCTCCTGCCAACCACGGCCGTTCAACGGCGCAAGCGTATCTCCAAGGCCTCTTTGCAAAGTGGCTCAGGAGAGCCGCCTCAAGAGGCACCCAGCTAATCAACCTCTGTGGTGGCGCTGCCTCGCGGTTGACGAGCACCCGCCGCTTGAGCCGCATTATGAATGCGCTGGCTTATTTTGCTCGGACTGCAAACCTAATCTTTGGCTTGCTCGGATCGGCGGCCGAGCTTCGCGCGAAGGCGCTCCCGATTGCGCCGACCAGCGCGCGGTGGTGCAGTGCTGCGGTGGTGCAGTGCTATAGTACATTTGGAAACACTGGACCGCTCCCGGAATGGCCGACGAGACCCTCACCATCCCGCCACGCCCCGACTACCCGCGCGAGATGCCGTCGCTGCCGGGTTTTCTCCGGGCCGTCCGCACCAACGCCCTGCTGATGTGGCCGGATTACGCCTACGAACGCGAGGTGGTGGAGAGCCGCACGCTCGGGCGCGCGCAGATGTTGCTGAACGCGCCCGAGGCGATCCATCACGTGCTGGTCGGCAACCCCGACAATTATCGCCGCACGCCGGCGTCCATCCGCATCCTGCGCCCGATCACCGGCCGGGGCCTGCTGTTGAGCGAGGGCGAGGACTGGAAGCACCAGCGCCGCACCATCGCCCCCGCGATGGCGCCGCGCGTGATCCCCATGCTGGCGCGCCACATGGCGAGCGTGACGCGGGAGGCGGTCGCCGCCCTGGCCGAGCGGGAGGGCCAGATGGTGAACCTGCTGGCCGCGATGCAATCCGCGGCGCTCGACATCGCAGGGCGCTCGATGTTCTCGCTGGAAATCCGCGAGTTCGGCCCGGAGATGCGGGCGCTCCTGACCGGCTACGGGATCACTCTCGCCCAGCCGCATCTGCTGGACATGGTGCTGCCGCCCGCCGTCCCGACCCTGCGCGACCTGCGCCGGCGGCGCTTCCACGCGCGCTGGATGGCACTGATCGACCGCATCATCGATACAAGGCCGGCGACCGGCGGGGCGGACGCGCAGCGCGACCTGTTCGACCTGCTGCGCGATGCGCGCGACCCCGAGACCGGCGCCGCCTTCACCCGGCCGCAACTGCGCGACCAGGCGGCGACGATGATCGTGGCCGGCCACGAGACCACCGCGATTACGCTGTTCTGGTCGCTCTACCTGCTGGCCCTCGCCCCGAACGAGCAGGACCGCATCGCCGCCGAGGTCCAAGGCCTCGATCTCGGCCCCGACGGCGCCGCCGACGCGCTCGGGCGGCTGGCGCAAACCCGCGCCGTGGTCAGCGAGGCGCTGCGCCTCTACCCCCCCGCCTTCACCCTGGTCCGCGCCGCCATCGGGCCGGACCAAGCCGGCGAGGTGGCGATCCCAAAGGGCGCGATCCTGATGATCTCGCCCTGGGTGCTGCACCGCCACCGCCGCCTGTGGCGCGACCCCGACGCCTTCGACCCCTCGCGCTTCCTGCCCGGCGCCCCCGCGCCGCCGCGCTTCGCCTACCTGCCCTTCGGCGCCGGCCCCCGCGTCTGCGTCGGCGCCCAGTTCGCCCTGGCCGAAGCCACGCTCGTCCTCGCCGCGATGATCCAGGCATTCGAAATCGGCCTCGACGGCGACCAGCGGGTGATGCCCACCCCGATCATCACCACCCAACCCGACCGCGCTCCCGCCTTCCTGCTGCGGCGGCGCTGAGCCCATTGCGCCCTGATCGGCTGAAGCGGGTCTTCAGACCGGCCGCCAGGGCAGGTTCTGCGCCTTCCAGCCCGGACCGGCGCGGCCGCCCTCGTAGCCGTTGGCGACATTGTAGGTTTCTGCGAAGCCCGCCTGCCGCGCCGCCTCGGCCGCCGCCGCGCTGCGGGCCCCGCTGCGGCAGATGAAATAGAGATGGTTCGCCGGCGTCAGTCCCGCCGCGCGCAGGCCGTCGAGAAAGCCCGAATTGATCGGCCCGCCCGACACGGTCTGCCACGGCAGCAGCACCGTCTCCTTCCCCGCAGCCGAGGTGTCCGGAACACCGACGGAATTCCACTCGCCCTCGGTGCGGACATCGACAAGCCGCGCCTCCGGATCGTTGTTAAGGGCTTCCCAGGCCTGTGCGGGCAGGACATTCTCGACCATCTTGTCATCTCCGGCTGACGCGTCTATCCGGCCATCGCACGCGGGGCCCGGCGGTTCAACCGGCAACACGCGACGGAGGAGACGCATGAGCGCATCTTATTTCAGCCACCGCGCCAGCGAGGACCTCGCCGCCGCGATCGGCAACACGCCACTCATAAAGCTCCGCCGCGCCTCCGAGGCAACCGGCTGCACCATTCTCGGCAAGGCCGAGTTCATGAACCCCGGCGGCTCGGTGAAGGACCGCGCCGGGCTCGGCATCATCCAGGACGCCGAGGCGCGCGGCCTGCTCAAGCCCGGCGGCGTGGTCGTCGAGGGCACCGCCGGCAACACCGGCATCGGCCTCACCCTGGTCGGCAACGCGCGCGGCTACCGCTGCGTCATCGTGATGCCGGAGACGCAGAGCCGCGAGAAGATCGACTTCCTCCGCATGATCGGTGCCGACCTGCGCCTGGTCCCGGCCAAGCCCTATCGCGATCCCGGCAACTACGTCCACGTCTCCCGCCGGATGGCCGAGGAGACCGGCGCGGTGTGGGCCAACCAGTTCGACAACCTCGCCAACCGCGAGGCCCACCGCGCCACCACCGGACCCGAGATCTGGGACCAGACCGAGGGCAAGGTCGACGCCTTCACCTGCGCCGCCGGCACCGGCGGTGACTCTGGCCGGGGTGAGCCTTGCGCTCAAGGCCAAGAACCCGGAGGTGAAAATCGTACTCGCCGACCCCGAGGGCAGCGCCCTGTACGGCTGGGTCAAGAGCAACGACCTGACCGTGACCGGCAGCTCGATCACCGAGGGCATCGGCCAGTCGCGGGTGCCCGAGAACCTCGCCGGCGTGGCGATCGACGACGCGGTGAAGATCCCCGATCCGGAGGCGCTGGAGCACATCTTCGACGTGCTGATCCATGAAGGCCTCTCCGTCGGCACCTCGTCCGGCATCAACATCGCCGCCGCGGTTCGCGTCGCCCGCGACCTCGGACGGGGCCACACGATCGTGACGATCCTCGCCGACGGCGGCGCGCGCTACGCGTCAAAGTTGTTCAACGTGGAATTCCTGCGCGAGAAGGGCCTGCCGGTCCCGAGCTGGATGGCATAGCCGTCCGGGCGAAAACCGGCCCGCGGCGCGAGAGCGCCGGAACCCGGCACGCCTGGAAATGTTCAACGGGTCACTCCCGGCCGCGCCGCTTGCCCCGCAGCGCCGGGTAAGGAGGAAACCCATGCGACAGATCCACGCGGCGTCGGCCCTCGGCGCGCTGCTCTTCGTCGGCTTCGGCGTCCCCGGAGCGGTCGCCGGGCCATGCGCCCAGCAGATCAGCCAACTCGAAAAGGCCATGAGCAGCAAGGACGCCGGCTCCGGCCCCGTCTCCACCGGCAATGCCTCCCCCGCCGCCTCGATCGGCGGCCAGACCGGCCACCGGGAGCCGCCGCACGAAGTCGGCACGCAAGGCGGCAAGACCGGCCCCACGCCGGCGATGAACCAGGCCAGCTCGCAGACCGCGACCTCGGCGCAGGACGTGCGCCGCCAGCAACAGAACGAGCCGACCGCCGCCAACGCGACCGGCGCGGTCCCCGCCGAAGATCGCACGGCGAAAATGGAAGCGGCCTTGCAGCGCGCCCGCCAGCTCGACAGCCAGAACAGCGCCGACTGCAAGGGCGCGGTCAACGAAGCCCAGAAGCTCGAGGACGCGCCGCGCCGCTAGGTTCCTCCGTCGCGGTTCATATCGGAACGCGATGGAACGCGGCTGGCCGGGTCACGTTGTCCGGGTGCGCCCGCACGCGGGGAACGCCCCGGCCTGCCAAGCCAGCCGACGTCACCCTTTCGCACCCGGCGCCTTCGCCGCTCAGGAAGGCATCGTCATGGCCGAAACCGTTTCCGACCACGTCGTTCAAATCTTGCTGGACTGGGGAGTGGACACGGTTTTCGGCCTGCCCGGCGACGGGATCAACGGCCTGATCGAAGCGTTCCGGAAGGCCAAGGACAAGATTCGCTACGTGCACACCCGGCACGAGGAGACGGCGGCGCTGGCCGCCTGCGCCTACGCCAAGTTCTCCGGCCGGCTCGGCGTCTGCTTCTGCACCGCCGCCCCCGGCGCCGTACACATGCTGAACGGACTCTACGACGCAAAGATCGACGGCGCGCCGGTGCTGGCGATCTCGGGCATGACCTATCACGACCTGATCGGCACGCATTACCTGCAGGACATCAACCAGGATTATCTCTATCAGGACGTTGCGATCTACAACCAACGCCTGATGGGTCCGGCGCACGTCGAGAACGCGATGAATCTCGCCTGCCGCGCCGCCCTGTCCAACCGCGGCGTCGCGCATGTGGCGCTGCCGATCGATTTTCAGGCGATGCCGGCCGATCAGGGCAAGCGTTTCAAGCGCAACGTCCCCGGCCACACCTCCGCCGCCTATCAGTCGGCTGTCCGCGCGCCGCAGCGCGAGTTGCTGCAGGAAGCAGCGGCGCTGCTCGGCGACAAGGCGAAGATCGCGATCCTCGCCGGCGCCGGAGCGCGCGGCGCGCGGGCGAACTCAGGATGCTCGCCGACCGTCTCGCCGCACCCGTCATCAAGGCCGGTCTCGGCAAGGACTGCATGAACGAGGACGTGCCGTTCACGACGGGCGGCATCGGCGTCATCGGCACCCGCCCCTCGGTGCAGGCGCTCGAGGAGTGCGACGCGCTCGTCATCGTCGGCAGTTGCTTTCCTTACATCGAGTTTCTGCCGAAGCCCGGCCAGGCCGTCTGCGTGCAGATCGACGACAAGCCCGAGCATATCGGCCTGCGCTATCCCGCCGATGTCGGCTTGGTGGGCGACGCCAAGGCGACCCTCAGCGCCTGGCTCGGCGTGCTGCAGCGCAAGGAGGAGCGGGGTTTCCTGGAGACGGCGCAGGCCCGCATGAAGGAATGGTGGGCGTTGCAGGAGGAGCGCGCGACCGAGCACGCCTCGCCGATGCGACCGCAAACCGTCGCGTGGCATCTGGCCGAGCTGATGGCGCCGGATGCCATCCTGTGCGGCGATTCCGGCACCGTCACCACCTGGGCCGGGCGGATGCGGCTGCGCGCCGAGCAGCGTTTTTCGTTCAGCGGCACGATGTGCTCGATGATGGCGGGCGTGCCCTACGCGATCGGCGCCGCACACGCGCATCCCGGCAAGCAGGTCGTGGCGTTCACCGGCGACGGTTCGTTCACGATGATGATGGGGGAGTTCGCTTCCCTGGTGCAGCACGATCTGCCGGTGAAGGTCGTGGTGATGAAGAACAACACCCTCGGCCTCATCAAGTGGGAGCAGATGCTGTATCTCGGCAACCCCGAGTACGGCGTCGACCTGCATCCGGTGGATTTCGTGAAGGTCGCCGAGGCGTGCGGCGGGCGCGGCGTGCGGATCACGGAGACGGCGCGCTGCCGCGAGCAGCTGGCCGAGGCGCTGGCGACGCCCGGACCGGTGCTCATCGAATGCGTGGTCGACCCGCTGGAGCCGCCCTGGCCGCCGGTCATCACCAATGACGAGGCGAAGAAACTCGCCACCGCGATGGCGCGCGGCGAGACCAACCGCACGCCGATCGGCCTCACCATCGGCCGTCACGCGGTGCAGGAATTCACCTTCTCGGAGAGCCCGTTCGGCATCGCCGGCCGCATCGTCGACCGGCTCACCGGCGGCGGCACGGAGGAGAAGGACGAGAAGAAATAATAAGGAGAACCGCGATGGCGACGCTCGAGCAGGTGGTCCAGCGCATCCCGAGCCACCAGGCCCCGCGCGTCACGCGAGTGGAGATTGACCGCCGGCGCGACGCGGCGCGCGCCATTGCCGCCGATCTGGGCCGCCGGATCCGTGGCGAGGTGCGCTTCGACGATGCGAGCCGAGCCCTCTACGCGCACGACCTGTCGATCTATCGCCAGGTGCCGATCGGCGTCGTGATCCCGCGCGACGAGGACGACGTGATCGCGACCGTCGAGGCGTGTCGGCGTCACGACGCGCCGATCCTCGGCCGCGGCTGCGGGACCAGCCTGTCCGGGCAGACGTGCAACGTCGCCGTGGTGCTCGACTTCTTCAAATACATGAACCGCCTGCTCTGGCTCGACCCTGAGATGCGGCTCGCGCATGTGCAGCCCGGCCTCATCAACGACCAGCTGCGCGAGGCGGCGAAGCAGCACGGGCTGACCTTCGCGCCCGATCCCGCCACGCACCAATACTGCACGCTGGGCGGCAATATCGGCAACAATTCCTGCGGCGCGCACACCGTCATGGGCGGCAAGACGGTGGACAACGTGATGGCGCTCGACGTGCTCACCTATGACGGGCTGCGGATGACAGTCGGCGCCACATCCGACGACGAGATCGAGGCGATCGTTCGGCAGGGAGGAAGACGCGGCGAGATCTATCGCCGCTTGCGCGACCTCGGCGTGGGCCACGCGGCGGAAATCCGCAAGCGCTACCCCGACATTCCGCGCCGCGTCTCCGGCTACAATCTCGACGAGCTGATCCTCGGACGCGGCTTCAACGTGGCGCGTGCGCTGGTCGGCTCGGAGAGCACCTGCGCGTTGACGCTCGCTGCCACCTTGCGGCTGATCCCCTTCCCCGCTCACCGCGCGCTGCTGTTGCTGAGCTACGGCAGCGCGCCGGAGGCGGCGGACGATGTGCCGGCGATCCGCCAGCAGGGGCCGACCGCGCTCGAAGGCTTCCATCGCCACCTGATCGAGAACATGAGCCGCAAGGGCAAGGCGGCTCCGGGGGTCGAGCAACTGCCCGAGGGCGATATGTGGCTGCTCGTCGAGTTCGGTGGCGACTCGCAAGGTGAGGCGAACGGCAAGGCGGAGGCGGTCTACCAAGCGCTGAAGCGCGGCCGCACCGGCGCGCTCGGGATGCGCGTGATCGAGAAGGAGCAAGAGCAAGCGGCAGTCTGGCATCTCCGCGAATCGGGGGTCGGCGCGAGCCGCGTGCCGGGGGAGGAGGAAGCCTGGCCGAGTTGGGAGGACAGCGCAGTGCCGCCCGAGCGTCTCGGGGACTATCTGCGCGCCTTTGACAAGCTCGCTAAGCGTTACGGCTACAAATACTCGCTGTTCGGCCATTACGGCGACGGCTGCATCCACACCCGCATCACCTTCGGCCTGCGCTCTCAGGCCGGCGTCGAGAAGTTTCGCGCCTACATGCAGGACGCCGCCGATCTGTGCCTGAGCTACGGCGGGTCGCTCTCCGGCGAGCACGGCGACGGGCAGGCAAAGGGCGAGCTGCTGCCGCGCATGTTCGGCACCGATATCATCCAGGCCTTCCGCGAGTTCAAGTCGATCTGGGACCCGCAATGGCGGATGAATCCCGGCAAGCTGATCGACGCCTATCCGCTCGACAGCAACATCCGTGTCGGCCCCGACTACAACCCGCGCCACGTCGAGACGCATTTCAAGTTCGCAGACGACAAAGGCGTGTTCGCGCACGCCGCCGGGCGCTGCTTCGGCGTCGGCAAGTGTCGCACGCTCGGCGGCCAGACGATGTGCCCGAGCTTCCAGGCGACGCGCGAGGAGATGCATTCGACGCGCGGGCGCGCACACCTTCTGTTCGAGATGATGCGCGGCGACGTCATCAAGGACGGCTGGCGCAGCGAGGCGGTCGCCGAGGCGCTCGACCTGTGCCTGCAATGCAAGGGCTGCAAGCACGATTGCCCGGTCTCCGTCGACATGGCGACGTACAAGGCGGAGTTCCTGGCGCATCACTACAAGGGGCGGCTGCGTCCGCGCTCCGCCTATTCGATGGGGCTCATCTTCTGGTGGTCGCCGGTCGCGATGGCAGCGCCCGGCGTGGTCAACGCGGTGCTGCGCGCGCCCGGTATTGGCCCCGTGCTGCGCCGCCTGGCCGGCTTCGCCACCGAGCGCGACGTCCCGACCTTCGCGCCCGAGACTTTTCAGAGCTGGTTCCGCCGCCGCGAGCGCACCGTTCAGGCGAACCCCGGCGGCAAGCCGGTGATCCTGTGGCCCGACACGTTCAACAACCACTTCCTCCCCGGCACCGCGAAGGCCGCCGTGGATGTGCTGGAAGCCGCCGGCCATCGCGTCATCGTGCCGCGTCAGCGCCTATGCTGTGGCCGGCCGCTATACGATTACGGGATGCTCGATCTCGCCAAGCGCAAACTGCTCCAGACCGTGAATGCGCTGCGCCCCGCGATCCGCGCCGGCATCCCCGTCGTCGGGCTGGAGCCGAGCTGCGTCTCGGTGTTCCGCGACGAGATGCCGAATCTCCTCACCGACAACGAGGACGCGCAGCGCCTTGCCGCGCAGACCAAGACGCTCAGCGAATTGCTCATGTCCACGCCCGGCTGGAGGCCGCCGCCGCTCGAGCGCAAGGCGCTGGTGCACGTCCATTGCCACCACAAATCTGTGCTGGACGCCGATGCCGAATACGACATGCTCCGCGCGATGGGGCTCGACTACGAGCCGATGTCCGACGGGTGCTGCGGACAGGCCGGCTCTTTTGGTTATGAGAACGACCACTACGAGGTCTCGATGCGGATCGGCGAAGACGCCTTGCTCCCCGCCGTGCGGCGCGCCGCGTCCGATACGCTCCTCATCGCGGACGGCTTCAGCTGCCGCGAGCAGATCCGGCACGGCGCCGATCGCTGGGCGATGCATCCCGCCGAGGCTCTCGCCCTCGCGCTGCGCAGCGCCACCCTGCCCCCCGATCCCGAACACCGCTACCTCGAGCCCGCGGCCAAGCCCGACCCCGTCCGCATCGCCGCAGTCGCCGCTGGTCTGGCGCTGGTCTGGCTGGGAGCGCGGGCGGCGCGGCGTTGGTAGGCAGCGCCGGCGGGACCCGCCCGGCCCAGCGCACCGGGCTCGGGGAATCGGCGCTGGTCGGGATCGTGGTCCCGAACTGACCGGCCTGTTCCAGTCGCTTGGCCGATTGCTGGCGCCGAGGCCGTCCTGGAGTGGGGAAAACCGGACAATGGGGTGAATTCGACGTCATAAATGTATCGCCTTGTTGCAACCGTTGCGCGCGGTGCAGTGCAGCGCATATTTAGCCGGTCACGAGAACGTCAGCGGGGTAGCGAGGCTGGAATCGCAAGCCATGCAATCGGTTGATCGCCAGCCATCGCCGGCCTCGAGCCCGCCGCCGGGCGGCGGCGGCGCGAGGACGGGCAAGCCCGGCAAGGGGATGCGGCTGACGACGCGCCTCATGCTGCTGGTCCTGGTCTGCCTGGTGCCGACCGTCACCCTGGGCGTTTTCGTCCAGATCGAGGCGCGGGCCGAGCGCAAGGCGCAACTCGGCGAGCTGGTGCTCCGCCAGGCGGAGCTGCTGAACGGCGACATCCTCAGCGTCGCCGAAGGGGCGCGCAGCCTGCTGGTCGCTGCCGCCGAGTTCGATGCGGTCCACCGGCTCGACCCGCGCTGCGCCGACCGGCTGCTCGCGATCAAGCGTAACCTGCCCACCTACGCCTTCCTCGCGGTGCTCGACGGCAGTGGCGGCCTGGTCTGCGCCTCGACGCCGGATCTCTCGGCCGCCGCCGCCGGGCGTCCTGACTGGGTGCGCGACGCGCTGGGGGCCGATGGCTTCCGCGCGGGACGGTTCGCCAGGGCGCCAGGAGTGCCGGGCGGGTTCGTGCCCTTCTTCCTGCCGGTCGGGGCGGAAGCGAGCGGCCGGCGCGGCGTCCTCGTCGCGGCCCTCGACCTCTCCTGGCTGGCGACCCATCTGCTCGAACTCAAGACGATCGACGGCCGGTTGCAGCATGACAGCGTGCTGTCGGTGGCCGACCGCGACGGCGTCATCCTGGCGCGCAACCCGCGCAATCGCGACTTCGTGGGCCAGCGGTTTCCGCCGGCCGCCCTTCGGCTGATCGACGCACCGACCGCCGGCGTTGTCCGGCTCGCCAGCGTCGACGGGGCGACCCGGCTGATCGGCTACGTGCCCCCGGCGCATTCGGGCTCGGAACTGATGGTCGCCGCCGGCTTCTCCGAGCCCGATCTGATGGGCGGCATCAATCGGGCCAGCCTGATCGGCACCCTGCTGCTGGCCGCCGCGACGCTCGCCGCATTCATCCTGACCCTGCTCGCCGGCCGGCGCTTCATCGGCCGCCCGACCGCCCAGCTGGTCAGCGCCGCCAAGCGGTGGCGTGAAGGCGACTTCCGCGCCCGCGCCGCCGTCTCGGGAGAACATTCCGAGTTCGGCCAGATCGCCGCGGCGTACAACGAGATGGCCGCCGCGATCGAAACCCGCGAGGCCGAGCTTCGTCAGCACGCGCAGCTGCTGGAGGCCCGGGTTGCCGAGCGCACGCGGGAGCTGTCGGAGACCAACAATCGCCTGCAAGTCGAGATCGAGGAGCGGAAAGAGACCGAGGCGGCGCTCGTCCAGTCGCAGAAGCTGCAGACGGTGGGCCAGCTCGCGGGCGGGATAGCGCATGATTTCAATAATCTGCTGGCCACTATTCTTGGCAGCCTCGAATTGCTGGTCCGTGATCTCGGGCCGGAGCAGGCGCGGCAGCGGGGGATGATCGAGCGCGCCTCGGGCGCGGTGCAGCGTGGCGCCCAGCTTACCGGCCGCCTGCTCGCCTTCACCCGTCGCAAGCGGCTGACGGTGCGGGCAACCGACATCAACAAGCTCCTCACCGACCTCGGCGCGCTGCTCGCCACCGGCACGCTGGGCCGGCGCATCCGCATCGAGACCCAGTTCGACGGCGAACTCTGGCCGGCGATGGTCGAGCCAAGCCAGGTGGAGGCGGCAATCCTCAACCTTGCGCTGAACGGCCGCGACGCGATGCCCGAGGGCGGCGTGCTCACCATCGCCACGGCAAACGAGACGCTCGAAGCGGGCGGCCCGGACGATCCGCCGGCCGGATGCTATGTCCGCGTCACCGTGAGCGACACCGGCGAAGGCATGACGCAAGCGGTCGCGCGGCGCGCCTTCGATCCGTTCTTCACCACCAAGGGCCCGTCCGGATCGGGCCTCGGACTCAGTCAGGTCTATGGAATGACAAGGGAATCAGGGGGCACGGTACGGATCGAGACGGTCCCCTCGGGTGGCACCTCGGTAACGCTGCTCCTGCCGCGCGCGACCGCCGCCGCCCTGGCGCCCCGGCGCGATCCCACGTACCCGTCCGTCCGCCGCTGGCGTGTGCTGCTGGTGGACGACGATGACGACGTCCGCCAAGTCACGGCCGAGATGCTGAAGGATCTCGGCTGCCAGGTGCAGCAGGCCGAGGACGGCGCCGAGGCGCTCACCTTGCTGGAGCGCCTCGCCGACGCGCCCCACGCGACGCCGCCGGACCTGCTTTTGATCGACTACGCGATGCCGGGAATGACTGGCCTCGCCCTGGCCACCGCCGCGCGGTCTGGCGGCTTCACCGGACCGGTGGTGCTCGCCACCGGCTATGCCGAACCCGCGGAGCCCGACAACCCCGGCGAGGCCGTGCCCGACGCCGTCCTGCAGAAGCCGTTCACGATGGAGGACCTCGCGCGTGTGCTGGCGCGCATCCAAGGACATCCGTCGCGCGCGGACACGTTGCAGCCCATCGCCTAGGCCGGCTCGGGGCACATCGCATCATTCCGCAGCCGATGCCGCGTCGGCGGTGAATGGCGGCGGCTCGCCGAGCGGGCGCCGGGTTAGCGCGAGCGAAATCGCCGCGCCGATCAGAGCCAATACGCCGGCGAGCACGAAGGCGGAGGCAAAGCTCCCGGTCGCCTGGACGATATAGCCGGTGACGATCGGCGCGAGCAGCCCGAAGACGTTGCCCCCGAGGACCAGAAAGGCGAAGGCCCTCCCCGCGTCGGCCGGCGAGCGCAGCAGATCGCCGGTGAGCGCCGCGTTCGTCGCGGTCGCGGTGTTGCTGAAGCCGACCGGCATTACGGTGACGACGACGACGAGCGACAACGACTGGACGAAGGGGATGGCCATGCCCGCCGCCGCGAGGACCAGGCATGCTGCCACCACGATGCGGCGCCGGCCGCTCCGCACGGTGTCGGCCGTGAGAATGGCGTCGCCGACCCAATTGGTGAGCACGATGAGCAGGGCGCCGACGAGAAAGGGGACCGCGGTGAACAGGCCAGACCTGACGATGGAAACGCCGCGCGCTGTCTGCAGGTAGTCGGGCAGCCAGCTTAGGTAGAGATAAAGGGAATACACGGCGCAACCCTGCGAGATCGCAAGCCCCCACATCGAGGGGCAGCGGATCAGCCCGCGATAGCCGACGCCGCCGTGGGCGGGCGGCGCATCGCCCGCCTGGCGCTCCGCGAGTATCCGCCGACGCTCCGCCTCCGGAAGCCATCTTGTCCGCTCGGGCGTCGTGACGACGGCGCTCCATACGAGCACCCAGACCAGGCCCATGCCGCCGGTCGCGAAGAACGACCATCGCCAGGACGTGGCGTCGATGAGCCACGCCACCAGCGGCGCGCCGAGTGCCGGGCCGAGCAAGGTTCCCGCCTGAATGAACCCGATCGCCCTGCCATGCTCGGTGAACGGCCCCCAGTCCCTGACACTGCGATAGCTGATGGGAGACACCGGAGCTTCGCCGACGCCGAGACCGAGCCGGGTCAGCAGGATCGTGAAGAACCCGGTCGCGGCGCCGGTGAGCATCTGCGCGACCGACCAGACAGTCGCGCAGATCGCTGCGACGCGGTGCGCCCCCAGGCTGTCGATCAGCCGGCCGCCGGGCAGCATCATCAGCACGTATGCCCAGAGAAACGAGGAGAACAGATAGCCAAGTGCCACCGGCGACAAGCCGAACTCCCGGGAAATCGAGTGCCCGGCCAGCGACATGTTGACGCGGTCCACGTAGCTGATCGTATTGAGCAGAAACAGGAGGAAGTAGATCCAGAATCGGCGATAGGTCATCCCGTTATCCGTTTCCCCGGTGGATTCTTCTTGGGCTGTTCACGTCGCTCGGCGGCCTTGACGGTCCGCGAACATGACCGCCTGGATGCTCCCGGCCGCTCGGTGCGCGGCTCGGCAACGGAGCTTGCTCGTCGTGTTCCACCCCGGATCGCTCACGGCAAGCAAATCCTTGGCCCGCCAGGCTCGCGCCGCGCCGCGCAGCGGAGCCCGGCGCGGAATTGGCGGCCTGTGAGCGCACCCCTGGGCACCGCGCCGCCGCTCCGGCAATCTCGCTCGGGACAGCGCGAAGGAAGCATCCGGTGAAGCACGGCAGGATCTTGCTCGACATGGCGGACGGGGTCGCGGTGATGACCTTGAACGATCCCGGCGTCCTCAACGCATTCGGCCACAAGCTGCGCGAGGACATGTCGGCCGCGCTCGACCGGCTGGAGGTCAGCGAGGCGCGCTGCCTTCTCGTCACGGGCGCCGGCCGCGCCTTCTGCTCGGGCGCCAATCTCGCCGATCCCGACCGGCCGCCGCGCGACCGGCAGGCCGAGGCGCGGGGCGAGGCCCAGAGCGACCTCGAAAGCTGGTACAATCCCGCCTTCATGCGGCTGCGCTCTCTGCCTATCCCGATCGTCGCGGCGGTCAACGGCGTGGCGGCGGGAGCCGGCATGAGCCTCGCCCTGTCGGCCGACATCAAGCTCGCCGCGCGATCCGCCTACTTCCTCCAGGCCTTCGCGCGCATCGGCCTGGTGCCGGATTGCGGCTCCTCCTACGTGCTGCCGCGCATGATCGGCATGAGCCGGGCGCTGGAGCTTTCGCTTCTCGCCGAGAAGCTCCCGGCCGAGACGGCGCTGGAATGGGGGCTGATCAACCGCGTGGTGGACGACGTCCAGCTCTTGGGCGAGGCCATCACCATGGCCCGCCGCCTCGCCGACGGCCCCCGCTCCCTCGGGCTGATCCGGCGGCTTTACTGGGAGAGCCTGGAGAACACCTACGAAGCCCAGCTCTCCTTGGAGGCAAGGCTGCAGACCGAGGCCGGGCTGAGTGCCGACTATGCCGAGGGCGTCGCCGCCTTCCGCGAGAAACGCCCGGCGCGGTTTTCCGGCCGCTGAGTTCAGGCCCCCGGCGCGGCCCTCGCCAGTCTCGGCGCCGTCGCCGGGGCGCGGACGAACACCGCCACGGCCAGCGCGCCCAGCACCGCGATGCCGCCGGCCAGGAGGAACGCACCGGCGTAGCTGCCGCCGGTCGCCTGGATCATGAACCCCGTCACCGACGGTGCGACGATGCCCGCGGTGTTGGCGATCAGATGGACAAAGCCGCCGACGCCGCCGACGCGGTCCTTCTCCACCGTGTCGAGGATGATCGCCCAGTAGGTGTTGCCGGTGAGGTACATGAAGAACACCGACACCGCCATCAGCGTCACCGCCGCCTCCACGCTCGCCACCGAGCCGGCCAGCGCGACACAGATCGCCGCGACCAGCAGCGCGCCCACCAGCACCAGCTTGCGCGCCAGCACCGCGTTGCCGGTGAGGCGGAAGATCGCGTCGGACACCGCGCCGCCGCCCGCCAGCCCGATGAAGCCGAGCAGCCAGGGGATCGTGCTGACGAAGCTCATGCTCTGCAGGCTGAGATGCCGCGCGTTGGTCAGGTAGCTCGGGAACCAGGAGAGGAAGAAATACAGGATGTAGGCGTAGCCGAAGAACGCGAACGCGGTGGCCAGCACCGCCGGGCGCGCCAGCAGCGTGGCGAGCGGCATCGGCGGGCCGCTGCGCGGCGCCTCCTGGTCGGCCGCGATCTCCGCCCGCTCCTCGGTGCTGACGTGCGGGCTCTGCTCCGGCCGCTCGGTGACGGCGAACATCCACACCGCCGACCAGCAGAGGCCGATCACCGCGATGATGACGAACGACACGCGCCAGCCGTACGAGAGCGCGATGAAGCCGACGATCGGGCCGGCCAGCGCGCCACCGAGCGGCGTGCCGGCATTGGCCCAGCCCACCGCGGTCGCCTGCTGGCGGCGCGGGAACCAGTTGCTCACCAGCTTGTTGGCCGCCGAGGCGTACGGCCCCTCGCCCATGCCGAAGATCACCCGCACGATCAGCAGCGAGGCGAAGCTGAACACCGCGGCGGTCAGCCCGCAGAACACCGACCACACCACCGAGGCGATCGAGAACACGTTCTTGGCGCCGATGCGGTCGGAGAAATAGCCGCCGACGAAACAGAACGCCGCGTAGCCGAAGAAGAACACGCTGAACACCAGCCCGAGCTCGGACGGCGACAGGCTCAGCTCCTTGGTCAGGAACGGCGCCGCGACGGACAGCGCCGCGCGGTCGAGATAATTGATCATCCCGCCGAGGAACAGCAGCCCCACGACGGCCCAGCGGACGGTGCCGAACAGTCTCATCGCCGAGTCGCGCCCGCCGCGAGCAAGCTCATCGCCGTTCCCCCACATCCCGTTCCCGTGTTTGCGGCAACCCTGGGAACCGGACGCAGCGGCTGTCAAGCGCGCCCCGCTGCCGAAGATCCTGCTGGTTGCCGGCCCGACCGGGCAAGCGCCCTGGAAAACGCCGAGCGGCGCTCTTATGGTGCGCCGCCGCGACGCCGACGCCGGACACCAAACGGGACTGACTGATGATCACCGCCTTACGCAGCTATCTCGACACGTGGATCGTCCGCGGCCTGTTCGTCGTGCTCGTGGTGGCCTTTGCCATGTGGGGGATCGGCGACGTGCTGCGCAATATCGGCACCGAAACCTGGGTGGCCAAGGTGGGCGGCACGGCGATAGAGGGCCCGCAGGTCCAGGAGGCTTTTCGCCAGCAGCTCGCCCAGGTGACGAAGATGCTCGGCGACAAGGAGCCCTCGCCCGAGATCCGGCGCTCGGTCGCCAGCCAGTCGCTCGACCGGCTGATCGCGCAGACCCTGCTGGCGCAGGAGGCGAGAAACCTGCACATCGGCGTGCCCGACGAGGCGGTGCGCGATGCGGTCTACCAGCTTCCCGCCTTCCGCGGCCCCAACGGCCAGTTCGATCGGGCGCGCTTCGAGCAGGTGCTGCGCAACAACGGCATGAACGAGCAGCATTTCCTCGAGCTGATGCGGACCGACCTCAGCCAGCGCCAGTTGCTGGAGGCGGTGCGCTCCGGCGCGGTGCCGGCCGACGTGCTGACGCGGGCGGTGTTCGACTTCGAGTACGAGAAGCGCGCCGCCGATATGGCCGAGCTGCCCTTCGCCGACGCCAAGCCTCCGGCCGAGCCCTCCGAGGACGTGCTGAAGCGCTGGTGGGACAACCACCCCGACGCCTACCGCACCCCGGAATACCGCCGGATCAAGCTCGTCGTCCTGTCGCCGCAGACCTTGGCAAAGGACATCAAGGTGACCGACGAGGATCTGCACGCGGAATACGACGCGCGCCGGTCGGACTACGTCACGGCGGAAAAGCGCTCCGCCGAGGTGATCACCGCACCCGACGAGGCCCATGCCAAGCAGCTCGCCGCCGCATGGAAGGCGGGCGCCGACTGGGCCAGAATGCAGCAGGAGGCGCAAGCCGCCGGCGGCTCGGGCGTCGAGCTGACCGACGCGGCGCAGGCCGAATTTCCCTCCCCCGAGCTTGGCCGCGCGGTGTTCGCCGCCGCGCCGGACGCCGTGAGCGACCCGGTCAAGGGCCCGCTCGGCTGGAACGTCGTGCGCGTGACCAAGGTGACGCCGGGCAGCGAGCGCGGCTTCGATCAGGTGAAGGACGAGCTGCGCGACCGCGTGCTCGCCGAGAAGGCCACCGACCTCATGTACGACCGCGCGAACAAGGTGGACAACATCCTCGGCAGCGGCGCCAGCCTCGACCAGTTGCCGAGCGATCTCGGCCTCGGCGGGATGACCGGCACCCTGGATGCGCAGGGCAACACCGCGCAAGGCCAGCCGGCGCCGATCCCCGGACCGCCCGAGCTGCGCTCCGCGATCGCCGCGGCGGCGTTCCAGGCGCAAAAGGGCGACCCGCCGCACCTGGTCGAAGTGCCGACGCCCTCGACCGGCGGCTCCTCCTATTACGCGCTGGAAGTCGAGGACGTGACGCCGGCCGCGCAGAAGCCGTTCGACACGGTGAAGGATGAGGTGAAAGCGGACTGGACGCGCGACGCAATCCACAAGGAGCAGGAGACGGCGGCGGCACAGGTGCTGTCCGAGGTCAAGGGCGGCATGTCCTTCGCGGATGCCGCCGTCAAGGCCGGCCTCACGGTCCGCCGCTCGCCGCTGACCGGCCGGGCTGCCCCGGAAGAAGGCGTCCCGCCGGAACTCGTCCGGCCGCTGTTCGCCGCCAAGCAGGGCGAGCCGCTCATGGTCGAGACGCCGGACGGCTTCGTCGTGGCGGTGCCCGCGACCATCGAGCGGCCCGACCCGAAGGCCGACCCCGCCGACTACGCCAAAGTTCGCCAAGCCCTGATGCGCGCCATCGGCGACGACATCGAGCTCACCTTCGCCAAGGCCCTGCGCGACCGCACCCCGCCGAGGATCAACCAGAAGCTGCTCGATCAGATTGCCCAACCCTAAGGACCCGCCGATGAACGCCCCCTTCCCGCCCGGCTTCGCCGCGTTCCGCGCCGCCTACGAAGATGGCCGGGGTACGCTGGTGTGGTCGCGCGGCGTGGCGGATCTGGAAACGCCGGTCGCCGCCTTCCTCAAGCTCGCGCACGGCCGGCCGAACGCCTTCCTGCTGGAGAGCATCGAGGGCGGCGCGGCGCGCGGTCGCTACTCGATCATCGGCATGGAGCCGGACCTGATCTGGCGCTGCCGGGGCGGGCGGGCGGAGATCAACCGGCACGCTCGCTCGGCGCCGCACGCCTTCGCCGCCGACGAGCGTCCGGCGCTCGACAGCCTGCGCGCGCTGGTCGCCGAAACCCGGCTCGACGTGCCGGACACGCTGCCGCCGATGTCGGGCGGGCTGGTCGGCTACCTCGGCTACGACATGGTCCGGCTGATGGAGCGGCTGCCGGACAAGAACGATGCCGATATCGACATTCCCGAGGCGGTCCTGCTGCGCCCCACGCTGTTCGCGATCTTCGACAACGTGAATGACGAGCTGACCCTGGTGGCGCCGGTCTACCCGCGCGCCGGCATCGCCGCGTCGGCTGCGTGGGAGGCGGCGCAGGCGGCGCTCGGCGAGGCACAGGAGGCGCTCGACCGTCCGCTGCGCCACGCCGTCCCGCCGGTCGCGCTGCCCGAGTTGCCGGCGCCGTCGTCCAACTTCACCAAGCCGGAGTTTCTCGCCGCCGTCCGGCGGAGCAAGGAATACATCGCCGCCGGCGACGTCTTCCAAGTGGTGCCGAGCCAACGCTTTTCCGTGCCCTTCGCCCTGCCGCCCTTCGCGCTGTATCGTGCGCTGCGGCGGATCAATCCGGCGCCCTTCCTGTTCTTCCTCGACTTCGGCGGCTTTGCGGTGGTCGGCAGCAGCCCCGAGATCCTGGTCCGGCTGCGCGACGGGATCGTGACCATCCGTCCGCTCGCCGGCACGCGGCGGCGCGGTGCGACGCATGACGAGGATCAGGCGCTGGAGCAGGAACTGGTGGCCGACCCCAAGGAGCGGGCGGAGCATCTGATGCTGCTCGACCTCGGCCGCAACGACGTGGGTCGGGTCGCCGCGATCGGCACTGTCAAGGTGACGGAGAGCTTTTCCGTCGAGCGGTTCAGCCATGTGATGCACATGAGCTCCAATGTCGAGGGCCGCATCCGGCCGGATCGGGACGCCGTGGACGCGCTGGTCGCCGGATTCCCGGCGGGCACGTTGAGCGGCGCGCCCAAGGTGCGGGCGATGGAAATCATCGAGGAACTGGAGCCGGCGCGGCGCGGCATCTATGCCGGGTGCATCGGCTATTTCGCCGCCAATGGCACGATGGACACCTGCATCGGACTGCGCACCGCCCTGGTGAAGGACGGCACCATGTACGTGCAGGCCGGCGGCGGGGTGGTGGCGGATTCCGACCCCGAGGCGGAATACGAGGAGACCCGCCAGAAGGCCCGCGCACTGTTCCGCGCGGCGGAGGAGGCGGTACGCTTCGCGGCGGGCAAGACCGCTCCGCGCTGAGCGTTCCCCGGCCGCTCCGGCTGGAGGTAACGTCACCGCGCAGGCGCAGACTTGGCCCGATGCTGGGCGGCTCCGCGCTGCTGCACGTCGTCGTTCTGTTGGCGCTGATCGTCACGCTCAGTCGGGAAAAGCCACCCGAGGAGCCGCTGCCGCCGCCGGCCGTCTCGGTGATCTTCGAGGGCGGCTCGAAGACTGGGCCGACGCAGCCGAAACCGGCTCCGGAAGCCGGCTCACAGGCCGCGCCGACGCCGGCGCCCGAACAGCCTCCTGCGCCGGAGGCTCCTCCCGTCCCGCCCCCGCCGGCACCGCCGCCGGAGCCGCAAGAGCAGGCGCTGGTCCAGCCCGAGCAGCCCCCGGCGCCAGTGCAGCCCCCGCCGGAACCCCTCAAGCCGGCGCCGCCCAGGGTCCAGCTCGTGCTGCCGCGCCCGCCCGCGGCGACGGCGCCGTTCGAGATGCCTGAGTTGCCGCCGCCCCCGCCGCCCCAGCCCGCACCGGCCAGGCCCGCTCCGCGGCGACCCAGGCCGGTTCCGCGCTCGGAATTCACCCCCATGGTTCGCAACTGGTCGCTCGGCCAGCAGCGGGCGCCCGCCGCGCCGCGCGGCTATGGTCCGACGATGGCCGGCCCGGAATCGGCGGCCGCATCCCAGTTGCGCGGCGCCGAGCAGCTCGGCACCGACTGGCGCAACGCACTCAGCGCCTGGGTGGAGGCGCACAAATATTACCCCGACGCCGCCCGTATAAACGGCGAGGACGGCAGCCCGGAGGTCGAGGTGGTGGTGCGGCGGGACGGCAGGGTGCAGTCGGTCGAGCTGGAGGAGCGCTCGGGCTCGGCGTGGCTCGACATGGCGCTCCAGGCGCTCTTTCGTGGTGCGATGCTGCCGCGCTTCCCCGATGATGCGAAGGAGGACGAAATCACTTTCCACTTCACGATGCATTACATCCTGATCAGGCGCTGAGCGGCGAAACAGGTATGACCATTCGATGAGCCACGCAGCCACGCCGCGGATCGCGGTGCTGATCCCGTGCCACAACGAGGCGGTAGCGATCCCCAAGGTGGTGGCGGATTTTCGCGCTTGCCTGCCCGGCGCGAAGGTGTACGTGTACGACAACAACTCGACCGACGGCACGGCGGAGGCGGCGCGCCGCGCGGGTGCGGTGGTGCGGCGGGAGGTGCTGCAGGGCAAGGGGCACGTGGTCCGCCGCATGTTCGCCGACGTGGAGGCGGATATTTATGTCCTGGTCGACGGCGACGACACGTACGACGCGACGGCGGCGCCGGCGATGGTCCGGCTGCTGCTCGCCGAGCAGCTCGACATGGTGAACGGCGCGCGCGTGTCGGCGTTGGAGGCCGCGTACCGGCGTGGCCACCGGCTGGGCAACGCGGTGCTCACCGGATTTGTCCGGCGGATCTTCGGCACGCGGATCACCGACATGCTCTCGGGCTACCGCGTGTTCAGCCGCCGCTTCGTGAAATCCTTTCCGGCGCTGGCCGCCGGTTTCGAGACGGAGACGGAATTTACCGTCCACGCGCTGGAACTGAAGATGCCGGTGGCCGAGATGCCGGTGGCCTACAAGGATCGCCCGGCGGGCTCGGTCTCCAAATTGCGGACCTATTCGGACGGCGTCCGCATCCTGCGCACCATCGTCGTGCTGGTGAAGGAGGAGCGGCCGCTGCAGTTCTTCTCGCTGTGGGGCGTCGCGCTGCTGCTGATCGGCCTCGGCCTCGGCTCCCCGGTGGTGGTCGAGTTCTTCCGCACCGGCCTGGTGCCCCGCCTGCCCACCGCCGTCCTCGCCACCGGGCTCGTCCTGCTGTCGTTCCTGGCCTTCGTCTGCGGCCTCATCCTCGACAGCGTGGCGCGCGGGAGAAAGGAGCTGAAACGCCTGACCTATCTGGCGATCCCGGCCGTGCCGCCGCTGGATGAGGATGCGCCCGCACTTCGACAGGCGCTGCGAGAGCCGAACCTGCTATACGTGAGCCGTGGCGCCGATTGACCCCTAAGGCACTCCCGCGCAGGATGCGGCCATGATCCTTCTGATCGACAACTACGATAGTTTTACGTTCAACCTCGTCCACTTCCTGGGCGATCTTGGCGCGACCTGCGATGTCTGGCGCAACGACGCGCTGACGCCGGCGGAGGCGCTGGCCCTTGAGCCCGAGGCGATCGTGCTGTCGCCCGGCCCCTGCACGCCGAACGAGGCGGGCATCTGCCTCGACCTGATCGCGGCGGCGGCCGGACGGGTGCCCATTCTCGGCGTGTGCCTGGGTCATCAGGCGATCGGTCAGGCGTTCGGCGGGGTTGTCAAGCGCGCGCCCGTGCCGATGCACGGCAAGCTCAGCCTCATCTCGCACCAGGGCACCGATCTCTTCGCGGGGCTGCCCTCGCCCTTCGAGGCGACCCGCTATCACAGCCTGATCATCGATCGCGCCACCATGCCCGAGACGCTGGCGGCGACCGCGTGGACCGAGGACGGGCTGGTGATGGGGCTGCGGCACCGCAGCCTGCCGGTGTTCGGCGTGCAGTTCCATCCGGAAAGCATCGCCAGCCAGCACGGCCATGATCTGCTTGCGAATTTCCTGGCGATCGCCCGCGGCTCGAACCAGCCGGCGAAGGCCGCCTGACCGACCCGCGCCAGTCCACTCCGCGAGGGTCGCGTGTCCAACAACCTGAAACCGATCCTGGCCCGGCTGGCGATCGGCGAGACGCTGTCCGAGGACGAATCGGAGCACGCGTTCGGCATCATCATGTCGGGCGAGGCGACGCCGGCGCAGATCGCCGGGCTGCTGATGGCGATGCGGGTGCGCGGCGAGACCGTCGCCGAGCTCACCGGCGCGGTCCGCGCCATGCGCGCGCGGATGACCGCGATCGCCGCCCCCGACGACGCGATCGACGTCTGCGGCACCGGGGGCGACGGAGCGGGCACGCTGAACATCTCGACCGCCGTGACCTTCGTGCTGGCCGGCTGCGGCGTGCCGGTGGCCAAGCACGGCAATCGCGCCCTGAGCTCGCGCACCGGCGGAGCCGACGTGCTGGCGGCACTCGGCGTCGATGTCGACGTGGCGCTGGACCGCCTGCCTGACATCCTGCGCGCGGCGAACTGCGTCTTCCTGTTCGCCCCGCGTCATCACGCGGCGCTGCGACACGCGGCCGGTCCGCGCGTCGAGCTCGGCACGCGGACGATCTTCAATCTGCTCGGCCCGCTGGCGAACCCTGCCCGGGTGCGCCGCCAGCTCACCGGCGTCTTCGCGCCCGAATGGGCACGGCCGATGGCGGAAACGCTGGCGCGCCTGGGCAGCGATTCCGCGTGGATCGTGCATGGTCATGGCCTGGACGAACTGACCGTCGCCGGCGAGAACCGGGTGGTCGCGCTGCGCGACGGGGCGATCACCGAGATCGTCGTGGCGCCCGAGGATGCCGGGCTGGCGCGCGCGCCGGTCTCCGCCATCAGTGGCGGCGACGCGGCGCTGAACGCCGCCTCGCTCGGCGCGTTGCTGAAGGGCGCCGTCGGCCCCTATCGCGATACGGTGCTCCTGAACGCCGCCGCCGGCCTGATCGTCGCCCGCCGCGCCGCCGACCTCCGGGAAGCAGCCGCGTTGGCGGTCAAGGCACTGGATTCCGGGGCCGCCCTGGAAGCATTGGACGTCCTGCGCCGCGAGACGTGCCCAAGTGAGACATCCGCCGCCGGCTGAGCAAGCCACGCTACCGGATGCGAGGAGACCAGATGGAAGAAGCGCATGACGCCGACATTCCCGACGCACTGGCCCGCATCTGCGCGGACACCCGCGAGGAGGTGCAGCGCCGCAAGGCCCTGAGCAGCATCGACTCGCTCCGCAACCGGATCGCTACCAAGAGGCCGACGCGGGGCTTCGGCCGATGCCTGATGGAAGCCGCCGCGCGCGACGGCTTCGCCCTGATCGCCGAGATCAAGAAGGCCTCGCCGTCCGGCGGGCTGATCCGCCCGGACTTCGATCCGGCGGCGATCGCGCGCGCCTACCGCGACGGCGGCGCCGCGTGCCTGTCGGTGCTCACCGACGAGCCGCATTTCCAGGGCAGCCTCGACGACATGCGCGACGCGCGGAATGCGGTCGGGCTGCCGGTGCTGCGCAAGGACTTCATCCTGGAGCCCTGGCAGGTCTACGAGAGCCGGGCGATGGGCGCCGACTGCATCCTGCTGATCATGGCCGCATTGTCCGACGAACAGGCTAGGGAGCTCGAAGGGCTCGCCCGGGCGCTCGACATGGACGTGTTGGCCGAGGTCCACGAGCCTCGGGAGATTGACCGCTCGCTTGGGCTGCAAACGCCATTGATCGGCATAAACAATCGCAATCTCAGGACGTTAAAGACTGATCTTTCAGTCACCGAGGAGCTGGCCTCCTACGTGCCGCCCGATCGGTTCCTGATCTCGGAGAGCGGCATCCGAACCCATGCGGATCTCCAGCGGCTGGCGGAGGCCGGATCGCACTGCTTCCTGGTGGGCGAGAGCCTGATGCGCCAGCCGGACGTGACGGCGGCAACCCGGGCGCTGCTGGGCGGCGGCGAGGCGCGGGCCGCCGCGCAATGAGCGGCGGCCTCACCCATTTCGACGCCCGGGGCAACGCGGCGATGGTTGACGTGACGGAAAAGGCCGTCACCGACCGCGTTGCGACCGCCCGCGCGAGGATCGTGATGCGGCCGGAGACGCTGGCGCTGATCGGGCGCGGCGAGGCGAAGAAGGGCGACGTGCTCGGCGTCGCACGGCTCGCCGGCATCATGGCGGCCAAACGCACCGCGGACCTGATCCCGCTCTGCCATCCGCTGCCGATCTCGGCCGTGACGGTCGATCTCGTCGCCGACCCGGCGGCGAGCGCCGTCGAAATTACCGCCACGGTTCGCACCACCGGGCGGACCGGGATCGAGATGGAAGCGCTGACGGCCGCCAGCGTCGCCGCGCTGACGGTGTACGACATGTGCAAGGCGGTGGATCGCGGAATGCGGATCGAGGCGATCCGGGTGGTCCACAAGGCGGGCGGCAAGTCCGGCGATTTCAGCCAGGACTGACCGAGCGGGCGGGAGAGGCCGATGATCAGTGTCGAGGAAGCCCGCGCCCGCATCCTTTCAGGACTGCGTGCTACGCCGGCCGAGATCGTCGCCTTGGCCAACGCCTGGGGTCGCGTGACCGCGGCACCCGTGCGCGCGCGGCTGACCCAGCCGCCGGCGGACGTCTCGGCGATGGACGGATACGCCCTCCGCGCCAGCGATGGCGCATCGGGTGCGCGCCTGCGCGTGGTCGGCACAGCGCCGGCGGGGCATCCCTTCTCCGGCACCGTCGGTCCGGGCGAGGCCGTGCGGATCTTTACCGGCAGCATCGTCCCGGCCGGCGCCGACGGTATCCTGCTGCAGGAGGACGCGACCCGCGACGGCGAACTCGTGACGGTGAACGAGGCCGTCGCCGCGGGCCGGCACATCCGCCGGGCCGGGCAGGATTTCTCCGCCGATGACGCGGTATTGCCGGCCGGTCGGCGGCTGACCGCGCGCGACATCGGCATGGCGGCGGCGGCCAACCATCCGTGGCTCGGCGTCCACCGGCAGCCGCGCGTCGCCATCCTGGCGACCGGCGACGAGATCGCCATGCCGGGCGAGCCGATCCCGCCGGGCGGCATCGTCAGCTCCAACTCGCACGCGCTCGCCGCCCTGGTCCGCGCGGCCGGTGGCGAGCCGAACTTGCTGCCCGTGGTTCAGGACGACCGCGCGGCGATCGCGGCGGTGGCCGATGCCGTCACCGGGATGGACATGCTGGTGACCACCGGCGGCGCGAGCGAGGGCGAGCATGACCTGGTCATGGCGGGCCTGGCGCAACGCGGGCTGGAGGTGGATTTCTGGAAGATCGCCATGCGTCCGGGCAAGCCGCTGATGTACGGCAGCCTGGGCGCGGTGCCGGTGCTGGGGCTGCCAGGCAACCCGGTCTCCGCGCTGGTCTGCTCGATCCTGTTCCTGCTGCCGGCGCTCGGAAAACTCTCGGGCGGAGCGGGCGAACCGCCGCCCACCATTCCCGCGATCCTCGGTGCCCCGGTGAAGGCGAACGACCAGCGGGCGGACCATCTGCGCGCGACGATGACGCTCGACGCGGCCGGGTCGGCGGTGGTCACGCCGTTCGCCGCACAGGACTCCTCGATGCTGCGGCGCTTCGCCGAGGCCGACGCATTGGTGCTGCGCGCGCCCCACGCGCCGGCCTTGCCGGCCGGCGCCCCGGTCCGCGCGATTCGGCTCGACGCAATCGGCGTGTGACTGCAACGTTTGTTAAACTTGACGTTGCATCGCGAACCTATCTAGAACATCGGATCGGTTGCCGGTTTGTTCCGTTGGAGTCCCGATCCGGGGCTGGCAGCCCGAACGGGAAAAAGGCGTCCGCCATGTTGACCCGCAAGCAATACGAGCTCCTGGTCTTCATTGACCGGCACCTAAAACGAACCGGCTTCTCGCCGAGCTTCGAGGAGATGAAGGAGGCGCTGCAGCTCAAGTCCAAGTCCGGCATCCACCGGCTGATCTCCGCACTCGAAGAGCGCGGCTTCCTGAGCCGCCGGCATCACCGCGCCCGCGCGCTGGAGGTGGTCCGGCTGCCGGAGGATTTGGCGCCCCGCGTGCAAGAGGCGGTCGGCGCGACTCGGATCGCCGAGCCGCAGAATTTCGCGCCCAACGTGATCCGCGGCGATTTCACCGGGCGGCTGCCCGGCGTCCGGGCAGCGAACGAGGCGGGAGCGGTGCAGCTGCCGCTGTATGGCCGGATCGCCGCCGGCTTGCCGATCGAGGCCCTGCGCGACGCCGGCGCGCAGATCGAGGTGCCGATGGCGCTGCTCGGCAGCGGCGAGCACTACGCACTGGAGGTCGCGGGCGACTCGATGATCGAGGCCGGCATCCTGGACGGGGACACGGTGGTCATCCGGCGCGGCGAGACGGCGGATAGCGGCCAGATCGTGGTCGCCCTGGTGGACGACAACGAGGTCACGCTCAAACGGCTGCGACGGCGCGGCAACTCGATCGCGCTGGAACCCGCGAACGCACGTCACGAGACGCGGATCTTCCCGGCCGACGCCGTGAAGGTCCAGGGCCGCCTGGTCGCGCTGCTCCGGCGCTACTGAGTTCGGCGGCCAGAACCGCGGTAACGCTATTCGTCGTTGCGACGCGGCTCGGCCGGGGGCGGCACGGACGGGGCGTTCCGGTGCGGGTAGACGAGCGGTGGCACCCAGGGACGGTCGCCGCGCTCGGCCCGGTCGGAGACGATAAGGGGACCGTCCGGCCGCAGCCAGATCGCCTGCGCGCCCTGACGCCACACCGTGAACCGATCCACCAGCCGCGCCCCCTCGCGGCGGCAGACCCCCTTGGCGGGCTCCGCCGATAGCACCACGCCGACGCCGTCGCACCGCGCCTCGCCGACCGTGCCGGGGCGGACCAGCAGGGCGGCGGGAACATCCGGGCGCGGCCGCAGCAGGCAGTCGCGCTCGGCGCAGTCGATCATGCCGCCGGATGCCTCTCCGGTTCCCGGGAAATTCTCGATGGTGCTGTCGGCCCAGAACTGCTCCCACGCGTCGCGGGTGAACTTCGACGCCCCCTGCATGTGCTGCAGGAAGATGCCCGATGGGGTCCGCAGGCCGATCAGCCGCGCATCGTCGGAAACCAGAATGTCGGGCGGCTGGAAGAACAGCGGCGAGGCCAGCCCGGCGGCGATCAGCAGCGTGCCCGCGAGCAGGATGCGGGTGCGCCACAGCCCGGTCCAGGCGATGCCGATGGAGAGCACGACCAGCCCCCAGGGCGGCGCGTGCGGCACCGTCAGGGTCGCCGCGGGGAGTGCCGCGGTGGTGCGGGCGATCCATACGATCGCCTGTGCCCCCCAACCCATCGGCACCAGCGCCAGATCCTGTAGCCCGAGCGGCATCAGCAGCAGCGCGATCAGCCCGGCGGGCATGACCCACATCGCGGTCAGCGGCACCGCGACCATGTTGGACAGCACGAAATAGAGCTGGATGCGGCCGAAATGATAGGCGCCGTAGGGCGCCGAGGCGGTGCCGGCGAGCGCGCTGGTGAGCGCCAGCGCGATCAGATGGTGCGCGAAGCGGCGGTGCCATGCGCCGGTGCCATGCACCCGCCGCAGCCAGGGCCGCAGCGCCTCATAGCCGGCGATCAGGGCAAGCACGGCGGAAAAGCTCATCTGGAAGCTGACGCCGACCACTTCCTGCGGCGAGACCAGCATCAGCACGACCGCCGCGAGCGCCAGACCGCGCACCGACAGGCCGCGCCGGCCGGCGACGACGGCGAGGGTGAACAGGCACGTCATCGCGAAGCTGCGCACGATGGGCACGTGCATCCCGGTCATCACCATGTAGAAGCCGCCGGCGACCAGGGCCGCGAGCGCGGCGATCTGTCGGCACGGCCAGCGCAGCGCGGCGCGCTCCGACAAGGCGAGGGCGGTCCGTGTCAACGCCATCGCGAACCCCATGATGATGCCGACATGAAGGCCCGCCACAGCGAGCAAATGCGCCAGCCCGGAATCGCGGAACGCCGCCCGGTCGGTCTCGGGGATGCCCGAGGTGAGGCCGGTCAGCAGGGTCGCCGAGACTGCCCCCGCCGCTCCCGGCACCGCCGCCATGAAGCGGGCCTGGATGGTGTCGCGCAGCCACTGGATCCAACGCGCGGCCCCTTGCGGCGGCGCTTCGGTCAGGCGTTCGGCGTACCCCAGCGCGAAGCCGACGCCGGCGAGGCCCGAGTAGAACGAGTCGCGCTGCATGTCCCAGCCGCCCGGATAGGAGGGCGGCGATAGCGCCCGCACCAGCGCACGGAGGCGCACCCGGTCGCCAGTCTCCATCTCCGCCGGATCGTTGTTGCGTAGCCGCACCCGCAGGCGACGGGCGAGCGGCGGGGCGTCGCCGAGTTGCGGCGCCTCGAAGGTCACGCGCCGCCCGACGGGCAGCATCTCGACCCCTCGCACGGTGCCGGTGATGAACACGGATTTCTTCGGCAGCAATTCGAGCGGCAGGGCGCGCGCGGTGGCGAATTGCGCGGAGGTGAAGCCGATCGCGACGGCCGCGAGCGGCATCAGGCCGGCACGCAGCACGACGGGCGCCAGCCACGCGGCGAGCGCCGCCGGTCCCGCGACGGAGGCCCCGGCCCACCATACGGGCTCGGCGCGCAGGCTGAAGTAGAAGACAATGCCGGTGCCCATGAACACCGGCAGCCACAAGGCGAACCGACCCCGCTCGGCCGCGATCCAGCCGTTCACCGCACCGCTGCGAGCGTCCCAGTTCTCCCGGACAGCGGCAATCACCTGGTCCATTGTGCAACTCCCGGTCGCAACATACGTCGGTGCGTCGCCACATTCCACCGGCGTGCGTGCCCGTCCGTGCCCGTGCTAGAAGCCGCACCCATGACCGTCCGCACCCGCTTCGCCCCGAGTCCGACCGGCCTGCTGCATATCGGCGGCGCGCGGACCGCGCTGTTCAACTACCTGTTCAGCCGCCACGCAGGCGGCGAATTTCTCCTCCGCATCGAGGACACCGATCGCGAGCGCAGCACCGAGGAAGCCACACGGGTGATCCTGGAAGGGCTCGACTGGCTCGGCCTGTCGCCCGACCAGCCGCCGGTATTCCAGTCGACGCGGGCCGCGCGGCACGCCGAGGTGGCGCGCGAGCTGCTCCACCGAGGTGCCGCGTATCGCTGCTACGCGAGCGCCGAGGAACTGCGCGAGATGCGCGAGCGGGCAATGGCGGAGAAACGGCCGCCGCGCTACGACGGGCGCTGGCGCGACCGCGACCCCGCCGAGGCGCCGCCCGGCGTCTCCCCCGCCATCCGCCTCAAGGCCCCCCGCGAGGGCGAGACCGTGGTGGAAGATCTCGTGCAGGGCAGCGTCCGCGTGGCCAATGCCGAGCTCGACGACATGATCATCCTGCGCAGCGATGGCACCCCGACCTATCTACACGCCGTTGTGGTCGACGACCACGACATGGCGATCACGCATGTGATCCGTGGCGACGACCACCTGACCAACACCTTCCGCCAGGTGCAGATTTACCAGGCGATGGGCTGGGACATCCCGCGCTTCGCCCACCTGCCGATGATCCACGGCGCCGACGGGGCCAAGCTCTCGAAGCGCCACGGCGCGGTCAGCGTGCTCGAATTCCGCGAGCAGGGCTTCCTCCCCGAGGCGCTGTGCAACTATTTGCTGCGCCTCGGCTGGGGACACGGCGACGTCGAGGTGATCAGCCGCGACGAGGCGATCGGGCTGTTCGACATTTCCGACGTTGGCCGCGCGCCGAGCCGCATGGATTACGCCAAGCTGACCCATCTGAACGGCATCTATCTGCGCCAGGCGGATGATGGGCGGCTGACCGGCGAGGTGCTGCAACGGCTGGCCCGCCGGACCGACCTTTCGCTCGGCGCGATCGCGGCCGGGCGTATCCGGGCGCTGATGCCGGGGCTCAAGGAGCGTGCGAAGACCCTGGCGGAACTGGCTGACAGCGCGAGTTTTCTCGCGCGTACCCCTCCGCTGCCATTTGAGCCGAGGGCAGCGGCGCTGCTGACCCCCGAGGCCAAGCTGCTGCTGCGCGACGTGGCGCCGGCGCTGGACGCCACCGACTTCACCGCCCCTGCCCTCGACGCGGCGCTCCGTGCCTATGCCGAGACCACCGGGCGCAAGCTCGGCCAGGTGGCGCAGCCGCTGCGGGCGGCGCTGACCGGCAGCACGGCCAGCCCAGGCATCGACGCCACCCTCGCGGCGCTGGGCCGCGAGGAGGCGCTTACGCGAATCCGGGTCGCGGCGGGCTGAAGGCCCCGACTAGCCCGATTTGGTGAGGTCGAGGGTGCCGACGCACTTGATGAGGTGGACCTCGCCGGTCGCGCTGTCGCCCGCGATGTGGCCGTTGAGGTCGATGCCCGCCAGGTTGCCTGCCCTGTGCTGCTTGGCGGGGGGCGCCGAGGCGGCGATATGGCCGGTGAACGAGCCGTCATTGGCCACCGGTCCGGTGAACGAGACCTTGCCCCACGGCAGCGTGTAGGACCCGTTCTGCACCGTCAGCGTCGCGTCCCTCGGTCCGCGGCAGCCCTTCGGCCACGACACCTTGCCTGCGTAGGTTCCGGTGAAGTCCGGCGGGGGCGGCGTCTGCACCACCGGCGCCGGCGGGGCCGGCGGGGGCTTGGGCGCGCAGCCCTGCAACATCAATCCTGCCCCGGCAAAGGCCACGAGCAGCGCACGCGATGCGATCATCTTTGTTCCTTCCGATTCTGCATTCTGTCGAACGCGGAAGTTCATTACGACGCGCCGCCGCTCCCGCATAGCCGGGTACCGCGCCGGAGCCTCGGAGGCGCGTGGCGCGTCAGCTATGGGTGATGAGCGTGCCGATCGATTTGTCAGCGGTCGCATGGAAGGTGCCCGTACCCAAGCTCGCTGTGTCGAATTTGAGGCTCGCTACCGCACTGGCACCGTTCGAGACCTGCATCAGCCCGGTCGCGGCGTTGAAGTTGAGCGTCACGCCCGAGGGCGCGAGGTCCTTGAGATCGATGGTGTCGCCGATACCGAACGCCTGGAGTTGCGGACCGGCGTAGTTGGCGGTGCCCACGTTGACGCCGAACTCATGGGACACACCGACATCGAGTTCGCTGCTGCCCAGGAACTGGATCCGCGGCAGCGTGCCGATCTGCAGGATGCTGAGGATCGCGGCGTTGTCGAGCAGGAATACGCCGTTGCTGGTCGGATCGACTGTACTGGCGAACAGCGAGCCACTGACCGCGAGCGTGCCCTGATTGACCACGTCGGTCAGTCCATTGCTGCCGGTCAGCGTCCAGGTCGCTCCGGTATCGACGGAGAGGACCCCGAAGTTGAACTGACTGATATTGTAGTTGTTCGACGTGATGCCACCGATCGTGCCGGCGCCGCCGGCGGTCAGCTCCATCGTCGAGAACCCGTTGCCGGTGAAATATCCGGTGAACACCGCGCCGGGGTTCACCACCAGCCTGTCAGCCCCGCTGAGACCGTAGCTGCCGCCCGAGATCGTGCCGGCGTTGGTGACCGTGCCGCCATGCATCAGGATGCCGAACTGGCTGCCCGAGATCGTCGCGCCCGCTAGGTTGGCGACGTTGCCGCCGCCCGCGAGAAAGACCCCGGCGCTGCCTGCGTTGCTGGCGCTGATGCCGCCGGCGTTGGTGACAATTACGGTCGCGCCGGATTTGCCATAGATGCCGATGCTGCCGCCGGCGATGCTGGCGCCGGCGTTGTTTGTCACCGCTCCGCCCACGCTGAGGACGACGCCGTCATTGCTCGTGCCGAGAATGCTGCCGCTATTGGTGACGGTGCCGGCCCCTTGGCTGACGAACACGCCGTGCGCGCTGCCGCTGATGGACGCAAGCGCGTTGTTCGTGATGATGCCGCCGCCCTCGAGGTCGGCTCCCGCCCCTGCGGTCGCGGCGACGATGCCGCTGTTGACGAGACTGGCGGGATTGCCCTTCGAGAACACGCCCGCGGTGCCACCCGAGATCACCGCGCCCGCAGCATTCGCGACGCTGCCGCCGACCGAGAGGTCGATCCCCATGCTGCTGATGCCGACGATCGAACCGTTGTTCGTCACCGTGCCGGCGGAGCCCGAGACGAACACGCCGATGCCGGTTGCCGAGATCAAGGCCCCGGTCGCGTTGGAAACCGTGCCGCCCCCGCCGATGTCGATGCCGGAACCCACGCCGCTGATGGTGCCGGCGTTGGTGACCGTGCCGGCGCCGCGGTACTTGATGTAGATCGCGTCGCTGCCGCCGGAGATGAAGCCGCCGGCGTTGTTCGCCACGCTGCCGCTGCCCCCGAGCACAATGCCGTCGGAGTTCGTGCCGACGATGCTGCCGCTGTTGCTCACGACCCCCGGTGTGCCGTGGATGAACACGCCGTAGTTCTTGCCCGTGATGAGGCCGCCCGCGCTGTTGGTGACGCTGCCGCCGAGTGCAAAGTAGATCGCCGCGTCGTTCGTCGCGTTGATGAAGCCCGCGTTGGTCACGGTGGCATTCGCGCTGTTCGCGAAAACCGCGGAGCCCATGCCGACGATGGAGCCGCCCGCGGCGTTGGTCACGCTGCCGCCGAGATTCAGCAGGATTGCCTTGTTGTTGGACCCGACGATGCTGCCGCTGTTGGAGACGGTGCCGCCGGCGCCGGCGACGAACACGGCGACCCCCGACGCCCCGGTTCCCGCGATGGACGCTTCGGCGGCGTTCACCACGCTGCCGCCGGCCTGCAGTCCGATCCCGTCATTGCCCGAGATCACGCCCGTGTTGGTGATGCTGCCGAGACCCGATAGCGAGATGGCGTAGCTGCCGGCCGACGTGACGGTACCGGCATTGCCGATCGTCCACGTCGCGATGCCCGACCCGCTGATGCCGGCGGCACCCGACGCCGTCGCTGTGACCGTACCCGTGCTGGTGACGGTGAGCGGATTGTCCACGGCGGCGAGGACGACCGGGCCAGAGACCGCAGTGCTGATCGCCCGGCCGAACACCGGGATGGTGGGCAGCCCCGCGGCGTTGTTGGGGGCGGTCAATCCGAACGACCCGAGGATCGTACTGAGCATGTTGTAGTGGTTGAAAGGCGTGTTGTAGACGCCGGGGACCACGTGGGCGCCGTACAGGATCGCGGCCACCTGATTGGAGGGGCTGGCATCGTCCTCGTCCCACGTGACGATCAGCAGCGAGTTGTTGGCCTGCGCCCATTGCGCGTAGCTGGCAATGTTGTTCTGCAGCCAGGTGTCGCCCTGCTGGATGGTTCCGTTGTGCATGTCGTCATCCTTGTTCGGGATGACGAACGACACCGTGGGCAGGGTGGAGTAATTGGCGGGAGTGGGGAAGGTGGCGTAGTCCCGTTCGACGCTGGTGCCCTCGGGAAACGATTCCCACGGGTTGTGATCTGTACGCCGAGTTGGGATGCTCGACATAGCCGGCGAACGTCTTGCCCGCGCCTTGCAGGATCGTCGCGAGCGTGGGTCCGGTTTCAGTGTAGGGATTGTCGTCGGCGATGCCGAACGTGCTGCCGGCGTACAAGGCGAAATAGTTCGGCTGGCTGGGATGCGTGATGGCGCTGTAGTTCGAGAGCAGCGCTCCGCCGGCGGCAAGGCTATTGATGTATGGCGCCTGCGGGTTGCCGATGATCTCGCTGTAGTCGTGATTCTCCATCATCACGACGATGATGTGGTCATAGGTCGGTACGGCCATCTGTCCCCCGGACGAGTTGGTGCGGCCGGCCGGCCGATCACCGGCCGTCCGTCTATGTTTTGGGCTGCCATCGCGGCAACGGAACGCTCACGGCGGTCAGGCTGTCGGGTGCTGACCTCGCCAAGTCGAGAATCAGAGCCGGATGAAACTAATCGCGGGATCAGCCTGAACGGCGTCAAATCGACCGCCAAGATCAACCTTCGGTCTAGGCCAGTTGCCGACATGCCTGCCGCTGGGTCGGCCGGCCCGCGTCATGAGCCCGCGTCGCGGGGAGGATGGAACGCGCCTTGTTGACGCCCTGGCCCCGTTCCTGCATCCAGGGCGTGTGCATTACCGCCAGAAGCACCTCCTCGCGATCGAGGGCCTGCACCCGCCGGAGATCGGGCAGCTGCTCGACCTGGCCGAGAACTACGTGCTGCTCAACCGCTCGGGCAAGACGCAGCGCGACCTGCTGCGCGGGCGGACCTTGATCAACCTCTTCTTCGAGGACAGCACCCGCACGCGCACCAGCTTCGAGCTGGCCGGCAAGCGGCTGGGCGCGGACGTGCTCAACATGTCGGTCTCGACCTCGTCGGTGAACAAGGGCGAGACCCTGCTCGATACCGCGGCCACCTTGAACGCCATGCACTGCGACCTGCTGGTGGTGCGCCACGGCCAGTCGGGCGCGCCCAACCTGCTGGCCCAGAAGGTGGACGCGGCGGTCATCAACGGCGGCGATGGCACGCACGAGCACCCCACGCAGGCGCTGCTCGATGGGCTGACCATCCGGCGGCGCAAGGGCCGGCTGGAGGGGCTCACCGTGGCGATCTGCGGCGACGTGTCACATTCGCGGGTCGCGCGATCCAACATCCACCTGCTCAACACGATGGGCAGCCGCGTGCGGGTGATCGGTCCGCCGACCCTGATCCCGGCGGAGGTCGCGTCCCTTGGCGTCGAGGTGTTCCACGACATGGCGGCGGGCCTCGCGGGAGCCGACATCGTGATGATGCTGCGCCTGCAGCGCGAGCGGATGACGAGCGGCCTGGTGCCGAGTGCGCGCGAGTATTTCCGCTTCTTCGGCCTCGACGCGGAAAAATTCGCCCACGCGAGCCCGGACGCGCTGGTAATGCACCCTGGCCCGATGAACCGCGGCGTCGAGATCGACAGCGCGGTGGCCGACGACCCGCGGCGCAGCCTCATCAGGGAGCAAGTCGAGATGGGCGTCGCCGTCCGCATGGCGGTGCTCGACACCCTCGCCCGGCCCGGCCGGAATGCGTGACCTGCTGTTCCGCGATGTCCGGCTGGTCGACGCGGAGACCGACCTCATCGGCGACCTGCTGGTCCGCGACGGGCTGATCGCCGATTTCGGTCCGGGGCTGGGCCGGCCCGAGGAGACGGAGGTGATCGAGCAGGCCGGTGCCGTGCTGTGTCCCGGCCTTGTCGACATGCGCGCCTCGCTGGGCGAGCCGGGCTACGAGTATCGCGAGACCATCGCGTCCGCCGCCGAGGCGGCCGCGGCCGGCGGCATCACGGCACTCGCCGCCCTGCCTGACGCGCTGCCGGCGATCGACGACCCGGCGCTGGTCCGGCTGCTGCGCGCGCGCGGCGAGGAGACCGGCAGCCTGACCATTTTGCCCTATGCAGCGGTTACTCGCGGCTGCAAGGGCGAGGAACTCGCGGAGATCGGCCTGCTGCGCGAGGCCGGCGCGGTCGCCTTCACCGACGGGACCAGCGCGCTCGGCTCGGCCCGGCTGATGCGCCTCGCTTTGTCCTACGCCAGCGGCTTCGGCGCGCGGATCGTGCAGCACCCCGAGGATCCATCGCTGGGCGCCGGCGGGGCCGCGACCGAGGGCGCCTTGGCGACCCGGATGGGCCTGCCAGGCATCCCGGCGGCCGCAGAGGCAATCCTGGTGGCCCGCGACATCCGGCTGGCGCGGCTGACCGGCGGGGCGGTGCATTTCGCGCATGTCTCGACCGCCGAGGCGCTGGCGCTGATCAGGCGCGCAAAGGACGAGGGGCTGGCGGTGAGTTGCGATACGGCGCCCCCCTATTTCGACCTCAACGAGACGGCGATCGGCGATTTCCGCACCTATGCCAAGCTGTCGCCGCCGCTGCGCCGCGAGGAGGACCGGCGCGCGGTCTGCGCGGCGCTGGCCGACGGCACGATCGATGCCATCGCCTCGGACCACCAGCCGCGCGACGCCGACGACAAGCGGCTGCCCTTCGCCCAGGCGGCGCCCGGCGGCACTGGTCTGGTCACGCTGCTCGCCGTCACGCTCTCTCTCGTGCATGGCGAGACGCTGCCGTTGCAGCGGGCGATCACCTTGCTGACCGCGCGTCCGGCGGAGCTGCTCGGCTACGGGGGTGGCCGGCTTGCCAAGGGGGCGCCGGCCGATCTCTGCCTCTTCCATCCCGAACGAGCCTGGCAGGTCGAGGCCGGCGCGCTGCCCGGCAAGGCGCAGAACACGCCGTTCGACGGGCGGGCTCTGGAGGGGCGGGTGCTCGGGACGTGGAAGGCGGGTCGGCGGGTGTTTCCCCCCTCACCCAACCCTCTCCCCCAAGCGGGGGAGAGGGCCAGTTCTTCTCCCTCTCCCCTGCTTAGGGGAGAGGGCCGGGGTGAGGGGTGTCGCGGATGATCCCGGCGATCGCCCTCGTCATCGGCTACGTCCTCGGCTCGATCCCGTTCGGCCTGCTGCTGACCAAGGCCGCCGGGCTCGGCGACATCCGCGCTGTCGGATCAGGCAATATCGGGGCCACCAACGTGCTGCGGACCGGCAAGCGCAGTCTCGCGGCGGCGACCCTGATCCTGGATGCAGCCAAGGGCGCCATCGCCGTGCTGCTCGCCGCGGCACTGGGCGGCCCGGTGGCGGGGCTATGGGCCGGGCTCGGCGCTGTGCTCGGGCATCTGTATCCGGGCTGGCTGGGTTTCCGCGGCGGCAAGGGGGTGGCGACCGGATTGGGCGTGCTGCTCGCGGCGGCGTGGCCGGTCGGGCTGATCGCTTGCGCCGCGTGGCTCGCGGCGGCGGCGGCGCTGCGGATTTCCTCGGCCGCCTCGCTGATCGCCTTCGCCGTCGCCGTGCCGGTGGCCTGGGCCCTGGTCGGCCCCGCGACGGCCGTGCTCGCCCTGGCTATCGCGCTGCTCGTTTTCGTGCGACACGCGGCGAACATCCGCCGTCTGCTCGGCGGGACGGAACCGCATATCGGCGCGAAGGGATAAGCAAGCCCCGGCTCATTGCGATTGCGGCCTCGCGAGGATAGTTTTCCCGCTTGCCTTCCGTTCGGCCGCCCATGAGGGGACTTCAGCGATTGCATATCGGATCACCGCGCATGATCGAACCACAAGCGAGAGCGGATCAACCCCGTTGTCGGGCGTTGACGGCCGGCGGACGCCGCTGATGGATACGTTCCAGAAACAAGGCCTCTACGATCCGCGCAACGAGCACGATGCCTGCGGTGTCGGCTTCGTCGCCAACATCAAGGGCCGCAAGTCGCACGGCATCATCCGTCGCGGCCTGGAGATCCTGGTCAATCTCGACCATAGGGGCGCGGTCGGCGCCGATCCGCTGGTGGGCGACGGCGCGGGCTGCCTGATCCAGATGCCCGACGCGCTGCTGCGCCATTGGGCATCCGAGCAAGGGCTGACCCTGCCGCAACCCGGTCATTACGCGGTCGCGATGTGCTTCCTGCCGCGCGACGCCGAGGCGCGGGACGCCGCCGTCGCGTGGTTCGAGCAATACGTCGCGGCGGAGCGCCAGTCGGTGCTGGGCTGGCGCGACGTGCCGACCGACCTCGCCGGGCTCGGCGAGCGGGTCATCGAGACGATGCCGGTGATCCGCCAGGCGATCGTCGTGCGCGATGCAAGGCTGGCCGACCAGGACGCCTTCGAGCGCAAGATCCTGACCATCCGCAAGCAGGTGCTGAACAACGTCCGCGCGCTCTCGGACCGGCGCCACCTGCCCGGCATCAGCGAATTCTACATGCCGTCCTTCTCGACGCGCACGCTGGTCTACAAGGGATTGCTGCTCGCGCCGCAGGTCGCGACCTTCTACGAGGATTTGCGCAACCCGCTCACCACGTCGGCGCTGGCGCTGGTGCATCAGCGCTTCTCGACCAACACCTTTCCGTCATGGCGGCTGGCGCATCCGTACCGATTCCTCGCGCATAACGGCGAGATCAACACGGTGCGCGGCAACGTCAACTGGATGTACGCGCGGCGCCACGCGATGTCGTCCGACCTCATCGGGCCGGACCTCGACAAGATGTGGCCGCTCATCCCGCACGGCCAGTCCGACACCGCCTGCATCGACAACGCGCTCGAGATCCTGGTGGCCGGCGGCTATCCGCTGGCGCACGCGATGATGATGCTGGTGCCGGAGGCATGGGCGGGAAATCCGCTGATGGACCCTGAGCGGCGGGCCTTCTACGAGTATCACGCGGCGCTGATGGAGCCGTGGGACGGCCCGGCCGCGATCGCCTTCACCGACGGCCGCCAGATCGGCGCGACGCTCGACCGCAACGGGTTGCGCCCGGCGCGCTACATCGTCACCGACGACGACCACGTCATCATGGCCTCCGAAGCCGGCGTGCTGCCGGTGCCCGAGGAGCGGATCGTCCGCAAGTGGCGCTTGCAGCCGGGAAAGATGCTGCTGATCGACCTCGAGCAAGGCCGCATCGTCGACGACGCGGAGATCAAGCGCAGCCTCGCCGCCGAGCATCCGTACGGCGAGTGGCTCAAGACCACGCAGGTCATGCTGGAGGAATTGCCGGAGCCGGCCGAAAACTCGGATGCGCTGCCGCCGCACCGGCCCAACGACGCGGCGACCATGCTGTGCCAGCAGCAGGCCTTCGGCTACACGCAGGAGGACATCCAGTTCTTCCTGGAGCCGATGGCGCAGGACGGCGACGACCCGATCGGCTCGATGGGCACGGATACCCCGATCGCGGTGCTGTCGAAGCAGCCGAAGCTCCTCTACAACTATTTCAAGCAGAACTTCGCGCAAGTCACCAATCCGCCGATCGACCCGATCCGCGAGGCGCTGGTGATGTCGCTGGTGTCGATGATCGGGCCGCGACCGAACCTGCTGGGACACCACGCCGGGACGCACTACCGGCTCGAAGTGGCGCACCCGATCCTGACGAACGTGGAACTCGACAAGATCCGCTCCATCGTCACCTTGGTCGGCGATGCGTTCCGCACCCAGACGATCGACGTCACGTGGCCGGCATCCGAGGGCGCCGATGGGATGGCGCCGGCGGTGGACCGGATTTGCCGCGAAGCCACCGAGGCGGTGCTGGCGGGCTACAACATCCTGATCCTGTCGGACCGCGCGATATCGCCCGAGCGCGTGCCGATGCCGGCGCTGCTCGCCACGGCGGCGGTGCATCATCACCTCATCCGCCAGGGACTACGCACCAGCACCGGCCTCGTCGTCGAGACCGGCGAGGCGCGGGAAGTGCACCATTTCAGCGTGCTCGCGGGCTATGGCGCCGAGGCGATCAACCCCTACCTCGCGTTCGACACGCTGGAGCAGATCCGCGTACGCAACGGGCTGCCGCTCAAGGCCTACGAGGTGCAGAAGAACTACCTCAAGGCGCTGGGCAAGGGCATTCTCAAGGTGATGTCCAAGATGGGCATCTCAACATATCAATCCTATTGCGGAGCGCAGATCTTCGACGCGATCGGGCTGTCCAGCGCGTTCGTCGAGCAATGCTTCACCGGCACCGCCACCACGATCGAGGGCGCGGGATTGCCGGAGATCGCGCGCGAGGCGGTACAGCGCCATCGCAATGCCTACGGCGAGGATCAGATCTACCACGACATGCTCGACGTCGGCGGCGACTACGCCTTCCGCCTGCGCGGCGAGGACCATGCGTGGACGCCTGAACTCGGTGACGCACCTGCAGCACGCGGTGCGTGGCAACTCGCTCGACGAATACCGGGCCTTTGCCGAGAGCATCAATCAGCAGAGCGAGCGCCTGCTTACCTTGCGCGGCCTGATGGAGATGCGGTTCGCCGCGGAGCCGGTGCCGCTCGATGAGGTCGAGCCCGCCAAAGAGATCGTCAAGCGGTTCGCGACGGGGGCGATGAGCTTCGGCTCGATCAGCCGCGAGGCGCACACCACGCTGGCGATCGCGATGAACCGCATCGGCGGCAAATCGAACACCGGCGAGGGCGGCGAGGAGGCGGACCGCTATCAGCCGCTCGCCAACGGCAATTCGATGCGCTCGGCAATCAAGCAGGTCGCTTCGGGACGGTTCGGCGTGACGATCGAGTATCTGGTCAACGCCGACGATCTGCAAATCAAGATGGCCCAGGGCGCCAAGCCCGGCGAGGGCGGTCAGCTGCCCGGCCACAAGGTCGATCACAACATCGCCCGCGTGCGGCACTCGACCCCCGGTGTCGGCCTGATCTCGCCGCCGCCGCATCACGACATCTACTCGATCGAGGATCTGGCACAGCTCATCTATGACTTGAAAAACGCCAACGGGCGCGCCCGCGTCTCGGTCAAGCTGGTCTCGGAAGTGGGCGTCGGCACGGTGGCCGCGGGGGTCGCCAAGGCGCGCGCCGATCACGTCACCATCGCCGGGTTCGAGGGCGGCACCGGCGCCAGCCCGCTGACCTCGCTCACCCATGCCGGCTCGCCGTGGGAGATCGGGCTCGCCGAGACGCAGCAGACGCTGGTGCTGAACGGATTGCGCGGGCGCATCGCCGTGCAGGTCGACGGCGGGCTGCGCACCGGACGCGACGTGGTGATCGGCGCACTGCTCGGCGCCGACGAGTTCGGCTTCTCGACCGGGCCGCTGATCTCCGCCGGCTGCATCATGATGCGCAAGTGCCACCTGAACACCTGCCCGGTCGGCATCGCGACGCAAGACCCGGTGCTGCGCAAGCGGTTCACCGGCACGCCGGAGCACGTCATCAATTATTTCTTCTTCGTCGCCGAGGAAGTGCGCGAGTTCATGGCAAGGCTCGGCTTCCGCACATTCGCCGAAATGATCGGCCAGGTCGGAAAGCTCGACATGCGGCGCGCCATCGGCCACTGGAAGGCGCAGGGCGTCGATCTCAGCCGCATCCTGCACGAGGTGCGGCCGCAGCCCGGTGTGGCGATCCATAATTGCGAGCGTCAGGAGCATCATCTCGAACAGGCGATGGACAATGCGTTCATCGCGGCGGCGCGGCCGGCGCTCGACGACGGCGCGCCGGTGCGGATCGAGGGCGACATCCGCAACGTCCACCGCACCGTGGGTGCGATGCTGTCCGGCGAGGTCGCCAGGCGCTATGGCCAGTCCGGGCTGCCGGAGGACACCATCTCGATCATCTTGCGCGGCACCGCCGGCGGCAGCTTCGGCGCGTTCCTTGCGCGCGGCGTGAGCCTCGAACTCACCGGCGACGCCAATGATTACGTCGGCAAGGGATTGTCCGGCGGGCGCGTGGTGGTGCGCCATCCGGCGACGACGCAGCGCGACCCCACCGAAAACATCATCGTCGGCAACACCGTGCTGTACGGCGCGATCGCCGGCGAGGCGTATTTCGAGGGTGTCGCGGGCGAGCGGTTCGCGGTACGCAATTCCGGAGCCCTCGCGGTGGTCGAGGGCTGCGGCGATCACGGCTGCGAATACATGACCGGCGGGGTCGTCGCGGTGCTCGGCGAGACCGGGCGCAATTTCGCGGCCGGCATGTCGGGCGGCGTCGCCTATGTCTACGATCCGGAAGCCCGCTTCGACACTCTGTGCAATCTCGCCAATGTCGAGCTGGAACCGATCGCGGCGGCGGACGCGTCCGTTACCGACGCAACGGGACGGCCGCGCCAGCGCGCGGTTTCCGCCGACGATAATGGCATGGGCGATCTGCTGCGCTTCGACGCCGAACGGCTGCGCATCCTGATCGAGCGCCATCTGCTGTTCACCGGAAGCGCACGGGCGCGCGACCTGCTGGACAACTGGGAGACCGAGTGCTCGCGCTTCATCAAGGTGATGCCGCTCGACTATCGTCGCGCGCTGATCGAATTGCAGGCCGAGCGCGACGCAAGGGCAACGGCCGCCGAATAGGTCGGTCTGGCGCGAGAGGATCGACTGGATGGGCAAGCCGACAGGCTTCTTGGAGATTGACCGGCGGGATCGCGGCTACGAGAAGCCGGACGCGCGCCGCAAGAGCTGGAAGGAGTTCCTCAAGCCGCTACCGGAGGCGGAGCTCGGGAACCAGGCGGGACGCTGCATGGATTGCGGCATCCCGTTCTGCCACACCGGCTGTCCGGTCAACAACATGATCCCGGACTGGAACAATCTGGTCTACCGGCACCAATGGGAAGCGGCGCTGCGTACGCTGCACTCGACCAACAATTTTCCGGAGTTCACCGGCCGCGTCTGCCCGGCACCATGCGAGGCGGCCTGCACCCTGAACATCGACGACAACCCCGTGACCATCAAGACGATCGAATGCGCCATCGTCGACCGTGGATGGGAGGAAGGCTGGATCCGTCCGCTGATCGCGCCACGCCGCACCGGCAAGCGCGTCGCTGTGATCGGCTCGGGACCGGCGGGCATGGCGTGCTCGCAGCAGCTCGCGCGCGTCGGGCATGACGTGACGCTGTTCGAGAAAAGTGACCGCATCGGCGGGCTGCTGCGCTACGGCATTCCCGACTTCAAGATGGAGAAGCATCTGGTTGACCGACGCATCGAGCAGATGCGCGCGGAAGGTGTCGTGTTCCGCGCCGGCGTCGAGGTCGGTGTCGATGTCGACATGCGCTCGCTGCGGGCGGAGTTCGATGCCGTCGTGCTGGCCGGTGGCGCCGAGTGGCCACGCGATCTCGACGTGCCGGGCCGCGGGCTCGACGGCGTGCATTTCGCGATGGATTTCCTCACCCAGCAGAACAAGCGCGGCGCCGGCGACGACGAGGCGCGCGCGGCGCCGCTGCGCACCATCAGCGCGCGCGGCAAGCATGTCATCGTGATAGGCGGCGGCGACACGGGTTCGGACTGCATCGGCACTTCGGCCCGCCAAGGTGCCGCGTCGATCACCCAGCTCGAAATCCTGCCGAAGCCACCCGACCGCGAGAACAAGGCGCTGACCTGGCCGAACTGGCCGCTCAAGCTGCGGACATCGCACGCGCATGAGGAAGGCTGCGAGCGCGACTGGGCAATCCTGACCAAGCGCGCGATCGGCTCGGACGGCCGCGTCGAGGCGCTGCAATGCGTCCGTATCGAATGGCAGCCCGGCGATGACGGCCGGATGACGATGCGGGAGATGCCGGGCAGCGAGTTCGACCTCAAGGCCGATCTGGTGCTGCTGGCGATGGGCTTTCTGGGCCCCGTGCGGCCGGGCATGGTCGAGCAGGCCGAAGTCGCACTCGACCCGCGCGGCAACGTGCTCGCCAACACCTCGGACTACCGCACATCGACCGACCGCGTGTTCGCGGCCGGCGACATGCGGCGCGGGCAGTCCCTGGTGGTCTGGGCGATTCGCGAGGGCCGTCAGTGCGCGCGGGCGGTCGACGAATTCCTGATGGGGAGCACCACGCTGCCGCGCTGAACGAAGAACCGAACCCGCGGCGGCTTGCTTGCGCGCCGCCTACCTTGGCGGCTGAAGCCTATTGCACCGTCGATTTCGGCGTCGGGATGATCCGCGTCACCACCGCCGCCGCACGATCGAGATACTCCGGCACGCGCGGCGCGATCTGGTTTTTCCAGTAATCGCTCTCGTAGACCGCCTTGTAGAGCGCCTCACGCTGCGCCTCGCTGTCGAAACGGCGCAGCCACACGTAGACCGACGGGTCTGTCTCGCCCTTGAAGCTGCCGCAGATCACCATGCCCTTCGACACCTGGAAGGGGATAATCTCGTCCTCCATGATCCTGACCCAATCGTCGATCTTGCCAGCCAGAACCTTGTACTGGCGGAGTTCGTAGAACGCCATCTTGCCAATCTCCTGTCGGGCTTGGGCACACGGGGACGGCATCGTTACAGGCCGTGTGCGCCGGGTCAATCAGGCGTCAGCGCGCGCCTGCCGGATCGCGCGCCACACTCGCTCGGGCGTCGCCGGCATATCGATGTGGCGCACGCCCAAAGGCGCGAGCGCGTCGAGGATGGCGGCGATGACGGCCTGCGGGGACGCCATCGCCCCAGCCTGCCCGGCGCCCTTGACACCGAGCGGATTGGCGGAAGTGGGCACTCCATGCAGATGCACATCGAGGCTCGGCAAATCGTCGGCACGTGGCAGCGCGTAGTCCATGAACGAGCCGCTGAGCAGCTGGCCGCTCGCGGGATCATAGACGGTGCGCTCCAGCATCGCCTGCCCGATGCCCTGCGCGACGCCGCCCTGTACCTGGCCGACCGTCAGCATGGGGTTCACGATCGCGCCGAAATCATCGACCGCGGTGTAGCGCGCGAGCGCCACCCGCCCGGTCTCGGGATCGACCTCCACCTCCGCGACGTGGCAACCATTTGGGAAGGTGATCTTGTCGAGCGGGTTCCACACATAGGTGTCGAGACCCGGCGTCTCTCCGTCCATCAGGTTCGCCGGATCATGCGCGGCGCGCGCGACGTCGAGCAACGGAACGCTGCGCTCGCCGGCGCTGAAAATGCCCTCGCTGAACGCGACCTCGTCGGGACCCGCCTGGAGCAAACGCGCGGCGATCGGCCGCGCCTTGGCGATGACGGCGTCGATCGCGCGCACCAGCGCCGAGCCGCCCATGTGCAGCGAGCGCGCGCCACCGTGGCCGTTGCCGTTGCGCACCTCGCCGGTGTCGGCTTGAACGTAGTCGAACGCCGCGATCGGCAGGCCGAGCCGGCCGGCGGCGATCTGCGGAAAACTCGTCTCGTGGCCCTGCCCGTTCGATTGCGTGCCGAGCAGCAGCATCACCCGGCCATTGCCGGTGAAACGGATCTCCGCGCCTTCGTCCGGCGCGCCGCGCGCGGTCTCAAGGAAGCAGGTCAGCGCAAATCCGCGCAGCAGGCCGCGATCCCGCGCGGTATCCCGGCGCGCCGGGTAGCCGGCCTGGTCGGCGGCGGCGAGGGCCACGTCGATGTTATCGGCGAAGCGCCCGCTGTCGATCGTGGTGCCCATCGCGGTGCGGTGGGGAACCGTCGAGACGAGGTTGCGGCGGCGCAGCTCGATCCGGTCGATGCCTGTAACACCAGCGGCGGCGTCGATCAGCCGCTCAATCAGGTAGTTCGCCTCGGGCTTGCCGGCGCCGCGATAGGCGTCGATCGGGACCGTGTTGGTGAAGGCGCCGCGCACCTCCATGAACACCGCCGGGATCGCGTAGCCGCCGCCCATCGCGTTGGCGGGCGCGTTGGTGGAACTGCCGGGGCCGCCGGTCGCCATCGCCGCGCCGAGATTGGCGATGGTGGACACGTCGAGAGCGAGGATGCGGCCGGCGGCGTCGAACGCCAGCCGGCCGCGCGCGATGTTGTCGCGGCCCTGCGCGGTCGAGACGAAATCCTCGCCGTGATCGGAGGTCCACTTGATCGGGCGGCCGAGACGGCGCGCGGCCCAGAGCAACATGATCCATTCGGGATACAGGCCGTTCTTGACGCCAAACCCGCCGCCCACGTCAGGGCACGCAACCCGGATTGTCTCGCGCGGCACGTGGAACACCGTGTCGGCGAGTTGCTGGCGGATGCCGTGCACGCCTTGGCCGCTGAGCAGCAGGTCGAAGCGGTTGGTCGCGGGATCGTGCTCGGCGATCGCCGCGCGATGTTCGAGCGGCGCGACGATGACGCGGTTGTTCACCAGCGCGAGTTCGGCGACATGCGCGGCCGTCGCAAACGCCGCGCGCACGGCGGCACGGTCGCCCTTCTCGAACGTGTAGGACAGATTGCCCGGAACGTCGTCCCAGAGCTGCGCCGCGCCTGGCGCCAGCGCCTCGGCGGCATCGACCACGCAGGGCAGCGGGTCGTAGGTGACGCTCACCCGCTCGGTCGCATCGCGCGCGCCGGCGCGGGTCTCGGCGACAACGAAGGCGACCGGTTCGCCAACATGGCGCACCCGATCGATGGCGAGCGCATGGCGCACCGGCACCAGCATCGGCCCGATGGTGGGCACCTTGGTCGCGCAGGGGATCGGACCCACGCCGTCGGCGCGCAGATCGGCGGCGGTGAACACACCGAGCACACCGGGCGACGCGCAGGCCGGCGCCGTGTCGATCCGCACGATCCGCGCATGGGCGTGGGGCGAACGGACCACGACCGCGAAGGCCTGGCCGGCGCGAGTGACGTCGTCGGTGTAGCGGCCGCGTCCGGTGAGGAAGCGCGCATCCTCGAGGCGAAGCACCGACGTGCCGATCGGTTCGCTCATGGCGCGCCCCTAGCGTTGCGGGCCGCGTACCAGCCGGTCGAAATCGATCACGGCGATGTCGGCCCTCCGGCGCCTACGGCTTCGATGATCGCGGCGTGTTGGCGCCGGGCGGCGCGGCCCGGCGCGCCCGTGCCGTCGACGATCAACCCGCCGCGGATAACCAGGTCGTGCATCCTTCGTCACTCCACGTTTGTCGGGGAGGATACCGTCGGTCGGCCCGAGAGGCCATGCGGCACGCTTGAGGGGTTTCGCCCGTCGTGCGACATTTTCGGGCGTCAACGAGAAGAACCGCCGGATCGGCCTTCGAGGGAGAAAGCCACCATGCCCGTGATCAAGGTTCGCGACCTTGCGTTCGGCCGGCTGCGCTCGCCGGATCTCGATCAGCAGGAGGAATTCCTCACCGCGTTCGGCATGGTGCGCGCCGCCCGCACGCCGACCGCGCTCTACATGCGGGGCACCGACCCGACGCACCATGTCCACGTGACGGAGAAGGGCGACCCGGCGTTCCTCGGCTTCGCCTGGTATGCCGCCAGCGAGGACGATCTCAAGACGCTCGCCAAGTTGCCGGGCGCGTCAGGCATCGAGACGCTCGACGAGCCCGGCGGCGGCAAGCGCGTGCGGCTCACCGAGCCGAACGGCTACACGATCGAGGTGGTCCACGGGATCGAACCCGTCGAGCCGATCACGGTCACGCGCCAGCCGATCAATTCCGGGCCGGCGCCGCTGAACCGCGCCGGCGAGGTGATCCGCTTCGCGGCGGGGCCATCGACCGTCAAGCGGATCGGCCATGCGGTGCTGGGCTCCCCGCGCAACGTCGAGACCGTGCGCTGGTTCCGCGAGACGCTGGGGCTGATCGGCTCGGACGACGTCTACGCCGAGAGCCGCGACAACCTCATCGGCTCGTTCAATCGCGTGGATGCCGGCGAGACCTATGTCGATCACCATGCGTTCTTCTGCATGAGGAACGAGCGGGCCGGGCTCAACCACTTCTCGTTCGAGGTGCAGGACATCGACGACGTGTTCATCGGCCACGACCATCTGACGCGCACCGGAAAATTCGAGCACATGTGGGGCATCGGCCGGCACCTGCTCGGCAGCCAGGTCTATGATTACTGGGCCGATCCGTGGGGCCGCGTGCATGAGCACTGGGCCGACACCGATCGGCTGAACGTGCATAACGGGTCGAACCTGGTCTCCGCCGAGGAAGGTCTGCGCTCGCAATGGGGCGACCGCCCGCCGGCGAAATTCATCGGCCACGTCAGCGTCTGAGGGCGGATGGCGCTGCTGGAAGGCTTGCGCTGCGTCCAGCTCGGCAAGGGCATGGCGGCGGCGGTGTGCGGGCGATTGCTGGCCGATCTTGGCGCCATCGTCGCCTGCATCGACCCCGATTTTTCGACGGCGCTGGCCACGCACCTCAACCACGATAAGCAAATCGGTTCGGACGAGGCCATCGCGGCGGCGGAGCTGATCGTCTGCGAGGGCAGCCCGGCGCGGCTGCGCGCGGAGCGGCGAGACGCCGACGCAATTCGTCCGCTCAATCGAATGGCAACGCTGGTTCTCGTCTCGCCGTTCGGCCAGTCCGGCCCGCGCGCGGAGGAGCCGGCGAGCGATCTTACGCTATCCTTCGCAAGCGGCATCGCGCGCCTGCTGACGGGGCAGGTGGACGACCTCGCGGAACCGCCGATCCGCCCGGTCGGCGAGCAATCCGCCTTCATCGGCGGCCTGGCGGCGGCGTGCGCCGGGATGCACGCGGTGTTGGCGGCGGCACCCGGCGCGGTGATCGACGTCTCCATCCAGGAGGCGCTGGCGACGCTTGCGATGACCGAGCTCGCGCGCGCCGGGCTCACCGGCCGGAGCTGGGAGCGCAAGCGCATAGCGGACGGCAACGGCGCGACCGTCACCATCCTGCCGGCGCGGGACGGCTACGCCGCCATCTCGCCGCGCGAGGATCGCCAGTGGGCATCGTGGCTCACGGCAATGGGTTCGCCCGACTGGGGCGGCGATCCGCGCTTCGCGACCAAGCCTGACCGCGTCGCCAACTGGGATGCGCTGCACGCGCTGATGTCGGCATGGAGCCGCCGGCACGGCAAGCAGTGGATCGCCGACACGGCGCAGGCAGCGCATGTGCCGAGCTTCCCGCTGCGTGAACCGGCGGAACAACTCAACTCGCCGCAGCTCGCGCACCGGCATTTCTTCCGCCCGTTGGCGATCGGCGGCCGCACGGCAAGGGCGCCTGTCTCGCCGTTCGGACTGACGCTCGCGGCCGGCGTTCCGGGCGACGGTCGGCGCGCAACCGGGCCGTTGCCGCTGTCCGGCATTCGCGTGCTCGATTTCAGCTGGGTGATCGCCGGCCCGACCGCCACGCGCTATCTGGCCGCGATGGGTGCGGAGATCATCAAGGTCGAGGCGCCCGGCCGTGGCGATCCCGGTCGCGCCTCGGAGCTGCACACCGTGCTCGGCCAGGGCAAGCGCAGCGTCGTGCTGGATCTCAAGCAGCCGGAAGCGGTTGAGATCGCCCGCGCGCTGGCCGCCCGGTCAGACGTGCTGATCGAGAATTTCGCCACCGGCGTGATGGATCGGCTGGGGCTCGGCGCCGAGGCGCTGCAATCGGAAAATCCCGACCTGGTCTACGTGTCCGCATCCGGCCTCGGGCGCACCGGACCGGAGGCACGGGCAGTCGCCTACGGCACCTTGCTGCAATGCTACGCCGGGTTCGCCGGCCTCAACCGCCATCCCGACGTAGCACCGCGCGTCGGTTTCGCTTGGCTCGATCCGATGTGCGGTCTCATGCTCGGCTTCATCGTCGCGGCCGCGCTGTGGCAGCGCCGGCGAACCGGCCGCGTCGCGCGGGTCGATTTCTCGATGATGGAGGGGATGCTGTGGACGATGGCCGAGCCCCTGCTCGCGGCACAGCTCGACGCGCCGCCGAAGCCGATGGGCAATGCCTCAAGCGCCCATGTGCCGCACGACGCCTATCGTTGCGCCGGAAACGACGAGTGGATCGGTGTTGCGGTTACGACCGATGCGGAATGGCGCGGCCTGTGCGCTGCGGTTCCCGAATTGTCGCCGATGGCGGGCTTGGAATTGCACGAGCGCATGGCGCAACGGGATGCGATCGACGGCGCGCTTGCCATGTGGCTGCGTCCCCTAGCGGCGCGTGATGCCGCCGCCGAATTGTCGCGCGTCGGCGTGCCGGCAGCGGCACTCGCGACATCGCGCGATCTCGTCGAGAGCGCGCATCTGCGAGAGCGGGGCTTCTGGGACGCGCATGGCGCGGGCGTTCTTCCGGGCTTGCCCTGGCGTGCCAGCTTCGGCCGCGCGACCGGCGACGCTCCCGAGCTCGGCGCGGATACCGAGGCCGTTCTGGGCGAGGTGCTCGGGTCCTGGGGATCGGGCTAGTACTCGCCGCTGCGATACGCCTCGTCGCGGCGCCTGGCCTCCTCCTCGGTGGGTTCCTCCCAGGCCTCGCCGCGCCGGCGCAGGGCGCCGGTGAAATTGGGCGGGCGCTTCTCGTTGAATGCCGCCCGGCCCTCCTCGCCATCCGTCGTGGTCTGGATCAGCAGGGAGTTGATGAGGTTCTGCACGTGCCATGCCTGGTCGGTCGGCAGATCGCCGAAGCGGACCATGAACTCCTTCATCATGCGGACGGCGACCGGCGGCAGGGTGCAGATGTGACGCGCCATCTTCTCGGCGCGCGCCATCAGCTCGGCGTGCGGGACGACCTCGTTGACCAGGCCGATGCGCAACGCCTCCCGCGCGTCGAAAGGCTCGTCGGTCAGCATGATCTTCATCGCGTCGCTGTAGCGCAGCTGCTTGACAAGCAGGCTGGCGCCCGGGCCGTGGCCCAGCCACCCCTGCGTGGTCAGCGCGAACTTGAACCGCGCGTGCTCGGCGCTGGCGATGCGGATGTCGGTGGACGACAGCAGGATGTAGAGCCCGGCCCCCGCCGCCCAGCCGTTCACCGCCGCGATCACCGGCTTCCACACGCGCGGATAATGGTCGCCCATGCGCCCGTCCACGCCGGTTTTTTGTCCATGCACCGTGCCGGCGAGCGGCCAGAAGATGCGCTGCGTGCGGAGATATTCGCGGTCGTCTTGCGTGAGGTCGGGACGCGGGGCCAGGTTGTGGCCGCCGCAGAAATGCCGGTCGCCGGCGCCGGTGAGGATGGCGCAGCGGATGTCGCGGTCCTCCCACAGATCGACCCACGCCTCGGAGATCGCGTCCGATGTCGGCTTGTCGAGGATGTTCGCCTTGGCCGGATTGTTGAGCGTGATGTAGGCGACGCCGTCGCGCTTTTCGTACTCGATGGCCAAGTCCCCGCCTCCCCTATTTCGCGGCCAGCATGTCGCGGATACCGCGCAGCGCGAGGCCGTAGCCCGCGATCCCGAAACCGGCGACGATGCTCTGGCTGACGCGCGCGGTATCGGACGCCGGACCCCGGCGGATCGGGTTCGAGATATGGAGCTCGACCACCGGGAAGCCCACCTGCGAGATGGCGGCGACCAGCGCCGGGTAGCCGCTCGAAAACCCCGCCGGATTGAACAGCGCGGCGTCGATCCCCTCATCGTTGGCGGCGTAGATCCGGTCGATCACCGCGCCTTCGACATTGGAATGGAAAATCTCGACCTCGACCCCGAGTTCCTGCGCGTAGTCGCGGATGCGCGAGTCGTATTCCGGCAGCGTCATGGTGCCGAATATCTCGGTCTGCACCTTGCCGCGCATGTTCATGCCGGCGCCGTGGATGACAAGAACCTTCGGCATGACAGTCTCCTTGCGTTGCGCCGCCCGCCGATTTGCGCGACGGCCCCGGACGCCCGAGACTTGCCGCGATCACGACGGAGATGCCGCCATGAAGATCACAGGCGTTCATACGGCCATCCTGCGAATCCCGGAAGACGACCCCCTCGCCGACATGCCGGAAGAAACCGGGCGCCTGCGGCCGGTGGTGATCCTGCGCCTCCGGACCGACGCCGGGATCGAGGGGATCGGGCTCACCTTCTACGGCGGGACCATGACCGGCGCGCTGCGTGCGGCGGTGGACGAGCTCGGCGCGCTCGTCATCGGCGATGACCCGCTGCGTATCGAGGCGATTGCGCGCAAGCTGCGCGCGGCCGCCGGCGATTCCTGCGGCCCGGCGGGGATTTTCACGCTCGCCTTGTCGGCGATCGACATCGCACTTTGGGACATCAAGGGCAAGGCGCTCGACCAGCCTCTGTGGCGCCTGCTTGGCGGCGCGCGAGAACGGGTGCCGACCTACGCCAGCGGCTCGCTGCGGCGCGGGCTCACCGACGAGCAGGCCGCGACCGCCGCGCGGCGGCTGGTGGACAAGGGCTTCGTCGAGATGAAGACGCAGATGGCGCTGCCCGGCGATCCGTCGCCCGCGGAGGAGGTGCGGCGCGTGCGCGCGGTGCGCGACGCGATCGGCCCCGACATCAAGCTGATGTGCGACATCAACCAGCGCTGGCGGCCCGAGCAGGCCATCGAAATCGGCAAGCGCGTCGAGGATGTCGGGCTGTTCTGGCTGGAGGACGTGACCGCCTGCGACGACTATCAGGGCCTCGCGCGGATCAACGCGGCGCTGGCGACGCCGATCGCAGGCGGCGAATATGTCTGGGGCATCGTGCCGTTCCGCCACATGATCGAGGCGCGGTCGGTCGACATCGTGATGATCGACCTGGTGCGCGTCGGCGGCATCACGCAATGGATCAAGGTCGCGGGCATGGCCGAGGCATTCAACCTGCCGGTCGTCAGCCACGTGATCCCGGAGATGCATCTCCACCTGATTGCCGCCGTGCCGAACGGGCTCACCGTGGAATACATGCCGTGGATGCTCAAGCTGTACCAGGAGACGCCGGCGATCGAGCGGGGCCAGCTCGTGCTGCCGAGCAAGCCGGGGCTCGGGCTGACGTTCGACGAGGCGGCGATCACCTCGTTCACGGTCGCCTGATGGCGCAGGGGGGCTAGCCGCCGCTAATCGCGGTCAGGACGAAAACTTCCGCGCCGGGCACGAGGCGCGTGGCGAGGGTCGCGCGTTCGCCGTCGACGTAGACGTTGATGTGGCGACGGATAGCTGGGGTCGAATCGCAAAGGCGGTCGCGCATTCCTGGCCAGCGCGCGTTGAGCGCGTCGATGGCGTCGGCGACGCACGCGGCGGATAAATCCACCCGCCGCACGGAACCGGGGAACAGCTTTACCAGCGACGCCGGCAGCGTCACCACGACCGACGGGCTATCCGTCAACGACGAGCGTCTCCACGGAACAGATAGTCGGAAGATGCTGGGCGATGCAGTTCCAGCTGTCGCCCTCGTCCGCGCTGGCGTAGAGCGCGCCGGTGCTGGTGCCGAAATAGATCCCGGCGGGGTCGAGCCGATCCGTCGCCATCGCCTGGCGCAGCACGCCGAAGAAGGCGTTCTGCTGCGGCAAGCCGTCGCGCAACGCCTGCCAGCTTTCTCCGCTGTCGCGCGTCCGCCACACGGCGGCGCGTGCGTCCGGAACGTAGCGGCCCGCCGTGTCGCCATTGAGGGGCAGCAGATAGAGCGTCGCCGGGTCGCGCGGATGGACCGCCGCCGGAAAACCGAAGCTCGAGGGCAGGCCCGCCTCGATGCTGTCCCAGTGCCGGCCGCCGTCGTCGCTCCGATACATGCCGCAATGGTTCTGCTGGTAGAGGCGGTCCTCCATCCCCGGCGCCATCACGAGGCAATGCACGCACTGGCCGAACTCCGGGTAATTCTCGCCGGCCGGCAGGAAGTCGGCCCTGGTTCCCTGGTTGCGCGGCTCCCAGGTCTCTCCGCCATCCGCGGTGTGGAAAACGCCGGCGGCGGAGATCGCGACCCACAGCTTTCGGTCGTCCGTGGGATGCGGCACCAGCGAATGCAGGATCAGCCCGGCGCCCCCCGGCTGCCACGCCGGCCGCGTGGGATGGTCCCGCAGGCCCGCGACGTGCCGCCAGGACTGGCCGGCATCGTCGCTGCGGAACAGCCCGGCGGGCTCGACCCCGGCGTAGAGGCTGCCCCCGGCCGGTGCGACGCTCCAGACGGATTTGATCGGCGTCTCGCCCGCCGGATAGGCCAGACCCTCGCTGGAATGCGTCCAGGTCGCGCCGAGATCGGTGGATTTCCAGATCGCCGGGCCGAACCACTCGTTGCCGCCGCCGCCGTAGATCGTGCCGGTCGCCCGGTCGGCGACGACATGGTTCATCGGCCAGGTCTCGCAGAGCGGCCCGCGCAGCGCCCAGGACCGCCGGCCGGCATCGCTTTCGAGGATGAACGCGCCCTTCCGGGTGCCGACGAGGATGAGGAGCTTCTTGGCCATCCGGCCTCCATTCGCCTGAAAGAGGGGTCATAGGAGCCCGCGCGATGCGGAATGGGTCTGGACAATTGCGTTGATATCAACTCTATGAAAGCGATGTCAAACGAGGACATGCTCCCGTACGCCACCACTCTCCCCTACGCCACCACGCTTAAGGTGCGCGACACCTGCCTCTGCCTGCACGTCCGGCGAGCCGCGCGGGCGGTGGCGCGACGGTATGACGAGGCGCTGCGCCCGCTCGAGCTGTCGAACGGGCAATTCTCGCTGCTGATGTCCCTCAACCGGCCTGAACCGGCGGGCATCGGCGCGGTATCCGCCCTGCTGGGCATGGATCGCACGACACTGACCGCCAACCTCAAGCCGCTCGAACGCCGCCACCTGGTGACGGTGACGGCCGATGCGGCTGACCGGCGCAGCCGCCAGATGGCGCTGACCCCGGCCGGCCGCGCGCTGCTCGCCGCCGCGATCCCGCTCTGGGAGCGGACCCAGGCGGCGACCGAGCGCCTGATTCCCGGCACCGACCCCGAGGGTCTGCGGGCCGACCTGCGGGCCTTGTCCTGAGCAAGCTCGCAACTGAATCGTGGACATCGGCTGACCATGCTGGCACGAACTTAGGCTTGCAGAGGCGAGCGGTCGCCTTTTGGCTTGTGGCCGATCGCGACCCGGTTGATTGGAACGAGGCATTTGAAGTCGCGCCTTGCGGTGGACCATTTGCGGCTGGCCCGGGCCGAGGGAGTCGGGCCGGTCACATATCGCCGATTGCTGCAACGCTACGGCTCGCCCACGGCGGCGCTCGAGGCTCTGCCGGAGCTGGCGCGGGCTGGCGGGCGGAGGGGGGCGCCGGCAGTGCCGAGCGTCGCACGAGCTGAGCAGGAGATCGCGGCGCTGGAGCGGATCGGCGCGCGGATGCTGGTGCTCGAGGACCCGGACTACCCGCCGCTGCTGGCATTGATCGAGGACGCACCGCCGGTCATGGCCGTGCTCGGCAGCCTGGACGCGCTCTCGCCGCGCGCGGTGGCGATCGTCGGCGGTCGGAACGCCTCGGCGAACGGCAAGCGCGTCGCCGCTGGGCTGGCCCGGGAGCTGGCTGGCGCGGGTATTTCCGTGGTGTCCGGCTTGGCGCGGGGCATCGACTCGGCGGCGCATCAGGGGGCGCTCGTGGCCGGGCGGACAATCGCGGCGATCGCGGGCGGCCTCGACCATCCCTATCCACCTGAGAATGCAGGCCTCCAGGCCGAGATCGCGGTCGACGGCGCGGTGCTCGCCGAGGCGCCGCTCGGCACCGCCCCCCAGGCCCGGCATTTTCCCCGGCGCAACCGGATCATCGCCGGGCTCGCCCTGGGGGTGATCGTGGTCGAGGCGGCGCCGCGGTCGGGCAGCCTGATTACCGCGCGCATGGCGCAGGAATACGGGCGTGAGCTGTTCGCCGTGCCGGGCTCGCCGCTGGACCCGCGCTGCCGGGGCTCCAACGACCTGATTCGCCAGGGTGCCCACCTCACCGAGACGCTCACGGACGTGCTGGACAATTTGCCCGATCATCCGCTGCGGGAGGGGCTCGGCCGCGCTCCGCTGTTCGCCCGTGGGCCACCACCGGGCCTTGCCGAGCCGTTGCAGCGCCTCTCCGTCGAGCCGTCCGAAGCTCCAGGCGACATGCCTGCCGTGCGGAGCCACGTGCTTGACCTGCTTGGCCCTTCGCCAACCTTGGTTGACGATCTGATCCGTGGCTGCCAGTTCTCTCCCGCCGCCGTGATGGCGACGCTGCTGGAACTGGAACTCGCCGGCCGCGTCGAGACCCTCCCCGGGAACCGTGTCACCCTCGTCGCCGATCACGGATAGTAGCGCCCCAAAGGATAAAATGTCGGACGTCGTCGTCGTCGAAATCTCCCGCCAAAGCCAAGACCATCAACAAGTACCTGGGCGGCGGCTACACCGTTCTCGCCAGCTTCGGGCATGTCCGCGACCTGCCGCCGAAGGACGGATCGGTGCGCCCGGAGCAGGATTTCGCGATGGACTGGGAGGCCGACGAGCGCGGCAACCGGCAGGTTGCGGCGATCGCCAAGGCGCTCAAGGGCGCCAGCACCCTCTATCTGGCGACCGACCCCGATCGCGAGGGCGAGGCGATCTCCTGGCACGTGCGGGCGATGCTGGAGGACAAGCACGCGCTCAAGGGCGTGAAGGTCGAGCGGATCACCTTCAACGAGATCACCCGCAGCGCGATCCGCGCCGCGATGGCGCATCCGCGCGACCTCGACCAGCCGCTGATCGAGGCCTATCTCGCCCGCCGCGCCCTGGACTATCTGGTCGGCTTCACCCTCTCGCCGGTGCTGTGGCGCAAGCTGCCCGGCAGCCGCAGCGCCGGGCGGGTGCAGTCGGTGGCACTCAGGCTGATCTGCGAGCGCGAAGCCGAGATCGAGGCGTTCCGGCCGCGCGAGTACTGGACCGTCGAGGCGCTGTTCATCACCCCGGCCGGCGCGCCGTTCACCGCCCGGCTGACCCATCTCGACGGCAAGCGGCTCGACCAGTTCGACCTCAACACCGAGGCGCTGGCGCTGCGGGCGAAGGCGGCGGTGGAGGCCGGCTCGTTCACCGTCGGCTCGGTCGAGCGGAAGCGGGTCAAGCGCAACCCACCGCCGCCCTTCACCACCTCGACCCTGCAGCAGGAGGCTTCGAGAAAACTCGGCTTCGGCGCGCAGCAGACGATGCGGCTGGCGCAGCAGCTCTACGAGGGCGTGGAGCTGGAGGGCGATACGGTCGGGCTCATCACCTACATGCGGACCGACGGCGTGCAGATGGCCGGCGAGGCGATTTCCGCCATCCGCGAGCACGTCAACGGCACCTATGGCCGCGACTACCTGCCGGTGGCGCCGCGCGAATACACCAGCCGGGCGAAGAACGCGCAGGAGGCGCACGAGGCGATCCGGCCGACCGACGTTGTTCGCACGCCCGACAGCGTCGCCCACGCGCTGAATTCCGATCAGCGGCGGCTCTACGAACTGGTGTGGAAGCGCGCCGTCGCGTCGCAGATGCAGTCGGCCGAGCTCGACCAGGTGAGCGTCGAGGTCACGGACGGGCGCGGCGTAAAGCTGCGCGCGACCGGCTCGATCGTCGCGTTCGACGGCTTCCTCAAGCTGTATCGCGAGGACCAGGACGACGCCGAGGGTGCTCCGGAGGTCGATGAAGGCCGGATGCTGCCGCCGATGGCCGAGCGCGACCCGTTGAAGCGCGGCGAGGTGGCGGCCAACCAGCACTTCACCCAGCCGCCGCCGCGCTTCTCCGAAGCCAGCCTGGTCAAGAAGATGGAGGATCTCGGCATCGGCCGGCCCTCCACCTATGCGTCGATCCTTTCGGTGCTGCAGGACCGCAACTACGTGCGGCTCGACAAGAAGCGCTTCATCCCGGAGGACCGCGGCCGGCTGGTGACGGCGTTCCTCACCAGCTTCTTCGAGCGCTACGTGGACACCGGCTTCACCGCAAATCTCGAGGAAAAGCTCGACGACATCTCGGACGGCCGGGCCGACTGGCGCGAGGTGATGCACGTCTTTTGGGAGGAGTTCTCCCGCGCGGTCGATCAGACCAAGGACCTCAAGATTTCGGACGTCATCAACGCGCTCGACCAGGATCTCGGCGCCCATTTCTTTCCGGCGCGCGAGGACGGCGGCGATCCGCGGGTCTGTCAGGCCTGCGGCACCGGGCGGCTCGGGCTCAAGCTCGGGCGCTACGGCAGTTTTATTGGTTGCTCGAACTATCCAGCCTGCCAGTACACCCGCCGCCTCGCCATCGGCAACGGCGAGGAGGGCGGCGAGACCCTGAAGGAGGGAATGCGTGTGCTCGGGCACGACCCCGAGACCGGCGAGGAGATCACCGTCCGTCGCGGCCCGTACGGGCTCTACGTGCAGCAAGGCGAGAACGGCGAGGACAAGAAGAAAAAACCGCGCCGCACCTCCCTGCCGCGCGGCATGGACGGCGAGCAGATCACGCTGGAGCAGGCGATCGGCCTGCTGTCGCTGCCGCGGGTGATCGGCGTCCATCCGGAGACGCGCGAGCCGATCGAGGCCGGTATCGGCCGGTTCGGCCCCTATGTGCGGATGGGCGCGGTGTTCGGCTCGCTCGACCGCGACGACGACGTGCTCGCGGTCGGGCTCAACCGGGCGGTGGACGTGCTGGCCAAGAAGCTGGCGAGCGTGCGCACGCTCGGGCCGCATCCGGCTGACAAGGAGCTGATCTCGGTCAAGAAGGGGCGGTTCGGCCCCTACGCGCAGCACGGCAAGACCGTCGCCAACCTGCCGCGCGGGGTGGCGATGGAGGATATTTCGCTGGACGAGGCGGTGACGCTGCTCGCCGAGAAGGGCAAGCAGCTCAAGCCGAAGGGCGGCGCGCGGCGCAAGGTCGTCGCCAAGCCGGCGCCGGCGGCCGAGCGGGAGCCCAAGGCGGCGGCGAAACCGAAGCCTGCGCCGGCGAAGCGGGCGGCGCCGAAGAAGGCCGCCGTGAAGAAGAAGAAAGCGGCGCCGAAGAAGAAGCCGGCGGCCAAGGCTCAGGCTCGGCGCAAGGCGGCGGCGGAGTAAGACCCCTCACCCCGGCCCTCTCCCCTCAACAGGGGAGAGGGAGAAGGGGCTAGTGGATTTCGCCGGAGCGCTTGAGGGCTTCGCGCAGCTTGTCGGCGGAAAAGTCCTTCGCCAGGCACACGTCGAGAATGACCTTTTCGCGGCGCGCGATGAGGTCGATCGCGGCGGGCAGCTTCTTCACCACGTTGGCGGGGATCACCACCGCGCCGTGGTAGTCGGCGTGCACCACGTCGTCATGCGCGACCTGCATCCCGAACACGTTCACCTGCTTGCCGAAATCGACCATGTGGACATGCGCGTGGCTCGGCCCGACGCGGCCGCCGATCATCTGGAAGCCCTGCGCCCAGGCGCCGAGGTCGCGGAACGAGCCGTTCGTCACGCAGCCGAGCGCGCCGAGCGCCTTGTGCACGGTGGAGTTCACCTCGCCCCAGAACGCGCCGTAGCCCGGCCTGTCGTCGAGGTCCTGGATCACCACGATGGTCGGCAAATCGGACTTGCCCACGTAGTCGTACCAATCCTCCCGCTTGGCCACGGGGCCGCGCGGCGGCTCCTTCGCGCGGATCATGCCGACGCGGGCGAGGCCGACGATGGGCGGCGCCTTCGGATCGACCGCGACCATCGGCTCGACGGTGAAGCCGATCGCCCGACGCTCCGGCGCCACCACCTCGAGGGCGTTGCAGATCGTGGGCGTGTCCCACTTGGTCAGGACTTCGAGATCGGACAGGGTGAACGGCCGCTCAGCCATGATAGTCTCCCGTGGACGATGTGGCGGGCAGTCTCGCCCGAGCGCATGGGGCACGCAATGCGTCCGGGAGGTTCGGCGGCATGACCATCGCGAGGGGCGGCAAGGCAATCTACGGCGCGCCGCTCGGCATCCTCATGCTCGATGCGCGGTTCCCGCGAATTCCCGGCGACATGGGCAACGCCGGCACCTGGCCGTTCCCCGTGCTGTACCGCGTCGTGCGGGGCGCCAGCCCCGAGCGCGTGGTGTTGAATGCCGCGTCGGGGCTGCTCGACGATTTCCTGCGCGCCGCCGCCGATCTCGTCGCCGACGGCGCCGAGGCCATCACCACCAATTGCGGTTTCTTGTCCATCTTTCAGCGCGAATTGGCCGCGCACGTGAAGGTGCCGGTGGCGACCAGCGCGCTGATGCAGGTGCCGTGGGTGCAAGCCGCGCTGCCGCCGGGTCAGCGCGTGGGCGTGCTCACCGTCTCGGCCGCGACGCTGACCCCGCGCCATCTCGCGGCGGCAGGCGTATCGGCCGACACGCCGGTCATCGGCACCGAGCACGGGCGCGAGTTCTTTCGCGTGCTGATCCGTGCCGAGAAGCAGGACATGAACGTGGCACTCGCGGCACAGGATATACTCGACGCCGGGCGCGATCTCGTCGCGCGCCATTCCGAAGTCGGCGCGATCGTGCTGGAATGCACCAATATGCCGCCGTACGCGCATCTGCTGGGCGAGACGCTCGGGCTGCCGGTGTTCGACATCTACTCGCTCGTTACCTGGCTGCACGCGGGCCTGCGCCCGCGCGACTTCGCCCATAACCGATGAGGAGGAGACGATGGCCGAGAAGTTGGCCGAGGAGACCAACCGCTACGATTTGACGGCGGCGCGCCCGCGCGGCACGCCGGGGCGCGAGACGCGGCCCGCTGGCACCACGATCGACATTCACGCGCACGTCTACAGTCCCGAGGCCGCCGCGTTCGCGGCACCACATCTCGACGCCAGCAAGACGCCGCTCGGGCGCTTTGCGACACCCGCCACGGCGGCGCTGAACCGCAAGCAGGAGAGCGAGCGCGCGCGCACCTCGACCGACCTCGCGCTGCGGCTCGCCGACATGGACAAGATGGGCATCGACATCCAGGTCGTGACCCCCGCGCCGCCGCAAATCTACACGACGCTTGAACCGGCGGTCGCCATGCAGGCGACGCGCATCGTCAACGACGGCATGGCGGAATTCGCCGCGCGCAAGCCCGATCGTTTCGTGCCGATGGGAACAGTGCCGCTGCAAGCCGGCGCGGAAGCGGTGGGCGAGCTCGAACGCTGCATGGGGGCGCTGCGCTTCAAGGGCGTGGAGGTGCTCACCAACGTCGCGGGGCGGGAGCTGTCGGAGCCCGATTTCGCTCCGTTCTGGGCGCGGGCGGAACAGCTCGGCGCGGTGGTGATGATCCATCCCGGCGGTTTCACCCATGCCGAACGCTTGGGCCGCTTCTATCTCAACAACACCATCGGCAACCCGCTCGAAACCACCATCGCGCTGCACTACCTCATTCTCGACGGGGTGCTCGAGCGGCATCCCAATCTCAAGCTGCTCGCCGTGCATGGCGGCGGGTTCCTCGGCGGCTATTCCGGCCGCATCGACCACGCCTGGGGCGCGCGCAGCGACGCGCACGGCGATCTGCCGCGCGCGCCGAGCACGTATCTCAAGCGCGTCTGGTTCGACAGCGTGGTGTTCACGCCGCTGCAACTCGACGCGCTGGTGCGCACGTTCGGGGTGGGGAAGATCATGCTGGGGACGGACTATCCCTACGACATGGGCGAGTACGACCCGCTCGAACATCTCACGACGGCGGAGACGCTGGACGACGCCGGGAGAGCGGCGGTGGCGGGCGGCAATGCGCGGAGCTTGGTCGGGATTTGATCGGATCGGGCTGCGACCCCTCACCCCCTCCCTCTCCCCCGATCGGGGGAGAGGGAGAAGAAAAAGCCCTCTCCCCTTTGGGGGAGAGGGTTGGGTGAGGGGGTCGCCGCTGTCACACGGCCAGCACCGGCCTAACCTCGCGCAATCGCGGCAGCACCTCGCGGGCAAACAGTCGAATACCCTTCTCGGATTCCGCGTGGGTCATGAACCCCGACCTGCCGATCATCGCGAGATGGCCGAAGCCGCCGACCTTGTCGTGAAAATCCATGATCTGGCGATAGACGCTGTCGGGGCCGCCCGCGAACAGGATGCCGTCGGCCATCGCCTGCTCGGGCGTCATGGTCGTGAGCCGCGCGGCGTTCTGGCTGGCGGGCGCCACGCCTTTCTCCGCGTTCGCCAAACTGTCCGCCGCCGGCTTGGGGCGCGTGCGATAGATTTGCGGGGCGAATTGCGGCGGCACCGTGCCGGGCAGGAACTTCGCGTATTGCGGCGCGGATTTCAGGCTCGTGTTGAGGAACCACAGCAGCTTGCCGCCGACCCGGATGCCCTCCTCGTCGGTGTCGCCGACATAGACCAGCGCGGCATAGGCAAAGTTCTCCGTCGTCACCGGCGCGAGACCGGCCTCGGCGCGGGCGCGGCGATGCGCGGCATAGGCGCGCTTGGTGCCGTCCGGTCCGCGCAGCACCAGCACGTGCACCATGCCGCGCCGCCCGACCTCGGCCGCCGTCTCGGGGTCGCCGGTCGCCGACCACATGCGCGGATGCGGCTGCTGCCACGGCCGCGGCCAGATGTTCACGTGGCGATGGGTGAAATGCTTGCCCTCCCAGCTGAACGGCCCGTCCTGATGGGTGAGCGCCTTCTGGATCAGGTCAATCGCCTCCCAGTAGCGCTCGACATTGTTGACCGGGCTGACGCTGGCCGACGCCATCTCGCTGCCGCCCGACTTGACGAAGCCGATCTCCAGCCGGCCGCGCGAGACGACGTCGGCGGTGGCGTATTCTTCCGCGATCCGCACCGGGTCGCGCCGCAGCGAGACCAGCGTGCCGAGGCTCAGGATCCGCACCTTGCGGGTCTGGCGCGCGAGGACGCCGACCAGCATCGGGTTGGAGCCGATCAGCGAGTTGATGCCGGCGTGGTGTTCGATCGCCAGCACGTTCATGCCGAGGTCGTCGCACAGCAGGAACTCGTCGATCACCTCCTCGAACAGATCGGCGGCGATGCGCGGATCGCAGTAGCGGTTTGGCAGGCTCGCCCGCACGCTGTCCGCCGCGTCCAGCACCTCCTGCGGGACGAAGGGATAGGGGATCTCGCACTGCCACCAGGCTTCCATGTCGTGTTCTTCCACCGTCAGCGATCGAGGAAGCCGAGCACATGGTCGGCGAAAGCCGCCGGCTGCTCGATCTCGGGATGATGCCCGGCATTCGGTATCTGTTGAAAGCGCGCGCCGGGGATGAGGGCCGCGTACGCCTCGCCGTACGATGGTTTCACGATGCCGTCGCTCGCTCCCCACAGCACCAGCGTCGGCACGGCGATGCGGCGCAGCCAGCGCGGCAGTTGCGGGTTGTACATGTAGGGTTGCCAGCCGTAGAGGCAGAGCGAGTCCCAGTTGCGCGCTCGGATGACGAGTGCCTCGTCGCTCATGGCGTCGAAGTCGGGTGCGAACCGCGCGGGATCGTGCCAGCTCCGCCGTCGCACCTCGTCGGGATGGGTGTTGAACACGTCGAGAATGTCGGGCGTCTCGCGGTCGCTCACCTTGATGCCGAGCGCGTCCACCAGCACGAGCTTTTCCAGGCGGTGCGCGCAGGCGACGGCGATCTCGGCGGCCAGCCAGCCGCCGAACGAGAAGCCGACGAGCGTGATTCTTTCGTGCGGCATGGCCTCGATCATCGCGAGATAGAGATGCACGAGGTCGTAGACGGTCTCGAAGCCGTCCGGCCGCGCCGATCGGCCGAAGCCGGGATGCGACGGGGCGATGATCGCCGCTCGCCGCGCAAGCAGATCGACGAAGCGCGCACCCGGGTCGATTTGCTGGAACCCGTGCAGCAGCAGCACCGGCCGCCCCGCGCCGCTCCGCAGCACTTCCAAGGCGATCCCGTGTACGGTTTCGGTTGCCGCGACGGCGCTGCTCATCGCGGCAGCGCCTCGTCGCGGGTTTCCCGGCCAATCAGCATGGCGATGATGCTGAGCACGACGAAGCCCGTCATCACCGCCGCCGCCTTGTTGAAATTGCCGCCGAACGGCACCACCAACAGGCCGGCGATCAGCGGCCCGAAGCTCGTGATGACCCGGCCCGAGCCGTTGCAGAACGAGACCGCCGTGGCGCGCATGTGGGTCGGGAACAATTCGGGCAGATAGACCGCGTGGCCCGAGAACACGCCGAACACGAAGAAGCCGAAAACCACCAGCATCAGCGGGTAGAACTCGTAGGTCTGCAGGCCGAGATAAAGGAACAGCCCGGCCGCCAGCGCGCCGACATTGTAGAACATCACCGTCCGTCGGCGCCCGAACCAATCCGCGAGGAAGCCGAACGCCGCATAGCCGAAGATCCCGCCGATGCCCCACAGCATCATGCCGTGACCGATCTTGCCGATCGCCGCGGCGCCCTTGATGCCCTCCTTCTCCAGCATCAGCGACTGGATGGTCGGCAGCCAGATCACGCTGGTCCAGATCGAAAGCAAGGTGCCGACGCAGAACAGCAGGCCGACGAATGTCGAAAAGCGGTTCTCGCGCGAGAACAGCTGCAGCGGGACGAAGCGCATGAACTCGCGGTCGTGCGCCTCGGCATTCGCACCGGCGGATTTCACCAGGGCGCGGCGCTCGGCCACATCCTGGAAATGCGCGGTTTCGCCCATCCCCCGGCGCAGCAGCAGCAAGAGCAGCGCGGGGGCGATGCCGACGAAGAACACCGCGCGCCAGCCGTACGGCCCGACCAGCGCGTAGACCTGTCCGCCGATCAGCGCGCCGAACGCGCCGCCCGTCATCATGATGCCGCAGATCTTGGCGCGATGGGTGTCGGCGAAGGCCTCGGCAACGAGCGTGATGCCGACCACCACCTCGGCGCCGGTGCCGATCCCGCCGAGAAAGCGGAACAGGCCGAGTTGAAAGATTGATTGCGCGAAGCCCTGGCAGGCGGTGAACACGCTGAATACCAGGATGCTGAGCGCCAGCGCGCGGACCCGTCCGATGTAGTCCGCGACGATGCCGAACAGGAAGCCGCCGATCGCCCAGCCGAGCAGCCCGGCCATGCTGAGCCAGCCGCCGACCCGGCCGATCTGGGCGAGCGTGACCTGCCCGCCGAGCAGTTCGGTCACCGCCGGACGCAGCACAAGAGAGAAAAGGCCGAAATCCGTCGAGTCCAGCGCCCAGCCGAGCCATGTGACGAAGAACACCAGCCAGCGATAGCGGTTGATCAGGCCGAGCGAGGACAGCCGCCCGGCGCGGATACCCGTTGCTTCCACCGTTTCCCTCCCGAGGTCGCGCGGACACGCCCCACCCCGGCCGCCGGATTTTTCTCCGGCTGACCCGCAGGCGCATCGCGAGCAGAGCACGAAACCCGCGCGCGCGTCATGTGCAACTTCGCGTGCTTGGCGTCGAGCCTCCGACGGTCTACGCGCGCCGGAACCGGGCCGGCGAGTACGGCGCGGGGTCGATCACCGGCGGCTTGCCGCTCACCAGATCGGCGGCGAGGCGCCCCGTGATCGCGCCGGAGGCCAGGCCGATATGGCCGTGGCCGTACGCGTGCACGACGTCCGCGCTGCCCGACGCCGGCCCGATGCAGGGCAGCCCGTCAGGCGTCGAGGGCCGGTGGCCCATCCAGTATCTTATCCGGTCGGGCGGCAGGTCGCGCGGCAAGTCCGGCCAGGCGCTCAGCGCGTAGTCGCGTAGAATCTCCGCGCGTTTCCAGTTCGGCGCGGCCCCGAGCCCGGCGAGTTCCACCTGCCCGGCGATACGCAATCCGCCGCGCGTCATCGTGGTCGCGGTGTGCGTGTCGCTCGGCATGATCGGGTGGCGCGGCCCCGTCCCCGGATCGGCGATGGCGACGTGATAGCCGCGCTCGGTCTCCAGGTAGACGCGATCGCCCGCGGAGCGCGCGAGCATCTTCGACCACGCGCCGGCGGAGATCACCGCCTTGTCGCAGCCGATCTCGCCGCCGTCCTCGGTGCGGACCGACTTGAGGCGCCCGGCCTCGATGCGAAACCCTGCCGCGCGCTCTCGCCGCAGCACGGCACCGCGCGCCCGCGCATGTCGCACCAGGGCGGCGACGTAGCCGCCAGGATCGGTGCAGTTCCCGCCGTCCTCCACCATGACGCCGAACGTGTAGCGCCGGTCGAGCACCGGCTCGCGCTGGCGCAGTTCGTCCTCGGAGAGTTCGATCCAGCGAACGCCGTTCTCGCCGCGCAGTCGCCACGCCAGGGCCTCGGCCTCGAAATCGGCGCGCGCGGGGTAGATGTAGAGCAGGCCCTTGCGCTCGATCAGCTCCGGCACTCCGGCTTCGGTCGCGAGACGGGCGTGCCGCTCCGGCGCATCGGCGATCAGCGGACGCAGGGCACGCGCGGTCGCCTCGACCTTCGCGATGGTCGATCCGGCGCGCAGGAAGCGCGTGAGCCAGGGCAGCAGGCGCGGCAGATAGGTCCAGCGTATCGCCAGCGGCCCGAGCGGGTCGCGCAGATAATCCGGCACGCGGCGCCACAGCCCCGGCATCGACACCGGCACGACGGAGGCGGTGCTGAGCCACGCCCCGTTGCCGTAGCTCGCGGCCTGCTCGCCGCCCGGCTCGCCGGGCTCCAGGATCGTTACGCGATGCCCGTCGCGCAGCAATTCGACGGCGGTGGCGGCGCCGGCAATTCCCGCTCCGATGACGACGACGTGCAGGACTATCGCGAAGCCGCCTTCGCGACGGCGCGCTTGGCCATCACGCCGATCAGATGGGCGCGATATTCCGGGCTGGCGTGAATGTCGCCGTTCAGGCCATCCGCCGGGGTGGTGATGTTGGCGATGGCGTCGGCGGAGAAATTGGACGCGAGCGCCGCCTCCATCTCCTTGTGGCGGAACACGCCGCCCTGCCCCGCGCCGGTGATCGCGACGCGCACGCCGGCCGGTCCCTTGGCGACGAACACGCCGACGATGGCGTAGCGCGACGCGGGATTGCGGAACTTCTCGTAGGCGGACTTCTCCGGCACCGGGAACTCGACCGAGGTGATCAGCTCGTCCAACTCCAGCGCGGTGGTGAACATGCCCTGGAAGAAATCGTCCGCCTTGATCGAGCGCCGGTCGGTTTTGATCGTCGCGTCGCAGGCCAGCACGGCGGCGGGGTAGCAGGCGGAAGGGTCGTTGTTGGCGAGCGAGCCGCCCATCGTGCCGCGATGGCGCACCTGCGTATCGCCGATCCAGGACGCCATCTCCGACAGACCGGGGATCTTGGCCTTGATGTCGGCATCGGTCGCGATGGTCACGTGATTGGTCATCGCCCCGATGGTGATCGTGTTGCCCGAGGACGTGATGCCGGACAGCCCGAGCCTCGCCAGGTCGACCACCGCCGAGGGCTTGTTCAGGCGCTGCTTAAGCACCGGGATGAAGGTCATGCCGCCGGCGAGCGCCTTGGCCTCCGGATCGCTCTTGAGCAGGTTGACGGCATCGGCGAGGCTGCCGGGCTTCTGATAGGCGAAATCGTACATCGCGCTGTCCTCTCGTCCGTCTGCTGCTATTCCGCCGCCATCCGCGGCCGGCCGGCCTGGATGATCGACCATATCTTCTGCGGGCTCGCCGGCATGTCGATGTGACGCACGCCGTAGTCGCACAGCGCGTCCACCACCGCGTTGATTACCGCCGGCGGACTGCCGATCGCGCCCACCTCGCCGACGCCCTTCGCCCCCAGCGGATTATGCGTGCAGAGCGTGACCTCGCTGCCGACGTGGATGTTCGGCACCTGATCGGCGTGCGGCACCACGTAGTCCATCATCGAGCCCGACAGGAGCTGGGCGCCCTCGTCGTACACCGCGGTCTCGTACAGCGCCTGGCCGATGCCCTGCGCCACGCCGCCCTGCACCTGGCCCTCGACGATCATCGGGTTGATGACCCGGCCGATATCGTCGACCGCGGTGAAATTCACCACCTGTGCCACGCCCGTATCCTGGTCGATCTCGACCTCGCAGACATGGCAGCCGCCGGGAAAGGTGAAGTTCTTCGGATCGTAAAACGCGGTCTCGTCGAGGCCGGGCTCCAGCTCCTCGATCGGATAATTGTGCGGCACATAGGCGGCGAGCGAGATTTCCGCCAGCGCCTTCGACCGGTCGGTGCCGGCGACGGTGAACTTGCCGTCCTTGAACTCGATGTCCTCGACCGAGGCTTCCATCAGATGGGCGGCGATCTTTTTTCCCTTGGTGACGATCTTGTCCATCGCCTTGACCATCGCCGAGCCGCCGACCGCGAGGCTGCGGCTGCCGTATGTGCCCATGCCGAACGGGATTTTCGCCGTGTCGCCGTGCACCACCTCGACCTGCGAGATCGGGATGCCGAGCTGCTCGACGACGAGCTGCGCGAGCGTCGTCTCATGACCCTGGCCGTGGCTGTGCGTGCCCGTGAACACCGTCACGCTGCCGGTCGGATGCACGCGGATATTTGCTACTTCATACAATCCGGCTCGCGCGCCCAGCGAGCCCACCACGGCGGAGGGCGCGATGCCGCACGCCTCGACATAGGTGGAATAGCCAAGCCCGCGCAGCTTGCCTTGCGCCTTGGCAGCGCTCCGCCGCGCCTCGAAGCCGGCGACATCCGCCGCCTGCTGCGCCGCGTCGAGCGTCGCGAAATAGTTGCCGCTGTCGTACTGCAGCGCCACCGGCGTCTGATAGGGAAAGGCGTCGGTCGGAATGAAATTGCGGCGCCTGAGCTCGACGCGATCGATGCCCGTGTCGTGCGCGATCACGTCCACTAGACGCTCGAGCAGGAAGGTCGCCTCCGGCCGCCCGGCGCCGCGATAGGCGTCGACCGGCACGGTGTTGGTGAACACCGCCTTCACCTCGGCATAGATCGCCGGGGTCTTGTAGACGCCCGCGAGCAGCGTCGCGTATAGGTAGGTCGGCACGCTGGGCGCGAAGGTGGAGAGATAGGCGCCCATGTTGCAGATCGTGCTGACCCGCAGGGCGAGGAAGTTGCCCTCGCCGTCGAGCGCCATCTCGGCGGTGCTCACGTGGTCGCGGCCGTGCGCGTCCGACATGAAGCTCTCGTTGCGCTCGGCGGTCCATTTCACCGGGCGCTTCACCTTGCCCGCCGCCCAGGTGACGATCGCCTCCTCGGCATAGTGAAATATCTTCGAGCCGAAGCCGCCGCCCACGTCCGGGGCGACTACGCGCAATTGGTGCTCCGGGATATGCAGCACGAAGGCGCCCATCAGCAGGCGGATGACGTGCGGATTCTGGCTGGTGGTGTAGAGCGTGTAGTCGCCGCTCGACGGGTCGAAATCGCCGATCGCCGCGCGCGGCTCCATCGCGTTCGGGATCAGGCGGTTGTTGACCAGATCGAGCTTTACCGTCTTGGCGGCGCCGGCGAAGGCCGCGTCGACCGTCGCCTTGTCGCCGATGTGCCAGTCGTAGCATTGGTTGCCCGGCACCTCGTCGTGCACCGTTGCGGCGCCCGGCTTCACCGCGTCCAGCACGGTCGCGACCGGCGGCAGGTCCTGGTAGTCGATCACCAGCACCTCGGCCGCGTCCTTCGCCGCCTGCCGGCTCTCCGCGATCACCACCGCTACGGGGTCGCCGACGTGGCGCACCTTGTCGGTGGCAAGAACCGGATGCATCGGCTCGGCCATCGGCGAGCCGTCCTTGCTGTGTATCTGCCAGCCGCACGGGATTCCGCCCACGTTGTCGGCCTGCATGTCGGCGCCGGTGAACACCGCGACCACGCCGGGCGAGGCCTTCGCCGCCGCCGTGTCGATGCCGCCGATGCGCGCGTGCGGCCGGTCCGACCGCTTCATGAAGGCGTAGAGTTGTCCGGGCCGGTTGATGTCGTCGGTGTAGTGGCCGCGCCCGCTGAGGAATCTCGGGTCTTCCTTACGCTTGACCGAGGCGCCGATCCCTTCGAAGCCCATCAACCATCTCCCCTGAGTGCGGCGCGGTTTCGTCCGTGCCGCGCTATTCGTTACGCCGTGCGGCTTTACCCCCTCACCCAGCCCTCTCCCCCAAGCGGGGGAGAGGGTTTTCTCCTCCCCCTCCCGCTTGCGGGAGAGGGCCGGGGTGAGGGGCTACTCCGCCGCCGCCGCTGGCGCCTGTTTGCCGTGCATCAGCGGCCAGGCGGCGGCGACCGCCTTGACGATGTTGTGGTAGCCGGTGCAGCGGCAGAGGTTGCCCTCGAGCCCCTCGCGGATCTCCGCCTCGGTCAGTCCGTCGGGGTGCATCTGCACGAGGTCGATGGCGCTCATCACCATGCCGGGCGTGCAGAAGCCGCATTGCAGCGCGTGATGCTCGCGGAACATCTCCTGCATCGGATGCAGGGTGCCGTCCGCCGCGGCGAGCCCCTCGATGGTCGTCACCGCGCTGCCGTCCGCCTGCAGCGCCAGCATGGTGCAGGATTTCAGCGAGTGGCCGTCCACATGCACGACGCAGGCGCCGCACTGGCTGGTGTCGCACCCGACATGGGTGCCCGTGAGCCCCAGCTTCTCGCGCAGCAGCTCGACCAGCAGGGTGCGGCCCTCGACCTCGACCGTATGCTGCTTGCCGTTCACCGTCAGGGTCACCTGAGGCATCGTCATCCCCCTGCTAAGCTGTCTCGCCTGTCCGCCGGCCGCCGATGGTCCAGCTCGGAACCGGCCCCAGCGTTCGGCCGGAGTGTGGTCGCGCGTGCGGTTCACGGTCAAGCACCCGCACCGGGTAATCCCGGTTCAATGCGGGCGCGGGACCACCTCGCCGCCCGGCGCGTGCACGAGGTGGCACGCCGAAAGGTGGCCCGCCTCGCCGACCGGCCGCAGCAGCGGTTCCTCGACGAGGCACCGGTCGAAGGCGAACGGGCAGCGCGTGTGAAAGCGGCAGCCGGACGGCGGGTTGATCGGGCTCGGCACGTCGCCGGTGAGGATGATCCTTTGTCTCTCAGCGTCCGGGTCCGGCACCGGCACCGCCGAGAGCAGCGCGCGGGTGTAGGGATGGTGCGAGCGGGCGAACAGGGTGCCCCGATCGGCGAGCTCGACGATCTTGCCGAGATACATCACCGCCACGCGATGCGTCAGGTGCTCGACGATCGCGAGGTCGTGGCTGATGAACAGCAGTGCCAAGCCAAGCTCGTCCTGCAGGTCGGACAGCAGGTTGACGATCTGCGCCTTGACCGACACGTCGAGGGCGGAAACCGCCTCGTCGCAGATAATCAAGTCGGCGCCGGGGGCGAGGGCGCGGGCGATGCCGATGCGCTGGCGCTGGCCGCCGGAGAATTCGTGCGGGAAGCGGCCCACCGCGTCGCGTGGCAGCCGCACCTTGTCCATCAGCGCCGCCACCCGGTCCTCGGTCTCGCCGCGCCCGGTCGCGAGGCCGAAATTTCGCAGCGGCTCGGCCAGGATGTCGCGCACGCGCATTCGCGGATTGAGGCTGCTGAACGGGTCCTGGAACACCACCTGCACCCGCCGGCGCAACGGCCGCAGTTGGCTCGCCGGCAGATTGTCGATGCGCTGGCCATCGAGCCAAACCTCGCCGGCGGTCGGCTCGATCAGCCGCAGGATGCTCTTGCCCACGGTGGATTTGCCGCAGCCGGACTCGCCCACCAGGGACAGAGTCTCGCCGCGATGGATGTCGAAGCTGACGCCATCCACCGCGTAGACGTGCGCGCTGATGCCGCCAAGCACGCCGGTACGGATGGGGAAATGCTTCTTGAGCCCGTCGACCTCCAGCAACGGCTGACTATCGCTCACGCCGCCGCCCTCGCCTCTGCGTAGTGGCAGGCGACGAAATGTGCCGCCGCCTTCGGCTCGATGGCGGGTGCGACCCGGCTGCACAGATCGGTCGCCATCGGACAGCGCCCTGCGAAGGGGCAGCCGACGATCGGCTGGCGCAGGCTCGGGACCAGTCCGGGAATTTCCGTCAGCTTGCTCCGCCCGCCCTGCACGAGGGAAGAACCGAGCTTCGGCACCGCGCCGAGCAGCCCGCGCGTGTAGGGATGCAGCGGACGGGCGAAGATGTCGCGCACGGATGCCTCCTCCACCTTCCGCCCCGCGTACATCACCACCACACGCTCGGCCATTTCCGCCACCACTCCGAGATCGTGGGTGATGAGCATGATCGCCGAACCGAGCCGGCGCTTGAGGTCGCGCATGAGATCGAGGATCTGCGCCTGGATGGTGACGTCGAGTGCGGTTGTCGGCTCGTCGGCGATCAGCAGCTTCGGATTGCAGGCGAGCGCCATCGCGATCATCACGCGCTGGCGCATGCCGCCCGAGAGCTGGTGCGGAAACTCGCGCACCCGGCGTTGCGGCTCGGAGATGCCGACCAGCATCAGCGCCTCCACCACGCGCCGCTCGGCCTCGCGCGCCGACAATCCCTGGTGCAGCCGCAGGGTCTCGCCGATCTGGCGGCCGACGTTCAGCACCGGGTTGAGGCTGGTCATCGGCTCTTGGAAGATCATGCTGATGTCGTTGCCGCGGATCTGGCGCATCTCGGGCTCGGACAGTTTGAGCAGGTCCCGCCCGTCGAAGCGCACGGTTCCCGCGACCTTGCCGGGCGGCTCCTGGATCAGCCGCAGGATCGACATCGACGTGACCGACTTGCCGCAGCCGGACTCGCCCACGATGGCGACGGTCTCGCCCGCGCCGATGCTGAACGACAGGCCCTCAACCGCGCGCACCACGCCGTCGGGCGTACCGAAATGGGTCCGCAGGTTCTCGACTTCGAGGAGGCTCATAGTCGCGGGTGCGACGGGCGCGCATCCCAAAACTCGTCATGCCCGGCGTAGGCCGGGTATCCACGACTTCCGCTACCCGCACGCAAAGTCGTGGATGGCCGGCCTACGCCGGCCATGACGGTTATGGAGGGACCATGCCCGGCCATGACGCAGAAGAAGGTGTTCACAGCCGCTTCGCGAGCCGCGGGTCGAGCGCGTCGCGCAGGCCGTCGCCGAGCAGGTTGACCGCGAGCACGGTGACGGAGAGGAACACGGCGGGGAAGAACACGATGTAGGGCTTGACCTGCCACAGCGCCCTGCCCTCGGCCATGATGTTGCCCCAACTCGGAACGGTGGGCGGCGTGCCGGCGCCGATGAACGACAGGATGGCCTCGGTAATCATCGCGGACGCGCAGATATAGGTCGCCTGCACAGTGAGCGGCGCGATGGTGTTGGGCAGGATGTGGCGCAGGATGATCTTCGGCACCCGCGTGCCCGAGGCGATCGCCGCCTCCACATAGGGCTGCTCGCGCAACGACAGCACCACGCCCCGGATCAGGCGCGCGACGCGCGGCACCTCGGCGACGCTGATCGCGATGATGACGTTCTGCACCGAGCCGCGGGTCAACGCCATCAGCGCGATCGCCAGCAGGATCGGCGGGATCGACATCAGCCCATCCATGATCCGCATGATGACGCTGTCGAGCCAGCGCACATAGCCGGACACGACACCGATGAAGGTGCCGACGACCGACGACAGGAGTGCGACAGCGAAGCCGACGATCAGCGACACCCGCGCGCCGTACATCACCCGCGAATAGACGTCGCGCCCCAGCATGTCGGTGCCGAACCAGTAGGTCTCGGAGGGCGGGCGGATGCGCTTGGCGGGCGCCAGCGCGGTGGGGTCGACCGTGCCGAGCCAGGGCGCGAACACCGCGATGAACACCACGATGCCGAGCAACCCGGCGCCCATCGCGATGGTCGGGTGACGCCGGATCAGCGTACGCAGCCGGCCGCGCCGGCGGATCGGCGGCAGCACGTCCGGCAGGGCGGGCGATGTGACGCTCAATAGCGGATCCTCGGATCGAACAGCGTGTACAGCAGGTCGACCACCAGATTGACCAGGACGTACATGAAGCTGAACAGCAGCACGACGCCCTGGATCACCGGATAGTCGCGCCTCAGGATGGCATCGACGGTCAGGCGGCCGAGGCCGGGGATGGCGAACACGCTCTCGGTCACGACCGCGCCGCCGATCAGCAGCGCGACGCCGAGCCCGACCACCGTGACGATCGGCACCGCCGCGTTCTTCAGCGCGTGGATGAACAGGATCGCGTGCTGGCCGACGCCCTTGGCGCGCGCGGTGCGGATGTAGTCCTGCGACAGCACTTCCAGCATGGTCGCGCGCGTGATGCGGGCGATCAGCGCGATATACACGCCGCCCAGCGTGACGGTGGGCAGGATCAGGTTCGACAGGAACGGCCAGAACCCGCGCGACCACGGCGTGTAGCCCTGCACCGGCAGCCAGTTGAGCTGCAGGGCGAACACATAGGCCAGCAGGTAGCCGACCACGAACACCGGCACGGAGAAGCCGAACACGGCGAGGACCATCACCGCCCGGTCGATCCAGGTGCCGTGCTTCCAGGCCGCGATCACCCCCATCGGGATGGCGCAGACCAGGGACAGGATGAGGGTCGCCACCATCAGCGACAGGGTGGGCTCGATGCGCTGCTCGATCATGTGCGTGACCGGCAGGTTGGTGAAGATCGAGGTGCCGAGATCGCCGTGCAGGATGCGCCACAGCCACTCGCCGAAGCGCACCAGGAACGGCTGGTCGAGCCCGAGCGAGGCGCGGATGCGCTCGACGTCGGCGACCGACGCCTGATCGCCGGCGATGATCGCGGCGGGATCGCCCGGGGCGATGTAGAGCAGGCTGAACACGAACAGCGCCACGATCAGCATGACCGGGATGGTGGCGAGGATCCGCCGGGCGGCGTAGGCCAGCATCAGGCCTTCGTCACGCCCCAGACCACCGGGAACGGCGCGCGCACGACGCCGCTGACGCCCTTGCGCCACGCCTGGTAGCCCTTGAAGAAGCCGGTCGGCAGGAACGTCGCGAAATCCATTTCCGCCTTGTTCAACTCGCGGACAGCCGCTTTCTCGCCCTCCTGGTCGGTGGCGGCGAACCAGGCGTCGATGCGGCCCTGCACCTCGTCGGATTTGGGCCAGCCGAACCACGCGCGATCGCCCGTCGTGTAATAGGCCGGCTGCGCGCCGGGGTTCACGCAGTCGACCCCCGCGTGCCACGTGTGAAACACGTTCCAGCCGCCCTTCGCAACCGGCTCCTTGCTCGCGCGGCGGGCGCCGACGGTGCCCCAGTCGGTCGCCACGTAATCGACGTTGAGGCCGATCTTGGTCAGCAGGTCGGCGGTGACGTCGCTCTGCGCCTTCACGATCGGCACGTCGGTGCCGACGATCATCACCACCTTCGCACCCTGCTGCCCGGCCTCCGCAACGAGCTTGCGGGCGGCCTCGACGTTCTTCTGCTTGAGCACGTCGCCGCCATAGTCGGAATAGAGCGGCGTGCCGGGGGTGAAGAAGCTGGCGGATTCCTGCCAGAGATTGGGGTCGCTGCCGACCACCGCTTGCATGTAGTCCGCCTGATTGGCCGCCGTCAGCGCGGCACGGCGCACGCGGACGTCGTTGAACGGCGGGTATAGATGGTTGAAGCGGCAGTCACCGATATTGCCGAGCGGGTCGGCGATGTCGAGCGCGATCCCGCTGTTGCGCCGCAGGATCGGCACGAGATCGGGGATCGGCGTCTCCCACCAATCCACCTCGCCGCTTTGCAGCGCGGCGGCGGCGGTGGCGGCGTCCGGGATCACCCGCCACTCCACCCGGTCGAACGACACGCGCTTGCCGCCGGCGAGCCAGTCGGCGGGCTCCGCGCGCGGGGAATAGCCGTCGAACCGCTCGAACACCGCTTGCGAGCCCGGCACCCACTCGTCGCGCTTGAAGCGGAACGGGCCGGAGCCGACATATTCGCCGATCTGCTTGTAGGGGTCGGTCTTGGCGATGCGCTCCGGCATCATGAAGGCGCAGGGCGTGCCGACCTTGCCCAAGGCGTACAGCATCTTGCTGAACGGTTGCTTCAGACGCAGGCGGAAGCTGCGGTCATCGACGGCGGCGATCTCGTCGAGCCGGGCGCGCACCATCTGGCCCATGTTGTCGCGCACCATCCAGCGTTGCAGGCTGGCGACGCAGTCCCCGGCGCGGACCGGCTCGCCGTCGTGCCATTTGAGGCCGGGGCGGAGCTTGAAATTCCACGTCAGACCGTCGGAGGAGACCTCGCTCCCCTCGCACATCTGCGGCTGCGGGCGCAGTTGGCTGTCGACGCCGTAGAGCGTGTCGAAGAACAGCACGCTGGCGTTGCGGACCACATAGAGCGTGGTCCAGATCGGGTCGAGATTGGCCAGATTGGCCTGCGGGACGAACCGCAGCACCTTCTTGTCCTGCCCGCGCGAGACGGCCGGCAGCGCGAGCCCGGCCGCCGTGGCCGCCAGAAACGTCCGTCGCCTCATAAATCCCCCAGCCGCCCAGTTATCTGGTGCGTTGCGGCAAACGATGACAGCCGCGCGGGCGGCCTGCAAGCGGTTCCAGTTGCGGCGCCCCGGCGGCTCGGGTAACGCCCGCTGATGCGCGGCATCGGGATCGAGTTCCTCAAATTCGGAGTGGTCGGGGCGATCGGCTTCCTCGTCGACACGGCGACGGTCTACGGGCTGCGGTCGAGCGTGGGCATCTACGCCGCCGGCCTGCTTGCCTATTTTGTCGCGGCGACCGTCAACTGGGGATTGAATCGCGCCTGGACCTTCCGGGGACGCGGAACGGGTCCGGCGCACCGGCAATGGGCGACGTTCCTCGCCGCCAACCTGCTCGGCTTCCTGCTCAATCGGGGAACGTTCGTCGCCCTCGTGGCCCTGGTTCCGCTATGCGCGTCGCAGCCGGTGCTCGCGGTCGCCGCGGGAGCGGGCGCCGGGATGTTCCTGAATTTCGCGCTCAGTCGGAGCTACGTGTTCAGGGCCGCCCATTAGCCGCCGAGTTCAGGAAAAACCGGCAGTTGTTTTTTAGTCGCGTCATTTTCGCCAGGCGATCATGTCTGGTTCAATTCCCCTCATGGTTGTGTTAACCCTTGGTCATACGCCCGCAGGTGTGAGCTGTTTGGCCACACGCGGGAGGCGTAGAGGGCCGGGGGCGAATGAACGCGCAGACCTTCGCAATGCCGCGAGACCCGGCGGAAGCGCAGATGACGAGCATCCGCGCCACCTTGCCGAGGCCGGTCGCGGCTTGGCGGGGCACGGCCAAGCGCGCGGAGGACATTCTGCTCGCGACGCTCGCGCTGGTTGCGTTCGCGCTGCCGATGCTGCTGATCGCCCTGGCGATCCGGCTCGACAGTCCGGGGCCGATCCTGTTCCGCCAACCGCGGACCGGCCGGCACGAGCGGTCGTTCGAGATGCTGAAGTTCCGCACCATGCGTCACGAACTGCGGGATCTCGAGGCGCGACAGCAGACCACCCGCGATGACCAGCGGGTGACGCGGCTCGGCGCGATGCTCCGCCGAACCTCGCTCGATGAACTGCCGCAGCTTTTCAATGTGTTGCGCGGCGACATGGCCCTCGTCGGCCCACGGCCCCACGCCCCTGGCACGCGCGCCGCCGGGCGGCTGTTCCATGAGGTGGTGCCCCACTACACGACCCGCCATCGGGTGCGGCCCGGACTGACCGGGCTCGCGCAGGTGCGCGGGCTGCGCGGGGAGACGGACACCGAGGAGAAACTGGAGCGGCGAGTGCAGAGCGATCTCGAATACATCGAACGCTGGTCGGTCGGGCTCGACCTGCTGATCGTCCTGCGTACGGCGATTGCGGTGCTGCGAATGAAGAACGCTTACTGAGCCGCGCGATGACAGTCCAGCATGTGGCCGGCGCCCTTGCCCCTCCGGCCGGCAAATACGACGCCGACATCATCATTCTCTCGCTCGACCGTCCGGACGAGACGGCGGACGCGGTGCGTTCCGCCCTCGCCCAGCGCGGCGTCACGCGTCACGTCGTCGTGGTCGATCAGGGCTCCCGGCCCGAGAACCTTGGCCGCTTGGCGGCGCTGCTGCGGGACCGACAGGACGCGACGCTGGTGCGCCTGCCGGAAAATCTGGGCGTGGCCGGCGGCCGCAACCGGGCGAGCGCGATCGGTCACGGCCGGGTGATCGTGGCCCTCGACAACGACGCCGAGTTCGCGACGGCAGACACGGTGGCCGAAGCCGTCGCGACCCTGGACGACGACCTCGGGCTCGGCGCGCTCGGGTTCCGCATCCTCGCCCATGCCAACGGCGAGGACGACCAATCGTCCTGGGGCTATCCGCCGCGCCTCAAGCCGCTTGCAGCGGGCTCGTTCGACGTCGCGACCTTCGTGGGCGCAGGGCACGCGATCCGCCGCACCGCCTGGGAACAGGCCGGGGGCTACGACGAGGCGCTGTTCTTCTGCTGGGAGGAGTTCGATTTCTGCCTGCGTGCCGTGGCACTCGGCTGGACCATCCGCTATCGCGGCGACATCGCGGTGCTGCACAAGGTGAGCCCGCAGCAGCGCGTCGCCTGGACGGCGCGCCGCTGGTTCTTCTTCGTCCGCAACAGGATCTACATCGAACGCAAATACGGCTCGGGGTGGGTGGCACTCGTCCCGCGGATCGCCGGATACTGGGTCCGAGGACTGCTCAACGGCGTCGGCGGACAGACCTTGCCCGGTCTCGCCGAGGCCGTCCGGATGTCGCGCGCGACAAGAACTCGGCCGCTCCCGCCACACGCTCGCGCCTATCTCGCGCGCACCGACCGCGCCCATCGCGGCTCCCCCCTGGGGCGCCTGCGCGACGAGGTGATGGCGACCCTGCCGGCGCCTTCCGGCGTCAACGATCCTGTCCGGTTACCTCATTAGGCTCGGATTTGTCGCGGCGCATCGAAGCCGTCGGAAAGCAGATGTCAATGCAGAAATCAAGAAAAACGCATCACCCGAGCCGTCTGCTTCCGCCTCAAATTCGCCGTTCAATGCCGCGCTCGTGCTTCCTGATTGCAGACATCAGTTCAGTAAGGCAGCATGTTGCAAGCAGTAGAGGAGGCTAGGGTGGGCCGTGTCAGAGCCGCGGGGTTTTCGGTGTCCCTAGATGGGTTCGGAGCGGGCCCGGAACAAAGCCTTCAGGACCCTCTGGGAAAGCGCGGGAGGGAGCTCCACAGCTGGTTCTTCGGAACGAAGACATTCAAGGCCATGTTCGGGGAGGGCGGTGGCTCTGAGGGCGTGGACGAGACCTTTGCCCACCGCTCGATGGACGGCTTCGGTGCCTTCATCCTTGGCCGGAACATGTTCGGTCCTGTGCGCGGGGAATGGCTGGACGACAGCTGGAAGGGCTGGTGGGGAGACAATCCACCCTATCACGCTCCGACGTTCGTCCTGACGCACCATGTCCGCGAGCCGATCGTCATGGAGGGCGGCACCACGTTCCACTTCGTCGCGGACGGGATCCACGCCGCCCTCGAGCGCGCGCGCGGCGCCGCGGGAGCGCGTGACGTCAAGATCGGAGGTGGCGTCTCGACCATTCGCCAGTACCTGCAGGCCGGACTGATCGATGAACTGCATCTTGCGCTTTCGCCTGTCCTGCTCGGACGGGGCGAGTCGATGTTCGATGGCTTGGATCTCCCTGCCCTCGGCTACCGCGTGATGGAATCCACCGCCACAGACCTCGCGACGCACGTCGTGCTCGGGCGCTAGTAGAACGAATAAACGTCCGCTTCTGCAGGTTCGTCGCCGGATAGCTGTCGGGCGGCAAACCACCCACAGCCGACCTTCGGTGCATATCTCATATCTGGACGGCCCCCGCCTGCGAAGGGGTTGAGCACGGCAATGGCGCTGCGGTTAGGTGCAGTCATATGTCCGGCCTCTCGAGCCGTCTGCTTCCGACCCAAAGCCGACCCTCAGCTTCTCGGGAGCTCGGCGAACTCACCCCTCCGGCAGGCCGGCCAGGCGCAGGCCAGTGACGAAGAGTTCGAGAACTTCCGGTGCCGCAAAGTGAGCGCGCTCGCGCAAGTCGGCGATGGTCAGTTTGGGGTCGATGGCAAGCACTCGGCTAAGTTCGGCGCGCGCCTCATCGATATGGCCGAGATGCGCCAACGCGACGACTTTGACCCGCATCACTGCGACCATGCGCGGCTGCTCGTGCAAGGCGCGGTCGGCCCATTCGATCGCTTGTTCGAAGCGCCGCGCGGCGACATGAGCGGCAGCGGTATTGCCGGCGTAGAGAAAGGCATACGGGTCGAACGGGCTCAAACGGCGCGCCCGTTCGATGGCTTCGATCGCCTTCTCGGGCTCGTTGCGCGACACGTGGATATGGCCTCTGATCAGCCAAGCGTGAGCCGCGTTTGGGTTGAGCGCCAGGGCGCGATCGAGAGCCGCCGCCGACATCGCCGCCTCGCCGGCGAGGCGAAACAGCGTCAAGGCAGCCCGGCAAACCGTTTCGGCGTCGTCGCGCTCCGCTTCGAGCGCCTGGCGGGCCAGGTGGCAGGCTTCGCCGATGTCCTCATCCGACAGTGCCCCCCACCCCTGAATTCGTTGCAGCGCTCGACACCAGCCGACCATGGCCGCGGCCGGCGCGTAGAAGGGATCGAACGCCAGCGCCTGCCGGGCGAGGACGACTGCCTCGGCAACGCCCTCTTCGGTAAAGCGGTATGATTGCGCCAATGCGCGCAGATAGAGGTCGTAAGCGGTGAGATTCGCGGTCGGCTTGCGGCTGGCGCGTTCCATCTCGGCTTGGCGCAATTTCGGTTCGATCGCGCCGGCGACGCTCGCCGCGACCTGATCCTGCAATTCGAAGATGTCGTCGAGCGCGCCGTCGAAGCGGTCGGCCCAGATGTGAGCGCCGGTTGTCGTGTCGATCAATTGCCCGGTAATGCGCACCCGGTTGCCGGCTTTGCGCACGCTGCCTTCGAGCATGTAGCGCACGCCCAACTCCTGCGCCACCTGCTTCACGTCGACCGACTTGCCCTTGTAGGTGAAGGCGGAGTTGCGGGCGATGACGAAGAGCCATGGCAGCCGCGCGATTGCCGTCGTGATCTCCTCGACCATGCCATCAACGAAATACTCTTGCTCGGCAACTCCGGTCAGGTTCTGAAAGGGTAAGACCACGAGCGACGGCTTGTCGGGGAGCGGCAGCGGAGCTGCGACCGGCAGTGCCGCGTGGGACGATGCGCCGAGAGCGACAGCATAGGTGCGCACCGGCCGAGCGATGTTCTTGACCTGCTGGTCGCCGAGATCGTCGAAGGCGACATCGAGCTTGTCGCGCACTTGCTCGTGCGCCGCGGCGCTGAGGCAAATCCCGCCGGGCACAGCCAGCGCTTCGAGCCGTGCGGCAATGTTGACGCCGTCGCCGAAGATGTCGCCATCCTCGATGAGGATGTCGCCGAGATTGATGCCCATGCGGAACTCGATGCGCCTCCCTGCCGGTGTTGCGGCGTTTCGGGCGATCATTTCCCGCTGCAACTCGACCGCACAGCGCACTGCGTCGACGACGCTGGCGAACTCGACAAGCAGGCCGTCGCCGGTCGTTTTGACGATGCGACCCCGGTGCTCGGCGATTTTGGGGTCGCCGAGTTCACGGCGAACCGCACGCAGCGCTGCGAGCGTGCCCTCTTCGTCCTCGCCCATCAGCCGCGAATAGCCGGCGACATCGACCGCCAGAATGGCCGCCAACCGGCGCTCGACCCGCCCTTCGCTCATCTCGCAAGGCCAGTCCCGCAGGAGATCATCTGCGGCTGAGGATATGATGGAACTCAGTCTGACGCGAGCACCGCTTCGGCGCGGATCAGATGCCAAAGCGAATGACGGCTTTCCACCCACAGCCGACCTTCGGTGCATATCTCAAGAATGACGCACGGCAATGTCGCACCCCACGCGTCAATCGGTTATCCGGTGCGGAAGTCCAGTGCGAATGTCGCCGTCGGCGTCGAAATCGGACAGTAGGCCGCCTAACCGCGGCGGGCCAGTCGCTCGCGCAGTAGCAGCTTGAAGATCGGCGGGTCTTCCACGAGATAGCGCCGTGCCAGCCGCCTTGGGTCCGAGGCGAGTCGGTGCAGCCATTCGAGGCCGGCGCGCTGCATCCAACGCGGCGCGCGGCGGCTGCTACCGGCGAGGAATTCCAGGCTCGCGCCGACGCAGAGGCCGAGCCCCGTCGCCCGGCCGGTCGCCCGGATGGCGTCGGCCAGCATCTCCTGCCGGGGGGAGCCGACCGCGAGGAACACGAACCGCGCCGGATGCGTCAGCGCGAACTCCACGGCCTCGCGCATCGCGGCGGGATCGCGCTCGAACCCCATCGGCGGATTATGGTGGAACGGCGGCGCGAGCCCGCACGCGGCGATGAGCGGGGCGAGGTGGGCGGGCCGCAGGCCGATGATGGCGATGCGCTCGCCCGGCGCGAGGTGATGGCGCAGCAGTTCGGCGGTGAGATCGCTGCCCGGCGCGACCGCGGGCGGCGAGAGGCCCAGCAGCCGGCCGGCCCGCGCCACCACGCGCGAGTCCAGCAGCCGGAGCAGCGCGCGCTCATAGATCGCCCGCAGCGCCGGGTCCCGGCTGATGCGGACGAAATTGTCGGCGTTCGGCGTCATCACGTAGGCGAACGGCGCATCGGCGGCACGGTCGGCCAGTGCGGCAGCCGCGGCCGCGGCATCCAGGTCGGCCAGCAGCAGTCCGAGCAGCGGCGTATCGGGCATCGTCACGCCGGCTTCGGAACCGGCTCGCCGGCGAGCGCCGAGACGAGCGCGCCGCGCAGCAGCAGCGATACGCCGGCGCCGTACACCAGCGCGATGGTGGCGAGCCGAACGGCGATCAGCGCGGCGGGCGACACCGTCTCGATCGGCCCTGGCAGGAACAGCGCCGCGCCGGTCGCGATACCGGCGAGCCCCAGGACGGGCAATCCGGCACGATACTGACGAAACAGCCCGGCGCGCATGGTCCGCGCCGTCATGGCCATCATGTACGGATTGACGAGCACCTGGGCGGCGAACCAGACCGAGGCGGCGGCCACCGGGGTCGCCGGGCGCAGCACGAGCACGCCGAGGATGGTCGCGCCGGTGAGGCCGATCTGCGACACCATGCTGTAGCGCGCCCCGCCCCGCGCGATGGTGGCGACGCCGCCCGCGAAACCGAGGAACAGCCAGACCATCAGCAGCAACAGCGGAGCGGCGGCGAGGCCGGCCGGCTCCCACACCGGGCCGAGAACGAGGTGCAGCAGCGGCCGGATGGTGACGAGCATGGCGCCGATCACCGGGAACATGACGAGGCCGGCGAGGAAGGCGCTGCGATCGACGTTCGCTTGCAGCGCGACCAGATTGTCCTGGCGTTCCGACATGGCGGGTAGCATCAGCCGCCACAGCGCGGTCAGCGCGAGGTCGCGCAGCGTGTCGACCAGCCGGAACGCGAGATGCACCACCCCGAGCGCGGCCGGTCCTGCGGTGCCGCCGATCAGCATGGCGAACACCCGGTAGCGGCTCTGCTGCACCAAGGTACTGGCGACAAGCGGCAAGCCGGTTCGCAACAGCGCCCTGATCGATGCCCAACGCATCACCAGCCGGGGCTTCCAGGCAGCCCGCAGGATGAGCGAGAGCGCGCCCGCGAGCGAGGTGACGCATTGCTGCAAGACCAACGCCCAGGCTCCGGCGCCGCCGAGCGCCGCGGCGATCCCCGCCAGCGTGCCGAGGCTCTGCCCGATCACCGCGCGCCCGGCGAGCACCTTGTAGGCGCGGTCGCGCGTCAAAATGCCTTGCACCGCGCCGCCGGCGCCTACCAACGGGAGCGGAGCGGCGAGCAGCAGCGACATGCCGATCAGCCGAGCGTCGGAGAACGCGGCGGCGAGGAGCCAGCCGGACGCCGCCTGGATCGCGGCACCGGCAACGCCGACGCCGGACGAGGCCCAGAACGCGCTGGAGGCGGCGCTCTCGTCGAGGCTCGCCGCCTGCACCAGCGCGTCGGCAAACAGGGCGTTCACCACGACCCAGAGCAGCACATGCATCGCCACGGCCGCGGCGCCGATGCCGACCTCCGCCGGGCCGATCAGGCGGGCGACGATGAACGCCGAGGCGAAGGAGAGGACAGCGGAGACCCCGGCCTCCAGCCCCGACCAGAAGATGTTATGGCGCATCAGGATGGGGGCATCAGGGGGCCATCGAGACCCGTGCGCGTCCGCCCGGCCACTCCCGCGCCAGCATCGGGCCGGCCAGCACGGGCAAGCAGACCGCGAGCCAGATCAGCCGCGCCTGGTAGCGGTCGTGCGGCGCAGACAAGCCGCCGGTGATGACCGCGTTGCCCAGCAGGGCGAGCAGAATCGCGACGGCGACCAGGGCGACGGGATCGCGCCTCCGGACGAGAAGCAGCGCGCCAAGCGCGGCCAGGCCGGCGACCGCGGCGATCCGATGCACCGCCCGCAGGCCAGCCGGTATCGCAAGCACGCCCCGGCTCTGGCGCGCCGCGTCGTAGGCCGCCAATTCACCGGCCGGGAAGGCACGGGCGATCACCGGGCGGACCGTGGCCAGCCAGGGATCGAGCCCGTCGCCCGTCGCGAAGCGGGTCACCTGCGACAGCACGTTGGCGGCGAAGGCCCGGACCTCCCGCCCCGGCTCGTCGCGCAGCGCCGCCGCGACAATGGCGTCCGCTTCCGCCGAGACCAGCCGGGCGCCGCCGGCGCGCTGCAAGGGCGAACTGGCGCTCCAGAGGAAGCGATCGGAGTCGCCGGGGAACTGCCCGACATAGGCGCACAGCCGCCAGCCGGCGGCGGGACAGTATTTGTCCAGGGCGTCAAGGCCGGGGCCGTCATAGAGCACGCGCGCCAGCAGGAACACGTTGCCGAAGGGCGCGATGGCGGCGCGGCCGTGCCCGATCAGATTGACGCCGATCAGGGCGCAGGTCGCGAGCGCCGGCACCGCGAGCACCCGCGCCAGCCCGGCGCGGCCGAGCGGCCCGTCGGCGCCGAGCCAGCGGCGCAGCGGGACCAAGACCGCGATCAGGCCGAGCGCCAGCGGCAGATGCGACGCATGGATCGCGACGGCGAACGCTCCGAAGCCGGTGAGAAGAAACCGCTCGCGTCTGCCGAGACGCGCCGGAACCGCGATCAGCAGGGCCAATGCGATCACCAGCAGGCCGGTGAACACGTCGGGCATGAGCTGTGAGGCGAACCACGGCAACGGCGTTGCAACGCACAGCACCGCCACCACCGGGACCAGCCACCAACCGGGCGTGTTCGGGAACACGCAGCGCCGCAGCAGATGCAGCAGCCACGCGGCGAGCAGCGCCTGCGCGGCGGCGGCGGGCCACGTCGTCAGTTGCATATGCAACGCGAGCAGAAAGAAGCTGTAGAAGACCGGCCGGTCCCAGCTGAGCGAGTGGTCGATCGCCTGCGACAGATACGTTCCGGTGTCCGCGAACACCAACGGATAGCCGTTCAGCAGCGCCGGCCACAGCATGAGCAGCGCGGCGAGGGCGATCGGCGCCGCGCGACCGATGCGTTCACTCGCCATAGCCGTCCGGGTGCGCCTCGCGCCACGCCCAGGCCGTTCGCACGATATGGTCGAGATCGGCATGGCGCGGGGTCCAGCCGGTTTCGCGGCGGACCAGGTCGGAGCTGGCGACCAGCACCGCCGGATCGCCCGGCCTGCGCGGCGCGATGATGTGCGGCACACGTCGTCCGCCGACGCGCTCGACCGCTTCGATCACCTGCAGCACGGAATGACCGAGACCGTTGCCGAGATTGTAGGTGACGCCGCGCGCATCGAGCTGGTCGAGTGCGCGCAGATGCGCGTCCGCCAAATCCGTCACGTGGACGTAGTCGCGGATGCAGGTGCCGTCCGGCGTCGGATAATCGGTGCCGAACACCTCGAGCTGCGGCCGGCGGCCGAGGGCCGCGTCGATCACCAGCGGAATGAGATGGGTCTCCGGCCGGTGGTCCTCGCCGAGCCGGCCGGCCGGGTCGGCGCCGGCGGCGTTGAAGTAGCGCAGCCGCGCGCTCCGCAGCCCGTGCAGCCGGTCGGCCCAGAGCAGCGCGCGCTCGATCATCCACTTGCTCTCGCCGTAGGGCGAACCGGGGTCGATCCCAGCGTCTTCGGCGATCGGGCCGCCGGTCGCCGCGCCGAACAGGTTGGCGGTGGAGGAGAGCACGAAGCGCGCGACGCCGTGACGCACGCAGGCGTCGATCAGTCCGATCCCGGTCATTGCGTTCTCGATAAGATAGCGGAACGGCTGGCTCATGCTCTCGCCGACCAGCGAGAGCGAGGCGAAGTGCAGCGCCCCGTCCCACCTCCCCTCCGCGAGCACCGCGTCGAGCGTCGCCGTGTCGGACAGATCGGCCTCGATCAGCCGCGCGCCGCCCAGCACCGCTTGCCGGTGCCCCTGCCGGAGATTGTCGATCACCACCACGGCGTCGCCGCGATCGGTCAGGGCGGCGACCACGTGGCTGCCCACATAGCCCGCGCCGCCGGTCACGAGGTATCTTCGTTGCATCCCGCTACTCCCGGAAATAGCCGCCATAGCGCGGATGATAGACCTCCGAATCGGCGAACCCGGCGCGGACATGCGCGCGTGCGTCCACCCGCGTCAGCGCGATGCCGGCGACCTGCGCCTCCGCATCCACGAGCAGATCGAGCGCCTTGCGCGCAACGCCGAGCGGCGTGTGGCGCCAGCGCACGCACAGCACCGTGGCGTCGGCGAGCCGCGCCAGCAGCCGCGCGTCGGTCATCGCCAGCGCCGGCGGCGCGTCGAGCAGCACGAGGTCGTACTCCGCGCGGAGCTGTTCGAGCACCTCCCGCATCGCTTTCGACGTGAACAGGCCGGCGACGTCGATCTCGGCCGAGCCGGCCGCGATGAAGGCGGCGCTGGTGAGCTCGTCCGGCTGGGTGATCTCGGCGAGCGTGGCGTGGCCGAGCAGGCAATCGACCAATCCTGACTTGCCCTCGGCGTCCAGCAATTGGGCCAGCGAAGGCTGGCGGATGTCGCAATCCACCACCACGACACGCTCCCCGTTGATCGCCGCCGAACGACCGAGCGCCACCGCGACCGTGGTCTTGCCCTCCGACGGGCGGGCCGCGGTGATCGCCACGACCTTCGGCTGGCGCGCGCGGAGCCAAAGGCCGGCGCGCAGCGCGCGCAACTGCTCCGCGAAGGGCGAAAGCGGCTTGTAGGTGCCGTATTCCGCCACGCGCACCCAGCCGAGGCTGCGCCGCGAGACCTGCGGCACCAGGGCGAAACAGGGCAAGCCCAGCCGCGCCCGCACCTCGTCGTCGCTGCGCAGGCTGGTGTCGGCCAGTTCGAGCAGCCAGACCAGCAACAGGCCGAAGAACACCCCGAACACCGCGGCGGCGGCCAGCATCAGCTTGGTGCGCGGAAAGCTCGGCTCGCTTGTCGGCAGCGCGGGCGAGACCACCCGCGAGTCCGGCTGCTCGATCGCGGTCTGCTGCGCGGTCTGCTGGATGCGCTCCAGCACCGTGTTCAGCAGGGTGCGCGAGGCCTCCACGTCGCGCTGCATGGCGTTGAGCGGGATCTGCGCCTGCGCGTCGCGGTCGATCCGGGACTGCGCGTCCGCCAGGCCGCGCTCCAGGGTCGCGACCCGGTCCCGCCCCGCCCGCACCTCCGCCTCGCTCGCCGCCACCACGCGCGCGATCTCGCCGGCGACCCCGCGCTCCACCGCGTCCAGCTGGCCGCGCATCGACATGACGTCCGGATGGTTCGCGCCGAGCCGGGCGAGCAGGGAGTGCAGCTGCCCGCTGATCTGCTCCTGCTGCGCCCGCAACTGCACGACGCTCGGCGAGATCGCCGCCTGGGCCGCCGCGCCGTTCCGGCCGCGCGCCACGTCCAGCCGGGCCTGGGCCTGGGCGAGGTCGCCGCGCGCCTGCAACAGATCGCCGTTCAGCCGGCTGACCTGTTCGGTGCCGAGACCGGCCTGGACGCCCTGCACCAGCCCCTCCCGCGCCCGGTAGGCGGCGATCCGGTCCTCCCCGTCCTGCACCTCCCGGCGCAGGTCGGCCACCCGGCCGCGCAGCCACTCGCTCGCGCGGCGCACCGCGTCGAACTTGGCGTCGAGCTGGCTGGTGACATAGATGTCCATCACCATGTTGGCGGCCAGCGAGGCGAGCGCCGGATCCTCGGTGGTAAACGAGACCTCCATCAGCCGCGTCGATTTCAGGTTTCGCACGGTGATCGCGAGCTGCACCGCCTGCGCCACGGCGTGCCGGACGGCGTCCTGGCTCGGCTCGGCAGGTCCGGCCGAGGTCGGCCCGAACCACTCCTCCCAGAGAGAGACAAGGCCGGTCCGAAGCCGATCGAGCAGCGAGGGCGGCCGCAGCCGCCAGTTGAACTCCGGGCTGCGGTCGAGAACGAAACGCTCGGCCACGCGCCCGGCGGCGGGCAGGCTGCGGACGATCTCGGCCTGGCTGGCCATCACCGCGTCGGTGGTCGGATCGACACGCAGGATGCTTTGCAGCTCGCGCGCCGAGTATTCGCTCGGGTCGTAGATCAAGGTGCCGGTGGCGGTGTAACGGGGGGTGATCTGTTCGAGGCCGACGAGTGCCAGCAGCGGGGTCAGCACCGCGGCGAGAAGGAAAGCCCACTTCCGCCGCCGCAGGATGCCAGGGATTTCCCGCGCGCGGAGCCCGCCGGCGATCTGGACGCGCGGCGGCGCCGGGACATGCGGGGGCGGCCCGGTTGCGGCATTCGCTTCGGCAGGTCGATCGAGCATGGCCTGTCCTGCAATCGGGCAGCAGAGCACCCCTGCAACCGCTCCCGCCAAATGCAGAGTACGGATGCATTTTGTCAACCCTGAGTTGCTAACCGCCGAGGCTACTCTCGGGCCGGGCCGGGTAGCCGAACCGGCGCGAAGCGGGTAGCAACGGGTTCATGGGTCGCCTGAGCACGCTCGCCCTTGCCTGCGCGTTGGCGGCGTCCGCCGGTTGCGGCCGCGCCGAGCCCGGTCCGGCGCCCGGACCGGTCCGGGTGATCGGCAGCAATGCCTCGGGCTGCATCGCGGGCGCGGTCGAGTTGCCGCCGGACGGCCCCGGCTTTCAGGAAATCCGGTTCCGGCACAGCGTCTTCTGGGGCCATCCGCGAACCATCGCGCTGCTTGAGCTGCTGGGGCAGCGCGCCCACGCGGCCGGGCTGCCGGATCTGTACATGAGCGACATCAGCCTGCCGCGCGGCGGACCGATCCCGGACCATGCCGGGCACGAGCTCGGTCTCGAGGCGGATATCTGGCTGGATTTGAGCCCGAAGCCTGTCCTGACGCGCGAGCAGCGCGAGGCGATCGAGCCGCCGAGCGTGGTGCGTCCGGACGGCAGGGCGGTCGATCCCGCGATCTGGACCGAGGATCATGCGCGGCTCCTCCGGCTCGCGGCCCTGCTGCCCGACGTGGACCGCATCTTCGTCAACCCGGCGATCAAGCAGCGGCTCTGCGAGACCACAACCGGCGACCGGGCGTGGCTGCGGCTGATCCGGCCCTGGTGGGGCCACGCGGCGCACTTCCATATCCGCTTCCGCTGCCCCGCCGGTCAACCGGAATGCGTGCAAGGACCGCCGGTCCCGCCCGGCGACGGCTGCGACGCGACCCTGCGATGGTGGTTCGATCAGCTCGAACTGCCCGCCAAGCCCCCCTCCCCGCCGCGCCCGCCGCCGCCTCTGCCGGCCGCGTGCCGGGCGATCATGGACGCGCCGGCGGCGCCCGCCCGGCATTGACCACGCGGAACCGGCGTCGTCTCGGCATCGCCATCGCCGGGATGATCAATTTCCTCAATCTCTACTGGGTCCAGGCGCTGCTCCCGACCCTGGCCGACGACTTCCACGCGCCACCCGCGAGCACCGGACTGACCGTAACCGCGACCCTGCTGGCGGTCTCGCTGGTGGCGCCGTTCGTCGGCCTGATCTCCGACATGCTCGGGCGCAAGCGGCTGATCGTCGGCGCGACCTGGGTTCTGGTGATCCCCACCCTGTTGGCGGCGGGTTCGGCCAGCCTGCACGCGCTGGTGCTCTGGCGTTTCGTGCAAGGGCTGATGCTGCCGTTCATCTTCACCGTCGCCGTGGCCTATATCGGCGACGAGGCGCCCGGCGCGGACGGCATCGAGCTGGCCGGCACCTACTCGATGGGCACGATCTTCGGCGGCTTCGCGAGCCGGTTCGTCTCGGGCTACGCGACCGACTTCCTCGGCTGGCGCGCCTCCTTCCTGCTGCTCGGCGCGCTGACCGTCGCGTCGGCCCTGGCGGTCGGACTGCTGCTGCCGCGCGAGAGGAATTTCCGCCCGGTGCGCGGCCTGCGTACCACGATCGCGAGCTTCCGCGACCACCTCACCAATTCGCGCCTGCTGGCGATCTGCGCGGTCGGTTTTTCCGTGTTGTTCTCTATCATCGCCGCGTTCACTTTCGCCAATTTCGTGCTGGCGGCGCCGCCTTACGGCCTTGGTCCCGCGGCGCTCGGGTCGATCTTCGCCGTCTATCTGTTCGGCATGGTCTCCACCCCGGTCGCGACCAGGCTGGCGCTGCGGCTGGGGCGACTGCCGACCTTGGCGATGGCGGCGGCTATGGCGGTGGCCGGCCTGCTGCTCGCCTTGCTGCCCTCGCTCTGGGCGATCATCGGCGGGCTGGCGATGCTGGCCGGCGCGGTGTTCGTCGAGCAATCGCTGACCATCAGCTATATCGGGGTCGCGGCGCCGCGGGCGAAATCCACCGCCGTCGGGCTCTACGTCACGGCGTACTACGTGGGCGGCAGTCTTGGCGGCATCCTGCCCGCAGGGATCTGGCACTGGGCGGGCTGGCCGGGCTGCGTGGCGCTGTCCGCCGCCGTGCAAATGCTCATGCTCGCCATCGCGCTTGTGTTCTGGCGCGACCCGCCGAGACGGGAGCCCGGGTTGCCGTAGGGCGGGTCCAGCGCCATTCTCGGGATGACCGGCCCCAGGGGACAGGTTTTTCCCCGCGCGGCCGCGTGGCCCGGTTTCGGGCGGACAATCGATCGGTTTGGAAGGATGCACGGCGCATGAACGCACCCGTGGACGTGCTGGGCTTGGAAAAATTCGCCGTCGGCCAGCCGGTGCCGCGCAAGGAGGACCCCAAGCTGCTGCGCGGCGAGGGCCGCTACACCGACGACATCAACCTGCCGGGCCAGGTCTACGCGGCGATCGTACGCAGCCGGGTTGCACACGGCCGGCTGCTCGGCATCGACACCGAGGCGGCGCGATCCATGCCCGGCGTACTCGGCGTCTACACCGGCGCGGACCTCGCGGCGGCCGGCTATAACCGGATGCCGATCGGCGGCGTGGTGTTCAAGAACCGCGACGGCTCCCCCATGCAGCAGCCGACGCAACTGCCGCTCACCACCGACAAGGTGCGCTTCGTCGGCGACCCGATCGCCTTCGTGGTGGCCGAGACGATCAAGCAGGCCAAGGACGCGGCCGAGGCCGTGCTGCCCGACATCGACGCACTGCCGGCGGTGACGACGGCGCGCGCCGCCGATGCGCCCGGCGCGCCGCTGGTGCATGACGAGGTGGCGGGCAATCTGGTTCTCGATTTCCACTGGGGCGACAGCGAGGCGGTCGCCGCCGCCTTCGCGCGCGCCGCGCATGTGACGAAGCTGCCGATCCGCAACAGCCGGGTCGTGGTCTCGCCGATGGAGCCGCGCTCGGCGATCGGCGAATACGATCCCGCGCACGACCACTGGACCTTGCGCCTCGGCTGCCAGGGCGTGTTCGGAATGCGCAACCTGATCCGCAACGTGCTCAACGTGCCGGTCGAGAAGGTCCGGGTGCTGACCGGCAATGTCGGCGGCTCGTTCGGCATGAAGGCGTCCTGCTATCCCGAGTATGTCTGCCTGCTGCACGCGGCCCGCGCGCTCGGACGACCGGTGAAGTGGACCGACGAGCGCTCCGACAGTTTTTTATCCGATAGCCACGGGCGCGATCACGACATGACCCCCTCGATCGCGCTGGATGCGGGGGGGAAGATCCTGGCGCTGCGGGTCGAGGGCTACGGCAATCTCGGGGCGTATCAGAGCAACGCCACCGCGCAGCCGCCGACCATGAACGCGGTGCGCAACAGCATCGGCGTCTACCGCACGCCGGCACAGGAGGTGAACACGCGCGTGATGTTCACCAACACGACGCCGGTGGGGCCGTATCGCGGCGCCGGGCGGCCGGAGGGCAATTACTACATCGAGCGGCTGCTCGACACGGCGGCGGCCGAGATGGGAATTGACCGGGTGGAAATCCGCCGGCGAAATCACATCCGTCCCGACGAGATGCCGTTCAAGACGCCGGCCGGCACCGAATACGACAGCGGCGATTTTCCCACCGTGCTCGACAAGGCGCTCGCCCTCGCGGACTGGGACAATTTTCCGCAGCGCAAGATCGAAAGCCGGCGGCGCGGCCGCCTGCGCGGGCGCGGCATCGGGCAATATCTCGAAGTCACCGCGCCGCCGCAGAACGAGATGGGCGGCATCCGCTTCGAGCCGGACGGCACCGTGACGATCATCACCGGCACGCTGGATTACGGTCAGGGCCACGCCTCGCCGTTGGCCCAGGTGCTGACCTCACGGCTCGGCATCCCGTTCGAGAAGATCAATCTGCTGCAGGGCGACAGCGACCAGCTCATCGCCGGCGGCGGCACCGGCGGTTCCAAGTCCATCATGGCGAGCGGTGCCGCGGTCATCGAGGCCGGCGAGCAGGTGATCGAGAACGGGCGGCAAATCGCCGCCCACGCGCTCGAAGCGGCGGTCGCCGACATCGAGTTCTCGAACGGCCGCTTCACCATCGCCGGAACCGACCGCGCCATCGGCATCATGGAGTTGGCGGAGCAACTGCGGCACGGGCTCAAGCTGCCCGAGGGCGTTCCCGCCACGCTCGACGTGCGCCATATCCACAAGAGCGCGCCCTCGGCGTTCCCCAACGGCTGCCATGTCTGCGAGGTGGAGGTCGACCCCGACACCGGCGAGGTGAGCGTGGTGCGCTACGCGATGGTCAACGATTTCGGCGTGGTGGTTAATCCGCTGCTGGTCGAGGGCCAGGCGCATGGCGGCATCGTCCAGGGCATCGGCCAGGCGCTGCGGGAATCGGTGCGCTACGACGAGGACGGACAGCTGATGACCGGCTCGTACATGGATTACACGCTGCCCCGGGCGAGCGACGCGCCCTCCTTCGCCTATGGCAGCCATCCGGTGCCGGCCAAGACCAATTTGCTCGGCGCCAAAGGCTGCGGCGAGGCCGGCTGCGCCGGCGCCCTGCCCTCGGTGATGAACGCGCTGGTCGATGCGCTGTCCGAGTTCGGCATCCGCCATATCGACATGCCGGCGACCCCGCTCCGGGTCTGGGAGGCCATTCAGCAGGCGAGGTCGAGCGGGGCGGGTTAGCCGGGGTCTGTTGCGGCTGCCGCCTCATCTCCGACATGACCGGGCCTGTGCCGGTCCGCGCTGACGCTTTCGGCCTGGCGGAGGGAAGCCGCGCGAACCGAATAGTTCGTTCCACTTCCGTCAATGCGAGGAGCCGTAGCCGACGAAGCATCCATGTCGCCATCCGCGTGAGGCGGCATGGATCACCACGCCGCCGAGGCGATAGTGCTTGACATACCTTCTAACAAACACTATACCTCGCGCATGTCCGCCGCCGCCCCACCCGCAACCCCAACTGGCCTGATGCCCCGCTTCTCCCAGCTGATGGAGAAGATGAAACGGGGATTGCTCGAGGGTGCCGACCGGCTGCGGCGGGGGCCGTTCGGCCCGCCGGCGGCGCCGCCGCTGGTTGTCGACAGGCTGTGGCATTATCTCTATCTCTCGCGCATCCGGAACCGCCTCATGGGGCTGCACACGCGCTTCGCCGCCGGCAAGCTGCCCGCCGCGCCGCGCCGGTGCGCCGCGCCCCGCCCGGCCGCCGAGCGGCAGAAATCCGCGCCCCGGCCACCGCGCCTTCGCATTCCGCCCGGGCAGGTGTTTGCGCCGTATGGGGTCTGGGTCTTCGCCGGCGAACTGCGCGCGTTGCTGGAGGATCCCGAAATGCGGGCGCTGCTGGCGGCCGCGCCGCAAGCGGGGCGGCTGCTCAGGCCACTGTGGCGCAAGCTCTCCACCGACCCGCTGCCCGAAATGCTGGGCCTGCCGGCCAAACCGCCCAAGCCACCCAGGCCGCCCCGGCCGAGGCAACCTTACGCGGCACGCCCGAAGCCGGCGAGGGTTGCGTCGGCCAAGTCCCCCGCGCCGCTGCCCGAGGCGCCCACCCTGTGGGAGCCGACGCCTTGCTATCCCCCCTGGGGAGAGCCGCCGCCCCCGAAACCCGCGCCGGCCGTTGAGCGGCTACCGGCCCCCAGGCCGCCGGCCATGCGACCGCCGGCCTGGGGGCGCCCGGCGCCGACTCCGAAACCGACGATCTCTCCACCTCCCTGGCTGCGGCTGCTGTTTCAACGCTGACGGCGCGGCTGCCCTCGCACGCCGTTAATGTTGCGATGTCGCAACTACATCGGATGGCGCCCGCCTCAGCTCTCGGCCGCCAGCTTGTCCTGCGTTTTCGTCTCGAAATCGCTGGCGTCGTGACGCTCGTGCAACTGGCTCGAGGGCTCGCCCGAGACGCGATTGACCATTCGCCCGCGCCGCACCGCCGGGCGTGCGCCGATGGCGTCGGTCCAGCGCCGGACATTCTTGTATTCCTCGGCGTTCAGGAACTCGGCGGCGCCGTACAGCCACCCGTTCACCAGTCCGCCGTACCAGGGCCAGATCGCCATGTCGGCGATCGTGTACTCGGGCCCCGCCACGTACTCGCTCTCGGCGAGCCGGCGGTCGAGCACGTCGAGCAGGCGCTTCGCCTCCATCGCGAAGCGGTCGATGGCGTATTCGATCTTGATCGGCGCGTAGGCGTAGAAATGGCCGAAGCCGCCGCCGAGATAGGGCGCGCTGCCCATCTGCCAGAACAGCCAGGAGAGGCACTCCGCGCGCGCGGCCGGCTCGGTCGGCAGGAAGGCCCCGAATTTTTCCGCCAAGTGCATGAGGATCGCGCCGGTCTCGAACACCCGGATCGGCTTCGGACCGCTGCGATCCACCAGGGCGGGTATCTTGGAGTTGGGATTGATCGCCACGAAGCCGCTGCCGAACTGATCGCCATCGCCGATCCTGATGAGCCAGGCGTCGTATTCCGCGCCGCGATGGCCGAGCGCCAGCAGCTCCTCCAGCATCACCGTCACCTTCACGCCGTTCGGCGTGCCGAGCGAGTAGAGCTGGAGGGGGTGGCGGCCGACCGGGAGCTCCTTCTCGTGCGTGGGTCCCGCGATCGGGCGGTTGATGTTGGCGAAACGGCCGCCGCTCGCCTTGTCCCAGGTCCAAACCTTCGGCGGCGTGTAGTCGGACGTGCTGCTGCTCATTCTGAGGCTCCAGGTATTTGGCGGGATGTGCGATCGCAACCTGTGATCGGCTTAGCCTACATTGCGCTGACGCGGATCATGACAAGGCCGAAGGGAGGGATGGGCCGAGGCGGAGATTGCCCCGAAATCCGGGGGTGGTTGCGTCGGACGCACGGATGCCCAACTCTCCTCACTGCTCACTACCCCGGCCCGGCGGCCGGGCCACCTATGGGACGAGGTCTTCGATGGCGCAGCCGCATCTGGTTCTCTGCCGCCCCGGGCGGGATTCCTCGCCGATCGTGCAATTGGCTTGGTCCACCATCCAGATGGAAGCTGCCGAGCTGCTGCGGAAGGAGCCGACGCTGGCGCGGATGATCAACAGCGCGATCCTGCAGCACGACTGCTTCGCCTCCTCGATCGGCAACCGGCTGGCGGAGAAGCTGGCTTCGCCCGATCTGGAAGCCGGCGCGCTGATCGAGGTGCTGGGCCATGCATTCGACGCCGAGCCCGACATCGTCGAGGCGGCGGCGGGCGACCTGCAGGCGATCCGCGACCGTGACCCGGCGTGCCCCGACCTGCTGACCCCGCTGCTTCACTTCAAGGGATTCCAGGCGCTGCAGGGCCATCGCGTCGCCCACTATCTCTGGACGCACGACCGGCCGCATCTCGCCAAGCACCTGCAAAGCCGCATGTCCGAGGTGTTCGCCATCGACATCCACCCGGCGGCGAGGCTGGGCCGGCGCATCCTGCTCGACCACGGCACCGGCCTCGTGATCGGCGAGACCGCCGAGGTGGAGGACGACGTCTCGATCCTGCAGGAAGTCACGCTCGGGGGCACGGGCAAGGAGGACGGCGAGCGCCACCCGAAGGTCCGGCGCGGCGTGCTGATCGGCGCGGGCGCCAAGATCCTCGGCAACATCGAAATCGGCGAGGGCGCGAAGGTCGGGGCGGGCAGCATCGTCCTGGCCCCGGTGGAGCCCTACACCACGGTGGTCGGCGTGCCCGCCCGGCCGGTCGCGCGGCACACCGGCATGGCGGCGCTGACGATGGACCAGATGGTGCGGGCGCCAGACTACGTGATCTGAGGACTACGTGATCTGATCGTTACGAGGCCGAGCCGCCCCGATTGGCGGCGGTTCTCGGGAACGTACCCTCCCAGCCGCCGCCGAGCGCCTTGTACAGCGCCACCAGATTGTTCGACACCGTGGTCGTGCTGTCGGCGAGTTGCTGCTCGGTCTGCAACAGGCTGCGTTGGGCGTCGAGCACGGTGAGGAAGTCGATCAGCCCCTGCCGGTAGCGCAACTGCGCCAGCCCGAGCGCGCGGCGGTTCTGCGCCACGGCCTGCACCAGTTCGTCCCGCCGTTGCTGCTCGGCGTTGTAGGCGGTGAGCGCGTTGTCGACCTCGTGCCAGGCGTTCAGCACGGTCCGCTCGTAATTCACCGCGGCCTCCTGCTGCTGCTCCTTGCGGAGTTGCAGCGTGGAGCGAAGCTGGCCGCCCTGAAAGATGGGCAGGCTGACGGTCGGACCGAGGCCGTACTGGCGCGCATCCCAGGTGAACAGGTTCTTCGGCTGCAAGGCCTGGATGCCGAGGCTGGCCGACAGGGTGACGCGCGGATAGAAGTCGGCGACCGCCACGCCGACATCGGCGGTCGCGGCGTGCAGTTGCGCTTCCGCCTGCCGGATGTCCGGACGCCGGCGGGCGAGTTCGGAGGGCACGCCCACCGGCACGCGCGGCGGCACCGGAGGCACCGGACGCGGCGCGTCGAGTTCGGCCCTCAGCGCGTTGGGCTGCAGCCCGAGCAGCAGGCTGATCGCGTTGACGAGCTGCGCCTCCTGCTGCCGGAGCTGCGGCAGTTGCGCCGCCGTGCTGCCGAGCTGCGCGGTGGCGTTGGCGACGTCGAGGTCCGAGCCGAGGCCGCCGGCGGCGCGCTCGCGGGTGAGCTGCACGCTCTCCTGCTGCACCTTCACGTTCTCGTTGGCGATGTCGATCTGCCGCTGCACGCCGCGCAGCTGCATGTAGTCGCGCGCGACCTCGGCGAGCGTGCTCAACAACGTGTTGCGTCGCGCCTCGGCGGAAGAGTCGATCGAGGCGTCGGCCGCCTCGATGGAGCGGCGCACGCGGCCCCACAGGTCGATCTCCCACGAGGCGTCGAAGCCGGTACTGGTAGAGGTCGAAGGGCGGGATCTTGCCCGAGGCGGGTATGCCGCCGGCGCCGAAGCCGGTGCCGTTGGCCTGCGTGGCCCCGCCGCCGCCCGAGCCGCTGCCGAAGGCGCTGAAGATGCCGCGGTTGCTCGCCTTCTCGCGTTCGTAGGACGCATTGCCGTTGATCGACGGATAGAGGCCGGCGGCGGTGATGCCGCGCTGGGCGCGTGATTCGGCGAGCTGGATAGTCGCCACCCGCACGTCGAAATTGTCCCGCGCGACCCGCTCCTCCAGCGAGGTCAGCTCGGGGTCGCCGAACAGGCTCCACCAGCGCGGGTCGACCGGCTCGGCGACGAGTTGGCTGCGCGCGGGCGGCGCCTCGCGATGGCCGCCGCCGAACCACGAGGCGGGCGAATACCAAGGCGGCTCCTTGAAGTCCGGCCCGACGGCGCAGCTCGTCACGACCAGCAGCATCCCCAAGGCGGCTAGGCGCGGGACGGCCATCGGCAAGGCTCCGTGGGGAAACACGACGGAAGGCTGCCGTGCTTACGCGGGTGTCGCTGCCAAGGTTGCCTGCCGCCGCCCCGAGGCCGATCCTGCGCGGAACTCACGGCGGAGCCCGAAACTATGCGCCCGCGACCCTGGTTGCTGCTTTGCGCGATGCTTCTTGCCGTTCCCGCCGCTGCCGCGCGGGCGGAAAACACGCCTGTCGCGGCCGCCGATCAGCCTTCGCGCGGGGCGGCGGCGTTCGACGAAGTCTGGCGCATCGTCCGCGACCGCTTCTACGACCCCCGCCTGCACGGCCTGGACTGGAGCGCGGTCGGACAACGCTATCGCGCGCGGGCCGCCGAGACAGGGGACAGGGACGCGAGGGCCGTCATCGTCAACCGGATGCTGGGCGAGCTTGGCGCCTCGCACACCCGGTTGTTCACCCCGGACGAACCCGCCTATTACCAGCTCGCCGACATCTTCGCGCGCGCCCTGCAGAAGCAAGGGTTCTCCCGCATCTGGCCGTCGGGACAGGTGACCTATCCGAGCATCGGCATCTTCACCGAGACCGACGCCGATGGACGCGTTTTCGTCACCGGCGTGATCGCCGGCGCCCCGGCGGCGCGCGGCGGCCTGCTCGTGGGCGACGAGATCGTCGCGGCGGACGGCCGGCTGTTCCAGCCGGTCGGCTCGTTTCGCGGCAAGGTCGGCGAGCGGGTGCGGCTGGCCGTCCGGCGCACGCCGGATGAACCGATCCTCACCCTCGCCGTGGTTCCCGAAGACCTCAATCCTGGCGAGATGTTCCTCAAGGGGCTGGAGGATGGCGCGCGGATCATCACCACCGCCAACGGCCGCCGGATCGGCTACGTGCATGTGTGGTCGTACGCGAGCTGGCGGTATCAATCCGCGCTGGAGCGCCTGATCGGCTCCGGACCGTTGAAGGATGCCGACGCGCTGGTCTGGGATTTGCGCGACGGCTGGGGCGGCGCGCAGCCGGACTACCTCGACCTGTTCAACGCGCGCGCGCCGACGCTGACGATCACCGGGCGCGACGGCAGGCCGGAACTCGCCAATTTCCGCTGGCGCAAGCCGGTGGCGATGCTGGTGAACGAAGACACCCGCAGCGGCAAGGAGGTGCTCGCGCAAGGGTTCGAGACATACGACATGGGGCCGGTGATCGGCGCGCCGACCGAAGGCGCCGTGCTGGCCGCCACGGCGTTCCTGATCAGCGACGACAGCTTGCTGCTGCTCGCGGTCGATGACGTGCGGGTGGATGGCGTGCGGCTCGAAGGGGTCGGCGTCAAGCCGACGGTTCGAGTGCCGTTCGACCGGCGCTACGCCGCGGGGACGGACCCGCAGCTCGATCGCGCCGTGCTGATCCTGTCGGGCGAGGCGCAGCGGTAGGTCAATCGCGGTAGTCGAGGCCGATGTCGAGCACGGCGGAACTGTGCGTGAGCCAGCCGATCGAGATGAGATCGACCCCCGTGGCGGCGATCGCGGGGGCGGTCGAGGGCGTCACCCGCCCCGACGCCTCGGTGATGGCGCGGCCGCCAACCATGCCGACCGCCTCGCGCAGCATCGGCGGCGCCATGTTGTCGAGCAGCACCGCGTCGACGCCGACGCTCAGCGCCTCCTCGAGCTGCGCCAGCGTGTCGACCTCCAGCTCGATCTTCACCAGATGGCCGACGGCGGTGCGAGCGCGCTGCAGCGCGGGTCGGATGCCGCCGGCGATCGCGACGTGGTTGTCCTTGATGAGCACGGCGTCATCGAGACCGAAGCGGTGATTGCTGCCGCCGCCGACGCGCAGCGCGTATTTCTGCAACGCCCGCATTCCCGGCATCGTCTTGCGCGTGCAGGTGATGCGCGCCTTGTGCGGCCGCACCGCCTCGACGATGGCGGCGGTCGCCGAGGCGATGCCGCTGAGATGGCCGAGGAAGTTCAGCGCCACGCGCTCGGCGGTCAGCACGCCGCGCGCCGGGCCGCCGATTTCCGCGATCACGTCGCCGGGCTGGATCGCGCTGCCGTCCGGCCGCTCCACCCTGATCTCGATCGCCGGCTCGATGAGGCGGAACGCCAGGATCGCGAGATCGAGCCCGGCCACCACGCCCGGCTGGCGGGCGGCGAGCACGGTGGTCGTGCGCTGCCCGGCCGGCACGATGGCGTCGGTGGTGATGTCGCCGGCGCGGCCGAGATCCTCCAGCAATGCCGCGCGGACCACCGGTTCCAGCATGATTCGCGGCAGCGGCGGTACGGTCACGGTCATGCCTTCCGGGCGAGTGGGAGCATGGTCGGCGCGATGTCGCGCGCCGCTTGCAAGGCGTCGTCCAGACGCCAGGCGACCGGCCGCGCCAAGGATTGCTCGACGCGCGGAAAATCGGTGCGGAAATGGGCGCCGCGACTTTCCCGCCGATGCAGCGCGGCAACCGCGATCATCAATCCGACGGCGGCGGGATCGGCGGCCGGTCCGGCGGAACACGCGAGGGCAAGCAGCGCCGCCGCCGCAACGCTCAGTTCGTCGGCCTCGCGCAGCACTCCGGCGGCGCGCGACAGCACGGGACGGATTTGCGACGCATCGGGCGACGGCGGCAGCGAGACGGAGGACGGCAGCCTGACCGGCATCGATGCCGCGCCGGCGATGCTCTCGGCGACCCAGCGCGCGCAGGCGGCCGCTTCCAGAAGGGAGTTGCTGGCCAGGCGATTGGCGCCGTGCAGCCCGGTGCGGGCGACCTCGCCGCACGCCCAAAGCCCGCTCACCGTGCTGCGTCCGGCCGCGTCCACCGCGATGCCGCCCATGTGGTAGTGCGCCGCCGGGCGGACCGGGATGGGCTGGCGCGAGGGGTCGATGCCAGCCGCCGCGCAAATCGCGGCGATGCCGGGAAAGCGCCGGGCGAAGTCGGCGCCGAGCGCCTCGCGCGCGTCGAGGAACACGTCGTGACCGTCGGCCAGATGGCGCCAGATCGCGCGCGCGACGACATCGCGCGGCGCGAGTTCCGCGCCCGGCGTGTCTGCCATGAAACGCTGGCCGCGTTCGTCGACCAGCACCGCGCCCTCGCCGCGCACCGCCTCGCTGATGAGCGGCAGCGGCTCGCCGCGCGTGCCACGGTTCGTCGCCAGCGCGGTGGGGTGGAACTGCACGAACTCCAGGTCCGCGAGCGCGGCGCCCGCGCGCGCGGCCAGCGCGAGACCCTGGCCGAAACAGCCGCGCGGGTTGGTGGTGTGGAGATAGAGGCCGCCGACGCCGCCCGTGGCGATCACCACGCGGCCGGTGGGCAGCAGCATCGGTCCGGCGCGCCCCGCGGCGAGCACGCCCGCGACGGCGTTGTCGGAAACGATCAGCCGCCGCGCCTCGGCCCCCTCATGGACCGTGATCGACGGGGTGGCGCGCACCGCCGCGACCAGCGCGCGCATGATCTCGCGACCGGTGCCGTCACCCGTGGCGTGCACGATGCGACGCCGGCAGTGCGCGGCTTCGCGGCCGAGCAGCAATGCGCCGTCCGGCGCGCGATCGAAGCGCGCGCCGCGCCGGATCAGCTCGTCGATGACGGCGGGCGCCGCGCCGGTGATGCGGCGCGCGACATCCTCGTCGACCATCCCGTTGCCCGCCGCGAGCGTGTCGGCGCAGTGCAGGTCAGGATGATCGTCCCCGCCGATCGCGGCGGCGACGCCGCCTTGCGACCACGCGCTCGATGCCTCCGCGCCGAGCGGCGCCTTCGACAGCACCACCGCCGGCTCGGGCGCCAGATGCAGGGCGACCATCAGCCCGGCGATGCCGCCACCGATGATGACGGGGCAGCCGATCAGATCGCGCATCGGCGGCGCCTCACACCGCCAACATGCGCTCGACGGCACGCCGCGCGCGATCCGCGACATCCGGGTCGATGGTGACCTCGTGGCGCATCTCCTCCAGCGCCGTGCGGATGTTCGGCAAGGTGATGCGCTTCATGTGCGGGCAGAGATTGCACGGGCGCACGAAGGAAACTTCGGGATTCTGGAGCGCGATGTTGTCGCTCATCGAGCACTCGGTCAGCAGCACCACGCGCGGCGGCTTGCGGGTGGTCACATAGTCCGCCATCGCCGCGGTCGAGCCGGCGAAATCCGCCTCGGCGACGACCTCGGGCGGGCATTCGGGATGCGCCAGCACCACCACGCCGGGGTTCTCCGCGCGCAGCGTCCGCACCTCGGCGGCGGTAAATCTTTCGTGTACCTCGCAATGACCGGCCCAGGCGATGATCTTCACGCCGGTCTCGGCGGCGACGTTCCTCGCGAGGTATTCGTCGGGCAGCATGATGACGCGCTCGACGCCGAGCGATTCGATCACCTTGCGCGCGTTGCCGGAGGTGCAGCAGATGTCGGATTCGGCCTTCACCGCGGCGGAGGTGTTGACGTACGTCACGACGGGAACGCCGGGATAGCGCGCGCGCATCAGCCGCACGTCGGCGGCGGTGATCGATTCCGCCAGCGAGCAGCCGGCGCGCGTGTCGGGGATCAGCACCGTCTTGTCTGGATTGAGCAGCTTTGCCGTCTCGGCCATGAAATGCACGCCGGCCAGCACGATCACGTCGGCCTCGGCGCGCATCGCCTCGCGGGCGAGCGCCAGGCTATCGCCGACGATGTCGGCGACGCAGTGGAAGATCTCCGGCGTCTGATAGTTGTGGGCGAGGATGACCGCGTTGCGCTCGCGCTTGAGCGCCAGGATCGCCTCGATGTCCTCGGCAAACACCGGCCACTCCATCGGCGGGACGAAGGCGCTGACCCGGTCGTAGAGATAGGCGGTACGCGAGACGAGTTCGGACATACCCATCGTGCCGCTCCTTATGCTCACATAGAGCATTTCCAGGTGCCAAAAAGAGGCGGTCCCTGCCACCACATATGCTGGAGTTGAGCATAACCCGCGCCGGTGTCAAGCCGTCTGTCGGGGAAGGCTATGGCCCGCGCGTCACCGGCAGCTTGGTGCCGGCGAAGGCGCGCTCCTGCTGCACCGCGCGGCGGAAGCGGAACAGCTTGGCGGGACGGCCGCCGGTCTCGGTGGCGATGCGGCCGGTCTCCTCCACGAGCTCCTGCTGCTCAATGAGGCGGCGGAAATTCTGCTTGTGCATCCGCTGTCCGGCCAGGGCCTCGACCGATTGCTGGAGCTGCAGGAGGGTGAAGCTCGGCGGCATCAGCTCGAACACCACGGGGCGGTACTTGATCTTGGCGCGCAGCCGCGCGATGCCGGTGGCGAGGATCCGCCGATGGTCGTGCAGCATCGGCTCCCCCGGCGCCGGCATGGCGCACGGCCGGCCGGAGCCGCGCGTCGCCTCGGGCACGAGCCCGACCTCGTACATCAGCTCGTAGCGCTGCAACACCAGCTCCTCGTTCCAGGCGTGTCCGTCGAGCCCGAAGTTCACCCCGGCCCGCTGCCTTCGCTCGCGCCGGGCCGCGAGGCTCGGGGCCGATCCGGTCCAAACTCGCAGCGCCGGCGCGATCAGCCGCTCGACGGCGGCCGGCGGGCCGGCCCGGTGATCCTCCCACGGGAAATAGCGATACCAGCTCTGCCAGCTCGCCGCCGCGTCGCCCCCCGGCCGCGCCTGGCGGGTCAGGCCGAGATAGCTGATCGAGATGACCCTGGCGGCCGCCTCGGTGCGATCGCGATCGGCAAAGGTGTAGAGTTGCTCGACATAGCCGACCGGATGGCGGGTCTGCTGCTCGACCCAGGCGCGCAGCCCGCCCTGGAGGGAGCGGTGCCCGGATTCGAACGGCCCGGACGGCAGCGCCCGGGCGCCGGCGATGGTCAGCACCAGGGGCTCGCCCCCGGTGACGCTCACCACGACGGCGATCAGGTCGGCTGCAATGGACAGGTCGCTCGCGGTCAGTTAGGGCTGCCTGATGCTCGATACGATACGACCGACGCGGCGCGCGACGGCGGATCGCTGATGCCACAACTCCCCCGCGGGCGCCACGGCCGGCGTCGGGAGTGAAAAGCATATCGCGACGGGATTTTCGCCGGTCCGGCTCAACCTACCCTTGTATGGACCGCTAGAACCTCATTATGACCGTCGCGCGACGCCGGACCGGCGGATCGCTATGAGCGAAAGGAGAAGCCAGTCGGTGGAGTTCGACCCGATGAGCAAGAGCGGGGCATCGCCCGATCATTCGCACGGCGCGGACGAGGCCCGCCCGAGGGTTGCCGGCATCGCGGGGCTGCGAACCAGCATCCTCGACAAGCTGAACTACCAGGTCGGCAAGGCAAGGGTGGTGGCGACCGATCGGGACTGGTTCGTGGCGACCGCGCTGGCGGTGCGCGACCGGGTGGTGGATCGCTGGATGGCCAGCACCAACCTGGCGTATCAGCAGCAATCCAAGCGCGTCTATTACCTGTCGCTCGAGTTCCTGATTGGCCGGCTGCTGTTCGACGTCCTCAACAATCTCGGCCTGACCGAGACCGCCCGCGCCGCGCTGCGCTCCCTTGACGTGGACCTCGATGCGCTGCGCGCGCTGGAGCCGGACGCGGCCCTCGGCAATGGCGGCCTCGGGCGGCTCGCCGCGTGCTTCATGGAAAGCATGGCCTCGGTCGGCTTGCCGGCGCATGGCTACGGCATCCGCTACGATCATGGCCTGTTCCAGCAGGTCGTGAAGAACGGCTGGCAGCAGGAATATCCCGAGGAATGGCTGTCGCTCGGCAACCCGTGGGAGTTTCAGCGGGCGGAGCTCTATTACGACATCGGCTTCGGCGGCTCCGTCGAGGAGGTGCGCGGCGAGGACGGCGCCACAGGCTATGCCTGGCGGCCGGCGGAGATCGTCGAGGCGCTGGCCTACGATACGCCCGTGGTCGGCTGGCGTGGCCGGCGGGTGAACACGCTGCGCCTGTGGTCCGCCCGTCCCGCCGACCCGCTGCGGCTCGACACGTTCAATCGCGGCGACCATGTCGGCGCGCTCACCGAGCGGGTGCGGGCCGAGGCGATCACCAAGGTGCTCTACCCGAGCGACGCGACGCCGGCGGGCCAGGAGCTGCGGCTCCGGCAGGAGTATTTCTTCGCCTCCGCCTCGCTGCAGGATTTGGTGCGCCGTCACATCCGGGCGTTCAAGGATCTCTCCACCCTGCCGGACAAGGCGGCGATCCAGCTCAACGACACGCATCCCGCCATCGCCATCCCCGAACTGATGCGGATCCTGATCGATCTGCATCAACTGCCCTGGGACGAGGCGTGGCGCATCACCCAGGGGACGTTCTGCTACACCAACCACACCCTGCTGCCCGAGGCGCTGGAGCGCTGGCCGGTGCCGGTGATGGAGCAGCTGCTGCCGCGTCACATGCAGATCATCTACCTGATCAACGCGCGCCATCTGGCACGGGTCCGGGCCGCGTTCCCCGACGACCTCCGTCTGCTGTCCAGCGTGTCGCTGATCGACGAGTACCACGGCCGCACGGTGCGGATGGGCAATCTCGCGTTCATCGGCTCGCACGCTGTGAACGGCGTTTCGGCGCTGCACACCGGCCTGATGCGCGAGACCGTGTTCAGCGACTTGCACGCGCTGTTCCCCGACCGCATCGTCAACCAGACCAACGGCATCACCTTCCGCCGCTGGCTGCACCAGGCGAATGTCGGCCTGACGGAGTTGCTGGTCGAGGCGGTCGGCTCGCGCGTGCTGGATGACGCGACCGCGCTCGAAGCGCTGCGGCCGCTCGCCGGCGATGCCGCGTTCCAGCAGCGCTTCGCCAAGACCCGCCACGTCAACAAGGTTGCCCTGACCGAGCTGATCCGCGAGCAGCTCGACATCGTCGTCGATCCCGCGGCGCTGTTCGACGTGCAGATCAAGCGTATCCACGAATACAAGCGCCAGCTGCTCAATATCCTGGAGACCGTCGCGCTCTATGACGCGATCCGCGCCGACCCGATGCAGGACTGGACGCCGCGCGTGAAGATCTTCGCCGGCAAGGCGGCGGCCGGGTATCATCAGGCGAAGCTGATCATCAAGCTCGCCCACGACGTGGCGCGCGTGATCAACGCCGACCCGGTGGTCGGCGACCGCCTGAAGGTCGTGTTCCTGCCCAATTACTGCGTCAGCCTGGCCGAGACCATCATCCCCGCGGCCGACCTCTCCGAACAGATCTCAACCGCCGGCATGGAAGCGTCCGGCACCGGGAACATGAAGCTCGCGCTGAACGGCGCGCTCACCATCGGCACGCTGGACGGGGCGAATATCGAGATCCGCGAGCGGGTCGGCGCCGAGAACATGTTCATCTTCGGTCTGCAGGCCGCCGAGGTCGAGGCCAGGCGCGCCGCCGGCGTCGATGCGACGGAGGCGATCGCCGGCAGCGGCGCGCTGTCCGGGGCGCTGGCCGCGATCGAGGCCGGCGTGTTCTCGCCCGACGAGCGGGATCGCTACCACGGGCTGGTACACGCCCTGCGCCGCCATGACCATTTCCTGGTCTGCGCGGATTTCGCGGCCTATTTCGCGACCCAGCGCGAGACGGATGCCTTGTGGCGCGACCCCGGCGCATGGTGGAAATCGAGCATCCTGAACACCGCCGGCGTCGCCTGGTTTTCGTCCGATCGCTCCATCCGGGACTATGCAAGGGAGCTGTGGAACGTGCCATCATGGCCTGAGGCGTAACGAGCCGCCCGGCGGCAAGCCGGGAGGAGCAGCGGGGAGAGCGACGCATCATGCCGCCGAGGTCGACGCTGAGTGCTCCGATCGCGCGGACGGCGATGGCCTACGTGCTGGCGGGCGGGCGCGGCACGCGGCTCGAAGAGCTCACCGACCGGCGCGCGAAGCCGGCGGTCCCGTTCGGCGGCAAGTCGCGCATCATCGACTTCGCCCTGTCGAACGCGCTCAACTCCGGCATTCGCCGCATCGGCGTCGCAACCCAGTACAAGGCGCACAGCCTGATTCGCCACCTGCAGCGCGGCTGGAACTTCCTGCGCCCCGAGCGCAACGAGAGCTTCGACATCCTGCCGGCCAGCCAGCGCGTCGCCGGCGCCGATTGGTACGCCGGCACCGCCGACGCGGTCTACCAGAACATCGACATCATCGAGGGCTATGACCCCGAGCACATCGTCGTGCTGGCCGGCGACCACGTCTACAAGATGGACTACGAGCAGATGCTGCTCCAGCATGTCGAGCAGCGGGCCGACGTGACCGTGGGCTGCATCGAGGTGCCGCGCATGGAGGCGACCGGCTTCGGCGTGATGCATGTCGATGAGACCGACCGCATCATCGCCTTCGTCGAGAAGCCGGCCGATCCGCCCGCCATCCCGGGGCGGCCCGACATCGCGCTGGCCAGCATGGGCATCTACGTGTTCGCGACGAGATTTCTTATCGAGCAGCTGCACCGCGACGCAGCGGAGCCCGTCTCCAGCCGTGATTTCGGCAAGGACATCATTCCGCACTTGGTGAGGCACGGGAAAGCCGTAGCACATCGGTTCTCGCAATCCTGCGTCCGCTCCAGCGCGGAATCCGAGGCGTATTGGCGCGACGCCGGCACCGTCGATGCCTACTGGGAAGCCAATATCGACCTGACCGACGTGGTGCCCGCGCTCGATCTGTTCGACCGCGACTGGCCGATCTGGACCTACGCGGAAATCACGCCGCCGGCCAAGTTCGTGCACGACGTGGATGGGCGGCGCGGCTGCGCTATCTCGTCCCTGGTCTCCGGCGGCTGCATCGTCTCTGGCGCCAGCCTCAGGCGCACGCTGCTGTTCACCGGCGTCCGCGCCCATTCCTACGCGCGCATCGAGAACGCGGTGATCCTGCCCGACGTGGATATCGGACAGGGTGCGCGGCTGACCAACGTGGTGGTCGACAAGGGGGTCCGCATCCCGCCGGGGCTCGTGGTGGGCGAGGACCCGGAGATCGACCTCGCGCGGTTCCGCCGCACGGCGAAGGGCATCTGCCTGATCACGCAGCCGATGATCGACCGTCTGCCCGCATGACGCCGTGAAGGTTCTCGCCGTCGTCTCGGAGATTTTTCCGCTGGTGAAGACCGGCGGGCTCGCCGACGTGGCCGGCGCCCTGCCGCTCGCGCTGGCACCGCTCGGCGCGCGTGTCGCGACATTGGTGCCGGGCTATCCCGCCGTGACAGAGGCGCTCGCCGATACCGCGGTCGTTCGCGCCTACGGCGATCTGTTCGGCGGCCCGGCACGATTGCTGCGGGGCCACGCGGCGGGGCTGGAGCTATTGGCGATCGACGCTCCGCATCTCTACGGCAGGCCGGGAAACCCGTATGTGGACGGGGACGGGCGGGATTGGCCGGACAACGCCATCCGCTTCGCCGCCCTCGCCGCCATAGGGGGCGACGTGGGCGCCGGAAGGGTCACGGAGTTCGTGCCGGACATCGTCCACGCGCATGATTGGCAGGCCGGATTGACGGCGGCCTATCTGCGTTATCGGGACGGCCGGAACCGCCGTCCCGGCACGGTGATGACGGTGCACAATCTCGCCTTCCAGGGCCAGTTTCCAGCCTCGCTGGTGCCGACGCTCGGACTGCCCTGGAGCGCCTACACGCCGGAGGGCGTCGAGTATTACGGTGCGATCGGTTTCCTGAAGGCGGGGCTGGCGCTGTCGGATCGGATCACCACGGTGTCGCCGAGCTACGCCGCCGAGATCCGCACGAGGGATGGGGGAATGGGAATGGACGGGCTGCTGCGCGCGCGCGCGGCGGATGTGCGAGGCATCCTGAACGGCATCGACGACGCGGTATGGAATCCGGCGACCGACACGCTGATCGCGCGGAAATTCGATACAGCACGTCTGGCCGAACGGAGGGCGAACAAGGCGGCGCTGCAAGCGCGGCTTGGTCTGGCGCCAGAGCCGGGCACGCTGCTATTCGGCGTCATCAGCCGCCTTACCTGGCAGAAGGGCCTCGACTTGCTGCTCGAGGCAATTCCCGATCTGCTGGCACGTGGCGCGCAGCTCGCACTGCTCGGCTCAGGCGATGCCACGCTGGTCGCCGACTTCGTCACGGCGGCCGCGGCAAACCCTGGGCGGGTTGGCTGCGTGGTCGGCTACGACGAAACCCTGGCTCATTCGATCCAGGCGGGCGCGGACGCGATCCTGGTGCCGTCCCGCTTCGAGCCATGCGGACTGACGCAACTCTGCGCGCTGCGCTACGGTGCGCTGCCCGTGGTGGCGCGTGTCGGCGGGCTGGCGGACAGCGTGGTCGATGCCAACGAAATGGCCCTCGCCGACGGCGTCGGCACCGGCCTGCAATTCTCGCCGGTCACGCGCGATGCTCTTGTCGCGGCGATCCAGCGCGCGGTCGAGCTGTGGCGCGAGCCGCAGGCATGGCGGACGGTGCAATGCAACGCCATGCGGACCGACGTATCGTGGCGGCGGCCAGCCGCGCACTATGCCGCATTGTACCATGAGATTCTCGCCGAGCGCGCCGCATGAGCGAGTTCGTTGTCAAGGCAGGCGCGCCCGAGCCGCTCGGCGTCGTCGCTGACGCGAGCGGCGTGAATGTGGCCGTGTGGTCGGCGCACGCCGAGGCCATCGAATTCTGCCTGTTCGATGCAAGCGGCGGGCGGGAAGTCGCGCGCATCCGCCTGCCGGAGCGCAGCGGCGACGTGTTCCACGGCCGCATCGCTTGCGTCGGCGCCAGCGGACGCTACGGGCTGCGGGCGCACGGCCCCTGGGACCCGGCGCGCGGCCATCGCTTCAATCCGTCCAAGCTGCTGGTCGATCCGTTCGCGACCAGGATCGACCGGCCCTTTCGGCTCGACCCGACAATGTTCGACACGGACGCGCCCAACCCGGCTGACAGCGCCGCCGCGATGCCGAAGGGCATTGTCGGCGCACCGGAAACCGTCTCGCCCCTCCGGCCGCCTGTCGCTCTCGACGGACAGATCATCTACGAGCTGCACGTGCGCGGCTTCACGCGGCTGCATCCCGACATCCCCGCCGCGCTGCGCGGCACCTTCGCCGGGCTGGCGCATCCGGCCGCGATCGAACATCTGCGCCGGCTCGGGATCACCGCCGTCGAGCTGATGCCGTCCGCCGCGTGGCTCGACGAGCGGCATCTGCCGCCGCTCGGGCTGGCGAACTACTGGGGCTACAATCCGGTGGCTTTCCTCGCCCCCGACCCGCGCCTCGCACCGGGCGGCTGGGCGGAAATCCGCGCCGCCGTGGCCGCGCTGCAAGGTGCCGGGATCGCCGTGCTGCTCGACGTGGTGCTCAACCACACCGGCGAAGGGGATCATCTGGGGCCGACCGTATCGCTGCGCGGGCTCGACAACGCCAGCTACTACCGTCTGCTGCCGGACGATCCTTGCCGATACGTCAACGACACCGGCTGCGGTCACACGTTGGCGCTGGATCGGCCGCCGATGCTGCGTCTCGCGATGGAGGCGCTGCGATGCTGGACGACACGCGCCGGCATCGACGGATTCCGCTTCGACCTCGCGACCACGCTCGGACGGCGCGCGGACGGCTTCGATCCCGACGCCCCATTGTTCGAGGCGATCGACCAAGATCCGATGCTGCGCGACCGCGTGCTGATCGCCGAACCCTGGGATATTGGCGAAGGCGGCTACCGGCTGGGCGCCTTCCCGGACGGCTGGGGCGAGTGGAACGATCGGTTCCGCGACACGGCGCGTCGATTCTGGCGCGGCGACGCGGGAATGGTCGCCGAGCTCGCCACGCGCTTCGCGGGTTCGGCGGATATTTTCGGCGCGCGGCATCGCCCGGTATCGCACAGCGTCAACTTCGTCACCGCTCATGACGGATTTACCCTGGCCGACCTCGTCGCGCACGACCGCAAGCACAACGAGGCCAACGGCGAGCACAACCGCGACGGCACGGACCAGAACTATTCATGGAACCACGGCATCGAGGGTCCGGTCGACGACCCCGCGATCCGCTCGGCGCGGGCGGGCGACGTGCGCGCACTGCTCGCCACGCTGGTGTTCGCACGCGGGACGCCGATGCTGACGATGGGCGACGAGTGCGGCCGCACGCAGCAGGGCAACAACAACGCCTATTCGCAGGACAACGCCATCTCCTGGTTCGACTGGGCCGGCGCTGATCGCGCGCGGGCGGACTTCACGGCACGTCTGATCGCAGCGCGCCGTGCCTGCGGCGCGCTGACCGGCGCGCGTCCCCTCATCGGGCGGCCGGTGGACGACAGCGGCGTCCCCGACGTGGCGTGGCTCACAACCGACGGGCACGCGATGGCGGTCACAGATTGGCAGAGGCTGGACAATCTCTCGCTCGTCGCGGCGCTGTACGAATCGGGCGACCGGGCCGTGGTGGTGCTGCACGCCGGCGGCGAGCCGACCCGGGTGGCTCTGCCCACGCCGCGTCCCGGCCATCGCTGGCATCTCCTCGTCGACAGCCGGGAGCCGGAGAGGCTGGGCGTGGTCGGGCAGCACGTCGAGGCCGCTGGCCGCTCGGTCCTGCTCGTGGTCGAGATGGCGGCGCCGGCTTCTGGTTGACCAAAGCCTGGGCGGTTGCGATTGGTGTCGCCCACCCGGATCGGAGAGTTGCCATGTCAGCGTCGGCCCAAGGGACCATCGACCGGATTCTTCGCCACGTGGACGACAATCTGGACCGCTCGCGCGAGAACCTGTTCGCGCTGCTCCGCATCCCGAGCATCAGCGCCCAGCCGGCGCACGCGCCGGATTGCCTGCGCGCCGCCGAGTGGATGCGCGACCAATTCGCCGGCCTCGGGTTCGAGGTGTCCATCCGCCCGACGCCGGGGCATCCGGTGGTGCTGGCGCATCATGCCGGGCCGCCCGGCTATCGCGGGCCGCACGTCCTGTTCTACGGCCATTACGACGTGCAGCCGCCGGACCCGCTCGATCTCTGGACCAGCCCGCCGTTCGAGCCGCAACTGGCCGATGGCCCGCGCGGCAAGCGGATCGTCGCGCGCGGCGCGGTGGACGACAAAGGCCAGGTGATGATGTTCATCGAGGCGCTGCGGGCGTGGCATGGCGAGGGCGGCGGCATCCCGGCGCGAATCACGGTGCTGATCGAGGGCGAGGAGGAAGTCGGCAGCGTCAATCTCGACACTTTCCTCGAAGCCAACCGGGACGCGCTGAAATCCGATCTCGCGCTAATCAGCGATACCGGCATGTGGGACGTGGATACGCCGGCGATCACCACGCGGTTGCGCGGGCTGGTCTACACGCAGGTGACGCTGCGAGGTCCGACGCGCGACCTGCATTCGGGCCTGTTCGGCGGCTCGGCGCTCAACCCGATCAACGCGCTCACCCGCATCCTCGGCGAGTTGCACGACAAGGACGGGCGGGTGCAGGTGCCGGGGTTCTACGACGGGGTGAAGCCGGTCTCCCCCGAGCAGGCGCGCCAATGGGAGGCGCTCGGCTTCGACGAGGCGGCGTTCCTCGGCGAGATCGGCCTGTCCACGCCGGGCGGCGAACGCGGATTACCCGCGCTTCAACGGCTCTGGGCGCGGCCGACAGCGGACATCAACGGCATCTGGGGCGGCTATAGCGGGCCGGGCAGCAAGACCGTGATCGCGGCGGAGGCGTCGGCGAAAGTCTCGTTCCGGCTGGTGCCGGGGCAGGACCCGCAGGGGATTGCCGACGGCTTCCGCCGCTTCCTCGCGGACCTCGCGCCGCCCGGCGCGCGAGTGGAACTCGATGTGTTCGGCGCCTCGCCCGGCATCGAGATCGCCACCGACTCGCCCTGGGTGCGCGCGGCGGAGGCGGCGCTAGCGGAGGAATACGGCCGGCCGGCCCTGCTGATGGGCAGCGGCGGCTCGATCCCGGTGGTGGAGTCGTTCCGCAGGACACTCGGCATCGACAGCCTGCTGATGGGCTTCGGGTTGGACGACGATCAGGTGCACAGCCCGAACGAGAAGTTCGAGCTGCGGTGCTTCCACCACGGCATCCGCTCGCACGTGCGCCTGCTGGGCAAATTCGCCGGCCCAAGTTGATCGCAACGTGACCGCCCGGCTGCGGGTCCAGAATCTACGCAGCGGCATCGCCGGCCCGTTCGAGCTGGCGGTCGAGGCCGGGGAGTGCGTCGCCGTCACCGGCCCGTCCGGCTCCGGCAAGAGCCTGCTGCTGCGGATGATCGCCGACCTCGATCCAAACGAGGGTGACGCCGAGCTCGACGGACGCCAGCGACATCGCTTCCACGCCCCGGAATGGCGCCGCCAAGTGGTCTATTGCGCCGCCGAACCGGGCTGGTGGGGCGAGCTGGCGATGGACCATTTTCCCGCGAGCAAGCACGCGCTGATGCTGGCGCTGGCCGGGCGCCTCGGCGTGGTGCCGGAGCGCGTCGGCGACAATCTCGCGCGCTTGTCCACGGGGGAGCGGCAGCGGCTCGCGCTGGTGCGGGCCCTGCTGCTGGATCCGCCCGTGCTGCTGCTCGACGAACCCACCGGCGCGCTCGACAGCGAGGCGACCGTGTGCGTCGAGACCGTGCTCCGCGAGCGCCTCGCCGGCGGCACCGCGATGCTGGTCGTGACGCACAGCGCCGAGCAGGCCGCCCGCCTCGGCAACCGGCGCTTCCTCATGGCGGAGCGGCGCCTGTCGCCGGCATGACGCCGATCGTCCTCACCATCCCCGATCTCGCGATCGCGGCGTCGCTCATCGTGCTGGACGGCGTGCTGTCGGTGGTGCTGGGGCTCGGCCTGCATCGCCAGCTTGCGATCGCCGCGATCCGGCTGGTGGTGCAGCTCGTGCTGGTCGGGTTCATCCTGCGCAGCGTCTTTGCCCTCGCCTCGCCGCTGCTGACGCTCGGCGTGGTGCTGGTGATGATCGCGATCGCCGGCCGCGAGGTCGCGGCGCGGCCTGAGCAGCGGCTCGCCCGGTTCGGCAACTACACGATCGGCGCGAGCGCCGTCGCCTTCGCGACCTTGCTCACCGCGATCCTGGCGCTGACCACTGCGATCCGCCCGACGCCGTGGTACGATCCCCGCTACGCCGTCCCGCTCGCCGGCATCGTGCTCGGCAGCGTGCTGAACGGCGCCAGCCTTGCCCTCGATACGTTGCTCAGCGGCGTGGTGCAGCGGCGCGCCGCGATCGAAGCTCGCTTGGCGCTCGGCGGCAGCATCGCCCAGGCGATGCGCCCGCTGGTGCGCGATGCCATCCGGCGCGCGCTGCTGCCGATCGTCAACCAAATGTCGGCCGCCGGGATCGTCACCTTGCCCGGCATCATGACCGGACAGATCCTCGCCGGCATGGAGCCGATGGAAGCGGTGAAATACCAGATCCTGCTGATGTTCCTGCTGGCCGGCGGCAGCGGGCTGGCGGCGGTCGCGGTGACTTACCTCGGCGCGCGCCGGCTGACCGACGACCGGCAGCGCCTGCGGCTCGACCGGCTGGGGCAGAAGGCGAAGGGGCGCGCGGCGTGATCTTCGACCTCGCGGTGATCGGCGGCGGCATCAACGGCTGTGGCATCGCACGCGACGCGGCCGGGCGCGGATTGTCCGTGGTGCTGCTGGAGCAAGGCGATCTCGCGGGTGCGACTTCTTCCGCTTCCACCAAGCTCATTCACGGCGGACTGCGCTATCTGGAGCAATACGAGTTCCGCCTGGTGCGCGAGGCGCTGGCCGAGCGCGAGGTGCTGTTGCGCGCCGCGCCGCATATCGCCCGGGCGGTGCGCTTCGTGCTGCCGCATCATGCCGGGCTGCGGCCGTGGCCGCTGATCCGGCTCGGGCTTTTCATCTATGACCATCTCGGCGGCCGGCGCATTCTGCCGCCGACGCGCACGCTCGATCTGCGCCGGGACCCGGCCGGGGCGCCGCTGCAACCGCGCTACAGGCGGGCGTTCGAGTATTCCGATTGCTGGGTGGACGACGCGCGCCTCGTCGTGCTGAACGCGCGCGACGCGGCGGATCGCTCGGCCGTTATTCGCACCCGCACGCGCTGCACCAATGCAAGCCGCGAGAATGGCCTGTGGCGGCTCGCCGCCGATGGCGGGAAGGACTTCGCGGCGCGCGCGCTGGTGAACGCGGGCGGCCCCTGGGTCTCGCATTTCCTGGGCAGCGTCGTGGGCGCCGCCGCGCCGATGCGGGTCCGCATGGTCAAGGGCAGCCACATCGTCGTGCCCCGGCGGTTCGCGCACGACCGCTGCTACATCTTCCAGAATGCCGACGGGCGGGTGTGCTTCGCGATCCCCTACGAGGGCGACTTCACCCTGATCGGCACCACCGACGAGGACTACGCGGGCGACCCGGCCGAGGTCGCGATCACACCTGCCGAAGAAGCCTATCTGTGCGCGGCCGTGAACGACTATTTCCGCGCGCCGGTGTCGCGGTCGGAGATCGTGTGGCGCTACTCGGGCGTGCGCCCGCTGCGCGACGACGGCGCGAGCGCCGCGCAGGAGGCGACGCGGGACTACGTGCTGGAGCTCGACGCGCCGGACGGAGAACCGCCCCTGCTGTCGGTGTTCGGCGGCAAGATCACCACGTTCCGCCGGCTGGCCGAGTCGGCTCTGACGCGCCTCGCGCCGTTCTTTCCCCGGCTCGGTCCGTCATGGACCGCCGAGGCAGCGCTGCCCGGCGGGGATTTTCGTTGGGACGGCGCGGCGGCGCTCGCGCGGGATCTGCGGGCGCGCTACGGCTTCCTGACGGACGCGACCGCCGCGAGGCTGACCCGAAGCTACGGCACGCGGGCAGCGGAGATGCTGGGCGACGCGCGCGGCCCGGCCGATCTCGGCCGCGACTTCGGCCACGCTCTGACCGAGCGCGAGGTCGCCTGGCTGGTCGAGCGGGAATGGGCGTGCTCGGCCGAGGACATCCTGTGGCGCCGGAGCAAGCTCGGGCTGCGCCTGTCCCGACAGGAAGCAGCGGACTTGCACGCCTGGCTGTCATCAAAGCGCAACGACGGCGGGCCGTGACAAGCGACGCGGCGGCGGGCTAACACCCGGGCGCTTCTCCGGGGCGCTTCCCCGGAGGGAAGCCAGCTCCGGGTGAACGCCAGCATGTCCATCGCTCCTTCGGCACTGGCCATCGGCCGGCGCCTGCCGAACGCCTGGGATCTCGCGGCGATCGTGTGCGTGTTCGGCGTGCTGGTCGGGGTCGCCCACGTTGCGAGCAACACCTTCGCGCCGCTCTCGGCGCCCGAGGCGGTTTCCGTTCATCTCGATCCGATCTACCTGCCCGGCTACGCGGTGCGGACCACGCTCCGCATGTTCGCGGCCCTGGTGGCCTCGCTGCTGTTCACCTTCACCTTCGCCACCGCCGCCGCCAAGAGCCGCCGGGCGAGCGTGGTGCTGATCCCGCTGCTCGACATCCTGCAATCGGTGCCGATCCTCGGCTTCCTCACCTTCACCGTCGTCTTTTTCATGAGCCTGTTCCCCGGCCGCGTGCTGGGGCTCGAACTGGCGGCGATCTTCGCCATCTTCACCAGCCAGGCCTGGAACATGGCGTTCAGCCTGTACCAGTCGCTCAAGACGGTGCCGCACGACCTCGAGGAAGCCTCGGCCAGCTTCCATCTCACCGCCTGGCAGCGCTTCTGGCGTCTGGAGGTGCCGTTCGCGGTGCCCGGCCTCGTCTGGAACACCATGATGTCGATGTCGGGAGGCTGGTTCTTCGTGGTCGCCTCGGAGGCGATCTCGGTCGGCGACAATACGTGGAAGCTGCCGGGGATCGGCTCCTATGTTGCGCTGGCGCTGGAGCGGAGCAATCTCGCGGCGGTGGTCTACGCCATCCTCGCGATGCTGGTGGTGATTCTCCTCTATGACCAGCTTCTCTTCCGCCCGCTGGTCGCCTGGTCCGCCAAGTTCCGCGTCGAGGTGACGGCCGGGGCGACGGCGGTCGATCCCTGGGTGCTGAAATTGGTGCGGCGCACGCGGCTGCTGCACCTCGCCGGCGACGCCGTGGGCGCGGCACTCGGCGCGATCGGCGGGATGCGACTCACGTTTCTGCCGCGCCGCGCCGCCACGGAGCGCCAGCCCTCGCGAGCGGCCGATCTGGCGTGGTCGATCGTGCTGGCCGTCGTGCTGGTCTGGGCTGGCTGGCGCGTGGTCGGCTTCATCGCCGGCGCCGTCACCTGGGCCGAGCTATGGACCGTGTTCAAGATGGGCTGCGCCACCATGCTGCGCGTCGTCGTATTGATGATCGTCGCCAGTCTCGTGTGGGTGCCGATCGGCGTGTGGCTCGGCCTGCGCCCGGTGTGGGCGCGGCGGGCGCAGCCGGTCGCGCAGTTCCTCGCGGCGTTTCCGGCCAACCTCCTGTTCCCGCCTTTCGTGCTGTTCATCGTGCATTTCCATCTCAGCGCCAATGTCTGGCTGACGCCGCTGATGGTGCTCGGCACCCAGTGGTACATCCTGTTCAACGTCATCGCCGGCGCCGCCGGTTTTCCCGGCGATCTGCAGGAAGCCGCGAAGAACTTCCGCGTCGGCGGCTGGTTGTGGTGGCGGCGGGTCATGCTGCCGGGCATCGCGTCCTATTACGTCACCGGGGCGATCACCGCCTCGGGCGGCTCGTGGAACGCGGCGATCGTCGCCGAGGTGGCGTCCTGGGGCGACACCAAGCTGACCGCGTACGGCCTCGGCAGCTATATCGCGCACGCGACCGATGCCGGCGACATGGCGCGGGTGGTGCTCGGGGTCGCGGTGATGTCGGGCTTCGTGCTGCTGTTCAATCGCTTGCTCTGGCGTCCGCTCTACGCCTACGCCAGCCGCCGCCTGACGCTCGCCTGAAAGGGACCGCGATGGACGCCAATCTCGCCGCCGAAGCCCTGCTCGAGGTGCGCGGGTGCCGGCAGGCCTACCACAAGGACACGATCGTCGACCTGATCGTGCTCGACGACGTGAACCTGACCATCCGGCAAGGCGAGATCGTCGCCCTGCTCGGCCGCTCGGGCTCCGGCAAGTCCACCTTGCTGCGCATCGTCGCGGGCCTGCTCAGCCCGACCTCGGGCGAGGTGCTGTGGCGCGGCCGGGCGCTGCGCGGCCCCGCCGAGGGGGTGGCGATGGTGTTCCAGAGCTTTGCCCTGTTCCCCTGGCTGACGGTGCAGGAGAACGTCGAGCTCGGCCTCGAGGCGCAGGGTGTCGCGCGCGACGAGCGCGACAAGCGGGCCGAGGCGGCGATCGACCTGATCGGCCTCGGCGGCTACGAGAGCGCCTATCCGAAGGAACTGTCCGGCGGGATGCGCCAGCGCGTCGGGCTGGCCCGCGCGCTGGTGGTGCATCCCGACCTGCTGCTGATGGACGAGCCGTTCAGCGCGCTCGACGTGCTGACTGCCGAGACCTTGCGCACCGACCTCATCGATCTGTGGTCGGAGGGCAAGCTGCCGCTCAAATCGGTGCTGATGGTGACGCACAACATCGAGGAGGCGGTGCTGATGGCCGACCGCATTCTCGTCTTTTCCTCCAACCCCGGCCGCGTCGCGACCGAATTGCGCGTCACCTTCCCGCACCCGCGCAACCGGCTGGCGCCGGCGTTCCGGCAGATGGTCGACGACATCTACGCGCTGATGACCCGCCGCGCCGCTCCGGCCGACGGACGCGCGCCGGCGGCGCTCGCGATCACCGCCGCTAGCCCGCTGCCCCGCGTCGGCTCCAATGAGATGGCCGGCCTGCTGGAGGCGCTCGCCGCACCCCCGTACAGCGGGCGCGCCGACCTCCCGGCGCTCGCCGGCTCGCTGCAGATGGAGCTCGACGAATTGTTCCCGCTGGGCGAGGCGCTGCAATTGCTGCACTTCGCCGTACTGGAGGAAGGCGACATCCGCCTCACCGAGGCCGGCCGCCGCTTCGTCGAGGCGGACATCGAGCCACGCAAGCAGCAATTCGCCGCCGCGCTGCGCGCCTACGTGCCGCTCGCCCGCATGATCCGCCAGGTGCTGGACGAGCGCCCGAGCCACCGCGCGCCCGCGCTGCGCTTTCGCGACGAATTGGAAGACCACATGTCGCCCGACTACGCGGAGGACACGCTGCGTACCGTGATCGGCTGGGGCCGCTTCGCCGAGTTGTACGGCTATGACGAGGAGGCCGATTTGTTCAGCCTGGAGGAGGTCGAATGACCACCCGGTTTCCCTCAGCGGCGCTCGGCGGCGAGCCCGACGCGATCGCACCGGACGGATCGGAGATCCGGCTGCTGCTCGCGAACGGACAGGCCAGCATGTGTCATTGCACCTTGCCGGCCGGCCGCACCACGCTGGCCGTGCGCCACAGAACGGTGGAGGAAATCTGGTTCTTCCTCGGCGGCGCGGGCGAGGTCTGGCGCCGCGATGCGTCGGGCGAGGAGGTGCTCGGCGTCGGTCCGGGCACCAGCCTCGCGATTCCGCTCGGCGTCGAATTCCAGTTCCGCGCCGTTGGCGAGGAAGCGCTCACCTTCATCATCGCCACCATGCCGCCCTGGCCCGGCGCCGAGGAGGCGGTTCGGGTGGCCGACCACTGGCCGCCGGACGTCGGCTGATCGGGTTCATCGGTTTCGCCATCGCGAGGAGCCCTTGCAGCGGCCGTCGATGCGCTTCGTGCCGATCAAGAGCGTCGAACAGCAGGCGGTCGCGACATGCTGGTGCGGCAGCGCACGCAGCTGACGAACGCGATACGCGGCAAGGGCTGCACGAGCAGTGGCGGGCGGCCGGCGCGGCGGCCGAGGCTCTGGCGGCGCAGCTGGTCGCGCGCGCCCGCGCCGGTGCCACGATGCGCCGGCTGGTGACCGTGCCGGGCATCGGTCCGTCGGGGGCGCACGCGATCGTGGCGGCGATTTGCGACGGACGCCAGTTCGGCTCGGCGCGCGACCTCGCCGCCTGGACCGGGCTGACGCCGCGCGAGCATCTCCAGCGTTCAGTAAGTATTGAGCCCAAGAATCCCCTGCGCGCCGACATCGGCCACGAGTTTCTTGCCGATGAGGTCGCGCAGGGTCTCCGCGGTGCCGCCGCCGAGCGAGCCGTAGCGAACCGCGCGATAGATGCGCGAGACGGGATAGTCGTCGGTGAAACCATAGCCGCCGTGCAGCTGCACCGCCTCGCTCGCGACGCGCACCGACATCTCGTTGTTGAACACCTTGGCTGTCGCCGACAGGAACGGATCGGGATAGGGGTTCGCCGTGCCGCAGGCGCGATACAGCAGGCCGCGCCCGGCCTCGATGTCCTTGAACATGTCGGCGAGCTTCCAGCGGATGCCCTGGTTGTCCGATACCTTGCGGCCGAACACCTCGCGCTCGCGCACGTAGTTCGTCGCCTCCTCGAACGCGGCCTCTGCCAATCCCAGCGAGATCGCCGGATTGAGGCAGCGTTGCGTGTTGAACGCGGTAAGCAGCCGCTTGAAACCGTTCTCCTTCAGCACGAGATTCTCCAGCGGCAGCTCGCAATCGTTGAACTGCAGCTCGTAAAGATTCTCGCCGCCCATCGTGTGATAGGTGCCGGTGATCTCCAGCCCCTTGGTGCCGCCCTCCACCAAAATGCAGCCGATCCCTTCCCGTCCCGGCCGGCCATCGACCCGCGTAAACACGATGAACATGCCGGCCTCGGGGACGCGGCTGATCAGCGTCTTGGTGCCGCGCAGGGTCACCTTGTCGCCGACGACGCGCGCGTTGGTGCGGAAATTGGCGACATCGGTGCCGGCGTGCGGCTCGGTCATGCAGATCGCCAACATGCAATCGCCGGTGACGACGCGCGGCAGGATGCGCTCCTTGATCGAGGCCGGCGCGTAATGCGCGATCACCCGCGTCTGCACCCCCGCCTCGCCGAGCACCGCCATTGCCGTGATGTAGCACCCCTTGGCGATCTCCTCGAGGATCAGCGCGGTGTCGAACACCGGCAGCCCGAGCCCGCCATATTCTTCCGGCACGGTCATTCCGAGCACGCCGAGGCCGGCAAGCTTGCGCATGTTGTCCCAGGGAAAGCTGCCGTCCATCCAGCGTTGCGCGTTAGGCTTGAATTCCGCCTGGGCGAGCTCCCTCACGGTGGACACCATCTCGCGCTGCTGCGGATTGATGCGGAATTCCATGCTCAAGCCCCTGTCCCGACCCTGCCAGATCAGCGACGATACAGAGCCCGCCGCGACGCGCAATGATGGAGGTCCGCATGACGATAGACACGGCCAAGCTGTACAAGACGATGGTGGAGGGCGCCGCCGACGCGATCGTCGTGACCGACGCATCCGGCGTGATCCAGTTCTGGAATCACGGTGCCGAACGCATCTTCGGTTTCGGGCAGGACGAGGCAGTCGGCCAGTCGCTCGACATCATCATCCCGCCGGGAATTCGCGCGCGGCACTGGGAGGGGTTCAACCGTGTGATGGAGACCGGCAAGAGCCGTTACGGCGAGGGCGAACTGCTCGCCGTGCCGGGATTGCGCAAGGACGGCAGCCGCATCTCGATCGAGTTCACGATTGTCCCGTTCCATGACGAGCAGGGCCGCATGAGCGGCATGGGCGCCATCCTGCGCGACGTGACGGCGCGCTTCGAGGAGGCCCGAGAGCTCCGGCGCCGCCTCGCCGCTGCCGGGCTTACCGGCTGATCACTGGGCGGGCTTTACGATCACCGTCTCGTCGTATTCGTCGTGGATGTCGAGATTGGTGTAGTCCTTGAGCAGCGCCGCGGCGATCACCGAGATCAACGCGCAGATGCTGATGAAGATCGCGATCGGCCAGGGCGAGCGATAGGCGGCATACAGCGCCGCGGCGATCAGCGGCGCCGGGCCGCCCGCGATGATCGAGGCGAGCTGATAGCCGATCGAGGCGCCGCTGTAGCGCAGGCGCGGCGTGAAACTTTCTGCGATCAGCGCCGCCTGCGGCCCGTACATCAGGTCGTGCGGGATCAGCGACAGCACGACCGCGAGGAACACCCAAAACGGCACCACGGTGTTGAGCATGACGAAGTACAGCCAGCCAAAAATCCCGGTGACGACCGCGCCCAGGATGTAGATGCGCTTGCGCCCGAACCGGTCGGACAGATGGCCGGCGAACGGCACGGTGAAGAACGACACGACGGCCGCGACGAGCACCGCGATCAGCAGGAAGTCGCGGGAGACGTGCAGCGTGCCGACGCCGTAGGAGAACACGAAGGCGGTGAAAATGTAGAACGGCGCCTGCTCGCCCATGCGCGCGAAGGCGCTGAGGAAGATCTCGCCGGGCTGGCGGCGGAACACCTCGATCATCGGTGCCTTCTCGATCCGCTTCTCGTTCAACAGCCGCTGGAACACGGGAGTTTCGAGAATGCCGAGGCGGATCCATAGGCCGATGCCGACCAGCACGATGCTCAGCAGGAACGGCACCCGCCAGCCCCATGACAAAAACTCGTCGCCGGCGATGGCGCTGAAGATCAGCACGATGAGGTTGGAGATGAACAGCCCGGCCGGCACGCCCCATTGCGGCCAGGAGGCGATGAAGCCGCGATGCTGGTTGGTGCGCGCCCACTCCATCGAGAGCAGTACAGACCCGCCCCACTCGCCGCCCACCCCGACGCCCTGGACGAAGCGCAGCACCGTCAGGATGATGGCGCCCCAGATACCGACGCTGGCGTAGGTCGGCACCAGCCCGACGAGGAACGTCGCGATCCCCATGAGCATCAGGGTCGCGATTAGCGTCGCCTTGCGGCCGATGCGGTCGCCGAAATGGCCGAAGATGCCGGCGCCGATCGGCCGCGCGATGAAGCCGACGGCGTAGATGCCGAACGCCTCCAGCGTGCCCACCAACGGATCGGAATGTGGGAAGAACAGCTTGGCGAACACCAGGCCGGTGACGATGCTGTAGAGGAAGAAATCGTACCACTCGATGGTGGTGCCGATCGTGCTCGCGATCACCGCCCGGCGGAGCTGGCGACCATGCTCGGATTCTGACAGCGCCGGCGCGCCCATCGCAGGAGCCAAGTCTGCCATCACCGTCCCTCCGCTCGCGGCAATTCGCCTGCCATGCTTGTGACGGAACGCCTGGGATCAAGAAGAGTTCATCGGAACCGTTTCGCGGGCCAGGATGTCGAGCACCCGGACCCCGTAGCGCTCGAGCTTCGAGGCGCCGACGCCCTTGATCTGGCCGAGCTCGGTGAGATTGGCGGGCCGCACCGCGGCGATCTCGCGCAGCACCGAATCATGGAAGATCACGTAGGGCGGGATCGCCTGCACCTTGGCCTCGGCGGCGCGCCAGGCACGGAGGGCCTCGAACAATCCGGCCGGGGCGGCTGGCAAATCAGCGGCGAGAGGCGCAGGACGGCGATCCCGCCTGACCCGCGCCGGCGCGGCCGCCTCCTCGCGCAGCATCACGCGCTCCTCGCCGCGCAGCACCAAGCGCGCCCGGTCCGGCACCAGTGCAAGACTGGCGAACTCGCCGCTCTCGGTCCGCAATAGGCCCGCCGCGATGAGCTGGCGGATCACGCCGCGCCAGAACTCGCGCGAGCGGTCGGCGCCGATGCCGAATGTAGAAAGTTTCTCGTGGCCGTGGCGCAGGACCATCTCGGTATCAACCCCACGCAGCACCGCGATGACATGCAGCGCGCCGAACATCTGCCCGGTGCGGTACACGGCGGAGAGCACCTTCTGCGCCTCCACCGTGCCGTCGAACAGCGTCGCGGGCGCGGCGCAATTGTCGCAGTGGCCGCACGGCTCGCCCAATTCCTCGCCGAAGCAGCCGAGCAGCGAGCGGGTGCGGCAGGCAGTCGTCTCGGTGAGCGCGATCATCGCCTCGAGCCGCGCGCGCATCACCCGCTTCTGCGCCTCGGGCGCGGCGGACTGGGCGAGCCAGTGCCGCGCGCGAGCGATGTCCTCGCCACCATAAAGGAGAAGGGTCCGCGCCGGGTCGCCGTCGCGGCCGGCGCGGCCGATCTGCTGGTAGTAGGATTCCGGGCTGTCCGGCATGTCGAGATGCACGACGAACCGCACATCCGGCCGGTCGATGCCCATGCCGAAGGCGATCGTCGCGGCGATGATGACGGGCTCGCCGGAGCGAAAGCGAGTCAGCGCCGCGCGCTTGTCCGCGCGGTCCAGCCCGGCATGGAAGGCGATCGCCGGAAAACCCCTCCGTTGCAGCGCCGCCGCGATCCGCTCGGTCTTGGCTCGGCTGCCGCAATAGACGATGCCGCACGCTCCGGGCTGGCGGGCGAGCAGGTCGAGCAATTGCGCCGTTTCGCCGGTTTTGGGTTCGGCGGCAAGGTTGAGGTTCGGCCGGTGAAAGCTCGATGCGAACACCGCCGCATCGGCCATCGCGAGGGATTGCAGAATATCGGCGCGGGTGCGCGGATCGGCGGTCGCGGTCAGGGCGATGCGCGGCACGCCGGGGAACCGCTCGGGCAGGCAGGCGAGGGCGCGGTATTCGGGGCGGAACTCGTGGCCCCATTGCGACACGCAATGCGCCTCGTCGATCGCCAGCAGCGACAGCTTCAACCGCGACAACCGATCGAGCGTGCCGTTGGACAGCAGCCGCTCGGGCGAGACGTACAGCAGGTCGAGCCGCCCCTCGCCGAGCGCCTGGGAAACGGCGCGCGCCTCGGCCGGGTCGAGCTCGGAGTGCAGCGCGCCGGCCGCGACGCCGACCTGACGCAGCGCCGCCACCTGGTCGTCCATCAGCGCGATCAGCGGCGAGACAACTACCGCGGTGCCGGGGCGGCAGAGCGCGGGAAGCTGGTAGCAGATGCTCTTGCCGCCGCCCGTCGGCATCAGCACCAGTGCGTCGCCCCCACCGACGACATGACGGACCACTTGTTCCTGCGATCCCCGGAAGCCGGGGAAGCCGAACACGAGGCGCAGCGCCTCCGCCGGGTTCGGCCGGGACATCCCGTCGGGCACGCCGATCAGCGGCCCGCGACAGCGATCTCCACGCGCCGGCTCTCCAGCGCGGAGAGGGTGAAGTCGGTGATGCCTCGGGCCTCGAGGTGGATACGGCCGGCCGCCACGCCGTCGCGCGTGAGCTGGTCGACCACCACCTGCGCGCGCGTGCGGGACAGGTTGATATTGGCCTTCTGGCTGCCCTGCGGGTCGGCGAAGCCGGTCACGGTAACGTCCTCGGTCGGGTGTCGCCGCGCCCATTGCGCCGCTCCGCTGATCGCCTTCTGGGCGTTGTCGTCGAGGCCGGCGGACCACTCCTGAAAATACACCACGAAGCGCTGCGCGGCGGGCGGCTCGCCGGCCGTGCAGGCGCCGAGGCAGAGCAGCAGCAGGACGGCAAGGCGCAGCATGACCGAATCCTTACAAGCGGTTGAGAACAGGAACCATACCTGCCCACCGGTTGAGGAGCCGTCAACCGCGCATCAAGCCGCCGCGGCGACCGCGTGACCGGCCGAGATGCGCCAGATCCGGTCGAGCCGTTCCACCCCGGTCAGGCGGTGCATGATGAGGATGACCGTCCGCCCGTTCGCGACCTCGTTGAGCGTCACGAGGAAGGCGCGCTCGGTGTCGGCGTCGAGGCCGGCGCACGGCTCGTCGAGGATCAGCACGGCGGCCTCCGAAAGCAGCGTGCGGGCCAGAGCGAGCCGCCGGCCCTGCCCGCCGGAAAAGCGCGCGCCGCCCTCGCCGACCCAGGTATCGAGGCCGTCGGGCAGCGCGCGCACCATCTCGCCGATATGCGCCGCGTCCAGCGCCGCCCACAGCGCCGCGTCGCCCGCGTCGGGGCGGGCGAGGCGGAGATTGGCTCGGATCGTGTCGTCGAACAGATGCGTCGCTTGGCTGAGCCAGCCGATCCGCGCCCGCACATCGGCCGCGGCAAGGGTCGCGATGTCCAAGCCGCCTAGCCTCACGCACCCCCGCTGCGGCGCCGCAAGCTTGAGCGCCAGTGCCGCAAGCGTGGACTTGCCCGCGCCCGACGGGCCGAGAATCGCCACGCGGCTGCCCTGCGGGACGTCCAGCGTGAGGCCGTCGAACACCTCGGGCCGGTCGGCGCGCCAGCGGAAATGCACCGCCTCGAAGCGCAGCCCCGAGCCGGCGGGCAGCGCGGCCGGACGAGGCGGCTCGGGCACCGCAGCCGGCGCCTCGGCCGCCTCCAGCACGCGCCTCGCGGCGACGATCGCATGTCCCGCCATCGCGCCGGCGCGCGGGAGGCCGCCGACCGCCTCGAACGACGCGAGCACCAGGAACGCGGCGGCCACGGCGGCGACCGGGTTGAAGCCGGCGGCGATCAACACCGCCAGGATGGCAAGCTGGCCGCACAGGAACGCGGCCGCGCCGGCGAGCGCCATGCGGACGGCCACCTCGTGCTGCGCCGAGAGCAGCGCGCCCTCCCGCGCCTGCACCGCCGCGAGCATCCGCCCCTCGGCGCCGAACGCCCGCACCTCGCGCAGGCCGGTCAAGGCGTCGAGAGCGGCGACGCGCAGCGCGGCGGCCGTGGTCGCCAGGCGCTGGCCGGCGCCGCGCGTGACCCGCATGGCGATCCAGGGCAGCCCGAATGCGGCGATCGCGAACAGTACGCCGATCACCGCCGCCAGCACGGGGTCGCGCAGGCCGATCAGCACGACCAGCGCCGGGAGCAACAGGACGGCGCAGGCGAGCGGCAGCAGGATGGCGACATAGAGCCCGTCCAGCGCCTCCACGTCTGTGACCAGCCGGGTCAGCACGTCGCCCGCCGGGCGGAAGCCGAGCCCCCCGGCGGAGCCGCGCGACAGGCCGCGGAAGAACCACACCCGCAGCGAGGCGAGCGCGCGGAACGTCGCCTCGTGCGTCCACAGGCGCTCGAAATAGCGCAGGATCACCCGCGCCGCGCCGAAGCCGCGCAGCAGCATGGGCGCCACCAGCGCGCCGGTCACCGCCATCGCCAGCGCCGCGCCGGATAGCGTCATCATCCCGACTCCGGCCGCGAGGGCGGCGAGCGTGGTGACGAAGCCGAGCAGCAGCCAGCCGAGATGGCCCCGCCAGAGCGCCAGGATTCGCAGCAGCGGGCTCACGCCGCACCTCGCGCCGCGACGACCCGGCCGGCCGCGATGTCGAGGCGCCGGCCGCCGAAGGCATGGGCGGCCGCCGCGTGGCTCGCCAGGATCACCGTCCGGCCGATGGCCAGGCGGCGCAGGCTGTCGAGCACCTCGGCCTCGGTCGCCGGATCAAGATGCGCCGTCGGCTCGTCGAGCAGCAGCAGCGGGGCGTTCTTGAGGAACGCGCGAGCGATCGCGATGCGCTGCGCCTGCCCGCCCGATAGCCCATAGCCGCCCTCGCCGACCATCGTGTCCAGCCGCTCCGGCAGCGCGTCGGAAAACCGGTGCACCCGGGCGGCGCGCGCCGCCTCCTCGACCTCGGCGTCGGTCGCCTCGGGGCGGGCGAAGCGGATGTTGTCGCGGATACTGCCGGCGAACAGCACGGGCCGCTGGCCGATCCAGCCGGTCAGCCGCGAAAGCGCCTGCGGCACCAGTTCAGAAATATCGGCGCCGTTGAGAGTGACGCGGCCCTGGTCCGGAGCGATGAAGCCGAGCAGGATTTCGATGATGCTCGACTTGCCCGCGCCGGATGGTCCGGCAAGCACCAGCGTCTCGCCCGCCGCCACGCGGAAGGAGATCCCGTCCAGCGCCCGGCCGCGCGCCGCGTCCCAGGTCAGGCGAACGTCCTCGAACGCGACGCTTACGCCCTGCGCCGCCACCGTCCGCACCGGCCGGGCGGGCTTCTGCTCGGGAAGCGGCGGCAGCGCGAGCAGCGCCTCGGCCGCGCCATGCGCGCGCAGCCGGTCCTGATAGGCGGCGGAAAACCCGCGCAACGGCGCGAAGAACTCGGGCACCAGCAATAGGACGAACAGGGCGCTCGCGGGGTTCGCCAGCGCGCCCGACCGCAGCGCCAGGCCATAGTGAATCGCCAGCCCGACCAGCGCCAGGGCGGCGGCGAAATCAAGTGCCACGGACGAGAGAAAGGCCACGCGCAGCACGCGCATGGTGCGGCGGCGGAGCTCGTCGGCGGCGGCCCCCAATGCGCGCCCTTCGTCCTCGGCGCGGCCGTGGACGACGATGGTGGCAATGCCGCGCACCCGGTCGAGGAAGCGCGCCTGCAGCCGCGCCATCGCCAGGAACTGCCGGCGCGACGCGGCGGCCGCGCCGAGCCCGGCAAGCGCCATCGCGATCGGCACCATCAGGCCCGTCGCGGCCAGCACGAACGCTCCGAACGGGTCCGCCCAGAGTGCCGCGAGCGCCACCAGCACGGGGCCGGCGACGGCCAGGGAGGCGGCCGGCAGCCAGCGAGCGAACAAGCCGTCGAGCGCCTCCACCCGATCGATCACGGTCACGGTCAGCTCGCCCGAATGGCTGCCCCGAAGCTGCGACGGCCCGGCGTGGAGCAGGCGGGTGAGCGCGTCGGTGCGGAGCCGGCGTCGCGAGGCGGCCCCGGCGGCGAAGGCGGCGCGCTCGGAGAGGATCGACAGCCCGGCGCGCGCCAGCGCGAGCGCGGCGAAGCCCGCCAGCAACTGCCAGGCGGCGCGCCCCTGGAACGCACCATACAGCGCACCGGCGGCGCAATAGGCCTGCCCGATGGCCAGCGCCGTGCCAAGCAGGTTCATCAGCAGGACCGGCCGGGAAGCCGCTCGCCCGAGGCGGGATTGCTGGCGGAGCCATGCGCGCGCTTCTCGCTTCCGGGCACTCGTCCTGTCGTCGGCCATGCGGGGGGATTAGGCCAGGACCGCCGGAATTGACAGTGCCGGATCGCGGACAATCTTCGGTCGGCTCCGGTCAGCCGCCACACCCGGGCATGTTTCTGATTTGTCCCGATTTTTCATTCCGTCGCCGATTTTTAGGCATCCCCGATCAGGGGAATTTGGGAAACATTGCCTGAACCTAAACAGAATGTAACCCTCGGACCATCCCGTTCATTCCGCGCGGCGAATGTCCAAGAACGTTTCCCGATTGAGTTTAATACAAAATGTCACCGCCGTTCGGGGACAGGCAGGCCCCAACATAGGTTCGGCCCTTGGGCGCCGCCGAGCAGCAGCGCGGTTGCGGCGATCTCCTAAGCTCGCCCAAACGCCTGCCGCAGCCTCCATGTGCCCGCTCCCGGGCGAAGGCCAGCGCGGTCGCCCGCCCGGTCCGGCGCGATCCGCCCGCCAGAGCCGCTGACGCTTGGGACCGCTTCGCTCTGCTCTCCTGGACTGGTCATTCCCGCGTGCAGGCTCTTTGCCTACTCGGCTCGATGGCTATAACCCCGCCATGCACGTCGCCCGCACCCTCCCCGAACTGATCCAGCATTGCGCCCGGCTGCGGCGGGCGCGGCCGGCAGTCGCCCTGGTGCCGACGATGGGGGCGCTGCACGCCGGGCATCGGGCCCTGGTGGACGCGGCGGTCCGCACCGGGGCGGCGACCGTGACCTCGATTTTCGTCAACCCGCTGCAATTCGGCCCGACCGAGGATCTCAGCCGCTACCCGCGCGACGAGGCGGGCGATCTCGCGACGCTCGAGGTCTGCGGTTGCCATCTCGTCTGGACGCCGGACGTGTCCACGATGTATCCGCCTGGGGGCGCCACCACGATCGATCCCGCCGGCCCGGCCGAACGCTGGGAAGGCACCCATCGGCCGGGGCATTTCCGCGGCATGGCGACCGTGGTGGCCAAACTATTCGGCCAGGTCCGGCCGGATGTCGCGTTCTTCGGCGAGAAGGATTGGCAGCAATTGCAGGTCGTGACCCGGATGGTCGCCGACCTCCACCTGCCGCTGCGGATCGTCGGCGTGCCGACGGTACGCGAGGCGGACGGGCTCGCGCTGTCGTCGCGCAACCGGTTCCTCGCCGAGACCCAGCGGCGGCTCGCGCCCAATCTCTACCAGGCGCTCACCCAGGCGGCACAGGCAATCGCGTCCGGCCGACAAGCCGCCGAGCCGCTTCAGACCGCCCGCGCGATGCTGAGCGGAGACGGCTTCGGGGTCGACTATCTGGCGCTGGTCGACGGACCGACCCTGGAGCCGATCGCGGCGGCTCGGCCGGGCGCGCGGCTGATCGCGGCCGCTCGACTGGGCACCGTGCGCCTGCTCGACAACATTGCCGTCGGCTAGTCGGCGAGCGCCCGCTTGGCGACCCCGGCGAGATAGGATGCGGCGGCGGGCAGGATCGCGTCGTTGAAATCGTAGCCGGGGTTGTGCAGTTCGTGCCCCGGCCCCGAGACGCCGTTGCCGATCCACACGTAGGCGCTCGGCCGCTTCTGGGAGAACCAGCCGAAATCCTCCGATCCCATCGTCGGCGGCAGGTCGCGCCGCACCGGCAGCCCGGCGCGCGCGGCGGCGTCCGCGGCGAGGGCGGCTTCCGGCGAGGTATTGCTCGTCGCCACCACGCCGCGCTGGATCGCGACCTCGGCCGCCATGCCGAACATCGTCGCGGTCCCAGCCGAGACGCGCCGAATCCCCTCCTCCAGTTGATCCATCACCTCGGTCCTGAGCGCGCGCATGGTGCCGCGCATCACCGCCTCGTCGGGGATCTGGTTGGCGGCGCGTCCCGCCTCCATCGTGCAGATCGACAGCACGCCGCAATCCAGCGGGTCGAGGGTGCGCGAGACCACGGATTGCAATGCGACGAGAAGGTGTGCCGAGGCCAGCATCGGGTCGCGCGCCAGATGCGGCAGGGCGGCGTGGCCGGCATGTCCCTTGACCCGGATCTCGATTCGCGCCCCACCCGCCATCACCGGCCCGTCATGCACCGCCACGGTGCCGGCCTCAAGACCGGGCCAGTTATGGAAGCCGAAGATGCGCTCCATCGGGAAGCGATCGAACAGGCCGTCGGCGAGCATGGCCAATGCGCCGCCCGCACCCTCCTCGGCCGGCTGAAACACGAGATGCACCGTGCCGGTCCAGCTGTCGTCGCGGGCCAGCAGCGCGGCAGCGCCGAGCAGCGACGTGGTGTGCCCGTCATGCCCGCAGGCGTGCATCACGCCGGGGCTGGTCGAGGCATGGGCGAGCCCCGTCGTCTCGGTGATCGGCAGCGCGTCCATGTCGGCACGCAGCCCGACACTACGGTTCGACTGGCCTCGGCTGATTGTGGCGACCACTCCATGACCGCCGATGCCGGCCTCGAACGGCACGCCGAGTTCCGCGAGCCGCGCCTGGACGAAAGCCGCCGTCTGCGCCTCCTGCTTCGACAACTCCGGATGGGCGTGCAGGTGACGACGCCACTGGGTCAGCGTTTCGGCAAGGGCCTGATCCATCGTGATCCTCTCGCCGTGAGCTGGCTTCGGGAAAAAAGCAGGTGGCATTCAGGCAGCCGCATCTTGCTCGTCGGCAGCCTCGACCCCCTCCGGCCGGTCGGGCCGAAGCGGGATTTCAACCTCATAGCGCGTCCCGTGGCCTTCCTGCACGGTCAATGTCGCGCCGAGCTGGCGGGCGAAGCCACGGATGAGCTGGATGCCCAAGCCGTCGCGCGGACCGCTCTCGCTGTCCCCCCGTCCCGCCGGGATGCCGACGCCGTCGTCCTCGATGACGAGATGCGCGATGTGGTCGTCAGCCACGAGATGAACCACGATATGGCCGCTACGGCCCCCTGGAAAGGCATATTTGATCGCGTTGCTGACCGCCTCGGTGACGATCAGCGACAGCGGCACGGCCTGGTCGCTCGACATCTGCAACTCCGGTGCGTCCACCGTCAGGCCGATGCGGTCGCCCTCCCGCTCGCCCATCGCCTGGAATAGCTGGCCGGACAGCTCCATGAGGAAGCTGCGCATGTTGATGGTCCGCAGCTCGCCGTCGGCATAGAGATGGCGGTGCAGCGTGGCGAGCGCGCGGACCCGGTCGCGGGCCGCCTGGAACTCGGCCTTCGCCTGGGGCGCGCGGATGCGGCTGGCCTGCAGGTTCAGCAGGCTCGCGACGATCTGCAGGTTGTTCTTCACCCGGTGATGGATCTCCTGCATGAGCAGTTTCTGCTGCGTCACGGCGTTGCGTAGTTGCGCCTCATGCTCGGCCAGCGCCCCCGTCGCGTGCGAGAACGCATGGGAGAGATCGACCACCTCGGTCGGCATCCCCCGCAGCGAGAAGCTGTCGAACGCGCCTCCGCAGCGCCAACGGTTGACGGCAGCCGTCAAACGCTTCAGCGGCTGGACCACCGCCCGGTCGGTCCCGCCGCCCATGACCAGCAGCCCGACCGCCAGCGTGACCGCTATTTCAGCCAGATGACGGACCAGCGCGTCACGGGCTTTCGACTGGATCGACTCCGAGCGATAGGCCGCGAGCAGCGCATAGCCCCCGCTCACCGGGCCGATCGCGTAGGAGAAAGGCTCGCCGCGCCGCGAGATGCCGTCCACGGCCACGACCGGCGCGGTTGGGTCGGGGACCGAGAACGGCGGTTGCTGGCCTTGCGGCGTCGGCAACCGATCCTCGCCCGCGCCCGTCAGTCCGTGCAGCCGCGACGCCGGATCGACAAGCCACAATCCGAGGTCCTCGTTTGCGGGCTGCTCGCCGATCTGCCCGGCCAGCCAGTCGAGCCGGAGCGCCGCCGCGACCGTCGCCTTCGCCCCGGCGTCGCCTCTGCCCGACACGAACACCGGCAGAATCGTCGCGCTCGAGCCCGGCACCGCGCCCAATTGGCCCAGTCCGGGCTGGCCATCCCGCCGCGATTGTTCGAATGCGGGGTCCGAGGGCCAATCCACCCCAGCAACTCCCGGCAGCCCCGCTTGGCATTCCACGCGGCTGGCGCCATCGAGCAAGACGAGGCCGGCGAAGCGGGCGGGTTCCAGGGTAGCGGCACTGGCGAGCAAGGTGCACGCCGCGTCGTGCGGCAACGCGGCCATTCGCGCGAGCACGTCGGTCACGCGGCCAAGCGCAGCTTCGTGCCGCGCCGCCGCGCCGCGCAGGCTGGCCGCCGCGATCTCCGTGCCACGACCCAGCGACGCGGAGTAGCTGTCGAACGCCAGCGCCACGGCCATGAACACCAGCGGGACCACGGAAATCAGCAGCAGCAGCGTCACGCGCGCCCGGACCGAGCCGAGCACGGTCCTCACCGTCACCCCCCGCAAGCCGGCGGGACGCTCACTTTTCCCGATCCTCCTCGATGATCTTCAGCAGTTCGGGAGGGATGGGCTCGCCGGCGACGTCATCGAACAGCTTGTGGAGTTCCCGCTGCAGCCAAAGGTCGAACGCCGCGTCGGCCTTCCGCTCCTTGGGCGGGCGAACCGGCACCGGCTTATCCTTCCGCTGCGTCATTGGGACATGTTTCATCTTCGGCAACGCCCAAACGGCGGCGGACCGCCTCAGGCTGCCCGCCGCCGATCAATAATGCGAGTACTCCGGTCCGCGTGGCAATGACCGGGTCAGAAATGCGCGCCGCTCTGCTCATCGAGCGACCGCTCCGCCCTGATCTGCGGCCGGGGAGCCTGACGCTCCGAACGCTCGCCGAGCAGCCAGGATTCGAGTTGCCGGCGGGCGCGAAATACGCGGCTTTTCGCGGTTCCGACCGCGCAGCCCGTCGCCTGCGCCAACGCCTCGTAGCTCATCCCGTGGACCACGACCATGACCAACGCCTCCCGCTGGTCCGCCGGCAGCCGCGTCATCGCCTGGCCAAGCTCCTTCAGCGCGAGCCGGTCCTCATGCGGTGCATCGGTCGCGAAGACAGAGGATGGCACGTCGTCGATGTCGGTGGTGTCCCGCCGCTTGCGAAGATTGGAGATGAACCGGTTGCGCAGGATGCGATGCATCCATGCCGCGAAATTCGTGCCCGGGATGAAGCTGTCCTGAGCCGACAGGGCGTTGCACACCGCGTCCTGCACGAGATCCTCGGCGGCCGCCCGGTTGCGGGTCAATGCCAAAGCCTGCACCCGCAGCTTCGGAAGAATGGCGATCACCTGGTCGTGAAAGACGAGGGCTTCGGACATATTCGACAGCTCCTTCAAAACGCCCGCGCACTGCGAGAGATATCCGACCAATGAACGGGGCAGCATGTCCGTTGCATGGCCTAGCTCACGTATGCGCGAGGCGCGGGAAAGGCATTGCCGCGGCAATGGGCAGCGACGCAACTGTGCTCCTTACAAGGCGTTCGGCACCCCGAACGTTCGTTCCTTCAACCCACCGCGACGTCGAATCCGCTCGGTCCAGCATGATGGCAGCCCGTTGCTCGCGCTAAGCACCGCCGGACGCCGTGGAAGCATCCTCCACGGCGTGACGGAGCTGGGTCCGAGCGCGCGACACCCGCGCCTTCATCGTGCCGACCGGGACGCCGCAGATCGCGGCCGCTTCGTCATAGCTGAGCTCCTGCGCGCCAACCAGGACCAGCGCCTCCCGCAAGAGCGGCGGGAGACGCCACAACCGGCGCTGCAGGTCGCTCAACGCGGCGCGGCCCTCCTGATCGGAGACGCGCGGCTCGTCTGCCCCGCCCGCGCGCTCCAAGACCGCGCGCTCCGTTCGGCGTCGTCGCGCCTGCTCGAAGAACGCGTTCCGCAGGATCGTGAACAGCCACGATTTCAGGTTCGTGCCCGGCTGGAACTGATCGAAGGCGGCGAGCGCCCTCACGACCGCTTCCTGCACGAGATCGTCCGCCTCCGCCCGGTCCCGCACGAGAAACCTCGCGAAGCCCCGCAGCTCGGGCAACAACGCGATCATTTGCGCGCGAAGCGAGACGGAGGCGGACGGCGGCTCGGGAAATGGGATACTGTCCATATGCGCGAGAGAATCTGGCCTCGGTCAGGATCGCGCAAGAGGGTGTGACCAATGAGCAATCCGCAGCACGACAATCTGATCCGTGCATTGCCCTACGCCCGGCGCTACGCCCGCGCCTTGAGCGGCAGCCAGGCCCGCGGCGACGCGCTGGTGGCGGACAGCTTGAAGGAAATGCTGTCGGCGGGTGAGGCGGCCGGCGATCCGCGCGTGGTTCTCTATGGCAACGTCACCCGCCGGTTCGACCTGCTGGCGGGACCGGCAACTCCGGAAATCGGCCTCTCCCGCAAGCAGCGGCAGCTTCTTCTCCTCACCGCGCTCGAGGAATTGCCGGTCGAGCAGGCCGCGCCGGCGGTGGGCCTCGATCTGGATCACGCCAAGGCGGAGCTCGCTGATGCACGCCAGCGTCTGCGGGCCTCGGCTGCCGCGGACGTGCTGATCATCGAGGACGAGCCGATCATCGCAATGGACATCGAGGAGCTGGTGCAGGGCTGTGGCCATCGCGTCGTCGGTGTCGCCGCCACCGAGCGGGACGCAGTGGACATCGCGCGCCGCACCCGCCCCGGGCTGATCCTGGCGGACATCAATCTCGGCGCCGGCGGGGACGGCGCGGCGGCGGTGTCGCGCATCCTGCAGAGCCATCGCGCACCGGTGATCTTTGTCACGGCTTATCCCGAGCGCCTGCTAACCGGCGAGGAGGTGGAGCCCGTCTTCGTCATCACCAAGCCGTTCGAGCCGATCATGCTGGCCGTCGCCACGTACCAGGCGGTCACTGGCGGCGTACATCTCGACTGATGGGATCTCTGCTGAACTTCTCTCCACTGGCGCGATCTCCATTGGCTTGACGCGCAAAACCCGCTTCGATCGGAAACCTATGGATGGTCCGCGCGTCGTTGCGGGACGGCGGCATCAATGCGCGCGGGGCGGAATTGGACATTGAACATCAGGCTGCGACGATGGATGCGCCGGCTCGGCACGGCCCGCCGCCAGGGGCACGGGCGGGGCGCTCCCCGCGCATCTACTATCTCAGCCCGCTGCTGGCCGGTCCGCTCGCCGGATGGCGCGCCCATTTCGAGCGTGTCGCGCGTCTCGGCTTCGATCACGTCCTGATCGCCCCGCCTTTCGCCACCGGTGGGAGCGGCGACATATTCCTGCCGGCCGATTACGGGCAGGTCAACGCAAGCCTCGAATGGCGCGGCGATGCGAACGCCGCACTCGCCACGATCGCGTCGGACTGCGCGGCGTTCGGCCTGACGCCGCTGCTCGATGTGGTGCTCGACCAGGTCGCCGCCGCCTCGCCGCTCTCCGCCGCCAATCCCGATCTGTTCGGCACGCCGGACGAGCGCGCGGCGCTCGATCCGCGCGGACCGGGCGGCAATTTCGAGGCGGCGCGTCTGCGTCCCGAGGCGCCCGGCGTGCGCGAGTGGTGGGCCGAGCGGCTCGGCGGCTGGCTGCGCGCCGGGATCGGCGGCTTTCGCATCGTCTCGCCCGCCGCGTTGCCCTTGCCGGTGCTGCGTGCGCTGATCGCGGACGTGCGCCGACAAAGCGCCGATGCGCTGCTGCTGGGCTGGACGCCGGGGGCGAGTTTGCACACGCTCGCGCAGGCGGATTTCGATTTCGCGTTCTCATCGCTGCCGTGGTGGGATTTTCGCGCCGAGTGGTTTTGGACCGAGCTTGAGGCGCTCAGTCGTATCTCCCGCGTCATCGCCGCGCCGGAAGCGCCCTTCGGCCCGCGATTGGCGACCGCCTGCCACGATCCCGCGACCTTGCGCCCGACCTACGATCGGAACCTGTCCTTCGCCGCCACGCTCGCCGCCGGCTGGATGATGCCGATGGGCTTCGAGTTCGCCGCCGCGCGCCGCATGGACCCGGCGTGCGACGCCGCCGAGGACTTTTCCCGGCTTGAGCATGAAGCGCCGTTCGATCTGTCGGAAAGCATCGCTGCGGTGAACCGGGCTCGCGATGCCGAACCGGCACTCGCCTCGGCGCGCGCGCCGGTGATGTTGGCGGGTGCGGGTTCCGCCTGCCTCGCGCTGTTGCGCGGGGCGACGCGACACCCGCACCCCGCCGATCGCGCGTCGCTGATCCTGGCCAATGCCGACCCCTCGCACCGCCACTCCTCCGCCGCCTCAACCTTGGTCGAGGCGGCGGGCGGCGCGTTCGGGCGCTTCGAGGCGGTGCTGCCGCGCGCCGGCGCGTGTCTCTCGCCGGGCGAAACGGCGATGCTCGAACCCGGCGAGGTGGCGCTCTACCGCGCAATCTCGACGGTCCCGAGCGTAACGGATCGTCCGCCGCTACGGCAGACCGCCGAGGCCGCCTGCGCCGCGCCCCGCATCGCCATCGAAGCCATTTCGCCGTGCGTGGAGAACGGATCGTTCCCCGCCAAGCGTATCGCCGGCGAGACCGTGACTGTGGAGGCCGACATCATCGCCGACGGCCATGACGTCCTCGGTGTCGCGCTACTGTGGCGCGGCGTGGGAGAGAGCGAGTGGCGCGAAGTTCGGATGCACCCGCTCGGCAATGATCGCTGGCAGGCGCGCTTTCCGCTGGCCGTGATCGGCGCTTACGAGTTCACCGTCGAGGCTTGGCGCGATGCGTTCGGCAGCTTTCGCGACGAGCTGGGCAAGAAGCACTCCGCCGGGGTGAACACCAGCCTCGAAGTGCGCGAGGGCGTGGCGCTCGTCACGGAGACGGCGGGCGACGCGGTGCGCGGGCTGGCGCGGCGCCTGGACCGCGCGACCGAAGCCGAGCGGCGGGCGCTGTTGCTCTCGCCGCAGGCCGCGGAACTGATGGCGGCGGCCGATCCGCGCCCCTTCCGGATGCGCGCCGACCCGCCGTTGCGTATCGAGGCCGAGCGCACGGCGGCGCGGTTCGCCAGCTGGTATGAGATCTTCCCCCGCTCAATGAGCGACGACCCGCATCGACACGGCAATTTCGCGGACGTGATCCGCCACCTGCCGCGCATCCGCGACATGGGGTTCGACGTGCTCTACTTCCCGCCGATCCATCCGATCGGGCGCACCAACCGCAAGGGCCGCAACAACAGCCTGCAACCGGCCAGCGACGACCCGGGAAGCCCGTACGCGATCGGCGGCGCCGACGGAGGCCACGACGCGATCCATCGCGAGCTCGGCACGATCGAGGATTTCCGTCGCCTGCGCGACGCTGCCGAGCAGGAGGGCATGGAGCTCGCACTCGACTTTGCCATCCAGTGCTCGCCCGACCACCCGTGGCTGCGCGAGCACAAGAACTGGTTCGACTGGCGCCCTGACGGCTCGCTGCGCTACGCTGAGAATCCGCCAAAGAAATACGAGGACATCGTCAACGTCGATTTCTACGCGCCGGGCGCAATCCCCGATCTGTGGATCGCGCTCTGCGACGTGGTGCTGTTCTGGGCCGCCGAGGGCGTGCGGCTGTTCCGTGTCGACAATCCGCACACCAAGCCGCTGCCCTTCTGGCAATGGATGATCGGCGAGGTGCGCGCGCGCTACCCGGACGCGATCTTCCTTGCCGAGGCCTTCACGCGGCCCAAGGTGATGTACCGGCTGGCCAAGATCGGCTTCTCGCAGTCGTACACCTATTTCACCTGGCGCAACACGAAGCGCGAGCTGACCGAGTATTTCGAGGAGCTGACCACGACGGCGCCGAAGGAGTTCTTCCGCCCGCATCTGTTCGTCAACACGCCCGACATCAACCCGCTGTTTTTGCAAGGCTCCGGCCGGCCGGGCTTCCTCATTCGCGCGGCGCTGGCGACCACGCTGTCCGGGCTGTGGGGGATGTACAACGGCTTCGAGCTGTGCGAGGCGCGGCCGCTGCCGGGGCGCGAGGAATACGCGGACTCGGAAAAATACCAGATCCGCGCCTGGGATTGGGACCGCCCCGGCAACATCGTCGCCGAGATCACCCGGCTGAACCGCATCCGCCAGACCAACCCGGCGCTGCAGACGCATCTCAACATCACGTTCCACAATGCCTTCAACGATGCGATCCTGTACTATGAGAAGGCGACGCCGGACCGCTCCAACGTCCTGCTCGTCGCGGTCAGCCTCGATCCGCACAACGCCCAGGAGGCGGATTTCGAGGTGCCGCTGTGGAATTGGGGCCTGTCCGACGACGCGGCATTGGGGGTCGAGGATCTCGTGAGGGGAACACGCACCGTATGGACCGGCAAACGCCAGCACGTCAGGCTAGAACCGGCCATGCCGTACGCGATCTGGCGCGCGCGGCCCGCGGGATGACGCACGGGATGAACAGGACGCCGCAACTGCCGCCGATCGAGGACCCGCTCTGGTACAAGGACGCGGTGATCTACCAGCTCCATTTGAAGTCGTTCTTTGACGCCAACAACGACGGCGTCGGCGACTTCAAGGGCTTGCTGCAGAAGCTCGACTACATCGCCGAGCTCGGCGTGACGGCGATTTGGCTGCTGCCGTTCTACCCGTCGCCTCGACGCGACGACGGCTACGACATCGCCGATTATCGCGGGGTGCATCCCGAATACGGCACGCTCGGCGACGTGCGGCGCTTCATCCATGAGGCGCACGCGCGGGGCCTGCGGGTGATTACCGAGCTTGTGGTCAACCACACCTCGGACCGGCACCCCTGGTTCCAACGGGCGCGCGAGGCCAAGCCCGGCTCGCAGGCGCGGGATTTCTATGTCTGGTCCGACAACGACCACAAATACGCCGGCACGCGCGTCATTTTCATCGACACGGAAAAGTCCAACTGGACGTGGGACGCCACGGCGGGGGCCTATTTCTGGCACCGCTTCTACTCGCACCAGCCCGACCTGAATTACGACCACGCGCGCGTGCTGCAGGAAGTGCTGTCCGTGATGCGCTTCTGGCTCGATCTCGGTGTGGACGGACTACGCCTCGACGCGGTGCCTTATCTTGTCGAGCGGGAGGGCACCAACAACGAGAACCTGCCGGAGACCCACGCCGTCCTGAAGCGGTTCCGCGCCGAGCTCGACGCCTACGCGCCGGGACGGATGCTGCTGGCCGAGGCGAACCAGTGGCCGGAGGACGCGCAGCAATATTTCGGCGATGGCGACGAGTGCCACATGTCGTTCCACTTCCCGCTGATGCCGCGCATGTACATGGCGATCGCGCGCGAGGACCGTTTTCCCATCACCGACATCATGCGCCAGACGCCGGAGATCCCGGCCAACTGCCAATGGGCGATCTTCCTGCGCAACCACGACGAACTCACGCTCGAGATGGTTACCGATAACGAGCGCGACTACCTGTGGGAGACCTACGCCGCCGACCGGCGGGCGCGGATCAATCTCGGTATCCGCCGCCGCCTCGCACCGCTGCTGCAGCGCGACCGGCGGCGCATCGAGCTGATGAACGGCCTGCTGCTGTCGATGCCGGGCACGCCGGTTATCTATTACGGCGACGAAATCGGTATGGGCGACAACATCCATCTCGGCGATCGCGACGGGGTGCGTACGCCGATGCAGTGGTCGCCGGACCGCAACGGCGGCTTCTCCCGAGCCGATCCGGCCAGTCTCGTGCTGCCGCCGATCATGGACCCGATCTACGGCTATGAGGCGGTGAACGTCGAGGCGCAGGCGTCGGACCAGCATTCGCTGCTGAACTGGACCCGCCGGATGTTGGCCGTACGCCGCCGCCACATCGCCTTCGGCCGCGGCACGTTGCGCTTTCTCTATCCGGGCAATCGCAAGGTGCTGGCGTTCCTGCGCGAGCACCGCCATGAGGACGGCACCGACGAGACCATCCTCTGCGTAAGCAATCTGTCGCGCGCGGCCCAGGCGGTAGAACTCGATCTTTCGGCGTTCGGCGGGCGCGTGCCGGTGGACATCGTCGGCGGCTCGGCGTTCCCGCCGGTCGGGCAGCTCACCTACCTGCTGACCTTGCCGCCCTACGGCTTCTTCTGGTTCCTGCTGGCGGCGGAGGCACAACTCCCGGCCTGGCACGTTCCAGCGCCCGAGCCGCTACCGGAGTACGCCACCCTGGTCGTTCGTCATCATCTCGAAGAGCTGCTCTCCGGGCCGAGCCGCACGCTGCTGGAGCGCGAGGTCCTTCCGGCATACTTGCCGAAACGCCGCTGGTTCGCCTCCAAGGGCGAGCAGCTGCGGGCGGTTCAAATCGCCTACGCCGTCCGGCTGCCGGGCTCGGAGGACGCCGTGATGCTCACCGAGATCGAGGTCGAGCTCGAGGGACGCACCGAACGCTACGCCCTGCCGCTGGGCGCGGCCCGCGAGGAGGCGCCGGGGCCGCTCGTGCAGCAGCTCGCGCTGTCGCGACTGCGGCGCGGCCGCGACGTCGGCTATCTGACGGATGCGTTTTCCCTCGATTCGCTGCCGCGCGCTGTCGTCGCGGCGCTTCGCCAGAAATCCCGCCTCGCGACATCGGACGGGGAGATCAGGTTCATCCCGACCTCCCGTATGGACGAGCTGGAACTCGCGGACGGTGCCGAAATCCGCCGGCTTTCGGCCGAGCAGTCCAACAGCTCGCTGGTGATCGGCGATACGCTGGTGATGAAGATTGTCCGGCGCGTCGCGGCCGGCGTGCATCCCGAAGGCGAGATGACGCGCTATCTCACCGAGCAGGGCTACGCCAACAGCGCGCCGCTGTTCGGCGAGCTGGTGCGCGTCGATGCCGACGGCACGCCCAACACGTTCGGTCTCGTGCAAGGTTTCGTACGCAATCAGGGCGACGGCTGGGGATGGACGCTCGATTTCCTCGCGCGCGAGGCGGAGGAGCTGGCCGTCACCGGCGAGGAGCGGCCGGGCGAGGCCGATGCGTTCCATTCCTACACGGGCTTCGCCAGCGCGGTCGGACGCCGGCTCGGCGAATTGCACGAGGTGCTTTCGCGGCCGACCGACGATCCCAATTTCGCGCCGGAGCCGGCGAACGACGCCATTCTCGATTCCTGGGCGGACGGCGCGATGGAGCAGATCGACGGCGCGCTCGCGCTGCTGCGCGCGGTGCGGGAATGGCCCGACGAGCCCACCGGCGCGCTGGCCAACGAGCTGCTGGATCACGAAGAGGAATTGAAGCGGACGGTGCGGCATCTCGCGCGCGAGGGCAGGGGCGCGGTGCGGACCCGGGTGCACGGCGACTTCCACCTGGGCCAGGTCCTCGTGGTCAAGGGCGACGCCTTCATCATCGACTTCGAGGGGGAACCCGCTCGACCCATGGCGCAGCGCCGCATGAAAGGCTCCCCGATGCGCGACGTCGCCGGATTGCTGCGCTCGTTCGACTATGCCGCCGCGGCCGCCGCGCCAGGGCGCACCGCGGCGTCGGCGCAGACATCGGAGCGCCGCGGCGCGCTGATCGAACGTTTCCGCGAAGAGGCCAGCCTCACGTTCCTCGACAGCTATCGCGCCGTGCTCGGCCTGGCGCCGCACCCCTGGGTTCCGCGGGAGGCCGAGCAGGCGCTGCTCGACCTGTTCCTGATCGAGAAAGCCGCATACGAGATCCGCTACGAGGCGGCGAACCGTCCGACATGGCTCGGCATCCCGTTGCAAGGGCTGCACCGGATCGTCGAACGGGTCGTCGCCCGCTCAGAGACCGCGCCGGCATGAACCAGTACTTGCCCGACCCCACCACGGTAGAGGCGCTGGTCCAGGCGCGGCACGGCGACCCGTTCGCCGTGCTCGGTCCGCACCCGGTACCGGACGGGGTGGTCATCCGAAGCTTCCAGCCCGACGCGCGGACCGTCGCCGTCGCCGACCGCGCCACCGGCGTCGCACTCGGCAGCCTGGAACGCATCCATCCGGCCGGCCTGTTCCACGGCCTGCTGCACACCGGCGGCGCGCCCTATGTGCTGCGCATCGACACCGGCGAGGCGTCGCGGGAGACGGAAGACCCTTACTCGTTCCCGCTCCTGCTCGGCGACATCGACCTGCATCTGCTGGGCGAGGGCCGCCATCACGATCTGGGCCGCTGCCTTGGCGCGCATCCGATGACGTTGGACGGCGTGCGCGGCGTGCGTTTCGCGGTGTGGGCGCCGAACGCGCGGCGCGTCTCGGTGGTGGGCGACTTCAATGCGTGGGACGGACGCCGCCATCCGATGCGGCTGCGCCACGGCGCTGGCGTGTGGGAGCTGTTCATCCCGCGCCTGCTCCCCGGCACGCTGTACAAATATGAAATCCTCGGCCCCGAGGGCTGGCTGCTGCCGCTGAAGGCCGATCCGGTGGCGTGGGCGGCCGAGGTGCCGCCGGCGACCAGTTCGGTGATCGCCGACACCGCGCCGCATCGCTGGAACGATGCGGACTGGATGAGCACGCAACGCGGCAGGCAGGCGCCGCGCGCGCCGATCTCGACCTACGAGGTGCACGCTGCGTCCTGGCTGCCGGGCGGTTTGCCGGGCGACCGGCCGGGCTGGGACATGCTCTCGGAGCGGCTGGTTCCCTACGTCGCGCGCATGGGCTTCACGCATGTCGAGCTGTTGCCGATCATGGAGCATCCGTTCGGCGGCTCCTGGGGCTACCAGCCGCTCGGACAGTTCGCCCCGGTGGCGCGGCTCGGGCCGCCGGAAGCCTTCGCCCGCTTCGTCGATCGCTGCCACCGGGCGGGCGTCGGCGTGATCCTCGACTGGGTGCCGGCGCATTTTCCGACCGACACGTACGGCCTCGCCCGTTTCGACGGCACCGCGCTTTACGAGCACGCCGACCCGCGCGAGGGGTTCCATCCCGAGTGGAACACGGCGATCTACAATCACGGACGCAACGAGGTGCGCGGCTTCCTGATCGGCAGCGCGCTGCACTGGCTGGAGCACTATCACGCTGACGGGCTCCGCGTGGATGCGGTGGCGTCGATGCTGTACCGCGACTACAGCCGCAAGGAAGGGGAATGGATTCCGAACAAATATGGCGGGCGCGAGAACCTGGAGGCGGTTTCGTTCCTGCAGGAACTCAGCCGCGCCATCGCCGAGCGCTGTCCGGGAGCGGTGCTCATCGCCGAGGAATCAACCGCCTGGCCCGGCGTGACGCGCCCGGCCGACGACGGCGGGCTCGGATTTTCCTACAAATGGAACATGGGGTGGATGCACGACACGCTCCACTACGTGCGGGAAGATCCGATCAACCGGCGCTGGCACCACGACGAGATGACATTCGGTCTGGTATACGCTTTCTCGGAAAAATTCGTCTTGCCGCTTTCGCATGACGAGGTGGTGTACGGAAAGGGCTCGCTGATCCGCAAGATGCCGGGCGACGAGTGGCAGCGTTTCGCCAATCTGCGCGCCTATTTCGGCTTCATGTGGGGGATGCCGGGCAAGAAGCTGCTGTTCATGGGCGGGGAGTTCGCGCAGGACCGCGAGTGGAACCACGACACCGGGCTCGACTGGCACCTGCTCGACGATCCGCGGCACGCCGGGATGCAGAAGCTGGTGCGCGACCTCAACAGCGCCTATCGCGAAATCGGCGCCCTGCACGCGCGCGACGCCGAGCCGGAGGGCTTCCGCTGGGTCATCGTCGACGACCGCGATCAGAGCGTGTTCGCCTGGTTGCGGATTGGCGAGCCGGCGGACCCGCCCGCGCTGGTGGTCAGCAATTTCACGCCGGTTCCCCGCACGGCCTATCGCATCGGCGTGCCGCGCGGCGGCTCGTGGCGCGAGGTCATCAACACCGACGCCGCCATCTACGGGGGGGCGAACATGGGCAATGGCGGCGCGGCGCGCGCCGACGATATAGCCTCGCACGGCCAGCCCGCCTCCATGCTGCTGACCATCCCGCCCCTGGCGACCCTGGTGCTGGTCGCCTCCTGACCGCCGGACCCGCGAACATGACGCATTTCGTCCATGAACTGCCCTTCGGTGCCCAGCCGAGCGGCGACGGCACCACGCACTTCCGCCTCTGGGCGCCGACCGCCGATCGGGTCGCGCTGGAGATCGAGGGACAGGGCGCCGTCGCGATGGAACCGGAGAAGACCGGCTGGTTCGTCGCGCAAGCACCGTGCGGCCCTGGCGCGCGCTATCGTTTCCGGCTGCCGGACGGGCTCGCGGTGCCGGACCCGGCCTCGCGCCAGCAGGCGGGCGATGTGCACGATGCGAGCGTGGTGGTCGATCCGTCGGCCTATGCGTGGCGCCATGACTGGCTTGGCCGGCCGTGGCACGAGGCGGTCGTCTACGAGTTGCACCCCGGCGCGCTAGGCGGCTTCGACGGCATCCGTGCCCGGCTGGCGGCGCTGAAGGAACTCGGCGTCACGGCCATCGAGCTCATGCCGATCGCGGATTTTCCGGGCCGCCACAACTGGGGCTATGACGGCGTGCTGCCCTACGCGCCCGACGCGGCCTACGGCACGCCCCAGGCGCTGAAGGCCTTGGTCGACGCAGCGCACGGGATGGGCCTCATGATCATCCTGGACGTGGTGTACAATCACTTCGGCCCCGACGGGAACTATCTCCACGCCTACGCGGGAAGCTTCTTCCGCGAGGACATTGCGACGCCCTGGGGTGCCGCGATCGACTTCCGGCGGCGCGAGGTGCGCGACTTTTTTATCCAAAACGCGCTGTATTGGCTGATGGAGTACCGCTTCGACGGGCTGCGCTTCGACGCGGTGCACGCGATCTCCGAGCCCGACTTCCTCGACGAGATGGCGACCACCATTCGCCGCACGGTCGAGCCGGGACGGCACGTCCACCTCATCCTCGAACACGAGGGCAACAAGGCGAGCCACCTCGCGGCGGGAAAGTTCGACGCGCAATGGACCGACGATTGGCACCATTGCCTGCACGTCATGCTGACCGGCGAACACGAGGGCTACTACGAGGATTTCCAGGATGCCGCCCGCCTGTTGGCGCGCTGCATGGTCGAGGGGTTCGCCTATCAAGGCGAGGTGTCGCCGCATTCCGGCAAGCCGCGCGGCGAGCCGAGCGCGGGGCTGCCGACAACCGCCTTCGTGATCTGCCTGCAGAACCACGATCAGATCGGCAACCGCGCGCTCGGCGAGCGGCTGTCGCAGCTCGCTCATCCCGAGGCGCTGCGCGCCGCGACGGCGCTCCTGTTGCTGAGCCCGTTCATCCCGATGCTGTTCATGGGCGAGGAATGGGGCGCGCGGACGCCGTTCCTGTTCTTCACCGACCACAATGCCGATCTCGCGGAGCTGGTGCGCGACGGGCGGCGCAAGGAGTTTGCCCGCTTTTCCGCTTTCGCCGATCCGGCGCGACGCGAAGCGATCCCCGATCCGAATGCGGCCACGACGTTCGCCGCCTCGGCGCCCGATCCCGCCGAGGCCGAGCAGCCGGAGCACGCGCGCACCCTGCGGCTGCATGGCGAGCTGCTGGCGCTGCGCCACCGCTTCATCACGCCGGGCATCCCCGGCTGCGTCAGCGAGGGCGCCGAGGTGATCGGGCCGAAAGCGGTAGTCGGGCGCTGGCGACTGGGCAACGGGGCGTTGCTCACCCTGGCGATCAATCTCGGCGACGCGCCGGTGCCGATCGGGCCGCTCACCGGCGAGATGCTGTACGGCACCGAGGAGAAGATGACGCGCGTGGTGCCGGACGGCGCCCTGCCCGCTTGCAGCGCGGTCGCCTATCTCGCCGAAGCACTGCCATGAGCGATCAGGCGCTTCTCGCCCTCGCCGAGCAGGCCGGGGTGGCGCCGCGCTGGCGCGATGCGTTCGGCCGCACGCACGACGTCACCCCCGACACGCTGCGCGCGGTGCTTCGGGCGTTGGACCTGCCGGCTGGGACCGAGTCCGAGATCCGCGACAGCCGGGCGGCCCTGGTCGAGCAAGGCCGCACCGGATCGTTGCCGCCCCTGGTGACGGCGGAAGTCGGGCGCCAAGTTCGCCTGCCGATGCCGGCCGGCCGGTTTCGCGTCACGCTGGAGGGCGGCGGCGGATACGAAGGCGCGACCGAAGCCGACGCGGACGGGCACGCGGTGTTCGGCGGCGTCGCCGAGCCCGGCTATCATCGGCTGGAGATCGGCGACGCGACCGTGATGCTGGCCGTCTCGCCGGGACGCTGCGTCGGGATCGGCGAGCTGTGCGGCGGCGGCCGGCCGTGGGGCCTGGCGGTGCAGCTCTACGGGTTGCGCCGCGCGGGCGATGGCGGGATCGGTGATTTCGCCGCGCTGCGCGATTTCGTGCGCTCAGCGGCCGGGCATGGCGCATCGGCGGTCGCCATCAGCCCCGTGCACGCGCAATTCTCCGCCGACCCGGACCGGTTCAGCCCCTACGCGCCGTCGAGCCGCGTCATGCTCAACGTGCTGCACGCCGCGCTGCCTGATGACAGCGATGCCGAGCGGGCTCGGCTCGAGGCGCTGGCGCTGGTCGACTGGCCAGCGGCGGCGCGCCATCGCCTGCCCCGCCTGCGCCGCCTCTACGACGAGCAGCGGGATCGTCCGGCGCTGGAGGCGTATCGGCGGATCCACGGCGACGTGCTGGAGACCCATGCGCGCTTCGAGGCGCTGCACGCGCATTTCTTCGGCGCGGAGCCCAGCCGCTTCTGGAACTGGCGCGACTGGCCGGACGGATTTCGCGACCCTCGCAGCGACGCGGTGGAGCGGTTCGCCCGCGACCATGCCACTGAGGTCGGCTTCCACGCCTGGCTGCAGTATCGCGCCGATCAAGATCTGGCGGAGGCACAGGCGGCGGCGCGGCAGGCGGGGATGCCGATCGGGCTGATCTCGGACCTCGCGGTCGGCACCGATTCCGGCGGCAGCCACGCCTGGAGTCGGCAGGACGAGACGCTGATCGGCCTCACCGTCGGCGCGCCGCCGGACCTGCTGAGCCCCGGCGGGCAGGATTGGGGCCTCGTCGCCTTCTCGCCGCACGGCCTGCGTCAGCACGGCTACGCGGCGTTCCTCGAAATGATGCGCGCGGCCCTGCGCCACGCCGGAGGCGTGCGGATCGACCACGCGATGGGGCTCAACCGGCTCTGGGTGCTCCCGGAGGGCGCCGGTGGCAAGGAGGGCGCCTATCTGCGCTTCCCCGAGCAGGATCTGCTCCGCCTGGTCGCGCTGGAATCCCGCCGTCATCGCGCGGTGGTGCTGGGCGAGGATCTCGGCACCGTGCCGGAGGGCTTCTCCGAGCGGCTGCGCGATGCCGGGATCATGGGCCTGCGCGTGCTGTGGTTCGAGCGGCGCGAGGAACACTTTGTCCCGCCAGCCGAATGGACCGCGGGTGCGGCCGCCATGACCAGCACGCACGACCTGTCGACGGTTGCCGGCTGGTGGCGCGGGCGGGACCTGGATTGGCGTGCCAGCCTGGACCTGATGCGCGACGAGCAGGAGGAGCGCGAAGCCCGCGAGCGGGATCGCGCCGGGCTGTGGCAGGCATTCCGCGACAGCGGCGCGGCCGAGGGCGATCCGCCCCCGCCCGACGCACCCGCGCGCGCGGTGGACGCCGCCGTCGGCCATGTCGGGCGCGCCGCCTGTGAGCTTGCGATGTTGCCGGTCGAGGACGCGCTGGGGTTGGAGGAGCAGCCGAACTTGCCTGGAACATTGCACGAGCACCCGAACTGGCAGCGCCGCCTGCCCGCCTCGGCCGACCGCGTGCTCGACGATCCGGCCTGCGCCGCCCGGCTCGAAAGCCTGGGCCGCGCCCGCGCATGACCAGCATCCGCGCAACCGCCCGCCTGCAATTCCACAAGGGCTTCCCGCTCGACGAGGCGGTCCGGCTGGTACCCTATCTGAACCGCCTGGGCGCGAGCCATATCTACGCCTCGCCGCTGCTGACCTCCCGCCCCGGCTCGACGCACGGCTACGACATCGTCGACCACCACGCGATCAACCCCGAACTCGGCGGCGAGCCCGCCCTGCGGCGGCTGGTCGAGGCCCTGCGGGCGCACCGCATGGGGCTGATCCTCGACATCGTGCCCAACCACATGGGCGTCGGCGGCGCGGACAACGCCTGGTGGCTCGACGTGCTGGAATGGGGCCGCGCCAGTCCGTACGCCGAGTATTTCGACATCGACTGGGAGCCGCCCGACGCTTGGCTGCGCGGCAAGCTGCTCGCCCCGTTCCTCGGCGCGGGCTACGGCGAGGTGCTGGCCGCCGGCGACCTCGTGCTCAAGTTCGACCCCGAGGATGGGCGGCTGTTCGTCTCGGCCTACGACGCGCACCGCTTCCCGATCGACCCGCGCCAATACGCCGGCATACTGCACGACGCCGGCCTCGCCGAGCTGGCGGAACGGTTCTCCGGCGTCGGCCCAGGGTCCGGGGGACGCGAGGGAATGCGCCGCCGGGCCGAGGAGGCGCGGGCGGCGCTGCGCGATTTCGCCCGCGCGAGCCCGGACGCGATCGCGGCGCTGCTCGACGCCCATGCGCCGGACCGGGAAGAGAACCGCGAGCGGCTGCATCGGCTGCTCGAGCGGCAAAACTACAGGCTGGCCTGGTGGCGCGCCGCGTCGGACGAGATCAACTGGCGGCGCTTCTTCGACATCAATGGCTTGGCGGGCGTTCGTGTCGAGTTGCCGCAGGTGTTCGACGATACCCATGCCTATGTGTTGCAGCTCTACGCCGAGGGGCTGATCGACGGCCTGCGGGTCGACCACGTGGACGGCCTCGCCGACCCGCGCGCCTATTGCCGCAAGCTGCGCCGCCGCCTAGAGACCGCCGCCTCGTTCCGCCCGCGCGACCTGCCGCCAGACCCCGCGATCCTGTGGGTCGAGAAGATTCTCGCTCCGCACGAGCACATGCCGACCGATTGGCTGACGGACGGCACCACGGGCTACGACTTCATGAACGATAGTTCCGCCGTGCTCCACGACCCGGCCGGCGAGGAGAAGATCACCACTCTCTGGACCACGCTCACCGGCCGCCCCGCCGCGTTCCTCGACGAGGTCCGGCCGGCGAGACGGCAGGTGGTGCGCGAGAGCCTGTTCAGCGAGCTGTACAACACCGGCGCTGCCCTGCACCGCGTGGCGCGGCGCGATCTCGCGACGCGGGACTTCACCCTCACCGCCATGCGTCGCGCCCTCGAGGACCTGCTGGTGCATTTTCCGGTCTACCGGATCTATGCCGGGCTGGGCGGCATCTCCGAGGTCGATGCCCGCGTGCTCGCCTGGGCGATGGCCGGCGCCCGGCGCACGGTGCGCACGGCGGACCGGCCGTTGCTGGAGTTGATCGGGAACCTGCTCAGCGGCGCGCGGATACGCGACGTGCCGGCGGGAGCGCGGCGTCAGGAATGGTTGCGGGCGATGGTCCGTTTTCAGCAGCTCTCGGCGCCCACGGCGGCCAAATCGGTCGAGGACACGGCGTTCTACCGCTACGGCCGCCTGCTCTCGCGCAACGAGGTCGGCTCGGAGCCCTCCCAATTCGCCATCTCGCCCGACGCGTTCCATTCGGCCAACGCCGACCGTCGGCGGCGCTTCCCCCGCGCCCTGCTCGCCACAGCTACGCACGACCACAAGCGCGGCGAGGACACGCGCGCGCGGCTCGCAGTGCTGAGCGAGATCCCCGACGAGTGGGAGGCGGCGCTGGCCCGCTGGATGCGGCTCAACGCGCCATTGCGCCGCGAGGTGGACGGCATCGTCGCCCCCGACCCGGCGGACGAGATCATGCTGTACCAAACCCTGGTCTCCGCCTGGCCGCTCGACCTCTCGCCTGACGACCGCGACGGCGTGGCCGCGTTCCGCGACCGCGTCGCCGGATGGCAGGAGAAATCGCTCCGCGAGGCCAAGCGCCGGTCCGAATGGGCGGCGCCGAATGTGGCGTACGAAACGGCTTGCCGGGAGTTCCTCGACCAGCTTCTCGACCCCGAGCGCGCCGCCCGCATGGCGCACGACATCGCCGGCTTCGCGGCACGGATCGCGCCCGCCGGCGCGCTGAACGGCCTCGCGCAGACGGTCCTGCGGGTGACCAGCCCAGGCATCCCCGACCTCTATCAGGGCACCGAGTTCTGGGATTTCTCCCTGGTCGACCCCGACAATCGCCGGCCGGTCGACTACGCCGCGCGGGAACAGGCGCTGGAGACGGGAGGCTCGCCCGCCGATTTACTCGGGCATTGGCGGGACGGGCGGGTAAAGCAGGCAATCATTACCCGGGCACTCGCCTACCGCCGCCGCGCGCCGGGGCTGTTCGCGAATGGCAGCTATCAGAAACTCCGGCTGGAAGGAAAATTGGCAGATCACGCAGTTGCGTTCGCCCGTGCCCATGAAGGTCGAGCTATGGTCACAATTGTCTCTCGCCTCGCGGCAAGACTTGAAGGACTAATCGAAGCACCTCTCGTTACCCGTTGCAGTTGGCAGGGAACCGCAGTCATTCTACCGCGTAATCTCACGGGCCGGCGTGTAGTAGATGTTCTGGGCGGATCGGGTTTTTCGGGGAACTCGGGCCGCCTGATGCTCGCCGATTTGCTGGCGGATCTCCCCGTCGCGCTATTGGAGGTGCAATGAACCGGCTGGTCGTGGTCTCGAACCGGGTTCCTGCACCTTCCGCGCCGGGCAGTCAGGCAGGCGGTCTAGCCGTGGCGCTCGACGGCCTGATGGCCAAGCGGGGCGGCGTATGGTTCGGCTGGAGCGGCCACATCGCGCCGAGCGCAGCCAGCGCAGCGGCCACCGTCGCCCAGGTCGACAAGGTTTCGTTCGTCACGGTCGACCTCACGCAGGAGGAGCACGACCGCTACTACAGCAATTTTTCCAACGGGCTGCTGTGGCCGCTGTTGCACACCATGCCGGAGCTCATGGCGTTCGACCGGCGCGACGCGCAGGCCTATCGCGAGGTCAACCAGCGGATGGCCGACGCGCTCTTGCCGCTGCTCCGGCCAGACGACTTGATCTGGGTGCACGACTATCATCTGATGGCGATGCCGGCGATGCTCCGGGCGCGCGGGGTGCGCAGCCCGATCGGTTTTTTCCTCCATGTCCCCTTCCCCGGCACCGATCTGCTGGCCAACGTCCCGGATGCCGCCTCGCTGATCCGAGACCTGCTCGCCGCCGACCTGCTGGGGTTCCAGACCGAGGGCGACGTGGAGAATTTCGCCGCCGCGGCGCAATCGCTGGCCGGGGCGCTCGCCTACGCCGACGGCTGGTTGCAGGTGCCAGGCCGCCGTGTCCGGCTCGGCGTGTTCCCAGTCGAGATCGAGCCCCACGATTTCGCCGCGACGGCGGCCGACGCGTGGCGCGCTCAGCCGACCGAACGGCTGCGGCGCAGCCTGCAAGGGCAGCGCCTGATCCTCGGCGTGGACCGGCTCGACCCTACCAAGGGTCTGCTGCAGCGTCTCGCCGGCTACCGCCGGCTGCTCGACACCCGGCCGGAATGGTGCCGCCACATCACCCTGCTGCAAATCGCCGCCGTCTCGCGCAAGGAGGTCAGGCCGTATCGCGCGCTGCGTACCGCGCTCGATCGCGAGGCCGGCAGCATCAACAGCGAGTTCGGCGACCCCGACTGGACGCCGTTGCGCATTGTCGCCCGCGCCGGCGCGCGGAGCACGATGGCCGGCTACATGCGGGAAGCCCGCGTCGGCATGGTCACGCCGCTGCGCGACGGCATGAACCTCGTCGCCAAGGAATACGTCGCGGCGCAGGACCCACGGAACCCGGGCGTCCTCGTGCTGTCCCGCTTCGCCGGGGCGGCGCGCCAACTAGACGCGGCGTTGCTGGTGAACCCGCACGACCCCGACGACATGGCTGACGCGCTGGACGCGGCGCTGCGGATGGACGCCGAGGAGCGGCAAGAACGCTGGCACACCCTCTGGCGCTCGATCGAGCACGCCTCGCCGCTGGGCTGGGGCCGCTCGTTCCTCGCGGCGCTCCTGCGCACCGTGCTGGTCGCCGACGAACCGACCGCCCGCCCCCGACTGCGCGCCGAGCGCGGCGCGGAGGGCATCAGCCTGGTCCGCCGCACCCCGCCGGTTCCGGCGTCGCCGACGCCGAGGCAGATCAACTAGGAGCGGAACCCCTCACCCAACCCTTCTCCCCCGATGGGGGAGAGCGCTCTTCTTCTCCCTCGCCCCTGCTCAGGGGAGAGGGCCGGGGTGAGGGGTGAGGGGTCAGCCGCCGCCCGCTCAGCTCACCTTCACCAGCAGTTTGCCGAAATTCCGCCCCGACAGAATGCCGGCGAGCGCCGCCGGAGCATTTTCCAGCCCGTCATAGATGTCCTCGCGATAACGCAAGGTGCCGTCCGCCACCCAGGGCCGCGCCAGCGCGCGCCATTCGGCGAAGCGCTCGGGTTTGTCGCTGACGATCAGCCCCTCGATCCGCACCCGCTTGCCGACGACGAAGCCGAGATTGGGGCCGGGCGGCAGTTCGGCCTCGTTGTACTGCGAGACCATGCCGCACATCACGACACGCGCGAACGGGTTGAGCAACTCGACCGCCGCCGCCTGCACGGCGCCGCCCACATTCTCGAAATACACGTCGATGCCGTTCGGGCAGGCCCGCTCCAACTCCTCGCGCAAATCCATCGAGCGGTGATCCACGCAGTCATCGAAGCCGAGGGTTTCCTGCACGAACAAGCACTTGTCCGGCCCGCCTGCGACGCCGACAACGCGCGCGCCCGCACGCTTGGCGATCTGGCCGGCGACCGAGCCGACGGCGCCCGAGGCCGCCGAGATCACCACCGTCTCGCCGCTCTTGGGCTGGCCGATATCCTTCATGCCGGAATAGGCCGTGGTGCCCGGCATCCCGAGCACGCCGAGATAGGTCGATAGCGGCGGCCCGCCCGGTTCGATCTTGGTCAGCCGCTCGCCCGGCGTCATCGAATGGGTCTGCCAGCCGCGCGAGCCGACCACCACGTCTCCGGCCGCGAAGCCGGGTGCGGCCGAGGCGATCACCTCGCCGATGCTCTCGCCGGTCATCACCTCGCCGATCTGCACCGGGGCGGCGTAGGATTTCCGCTCGCTCAGCCGTCCCCGCATGTAGGGATCGATCGATAGCCAGAGCGTGCGGGTCACCACCTCGCCCGGCTGGGGCTCCGGGATCTTGTCCTCGACGGTCTCGAAATCCTCGACGCGCGGGCTGCCGTGCGGCCGGCGCTTGAGCACGATCGAGCGGCGGACGGTCTCGGCCATTTCCACCTCCTCACGCGGCGGCGGATTTGAGGACCAGCCGGCCCGTCACGCGGCCGTCGCGCAGGCGCATCAGCGCGTCGTTGGCCTGCTCCTGCGGCACGGTGGCGACCGGCAGGGCCTCTAGCGAGCCCTCCTGCGACAGCTGAATGAGCTCGCGCAACTCCTTGGGATTGCCCACATAGCTGCCCTGGACGGTCAGCGCGCGGATCGCCATGATCGGCAGCGGCAGAGTCAGCTCGCCGCCGAACAGGCCGACCTGGATCAGTTTTCCGCCCTTGCCCAGCGCGTCGAAGGCGAAGCGCGCCGTGGCGGTGCCGTTGACCAGGTCGATCACCGCCTGCACCGGCCCGCCGGCGGCCTCGACGATGCGCTTGGTGACACCCTCGCCCGAGCCGTCCACCACCTTCGCCGCGCCCGCCTTCAGCGCCGCCTCGCGCTTTTCCGCGCTCACGTCGACCACGACGATGTTGCGGTGCTTCAGAGCCTTCAGCACGGCGATGGCGTTCATCCCGAGCCCGCCGGCGCCCACCACGACGATCGGCGCGTCGGGCGGCAGCGGCATCGCCTTCTTGATGGCCGAGTAGACGGTGATCCCGGAGCACGCATAGGTCGCCGCCACCGCCGGATCGACCGTGCCGGGGTCGATCAGGTGGCGCGGATGCGGCGCGATCACGTGCGTCCCGTAGCCGCCGTTCTGGTAGACGCCGAGACTGCGCGCCGCGACGGCGCACATGTTGTCCTCCTCGGCCAGGCACTTCTCGCAATTCCCGCACCCGATCCACGGGTAGACGATCCGCAGATCACCGACCTTCACGCCCTTCGCGTCGGGACCGAGCTTGGCTACGCGGCCGACGATCTCGTGCCCCATCGCCAGTGGCAGGGTGACGCCGCGATCGCCGAGCGACATCCGCTTGCCGCCGCCGATGTCGTAGTAACCCTCCCAGATATGCAGGTCGGAGTGACAGACGCCGCAATGGGTGACTTCGACAAGCACCTCGGTGCCCTTCGGCTCCGGCGTCGGCAGTTCGATCTCCTTGAGCGGCGCTCCATTCTCGACCACGGCCCAGGCGCGCATTTTTCCCTCCCTCCGCATCGGTGCTTGGGCAGAAATGGACACCCCGCGGCCGGGTGGGTCAAGCGGGTGATCAAGCGAACCAACGGATTGCACATGGGATTGGCACGGTTGGTCGGACTCAACGGTTGATCATTTCGACCGAGGGCCAAAATACCGATGCTAATGAGCAGCAAATGGATCAGTTTGATGGGTTGCGCCCATGATAAGCAACAGATGGCGGAGAGCCCTCTCGCATGAACGCCAGTCGTCGCCGCAGAAGATTGCGAACGAATTTTCGTATTTCTCCCGACGCTGATTCGAGCGCAGACTGTGACTAATTTGAAAGGAACAACCGGCATTCTTACAGTTAAATCTGGCCATTCCTGGATCATCAAACCAAAATGATCGCCTCGCGGGCCACGGATCTAAATCCGTGGCAGTTGCTGAGAAATCGCTGTCAAAGGCACTTATGGCATGTATGCGATCTCCTTCAACGACGAAGCCGCAATCGTGGCAATCTGCAGAAGCTTCAAACTTTATCCTATTGTTAATATAAGAGACCGTCTCTTCGAAGCTGGGCGTTCCTGGCGAAGCAGTATAATGCACTTGGCTGACTGGCATTGATTGAACGACAGATTTAGTACCCGGTCGGTGGCTTGAACACGCCCCCGCCAGTCCAACCAGGAGACTAACAGAGGCAAAGAATGAAATGTTCACGCTTTATCCCGTCAGCTTATGCAACAGATATGCCAATTAATTACTGGCGTACCGAGTTCGATCAACGGGATCAACGGGACTTCTTTCCAGGATCAACTGCTCGAGTGACATCTCGAATATCTTGAGTGTTAGTGGTCGTCGTACCTTTTGTTCCTGCCTCTGTCTGACCTTTGCGAAGATCTTCTCCCCGTAGGGTATAAGGTGGCTCTGGTTTGGGCGGGTTTGTGGGTGCTGTAAGAGACCCCTTCCACTCATTGTTCTGAGCATGCGCATGGAACGGAGTCCCTGCACAAATGCAGCCTATGAGGCCGAGATGGATGAGAATTGCGCGCACGGTCGCTCCCCATTAGTCAAACGTTTCGACCAAGACATCGTGCCGGAAAAATCCGGCATTTTCAAGGCCATTGAGCCGGCATCCGAAGGCTGGAGGGACACAATATGCGATAGCCCCAATGATAAAATCGAATGCTTACTAACGATCAGTCGCATTCCGAGAGGACCAGTTCGGGGATTATCGATCCTTACGGACTCATCACCCGCACCGGCTTGCCGTCCAGGAAGGCGAGCGCGTTCTGGATGAGCTGCTTGTAGAAATCCGCCATCACCTCGGCCACCACGTAGCCGACATGCGGTGTCAGCACGCAGTTGGGCGCGGTGCGGAGCGGGTGATGCGCGGGCAGCGGTTCGCGGTCGTAGACGTCGATGCCGGCGATCAGGCTGCCCGAGCGGAGTTCGCCGATCAGCGCCGCCTCGTCCACCAGCGGGCCGCGCGAGGTGTTGATCAGCACGGCGCCCGGCTTCATTCGCGCCAACTCCGCCGCGCCGATGATGCCGCGCGTGCGGTCGGACAGCACGAGATGCAGGCTCACCACGTCGGCGCGGGCGAGCAGATCCTCCTTCGAGACCAGTGTGGCGCCAGCTTCGCGGGCGCGCTCGGCGGCGAGATTCTGACTCCAGGCGAGCACCTCCATGCCGAGCGCGATCCCATACCGCGCCATCGTTCCGCCGATCCGGCCCAGGCCGATCAAGCCCAGCGTCTTTCCCGCAAGCACAAACCCTTGCGGCACGTTCTCCTGAAAGTGCCCGGCGCGGATCTCGGCGTCGCCGAGCGGGATGCGGCGCACGGCGGCGATCATCAGGCCGAGCGCCACCTCGGCGGTCGCGGCCGAGCCGGCATAGGGCGCGGCGGCGCCTGCGCCCGTGTTGCAAACCACGACACCCTTGGTCTGCAGCGCCTTGATGTCGATCGAGGCGGCGCGCGCGCCGGTGATGCTCAGCATCTTCAGATTGGGCAGCCGCTCCACCAGCTCCGCCGGGATTGCCGAGCGCTCGCGCATGGTGAGAACAATGTCGAACTCGGCGAGCTTGGCCGCCGCGTCGTCCACATCGGCGAAGGCCCTTTGGAAAAAAATCACCTCCGCCCGCGCGCTCAGCGCCGACCAGTCCGCGAGGTCGCGCGCCTTGTCCTGCCAGTCGTCCAGCACCGCGATCTTCGTCATGGCGTCCGTCCTCCCCAGGTCAGGCAAAGGGTGAAGCCACCTTGCGCGGGGCGCAAGGCGTTGGTCTGATCCGCGCCGAACATGGGAAAGGATCGGCATGACTAAGATCGCAGTCATCGGCGCGGGCCTGATCGGCCGCTCCTGGTCGATCGTCTTCGCCCGCGCGGGCTTCGAGGTCAGCCTCTGGGATCCCGCAGCGCAGGCGGTCCCCGCCGGCCTGCGCTTTATCGCGGAACGCCTGCCGGAACTGCGGGAGGCCGGATTGCTCGCCGAGCCGCCCGCCGCCGTGATGCCACGCATCCACCCGGCGGCCTCGCTGGCCGACGCGGTGGCAGGCGCGGCGCACGTGCAGGAGAACGGCCCCGAGCGCGTCGCCGACAAACAGGCGCTGTTCGCCGAACTCGACCGTGCCGCACCCCCGGACGCGGTGCTCGCCAGCAGTTCGAGCGGCATCCCGGCCAGCGCCTTCACCGAAAATCTCCCCGGCCGGGCGCGCTGCCTGATCGCCCATCCGGTCAATCCGCCCTACCTCGTCCCGCTGGTCGAACTCTGCCCGGCACACTGGACCGATCCCGACGCGGTCGAGCGCACCCGCGCGCTGATGGCCCGCGCCGGCCAGGTGCCGGCCACCGTCGCCAAGGAGGTGCAGGGTTTCGCCCTCAACCGTCTGCAGGGCGCGCTGCTCGCCGAGGCGTTCCGGCTGGTCGCCGACGGGGTGATCTCCCCGGCCGACCTCGACGCCACCGTCAAGCACGGGCTCGGGCTGCGCTGGTCGTTCATGGGGCCGTTCGAGACCATCGACCTCAACGCGCCCGGCGGGCTCGCCGACTACTGCGAGCGCTACGGCCCGCTCTACGCCGACCTGCAGAAGCAGATGAAGCCGCGCAAATGGACCCCCAAGCTGATCGCCGCGCTGGAGGCTGCGCGGCGCGAGGAATTGCCGCGCAACCTGCACGCCGTCCGCCAGGAATGGCGCGACCGCCGCCTCATGGGCCTGCTGGCGCACAAGGCGACCCAGCCGGAATGAGCTGATCCGCCCATGCGGCCGGGCGCGCCGATCACCACCGATCTCGTGCTGCTCGGCGCCGGGCACGCGCATGTCGAGGTGCTGCGCCGGTTCGCCATGCGCCGCGAACCGGGCCTGCGCGTCACCATCGTCTCGCGCGAGCCGCACACGCCCTATTCCGGGATGCTGCCCGGCCTGATCCGCGGCGAATACGGCTTCGACGAGGCGCATATCGATCTCGCCCCGCTCGCCGCCGCCTCGGGGGGCCGCCTCATCATGGCCGAGGCGACCGGGCTCGACCTCGGGAACCGCGCCATCGCGGTCGCGGGCCGGCCGGACATCCCGTTCGACCTGCTCTCCATCGACGTCGGCGGCCAGCCCGCCATGCCAGGTGACGAGGGCGTGCCCGTGAAGCCCATCGGGCGCTTCCTCGACCGTCTCGCGGCGATCGAGCAGGCGCTGGCCGACGGCGCGCGCATCGCCATCGTCGGCGCGGGACCGGCGGGGACCGAGCTCGCACTGGCGCTGGCCCACCGGTTCCGGGGACGCTTCCGCCTCACCCTGGTGTGCAACGAGGCCGATCCGCTCCCCGGTTCCCCCGTGCGCGCTCGCGCGACCGCCCGCTCGGCGCTGGTGGAGGCCGGGGTCGAGTTGGCCTGCGGCGTGCAGGCCGGAGCGTTCGCGTCGGGTGCCCTGGCGTTGTCGGATGGCTCGTTCCTGCGCGCCGATGAGGTGCTGTGGGCCACTGGCGTCGTCGCCCCCGCCTTCCTCGCCGAATCCGGCCTCGCCAGCGACGCCGCGGGCTGCGTCCTGGTCCGCCGCAGCCTGCGCAGCGCCAGCCATCGCTTCGTGTTCGCCGCCGGCGACTGCGCCAGCGTCGCGGGCGCGGCGCGGCCGAAGGCCGGAGTGTGGGCGGTGCGCGCCGGCGCTCCGCTCGCCGCCAATCTGCGCCGTGCCGCGCGCGGGCGGCCCTTGCGCCGCTGGCAGCCGCAATCGCAGGCACTGGTCATCCTCGGCCTCGGCGACGGCCGCGCCATCGCCTGGCGCAACGGCATCGCGGTAGAGGGCAAGCTCGTCTGGCGCTGGAAGGACCGCATCGACCGGCGCTGGATGCGGATGTACGGCCGCATGAAGCCGATGGCGGAAAACCCCGCCGACCCGATGCGCTGCGGCGGCTGCGGCGCCAAGGTCGGCGCCGAGACCCTGCGCCTCGCGCTGGCCGATCTCGCCCGCACGCCGAGCCCGGACATCCTCGTCGCCCTCGAGCAGCCGGACGACGCCTCGGTGGCGCTGCCGCCGCCCGGCATGGCGGTGGTGCAAAGCGTCGACCATTTCCGCGCCTTCATCGACGATCCGTTTGTTTTCGGCCAGATCGCCGCCGCCCACGCGCTGTCGGACCTGCACGCGATGGGTGCGCGGCCCTGGACGGCCCTCGCCATCGCCGCCCTGCCCTACGCTCCCGGCGGCAAGATGGGCCGCGATCTCACCGCGATGATGCAGGGGGCGATGTCCGTGCTGGAGGCCGACGGCTGCGCCCTGGTCGGCGGCCACACCGCCGAGGCCGCCGAACCCGCGCTCGGCTTCGCGGTGACGGGCCTCGCCGAGCCGTCGCGCATCCTGCGGAAATCGGGCCTGCGGCCCGGCGACGCCCTGGTGCTGACCAAGAAGCTGGGCACCGGCATCCTGCTCGCGGGCAACATGCGGGGACTGACCAAGGCGCGTTGGCTGGCGGCGGCGCTCGAGCAGATGCGAAGCAGCAACGCCGCGGCCGCCCGAACCTTGCGAGCGCACGGCGCCCGCGCCTGCACCGACGTCACCGGCTTCGGCCTCGCCGGCCATCTGCGCGAGATGCTGGAAGCCTCCGGGGTGGCCGCCTCGCTCTCGCTGGACACCCTCCCAGCCCTCCGCGGCGCGCTCGAACTTGCGGCGCGCGGTGTCGAGAGCACGCTCGCGCCAGAGAATCTGCGGGTGCTACGCAACGCGGCCTCGACTACGGCCGACACGCGGATCGCCCTGCTGATCGACCCGCAGACGTCAGGCGGCCTGCTCGCCGGCGTCCCGGCGACGAGCGCGGCCCGCTGCATCGACGCACTCGCCGCGGCAGGGATCGCCGCCTCGATCATCGGCCATGTCGAGCCGCCCGCGCCGGACGGCCCGGCGATCAGGCTCCTGACGACTGCGCGCCCAGCGAGCCCTGCTCCCAACTAGCCCGAGGGCGGTCGATACGAGGTCTGCGTCGTCTTCGCCTTGCTCATCGCACGCATCGCCTCGTCGTTGGTGATCAGGACCGTGGTCTGCGCGCGGCTATGCACTCCTGTCAATTCAAGGCGCATGATCGCGGCCGCCGCCAACTCGTTATCAGGGAATTCAAGGATTCCGACCACGTCCCACTCGCCGAACGCCATGAACGACTGGTGCAGCTTGCCGCCGAAGCTCTCGATCAACACTCGCGCGGCCTCCGACCGGTCCGACTGCGCGTCCAGCGCCGCCTTGAGCTGGGTGTCCCTGTACGCTGCCTGGAAAAGATAGAACGGCATGACTCTGTCCCTTCTGCGGTCTTGAGGAACGACACGTCCGACTATCATCCGCAGCCTACATCCGCGCGGGCTCATCCAGCAACAAGCTCAAACGAGCCCGGGACGCTAGCCGGCCGTCCAGGTAAGCTCTCATCCATGACCGCGATCTACATCGACGCCGACGCCTGCCCGGTGCGCGAGGAGACCTATCGCGTCGCTCAGCGGCTCGGCGTTCCGGTGTTCGTGGTCTCCAACGGCTCCCGCCCGATCCGCCCGCCTGGCCTGCCGAACGTCACCTTGGTCACGGTCCCCGAAGGCGCGGACGTCGCCGATGACTGGATCGCCGAGCGGATCACCGGCGCGGATGTCTGCGTCACCGCCGATATCCCGCTCGCCTCGCGCTGCCTTGCCGCCGGTGCGCGCGCCTTGTCGGCGACCGGACGGGCATGGACCGAGGACAATATCGGCAGCGCCCTCGCCGGGCGGGACGTCGCGCGGCACATGCGCGAGATCGGCCTCAGCACGGGCGGCCCGGCGCCTCTCACCAAGGCGGACCGCTCGCGCTTCCTCTCCGCCCTCGACACGATGGTCAACGCGGCGTTGCGCGGAGCGAAATAGGCTCCCTGGTCGCCGCAGGAACATGCCCGGGTGAACCGCGTTCAGTCCGCTCCCCGACAGGACGCCACATGGACCAGAACGCAGGCGCGAACTCTCCGCATCTCGACGAAAGCGAGCAGGACCAGGCCGCCGCCCACGCGGCGCCGCGCGCGCTCGTCATCCATGAGATCGTGCGCGAAGAAGGCGAGGTGGCGATCGCCCGCACCGCCGGCGCGCTGGCCTGGTCGGGGCTGGCGGCGGGCCTGTCGATGGGGTTCTCCTTCGTCACCCAGTCGCTGCTGCACGCCGGCTTGCCGGCCGCGCCGTCGCGGCACCTGATCGACAGCTTCGGCTACAGCATCGGCTTCATCATCGTCATCCTCGGGCGCCAGCAGCTCTTCACCGAGAGCACCCTCACCGCGGTCCTGCCGGTGCTGACGCGCCGCGACACACGGACGCTGCTCGCGACCTTGCGGCTCTGGGCGATCGTCCTGGCGGCCAATCTGGTGGGCACCTGGATCTTCGCGGCGCTGCTGACGCCGGAAGGCGTGTTCCGGCCGGAAGTCACCGCGGCGATGCACGAACTCTCGGTGGCGCCATTGCAGGGCGGCTTCGGCGCGACCGTGCTGCGGGCGCTGTTCGCCGGCTGGCTGATCGCGATGATGGTCTGGCTGCTGCCGAGCGCACGCAGCGCCCGGCTCGCCACCGTGCTGATCGTGACGTACGTGGTGGCGCTCGGCGGACTGTCGCACATCATCGCCGGCTCGGTGGACGCGGCCTATGCCGTGCTCACCGGCGCCGCCCCGTTCGGCGACTATCTGATCGCCTTCCTGCTCCCCACCCTGATCGGCAACACGATCGGAGGCGTGTCGCTGGTCGCGCTGCTCAACCACGCGGCCATCGCGCCCGACTTGCAGGGCGGCGAGCCCGAACCCCGGTAGTCGAGGGCGCGGATGTCAGCCAGGCGGGAACTTTGGGTTTCCGTAGGGGTAGAACCGCGTCAGGTCGACATTCTGGTAGGGCAGCGCGTCGAGCCGCACCGTTCCGAGAAAGGGCTCGGTCGGCTCGACCAGCAGGATCGTCCGCGCGAAGCCGCTGTCGTCGAAGCCGCGCCGGAAGTGGACGCGCGACTTGATCGCGATCACCTGGAAGCTGTCGGCGCGCAGGTCGAGCTCGGACGGCTCCTGGATCTGAGCCAGGTAGGGGCTGACTACCAGCACGTTGCCGCGCCCGAACCCGACGCCTACCCAGAGCTGTCCCGCCCTCTCGAACGCCTTCAGGACGGTCCCGGTGATCCGCACCGGCTGGCCCGCCGACGGGTCCGCCAGCCCGCCGACCGGCATGTCGAACGCATCCCCTGCCTTCACGCCGCGCGCCTCGAGCGTCGCGATGACCCCGGCATCCGCGATCGTTGCGATCAGGGCGTTGGAGAGGCCCTGATGGACGATCTCCCGCAGCAGCCAGGTCGCATAGCCCGAGCGGTCGCTGTGGTCGGCGAGCACGACGGGCGTTTCGCCCCGCGCCACCGCCTGCTTCGCCAGCGCCACTCCCTCCGGGATGGTGTGGATCGTGGTCGATCCGAGCAGCGCCGCCCGGAGGCGCCACGCCACGCCGGCCATGTCGTCGGCGATACGCGCGGCGAGCGCGGGGTTGCCGTTCGTCATGGCCTGGAAGGTCATCCCAACATCCGGCACGTCGGCCCAGGGGAAGCCGAAGAACACGTTCACATAGGCGTCCGGCTCCCGCGCCTCCCAGATCAGCGCGCGCTGCACGAGATCCATCCACGGCGAGGCGCCGGTCCATTGCAGCACCGTGGGCGAGATGATCGGCGCCTTCGCCGTCGCGGTGGCCGGCCGGTAGCCGCCGCGGATCGCCCGGACCAGACACCGCGCCGCCCGCTGTCCCTGCAAATGGCTGTCGTAGTGCGGGAAGTATTTGCCGGTGAACGCCATGTCGGCGTGCCGCAGGAACTCCTCGTCCTCGTTGCCGTGCGGATCGAAGGTGCCGGCGATGAACGCATCCGGCCCGACCGCCTGACGCACCCGGCGGGCGAGTTCGGCCTCGGGCCGAGGCACGCCGCGCACGGCCATCGCGCCATGCACGCAAAGGTAGACGCCGTGGAACGGTCCTTCCGCCGCGATCTCCGCGATCATTCGGCCGACGAAGGTCTCGTAGGCCTCCTCCGTGACCCACCCGGAGCCCGTGCCCGTTCGCGGCCAGAGCGGCGATTCGATGCCGACCAGCTCGACCCCGTCATATTCCCGCGCGACCTGGACGAACCCGCCCATGTAGGAGCGGGCGTCCCATCTCAGCAGCGCCTCGCCCCTGGCGGGCGAGCCCTCGTAGATGAAATCGGCGAGCGCCGTGTCGTTGCCGAGGAACGTGACCGTCTCGTGCGAGAAGTGCAGGACGGCAATGCGGATCGGCGGCCCGGCCATGCGTGTTTTTCCCCAAACCCTCAGGCCGAGCGGACCAGCCCGCCGTCAATCGGGATCACCACGCCGGTCACATAATCGGAAAGATCGGTGGTGAGGAACTCGACCACCTTGGCGCAATCCTCCACATCTCCGAGACGACGGAGGGCGACCCGGTCGGCCCGGTTGGTGTTGGCGTCGCTGGTGCCCGGCATCACCATCGCGACGATCCGCCCGGTGGTGATGGTGCCAGGTGCTATGCAGTTCACGGTGATGCCGTGCGGGCCGAGATCCTGCGCCAGATAGCGCGTGTAGTGCGCGATCGCCGCCTTCGCCGCGCCGTAGTGCGCGTAGCCGCCATCGGCCGAGGGCGCGAGACCGGCGACCGAGCTCACCGTGACGATCTTTCCGCCCTTCTGCCGCTTCATGTGCGGCGCCACCGCGTTGACCGAATAGACCGTGCCGAACAGGTTCATCGCGGTGACGAGTTGCAGCAACCCGGCATCGAGCGCGCTGGCCTTGGTGTCCAACGGCCGCCCGCGCCCGCCGCCCGCGTTGGCAACCAGGATGTCCACCCGGCCCCATGCGCCGATCACGCGCTCGACCATCGCGTTGACGGCCTTTTCGTCGCAGACATCGACCTCGATGCCGATGGCGCTGCCGCCCGTCGACTCGATCTCCGCCACCGTGCTCTCGGCGGTCATCGCTTTCGCCTCGGCCTCGAACTCTTCGTAGGATTTGAGATTGACGTCCGCGACCGCGACCTTGGCCCCGAGCCCGGCCAGCCGCCGCGCATAGGCGCGCCCCAGTCCGCGCCCCGCGCCGGTGACGATCGCGACCTTGCCATCGAGCTTGCCCATCGAATTCCCCCTTCCCGTTCCGATCGGGGGATTGTCCGGGCGACACGGCGGAAGGGCAATGCCCCCAACGCGCGCCGTGGCGTCAGTCGCGACGGCCCATCGCGCGCTGCGCCTCATGCACGAGGTCGGGGCACAGCGTCGCAATGTCCTGCGAAAAGATCGACAGCACCGGCGCGCTGGCGCCCAGCGCCTGCACCGAGGCTTCGTCCGCGCCGCCGAGCAGGTGCTCGTCGGTGATACGGCGTGTGCTGGAGAACCCGGCGAGGCCAGGAAGGAATTTTGTCAAGCCGAGATACATCGGACTGTCCCTTTCAGGTCAGATGGCCAAATAGATGGGGTGACGTTCGCCCGTGCAGCGCGGCAATCCCAAGCCCCTGCCCTGCCTGACTTGCATGATGGTCTTAACCAAACCGCGTCCGGGGATGATGGCTGGACGGGCCAGCGGTCGGCGGGCAATCTGCCGCCCGCACGGGACCAGGATTTTCATGCGCCAGCACCGGATCGCCGCCATTCCCGCCGACGGCATCGGCCCCGAGGTGATCGCCGCCGGGCTCGAGGTGCTGGACGCAGTGGCGGCGCGCGACGGCGGATTTGCCCTGAAAATCGACCAGTACGACTGGGGCTCGAACTGGTACCGCAAGCACGGCGCGATGATGCCGCCCGACGGACTCGCCTGGATGCGCACGGCCGACGCGATCTATTTCGGCGCGGTCGGCGATCCCAACATCCCCGATCACGTGACCCTCTGGGGGCTGCGGCTGGCGATCTGCCAGGGGCTCGACCAGTACGCCAACGTGCGGCCCACCCGCATCCTGCCCGGCGTTGCCAGCCCGCTGCGCGACGTGGCGGCGGGCGATCTCGACTGGCTCATCATCCGCGAGAACTCGGAGGGCGAGTACGCCGGGCACGGCGGGCGGGCCCATCGCGGGCTGCCCGAGGAGGTCGCCACCGAGACCTCGATCTTCACCCGGCGCGGCGTCGAGCGGATTCTCACCTTTGCCTTCGAGCAGGCCCGCGCCCGGCCGCGAAAGCACCTCACCGTCGTCACCAAATCCAACGCCCAGCGGCACGGCATGGTGTTCTGGGACGAGATGGCGGCGCTGGTCGCCAGCCGTTACCGAGATGTGACCTGGGAAAAAGAACTGGTCGACGCGATGGCCGCGCGAATGGTGCGCCGCCCCGCCAGCATCGACACGGTGGTCGCGACCAACCTGCACGCCGACATCCTGTCCGACCTCGCCGCGGCGCTCGCCGGCAGCATGGGCATCGCCCCCACCGCCAACATCGACCCCGAGCGTCGCGGCCCCTCGATGTTCGAGCCGATCCACGGCTCCGCCTTCGACATCACCGGCAAGGGCATCGCCAACCCGGTCGGCAGCCTGTGGAGTGCGGCCATGATGCTGGAGCATCTCGGCGAGAAACCCGCCGCCGACCTGCTGATGCGCGCCATCGAACAGGTCTGCGCCGTCGGCATCACGACCCCCGACCTCGGCGGCAGGGCCACCACGAAGGAGGTCACCCGCGCCGTCTGCGAGGCAGTGCGGGGGGCGAACCTCGAATTTCCCGAAAGCAACAGGACTAAGGCATGACGGCCCACCTGACCGCCGGCGATCTCACGTTTCGCCAGGAACTCGATGCGATTCGCGACACCATCGACAATCTCGACGCCGCGCTCATCCACATCCTCGCCGAGCGCTTCAAATGCACCCAGCGGGTCGGCGTGCTGAAGGCGCGGCACCAGGCGCCCCCCTCCGACCCCGCCCGGGAGGCGCGTCAGGTGGCGAAGCTGCGGGCGCGCGCAGAGGCGGCCAAGCTCGATCCGGTGTTCGCCGAGAAGCTGCTCGCCTTCATCATCGCGGAAGTGATCCGCCACCACGAGGCGATCGCGCGCGAATAGGTCCGGCCTATACGCGCAGGGGAACCGTGGCGCCTCGCCGTGCGTGGTCCACGCTCCATACGCCCGCGCCGGCGAATGCCAGGTAGAGAAAGGCGAAGCAGAAGAAAACCGCCGCCTCGCCGCCGTTGAGCAGCGGGAAGAAGCCGCGCGGGGCGTGCGCCATGAAATACGCCACCGCCATCTCGCCCGACAGGATGAACGCGGCGGGCCGGGTGAACAGGCCGAGCAACAGCAAGATGCTGCCGACCAGCTCGATCACCCCGGCAATCCAGATGAGCGAGAACGGCTGCAGATTGTCGAACATCGCGACGTGCGGGAAGCCGAAGAATTTCGCGAACGGGTGCTGCAGGAACAGCAGCGCCACCGCGATGCGAAACACGCTGAGCATCCGTGGCGTCCAATCGGCGGTCATGTCCCCGGCCATCGGTCGCACCTCATCGTATGGAAGCCCGACGCTACGTCTTCCGCGTCCCTATCGCCAGCCCAGCAGCGCCCGCTCCAGCCGCCCGATCACCCAGGACAGCGCGAGGCCGAGCAGGGACAGCATGACGATCCCGGCCAGCAGATTGTCGGTGTCGTAGAGATTGCCCGCCGAGAGCACGAAGGCGCCGATGCCGCGCTCGGCGCCGATCATCTCGGCGGCCACCAGCAGGATGATCGCGATGGAGACCGTCACGCGGAAGCCGCTGAGGATCGCCGGCAGCGCTCCCGGCAGGATCACCTTGCCGACGATCGACCAGAACGGCAGCGAGAAGGACTGCGCCGTGCGGATCAGCCCGCGCGGCACCGCGTCGATGCCGGCGGCGGTGCTAATCACGGTGGGGAAGAACACGCCGAACGCCAGGGTCGCGTCCTTCGAGCCCTCGCCGATGCCGAACCAGATGATGAATAGCGGCACCAGCGCGATCTTCGGGATCGGGAACAGCGCCGAGACCACCGCCATCCCCGGCGCCCGGGCCGCCGAGAACAGACCGACCGCGAGACCCACCGTCAGCCCCGCCGCCGTGCCAATGCTCCAGCCGATCGCCAGGCGCTGCAAGGAGGCGCCGAGATGCCGCCACAGCTCGCCGCTGACCGCGAGCTGATAGAGAGCCACGGCGATCGCCGCCGGGGCCGGCAGGAACAAGGTCGGGATCACCCCCGCCCAGGCGCCCGCCTGCCACAGCATAACGAGCCCGATCAGCGTCGCCGCCGCTGCACCCGGCAGCACGCGCGGGGAAAATCCGCCGCCACGGAACGGCACGCGCCCCTCAAGCCGCCGCATCGGCCGCCTCCCGGTCGGCCGCCGCCGCGTCGTCGCGGATCATGCGCCACAGCTCCGCCTCGATCGCCAGCAGGTCGGGATCGCTCGCGCTGCGCCCGTGGATCGGCCGGTCGATCCGCGCGATGTGCCGCACCCGCCCCGGTCGGCGCGACAGGACGACGATCTGGTGGCCGAGCCGCACCGCCTCGGCGAGATTGTGCGTGACATAGACCGTAGTGGTTCCGGCCCGCTCGATGAGCTCCGAGAACTCATCGAGCAGCAGGGCGCGGGTCTGCGCGTCGAGCGCCGAGAGCGGCTCATCCATCAGGAGGCAGGCCGGCCGCACCGCCAGCGCCCGCGCGATCCCGACCCGCTGGCGCATTCCGCCCGAGAGCTGGCGCGGCCAGGCGCGGGCGAACTCGGCGAGGCCGGCGATCCGCAGCACCTCCTCGATGCGCGCCCGCCGCGCCTCGCGCGGCAGCCGGCCTTCCAGCACGAGGGAAACGTTGCCCGCGACGGTTCGCCAGGGGAGGAGAGAAAAATCCTGGAACACGTAGGTCAGCGGGTTGAGGCAGTCCTCCGCCACGGCGCCTTCGCACAGCACCTCGCCGCGCGTGGGCGCCAGCAGCCCGCCCATGATGCCGAGCAACGTCGATTTCCCGCAGCCCGAGGGCCCCACGAGGACCGTCACCTCGCCGGGGGGGATATCGAGCGAGATGGCGTCGAGCACCACGAGATCGCGGTAGGCGTGTTCTACGCCGCGCAGGGTAAGCGCGACCCCTCCCCCAACCCCCTCCCTCAAGGGGAGGGGGCTTTCTTCTCCCTCTCCCCTTGCGGGAGAGGGTCGGGGTGAGGGTTCGCGCTCCGCATCATCCCGCCGTCAGCACCGGCATGAACCGCGTATCGACGATCTTCCCCGGGTCGATATCCCCCTTCACCATGCCCTGCGCCTCGAACCATTTGAGCTGCGCGGTCACGTCCGCGACATCCAGCGCCGCGTCCGGGTCGTAGTATCCCACCCCATCGACGATCTTGCGCGCCGCGTCGGGGTCGCCCGCGAAGACGTATTTGCCGATCGCCGCGATCGCCGCGTCGGTCTTGGCGTCGTGCACCGGCTTGCCCGCCGCGTCCCGCCGCAGGAACGCCTCCCGGTAATCCGCCACACCCTTCCGGTAGGCCCGCGCGAAGCGATGCAGCGCGTCGGCGCTTGTGGCGATCATGCGCTCGGTGGTGAACACGGCGGTGATCTGGTAGGGCGCCACGTCGCCCACCCAGCCGATGATCTTCACCTCCCCGCTCGCCGCCAGCGGCTTGGCTTGCGAGGCGATGGCGATGGTCGCGTCCACCTGCCCGCTGCGGACCGCCGCCAGCATATTCGGCACCTGCTGCAACGGCCGCAACGTGACGCTCTTAAGATCGAATTTTTCCGCCTCCGCGATCCGCCCCAGCATGTAGTGGAACGACGAGCCGTATTGCGTGATGGCGAAACTGTGCCCCGGCAGCTCGTCGAGCGCGGTCAACCCACCAGCGTACGCTTTGGCCGAGGCCAGCACCGCCGAGCCCTCATAACCCCGCCGCTCGTGCAGCCCGCCCCCGATCACTCGCAGCGCGCCCTTGCCGGCGAGGGAAAAGAAGCCGCCGGTGAGCGCCGTCACGCCGACGTCGATGTCGCCCGCCACCGCCGCCGCGGCGATCGGCTGGGCGGCCTCGAAGAAGCGGAACTCCACCGGCACGCCCTCGTCGCGGAAATAGCCGCGCACCTCGGCGATATAGAACGGCGCGGGCGAGAGGGTGTGCAGCAGGCCGAGCCGCAAGCTCTCGGCCGCCAGCGCGCGGGGTGCGATCCCGGCGGCGGCGAGCAGCCCGAGCGAGGCGCGGCGTGTCAGGTGCATCGGGTTTCCTCGGCGCGATTTCCCGCAACGCCCCTTGCCACAACGGCGGGCCGCAGTCCAAGTCAGCGCGATGGCTCCCCCCTTGCTGCACCTCCAGGCGATCGACCTCGGCTTCGGCACCACCCCGCTGCTGGCCGGGGCGGAGCTCGCCGTCTCGGCGGGCGACCGCGTGTGCCTGGTCGGCCGCAACGGCTCAGGCAAATCCACCCTGCTGAAGATCGCCGCCGGGCTGATCCAGCCCGATTCCGGCACCCGCTTCGTCCATCCCGGCGCCACCATCCGCTATCTGCCGCAGGAACCCGACCTCGCGGGCTTTGCCTCGACCCTCGCCTACGTCGAAGCCGGCCTCGGCCCCGGTGACGATCCGCACCGCGCTCGCACCCTGCTCGAGCAGCTCGGCCTCACCGGCGAGGAAGCCACTGCACGCCTCTCGGGCGGAGAGGCCCGCCGCGCCGCGCTGGCCCGTGTCCTCGCTCCCGCGCCCGATATTCTCCTGCTCGACGAACCCACCAATCACCTCGATCTCCCCGCGATCGAGTGGCTGCAGGCGGAACTCGCCTCGCTGCGCTCCGGCCTCGTAATCGTCAGCCATGATCGGCGCCTGCTCGAAGCCCTGTCGCGCGGCATCGTCTGGCTCGACCGGGGTGCCACACGCCGGCTCGACCGCGGGTTCGCCTCCTTCGAGACCTGGCGCGACGAGGTGCTGGACCAGGAGGAGCGCGACCGGCACAAGCTCGGCCGCAAGATCGCGATGGAGGAGGACTGGCTGCGCTACGGCGTTACCGCCCGGCGCAAGCGCAACCAGAAGCGCCTCGCCGACCTGCACGGTCTCCGCCGGAAGCGCCGCGAGCAACTCGGCGCCCCCGCCACGGTCCGCATGGCGGCGAGCGAGACGGAACTCTCGGGCAAGCTCGTGATCGTGGCCGAGCATGTGAGAAAGGCGTGGGAGGGCCGGCCCGTGGTGCGCGACCTCTCGACCCGCGTGCTGCGCGGCGACCGGCTCGGCATCGTCGGCCCCAACGGGGCCGGCAAGACCACCCTGCTCAACCTGCTGACCGGCGCGCTGGCCCCCGATTCCGGCGAAATCCGCCTCGGCGCCAACCTGGAGACGGTCACGCTCGACCAGCGCCGCGAGAGCCTCGACCCCGCCGCGACCCTTGCCGACACGCTCACCGGAGGCGGCGGCGACAAGGTGGTGGTCGGCGGCCAGTCGCGCCACGTCATCGGCTACATGAAGGACTTCCTGTTCGGCCCCGAGCAGGCCAACACCCCGGTCGGCGTGCTGTCGGGCGGCGAGCGCGGTCGGCTCATGCTCGCCCGCGCGCTGGCCAAACCCGCCAACCTTTTGGTGCTGGATGAGCCGACCAACGACCTCGATCTCGAAACGCTCGACCTCCTGCAGGAACTCCTCGCCGACTATCCCGGCACCGTGCTATTGGTCAGCCACGACCGGGACTTCCTCGACCGTGTGGTCACTTCCGTGATCGCGACCGAGGGCGAGGGTCGGTGGGTCGAATACGCCGGCGGCTACAGCGACATGCTGGCGCAGCGCGCCGGCGCCGCCGAGCAACGCCCGAATCCGGGTTCTTCGCCCGCCGCGATTACCCGGATCCGGGCTCAATCACCCCCCGGCATTACCCGGATCCGGGCTCAGCCGGAGGGTGAGATTGCCCGGATCCGGGCTCGCCCACGCCGCCTCTCGTTCAAGGAGCGGCACGCCCTCGACACCCTCCCCGCGCGCATCGACGAACTGCAATCCGAGATCACGCGCCTGCACGCCGCCCTCGCCGACCCCGATTTCTACGCCCGCGATCCCGCCGGCTTTCAGGCCGGCTCCGCTGCCCTCGCCCGCGCCGAGCAATCGCTCGCAGAAGCCGAGGAGCAATGGCTCACCCTCGAGATGTTGCGGGAGGAAATCGAAAGCTGATCGGTGCCGGACCGAACGGGACTTGCCAGCGTGGGAAATCATGCGGATGATAGGCGTTCTCAACTGGAGACGCCCGTTGCATCGGATTTCGATCCTGGCCACCGCCCTCGCGATCAACCTTTCGGCCGGCGCGGCCTCGGCGCAGAACGCCACCGCATCGCTCACCATCCGCAACCATCGCTTCGAGCCCGAGACCTTGGAGGTTCCGGCCGGGCAGAAGATCGAGCTCACAGTGATCAACGCCGATGCCACACCGGAGGAATTCGAGAGCGGCGATTTGCGGCGCGAGAAGGTCGTGGCGGCAAATTCACAGATTACCGTCTATGTCGGCCCGCTCCGCCCCGGCACCTACGAGTTCTTCGGCGACTTCAACCCGAAGACGGCGCGCGGCCACATCGTCGCGAAATGAGCGCCCGCGCCGCCTGTCGAATCGCCGCCGCCGCGCTCGCCTCTCTCGCGATACCACCACGCGCCGGCTTCGCCGAGCTCAAGGTCCATTCGCCGATCGTCGAGTTCGGTGAATTGGAGTTCGAGTGGAACGGGCTCGCCACCATCGACCGGAAGGGGTCGCCCAACAACGCCCTGCGGAGCCAGACCTATGAGATCGGCTACGCCGTGCTGCCGTTCTGGGAGCCGGAGCTCGAGTTCGAGCGCAACACCGTGAACGGCCGCGACAAATGGACCGCGATCACGCTGGAGAACACCTTCCAGCTCACGCCGCAGGGCAAGTATTTCGTCGATGCCGGCCTGTTTGCCGAGTACTCGCAATCGCTCCTCAAGGACGAGCCGAACTCGTTCACCGCCGGGCCGATCGTGCAGAAGGAGCTCGACGATGTGCTCGGCATCGACACGCTGCACACGCTCAACCTGTTCCTGAGTCGCGAGGTCGGCCACAATCACACCAATGGCACGGGCTTCGCCGGCGCGTGGCAGTCGGTGTGGCTCGCCAGCCCGCTCGCCGCACCCGGCTTCGAGGCGTACAGCGTCATCAACGACCTTGCCCACGCCGGCCGGTTCAACACGCAGTACAACTCGATCGGCCCCGTGCTGGTCGGCGCCGCGAATTTCGCCCCGTATGGCGCGCTCCGCTACGAGGCCGGCTACCAGTTCGGCCTCAGCTCCGGCGCCCCGCGCGGCGCGGTGCGTTGGAAGCTGGAGTACGAGATCGCGTTCTGAGCGGTCGGCGCACCGCTGCATTCCGACCGGCTCGGCGCTATATTGGAACGGTATGACTGCGAGTTTCACACCGCGCCTCGACATACTGCCGGAGCCGCAGCGACGGCTTTGGCACGAGCTTGCCGAAATTCCGGTCGAGTTCGTGCTCTATGGCGGGACTGCCATCGCGCTTCATCTCGGCCATCGTCAATCCGTGGATTTCGATTTCTTCGGAGACCGGCCATTCGATCCGGCACATCTGACGGACGCCATTGCCTTCATGGCGGCGGCAACGATCACGCAACGGGCGCCGAATACGTTGAGCGGCATCGTTGATCGCGGCGGTCCGGTGCAGCTGTCGTTCTTTGGCGTTCCCGGTATCGCGCGCCTCGCACCGCCACAGATTGCGCCGGACAACGGATTGCGGATCGCCTCCCTGCTCGACCTCGCCGGAACGAAAGCGTCCGTGGTGCAACAGCGCGCGGAAGCCAAGGACTATACCGATATTGAAGCCATTCTGCAGGACGGGCGCATCGATCTTCCGACCGCGCTGGCCAGCGCCAAGGCGATCTACGGCCCGCAATTCAACCCGCAGATCACGCTCAAGGCGCTGTCCTTCTTCGACGACGGCAATCTCCACCGCCTTCCGCGAGCGACCAAGGATCGCCTAGCCAGAGCGGCGCGCGACGTCGATCTCGACCGCCTGCCGACGATCGGCGTGCAAGGCGAGACAGCACCATGAAACCGATTCCGCTCACCCCCGAGACGGAAACCGTAGCGCGCCGGATCGTGTGGTTCGAGTCACCCACCGAAGCCCTTGAAGACCCGGTGCGTTTCATGGCGTATGCGATGGCGCATGCCACGCACGAGGACATGAAGGTGCTACGCCGCTACGTGTCGGACGAGGATTTTCGCGAGGCCCTCGACCGCGCCCCGCCCGGCATCATCGACCCGCGCTCATGGGCCTACTGGAATTCCAAGATGGGCCGCTATCCTCCCCCACCCCCGCCCAAGCGGCGCTTGGGGTAGGCTACGCGCACTCACCGCAACTCGGGAAAATCCTCCTCGCGAAACTCGCCCACTGCACGCGCGCCCGTGCTCGCCTGCCGCTCCTCCGCCTGACGCAGTTCCACCCGGCGGATCTTCCCCGAGATCGTCTTCGGCAAATCGGCGAACTCGATCCGCCGCACGCGCTTGAACGGCGCCAGCCGCTCGCGCAGGTGCTGAAAGATCGCCAGCGCCGTCTCGCGATTCGGCTCCGCGCCCTCCACGAGGATCACGTACGCCTTCGGCACCGCCAGCCGGATCGGGTCGGGCGCCGGCACCACGGCGGCCTCCGCCACCGCGGCGTGCTCAATCAACGCGCTCTCCAGCTCGAACGGGCTGATGCGATAGTCGGACGCTTTGAACACGTCGTCCGCACGCCCGACGTAGGTGAGATAGCCGTCGGCGTCGCGCGAGGCCACGTCGCCGGTGTGATAGAACGCGCCCGATAGCGGCTCGATCGTGCCGGCCTCGGTCTGGTAGCCGCGCATCAGCCCGGCCGGCGGATCGTCGAGCGCGATGCCGATCTGGCCTTCCTCCGCTTCGTTGTCGTCGGGATCGAGGATGCGGATGCGATAGCCCGGCATCGGCCGTCCCATCGAGCCCGGCTTTATTCTCGTCCCCGGAGAATTGCCGACCTGCAACGTCGTCTCGGTCTGGCCGTAGCCGTCGCGCAGTTCGAGGCCCCACGCCGCCTTCACCCGGTCGAACACCTCCGGATTGAGCGGCTCGCCGGCCGACAGCGCCTCGCGCAGCTTGGTCTTCCAAGCCGTCATGTCCTCCTGGATCACCATGCGCCAGACCGTCGGCGGCGCGCAGATCGTCGTGACGCCGTGCGCCGTCACCGCATCGAGCAAGGCGCGCGCGGAAAAGCGCGGCTGGTTCAGCACGAACACCGTCGCCCCGGCGAGCCACGGCGTGAACACCGAACTCCAGGCGTGCTTTGCCCAGCCCGGCGAGGAGATGTTGAGATGCACGTCGCCCGGCTTGAGCCCGATCCAGTACATCGTCGAGAGATGCCCCGCCGCGTAGCTGCCGTGGCTGTGCAGCACCAGTTTCGGCCGCGCCGTGGTGCCCGAGGTGAAATACAGCGGCAGCGGATCGGCCGCGTTCGTCTCCCCGTCGGGCGCGAAGGCTGCGTCCGCGCGCAGCAGATCGTCGTAGCGATGCCAGCCGGCCGGCGCGTCGCCGGTCGCGATCCTTGTCACATCGTCTGAAAGTCCCTCGATTTTCGGCGCGTCGGACGCCGAGGTGATGAGATGGCGCACCCGTCCCCGGCTCACCCGGTCGCGCAAATCCGCCGGCATGAGCAGGGTGGTGGCTGGGATCACCACCGCGCCGAGCTTCATCGCCGCGAGCACGGTCTCCCACAACGGCACCACATTGCCGAGCATCAAGAGCACACGGTCGCCGCGCCGCACGCCGAGCGCGCGCAGCCCGTTGGCGACGCGGTTCGACCGCTCCGACAACTCGGCAAAGGTGAGGCTCGCTGCCCCGTCGCCCACGATGGTCAGCGCGGGCCGGCTCGCCGCGTCGCCTTGCACCAGCGCCGCGTCGAACCAGTCCAGCGCCCAGTTGAATTGCTCCAGCACGGGCCAGCGGAAGTCGCGGTACGCCGTCTCGTAGTCGGCGCGATGGGTCAGCAGGAAATCGCGCGCCGCCTTGAGGTTCGCCGTGCTCATTCAACCCTCCCCGACCGAGCCCCGCGCCTGCTTGGCGAGCCAGGGATAGATCGCGGAAAAATCCCGCCCCGCCTCGCCCGCATCAGCCAACGCCGCGTACAGCTTGGCGACATGCGCCCCGAGCGGCGTCGGCGCGTCCACCGCCTCCGCCGCCGCCTGCGACAGCATCACGTCCTTCAGCATCAGCGCGGTGGCGAACCCGGCGGCGTAGTCGCGGTTCGAGGGCGCGGTCGGCACCAACCCAGGCGATGGGCAATACGCCGTCAGGGCCCAGCTCTGTCCCGACGAGGTGGAGGCGATCTGGAACAGTTTCGCATGATCCAATCCGAGCTTGGTCGCGAGCACCAGCCCTTCCGCGAGCCCCTCCATGTTGATCGCCAGCATCATGTTGTTGCAGATCTTCGCCGCCTGCCCGGCCCCCGACGCGCCGGCATGGACGATGTTCTTGCCCATCGCCTTGAGGATCGCCTCGCCGCGCGCAAATCCCGCGTCCGGCCCGCCGACCATAAAGGTGAGCGTCCCCGCCTGCGCGCCGCCGACCCCGCCGGAGACCGGCGCGTCGAGCATGTCGAGACCCGCCGCGCGCGCCTCCTCGGCCACCGCACGCGCGCTCTCGACATCGATCGTCGAGCAGTCGATCAGCAGCGGCCTCTCCCCGCCGCGCCGCTTCACCACGTCGATCAGCCCGCCCTGCCCGGTCCACACCGCGCGCACGTGCTCGCCCGCCGGCAGCATGGTGATGACGATTTCCGCCGCCTGCGCCGCCTCCCCCGCACTCGCCGCCTGCTTGCCGCCGGCCGCCACCAGCGCCTGCAGGCCGGCGGGGTTGAGGTCGAACCCGGTCACGTCATGTCCCGCACGCACCAGGTTGGCCGCCATCGGACCGCCCATGTTGCCGAGGCCGATGAAAGCGATCGTGCTCATGTTCGTCTCCCCGTTTCCGACGATGACACCCGATCCCGCCCGCGCGCACAAGCGGCGGCTGGCACGGCGGCGCGCCACGGCTTAGCATCGCCCGGTCAGCAGCCAACGATCCAAGAACAAGCGGAGCCGCGTGCCATGCCCTCTCCCCTGCCCGCCGCCGACCCGGCTTCCCTCGGCTTCGCGCCACGGCCGCTCGAGCATCTCGACCGGCTCATCAAGCGGCACATCGAGGACGGCCGCTATCCCGGCGCGCAAATCGCCATCGCGCGGCACGGCAAGCTCGCCCTGTTCCGCAGCTATGGCCGGGCCAGCACCGAGCCCAGCCGGGAGGCGACGGACGACACGCTGTTCCTGCTGTTCTCCAACACCAAGGTGCTTACCACGGCCGCGCTGTGGAGCCTGATCGAGGAGGGCCTCGTCTCCATCACCGACAAGGTCGCCGACCACATTCCCGACTTCGCCGCGCGGGGAAAAGGCGACATCACCATCTTCGAGGTGGCGACGCACCAGGCGGGTTTCCCCTCCGCCAACTGCACGCGCTCCTCCTGGGCCGATCATGCGCTGATGCGCCGCGAGGTGTGCGATTTCTCGCTCGAATGGACGCCCCGCAGCCAGACGCAATACCACCCGCGCAGCGCGCATCTGACCATCGCGATGGTCCTCGAAGCCGTCACCGGCCGCGATTTCCGCGACGTGATCCGCGAGCGCGTGATCGCGCCGCTCGGCCTCGAGAACGACATCTTCGTCGGCGTGCCACGCGCCCAGCAATCGCGCTGCGCCGACGTCTACGCGCCGGCGGACGGCGAGACGCGCGACAACAGCCCCGAATTCCGCGAGGCCGGCCTGCCGCATGGCGGCGGCTTCGCGACCGCGCGCGGCATGGCTACGTTCTATCAGGCACTCGCCAACAAGGGCCGGCTCGGCGATGTGCGCCTGTTCTCGCCGCGCCTCATCGAGTTCGTCACGCGCGACTTCACCGGCGACCGGCCGGACGTCTACATGGCGGGCATCCCGATGCATCGCGGCATCGGCCCGCACTCGCGCGGCGTGGGCGAGCGCATCCGCGGCCTCGGCAGCCTCGCCTTCCCCGGCACCTTCGGCCACGGCGGCGTCGGTTCCTCCTATTGCTGGGCCGATCCCGAGAGCGGCGTTTCTTTCGCCTATCTCACCAACTACGTCGCCCCCGACCCCTGGCACTCGACGCGCATGGACCGCGTGAGCAATTTGGTTCACGCAGCGATAGACTGACGTCTTCTCCCTCTCCCCTGCTTGGGGGAGAGGGCCGGGGTGAGGGGGTCGCGCGCCCCGATCCAGTCATCACCCCACTTTGCGAAACTTCTGCAACGACCGGATCTCGGCCGGGCGCGGCGTATCGGGGAAACTCGTCGTCCAATTGGTCCAGCTCACCTCGCCGACATAAATATCCCCGCGCGTATCGACGCAGATCCCGTGCGGCGCGAGGAACGCCCCCGCCTCCAGCCCCGGATGCAGCGCGCCGATGCGCGCGATGCGCTTGCCGGTGTTGTCGACGATCGACAAGCGCGGCCCGAGATTGGGCATGTCGCGGTTCACCGGCATCCCCGGCCCCAGCTCGCCGATATAGCACACCGGACATCTGCCGCGCGGCATGAACAAGCCGCACGGCCGGTGCAGATTGTTCCACTGCGTCTCGTAGCGCCCGTTGCCGTCGAACACCTGCACGCGATGGTTCTCGCGATCCGCCACATAGACCCAGCCGTCGCCGTCGCAGGTGATGTTGTGGATGATGTTGAACTCGCCGGGATCGGTACCCGGCCCGCCCCACGACATCAGCAGCTTGCCGCCCGGCGAGAATTTATGCACGCGCGAGTTGCCGTAGCCGTCCGACACGTAGAGATCGCCGTTCGGCGCCAGCGCGGTGTGCGTGCAGCGATGGAACGGCTCGCCGCTCATATATGGCGTCGGCTTGCCGGGCACGCCCAAGGTGAGAAGCACCTTGCCGTCCAACGTGCAGTGGCGCACCGAGTGGTCGCCGTCATCGGTCAGCCACAACGTATCGTCCGGCGCCACATGCAAGCCGTGCGCGCGCGGAAACACGCCCTCGCCCCAGGAGCGCAAAAAATTGCCGTTCCGGTCGAACACCATCATCGGATGCTCGCCGCGATTGAACACGTAGACATTGTCGTTGGCGTCGGTACCGACGGCGCCGACTTCCCGGAACGACCAGCCCGGCGGCAGCTTCGCCCAGTCCTCCACCAGTTCGTAGCGATACTCGCCGCTGCCGACGGTAAGCGGCGCTTCTTTCGCGGTTGCCGACATTTCCATCCCCCTCGTGCCGATGTGCCGTCACGCGAGCTTCCCACGAAGCCCCTGCCCGCGCCAATCCGAGGCACCGGGAAACTTCGGGCGCGGCCGAAGCGATCCGGCGAGACACTCCCCGCATTCGCCACCATTTTCCGGGCAGCCGAAAAGGAGGCGACAGACATGCTGGAACGGACCCCGGCGACCGACGTGAAGCTGGACCCACGCGAGCGGCACTTTCGCATCCCGAGCCATCACGCCGGGCTCGAGCTGTTCCTGCGCCATCTGCCGCCGCAGCACAACGCGAGCAACGCGCCCGTCGTGCTTTACGTACACGGCGCGACCTTTCCCTCCGCCACCTCCATAGCTCACCGCTTCGACGGCCGCTCCTGGCGCGACGAGTTGTGCGCCTCGGGCTTCCACGTCTGGGGGTTCGACTTCCACGGCTACGGCCTGTCCGACCCTCACCCCGAGATGCGGGAGCCGGCAAACGCGGCCGAGCCGCTCGGCCGCGCCGAGGACGCCAGCCGGCAGATCGAGGCGGCGGTACGCTTCATCATCGCGCATCACGCGACGAGCGCGCTGTCGATCATCGCTCATTCCTGGGGCACCATCGCCGCCGGCCGCTTCGCCGGGCGCTGCCCCGATCTCGTCCGTCGCATGGTGTTCTTCGGACCGATCGCGCGCCGTGACGGGCAATCGGCGCCGCCAATCCTACCAGCCTGGAAGCTGGTCTCCGTGCAGGACCAATGGAACCGTTTCATCGCCGACACGCCGAAAGACGAAGCCCCCGTCATGCTCGAACACCACTTTTCCCGATGGAGCGAAGCCTATCTCGACGGCGACACCGCGAGCCGCGCGCGCACGCCGCCCGCGGTGCGCGTGCCGCTCGGCCCGCTGCAGGACATCCAGGACGCCTGGGCCGGCCGGCTCGCCTATGATCCGGGATTGATCCGCTCGCCGGTCGCCATCGTGCGAGGAAATTGGGACAGCCTGTGCACCGACGCCGACGCCGCGTGGCTGTTGGACGCACTGTCCGCCGCCCCGATCCGGCGTGACGTCAAGATCGCGCGCGCCGGCCATCTGCTGCATCTTGAGGAGGGCCGCTACGCGCTCTACCGCGAGGCCGAGACGTTTCTTCGCGGCGGCGACGAACCGGGAGGATTGTGATGTTCATCGTGCTCTTCGAAGTCCATCCGAAAAGCGAGAAATTCGACGACTATCTCGGACAGGCCAAGTTGCTGAAGCCCGAGCTCGAAAGGATCGACGGCTTCATCGACAACATTCGCTACGGCTCGCTGCGCCGGCCCGGCTGGATTCTCTCGCTGTCCACCTGGCGCGACGAGAAATCGCTGGTGCGCTGGCGCACCCAGGCACTGCATCACGAGGTGCAGGAGAAGGGCCGCTTCGAGATATTTTCCGACTACCACCTCCGCGTCGGCCAGGTCGTGTCGGACACCCACGTTCCGCCGGGCCAGCATCTGCGCGAGCAGCGCCTCGACGAGACCGAAACGGGCGAGGCGCGCGCCATCTCGATCGTCGAGATGCAGCGCCCGGCGGACATGCCGGCCAACGCCTCGCCCGAGCAGATCGCCGGCTGGCTCGGCCTGCGCGACGGCGCGATGGGGCTGGTAAGCTGGGACCTGTTCGATGCCATCCTGACGCCGGGCAGGCTGCTCCTGATGCTGGCGTGGCGCGAGGCGGCGCGCGAGGATCTCGCTTCCGTCCCGCCGGAGGTGCGGCACCGGCGCGTGCGGGTGGTGCGCGACTACGGCATGTTCCGCCGCGAGGAGGCGCCGCAATACTACCGGGAGGTCAAGCCCGCCCCGCTTGCCGAGCGAGCGGGCAGCGCGTAACGATGGCGGCGGATCGGGAGGAGAGCACCGCCATGAAACTCGTCAGTTTCCGCCGCCCCGACGGGCGCGCGAGCTGGGGCATCGTCAACGGCTCGGGCGTGATCGATTGCGGCGCCAAGGCGCCGAGCCTGCGCGACGCGCTCGCACAGCTCGTCTCGCTGAAATCCGACGCGGGCAAGCCGGCCGACTTCCAGCTCGACGCCGTCACCTTGCTGCCGCCGATCCCAAATCCGGAGAAAATCCTCTGCGTCGGGTTGAACTACATGACGCACATCGCCGAGGGCGGGCGCGAGCCGCCGGAGAAGCCGATCATCTTTGTCCGCTTTCCCAACAGCCAGGTCGGCCACGGCGAGGCGATGATCGCGCCGAAGGCGTCGGAAACCTTCGACTACGAGGGCGAACTCGCCGTCGTCATCGGCAAGACCTGCCGGCACGTCAAGAAGGCCGATTGGCAGAGCGTGATCGCCGGCTACTCTTGCTACAATGACGGCTCGATCCGCGAGTGGCAGCGCCATTCCGGCCAGTTCACGCCGGGCAAGAATTTCTACCACTCCGGCGCGTTCGGCCCCTGGCTGGTGACGCCGGACGAAATCGCCGACATCCGAGAGAGCACGCTGCTCACCCGCGTCAACGGCGAGGAGCGGCAGCGCGCGCCGGTCAGCGATCTCTGCTTCGACATCCCCACGCTGATCGAATACTGCTCGACCTTCACCCAGCTTGAACCCGGCGACGTGATCGTCACCGGCACCACGGGCGGCGTCGGCGCCTATTTCAAGCCGCCGAAATGGCTGAAGCCGGGCGACAATGTGGAAGTGGAAGTCACCGGCGTCGGCGTGCTGCGCAATCCCGTCACCGCGGAGAAATAGCTCCCCGGCGATGCTGGCCACGATCCCGTGGGCGAGCGACCTGCTCGCCACCACGAACGCCCATGCCGAACGGATCGCGGTGCATGACGGCGAGCGCGGCATCACCTTTCGCGAACTGGCGGGCCGCGCCGCGCGCGTCGCGCATCTGCTGCGCGAGCGCGGCCTGCGGCCCGGGCAGCCGGTCGCGACCTCGCTGCGCAACGGCATCCCCGCGGTGTGGACGGCCGTGGGGCTGCGCCTCGCCGGTGTCGCGGAGACCGCGCTGAGCCCTGGGTACACCGAGGCCGAGCGGCGTCACGCGCTCGCTCTGTCGGCCGCGCGCCTCGTGCTCACCACGCGGGGCGAGGCTGGGGCGTTCCGCGATCTCGGCTGCGAGGCGCTGGCTATCGAGGACATCCCTGAAGCGCCCGGCGACCTCGCCGCGCTGCCGCCGGTACCGGGCGAGGCCTGGGCGCGCATCGGCTTCACCTCCGGCACCACGGGCGCGCCCAAGGCGATCATCACCACGCACGAGGCTCGTTTCATCGGCAATCTCTTGCAGCGCGCGAGCTTCAGCACCATGCCCGGCCCGGGCAGCCGCATCCTGCTGATGACGCCGTTCATCCACGGCGCCGGCCTGCTCGCCCACGCCTTCAACGACCGGGGTGCGGCATTCGTGCTGCTCGACGGGGTGGACATCCCGCGCGTCACGCGCCTGCTCGACGCGGGCGAAATCGACCACATCTTCGCCCCGCCGACGGTGCTCGCCAAGCTGGTTTCTGTCTTTGAGGGCCGGCATTTCCTCGGCATCCGCACGGTGTTCTGCGGCACCGCGCCGCTCACGCCGGCGCTGTACGCCAAGGCGCGCGATCTGTTCGGCCCGGTGATCCGCGTGACCTACGGAAAATCCGAGATCAACAACCCGATCGCGGCCCTGTCGCCCGACGAATGCGACGCCTACTATACGCAGGAGCCGCCGCGGGACGGCGTGTGCGTCGGCTATCCCGGCACCGGCGTCGAGATAGAAATCCGAGGCGAGGACGGCGCACCCTGCACGATGCAGGAAATCGGCGAGGTGCATCTGCGCGGGCGGCACATGTCGATCGGCCACGCCGACGCGAACGGCTTTCACCCGCTGCCGGCGGACGGCTTCCACGCCACCGGCGATCTCGGCCGCATCGACGCGCGCGGCCGGCTGCACCTGGTCGGGCGCATGGCCGACATCATCAAGTCCGGCGGCTACAAGATCCATCCCGACGAGATCGAGCAGGCGCTCGCCGGCACCGCCGGACCGGGCGCAATCGCCATCGTGTCGCTGCCGTCGGAATACTGGGGCGAGGTCATCGTCGCGGTCGCCGAGACCGCCGACGCAGGCTGGCCAGAGCGCGCCCGCGCTTCCCTTGGCGCGCTGTCGCGCCACAAGCACCCGCGCGCGTTCCTCATGCGGGCGGGGCTGCCGCGCAACCCGCAAGGCAAGATCATGCGCCGACTTATCCACGCGGAGTTGCTGGAGGAATATTCGCTGATCGACGGACCGCACCCGACCTTGGAGCGGCGGTGAACCCGGCGATGCAACACCCCGCCACGATCGAGCAACATCGCTGATACATTCGGCCGGTAGCAGACCGCCTGGAGTTCGCCGGAGGTTTCGCCATGACCCGAGCCATGACCCATGCGCGACGCGCTGCGGCGTGGATGTTCCCCGCCTGCGCGCTGCTGGTCCCGCTGCTTGCGGCGCCGCCCGCGCACGCCTGGTGGCGCGGAGGGTGGGGCTGGGGCTGGCGGGGAGGCGTCGTCGTCGGGCCGCCCATTGTCGTGGCGCCGCCGCCCGTCGTGGTCGCGCCACCGCCGATCGTCGCGGTCGCCCCGCCGCCCGTCGTAGTCGCGCCCGCCCCATACGCCCGATGGGTGCGGCCGCACTACGATCGCTGGGGCCGCTGGGTACCTGGGCACTGGGTATAGCCCCCGAGGCATAGCCGGCCGCTGGACACGCTCCGCCGCACGCGGCACGCTCGCTCGCGGGAGGGGCCGCCATGTCCGACATGCCGAAATTCGTGCAGCTCAACGAGGAAGGTCCGCGCGAGGGTTTTCAGATCGAGAAAGGCCCGATCCCGACCGAACGCAAGGTCGAGCTGATCGACGCGCTGTCGGAAACCGGATTGAGTCAGATCCAGGTCGTCTCCTTCGTCAACCCGGCGCGCGTGCCCGGCATGGCGGATGCCGGCGAGGTGGTGCAACGCTTCAAGCGCAAGCCGGGCATCCGCTACACCGGGCTGTGGCTCAACTCCAAGGGCCTTGAGCGCGCGATCGCGACGGGCGTGCTCGACATCAAGGGCTCGCTCTCGCTCACCGCCTCGGCAAAGTTTCTGGCGCGCAACCAGCAGCGCTCGATGGAGGACAATCTAACCGCGCAGCACGACCTGATCCGGCTGTACAAGCAGCACAACGTGCCGATCGAGCGAGCCTCGATCATGGCGGCGTTCGGCTGCAACTTCGAGGGCGACATACCCCACGAGCGGGTGCTTGGCCTGATCGGCAATATCTTTGAGCTTGCCGGGGAGCACGGGCTCACGATCAAGCTGATCTCGCTCGCCGACACGATGGCCTGGGCGACGCCGCTGTCGATCAAGCGCCTGGTCGGAGCGGTGCGCGCGCGCTACCCCGGCCTGCGGCTGGCGCTCCATCTGCACGACACGCGCGGCCTCGGTTGCGCCAACGCCTATGCGGGACTGGAGATGGGCGTCGACGAATTCGACAGCACCGTCGCCGGCCTCGGCGGCTGCCCGTTCGCCGCGCACCAGGGAGCGGCCGGCAATGTCTGCACCGAGGACCTCGTGTTCATGCTGCAGGAAATGGGCATCGAGACCGGGGTCGATCTGGAGAAGCTGATCGAAGTCGCGCAGCTGGCGGAAAGCATCGTCGGCCACCCCCTGCCCGGCTCGGTGAAGATGGGCGGCAGCCTGAAGCCGCTGCGCGCTGCGGCGATGCATTGAGGAGGACAGCCATGAAACTGACCGAAGCCCTGGGAAACTTCGTCGCCGATCTCTCGCCCAACCGCATCCCCGACGAAGCCCGTCGCGTCGCGCGCATGGGCTTCACCGATTGCATCGGCACGATGATCGCCGGCCGCTACGAGGACGCGCCGCAAATCCTGCGCCGCGTCCTCTCGCCCTCCGGCGGCGATGCAAGCTTGTATTTCAGCGACCAGCACGCGCCGGCACCCGAAGCCGCGTGGATCAACGGCACCGCCGGCCATGCGCTCGACTACGACGACGTGGGGCTGCGCGGGCATCCGAGCACCGTGCTGGTGCCCGCGATCCTCGCCGAGGCCGAAACGCTGGACGCTTCGGGCGACGACATGCTGACGGCCTATGTCGCCGGCTACGAAACCTGGGCCGAGCTGTTCCACCGCGACACCGGCCTGCATCACGGCAAGGGCTGGCACCCCACCGGCATTTTCGGCGCGATCGGCGCGGCCGCCGCCTGCGCCAAGCTGCGCAAGCTCGACGCCGCACACACTGCGCAGGCGATCGCGCTCGGCGCGTCGCAGAGCGCCGGGATCATGGCGAATTTCGGCACCATGACGAAGCCGTTCCACGCCGGCCGCGCGGCCCATGCCGGGCTGATGGCGGCGCGTCTCGCCGAAGCCGGCTTCACCGCCTCGCCCGACGCGCTCGAACATCCGCAAGGTTTTCTCAGCGCCGTCTCGCCTGCCGGCGACGTGGACCGCTCCGATCCGGTCGCGCTCGGCACCGAGTGGCGCATCCTGTCGCAGGGGCTCGGCATCAAGAAATATCCCACCTGCTACTGCACGCACCGCTCGATCGACGCGATGCTCGACCTCATGGAGCGTCAGCCGCTCAGGCCCGGCGACATCAAGCAGATGACCGTCTCCATCAGCGACAATTTCGCCACCATCCTGCGCAACCACGCGCCCGACACCGGGCTCGCCGCGAAGTTCAGCATGGAGTTCGCCGTCTCCTCGGCGGTGATCGCGCGCAAGGTCGGGCTCGCCGAACTCACCGACGATTTCGTGCGTCGGCCGGATGTGCAGGATCTGATGCGACACGTGCGCATCGAGACCAACACCGACTACGATCCCGAGATGTCCGGCGCGTCGCGGCATGACCAGGTGCGGATCGCGCTGGCGGACGGCAAGACCGTGGAGACCGAGCGGGTGAGCCGCGCCACCGGGCACGCCACGCGGCCGCTGTCGGACGCGCAGCTCTACGAGAAGTTCCGCGACTGCCTGGAGGTCGGGAAATCCGAGGTGCCGGCTGAGGCATTGTTTCAGCGGCTACGAGACATCCAGCAACTGCAGGCACGGCAAATCGCGGCGCTGCACTGACCCCTCACCCAACCCTCTCCCAGAGGGAGAGGGTTATCGTTTCTCCCTCTCCCGTGCTTACGGGAGAGGGCCGGGGTGAGGGCCTTCTAAGCCGGTTTGAAGTCCATCGCCGCGCCATTCATGCAATAGCGCAACCCCGTAGGCTGCGGCCCGTCCGGGAAAACATGCCCGAGATGCCCGCCGCATTTCGCGCAATGCACCTCGGTCCGGGTCATGAACAGGCTGCGATCCTCCGAAGTGCCGACGCCGCCCTCGATCGGCGCATAGAAACTCGGCCAGCCGGTGCCGCTCTCGAACTTGGTCGCCGCCTCATAGACCGGCGTGCCGCAACCGGCGCAGACGAACACGCCGTCGCGCTTTTCCTGGTTGAGCGGGCTGGTGCCGGCACGCTCCGTGCCGTGCTTGCGCAGCACGTGATACGCCTCGGGGCTCAACTCGCGGCGCCACTCCTCGTCGGATTTCTCGACCGCAAAGTGCTCGGCCGGCGCTGACTTGGTGGAACTGAACAGACCCATCGCTCGCTCCTCGTGTTCTGCCACGATATGGGGATCGCGCCAGCCGGGAAAAACCCCGCCCAGCCTAGCGCAGCACCGCCTCGGTCTTGCGCTCGATCAGCTCGAAGTCGATCTCCGCGCCCAGCCCCGGCCCCGTCGGCGCGTGCAGCAGGCCGTGCGCGTCGATCTCCAACTCCTTCGCCATGCCGTATTTATGCGCCTCGTGCGGCAGCAGCACCTCGAAGAACTCGCAATTCCGCAGCGCCAGCGCGAGATGCAGATTGGCGAGGTTGTTCAGCGAATTGCCGCTGTGGTGGATCTCGTAGTTCATGCCGAACGCCTCCGCGAGATGCGCGGTCTTCAGCATGGTGGTCAGCCCGCCCTTGTTCGGGATGTCGCCGCGCAGGAAGTCGGTCGCGCGCTCGGTGATCCAGATCGGGTAGGTGTCGAGCCCGCCGGCGGGAAACTCCGTCGCCATGATCGGGATGTCGAGCTTCTGGCGCAGTTTCACGTAGTTGTAGATGTCCTCGTCGGCCAGCGGGTCCTCGTACCAGAGGAAGTCCAGCTCCTCGATGGCGTAGCCGACGCGCAGCGCGTCCTGATAGCGGTAGCTCCAGGTGGAATCGAGCATCAGCGTGTAGTCGTCGCCCACCGCGTCGCGAACCGCCTCGCACACCTTGATGTCGGTCGCCGGCTGGGTCGGCGGATGGATCTTGTAGGCGCGCCAGTGGCCCGCCTTGAAGGATTGCGCCTGCTCCACGTACGCCTCGACGCTCGGCAGCACCTGCGAGCTGGCATAGGCCGGGATCGAGTTCCTGTACGTGCCGATCAGCGCATGGATCGGCAGGTCGGCGATCTTGCCCGCGAGATCCCACAGCGCGACATCCACCGCACCGATGTTGCGGTACGACACCGAGCGCGACAGGGTCAGCATCTGCCGATGCAGCCGCTCGCGCTCCAGCGGGTTCTGCCCCATCAGCAGCGGCTTGAGCCAGCGCAGGAGCTGCGGCCCATCCATGCTCGCCGGATTGCCCGCCGAGCCGAGGAAGGCGTGACCCTCCAGCGCCTCGTCGGTATGGATGCGCAGCAGTCCGAGATTGCTCGATCGTGTGACGAAGGAGCCGGCGTGATAGCGCGTCGCCGGAATATCGTCCCAGGCAAAAATGGTGAGCGTGACGTCGTCGATCTTCATCGTTGTCCTCCTCAACCGGGCAGGTTGAGCACGTTCTTGGCGACGATATTCCGTTGAATCTCGTTCGAGCCGCCATAGATCGTCGCCGGGCGCGCCTGGATGTAGACCCCTGTCGGGTTGAGATCGCGATTGCCGCCGATCGGGCCGAGCAGACCGGCATTCTCTCCGGCAATCTCCATCATCGCGTCGGTGATGCGCTGGAACAGCTCGGTCTGGTTGATCTTGAGCATCGAGATATCGGGGCCGATCTGCTCGCCGCGCCGCACCTTGTCGGCGTAGGACTCGAACAGCGCGTTGTGGTCCTCGAGATCGAGGCGCAGGCGCGTGTAGCGGTCCTGGAAAGTCGAGTCCTCCCACACACCCATCGTCTCAGCAAGCATCTTCAACCGGCGCAGCGCGTAGCCCGACTGGCGCGGCGAGCCGATGGAGATGCGCTCGAATCCAAGCAGGTTCTTTGCCATCGTCCAGCCCTTGTTCGGCTGCCCGACCAGGTTCTTCGCCGGCACGCGCACGTTGTCGAAGAACGTCTCGCAGAACTCCTCGCCCATATCGAGGTTGCGGATCGGGCGGATGGTGATGCCCGGCGCGCTCATCGGCGCGAGAATGAAGCTGATGCCCTCCTGCTTCTTCGCCTGCTTATCGGTGCGCACGAGCGCAAAAATCCAATTCGCGTCCATCGCCAGCGAGGTCCAGATCTTCTGGCCGTTGATGACGTATTCGTCGCCGTCGAGCACCGCCTCGGTGCGCAGGCTGGCGAGGTCGGAGCCCGCGTTGGGCTCGCTGTAGCCCTGACACCAGATATACTCGCCGCTCAAAATGCGCGGCAGGAAATGCGCGCGCTGCTCTTCCGAGCCATACTTGATGAGCAGCGGGCCGACCATCGAGATGCCCTGGTCGGGCATCCGCGCGCAGCCGTGGCGCTGGTACTCCTCGATGTAGATCAGCAGCTTTGCCGGCGACAGGCCGAGCCCGCCATATTGGCGCGGCCAGGACGGCGCCAGCCATCCGTCGCGCGACAGCCGCAGATACCACTCCTTCACCGCCGGCCAATGCAGCCGGCTCGGTGGATTGCGGATCTCCGGCGGATAGTTCGCCTCGATCCAGCCGCGCAGCTTCATCCGAAAGTCGTGGTCGTCCAGCGAGCTGAGATCGTCGGCGGTCACGGCGGTCATCGTGTTTCCTCCCGTATGGGAACGATCATTCCGGTGGGTCGCCGCAGGGCACATGCACCACGCGGTTGACGAAGATGCCGGCGGTATGGACGCGCTCGGGGGCGAGCTTGCCGAGCTCGCGAACATGCTGGCTCTGCGCGACGGTGAGATCGGAGGCCATCGCCATCACACCATTAAAATTGTTGCCAGACGCGCGGTACGTCAGATTGCCCCAGCGATCCGCCTCCCACGCTTCCACGAGCGCCACGTCGCCGTGGATCGCGCGTTCGAGCACGTAGCCCTCGCCGCCGAACGCGCGGGCCTCCTTGCCACTGGCGAGCAGCGTGCCAACCGACGTACGCGTGTAGAACGCCGGCACCCCGGCCCCGGCGGCGCGCACCCGCTCGGCGAGCGTGCCCTGCGGCACCATCTCCAGTTCCAGTCGGCCATCGGCGTAGCGCTCCTGCGCCGCCAGCGCATAGGCGCGGCTGACATAGGAACAGATCAGCTTGCGTACCCGCCCGAGCGCCACCAGCCGGCCGACGCTGCCGGTGTCGCGGCCGGCGGCGTTCTGCACGACGGTGAGGTTCTTCGCACCCTGCTCGATCAGCCCCTCGACCAGTGCGCGCGGCTCGCCGACGCCGGCGAAGCCCGCGACCAGAACCGTCGAGCCGTCCTTCACGTCCGCCACCGCCTCCGCCACCGAGCGGACCGTCTTGTCGATCATGCGCGGCCGGATTTCGCATTGCGGAACGGCGTGTGGCTGTCGGCGAGTTCGCGCAGCAGCCTGGCCGGCGACCATCGCTCGCCATATTGCTGATGCCAGCGCGAGATCTGGTCGTACACCGCGCGCACGCCGATCTGGTCCGCCCAGTACATCAGCCCGCCGCGATAGCGCGGAAAGCCGAAGCCGTGCAGCCACATCACGTCGATGTCGCTGGCGCGGTAGGCGATCCCTTCCTCCAGGATCTTGCACGCCTCGTTGACCGAGGAGAACAGCAGCCGCCGCAGGATTTCCTCGTCGGTGAAGCTGCGCTGCGCGACCCCCATCTCGGCGGCGACCTCCTTGATGACCCGCGCCACCTCCGGGTCGGGGTGCGGGGTGCGGTCGCCCTTCTCGTAGCGATACCAGCCGGCGCCGGTTTTTTGTCCATGCCGCCCCATCTCGACGATGCGGTCGGAGATCGGCAGCTTGCGGTAGTTCGGGTTCTCCGCCGCGCGCCGCCGCCGTCCGGCATAGCCGATGTCGAGCCCGGAGAGATCGCCCACCGCGAACGGCCCCATCGGATAGCCGAAATCGACCATCGCCTTGTCGACCTGCTCGGGCAGGCAGCCCTCCTCCAGCAGGATCGCCATCTCGGTGTTGAACGGCGCGCGCGAGCGATTGGCGACGAAACCGTCGCAATTCCCCGCCATCGCGCTGATTTTTCCGATCTTGCGCCCCAGCGCCATCGTCGTCGCCAGCACCTCCGGCGAACTCGCGCTGCCCTTCACCACCTCGAGCAGCTTCATCACGTTGGCCGGACTGAAGAAATGCGAGCCCGCGACGTCCTGCGGGCGCTTCGTCGCCTCCGCCATCTTGTCGATGTCGATCGCCGACGTATTGGTCAGCAGCAGCGCGCCCGGCTTCATCACCGCGTCGAGCTTGGCAAAAACCTCCTGCTTGACCGGGATTTCCTCGAACACGACCTCGATCACCACGTCGGCGTCGCCGATCTCGTCGTAGCTCGTCACCGGCTGGATGCGGGCAAGGCGACGCTCCATCTCGTCGGCGGCAAGACTGCCGCGCTTGACCGAGGTTTCGTAGTTCGCGCGGATGCGCTGCATCCCGCGATCGAGCGCCTCTTGCGTCGCCTCCAGCACGCGCACCGGGAAGTCGTAATCGGCAAAACTCATCGCGATGCCGCCGCCCATCGTGCCGGCGCCGACCACGGCGGCCGTCCTGATCTCCTTCACCGGCGTGTCGGCGGGGATGTCGGGCAGCTTTGCCACTTCGCGCTCGGCGAAGAAGGCGTAGCGCAGCGCGCGAGCCTCGTCGGCGTTCTCCAATTCCTGGAAGAGCGCCTGCTCGCGCGCCAATCCTTCCTGGAACGGCAGAATGCAAGCGGCCTCGACGGCGGCGATGCAGTTGTACGGCGCCTTCTGATTGCGCGCGCGCCGCGCGATGCTCTTGCGCATCGCGTCGAACATGCCGGGCTCGTCCTTCGCCTCTTGCAGTTTCTTTTCGCGCTCGCTGATGCGCGGCAGCGGCCGCACGTCCGCGACCGATTTAGCGAACGCCACCACCTCGGCGCGCAGATCGGCGCTGTCCTCCACCACGCGGTCGAGAATGCCGTATTCCATCGCCTCGGGTGCCGGCACGTGGCGCCCGGAGACGATCATCTCCAGCGCGCGCTTCGGCCCCGCGACGCGCGGCAGGCGCTGCGTGCCGCCGCCGCCCGGCAGGATGCCGATCAGTACCTCGGGCAATCCCACCTTCGCGCCGCGCGCCGCGATGCGATAGTTGCAACCCATCGCGTTCTCGAGCCCGCCGCCGAGCGCAAATCCGTGGATCGCCGCGACCACCGGCTTCTCGCTCGCGTCGAGAATGTCATGACTTCGCTGCCCGATCGGCGGGCGCACCCGCCCGGTGCCGAACTGGCGGATGTCCGCCCCCGCGATGAAGGAGCGTCCCGCACCGATCAGCACGATCGCGCGCACCGCCGGATCGGCGTTGGCCCGCTTCACACCGTCGATGATGCCCTCGGGGACGCCGGGGCTGAGCGCGTTCACCGGCGGATTGTCCACCGTGATGATCGCGATGTCGTCCTCGGTCTCGTAGCGGACGAGCGGCCTGTCGCTCACGGCATTTCCCCCGGCTTTCTGCGTCGGCGGCAGCTTAGGCGATGCCCCTGAACCCGTCCACGCCACCCGCCGCGGCCTTTTCCATCGCGGCGAGGATCGCGGCAAACCGCTCCTCCATCTCGGCGCGCATGTCCGGATGCGTGAACACATAAAGCTCGCCCTCGCGGATCGCGGCGAGGACGCGCGCGGCGACGTCCGATGGATCAAGCCCGGACCGTGAGAGTTCGGCGAGCTTGGCGGCGAGCACGCCCGCTGTGCTCCCAGGTTCCGGCGCCTGCGCCGAACCGTAGCGCTGCGGCCGATTGCGCCCGCTCTCGCTGATGCGGGTGCGAACAAACCCAGGACATAGCACGGTCACGCCGATGCCAAGCGGTTCGAGCTGCATCGCCAGTCCCTCCGACATGGTGACCACCGCGAACTTGCTCGCCGCGTAAGGGCTGAACCCGAGCCCACTCACCATCCCGGCCATGGACGCGGTATTGACGATATGGCCGCCTTCGCCATGAGCGCGGATGTGGGGAAGAAAAGCACGGATGCCGTGCAGCACGCCCATGAGGTTGACGTCGAGCACCCATCGCCAGGTGTCGAGCGAGATATCGTCGATGCCGCTGCCGCCGCCGACGCCGGCATTGTTGCAAACCATGTGGACATGTCCGAATGCGTCGAACGACGCTTTGGCCGCACGCTCGACGCTGACAGGATCGGCAACGTCACAGACGACGCCGCGCACGTCAGGCCCGAGATCGCGCAGGCCTTCGACCGCGTCCGCCAACGCGGGATTTTCGATATCGGCGAGCATCACGTTCATGCCGGCCGCCGCGAAGGCTCGGCCGAGCGCCAATCCGATGCCGCTCGCCCCACCAGTGACGAATGCCGCCTTGCCGGCGAGTTCCCGCATGTGTCCCCCCTTCTCCCTGTCGCGGCGCGAAGGCGCCGCCTTGTTCGTCCGTTCCCGACGAAGTCTCCGTCTAGGGCGCCGGAAACAGCGCGCTGCTCCGTCCCATCGCCCAGTAGGCGACCAGCCCCGCCCACTCATGCGCCGCCTCGTCGAGCTGACCGAGATGCTGGCCGAGCGAGGTCGGCAGCCAGAGGATCAAATCGTGGCCGGATTTATAGCCGACCGGCCAGCCCAGCACGTTCCATCCCGCCGCGCGGAACGCGCCGACGCCGCGCGCGACGTGGTCCGCCGACGTGACCAGGATCCAAACCTCGCCCGGTTTCGGATGCACCAGCGCGCGGGTGAACACCGCGTTCTCCCAGGTAGTGCGCGACTCGCGCTCCATCACCAGCCGATCGGGCGCGACGCCGAGGTCGATGAACAGCGTGCGGGCCACGTCGGCCTCCATCAGGCGGCCGACGATCACCGCGCCGCGCCCGCCGGTGAATACGAGTTTCGCGTCGGGGTAGCGACGGGCGAGCGTCACCGCCGCGGTCATGCGCTCCGCCGCGCTATTGAGCGAGGGAATGCCGCGATCCGCGGTGATGTCCGGCTCCACCGCGCCGCCGAGCACGACGATCCCATCGACATGCGCCGGCGGGTTCGTCACGGTCGGAAACCGATCCTCCAACGGCAGCAGCGCCCATTGGTCGAGCGGCAGCAGCAGCACGGCGACGAACCCGCCGATACCCACCGCCAGCAGACCGCGACCGAGGCGGTTACGCCCGCGCCAGGTGAGGACCAGGCCGACGACGCAGCACAGGAGGAGCAGCGTGCTCGGGCGTACCAGCACGCCGGCGAACTTCGAGAGCAGGAAGATCATGCGTTTGGCGTCATTTGTCCCGGCAGGCTACCCTCGAACCGCGCGCGGCGCCACGCAGGGAGAAAAAACATGCTGAACGGCATCCACCGGTTTCCTGAGATGGAGCAGGTCGTCTACGGCCGCCCCTTCGCCGCCGCGGCCGCCGCCGAGGTGGAGCGGCTCGGCGCGCGGGCCGTCTTTCTCATGGTCGGCGGCACCCTGTCGCGCGAGACCGACGTGCTCACCCAGTTGCGCGACGCGCTCGGCAACCGGCTGGCCGGCATCTGCACCAAGATGGGCGCCCACACGCCGCGCGGCGACGTCGTCGCCGCCGCCAACGCCGCGCGCGAGGCGAAAGCCGACCTCATCCTCACCGTGGGCGGCGGCAGCATTACCGACGGCGCCAAGGTGGTCGAGCTGTGTCTCGGCAACGACGTGACCACCGTGGAACAGCTCGGCGCGTTCGCCGCGACGACCGCGCCCGACGGCAGCAGCCGCCGGCCGCCGACCAAGGCTCCCACGGTGCGCGGCGTCACCGTCCCGACCACCCTCTCGGCCGGCGAGTTTTCCGCCTTCGCCGGCTGCACCGATACCGAGCGGATGGTCAAGGAGAGCTATCTGCATCCGAGGATGATACCCATCACGGTGATTCTCGACCCGGCGGTGACGGTCCACACGCCGGAATGGCTGTTTCTCTCGACCGGCATCCGCGCCGTCGATCACGCGACCGAGGCGCTGTGCTCGATCGCCAGCGCGCCCTACGCCGACGCCTCGGCGATGCACGCGCTGCGCCTGCTCGGGCGCGGGCTCAAGGGCGTGAAGGCCGACCCGGGCGATCTCGACGCACGGCTCGACTGCCAGACCGGCGCGTGGCTGTCGATGGCCGGCGTCGGCGCGGGGGTGCCGATGGGCGCGAGCCACGGCATCGGCCACGTGCTCGGCGGCACCGCCGGCGTGCCGCACGGCTACACCTCCTGCATCATGCTGCCGCACGTGCTGCGCTACAACGAAGGCGTCAACGCCGAGCGCCAGGCCTGGGTGAGCGAGGCGCTGGGCGAACCCGGCGGGCGCGCCGGCGACGTGATGGGCGCGCTGATCGCCGGCCTCGGCCTGCCGACCCGGCTGCGCGATGTCGGGGTCAAGCCGGAGCAGTTCGACCGCATCGCCGCGCAATCCATGCACGACCGCTGGCTGCCGACCAACCCGCGCAAGATCGACGGCCCGGCAGCGGTGAAAGCCCTGCTCGAACAGGCCTGGTAGGACTTCCGGCGCGGCTTACTTGGCGGTAGCCTCCCGGCAACGGGAGGGATCGGGCATGTCCGACTATGACTACATCGTGGTGGGCGCCGGCTCGGCCGGCTGCGTGATGGCCAGCCGGCTCAGCGAGGATGCGACCAAGCGGGTGCTGCTGCTGGAGGCCGGCGGCAAGGACGACAGCTTCTGGATCCCGATCCCGGTCGGCTTCTCCAAGCTCATGGTGAACCCGAAATATAACTGGATGTTCACCACCGAGCCCGAGCCCAACTGCCACGGCCGCGTCATCCCGGTGCCGCGCGGCAAGACGCTCGGCGGGTCGAGCTCGATCAACGGGATGCTCTACGTGCGCGGCAATCCGCTCGACTACGACACCTGGGCGCAGTTCGGCAATCGCGGCTGGTCGTACGAGGGCGTGCTGCCGTATTTCAAGAAGTCGGAACACTACGAGCGCAACAACAACGATCCGGCGCGCGGCTACGGTGGGCGGCTCAATGTCGCCGAGATGCGCGAGAACCACGAGATCTGCGACGCCTTCATCGCCGCCGCCGTGGGCGAGGGTTTCCAGCGCAACCCGGACTACAATAACGGCCACCAGGAGGGTTTCGGCTATTTCCAGGTGACGCAGAAGAACGGGCGCCGCTGGTCCACCGCCCGCGCGTTCCTCGACCCGGCGCGCGGCCGGCCGAACCTCACCATCGAGACCAACGCGCAATGCACCGGCCTCATCCTCGACGGCAAGCGCTGCGTCGGCGCGCGCTTCGTGCAAGGCGGCCAGGCGCGAGAAGCGCGCTGCCGGGGCGAGGTCGTGCTGTGCGCGGGCGCCGTGCAGTCGCCGCACGTGCTGGAAATATCCGGCATCGGCCAGCCCGAGCTGCTGCGCTCCTCCGGCGTCGAGGTGAGGCACGAGCTGCCGGGCGTCGGCGAGAACTACCGCGACCACTACGCGCCGCGCATGAACTGGCGGGTGAAACTGCCGATCACGCTCAACGAGCAGACCCGCGGCATCGGCTTCGCGCGCGAGATCGCCCGCTACTTCATGTCGGGGCACGGCATTCTCACCTACACCGCCGGCATCGCTTATGGCTTCATCAAGACGCGCCGCGAGTTGGAAGAGCCCGACGTGCAGTTCCATTTCGCGCACGCGAGCTACGGCAACGCCGCCAACCGCGTGCTGGAGCGCGAGCCCGGCATGACGGTGACGACCTATCAGTGCCGCCCGGAATTGCAGGGCTCGATCCACCTGCGCTCGTCCGATCCGTTGGCAGCGCCATGCATCCGGCCCAACTACCTCGCGGACCCGCTCGATCAGCGCGTGGTGGTGGACGGCATGAAGATCGCGCGCCGCATCGTCAGCAATGCCGCGATGGACAAGTACCGCGCCCACGAGATGAACCCCGGCGACGCCGTGCAAACCGACGAGCAATGGCTCGACTTCGCCCGCCACAACGGCCAGACCACCTATCACGTCGTCGGCACCTGCAAGATGGGCCGCGACCCGATGGCCGTGGTCGACGACGAGCTCAGGGTGCACGGCATCGCCGGCCTGCGCGTCGCCGACGCCTCGGTGATGCCGACGATGGTGTCCGGCAACACCAATGCCGCGACCATCATGATCGCGGAGAAGGGCGCCGACATGATCAGGGCGGCGGCCCGCGCGGGGATCGCGCAGGCGGCTTGAGGCGACGCCAAGCGGGAATTGTGCTAGGCTCAACCCATGAACATCGCGCTCCGCAAACCGATGAGCTTAGCCGAGTTCCTCGCCTGGGAGGAACGGCAGCCGCTGCGCTACGAGTTCGATGGTTTCCAGCCGGTCGCGATGACTGGCGGGACCGAGGCGCACGCCAGCATTCAACGCAACTTGGTGCTCGCGGTGGGCGGCCGGCTGCGCGGCAAGACATGCCGGTTCTATGGGAGCGACCTGAAAATCGAAGTGGCGGGCAGGATTCGCTACCCAGATGGCTTCGTCGTCTGCTCGCCGATACCGCCGCAGAGCAGAGTGGTCCACGACCCGGTCGTGATCTTCGAGGTATTGAGCGAGAGCACGTCGCGGACCGACATCGTCACCAAGAACCACGAATACGCCGCAACGGCGTCGATCCAGCGCTACGTGATCCTCGCCCAGGACGAGATCGGCGGGACGATGTTCGAGCGTATCGGAGGCGATTGGGTCGGTCACGTCCTCGGTGCCGACACCCTTCTTCGAATGCCGGAGATCGGCATCGAGGTGCCGATTGCCGAGCTCTACGAGGGGATGGACATGGCAGCGATCGACACCGAGGCCGAGACCGAAAGCCGCGCGTGATCCGACCGCGCGGAATCAGGCGCGCAGCTGGTCCGGCATCGCGGGCGGCTCGTTCGGATCTACGACGGCCTCCACCAGTGCGGCGCGCGGCGAGCGCAGCGCCGCTTCCAGCGCAGGGCGGACCTCCTCCGGCTTCGCGCAGCGGTAGCCCTCGGCGCCGCAGGCCTCGGCGTATTTCACGAAGTCGATCGGCCCGAGCTCGCAGCCGAAGGGAGGATTGCCGAGTTCCTTCTGCTCGAACTGCACCTCCGAGAGCGTGTCGTTCTTCAGCAGCACCACCTTCACCGGCAGGTCGAGCCGCACCGCCGTCGTCAACTCCGCCATCAGCATCGCGAACCCGCCGCCGCCGACCACCGCGACCGACTGCCGCCCCGGATAAGCGAGCGCGGCGGCGATGGCGAAGGGCAGCCCCGGCGCCATGCTGGCGAGCTGGCCGCTGCCGGTGATCTTCTGGTCGCCCTGAATGCGGATCATGCGCGCCGCGAAATGCGTGTTGGCGCCGGTGTCCAGCGAAATGATTGTGTCCGGCGCCAGGAGATCGCTGAGCACGCGCGTCACCATCTGCGGCCGCAACGGCGCGCGCCGGGTGTCGGCGACTTGTTGCAGCAGATTGTTCCAGTCCCGCATCCGCCCTTGCGCGGTCTGCAGGAAGGAGATCGGGCTGGTCGGCGACGCGCGGGCGACCCTGCAGGCCTTGCCTGCACGGCGCGCGCCTGGCCGGGCTTCGGATAGAAATCGACCCACGGCATCGTCGAGCCCAGGATCAGCAGCGTGTCGCATTCGTGCATCGCCTGCGCGGACGGGGTTGTGCCGAGATGCCCGATCCCGCCCGTGGTGTAGGGGCTGTCATCGGGCAGCACCGCCCTGCCCAGCAGCGCCTTCGCCACCGGCGCGCCGAGCTTGTCGGACGCTTGTTCCAGCTCCTGCCGCGCGCCGAGCGCGCCTTGGCCGGCCAGGATGGCGACCTTGCGCCCCGAATTCAGCAAATCCGCCGCGAGGCGAAGCTGTTCGGCCGACGGCGTCTCGATCGGCGGCAGCCATGACGAGGAGGTGCGCAGCCCGTGCTGTTCCCGCGACGGATGATCCTGCGACAGCCGCATCATCTGCACGTCCTTGGGCACGGTGATGTGCGCCACCCCCCGGCCGCCCAGCGCCGCGCGGCAGGCGAGGTCGGTCACCGCCAAGGCGTGCAGCGGGCTGGTGACGGCGGTGTTGTAGAGCGCCACGCCCTGCATCAGGGTGACGGTGTCGACGTCCTGCATGAAGCGCGTGCCGATCAGGTCGTGGAAGATCAGGCCGGTGATGGCGAGCACCGGCGCGCTGTCGCCCTTGGCGTCATAGAGGCCGTTCATCAGGTGGATCGCACCGGGTCCCGTGGTCGCTAGGCACACGCCGAGCCGGCCGGTGTGCTTGGCGTATCCCGAGGCCATGAAGGCCGCAGCCTCCTCGTGCCGCACGCCGACATAGCGGATGCGGTCCTGCCGCTTGCGCAAGGCCTCGATGATCGAGTTGATCCCGTCCCCCACCATGCCGAAGACCACCGGCACCTTCCAGGTAATCAGCGTCTCCACGATGACGTCCCCGGTGGTCCGGTCGCCCTGGGGCGGCGGCGGCGCGGGCTGCGGCAGCACCGCCGCCGATTGCTCGGACGGCGCGGCGGCCGCCACCGCCGGGGAGAGTATCCCCCCGCGACCAGACCCGCACCCGCCGCGCCGGTCAGACGAAAGAGATCACGCCGCTGCGGGTCCGACATGGCCAATTCCTCGCTGGGTGCTGGCGCAACGCCGGCGGGGAGGGCCAGTTCGAATTTGGCTCGCACCCGTCCCGGTTCCGAGACGACCGCCACGCCCGGCGGCGCAGGGCGGCCGGGCGTGTCCGAAAGTAGCCAATCCGGCGCGTGCATCGCAGCCTCGGGATATGCGGCACGGAAGGGAGGACCACGCCATGAGGCTGGCGACCAAGGTTGCGATCGTGACCGGCGGAAACTCGACATCCTGGTCAACAAAGCCGGGATCAGCGGCAGCGGCCATCAGACATGATGAGCGCGCCGGCGTGGGAGACGGTGATGGGCGCCAACGCGGTCGGGGGATTCCGCGCCGGCTTCATGCTGACTGGCGCGGCGATTGCTGTCGTCGCGGTCTTGGCAGCCCTGCTGATCGACCCCGAGGGCGACCGCGCCCGCTTCGCCCCCGCCGACGCGGAGCCGGAGCTGTTGGGCGCGGACGCGGCGTTGGGGGTTGAGGGCGAGCGCGCTCGCGGCAGGCTCTATGCGTCGGAGGCGCTGAGACGGGCGACACTGGAGAGCCATCCTTACTGCGTCATTGCAAGGCTTGTAGCGCCGCGGCGATCCATGCTGCATCACGCGGATGGCCGCATGGATCGCTTCGTCGCTGCGCTCCTCGCGACGACGGTGTTTGCGGGCTCAGAGGCCAACTCACGAACAGCCTCCATAGTGCCAGGCGAGAAAGTCTCCCCGGCGTACAATCACGTCACAAACGACTTCCTTTATTCTGCTGCTTCGTTGCTAACGTTTCGATCTGAGCCATTACCAGAGTCGTAATAGGTTCTTCCGCCCGAGGTAGAGTTTGTCGCCTTACGGCTGGTGCCTTCGTATACGGGCGCTCGGCGGGTGTTGGAGTCGCCGGACTGAGTCCACGTTCTACTGGTCGCGCTCTCGCCGGTCCGTCCGGATGTGGCTTTGGAGCCTGGCGTGTGATAGTAGTCCGTTCTACAGCAGTCTGCGGCCGAGGCATGGGTCGACACCACGACTGCAGCACTAAACAGGATTGCGCCTCCGAAGAGCCCGCGAAGGAATGCACAAGGTTGAGACATAGGTCGCTCCTTTTTTTTGTAAGTGCCAGGCCCCTTTTGATCGACGGAGCAGGTTCTGGCGGGGCCAGACTATTGCGGAGCGGCAATTTATCTCATCACCCAAACGGGTGACGTTTAATCATTCCGGTTCAAATCTCGTCGATTCCGGTGTTGTGCAGCACAAGCGTAACCAACTCCGCCTGCCGCCCCACGCCCATCTTCGCCATGCTACGCTTGAGATGCGTCCGCACCGTCTCGATGCTGGTGCCGCTATGGGCGGCGATGGCCTCCGGGCTGCAACCATTCGCCAGCTCGGCGGTCACCGCCGCCTCGGTGCGGGTCAGGCCGTAGAGCGCGCGCAGGGCGTTGGTATCCACCGCGGGCGCGCGGTCCGGGTCGCGCACCAGCACGAGGGCGGCGAGCGGCGAGACGCCTAGCCCCGCCCGCTCCGCGCGCAGCGGGCTGACGAGCGCGAGCAGCGGGCGGCCCTCGCGGCGCGGCAGCGGCAGGGTGCCGCCGGGGTCGGCGCCGCGCAGGCCGGCGGTGCGCGCGGCGCCGGCGATCAGCGCGTGCAGCCGCTCCGTCGCCGGCGGGGTGCCGGCGCGCAGCACGCCGTCGCGCCCGCCGCGTACGCCGTCGCACCCGCGCAGCAGCCGTTCGGCCGACGGGTTGGCGAACAGCACGCGCACCGCCCGGTCCACGATCAGCGCCGCGGTCGCCAGCCGCTCGAAGCCCGCGAGCGCGCCGTGCAGGCCGGCTTTGGCGGTGCTGAGCTCCTGATGCACGCGGATCGCGCGCTGCAGATGCGGCACCAACAGGCGCAGCACGGCAAGCTGCTCCGGGGTCAGCACCCCCGCCGCCTCGGGGCGCATGACGCTGAACTCCGTCACCACCCCGTCGGCCTTGGCGAGCACGGCGGCGGTGCCGTGATAGAGGCCTTGCGGCCGCAGCCAGTCGTTGCGCCACTCGCTGCGCTCGAAGCGCCGCCGCTCCGCGACGTCGTCGTTGGTGACGACGGCGCCGACCGGCAGCGCGGCCACCGCCGCCGTCCAGATGTTTACCCCGGCGTAGTGCGCGACATAGCTGTCGAGAAATCCGGCATCGATCCCGGCCGTGCTGAACACGGCCGCGGCCGGGCTGCGGCTGTCCTGCGCGAACAGCACGCCGACGCCGTCGAACAGGCGCGCCAGCCGCTCCGTCACCGCCTGCCAGCGGCTCGCATCCAGCGCGGCGTCGTAGATCTCGCCGAGAATGGCCGAAAGCTGCTCGTGGCTCGCTAGAACCTGATCCATGCGGAACAATCGGTTCCCGAACCAACAATGTCAATCCGGAAGCGGGACCACCGACGCATTCCGCCGCCTTTCTCGAAGTGCTGCGATCGGCTCACCGCGCGCCGCCGAGATCCCGCAGCACGTAGTCCAGCGGTTCGGTGCCGACGCTCACCGGGCCGGTGAACGGATGGTCGATCACCACCACGACGAACAGGCCGATGAAGATCGTGAGCGCGAGCAGGCCGGTCATCAGCGTCTGCGCCCGCAGGCTGCTGGCGCCGAAGAAGAAGGTGAAACCGAGCGTGATCACCGCACCGGCGATCAGGGCGAGCCAGAGCACCGAGGGCAGGATGCCGGATGCCAGGCCGAGACGCTGGCGGCGGCTCTGCGTGAGCAGATCCAGTTGGTGGAACATTTCCGTCATGACCGCGACATCCCGCGGGCTCGCCGACGGCACTTCCAGCACCGCGCCGTATAGTTCGGTCAGCGCCGTGGTGGCATCGGGGCTGAGGCCGGCGCGGGACATCGCCGGCCAATCCTTGTCGATCGCCGTCGTCACGTAGGCGGTGAGCCGATCGCGGATGCGGGCGCGCGGCTCGCCGGCGAGGCCGTTGGAGAGCCGGAACAGGGCGGCCACCGAACCGGCTTCCTGCCTGACCGCCCCCTCGGCTTCGTCGAATCTCTGCCAAACGACGATGATCGCGAAGCCGACCATCACCGCATAAATGACACCCAGCACCGCGAACTTGAAACCGGCGACTTCGTTGTTGGTGGTCAGCCGCTCGAACTCGACGTTGCGGCGCACCAAGATCGGCCCGAGCATGGCGAGCGCGGTGGTCAGCACGACGAGCACAGGCGCCGAGGCCCATAGCGGGAGCGATGAGAGGTACAGGCTCAGGCTCATCCCCGCTGCTCGCGGCGCGACGGGCTACACGTCCCGCGCGCCCACCGTGCGCTCGCGATAGCCCTCCGGCACCTCGCGCCCGGCGTCGGTGAAGGCGCGCTTCACCGCCTCGACCGCGCCGCCCACCACCAGCTTGCGGTTCTCACGGACAAACTTGTTGGACGCGACGATGGGGTCGAGCGAGCCCTGGAAGCGCGGCATCACGTGGCGGGCGAACAGCTCGTAGCTCCGGAGAGTCTGCTCGCGGTTGGCCCATTCGTGGGCGCGGAACATCAGCCCGCCGAAGCCGCCTTGGCTCAACTCCAGCAGCCGGTTGATCCCGCGCGCCACCGTCTCGGGCGAGCCGACAAGGGTGGAACCCATCTTGACGCCCTCGCGCAGCGGGTCGTCGGCACGGCCCGGCGGGCGGCCCAGCGTGTCCTCGAAATAGGTCACGGTCTCGATCCGCTCGCCCGCCTTGACCTCGGCGAGCGCCTGCTCGTCGTCCTCGGCGAGGTGCGCGTTGACCACGATGCGCCAGTCGCGCCGGCTCACCGTCTGGCCGCATTTTTCCGCTGTTTCCTCGGCGATCCGCCATTGCGCGGCCAGCGCCTCCGGCCCGCCCGGCAGCCCGGCGCCGATCGACAGCACGCCGAGGCCGTGCGTGCCCGCCGCGATCATGCCGAAGGGCGTGATGGTGCTCGCGACCGCGATGTCGAAGCGCGGATCGGAATAGGGTGCGAGATGCAATCGAGCCTGGCGCATCTCGAACCAGTCGGTCTGCATCGTCACCGGCTCGACGCCGCGCAGCAGTCGCGTGATGGCGTCGAGACTCTCCATCATGCGCCGGCGCTGATCGACCGGCTCGATGCCCATCATGTAGGCGTCCGACGGCAGCGCGCCCGGCCCGCAGCCTAGCATGGCGCGGCCGCGCGTCATGTGATCGAGCTGGACGAAGCGTTGCGCCACCATCAGCGGATGGTGATACGGCAGGCTGGTGACGCCGGAGCCGAGCTTGATGTGGCGCGTGCGCTCGGCGGCGGCGGCGATCACCAGCTCGGGGGCGGCGATCAGCTCCCAGCCGGCGGAATGATGCTCGCCGATCCACGCCTCGTCGTAGCCGAGATGGTCGAGCCACTCGATCAGCTCGACGTCGCGCGCCAGCGCCAATGTCGGATTTTCGCCGACCCGATGGAACGGGGCGAGAAAGATGCCGAAATTCATGCCGCGCCGGGCCATGCGTCGTTCCTCACGATCAGGCGGTCATGCTGCAAGGTTTCCGCGCGGTAGCCAAGCCAGCTCCTGCGTGGCAGCCTTTCCCGACACGCGGCGACAGGGGAGGTCAACGCCATGAGACTGGCGAACAAGGTTGCGATCGTCACCGGCGGATCGTCGGGCATGGGGGCGGCAACGGCGCGGCGCTTCGCGCGCGAGGGTGCCAAGGTGATGATCGGCGACGTGCTGGAGGACGAGGGCCGCAAGATCGTCGCCGAGATCGCGGGCACCGGCGGCACCGCGGCCTTCGCGAAACTCGACGTGACCAACGAGGACAACTGGAAGGCCGTGGTCGACGAAACGGTCCGGCAATTCGGCAAGCTCGACATCCTGGTCAACAACGCCGGCATCAGCGGCAGCGGCTATCAGGACCTGACGAGCACCCAGGCCTGGGAGACGGTGATGGCGGTCAACGCCACCGGCGTGTTCCTCGGCATGAAACACGCGGTGCCCGAGATGCGGAAGGCGGGCGGCGGGTCGATCGTGAACTTCTCGTCGATCTCGGGCGTGGTCGGACAGGACGGCATCCACATGGCCTACAACGCCTCGAAGGGCGCGGTGCGCACGATGAGCAAGTCGGGCGCCGTGCAGTGGGGCCGCGACAAGATCCGGGTGAACAGCGTCCATCCCGGCGTGATGCCGCCGATGCGGACTTCGGGCCTCACCGCCGACCCCGCGTTCCGCGCCAAGCTGCTGTCCGGCGTCCCGCTCGGCCGCGCCGGGGAGGTCGACGAGATGGCCAACGCGGTGTTGTTCCTCGCCTCGGACGAGGCCTCCTACATCACCGGCATCGAGCTCTACGTGGATGGCGGCTTCCTCGCCGTCTGACCGCGGCGTGCGATGCCGGGCGGCGAGCGCGCCAGCCGTCCCGGCCGCTTGACGCGATTTGTCGTTGCCGGACGTCAGATTCGCCTTCGCAGCGATGGCGTTTGTCGTGCTAGGCTTGCCATCCGGCTCCGGGGCGGACGCCCCGGGATGGAGTCAGGTCAGCGGTCACAGGGTTTATCCCGCCAGCTCACGACCTCAAGCGGGAACTTGGCCCGGACAGGCACGTTGGCCAGCAAGGTCGCTGGCATCAGGCCGGTTGCGATGCGGGCGACGAGGTGGGTCGTGTGGGGCCGGCCTTTGGGTGAGTGCCGCGATCAATGCCCGGCATCTCAGCAACGGCTCGCGCCACATTCCGGAAACGCTTTTCGTCAGACTGGAGGAACCCGTGCCCTTTGATGGTAGCGACTTCTCCCCAACGTTCCAGCCAACCGCCGAGCCTCCTGTCCCGAACGGTGCGCCCGGCTGGATCGGTGCGACCAAGGCCCTTTGCGAGCGCGCGCTGCGGGTCAGCAGGGTCCAGTACCTGTTCACCGGCAATCCCCCCGAGCTTCTCGAACCCTCCACCGCGCATCTGCTGCGTCGCGCGCGGCTGCTGATCGAGGCGGACGAGAAATGGGTGCAGGGCTACTACTCCACCTCGGATGGACGGCGCTGCGCGATGGGCGCGCTGCGGGCGGCGGCTCGGCACTCCGATCCTCGTCGGGTCCGCGCACGGGCCCACCATCTGCTGCGGGAGGTCGCGCGCGAGCGGGGCTTCCAGAGCGTGGAGGGCATGAACGACCGCTGCACGCACCACCAGGTGCTGACGGCGTTCGACATGGCCATCCGGGTCGCCGAACGCTCGCCTCGCTCGGCCTGACCGCCATCGCACCGGAGCGCCTCGGCGGGCGCCCCCCTTGGGGCGGCCCGCATCGGCTGTGTTGACGCCAAGCATCGGCGGGCCTTTCCCGTCATGCGAACGCGGCGGGAGTGAGCTGGGCGGGCGTGAGATTGTTGATGGTGACGGTGTGGTTGGCCGCGAGGGAGAGAGTGGTGCTCCCGGCGCTGGCGGCGGCGCCGGCGATGAGGGCCTGGATCTGCGGCGTGGTGAGGGCGACGCCGCCGGGGCCGGTGACGTGCAGGTGGTCGCGGCCGGGGGTGAAGCCGGCGATGATATCGGCCGCCGCGTCGGTGGTGGCGAGGTTGAACTGGGTGCCGGCGCTGCCGGCCTGCATCCAGTTATGGCCGCCGCCGCCGGATAGCGTGTCGGCGCCCGCGCCCCCGAACAGGAAGTCGCCGCTGCCCCCGCCGATCAGCAGGTCCTGGCCGTTGCCGGCGAACAGGACGTTGATGCCCGCCCCGCCGCTGATCGTGGTGTTGCCGGAGCCGTTGTCGTAGACCAGCTGGTCGGCGTTGCCGAAGGCGGCCGACTGGCTGGCGCCGCCGGTGAGGACGTGAACGTTGCTCGAGGTCAGCAGATTGCCGTCGGCGAGGCGGGGGACGATGTCGTAGAGCGGCGAGGCGGCCTGCCAGGCGGCGTTGACCTGGGCGTGGGCCTGCAGCCAGCCATAGGCCTGGAGGGCCTGGGGGGACTGCTCGACGGTGATGTCGCTGGCCAGGGTGGCGAGCGCCCAGGCTTGATATCCGGGGTATTCGAGGGCCGCCCACTGGCCGCTGAAATCGGCCCCGAGGCCGGCCGACGTGGTGGCCTGCTCGATCTGCGCCCAGGTCTGGTAGAGCGAGCCGGAGCTGGTGCTGACCACCACGTTGTAGGCGACGCCGTCATGCGGGTCGAAGCCGTTGGTGGCCTGCAGGAAGCGGCCGACCAGGTAGTTGCTCTCCCAGTGCAGCACCTGCTTGGCCTGGGCGTTGCCCTGGTCGGCGGCCATCGCCACCACCTGGCCGAAATAGTCCTGTTCCCAGGGCGCCATGCTGCCGGCACTGCCGTAGACGCCGGGCAGCCAGCCGGAGGCCTGTCCCTCGGCGGCGGTGGCGGAGGGGATGATGGTAGCGAGCAGGTTGGTGAAGTTGTTGTTCACCGCCTGGGTGAAATAGGCCTTCAGCCCCGAGTTGTCGGGGTTGATGAACGCCGCCTCCTGCAACTCGCGCAGATCCCACGCCTGGACGCGCACCTGCGACAGGCCGTTGACCACCAGATCCTGACCGTTCTGCCGGTACGACGGCGCGGTGATGAGAATGTCGTAACTCGCCTGGGCGTTGAGCTGGTCGAGGTAGTAGCGGCTGCCGGTGAGCATATAGGCGTCATAGGAGAGGTCCGGCTGGTGGCCCGGATCGATCGCCCAGCCGCTGCCCGGGCTGGCGGTAGACAGGTATTGCGGGATCTGCTGGGTGAGTGCGGTGGAGCCGCTGGTGCCGCCCCGCCCGTCGACCCACAGGGTGGGACGCTGGGTGGTGGCGAGATAGGTGCCGGTGGCCGGGTCGTAGAGATGCCAGGGCACGCTGCCGGCGGCGTCGGCCTGGGCCAGCGCATAGGCCTGCGCCTGGGCGTTCTGGGTCATCAGCCAGATCGTGTTGGCCTGCGTGGTCGGGCCGATATCGGGCCGGCCGCCGGTGGTCCCCATGTATTCCGTGACGCCGGCGTTGCCTAGGATGCCGAAATTCGCCCCGGCCATCGAAGCGGTTTCAGCGGCGATGAGCGAGGTCTTGACCCCGGTGGTGGGGTCATAGTTCTCGATGAAGCCGGCCTGCGCCATCGCCGCGGTGTCGTGCTGCACGTTCACCCCGGGAGTGCCGTTGCTGTAGATCAGCTGATGCCAGCTCTGGTACTGGAACTGGTCGATGTTGCTCTGGGCGAACACCGCGGCACCGTTCTGGCGGATCGTGGCGTCGTATTTAACCTCGCCGCCGCTGGCGCTCATGGCGACATCGTTGTTGAACTGCGCGTCGGTCGAATAGGTGCCGTCGGCGTACGCGGTGATGTCGAAGGTGACGTGCAGCGAGCCCGCCACCGGCACGTCGACGCGCACCTGGCTGGCCTGCGGGCCGGACAGCCAGCTCGACGCGGTTCCGTTGCGCAGCGCGGCGGCGAGCGCCTGGGCGGCGTCGATGTGGAACGGCGTCGTGCTGCCGTCGGCGTTGTGCAGGCTGAGGTCGACGGTGAAATTGTAGCCGCCGCGGGTCAGCGCCGCGATGTCGACCGCCGCTCCCTGGGTGGCGCCGGCGGGGGCGAGTTGCAGCATCACCCCGGCCGAGGCGCCGGCCGCGAGGGCCGGCTGCTGCATGGTCAGCACCGCCATGCGCACCGAGCCGTCCGGGTTGGTCGCCTTGACGTCCATCTGCACCGCGACGGTGGCGCCGTTGATGGTGGCAAGCAGCAGCCGCCCCGCCGGCACCTGCCCCGGCGCGAATTCCTGCCCGAAGGTGATCTCCCGCGCCGCCAGCGCCGTCGTGCCGGGGTTCTGCAAGTTCAGCCCAACCACGTCCGACCCCCCGGACGCCTGCGGCACCACCGCCGCATAGGTGTACGTCCCGGTGGGCGCGGACGACGTGCCGCCGGTGGATTGACCGGGCGGCGGCGTGGGCTTGGCGGGAGCAGCCGCGTCGACCGTCACGGTCGTCTGGCTGACCACGCCGTTCTCGATCGCCTGGATGGTGTAGGTGCCGATCCCGCCCGCGAGTTGGTTGGTGACGAAGGTGCCCCCGGTCCCCCGCGCGACGGTGCTGATCCCGGTGCCGGTGCCCGGACCGACCGGCGCGCCGGCGAGGGCCTCGTAGATCAGGACCGACCCGCTATTCACGAAACTGCCCGCGATGTGGATCGTGTGCGACGCGGCGTCGAAGGTCGCCGACAGTTGCAACGGGTTGGGCGGGGCTGGCGGGGCGGCGACAACCGGCACGCCTACGGTCACGGTCGTGGTGCTGACCACGCCGTTCTCGACTGCCTGGATGGTGTAGGAGCCGTCCGGCCCGGCCGTCAGGTTCGACGCGAAGGAAGTCCCGGTGCCCCGCGCGACGGTGCTGATTCCGGTGCCGGTGCCGAGGCCGATCGGCTTGCCGGCGAGCGCCTCGTAGATCAGGACCGACCCGTTATTGGCGAAGTCGCCCGTGAGATGGATCTGGCGCGATTTCGGGTCGTAGGTCGCCGACAGATGCAGGTCCGGCGCCGCGGCCGCGGGCGCCGTTCCGGCTGGCGGGGTTGGCGCCGGAGGTGCGACGGGCGGGCTGGCGACCGTCACGGTGGTCTGGCTGACCACACCGTTCTCGATCACCTGGATCGTGTAGGTGCCGTCCGCCAGAGCGCCGAACTTCGACAGGAAGGCCGTCCCGGCGCCCCGCGCGACCGTGCCGATCCCGGTGCCGGTGCCCGGACCGATCGGCTTGCCCGCCAGAGCCTCGTAAATCTGGACCGCGCCGCTATTCACGAAATCGCCGGCGAGCTGGATCTGGTGTGTCGTCGGGTTGAAGGTCGCGGACAGATGCAGGTCCGAAGCCGCCATGCCGAAATTCGCGGCGACGAAATCGCTCACGGCGTGGTTCGCGAAGGTCAGCGTTTGGCCCGCGCCGAGCGTCAGGACGACATCGCTGCCGCTCTGCAGCATCGCGCTCTGAATGGCCGCGAAATTCGCGAATCCGTAGCTCAGGAGCGATACGACATCGCCGTCGGCGCCGGTCTGGAAATCGGTGATCCGGCTGGAGCCGTTGCCTTTCGCGGGCGCCGAGATGATCTGAGACATGTTCATATCCTCTGAGACATGTCTCATTTTTGGATTGGGAGGCTTAAGGATCCCTGAACGGTGACGCCATTTCCGAGCGGGATTCCTGGATGGCGCGCGCACGCAAAACGAGGCGCCCCTGCCTGGCGCCCCGGCTCTCAGCCGACTGTCCGCTCCTCAGATTTGTCAGCGCGCCCCGGCTGGAGCAGCGGAATACGGCGGCTTGCCGCGCGCTACTCCCAGTCCGCCGCGACGGAGCCCGCCATCGTGCCGCCGTCCACCACGATGGTCTGCCCGGTGATGAAATTGCCCGCGGGCGCCGCCAGCATGACCGCCGCCCCGGCGATCTCGTCCGGCTCGCCGATGCGCTGCAGCGGCGTGGTGCGGGTGCGCTTGCGGTAATTCTCCGGGTTCTCCCAAAGCGCGCGGGCGAAGTCCGTGCGGACAAGGCCGGGGGCGATGCAGTTGGCGCGGATGTTCTTCGGCCCCCACTCGACCGCGAGATTGCGGGCGAGCTGCATGTCGGCGGCCTTGGACAGCGCGTAGGTGCCCAATGTCGCGGAGCCGAGATAGCCGCCGATCGAGGAGATGATGATTATCGAGCCGCCGCCGCGCCCGACCATCTGCGGCGCCACCATGTTCGCCAGCCACAGATTGCTCCGCACGTTGGTGCCCATCACCCGGTCGAAGGCCTCGTCGGAGATACCCAGGGAGGGCCCGTAATACGGGTTCACCGCCGCATTGCAGACCAGGATGTCGATGCCGCCCCACTGCGCGACCGTCTGGTGCACCAGCGCCTGCAGTTCCTCCTTGCGCCCGACATGACAGGGAATGACGACGGCCTCGCCGCCTTTATCGGTGATGACTTTCGCCACCGCCTCGCAGGCGTCGCGCTTGCGGCTGGAGACGACGACCTTGGCGCCGTGCTCGGCCATGCGCTCGGCGATGGCGCGGCCGATACCCTTGCTGGAGCCGGTCACCACGGCGACCTTTCCGGTGAGATCGAACAGCGACGCCATGCGCCCCTCCCCTCTGATCATCCCGGCGGCTTGCCGGTGCTTATACCGGTGAGTATGCTCGCGAACCCGATTTCGTCAAACCAACGAGCATCGCCGCGCGAGCGCGCCGACAGGAAACGTCAGGACACCGATGACAGCCGCCCCTCAGCGATCCGTCTACCGTCACGCCCAGATGTCGCGCGTGCTGGCGCCCGCCAGCATCGCCGTGATCGGCGCATCGACCCGCGCCGGCGCGTTCGGCGAGCGCGCCCTGCAGAATCTCAGGGATTTCGACGGGCGGGTCTATCCGGTGAACCCGCGCTACGAGCAAGTCGGCGACCTCAAGTGCTACCCGAGCGTCGCCGCGCTGCCGGAAGTGCCGGATTGCGCGGTCATCTGCGCGGCCCGCGAGGCAGTCGAAGAGATCGTCGTGCAATGCGCGGCGTCCGGGGTCGGCGGCGCCATCATCTTCGCCTCCGGCTACTCCGAGGTCGGGCTGCCGGAGCGCGTCGCCCAGCAGGAGCGCCTCGGCGCGATCTCGCGCGAGAGCGGAATGCGCATCGTCGGGCCGAACTGCATCGGCACGGTGAACACCGTGCGCGACTGCGTCATCACCTTCATGACGCTGACGCCGCCGATGAAGATCGGCCATCGCAATATCGGCCTCATCAGCCAGTCGGGCGCGCTCGGCTTCTCGCTGGCGCAGGCCTCGGCGCGCGGCGTGTCGTTCAGCCACGCCTTCACTTCGGGCAATTCCTGCGACATCGACATGTCGGATTTCGTGTCGTACCTGGCCGACGACCCGGCCTGCGGCACGATCGCCTGCGTGTTCGAGGGCAGCTCCAACCCCGAGCGGCTGCTGGAGGCCGCCGAGCTCGCTTGGCAGGCCAACAAGCCGCTGATCGTGTTCAAGATCGCCAAGGGCGAACAGGGCGCGGCGGCGGCGATGTCGCACACCGGCTCGCTCGCCGGCACGCACGCGACGTATCAATCGGCGCTGAAACGGACCGGCGCAATCATGGTGGAGAACTACGAGGATCTGATCGACACCGCCGCCTTCTTCGCCAAGGCCGGCGCGCCGAGCGGGCCCGGCGTTGCGGTGCTGGCAAGCTCGGGCGGGGCGGCGATCATGGCGGCGGATTGCGCCGAGGAGCACGGCGTGCCGCTGCCGCAGCCGCCGAGCGACCTCAAGACGCTGCTCGAATCGCACATCCCGGATTTCGGCGTGGCGAGCAATCCAGTGGACGTGACCGCGCAGGTCATCAACCAGCCGGAATCCCTGAACGCCTGCGCCACTGCGCTGCTGGCGCATGACCCGTATGCCGCGCTCGTCGTGCCGGCCGCCTACTGCACGCCGTTGAGCATTCCGCGCTACACGGTGTTCAACGAGCTCGCGGGCACCGCCGGAAAACTGATCTGTCAGGTGTGGGTCAACGAATATCTCGCCGGCCCCGGCGTCGCCGAGATCGAGCAGGCGGACAATCTCGCCTTCTTCCGCTCGATGGATAATTGCTTTTCTACCCTTGCCGCTTGGCAATGGCGCGAGCGGCTGCGCCGCAACCCGCGCAAGCCTGCCGAGCGCCTGGTCGGCGAGGCGGACGCGCGCAAGGCGGGCGAGCTGATCGGCAAGGCGACCAGCCGCGCGCTGACCGAGCGCGAGGCCAAGGAGGTGCTGGCGCTGTATGGGGTCCCGGTGGTCGGCGAGAAGCTGGTGAACGGCGCCGACGAGGCCGCCGCCGCCGCCGAGGCGCTGGGGCTGCCCGTCGTGCTGAAGGCGGAGAGCCCGGACCTGCCGCACAAGACCGAGGCGGGCGTGATCCGGCTCAATCTCAAGAGCGCCGCCGAGGTGCGCGACGCCTACACGATCATCATGGAGCGCGCCAACGCCGTCACGCCGAAGCCGCGCGTCAACGGCGTGCTGGTGCAGCCGATGGTCCCGCAGGGCGTCGAGATGGTGGTCGGCGGGCGCGTCGATCCCCTGTTCGGACCTCTGGTTGTGGTCGGGCTCGGCGGCATCCTGGTCGAGCTGATGAAGGACACCGTGCTGGCGCTGGCCCCCGTCGGTCATGACGAGGCGCTCGGGATGCTGCGCTCGCTCAAGGGCGTAAAGCTGCTTGAAGGGTTCCGCAACCTGCCGGCCGTCGACATGGACCGGCTGGCCGACGTGATCTGCCGGGTGTCGCAGTTCATGGCGGATCAACGCGACGTCGTGGCGGAACTCGACGTCAATCCGCTGATCTGCGCCGGCAGCCGGATCACCGCCGTCGACGCGCTGATCGTGCGGAAGGAATGAGCACCGGAGGGTGACGCCATGAGCGTGGCGCTGAAGACCGACGAGCCGTTGCTATTGCGGCGCGACGCGGCGGGCGTTGCGTGGCTGACGATGAACCGCCCGGCGGCGCGCAACGCGCTGTCGGTCGGTCTGATGGCCGCGTTCGAAGCCGAGCTCGACGCGATCGGGTCGGATTCCTCGGTGCATGTCGTGGTCATCGGCGGCGCCGGGCCGGCGTTCTGCGCCGGGCACGATTTGCGCGAGATACGGACTAATCCCGACCGAGCGGTCTACGCGGCGCTGTTCGAGCAATGCTCGCGGCTCATGCAAAAAATCGTCCGCCTGCCCAAGCCGGTGATCGCCCGGGTGCACGGCGTCGCCACCGCCGCCGGCTGCCAGCTGGTCGCGAGCTGCGACCTCGCCGTGGCGTCCGACAGCGCGCGGTTCGCCACGCCGGGGGTCAATATCGGCCTGTTCTGCTCGACGCCGATGGTCGCCCTGTCGCGCGCCGTCGGCCGCAAGTCGGCGATGGAGATGCTGCTCACCGGCGAGCTGATCGACGCCGCGCGGGCGGTGTCGATCGGCCTCATCAACCGCGCGGTGCCCGAGGCGGAGCTCGACGCGGCGGTGCAAGCCCTCGCTGGTCAGATAGCGGGGAAAAGTCCGCTGACGCTCGCCATCGGCAAGGAGGCGTTCTATCGCCAGGCCGAGATGGATCTCGACGGCGCCTACCGCTACGCCGCCGAGGTGATGACGCGGAACATGATGGCGCGCGACGCGGCGGAGGGGATCGACGCCTTCCTCGCCAAGCGCGCGCCGGTGTGGAGCGGCACGTAGCCGGCTGCTTCCCGCTAACTCGTTCGGCGACGCCCCAAGCGATGGACCGTCCGATGCTGGCACTCTATTTCTCACCCGGATCGAGTTCGATGGCGCCCCACATCGCGCTGCACGAGATCGGCGTGCCGTTCGACGGTCGGCCGATTTCGCTCGGGAAGAAGGAAAACCGAACGCCCGGATATCTCGCAATCAATCCCGAGGGGAAAGTGCCGACCTTGCTGATCGGCGGACGGCCGCTCACCGAAGTCGCCGCGATCCTGTTTTACCTGGCCCGGCGCTTTCCCGACGCCAACCTGCTGCCTGCGGGCGATCTCGCGGCCGAGGCGGAGGCCATCTCGTGGATGTCGTTCATCGCGGCGACGGTGCATCCGGCGCGCCGCCAGGGGATCGACCATGCTCGCGCGGTGTTCGGCATCGCGGACCGCCGATTGGGGAACCGGGCGTGGGCACTCGGGCGCTACTCGATCGCCGACATCCACCTGTTCCGCCTGTTCTGGCGCTTCCGCAACTCGCTCAAGCCGGAATCTGACGAATTCCCGAACCTCTCGTCCCATTACGACCGCATGATGGCGCGCTCCGCCGTGCAGCGAACCTGCGACATCGAAGCGGCGATCGGATACGAGTTGCCGGCATAGGCCAAGGCTGGATCGCGCTCTCGGCCACCGGCGCTCGCGCCCGCCCGCCGCGCACGGTAGAATAGGGCGATGGAAGATCTCTACGACGTTCTCGGCGTGCAGCGGGACGCCTCGCCCGAGGCGATCCGCGCCGCGTATCGCAAGCTCGCCAAGAAGCACCACCCGGACCTAAACCCCGGCAAGCCCGAGGCTGCCGAGCGGTTCAAGACGATCAGTCTCGCCAACGAAATCCTCTCGGACCCCGAGAAGCGCGGCCGCTACGATCGCGGCGAGATCGACGCGACCGGCGCCGAGAAGCCGCCCGAGCGCGGCTTCTACCGCGATTATGGCGACGCCGGCGGGCGGACCAAATACCGCGCCAACGCCGGGCTCGATCCCGAGGACCTGGAAGGCATTTTCGCCCAGGCGTTCGGCGCCGGCGGTCGGGGCGGACGGGGCTTCTCGGCGCGCGGCTCGGACGCCCAGTACGCGCTGACCGTCAGCTTCCTCGACGCCGCCAACGGCACCGTCCGCCGCCTCACCATGCCGGACGGCCAGACGCTCGACGTCACCATCCCGGCGGGTCTGCGCGACGGCCATATCCTGCGGCTCCGGGGAAAGGGCCATCCCGGCATCGGCGGCGGGCCGCCGGGTGACGCGCTGGTCGAGATCACCGTCGCACCCCATCCGCAATTCCGCCGCGAGGGCAACGACGTCATCTTGGCGCTGCCGGTCTCGCTGAAGGAGGCGGTGCTCGGCGCGGCGCTGGAGGTGCCGACGCTCAAGGGCAACGTGCGCCTCACCATCCCCGCCGGCTCCGGCACCGGCACGCGGCTGCGCCTGCGTGGGCGCGGCATCTCCGGCGGGCATCAATACGTCGAGCTGCAGGTGATCGTGCCGCCGGGCGACGAGCCCGAACTGGCGGCGTTCCTCAAGACCTGGAACCCCCGCCACGGGTTCGATCCGCGGGCCGGGATGGAGGGCACGTGATGGAGCTGGACAAGCTGGCCGGGCTGTTCCCGGACATGGATCTGGTCGAGATCACGAGCTGGGTCGAGCGCGGCTGGGTGCAGCCCGAGCAGGACGGCAGCCGCCTCGTCTTCCAGGAGATCGACGTGGCGCGCGTGCGGCTGATCCGCGATTTGCGCCGCGAACTCGCCCTCGGCGAGGAGGCGGTGCCGGTCGTGCTGTCGCTGATGGACCAGCTCTACGAATTGCGCGGCCAGCTCCGCAGCGTGCTGCACGGGCTCGAGGCGCAGCCGCCGGACGTGCGGGCCTCGGTGCTGCGCGCGATGGGCCGGAGCTGAGCACGCTGCGCAGCGCCGGTCTCGTCGACCTGCAGGTCAACGGCTTCGCCGGCGTCGATTTCAACAATTCCGCCCTTTCCGCCGATGGGCTCGATCACGCGCTGCACGCGATGCTCCGCACCGGTGTCACGACCTGCCTGCCCACCCTCATCACCGCGACCGAGAGCGAACTCGCCGCACGGTTCGCCGCGCTCGACGCGGCGGTGGCGGGCAGCCGGCTGGGTCCGCTGATGGTGCCCGGCTATCATCTGGAAGGCCCGTTCCTCAGCCCGGTCGACGGCTATGCCGGCTGCCATCCGCCGGACGCGATGGTCGCCCCCGATGCCGCGTTGGTCGAGCGGCTCGAAGCGGGCTTGCGCCGCCCGATCCTGCTGCTCACCATCGCACCGGAACTCGCGGGTGCCGAGGCGCTGATCCGCTGGTGCCGCGCGCGCGGCAAAATCGTTGCCCTCGGCCACACCGCCGCGAACCGGGCGGAGATCGCGGACGCCGTCGCGGCCGGTGCGGCGCTCAGCACCCATCTCGGCAACGCCGCCGCCCGCATCCAGCACAAATTCGACAATCCCATCATGGCGCAACTCGCCGAGGACGGGCTCGCCGCCTGCTTCATCGCCGACGGCCTCCACGTCCCCGCCTTCGCGCTCAAGGCGATGATCCGCGCCAAGGGATTCCTCCGAGCCATCCTCGTCACCGACGCGACCGCCGCCGCCGCCGCTCCCGCCGGGCGCTACCAGTTCGCCGGCATGACGGTCGAGCGCAACCCAGCGGGCGAGGTCCGCGCGCCGGGCAGCAGCGGGCTCGCGGGCTCCGCTCTCACGCTCGACCAGGCGGTGCGCAATCTTGTCGCATGGGGGATCGCCGAGGCCGGCGAGGCGATCCGCATGGCGTCCGACCATCCGGCCCGCGCGCTCCGCCCCGCCCTCGCGGCGCATGGCGCGGTTCTCCCCGATAGCGAAATAATCTGGTCCGACGATCTCGCGCCCACGGGAATCCGACTGGGCGATCTCGCTGCTTGGTAGGATTGTTCGGGATGTGCGAGGGCGGCACGCCCTGAGCCGCCGTCAGTCCGGCCAGGGCGGCTTTCGCCAGGCGGGCAGCGGCGGCTCCGGCGCGGCTGCGGGGGCGGGGTCGGGCCACGGCGACACGGGATGCCGCCATGCGGCGCGCCCAGCCGGCGCAGTCCGCACCGCCTCGGTCCGTGCCCGGCGGGGCCGCTCGGCCGGAGAGGGCTTCGCTTGGCGCGGCCGGCGCGGGCTCGGCGGCGGGCGCAGCGCCTCGGGCAGCGGATCGGCGGAGAGCCTGCGCCACAGCGGCCGCAGGATCCGCCGCGCCTGCGGCGAGGCCGCGAGGAACGCCCGCATCTCGGGCTCGTCGAGCAGTTCCCGCAGGTGGGAGGCGGAACCTCCCATGCCATACTCGAGGAACACCGGCCCGCGCGGAATGGCCGGCGGGGCCGCCGGCATGGCTGTCTCGGGCGCGGCGGTGTCGGGCGCGGGGTTGTTGGTGTCGGGCGCGGGGTGGTCCGCCGGGGCGCGGTCGGCGGTCGCGCGCCGGGCCGGGCGCGGCGCGCGCCGCGTCCCGGCCGGGGGGAGCCGGCCGGCGGCGAAGCGCGCGTGCAGCGCGGCGAAGCGCCGCAGGGTGTGGGAGAGATAGTTCCACAGCGGCCCCGCGATCAGCCCGAGCGAGCCCAGCGTGCCCTGCCGCCGGCGCCAGTCGATGCCGTCCGCCATGCACCGCTTCATCACCCCGATGAACAGGGCGAAGCGGGGGACGAGGCCGGTTGGGGGTTGGGGTGGGGCGGCGGCGGACATGGGGAGAGCATAAAGTTAGTTACCTGGCCTGTCAAGCGTCGTCTCGAGCCGGTGCGGCGATCCATGCCGCCGCTCGCGGCGTTCGCCCGTAACGCACGTCCGCAACGCTCGGCGCCCTGCCTCGGCATCGATGCGCGCCGGCTTGACCCGGCGCCGCCGGCCCAACAAGCTGCCCGCCGGCAATCCGGAACGGCGGAGAACGATGAACGCCATCGCGGCGGCGGCACGGCACGAGGACACGGTCCGCCCCGAGTGGATCGACAACAACGACCACATGAATTTCGCCTATTACGTGCTGGTGTTTTCCCACGCCACCGACGCGCTGGGGACAGGGCTCGGCCTTCCCGGCCGGCTGCGCGTGACCCAGATGCACACCGTGTACGAACGCGAGGTGACACTCGGCGACCGCCTCCGGGTCGCGACCCACGTGCTCGCCGCCGACGCCTCCCGGCTGCATCTGTTCCACGAGATGTTCCAAGTGGAACAGAGCTACCGCGCGGCCACCCTGGAGATCGTCGTCGAGCACCCGGACGACTTTGCCCCCGACGCCCAGGCCCGCATCTCTGGCGTGCTCGCGCGCGAGATGCCGGAGGGTACGGGAAGGCGCATCGCGATGCCGCCGCCACGCGCACCGGCGGGAGAGCCCGCATGAGACCGGTTCCCCCAGGACAAATCATTCCCCCTCTCCCCTTCTCAGGGGAGAGGGCTGGGGTGAGGGGTCCAAGCGGATGACCACCAGCATAGCGCAAACGATCACCCCCATCGGCACGATCGAAACCCCCTTCCGCACCCTCGCCGAATGCCCCCGCAACGGCCGCCAACTAAACCCCGCCCCGCTCTGCCGCGCCCGCGTGCTCCCCGAGTACGTCCCCGGCCTCGCCAGCCTCGAGGGTTTCTCCCACCTGATCCTGCTCTACTGGCTGGGCACCGACCGCCCCCCACAACTCGTCTTCACCCCGCCCTTCGACGACCAGCCCCGCGGCATCTTCGGGACACGCAACCCTAACCGCCCCAACCCGATCGGCCTCTCGGTGGTGGCGTTCGACGGGTTCGAGGGGGCGGATTGCCTAAAGGTGCGGTATCTCGATTGTTTGGACGGAACGCCGTTGCTCGACATCAAACCCTATCTACCGACCACGGATGCCGAGCCGAGAGCGAGCATGGGTTGGCTGGAGCGGCACGCGACGCGGTGAAGGGGACGGGGCTCACGAATGACCCTGCTACGCATCAAAGCCGACCCTGCTATACACCTTGTCGGCGGGCGAAAATATGTATAGAACAAAATAGGAACTCAATCACGAGTGGGTTCTCCACCCGAGCTGATGTGGTCACCTCGTGCAGGACGGTTGACGGGCGGGGCGGCGGGGCGGCAGCTTGGCGATGGTTCAGAATCGGGATGCTTGAGTGGCACATGCTAATTTATCGTCGGACTAGCATTCTGGAATTTACAGCGCAGACGCTCGTCAACACGGTCAACTGTGTCGGCGTCATGGGCAAGGGCCTCGCCAGAGCGTTCAAAGAGCGCGATCCGGCGATGTACGATGCTTACAAGACCATCTGCGAGCGCAAGCTACTCGAGCCGGGCAAGCTATGGCTGTGGCAGGGATCGAAGAGCTGGGTCCTGAACTTCCCGACCAAAAAGCACTGGCGCAATCCGTCTCGGATCGAATGGATCGAGGCTGGCCTAAAGAAGTTCGTTGCTGAATACGCGGATCGCGGCATCAAGGAGATCTCGTTTCCTCGACTTGGTTGCGGAAACGGAAATCTCAATTGGGAAGATGTTCAGCCATTGATGGAGCGGTATCTGAACGACATCGACATCACCGTCTATATACATGATTACACGAAGGATATCGGCCTGCCTGAACACCTCGAAGAGGTCGCGCGTCGGTTGCGAGCGGAGGGAGCGGAAACGTCCACATTCGACGCTTTTTTGACGACCTTGAAACGAGCAGCCGACCTCGGAGGGGGCGATCTCGTGGAACTGGGAACTGAAGTGCCGTTTCGGGCCGATATGGACGGCGACGGAAATCTGACAATACGAACAAGCGCGGCCGTGTGGGTCATTGAGCGAGACGATTTGAGGGGAGTTCTGGCTCAGCCTGCTCAGCGGATTGGTCACGAAGGCGCAAGCGGGTTGGTCGAGAAGCGAAGGCGGCAACGCTCTGCTCTCGATGCTGAGCGTCCTTCCTCAGGCTCGACCCATCGAGATCGAAGGGCCACGCCAGGGCCGAGAGTTCGCCGTCGAACTGCTTCCGTCGGCTACCCGGACCTCACCGGTCCCCGAGACCGGCGAGCAGTCCGAACTCGCATGGGCCTGAGCGCCGACTTCCTAGACGCCCATATTCGCGAGTGGGAGCGGAAACTTATACCAAGGCTTCGAGATTGTGAACTCGAGGGGCTTCCCCGACGCGGCGGCGTTCTGATTCAAGACGGCGAACGCAGGAGTTCGCCATGCCGATCCCGCTTCGGGCCGATTTTGATGCGTCGCAGCTGCGGTCCGCTGCCCGCCGGAGCAAGGACGGTCCGCAGGCGCGGCGATTGCTGGCGTTGGCGGCGATCTACGATGGTGCGAGCCGCACGGAGGCGGCCCGGATCGGCGGTGTGACGTTGCAGATCGTGCGCGACTGGGTGGTCAAGCTCAACACCCATGGCCCGGACGGCCTGGTCGATCGCAAGGCGCCCGGTCAGCCGTCGCGGCTGAACGACAGGCACCGCGCGGCGCTGGCCGAGATGATCGAGAGCGGGCCGATCCCCGCGATTCATGGCGTGGTGCGTTGGCGCATCATCGACCTGTGCCAATGGGTCTGGGACGAGTTCCAGGTCACCATCGCCAAGCAGACGCTCGGCCGCGAGCTGCGCGCGATGGGGTATCGCAAGCTGTCCGCGCGTCCGCGTCATCACGCGCAGGCCGAGGGCGCCATCGAGGCTTTTAAAAAAGCTTCCCCGCGCAGCTGGACGCGATCGCGCGCCAGAAGGGCGTCGCTCCCGGCGATGTAGAGATCTGGTTCGGCGATGAAGCGCGCATCGGTCAGAAAAACAAGATCACGCGACGCTGGGCGAAACGCGGCACCCGGCCATCCGCCCCACACGACCAGCGCACGGCCTCGACCTACATCTTCGGTGCCATCTGCCCCAAAGAGGGCAAGAGCGTCGGCCTGATCCTGCCCTGGTGCAACACCGAGGCGATGGGCCTGCATCTGGCGGCGATCTCGGCGCAGGTCGCGCCCGGACGGCACGCGGCGCTTCTTGTCGATCAAGCCGGATGGCACACGTCCGAGAAGCTCGTCGTGCCCGACAACCTCACAATCGTGTCGCTGCCCGCCAAATGCCCAGAGCTGAACCCGCAAGAGAACGTGTGGGAGTTCATGCGCGACAACTGGCTCTCCAACCGAGTGTTCACCTGCTACGACAACCTGGTCGACCATTGCTGCGACGCCTGGAACAAACTCGTCGATCAACCTTGGAGAATCATGTCCCTTGGGCTGCGAGACTGGGCGCATGGGTACTGAATCAGAGAGTCCTGGTATTAAGGGCGCTGCGTACCCGCATCGACAGTACTGGCCGAGATATCTCTTCCATCACGCGCCCCTCGAAAACGCGGTCGGTATCCTGACGTCAGGACACCTTCTTTCTCGTATCGATTCCGACAAAATTCGACCGCGTGATGTCGCTGCACTCGGAGTGATTGAATACAGTCAGCGGGCCCATCAATTCGCGCGGCTCTACTTTCGCCCAAGAACGCCGACCCAGTTCCACATCGAAGGTATCCGAAGACCTGGCGAATGCCAGTACGGCGAAAACGCTCATGCGCCCGTGTTGATCATGTTCGTATTCGATGCGCGACGGGTACTCTCGTCCGTAGATGTCTGTTTTTCGGACCAGAACATGCAGACCGGCGCGATCGAGCAGTCCACGGAGGCATTTTTCCGGACCATTCCATTTGACAAGGTTTACCATCAGGGCGGACTTGCCGGCGACCACACCATCACCTCTCGTCGTGGCGCTGAGGTCTTGGCTCCCTCCCCGATGACGCTCGATGGCAAGCTCCAGTGGGTATACTGCCGATCCGAAGCCGAGCGCGCGACCCTCATACAACGGCTCGGCGGCAACGCGGCACGATGGGAGAAGCGGATTCGTGTCTCGGATGACCTCCAAGTCTTTGAGAAGCGTTTCACTTTCGTCGAGAGGGTGTCTCTTGCGAACGATCGCGTCATATTCCGCTTGCACGCGCGCCAAGACCAACAGCCGATAGCTGTTCGATTAGAAGCCACGGATGCGAACGGTCGTCCTTGCATTCGGTTCAGGAGCGACGTGCTCCGCGCCGTCCCGCCGAATCCCTGGGCTTGGTACGTGACGGCTCAACTGAGGTCCGGAGCTTATCGAGTCGTGATCGACCTGGATGGCCACCGTGCTTATGACGCCACTCTTAAGCTCGACGAAATACCATTCTGATTATCGGTCAAAGAGCCAACCTTCCAAACCCAGAACAATTGGAGAGCAGGCCCGGCACGCATCACTCGCCCAAAAACTCCCCCATCCACCGCGGCATCTTCGCCACCCGCGGCCCCCGCCGTCCCAAGCCGATCGGCCTTTCGGTGGTGGTGTTCGACGAGTCCGACGGCCCCGACTGCCCCAAGGCCCGCCACCTCGACTGCCTCGGATGGGGTGGTTGGGGCGACACGCGACCCGGCAACACGCGACACGGCCATGCGGCGATGCAGCGGGGGTAGGCAGAAACTCAAACCCCTGCCACCGCCAGCCGGTTCCCCACCCGCGCCCTTCCCATCAGCGGCAGCAACTCGCGCAGCTCCGGCCCCTGATCCTCGCCGGTGAGCGCCAGACGCAGCGGGTGGAACAGCGACTTCCCGCGCCGCCCCGTGGCTTCCCGCAGTGCCTCCGTCCAGTTCTTCCACACGCCGTTGTCCCACGGCTCGGGCGGCAGCACCGCCAGGGCCAGCCGGAAAAACTCCCGCTCGCCCTCGATCACCGGCGGGATGATGGTGCCGGCCACCACGTCCCACCAGCCGCGCGCCTCGCTCAGCAGGTCGAGATTGCCGCGCACCGCCAGCCAGAACGCCTCGGTCGCCCCGGCCGGCAGGCGGTCCGCGACCTCAGCGAAGGGCAATCCGTGCAGCACCCGGCGGTTCAACGCCAGCAGCTGCACCGGGTCGAACCGGGCGGCGGAGTGCGAAACGTGCGACAGGTCGAACTCGGCGGCCAGCGCTTCCATCGGCAGCGGCCGCGGGTCGTCCGATGAGCCGAGCCGCGCCAGGTAGGCCGCGAGCGCCATCGGCTCGACGCCATCCTGCCGGAGACCGCGCAGCGACACGCTGTCGGTCCGCTTCGACAGTTTGCCGCCTTCCGTGCCGGTGAGCAGCGGCAGATGCGCGAAGGCCGGCGCCGCCGCGCCGAGGGCGGCGAAAAGATCGATCTGCACCCCGGTATTGGTCACGTGATCCTCGCCACGGATCAGGTGGGTGATCCCCGTCTCGATATCGTCGACCACGCTGGTGAACGTGTAGAGCGGCGTGCCGTCGGCGCGGATCAGCACCGGGTCCGACACCGACGGGAGCTTTACCTGTCGTCTCCCGAGCACCAGGTCGTCCCAGGCGGTCGTCGTCTCGGAGAGCAGGAAGCGCCAATACGGCCGCTTGCCGCCGGCCTCGGCCGAGGCGCGCTGTTCCGGGGTCAACTGCAGCATCGCCCGGTCGTAGACCGGCGCCCGGCCGCGCTTGATCCGCATCTCGCGCTTGGCGCGCAGCTCCTCCTCGCTCTCGAAGCAGGGATAGAGCCGCCCGGCCTGCTTCAGCCGCTCCGCCGCCGCCGCGTAGCGGTCCATCCGGTCGGACTGGCGGAACTGGCCGTCCCACTTGATGCCGAGCCAGAGCAGATCCTGCGCGATCGCCGCCGCGTGCTCCGGCCGGCTGCGCTCCTGGTCGGTGTCGTCGAGCCGCAGCAGGAACTCCCCGCCATGCCGGCGCGCGAACAGGAAGTTCGCCAGCGCGATGCGCGCGTTGCCGACATGCAGCAGCCCGGTCGGGCTCGGCGCGAAGCGGACTTTTGGGGATTTCATTCGTCCGGCTCGTCCTCGCCGATCCGGCGCGGGTCGAGCGCCCGCCAGTCCCGCTCCTCGCCGCTCGCCGGCCGATCGACGAAATCGCCGAGCTCCGTGGCACTGCGCCAGCCCGCCTCGCCCGCATCGACCACCTCCGCGTCCTCGCCGTAGGCGAACCACGCCTCCAGCACCTCCTTGGTGCTGACCCCCGGCAGCCGGCAGCGCTCCACCGAATCGCGCACATAGGCCCGCGCGAATGCATTGGCGTGCATCAACGTGGGAAAGCCGCCGACCTCCTCCACCACGTTGTCCTGCGCCCCGCCCGACAGATCGAGGATGCGGACCCGCCAGCCCTCCTCGGGCGAGAAAAGATCGCTCATGCGCGGCCGCGTGCTCCAGTCATCATCCGCGGGAACCTAGGCGCACGCCGCCCGCCGATCAACGCGGGCCCCTCAGTGCCAGATCACCGGGACACCATGCGCGGCGAACACCGGATCGATCGTGACCACGGAGAGATTTTCGATCCGAGACTGCGCGATCAACATGCGGTCGAACGGGTCTTTGTGAATGCTGTCCAAACGACCGGCGGCCAGCGCATGAGCCAGCGTGATCGACAGGGGAATAAACCTCGCCTGGGCCATCCATCCGTCCACATCCGCGAGCAACGGACCGCTCTCGTCCCACTTGCCGCTGCGATGCTTGATGGCGATTTCCCAAATGCTGGCCACGCTCACCACGACGGGCACCTCGGGATCGCCGATCAGCTTCCGCGCCGTCGGGCCGAGCTGCCGCTCCCCGAGCAGCCACCAGACAAGCGCGTGAGTGTCTAGGAGAACTCTCACTCCCAGTATTTCTGCTCGTCCTCCGGCAGCGGGTCGAAAAAGAATTCATCCGGCAAATGGAGGTTCAGATGCGCTAGCAAGCCAGGCTGGCGCGGCGCCTTTTGTTCCACGGGCACAAGCCGCACCAACGGCTTGCCGGCCCGGGCAATCACGATGTCCTCGCCGGCGGCTGCCTGATCCACCAGACGCGAGAGATGCGTCTTGGCTTCGTATATGTTCACCGTCTTTGTCATTTGGCTAGACTAGACAGTCTGACCAAACCGTCAACCAAGTCCTCGCCGGCCCCGAGGCCAGCCGCGCGACTTGGGCGGAACTCAATCCTCGTGCGGCGTGCGGTTGGTTCCGCGCTTGCGCGCGCCGTTGCGGCGGAGCAGGAACTCGCGGCCCACCTTCACCATTGGTACGCCGTCATAATCGACGATGTCGGCGGTGGCGTAGGTCTCGGCCCAGCTGTCGGGCAGGAAGCTGCCGGTGCCTACCACGTCGATCGGCGCGCGGGCGTCGGCCATCACCCGGCATTTGTCGGTGCCGAACCCGGACGAGACGACGATCCTCACGCGCTGGTATCCCGCTGCGTCCAGCGCCTCGCGCATGCGCCAGATCGAGGCGGCGGAAACCCCGGTGCCGACCAGGTAGCGCAGCTCGGTATCGCTGCGGTAGCGGCGGATCGCGCCGGGGGCGTGGCGTTCCAGCACGGCGTAGCTCTCCGCCGGATCGAGCCCTTCGAGGAACCGCCCGCCATGCGTGTCGAGCCGGAACGAGAGCTGCCCGGCGGCGGCGAGTTCCGGGAAACGGGCGCAGACGGCGAGCCCGTCGGAAATCTCCCGGCCGAAATAATCCACCAGCACGGTCATCGGCTCGTCGGGAAACGTCTCGTGGAACATCTCGGCCGCCCGCACCGTCGAGCCGGCGTAGCCGATCAACGAATGCGGCATTGTGCCGAGGCCGCGCGCCGCGCCGAACCAATGCGCCGTGCCGTCATTGGCGTTACCGACGAAGCCCCGCGCGCCCTCCTCGCGCGCCGCCGCACTGCCGACCGAGCAAGCGTACGCCATGATCTCCTGCATCTCGGCGCCCGCGCAGTGCCGCGCCTCCATCGCCAGGAACGCGACCGACGGCAGCGCCAGGCACATCTGATACGCGTTGTGCGCGGCGACGCAGGCTGGCCCGAGCTTCTGCAACAGGATCGTCTCGAGGTCGGACAACGCCGCAAAACTGCCGGCGATGTAGACGATCGGCTCACCGGCGCCGACCCAGCTGCCCTCGGCATAGACCACGTCCAGCTCGAACCGCGTCCCGCGCGCGGCGGCGACCATCTCCAGCCATTCGAGCATCAGCCTGGGCGCGGAGATCACCGGGCGGCGCAGGAACACCGCGTAGGTGACACGCTTGTCGCCGAACCGTTCCACGATCCGTCGGGTGCGGACGAAGTAGGTATCGCTCCGAGCGGCGATATCCGCCTCCAGAGCCGCCGCGCCGCCGCCCGCTGCGCCGCCGGCGCCCACCGTTCGCCCGCCCTATTGCGCGGCGATGGCCGGTGCCTGGCCGAGCGGCAGACGCCGCGCCTTCAGCTCCTCGGCGACCAGGAAGGCCAGCTCCAGCGACTGCTCGGCATTGAGCCTTGGATCGCAGAAGGTCTCGTAACGCGAGCCGAGATCGGCCTCGGTGAGCCGGTGCGCGCCACCGACGCACTCCGTCACGTTCTGCCCGGTCATCTCGACATGCACCCCGCCAGCCCAGGTGCCCTCTGCGGCGTGGGCGTCAAAAAATCCGCGCACCTCCTGCAGGATGGCGTCGAAATTGCGGGTCTTGAGCTTGGCGGCGGTAGAGATCGTGTTGCCGTGCATCGAGTCGCACAGCCACACCACCTTTCGCCCGGAGCGCTGCACCGCGCGCAGCAGCGGCGGCAGCTTCTGCTCGACCTTGTCGGCGCCCATGCGGCTGATGAGCGTGATCCGCCCCGGCTCGTCGTTCGGGTTCAGCATCTCCAGCAGGCGCACCAGTTCGTCCGGGTCCATGCTGGGGCCGACCTTCATGCCGATCGGGTTGCGCACCCCGCGCAGGAACTCGACATGCGCGCCGTCCGGCTGGCGCGTGCGGTCGCCGATCCAGAGGAAATGCGCCGAGCAGGCGTACCACTCGCCCGAGGTGGAATTCGACCCGCGTAAGCGCCTGTTCGTAGGGCAGCAGCAGCGCCTCGTGGCTGGTGTAGAAATCGGTCTCGCGGATCTGCGGCGTGTTCATGCTGCTCATGCCGCAGGCGGCCATGAAGCCCAGCGTCTCGTCGATGCGATGCGCGATGTCCTGGTAGCGGGCGGCCAGCGGCGAACGCGCGGCGAACTCAAGGTTCCAGCGATGCACCTCATGCAGGTCGGCATAGCCGCCGCCGGCAAAGGCGCGCAGCAGGTTCAGCGTGCCGGCCGACTGGAAATAGGCGAACTCCATGCGCTCCGGGTTCGGCACCCGCGCGTCGAGGGTGAACTCGGGCGCGTTGATGATGTCGCCGCGATAGCTCGGCAGCGTCTCGCCGCCGACCGTCTCGGTGTCGGAGCTGCGCGGCTTGGCGAACTGGCCGGCCATGCGGCCCATCTTCACCACCGGCACCGAGGCGCCGAAGGTCAGCACCACCGCCATCTGCAGCAGCACGCGGAAGGTGTCGCGGATCACGTTGGCGGTGAAATCGCCAAAACTCTCGGCGCAGTCGCCGCCCTGCAGCACGAAGGCCTTGCCCTCCGACGCCAGGGCGAGGGCGGATTTCAGCCGCCGCGCCTCGCCGGCGAACACCAGAGGCGGATACTTGCCGAGCCGCGCCTCGACCGCGCCGAGCTTGGCGGCGTCGGGATAGTCCGGCACCTGGCGGATCGGAAACGAGCGCCAGGACTCCGGCGTCCAGCCGCGCGCACCCCGATTGTCGTTCCGCAGATTGCCACTCATTACAGTCCTCCTGGATCGCCCGCTCATGCCATCCGGGCGACGGGCCGCCTGACCCACAACCGGCGCTTATCCACCGAAATCGCCGCGAATGCTACTCGTCCCTGCTCGCGCGGACGGCGCGGCTGCCCTGCCCCCCGTTGACAGACTACCCGCCCACCGCCCCTTGGGCCTCGACATAGAGTGCGTAGACCGACTGGCTCGCGGTCATGAACAGCCGGTTCCGCTTGAGCCCGCCGAAGCACAGGTTGGCGCAGCGCTCCGGCAGCAGGATACGCCCGATGAGCGTTCCGTCCGGCGCGAACACCGCGACCCCGTCCTGCCCCTCGCCGCCCGAGAACCCGCACCACACGTTGCCCTCCGTGTCGCAGCGGATGCCATCGGCGTAGCCCGGCGTGCCATCGAAGAACACCCGCCCATTCCGCACCGTGCGGCCGTCCTCGGCCACGTCGTAGACATGCGTGGTCTTGCGGCCGGATGGCGTGTCGACGACGTAGAGCTTCGTTTCGTCGGGCGAGAAGGCGAGCCCGTTCGGCCGCTCCATGTCGCCGACCGCGACCGTCATCTCCCCGGTCGCGCCGTCGATGCGATAGACGCGGAACGGCAGTTCCTGCGGCGCCTTGTCGCCAAGATAATTGCCCCGGATGCCGGCGCCGTTGTCGCTGAACCAGATCGAGCCGTCGGATTTCACCACGACGTCGTTAGCCCCGGTCAGCCGCGTGCCCTCGAAATGGTCGGCGAGCACCGTCACCCTGCCGTCGAGCTCGGTCCGGGTCAGCCGCCGCGTGCCGAGCTCGGCGGTAATGAGCCGCCCCTGCCGGTCGCGCGTGTTGCCGTCGGGATAGCCGGCGGGCCTGCGGAACAGTCCGACCTGGCCGGTCTCTTCGTCCCAGCGCATCAGCCGATCATTCGGGATGTCGCTGAACACGAGCTGCCGCAGATCGCCGAACCACACCGGCCCCTCGGTAAAACGGCAGCCGCCGGCGATCCGCTCGATCGCCGCATGGCCGAGCATCAGCCGCTCGAAGCGCGGATCGAGCAGCTTCACGTCGGGATCAGGGTAGCGCATCGGTTCCGACGTGCTCCAGCGGCCGCCCATCATGCCGGCCTCAGCACGCCGCGGCGGATCTGGTCCTCCTCGATCGATTCGAACAGCGCCTTGAAGTTGCCCTCCCCGAAGCCCTCGTCGCCCTTCCGCTGGATGAACTCGAAGAAGATCGGCCCGATCACCGTCTTCGAGAAACGCTGCAGCAGCACCTTGGTCGTGCCGCCCTCGACCACCCCCTCGCCGTCGAGCAAGATGCCGTCGGCGGCGAGCCGCTCGACCGGCTCGCCGTGCCCCGGCACGCGGGCATCGAGCCCCGCGTAATAAATATCGTTCGGCGCGGGCATGAAGCCGAGGCCGTTCGCGGTGAGCTGCTCGATCGTGTCGTAGAGCTGGCGCGAGCCCAGCGCGACGTGCTGTATGCCCTCGCCCTTATAGTCGTGCAGGTATTCCTCGATCTGCCCCGCCTCGCCCGCGTCCTCGTTGATCGGGATGCGGATCTTGCCGTCGGGGCTGGTCATGGCGCGCGAGTGCAGCCCGCTCGCGCGGCCCTCGATGTCGAAATACCGGATCTGGCGGAAGTTGAAGAGTCGCGCGTAGAAATCCGCCCACTCGTCGAGCCGCCCGCGCCGCACGTTATGGGTCAGATGGTCGATATAGTGCAGCCCGGCGCCATCGGGATGCGGGTCGCGCTCGCCCTCCCAGATGAAATCGACGTCGTAGATCGAGCCTTTCGCGCCGTAACGGTCGACCAGATAAATTTGCAGCCCGCCGATGCCCTCGATCGCCGGGATGTTCAGCTCCATCGGGCCGACCTGCGTGCGGGCCGGCTTGGCGCCCAGGCTGATCGCGCGCTCATAGGCGTGGCGCGCGTCGACCACCCGGAATGCCATCGCCGGCGCCGACGGGCCGTGCTGGGCCGCGAAGCGCGCCGCGAACGACTCTGGCTCGGCGTTGAGAATGAAGTTGATGTCGCCCTGCCGATAGAGGGTCACGCGCTTGGCGCGGTGGCGGGCAACCGGCGCGAAGCCCATCACCTTGAACAGCCGGTCAAGCTCGTCCGGCTGGGGATGGCAGAACTCGACGAACTCGAATCCGTCGGTTCCCATCGGGTTTGCCTCCGAGATCACGGGAGGCGGGGCATCGTGCGGAAACGGACCCATGACAGTCTCCTTTCGGCCTGATGGTTTCCCCCAGATGGTTCCCCTGGGAGTAACGCCTACTCCGCCGCCTTGGCTGCGCCGCTGATCCGGCTGCGCGTCCGCATGGTGACGAACTCCTCCGCCGCCGTCGGATGAATGCCGATGGTGCGGTCGAAATCCGCCTTGGTGGCGCCGCACACCATCGCGATGGCGAGCCCCTGCATGATCTCCGGCGCGTCCTCGCCGAGCATGTGCGCGCCGACCACCACCTGGGTCTTCTGGTCCACCACCAGCTTCATCATGGTCCGCCGATTGCGCCCGCTCATGGTGTGCCGCATCGGCGTGAAATGCGTGACGAACACGTCCACCGGCCCGCGCATCGCCGCGACCTCCTCCGATAAGCCGCAGGTGGCGATCGGCGGTGTCGAGAACACGGCAGTCGGTACATTCTCAAGCGAGATGCGCCGCGGATTGCGGCCGAACAGCGAATCAGCCAGCGCGTGCCCCTCGGCGGTGGCGACCGGCGTCAGGTTGAGCCGGTCGGTCACATCGCCTATCGCATAGATGTGCCGCGCGCTGGAGCGCAGCTGCGCGTCGACGATCACGGCGCCCACCGGATTGGTCGCCACCCCCGCCCGCTCCAGCCCGAGCCCTTCGGTGTGCGGCTTGCGGCCGGTGGCGAAGAACACGAGGTCGGTCTCCACCGTGTGCCCGTTCTCCATCGTGATGCGCCGGACATCGCCCACCGCGTCGATGCGATGCGGCTGGCAGCCGGGATGCAGCGCGATGCCGTTCGCCTTCAACGCCTCGGCCAGCCCCTCGCGCAAATCCTGGTCGAACCCGCGCAGCGGCAGCGGCTGGCGATACACCAGGTCGACATGCGCGCCGAGAGCGGCGAAAATCCCGGCAAACTCGACCGCGATATAGCCGCCGCCGACGATCGCGACGCGCTTGGGCATCGTCTCCAGATAGAAGGCGCCATCCGAGATGATGCCGAGCTCGGCGCCGGGAATGTCGAGACGCACCGGATGGCCGCCCGTCGCGACGACGATCCGCTCCGCCGTCACACGCCTGCCCGCCACTTCGAGTGTGTGCTGATCGACGAAGGTGGCACGCGCCTCGAATGCGGTGACGCCGGCGTTTTCGAGCAGCCGCCGGTAGATCGCGTTGAGCCGGCCGATCTCGCGGTCCTTGGCGGCGATCAGCTTGGCCCAGTCGTGCGGCCCCTTTTTTATCTGCCAGCCGAACCCCGCCGCGTCGTCCGCCCAGGCGCCGTACTCGCCCGCCTGCACCAGCAGCTTCTTCGGCACGCATCCGACGTTGACGCAGGTGCCGCCCCAGAACCGCTCCTCGGCGATCGCCACCCTCGCCCCGTGCCCGGCGGCGATGCGAGCGCACCGCACCCCGGCGGAGCCGCCGCCGATCACGAACAGGTCGAACTCGTATTTCATTCCGCTCCCCTGTGGGCGCCACCCCTCACCCAACCCTCTCCCCTGAGCAGGGAAGAGGGCTTTGTCCTTCTCCCTCTTCCCTTCTCAGGGGAGAGGCCGGGGTGAGGGGGTCGCGCCTAAGTGCCGATGCCACCCAAGGTCAGATACTTGATCTCGAGATAATCCTCGATGCCGTATTTCGAGCCCTCGCGCCCGAGGCCGGACTGCTTCATGCCGCCGAACGGCGCCACCTCGGTCGAGATGATCCCCTCATTGGCGCCGACGATGCCGTATTCCAGCGCCTCCGCCACCCGGATGACCCGGCCGATGTCGCGCGAATAGAAATACGAGGCGAGGCCGAACTGGGTGTCGTTGGCCATGCGGATCGCCTCCTCCTCCGTCTTGAAACGGAACAGCGGCGCAACCGGCCCGAATGTCTCCTCGTGCCAGATGTCGGATTTCTCCGACACGTCGGCGAGAATGGTCGGCTGGAAGAAATTGCCGCCGAGCGCGTGCCGCTTGCCGCCGGTGACGATCTTGGCGCCCTTCGCCACCGCGTCGGCGATATGCGCCTCCACCTTCTTCACCGCGTCGGCGTTGATCAGCGGCCCCTGGCTGACCCCGTCGTCGAAGCCGTTGCCGACCTTCATCGCCTCCACCGCGGCGCGCAGTTTCTCGGAGAACGCCTCGAACACGCCGTCCTGTACCAGGATGCGGTTGGCGCACACGCAGGTCTGGCCGGTGTTGCGGTACTTGCTCGCCATTGCCCCCGCGACGGCGGCGTCGAGATCGGCGTCGTCGAACACGATGAACGGCGCGTTGCCGCCCAGCTCCATGCTGGTCTTCTTGATGGTCGGCGCGCACTGCGCGAGCAACATGGCGCCGACCTCGGTGCTGCCGGTGAAGGACAGCTTCCGCACCAGCGGATTGGAAGTGAGTTCGCGCCCCGTCTCGCCCGACGGTCCGGTGATGACGTTGCACACGCCGGGCGGCATCCCGGCGCGCTCCGCGAGCACCGCCAGCGCCAGCGCCGAGAACGGCGTTTGGCTCGCCGGCCGGATGACGCCGGTGCAGCCGGCCGCCCAGCCCGGCCCGGCCTTGCGGGTGATCATCGCACTCGGGAAATTCCACGGCGTAATCGCCGCGAACACGCCGATCGGCTCCTTCATCACCACGATCCGGCGCCCTTTGGCGTTCTGCGGGATGGTGTCGCCATAGATCCGCTTGCCCTCCTCGGCGAACCATTCGATGAAGCTCGCCGCGTAGGCGATCTCGCCGCGGCTCTCGGCCAGCGGCTTGCCCTGCTCGGCCGTCATGATGGCGGCGAGGTCGTCGGTGTTGGCCAGCATCAAATCGCTGAGCCTGCGCAGGATCGCCGCCCGCTCCTTGGCGAGCATGGCGCGCCACGCGGGCAGCGCCCGGTTTGCCGCCTCGATCGCCCGGCGGGTCTCGGCGGCCCCCAAGGCCGGCACCTCGCCGATCGCCTCGCCGGTCGCCGGGTTGGGCACCTGGATCGTCTTGCCGCTGTCGGCCTGCACCCATTTGCCGTCGATGCAGTTGGCTTGGCGGAACAGGCTCGGGTCCTTCAGCGGCAGCGGGGCGGTCGGGTTCAGCATGGCCGTTCTCCTTCCGGTGCGGTACGGCGCCGATCGGCGTCTCGGAACCCAAAGATAGGCGGCGGCCGGTCCGATGTCAGCCGCTCGACCGCCCGGCGCTGCCGTGCCGCGGCGATTCCGGTCCGCCCAGGCGGGTTCCTTGACAGCTCGTGCCGCGATGGAAATCATGCCGCCGCTCCGTGCATCGCGTCTTGCCAGCTCGATGGCTTGTTTCAGCGACCGGCCGGACCACGCTGCCCGGATTGCACCAAACCGGATTGCACCAAACCGGAGGAAGCGAATGGGAAAACTTGATCGCGCGAACAGCGGCGGGCCTCGGGCGGCATCACTGGGGATCGCCCTCTCCTTGGTCGTCGGCATGGCGGCCTGGACCGCCAGCTCGGGCCAGGCGCTCGCGGCGACGCCGAGCTCCTGCGCCCCGGCGGACGGGGCGAAGTTCATCTGCGGCGCCACCAACGTCGAGGACTGGGCGCCCGTTCCGGGAACCGAATGGGTGATCGGCGCCGACCTCGCGGCCGCCGGCAAGCAAGGCTATTTGCACCTGTTCGATACCAAGAACGACACCGTGAAGAACGTCGAGCCGAGCGACATCGCGGTCAAGCCCGACAAGGAACGATACAAGGATTGCCCGGGAGCGCCCGACTGGAAGATTTTCGGGCCGCACGGCCTCGATCTCACCCGCGGCAACAGCCCGCAGCGCACCCTTTACGCGGTCAATCACGGTGGCCGGGAATCGGTCGAGGTGTTCGACGTCGATCTCTCGAAGGGTCAGCCGGCCTTCACCTGGGTCGGATGCGTCGTCGTGCCGCCGAAATTCTGGCCCGACGCGGTGGCCTCGCTGCCCGACGGCAACATCATCGTGACCAGCTTGTGGGACCCGACGGATCCGAAGCGGCTCGACAAGCTCAGCGCCGGCGCGCCGGTCGGTGCCCTGGATGAATGGAGCCCGACCAAGGGCTGGTCCGAGGTGCCCGGCACCGAAGGAATGTCCGGCCCCAATGGGGTCATCGTCTCGGCCGACGGCAAGGAGATCTACCTGGCGCTCTGGTCCGGCAAGGAGGTCGCCCGGATCAGCCACGGCAGGACACCGGTGGAAAAGAAGACCGTTCACACCGGCTTCCTGACCGACAACGTGCGCTGGTCGCCCGACGATCGCACCATCTATGTCGGCGGGCAGGCGACATCGGTGAAGCAGGTGATCGAATGCTTCGAGTCGCAGGACGTGAACTGCCCGAAGGTGCCGTTCCAGATCGACGGCATGAACCCGCAGAGCCTGAAGCTCACCACGCTCGTCAAGCCCGGCGTGTACGGCGAGTTGGGCGCCGGAACCGGTGCCATCAAGGTCGGCGACGAGCTATGGGTCAGCAGCTTCCGGGCCGACCGGATCGGTCGCTTTCCGCTGAAGTAGCTTTTTTTCTAGCGTGCCACGGTCTCCGTCCGCCCCAGGGCGGAGACCAGCGCCACCAGCTCGCGATGCGCGTCGCTCTCCGGCCGCCACAACTCGGCGGCCGGATGCGCCTCCGCCAGCCGGCTGACGCGGACCAGCGCGCGGACCCGCTGACGGCGGCTCAGTTTCAGGGCGGACGAGCGGCGGGTGAACAGGACGCGGAACAACTCGCCGTCGCCGAACGCGGCGTTGAGCTCCGATGCCGTCGTGTAGATGAGGAACAGCACCAGAATCCAGAGCTGGACGAACAGGAACCGGTTCCAGGAGAATTGTCCCACCTGGAACGCGGCGAAGCCGGTCAGCCGGCCGGTGTCGATCACGTAGTGGACCCAGGCTTCGAGCAGCCGGGCGATGCCCACGAATCCCCAGTAGACGAACGTCTTGAACAGGATCGGCCGGATCATCGGCGCGGTATCAAAGCGGCGCAGGAACGGCATCTTGTCGGCGACCAGTACCGCCTTGCCGACCACCAAGGCAGCCACGGTGGCGATCAGCACGCCACCGAACTGGATCGAGGTACTGCGCCAGCACAAGGTTCATCGAGAACACGACGAGGTTGAACCCGACGGCGAAGAAGATCGTCGGGGGCAGCACATGCCGTATCTCCTCCACAAACCATGCTCCGGCCCGCGCGCCCCGGCTCGCGGGCCGGACCATCTGCTCCCTTGCCATTGATCGCCTCCACCGCCCGGTTGGACGCCTATCCTGGTCCACATCGAGCGGCGCGCATCAAGGACTCTTTCGCGCCCGCGAACCGGACCAGGCGGAGACGGGCACGATCAAGATCAAGGCCCAGTGTGCGAGGGACACCCGGTCCGCGAGCGCCAGCCCCGCGGAGACGAGAAAGATCGCGCCCGTCAGGAGAGGGGAAAGGATCATGTCTTGGCGCACGCCGGGCCGCAGGTCCGGCGTCGCGAGATACGGCGCGCGCAAGCCGTAAGCGGACAATCCGGCCGACAGCAGCATGAGAAGCGCCATCACCCCCGCGTAGACGATTGACGAGAGCCGGCCGGAATGCTCGCTGAGCACGCTGGTCGCAAACGGCACGAGGCAGAGGGCAAGCAGGTACAGCAGGTTCAGCCACAGCAACCGGCCATCGACCTGGCGGATGTAGCTGAACTTGCGATGATGGGCGATCCAGCCGGTCCCGATGACAATGAAGGTGAAGGCGAAGATCAGCAGCTTCGGCCCCATCACCAGCAGCGCCGTGTGCCATGCGGCATCACTCCCCGCCAATTCCTCCGGCAACCGGAGGTCGAGCACCAGGAGCGTGATGGCAACGGCAAACACGCCGTCACTGAAGGCCAGCAGCCGTTCCGGCTTGAAGAACTCGCGCTGAGCCGGCCGGATCATCCCCTACCGCACAATCCTGTCGGGCCGACGGTAGCGATATTGCAGCCAGAGCAGCAGCAGGCCGATCAGCGGAATGACGATGTCGGTGTAGAAGATCACCCCGGCATTGCCCGGCGCGAAATTGCCGGCCGTCACCATCTGACGCACATGGCCGACCGCCGCGCCGAGCGTGAAGATACTCGGGCCGATCACCGCTGCGAGCCTGAGATCGAAGCCACGGAAGGCGGCAAGAAAGCCGACCACCGAGAACCCGAGGCTCGCCGTGCCGACCTCGAACTGGAACGGGCTATCGGCCCAGCCGATGAACGCCGCCGACATCGCGCCGAGGAACACATGGAAGACGAAGTTCACCAGAAACATCAGGCCGACGTTGCAGAAGACATACCATGCCAGCAGCTTCTCGACGACGAGCGCGCCGCTCACCGGCCGCGCCGCGCGCGCGGTCGCGACAGTCGCGGCGATCAGACCGATGACGAGGAAGGTCAGCGGGTAATTCGAGACGATGAAGGTGATGGCTGTTCTGACCATGCCGGCTTTCCGAGGCCGCCCTACTCCACGGTCACCGACTTCGCCAGATTGCGCGGCTGGTCCACGTCCGTCCCTTTCAGCACCGCGACATGATAGGCGAGCAACTGCACCGGGATGGCGTAGAGGATCGGCGCCACGAACGGATCGACACGCGGCAGCACGATGGTCTCGGCGGCGATGCCGCGCAGCTTCGCCGCCCCCGCCTCGTCGCTCAGCACGATCACCCGCCCGCCGCGCGCCGCCGCTTCCTGCAGGTTCGACGCGGTCTTCTCGAACAGCGGACCGGAGGGAACAATCGCGATCACCGGCACTGAGGCGTCGATCAGCGCGATCGGGCCGTGCTTCATCTCGCCCGCCGCATAGCCCTCGGCGTGGATGTAGCTGATCTCCTTGAGCTTGAGCGCGCCCTCCATCGCGATCGGGAAGCAGTTGCCGCGTCCGAGATACAGCACGTCCCGCGCCTCGGCGACGAGCGCGGCGATGCGCTGGATGGTCTCGTCGCGCTCCAGCACCTCGGCGGCGCGGCCCGGCACCTCCAATAGCGCGGCGGTCATCGCCGCCTCCTGCTCGGCCGAGATCGCGCCGCGCGCACGGCCGGTCGCCAGCGCGAGGCAGGCGAGCACGGCAAGTTGCGCAGTAAACGCCTTGGTGCTGGCGACGCCGATCTCCGGTCCGGCGACGGTCTCCAGCACCACGTCCGAATCGCGGGCCATGCTGCTCTCGGCGACGTTGAGCACCGAGAGGATGTGCTGTCCCTGCTCCTTCATGTAGCGCAGCGCCGCCAGGGTGTCGGCGGTCTCGCCCGACTGGCTGACCAAGAGGCCGAGCCCGCCGCGCGCCAGCGGCGGGGTGCGATAGCGCAACTCGCTCGCGACATCCCCCTCGGCGGGGATACGCGCCACCGCCTCGAACCACCATCGTCCCACCATCCCGGCGTAGAACGCCGAGCCGCAGGCACTGATCGTGATGCGCGAGATTTGTCCGAGGTCGAACGGCAAATCCGGCAACGCGACCGCGCGGGTGGAGGGGCTGACCATGCGGTGCAGCGTGTCGCCGATCACCGCCGGGTGTTCGTGCAGCTCCTTCTCCATGAAGTGGCGGAAATTGCCCTTGCCGATCGCCGCCCCGGTGAGCCGCGTCAGCTTCACCTCACGCTCGACCTCCACGCCGTCGGCGCCGAAGAAGCGCGCGCCGTGGCGGTCCACCACCGTCCAGTCGCCGTCGCGCAGATAGGCGATCCGCCGGGTCAGCGGCGCGAGCGCCAGCGCGTCGGAGCCGACGAACATTTCCCCTTCGCCGAACCCCACGGCGAACGGCGCGCCGTTCTGCGCGCCGACGATCAGCTCCGGGTGCCCGGCGAAGATCATCGCCAGCGCATAGGCTCCCTCCAGGCGGCGCAGCGCGGCGCCCGCCGCCTCGACCGGGCCCATTCCTTGTCGCAGGTTGAAGTCCACCAACTGCGCCACGGTCTCGGTGTCGGTCTCGGTGCTGAATTCCTGCCCCGCCGCCTCGAGCTCCGCGCGCAGCTCGGCGTGGTTCTCGATGATGCCGTTGTGCACGATGGAGACGCGCGGCGTGCCGTGCGGATGGGCGTTGTTCTCGGTCGGTGCACCGTGCGTCGCCCAGCGCGTGTGGCCGATGCCGGTGACGCCGGGAAGCGGCGCGCGGTCCAGCACGGCGGCGAGATTGCCGAGCTTCCCCTCCGCCCGGCGGCGCTCGATATGGCCGTTCACCAGCGTCGCGATGCCCGCGCTGTCATAGCCGCGATATTCCAGCCGCCGCAGCCCGTCCAGCAGCATCGCCGCCGCCGGCCGCACGCCGATCACCCCCACGATCCCGCACATCAGTCTTTCCCCCGCGCCATCCTGGCCCGCTCGCGGAACGCCGTCGCGCCGCCCAGCTTGTCCGCCTGCCGCCCGCGCGCGATGGTCAGCGCATCGGCCGGCACGTCGCTCGTCACCACGCTGCCCGCCGCCACCATCGCGCCCTCGCCCACCCTCACCGGGGCGACCAGGGCGGTGTTCGAGCCAATGAACACACTCTCTCCGATCACCGTGCGGTGCTTGGCGAAGCCATCATAATTGCAGGTGATCGTTCCCGCACCGATATTTGTGCCCGCGCCGATCTCCGCGTCGCCGAGATAACTGAGGTGATGGGCCTTCACGCCAGCGCCGAGGCTGGCGGCCTTCAGTTCCACGAAGTTGCCGATATGCGCGCCCTCGCCGAGCACGGTCCCAGGCCGCAATCGGGCGAACGGGCCGACGATCGCACTGGCGCCGACCACGCAGCCCTCCAGATGGCTGAAGGCGCGGATTTCGGCACCCGAGGCAACGCGCACGGCCGGCCCGAACACCACGTTTGGGCCGATCGTCACGTCCTCGGCGAGTTCGGTGTCGAAGGCGAGAAAGACGCTGGCGGGGTCGGTCATCGTCACCCCCGCCTCCATCGCCGCGCGCCGCATCCGGCCCTGCAGCACCGCCTCCGCCTCGGCCAGTTCGAGCCGTGAGTTGATCCCGCGCAACTCGTCGAACGGCGCCTCCAGCGCGGCGACGCGCTTGCCCTCGGCGGCGGCGAGCGCCACCACGTCGGTAAGATAATATTCCCCAGCGGCATTGTCGTCGCGCACGTCGCGCAGCCAGCGCTCCATGTCGGAGGTGTCGGCGCACAGCACGCCGGCGTTGCACAGCGTCCCGGCCCGTTCCGCCTCGGTGGCGTCGGCCCATTCGACGACCCGCTCGACATGGCCGCCCCGCTCGATCACGCGCCCGTACTGCCCCGGCTCCTGGGGGCGCATGGCGAGCAGGCTGAGGCCCACGTCGCCGGCGCGCCGCCGCTGGATCAGATGCCGCAGCGTCTCCGGCCGGATCAGCGGGTTGTCGGCATAGAGCACCGCGACCTCGCCCTCGCCGAACAGCGGGACCGCCTGCAACGCCGCGTGCGCGGTGCCCAGCCGCTCGCGCTGCACGACCGTCGCGTGCGGGGACGCCGCCTGCTCCACCTCCTCCATGCCGGGGCCGACCACCACCACGATGCGGGAAAACACCGCCTCGCAGCCTGCCAGCAGGTGGCGCAGCATCGGCCGGCCGGCGAGCGGGTGCAGGGTCTTGGGCAATTTCGAACGCATTCGCGTGCCAAGCCCGGCGGCGAGGATGATCGCGGTTGCCTGCATGGTGCCAGTCGCCTCCATCGTCATCCAATGCTCTCCCGTGGAGCCGCGTAGCGGCGGGCGCCGTCGTGTGTCAAAGCTAACCCACAATCCTTTCCGTCACTTACCATTTCGGAGTGCAACGGGTGATCGGAACGTTGCTGCTGGACCTCGACGGCACGCTCGTCGACTCCGTCCCGGACCTCGCGGCCGCCCTCAACCGGCTGATGGCGGCGCGCCGCATGGCGCGCTTCTCGGACGCCGAGACCGCCGCGATGGTCGGCGACGGCGCCCGCAAGCTGATCGAGCGCGCCTTCGCCGCGCGTGGACTGGTGGCCGATGAGGCGGCAATGGAGCATTTCATGGCCGATTACGGCGCGCATCTGGCCACCGCCACCCGCCCCTACCCTGGCGTGGAGACCACGCTCCGGGCGATGACCGAGGCCGGCTGGCGACTCGCGGTCTGCACCAACAAGCCGGAGGCGATGGCCCGCGCGCTGCTGGCGGCACTCGGCCTCGCAAACCTGTTTCGCGCCATCGGCGGCGGCGACAGCTTTGCCGCCCGCAAGCCCGATCCGGCGCACCTCCTCGCCACCTTGAGGGCGGCCGGCGGCACACCCGATCGCGCGGTGATGGCGGGCGATCATGCCAACGATGTGCTGGCCGCGAGCGGCGCCGGCCTGCCCTGCATCTTCGCCGGCTGGGGCTACGGCCCGCCCGCGATGGCCCGAGGTGCCGCGGCGGTCGCCGGGCGGTTCGCCGACCTGCCGCCGATCGCCGCCCGCCTGCTCTCCCGCGAACCCTAGCGAGCATCCCCGGCGGGGGCGGTGTTTGCCTGGGTCAGGTACATCGTCGCGGGACCGAACCAGCGTGTCTCGAAGTCGATCCGCACGGGGATGGGCGGGGCGCCCGGCGCGATTTGCGCCAGCCAGGCGGAGCCGTGTTGCGGCCGGCGCAGCTCCGACTGATCGCCGTCGCGCAGGAAGCCGGCGAGCAGCCGCCCCTCGAAATCGCAATGCAGCGCGCGTCCGGCGAAGATCGAGCGGGCGCTGGGCGGCAGCACCTCCTCACCCACCGTGCGGGCCGCGACGTCCACCGCCCGCCTGCCGTCGAACGTGGTCGCTTCCGCCTCGCACCGCCCGGTGCGCGCCACCCGCCAAATCAGCAGCGCGATGGCGCTCAGCGTGTCCACCGAATTGGCCTGCAGCGCCTCGGGCACCGGCTCGCGCTCTTGATCGTTGGGTGGCACCAGGCTGCGTACCAGCGGCCGTCCGGCCGCATAGTCGATCAACGTCTGCCGCGCCCGGCCGCCCCAAACGCCCTCGCCCGCGAAACGCCGAGGCGCTGGGCGGTCGCCCTGCCAAAGCCCTTCGACGTCGGATTGCTGGTGTCCGCGATAGAGCCAGCCGACCAGCCCCGTGGTGCGGAAGGAAAGGTCGATGCGGTAGTCGCTCGGGCCAAGGGCGAATCCGGTGTTCAGCACCGCCACCGGGACGCCGACCGCGTAGACATCATAGCCCACGTGCTGCTCCGAGACCGGCTGCGCGTGCGCGGGCGGGAGGGACAGCAGACCGAGCAGGAGCGGCAGACAGGCTCGCATCGCCCCAGTCTCCCGCGGCGCCGCGATCCGCGCAATGACCTGATCTTGCCCGGAGCGCGCCGGCCCGAGAATCCGGGCCTTGCACGGCGAGCCCCAAACTTTTAGGAAGCGCCGAGATGGTGGCCCGGGTGCGTAGCTCAGCGGGAGAGCATCGCCTTCACACGGCGGGGGTCACAGGTTCAATCCCTGTCGCACCCACCATTTTCCTGATGCGGATAGATCCGGCCGAGCTCCGTCACTGCGGACCCATAGCAGCCAGAACCTGCCGACGCACCGGCGGACCGGATTTTGCACCCACAGCGCAGCCGATGCAGCATGGCGGGCGTCGCAAGGGAGCATCCGATGCCCATCGAGGTTCGCGAGCACGGGCCGCATATCGCAGTCCTCACGATCGACAATCAGTCGCGCCGAAACGCCATGTCGCGGGCGATGCTGGGCGAGATCGCCGCGCTGTGGGACCGTCTGGAGAACTCGACCTGCCGCTGCGTGGTGATCACCGGCGCGGGCGACCGGGCGTTCACCTCCGGCGCCGACCTCTCCGGCGACCTGAGCGCCGGGGAGGAGATGGCGCGGATGGTCAACCGGGCGCTGCTGAAGAACTCGACCTTCTCGCGGCCGATCGTCGCCGCCGTCAACGGCGACTGCATCGCCGGCGGCGTGGAACTGCTGCTCTCGACCGACATCCGCGCCGCGGTCCCCGGCGCGCGGTTCGGGCTCACCGAGGTGAAATGGTCGATCTATCCGTTCGGCGGCGCCACGGTGAAGCTCATCCACCAGATCGGCTACGTGCACGCGATGGACCTGCTGCTGACCGGCAAGCTGATCGAGGCCCCGGCGGCCGAGCGGATCGGGCTCGTGAACCTGGTCCTGCCGCCCGACCGCCTGATGCCTTGGGCGATCGAGACCGCGGAGGCGATCGCGGCGAACAGCCCGTCGGCGGTGCAGGCGGTCAAGCAGCAGATCAGCGCCAGCATCGCCGACTACGCGCAAAGCCGTGAGGCGCTCGACCAGGAACTCGGCGACCGGGTGCGCGCCAGCCCGCACTTCAAGGAGGGGATTTCCGCTTTCCTGGAAAAACGGCCTCCCAACTATTCCTGAGCCGGGAACGCGCTCAGACTGTCGCCACACCATCAGGAGACGTGGCATGGAGAAGCGGAAGCTCGGCAACTCGGGGATCGAGATCGCGCCGCTGGCGTTCGGCGGCAACGTGTTCGGCTGGACCGCCGACGAGGGGACATCCTTCGCCCTGCTGGATGCGTTCGTCGCCGGCGGCTTCAACTTCATCGACACGGCCGATGTCTATTCGCGCTGGCATCCCGGCAACCAGGGCGGTGAGAGCGAGACCATCATCGGCAAGTGGCTGAAGCAGCGCGGCGGGCGCGACAAGGTGGTGATCGGCACCAAGGTCGGCATCGAGATGGGTCCGGGCCAGAAGGGATTGTCGAGCGCATACATCACGAGGGAGGTCGAGGCGTCGCTCAAGCGGCTGCAAACCGACTACATCGACCTCTACATGTCCCATCGCGACGATCCCGAGACACCGCTCGTCGAGACGCTGGAGACCTTCGCGGGGCTCATCAAGGCGGGCAAGGTGCGCGCGATCGGTGCCTCCAACTACACCGCCGAGCGGCTCAAGGAGGCGCTGGAGACCAGCGCGAGGCACGGCCTCCCGCGCTACGAAAGCCTGCAGCCGATGTACAGCATCGCCGAGCGCGGCGAGTTCGAGGGCTATCTCGAGGCGCTGTGCCAGCGCGAAAACATTGGCGTCATCTGCTACTACTCGCTGGCCAGCGGCTTTCTCACCGGCAAGTACCGCGCGAAATCCGACACCGCCGATCGGGCGCGCGGCTCGCGCGTCGAGAAGTATCTGAACGAGCGCGGGTCGCGCATTCTCGCGGCACTCGACGAGGTGGCGGCGCGCTATTCCGCCAAGCCGAGCCAGGTGGCGCTCGCCTGGCTCATCGCCCGGCCCAGCATCACCGCGCCGATCGCCAGCGCGACGACCCTCGACCAACTCCGCGAGATCATGAAGGCGCCGGAGGTAAAGCTCGACAAGGAGGCGATCGAGCGGATCGACGCCGCCAGCCGTTAGGCCGCGCCGCCATGACGCTGCCGCCGGTCGATCCGTTGCTGGCGGCCGGCGTCGTTCTCTCGACGATGGCGACCGACGCGGTGTACGTGCTGTTCAACGCGGCCGTCTCCGCGCGCCGACGGCTGAGTGCGGCGAACTGGAGCAGCGTGTGGTACCTGCTGAGCGCGTTCGCCGTTATCAGCTACACGCAATCCTGGATCTATGTCGTGTTCGCCGCCGCCGGCTCGTGGCTCGGCGCGTTCCTGTCGATGACCTGGCTCAGGAATCGTTGACGTCCCGCTGTAGGGTCCCGCGCGGCACGCCCTCCTCGCCCAAATCCCACCACAGCCCCGCGAACGCCGCCACGCCCTCGCGCGCGATGCTGGCGAGCAGATGCTCGTCCGGCCCGTGCTGCTTGCAGCCGTTGTAGCTGTGCGGCACCCATACGAGCGGCACCCCGAGATGGTCCACGAACACGTCGCCCGGCAGCCCGCCCGAGGCGTTGGGGATCACCTGCACGTGTTTGCCGAGCGTTCGCTCCATGCTTTCCACACTCCAGCGCACCCAAGGGTGCGCCGGATCGGTGCGGCTCGCCGCCATGCCCACGCCGGCATTCTCGATCCGCACGCGCTGGAAGCCGTGCCCGTCCAAATGCCGGCGCAGCGCCGGCTCGAATGCGGCGGGATCGGTGTCGAGCGTGTAGCGGATGTGGCAGCGGGCACGCGCGTTCGGCGCCACGGCGTTGACCGGATTCTCCGGCCGCCCCGACAGCATCGACAACACGATAAAACTGTTCCAGCCGTAGATCTTCTCCGCCGCCGTGAGGCCCGGCTCGCCCCAATCTGGGTCGATCGTCGCCGCCTCGCCGCCGCCGCCGACCGGGCAGCCGGCCAGCACCGCGCGCACGCTCGCCGGCACGCCGTTTCGCGGCAGCCAGTCGCGCACCAGGATTTGCCCCCGCTGGTCGCAGATCGAGCCGATCGCGTGGGCGAGCACGATCGCCGGATCGGTGGTCAGGCCACCCCAATGTCCCGAATGCACGCCGCCCGGCCGCAGGTCCAGCGCCAGGTCGAAGACAAAGATGCCGCGTGTGCCCGTGGCGATGGTCGGCACCTCCGGCGTCACGCGCGGCCCGTCGCTGGCGATCAGCACGTCTGCCGCGAGGTCGTCCCGATGCGCGGCGACGAACTCGCGCAGCCCGGCCGAGCCGCGCTCCTCCGCCGTCTCCAGCACCAGCTTGAGGTTGAACCCGAGTCGCCCGCCGCGCTCGTCTATTACCGATTCCAGCGCAGAAAGATTGACCGCGTGCTGGCCCTTGTTGTCCGCCGTGCCGCGCCCGTACCAGTGGTCGCCCTCCGGCGTCAGCGCCCACGGATCGAGCCCCGCGCGCCACTGGTCCTCGAGCCCGCGGACCGTGTCGCCGTGGCCGTAAGTGAGCACCGTCGGCCGCGCGTCATCCTCGATCCGCGCGGCGGTCAGGATCGGGCCGACGCCGTCCTGCGGGTTGTCGTGCACCGCCACCGCGAATCCGAGCCGCGCGAGCCAGGGCCGCATCGCCTGCTCCAGGTAGCGCCGCAGGTCGCCGTCGTGGCCGGGGTCCTGCGACGTGCTGGGGATGGCCACCAGGGCGGCGAGACGGTCGCGGAAGCCATCGTCGAAGAAGCCGAGCGCGCGGGCGACCGCGCCTTCCCTGGAAGCCATGCGCACCTCCGCGTCGTGAGAGGTCAACCATCGCGGAGGCGGGCGAGCAAGTCGAGGTCGCCTGCCCGATCATCGAGGGGAACGTCGCTGGATCAGAGAAGTCTCTGCTTGTCAATAGGGCCAAAGCGAGCCAATCTTCGCCTGTCATCCCGCCATGCGGGATGCCGGTCAGACGGTGAGTTGTCGATCCGATTTTCCGAACGCCTCCGGTCGCCGCGATCCACGGTTAAGCGGCCGGCTTCGGTCTTTTGATCCCGCCGCATCATCACGAACCTGCCTTGAGCATTGCCACGGTGAACCGGTGCGGCGGCCAACGGCGCTTTGCCGTCCGCCGCCCCGATGGGACTGGGAGCGATTTCTCCCGGACAAAGATGAATGAAAACGCGGTCAAACAAATCCGCGGAACAGGGAAGGTGTCGACATGTCAGTAACGGGTAGTCTGCTGGTCCCTTTGTCCGATGCCGAGCATAGCGCGCAACTGCGCAAGGCCGTGATCGCCAGCGCGGTTGGAACGACGATCGAGTGGTATGACTTCCTGCTCTACAGCGTCGTCACAGGCCTCGTTTTCGGCAAGCTGTTCTTTCCAGAGTCCGACCCGCTGGTCGGCGTGCTGCAAGCATTCGCCATCTACACGGTCGGCTTCATCGCGCGCCCGATCGGCGCGGTGATCTTCGGCCACTACGGCGACCGCATCGGACGCAAGGCGGCGCTGATCGCGACCCTTCTGATCACCGGGCTCGCGACCTTCGCCGTCGCCTTTGTCCCCGGCTATGCCAGCATCGGCATCTGGGGTGCCGTGATCCTGACCATCATCCGCTTCATCCAGGGCATCGGCGTCGGTGGCGAATGGGGCGGCTCGGTTCTGCTGTCGATGGAGTGGGCGCGCACCAACAAGCATCGGGGATTTATCACGTCCTGGCCGCAATTCGGCGGACCCGCGGGGCTGCTGCTCGCGAACGTGGCCGTGTTCGTGTTCAGCGCGATCTCGGGCGACAAGTTTCTGGTCTGGGGATGGCGCATCCCGTTCATGCTCAGCATCGTTATGGTCGGGATCGGACTCTATATCCGGCTCGGCATCCTCGAAACTCCCGTCTTCCGCCAGCTGGTCGAGCAGGAGAAGATCGAGCGGGCGCCGGTTCTCGAGGTGATCAAGCGCCAGCCGAGGCAAGTCATCCTGGCGGCGTTCGCGCGGATGGCGGAGCAGGCTCCGGCCTATATCTATCTCGCCTTCGTGTTCGCCTACGGCACGCAGGTGCTGCATACGCCGCGCGATTTCCTGCTGCAGGCGCTCATCGTCGCGGGACTGGTATCGTTCGTTACGATCCCGCTTGCCGGGCATCTGTCCGACCGGTTCGGCCGCAAGCGTATCTATCTGATCGGCTCGGTCGCGACCGGGGTGTTCGGCTTCATCTACTTCGCGATGCTCAACACCGCGGTGCCGGTGTGGATCTTCCTCGGCATCGTCCTTTCCTTCGTCCCGCACGATCTGATGTACGGACCGCAAGCGGCCCTCATCGCCGAGTGCTTCACCCCGCGGCTGCGCTATAGCGGCGCCTCCGTGGGCTACCAGCTTGCCTCGGTGATCGCCGGCGGCCCAGCGCCACTGATCGCGACGGCCCTGCTCGCGGCAACCGGGTCGGGCTACGCGATCGCCGTCTACATCGCCGTCTGCGCCGTCATCAGCATCATCGCGACCACCATGATGCCGGACTACACCAATCGGGACATCTCGCAGGAACACATCTAGCCCGGGCGACCTCGACCGACGCAGGCCGCCTTCGGGAATTTCCGGAGGCCGCGCCAACAACGGGGGTTCAGTTGGCAGGCAAATGGCCCGAAGGAGCCATGCCGGGAATGGCTCCTTCGGGCGATGCGGTCGCGGCGGCAATCCGCCTAAGCTCTCATGTACCGGCATCAGGAGCCAGACATGTCCGAGCCAACCCTGACCATCCCAAACCTTCGTCGTGCCATCGAGACACGCGACTCGCGGTCATTGGCTGCGTTCTACGCGCCCGACGCGGTGCTGCGAGTGATCGACCAAGACAACCCGCCGAGCCGGCCGCGCGACGTGAAGGGCCGCGACGCCATCGCCGGTTATTTCGATGACGTATGCGGTCGCGACATGACGCACCAGGTCGAGAATGGTCTCATCGACGGAGACCGTCTGGCCTTCACGCAGGTCTGCGGCTACCCGGACGGCACCCGGGTGTTCTGCTCGGCGATGCTTGAGCTCGCTGGCGGCAAGATCGCGCGTCAGGTCATGGTGCAAGCCTGGGATTCCTGAGCGGCGACGCTGGACGCGAGTAGTCGGCCGGCTAGCCGTACACTGGACCCTCCGTCATCCTCCGGGTTAGATGCCCGAATGGTCGGAGGGTCTCGTGATGCGCCAGATGGTGATGGTCGGCTTCCTGCAGGCGCAGAACTGCACCCAGCTCGCGAGTTCCTGGCGGCACCCCGATGCGCGGCTGGATTTTCTCGGCGTGGACTATTTCCAGCACATCGCCCGCGTCCTGGAGGCAGGTAAGTTTCAGCTCGGCTTCTTCGACGACCGGCTGGCGATGCCCGACATGTATGGGCTCGACCACGGGCTCATCGTGCAGAACGGCATACGCTGCGTGAAGATGGACCCGACGACGATCCTCATGGCGATGGGCACGGCGACCAAGAAGCTCGGCCTCGGCGCCACCTACTCCACCACCTATTACGAGCCGTTCCACGTCGCCCGTGTGTTCGCCACACTCGATCTGATGACCGGCGGGCGCGCCGCCTGGAACGTCGTCACCTCGGTCAATGACGGCGAGGCGCACAACATGGGCGAGTTGCAGCACCTCGAGCACGACCTCCGCTACGACCGTGCCGACGAGTTCATGGAGGTCGTGCTCGGCCACTGGGATACCTGGGAGGACGGCTCGGTAATCGCCGACCGCGCGCGCGACGTGTTCGCAATCCCCGAGAAAGTGCATCGGCTGGATCATCAAGGAAGATTCTTCCGCTCGCGCGGCCCGTTCACGGTGCCGCGGTCGGCGCAGGGCCATCCGGTGGTGATCCAGGCCGGCTCGAGCGGCCGGGGAAAACGCTTCGCCGCGCGCTGGGCGGAGCTGGTGTTCGTCGCCTATTCCGGCCTCGCCGCCGGCAAGCAATCGTATGCCGAACTGAAGGACGCCATCGCCGATCACGGGCGCGATCCCGAGGAGGTCAAGATCACCACCCTGATCTGGCCCGTCACCGCTGCGACCCGCGCCGAGGCCGAGGACAAGATGGCGGTGATCGAGCAGGGCTACCGCGACGTGGACGGGCTGTCGCTGCTATCGGAGGCTCTGAACTTCGACTTCGCGACCAAGGCGATCGACGACCCGTTCACCGACGCCGAACTCGCCAGCATGACCGGGATGCACGCGATGCGTGATCGCGTGATGCAGGTCAGCGGCAAGGCCAATCCGACGGTGCGCGACTTCCTTGACGTCACACAGCGCGGCAAGGCGAGCCACGCCGTGGTCGGCAGCGCCACCGAGATCGCCGACTACATGGAGGAATGGTTCGCCGCGCGCGCCTGCGACGGATTTGTCATCTCGGCGACGCACATCCCCGGCAGCTACGAGGACTTTGTCCAGCACGTCGTCCCCGAGTTGCAACGGCGCGGGCTGTATCACCGCGACTACGAGGGCACGACGCTGCGCGACAATCTCGGGCTGACGCGGCCCGCGATCGGCGCGTTGCGGAAGGTACCGGCCTGAGCGGAACGGAGCGAGCGATGCCAAGCCAGCCGATCAGTTTCTACAGCGAGGGCGTCAAGCTCGCCGGCGATCTGTTCCTGCCACCCGACCTCAAGCCCGGCGAGCGGCGCGCCGGCATCGTGCTGTGCCACGGCTATACCGGCGTTCGCGCGCTCTACCTGCCCGACAACGCGCGCGTGCTGAACGAGGCCGGCTATGTCGTCCTGTCGTTCGATTACAAGGGCTGGGGCGACAGCGAGGGGCCGAAGAACCGGCTGGCGCCGTACAGCCGCGTCGCCGACGTGCAGGCCGCCCTCACCGTGCTCGCCGCGCAGCCGATGGTGGCGGCCGACCGGCTCGGCCTCTACGGCACGAGCTACGGCGGTGCCACTGTCGTGTGGGCCGCCGCCATCGATCCAAGGGTGAAATGCGTCGTCTCGGTGGTCGGCGTCGGCAACGGGAAACGCTGGATGCGCAGCGTGCGCCGGCCCGACGAGTTCTTTGACCTGCTCGACCGCTCCGCGGCCGACCGGCTGAGACGCGCGACGACGGGTTCATCCGAGTTCGTCGAGCGGACAGACATCCTGCTGCCCGACCGGCAATCGGCCGAACTCGCCGCTGCGGCGAGACGCGGCACGCCAGGCGCGGTGAGCCAGATTCCGCTCGAATTCATCGATGACACGCTGGGCTTCAATCCCGAATGGGTGGTGGACAAGATCGCCCCCCGCCCGGTGCTGTTCATCACCACGAGCGACGATCGGCTGGTGCCTCCCGAGGAGAGCGAGACGATGTACCGGCGCGCCGGAGAGCCCAAGAGGCTCGTGGTGCTGCCAGGCTGGGGGCATTACGAGGTCTATACGGGCGAATGCTTCCGGCAGGTGATGGAGCCGACCGTCGCTTGGTATCGCGAGCACTTGCCGGTCGGCTGAGTTTCCGGCGGGCACGACCCCCTCACCCCGGCCCTTTCCCGCAAGCGGGAGAGGGAGAAGCAAAACCCTCTCCCCCGATCGGGGGAGAGGGTTGGGTGAGGGGGGTGCCGCCCGCCGGAGACTAAGCCGGCGCCAGCACGTGGATGACGCGGTTGGCGATCATCTCCTTGGTCTTGGCGGCGTACGCCGCCATGTGCGGCGAGCCCGCGTGCGCCTTCAGCGCCTCGGGGCTTTCCCACTTCTCGATCACCACGAAGGTATCCGGGCCGAACTTGGTGCCCATGCCCTCGGCATCGACGGCGGGGCCGTACTCGATGCAGCCCTTCTCCGCGTGCACCGCCGGCACATTGGCGCGGAATGCATCGAGGATCTGCCCGCGCATTCCGGGCTTGGCGGTGATGATGGCGACGACGTGGATCATGCCGGTCTCCTCCTGGCTTCGTTGATCGCCAGGTTAGGCGCCCAGCCGGGGATCGGCAAACCCGCGCGCTATCGCGCCGCCGTGCCGAACCGCACGGCAACACGGGCCTTGGCGACGATCTCGCGCGCCACCTCGGCCGCCAGGAGGCGATATCCTGCATCGGCCATGTGCAGCCCGTCGCCGGAGAGCAGCTGCGCCGGCGTCACCAGGCCCTTGTCGAGCCAGGCGCGCATCAGGCCGAACCGCCGGATCACCGGCACCCCGAATTTTGCGCCGATCGCCCGGATGGCGTCGCGGAACCGCTCCGAGCCGGGCTTGCTCGCAAGCTGGCGGCAGTATTGCGGCTCCATCAGCATGATATCGACCCCGGCCGCGCGCATCGTCGTGACGCCGGCCTCGGTCTGGCCGATGAAGCGGTCCAGCGGCACGTCGCGCAAGGGGTCGTTGCTGCCGGTCTGCCAGATAACCAGGTCGGGGTGCTCGGCGAGGATCGCCGGCAGGCGCTTCGCCATGTCGTCCGAATCCTCCCCGCCCACGCCCCGGTTGAGTACGACAATCTGCTCTTGCGGAAGAAGCGTCGACAGCTCCGCTTGCAGCCGGCTCGGATAAGTCGCTTCGGACGAGCTGGCGCCGATGCCCTCGGTCGAGGACGAGCCGAACGCGACGATCCGCAGCGGAGCCTCGTCGGCCATCCGGCTCGCTGTGCGAGGTAGGGCTTGCTGCACGAGCTCGTCCGCCCGTCCGTCGGAGGGAGTGCTCGTCAACGCGACAAGGAGGCATACCGCCGCCAGGCGGAACGGTTGCGGGAGGACGGACATAAATCCAGGAATGTCACAGAAATGATCCGGCGGCAAGCAACTATCGACGCGCGCCGTCCGGCCGGAGGCCCGATCGAGCGGCCCCCGTGGCCTTCGGCCGATCGAGCAGCAGGGCCACGCCGATCATGCAGGCGAAGCCCGCGCCGTTGACCAGCGCCTGCATCTCCCAGGGCGTGCCGAAGGTGCGGAACAGCAGCCGCCCGAGCAGCGACAGCATCGTGCCGGTCGCGAACACCTCGAGCGAATGCCGGCCGCAGAGCTCGACGAAGGCCAGCCAGCGGATCTGCACGAACGCGGCGAACCGCGCCGAGGTCATGCAGACATACATGAATGCCAGAATGTCGAGCAGCCGCAATGGCGCGAGACTGGTCTTGTCGGTCGGGATGTCCAGCGGCTTCCACGTGGAACCCCAGTTGGTCCAGGGCGCCATCGCCAGTAGCGCGAAGCTGAGATAGGCCCAGCACAGCAACACCGCCCACCGCCTGCGCGGCAGTGATTGTCCCGGGCCGCCGAAATACCGGGCGGCCGCCACGCCGATGGCGAAGAGGAACTGCCAGGCGAACGGGTTGAAGAACCAGCCCTGACCGTCCATCCAGTTCGGCAGGTTCAGCGAGCGATCGAAATTGGCGGCCACCCAGATCGCGCCGGATACCAGCAGCGTGAGACACACATGCCGCCGCACTCCGAGATAGAGCAGCGGGAACAGCGCCAGCAGCACGATATAGAGCGGCAGGATGTTCAGGTTCGACGGGAGCGCGTGCAGAACCAACCCATGCCCTAGCCCGCGCACCCCGCCGTATAGCAGAGGCGCTATGCCGTGTGCCTCCATCCCAAAATGCCACAGCCAGGCGCGAATGACCGCAAGGGTGACGATCAGCATACCGACCTGAAACAAATAGATCCGCAGGCACCGCAAGGCGACCTTCCGCAGCGCCGGCCCTGTGCCCGCCCTCTCGAACTGCTTGCCGTAGGCCAACATCGACGAGAATCCGGCCAACACCACGAACAGCTCGGCGGCGTCCGAAAAACCGAAATTGCGTAGCGTCAGCGTGTCGAGAAAATTCCCCGGCACGTGATCAATGAAGATCGTCAGCAGCGCAATTCCTCGCAGGAAATCGATCCGTCGATCGCGCTTCGATGATGACGAAACCGACATTGCCGCTCCTGATGCGGGACCGGGGGCCGTGGCCCGCCGACGATCCGGATGGCGCACCGCCTGAAGGCGCCAGCCTCGCTCGCAGTTGCAGCATAAACTCTCGGGCAACGCCTGTCCCGGACCGAATTATCACGAACTGTCTCAAGCTCAGGTTTTCGACGATATAAGTGTGTGATTAAATGTTGCATCCGATCGAAGGATGTATAATCGTGCTGACAACAACGCTTGTCGACGGGAGTACGAACTTGATCGAACGCATCCTGTCACTGCTCCTGCTGCTTGCCTGGCAGGCGGCCATGCTGACCGCCTCGGATCTGCGGCAGGGTCTGGTCGGTGCTGCGACCAGCATCGCGGTCGGCCTGACGATGATCGTGCTGCTGGTTGCCGGGGCCAGCGATGAGACCCCGCCCGGCGGCGTCGACGAGGACACGTCCTTCGAGCAGTTGGCTCTCGCCATCCCCGTCCATTGAGCCGAGCCCCAGCGTAGGAAACGCGCGCGGGCGCGCGCTTTCGTCACCCGGCCCTCTCCCCAAGCTGGGGGAGGGTCGGATGACGAGGTCGCGGGCTAGTCGGCGGGTTGCTCGTGTTCAGGCCGCTGTATCGGCCGTCGGTTCATCGGGCGGGGTTGTGCGACGGCGGCGCTCGGCCATGAACTGATCGAACTCGGCCTTGTCCTTGGCCCGGCGCAGACGCTCCAGATACTCGACGAACTCGCGCTGTTCCTCCTCGAGGCGGCGGATCGTCTCGGCGCGGTATTCGTCGAACGCCTGATTGCCGCTCGGCCGCGTCGCGTAGCCCGACCAGCCGCCCCAGTTCCAGCCGCAGCCGGACCGCTGGCCCTGGTTCCACACCTGCCCGGGCTGGCCCGGCTGATTATACCAGCGGCCCGGCCCACTGTACCGCCAGGGACGCAACCGACCGCTCAGCACCAAATAGATCAGGAACGCCAGACCGACGGGCCAGTACAGGATGAAGCCGAGGACCGTCGCGGCGATCCAGCCTCCCCTGCCACCCATCTCGTCCATCTTAGCCGCGAGGGTCATCCGAGCCTCCGTGAATGTAAATCACATTCACATAGATATCGCGACCCTCACGCTTGTTCAAGCCCGAGCGATTGAAGATAGATCAGCAATCCGGCTTCGAGCAGATCCTCCGGCGTCATCGGCAGCTTGCGCCGCCCGCCGTCGGCGCGCTCGACGAACAGCGAAGCGATGCCGTGCGCCAGCGCCCAGATGTGCAGGGCCACCATCAGCGGCGGCGGTCGCGTGCCTTTCCGTTGCAGGCTGCACGCGACCTCGGCCGCGCGGCGCAGCACCGCGAATGCCTGGTCGGATGCGACCAGCAGGGCGGGATCGGCTTCGAGCGGCAGGCCCGAATCGAACATCGCCGCGTAGGAAGCGGGCTCGCGGCGGGCGAACCGAAGATAGGCTTTGCCGCAATTCTCGATCGCCGCGACCGGATTCGGCTTGCCCTGGTTCCACGCCGTGTCCAACTCGGCGGCGAAGCGCTCGAACCCGCGCCGGGCGATCTCGGCCACCAGCGCGTTGCGGTCGCGGAAATGCCGGTAGGGCGCTGCCGGGCTGACGCCGGCCGCCCGCGCGACCTCGGCGAAGGAGAAGCCGGCGGGGCCGCTCTCGGCGATCAGGCGCAGAGCCGTCTCGATCAGCGCCTCGCGCAGATTGCCGTGGTGATAGCTGTCCCGCCCGGGCCCAGGCTGTCGTCGGTCAAATCTCATGTTACGTCTAATTACATGATTGCACGGTCCCGGTCAGGTCGACGTTTGTCAAAGGCTTGAAAACGCCCAGTCGTCCTGCCAAGTCAGCGGTGTCCGAGATGCCCAGCTGGGGTCTCGGGGCCTGACCAGGGCCGGCCCGTCCGGGCGGTCCGCACTCAACCTTGCTCCTGCAGGAGGTTCAACGTGACCAATCGCGACTTCGCACCCCTTTTTCGCACTGCCATCGGCTTCGACCGTCTGGCGCGCCTGATGGACAATGCCGCGGCGGCAGCCGAGGCGCCGTCCTACCCCCCCTACAACATCGAGAAGACCGGCGAGGATTCCTACCGCCTGACGATGGCGGTGGCCGGGTTCAGCCCCGACGATCTCGAAGTGACCGTTAAGGACAACACCCTGTTCGTCACCGGCCGCGTCCAGGCCGAGGCCGAGAAGGCCGAGATCCTCTATCGCGGCATCGCCGGACGGGCTTTCGAGCGCCGCTTCGCGCTGGCCGACCACATCGTCGTCGAGGGCGCCGACGTGCGCAACGGCCTGCTGCATGTCGGCCTCAAGCGGGTGGTCCCCGAGGCGCTGAAGCCGCGCCGGATCGAGATCGGCACCGGCACGCCGGCCGCGATCGCCAACGACGCGGCCAGCACGTCGCAGGCCGCCTGACCGCGAGAGCTCCGAATGGGAGGGGCCGGGCGACCGGCCCCTTCTTGCTGTCAGCTTTCCGGCTTGGTCCGGAAGAATGCGTCCGCCGCGCTGCGATGCCCCTGCTTGCGGGCGATGTCCGCCTCGACCCGGGCGATCTCGCCCCGGAGCTCGTCGATATAGGCCTCCAGCTCCTCGATCCCGAGGGAATCGAGCGGCAGTTTCTCCAGCCGGGCGCGCGGGCGCGGCGGGGCATCTTCCTCCAGGGCCATGCGGTTCTCCTGCCTTTTGCGGGCGCAGCATAATCCCGGCGGGCGCTCTTGACCCACCCCCAACCACAAGTCATATCCCCGTTTTGCCCGTACCGAGGGCGCGCCGACGTGCGCAGCGCCCCGCGGGCTGAAGGTGACACGCCATGACCCTGCCCTTGATGCCGAAAGCCACCGCCGTGTGGCTGATCGAGAAGACCGCCCTCACCTTCACGCAGATCGCCGATTTCTGTGGGATGCACCCGTTGGAGGTCCAGGCCATCGCGGATGGCGAGGTCGCCCAGGGCATCGTCGGCTACGACCCGGTGGCCAACGGCCAGCTCACGATGAACGAGATCCATCGCTGCGAGGCGGACACCAACGCACGGTTGCGGTTGCTGCCGAGCAACAATCCCTTGCCGAAACGTTCGCGCGGCGCCCGCTACACCCCCGTCGCCAAGCGCAACGACCGGCCGGACGCGATCGCCTTCCTGCTGCGAACCTTCCCACAACTGTCGGAGGCGCAGGTCGGCAAGCTCCTGGGCACCACCAAGGACACCATCCAGAAGGTGCGCGAACGCACCCACTGGAACAGCGCCAACATCAAGCCGCGCGATCCGGTGATCCTCGGGCTGTGCAGCCAGACCGATCTGAACGCGGCCGTGATGCAGGCAAACGAGCGGCTGACCCGCGAAGGCCACGCCGTTCCTCAGCCACCGGCGCCGGAAGCGGACGAGGCCGCCTGACCGGCGCTCTAGGTTTGGTCGCCTGCGGGGGCTTCGCCCGCCGCTATGGCGAGTGCAGGTCCCTCAGTTGTTCTGGTTTCGGAGACGTTCCATCTCGTCCTTGAGGCGCAGTTTCTCGAGTTTCAGTCGCGTCAGCGCTTCGGCGTCGGGTCGCGGTCGCTGGTCCTCGTCGGCGATCCGCGTCTCCAGGAAGGCGTGGCGCTCCCTCAGGGCCTCGAGATGCGACTGCAGGCTCATGATGCCTCCATTGCCAGTGTTCAATGCCGGCTTGTCCAACGGCAACCCCCACGGCAGCAAAGCCGTGACGTCGAACGGTAACGCGCCTCAGGGGTGTTGCGCCAGACAATTCCCGTTCAAGGAACCGCGCGCCGCCGCGCGGGCAAGTGCATGATTATGCTATGAAGCAGCCATGCTGACCGACCGGGATTCCCTGCTGCGCAAATTGCACGAGTTGCGGAGCGAGCACCGCGATCTCGACACGGTGATCGCCCGGCTCGCCGACCAGGGATCGATCGACCAGATCAACCTGCAGCGCCTCAAGAAACGCAAGCTGATGCTGAAAGACGAGATTTCCTGGCTGGAAAGCCGGCTGATCCCGGACAGCATCGCCTGAGATGCCGGCCGGCCGCGCTCCGCTGATCGGCCTCATCATGGGCAGCCAGTCGGACTGGCCAACCCTGCGGCACGCGGCCGAACTGCTCGCCCGGCTGGACATCCCGCACGAGGCCCGGATCATCTCCGCGCACCGCACGCCGGACCGGCTCGCCGCTTATGCCAAATCCGCGCAGGATCGCGGACTCCGGGTCATCGTTGCCGCCGCCGGGGGCGCGGCGCACCTGCCCGGCATGTGCGCCGCCTGGACCGCGCTGCCCGTGCTCGGCGTCCCAATCGAATCCCATCAATTCAAAGGCTTGGACAGTCTCCTTTCGATCGTGCAGATGCCCGCGGGTGTGCCCGTGGGCACCTTGGCGATCGGTCGGGCGGGGGCGATAAACGCCGCCCTGCTCGCCGCGGCGATCCTCGCGATCACCGACCCCGCGCTCGCGGAGCGGCTCGGTGCCTTCCGCGAGGCGCAGACCGAGCGCGTCCCCGAGGCGCCGACCGACCAGCCCGATCCCGCATGATCTCTCCCCTGCCCCCGAACGCGACGATCGGCATCGTCGGCGGCGGTCAGCTTGGCCGCATGTCGGCGATGGCGGCCGCCCGGCTAGGCTACCGCTGCCACATTCTCACCCCTGAGAAGGACAGCCCGGCCGCGCAGGTCTCCGCCGGGGCCACGCTGGGGGAGTACGAGGATCCCGGCACACTCCGCGCGTTCGCGGCGGCGGTCGACGTGATCACCTTCGAGTTCGAGAATGTCAGCGCGGAGGGCCTTGATCTTCTTGCATCCCTCAAGCCGGTCCGACCCTCGCCCACGATCCTGCGGATCAGCCAGTATCGGATTGCGGAGAAGAGCTTTCTCAACGGCGTGGGCGTGCGTACAGCGCCCTGGTCGCCGGTCGCGAGCCTCGCCGAGCTGCGGGCGGCGGCCGCCCGGCATGGACTGCCGGCGATCCTCAAGACCACACGGCTAGGCTATGACGGCAAGGGCCAGGCGTTCATCCGTGATCCCTCGGAGATGTCGTCGGCGTTTGCGGAATTGTGGCCCAAGCCGTTGATCCTGGAGGGCTTCATCGATTTCGCCCAGGAGATCAGCGTCATTGTCGCGCGCGGCGGAGACGGCGCGGTCGCCGCTTTCGATCCCGTGGAAAACCGTCACCGCGACCACATCCTGGACCTCACGCTGGCGCCCGCGCAGGTCCCCGACGAGATCGCCGCGCGGGCGCGAGCCGTCGCGATCCGCGTCGCCGAGGCGCTCGAACTCGTCGGCCTGCTGGCGGTCGAGATGTTTGTCGACCGCGACGGCCGTGTGCTGGTTAACGAGATCGCGCCGCGGCCGCACAATTCGGGCCATTGGACCATCGACGCCTGTGCGGCCAGCCAGTTCGAGATGCACGTCCGGGCCGTCGCCGGACTGCCTCTGCCGCGCGCGACGCGGCATTCGGACGCGGTGATGAAGAACCTGGTCGGGCCGGAAGAGACCGCGCTTTGGCCGGCCTTGCTCGCCGCCCCCGGCTTGATCCCGCACCTCTACGGCAAGGAGGAAGCTCGGGAGGCGCGCAAGATGGGCCACGTCACCCGGCTGTTTCCGAAAGGCGCGCTGCCCGGCCCATTCGGCATCGCCGCCGCGCTCGGGCCGGCGGCCCCGCAGCCGGCCTAGCTTACGGCAGGGCCGCCAGTATGGGCGCCGCTTCGCGCACGCAGCGCTCGAACACGCGGAGATCCGTCCAGCGGCCGGCGATCGGACAATCCTCGACGACAAGGACGCCGCCGGAGTCGACGATCCCGCTTTGGATCATCAGGTTGTCAAACAGGCCGAACGCCTCGATCGCCAAGCCCTCGGCGTCGCTCACGATGCCCTCCCGGGATAGCCCGAGGCAGTCGAGGGTCCGCTCGGCGAACGGCAGCGCCGTGGTCGCGTAGCCGAACACCGGCCGGCCGAGGGCGCGCATGAACCCGACTTCGTAGACCGTGCCGGGGTCGGCGGACGGCCCGCGGAACGGCGTCAGGTTGGCGATCACCGCGTCGCTCTCCCGGATATGGGCCTCGTTGCGCAGCGCGATCCGCCGCCATTCCGGCAGCCCCGACCACGCCCCAGGCTCTCCCGGCAGAGGGTCGAGCGGTGAGACGGCGGCGAGGCCCTCTTGCGCGCAGATTGCCTTCTTGCGGGCGAGCCAAGTTTCCGCGTCGGGCAGGAACACGTCCGGCCCCGCCAGATAGACGCGCCGTGCGCGTGACCGAAGACAACTCATTTCAACATCAAATTGGCGGTCCGCGTCAGGCTCCCTGCCGGGATTGCGCCCGTGGTCGGCCGTACGGAGGGGCCCCGGATCAGTTCGTCGGCACGTTCGAGCTTCCGCCCGTCGCGGGCGCCGGCGCGGGGGCGGTCGATGGGGCCGGCGAAGCGGGCGTCGGTCCCAGTCGTGCCGGCGCGGAGGCGGGCGGCGGCGTGTCCAGGATGGACGTACTCACCGAGGTACCCCGGCTCAGCAGCGCCAGGGCGAGCGAGAGCACCATGAAGATGGTCGCCAGGATCGCCGTCGTGCGCGTCAGCAGATTGGCGGTGCCGCGCCCCGACATGAACGAACCCATCCCCTGCGAGCTTCCGATGCCGAGCCCGCCGCCCTCGCTGCGCTGGATCAGCACGACGCCGATCAGCGCGAGCGTGACGAACAGGTGGATGATGAGCAGGACGGTGGTCATTGAAAGCTTTCGGGCGGATGCGAGCGGCTTCTAGACCGGGGCGGCCCAATTTGAAAGCGTCGCGGCTCCCGCGGCCGAGGGCTTGGCGATGGCGCCCCGGGCGATCCCGAGGAAGTCCTCCGCCTTCAGGCTGGCCCCGCCCACCAGCGCGCCGCCGACGTTCGGCACGGCCAGCAGGGCTCTGGCATTGGCCGGCTTCACCGAGCCGCCATAGAGGATGCGGATGGCCTGACCGTCCTCCCCGAACTGGCGCACCAGCTCCTCGCGGACGAAAACGTGCATGGTGGCGACGTCCGCCTCGGTGGGCGTCCGGCCGGTGCCGATCGCCCAGACCGGCTCATAGGCCACCACGCCCCGAAAGCCCTTCGGCAGGCTGCCGGAGATCTGCCAGCCGACCACCTCGGTCTCGCGTCCGCCGCCGCGCTGCTCCTCGGTCTCGCCGACGCAGACGATAGGCGTGAGGCCCGCGCCGATCGCAGCTTCCACTTTCTCGCGTACCAGCTCATCGATTTCGCCGTGGTTCTGCCGTCGCTCGGAATGGCCGAGGATGACCCAGGTCGCACCGGCATCGGCCAGCATGGCGGCGGAGATGTCGCCGGTATGGGCACCCTGCCCCTGCGCGTGGCAATCCTGCCCGCCGACCGCGACCGGCGATCCCGCCAGGATGCGAGCGACCGCGGTGATCTGGGTGAAGGGCGGGCAGACCAGCAGATCGCAATCCAGCCCGCCGGCACCGCCCCGCGTCGCGCCCGCCTTGATGCCCTCGGCCAGTGCCGCCGAATCCGCGGCGAGCCCGTGCATTTTCCAGTTCCCGGCGATCAGCTGGCGCATTCCGTTCTCCCTTCGCGCGAATGGTCGGCGGCCTGAGCTACAGCGGCGAGCCCGAGCCGACAATCCTGGCAAGGCAGTATGCAAGGCAATTGCCTCAAGCGTTCACGCCGGAACTTCCGTTACAACCATCATTGCGCGTTGACGGGCACGGCGGCGGCCGTTACGCCCCCTCGGATCGTGACAGACTCCGAAAGCGCTCGTTCCCAGCTTCGACTCCGTGGCCGGTCCTTCATCGCGGTGGCTCTCGTGCCGGAGCCGCCGGTGATGCAGTGGCTCGCGCGCCTGGATGAGCAGATCGAGCGCTCGCCGGGCTTCTTCCACAAGCGCCCGGTGGTACTCGATCTCTCCGTGACGCAGCTCAAGGAGCCCGGCATCCGCGCGCTGTTGAGCGAGTTGCAGTCGCGCGACATCCGCATCATCGGCATGGAGGGCGCCGACCCGTCGGTGCAAAACCTGGACGTGCCGGGCTGGCCGCCGATGCTGAACGGCGGCCGCGCGGCGGCTGCGATCGAAGTGCCGGACGAACCGGCGCCCGAGCCAGAGGAGCCGGAGGAGCCTGCCTCGCTGCTGGTCAGCGAGCCCATTCGCTCCGGTCAGTCGATCGTGTTTCCCAAGGGGGACGTGACGATCGTGGGGTCGGTCGGCTCGGGCGCGGAGGTAATGGCCGGAGGCTCTATCCACGTCTACGGCGCGCTGCGCGGCCGCGCCATCGCCGGCATGTTGGGCAATCCCCAGGCGCGGATCTTCTGCCGCCGCCTGGAGGCCGAACTTTTGGCGATCGACGGGCTGTACCGCACCGCCGAGGACATCGACCCCGCTTTGCGCGGCCGGCCGGTGCAGGCTTGGCTGGATCGCGACTCGATTGTCGTGGCACCACTCGACTGACGCAGCTGTAGAGGAAAATCCGAATGGCCAAGGTCTTGGTCGTGACTAGCGGAAAAGGCGGCGTCGGCAAGACGACCTCCACGGCCTCGCTCGGCGCGGCGATGGCGCAGGGCGGGCAGCGCGTGGTCGTCATCGACTTCGATGTCGGCCTGCGCAACCTCGACCTCGTGATGGGCGCCGAGCGCCGCGTCGTGTTCGACCTCATCAACGTCGTGCAGGGCGACGCCAAGCTGGCGCAGGCGCTGATCCGCGACAAACGGATCGACACGCTGTCGCTGCTCCCGGCCTCGCAGACCCGCGACAAGGACGCGCTCACCTCGGACGGCGTCGCCAAGGTATTGGCCGAGCTCCGGGAAAAATTCGATTGGGTGATATGCGACAGCCCCGCCGGCATCGAGAAAGGTGCCACGCTCGCGATGTACCACGCCGACGCCGCGATCGTCGTGACCAACCCGGAAGTATCGTCGGTGCGCGACTCGGACCGCATCATCGGCCTGCTCGATTCCAAGACACAGCGCGCCGAGCGCGGCGAGCGGATGGAAAAACACCTCCTGCTCACCCGCTACGACGCGGGCCGCGCGTCGCGGGGCGAGATGCTCAAGACCGAGGACGTGCTGGAGATTTTGTCCATCCCGCTGCTCGGCATCATCCCGGAAAGCGAGGAGGTGCTGCGCGCGTCCAACATCGGCGCGCCGATCACCCTGAGCAATCCGGCGAGCGCCGCCGGACGCGCCTATTTCGATGCGGCCAAGCGGTTGCGGGGCGAGGAGATTCCCATGACCGTGCCTGTAGAGCGTCGCGGGCTGATGGGCAAGCTGTTCGGGCGGAGGGTGGCATGAGCCTGCTCGGCTTTCTCAACCGACGCCGCTCGGCGCCCGTCGCGCGCGAGCGCCTGCAGATCCTGCTCGCGCACGAGCGCGCGGTGCATGGCCACCGCGATCTGGTCGCGATCCTGCAGGAGGAGATTCTTGCGGTGATCGCCAAGCACATGGCGATCGAGCGGGAGAAAGTGCAGGTCAAGCTCGATCGCGGCAAGGCGGTCTCGACGCTGGAAATCGACATCGAGATGCCCGACCTCGCCCAGGCCGCCGCCGCCGTCGCTCGTCACTGACGCGCTGTTTCGCGCCATCCGGTCGACTGCTAGCCTTATCGCCCGTTTGGTGGGCGAATGAGGAAACATGGCGGCGTCGACGATCGCACGAAGGCAGGCGCTTGGGCTGATCGGCGCGACCTCCCTTGCCGGCATCCCACGACGGCCGCGCGCGGCAGAGGCGCCGCTCAAGCTCGGCGTGCTCACCGACGTGAGCTCGGCATTCTCGGAAATCAGCGGCGCCGGCTCGATCGAGGGTGCGCGCATGGCAATCGCCGATTTTGGCGGTCAGGCGCTCGGCCAGCCAGTCGCCTTCGTCTCCGCCGACCATCAGGGCAAGACCGATATCGGCGTCTCCATCGCGCGCCAGTGGTACGACGAGGGCGTCGACGCGATCTTCGACATTTCGAACTCCTCGATCTCCCTCGCCGTGCAGCAGATGGCGCGCGAGAAACACAAGATCGTCGTGCATACCGGCTCGACCTCGACCGACCTCACCGGCAAGGCGTGCTCGCCGAACGGCTTCTCCTGGGGCTACGACACCTATTCCATGACGCACGGCGCGCCCGAGGCGGCGATGGCTGGCGGCAGGAAAAGGTGGTTCATCCTCACCTGGGACTACACGGTCGGCTATGCCTTCCAGCGCGACCTGACCGACGCGGTGACGCGCGCCGGCGGCACGGTCGTCGGCACCGTGCGCTCGCCGCTCGGCAACACCGACTATTCGTCCTTTCTCCTGCAAGCGCACGCATCGGGCGCCGACCTCATCGCCGTACTCATCGCGGGCGCCGATCTGGTCAACGCGGTGAAGCAGGCGGGTGAATACCGCATTTCGGCGGGCGGCCAGTCGCTCGTGCTGCCCGTCGCGTTCGTGCAGGACGTCCACGCAATTGGGCTGCAAGCGGCACAGGGCGCACTGATGTCGCTCGATTTCTACTGGGACCAGACGGACGCGACCCGTGCGTTCGCCAAGCGCTTCTTCGCGAAAATGGGGAAGATGCCGAGCCGCAATCACGCGCTGGTCTACAGCGCCACGACGCACGTGGTGAAGGCCGCCCGGAAATCGGGCAGCCGCTACGGCGACGCCATCGCCGCGGCGATGCGCGCCATGCCGGTGGAGGATTTCTTCACCCACGGCGCCCGCATCCGCGCTGACGGCAAGCTAATGCGCGACATGTATCTATTCGAGGTCAAGAAGCCGCGACAATCCCGTTACGCCTGGGACTATCTCCGCCAGCTCGCCGTGATTCCGGCCGATCGGGCGTTTCGACCTCTCTCCGAGAGCGAATGTCCGCTCGTGCGACGCCCATAGACCCTCACGCGTTGTAATTCAACCGCAACCCCGGATCAGGCCACTCCATCGCCGCCAACTGCCCCGCCGCCGAGAGCGTAATGTAGGCAGTCCGCATGTCCTTGCCGCCGAAACAGATATTCGTCGGATACACGTCCGGCACCTTCACCTGCCGCAACACCTGCCCGCCCGGGGTGATCACGGTGATGCAGCCGGTGAGCAAGGTCGCCACACAGATGTTGCCGTTGGCGTCCACCGCCAGGCTGTCGAAACGCTGGAAGCCGCCGAGCCCCGCGACCAGCCGCCCGCCATGCGGCGACGGGAACGGCGCCTTGCGGATCACCCCCGGAGCGTCGAGATCGAATGCCCAGAGCCGCGCCGCCTCGGTGTCCGCGACATAGACTGTTTTGCCATCGGGCGACAGGCCCACCCCGTTGGCGGTGACGATCGGATGCGCGATCTCGACGATCTTGTTTCCGTCCGGCGTCGCGTAGTAGAGCCCGCCGTGATCGCGGTCGCGCGCGCGACGCTTGCCGAGGTCGGTGAAGTAGAAGCCGCCCTCGGTATCGAACACGATGTCGTTGGGCGCTGACAGCCGGAAACGGCCGCAATGGGTATACAGCGTGCGCGCCTCGCCGGTGCGCGGGTCGATGCGCTGGATCGAGCCGCCGATATAATCCTCGGACGGGCCGGTCGAGAGAAAGCCCCCATGCGCGTACGCGTTGCCGCCGTTGTTGCAGCAATAGAGCGCGCCGTCCGGGCCGATCGCAAGCCCGTTCGGCCCGCCGCCGGCGCTGCAGAAGCGATCCACCGTGCCGTCTGGCGTGATGCGCGTGACGGTGCCGCCGGCGATCTCGCCGAGGATGACCGAGCCGTCATCCATCGCGACCGGCCCCTCCGGGAATTTCAGGTCATGCGCCAGAATTCGCAGCTCGGACATCGCGCTCCACTCCCGCTTGTCGTGATGCGCGACGTTCCCGCGCAACCCCGCCCTCCGTCAAGCCACGGCTAGGACTTGCCGAGAACCACGTAAAACTCGTTGCTGCCGTTGAGCGTCTCGTGCACCCGCTCAACGGTCAGGCTCACCAGGCCCGCACGGGCGAGAACCTGCATGAGTTGGCGAAAGCTGGCCGGCGTGAATTGCCAGGCGTGCGCGTCAAGATAACCCGTCCGCGCGTGATATTCCTCGATCAGCTGACGCACCGATGCGACCAGCCCGTCATCGACCGAGCACCTGGCGGGATCGTCGCCATGATCGCCCCGCCAGTCCGGCCGGCCTCGTTGTGGGTGTGCATCATCCGGCCTTGGACGAGGCTTCTGACCGCATGGTCTCGTCGTCCGCTCAGGAACGGCTCGAGCACGTCGGTGATGGTCGATTCCGGCAGGAGGTGATCGAAGCAGTACCGCTTGTCCGGTATGGCCAGCAGAAACCAGCCGCCCGTCCGCATCAAGGAGGCGACCTCCGCCAAGTGCGTGATCAGGCACGGCTGATGCTCGATGTTGTGCGACGAAAACACCATCTCGAACTCGCGTCCGATCAGGTCCCGGTATTCTTGTCCCTTCCAGACAAATCGATCTCGGGCACACGCGCCGGGTCCGCCCACGCCATGCCCCCGCCAGTTCCCGGAGTTCGTCACTGCTGAATGCGTCGAGGTAGGACACGGGATGCGCGGGAGCGCGGAACGCCGGCGTACAGAACGGCCCGATCTCCAGCAGCGGGCGGTCGGGCGGCACGAGCCCGAGGAATGCCGCCCGCCCGTCGATCGCGCTGCAAACCCGCCCTTCCGCCCGGCCATAAGCGTGATAGTGGAACCGAGCCTCCGCCTCGCTGAAATGCCTCAGGCCCTGGTTGCTCGTGTGGCCGACGTATTTTTCGTACTCGTATTCGAGAGGGAGCTCCCCTGCCCGCTATCCCGCATCCTGGCGTTACGCCGATGCGCCCTGCGCGCCGCGGATCAGGCGGCCCGGAAGCGCGCCGGTTGCCTCGCCCTCGCGATGCACCGTTACGCCCGAGACGATCGTCGCCTCGTAGCCGCGTCCGCGCTGCACCATGCGGCGTCCGCCGGCCGGCAGGTCGTAGACCACCTCCGGCGCGTGCAGGCCGAGGCGGTCGTAGTCGATCACGTTGACATCCGCCTTGTAGCCCGGCGCGATCACGCCGCGATCGCGGAGGCCGAGAGCACGCGCGTTGTCGCGCGTCAGCCGCTGCACCGCCCAGCTCACCGGGAACCGGCCCGTGCCGCGATCGCGGGTCCAATGCGTCAGCAGGTAGGTCGGCGCGCTCGCGTCACACAACACTCCGACATGCGCGCCGCCGTCGCCGAGGCTGACCAGCGTGTTGGGATGCGTCATCATCTGCCGCACGGTGTCGAGATTGCCGTGCGCGTAGTTGCTGAGCGGGCGGTAGAGGATCTTCTTGCCGCCGTCCTGCATCAGCAGGTCATAGGCGAGCGCGGCCGGTTCCACGCCCATGCGCGCCGCCCGCGCCGCGACGCTCTGCTCGGCCGCCGGCTCGTAGTTCGGCGGATCGCCGAGCTCGAAGATGCGTCCCCAGGTGGCGACGCGCTTGCCGAGTGCGGGGTCGGTGTTGCGCTCGGCGATCAGTCGCTCGCGCAGCGCCGGCTCGCGCAACGCCGCGATCTTTTGCGCGAACGGCAGATGCGCGATCGGGGAAAAGCTCGGGCAGGAGAGGAACGGGTTCTGCGAGATCTCGAAGCCGAGCATGATGCCGGTCGGCCGGTTGAGCACCTGCCCGAGCATCGGCAGCCCGTCGGCGTTGGCGCGCTCGATGCGGTCGAGCAGATTGCGCCATTCGAGCGGCTTGGAATCGCGCTCCAGCACGGTGATGCTCACCGGCCGGCGCGACCGCTCCGCGAGCCGGCGCAGCATGGCGAACTCGGGCTCCAGCTGATCGTCGAAATCGGCGATCACCTGCATCCAGCCTTTCCCCAGTGTGCCGATGGCGCCGGCGATGGCCGCGAGCTCGTCCTCCGCCGCCGTCAGGGTCGGGATCGAGCGGCCGTCCAGCGTCTTGTGGTTCAAGGTGCGCGACGTCGAGAAGCCGAGCGCGCCGGCGCCGATCCCCTCGGCCGCGAGTTGCGCCATGCGCTGCCGGTCCGCCTCTGTCGCGTCCTCGCGGTCGGCGCCGCGCTCGCCCATGACGTAGACGCGCAACGCCGCGTGCGGCACTTGCGTTGCAACGTCGAGGTCGTAGCGGCGCGCGTCGAGCGCGTCGAGAAACTGCGGAAACGTCTGCCAGTTCCACGGCAGCCCCTCGGTCAGCACCACCTCGGGAATGTCCTCCACGCCCTCCATCAGCTTGACCAGCATCTCGCGCTGCTCGGGCAGGCAGGGCGCAAAGCCGACGCCGCAATTGCCGATCAGCACCGTCGTCACACCGTGCCAGGAGGACGGGTTGATGTGGTTGCCCCACGTCACCTGCGCGTCGTAGTGCGTATGCGGATCGACGAAACCCGGCGTCACCAGCTTGCCGCGCGCGTCGATCTCTTCCACGCCCCTCGGCAGCGCGCGCCCGACCGCGACGATCCGATCGCCGGCGACCGCGACATCCGCCTCGAACGGGTCGCCTCCGGTGCCGTCAACGACGGTGCCGTTGCGGATGACCAGCGTGGCGTCTGACATGCGAGAGCTCTCCTGCTTGCGCTCCCGTACTTGCGCTTGGGGGCGAACCGAATGATGGTCCCCAGGGCCAAGGCTGAGTCAAGGGAGACGGCCTTGACGCCCGGAGGCGGGCAGCTTCGACGGACCTGACCCGCCGCGTCCTGCTGACGCGCGTCGCCGATCATACGCGCACAACGCGACCAGCCCATTCGCATCGGCGAGGAGACGTGCCGCATCGTGTGGAGCGGCATGACGGCAACCCGTGCGCCGACGCGCCGTTGCGGGCCGCTATCTTGGGCGTCTAGCGCCGCAGTTCCGCCAGCCCGTGCAGCGCGGTGCCGTCGGACGCGAAATTCGCGGGGTCGAGCCAGCGGATCAGCGCATCGCGGCAACGCGGCCACTCGTCGTCGAGGATACTGAAATAGGCCGAATCCCGCCGCCGTCCCTTCGGCGCCATGTGCGCGCGCAACGTCCCTTCGTAGGTGAAGCCGAGCCGTTCGGCGGCGCGGCGGGACGGCGCGTTGAGCGCGTTGCACTTCCAAACCAGCCGCCGATAGCCGAGATCGTCGGCCGCCAGCTTCAGCAGCAGGAACATCGCCTCGGTCGAGGCGCGCGTGCGCTGCATCCTCGGTGCGAACCAGATGCCGCCCAGCTCGATGGCGGCGTTCCTCGGCTGCATGTCCATCAATGTGAGCCAGCCCGAGACGACACCGGTGACGACCGGCCGCACCGCCCAGGCCATCGGATCGTGCTGCGCGGCGAGTTCAGCGACGAAGCTTGCCATCGCGGCTTGAGTGGGAAACGGGCCGTACGGCAGGTACGCCCAGCTGTCGTCCGCCCCCTGTGCCGCCTGCCAGAGTTCTTCGGTGTGGCGGCGATGCAGTGGTTCCAGCACGACATACTGGCCGCGCATCGGCACACGGGCCGGCAATGGGCGGGGCGTGGAATCGATTTCGGGACCGACTGGGAGGATTGTCATGGCTCGATCATGCCGCATCCGGCGCCATTGGCACAGCCCCGAAACCATCGCTAGAATCACACAGTGCGCAGGGAGCTTGGCATGATCCTCGACCACGTGACCATCGCGGTCGCCGATTTCGCAATGAGCCGTGACTTCTACACCAGGGCGCTGGCGCCGCTCGGCATCACGATCATCGCGGAGGGCGACGGCTACGCCGGCATGGGCCGCGACGGGCGGGCGCAATTCTGGTTCGGTATCCGCCAACCATCGTCGGGCGGCGTGCATCTCGCCTTCTCCGCCGAGAACCGCGGGCAGGTCCGCGAGTTCCATGCGGCCGCCCTGACGGCGGGCGCCACCGACAACGGCGGACCCGGACTTCGACCGCGATATCACCCGGATTATTACGGCGCGTTCGTCATCGACCTGAACGGCCACAACCTCGAGGCCGTCTGCCGCAAGCCGGAGAGCTGACCGGCTACTCCGCCGCCACCGCCGGACGCGCCTGCAGCCGGCGCAGCGCGCGGTCGATCCATTGCGCCGTCAGTTTCTCCTGCAAGCTGTTCTGGTACAGTCGCTCATGAAGGGCGGAAAAGTCGACGCTGTCGAGCGCCTGGTCCTGGTTGAAGCAGCTGAACACCACGCTCCGCTCGCCAGTCGCCGCATCGACATGCGGCTGGAGGCATTGCGCGCAGACCTCCTTCATCATGCATTGCATCGGGCTGTTGATCGAGCCGATGGCGCTGTGCCCGGTGCGCAGATATGGCGCCAGCACGCCGTGCCGCGCCACGCCGACCGCCTGCATCATGCTGTCCGAGCCAATGACGATCATGTGCTGGGCTTCGCTCAGCGGAACCGGCTGTTCGCCGAGCCGGCCCGCCCCGTACGCCGCCATTCCCTGCACGATGTTGCCGACGAAGGCCCGATCCTGCGGACGACCCGGGGAGAAGCCGGGCGCCTCGTCGCAGCACCAGACGATCGCGTCGGCCGCGCGCTCGATTTCTTCGACCTTGTAGCGATCACGCAGCTTCTTGTAGCCGGCGAAGTAGATCACCCGAGAACCCGCCGCGCGCAATGCAGCGCCGATGCTGAACAGCACCGCGTTGCCGAGCCCGCCACCGACCAGCGCCACAGTGGTATTGGCGCGGATCTCGGTCGGCGTGCCGGTCGGCCCCATCAGCACCACGGGCTCGCCAGGCTTGAGCAGCGCGCACAGATCGGAGCTGCCGCCCATCTCAAGCACGATCACCGAGACCAGACCTTTTTCCGCGTCGGTCCAGGCGCCAGTCATCGCCAGCCCTTCCATCGACAGCAAGGTCGTGCCGAAGCCGGGTTCGTCCACGCTCGCGGCGTGCATCTCGTAGTTCTGCAGCCGATAGAACTGGCCGGGGCGGAAGGCGCGCGCGGCGGCGGGGGCGCGCAACACCACCTCGACGATGGTCGGCGTCAGACGGTTCACCGCGTGCACCGTCGCGGTCAGGTCGGCGCGGCAGCGTGAGATCACCTCCGCGCCGGTGATCCCCGTGGCGGGCAACGCGGCCAGCGCGCGGCTCACGACGGGAAAGCCCTTTTTCGCGCTGCCCATCGCCTTGACGACGTTGCCAAAGAAGCTCGGATGCAAATCGCCGAAGAAGCTGACAAAGCGCCCGTTCTCCGCGCGGTGCATCAGCACCTCGGGGCGCGCCGGCTTGGCGAGCCCGCGCTCCGGCGTGACCTTGTTGCCGCTCTCGTCTACCGCCTGGAAATACCGCCCGTCGAGCGCGATGCGCCCGTCCTCGCGCGCCAGCACTGTGTTCGGTTGCGTTCCCGCCGCAACCAGGATGGCGCGCGCCGGCAACACCGCCTCCGTGCCGTCCGCGCGTGAGAGGCGCAGCGCGCTGGCATGGCCGTAGCGGTCGATCTCGACGGCGAGCGGCGCAAGTCCTTCCGCGAAGCGCACCCCTTCCTCCAGCGCCTTCGCCACCTCCTCGTGGTTTAGCGTGTAGGAGGGCGCGTCGACGAGCCGCCGCCGGTAGGCGATGGTGGCACCACCCCAGGCATCCAGCATCGGCGCGAAACGCGGCGCCCTGGCCTCGGCCGACGCGGCGGCGCGCTCGGCGCGGATCGCCTCGGCATGGGACAGGAATTCGGCGGCGATCTCCGCCTCTTCCTCGGTCCAGCCGGCGCGCACCGCCTGTTCGCCGCGCTCCGTCATCAGGATGCGGTAGCGGGCGGCGAATTTCTCCACCTGGCGAACGTAGTAGGCGAAGCTTTCCGTCGCGGTGTCGATCGCGGTGAGCCCGCCGCCGACCACCACGACCGGCAGACGTACTTGCAGGTTGGCGATCGAGGACAGCTTCGCCGCGCCGGTGAGCTGCAGGGCCATCAGGAAATCGGACGCTTGACGCACGCCTCGCGCAAGCCCGTTCGGAATGTCGATCACGGTCGGCTTGCCGGCGCCCATGCAGAGCGCCACATGATCGAAGCCCATCGCCCAGGCGTCGTCCATCGTCACGGTGGCGCCGCCGCCGAAGCGCACGCCGCCGAACATCGCGAATTGGTCTCCGCGCCGCTCCAGCAGCAGGCGCACGAGCTTGAGATAGTTCTTGTTCCACCGCACCGTGATGCCGTACTCGGCCACGCCGCCGAACCCGGCCATCACGCGGTCATCGAGATTCTCGAACAGCATCTCGGCGTCGCGCACCGGCTCGGCAGGATCAATGCCGAGCGGCTCTATCTTGAGCCCGTCGATCGCGACGACGGTATGCCCGTCATTCATCAGATGGTGCGCCAAGGTGAACCCGGCGGGGCCGAGGCCGACGATCAGCACTTTTCGACCGCTATCCGGGCGCGGCAACGGCCGGCGGATGTCGAGCGGGTTCCAGCGGGTCAACAGTGAATAAATCTCGAAACCCCAGGGCAGCGCCAGCACTTCGCGCAAGATGCTGGTCTCGGCCTGCGGGATGTCGACCGGGTCCTGCTTCTGGTAGATGCAGGCCTTCATGCAGTCGTTGCAGATGCGGTGTCCGGTCGCCGCCATCATCGGGTTGTCGACCGCGATGGTGGCGAACGCGCCGAGCACGTGGCCTCGGGCGCGCAACGTGTGCATCTCGCTGATCTTCTCGTCGAGCGGGCAACCGGCGAGCGTGATGCCGAACGGCGACTTCTGGAACGCACCGGTCTTGCGGTCCTTGAGGCCGGTGCTGCAGGAATCCTTGCCCTGCGTGTGGCACCAGATGCAGTAATTCATCTGATCGAGCGCCTGCTGTTCGCTCATTCCCGGGTCGGTGAGCGCGAAACCGTCTCGCGCGCGCCAATCGCGCTCGGGCAGGCGCAGCATGGTCACGCCGTCGCGCTCGATCGTCTCGACCGGCACGAGATGGTGAAAATCGAGCCGGTGCGGCACGCGGAACAACGTGTTGCCGGGATGCGCCGCCGCGCCCGCTTGGGTGAGCGTTGCCCATGCGGCGTAGCGCATCGCCAGATCGAGCGCGTCCGCGTCCTTCGCCGCCTCACACTCCGCGACGCCATCGGCAAAGGCTCGCTCGGTGAGTGGCCGGCCGATGCGGGCCGCGATCTCCGCGCCGAGGGCGGCGCCGTCGAAGCCCGACGGGTCGGGATATTTCTTCACCGCCTGGCGCTGGACGAACAGTCGCTTGCAGGCGTGGATCGGATCGAGCGCCAAGGTCTCGCGCGCCAGCCCGAGGGTCTCCGCCTCGATGCCGAACAGCGCCGCCACGAAAGCGTCGAGATGCCGCCCGAGTTCGACAATGAGCTCGCTCTCCTCCCTGACGGCCAAGGCGTCCGGTGCCGCGCGGGCGGCCAGCAGGCGGGCGTACAGCGCGCCGTCCTCGGCCGCGAGGCGGTCGAGGAACAAACGGTCGATCCGGATCAGCCCGTCACGCGAGCCGAGGTCGCCGAAGCCGAAGCCGAGGCCCAGCAGGGGATCGGCCGAGGAAAGGTCCATCGCGATGGTGTCTCACGAAATAGCCCGGCCGGTCCCATGAACCAGCCGGCGGGGCCGGCCTGCGTCGCGGCTGGTGCAGGATACCGCCCAGATTGGGTGCTTGTTGTATCGGGTCGCCCGGGTCGCCGGTCAAGCGGCGACCGCCCACGCGGGGGCGTGTCAGACATGACTAAATCTCACGATCTCTTGCTGTTTCAACCAGTTCGCCAGTATACACCGTCCAAATCCGCGTGAACTCGTGCAAGGAGCGGATATTCAGGGACGCTGACGTCCGGGAGGATATGAATGAACCGGCCCACCCAACCGGCGGCCACGCGCCGTGCTGTGCTGAAGGCAGGAATCGCGGCCGGCGGCGGCCTGCTCGCCGCGGCCACTCTCCCCGCCGTCGTGCGCGCCGCGGACAACCCTCCGATCGGCACGTACCCGGCCGGGAGCGAGGGCGATTCGGTCTTCATCGGCATCTCGGTGCCGCGCACCGGCACTTACGCCGTGCAGGGCGAGGACGAGCTCAAGGGCTATCTGCTGGCGATCGAGCACATCAACGCCGGGGACCCGCTGATCCGCGCGATCTCGCCCAAGACCAAGCAGGGCGTGCTCGGCAAGAAGCTCACCTACGGGGTGGCCAACTCCGAGGCCAAGCCGAACACGGCGGTCGAGGCACAGTCGCGCTTCATCACCCAGAACAAAGCGGTGCTCATCACCGGCGGCACGTCGAGCGCGGTCGCGGTGGCGCTCAACAAGCTCGCCCAGCGCGAGAAGGTGCTGTTCGTCTCCGGCATTTCCGGCTCCAACGACACCACCGGCAAGGATTGCGTGCGCTACGGCTTTCGCCAGTGCTTCTATGGCCAGACCGCCGCCGCCGCGCTGGCGCCGAAGCTCGTGCAGGAGATGGGCAAGAACCGCAAGGCGGCCTATCTCACGCCCGACTATACGTATGGTCACACGGTGCAGAAGTCCTTCGAGGACTATCTCGCCAAGTCCGGCTGGACCACGGTGACCAACCAGGTCGCGCCGCTCGGGGCCCGCGATTACAGCTCGTACCTGCTCAACGTCGCCAATTCCGGCGCCGAGGTGCTGCTCAACATCAACTGGGGGCACGACGCGGTGCTGTCGATCCAGCAGGCGCAGCAATTCGGCATCCTTGGCAAGCAGAAGCTGGTGGTCCCCTATCAGGTGCCGTTCATCAGCAAGGAGGTCGGGCCGGAGATCATGCAGGGCGTGCTGGCCGCGACCGATTTCTGGTGGACGCTCGAGGACAAATATCCGCTGGCCAAGATGTTCGTCGCTTCGTTCGAAAAGAAATACGGCTACAAGCCGGAATGGGGCGCCAACAACTCCTACATGCAATTCGCCCTGTGGGCCGATGCCGTGGAACGGACCGGCTCGTTCTACCCGCCCGCGGTCATCAAGACCTACGAGGAAGGCAAGAAGACGCCGTCCACCGTAGGCGAGGTGTATTTCCGCGCCGCCGACCACCAGTTGGTGCGGCCGGTCATCCTGGTTCGCGGCAAGAAGCCGTCCGACATGAAATCGGGCGACGACTATTGGGATGTCATCGAAATCGTGCCCGGCGAGGGGCTGATGCAGGCGCCGGACGCATTCGGCTGCAACCTCGGCCCGTACACCTGACCCGCCTGCCCGTGCGACGCCGGCGCGCATGATTACCTGGCCGAACTTCGTCTCCCAGCTCGTCAACGGACTGGCGGCGGGGACGCTGCTGGCGCTCATCAGCTCGGGGCTGACCATTATCTACGGCACGCTCGGCGTGCTGAACCTGGCACACGGCGCGATGTTCATGCTCGGCGGCTATGCCGGCTACGTCGCGTTCCAGGCGACCGACTCGTTCGCCGTCGCGGTGATCGCCGGCTCGCTGTTCCTGCTGGCGGCGGGTGCGTTCATCGAGCTGGTGATCATCCGCCGCTTCTACGACCGCCCGCCCGAAGACCAGATCCTGGTCACGTTCGGCATCGGCATCGTGCTGGTGGAGCTGGTGCGCTTCTTCTTCGGCAGCCTCTCGGCAACCATTCCGCCGCCATCCTGGGGCGCCGGCATCACCTCCCTCGGCTTCATGATCTACCCGACCTACCGCCTCGTCGTGCTGGCGATCGCGGCGGTCGCGCTGGCGGTGCTCTATGTGGTGCTGTACCGCACCCGCATTGGCTTGATCGTACGGGCCGGGATCGAGGATTCCGGCATGGTCGGCCTGCTCGGGATCAACGTCTACCGCGTGTTCATGCTGGTGTTCGGCATCGGCGCGATGGCGGCGGGGTTCGCCGGGATCATCAACGCGCCGGTGGTCTCGCTCACGCCCAACGTCGGAGACGCCATCCTGGTGCAGACCTTCGTCGTGGTCGTGATCGGCGGGGTCGGCTCGTTTCCCGGCGCGATCCTGGGCGGGATCATCGCCGGCGAGATCCTCAGCCTCACTTCGATGGTCAATCCGGCCTACTCCGAGGTCATGCTGTTCGCAGTGATGACCCTTGTGCTGTTCCTCCGGCCGCAGGGCCTGCTCGGGCTCGCGGGCCGCGCGTAGCCGGATCACGCGATGCGCCAGGCACCCCTATTGCTGATCGTGGCGCTGACCGCCGCCGGGCTGATCGCGGCGCCCTTCGTGCTGCCGCATCTCGGGTTTGCGCCGGACACGGTCAACCACATCCTGATCTGGGGTCTGTTGGGCATCGGCTTCGACCTGCTGTTCGGCTACACCGGGCTCCTATCGTTCGGGCAGGCGGCGTTCTACGGCACCGGCGGTTTCATCGCCGCCTATCTGCTGACCCAGAACCTCATGACCAGCGTGATCGGCGCGCTGTTCATCGGCATGGTGGCGGCCGCCGTGGTCGGCGTCCTGGTCGGAGTCGTAGCGCTGCGGCGGACCGGCATCTATTTCGCGATGATCACCGTCGCGATCGCCGAGATGTTCTTCTTCCTGGAGAACTCGCCGCTCTCCGCCTACACCGGCGGCGAGAACGGGCTGCCCGGCGTGCCATCGCCGAGTTTCGAGCTCGGACCTTGGGTGTGGCGTGTCGGCACCGGCTGGTCGATGTACTGGTTCCTGGCGGCCTGCTATTTCATCGGCATCGTGATCGCGCTGCGCGTCGTGCGCTCGCCGGTCGGCGCGATCCTCACCGCGATCCGCGACAACCCGCAGCGCGCGTTGGCGGTGGGGCACGGCGTGGCACGCTACAAGCTTGCCGCCTTCGTCATCGCCGCGGCCTATGCCGGCATCGCCGGTGGCTTGCTCGGCGTTCTGCAAGGCTACATGCCGCCCGAGGCGTTCACCTTCGACACGTCCGGCCAGCTCGTGATGCAGACGGTGATCGGCGGCGGCGCCACGCTGTTCGGCCCGCTCCTCGGCGCCACGGTCTGGCTCTATCTGCGCGATTTCCTCCAGCAGACCGTGGGGCTGGGCACGACGTGGAAGCTGGTGCTCGGGCTGGTGTTCGTCTTGCTGGTCTGCTTTCTCCGGCGCGGCCTGATCGGCGGCTTGCGCGATCTCGCCGCCTTGTCGCGGCGACGTCAGCCGCACGGGGAGCCCGCCGAGGAAGCGGTGCCGATCGCGACCGCGCCGCCGGCGCTCGCCAGCATCGCCCATCGCCACCGCGACGAGCCGGCGTTCAGCGGCCCGGTGCTGGAGGCGCGAGGGCTGACCAAGCGCTACGGCGGCTTGTTCGCCAATCGCGAGATCGACTTCTCGGTGGCTGACGGCGAGCTGCGCGGCATTATCGGACCGAACGGCGCGGGCAAGAGCACGTTCTTCAAGATGCTGACCTGCGAGGTGCAGCCCACCTCCGGAAACATCCTGTTCCACGGCCGCGACATCACCGGCATGGGGGTCGCGCGCGTCTGCCAGCTCGGGCTGACCAAGAGCTATCAGGTCAACCAGCTCTTCACGCGCCAGACGGTCTGGCAGAACGTGATGATCGCCGCGCTGGCGGAGCGGCGCGGCTCGTTCCGCCTCGACCTCCTCCGCAGGATCGAGCGCGTGCCGGGGCTCGAAACCCAGGTGGAGCAGACATTGGCGCTGGTCGGGCTGAGCGGGCGGGCGCAAGTGCCTGTCTCCGATCTCGCCTATGGCGAGAAGCGTCGGCTGGAGATCGGGCTGGCGCTCGCCGCGTCTCCCTCGCTGCTGTTGCTCGATGAGCCGCTCGCCGGGATGAGCCCGCGCGAGCGGGCGGAGACGGTGCAACTCCTGAAGAATATCCGTCGCGGCCGGACCATGATCGTGGTGGACCACGACATGGACGCAATCTTCGAGCTGGCCGAGCGCATCACGGTGCTGCATGAGGGCCGGCTGCTCGCGGAAGGGACGCCCGCCGAGATCCAGCGCAACGGCTTCGTGCAGGACGCCTATCTGGGCGGCGTGGCGGCAGCCGAATGAGCTCCTTGCTGGATGTCGAGCGGATCAACAGCTTCTACGGCGACAGCCACATCCTGTTCGACGTGTCGCTGCATGTCGGCCAGGGCGAGGTGGTCGCGTTGCTGGGACGCAACGGCGCCGGCAAGAGCACGACCTTGAAAAGCCTGATCGGCGCGGTGCGGCCACGCTCCGGCCGCATCGTGTTCGACGGCGCCGCGACCGAGGCGCTACCGGCCTACGCCATCGCCGCGCGTGGAATGCAGCTGGTGCCCGAGGACCGGCGGGTGTTCGGCAGCCTCAGCGTCGAGGAAAACCTCATACTGGCGGGCCTGACCGCCAAGGCGCGCTGGCCGCTCGAGCGTGTCTACGCGATGTTCCCCCGCCTCAAGGAACGCCGGCGCAGCCGCGGCACCGATCTTTCGGGCGGCGAGCAGCAGATGCTGGCGATCGCCCGCGCGCTGGCCCGCGACCCCAAGCTCGTGCTGCTGGATGAGCCGTTCGAGGGCCTGGCGCCGATCATCGTGCGCGATCTGCTGGGTGTCTGCCGCGCTCTGGCCGACGACGGGCAGACCATCGTGCTGGTGGAGCAGAATTTCCACGCGGCGCTGTCGCTGGCGGATCGCGTCTATATCCTCAACAATGGCCATATGGTCGAGGAGCTGACCGCCGCCGACGCGCGTGCTCGCCCGGAGGTGCTGCACCGCTACCTCGGCGTCTAGCGGGATGACGAGGGAGGCGCGGATGGACGGCTACGCACGCACCTATCAGGCTTGGCAAGCCAACCCCGAGGCCTGGTGGGCCGAAGCCGCCGAGGGCATCGCCTGGGACAAAAGGTGGGACCGCGTGTTCGACCCCTCCCTTGGCGCGTTCGGCCAGTGGTTCGCCGGCGCCCGGCTCAACACCAGCTTCAACTGTCTCGACCGACATGTCGCGGCGGGGCGCGGCGAGCAACCCGCGTTGATCTGGGACAGCCCGATGACCGGGCGGGTCGAAACCTTCACCTATGCCCGCCTGCTGGAGCGGACCGCCAAGCTGGCGGGGGCGCTGGCCGGGCTCGGCGTCGCACGCGGCGATCGGGTCGTGATCTACCTGCCGATGGTGCCCGAAGCCGCCATCGCCATGCTCGCCTGCGCCCGGCTCGGCGCGATCCATTCCGTGGTATTCGGCGGGTTCGCCGCCTCCGAGCTCGCGGCGCGCATCGCCGACGCCCGGCCCAAGGTGATTATCTCCGCTTCCTGTGGCCTGGAGCCGGGGCGCATCGTGCAATACAAGCCGCTGCTCGACGCAGCGATCGAGATGTCTCCGCACAAACCGGCCGCCTGCATAATCCTCCAGCGCAAGCAATCGCCCGCCGCCATGATCCCAGGCCGCGACCACGACTACGCGGAACTGGAAGCGTCCGGCACGCCGCACGCGCCGGTGTCGGTGGCGGCGACCGACCCGCTCTATATCCTCTACACCTCCGGCACCACCGGCCGCCCGAAAGGTGTCGTGCGCGACAATGGCGGGCACGCGGTCGCGCTGTGGAACTCGATGCGGATGGTCTACGGCGTCGACGCCGGGGACGTGTACTGGGCCGCCTCCGACGTCGGTTGGGTGGTCGGGCACAGCTACATCGTCTATGCCCCGCTGCTGCGCGGCTGCACCACCGTCATGTATGAGGGCAAGCCCGTCGGCACGCCCGACGCCGGCGCGTTCTGGCGCGCCTGCCAGCAGCACAAGGTCCGCGTGCTGTTCACCGCGCCCACGGCCTTGCGGGCCATCAAGCAGCAGGATCCGGAAGGCGCGCTGCTCCGGCGCTACGACCTCTCGCGGCTGGAGGCGCTCTACCTCGCGGGCGAACGCTGCGATCCGCCGACGGCGAGCTGGGCGGCCGAGGTCCTGGGCAAGCCGGTGGTCGATCATTGGTGGCAGACCGAGACCGGCTGGACGATCACGGCTGGATTTCGCGATCTCGGCCTCTTTCCGTTCAAGCCCGGTTCCGGCGGCCGGCCCGCCCCTGGCTACACGTTGGCCGCGCTGGACGACCAGGGGGCGCCGGCGGCCGCCGGGCAGACCGGCAATCTCTGCGTCAGGCTGCCGCTGCCGCCGGGCTGCGCGCCGACCTTGTGGCAGGACGATGCGGGCTACCGCACCGCCTATCTCAGCGATTTTCCAGGCTGGTACCGCACCGGCGATGCCGGGACGATCGACGCCGACGGGGACGTGTGGGTGATGGGCCGCACCGACGACATCATCAACGTCGCTGGCCACCGGCTCTCCACCGGCGCGATGGAGGAAGTGCTCGCCTCCCACCCCGACGTGGCGGAGTGCGCGGTGATCGGCGCCAAGGACGCGCTGAAGGGCCAGAGCCCGGTCGGGCTCGTCGTGCTGAAAGCGGGGGTGAACCGGCCGGAGGCGGAGATCGCCGGGGAGCTGGTCGGGCTGATGCGCGAGCGCATCGGCCCGGTGGCCTCGTTCCGCGACGCCCGCGTGGTCGCGCGGCTGCCCAAGACGCGCTCCGGTAAGATCCTGCGCGCCACGATCCGCAAGATCGCCGACGGCGAGGATTATGTCGCTCCCGCGACGATCGAGGACCCGGCGGTCCTCGCCGAGATCGGGTCGGCGCTGGGGCGTTGACCGGGCGGGCGCGGCTGGCCTGATCGGACCGCGCGCCCTATCGTCTCGCGCCCGTCACCATGAGGATCAGTATGCGACGTCTCGCCCTCAGCCTGACCGCCCTCGCCACGCTCGCTGGCGCGCTGCCGCCCCCGGCTCTGGCCCAGGCCGCGGGCAAGCGCGCGCCGGCCGCCGCGGCCGCCCAAGGCGCGGCGAACCAGGGCGCGCCCGCTCAGCCGCCACACGCCTGGCTGTTCGGCACCTGGACCGGCGGGATCTTTCCCCCGCCCAGCCACGTGACCGCGGAGGCGTGCCTGTCGCAGCCCGTGGTGATCTTCACCCGCGACGTGGTCCTGCGGGCGACACTCACCGACCAGTTCTACATCCAGCGCCTGATCGTCACGGCGCTGACCACGCCGAGCGGCACGCAGTTCCAATTCACCAGCGCCGCCTCCGCGATGTCGCTGCTCGGGCCGGCGGCCGCCGCGCCCGGCATGGGCTTTGGCTGCGAGAGCCCCGACGTGCTCGACGTGGAGCGCCGCACCGACAACCAGATCACCTTCCCCAATTGCTCGGACTTCCCCTACCCCCTGATCCGCTGCCCCGCCCGGTAAGCATCCTCGAGGAATGGACCCATGAGCCAGACCGTAGCCCGCTTGCTGGCCGACAGCCTGGAAGCGCACGACATCGACCTGATCTACTGCGTGCCCGGCGAGAGCTATCTCGGCCTCACCAACGCGCTGGTCGACAACAACCGCCTCCGCCTCATCGTCTGCCGTCACGAGAGCGGGGCGAGCTTCATGGCCGCCGCCGATGGGCGGATGCGCGGCGGACGCGCCGGGGTTTGCGTGGTCTCGCGCGGGCCGGGCCTGTCGAACGGGCTGATCGGACTGCACACCGCCTATCACGACGCGACGCCGATGGTCATGCTGGTCGGCCAGGTGGAGCGGCGCGATTTCGGCCGCCTCGCGCTGCAGGAGCAGAATTATTCTCGGTTGCTGTCGGACATCACCAAGCTGGTCATCGAGGTCAACGAGCCGGAGACCGCGAGCGAAGCGCTCGCGCGCGCCTTCCACATCGCCGAAAGCGGCACGCCGGGGCCGGTCGCGGTGATCCTGCCGGAGGATCTGTTCGAGGAGCAGACCGAGGCGCCGCTCGACCGGCCGCGCCCGGCCGCCCTCGCCGGCCCGCGCGCCGCCGATCTGGAGCAGCTCGCCGGAATGCTGGAACGCGCCGAGCGCCCGCTCGTCTGGGTCGGCGGCGCGCTGCGCGAGGCGGCGGTGCCGGAACTCGTGCGGCTCGCCGAACGCTGGATGCTGCCGATCTCGCCGACGCACCGCCGGCCGCATCTGTTCGACGCCGATCATCCCAACTACGGCGGCTACATGGGCACCCGCGTGCCGCGCGAACTGCTCGACGCGATGAAGCGCGCGGACCTGCTGGTCGCGTTGGGCGAGCGACTGTCGGACTCGGTCAGCCAATCCTACAGTTTTCCCACCGCGCCGGAGCCGCAACTGAAGCTCGTCCATATCTGGCCGGACCCCAACGAGGTCGGCCGCGTGTTCCGCCCCGACCTCGGCATGGCCTGCGACCCGCGCGAGGTGATCCAGGCCCTGCTCGATCGCGGTACGCCGCGCGGGGCGGACGGACGGCGGGCATGGGTCCGCGGGTTGAACGCGATCCACAATCGCCTGCTGGAGCCGGTGTGGGACAAGACCGACGACGGGGTGAATTTCTCCGCCGTGACCTCGGCGGTCGCGCGGCACCTCGCGCCGGACGCCACGGTGACCTCGGATGCCGGCAATTTCAGCAGCTTCATCCACCGGCACCTGCGGTTTCGGCCCGGACAGATGTTTCTCGCCTCGATCGTCGGCGCGATGGGTTCGGCGATGCCGATGGCGGTGGCGGCGTCGCTGCGCCGGCCGGGCACGCAGGTGGTCGCCTTCGCCGGCGACGGCGGCGCGCTGATGACCGGCAACGAGATCGCCACCGCGCGCCAGTACCGACGTCCACCCGATCCTCATCATCTCGGACAACACGCATTACGGCACGATCATGATGCACCACGACATGCGCTACCCCGGCCGCCCGTCGGAGGCGGCGACCAAGCTCACCAACCCGGATTTTTCCCTGTGGGCCGCCGCCTTCGGCGCCGAGGGAATCACCATCCGCGAGGAGGGCGAGGTCGAGCCCGCCATCGCCCGCGCCTTCGCGGTGCGGGATCGGCCGGTGGTGGTGCACGTCCACACCTCGACCGAGCAGATCAGCGCCTGGCGGAGACGGAGTGCGGCGGCGCGCTGAAAGCCCGTTGCGGTGCTCGCTCGCGGCGGAATTGGGATTGAACGGCGTTTTGGGTAGAAGGCGCCGGTCGTGTCGCTTGGCCGTTTGTCGAATTGCCCGCCGCCGCGCGACGTAGGCGCGATGCCGCATCCGCGCCTCTGGGTGATGGCCGCCTACGGCTTCGCCGCCGGGCTGCCGTTGCCGCTGTCGGGCTTCACCTTCCGGCTCTGGCTGTCGGAGGGCGGGGTGTCGCTCGCGGCCATTGGGCTCACCGCCAATATCGGCCTGGCCTACACGCTGAAATTCCTCTGGGCGCCGGTGCTCGACCAGACGCGGCCGCCCGGCTGGCTGGCCCGGCTGGGGCGGCGGCGCGGCTGGCTAATGGCGGTGCAGCCGGCGCTGGTGGCGGCCTGCGTGCTGCTGGCTCTATCCAACCCCGCCGCCGCACCCCTGCTCGCGGTCGCGGCCGCGGCGCTGGTGGCCTTCCTGTCGGCCAGCCAGGACATCCTGGTGGATGCCTGGCGCATCGAGAGCTACCCGCCGCGGCTTCAGGGCGGCGCGATGGCCGCCTATGTCTGGGGCTATCGCACCGCATTGCTGGTCTCCGGCGCCGGCGCCATCAAGGGCGCGGACATCGTCGGCTGGCACGGCGCCCTGCTCGCCGTCGCGGCGTTGGTCGCGGTCGGGCCGCTCATCACGCTGATCGCCCCAGAGCCGCGGGCGGACGCGCCGGAGCGTCCGCCGGGCCGGTTCGCGGCACGGCTGCGGCTGGCCGTGATCGAGCCCCTGCGCGAGTTCCTCGCCCGGCCCGGGGCGGTCACGATCCTCGCCTTCATCGCCCTGTTCAAGCTGGGCGAGGCGATGGCCGGGGTGATGAACGCGCCGTTCTACCACGCGCTCGGCTTCGACCGGACGGCGATCGCGATCTCGAGCTCCTGGTTCTCGCTCCCGGCCACCTTCGCCGGCACCGCGCTCGGCGGCTGGCTGGTCGCTCGCCTCGGCGTCGGGCGGGCGCTGTTGCTCACCGGCTGGGTGCAGACGATGGCGATGGGGATGTATCTCTGGCTCGCCGTGTCAGCGGGCGAGCATCACGCGCTGTACGCGACCGTCGCCACGGAGGCCTTCGCCGAGGGCATGGCGGACGCGGCGTTCATCACCTACCTGTCCGGCCTCTGCAGCATCGCCTTCACCGCGACGCAATACGCCCTGCTCTCCTCGCTCGCCGCCATCGCGCTGCGCACCGTGGGCGGGCTGTCCGGCTTCCTCGCGGCGGCGCTTGGCTGGACCCTGTTCTACGCCGTCTGCCTGTTCGCCGCCGTCCCCGCCATGCTGGTCATGCTGCGCATCCTGCGCCGCTTCCCACCGGCGGAGCGCCCCGCCGGTTTCTGAATTGCGTTCGTTGACGAACCAGCGCATCGGATCAGACGCTCGCGCACGCCGGGCGTCGCCGTGCGGTGCATCCGCGTCACTCCGGAAGATGGGCCGGGCTAGACCTTGTAGCGGCCGGGGCGGCTGATCGCCGCCGCCGCCGGCTTGGCCGGGGCGGCCTGGTCCTGGCCCTGGTCCTGGCCCTGGTCCTGGAGCTGGTCCTCGTTCTGGCGCAGGATCCGGTTGAGCTCGGCCTCGCTCAGCAAGGGGCCGCCCTTGCCCGGCTTGAGCAAGACGAGATCACCCTTGTTCCAGGTGTAACGATCGCCGGGATCGGCGGGCTTAGCCATCGTCTCGCTCTCATTTCAAATAATCGGGGTGGTCGGCGTTCAGCAATTCGACCCTTACATAATTATCACCGGGTTCGTAATCAATGACCTTGAACTGCGATCCTCGCCGCCGCCATCGCCCCCTTTCCGGCTCCTCCGGCGGGGAGGATGGCGAAGGGATCGCGCGGCCCCAGCGCCGGGCCGCTGGCACGACCTTCTTCTCGACGGCGTTCGTCGCTGGCGCTACCGGCGCGAGGAGCCAATACAATATTGGGGAATGAACGCCCGCAGGGGTTTGCCCCGGAACGGCCATTATCGACACAACTTTGCTGGCAGGTCCCTTCCGGGCAGCGCCACCAGCGCCGGCAGCTCAATCCCGGCTCAACAGTCTGTGGCCGTCCACGGTGCTGCCCAGCCCGCGTTTGCCGCCCCCCGCGGATAGATCAGGCCGGGCAGCTTCGCCGCTTGTTGCACCGTCAGGCCGGAATTATTGGCTCGCCGCCAGGATCAAGGCCGCCGATCTGCAGCTCGCCCTGTTGCAGCAGCGCAACACGCTGTCGCTTTCTTCTGTCACTTTCGGGAGCGAGTTTATTCCGAGTACCCGATGAGCTTACACTACCGGCGATTGCACGGTAACGACGCTCGGCACTGCGAAGCGCGGCACCACCCAGCCAGGTGTGTCCCAGGGGCCTCAGCAAATGACCCGGAAGCAAAAATCCACGGCTCGGCAAGAAGCGGGAAGCTCACCCCACGGTTTGCGGGCGCCTGCTTCGATCGCGGGCGATTACGTCGCCAAATCGTCTGGGGTTTCTGTATGCCGTCTCGTTGACGATGGTATCACCGCTGCCGGCACTGGCTCAGCAATTCATTCCTGATCTCACCGGTAGCGAAAGCATCAACGTCCCGCCACTTCCCGGCTTCACCGTTATCGGCAGGAATGCACTCGGCACTCAGCAACCCAGCAGCAGCTTCGCCGGCACGATCAACATTGACCCCAGTGGCTTGTTGCTCAAAGCAGGCACCGGCACGGTTACGATTGACGGAGCCACAATCGCAGGCGGGGAATTCCGCGTTACGGATGGCGCGGTGGCCCAGACCAGCGGCACTACGATCAACAATACCTCAGTGTTCTCCGTGGGGAACGGCACCGGCCCGTTCGGAACTGTCGGCTCCTTCAACGTCAGCGGCGGTATGATCACCCTTGGCCCCGCGCTGCATATCGGCGACTTCACCGGCACCGGAACGGTCAATCAGACCGGCGGCACCGTCGTTCTCGGCACCGGCGGCGCGGTTGCGCTGAACATCGGCAATCAGGGCGGTACTGGCACCTACAATCTTTCCGGCGGCACGCTCACGTTCAATGGCACCAATGCTACGACGACCAGTTTCATCGTGCTCGGCCGCAACAGCGGCTCCGGCGCTTCCGCCCAAACGGCGAGTACAGGTGTTCTGAACCTGAGCGGCACCGGCACAATGGTAGTGACCAACGGGGCCTCGCTCATCATCGGCAGCAATGGCACTGCCACGCCGAGCGGCGCCGCCGGCAGCGGGACCTTCAATCAGACAGGCGGCGCGCTTACCATCCAGAACGGTTCCCAGCTGTTTCTCTCCGCTTTCGGTAACGGCACCTACAATTTGAACGGCGGCACGCTGCAAATCGGCGGCACCGCGCTGAACGGGAACTACAACAATACCGGCGGCACCTATACGTTTAGTCTCGGTGGCGGCACGATCCAAGTGATCGGCTCACCTCTCATCGGCACCGTCAATCCGACGCTCGTTGCCGGCACGACGTCGACGATCGACACCAACGGCATCGGCGCCACCTGGTCCGGCGTATTCTCGGGCGGCGGGGCGCTCGCCAAGGCTGGCGCCGGCATGCTCACCCTCAGCGGAGCCAACACCTATACCGGTGCGACCACTGTGGCGGCCGGCACGCTGGCTGCCGGCGCGGTCGACACGCTGCCGGCCCTGACTGCCGTGACCGTGGACGCTCCGGGTACGCTCGACCTCGCCAATTTCGACCAGTCGATCGGCTCGCTGGCGGGGGCGGGCAGCGTCACGCTCGGCAGCGCCAAGCTGACGACCGGCAACGACAACACCAACACGACCTTCTCCGGTGTCATGTCGGGAACCGGCGCGCTCGACAAGGTCGGCACCGGCACTTTCATCCTGTCGGGGGACAACAGCTACACCGGCGGCACGACGATCAGCGGCGGCACGCTGCAGCTTGGCAGCGGCGGCGCCTCGGGCAATATCGTCGGAGACGTTGCCGACAACGGCACGCTGTCCTTCGGCCGGTCAGACACGCTCGCCTTCCCCGGAGTGATCTCCGGTAGCGGGTCGGTCAGCCAGGTCGGAACCGGCGTGACTGTCCTTACCGCCGACAATCCTTATACCGGCGGCACGACGGTCAAGGCGGGCACGCTCGCGGTCGGCGATCCCGCGCACCCGTCGGCCTCGCTGTCAGGCGGTGGTCCCATCGATGTGGCGCCGGGCGGCACGTTGGGCGGCTTCGGCAGCGTCACCGGATCGGTCACCAACGACGGTACCGTGACCGCTGGCAATGCGACGCCGGGTTTCGATACCGCGGCCGCGGCGACGTTCACGGTCAACGGCAGTCTGCTCAACCGGGCCACCGTCAATCTCGCCTCCGACCCGATCATCGGCAATGTGCTGGCCGTGCGAGGCGATTACGTGGCGGGCTCTCGGGGCAGTACCCTGGTGGCCAACACTCTGCTGAGCGCGGGCGGACCCTTGTCCAGCCAAGTCACGGACCGGTTGCTGGTCTTCGGCAATACGAGCGGCGACACGATCGTCCGCGTAAACGGTTCCGGCGCAGGTGCGCTGACCAGCCCAACCGGCGTTCCCGATGCGGCAGACGGCATCTCGCTCGTTCAGGTGGCGGGTGTGTCGTCGTTCAGTGCGTTCACCCTGCCGGGCGGCTATATCGACGGCGGCACGCCGTTCCAGTACCACCTCAATGCTTACGGTCCAGGATCGCCGAATGGCCCGGCCTATGCGCCGCAGAGCTTGGTCGGCAACGCCGGCAACCACTGGGACTACCGGCTGCAAAGCGCCTACGTGACACCCGAAGGGCCGCTCCCGCCCCAGCCGATACCACCAACCCCAGTTCCGCCAATAACACTGCCGCCGCCACCCGTGCCTGGGCAGCCGACCCCGGTGCCGCCGCAACCTCCCGTACCGCCAGTGCCGCCGGATGCGCGCCTCGAGGTGGCGCCGCAGGTGCCCGCCTACATCACTGCGCCGACGGCGCTGTTCAACGCCGGGTTCCAGGACCTCGATAGCTTGCACCGCCGCCTTGGTGAGATCCGCGACGACCAGGCACAGGGGCGCGGCCAGCAGGGCGAGGTGTTCCTCCGCGCCTACGGCAGCCGGTTCAACTACACCTCGGACCGCAGCTTCACCGATTTCGGCTTCAACTCGTCGCAGGACTATGCCGCGACGCAGTTCGGCGGGAACTGGATCGCGCTTGATGACACCTACGGCACCCTGCGGGTCGGCCTCGCCGGCACGATCGGGCAGATGTGGTTCCAGCCGAGCGCGGTGGACGGCGCCAGCAAAGGGCTCTTCAACACCCAGAGTCTGGCCGGCACGGTCACCTGGCAGTCCCGCGCCGGCTGGTATGTCGATACCATCATCATGGGCGGCCTATTCGATGGCCGCTTCACCACCCCGACCCGCGGGCAGACCACCGGCATGAACGGCACCTCGGTGGCGGCCTCGCTGGAGGCCGGCTATCCGATCCCGCTCGGCTGGCAGGGTCTGTCGATCGAGCCGCAGGTGCAGTTCGTCTATCAGCACCTGGATTTCGCCCATCGCACCGATGTCGATGGGATCGACGTCGATCTCGGCAGCCCCGACCAGGGCGTGTTCCGGGGCGGGGCGCGGTTGACCAAGCGCTTCGCCGGCCCGGATGGCATGCTGTTCACTCCCTACCTGAAGGCCAACGTGCTGCAGGGGATCGGCGGTGGGGACGACGTCCATCTCAGCAGCGTGTCCTTCGGCACCGGGCATTTCGGCACCGCGCTGCAGGTCGGCGGCGGGATCACGGGCACGCTGACCCGCGATTTGTCCGTATACGGCGATGTCGCCTGGCAGCACGACGTCGGCGGCGGCGGATCGCGCGGCTGGGCGTTCAACGGCGGCTTGCGCTACGCCTTCGGTGCCGCGCCGGCCCCCGTCGTCGCGCCGGCCGTGGCCGCTCCGGCACCGGCGGCGGCCCGCACCTACCTGGTGTTCTTCGACTGGGACAAGGCGACGCTGACCGACCGGGCCAGGCAGATCATCGGCGAGGCCGCCGCTGCTTCGCAGCGCGTGCAACTCACCCGGATCGAAGTCAACGGCTACACCGATACCTCCGGCACTGCCGCGCTACAACCAGCGCCTCTCGGTGCGCCGGGCGGAGGCGGTGGCCGCCGAACTGGTGCGCAGAGGTGTGGCGCGCAACGCCATCTCCATCCAAGGCTTCGGCGAGACGCATCTTCTCGTGCCGACCGGCCCGGGTGTGCGCGAGCCACAAAATCGCCGGGTGGAGATCATCATTCGCTGAGCCGTCGCTGCACGGCTCTGCGGCAACCGCGACGCAACCGCCTTTCGAATGACGTGAGCAAGCCGTCATCCCGAAACTGGGAAGCACGGTCGCCACACGGATCGCCTGTGTCGATAATCACGCTTCCGACCTCGATCCGCACGCCGCCGCGTGCAGTCTCCCAAAGGCAGGCATTGCACCGCTCCCAGACCCCGCCGAACCGTGCGGGGGAAAATAACCGCCTCCTACACCACGTCCAGGGACGTGACCCTCCCCGCCAGCCCAGGGCACCAGATCCCGCCCAGGCCTCGGATTTCGGGGCTCTCCGCCATGTTCCTCCATTGCTGCCACAGCTCCGCCCTCGGCTTGGCCGAAAATCACACGAAATCGCAACGTGTTTGGGTTGATGGCGGAACGGCTATCCGTCGGGCGGCCGATCCGCGCGATAGAACGGCGCAGCAAGAGTCCAGGGATCAGAAGTCAGTCACGTACGGGTGTGATGGGCGGAGAGCACCGGCCGGCAGGATCCTGCATCCTATGGGCCAGTCCGTGGAATCTTTCGAACGATGCGGGAATCGTGCTCCACGCGGCATCGGCGAGATCACCGCTTCGGTGCCCTGCGCAGCGAGGAACGCGCGCAGGTCGGTCAAATGATTACTCGGGATCAGGCTTGCCGTTCCGCCTCGATGGCGCTCTCGATCATCCGATCGGCAATCTCGCGTTCACCCATGACGGTGAGCGTGGCGCCGAGCTTGGTGAGGTGCTCGACCGCCGCATCGCTGTGGGCGCGGGCCACGATGTCGAGCGCGGGATTGGCCGCCCGCGCCTGCTCGACGACCTGGCCGGCCTCGAACGTCTCGGGGATCGTCACGAACAGGCGGCGCGCCAGCGGCAGGTTCGCCGCCGCCAACACCTCGGGGTCGGCGGCGTTGCCGACCACCACCTCGGCTCCTTGGCGCAGAGCAGTCTCGATCGCCTCCTCGCGTTCCTCGAACACCAATACCGGCCGGCCGGCCCGGAGGAGCGCCGCGCCGACCAGCCCGCCGACCCGGCCGTAGCCGACCACCACCTCGTGCCCGGCGAGATGCGTCACCGGGGGCGCGCCGCCCTCCTCCTCCGGTTCCGGCTCCGCCACCGGGACGGGAACCGTCGTCGGGGCCTCGGCCGGCGTGCCGGCGGGCTCGACGTGACGCACCGGCGCGTGTCCCCGGCGTCGCTCGGCGGCGGCGACAAGGAGCGGGTTGATGAGGATGGAGATGATCGCCCCGGCGAGGATCAGGTCGGCGCCCTCGTGCGGAAACATCCCATAGGTGATGCCGAGCCCGGCCAGGATGAAGGAGAACTCGCCGATCTGCGCGAGGCTGGCCGCGATGCTCAGCGCCGTGCCGGTCGGGTGGCCGAAGGCGCGCACGATGGCGAAGGCAACCAACGACTTGCCGATGACGATGATGGCGAGCACCGCGAGCACCGCGAGCGGCGCCTGGATCAGGACGTGCGGATCGAACAACATGCCGACCGAGACGAAGAACAACACCGCGAAGGCGTCGCGCAACGGCAGCGCCTCCTCGGTCGCGCGCTGGCTGAGCTGAGCTCTCGCCCATCACCATGCCGGCGAGGAAGGCGCCGAGCGCGAAGGAGACGTCGAACAGCCTTGCCGCCGCGAAAGCGACGCCGAGGGCGATGGCGTAGACCGCGAGGCGGAACAGTTCGCGCGAGCCGGTGTGAGCGGTGTAGTGCATGATCCACGGAATGATCCGTCGTCCCGCGATCAGCATCAGGGCGATGAACGCGGCAATCTTGCCGAAGGTCAGCGCGAGCGCACCGAGGACGCTCCAGGCGGACAGCGCTTGCGCGTGACCGGGCGCCAGCGTCGGCAAGAGGACCAGGGCGAACACCGTCGCGATGTCCTCGACGATCAGCCAGCCGACCGCGATGCGGCCGCGCTCGGTCTCCATGATGCGCCGTTCCTGCAACGCCCGCGCGAGCACCACGGTGCTGGCCACCGACAGGGCAAGTCCGAACACCACGCCGCCGCCGATCGACCAGCCGAACACGTGGGCCAATCCCATGCCGAGCAGCGTGCCGATCGCCATGCGCAGCAGCGCGCCGGGGACGGCGATGGCCCGCACCTCCATCAGCTCCTTGAGCGAGAAGTGCAGGCCGACCGCGAACATCAGCAGGATCACGCCGATCTCGGCGAGCTGGTTGGCAAGCGCCTGCTCGGCGACGAAGCCCGGAGTGAACGGTCCCACCACGACGCCCGCGAGCAGATAGCCGACCAGCGGCGAGACGCGCACGCGGTGGGCCACAACGCCGAACAGGAACGCCAGCACCAAGCCGCCGGCGATCATGGCAATGAGCGGCGTATCGTGTCCCGGCAAGCGGCGTCCCCCGTGCGATCACCCGACATAACAGATTCCGCCCGGATGGACGCGGCCATGCGGGCGCCTGGACGGGGCAATTCGATGCGGCGAGCAGCGGGGTGGGGGCGAGCGCCGCCGGGTTTCCAGTGCGCGCGCCCCTCACCCGGCCCTCTCCCCCGATCGGGGGAGAGGGAGAAGAATTCAGTAGGTCTTGCGGATCTTGGGTTCTCGGGGCCAGATCCGGCCGTTGCTGGCTGCGGTGACGAACGGCGCGGGCGGGCCGAGCGAGATGACGCCCGCGTCGCCGACCACGCCCGCCTTGTCGAGCAGGATCGCCGCGTCTGGCGTGTGGCCGATCACCTTGAGGTGGGCGAAGGCGTCATGCACGAAGGCCACCGCCGCCGCCTCGTTCGCGAACTCCCGCGCTCCTTGCGCGGAGACTACGAGCGCCACCGCGTCGAACAGCACCGAGGAGCCGCCGGCGAGCTGGAAATCGGCCTCGATCGCGGCGCCGTTCGCGCCGCTGACGCCGCCGAGCCTGGGGGCGACGATCTTCATCTTCGCCCCCGCCGCCTTGACCGCGCCGGCGAGCGCCGTCACCAGCGCCGCGTCGGCGCCGTCCGACACCAGGCAGCCGACCACGCGCCCCTTCAGCGTGGGCTTCGCCTTGGCGAGGATGCTGAGCGGCGGCGACGGTGCGAGATCGGTGCGGGTCGGCGTCGCGGCGGGCACCGGCGGGATCGCGCCGTGATGGCCGAGCCCGGCGGCGACGCGGTTCGCCAGATTGGGGTCGATATGGGCAAGCTGCCCCAAGGTGCGGAGCCGGATCGCCTTGGTCTCGACCTTGCTGAGCTCGAAGATCAGCGCCGCGACGATGTGGTTCTGCTCGGGCTCGGTCTGGCTGATGAAGAACTGCCGCGCCTGGCTGTAGTGGTCGGCGAACGACTCCGGGCGGACCCGCAGCTTGTCGCCCTCGTCATGCGCCGCGAAGCTGCGGAAGCCTCGATTGGGGTCCTCGCGCGGGCCGACCGGGTATAGCGAGCTCGGCTCGTAGGCGGCGCGGCCCTTCGGAATGTGCATCTGCATGTGTCCGTCGCGCTGGAAATTGTGCATCGGGCATTTCGGCGCGTTGACCGGGATTTGCGCGAAATTCGGGCCTCCGAGCCGCTTGAGCTGGGTGTCGAGGTAGGAGAAGTTGCGCCCCTGCAGCAGCGGATCGTTGGTGAAGTCGATCCCCGGCACGACGTCGGCGGTGCAGAACGCGACCTGCTCGGTCTCGGCGAAGAAATTGTCCGGATTGCGGTCGAGCACCATCTTTCCGATCACGCGCAGCGGGATCTGTTCCTCGGGAATGATCTTGGTCGCGTCGAGCACGTCGAAGTCGAATTTTTGCGCGAAGTTCTCATCGAATAGCTGCACCGCTAATTCCCATTCCGGGAAGTCGCCGCTCTCGATCGCCTCCCACAGGTCGCGCCGGTGATAGTCCGGGTCGGCGCCGTTGATCTTCAGCGCCTCGTCCCAGATCACCGACTGCGAGCCGATCCTCGGCCGCCAGTGGAATTTCACGTAGGTCGACTTGCCGGCGTCATTGACGAGGCGGAAGCTGTGGACGCCGAAGCCCTCCATCATGCGCAGCGAGCGCGGGATGGCGCGGTCCGACATGACCCACATGATCATGTGCATACTCTCGGGCGTCAGCGAGACGAAATCCCAGAACGTGTCATGGGCGCTCGCCGCCTGCGGGAAGCCGCGATCCGGCTCGTCCTTCACCGAATGGACGAAATCGGGAAACTTGATCGCGTCCTGGATGAAGAACACCGGGATGTTGTTGCCGACCAAATCCCAGTTGCCCTCTTTGGTATAGAACTTGATGGCGAAGCCGCGCACGTCGCGCGGCAGGTCGGCCGACCCCTTGTTGCCGGCGACCGTCGAGAAGCGCGCGAAAACCGGCGTCCGCTCGCCTACGCGCGTCAGGATACCGGCCTTCGTCACGTCGGCGAGCGAGTCCGTCAGCTCGAAATAGCCATGCGCCCCCGAGCCGCGGGCGTGGACCACGCGCTCGGGGATGCGCTCGTGGTCGAAATGCATGATCTTCTCGCGGAGGATGAAATCCTCCAGCAGCACGGGACCACGCCGGCCGGTTTTTGCCGAGTTTTGGTCGTCCCCGACGATGATGCCCTGATTGGTGGTGAGCGCGGGATGATCGCCCCCGGCCGTCTGATGCAACTCGCCGCCGCTGCCGGTCTGCTCGCCCGCCCGTTCGTCGTCCGCCATGAGCCGTCTCCTGCTTTACGCGCGCCCCCCATCGGGCCGTCGGTCCCGCAACGCCTGGAGCGTCACTCGGATTGCCGACCTCGACCTTCGCACCAGCCGAAGCTTGCGGCTCGGCAGCGATCTTGGAAATTCCTGGCCAGTCTGGGCGTTGCACTCTGCCCACTGCCGTTGCCGGAGACGCGCGTTGACCCTGCACCAGATCGAGTCGATGGCGATCATCGCCGGGATGCTCGTGCTGTTCCTGTCCGACCGGCTGCGCTACGACTTGATCGCCGCCCTGGCGCTGTGCTGCGCCGCGCTAACCGGCGTGGTCCCGCCCGGAAAAGTGTTCGCGGGCTTCGCCAACCCGGTCATCGTCATCATCGCCTCGGTGCTGGTGCTGAGCCGGGCCGTCGCCGTCTCCGGGGTGATCGACGTGGCGATGCGGCGGCTGCTGCGGCGGCTCAACTCGACCACGCTGCAGGTGGGCTCGCTCACCGCCGCCGTGACCTTCCTCTCGGCGCTGATCAAGAACGTCGGCACATTGGGCGTGTTCTTGCCTCTCGCGATCCAGGCGGCGGAGCGACGCCGCCGGCCGGTGTCGCTCTATCTGATGCCGCTGTCGTTCGGCTCGCTGGTGGGCGGGACGATCACCCTGATCGGCACCTCGCCCAACCTGCTGATCTCGACGGTGCGCCAGGAAATCACCGGCCATCCCTACCGGCTGTTCGACTTCGTCCCCGTCGGGCTGCCGCTGTCTATCGTGGCGGTCGCGTTCCTCAGCGTCGGCTGGCGGCTGCTGCCGAAGGACCGGCGGGGCAGCGCGTCGGAGGAGAAGAAGTTCCAGATCGAGGACTATACCAGCGAAGCGCTCCTGCCCGAGGGCTCGCCGCTGGTCGGCAAGCGGGTGGCCGACCTCGAGGCGCTGGGCGAGGGCGAGGTCACGGTCGCGGCCATCATCCGCGAGCAGGAGCATCGCTACATCCCCGCCGCCGACTGGGTGCTGTTCGCCGGCGATTTGCTGGTGCTGCAGGGCGATCCGGTTGAGCTCAAGCCGGTGGTGGACCAGGCGCGGCTCGAGTTGCTGGGCGCGGCGGAGGCGTCCGAGCGGAAGCCGCGGGACCGTCACGACGAGTTGGAGGCGGTGGAGGCGGTGGTCTCGGCCAACTCGCCGCTGGTCGGGCGCACGCCCCAAGAACTCCGGCTGCGCCAGCGAAACGAGATTAATCTGCTGGCGCTGAGCCGGGGTGGCGCGCGGCTGACCACCCGGCTGCGGCAGAACCGCTTTCGCGCCGGCGATGTCGTGGTGCTGCAGGGCAGGCGCAATCGGCTGGCGGACACGCTGGCGCGGCTAGGCTGCCTGCCGCTCGCCGAGCGCAACCTGGCGATCGGACGTCCGCGACCGAAACCGACGGCGCTCATCATCCTCGCCGGGGCGCTCGGGCTGATCACGGCGCATCTCGTACCAGCGGAGCTTGGCTTCTTCATGGCCGCCGTGCTCGTGGTGTTGCTCGGCGTGATCTCGCCCAAGGAGGCTTATGATTCGGTGGAATGGCCCATCGTGGTGATGCTGGCCTGCCTCATCCCGGTCGGCGAGGGGTTGAAGGAGACGGGCGCGGCCGGGCTGATCGGCGACGGGCTCACCCTCGCCGCGGCGCATCTGTCGGGCACGCTGGCGGTCGGGCTCGTGCTGGTCGTGTCGATGCTGGTGACCCCGCTGCTGCACCACGCGGCAGCGGTGCTGGTGATGGGGCCGGTGGCGGCGGCGGTGGCTAGGAATCTCGGACTCGCGGTGGACCCGTTCCTGATGGCGGTCGCGCTGGGCGCCGCCTGCGACTTCCTGACCCCGATCGGCCACCAGAACAACACCCTGGTGATGGGACCGGCCGGCTACCGGTTCGGCGACTACTGGCGGCTTGGGCTGCCGCTGAGCGTGATCACGGCGGTGCTGGGGACCCTGCTGATCGTGTGGGCCTGGCCGCTGCGCTGAGGCGGGCTACTGCCGGTCATAGGCCTTCAGCATCCCGTTTGAGAGCAGGACGAGGCCGCCCGGCAGCGCGCACAGGGCGACAAAGACCACAATCTGGACGGCGGTGCCGCCGATCGGAAACAGCCAGAAGATGAACACGGCAAGGAAGCCGACCCACAGCGTAAAGACGCCGATCCAGAGCAGCGGATAGCTCGTGATCGCCGTCCAGCGCTCCCAGCGGGTCGGCGGCGAGCCCATGTCCGGGTTCAGACCAGGATGCCGGAGGCCCGCATCCGGGCAATCTCGGCCGCACCGTAGCCCAGTTCGCCGCCGATCTCCGTACCGTGCTCGCCGACCGCCGGCAGGTCCCGCCGCAGGCCGGGACGCTCGCCGTCGAACGCAAGGGGGATCGCGGGAAGCTTCGTTTGGCGGCCGTCGGAAAGCGTGGTGGGGAGCAGCCCGCCCGAGGCGTTGAGGTGCGGGTCGTCGAACAGGTCGGCGGGCTTGGCGATCGGGGCAAAGGGCAGTCCGAGCGCCTCGCAGCGCGCCATGAGGTCGGGCTTGGTCCAGTGGCGCAGCGCGGCGGCAATGACCGGCAAGGTGCGCGGACGGGCGTTGACCCGCTCGGTGCGGGTGGCGAGCGTCGGGTCGGCGGCGAGGTCGGTCAGCCCGAAGGCGTCGCAGAAGATCGGCCATTGGGTGTCGGTGACGGCGCCGACGAACACCTGCTCGCCGTCGGCGGTGTCGAAAATGTCGTAGACCGGCCAGGCGGGGGTGCGGGTCGACATGGGCGGCGGCTCGCGGCCGGTGGCGGCGATCTGCGCCATGTGCTGCGCCATCAGCAGCACGTTGTTCTCGAACAGTCCGGACTGAACGTGCCGGCCGCGTCCCGTCGCGTGCCGCTCGTTGAGGGCGGCGAGGATGCCGATGGCGCCGAACATGCCGCCCATGATGTCGTTCACGGAAGATCCCGCCCGCAGCGGCCGGCCCGGCGGCCCGGTCATGTAGGCGAGGCCGCCCATCATCTGCACCGTCTCGTCGAGTGCCGTACGATGCTCGTAGGGGCCCGGCAGGAAGCCCTTGCAGGAGCAGTAGACGAGGCGCGGGTTCAACGCTGAAACCTGCTCCCAGCCGAGCCCGAGCCGGTCCATCGCACCGGGGCGGAAATTCTCCACCAGCACGTCCGCCTCGGCCAGCAGCCGGCGCACCAGTTCGATCCCAACGGCGCTCTTGAGATCGACCGCGAGGCTGCGCTTGTTGCGGTTGAGGGCGGCGAAGAAGCCGGTGCCGGAGCCGGCCAGCCGGCGGGTGTTGTCCCCCTCCGGTGCCGGCTCGACCTTCACCACGTCGGCGCCGAGGTCGGCCAGCACCAAGCCGCAGGCCGGCCCCATCACCATGTGGACGAATTCGACGACCTTGACGCCCTCGAGCGGGAGCCTCGCCATCACGCGGCGGCGCGGAACGTCTTCGGGATGCCCGCCTTCTGAACCTGGCCGTGCATCGGCTCATCGGGCAATCCTTCATGAAGGATAGTGCGTGCGGCGATCAGCTTGTCGAGGTCGATGCCGGTGGCGAAGCCCATGCTCTCCAGCATGAACACCAGGTCCTCGGTGACGATGTTGCCCGAGGCGCCGGGTGCATAGGGGCAGCCGCCGAGCCCGGCGAGGGAACTGTCGAACATGCGGATGCCCTCCTCCACCCCAGCCAGCGCGTTGGCGATGCCGAGACCGCATGTGTCGTGCAGGTGCAGTCCGACGAGCACGTCGCCGATCGCGGCGCGAACGGCGCGCACAACCTCCTTGATCTGCGCCGGATGGCCGTAGCCCACCGTGTCGGCCAGCGCGATCTCGTCCACCCCCGCCTCGGCGAGGCCGGTCGCCACCCGCACCACCTGGTCCGTCGTCACCACACCGTCGATCGAGCAGCCGAACGCCGTCGAGCAGCCGGCGATCACCGGCATTTTCCGCTCCTGGGCCTTCACCCACTCCATCATCCGGCGCGCCTCGACGATCAATTCCGCGGGCGTGCGGTTGAGATTGGCCCGCGAGTGGCCCTCGCTCACCGACACCGGGAAGCTGATCCGATGCGCCCCGGTGTCATAGGCGTTCTGTGCGCCCCGCAAATTGGGCACCAGCGCCTGCACGGCGAAGCCGGGGATCTCGAGCGAGCGGGCCACCACCTCCCTCGTGTCGGCCAGTTGCGGGATGACCCGCGGGGGCACGAAGCTGCCGACCTCGATCTCGCGCACCCCTGCGGCGGCGATGGCGGCAATCCACCGCACCTTCGTCCCCGTCTCCATGCGCGACTTTGCCATCTGCAGCCCGTCGCGCGGGCCGACCTCGCAGATGCGGATGGTTTCTTTCGTGATGGGGGCTGTCATGGCGCTGGTACCTCGCGGCTGAGAACACGGCGGTTCAGAACACGGGATCGCTTATATAAGGGCGAAACACCGGCCGACAGGGTGCGGCGGAGGGCGGCCGCGCGCAAGGCGCCCGCCGCTTGCGGTTGACCGCCGGGGGGCCTACTCCCTATGACCGCCGCCCGCATGGCTTGTCCATTCGCCCAGGCTTGTGCAATCGCCGGGCGCACCCAAACTCCTGGCGGCCCAACCGACCGGCCCGACAAAGGTACAAAGATGACGCTGCGTCTCGTGCCGGCTCTGCTGGCCGCCCTTGGCCTGACGCTGTCTCCCGCAATGGCGCAGATGGGCGGGCCCGGCGGGCCGCCGCCGGCGGTCGGGGTCGTCGCCGTGCGCCAGCAGGCGGTCACGGAAAGCTCGGAGTTCGTCGGCCGCGTCCAGGCCATCGACCGCGTGGACCTGACCGCCCGCGTGACCGCCTTCGTCGAGGAGCGGCTGTTCACCGAGGGCACCGAGGTTAAGCAGGGCGACCTGCTGTACCGGCTGGAGCGCGCGCCGTTCGAGGCCGCCGTGCAGCAGCAATCGGCGTCCGTCGCCAATATCAGCGCGCTGCTGCAGAACGCCACGACCACGCTCGGCCGCGCCCAGGCGCTGCTCAACACGCCGGCCGGCCAGCGCTCGACCTACGATGACGCGCGCTTCCAGCAGATGTCCCAGGCCGCGCAGCTCGCCTCGGCACAGGCCCAGCTCAAGGTCGCGCAGATCAATCTCGACTACACCGAAATCCGCGCCCCGGTCGGCGGCAAGATCGGCCAGACCCGGTTCACCCGCGGCAACGTCGTCTCGCCCAGTGCCGGCCCGCTCAACACGATCGTCAGCCAGGACCCGATGTATGTCGAGTTCCCGATCGCCGCGCGGTCGCAGCTCGAACTCGAGAAGCGCTATGCCGACCGTGGCGGCCTCAGCGCCGTGGAGGTCAGGCTGCGGCTGGCGGATGGAAGCCTGTACGGCCCGGTCGGCAAGATCGGCTTCGTCGCCCCGAGCATCTCCCAGAACACCGACACGATCGTGATGCGGGCCACCATCGCCAATCCGCCGCGCAAGCCCCCCGTACCGGAGAGCCGGTGGATCGGCCGCTGATCGACGGAGAGTTCGTGACCGTTCTGGTCGAGGGGATCGAACCGGTCCAGGCGCTCACAATTCCCCGCTCTGCCATCCTGTCCGACCAGCAGGGCAGCTACGTCTATGTCGTCAACGCCAAGAACGTGGCGGAGCAGCGGCGCGTGACGCTCGGGCAGTCCACTCCCACGACGGCGGTGATCGCGTCGGGCCTGCAGGAGGGCGAGAAGGTCATCGTGGACGGCGTCCAGCGGGCCCGCCCCGGCCAGCCGGTCACGCCGGGGCCGGCCAACCCCGCCACCCCAGGAATGGCCAAGGCCGCCGCCGCGAACGCGCCCGCGACTGGTGCTGGCGGGAACGGCCCGGCGACCGCGGCGTCAAGGAGCCCGGCCAACCCGACGCCCAGCGGCACACCGGCCGCGAGCAGCGGCGGCGGCTCGGCCCAGCATTGAGCAGCGGGACACCCAACGGATGATCTCCTCGGTCTTCGTCGACCGCCCGCGCCTCGCCGTGGTCATCGCGATCGTGATGACCCTCGCGGGTCTGCTGTCCATCCTGCGGATCCCGGTGGCGCAGTTCCCCGACATCGTGCCGCCGCAGGTACAGGTCTCGACCACCTATCCGGGCGCCTCCGCCGCCGTCGTGGAGGCGACGGTCGCGCAGCCGATCGAGGCGCAGGTCGTCGGCGTCGACAAGATGATCTACATGAAGTCCAACAGCGGCAACGACGGCAGCTATGGCCTGACCGTCAGCTTCGAGCTGGGGACCAACCCGGACATCAACACCGTCAACGTCAACAACCGGGTGCAGACAGCACTCGCCAAGCTGCCGCCCGAGGTGCAGCGCGGCGGCATCACGGTGCAAAAGCGCTCCTCTGCGATTCTCGAGTTCCTCCAATTCTATAGCGAAGGCGGCAAGCAAGATCCGCTGTTCATCAGCAACTACGTGACCATCAACGTGCTGGACCGGCTGTCGCGCACGCCGGGCGTCGGCCAGGCGTTCCTGTTCGGCAAGCTCGACTACTCGATGCGGATCTGGTTTGACACCAACCGGCTGGTCGCCCTCAATCTCGCGCCGTCCGACATCATGCTGGCGATCCAGCAGCAGAACGTGCAAGCGCCGGTCGGGCGAATCGGCGCACGTCCGATCAACAACGACGTACAGTTTCAGCTTAACCTCCAGACGCAGGGGCGCCTTGTCACGCCCGAGCAGTTCGGCAACATCGTGGTCCGCGCGAACCCGGACGGCTCCGTGCTTCGCGTCAAAGACGTGGCGCGCGTCGAGCTCGGCGCCCAGAACATGGATACCGAGAGCTATCTTAATGCCGACCCGGCGGTGTCGATCGGCATCTATCTCGCACCGGGCGCCAACGCCGTGCAGACCTCGGCCCGAGTGCAGGCCGCCCTCGACGAGCTCAGCACCCGCTATCCCGAGGGGCTGCACTCGAAGGTGTTCTACGACAGCAGCACCTTCGTCTCCGACACCATCCACGAGGTGCTCAAGACCCTGGGCGAGGCGTTCATACTCGTCGTCATCGTGGTGTTCCTGTTCCTCGGCAATCTGCGCGCCACGATCATCCCCACCGTCGCGGTGCCGGTCAGCCTGATCGGCACCTTCGCGGTCCTTCTGGCGATCGGTTTTTCCGCCAACACGGTCTCGCTGCTGGCGCTGGTGCTCGCCATCGGCATCGTGGTGGATGACGCGATCGTCGTGGTCGAGAACGTCGAGCGCGTGATGGAGGAGGAGCCCCACCTCACGCCGGCGGAAGCCACCAAGAAGGCGATGAGCCAAATCACCGCGCCGATCATCGCCATCACGCTGGTGTTGCTCTCGGTGTTCGTGCCGATCGGCTTCATCCCCGGCATCTCCGGCCTGCTGTTCCGCCAGTTCGCCGTCACCATCAGCGTCGCCATGCTGATCTCCGCGACCAACGCGCTGACCCTCTCGCCGGCGCTGTGCGCGGTATTCCTGCGTCACACCGGGCCGCGTCACGGCATCATGGGAGGGGTGCTGCGCGGGATCGACTTCGTGCGCGACGGCTACGCCGCCATGGTGCGGCGCCTGGTCCGCGTGGCGGTGCTCGGCGTGCTCATCATCGCGGCCTGCGGAGTGGGAATCGCGGGCATGGGCCGGATCACGCCGACCGGCTTTTTGCCGGAGGAGGATCAGGGGGCATTCTTCATCTCCGTTCAGCTTCCCGATGGCGCGTCGGTGTCCCGCACCCGCGCCGTCGCGGCGCAGATCCAGCGCCTGATTGGTCCGATGCCCGAGATCCAGGGCGTCCTGTCCATCGTCGGCTTCTCCCTGCTCGACGGCGGCAACGAGTTCGAACTCGGCCTTCCTGGTCGCCCGCCTCAAGCCGTTCGCCGACCGCACCGCTGCTAGCGCCAAGGCGCAGGCGGTGATCGGACGCACCTTCGGCGCGTTGCAGCAGGTGCGCGCGGCCAACGCCTTCCCCTTCAACCTGCCGCCGATCATCGGCCTGTCGACCAGCGGCGGCTTCGAATACCAGCTGCAGAACCTCGAAGGACAAGACCCGGCGGCGATGGGCAGCGTCGTGCAGGGGCTGGTGGCTGCGGCCAATCAGGACCCGCGCCTGGCGCGCGTGTTCTCCACCTTCAGCCCGACCAATCCGTCGATCTACCTCGACATCGACCGGGAGAAGGCGCAAGCGCTCGGCCTCTCGATCCTCGACGTGTTCACCGCATTGCAGGCCACGCTCGGCGGCATCTACGTCAACGACTTCAACCAGTTTGGCCGCACCTGGCAGGTGAACATCCAGGGCGAGGCGCGGGACCGCAGCGACCTCTCCGAGATCTTCAAGATTTTCATCCGCAACAAGAGCGGCGGCGTGGTCCCGCTGCGCTCGATCGCCGACGTGCGCATCATCACCGGGCCGCAGGTGATCAGCCGCTACAACAACTATCGCTCGGTGACGATCAATGGCGGCCCGAAGCCAGGCGTCTCGTCGGGCGCAGCGCTGGAGGCGATGGCACAGATCTCGGCCAAGACCCTGCCGAGAGGCTATTCCTTCGAGTGGACGGGCACCGCCTACCAGGAGATCCAGGCCTCGGGGCAGACCGGCGCGATCCTCGGGCTCGCCGTGCTGTTCGCCTACCTGTTCCTGGTCGGTCTCTACGAAAGCTGGATGATCCCGATTCCGGTGCTGCTCTCCGTCGCCGTCGGCGTGCTCGGCGCGTTTGTCGGCATCCATCTCGCGGGGATGCCGCTGGACCTCTACGCGCAGATCGGTCTCGTGGTGCTGATCGCGCTGGCGGCGAAGAACGGCATCCTGATCGTCGAGTTCGCCAAGGACCAACGGGAGGCCGGCTTGCCGATCCGCGAGGCCGCGACGATGGGTGCGAAGACGCGGTTCCGAGCGGTGATGATGACCTCGATCGCCTTCGTCCTCGGGCTCATCCCGCTAGTCTGGGCGCAGGGTGCGGCGATGCTCAGCCGGCGCGCCGTCGGCACGGCGGTGTTCGCCGGCATGATCACGGCGAGCGCCATCGGCATCTTTCTGATCCCGATGCTCTACGTCACCTTCCAGTCGGTCCGCGAGTGGACGAAGTCGCGCCTCGGCGGGGAGCGCCCGCGAGGTCATTTCAGGCCCGGAGAGTAGCGATCAGGCCGCTCGGGTCAGCGTGAGTTCTTCGTTGCCGATGAAACGAAGATCACCCACCTTGCCGACCGGGTCGCGCTGGAACTGGACGAGCGTCGGTCCATCCGAAACCAGTGACGCGGCGATCAGCCGGTCCTCGGAATCCAGGCTGAAGACCTCGCCGCTCCAGGGTCGCAGGATTAGGGGGTAGCGGGTCGCCTCGAAGGTCAGCCGCAGCGATCCGCCGACGATCCCGATCGTTGCCGCCTTCAGCACGGGCGATCGGTAGTGCCCGACATAGTCGCCAAGTCCACCCGGCGGAACCGGCGGCTCGGGCCGGCGGATCGCCGCCTCGGCTTCGCGTCGCGCGGCATCGAGCTTGCCACGGTATTGCGCGCTGTAGTCCACCTCCGGATTGCCGAGCACCCGGTCGTAGAACCACAGCCCGGTTGCGTCCTGCAGCGCGTTCGCGCCCTCGTTGGTGAGCATGACGAAGCCGACACGCTGGTCCGGAATGAAGCCGACATGCGCCTTGATCAGCCCGGTGCCGCCGTTGTGCCAGATGAACCGCCCATTGGCCGAAAGCTGGAAGATCCAGCCCGAAGCGTACGCCGCCGAGTTGACGGGGAAACCGGGGATGCCGGGGATCTCCACGCGGGGGCGCCAGGTCTCGGTCAGGTTCTCCTCGGAAATGACGCGCTTGCCCTCGAAGCTGCCTCGGCCGGTCTGCAGCCGCAGCCATTTCAGCAGGTCGGCGACCGATGCGTTCATGGCGCCCGCCGGACCCACGACATCGAATGTCGGCGGCGGATCGAAAGGCTGCAGCTTGCCGTTCATCATGGCATGGCCGACCGCGCGGTTGGGCGCCGCGAGCAGCGCCGCCGTGGTGCTGCTGGTGTCCTTCATCCCGAGCGGTTCCAGGATCAGCGTCTTGAGCGCGTCGCCCCAGCTCTTCGCGGCCGCCTGGCGCGCGACGATCCCGCCCGCCACCAGGTGCAGGATGTTCTGGTAGGCGAAGGTCGTGCGGAAGCTGCTGACCGGCCGGACATGGCGTAGCGCCGCCACCATGTCGTCCGACGAAAAGCCCAGGCCCCACATCGGATCGAGCACGTGCGGCGCCGTCCCGCTGCGCTGCGCCAGCAGGTCGAGAATTTCGAACTCCCGCGTCACCCACGAGTCATGGAGGCGGAACGCCGGATCGTGATCGAGCACCCGGTCCGTCCAGCGCATCTTGCCCCGATCGACCATGATGGCCTCGGTCGCGGCGGCAAACGCCTTGGTCGTGGAGCCGATGCCGAACACCGTGTTGGCGTCGACCGGCGCGCTGGCCGAGAGATCGCGAAGGCCGAAGCCGCGCGCGTAGACCACGTCGTCGTCCACCACGACGCCGACCGCGGCACCCGGGATCTGCCACCGTGCCATGCCCTTCGACACGTAGTCCTCGAGTGCCGGGATGATCGCTTGCACGCGGGCCTTGGTCGATGCACTCCCCGAGGAAATGGCTGGAGGCGTGGCGGCCTCCCCCGGAGACGACGCGATGGATGCCGCGGCGGCGGCCAGGGTTCCGATCCCCAGAGCGCGCCGGGTGACACTGTCGTGCTGGTCCCGCGCCGCCGATCTTGTCATGCCCCGCCTCCTGATCCCGATGCTACGTCACCTTCCAGTCGATCCGCGAATACGTGAAGGCCCATGTGCTCCGAGAGCGGCCGCGGGAGCGCGGCATGGTTGTGTGTCGCTTGACGCCGCCATGCGGCATGGCCATCATCCATGTTCATTAAAGCGTGGCATCATGTCTGCACAAACTGTTCACCGGCCGTCCGAGAGCGTGCGCAAGGCCGCCAACGTAACCCTTCCCGAGGCGCTGCTCCGGGAAGCTAAGGAGCTTGGGATCAATGTGTCCCAGGCGTGTGAGCGCGGGTTGGCGGAAACCGTCGCTAGGGCTCGGGCCGAGACTTGGCTCGAGAACAACCTCGAAGCGCTCGAGGATTGGAACGAGTACGTGGATCGGAACGGGTTGCCTTTGGCCGAATTTCGGCAATTCTGATGGCCCGACTGGACGTTTACGAAGCGCCCGGCCGGGCGAAGCGCGGACACGTCGTCGACGTTCAGGCTGATCTGCTTTCTCACCTCTCCACCAGGGTCGTCGTTCCCCTGTTGCCCGTCGGCGAACTCCGGCACATCGCCGCCGAACTGAACCCGGTTATCTCGATCGAAGGTCAGGACCACGTTCTGGTGCCGCAGGCGATTGCCACGGTTCCGAGGCAAGAACTGAAGGCCCGTGTCGGAACACTGGTTGCCCATCACGACGTGATCCTGCGCGCCATAGACGTGCTGCTGAGCGGCGTTTGACGGTTCAGAGGTCACGTTCCCTTGGCCTGACAGCCACCCGGCACACGTGCTTCAATCCGGTCCATCGTTCGCGGAGACAGCAGCCATGAGCAAGTTCGGCATCGCCCAGCCCGTCCGTCGCGTGGAGGACCCGCGTCTGCTAAAAGGCGACGGCCGCTACACCGACGACATCTCGCCGCCAGGGATGCTGTATGGCGTGGTGCTGCGTAGCCCCCACGCGGCGGCGCGCATCACCGGAATCGACATCGCCGCCGCCAGGGCGGTGCCAGGTGTCGCCGCGATCTATACCAGCGCCGACCTGAAGGCCGACGGCATCGGCGGGCTGCCCTGCGCGGTGCCGATGCAGAACCGCGACGGCAGCAACGGGGCGGACCCGGGCCACCCGGTGCTGGCCGACGGCGCGGTGCATCACGTGGGTGATCCCGTCGCGTTCATCGTCGCCGAGACCGACGAGGCGGCGCGCGACGCAGCCGAGCTGATCGACGTGCAGTTCGACGTGCTGCCGTCGGCCACCGACCTCGCGACCGCCACCGATCCGGGTCAGCCGCTGGTCTGGGACAACGTGCCGAACAACATCGCCTTCGACTGGGAAATCGGCGACAAGGCGCGCACCGACGCGCTGTTCGCGCAGGCGGCGCGCACCGTGAGCCTCACGGTGGTGAACAACCGCATCGTCGTCTCCTCGATGGAGCCGCGCGTCGCGCTGGCGGAATACGATCAGGGCGAAGGGCGCTGGACCCTCTACGCCAACACCCAGGGCGGCTGGCTCATCAAGAACCTGATGGCGCCGCTGTTCGGCGCCGAGCCCGACAAGTTCCGCCTCATCACCCCCGATGTCGGCGGCGGCTTCGGCATGAAGCTGTTCCTCTACGCCGAGCACGTGCTGACCTGCTACGCCGCGCGCAAGCTCGGCCGCCCCGTTAAGTGGACCTCGGAGCGCAGCGAGGCCTTCCTCTGCGACACCCAGGGCCGCGACAACGTAACGTTCGGCGAGCTGGCGGTGGACAAGGACGGGAAATTTCTCGCGCTGAGGACCCGCAACCTCGCCAACATGGGCGGCTATTTGTCCAATTTCGGCCCCTACATCCCGACCTACGCGGGCACCAGCGTGCTGGCCAGCGTCTACGGCTTCCAGGAAGTCTACGCCAACGTGATCGGCGTGTTCACCAACACAGTTCCGGTCGACGCCTATCGTGGCGCGGGGCGCCCGGAGGCGAACTATCTCGTCGAGCGGCTGGTGGACGCGGCGGCGCGCGAACTCGGGATCGACCGGGTGGAGCTGCGCCGGCGCAACATGGTGCCGCCCTCGGCGATGCCGCACTCGACCCCCGTGGGCAAGACCTACGACAGTGGCGATTTCGTCCGGGTGCTCGACGCGGCCCTCGCCAAGATGGACTGGAGCAACTTCGCCGGTCGCCGCGCCGAGGCCGCGCGCCGAGGCAAGCGGCGGGGGATTGGCCTCTCCTACTATCTTGAAGCGACAGGCGGCGACCCGACCGAACGCGCGGAGATCCGTTTCGCCGATGACGGGTTCGTCGACGTCTATGTCGGCACCCAGTCCACCGGCCAGGGCCACGAGACCGCCTATGTGCAGCTCACCGCCGATCGCCTCGGCATCGACGGCGACAAGATCCGCGTGCGACAGGGCGACACCGACATCATCCCGGTAGGCGGCGGCACCGGGGGCGCGCGCAGCCTCTATTCCGAGGGCCAGGCGATTCTCGTCACCGCCGCGAGCGTGATCGAGAAGGGCAAGCGCGCCGCCTCGGAGGCGCTGGAGGCGGCGGTCGCGGATATCGCGTTCGACGCGGGCCGCTTCTCCATAGTCGGCACCGACCGGGGCATCGACATCCTCGCCCTCGCCGCGACTCAGCGCCAGAAGGCCGAGGCCGGACAACAGGCGACCACGCTCGACGCCGCCGAGATCGCCAACATCGACAATCATACCTTCCCGAACGGCTGCCACATGGCGGAGGTCGAGGTCGACCCCGACACCGGGCATATCGAGCTGGTCCGCTACGTCGTGTGCGATGACGTGGGCCGCGCGGTGAACCCGATGATCGTGCGCGGGCAGGTGCATGGCGGCGTGACCCAGGGCTTCGGCCAGGCGGTGCTGGAGCGGACCGCCTACGACCCGTCATCGGGCCAGCTCCTGTCGGGCAGCTGGATGGACTACGCATTGCCGCGTGCCGGCGACCTGCCTGACATCGAGGTGGAGTTCATCGAGGTGCCTTGCACGACCAACCCGCTGGGCGTGAAGGGGGCGGGCGAGGCCGGCGCGGTCGGCAGCCCGCCCGCCGTGATGAACGCCATCGTCGATGCGTTGAGCGAGGCGGGCGTGAAGCAGCTCGACATGCCGGCGACACCCGAGCGGGTGTGGCGCGCCCTCGCCGCCGCGCGCGCGGCTTAGACGGAGGTGATCCACCGGCATGGCAGGTCTTCAATCAGCTATAAGGCGAGCTCTCGTGAATCGTCGCAGTCGGCCGGCGTCGTCAAGAACGACGACGGCGCCTGAATGCCAATAGACGCACGCAAGGCCGTGGCCCTGGAGGTCATGTGCCCCGCACGTGACGACGGCTTCGACGAAGCGTCATATCTCGCCGCGAACCCTGACGTGGCGGCGGCAGTCTCTAGTGGCACTCTGCACAGCGGGCGCGACCATTTCGACCGCTTTGGCCGATCGGAATCACGGCTTCAATTTCAGCTCGACCGACTGGACGCAATGCAACGGCAAAAGATGAAACGCGTCGAACCGCTATTGAACCTTGGTCTCCCTCACACCCGGCGCGGAGTCAAACTCGACTTTCTGACCGAAACGTGGCGTGAGACTGCCGGCATCGTCGAGACGACGGCTGTATCCGGCAACCCCTACGACGAAAACGTCATCGAACTCATAAGCCATTTTGAGGATGGGCTATTGTTGGATTGCGGCGCGGGCAATCGGCCGACCTACTATGGCAACGTGGTCAACCTCGATGTCGTCGACTACCCAACGACAGACATCATCAGCGTAGGAGAATGCCTGCCTTTTACAGACCAATCGTTCGATGCGGTCATTTCGGTCGCGGTTCTTGAGCATGTCCGCGACCCCTTCCGATGTGCTGCAGAGATTGTACGCGGTACTCAAGCCGGGAGGCCGCTTGATCTGCTGCGTACCCTTCCTGCAGCCCGAACATGCCTACCCGCATCACTACTACAACATGGCTCCGCAAGGGCTGCGGACCTTGTTCGACAAGGAATTGAAGATCGACGACCATCGTGTCGTCCGTTCCACGCTGCCGGTGTGGTCCCTGACCTGGTTCGTCCGGAGTTGGGCAGAGGGCTTGAAGGAGGAGGCGAGAGAGGAATTTCTCGCCATGCCGCTCAGGGAGCTCTTGATGGAACCCCCGGCACTGCTCGATCGCGCCTGGGTACGCGAACTCCCCGAGCGGAAGAATTTCGAGCTCGCCTCGGCAACGATGCTTTTTGCTCATAAGCCGACAGCGGAGCCTGCCGGCGGGGGTGCCCTTTTTCACGCCGCTGAGCCGACAGCGGCCTCGACCTGACGTAGCACATCGGCCAGGCCAGCCCGGAGGGCCTGCACGATCCCCGGCGGGTCCGCGGACGCCAGCCTTTCCTCGGCGGTGAAGTTGCGTTGCATGAGGATCTTGACCGGGTTTGGCCGCTGGTCGAGCAGCACCACGCTCAAGGTGACGCGCGCCGTGCCGGTCGGCGGGTCGGCCAGGAACGCAGTCAGGGTGCCTTCCAGCACGAAATCGGCGTTGAGACGACTGCCGGGCGCGACCACGGCGCGGAACCGCCCCGAATCGGCCAGCCATTGCCGCAGGTCGCTCTCCACGCTCTCCGCCGGCGGAACCGCCCATTCCTCGTAAAAATCGATGTTCAGGCTGCCGTCCGGCCGCAGTGATTGCAGCCCGCGCACGCCTAGTCCGGGGGCGGCGCCGATGCTGCGCACCAGCAGAACCTTGCCACGCCGTGGCGGAGGCAGGGACGTCGGCCGGCGCACCACCAGCGGCCATTGCCGCCTCTCCGGGTAGGGCCGCTCGGACAGCCCGCACCCGGCAAGGGCCAGCGCCCCGGCAAGCACCAGTCGCCGCCTCATCGCGTCCGGCCCGACGAGCGCGGCGGCGGCCCGCCGAACAGCACCTGCGCCGGATATTGGCGAAGCGTCTCCGAGGTCTCGCGCAGATTTGAGACCGTCGCCTGCAGGTCTCGCAACAGGGGGGCGAGGGATTGCTGCAGATCGGCGGTCCCGTTATTGGCCCGCCGAGCGGTCGCGTCGAGTGCCGCGATCAGCGCGGGGAGCTTGGCCGCCGCCACCGAGAGCCGGTCGGCGGCCGTCGCCGCGTTGGTCAGCAATGTCCGCATCTCCTTGCCCTGGACGGTGTCTCGCACCGACCCCGAGGTCTTGCGCAGATCGGCGGTCAGCGCCGGCAAATCCGCCGCGCTGACCTGCTCGCGTACGCTGCGCAGCAGGCTGGTCGCCTCCGCCAGCGTGGTGTGCACGTCGCCGTCCCTCAGCTCGCCCCGCAGGTCGCCCAGCACCCCGGTCAGACTCTCCGCCAGCGCGGCGAAATCGACGCTATTGAGCTTGGCGAGGAATTGCTGCGCCGCGTCCTGCACCTGCGAGAGCGTGCTCGGCATGGACGGGATGTATTCGGCGCGCGGAGTCCACGGCACCTTGAGCGGCGGATACTGGTTCGGCGGCACGAAATCGAGCTCGATATAGCTGAGCCCAGTGATCCCCTGGGACGCCACGCGGGCACGCAGACCGGTCCGCACCGCGGTCTCGGTGTCGGGCAGCTTGCCGATGCGACTCGGGTCGATGACGAAGCGGACAAACACGAGCCGGTAGGTGGCGCTGCGCACGTCCGGCGGCTCGCCACGTCCGTACTCGGCGCTCACCAGGCCGATTTTGGTCACGCGGCCCAGCGTCACGCCCCGGAATTTCACCGCCGCGCCGACTTCCAGCCCCTGCACCGATTCCTTGAAATAGCTCTCGAACGGCACGCCCTCGCTGAACCGGTTGCCGCTCAGGAACACCACGAGGCCGATCAAGAGGGCGATGCCGCCGACGATCAGCAGCCCGACCCGGAGCGAGAGGCCGCGACCGTACATCAGGCGGCCTCCGGCGCCAGCACCTCGCGCCGGAAGAATGCCCGTACCGTCGGGTTGTCGCCCTCGTCGCGCAGCCGGCGGGGGTCGCCCTCCGCGATGAGGCCCCGTGCGGCCCGGTCCAGCATGATGCAGCGGTCGGCGATGGCGAGGATGGAGGCAAGTTCGTGCGTCACCACGACGAACGTGGCCCCGAGGTCGCGGCGCAAGTCAAGGATCAGCCGGTCAAGTCCCGCCGAGGTGATCGGGTCGAGGCCGGCTGACGGCTCGTCGAGGAACAGCAACGGCGGATCGAGCGCCATCGCCCGCGCGATGCCCGCCCGCTTGGCCATGCCCCCGGAGATCTCCGCCGGCATCAGCCCCGCCGCGTCGCCCAAGCCCACCAGGCCGAGCTTGACCCGCGCCACGGTCTCCCGCGCCGCGAGCGGCAGGTCGGTGTACATCTCGAGCGGCAGCATGATGTTCTCCAGCAAGGTCATCGAGCCGAACAGCGCGCCCGACTGGAACATCACGCCGATCTCGCGCAGCGCGGCCTGCCGTCCCGCCTCCCCGTCTCGGCCGGTGATCGTCCGGCCGCGGATAGCGATGGTGCCGGCGCTCGGGGTTAGCAGGCCGATGAGCTGCTTCATCAGGGTGGACTTGCCGCAGCCGGAGCCGCCGAGGATCACGAACACCTCGCCCGGCGCCACCGTGAAGGACACGTGCTCGAAGATCGTCCGCGCGCCGAAGCGCTGCGCCACGTCGGTCGCCCTGATCTCGGCATCACCCCCGTTCATAGGCCGAGCCGATAGATGAGCAGGGCGAACACGCCGTCGAGCACGATGGTCGAGACGATCCCGCCGACCACCGCGCCGGTCGCGGCCAGCCCGACCGCGCGCGGCCCGACCCCAGTGCCCAGCCCCTCGCGGCAGCCGATCGCGGCGACCACCGCGCCGAAGCAGATCGCCTTGACCAAGCCCTCGAACAGATCGGTCAGCGTCACGGCGCCCACCACCTGATTGGCGACGCTCACCAGCGGGAAGCCGAACGCCATCATCACGACGGTCATGCCGCACAGCCCGGCGACGTTGAGCACCAAGGTCATCACCGGCATCACCAGCATCGCCGCGACCAGCCGGGGCAGCACCAGCATCGTCATGGGGTCGAGCCCCATCGTGACCAGCGCGTCGATCTCCTCGTTCACCTTCATGGTGCCGATCTCGGCGGCGAATGCCGAGCCGGTGCGCCCGGCCAGGATCACGGCCGCGAGCAGCGGCCCGAGTTCGCGCAGCAGGCTGATCGCCACCAGGTTGGCGACGTAGAGATCGGCGCCGAACCGGCGCATCGGCACGGCGGACTGGAACGCCAGGATGAGGCCGATCAGGAAGCCGAGCAGTACGACCAGCGGCAGCGAGCGCACGCCCGCCTGATCGGCGTAGAGCAGCAGGTCCTGCGCCCGCAGCACCCGGCGATTGCGCGGCAGCCGCGCCAGGGCGAGCACCGCCTCTCCCAGGAAGGCGATTCCGTTGGCGCTGGCCCGCAACCCGGCCGCGACGATGTCGCGTATCCGCAGCGGCGGCGGCTTCGGGGAGGGCGGCAGCTTGGTTCCGGCCGCGCGCACCCGGTCGAGCAGGGCGCGGAACTGCTCCTGCTCGCCCCGCAGGCCCATCTCACCGCCATGCGCATCCTCCAGCGCGACGAGGAAGGCGGCGCCGGCGGTGTCGACCAGCGTGACCTGCGAGAGATCGAGCACCAGCGCCCGCCGCCGCGCCCGGCGAGCCGCGCGCATGGCCCGCTCCCACAGCAGACCGATCCCTTCGGCGTCCAGATGGCCAGTGAATTCCAGCGCGACGGCGGGCTCCCCGGCGGCGGATTGGCTTTCGGCGACGGTCAGGCCGGCGACCTTGAAAGCCGCCTCGGCGAATCCCGCCTCTGGAGGTCCGGCCGGCCGATCCGGCATCGCCGCCGATGATCGGCTCAGCGGGCGAGCCAAGCGGCGAAGCGCTGGCTGAGCTTGTCGAGATTGTCGCGCCAGAACGCCTCGTCGATCGGCAGCGCGCCGGCCTGGTTGGCCGGGTTGAGCGGCAGCATGGCCAGTTGCTCGGGCGTCAGCCCGTCCGTCGCGCCCTTGGCAAGCCCGGCATACGGGATCAGCGGCACGAGCCGCGCCTCGATCGCCGAATCGCCGGCGAAATACAGGAACTGGTTGGCCTGCCGCAGGTTCGGGCTGCCCTTCATCACCGCCCAGAAATGCACCGCCGACAGGCTGCCGGCCCATTGCACGCCGAAATTGCGGTGCTCATTGCGGTTGGCCAGGGCGATGCGGCCGTTGCTCGCGCTCGTCATCAGCACCTCGCCGGAGCCCAGGATGCGGGCGGCCTCGTCGCCGGACTGCCACCACACCGCGTAGGGCCTGATCTGATCGAGCTTGCGGAAGGCGCGCTCGATCCCATCGCTGGTGCGAAGCGTCTTGTAGACGTCCCCGGGGGCGACGCCGTCGGCCAGGAGAGCGATCTCCAAATTGGTGCGTGGCCCCTTCATGAGCCCCCGTTTGCCGGGGTATTTCGCGACATCCCAGAAATCCGCCCAGGTCGGCGCGGCCGGGAACTTGTCGCGATCCCACGCCAGCACGATGCTGTACATGCTGGTCCCGACACCGCAATCGGCGACCCCAGGCGGCAGGTAGTGATCCTTCCCACCGATCGCCGACCAGTCGAGCTTCTCGATCAAGCCTTCCTCGCAGGCGGCCAGCATCTCGTCGCCGCGCAGGCTCACCACATCCCAGCCGGCGGCGGGATCCTTGTGCGCGCGCAGCGCCTCGAGGCCCCCTTCCCAGCTCAGCTCCTGGACCGGGATTCCCGTGGCCGCGGTGAACGGCTTGAAATAGACCGAGCGCTGCGCGTCCTGATAGCCGCCCCCGCGCGTGACGATGGTGAGATCCCGCGCCGCAGCCGCGGAGGCGCACGCGATCGCGAGCGCGGCGGCTGCGAAAATGATGCGGGAGGTCATTTCGATCCGGCTCCGGTTCCTGCTAAGCTGGCGGGACGGTATCGCCCGGCAACGCGGGGGGCAACGCGGCGTTGCCTCAAGGCCACGACGGTCTTGTCCCGGCATAGAACCGGGGAGTCGTCGCGGCAACTGCCCGTTAAGCACGGCGTTGGCGCCGTATCGCCAGAAGGAGAATGAAAAATGAGCCCCGCCGACACCATGTCCGACAAGGCAAACGACGCTAAGGAACAGATCGCCAAGCTGCGCGAGCAGGTGGAAACGCTGATGCGCGACCGGGTGACGCCGGCGCTTGCCGGGGCCGCCGGTCGGGTGGAGCACGCGGCGCGCGCCACCTCCGGCATGGCGCAGGAGCAGGCCGAGGCAATCTCCGGCCGTGTGCGCGAGCAGCCGCTGGTCGCGCTGCTGGTCGCCGCCGGGGTGGGTTATCTCATCGGCCGCATCGTCCGCTGACCATGCGGACCCTCAGTCTCGCCCGGATCGCCGCGCAGGCGGAGGGTCTCGTTCTCCGCCGCCACGCCCGCCGCATCATCGTCCAGGCCGTGATGGGCGCGATTGCCGTCATCTTCCTGATCTGCGCCCTCGCGGTCGCGCATTTCACCGGCTGGCTCGCGCTCGTCAAAGTGGTTCAGCCGGTCTACGCCGCGCTCATCGTGCTCGGCGTGGATGTCGTAATCGCGCTGATCGTCGGCCTGCTCGCCATGCGCTCGACCCCGGACCGCATCGAGCGCGAGGCGATCCTCGTGCGCGACCAGGCCAAGCAGCAACTGGCGATCGCCGCCGCGACCGCTTCCACCTTCGCACCGGTCGCGCGGCTGATGGGCCTGCGTCACGTCTCGGGCCTCCTCATCGGTGCCCTGGCGACCCGGTACCTGACTCCCCGACGATGACGTGTCGCTGACCCTCTCTCGCCGGGCGGCGCACCCGACGCTATAGGATCGCCGACCAGAAGGGAGAGGCATCGCATGACCGACGAGAGCGTGATTGTCCGGCGGGATGGCCGGGTCGGCCGGATCCTGCTGAACCGGCCCAAGGCGCTGAACGCGCTCGACCTGCCGATGATCCGCGCCTGCGCCGCGGCGCTGGAGGCGTGGCGGGACGACCCGGCGGTTCATGCCGTGGTGATCGAGGGCGCCGGCGACCGCGCATTCTGCGCCGGCGGCGACATCCGCGCCGTGCGGGCCCACGCGATGGCCGGGGAGACGGAGCCGGTGGAGAGCTTCTTCAGCGAGGAATACGCGCTCAACCAGGCCATTGCCGGATATCCGAAGCCTTACGTCGCTCTGATCGACGGCATCTGCATGGGCGGCGGCATCGGCGTCTCGGTGCACGGCGCCTATCGCGTCGCCTCCGAGCACGCGATGTTCGCCATGCCGGAGACTGCGATCGGCTTCTTCCCCGACATCGGCGCGACCTATTTCCTCCCCCGCCTGCCGGGCAGCCTTGGCCTCTATCTCGGCCTCACCGGCACGCGCGTGCAGGGTGCCGACGCGGTCCATGCCGGTTTCGCCACGCATTTCGTCCCGCGCGAACAGCTGCCCGCGCTTGCCGCCGCTCTTGCCGAGGACGGGGTTGCGGCGCTTGGTCCCGGTGCTGCCCCGCTGCCGCCCTTCGCTTTGGCGCCGCAGCGCGCGGCGATCGACCGCTGCTTCAGCGCCGACAGCGTGCCCGGAATCATCTCCCGCCTGGAGGCGGACGGCGGCGACTGGGCGCAGCGGACCCTCGCCACCTTGCGCGGCATGTCGCCCTCGTCGCTATTCTGGTCCTTCGGGATCATTCGCCGCGGAGCGGCGGCGACTCTCCCGCAAGCCCTGCGCGCCGAGCTGGTCCTCACCCGCACGGTGACACAGCACCCGGACTTCCAGGAAGGCGTCCGGGCGATGGTGGTGGACAAGGACCGCCAGCCCAAATGGCACCCCGCGCGCATCGAGGACGTCAAGCCGGACGAGATCGCCCGCCTACTTGGCTGAGCCACCGACGGAGGACGGCGCCATGCCCGCCTTCATCTGCACCACTTGCGGAACCCAGTACCCGGCCGCCGATGCCACGCCGGCGGGCTGCGTGATTTGCCAGGACGAGCGGCAGTACGTGAACCCACTCGGCCAGTCCTGGACCACGCTCGAGGCGATGCGGCGGACGCATTTTTCCATGTTCCGCCGGCACGAGCCGGGGCTGATCGGCGTCGGCACGTCGCCCTCGTTCGCGATCGGCCAGCGGGCGCTGCTGGTGCGCTCGGGCGAGAGCAACGTGATGTGGGACTGCGTCTCGTTCATCGACGACGCATCGATCGAGATCGTGCGCGCGCTCGGCGGGATCAGCGCCATCGCCATCTCGCACCCGCATTACTACTCCTCGATGGTGGAATGGGGCCGTGCCTTCGACGCGCCGATCTTTCTGCACGCCGCCGACCGCCAGTGGGTGATGCGCGGCGATCCGGCGATCGAGTTCTGGGAGAGCGAGACGAAGGAAATCGCGCCGGGGCTCACGCTGATCCGCTGCGGCGGCCATTACGAGGGTGGCACAGTGCTGCACTGGGCGGCGGGCGCCGGAGGGCGCGGCGCTCTCCTCTCTGGCGACGTCGTGCAGGTCGGGCCGGACAAGAAGGTCAGTTTCATGCGCAGCTACCCTGACCTGATCCCGCTCGACGCCGGCTCCGTCCGGCATGTCGCCGACGTGCTGGAGGCGTGGCCGTTCGATCCGATCTACGGCGCATGGTTCGACCGGATCATCGCGAGTGGCGGCAAGGAGGCGCTGGCCTACTCCGTGCGGCGCTACCTCGCGGCCATCAGCGGCCCGCCAGGACGATCACCATGACGCCGGCGACCACCATCAGCAGCCCGGCGACATCGGTTCGCCGCAGCGTCTCCTTGAGATAGAACCGGCTGAACAACAGGGTAAAGACCACCTCGACCTGACCGATGGCGCGCACCAGCGCCACCGGCGCCAGGGCGAACGCGGTGAACCAGCACGCCGAGCCGCAGGCCGACAGCGTGCCCGCCCAACAGGAGCTCCGCCAGGTGATGAACGCCTTGTGCAACTCGCGCGGCTCCCGCCAGGCAAGCCAACTCCCCTGCATCAAGGTCTGCAGCGTGTTGGTGACGAACAGCACGAAAACCGCGCGGAGCACGATGCTGGGGCCGGAGAGCGCCTCGTTCGCGAGCTTGATTGCGACGCCGGTCGCCGCGAACAGCAATCCCGCGCCCAGCCCGCACAGCGCGGCCGGCTGCCAGGTGGCGGCCGCCAATTCTCGCAGCCGCAAGCCCCGGCCGCCGAGCGAGAGTGTCAGGACGCCGCTCAGCCCGACCAGGATGCCGATCCAGGCCAAGGGGCGCAGCGCCTCGCCGAGAACGATCCAGGCAATGATCGCGGTCTGCGCGGTCTCGGTCTTGGAATAGGCAGTGCCGACCGCGAAGTTGCGGAAGCCAAACGCCATGATGAGCAGGTTTGTCCCGACGATCTGGAACACGCCGCCTAACGCACATAGCAAGACGAAGCGGAGATTGGGCGCGGGTAGCGACAGGCGTGTCGCCGCCATGCAAAGCAGCAGCAGCACCAGCGCGGTGGGCGCGCCGTAGAGAAACCGGACGAAACCGGCGCCATTGATCGACAGGAGATGCCGCAGCTTCTGCTGCAGCGCGGTTCGCCACGTCTGGAACAGCGCGGCGCACAGGGTGATGGGAATCCAGAGTTCCATCCTGCTCGTCCCGAATCCCTCATGCGCCGCGCGCGCAGCGTAGGGGGCCGTTGTGCATCGTCAACCCGGCTTGCCCGTCCGGCGCGCACGGGGCACGCTGCGCCGCGGTGCCGAGGGAGAATCGTGTTGCCGCAACCCCGCTTCGATCGCAGGCGTTCCGTTCCCCGAGAGGAGACCCGCAATGCGTCCGATCATGCTTCTGGCGGCTCTCGCCCTGCCGTTCGCGGCCTCGGCGCAGACGACATCGCCGCCGATCTCCAACCCGGCCGCCGGGCCGGCCACCACGCCCGCGCCGGTGCCCTCGGTGACACCGGGGACGCCGCAGACCGGCGCGCCGAGCATCCCGCCGGAACGGATCGCGCCCTCGGCCGGCGGCACGGCGGGCTCGTCCGACAGCTCGATGCCGAGTTCCGCCCCGCTGAGCGGCGCGCCGCCCAGCGTCAACTCGGGAACCGGTCAGATGACCCCACACGGCAACAGCCAGACGCCGCTGCCGCCCAACCAGTCGCGATAGGGCCGCGCAACGCTCGGCACACCCCTTTCCGTGACAGGGCTTCTGCGACAGCCCGCACTGCCGGCGCGTTCGCGGCCTTTCTCGCAGTCGCCCCCGTGACCACGGCCCAAGCCCAGACGGTGCCAGTGCCGACCGTCCTGCATCTCGCCGAGACCGCGACGGTGTCCGTCCGTCCGGACGAGCTCGCCGCCACCATCCGGGCGGAGGTTGTAGCTTCCTCCCCGGCCGACGCGCAGCAGCGTGTCAACGCGTCCGTCACGGACGCGCTGAAACGCGCCCACCAAGTTACCGGGCTGACGGTGTCGACGGGCAACTATTCGGTCTGGCGGGTCGGCCCCACCCCGCAGGATCGCTCCGAACACTGGCAGGCGGAACAGACCATCGCGTTGCATGGCCGCGACGGGCCGCCGCTGCTGGCGCTTGTGGGAGAGTTGCAGCAGAAGGGATTGGCGCTCAGCCAGCTCGGCTGGCAGCTCTCGGACGAAGCGAGCCGCACCGCGCGCCAGCAGGCGCTCGCCGCCGCGCTGAAGGCCTTGCGGGGCCGGGCCGATGCGGCCGCCGAGCTGATCGGCCTGCAATTCGACCAGTTCAAGGAAGTCCGGCTCGACACCCCGCGTCCGCCGCCGATGCCGCGGATGATGATGGCGGCACCCGCCCAGGCCAGGGCTTTCGCGCCGCCGAACGCGGAGGCCGAGGAGGAGACGGTGAGCGCCACCGCCGACGCCGATGTCCTGCTGAAGCCGCGCTGATCAGCCGGGTTCGACGCGATAGCGGAAATCGCAATGCGACGCGCCGCCCATCAGCGTCTGAGTGCGCTCCAGCTTCAGCTTCGGGTCATAGCCCTCGCAGAACGCGCCATCGCGGTTGCATGACAGCACGGCGCCGAGCTCGGCGAGCCCCATCTCGTGGTACATCTCGGCGTAGCGGCAGCGCGTCACGTTGAAGTGGAACTCGGTCGGCGTGGATTTCACCACGTCGATCGCGAGCGCATCCTCCGCCGTCCAGAGCGTTTGTATGGACCGGAAGCTGTCGAGGTCGGGCTTGCCGCCCGGCGCCTGGCGCGCCATAGCTGCGGCGCTGGACTTGGCCAGCTTCACCACCGCCGCCGCCAGGATGCGCCGCGCCGCCGCTTCGCCGAGCTCCGCCCGCATTTCCTCGTAGATGCCCTTGGCGAACTCCGCCTCGATGCGCCGGCGGGTCAGGATTGGCATGGGTGGCATGGCACACCTCCCCTCAGTGTTCGACGGTGTCGAGCACGATCGCCCGTCCGGACAGCTTGGCGTTGCGCTGCAACGCGGCGTCGATGGCGCCGCGCAAGGCCGGCAGATAGGTCTCCACGGTCTCTCCATCCGCCGGCCGGCGCTGTGCGAACAGCGGGACCGACGATGCGACGGCGACAATCATGTCGGTTCCGAACGGCGGGCCGACCTCGCCCACGCCCTTCCCCGGATCACCCAATGTCACCGCGGCGTTCGTGGTGAAGACCTTGTCGTGATCGGCCCGGGTCGGGAACAGATGCGTCACCGAGCCGTCATGCGACAGGTAGTCGACAATCAGGTGCGCGGGAAACTCCGGCAGCCGCAGCATCGGCACGATCGGCTGGCGGTCCTTGAGGACTGTCGCCTCGTCCTTCAGGCTCAGGCCGAGAAACGGGCTGCTGGCTTGGGCGATCGGCCGCACCAGGTCGAGCGCCGCGCAATACGGGCCGTCGAAGCCGCGAATCCGCCACGTCACCGGCGCGTGCGGCGCAGCACTCTCCACGGCCTCGCGCAGGGCCGCCTCGGGGGCACCCGCGCCGACCAGCCCCGACGCGCCGATCTGTCCCTCGCCCGACACGCTGAACCGAGGCAGCGCACAGCGAGCTGTCTGGGCCACCTCCGTCAGCGCCAGACGGATCGCCGACGGGTTCGGCGGCGCGAACGCGAGCTTGGGGGGGCCGGCTGGAGGGAGGCTCGTCAGCGGAACGCTCGCCGGCGGTTGGGGCGCGGGTTGCGGCACGGCGGCCTGCGCTGGCGCGGGCGGGTCGGCAGGAGCCGCGACAACCGGGGGCGGTGTGGCGACCGGCGGGGCCGCTGCCGGAGGCGCGGGTGGTGCGGCGATCCTCGCGGGCACCACCGGAAGCGATGACTGCCGCCCCGGGGCTTCCGCGGGCGGCGGTGCGGCTGGCTCGGCTTGTGCGGGGCGCGCGACCGGCTGCGTGACGGCGGAGGGCGCGGGCGCGGGCGTCCTTGACGGATGCGAGGCGAACCACGCCCCGCCTCCCAGGACCAGCAGCGCGGCAGCAGCGACGCCGCCGAGCAGCATCGGATTGGATCTGCTCGGCGTTGCAGGAGGCTGCATCTCGCCCGACGGCACCCGCCGCGTCGGGCCGCGCGGGGCGGGGGCGATGATGGTCGCGTCCGGCACTGGGTCATCCGCGATTGCTGCGGCGGCCGGCGCCTCAAAGGCGCGGCGAAGCGCCTGGGCGAAGTCGGCGGCGCTGGCGAAGCGGTCCTCCGGCCGGCGTTGCATCGCTCGGGCCACCACCGGGTCGAGGCCGGGAGGTGCGACGACCGAGAGTTCCGAGGGGCGCGGCGGCGTGGTGTGCAGCACCTTGTGCATGATCGCCGTCATGCTGCCTTCGAACGGCCGCTCGCCGGTGAGCATCTGATAGAGCAGCACGCCGGACGAGTAGACGTCGGTGCGCGCGTCGACGGCCTGGCCCATGAACTGCTCGGGCGACATGTAGGCCGGGGTGCCCATCACCGTGCCGGCCTGCGTCAAGCTGCTGCTCTCGATGCGGGCGATGCCGAAATCGGCGATCTTCACCCGCCCATCCGTCGTCACCATGACGTTCGCCGGCTTGATGTCGCGATGGATCACGCCGCGCGCGTGGCTGAACTGCAGCCCGGCCAGCAACTCCCCCATCACCCGCACCGTCTCGGCGACCGGAAATCGCTCCTCGGCATCGAGCAGCGCCTTCAGCGACTGACCCTCGACGAACTCCATCACGATGTAGGCGATGTCGCCGCCCGCCATCTCGGTGGTCTGGCCGTAGTCGTAGACGGCGACGATGTTGGGATGCGAGAGCCGCCCCGCCGCCTGCGCCTCGCGCTTGAAGCGGCCCAGCGCGTCGATCGCCTCTGCATCCCCCGCGTCCGGCAGGCGCACCGTCTTGATCGCGACCCGGCGGTCGATTTGCGGATCCCACCCGTCGTACACGATGCCCATTGCGCCACGGCCGAGCGAGCCGCGGATCTCGTATTTACCGAGCATCGTGAGGCTAGACGGGTCCATCGCCGGCCACCTCCAGCACCACGACGGTGACATTGTCGCGCGCATTCCGCGCCAATGCCGCCTCGACCAGCCGCTCGGCCGCCGCTTCGGGGCCGTCCACCCGCAGAATCTCCAGCATCTCGGGGTCGCTCAGCTCCTTGCTCAGCCCGTCGCTGCACAGCAGGAACCGGTCGCCGCTCGCCAGCCGGTCCGTCACCTTGTCGAGCTCCACCATGTCCGCCTCGGCGCCGACCGCGCGGGTGATGACGTTGGCGCGCGGGTGGTTCTCCGCCTCGGCGTCGGTGATCTCGCCGCAATCGACCAGTTCCTGCACGAGGCTATGGTCGCGCGTGACCCGCGCGAGCGCCCCATCGCGCAGCAGATACGCCCGCGAATCGCCCGCCCAGAGACACGCGAAATGGCCGTGCCGCGCAATGAGGACGACCACCGTGGAGGCGATCATGCCGTGGCCCTGTCGCGCCGCCCTCTCGCGCAACGCCGCGTGGGTCGCCGCCATCCGCATCCGCACCTGGGTCAGCGTCTCCTCGGCGCTGAGCTCGGGCGGGATGCTGTCGAGTGCGGTGGCGATCAGCCCCGACGCCACCTCCCCCGCATCGTGGCCGCCAGCGCCGTCCGCGACCGCCCACAGGCCGAGATCCGGCCGGTTGACGTAGACATCTTCGTTATGATCCCGCACCGTACCCGGATGCGTCACGGCCCAAGCCCGGAACTGCTCCATCAGCCTGCCCCCCGTGACGCCGCGTAGGTGGCGTCCAGCATCGCAACGAAGGTAGCGGCATCCGGCATGGCATCCAACACAAGTCCTTGCGCGGGTACGCGCGGCGACCCCTCGGTCCACCAGAGGCCCGCGCCGACGCGCGGGATCATGCCATGCGGCAGCTCCGCTTCCGGCGCGTGAACGAGGTCGGGAGCGGGCGGGACGCGCGCAGCGAGCGCATCCGGCGAGAGATCGTTCGAGAGCGCGTCGCGGCCTGCCTCTTCCACCGCGTTCAGCCAAGCCGTCCCGCCTTGCGCCAGCATGACGGGCTCAGCTCCCGGGCAGCAGGCCGCGAACATCAGCGGAAAATGGCGGCCGACCCGATCGACGCTCGGCATCCACAGACCGAGGATCGCAATCGGGCCGCACATCCCCTCGGGCAGTGCGAACCGCCACACGGGCGCCTCCATCCAGGCGAGCCTCCATGCGTCTCGCATGACGGCCTGACTCCCCGAAAGTATCGAACGGAACCACCGATCGAAGGCATCCGCCGACGCGCGAGACATGCCGACCCGCACGAAATCGCCGCGCCCCGGCAGCTTCCCGAAGAACCCGGTGGTCGCTACCCCTCCCTCCTCAACATCACCTCGATCCGCCTGTTCTCCTCCCGCCCCTCCGCCGTCGCGTTGTTGCCGATCGGGTCCGCATCCGCCCGCCCTTCGGTCGTAATGCGCGACGGCGTGCCAACGGTGCGGGCGATGATGTCGGCGGCGGCGCGGGCGCGCGCCGCGGAGAGCTGGAAGTTGGACGGGAACTGCACCGTGCGGATCGGCTGGTTGTCGGTGTAGCCGATCACCTCCACCGGGCCGCGCTCCCCGGCGAGCGCGCTGCCGATGCGCTCCAACAACCCGGTATAGCGCGACGACACGACGGCGCTGCCCGAGGGGAACATGCCGCGGTTGCTGATGCGGACCACCGGCACCGCGTCGCTGCCGACCACCGCGACCAGGCCTTGCGCGATCTCCGGCTGCAGGAAACCGCGCAGCTTGTCGAGCGCGCCCGGCTGCGGCGGGACCGGCGCGGGCGGGGGCGGCTCCACGGGGGCGGCTCGCACAATCACCGGCATCCGCGTCGGCGGGGCGCCCATCATGCGGGCGAACAGCGTGTCGGATTCCGTGTTCAGCCCGGTCGAGAACCACGCGAACAGGCCGCCGATGATCGCTAGCGCCGCCGCGCCGCCGACCCACACGGGCACGCTCGCGCGCGTCGGGCGGTACGGCGCGTCGGCACCCTTCCAGTGCGGCGACAATTCCGGGTTCGGTGCCTGGCGCTGGCGGGTGATGACGCCGTAGGTCTCCTCGCGCACCCGGTCGAGCTCGGCGGGGCCGCGCGGCGACAGGCGGTAGCGCCCCTGGAAGCCGAGCGACATGCAGAGATACATCAGCTCGATCACCGGCAGGAACGTGCCGGGGTTCTGCTTCACCTGGTTCAGCACGTCGAAGAACCGCTCGCCCGAGCGGACCTCCTGGTGGAAGGTCGAGATCAGCGAGCGGGCCGCCCACGCTCCCTGGCTGCCCCAGGGCGTCGCCAGCACCACGTCGTCGAGACTGGCACACAGTGCGTAATGCGCTGGACGCAGCTGATCCATTGGCACGCCCGAATCGCGCGATGCCTGCTCGAAGTGCCGCACCTCGCGAACGGCGCGCTCGCGCAAATCGCCGGGATCGGGCTGCGACAGCGTGTTGCGCAGACGCGAGAGAAGCTGCAGCAGCGGCGCGGCGGCGGCGGCGAGCGGCGTGCCGCCAACGCGCACCACCTCAGGCCCCAGACCCACCGGCGCGGGTGCCGCTTGCGCCGGCGCGGCCGGCCCGTGAGGCGGCGGAGCGGGTGCGACAGGGCGGCGGCCTCCCGGCGCGGGGCGGATCACCGTCCGGTCGTTGTCGTCCGGTTCGGCGAATGGATTGTCGCTGGCCATGTCCCCCGACCCCGACCGCTAGCCGCGGATCGCCCAAAGTTCCATGCGCAGGTTCGGAAAATCCCCCGACACATGGATCGCGAACCCGCCCGAGGACTGCATCTGCTGCCAGTGCGGGCTGTTGCGATCGAGCTCGAAATACGAGGCTCCGGCGTAGAACGGGATCTGCCGAGGTGCCACCGGCAGCGGCCGCACGGCGATGCCCGGCAGGGCGACATTGACCAGCTCGGTGATGTGCTCGACCGAGCCGATCTTGACCTGTGCCGGGAACAGCCGGCGCAACGTCTCGCTCGGCACGTCGGCCTGCACGGAAACCACGAAACTGGTGCCGCGCAGGATGCCGCGATCGGTGATGAGGCCGACCCGCACGCCGTGCCGGCGCTCCTGCAGCGGGATCGACACCGCCGTCGTCTCCATCACCGCCGAGAGTGAGCGGCGCAGATCGGCGACGACGGGTGCCAGGCTGCGCTGCAGATCGTCGTGGCGATATGCCGCATAAGCGTTCGGCCGCCGCGTGACCTCGGTAAACGTGGCGAACTCGCCCGCCATCTGCACCAGGGTTGCGTACAGCTCCTCGGGGTGGACGTTGCCGGCATCCGCCCAGTGGCTCAGCAGCTTCTCCCAGCGGTTGACCGATTGCAGCAGCAGGAAATCGGCCACCTCGGCGACGCCGCGCGAGCCCGGCGCGGTGAGCCGCGCGGCCAGCGCCTCGCCGCGCTGGTGCAGGATGCCGGACATCTCCGCGAGCAGTCCGGCGAGCGGTGCTGCTGCCGAGCAGACCAGCGCGGGCGGTATCCACCGATCATCCAGCGTGATCCGGCGGTCCGCCGCGACCTCGGTGATGCGCCCGAGCCCGATGCAGAGATAGCCGGCGCGGTCTTCGGTCTCCAGCATGTAGCGCAGCCGGAGTCGCCCGACCTGCAACTCCGCGGGCTCCGGCGAGGCCGAGTGCGTGTCGTACGCCTCGAAGCTCTTGAGCCCGTATCGGCCCTCGGCGGCGCCATCGGCCGCGACCTCGACAGCGCCCGGCTGGCGAATGGGCGCGGCGAGGAACACGAGCGCGTTGCGGGCGTTGGCCGGCGCCTCCATCGGCTCGGGATGGTCGGTCTCGCTGGGAATGACGAACGGCGTGCCGTCCTCGAACACGCCGGCGGCGGACGACAACGCGAATCTCCCCGTCGCCAGCAGGTCACGGTCGATGGCGAACTCCGTCAGCCCCCAGGGATGCGGGCGCAGCGCACCGGTGCGGCCGCGGACCAGCGCCTCGAGCCAGCGGTCCTGCTGCTGGAAGTGCTGCGCCCGCAGGAACATGCCTTCCTGCCAGATCACCCGGTTGGTCCACGTCATGGCCGCACGCGGCAATCCCCCCTGCCCGCCTGGACATGGCTTCTACGCCAAGTATCGGCGCGCGTCCTCACTTGGCTGGGCCGAGATCGACCGACAGCCGCCCGATGGTCAGCGCGAGCTTGCTCGGCCCGCTGGTCGCGACCGGTGCCGTCGCGCGCCATTTGGCGTGGTCAATGTCGCGAAACAGCACAAGCACGCCGAGGAACTGCGTGCCTTTCTTGAGCTCGCGCTTGATTGTCTGCTTCTCGGACGGCGACAGCACGAACTCCTCCGACGCGAGCACATCCTGCCCCAACGTCGCCGCCTCCCGCTCGACCAGCGCGAACACGTCGGCCCGCTCGAACTTCGCCGTGGAGGCGAGCTGGTAGAGATGCACCGCGACCGGCTCCGCCGTGCCCGCGGGACTGGGGTTCTGCTCGGCGCTGCCCTGTACGGCGAGATCGAGCACGGCGGGCGGCGGAGGCGACGAGTCGCAGGCGACGAGCGCCAGGGGCGACGCCAGCGTCAGCGCCAGCAGGCGCCGGCTCGCCTTGGATGCTTTCATCGCTCCCTATCCCGTCCGGCGATTTCGGCCAGCGCCTTCTCGTAGGCGCGGGCAAAACCCTTGCCGAACACGGAATCGAAATCGTCCGACAGCCCGCGAGACACCTCCGCGTGCAACGCCTCGAAAACGTCCCAGGCCCGTCCCTTGCGGGCGCCGGGCAGCGGAATGCCGCCGCCCTGCTCGGCGGCGGCGCGCAGCGCCTCGGGGGCGAAACGGGCGACCACAGCGCGCACGGCACTCTGCATCGCCGCCATCGTGGCGAGTTCGTGCAGCCGCATGTCCCTCAGCGCGTCCGCGACCGCTTCCTCCGGGCTCACCTCGGTGCGCCGCCCTGTGCCGATCAGGGCGGCAAGCGCGTCGTCGTCGTCGGCTGAGAATTTCAGCGGGTTGTTGCCGCGAGCGCGGATCATGGTCTGTTCGATGCGGAACTCGCTCTTCACGGCGGCCCGCGCGATCAGCGCCCGGCGGATGCCCGAGACCAGCGCCCGCAGCGCGGCACCGAGTTGCTCCATTGTCCGCGCCGGATCGTCCGGATGGATTTCGGGCATCCCCGCCCCACGCAGGAACGCCGCAAGCAGGTCCGCGTCGTTGCCGACCGCCGGGGAGGCCGGAGGCGCCACCCGCGCGGAGGGCCGCGCCTCGGGCGGCGGGGTCTCGATCGGCAACTCGGAGGAAACCGGCCCGGGGGTGGCGAGATCGAGATGCCAGTCGGGCGGCAACACGGAGCGCCCCGGCGGAGTGCGGAACGCATCCGACACCGCGGGAGAGTGGTTGGGCTGCGTCGGGCCGGAGAAGCCCCGCTCCGGCTCGTCGGGCGCCAGCGGATCGAACTCGGGCGGGAGCGTGATCGGCGGCGGTGCCAGGCCCGCGTCGAAAGGGCGGTCCAGGGAACCGCCCGGATCGGGCCGGTAACGCACCGGGGACAGCGATCCGAACGGATCATCGCCGAACGGATCGGGCTGCTGCCCGCCTTGCTCGAACACCGAGCGCGCCGCGTGGTCCTGCACCCGCACCTCGATCTCGTACGGACCGAGGCGGATGCGGTCGCCGTCGCCCAGTGCGCGCGGCGCACCCGCGCCGATCGGGTCGCCGTCACGGTTGAGGAACGTGCCGTTGCTGCTGGTGTCCGCGAGCTGCCAACCTCCGGAGCGGAAGGCGATGACGCAGTGCCGCTTCGACAGATGCTTGTCGGGATCGGCCAGCACCCAGTCATTGTCGCGGCCGCGACCGATGGTGAATTCGCCGCCAGTCACCTCGCGGGTCTCGGGCGGCACGGCGTCGGGGCATCGCAGCACGGTCAGCGTCAAGCTCATCGGATCTCAGCCAATCAATACGGTCGGGCAGCCGCCGACCACCGCGCCGCCATGCGCCGTCACGTCGCCCATGCGCGAGGCGGGCTGGCCGCCCACCAGCACGGTGAAGGAGCCGAGCGCGAGCGTCCCCGGCGGCCCGACGCAGGCGTGCATGTCGCCGATCCGCGCCTGCGGCAGCCCGCTGGTCAGCACGGTGAAGCAGCCGAGCGTAATCGCCCCGCCGACATGCGGCACGATGCCAGTGACCATCGGGCAGGTGTGCATGTCCGACAGGCGGGCCGCTGGCTGTCCCATTACCGATCCTCCTCCGGCTCCAGCCGGCCCACGCCGCCGCCGGCGATCTCGCGCCCGCTGGCGAGGAAACGCCGCAGCCGTTCCTCGCGGCGCGCAGGATGGAAGCGAACCGAGGCGAGAGCTATGGCGCCGGTCACAGCGGTCGCCGCGAGATGCGGTGCCGGAGCCACCTTGGGCTGGCCCAGCGGCGACATCGAATCCCCGCTCCAGAACGCCGCCACCGCCGCCCAGGATTCGGCCGTGCCGAACCCCGCCCGCTGCGCGTGGTCGAACGCCTCCCGCCGGACCTCGTCGGTCTGCTTGCGCACCCACTGCTCGGCCGCTTGCACCGCGGCGCGATCGGCTTCGGGCAGATCGGCGGGCGTGGTGTGGTGCGAACACATGCACGCCCACCAGACCGCCTCCCGGTTGGGCAGCGCGTGCGCCATCAGCTTGACCGCCTCGCCCAGATAGCCGGCCTGCTCCAGCCGCACGAGCGCCGCGACGGCGTCCGGTTCGCCGTGGATGAGCGCGGCACTCTCGCCGGTCAGGCCGAGACGCGGGAACACCTCGCTCATCCTGACGGACCGCATCTTGGCGAGCTGGTCGGAACTCATCCTTGGCCTCAGTTCAGCATCATGATGCCGCCCTTCAGCATCATCATCCCGTCGGCGTTGATCTTGGTCATCGGGCCCTCGACCTGCACCATCGCCTGGCCCGACAGCTTGATCTGCGTGGCGCTCACCGTCACCCCCGATTGATCGATCTTGACGCTGTTGGCGCCGACCTTGAGCTCGATGCTGTTCATCGCCTCGAGGGTGATGCCGCCCATGCTGGCCTTGATCGAGATGTCGCCCTGGCTCGCCGTGATGGTGATGCCGCCATTCTTCACGGTGAGCTGGTCGCCGGCCGCCTCGATCGTCGTGGTGCGGCCGTTCTTCACCGTGATGGTCTGGCTGTCATCGACCTCGACGGTCTCCTTCTGCTTCACCGTCAGGCTGCGGTTGTTGTCGATCGTGATGGTCTGGTCGTGCTCGACCTCGACCGTCATGTCCTTCTCGGCGTGGAGATACACCTTCTCCGCGCCCCTCTTGTCGTCGAACGACAGCTCGGAGAAGGTGGAGGTGCTGCCCTGCGTGCTCGAGCGGCTGCGAAATCCGCTCTTGGTCTGCTCGTCCGGGATGGGAAAGACCGGCATCATCTGCCCGTTGTAGAACCCGCCGATCACCACCGGGCGGTCCGGGTCGCCGTCGAGGAACGCGACCGCGACCTCCGTGCCGACGCGCGGCAGATGCTGCCATCCCCAAGTGTTGCCGGCCCAGGGCTGCACGACCCGCACCCAGCAGGCGGAGTCGGCGGTGGCATCCTCGCGATGGTCCCAGAAGAAGCGCACCTTCACCCGGCCGTACTCGTCGGCGTGGATCTCCTCGCCCGAGCCACCCAGCACGATCGCGGAATGGATGCCGGCCATTGCCGGACGGGGCGTCACCAGCTTGTCGCGCCACACCGTCTCCACGGGAAACGCCGTGATGCGGTTGGCGTAGCTGGCGCCGCTCTCGCCCGTGATCCAGCTATGGTCCTGCCCGTTATGGCTCAGGGAACGCACCACGTATTCGACGCCGGCTCGGTCGTCGAACGGGTCGCGTTCGACGGTGAACCGGCTGCCCGGCGCGAACAGATGATGTTCGCCGAGCGCTTCGAACAGATTGGCCTCGGCCTCCGCCGCCTCCATCCTCAGCCGCGCCTGGCTGCTCGCCTCGTCCTGCGTCGTCGCCAGCGCCGGCCACTGGAACGCGTCGCGCACCGGCTGGCCGGCGGTGCTGAGTTTGGTCTGCTGCTGGCCGTCCGGCAGGGTGTTGGGCTTGACCGGATCGTAGTCGCGCAGCCGGTACTTGCTGTGGGCGGTGCTGCCCACCTTGTGCCATTGCGTGAGCACGTCGGTACCGGCGCCCTCGTGGACCACGTGCATCGTGGGTTTCGGGGATTGCGGAAATCCCTGGTTCTGGTCGGTGACGACCAGCGTGTGATCACTCTCCGCGTGAGTGAAGTAGTAGAAATATCCCGCCTCCTCGGCGAGGCGCGAGAGGAACGCGATGTCCGTCTCGTTGTATTGCGTGACGTAGGGTTTGACCGGCTTGTCGCCGTAGATCTTCAGGCTGAGCGTCTGGCCGGCATCGCCGCAGATCGTCGTCAGGATGTCGGCGATGGATTTGTTGGGAAAGATACGACAATCGACGGTCTGCCCCATGAACCACAGCTTGGGCACGATCGTCAGCGTGTAGGAGAACCGGCCCCGCGCCGGTTGTCCGGTCGCGGAGAACGCCCGGACGAACCCGTGCAGGATGCGCGGGTCGCCCGATCCGTGCCGCACCTTGAGGCAAGCGGGCTGATACAGCACCGTGTCGGGATCGATCGCCGGCCGGTCCGACACCGTTTCCACCGTCACCACGAACGGCGCGCTGATCGCCTCCTCGGCGTGGAAGGACACCGGCTGCAGCACATCCTGCCCGAGCGCCGTCTGCAAGGACAGGAGCCGCTGGTTGCTCCCGGCCTCCGCCTGCACGTCAGACATCGCGCCTCCCTTCGCCGCGGCCGAACAGCCGCAAATTGACCTGATGGGCCGGGACGGGCCGCGCACGCCAACCTTGTTGGGTCAGTATGGCACCGGACCTATCGCCACGTCATCAGTCATAGCCTATTCAAATACGATACAAGACGAATACCAGTTCAACCGACGATGGCAAGCGAGTGATGGAACTCGGCGCTGACGTCGAGCGTCGCGTTCACCCGCTCCGACGTCAGCCGTCGAACGTCGCCGGGATCGGTGACGGGCGCGCCGTCTTTCTGCATCTTCCGCCCGGTCCGCGCCAGGATCGCGACCAGTCGGTCGGCGAGTTGCTCGGGCCGCGCGTCCCGCCCGTCCAGCAACTCGCCCACGATCAACGTCTCGGTGAGGCTTGCCGGGATGGCCGAGCCGATCATCGGCGAGACCAGGTTGGCGATGCTCGTCCCGTCCGCGTTCATCCGCGCGATCGCCCGGTTGAGCGCACGGCAGGAGGCGATCCCTTCCCCCGTCGCTCCCCCCGGCATGACCGGATGGGCGAGGCCGCCGGAGACCAGCAAGGCAAACGCCTGCAATAGCTCGGTGAGCGGCTTGCCGGCCCAGCCCGGCATGGCGCGCGCATCGCGCAGCGTGAGCGGTCCCCGCGCGAGCACGTCGATCAGCGAGCCATAGAGTTTCCGGTCCCCCGTAACCGTCCCGAGCTGGCAGCTGAATTCGATACCCTCCTCGCCCAACGTCGCCTTGGCCACGCACTGCAGGGTGAGCGCGTCGAGCAGGTCGAGATGCTCGCCAGTGGCAAGCCCGGTCACGCCACGGCGAAAAATGTCGCGGCGGAAGCTCTGCGAGCCCGCGAAATCCCGCAAGGTCTCGCGCAGCGCGACATCCCGCGTCTCGTTCATCAGCGACCGCATCCCGGGCGGGATCGAGGTCGCGTCGATGTTGTCGGTCAGCGTCGCGCTGCCGATGAAACTGCACTTGGCCTCCTCCATCTCGGCCATCACGTCGGCCGCCATCTGCGGGTGCCAGTGCTCGTTGAGGTACTCGTGGGCGAGATAGCGCTGATCGTTCGTCCGCAGCATCCGCACCCGCCGCTCGATCGAGGGGTTTGCCGCGAAGAAGGCAGCCTGTCCCTCCGTCAGCCGGTCGATAAGTGCCACGATCTCCGTCACGGCTAGATCCGAACGGGCGCGGCTGGCGCTGGTCACGAGGCGCATCAGCTCGCGCAGCGGGACCATCGAGGCCCAGCCGACCGCGTCGTTGTAACTGTTGTAGAACAGCCCGCCGGGCCGCAATCGTTGCCGCACGAACGATACGACTTGGCGGCGATGCTCGGGCGCGATCCAGCTGTAGACGCCGTGCGCCACGATGAAGTCGAATTCCGGCAGCGACGCATCCGGCACGTCGGCCAGTTCCGCGAACGATGCCTCCCGGTAGGTGATGTTGCCGAGCGCCGCCCGGCTCGCGAGCAGTCGCGCCGTCTCTATATGGGCGGGATTGAAGTCGAACGCCCAAACCTCGGCTTGCGGGCAGGTAGCGGCGACCACGGTGGCGGTGAAACCGTTGCCGCAGCCGAGCTCGGCCCAGCGGAACGGCCGCGCCAGGTCGGGCGGCCGATGGCCCAGCAGCACCGCCGCCATGCCGAGCCACGCCGGCGTCATCTCCCGATAGAATTGGGACGTGTAGGCGACGTCGGCGACATAGCCCTCGTTCCAGCGCGCCATGTCGATCAGTCGACTAAGCGTGCGCGCCTGCGATCAGGCGCCGATGTTGACGACCTGGACGCGGCGGTTGCGTGGCTCCGCCGTCTGGTCCGGCGTTGGCACGAGCAGGCGGTCGGAGCCCACGCCGACGGTGACGAGCCGCGCCTGGCTCACGCCGAAATGGCTCGCCAGATACTCGGCAACGGCCGCCGCACGCCGCTCGGACAGGCTCTTGTTGTAGCCTTTGGTGCCGATCGTATCGGTGTGGCCTTCGATGCGGAAATGATACGGCGCCAGATCGTTGCTGCTCAGCGCCTTGCCGAGTTCGTCGAGCGCCCGGGTCGCTTCCGGCGTGAGCTCGGCCGAGCCGTTGGCGAACTGGACGAACAAATTGACCGACGGCGCCACCGCCGCGGCGACCGGCGCGTGCCTCGGCTGCGCTGCCGCCGCGGGATGGATCGCGGCCGATGCACGCGGACGCGCGCCCGTCGCCGCGCCTTCCGAAGACGAGGCGGCGGGCGTCACCTCCTGAGGTGTCACGGGTCGGATTCCCCGGGTCGACCCGTCGAGCGACTTCGCGCTGGGCCTCAACGAGTTGATGATCTGGTCGGCGGAGGGATTGGATTGCGCCCAGGCCCCCGGAGCGAGCGCAACCGATACCGCAATTATCGCCATATGGACTCTAAGTTGACGCATCGCCGCTCTCCCACCGTCCCGGAGTGCGCGCCTTCTAGCACGAGGCGCGAACCGTTGCGATAGGTAATCAGCCACCGGCGGGCGGTTCTTCGCGTCCGCCTCGTCGGACGCGTGGGGTCGTCAGTGGCGGTCATGGGGCGGCTGGGGTTGGCCTTGCGCGGCCGGCGCGGCGGTGGTGAGCGGCGGAAACCCGCGCGGCGCGTGGGTGAGGTCGCGCAACCATCCGTCGGGCATGTCACGCAGGAATATCTCGCGCAAACGGTCCGCCTCGGACTCGCTCAGCCCGGCGAGCTTCGGTTCGAAGAAGCGCTGATCGCGCGTGTGGACCAGGTAGGCCTGCGTCTCGTTCAGCATCAGATCCTCGTTGGTGCCGTCGTAGCCCTCGCCGGCGAGGAAGCGGCGGAACCCGGCGCGTTGCTCCTCGCTCAGCACCGTTTCCCAGAACACGCGGGCGTAGGCGGTGTAGGCCGGGTCGGTGAAATAGGCGGCGTGCGACAGCTCGTGGCGCAGGATCGTGGCTCGGGCTGCGGGTCCGACGGGCGGGTTCGTCGTCTCGGGCGGGATGGAGATAACCGCCCCCACCGCGCCGGGAGCAAGCATAGCCTGCTGCGCTAGGAGCTGCCTTAGATGCTGCTCATCGGGCCGGAGCGTCACGCGCTCGCGCGCGGCGGTATCGAAGAAGCGGGCGAGGTCGGCGGCGCGGTAGTCGTGCCCATAATTGTAGGTGTCCGCCGTCTCGCCCGCGCGGGTGATGGCGGCGTCCAGGTCGGGGTCGGCGAGCACGCGGTCGCGCGGCACGCCGGCCTTCTCCACGAACGCGCCAAGCCGGTTCAGCATGAGCCCTTGCGCGTGCAAGGTCGCGAAGGAGAGCACCAGCACGCGCGGATCGGCGGCGAAGGCGAAGACGCGCAGATCGGGCGAGCGGTCGGCCAGGATCGCCGCCTCGTCGGCAGAGGTGATCGCGATGCGCGGCGGCGCGGATGGTGGCGTCGGGGGCGCCGTGGCTTGCGGCGTCGACGCCTCGACCGGAGCTAGCGACGGCAGCGCGGGCGCGAGATGCGCGCCCGGAGCGAAGGTGAACCACGCGCCGCCGCCGCCGAGGATCGCGAGCGCGCAGAGCCCCGCGACGGCCACGCCCCGGCTCCTGCGCGATTTCTGGGAGGGCGGCAGGATCTTGACGGTGGGATCGTCGTCCGGGATCGGCGGCATGATGCGTGGCCTGCTCATCGCGGCGCGGCGCAGGCAGACGCGGTCCGGGCTTCCATCACGTCCGCCTGGAACACCGGGTCGTCGGCGTCCTTCCGCCGGCTGCCGGCGGGCGCGGCGAGCCAGCTGTTCCAGCCGAGCCGGGGTGCGGGATCGCTGTCCGCCCGCAGCCGCAGCGGCGGAACCTCCGTGGCCGACAGCACGGGGTTGATCGAGAACGCGGTTTCGAACCCGAGGAACGCGCGCACCAGCGACACCAGGCGGCCGAGCGCGGGCCGATCCGGCAGCAGCGCCTCGAAGCCGGCGCGATCCAGCGGCCCCACGCGGATCACCACCGCCGCCTGCACGTCCCACGCCCGGACGCCGATCGCCGCGTCACGGCCGAGCCGGTCGAAGCGACCGCCGGTCCCGCGCCGGGCGAGGCGCGTCCGCTGCTCCGGTGGCACCGCCAGCCAGGCGCCGGCGAATTGCCGCACCTCGACCGGCCGCTCCAGCCAGTCCGACACCAGCGCCTGCAGCCGGTCCGCCGAGCGCGGCCTCGCTGCGAAGAAGCCGGCATAGTGCAGCAGCGGCTCGCTGCCGGCGGCCAGCCGGTCGGCGATGTGCCGCGTACCGTTTCCGGTAAACGCGAGCAGCGCCGAGGTCATCGTGTCGCGGTCCCGGCCGGCGACGCGGCCGATCTCGGCGAGCAGGTGCGGCCGGTATTTGGCCCCGGCGCGCGCGAACAGCGCGACCATCCGGTGCGACAGCATGTCGAGAAAATCATGCAGCGCCGGCGAACGCTCGCGCAGCGTCGTGTTGAGCAGTTCGGTGTAGCCGCGGGGCAGCACGCCCGAGGCGCCGGTGAGACCCATCACGCTGACAGCAATGCGCGGCGCCGAGCCCTCGTCCCCGGATTGCAGCGCCAGCACGTCGGCCGGCGGATAGGCCAGGCCGGGGACCGAGCGGAAGCGGACGACCGTGGCGGGGTCGGGATCGCGCGCGGTGTGCAGCAGCACCCGCACGGCGGCATCGAAACCGAAGCGGCGCGGCTCGGTCGCCAGCAGTTCTAGCGGCGACTTGTCGGTCACAGCAACGCCCGCCCGCCGGCCCGCGCCGGCCAGCTTGCGGCCGCTCCGCCGCGCGCCCGCAGGGTTGCGGTGGTGCGGACGAAGCTGTTGACGGTCGCGTGCAGGGCGAGGAAGCGGTCAAGCACGGCGGCCAGCAGATAGAGGCCGGACGACTGCCACACGCGCGGATCGAACTCCAAGGTCACGTCGAGCCCGCGACAGAAGGCGCCCGCGCGCGCGCCAGGCACGCGCGCCGCGCCGGGCCGGGCCGTCACGCCGACCAGGCCCTCGATCGCCGCCCTCGTCTCCGCCGAATCCCGCAAATCATACAGCAGAAGAATCTCCTTGAGCGCGCTCGCCCCCGCCTCGCCGCCCACCACCGACAAATGGCCGAGCGAGAGATGCGACACCAGCCGCCAGAACCCCGCCTCGCGCAGCGGCACGCGCTGGGTGGTGGTGGGCGCGGTGAGGCAGGCGATCCGCGCCACCGACGCGACGCCCTCGACCAGTTTCAGCCTTGGGCGACCGCCGCCAAAAGGCAGTTCACCGGCGAGGTCGCGATTGGTGCAGAGCGCCTCGACCGAGAGCACCGCGTCGGCCGGGCTCTCTGCGTCGAAGTCCGGGTCGTGCGGGGCGAGGAACACGTCGCTGCCGGTCAGCGGCGCCGCCGAAACCCGCCGGGCGGTGTGATAGAAGCCGCCCGTCTCGCCCGCCTCCCGTGCGCCGCCGGTTAGCCGGTAGAACGGCTGCCACGGCCGGAACGAGCCGTCGGGCCGGGTCTCGCGCACCCGCTCCACGCTCCAGACCTCCAGCGCGCCAGGCCGCCGCACGTCCGGTTCGACGCGATACTCGATCGCCGTGTGGCTCAGCGGCACCGGCTCGCAGCGCTGCGGGAAAAGATTGACGATGGGCGTGCAGCCGAGCTGCAGCGTGTCCGCGTCGATCGCGCGTTCGAGCTCGGGCAGGGTGCGGTCGAGATAGACGAAAATGTCCATCCGGTTGCCGCCCGAAACCAATGTCTTGCTCTCCAGCCGAGCGACATCGAGGAACAGGAATTTCTCTGGGAAAGCGAAATACTCGGTCAGCAGCCGGAACCCCGAGAAGCTGCGCGCGGGCCAGGGCAGGAGAGCATCCTCCGGACCGAATCCCACCGGCTCGATCGCCGACGGCGGCACCAGCACGGGCGCTGGATCGTTCGGCCCGTCGGCGAGCGCGATGCCGACCGTATGACGGCATAGCAGCTCATACAGCGGCAGCGAGATATTCGCCGCACCGCGCAGGAAGAAGCGCAGGCGATCGACGCCGAGCTGGGTGAAATCGGCCTCGGCGGAGGTGCATTTCAGCCCGATGCGGAGCACGCCCACGGCGCCCACGGCGCGCGGGTTCGCCGGTGCGGCGAGCGGCAGGCCGGACAGCCGCACGCTCTCGACGTCGACCGGCCAGAGCGTCACCGCATAGGCCGTGCGGAAGCGGCAGGTCTCGCCGCGCACCGGCTCGGTGTCCAGCGGCAGACCGGGCGGAATGCGCGCCGGCACCTGCAGCTCCGGCAGGCAGGTGAACTGCGCGATGGCGCAAGACGGCACGGGTGCGAGATAGTGCGGATAGAGCACCCCAAGCAGCGCGTCGGTCAGCTCGGGAAACTCGTCGTCGAGCCGGTGATGCACCCGGGCGGCAAGGAAGGCGATGCCTTCGAGCAGGCGCGCGACATGCGGATCGTCCACCGCGTCGGCCGACAGCCGCAGACGCCCGGCGATCTTGGGGTTGGCCTCGGCGAACTCCGCCGCCAGCGCGCGGATCGCGTTGAGCTCGCGATCGTAATAGGGCAGCAGCGCGTCAGACACGAGGGCGCGTCCTATCGCTCATCGTGCGAGCGCACGACCGCGTCCGCCGTGGTCACGTCGATCAAGGTGTCGAAGGTGACGGGCTCGGGCGCCGGCTCGGCGTGCAGCAGCGCCTCGATCCGCAAGCGGAGCGTCGCTTCGAGCTTGTTCTTGCCTTCGACCAAGGTCACTCGCACCGATTGGAAGCGCGGCTCGAAGCGGCGCACCGTCTCCTCGATCTCGCGGCGCAACGCCTCGCGCTCTCGTACGTCCTGGAAGGCGCCACCGGTGCAGTCGGGGATGCCATAGTTCAGCGGCGAGAGCGCGAGTTGCGCGAGCCCGCGCGGGCACGAACGCCAGCGCCGGCGGGCGTTCAGCAACGCCTCCATGTCCCGCCGAACGGAGCGGCGCAGCGCCGCCATTGCCTCGGCCGGCGACAACGGCGCGTCCTGATCCCGTTCGGGGGCCTCGTCGATCAGCCGGTCCAGCAGCGGCAGATGCGCGCGCGGCGGGTCTCGCCGCGCGGCCTCGGGCCGGCCCCGCGCGCCGCTCACGCGCCCCCGGCCGCGACGCCGAAGCCGAGCGTCGTCATGTCCATGATCGAGGTCGCGTCCTGACCGACGAGAAACACCCGCTGGCCGACGCCGCGCACCGGACCCTCGCCCTCCTCCAGCCAGTCTGTCGCCCGGCCGAGCCGCAGCTCGTCGCTGAGCGCGGGGTCGTCGCTGCCGTAGATCGCCGGAATGTACACGTCCCCGTCCGGCCCGCCGCGCACCGCCATCGAAGCGCGCCGCCAGAACAGGTCGCGCGGCCGCTTGGGAGGGTGGAACTCTACGGTCTCGACCCTCTCCGTCGGTATCCAGAAATACTTGCCTGTCGTGGTCAGCACCTCGAAGAAGCCGGCGCAGAGATCGTCGGCATCGCGGAAATCGTCGAACGCTGCGTTTCCGGCGGTGCCCGGTGCGCGCGGACGGACGCTCTCGGCTTCCGCCGCGCGGGTCGCCGCTCCCACCGCGTCGCCCGCCCGCAGCGCCACCCAGGCGGCCAGGCTCGCGGTCTGCGCCTCGGTCGGCTCGCCCAGAAACGCGGGCACCCGCCCGTCGCGGCGGAGCTGGCGTCGCGCCGTCTCGGCGCGGAGCAGCTGGCGGAACTCGGCCACGACGATCCCCGCTTCCGGCTCGATCTGACCAGCGGCGTCGAGGATCACGTCGGCGCGCTCCAGATTGCCCGCGAACAACAGCAACTCGGCGAGCAGCACGCGCGCGCTGAGGTCGGCCGGCGCGCGGCGCACCTCCGCGTTGGCGGCCTCGACCGCCGGCGCCAGCTTGCCGGCACGGAACAAATCGCCCGCGCCCTCTCGTGTCTCAGGCATCACCGCGTTCCTCGTTCAGGGCAGCCGCTCATTCGCGCCGGCCCGGTGCGACCATTTCGGTCACGAGCCGGAAAGTGGCCGCCACGTCGTCCAGCTGGAAGTGCGGCTGCAACTGGACCGTGCAGCCGAACACGCCCGGCCGGCCAGGCCGCTCGCGCACCGTCACTCGCCCCGCAGCCAGCGGATAGCGCGCCCGTGTGTCCGGTCCGGCATTGACGCTGGCGTTGATGTAACCGTTGAGCCAGGCCTGCAGCCGTTGCTCGATCTTCTCGGCGGTCTGGAAGGAGCCCACCATGTCACGCCCCATGACCTTCACATAATGGGCGAAGCGGGCGACGCACAGCATCGAGTTGATCTGCGAGGAGATGCGCGCGCTGGCGTCCGCCGCATCGGCGTTCTGGCCCGCGTAGGTCTTGGGGTTTTGCAGGCTTCGCACCGAGCTAAAGGCTGCATCGACAGTATACGGCAGCCCGGACAGCGGCATCAGCCCGGCTTCCACCAGCGTCCGCTCCTGCCGGTCGTGCAGCACGAGATCGAGCGGCGGCCGGGTCCAGACCCCCGGCGGATCAGTGCGGAACGGCTCGGCGGGCAGATGCGTCACCACGCCTCCGCCCTCGCGGTCGGCATCGACGCCGCGGACGTCGGCCGGCCAGGCGTGGTCGGCGAAGGCGCGCGCCACGGTGGCGGCGAAGCAGTACGCGGCCGACATCCAGACGCGGCCCCGCGCGTCGGGCGCGTACTCGGCGTAGCGGAAGCCGTCCGCGCGTGCCGGATCGTCCCCCCAGGGCACCCGCGCCAGCACCCGAGGCAGCGCGACGCACACGAAGCGCATATCCTCGCGCGACGCGAGGCCCCGCCAGCGGGCGTGCAGCTGGCCGCGGAACGGCGCCGCCGGGTCGGCCGTCATCGCGAGATCGGCGAACTCGTCGACGTCGAGCAGCGCCGGCGAGGCGGCCAGCACCACCGGCGCGAACGCCGCCGCCGCGACGGCCGAAAGCGAGGCGATCGCCGTCACGTCGTCGGTCGGCGCGGCGGCGGTCGGACGGTGGCGCACCTCGTGGTCGATTACCAGCAATCCGAACGGCTCGCCGCCCGGCGTGCCGAACTCGTCCTCGTAGATGCGGCGGAACAGATTGCTCTGATCCATCTCGGCGGCGCGTTCGAGGTCGCGGCAGATCTCCGGCCAACCGACGTTGAGCAGCCGCGCCTTCACCCGCCCGGCCGGATCGAGCCCGCCGACCAGCCACGCCAGCCCCCGCCAGGAGCCTTCCAGCCGCCGCAACCGCGCCGCGTGCAAGACCGCGTCGAGCTGCGCCGACAGCACCCGGTCGATCGCGGCGATGTCGCGGTCTAGGGCATCGCGCAGCGCGTCCGGATCGGCGAGCAGACGCGCGGCGAAGCGCGGCCCGAACCAAGCCAGCAGCGCCTCTCCCGGCGGGCCCGCCAGCAGCGCGGCCAGGCGCTCGGCCCCGGCGGCGTGCTTGGATCCGAAAAACCGCCCGCCCAGCACCGCCTCACGCAGCGGCACGAGGTCCGGTCCCTCAGCCGCGGCCGGCGTTGATGGCCGCGCGCCGATGGCGGTGCTCATGCGGTTGCGGCGCCGGGGGCGACCCGGCGCCCCTCACATGCGGCGATCAGGCCCGCGATCACGCCTTCTGCGGGATCCGCGCGACCAGGCGCATACTCGTGGTGAGTTCCTCCATCTGCAGCCACGGGCGGAGATAGGCGACGGCGTTGTAGGAACCCGGCTTGCCCGGAATCTCCCGCACCTCGACCTTGGATTCGCGCAGCGGATAGCGCGCCTTCGATTCAGGCCCCGCCTTCTCGTTGCTGTTGGTATAGTGGCTGATCCAGCGGTTGAGCCAAGCCTCGCAGTCGGACGCCTCCATGAAGCTGCCGATCTTGTCGCGCGCCATCACCTTGAGGTAATGCGCGAAGCGGCCGGTCGCCATGATGTAGGGCAGCCGCGCCGAGATCGCCGCGTTGGCGGTCGCCTCCGGGCGATCGTATTTCTTCGGCTTCTGCACCGTCTGGCCGCCGAAGAACACCGCATAATCCGTGTTCTTGTAGTGCGATAACGGCAGGAAGCCGAGATTGGACAGCTCGAACTCGCGCCGGTCGGTGATGCCGATCTCGGTCGGGCACTGGCTGTCGAGGTCGCCGTCGTCCGACTGGAAGACGTGCATCGGCAGGCCCTCGACCTTGCCGCCGCCCTCGGCGCCGCGGATCGTCACGCAGAACCCGGTCTTGGCGAAGCTGTCGGTCATGCGCGCGCCCATCACGTAGGCTGCGTTCATCCAGCAATAATCGTGATGGCCCATCGACTTCGCCGCCCCGGCGGCGTCGAACGGCGCCTCCTCGTAGGCGAACTCGTCGATCGGCTTGGTCGCCGCGCCGTACGGCAGGCGGGCGATGACGCGCGGGCAGACCAGCGAGACAAAGCGGCTGTCCTCGCTGTCGCGGAAGCTGCGCCACTTCATGTACTCGGCTGTCTCGAAGATCTTGGCGAGATCGCGCGAGCGGGGCAGCTCGGTGTAGTCGCCGAAGCCGAACAGCTCCGGCGCAGCCGCCGAGACGAACGGGCAGAAGCCGGCGGCGGCTACATTCGAGATCAGCCGCAGCGTTTCGATGTCGTCCGGGTGGTTGTTCCACTGGTAGTCGCCGACCAGCGCGCCGTACGGCTCGCCGCCCGGGGTACCGAACTCGTTCTCGTAGATCTTCTTGAATAGCTGGCTCTGGTCGAACTCGACCGCCTTGGTCAGGTCGCGGTTCAAATCCCGCTTGCTGACATTCAGCACGCGGAGCTTGAGGCTGGTGCCGGTCTCGGAGTTCATCACCAGGTAGTGCAACCCGCGCCAGGCGCCTTCCAGCTTGGTGAACTTCTCATGGTGAATGATCTGGTTGAGCTGCTCCGACAGCTTGCGGTCAATCGCCTGGATCGCGCGGTCGAACGTCCGCGTCAGGTTGCGATCGAACGTGACCGTGCCGGTCAACGCCTGCTCGACCAGCGTCTTGACCAACTCCTGCGCGCGGTCGGGCTCGGTCTGCTTGGTCGCGGCGACAACCTGGTCGAGGAGATTGACCTGGTCGGTCGCGACGGCTCCGGCGGCGCCCGCGCCGGTCTGCGCCTCGGACATCGATCAGCCCTCCTTCTTCTCGATGCCGAGCTGGCTCGACAGCGACTTAAGCTCGGTCTCATTCTGCAGAACCTGCTCGAGCAGGTTCTCGAGCTCCTCCGAGCGGTCGACCTTGCCCATCAAGTCGCGCAGCTTGTTGCGGGTTTCCATGAGCTGCTTCAGCGCCGGCACCTGCTCGACCACCCTGCCCGGCTCGAAATCCTCGATCGAGTTGAACTTGAGGTCCACCGCCATCTCGCTGCCGTCGCCGGCCAGCGTGTTGTCGACCCTGAGCTTCAGGCCGGGGCCGATCCGCGACATGACCTCGTTGAAATTGTCACGGTCGATCTGCACGAACTTGCGGTCGGCGAGCGGCGCCAGCGGCTTCGTCGGATCGCCCGAGAAATCCCCCATTATGCCCATGACGAAGGGCAGCTCGCGCTGGATCTCCGCACCCTCCGTCTCGACGTCGTAGGTGATGTGCACGCGCGGCTTGCGCACGCGGTTGAGCTTTTCGTGGATGCTCGCACTCATGGCCGCCCCCTCAGAATGCCCGCTATGGGCACGCGCTGACTGTCATCGCTGGTCGCGGGACCGCGTGGACGGCCATCGCTGACCCACACGCCGCGATTGCGACCCTACACGTCCGCCACTCCTCCGGTCAAGATCGCTACGCTCTCATACCGGTTTTTGGCGTTACGCGGCCGGCGGCGTCGGCCGGATGCCGAGCATCACCAGGATCGCGCTGCGCACCCCGTCATCGGGCACCACCTCCGCCAGCAGCTCCGGCCAGGTGAGCCGGCCGCGGCGGACCGCCTCCTCCAGCGTATAGGCGAGCGGCGAATGCGGCTCCGTCCGCCGGAAATAATCGGCGATCCGCCCGAGCTCCTTCAGCATGTCGTCCCGCGTAACCGCCCGCGCCGACGCCGCCGACACGGTCGGCGCGCCTGTTGCCCCCGCGCCCTCCGGCTCCGCCCCGGCGTCGGCCCCCTCCTCCGCCGGCTCGTCGCGCTCGGGCGGCGCGAACTGGCCCACGACGGCGAGGATTGACTGGAGGATGTCGCGCACGCGGCTGGTTGGCGGAGCCTCCCGCCCAGCCTCGGCGTCGAGCAATTCGCTCATCCTCGTCCAAGCCGCGAGCGCCGCCTTCACCTTGACCCGCAGCGCGGCAAAATGCGCTGGGGGCGTCGCCTTAGCGGCCTGCTGCAAATCGTCGAGCGGCACCACGCCCGCCTTCAGCCGCGCCTCGCGGCGGGCGGGGTCGGTTATCTTCTGCAGCTCAACCGACTGGTCGTACTGCCAGTAACTTACCGGCGAGTGGTCGGGGGTCTCGAACAGCACCTGCTTGCGGATCGGCTGCATAAGCGTGCCGTCGCCGCCCTCGCCATTGAGCCCAGTGATCGGCGCGACGCGCGTGACGATGCCGTCCTCGTCCGGCATGGGGTAGAGATCGCTCGACCAGAACCCCTCGACCAACCCCGCGAGCAGGCGGATACCGGCGGCGAGACCCACGACCCCGTCCTGGCGCACCAGCGCCTCGGTCAACCATGCCGCGATCTCCAGATCCTTGGTCTGCTCCGCGAGGGCCTTGAGCGCGATCTCGCGGACCACGCGCCATTGCGCCGACGGCTCCGCTTTCGCGTCGGGATCGTTGTTGTCGAGCCGACGCTCCATCTCGCGCGCCTCCGCGCGCGCATCGCGCAGTCGGTAGTATGGTGATTGCGGCGAGAAATCTTTTCTGAGGTCGATTCCCGCCGGGAGATCGCCCGGAATTCGGCGCCAGCAGCAGCGCCAGTTCAAGATCATGCCCCGAATCATCCATCGACCGCTCTTCCATCTTCGGCACGCCGCCCTTCGATACGCCCACCTTTCGATACGCCCATCTTTCGACGCGCGGCATGGAAAGTTCGCTGGACAGTGCCAACGCGAAACCATAATCTCCGGCCGCTTCGGACCACAAGCCCCGGATCGTGAGCCGGGCCAGGCGACGATTGGCCTGACGGGGGACAGATGGCTGCGATCGACCTAAAATCCCTTGTCGGGCGCCTCGACGAGCACTGCCGGCGAGCACTGGAGGCGGCGGCAGGTCTGACATTGTCCCGGAGCCATTATAATGTCGAGATCGAGCACTGGTTCGCCAAGCTGGTCGACGGCAACGGCACCGACATCCCGCTGATCCTGCGCCACTACGAGGTGGACGAGGGACGCTTCAGGACCGACCTGAACCGCGGGCTCGACCGCCTCAAGACCGGCAATGCGCGGGCGCCCAGCCTGTCGCCCGACATCGTGGAATTGGCCAAGCAGGCCTGGCTGGTGGCCTCGATCGAGCATGGGCTCACGCGCCTCAGGTCCGGCCACCTGCTCTGGGCGCTGCTGGCCGACGAGACCCTGGCGCGGCGCGCCGCCGAGCTCTCCAGCCAGCTGGCGCGGATCACGCCCGAAGCCCTCAAGCGCGACATCCTGACGATCACGGCGGGCAGCACGGAGGCGGCGTCGGTCCCGACGGCGGCCGATGGCGGGGCCGCGCGGGCCGGCGGCGGAGCGGAAAACGCGGCGCGTCCGGCCGGCTCGGCGGGACTTGACCAGTTCACCATCGACCTCACGGCGCGCGCCCGGTCGGGTCGCATCGACCCGATTCTCGGCCGCGACGCCGAGATCCGCCAGATCGTCGACATCCTCACCCGCCGGCGCCAGAACAACCCGATCCTCACCGGCGAGGCCGGGGTCGGCAAGACGGCGGTGGTCGAGGGTTTTGCCGTGCGTGTCGCCGAGGGCGACGTGCCGCCGGCGCTCAAGGACGTGGTGGTCCGCACGCTCGATCTCGGGCTGCTGCAGGCCGGCGCGGGGGTGAAGGGGGAGTTCGAGAACCGGCTGAAATCGGTGATCGAGGAGGTCAAGGCGAGCCCCAAGCCCATCATCCTGTTCATCGACGAGGCACACACGCTGATCGGGGCGGGCGGCGGCGGCGGGCAGAACGACGCGGCCAATTTGCTCAAGCCAGCGCTGGCTCGCGGCGAGCTGCGCACCATCGCGGCGACCACCTGGGCCGAGTACAAGAAGTATTTCGAGAAGGACGCCGCGCTGACGCGGCGCTTCCAGGTGGTCAAGGTCGAGGAGCCGAGCGAGGCCACCGCCATCGCGATGGTACGCGGATTGGTCTCGACCCTGGAGGAGCACCATCGCATCCGCATCCTCGACGAGGCGGTCAGCGAGGCGGTGCGGCTGTCGGCGCGCTTCATCCCGAGCCGACAGTTGCCGGACAAGGCGGTGTCGCTGATCGACACGGCGTGCGCGCGGGTCGCCATGAGCCAGGCGGCGATCCCCGCCGCGGTCGAGGATCTGCAACGGCGCATCGCGCTGATCGACACCGAGACCGGCATCCTGGAGCGCGAGATCGCGTCGGGCGGCGATCACGGCGCGCGCGTCGCCGAGCTGCTGGACGAGCGCGGCCAGGCGAAGGACGCGCTCGGCACCCTGGAGCGCCGCTGGGAGCAGGAAAAGGCGATCGCCGCCGAGGTCGCCGACGCCCGCAAGGCGCTCGAGGATCCGCAGAACACGGCCGACAAGGCGCCGTTGCGGGACAAGCTGACCGGGCTGATGGAGCGGCTGCGCGGCTTGCAGGGCGAGCAGCCGCTGGTGTTCCCGGTGGTCGACGGGCAGGCGGTGGCGGAGATCGTCGAGGGCTGGACCGGCATTCCGGCCGGGCGGATGCGTTCGGACGAGATCAACACCGTGCTGCACCTTAAGGAGACGATGGAACGGCGCATCGTCGGCCAGCCGCACGCGCTGGAGGCGGTGTCGCAGGCGATCCGCACCAGCCGCGCCAAGCTGACCGATCCGCGCAAGCCGATCGGCGTGTTCCTGATGGTCGGCACCTCCGGCACCGGCAAGACCGAGACGGCGCTGACGCTGGCCGACCTGCTCTATGGCGGCGAGCAGAACATGACCGTCATCAACATGAGCGAGTTCAAGGAAGAACATAAGGTCAGCCTGCTGATGGGCAGCCCGCCCGGCTATGTCGGCTACGGCGAGGGCGGCATCCTCACCGAGGCGGTGCGCCGGCGGCCCTATTCGGTGATCCTGCTCGACGAGATGGAGAAGGCGCATCCCGGCGTGCAGGACGTGTTCTTCCAAGTATTCGACAAGGGCCAGATGAAGGACGGCGAGGGGCGCGACATCGACTTCAAGAACACCGTCGTCATCATGACCTCGAACGCCGGCTCCGACCTGATCGCCAAGCTGTTCGCCGACCCCGAGACCGCGCCGGACGCGGCGGGCCTGGCCGAGGCACTGCGGCCGGAGCTGATGAAACATTTCAAGCCGGCCTTCCTCGGCCGCGTGACTTTGGTGCCGTATTTCCCGCTCTCCGCACCGATAATCCGCCAGATCGTCGAGCTGCAGCTCGACCGCATCCGCAGCCGCGTGTGGGACAGCTACCGCGCCGGCTTCACGTACGACGAGACGCTGGCCGACGCCATCGCCGCGCGCTGCACGGAGAGCAGTTCCGGCGCGCGGAACGTGGAGAACATCCTGTCGCGCACGCTCCTGCCGGAATTATCCGCCGAGGTGCTGGCGCGGCTAGGTGAAGGCGCACCGATTTCCAGTGTTGCCGTCGGAATGGCCCCGACCGGATCATTCCGCTACACGCTTAACTAGACACCAGGTCAGCTAGACACCGGCCAACAGGAGAAGCTTCCGATGCCGATCTACATGGAATACGACGGCGGCAAGATCAAAGGCGACGTCACCGCGGATGGTCACAAGGACTGGATCGAGCTCAACTCCTTCCAGTGGGGCGTGGGGCGCGGCATCTCCAGCCCGACCGGCGGCGCCAAGGATCGCGAGTTTTCGGCGCCGAGCCTCAGCGAGATCACCGTGACCAAGGCCCAGGACGCGGCCAGCGGCGGGCTCTTGACCGAATTCTACCAGGGCAAGGGCGTGAAGGTGACGATCGACTTCTGCAAGACCGACAAGGGAAAGCTCGAGAAGTTCCTGACCTACGAACTCGAGGACACCATGATCAGCGGCTACTCGGTGAGCAGCGGCGGGGATCGTCCGCAGGAGAGCCTGTCGCTGAACTTCGTCACCATCAACTGCGTCCCGAAGGTGATGGACAAGGACGGCGCGCTGACGGACGGACCGAAGGTCAAATACGACATCGGACAGGGCAAGATCGTCTGACCGGGCGCCACGCCGCACGCTGGACGGGCCGGCGCCGACCGCGGCGCCGGCCTTTTCGCGTGTCTATCCGAGATATTGGCTCGGCCATTGGCCAGTTCTGTCCACGGGGGAGCAGCCGTGTCGATCTACATGCAGTACGGCGACTTGCTGGGCGACGTGACCGAGGCGACTCACACCAACTGGATTGAACTCAGCTCGGTCAATTGGGGCGTCAACCGTCCGGTCTCCAATCCCGCCGGATCAGCCACCGCGAGGGTGGTCGCGGCTCCCCAATTCAATGAGCTGGTCGTCGTGAAGGACGAGGACATCGCGACCATTCCTCTGATCCAGGAATCGCTCACCGGCGGGCCGAAGCTCGTGAAGATCGATTTCGTGCGCACCGATCAGGATCGGATGGAGGTCTACTACTCGATCCAGCTCACCGAAGCGCTGATCACCGGGCTCTCGCAAGGCAGCGGCGGCGATCGGCCGACGGAAAGCCTGACCTTGAACTTCACCCAGATCTCGTTCCACGGAACGCAGATGGACGCCGACGGCAGCAGAACGTCCCCGGCCAAGTACGGCTGGAACGTGAGCACCAACGCTCCGGCCTGACCCAATCTCGCAAAGATCGGTCAGCGAGGCGGGCGAGTGATCGGGCATCGCCCTTCGAGCATTCAGCGAATTGAACCTGCGTCCGAACCAGTTCAGAAAGCGTTATCGATTGACGATTGTGAGACGATCAGCGAAACTTCTCGAAACGAATCCCGGGGGATTTCAGTACCGTGACCGTCCGCCCCGTTCGCGGAAGCGAACTCGGTTGCAATGCACGGTGCTGCTCGTGCTGCTGGCCCTTGCCCGTCAGGCGGGCGCGCAGGTTCCTCCCGGCATCCAGAACCCGGTGCCACAAGGCTCCCCGATCCCGCGCATCCTGCCGCCGGCGCCGCCATCCGTCACACCCGGCGGCCTGATCGCGCCGCCGGCGGCGCCGAGCGAAGCGTTGCCGGCCAGGCCGGTCAACGTGAGATCGGTGGCCATCCAGGGCGTGACGGCCTATCCGCTGCCGGAGGTATCCCGTCTGACCGACGGGCTCATAGGTCCGGCCGTGCCGCTGCCCCGGATCGACGCGGCGCGGCAGGCGATCCTGAGCCGCTACCGCTCCGACGGCTACATCCTCACCACCGTCTCCGCCGCACTCGACGCGCAAGGCAATTTGCGTTTCCAAGTGATCGAGGGGCATATCGCGAACGTCAAGCTCGACGGCGACATCGGACCGGCCGGCGTGCAGGTGCTGCGCTTCCTCAACCGGCTGACCGAGGAGCAGCCGGTCGATAGCGCGACCCTGGAGCGCTACTTGCTGCTGGCGCAGGACGTGCCGGGCGTGACGTTGCGCGCCACCCTGCAACCCTCGACCGAGCAACCTGGCGCGCTGACCCTGATCGCGTCGGTCAGCCGGCAGGCGATCTCCGGGCTTGCCACCGTCGACAACCGCGCCTTCAACCAGACCGGGCCGATCGAGGCGATCGGCGTGCTCGACTTCAACAGCTTCACCGAGTTCGGCGAGCGGACCGAGCTGTCGCTGTATCATGCGTTCCCCAACAGCCAGACTTTCGGACAAGGGTCGTTCGAGACCTTTGTCGGCGGCTCGGGCCTGCGGGTGCGGCTCTATGCCGGCTCCGGTCCGTCGAATCCGACGGGCAATCTGGCGGCGATCGGCTACAGCGGTGTCACGACGGTGTTCGGCGGGCAGGTCACCTATCCGGTGATCCGCTCGCGTCAGCAGAACCTCAATGTGTACGGCACGTTCGACGCGCTCGAGTCGACGATCGATACCAATAGCGGGCCGGGCGGAACCTCGGCACTTGCCAGCTTCGATTCGTTGCGCATCGTTCGTCTCGGCGCCGACTACGCGGTGTCGGACCTGCTGCTCGGCGACGGCCGCTCCGCCACCACGACCGCGACGGGACGGATCTCGCAAGGGCTGTCATTCCTCGGAGCATCATCCAAAGGGGCGGCGAACGCGCCGCGCCTCGGCGAGCAACCGGCTTTCTTCAAGTTCAACGCCGAACTCAGCCGGACCCAGACTCTGTTCTATCCCTGGGACGGCGCGAGCGTGGCGTTGATGGGCCTGCTCGCCGGGCAACTCACGCCTGACGTGCTGCCTCCAGCGGAAGAGTTCTTCCTGGGCGGCTCACGGATCACGCGCGGCTTCTACAGCGGACAGGTGACGGGCGACGACGCATTCGCGGCCACCGCCGAACTGCAGCTCAACACGGCGCTGCCGGTGGCCTCGATCGGCATTCCCTGGGAGGTCAACGCGCAGTTCTATGCCTTCTACGACTGGGGCGAGACCTGGCAGAACCAGAACACCGACCGCAACGGACGCCTCGCGTCCACCGGCGGCGGCGTTCGCATGGCGATCACGAAATACACCGAGGTCGACTTCGAGGGCGTCGCGCGGCTTACCCGCTTTCCGAACGGACAGGGCTTCGGCGTCTCCGCTCTGAACGGCGGCGCCTTCTACTGGCGGGTGCTGGCGCGGTTCTGAGACCGGCAGGCGCCGGGGCGTCGCGGGGATAAGGGCGCCGGAGCGGCGCGGGAGCTGGACGATGGTTGCAGCGTGCGGGGCCAAGAAGCGCGTCGCGGACGAGGTGAGGCTGTTCGGCGGGGTGCGCCGGAGCCGCCGCGCCCTAATGATGACGACGGCGCTGCAAGCCGCGGCGCTGCTCGTGCTCGCGGTGCCCGGCTACGCGCAGCCGGCGCCGAACGCGCGCCCGATGGGGGCTCAGGTGGTGGTCGGGCAGGCGAGCATCGCCGCGAGCGCCAACGCCACCGCGATCACGCAAGGCTCGCAGCGGGCGGCGATCAACTGGACCAGCTTCGACGTCGGCAGCCAGCACAGCGTGACGTTCGCGCAACCCTCGTCGAGCGCCATTGCGCTCAACCGGGTGATCGGCCCCGACCCGTCGCAGATCGCCGGCAAGATCACCGCGAACGGGCAGGTGGCGCTGGTGAACCAGTCCGGCGTGGTGTTCTACAAGGGTTCGCAGGTCAACGTCTCGACATTGATCGTCTCCGCTGCCGGCATCACCGACAAGAATTTTGCCGCCGGGAAGATGGTCTTCGATCAGCCGGCGCGGCCCAACGCCCGGATCGAGAACCACGGCGACATCACGGTCAAGGAGACCGGCCTCGCCGCGCTGGTCGCGCCGCAGGTGGCCAATTCCGGAACCATCACGGCGAAGCTCGGCCACGTCGTGCTGGCGGGAGCGACGACGCACACGGTCGATCTCTACGGCGACGGGCTGCTGTCAATCGACGTGACCGGACAGGTCAAGCAGGCGCCGGTCGGACCGGACGGCAAGAAGGCGACCGCGCTGGTGACGAACACGGGGGTGATTGCCGCCGATGGCGGAACGATCACGCTGACCGCGCAGGCGGCCGACGGGATCGTGCAGAACCTGGTGTCGGCCGGCGGCAAGCTGCGGGCCAACAGCGTGGGCGACAAGGCGGGAACGATCCAGGTGGCCGGCATCGGCGGCTCGGTCACGATCGAGGGCGCCGTCTCGGCCGAAGGCGGGGTGTCGGGCACGCGAGGCGGTCAGATCGAACTGGTTTCGACCGATACGGTCCGGGTCGCATCGGGCGCCAGGCTCGACGCCTCGGGCAAGTCGGGCGGCGGCACGGTGGCGGTGGGCACCACCCTCGCCCGCGCGCGCGGCGGCGCTGCGGTGAAGGGCGCGCGGACGGCAAAGAGCGCGATCGTGGAGTCCCGCGCCACGATCCGCGCCGACGCCAGCGGACGGGGCGACGGCGGGCGCATCGTCCTGCTCAGCACCGAGAGCACGGACCAGGCCGGGACCATCACGGCGCGCGGCGGCGCGCGGGGCGGTGATGGCGGGCTCGTCGAGGCTTCGGGGGACCGGGGATTTGCGCTGACTGGAAACGTCGATGTATCCGCGCCGGCCGGCCGGCCTGGGACGATTCTGCTCGATCCGACCAACCTCGATATCGTCGCGACATCCCCAGCCGGCACCAACATCAATTCCGAGTTCGCCGGGAACTCGCTGCCCGGCACCGCCCCGGACGCCGGCACGCTCCCGTCCACGATCACCGCCGGAAAGCTCGCGGCCCTCGTCGCGGCCGGCGATGTGGTCGTGCAGGCGACCCGGCAACTCGCTGTCCAGACGTCGGTGAGCGTGACGCGCGGGCTGACCTTGCAGGCGGGCCGCGACCTGCTGGTCGACAGGGGCATCACGATCGCCACCGGCGGGACGCTCAATCTTACATCGGGGATGGTGTTTGCCGGTGATCCGCAGTCGGGCACCGGCTCCATCCTGATTGGCACGACCGGTTCCGGCGGCCCCACCACGCTTTCGGCGCCGGCCATCGTCCTGCAGGCCGGCCCTCCGTCATCCGGCAAGCCAGGCATCGATCTGACGGATACGGCCATCGACCACGGCACCGGCGTCGCCACCGCCAAACTCGACATCAGTGCCGCGGGCGGTGGCGTGACGCAGGCGAGCGGCGGAGCGATCCTCGCGACCACGCTCCAGAGCGCTGCCGGTGTGACCGGCTCGGTCAACCTGGGGGGAGGCGGCAACCAGATCGCGACGGCCGGCACTCTGACGGTGGCTGGCGGGGATTTCGCGCTGAACAATTCCGGTCCCCTCGGGATCACGGGCTCGCTCGCGGCCAACAACGTGAGCATCGGCAATACAGGCACGATCACTGTATCGGGGAGCCTCGTCGCGACCGCGACGGCGTCCCTCAACTCGACGGGCGGCGGGATCGATCTCGCCGGCACCGTCCAGGCCACCGGCGCTCCGGGCCACCTGACGCTGATCGCGGGCAATGGCGGCGTCACAGAGCAGCCGGGCGGCACCGTCGCGACAAAGCTGCTGAGCGGCAGCGCGACCGGCACCGTGACGCTCGACGACATCTCGGGCGGCGGCAATCAGGTGGCGAACCTGGGGCCGTTCTCCGCTGGGGGAATCACGCTGATCGACCAGCCGAGCGTCACGGTGGCCGGCGATTTGACCGCCAGCGGGACGCTTGCTCTCACCAGCGGCGGTGCGATTACCCAGAACGCGGGAACCCTGATCGCGGCGACCGGCCCGGCCGGCACGGTGAGCCTGACAGCGGGAGCCGGCATCGCGTTTGGCGGGACCATCCGGACGGTCGCGGCGGCCTCCGGGGGAACGGGCAGCGTGACGCTGACGGCGCAGGGCGACATCGCGGAGAACGTGGCCGGAAACGATACCGGCCTCGTGCGGACGCCGCTGCTGACCGGCGCGGCCACCGGCACCGTGACGCTCGACGACATCTCGGGCGGCGGCAATCAGGTGGCCAACCTGGGGCCGTTCTCCGCTGGGGGAAACTTCACGCTGATCGACCAGCCGAGCGTCACGGTGGCCGGCGATTTGACCGCCAGCGGGGCGCTTGCTCTCACCAGCGGCGGCGCGATTACCCAGAACGCGGGAACGCTGATCGCGGCGACCGGCCCGGCCGGCACGGTGAGCCTGACAGCGGGAGCCGGCATCGCGTTCGGCGGGACCATCCGGACGGTCGCGGCGGCCTCTGGGGGAACGGGCAGCGTGACGCTGACGGCGCAAGGCGGCGACATCACGGAGACGGTGGCCGGAAACGATACCGGCCTCCTGCGGACGCCGCTGCTGACCGGCGCGGCCACCGGCAGCGTGACGCTCGACGACATCTCGGGCGGCGGCAATCAGGCGGCCAACCTGGGGCTGTTCGCGGCGGGCGGCAATTTCACGCTCATCGAGGCCATAAGCCTCGGCGTGACCGGGGCGGTCCAGGTCGGCAACGGGCGCAAGCTCGCCCTTACCGCGCCTTCCATCGCCCTCGTCGGCGGCTCCCTCACCGCCGATGCGGTTATCTCGGGCGGCGCGGTCACGCCGGGGATCGTGGCACTCCGGGCCGACGCCATATCGCTGACCGAGGGCGCCGTGTTCGCGCCCGACGGCATGGTCACGATATCGCGGTTGAACCCCGGGATCCTCAGCCTCGATCCGAGCACCGTCGGCGGCAACTTGTCGCTCACCCAGGCCGATCTGGACAATATCCACACACTCGGAATCACCACCGGCCCACTCGGGACGCAGACCCTCGTCCTCGGCAGCCTCAATGGGCTCACCCCTGACCCGAACACCGCCCAATTCCAGATCAACGGCCAAGTCTATGGCTTCGGGCAGATCGCGCGCACGTTGGCCTTGCTGAGCACCGGAGACATCACCGAGACCGCCACCGGCGCACCTGGCGGGGTCGGGGTAACCGCCCTCACGGGCGCCGCGCCCAACGGCAACATCGACCTCAGCGGCCCCAACCAGATCGCCCAAACCGGCAATTTCGTTGCTGTCGGCAACTACTCCAACGACGGACCGCCCCAGGTCAACGCGCTGCGCGCTTCCGGCGACCTGCTTCTCGTCAATACGCAAGACCTCACGGTGGGCACGGCCGTCGCTGCCGGCGCGAACGCGGAGATCGACTTGGTGGGAGGCAGCCTGACGGTCGCCGGGAACGTGGCGGCGGGCAACGTGTTTCTGCGGGCCGGCAACGGAACGACGCGGGGCAGCGTCACGGTGAACGGCAGCGTCACCGCCGGCGGCGAGTCGGACCTGGTCGCGGGCATGACCTATACCCCGGGCACGTTCCATCCGGCGCCGTTGTTCACACCCGGCGTCGGGGCACCGGGCAGCGGCGGCGCGATCGCGATCAACGGCAGCGTCGATGCCGGCACGGTGGGGCTCTATTCCGCCAACGATACCGCCGAGACCGGGATCATCGCCGCCGGGCTGCTCAAGGGCCAGGCGGGTGTGCCGCCCAACGGCTCCGGCCTTGCCGAGACATTGGGGAACGTCTCGCTGGCCGGCGCGACGCCGACCGGAAACCGAATCGCCGCGCTCGGCTCGTACCTCACCACCGGCAGCTTCTTGCTGAGCGACGGGCAGGCGCTGACCGTCGTTGGCGCGGTGAACAGCGGCACGGCGTCCACCGCTACGCCGGGTATCCAGCCACGGCCCTACGGCGCGACAATCAACGTCCCCGGCAACGCGTTGACGGTCAACGGCAGTGTCACCGCGGGCGTCCCGTTGACGGGCGCTCCTGCCTTGCCCGGCGGCGATGTGGCGCTGAACGCGGGCAGCATCACGCTGGCCGGCGCCGCCGGGGCGCCGCGGACTTCCGGCGCGATCATCGCCGCCGCCGGGGCGAATGGCGGCGGCACCGTCGGCCTGACCGCCGAAAGCACGATCCTCGAGGACGCGCTCGGCTACCTTCAGGCGGTCATGCTCACCGGCTCTTCGGGCAACGTGGCCGGCACCGGGGCGGGATCGGCGCTCTTCAACGGCGGCGCGGCCGGCAGCCCGAACGCGAACACGGTCGCATCGCTGGGAAGTTTCACCACAAACGTCAACACCGCCGTCGGCAACTTCATGCTGCTGGACGGACGGTCCCTGACCGTGACCGGCGCTGTCACGGCCAACAAGGGCAGCGCAACGATCAACGCCCATGCCGGGCCGGGCGCCGCCGGCAATCCGACTGCCGGCGATCTGATAGTCAACGCCTCCGTACACGGAGACGTTGACGCCAACCTGTCCGCCGACGGCACGATCACCGACAACGGCGGCGTCAGCGCGGGCCGCAACGCGAACCTGACGGCGGGAGCCGGCATCGCCAACAACGCCCTGGTCGCGTCCGGCGCCGCATCGACGCTGACCGCGAGCGGCGGAAATATCATCGACCAGGGAGGCGTCAGCGCCGGCACCACGGCCAGCCTCACGGCAACCGGCGCAATCACGCAGAACGCCGGGATCATCACGTCCGGCGGCGACGCGATCCTCACCGCCCGGACCGGCGGCATCACGATCAGCGGCCAAGGCGTCCATGGGGGCGCCGACGCGACGCTGACGGCAGGCACCACGATCGTGACGAACGGACCCATCGTCGCGGGCACCAACGCCGGACTGGTGGCGGGAACCGACATCGCCGACAACGGCGGGATCACCGCCGCCGCGGGCAACGCGGGCCTGACCGCCGGCGGAAGCATCTTCAACAACGCGCCGGTCACATCCGGCCTGGCATCGACGCTGCTGGCGGCCGGCGGCACCATCACGGATCAGGGCGGCGTCACCGCCGGCACCACGGCCAGCCTGACGGCGGGCGGCTCCATCGCGCAGAACGCCGCCACGATCACCGCCGCCGGCTCTGGCGTCACCCTCACGGCGCAGGGCGGCGGCGTCACCCAGGCCGCCGGGGCGACAATCTCCGCGACCAACGGGACGGGCACCGTGGCGCTCAACGCGGCGCAGGGCATCGCGATCGGCGGCACCCTCGTCGCGATCGGCGGCGGGGCCGGCGTGACGCTCGCCGCTCGGAACGGCGACGTCACCGAAACCGACGCGGGCGCCCGGACCGGGCTGATCGACGCGACCTTCCTCACCGGCTCCGCCGGCGGCGACGTGACGCTCGACAACTCCGCCGGTGCGGGCAACCAGATCGGCACGCTCGGCGCCTTCGCGGCGCGGGGTGGGACGTTCAACATGGCGGACGCGCGCGCGCTCCTCGTCGCCGGCCCCGTGAGCGCGGCGACGAGCGCGGCGATCACCGATCCGGCCACCGTCGCGATCGCTCCCGGCGGCAGCGTCACGGCGCCGGCCGTCAGCCTCACGGCGGCGGATCTCGCCATCCAAGGCAGCGTCGAAGGCGCCAACACCGTCCGTCTCGTCGCCACCAGCGGCGGGATCGCCGAGCCCGGCGCGCTGACGGCCGGAACGTTGGCGGCGAGTTCCTCAGGCATCGTCAGTCTTCCCGGCGCGACGCCGCTCGCCAACCGCGTCGCCACCCTCGGCAACGTCACCGCCGGGAACTTCACGCTGGTCGACGGCGAGGACCTGCTCATCGCCGGGACGCTCAACGCGCCGAGCATCCATATCGACGACAGCGGGTTCGCCCTCGCGATCGGTAACGGGACGGCGATCAATACCGGCGGCGTGGCCCGGCCGCTCGGCAAGGTCGCGTTCACCACGCTGCCGACCTACGCCCAAGGAGCGCCAGGAGCCTATCTGCGGGCGGGCTCCTTCCAGCAGGTGGGAAATGTAACGGTCGCCCCGCTCAATGGCGGCCCCACCTCGCTCAGGATCGACGTCACCAGTCCCACCGGCAACGTCATGTTCGGCGCCAACGGCGGACTGACGGCCAACACCACGGATTTGGTCGTGGACCTGACCGGCGGCACGCTGGGGGGCCTGATCTTCGTCAAGACGCTCGACCTGCGCTACGTGCCCGGGGCCGGGAACGCCAACTTGTCCGGAACGGTCAACGGGCTCGGCGGGCCGGCCGCCGCCGGGGTCAGCTACATCACGCCGCTGCCCAACCCGAAATACCAGATCAACCGCTGCCCCATCTCATCGGTGAACTGCATTCTGCTGTCGGTCGCCGCGGTGCCGGTAATCAACCCGCTGCAGGACATCTATCTCGGCGTTCTCGGCAACGCGCAGGACGACGACGACCTCCTGCTCCCCGACGTCTCCGAACGGGATTACTGAGATGCGCCATCCCCTGAAGCTGGCCGTGCTGTTCGCGACATTGGCGGCCTGCGCGTCGCCGCCGCCCGACGCCTACGTGACGTCCAAAGGCGCGTCGAAGTCCGGACCGCAGTTGTCGCTCGGCGCCAACGCGGTCGGGGAGGCCTGCACGCAGCAATCCGAGGGCAGGCAAAGTGCGGATGTCTATTGCGGCACCTGGCAGCAGCCGAGCGCCAGTGTGCGGTCGGGCGGCCCGGCGACCGCCGCCGATCTCGGCGCGCTGGCGGCCGGCGGCGCGTGGCGGGCCGGGATCGACGCGCGCTTCCTCTGTCAGTCCCCCGCCTCCACCATGATCCTCGGCGGCGAGCCCGCGCTAATGATGCAATGCACCCGCCGCGTCGGCGGCTGGCCGCATGTCGCGATGGTGGCGCTGGTCGGCGGCAACGCATGGCTGGCGGACGGCGTGCTGCCGGCCGCACCCGCGATGGAGCGGTCGATCGGCGTGCTGTCGGGCCGTGTCGCCGCCGACGCGGCGCCGCGCGTCTCGGGGGCCGACGCGCTGCTGGCCGACCGACTGGCGGCGCGCGCGTTCACCTCCGGCGACGTGGGCGCCTACGAGGAGCTGGTGACCCAAGGCCGCCGGGCCAACCAGGCCGGCAACTCGGCGTCGGCGGAGCGCGCCTACCGGGCGGCGCTGGCGCTGCATCAGAAGGCGCTCGGCAAGGATAACCCGGAGAACGGCGAGCCGATCATGCATCTGGCGCTGCAGCTCTCCAACGAAGGGCGCTTCGCCGAGGCCGACGCGCTGTTCGCGCAGGCCGACAAGCTGGTGCCGCGATCGGCTGACCCCACCGCGCCGGCGCGGCTGCTCCACTATCGCGCCCTGCACGCGCTGTATCAGGGCAAGACCGAGCAGGCGCTGGCAATGCTGGAGCAAGCCGAGGCGGGGTACACGGCGCTGCTGCCGAGCGATGCGCTGCAAGTCCGCCCGGCGCTGGCCGGGGGGGCCAATCCCCTCGTCGCTCCCGGCCTGTCCCGCCTCACCCCGCTGCTCGGCAACCGCGAGCCACTGACCGATCTGGTGCAGCAGCGCGCCTTGGTCGGCCTGATCGAGGCGCGCCGCTACCGCGCCGTGGCGTTGCGGGCGTTGGGGCGGCTCGACGAGAGCAACGCCGCGCTGCGATCCGCCACTGACCTGCAGCGTTCGGCCGGCCGTTCGCTGCCGATCGAGACCGCGCGGCTCTCACGCAACAGCGGCGTCACGGCCTCCGAGCTTGGATTGCTCGACCAGGCGCTGAGCGATCTTTCGAACTCCGCCAGCGGGTTCAACCAGGCGCTGCCCGGATCGAAGCCGGTCATCGAGACCTCGCTGCTCCGCGCCGGGCAACTGCTGCGCGCCGGCAAGGGCCGCGATGCGCTGCCAATCTGCCGCGCCGCCGTGCGCGGACTGACCACGCTCAATGTCGGCGTCAGCACCGAACTGATCGCGCCCTGCCTCGACGTATACGCGGCCGAGGCCAAACGGCAGCCCGACCAGGAACAGCCGGTGCTGGCCGAGATGTTCTTCGCAGCACAGGTCGCGCAGGGCGGCATCACGACGCAGCAGATCGGCCAGGCGACCGTCCGCCTGCAGGAGAACGCGCGCGACCCGAAGGTCGGCGAGGCGATCCGCCGGCAGCAGGACATCGTCGCCCAACTCGCCGAGCTGAACCGCCAGCGCGACGAGCTATCGCAGCGACAGGGCCGCGCGCCGGGGCCGGACCGGGCCGCGAGCATGGCCGACCTCGACGCGAAGACCGCCGACGCGCAGACGGCACTCGCCGACGCCGATTCCGCATTGCAGGCCGCCTCGCCCAATTTCGGCCAGCTGGTGCAGCAGGTGGTGCCCGCAAAGGACGTGATGGCCGCGACGCATCCGGGCGAGGCGTTCGCCGCCATCACCCTCAGCGACGCCGAGGGCTGGGTGTTCCTGCTCCGCGACGGCCGGATCACGGTCTCCAAGGTGGACATCGGCAGCAAGCGGATCGCCGAGCTGGTACGCCACATCCGCGCCGGGATCGAGATGAACGCGAGCGGCCTGCCGCGTTTCGACGTCGCCGCCGCGCAGGAGCTCTATGCCGCCACGCTGGCCGGCGTGGCGCCCGCCCTGGAAGGCGCGCGTGCCCTGACCGTGGCGCCGAGCGGGGCCATGCTGGCGCTGCCGATGGAAGTGCTGCTGACCGGCGCCGCCGATGCCGGCAATCTCGCCAATGCGCCGTGGCTGGTGCGCAAGTTCAGCCTGTCGCACGTGCCGGCGGCGAGCAACTTCGTCTCGCTGCGCAAGATCGCGCGGGGCTCGCGCGCCACCCAGCCCTGGTTCGGCTTCGGCGATTTCCGGCCGGTGACGCTCGCCCAGGCGCAGCGCACCTTCCCGAGCGCGACCTGCGCGGACAGCGCGCGGCTGCTCGCCGGTCTGCCGCGGCTGGCCGCCGCCAACAAGGAGCTCGAGGCGGCGCGGCAGCTGCTCGGCGCGGCGCCGTCCGACCAGCTGCTGGGGGCCGCGTTCACCGCCGCCGCGGTGCAGAAGGCGTCGTTGCAGAACTATCGCGTGCTGCACTTCGCGGCGCACGCGGTGCTGCCCGCCGAGCTCGCCTGCCAGAGCGATCCGGCGATCATCACCTCCGCTCCCGCGGGGGCGGCGGATGCATCGGGCGCCCTGCTCACCTCCACCGACGTCGTCAAGCTCAAGCTCGACGCCGACCTGGTGATCCTCTCGGCCTGCAACTCCGGCGGCCCTGGCGGCAGCGTTGCCGGCGAGAGCCTGTCGGGACTGGCGCGCAGCTTCTTCTACGCCGGCGCGCGGTCGTTGCTGGTGACGCATTGGGCGGTGAACGACCAGGTCGGCGCCTTCGTGGTCGCCGACACGCTGCGCCGGCTGCACGAGAACCCCGGCCTCGGCGTCGCCGGCGCGCTGCGCGACACCCAGCTCGCGATGCTGGCCGAAGCTGGCCGCAGCCTTCCGGCCGAGCTCGCCAACCCGTTCTTCTGGGCGCCGCTGGCGGTGATCGGCAACGGCGGCGAGGGATTGGTGACGGCGCAGGCCGCCGCGCCTGTTCAGCGGTCGTAGCGGGCGAAGCCGTAGTTCTGGATCACCCATTTCAGGGTGAAGCCGTATTTCGGGTCGGTCGCGTAGACCCCGGTGAGCGCGTCCGCGAAGGCGTCGGGGTCGTCGGTCAGACGCATGGCGTTGCGGTACGGCAGCCCGGTGGCGAGCAGCCGGCCATGCTCGTCGAACGCCTGCCCGATCGAGTCGAACTTGCGGAACTTCGCGGTGACCGTGACGCTCTCGCCGTCCTCCACCTCGCGCGTGGCGCTCTCGACCGCCGGCTGCATGAGGGTTGCCTTGATGCCGAAAGGATTGTTGCTGCCGGGCGGCATCGAGGCGCCCCACGCACTCTCGACCACCCATTGCGCGAGGGTGACCGAGGCAGGGACGTTCCACCTCCGGCGCGACGCCTCCGCCGCCTCGATGATTTCGGGCGGCAGCTCGCCGTAGTGACCGACGGCCGACTTGGCTACCGGCTCGTTCACCAGCGGTCGGGCGGCCAGCGAGTAGAAGGTCGCGCTACCGGGATCGACCCGTCCCGAGGGCGGGTTCATGTTCATCACGACGGCCTGGTAGGCCTCGATGGCGAGCGTCGTTCCGATATCGGCGACGCCGGTGACAGGCACGGGCGAATGCGGCTTCGGCAGCCGCTCGTTGAGTAGCGACTGGATGACGAACACGTCCCCCGGTGCGTTCACGCCGTCGCGGCCGACGGAGGTGAAGATCGGCGGAGCGATACGACCCATCTCGTCCGTGCTCAATACGACGGACGACGGTACCAGTGCCAAGCTCGCCTCGCTTCAGCCCGTCGCGCCGACCGCCTCGCGGGCCGACTGGACCGACCCGCTCACAGACGCGGTGGTGCGGCGATAGGTCGAACCGAGGTTCGGCAGCACATAGATGCTGCGCGGGCCTAACGCCGCCGCCAGCCGGTAGTATTGCTCCATCGCCAATCGCCGCACGCCGGACAACCGGCTCAGGTCGCGATCCGCCGCCTCCGAGGCTCTGCGGTAGCCCTCGTAGTCGGGAAATTCCATGAAGCCGGATACCCGCCGGAACTCGGGCAGTCCGCGGCGGATCTCCGATGCCGACCAGAAAAGATTGTTGTCCTGCAGGTAGGCCCGGCCGAACGCCTTGGCGTAAATGTCGCGGCCAGACTTCGGCAGCCAGTGACACATCGGCAGCCTGGTGTCGTGCTTGATCCAGGGGAATTGGCGGTTGGGCGTGCTGATGACGAGCAGGTCCCGCGTGATGCGGGACAGATCCGCGAAATGCGACCATTCGCGGCCGGTGTGCTCGATCACCTCGAGACAGAACGTCACGTCCGCCGCGCCGTCCGCGACGGGCAGCGCTCCGAGGGCGCCGGCCCGCCAGTCGATGCGCGAGTCCACTCCGAGGATTCGCGCGATCTCCTTGGCGGCGACGAGCCGCTCCGCGTTCATGTCGACCGCGATGATTTCAGCCTGGGTCGCCAAGGCCCAGGCGATGGCGAGCCAGCCATAACCGGTGCCGACATCGACGACCGACCTCACCGTGTCGAGCGGCCGGTAGCAGGCGATCACATCGACGTAGCGGCTGCAGAAATGGGTCAGGACCTTGCCGATGTCCCATTGGACATAGTGGGTCCCGCTGAAATGCGGGACGGCGCGGATCTCGGCAAGCGTGGCTTCATCCAGCTCAAATTTCATCGCGCGTTCAATCCGATTATGCCGACCGTGCCGCCGCACCTGACCGACGTGCAAGGGGTCGCAGTATTAGCCTCCGGAACCGACCCTCGCAATCTCGGAACCGGACGAAACCTCGGATCGGCGGGTCTGAACAGCGCGGTCGGCCAGGAGACCGGCCCGCCGGAAGACCGAATGGACGCCGCCGCCCCGATCCGGTAACGGGTGCGGATGCCCATTGCTCTCATCACCGGGATCACCGGCCAAGACGGCGCCTATCTCGCCAAGCTGTTGCTGGCGGAGGGCTATACGGTCATCGGGTTGATGCGCCGGTCCGCCTCGTCCGACGTGATCGGCGAGCGGCTGCGCTGGCTCGGCGTGCTCGATCATGTCCAACTTGTGGATGGCAATCTGACCGACCTGTCAAGCTTGATCCGCATCGTCCAGGAGCATCGGCCCGACGAGGTCTACAACCTCGCGGCGCAGAGCTTCGTCGCCGCCTCCTGGCGCCAGCCGCTGCTGACCGGCACGGTCACCGGCCTGGGGGCGGCCAACATACTGGAGGCGGTGCGGATCGCCTGTCCCGGCGCGCGGTTCTACCAGGCGTCTTCGTCCGAGATGTTCGGCCGCATCCAGGCCGAGCGGCAGAACGAGCACACGCCGTTCTACCCGCGCAGCCCCTACGCGGTGGCGAAGCTCTACGCCCACTGGATGACGGTGAACCACCGCGAGAGCTTCGGGCTGCACGCCTCCTCCGGCATCCTGTTCAACCACGAGAGCCCGCTGCGCGGAATCGAGTTCGTCACCCGCAAGGTCACGGACGGGGTGGCGCGGATCAAGCTCGGCCTGGCCCGCGAGCTGGCGCTCGGCAATCTCGACGCCAAGCGGGACTGGGGCCACGCACGCGACTACGTGCGGGCGATGTGGCTGATGCTGCGACAGGACCAGCCCGACGACTACGTTGTGGCGACCGGACGGAGCGTGACGATCCGCGACATGGTGGCCACGGCCTTCGCCTGCGCCGGCTTGAACTGGGAGGAGCACGTCACGATCCGCCAGGACCTGATGCGTCCTGCGGAGGTGGATGTGCTGCTGGGCGACGCGACAAAGGCGCGCGAGCGGCTTGGCTGGGCGCCCAGCGTTACGCTGGAGGAGATGCTGGCGGAAATGGTGGACGCCGACCTTGCGCGGCATCGCGCCCGGCTGCTTGCCTGACGGGAGGGCAATGGCGTCGCCACGCATCCTGGTGACCGGTGCCGCCGGCTTCGTCGGGCAGCATCTGTTGCCCGTGCTGCGGGCCGATTTTCCGCGAGCCACCGTGATCGCGTCCTCCACCGAGGCACGGCCCGGGTTCCGCCGACTCGACGTGACGGAACCCGACGCGGTCACGGCCGCGATCCGCGACATCCAGCCCGACGCCTGTATTCATCTCGCCGGGATCGCGGCCCCTGGCGAGGCTCGCCGCGACCCCGACCTCGCGTGGCGCGTCAACCTTCACGGCACCCTCACGCTCGCGCACGCCATCATGGCGGACGCGCCGGAGTGCCGGCTGCTGCTGGTCTCGAGCGCCGAGGTGTACGGCGCCTCCGCCCGAGCCGGCCGGCCGCTCGACGAGGCAGCCGTTCCGGCGCCGGTGAACACCTATGCCGCCACCAAGGCCGCCGCCGACCTCGCGGTCGGCGCGCTGGCCAACGAGGGACTGCGCGCGATCCGGCTGCGCCCGTTCAACCACACCGGCCCCGGCCAGTCGCCGACCTACGTGGTGGCCGCCTTCGCCCGCCAGGTCGCGCGGATCGAAGCCGGGCTGCAGCCCCCGGTGATGCGGGTCGGCGCGCTGGAGCCCAGGCGCGACTTCCTGGACGTGCGCGACGTGTGCGCCGCCTACGCCGCGTGCCTGCGGGCCGGGGCGCTGGAGCCCGGACTGATCCTCAATCTGGCATCGGGGACGCCGCGACGGATCGGCGACGTCCTCTACGACCTGCTGGCGCTGGCCGGGGTCGAGGCGGCGATCGAGACGCAAGGCGGCCTGCTGCGTCCCTCCGAAATCCCGGTCTCGTCCGGCGATGCCGCCCGCGCCGCCGCGCTGGTCGGCTGGCGGCCGGCGATCGGCTGGGACGCCACCTTGCGCGACGTGCTGAACGACTGGCGCCGCCGGGTGCTCGATGAACCGCCCTGAGCCATCGCGGGGCGCGCGGCGATGATCGGCCCCGACATCATCTTCCGGCACATCGTGGCCTTCCTGGTGCCGTGCTGCTTCGCGTTCATCGTCTTCCTCGCCAGCCGCGCGACCGAATTCTTCTGGTTCCGCTTCACCGGCGTGGTCCTGGCGCTGCTGACGTTCTACTTTTCCATGATGATCATGAACCGGCTGCTGTTCGCCCGTCCCCTCGCGGAGAAGGCGGACGAAGAGGCCGAATTGAGGGAACCGCCCGATGGCACCGGAGGTTAGATGGCCATGACCGACACGTTCCGCATCCTGCTGCCGGCGGGCCGCCTGCTCGGCTTCGGCGTACTTCTGACGGCACTCGCCGGCTGTGTCGGCGCCCCGGCCGTGGTGCAACCCACCGGCTACGGCACGACCTGCTACGCGGGAACCTATGTGTGCCAACTCGGCGCGCAGATCCCGGTCGGCTCGCAATGCACCTGCCCCGGCATCGGCGCGGCCTCCTTCGGTGCGGTTCGCTGATCGCGGCGGCCTGACCCCGGAGACCTCCCGCGTGGCCGATGACGGCCCCGCGTTCTTGCGCGAGTTGGGCGAACGCCTGCGGGTCGCGCGGGCGCGTCGCGGGATGACGCGGCGGCTGCTCGCCAGCCAATCCGGCGTGTCGGAGCGTTACCTCGCGCAGATGGAGGCCGGATCGGCGAACGTGTCGATCCTGTTGCTGCGCGCGATCTGCGCCGCGCTCGGGGTGCCCTCGGCGGGGCTGCTCGGCGATCGGGCGGATGCCGGGGGCGAGCGCGTGCCGCTCGACCTGCTGCTCGCCCGGCTCACCGCGCCGCAGCGCGCCGAAGCCCACAAATTGCTCAGCGAGCGGTTCGGCACCGGGCCTTACGCGCGGCGCCGGCGGATCGCGCTGATCGGCCTGCGCGGCGCGGGGAAGTCCACGCTCGGACGGATGCTCGCGGAGCAGCGCGGGGTACCGTTCTTTGAGCTCGACGGGGAGATCGAGCGTGAAGCGGGTCTGGCGCTCGGCGCGATCATCGAGCTGCACGGCCAGGCCGCGTTCCGCCGACTGGAGCGGCAGGCGCTGGAGCGGCTGGTGGCTCAGCCCGAGGCGGTGATCGCCGCCGGCGGCGGGATCGTGGCCGAGCCCGCCACCTTCGAGCTGCTGCTCGGCCATTGCCGCACGGTGTGGATACAGGCCAGCCCCGAGGAGCACATGCGGCGCGTCATCGAGCAGGGCGACCTGCGACCGATGCAGGACGACAACCGGCAGGCCATGCGCGACCTGCGCGCAATCCTGGCCAGCCGCGAGGCGCTGTACGCCAGGGCCGACCTCGTGCTCGACACCTCCGGCAAGCTGCCGGGCGAGAGCTTCATGGAGCTCGTGAATCTGATGCGGCTTGAAACTCCGGCGCTCGGGACGGATGCTCCGAAAGGCTGATCGCGGGCCGGCTTCGCACCCCGCACACCCGGAGATACCGCACGCATGAAATCGCTGCCACCCGCCCTCGCCGCCGTCGCGCTCATCGCCGCACTCGCCGCGCCGGAGGTCGCGCGGGCCCGCGACGCCCCGGCCTGCGCGCATATCACGCCCGCACAGGTCGAAGCACTGTTCGACCGCTGGAACAAGACGCTCGCCACCAAGAACCCGGACGCGGTCACCGGCAACTATGCGGCCGACGCGACGCTGCTGCCGACGGTGGAGAACGGCCCGCTGGTCGGGCCGGCAGCGATCCGCGGCTATTTCGTTTCATTTCTCAAGAACTCGCCGCACGGGGCGATCGACAAGCGGATCATCCATATCGGCTGCAACGTAGCCTACGATGTTGGCACCTACACCTTCACGCTCGACGGCGAGCAGCCGGGCAGCCACAGCACGGTGCACGCGCGCTACACGTTCGTCTACGCGCCGTCACATGGGACGTGGCTGATCGTGCACCACCACTCCTCGGCGATGCCGAAGCCCGTGCCGTAAGGGTCGCTCACAGGGCCTGAGCCCCGAACGTGTCGCACGCCCTGATGCTGCCGGTCTTGAGGCCGGTGGTCAGCCAGCGGACGCGCTGCTCCGATGTTCCGTGGGTGAAGCTGTCGGGCACGGCGTAGCCCTGTGACCGCTTCTCCAGCCGGTCGTCGCCGATCGCGCTGGCCGCCCGCACCGCCTGGCGGACGTCGCTCTCGTCGATGTTGCCGTGGCGCTGGTTCATCTTGTTGGCCCACACGCCGGCGAAGCAGTCGGCCATCAGTTCGACGCGCACCGAGATGGCGTTGGCGGTCGCGCGATCCGGCGCGTTCTGTTGCGCCCGCTGCACCTTAGGCAGCAAGCCGATCAGGTTCTGCACGTGATGCCCGACCTCGTGCGAGATCACGTAGGCATAGGCGAAATCGCCGCCGCCGCCGAAGCGGCGCTGCATGTCCTGGAAGAACGACGTGTCGAGATACAGCTTGCGGTCGAGCGGGCAGTAGAATGGCCCCATCGCCGACTGCGCCGTGCCGCACGCGGAACGGGTCGCGCCCGAGAACAGCACCAGGATCGGCTTCTCGTACTGCCGGTTCGCCTGCGCGGGCAGCACCTCGGACCACACGTCCTCGGTCTCGCCAAGCACCCGCGCCACGAAATTGCCGATCTGGTCGGTGGGTGCGCCCGTGCGCGCGGGCATTGACTGGCTGGGCGCGCCGTTGCCGCCGCCGGCCACCATCTCGGCGCCGCCGATGAGAGCGGCGGGATTGATGCCGAGCGCCCAGCCAAGCAGCGTGAGCACCACCACCGCCCCGATGCCGAGGCCGCCGCCGCGCGCCGTGAAGCCGCCGCCGCGCCGATCCTCGATGTTCTCCGACGGCCTGAGATCGTCCTCGCGCATCGCCGTTCCCCCGATCTGGCTCAAGTTCCGCCTCTCGCCACTGGCGAGGCAGCGACCCCTGATCTACACGGACCCATATGCTTTTCAGCTTCAGGCTGCTCCTCGCGCCCCTCCTGATCGGCGCCCTCGCCGGCTGCGCGACGCCCCCGGCCGCCACCTGCGGCCATGCCGCGCCTAGCCGTGACGTGGTTTATATCGTCGATCACGGATGGCACACCGATATCGGCATCCCGGCAAGCGAGTTGTCCGGGCCGGCCGCCAGCTTTCGCGCGATCTACCCCGGTGTCGCCTCGCTGGTCTTCAGCTACGGCAAGCGCACCTTTCTCACCGCGCCGGCCGATGACTGGAGCGAATATCTGCTCGGCCCGGTACCCGGCCCCGGCGCCATCCTGGTCACCGGCCTGAGCGTGATGCCCGACCAGGCCTATGACGCCGCATCCGTCGTCGTCCTGCGCCTCCCGGCCGGCGGCGCGCAGGCGCTCTCGAATTATCTGTGGGCGGGGTTGCGCAAGGACCGCGCGGGAAAGCCGCTGCTGATCGACCCGGCGCCGTTCCCCGGCGGCGTGTTCTACGCCGCGACCGACACCTACACGCTCACACATACTTGCAACACCTGGGCCGTCGACGCCCTGCGCGCGGCGGGAGCGCCGGTCGATCCAACCGGCGTGGTCTTCGCCGGACAGGCGATGGCCCGGGCGCGGGAGGCCGCGCTGTGTTCCGTGACCGGCGCGGCCGCCCAGCGCTTCATCCCAGGTCGGCACTCCACCCAGGTTGGAGTGTGAAGGCAGACCGCACATTCACCGTCATGCCCGTGCTTGTCGCGGGCACCCACGACTTTGCGGGCATCCAAGAGAGTCGTGGATAGTCGGCCTTCCGCGGACCATGACCGGGGGTGGCGCGGTCTAGTAGTGGCAGGGCGGCGCGGAGCCGTCGCTGCATAGGGGGGACTGCCCGGACGGCACTACGATCACCTTCGGCGGCGGCGCGGAGCCGCCGCTTCCGCCGCTGCTGCTGCTGCAGGCCGTCATGCCGAGCAGGAGAAAGACGGCTGGAAGCCACAATCTGTGTCGCATCGAAGCTCCTTCGGGAGTGCAGTGCATGTGGCTCGGCATAGACGCTCGGAATCGCGCCTCGCAAGGGCTGATGGCTGCCGCACGATCGCCGCACAAACAGATGACCCGACCGAGCTCTCTCCGCTATCATTCGCAACAATCGCCCTGATTCGCCCGCCGGCGGGTACAGCGGCGGAAACGGGCCACGGGAGAAGACGGATGAATGCGGCCATCGAAAAATCGGCCATGCGCAAGATCTATGTGCGCCTGCTGCCGTTCGCGATCCTGAGCTATTTCCTCGCCTATGTCGACCGGATCAACGTGAGTTTCGCCGGGCTGACGATGCGCGGCGATCTCGACATGTCGGCGACCGCGTTCGGTTTCGCGGCCGGCACGTTCTACTGGGGCTATTTCATCTTCGAGGTGCCGAGCAACATCGTCATGGAGAAGGTGGGCGCGCGGCTGTGGATCGCCCGCATCATGATCACCTGGGGGCTGTTCGCCGGATTGACCGCGCTCGTCACCGGACCCACCAGCTTCTCCGTTCTGCGCTTCCTGCTGGGCGCCGCCGAGGCCGGGTTCTTTCCGGGCATCGTGCTCTATTTCACCTACTGGTTCCCGAGCCATCACCACGCCCGCATCGTCTCGGGCTTTCTCATCGGGCTGCCGATCGCGGTCGCCGCCGGCGCGCCGCTCTCCACCGCGCTGCTCGGTCTCGACGGATTGTTCGGCCTGCGCGGCTGGCAGGTCATGTACATCGCAGAGGCGATCCCGACCATCCTGATCGGCATTGCCACCTTGTTCTGGCTGACCGACCGGCCGGAGCAGGCAAGCTTCCTGACCGCCGAGGAACGAAGCTGGCTCGCCACCAAGCTTGCCGCCGAGCGGCGCGCCAAGGAGGCGGTGCGAACCTTCAGCGTCTGGCAGGGGATGTTCGACCCGAAGGTGCTGCTGCTGTCGCTCAACTATCTCGGCATCGTCACCGCGAGCCTCGGGATGCTCATCTTCATCCCGCAGATCATCAAATCGCTCGGCACATTCAGCAACATGACGGTCGGCTGGCTGACGATGATCCCGTATATCTGCGGCGGCATCTCGCTTGTCCTGTGGGGCCGCGTCTCCGACCGCATGAACGAGCGCCGCTGGAACCTGCTGGCCGCGTGCGTCGTCTCCACAGTCGGTCTGGTCATCGCCGGGCTGACGATGGGAACCTGGTGGGCGCTGGTCGGCATGTCGATCGCGGCGATCGGCTTCTACGGCTCGAAGGGTCCGTTCTGGGCGATGCCGCCGATGTTCTTGACCGGCACGGCCGCCGCCGCCTCGATCGCGTGGATCAACTCCATCGGCAATCTCGGCGGCTTCTTCGGGCCGTGGTATGTCGGCGTGATGAAGGACGCGACGGGCGGCTTTGCGGGCGGGCTGTACGGGCTGGCCCTGCTCGGCCTCATCGCCTCCTTCGTCTGCGCGTTCTTCCTGCACATCCCCGATCCCGCCGCGCGGGTGCGGGAATTGGTGCCGAGCGCGCAGCCGGAGTAACGCCGCGTCAGTCGGCCAGCACAGGGTCGGCCGTGTCGAACGACCATTGCTCGGCCGACGCGCCTGCGAGTGCCTGGATGCGATCCTCGTCGGACGACAATTCCGCCGCCGTGCCGGACCACACCATGATGCCGTGGTCCAGCACGAAGGCATGATCGGCGATGTCGAGGCTCGCACGCACGTTCTGCTCGACCAGCAGCACCGCGATGCCCTCGGCGCGCATCTGCGCGACGATACGGAACACCTCGCGCACGATCAGAGGTGCGAGGCCTTGCGAAGGCTCGTCGAGGATCAGCAGCTTGGGGTTCAGCAGCAACGCGCGCGCGATCGACAGCATCTCCTGTTCGCCGCCGGAGAGCTGGCGGCCGAAATTGCGCTTGCGCTCGCCGAGGCGCGGAAACAGGCCGTACACCCGGTCGATGGTCCACGGTCCGGGCCGCTCCAACGGCACGCGCAGATTGTCGTCCACCGTGAGGTTGGGAAAGATCTTGCGCCCCTCCGGAACGTAGCCGACGCCCAGCGCGGCGACGCGGAACGGCGGAATGCGCGTGGTCTCGCGGCCGAAGATTTTCACGGTTCCGGTGCGCGGCGGCGTCAGACCGACGAGGCTGCGCAAGGTGGTCGTCTTGCCGGCGCCGTTGCGGCCGAGCAGCGTCGTGATCTGCCCGTCCGCGACGGTCAGCGCGACGTCGTAGAGGATGTGGCTCTTGCCGTAGAACGTGTTGAGCCCGGCGGCTTCCAGCGCGTTCATTTCGCGCTTCCCAGATAGGCGGCCTGCACCGCCGGGTTGTCCGCAATCTCGGTCGGCGTGCCTTCCGCGAGCAGGCCGCCCTGGTCGAGCACGGTGATGCGGTCGGCGAGGTTGAACACCACGCGCATGTCATGCTCGATCAGCACGATGGTGTAGGAGCTGTGCTTGTGCAGCCGGCGGATCAGGCTGGCGACGTGAAAGGTCTCCTGCTCGCCCATGCCCGCGGTCGGCTCGTCGAGCAGCAGGATGCGCGGCTTGAGGGCCAGGGCCATCGCGATCTCGGCGGCCCGCTGGTCGCCGTGCGACAGTTCGCCTACTAGCCGGTCAGCCTGCTTGGTCAGGCCGGCCGATGTGAGGATCTCGTCGATCCTCTCGCGCACGCGAACCCGCGCGGCACGGCTGAGCCACGGCCGCAGCCGGTAGCCGCTCGCCACCTCGACGGCGATCCGCACGTTCTCTCGCGCCGAGAGCTCCGGGAAGATCTCGGTGATCTGGAAGGTGCGGGCCATGCCGAGCTCGACCCGCTGCTGCGCGCTGAAGCGGGTGATGTCGCGCCCCTCGACGACAATCTCGCCGGAGCTGGGCGAGAAGAAGCCCGTTATCATATTGAAGAACGTCGTCTTGCCGGCACCGTTCGGGCCGATGATGGCGCGCAGCTCGCCCGGTGCGACGGCGAGCGACACATTGTTCACCGCGACCAGGCTGCCGAACGCCTTGGTGACGCCTCGCGCCTCCAGCATGATGGTCACGAGCCCCTCACTTCTCGCTATATGCGCGCACGAAGCCGAGCAGTCCGCGCGGGAAGAACAGCACCACCAGCACGAACAGCAGCCCGATGAAGCTCATCCAGTTCACCGTCATGGACGAGATGTAATCCTGCAGCACGACGAATACGGCGGCGCCGACCAGCGGCCCCCAGAAGGCGCGCATCCCGCCCATCACCGCCATGATGACGATCTCTCCCGACAGCGTGTAGTGCAAGGTCATCGGATCGGCGAAGTTGTTGAGCAGCGCGTAAAGCGAGCCGGCGGCGGCGGCGAAGAAGCAGGAGATCGAGAACGACAGCCAAATATGCCGCTCGACGGGGATGCCGAGAAAGCGCGCGCGCCGCTCGTTTTCCCGAATCGCCAGCAGGGTGCGGCCGAACGGCGAGCGCAGCAGGAACGCCATCAGCCCGACGCAGATCGCGAACACCGCGGCGATGAAATAGTAGAACAGCACCGGGTTGTTCTGGATGTCGATGGTCCAGGCGCCGATATGCAGCGGCTGGCGTTGGAACCCGCGCAGCCCGTCGTCGCCGCCGGTCAGGCTGTTCCAGCGATAGGCGACGTAGTAGCAGATCTGCCCGAAGGCGATCGTCACCATCGCGAAATAGACGCCGCGGCGGCGGACGATCAGCGCGCCGAACAGCGTGCCCGCGATGCCCCCCAGCAGGATGCCGGCGAGCATCGCGAGCGGCGTGCTGTCGGAGAGGTATTTCAGAGTGAGTCCCGTGCCATAGCAGCCGAGGCCGAAATAGGCGGCGTGGCCGAACGACATCACGCCGGTGAAGCCGAGCAGGAAGTTCAGCGCCATCGCCGCCAGCCCGAGCACCAGCACGCGCCCGGCGAGGGCCGTGTAGCCGCCGATCCACGGCAGCCAAAGCGGCACGGTAAGCAGCACGATCCAGATCGCCAAGGTCGGCAGCCAGCTCCGCTGCCCAGGACGCTCGAGCACCGTGTCGAGCGTGGTGGTGCTCATGTCAGCATCCCTTCCTCGCCCATCAGCCCGCGAGGCCGGATCAGCAGCACCAGCATCATGATGATGTAGATCACCGCCTCGCTGGCACTCGGATAGAACACCGTCGTCAGCGCCGCCGCGACGCCGATCAGCAGGCCGCCGAACAACGTGCCGGTCAGGCTGCCGACGCCGCCCACGATGATCGCGATGAAGCTCGGCATCAGCAGGTCGTCGCCCATGTTCGGGTTGAGCCCGATCTGGCCGCCCGCCAGCACGCCGGCCAACCCGGCGAGAAAGATGCCGACCGCGAAGTTCAGCGAGCGCAGCAGCCGGACGTTGATGCCAAGGGCCGCCACCGTCTCGAGATCGAGCGTTCCAGCGCGGATGCGCATTCCCATCCGCGAGTAGCGCAGGAACAGGAACAGCGCGACCACCGCGACGATCACCACCGCGACCATGAACAGCCGATAGCCGGTGACGAAGAACAGCTCGTCGCTGAGCGGCATGGACAGGCTCGGCGGCACCGTCACCGGCAGCCCGTTCGGTCCCCAGATGTAGCGGCAGACATCCTGGATGATGAAGGCAAGCCCGAAGGTGAGGAGCAGGCTATAGACCGGATCGCGGCCGTACAGCTTGCGGATCAGGAAGCGTTCCAGCAGCAGCCCGAGGATGGCGGTGAGCAGCGGCGAGATCAGCAACGCGCCCCAGAAGCCGGTATAGGGCGTGAGCACGAAGGCGAGGTATCCGCCGAGTGCGAGGAAGTTGCCGTGCGCGAAATTGATGACGTTGCTGAGGTTGAGGATCATCGCCAGACCGAGCGCCATCAGCACGTAGAAAGCGCCGATGATGAGCCCGTTGAACACGTTGAACAGAACGAGTTGCAGCATCCGCCGCTCCCCCTCTTGCGCGATGCATGGGACGAGCCGCTTCCGGCGCGCGGCCGAAAGCGGCTCCGAACGACAAGGCCCGCGACGCCTGGGACAAGCGCGGCTAGGCCGAGGGGAACGTCATGTGACAGCCGGTATCGGCCACCGGCCCCGCGGCGGTCTCGCCCGGGACCAGCTTGGCGGTGGTGAACACGTTGTCCGGGTTGCCGCCCTTCGCCGGATGGACCTCGCCGGTGAAGATGTTCGCCATCAGCTCATGGTCGCCCGCGCGATAGGCGATCTTGCCCGGCTGCAGCGCCACCTCGGGCGGCAGCGCCTCGTCCTCGAGCGCGTGCGCCATCTTGACAGCTTCCAGGCTCTTGGCCTTCTCGGCCGCGAGCTTGACCGTATGCACGGCGACGAAGCCGAACCAGTGGCGCGCCGATGCCGGCTTGTTGGTCGCCGCCTTGATGCCGGCGACGAACTCGGCGACGTGCGGCACGCCGGGCTGATCCCACCACCACTCCATATCCCACCAGCCGGACCGCGCCTCGGGGGGGACCGAGAGGATCGCCTCGAGCTCGAACAGCGCGCCGCCGAGCGCCATCTCCTTGTTCATGCCGAACTGGATGAATTGCTTCATGCAGTTGACCTGCGCCTGGCCGCCCATGTTGTTGAGCAGGACCTGCGGCTTGTAGGCCTTCGCCTTGATCAGGGTCGCGGAGAAATCCGAGGTGCTCAGCGGCAACATGTCGCCCTCGTATTCGCCACCCGCCTTCTTCAGGTTCTTGATGAACGCGTCCTGCAAGGTGTGGCCGTAGGCATAGTCGGGCGTGATGAAGAACCAGCGCTTGCCGAATTTCTCGATCAGGGTGCCAGAGATCGCCGCGGCGTCCATCGCCGTCGTGTTGCAGATGCGAAACACGTTCCACTTGCAGTCCTTCCCGGTAATCGGGTCGGTATGGCCGCCGGGAACGATGTGGAACACCTTCTTCTCGCCCGTCACTCCCGCGATGGCGTAGGCGATCGCCGAGTTGACGTCGCCGAAGATCGCATTCACCTGATCCCGATCGATCAGCTTGCGCGCCTTCTGCACCCCGGTGCCGACGTCATTGGCGCTGTCCTCCACCAGCAGTTCGATCTGCCGGCCCATGATGCCGCCGCTCTTGTTCAGCGAGGCCACGGCATATTGGGCACCCTGAACCTCGCTTTGCGCGAAGGCGGAGTAGACGCCGGTGAGCGGGTCGATCATGCCGATCTTGATCGGCGACTCTCCTCGCGCCTGGATGATGGCGGGTGCGGCGAGCGGCAAGGCCCCGAGGGCCACGCCGGCCTTGATGAGCGAACGGCGGCCGAGGCCGGCGATGATCCTGCTGTCCATGACGTCTCCCGGTTGGATCAAGGGCGCCGGCTTCTGCCTTTGGCGTCCCAATCTTGTTGTATTGGATCAATCTACAGCCTGATTGGCCCCCAGTCGAGCCTTCGTTGTCGATTTGGGCCAACGTCGTACATTGGCGGCATCGACAGCCCGACACAGGAATTCCGGCTGATGGCTTGCATTGTCCACCTCCTGAGCGGTCTGCGGATCGGCGGGAAGGAGCGGGTCGCTCTGCGACTGGCGCGGCGCGCCATGTTCGACGGTCACCGCGTGTCACTGATGCTCTACGATACTCCGTTCCGCTCGGCCGAGTTCGATTTCGACCCTGGAGACGTGCCCGCGATCCATCTAAGGCGCGGGCCGGGCGTCGACGTCCGGTTCGCCCGCAGGCTGGCGAAGAAACTACGCGACCTCGGCGCGCAAGTCGTCCATGCCCACAACGACACGGCGCTGTTCTACGCCGTGCTCGCGGCGGTATTGGCACTTCCCGCCCGCATCCGGGTGATCACCACCTTCCACGCATGGCCGAGCCAGGGCGGCGGCCGTGGCGCGAGATGCCTAGCCCGCGCAGCGGCCGTCGCGGCAAACGTAGTCGCGGTCTCGGACGACCTCGCCGGATTGCTCGTGGACGCGGGATGGCTCGGACGATGTGATGTCATCCGCAACGGCGTCGAGACCGACCGCTATGCCCCCACCGGACCGACAGGAGGCTGGCGGGACCGGCTCGGCCTCGGTGAGCAGGATTTCCTGGTCGGGCAGATCGCGCGGTTCGATCCGGTCAAACGGCACATCGACCTGCTCGACGCCGCGGAACGCCTTGACAACGAACAAGCACGGATCGTCTTCGTCCTGGTCGGCCAAGGGCCCGAGCTAGATGCGATGCGAACCCGCGCGGCGGCCCTGGCGAATGTTCGCTTCGTTCCTCAGGTGACGGACATGCCGCCGCTGCTGCGCAGTCTCGACGCGATGGTTCTGTGTTCAGACCATGAAGGGACACCGCTGGCGCTGCTAGAGGGCATGGCGTGCGGGCTGCCGGTCGTCGCGACGGACGTGGGGGGCATCCCACATCTGCTGCAAGGCGGCCCCGACGCGCCAGTCGCAGGCCTGCTCGTGCCGCCGCGAGAGCCTTACGAGTTGGCACGAGCGTTGACCACACTTGCGACCGACCCGGCGCTCCGGACTCGCCTCGCGGCCGCCGCGCGCCGACGCTCACTCGATTTCGGGTCTGAGAGCGAATGGGCGGCTTACGCGCGGCTTTACGCAGGCGCGCGGCCCGTCAGGCCGAGGCAGGCGAACCGGAATATCGCAGCCGGCTCGGCAGGTGCTTCAGGATCCGCTCGTCCCGTTCGCAATGACAATTCGGGCAATTGAGGCTGAACGCATCCCGCGCGGCCCGGCGATGCGTCGGCGTGAACAGCATCTCGCGCAGCCGCCGCTCGCGGATATTGCCGAGCTTGAACGTGACGTAGCAAAGCTGCACGGTGCCGTCGGCGCCGACCCAGATGAGCTTCCGCGCATCGCACGGCACCCGCATCCCCGGCCCCTTGAGCAGCCAGTCCGGGATGGAGTTGATGCTCGCCGCGCTTTCGCGGATGCGCTCGGGATGCGCCTGTTTCAGCCGGGCGAGTTCGGCGACCAATACGCCGAGAGCCGCTGCGTCCTCCGGTCCAAATTGCAGGTCGCCTTCCTTGCCGTCGGTGAAGTAGGGCAGCGAATAGTGGATCAGATCGGTGTGGAATGTCATGCCGAAGCGTTCGGCGAAGGCCCAGCCGGCGTGCAGCGCGTCAAAGCCGCAGCTCGGGCGCATGATGAGGTAGTTGAGCTGCAAGGACAGCGCCGAACCGTAGCGCGAACGGGCGTATTCCAATCCCTCCTCGAGCCGCGCGAAGCGACCGGGGCGCTGCGTATAGCCGTCGTACTCGCCCTCCGTGCCGTAGAAGCCGATGGTGATGTCACGCAGGCCCGCCGCGTACAGCGCGTCGATCTTCTGCCGCAGCAGGATGCCGTTGGTCGTGACATAGGTGGAGAGGCCGATCCCGACCGCATGGCGGACCATCTCCGGCAGATCGCGATGCAGCAGCGGCTCACCACCATAGAGACGGACCGTCTCGAACTCCCGCTGCCCTGGCGTCGTCCAGCAATCCCTTGACCTCGTCGAGCGTGAGCTGCTGGCCGGGCATGAAGTCGCGGCCGTAGCGGCACCCGATCCAGCGCAAATTGCAGTATGCCGTCACGGCGATCGTGATGCGGCGCGGCCGGGGCTGGATGACCGCAGGTACCATCCGGCCCAGCCCGTGCTCCAGGGCGCCAAGCCCGTACTCCGCCTCCTTGATGGACCGCTTCACGACCGGATTGGCGCGCGCCGCATTCCTGGCTGCGTCTCGCACGCGGTTGGTGAGAGATCGGATAGGCGGCACGGCTCCGGGGTTGCCTGCGTCGAGCGGCATATCAGGTCCCCTCGCCGGGAAGCGGCGCTCCATAGCGTCGCAACGAAGCACCATGCTTCTGAATTCTTGATTGCACCTTGCAAGTGCAATTGGGACAGTTGAGCCGAAACCCGTCCCGCGCGGCCTTGCGGTGCGTGTCGGTGAACATGATGTCGCGCAGCCGACGCTCGCGGATATTGCCGAGCGGCAGCGCGGCATCACAGAGCTGCACGGTTCCGTCCGCCCCGATCCACAGGAGTTCGTAGGCATCGCAGGGCACGCGCATGTCCGGACCCTTGATGAGCCAGTCCGGCACCGATCGCAGGAACTCGACCGTGTGGAGGAAGCGATCCGGTTCCGCGCGCTTGAGCCGCACCATCTCGACGGCGACCGCCTCCGCGCAAGGTCGGTCCCGAGCGGCGAGGTGCAGCTCGTTGTCCATGCCTTGCACGAAGAACGGCACCGAGAAATTGACCAGATCGACATGGAAAAACATGTCGAACCGCTTGGCGAACGCCCACGCCGCGGCCAGATCAGTCAAATTGCACGTGTCCCGCAACAGCACGAAATTGAGCTGCAGCTCGACGGCACTGTCATAGCGGTCCCGCACCGATTGCAGGCTCCGCTCCAACCGGGTGAAATGCCCGCGCCGTTGCGTGTAGTCGTCATAACGGTCGCCAATGCCGTAGAACCCGATCGTCACCTGGCGTAGTCCCGCGTCGTACAGCGCCGGCATCTTGAGGCCGAGATGGGTGCCGTTCGACGTGATGTAGCATCGCAGTCCGAGCCCAATAGCGTGGCGGACCATCCCGGCCAGATCGGGATGCAGCAGCGGCTCGCCGCCGTAGAGTCGCACCGTGCCGACTCCGGCCGCCTTGGCATCGTCCAGCACGTCGCGCATCTCCGCCAGCGAAAGCAACTCGCCGGGCATGAAATCGCGGCCGTAGCGACACCCCTGGCAACGCAGGTTGCACTGCGCAGTAATCGCGACGGTGAGCTGTCGCGGATGCGGAGAGATCACCGCCGGCACGACGCCCGCGACGGTATGCAAGGCACGCGAGGCGTGCAGGTCCAGTGATTTGGCCAGTGATCGCAGACGAGGTCGTCCGTCCAGTTGACGATGCATCTCGCGCGCCAGGGATTGCGACAGCATGTGTATCGCGCTCCGATCAATACCGGAGATTTAACGACCCTTTTCGATCTGTCACAACCCCCCAACGGTTGCAGCGATGCAATCTAGCCGTGCACTCCAAGATTGACTCACACCGGGCGGCAGCCGCTCACGCCGCCAGGATGACGGAGGATGCGCTCCGCTCAGCCGACCCTTCCGAGCAGATTCTAGTCCCAGCATCCCGGAGCCGTGGCGCAGCGGCCGATCCAGGCTCGCGAGCGGCAGGCGCTCGCGATGCGCGAGTTCCAAATAGGCGGCGTCGTAGAGAGAGAGCCTGAACCGATCGGGCAATTGCAATGTCGCCGACCAAGCCCGCGCGTCGGTTTCCGCGTCAATCGTGATCGGCATCCGCATGAGTTGCTCGAGCGCGGCATCGCGGTATGTCACGTCGATGCGCTTGCGCCTGATCGCCGCCTAGGCTTACGCCTAGGCGTAACACCACCGAGCGTGTCGAAATCATCGCCGGCCAGAAGCGCCGTCGGCGTTACAGTGCCGAGCACAAGCTGGCGCTGGTCGAGGAGACCATGCTGCCCGGCATGACGGTTTCGGCCGTGGCTCGATCCACGGATTGGTCCGCTTTGCGGCCCAATCGCCGAGCCTCCTGTTCAACTGGCTTCAGCCGCGAAGCGGATGAAGCCTGATGATCCAGGGAGGCCAGATGGCGATCAAAGCCGACGAGGACGTTGTCGTCGTCAGCCGCGCTCGAGCGCTCGAACAGCGCGTCGCGAGCTGGAACGTCTGCTCGGCCGCAAGACGCTTGAGGTCGAGGTGCTTAAGGAGGCATTGGCCGCCGCGCGGGGGAAAAAGCCGCTCTGGCGGTTGCCGTCGCCGCCACCGGCGGTTCCCGGTGAAGGTCGTGGCCGACACGCTTGGTGTCGCGCGTTTCAACCTGGTCGAGCAGGTCCGCGGATCGTCGAAGCGCCGAGGCCGCTATCAGCGCCAGGGCGACGACGAGCTGATGGCCGCCATCCGACAGCTCACCGACGCCCGCCCCACTTACGGCTATCGACGGATTACGGTTGCTGAACCGGGCTCGTCGGGCCTCCGGCGTCGCACCCGTCAACCACAAGCGGGTCTTCCGCTTGATGGCCCAAGCCAAGCTGCTGCTTCAACCCCATGTCGGCCGACGACCAATCCGGGCGCACGAGGGCCGCGTCCCGGACATTCCAGGTCAAGGTCGGTATCATTGATCCGCCCCAGGGCATGGAGCTCGGGTCCACCGTCGCCGGCAGCATAAAGCTCTCCGCGCCTCCCGGGGTTGAGGTGCCGCCAAGCGCGCTCGCGCAGGCAAGCGGACGTCCAGCCGTATGGGTGGTTGATCCGCAGAGTCAGACCGTCTCGCTGCGCAACGTGGATGTCTCGCGGTACGACCCGGCTTCCGTCCTGATCTCGCAGGGGCTGGAGATCGGAGAGGTCGTGGTTACGGCCGGCGTCCAGGTGCTTCGCCCGGGCCAGAAGGTCCATGTCCTGGGAGCTACGTCGTGAAGCGCTTCAACCTGTCCGAATGGGCGCTCCGGCACCGTTCGCTGGTGACCTATTTCATGCTGGTCATCGTGGTGGCGGGCATCGCGTCCTACCTGCGGCTCGGACGGAGCGAAGATCCAGACTTCACCGTCAAGACCATGGTCGTGCAAGCCGCATGGCCGGGTGCCACCGTCAGCGACACGCTCGAGCAGATCACCGATCGCATTGAAAGCAAGCTGCAGGAAACGCCGAACCTGGACTACCTGAAGAGCTACACGAGCGCCGGGCAGGCCACAATCTTCGTCAACCTGAAAGACTCGACGCCGCCGGCTCAGGTACCGGACATCTGGCAGCAGGTGCGCGAGAAGGTGCGCGACATCAGCAACACGCTGCCCCAGGGTGTCGTCGGCCCCGGGTTCAACAGCGACTTCGGCGATACCTATGGAATCGTCTATGGCTTTACCGCCGACGGATTCACGCATCGGGAGTTGAGGGACCACGTCGTCGATGTTCGCAAGCAGCTGCTGCGGCTGCCGGATATCTCCAAAATCGATATTCTCGGCGCGCAGGACGAGCGCGTTTACGTAGAGTTCTCCACCGAGCAATTGGCGGGTCTGGGGATCGACCGCGCCACCCTGATCGCCGCGCTACAGGCGCAGAACGCCGTCACCCCCGCAGGTGTGGTACAGACCGGAGACGAGAAAATCCTCGTCCGTGTCTCGGGTGCGTTCCGCTCCGAACAGGACGTCCTGGCGATCAACTTCGTTGCCAACGACCGGATAATTCGCCTCGGCGAGATCGCGCGCGTGACACGCGGCCCGGCCGATCCGGCCCAGCCAATATTCCGCGTCAACGGACATGACGCCATCGGGCTTGCCATCGCGGTGCGCAAGGGAGGCGACGTCCTGGCACTGGGGCGCAACGTCGCAAAAGCCATGACCGAGATCGCGGCGAAACTGCCCGTCGGGATCGAGCCGACCCTGATCGCCGACCAGCCGGCTACCGTCGAGCATGCCGCGGACGAGTTCATGAAAGCCCTGTGGGAGGCAGTTGGCATCGTGCTTGGCGTCAGCCTGCTCAGCCTTGGCTTGCGCGCAGGTGCCGTGGTCGCCCTCGCAATCCCGCTGGTACTCGCGGCGGTGTTCGTGGCAATGGAGATCTTGTATATCGACCTTCAGCGAATTTCGCTGGGCGCCCTCATCATCGCCCTCGGCCTACTGGTCGACGACGCCATGATCACGGTCGAAATGATGGTGACGCATCTGGAGCAGGGCGAGGACAAGGAGCGCGCTGCTAGAGCGGGATGACGTCGCGTCGAATTGGGCTTTCCCGACGCGGACGTGATCTGATTCAAGCTGCTGGCTGGGTTGGAGGCCAGCAGCGGATGGCAAAGCCCTTGTCCAAGGATCTACGCGAGCGGGTGGTGATGGCGGTGGTGCGCGACGGATTGTCGGGCAACCAGGCGGCGGCGCGGTTCGGGGTTGCCGTCAGCACGGCCAACGCCTGGGTCAATCGATTCCGGCAGACGGGGAGCTTGGCACCTGGGCAGATCGGCGGACACCAGCCGGCCACGCTTTCGGGGGTGCACCGCGATTGGCTGCTGGCGCGCTGCAAGGGTGGCGACTTTACCTTGCGCGGCCTGGTGAGCGAGCTCGCCGTCGAGCGGGGCCTCAAGGTCGACTATGTATCGGTCTGGCGTTTCGTGCACGCCGAGGGGCTGACGCATAAAAAAAGACCGTTCAGGCCAGCGAGCGCGATCGCCCCGACGTCGCCCGACGGCGGGCGCAGTGGCAGCGCTATCAAGGGTGGATCGATCCCAAGCGTCTGGTGTTTATCGACGAAACATGGACCAAGACGAACATGGCCCCGCTCCGTGGCTGGGCGCCCAAGGGCAGCCGCTTGCCGGGCCGTGCGCCGTACGGCCACTGGAACACCATGACGTTTCTGGCTGCCCTCCGCCACGACCGGATCGAGGCGCCATTCCTGCTCGATGGCGCGATCAACCACGAAAGCTTCCTGGCCTATGTCGAGCAGGTGCTGGTACCGACCTTACGCCACGGCGACGTGGTCATGGCCGACAACCTCGCCTGCCACAAAAGCCCAGCGATACGGCGCGCCATACGCAACACCGGTGCACGTCTGCTCCTGCTGCCGAAATATTCGCCCGACCTGAACCCGATCGAGCAGGTGTTCGCCAAACTCAAACACCTCCTGCGCAAGGCCGCCGCTCGAAGCCGAGAAGCCGTCTGCACCCTCATCGGCCAGCTGCTCAAAACCTACACGCCCCAGGAATGCGCCAACTATCTCGCCAACTCAGGCTATGACGGACGTAATGTCATCCCGCTCTAGCTTCGCCTACACATCGACCGCCTTTCCGATGCTCACCGGCACGCTGGTCACCATCGCAGGCTTCGTGCCCATCGGTTTCGCACGCAGCGCCGCGGGCGAATACACCTTCTCGATTTTCGCGGTCGTCGCCCTCGCGCTGATCATCTCCTGGGTCGCCGCCGTCCTCTTTGCCGCCCTGCTCGGCGTCTGGGTCCTGAAGAAGCCCAAGGCTGCGCACTCGGAGGAGCCTGGCCCGATCATGCTCAGCTTCCGCCGCTTGCTTGTGCTGGCGATGCGGGCGCGCTGGGTTACTATCCTCGTCACGCTAGGCCTGTTCGGAGCAGCGCTGTGCGGCATGCGCTTCGTCCCGCAGCAGTTCTTCCCGTCATCCGATCAGCCCGAGCTGCTTGTCGATCTGCAACTGCCCGAGAACGCCTCAATCTACGCAAGCCGGGACGTCTCGGCCCGGCTTGATAAGCTCCTCGAGGCCGATCAAGACGTGGACCACTGGAGCACGTATGTCGGGCAGGGCGCCATTCGTTTCTATCTGCCCCTCAACGTCCAGCTCCCCAACGACTTCTTTGCCCAGGCCGTAGTCGTCACCAAGGGCGTGGAGCAGTGCGACAAGGTGAAAGCAAGGCTCGAACAGGCGCTGGCGACCGAGTTCCCAAGCGTTGTGGGCCGGGTCTATCCGCTGGAGCTCGGCCCGCCGGTCGGGTGGCCGCTTCAGGTACCGCGTGAGCGGACCGGAAGCGGACCAGGTGCGCACGATCGCCTCCAAGGTCGCAGAAGCGATCGGATCCGACCCTGGCGCCGGGAACGTCAGCTACAACTGGATGGAACCGGCGCGCACGATCAGAATCAGGGTCGATCAGGATCAGGTCCGCCTTCTGGGCCTCAGCTCGCAGCAGGTCGCCCTGTCCCTGAACGCTGTCCTAACCGGCGTCACTGCCACCCAGGTGCGAAGCGGGATTCACCTCGTGGATGTACTGGTCCGGGCCTCTGCCGAACAGCGCATGTCGCTGTCGACAATCCGTACCCTTCAGGGTACCGCTCCCGAATGGGCGGACCGTTCCCCTGAGCCAGATCGCGTCCGTCGAGTACGGCCAGGAATATCCCATCGTCTGGCGCCGGGACCGGCTGCCCACGGTGACGGTGCAAGCCGACCTTTCGCCCGGTAAGCAGGCTGCCACGGTCGTCCAGGATCTGGCACCGAAGATCACGGAGCTAAATGCCAGTCTGTTCAGGCGCTGCCGCCGCAAGCCGCCGGTAAGCCGATCGAAGTGTGGTTCCAAGACGAAGCCCGCGTCGGCCAGGACTGACCCGCACCCGGCGTTTGACCGGATGGGTCAGTCGATTTTACATTTCGGGACAATCGTGGATTTGCGCTGACCCGCCACCCTGCGCGACGACCCCCGCTGGCCGACCGGCGCGCCATTCCGATACGCTGCAGCCGAACTGGCTTCTGAACCAGCGTGAGAATGCGCTGAGCGCCGAGAAGCCGAGCAGCTCCGCGACCGACGCCAATGACCGGTCGCGATTTCCGACATAACGTGTGACGAGCTCGGCGCGTACTGCGTCCATGATCGACGAAAAGGTCTTGCCCTCCCGGGCGAGATGACGGTGGACCGTGCGGCGGTCGACGCCAAGCCGTGCCGCGACCGAATCCGCCGAGCACAGTCCCGACGGCAACATCGTATAGATGCACTCGCGCACACTCGCACTCATGGTCGCATTGCGGTGCGCGGCCAGCGTATCGAGATATTGCTGCACGTAACGCGTCATCTTGGTATCGGCTGCCGGCACGGCGGCATCGATGTCCCGTGCGTCGCAGATGATACCGTTGAAATCCTGATTGAACAGCACGTCGGTGCCGAAGAACTTGCGATAAGCGTCCTTTTTTGCTGGCGCCGCGTGAGTGAAGCAGATTGCCTCCGGCTTCCAGCGCTCACGAAACAATTGGTGGAAGCTGCGATGTAGGAAACCAATTCCAAGCTCGACGCCCTGCCGGATCGGCACCGGACGCTCGACCTCGATCGCAAGGCTCAGGATCACGTCACCGTTCTCCTCATGCATGTTCAATAGCAACGACTCGCTGTGCAAGAACATGTAGCCGACCAGCACGTCGAGCGCCTTGCGGACGGTCGGCTGTTCTCGCACCAACAGCGCCATCGCGCCGAGATTGGCAACAGTCCGCCGATCAGCGAGCCGCAAACCAAAATCGGGCTTGCCCGACCGCGCCGCTGACGCCTCGAGCAGGCGGCCGACGGCGGCGGCCGATACCATGACCTCGGGGTCCGTGAGACTTGTCGCCGGGAGACGGAATTCGGCGGTCATGCGGTACGGGTCGAGACCGGCCGCCCGGGCCACCTCGACGTAATTGCTCAGCACCGCGCCGCGGATCAGGCGTGGCATCTGCCGCCCAGTCTCCTCGCGGGCAAGCGCGACTGGATGCAACTCGCCCGATGTCCCCGAATGTTAAGCCGCCTGTCCCAGGAGGTCAAACACGGAGGCTCCTCTTCGCTTAGCTTCAGATCGTCGCAAGTCCAGAGCCGGCTGAACGGCCGCGACGCTACCAAACTCGACAAGCGGAGGATTTAGCCCATGGCCAATGCGGCACAGCGTGCCGGCAATCCGGATGTCGCGGCACCGGCAATCTGCTCGGCAATCCTGAAGGTCGCCCCCCTGACCTGCGCGATCGGTGCCGAGATCACCAGCGTCGATCTTGGCGCAGCGTCACGCGATCCGGAACTGATGAAGGATGTCCGTACGCTGCTGTTGCGACACAGGGTGTTGTTCTTCCGCGACCAGGAGATTTCTCGTGCCGAGCACGTCGCGTTCGCACGCTACTTCGGCGAGCTCGAGGATCACCCGGTGGCCGGCAGCGATCCCGATCATCCCGGCCTGGTTCGCATCTACAAGTCACCGGACCAGCCGAACGACCGCTACGAGAACTCGTGGCATAGCGACGCCACCTGGCGCGAGCAGCCGCCATTCGGTTGCGTGCTGCGCTGCGTTGAGTGCCCAAAAGTCGGCGGCGACACCATGTGGGCCAATATGGCGCTCGCCTATGAGAAGCTGCCGCAGCATATCAAGACGCGGATTGATGGACTTCGCGCTCGCCACAGTATCGAGGCCACCTTTGGCGCGGCGATGCCGATCGAGAAACGGCACGCGCTGAGGGCGCAATATCCCGACGCCGAGCACCCGGTGGTGCGGACGCATCCTGAAACGAAGGAGAAGATCCTCTTCGTCAACGGCTTCACCACGCATTTCACGAACTTCCACACCGCGGAGAACGTACGCGTCGGCCAGGACTATGCGCCCGGCGCCGCTCAGCTCCTGCAGTATCTCGTCAGCCAGGCGCAGATCCCGGAATACCAGGTGCGCTGGCGCTGGCGTCCGAACTCGTTCGCGTTCTGGGACAACCGTGCGACCCAGCACTACGCCGTGATGGATTACCCGCCCTGCCATCGAAAGATGGAGCGCGCCGGCATCAAGGGCGACGCTACGTTCTGAACCGCACCTCAACCCACTCCACCTGAGAAAGGAAACCACCATGAACTTCCTCGACGGCGCACTTCATCCCGAGAACCAGGACAAGCTGGTGATCACCGCCGCTCCCTACGGACCGGAATGGCTGCCTTCGGATTTCCCCGAGGACATTGCGGTCGCGATGGACGATCAGGTGCAGAAGGCGGTCGACTGCTACAATGCCGGCGCCACCGTGCTCCACGTCCATGTCCGCGAGCCTGACGGCAAGGGCTCGAAGCGGCTCTCGAAGTTCAACGAGCTGCTGGCGCGGCTGCGCGTCGCGGTGCCAGACATGGTGCTGCAGGTCGGCGGCTCGATCTCGTTCGCGCCGGAAAGCGAAGGCGACAAGGCGAAGTGGCTGTCGGACGACACCCGCCACATGCTGGCCGAGCTGACCCCGACACCGGACCAGGTGACGGTCACCGTCAACACCGCGCAGATGAACATCTTCGAGCAGATGGATCCGCGCGACTATGCCGGGACGTCGCTCGGCGAGCCGGCGCTGTACGAGGCGTTCCGGGAAATGGTCGTTCCGGCCGGCCCGACCTGGGCGGAGGAGCACATCAAGCGCCTGAGCGCCAAAGGCATCCAGAGCGCATTCCAGTTCTACAACATCAACAGCTTCGAGACCGTCGAGCGCATGATTCGCCGCGGCGTCTACAAGGGTCCGCTGGTGGCGAACTGGGTTGCAATCGGCGGCGGCATGGATGCGCCGAGCGTCTATAACCTCGCCAACTTCCTGCGTGCGATGCCAGAGCGCGTCGCGTTGACGGTGGAAAGCTCGATGCTCAACACGCTGCCGGTCAACATGATGGGGATCGCCATGGGCCTACATGTGCGCTGCGGCATCGAGGACAACATCTGGAGCCAAGATCGCAAGAGCAAGTTCGGAACGGTCAAGCAGATCGAGCAACTGGTGCGCATCTCGCGTGAATTCGGCCGCGACATCGCAACCGGCGAGGAAGCGAAGAGGATCCTGCAGATTGGCACTTTCTACAACAGCATCGAAGAGACGCTGGCGAAGAACGGCTTTGCGCCGAACCGCGCGAGTGTCCGCTCCCTCCAACAGGCTGCTTAGTAGGGCGATGGCACGCGAGGCACAGTTCCGATCGTGCCAAGCTTGCGGGACCATGTGCTGTAGCGCCGGCAGACTCTGCCGGCCTGGCGGCCGCCGCAACTTTCGCCTAGCGCATAGGGAAACATATCGTCATGGCCCGCGCCATTCGTCTCGACCGCATCGGCGGTCCCGAAGTGCTCCGCCTCGAGCAGGTTGAGGTCGGCGATCCCGGCCCCAGTGAAGCGCGGGTGCGTCACACCTATGTCGCGGTCAACTTCATCGACGTCTATTTCCGCACTGGTCGCTATCCGCTGTCGTTGCCGAACGGATTGGGTTCGGACGCCGTCGGTGTGGTCGAAGCGGTTGGCACGGGGGTCGCCGACATCAAGGTCGGCGACCGCGTCGGCTATCTGCTCGGACCGCAAGGTGCCTATTCCGACGTCCGGGTCATGCCAGCCGGTGTCCTGATCCCGCTGCCCGACGGCATCCCGGACCGCGCCGCCTCGACGCTGATGATGAAAGGGATGACGGCGCAGTACCTGTTTCGTCAGGTTTATCCATTGAAAGGCGGCGAAACGATCCTCTATCACGCTGCCGCCGGCGGCGTCGGCCTTATCGCCTGTCAGTGGGCACGCGCGCTCGGCGTCACCATGATCGGCACGGTGTCGACCGACGAGAAGGCCGCGATCGCCAAAGCCAACGGCTGCACCCACACCATCGTCACCTCGCGCGAGGACATCGCCAAGCGCGTCCGCGAGATCACCGACGGCAAGGGCGTGCCTGTCGTCTACAACTCCGTTGGCAAGGACACCCTGATAGCCTCGCTGGACAGCCTGCAGCCGCGCGGGGCGCTTGTCAGCAACGGAACATCGTCGGGTTCTGTGGTGATCGACACGCAGTTGCTCGCGGTCAAAGGCTCGATCTGGGTGACGCGTCCCGCGATGATCCACTACGCGGCGCCGCGCGCGCACATGCTCGATATGGCGAAGGAGCTGTTCGATCTGGTGCTCGCGGGAAAGATCACCGGCGAGCCGAAGCAGGCCTTTGCGCTGGCGGAAGCCGCGGAAGCGCATCGGGCGCTGGAGGCGCGCAAGACCACGGGCGCCACGGTGCTCGTCCCCTGAGCACGCATGGATGGGTGTGAGACGATGACAAAGCCTGCCGGAGCGAACGGCACACCGGTCTTGGACCGGCTGCGAGCGGGAGAAAACTGGAACTCGAACTGGGATCCAATCGCCGAGCTGGACCCGGTCTGGCTCGAGAAGTTCATGGACATGGCGATGGCACCACTCGCCGCCGGTGTCCTCGACCCGAAGACGTACGAGTTCCTGGCGATCGCGGTCGATGCATCCTGCACCCACATGTACGGCCCCGGAGTACGCCGCCACATCCGCCGCGCACTTGAGCTTGGCGGAACACCGCGCGAGATCCTAGCGGTGCTGCAATGTGTAAGCGTGCTCGGCATTCATTCCGTCGCATTGGGTGTGCCGATGCTTCGCGACGAAATGACCGCACTCGGCATGACGACGCGTGGTGACTTGCCTGCAAACGGTTCCACAGCCGAAAAATCCAGGAGGAGACTATGACCGACACGACCATCGAGGTTCGCAAGCTGACGCCCACCATCGGCGCCGAGATATTCGGCGTCGATCTCGCCGGTCCGCTCGGCAATCAGCAATTCGCGGAGATCCACCGCGCGCTGCTGGACAATCTGGTGATCTTCTTCCGCGATCAACGGATGAGCATCGAGCAGCACAAGGCGTTCGGCGCCCGGTTTGGGAAGCTGCACATCCATCCGAACGCCGTAAGACCAATCGAAGACCACCCCGAAATTCTGCTGATCAAGGCGGATGAGAACTCGAAGCGGGTCGCCGGCGAAGTCTGGCATTCCGATGTCTCTTGCGACGCCGAGCCGCCGATGGGCTCGATCCTGCATATCCACGAAGTGCCGGAGAACGGCGGCGGCGATACGATGTTCGCCAACATGTATGCCGCGTATGAGGCGCTTTCCGAGCCGATGAAGGCGTTCCTGAGCAGGCTCACCGCCACGCACGAGAGCCTCAAATCCGCCAATCATCAGCACCGGGACCGGGCGGCCGACCAGCAGTTTCCGGTTGCCGAGCATCCGGTGATCCGCACTCATCCCGAGACCGGGCGGAAGGCGCTTTTCGTCAATCGCGGCTTCACGACCCGCATCGCGCAGCTTGCGAAATCCGAGAGCGATGCGCTTCTCGAGATGCTGTTCCGTCACGTCGAGCGGCCGGCGTTCAGTTGCCGCTTCAAGTGGCGGCCCAACTCGGTCGCGTTCTGGGACAATCGCGCCGCGCAGCACCAAGCGCTGTGGGACTACTATCCGCAGCGCCGGTTCGGCTACCGCGTAACGATTTGCGGCGACGCCCCGTTCTACCGAGCTTGACGCTCCGACCAGAGCGGATGTGCGGCTGAAGTCGCACATCCGCCTCTGCCCGAACGCCCACGCAACCTGATCTGTGAACGCGACAGGAGACGATCCGATGGTCGGAGGAGAATCGCGCCGAACAGCTTGGCTGATGGTGACCCTGCTATTCGGTTTCATGCTGATCAACTTCGCCGACAAGGCCATCATCGGCCTGGCCGGCGTGCCGATCATGAAGGAACTCGGACTGACGCCGCAGCAATTCGGCTTGGTCGGATCGAGCTTCTTCGTGCTCTTCTCGGCCTCGACCGTCGTGGTGGGTTTTGCCGCCAACCGCATCAACACGAAATGGCTGCTGCTTGGCATGGGCGTGCTGTGGGCCTGCGTCCAGTTCCCGATGCTCGGCCCAGTGACCTTGCCGCTGCTCATCGGCTGCCGCGTGACGCTCGGCGCGGGCGAGGGGCCGGCCTATCCGGTCGCGCTGCACGCGATCTACAAGTGGTTCCCAAACGCCGAGCGCACCCTGCCAACCGCGGTGATCGGTCAGGGCGCGGCCGCCGGCGTCGTGGTCGCGTTGCCCGTGCTGGAATGGGTGATCGAGCGTTACTCTTGGCACGGCGCCTTCGGGGCCCTCGGTATCGCGGGTCTGGTCTGGGTCGTCCTGTGGCTGCTGCTCGGCAAGGAAGGCAACCTCGAGAGCGTTGACCATGTCGGGCATCGGCCGGTAAACGCGGTTCCCTACCGGCGCCTCATCCTCAACCCGACCACGCTTTCCTGCTTCGCGGTCGGGTTCGGCGCGTTCTGGGGGCAATCGCTCCTGCTCGCCTGGTTCACCCCGTACCTTGTGAATGGGCTCGGTTTCAGCGGAACCCATGCGGCCTGGATCACCACGATCCCCTGGGCGGTCAACCCGCTGGTGTCGGTCACGGCGGCCTTCGCGGCGCAGCGGCTGGTGTTCCGGGGGGTATCGACGCGCGCCGCGCGCGGCCTGCTCGGGAGCGCCTGCGTGTGCGCCGGCGGCGTGGCCATGCTCTCGATGCCGTTCATGACGGGCGATTGGCTCAAGATCGCCATGGTCGTGATCGGCTTCGTGCTGCCCGCGGTGTTCTACGTGATGGGACATCCCATCGTCAGCGAATACACGCCGCCGCAGCAACGCGGCGCGATGATCGCGATCAACAACGCGGTGGCGACATCCGCCGGGATCATCGCGCCGTTCGTCATGGGAAGCGTCGTCCAGGGACTGGGCTCCGCCGGGTATGAGCGGGCGTACGCGATCGGCGGCGCAGTGTGCCTCGCCGGTGGCTTGCTCGGCATCCTGTTCCTGCGCCCCGAGCAGCAGCGAGTTCGCTTCATCAGCGACACGCAACTGGCTGCCGCAGAGTGAAATGATCGACATGGCAAAGGGCTTGATCTCACGCTGCAGCGCCTGGGTCCATGCGATAGGACCGGGCGTGGCGCTCTGCGGAATGGTGACGGCCGCCGGTTTCGTGATCGCCCATGTCGAGGAGGCGGTGTTCGGACACGCGTGGCTGGAGGCGCTGGTGCTTGCCATCCTCTTCGGCGCCGCGGTGCGCGGCCTCTGGACGCCGGGCCCGCGTTGGTCTCGCGGCGTGGCGTTCAGCGGGAAGACGCTCCTCGAGATCGCGGTCGTGCTGTTGGGCGCGTCGCTTGACAGCCGTGCCGTGCTCGCCTCGGGACCTGCCCTTCTCGGTGGCATATTCGGCGTCGTGTGTCTTGCGCTGATCGCCAGCTACGGCATCGGGCGCGTCCTAGGGCTGCCGCACCGGATCGCGGTGTTGATCGCTTGCGGTAACTCCATCTGCGGCAACTCCGCGATTGCCGCGGTCGCGCCTGTAATCGGCGCAAGCGGAAGGGACATTACCGCGTCGATCGGCTTCACCGCCGTGATCGGGATCGCCTTGGTGCTGATCTTGCCCGCCATGGTGCCGCTTCTCTCCGTTGATCAGAAGGCGTTCGGCGTGCTCGCGGGCTTGACGGTATACGCCGTTCCGCAAGTGCTCGCGGCGACCGCTCCGGTGGGCGCGACCGCGGTGCATGTCGGCACATTGGTCAAGCTCACCCGGGTGCTGATGCTTGGGCCGGTGGTCTTCATCCTGTCGCTGCTCAATCGAAGTCTCGGCGCGCCCGAGGGCGCCGCAAAATGGGAGGCCGGCCGCAGACCGCGCCTGCATCGGCTGCTTCCCTGGTTCATCGTCGGCTTCGCCGTGCTCTCGATCCTTCGTGCCGTCGACCTGATCCCGTCTGCGCTGCTGCGGCCGACGGCCTTGGTTGCCAGCGCGCTGACCATCGTCTCGATGGCGGCGCTCGGCCTCGGAACCGATCTGAGAGCCGTCGCCGGTTCGGGCGGTCGTATCACGATGGCAGTCACCGCGTCGCTGCTGCTGCTGACGGCGATCAGCTTTGGCCTGATCCGGCTGCTTGCATTGTGGTAGCCGCCGCAACTGCGGTTGCCGGACGCTGGGTTGAGCCTTGCTGGTGCGCTGCTCGTTTTGCTCACCGTGCGCTGGGTGTCAAGATTGCGGGAGCGAGGTGTTCCCACCCGTGACGGTGGCGTGGATCCAGCATTCGGACCATCGCAAGCTGCTTGTCGGGTTCGGCAACGGCTTCTGCATCCTGCTTGTCTTCATCGCCGGGCCTCCACTACTCCTGGTGCCGAGGCTCGGTGTGGTGCCGAGCGGCAGGGTGCTTATCGCGAAGGGTCGCTCGGTTGGTCTTCGTACCGTCTGACCCGCACCGGCGTCCAAGCCATGTCTTGATCCAGTGCCAGTAGGCCGTCGCCTGCCAGTTCCAGGCCGGCGATCAGGGGCTGGAGAGCGCGGCGCGGGCGCGCAGCGCGCCGTCCGGCTGCTCGGTGCCAAGCTGCGGCAGGAAGGCCTGCAACGGGCTGCCATCGGGCAGCACGCCGAGCAGCTGGCGCTGGCGGGAGAGCGCGTCGCCGGCCCGCCACAACGGCGGCGGTTTGGGCCGAAAGGCGGCCGCCTGCTCTTCTGGCACACGCAGCGCCACCAGGCAGGCGCGCAGCCGCGCGGTGAGATCGCCAACCCGGCCCGCCGGGCTCAGCTCGGGCATCCCCCGGGCAAACACCGCGCTAACGGTGCGCGAGGCCGCCACCCGGCTCAAGGTGGGAAAGACCGCGCTGTATGCCGCACTACATGGCTGACAAACCAGAGTCTGCCTGCAGCGGTCGCCATTCGGGGGACGTTCGCTGAAAGTTCGCCCTTAGCGTTGTTCAGCTGACAACCGACGCTATGCCCTCTACTACGGTGTCTCCCGCAACTTCCCGGCGCTGAGCGCATTCCACCAGGAGGGTCCGGCGCATCTGGCGTCGGTGCCTGCGGCGACGAAGCCAGAAGGCCAAGCGCATGGACTGGGATCGCTTCAAGGCTGTGCTCGAACGCTTCCCTCTGCCTGAGCCGAGGATCACTCACCCATGGACGGAGAGCGTGGCATGACGCGGGTTACGCTCGGGAAGAGCCGGGGGCGGGAAAGCTGCATGCCGGATCTGTGAGGGCGAAAGCTGAATGGCTGAGCTACTCGACCGTGACCGGCGGGTGCCTGCCTGATGCTAATGCCTGAGCAAATGGAGATGACCATCGGGATCGCGTAACAACGCATCCCGGTCTGCTAGCCAGACGATCCGCGTCGCCGCAACATCATTCGCCTCCAGCCGACCGGCGGGGCGGCCGCGCGGGGTGCGATACGCGAGTAGCTCGAGATGCGGCGTATCTCGGCGCGGCATCATCGGCACGACATCGACGATTGGATCGCTAAGCCCATCCAGCGCTGCCTGCGTAACCCCCTGATTGAGAGTTGGCCCGCGCACCGAAAGGCCCAGTCCTTCGTAAAAGCGGCGACTCGTGCCGGCATCCGAAACGCTGATCGCCGAGTGATCGATGCCGAGGAGCCCAGCGCCGCGCCAACGGCTTCCGCTCTCGGGTGGAAATTGTAAGAGCTCGAGCGGATGGCCCTCCGGGTCGCGAAGCTTGACCGCAGTCACGTCGCCAGCCGAAGCCGGAAGCTGCACCGCGCCATGCGTCGAAATAGGCAATGCCCCGAGCGCCTCGGCCCGCGCCCAGGCGGCTGCCGCATCGTCGGTGACAAGTGCCAGGTGTTGAAAGCAAAGATCGGCGCTGGTCGCGCCGGCCGGGTAAGGCCGCCCCGGCGCCTCGAACTCGTCGAGATCGAGGCGCTGCTCGCCGAGATGAAGGTGCAACCGCGTGCCGCCACAGGCGAGGCCCAGAAGCGCGATCTCATCGCCGGGAATGGCCACGCGCTCACCCACTTTGAAACCGAGTTCTCGATAAAAGTGCGCCAAGCGCTCCGGCTCGGCCGTAGTCAGCCGGAAGGCGCTGATGGCGACAAGCTCGGCACTCACGGCCGAATGCACCCGCGCACGTTCGTGTAGATCGCCATTAGCCGATGCGAGGCGCATATGAATAGGCGGGCGCGATTGCGGCCGCCGAAGGCGAGATTGGAAACCAGCGAGGGGGTCAGGATCTTCCCGAGCAGATCGCCCTCGGGGCTAATGCAGTGAACCCCATCGGCCGCGCTCGACCAGATGTTGCCCTGCTGGTCGATACGGAATCCGTCGGCGAAGCCGGGCTCGATCTTGTAGAAGCGCTCGCCACCCGAAAGCCGACCATCGTCACCGACTTCGAAGCGGCGAATACATTGGCGCGGCTCCGGATCGAATTGGCGGCCGCTCTCGGCGACGTAGAGGATGCGTTCGTCGGGCGAGAAGGCAAGCCCGTTCGGCCCCTCGAAATCGTCCGCCGCGACGGTGAGGTCGCCTGTCGCCGGATCGAGCCGGTAGAGCGCCGGCGCGAGCTCGGCCTCCTGCTTGCCACCCTCGTAGTCGGTGTTGATGCCGTAAGGCGGATCGCTGAACCAGATCGAACCGTCGGACTTGCAGACGATGTCGTTCGGCGAATTGAGGCGCTTGCCCTGATAATGGCTGGCGAGCACGGTGACCGTCCCATCGAGCTCGGTGCGCGTGATGCAACGGTCATGGTGCGAACAGCCGATGAGCCGGCCCTGGCGGTCGCGCGCATGGCCATTGGCAAAGCCCGACGGGCAACGGAATGCGGAGATCCCACCAGCTTCGCTCCAGCGCAGGATGCGGTCGCCGGGCACGTCGCTGACATAGAGGCAGTCGTGATCGGCGAACCACACCGGTCCTTCCAGCCAGCCAAATCCCTCGCCCAAGGTCTGCAAAGGCGCGTTGGGCAGCACCATCGCGCGAAAGCGATCGTCGATGATCTCGAAGTCACTCATGAGCCATCTCTGGCGAGCTATGTGATTTGACAGGGTTCACGAGGCGGATCGATGTGTAATTGCACCGTCATCAGCACCGCGGGTTCGCTGCCGATCGTGCCCGAGCGATGGCCCTTCTTGCCCTCGGTCTCCTCGCAGCCCTGATCCTCGCCGAACGAGAACTCGCCCGGTCCTTGCTCGATGCGCGTGCCGTCCATGCTCTCGACCCACCAGCGGCCGGACAGCACGATAATCCATTGCGGCGCCGGGTTTTCGTGCCAGTCGCCCACCCAGCCGACCGGCTGGACCGTGAACACCACGGTGGAGGAATGCGTGCCCTGCTTGTTGTTCCATTGCGGATCCGCTGGGCCAACTCTCTTCAAATCGTAGTTTGTGAGATGACATTGCCGCTGATGGCTAACGCCATCCGCGTCAACCCACAGGTGCCAGTAGGGGATCGAAGGCTTGGGTCCGGGATCGCTCATGGATGCTCCTGCGAGCTGGCATAGGGATGACTGGAGGCGAGCGGATGGGCAAGGAAGGGCCATAGGCCTGACCCGTTGGTGCCGATCACGATCAGCAGAAAGCCCGCTCCGAGCGACAGGTTCTTGAGGAAATCCCAGAACAGCGTGCGCCCTTTGCTGTCGCTCGATGCCCAGAAATCGCCCTGCGCCCAGAAGCGCTTGTAGAGAATGGCGGTGGCCGCGCAATAGGCCGCCATAATGAGCGCAGCCAGGCGGTCCGCAAAGCCGATGACGACGCCGAGCGACATGATCACCTCGATGCTGAGCCCGCACACGAGCACCGCCACGGCAAGGAGGCGGGGCTTGAATACCTCTTGTGCCTGCTTCGCGGCGTCGCCAAAGCCGAGGATTTTGTCGAGCGCGCTGAACGGGAGGAACAACATCACAAGGCCATAGCGCACGATGAGCGCAACGATCGCAGCGGTGCTCATTTCATGCGCTCCGCAATCCGATCGGCGACGCGCAAAGCGTTGGCGATGATCGTGAGCGTCGGGTTCACCGCGCCGATTGCGGGGAAGAAGCTGGCATCGGTCAGATAGAGATTGTCGAGTTCGTGCGCCTTGCAATCGAGATCGAGCACCGATGTCGCGGGATCGGTGCCGAAGCGCGCGGTGCCGGCCTGATGCGCGGTGCCGCCGAGCGGGATGTTCTTGCCCAGGTAAAGTGAGCGCTCGACAAGGAGCGTCTTATGGCCCGCGCGGTTGAGTACCTGTTTGAGCTTTCGTTTGAGATGCTCAAGCGATTGCCGATTAATCTCGACCAGATCGAGGTGGACCTTGCCATCCTTGTAGTAGACACGGTTCTCAGGATGCGGCAGGTCCTCGGTCTGAAGCCAGAAATCCATCGAATGGCGGGCCAGCATCTTGAAAGGCGCCTCGGGCAGTCTGTCGAGCCATTTCGGCAACGTCTCGCCGCGGATCTGATCGGAATGGCTGGTCGCACACATCTGGACCAGTCCGAGCGGATAATCCCAGTCCTCCGCACTGAAATAGAAGTCGCTGAACGCCAGCGTCTTTTGAAAGACGGTCTCGTTGACGTCAGGCATGATCGCCATCAGGACGCTCATGTTGTGGCGCATGTAATTGCGGCCGACCTGATCCGATCCGTTCGCCAATCCGTTCGGATGAGCGTTGTTTGCAGAGCGCAACAGCAGCAGGGCTGACGACAGCGCTCCGCAAGCCACCACCACGATATCTGCCGAATAGACTTCTTCCCGTCCCTCCCGCGTGACATGGACCGCATCGACAACCCGCCCGGACGGGTCTGTGCTCAGCTTCGACACATTGGCGCCGGTCAGCAGCGTGACGTTCGGATGTTCGGCTAGCATGGGATCGATGCAGATGACTTGGGCGTCGGCCTTGCCGTTCAGCAAGCAGGGGAAACCATCGAAGAAGCTGCAGCGCATGCAGGTGCTCGTCGGCGTCGGCTTTCCGCCCGTCTCATCGAGCAGGATGCCGAGCGGAAGATGGAACGGGTGGAGGCCGATGCCGCGCAGGTTGTCGGCGAGTTCGGCGATCTTCGGCTCGTGGCTTACCGGCTCGTGCGGATAAGGAGCGCTCGCCCAGGGCTCCAGCGGGTCCTCGCCGCGTTGGCCGTGGACATGAAACAGCCGTTCCGCTTGCGTGTAGTAGGGCTCGAACACATCGTAGCCGAGCGGCCAGGCCGGCGATACGCCGGCGGCATGCACCACCTCGCCGAAATCGCGCTCGCGCAGCCGAAAGAGCGCTGCGCCGTATACCTTCGAGTTTCCTCCTACGTAGTAATGCAGGGCCGGGCTGAACGTATCTCCCGCCGCATTCGTCCAGGTCTCGTCGGCCTGATAGGCGGCATCGACAAAGACAGTCTGCGAGTTCCAGTTTTTTTCGCTGCGGGGCAGGTAGCCTCCGCGCTCGAGGATCAGGATGCGCTTGCCGGTCGGCGCCAAATGGCGTGCAAGTGAAGCGCCCCCCGGCCCGCTGCCAATCACGATGAGATCATAGTGATCCGAGCCCACGGCTCACCTCCCTCGGTGGAATTGACCCGAGCTATGACTTAGGGCGTACCTCGTCGCGGTTGCGCCTGACCCGGCGCTCGAAAGGTTGCACCGAAGTCCACGGTACGGCGACGCCCGCTGCCCCGACTGACGATGAGCGCTCGACGAAGCCGCTGTGCGAGACCAAATGCGATCAGGAAGACCGCGTTGGCCATCAACGCACCGCGCCGGCAGATGGGGCCGCGGAGCTCCGCCGGACTTCCTCGGCGGCACTCTGCATTTCGGCAGATTTGGTCTCCGGCATGAAGAACAGAGAAATCAGCAAGGCGGCGAGCGCGATTGCCGCGAGCGCAAGAAAGGCCACGCTGTAACCTCCATTCACGATGATGAACCCGGCGAGGGTCGTGCTGAATGCGGCACCGACGCCCTGCACCGTGGTCGCGGCGCCAGGGTCACATTGTATCGGCCGGTGCCGCGCGTCAGGTCGGCGACGATGAGCGGGAATAGCGCCCCAAATATGCCCGCGCCGATGCCATCGAGCACCTGGATTGGTATGACGTGATAGGGCGAGCTCGCGAGGCTGAACAGTACGCCGCGGATCGGGAGCGCGGCGAAGCCGGCAAGGAAGATCGGCTTGCGTCCCCAACGGTCGGCACGGTGGCCCACCAAGAGCGACATCGGCACCATCACCGCCTGCGCGACGACGATCAGGGCCGACATGAAGAGGGTGCCTTCGCCGGTGTTGTTCAACGCGAGCTTCTGGCCGATGATCGGCAGCATCGCGGCGTTGCCAAGCTGCCACAAGGCAATCGCACAGATGAAGATCAGCAGCGGCCGGCAAGTCAGCAGCGTCCTGAAACCGGAAGGCCGCCCCTCGTCATGGGCATCGGCGGCGGGCTCCTCCCCAGGCTCGAGGCCGCGAGCGAGTCGGTGATTGATCGCGCGCGGGTTGATGAACGCGGCAGCGATGATCGCCAGAATGCCGAGGGCACTCACTACCCAAAACAGGCGGCGGTGGTGATGAGATAGCCGAGCGCGCCAGCCACAATGGCTGCAACCACGTTTCCGGCGTGGTTGAAGCCCTGCATCCGACCCATGCGGTGGGTGAAGAATTTGGGTCCGACCAGGCCAAGCGCGATGGCCGCCGTAGCGGACGGAAAAATGGCGGCCGAGTCCCCAAGCAGCACCTGCGCGCCAGCGACGATCCCGAAACTTGGGGCCACGGTGACAAAGAAGGCAGCGGCCGCGATCACGCCCGCGGCGATCATGATGGCTAATCGCTTCCAGCGCGTCGCGTCGATCAGGGCTCCGGCCGGCGTTTGCGCCACCAACGTGGCGATACCGGAAATCGTCATCACGAAGCCAATATCGGCGGCGTTCCAGTGCTCCGAGGTGATGAGAAAAATGGCGAGAAATGGCCCGAGCCCCGACTGCACGTCGGCCAAGCAGAAATTGAGCCAGTCGAGGGCACGCAGCGATCGCGTTCTCGGTGGCCGATCGCTGACGGATCTGTCATCCTCTAGCAATTCTCCACGCCTTGGCCCGAGGATCGAACGAGCGAACGTTGGACCTATATCCCGAAACCCGCGAGCCCGCTATCTTGCCGGAGTAGTCGACAGCCGGGCACGCTACGGCTACGGAGCCTCGTCGCGGATGCATACGATGTCTGTGGCCAGGAACCGATTGACGGCCAGATCTGTTGATCGCCATTCCCACGCGATCATCGAGGTCAGGTCGGCACCGAGCTCCCACTCGGCGCTTCCGTTCGCGAGCCTGAGCGTCCTGAGCCGGGAGAGTAGACGAAACATCTCGAAGGCGTACGACCGCCTCGCTGTCCGCATCTCGTCTGGCTCGAACGGACACCGCTGCACGGGATGCTCGCTGTCCTGCAATGGCCGCTGATGGAATGCCGTCTCTCGAAATGCCGCTTCGAGAGCCTCGCTGGCGTGCGCGCTGCCAAGTCGGCGTTGAGCGGCGAACAGCGCGCGTACCTCGCCGTCCAGATCCAGGCGAAGCACGGAGCGACTGAAATCGGCGGTTCGGTTCCGCTTGCGCGTTTTGAATGCCGGGTCTCGCGCGAACATCTGGCCCACCGTCTGCCACTGGCCAAGTCGCTCCTGCGTCGCGGCGATCGCGCGCAGCATCTTCGATGCGTCATCGGTCGCGTTGGCGCCACGATCGCGCTTGGAGTTGGAGCGGAAGCCGCGATGGCGCGCGATGTGCCCGAGCACGACCGCGAACTCGACGGGCCCGAGTGGCCGTTCGAGCGCGGCGGCGCGCAGCTCCCAGGGGTCGCAACCCGGAACCTTCAATGCATCCCGGTGCGCCAAAGCGAGAAGGCCATGCTCCTCGAGGATTCGGCGCAGCCGCGCCATCCGTTGCCGACGACGGCGGATGACTCTCCGCTGGCCTCGGTGCAGCCGCCGCACCGCGTTGGTCGGCGTCCGTTCCTTGTCGGTTTCGGGCGCATCGAAGGTACGGGCACCGCACCCAATAATTCTGGCTTCATCGTCGCCAAGGTCGAGCACCGCCCATCCGATCGAGGCGATGCCTCCGTCCACTCCCACAATTCGCACGCTCTTCCTCCCGCCAAGCCACAACTACTCGCTTGACAGTATCAACCATAGCGGGAATACAGGGAGCGGGAAATCCACGGCAAGGTGGTTTCGGTCCCACTCGAAAGATGACCCCGCTCGGGAAACCGGGCGGGGAATTCCAGCCCGCCCCTCTGGCAGGCAGCGCCCGGCGGATGATCCAGGTTTGCCGACGGCGGGCCCTGACAGTGCGCGAGTTCGAGACCGGGAGCGTCGTGCACAATTGACCGAAGCGCTCGGCCGCCCGCCCCTGGTCCCGGCCGGGGACAAGCACTCGGCCAGTCGCGCCTACCCCTCGATCCGCACGTACTCGAACCCGCCCGGCTTGCCGTCCACGCCCCATTTGGGCGGGGCGATCCAGCCGGCGTACTCGCCCGGCGCTCGCACCGGCACCATCAGGCGCCCGAGATAGTCGCCATCCTCCGCATCCGGCAGGAAGCCGGCTTTCGCATTCGCCCATTCCGCATCCGGCAGCACCCGCCCGCCGAGATCCGCCTTCAGCCCGGCGAACTCGCCGATGCGGCGGTTGAAGGAGACGTGCGGCAGTCGCAGTCGGTAGTCAAAGCCGGCGGCCTCGATCAGCCGGTTCCAGCGGCGCAGACCGACCGAGGCGTCGGCCACGAAATCGTCCCGCAGCCGCATGTTGAGCGCCGACAGCGCGGGCACCTGCTCCTCGCGGATTTCTCCCTCGATCAGCCGCAGCACCGGATAGGTGGCGCCGAGCAGCACGTGGTCGTCGTCGATCCGGTCCTCGTGGTAGCGGCCCTTCAGCCCGCTGGAAAAGGCGTTGGCCGCATTGGTCGACATTTCGTTGCCGAACAGGTCCAGTGTGAGCGAGAAATGCAGGTTGATCTTCCTCTGCATCAGCGGCAGGTCGATCACGCCCAACTCGCGCACGCGCTCGACATCGGTCGGATCGGCGATCCCCGCGTCGCGCATCGCCTGGCAGGTGCGCTCGATGATGCGTGACACGCCGCTCTCGCCGACGAACATGTGGTGCGCTTCTTCCGTCAGCATGAAGCGGCAGGTGCGGGAGAGCGGGTCGAAGCCCGACTGCGCCAGCGCGCCCAACTGCATCTTGCCGTCGCGGTCGGTGAAGGTGGTGAACATGAAGAATGAGAGCCAGTCGGGTGTCGCCTCGTTGAACGCGCCGAGCATCCGCGGCGTGTCCTGGTGGCCGGAGCGGCGCTGCAGCAACGCCGCCGCCTCCTCGCGCCCGTCGCGGCCGAAATATTTTTGCAGGAGGTAGACCATCGCCCAGAGATGGCGGCCCTCCTCGACGTTCACCTGGAACAGGTTTCGCATGTCGTAGAGCGACGGCGCGGTGCGGCCGAGATGGCGCTGCTGCTCGACCGAGGCGGGCTCGGTGTCGCCCTGGATCACCAGCAGGCGGCGCAGCATGGCGCGACATTCGCCCGGCACCTCCTGCCACGCCGGCTCGCCCTTGTGCGCGCCGAACGGTATCGTCCGCCCCTCCACCGCGGGCGCGAGAAGAATACCCCATTTGTATTCGGGCATCCGCACGTAGCCGAACTTGGCCCAGCCTTCCGGATCGACGCTGACGGCGGTGCGCAGATAGACCAGCGCGTCCTGGAACCCCTTGGGCCCCATGTCCTTCCACCAGTTGATGTAGCCGGGGTGCCAGGTCTCCAGCGCGCGGCGCACGCGCTGGTCCTCGTTCAGCCCCACGTTGTTCGGAATGAGGCCGTCATAGTCGACGTTGAGGCCGTCGGGCATGATGGTTCCTCCTCAGACCCGCTCGGGGTCGTATTCGGGCTGCTGCCCGCTGCCGTATCGCTTGAGGGCACCGTTTTCGCCGACCGCGCTCGGGCGCTGGAACACCCAGTTCTGCCACGCGGTGAGGCGGCCGAAGATGCGCGTCTCCATCGTCTCCGGGCCGGCGAAGCGCAGATTCGCCTCCATCGCGGTGAGCGCGTCGGCGGAGAAGCTGGCGCGCTCCTCCAGCATCAGCCGCACCTCGTCGTCCCAGTCGATGTCGTCGTAGCCGGCGGTGATGAGGCCAAGCGCTTCCGCAGCGTCGCTGTCCAGCGCCTCGCCGATTTGTTCCTCCGCCCGCGCGACGCTGGCGGGGTCGCCGAGGAAGCGGGTTTGCAGCCGCGTGAGGCCGTTGCTCATCGGATACGCCCCGAAATTGAGCCGGCCGAGGTGGAGACGCGCGGCGGGAAGGTTGTGCTCCGTCCGGTCGCCCGCGAACATCACCGCGCGGTCGGCGGCGAAGGCGATCTCCGCCAACGTGCCGGCGAAGCAACTGCCTGGCTCAATCAGCGCGACAAGGCTGCGCGCGGTGAGGTCGAGCCGCTTGAGCACGCGCTTGAGATGGAGCCGGATCTCGCGCACCAGCCAGTGCGCGCGATGCGCCGCGAGCAGCGCGTCGGCCGCCAGCACGGCATCGGCGTCGCCCTCGGTGCGCAGGACGAGCAGGCCGAGTGCCGGTTCGTTGAGGCGCAAATGCAGGATCGCGTCGTCGAGCTCCCGCGCCATCGCCAGCGGCCAGAACGCCGCCCCCTCGGCGCAGATGCCGGCGAGATCGGCCGGCAACTCGGGATGGGCCGCGGATGGTGAGCACGGCGCGGCGAGCCGGGCGGTCGAGCCGGATCTCGACGTGATCATACGCCACGCCGTCATCCGAGAAGACCCGCCGCAGCGGCGCGAGCGCGATCCCCTGCGCCTCGGCGGGCCGGTCGGAGCGGGCGGCAAATTCCTGGGCCCGCAACTCGACTTCCTGCTCCCAGGCCGACGGCGGCACCACCTCGTCCACCAGCCGCCACTCGACCGCTCGCGCGCCGCGAATGCCTTCCTCCAGGGTGCAGAACACGTCGGCGCGGTCGCGTCGCACGCGGCGCTTGTCGGTAAGCCGGGTGAGGCCGCCGGTGCCGGGCAGCACGCCGAGCAGCGGCACCTCCGGGAGGGCCACGGTGCTGCGCCGGTCGTCGATCAGCATGACGTGCGCCGCGGTGATCGCCAGTTCGTAGCCGCCGCCGGCGCAGGCGCCGCTGACCGCCGCGATGTAGGTCTGGCCGGAGTTCTCGCCGGCGTCCTCGATCGCCATGCGGGTCTCGTTGGTGAACTTGCAGAAATTCACCTTGTGGCCGTGGCTGGCGCGGCCGAGCATCCGGATGTTGGCCCCGGCGCAGAACACCCCCTCCTTGCCCGAGCGCAGCACGACGCAGCGCACCTCCGGGTGCTCGAAGCGCAGCCGCTGCACCGCGTCGGAGAGTTCGATATCGACGCCGAGATCGTAGGAGTTGAGCTTGAGCTCGCAGCCGTCGAATAGCGATCCGGCGGGGTCCACGTCCATGATCAGGTGCGCGACCGGGCCATCCAGCCGCAGGCGCCAGTGGCGATAGCGGCCCGGCTCGGTCTGGAAGTCGATGCGGTCCATCACGGCGCCCCCTGCCGAACCGGCAATATCATGCATATTTACGGGCAGCAATATAATTCATGTTCGAGCACTTCGCGGGCGAAGCGGGCGACCTCGTCGGTGGTCGGGCCGGGGGCTTCCATATGGGGCGAGTGTTCGGCGCCTCCGATCATTGCCGTCCGCACCGGGCAGCGCGCCGCGCGCTCGGCGACGCGGAGCTGCGCCGTGGAGCCGTAGCGATCCCCGCTGCCCTGCAGCAGGAGCATCGGCACCTCGATCGCCGCGAGGTGCCGGGTGATGTCCCACCCGCGAAAGCCCGGGTTGAGCCAGGCGTCGCTCCAGCCCCGGAACGCCACGTCCACCCGCGCGTGGTAACGCGCCAGCCTGGAGCGCAGCCGGCCCTGGTCGTAGGCGGCGCGGATCGCGGCGATGCTGCCGACCGTGACGTCCTCGACGAAGAAATGCGGCGCGATCAGCGCCAGCCCGCGCACCCGCGAAGTCATGCACGCCGCCGGCGTGGATCGCGGCGATCGAGGCGCCGTCGGAGTGGCCGACCAGCACGCAACGTTCGATCCCCGCCGCGTCCAGCACGCGGGGCAGCACGTCCAGCGCCTCGTCGTGCATGTAGCTCAGCGGGCGCGGCAGGCTGACGGGATCGGAGCGGCCGTAGCCGAAGCGGGAGAAGGCGAACACGCCGAAACCGGTCGCCGCCGCCAGGGTGTCGGGGAAATCCCGCCACAACGCGACGCAGCCGAGGCCCTCGTGCAGCAGCACCAAGCTGGGCGCCGCCTCGGGGCGCGGACCCCACCACTCGATCTCGAGCCGCCGACCGCCGACGACGATCGAACCCGGCCGGCTCATCGCGGACCGCTCATGGCGGGTCGCGCAGCTTTGGGGGGTCGCGCAGCTTGTAGCGTTGGATCTTCCCCGTGGCGGTCTTCGGCAGGGCATCGACCACCTCGATCCAGCGCGGGTATTTCCACGGGCCGACCTGCGTCTTGACGTGCTCCCTGAGCCGCTCCTGCAAGGCGGCGTCCGGCGGCTCCCGCAGCACGACGAACGCCAGGGGCTTGGTCAGCCCATCGCGGTCCTCGCGGCCGACCACGGCCGCCTCCAGCACCGCCGGATGCGACACCAGCGCGCCCTCGACCTCGAAGGGAGATACCCAGATGCCGCTCACCTTGAACATGTCGTCCGCCCGGCCGCGGTAGCGGTACATTCCGTCGGGGTCGCGGATGTAGGTGTCGCCGGTGCGGGTCCACTCGCCGGCGAAGGTGTGGCGGCTTTTCGCCCGCTGGTTCCAGTAGCCCTCGGCGGCGCTCGGACCGTTCACCAGCAGTTCCCCGCTCTGCCCGTCCGGCACGTCCGAGCCCGCCTCGTCCACGATCCGCACCGCGTATCCCGGCACGGGAACGCCCGACGTGCCGTAGCGCAGCCGGCCGGGCTGGTTGCTGACGAAGATGTGCAGCATCTCCGTGCTGCCGATCCCGTCCAGGATGTCCACGCCCACGGTCGCCGACCAGCGTTCTCCCAAGGGCGCGGGCAGCGCCTCGCCGGCCGAGATGCAGCGGCGCAGCCGCTTCGAGCCCGCGCCAGGCCCGATCGCCGGATCGGCGAGGAGGCCCGCGTACAAGGTTGGCACCCCGCCGAAGATGGTCGGCTGGAAGCGTTGCAGGGTGGCGAGCACCGCCGCCGGCGTCGGCCGGTCGGGCAGCAGCACCGCTTGCGCGCCGACCGCCATCGGAAAGGTCATCGAATTGCCGAGCCCGTAGGCGAAGAACAGCTTGGCCGCCGAGAACATCACATCGTCCGGCCCGATCCCCAGCACCTGCGCGCCATAGGTGTCCGCCGTGGCGCGCAGGCTGCCATGCACATGCCTCGCCCCTTTCGGCGCGCCGGTCGAACCGGAGGAATACAGCCAGAACGCCACCTCATCGGCCGACGCGACCACCGGATCGGCGCGCGGTTCCTCGCCGGCGATGAAATCGGCGAACCCGACCTGTTCATGCGCGAACAGTTCCGGCGGGGTTCCGTCCGGGGCCGCGACGACGACGCGCCGCAGGTCGCTCAGGCCGCCAAGGACCGGCAGCAGGCCACGCAGCAGCGGCGCGGAGACGACTAGGCCCTCCGCGCGGCTGTCGGCGAGGATATAGCCGATCTGGTCCGGCGGCAGCAGCGTGTTGACCGGCACCGGCACCACCCCGGCCCGCAGCGCGCCCCAGAAGGCGACCGGAAAATCGACCGTGTCGAGCATCACCAGCGCCAGCCGCCGTTCCCACCCGATGCCCGCCCGGCCCAGGGCGGCGGCGAAACGGCCTGACGCGGCGTGCAGCGCCGCATAGCTCAGCAAGCGCCAGGGATCGACGAAAGCGACCCGCTCGCCCCGCCCTTCGCGGACATGGCGGTCGACGAAGAACTCCGCCGCGTTGCCGTTCACCCTCGCCCTCCGCCGCGCTTCGGCGCTCTCGACCAGCCGGCGCGGATGGCCGCTCGACAGCCTAGGCAGACGCCGCCCCGCGCGCAACGATACGCCGCGCCGGCTTGCGCGCGCTCGCGACGCCACGCACCCTTTCCGCCGCCACATCGCATCGGACATCCCATGAGCAGCACAGCCGCCGAGCGCTATTTCGAGGACTACCCGGAAGGCGCCGTGTTCGAGTTCGGCGAGATCGCCGTGACGGCCGAGGAGATCGTCGCTTTCGCGACGCGCTACGACCCGCAGCCGATGCACGTCGACCCCGCGGCGGCCGCCTCCGGCGCGTTCGGCGGGCTGATCGCCAGCGGCTGGCACACCGCGGCGATCATGATGCGCCTGCTCGCCGACAATTTCCTCTCCGCCGCGTCGAGCATCGCCTCGCCGGGCATCGACGAACTGCACTGGCTCCGTCCCGTGCGCCCCGGCGACCGGCTCTCGCTGCGCGTGACGGTGCTCGAAGCCAACCGCTCCCGCTCGAAGCCCGACCGCGGCATGGTGCGCGGCCTCGTCGAGGTGCTGAACCAGAACGGCGAGGTAGCGATGTCGCTCAAGCCGTTGAATCTGGTGCGCTGCCGCCCGGCCGGTTAGTCGCCTCGTAGAATGCCCCCGGCGACCTGAGCGCCCGCCTCGCTAGTTCATGACCGCCGGCGCCCCCGCCACGAAGCGCGACAGGATCTCGCTCGAAGAAATGTCGCGCGTGATGAACACCAGACGGCTGCGACGATCCGCGTCCGGCCAGTCCGTGAACCATTCGGGGGGATAGAGCGTGTGCTGCACCGCGTGGATCGCCGCCGGTCGCGACGGAACGTCGGCGAACGCGACGATGCCTTTCACGCGCAGCAAATCCTCCCCCCGCTCGCGCGCCAGGCCGCCTAGCGCCCTGGCAAAATCGAGCCGGGTCATTTCGCGGCGCAGCTCGATCGCCGCGGTCGAGATGCCGTGCGAATGGTCGCCCGCCGACCAGAGCCGGCGGGCCGGGCGCGTCGGTCCCGCTCCGGGTTGCCGGAACAACGCGCCGGCCGGCTCCGCCAGCTCCGCCGCGAGCACGATCTCGGCCGACGGGTTGAGTGCCGCGAGGCCGGCCAGCATCGCCTCGGGGACAGGCGCCAGATCCGTCTTGCTGATCAACAGCCGATCCGCCAACGCCGCCTGTGCGGTCGCCTCGGCGTAGCGCTCCAGGCTGGAGCGGCCGGCCAGCGCGTCCACCACCGTCAGCACGGTATCGAAGCGCAGCGCCCGCTCGAGATGCGGATCGGCCGCCAGCGTGTAGAGGATCGGCGCCGGCTCGGCGAGCCCGCTGGTCTCCACCACCACGCGCCGGAACGGCGGCAGCGCGGCCGCCGCGCGGCGTGCCAGCAACCCATGCAGCGTGCGAACCAAGTCCTGCCGCACGGCGCAGCACAGGCAGCCATTGGGCAACTGCACCACGTCGTCCGGGCTCGCCGCGACCAGCAGGTGGTCGAGCCCGATCTCGCCGAATTCGTTGATCACCACGGCGGTATCGCCCATCGCGGGATCGGCGAGCACGCGACGCAGGAACGTGGTCTTGCCGCTGCCGAGAAAACCGGTCAGCACCGAGATCGGCAGCGCCTCGTCCATCTTCCGCTCAAGCTCCCGCGCGCCCGCGGATCAGGCGCCCCGGCCGGCCCCGCGCCGAAGCGTCCGGCACGATCAGGCGCGGCAATCCGGCGGCGTCAGGAATGCAGCTGCGCCGCGATCTCCGGCCGGCTGGCGAGATGCTCGCCGGTCGGCTCGGCGCCCTGAACCACCTTCAGGCAACGCGCATAGAGCGCCAGGATCTCTCCCTCGGTGCAGGCCCCCTGCCCGCGCAGCAGCGTGCTTCCCGCGGGAAACGGATGGTCGTTGTTGGCGCGCCCGGCGGCGAACAGGACACACTGCATGAGCCCGAATGCGACGGCTTCCTTGCTGTCGCCTTGAACCTGGCAGGACATGGCTTTCCTCCGTCCAAGATTGCTTCCTGGTGGAATGAATCTCGGTCAGCAGAGGGCCGCTCGCAACTCACGATTGAGTGCTGCGGCTGCACGCGGATGGCGGCGGGTCAAACCGGGGTGGACGGCATGGAGGCAATCCCGCGCGCATCTCCGCGAGGTTGCGCGCCGAAAACGGCCGTCCGCGCAAACGGGATCGAACGGGCAGGAACCACCTCGAGCGGACCTCAGCTGCTTGAAGCAGTCTGTCCGCAGGGCACACCGCAGCGTTGGACAAGTGAGTTCGCTGCCGATGCTATTCCGTGCTGATCGAGAATGAGGTGTAACGCGGTCGACCGCTTCAGCTAAACTCGTGCAACGCGCCGAGGGAGACAGGCGGGAGATGTACGAGAACGCCGCGATGCTGGCCGTGTTCCTCCTGATCTACAGCGCGATAGCGGGGCGGATCGAGCGCTCTCTCATCAGCGGCCCAATTGTGTTCACCACGGCCGGATTTATCCTGGGCGCGGATGGACTCGGCATCCTACGCATCCACATCGACGGCGAGGGGTTGCGCCTTCTGGCGGAACTGACGCTTGCGATGGTCCTGTTCACCGACGCCGCCAATTCGGATTTCACCATTGTCAAACGAAACCTCGGCCTCCCGGAGCGGCTGCTGCTGGTCGGTTTGCCGATGACGATTGTGCTCGGCTTTCTTGTCACCGCAATCGTCTTCCCTCACCTCGGAATTTTCGAGATGGCGTTGCTGGCCGCGATGTTGGCGCCCACCGACGCGGCGCTCGGCAAGCCGGTCGTGACGAATCCGGCGGTGCCGGCGGCAATGCGCGAAGCCCTCAATCTGGAAAGCGGTCTCAACGACGGCATCTGCGTGCCAATTGTCGTGCTGTTGCTCGGACTGGCGGTTGGCACTCAGATTGAAGGCGGGACAGCGGCGCATGTCGCCCGGGTCGTCGTCGAGGCGATTGGCATCGGGCTTATCGTCGGCCTTGCGCTGACTTGGCTGACCACCCTGATGCTGCGGTTTGCCGAGGGACGCGGCTGGATCAGCGAGCATTGGGTGGAGATCCCGATCGTCGCGCTGGCGGCAGCCTGCTTTGCAGCGGCACAGGCGTTGGGCGGCAGCGGCTTTATCGCGTGCTTTGTCGGCGGGCTCTTACTGAGCGGGCTTGGCGCGCACCACAAGAAGGAGCTGCTCCGCGGTGCCGAGCACATGGGCGAAGCGCTGGCGCTGCTGACATGGGTCATCTTCGGCGGGATTATCGTCGCCCGCCTGATCGACCGTGTTACTTGGTCCGCGTTGCTCTATGCGATTCTGAGCTTGACCGTGATCCGGATGTTGCCGGTCTTTTTGTGCCTGATCGGCACGAAGACGAGTGTTGCGGACAAGCTTTTCATCGGCTGGTTTGGCCCGCGCGGGTTAGCCACGATCGTTTTCGCGGTCCTCGTACTCGACGAAAAGCTGCCCGGCAACGATACCATCATGCTGGCGGCGGGTTGGACCGTGTTGCTGAGCGTCATCGTCCACGGCGTGACGGCGAACCCCTTGGTCCGGCGAATGGCCACGCGTCCATCGGCGCAGGCTGAGGATGGTGTTCGCGCCGCCGGCTGAGCGGCTGCTTCGGGTCGGAAGCAGCCGCTCCGTTCTCATTCAGAGACAGGCTCTGATCCCAGGGCCTCGCCGCGCACCGCCGCCTCGATCTTGGCGACGTCGATCTTCCGCATCTGCATCATCGCCTCGAACGCGCGCTTCGCCACATCGCCGCCCCTGGCGATCGCCTCGGTCAAGACGCGCGGCGTGATCTGCCACGAGAGGCCCCATTTGTCCTTGCACCAGCCGCACGCGCTCTCCGCGCCGCCGTTGCCGACGATCGCGTTCCAATAGCGGTCGGTCTCCGCCTGGTCGTCGGTGGCGATCTGAAAGGAGAACGCCTCGCTGTGCTTAAACATGGTCCCGCCGTTGAGGCCGAGGCACGGCACGCCGCACACCGTGAACTCGACCGTCAGGACGTCGCCCGCCTTGCCGCTTGGATAGTCGGACGGCGCCCGGTGCACCGCGCTGACCGTGCTGTCGGGAAAGGTCCGGGCGTAAAAGCGCGCGGCCTCTTCCGCGTCATGGTCGTACCACAGGCAGATCGTGTTCTTCTTCACGCGTTGCTCTCCGTTGTTTGCCACCGACCCGGAAAAATCCGCGCACCGGTGCCCTCGATTTAGATGCACCCATGCAAGATGTCGATCGCGGCCGCTGGCGCAGAATCGGCGACTGCGGTTCGCAGTCTCATGCCGAAGTGGCGCGCCCGGGAAGATTCGAACTCCTAACCCCAGATCGTATGACCTGAGCCCCTTCTTCCCTCCAGTCAAAAATAAAGTCCGCGGTTGCAATCACTCGGACGGAGCTTGACGCGGCTGGCACGCGGCGAGCGACTGCACGATCGGCGGACGCGGACGCCGCGCCACGGATGCCGCGCTGGCCCTGGTCTTGGAGGGGCGCGCGCGAACCGGGGCGGCACTATGCCGCGGAAACCGCGGCCGCCTGATCCAGCTCGTCCGCAACCGCGGCGCTCACGGGATGCTTACTTGCCAGGCAGGCCAAGAGGTGTATCGCTTGATCAATAATAACGGTTTCCGGGAGGAGCAAGATGGTCAGCCAGGTTGGACCGGCCACTTCGGCTCGGCCGAAACCTTATAGCTTCACCACCGTCGATCCACCGGGGTCTTCATTCACCAACCCGGTTTCGATCAACGACCGTGGTCAGATCGTCGGGTTCTATGAGGACAGCAGCGGTGTAGCGCACGGCTTCCTCGACACCAAAGGCACGTTCACCACCATCGATGTGCCGGGGTCTTCATCCACCCTGGCGGTATCGATCAACGACGCCGGCCGGATCGTCGGACAGTATAACGACAGCAGCGGCGTAACGCACGGTTTCCTCGACATCAAAGGCACGTACACCACCATCGATGTGCCGGGATCTTCACTCACCGAGGCGGATTCGATCAACGACGCCGGCCGGATCGTCGGAATTTATAACGACAGCAGCGGCGTAACGCGCGGTTTCCTCGACATCAAAGGCACGTTCACCACCATCGATGTGCCGGGCTCTTCATCCACCTTCGCGGGTCCGATCAACGACCGCGGCCAGATCATCGGGAATTGGTTCGACAGCAACAACGTACAGCACGGTTTCCTCGACATCAAAGGCACGATCACCACGATCGATCCGCCGGGTACCAGTGAACTTGCTGGCTCGAGCGCCGATGGGATCAACAACCGCGGTCAGATCGTCGGGTACTATGGCGACAGCAGCGGTGTAACGCACGGCTTCCTTGACACCAAAGGCACGTTCACCACCATCGATGTGCCGGGATCTTCATTGACTGTCCCGATTTCGATCAACGACCGCGGCCAGATCGTCGGGTACTATGAGAACAGCAGCGGTGTAACGCAGGGCTTCCTCGACACCAAAGGCACGTTCACCACCATCGATGTGCCGGGATCTTTATTCACCCTGGCGGGTGCGAACAACGACAGCGGCCAGATCATCGGGGTCTATAAGGACAGCAGCTTCGTATATCACGGCTTCCTCGCCAGCAGGAATGATGACGGTTCAGCAGCGTCTTCCACGGCCGCTCAGGCACCGCTGACACAGGCATCCGTCATCGGCGATAGCCGGCCCGCTTTTTTGGGCACCGGCAACGCCGAGGCCGTAACTGGGAATGGCGCGTTGGGCGGGCTCGGCAGCAGCGAAGGCCTCGGGTTGCACGCAATGGCCGGTGCCGCGCTCGCGGCTGACTTGCTGCCCGGTCCACGGACGATCGCCCCCGGATCGTCTCCGTCGTTGAGCTGGGCTACGTTCCCACATCCATTGCCGAACATGGCAGCAGGCGCGCTGGCCCATCCCGAGACGAGCGGCGGCTGGATGCCCAGCCTGCACACGGTCTGATCCAACGCCGGCACGGCGGGGCCGCTGGCGTCGACGGCTGATCTCGGCCAGATGCGGGTTCGTGGCCTCGGCGTTGGCGAGGGAATTTGGCGCGCCCGAAGAGATTCGAACTCCTAACCCCCAGATCCGTAGTCTGGTGCTCTATCCAATTGAGCTACGGGCGCACCCGACGGCGGTGTAGCGGATGCCTCGCCGCCCGGCAAGCCCAGAGGGGATCATGCCGCCAGCTTGTCGAGCTCGCGCAGGATCGACTCGCCCATGACGCCGGTGCCGACCCGCGCCGTGCCGCTCGCCATGATGTCGGCGGTCCTGAGACCGCTCGCCAGCACGTTGGTGCAGGCGCGCTCGATCAGCGCCGCGTCCTCGGTCATGCCGAACGAGTAGCGCAGCAGCATCGCGAAGCTCAGGATCTGCGCCAGCGGGTTGGCCAGCCCCTTGCCGGCGATATCCGGCGCGCTGCCGTGGATCGGCTCGTAGAGCGCGTGCCGCCGCCCCGTGGCGTCCGGCGCGCCCAGCGTGGCCGACGGCAGCATCCCGAGGCTGCCGGTCAGCATCGAGGCGAGATCGGACAGCAGGTCGCCAAAAATGTTGCTGGTCACGATCACGTCGAACTGGCGCGGATTGCGCACCAGCTGCATGGCGCAGTTATCCGCATACATGTGCGACAGCTCGACATCGGCGAACTCGCGCTCGTGCAGTGCCGTCACCACCTGGCGCCAGAACAGCCCGCTCTGCATCACGTTGGCCTTCTCGACGCTGGTGAGCCGGTTTCCCCGCTGCCGCGCCAGCTCGAACGCGACGCGCGCCACCCGCTCGATCTCGCCTGTCGTGTAGGTCTCGGTATCGAATCCGCGCTGCTGCCCGTCGGGCAACGTCTCCACCCCGCGCGGCTCGCCGAAATAGATGCCGCCGGTGCTCTCGCGCACGATCATCAGATCGAGCCCGCGCACCACGTCCGGCTTCAGGGTGCTGGCCTCCACCAGCGGGTCGAGCACGGTCGCCGGCCGCAGGTTGGCGAACAGGTCGAGCTGCTTGCGCAAGCTCAGGATGGCGATTTCCGGCCGCTTGTCGAAGCCGAGCGCGTCCCATTTCGGGCCGCCGACCGCGCCGAACAGGATCGCGTCCGCCTGCCTGGCGTTCTCCAGCGTCTCCTCGGTGATCGGCACGCCGCGCGCGTCGATCGCCGCCCCGCCGACCAGATCCTCGGAGACGTCGAACGACACCATCCGCCGCCGGTCCATCCAGTCGATGATGCGGCGGACCTCCCACATGACCTCCGGCCCGATCCCGTCGCCGGGCAGGACCAGCAGCCTCTTGTTCGCCGCCATAGTTACCCCCCGATGCCGGCTCTCAGCCGGCGGTGATGCCCGGCAGCCACGCCTGGTCGCGTCCGCGCGCCTGCTCGTAGGCGTCGATCTTCGGCGCGTGCTGCATCGTCTGGCCGATGTCGTCGAGTCCATTGAGCAGCAGATGCTTGCGAAACGGGTCGATCTGGAACGCGATCTCCTCCCCGTTGGGCCGCACCACCACCTGACGCGCGAGGTCAACCGTCAGCCGGGCATTGCCGCCCATCTTGGCGTCTTCCATGAGCTGATCGCAGACCGCGCGCGGCAGGCGAACGGGGAGAATACCATTTTTGAAACAATTGTTGTGAAAAATGTCGGCGAAATCCGGCGCGATGACGCAGCGTATGCCGAAATCGAGCAGCGCCCAGGGCGCGTGCTCGCGCGACGACCCGCAGCCGAAATTCTCATGAGCGATGAGGATTTGCGCGCCCCGGTACGGCTCCTGGTTGAGCACGAAATCGGGGCGCTCGCGGCCCTCGCGGTCGTAGCGCAGGGTGTCGAACAGATGCACGCCGAGCCCGCTGCGCTTGATCGTCTTGAGGAAGCGCGCCGGAATGATCTTGTCGGTATCGACATTGGCCAGCGGCAGCGGCGCGGCCGGCGCGGTCAAGGTGGTGAACGGTTCCATGATCGCCTCTCCTCAGCCCAATTGCCGTACGTCGGCCAGATGGCCGGTGATCGCCGCCGCCGCCGCCATCGTCGGCGAGACCAGGTGCGTCCGCCCGCCCGGCCCCTGCCGGCCCTCGAAATTGCGGTTCGACGTGCTGGCGCAGCGCTGGCCCGGCGTGAGCTTGTCCGGGTTCATGCCGAGGCACATCGAGCAGCCCGCCTCGCGCCACTCGAAGCCGGCGTCGGTGAGCACGCGGTCGAGCCCCTCCTCCTCCGCCTGCTGCTTCACGATCCCCGACCCCGGCACCACCAGCGCCCGCACACCCGCCGCCACCTTGCGGCCGCGCACGACACCGGCGGCGGCGCGGATATCCTCAATGCGGCCATTGGTGCAGGAGCCGATGAACACCACGTCGACTTTTACGTCCTCGAGCTTCTGCCCCGGCGTCAGGCCCATGTAGTCGACCATGCGCTGCACCTGAGCGCGGCTCGCGTCATCGGCGATGGCACCCGGATCGGGCACCGTGCCGGTGATCGGCAGCACCGCCTCCGGATTGGTGCCCCACGTCACCATCGGCGCGATCCGCGAGGCGTCGAGCGTCACCACCTTGTCGTAGACCGCCCCCGCGTCGGTCGGCAGCGTGCGCCAGTATGCGACCGCCTGCTCGAACGCCTCGCCCTTGGGCGCGTAGGGGCGGCCCTTGATCCAGTCGAACGTCGTGTCGTCCGGCGCGATCAGGCCGGCGCGGGCACCCGCCTCGATCGACATGTTGCACACCGTCATCCGCCCGGCCATGTCGAGCGCGCGGATCGCCTCGCCGGCGAACTCGATCACGTGGCCGTTGCCGCCCGCGGTGCCGATCTGGCCGATCACCGCCAGCACCAGATCCTTCGCGGAGGTGCCGAACGGCAGCGCGCCATCCACCCGCACCAGCATGTTGAGCGACGGCTTTTGCAGCAGCGTCTGCGTCGCCAGCACGTGCTCCACCTCGGAGGTGCCGATGCCGAACGCCAGCGCCCCCACCGCGCCATGCGTCGAGGTATGACTGTCGCCGCATACGATCGTCATGCCGGGCAGCGAAATGCCCTGCTCCGGGCCGATGATGTGGACGATCCCCTGACGCGCATCGAGCACCGGGAAATACGGCACGCCGAACTCGGCGACGTTGCGCTCCAGGGTCTCGACCTGGATGCGGCTGTCTTCCTCCTTGATGCCGGACTTGCGGTCGGTAGTCGCGATGTTGTGGTCCGCGACCGCGATCGTCGCGTCCGGCCGGCGCACCCGGCGGCCCGCCATGCGCAGGCCCTCGAAAGCCTGCGGGCTGGTCACTTCGTGGACGAGATGGCGGTCGATGTAGAGGACGCAGGTGCCGTCGGCGAGTCGCTCGACCACGTGGCTGTCGAAGATCTTGTCATACAGCGTACGCGGCTTGCTACCGGACATCGGCGTGGTTCCTCTCGTCAACTCAGAAACAGGGGCTCTGCCCCTGCACCCCGGCAAGGGCCTCGGCCCTTGCATCCCCATTACTCGGCGGCGGCGGGCTCCGACGGCGCGCCCTGCACGGTGCGCGCCTTTTCCGCGATGCGCGCGCGCTTGCCGCTGCGGCCGCGCAGATAATAGAGCTTCGCCCGCCGCACGTCGCCGCGCCGCACCACCGCGATCTCGGCGATCGTCGGCGAGTAGAGCGGAAACACGCGCTCCACGCCCTCGCCATAGCTGATCTTGCGGATCGTGAAGTTGCTGTTGAGCCCCTTGTTCGAGCGCGCGATGCAGACCCCCTCGAAATTCTGCACGCGGCGGCGCTCGCCCTCGACCACCTTCACCGCCACCCGCACCGTGTCCCCCGGCGCGAAGACCGGCACCGGGCGGCCCTCCGTGAGACGGGCGATCTCGTCCGCCTCGAAGCGCTGGATGATGTTCATCGCTCTTATCCTTCTCTCTGATCCCTACGGCGCGGCCGAGCGGTTGACAACCGCCGCCGCGCCGATGTCCGTCATGTGGGCGGCCCACAGATCGGGCCGCCGCTCCCGCGTGATCCGCTCCGCCTCCGCCCGCCGCCATGCCGCGACCTGGGCGTGATGACCCGACAGCAGCACCTCCGGCACACGCCGCCCCCGCCACTCGGCCGGACGGGTGTAGTGCGGATATTCCAGCAGACTGGCGGAAAAACTCTCCTCCTCGGCACTCTCGGCGGCTCCCATCACGCCGGGCAGCAGCCGCACGCAGGCGTCGAGCAACACCATCGCGGCCAACTCGCCGCCCGACAGCACGAAATCCCCGACGCTGATCTCCTCGCAGCCGCGCGCCTCGATCACCCGCTGATCGACGCCCTCGTAGCGCCCGCACAGCAGCACCAGCCCCGCCCCGGCGGAAAAGCGCCGCGCATCCGCCTGCGCGAGACGCCGGCCGCGCGGCGTGAGAAACACCAAAGGCCGCCCGTCCGCCACGTCCGCCAGCGCCGCGTCCACTACATCCGGCCGCAGCACCATCCCCGCCCCGCCGCCGAACGGCGTGTCGTCCACGCTGCGGTGCCGGTCGGTGGCAAAGTCGCGGATATTGCTCGCTCGCAGCGACCAGCGCCCCGCTTCCAATGCCCGCCCGGCCAGCGAATGCCCGAGCGGCCCCGGAAACATCTCCGGGAACAGGCTCAGCACGGTGGCCCGCCAGCCCGTCACGCCGCTCGCTCCGGCACCACCGCCTCGTCGGGCGGCACCACGATCAGCCGACCGCCAGCGACATCGACCTCGGGCACCGCTCCGCGGGTGAACGGCACCAGCAGCGCCGCACCTTCCGCGCGGAAAATCTCGAGGCTCGCGCCGGCGCCATAGTCGTGCACCGCCACCACCTCGCCCAGCGCCGCACCCATCCCGTCGAACGCCGCCAACCCGACGAGATCCGCGAGGTAGAACTCCTCCTCGTCCGGCGGCGGCAGACGCTCCCGCCCGATATACAAGCGCGTGTTGACCAGCTTCTCCGCCGCGTCGCGGTCGGCCACCGGCACTGGCTTGCCGTCCACGATTTCGGCGATCTCGGCGATCCCCTCGCCGCACCAGCGCAGCGTGAAGCGCCGCCCCTTGTCATCGGTCAGCGCGCCGTACGCGGTCAGGCCCGCCGGGTCGGCGGTGTAGCTGACCACGCGCACCAGGCCGCGCACGCCGTGCGGCCTGCCCACCACGCCCAACAGGATGCGTCGCTCAGGCATGTCGCTCCATCAGGCGGCCGGCGCCGCCTCCTTCGCGCGCTCCTGCGCCCGCTTCTTCGGCGCGGATTTCACCGGCTGCTCGCGGAACGCGGGCATCGGCGCGAGTCCGGCGCGGCCGAGGAACCGCGCGACGCGATCGGTCGCCACCGCGCCCTGGCCGATCCAATGCTGGATGCGCTCGTCGCGCAGCCGCACGCGGTCCTCGTGCTCGGCCGGCAGCATCGGGTTGTAGCTGCCGACCTTCTCCAGGAAGCGGCCGTCGCGCGGGCTGCGGCTGTCGGCGACCACGATGTGGTAGTACGGCCGCTTCTTGGCGCCGGCGCGGGCAAGTCGGATTTTAAGACCCATTACTCCAAGTTCTCCTGAGTGTCGTGGTGTTCGCAGCCACGTCCGTCATGGTCGGCGAAGGCCGACCATCCACGCCTTCTCCTCGCGACAAAGTCGTGGATACCCGGCCTTGGCCGGGTATGACGCCCGTGGTAGTCATCAGTAAGGCCGGTTCCGGGGCGCCATGCCCTTCGGCATGATCGCCGAGAGGCCATGCCGCATCAGGCCCTTCTGCCCCAGCTTGTTCATCCGCTTCATCATCGTCGACATGTCGTCGAACTGCTTGAGCAGCCGGTTGACCTCCTGCACCGAGGTGCCAGAGCCGGACGCGATGCGCTTCTTGCGGCTCGCCTTGATGATGTCCGGCGCGCGCCGCTCCTTCGGCGTCATGGAGGAAATGATCGCTCCCTGGCGCTTGAGGATCGCGGTGTCGAGATTGGCGCCCTCGAGCTGCGACTTGATCTTGCCCACCCCCGGCAGCATCCCGAGGATGCCCGACAGGCTGCCCATCTTGGTGATCTGCTTGAGCTGCTTGGCGTAGTCCTCGAGGTCGAACTGGCCCTTCGCCATCTTGCGGGCGAGTTTTTCCGCCTCCTCCTGGTCGACCGTCTCGCTGGCCTTCTCGACCAGCCCGACGATGTCGCCCATGCCGAGGATGCGCCCGGCGACCCGCTCGGGGTGGAAATCCTCCAATCCGTCGAGCTTCTCGGAAACGCCGGTGAGCTTGATCGGCGCGCCGGTGATCGCCCGCATCGACAGCGCGGCACCACCGCGCGCGTCGCCATCCATCCGCGTCATCACGATGCCGGTGACGCCGAGCGCCTCGTTGAACGCCTTCGCGGTGTTCACCGCGTCCTGCCCGGTCATCGCGTCGACCACCAGCAGCGTCTCAACCGGATTGGTGGCGGCGCGGATCTCCGTCACCTCCGCCATGAGTTCCTGGTTGATCGACAGCCGGCCGGCGGTGTCGAGGATCACCACGTCGAAGCCCTCGCGCCGCCCGGTCTCCATCGCGCGGCGGGCGATCTCAACGGGCGTCTGGCCGGCGACGATCGGCAGGCTCGGCACTCCGGCGCGCTCGGCGAGCTGTGCGAGCTGCAACTGCGCGGCAGGGCGCTGGGTGTCGAGGCTCGCCAGCAGCACCTTGCGCCGCAGCCGCTCGCGCAGCCGCAAGCCGAGCTTGCCGGCCGTCGTGGTCTTGCCCGAGCCCTGCAGGCCGACCATCAGGATCGGAACCGGCGGCACGGCGGTCAGGTTGAGCGGCACCGCCCCCGCGCCGCCGAGCTGCTCGATCATCACGTCATTGACGATCTTCACCACCTGCTGGCCGGGCGAGACGCTGTCCAGCACCTCGGTGCCGACCGCCCGCTCGCGCACCTTGCTGACGAAGTCGCGCACCACCGGCAGCGCCACGTCGGCATCCAGCAGCGCCAGCCGCACCTCGCGCAGCGCCTCGTTGACGTCCGCCTCCGACAGCGCGCCGCGGCCGCGCAGTCGGTCGAAGACGCCGCCTAGCTTGTCCGAAAGTGCCTCAAACACAGTCTGTCATCCCAATGGGCCGTTACCCCAAAGCCAAACGCGCCGCTGCGCGAACCCTCGCGGAGCGGCGGAGCCCCCGCGCCGAGCGCGGGGACCGGGTGAGCCAGTACCTGACCCGGAGCCGAGGCTTATGGGTTCGGCCCCGGCTGAAGTCAACTGGCCGAAGTCAACCAGCCGCGATCACCGGCCGCCGGAGGTCGGCACATACGCCACCAGCTTCCGATAAAGGTGCCAAGTGGCGTGTCCGAGCACCGGCATTACGATCACGAGGCCGAGCAGGGCGGGGATCGAGCCCAGAACCAGCAGCACCGCGACGATCAGGCCCCAGAGCAGGATCGGTCCGGGGTTCGCCCGAAGCGCCCGCATCGAGGTCTCGATCGCCGTCTCGATCCCGCCGTGCCGGTCGAGCAGGAGTGGGAAGGAGACGACGCTGATCCCGAGCACGACCAGCGCGAACAGGAAGCCGACGGCGATGCCGACGATGATCATCGTCCAGCCCGCCCCGGTGGTGAACACGTCGTGCATGAACGATCCGAATGATGCCGGCTGCCCGGGGCCGAGCGTCCAGTCATAGAGCGCCGCCGCGACCACCAGCCAGAACAGCAGGATCGCCATCAGCAGCAGCCCGAACAGGACGATGGTGCCGAAGGCCGGCGAGCGGACCACGCCGAAGGCGTCGCCGAGGCTGGCATCGACCCCCTGTTCGCGCAGCCGGCTCATCTCGTTGAGCCCCACCGCCGCGAACGGCCCGATCAGGGCGAAGCCGGAGGCCAGCGGGAACAGCAAGGGCAGTAGATCGTATCCCGAGAAAATTCCTCCCAGAATGAGGCCGACCAGCGGATAGATGACGCAGAGGAAAATCACATCGGTCCGGCTGGCCTTGAAGTCCTCGAAGCCCCTCGCCAGGGCGTCCCGCAGATCGGCGGTGCCGATGCGCCGGATCGCCGGCAGCATGGTGTGCAGTTCCTGCTCGTGGCTCTCGCGCAGATCGTGCCCGGCCGAGCCGACGGCGACCGCGCTGGTCCTGAACTGAGCCACGATCCACTCAACAGGGTTGCGGATTGCCATATTCGTCCCTCCCGTAACCACAGGGTCGAGGACCACCGGCCGCATCCGAGGACCGCGGCCCTCCGTAGGGAAGAGCCTAACGCGGGAGGTCGTGCGAAGTCTCGCCCTATCTCCGCGTCAATTGCCTGGGACGACAAGTGCCGATAGCGTCGCCCTCGCGATCCGAGTTGGCGCGACCCGAGCTGGAGAGAACGAATGGACCTCACCCGCAAGCGCGTCCTGGTTACCGGGGGAGCCGGGTTCCTGGGCTCGCATCTTTGTGAGCGGCTCCTGCGGGATGGGCACGACGTCCTGTGCGCCGACAATTATTTCACCGGCCGCAAGGACAACATCGCCCAGATGGTGACGGATCCGCATTTCGAGGCGATGCGGCACGACATCACCTTCCCGCTCTATGTGGAGGTGGACGAGATCTACAATCTCGCCTGCCCGGCCTCTCCGGTGCATTACCAGTTCGACCCGGTGCAGACCACCAAGACCAGCGTGATCGGCGCGATCAACATGCTCGGCCTCGCCAAGCGGATCGGCGCCCGCATCCTGCAGGCCTCGACCAGCGAGGTCTACGGTGATCCGACGGTGCATCCGCAGAGCGAGGAATACCGCGGCAACGTCAACCCGCTCGGTCCACGCGCCTGCTACGACGAAGGCAAGCGCTGCGCCGAGACGCTGTTCTTCGACTACCGCCGCCAGCACCGCGTGCGGATCAAGGTGGTGCGGATCTTCAACACCTACGGGCCGCGGATGCACCCGAACGACGGGCGTGTCGTATCCAATTTCATCGTCCAGGCGCTGCGCGGCGAAGACATCACGCTGTTCGGCGACGGCAGCCAGACGCGCGCCTTCTGCTACGTCGACGACATGATCGACGGCTTCGTGCGCATGATGGCGACCGGCGAGGACGTCACCGGCCCGATGAACCTCGGCAATCCGCACGAAATCCCGGTGCGCGCGCTGGCGGAACGGGTCATCGCGCTGACCGGCTCCCGCTCCGGCATCGTTCACCGGCCGCTCCCCGAGGACGATCCGCTGCAACGCTGCCCGGACATCGCGCGCGCCCGCGAGGTGCTCGGCTGGGAACCCTCGGTGCAACTCGATCGCGGATTGCAGCACACCATCGCATATTTCGATGCACTGCTGACCGAGCGCGGCAAGGCGCTCTGATCCGAACGCGGAAGGGATTGAGCAGCCAGGCGTCGCGATCTACCATCGCGGTAACGATAATCTGGGGGAGGCCCGATATGCTGCTCAGGCGCCGTGCGATCGGCCAAGCGCTCGCTGGTCTGCTGCTGGCGGGTTTGGCGAGCCTGTCGCCGACCCCGGCCAAGGCCGCCCAACCGATCACCATCGGCTTCGGCATGGCGCTCACCGGCGGCCTCGCGCCGAACGGCAAGGCGGCGCTGCTGGCGATGCAGATCTGGGAGAGCGACATCAACGCGAAAGGCGGGCTGCTCGGCCGGCCGGTGAAACTCATCTACTATGACGACCAGAGCAACCCGGCGACCGTGCCCGGCATCTACACCAAGCTGCTCGACGTCGACAAAGTCGATTTCGTGGTCAGCGGATACGCGACCAACATGGTGGCGCCCGCGATTCCGGTGGTGATGCAGCACGACGACCTGTTCCTCGGCCTGCTCGGCCTTGCCGCGAACAGCGAGTTCAAATATCCGAAATACTTCTCCATGGCGCCGACCGGCGGCGAGCATCCGAAGGAATCGTTCGGGCGCGGCTTCTTCGCGGTGGCGATGCAGCAGAACCCCAAGCCGCAGACGCTGGCGATCGTCGGCGCCGACGCCGAGTTCGCCCGCAACGGCATGGACGGCGCGCGCATCCTCGCCAAGCAGGCCGGCCTCAAGGTCGTCTACGACCGCACCTACCCGCCGAGCACCGCCGACTTCTCGCCGATCGTGCGCGCCATCCAGGCGACCAACCCCGATCTCGTGTTCGTCGCCTCCTACCCGCCCGACACGGTGGGGATGATCCGAGCTGCAAGTGAGGTCGGGCTCAAGACCAAGCTGTTCGGCGGCGGCATGGTCGGGCTGCAATCGACGGCCATCAAGACGCAACTCGGGCCGCTGCTGAACGGCATCGTCGATTACGATTTCTGGCTGCCCTGGGCCGGCTTCGCCAGCCCCGAGGCGCTCGACTTCCTCAAGCAGTACCAGGCCAAATCCGCCAGCGCCGGCGTCGATCTGCTCGGCTACTACCTGCCGCCCTTCGCCTATTCGATGATGCAGGTGCTGGCCCAGGCCATCGAGGCGACCAAGACGCTCGACCAGGACAAGCTCGCCGACTACATCCGCGCACATAGCTTCAAGACCCTGGTCGGCGACGTGAAATTCGGCGCCAACGGCGAATGGACCAACGAGCAGGTGTTGGAGGTCCAGTTCCGTAACATCAAGAGCAACGACGTCGACCAGTTCAAGGATCGAAAGAACGAGGTGATTCTCTGGCCGGACAAGTACAAGACCGGAGATGTGGTGTATCCGTATACCGACGCGAAGCGCTGAGCCCCTCACCCCGACCCTCTCCCCCAAGCAGGGGAGAGGGAGCAGAAAAAGCCCTCTATTCTGCTTAAAGGAGAGGGTTGGGTGAGGGGTCACAGCCCCAGGTAAAATTGCCGGATCAGCTCGTTGTTGTTAAGCTCGTCAGCCGAGCGCCCCTCGAACTCGATCTTGCCGTGGACGATCACGTAGCCGCGGTCGGCGATGCGGATGGCCTGGGTGAAGTTCTGCTCGGCCATCAGCACGGTGAGCGCGAAGCCGTCCTTCAGCTCCTTGATCTTGTCGATCGTGCGCCGTACCAGAAGCGGCGCGAGGCCTACCGAGGGCTCGTCGATCAGCAGGATGCGCGGCGCCGTCATCAGCGCGCGGGCGAGCGCCAGCATCTGCTGCTCGCCGCCGCTCATGCTGCCGGCGAGTTGGCGGCGCCGCTCCTGGAGGCGCGGGAAGGTCTCGAAGCAGAACTCCAGGTTGCGCTGGATCGAGGCGCGCGCGGCGCGGCGGAAGGCGCCGAGAAGAAGATTCTCGGCGACGGACAGCTTGGGGAACAGCCGGCGGCCCTCGGGGACAAAGGCGACGCCGAGCTCGACGATTTCTTCCGTGGCGCGCCCGACCAGCTCGTGCCGCGCGCCGTCGATCTCGGCCGTGATGCTGCCGCCGCTCGGGCGCACGATGCCCATCACGCATTTCATCAGCGTGCTCTTGCCGTTGCCGTTGGTGCCGAGCAGCGCCACCGTCTCGCCCGAGCCGACCGACAGCGACACGGCATTCAGCACGCGCACCGCGCCGTAGCCCGCGTCGATCCCCTCGATGTGCAGGCTATTCGCCAAGATAGGCGCGCTCCACCTCGGGGTTGCGCACGACATCATCCGGCCGCCCATCGGCGATCTTGCGCCCGGCGACCAGCACCACGAGGCGCTGCGAGAACCGCATCACCGCGCGCATGATGTGTTCGATGAGAATCACCGTCATGCCCTGCTCGTTGAGCCGGATCAGCAGGGAAAGAATCTCGTCGACCTCGCCGTGCGACAGGCCGGCCATCGGCTCGTCGGCGATCAGCAGCCGGGGCTGCGTCGCTATCGCCCGCGCCAGCTCCAGCTTGCGCATCTCTATCTGCGTCAGGTCCCGCGGCAGCCGGTCAGCCTTCGCCTCCAATCCGACGGTGCGCAGCACGTCGCGGCATTGCTCGGGGATCGGCCGCGCGTCGCCCGCGAGCAGGCCTTTGCGCGCGTTGACGGCGTATTCGAGCGGGATGCGCAGATTGTCGGCGACAGACAGGCTGGCGAACGGACGCGGCAATTGAAAACTCCGCGCGAGCCCCATGCGTGTACGTTGGTGGGCGGGTAGCCCTTCCAGCATCTGGCCGTCGAACCGGATGGTGCCCTGCTCGTGGCGCAACGTGCCGCCGACGCAGTTGACCAACGTGCTCTTGCCCGAGCCGTTGGGGCCGATCAGCCCCAGCCGCTCGCCTGCCGGCACGTCGATCTCGATGCCGTCGAGTGCGACGAAGCCGCCGAACCGCTTGCCCACTCCGGCTATTTCCAGCAGCGCGCTCATGGCCGCGCCCGCCGCCAGGCGCGCACCAGGCCGATGATGCCGTTCGGCGCCAGCACGACAAAGAGCACCAGCAGCACGCCGACCAGCAGCAGGTTGAGCGCCGAAGAAATCGTTACCGTCGCGACCTGCTGCAACGTGCCGAGCAGCACCGCGCCGATCACCGGACCGAGCCAGCTCGCCGTCCCGCCGATCAGCGGCATCGCGATGCTGTTCACCGCGTAGGTCAGGCTGAACGCCGACGCCGGATCGAGGTAGGTGACGTAGTAGGGAAACGGGGCGCCCGCCATGCCCATGAAGGCGCCCGACAGCGCGGTCGCCAGCAGCTTGAGGCGGAGCGTCGGCACGCCGGATGCCTCCGCGGCCTGCTCGTCGTCGCGGATCGCCGCGAAGCCGTAGCCCAGCCGCGAGCGTTCGATGACGCGCGCGACCAGCAGCGCCAGCACCGCGAGTGCCAGCATCATCAGGAACAGGTACTCGATATAGCTGCCGCCGAAAATTGGCGCCATGCGCGGCCGGACGACATAGGCTCCGCGCGAGCCGCCGACGAACTCCCAATTGGTGATGATGGTCTGCACGACCACCGCGAGGGCCAAGGTCGCGATCGAGAAGAACACCCCGCGCAATCGCAAGGTCAGATAGCCGGTGCCGAGGCCGACCAGGCCGGACAGCGCGCCGCCGACCAGCATCAGCAGCGGAATCGGCAGCGGCACCAGCTTGTGCAGCGCCACCGAGCTGTAGGCGCCGAGCGCGAAGAACGCCGCCGTGCCGAAATTCACGTAGCCCGTGTAGCCGCCGAGGATGTTCCACGCGGTGCCCAGGACGATGTACTGCAGCACCACGTAGCCGGCGAAGTACACGTATGGGTTGCCGACCGCGCGCGCCGCGCCGAACACGCAGCCGGCGGCGATCACCAACAGCAGGAAGAACCGGAGGTTGCGCACGCCCTAGCGCCCGAACAGGCCGGCGGGCCGCACCGCCAGGGTCAGCAGCAGGAACCCGAACGCGACCGCCGGGGACCAGGATGGGCCATAGAAGGTGGAAGTCAGGCTCTCGACCACGCCGAGCGTGATTGCCGCGACCAGCGTTCCCGGGAAGCTGCCCATCCCGCCGAGCACGCAGATCGCGAACACGCGGCCGATATAGTCGCGGCTGATCGAGGGCTCGACCGGCTGGATCACGATGAGAATGGCGCCCGCGACCGAGGCCGTCGCGATTGACAGGCCGAACGCGATCCGCTTGATGCGGCGCGGATCGACCGCCATCAGACGCAGCGCAAGCTGGTCCTGCGCCACCGCGAGGATCGCACGGCCGAGAAAGCTGCGCGACAGGAACAGTTGCAGCACGCCCATCATCGCCAACGAGACGCCGAATGGCACCAGCAGCCGCAGCGGGAGGTCGAGCGCGCCGAGATGGACGCTCGGCCCGATATAGGGCGCGTCGACCAGCCGGTAGTCGACGCCGAACACCAGCACGAGGGCGACCTCGGTGATGAACAGCAGGCCGAAGAAGAAGGCGAGCCCCTGCAGCGACTGATCGCCCCGCCGCTCGAATGCGACGTCGTAGACCCAGTAGATGCCGACGCCCAGCAGGTAGAAGGCCGGGATCGCGACCACGCTGGCGAGGATCGGATCGACGCCGAGCCGCGTGTTGGCGATGTAGGCGACGTAGGAGCCCAGGACGATGAACGCCGGGTGCGCGATGTTGACGATGTCGAGCATCCCGAAGGAGATCGACACCCCGATCGTCACCGCCGCGTAGAACCCGCCGAGCAGGAGCCCGGAGACGATCGCGTTGCCGAGGAGGGAAAAATCCATCGTCAGTGGCGGCGCGCGGGCGCATCGGAGCTTGGCATCAAACAGTTCCCTCCTCCCCACCCCTCACCCAACCCTCTCCCCTGATCAGGGGAGAGGGTTTTTTTATCTTCTCCCTCTCTCCTGCTTAGGGGAGAGGGCCGGGGTGAGGGGTCTTGCTTGACGCGACTGTGACTAACCCGTCGCCGCTTGGCTAGCGCGCTTGTAGTGCTCCTTGAGCTCTCGTCGCAGCAGCTTGCCGGCCTCGGTCCGGGGCAGCTTCTCGACGATGTCGATGGCGCGCGGGCATTTCAGGCGCCCGAGATGCTCGAGGCAGAACGCCAGCAGCTCCGGTGCATCGGCGGCACCGCGCAATTCGACCGCCGCCTGCACCGCCTCGCCAAGATCGGGATCGGGCACGCCGATCACGGCGGCATCCGCGACCGCGGGATGCCGCAACAACACACTCTCGATCTCGGCGGGATAAATGTTCACCCCGCCCGACAGGATGAGATCCGTCCGCCGGTCGCTGAGATAGAGGAACCCCTCGGCGTCGACATAGCCGAGATCGCCATAGGTCGCCCAGCCGCGCGCGTTGTAGGCGGCCTGCGTCTTGTCCGGCGCGTTGTGATAGGCGAACGGCGCGGGGAAGCCGGAGAACCAGATGCCGCCGACCTCGCCCGTCGGCAGTTCCGTCCCGTCCGGTGAGCAGATGTGGACCTGCGCGCCTCCGGTCGGACGGCCGACGGAACCCTTGCGCGCGAGCCAGTCCGCGCAGTCGATGAAGGTCAACCCGACGCTCTCCGAGCCGCCGTAATATTCCACGACGATCGGCCCCCACCACTCGATCATTCGCTCCTTCACATGCACCGGGCAGGGTGCGGCGGCGTGGATGGCGCGGCGGTGCGAGGAGAGATCGTAGCGGCGGCGCGTCTCCTCGGGGAGCGCGAGGAGGCGGACGAACATCGTCGGCACCCATTGGCTGTGCGTCACCCGGTAGGTCTCGATGGCCGCGAGCGCCCGCTCGGGATCGAAGCGGCGCAGCATCACCACGGTCATGCCGCGGCCCAGCGCGCTCATCGAGAAGCCGTGCGGGGCGGCGTGATAGAACGGCGCGGGCGAGAGATACGTGCCGGTCTCGTCGCCGGCCAGCACGAGATCGACGATCTCCCGCCCCGGCGCCGGCTTGCCGCGCTCGCTCGCCGGTTGCAGCGGCCTCATGATCCCCTTGGGAAAGCCCGACGTGCCCGAGGAATACATGAACTCGCGTCCGACCGGGCGCTCCGGCAGGGCCGCGGGCGTGGGACAGGCGGCCAGCTCGGCCGCCTGATCCGCGCAGCCCGGCGCCGCACCGTCCACGGTGGCGATGGCGATGCCGGCGCGCAGCGCGTCCGGCACGCTCGCGGCCAGCGCGCGGCTGGCGAGCATCAACCCGGCGCCGCTGTCGCGCAGCACGTATTCGAGCTCGTGCGGCTTCAGATGCGTGTTGAGCAGCACGTAATAGAGGCCGGCCCGCCGCGCCGCCCAGGCGAGTTCGAGCGCCTCGGGCCGGTTCTCCAGCAGCAGCGCAATACGGTCGTTGGGTTGCAACCCTCGGCCGATCAGCCATTGCGCGACCCGGTTGGCGCGCGCGTCGAGCTCGGCGAAGGTCAGGGTCTCGCCGGTATCGGGAAAGACGCAGGCCGCCCTCTCCGGCTGGCGTGCCGCCCAATGCGCAAGCTCGTCCATCGCTCCCCCCGTGTTGGCGCGGGATAGTACGGTGCTACCCTCGCCGGATCGCAAGAGCACGCGCGCGGCAGGAGGACAAGAGGATGACGCAAGAGAACTTCGCGGTGGGGCAGGTCCGCTACGAGACGCCGGCGCCGCATGTCGCGCGGATCGTCATGGCGCGGCAGGAGGCGCACAACGCCCAGGGGCTGCAGATGACCTACGAGCTCAACGCCGCGTTCGACCGCGCGGCACGGGACGAGGAGATCAAGGTCATCATCCTGGCGGGCGACGGACGCAATTTCTCAGCCGGCCACGACCTCGCGGGCGACGGGGGAAAAACCTGGCGTGACTTCCCGATCGTGGGCACCTGGACGGATTTCGACGCCAAGGGCGCCGAGGGCCGCTACGGCCGCGAGATGGAGATCTATCTCGAGATGTGCGAGCGCTGGCGCAACCTGCCGAAGCCGACTATCGCCGAGGTGCAGGGCAAGTGCATCGCCGGCGGGCTGATGCTCGCCTGGGTGTGCGACCTCATCATGGCCAGCGACGACGCGACGTTCAAAGACCCGGTGATCGACTTCGGGATGCCGGGCGTGGAGTTCTTCATGCACCCGTGGGAACTCGGCATCCGCAAGGGCAAGGAATTCCTGTTCACCGCCGACGAGCTCACCGCCGCCGATGCCCGCGCTTGCGGCATGGTCAACCATGTGGTGCCGCGCGACCGGCTGTCGGCCGAGACGCTGGCCTTGGCGGAAAAGATCGCCAAGAAGCCGCTGTTCGCGCTCAAGACCGTCAAAGCCGCAGTCAACCACGTGCAGGACGTGCAGGGGCGACGCAACGCCCAGATGCACGTGTTCAGCCTCCACCAGATGATGCACACGCACAACCAGGTGGTCTGGGGAATGCCGATGGACCCCAACGGCCTGCCGCCCACGGTGCGCGACAAGGTGATCGCCCGGGCCGCGCGGGCGCGCGAGGAGGAGGCAAAGAAGCCGGCCGCCGAATAGGGCGGCCGGGATGCCGACGCAGCGGGAAAAAGCCGAGCGGCTCAGCGCCCTGCACGCCGCGCCGGGCGCGTTCCTCGCCGGCAATTGCTGGGACGCCGGCACCGCGCGGTTGCTCGCGCATGTCGGCTTCGTGGTGGTGGAGACGAGCAGCGCTGGCGTGATGTTCGCGCGCGGCTGGCCGGACGGCGACGGTCTGGCCTCGCGCGAGCTGATGCTGGAGAACGCCCGCGCCGTCGCGGGCGCCGTCGAAGTGCCGGTGATCGCCGACCTCGAGAACGGCTTCGGCCACCGCCCCGAGGAGGTCGCCGAGACCATCCGGCTGGCGGCGGAAACCGGGATCGTCGGCGGCTCGATCGAGGACGCGACCGGCGACCGATCCGACCCGATCTACCCGTTCGATCTCGCCGTCGCCCGCATCCGCGCCGGAGCCGAGGCCGCAAGCGCCCTGCCCTTCCCCTTCCTGCTCACCGCCCGCGCCGACCAGTTCATGCACGGCAGGCCCGATCTGGGCGAGGTCATCCGCCGTGCCCAGGCGTTCCAGGAGGCCGGCGCCGACGTGATCCTCGCCCCGGGACTGGCCGACAAGGAGGAGATCGAGGCTCTCGCTCGTGCGCTGGACCGACCCCTCGCGGTTATCATGGGGCTGTCGAGCTACCGTCCGAGCATGACCGAGTTGGGCTGGATCGGCGTCAAGCGCGTGAGCGTGGGCAGCGCGCTGTCGCGCGTCGCGCTGACCGCGTTTCTCGCCGCGGCGCGAGAGATGCACGAGCACGGGACGTTCGGGTTTGCTGGCGACGCGATGCCGTTCGGGGAGTTGAACGGGTTGTTCCGGCGATTAAATCGCGAGAACGAATGAGACTTTGTCAGTTCACGTCCGCCGCCGCGCCGAGCGTGTCGCCGATCTCGCGGTTCAGCACCAGGTCGGCCAAGTGGTCGAGGCCGGTCGGTTCGCGATTGAGAATGACGAGCTGCGCCCCGTTGCGCTTCGCGATCTCGGGAAATCCGGCCGCCGGATAGACCACCAGCGAGGAGCCGACCGAGAGGAAAAGATCGGCGGCCATCAACTCCAAATGCGCGCGCTGCATCGCCGCCTCCGGCATCGCCTGGCCGAAGGAGATCGTCGCGGTCTTCACATGGCCCTCGCACGCCGCGCACACCGGCGGCTCCTCGTCCTGCTCGAAGGCGGCGCGGATGTCGTCGATCTCGTATCGCTGGCCGCAATCGAGGCAATGCGCGTAGGTGGTGTTGCCGTGCAGCTCGATCACTTGCCGCTCGGGCACGCCCGACGCTTGGTGCAGCCCGTCGATGTTCTGCGTGATGACCGCGGATACTTTCCCTCGGCGCACGAGATTGGCGACGGCGCGGTGGCCCCGATTTGGTTCGGCGGCGCGCATGGTCGGCTCCATCGCGAATTTCCGCCGCCACGCCTCGCGCCGCATCTCTTTCGACGCCAGGAAGTCCTGGAAGTCGATCGGAGCCATCCGGGTCCAGATGCCGCCCGGGCTGCGGAAATCCGGAATGCCGGATTCGGTGCTGATGCCGGCCCCGGTGAACACCACGGCGCGGCGCGAGCGGTCGAGCATGTCGCGGAGTGTGGCGATGGCATTGTCTTCCATGCGTGCTCTCCCTTGACCCCTCACCCTGGCCCTCTCCCACAAGGGGAGAGGGAGCAGAAAAGCCCCCTCCCCTTGTGGGAGGAGGTTGGGGGAGGGGTTACTCCGCCGCCAGCCCCGGCGTGAACGCCGGCACCTCGGCGCGCTGGCCGGTTTCCATCGGCTGCGGCCACCAGCGGTCCTCCCACTCGGTGAACAGCGGTTGCAGCTTCGGCATCACCTGCTCGGCGAACAGCCTGGTGTTGTACTTGGCAATCTCCTTGCCCATGTTGCCGAATTGCAGCAGCAACATCAGGTGCCCGACATTGAGCTCGGTCGCGACCTCGGTAAGCTGTGCGACGACCTCCTCGGGCGAGCCGATGATGACGTAGCCGCGCTCGACGATCTCCTCCATCTGCGTCGCGCGCGCCTTGGCCCGCGCGCTGTCGGAGGCGGCGCGGCCGACCTGGCTCACGATGCCGGCGCGCTGCGTTGCCTCCGTGACGTAGCCCGGCGGCGTCGCCCAGCGCGGGTCGGTGTGCAGGCAGCGGCCGTAGAAATACTCGGCGGCCGGCTTGTAGAGCTCGAACGCCTTTTCCCGAGTTTCCGCGACACCGACGAATTGCAGGAAGCCGGCGCGGTTCGGGTTTCTGTCCTTGCCGAGCCGGGCCATCTCGTCCCAGAAGCCCTGCATGGTGGCGCGACCGTCCTTGTAGCCGAAATAGGACAGGTAGCAGTACACGTAGTCCATCGCGGCGCACCATTGCCACGTCTCCACCGAGCCGCCGCCCGGCACCCAGATCGGCGGATGCGGGCGCTGGATCGGACGCGGCCAGATGTTGACGTAGCGCTGCTGGTTGTAGCGGCCGTTGAAGGCGAAGGTGTCGCGCTCCGTCCACGCGCGCACGATGAGATCGTGCGCCTCGTGGTAGCGCTCCCGCAGCATCGACGGGTTCTGGCCGTAGCAATAGCAATCGTCCATCGGCGTGCCGACCGGGAAACCGGCGATCAGCCGGCCGCCCGAGATGCAGTCGATCATGGCGAATTCTTCCGCCACGCGCGTCGGCGGATTGTACAGCGCGATCGAGTTGCCCATCACACAGATCGCGGTGTCGGTGGTGCGGCGCGCCAGCGACGAGGCGATGAGGTTGGGCGAGGGCATCAGCCCGTAGCCGTTCGAGTGGTGCTCGTTGACGCAGATCGCGTCGAACCCGCAATCGGCGGCGAACTCCAGCTCGTCCATGAAGTCGTTGTACATCAGGTGGGCGCGCTTGGGGTCGAACAGAGAGGAGTGGATGTCCACCCACACCGACGGGTTCTTCTCCCGGAAGTCGTCGGGAAGCTCGGTGTACGGCATCAGATGGAACCACATCAATCGCATGTGCGTGCCTCCACGGCTGGTCTACTGATCGGTAGGACCCGATCCGACCCGATCCGGGCGGGGTTTGCAAGCGCCCGCCCGGGGTCGGCGAAACCCGCCGGTTCCGGGGGCTACTCGACCGTGAAGCGGGATTACCCTAACCTTACAGGTCAAGCACGCTACCTAGGGAGTAACCATGCCCAGCCTCAACTACGCGGCGCCCGCGACGGTCCAGGAGGCCGTCAGGCTCCTGGCCGGCGCGTCCGGCCTCGCCAAGGTTCTTTCCGGCGGAACCGATCTGCTGGTCCAGCTGCGTTCCGGCCGCACCCGGCCCGAGCTGATCGTCGACACCAAGAAGATCCCCGGCATCATCGGCATAAGCGAGGAGGACGGCGGGTACGTGATCGGCGCCGCCACGCCCGGCATGGCGCTGGCCGAGCATCCCACCTTGAAGCAGACCTGGCCCGGCGTGGTCGAGGCGGCGAACCTGATCGGCTCCAAGCAGGTGCAGGGGCGGGCGTCGCTCGCCGGCAATCTGTGCAACGCCTCACCGGCCGCCGACAGCGTCCCCGCGATGATCGCCGCCGGCGCCACCTGCCTGATCGCAGGCAGCGACGGCACGCGGCAGGCCAAGGTCGAGGACATCGTCACCGGCCCCGGCCGCACCTCGCTGGCGCGCGACGAGTTCATCGTCGAGTTCCGCCTGCCCAAGCAGGATGCGCGCACGGGAGACGCCTATCTCCGCTTCATACCGCGCACCGAAATGGATATTGCCGTCGTAGGCTGCGGCGTGTGCCTGACGCTCGATGCGAGTGGGATCTGCACCGCCGCGCGGGTGGTGCTGGGCGCGGTGGCCCCGACGCCGGTGCTGGTGCCGGAAGCGGCGGCGGCGCTGGTCGGTCACAAGCTCGACGACGCGACGTTGGAAATGCTGGACGCCGCCGCGCGGCGCGCCTGCAATCCGATCGACGACAAGCGGGGAACCATCGACTATCGCACCAAGGTGGCCGGCGTGCTCGCGCGCCGCACGGCCGCCATCGCATTCGATCGCGCCAGCGGCAACAAGAGCGCGGGGGGACATTGATGAGCAAGATCCACGTAACCACGACGATCAACGGCGAGCCCTCAGAGTTCCTCTGCGAGCCGCATCAGACGCTGCTCGACGTGTTGCGCAACGAGCTGAACCTGACCGGCAGCAAGGAAGGCTGCGCGTCGGGCGATTGCGGCGCCTGCAGCGTCATCGTCGACGGGCGGCTGATGTGCTCCTGCCTGATGCTGGCCGCCGAGTCCGAGGGCCACGAAGTCACGACGATCGAGGGTGTCGCGCAAGGCGACGAACTGCATCCCGTGCAGCGCCAGTTCCTCCAGCACGCGGCCTTGCAGTGCGGCTTCTGCACGCCGGGGCTGATCGTCGCCGCCAAGGCGCTGCTCGACCGCAACACCAACCCGACCGAGACCGAGACGCGGGTACTGGCTGGCCGGCAACCTGTGCCGCTGCACCGGCTATGACAAGGTGATCCGCGCGGTGCTCGACGCCGCCGCCGAAATGCGAGGAGAGACCGTAGCATGACATACGTAGGCAACAAGGCCGACCTCCGTGTCGTCGGCACCCGCCCCATCCGCCCGGACGGCGTCGACAAGGTGACGGGCCGCGCGACGTTCGGCGCCGACATGGTGATGCCCGGCATGATCTGGGGCAAGGTGAAGCGCAGCCCGCACGCGCACGCCCGGATCGTGTCGATCGACACGAGCAAGGCGAGCAAGCTGCCCGGCGTGAAGGCGGTCATCACCGCCGAGGATTTCCCCAACATCGCCTCCGAGGAAGCCTTCGTCGGCGAAGGTCCGATGAACTTCCGCGACCTGTCGCGCAACTGCATGGCGCGCGGCAAGGCGCTGTACGAGGGGCACGCCGTCGCCGCCGTCGCCGCCACCACCGAGTCGATCTGCGACGCGGCGCTCGACCTCATCGAGGTGCAATACGAGGTGCTGCCGTTCGTCATCGACGTGGAAGAGGCGATGAAGCCGGACGCGCCGCTGCTGCATGACGACATGTACACGCAGGGCGTCCAGCCGGCGCCGAGCAACCCGTCCAATATCGCCAAGCGCGTGCATTTCGGCCTGGGCGACATCGAGGCCGGCTTCCGCGATGCCGAGGTGGTGGTCGAGGGCCGTTACACCACGCAGCCGGTGCATCAGGCCTATATCGAGCCGCACGCGACCGTGGTGAGCTACGGCTCCGACCAGCAATGCCTGGTGTGGAGTAGCAGCCAGGGCCAGTTCATGGTCCGCTCCTATTGTGCCAAGCTGCTCGGCATCGAGCTGTCCAACATCCGCGTCATGGTGGCGGAGATCGGCGGCGGATTCGGCGGCAAGACGCTGGTGTATCTGGAGCCGCTGGCGCTCGCCTTGTCGAAGAAGGCCGGCCGGCCGGTCAAGATGATGATGACGCGCGAGGAGGTGTTCCGCGCCACCGGCCCGACCTCGGGCGGCACCGTCGAGGTGAAGATCGGCGCGCGCAAGGACGGCACCATCACGGCGGCGCAGGCCACGCTCAAATACCAGGCGGGCGCCTTCGCGGGCTCCCCAGTGCAGCCGGGCTGCATGACGGCGTTCGCGGTGTACGATATCAAGAACGTCAGCGTCACCGGCTACGACGTGGTGTCGAACCGCCCGAAGGTCGCCGCCTACCGCGCACCGGGCGCGCCGATCTCCTGCTTCGGCGTCGAGAGCGTGATGGACGAGCTTGCGCGCAAGCTGGGAATGGACCCCATCGAGCTGCGCCTGAAGAACGCGGCCAAGGACGGCACCAAGGCCGCCTACGGACCGACCTTCAAGGATGTCGGGTACGTCGAGACCTTGGAGGAGGCTAAGAAGCACCCGCACTATTCGATCCCGCTCGGGCCGAACCAGGGACGCGGCGTGGCCTCGGGCTTCTGGTTCAACATCGGTGGCGAGTCCTCGGGGGCGGTGCACATCGCCGAGGACGGCACCGCCGTCGTGATATCCGGCAACCCCGACATTGGCGGCTCGCGGGCCGGCATGGCGATGATGGCGGCGGAGGTGCTGGGCATCCCGGTCGAGAAGTGCCGGCCGATCGTTGCGGATACCGCCTCGATCGGCTTCACCCACCTCACCGGCGGCTCGCGCGTGACCTTCGCGACCGGCATGGCGGTGACGCAGGCGGCCGAGAAGGTGGTGGAAATCCTCAAGCAGCGCGCGGCACTGATCTGGGACATCCCCGTCGAGGCGGTGGAGTGGAAGGACGGCGCGGCGTATCCGGCCGGCGCCAATGCCGGCGGGTTCGAGCCGCTGACCTTGCCCGAGATCGCCATGAAGGCGGGCCGCACCGGCGGGCCGATCGGCGCCGAGCAGGGCGTCAACGCGCAGGGCGCCGGGCCGGGCTTCGCGACCCACATCTGCGACGTGGAAGTGGACCGCGAGACCGGCAAGGTGACGGTGCTGCGCTACACCGCCGTGCAGGATGTCGGCCGCGCCATCCACCCGAGCTATGTCGAGGGGCAGATGCAGGGCGGCGTCGTGCAGGGCGTTGGCTGGGCGCTGAACGAGGAGTACATCTACGACAAGAACGGCAAGATGGAGAACGCGGGCTTCCTCGACTACCGGGTGCCCGTCGCCTCCGACCTGCCAATGATCGACACGGTGATGGTCGAAGTGCCGAACCCGCGCCATCCCTTTGGGGCCAAGGGCGTCGGCGAGGTGCCGATCGTGCCGCCGATGGCCGCCGTCGGGAATGCGATCCGCGGGGCGATCGGCATTCGCATGGAACATCTGCCGATGTCGCCGCCGAAGGTGCGGGCGGCGCTGGATGCGCGGAAGTAGGTAGCGAGAACCCCCTCACCCCGGCCCTCTCCCCCAAGGGGGAGAGGGAGAAGAAAGTCCTCTCCCCCTTGGGGGAGAGGGTTGGGTAGGGGGTCACACGCCGCCCAGCCGCCATGCCCAAAATCGTCATCACCGGCTCCTCCTGCCGCCAGTTCACCGGCGGGGTGAGCGAGTTCGAGGTGCAGGCGACCAACTTCCGCCGCCTGGTCCGCGAACTCGACGAACGCTTCCCCGGCCTCGGACATCAAGTCGAGGAAGGCATGGCCATCGCCATCGACGGGACGATCTATCAGGACGCCTATGGCGCCGAGATCGGCCCGGACAGCGAGGTCTATCTCATCCCCAAGATCGGCGGCGGCTGAGCCGGCGCTTGCGTCGGCCCGCACCCGGCGCTCACACTGCGGAGCGCGCGACGCGGGGTGGGACCATGTCGGACGGCATCAACCTGCTGCATCTCGAACCGGGTTCCCGGCTGCGTCTCGCGAGCGGCGCGGTCGTCGAGCTGATGGAGAACCCGCGCGACGGCTCCTGGCTGCTCTGCCGCTATGTCTCGCACCCGACCGATCCGACGATGCAGGACGACGAGGAGCACATGATCTTCGTCCGCGACATCGCCGCACTCGCGTAGGAGGCTCCATGCACCCTCTCGTCGACGCCGAGAACGGCACCATCAGCCGCGAAATCTTTGTCAACCCGGAGATCTACGCCGAGGAGCAGGAGCGCATCTTCGCGCGCGCCTGGCTGTTCGTCGGCCATGAGAGCCTGATCGCCAAGCCCGGCGACTACATCACCTCGCGCATGGGCGAGGAATCCGTCGTCGTCACGCGCGGCCGGCAGGGCGGCGTCCACGTGCTGCTCAACTCCTGCATGCATCGCGGCATGAAGGTGTGCCGCTACGACCAGGGCAACACGCGGCTGTTCACCTGCCCGTATCACGGCTGGAGCTACGGCATCGACGGCAAGCTGGTGGAGCGGCCGGGGCAACTCGTGGGCGTGCCCGGCTTCGAGCAGCACTATCACGGCGAACTCGACCGCGCCGTCTGGAGCCTGCGGCATGTCGGTCGCATCGCGCTGTACAAGGGCACGATCTGGGCGAATTGGGATGCGGACGCGCCGGACTTCCTCGACTGGCTCGGCGGGATGCGGGCGTGTCTCGACTTCGCGCTCGATCACCGCGACGGCAGCGAGGGCGGCTCGGAGGCGATCGGCGGCATCCAGAAATGGCGGCTGAACACCAACTGGAAGATCGTCGCGGAAAACTTCATCGGCGACCTGTATCACGACATCAGCCATCGCTCGGTCGACCTCGTCGGCATCGGCCCGAGCGGCGGCAAGGGACGGCGGGACGCGCAGCGGCCGCGAATGCAGATCGGTTTTCCGGGCCTCGGGCATGGCGGGCTCGGCGAGACGCCGCACAACTCGGAGCCGGACTACGCGCCGGCCTGGGCGCTGTATCCCGAGGTGGAGGCCTATTACCGCGAGCTCCACGGAAGGCGCGTCCGCAATCTCGGCGACCGCCCGCGCGTGACGATGTCGGTCGGCACGATCTTCCCCAACATGAGCTTCCACGGCCGCCAGCCGCGCACCATCCTGATCGCCCATCCGTGCGGGCCGACACAAACAGAGATGTGGCGGATCTATCTGGTCGACGCCGACGCGCCCGAGGCGGTCAAGGACGCCGCGCGGCATTATTATCTGCGCTACTCCGGCCCCGCCGGCATGACCGAGCAGGATGACATGGAGAACTGGACATACGCGACGGAGGCCAGCAAGGGCGTCATCGCCCGCCGCCTGCACTACAATTATCAGATGGGGCTGGGCCACGCGCGGCCGGTGCCGGGATTGCCGGGTGCTGTGCAAAACGGGCCGATGGCGGAGGAGAACCAGCGCATCTTCTACAATCGCTGGGCGCAGTTCATGACGCAGCCGGGGTGGGACGGGATGATGCCCGGCGAGGCGCGGGCGCTCGAAGATGCCGACTGACCTCGCACTCGCGGCGCTGCTGCTCGACCACGAGATCCGCCAGTTCTACTTCGCCGAGGCGGACCTGCTGGACGAGCGCCGCTTCACGGAATGGCTCGATCTGTTGACCGACGATGTGCGCTATTTCGCGCCCATCGCGCGCAACATCCGCCGGGGCGACGAGGCCGCCGAACTCACCCGCGAGGGCTTCGAGGCGGCGTGGTTCGATGAAGGAAAAGTCACGCTGCGCCAGCGCGTCGAACAGCTCGCCACGGGCATTCACTGGGCCGAGGAGCCGCACTCGCGCACCTCGCATCTGGTGACGAACATCCGCGTGCTGGAAGCGCTGCCGGATGCGGCGGCGGCCGTGGAGGCGCGCGTGCGGTCGCGGTTTCTGGTGTACCGGAACCGGCTGGCCGACGAGACCGACATTCTCGTCGGCAAGCGAAGCGACACGCTGGTTCGGGTGGACGCAGCGTGGAAGCTCGCGCGGCGCGAGATACAGCTCGATCAGAGCGTGCTGCTGGCGAAGAATCTCACCCTGTTCTTCTGACCCCGTTCGGCCGGGACTGTTACCGGGACCACACCTTCACGCCCGTGCTTGTACCGGCATCCACGGCTTTGCCGCTCGCACGAAAGTCGTGGATGGACGGCCTGCGCCGGCCATGACGATGGGTAGGTGCGATCCCTTTCCGCGGGCTTGACGCGCGCCCTCGCCGGCCCAAGCCTGCCTGCATGAATGACGCCCCCATCGCCGACACCGCCGTCACGGAAGCCGAGGCGCTGCATCGCAGCCTGCTGACGCTCGACACCCATATCGACATCCCCTGGCCCGAGGGGCCAGACCCATTCGAGGACGGCAAGCGCCGCGTGGACCTGCCCAAGATGCGCCGAGGCGGCGTCTCTGGCGGGTTTTTCGCCGCCTACGTCCCGCAGGACCGGCGAATGCCGGAGACCGAGCAGGCCGCCTTCGATCGGGCGATTGCCATGCTCGGCGCGATCCGGGCGATGGGGCGGACCGCGAACGGCATCACGGCGCGGGTCGCGACGACCGCCGACGAGATCGAGGCGGCGCGGCGCGACGGGGCGCTCGCCATCGTGCCGGCGGTGGAGAACGGCTTTGCCACTGGGACCGACCTCTCGCGGCTGGCGGCGTTCCGAGCGCTGGGCGCCCGCTACCTGACACTCACCCATAACGGGCACAACGCGCTCTCCGATTCCTCCAACCCGCGCAAGGATCTGAATGACCCCGGGACGGAGCATGGCGGCCTGTCGCCGCTCGGCCGCGAGGCGGTCGGCGAGCTGAACCGGCTCGGAATGCTGGTCGACGTCTCGCACGTGTCCAAGGCAGCGATGCTGCAGGCGGCGGGGCTTTCGCGCGTGCCCGTCGTCGCCACCCATTCCTGCATCCGCGCGCTGTGCGACCATCCGCGCAACCTCGACGACGAGCAGCTCGACGCCCTGCGGGACACCGGCGGCGTGGTGCAGGTGACGGCGGTTTCCGCCTTTCTCAAGCCGCACGCCAAGCCCGATGCGGTGACGGTGGCGGATTTCGTCAACCATATCGACTACGCGGTGCGTCGCATCGGCATCGCGCATGTCGGCATCTCGTCGGATTTCGACGGCGGCGGCTTCTTCTCGGGCTGGAAGGACGCCTCCGAGAGCCCGAACCTTACCGCCGAACTGCTGCGGCGAGGCTATGGGCGGGAGGAGATCGCCGCTCTGTGGGGCGGCAATTTCCTCCGCGTGCTGCGCCAGGCGGAGGCATGAAAAAGGGCTCCGGCAGGATCTGCCGGAGCCCCTTCCTCTCTCGCCGCGTTCGGGCGATCAGTTGCTGTTGCGATTGCCCAGGAGCTGCAGCAGCAGCATGAACAGGTTGATGAAGTTGAGATAGAGGCTCAGCGCGTCGTACACGCTGCGCTTGGCCGCGCCATCGGTTCCGGCGGCGTAGGCGTACTGCACGTAGTCCGCCTTGATGCGCTGGGTGTCGTAGGCGGTGAGGCCGGTGAACACCAGCACGCCGACGATGCTGACGAGGAACTGCAGTCCCGAGCTGCCGATGAACATGTTCACCAGGCTGGCGATGATGATGCCGATCAGGCCCATCATCAGGAAGCTGCCCATCCGGCTGAGGTCGGCGCGCGTCGTGTAGCCATAGGCGCTCACCGCCGCGAACGTGCCGGCCGTGATGAAGAACACCCGCGCGATCGAGCCGCCGGTGTAGATGAAGAAAATGTTCGCCAGGCTGGCGCCCATCGCGGCGCAGAACAGCCAGTACAGCAGTTGCGCCGTGCTGCGCGACAGCCGGTTCACCCCCAGGCTCAGAACCATCACGAAGGCAAGCGGCGCGAAGATCGAGACCATGCCAAGGCCGGTCGCGTGGAGGCCCATCCGCCCGGAGGCGTCCGGTCCCACCGCGAAGAAGAGCTGGCTGAGTTCGGTATGCGCGATCGCGTAGGCGACGATGCCGGTGAGCAGGAGCCCCGACGTCATCCAATTGAAGACGCGGAGCATGTAGGCCCGCAACCCTGCGTCGATGACGGCAGCGGAAGCGGTTTGAACGCCAGGTCCCTGGGCGCCTGGATACGTCCTGTAGTCGGGACTGTAGGCCATGATGTGCGTTTTCCCTCAGTGGGCGAGCTGCCCGAGCCTCATAGTTTGTGGATAAGCAGAGCAGGTTCAAGCAGAATCGGCAGGCGATACCGCTACTGGTTCCGCAGCAAGGGCGCCGCCTTCGCCCGCAAGGCGCTGGCCGTGCCGGCATAGCCAAACATCAGCATCAGGGCGACGCAGGCGCCGATGGTAGCAGCAAGCCGCCCCGGCAGGAAGGCCCACTCGCTGTCCATCAGGAAGCGCACCACGCCGTAGCTCGCGGCGGTGCCGATGAAGGCCGCGATGACGCCCGCCGCCAGCCCGAGCACGCCGAACTCGACCAGCCAGGCGGCGCGGATCTGCCGGCGCGTGGCGCCGAGGGTCTTGAGCACCACCGCCTCCTGCGTGCGCCGACGCTGGCCCGATGCAACCGCGCCGGCCAGCACCAGCGCGCCGGCCAGCAAGGTGATGGAGCCGGTCGCGGCGAGCGCCGTCGCGATCTTGTCGAGCAGGTCGGCGACGGCGTGCAGGATTTCCTCGACGCGAATGCCGGTGACGTTGGGCAGCGCGTCCGTCACCGCGCGGAGCAGCGCGCCCTCGTCCGGCTCGGCGACGCGGACGGTCGCGATGTGGGTGTGCGGCGCGTGCGCCAGCAGGCCGGGGCTCGCCACCATCGCAAAGTTCAGCCCGAGGCTGCGCCAGGCAATGTCACGCAGATTTGCGATCTTGAGGTCGATGTCGCGGCCCAACACGTTGACCCGGATGGTGTCGCCGACCCCGATGCCCCAGCCTTTCGCGAGGTTGGCGTCGAAGGAGAGCAGCGGCGGCCCTTGGTAGTCGGCGGGCCACCAATGGCCGGCGACGATGCGGGTGTCCTCCGGCGGGGCGGCGGAGTAGGTCAGGCCGCGATCGCCGCGCAGCGCCCAGCGCGTGTCGGGGCTGGCTTTCACCTGGTCGGCCGGCACGCCGTCGACCGACACGATGCGGGCGCGCATACTCGGCATCTGGTGCGTCTCGCTCACACCCTTCTGCGCCCCGACCAGCGCCTCGAAGCGGGGGAGCTGGTCGTTCTGGATGTCGACGAAGAAGAACGAGGGCGCGTTGGCCGGCACCTGGTCCAGCACCTGCTGGCGCACGTTGCCCTGGATCAACGCGACGGCGGCCAGGGTGGACAGGCCGAGCCCCACCGAGACCAGCATCAGCGGCGTCGCCGAGCCGGGGCGATAGAGGTTGGCGAGGCCGAGCCTCGCCCACGGCGCGCGCAGTCGGGGTGCCGCACGGGCGGCGCGCGTCACCGCCGCGCCGCCGAGGCGGAACAGCACGAGCGACCCCGCCGCCGCGCCGCAGAACCACAGCGCGAACCGGCGATCCTGCGCCGTCGCGATGGTCAGGCCGATAAGGGCCAAGGCGAGGGCGACATTGGCGGCGATGATCCAGCGCCCCGGTCGCGCGCGGGCGGGCAGCAGCGCGTCGCGGAACAGCGCGGCCCCCGAGATGTGCGGCGCGCGGCCGAGCGGCCAGAGGGAAAAACAGAGCGCGGTGAGCAGGCCGAACGCCGCCGCCTGGATCAGCGGCAACGGGAACAGCCCGAGCCGGGGCGGCACCGGCAGCGCTCCCGCGAACACCCAGGCGAGCACCGACGGCAGCGCCGCGCCGACCACAAGACCGGCGACGATGCCGAGCGCGGTCAGCGCCAGGATCTGCAGCAGGCACACCCAGAATACCAGCGCGCCCGATGCGCCCAGGCAGCGCAGGGTGGCGATGCTGCGCCCTCTCGCCTCCAGCCAGGCGTGCACGCCGGTCGCGACGCCGATGCCGCCGACCAGCAGCGAGGTCAGGCCGACCAGGCTGAGGAACAGCCCGGTCTGCTCGACGAACCGGCTGACCCCCGGTGCGGCGTGGCGCGCGTCGCGGATGCGCCAGCCCTGGTCGGGAAAGGCGGCGCGCAATTCCGCCATGACCGTCGCCGGGTTCGCCCCCGGCGGCAGGGCGACGCGCAGCGCGTAGCGCACCATCGAGCCCGGCGCGATCAGCCCGGTCTCGGGCAGCGTTCGCGCCAGGATGACGGCACGGGCGCCGAGCATGGACGGGCCGGCCACTCGATCGGGCTCTTCCGTGAGCGGCGCGCGCAGGGAAAACGTGGCGTTGCCGAGGCGAACGGGATCGCCCGGGTGGAGGCGCAGCCGGTCCAGCACCACCGGCTCGGCGGTGATCCCGTATTTTCCTCCCTGCTCGCCGAGCGACGCGGCGGGCGGATCGGCGGTGCCGACCAGCGGCCAGGCGTCGTCCACCGCCTTGAGCTCGACGAGCTGCCGCTCGCCCGAGGGGGCGACCAGCATCGAGCGCATCACCACCACGTCGGAGAGCCGGGCGCCACGCGCGCGCAGCCAGTCGCGCAGAGCGTTGGGCAACGCTTGGGCGCCGCCGTCCACCTCCAGGTCGCCGCCCAGGATGCGGCTGCCGTCGGCGTCGAGGCCGCGCTCGATCGCGACGCGCAGGCTGCCGACCCCGGCGATCACCGCGACGCCGAGCGCGAGGCAGGCGAGCACGATCCGCAGCCCCCGTATGCCGCCGCGCAATTCCCTGAGCGCGAGCCGGAGCGCCAGCATCAGGCGAGCACCGGCTCGGCGACCCGTCCGTCCACGATATGCACCCGCCGTTCGCAGCGGCCGGCGAGCGCCTGGTCGTGGGTGATCAGCAGGAGGGTGGTACCGGTGCGCTCGCGCAGCTGGAACAGCAGGTCCATCACCGCCGCGCCGGTCGCGTGGTCGAGATTGCCCGTCGGCTCATCGGCCAACAGCAGCGCCGGCTCGGGGGCGAAGGCGCGGGCCAGCGCCACCCGCTGCTGCTCGCCGCCCGAGAGCTGACCCGGCAGATGGGTGAGCCGGTGCGCGAGCCCGACCGCACGCAGGCTCTCGGCCGCCCGCTGGGCGGCGTCGGCGCGGCCGGCGAGCTCCAGCGGCACGGAGACGTTCTCCAGCGCGGTCATCGTCGGGATGAGATAGAAGGCCTGGAAGATGATGCCGATTGCGTCCCGCCGCAGCCGGGCGAGGGCATCTTCGTTCATGCGCGATAATTCATGCCCAGCGACCCGCACGGTCCCAGCCGTCGCGCGTTCCAGGCCGGCCAGCACCATGAGCAAACTAGTCTTGCCGGAGCCCGAAGGACCGACGATGCCGACCCCCTCTCCCGCTTCCACGACGAGATCGACGCCGCGCAGGATGTTGACCGGCCCCGCCGCGGAGGGCAGGGTCAAATGCAGGTCCCGGATGTGGACGAGCGGTCCCGGGAAGCCCGTTTGCGGGACCGGAGGCGTGGGAATGGCATCCATCGCGGCGACATATGGCCTTGGCGTCGCGTTGCGAAAGGCCGTCGGGCTCGCCCTTCTTCTCCTGATGCTCGCCGTCCCGGCTGCGCGCGCCGCGTCGGTGCGGCTGCTGGTGCTGGGCGATTCGCTGGCCGCCGGCTACGGCCTGCCGCACGATCAGGGCTTCGAGGCGCAACTCCAGGCGGCGCTGGCGGCGCGCGGGCACGACGTGCGGATCATCGACGCCGCCGTGTCGGGCGACACCACCGCCGGGGGCCGCGCCCGGCTCGACTGGGCGCTGGCCGACGGCGCCGACGCCGCGATCGTCGAGCTCGGCGCCAATGACGGGCTGCGCGGCGTCGATCCCAAGTCGATGGAGGCCAACCTCGCCGCCATCCTCGACACGCTTGCGGCGCGGCACATTCCCGTGCTGCTTGCCGGGATGTATGCGCCCCCCAATCTCGGCCCCGATTACGGCCGCGCCTTCCGCGCCGTGTTCGACAAGCTGGGCCACCGGCCCGGCATCCTCTACGACCCGTTCTTCCTCCAGGGCATCGCGGCCGACCGCTCGCTCAACCAGCCGGACGGGATGCATCCCAGCGCCGAGGGAGTGAAGCGCAACGTCGCCCGCCTGACGCCATTGGTCGAGAAACTGCTGGCGGAGGCCAAGCCGGAATGAGGCTGTTCGTCGCCATCGACCTGCCCTGGGAGCTGCGCGAGCGGCTGGCGATGCTGGCGGGCGGCGTCCCCGGCGCCCGCTGGGTGCCGTCGGAGAACCATCATCTCACCCTGCGCTTCATCGGCGAGATGCCGAAGCACCGTGCCGAGGAGATCGACGAGGCGCTGGCGGCCCTGCGGGCGCCCGGCTTCCCGCTCACGCTGGCCGGCATCGGCACTTTCGGCAAGGGCAGCAAGCCCGTCTCGCTGTGGGCCGGGGTGGAGCGCAATCCGGCTCTCGACCATCTGCAGAGCAAGATCGAGACCGCCCTGCAGCGCGCCGGGCTGGAACCCGAGCGCCGCCGCTTCGCCCCGCACGTCACCCTGGCGAGGCTCGACAACGTGCCGGAGACGAAGCTCGCCGCCTATGTGCAGGCGCACAACCTGTTCCGCGCGCAGCCGGTGCGGGTCGAGCATTTCACGCTGTTCAGCTCGCGGCTCGGCAAGGAGCAGCCAGTCTACACGCCCGAGGTGGAATACGAGCTGACGTAGGGAGAGCGAACGAGAATGCCGGTCGATCCGCAGATCCAGGAAATCCTCGACCTCATGGCCGGCCTGCCGTCGGCGCACACGCTGAGCGTCGCGGAGGCGCGGGCGCGCATGGAGCAGCGCCCGCGCGAGGGCCTGCGCGTCCCGCCGGTCGCGCGTGTCGAGGGCCGCACGATCCCCGGCCCCGGCGGCGACCTGGCGCTGCGCATCTACACGCCGCACGGCGTCATCACCGAGCACGGCGTCGGCCCGTTCCCGCTGCTGGCGTTCTTCCACGGCAGCGGCTTCGTGGTGTGCAGCCTCGACACCCACGACGTCATGTGCCGCAACCTCTGCGCCGGCGCGGGCTGCGTCGTCGTCTCGGTGGATTACCGGCTGGCGCCCGAGCACAAATTCCCTGCCGGCGCGGACGACTGCCTGCACGCGACGCGCTGGGCCGCAGCGAGCGCCCATGAGCTGAACGTCGACCCGCGCCGGGTCGCGGTGGGCGGCGACAGCGCCGGAGGGAACATGGCCGCCGTCACCGCCCTCAGGGCGCGCGAGGGCGGTCCGCATCTCTGCGCGCAGCTCCTGATCTACCCCGTCACCGACTACCACGAGCCCGGCACGCCCTCCTACGCGGAGAACGCCGAGGGCTACGGCCTGACCCGGTTGCAGATGCAATGGTTCTGGGACCACTACCTCGCGGATCCGGCGCAAGCCGCTCATCCGCACGCTTCGCCGCTGCGCGCGGAGAGCCTGCGCGACCTGGCGCCAGCGCTGGTCTATTCCGCGCAATACGACGTGTTGCGCGACGAGGCCGAACGCTACGCCGAGCGCCTGCGCGAAGCCGGCGTGCCGACCACGCTCAAGCGGTGGGACGGCATGAACCACGGCTTCTTCGGCTGGACCGGCCGCGTGGACAAGGCCACCCAGGCGATGGACGAGGCCTGCGCCTGGCTGCGAGAGGCGTTTGCCAAAGCCTGATGCTGACGCTCGAACAGGTCGCCGCCGAGGCGCGGCGCTGCACCGTCTGCGCGGCGCATCTGCCGCTCGGGCCGCGGCCGGTGCTGCACGTCTCCGCCACCGCGCGGCTGCTCATCGTCAGCCAGGCGCCGGGCACCAAGGTCCACGAGACCGGCCAGTCGTTCAACGACGCCTCGGGCGACCGGCTGCGCGACTGGCTCGGCGTGACGCGCGAGCAGTTCTACGACGTCTCGCGCATCGCCATCCTGCCGATGGGCATGTGCTATCCAGGCCGGTTGCCGAACGGCGGCGACGCGCCGCCGCGCCCGGAATGCGCGAAACTCTGGCATCCGCGCCTGCTGCCGCTGATGCCGCGCATCGAACTCACCCTCCTGGTCGGAGGCCACGCGCAAGCCGCCGTGCTCGGCCCCGGCGCGATGGCCGAGCGGGTGCGCGATTTTTCCGAATACCTGCCGCGTTTCTTCCCCCTGCCCCATCCGTCCTGGCGCACCGTCGGATGGCAGCGGCGAAATCCGTGGTTCGGCGAGCGCGTGCTCCCCGAACTGCGCCGTCAGCTGACGAAACTCGTCGGTTCGACGGCGGGCTGAAGTCCGAAGACACTTGACAGATAGTCTAACAAACACTATACGAGGGCATGGCTATTGCCTCCCTGGCCCCGTCCGGCCTCGTCCCCCGTTTCGCCCTGTTCATCGGGGTGATGAAGCGGTGCATGGCGGACGGCATCGACTGGCGCCGGCGGCAGGGCACGCTGGGCTCGCTCGGGCTGGTCGCGGGGCCGCTGTGGAACTATCTCTCCCACACCCTGCGGCGCTTCGCCGCGCTGCACGCGCGCTTCGCCGCCGGCAGGCTCCCCCCGGCCGGGGCGCGGCGCGCGCCGCGCCCGGCCCCGCGTGCGGTCGCCGATCGCGCCCCGCCGGACCACCCCGCGCCCGATACCAACAACCCCGCGCCCGAGACCGCCGCGCCGGCGCCCGCGCCGGCCATTCCGCGCGGGCCGGTGTTCCTCGAGTATGGCATGGGAGGTTCCGCCTCCCACCTGCGGGAAATGCTCGACGAGCCCGAGATGCGGGCGTTCCTCGCGGCCTCGCCGCAGGCGCGGCGGATCCTGCGGCCGCTGTGGCGCAGGCTCTCCGCCGATCCGCTGCCTGAGGCGCTGCGCCCGCCGAGGCCGCGCCGGGCGAAGCCATCCCCGGCCGAGCGGCCCCGCCGGGCACCGCCCGAGGCGGCGCGGACCGCCCCGGCCAAGCGCGCCGCATGGCGGCATCCCGGGTCGCCGTGGTCCGATCCCGCGCCGGGGGCCGCGCCGGAGCCGCCGCTGCCCGCCCGGCGAAAGCCGCCCTGGCCGGACTGACGGCGGAATGAATTCCGCCCTGCGGGACCGACGGCGCGTCGCTCTCGCAGCCCTGAATGGGCGGAGTTCCGGAATCGCTTGACTTCCGTTTCGCAGCCGCGCACTGTATGAGTGTTCGCATACAGGCCGACTAGCCGTGTTGGACAGTCTTCACATCGAGCAATCCGGCGTGCCGATCTACGTGCAGATCCGCGATCAGGTGCTGCGGGCGATCGGCGCCGGTGTCGCGCGTCCGGGCGAGCGGATGCCCACCATGCGGCAGGTCGCGGTGGCGCTGCGGGTCGATCTCAACACGGTGCGCCACGCCTACGACGCCCTGGCGCGCGCCGGGGCGATCACCGTGCTGCCGGCACGGGGAACCTTCGTCGCCGAGCGTCCGCCGACGCTCGACCGCGAGGCCGAAGCGGCCCGGCTCGACGATTTCGTGCATCAAACGATCGCCCGCGCCGCCGCGAACGGGCTCGATCCGGCCGAGGTGGCGCGGCGCATCCTGAAGAAAGCCGCGCGAAGGAGAACCACAGATGGTTGAGTTCCTGATGGGCCGTGGCGCCAACGCGCTCGCGGTGCTGCTCTCGTGTATCGCCCTCCTGGTGGCCGCCTTCCTCGGCTGGATCGGATACCGGGACGCGGCAACCGGAGCCTATGTCGGCGCCGGCATCCTCGTCGTCATCGCCCTGCTGATCCCGCGCTCGCTGCGAGTGGCGAACCAGTGGGAGCGCGCCATCGTGCTGCGCCTCGGCAAGCTGCAGGCGATCCGCGGGCCGGGACTGTTCTTCATCGTCCCCTTCATCGACACCATCGCCGTGTTCATCGACCAGCGCATCCAGACTACGCAGTTCAACGCCGAGCGGACCCTGACGCGCGACACCGTGCCGGTGAATGTCGATGCGATCATCTTCTGGCAGGTCCACGACACGGAGCGCGCCGCGCTGGAGATCGCCGACTATCGCCAGGCGATCGGCCAGGTCGCGCAAACATCGCTGCGCGAGATGATCGGCGCCACGGAACTCTCAGGACTGCTTTCGGAGCGCAAGAAAGCCGATAAGCTGCTGAGCGAGGTGATCGGCGGCAAAACGGCGGAATGGGGGGTGGCCGTCATCTCCGTGGAAATCCGCGACGTGGCGATCCCGCCTGGTTTGCAGGACGCGATGAGCCGCAAGGCACAGGCCGAGCGCGAGCGCGAGGCGCGCATCATTCTCGGCTCCTCCGAGCAGCAGGTCGCGCAAACGTTTGTCGATGCGGCGAGGATCTACGCGAGCGTGCCGGGTGCGATGCAGTTGCGCGCGATGAATCTCGTCTACGAGGCGACCAAGGAGCGCGGCATGACCATCGTGGTGCCCTCGGCGATGGCCGACAGCATGAACGCAGGCGGGCTCGCCGGCTTGCTGAGTGCCGCCGGAAAGGCCGCGGCGATCCTGCTGCTCCTCAGCGGCTTCGCCCTCGCGCCGCTCACGGCGTGGGCGGAAGCGGCGCCGGTATTTTCCGATACCGGGCCGGATGCGGCAACGTACGGCGCCGCCGAGGGTTATCCGATCCCGCCGCAAGGGACATCCCGCGACGCCGGAAACCAAGATCGGCTGGAACAGCCACTACGATCAGCTGACGCCGGTGCGAACGGTCGCGAAATCCGGCAGCCCTTCCCCGCTGCAGCGCGCGGCCGAGGAAATCCAGCCGACCTATCCTTACGACGGGCATGTGAACACGGTCGCTGACTACCTCGACCACAACCCCGTCATGGGCCTGCTGATCGCGCGCGACGACACCATCCTGTTCGAGCACTACCAGTACGCACGCACGGACAAGGACCGCTTCCTGTCGTATTCGATGGTCAAGACGATCACCGGATTGCTGGTCGGCATCGCGGTCTCGGAAGGTGCCATCCGCTCGATCGACGACACCGCCGCGACCTACGTGCCGGAACTCGCCGGCACCGAGTACGGCGCGACGCCGATCCGCGCGCTGCTGCACATGGCGTCGGGCGTCCGGTTTCGCGAGACCTACGAGCCGGGCGACGACATCTTCAAGCTGCAGGGCGCGCTGCTCTGGCCCGGCGCGGTCGGCGCGGTCGCCGCGCTCAAGCAGTTCAACACGCGCGACGGGGCGCCCGGCACGCGGTTCTCCTACGCCAGCGCGGAGACCGAGGTGCTCGGCCTCGTCGTGAGCCGCGCAACTCACACAACGCTCGCGGATTACCTGCGCACGCGCATCTGGCAGAAGCTCGGCGCCGAGTCCGACGCGGCGTGGGCGTTCGATCCGACCGGGCAGGAGGTGGCCTATTGCTGCTTCGTCGCGGTGTTGCGCGACTGGGCGCGGCTTGGGCTGATGCTGGCGCATGACGGCGCCTGGAACGGCCGGCAGATCGTCCCCCGCCAATGGCTGCTCGACGCGACGACGATCGCTCCCGGTGACGGATACTTACGGCTGAAAGCGTCGGGATACGGCTACCAGGTCTGGCTCATGCCGGGACAGCGCCGCATGTTCGCCCTCGCAGGCGCCTACGGACAGGCCGTTCTCGTCGATCCCGACTCAAAGCTGGTCATGGTGCAGACGGCGGTGCGGCCGAGAGTGATCGACCCGAAATCCAATGAGGGTCTGGCGCTGTGGTACGCGCTGGTGGCGCAGTACGGCGGTTCGTAGCGCCGCACCCTCACCCAACCCTCTCCCAAGAGGAGAGGGCTAAGCTTCTCCCTCTCCCGCTTGCGGGAGAGGGCCGGGGTGAGGGTCACTCCATCTCCGCCTCAAGCGCGGCAATGTCATCGTCGCTGAACCCAAAATGATGCGCGACCTCGTGCACCAGCACGTTGCGGACAAGCCGATAGAGGTCCTCGTCGGTCTCCACCCACTCCAGCAGGATCGGCTGGCGGTAGAGAAAGATCAGGTCCGGCGGACGGGCGGTGTCGTCCACGCTGCGCTGGGTCAGCGGCGTGCCGGTGTAGAGGCCGGTGAGGTCCCACGGGCTCTCGATGCCGAGGTCGCGCAGGGTCTCGTCGTCCGGCATCTCCTCGACCGCGATGCCGCAATTGTCGATATGGCGGGACAGCCGCTCGGGGATCGCGGCGAAGGCGCGCTCGGCCAGGGCCGCGATATCCTCGGCACTCGGCGGCGCGCCGAAGCGGGACTTGGGATCGCTCATGCGCTATCCATGCAGGACGGTCGGCACGGGTCAAGCACGGCATAGGAGGTTCCGATGGTGGCAAAGCTATCCGAGGCGGAACGCGGCGGCCTCGCCGCCACGCTGCCAGACTGGGCGCCGGTCGCCGGGCGCGACGCGATCCGGCGCAGCCTCAAGTTCCGCGACTTCAACGAGGCCTGGGGCTTCATGGCGCGGGTCGCATTGCTCGCGGAGAAGCAGGACCACCACCCGGAATGGTCGAACGTGTGGAACCGGGTCGATATCGTGCTCAGCACGCATGACGCGGGCGGCCTCAGCGCGCGCGACGTGAAGTTGGCGCAGGCGATCGACAAGCTGCTCGCCTGATGGCGGCCAAGCGCAACATCCTGTGGATCATGTGCGACCAGCTCCGGTTCGACTACCTGAGCTGCTACGGCCATCCGCATCTGCACACGCCGCATATCGACGCGCTGGCGGCGCGCGGCGTGCGCTTCAGCCGCGCCTACGTGCAGTCGCCGATTTGCGGGCCGTCGCGCATGAGCTTCTACACCGGCCGCTACATGCGCAGCCACGGCGCCAACTGGAACGGCTTTCCGCTGCGCGTCGACGAGCCGACCCTGGGCGACGCGCTCAAGCCGCTCGGCGTGCGCTGCGTGCTGGTCGGCAAGACGCACATGCGCGCCAATGCCGAGGGCATGAAGCGGCTCGGCATCGAGGCTGGCTCACCGCTCGGCGTGCATGTCGCGCAATGCGGCTTCGAGCCCTATGAGCGCGACGACGGGCTGAACCCCGATCCGCTGCCGCGCACGCGCTACGACACGTATCTGCGCGAGCAGGGCTTCGAGGCGGCGAACCCCTGGGAGCACTGGGCCAACTCGGCCGAGGCGCCGGACGGAACGCGGCTCAACGGCTGGCTCATGGAAAACGCCGACCAGCCGGCGCGGGTGCCGGAGGAGCATTCCGAGACGCCCTACATGACCCGCCGGGCGATGGCGTTCATCGACGAGGCGGCGAGCGATGCGCGGCCCTGGTGCCTGCATCTTTCCTACATCAAGCCGCACTGGCCCTACATCGCGCCGGCGCCCTATCACGCGATGTACACCGCGGCCGACGTGCTGCCCGCCATCCGCTCGGAGGAGGAGCGGGGGGAGCCGCACCCGGTGTATGGTGCCTTCATGCAGACCCGGGCCTCCCGCGCCTTCGCGCGCGAGGAGGTCCGCCGGCGCGTCATCCCCGCCTATATGGGCCTCATAAAGCAGATCGACGACCAAATCGGCGTGCTGACGCGCTTCCTCGCCGAGCGCGGGCTCGCCGACAGCACGATGGTCGTGTTCACCTCCGACCACGGCGACTATCTCGGCGATCACTGGCTGGGCGACAAGGATCTGTTCCACGACTGCTCGGCGCGCATCCCGCTGATCGTCGCCGACCCGTCGGCGGAGGCCGACGCGACGCGCGGCTCGGTGTGCGACGCGCTGGTCGAGGCGATCGACCTCGTGCCGAGTTTCTTGTCGTGGTTCGGCGGCGCCCCGCAGCCCAACGTGATCGAGGGCCGCTCGCTGTTGCCGCTGCTCCACGGCGCGCCGCCCGCCGACTGGCGAGGCTGCGTATTCTCCGAATACGACTACGCGATGATGCCGGTGCGGCGCGCGCTCGGCACCCCGATCGGCGGCTCGCGGCTGTTCATGGTGTTCGACGGGCGTTGGAAATACATCCATGCGCCCGGCTTCCGCCCGATGCTCTACGACCTGCTGGCCGACCCCGAGGAGTTGCGGGACCGTGGCGCCGATCCGGCCTGCTCGGCGGAGCGGGCGCGGCTCAAGGAGGCGCTGCTGGACTGGGCGTTGCGCGATCACAACCGAATCACCATGCCGGATGCGCGGATCGCGGCTTACGGCGAGGCCGCACAGCTCCGGTCGGGGATCCTCATCGGCTACTGGGATGAAGCCGAGCTGCGCCAGGCACGGGCCGATTTCGGCCTGGAGTGAAAGCCCCGAGCGTCAGGGCCCGAGCGCCTTGGTCAACCGCTCCAGCGTCGTTGCGGCCAGCACCTGGTGCAGCGCCGCCTCGGCTCCCGCGAACGCCTCGGTGAGCACCGGCCGGACCCGCCGGCCGACCGGACAGGCCAGGTTCGGGCGGCGGTGGACCGGCAGCAGCACCGCGCCTTCGGCGGCCTGCACGGCGAGCCACACGTCTTCCAGCGTGATGCGATGCGGCTCGCGCGCGAGCATCGCCCCGCCGGGGCCGCGACGCACCCGGATCAGCCCGGCCCGGGCCAGCTGGCCGGCGATGCGCCGAACCACCACTGGGTTGGTGTTGACGCTGTACGCCAGCCGCAGGCTGGTCGAGGCACCCCTCGAACCCTCCGTCGCCAGATAGAGCAGGATGTGCGTGGCGACGGCGAAGCGCGTGGCGACCATCCGCGAATAATGCGGGCAGCGGGTAACGGTTGCACCCCGCGATGGCCGGCCGCCGGGACCGGTTGTACAAGACCGCGTGGAGATCAGCTTCCCCGAGATCGCCCTCGCCGTCCGACGGGGCGCCGCCCGGCTGTGCGGCAGCCTCGCCTGGGCCGCGCTGCACGAGGTGCCGCTGCCCAACGGGCGGCGGGCCGACATCCTCGCCCTGCGTCCCGACGGCGGCTTCGCCTGCATCGAGGTCAAATCCGGCCCGCGCGACTTCCTCACCGACGGGAAATGGCCCGAGTACCGCGCCTATTGCGACGCGCTCTATTTCGCGGTCGGCACCAACTTTCCGCTGGAGCTGCTGCCGGACGCGACCGGCCTGATCGTGGCGGACGCGACCCAGGCGGAGATCCTGCGGGAGGCGCCCTCGCACCCCCTCGCCCCGGCGCGGCGGCGGGCGCTGCTGCACCGCTTCGCCATGCTGGGCGCCGAACGGCTGGCCGCGTTCGAGGATCCGATCGGGTTTGCCGCCCGGCGCGCGGCCTTGCGTGTGGAGTAGCGCCGCCTCAGCCGCGCAGCCGCGCCACCGTGGCGGTGGTCGAGTGCCCCGGGAGGAGCTGCGCCAGCATCACTCGGCCGCCCCAGCCCTCCACCATTTCGTGCCCGACCACGTCCTCCACCGCGTAATCCGCCCCCTTCACCAGCAGCTCCGGGTGCAACGCGGCGATCAGCTCGAGAGGCGTGTCCTCGTTGAACACGCAGACCAGATCGACCGCGGCGAGGCTCGCAAGCACGGCGGCGCGGGCGGCCTCGGGCTGCACCGGCCGGGTCGGACCCTTCAGCCGGCGCACGCTGGCGTCGCTGTTGAGGCCGACCACCAGCCGGTCGCACGCGGCGCGCGCCTGCTCCAGCAGATGCACGTGACCGGGATGCAGCAGGTCGAAGCAGCCGTTGGTGAAGCCGGTGCGGTAGCCCATGCGGCGCCAGCGCTCCACCTGCTCGGCGGCCGTCTCGCGGCCCACCACCTTGCGAAGCGCGCCACCCTGCGGGCTGAGGGCGGCCATCAGCTCGGTCTCGCGCGCCACCGCCGTGCCGATCTTGCCGACCACGATGCCCGCCGCGACGTTGGCAAGCCGCACCGCCACCGGCAGGTCGAGCCCGCCGGCGAGCCCCGCGGCCAGGGTCGCGACCACCGTGTCGCCGGCGCCCGAGACGTCGAACACCTCCTTGGCCTCGGCCGGGAAATGATGCGCTCCGTCGTCGTCGAGCAAGGTCATGCCGTCCTCGGAGCGCGTCACCACCACCGCGCCGAAACCGTGCGCCGCCCGCAGCACCCGTGCCGCGGCGACGATCTCGGCCTCGGTCGAAATCGGCATCCCGGTCGCCTCGGACAGCTCCCGTCGGTTCGGCGTGATGATGTCCGCCCCCGCGTAGCGGCTGTAGTCGAGGCCCTTGGGATCGACGATCACGCGCCGCCCGGTCTGGTGCGCCACGTCGATGAGCTGCTTGGCGACGCTGCCCGCCATCAGCCCCTTGCCGTAGTCCGACAGCACGGTGATGCTGGTCGCCGCCATGCCGTCGCGCGCGATCCGCAGCATCCGGTCGGCGAGCTTGGCCGGGATCGGCCGCGCATCCTCCTGGTCGGCGCGCAGCAATTGCTGGCCGTTGGCGATGTAGCGGGTCTTGACCGTGGTGGCCCGCCCGCTCTGCACCAGCAGCCAGGGCTCGACCCCCGGCTGGCCGCCGACCAGCCCGGTGAGATCCGAGCCCGCCTGGTCGTCGCCCACCACGGCGACGAAGGCGACCGCGGCGTTCACCGCGGTGAGGTTGCGCACCACGTTGCCGGCGCCGCCGGGCATCGCGGTCTCGCGCTCGACGGTGAGGATAGGCACCGGCGCCTCGGGGCTGATCCGCTGGACCTCGCCGTAGGCGTAGCGGTCCAGCATCACGTCGCCGACCACCAGCACGCTGGTCTTGGACAGGCGGCGGATGGCGGCAATCAGGTCCGGCGGGGGGTCTTCGGGCAGGGGATCGGAGCCCGGCGGTATGCTGTCCATGTGAACACGCCGTAACGCTTGCATCGCCGCCTTGCAAGCGAAGCGTGGCAGGACCAGCCGGCAAAGGTTCGCCGCTCGCGACCCTCGATCAGCCGCTGGCCGCGGCTGCCGAGGCAACGGGTGTGCGGAGGCCGCCGCGGGCGATAAAACCCGGACATGACCCTCGCCGCCTTCCTGCATCATATCGAGCTCGCCTGCGTGCTCGCGCTGCTCTCGGCCATGCTGGTCCGCATGATGATCGGGATCGGCGTGATGGACACGCCCGACCGCCGGAAATCGCACACGCGGCCGACGCCCAAGGGCGGCGGCGTGGGCATCGTCGCCGCGTTCCTCGCCGGGATGTACATTCTCTATCGCTACGCCGAGTTTTCCCGACTGGCGGACCCGTATTTCCGGGGCGTCATCCTGGCCGCCGTGGCGATCTCGGTGGTGGCGTTCCTCGACGACATGCGGGATTGGCCGTTTACCGTGAAGCTCGCCGCCCAGGTGGTCGCGGCGCTGATGGCGGTGGCGTCGGGGTTGTATGTCACCGAGTACCGCGTGCCGTATGTCGGGCCGCTCGATCTCGGCTGGCTCGGCATCCTCGCCACGCTGGCCTGGATCCTGTTCGCGACCAACGCGATGAACTTCATCGACGGGCTGGACGGGCTGGCGGCGGGCACGGCGCTGGTCGCGTCCGGCTTCCTCGCCTACATCGCGATCGGCCAGGAGGGCTCCTTCGTCTACTTCGCCGCCCTGCTGCTGGCGGCGGGGCTGATGGGTTTCCTGCCCTTCAACTTCCCCCGCGCGCGCATCTTCATGGGCGACGTGGGCAGCCAGTTCTGCGGCTTCATGCTGGCCGTGCTGGGCGTCGCGGCGGCGCGCTTCGGCGCCATCGAGATGTCGTTCCTGCTGGTGCCGATGCTGCTGTCGGGCGTGCTGCTCGACGTCGCCTTCACCCTGGTGCGCCGCGCGCTGGCCGGACAGCGCGTCACCGCGGCGCATCGCGGCCACGTCTACCAGGTGGCGCACCGCTCCGGCATCCCGGCCCCGGTCGTGGCGATGGCGCATTGGGGGTTCGCGGCGATCGGCGGCGCGTGCTGCCTCGTGTTCATCCACGTATCCTCGCAATGGAAGCCGTTCGTGCCGTTCCTCGTCGTGCCGCCGCAGCTCGTCTGGCTGGCGCTGGTGGCGCGCCGAGCGCGGCGAGCCGGGATCCGGGCGTGGTGAGCCCGCGACCGGACTTTCCCCTATCGCCGGCGCGCCGCTGGCTCGCCTTCGTCGTGCTGCTGGCCGGCGCCTTCCTGCCGCCCACCGACTTCTTCATCGTCAATGTCGCCCTGCCCTCGATCCGCGACGGGCTGGGCGCCACACCATCGCAAGTGGCGCTGGTGATCTCGGGCTATGCCTCCGGCTACGCGGTGTTCCTCGTCACCGGCGGCCGGCTGGGCGACCTTTATGGCCGCAAGCGCCTGTTCATCAGCGGCATGGCCGGCTTCACCGCCGCCTCCGCGCTGTGCGGCCTGGCGCCGAGCGCCGGCTGGCTGGTGGCGGGGCGGGTGGTGCAGGGGCTGGCGGCGTCGATGCTGCTGCCGCAGGTGCTGGGCTCGATCCGCGCGCTGTTCGACAGCGACCGCGCGCTGGCGCGGGCGATGACCCTGTACGGCGTGATGATGGGCCTCGCATCCGTCACCGGCCAGTTCGGCGGCGGCGCGCTGGTTGCCTGGAGCCCGTTCGGCCTCGGCTGGCGCACGGTGTTCCTGCTCAACCTGCCGATCGGCGTGCTGGCGATGGCCGCCGCCTCGCCGCTGGTGCCGGAAACCAGCGCCACCAGCCGCCCGCGCCTCGACCTGCCCGGCGCGGTGCTGATCTCGCTGCTGCTCGCCGCCGTGGTGGTGCCGCTGTCCGAGGGCCGCGAGCAGGGCTGGCCCGCCTGGATTTTTCTCTGTCTCGCCACGGCGCCTGTGCTGCTCCTGGTGTTCCTGTGGCACGAGCGCCGGCTCGCGGCGCGTGGCGGGATGCCGCTCGTCGATCTCGACCTGTTCGCCATCCCGAGCTTCCGTCGCGGCGCGATCGTGGCCTCGCTGTTCTTCTTCACCACCGCCTACTACCTGCTGTTCGGTCTCTACAACCAGGAAGGCCGCGGCACCGGGCCGCTGTGGACCGGGCTCTCGATCCTGCCCTACGGGCTCGGCCTGTTTCTCGGCCCGCTGGCCAGCGGCTGGCTGCCGGCGCGATTGCGGCCTCGGTTGCTGGGAGTGGGACTCGCGGTCGAGGTGGTCGGCTACGTGCTGATCGCGCTCTGTGTCGGCTTCGAGGTGACCGGGCCGGTACTGGTGCTCGTCACCTTCGTCGCCGGCTTCGGCCAGGGCATCGCCATGCCGCGCCTGTTCAACACGGCCTTGCAGGACGTGCCGCCACACCAGGCGGGGCTCGCGGCGGGGATCGTCAACTCGCTGCTGCAGATCGGCGCGGCGGTGAGCAACGCGGCGCTGGTCAGCCTGTTCTTCACCGTGCTCGGCGACGGCACCGGCGCGGCGGTGTACGGACGCGCCCTCGCGGCGGCGATGGTGACGCTGGTGCTGGCGTTGGCACTGGCCTGCCGCGTGGCGTGGCGGGGGCGGTGATGCTAGTATCGTTCTTTGTTCGGGAGTTTCGACGGTGAACAAGATCGTTCAGTGGCGGCATGACCCGGCCGATCCGTTGCCGAACGAGCGGTCGGTGAGTGAGCAGGTGGAGGAGCTGTTCGCGAACCCCGACGAATGGCTGGATTCGCCGCACCCGAGTTTGGGAGGCCGTACCCCACGGGATTGCCTGAGTGCAGACGAGGAACAGCCCGTGAAAGACATTCTGCGTCGGACGAAGTTTGTTCCCTACGCATGAATCTCTCTGCCGTCGCGTTCCACCAGGACGGAACTGACGTCTGATCCGGCCTGGACGACATTCTACCGACCCCGCAAGCTCACCCCATCAGGGAACTTCCGCCGGTACTCCGCCACCGCCTGCTCCATCGTGACGAACCGCGCGTCGCCCGCGCACAGCCTCTCGATCAGTCCTTCCAGCGCCAGCATCCGGTAGCCGCGCCCCACCACGTGCGGGTGGAAGGTGTAGGTGAGAATCCCCCAATCCACCGTCTTGCGCATGTACTCGAACTCGTCGGCAAAATTCTGGAACACCGCGCGGGCGTTCTGCAGGCCCTGAAGGATGGCGTTCTCCGTCCGCATGAACTCGAAATGCGGATGATCGTCGAGCGACCAGCTGATCGGCATTTCGATGAGCGGTGTGTCGGGGCCGAACTCCATCTTGTCCAGCAGCGTGATCCGGTCGCCCCGGCGGGCCTGATACGGCAAGTAGTCGTGCCCCATCATGCTGCTGTCGTAGACAAATCCATGCTCGAGCAACAGCTCGACGCTGTGCGGCGACAGATCCCATGAGGGCGAGCGGTAGCCGCGCGGCTTTCTTCCCGTGAGCTGCTCGATCGCCGCCGAGCCGCGCACCAACTCCTCCTCCTCGCCCTCGCGTCCGAGGCTCGCCGGGATCCGGTGTGTCCAGCCATGATTGCCGATCTCGTGGCCCGCCTCGTGCACCGCGCGGACGCAGGAGGGATAGCTCTCGATGGTGTGGCCGGGAATGAACCAGGTGGTCGGGATGCCCTGAGCCTTCAGCACCGCGAGAATGCGTTCGGTGGCGACGATGCCATAGTCGCCGCGCGAGATCATCGTCGGCGTGGTCAGCCCGCGCGAGATGAACGAGGAGACATTGTCGTGATCGAAGGTCAGGCAAACGAACAGCTCGGCCATCGTTATCGCTCCCTGATGCCGTCCGGCCCGCAGTCTCCGTCGCGGCGGCGAGACCTGTCAAAATCTCCCCCAAAGGAGGACCCGCATGACCCACCCCCGCGTGAACGGCGTCATGGAAACGTCGCTGTATGTCGCCGATCTCGACGCCTCGCAGGCGTTCTACCAGCGCCTGTTCGGCTTCGAGTTGTTTCTCTCCGACCAGCGGATGCGAACCCTGGGCGTGCCCAGCGGGCAGGTCCTGCTGCTGTTCCGCCACGGCGGCTCGGTCGAACCCTCTCCCTCGCCCGGCGGGATGATCCCGGCGCACGACGCCCGGGGACAGCAGCACGTGTGCTTCCAGATCCCCTGGACGGCGCTCGCTGACTGGGAGCGGCACCTGCGCGAACAGGGCGTGGAGCTGGAAAGCCGGGTGAACTGGCCGGGGCGCGGCAGCAGCCTGTATTTCCGCGACCCCGACGGGCACTCGGTTGAGGTCGCGACGCCCGGCCTCTGGCCGAACCTGTGAACTGGCGACCAACTCGCTTGCCGATCGGCGGTTGATCCCCGTAAAGGAACGCACCGATTGACATAAGACGAGTTGGGAGAACGCTATGAAGAAGCGGCCGTCTATCGCAGCCGTCCTGTCGTTGCTGCTGGCGTCGGTCGCCTTGCCGGCGCTGGCGCAGAAGCCGGCGACGCCGGGCGTCACCGATACCGAAATCAAGGTCGGCCAGACCGCCCCGTTCAGCGGCCCGGCCAGCGTCTACGGCCAGATCTCGACGGCCGAATCCGACTACTTCAAGATGGTCAACGACCAGGGCGGCATCAACGGGCGCAAGATCAACCTCGTCGCGCTCGATGATGGCTACAGCCCGCCGAAGACGATCGAGCAGGTCCGCCGACTGATCGAGCAGGACCAGGTGGCGATCCTGTTCCAGACCATCGGCACCGCGCCCAACACGGCGATCCGCAAATACTACAACCAGAAGAAGGTGCCCGACATCTGGCTCGGCTCCGGCGCGTCGGTGTTCGTCGACCCGAAGGAGTATCCGTGGAGCATCCCGTTCCAGCCGAGCTACCGGCTCGAAGGGCAGATGTATGCGAAATACATCCTGAAGGAGAAGCCGGACGCCAAGGTCGGCATTCTCTACCAGAACGACGACCTGGGCCGGGACTACGTCGCCGGACTGAAGGACGGGCTCGGCGACAAGTTCGACAAGATGGTGGTGAAATCGCTCTCCTACGAGATCACCGACCCGACCATCAATTCGCAGATCCTCGAGTTGCAATCCTCGGGCGCGGACCTGCTGTATGACGCGAGCACCCCGAAGTTCTCGGCTATGTCGATCCGCAAGGTGTTCGACCTCGGATGGCACCCGCTGCACATCATCGACTCGAACGGCGCCCTGGTGAAGCCGGCGCTGCAATCGGCGGGCTTCGAGAAGTCGGTCGGCGTCCTCACCGCCGCCTACCTCAAGGACCCGACGGATCCGCAATGGGACAACGATCAGGGGATGAAGGACTACCAGGCTTGGCGCGCCAAGTACGCGCCCGACAGCGACCCCGAGAACCCGGTCTGGGCCTACGGCTACACGATGGCGCAGGCGCTCGTCGTGGTGCTGAAACAGGCCGGCAATGATCTCTCGCGCGAGAACATCCTGCACGCGGCGACGCATCTGCCCGACACGACGACGCTGCCGATGGTGCTGCCCGGCATCAAGATCAGCACCAGCCCGACCGACTACCGGCCGATGAAAAGCATGAGGCTTGCCCGTTTCGACGGCAAGATGTACCGGCTGTTGCCCGACATCGGCGAGTGAGCCGAGGGACGTGACGCGGCGCTCGCCGCGTCACGTGGAGGCCGAATCCCCGCCCTTGCGTCCGCCGCCGATCATGTGGCCGAGCGGCGTCAGCTCGGGGATGTGGTCGCATACGATCTTGCAGATCGCCAGCAGCGGCACCGCGAGCAGCGCGCCGACCACACCCCACATCCAGTCCCAGACGAACAGCGACAGAATGACCAGCACCGGGTTCAGCGTGAACCGGCGCGCCAGCAGCATCGGCGTCACGGTCTCGCCCTCGATGACATGGATCAGCAGGTAGATGCCCGCCGGCACCAGTGCCCACCAGATCGTCGAGTAGGTGAACACGCCGACGATGAAGAACACCACCACGCCGGTGAACGGGCCGAGGATCGGGATGTAGTTCAGCAGGAAGGCGAGCGTGCCCCACAGCAGCGGGTCCGGCAGGCCGCAGGCCCAGGTGGACAGCCCGTTCGCCACGCCGACCAGCGCGTTCATCATGGTAATGACCGCGAGATAACCCGAGATGTTGCCCTCGATCTCGCCGCTGATCTCGACCACGCGGCGCTTTTCGCCGAAGCGTGGCATGATCTCGACGAAGCTGCGGAGCAGCGTGTCCCCCGCCCAGAGCAGGAAGAACAGGATCACCACCACGGTGAAGAACTTGCCTAGGAAGGCGCGCGTGCCGTTGAGCACGCTGAGCCCCACTCCGCCGAGCCCGGAGGACTGGCGCACCGTCACCGTCCTCGACTGGTCGCCCCCCGTCTGGCCCTGGTTCTGGCCTTGGGACGCGCCGGGCGACGGCTCCATCATTTGCTCGACCTTCTGCACGCCCTCCTGGACGTAGCGGATCGGACCCTGCAGCGGCCCGAGCTTCTGCTGCAGCTTGGGCAGCGCCTCCGGCGCGCGGCCGATCCAATTGGAGGCCGGCAGCGAAACGGCGGCGGCGAGCCCGCTGACCACGGCGAACAGCGCGAGGATCAACAGCAGCGATGCGAGCGCGGCCGGCAGGCGGAGCTTTCCCGTGAGGAAGCGCCGGGCCGGCTGCAGCAGCAGGTTCAGCACGATGGCCAACACGATGGGCAGGACGATGTCCTGCGCGAGATACAGCGTGTAGAGAACGCCGAGGATCGCCAGGATCAGCAGCGACACCGAGCGCATGTCGGCGTGCGTGCGCTCGACCTGCTCCTGCGCTTCCTCGGTGCGTCGGGCAACGTCGCGCTCGTCGTAGCCCGGGACGACTTCGTCGGTCATGGCGCGCTCAACGCCGTGCCCTGCGTTATCGTTCCGGCCGCACCGACGTGGCGCCGCGCTCTCACGCCTTCGGCAGCCGCACGACGAACCTTGCGCCGATTACGCGGCCGGAGGCGTCCCGCCGGTTCTCGGCGCTGACGCGCCCGCCGAGCGCCTCGACGATCTGGCGGCTGATCGACAGGCCGAGGCCGGAATGCTGGCCGAAGCGCTCGCCCTTGGGGCGCTCCGAATAGAACCGGTCGAAGATGTGTTCGAGCCTGTCCTCGGGGATGCCGGGGCCGTCATCCTCGACGCTGATCTCGACCACGCCGCCGGTCTCGCGCGCCCGCAGCCCCACGCGGCCATTGGGCGGGCTGAACGAATGGGCATTGCCGATCAGGTTCCGGAGCACCTGCACCAGCCGGTCCTCGACGGCCTGCACCACGAGCCCGCTCGCCGGCGCATCGAGCACCACGACCGGATCGTCGTCGTCGCGGGTCGCGTCGTTGATCTCCTTCAGCGTCGCCAGGATGGGCGCCACGTCCACCGGCTCGGTGGCGGCACGCGACAACTCCGCGTCGACGCGCGATGCGTCGCTGATGTCGCTGATCAGCCGATCGAGCCGGGTCACGTCATCGGCGATGATGGCGAGCAACCGCTTCTGCTGACCGGGGTCCTCGACCCGCCGCATCGTCTCGATCGCGCTGCGGATCGAGGAGAGCGGGTTCTTGATCTCGTGCGCGACATCGGCGGCGAAACGCTCGATGGCGTCCATCCGCGCCCACAGCGCCGCGGCGGACGCGGATAACGCGCTGGCCAGCGCGCCGACCTCGTCGCGGCGGCGGACCAGCGGCTCGGGCACGGTGCCGGTGCGGCCCTTGCCCTCCCGCATCTGCGCCGCCGCCCCCGCCAAACGCAGGATCGGCCGGGCAATGGTGAGGGAAAGATACCAGGACAGCAGCACCGTGAGGACCAGCGCCAGCGAGAACAGCCCGAGGATCGACACGCGGACCGTGAACAGGCTCGCATCGACCTCGCGGGCCTCGCGGGTGAGCAGGATGATGCCGACGGTGTGATGGTCGCGCTCCACCGGCTCGGCCACCGTGACCAGCAGCCGGTCGTCGCGGGTGCGGCGGATGTAGGGCGGCATCTCGCGGCTGTTGTCGGTGTTGGAGAGGCGCAACTCCTCCTTCACGTCGGGCTGCCAGTCGAGCCCCGCCGCGGTGGGGGTGATGTCGACCACGAGCGGCTTCGGCGTGTCGTGCGGCAGGATGGCGAGCACCCGGTCGTAGGCCCAGCCCACCGCGGCGAGCAGCGGGCCGCGCGAGGCGGCGGGCGGCAGCGGCTCGGTCGTGACTGCCCCGCCGGTGCCTTGGCGAACCCGGCTGTCGGCGACGATCTGGCCGTCCGGCGCATAGAGCCTGGCCTCGGCATTCGGCGTCGGCTCGGTCAGCCGGCGCAGCAGCGGGCGGGCCAGTTCGGGCACCAGCTTGGGGTTGTCGGGGGCCTCGGCGCGGACGGCGCTTTCGCCGAGCGCGCCGGCAAATATGCGCGCCTGCTCGCGTAGCGCGAAGACCTCGGCTTCCAGCAGGCCGTTCTGGTACTGGTCGAGATAGAGCAGCGTCGCGACGAGCAGCGCCAGCGGCAGCGCGTTGACCAGCAGGATGCGGCGCAGCAGCGGCGAGACGAAGCGATAGCGCACCCGCCCGGACGCGGCCCGGCGGTCCTCCGATGCCGTAGTCCGCGGCTCGGAGGCCGGGCGACCCACGGCCCGGATCTGGTTCATCGCTCCTCCATGCGTCCGACCCACTCACCCGACCCTCTCCCCCAACTGGGGGAGAGGGTTTCCTTCTCCCTCTCCCGGGCTTACGGGAGAGGGCCGGTGAGGGCTAATGCTCCTTATACCGATAGCCAATTCCGTAGAGCGTCTCGATGTGGTTGAAGCTGTCGTCCACGTTGCGGAACTTCTTGCGGACGCGCTTGACGTGGCTGTCGATGGTGCGGTCGTCCACGTAGATGTTCTCGCCATAGGCGGCGTCGATCAGCTGGTCGCGCGACTTCACCATGCCGGGTCGCGCCGCCAGCGCCTTGACGAGCAGGAACTCGGTGACGGTGAGCTGGATGTCCTCGCCGCGCCAGGTGCATTGGTGCTTGGTCTCGTCGAGCACCAGGTCGCCACGCGACATCACCCCGCTCGGCGCGGCGCCCGAGCCCTCGGCGCGGCTCGAACTCGTTGCGGCGCAGCAGGGCGCGGATGCGTTCGAGCAGCAGCCGCTGGCTGAACGGCTTGGTGATGTAGTCGTCGGCGCCGAGCCGCAGCCCCATCAACTCGTCCACCTCCTCGTCCTTGCTGGTGAGGAAGATCACCGGCATCGTGCTGCGCTGGCGCAGCCGCTGCAGCAGTTCCATCCCGTCCATGCGCGGCATCTTGATATCGAGCACCGCGAGGTCCACCGGGCGGGTGTTGAGCTCCCGCAGCGCGCTCTCGCCGTCTGTGTAGCTGCGGACCTGGTAGCCCTCCTGTTCCAGGGTCATGGCGACCGAGGTCAGGATGTTGCGGTCGTCGTCCACCAGGGCGATGGTCTGCTTCATCGGGCTATCTTTCGCTGAGGCTGGCGCCGGTCCTGGCGCAAGGTCGCGTTGGGGCGTCGTGTTCATGGTCCCGCTCCGTGCCTGGAACGCGCGACTCATGGCACCTGATTGTGGCGCATTGCGGACGGGAGGTGAGCACAACATGGCAGAGGACAGCCCCGGCTTCCAGGCCCGCCGTCTGCTGCGCGCCGCCCGGGCGGGCACCCTCGCCACCACGGGGCCGGGCGGTCAGCCGTTTGCCTCGCTGGTCACGCCGGCAACCGCGCCGGACTGCTCGCCGTTGCTGCTGCTTTCCTCGCTCGCGGAGCACACCCGCCATCTGCGTGCCGATCCGCGTTGCGCGATCCTGGCGGCCGGCGAGCCCGAGGGCGCCAATCCGCAGACCGCCCCCCGGATCACGGTCACCGGCACGGCGGAGCCGGTCGAGGACGCGGCGCTGAAGGCGCGCTGGCTGGCGATCCATCCCTACGCCGCGCTGTATGCCGATTTCGCCGACTTCTCCCTCTGGCGCATCCGCCCGGCCGCCGCATTGCTGGTGGGCGGCTTTGCCCGCGCGACCCGACTGCGCGCGTCGGACCTGCTGCCCGACCCGGACGCCGTGGCCGCGCTGACAAGTGCGGAGGCCGGGATCATCGCCCACTGCAACGCCGACCACGCCGACGCGATGGCCCTGCTCGGCGGCAGGCCGGGCGCCTGGCGCATGGTGGCGGTGGATTTCGACGGCTTCGACCTCGCGCCGGGCGATCCCGAGGCCGGGCCGGTGCATCGCATCGCGTGGTCCGCGCCAGTCCGTTCCGCCGACGCGGTGCGTGGCGAGCTGATCCGCCGCGTCCGTCGGGCACGTTCTGGCTGAGCTGACCACAGCGTGGCTGGACCGCGCCACCCGGCTCGCCGTAAGTTCGACGTCAAATCTAATTCGCCGCGGATCGTCGCCCTCGACGACCGCGGTCCCGGAGGAGCCAAGAACTTGACCCCTGCCGCAGAGGCTGCACCCGCCCGTCATGCGTCCGCGCATAAGCGTTCGGCCAAGTTGTCAGGCACGGGCGTCTACCCTGGGCGGGAAGTCCACGCCAACCTCGCCGCCCCTGCCCTGACCGCCGCCGCGCTGCGCCGCGAGGAAGGCTGCCTGTCGGTCGATGGCGCGCTGATGGTGCGGACCGGCGTGCATACCGGCCGCTCGGTGCAGGACAAGTTCGTGGTCGACGAGCCCGCGAGCAGCGACGACATCTGGTGGGGCCGCGTCAACCAGCGCCTCACGCCGGAGAAGTTCACGCTGCTGAAGATGCGGGTGCAGGCCTATCTGCAGGGCCAGGAACTGTTCACGCAGGATTTGTATGCCGGCGCCGACCCGGCGCGGCGGGTACGGGTGCGGCTCGTCACGACCGGGGCGTGGCACGCGCTGTTCGCACGAAACATGTTCATCCGCCCGCCCGAGGCGGAGCTGGAGGGCTTCGAGCCCGACTACGTCATCCTGCACGCGCCCGATTTCCATGCCGACCCCGATCTCGACGGGGTCCGCAGCGGCACCGCGATCGCGCTGTCGTTCGCCGAGAAGATCATCGTGATCGCTGGCACCGAATATGCCGGCGAGATCAAGAAGTCGATCTTCACCGTGATGAACTGGCTGCTTCCCGCCGACGGCGTGCTGCCGATGCATTGCAGCGCCAATGTCGGCCGCGACGGCGATGTCGCACTGTTCTTCGGCCTGTCCGGCACCGGCAAGACCACGCTCTCCTCCGATCCGAACCGGCCGCTGATCGGCGACGACGAGCACGGCTGGGGGCCGCAAGGCGTGTTCAATTTCGAGGGCGGCTGCTACGCAAAGGTAATAAACCTGTCGGCGGAGGCCGAGCCCGAGATCTGGGCCGCCACGCACCGCTTCGGCACGGTGCTGGAGAACGTCGTCGGCGACGGGCACGGTCGGCTCGACCTCACCGACAAGTCGCTCACCGAGAACACGCGCTCCTGCTACCCGGTCGAGTTCATCCCCAACGCCGTGCCGTCGGGCGTGGCCGGCCAGCCGCGCAACGTGGTGATGTTGACGGCGGATGCATTCGGCGTGCTGCCTCCGATCGCCAAGCTCACGCCGGCGCAGGCGATGTATCACTTCCTCAGCGGCTACACCGCGCGCGTCGCGGGCACCGAGAAGGGCCTCGGGGCCGAGCCGCAGGCGACCTTCTCCACCTGCTTCGCCGCGCCCTTCCTGCCGCGCCGGCCCGAGGTCTACGGCCGGATGCTGGCCGACCTGATCGCCCGTCACGGGGTCGATTGCTGGCTGGTCAACACCGGCTGGAGCGGCGGCCATTACGGCGTCGGCAGCCGCATGAGCATCCGCCACACCCGTGCATTGCTGAACGCCGCCCTCGACGGTTCCCTCGCTCGCACCCGCTTCCGCCAGGACCGCTTCTTCGGCCTCTCCATCCCAGAAAGCGTGCCCGGCATCCCGGACGAGGTGCTGGACCCGCGCCAGTCGTGGGCCGATAAGGCGGCCTACGACCGGATGGCGCGGGAGCTCGTCACCCAATTCGAGGCGAATTTCCAGACTTTCCAAGACGCGGTGGGAGAAGACGTTCGCGCGGCAGCCATTCGCGCCGCCGCGTAGCCGTCGTCGTCGGGGAGCCCGGCGCCAATCGTGTCATTGCGAGCGCAGCGCGGAAATTTCCCCGTCGGTCTGCCTGACGCGGTTCCCTACAGCCAGGATGGCGAGTGGACCGCGAGCCGGGCGCACGCGACTCCGACCGCCAAGGCCGCCCAGCTCAGACCAATCCGTAGCCGTGGCGAGAGGATGCGCTCAGACGGCAAGACAAGAAGAAGCGGCAGAACCAAGGCGCCGATGCCCGCGACCAGACTGAGTTCGGCTGTCAGGTAGAGCCACAGCGGAATGCCGATGATGAGGGCGATGAAGATCGGAAGCATTAACAACAGGACGTTGAACCGCTCGTCCGGTATGCGGAAGCTCACGAACGTCACAAGGTTCAACGATATGGACGCACCGAGATACAGGAGCTCGTCGCGCATGGGGGGCATCACCTCGAACGACACGTATCGCGTCAGGAGGCGTTCGGAAATCGGCGACCCGAAGCTAAGCTCAAATCAGCGCCCTCGCCAGCCACTGTTAAGCGGCCAGATCGCGGGCAACTCCCATGCCGGGCGCTCCGTTCTGCCTCCATGCATCCCTGAGGAGGCAGCTTCATGTCAGCCCATCGACCGCCTGTCCCGCCCGCCAATCGCAGCCCGCAGGGTGGCGCGGACAAGAAGCCCGGTGCTTCCGAGGCCGATCCGCGGACATTGCCCAAGAACCAGCCCCAGAACACCGAGGAGCAGGGGCGCCAGGGCAATATTCACCAGAACACCACCAATACCGGCCACCAGCAGGACCGCTGAGCATGGCCGAGAAGCATCCGGCGGCGGACCGCCATCACGGCGGCCCCGGCAGCAGCGGACAGAATGCGAGAAAGCCGGAGCCCGCGCCCGAGACCCGCCCGCACCCTGACGAGCCGACCAACAAGGAGCGTAGCCGAGTCTCGGGCGGCGGCGGAGAGCGGGACATCCATCACACCCACGATCCGGCGCATAAGCGTTGATCTGAGGCGCTCGTCCTCGCTTACTTGCGTCGACCGGCCTAGATTCCCCCTCCTCAAGCCTTCCGGCCGGGTCAGGAGAGACGGGGTGGACACAGCTCGATGGGCGGCGCGAACCTTCGCCTTGTGGCTTGTGCCCTGCACGCTCTTCCCGCCGACGCCCGCCGCTCATGCCGCTCCCACCGCCGATGCGCGCCCTGTCGCCCTGGTCATCGGCAACGCCGACTATTCGGCGTTGCCGGCGCTACCGGCTTGCGACGCCTCGGCCCACGTCGTGGCGGCGGCGCTGAAGCGCGCCGGCTTCGATGTCGCCGAGCGGAACGACCTCACCAACGGGCAGATGGGAGCGTCCATCGCCGAGTGGGCCGCGAAATCCCCCGGAGCGAGCGCCGTCGCCTATGTTTGCGGCTACGCGGTCGGTTTCGACAATCGGGCATTCCTGTTGCCGGTATCGGCCAGCATCGAGCGCGACACCGACGCGCTCACCCAGGGGCTTCTCGCGAAATCCCTGCTGGACGCCATCGGGCGGTCGGGGGCGCGGGCCGGGCTGGTGCTGGTCGACGCGGTCGCCAAGCCGGCCAGCACGGGGCGGCTCTCCCTCGACGCACTAGCGGGCACTCCGCCGGCGGCGTCGGTGGGCTTCGCGAGTGCGAGCACCACGGGCACGCCGCCGCAGGGAGCAACACCGCTCGCCGTCGCGCTTTCCGCGATGCTGGCCGCCCCGGACGTCGAGATCGGCCCGCTGCTGGACACGCTACGTCAACGCCTCGCCGGAAGTTCGGGAACGCAATTCGCCTTGCGGGCGCCGGCCGGGCCTGTCTGGCTGATCGGCGGACCGCCTGCCGCGCCACCTCCGTCGGCCCCCGCGGCGGCTCCGCCCGTCCCGGCCGCGCCCGAGGCAGTCGCGCCACCGCCGCCGCGCCCCGCCCCGGTCGCCGGCCCCGGCGAGGAGCACATGACCGATGCCGACCGGCGGCGCATTCAGGGTGCGCTGCTGCGGCTCGGCTATTATGACGGACGGATCGACGGGATTTTCGGCCCGGATACGCGGGCGGCGATACGACGCTTTCAGCACGAGATCGGTGCCGATATGAGCGGACGCATCACGCCGGAGCAATCGGGACGGCTGCTCGCCGGCGGAAACTGAGGGCCTCATCGCCGGCTGAATTGCACCGAGACACTGGACCGAAGCATGGGACTGAAAGCCAAGTTCAACATCGTGATGCTGATCGCCTTCCTGATCGGCCTCGCCCTCGCCGGCGTGTTCTCCTACCGGCTGGTGCAGGATAACGCGCGCGGCGAGGTGCTGCAGGAGGCGGCGATCATGATGGGTCAGGCGACCGCCATCAGCAATTACACCGATCGCGAGATCGCGCCGCTGCTGGCCGACCAGCTCAAGCTCCGCTTCCTGCCGCAGAGCATCCCGTTCTGGGCCGCGCAGACCAATTTTCGCGCCCTGCAGCAGCAATTCCCCGACTATAGCTTCCGCGAGCCCGCGACCAACCCGACCAACCCGGCCGATCGCCCGACCGACTGGCAGGCCGACATCATCGACTTGTTCCGGCGCGATCCGAAGCTCGCGGAGTTCGTCAGCCATCGCGACACGCCGACCGGGCCGATCCTCTCCTACTCGCGGCCCATTCGGATCACCGATCAGGGCTGCCTGCAATGCCACTCCAACCCCACCGCCGCGCCGCAGACGATGGTGGACCTGTACGGCTCCGCCAACGGGTTCGGCTGGAAGATGGGTGACACCGTGGGCGCGCAGATCGTCTCGGTGCCGATGCGCGTGCCGCTGGAGCGCGCCAATCACACATTCCTCGTGATGATGGCCGGACTCGCGGTGGTGTTCCTGGTGATGATCGTTCTGCTGAACCTGCTGCTGCACTACGTCATCATCCGGCCGGTGCGGCGGATTTCGGCGACCGCCAGCGAGGTCAGCCTGGGCAACATGGACGCACCCGAATTCACCGTGCGCGGCCGCGACGAGATCGCCTCGCTCGCCGAATCGTTCAACCGGATGCGGCGCAGCCTGGCGAACGCGCTGAAACTGCTGGAAAGCTGAGCGGCGACCGATCGGCATGACATGAGCGCCACTCCGGAAAAGATCGGCCGCTATCGCATCGAGGCCATGCTCGGCCGCGGCGCGATGGGCGTGATCTACCGGGCGCATGATCCCGAGATCGACCGTCCCGTCGCGATCAAGCTGATCCGCGCCGATCTGCTAGACGGCGAGGATCGCGCCGACTATCTCGTTCGCTTCCGTCGCGAGGCCCAGGCGGCCGGCCGCTGCGCGCATCCCAATATCGTCGCGATCTACGACTTCGCCATGCACGAGGGCAACCCGTTCCTGGCGATGGAATTCGTTGAGGGCGTCAGTCTCAGCCAGGCGCGCGAGCGCGGCGCCGAGTTCGAGGTGGCCGACGCCGTGTTCGTCATGCTCCAAGTGCTCGACGCTCTCGGCGCGGCGCATGCGATGGGCATCGTACATCGCGACATCAAGCCCGCCAACATCATGCTGGTCGGCGGCACCCGCGTGAAGGTGACGGATTTCGGCATCTCCCGGTTCGACAGCTCCGACCTCACGCAGGACGGATCGGTGGTCGGAACGCCGAACTACATGTCGCCCGAGCAGTACCAGGGGCTGGCGGTCGATGCGCGCAGCGACCTGTTCTCGGCCGCCGCCGTACTCTACGAACTGCTCTGCGGCGAACGGCCCTTCATGGGACGCAACTTCGCCGAAGTTGGGCAGAAGTTGCTGCACGCGGACCCGCCTGATCTGCGCGAGCGCAGCGTCGCCGTCTCCCCGGCGCTGAAATTGGTCGTGGACCGGGCGCTCGCCAAGTCGCCGGACGCAAGATACGCCTCCGCCGCCGAGATGGCCGCCGCGCTGCGCGGGGCGATGCGGCCGGACGCGGCGGCCGGCAATCTTGAGGACCGCACGATCGTCGTGCCGGCGGTCTCCGCAAGCCCCAGCGCGCCGCACCCGGCCGGCGAAACCGGCATGACCGGCAGCTTCGACTCCGAGACGCTGTCCTCGGTCGAGCACACCCTCGCCCGCTACGTCGGCCCGATCGCGCGCCTGCTGGTACGCTCGGCGATTCAACGGTCGGGCAGCGTCGAGGCGCTGTGCGATTCCCTGGCCGGCAACATCCAGCAGCCGGGCGACCGCGACCGCTTCCGCGCCGACGCCTTGGCGCGGCTCCGGCGCGGGCTCGCCATGTCCGCCGCCGGCCTTCCAGCGGCGCCGGTGATTCCGGCGGAAGAACTGGAACAGGCACAGAAGCAGCTTACGCGCTATCTCGGCCCGATAGCGCGCGTGCTGGTCAAACGCGCGGCCGCCGGTGCCGCCTCGCCCGCGGAACTATGGCAGCAATTGTCGCTGCACATCGAGCGCGAGGATGACCGTCGCGCGTTCCTGAGCCAACGCGGCAACCGCGCCTGAGCTCACGCGCCTGAGCTCACCGGCGGTCGCGTCATGGGAGCCAGAACTTTCCTCGCGACGCCATCTCCTGCGATGGTGCGTCGCCCAGGAGAACTGGCCAGGAGAACGGGATGTACGTCCCCCCACAGTTCAACGAAGACCGGCCCGAAATCCTCGCCGAGGCGATCCGCCGGGCCGGCCTTGCCACACTGATAACCCACGGCGCCGACGGGTTGATCGCGAGCCACGTGCCGATGCTGCTCGACGCCGACCCGGTGCCGCATGGCACGCTGCTCGGCCATATCGCGCGAGCCAATCCGCAATGGCGCGGCCCGGCATCGCCGACCGACGCGCTGGCGATCTTCGCCGGCCCGGACGCCTACATCACGCCATCATGGTATCCTGCCAAGCAGGCACACGGCCGTGTGGTGCCGACCTGGAACTACGTCGCGGTCCACGCCTACGGCCCGGTGACGTTCTTCGACGATCCCGTCCGGTTGCTCGACATCGTGCGCCGCCTGACCGAGCGGGAGGAGGCCCACCGCACCGCGCCCTGGGCGGTCTCCGACGCGCCGGCGGAGTTCGTCGCGGGAATGCTCAAGGCGATCGTCGGATTCGCCATCCCGATTACGCGGATCGAGGGCAAGTGGAAGATGAGCCAGAACCGCGACGCCGCCGACCGGGACGGGGTCGCCAAGGGCCTCGCCGAGGACGGGCGGGAGGCGGTGGCCGCGCTGATCCCGCGCGCCGCCCCCCGCTGACCTCATGCCGGACGACGGCGACAGGCTGATCGGCGCCGAGGCGGACAAGCTCCGGCTGTCGACGCCCGCCCGGGCGGGCGCGTGGCTGCTCGGGGCCAGCCTGGTGCTGATCGCGTTCAACCTGCGCGCGGCCGTGTCCAGCGTCGGGCCGGTGCTGCGCGACATCATCGCGACGACCGGGCTCTCCGCCGCCGGGGCGAGCGTGCTCACGACCCTGCCGTCGCTCTGCTTCGGGCTGGCGGCGCTGGCCGCGACGGGCCTGTCGAGACGACTCGGCCCGGAACGGGCGGTGCTGGCGGGGCTGGCGGCGATGACCGGCGGCCTCGTGCTGCGCGGCACGGCAGGCCTCTCGGGCCTGTTCGCCGGGCAGGTCACGGCGACGGCCGGCATCGGCGTCATCAACGTGCTGCTGCCCGGTCTTGTGAAACGCGATTTTCGCCACCGGGTCGCGCTGATGACCGGGCTCTACACGATGGCATTCTGCGCCGGGGCGGCGGGGGCGGCCGGAGCGACGGTGCCGCTCGCCTCCGTGCTCGGCGGCTGGGGCGGCGGGCTGGCGATCTGGGCGCTGCCGGCCGGGCTCGCCGGGCTGGTCTGGGTTTTCCAGGTGCCGCGTGGCGCCCGGGTGCCGACCCATGCCGGTTTCGCGGTGCGCGGGTTGTGGTCCGACCGGCTGGCCTGGCAGGTCACTTTGTTCATGGGGCTGCAATCGGCCCTCGCCTATCTCGTGTTCGGCTGGCTGGCGCCGATCCTGCGCGACCGTGGGCTGAGCGCGGTGGACGCCGGCCTGGTGCTGTCCGTCTCGGTGCTCGCCCAGGCCGCCGCCTCGCTGGTCGCGCCCGCCCTCGCCACGCGCGGGGCGAGCCAGAGCCTTGCCAATGTGCTGAGCGTGGCGCTCTGCATGGCCGGGCTGATGGGCTGCATGTTCGCCCCGCTCGGCACGGTCTGGCTGTGGGGGGTGGTGCTCGGTCTGGCGCAAGGCGCGCTGATCGCCATCGCGCTGACCGTGATCGTGCTGCGCGCGCCGGACCCGCACGTCGCCGCGCATCTCTCCGGCATGGCCCAGAGTGTCGGCTATCTGCTCGCCTCCGGAGGCCCGCTGCTCGCCGGACTGCTGCATGGCTGGACCGGGGGCTGGGGCGCGGTCGCCGTTTTCGCGGTGGCGATCGGCGCTGCCGCCGCGCTGTTCGGCCACGGCGCCGGCCGGGCGCGGCACGTGGGCGCGCGAACGGTGCGGCTGGCCGGCCCATAGGGTTGCGCGGGCCGCGCGACCGGCTGACTCTGGCGCCCGATTCCGAGACCCGGACGCAGGAACCGCAGCGATGACCGAGCAGACGCCAGACTGTTTCGTGACTGATGCGGCGGGGGCCCAGCCGCTGTTCGCGGTTCGGCCAGCCGACCTGGTACCCCTTTTCACCGGGCTTGCCGGCGATCAGGCCAATTATCTGCGCGCCTCCGGGTTCGCCGGTGCCGCGCAGGAACTCACGCTGCTGCCCGGGCCAGGCGGAATCGCGGGGGCGGTGCTGGGGCTGGGCGAAGACCGCTCGCCTTGGGCGTTCGGCGACCTCGCCTACCGCCTGCCAGCCGGCGCCCCGTGGGCGTTGCAGCACTGCGACCACGATATCGGGTCCGCGATGCTCGGCTTCGCGCTCGGCGCGTATCGTTATGCCGCGTTCAAGCCGCCGAAGCGCGAGCCAGCCCGGCTCGTGCTGCCCCCAGGCCAGGACCGCGCCGTTTCGGAGGCAGCTTCCATCTGTCTCGCGCGCGACCTCATCAACACCCCGGCCAACCTGCTCGGTCCGGCGGAACTGGCCGACGCGGCGCTGCGGCTGGCGGCGGACTTCCAGGCCGAGGCCGCCTGCGTCGAGGGCGCCGAGTTGGAGGCCGCCTACCCCACCGTGGCGGCGGTCGGGCGCGGCTCCGCGCGACCGCCGCACGTCGCGCTGCTGCGCTGGAAGGGCTCGCGGGCCGGCACCGCCGCGCCGCTCATTTCCCTGTGCGGCAAGGGGGTCTGCTTCGACTCGGGAGGCTACGACCTCAAGCCCTCGGCGGGCATGTTGCGGATGAAAAAGGACATGGGCGGCGCGGCGGCCGTGCTCGGCATGGCGCGGGTGCTGATGGAAGCCGACCTGCCGATCCGGCTCGTGGCGCGAATTGGTTGCGTCGAGAACAGCGTGTCGGGCGACGCCATGCGGCCGCTCGACGTGATCCGCACGCGACGCGGGCTCAGCGTCGAGGTGGGCAACACCGACGCCGAGGGCCGGCTCGTGCTGTGCGACCTGTTGGCCGAGGCGTCCGACGAGCGGCCCGACCTGATCGTGGATTGCGCGACCCTGACCGGGGCGGCGCGCGTCGCCCTGGGGCCGGACCTGCCGGCGCTGTTCTGCAACGACGAGCCCTGGGCCGGCCGCTTGCTCGCCGCCGGCGAGAACCGGCACGATCCGCTGTGGCGGCTGCCGCTATGGGATGGATACGATTCCTGGCTGAACAGCCCGGTCGCCGATCTTAACAACATTTCATCGAAGCCGTTCGCCGGCGCGGTCGTCGCCGCGCTATTCCTGCGCCGGTTCGTCGTGCCGGGGGTGAACTGGGCGCATATCGATCTCTATGCATGGAACGACCAGACGCGGCCGGGGCGGCCGGAAGGCGGCGAAGGACAGGCGATCCGCGCGATATGCGCGGCGATCGAGCAATCGGTTATTGCTTCGTGACCAGACCAAAACACGCGGGTAACGTGATTGCGAATTCCAGCAAACGATTTCGGGTCTATAGCATCTGTCATCGATATGACGTCAGACCATATACGAAGCTACTGACGCTCTCAGGTTGAGTGCGTTACGCGAAGTTAATCTTCGCCGATCGATGAAAGGATCAAACATGGCAGCAACCCAGTCCCCCGACCAGCTAGTCGGCATCCTGCGGGATACCGTGGTGGCCTTGGTGCGGCGCGACGGGCCGGACCTTTCGGCGCGCCAGCTCGGGGTTTTCCTCACGTGCTATCTGCAGGAAGGCGCGCACACGGTGCGCGGGCTGGCCGCGGACCTCAACGTTTCCAAGCCCGCGATCACCCGTGCGCTCGACCGTCTCGGCGAGCTCGATCTCGCGCGCCGCAAGGTGGACCCGATGGATCGCCGCAGCGTGCTCGTGCAACGTACCCTCAAGGGCGCCGCGTTCCTGCGCGACCTGCGCGGTATCATGAACGAGGCGTCCAGCACGGCCCGCAAGGGCGGCGCCAGCGTGGGCGAAGCGGCCTCGCGCAAGGCCGCCTCGGCGTAACCCCGCCCCCGCGATCCCGGCTCGGCCGCGGGCCTGGCCGGGCTCGAGGGGCGATCCGTCAGCCGCCCTTCACGCCGCCGGCGGTTAGGCCGGCGATGATTTCCTTTTGCATCAGCAACGTGAGCAGCAGGACCGGCGCGGTCACGACAAGGGCCGCGGCGGCGAGCGGTCCCCAGCTCACCTGCTCGAAGGTCAGCACGTTGTAGACGGCGACCGGCAAGGTGCGCGTCTCGCGTCCGGCGAGCACCACGCCGAAGATGAAGTTGTTCCAGCTGAAGATGAACGACAGGATCATCGCGACGGTGATGCCCGGCCGCGCCAGCGGCATGGCGACGTAGCGGAAGGCCTGCCAGATCGTCGCCCCGTCCACCAGCGCGGCCTCCTCCAGCTCGCCCGGAAGGCCCTCGAAGAAGCCGATCATTACCCAGACCACGATCGGCACGGTGATCACCAGGTGGGTGATCACCAGCGGCGTCAGCGTGCCGATCAGCCCGATCCACTGGAACAGCAGAAACAGCGGAATCAGATACGACAGGCCCGGCGTGATCCGCGCGATCAGGATAAGCAGCGCCGCTTTCGTGGCGCGCGCCTTGGCGATGCCGTACCCGGCGGGCACGCCGACCGCGAGGGCGAGGAACGTGGCGCTGAACGACACGATGACGGAGTTGATCGTGTAGCTCAGAAAGTCGTTCTGCGCGAACACCTGCACATAGTTGTCGAGCGTCGGCGGGTTGGGCACGAACACCGGCGGGAAAGCCATGTTGTCGACCTCGTTCTTCAGCGAGAGCGACAGCATCCACAGGAACACCAGCAACGCCGGCGAGACCAGCACGATCACCGACAGATAGAGCCCAATCCGCCCGGCGACGCGGCGCAGGCGGTAGTGTCGTCTCGCGCGCCTTGCTCCCTCTCCCCTGCTTAGGGGAGAGGGCCGGGGTGAGGGGGTCGTGGCCGCGCTCACTGCCACTTCTCCCGCTGCCGAACCCGCAGCAGAAACAGGGTGATCGCCAGGATCAGCAGGAAGAACACCACGACGATCGCCGAGGCGTAGCCCATGTCGTAGTAGTTGAACGCGGTGAGATAGAGCAGCAGGTTGATCGTCTCGCTGGCGCTTCCCGGCCCGCCGCCGGAGATCACGAAGATGGTGTCGAACGCCTTCAGCGCGTCGATCGTTCGGATCACCAGCGCCACGACGATGAACGGCCAGACCAGCGGTAGGGTGATGTGGCGGAACATCCGCCAGCCGTTCGCGCCGTCGAGGATCGCCGCCTCGTACGGATCGGTGGGCAGGCTCGCCAGACCGCCGAGCACGATCAGCATGACGAGCGGCGTCCACTGCCAGGTCTCGACCATCACTAGGGTCGGGATTACCGTGCTGGCGTTGTAGACCCACTCGGAAGGCGGCAGGCCCACCGAGGTCAGCAGGTAGTTCAGCACGCCCAGTTGCGGGTGGAACATCATCGTCCAGACCAGCGCGACCGCCACCGGCGTCGCCATCATCGGCATGATGAAAATGGTCCGCGCGATGCCGCGTCCGGGAAAATTGCGGTGGAAGCACACCGCGGCGGCGATCCCCAGCACGACCGGCGCCGCCACCGACAGCGCGGTGAAGTAGAGCGTGCGGATGACGGATGTCTGGAAGCGCTCGTCATGGAGCAGGTGCGCGTAGTTGGCGAGCCCGGCCCAGCTCCGCGTGCCGCCGATATGCCAGTCGTGCACCGACATGAAGAGCGTGAAGAGCCACGGGAAGACCATCACCGCTATGACCACGATGCCGGCGGGGATCGCGAAGGCCCAGTAGCGGCGGGCGTAGTTCTGTCCGGGCCGCCTCGCGGCGGCCCGTAGGGCGGGGGCGGAGATCGCTGCGTCCATGCTCAAGACGGGATCGGCCGGTTCTGGCGGCAGGCGGTCATCATGCGCTCCCTTGCTTGCCGCCACAGCATAGGTGCGACACGACCCCTCGCCCAACCCCGGCCTTATCTTCTCCCTCTCCCCTGCTCAGGGGAGAGGGCCGGGATGAGGGGTCCAACCCAAGAGACGCACGAGCGCCCACGCTGTATGATCGCGGCGCTATGCGCGACGATCCCGCAGGACACTACGCGACGCTCGGCATCGATCCGGCGGCCTCGGCCGAAGCGATCGTGGCGGCGTTCCGCGCCGCGGCCCGCCGCTTCCACCCGGACGTGCCGGGGACCGGCGACGCGGAAGCGTTCATGCGCGCCCGCGCCGCCTACGACGTGCTCGGCGACGACGAACGCCGCGCCACCTACGACCAGTCGGCGCGCACGGCCGACCCGGCGCCGGCGCCCATCGTCGCGGACACGGTGGTGCGGGACACGCTGGCCGCTGCCTGGCGCCAGCCGACGGGACTGTCGCTCGGCCTGCTCGCGGGATGCGCCGGCTTCGCCGTGCTGGCCTTGGCGATCGGCTTCGCCGGGCTCGGCCTGTCCGGCTCCCGCAAGTCGGTCGCCGTTCCCGTCGCCATTCCGGACGCCGTCGCGCCGCTCCAGCCGCTCCGCCCGTCGCCCGCGCCGGTTGAGGGGATCGCCAGCGGCTACATCCTGCCAGCGGGCGGCGCTGCGACCCTCTGGCGTCCCGCGCCGGCAGCGGACCGCTACGCTCCAGTGGGGCAACTCGCGGCCTTCACCCCGGTCGCGATCCGCGGGGTCGACACGCAGCACGGCATGGTGCGGGTCGACGCACCCGACGGCTCCGGCGGCTTCGTCTACGCCAGCCGCCTCGCGCCGGGCGACGCGGCGGACGCCGAGCGAGCGCGCTGCATCTACGAGGCGGGCGCGCCGCCGGCGAACAACGAAATCCTGGCCCGGCACGGCGGCCGCGGCGCGCTCCGCGTGGTGGTCGAGAACCGCCGCGACCAGCCGGCGGTGGTCAAGCTGCGCGACCGGGCAGGCATCGCGGCAGCGAGCGTGTTCGTGGCGCCGGGCGCGGTCGCTTCGATCGAGGGACTGGCGCCGGGCGTCTATCGCCCCGAATTCGCCTTCGGCGAGTTGTGGAGCCATGCCTGCCGCCGCTTTGTCGCGGGAATGCGCGCGCAGCGTTTCGCCGCATTCCGGGCGCTCGACGGCTCGCACGCCGCCGAGACCCGCTATACCATCCCCCCGAGCGACGGCATCGACGAGCCGGATGACGAGTTCAACCGCGACTGACGGGAGGCCGCGCCTCGCATGTCTGTCACTGGCTCATCAGGCACTGGTGCATCAGGCACTGGTCCATCAGCCGGGCGATCCATCACGCTGCAGGAGCCGCTGCGCGCGGTGTTCTACGCGCCGTTCTACGCGGCCCTGTCACGCGGCGCGTACGCGGACCAGGGCGTCGACATTCACCTGCTCAGCGCCGCCCGCCCAGCGGATGCGGCGCGCGGGTTCTTCGACGGCAGCGTCGATGTCGGCTGGGGCGGACCGATGCGGGTGATGGAGACCTATCATCTGCGCGCCGATTGCGATCTGGTCTGCTTCGCCGAGGTGGTGACGCGCGATCCGTTCCTGCTGATCGGCCGCGCGCCGAAGCCGGGCTTCACCGTCGCCGACCTCATCGGCCCGCGCGTGGGCACGGTGAGCGAGGTGCCGACGCCGTGGCTCTGTCTGCAGGAGGATCTGCGCCGCGCCGGGCTCGATCCGGCACGCTTGGACCGCGTGGCGGATCGCACGATGGCGGAGAACGCCGACGCCCTGCGCGCCGGCCGGCTCGACGCGGCGCAGCTGTTCGAGCCCTACGCCACGGCGCTGCTGGACGAGGGTGACGGGCATCTCTGGTATGCCGCGGCCAATCGCGGCCCGACCTCGTACACCACGTTCTACGCACGCCGCGACACGCTGCGATCGCGGCGCGAGGAATTGCGCCGAATGGTCCGCGCGCTGCACCGAACGCAGCACTGGATCGCGGGCGCGAGCAGCGCCGAGATCGCCGCTGCGGTCGCGCGATACTTCCCTGCCGTGCCGCCGGAGCATCTTGCGCGCGCCTGCGGGCGCTACAAATCCCTTGGTATCTGGGGGCGTGATCCGGTGCTGCCGCGCGAGGGCTACGAGCGGTTGCGCGCCGGCCTGGAATCGGGCGGGCTCGTCGAGCGCGGCGCGCCGTTCGAGCAGGCCGTGGACAACACGCTCGCCCGCGAGATCCTGGCGGAGGCCCCGCCGACGGCTTGACGATCAGGGGGAGGACAACCATGCCGCACGCGACGACCGATGACGGAGTGCGTCTCCACTACGAGGAGACCGGCACGGGCACGCCCGTCATCTTCGTCCACGAGTTCGCCGGCGATTGGCGGAGCTGGGAGGCGCAGCTGCGCCATTTCGGCCAGCGTTACCGCGCGATCGCCTACAACGCGCGCGGCTACCCGCCGTCGGACGTGCCGGAGGATGTCGCGTTCTACTCGCAGAACCGGGCGGCCGACGACATCCGCGCGATGCTCGATCATCTCGACATCGAGCGCGCGCACGTGGTCGGGCTGTCGATGGGCGGCTTCGCCACCTTGCATTTCGGCTTCCGCCATCCCGCTCGCGCGCGTTCGCTGGTGGTCGGCGGCTGCGGCTACGGCGCCGAGCCCGCGACGCGCGACCGGTTCCGCGCCGAGGCCGAGGCGGTGGTGGGCTTCATCCGCGACCAGGGCATGAAGGCGTTCGCGGCGAAATACGCCTACGGCCCGACACGCGTGCAGTTCGAGAACAAGGACCCGCGCGGCTTTGCCGAGTTCCGCGAAATGCTGGCCGAGCATTCCGCCCTCGGCGCCGCCAACACCCAGCTCGGCGTGCAGCGCGAGCGGCCGTCGCTGTTCGATCTGGTGGACCGCATGAAGGCGCTGACCGTGCCGACCCTGGTGCTCACCGGCGACGAGGACTGGCCCTGCCTGGCGCCCGGCCTCTTGATGAAGCAGACCATCCCGACAGCGGCGCTATCGGTGATGCCGAATTGCGGCCACGCCATCAATCTCGAAGACCCGGATGAGTTCAACCGTCTGGTCGGCGATTTCATCGCGCAAGTCGAGGCGGGCCGCTGGCCGACGCGCGATCCGCGCGCAGTGTCGGCGTCGATCCTCGGGATGCGGTAAAGCGCCCCTCACCCAACCCTCTCCCCCAAGCGGGGGAGAGGGTTTTTTCTCCTCCCTCTCCCCCGCTTGGGGGAGAGGGCCGGGGTGAGGGGGTAGGCGCATCAGACCACGCCATTGCCGGGCGCGCGCGGCTGGAGCAGCAGCGCGACCAGCGCGGTCCAGCCGGTCTGGTGGGCCGCGCCCAACCCGCGTCCGGTGTCGCCGTCGAAATATTCGTGGAACAGCACATGATCGCGGAATGCCGGGTCGTCCTGTAGCAGCTTCGATTCTCCGAACGTCGCCCGCTGGCCCTTCGCGTCGCGCAGGAACAGGCTGGCGAGCCGGCGCGCCAGCTCGTCGGCGATCTCGCTCAACGTGATGAAAGTGCCGGATCCGACCGGGCACTCCACCTTGAAATCGTCGCCGTAATAGCTGTGGAACTCGCGCAGCGATTCGGTCAGCAGGTAGTTCATCGGCAGCCAGATCGGGCCGCGCCAGTTGGAGTTGCCGCCGAACAGGTTGGACTCCGACTCGCCCGCCACATAGCCGATCGAGAATTCGAGCCCGCCATGCTCCAAGGTGAACGGTTGTTTCTCGTGAAATTTCGACAGCGAGCGGACGCCGTAATCGGAGAGGAACTCCGTCTCGTCGAGCATCCGCGCCAGCAGCCGCTTCATGCGATGGCCGCGCAGCAGCGACAGAAGGAATCGTGATCCGGCGCCGGGCTCCTCCCAGCGCGAGACGAGCTTCGCGAGGTCCGGCCGGTAGCGGGCAAACCATCGCGCGCGTGCGGTGAAGTCGGGCAGCCGGCCGGAGTGACGCGAATCGAGCACCTCGACGGCGAACAGGGGCACGAGCCCGACCATCGAGCGGACCCGCATCGGCACGCGCTCGCCGCCGGGCAGGTTCAGCACGTCGTAATAGAACTGGTCCTCCTCGTCCCACAGCCCGATGCCGTCTCCTCCCATGTTGGTCATCGCCTCGGCGATGTAGAGGAAGTGCTCGAAGAACTTGGTCGCTATGTCCTCGTAGACGTGGTCCTCGAAGGCCAGCTCGATGGCGATGCGCAGCAGGTCGAGCGTGTACATCGCCATCCAGGCGGTGCCGTCCGACTGGTTGATATAGCCGCCGGTCGGCAGCGGCTTCGAGCGGTCGAAGATGCCGATGTTGTCGAGGCCGAGGAAGCCGCCCTGGAAGATGTTGCGGCCTTCGGTGTCCTTGCGATTGACCCACCAGGTGAAGTTCAGCATCAGCTTATGGAAAACGCGCTCGAGGAACTCGCGATCCGGCCTGCCGGTCAGCGCCGCATCCATCTGGTAGACGCGCCATGCCGCCCAGGCGTGCACCGGCGGGTTCACGTCGCCGAACTCCCATTCGTAGGCCGGTAGCTGGCCGTTCGGGTGCATGTACCATTCGCGCGCCAGCAGCACGAGCTGCGACTTGGCGAACTCGGGATCGATCAGCGCCATCGTCACGCAGTGGAAGGCAAGATCCCAGGCAGCGTACCAGGGATACTCCCACTTATCCGGCATCAGGATGATGTCGGAATTGTTGAGGTGCGGCCAGTCGGCGTTGCGTCCGCTCTTGCGGCTGTCCGGCGGCGGCGGCATCGTCGGATCGCCGGCAAGCCATGCGCGGACGTCCAGGGCATAGTATTGCTTTGACCAAAGCAATCCGGCGAGCGCCTGGCGCTGCACCAGCCGCGCGTCGGGATCGGCGATACCGTGCTGGAGGGCGGCGTAGAAGGCATCCGCCTCGGCCCGACGCACTCCTATCTCGTCATCGAACGTGGCGAACGGCGCGGCAGAATGCGCCTCGGGACGGAGCCGAAGTCGGAGTTGCGCGCGACCGCCGGCCGCGAGGTCGAGCTCGACATGGGCGGCGCATTTCGACCCCTGGCGCTGCGGGTTCACAGCACCGCTGTCGGCGTGGACGATGCAGTCGTTGATGCCGTCCTTGAAGAAGCCCGGCTGCGTGGTGCCGTCGAGCCGGCGCGTGTTGGTCTCGTTCTCGCAGAACAGCAGCTCGTGCGGCCCGTCGATGCACCAGCGCATCGGCGTGAGCCAATCTTTCTCCGTGAGCACGGACCCGTCCGGCAAGGCGCGCAGCATCGGCCGCGCCGCGCCTGGCTTCCATGACCAGGTATTGCGCGCCCAGAGCTGCGACACGACGTGCAGGCGCGCCGCCTCGGGGCCGCGATTCTCGACCGTAATCAGCATCAGGATGTCGTCTGGTGCCGCCTTGGCATATTCGACCGTCACGTCGAAATAGCGCCGCTCGTCGAACACGCCGGTGTCGATCAGCTCGAACTCGCGATCCTTCACCTCCCGCCTGCGGTTCTCCTCGACCAGCACGGAGTAGGGAAACTCGGCTTGCGGGTAACTGTACAACATTCGCATGTAGGAGTGCGTCGGCGTGCCGTCGAGATAGTAGTAGAGCTCCTTGACGTCCTCGCCGTGGTTGCCCTCGCCATTGGTCAGCCCGAACAGGCGCTCCTTCAGGATCGCGTCGCGACCGTTCCAGAGCGCGAGGCCGAGACACCAGTTCAGATCCTCGTCGCCGAATCCCGCGATGGCGTCCTCGCCCCAGCGATAGGCCCGGCTGCGCGCCTGGTCGTGGGTGAAATACTCCCACGCATCGCCGTTCGGACTGTAATCCTCGCGGACTGTGCCCCATTGGCGGTCGCTGAGATACGGCCCCCATCGCCGCCACGCTGGATCGGTCGCCGTGGCGCGGAGGCGCTGGCCTTCCACGGTGTCGAGGATCGAGGGCGCCACTATTGCACCGATTGCAGCGGGATCGCCGGGTCCGCGAGCTGCGCGGGATCGGGGCGCCGGCCAGCCCGGATCATGGCGGTGCCGGCGCGGATGTGGCGCGGACCGTTGGCCGCCGTGACGCCGACCATCGTGCCGTCCTTCGCGAGGTGCACGGCCACGAACGACTTGCCCTCATCGGTCCGCACGATGGTGCGCGCCGCCTCGGCGGGCAGGCCGGCGACCTGGAGGTTGACGCCGTGCTGGTCGGTCCAGAACCACGGCACGTCGTCGTACGGCGCCGGGTCGCCAGCCATCGCGCGGCCGACCGAGAGCCCGTGGTTCTGCGCGTGACGCCAGGATTCCAGGCGCAGCCGGCGGCCGTACAGCGGGTGTTGGAACGCGGCGACGTCGCCGGCGGCGTAGACGCCCGGCTCGCTGGTGGCGCCGTGCTCGTCCACCACGATGCCGCCCTCGAGCACCAGCCCGGCGTCGCGCGCGAGCATCAAGTTGCGCTCCATCCCGACGCCGGCCAGCACCAGATCGGCCTTCTCCTCGATGCCGTCGCGGCAGGTCACGCGAAAGCCGCCGCCGTCGCGCTCGATCGCCTGGACGATCTCGCCGCATCGAACCGTCACGCCCGCGTCGGCGTGCAGCCGTCCGACGAAGCGCGCACCCTCCGGCGAGACGCAGCGCCCCATCGGCGTGGGGAGGGCTTCCAGCACGGTCACCTCGGCGCCCAGCGCGCGGGCGCTGGAGGCGATCTCCAGCCCGATCACGCCGGCGCCGATGCAGATGACCGTGCGTGCCTCGCGCAACCGGGCGCGAATCGCGCGCGCCTCGTCCAGGGTCCGGAGATAGAGCGCGTGCTCGCCCCCATGCACCGGCAGATGCCGCGCCCGCCCGCCGGTGGCGAGCAGCAGCTTGTCGTAGGCAAGCGTGCCTCCGTCGCGCAGCCGGACGCGATGCTCGGCAGTCAGGATTCCTTCGGCCGCCGTGCCGAGCATCAGCTCGATCCCCTGCTCGGCGTAGCGTTCGGCGGGATGGAAATAGGCCGGCGGCGGCTCCTCGGGCGCGGTCAGCACCGCCTTGGACAGCGGCGGCCGCTCATACGGGCGCCAATACTCCTCGCCGATCAGCAGGATGCGCCCGGTGAAGCCCGCCTGGCGCATCCCCATTGCCGCCCAGCCGCCGGCCTGCCCGGCGCCGACGATGATGTGCATTTCGCTCATGGCTCGATCCAACACCGGGCGGGAGGCGGCTGGCAATGGCGGGGCTTGTCCGCATTCCGCCGTTCTGCGATCAAGCCTGCAGCGAAAGCGTCAAGGGGGCGTTCATGGCGGAAAACTGGGTGCGTGCGGCGGCCACGAAGGACGTGGCGGAAGGCCAGGTGCTGGGCGTGCGGGTCGGCGAGCGCGACATCGCCCTCTATCATCTCCCCGGCGGCGAATACCGCGCCACCGACAATGTGTGCACCCATGAATACGCGCAGCTTTCGGAAGGCTGGCTCGAAGGCCATATCATCGAGTGCCCGCTGCACGCCGGCCAGTTCGACGTCCGCACCGGCAAGGCGCTGTGCGCGCCGGTGGAAAAGGACATCGAGACCTTCGAGGTGCGCGTCGCCGGGGCCGACCTGGAGATCAAGCTGGCGGGCTGATCCGGTCCGAACGGAGGGAGCATGGCCACCGACGCCCCGGTCGACGCCTCTGCGGTGGACTGCGACGTGCATCCGGTTGTCCCGGGCATGGCCGTTCTGCTGCCCTATCTCGACGAGATGTGGCGCGAGCTGGTCGTCCGGCGCGGCCTCGACGAGCTGAACTCGATCAGCTACCCGAGCAACGCCCCGCTTACCACCCGCGCCGACTGGCGGGACGCGAGCGGCCGAGGGGCGAGCACGCCGGAGCGGCTGGCGCGCGAAGCGATGACGCCGTTCGGCACCGGCACCGCCATCCTCAACTGCCTCTATGGCGTGCAGCTGCCGTTCAGCGAGGATCTGGGCGCCGCCTTCGCCCGCGCGGTCAACGAGTGGATCGCCCGCGAGTGGCTCGACCGCGACCCGCGGCTCCGCGCCTCCATCGTGGTTGCCGCGCAGAGCCCCGAGCTGTCGGTCGGCGAGATCGAACGGTGCGCCGCCGACCGGCGCTTCGTGCAGGTGCTCATGCTGGTAATGGGCGACCAGCCGCTCGGCAAGCGCGCATACTGGCCGATCTACGAGGGGGCGCAGCGTCACGGCCTGCCAATCGGCGTCCACGCCGGCAGCAGCTATCGCCATCCTCCCACCCCCGTCGGATGGCCGAGCACCCACACGGAGGACTACGTCAACCAGGCGCAGGCATTCCAGGGCGCGCTGACCAGCCTCGTGACTGAGGGCGTGTTCGCCAAGTTCCCGCGCCTCACGGTCGTGCTGCTGGAATCCGGCTGGACCTGGCTCCCGGCGCATCTCTGGCGGCTCGACAAGTTCTGGAAAGGCGTGCGGATGGAGATCCCTTGGGTCGACCGCCCGCCCAGCGACATCGTCCGCGACCGGGTGCGGCTCACCCTGCAGCCGGTGGACGGCCCGACGGACCCCTTGCAGCTCGGCCGGCTGCTGGACCACATGGGGTCGGAGGACATGCTGCTGTTCTCCACCGACTATCCGCACTGGCAGTTCGACGGCGACCGCGCGCTGCCCGAGGGTTTGCCGGCCGGGCTCGCGCGGAAAATGATGGTCGACAATCCGAGGGCCACCTATCCTCGTTTAGGCGTCTGAACAGCGCGACGGAGGCAATCCGATGAACGTCGACGTCCTGGGCCGCACCCTCGTCCGTCCCGCGGCCCAGTCGAAACTGGCGATCGCCGATTGCGACATCCATCCCAGGGTGCGCGGCTACAAGGATGTCTACCCCTGGCTCGCCAGGCGCTGGCAGGAGCATCTGGAGGTATTCGGCGCGTCGCACCGCCAGCCGATGGAAAAAGGACCGGCCTTCCCCAAGGCGCAGCCGATGGCCAGTCGGCGCGACGCCTTCCCGCCCGGCGGCGGCGGGCCGGGCAGCGACCTCGACTTCATGCGCGCCCAGCACCTCGACCCCAACAACGTCGAGCTCGGCATTCTCAATCCGCTGACCCCAAGCGGGCAGGGCTTTCAGAATGTCGAGCTCGGGGCGGCGTTCTGCCATGCGGTGAATGAGTGGCAGGTCGCCGTCTGGACCTCGCGCGAGCCCCGGCTGAAGGCCTCCGTCGTGGTGCCGTACGAAGATGCCGTCGCGTCGGTGCGGGAGATCGAGCATTGGGCCGGGAACCCCGACTTCGCCCAAGTGCTGCTGCTGAGCCGCGCCTCCGAGCCGCTCGGGCAGCGCCGCTTCTGGCCGATCTACGAAGCTGCCGTCGCCGCCAACCTGCCGGTCGCGGTGCACGCCTTCGGCTATGGCGGCTACCCCGTCACCTCCGGCGGCTGGCCGAGCTACTACGTCGAGGAAGGTGTCGGCCACGCGCAGTGCCAGCAGGCGGACCTTACCAGTCTCGTCCTGGAGGGCGTGTTCGAGCGCAACCCCAAGCTGCGCATGATCATGGTCGAGGCCGGCTTCGCCTGGGCGCCCTCGCTGGCGTGGCGGCTCGATGCCCACTGGCGCAAGTTGCGCGCCGAGGTGCCGCACCTCAAGCGGCCGCCCTCCGAATACATCCGCGGCCAGGTCTGGTTCACCACCCAGCCGATGGAGGAACCGGAGCCGCGCGAACGCCTGCTCGACACGATCGAGTGGATGGGCTGGGATCGGCTTTTATTCGCCACCGACTACCCGCACTGGGATTTCGACGATCCGGCGACCTCCCTGCCCCTGCGCCTGACCGACGCGCAGCGCCGGCAGTTATTCGCAGGCAACGCGCACGCGGTCTACGGGATCTGAGGCCCCGCCGGCGGACGGATTATCGTACCGCCAAGACAACAGCGTCGCAGATCCGCGCCGCCGTATCCTCCGACAGATCGGGATGGATCGGCAACGCCAGGATGCGCTCGGCGAGCGCCTCGGACACGGGCAGCCGCGCGCCGTCGTGATGGTCGCGATAAGCCGGCTGCCGGTGCAGCGGGCGCGGGTAGTAGATCGCGGTCGGCACCCCGGCCTCGCGCAGCGCCGCCTGAATACGGTCCCGAGCCGTGCCGTCGCGCAGCAAGACGGAATAGATCGCCCACGCACTCGTGCTGTCCGGCACGCGCGCCGGTATCTCCACGGCATCGCTGAGCCGCTCGTCGTACGCGCGGGCGATGCGTTCGCGCGCGGCGATCTCGTCGCCGAACACGGTCAGCTTCGCGAGCAGCACCGCCGCCTGCAGCGAATCGAGCCGGCCATTCATGCCGGTGCGCAGCACCTCGTAACGCGTGGTGCCTTCGCCATGCGTGCGCAGGCTGCGATACAGTGCGGCGCGCTCGTCGCTGTCGGTGAACAGCGCGCCGCCATCTCCGTAGGCTCCGAGCGGCTTCGAAGGGAAGAAGCTGGTGGCCGTCGTATCCGCCCAGGTGCCGAGCTGCCGATTGCGCAAGGTCGCGCCAAAGCTCTGGGCGGCATCGTCGAGGGTGAACAGGGCCTCGCGCGAGGCGATCGCGTTCAGCGCCGGCCAGTCGGCGGGCTGGCCGAACAGATCGACGCCGATCAGTGCGCGGGGCCGCAGCCGCCCCGCCGCTTTCACCTCGCCGATGCGGCGTTCGAGATGGGACGGGTCGATCTGGAAGGTGTGCGGATCGACGTCCACGAACACCGGGGTCGCCCCGAGCACGAGCGGCACCTCGGCGGTCGCGGTGTAGGTGAACGCCGGCAGGAACACCGCGTCGCCGCGGCCGATCTCCGCCGCCATCAGCGCGATCTGCAACGCGTCGGTGCCGGAACTCACCGCCACGCAATGCCGCGCGTCGCAGAATTGCGCGAGCCTTTCCTCGAGCTCGGCGACCTCGGGGCCGAGCACGAATTGGCAATGCGCCAGCACCGCCTCCAGCCGCCGGCGCAACTCGGGCTCGATACGCTTCTGCTGCGCCTTCAGATCGAGGAACGGAATTGAGGGTCGTGTCATGGGTGTCAGTCCGATCGGTTGGTCGAACGGCAAAGCGATCACGCGCGCGCGGAGACCGCGCCGTTCGGGTTGTGCTCGAATTCCGGCACCAGCCGGCCGAGCAGCAGCAGCGCGAGCCGCGGCTGCTCGCCGCGACACGCGGCGGCGATCTCGTCGAGCGCGCGGCCGACGATCGCCGGGTCGGCGGTGCGCGGGCTCGCCATCAGCAGGCCGGGAAATCCGGTCGGCACCGGCGGCTCGCGGCCGTGGAACAGCTCCTCGAACAGTTTTTCGCCTGGCCGCAGCCCGGTAAATCGGATTTCCACGTCCTCATCGGGGCGCAATCCGGCGAGGCGGATCATCTGCCGCGCGAGATCGACGATCTTCACCGGCTCGCCCATGTCGAGCACGAAGATGCCGCCGTCATTGCCCGAGGGAAGAACCGTGTCCCCGGCGCCGAGCACGCTCGCCTGCAGCACGAGGCCGACCGCCTCGCGCACCGTCATGAAGTAGCGCTGCATGTCGGGATGCGTCACCGTGAGCGGCCCGCCGCGTTCGAGCTGACGCTGGAACAGCGGCACCACCGAGCCGGTGCTGCCGAGCACATTGCCGAAGCGCACCGTGACGCAGCGCATCCCGGCGCCGGAGGTGCGGGCGGCGATGTCGCGCGACTGCGCGCGGGCGGCAATATCCAGCGCCTGGCAGTACATCTCCGCCATGCGCTTCGAGGCCCCCATCACGCTGGTCGGGTTCACCGCCTTGTCGGTCGAGATCAGCACCATGGCCGTCGCCCCGGCGGCGCGCGCCGCGTCGGCGACATGGCGGGTGCCGACCGTATTGGTCAGCAGGCCCTCCAGCGGGTTGTCCTCCACCATCGGCACGTGCTTGAGCGCGGCGGCGTGGAACACCAGCTCGGGGCGCGCGTCGGCGAAGATGGCGCGGATGCGCGGCTCGTCACGGATGTCGGCGATGATGGCGCGCCTGGCGACCGCCGGGTACGTCTCGGCCAGCTCGAGGTCGATCTGCCATAGCGCATATTCGCCGTTGTCGAGCAGGATGAGCTGCTCGGGGCCGAAGGCGGCGACCTGGCGGGCGAGTTCGCTGCCGATCGTGCCGCCCGCGCCGGTGACGATCACGCGCCGCCCCTGGATCAGCCGCGCCATGCCCTCGCGGTCGAGCGGCACCTGCGGCCGGTTCAGCAGCTCCTCGATGGCGACCGGCTTCAATTCGAGCCCCACCGGGCGGGAGGCCGGGTGCAGCAGGGTCGGGCGCGAGGCGCGGCGGACCATCAGGCCATGCGCCTCGGCGTGCGCCAGCAGCCCGAGCAGCGTCGCGCCCGACAAATCGGGCGTCACCACCACCATCGTGGTGGGCAGCCGATCCTCCTCGCCGAGGCGCTGCAATACCGCTTCGGCCTCGGTCACCGTGCCGAGGATCGGCGCGCCGTGGATGCGGCGCCCGATCTGGCGCGCGCCGAGCGCCAGAATGCCGACGACCCGCAGTGGCTGGCGCCGATCCTGCGCCAATGCCCGCAAGAACAGATCGGAATCCTCGCCGGAGCCGACCAGCAGCACGGTCTGCACGCCTTCGTCGGAGGCGAACAGGCCCGTCGTCCGATGGACCTGGAGCCGCCGGTAGATCACGCGGGGAGTGCCGAGGAAGGTGAGCAGGGTCAGCGCGTGGATGATCGGCAGCGCCTGGTTGGGCGTCGGCAAATGGCTGAGGGCGGCCAGCAGCGCGAACAGGATTGCCCCGAGCACGCTGCACCCGGCGACCCCCAGCAGGTCGCCCAGGCCGGCGAAGCGCCAGTACTGCAAGGAGAGCCGGAACGGCAACCCAGCGGCCAGCAGGGCCACCGCTCCCCCGACCGGCGCCCAGAGCGGGAACAGGAACGGCCCCGACGGGTCGGCGATCCAGCGCGCGACCGGCACCGCCAGCGCGGCCAGCAGGCCGTCGAGCACGACGTTGAGGCCGATTCGGATCGCGGAGCGCGGCAAACTCATCGGCCCGCTATAGCCCAGCCCGCCGCGAAAGGTCAGGGGCCGCCTTGCACGGAAGCCACGCAGCCCGACCCGATCAATCCAGGCCGGCGGAAAACCCGTGCCGAGGCGTCCTTTGGCGTCTTAAGCTGAATACGAACGCAGGGAGTTCCGGCCGGAACGAACTTGGGGGACAGGCTCATGCGGAGCAGCGGATCGCGGTCCGGCGTCGCGGCGGTCGGTTTCGTGACAGTCGGCTTGGCCGGTTTGCTCGGCACCACCCATGCCGCGCACGCGGCGGGGTTCGCCTTGCGCGAGGGCACCCCGGACTGGATGGGCAACGCCTTCGCCGGCGCCAGCGCCAAGGCCTACGATGCCGGCACTGCCTATGCCAACCCCGCCGGCATGGTCCGGCTGAATTGGAACGAGATCGACGCGGGACTCAATATACTGGCGCCGTCCATCCGGTTCAGCGGCGAAAATTTCGTCGGACCCGGCCTCACCACCCCGGGGTCGCAGGGTGGCAATCTGACGCCGCCGGCCGTCACCGGCTCGACGTTCGGCGTATGGAGCTATTCGCCCGACCTCAAATTCGGGCTGGCGGTCACCGAGCCCTTTGGCCAGCGGGTGGTCAATCCCGGGGATTTCGTCGGGCGGTACCAGAGCCTCGTCTCCGCGATCACCGATGTAAGCGTCTCCCTTTCGGCCGCGTACCGGTTCGACGAGCATTTCTCGATCGGCGGTGGCCCGGTGATCGACTACTTCCATGCCCGGCTGACCCAGGCCATCAATATCGGCCCGGCCAGCGCGATTACCGGCGATCCGGTCGGCGACGTTCATGGCGACGACGTGAGCGCGGGGTTCAACATCGGCGCACTCTATCAGTTCAACGACAATCTGCGGATCGGTGTCGACTACCGCTCGCGGATCGACCACGAGATCAATGGCAGCCAATCGGTTTTCGTGCCGGGGTTGCTCGCACTCGCCAGCCCCTCGACGGCGGCGCTGCTCGGCGCGCAGAACACCGGCGCCAAGGCCAAGATCACGCTGCCCGACAACGTGACCTTCGGCGTGTATTGGCAGATCAACCCGCAATGGGCAGTAATGGCCGACGTGCAGTGGACCGAGTGGTCGCTGCTCCAGGCGATCAACATTGTGCCGAGCAATCCGCTGCTTCCGGGATCGTCCCTTCAGGAGAACTGGCGCGACACCTGGTTCGCCTCGATCGGCGCCAACTACCGGGTCACGGACAAACTGACCCTGCAAGGCGGCTTCGCCTTCGACGAGAGCCCCGTGACGGACGCCAACCGCACAACGCGGCTGCCGGATGCGAACCGGTACAAGCTCGGGATCGGCGTGCAGTATGCCGTGCTGCCGAACGTGACCTTGCAAGCGGCCTACCTGCACGGCTTCGTCGAGGGCGCCTCCATCGGCAACGCGGCCTCCGCGACTTCGGGTGTGATCCAGGGCCGATACAGCAACAGCATCGACACGTGGAGCCTGGGGGCGGCGGTACGGTTCTGAGGTCGATCCGACGATCCGAGCCCGCGCAGGGTGGAGGCCTTCGAGGCCGCTCTTCCGTTTGGGCGTGGATCGCGAAACCCATCTGGGCCGGCGGGAGGCGACGCCGCAACGACAGGCGGAACATACGACCGCAATCGCACCGCATCAGAAAAGCCGCGCCCCGAACCCTTGCGCCGAAAGGGCCGTCCACGCGCGCACTGCGCGGTTCGACTGCGCACGCGCTCGAGGTCAAGAGGCAGGAGGGCGAAAGCCGTTCGCCTCCTCAGCCCGGCAGGATGCCCAACAAGTAAAGAAGGACCACCACCGGCAGGCCGATGAGCACCGCGGCAACCGTCAGATAGACCAGCCCATGGGCGAGCCATCCCAAGGCAAGCGCCGCCGCGTGACGCGAAAGGAAGCGCGGGAGCCTGGTCATCGCGATCATCGGGACAAAGCTCGTGCAATCCGGACTCGTGCAGGTCTGGGCAGTCATTCGCGGGTCATCCAATGCCGGGGCCATCAATGCGGGCATGATGGCCGCGAGGTATGAACAATTCGCGAACAAAGTTCCCCTCACCGAACCCTCTACGGCTCCGCCGCCTGATACGCCGCCAGACACGCCACATCCACGATCTGGCTCGACGAAGCATCCATCGGCACGATCTGCGCCGCGTGGGTCATGCCGATGAGCAGCGGGCCGATCGTGGTGCCGCCGCCGAGGCGCGGGGCGAGGCGGGAGACGATGTGCGCGGAGTGTAGGCCCGGCATCACCAGCACGTTCGCCGGCCCGGTCAGCCGGCAGAACGGATAGAGCGCGCGCAACTCGGGCTCCAGCGCCACGTCGGGGCTCATCTCGCCGTCGTATTCGAAATCGACGCCGCGGTGGTCGAGCGTCTCCACGGCACGGCGCATCACATGCGCGCCCTCGTGCATCGGGTTGCCAAACGTCGAATGCGACAGCAACGCGACGCGCGGCTCGTGGCCCAGTCGGCGCGCGGCGGCCGCGGCGCCGATGGCGATGTCGGCCATCTGCTCGGCGTCCGGGCGGAAATGCATCAACGTGTCGGCGATGAAGATGGTGCGCCCGCGCATCCCGACCATCAGGGTGAGACCGAAGGCGAGGCCGCCCGGCCGCGGCGCGATGACGTGGGAGATGTCGTCGAGGCACACGGCGGCGGAGCGCGTCAGCCCCGTCACCATCGCGTCGGCGTCGCCCGTCGCCACCATGCAGGCGGCGAACACGTTGCGGTCCTGGTTGACCATGCGCTGACAGTCGCGGTGCAGGAAACCCGCGCGTTGCAGCCGCGCGTAAAGGAACTCGGTATATTTCGCGTTGGCCCCCGAAAGGCGCGCGTTGTGGATCTCGATCCCCTCCACCATGCCGAGGCCGAGGCTGGCGATGGTGTCCCTCACCCGCTCCTCGCGTCCGATCAGCACCGGCATCCCGTAGCCCGCGTTGCAGAACGCCATGGCGGCGCGCACCACTTTTTCCTCCTCGCCCTCGGCGAAGACCACGCGCTTGGGCTCGGCACGCACCCGCTCCATGATCGCGTCGAGCGCGTTGGCCGTCGGATCGAGCCTGCCGGAAAGATCGCGCGCGTAGCGGCGCAGATCCATGATCGGCCGGCGCGCGACGCCGCTGTCCATCGCCGCCTTGGCGACGGCCGGCGGAATGCGGGAGATCAGCCGTGGGTCGAACGCATTGGGAATGATGTATTCCGGCCCGAACGCGACCTTGTGCCCGGACGACGTATGCACCTCGTCGGGCACGTCCTCGCGCGCGAGATTGGCCAGCGCCTCGGCGGCGGCGATCTTCATCGCGTCGTTGATCGTGCTGGCGCGCACGTCGAGCGCGCCGCGAAAGATGAAGGGAAAGCCGAGCACGTTGTTGACCTGGTTGGGGTAGTCGCTGCGCCCCGTCGCGATGATCGCGTCCTCGCTGGCGGCGCGGGCGTCCTCCGGCGTGATCTCGGGGTCGGGATTGGCCATCGCGAACACGATCGGCTTGCCCGCCATGCTCGCCACCATCTCGCGCGTGACGGCGCCCTTGGCGGACAGGCCGAACACCACGTCCGCACCCTCGATCGCCTCAGCGAGCGTGCGCGCCCGCGTCGCCACGGCGTGCGCGGATTTCCACTGGTTCATGCCCTCCTGCCGCCCCTGGTAGACGACGCCCTTGGTATCGCAGAGCGTGATGTGCTCGGGGCGCATTCCCATCACCTTCAGCAGCTCGACACAGGCGATCGAGGCGGCACCGGCGCCGTTGACCACGAGCTTGGTGTCGCGCAGCTCGCGTCCGGTGAGGTGGCAGGCGTTGATGAGCCCGGCGACGGCGACGATCGCGGTGCCGTGCTGATCATCGTGGAACACCGGAATGTCCATCACCTCGCGCAGCCGCTGCTCGATGATGAAGCACTCCGGCGCCTTGATGTCCTCGAGGTTGACGCCGCCGAAGCCAGGGCCGAGATAGCGCACGCAATTGACGAAGGCGTCCACGTCGTCGGTGTCGATCTCGAGGTCGATCCCGTCCACGTCGGCGAAGCGCTTGAACAGCGCGACCTTGCCCTCCATCACGGGCTTGGCCGCCAGCGCCCCGATGTTGCCGAGCCCGAGCACGGCGGTTCCGTTGGAAACCACCGCGACCATGTTGCCCTTGGTCGTGTAGTCGTAGGCGAGCCCCCGGTCGCGATGGATGTGCAGGCAGGGCTCGGCGACACCCGGCGAATAGGCGAGCGAGAGGTCGCGCGCAGTGGTGAGCGCCTTGGTGATCCGCGTCTCGAGCTTGCCCGGCCGCCCCGAGGCGTGCAGCGCCAGCGCCTCCTCGGCCGAGACGCGCGCGGTCCGCTGGTCGATGTTGCTGTCGGGCATCGCCGGTTCCCTCCCTGCGTCGCCGGCCATATTGCGGCGGGACGGCGGATGGGGAAAGGCGTTTCCGGTTGAAGCGGGACGTGGGAGAAGGGTAGAATCCTCCAGGAGCACACGATTCAGCCCAGTTCGAACAGATCGCGCGGGACATCCTGGAAGGACGTCTCGCCGATCCGACCGCCGGTGCCACTCACTTTTACTCGCCGCACCTTACGTCGAGAGCCGGCGAGCCAACTGGGCATTGGGATGTTCGCGGCGGTCTCGAAACGATGCCCGGCCAGTTCGACTCCGGAACCGGGCAGCCCGTGCAAACGTATCGCCCAAGTTGGACGCTGGACCCACTCTTCGAGCCAGTCCCTGTGCCTGGAATCGATCCGTGGCAATTTCGCTTCTATCGACGACAGGGCAACGGCCATGTTCGGCAGCGGTAGGTTCCTTTTACCGCCCCTTCTTATTGCATTGGCCGCTGTCATCCGCATCTGTCCGGCATTCGCACAGGAGTTCCCGCTTCTCGAAGGGCACGGCAGACCCCAGGACGTCCACCAAACCTTTCTAGATCCCCGCTTCAAGACTTGCCATTCAGCGGAGTGTGAAGGGATCCGGGACGTTTGGGATCTGATTGATCTAATGAATTATCGAGACATGCCGAACAGCCTGGTCTAGTTGAAGCCGCTCCCCTCGAACTATCGGGAAATCAGGGACCGTACAGTGACTCGCCGCTTGTTTGCGCATCCCGACCGACGGCAGACCTATTGCAAGGTAGCAGTTGCGTTGGCCCATGATATCGGGGCGCATGAAGACGGTCCGTATTTGATGCTCCACGTGTTGGAAATTGTAGCCCGGCTGCGCAGCCGCACCTTCGCCTGCACCCGTCAGGTCGTCGCTTTGCTGCCGCGGACCCAAGACTTCGCCGACGAAGTCCGGCTCTTGTGGGGCGAGTGCCTTGATTTCTGGCATCGTCCGCATTGCGACGAATTGCACCTCGATGTCCCTGCCAGGGCAACCGGATCGGACCGCTGACCCGGCATGATCGGGATCAAGAGTGTCCTCCTGCTATCATGCTTGCTTGCTGCTCCGGCATCCTCGCAGCCTCCAGAAGATCGCCCGAACCTCCAAGAATTTCCCCGGCCCTTGACGCCATCGATGAAGCCGCCAGCGATCCGCAACGCGCGAAAACTTTGCATTGACCATTGGAGGCTCGGAGCTGTGTGCGAGCGTATAGTGCGTCCATGAATATTGCCTGCCCAGCGCTCGGATCTGGCGGGGCACCCATCCGGCGGCTCCCGCACCGCCTGACGCGGCGATAGCGAGGTCCGCCGGCTCACGCATTTGTTGACGGCGTGGCCGTCGCGCGAGGAAGCTGAGTGGGCACCTTGTTTCGAGGCCGGAGCCATGAACAACCGTTTCACGCTGTTGATTGTCGCGGGCATGATCCTGGGGGTCATTGTCGGCTATGGCTGTCACGCCGCCTTCCCCGACCCAAGGACCGCGGCGACCGTCTCGGGCTACATCACGCTCATCACCACCGTCTTCCTGCGCCTGATCAAGATGATCATCGCGCCGCTGGTGTTCTCGACCCTCGTGGTGGGGATCGCCCACATGGGCGATGCGAGCTCCATCGGCCGCATCGGGCTCAAGACGATGGGCTGGTTCGTCTCCGCCTCCGTCGTCTCGTTGCTGCTCGGGATGCTGATGGTCAACCTGCTGCAGCCGGGGGCCAGCCTCAACCTGCCGCTGCCGGACGCCGGCGTCGCCACCAACCTGAAAGTCTCGTCGCTGACCCTCAAGGAGTTCATCCCGCATCTCGTGCCCGCCTCGGTGATCGAGGCGATGGCGACCAACGAGATCCTCCAGATAGTCGTGTTCTCGATCTTCGCCGGCGTGGCGATCGCCGCCCTCGGCGAGAAGGGGCGCCTGCTCGCGGAGCTCGCCGAGCAGCTCGCCAGCATGATGCTGGTGATAACCGGCTACGTGATGAAGATGGCGCCGCTCGCCGTGTTCGCGGCCATCGCCGCGACAGTGACCACCCAGGGGATCGGCGTGATCGTCACCTACGGCACCTTCCTGGTCGAGTTCTATCTCACGCTGGCGATACTCTGGCTGCTCCTGGTCATAGTCGGTTTCGCGGTGCTCGGGCGGAGCGTGTTCCGGCTGATCGGCCGGGTACGCGAGCCCTTCCTGCTGGCCTTCTCGACTGCGAGCTCGGAGGCCGCGTATCCAAAAATTCTCGACCAGCTCACCCGCTTCGGCGTCTCGAAGAGGATCGCGAGCTTCGTGCTGCCGCTCGGCTACTCGTTCAACCTCGACGGCACGATGGCCTACTGCACCTTCGCGACCATCTTCATCGCGCAGGCCTACGGCATCCACCTGCCGATCGGGACCCAGCTCACGATGCTGCTGCTGCTGATGGTGACGAGCAAGGGCATGGCCGGCGTGCCGCGCGCCTCGCTCGTGGTGATCGCGGCGACGCTCGGAACCTTCGGCATCCCCGAGGCCGGGCTGCTGCTCATCATGGGGATCGACCAGTTCCTCGACATGGGCCGCAGCGCCACCAACGTGATCGGCAACTCGCTGGCCGCCGCCGTGGTGGCGAAATGGGAAGGCGAGCTCGACCCGGCGGGCGCGGACGTTCGCGAGGAGGAGCGGCTCGACGCGATCGCCGGCGCCGTCTGATGTGGGCGCTGCTTTTCGCGGCCCTGATGCTGCTGTCCAGCCCGGCATGGGCGCAGGGCGAGGAGGCATATTCGGGCACGCTCAAGCGGGTAGCCGATCGCGGCAGCGTCGTGATCGGCTACCGCGAGTCCGCCTTTCCGTTTTCCTACATCATTGGCAGCCGGCCGGTCGGCTACACGATCGACCTCTGCCTCGGCATCGTCGCCGAGCTGGAGCGCGCGGTGGACCGGCCCTTGCGCGTCGACTACCTGCCCGTCGCCGCCGACGCGCGGCTCGATGCGGTGGCCAGTGGACGTGTCGATCTCGAATGCAGCTCGACCACCAGCAATGCCGAGCGGCAGAAGCGCGCCGCGTTCTCGCCCATCATCTTCGTCGCGGGCACCAAGCTTCTGGTGCGCCGGGGCAGTCCGGTGCGGAGTTTCCATGATCTCGACGGGCGGACCGTGGTTGTCACGAGCGGCACCACCAACGAGCAGGCGATCCGACGGCTCAACGAGCACAACCATCTGGGCGCTCGAATCGTCACAGCGCCCGACCACGACCGGGCCTTCGCGATGGTCGCCGACGGACACGCCGATGCGTATGCGAGCGACGACGTGCTGCTCTACGGCCTGATCGCGCAGCGGCACGTGGCCGCCGACATGATGGTGGTGGGCGATTTCCTCTCGTACGAGCCCTACGGGATCATGTTCCCCAAGGACGATCCGGCGATGGCCGCCACGGTGCAGCGCGCCTTCGAGCGGATGGCGCGGGACCACGACCTCACCGAGTATTATCAGCGCTGGTTCGTGCGCCCGACCCCGAGCGGCGAGGTGATAAACGTGCCGATGAGCGCGGAGCTCGTGGGAGTGTTTCAGGTGCTCGGGGGCGGTGACACGGACACGGCGGACTGAGACGCGACGGGCGGTGCGCTTCGCAACTCCGGTGCCGCCCGCTAAACCTGCTCCATGCACGCCAACCCGCAACCTGCCCGGAACACGACATCATCCGGCGCGACATCGTCCAACGCGACGTCCGGCGCGACGTCCGGCGCGACGTCGTCCGGCGCCACGCCCGCGATGGCGCGCTGGTTCGAGCTGAAGGAAGAACACCCAGACGCGCTGCTGTTCTTCCGCATGGGCGATTTCTACGAGATGTTTTTCGCCGACGCTGAGGCCGCCGCCGCGGCGCTCGACATCGCGCTCACCGCGCGGGGCGAGCACGCGGGTGTGCCGATCGCGATGTGCGGCGTGCCGGTCCAAGCCGCCGAGAGCTACCTCGCCCGGCTGATCCGCCGGGGCTTCCGGGTCGCGGTGGCCGAGCAGATGGAAGACCCGAAATCCCGCCCGCGCGGCTCCAAGTCGCCGGTGCGCCGCGACGTGGTGCGCCTCATCACCCCCGGAACGATCACCGAGGATGCGCTGCTGGAGGCCGGACGACCGAACTTGCTGCTGGCCCTGGCGCAGGAGCGGGACGCGCTGGGCGCGGCGTGGCTCGACGTCTCCACCGGCCTGTTCGAGACCGGTTCTTTGCCGGTCGCCGAGCTGCCGGCCCTGCTCGGGCGGCTGGAGCCGGCGGAGATCCTCGCACCTCCGCACCTCGACTTGGGGGACTACGCGGCCCGGCTGGCGCCCGAGGCGATCCCCTCGCCACCTTTGATCGCGCGGCGGCGGTTGGCCGAGGCGTTCGGCGTTGCCAGCCTCGATGCCTATGGCAGCTTCGCCGACGGCGAGGCGATCGCGGCGGCGCTGGCGCTCGACTATGTGCGCGCGACACAAGCCGGGGCGATGCCGCGTCTCTCCCGGCCCGCGCCCCAGGGTCGCGCCGGCGCGCTGGCGATGGACGCGGCGACGCGGGCGAGCCTCGAAATCGTCCGCGCCCGCGATGGCGGAGCGGCGCACACGCTGCTCGCCTCGGTGCAGCGCACGCTCACGGCCGCCGGGGCACGGCTGCTGGCGGGCCGCCTCGCCGCGCCGTTGACCGGCCCCGAGAAAATAGCCGCGCGACAGGATGCCTGGTCATGGTTGCTCGCCAATCCCGAGGCGGCCAATCGCCTGCGCGCCGCGCTGCGATCCGCACCCGACATGGCGCGCGCGCTCGGCCGTCTGGCGCTCGGCAGGGGTGGACCACGCGATCTCGCCGCACTGCGCGACGGGCTCTCCGTCGCATCGGTCGCGGCCGACGCGCTGGTGCCGCCGCTCGCCGGGGAACTGGTCGACGCACGCGCGGCCCTCGCTGTCGACCCCGCCCTCGCCGCGAGGCTAAGTGAGGCGCTGGCCGATCCGGCGCCGGTGCGGCTCGACGACGGCGGCGCGATCAGGCCGGGTTTCGACGCCGAGCTCGATGCCGAGAAAAGGCTGCGCGACGATAGCCGGCGGGTGATCGCCTCGCTGCAGCTCGACTACGCCCAGCGTTTCGGCGTGGCCAGCCTGAAGATCCGCCACCACGCGCAGCTCGGCTACGTAATCGAGGCGCCGACGGCCTCGGTCGAGGCGCTGCGCGCGCACCCGGACCTAACCTTGCGGCAAGGCATGGCGAACGGCGCGCGGTTCTCGCTCCCTGAACTGTCGGAACTCGACCGCAAGATCACCGAGGCGGCCGAGCGGGCGGCGGCGCGCGAGCGTGCGGTGTTTGCCCATCTCGTGCGGGAGACGCTGGCCGTGGCCGAGGCGATCGCCGCCTGCGCCGACGCGCTCGCGGTGCTGGACGTCGCGCAATCCGCCGCCCGGCTCGCCGAGCCCGGCACCTGGTGCCGCCCCGCAGTGACAGAGGGCGAGGAATTTTCCGTCCGGGCCGGCCGCCATCCGGCGGTGGAAGCGGCGCTCGCGGGCTCGGCGGCCTTCGTGCCGAACCATTGCGAGTTGCCGGCACCGCGGCGGGTGTTGCTGCTCACCGGGCCGAACATGGCTGGCAAATCCACCTTCCTGCGGCAGAATGCGCTGGCGGTGATCCTCGCCCAAGCCGGGCTGCCGGTGCCGGCCGAGTCGGCGCGGATCGGCGTCGTGGACCGGCTGTTCAGCCGTGTCGGCGCGGCGGACGACCTCGCGCGCGGGCGCAGCACCTTCATGGTGGAAATGACCGAGACGGCGGCGATCCTGCACCAGGCAGGCCCGCGCTCGCTCGTGGTGGTGGACGAGATCGGCCGCGGCACCGCCACTCTGGACGGGCTCGCCATCGCCTGGGCGGTGCTGGAGGCGCTGCATTCCACGATCCGCTGCCGCACCATTTTCGCCACGCATTTCCACGAGCTCGCCGGTCTCGCGGGGCGTCTGCCCCGGCTGGCGCCGCATACCATGCGGGTCAAGGAGTGGAAGGGCGGCGTCGTGTTCCTACATGAAGTGGCCGAGGGTGCCGCCGGGCGGAGCTGGGGCGTGCATGTGGCCGAACTGGCTGGCGTGCCCGCCCCGGTGGTCAAGCGCGCCGCCTCGCTCCTTGCGATGCTGGAGCGCAACGGCGGCCCGCTCGGCATAAGCGAGGCGCCGCTCGGGGAGCTGCCGCTGTTCGCGGCCGCTCCCGCCGCCGACCCGACGCCGGATCCGTTGCGGGAGGCGCTGGCCGGGATCGATCCCGACCGGCTCACCCCGCGCGAGGCGCTGGAGACAATCTACAGAATAAAGTCGCTGCTTGCTGTTCGCGACACCGATGAGGGGATACCATTGCCGCGATGTTGACGCCCGTTCCCATGCCGAAAGCGCCCGACACCGCCGCCGGCTTCCTCGCCGACACCCTCGCCTCGCTCGCCACCGACCCCGGCGGCGTATCGCGCGATGCCGCGCTGGGTGCCTTCCGCCGCCATCTCGCGCGCATCCAGCACCACGTGCAGGAAGCCTTCGAAAACGAGCAGATCACCGGCCTCGAGGCCGGCCGCAAGCTCGGCGCGCTAGTTGACGGGCTGGTCACCGCGCTGCACGCGCACGCCGCGCGCGTGGGCGAGGTGTCGGAGAAGCTCACCGTGGTCGCGACCGGCGGCTACGGGCGAGGCATATTGGCGCCGTTCAGCGACATCGACCTGCTGTTCCTTACTCCTCACGAGCCGAAGCCGACCACCCTCAAGGCGGTGGAGTACATGCTGTACTTCATGTGGGATCTCGGGCTGAAGGTCGGCCACGCCACCCGGTCGATCGAGCAGTGTCTCGCGGAAGCGGAGAAGGACACCACGATCCGCACCTCGCTGCTCGACGCGCGGCGGATCGCCGGGGACAAGGGCCTGTTCACCGAGTTCCATAGGCGCTTCCGCCGCAATTGCCAGGAGAGCGGCGCTGGCGAGTTCATCGCCGCCAAGCAGCACGAGCGCACCGTGCGCCACCGCCGCTTCGGCGAGAGCGCCTTCATGGTCGAGCCGAACGTCAAGGAGGGAAAGGGCGGACTACGCGACCTGCAGACGCTCTACTGGCTTGCCCGGTACCTGTTTGACACCCAGACGATGGGCGAACTCGCCGGTCCGCTCGCCGGCGGCGGCGGCCTCATCACCGAGACCGAGGCAAAGCACGCACGCCGCTCCTGGGAGTTCCTGTGGACCGTGCGCTTCCACCTGCACTACGTCGCGGGCCGGGCGGAGGAGCGGCTGACCTTCGACCTGCAGCCGGTGGTCGGCGCGCGCATGGGCTACACGCGGCACGGCCGGCAGGACGGGGTGGAGCGCTTCATGCGCCACTACTTCCTTACAGTCCGTGACGTGACGCGCGTAACCCGCGTGCTGGAGCCGGAACTGACCCGCGCCGCCCTCGGGCCGCCGGCCTTCGCCGCCGAGACCGACAAGGCGCTGCTGAAGGCCGGGTTCGTGCTGGCCGAGGGCAAGCTGCTCCCGGTTCCCGGCCGGGATTTCGGCGACGAGCCGATCCAGATGCTCCGCATCCTGCAGGTCGCGCGCGACCGCAATCTCGAACTGCATCCCCTGGCGATGCGCTCGCTGATCCGCAGCGAGCGGCGCGCCGTGGCCCTGCGCGGCGACAAGCGCGCCGCCGCATTGTTCATGGACCTGCTGTGCGGCGGCGAGGGCGAGCGTCATCGGGCGGATGGCGCGCGCTGGCTCGCCATCCTCAACGAGTCCGGCTTCCTCGGCCGCTACATCCCCGACTGGGCGCGCATCGTCGGCCAGATGCAGTTCGATACGTACCACATCTACACCGTGGACGAGCACACGATCGAGGCGGTACGCGTCCTCGACACGCTGGAGCGCGGCGACCTGGTGAACGTGGCGCCCATTGCCTCGGAACTGATGGACCAGCTGCAGTCGCGGCGCGCGTTGTACATGGCGATGATCATGCACGACATCGCCAAGGGCCGCGGCGGCGACCATTCGGAGATCGGCGCGGAGCTGGCGCTCGAAGTGTGTCCGGCGCTCGGCCTGTCGGCGGAGGAAACCGAGACGGTCTCCTGGCTGGTGCTGCACCACCTGCTGATGAGCCAGATCGCCTTCAAGCGTGACATCGACGATCCGAAGACCATTCTCGATCTCGCGGAGGTGATCCAGTCGCCCGAGCGGCTACGTCTCCTACTGGTGCTGACGGTGGCCGACATGCGCGCGGTGTCGCCCAAGGTATGGAATGCCTGGAAGGCAACACTGCTGCGCGAGCTCTACTCGCGCGTCGCCGAAGTGCTCGCGGGTGGACTGTCCACCACGGAGCGCGACGTGCGTGTGGCGCGCGCGCGCCAAGCCGCGGCGGCGCTGCTGACCGGCTGGACCAAGGAAGAAATCGAGCACTTCACCTCGCTCGGCTATGCCGCCTACTGGCTCTCCTTCGACCCCGAGACGCACGCCCGCCACGCCCGCCTGGTGCGTGAGGCGGAGCAGCGTGGTGCTCCGCTGACCGTCGACACCCAACCGCTGCCGGCGCGCGCGGTGACGGAGGTGACGGTGTATGTCGCGGACCACGCCGGCCTGTTCAGCAAGATCGCCGGCGCGCTGGCGGTTGCGGGAGCATCGATCGTGGACGCGCGCATCCACACCATGACCAACGGCATGGCGCTCGACACGTTCTGGATCCAGGACGCCGGTGGCGGCACATTCGATGCGCCGCATCGCCTCGCACGCTTGTCGGTGCTGATCGAGCAGGCACTGTCCGGCCGTATCCGCCTCTCCGCCGAGATCCGCAAGCTGTCGAGATCGCTGCTCGGGCGGCGGATGCGCGCGATCCATGTGCCGCCCCGCGTTGTGATCGACAACCACGCCTCCAACACCCACACGGTGCTCGAAGTGAACGGCCGCGACCGTCCCGGCCTGCTGCACGACGTGACGACCGCGATCAGCGAGCAAGGTTTGCAAATCGCGTCCGCGCACGTCACGACCTACGGCGTCCGGGCGGTCGACGTGTTCTATGTGAAGGACGTGTTCGGCCTGAAGGTGGAGAACGAGCGCCGGCTGGCGAAGCTCAGGATGGCGCTGCTAGAAGCGCTGGGCGATGTTGACGAAGTGCCGCCGGTCGCGACCCCAGTGCCGGCGGTTCGCAGGCGACGGCGGGCCGTCAGCGCGTAACGGCGGCGCTCCTCTGCTCGGGACAGAGAAAGGTCTCGAGCGTTCCAATCCAAAACAGTCTTGAGCCGGCGGCGTTGTCGTGCCGCTTGAACGACGTGCGGGCACATTGCCACCGAACGCCGATGTGCTACAGCAGAGATCGCTTCGCTGGGCTGTAAACGAGTCGTTAAGGATTTGCCGACCAGAGTGGCGGATCACCGCGCAACCATCCATCAAACCCAACACCACTTTCAGTTCATAGAAGCGCCCTGAGACCAGCCTTTGCTTTCCTTCAATCGGGACCACACCCGGATTTTCACAGTCGCCTGAGGCCAGTCTCTCGCTGCTAGCGCGGTGTGGGCGTGCAACATATTAGGAGAAACGGGATGACATCCCCCAGCCGCATCCTTACGGTCGGCATCGGATCAGCGTATCAATACCAGACGCTCGCGAGCGCGGTTGCAGCCTCGCAGAGCGGCGACACCATCGCGGTTCAGGCCGGCACCTATGCGAACGACTTCCCCGGACTCGTGAGCAACATCACCATCGAGGGCGTCGGCGGGATGGCTCACTTCGTCGATACCCAGCGCCCGCCGAATCAAAAAGCCGAGTTCGTGACCAGCGGCACCGTCACGCTGAAGAACATCGAGGTCTCGGGCGTTACGGTCGCCGACCTGAATGGCGCTGGCGTGCGCTACCAGGGCGGCGACTTGACGCTGCAGAGCGTCTATTTCCACGACAATCAGGAAGGGCTGCTGACGATCAACGATCCTACCGGGCGCATCACGATCCTCGACTCCGAGTTCGCGGACAACGGCAGCAACGGCTACGCGCACAACATCTACATCGACGATGTTGGCACGACGGTGGTGGACAACACGTACATCCACGACGTGCTGGGCCACGGTTCCGAGTTTCGCAGCCGTGGCGCGAATACGACCATCACCAACAGCCGGATCGTCGATGGCGGGCACGCGGACAACTACACCGTCGATCTTCCGGCGGGAGGCAACGTGGTGCTGCAGAACGACGTGTTCGAAAAGGCCGCCGGGGCGACGAACCGAATAATGATTCACTACGGGATCGACTATGTCGTCCCCTGGCACCCGAGTTCCAGCCTGACGGCCAACGGCAATACCTTCATCAATCAGGATGGGGCCTTGGCGAGCGGGATCTTCAACGGAGCCTATCTCGCGAATGCGAACGTCACGGTGCAGGGCACCGGCAACAACGTGTTCGGCTTGGCAGCCAACCGCGTCGAGATGGGCGGCCCCAGCAATCTCACGAACACGACGCTGCTCGGCAGCGCCCCGGCCGTGGGCACGACCCATCCGTGGCAGGTCGATCCGCCCTCTCCCACCCCGGCACCAGTACCGGCACCCCCTACGACGTCGTTGCCTGGGGTGCCCCCTGCGAGCAGCTTAGGCCCGAACCTGTCGGCGACATTTGATCCTGCTACTCACGCGGTACGGGTCACCGGAAGCGTGGTGAACACCTCTCCGGTGCTGATCTACGGCGCGGCGGACGGCACGCCGGTGGGGCCGGGGACCGGCACGGGATTGACCACCATCCAGTACACCGGCTCCGCCTCGTTCTCGGCGAGACTTTCGGCGGACCCGACCAGCATATATACGGTCGAGTCGCTCGAGGGGGGCGTGGTGGGTCGGGCCACCACACGAATCGGCTCGGACGCCACGACGTTCAACCTGCATCAAGCCGACGTGGCGCAGGATCTGTTGTCCGGTTTGCGTATTGGCCAGGACCATTTGCATGTCACCGACGCAGCGGGTGTCGTGCTCTCCAGCGCCGCGGCTTCGGGCCTGATCGCCGGCGCGACGAGCGACTCACAGGGCAACGCGGTCCTGCACCTCTCCGCAACTCATGACGTGACGCTGAGCGGAGTAGCGGTCGCAAGCCTTTCGGCAGGTCTCTTCGCTTGATCGGCTGGTCGTAGCGGAATACCGACGCAGCACCGGGCCAGCGCGCGGTTCGCTGGCCCGGTGTTGGCTTTATTGACGTCTACGCCAGCGCGAGTTCCTGATACCCGTTCGCCGCCACCTCGTCGCACCGCCCGCGGTACGCCGGCGCGCTGCCGCTGTAACGCGCGATGATGCGGGTCTGCTTGCCCTCGACATTGCGGTTGACACCGGTCATCCAGGAGTCGACCTCGTTGGACAGCAGCCCCTCGCCCAGCGCCTTGACGTGATCGGTCCAGGATGCCACCCCCGCGTCCGTGGCCTCCACGCGCGTCAGCCCGTGGGCTCGCACATGGCGCAACAGGCCCGTCACCCACTCGACGTTGTACTCGATGCTGCGCGGAATGTTGCCGAGCGCCGTGTGCGGACCCATCAGCATCGTCAGATTAGGAAAGCCCTCGACCAGGACGCCGAGATAGGTCTGCGGCCCGTCCTTCCACTTGTCTTTCAGCCGCAGCCCGTCGGCGCCCCGAATATCGATCCGGTCGAAGCTGCCGGTGATGGCATCGAAGCCGGTCGCGTAGATGATCGTGTCGAATTCGTATTCGGCATCGCTCGTCTTGATGCCGTTCGGCGTGATCCGCTCGATCGGGGTCTCCTTGATGTCCACCAGCCGGACGTTCGGTTGGTTGTAGACCTCGTAATACCTGGTCTCCAGGGGCACGCGGCGGGTGCCGAAGCCGTGGTTCTTGGGGATCAGCTTCTCCGCGACATCTTGGTCCTTCACCCGCTGGCGGATCTTCCTGGCCACGAAGTCGGAGATCAGCGCGTTGGCGCGCCGGTCGGTCAGGATGTCGCGGAAATTGCCTTGCCAAATGCCGAAGCCGCGCTCGCCATACAACTTCTCGAAAAAGGCCTCGCGCTCCTCGTCCGACACCTCGAAAGTTCCGCGCGGGTCCGGCGTGTGCAGGAAGCAGGCGAAGGTCTCCTGGCAGCGCTTGAACATCTCCGGATAGCCGGCCCGGATTTCCGCCATCGTCGCAGCGTCGATCTTGCTGTTGTGCAGCGGCGCGCACCAATTCGGCGTACGCTGGAACACGGTCAGGTGCCCGACGGTCTTGGCCACCTCCTGAATGGTCTGCACGCCGGTCGCACCGGTGCCGATCACCGCCACCCGCTTACCGGCGAAGCTCACCGGCTCGTGCGGCCAGCGGGCGGTGTGGAAGGCCTCGCCCTGGAACGTCCCGACGCCATCCACGCGCGGCATCGTCGGGGCGGAAAGCGGGCCGATCGCGGTGATCAGGAAGCGCGCGCTGTGCCGGCTGCTATCCTCCAAGGTCACGTCCCAGCTCCGCGTCGTCTCCTGATAGTGCGCCGCGGCGACGCGGCTGCGGAACTGGATGTCCCGGCGAAGGTCGAACTTGTCGGCGACGTGGTTGAGATAGCGCAGCGTCTCCGGCTGGGCGGCGAAATGCTCGGACCAGTCCCATTCGTCCAGCAGCTCCTGCGAAAAGGAATAGCTGTAGGAATAGCTTTCGGAATCGAAGCGCGCGCCGGGGTAGCGGTTCCAGGTACCAGGTGCCGCCGACGCCGGTGCCGGCCTCGAACACCCGCACCCGCATCCCGAGCTCACGCAAACGGTAGAGCTGGTAAAGTCCGGAAATGCCCGCCCCGACGATGATGGCGTCGTAGTCCACCGCCGTCGCCGCGCCGGATTGGGTCTGTGCTTCGTGAGGAACTGCCATTAGCCAGGGCTCCTGAATGCGGGGCGGAACAGGACAGATATGGGAAACGGGAACGCAACGCTACCCGCGAGTAAGATGAATTTCTCGTCATTCATGCGAAACCGCGCTGTGCGATGGTGAAATGTCCCTACACCCTCGCAACCATCGCTATGTCGGTCATGCCAGGAGAAACCACGTTCACCCGGATGTGATCAGACGTGCAACCGCTTCGCCGCGGAGCCTCATTGAGTGAGCGCGTCCTTATGGATCCTGCCATCCTTCATGATGATGAGGAAATTCTTGCCGGGATCCTCGACGAGACTGATGGTCTCGACGGGATTGCCGTCGACCAGCAGCAGATCGGCCAGCGCGCCTTCTTCGACGACGCCCAGCTTCCCCGGATAGGGATTGCGTGGACCAGACATGCCGAGCAACTGGCCATTAGTGGCGGTCGCCATCCGCAGGATTTCGGCGTTCGGGTACCAGCGGGTCAGATGGGTCAGCATGGCGCCCTGGCGCGCCGTCAGCGTTCCTGAGAACAGCAGATCCGAGCCGAACGCCGTCTTGATCCCGTGATCTTTTGCGAGGGTGTACGCCCGATCCGTGCCGGCAAGAACCTGAAGCTGGTCAATCCGGCTCTGGCCGGTGAGACAAATCGAAGTCATCATCCCCGACGAACGGTTGAATGCTCAGCCACACTTCTTTGTCTGCCATCAGCCTGGCAGTCACTTCGTCCATCAAATGACCGTGCTCGATGCACCTGGCCCCTGCGGCTATCGCCCGCTGGATGGGACCCGGCGGATATGCGTGCACAGTGACGTAGGTGGCCCAATCTTCGGCCGCCTCGACCCCCGCGCGCAATTCCGGTTCGGTGAAAGTGAACGCCTCCAAGGGACTGCGAGGCGAAGAGACGCCACCGCTACCCACCAGCTTGATCTGCGACGCTCCCTGCAAGAGTTGCTCCCGAGCGCGCAGTCGCACCGCATCCGGGCCATCGGAAATAATGGCCCCGCCGGTCTGCTCGATACGACTAAGGGTGCCGCCGATACTCGGCACGTCAGACAGCGGACGTAAGTCACCATGACCGCCGGTCGCGGTTATCATGGCGCCGGACGGATAGATGCGCGGCCCCGAGACGAGGCCCGCGTCGATCGCCTGCTTCAGCGCGAAGGCGGGGCCGCCAAGGTCGCGAACAGTGGTGAAGCCGCGCATAAGCGTGCGCTCTGCCTCCGCGCTTGCGGCCAGATAGATGTAGCCGACACTCGCGGACATGAGCGTCGGGAGCGAGAGCGCGGCGAAGATGGAGTGCCAGTGCGCGTCGATCAGGCCCGGCATGAGTACCCGGCCGCCGCAATCGATCACGCGCGCGCCGTCCGGCGCGGCCGGGTTGCCGGCCGCCACGGACTTGATCCGATTGCCCTCGATCAACACGCGGAGTCCGTCGCGCAACGTGCTGGAGTTTCCGTCGAACAGCCGGAAGTTCGTGAACAGGATCGGTCCTGAAGGCCGGTTGGACGCCGATTCCGCGCTGGCGGGTTTCGGCAGACCGAGCGATGCGATCGAGCCGGCCGCGCCGGCGACGAAGCCGCGCCGGGAAAGATCGGCGCCAATCCGGCGTGTCAGGGCGTGAATCTCCGGTCTGTGACAGAGACAACCGGCGTGGCTGGCCCAATCCGCGGTATCGCCCGGCGCGCAGGAGAACATGACCCACCTCGAAGAAGGTTAAATCCAGACGGTAGCCCGATACCAGCTATGCGGTCGCCGCCCCGTCCACGGGCAGGGCTATGCCGGAGACGTAGGAGGCTTCATCCGACAGCAGGAACAGCGCTGCGTTGGCGACCTCGTCCGGCTTGGCGGCGCGGCCGAAGGGGACCGTCTTGACGACTTGGCGAACAACCATCTCGGGCACCTGGTTGCTGGTGCTGGGCTGGTCGGGGCGGGCGACGAAGGTGCGCAGCATCGGCGTGTCGGTCATGCCCGGGCAGACCGCGTTCACCCGGATGTGATCGGGCGCCAGACGCCTGGCCAGCGAGCGGACGAAGCCGACCACGCCGAACTTCGCCATGGAATAGATCGGGCTGTACGCCGAGCCCGCGAGACCGGCGATCGAGGCGGTGAACAGCAAGGCGCCGCCGCCGCGCGCCCGCAGATGCGGGATCGCCGCCTCGGTCGTGACCAGCACGCTCCGCAGGTTGAGGTCCATCGCCAATTCGTACTGCGCCATGTCAACGCCCTCGACCGCGGCGGGGCCGGGATGGCCGACATGGTTCCAGACGAAATCAAGCCCGCCGAACGCGTCGACGGTGCGCGCCACTACCTCGCGCGCGAATTCGTCGCGTCGCAGATCGCCCGCGATCACCATGACCTTGCCCCCGTCGGCGCGCAGCCGGCCCGCCAGTGCCTCCGTCTTGGCGCCGTCGAGGTCGACGATCGCGACCGATGCGCCCTCCTTGGTGAAGCGCGTCGCCCCCGCCCGGCCCATGCCGGAGCCGCCCGCCGTCACGATCCCGATCTTGCCTTCGAGCCGCATGTCCAACCCCCGCCGGTTCCCGCTTCACAACCACGATACGGCGCCCCCGATGCTGCGCCGCACAAGCGATTTGCCCACCCGTTCCCCGATGCGCCGGCCCATGATAAGCGGACGACCACACGGCTGGCGACAAGCAGCCGAGGAAGAGGGAGACGGACAATGGCACGGGTTGCATTGGTCACGGGTGGCACGCGAGGCATCGGCGCGGCGATCAGCCGGGCGCTCAAGGAGCAGGGCCGCACGGTGGTCGCCAACTACGGCGGAAACGACGCGGCGGCTCAGGCCTTCGCCGCCGAGACCGGCATCAAGGTCTACAAATTCGACGTCTCGGATTTCGCCGCCTGCCAGGACGCGGTCAAGCACATCACCGCCGAGATCGGGCCGATCGAGATTGTCGTGAACAATGCCGGCATCACCCGCGACGGCACTTTGGCGAAGATGGACCGCGACATGTGGGACGCGGTGCTCGATACCAATCTCGGCTCCTGCTACAATCTCTGCAAGCTCACCTTCGATACGATGCGCGCGCAGAAATTCGGCCGCATCGTCAATATCGGCAGCATCAACGGCCAGGCCGGGCAGTATGGCCAGGTGAACTACGCCGCCGCCAAATCCGGCATCCACGGCTTCACCAAGGCGCTGGCGCAGGAGGGGGCGCGCTTCGGCATCACGGTCAACGCGATCGCGCCCGGCTACGTCGACACCGACATGGTGCGCGCGGTGCCGGCCGACGTGCTGCAGAAGATCGTTGCCCGCATCCCCGCCGGACGTTTGGGCAAGGCCGAGGACATCGCCCGCGGCGTCGCCTTCCTCACCGCCGACGAGGCGGATTTCATCACCGGCTCCACCCTGTCGATCAACGGCGGGCAGCACATGTATTGACTAGGCGCAGCGCCGGGCCGATCGCGCGTTCCAGCGCGCGCGTGACGCCCGGCGCGTCGGCCTCGGAGATGTTGGTGAAGCTCAGCAGCAATCCCTGGCCGCGATCCCGCTCGACGTACGTGTCGGACAGCGCGGTGGGTGTCAGACCCGCCGCTTGGGCCCGCCGGACCAGCGCGGTGTCGCTCACGGGGGCGGGGACGCCGGCGAGCAGGTGCATTCTGCCCGCTTACAACTCGATCGCCAGGCGGTCGCCGAACGCCGAAGCCAGCGCTCCGCAAGCGCCGCGCCGCGTGCCGCGTAGAGCCCGCGCATCCGCTTCAGATGACGCGGGAATGCCCCTGGGCCATGAACGCGGCGACGACCGCCTGATCGTGAACGCCCCGCCCTCACCACGAGAGCCGGCAGACCGCGGAAAACGCGGGCACCTGCGCTTTGGGCACCACGAGGTAGCCGAGCCGCAACGCCCGAAACAGCACCTTGCTGAAGCTCCCCGCGTAGAGCACCCGCTCGTCGAGATCGAGGCTTTTCAGCGGCGGCAACGGGTGGCCCGCGTAGCGGAACTCGCTGTCGCGCCCGGCGCCCGCGCGATTCCGTCGGCGACGCGCATTCCATCGCCGTCGACGCGCACCGGGACCAGCCGCGCGCCCGCCGCCGCCAGCGCCTCGCGCGCCAGCACATAGCCGGCGCCTCGATCCACGCCGCGTCGGCCGCGACGCGCGCCGCCACGGCGAGACCGAGCAGCGGCTTTACCTGCTGAACGCCTGGCGTGAATTGCCGCTGTACAGCGAACGGGAGCGCGCCGCACCGGAGCCGGCGCGCCAGCCGGACTTTCGTACGCCCTATCTGCGGGCGATCCTCGCGACCATCGGCATTCGCGATGTCGCAATTTAACAACTTGGAAGGCATGGCGCGCGGGCCGGAGATAGTCGCCCGCGCGCTCGACGGCACGCGGGCGTGGCTCGACGAACGGTTGCCGCCGGGATCCTGACCGCGCTCAGTCGTCGTAGAACACCAGCGTGCGCAGCTCGATACTTTCGCGCGGCAGCTTGTCGGCGGGCGCCGTCGGATCCTCGAAGGCCGAGTGCGGGGCGAACCGGGCGACGCCGGAGTGGGCGGAGTCGTAGCATTTGAGCAGCAGCGCCTCATCCTCGCGCATCTCGGGGACGTAGAACCAGCGATGGCGGGGGCTGTACTTCACCGCATAGGTTTCGCCGGTGCGATCGCGATACACCAAGTCCGAGGCGACGAAATCGTCGGACGTGGTGCTGCCGGCGTCACACACCGCAAGCGGCGCGTCCTGCAACGGACCACGGATCGGGCGCCAGACGTTGATGATGGCGAAGCGCTTCTTGAGTAGCGCCTCCGCCTCGTCGCCCATCAGGTCGCGCACACGTTGCGGGCCGGAGATTTCCGTATAATCGTTATGCACCCGCGTCACCGGCTGGCGCGGCGTGCCGGCCGCGCGATCCACCGCGCCCGGCTGCCGCCGGCGGATGGTGTGGTCGAACACCACGACGCGATGCGCCCCGGTGGCCGCGGCAACCAATCGCTCGGCCTCGGGATAGTAGACCCGGCGGATTTCCTCCTCGTCTTCGAAACCGTGCACCGCGCTGCGGTGCTCGACGAGCTGGATGCCCTCGCCGTCGACTGAAAGCTCGTAAGCGACCGGCCGCGCGTCATAGACGTGCATGGAATGCGGCTCGTAGGCCGCATTGGTCTGCGCCACGCCGGGCGGCGGATCGTAGGTGAAGTTGCGCGGCTTCTCCGCCATCGGTGTCAGATAGTTGAACACGCCCTCGACGTGCGGCAGGCGGCTCAGGACGTCGCTGTTCAGGCTCATGCGTGCACTCCTTTGCAACATGCAAGATGGTCGGTCGGCTTAGGTCGGGTCCTGGCGAGTCTCTTTTTGGATTCGCGGGTCAGCTCAGCAGCGCGCCGAACACGATTTCCTGGAACTGGCGATATGCGGCGCCGTCCTTGTCGACCTTCGCCCGCAGCATCGTACCTTCCCAGGCGTTGACAAGGAACGCCGCCAGCGCGGCGGCATCCCGATCCGCCGGGACTTCTCCCGCACGCTGCGCCTCGCGTACGCAGGTCTCGATGGAGCGCGTCCAGCCGGCATAGATCGCCGAGAGGCGGTCGCACACGAGGCGGCTCTGATCAGCCAATTCGGCGCTGAGATTGCCGATCAAGCAGCCGCATCTGTAATTCCGATCAGCCATGTTGGCGGCCAGCGTATCGAAGTAGCGGCGCAGACGCTCGGTCGGCGGCAGGCTCTCGTCGCTCAGGACGCGCAGGCTGGAGCACGCGCCGCGCTGCCAATACTGCTCGACGACGGCCGCTCCCAGAGCCTCCTTGCTGTCGAAATGGTTGTAGAACGACCCTTTCGGCACGCCCGCCGCGTCGGTGATGTCCTGCACGCCGCAAGCGTTGTAGCCGCGCTGCCGCACCGTCTCGACGGCAGCATCCAGAAGCCTCTCGCGGACGCTCGGTTTTGCCATGCGCCTCAAATGACCGGTCGTCTTGCGGCCGTCAAGTAGGCTTGGAGAAAAATCGCGACGCCGTCACCAGGCGACGGAGACCGCCAGGCCCAGAGCCCTCGCGTCGCTCCCCGGGGCGCGGTCGGCGGGACGGATCGGCTCCGGCGTGCGCAAGATGACCGTACCCTCGGTGTGCTGGTCGACAATGCCTGTCACCGTTAGCCGGGCGACATCGACCTCAGGCGGCGGCCATTCGCGGCTGCCGACGAACAGGCGGGACGCGGCGGCGAAACCGGGCTCGATCTCCATGTGCAGCGGGATGAGGAATTTCGCGGTGCAAGGACGGACCGGCGGCAGGTCGAGGCGCCATCGCACCGCGCTGCTGCGCGTCCAGCGGAATGCATCGGGTCCGGGCCGCTCCAAGGCGTGCCAGTCCGCCGCCTCTGCTGTCGACGCGTGTGGCGCGCCAAGTGGGACAAAAAGAAACGGCTGACCGACGGTGGCGAGGAGTTCGCGAGAGACGGCGGAGAGCCGGCCGGTCGAGAAGGCCATGCCCTCGATGCCGCAATGCAAGACCAGGCCGCATCGCGCCGCCAGCGTGGCGAGCGCATCCACCGTGAAGATCGAGGCGTGGCCGTTGCGCGGGCCGACATACCACCAACTCGCCCGGCGGACGGCGATATCGTCGGGTTGAATCCCGGTGGTGAACAGCACGCAGCCATCCTCGGCGAGCAGGCCACGCATATCCTCTAGCGTCGCGAGCGGGGCGGTCGAATGCTCGATCACCTCGAAACACGTGATGATGTCGAAGCGCCCGGCCGGGCGTTGCGGACTGGCGAACGGATCGTAGTTCTCGACGTGGCGAAAGCCAGCCTCGCGGAGATGCCGCGCCAGCCCGCCCGCGCCCGATCCGTAGTCGAGAATGCGCGCGTCGCGAGCACGGGCGGCTTTGCGCGCGACAAACGCCGACATGGCCTGCGGGCGCACCTCGGCATAGGCGCCATCCACCTTAATGTAGTCATCGTTATAGATGAAGCGGGCGAAATCCGCGGGCGACCAATCGTCGAAAAACGACGTGAACAGGAAGCCGCATAGCGTGCAACGCATGTACGGCACCATGATGCCCGAGAGGCCGAACGAGTAGGGATCGGTATCCGAGCAAAGCTTGTTGAGATCGACCGCGTCGAACGGCGGCGCCGGGGCGCCGCACAGCTTGCAGGGGCGTGCCTGGCTTCTTGCGAGGCGCTTGTCCAGGTCGGGCAGCGAACGGAGCGTCTCGAACAGAGCCGGATGCATGGTCCCCTGCCTGCGCCGGATAGCGGATCAGGTCACGATCCCCGCCGCGCCGCTTCTCCGCAACGAAATTCGCTCACTGCTGACGCCGCGATCAATGGCCGCCGATCGCGAAGCCGATCGGCTGGCGCGGTGTGGCGCCCTGCTGCTTGAGACGCGAGCGCAGCTCCTCGTATTCGCGTTCCATCTCGACCGTGACCGAAGCACGGGTTTCCTTCAGCGCCTGCTCGAAATGCGCGCGGCCGACCGCCGCGCTGCCAAGATCCTGCCGCAGGGCCAGCAACCCCGCGCGACGGATCACATCGCCGAGATCGGCGCCGGTGTAACCCTGCGTTCGCCGCGCGACCTCTTCGAGGTCCACGTCGGAGGCCAGGGGCATATCCCTGGTCTGGATGCGCAGGATGTGCAGCCGGCCGCCTGGTCTGGTACCGGCACGTAGACCAACTCGTCGAAGCGGCCAGGCCGCAGCAACGCCGGGTCGAGCAGGTTGGGCCGGTTGGTGGCCCCGATCACCACCACGCTCTGCAATTCCTCGAGCCCGTCCATCTCGGCGAGGATGGTATTGACCACGCGCTCCGTCACCGCGGGTTCGCCCATCGAGCCGCCGCGAGCCGGCACCAGGCTGTCGATCTCGTCGATGAAGATGACGGTCGGCGCCACCTGTCGCGCACGGGCGAACAGGCGGCTGACCTGCTGCTCGCTTTCGCCGTACCACTTTGAGAGCAGGTCGGACGATTTGGTGGCGATGAAATTGGCGTTGCTCTCGCGCGCTACCGCCTTCGCCATCAAGGTCTTGCCGGTGCCCGGCGGGCCGAACAGCAGAAAACCCTTGGCCGGGCGGATGCCGAGGCGGCGGAACGCCTCGGGGTGCTTGAGCGGCAATTCGATCCCGTCGCGCAACTGCTCGCGCGTCGCCTCAAGGCCGCCGACGTCCTCCCAGGTGACGTTGGGCACCTGGATCATGATTTCCCTGAGCGCCGAGGGCTGGATGCGCTTGAGCGCGTTCTCGAAATCGGCGCGGCAAACGCGCAAGCCGGCCAGCACGTCGGGCGGAATGCCCTCGCGCAGGTTGATCTTCGGCAGAATCCGGCGGACCGCGTCCATCGCCGCCTCGCGCGCCAAGGCGGAAATGTCCGCACCAACAAAACCGTAGGTGGTGCGGGCCAGCGCGTCGAGGTCGACGTCCTCGCCTAGCGGCATCCCGCGCGTGTGGATGCCGAGCACCTGACGGCGTCCCTCCTGGTCCGGCACCCCGATCACGATCTCACGATCGAACCGGCCCGGTCGCCGCAGCGCCTCGTCGATCGCGTCGATGCGGTTGGTGGCGGCGATCACCACCACGTTCTGCCGCGGCTCGAGCCCGTCCATCAGGGTGAGGAGCTGTGCGACGATGCGCCGCTCAACCTCGCCGCGCACCTCGTCGCGCTTGGGGGCGATGCTGTCGATCTCGTCGATGAAGATGATGGAGGGGGCGCGCTGTCCCGCCTCCTGGAAGATGTCGCGCAGCCGCTGCTCGCTTTCGCCGAAATGGCTGCCCATGATCTCGGGGCCGGCGATCGAGAAGAACGACGCCTCGCTTTCGGTCGCGACGGCGCGCGCGAGCAGCGTCTTGCCGGTGCCGGGCGGGCCGTGAAGGATCACGCCCTTCGGCGGATCGATGCCGAGGCGCTGGAACAGCTCGGGATGGCGCAGCGGCAGCTCGACCATCTCGCGCACCTGTTCGACCGCGTTGCCGATGCCGCCGATGTCGTCATAGGTGACGTCGGCGCGCCGGGTCTCCCGCGGCTCGGCGTATTGCGGCAGCAGCTCGATCTCGGTGCTCTGGTCGATCCGCACGATGCCCTTGGGCGTGGTGCCGACCACCATCAGGCGGATCTCCTGCAGCGCGTATGCCTGCTGCTCGTAGAATCCGTCGGGCGCGCCGCCCGCCGCGCGCTGGTAGACCGAGGTGGAGACAACGTCGCCGGCCACCACCGGGCGACCGAGGAAGGTGCGGCGCAGCGCCTCGCCGGAGCCCGACAGGCGCAAATTTTTCTGCGCCGGCGCCAGTGTCACACGGGTCGCCGGACGGGTTTGCGCGCGGCGGACCTCGATGCGCTCGCCCGCCGTCACGCCGGCATTGCCGCGCTGCAACCCGTCGAGGCGTATGATCTCGAGATCCTCGTCCTCCGGATAGGGCGGCACGACGATCGCGGCGGTGTGGCGCTTGCCGATGATCTCCACCGCCTCGCCCTGCTGCATCCCGAGCGCCTGGAGGGTCTTGCGGCTGACGCGCGCGGCGCCCTTCCCCACATCCTCCGGCCGGGCGTTCGCCACCTGCACCTGCACGCCTGTTGGTTCCGCTTCGGCCATCTCGGTCCTCTCCCGTTCCCAATCGGCGAACAGCCAACCTGTCGGATGCGTGACGGTTCCCGGCGCGGCGCCCGCCGCCGGCACGGCGTTGCATATGGTCGCCCGGAACCGGCCCGCCAGCCCGTGGTTATGCTTGGCGCGGCGGCGGCGAAGGGACCGGCGATGATCCTTGCCTGGCTGACACTTGGCTCGACATGGGTGGCCCTCGCGGCGTTCTACCTGCTCTGCGCCGGCGAGCTGAGTGCCGATGAGGTGATCGCGGCGGTGGCGAGCGGGCTCCTCGGCACGGTGCTGTCGGCCCTGATCCGACATCCAGCCGGGCGCCGGCTCCGGCTGCGCGCGCCGTGGCCCCGCGTGATCCTCTGGCCGCTCGCGCATCTGCTGCCCGACGCGGTTCGTGTGGCGCGCGTGCTGCTCTCGCCTCACCCGCACGGTGAAGCCGTGGTCCAGCCTTTCGCGCGGGGCGGCGCGACACCCGAGGACGCCGGCCGGCGCGCGTTGGTGACGCTGGCCGCTTCGCTCGCGCCCAACAGCTATGTGCTGCGCATTCCCGATGCGAGCGACAGCCTGGTGGTGCACCGGCTCGCGCATGTGCCGCCACCCCGTGACAAGGCGTGGCCAACATGACGGCCTGGTTGGTCGCGGTCGGCGCGCTGCTGCCGGCGCTTGCGGTGCCGGTGTTCGCGGCGTGTCGCGGCGGCAGCGGCGACCGGCTGGCGGCGGTGCAGCTCGCAATCGCGCTCGCCACGCTCATCCTGGTGATGATGAGCTTCGCCTTCGACGAGAGCAGTTTCATCCAGATACCGCTGGCGCTGGTGCTGCTGGGGTTTCCCGGCACGCTTGTGCTGGCGCTTTTTCTCGAACGCTGGCTGTGAGCGCGGTCCTCGTCGACATCCTGCTCGCCCTCGCCGTGCTCATGTCATGGCTAGGCTGCATCGGATTTGCCCGGCTGCGGTCGCCGCTCGACCGGCTGCATTGTGCCACATTCGTCAACACGGCGTCCGGCTTGGCGATCACGGCAGCGGCGTTCGCGGCGGACGGGATTTCGGCGCGTGCCGGCACGGTGCTGCTGATCGCCGCACTCGCGCTGCTCCTCGGCGCGGCGTTGGCGCACGCGGCGGGGCGCGCGCTGCTGCTGCGCGGATCGGCTCAGGAGGACACTGAATGAGCGGGCTGCTCGCCATGCTGTTCGTGCTCGTCGCCGCGAGCGGCACCGGCGTCGTGCTGTCGCGCACGCCGCGCCGTCAGGTGCTGGCGATGGCGGTCAACGGCCTCGTGCTCGCGCTGCTGTTCATGGCGTTGCAAGCGCCCGACGTGGCGTTCTCCGAGCTCGTGGTCGGCGCGGCGGCGCTGCCGCTGCTGTTCCTCGTGGTGCTCGCCAGCATCAAGATGGATCGCGGGGCGCGATGAGCCGGCGCATCCGCTCGCTGGTGTTCGCGCTGGCCGTGCTGTGCGCGTTGCCCGCCGTGTGGCGCGTCGCGGCGCACATGCCGCGCTTCGGCGCCCACTCGCTGCCCTATGGAGACGCGGTCAACGACGCCGCCCCCCGCGAGCGCCACGTCACCAACATGGTGACGGCGGTGAATTTCGATTACCGCGGGTTCGACACGCTGGGCGAGGAGTTCATGCTGCTCTGCGCCGTCACCGGCGTCGTGGTGCTGCTGCGCGGCGCGCGCGGCCAAGACCTCAGCGCGGCACCCGGCGAGGTCGCGGGCCGGGAGGTCGCCGAGCGCGCGGATGCGACGGTGCTGCTGTGCCGCGCGGTCGCGCCGCTGATTGTGGTGTTCGGCATCTACGTCGCGCTGCACGCGACGGTGACGCCGGGCGGCGGCTTCCAGGGCGGCGTCATCGTCGCGTCGGGGCTGCTGCTGCTCTATCTCGGCGAGGGCTATCGCGGCTGGCGCCGGCTGGTGCCCTCACGCCTGTTCGACGCCTTCGAAGGCGGCGGCGCGGCGCTGTTCGCCGTCGCCGGATTGACGCCGATGCTGCTGGGGCGAGCCTTCCTGGAGAACGTGCTGCCGCTCGGGCAGCTTCGGGACATGCTCTCCGGCGGGCTCATGCTGGTGGCCAACGCCGGTGTCGCCTTCGCAGTCGCCGGCGGCTTCACCCTGCTGTTCATCGAGTTCATGGAGGAAACGCGCGCCGTGGAGGAGGGCGACGATCCGGGGGCGCATCCGACATGACGCTACTGCCCTGGCTGGTCGCCGCCTGGCTGCTCGGGATCGGGCTGCACGGCATCGTTGCCAGCCGCAACTATGTGCATCTGATCGGCTGTCTGAGCGTGGTGCAGTCCGCAACCTACGTGCTGCTGCTCGCCGTCGGCTACAAGTGGAACGCGGGGGCGCCGATCTTCTATACTCATCCGCCCGGCACGCCGGCGGTCGATCCCGTGGTGCAGGCGCTGGTGCTGACCGACATCGTGATCGGCGCCACCGTCAGCGCGCTGCTTCTCGCACTGGCGCTGCAACTGCACAAGAAGCGCGGCTCGCTCGACCCCGAGGAATTGCGGCCGCTGCGCCGGTGAACGCGATCCTGCCGCCGCTGCCGGTTGCTCTACCGCTCGCCGTCGCCGCGATCATGCTGGTGCTGGCGCATGTCCTGCCGCGCCGCGTGCCCGACGCAATCGCGACCATCGTGGCATTGGGCGTCGCCGGGACTTGCTTGCTGATAGTGTTCCGCACGGCCGACGCGCCGCTGATCTACTGGTTCGGCGGCTGGTCGCCGCGCGCGGGCGGGCAGGTGCTTGGCATCGGCTTCGTCGTCGATCAGATCGGCGCTTCGCTCGGCGTGCTGATCGGGCTGCTGTTCGCCGCCAGCTTCGTGTTCGCCTGGGGCTTCTTCGACGAGGTTCACGCGCATTTCCACGTGCTGATGCTGCTGTTCCTCGCGGCGATGACCGGCTTCGTGCTGACCCACGATCTATTCAACCTGTTCGTCTGGTTCGAGGTGATGAGCGTCGCCGCCTTCGCGCTCACCGGCTACCGGCTCGAAGCATCGGCGCTCGAAGGCGCGCTCAACTTCACCGTGACCAACGGCATCGGCAGCTACCTGATGCTCGGCGGCATCGGGCTGATCTACGCCCGCGCCGGCGCGCTCGACTTCTCCGCGATCGGCCGCGCGGTCGCGGCGGCGGGGAGCGATCCGGTGTTCACCGCCGGCTTCTGCCTGCTTGCCACGGCCCTGCTCATCAAGGCGGCGATGGTGCCGTTCCAGTTCTGGCTGTCGGACGCGCACGCCGTCGCGCCGAGCCCGGTCTGCGTCATCTTCTCGGGCGCGATGGTGGCGCTGGGGCTCTATGGGGTCGCGAAACTCTACTGGTCGGTGTTCGCCGCGTCGGCGGACGTCACCTTTGTCATGCACAACCTGCTGCTCGGCATGGGGGCGGCGAGCGCGCTGGTCGGCGGCTTCATGTGCCTGTCACAGCGACACATGAAGCGGATGCTGGCGTTCTCCACCATCTCGCATGTCGGCGTCATGCTGATCGGCCTCGCCGTGCTGCGGCCGGACGGGCTCGCGGGCATGATGACCTATCTCGTCGGACACGGGCTGGTGAAGGGTGCGCTGTTCATGGTGGCCGGCATCCTGCTCGCCACCTGCGGCGGCATAGACGAGATCGGACTGCGCGGTGTGGGACGGCAAGTCTGGCCGGCGGGGATCGCGATGGCGCTCGGCGGACTGCTGCTCGCGGGGCTGCCGGTCGGCCTGATGGACGAGGGCACGCGGCTGATCGACGGCGCCGCGACCTCCAGTGGCCGGGGCTGGGTCAGCGTCGCGATGGTGGCGGCCGCGGCGCTCACCGGCGCCGCAGTGCTGCGCGCGTCGGGCCGCATTTTTCTCGGGCTCGGCCCGACGCCGGGCGAGGAGGAGCGGTCCCCCACTGAGGAGGAGCAGGAGAACGCCGACCGCCCGCTCTGGCTGATGCTCGCACCTTGCGGGTTGCTGCTCGCGCTGGCGCTGCTGCCCGGCGGCGCGGCGGGAGCGTTCGCCGACGGATCGGTGCGCGGCTTCATGCACCCGGACAACGCCATGATCCTCGGCGTCGGGCCGCCGGCCGCGCCAGGCACGTCCGCCGCGCTTCCCGGCTCGCCGCATCCGTTTCTGCCGTGGCTGTCCCTGGCTCTCGCGCTGGGCATCGCCGGCTTCGACCTCGCCCGGCGCAGCTTGCCGCGGCCAGTGCTGCGTGCGCCCGGCGTGCTGACCTCGCCACTGTTCGATGGTTTGAGCGCACTGCATAGCGGGGTGATCGGCGACTACGTGGCGTGGATCGCCGCCGGCCTCGCGCTGTTCGGGATCGTCTGCGCGCTGTACTGAGCGCCGTTCAACAAGCCGAGCGGACCGAACCCGGGGGCGCGCGCCCTGTTCTGTGCGGGCGTCACCGCACCGGAGCAGCCCGATGGCACAAGACCCCAAGACCGCGCATCCCACCCCGCCGCAGCAGCCGCAGCAGCAATCGCCGCCGGGCCACACCGGGGAGATGGCGCCGACGCCCGACCACGGCGAGCATTCCTATAAGGGCAGCGGACGGCTGGCGGACCGGGCGGCGATCGTCACCGGTGCCGATTCCGGCATCGGCCGCGCCGTCGCCATCGCCTTCGCGCGCGAGGGCGCCGACGTGCTGATCGCCTATCTCGACGAACACGAGGACGCGAAGGAAACGGCGCGCTGGGTGGAGCAGGCCGGCCGTCGCGCGGTCGTGGTGGCGGGGGACGTCGCCGACGAGGCGCATTGCAAGTCGCTGGTCGAACGCGCGGACCGCGAGTTCGGCAAGCTCGACATCCTGGTCAACAACGCGGCGATGCAGCGCAGCTACGAAAGCATCGACGACATCAGCGCCGAGGAGTGGGACCGCACGTTCCGCACCAACATCTATTCGATGTTCTACCTGTGCAAGGCGGCGATCGCGCGGATGCAGCCGGGCAGCGCCATCGTCAATACCTCCTCGATCAACGCCAAGGACCCCTCGCCGCATTTGCTCGCCTATGCGACGACGAAGGGGGCGATCGCGAACTTCACCGCCGGGCTGGCGGCACTCGTGGCCAAGCAGGGCATCCGCGTCAACGCGGTGGCGCCGGGGCCGATCTGGACGCCGCTCATCCCCTCGACGATGCCCGAGGAAGCGGTAAGGAGTTTCGGCAAGAACACGCCGATCGGCCGTGCCGGACAGCCGGCGGAGCTGGCACCCGCCTACGTGCTGCTGGCCTCGGGCGAGGCGAGCTACATCACCGGCGCATTGCTCCCCGTCACTGGCGGTCGGCCGATGCTCTGACCCCCGCTTCGCTAGCGCCGGTATGCGGGGTACACTCGCCGCTCCGATGCGGGGGGAAGACTGTGACGGGACGGATCAATCGCGCGATCGAGTTGCTGGAGCAAGACCAGGCGGTCTACTACGACGGGGCGCATAGCGGGCACGTGCTGACCTACGAACAGGGGCGCCTCGATGGCGGCACCTGGGCCGACTATATCAACGTCGGCATGGAACATGGCGCGTTCGACATGACCGGGCTCTCCGAATACATGCGCGGCATGGCTGATGGCGGCCCGTCGCGCTCCGGCCATCGCACGCCGGCGGTGATCGTGGAGGCGCCTGTCAACGGCACGGACGCGGCCAACGTGCGCTTCAATGCGTGGCAGTTCCGCCAAATCCTCGGGCGCGGCGTGCATGGCGTGCTGCTGTGCCAAGCGGAGAACGCCGACGCGGTGCGCGCCTTCGTCGAATCCTGCCGCTATCCGCACCAGTTGGCTAGTGTCGACGAGACGCTGCCCTCACCGGCCGAACGGATGCACGGCGCGCGACGCGTGGGCGGCACGCCCCTCGGCATCGGCACGCGCGGGCACGGTTCGGAAGGGACGGCGGCACCGATCTGGGGCCTCTCGCAGATCGACTACATGCGGCGCTGCGATCCTTGGCCGCTCAATCCGCGGGGTGAGCTGCTGCTCGGCGTGAAGCTCGAAAGCCCCGAGGGGATCGCCAATTGCGACGCCATCCTTGCCGTCCCCGGCATCGGCTTCGCGGAGCTTGGCCCAGGCGATCTCGGCCTGTCGCTCGGTTATCTCGAATTGCAACGCGACCCGTACCCGCCGGAGATGCGCGAGGCGCGCGAGCGGGTCTTCGCCGCCTGCCGGCGCAACCGCGTCGCCTTCCTCGAAGGTTGCACCCCAGAGAACATTGTCGCGAAGCTCGACGAAGGGGTGCGGGTCATCGCCGGCAATCGCGAGGACACGGTACGGGCTGGTCGCGCGCATCAGCGCCGCACGATGCCGGTGTAGCCATGCTGGACAATGTTTTCGCGCAAGTGCCCGAAAGACAGGAGCGCGAGGAACTGCGCGACCTGCTGCGTACGCGCGCCGTGCGGATCGAACGGATCGTCTCGACGGGACAGGCCAGCCCGCCAGGGTTCTGGTACGACCAGGAGCTGCCGGAATGGGTGCTGCTGCTGACCGGCGCCGCCCTGCTCCGCGTCGAGGGAGAGGCGGAGGCGCGGCGCCTGAATGCCGGCTCGTTCGTCGAGTTCCCAGCCCATGTGCGCCACCGCGTCGAATGGACCTCGACCTCGCCGCCGGCGGTGTGGCTCGTGGTGCATTATCGCCCGTGACAGCGCCGCTACGACCCGTACACCGCCCTCGGCAGCCACATTGTCAGCCAGGGAACATAAGTAATTATGCCGAGCACGATCAGCAGCAGGATGAGGAACGGCAGGATGCCGCGGATCACCTCGCCGACCGGGGCGGTGGAGATCGTCGAGAGGACGTAGAGGTTGAGGCCGACCGGCGGATGCACCAGCCCGACCTCCATGTTGTGCGTGAAGATGATGGAAAAATGCACCGGGTCGACGCCGAGCGGCAGCAGCGCCGGGGCGAGAATCGGCAGCACCAGCAGCAACGTCGCCGTGACCTCGAGGAAGCAGCCGAGGATCAGCAGCAGCACGTTGATCGCGAGCAGGAACTCCCAGGTGGAGAAATGATTGTCGAGGGTGAATTTTACGAGTTGTCCGGGAATGCCGGAGCTGGTCATCCAGTGGCCGAACGCCAGCGCGGTGGCGATGATGAGCATGATCGTGGCGGCACTGCGCACCGCGTCGGCGATCACCGCCAGGGTCTGCGTCCAGCGAAAGCCGCGATAGACGAACAGGCTGACGAACAGCGACACCACCGCCGCGACCGCCGCCGCCTCCGTCACCGTCACCAGCCCGCCGTAGATGCCGACCAGTACCACCACGGGCACCAGCAGCGCGGGGACGGCGCGCCAGGTCACGCGCAGGCGCGTCAACATCGGCAGGCTCGGCTCGCGTGGGAAATTGTGCTTGCGCGCGTAATAGAAGACCCAGGCAAAGAACGCGGCGGCTTGCAGCAGTCCCGGCAGGATGCCGGCGAGGAACAGGCGCGGCACCGATTGCTCGGCGACGATGCCGTAGAGGATGAGCGCAAGCGACGGCGGGATGACGATGCCGATGGTGCCGGAGGCACCGATGACCCCGAGCGCGAATGACCGCGGATAGCCCTTCTCGATCATCGCCGGCAGCAGGATCGTGCCCATCGCCAGCGCGGTCGCCACGGACGAGCCGCAGATCGCCGCGAACAGGGTGCAGGCAACGACGGTGACGAGACCGAGCGAGCCGCGCACGCCGCCGAGCCAGGCGGACGACACATCCACCAGCGCCTGCGCCACGCCGCCGCGCCGCATGAAAGCCGCCGCCATGACGAACAGCGGCAGCGCCATCAAGGTTGACGAATTGAGGTGATCAATCACCACCTGCGCGACGCCAATCAGCGGCTCGCCGGAGACGAAGTAGAGGATCGCCGCGCAGGTGCCGAGCACCAGGAAAATCGGCATTCCGGCCGCCAGCAGGCCAAAAAACAGCAGCAGGAACAGCACGGTCCACATCGCTCAGCCCGGCTTCGCGATCATGCCGGCGGCGCGTCGGGGTCGATGGGCAGTTCGTGCGAGATGCCGTGGCCGATCACCATCGTCGCCGGGTCGAAGAACGCGGCGTAGCGCACCAATCGGATCACATAGCGGACGAACATCAGAAGTCCGCCGACGGGGAGTGCCAGATAGTAGAGCCACATCGGGAACGCGAGGCCGGTGGCGCTGGTCTCGTCGAGCATCCAGGCGGTATCGACGATCTCCCAGCCGTACCACACCATGCCGAAGCAGAAGGCGAGGGCGACGAGGCAGTTGAACACCTCTACCCAGCGCTGCCCCTGCGGCGGCAGGATGCGAAGCACGAGATCGGGGCGCACATGGCCGTCGGTTCGGACAAGCTGGCTGGAGACGATCATGATCGCCCAGATGGCGAGATAGACGATCACCTCCTCGGCCCAGCCGATGGCGTGCTCGGGGTCGATATAACGGCCGATCACCTGCACCATGCCAACCAGCAGCGCGCAGGCGCCGAGCAGTCCGACCAGGATTTGCTCGACCTTGTCCCAGACACGGGTCATGGCCAGAGCTCTGATTAGCTGCTGACGCCGAGGTCCTGCATCACCAGCTTGACCATCTCGGGCGAGACCTTGATTTCGCGGGCCATCGCGTCCTGCTGGGGCAGCATCAATTTGCGCGAAGCGGCGGTCTCCGCCGGCGTGGCCTCGACGAACTCGACGCCGTGGCTCTCCATGATCTTGCGGCCGTCAACCTGCCCCTTGGCAGTGCTGGCGCGGTATGCGCCGATGTTCTGCTCCCACAAATCCGTCATGGTCTTCTGCAGCTCCGGCGTCAGCTTGCTCCAGAAGGCGTTGCTCACCAGGGGGACGTACTCCCCGATGAACTGGCGGTCCTCGAAGGCGTGCTTGACACCGGCTTCCCAGAGCTGGCCGGAGGCGCAGCTCATGTTGGTGCTGACCAGCCCGTCGAACGTGCCCTGCGACAGCGCGAGCGGCACGTTCGGCCAGGCGGTGGTGTTGGGAATGGCGTCGACGAACTTGATGCGCCAGGTGATGCCGGCGCCGCCGGGGCTGCGGATCTTCATGCCCTTGAGGTCGGCGAGCGTGTGGATCGGGCGGCTCGTGGTGTACCAGGACTGGTAGCCGAGATCGAGCCACTTCCCGAGCACCCGGGCTCGCAGCTTGGTGCCGAGCTCGCTGTTGACCTTGGCGCCGGCCGAGCCGTCGAACGCCTTGTGCGCTTCCTCCAAGGTGCGGCCGTAGAGGATCGGCAGCTGGCAGAAATCGGCGTCCGGCACGAAGCCGGTCTGCGTCCATAGGCCGGGGCAGGCCATCTCGACTTGGCCCTGGATCAGCGCCTTGGCGATGTCGAGATCGGCGAAGAGCTGGCCGGAGCTGAACAGCTCGGTCTTGATCTTGCCGCCCGACGCCGCCTCCAGTTTCTTGAGGTAGTCGGTGATGGAGACGTTGCGCAGGTGGGACGGCGCGGTGTCGAGCGAGACGCGCAGGCGCAGCGGCTCGTCGGCGCGGGCGCGGATCAGCCCGGGGGCGGCGAGCGCGGCACCGCCGGCCACGGCGAGCCGCCCCAGAGCGCGGCGAGACATGCCTTGCTGCATCTGCTAACTCCTTGCATCGCGCAACGAACTTGTTGCGTGGTCCAGTGATGCGGCGGGCGGGGCGCGCCCGTCAAGACCGGTACGGGCGCGTGTTCGCTCAGGCGTGCGCCACGGTGTCGGCCTTGGTGGCGCCGCGCGCCCCGAGCGGCTTCTCGCCGCCGGTCGTGGTGTCACGCCTGGTCTGGTGCTCCATCTCGGCATCTAGCTCGGCGCCGACCAGGACGACGATGGCGGAAATCCAGATCCACGTCATGAAGCCGATCGCCGCGCCGAGCGAGCCGTAGGTCTTGTTGTAGCTGCCGAAATGTGCGACGTACCAGGAGAAGGCGAGCGAGATGAGAACCCACACGATCGCGGCGAACGCCCCGCCCCAACTCACCCAGCGCCAGCGCGCCTCCTCCCGGCTCGGCCCGTAGCGGTAGATGACGGCGAGCATCACCGCCACCGCGACCAGCAGCAGCGGCCAGCGCAGCACCCGGACCAGGATTTCGGTGATCGGGCCGAGCCCTACGAAATTGAGGACGATCGGCAGCGCCACCACACAGAGCATCGCGATCACCACGAAGACTAGTGCGCCCAGCGTGACGGCGAGCGAGGTGAGGACGAGCCGGACATAGCCGCGCTTCTCGTGCTCGTCATAGACGACGTTGAGCGAATCGAACATCGCCTTGGTGCCGCCATTGGCGCTCCAGAGCGCCACCAGCAGGCCGACAATCGCGCCGAAGCCGAGCGCGCCGTTGCTGGTCGAGGCGACGCGCTTCACCTGGTCGCCGATAATGTCCATCCCGCCGCCAGGGACGACGCCGGACATCGCGTTGATCTGGTCCGATACCGTGGCCGGATCGGCGATCAGGCCGTAGATCGACACGAGCGCCGCGAGCGCGGGGAAGATCGCCAGCAGGGAGTAGAAGGTGATCCCAGCCGCCTCGGTCAGCAGTCGGTGCGCGAAGACTTGGCTGCCCACCCGTTTGGCGATCTCCCACCAGCCGCGCGCCGGGATCTCGCTCGGCGTGTCGGCCTCGCGCCCGTGGGCGCCGGTCGAGGCGGGCGCTCGCGGGCGGTCCGGCGCCCGCCGGAGTTCTTCGCGCAGCGCGGCGAGGCTGCCCGCGTCGGTGGCGGGCCTTCGCGCGGGCGCCGAATGCCAGGGCTGCTGGCGCGTGGCGGCGATGAGCAGCCCAATACCGGCCAGGGCGGCGGCCGCGGAAAGGTCCGCTTTCAGGGAGGGAGGGAGAGGCATCGCTGGGCTCGCTCGCGGTTCGCGCGTTCAACCGTGCCAGGGCCACTTCGTTGCATCAGGATCGGCGAAGGATCGACGGGCACCGGCGAGCCGGGTTAAGCGTGGCTGGACATGCCGCACCCGATCCTGTTCGCCGGCGACCCGCACGGCGTGTTCGAGCCCATCCTGCGCGCCTGCGCCGAGCACCCTCCGGGTTGCTTGATCCTGCTCGGCGATTGCGACCTCGACCGCGCGCCGCTTCGCATGGTGCTGGCCCCGGTGTTCACCGCCGGCTGGCGCGTCCACTGGATCCTGGGCAATCATGACGCCGACACCGAGGCGCGCTACGACAATCTCGCCGGGGACTACCCGGAGGGCGACATCGGCAACCGTGTGATCGAGGTGCGCGGTGTGCGGATCGCGGGCCTGGGAGGCGTGTTCAAGCCCCGCGTCTGGTCCCCCGCCACCCGCAGCGAGAAGGCCGAGACCGACCCGCCGCTGTTCGAGACCCGCGCCGCGTTTTTCGACGCGCTACGCCCCGGCGAGCCCTGGCGTGGCGGCCTTCCACTGTGGCACCGCGACACGATCTTTCCCGAGGATTTTGCCGCCCTCGCCGCGCAACGCTTCGACGTGCTGGTGACGCACGAGGCGCCCGGCTCGCACAGGCACGGGGTGCCGGCGATCGGCACACTGGCTGAGGCGGCCGGCGCCCGGCTGATCGTGCATGGGCACCATCATGCGAGCTCGGAGGGGATGCTGCCGAGCGGGGTGCGGGTGCGCGGATTAGGGGTGGCGGAGATTTGGGAGTTCGATTGCGGCTAAGGGCTTCGTACGGCTTACACCCGCGTGAGCCGCCCCTGGAGACGAACACGGGGGCGCGACCATTTCTTGCGTATCGGTTCCCAACGCATTAGGACTCGTTGCGACCACGGAGGAAAGTGCGGCGAATGTCAGCGTCGATCAATCCTGATCTCGGCGTTATGAACAGTGGTTGGGGCGTGTGCGGCTTCACCAGCACGTTCTATGCCATGCACCACGTCAATCCCGGCACGCGCCCGTGGCTGATCAGCGCGACCCAAGCATATAGCGTGCTCTACGAAATCAGGGATTATTTGATGTCGGTGAAGGGCACGGCGCTGGAGACCGACATCCAGAATTTCACACGCAGCTTCGGTTCCCCGTACGATACGTTCACCTTCGACTCGTATATCCAACGGATCGACACCGCCAGCGCCCAGCTAAAGGAAAGCGATACGATCAAGGACAATGAGTTGTTCGGGGTGGCGATGCCGCCGCACGCCGTGGTAGACTACATCACCCGCGCCTGGAAGTGGAAAGCGAGCGTCCAGGAATTCACGACGCCCGGCATAATCACCGACGCGATCGTCGGCGTCACGGAAGACTGGTCTAACGGCAAGCCGTATCACGGTTTGTGCCATTATCTGTATCGCGGCAAGCACAAGTACTACAGCTGGGGCAAGGAATTTGTGTCGTTGAAACAAGCGATGCCGAAGGCCAGCATCTGCTACGCGATCACGGTCGCTCCTCCCTAGGACGGCATCCGGCCTCGACACCGGAACCGACCTGATGAACTGGCGGCGATCGCGCGGCAGAAGCCGAAGGAAGAGGCGGAGCCAATGGATCCTGGGAAACCGTGACTGTCCTCCCCGCGTGCATCGTGCTCATTGCTTCAATCTGATCAACAGCCTGTGCTCGTGCTCGCCTGTCCCGGCTGAATACCCCAGCCAGGTCAGCTATGCGTTGGGCGGCTTCATGAGCGGCCCCTGTCGGGTGTCTGCTGACCTCGCTCAAGGACTGTCAGCGAGACAATGCCGCCGTGTGGGGCGAACGGAGTTGGCGCGGGAACCAAGACAGCCAACGCATCGATTCCAACGAGTTGGCCGTTGTCCTCGCAGGGCAGGCAGGGATGCTCTACCGGGTAAGGCACGGCCGACGCGTACATCCCCTCACGTGGCCGAGCCAGGTTCATCGCGAAAATACGGCTCGACGGAACCACGCAACGTCATTGTCAGCGGGTTGCCACGCCGGTCCACAGACTTGCCCAGCGCGACCCTGATCCAGCCCTCGCTGACGCAGTATTCCTCCACGTTTGTCTTCTCCGCCCCCTTGAAGCGGATGCCCACGCCGCGCGCGAGGGCGGATTCGTCGTAATGCGGGCTCTTGGGGTCGTTCGACAGGCGGTCGGGTGGGGTGTCGGTCATGGCGTCGGCCTTCGGTCACGGATCGCGCGTGATAGCCACCCTGCTCGGCAATGCCAAATCCGGTCGGCCGTGCAGCGCGGTCGGCACGTGCTGGCAGCTTGCAGTTGCGGCACCCGACCATGTAGACGTTTTCACAGCTCGCCGGCTTGTCGACCGGTTTTCCCGACGCCGGTGACGAACAACGGCCCGGTGAGCGAGCCGAGCCAGCCCGATGGGGGTGGACTTGGATTGTGCGATCGCCGGGCGCGCGAACAAGGGGCCGCCGCCGGACCAGCGATGCCGAGCGCGAAAACACGTCGCATGAGTGCCATTGCATCCGCGTTTTCTTCGCTGTTCGCGCTGGATACAGACGGCGGGCCGGCCCGTAACAAGGAAGGCAGCACCGATCATGGTCGATCCAGTCACCATCAATCCCATGCGCGCGAAGTTCGCGGCCGGCGAGGTCGTCACGGCCTTCATGGTGACGATGCCGAGTGTGGCGATGGCGCAGGTGCTGGCGGCGAGCGGGGCGGACTGCCTCATCATCGACATGGAGCATGGGCCGATCGACCTCGCCACGGTGCACGCGATGGTCGCCGCGACGCAGGGAACCAGTGCAACGCCTATCGCACGCATCCCGTGGACCGAGCACTGGCTCGCCAAGCCGGTGCTCGACACCGGGGCAATGGGCATCAACTTCCCGATGATCTCGACACCCGAGATGGCGCGCGCCTCAGTCGCTGCCGTGCGTTATCCGCCCGAGGGAGTGCGGGGCTCGGCGCCGTCCTACGCATCGCTGCGCTGGGGATTGTCGCCATCCGAGTATATCGCGCGGGCCAATCGGGAAATTCTCAACGTCATCACCATCGAAGACGCCGAGGCGGTGCGAAACCTCGACGCCATCCTGGCCGTGCCCGGGATCGACGCGGTGGCTATCGCCTCGTTCGATCTCTCCATGAGCCTCGGCGTGCCTGGCCAGTTCGACCATCCGGATGTGCGCGCACTGGTGGCCGAGGCGGAGGCCAAGGTGCTGCATTCCGGCATCCCGATGGGCGGGGTGGCACTCACCCCTGAAGCAGCTTGGGCGAAGCGAGCGGCAGGCTACCGGATGCTACTGGCGGGGTTCGACGTGCAGATGGTCGAGAGCGCGGCACGGGCCGCCGTGGCCGCGGCAAGAGGTTGACCGTCGGGTTTCCTTGACAGGTTTTCCTGCCCCCCTACACCCGAGGCCATCCCCGGGGAGGAACCGCCCTGCCCCGCCTGCCGGCGCGCCTCGCGCTCGCCGCATTGATTGCAATCGCAATTATCCTTTCCTATGCCGCCGAGCCGATCCGCGTCGGCGTCACGGTGCCGCAGACCGGTCCCGCCGCCTCGCTCGGCATTCCGCAGCGCAATACTGTCGCCCTGCTGCCCACCGAGATCGGCGGTCGCGAGGTCAAATCTCGCAAGGCGAGTTCGTTGCCTCGCTGCTCGCAGCACCGAGGCGAAGGAGTAAGCGCGGTGATCGAGGCCTATCTCGGCACCATCGCCTGATGGATGCGGTGCCCGACGTCGAGCCGTCGATCGCGTGGCGCTCATCGTCTCGGCGGGGCGTGTCGTCACGGCGATCGGGCCGAACGTCGACGACGGATCGACTAAGGCGCGATCCCCGCGGCCTCCAGCCTGGCACGCACATCGCGCTTGGTCACCTTGCCGTAGCCGGATTTCGGCAGCTCCGGCCAGACCACGAAGCGGGCCGGCCATTTGTAGCGCGCGAGTCGGCCTTCGAGATGCGCGGGCAACTCCTCCGGACGGATCGTGGCACCCGGGGCCGCCACGAGCACCGCGACACCGCTCTCGCCCCATTTTGGATGCGGCAGGCCGAGCACGCAGGCCTCTGCGATGGCGGGGTGGGTGACGAGCAGTTCCTCCACCTCGCGAGGATACACGTTGGAGCCTCCCGAGATGTACATGTCGGAGGCGCGCCCGGTGATGGTGAGAAAGCCACAGCCGTCGAGATGCCCGAGATCGCCGGTGTGAAACCAGCCATGCGCGAAAGCCTTCGCCGTGGCCTCGGGATTGTTGTGATACCCCGCGAACACGCCGGGGCCGCGCACGCAGATCTCCCCGGTCTCGCCCGCCTCGAGACGGTTGCCGTCGGGGTCCAGGATCGCGACTTCCATGCCCGTGCGCGGCACGCCGCAGCTGCCGATCGGAACGGGAAAATCGTCTTCGACGCTGTGCAGATGCGGTGGGAGCACGGTGATGTTGCCGGTCACCTCGCCCATGCCGAAATACTGCACCAGCACGGGCCCGAGTTTGCGCAGCGCATGAACCTGATCGGCGCGATACATTGGTGCGCCGGCGTAGATCACGTAGCGCAGTGAGGCATGATCGTAGCGGTCCACAGTCCTGTCGCGCGTCAGCATGGTGAGGATCGTCGGCACGGTGAACATGTTGGTGACGCGATGCCGCTCGACGAGCTGCCACGCCTCCTCGCAATCCAGCCGCTCGCCGCGCAGCAGCACGGTCGCCGCACCGCGCGCCACTTGCGAGAGCTGGTGAATGCCGGCGCCGTGCGACAGCGGTGCAACGACGAGCGAGACATCCTGCTCCGTCGTGCCGGGCATCAGGTCGCACAGATGGTTGCAGATGACATAATTCATCTGCCCATGCGTCAGCACCGCCGCCTTCGGTCGTCCCGTGGTGCCGGAGGTGTAGAAGAACCAGCACGGATGGTCCGGCATCACATCGGCGGCCAGCATCAGCGCGTGGGCGCGATCGGTCGCCAGCGCCTCCCAGTCTAGCTCGCCCCCGCCGATCGAAATGTGCAGTCGCGCCGCCGGATTCGCCGCTCGGGCAGCCGCTTCATGCTCCGGGAAGGCTGAATCGAAGACATGCACCACTGCGGAAGAAGATTCCGCGAGATAGGCGACCTCCGGAGGGGTCAGGCGGAAATTGGTCGGCACGAACACGGCACCCAGCATCCAGGCCGCCCACATGGTCTCGAACATCGCGTTCGAGTTGCGGGCATGGACCAGGATGCGGTCGCCCTTTTCCACCCCGCGCGCCGCCAGGCCGCCGGCGGCGGCCTGCACACGGTCGGCGATCTCCGCCCAGCTCCAGACCTGGTCGCGCCAGATCAGGCCCGAACGGTCGGGAAAGCGCCTCGCCGTCTGCAACAGCATGACGGCGAGGTTGGCGGTCGGGATCATCCGCGCAGCGGTTCGAGGATCGAAACGTAGTTGGCGACTGCCGCGCCGCCCATGTTGAACACGCCGGCGCGGTCGGCAGTCGGCAGCTGCATCGCACCCGCCTCGCCGGCGAGCTGCATCGCGGTGATAACGTGCATCGAGACGCCCGTGGCGCCGATCGGATGTCCCTTTGCCTTCAGGCCGCCCGACGGATTGACCGGCAGTTTTCCACTTTTCGCGGTCCAGCCTTCGAGCACCGCGCGGGCGCCCTCGCCGGGCTTGGTCAGCCCCATCGCCTCGTATTCCAACAGCTCGGCGATCGTGAAGCAGTCATGGCTCTCGACGAATGAGAGGTCTTCAAGCTTGAGCCCCGCCTCGGTGAGCGCGCGATGCCAAGCCTGCGCCGCACCCTCGAACTGCGTGATGTCGCGCTTCGAGATGGGCAGGAAATCATTGACCTGCACGGCGGCGCGGAAGCGGATCGCCTTGCCGAGCGCACGCGCGGTCTCCTCGTCCGTCAGCACCAGCGCCGCAGCACCATCGGACACGAGCGAGCAGTCGGTGCGCTTGAGCGGCGGGGCGACATACGGGTTCTTCTCGCTCAACGTGCGGCAGAACTCGTAGCCGAGGTCGCGGCGCATCTGCGCGTACGGGTTGTCCACACCGTTCTTGTGGTTCTTCGCAGCAATGGCGGCGAGCGCGTCGGACTGGTCGCCGTAGCGCTGGAAGTAGCGCTCCGCGATCCGCCCGAACACGCCGGCGAACCCGGCCGGAATATCACCCTCCTCCTTGCGGTAGCTCGCATTGAGCAGAATATCGCCGACCTGCGCGCCGGGCGTGGCGGTCATCTTCTCCGCCCCAACCACCAGCGCGAAGCGGCCGCGACCGGCGGCGAGGAAGTCGCGCGCGCCGTGCACGGCGGCGGAGCCCGAGGCGCAGGCGTTCTCGTAGCGCGTCGCCGGCTTGAAGCGCAGCTCGGGCAGCTGCTGGAGCACCAGCGAGCTCGGAAAATCCTGCTTCGAGAAGCCGTTGTTGAACAGGCTGACGAACACGGCGTCGATCTCGCCCGGCGCGACGCCCGCGTCGGCTACCGCCGCGCCGGCGACCTCGCCGATCAGGGTCTCGACATCGGGGGCCTCGCTCTTGCCGAACGCAGAATGCGCCCAACCGACGATGCAGGCTTCCGTCATGGGATGTCTCCTTGCGCTTGGGGCATGTTAGCGCGCCAGGTTGCTGCAGGCCAATTCGGGCGGCTCGCTCAAGTAATTTACCCAGGAACAACCGTAACCGATTATATTCGCTCGCCCGCCTCCCGGAGGAGGGTTCGGGAGGAGATCGACGGATGCGTGCTGCGTCTCTGCCAAGCGAGACCGCGATCCGCGCGCTGCGGGCCCTCCTCTGCCTCGTGCTGGTCTGCGCGGTCGGGGCCTGCGCCAGCAGTCATCGCGGCGGTCGCTACGGGGGCGCCCGCAACTACACACCGCCAGGGCCGCCGGAGGATCCTTGGGGGCCGTATGTCCGCGAGGCGGCGGGGCGTTTCCAGGTGCCCGAGAGCTGGGTGCGGGAGGTGATGCGCCAGGAATCCGGCGGCAAGCAGTACCTCGACGGCGGTCTTACGACGTCGTCGGCCGGCGCGATGGGCCTCATGCAGGTGATGCCGAGCACCTACGAGGGCCTACGGCAGCGCTATGGACTGGGCGACGATCCCTATGATCCGCACAACAACATCCTTGCCGGCACCGCCTACATCAAGGAGATGTACGACCGCTACGGCTCCCCCGGCTTCCTGGCGGCCTACAATGCCGGCCCCCGCCGGGTGGATGACTACCTATCCGGCGCCGGCAGCCTGCCGAACGAGACGGTGAACTACGTGGCCTCCATCGCGCCACGCATCGGCGGGTCCGGCCAGATGAGCGGGCCTCTATCGGCTTATGGCGGCGCGGCCGCGGGCTCGACCGTTCAGCAGGCAAGCATGGTGGTCGTGGACCGGATGGAGCCCGTCGCCTCACCCGGAGACCCGGGGATGCCGACGACGGTCCAGGGCGCGGCTAGGATGGCGCCCATCGCCTCTCCCGGCGATCCGGGGATGCCGCCGGCGCTGCAGGTGGCGTCTGCGATGGCGCCGATTGCCTCGCCGGGAGACCCTGGTATGCCGCCGCCTACCCCGGCCTATCCCGTGGGGACCACCAGCGCGCTCGCCGCCGCGCGACTTCCCGAGCCGATCCCACGCGCGCTCGAGCCAGAGCCTTCCCCGATGCGTCTGGTCGCCGCGACGCGCCCCTCACTGATGAGCACAGCCGCCGCCGCGGAGCCGGGGCGTGTCGCCATCCAGGTCGGCGCGTTCGCCAGCCCGGCAGAAGCCCGTCGCGCGGCCGAATCCGCCCGAGACATCGCCCGCTCGATCCCGCCCAGCGCCGAGACAATGATCGGCACCACCGCCCGGGGAGACGGGAGCGTGCTGTTCCGCGCCCGGCTGATCGGCATGACGCCCGGCCGTGCATTGAGCGCGTGTCAGCGTCTGCTGGCGAACGGCCGCCCGTGCTTCGTCGTCCCGTCCGACGGAACGTCGTAGGCCGCGATCACGCATATGCATAATAGAGACAGAGATATAGTGCGCGAAAAGAGGCGCGAGCCTCGGCTCAGTGGGCCGTCCAGCCCCCATCGACCACGAGGCTCGCCCCGGTCATGTAGGCCGATGCGTCGGACGCGAGGAACACCGCCGCACCCGCCGCGTCGCCCAGCTTGCCGAACCGGCCGAGCGGTGTATGGGCGAGCAGCGGCGCGGCCAGCGCGTCGTTTTCGCGCATCCCGGCGGTGAGGTCCGTCTCGAAATAGCCGGGCGCCAGAGTGTTCACCCGGACGCCGCGCTGCGCCCAGTCCAGCGCCAGCCCCTTGGTCAGCAGCTCGACCCCGCCCTTCGTCGCGCAATAGGGCACCGACCGGCGTAGTCCGACATGGCCGGCAACCGAGCTCACGTTGATGATCGAGCCCTTCCCCTGCCCGGCCATCACCGCGCCGAGATACTTGCAGCAGAGAAAGACGCCCGTGAGGTTGGTGTCTACGATGTTCTGCCAGTCCGCGAGGCTGGTCCGCTCGATGCCGAGAAAGATCGGGTTTACACCGGCATTGTTCACCAGAATGTCGATCCGGCCGCACACCCCGAGCACCGCGTCGCGCAGCGCGGTCACGTCGCCCTCGCGCGAAACGTCCGCCATCTGCGCCAGCACGTCGTGGCCGCGTCCTCGCATCTCGACCGCCGCCCGGTCCAGAGTGGACTGGGTGCGGCCGGTCAGCACCACGCGGGCGCCGAAGACGGCGAGCCCTTCGGCGATACCCCGCCCGATCCCCCGCCCACCGCCGGTCACCACGGCGACCCGGCCGCTGAGGTCGAACAGCGTCTCGCGCTGGCTCACCAGTTCGCTCCCTGCCGGGCGATGCGTTGCGCCAGGCTCCAGCGATGCACCTCCGACGGCCCGTCATAAATGCGGAAGCCGCGCACCTCGCGGAAGATCCGCTCGACCAGCGTCTCCCCCGTCACACCCTGCCCGCCCAGCACCTGCACGCAGCGATCCGCGACCCGGTAGATCGCCTCCGAGCACAGCACCTTTGCCATGCTCAACTCCGTCCCGCCCCGTTCGCCCTGGTCGAGCAGCCAGGCGGTGTGCCAGATGGTCAGCCGGCTGGAGCGGATATCCATCTCGTTGTCCGCCAGCATGAAGCCGACGCCCTCGTGCTCGATCAGCTTGCGGCCGAACGCCTCCCGCCCGCGGGCGTACTCGCTGGCGATCTCGTGCGCCCGGCGTGCGGCGCCGAGCCACCTCATGCAGTGGGTCAGCCGGGCGGGAGCGAGGCGCACCTGCGCGTAGCGGAAGCCCTTGCCCGGCTCGCCCAGTATGTCGGCGGCGGGCACCCGCACATCGCTGAACCGCACCACGCCGTGGCCACCCGGAAAGCCCTGATCCAGACTGTCCATCGTGCGCACCACCTCGATCCCCGGCGTGCTCATGTCGGCCAGGAACATGGTGGAGCCGCCGCCCTCGCCGGTCGCCATGATGATCGCGAACCCGGCGCCGTCCGCCCCGGTGGTGAACCACTTTGTCCCATTGATCACGTAGTGGTTGCCGTCCTTCACCGCCCGCGTGTTGAGCGCGGCGGGGTCGGACCCTGCACCCGGCGGCGGCTCGGTCATGCAGAAGCACGAACGGATCTCGCCGGCGGTCAGCGGCCGTAGCCAGCGGTCCTTCTGCTCGGCGCTGGCGACCGCTTCCAGCAGATGCATATTGCCCTCATCCGGGGCGGAGATGTTCATCGCCAGCGGCCCGAGCAAAGAATACCCCGCCTCCTCGAACACGATCGCCTTGCCGGCATGCGTGAGGCCGAGGCCGCCGAACTCGGCCGAGACGTGCGGCGTCAGCAGCCCCTCGCGCGCGGCCAGGACGTTGAGCTCGCGCCGGAACGCATCGGTCGGGCCGTGCCGCGTCTGCCGCGCATCCCCTTCCAGCGGCACGATGGTCTCGCGAATGAAGGCGCGGGTCTTGTCCTTCAGCGCCTGAAGATCGGGAGGGAGGGAAAAATCCATCGGAAAAGCTCTTTCAGAAGGCGCGGCCGCGCGTGACGTCGCGGGTGAACTCCAGGAGCCCGTTGGCCATCGCGGTGAGGTGCGCGTAGCGCGGATCGGTGGTCTGACCGGTCACATGCCGATGGCCGAGTTGGAGGAAGATTACGCAGGTCTTGAACATGCCGAGCGCCCGGTGGAACAGGAAATCCGACAGGTCGCGCCCGGTCAGCGCTGCGTAGCGCTCGACCGCCTGCTCGCGGGTGACGAAGCCGGGCTCGGCGGTCGGCATCTGCCCCATCTCGTGCAGCGCCGGCGGGTCGTCGGGCTCGGTCCAGTAGCTGATCGTGGTAGCGAGATCGAAGAGCGGGTCGCCCCGCGTACCCTGGTCCCAATCAACCACCCCCACCGCCGACAGGTCGGACGGTGCGAGGATCATGTTGTCCAGCTTGAAGTCGTTGTGGAGCAGCGAGGGCGCGCCGTCCGGGACGGCATGGCGCTCCAGCCAGTCGCCGATTTCGGCGATCAGCGGGGCCGATACCGCGTCCTGCACCGCCACGCCGCGCTTGCGCCAGCCGGCGACAGCGCGCCCGAGGAAGCCCGCCGGCCGGCCGAGATCGTCGAGCCCGACCGAGGCGGGATCGACCGCGTGGATCGCGGCCAGGGTCGCCAGTACCACCTCGGACAGCCGTGTGCCGGCTTCCGGGCGCCCGGCCAGTTCCGGCGGCAGCCGGTCTCGCACGGTCAGGCCGGCGCGATACTCGATGACCTGGAACGGCACGCCGACCACCGACTTGTCCTCGCATAGCAGCAGGCTGCGCGGCACGAAGCTCAGCGCGTCGGCCAGCCGGCTGAGGATGCGGTGCTCGCGGACCATGTCGTGCGCCCCGGCTGGCAATTCGCCCGGCGGGGGACGGCGCAACACGGCCGGCCGGCCGCCGACATGGATCAGGTAGTTGAGGTTGGCGAGGCCGCCCTTGAACTGGCCCGGCGGCGGCGCTTCATCAAGCGCGAGACCATGCGCGGCCAAGTACGCCCGTACCGCCGTCCAGTCCAACGGGACGCTTTCGGCAGGCGAGAGCACGCCGGCGGGCTTGTCCTGCAACGTCCCTCCAAGGATCGGCGATGAGGATGGCGGCGAGGGTGTGAGGCTTGCCCGTCGCCGTCAAGATCATCGCCCGCCTGGTGGTAGACGCCGCGCCGGGCGGCCCGGCTAGCGATCGAACGGGTTCTTGGCCTGGGTGTTGCCAAACATCTGGCGCCAAGCCGCCTCGCGCATGATGCGGCGCGTGTCCGGCTCTTCCGGACGGCTCGCCCGGGCCGCCGTTCCGGCTGGTGGCTGTCGCCGGGCCGGCGGATCGGACTTCGCCTGCGAGACCATCGACGCCGCTGCCTTCTTCTTCGCCATCTGCCCACCCCAGCATCTTTTGAGAGCGCCTTTTGGCGCAGTCTAGCAGGCCATCCCCCCAGGCTGCCAGCGTCGCGTGAGCGCCACCGCCGTGGTTTGCCCTCTCGCGACCGATCGGGCGGACCTTAAGGTTACGCAGGATTAACTCGTCCTCGGCGAAGCCGATCCGACATGAATGTGCATGAACTGCTGGCCTCTGCGGCGAGAAGATCGGGCCGGATGGGCTTCCGAGACGGTGGCTCGGATTAGGGCCGGAGAATCGCAATTTCAGACGTGGTTGCGCGCTGGTTTTTCTGCGTGACTCGGGCGAAGTCTGTTATCGTCAATTCAATCGGTCGCGGCCTGCCAAGCGAAAAAGCACGGCGGATGACTGCGAGGACGGCGCGGGGGAAGCGGGCCAAGGACGCAACATAGCGGCAGGCGCCACGTTGAGGCGCCAGAAGGTCGCTCGCGGTCCGGGACTTGCTACACCGACAGAGCCACTCTGATCAGTTGTCGGTGGTGAAGAAAGGATAGCTTATGGCTGTTGTTTTTCCGGCCAAGGTGCGACTCGAAATCGGCAAGTTGTACCTAGCATGGGCACAAAAGATTTACCGGGACAAATCAGAGGGGCCGGTGACATGCCTCACTGCATAGCGTTGCAGTCACGGTACGGTGTGATGAAACTTCCGGGCGGAGTGCTCGATGCACATGTTCGATGACGTCTTCACCGCATACTCCCGCACCTACGAATCGCGGCGAGAGACGGAAATGTCCCTGTCGGACTACCTGGAAGGGTGCCGCGACGACCCCATGATGTTCGCCAGCGCGCCGGAGCGTCTGCTCGCGGCTATCGGCGATCCGGAACTTGTGGACACGTCAAAGGACGCGCGCCTCGGCCGGATCTTCATGAACCGCACCATGCGGATCTATCCCGCCTTCCCCGAGTTCTACGGCATGGAGGAGACGATCGAGCGGATCGTCGGCTTCTTCCGCCACGCCGCCCAGGGTCTCGAGGAGCGCAAGCAGATCCTCTATCTCCTGGGTCCGGTCGGCGGCGGCAAGTCGTCCTTGGCCGAGCGCCTGAAGGCGCTGATGGAGACCCACCCGGTCTACGTGCTGAAGGCCGGCAACCAGGTCAGCCCGGTGTTCGAGAGCCCGCTCGGCCTGTTCGACCCGGACCAGATGGGCGGCTTCCTAGAAGACCGCTACGGCATCCCCCGACGGCGCCTGACGCGCTTCATGAGCCCGTGGTGCGTCAAGCGGCTGGACGAATTCGGTGGCGACATTTCGAAGTTCAAGGTGATCCGCGTCACCCCGTCGCGGCTGCGCCAGGTGGCGATCGCCAAGACCGAGCCCGGCGACGAGAACAACCAGGACATCTCCTCGCTGGTCGGCAAGGTCGACATCCGCAAGCTCGAGCTGCACGCCCAGAACGACCCGGATGCCTATAGCTACTCGGGCGGCCTCAACCGCGCCAACCAGGGCATTCTCGAGTTCGTCGAGATGTTCAAGGCGCCGATCAAGATGCTCCACCCGCTGCTGACGGCGACGCAGGAGGGCAACTACATCGGCACCGAGAACATCGGCGCGATCCCGTTCTCCGGCATCATCATGGCCCACTCGAACGAGGCCGAGTGGCAGACGTTCAAGAACAACCGCAACAACGAGGCCTTTATCGACCGCATCTACGTCATCAAGGTGCCCTACTGCCTGCGCGTGACGGAGGAGCAGAAGATCTACGACAAGCTGGTGCAAAGCTCCGAGCTCTCCGGCGCGCCGTGCGCCCCGGCGACCTTGGAGATGTTGGCACGCTTCTCGGTGCTGTCGCGGCTGCGCAAGCACGAGAACTCGACGGTCTACACCAAGATGCGGGTTTATGACGGCGAGAGCCTGAAGGAGACCGACCCGCGCGCCCGCAGCATTCAGGAGTATCGTGACGGCGCCGGAGCCGACGAGGGGATGGACGGGATTTCCACCCGCTTCGCCTTCAAGGTGCTCGCGGCGACCTTCAACCATGACACGACCGAGGTGGCGGCGGACCCCGTGCATCTCATGTACGCGCTGGAGCAGGCGATCCGCCGCGAGCAGCTGCCGGAGGACACCGAGAAGCGTTACCTGGAGTTCATCAAGGGCGAACTCGCTCCGCGCTACGCAGAGTTCATCGGCAACGAAATCCAGAAGGCCTATCTCGAATCGTATCACGATTACGGACAGAACCTGTTCGACCGCTACGTCTCCTATGCGGACGCATGGGTCGAGGACCAGGACTTCAAGGATCCCGACACTGGCCAGCTGCTCAGCCGCGAGATGCTCAACCAGGAGCTGACCAAAATCGAGAAGCCCGCCGGAATTGCGAACCCGAAGGACTTCCGCAATGAGGTGGTCAAGTTCAGCTTGCGTGCGCGGGCTAACAACAACGGGCGCAACCCCTCCTGGACGAGCTACGAGAAGATCCGCGACGTCATCGAACGGCGGATGTTCAGCCAGGTGGAGGAGCTTCTCCCGGTGATCAGCTTCGGCTCGAAGAAGGATAGCGACACCGAGAAGAAGCACGCGGAGTTCGTCGAGCGGATGACGTCGCGCGGCTACACGGAGCGGCAGGTTCGCCGATTGGTGGAGTGGTACATGCGGGTGAAGCAGGCCGGGTGACGCCCGGCCGACACAACGGACAGGCAGCGTTTCGATGCACATCGTAGACCGCCGTCTCAATCCTGGCGGCAAGAGCTTGGCCAACCGACAACGCTTCATGCGCCGTGCCAAGGCGGTCATCCGCAAGGCCGTGCATGAAAGCTCAGGCAGTCGCAGCATCAAGGACGCGGATCAGGGAGGGGAAATCTCGCTGCCGTCGCAGAGCGTACACGAACCCTCCTTCCATCGCTCGGGTAAGGGCGGCTTTCGCGAGCATCTGCTGCCCGGCAACAAGGAGTACATCGAGGGCGACACCATCCCACGCCCACCTGGCGGTGACGGGTCGGGCTCGGAGGGTAGCCCGGACGGCGAGGGTCAGGACGATTTCCGCTTCGCCCTGTCGCAGGACGAGTATGTCGACCTGTTTCTCGAAGACCTCGAGCTGCCCGATCTCGCCAAGCGGCGGGTGGTGGATGCCGAGGCGGTCGATTGGCACCGCGCCGGCTACTCGGTCTCGGGGTCGCCGGCCAATCTCGCGTTGATGCGAACGGTGCGCAACAGCCTGTCCCGGCGCATCGCCATGCGCCGGCCGAAGGCGGACGAGATCATCCGCCTGCGCGAGGAGATCCATGCCCTCGAGGATAGCGGCGGCGACCCGATTCGACTGAACGTGCTCCGCGAGGAGTTGGAGCTGCTGCTGCGCCGCACCACGACGATCCCCTATATCGACCCGATCGACGTGCGCTACCGCCGCTTCGAGTCCACGCCCCGGCCGATCGCCAAGGCGGTGATGTTCTGCCTGATGGACGTCTCGGGCTCGATGACCGAGCACATGAAGGATCTGGCGAAGCGCTTCTATGTGCTGCTCTACATATTCCTCAAGCGCCGGTACAAGCATGTCGATGTCGTATTCATCCGCCACACCCACCAGGCACAGGAGGTGGACGAGGACACCTTCTTTCACAGCCCGGAGACCGGCGGCACGGTGGTGTCCACGGCACTCGACGAGATGATCCGCGTCGTTGCCGAACGCTACGCGCCGGAGGACTGGAACATCTACGCCGCCCAGGCCTCCGACGGCGACAATACATCGAGCGACAACGACAAGACCGCGGCACTGCTCACCGGCCATATCCTGCCGATCTGCCAGTACTATGCCTATCTGGAGGTCGGGCGCGAAGGCGAGAACTTCCCGCCGGGCTTCATCCGGCGCGAGAGCGATCTCTGGCAGACCTATCAGGCGATTTGCCGCACCGGGGCGCCGATGGCGATGCGCAAGGTCAACCACCGGCGCGACATCTACCCGGTCTTTCGCGAGCTGTTCGCCAAGAAGACCGATAAGGCGGGAGCCGAGGCGACATGAGCGTCACCAGCCGATCCGACCGGCTGCTCTACGAGGGTGCCGACTGGGAGTTCGGCACCATCCAGCGCGCCTACGAGGCGGTCGAGCGCATCGCGCTGGAAGAGCTCGGGCTCGACGTCTATCCGAACCAGGTCGAGATCGTCAGCTCCGAGCAGATGCTTGATGCCTACTCCTCGATCGGGATGCCGCTATTCTACAAGCACTGGTCGTTCGGCAAGCATTTCGCGCGCAACGAGGCGTACTACCGCGCCGGGATGCAGGGCCTCGCCTATGAGATGGTCATCAACTCCAACCCGTGCATCTCCTATAACATGGAGGAGAACACGGCGACGATGCAGACGCTGGTGATGGCGCACGCGGCATTCGGCCATAACCATTTCTTCAAGAACAACTACCTGTTCCGCCAGTGGACCGACGCCAACGGGATTCTCGATTACCTCGAATTCGCCAAGGGGTTCATCGCGTCCTGCGAGGAGCGCTACGGCGAGGCGGAGGTCGAGCGCGTGCTCGATGCCGCGCACGCGCTGATGAACCAGGCGGTGCATCGCTATCCGCCGAAGCGCCCCGCCGATCTGCGCTCCGAGGAGCGACGGGCGATCGAGCGGCGCGAGCACGAGCAGGCTATCTACAACGATCTCTGGCGCACCCTGCCGGCCAAGGAACATGCCAAGGAGGATAACTCGCGGGAGGAGCGGCGTCGCGCCCTGCTGCAGCTCCCGCAGGAGAACATCCTCTACTTCCTGGAAAAGACCGCGCCGCGCCTGCAACCCTGGCAACGGGAGATCCTGCGCATCGTCCGGCAGGTGGCGCAGTATTTCTACCCGCAAGGCCAGACCAAGCTGATGAACGAGGGCTGCGCCACCTACGTGCATTACCGGATCATGAACCGGCTCTACGAGCAGGGATCGATCAACGAGGGCGCGCTGATGGAGTTCCTGCACTCGCACACCAACGTCGTGTTCCAGCCGGAATTCGACGACCGGCGCTACAGCGGGATCAACCCCTACGCGCTCGGCTTCGCCATGATGGAGGACATCGCCCGCATCGTCACCCAGCCGACCGCCGAGGACGGCGAGTGGTTCCCCGAGATCGCGGGGACGGGCGACGAGATGTCGGTGCTGCGCGACGTGTGGGCCAATTACCGCGACGAAAGCTTTATTCTCCAGTTCCTCAGCCCGCGGCTGATTCGCCAGTTCAAGCTGTTCGAGGTCGCCGACGACGCCAACGAACCCAACCTGCGTGTCGATGCGATTCATGACGAGCGCGGCTACAAGCGCATACGCAAGGCCCTGGCGCGCCAGTACGACATCGCCTGGCAGTCACCGGACATTCAGGTTGTGGACGTCAACCTTGTAGGCGACCGGCGCCTGATCCTGCATCACCGGGCGCTAAACCGTGTCCTGCTCGACGAGAACGACGCGCGTCACGTACTGCAGCACCTAGCCGATCTTTGGGGCTACGACGTGCTGATGAAAGAGGTCGACCCCGATACCGGCTCGGTGATGAAGGAGCACGCCGCCTCGCCGCGCCCGGGAATCGTCAGGTCGGACGGCGGTTAGCTAGCGGCGCGCGAACTCGGCAGAGCCTGCGTGCCCGTGACGCGGGCCGCCGCCAGACGCGCCTGCTCTGCTGCCGTGAGACCGAGCAATCCGCCCAACACCTTCGCATCGAACTGGCGGAGCGTCGGCGCTGGCGAACGGACCGGATAGGGCTCAGTCCCCTCCCGGAACGCCAGCGACGGCTGAGGATGTGGGCCGATGAAGGCGCGGTCGATCGTCTGCCAGAAGCCGCGCTCGACAAGATGCGGGTCCCGGTAGAGATCGAGCGGCGCCCGGACCACCCCGGCGGCGACGCCGTGGCTTTGCAAGGTCCGCACCGATCGCCCGGCAGCAGGCCACCCACATCGCGTCGCCCGTCACGGCGACGAACACCCACGCGTCCTCGCCGGCACCAGCGGAAGGGCGGGGTCGCGCGCGGCTCCACGCGGGAGCCGCCGAGGCGCGGTACCTCCCTGCCGGGTCGCGGCGGCGTCGCCGCCATGTGCAGCGGCAGCGCCGGCGCTTCCAACTGAATTGCACCGAAGCGCACCGGCACGATGGCGCCGCGCTCGAGGAACTCCGGCGAGGCGAGCACGTCCGCCATTCGCGGCACGACGACGATCGGCAGCCGCAGTTCCAGCGCCCGCGCGAACCACTCCCTCGCGCTCCGCTCGCGCAGCTTTGGGATGAAGCGCGCCTCGAACGCATCGGCATGGGGAAACCGGTCGATACCCATCGTGAACTCAGGTCGCGCGAGATCGTCGAGCCCGATCCAGCCGTCCTTGGTCGGGAAGATGCCGACGGGATAGGTCACCGTGCCGGCGTCACCAGGGTCACGCCAGCTGCACCATGCCGGCCAGCGCACGGCACACCGCGTCGGCACAGGCATACTCCGAGTACGGCCCGGTGCGGCCGAACCAGCTCACATCGGCGACCATCAACCCCGAGTCGGCCGCACGCAAAGGCGTCGGGATCGAGGCCCAGTGCGGCGCGCTCCCCCGCCGGCAGCGAACAGACCAACACGTCCGTACCCGCCAGGCTGTCGCGCAAGCTCGCCGCATCCAGCAACACGCTGGCCTTGCCGAAATTGAGATATAACCGAACCACGCGCTCTCGCTCGCGCCCGCGCCCGTCGGAATCAGCGGCGCGGCACGACGGGCGGGATCGCCCTCCGGCGATTCCAGCTTTATGACCTTGGCGCCGAAATCCGCCAACAGCCGCGCAGCATAGGCGGCGGCCGGCAAGGCTCCGATCTCGACAACGCGCAACGTCGACAGCGGCAATGCTTCTCTCCCCTCGGCTTGCGACCAACCATGTCGTTGGCTAGCCTGCCTCGCAAGAGGCCCTTCACCTCACCCACACGGCAGAGTTGCGCGTGCGGCGACAGCATGGCGCGGCAGGAGCAGCGCGATGAACTGGCAACCCGAGCTCGACGAACTCCGCCGCCGCGAGGATTTCGCAAGGCAGATGGGCGGCGCGGAGCGCGTCAAGCGCCAGCACGATGGCGGCCGCCTGACGGTCCGCGAGCGCATCGACACGCTGCTCGACCGCGACAGCTTCCACGAGGTCGGCGCCATCGCCGGCCGCGCGACCTACGACGAACGGAACGAGCTCGCCGATCTCGTCCCCTCGAACTGCGTGTTCGGCCGCGGCACGGTCAATGGCCGCCCGGTGGTGGTGGTGGGCGACGACTTCACCGTGCGCGGCGGCTCGGCCGACGCCTCGATCCGCGAAAAGCCGCAGATGGCCGAGGAGATGGCCGCGGCCTTCCGGCTGCCGATCATCCGCGTCATCGAGGGCTCCGGCGGCGGCGGCTCGGTCAAGACGATCGAGACCAAGGGCCGCTCCAACCTGCCCGGCGAGGTTGGCTCCGGCGCCTATTTCCAGATCACCACGGAGAACCTGGAGGTCGTGCCGGTGGTCGCCCTGGGCCTTGGCTCGGTCGCCGGCCTCGGCTCCGCGCGTCTCGCCGCCAGCCATTACTCGGTGATGACCCGTTCTTCCGCCATGTTCGTCGCCGGCCCGCCGGTGGTGGCGCGCATCGGCCAGGACCTCAGCAAGCAGGAACTCGGCGGCGCCGACATCCAGACCCGCGCCGGCGGCGTCGATGACGCGGTGGACACCGAGGAGGAGGCGTTCGAGCGCGCACGCCGTTTCCTCTCCTATCTCCCCTCGTCTGTCCACGACGTGCCGCCGATCGAGCCTTCAAACGACGATCCCGACCGGCGCGACGAGAGCCTGATGACGGCGATCCCGCGCGACCGGCGCAAGGTCTACCGGATGCGGCCGATCATCGAGACCCTGGTGGATCGCGGCAGCTTCTTCGAGATGGGCAAGAATTTCGGCCGTTCCGTCATCACCGGCCTCGCCCGATTGGATGGGAGGCCCGTCGCGGTGATGGCGAGCGACCCCTACCACTACGCCGGCGCCTGGACCGCCAACGCTTGCCAGAAAGTCGTGCGCTTCTGCGACCTCGCCGAGACGTTCCATGTGCCCGTTTTCTACTTGCTCGACTGCCCCGGATTCCTGGTCGGGCTGGAGGCGGAGAAGAGTGCCGTCATCCGCCACGGCGTGCGCGCGATGGCGGCGATGAACCAGTGCAAGGTGCCGTGGTGCACCATCATCGTGCGCAACGCCTTCGGCGTCGCCGGCGCCGTCCACAAGCCCGCCGCGCGCTTCACCATGCGCTATGCGTGGTTGTCCGCGTTCTGGGGCTCCCTGCCGCTCGAAGGCGGCATCGAAGCCGCCTACCGCGCCGACATCGACGCCGCCGACGACCCGGTGGCGAAACTGCGCGAGATCGAGGACCGCCTCAACAAGCTCCGCTCGCCGTTCCGCCTAGCGGAAACCTTCGGCGTCGAGGAGATCATCGACCCCCGCGACACCCGCAAGCTGCTCTGCGAGTTCGCTCGGTTGTCCGATCCGCTGCGCACGCCGGGGATGGCGCGGTTCGGGATGCGGCCGTAGACGGCATGGGAGTGACGAACGCTCGCAGCGGCGGCATGAGTCGTGCTCGCCAGGTAATAAGGGGATCGCCCCGTGGAAGAGGGATGAGCTGAACACAGCTTCCGGATCAAGAGCTGTTTTTGCGGTTGGGCGTTCGTAACCTCCGAGCGGTCGCTCCGTCGCGCGAAGCGTCAGCATTCCGGTATTTTACGTGCGCTATGAACGCGCGAAGTTTGGGTAAGACCTGACGTTTGTCTGGGTAATATAGAAAAACCCCTGGCGTTGTGACGGCGAAGGGCATCAGGACGGATTGCAACCTGCCGTCGGCCATCGGCTTTTTTGCAAGTGGACCGGGCACTTGTACAAGTCCTAAACCTTGGATCGCCGCTCCGAGGAGTGTGGGGTAGTCGTGCGCGATGAGCGGTCCAGAGACGATTGCGTCGACCGTCTTGTTGCCGTCGACAAATTGCCAAGGTGCGATCGACCCGTTTGAACGACGCATGCGCAGGCAGGCATGATCACGCAGATCGTCGATGCGCTCCGGCCGCTTTCGCCCGCGAAGATAGTCGGGGCTGCCAACCACCACGAGTGAGAACGGCGGCGTTAGCCGCACGGCCACCATATCGGGTGCGATGAACTGCCCAAGACGAATACCGGCGTCGAAGCCTTCGGCGGCGAGGTCTACGAGTTCCGCGCTCGCCGCAATCTCCACCTCGATCTCGGGATAGGCTCTATAGAAAGAGGCGATCACCGGCTCGAGGATCATCGGGACAACCGCTCGGGGAACGGAGAGCCGTAAGAGCCCAGTGGGACGCTGTCCCAAGTCACGCGCGGCTTCGCTTGCAGCGACAAGCTCCTCGAAAGCGGGCTTGGCGCGCGACAGAAACCGTTCGCCAGCTTCGGTCAGGCCAACACTGCGCGTTGTACGGATGAAAAGTGCTGCGCCAATACGCGCCTCAAGTGCGCGTACCGCCTGGCTGATCGCCGATGGAGTCACCCCGAGTTCCGCCGCCCCTCGACGAAAACTGCGGTGTTGCGCGACGCTCAGGAAGGCCTCCACGCCGTCGAGCGCACCCTGCCGGACTGTGAAGTTCTGCTTCATAGCCTGTCGACGTTATCGCGGATAGTCGCTCGCCGGAAGCGATCGTATGTCTGCGGCAGGACCTAAAGCCTTCGAGGAAATGCTGCAATGACCGCTGCCGCTGTGTCCGCTGATATCGGCCCGCCACGCCAGGGCTGGCACGCCCTGTTGTGGATCGCGCCACTCACCGCGCTATGGGTCGCGGTCATCTACGCGTTTCCGATCATCCCGACGAGCGGCGTTCAGGCCACGGCCCACCAGCTAATGGTGCACGGGCTTATCGCAGTCGGTTTGTGGCTCGGCCTCGAACGCACCGACCTGACGCCGGGCCAACGCCGCACGATCTGGCTGGGCGTAATGATCCCAGACACGCTTTGGTTCGCTGTCGCGTGGAGCGCGGCGATCAATGGCGTCTTCAGGACAGGTGCCTCACCTTTACCGCTGCTGCCGTTGGCGATCTTCCTACCGGTGATCATCGGCGTGCCGCTCTTGCTGTTGTCGAAGCGGGTGGGACAGGTGCTCGATGCGATGCCGGCAAGCTGGCTCGTCGCTCTTCAGCTTTACCGCGTATTCGGCAGCTGGGCTCTCGCTGCCTGGCTCCGTGGGGCGCTGCCCAGCGTGTTCGCATTGCCGGCGGGCATGGGCGATCTGCTGACCGGCCTGTTCGCGGTGCCGGCGGCGATCGCCGTGGCGGCCGGCACGGCTCAGGGCCGAAGGGCGGCGATCGCCTGGAACATTCTCGGCCTTGCCGACTTCGCCATCGCGATCACCTTGGGGATGATCACCTCGCCCGGCCGGTTCCAGCTAATCGTTCCGAATGTGCTGAGCGTCGGCGCCGGCGCCTATCCGGATGTGCTGACCCCGGCTTTCGTGGTGCCAAGCTCGATCCTCCTGCACGCGCTGTCGCTCCGCCAGTTAAGCCGGCGCAGCCGCTAGCGGCGATTTTTTCTCCACATCTGTGCGATTTGCTCGCTACGCTCCGACGCACCTCCAGCGGCAATGTAAGCAACGTGGGTGGCAGCCGCATGCGACGCGGGCATTCCATGCACCGGGGCTCGTCCCGTTCCGCGCAACATATTGGTGATTGCTGCGCCTCCATTACGGTCATACCTTCCGGGAAATCCGAAAGTCTTGAGTTCTGCCATGGCAAGCGAGGAGCGCGCGTGAATACCTCCCCTAGCGAGCCGTCGCTTCGTCCCTCGCTGCAGAATGCGGCAGACCGCTCTTCTATCCCTTCGCGCCAGCCCGGGTCCGGATGACACCGACCCCGCGCGCGGGATAACAGCGGTCGGCCGAGCCGATCCGTAAGCGTCGCCGGAACAGGCCGACGGTATCAGGGTGGTGGCGGCATCTTGGGGAAACAAGTCATGTCGCCCCCGAGCCGCACCCAGGGCTGCGCACTATCACAATAGATCTGCATCGCCGGCTTCACCCAGCTCGAATCGTCCATTGTGCCAACCTGGATCATGGCAATGCCCGGCATCGCCTCGCCCTCATCGATCAGGGTCGAACCGCATTCCGGACAGAACCGGCGGTACATCGCCTTGCCACTGTCGCCCTTATCCGTATAGGTCTTCAGCGACCCCCGCACCGACAAAGCAGGCTGCGGAACGGCGAGAACGATTGCGAACGCGCCGCCGCTTTCCTTCTGACAGTTGCGGCAATGGCAGATCCCGGTGAACACTGGTTCCACGTCCGCGCTATAGCGCACCTTGCCACACAGGCAGCCACCCGTGATCTTGGTCATGCTCACCTCCCGGATGTTTAACCCCGCGCACCACGCTCTCACGCATAAGCCGCCCGTGCAATCATGGAAGCCCGCGTGGTCCGGAATCTTTCGATTTATGCGGCAACCGCTTGGATTTCTGAAGTTCGTGCCTCATTCGCCACGGAACACCGCCTCCATGTTGTTGCCGTCCGGGCGGAGCATAAACGCGGCGTAATAGTTCGGCCTCCGCAATCCAGGCGCCCCGTTGTCGGTCCCGCCTGCCCTGAGAGCGGCGGGCGTAGAAGGCGTCGACCTCGGTCTTGCTCGTCGTCGCGAAGGCGGTCTGCTGCTTGACGGGGTGCGGGTGGTAGCAATCGATCCAGAAGACGGGATAGTCAAAACCGTAGCCGAAGCCGTCGGTCCCCATATCATCCGGCATCTGCCGCACCCGGCGGATACCGAGCGCGGCCAAGGCCGCGTCGTAGAAGGTGGCGGAGCGGCCGACATCGGCCACTCCAATGCCCGTGTGGTCGATCATCCTGGCCCTCCCGGCCGGCTGCGACAATCACGGAACGCACGCAAAATTCGTCGCGAATGCCGCGCAAGTTGCTACTTGACCGTATCCGCCCCCGCCTTGGCCACCACGCCGTCCTGCGACGACGCCCCCCCGCTCACGCCGATGGCGCCGATCATCTTGCCACCCTGCACCAGCGGGATGCCGCCCTCCGAGCCGACGATCCCGTGCAGGTTCACTATGGCGGGGTTGCCGCCGTTGATCGCGTCGGCGAACGCCTTGGTCGGGCGACGGAGGCCGGCCGATGATTTCGCCTTGTCCTGCGCAATACGCACGGAGCCGTTCTGCGTGCCGTCGATCTTCTCGAAGAACACCAGCCCGCCCGACGGATCGACGATCGCGATGGCCATCTTCCAGTTGTGCTTCTTCATCTCGCCCATCGCCGCGTCGGCGACCTGCTTCGCCTGATCGAGCCCGATCGGCTCGCCATACGGAATGTCGAACGGCATCGTCTCGGGCACCGCCGACGCCGGAGCCTGCGCGAGCGCCGGTGCGACGAGCGCCGAACCCAGCAACGCGAGAGCAGCGATGATCGTTTTCATGTCCGTTTTCCCCTATGCCTTCACCGGATGCGCCCGCACCCCAGCCTCTTTGATGTCGGTGCCCCAGCCGGGGCGCGTCGGCAGCACCAGCTCGCCGTTCTCGAACTCGGGCGGATGCGTCACCAATTCATCGCGCCAGGGCACGCTGTCGATGTCGATTTCCATGATGCGGAAATTCGGCACGGCGGCGCAGAAATGCGCGCCGATCATCGAGCAGAGATGGCCGTAGTAATTGTGCGGCGCGACGTTCACCTCATAGGGCTCGGCCATCGCGGCGATCTTCAGGGACTCAAGAAAACCGTTCCAGATGACATCGACAATCGCGACATCCATCGCGTAGGCGTCGAGGAACGGCCGGAAGCCGCGCCGATGCGTCAGCGACTCACAGGACGCGATGGAGCACGTCGCCGCGCGGCGGATGACGGCGAGACTCTCGGCGTCCCAGGTGTCGATCTCCAGCCAGTCGAGCTCGAACGGCTCCACCGCCTTCGCGACTTTGAGATTTCCTTCCGTTTTGAAGTGGTAGTTGATGTCGAGATGCAGCCCCATCTCCGGCCCCGCGCCGTCGCGGAAGGCGCCGAGCGTGCCTCGCACCGCATCCAGGATGCCGCGATCGATGTTCAGCGCCGGATGGCCCGGCGTGCGGCCGAAGCCGGGCGCGAACGAGACGAGCCTCTCGCCGTCGCTCGGCAGAATATTGGTCTTGAGCGCCTTGAAGCCGCGCCGCTTCACCTCCTCGCCGACGCGCGCCAGATCGTCGTAGGTGCGAAGCTGCGGCACGCCGAGCAGCGCATGATTGCGCACGCGATAGGTGCCGCAATGCGACCAGTAGACCGGGATGCGTTCGCGAACCGCGCCGCCAAGCATGTCGTACACCGGCACGCCGAGCGCCTTGGCCTTGATGTCGAGCAGCGCGTTCTCGATCGCCGCGATGGCACGCTGGTTGATCCCGCCGACCGCCTGGATGGTCTTGTTCTGCAACGACGACGTTATGCGTTGCACGCGGCGCGGGTCCTCGCCGATCAGCCCCTCGGCCAGCCCCCGGATAATCGCGGTGAGCCCGCGGCTGCCGTCGGCCTCGGTGTATTCCGACCAGCCGATCACGCCGTCGGCGGTGCTGATCTTGAGAAACGAAAATGTCCGCCAGCCGGCGTCGCAGTGCAGGTCTTCGATTTTCTCGATTTTCATGCGTGCTTCCTCCCGCCCTTTTCCTCACCCCGGCCCTCTCCCGCAAGGGGAGAGGGGGAGAGATCACTCCATCGTCGCCAGCACCTCGCCCTCGGTCACCGGCTGCTCTTCCTTCACCAGAATCGCCTTCACCACGCCGTCCCTCGGCGCCATGACGGGGATCTCCATCTTCATCGATTCCAGCAGGATCAGCGTGTCTCCCTCTGAAACGCGGTCGCCTGGTGCTCGACTCGATCTTCCACACCGTTCCGTTCAGTTCCGACAGCACCTTGGTTTCCGCCATAGCTCTCCCCTGCCGCGCCGGGGCGCGGGTTGACACCATTTTCGCTGGCCCATAGGACCGTCTGCCGCCCCGGATGACAAGGGTTGGGGCGCGCAGCGGGATGAGCGATGTTCCGAAAAGTCCTGATCGCCAATCGTGGCGCCGTCGCCGCGCGCGTCATTCGTGCGCTGAGCGACCTCGGAATCGCGTCCGTCGCGGTGTTCTCCGACCCTGATCGCGACCTGCCCTATCTCGCGCAAGCCACCGAGGCGCACTCCATCGGCCCCGCCCCGGCGCGCGAGAGCTATCTCGACCAGGACAAGCTGTTGGCACTCGCCAAGCGCCGGTCAGTCGACGCCATCCATCCGGGCTACGGCTTTCTTTCCGAGAACGCGGAATTCGCGCGCTGTGTGACCGAGGCGGGCCTCACCTTCATCGGCCCCTCGGCGGCGCACATCGAGGCGATGGGCGAGAAGACCCGCGCCCGCGCGCTGGTCCAAGAACACGGGATGCCGGTCGCGCGCGGCTCCGGCATACTCGGCGACGATCCCGCCGCGACGGCACGCGCGGCAACGGCGATCGGTTATCCGGTGCTGGTCAAGCCGGCCGGCGGCGGCGGCGGCATCGGCATGATAGCGGCCGCCGACGAGGCCAGCCTGCACAAGGCCGTCGAGCGCGCCCGGTCGCTCGCCGGTCGCAGCTTCGGCAGCGCCGACGTGTATCTGGAAAAGCTCATCGAGCAGCCGCGCCACATCGAGTTCCAGGTGCTCGGCGACCGGCACGGCGATGTGCGCCATCTGTTCGAGCGCGACTGCTCGCTGCAACGCCGCCATCAGAAGATCATCGAGGAAGCCACCGCGCCGCTCGTCCCGCGCGCCGAGATCGAGGCCATCGCCGAGCGCGCCGTCGCGGTGCTGCGCGAGCTCGGCTACGACAATATCGGCACCGTCGAGATGCTGCGCGGCGCGGATGGCAGCTTCGGCTTTCTCGAGATGAACACCCGCCTGCAGGTAGAGCACGCCGTCACCGAGATGCTGCTCGGCGTCGACCTCGTCGCGGCCCAGATCCGCGCCGCGGCGGGCGAGCGCCTGCGCTGCATCCTTCCCGCGACGCTCGCGCCGCGCGGCCACGCCATCGAGGCGCGGGTCTACGCGGAAGACCCGAAAAGCTTCTATCCGTCACCCGGCTCGCTCACCCGCTTCCGGCCGCCCACGCCGACCGAGTGGCTGCGGGTCGAGACCGGCTACGCCGAGGGCTGCACGGTGACGCCGTTCTACGATCCGATGCTGGCGAAGATCATCGCCCACGGCCCCGACCGCCCAACCGCCATCGCGCGGTTGGCCGACGCCCTCGCGGCGTTCGAGGTCAGCGGGTTGAGGGCCAATCTCCCCTTCCTGTCGCGGGCACTCGCCGACGAGCGGTTCCGTGCTGGCCAGGTCCACACCGGTCTCGCGGCCGAGATCGTCAAGACGGGCTGAACAGCACCTCTCCGGTCGAGAAGCTCCGCACCCCGCCGGGCGTACGCAGCAGCAGATGTCCCTCTGGCGACAAGCCGGCGAACGCGCCGTCGACGCGCTGGTCCGCGAACGCGACGGCCAGCGCCGTCCCGACCGGATGCGCCCGCGCGAGCCACGCCTCGCGAATGGCGTCGAACCCGTCCCGCGACAGCACCGAATGCCAATGCGCGAGACGGGCCAACAGGTGGCGCGCGAACGCTTCGGGCGATGGCGGCGCGACGCCCTCGTCGGGTAGACACGCCGTGACGCGGCCCGGCACCTCTGGCGCCACCGCCAGGTTGGCGCCGATGCCGATGACGAGCCAGCGCAGGCCGCCCGACTGATCGAGCGCCGTGTCGATCAGGATGCCCGCCAGCTTGCGCTCGCGCAGCAGCACATCGTTCGGCCATTTAAGCACCAGCGCCGCGGGATCGGGCAACAGCGGACGCACGGCGTCGGCAACCGCGATTCCCGTCAGCAGCGGCCATCCTGCGACGTCGCTGAGGGTGCCCGACGGCCGCAGCAGCACCGAGAGCGACAGATTGCCGAGGGGAGATTGCCACCCACGCCCCCGGCTGCCCCGGCCGCTGGTCTGGCGCAACGCCAGGACCGCCAACCCTCCCGGCTCCCCGGCGGCAGCGAGCGTCGCGCAGTGATCCGAGGTCGAGCCGATCGCCTCATGCACCTGCAACCGCCATATGGGCAGCACGGGGGCCTCGCCGGTCAATGGAGCAGGCTGGCCGCCTCATGCGCCAACAGCGCAAGGCTGCAAGCGCGTGAGTCGGAGGCTGTGCTTCCGGCTTCGATGCTCACCCCTTCCCTTCAATCCGATAGGCGGATGGCCACCGGCCGCGGACGCCAGAACTTCGCGGATCGGTACCGGATCGGTCGGCGTCGCGCCAATCCCGCAAGCGTGGCGGCATGGACGACCTGGCCGGCCTTCATTCCTGACCGGCCTTTCATCCGAGCAGTGGGGGAGACAAGTCGGCCTCCTCCTCCTCATCGGCGGCATCCTCCGCGTCGTCGTCGGACTGCTGGATCGCCGGCGCGTCGTCGAGCTCCGCGTCGCTGTGAGCAGGCGCTGGCGCAGCCTTCCTGTAGCGTCGGTCCGGCGCGATCCCTCTAACCGCTCGCACCGGCTCGGCCGGCTGTTCCGTGCCGCATTTTGGACACATGGCGCGCGCGCGGGTGAGGTCGTAGAAATGCGCGCCGCACGATACGCAGGCGCGCTTGCTGCCGAGTTCCGGCTTCGCCATGTTGTTCTCCTGACTGAAGCGCCCCCATACCGTCGATGCGACAGCCGGCCGACCTACTCCGATCCGCGAGAATCGGCCTCGGCCGCCTGCGAAACGCGGTGGGCCGCCTGTTGCACGGTCATGCCCGGTATGACATGGACGCCGCCCGCGGTGGTGGACAGCTTCACGCTGCCCTGCTCGTTGTAGATCGCCACGACATGCTGCGTCTGAACCTTGAGCAGTCCGCCGCCGGTCTCAAACGTCACCCAGGCCATGCGGGCAACCCTCTCACCGCGTGCCGCGGGCAATCACCTGAGCCATGTATTCCCGCGACGTCACACCGTCATAGGCCATCGAGAACGGCTTGTTCGACGCGGACGTCTGTTTGGGTTGCGCCGGTTTCGGGGCGCGCTGTCTCGCCGGCTTGACCGGCTCCCGGACAGGCTTCACGTCCGCCGGAGCGAGATCGGCCGCGTCGGCCCGCACCCGGCCGGACCGCTCCGCCGACCAATCCGCCACCTCCTTCGCGAGACGCGCCCGGACCCCGGCGTCATCGGCGGCCTCGCTCTCGGGCTCGGGCAATCCATCGACGGAAACATGGCTCATCGGCGTCCTCCTTGTTCTGGACCCATCAGGGCGCGATTCGGGCGACCGGCAGGCGGCGTCCGTCTCGACCAAAAGAAGTCCGGGCAGGCTGAAAGCCGCTACCGAGCATGTCTCGCGGCGTTCACCTATCTGGTGTCCAATTGCTCGGATGTATCGACTAGATAGTGCGTTTCACTGTCGAATACAAGTTTCGGCGTGTAGCGACGCCGGCCATATGCCAACTCGATCCCAGAAGTTCACTTCGGGTATGACATGATATTGAAGCAGCTTGCCGCGATGCGGCCCGGCTCGATCAGGCAGGTTCCGGATCGTCGAGGTCGCCGCTCCAGATCGTCACGAGGCCGTCGACTGAATCTGGCCTGATCTTGAACTTAGCCCGCGCGACCTGCTCGACCCGGTCCCGCACCTTCTCGAAGCACGTCAGGAGCTCGGCCGGCTTGGCATATCGGCGGTCGCTGATGTCCTGAAGCGCTTCTTTCGAAATGGCGCAGGACAACACCTGCCCGTCCTCGACGATCTCGAAAAGCACGCGGTTGCGATCCCACCGGGGCGGGGTTGGCAATCCCGGCGGCTCCTCGGCGCCGATTCGGGCGCCGGTCAAGCCGGCACCGACGGGGAATGAACAATGCCCCTACCCGCATCCCCGTCAATGGCTTCCGTCATGCTCCCAGGAAAAGAGTTCAACCGGCTGATCCTCTGTAACAATCGGGCGTCTGTGTTTCACCCGGGTGTAGCAGTATTCAAACAAAAGGTGGGTTCTCCGCCAGGGTTTGCAAGACAAGGCTCGTCGGTTCTGTCCAGCCGGGATCACCGAGCTTGGGCGTCCCGCAGGATCATCTCGGACAGTTTCTCGCCAATCATGATCGAGGGCGCGTTCGTGTTGCCGGCGACGATTGACGGCATGATCGAGGCGTCGGCCACCCGGAGCCGCTCGATCCCGTGGACGCGCAGGCGCGGATCGACCACCGCGTCCACCTCATGACCCATCCGGCAGGTGCCGACCGGATGGAAATTGGCCACTGCGCGGGCCCGGATGTCGGCGAGGAGATCGGCATCGCTCACCACCGGCGCGCCGGGCATCACCTCGCCCGTCACGAACCGCGCCAGCGCCGGTTGAGCCGCAATCTGGCGCGAGACCCGCATTCCGTGCAGCACCGCCTGAACATCGTAGTCGCTGCACCGTCCCGCGACCCTCCGGGCGCAGATGCACCGGGCTGATGGTGAAGGCGGAGAACGGATGCGGCTGAATCCCGGTGCGCACCCGCGCCTCAGTGCTCCAGGCCGACATGTTGATCTGCAAATCGGGCCGCTCGAGCCGCCGGTCGCTGCGGATGAAGGCGCCGACATGCACCCCGGTCGTGGTCAGCGGGCCGGAGCGTGTCAGGGCGTATTGCGCCGCCGCCGCGACACGCCGCGGCAGGCTCGCCGCGAGGTCGTTCAGCGTGGCGGAGGAGCAGCGATACACCAGATAGGTGTTGAAATGGTCCTGCAGATGCGCGCCGACACCAGGCATTTCGCGGATCACGGGAATGCCGAATTCTTGCAGCAGATCTGGCGGCCCAAGTCCCGATAGCTGGAGCAGCTGCGGCGAGCCGAACGCGCCGCCCGAGATGACGATTTCCCCGTGCGCCCGCGCCGTTCGCAAGCCGGCTAACGTGCGATACTCCACACCGACCGCGCGGTTGTTCTCGATCAGGATGCGGGTCGCGTGTGCCCCCGTCTCGATCGTCAGATTCCCCCGCCCGCGCGCCGGGCGCAGATAGGCACGCGCCGAACTCCAGCGGCGGCGATTCCGGGCAGTGAACTGATAATAGCCGGCGCCCTCCTGGCGAGGGCCGTTGAAGTCGGGATTGGCCGGAATGCCGGCCTCGATCGCCGCCGCCAGCATCGCGCGGGCGAGCGGAAACTCGGCGGGGATGTCCGAGACATGCAGCGGCCCCCCGACGCCGTGCAGTTCGTCGGCGCCGCGCTCCTGGTTCTCGGCGCGCTTGAAGAAGGGCAGCACCGAATCCCAATCCCACCCCTCGCACCCGCGCTGGCGCCATTCGTCGTAATCGCCCGGCGTGCCTCGCATGTAGACCGTGCCGTTAAGCGAGCTGGTCCCGCCCAGCACCTTGCCGCGCGGCTGATAGAGACGGTACGGTTGTTGAGCTGCTCCACCGGCTCGCTTTCGAACATCCAGTTCATCCGGGGATCGGTGAAGATCCTGGTGTAGCCGAGCGGAATGTGGATCCACGGGTTCCGGTCGCGCGGCCCGGCTTCCAGCAGCAGCACGCGGTATCGTCCGGACTCGCTGAGCCGCCCCGCCACGGCGCAACCCGCCGACCCGGCACCGGTCACGATGAAATCGTAGGTGTTCTGCTCGCCCGCCATCGCAGCCCCCGCGCTCGTCCCCGTCGCAATCCGGGTCCGATGATCGAGCCAGGCTATACGGGTCGGGCGCGCCGATCCAATCGGGCGCGGGAATGCTGCTGGAGGGGATTGAACTCTCGACCTCCCCCTTACCAAGGGGGTGCTCTACCACTGAGCTACAGCAGCGCCGGGCGGCGCGGTATACCCCTGGCGAGCAGGGCGGCGCAAGCGCGACCGTCGGGGCGCTCCGATGGGGTGGGACAATGACCGAAACACGCAAGCCGCGGCCCCGCGAGATCACGTCCACGCGGGCCGAGGCTCAGAAAGGCGACCGCCTCAAGCGGGAGGCCGAGGCGCTGCGGGCCAATCTGCGCAAACGCAAGGAGCAGGAACGCGCGCGCAAGGCTGGCCCCGAGAAATCCGGCTGAACGACCAGGCGCGCGTCATGCGGCGAGCCGGCGCACATGGCCCAAGGGCGGACGTTCCTTGGTCCGAATCGCCGGTTCGGTGCATACGACGCTCGGGCTTGGCGGCTTCGGTTTACGTGCCCGGCACAGCTGGGCTAGACCAGCCGCCCGCCAGCCGCCGAGCCGGAGTCGTCCCTCCATGTCTGTCATGCCCGATCGCTGGATCCGCCAGATGGCCGCCGAGTGCGGCATGATCGAGCCGTTCGTCGAGACGCAGAGGCGCGAAGGAGTCATCAGCTACGGCCTGTCGAGCTACGGCTACGACGCACGCGTCGCCGACGAATTCAAAATCTTCACCAATGTCGACAGCGCGGTTATCGACCCCAAGGCGTTCGCCCCCACCAGCTTCGTCGACCGCCGCGCGCCCGTCTGCATCATCCCGCCCAACAGCTTCGCGCTGGCCCATACGGTCGAATACTTCCGCATCCCGCGCGATATCCTGGTGATCTGCCTCGGCAAATCCACCTACGCGCGCTGCGGCATCATCGTGAACGTGACGCCGCTCGAGCCGGAATGGGAGGGCCAGGTGACCATCGAGATCAGCAACACCACGCCGCTGCCGGCGAAGATCCACGCGCATGAGGGGATCTGCCAGTTCCTGTTCCTCCAGGGCGCCGGCCCCTGCGAAGTGAGCTACGCCGACAAGGCGGGCAAATACATGCGCCAGCGCGGCGTCGCGCTCCCGAAGCTGTAAGCCGCCCAAGGCTGGAGACATATGGATCGTATCAGAATCCGGGGTGGCAAACCGCTCTCGGGCGAGATCGCCATCGGCGGCGCCAAGAACGCCGCGCTTCCGCTCATGGCCGCCGGGCTGCTCACCGAGGACCGGCTCGTGCTGTTCAACGTGCCGCTGCTCGACGACATCCACACGATGTCGACGCTGCTGGCGCAGCACGGCATCGCGGTGGATCACCTGACCAGCGACGGTCGCGCGCTTTCGCTCGGCGGCCCGATCACCAGCACCGAGGCGCCGTACGACATCGTCCGAAAGATGCGCGCCTCCTTCCTCGTGCTCGGCCCGGTGTTGGCGCGGATGGGCGAGGCCCGCGTCTCGCTGCCGGGCGGCTGCGGCATCGGCACCCGGCCGGTCGATCTGCACCTCAAGGGCCTCGAACAGATGGGCGCCAGGATCCGGCTGGACGGCGGCTACATCCATGCCGCCACCCGCGGACGCCTCCGAGGCGCCAACATCGTGCTGCCCTTCGCCTCGGTGGGCGCCACCGAGAACCTGCTCATGGCCGCGAGCCTCGCCGACGGCGAGACGGTAATCGCCAACGCCGCCCGTGAGCCGGAGATCGGCGACCTTGCCCTCTGCCTTCGCGCGATGGGCGCGCGGATCGAGGGGATCGGGACCGACCGGCTGTCTGTCGAGGGCGTGGAGCGGCTGCATGGCGCCGAACACAGCATCGTCCCCGATCGCATCGAGACCGGCACCTACCTCTGCGCCGCCGCGATTACCGGAGGAGAAATCCGGCTGCGACATGCCCGGATCGAGCATCTGGGCGCGCTTGTCCGGGTCCTGGCGGAGGCGGGTGTCGAACTGTCCGAAGCGGATGACTGCCTCATCGCCCGCCGGATGAATGGGCTCCGAGGCGTCGATTGCATGACCGAGCCCTATCCCGGCTTCCCGACCGACATGCAGGCCCAGTTCATGGCGCTGATGTCGGTCGCCGAGGGGGCGGCGATGGTGACGGAGACGATCTTCGAGAACCGCTTCATGCACGTCCTGGAACTCAACCGAATGGGCGCGCGGATCAACGTTCACGGGGCCTCCGCCATTGTCCGCGGGGTGCCAGCGCTCTCGGGCGCGCCTGTAATGGCGACCGACCTGCGTGCCTCGGTCTCCCTCGTCCTGGCTGGACTGGCCGCGAAGGGCGAGACCGTGGTGAACCGGGTCTATCATCTGGATCGAGGCTACGAGGCATTGGAGCAGAAGCTCGCGGCCTGCGGGGCGGACATAGAACGTCTGAGGGGCTGAGGCTTCCCGACCGCCGCCGCGAGGGTGTAGAGCCCCGCAAGCCGCCCCCGGCCGAGCCTCAGCCGGGATACCAAGGCCGCCGGAGGAGACCGATGACCGCGCCCTACAAGGCCGCAGCCCTGGAGCCCGAAGCGACCGGCCCGCTCGTTATGGCGCTGCCGAAGGGGCGCATCCTGGGAGAGTGCGGCGAACTGCTCGACCGAGCGGGGGTCCACCCCGCCGCCGACTACGCCGACGAGGACAGCCGGCGGCTGCGCTTCCCCACCGATGACCCGGACCTCGACGTGGTGAGGGTGCGGCCGTTCGACGTGGCGACCTTCGTGGCTTTCGGTGCGGCGCAGATCGGCATCTGCGGCGCCGACGTGCTGATGGAATTCGACTATCCGGAAATCTACGCCCCGCTCGATCTCGGCATCGGCATCTGCCGCATCTCGGTCGCCGAGCCGCGCGAGACGGCAGGCTCCGACGACCCGACCCGCTGGTCCCGCGTCCGGGTCGCCACCAAGTATCCGACGATCGCCCGCCGCCACTTCGCCGCGCGCGGCGTCCACGCCGACGTGGTAAGCCTTAATGGCGCAATGGAGCTCGCCCCCGGCCTCGGCCTTTCGCGACTGATCGTGGATCTGGTGCAGACCGGCTCGACCCTGAAGGCCAACGGCCTGGTCGAGACCGAAGTGATCGCCGGGATCACCAGCCGCCTCATAGTCAACCGCACCGCGCTCAAAACACGGCCGGAGGCGATCGGCGGCTGGATCAACCGCTTCCGAACCGCCCTCTCGTGAAGCGCCTCTCGACCGCGGATCCCGGCTTCGCGTCGGCCTTCGATGCGTTGCTCGCCGGGGCGCGCGAAACGACGGAGCGGGTCGACCGGGCTGTCGCGGCAATCATTTCCGCCGTGCGGGCGCGCGGCGACGCGGCGCTATGCGAATACACGTGCCGCTTCGACCGGCTGCCGATGACCCCGGAGCGGCTGCGGATCACGCCGGCTGAGATCGACGCGGCGGTGGCGAGCATTCCGGCCGACCTTGCCGACGCGCTCGACCTCGCTGCGCGCCGGATCGAGGCGTTCCACAAGGCTCAGCTTCCCGCCGACCTGCGCACCACGGACGCGGCGGGCCTCACGCTCGGGATGCGCTGGACGTCGCTCGACGCGGTCGGGCTCTACGTGCCGGGTGGCAAGGCCGCTTATCCGTCTTCCGTCCTGATGAACGCCCTGCCCGCCCGCGTCGCCGGCGTCCGCCGCATCGCGATGTGCGTCCCGAGCCCCGACGGCGTGCTCAACCCGCTGGTCCTCGCCGCCGCCCGGCGGGCCGGCGTGAACGAGATCTACCGGGTCGGCGGCGCGCAGGCGATCGCGGCGCTGGCCTGGGGCACGGCGACCATCGCGGCGGTGGACCGGATTGTCGGACCGGGCAACGCCTACGTCGCGGAAGCCAAGCGGCAGGTGTTCGGGCGGGTGGGGATCGACGGGGTCGCCGGCCCATCCGAGGTTGTGATCCTGGCCGACCGCGACAACGACCCCCGTCTCGTGGCCATGGACCTGCTGGCGCAGGCCGAGCACGACGAGGCGGCGCAAGCCATCCTGATCACCGACGACCCGACCTTCGCGAGCGCCGTCGCCGAGGCCGTGGCGACGGAGATCCCCGCCCTGCCCCGCGCGGCGATCGCCGGGGCGAGCTGGCAGGCGCATGGCGCGATCATCCTCGCGCGGAGCTGGGACGAGGCAATTGAACTGGTGGACCGGCTGGCGCCCGAGCATTTGCAAATCATGGTGCGCGACCCCGAGACCCTGTTCGCCCGCGTGCGCCACGCCGGAGCGGCGTTCCTGGGCGGGTTCTGCCCCGAGGCGATCGGGGACTACGTTGCCGGGCCGAACCATGTGCTGCCGACCGGGCGCACCGCACGCTTTGCCTCCGGTCTGTCGGTGTTCGACTTTCTCAAGCGCACCACTTGGGTCGCGGCGGACGCGCGCGCGCTAGCCGAGGTCGGCCCGGCCGCCGTGGCACTGGCGGAAGCCGAGGGGCTTCACGCCCACGCCCGCAGCGTGGCCCTTCGCCTCAACCCGAGGCCCGCGTGACCCGCCCTGCTTGACCCGCCCTGCTTGACCCGCCCTGCTTGACCCGCGTGGTCCGGAGCATCATGTTCCGGCGCGACAATCACTCAATAGAACGAGGCCTGATGTCGAAAGAAGACATGATCGAGTTCAGCGGCATGGTGATGGAGCTTCTGCCCAACGCCATGTTCCGCGTGAAGCTGGACAACGAGCACACCATCCTGGCCCACACCAGCGGCAAGATGCGGAAGAACCGGATCCGCGTCTTGGCCGGGGATCGTGTGAACGTCGAGATGACGCCTTACGACCTCAGCAAGGGTCGGATCACGTTTCGATTCAAGTAGCTGGGCCGATTGAACTAGCTGGACCGACGCACCGACCGAAAGAAGTGATCCGGCCGCGCCTGATCCTGGCGTCCGCCAGCCCGCGGCGGCTGGCCCTGCTGGCCCAGATCGGCATAACACCCGATCGGGTCCACGACCCCGAGGTCGACGAGAGTCCGCTGCCGGCCGAGCTGCCCCGACACTGCGCCGAGCGGCTTGCTCGCGCCAAGGCGGCCTGCATTTCCGAGCCCGACGGTTGTTTCATCCTAGCTGCCGATACCGTTGTCGCGGTCGGGCGGCGAATGTTACCGAAGGCGGTTACGGCGGCCCAGGCATCATCGTGCCTCGACCTCCTCTCCGGCCGCCGGCACCGGGTCATCACCGCGGTGGTGCTGACCGCCCCTGACGGTCGGCGATCCGAGCGGGTCGTGGAGAGCATCCTGGGTCTGTCGAGGATCACCCTCCCGCAAAAGCGAGCTTATCTTGATTCGGGCGAGTGGCACGGCAAGGCGGGCAGCTACGCGATCCAGGGCCGGGCGGCCTCATTCATCCGCTTCCTGTCGGGCAGCTACTCGAACGTCGTCGGATTGCCGCTGTTCGAGACCGCTCAGCTGCTGCGCGGTCTGGGATGGCCGATGCCGTGACGACCCGTATTCTCGCCCTGTCCAGCCCGGGCGAGGTTCGTATCGCTGTGGTGCGCGGGGGCAGCGAATTGCACGATTACGCGATCTGGCGGCCCGGCGCTCCGGATGGCGTGGGCGACCTCCTGCGCGGACGGGTCAGCGCGAGAGTTCCCGCAATGGCGGGCTGCTTCGTCGCCCTACCGGGTGCCGAGGGCTTCCTGCCGGACAGCGAAGGCGGCAGGGGCGTCAGCGAGGGGACCGTCCTTGCGGTGCGCGTTACCCGCTCCGCGCAGGGCGGCAAGGGTCCGCGCCTCACCGCAAACCTGTCCGACCCCGACCGCGAGATCGTCGGAAACGGGCCGCCTGCCCTGCTGCGCGGCGGCCCCGGCGGGGTTGAGATCATGGCCGACCGCTATCCCGAGGCCGCGATCCTGGCCGACGATCCGGCGCTCGTTGCTCTCCTGCGGCCGCGCTTCGGCGACCGCATCAGCGTGACGCACGAGCCTGGCAGCGATGCCGTGGAGACAGCGATCGACGAACTCGCCTTATCTGAAATCGCGCTGCCGTCCGGCGGCCGCCTGCATATCCAACCGACCCCGGCCTTGGTGGCAATCGATGTCGACACGGGCGGCGCCTCGTCCGGCCGGCGGGACAAGGCCGCCTCGCAGCTTGGGTTCAATCGCGAGATCCTGCCGGTGACCGCACGGCAGATCAGGCTACGCAATCTGTCGGGCGCGATCCTGGTCGATCTCGCCGGCCTGTCGCCGCGCCGCCGCCTGGCGCTTGAGTCCCAGTTTTTCGAATTGCTGCGGCAGGATCCGCTGCGGCCGCGCTTCCTCGGGTTCACCGCCCTGGGCCTCGCCGAGATCGTGCGGCCGCGCGTGCATCCGCCGCTGCACGAACTCCTCCGCGGTCCGCACGCGGCCGGGCTGTCCGCCCTGCGTCACGCGGCCCGCCAGTCTGCCTCTCACCCCGACCGCGCGCCGATACTGCGGGCGGCGCCCGCGATAATCGCCGCGCTGCAAGCCGATCCGGTCGCACTGCCCGATCTTGCACGACGAACCGGCCGTCCCTTGATCCTCCGCAGCGATCCCACGCTGCGCTCCTGCGGGTGGGTAATGGAGAGGACCTGACATGACGCACGCCAAACCATGCCCGGTCTGCGGAAAGCCGGCTCAGTCGCGCTTTCGGCCATTTTGCAGCGCACGCTGCACCGAGGTCGATCTCGGCCGCTGGTTCACCGGGCAATACCGCATCCCGGTCCGCGAGGATGAGGGGGACGCGGAGGGATTCTCGCGGGAATCGCCGGACTGACGGCGAGAACGCGCCCGAGCGGTTCGCCCGGCCCGCTGACCGTGGCTTGATCGCGCGGCGGCGTTGGGTTATGGCCTGCGCCTCAACGGTGCCTGCTGCCCAGGTAGCTCAGTTGGTAGAGCATGCGACTGAAAATCGCAGTGTCGGTGGTTCGATTCCGCCCCTGGGCACCATTGCGTTTGAGCAAATGATTTATCCTTCAACGGGCTAAGGCCGATTTCCGTCCCGCTCCGGCGCTTACACCGTCAAAGCGGGACACCTTTCCCTCGGTTGTTCTGCCGAGAGTCGCGACATGGCGGAATCCGCCATGAACGCCGCGCACCATTCGGGTATGAGAATAGCGAATCGACCGCGACGGCTCTCCGGTCGAAGTGATGCTGAGCCCGCCACGGTCAGGGGAACCCGCCTGAGTGATGGCGTTGAGGAGGAAGGCGTCGTCCCATTCGGCGGATTTTCGTTTGACGGCGAGGCTTTGCTTGCCCGGGGCGGATCGCAGCAGGTTGAGGGCGATGTGGCGGACGGTTGGCGGGTCCCGCCCGGCGGGCATCGCCGCGAAGATGCGCCCACGCCATGGGCGGCACTGAGGGGGCTTCTACCGGAGATCGCAGCGGAACCAGCTGGCCGCGGTAGACGAGCTCATTGCAATAGCCGATGACCTGCGGCACGGAGCGTAGGGATGCCGCAGCATGATGCCGGGCAGGGCACCCCCGTCCTCAGAGGAGGCAGTCACGCGCTGGAACAGGCGCATGACCGAACCGCCAGCATGATCCAGCCCCATCACGCGAAAGTTTGTCGCACGTCGTCGAGTCTGCGCCCGCGGCGCTCATCAGCGCGCTATCAGCCACATCCGAGAAGCTGGGAATCGGTTCCAGCTGGTGGATATCGCCTACCGCCACCGCCCGCCGCGCAAGGCCGAGCAGAAGCAGACCATGGTCGGGCAGGACCTGTCCGGCCTCATCATAGATTAGCAGATCGATCGGAAGGGAGAGCGGGCGGGCGGCTGGGCCTGGCCATCAAAGAAGCAGCCGTAATTGGCCGCTTTGCAGACTGTGCTGACGATGCAGGGCGCCAGCAACGCCAGGGCCTCGAGCAGACGGGGGCGCAAATCTCTCATCTTGATGCGCTTACCCTGAGCCCAAGCTGGGTCCCACTTCTCCACGCGCGCCAGGAACTCGGCCTCCCGCAGCCGCATGGCGAAGTCGAAAGCGAGCGCCCGCTCCTGCAGGTCTAGTCGTCGCTGCACAGCGTCCACATGGTCGGCAGCGTGCGGGTCGCTCCAGCTGGCCATCCAGGCACGGACCTCGGTATCGGCAGCGGCCCAGACCCGCAGATCGGCCCGGATTCCATCCGCCTCCCGCTGCGCGGCGCACGCTGCCTCCTGCCGGGCACGTCCGGCGGCGCGGGTGCCGGCCGCCTCTAAGCGCAGGGTGGCGATCCGGGCGGCGAACACCGCATCTACGGCATCGCGCACATCGCCTCGGGAGGCCGGCACCGGGGCATCCGCGCCAAGGTAGCCCAGCGTCACCACAGACTTGCACAGCCGGGCCGCGCGCTTTCGCCTCCACAGCCTTTAGTGGGCAACACAGCCGCATCCAGAGCGGGTGCAAGCCGGCCCGCTTGCGCAGCATGTCCAGCGCGCCTTGCTGCTCGCCAGTTATGGCAGCACCCCGGCGTCCAGCTCGTCGCCGGCGGCGATGAGCTGCTGCGCCTCAGTCTGGGCCAGCATCACGGTCGCCTCGGCTGCCGTGGCCGTCCTAGCGGCGGCCTCCGCCTCGCGCAGATGCCTCCGGGCCAAAGTGGCCCGTGTGTCACGGGCTCGAATCTGTTTCCACACAGTCCCGCAGCCTCGCTCTCAAGGTCGCCCGCCCGAGCGGCCTTGACTGAAAGCTCCCCCTCGTCTTCGCCGTGGGATTTCCGCCAAGCCGAGTAGTTGCGCAAGAAAATGTTGCGCGCCTCTTCCGCATACGCTGGCGCGAAGACACGGGTAATGAGCGGGGCTAATAGCATCATCCCTGACGCGCTTTCCGCCGCCTTTTGGCTCGCGTCATAGGCGGCCAATTGCGGCAGGCCAGGCATCCAACGCCGGCGCAGCAGGGGCACGTTCTCGCTGCCGATGGGTCGACGACCTCGGCGTTCTCGAGCCGCTTGGCCAGAAAACGCGCCCGGCGATCGATCTCGCGCCGCCGTTGCTTGCCGTACTGGTAGTCGGCGTTCTCGCTGCGATCGGCGTTGGCCGCAGCCCAGGAGACGATATCAACCACCCGCGGCCATTCGACCCGCATCAGCCCGGCGAACTCTTGCGTCAGCCGGGTGTGCCCCTCGGGGGTCATGTAAACCTTGCCGCCCAACGCGAGTCGAGGCACGGCGTCATCCATCTCGACCATCGGGTTCGCTGATTCTCCTGGCCGCGGCTCACGGGTGAGCCTCGTCCGGCCTTCGCTGTCGGACTTGGAACCGCTATTCCAGCGATCTATCCCATTGTTCGACGTGCTGAACAGCGTCGCGCTGCCCCCGTATGGGGTGAACAGGTAGCGGAGAGCGCCATGAACGAGGCAGAAAACAGAGTAGCGATCGTCACCGGCGCATCGCGCGGCATCGGCGCTGCGGTTGCCGAACGCCTGGCGGGGGACGGCTTCGCGGTCCTGGTGAACTTCGCCGGACAGGCGGCTCCCGCAGAAGCACTGGTCCGCAGGATCGAGGGGGGTGGGGGTCGCGCGCTGCGAGTGCAGGCCGACGTCAGCGACCCTAGTGCCGTGCGCCGGATGTTCGACGCGGCGGAGGCCGCGTTGGGTGGCGTGGACGTGCTGGTCAACAACGCCGGGATCATGATCCTGTCCACCGTTGCAGAGACCGACGACGCGGCCTTTGACCGGCAGATCGCGGTCAACCTGAAGGGCACGTTCAACACGCTGCGGGAGGCCGCGACCCGGCTGCGGTCCGGCGGCCGCATCATCAACTTCTCCTCCAGCGTCACCGGCCTGTTGCAGCCGACCTACGCTGCCTACGCGGCGACCAAGGCAGCCGTCGAGGCGATGACGAGCATTCTGGCGAAGGAGCTGCGTGGGAAAGCCATCACCGTCAACGCCGTCGCTCCCGGGCCGACCGCGACCGATCTGTTTCTCAACGGTAATACCAAGGCTTCGAGATTGTGAACTCGAGGGGCTTCCCCGACGCGGCGGCGTTCTGATTCAAGACGGCGAACGCAGGAGTTCGCCATGCCGATCCCGCTTCGGGCCGATTTTGATGCGTCGCAGCTGCGGTCCGCTGCCCGCCGGAGCAAGGACGGTCCGCAGGCGCGGCGATTGCTGGCGTTGGCGGCGATCTACGATGGTGCGAGCCGCACGGAGGCGGCCCGGATCGGCGGTGTGACGTTGCAGATCGTGCGCGACTGGGTGGTCAAGCTCAACACCCATGGCCCGGACGGCCTGGTCGATCGCAAGGCGCCCGGTCAGCCGTCGCGGCTGAACGACAGGCACCGCGCGGCGCTGGCCGAGATGATCGAGAGCGGGCCGATCCCCGCGATTCATGGCGTGGTGCGTTGGCGCATCATCGACCTGTGCCAATGGGTCTGGGACGAGTTCCAGGTCACCATCGCCAAGCAGACGCTCGGCCGCGAGCTGCGCGCGATGGGGTATCGCAAGCTGTCCGCGCGTCCGCGTCATCACGCGCAGGCCGAGGGCGCCATCGAGGCTTTTAAAAAAGCTTCCCCGCGCAGCTGGACGCGATCGCGCGCCAGAAGGGCGTCGCTCCCGGCGATGTAGAGATCTGGTTCGGCGATGAAGCGCGCATCGGTCAGAAAAACAAGATCACGCGACGCTGGGCGAAACGCGGCACCCGGCCATCCGCCCCACACGACCAGCGCACGGCCTCGACCTACATCTTCGGTGCCATCTGCCCCAAAGAGGGCAAGAGCGTCGGCCTGATCCTGCCCTGGTGCAACACCGAGGCGATGGGCCTGCATCTGGCGGCGATCTCGGCGCAGGTCGCGCCCGGACGGCACGCGGCGCTTCTTGTCGATCAAGCCGGATGGCACACGTCCGAGAAGCTCGTCGTGCCCGACAACCTCACAATCGTGTCGCTGCCCGCCAAATGCCCAGAGCTGAACCCGCAAGAGAACGTGTGGGAGTTCATGCGCGACAACTGGCTCTCCAACCGAGTGTTCACCTGCTACGACAACCTGGTCGACCATTGCTGCGACGCCTGGAACAAACTCGTCGATCAACCTTGGAGAATCATGTCCCTTGGGCTGCGAGACTGGGCGCATGGGTACTAATCAGAGAGTCCTGGTATAAGTCACAGGAGGTCGTCGACCATCTTGCCAAGCTCGCGCCGCTCGAGCGACTGGGGCAGCCCGCCGACATCGCTGCTACGGTGGCCTTCCTCGCCGGGCCGGATGGTGGCTGGATTAACGGTGAGGTTCTCCGCGCGAATGGCGGCATCATCTGATCGCGCCCGATATGGCCTGTACGAAGTGACGCGGAGGAGGACGTGACTCGCCGGGCGAAGCGATCTTCAAAACTCGGGACGACACTGTGTTGCAAGTCATCGCGGAAGCGAGCCGATGAGCGCCAAGGCACAAGGAAAACTGCTGCTCATTGGACCGCGGCCATGCGGCGCGCGCTCGGGTGCGCTGCGACGCCGACCGCATCTTCGTCGTCCAGGAGCGCCGGATGGGCCTGATTCGTAACACACAATCGACCTTAGTTGCGCGGGCTCGCGTGCCAGTGGACGCCCCCAAGTGGAACCGACACAGCCTTCGTGACCGCTTCCGAGAAGTGTCTTTTCACCTGCGCCTTCCGAAACAGCACGCATGAAAGAAGAGGAAAGAATACTGCGTGCGGTGGGGCCTCATGGCTCAGCGGCGGGGAGAAGAAGGCACTCGACCGGATTGCCCGACCGAGTGCCTCGCTCAACAGACGCCGTCGTTCGTGGTCAGTAATCCATACCACCCATTCCGCCCATGCCGCCGCCCGGTGGCATAGCGGGTTCTTCTTTCTTCGGACGCTCAGCCACCATCGCCTCGGTGGTGATCATCAGCGAGGCGACCGAGGCCGCGTGCTGCAGCGCCGAGCGCACGACCTTGGTGGGGTCGATGATGCCGGCACGCACGAGGTCCTTGAACTCGCCGGACTGGGCGTCGAAGCCCCAGGCGTACTCGTCCTTGTCTAGCACCTTGCCGGCGATCACCGCGCCGTCCTCGCCGGCGTTCTCGGCGATCTGACGCAGCGGCGATTGCAGCGCCTTTCGCACCACCTCGATGCCGAAGCGCTGATCGTCGTTGTCGCCCTTCAGCGTGGCGAGCACCTGGGAGGCGCGGGCCAGGGCGACGCCGCCGCCGGGCACGATGCCCTCCTCGACGGCGGCGCGCGTCGCGTGCAGGCCGTCATCGACGCGGTCCTTGCGCTCCTTCACCTCGACCTCGGTGGAGCCGCCGACGCGGATCACCGCGACGCCCCCGGCGAGCTTCGCCAGCCGCTCCTGCAGCTTCTCGCGGTCGTAGTCGGACGTGGTCTCCTCGATCTGGGCGCGGATCTGCGCGCAGCGGCCCTGGATCGCCTTCTTCTCGCCGGCGCCTTCGACGATCGTGGTGTTCTCCTTCTCGATCAGCACCTTGCTGGCGCGGCCGAGCATGGCGAGCGTCACGGTCTCGAGCTTGATGCCGAGATCTTCGCTGATCATCTGGCCGCCGGTCAGGATCGCGATGTCCTCGAGCATCGCCTTGCGGCGATCGCCGAAGCCCGGCGCCTTCACCGCCGCGACCTTGAGGCCGCCGCGCAGCTTGTTGACCACCAGGGTCGCCAGCGCCTCGCCCTCGACGTCCTCCGCGATGATGAGCAGCGGACGGCCCGACTGCACGACGGCTTCGAGCAGCGGGAGGAGGGATTGCAGGCTGGAGAGCTTCTTCTCGTGGATCAGGATGTACGGCTGATCGAGATCGGCCGTCATCTTCTCGGCGTTGGTGATGAAATACGGCGACATGTAGCCGCGGTCGAACTGCATCCCCTCGACCACGTCGAGCTCGGTCTGGATGCCCTTGGCCTCCTCGACCGTGATGACCCCCTCGTTGCCGACCTTCTGCATCGCTTCCGCGATCATCCGGCCGATCTCGGCCTCGCCGTTCGCCGAGATGGTGCCGACCTGCGCGGTCTCGGCCTCGGTGGTGATCTTCTTGCTGCGCTTCTTGAGCTCGTCCACCACGGACGCGACAGCGCGATCGACGCCGCGCTTGAGGTCCATCGGGTTCATGCCGGCGGAAACCGCCTTGCCGCCCTCACGGATGATGGCGTGGGCCAGCACGATGGCGGTGGTGGTGCCGTCGCCGGCGATGTCGTTGGTCTTGCTGGCGACCTCGCGCACCATCTGCGCGCCCATGTTCTCGAACTTGTCGGAGAGCTCGATCTCTTTCGCGACGGTCACGCCGTCCTTGGTGATGCGCGGCGCGCCGTAGCTCTTGTCGAGCACCACGTTGCGGCCCTTCGGCCCGAGCGTCACCTTCACCGCGTCGGCGAGAATGTCCACCCCGCGCAGCATCCGCTGCCGGGCGTCGCCGCCGAACCGTACGTCCTTGCCAGCCATAGTGAGTGTCCTTCCGCGATTCTTATCGACTGATCTTGTTGGGCGCCTGGATCAGGCCGCCTTCTTCTTCGCCGCCGGAGCGCCCTCGATGATGCCCATGATGTCGCTCTCCCTCATGATGAGGAGCTCCTCGCCATCGAGCTTCACCTCGGTGCCCGACCATTTGCCGAACAGGATGCGGTCGCCGGCCTTGACGTCGAGCGGCACGATCTGGCCCTGCTCGTCGCGCGCACCGGGGCCGACGGCGATGACTTCACCTTCCATCGGCTTTTCCTGCGCGGTGTCGGGTATGATGATGCCACCCCCGGTCTTTTCCTCGGCATTCAGCCGACGGATCACGACCCGATCGTGCAGCGGACGAAAATTCATGGGATCCTCCCAGTGCTGAAGCTTTGCGACCGGTGCAACGCCAATGACCCTACCAGTCGCGATCTTTTAGCAGTCTCGCCAATTGAGTGCCAATCAATGAGCAAGGAGCGCGATTTGGTGCGGGGCGGTGCGGCAGCTCGCATCAGTGAGGGGCAGATCAGCGGATCAAGCCGCCTGCGGAATGACGGCTCGTTGAATGCGGGTAAGAGCAGCGCGGCTCTCGTGACAGCCTCCAAGGGCACACAGATCGAAACCGCCGTCAGGGCAACAAATCGAGTACATCGCTACGAATTGAGAATGCTAGTCGTAGTTTGCAGGGTTGCTTGCGCGTAGGAGGATCGTCCTGGACATCGCCTTACCGGCTGAGGGAGGTTCTAGTCGCTAGAGGAATCGTTCTCGTGTTGTTCAGCGCTCTCGGCCTTAGTGCGTGCACGGCAACATATCCGGCTTACCCGATTGTCCCGGCACCACGGCCTGAGATGGTGCCGGCGCCGCCCCGGTCTTCGGTGTCCCTGATCTGGAAGCCCGGACATTATGACTGGGACGGTGCGCAATACGTGTGGGTAAGCGGAGAATGGGTGGAGCGGGCCGGGCA
>CAWCHV010000007.1:1142500-2653270 GCA_963795435.1 uncultured Alphaproteobacteria bacterium
CTCCAGGAAGGGCAAGGACTGGTTCGCCCCATACACCGAGGACGAGCTGGCATACACAAGATGCTCAAGACGGCCGAGACGCCGTGCCGTCTCCTGAACGACCAGATGGCCCATGACGTTGGCCTGCACGTAGGCGTACGGGTCGACCAGGGAGTGCCGCACCCCGGCCTGCGCGGCGAGGTGGACGATGCCCCGGATGTCCGGGTTCCGCGCCGCAAGGTCGTGCATGGCGGCGCGATCCGAGATGTCGAGCGCCTGGAAGGCAAAGCCGGCGACCTCCTGGAGGATGGCGAGCCGCGCGCACTTCAGCCGGACGTCGTAATAGGCGTTGAGATTGTCGACGCCGAGCACGCGGTCGCCGCGCGCCAGGAGTGCTTGGGCGACGTGGTGCCCGACGAAACCCGCAACACCCGTCACCAATATGGTCACGCCCGGCTCCTGTCTCGGTATCGACCCCGGAGGCCCGCCTTGGATCCCGGGGAGGGAAATCCTATTGCGCGAGCCAGCCGCCGTCGATTGAAAGCGGCGCTCCCGTGATCGTGCCGGCCGCCTCGGAGCAGAGAAAGACCGCCAGCGCGCCGATCTGGTCCGGCGTCGAGAATTGCCGCATCGGCTGCTTCTCTGCCAGCAGGGCCTCGGTCACCTCCTCGATCCCGCGCCCCTGGGCCGCCGCACGGTCGCGCAGCTGCTTCTCGACCAGCGGGGTCCGCACCCAGCCGGGACAGATCGCGTTGGCGGTCACGCCGCTATTGGCGAGCTCGATCGCCGCCACCTTCGTCATCCCCACCACGCCGTGCTTGGCGGCGACGTAGGCGACTTTCTGGGCGCTTGCGACTAGGCCGTGCGCCGAGGCCACATTGATGATGCGTCCCCACTCTTTCCGCTTCATGAACGGGATCGCCGCCTTCATGCCGTGGAACACGGCGGAGAGGTTGATCGCGATCACCGCGTCCCAGCGCTCGTCGGGGAAATCCTCGATGGTGGCGGTGAACTGGATCCCAGCGTTGTTCACCAGGATGTCGAGCGAGCCCAGCTGGTCCGCCGTCTGGCGCACCGCCGCCGCGATTTGCGCCGGTTGGGCCATGTCGGCTGGCGCGTAGCCCGCGCGTACGCCGAACTCGACGGCGATGCCGCTCCGCAGATCTTCTATTTGCGCCGGGTCGCCGAAGCCGTTGAGCATCACCGCGGCGCCGTCGCTTGCCAGCGCTCGCGCGATGCCGAGGCCAATACCACTGGTCGACCCGGTGATAAAGGCCGCCTTGCCCTCGAGGTTCATCTACACTCCTCCCACGGTTGATCCGGCGTTACAGTTGATCCGAGGAGGATCGGGAGAGACCATGCCCGACCAGGCGTCAAGGCGGCACTACGCGGCGCGAAGCACCGGCCGAGGCAGGCCGCCTCGCGCGGTGCTCGTCGCGGCGATGCTGATCGGCGGCGTTCCGGGTCTTGCCGAGCCCCGGACCATGAGCCTGTCGCCGCCTGGCGCTGAAGTCGCGCTTCGGGCCTACGCGCTCGGCATGATGCCCGTGGACGGCAATTTCATGCGCTTCCGGGGATCGGTCCATTTCGACGGCAACGACGCCGACCGATGTGTGGTCGAACTGACGATCGAGGCCGCGAGCCTGTTCATGCCGCAGCAGTCGGTCCGCGACGACGTGGTGTCGCCATCGTTCCTCGACGCGGCGGCGTTCCCCACACTGGTGTATCGTGGCGGCTGCGCCTCCGGCGCCGTCCGAGGAATGCTCACCATGCACGGCCAGACGCATCCGCTCGAGCTCAGCTTGGAGCGCAACCGGACCGGCTTCGTGGCGACGGGCGTGATCCACCGCTTCGACTGGGGGATGACCGAGCGGCCGATCATGGTCGGGTCCACGGTCCGCATCCGGGTATCCGCGCCCTGGCCACCGGGCTGGCCCGCTCTGGGCTGGCCCTCGCCCTGATGCGCCTCCCCCCCGCCCTCGTGCCGCTGCGGCACGGCACGTTTCGCAGCCTGTGGATCGCCTCCGTCATCACGGCACTCGGCACCTGGCTGCAAAACACCGGCGCGGGCTGGCTGATGACAACCTTGTCGCCGAACGCCCTGACCGTCAGCCTGGTGCAGGCCGCGACGATCCTGCCGATGTTCCTGCTGGCCCTGCCCGCCGGCGCGCTCGCCGACATCATCGACCGGCGGCTGTTCCTGATCGGCACTCAGATCTGGACGATGCTCGCCGCCGCCCTGCTCGCGGCCCTCACCATCGCGGGCGCCACCGGCGTATGGGGGTTGCTGGCCCTCACCTTCGCGATCGGCGTCGGATCGGCTATGACCAGTCCGGCCTGGGGCGCGATCGTGCCCGAAATCGTGCCCCGGGAGGATCTTGTCCAGGCCATCGCGCTCAACGGCATCGGCTTCAACATCGCCCGCGCGATCGGCCCGGCGCTGGCCGGTTTCCTGGTGGTGCTGGCCGGCACCGGCTATGCCTTCGCCCTCTATGCGCTATCGATCGGCGCGGTGATCACGGCGCTGGTCACGTGGCGGCGCAGAGGGGCACACAGCGCGTTTCCCCGCGAGCACCTGTTGAGCGCGATGCGCGCCGGGACGCGCTTTGTGCGCAACACGCCGGCCATGCAATCGGCGATGATCCGGATCTTCGCCTATTCGCTCCCAGCCGCCGCGCCCTGGGCGCTGCTGCCTCTGGTGGTGCGCGAGCAACTAGGGCTCGGCGCCGGCATGTACGGGCTCATTCTCGGCGTGATGGGCGCCGGCGGCGTGGTGTCCGGCCTCGGCCTGCCGGCGCTCCGCAAGCACGCCGACCGAAGCGCCATCGTCGTCGTCGCCAGCATCTTCTCCTTCGCCGGGGTCGCGGTACTGGCCGCCTCGCGCCACTGGCTGCCAGCCGGCATCGGCATGTTGCTGTTCGGGGTGGGCTGGGTCTCCGCCTTCGCCACCACCCAGGCCGCCGCGCAACTGGCCGCCCCGGCCTGGGTGCGCGCCCGCGCCCTGGCGATCTATCAGCTCTCGTATAACGGGGCGCTGGTCCTCGGATCGTTCGGCTGGGGTTGGATCGGCACAAGGATCGGCTTGTCCGATACGCTGCTCGCGGCATCGCTCCTCGGCCTGCTCCTTGCGTTCGCCGTGCGGCGCCACAGCCTCGACGCGGCACCCGCCTCCGCCGCCAGCCAGACGGCTCCGCCGGCGCTCGCCTCCGAAGCGCCGGCCGCCGAGATCGCGCCCCTCCTGCAACTCGCTCGCGGCCGAGTGTTCGAGACCGTGCAGTACCGCGTGGCTCCGATCGACCGGGATGAATTCCTCGCCGCGATGGTCGAGGTCCGGCGCGTTCGTGGCCGGGCCGGCGCGCTGTTCTGGCAGCTTTACGAAGACGTGGCCCATGCCGACGGATGGCTGGAGGTCTGGGGGATGGAGAACTGGACGGACCATTTGCGCGAGGCCGGCCGCATGTCGGAGGAAGATCGGACGGCGCTCGTGCGGGCGGCCTCGTTCCACCAAGGCGACGACCGCCCGGCCCTCTGTCGCTATCTTGCAGTGATCCCCCATGAGCACCGGCGGTTGGCCCGGAACATTCCTTAGGCGGCGCATTGGGCCGACAGCATGCGGACGGCATATTGGCTCCGAGTTCGGGCTTGCTGCGGCTCCCTCGCCCCGGATAGGGTGCGAGGGAGACTCGGGAACACAGCATGAACGATTTGTTCGGCCCGTCCAAACCGGGGCGGGACGCCGATAGCTATTCCGCGAAGGACATCGAGGTGCTGGAAGGGCTGGAGCCGGTGCGGCGCCGGCCCGGCATGTATATCGGCGGCACCGACGAGCCGGCCCTTCATCATCTCGCCGCCGAGATCCTCGACAATGCGATGGACGAGGCAGTCGCCGGCCAAGCCAGTTTCATCGAGATGACCCTGGCGCCGGGCAACTGGCTGACGGTCCGGGACAACGGCCGGGGAATCCCGGTCGACCCGCACCCGAAGTTCAAGGCGCTCAGCGCCCTCGAGGTGATCCTCACCACCCTGCACTCGGGCGGCAAGTTCGGCGGCAAGGTGTATGCGACGGCCGGCGGCCTGCATGGCGTCGGAAGCTCGGTGGTGAACGCTCTGTCGGATGTCATGGAGGTCGAGGTCGCGCGGGACCGCGTGCTCTGGACGCAGAGCTACGCACGCGGCAAGCCGACCACCAAGCTGGTCAACGCGGGACCGGTCCACAATCGCCGTGGGACCAGCATCCGGTTCCGCCCGGACCCGACCATCTTTGGGTCGCTGCAGTTCACCCCGGCACGGTTGTACCGGTTGTGCCGGTCGAAGGCATACCTGTTCCGGGGCGTCCAAATCCGCTGGGCCTGCGACCCGTCGCTCCTGGGAGGCGCCAAGGACGAAACCCCGGCCGAGGCGGTCCTGCATTTTCCGGGCGGGTTGCGCGACAGCCTGGAGGCCGACATCGCCGATGCCGAGCGGGTCCTGCCGCAAATCTGGGCGGGTGAGGCAGACCTGCCAGCCGGGCCGAAGGGCGAGCCGAGCGGGCGGGTCGAGTGGGCGGCGTCGTGGCTGGAAAGCGAGGAGGGATTTCTCCATTCCTACTGCAACACGGTGCCGACCTCCCAGGGCGGCACGCATGAGGCCGGGTTCCGCGCGGCACTCCTAAAGGGGCTGCGCGCCTGGGGCGAGCATCGCGGCAACCGGCGGGCGGGCCAGATCGTCGCCGACGATCTGCTGACGCCGATGGCGGCCAAGCTGTCGCTGTTCCTGCGCGATCCGCAATTTCAGGGCCAGACCAAGGAGAAGCTGACCAGCGGCGAGGCGTCGCGGCTGGTGGAAACGGCGCTGCGCGACCGGTTCGACCATTGGCTCGCAGGCGACCCGGCCAGCGCCGACAATCTTCTGGCTTTCGTCATCGACCGCGCCGAGGAACGGCTGCGGCGCAAGGAGAGCAAGGACACCCCGCGCAAATCCGCCACGCGCCGGCTGCGCTTGCCGGGCAAGCTGGCGGATTGCACACGGGAGAACGCGGCCGAAACCGAGATATTCCTTGTGGAAGGTGACAGCGCGGGCGGCTCGGCCAAGCAGGCGCGCAACCGGGAGACCCAGGCGGTACTGCCGCTGCGCGGGAAGATCCTCAACGTCGCCAGCGCCTCGGCCGACAAGTTGCGGCAGAACCAGGAGCTGAAGGATCTCATCGAGGCGCTAGGCTGCGGCGTGGGCGACCGCTTCAATCGCGCGAAGCTGCGCTACGGCCGTGTCATCATCATGACGGACGCGGACGTGGACGGCGCGCACATCGCCTCGCTGCTCATCACCTTCTTCTACCGCGAACTGCCCGAGCTGGTCCGACACGGGCACCTCTACCTTGCCCAGCCGCCGCTCTATCGGCTGACGCAGGGTGCTCGCACCGTCTATGCGATGTCGGACCCTGATCGCGAGCGGAAGCTGAAATCCTTCAAGGCGGGGGCGAAGATCGAGGTCAGCCGGTTCAAGGGGCTGGGCGAGATGCCGCCATCGGCGCTGAAGGAGACCACGATGGACCCGGCGAAGCGCACGCTGCTGAAGGTGGTGGCGCTTCCCGAGGACCGGGCGCACACGAGCGGGCTCGTGGAAAGCCTGATGGGGCGAAAGCCTGAGCTGCGCTACCAGTTCATCCAGGAGCGGGCGCGCACGGTGGAGGAAGTGGACGTGTGACCACGCGGGCGGCCGAGTCGCCCCTCACCCCAACCCTCTCCCGCACGGGGAGAGGGAGAAAGAGTCCCCTCCCCTTGGGGGAGGGGAGTACGGTCGCGGAGGAGGACGAGCGACCGCCCCTCAAACCGTCTTCTTCAGCGTCGGAGAGGCCTTGAACCGGACCGTCTTGCCGGCCTTCACCTTGATCTGTTCGCCGGTGCGGGGGTTGAGCCCCTTGCGCGCCTTGGTCTTGCGGACGGTGAAGGTGCCGAAGCTCGGCAGCGTGAAGCGGCCGTTCCGCTTCAATTCCTTCACGATCGCGCTCATCAGGTCGCCAGCGGCGCGGTTCGCCGCCGAGCCGGTCAGCTCCGCCGACCCCTGGATGACCTGCGCGATGAATGCCTTCGACATCGTCTCTCCTTGCTGATCGCACGCATGTGTCCGCCGCGCGCCGACTGCGGACCACGCGCGCGACATCGCTCAGGACTGGTCACGGCGGTCGGTTCGCCGCGTCGCTGACCTGCTTCTTAGACTCTCACGAATTAGTGCGCCAGTGCTACTGCACTGCTTCATGCCGGCAGGACGGCGCGGGAGGCTGTGCGGCTCCCGCGCCCTGGGATCAGATCCCGGCCTGGCTGACAAACTTGGTGACGAGATAGCTCTCGATCGCCTCGAGGCCGCCTTCGGAGCCGTAGCCCGAATCCTTCACGCCGCCGAATGGCACTTCCGGCAGCGCCAGCCCGTGGTGATTGATCGAGATCATGCCCGTCTCGACCGCGGCGGCGATCGCATGAGCGGTCTTGGCGGAGCGGGTATAGGCGTAGGCGGCGAGGCCATAAGGCACCCGGTTGGCCTCGGCGACAACCTCGTCGAACGAGCCGAACGGGTTGATGATGGCGAGCGGCCCGAACGGCTCCTCGCTCATCACGCGCGCTTCGCGCGGCACGTTGGTCAGCACGGTGGGTTCGAAGAAATTGCCCTTGTTGCCGATCCGGTTGCCGCCGGTGCGCAGTTGCGCGCCCGATTTCACCGCGTCGGCGATGAAGCCCTCCATTGCGGTGATCCGGCGGGGATTCGCCATCGGGCCCATCGTGGTGCCGGCCTCCTGGCCGTCGCCGACCTTCACCGCCTTGGCGGCGGTCACGAATTTCTCGACGAAGCTGTCGTAGGATTTCTCCTGCACCAGCATCCGGGTCGGCGAGACGCAAACTTGGCCGGCGTTGCGGAACTTGTTCGCCGCCAGCAGCTTGCTCGCGACTTCGACGTCGGCGTCGTCGAACACGATTGCCGGCGCGTGCCCGCCCAACTCCATCGTCGCCCGCTTCATGTGCTGTCCGGCCAACGCTGCGAGCTGCTTGCCGACGCTGGTGGAGCCGGTGAACGAGATCTTGCGGATGACCGGGTGCGGGATGAGGTACTCGGAAATCTCGGCCGGCACGCCGTAGACCAGGTTGATCACGCCCGCCGGAACGCCCGCGTCCACGAAGGCGCGGATCAGCTCGGCCGGAGATGCCGGCGTCTCCTCCGGCGCCTTCACGATGATCGAGCACCCGGCGGCGACCGCGCAAGAGAGCTTGCGGACCACCTGGTTGATCGGGAAGTTCCAAGGCGTGAAGGCCGCGACCGGCCCGACCGGCTCCTTGACGACCAGCTGGTAGATGCCCTCGGCGCGCGCCGGAACAACGCGGCCGTAGGTGCGGCGCGCCTCCTCGGCGAACCAGTCGATCACATCCGCCCCGGCCAGCGTCTCGCCCTTCGCCTCGACCAGCGGCTTCCCTTGCTCCATCGTCATCAGCCGGGCGATGCTGTCGGCGCGCTCGCGCAGCAGATTGGCCGCCTTGCGCATCAGCTTGGAGCGGTCGAACGCCGAGACGCGGCTCCATGCCTTGAAACCCTTCTCCGCCGCCTCCAGCGCACGGTCGAGATCGACGCGCTCGGCGTGCGCCACGCTGCCGATCCGCTCGCCGCTCGCGGGGTTGACCACCGGAATGCTCTGGCCCGAAGCCGCCTTGGTCCAGCTGCCGTCGATGAAGAGAGAGACGTCGGGATACATGGCGTAGTTCCTTCCATCATGCTTGCGCGCCATCATGCTTGCGCGGCAGGCCCGCCGCGAGCGGATGCCATCATGCGTTCCAGCGGATATGGGGTCGAGCCCGCCCGCCGCACCCCCGCGCCGCGCGCGGATCGCGGTTCAGACGGGTTCGGTGTCGAGCGAGTATCCCGCCGCGCGGACGGTCCGAACCAGGTCGAGCTCGCCGGTCGCGTTGACCGACTTGCGCAGCCGCCGGATGTGTACGTCCACCGTGCGCGGCTCGACGTGGATGTCCGGGCCCCACACCGCGTCGAGCAGTTCCTCGCGCGAGAACACGCGCCGGGGATGCTGCATGAAGAACTCCAGCAACCGGAACTCCGTGGGGCCGAGATGGATCGGCCGCCCGCCACGCTGCACGCGATGCGCCGCGAGATCCATCGAGATGTCGTGGAAGGCAAGCTGGCCCTTGGCCGGCACGGCGTTGGAGCGCCGCAGCAGCGCGCGCATCCGCGCGAGCAGCGCCTCCATGCTGAACGGCTTGGTGATGTAGTCGTCCGCGCCGGTATTGAGCCCGCGCACCGCGTCCTGGTCCTCGGTCCGCGCCGTGACCATGATCACCGGAAGGTCGCGCGTCGCGGGCCGGCGGCGGATTTGCCGGCACACCTCGATGCCGGACATCACCGGCAGCATCCAGTCGAGCAGGACCAGATCGGGCTGCGCCTCGGCGATGCGCATAAGCGCCTCCTGGCCGTCCACCGCCTCCTCGACCCGGAAACCCTGCTTCTCCAGATTGTAGCGCAGCATGGTCGCCAGCGCCGCCTCGTCCTCCACCACAAGGACGAGCGGCTTCGACGAATGCGACGCCAGTTCGGACATGCTGCTCACTGCCACCTCTTCACCCGCGCGCATCGTCACTCCCTCGGACGCACGACAGCGTAGGCGGACGTATCGCCTTTCGGCCGGGCTTCCGGCAGGTTCTCGCCTTTCACCGCGTAATGGATGGTCTCGGCGATGTTGGTCGCGTGATCGCCGATCCGCTCCAGGTTCTTGGCGATGAACAGCAGATGGGTGCAAGGCGTGATGTTGCGCGGGTCTTCCATCATGTAGGTGATGAGCTCGCGGAAGATGGTGTTGTAGAGGTCGTCGATCGCCTGATCCGAACGCCAGACCTCCACCGCCTTGTCCGCGTCCTGCTCGCCCACCGCGTCGATGATCGTCTTCAGGTTCTCCTGCACCAGCCGCGCCATGTGCGCGAGACCGCCGAGGCTGTATGGCAGTGGAAACTGGTCGAGCACGATGCTCCGCTTGGCGACGTTCGAGGCGTAGTCGCCCATCCGTTCCAGATCCCCGGTGATTTTCAGGGCGGCGATGATGAGGCGCAGATCACCCGCGAGCGGCTGGCGCAACGCCAACATGCGAATGACCAGTTGCTCCACCTGGCGCTCGATCGCATCGACGCGCGGGTCTTCCTCCACCACCTTGCTCGCGAGGGTGGAATCGCGGGTCATGATCGCTTCCGACGCCATCGCGACCTGGTTCTCGACGATCCCTCCCATTTCGGTGAGCATGTTGCCGAGCTGCTTAAGCTCCTGCTCGTAGCTCTTGATGATGTGTTCCGCCGCGCTCGACATCCTGTGTCCTCCTGACCGGCTCAGCCGAAGCGGCCGGTGATGTATTCCTGCGTGCGCTGCAGCTTCGGCGCGGTGAACATCCGCGCCGCGGTGCCGACCTCGATGAGTTCCCCGAGATAGAAGAACGCCACCTGATCGGCGCAGCGGGCCGCCTGCTGCATGTTGTGCGTCACCATCGCGATGGTGAAGTCGTGCTTCAGCTCGTCCATCAGCTCCTCGATCTTGAGCGTGCTGATCGGGTCGAGCGCGCTGGTCGGCTCATCGAGCAGGATCACCTCCGGCCGCACCGCGATGGTGCGCGCGATGCAGAGCCGCTGCTGCTGCCCGCCGGACAGCCCCATCGCCGAGGTGTTCAGCCGGTCCTTGACCTCGCCCCACAGCGCGGCGCGGGTCAGCGACCACTCGACCCGCTCGTCCATCTGTGTCTTGGACAGCCGCTCGTGCAGCTTCACGCCGAACGCGATGTTGTCGTAGATCGACATCGGAAACGGCGTCGGCTTCTGGAACACCATGCCCACGCGCGACCGCAGATCGTTGAGGTCGACATCGGCGGCGATGATGTTCTCGCCGTCCATCAACACCTCGCCGGTGGCGCGCTGTCCCGGATAGAGGTCGTACATCCGGTTCAGGACCCGCAGCAGCGTCGATTTGCCGCAACCCGACGGGCCGATCAATCCCGTCACCTGCCGGTCGGGAAAGTCGAGATTGATGCCCTTCAGCGCGCGCGTGTCGCCGTAGAAGAAGTCGAGGTTGCGCAGCGACATCCGCGGCGGGTTGAGACCCGCCTCGGGCTGGGCCGCCGAGCCGCCCATGACTTGCTGACGCGCCCTGATCTCACGTTCGGTCGTGCTCATCGCAATCCCCGCATCAGTGCCGTCCGCGCAGCAACGCGCGGGCGGCGATGTTGACCGCCAGGACGCCGACCGTGATCAGCAGCGCGCCCACCCAGGCGAGCTGGACCCAATCCTGGAACGCCGATCCGGCGTATTGATAGATGGTGACCGGCAGGCTCGCCATCGGCTTGCCGAGGCCCACCGACCAGTTGAGATTGCCGAGACTGGTGAACAGCAGCGGCGCGGTCTCGCCGGCCACGCGGGCAACGGCGAGCAAGATTCCGGTGACGATGCCGTCCTTGGCCGCGCGGTAGCAGATGAACAGGATCATCTTCCATCGCGGCGCCCCGAGCGCCATTGCCGCTTCCCGCAACGAGACCGGGATCAGCCGCAGCATGTCCTCCGTCGTGCGCACCACGATAGGAATGACGATCACCGCGAGCGCGATGCAGCCCGCTATCCCGGAAAACCCGCCGGACGGCCTCACCACGAGCACATAGACGAAGAGGCCAATGAGGATCGAGGGCGCCGAGAGCAGCACGTCGGAGACGAACCGGACGGCGTTCCCCAGCATCGAGTCGCGCGAATACTCGGCGAGATAGGTGCCGACCAGCAGGCCGATTGGCGTGCCGATCAGCGTGCCGAGCGCCGTCTGGATCAGGCTTCCCACGATCGCGTTCAGCAATCCGCCATGCGAGCCAGGCGGCAGCGTGATGCGCGTGAACACCGAGAGCGACAGCCCGCCGAACCCGAGCCACAACAAGGTGGCCAGGATCGAGGCGAGGAACGCCAGTGCGACAAGGGTGGCGAGCACGCACGCCGCCTCGATCGCGAAATTCGTCCGGTGCCGTCGTCGGCTGAGCCGCCGGGCGACCCGCATGTCCTTGGCGGGTCCGGGATGGCTTGGCGCCGCGATCGTGGCGCTCATGCGGCCCTCCTCACACGCTCAGCCGGGGCCGCAGCATCAGCCGCGAGATCGCCAGGACGATGAACGAGATCACGAACAACAGGAAACCCAGCGCGAGCAGCGAGGCGAGCTTGAGACTGCCGGCCTCGCTCTCGGGAAACTCCAGCGCGACCAGCGAGGCGATGGTATTGCCGGGGCCGAACAGGCTGGTGGTGATCCGGTTGGTGTTGCCGATGACGAACGTCACCGCCATCGTCTCGCCGAGCGCGCGACCGAGCCCGAGCATGATCCCGCCCACCACCGAGACGCGGGTGTAGGGCACCACGATCGAGCGCATCACCTCCCAGGTCGTGCCGCCCACCCCGTAAGCGGATTCCTTGTAGACCGCCGGGACGGTGAGGAAGACATCGCGCATCGTCGCGGCGATGAACGGGATGATCATGATGGCGAGGATGAGGGCGGCGGTGAAGATCCCTGTCCCGAACGGCGGCCCCTGAAACAGCGCGCCGATCACCGGCACGTCGCCGAGCGTGTCGATCAGCCAGGGCTGGATGTACTGCGCCATGAACGGCACGATCACGAAGAAGCCCCACATGCCGTAAATGATGGAGGGGATCGCCGCGAGCAACTCGATCGCGGTGCCGACCGGCCGGCGGACCCAGTTGGGCGCCAGCTCCGTCAGGTAGAAGGCGATCCCGAAGGACAGCGGCACCGCCAGGACCAGGGCGAGCACGGAGGTCACGATGGTGCCGTAGACCGCGACCGCCGCGCCGAAGCGGTGCGTCACCGGGTTCCAGATCGCGGAGGTCAGGAAGCCCGGACCGAAGGCGTGGAACGCCGGCCAGCCGCCGATGAACAGCACCACGATGATGGCGCCCAGCAGCACCAGAACGAACGCGCCCGCCGACCGGGCCAGCCCGGCAAAGATCGCGTCTCCGACGGAGGACGATCGTCCCTTGGCCCGAATGCCCGGCCGGGCAGCGACAGCGTCGCTCATTCCCCTGCTCCGAGCCCGCGCTCAGTAGATCGCCTTGCCGTCCGGCCCCTTCACCTCGCCGCGCCAGCTTGCGCGCACCGCGTTCTGCACGGCCTCCGGGAGCGGGATGTATTCGAGCTGCTGGGCAATCGCCCCTCCGTCCTTATAGGACCAGTCGAAGAACTTGATCACGTTGGCGCTCCGCGCGGGATCCTTCGGATCCTTCGGGAGCTCGATGAAGGTCGGCGAAACGATCGGCCAGGCCTTCGCGCCAGGCAGGTCGATCAGGCTCACCGCGTAGTTCTGCGCATGGGTCCAGTCGCCCGCCGACGCAGCCGCCGAGAAGCTCTCCATCGACGGCGCCACGAAACTGCCCGCCTTGTTCTTGAGCTCCGTGGTGACGAGGTGGTTCTGGGTGGCGTAGGCGTTCTCGACGTAGCCGAGGCCGCCACGCGTGTTGTGGACCGTCGCGGCCACGCCGTCATTGCCCTTCGCTCCGGCTCCGGCCGGCCAGGACACCGATGTCGCGGCACCCACCTGGTCCTTCCATTCCGGGCTGACCGCCGAGAGATAGGACGTGAAGACGAAGCTCGTCCCCGACCCATCGGCCCGGTAGACCGGCGCGATAGCCAGAGCCGGCAGCGCGACCCCGGCGTTGAGCGCGGCGATCTTGGGGTCGTTCCATTTGGTGATCTTGCCGAGATAGATGTCGGCCAGCAGCTCGCCGGTCAGCTTCAGCTTGTTCGTCTCGACGCCGGGGATGTTCACGATGGGGACCACGGCGCCCATCACGGTCGGGAATTGCAGCAGATTGCCGGAGCGAAGCTTGGCCGGGTCCATCGGCGCGTCGGAGGCGCCGAAATCGACCGTGCGGTTGAGGATCTGATTCTGCCCGCCGCCCGAGCCGATCGCCTGGTAATTAAGTTCCACCCCGATCGCGGCCTTCGCCGCCTCGCCCCACTTGGTGTAGACCGGCGCGGGGAACGTGGCACCCGCCCCGGTGATCGCCTGCTGCGCGTGCGCGGCGAAACTGGCGCTGGCGAGCACGATCGCCAGGCCCGCGGTGACGAGCTTCATAGTCTCTCCTTCGCTCCGGAACGCGCGGCGAACCTATCCAGGGGCGGCTACCGCCAGATTGCAGTTCGATGAAGCTTCGATGACAGTCGGCCCTCTGGCACGCCGGACGGGTCATCTGCTAGGCACGAGGGGCAATATCTCCCCAAGGACCTTCGATGACGCCCCTGCGCCGCCGCGCCCTGCTGGCCGCCTCCGCCGCCCTGCCCCTGTTCGCTACGCGCTCCCGCCCGGCCGCGGCGGCCGAGTTCTCCTTCAAGCTGGCGAACAACTCGCCGCTGACCCATCCCCAGACGGTACGCCAGATGGAGGCCGTTGGCCGGATCAAGGAGGCATCGGGCGGGCGCGTCGAGATCCAGGTGTTCCCGAACAACCAGCTCGGCTCCGACACCGACATGCTCTCCCAGCTCCGGTCGGGCGCCATCGACTATTTCACCCTGTCCGGGCTGATCCTGGCGACGCTGGTTCCGGCCGCCTCGATCAACGGGATCGGTTTCGCCTTCAAGGACTACGACGCGGTCTGGAAGGCGATGGACGGCTCGCTCGGCGCCTATGTGCGGGGCGAGATCGGCAAACGCGGCCTCGTCGCGATGGACCGCATGTGGGACAACGGCTATCGCCAGATCACCAGTTCCACCCGGATCATCCGCGGCCCCGACGACCTCAAGGGCTTCAAGATCCGGGTGCCCGTCTCGCCGCTGTGGACCAGCATGTTCGAGGCGTTCGGCGCGGCCCCGGCCAGCATAAATTTCAGCGAGGTCTACTCCGCGCTGCAAACGAAGATCGTCGAGGGGCAGGAGAACCCGCTCTCGCTGATCCAGATCGCCAAGCTCTACGAAGTGCAGAAATACGTCTCCATGACCGGCCACATGTGGGACGGGTTCTGGATGCTCGCCAACAAGCGGTCCTTCTCGGCGCTCCCGTCGGACCTTCAGGAGATCGTGGCCCGCGAGCTCAATCGCTCGGCGCTCGACGAGCGGGCGGACATCGCCAAGCTGAACGACAGCGTCGCCGCCGACCTCAAGGCGAAGGGGCTCGAATTCATCGAGGTCGACAAGCCCGCCTTCCGGGCGACGCTGCGCAAGGCCGGGTTCTACGCCGACTGGAAGAAGAAGTTCGGCGACCAAGCGTGGGGCATCCTGGAGGGCGAAGTGGGCGTGCTCACGTGACAGCGGGCGTGATCGCGGAGGCCGGGGCTCGCCGCGGCTCCGTGGTCTACCGGATCGAGCAGGGCCTCCGCTACGTGGCGGAAATCCCCGCCGCGATCCTGGTGCTGGCGGAGATCGTCGTGCTGTTCGCGGGCGTGGTGTCCCGTTACGTGTTCCAGTCGCCGCTGGTCTGGACCGACGAGCTCGCCTCGCTCCTGTTCCTCTGGCTCGCCATGCTCGGCAGCGTGATCGCGCTGCAGCGCGGCGAGCACATGCGATTGACGGCGGTGGTCGCGGGCTTCTCGCCGGCGTGGCGCGCCCGGATGCAGGCGCTCGCGGCCGGCGGGGTGGCCGTGTTCCTGCTGATCCTGCTGCCCTCCGCCTGGGACTACGCCAGCGACGAATGGTTCATCGAGACCCCGGCGCTCGGCCTGCACAACACGTTCCGCGCGGCGGCGATCCCGCTCGGTGCCGCGCTGATGGTAGTGACGGCGCTCGCCCAACTGCTGCGCCTTGGCTGGAAGGACGTTCTGTTCGGCGCGGCCGTCCTGGCGGTTCTGGCGCTCGGCCTGCACTGGGCCTGGCCGGTCTTCAAGGGGCTCGGCAACTGGAACCTCGTGTTCTTCTTCGTGCTGCTGCTCGGCGCGGGCGTGCTGCTCTCGGTGCCGATCGGCTTCGCCTTCGGGCTGGCGACCCTGGCCTATCTCGCGACCACCACCTCGACCCCGCTAACAGTCGTTGTCTCGCGCATGGACGAGGGCATGAGCACGCTGATCCTCCTCGCCGTGCCGCTGTTCGTGTTCCTTGGCCTGCTGATCGAGATGACCGGCATGGCGCGCGCGATGGTGGGATTCCTCGCCGCCCTGCTCGGTCACGTGCGCGGGGGGCTCTCTTACGTATTGCTGGGCGCGATGTACCTGGTCTCCGGCATTTCCGGCTCGAAGGCCGCGGACATGGCGGCGGTAGCGCCGGTGCTGTTCCCCGAGATGGTCCGGCGCGGCAGCAACGAGGGCGAGCTGGTCTCCCTGCTGGCCGCCTCGGGAGCGATGAGCGAAACCATCCCGCCCTCGCTGGTGCTCATCACCATCGGCTCGGTGACCGGTGTCTCCATTGCCGCGCTGTTCACCGGCGGTCTGGTGCCCGCCGCGGTGCTGGCCATCGCGCTGGCGGTCATCGCCCGCTTCCGCAGCCGCAACGAGGATCTTTCAGGGGTCGCGCGCGCATCCTCCGGTGAGATCGCGCGCAGCTTCCTGCTGGCGCTGCCCGCCCTCGCGCTGCCCTTCCTGATCCGCGCGGCGGTGATCGAGGGCGTCGCCACGGCCACCGAGGTCTCCACCATCGGCATCGCCTACGGCGTGCTCGCCGGCCTGCTGCTCTATCGCCAGTTCGACTGGCGGCGGGTCTACCCGATGCTGGTCGAGACCGCCTCGCTCTCCGGCGCCATCCTGCTCATCATCGGCACCGCCACCGGCATGGCCTGGGCGCTGACGCAATCCGGCTTTTCCCACCAGCTCGCGCTGGCGATGGCCTCGATGCCGGGCGGGTCGTGGGGCTTCCTCGCCGTGTCGATCCTCGCCTTCGTGGTGCTGGGCAGCGTGCTCGAGGGCATTCCGGCCATCGTGCTGTTCGGCCCGTTGCTGTTCCCGAGCGCCAAGCTGGCCGGCGTCCACGAGGTGCACTACGCGATGGTGGTGATCCTCGCGATGGGCACTGGCCTGTTCGCGCCGCCCTTCGGCGTCGGCTACTACACCGCCTGCGCCATCGGCCGGGTCTCGCCGGACGCGGCGATGCGGCGCATCTGGCCCTATCTTCTGGCGGTGCTGATCGGGCTGCTCGTGGTCGCCGCCGTACCCTGGCTCAGCACGGGATTCCTATGAAGCTCAAGGACAAGATCGCGGTCCTCACGGGCGGCCTGTCCGGCATCGGCGCGGCCGTCGCGCAGCACTTCGTCGCGGAAGGTGCGAGGGTGATCGCCGCCGACACGGGCGCGCCCGACGCGCCGCTCGGCTACGCGAGCATCGCGCCGTTCCACATGGACGCGGCCGACGCCGCGAGCGTGCGCCGCATGGCCGACGCGGTGCTCGAACGGCACGGCCGCATCGATCTCCTGGTGAACAGCGCCGGGATCGCGCGGAACATCCCGTTCCTCGATCATCCCGTGGAGGAGTTCGACCGCATCATCGCGGTCAATCTGCGCGGCACATTCCTCGTCGGCCAGGCCTGCGCGGCGGCGATGGCGAAGCAGGGCGGCGGCGCGATCGTCAACATCGCCAGCATCTCCGGGATGCGCGGCAATCCCGGCCGGGCCGGCTACGGCGCGTCGAAAGCGGCGTGGTGATCCTCAGCCAGGTGATGGCGAACGATCTCGCCGACTACGGGATAAGAGTGAACGTCATCGCACCGGGCCCGATCGAGACCGCGATGATGCGGGCGATGAACACTGGGCCCGTTGGCAACAGCATGTTGGACCGCGTGCCTCTGGGCCGCGCCGGAACGCCGGACGAGATCGCGAAGGCGGCGGTGTTTCTGTGTTCCGACAATTCTTCATACATGACCGGGCATGTCATGGCGGTGGATGGCGACTTTCTGGCCGTCGGCGTGGTTGCGCGGTAGACCCCTTGCCCAACTCTCCCCCTGATCGAGGCAATGGAGTTGAGGGGACTACGCCTGCCCCGCCGCCTCCAGGATCAGCTTCGTGATCGTTTCGGGCTGGGAAATCAGCGAGAGATGGCTTGCCTTCACCTCGATCGTCCTCGCGCCCATCCGCTTGGCCATGAAGCGTTCGAGATCGGGATCAATCGTCCGGTCCTCCGTCGAAACAGCATACCAGCTGGGCTTTGACCGCCATGCCGCGTGCGTCGTCTTGCCAGCGAGCAACCGCCGTTCGAACGGAGCCTGAACCGCATAGAGCACGCGCGCCTTCTCGGCTGGCAGGTCGCCCGCGAAGTCGCGCAGGAACGCCGCCTCGCTGAGCCTACCATAGTCACCGGACCAGACGATGCCGGCCGAAGCCGGCGGCGTCGGAAATCTCTTTGCCAGCGCCGTGTAATCCTCGCCCGCATCGGGCGCCCGCGCCGCCACGTAGACCAGGGCCGAAACCTTGGGGTCGACGCCGGCTTCGGTGACGATCATGCCGGCAAAGGAGTGGCCCACCAGCACTGTCGGGCCGTCCTGCAGCGCCAAGGCCCGCTGCGCCGCCGCTACCGCCGCGTCCAGTGTCGTCAACGGATTTTGCACGGAGGTGGCGTTGATCCCCGCCGACTGGAGTCGTGCGATGACCTCGGACCAGCACGACCCGTCCGCGAACAGCCCGTGCACCAGGACCACGTTGCGCACCTTCGGCTTAGGCTGTGCGTCCGCGGCGCGCGCGAGCATGGGACCAGCTACGGCGGCGGCGGCGAGCAGGCCTACGAAGGCGCGACGATCCATCCGTCATCTCCCATGCCAAGTTAATCGGCGCAGTAGATTGGCCGTCGCGCCCGACCAAGGCGGCCCTGATCTGCCGGCGTCTCGGCAGCTAGACGCACTCTCGCGCTCTCGCGGGAGAGTGCCGGGGTGAGGGCGGCTATTTCACCGACGAGAACGAGGTCGGCGTCAGGAATTCGTTGCGTACGTTCCAGTTGATCGGGCCGGCCGCCTCGGTCTGGGCCCGCGCCGCCAGCCACTCGGGGTCGGCGGCGAACTTGTTCCACTTCTCTTCGCGCTCGGCGAGCGAATTCCATTTCAGCATGTAGGTGAGGCGGCCGTTGCTCTCGCCGACCAGCGTGGTCCAAAAGCCGGCCTGCTGGATGCCGTGCTTTTCCCACAGCTTCAACGTGATCGTGTCGAACCGCTTCAGCAGATCGGGCAGCTTGCCGGGCATGGTGTCATAGATGCGCAGTTCGTAGATCATCGCGTGCTCCCCAATGGCGAAGGGGGGAGCATGGAGCGCGATCCGGCGGACGGCAAGCGGGAGCCCGAGCCGCCTAGAACCGCTCCACCCAGGGCCGCAGCTCGACCTCCCAGGTCCAGGCGCTGCGATGCTGTTTCACGACATGCAGATAGGTCTCGGCGATCGCGTCAGGGTCGAGCAGGCTGTCCGGCCGGTCGGCGGGATCGATCCGCGCCGCGCTGCGGATGCCGCCGTCGATGACGAAATGAGCGACGTGGATGCCCTGCGGCGACAGCTCGCGGGCCATGCTCTGCGCCAGCCCGCGCAACGCGAACTTGCCCATCGCGAAGGCGGCGGATTGCGGATAGCCCTTCACGCTCGCCGACGCGCCGGTGAACAGGATCGCGCCGGCGTGGCGCGGCAGCATGTGCCGCGCGGCCGCCTGCCCCACCAAAAAGCCGCCGAAGGCCGAGATGGTCAGCGCCCGCAGCACCGCCGCCGGGTCGAGGTCGACGGTCGGGCCGCCAGCCCGCGCGCTCGGATTGAACACCACCACGTCGAGCGGCCCCAGGGCGGCGATCGCATCGTCGAACAGCTTCGTCACCTGATCCGGCTGGGTCGCGTCGCAGGCGAACGCGACCGCGCCCGTCTCGGCGCAGAGTGAGCCGAGCTTGCCGGGATCACGGGCGGCAACGGCCACCCGCATTCCGTCGGCTGTGAAGCGGCGCGCGAGCGAGGCGCTGAGCCCGCTGCCGGCACCGACGATCAGCGCGTTATTCGCCATTCAACGTCCCCCTGAAACGGGAATGAGAGCCGCGCTGACATATGAGGCCTCGTCCGACAACAGCCAGAGCGCGACCTTCGCCACTTCCTCGGCGGTGCCCGTGCGCCCCAGCGGCACGCCGCCGACCAGGCGCATCAGCCTGTCGGGCGCTCCGGCGCGGGCGTGCAGGTCGGTCTCGATCAGCCCGGGATTGACCGCGTTGACGCGGATGCCGACCGGGCCGAGCTCGCGCGCCGAGCCGATCGTGAGCGAATCCATCGCCCCCTTGGAGGCCGCGTAGTGGATCCACTCGCCCGCCCCGCCCAGTTCGGAGACGCGGGAGGAGACGTTGACGATCGCGCCGCCCGCACCGCCGCGATCTGTCGCCATCCTCGCCGCCGCCTCGCGGGTGGCGATGAAGGCGCCTCGGAGATTTATCCCCATCACCTCGTCGACGATGGCGGGCGTGACGTCGCGAAGCTGGCGGATCGGGCCGGTGGTGCCTGCGTTGTTCACCAGCGCGCTCACTCTTCCCAACTCGGCATCGACTGTGCGGAAAAGGTCCACCACCGACGCCTCATCGGCCATCTCGGTCCGCACCGCGATCGCCTGGCCGCCCGCCTTCGTGATCTCGGCGGCAATGTTTTCGGCCAGTTCCTTGGATCGTACATAGGTCAGGGCGACGGCCCAGCCACGCCGCCCCGCGAGGCGCGCCACCGCCGCACCAATGCCCTGGCTTCCGCCGGTGACGATCAAGACAGGTTTCACGTGCGCCGGCTCGCTCCCGTTCGCTCGCAAGCGCCTCTTGAGGCGGCACTTGCAGCATGACAGTTTAGAGTATTCACTGCGGTTTCAACCCTCGGTACCGGAGTCTCAGTTGCCGATAAGCCACACCGCATGATGCAACCTGGCACCTCGCCTTGAGCGTGGGAACGTTTACCGGCCAGTAAGCAATTCAGCCCTCTACTCCCATTTGACGTGGCCCGATCCTCGGAAGGAACCATGCTCTACCACCAATATGAGATGCAGCGCCTCGCGCTGGCGCCGATCCGGCTCTTCGCGACGAACGCGCTGGAGATGCTGGAACTTCCGAGCAATCCGCTGCGCAGCACCGCCTTCGGCCGGATCACCACCGCCTGGCTCGACAGCTTCGAGCATACCACCCGCCGCTTCGGCAAACCCCGCTTCGGCCACACCCAGGTGCGGATCGACGGGGAGGACGTGCCGATCCAGGAGGAAACTGTCGTCAGCGGCCCGTGGTGCGAGTTGAAGCGGTTTCGCCGGATGACGGATCGCCCCGACGACCCCAGGGTGCTGATCGTGGCCCCGATGTCCGGCCACCACGCGACGCTGCTGCGCGGCACGGTCACGGCCTTCCTGCCGGATCACGACGTCTACATCACCGATTGGCGCGACGCCCGCGAGGTGCCCGTCATCGAGGACGATTTCGATTTCGACGACTACATCGACCAGGTCATCGAATACATTCAGCTGCTGGGGCCGGAGACGCACGTCATCGCGGTCTGCCAGCCCGCCGTGCCGGTGCTGGCGGCGGTCGCGCTGATGAACGCCGGGCGCGATCCGGCCACCCCGCGCAGCATGACCCTGATCGGCGGCCCGATCGACACCCGCGAGGCGCCGACCCAGGTCAACCAGTTCGCAAAGCGCCACGGCATCGACTGGTTCCGGCGCCACACCATCCATCCGGTGCCCTTCGGCAATCCCGGCTTCATGCGCCAGGTCTATCCCGGCTTCATGCAGCTTGCCGGCTTCATGGCGATGAACCTCGACCGGCACATGGAAGCCCACTGGCAGATGTTCCAACATCTGGTGGACGGCGACGGCGAGAGCCTCGCGTCCAAGCGGCGGTTCTACGAGGAATACCGCTCGGTGATGGACCTCTCCGCGGCGTTCTATCTGCAGACGGTCTCGGTGGTGTTCCACGACCATTTGCTGCCCCGCGGCCTGCTGGCCTCGCGTGGCCGGCTGGTGGAACCGGCGGCGATCGAGCGCACCGCGATGCTGACCATCGAGGGCGAGCGGGACGACATCTCCGGCATCGGCCAGACCCGCGCCGCGCACAATCTCACACCCAACCTCACCGCCGACATGCGCGAGCATCGTGAGCAGAAGGGCGTCGGCCATTACGGCCTGTTCAACGGCCGCCGCTTCCTCCAGGAGATCGCGCCCGCGATCAAGGCGTTCATCCAGTCGCATAGGTAGCCGGGGCAGGTGAAACGGCGGGCAACTCCTTGTAGGGTTGGACCGGGAGCGCCTCAAGGCGCCCGAGACCAGGGAGGACGTCATGCTCGGCCTTATGCAGCCGCGGAAGCTGCTGATTTCATCGCTCATCACCCACGCCGCCCGCCATCACGGGACGACGGAGGTGGTCTCCAAGACGGTCGAGGGCGCCATCCACCGCTACACCTACGCGGACGCCGAGCGCCGGTCGCGTCGGCTCGCCCGCGTGCTGCTCGGGCTCGGCGTCAAGGCGCAGGACCGAGTGGCGACGCTGGCGTGGAATGGCCATCGCCACCTGGAGGTCTACTACGCCGCTTCCGGGATGGAGGCGATCTGCCATACGGTTAACCCTCGGCTGCACCCCGACGACATCACCTACATCATCGACCACGCGCAGGATTGCGTGGTGTTCGCCGAGACGAGCTTCACCCCGCTGATCGCCGAAATCGCCCCGCGCGTTGCCGGCACGGTGCGCGCCGTGGTGGTGATGACCGAGCCGGCGCTGATGCCGGACATCGCCCTGCCCGCCGGGATGCGGCTGCTCTGCTACGAGGACCTGATCGCTGCGGCCGATGAGGACTACGCCTGGCCCGAGTTCGACGAGAACACCGCGAGCGGCCTCTGCTACACCTCGGGCACGACCGGGCGGCCGAAGGGTGTGCTCTACAGCCACCGCTCCACGCTGCTGCACGCCTTCTCCGTGAACATGGCGTCGGCCCTCGGCTTCCGCTCGGTCGACCGCATATTGCCGGTGGTGCCCATGTTCCACGTGAACGCCTGGGGCATCCCGCACGCAGCCCCGATGGCCGGCGCCGCGCTGGTGATGCCGGGGCGGCATCTCGACGGCAAGAGCCTCGCCGAGTTGATGAACCAGGAGCGCGTCACGATGTCGGCCGGCGTGCCGACCGTCTGGATGGGACTGCTCCAGCATCTGCGCGCGAGCGGCGAGCGGCTGGCGACCGTGGAGCGCATTATGACCGGCGGCTCGGCCTGCCCACCTCTGCTGATCGAGGCGTTCGGCGACGAGTACGGCATCGAGGTCCAGCACGGCTGGGGCATGACCGAGCTGAGCCCGGTCGGCACCTACAACGCGCCAAAGCCCGCTCACGCCGGCCTTACCCGCGAGCAGCGGTACCAGCACACGCTCAAGCAGGGCCGCGCGCTCTACGGAATTGACATGAAGATCGTCGACGACGCCGGCGAGGAGCTGCCCTGGGACGGTGTGCAGTTTGGCGATCTCAAGGTGCGCGGCTACTTTGTCGCCAGCGCCTATTTCGGCGAGCCGGCGGGCAGCGCGCTCGACGCCGACGGCTGGTTCGCCACCGGCGACGTCGCCACGATCGACCCCGAAGGCTTCATGGAGATCACCGACCGCTCGAAGGACGTCATCAAGTCCGGCGGCGAGTGGATCAGCTCGATCACCCTTGAGAACATCGCCGTCTCCCACCCCGACGTCGCGGAGGCGGCCGTGGTCGCCGCGCTGCATCCGAAATGGGACGAGCGCCCGGTCCTGCTCGTGGTCCCGAAACCCGGACGCACCATCGAGCCAGCCTCGGTGTTCAGCGTCTATGAGGGAAAGGTCGCGAAATGGTGGCTGCCCGACGCCGTCCTGGTGGTGGACGAACTGCCCCACACCGCCACCGGCAAGCTGCAAAAGACGACGCTGCGGGCAAAGTACCGGCACTACCTGGACCAGCAGCCAGGCGGACAAGCCGCGCCTCCGCCCGACTGATCTCGCTCAGGGACACGGCCGGGAGTCGAATCGTGCCGTTCCGGCGGACGTGGTTGGCGATCTGCCCCGAACTGCCGATATACTCGACGGGCCGCCCGCCCCGTGACTTAAGGATGCCAAGGGATGAAGAAATCCGATTGGGAGATCCCCACGAACCTTCAACCGGACCCGGATGACTACCCTTACGACCTGGAACGCACCCTCAAGGGGGTGGTCAGCGTCAAGTCCTACGTCCCCGGCGATGCGTTCACCGCCAACACACTGGGTACCGAGCGGGCCGGCAGCGGCGTGGTGATCCGCGACAGCGGGCTGGTGGCGACGATCGGGTATCTCGTCACCGAGGCGGATACGATCTGGCTGACCGCCGCCGACGGCCGCGCCATTCCCGGCCACGCCCTCGCCTACGACCAGGAGACCGGCTTCGGACTGGTGCAGGCGCTGGGCCGGCTGGATCTGCCGGTCATCGAGATCGGCGATTCGGAGAGCGTGAAGGTCGGCGACCAGGTGGTATTCGCGGCGGCCGGCGGACGGCGCCACGCGGTCGAGACGCGGGTCGTCGGGCGGCAGGAATTCGCCGGCTACTGGGAATACCTGCTGGACGACGCCTTCTTCACGGCCCCCGCGCATCCGTTCTGGGGCGGCGGCGCGCTGATCGGCAAGGACGGCAAGCTGCTCGGCGTCGGCTCGCTCATCCTCCAGCAGGGCGACGGCAAGGGCCGGCGGCTCGACATGAACATGATCGTCCCGATCGGCCATCTCACGCCGATCCTCGACGAATTGCTGACCTACGGCCGGGTCAACCGCCCCGCGCGGCCCTGGCTCGGCATGTACGCGACCGAGAACGACGACGACATCGTGGTCGGCGGCGTGGCCGACGGCGGCCCGGCGGACAAGGCCGGCATCCGGTCGGGCGACCGCATCATCTCGGTGGCCGACGAGGAAATCTCTGATCTGGCCGGCCTCTGGCGCCGCATCTGGGCTTCCGGGAGCGCCGGGGCGGACGTCCGGCTGCGGCTCGGACGCGAACGCGGCGCGGTGCCAGTCACCATCCGGTCCGCGGATCGCGCCGCGTTCCTCAAATCCCCCAAGCTACACTGATCCGCGCGTGCCCGATCTCAAGGCGGCCATCGTTCCCGTCACCGCGTTCCAGCAGAACTGCGCCCTGGTCTGGGACGACGCGTCGGAGCGGGCGACGATCATCGATCCGGGCGGCGACGTCGAGCGCATCCTCGGCGCGGTGGATCAGCTGGCGATCCGCCCCGAACGTATTCTGCTTACGCACGGCCATCTTGACCACGCAGGGGGCGCCGCCGCTCTCCGGGAGAAATTGACCGAGCGGACCGGCCAGCCGGTCCCGATCGAGGGACCGGACGAGCGCGACCGCTTCCTGCTCGACGGGCTCGAAAGGCAGGCCGGCGAGTTCGGTCTCCCCGACGTCCGCAACGTTCGGCCGGATCGCTGGCTGCGGGAAGGCGACACGCTCGACATCGCCGGCCATGCGTTCGCGGTGCTGCACTGTCCAGGTCACACCCCGGGACACGTCGTCTTTGTCGGCCGCGACATCGGCTTGGCCATCGTGGGCGATGTGCTGTTCCAGGGCTCCATCGGCCGCACCGATTTCCCGTATGGCGACACCGAGGCGCTGCTGCGCTCCATCCATGAGAAGCTGCTGCCGCTGGGCGACGAGATCGCCTTCATCTGCGGCCACGGCCCGGGCTCGACCTTCGGGGCGGAACGGCAGGGCAACCCGTTCCTGCGATAGCGACCGCTCTCAGTCGGACAGCTCGGTCCGCACCGCGGCCTCCAGCTCGGACAATCGGAACGGCTTGTGCAGAAGGCGCTGGCCCATCTGCTGCGGCGAGAAATAGCCCGACATGAAGATGATCTTGAGGTCGCGATTCTGGCTCGCCACCAGCTTCGCCAGCTCGAGACCTGACATCTCCGGCATCCGGATATCGGTGATGATCAGGTGCAGCACTTTCTGCGCTCCGACCACGCCGAGCGCCTTGCTCCCGCTCTCGGCTTCGAGCACCCGATAGCCAAAGTCGCGCAAATACTCGCTGACGAGTTCCCGCACCTCCGGGTCGTCGTCGACCACGAGAATCGTCGTGTCGCTTTCCTGCAATCGCCGTCCCATGCCGAGGATCCCCTTCGCGATCCTCCATAGCTCGACAGCGCCGATCGCAGGCATCACGCGAGCGCGAGCGCGGCACAATGCGCTGAAGCCCCGGCGCTTGTGATGTGCGGCGGCATGTCGCACCCTGCGGCGATCCTCGGGAATGACGCGATGCCAGTCACCTTGCTGATGCTGCCGCCGCAATCGGACACGACGCGGTCCTGGGCCGATCGCTTGCGGCGCGCCTTGCCGGACATACGGATCGTGGTGGCGGAGGACGCGCAGCAGGCGGCGCATACGCTGCCGGAAGCGGAGGCCGCCTATGGCACGCTGCCACCGGATTTGTTGCCGCTCGCGGGCAAGCTGCGCTGGCTGCAGGCGCCCCAGGCCGCGCCGCCGGCCGGCTTCTACTACCCCGAGCTGATCGCGCATCCCGCGGTCGTGACCAACATGCGCGAGATCTACAACGATCACATCGGCGCGCACATCATGGCCTTCGTATTGGCCTTCGCGCGGGGCCTGCACGTCGCGATTCCCAACCAGTTGCGGGGAGAGTGGCAGAAGCCGCCGCTCGATACCGGCGTCGTGCATTTGCCGGACGCAACCATGCTGGTCGTCGGGCTCGGCGGCATCGGCGCGGAGACGGCTCGGCTCGCCGCGGCATTCGGCATGAAGGTCATCGGCACCGATGCGCGCCGCACCGAACCGCCGCCCGGCGTCGCGGAGCTGCACCCGCCGGACGCGCTCGACACGCTGCTCCCGCGGGCCGACTTCGTGGTCCTGACCGTGCCGCATACTCCATCGACTGAGGGTTTCATCGATCGCGCGCGCCTGCGCCGCATGAGGCCGACCGCGTTCTTCATCAACATCGGGCGCGGCAAGACGACGCGGCTCGACGATCTCACGGCGGCGCTGCAAGCGGGCGAAATCGCCGGCGCCGGGCTCGACGTGTTCGAGCAGGAGCCGCTGCCCTCCGACCATCCGCTCTGGCGAACGCCGAACGTGCTCATCACGCCGCATACCGCCGGCTACGGCCCGCATCTCGACGAGCGACGGTTCGGCATCATCGAGCACAACGCGCGCGCCTTCGCCGCGGGCGGCCCGCTGCGCAACGTCGTCGACAAGTCCAACTGGTTCTAATTGAAACGAGGTTCCATGAGCACCCTGCCCCTCGCGCGTTTCAAGGTGATCGACCTCTCGCGGGTGCGCGCCGGGCCGACCGCGGTCCGCCAGCTCGCCGATTGGGGCGCCGATGTCATCAAGGTGGAGGCGCCGGAGGGCGACGCGGGCCTTGGCGGCGAGCGGCACGGGCCGGACTTCCAGCAGCTGCACCGCAACAAGCGCAGCCTGACCCTGAACCTCAAGCAGCCGGACGGACTCGCCATCCTCAAGAAGCTGGTCGAGACCGCCGATGTCGTCGCGGAGAACTATCGCCCGGACGTGAAATTCCGACTTGGCGTCGACTACGAAAGCCTGCGCGCGATCAACAAGCGGCTGGTCTACGCCAGCATCTCGGGGTTCGGCCAGGACGGGCCGTATCGCAACCGGCCCGGCTTCGACCAGATCGCGCAGGGCATGGGCGGGCTGATGTCGATCACCGGCCTGCCGGGACAAGGCCCGGTGCGCGTCGGCATACCGGTCGCCGATCTCACCGCGGGCATCTTCGCCGCGCTGGGCATTCTCGTCGCGTTGCTCGAACGCGAGGTCTCCGGCGAGGGTCAGTGGGTTCAGAGCTCGCTGCTCGGGGCGCAGATCTCGATGCTCGATTTCCAGGCGGCGCGCTGGCTGATCGGCCACGAGGTGCCCGGCCAGGCGGGCAACAACCATCCGACCAGCATCCCGACCGGCGTGTTCGAGACGGCCGACGGTCATATCAACATCGCGGCGGCCGGCGACGACATCTACCGCCGGCTGTGCAAGGCGCTCGGCACTGAGCATCTGGCGAAGGACGCGGCCTTCGCGACGGGAGCCGACAGGCTGAGGAATCGGGACCGGCTCAACGAGGAAATCGGGATGATCACGCGCGGGCGCACGTCCGCCGAATGGATAGAGGCGCTCAACAAGGCGGGCGTGCCGAGCGGGCCGATCTACAAAATGGACGAGGTGTTCGCCGATCCGCAGGTGCGCCATCTCGGCATCACCCGCCGGATGCCGCATCCGGTGCTCGGCGAGGTGGAGCTGGTCGGTCAGCCGATCGAGCTGAGCCGCACGCCCTGGGACATCCGCAGCGTGACGCCGGAGCAGGGCGAGCACACCGACGCGGTGCTGCGGGAGCTTGGCTACGACGCGGCGGCGATCGCCGACCTGCGGGCGCGGGGTGTCGTGTAGGGGCATGACAGGCGGGATCGAGATGCTATCGTCGCGAGCGGGGGCAGTGGTCAAGGGAACGGCTCGATGAACGTGATGTCGGCGGAGCGCCGGACGACCGAGCGGCTTGCCGGCAGCGACTATGTCGCGCGCGCCCGCGCCCTGATCCCGGTGCTCGACGCCGCCGGCGCGCGGATCGAGGCGGAGCGCGAGTTGCCGGGCGATCTGCTCGACGCCATGCACGGCGCGGAGATCTTCCGCACGCTGCTGCCGCGCTCGGTCGGCGGCGGCGAGGTGCATCCGGCGAACTTCGTGCAAGTGACCGAGGCGATCGCGATGGGCGACGGCAGCGCCGCCTGGACGGTGTGCCAAGGTTCCGGCTGCTCGATGACCGCCGCCTATCTCGCGCCAAAAATCGCCCGCGAGGTCTTCGGGCCGGCGAACGGCGTGCTGGCCTGGGGCTACGGGCCGAACGGCAACGCCGTCGAGTGCGAGGGCGGCTATCGCGTGACCGGCAAGTGGAGCTTCGCCAGCGGCAGCCGACACGCGACCTGGCTCGGCGGACACTCGATCGTGTGCAAGCCCGACGGGACGCCGCGACGCGACGCCGAGGGCCACGCGATCGAGCGCACCATGCTGTTCCCCCGCTCGAGCGCCGCGATCATCGACGACTGGCACGTGATGGGGCTGCGCGGCACCGGCAGCGACAGCTACACGGTCCAGAATCTGTTCATTCCGGCCCCGTACAGCGCGGCGCGGGACAGCGACGCCGACCGGCGCGAGACGGGCAACCTGTACCGTTTCACCTCGCTCAACATGTACGCGGCCGGGTTCGGCGGCGTCGCACTCGGGCTCGCGCGCGCGATGCTGGATGCGTTCATCGTGCTGGCGCAGGCCAAGACGCCGACCGCGCTGGCGGTTTCGCTGCGCGACAATCCGGTGATCCAGGCGCAGGTCGGTCTGTCGGAGGCACGGCTGCGCGCGGCGCGGACGCAACTGCTGCAATGCCTGCGGGACATCTACGAGGAGGTGGCGGAAAGCGGCGCGATGAGTTTGGATCAGCGCATCACGATCCGCATGGCCTCGACCTACGCCATCCACCAGGCGCGGGATGTCGCGGATTTCGTCTGGCAGGAGGCGGGCTCCACGGCGATCTTCCTCAAGAACCCGTTCGAGCGCCGCTTCCGCGACATCCACACGGTCACCCAGCAGGCCCAGGGCAAGTCCGCCCATTTCGAGACGGTGGGCCAGCATTTCCTTGGGCTCAAGGCATCCGGGCGCTTCCTCTGATCCGGCTTCCGCTCGCCCTGCCGGCCGTCCTGCTGCTCGCAATGGGCTCGGTCCGCGGCGGCGGGCCCGTCACTTTCCGCATCCACGACCACCGGGACCCGATCGAAGTCGACGAAGTAACCCGGGTCTATCTCGACGGCGGGCAGGTCGGCACGTTCCGTCTCGGCCCCGAGCGCGAGGACGCCGAGATGACCGTCGCCGTTCCCGCCGCCGACACTCATCGCTACGCGCTGTGTGGCCGCGTGACGGTACGCCGCGAGGACGGCGGCACGATCACGCGCGAGGTGAACGGCGCCGGCGTGTTGTCCGACGTTGCCGACCGTGACTACGACGCGGTGGCGGCGGGAGATTTCACCATCTTCTATCTCCGCGACATCACGGTCGGACGTGCGCCGGCACCGGTCATCACGGAGCCGCGCAGGGGCTGCCAGCCCAATATCGCCGGTCGTTGACTCGACTTCCACGTGTGTTGCGCGGAATGACCGGATGTTCTAATCGCAATTCGAACTGGGTCAGGGCCTCTGCCCCGGCATCGGCGATGAGGGGACTGAAATGATGAACCGTTTTCTCGGCGTGTGCGCGCTGGGACTGGGTCTGACGAGCGCCCTGAGCGGCTGCAGCAATCCCTATGATCCAGGGCAGCGCGCGGTCGGCGGCGGCCTGATCGGCGCCGGAACCGGCGCCGCGATCGGCGGCATCGCGGGCGGCGGACGCGGAGCGGCGACTGGCGCGCTCATCGGCGGTGCCGTGGGCGCAGTGGGCGGCGCGGCCACAACCCCGACGCCACCCCCGCCGGCGCCCTACTATGCGGCACCGCCCGGCTACTACCAGGCGCCACCGCCCGGCTACTATCAGGCGCCACCGCCCGGCTACTATCAAGGCCCGCCGCCGGGGTATTACCGTGACTGACATACAACCCTCCGTCCGTCTCGCGAGCCCAAGCGCTCGCGGCGAAGCGATCCGGGCCACACGATGCCTCGCCACGCGGGGACGTCCGGCCACAGCGCCACGGGATACTGCCACGCGGTGCGCCAAGGTGGGCGAGATGAGCGGTTACGCTTTGAACGCTAATGCGCGCCATCGGACATTGGCATCATGTCCCGTGGGTTCGTCGGATCAGTTTCCCCGCTCGAAGCCGGGGCGCGGCACCAGGCTCATCAGCATGTGGGCGAAGCCGCCGTCGGTCACGATCTCCTGCCCGTTCACGTAGGCGGCGCGATCGCTCGCCAGGAACATCACCACCTGCGCCATGTCCTCGGGCGCGCCGACGCGGCCGACCGGGATGGCGGCGGCGCGACGTTCGGTGACGCCGGGCGTCTGATAGAAGCTCTCGCTCATTGGCGTGCGGACCAGCCCCGGGCTCAGCACGTTGCTGCGCACGCCGAGCGGCCCCCACTCGACGGCGAGCTGTCGCGACAGCATGACGACGCCGGCCTTGCTCACGCTGTACGCGCCGGAGAAGCCTTGGGCGTTGCTCGCCGCGATCGAGGCCGTGTGTACAATGGCACCCTTGCCGCGCTCGATCATCGCTTTTCCGAAGGCCTGCGCGCACAACAAATAGCCGGTGAGGTTCACCGCGAGGAGAAGATTCCATTCCGCAAGCGGTAGCGTCGCCAACGGGCCGGGCCGTAGCAGGCCGGCGTTGTTGACCAGCACCTCGCAGGGTCCAATGGCGCGCGACGCCTGCTCCGCCGCGGCGACGCTGTCCGGGTCGGCGATGTCGCAGACCACGGCCAAGGCCTTCGCCCCGGTCGCGCGCAGCGCATCCGCCGCCGCCTCGCAGCTCGCGCGATCCTTGTCGAGCAGCACCACCGACGCGCCGGCCTCCGCCATGCAAGCCGCGACCGCGCGGCCGATGCCGCTACCCGCGCCGCTCACGACGCAAACCCGGCCCTGGAGGCCCAGCCAATCGAGGTTGTCCCGCGCCATCGTTTCCTCCCGTTCGCTCGTGCGCCGAGCCTAGCTTGGCCCTGTCCAGCATGGTAGTCGTCGGGCAGTTGCCCGCGGTAGTCATCGGGCAGTTGCCCGCACGGGAATCGGGCCGAGAGCACGCGACAAAGCCGTGCGCAACGAGGGAGGAATTGCCAGGATGGTTGGTCCCACGACCACGCGCCGTCGGGCGTTGCTGGGTGCCGCATCGGTCGCAGCCGCGCCGCTCGCGATGCCGTTCATCGGCGACGCCGCGGCTGCGGAGCCGATCCGCATCGGGCTGCTGCTCGCCAAGCAGGGATCGATCGTCGAGCAGGTGGAATATTTGCAGCAAGGCACCTTCATGGCGCTGGACGACGTCAACAAGACGATCCTCGGACGCCCGGCCGAGATCATCTGGGAGGACGAGCCGTCGCCGCAGGGCGCCGCGCAGAACGCGCAGAAGCTGATCCAGGAACAGAAGGTCGTCGCCTTGCTCGGCGGCGCGCTGAGTTCCAGCGCGCTCGCCGAGGAGGCGGTCGCGGGCCGGCTGAAGGTGCCGTTCTTCATCAACAACGCCGCCGCGCGGGAGATCACCGGCACGAGCTGCAATCGCTACACCTTCCGGCTCAACCCGCCAGTGCCGGTACAGGCGCGCGCGATGCTCGACTTCCTCAAGGGTATCGGCAAGCGCTGGTATTTCATCACAGCGTCCTATGCGTTCGGCCAGGACATCGCGCGCTCGTTCAAGGATCTCCTCAAGGAAATCGGCGGCACCAATGTCGGCGCCGACGAGGTTCCGGTCGGCACGTCGGATTTCAGCTCCTACATCCTCAAGATCCGCCAGGCCAAACCCGACCTGGTGATCGGCGGCGTGCCGGCGGGCGATCTGTCGAACTTCCTCAAGCAATGGAACGAGCTCGGCATGAAGGATCAGATCCCCTTCACCGAGATCGCCATCGGCGACAGCGACCTGTGGGCCGTTGGGCCGCAGACCGCGACCGGCATCTACACCTCCCTGTGGTGGTATCAGGACCCGCATAACAGCACAGAGGACAAGGCCTTCGCCGCCGCCTACCAGAAGAAGTTCAATCGGCCCGCCGCGGACAAGGCTTGGATGGGATGGTTCGCGGCGCGCACGCTGTTCCAGGCAATCGAGGCGGCCAAATCCACCGAACCCGAGGCCATAGTCCAGGCGATGGAGAGCTGGCGCGGCACGGACGGCAAGCTGCCGGTGTATTTCCGGCCGTGGGATCACCAGCTCGTGCATCGGATGCTGATCCTGGGCATCCGCAAGCAGATCCCGAACAAGTGGGACTATTTCGACGTGCTCGCCTCCGCCCCCGACAGCGAGGATGGGCTCGCCAAGGCGTTCGGCTCGAAGGAGGAGAGCGACTGCAAGATGCCGCCGGCCTGACCGCCCGCACGCGGGCCGCGATGCCGGACATGCGTTGATGTTTGACATACTCATCATGCAGGCCGCCAACGGCCTGGTGCTCGGCTTCCTCTACGTGCTCATCGCGATCGGGCTGTCGATCATCTTCGGCCTGCTCGGCATCGTGAACTTCGCGCACGGCACGTTCTTCGCGCTCGGCGCCTATTTTGCGGTGACGTTGTTCGGCGTGCTCGGCTGGCCCGGCGCGGTGCTCGGCGTGATCCTGGTCGGCGTCGTCGGCATGTTCGTCGAGGGCGTGCTGATCCGCCGGCTGTACGGCAAGGACCCGCTGGTCAGCCTTATCACCACCTTCGCGCTGGCGCTGCTGATCGAGGCGCTGATCCGCGAGATATGGGGGCCGGCGGGACGCCCGTTCGATCCGCCCGTGTTCCTGCGCGGCATCCTGCTATGGGGACCGATCCTCATCACCAAATACCGCCTCGGCGTGCTGGTCGCGACCGTGGCGCTGCTCGCCGGGATGTGGGCATTCCTGCAATTCACCCCGCTTGGGCGCATCCTGCGCGCCGGCTCGCGCGACGCCGAGATGGTGGGCCTGCTCGGCGTCAATCTGCCGCGCGTGCTGACCTTCACCTTTGGCCTCGGCTGCCTGTTCGCCGGCATCGCCGGACTGCTCGCGGCACCGCTCTGGACGGTCACGCCGTCGATGGGCACCGCGGCGATCATGCCGGCCTTCGTCGTGGTGACGATCGGCGGGCTCGGTTCCTACGTTGGCGCGATCATCGCCGGGCTGCTGGTCGGGATCGTCACGGCGTTGACCGTGCAGTTCGCGCCCGCCGCGTCCAACGCGGCGATGTATGTGCTGATGGCGCTGGTGCTGCTGGTCCGCCCGCGCGGCCTGCTGGGCGAGCGGTGGGAGCGCTTCGAGTGAGGCGGCTGGGGTCGGGCCTACACCCGATCCTGCTGCTCGGCGTGGTGCTGGTCGGGCTCACGGTCGCCGCGCCGTTTGTCGGGCTGCCGCTGAGCAAGATCACCGAGATCGCGATTTACACGCTGTACGGCGCGGCGGTGAACCTGCTGGTCGGCTACACCGGGCTGGTACCGTTCGGCGCCTCGGTGTTCTTCGGCTGCGCCACCTATTTTGTCGCGATCGCGCTGCTACGCGGCATCGGCAGCGAGATCGCCGCCCTCGCCGCCGCGCTGGTCTTTTCCCTAGTGCTCGGGCTCGCATTGGGGCTGTTCATCCTGCGGCGGCGCGGCTTGTATTTTTCCCTGCTGACCCTCGCCGCATCTCAGATCGCCTTCGAGATCGCCTACAAGTGGACGGATTTCACCGGCGGCGAGAACGGCTTGCAGAACGTCCCGGTGCCGCTGCTCGGCGATGCGCGCGTGCTGCACTGGTTCGCCCTCGCGACGGTGCTGCTCGCCATGTGGCTGCTGTGGCGGATCGCCCATTCGCCGTTCGGCCGCGTGCTGCAGGCGCTCCGCGACAACGAGCAGCGGGTGATGTGCCTCGGCTACAGCACGTTCGCGCTCAAGCTGGAAGCGTTCACGATCACCGCGATCCTTGTGGGCTATGCCGGCGGATTGCTCGCGCTCCTGCTGCGCGGCGCCTACGCCGACAACCTGAACTGGCAGCACGCAGGCGACGCGCTGCTGATGACGGTGCTGGGCGGCGTGCATCAGTTCCTTGGGCCGCTGTGGGGCGCGATTGCCTTCCTGTCGCTGCAAGACAAGCTGAGCTCGATCACCGAGAACTGGTGGCTGCTGTTCGCGCCGATCATCATGGCCTTCGCGCTCGGCTCGCCCGAAGGCATCCAGGGTCTCGTGCAGCGGATTTTCGGCCGGGAACGCTGGACCTTGGTACGCCGGGGCATCCCGCCCCGCCCCGCCACCATCCCGCCCTGGCACGACACCGCGCCGAAGCTCGACCCGGCAACCCCGATCCTCACGGTGTACGGCCTGCACAAGCGTTTCGGCTCGCTCGTCACCGCCGACGACGTCACGCTGGATGTGGTGCCGTGCCAACTGCACAGCCTCATTGGGCCGAACGGCGCGGGCAAGACGACGTTCTTCAACATGCTGACCGGCCTCATCGCGCCGAACGCGGGAAGCATCCGCTTCGACGGGCACGACATCACCCGCATGAAGGTGCATCGGCGCACCCGCCTCGGCATCGGCCGCTCGTTCCAGATCCTCAGCGTGTTCCCCAACCTGACCGCGTTCGAGAACGTGCGCGTCGCGGTGCAGGCGCGCAGTCGGCATCACAACGGGCTGTGGCGCGACGCGTACGGCTTCGACGCGCTCAACCGCGAAACCTGGTCGCTGCTCGACGCTGTCGGGCTCGCCGACCGCGCGGGCGAGCCCTGCGCCAGCCTGTCGCACGGCGAGCGCCGGTTGCTGGAAATCGCCATCTCGCTTGCCACCGACGCCAAGCTTCTGCTCTTGGACGAGCCGCTGGCCGGGCTCGCCGAGGTGGACCGCGAGACGGTGGGCGCGCTGATCCGCCGCCTCGGGCGGACCCACGCGGTGCTGCTGATCGAGCACGACATCGACCGCGTGCTCGCGCTGTCGGACCGCATCACCGTGCTGCACCAGGGCCGCATCATCGCCGACGGCAAGCCGGCCGAGGTGGCGGCCGACCCGGCCGTCATCACCGCCTATCTCGGCGCACCGAAACACGCCCCAAAGGACGTTGCACAGCAGGTGCTCGCCCGCGAACCGTTGGCGGGCGGCGCGCCCGTGCTGGAACTCAGGGGCGTGAGCGCCGGCTACGGCGGCAGCCGCATCCTCGACGGCATCGACCTCGTTGTGCGCGAGGGCGAGGCCGTGGCGCTGCTCGGCCGCAACGGCGTCGGCAAGACCACCACATTGCGCGCGATCATGGGCGTGGTGCAGATCGGCGGCGGCGAGATCGTGCTCGACGGCAAGCCCATCACGGCTGCAAGGCCACACGAGATCAACCGGCTCGGAGCCTCGATCGTGCCCGAGGGCCGGCGGCTGTTTCCCAATCTGACCGTGATCGAGAATCTGCGCCTCGCGGCACGCACGGGCGGCGCACCGCTGGAGGAAATCTTCGCGCTGTTCCCGAAATTGCGCGTGCTGCAACGCTCGAAGGCGGAAAGCCTGTCCGGCGGCGAGCGGCAGATGGTGGCGATCGCCCGCGCCCTGATGGTGCCGAGCCGGGTCGTGCTGCTCGACGAGCCGTTCGAGGGGCTGGCCCCGGCGCTGGTCAAGGAAGTCACCGACGCGTTGGTAAAACTGCGCGGCCGGGTCAGCATGGTGATCGTGGAACACCACGCCGAAACCGTACTGCCGATCGTCGATCGCGCCTACGTGCTGGTCAACGGCCGCGTCGCCTACGAGGGCAGCGCCCGCGAGTTGCAGGCGGACGCCGGATTGCAGGCGCGGCTACTCGGCGTGGTCCAGGCCGAGGCGGAACCGGTCGGCTCATAGCTCCCCACGTTTTGCGAGCAGCTTGATACGGTCGGCGGCGCGACAGGCGAGCGCCTGGATGGTGAGCGACGGATTGACGCCGCCGCTGGTCGGGAACAGCGAGCCGTCGCAAATCCACAAGTTAGAAATATCCCAGCAGCGGCCGTCGGCATTGGTCACGCTGCTGCGCGGATCGCCGCCCATGCGGCAGGTGCCCATGAGATGCGCGGTCTCGCTCTCCTCCTCCCAGATGTCGCGCGCGTCGGCGGCCGCCATGCTCTCGCGCATGAAACGCTTGGCGTGCGCGATCAAGCGATGGTCGTTGTCGCCGTACGAGAAGGTGACATGCGCGACGGGCAGGCCGAAGCGGTCCTTCTCGTCCGCCAGCCGCACGCGGTTCTCCTCCCGCGCCTGCGTTTCGCCGACGAGCTTGAGACCGGCCTGGTGGATGTATTTTTGCATCTCGCGTTGCAACGCCTCGCCCCACAGCCCGCGATTGCCGGTCATCGTGCCGACCCATTCGATCGGCAGCGGGCCGGTGCTCATGTAGGAATAACCGCCGTGAAAATCCTTGCCCTCGTCGGTGTAGTTCCAATGCTCGGTCAACGCGAGCGACGGCGGGCCCTTGTACCAACGAATCTCGTCCTGCATCACGCCGTAGACGCCATGATTCGAATGCGCCATCAGGTTGCGCCCGACCAGACCCGAGCTGTTGGCGAGACCGTCGGGGAATTGCGGGCAGGCGGAGTTCAGCAGCAGCCGCGGCGTCTCGATCGCGTAGCCCGCCACCACCACGTTGCGCGCACGCTGGAAACGCCAGCGTCCCTCGCGATGGTAGTGCACGCCCGTTACGCGCCCGCTGCCGCCGAGCTCGACGCGCCCGACCATAGCGAGGTCGCGAATCTCGGCGCCGGCGGCGAGCGCGCGCGGAATCCACGTCGTCAGCGCGCTCTGCTTCGCATTGGTGGAGCAGCCGGCGATGCAGAAGCCGCGATAGACGCAGGGATGGGCGTCGCCGCGCGGCGCCGACAATGTCGCGAGCGGCGTGGGCGCCCATTTGATGCCGAGCGCCTCGGAACCCCGCGCCAGCACGCGCGCGGCGGCGTTCAGCTCGTGCGCGCGGTACGGATAGCGTGGCCGGTGCGGCCCCCAGGGATAGCGCACCGGCCCGGCGATCTTGAGCGCCTGCTCGACCTCGCCGTAGTAGCGCCACACCTCGCGCCAATCGACCGGCCAGTCATGGCCGTATCCGAGCTTGGTGCGCGCCTTGAACCACTCCGGCCGGAAGCGCAGCGACACCATCGCGAAATGCACCGTACTGCCTCCGACGCTCTGCCCGCTGTTGTTGCGGCCGAGCGTCAGCGCGTCCTCGCCGTCCACGATGCGCTCGTCGCGCCAGTAGAGCTTGGACTGCTCGTGCTCGTCGGAGGCGAAATCCTCGAGCGGGCGCCAGGTACGGGCCGACATCCAGCGCGACCACGGAAAACCCCGCCTCCGCGAGACGGCACGCCAGCGTGCCGCCGCCCGCGCCGGTGCCGACGATGGCGAAATCCACCTCGTCGGCATCCGCGTATTGGCGCATCGGCACCCACGCGCCGACATGGAACACGTCGGGCGCCCGACCGTCTCGCGCGCGCGGCACCTGCGGCGAGAGTTCAGACATTCTTGCGCTCGACGGCTTCCCAAGGATCGCGCCGGTTGAATTCCATCCGCACATAGCCGCGCGGGCTGGCGGGACCGCCGAAGCCGATCTGGTTCCAGGATTCAGGAAAGGCGTAGTAGCTGCTGGCGATGTCGTGCAGCGCGCGGCCCTTGAAGAACGCCTTCGCCCCCAGCCCTTGCCACGCCTTGCTGCGCGCCTGGTTCTGCGAGAGGAGTTCCAGCAGGGTGTCCTGCCGGCCCGGTGCGAGCTCGACAAAATCGGCACCGAAGCGTAGCCGCGCCTCCTCGTTCAGCGCGTGCAAGCCTTGGCGCCACGCCTGTCGCAAGGGCGGCATCGAGGCCTGTCGATAGCCGTCGCCCTGATCCTGCTGCAGCTTGCGGTCGATCAGAACCGCAACCGGGATGCGGGGCCGACCGGATGGTTGCGGCACGATGCGATCGCACAGCGCGACCAACAATCGCCACTCGTCTGGCGTGAGGAAGCGTGGCTCGTCCGCCAATGCAAGGCGACGGTCGATGACGCGGCGGCTCGCGTCATTCCACGACGGCGTGTCGCGTTTGTCGAGCACGTCGTAGCCGGGGAAACGCTCAGTCATCGCGTTCCTCCAGCAAGTCGAGTGCGGCGAGCCCGACCAACGCGAGGCCGGTGAAGCTCGGCGGCGCGGGTATCGGCGGCCCGTTCAGCACGGTCTGACTCCAGTTGCGCCAGCCGCCCATGTTCCGCTGCACGCCGTAGGCGTGGAAACCGACGCCGGCGAAGCCGAGCCCCTGCACCAGCCGCAGCAGCAATCGCGTGAGCCGCCATCGCGGCCGCGCCGGCTGCACCGCCGCGACGGCCATCGTCGCGGCCGCCGCTGGCGGCAGCGAGACGGGCACGAACATGAACGGATTGTGGTAGGCACCGCGGAAGTGCAGCAGCCCGACCTCGCCGACCGTGCCCATCATGCCGGCCGCCGCCGCGCCGGCCAGTGCGCGGCCGGCGGGCAGGCCGAACAATCGCGGCACCTCGCCGGGCGCTGTGTCTCGCACGCGCTCCGCCGCGCGGCCGAACAGCCCAGCGAGCAGCAGGGCGAAGGGTGCGCCGACGGGCGCGCTGTAGAACAGGTTCTCGAACGAGAAGCCGCCTTCCCGCTTGCCCACGTTGTAGAGGTGGAACCCGGTGCCAGCGAGCCCGGTCAGCGCGGCCAGCGCATAGATCCCGTCCCGCACCGGATGAGACTGGTCCGCGCGGTCGCTGCCGCCATGAACGCTGGCCGCGAGCGTCAGGCTCGACGCGATCAGGGGGACATACATCGCCCGATTGAAGAACATCCCGCGATAATGCTCGACCGCGCTGTCGGCCAAAACGGAAGCCGACAGCAGCGCGCACCCGCAATTCAGCCGCCGCGCGGCGCGCGTCGACAAAGGCGGGATCGGCATGGGGGACGGGGAAGCGGTCGGAGGCGCGGCGGGTAAACGGGAAAGCCGTCGGTCGTGTCGCAGCTTGGCCGCGCGCATTCCATCCTCCGCCCATTGGTGCGTCGGCACCTCGCGGGCGCCACTGACAGGAACGTGCGAGACGGCCTTGCGGGTTGCCCTCACGAATAGCTGAGGTCGCGACGCGGCCGGTTACAAACGGCCGGAACCGGCTAGCATTGCCGCACGTTCGTACGTCGCGAATTCCGCAACCCAACTGCGCACCTCCAGCGCGAAGTCGAGGAATGGCGGACGTCATCGCCTGTCCCGATTGTGCGGCCGTCCAGCGCCTGCCCGGCCTGCGCAGGGGCGGCGTCGTGCAATGCCGCCGCTGCGGCTCGACATTGGAGCGGTCGAACGGCCGCAGCCTGGATGCCGCGCTCGCCTGCGCGATCGCGACATTCTTGCTGTTGTTCCCCGCCAACCTGCTGCCGCTGATGAGCGTGTCCTTGCTCGGAAGCGAGCGCGCCAGCCAACTCGGGGCCGGCGTCGTCATCATGTGGCAGCAGCATTTCATGCTGATCGCCATCGTGGTGGCGGCACAGGCGGTCATCCTGCCGTTCTTCCGCTTCGGCCTGCTTGCTTCCGTGCTGGCCGCGCTGCGCCTCGGGCGGGCCGGACCGTGGGTCGGCATCGGCTTTCGCTGGTCGGAGCGGCTGGACCTCTGGGCGATGCCCGACGTGTTCCTGATCGGGCTGTTCGTCGGCTACGGCCGGGTGCGCCATTCGCTGCCGGTGCAGATCGAGGCCGGCGGCTGGTGCATCATCGGCGCGGCGTTCCTCACGATGGTGACGCGCGCCAGCCTGGATCGGCGGACGATCTGGCGCCTCATCGAGCCGCCCGAGATGGTCGCGCCGACCGGGCTTGCCTGCACCAGCTGCGATCTCGTCACCGACCAGCACGAACCGGGCTCGCGCTGCCCACGCTGCCGCGCCCGCCTATGGCCGCGCAAGCCGTTCTCCATCATGCGGACCGCCGCCCTGGTCGCCACCGGGTATCTGCTCTACCCGGTGGCCAACATCTACCCCATGAGCATCGCGGTGCAGCTCGGCAGCCCAAAGCCGCACACGATCTTCGATGGCGTGCAGGAACTCATCGGCGCAAATCTCTGGCCGCTGGCGGCCATCATCTTCATGACCAGCATCGGCATCCCGATGCTGAAACTGATCGGGCTCACCTGGCTGTGCATCTCGGTGCGGCGGAAATCGCGCTGGGCGTTGCGCACCAAGACGCGCGTGTACCGCGTCATCCACGAAATTGGCCGCTGGTCCAATGTCGATATCTACACCATCATCGTGTTCCTGCCGCTGATGCAGGTCGGCCAGCTCATCTCGATCCGCACCGCGACCGGGGCGTCGGCCTTCCTCGCCGTCGTGGTGGTCAGCATGATCGCCGCGCGGTGGTTCGATCCGCGGCTGATGTGGGACGCGGCGGGAGAGCCGCGATGAGCGATCGGCAGCCGCCCGAGGCGAAATACAAGAACAGCTGGTGGCCCGGCTGGATCTGGGCGGTGCCGATCGCGGCACTGGCGATCGTCGCCTGGCTCGGCTTCCGCTATTTTGCCGAGCAGGGGCCATCCGTGACGGTCACGTTCGAAACCGCCGGCGGCGTGAAGGCCAGCGATACCAAGGTGAAATACAAGGACATGGTGGTAGGCGAGGTCGAGGAGGTGCAGCTCAAGCCCGACCTGCAACACGTCGACGTCACGTTGCGGCTCAACTCGAACATGAGCGGGCATCTCGGCCCCGACACCCGGTTCTGGATCGAAGGGGAGAATCTGAGCCTGACCAATCTCTCCGCGATCAAGACGCTGGTATCGGGACCGTATATCGGCGTGGATCCGCGCCCAGGGAAGCACACCGATCATTTTCAGGGTCTGCCGCAGCCGCCCGTCCTGAAGGCGGAGCCGCCCGGCACGCGCTTCACGCTGCACGCCGACCGGCTGCGCTCGGTCTCGCGCGGCTCGCCGATCTATTATCTCGACTTGAAGGTCGGCGAGGTGCAGGGCTTCCGGCTCGCCAAGGACTCGCGCGGCTTCGATGTGTATGCGTTCATCCCGGCGCCGTTCGACAAGCTGGTTCACACCGGCAGCCGATTCTGGAACGCAAGCGCCGTGCGGCTCACGACACAGGGCAACGGCCCCAGCCTGCACGTCCAATCGCTGCCCGCCCTGTTCGAGGGGGCGATCGCGTTCGATACGCCGGAGGATCTGCCTGCCGGCGGCCAGGCAGGCGGCAACACGGATTTTACGCTGTACGACGGCAAGGACGCCGCCGACAATGCGCCGCGTCCCGCCGACGTGTCCTATCGCGTGACGTTCTCCGGCCAATCCGGCGGCCTCGCCGTCGGGGCGCCGGTCATGCTGGAAGGCAACCGGGTCGGCACCGTGCGCGACAGCGCGCTGCAATACCACCCGGGAGCCGGCACGCTCGACACGCAGGGGACCATCGCGCTCGATCCGAAGCTGATCCAGCCCACCATCGACGCAACCGCGGATTCGCGGGAGCCGATGGACGCCATGATGCGCAATCTGATCGAACACGGCCTGCGCGCCGAGCTCGGCAAGACGACGCCGCTGATCGGCGGAGCAATGGTTTCGTTGCGCTTCGTGCCGCACGCCCCATCGGCCACGCTCGGCGACGGCGCGATCCCGGAGATTCCCGCCGGGTCCGGCGCCGACATTGACGCGATCATCGCCAAGGCGGGCGACGTGATGGACAAGATCGACCGGCTGCCGCTCCCCGAGATCGCCGAGGACGTCCATCAGACGACGCAGAAGCTCGCGGCTCTCAGCCAATCCCCGGAGCTGACGGAGAGCCTGCGCAACCTGGACCGCTCGATGGCGAATATCGACCACGCGACGGCGCAGGCGCGCGCAGAGATCGGACCGATCCTCGCGGAGATCCGGCGGACCTCCCGCGAGGCGCAGCAGACGCTGGCCTCGGCGCAGGACGTCATGGGCGGCGGCGCGCAGGCGAGCGAGGCTCCCGGCAGCGCGGGCCTGCCCGGCACTTTGTATGAGCTGAAGCGTGCCGCCCGCTCGCTGCGCGAGCTGTCCGACTATCTCGACCGCCACCCCGAGGCGCTCCTGCGGGGCAAGGGCAACGGCGAATGATGCGGCTGCGCCGTCTGGTGTTGCTGTTCCTGCTCGCCGCCTGCGGCGGCTCGCCGCCGACGCGCTTCTACACCCTGGAGCCGACTGGCGCGCCGAGCAGTGGCATCGTGCAGACAAAGGGAGCCGTCGCGGTCGGGCAAATTACCCTTCCCGCCGAGTTGGACCGGATCTCTTTCGTCACCCGCGTGGGCGCCAACCGAGTCTCGGTTTCCGACCAGGATCGCTGGGCAGCGCCGCTCGACGGCATGATCCGGCGCGTGCTGGCCACCGACCTGTCGCGCCGGCTGCCCGCCGGCTCGGTGGTGGCCCCCGGCGACCCGGTCCCGCCCGGCGCCCGCAGCGTAACGCTCGCCATCCGCAACTTCATCGGCGACGCTTCCGGTCATGTGGTGCTCGACGCGGACTGGGCGGTCTCGCAGAGCAAGAGCCACCCCGCGATCATCCATCGCGAAACGATCACGCGCGAGGCAGGCTCGGGCGATGCCGGCGCGACCGCCGCGGCGATGAGCCAGGCGCTCGGGGTGCTTAGCGAACGGATCGCGGCCGCGTTGCAGGCTCCCGCCTAACCTCCAGGAGCCCTGCGCGAAAGCGTTCGCAGGCAGCTACCGCTTCTTCTCGAAGTCTCCGGGTTTCCAGCTGTAGTCGATGGCGCTCTCGCCCGGTCCGTACAGCCGGAGGATCGCGAAGAAACCATGCCCCGGAGCCGTGGGCAGCCAGTTCGCCGTCTTTCCTTCGGGCGCCTTGGGGATGTTGTAGCCCGCGCCGAATGCCGCCTCCGAGCCGAACTTCATGCCGAGTGTGTTGATGAGCGGCAGCGCCCAGAGATAGGCTTGCGTGGCCCCCTCGAAGGTGAGTTCCCGGCGCAAGCTAGCCGCGGTCGCCCCCGTTGGGCGGCCCTCGACAAACGGCAAGTCGGCAAGCGCGTCGAAGCGGTTCTCCTGCGCCACGGCCGGCGCGGCCAGCGCCGTCGCAAGCCCGAGAACAGCCGCGTGGATGAGAAGAGCTGTACGCAAGGTGGGGCACCTTTCGATTGCTGGCGGACGTTGAACGAGATGACAGAGCGCCTCACCTGATCCTTGCGCGAAAATCGGCCATCTTCAAACCTTAGGATGTCCCTCGCCCAGCAACCGATCAGGATCGAGCCGACGGTATGCTCGGCTCTCAATGGCTGTTGCGCCTTGCATAACGGGGTCACGCGGGGGACGCGCGGCCATTATTTCGGCATCGGCGGAACCGCTACACCGGTCTTGAAGCTCTGCAGCGTCCAGCCATATGCCGCGGTGTCAGTGCGGAACCTGCCGAGCCGCGGGGACGCGAGGTCGAGAATGTCCACTATCACAGCAGTCCACATCACGGTGAGCAACAAGAGGAGCACTCCCGACGGATTGCCTTTGAGGCCAAACTGGTAGCCGAGCGCAGCCACGCTCAGGACGGTCATGCCGATAAGCAACCAGAAGACCTCGGGCGGAAGCCGCAGATCGAATGCGAAGCGTTCCACGGAGCCCTCGTCGAATACCTCGTTGAGCGCGGACATGAGCGACGTCGAGACGGGGTCCCGCTGGTCATGCACGATGACCGTCATGTTGCCCCACATGCTCGACTGCAAATTGCTCGTGTTCTGATTGAGTTCGCTTAGCTGGTCGCGATCCCGCCCGCCCACGACGTAATCCCGGCGCACCTGCGTGTACTCCTCAAGCAGGCGAGCGATCTCCTTGCCGCGCGGGTGATCGATCGCTTCGGCGCGCAGCCATGCCGTGCCTATGGCGTTGGCCTCGGCCAGCGTTCCGGCGCGGCGTTCGGCAAATCGCGCGTTGGCGAAGGAGAGAGTGAGTGCGAGAACGAATGCGAGCAGCCCCAGCATGGCGCCCACGACCACGTTGACGTTCTCGCTGCCGGCCGCCGAACCCCTGCGCCGCCTTCCCAGCCAATATCCCGCTGCGTGCGCAAGCAGTTGGACGACCAACAAGATAAGTCCGAAGGCAAGAATGCTCTTGTCGGCGATCCCTGCAAGCAATGTCACCCGTGGCGTTCCTTCGAGACGGTTTCGGCTCCGCCATACACGCGGCGACATTGCAATGAGCGGGAAAACGGCTGGTCAAGATAGAGAACAAGCTTCCCTTCAATTTGCTCGCCGCAACCCATTATAATGCCATCCAGCGCGATATGCGCGACCTGGAGTTTCCGCCTTCAAACCGCCTTCACATTCTCAGGAGGTCGGCGTGGCCGATACCATATCATCGCCCGCCTTGAACAGCGATGCCGCGCCTGTCGGGATGACCCATGTGCCCGGCGCGACATTTCGCATGGGCTCCGACCATCACTATCCGGAGGAAGCCCCGTCGCATTTTGTGGCGGTCGACGCCTTCTGGATCGACACGACGCCGGTGACCAACCGGCAGTTCGCCGAGTTTGTTCGCGCCACCCGACACGTCACCTTCGCCGAGACAGCGCCCGATCCGAAGGATTATCCTGGTGCGCTGCCGCATCTGATCTTCGCCGGCTCGCTGGTGTTCACTCCGCCGAAGCACCAGGTGGATCTGCGCGATTGGAGCCAATGGTGGACCCTGCTCAAGGGCGCGAACTGGCGCCAGCCCTATGGTCCCGGCAGCAGCATCAAGGGGCTTGGCCATCATCCGGCCGTTCATGTGAGTTTTGGCGACGCGCTGGCCTATGCCGTCTGGGCCGGAAAGGAGCTGCCGACGGAAGCCGAGTGGGAGTTCGCCGCGCGCGGCGGCCTTGATGGCGCGGAGTTCGCCTGGGGGGACGAGTTCATGCCCGGCGGCCAGCCGATGGCCAACACGTGGCATGGTGACTTTCCGCACTACAGACGGCCTGGCCATAGGCGCACCTCTCCGGTCAGGGCGTTTCCGCCGAACGGTTACGGCCTCTACGACATGACCGGGAATGTGTGGGAGTGGACCACCGATTGGTGGTCGGCGAAGCACACGGGCGACGCAGCCAAATCGTGCTGCATTCCCTTGAACCCGCGGGGCGGGCCGGAGGCGGCGAGCTACGACCCTGGGTTGCCTGACATCAGGATTCCCCGCAAGGTCATCAAGGGTGGATCGCATCTTTGCGCCCCCAACTACTGTCGCCGCTACCGCCCGGCGGCGCGCCATGCGGAGCCGGTGGATACGTCGACGAGCCATGTCGGATTTCGTTGCGTGATACGGAAAAAGGAGAGCGCGTAAAATGAGCGAGAACGGGGGAAGCGACAACAGGGGCGGTGTCGGGCGCCGCGGGATGCTGCTGGGCACGACGACGGCGGTGGCAGCCACGGTCCTGGGTTCGTCAGCGGAAGCGCAGACCACGCCGGCTCAGCCGACAACCGCGCCCGGCGGCAACCAGCCGATAACGGCTGCTAACGGCAACAAGCCGAACATCATCATGATCGTGTCCGACGATTTCGGTTATGGCGACGCCGGCGTCTATCTCGGCGGCGAAGCTCGCGGCATGCCGACGCCAAACATCGACCGCATTGCCGAGGAAGGCATGATGTTCACGTCGTTCTATGCGCAGCCGAGTTGCACCCCAGGTCGCGCCGCGATGCAGACCGGGCGCATCCCGAACCGCAGCGGCATGACCACGGTTGCCTTCCAGGGCCAGGGCGGCGGCCTTCCCGCGGCTGAATGGACCCTGGCATCCGTGCTCAAGACCGCGGGGTACAAGACCTTCTTCACCGGCAAATGGCATCTCGGGGAAGCAGACTACGCGCTGCCCAACGCGCAGGGCTATGACGAGATGAAGTATTGCGGGCTGTACCACCTCAACGCTTACACATATGGCGATCCCAACTGGTTCCCGGACATGGATCCGAAGCTGCGGGCGATGTTCCAGAAAGTGACCAAGGGCGCGCTGTCGGGCAATGCCGGCGAGACGGCGCGTGAGGATTTCAAGATCAACGGCGAATACGTCAACACGCCGGACAAGGGCGTCGTCGGGATCCCGTTCTTCGACGAGTATGTCGAGAAGGCGACGCTCGACTACCTCGATCGCAACGGCAAGTCGGGCCAGCCGTTCTTCATGAGCATCAACTTCATGAAGGTGCACCAACCGAACCTGCCGGCGCCGGAATTCGTCCACAAGTCTCTCTCGAAGTCCAAATACGCCAACTCGGTCGTCGAGAACGACACGCGCATCGGCCGCATCATCGACAAGGTGCGCGCGCTCGGCCTCGACAAGAACACGTATGTTTTCTGGACCAGCGACAACGGCGCCTGGCAGGACGTCTATCCGGACGCCGGCTACACGCCGTTCCGCGGCACGAAGGGGACGGACCGCGAGGGCGGTTCGCGGGTCCCGTCGATCGCCTGGGGGCCGGGCATCAAGGCCGGAAGCAAGAACTCGGAGATCGCCGGCGGCCTCGACTACATGGCGACGTTCGCCTCGCTCGGCGGGGCGAAGCTGCCTGAGAACGATCGCGAAGGGAAACCGATCATCTTCGACAGCTACGACATCACGCCGGTCCTGTTCGGCACGGGAAAATCGCCAAGGGATTCGTGGTTCTACTTCACTGAGAACGAACTGACGCCGGGTGCGGCGCGGGTGGGGAATTACAAGGCGGTGTTCAACATTCGCGGCGACGATGGCCAGGACACCGGCGGGCTGGCGGTCGACTCCAATCTGGGCTGGAAAGGGCCCCAGGCATACGTCGCGACCGTGCCTCAGGTGTTCGATCTCTGGCAGGACCCGCAGGAACGGTATGATATTTTCATGAACAACTATACCGAACGCACCTGGATCATGGTCACGATCAATGACGCGATCAAGGACCTGATGAAGACCTACGTGAAATATCCGCCGCGCAAACCGCAGAGCGAAACGTATACCGGCCCTATCACGCTGTCGCAGTATGAGCGCTTCCAGTATGTGCGCGATTCATTGGCGAAAGACGGCTTCAGCATCCCGCTGCCGACCGGGAACTGACCGAGACCCGCAGGCAGGAGAACGGCCGGCTTGCGATCGTGCAAGCCGGCTCTTTTACGCTCGACAAGCGCGAAGGCTGGCTCGAAAGGGGATCGACCATGACATCTCCCGCCATCATGGCCGGCCGCCTTGGCCGCCGCACCATGCTTGCCGCCGCGATTTCAGTTCCCGTCGTCGCCGCATCGTTGCGTCCATCCACATCGCTGGCGGAAACCGACCCGCTGCCTTCCTGGCGCGACGGCAAGCCGAAAGGGTCGATCATCGACTTCGTCGGCCGCGTGACGAAGCAAGGCTCGACCGACTTCGTGCCACCGGCCGAGCGTATCGCGGTTTTCGACAACGACGGCACGCTATGGCCTGAGGACCCGGTGCCGTTCCAGTTTGCCTACGCCCTCTACACGCTGAAGCGGATGACTACCGAGAACCCGTCGCTGCGCGACGACCCGATGGTCCGGGCCGCGCTGAAAGGTGACGCCGCCGCGCTGGTCGCGGGGCCTCACCACGACGGGCTCATGCGCGTCATCGCGCTGACCCACGCCGGCATGACCACGGACGAATTCAAGGCCAAGGTCGAGAGCTGGCTCGCCAGCGACCGCCATCCGCGCTACGACAAGCCGTACGATCAGCTAGTCTATCAGCCGATGCAGGAGCTCCTTAGCTACCTGCGGGCGAACGGCTTCAAGACCTTCATCGTGTCAGGCGGCGGCGCCGACTTCATGCGAGTGTGGAGCGAGCGCGTTTATGGCATTCCGCCCGAGCAAGTGGTCGGCTCGGTCGGCCGCCCCGTATACGAGCTCCGCCCGAGCGGGCCGGTGCTTGTCAAGACGCTGGATTACCTTTTCGTCGACGACAAATCGGGCAAGCCTGCCGGCATCCACGAGTTCATCGGCCGACGTCCGATCGCCGCCTTCGGAAACAGCGATGGCGACAAGGAAATGCTCGAGTACACGACGATCGACAACCCACGACCCAGCCTCGGCCTGATCGTCCATCATACCGATGCCAAACGCGAATACGCCTACGATGCCAACCCGCAAAGCAGCGGCAAGCTTGTCGTCGCTTTGCAGGAGGCGTCAGCGCGCGGTTGGGTGATCCTGGACATGGCCCAGGACTGGAACCGCGTGTTCTCGTTTCAGCCGTAGCGCTCGCAATGGCGCAGGTGGCCGAGCGGCTTACTGGTTCCGATGCCGATGATCGCCCGAGGCGGTCTCCGTGTCGTGCCGGTCGGAGGTGGGTGCGGCGGCCGGCTCTGCCTGGGACGCCGGCTTCGACGGGCCGACGCCGTGCGGGTCGCGCTGTTTCGCCTGGTCGTCGCCGGCCTTGGCCTCCTTTTCTTCGGCCTGGGTCCGCTCCGCCTTGCGGGTGCCCTCCGCCGGCGTGTTCGCCGGCGGATCGCTGGCCGGAAACGTCTCCTCGATCGTCTTGTCCAGCCGCTTCTCGCGCGCGCCGTGCGCCTGCTGCCCGCTCATTTGGCATTCCTTCCGAGTGTCGATCCCGGACAGAACGCGCGAGCCCGCCGGGGTTTGCGTCCCGCCGTTGCGCCGGCCGAGCTCATGATTTCGGCGCGGCGCCGTATTGCGCCGACAGGTAGCGAATGATCTCGTCGGCCATCGGCTGGTCGATCGGCGCGCCGTACGCCTGGCGCATCTTGTTGACCTCCGCCTTCCAGCCGTCGGGGGTCAGGAACACCGAGTTCATCTGGATGTAGTCGAGGCTGTGGCAGCCGGAGCAGCCGGCCTGAACCTGGTCGAGCCCGGCGCCAGGTTTGAGTGCGATCGTCGATTCGTCCGCCAGCGCGGGCACGGCCAGCAGCAGCAGCGGGACGAGCAGAATCGGTTTCATGCGTCACCTCTCAGACCAGCGTGATCGCGATCTTCTGCGGCACGTTGTTTTGGTAGCCGGAAGGGTTCGGCTTGAGTTGCGCCGCCTGCGTCTCGCCCGCGTTGCTGGTCGCCCGCGCCATCACCGTCGCCGCACCTGGCTGCAGCTTCCCGGTCTCGAACCGCCACGCGCGAAAGGCGTACTTGCCGTGATCCTCGCGCAACGCCGCCGGCTTCCAGCTGGCGCCGCCGTCGGTGGAGACCTCGACCTGCTTGATCCCGTGCCCCCGGTCCCAGGCGACGCCCTGGATGGTGAAGCCGGCGGCAGGCTGGCGGGAGCCGTTCGGCACGTTGCCGATGACCGAGTTCACCACCATCTCGGTGATCGGCACGGTCTTCTCCTCCGCCTGCGTCGTGAACGGCAGGTCGACGGGGAACATCCCCTTCGGCACGCGGTAGGATTTCTGCATCCAGAAGCCGTCGAACGGCTTGCTGCGGATTTCGATCTCGTTGAGGTGTTTCATCCAGTAGGTGCCGGTCCAGCCCGGCACGATCAGCCGGATCGGCAGGCCGTTGAGGTGCGGCAGCCTGGCGCCGTTCATCGCGAAGGCGATCAGCGTGCTCTCGTCCATCGCCTTTTCGAGCGGCAGGCTCTTAGCGAAATCGGGTGTGCCCTCCATCACCGGCCCGTCCGCGCCGCCGAACGCCACCTCGACCGCGCCGGGCCGCACCCGGGCGCGCGCCAGCACGTCCTTGAGCCGCACGCCGCGCCAGACGGCGCTGCCCATCGCGCCATAGCCCCATTGGACCCCCGGCACATGCGGCGAGAACAGGCCGCGGCGGCAACCGGAGCACTGGTTGACCGCCTCGATCTCGACCGCCGGGAACTGCCGTTGCAGCTCGTCCAGGCTCAGCGAGAGCGGCTGGCCGGCCGCGTCGCCGCCGATCCGCACCGACCAGGCCTTCTCCAGATCGGCCACGTCGGGAATCCCGGCCAGATGGTATCGCACGAAGAAGCGGTCATTGGGCGTGATCGGCTCGGCGAACGCGTCGATCGGGGTCTCGTAGTTCGGCGCCCGGAAGGCCAGCTTGATCAACGGCTGCTTGCCCGGCAGCGAGTCCAGGACCGCCTCGGCGCGGGTGCCGTCCGGCAGCAGCGGGCTGAGGTCCATCGGGCTCGCCGCGCGTCCCGGGATGCGCGCGCCGATCAGGACGGCGCCTGCTCCCAATCCGGTTAGAACTGATCTCCGCCGCATCCCGGTCCTATCCTTCCCGGCCCCAGTCCGGCCGAATGTCCCCGTTTGTGCTAGATTCGGAGCTTCCTCGCCCCCATCCTTCCTGTCCACAGGAACTCGGAGGAAACGATGGACGACAGACGCCAGGACGACGCCATGTACCAGGGCCGGCTCGACATCGTCTCGGACGCGATCTGCCCGTGGTGCTACATCGGCAAGCGCCAGCTCGAACGCGCGCAGCCGCTCCTCGCGCAAGAGGGCCTGCGCTTCAGCGTCCATTGGAACCCGTTCCAGCTCAACCCCGACATGCCGCGAGAGGGCGTGGATCGCCGCGCCTACCGCACCGCCAAGTTCGGCAGCTGGGAACGCTCCCAGGAACTCGATACTCGAGTGGCGGAGGCCGCCTCGGCGGTCGGCCTGACGTTCCGGCTCGACCGGCTGCGGCGGACGCCCAACACGGTGGACGCGCACCGGCTGGTCTGGCTGGCGGGAGAGGAGGGCGTGCAGGACGCGGTGATGGAGGCCGTGTTCCGCGCCTATTTCACCGACGGCGGCGATCTCGGGGACCGGCAGCTATTGGCCGATTGCGCGGCGGCGGGCGGCATGGGGCGGGACGCGGTGCTGGACTTCCTCGACCGCGGGGCGTTGGAGAGCGAGGTGCGCGAGGCCGACCGGACGGCGCGCGAGGCCGGGGTGAACGGCGTGCCGTCGTTCTTCCTCGACGGCTACGGCCTGTTCTCGGGCGCGCTGCCCGCCGAGCAGATCGCGGCCGCCCTCAGCCGGGCGCACGGGGTTCTCGCCAAGCGGCGCGGCAGCGAAGCCGCCTGACCGGCTGGACATGAGGTTGGCGCCAATATACAGCCACGTCATCGGTAATCAACCAAATCCAACGGGTACGGAGCGTAGTTCTATGACGTCCAAGCATCCCGAGACGCTGGCGCTGCACGCGGGCTGGCGTCGCGACAGCGCCACGCATTCGGTGGCGGTGCCGATCTATCAGACCACCTCGTTCCAGTTCGACAGCACCGAGCAGGCGGCGAATTTGTTCGCGCTGAAGGAACTCGGCAACATCTACACCCGCATCATGAACCCGACGGTGGACGCGCTGGAGCAGCGGGTCGCGGCGCTGGAGGGTGGCGTGGCGGCGCTGGCGCTGGGCTCGGGCCAGGCGGCCTCGGCCTACAGCGTGCTCAACCTCGCCCGCGCCGGCGACAACGTGGTGAGTTCGACCGATCTTTACGGCGGTACCTGGAACCTGTTCGGCAACACGCTGAAGGATCTCGGGATCGAGACCCGTTTCGTCGACCCGACGGATCCCGAGGCGTTCGCCCGCGCCACCGATGACCGCACCCGCGCCTATTACGCGGAGACGCTGCCCAATCCGAAGCTCGCGGCCTTCCCGATCGCCGAGGTCGCCGCCATCGGCCGCAAGCTCGGCATTCCGCTGATCATGGACAACACGTCCTGCCCGTTGCTGGTGCGGCCGTTCGACCACGGGGCGGCGGTGGTGATGTATTCCGCCACCAAGTATCTCGGCGGCCACGGCAACTCGATCGCCGGCATCGTGGTGGACGGGGGCAATTTCGATTGGGCCGCGCACAAGGAGCGCCAACCGGCACTGAACACGCCCGACCCGAGCTACCACGGCGCGGTGTGGAGCGAGGCGGCCAAGCCGCTCGGCCCGATCGCCTACATCCTCAAGATGCGCGTCACCCTGCTGCGCGACCTCGGCGCGCCGCTGGCGCCGCTCAACGCCTTCTTGATCCTGCAGGGGATCGAGACCCTGGCGCTGCGGATGCGCCAGCACAGCGAGAACGCGGTGGCGGTGGCGAACTTCCTCGCCGGGCGCCCGGAGGTCACGCGCGTCATCCATCCGGCGCACCACAAGGGCGTCGCCGCCGAGCGCACGGCTAAATACCTGCCGCACGGGCAGAGCGGATTGCTGGGATTCGAGCTGGCCGGCGGGGCGGCGGCGGGGGGCGCCTTCATCGACGCGCTGGCGCTGTTCTACCACGTCGCCAATATCGGCGACGCGCGCAGCTTGGCGATCCATCCGGCCAGCACCACGCACTCGCAGCTCACGCCCGAGGAGCAACTCGCGACCGGCGTGTCGCCCGGTTATGTGCGGCTGTCCATCGGCATCGAGCACATCGACGACATCCTCGCCGATCTGTCGCAGGCGCTCGACGCGGCCGGCAAGCAGGCGCCGGCGAAAGCGGCGGAGTAGCGCGTCACGAGCGCGAACGAGACTGCGCGCGTCGCTCTCGTCACGGGCGGTGCGCGAGGCATCGGGGCGGCGATCGCGGCGCGGCTGGCGGCCTCCGGTTGGCGGGTCATCGTCGCCGACCGCGATCAGGCGGCGGCGCTTCCCGCCGGGGCACGGTCCGTCATTGCGGACGTTTCCGAGGAACCGGCCGTCGCGCGGCTCTTGGACGACATCGCCGCGCACGAGGGCCGGCTTGATGGGCTGGTGTGCAACGCCGGCTTCATGATCCGCAAGCCGATCGCGCGCCTCAGCCTCGCCGAGTTCAACAGCGTGCTCGCGACCAACCTGACCAGCACGTTTCTGCTCGCCCGCGCCGCCGAGACGCTGCTGCGGGCCGCGCACGGTGCCGTGGTCACGATCGCATCCACCCGCGCGCATACGTCGGAGCCCGATACGGAGTCCTACGCGGCGTCGAAAGGCGGTTTGGTTGCGCTGACGCACGCGCTGGCGATCAGCCTCGGCCCCGAGGTGCGGGTCAACTGCGTCAATCCCGGCTGGATCGACACCCGCGGCGAGGCGCTGCGCCCGGAGGACCACGCGCAACACCCCGCCGGGCGGGTCGGCCGCGCCGAGGACATCGCGGCGATGGTGGCGTTCCTGCTCGGCCCCGAGAGCGGCTTCGTCACCGGCGCCGAGTTCGTGGTCGATGGCGGGATGACGCGGAAGATGATCTACGCGGAGTAGCGCGGCGCCCGCCCGATCAGGGCCACCGCGCAGATGGCGGGTATGGCCGCCGCGATGGCGAACACGCCCTGGAACGCCGTCAGGAACGCGGCCGAGGCCGACACGCCGGCGCCAGTGGCAAGAAATGACTGGAACGCCAGGGTCAGCACCGACGCCCCCGTCACCACGCCGACCGTGCGCGTCAGCATCCCGAGGCTGCCGGCGACCCCTCGTGCGCTCGCCGGCAGGGTGCCGGTGACGATGTCGAGGAAGGCGAACTGGAACAGCCCCTGCCCGAAGCCCTGCACCAGCAGGGCCGGCACCAGCACCGCCAGCGGCGGCGCGGCGGCCATCACGCCGAGCCCGGCCGCCATCGCGATGCAGCCGATGCGCGCCAGCGCGTGGGGTCCGGCGCGCGAAGCCAGCACGCCGGCCAGCGGCGAGGCGATCACCATGCCGACGGCCGAGCAGGCGAGCATGAGCCCGATCGCGGGTGCGGCGAGCCCCACGGTGCGGGCGAGATAGAAGGGCAGCAGCAGCAGCACCGCGAAGCAGGCCAGATTGACCAGCGCGGCGGCGAGATTGAGCCGCGCGAAGCCGGGGACCGCGAAGAACCGCAACTCGATGATCGGCTGCGGCGCGCGCCGTTCCTGACGGGCAAAACCGAAGAATGCCGCCGCCGAGACGCAGGCCGCCGCCGCCGGCCACACCGCCCCGTCGGCGAGATGCTGCAGCCGGTCGACCGCCAGCACCGCCATGCTGATCCCGAGCACCAGCAACGCCGCGCCCGCCCCGTCGAACCGCTCGCCCGCGCCGGGGCGGGAAGGCGCGGGGAGCGCCCAGCTTGCGGCAAAGGCAGCCAGCGCAATTGGCGCGCGGAACCAGAACACCGCCGGCCAGCCGAATCGCGCCACCAGCAGCCCGGCGATCGCCGGCCCGAGCGCGAAGCCGAGGCTGTAAAGCATCGTGTAGAGCCCGAGCACGCGGGCGCGCATCGCCTCCGGCTGCAGGCTGATGGCGAGCGCCGCGCCGCAGCTCAGCAGCAGCCCGGCCCCCACTCCTTGCGCGATCCGCCCGGCGAGCAGCCAGCCATAGCTCGGCGCGGCGGCGCAGGCGACGAAGGCAAGAACGCTCCACGCCGAGCCAGCCAGGAACACCCGGCGGTGCCCCAGCATGTCGCCGAGCCGTCCGAAGACCAGCATCAGGCTGGTCTGCGCCAGCATGTAGACGATGACGACCCATTGAATTTGCGGGATCGACAGGCCGAAGCCGCGGGTGATCTCGGGGAAGGCGACATTGACCGCGGAGTTGAGCGGCACCGCCAAGGTGCCGAGCCCGACCACGAGCACCCGCCAGTCCTGCCACACAGGCATGGCCTGGTGCTCTCTCATGCCGCGCCCTCGCTAGCTCGCGCGGGCACCGTTGCGCGGCCTCGGCCGGGTGACAAGTGCGGCATCGTTGCGCGCGGCCAGTCGCGCTACAATGTCGTAAAGCAGCGCGGAGGCGGAGCCATCCGATGTACACCCAGGGCCTGAACACCAAGGACGCGCCGGACGCGACCGAGCCGGAAGCCCACGCGGCGCGCTTTCAGGAGCGGATCGATGCCGAGGAGCGGATCGAGGCGAATGACTGGATGCCGGAGGCTTATCGCCGAACCCTGGTCCGTCAGATCTCCCAGCACGCCCATTCCGAGATCGTCGGGATGCTGCCGGAGGGCAATTGGATCACCCGCGCCCCCAGCCTGCGGCGCAAGGCGGCACTGCTCGCCAAGGTGCAGGACGAGGGCGGCCACGGCCTCTATCTCTACGCCGCCGCCGAGACCCTGGGCATCTCGCGCGAGGAGCTGGTCGAGCAATTACTCGCACAAAGAGCGCGTTACAGTTCGATCTTCAACTACCCGACGCTGACATGGGCGGATATCGGGGCGATCGGCTGGCTGGTGGACGGGGCAGCGATCATGAACCAGATCCCGCTGTGCCGGTGCAGCTACGGCCCCTATGCGCGGGCGATGATCCGCATCTGCAAGGAGGAGAGTTTTCACCAGCGCCAGGGCTACGAGATCATGGTCACGTTGGCGCGCGGCACGCCCGAGCAAAAGGAGATGGCGCAGGACGCGCTGAACCGCTGGTGGGCGCCGTGCCTGATGATGTTCGGCCCGCCCGATACCGAGTTGCAGCACTCGGACACGTCGATGGCGTGGAAGATCAAGCGGTTCACCAACGATTCGCTGCGCCAGAAATTCATCGACGCGACGGTGCCGCAGGCCCACCACATCGGCCTCGCCATCCCCGACCCGGCGCTGCGGTTCGACGAGGCGAGCAGGCATTGGCTGACCGGCCCGATCGACTGGGAGGAGTTCCGCCGCGTGCTGGCGGGCGGCGGCCCCTGCAACCGAGAGCGCCTCGCCGCCCGCAAACAGGCGCACGAGGACGGCGCCTGGGTTCGCGAGGCGGCGCTTGCGCACGCAGCGAAACGGCGCGAGCACGCCCAAAAGCAGGCGGCCTGAGCCATGCCCGAGCCGAGAACCCCGCTCTGGGAGGTCTTCATCCGGTCCCGGAACGGCCTCGCGCACAAGCACGTCGGCTCCGTCCACGCCGCCGACGCTACCCTCGCGTTGCAAGCCGCCCGCGACGTCTACACGAGACGCGGCGAAGGTCTCTCCGTATGGGTGGTGCCTTCCTCGGCGATCACCGCCTCCGACCCGGCGGACAAGGACATGCTGTTCGAGCCCACCGCCTCGAAGATCTACCGGCATCCGACCTTCTACGAGGTGCCGGACGAGGTCGGGAACATGTGAGGCGGCCGCAATGCCGACCACCTCGATCACGCTCGACGAAACCCCGCTGGTGCTGCATCTGCTGCGCCGGGCGGACGACGCGCTGATCCTCGGACACCGGCTGTCGGAATGGACCGGCCACGCGCCGACGCTCGAGGAGGAGTTGGCGCTCGCCAATATCGCGCTCGATCTGATCGGGCAGGCACGCCTGCTCTACTCCCATGCCGGCAGCCTCACCGGCCATGACGAGGACCAGTTCGCCTATCTGCGCGACGCGCGCGCCTGGCGGAATCTTCTCCTTGTCGAGCTGCCGAACGGCGATTTCGCCCAGACCGTTGCTCGCCTGCTTCTGTTCAGCGCCTTCATGGACCCGTGCTGGCGGGCCACGACGCGCTCGACCGACCCGACGCTCGCCGCCATCGCAGCGAAGGCGGAGAAGGAAGTCGCCTACCACCTCCGCCACAGCGCCGAGTGGCTGATCCGTCTCGGCGACGGCACGGAGGAAAGCCGCCGCCGCGCCGAGGCCGCGCTCGACGCACTCTGGCCCTACATCGGAGAGCTGTTCGAGGCCGACGAAACGGAGCAGACGCTCATCGCCGCCGGCATCGCGCCCGACCCCGCGATGCTGCGTGAATCCTGGAGCGCGACGCTGACCGACGTGCTGGGCCGCGCGACCCTCGAACGGCCCTCCGACACCTGGATGCAGACCGGCGGCCGCGCCGGGCGGCACACCGAGCATCTCGGCTACGTGCTGGCCGACCTGCAATATCTTCAGCGCGCCTATCCGGGTGCGACATGGTGAGTGACCGCGTCCGTCGTGCCCGAGAGGCGGTTTCCGCCGTGGTCGACCCGGAAATCCCGGTGCTGACCATCGCCGATCTCGGCGTGCTGCGCGACGTCGCCGAACGGGACGGCGCCGTGGAGGTGACGATCACCCCCACCTACTCCGGCTGCCCGGCGATGAACGTCATCGCGCTGGAGGTCGAACTCGCCCTCGCCCGCGCCGGCATCGAGGGCGCGCGGGTGCGGACCGTGCTCGCGCCGGCCTGGACCACCGACTGGCTCACCGCCGACGGGCGCCGCAAGCTCGCCGGGTTCGGCATCGCGCCGCCGGAGGCGGCGGGCTCGCGTCGCGCGCTGTTCGGCGAGCCCGCCGCGCTGCCCTGCCCGCGCTGCGGATCGGCCGACACCGAGCAGATCAGCGCGTTCGGCTCGACCGCCTGCAAGGCGCTCTGGCGGTGCCGCGCCTGCCGCGAGCCGTTCGATGCGTTCAAATGTCACTGAGCGCCGAACCCGACGTTGCACCTTCCGACCCCGCCCCACTAGCGTAACCTCTGTCCAATGGGGATGGGGTTCCCCAGAACCGCCCTCAGCCGGGCTGATGACCCCTACCGCGCGAGAAGGATGCGGTGGGGTCGTATTGCCTCCTTCCGTGTGCTGCTGAGCCTGGTGGCGATCCGCCCGCCGCCGGCGCGCCTGTGTGGCACGGCATGGAGGTCGTCATGGAGAATGTCTGGCTGGCTTCGGCCCTGTGGATCGGCCTCGCGCTGATCGCATCGGTCCTCTCCGTCTGGGTCGCCGTTTCGGTGGCGCTGACGGAAATCCTGGTCGGCGCGGTCGCCGGCAACCTAGTCGGCCTGCCGCTCGCGCCCTGGGTCAATTTCCTGGCCGGGTTCGGCGCGATCCTGCTCACCTTCCTGGCCGGCGCCGAGATCGACCCGCAAGTCGTGCGCAAGCATTTCTGGTCGAGCATGAGCATCGGCGTGACGGGCTTCGCGGCACCCTATGGCGGCGTGCTGCTGATCGCCCGCTACGCCGTCGGCTGGCCTTGGCCGCAAGCACAGATCGCCGGCATCGCGCTCTCCACCACGTCCGTCGCGGTGGTGTACGCGGTGATGGTCGAGACCGGGTTCAACCGCACCGAGATCGGCAAGGTCATCCTAGCCGCCTGCTTCGTCAACGATCTCGGGACCGTGCTGGCGCTCGGATTGGTGTTCGCGAACTACAATCTGTGGCTGGCCCTGTTCGCCGGCGTGACGATCGTGGCCCTTGGACTGCTGGCGAAATTCGCGCCCTGGCTGCTCGCGGCACTCGGCGAGCGTGTCAGCGAACCGCAGACCAAGTTCGTGGCGCTGGTGCTGCTGTTCCTCGGCGGGCTGGCGAGCATCGCCGGCAGCGAGGCGGTGCTCCCCGCGTATCTGGTCGGCATGGTGCTGGCACCGACCTTCCTCAAGGACCGCGAGCTATCCAACCGGATGCGGATCGTCGCCTTCACGATCCTCACGCCGTTCTAGTTCCTCAAGGCCGGGTCGCTCGTCCAGGCCCATGCGGTGTGGGCGGCGGCGGGCCTGATCCTGGCGTTCCTGGCGGTCAAGATGGCCACCAAGTTCGTCAGCATCCTGCCGCTCACCCGCCTGTTCAGCTTCGCGCCGCGAGAGGGCATGTACACCACGTTGATGATGTCGACCGGGCTGACATTCGGCAGCATCTCGGCGCTGTTCGGCTTGACCAACCACATCATCGACCGGCGGCAATACACCATCCTGGTGACCGCGGTGATCGGCAGCGCCGTCGTGCCGACCCTGATCGCTCAACGCTGGTTCCAGCCGGCGCTTCATGCGATCGAACCAGAGCACGGAGCGCCCACGGAACAGCCAACCGCCGCAAGCTCCCGCCCCGCCCCCGCGAAAGACTGAATTCCCCGCCTTCCGGTGCTAAGCTCCACCGGCGCCCGGCTCGGCGACCGCCGTAGCCGGGCGGGGATGCCGGTGATGTCCAGCGTGATTCTCGCCGTGCTCGATCATCCATCCGCGAGCGGCGGCCTGTTGGCCGCCGCCGGTTGCGTTGCCGACCTTGTCGGCGGCGCCCGGGTCAACGCCTTGCTGGTCCACATCCCTCCCGAAGCCACCATCGTCGCGAGCGAGGAGGTACTGACGCTGCGGCGCGAGACCGAGATACGCGCGCTCGAAGCCTCCCGGGCGGCGGCGGCGAGAGCCATGTTTCATGCCTGGGCCGAGACGACGCCGCTGGGCGCGACCGCGCGATGGATCGAGGTCGAGGGCATGGCCGAGGAGGTCGTGCGGGAGTGGGGTCGCCGCGCCGACTGGATCGTCGTCGAGCGGCCGGCGCGCCATGAGTATGGCACGACCTGGCACGGCATCCGCGCCGCCCTATTCACGACGGACCGGCCGGTCATGGTGGTGCCGCCGGCGGTGCGCGGTCCATTCGGCCGCCAGGTCGCCATCGCCTGGCGGGACGATCGGCGGGATGACGAGCACACCACCAAGGCGGTGCTCGCGGCGCTGCGCTGCCTGGCGCACGCCGATCAGGTCCATCTGCTCGCGGGACTGCGCGAGGGAGCCGGCCGGCCGGTCATCCCGGCGATCCTCGCGGAGCACGACGTTTCGGTCGCGCTTCACGTCCTGCCGATCGGCTCCGGCGCGTTCGGCGCGTCGCTGCTGGCCGAGGCGCATCGGGTGGGGGCCGACATGGTGGTGATGGGGGCGTACGTCCATCACCCCCTGCGCGGATGGCTGCTGGGCGGGGTGACGCGCTACATGCTCGCCCATGCCGACCTGCCAGTGCTGATGCGTCATTGAGTGCTGATGCGTCATCGAGCGATTTGGCGGTCACCCAACCTCCGGTTTCGGGGTTGCGTCCGAGCCTTGCACCCCGTATGGGACCGCCTCGCCGCCGGACCCCTCCGGAATTCGCGATAGGTCCGATCCCCCGGACAGCACGACCCGGGCTGAGTAATGAAGCTGGATGATTGTCGTGACCACAAAGGAATCGGGCAGGGTCCCGAGTTTCGCTCGCCCGGCCAAGACCGCACCCTGATGGCCGCACCCTGATGGCTTTCGCCCCGCCCCGCATCTCCGTGGTCGTCAACACGTTCAACCGCGCGGACAGCCTACGCCGGACGCTGGAAGGGCTGACCCTGCTCGACTACCCGGAGTTCGAGGTGGTGGTCGTCAACGGCCCCTCGACCGACGGCACCGACGCCGTGCTGCGGGAATGGGCCGGCCGCATCAAGGTCCTGACCACGCCGGAGCAAAACCTTTCGGTGTCGCGCAACCTCGGCATCGCCGGCGCGGCGGGCGTGATCGTCGCGTTCATCGACGACGACGCCTACCCGGACCCGGCCTGGCTCGACCGGCTGGCGGCGGCCTACGCGGATGCCGAGGTGGCCGGCGCCGGCGGCCCGGTGTACGACCACACCGGCTACAGCTTCCAGATCTTCTACAACATCGGCAACCGCTTCGGCACCTCCTGGACCGGCTGGCCCGCCGGACACGACCCGACCGCGATCCTGAACCGGCCCTACAGCAACGCCTACCCCTCCCTGCTCGGCGCCAACTCCTCGTTCCGCCGCGACCGGCTGGTGGAGATCGGCGGGTTCGACGAGGAATTCGAATATTATCTCGACGAGACCGATGTTTGCGTCCGACTGGTGGACCGCGGCTACGTGATCCGCGCGCTGGCCGACGCGCTGGTCTATCACAAGTTCCTGCCGAGCCATCTTCGCACTGAACGACGCGCGCTGCGCGACCGCTTCTCGGTCATCAAAAACCGGCTCTATTTCGCGATGAAACATGCCCTGGTGATGACCTCGTTCTACGAGGTGATCCAGGACGTGCTGGATTTCGTCGCGGAACACCGCGCCGAGTGCCGCGCCTGCGTGGCGGACGGCTATCTGACCGAGGCCGATCTGCTCCGCTTCGAGGCCGACGTTCACCGCGCCTTCGACGCCGCGCTGGCGCGGGTCCGCCAGGGCGGCGAGCGCACCCATCCAGCGGCTTGGTTCGCCGGACACCAGCTACCATTCCTTCATTTTCCGACGCGCCTGCCGGCCGCCGAGAAGCTGCACCTGGGCTTTTTCAGCCAGGAATACCCGCCGGGCGCCGTGGGCGGCATCGGGCGGTTCAGCCGCGAGCTGGCCGTGGGCCTCGCCGAGCTCGGTTATGAGATTCACGTGCTCACGAGGGGCACGGACCACCACACCGTGGACCTCGAGGACGGCGTCTGGGTCCACCGCATAGTGCCCGAATACCATCCCCTCCCGAGCTCGCCGACCGTCCCGCGAACGGTCTGGGATTATTCCGCGACGCTCACCGAGGAGCTGCTACGCATCCACCGGCACCGCCCGCTCGATCTGGTCGAGCTGCCGTTGTGGGATTCGGAGGGGATCGCCGCGATCCTCGACGGCACGGTGCCCACGGTGGTCAGCCTGCACACGCCGCTGCCCGCGGCGCTCGAGTTCAGCCCGCAGTGGAAATCCGACCCCGAGCATCACGAGCGGCACATCCGACCGCTGTTGGCCCTGGAGCCGATTTGCCTGGAGCGGTGCGACGCCATTCGCGCCAACTCCGACGCCGTGATCGAGGAGATCGAGCGCGGCCACGGCATCCGGCTCGACCGCGCCAAGCTCGGCGTCGTGCCGCACGGCTTCGGCGCCCCGATCCCGCCGGCGCCTGCCGAGACTGGGGGAAGAACCGGTACCGCCGTCGAGATGCTGTTCGTTGGCCGCCTGGAGCGGCGCAAGGGGATCGACCTGCTATTGGACGCCGCCGCGACCCTGCTCGCCGCCATGCCAAACCTGCGCTTCACCATCGTCGGCGACGACAGCCTTCCCGGTCCGAGCGGTCGGACCTACCGGCGGGAGTTCGAGGCGAAACACGCGAACCTCGTGCGAAGCGGGGCGGTGCGGTTCACGGGCAGCGTCTCCGAGGCGGAACTCGATCGCGCGTATGCCGAGTGCGATATCTTCGTGGCCCCGTCCCGCTACGAATCCTTCGGTCTGGTCCTGGTCGAGGCGATGCGCCACGGCAAGCCAGCCATTGCGTGCGACATCGGCGGGATGCGGGAGGTCGTCGTCCCGGGCGAGACCGGGCTGCTGGTCCCGCTGGACGATGCCCGCGCGCTCGCCGACGCGATCCGCTCCCTCGCCACCGACGCGGGATTGCGCACCCGGCTTGGCCGGCGGTCCCTGGAACTCTACGGCGAGACTTTCACGCGCGCCGCCACCGCCCGCCGCGCGGCCCGGTTCTACCGCGACGCGCTGCGCCGCCTTTCCGGGCGCGGGCACCGGGCAGCGCCGGCGCGCTATGTGGAATTGATGCGGCCCTGATGCGATAGGACGCTATCTTCCGCCCCGGCGGCCCGGAGGAAGGCCGCCGGATTGTCATCACAAGGATACCGATGCGCCTATGAACAGCAGGATGCGCAGGATAGCGGCCCGGATCGGGCGGCCGATGCTGGGGCCGGTCCGGTCGCAGATGTTCGCCTGGATCGACTACCGGATCCGTACCGGGGGCGACCCGTCGGACCAGCTGAAGCGGGCCTGGAGCCGCGACGCGACCGCCGGCCCCATGCCGGTGTCGTTCGCCGAGGTGGTGCCGGCGCTGCTGAACGCGATCTCCTGCGCCAACACCGCCGCCCGCGAGGGCAAGCGGAAGGAGATCGAGCTGAGCGACCGTCTGGCGGTCCTTGAGGCGGAAATGCGCGCGATGCGGGCAACGATCGAGCGCCTTGCCGGGGATGCCGGCCAGGGCACGGCCTGACGCCGCCATGAGGACGGATCGTTCGGCGCCGTTCAGGGTCGCGCTCTACTCCGGCGTCTACGTCGACCGTGACGGGATCGGCGGCGTGCTGGCGTGCAAGCTCGCGCTGGTGGAGCGGCTGCGGCGGAACGGCGCACCGATCGAGGCTGTGGTGTTCTGCCGAGGTTCCGATATCCCGGATTCCCGCGTCAAGGTTCTGCGCAACGTCGCCGACTTGCTGCTCGATCCGTTCTTCAAGGTCGCCGACCTCCACTCCTTCGAGTTCGGCGTGCACTACGATCTGTTCGATTCGGTCTTCGTGCTGCCCCCGGGCGTCGCCTCGCTCGGCACCTACCACAACATCACCCCGCCCGAGCTGGTCGCCGAGGACCAGCGGCAGGAGGTGATGGAATCATTTCGACAGAGATACAATCTGTTCGAGACCGGCCATGTCGTCTGCGTGAGCGAGTTCAACCGGCGCGACCTGCTGGACATCGGCATCCCGGCCGAGCGGATGAGCGTCATCCCCTGTCCCACCCCGGCGAGCCGGCTGGTGCGCCTGCCGGCCAAGCTCGCGGACCGCAGGGCGGGACCGGTCAAGTTCCTGTTCGTCGGCCGCTTCGTCCGGGCCAAGGGAGTGGTCGAGCTGCTCGAGGCGGCGGACCGGCTCGCCTCGGAAAGCCTGCCACCGTTCCGGCTGACGTTGGTGTTCAACCGCTCGTTCTCCGACCCGAAGCTGCTCGCCTGGCTCGACGAATGGATGCGGCGGGGGCCGGCGCGGCAGTGGCTGCGGCTGGTGCCGAGCGCCACCGATGCGGAGCTCACCGAGGAATACCGGACCGCCGACTGCTTCGTGATCCCGTCGCATCATGAAGGGTTCTGCATCCCGGTGATCGAGGCGCTGTGGGCCGGTTGCCAAGTGATCGCCGCCGACGCCGGGAACCTGCCGTTCATTCTCGACGGGCTCGGCAAGCTGGTCCCGGTGCGCGACGCGGGTGCGATCGCCGACGCCATGCGCGGCGTGCTGCGGGAGTTGCACGGAGCGTGGGAAGCGGGGCGGGTGCCGGTGCTCGACGCCGATCGCGGCGCGATGCCGGTCGACATTTGGGCGAAGGCGGTGGACCGCCATCTCCAAGGCTTCTCGCGGGAGGTGTTCGAAACCGGCTTCGCCGCGGCCTTGCGCGCCTCCCTCACGGCTGCCGGCCGCGAGATCCCGGACTGGCTGCTGCCGGGAAATTTCGAGGCGCTGGCCGGGATCAACGCAGCGATGGCAGCCTAAGCCCGCGCCGCCACCCCGCACAGCGCGTCCGCGCGGTCCGCGGCCTCGTTCAGTGCCGCCTCGATCGCCGGCAACGTCTCGCGCCAATCCGCACGGGGCACGCGGATGACCGGGCCGCACACCACCACCCCGCGCCCGAACGGCTTCGGGATCACCATGCGATCCCAGCTCCGCAACACCCATCGGCGCGAGGTCTGCGCGGCGCAGGGGAGGATCGCCGCGCCCGACAGGGCGGCGAGCTGCGCCACGCCGGGTGCGGCGCGCCGGGGCGGGCCGCGCGGGCCATCGGGAGTGATGCCGATATGGCTGCCCGAGGCGAGCAGGCCGACCAGGCTGCGCATCGCCGCCGCGCCGCCGCGCGAGGAGGAGCCGGGTGCGACGTCGATGCCGAACCGGCGCACCACCGCGGCGATGAAGCGTCCGTCGCGCGAGCGGCTGATCAGGATGTGCACCCGCGCGCGCTGCCCCTCGCCGCCCTCCCAGTTGCGAACCATCAGCCACAGGGCGGACATCAGCGGCAGCCGTGCGTGCCAGGCGGCCAGGATCAGCGGATCGCCGATCATGTGCGGCGCGACATTCTCCGCGCCGTGCAGTTTCCAGCGCGTGGTACGCAGCGCGAAGGCGAGATAGAGGCCGAGCATCCGCGCCAGGATCGCCTGCGTCGCGGAGGCGCGAAGGAGGCGCTTCAGCATCGCCGTCAGGCCGCCGGATAGAGGTCCGCGCGCGTCGGCGGCAGCCCGCTCGCGCCGCGCGCGCGCTTCGTCGCGACCGTCTGGAAGATGCCGAGCGTGCCGCGCTCGAAGGCGAGCGAGACACCCGCGAGATAGAGCAGCCAAAGCCGGGTCTTGGCCGCGCCCACCTCGCGCTCGGCGGCATCGCGGTGGGCGTAGAGCCGCTCGCACCACAGGCGGGTCGTGCGCGCGTACTGCTCGCGCCAGGCCTCGGTGTCGTGCACCTCGAAGCCGGCGCGCTCCAGGTTCGCCTGGGTGTTGCCGATGTGATCGAGATCGGCGCCGGGAAACACGTAGTCGATGATCGCCGCGTATTCCGGGCGCTTGCGATGAAAGGCGCGGTCGGTGCGCTTGGCGGGGCGGGTGATGGCGTGGTGCAGCATCACGCCGCGCGGTCGCAGCAGCGCGCGCATCTTGGCGAAATAGGCCGCGTGGTTGGCGCGGCCGACATGCTCGAACATGCCGATCGAGGCGATCCGGTCGTATTCCCCGTCGAGCGCGCGATAGTCCTTCAGCTCCACCGTCACCCGATCCTGCAAGCCGAGGCGGGCGACCTTCTCGCCCGCGAAGTCGAACTGCGCCCGCGACAGCGTCACGCCGTGCGCCCGCACGCCGTGATGGCTCGCGGCGTGACAAATGAGGCCGCCCCAGCCGCAGCCGATGTCGAGGAAGCGGTCGCCTGGCGCGAGGCGCAGCTTGCGGCAGATCATCGCCAGCTTGGCCTGCTGCGCCGCCTCGAGCGAGGCGTCCCAGTCGGGGAAGTAGGCACAGGAATACTGCATCTCCGGGTCGAGAAAGAGCCCGTAGAACGCATTCGACAGGTCGTAGTGGAACTGCACCTGCGCCGCGTCGTCGCGCCCCGCGCCGGCGCGCGGGCGTTGCCTGGCGGCGAAGGTGTGCTCCGCGCCGCGGCGATCGGCGCGCGCGAACAGGAACGGCAGCAAGGCGCCGGCCAGCAGCCGCTTGTCGAGCCGTCGGGAAAGGCCGCGCGTCGCCGCTCCCCGCCGGGCGGCCAGGTCCAGCAGGGTGCCGCCCTCGATGTCGAGCGCGCCCTCCGCCGCGAGGTCGACCACCGTGGCCAGACGCGGCCGGCGCAGCAGCCTCGTGATCGCGGAAGGCGAGCGGACCGCGAGTGCGAGGTCGGTGTGCGCGCCCGGTCCCAGGGGCACGGTGCTGCCATCCCAGAGCCGCAGGGCGAAGTCGGCCCGCAGCACCGAAGCGAGATGCACGGCCAATCGCCGTGCTGCGTCCAGGCGACGATCGGTGGACGGGGACGTGCTGGCCACGACGCCTCACCAGTGACAGGGACGCGGAACCTAGAGACGCTTGCCGGGCGCGACAACCGGCCGCCCGGCGCGTTACGCTCCGATCCCCCGTCGTGGTCCGATCGGGGCACACCGGAACGGGGTCCGCCATGCACAAGCTCGCTCTCTGCCTCGCCGCGTTGCTGCTCGCCGGCGGCCTGTCCGCCTGCGCCCAGATCCACGGCGTCACCACGGCCGGCGCCACCAACATGGGCGGCGCCCCGGGAACGGCGAACGACATCGCCACCGGTGGCCAAGGCGGCCGGACGGGCGATCAGGGCGGCGGCGGCGCCGCGAGCGGACGCAACTGATCGGGCGACACTGTCGCCTCGCCCGGCGCCACTTGCCTCGCGGCCGGCGCCGGGCTGTCATGACCCTCTTGACGAGGAGAGGCGGTCATGCGGGCGGCCATCAGGCGCGGCACTCGGATCGTGTGCGACGAAATCCCGGAGCTCACGCCGGGCCCAGGGCAGGTGCTGGTACGGACCCGCGCCTGCGGCATCTGCGGCTCCGACCTACACGCGCTCCAGTTTCCCGAGGCGGTCGCGCGAGTGTACCAGCAGGCCGGGGTCGAGCACCCGATGCGCGTGGATGGCGACGTGGTGTTCGGGCACGAGTTCTGCGGCGAAATTCTTGACTACGGGCCGGAGACCCGGCGCCGGCTGAATCCCGGCACGCTCGTCACCTCGGTTCCCCGCCTCATGGATCGCACCGGCGCGCATGTGATCGGCTATTCCAACGATTTTCCGGGCGGCTACGCCGAGCGGATGCTGCTCAGCGAGGCGCTTCTGCTGGAGGTGCCGAACGGGCTCCCGGCCGTGCACGCCGCGCTGACCGAGCCTTTCGCGGTCGGCGAGCACGCGGTCGCCAGCGCCAATCTCGACGGCGCGGCGGCGGCGCTGGTGATCGGCTGCGGGCCGGTCGGGCTCGCGGTGATCGCCGCCCTCAAGGCGCGCGGCTTCGGCCCGGTCATCGCCGCCGACTTCGCCCCCGGCCGCCGTGCGCTCGCCGAGAAGCTGGGCGCCGACCAGGTGGTCGATCCCGCGCAGGAATCGCCGCACGCGGGCTGGGCCGAGTACGGCGTGCCGATGACCCGTGCCGGCCGCGCCCGCGCGATCGCCAGCGGCGCGCAGCCGGGCGGTTCGGTGGTGTTCGAGTGCGTCGGCGTGCCCGGCGTTCTGCAGTCGATCATGGAGGCCGCGCCGTCCGGCAGCCAGATCGTGGTTGCCGGGGTGTGTATGCAGACTGACCGGTTCGAGCCGTCCGCCGCGATCGCTAAGGAGCTCGATTTCCGTTTCGTGCTCGGCTACTCGGCGGAGGAATTCGCGCGCACGCTGCACAATATCGCCGAGGGCCGCATCAACGCCGCCCCGATCGTCACCCGCCAAATCGGCCTGTCCGAGGTGGCCGACGCCTTCGCCGCCCTCGCTACGCCCGGCGATCAGGCGAAGATCGTGATAGAGCCTTGATAAAGCCGCCTCTCCCCCTGCTTGGGGGAGAGGGTCGGGGTGAGGGGGTCGCACAGACGAACGATGCCGGAAGGCCCTCACCCCGGCCCTCCCCCGCAAGCGCGGGAGAGGGAGAAGGGTCCACACAATAGTCAATCGGGGAATGCGGCATGAAGGTTGGATTCATCGGCGTCGGCAACATGGGCGGCCCCATGTGCCGCAACATCATCAAGAACACCAACCACGAGGTCGTCGTGTTCGACCTCGATCCCGCCGCCGCGAAGGCCTGCACCGATCTCGGCGCCAGCCAGGGCGCGGGCGTCGCCGACGTGGCCTCGCGCTGCGATGTGGTGATCACCTCGCTGCCGATGCCGCGCCACGTCGAGGAGGTCGCACTCGGGGCCGGCGGGATCGCCGCGAACGCGCGGCCGGGGACGGTGTACATCGACCTCAGCACCAACTCGCCGACAATGGCCCGCCGCGTCCATGCGGGTCTCGCCGACAAAGGCGTCCCGATGCTCGAGGCGCCGGTGAGCGGCGGCATCGCGGGCGCCGAGGCCGCGACCATCGTCATCATGGTGGGCGGCGACGAGGCGGTGTTCGAGGCGCAGCGCCCGCTGCTCGCGGCGTTCAGCAAGGAGGTGGTGCATGTCGGCGGCGTGGGCATGGGCTCGGTCGCCAAGCTGATCAACAACCAGCTCGCGTTCAGCAACATGGCCGCCGCCGCCGAGGCGCTGGCGATCGGCGCCATGTCGGGCATCGACCTCGGCAAGCTGAACCACGTGATCGAGAACGCCAGCGGCTTCTCCTGGGCCTACCGGTCGGTGGCCAGCAAGGCGTTCGGCGGCGACTTCAAGGCAAATTTCGCGCTCGACCTCGCCCACAAGGACCTCCGCCTCGCGCTCGAACTGGCCGACGAGCTCGGCGTGCCGGGCATGATCGGCCCGCAGGTGATGAACCTGATGCGGATGGCCCGCGCGAAGGGCATGGGCGGCGACGACACGAGCTCGATCATCCGCGTCTACGAGCAGGCGCTGGGCAAGGAGGTGCGGGGCAAGGAGGTGCGGGGCTGACATCGCGCGCGATCGGGTCGCCGACGATGACCGACGTTGCGACGTCGCGGCGACGCCGTTGCGACCCTTGCGACCTGCCCTTGCGACCCTTGCGACCCTTGCGACCCTTGCGACCCTTGCGACCCTTGCGACCCTTGCGACCCTTGCGACCCTTACCCGATGTGGGCACGATTGCCGTTGTCAAGGCGGCCCGGAGCGACACAACCAGAACCGAGCCCGGAGGAAACGATGAGCGGCAACCTGCAGGGCCGGTTTGTGCCGCCAGTGCGGATCACATGAGTTCGACGAATGCCCCGACGGCCGAACGGCCCGCCGGGATACCGCGGCCCGGCAGAGGGATCTGGCCGAAGCCCTCGCAAGAGCAGATCGTGCTGCTCATCACCGTTGCGGTCGCGATCATATTTGGCCTGACGCTCAAGGGCTTCGCGACCGTCGGGAATCTCTTCTCGCTGATGCGGAACGTGTCCATTCTCGGCACGCTCGGCCTCGGCATGGGGATCGTCGTCATCGGCCGCGGCATCGACCTCGCGCAGGTCGCCATCCTGGCTTCCAGCTCGGCCGTCGCGATCCAACTCATGAATGCCGGCGCGCCGATCTGGCTGGCGCTGCTGGCGGCGCTTGCTCTCGCCATCGCGATCGGGATCATCAACGGCGCGATCATCGCCTTCGTCGAGATCCCGGCGCTGTTCACGACCCTCGCCACCGCCTTCGTCGCATACGGACTTACCCGCTACGCGATCAACACGATGATCGTCTATCCGCCCGTCACCGCGACCGGCTTCCTCTATCTCGGCCAGGGGCGCCCGTTCGGCGTGCCGATGCCGGTCATCGTGTTCCTGCTGATGGCGGTGATCGTGCACGCGCTGCTCTCCCGCACCTCGGTCGGACGCTTCATCTACGCGCACGGCGACAACGCCGAGGCGGCGCGGCTGAGCGGCATCGCGGTACGGCCGCTCACCATCATCGAATACACGCTGTCCGCCGTGATCGCCTTCGTGGCCGGGCTCCTGATGGCGGCCTCGACGGCGAGCATGAACATGCTGGTGGTGAACGGGACACTGATCTTCGACGTGATCCTCGTCGTCGTGCTTGGCGGCATCAGCCTTGTCGGCGGGCGCGGCAGCGTCTTGAGCGTGGTGGTCGGCACGGCGCTGATCGGCACCCTGCTCAACGGTCTGACCATTCTCGATCTCGACAACAACGTGCAGGACATGATCAAGGGTTTCGTGCTGCTCGGAGCGATCGTGCTCGACAACCGGTTGCATCCGCGCGACGAGGAGACGGCGCGCCAGGGCGACTGAACGATCAACCATAAACTTCGGGGAGACGGAACGTGCCCATCAACGTCAGGACCATCGCCGCGCCGCTGCTCGCCGCGCTGCTGCTCGCCCCTTGCCTGCCGCCGCGGGCGCGCGCCGCCGACGGATTGTCCGGCGGCGGCAGCTCGAAGGAGCTTGTGGAGCGCACCCAGAAAGCGCTCGAAGGCAAGACGATCGCCTGGGTTCCGGTGGCTCTCGGCAACCCGCTTACCGACGAGTGGACCTCGGTGATCCGGCGGGAGGCGGAGGCAAACGGCATGAAGTTCGTCCTGCGCGATCCGAACTTCAACGCGACCGCCGAACTTCAGGCCGTCTCCGCGCTGATCGGCGAAAAGCCGGACGTGCTGGTGGTGCACAATCCCAACGTCCAGATTCTCGCCAAGGAACTGAAGCGCGCCCAGGAGGCCGGGATCTATGTGATCCAGGTCAACATGGTTTCGAACTACAAGACCGACGCCTATATCGGCGCGAACTGGTTTCAGCTCGGCCGGATGATGGGCGATGACGTGGTGAAGCAGTGCGGCCAGGGTTCCGGCAAGTCCGGCGAGGTGCAGATCGTGCAGGGCGAGCTGACCTCGTCGGCCAGTCTCGACCAGCTCAGCGGCATTCTCGAGGCATTCAAGAAGGATCCCTCGATCAAGGTGGTTTCGAACCAGGCCGCCAACTGGGACGCGAACAAGGCGCTCGAGATTACCAACACGGTGATCCAGCAGCATCCGAACCTGTGCGCGAGCCTCGGCTTCTGGGGCGTGATGGAGGCGGGCGCGGCGCAGGCCATCAAGGCCGCCGGCAAGATCGACCAGGTGAAAATCTATGCGTCCGGCGAAGGGTCGCGGCTCGACTGCGACCTGCTGCAGCAGGGCATGTTCTATAAGTACCTGAGTTACACCGCGCCGATCCAGGGGCATGACATCATGCAGCTTGCCTCCTTCCTGCTGCAAAGCGGGCAGAAGCCGGGCACGATGCATCTCGCCGACTACACGCAACCGATCTGGCTCGACAAGGAGACCGGCAAGGGCGCGGCCTGCTACGACCTGCAGAAATAGCCGGGTCGGCCCGCATGTCCGTCACCACCGCGAACCGGGGGGTCGCCTACGAGCGGCAGGGCGGCCTCTCGTTCGGCCGCATGATACGGCGGTTCTCGCCGCGGCTGTTTCTCTCGGAACTGCTGGCCAAGACGTGGATGGAGCCGGCCATCCCCTTCATGGTGATGGTCGGCCTCATCGCCTATTTCTGCGCGACGGTGCCGAACTACGCCACGCTGAACAATACGCAGGAATTGCTGCGCCTGTTCGGCGAGTCGGGCTTCGTGGCGCTGGCGATGGCCGTCACCGTCATTTCCGGCGGAATCGACCTCAGCGTCGGTTCGATCTTCGCGGTGAGCAATTTCGCGGCGCTCGCTCTGTTCAAGATCTTCGAACTGCCCATGCCGCTCGTCATTCTCGGCACGCTCGCTGTCGGCGCGGCCGCCGGAGCGGCGAACGGGGTGTTGATCGGCTATTTCAAGGCGCGGCCGTTCCTCACCACGCTGGTGACGCTGATCGTGCTGCGGGCGGCGTTCAACATCCTGAGCCAGGACTACTCGACTGCGTTCGCCACCTCCTCGGCCGAGAGCAGCGCTTGGGAGTGGCTCGGCGGCGGCGGGGTTTTCGGCGTTCCCGCCAACGCCGCCGCACTGCTCGTCGTGCTGGTGCTCGGCCATCTTTTTCTGAGCCGTTCGCGGCCGGGATGGCACATCACCGCCATCGGCTCGAGCCGGAAGGCGGCGCGGCACGCCGGCATCCGCGTCGAGTTCATGCTGTTCGCGACCTACGTCCTTTCGGGCGCGCTGAGCGCCGCGGGCGGCCTGTTTTACGCGGCGCGGCAGGAGAGCGCGGACTCCGCGACCGGCCAGGGCTGGGAGGTGCAGGCGCTCACCGCCGTCGTGCTCGGCGGCGTGTCGCTCTCCGGCGGCAAGGGAACGGTGTGGCGCGCGACCATCGGCGCGGTGATCGTATTCCTGCTCATCAACGGCTTCGTCCGCGTCGGCGTCGAGGGCAATCTCGCCTCCGCGGTGCTCGGGCTGGTGTTGTTGTTCGCGGTCGGCATCGACGTGAAATGGTCCAAGAACCGCGGCAAGGCGATCCAGAAGATCTATCTCAATCCAACCTATGTCGGCTATGCGCCGGCGCCGTCGCTCGCGCCGGGCAGCGGCTCGCCATACGCCGAGAACGACCGGCTGCTCGGCGCCGAGGCGATCGGGCTCGGGCTCGTGGAGGGACCGGAGGACGTCATCCTCGACCGCCAGGACAGGCTCTATTGCGGCACGCGCGAGGGTTGGATCCACCGCTTCTCCGGCGCCAATTTCGAGCGCCACGAAATCTTCGCCCGCATCGGCGGCCGCCCCCTCGGCATGGCGTTCGACGCCGAGGAAAACCTTGTGGTCTGCGTCGGCGGCATGGGCGTCTACGGCGTCAGCCCGGACGCGAAGGTCTACAAGATCACCGACGAGACCAACCGCACCTGGTACAAGCTGAACGACAATTCCCGCCTGCGCCTCGCCGACGACCTCGACATCGCCGCCGACGGCAAGATCTACTTCAGCGAGGCGACGATCCGCTACGAGATGCACAGCTGGGACCTCGACGGCATCGAAGGGCGCGGCAACGGCCGGATGATCTGCCACGATCCCGCGACGCGCACCACGCGCACGATCATCAAGGACATGGAGTTCCCGAACGGCGTGTGCCTCGCCCATGACGGCAACTCGATCCTTTTCGCGAGTTCCTGGCTGTGCAAGATCTTCCGCTACTGGATCGCCGGGCCGAAGGCGGGACGGCTCGAAACCTTCGCCGACAACCTGCCGGGCAACCCCGATAACATCAATCGCGCCTCCGACGGCGGCTATTGGTTGGCGATGGTCGGCATCCGCGTGCCGGCGTACGATCTGGCGATGCGCAAACCGGGATTCCGGCTGCGCATGGTCAAGCAGATCCCGCGCGACGAATGGCTGTTCCCCGGCATCAATAACGGTTGCATCGTGAAGTTCAACGAGCAAGGCGAACCCGTGGAGTCGTTGTGGGATCCGGGAGGCAAGTCGCACGCCACGCTCACCTCCATGCGCGAGCACAAGGGCTATCTCTATCTCGGCGGGCTCGAGAACAACCGCATCGGGCGCATCAGGCTCGAAGGCGCGGACCCGGACTGGACCGGGTGGGACAGCTATTGGGGCCACGAGCGGCGGCACTGAGGGCAGCACGATGGCGTCGCTGAAACACATGCTGCGCGATTTCGAGCAGATCGTCTTTCGCAACCGCGACCAGCACGCGATCCCGTCGATGGATGGCGCGCTCAGTCCCAACGACCTGCTTGACGCCTGCGCGCCCATCGGCGACGAACTGCGGGGCGCCGACGCCGCGACGGTCGGGCCCGACGGGGCGCTGTACGTGACCTGCGAGGCGGGCGTGATGCGGCTCGACGGCGCCGGCTTCGCGCGCCGCGCGCTGTTCGCCGGGCTGCCGGGCGCCGGCGGCGGATTGGCGTTTCATCCGGACGGACGGCTGCTGGTCTGCGTCGCCGGGCAGGGGCTCTTGGCCATCGGGCCGCGGGGAGGCGAGGCGTGGCTGCGCGAGGCCGGGGGCGTCGCCCTGCGGTGCCTCACCGATGTCGCCGCGACGGCGGACGGCACCATCTTTCTCGCGCATGGCAGCGACCGGCGCACGTCCGGCGAGTGGCTGCGCGACCTCATGGAGAAGAATGCGACGGGCCGGCTGCTCGCCTGCGACGCCGGGCTCGGCGGCGCGCGCGTCCTGCTCTCCGGCCGGCACTATCCGCATGGGCTGGCCGTCGCCGGCGGCCATCGGGATTTGTGGTTCACCGAGAGCTGGAACCATCGCTTGAGCCGCGCGGCGATCGGCGGCGCCGGCATGGCGACGCCGGAGATCGTCATGGGCAATCTCCCCGGCTATCCGGCCCGGCTGAGCCCGACCGCGGACGGCGGATTCTGGATCAGCCTGTTCGGCCTGCGGACGCAGCTCATCGAGTTCGTGCTGCGCGAGGACGACTATCGGCGGGAGATGATGCGCGACATCGATCCGGCGCTGTGGATCGGGCCGGCGCTCGCGTCCACCGGGCACTATCTGGAGCCTTTGCAGGGCGGCGGCATCAAGAAGCTCGGCATCCAGAAGCCCTGGGCGCCGCCGCGCTCGTACGGGCTCGTGATGCGGGTCGACGCGACGGGCCGCGCGCTGGAAAGCCTGCACAGCCGGGTCGGCGGCCGCTTTCACGGCGTCACGTCGGCGCTCGAGACCGAGCAGGGGCTGGTCATCGTCTCGAAGGGCCATCACCGGCTGCTGCTGCGCGCGCACGGGAGGTCGTGATGAGCGACGCGCCGCTCCTGCGCGTGGTGGCGGGCAGCAAGATCTACGGCGGCGTCCACGCCATCGAGGACGTCGATTTCGAGCTGCTCGCCGGCGAGGTGCATTCGCTGGTGGGTGAGAACGGCGCCGGCAAATCGACGCTGTGCAAGGCGATCGCCGGCGCGATCCCGCTGACCAGCGGAGAGATCGTGCTGGACGGCAAGACAGTCCGCTTCGAGCGGCCGCGCGACGCACTCGATGCCGGCATCGCGATGGTCTACCAGGAGACCAGCCTGGTGCCGACGATGACGGTCGCGCAAAACATCGAGCTCGGCAACGAACGGCTGCTCACCCGCTTCCGCTCGCTGAACATCCAGGCGCAGCAGCTTTTGCAGTCGCTCAACTTTCACGTCGAGCCCAACGTGCAGGTCACCACGCTCGGCACGGCGAAGCGGCAGATGGTCGAGATCGCGCGCGCCGTCTACCACGAGGCCCGCGTCATCATCTTCGACGAGCCCACCGCGAGCCTCACGCCGGAGGAGATCCTGCATTTCTTCCACCTGATCGGCGATCTGCGCGCACGCGGCGTCGGCATCATCTACATCTCGCACGCGCTCGAGGAGGCGCTGCAGATCTCCGACCGGATCACCGTGCTGAGGGACGGCAAGCTGGTGGTCACCGCCCCGGCCGCCAAGCTCTCGCGCGAGGCGCTGGTCCGTCACATGGTCGGGCGCGACATATCGCAGACCCATTACGCGCGCGAGAGGCGGGAGGCGGAGCGGCGGGACGGCAGGCGCGCGGCGCTCGACAAGGTGCTCGCGGTCGAAAACGTCACGATGGGCTCGATGGTCAAGAACATGTCGTTCTCGGTCTATGCCGGCGAGGTGGTCGGCATCTCGGGCCTGATCGGCTCGGGGCGAACCGAGATCGCGAAGGTCATCGCGGGCGCGCTCAAGCGCAACCTCATCAATGGCGGGATGATCTACCTGCGCGGCAAGCCGATTCGCTATCGCACGCCCAAGCAGGGCGTGGACGACGGCATCGTCTATCTCACCGAGGACCGCAAGCTGAACGGCTACTTCGAGACGATGACGGTGGACGACAACATCTATACCGGCCGCCTGGCCACCAAGGCAGGCTGGCGCCTGCTGCTGTCGCGTGCGGCGCGCGAACAGCTCGCCGCGCGCTGGATCGAGCGGCTGCGGATCACCACGCTCGACCGCCGCGCCCGCATCGTCGAGCTGTCCGGCGGCAACCAGCAGAAGGTGGTGGTCGCCAAGTCGCTGGCGCAGGATCCGGCCCTGGTGATCTTCGACGAGCCCACGCGCGGGGTCGATGTCGGCGCGATCCCCGAGATCCACGGCGCGATCCGGCGGCTCGCCGATGAGGGCAAGGCCGTCGTCGTCATCTCGTCCTACCTGCCCGAGGTGATGAGCATTTCGGACCGCATCCTCGTCGCGCGCCTCGGCCGCATCGTGGCGGAGTTCGACGCCGCCGAGGCGACCCAGGAGACGATCATGTACGCGGCGATCCACTAGCAACGGACCCAGGGGAAACAGATCATGCTGAACCGTCCACGATCCCGAGCCGCCTGCCTGGCGACGGTCGCCGCGATGCTCGGCGCGGCGCTCTGCGTGATCCTGCCCGGTCACGCGGCGACGCGATCCGAGCCATTTCCCCCGTGGCCCGAACCGCAGATCGACGCCCACATATCGGTCGAGCAGGCCAAGGCGATCGTGGCCGAGCGGACGCGGCCGCAGACCGAATGGAAGGGCCCGACCAGCGGCCCGCGCGCCGGCACGCAGCCGGTCACCATCGCCTGGGTCTCCGGCGACAAGTTGGTACTCGACCTATATCGGCTGGGGCAACGGCGTGCGCGAGGCGGCGAAGGCGCTCGGATGGAACGTCGCCACGTTCAATGGCCAGGGCACCGTCAGCGGACAGCTCGCGGCGATGCAGCAGGCGCTGGCGGCGAATCCCGTGGCCATCATCACGCCTGCCGACGCCAGCGCATTGCAGAAGCCGATCAAGGAGGCCGTCACGCGCGGCATTCCGGTGATCGGTATCCATGCCACGGCCTTCCCCGGCCCCCATCCGGAACTCGGCCTCTATCAGAACATCGCCTCGAGCGCGGCCGAGATCGGCCAGTCCCAGGCCGCCTATGTGATCGCGATGTCGAACGGCACCGCGCGCGACATCCACATGGTCGACAACAGCTTCGCCATCGCCCGCTTCAAGGCGCGCGCCGCCACCGAGCCGATCAAGAACTGCACCGGCTGCAAGCTGCTGGAGATCACCAACGTGCCGATCGGCGAGCTGACGACGCGCGTCGTACCGACGGTTTCCGGCCTCCTCGCGCGCTTTGGCGACGACTGGTGGATGACGACGTGCTGCGACGACTACTACCCGTACGTCGCCTCCGCGCTGCACGCCGCCGGCGTCCCCGCCAGCAACGTGCATCTGGTGGGCGCCGACGCCCCGCCCGCGACCTATGATCTGATTCGCAAGGGCAACTACGAGGTCGCGAGCGTGCCCGAGCCGAGCTCGCTGTTCGGATACGAGGCCATTGACGCCGTGGTGCGCGCGATGGCCGGCGAGCCGCCGGCCAAGTTCGTGCAGCCCACCTACATCATTACCAAGGGCAACGTGGACGCGGAGGGCGGCAAGAACCACGAGTTCGTTCCCAGCAACGACTTCGCCTGCCACTACCTCAATATCTGGAAGGGAACGAACAACACCTGTCGATGATCACGCCGTCTGGGCGAACGCTGGAGACGGGACGATGACGGCGGCGGCGCGGCAGCCGGTGTTGGAGACTCGCGGTCTCACCAAGCGCTTCTCCGGCACGCTGGCGCTCGATCGTGTCGACCTTTCGGTCGGCGCCGGCGAGATCCATGCCCTGGTGGGAGAAAACGGCGCCGGGAAATCCACGCTCATCAAGATTTCTCGCCGGCGTGTACCAGGCCGATGCCGGCGAGATCCATCTCCTCGGCCGACCGGTGCAGCCGTACGGCGCCCATCTGCCGCTTTCCTTCGTGCACCAGGATCTCGGACTGGTGGACGAACTCAGCGTGGGCGAGAACGTGGCGCTGGTGGCCGGCTTCCCGCGGCGCGGCGGCCTGATCGACTGGCCGCTGGTATGGCGGCGCGCACGCGAGATCTACGCGACGATGGGCGTCGTGCCGCCCGATCCCCGCTCGCCGGTCGGCGCGCTCTCCGCCGCCGGCAAGGCCGTGCTCGGCATCGTGCGGGCGCTGTCGCGGCAAGCGCGCGTGGTGGTGCTCGACGAACCCACCGCCGCCCTGCCGGAGCCCGATGCCGCCCATCTGTTCGAAATCCTGCGTCGGCTGCGCAACTCCGGCTGCAGCGTGATCTATGTCTCGCATCGGCTGGGTGAGCTGTTCGGTCTGGCCGATCGCGTCACCGTCCTGCGGGACGGACGGCGCGTGCGCGACGTCGCGATCGGCGATCTTACCCCGGATGAGCTGGTGCAGGACATGCTGGGGCGCCCGATCGAGCCGCTGCACGCCTCGCACCCGCCAGGAGACCGCTCGCGGCCGGTGCTGGAGGTGGCGGGATTGTGCGGCGAGCAGAGCGGGCCACTGAGCCTCCAGATCGCGAGCGGCGAAATCGTCGGGCTGGTCGGGTTGCGCGGCGCGGGGCACGAGACGGTCGGGCGCATGATCCTGGGCGCGGCATCGCCGCTCGCCGGGCAAATACGTCTCGACGGCGTGACGCTGCCGGCTGGAGAGGGCGTATCGGAACGGATCGCCCGCGGCATCGCCCTGCTGCCTGGTGATCGGGGGCGCGAGAGCGCGCTGTCCGGCATGTCGGTTCAGGAGAACCTGCTGCCCAACCCGCGGATCGTCCGCCGCGCTCCCTGGCGTCCGACGTCCCCCGGATGGGAGCGCCGCCGCGCCTCGTCCGCACTCGAGCGCCTCGACGTGCGCCCCCGCGACCCCGGAGCGTTGATCGACTGGCTGAGCGGTGGCAACCAGCAGAAGGTCTTCGTCGGCCGCTGGCTCGAGTCGAAGGCACGCCTGTTCGTGTTGGAGGAGCCGACGGCCGGCGTCGATGTCGGAGCAAAATTCGCCATCCACGGCCTGCTGGGCGACGCTGCAAGGGACGGCGCGGCAATCCTGATCGTCTCCTCGGATTTCGAGGAGGTGGCGACGTTGTGCGATCGCGCGCTGATCATCGGCCGCGGCACGATCGTGGACGAGCTTCGGGGCGAGGCCCTCACCGTGGACAACCTGGTCGCGAGCGCCTCGCTCGGCGCGCCGCGCCGGGCGACGACGGCCAACAGCCCCCGGAGCGCGCAATGAGCGAGCAGCCGTCCTCGGCCGACCCGGCCGCCGAGGGGCTGCGCCGGGCGCGCGTCGGACGGGGACCCTCTTCCTCCGTGCGCGGGCGCCTGTCCGACCTTATGACCGTGTACGGGCTTGCCGTCGTGTTCGTGCTGGTCATGCTGGTGTTCGGCCTGATGCGGCCGGCCAGCTTCTTCAGCTCGATGAATGTCAACGCCGTGCTCGTCGGCCAGTCGGTCACGGCCATGCTGGCCTTGGCCGAGATGGTGCCGCTGGCGACCAAGCAGTTCGACCTTTCGGTCGGCTTTCATCTCGGCATGGCGCAAGTCCTGATCATTGGCTTGCAGGTGCAGGAAGGATTGTCCTGGCCGCTCGCGGGCGTGATCGTGCTCGCCATCGCACTGCTGGTCGGCCTGGTGAACGGCTTGCTGGTGACGCGGTTCGGCATCAACTCCTTCATCGCCACGATGGGCGTCGGCACGCTGCTCTACGGCATCTCCAACTGGTACAGCGGCGGCGCGCAGATCACCGGCTCGAATCTCCCCGACAGCTTCGTCAACCTCACCGAGATTGTCTGGCGCGTTCCGCTGCCCGCGCTGTACGTCGGGATCGCGGCTCTCGCGCTGTGGATCGTCACCGAGCGGCTGCCCGTAGGGCGCAGCCTCTATGTGATCGGAGCGAACCCGCGCGCCGCCGCCCTGCTGGGCATTCCGACTGCCCGCTACATCACCGGCGCTTTCGTGACAGCCGGATTTCTGAGCGGCATCGCCGGCATCATGCTGGGCAGCATCCTGGAGACCGGCACACCATCGGTCGGCCCGGAGTACCTGCTGCCGGCCTTCGCCTCGACGCTGCTCGGAGCGACATCGATCCACCCTGGGCGCGTGAACGTCGTGGGAACGCTGCTCGCGGTGCTGATCCTTGCCTTCTCGTTTTCCGGCGTGCAGCAATTGGGGGCGCCGTTTTACGTGCAGTATTTCTTCAACGGCGGCATCCTGATCGTCGCGGTCGGGCTCTCGGTCTACGCCGCCGCGCGGCGTCGGGCGGTGGCCACCGCCGCCGGGGCGGACAGCGCGCCGCGCCGGACAAGTGAACCTCCAGCGGAACAGGGCGAACCCGGCGATGGACGAACCGTTTGAGATCATCGATGCGCGATTCCGCCAGTACACGATTCCGATTGTCTGGCTGGAGCGGCTTCACACGGGAATGCGCTGGGCGGAGGGACCGGTCTACTTCGCCGATCTGCGTTGCCTGATCTGGAGCGACATCCCCAACAACCGGATGTGGCGGCTCAACGAGGAAAGTGGGGCGGTCAGCGTCTTTCGCGCGCCCTCCAACTTCTCCAACGGCAACACCCGCGATCGCGAAGGCCGACTGGTGACGTGCGAGCACCAGACGCGACGTGTCACCCGCACCGAGCATGACGGCTCCATTACCGTCATCGCCGACCGCTACCAAGGCAAGCGGCTCAACGCGCCGAACGATGTGGTGGCGAAATCGGACGGCACGATCTGGTTCACTGACCCGACCTACGGCATCTCCGCCGAGTATGAAGGCGGCAAGGCGGAGAGCGAGATCGGCAATTGCAACGTCTATCGCTTCGACCCGCGAGACGCTTCCCTCCGGATCGTGGCCGACGACTTCAAGCGGCCGAACGGGCTCGCCTTCTCGCCTGACGAAAGCCTCCTCTACATCGCCGATTCCGGCTTTTGGCCCAACCCGGAATGGCCGCACCACATCCGGGCCTTCTCCGTGACCGATGACGGGCGGCTGCACGGGTCGCGGGTGCTGGCCGAGATCTCGCCGGGGATCGCCGACGGCTTCCGCGTCGACATCGACGGCAATATCTGGACGAGCGCCGGCGATGGCGTGCAGTGCGTGACCGCGAGTGGCGACCTGATCGGCAAGATCCGGGTGCCCGAAAAAGTCGCGAACGTGGCGTTCGGCGCCCCAAGCCGGAACCGGCTCTATATCTGCGGGCATACCTCGCTCTATGCGATCTATGTCAACACGCGCGGCGCGGCGCGGCCATAGGACGTCGTTGACAGAAGCCGGCCCCAAGCCGGATCATCCGGAGACGGCGGGGAGGAAAATCATGTCCAAGAACGGCTCGGCCAGGCCGCGCGGCCTTGCGCGTCGCGCGCTCATCGAAACGACGGCGGTCGCGGCCGTCGGGGCGGCGGCCGTCTCGGCGGGCTTGGCGGCCCCCGCGATCGCCGCCGGCAATCGGGTTTTCACGTTCGCCCACGACGAGCCGCACGACACCGGCTATGGCTTCATGGCGGATACTTTCAACGCCAAGCTCAAGGAAGTCAGCGGCGGCCGCTTCTCGATCCATGAGTTTCCCGGCGCGCAGCTCGGACAGGAGCCAGAACTCGCGCAGAAGGTCCGCAGCGGCGACATCGACTTCGTCATCAATTCGACCGCCAACACCTCGACCGTGGTGCCTCAGGCCGGCGTGTTCTCGCTCCATTTCATCTTCCGCGACGAACCGCACCTGACCAAGGGGATGCTCGATCCCGAGGTCAACGCGCTGTTCCTCGAAATGATCGCGGCCAATACGACGGGCGCCAAGTCGCTCGGCCTAGGCACGCTCGGCTTTCGGAAGTTCTACTCGAAATCCGAGATCAAGAACGTGGGCGACCTCAAACGGCGCAAGGTGCGCGTCCAGGCGACGAAGACCGAAGACCGGTTTTTCAGCGCGTACGGCGCCATTCCCGTCCATATGCCGATCGGGCAGGTGTATACCTCGCTGGAAACCGGCCTCGTCGATATTGCCGAGAACGGCGCGGATATCTACCGCGCCCAGAAGCACTACGAGGTCGCGCCAATTCTGTCCTCGACCGACCACGAGGCCAACAACAACCATTTGTGGGTCAGCGACAAGGTCTGGGCGACCTTCAGCCCGGAGGAACAGGGCTGGATCAAGGCGACCTTCGACTACGCGCGTGGGCTCGCGGTGCCGCGCTCGCTGCAGTATGACCACGCGGCGTCGGACTCGCTCAAGACGATGGGCGTCGAGATCTTCACCGACGTCGATCGCAAGAGCTTCATCGAAATCGCAACCCCGATCCAGGACGAGCAGGCCCAGGCGCTCGGGCCCTACGCCGTGAAGCTGCTGGCGCTCGTCCGCAAGGTGTCGGCCTGATGCCCTCGGCATGAGTTATTCGAGCTGGTCGGCGGCGGTGTTGTCGCGCAAGCGTCCGCAGCTCAAATGGCGCGCGCTCGACCCGCTGGAGTTCGCGCTGGTCGCTCTGTGCGCCCTCTTGCTGCTCGGCTTCCTGATCAGCGAGTTGGGCGACGTCGCCTGTCGGATCCTGGATCACCCGTGGCTGGACGCGCAGGAGTTCTCGCTCGGCTTCTTCGTGTGGGGCGTTTTCATGGGCGGCGCCGTCGGCGTGAGGCGCAATGACCATTTCCGCCTGGCCGCCAGCGCCGAGGTGTTCGCGGGCGGCGTGCGCGCCGCCATCGAGACGTTCCAGCAACTGGTGATGATCGCGGTTGCCTCGGCGATGGTCTGGTACGGCTACGCCAACTTCCTGCACGGCTTCGGCAGCTATCTCATGCCGTCCCTCACCCCGGTTGCGGTGCTGTATGCCGCGATCCCCGTCTGCGGGGCGTTGATCGCGCTGTTCTCGGTCGAGAAGCTGGTGAACGGGCTGCTCCGCGGCTTCCCCGACCCGGTGCCCGACCTTCCGCCGGGTGCCGAGACGATCGCCATGCGCGCGCCGCGATGAGCCATTCCGAGATCGCCATCGTCGTCATGTGCGTGCTGTTCCTCGGGCTCGGCTACGCCGGCCTGCCGGTTGCGTTCGCGTTGATCGCCGCCGTCGTTGTGGTTGCCCTGACCTTCACCGACCTCACGGTCGGCTCGCTGATGGGCCAACTATTCAATGGCATCAACGAGCTGGCATTGCTCGCCATTCCATTTTTCCTGCTGGTGGGCGAGATGATGACTTCGGCGCGCATCACGCCGCGGCTGATCGCCCTGACCCAGGCGATGGTCGGGCATCTGCGCAGCGGTCTCGCGCACGTCGTCGCCGTGTCGTGCATGATCTTCGGCGGCATTTCCGGCTCCTCGACCGCCGACACGGTGGCGATCGGCACCATCCTCATGCCGGCGATGCGCGAGGAGGGCTACAAGCCGGCGTTCTCCGCCGCGTTGATCGCCGCCGGCGCCTCGATCGCTTCGATGGTGCCGCCGTCGATCATGGCGATCGTCTATGGCGCGGTGGGCGACGCCTCGGTCGGCGGCCTGTTCCTCGGCGGCGCGGTCCCGGGGCTGATGGTCTGCATCGGGCTGATGATCTACAGCTACTTATTCGGCGCCCCTGGACTGAAGAAGCGGCGCGCCACGATCTTCGAGTTCGGCGTCGCGCTGCGCGGCGCCATCCTGCCGCTGATGATCCCGGTCATCATCATCGGCAGCATCCTGGGCGGCGTCATCACGCCCGCCGAAGCCGGCATGGCCGCCGTCGTCTACGCGATCGGCGTCCTGCTGCCCTGGATGAACCGCGGCCATTTCCGGCGCCTGCCGAAGGATTTCGCGATGGCGGCGGTGATGTATGCGATCCCGCTCACGGCCGTGGCCGGCGCCTCCGCTTTCGGCTGGATGCTGGCCTATCTGGGCGGCGCGGACATCATCATGGGCTGGGTCGGCGCGATGGGCACCACGGATTCCCGCGCCATCCTGTTCTTCGTCGCCGTGCTGTTCCTGATCGTGGGCGACTTCCTCGACGGCTTGCCGGCCATCATCATCCTGATGCCCGTCATCCTGTCGCTCGAGAAGCTCGGCCACATCAACGCCGTCCACATGGGCGTCGTGGTGATCGTGACCTTGGCTTTCGGCCTGATCACGCCGCCCTGCGGCATCATTTTGCTCCTGTCATCCACGCTGGCCGGGGTGCCGTTCTCGCGCGCGCTGCGCCAGTCGGCGCCCATCTACGTCGTGTTCGTGATCGTGATCACCGTCATCATCCTGCTCCCCGACACGGTCCTATTCCTACCGCGCCACTTCCTGCCGCGCGCGGTCGGATGCTTCCCCCGGCCGCACGGAGGCGGGTGGGCCTGCCCTTAGCCTAAGGTGGTGGCGCCTTGCCCGGCCGTCGCGAGTTCCGGCATGGTACGCCGGCGCAAACCGAGGAGCCGGACCATGCCCGCACGAACCGGAGCCGAGTTTCTCGCCGGACTGCGCGAAGACAGGGAAATCTGGCTCGGCGACGAGCGGGTGCGCGACATCGCGGCCCATCCCGCGTTCGCCGGCGCGGCCAAGGGGCTCGCCGCCGTGTTCGACCTGCAATACGCGGCAGCGGAGGACTGTCTCTACCCCGACCCCGAAACCGGCGAGCCGATCAACGTCAGCCACATGGCGCCGCGCTCGAAGGAGGATCTCCAGCGCCGCCATCGCGGGCTGCAGCGCGTCGCCGAGCACACCGTCGGCGTGATGGGGCGCACGCCGGACTACATGAACGTGACCTATGCCGGCTTCGCCGCCTGCAGCCACGAATGGGCCGAGCACGGCAACGAGGCGGGCGCCGAACGTCTCGTCGAATACCAGAAGCTGCTGCGCCGGCGGGACATCTGCCTGACCCACACGCTGATCCATCCGACCATCGACAAGTCGACCGACGAGCCGCTGCGGACGGACAACGACGCGGTGCTTCGCAAGGTGGGCGAGACGGAGCACGGCATCGTCGTGCGCGGCGCCCGCATCCTCGCGACCTTGGCGCCGTTCTCTGACGAGATGGCGGTATATTCGGGTCGGCCGCTGCCCGAGGGCGGCGAGAAATTCGCGCTCTCCTTCTGCATCGCGATGTCGGCGCCACGGATGCGCTTCTTCTGCCGCGACAGCGTCGCCGGCTCGGCCAACCGCTTCGACCACCCGCTCTCCTCGCGCTTCGACGAGCAGGATGCGTTCGTCATCTTCGACGATGTCGAGGTGCCGCGTGACCGCGTGTTCATCGACGGCAAGCTCGACGTCTACAACCAGGTGATGACGCGGAGCTGGAACCCGAACGTCATGCAGCAGACGATGATCCGGGCGCAGACCAAGCTGGAATTCGCCTGGGGCCTGGCGACGGCGATGGCCGAGGCGATCGGCGACCGCAGCCCCCAGAGCCAGCAGATGCTCGGCGAGCTGTGGAGCTACGCCGAGCTTGCCGCCTCCGCCGTGCGCGCCGCCGAGGACCATCCGACGGATTACGGCGACGGCGTGCTGTTCCCCGATCAGGCGCCGTTCTCGGCGCTGCGCGCGATCATGCCGACCTGGATGCCGCGCGCCAACGAGATCATCAAGCTGCTCGGCTCGCACAATTTGCTGGCGACGCCGAGCTGGGGGCTGATGCAAAACCCGGACCTGCGGCCGCTGTTCGATCACTACCTGCGGGGCGCCAAGGACACCACGGCGGAGCGGCGCGTGCGGCTGTTCCGGCTCGCCTGGGACTACGCCGGCTCGGCCTTGGCCAATCGCGTGGAGCTCTACGAGCGGTTCTATTTGACCTCCGGCGCGCGCAACCAGCAGCGCGCCCAGATGCTTGCCAACCGCGACCGGGCGACGCGCCTGCTCGACCGGTTCCTCGACGAGCCCATCGACTGACCGGCTAGAGCAACATCCGACCAAACGGAATCGTTCGGTCGGATAAAGTTGCTCTGTAATCAATTTTCTAGAGCACTACTCCCGAGCCAATCGGCTCGGGAAGTGCTCTAGTGCCCCGGCGGCGCGCAGTTGGCTCGCCCGGTCGCCACGCAGTCCTGGAACGACAGCGCGTCCTGCAGGCGGGGGAACAGCCAGACGCCGAGCAGGATGAGCACGACGATCGCCGCCAGGATCAGGATCGGCACAAGGTCAGGGCGCCGAGCGTTCACGGCCGGGCCGCCGATTTCGGCTTGGTCGGCTTCCGGCTCGCCGTGGCGGACCGACGGGAGAGCTCGGCTGCGAGGCTCGCGGCCGCTTCCGCGATGGTTTTCGACGCTTGGGCGAGGCAGTCCGTGTCGAGCCACGCCTGAACGCTTGTCGCGTCCGCCTCCATGTGCCGGCCCTCGTGCGAGCGGCTGCGGCTCGCGAGGCCCGAGACGTAGCCCAAGGTCCAGGACACGATGACATCGACCAGCACATCCTGGTTCCGCGTCCGGTAGCTGCTCCACTGGCCGCATTGCGCGGTTCCCGCGCCGAGGATCGACGGCGCCGCCTCGGCGCGCGCGGCAGGCGGCGCGAAGCCGAGGCCCACGAGCGCCAGACAGGCAAAGGCACAAGCTGTCCGCATTCGCCTCGTCCGATACAATGGGCGCTGGACAATGGCCGCCGGTGCGACGCCTCCAGCATAGTGGAGCCGCTGGAGCGGGCCAGGGCTCACGCCGTACTTGACGCCTGCGTCATCTTCGTGCTTCGTGCTAGGAGTTGGAGGGAGCTAAGCGTGAGCCAGTCGGACGCTCGCATCGTCATCGTCGGTGCAGGCCATGCCGGAGGTTCGGCGGCGGCCCTGTTGCGGCAGTACGGCTGGAAGGGTCCGATCACCCTGGTCGGCGAGGAGCCGATCGCGCCCTATCAGCGGCCGCCTTTGTCGAAAGCCTGGCTCAAGGGCGAGGCCGACGCGGCAAGCCTCACTCTCCGCCCGGACAGCTTCTATCCCGCAAACGGCGTGGCATTGCGGCTGGCGACGAGCGCGGTGGGGATAGACCGTCCCGCCTGCAAGCTCGTCCTGAGCGCGGGCGAGACCCTGGGTTACGAACATTTGATCCTGGCGCTCGGCGCGCGCGCGCGCAAGCTGAGCTTGCCGGGGCTCTCGCTGGCCGGCGTGCTGGAGCTGCGGACCGTCGCCGACGCGGACCATCTCAAGGCCGCGCTGGGGCCGGGCAAGCGGCTGGCGGTGATCGGCGGCGGCTATATCGGGCTGGAAGCGGCGGCATCGGCCCGCGCGCTCGGCGCGGAGGCGGTGGTCGTCGAGCGGGAGAGCCGAGTGCTCGCCCGGGTCGCCTGCGCCGAGCTCTCCGTGTTCTTCCAGGACTATCATCGGGCCAAGGGCGTCGAAATCATGGTCGATGCCGAGATCGAGGCGCTGGAGGGTGCCAACGGCCACGTCGGCGGGGTTCGCCTCTCGGATGGGCGGCTTATCACGTGCGACGCCGTGCTGGTGGGTATCGGCGCGGCGGCCAACGAGCAGCTGGCGCGCGACGCCGGACTTGCTTGCGACGGCGGCATTATCGTCGATCTCGCCGCGCGCACCGCCGATCCGCTGATCCACGCGATCGGCGACTGTACCCGCCGGCCGCTGCCGCTATACGAGTGCATGGGCCGGCTGGAGAGCGTGCCGAACGCGCTTGAACAGGCCAAGCAGGCGGCCGCCGATCTCTGCGGCCGCCCGCCGCCCGCGCCGGAAGTGCCGTGGTTCTGGTCCGATCAATACGATCTCAGGCTGCAGATCGCCGGCCTGCCGCTCGGCGCCTCGGAGACCGTGCTGCGCGGCGATCCGGCGACCGCGCAATTCGCGATCTTCCACCTCGACGCCGACGAGCGGCTGCTCGCGGTCGAGGCGATCAACGCAGCACCCGAGTTCATGGGCGGCCGGATGATGATCGGCAAGCGTAAGCAAATTCCCGGCAAGAAGCTCCGGGATATGTCACTATCCATGCGAGACCTCGCGGCCTGACCATCTCGTCGCGACGCAAAGGGAGCACCATGTCAGATATGCCGAAAGTCACATACATCGAGCACAACGACACCGCGCACGAGGTCGAGGTTCCGCTGGGCCTTTCCGTGATGCGCGGGGCGGTCGACAACAACGTGCCGGGGATCGACGCCGATTGCGGCGGCGAGTGCGCCTGCGCCACCTGCCACGTGTATGTCGAACCCGAATGGCTGGACAAGACCGGCCTGCCGGAGCCCGGTTCGCAGGAGGCGAGCATGTTGAGCTTCGCCGCCGTGACGCAGCCGAACTCCCGCCTGTCGTGCCAGCTTCAGATGCGTGAGGAATTGGACGGTCTCGTCGTGCGGATGCCCGAGGGGCAGCACTGAGCCGCAATGTCGGGAGCGCCGAAACAGGAGCGACCACTATGAACGCACCGGTCGATTTCGATCCCGTCAAGGACGCATTCTCGAAGCCCCTCGACCAGATCGACGTGAGCGATCCGACGCTCTACCAGGACGACATCTGGTATCCGTATTTCGCGCGCTTGCGCCGCGACGATCCGGTGCATTTCTGCGAGAGCAGCGCGCTCGGCCCGTTCTGGTCGGTGACGCGCTACAAGGACATCATGCAGGTGGAGACGAGCCACGCCGCCTTCTCCTCGTCCTCCACCTTCGGCGGCATCACGCTGCGCGACCGGCCGGCCGAGCTCGAACTGCCGATGTTCATCGCGATGGACCCGCCGAAGCACGACGAGCAGCGCAAGGTGGTGCAGCCGATCGTGGCGCCGGGCAACCTCGCGCGGCTACAGGAGACGATCCGCGAGCGCGTCGGCATCATCCTCGACGGCCTGCCCCGCAACGAGACGTTCAACTGGGTCGATCGCGTGTCCATCGAGCTCACCACCTCGATGCTCGCGACCTTGTTCGACTTCCCGTTCGAGGACCGGCGCAAGCTCACCTTCTGGTCGGACTGCGCGACGATGGACGTGCGCGCCGGCGGCTATATCGACAGCGAGGAGAAGCGCGAGGAGGTGTTCCGCGAGTGCCTCGGCTACTTCGTAAAACTGTGGAACGAGCGGGTGAACTCGCCGGGCGCCGATCTCGTGTCCATGCTGGCGCATGGCGAGGCGACCAAGAACATGTCGCCGCGCGAGTATCTCGGCAACCTGATCCTGCTGATCGTCGGCGGCAACGACACGACGCGCAACTCGATCAGCGGCGGCGTGCTGTTCATGAGCCAGAACCCCGGCGAGTTCCAAAAGCTGCGCGATAATCCGACGCTGATCGACAGCGCGGTGCCGGAGATCGTCCGCTACCAGACGCCGCTCGCCTACATGCGGCGCACCGCCCTCGCCGACACCGAAATCGGCGGCAAGACCATCCGCAAGGGCGAGAAGGTGGCGATGTGGTACATCTCGGGCAATCGCGACGAGGACGCGATCGAGCGCCCCAACGAGTTCATCATCGACCGCGCCCGGCCGCGCCAGCACCTGTCCTTCGGCTTCGGCATCCATCGCTGCGTCGGCAACCGCCTAGCCGAGCTGCAGTTGAAGCTGCTGTGGGAGGAGATCCTGCGGCGCTTCCCGGCGATCGAGGTGGTCGGGCCGGCGCGGCGCCTGTACTCGAGCTTCGTGCACGGCATCACCGAATTGCCGGTACGCATCCCGGCCTGAACCGGGAGACGCGAAACAACGGAGAGAGAACGACACCGATGAACGCACCCGTGCATTTCGATCCCGTGGCGGACGCCTACGCGCTGCCGCTCGACAAGATCGACGTCTCCAATCCGAAGCTCTATCAGGACGACATCTGGTACCCGTATTTCGAGCGGCTGCGCCGCGAGGATCCGGTCAATTGGTGCGAAAACGGGATGCATGGTTCGTACTGGTCAGTGACCAAGTACAAGGACATCATGCAGGTCGAGACCAGTCACCAGACCTACTCGTCCGAGGCGATGATCGGCGGCATCACGGTGCGCGACATCCCGATGGATTTCCGCCGGCGCAGCTTCATCTCGATGGACCAGCCCGAGCACGACGAGCAGCGCAAGGTGGTGCAGCCGATCGTGGCGCCGCTGAACCTGCAGAATTTCGCCGGCACCATTCGCGAGCGAGCGGGACGCATCCTCGACAGCCTGCCGCGCGGCGAGACGTTCGACTGGGTGGACAAGGTGTCGATCGAGCTCACCGTGCAGATGCTCGCGACCTTGTTCGACTTCCCGTTCGAGGAGCGGCGCAAGCTGATCTACTGGTCGGACGTCGCGACCGTCGATATCACCTCGGGCACCGAGATCAATTCCGAGGAGAAGCGGCTCGCGGTGCTCAAGGAGGCGCTCGAGTTCTTCACCGAACTGTTCTACGAGCGCCAGAAGCAGCCGCCGCGCTCCGATCTGATCTCGATGCTGGCGCATGGCGAGGCGACGCATGATCTGCCGACGCGGCCGACCGATTTTCTCGGTAATCTCACGCTGCTGATCGTCGGCGGCAACGACACCACGCGCAACTCGATCTCGGGCGGACTGTGGGCGCTCGGCAAGCATCCCGAGCAGTTCCGCAAGCTGCGCGAGAATCCCGGCCTGATCCCGAGCCTGGTGCCGGAGATCATCCGCTGGCAGACCCCGGTGGTGCACATGCGGCGCACCGCGCTGGCTGACGGGGAGATCGGCGGCAAGCAGATCCGCAAGGGCGACAAGGTCGTCATGTGGTACATCTCGGGCAATCGCGACGAGGACGCGATCGAGCGCGCCAACGAGTTCATCATCGACCGCGCGCGGCCGCGCCAGCACCTCTCCTTCGGCTTCGGCATCCATCGTTGCGTCGGCAACCGGCTCGCCGAGCTGCAGCTCACGATCCTCTGGGAAGAAATCCTGAAGCGGTTCCCGGTGATCGAGGTGATGGACGAGCCGACCCGCATCTACTCCAACTTCATCCACGGCATCCGCCACCTGCCGGTTCGCATTCCGGCCTGACACGACAGGGTGCGCGCGGACGGCGACCGCGCGCCCTCTCGCCGAGCAAACGGCACCCCGGCTGCGGCGCACAGGCGACGTTCCGGAGGTAGAGCAAGAAACCGCCGACGGAGGATAGTCGATGAACGCACCGGTCAGCTACGATCCCGCGTCCGAAGCGTGGTCCCTGCCGCTCGACAAGATCGACGTGAGCGACCCGCAGCTCTATCAGGACGACACCTGGTATCCGTATTTCGAGCGCCTGCGCCGCGACGACCCGGTGCATTGGACCGAGGGCGGCATCTACGGCTCGTTCTGGTCCGTCACCAAATACAAGCACATCATGCAGGTGGACACCGGGCATAAATCCTTCTCGTCGGACGCCATGCTCGGCGGCATCGTGCTGGCCGACACGCCGGTGGATTTCCGCCGTCCGAGCTTCATCGCGATGGACCCGCCGAAGCACGACGAGCAGCGCAAGGTGGTGTCGCCGATCGTGGCGCCGATGAACCTCGCCCGGCTGTCGAGCACGATCCGCGAGCGAGCGGGACGCATCCTCGACAGCCTGCCGAGGGGCGAGGAATTCAACTGGGTCGATCTCGTCTCGGTCGAGCTGACCACGCAGATGCTCGCGACCTTGTTCGATTTCCCGTTCGAGGAACGGCGCAAGCTCACCTACTGGTCGAATGCGGCAACGGTGAACACGCGGGCCGGCGGCGAGATCAATTCGCGCGAGAAGCGCGACGAGGTGCTGCAACAGGCGCTCGCCTACTTCACCGAGCTATGGCACGAGCGGGCGAAGCTGCCGCCCCGGCCCGACCTCATCTCGATGCTGGCGCACGGCGAGGCGACGCGCGACCTGCCGTCACGGCCGCACGAGTTCATGGGCAACCTCCTGCTGCTGATCGTCGGCGGCAACGACACCACGCGCAACTCGATCTCGGGCGGGCTCTGGGCCTTGAGCAAGCATCCCGAGCAGTTCCGCAAATTGCGGGAGGACCCCGGCCTAATCCCGAGCCTGGTGCCGGAAATCATCCGCTATCAGACGCCGGTGCTGCACATGCGCCGCACCGCATTGGAAGACACCGAGGTCGGCGGCAAGACCATCCGCGAGGGCGACAAGGTCGCGATGTGGTACATCTCGGGCAATCGCGACGAGGAGGCGATCGAGAATCCTAACGAGTTCATCATCGACCGGGCACGGCCCCGCCAGCATCTTTCCTTCGGCTTCGGCATCCATCGTTGCGTCGGCAACCGGCTGGCGGAAATGCAGCTCGCGATTTTATGGGAGGAAATCCTCAAGCGCGACCTCAAGATCGAGGTCACGGGCGAGCCGACGCGGGCCTATTCCAGCCTGCTGCGCGCGATCAACGCCCTGCCCGTTCGCATCGCCGCCTGAAGCGTCACGCCGAGGAGGAACGGACCGCATGAACGCTCCCGTCAGCCATGATCCGCACGGCGAAGCCTGGTCGATGCCGCTCGACAAGATCGATGTCAGCGACCCGAAGCTGTACGAGGACGACGCCTGGCCGGCCTATTTCGAGCGGCTGCGCCAGGAGGCGCCGGTGCACTACGTGTCCGACAGCCCGTTCGGCCCCTATTGGGCGGTGTCCAAATACAAGGACATCATGCATGTCGAGGTGAACCACGCGGTCTATTCGTCCGACAACGAGCTCGGCGGCATCCAGATCGAGGACCAGCCGAAGAGCATGTCGCGCCCCAGCTTCATCCGCATGGACCCGCCGCGACATGACGAGCAGCGCCGCGTGGTCAGTCCGATCGTCGCCCCGCTCAATCTCGCCAACATGGAGAGCCTGATCCGCCAGCGCACCCGAAAGGTGCTCGACGAGTTGCCGGTAGGCGAGGAGTTCGACTGGGTGGAGCTTGTGTCGATCGAGCTCACGACGATGATGCTGGCGACCTTGTTCGACTTTCCGTTCGAGGAGAGGAGAAAACTCACCTACTGGTCCGACGTCGCGATCTGCAACGTCAACTCGCCGGACGCGCCGGTGCATTCCGAGGACGAGCGGTTCGAGAAGCTGCGCGAGATGGCGGAGTACATGTCGGGGCTGTGGAACGAGCGGGTCAACGCGCCCCCGCGCTTCGACCTGATCTCGATGCTGGCGCATGGCGAGGCGACGCGGAACCTGGCACCGCGCGAGTTCATGGGCACGCTCGCCCTGCTCATCGTCGGCGGCAACGACACCACGCGGAACTCGATGTCCGGCGGCCTGCTGGCGCTCAGCCGCCATCCCGAGCAGTATCGGAAGCTGCGCGACGATCCGGCGCTCGTCACCGGCATGGTGCCCGAGACCATCCGCTATCAGACGCCGGTGATCCACATGCGCCGCACGGCGCTGGCCGACGCCGAGCTCGGCGGCAAGCAGATCCGCCGCGGCGACAAGGTGGTGATGTGGTACATCTCGGGCAATCGGGACGAGGACGCGATCAAGGCGCCGAACGCGTTCATCGTCGACCGCGCCCGGCCGCGCGAGCATTTGTCGTTCGGCTTCGGCATCCATCGCTGCGTCGGCAACCGCCTCGCTGAGCTGCAGCTCAAGATATTGTGGGAGGAGCTGCTGCCCCGCCATCCGATCGTGGAGGTGACGGGCGAGCCGAAATACGTCTACTCGAACTTCATCCACGGCATCAAATCGCTGCCGGCGCGGATTCCGGGGTAGCCCGGTCCCGGCGGCGCCTATGAGTGCGGAGAGCGAAACGAGCACTCGCCTCAGAGCCCGGATCGCGATCATCTCCCGTATCCCGTCTCGGTTTATCGGTCGGCAGTACACCTTCTGACTTCTTACCCGTTGATTGCACCCTTCATAACGCGGCCGCATCACTACCCCGGCTCCAGCCGAGGGACGGCGGGCAGGCCGTTGAGGATGAGGTTGACCGCGAAGGCGGCGGCGCCCTCGAGGTCGATGGGCTCGCGCGCCAGCATCTTCTCGCCGATCTCGCGGGCGACGCCGATCGTCGCGGCGGCGACGTACGCGGTGTCAATGCGGGGCGACAGGCCGCGCTCGAGCACCAGGGCGATCGAGGATTCGACCTCGTCGTAGACGGCGTTGTGCGCCGGGGTCTGGAAGCGCACCCGGGCGCCGCGCTCCGACAGCGGGCGGCCGGGGCGCCACGGACGCTGATCGTCGATGATGAACTGGAAGTAGGCGCGGACGATGCCGTTGAGGTAGCTCTCGAAATCCGCCGCCTGCTCGCGATGCGCGTGCAGGATCGGCCGCAACCGCAGCGCCGCGTCGGTGGCGATCGCCTTGGCGACCTCCTCCTTGGAGCGGTAGTAGTTGTAGAAGGTGCCCGAGGCGAGGCCGGTGCGTCGGATGATGTCGCGCACGCTGGCGGCCTCGTAGCCGAGCTCGGCGAACACCTCGCGCGCCGCGGCGAGGATCGCCGCCCGGTTCTGCGACTTGGTCTGCTCGCGCTTGCCGTTGGTCTGAGCCTCGCCCGCCTGGGTAGCGCCCGTCTGGGGAGTGCCCGCCTTGGCCTCATCCTCCTGGACCGGCAGCGGCCCGTGCAACATGTCGTTTGGCATCGGCTCCTAGCCGCCCTGCCCTCGCCCGCCGCCGCGGACCAGTTGCTTCAGCAGCGATCGGGCGACGGAAAGCGTGTTGGCGCCGCCATGCTGGGTGATCTTCTGGCCGAACTCCTCGTGCCAGACGGTGATCACGCCGTGCCGGTCCGCGGTGTAGCGGCCGGTGTGCCTCGCGCCGCCGATCTGGACGCTGATCTCGACGCCCTCGTGCTCCATCCAATCCGCTCCCCGCGCCCGCGGACCGCTATCGGCGCCCGCGATCAGGCCCGCACGCTAATCCAGTTTCTTCCCAAGTGGAATTCGCCGCCTGTTGCGCCGCCTTCGATCCCGGCCCGATTGGGGGCGAGTGGTGGCAATCAGATCTGCGCCGACTGCACCGCCTCCTCGAGTTCCTGGAAACTCGGCATGTGCTGGTTCGGCGCCATCTTGCGGCCGGTCTCGACGCTGACCTGCGGCGCGTTGCCGTGCAGATGCGCCACCAGCACGGCGCGGATCACCTCGTAATATTTCGCCTCCTCCTCCACGACGCCCTTGAGGCGCGCGGCGAACGGGCCGGCCATGCCGTAGGCGAGCAGCACGCCGAGGAACGTGCCGACCAGCGCGCCGCCGATCATCTGGCCGAGCACGGCGGGCGGCTGGTCGATATGCGCCATCGTCTTGATGACACCGAGCACGGCGGCGACGATGCCGAGCGCGGGCAGCGCGTCCGCCACCGTCTGCAGAGCGTGAGAGCCGTGCAGCTCCTCGTGCAAGGTTTTCTTCAGCTCGCGCGCCAGCACGTCCTCGATCTGGTTGGGGTCGTCGGCGTTCATGCCGACCATCCGCAAATAGTCGCAGATGATCGCCGAGGCATGATGGTTGGACAGGATCTTGGGGAATTTCTGGAATGCGGTGCTCTCCGTCGGCTTCTCGATATGCGGTTCGAGCGCCATGTTCCCCTTGGTGCTGGCGAGGCGCACCAGCAGGAACAGCAGACTGAGCAGATCGACGTAGTCGGACTTCTTGAACGTTGCGCCCTTGAGGATCTTGCCGAAGCCGCCCAGCGTGTGCTTGACGTCGTGCATGCTGTTCGACATCACGAACGTGCCGAGTGCAGCGCCGCCGATGGTCAGCAGCTCGAACGGCATCGCCTCCATCAGCGGCGCCAGGCTGCCACCCGAGGCAATGTAGCTGCCGAACACGCAGGCGAGCAGGAACCCCAATCCGCCGATCGTCAGCATGGGCGCGGCATCACGGCGAGGGCGCGGCCGGTGCGGGCGGCGCGGGCGGCGGCGCCGCCGGCCCTCCGTCCTTGGCGGCGGCGCGGAGCACGACGATGGCGATGCGCCGGTTGGCCGCGGCCGTCGGATCGTTCGGCAGCAGCGGGTCGCGGTCGGCGTTGCCCGTCACGCTGCGGATCCGCCCCTCCGGCAAGCCGGATTCCAGCAGCAGCCGGCGCGTCGCGTTGGCCCGCTCGGTCGACAGTTCCCAGTTCGACTTGTCCGACCCGCGATACGGCGTCGCGTCCGTATGACCGGCGATGGAGACGCTCTCGGTCAGCTTCATCAGCACCGGGGCCACCTTCTGCAGCAGCAGCCGGGCCCGCTCGTTCGGCGCCGCCGAGCCGGTGGTGAACATCGGGCTATGATCCTCGTCGAGGATCTGGATGCGCAGCCCTTCCGGCGTCATGTCGATCGCCAGCTGGCGGGTGAGGTCGGCCAGCGCCGGATCGGCGCGCACTGCCTCGCGGATCTGCCGCGCCGCCTGCTCCAGCTTCTGCCCTTCCCGCTTCTCCTGCTCGGCACGCAACTCGGCGTCCGACAGGGCATGGGCGATTTCTTCCTGGCGTTCGGCCGAAACCGGCTGCGACGCCGCGCCGGGCGCGGCGGCCGGGCCGGTGGCCGCCGTGGTCGCGGGGCTCGCCGCCGCATCGCCGCCGTTGCCCGGTGCCGGCGCGTCCTGCTCGTCGTCGCGCTGCGACTTTTCCCGCGGCGTCGGCTCGCGGAAGGTCACCGTGGTCGCGGGCGTGTCGCTGTTGTCCTCCTCGACCTCCATCGGCACCGGCGTCTTGCCGACCGTGACCAATGCCGCGCCGCGATCGGAGACCATCGCGCCCTTGTCGAAGGCAGTGTGGCCGCCGAACGGCTGGCCGGTGCCCGACGAGTTGTGGCTGAGCACGCTGGTCGGGCTGAAATAGTCCGCCAACCCCTTGCGCTGCTCCTCGGTGGTGGCGTTGAGCAGCCACATCAGCAGGAAGAACGCCATCATCGCGGTGACGAAGTCCGCATACGCGACCTTCCACGCACCGCCGTGATGGCCGCCCTCGGTCACCTCGTCCCTGCGGATGATTATCGTCGGCCGCTTGTTGCTTCTGCCGTCGTCCCTTGCCATCGGACCCGAGCCGTTGCGTCTCGGCCCAGAGTGACGCGTGAGGCTTAACCCAGCCCTAATCCGACGCGGGCGTGTTCGGCCGAGGCAGCAGGACGGTCAACGGCGAGGCCGGGCGGCCGGTCACGCGGTAGACCCGGAACCTCTCGATCACCTGCCCGTCGCGTGCCCGGTTGGCGTGGCCGATCTCGCGTAGCTCGGTCCACGGCGCGGGGTCCACGTTGGCGTCGCGGCGCGTGCTGCGCAGCAGCAGCCCGGGACTGCCGGCCAGATCGGCCGGGGGCAGATCGAACAGCCGCCAGCGCTCCTCCGCGCCGATCACCGTGAGATCGGGTGGCAGGGCTTGGGCAAGCTCGGCTGCAATGCCGTAATCGTCGGCGGCGACGAAGCGGGCACCCTGCTCCCGCGCGATCGCCGCGACCTCGCCGGCAAGTGTCGGCCAGCCGGCCAGCCGCAGCGCGGTCGGATCGAGATGCGGCGACAACGAAATCAGACCGATCGTCGCCTGCGCATACACCAGGGCCGTGATCGCTCCACCGAGCGCCACGCCGGGGACACGCAATCGCTGCCAGAAGCGCCCCGTCAGACCGCCGCCGGCCAGCGCCGCCGAAGGGTACAGGATGGCGGGCCAGTTGCCCTGCACTCGGTCGCCGAGCGCGTGCTCGAGGAACACCAGCAATGGCGGCACCGTGAGCGCAGCGAGCAAGGTCCAGGCGGGATCGCGGCCGCGCCAGGCGCGGCGCGCGGCCGCCGCGACCCCGCCGGCGAGGATCACGAAGACCAGCGGCGTCGCGAGCCCGATCTGCCCGCCGATCAACTCGCTGAGGAACTGGGCCGCCCGCGCCGGGTCCCAGTCGCCGGTGCGGCCGCCCTGCCGGGCGAAGCTCACCCAGTCGTGCGCGGCGTTCCACGCCACCACGGGAGCGAACAGCAGGGCGGCGATCAGGGCGGCCAGCCAGGGATAGGGCGTGCGCAGCCAGACCCGCGCGCTCGGCACGGCTAGCAGCCAGAGCAGCACGCCGAGACCGAGGAACACGGCGGTGTATTTGCTGTCGAGCGCCAGTCCGATGAACAAGCCGGCGACCGGCAGCCACATGCCGCGCCGACCGCTCGACAGCCGGGCGAGCGCCCACAGCGCGGCGGTCCAGAAGAACAGCAGCGGCGTGTCGGGCGTCATCGTCACCGCGCCGACGCCCAGCAGCAGCGTGGCATTGAGCAGCGCGGCGGCGACGAGCCCGGCGCGGCAGCCGGGAAACAGCCGCTCCCCGGCGTCGGCCAGCATCGCCGAGCCGAGCGCGATGGCGAGCGGCCCCAGCAGACGGATGCCGAACGCGCCCTCGCCGGCGAGCCACGTTCCAGCCCGGATCCACAGCGCCACCATCGGTGGATGATCGAGGTAGCCGGGCGCCAGCGCACGGGACCAGACCCAGTAATACGCCTCGTCCGGCGAGAGCGGCAGCGCCGCGGCGACCGCGAGGCGGATCAGCGTGAGCGCGGCGAGGGCGGCGATCCATGCCCTCGCCTCGCGCGACCTCACCGCGCCCGCCAGACCAGCGTGGCCGAGACCGCGTAGTTCCACACGACGCCGATCACGGCGCCCATCGCACCCGCCAAGGTCCAATCGGTATGGGCCTGGTACAGCACCCGGGCGATGCCGACGTTGGCGACCGCGCCGATGCCGCAGACCAGCATGAACAGCGCAAAGCCGCGCCATAGATCCGGCCCGCGCAGGCGTTGGTCCCGATAGGTGATCTGGTTGTTGAGCTCGAAATTGAACGCCATCGCAACGACCGTCGCGACGATCTGCGAGGCCGCGAACCGGTCCCCCAACGCCTGCCCCAGGGTCAGCACGGCGAGATGCACCAGCACGCCGAGCGCGCCGACGGCGGCGAAGGCGAGGAACCGCAGCGGCACCACCCCGCCGAGCAGCTTGTCCACCAGCAGGGCGCCGAATTGCGCCAGCACCAGGACGTCGAGCTTGCTCTCGCCGGCCACCCGCTCGCGGAAGCGGCAGGGAATTTCGACTACCCGCAGCGACCTTGGCGCGCTGAGCACGAGGTCGAGCAGGATCTTGAAGCCCTTCGCGGTCAATCGGGGCGCGAGATCCTCGAACAGCGCGCGCCGCAGCATGAAGAAGCCGCTCATCGGATCGGTGAGCCGGACCGGCATGACGCGTTGGGCGAGACGGATGCCGAGATCGGACAGCGCGTGCCGCCAGCGGGACGACAGGCCGGAGGCGTCGCCGCCCTCGACATGACGGCTGCCCACCGCGAGGTCGCACGCGCCGGCGCGGAGGGCTTCCAGCATGTCGGGCAGCCGGGCTTCGTCGTGCTGCAGGTCGCCGTCCATCACCGCCACGAAATCCGCCGAGGAGGACAGCGCGCCCTCGATCACCGCCGAGGCCAGGCCACGCCTGCCGATGCGGCGGATGCAGCGGACGCGCGGATCGGACACGGCGATCCGGCGGGCCTCCGCCGCCGTGCGGTCGGGGCTGTCGTCGTCCACGAACACGACCTCCCAGCGCAGGCCGCTCAGCGCCGTGGCAAGTTTTTCCACGAGCGGGGCGACGTTGGCCCGTTCGTTGAAGCACGGCACCACCACGGTCAGCTCGACCGCGGGAGTCAGGGTGTTTGCGGGCGGCATCTCGGCAAGGGCGGCAGGCAGGGTCATTCGCATCCGATCGCCCGCCGGGGATTTTTGCCGGTCGGGGGCGAGCGGGGGGATAGCGCAGGCTGGCCACGGGTCAAAGTGTCTCTCCCCCTCCCTTGGGGGGACGAGAAGGCTAGAGCGGCACTCCGGCTAGGCTGCGGCTGGTGCGGATGGTTTGCAGGGTCTGCACCCGGCTCACGGTCGGCATTCCGGTGAGCCTCTGCGTAAGCTGGTTCTCGTGCGCGGTGTCGCGCGCCACCAGCTTGAGCAAAAAATCGCCGCCGCCCCGGATCATGTGGCACTCCCGCACCTCCGGCCAGGCGGCGACCTGCTGCTCGAAGGCGGACAGGACGGCCTCCTTCTGGCTGTCGAGCCCGACCACGGCGAAAAAGACGATCTCCCAGCCGAGCATCTGCGGGTCGCTGTCGGCGTGGTAGCCGCGGATCACCCCGGCCTCCTCCAGCCGCCGCACCCGGCGCAGGCAGGGCGGCGCCGAGATGCCAGCGCGGCGGGCGAGCTCGACATTCGTCATGCGCCCGTCGGCCTGCAACTCCATCAGGATGCGGCGGTCTATAGCGTCAAGAAGAGGCGGTTCGGCGATCTGAGGCTTCATGCGGCGGGGAGCGGCCGGAAGGCCGAGCCTGTGTTGTTTCCAGGGAGCGCGGTGCCACGAAATAATATTGCACGCCAGCGTGCCCGCAAGGGCGAAAACCGCGCTTCCTTGTCGGACGGCCGGGCCGCCCGATATGGTCCACAGCCCTTCAAGCAACCCGGACCCATGCCTCCCATGCCCGAAACCCACCGCACCCGCGTCCTCATCATCGGCGCGGGGCCCGCCGGCTACACCGCCGCGGTCTACGCCGCCCGCGCCAGTCTCTCCCCGGTGCTGGTGGCCGGCCTGCAGCCAGGCGGGCAGCTGATGATCACGACGGACGTGGAGAACTATCCGGGTTTCGCCGAGGTGATCCAGGGGCCGTGGCTGATGGAGCAGATGGAGGCGCAGGCGGTGCATGTCGGCACGCGCGTCGTCCACGACCTGATCACCGAGGTGGATTTCTCGGCGACCCCGTTCCGCTGCGTGGCCAATTCGGGCGACGTGTTCCTGGCCAATTCGGTCGTCATCGCGACGGGCGCCCAGGCGCGCTGGCTCGGGCTGCCGTCGGAGAAGGCGTTCTCCGGCGCCGGGGTTTCGGCCTGCGCCACCTGCGATGGCTTCTTCTTTCGCGGCAAGGAGGTCGCCGTGGTCGGCGGCGGCAACACCGCCGTCGAGGAGGCGCTCTTTCTCACCAACCACGCCACCAAGGTCACGCTGATCCACCGCCGGGACCGGCTGCGGGCCGAGCAGATCCTGCAGGACCGGCTGTTCCGCAACCCGAGGATCTCGGTGGTCTGGGACAGCGCGGTCGAGGAGGTGCTGGGGCGGAGCGACCCGCCCAAGGCCGTCACGGGCGTGCGGCTCAGGAACGTGCGGACCGGCGCCACGAGCGACATCGGCGTCGACGGGCTGTTCGTGGCGATCGGCCATGATCCGGCGACCGCGCTGTTCCGTGGCCAGGTCGAGCTCGACGATCAGGGCTACATCCTGATCGCGCCGTGGTCCACGGCGACGTCGCGGCCGGGGGTGTTCGCGGCCGGGGACGTGGCGGACGCAAAGTTCCGCCAGGCCGTCACCGCGGCGGGCATGGGCTGCATGGCGGCGCTGGAGGCGGAGAAATATCTGGCCGAGCACGCCGCCGACCCAGCCGAACGGGCATCGGCCGACGCGATGCCGATGATCGGCGCCTGGGACTAGACGGGCGGATTTTGGGCCGCGGCAGCGCCGAAACGCCGATCCGTCGCGGTCTGCGTCAGTAAGTGGTTGCATCGACAACCAGGAAGCCGAAAACTGCATGGCTGAGAAAGCGGCATCACGGACCGGGCGCGAGTCGGTCCTCGAAGGCCGTTCGAGCAACTCCGTGCGGCGGAGCAGTAAGGGCAGGTTTCATACGATCCGCTCGGCGGCGGCACCCGGCGCGACCACGCGCCGACCGATCTGCCTGGGCGGCACGGGAGTGGCTGGGCATGGACTGGGACAAGCTGCGCGTCTTCCACGCGGTGGCCGAGGCGGGGAGCTTCACCCATGCGGGCGACACGCTCAATTTGAGCCAGTCGGCCGTGTCACGGCAGATCTCGGCCCTCGAGGAGTCGCTGCAGGTCCCGCTATTCCATCGCCACGCGCGCGGGCTGATCCTGACCGAGCAGGGCGAGCAGCTCAACCGCACGGTGCGGGAGGTGTTCGCCAAGCTGGCGATGACCGAGGCGCTGCTCACTGAAAGCAAGGAGAAGCCGGCCGGGCGGCTCAAAGTGACCACGACGGTTGGTTTCGGCGCCAGTTGGCTGGCGCCGCGCCTGCAAGGCTTTCTCGAAGCCTATCCGGACGTGTCGGTGACGTTGCTGCTCGACGATACCGACCTCGATCTGGCGATGCGGGAGGCGGATGTGGCGATCCGCATGCATCCGCCGAAGCAGCCCGACCTCGTGCAGCGGCATTTGCTGACGATGGAATGGGTGGTCTGCGCCTCGCCCGACTACCTGAAAAAGCACGGCGTGCCGCAGCGGGCCGAGGATCTGGACGCGCACCGGCTGATCCTGTTCGGCGAGTATCGCGTTCCCGTCGAGGACATCAACTGGCTGGCTGAGGTCGGCCGCCGGCCCGGCAACCCCCGCCGCGCGCTGCTCGACGTGAACAGCACCCAGGCAATGCTGCTGGCGATCCGCTCCGGCCTCGGCATCGGCGCGCTGCCCGATTTCATTGTGACCGAGGAAGAGGGACTGGTCCGTCTGCTGACGGACCTCAAATCGCCCAAGGTGGACGTGTATTTCGTCTACCCCGAGGAACTGCGGAACTCGAAGCGGGTGGCGGTATTCCGCGATTTCCTGCTCGCCCGGCTGGCCGAACTGCAATAGGCCGACCCGCGAAAGATTTCCGCTTGGTCATGCAGCGCCGACATGGCGGCATCCGGCTTTTGCTGCTGGCAGGAACGACAGGCACTCCATATCGTTCCCTCGACAGATACGGCGGCGGTGCCGCTAGTCTTCCTGCCCGAGTGGCTGGAAAAGGGGTCGATGACCCCTTCGTCTCCCAGACGTGAAGCCTCCCTGTTACTTGCCCCCGGGTACCGCCCGGGGGCTTTTCTTTGGCCGTGTGTCATTCCTCCAAACAGATTAACGGCGCGTCGCACATTCGCATACTTGTATCTCTTTTGCGAGAATCGTAACAGCCTGCTTGTGGTTTTGGACGAACAACGAATGGAGGTCGTCTATGCTGTTCCTGGTGATCAGCGATCCGCGTCCCGAGCCGCCCACCGGCATCGCGGCGTCGCGGCAGCGATTCTGGACCTGGGTGGACCCGCTGATCACGGCGGGGCGCGTCCGCTCGATCCATGCCAAGGTTGGCCGTGGCGCGGTCGCGCTGTTCGACGTGGACTTCGAACGAGATGCTTCACGGCTTCTTGAATGCGTGGGCCGACATCATTCCAGCCAGGTTCGAAATCCACGCGCTGATCGCGCCGGACAGCGCGCGGCAATTCCTCGCGGAGCAGCAAAGCAGACCGGAGTGACCGGCGATGGACGCTGAGCTCGCCGTCACGGCCGGCGCCATCATCGCCTACCGGCTGTTCGAAATCGCGTACGCCATCGACCTGAGCCGGGCGGAGGCGATTTGGGCCAGCCGAGCACGAACCGCCAGCACGCGCGGACGGTTAAGCGCCACGCCGCCAAAGGCGGTCGCGTTCGGCGTGCCGCCGCTGGCCCTGATGCTGGACCCACTCATGCTGACCCTGGATGGCATCCAGGTTCCCGCGGCGGTGACGGTCCGGTTATACGATTTCGGCGTCATCAGCATCGCCCTGCGCATTCCCGCCGAGTCGGCGTCATGGGGCGCGTTCACCGCCCGGCTGAACGCGATGGATCGCTGCGTCGGGCTTGGTGCGGAATGCGCCGTCTGGTCCGAGATGCTTGCTGGTTTGCGACGCGACTTCGATGGCGCGCTAACGCGCCCGATCTCCTTGCCGCTGGAGGAAGATTTTCTCGTCGGCGTGGTGAACGCATTCTCGGAGACGCTGACCGCGAACGAGCTGCAGGAGCGCGTGGACCTCGTCCCGCTGCTGTCGGGCGAACAACGGCCGCTATCGGAGGCCGCCCAACACGACCTGCTGCGCCAGCGCTTCTCGTACTACACTGACGATCTGGTGGCGCTCACCTGGGACCGGGCGTTCATCTACGAGCCGCGTGGCGATTCCGACGTGATCGACGTGCTGGAGGTAGCCAACGCGCAACTGCTCGAAATGCGCTATTACGACGAGCAACTCGATGCCGAGTTGCCGCGCATGTACAACCTGGTCGAGGCAACGCGCCGCACGACGATGCTGCTGGCATCGCGGCGGTTCGCCAAATTGGCCCGACAGTTGTACACACTGGTCGCCGAGGTGACGGAGCTCACCGAGAAAGTCGACAACGCGCTGCAGGTGACGGAGGACGTCTATCTCGCGCGGGTCTACGCTGCGGCACTTGAGCTGTTCCGCGTGCCGACCGTGAGCGCAGCCGTGGACCGCAAGCTCGCCATTATTCGCGACACCTACACGGCGCTGTACGACGAAGCCTCCGGCAGTCGTTCGGAGCTCCTGGAGATCATCATCCTGGTGCTGATCGCCCTCGAGATCGTGCTGCCGCTGGTCCGTCCGTAGCGCCGTCAGCCCGCCGGATAGGGTCGCAGCGCCTCCGGCGCGCGCATGTCGCGAGGCACCTCGAAATCGCGTGCGGCGCCCCGCATCGCCGCCGCCGGCTTGGACCATCCGCTCCGGTCGCCGTAGTCCCGCCTCACCGGTTCGCGCGCGCGGCGGCGGCTGGCGGCGAGCGACTGGGCGCAGAACACGTCCAGGCCAGTGACCGCCACAACCGTCGCGAGCGCCGCGAACACCGAGCCCCGGCGCGGATTGTCAGCCGTGAGACCGCTCGCGAGGGTACCGAAATCCAGCACGTCGCCGCCGACCCGCGCCCAAATCCACGGGACGGGATCCGATGCAGCGAGGATGCCGACGCCCATCGCGATCTCGCGCGCGCCGTACCCCGCCAGCAGGTGCTTGCGGTCCTTCATGCCGAGCGTGTCCGCGAGGGTGCGGGGTGCGGCCAGCTCGGCAACGCCGAGCGCGATGCTGAACCAGCCGAGCCCGCGCGCAAGGGCCTCGGCGGACCCGGCCGATACCGGCGCCGCGCGCCTCATGGCCGCAGCACCACCTTGATGCAGCCATCCTGCTTGTCGCGGAACGCCTTGTACATCCCCGGACCCTCCTCGAGCCCGACGCGGTGGGTGATGACGAAAGAGGGGTCGATCTGGCCTTCCTCAATGCGGCGCAGCAGGTCGTCGGTCCAGCGGTTCACGTGCGTCTGGCCGGTCCGCATCGTCAGGCCCTTGTTCATGAACGCGCCGAAGGGGATTTTATCCAACAGCCCGCCGTAGACGCCTGGGACGGACAGGGTGCCGGCGGGACGGCAGACATACATCATCTCGCGCAGCACGTGCGGCCGATCGGTCTCCAGCATCACCGCCTGCTTGGCGCGGTCGTAAAGCGAGTTGATCGAGCGCGTCGCGTGCGCCTCCAACCCGACCGCATCGATGCACTTCTCAGGCCCCTTGCCGTGAGTCAGCTCTTGCAGGCGCTCGACGACGCTCTCCTCGTCGAAATTGATTGTGATGGCGCCGCCGGCGCGTGCCATGTCGAGGCGCTCGGGGATGTGGTCGATCGCAACGACCTGTTTCGCGCCGAGCAGCACGGCGCTGCGGATCGCGAACTGGCCGACCGGACCCGCGCCCCAGATCGCCACGGTGTCGGTCGGCTCGATGTCGCACTGGACCGCCGCCTGCCACCCGGTCGGGAAGATGTCGCCTAGGAACAGCACCTGCTCGTCTGTGAGACCGTCGGGGATCTTCACCGCGCTGGCGTCGGCGCACGGAACCCGGACATATTCCGCCTGCCCGCCGGGATAGCCGCCGGTGAGATGGGTGTAGCCGAACAGCCCGGCGGTGGTGTGGCCGAACAGTTTGTCGGCGACATCCTTGTTGCGGTTGGAGCGTTCGCAGACCGAGAAGAACCCGCGTTTGCACTGGTCGCACTCGCCGCAGATAATGGTGAAGGGCACCACCACGCGGTCGCCCTTCTTCAGCCGGTGGTTCTCCGAGCCGACCTCGACGACCTCGCCCATGAACTCGTGGCCCATGATGTCGCCGTTCTTCATTCCGGGCATGAAGCCGTCATAAAGGTGAAGGTCGGAACCGCAGATCGCGCAGGCAGTGACTTTCACGATCGCGTCGCGCGGCTGCTCGATGGCCGGATCGGGCACCGTGTCGCACCGGATGTCGTGCTTGCCGTGCCAGACCAGTGCGCGCATGTCCTGAATTCCCTGCCCGGAGACCAGCGCACAACGCGGCCCGAGGCCGGCGAGTTGGTTCCGCAGGCGGAAGGCTCAGGGGCAGGCGGACGTTCGGGCCTCGCCGATCCGGATCACGGCCGCCACCAGGGCCTCGATGTCGCAGGTCCGGGTGCGGTGATTGACGATCGCCGCGCGGATCGCGAGGCGGCCGTCGATGGTCGTGGTTGAGGGCGCCGCCACGCCGGCTTCCTGCAGGTCGGCGACGATGGCGACGTTCAGCGCGTCGAGGTCGCCTTCGGCCGCGACGAAGCGGAAGCACACGATATTGAGCGCGACTGGGGCGAGCCGTTCCAGGGACGGCGCTGCATCGACCTCTGCGGCGAGCGTGCGGGCCAGGGCGCAGCACCGCTCGACCACGGCACCGAGCCTGTCGCAGCCGTAGACCAGCAGGGTCATCCACACTTTCAGCGCCCGGAAACCGCGCGAGAGGTCGGGGCCGAGATCGCAGGGCCAGGGATGGCCGCCGGCGAGGCCGCGGCTCTCGCGGCGGAGATAGGCGGCGGGGGCGGCGAAGGCGGCGAGTTGGGCGGCGGGATCGCGCACCAGGATGCAGCCGCAATCGTAGGGAACCTGCGCCCATTTGTGGAAATCGAAAGCAATTGAGTCCGCCTGTTCGATGCCCGCAAGCAACGGGCGCAGCGCCGGCGACAGCGCCGCCATCGCGCCGAACGCGGCATCGACGTGCAGCCATAATTTTTCGGTCCGGCAGAACCCAGCCAGGCCAGCCAGATCATCAATCGCGCCGATATCGACGCTGCCGGCGGTGCCGACCACCATGAACGGCGCCGCGCCAGATGCCCGATCGCGCGCGACCGCCTCGGCGAGCGCGGACAGCACCATCCGGCCATCGGCATCGCAGGCGATCAGCCGCAGCGCGCCGGTGCCGAGCCCCGCCATGTCCATCGCCCGCGACACGCAGCCATGCGCGGCGGCGGAGGCGTAGGCGACGAGCCGGGAGCCGCCCACGCCGTCGCGTCGGGCATCGGCGCCAACGGCCGCCGTGCGCGCGACCAGCACCGCGATCAAATTGGCGATCGAGGTTCCCGTCACCAGCAGGCCGGAGGTCTCGGCTGGCAGGCCGAGCATCTCGGCGGCCCAGCGTATCACCTGCCGCTCGACCTCGATCGGCGCGTGATCGCGCCCGCCGAGATTGGCGTTCAAGCCGCCGGCGAGCAGTTCGGCCAGCATCCCCACCGGATTGCCGCCGCCATGCACCCAGCCCATGAAGCGCGGGTGGGTGTTGCCGGTGGCGTAGGGCTCGATCAGCCGGCGGAATTGCGCGTAGACGGCCTCGGGTTCGCTCGGCGCGCGAGGCAGCGGTGCCCGGAGTTCGGCCCGCAGCGCCTGCGGCATCGGCTGCCAGACCGCCCGGTCGCGCACGCCGGCGAGGTGGTCGATCATGTCGTCGACCATGCAGTGCCCCAACGCCCGCAGCGCCGTCCAGTCCCTGGGATCGAGCCCGCTCGCGTCCGGCTCCATGCGCGTTCCTACCCCGGCGAATGCAGACCAAGCGCGTTCAGCAGCGCCGGGTTCAGCACCGGCCGGCCGCTGGGTGGGCGCGGCACGCCGAAGCCCATCCGGTCGTCGTAGCCCCACAGCGCCCAGCCAATATGCTGCGCCTCCAGCGCGCGGCGGACGGCGCCGAGCCACGCGAGCCGCGCCGGGGCGTTGAGCTCGCTGCTGGCGCCGAACTCGCCCGCGAGCACCACCGCCTCATTGCGCCGCGCCCAGTCGGCGGCGAGCGCGATGCGATTGGCGACGACTGCCGCGGTCCAATGCTGGCTGCAATAGTAGCGCATCACGGCGGCGGTCTGGCCAGTCACGCTGACGCGCACGCAGGGCTCGGTCACGGGGAACGGCAAAGTCGCGAGTGCCTTCTTGTCCAGCGTCGGGTCGAACTCGGCGAGCGTGGTCAGCACCGAGGGTTCGTAGAAATGGAAGGTGTAGACCACGTTCGGATCGGCAACCGGATGCAACCCGACCAGGCCGTTCACGCTGCTCCAGTCGTTGCCGGTCAGGACGATGGTGAATGACGGAAGCGCGGGACGGATCACCGCCAGCACTTGCCGCTGCAGGTCCTCCCATCCCGCTTCGTCGCCGCTGAACACCGGCTCGTTGACAATCTCGGGGAAGGTGAGCTTCGGATTGAGCTTGGCGAGCGCCGGGGTGACGACGCGCCACGCGCTGGCGAGCCGCTCGCGGTCGGCCGCCGAGGTTTCGAGATGCCACGTCGTCGGATGCAGCTCGACCACCACGCCGAGACCTTGGCGTTGCAAGCGGGCGATCGCCTCGGCGAGCAGCGCGGTGCGCTCGGCCGTGGCGCCGAGCAGGAATTCTGGCTGCACCGCGAGGCGGACGAAGGTGAAGCCGGCGTGGCGCAGATCGGCCATTGCGGCGTCGCTCATGTAGGCGCGGATCGACGCCGCGTCCTGGCGCGCGGGGAAGCGGAACCAGTTGGTCAGGTTGACGCCGCGCTGGAGGGTGGCGAGGTGGTCGGGGGGTGGGGTGGCGTGGGCTGGAATAGAACTCACCAGCAGATAGGCGAGCAGGACGACGGCGTACCGCGCAACCCCCTCACCCAACCCCCTCCCCCAAGCGGGGGAGAGGGTTTTCCTTCTCCCTCTCCCCCTTGGGGGAGAGGGTCGGGGTGAGGGGGACGCGCGTGGCATCACGTCTCGATCAGCGGTTTCGCGTAGCCGAATTCCAGCGTGTTCGACTTGTCGTTGAGCGCCCGGATCGGCCCGTCGCGACGATAGCCCCGCTTCTCGTAGAAGCGATGCGCGCGCTCAAAGCGAGTATCGCTCCACAGCACCAGCCGCGCCGCGTGGCCCGCTCTCGCGTGGGCTTCGGCCGTATCGAGCAGGCGGTGGGCAAGCCCGCCGCCACGCCACGCCGGCAGCACGTAGAGCCGGCCGATCTCCCACGCATCCGCGCCGCTACAGGGTGCCACGGCGATCATGCCGACGACGCGCCCGTCAGCCTCCGCGGCCCACAGCGCGCCGCCCTTGACGGCGTAGTGCGAGGCGAGCGCGCGCAACTCCGGCAGCTCGCCGTCCACATCGAACACGATGCCGGGATACTCGGACCAGCAGGCTCCGATCAGCGCGATGAAACCCTCGGCGTCCGCGTCGCGGCCGGCGCGGAGCAGGGCGTTCGGCGGGGTCAGTGCAGCTCTGCGCAGAAGCCGCGGATACGGCGGCAAGCCTCGGCCAAGGTGGCGTCGTCGCTGGCGTAGCTGATCCGCACATAGGGGCTCATTCCGAACGAGCCGCCATGCGCCGTCGCGACATGCGCCTCCTCCAACAAGGCGGCGCAGAAATCCCGATCGGTGGCGATGGCGCGGCCGCCGCCGGAGGTCTTGCCGAGGCAGCCGGCGACGTTGGGGAAGACGTAGAACGCGCCCTCCGGCTTGTGGCAAGCGATGCCCTGGCAGGCGTTCAGCCCGTCCACCACGAGATCGCGCCGGCGCTTGTAGGCCGCCGCCATTTCGCGCGCGCCGTCCTGCGGCCCGTCGAGCGCCGCCGCCGCCGCCGCCTGTCCCACCGTCGAGATGCCGGCGGTCGCCTGCCCCTGCACGTTGGTCATCGCCTTGATGAGCGGCTTCGGCCCGCCTGCGAAGCCGATGCGCCAGCCGGTCATGGCGTAGGTCTTGGACACGCCGCTGACTGTCAAGGTGCGCTCCTTCAGCGCGGGATCGACTTCGGCGATGGTGTGGTGTTCGAAGCCGTCGAACACCAGATGCTCGTACATGTCGTCCGCCATGATCCACACTTGTGGATGACTGCGCATCACCGCGGCGATCGCGGCCAGCTCCTCGCGCGTGCAGGCGGCACCCGTCGGATTGTTCGGCAGGTTGAGCATCAGCCATTTGGTGCGCGGCGTGATCGCGGCCTCGATGTCCTCCGGGCGCGGCTTGAAGCCGTTGTTCTGCGGGCAGTTCACGAACACCGGCTGGCCGCCGATGAGCTGCACCATCAGCGGATAGGCGGCCCAGTAGGGCGACGGGATGATGACCTCGTCGCCGTCGTCGAGGGTCGCCATGAAGGCGCTGAACAGCGTCTGCTTGGCGCCGTTGCTGACAATGATCTCGCCGCCTGGCGAATAGTCGAGATCGTTGTCGCGCTTGAACTTGCGCGCGACCGCCTCCTTGAGCGCGCGCGTACCGTCCTGCGGCGGATACTTGGTGTCGCCCCTGAGCGCCGCCTGATAGCCGGCCTCGATGGCGTGGCGCGGCGTGTCGAAATCGGGCTCGCCGATCGCCAGCGAAATGACGTTCTTGCCCGCGGCGCGCAGCTCGCGGGCGCGGATCGACATCTGGATCGAGGAGGCGACCCCTGTGCGGTTCAGCCGTTGCGCGAGAGCGGGCGTCATGGCCTCAGCGCAGCCCCGCGCAGAACCGCTGGATGCGCGTGCACGCCTCGCGCAGCGATTCCTTGTCGGTCGCGTAGCTGATGCGGAAGTGGCCGGGATAGCAGAACGCCGCGCCGTGAACGGCGGCGACACCCTCCTCCTCCAGCAGCGCGGTGACGAACGCCTCGTCGTCGGCGATCTTCTTGCCGCCCTTGCTGGTCTTGCCGATGCAGCCGTGCACGCTCGGATAGACGTAGAACGCGCCCTCCGGCTTGTGGCAGTTGATGCCGGCCGAGGCGTTCAGCATCTCCACCACCATGTCGCGGCGCTGCTCGTACTCGGCGACCATCGGCGGGATGGAATCCTGCGAGCCTTCCAATGCCTCCAGCGTGGCGGCCTGGCCGATCGAGGAAGCGCAGGCGGTGGACTGGCTCTGCAGCTTGTCCATCGCCTTGATGAGATGCGCGGGTGCGGCCGCGTAGCCGATGCGCCAGCCGGTCATGGCGTAGGTTTTCGACACGCCGTTCATCGTCACCGTGCGGTCCTTGAGGCGCGGCTCGACCTCCAGGATGGTGGCTGGCTTGAAGCCGCCATAGGCGAGCTTTTCGTAGATGTCGTCGGTGGCGATCCAGATGTCCGGGTGGCGCAGCAGCACGTCGCAGATCGGCCGCAGCTCCTCGGCGTTGTACGCCGCGCCGGTCGGGTTGCACGGGTTGTTCAGCATGAACCACTTGGTGCGCGTCGTGATCGCCGCTTCGAGGTCCTCGGCGCGCAGCTTGAAGCCGTTGTTCTGGCCGCACGGGACGAGCACGGGCGTGCCCTCGGCGAGCGAGACGATGTCGGGGTAGCTGACCCAGCAGGGCGACGGGATGATCACCTCGTCGCCGGGGTCGATCGTGGCGATCATGCAGTTGAAGATCACCTGCTTGCAGCCCGAGGAGATGATGACCTCCTCGGCGGTGCAGTCGATGCCGTTCTCGCGCCGGAACTTGGCGGCGACGGCGCGGCGCAAGGCGGGCGTGCCGGCGACGTCGGTGTATTTCGTCTCGCCCGCCTCGATGGCGCGGATCGCCGCGTCCTTGATGTTGCGCGGCGTGTCGAAATCGGGCTCGCCGGCGGCCAGGCCGATCACGTCCCGCCCGGCCGCCTTGAGGGCGCGCGCCTTGCCGGCGACCCCCATTGTCTGGCTCGGGCTGATGCGGTTCAGGCGGACGGCGATGAGGCTCATGGCGGTGCCGGTCATTCCTGGTGCGACGGGAGGCGGCGGACCCTAGCGAAGCGGCGTGCGAGCGGCAACGGGCAAGCGTCGGGCCAGCCATGCGCCGAACAGCGCCAGCAGCACGAGCGCCAGCACGACGGTGGCGAGCGCGTTCATCTCGGGTGTTACGCCGAGCCGCATGGCGGAGAACAGCACCATCGGCAGGGTGGAGGCGCCAGGCCCGGAGACGAAGCTCGCGACCACCACGTCGTCGAGCGAGAGGGTGAAGGCGAGCAGCCAGCCCGAGACCAGGGCGGGCGCCATCAACGGCAGGGTGATCGCGAGAAACGCCCGCCAGGCGGAGGCGCCGAGATCCATCGCCGCCTCCTCGAGTTCGGTCCCCACGTCGGCCAGCCGCGCCTGGACCACGACCGCGACATAAGCGAGGGCGAAGCTGGCGTGGGCGATGGCGATGGTGGAGCCGCCGCGCTCGGCGGGCCAGCCGGTGAGGCGCTGCAGGACCACGAACAGCAGGAGCAGCGAGAGGCCGACGATCACGTCGGGCAGAACCAGGGGCACGGAAAGGGTCGCGGAAAAGGCCGCGCGGCCGCGAAACCGGCCGAACCGGGCGAGCGCATAGCCGGCCGTCGTGCCGATCAGCGTGGCGATGGTCGCGGAAAGGGCGGCGATCCTCAGCGAGAGGAGTGCCGCCGAGACCAGCGGCGTGTCGTGCCAGAGGGCGGCATACCAGCGCCAGGAGAAGCCGCTCCAGACGGTCAGCAGGCGAGAGTCGTTGAAGCTGAAGGCGATCAGGAGCGCGATCGGGAGGTAGAGGAAGGCGTAGCCGCCGACCAGGCAGGCGATTAGGAGTTTGCCGCGCGACCCCCTCACCCAACCCTCTCCCCCAAGCAGGGAGAGAGGGCTTTGCCTTCTCCCTCTCCTGCGCTTGCGGGAGAGGGTCGGGGTGAGGGCTCTCTTCCTTGCCACCATTGCCACGCCGCCGCCGGCGCCAGCAGCATGAGCAGCAGGACGCACGCCAGCGCCGCGGCGGTAGGCCAGTCGTGGTTGAGAAAAAACTCGCCCCAGAGCACGCGCCCAACGGTCTCCGCCCCCGGCCCGCCGAGCAGCTCGGGAATCACGTACTCGCCCATCGCCGGAATGAACACCAGGAGAAACCCTGCCCATACGCCGGGCAGCGAGAGCGGCAGCACGATGCTCAGGAACACGCGCCACGGCGGCGCACCGAGATCCGCCGCCGCTTCCTCCAATGCCGCGTCGCGCCTGGACAGGCGCGCGTAGAGCGGCAGCACCATGAAAGGCAGGTAGCAATAGGCAATGCCGACGTACATCGCGAAGTCTGTGTAGAGCAGGTGCAGCGGCGCGCTGATGACGCCGGCGCGCAGCAGGACGGCGTTGATCCAGCCGTCGTCCTTCAGCAGCCCGATCCAGGCGACGATGCGGAGGAGAAAGCCGGTCCAGAACGGCAGGATCACCAGCATCAGCAGCAAGGAGCGCCAACGCTCTGGCGCCCGCGCAATGGCGAGCGCCATCGGGTAGCCGATCACCAGGCAGGCGAGCGAGGAGACCAGCGCCACCTTGAGGCTGAGCAGGAAGGCGGCGGCGTAGTAGTCGTCGGCGAGCAGGCCACGAAAGCTCGACGGATCGAGCGCCAGGGCGAAGGGCGGCACGCCTTCCGCCGGCCGCGCGAAGCCGATGGCGAGCACGATCGCCATCGGCAGAACGAGGAACAGCGCGAGCCAGGCCCACGGCAGCGCCAGGACCAGGGCGCGGCTGGCAGGCGGACGGGTCAGGCCTTTTGCGGGGCCGCCAGCGCCGCGTCCTTCTCCTGCGCGCGCTTGACCGCCGGCCGCTCGGCGATGCGGCGCACGTAGGCCATGATCTCGGGACGCTCCGGCATCAGTTTGAAGGCGGTCATCCAGCCGAGCGCCGTACCCCAGAGAATATCGGCCGCGGAAAAACGGCCGCCCAGCAGGTAGGGGCCGGGGCTGAGCGCCGCCCCGATGGTGTCGACCACCGTGTCGAACTCGCCATAGGGGCTCATCGAGCGGCGACCCGGCTCGCGACCGAGGGCGCGGTCGACGACGGCGGGCTCGAAGCTGGCGGCGTAGAACGCCATCCAGCGGAGATACGGCCCGCGCAGCGCATCGCCGATCGGCGGGGCGAGCCCGGCCTCGGGGAACAAATCCCCGAGGTGAAGAAAGATCGCCACCTGTTCGGTGACGATCGCCCCCGATGTGTCCCGCAGGGCCGGCACCTTGCCCATCGGATTGATCGCGCGATAGGCGGGAGCTAGCTGCTCGCCCTTGGTCTGGTTGAGCAGTTCGAGCGTGTAGGGCGCGCCGAGTTCCTCGAGCAGGGTGAGCACGCCGGTCGATCGGGTTTGCGGCGAGTGGAACAGGGTGACGGTGCGGTCGGCCATCGGGCGAATTCTCCTCGGTCTGGTCACTCGGTCAGCAGGATGCAGGCATCCGGCGCGAAAGACACGCTGACCACCTCGCCCGCCGCCGGGAGGGCGGTCGGGGCGCCGCCGGACAAGGGGCGCGTGACGCGCAGCGCGGCCCCGTCCGGCAGGCGCAAGGTGCAGGAGAGCGCGTCGCCACGATAGGCGGTCTCGGCGATCGGCGCGCAAAAGGCGTTCGGCGGCGCGACGGAGCCCAGCGCGACGCGTTCGGGGCGCACGGCGAGGAATATGCTTTCGCCCACGCCGCGCGGCGCCGGGCGGCTGGCCTGAACCAGGCCGAGCCCGGCGATTTCGAGCAGCGAGCCGCCGGCATCGCTGCGCCGGACCATGGCTTGCAGCACGTTGGCGGCGCCGAGGAAATCGGCCACGAAGCGGTTCGCGGGGTTCTCGTAGATTTCGGCCGGCGTGCCGGTCTGCGCCAGCCGGCCCTCGTGCATCACGCCGATGCGGGTGCCCATCGTCATCGCCTCCTCCTGGTCGTGCGTGACGAGAATGAAGCTGGTGCCGAGCCGGCGCTGCACGCCGACCAGTTCCGTGCGGGTTTGCTCGCGCAGCCCGCGATCGAGTGCGGAGAGCGGTTCGTCGAGCAGGAGCAGGCGGGGGCGGCGGGCGAGCGCCCGGGCCAGTGCGACGCGCTGCATCTGCCCGCCGGAGAGCTGGCCCGGCCAGCGCGGTCCGAACTCGCCGAGCTGCACGAGGTCGAGCATTTCCCGCACCCGAGTCGCTCTCTGCTGGCGCGACAGTCGGTCGTGCCGCAGTCCGAAACCGACGTTGCGCGCGACGTTCATGTGCGGGAACAGCGCGTAGGATTGGAACATCGTGTTCACCGGCCGGCGGTGCGGCGGCAGCGGGCCGAGGTCTTGCCCATCGAGCAGGACGCGGCCCGCGTCGGGGTGCACGAAACCCGCGATGCAGCGCAGCAGCGTGGTCTTGCCCGACCCCGAGCCGCCGAGCAGCACGAAGATCTCGCCGGGTTCCACGTCGAGATCGAGCCCGGCCAGCGCCGCGATGCCGCCATAGCGCTTGATCAGTCCCTCGACCCGCAGCAGCGGCAACGCGCTCAGCGCCCGGCCTTGAAGCGCGCCCACATCCGGGTGCGCGCCCGCTCCGCCGCCGGCGCCACCGCGCCCACCGTGAAGAACCGCGCCATCTGCTCGGGAGGCGGATAGATGTCGGGGTCGTTGGCGATGGCCGGCCGGATGTCCGGACGACTCGCCGGGATGGCATTGGCGTAGCGCACCTGGTTGGTGATCCCGGCCATTACCGCCGGGCGCAGCACGAAGTCGATGAACGCCAGCGCCTCCGCCGGATGCGGCGCGTCGGCCGGCATCGCCAGCATGTCGAACCAGAGCTGGGCTCCCTGGCGAGGCGCGGCATAATGCACATGCACTCCCCGTCCCGCTTCGTCAGCCCGCGCCTGCGCCTGCACTATGTCTCCTGAGTAGGAGAACACGAGACAGGTCTCCCCGGCGGCGATCGCGTTCACCGCCGCGCTGGAGGCGAAGTTGCGGATGAACGGGCGAATGCCCATCAGTACCGCCTCGACCGCCGCAAGGTCCGCCGGGGCGGTACTGTCGGGGTCCCGGCCGGCATAGCGCAGCACGCTCGGGATCACGTCGGTGGCGGAGTCGAGCATGGTTATGCCGCAGGAGGCGATCCGCCGCGCGTTCTCCGGGCGAAACAGCAGATCCCAGCTATCCAGCGGCACCGCGGGCGCCAGCGCGCGGATCTTGTCCGGGATCATGCCGAGCCCGATCGTGCCCCACAGATAGATCGCGCCGTAGCGGTTCCCAGGGTCCGAGGTTTCGACCCGCCGCATCAGCACGGGATCGAGCCCTGCAAAATGCGGCAGTTTCGCGCGGTCGAGCGGCCGCAGGGCGCCAGCGCGGATCAGCCGCCAGAAGGTCGGCTCGCTGGTCGGCACGACGACATCGTATCCGGAATGACCCGCCAGCAGCTTGCCCTCCAGCGCCTCCAGACTGTCGAAGACGTCGTAGCGGACGTGGATGCCGGTCTCGGCCTGAAACCGCTCGATCGCGGCGGGATCGATGTAGTCGGTCCAATTATAGACGTTGACCACCCGCTCCTCGGCCCGCGCCGTCGCCGCGAGCAGCATCGCCAACAGGACCGGGACGATCCCTCTCATCAGTGTCTCCTCGGCGCTGGGCACACGGGCGGATCACCGGCCGGGTGGGGTGCGCTCAGGGCGCAACCCTGCCTCGAGCACAACGGCCCGTCACGATCCGTCGTTGCCCGGTCCCATCCGGTTCCCCCCGCCGCCAGTCGCGAGGTCGTTCGCGGTGCCGGGAGCGCCCTCGAGGTTCGTTGCTCGCGAGGAACTAACGCCGCGGACCTGATCGCAGCCGACGAGGCCGAACAGCAGAACGGCCATCATCCCGATAGCGATGCGTTTCACGGTTCGGCTCCTTGCATGGAAGACGGCGGACGACAGACGCCGGCGCGACCTCCCGGTTCGCTGACCGGCTGTTCAGTCTGCCGTCGGTCCGGGGGGACTCCCGCCACATCCCGGCATACCTGGCGTGCGCTCCGCCGCCTGCCCGAGCAAGACGGCCAGCGCGCGCCGAAAAATCCAGCCGGACGCACTCAGCAATCGGATCGGACCGGCTCTCTCACCGAAGGCTCAGCCCCCTCGAGCGTCCTTGGTCAGCACAGCCGGAAAATCGGCCGCCCGGCCCTCCACGATCGCCTCCTGATCGGACAGGAAGCCGTCATCGTGGTCCGGGAGGGTCTCATCGGCCACGGCGCGCAGCCAGTGTTCGCGGGCTCGCCCGTCCGGCCGGCCCTCGCGTTCCCAGATATAGTAGGCCCGCTCGCGGACTGTCCTGTCCTGGTCGGGCGTCGACGCGTGCTTTCGACTCATCGAGGAGTGACTCCCCGCTCTCGGGGTGCTCCATCGCCCACCCCAGCGGGCGAACGATACGGAACAGCCTGCGATCGAGCAACAATTTCGCGGAGGGCCAGGGCGTTCGGAGCACAAAAGAGAGAGATCACGCCCGGCCGCTGGCGTCCCGTACGGGATTCGAACCCGTGTTACCAACGTGAAAGGCTGGTGTCCTGGGCCTCTAGACGAACGGGACAGCAGGCCGGCGCGTGGGTAGCGGAGGGTCCGGGAGGGGTCAAGCGGAGCGCGGGTTGCCGGGCGTCAGACCAGCGCCGCGTCGGAGATCACGAAGCCCGGGTTGACCGCGCCGTTCCACTCCTCGGCGCGCAGATAGCCGGCGAGATGCAGCGGCACGCGCCCGGCCAGCAGCGCGTCGGCGAGATCGCCCTCTCGGGCGCGGAACAGCATCGCCTTGAGGCGCATCCCGCCGCCCTCGCCCTCGATGAAGGCGCGGATCGCGGTCCCCTCGCGGCCGACACGATCGGCCCGCATCACCCGCGCGCGCTGAAGAACGAAAATCGGCTCCTCGTTGCCGTTTCCAAACGGCGCCAGCCGCGAGATCTGCTGGGCGAGTTCCGTCGTCACGCCCGGCACAGCGAGCGCGCCCTCCACCGTCAGGTCGGCGGCCGAGGGCAGCGCCGAGGCGGCCGCCAGCCGCTCGTTGAGCAGCGCGTGGAAATCCCCGAGGCGTCCTGCGCTCAAGGAAAACCCCGCCGCCATCGCGTGCCCGCCGCCGGTGGCGAGAATTCCCGCCTGCCGCGCCGCGATCACCGCCGCGCCGAGGTCGAGCCCCACCACCGAGCGGCCGGACCCGCGCGCCTGCCCGTCGGCCACCGCCGCGACGCAGGCCGGGCGGTTGAACCGCTCCTTGATTCGCCCCGCCACGATCCCGACCACGCCGGGATGCCATTGCGCGCCCGCGACCAGCAGCGCCGCGTGCCCGGCGGCGGCCTGCTCGGCGGCGGCGCGCAGCGCGTCCTCCAGTATTCCCGCCTCGACCTCCTGGCGCTGCCGGTTCACCGCATCCAGCGTCGCGGCCAGCGTCCGCGCCTCGACCGGGTCCTGGCAGAGCAGCAGGCGCAGGCCGAGATCGGCCTCGCTGATCCGGCCGGCGGCGTTGATCCGGGGGCCGAGCCCGAAGCCGCAGGTGAACGCGGTCGGCCGGTCCTTCGCCTGCGCGACGTCAAGTAGCGCCGCGACGCCCGGCCGGGCGCGCCGCGCCATCACCTTCAGCCCCTGGCAGACCAGCGCGCGGTTGAGGCCGACGAGCGGCATCACGTCGCACACCGTCGCCAGCGCCACGAGGTCGAGCAGATCGAGCAGGTTTGGCTCGGACCGGGCCTGGAAGAAGCCGGCGCGACGCAGATGGCGCACCGTCGCCACGGCAGTGAGGAAGGCGACGGCGGCGGCGCAGAGCGAGGTCAGGCCCGAGCCGCAATCGAGCCGGTTCGGATTGACCGTCGCGACGATCGGCGGCGGCGGTCCCTCCGCTTTGTGGTGGTCTAGCACCACCACGTCCGCCCGGCCGTGGATCGCGCGCAGCGCCTCGGCGGCCGCGGTGCCGCAATCGACGCACACCACCAGGCTGGCGCCGCGCAGCACGAGCGACTGCAGCGCCGGGCCGTTGGGGCCGTAGCCCTCGGCCATCCGATCGGGGACGTGGTACAGCACCGCGCAGCCGAGCTCGCGCAGCAGCGTCAGCATCACGGCGCCGCTGCACGCGCCGTCGACGTCGTAGTCGCCGAACACCGCCACCGTCTCGGCGTGGATCGCGGCGCGCGCGATTCGCTCGGCGGCCACGTCCATGTCCGCCATCAGCGACGGATCGGGCAGCAGCGCGCGCAGGGTGGGTTCGAGGAAATGCGCCGCCTCCTCGATGCCGACGCCGCGCGCCGCCAGCAGCCGTCCGACGATTTCCGGTACCCCGTGGCGCTGGGCGATGCCGAGCCCGATGCGCGGCTCCGCGTCGCGCCAGATCCAGCGCCGCCCGCCGAGGCTGCGGCCGACCCCGAGCGCAGGCGCCGTGACCAGCGCGTTCAAGACGAAGGCGACCAGGTCTTCCGATCGAAATTGTGGTGCGCCTCCACGTAACGCACCGTGCCGGACTTGCTGCGCATCACCATCGAATGCGTGATCGCCCCGTGGCCGTGGCGGCGCACACCCTGCAGGATGGAGCCGCCGGTGACGCCGGTGGCGGCGAACATCACGTCGCCCTTGGCCATTTCCTCAACGTTGTATTTGCGCCGGGGATCGCTGATGCCCATGCCGCGCGCCCGCTCGATTTGCGCGTCATCCTCGTACATCAGGCGGCCTTGCATTTGGCCGCCGATGCAGCGCAGCGCCGCCGCGGCGAGCACGCCTTCCGGCGCGCCGCCTGAGCCCATGTAAATATCGACCCCGCTCTGCGGCATCGCCGTGGCGATCACACCGGCCACGTCGCCATCGCCGATCAGCATGATCCGCGACCCTGCCTCGCGGCATTTGGCGATGATCTCCTTGTGGCGGTCCCGCTCAAGTATGCAGACGACGAGATCGGCGATGCTGCACCGTTTCGCCTGCGCGAGGTTGCGCAGGTTGAGCCCCGGCGAGGCGTCGAGATCGACCACGCCGTCCGGCAGTCCGCCGCCAACGGCGATCTTGTCCATGTAGATGTCGGGCGCGTGCAGGAAGTGGCCGCGCTCGGCGAGTGCAACCGTTGCGAGCGCGTTGGGGCCGCCTTTCGCCGTGATCGTGGTGCCTTCCAGCGGATCGACGGCGATGTCCATCGCCGGGCCGCCCTGCCCAACCTTCTCGCCGATGAACAGCATCGGCGCCTCGTCCATCTCGCCCTCGCCGATCACCACCGTGCCCTCGATGGCGACCTGGTCGAAGGCGCGGCGCATCGCTTCCACGGCGGCGCCGTCCGCTTCGTTCTTCTGCCCGCGCCCGATCCAGCGGGACGCGGCCAGCGCGGCGGCCTCGGTGACGCGCACCAGCTCCAGTGCGAGATTGCGATCGGTGACCGCGCTCGGGTCCGGCGGCGCCGCGTTGTCCATCGTCTCGTCCTCCCCTGGAACCGTTCAGGCCGGCTCGATGCGGATCAGCGTGGGCGGTTCCAGCACGGCGTCGAGTGCCGCGATCCGCTCCAGCGCCGCGCGCATCGCGGCCTCGTTGGTTTCATGCGTCACCAGCACCACCGGCACCGACTCGCCCGGCGCACGGCCGCGCTGCAGCATCGACTCGAGCGAGATGCCGCTGTCGCGCAGCACCGCCGTCACGTCGGCTATCACGCCGGGCCGGTCGACCACCATCAGCCGCAGGTAGTAGGCGCCGAAATGCTCCGACATCGGCACCGACGGCGCATCGGACAGCGCGCCGGACGCGGCACCCCACACCGGGGTCACGCGGCCGCGCGCAACGTCGATGAGATCCGCGACAATGGCGGAAGCGGTTGGCCCGGCACCCGCGCCGCGCCCCTCCAGCATCACGCGGCCGACGAAATCGCCCTCCGCCACAACCGCGTTGAACACACCGTCGACGCCCGCCAGCGGCGAGGCTTGCGGCACCATGCAGGGATGCACCCGCGCCTCGATGCCACCCTCCGTCTGGCGCGCGATGCCGAGCAGCTTGATGCGGTAGCCGAACTCGCCGGCGAAGCCGATGTCCAGCGCGGAGACCGCCCGGATGCCCTCGACATGCACCGCCCCGAACGCCACCGGCCGGCCGAACGCGAGGGCGGCGAGGATCGCCAGCTTGTGCGCGGCGTCGATGCCGTCCACGTCGAACGACGGGTCGGCCTCGGCGTAGCCGAGCCGCTGCGCGTCGGCCAGCACCTCGGCGAACTCCCGCCCCCGCTCGCGCATCACGGTGAGGATGTAGTTGCAGGTGCCGTTGAGGATGCCGGCGACACGGGAAATCCGGTTGGCCGCAAGCCCCTCGCGCAGCGCCTTGATGACAGGAATGCCCCCGGCGACCGCCGCCTCGAAGGCGAGCGGCACGCCGGCGTGCTCGGCGAGCGCCGCGAGCTCGGCCCCGTGCACCGCCATCAGCGCCTTGTTGGCGGTGACGACCGGCTTGCGCTGCTCCAGCGCGGCGCGCACCAGCTCCCGCGCCGGCCCCTCCGAGCCGCCGATCACCTCGACCACCACATCCACCGCCGGATCTGCCGCGAGTGCAACGGGATCGTCGTACCAGCGCAGCCCACCAAGCGGCACGCCGCGATCACGCGAGCGGTCGCGGGCAGAGACGGCCGTGACCGCGATCGGCCGTCCGGCGCGCGCCGCCACCAGTTCCGCGTTGTCGCGCAACACGTGCAGCACGCCCGCGCCGACCGTACCGAGGCCGGCGACGGCCACCGAGAGCGGCCGGGTCATGCCGAGACGGCGCTGAGCACGGGCTCGGCCGGCGCGCCGTTATCCGTCTGCAGGAAGGCGCGGATGCTGCGCACCGCCTGACGCAGCCGGTGGGTATTCTCGACCAGCGCGATCCGCACATGCTGGTCGCCGTGCTCGCCGAAGCCGATGCCCGGCGCTACCGCCACCTTGGCCCGCGCCAGCAGCAGCTTGCTGAACTCCACGCTGCCCATGTCGGAAAATCGCGGCGGGATCGGCGCCCAGGCGAACATCGAGGCCTCCGGGCACGGCACGTCCCAGCCGGCGGATCGCAGCCCGCGGATCAGCACGTCCCGGCGCTCGCGGTAGAGGTCGCGCATCTGCTGGACGCAATCCTGCGGCCCGTTCAGCGCGGCGACGGCGGCGACCTGGATCGGCGTGAAGGCGCCGTAGTCGAGATACGACTTCATCCGGGTCAGCGCGGTGATGAGCCGCGGATTGCCCGCCGCGAATCCCATGCGCCAGCCCGGCATCGAGTACGTCTTGGATAGGCTGGTGAACTCGACCGCGATGTCCTTCGCTCCCGGCACCTGCAAGATCGACGGCGGCGGCTTGTCGCCGAAATAGATTTCCGCGTAGGCGAGGTCCGACATCACCCAGATGTCGTGCCGCCGAGCGAATGCGACGATCTCGCGATAGAACTCGATGCCCGCGAGATAGGCCGTCGGATTCGATGGGAAATTGACGATCAGCGCGGTCGGCTTCGGCACCGAGTGGCGCACCGCGCGGTCGAGCGCGCTCAGCATGTCGTCGTCCGGTGTCGCGGGCACGCTGCGCACCGAGGCGCCGGCGATGATGAAGCCGAACTGGTGGATCGGATAGGACGGGTTCGGCACCAGGATCGTGTCGCCCGGGCTGGTGATGGCGGCGGCGAGGTTGGCCAGCCCCTCCTTGGAGCCGAGTGTGGCGATCACCTCCGTCTCGGGGTCGAGCTTCACGTCGAAGCGGCGCGCGTAATAGCCGGCGAGCGCGCGGCGCAGGCCCGGGATGCCCTTGCTCACCGAATAGCGGTGGGTGCGCGGGTCCTGCACCGCCTCCACCAGCTTGGCGACGATGTGCGGCGGCGTCGGACTGTCGGGGTTGCCCATGCCGAGGTCGATGACATCCTCCCCCGCTCCCCGCGCGCGCGCCTTGGCCGAGTTCACCTCGGCGAACACGTAGGGGGGCAGGCGGCGGATGCGGTGGAATTCGTCGGACATCGGGGGGCTTTCGCGAAAGGGGAACTATTCTATCAGACGCGCGGCGCCGCCGCGACCGGCGGCCTGCGCGTCGACGCGCAGGGAACCGGCGGGCACGCCGTCCGTCGCCAGCGCCGCCGCCATCGCCTGCGCCCGGCTCAGCGCCAGGGTGAGCGCACCCGATTGCGCCTGCGGATCGGCCGAGGCCGCCTCGCCGAAGCCCGTCACCAGGATCGTGGCGTTCTTCCTTGCGCCGGCAAGCGCCTTCAGCGCGGCGGCGGAGTTGGCCGGCAGCACCGCCGATCCCGGCTCGAAGCCGACCGGCACCGGCTGGCCGACCTCCTTGGGCGCCGCCGCCACGACGGCGGGCTTCGGCGGCGCGGGCGGCGGGGGGCTCGGGGCGGCGACCGCAGAGGTCGGCGCGCCCGGCAGGGCGGGGGGCATGGGCGGCGTAGTGGGGAGGGCCGGCGGCGCCGTGGCGTCCTGCGGGCTGGTCGAGCCCGGCACATCCGAGCCCGGCGGCGGGGCGAGGGGCGCCGTCGCCACCGGTCCGACCGCCGCATTGCTCGGCGGGACAGCCTTGGCGGGCGGCGGCGCGGGCGGAGCGGTCGCAGCGTCCAGCGACGCGCTGGCCGTGTCGGTCGAGGCGGCGGGCGCGGGAGGCGGGGCGGAGCCACGGCCGAACAAGGCGGGCGAGGCGGTGGGCGAGGACGGATCGGGCAGCGGCGCGGCGGCGGCGGCGTGCTGAGCGTTGGCGCGGTCGGCCACCAGAGCGTCGGCGATCTGCTGGTGCAGCTTCATGTCCGGGGAGGCCGGCTTGGCGGGGACGGTGGCGAGATTCGGGTAGGGCTGGTCAGCTCCCGGCGGCGGCGGGCGCTGCTCGGCGATGGCGCCGCCTTCGAGACCGTGCCACCAATCCACCGGATTGATCGAGCTCGGCAGGGACGAGCATCCCGAGAGCAGCGCGAGAACCGCCAATCCCGTTGAAAACCGGCAACCGGCACCCTTCATCTTACGTGTGGAGACGATCTGCCCCTCGCGTCGCGCTTCCAGGTGATGCGCCCCGAGAGGTTGCGCCCCGCTCCCGCTTATCATACGTCGAAACGCTCCCACGCTGCTGCGCCGGTTTAGCGGCTGCCGGCGCGAACGGAAAGGATGCCCGATGGCCGAGCCGCAAAAACCCGAGCCGCCCGCCTTCAAGCTGCCCGACCCGGCGGTCATCACCCGCTCGATGGCGGACGTCGCCGAGCGCTCGCAGCGCATCGTCGGCGAGTGGCTGAAGCGGCAGGCGCAGCAGAAGAAAAGCCCCGACCCGCTCAACATCGGCAGCGCTTTCCTCGAGATGACGGCCCGGCTGATGGCCAATCCCGCCACACTGATGCAGGCGCAAATCGGCTTCTGGCAGGACTACCTGACCCTCTGGCAGAACACCGCGCGGCGCATGATGGGGATTGACACCGCGCCGGTGATCGACGCGCCGGCCGGCGACCGCCGCTTCAAGGACGACGCCTGGCGCGAGAACGAGGTGTTCGACTTCATAAAGCAGTCCTATCTCCTCTCCGCCCGCTACGTGCAGGACGTGGTGAAGCACGTCGACGGGCTCGACCCGAAGACCGCGCAGAAGGTCGATTTCTACGCGCGCCAGTTCGTCGACGCGATGAGCCCGAGCAACTTCCTGTTCACCAACCCCGAGGTGCTGCGCAAGACCGCCGAGAGCGGCGGCGAGAACCTGCTCAAGGGGCTCAACAACCTCCTCACCGATCTGGAGCGCGGCAAGGGCCAGCTGCGCATCAAGATGACCGACATGGAGGCGTTCAAGTTCGGCGAGAACATCGCGGTCACGCCGGGCAAGGTGGTCTATCAGAACGACCTCATGCAGCTCATCCAGTATGCACCGAGCACGGACAAAGTGCTGAAGCGGCCGCTGCTGATCGGGCCGCCCTGGATCAACAAGTTCTACATCCTCGACCTTCGGCCGCGGAACAGCTTCGTCAGATGGGCGGTCTCGCAGGGCCACACCGTGTTCGTCATCAGCTGGGTCAACCCCGACGAGCACCTCGCCGAGAAAAGCTTCGAGGACTACATGACCGAGGGCTATCTCGCCGCCCTCGACGCGATCGAGCAGGCGACCGGCGAGCGCGAGGTCAACGCGATCGGCTACTGCCTCGGGGGCACGCTGCTCGCCAGCACGCTCGCCTGGATGGCGGCCAGGGGCGACGACCGCATCAAGTCGGCGACGTTCTTCGTCACCATGATGGATTTCCGTGAGGCGGGCGAACTCGGTGTGTTCATCGACGAGGAGCAGCTGAAGTCGCTCGAGGACAAGATGAACCAGCGCGGCTATCTCGAGGGCAGCGAGATGGCGACGACGTTCAACATGCTGCGCGCCAACGATCTGATCTGGTCGTTCGTGGTGAACAACTACCTGCTCGGCAACGAGCCCTTCCCATTCGACCTGCTGTACTGGAACAGCAATTCGACGCGGATGCCGGCACGGATGCACAGCTTCTATCTGCGCAAGATGTATCAGGAGAATTTGCTGGCGAAGCCCGGCGGCATCACACTCAACGGCGAGGCGATCGACCTCGGCCGCGTCAAGACGCCGTCCTATTTCCTGTCCACCCGCGAGGACCACATCGCGCCGTGGAAGTCGACCTATCGCGGCACCCAGCTGCTCGGCGGAGAGAAGCGCTTCGTGCTGGCCGCCTCCGGCCACATCGCCGGCGTGGTCAACCCGCCGGACACCGGCAAGTACAACCACTGGATCAACACCGACCTGCCGCCCGACCCGGAGAGCTGGTTCCAGGGTGCGACCGAGATGGCCGGCTCCTGGTGGCCGGACTGGCAGCGCTGGATCACATCGCTTGACAAGACCCAGGTGAAGGCCCGCGAGCCCGGCGACGGCAAGCTCAAGCCCATCGAGGACGCGCCGGGCAGCTACGTGACCGTGCGGCTGAGCTGAAGTCCGCGGGCTTCATCGTTTCCTAAGATTTTCGGGCCAGCCTGGGCGCCGTGACAGGTGCCAGGAGGGCCCGATGCACGATACCGCCATCGAGTTCGGCCGCGCGTTCTTCGCGACGTATCTTCCGGCGGGAAAGCCCACGGTCCTGGATGTCGGCGCGCAGGACATCAACGGATCGCTGCGCGGTTGCGCGCCGGGCGAGGCGGTCTATGTCGGGGTCGACATGGTGGCCGGGAAAGGCGTGGACATCGTGCTCGACGATCCGCACGCCCTACCGTTTCCCGACGGGCAGTTCGACGCGGTGGTGTCGACATCCTGCTTCGAGCACGATCCGATGTTCTGGGTGACGTTCCTCGAGATCGTCCGCGTGACCAAGGACGGCGGCCACGTCTACATCAACGTCCCGTCGAACGGCTGGTATCATCAGCATCCCGTGGACAACTGGCGCTTCTACCCCGAAGCCGGCGTGAGCCTGCGCGATTGGGCCCGCCGGCAGGGTCACGATGTCGAGCTCCTGGAGTCGTTCACCGGGCGTCGGCGCCGTGACGTTTGGAACGACTTCATCATGGTATTCCGCCGAGGCGAACATCCGGCGCCAAATGTCTACATGGCGGATCTGTTTGCCGACGCCATGAACGTCCGCCGCGGCAATCCATCCGGCCCGGTGAGCAACTATCGCAAGGGAACCGAGGACCAGGAAATCATCCAATCGCTGACGCAGGCCATTCGATCGCGCGACGTTCGCATTGCGGAAATGCAAAGCATGATCGACATCTATGAAGAAACCTTGGAGACGCGGCCAGCCGTTTGAGGCCAGCAGTCACAAGCGCTGACCTACACGTACGCACGTCATGGCCGGCCCACTGGTCGGGCCAAAGGCCCGCAAGGCAACCTTCCATGTTCATACCAAACACCACCCTCTGCTTGATCGACACACGCTACCACCGCCTCTCCGAGGAGGCGGCACGGCGCTGCGATGAAAATTGCGAATTCGAGCAGAAGCTGTATTTCTCGGACCGGCCCTGGAGCCTGGATGGTTTCGGGTTCCATCGGATCGCTCCGTTCGAATCCATCCACGACTATAACCGCATGATGGTCAAGGAACTGGCGGATCACGTCGAGACCGATCACGTCCTCATCGCCCAGTACGACGGATTTGTATCCGACCCGGAATGCTGGTCGCACGAATTCCTCGATTACGACTATATCGGAGCGCCTTGGCCGCAGTTCGCCACACACAACGTTGGCAATGGCGGCTTCTCGCTGCGATCCCGCCGCCTGTTGACGGCCCTGCGGAACATGGACGTGGAGCTCGATGGCCAAGCGGAGGACATCGCCATCTGCCAGGTGTGGCGCGGCCGTCTGGAGCAGCGCCACGGGATTCGCTTCGCCACGACCGATGTGGCTCGACGTTTTTCCTACGAATCCGGGCCGTCCACAGGGCCGACCTTCGGGTTCCACGGCCTGTACCATCTCGGCCGCCACTATAAAGGGCGCGAGGCCCGCTGGCTCGCGGAACAGCTCAGGCCGGAACATCTCGGGGGATGGCGGATCATCCTTCTGTTGGCGCAGTACCTGCGCGGCGGCGAGACCGAGGAGGCCCGCGCGATTTTCCGAAGGGTCTGCGCGCATCAGACGCTCGATGAAATCTATCAGGCTGCGGATCACCTCGGGCTGGGCGATGGCCTCATCGGCGATCTGTTTAATCTGATCGAGGAGAGCACTGAACTGGTCAGCGGCGCCTCGGGGACGCAGTAGGCGCGCGTCGTCACGGGCATATCGGGCATGTGCCGTTGTCCTCGGGAAATCGCTGCAGCGCCGCGCGCTGGGTCGCGACGTTCGCGGTCGGCAGGAACGGCATGTCCGACAACCGCGCGAGCGTCTGGTCCGGCGGCCAGGTGAATGCCGCCGAGCGCAGGGCTGCGAGCGCGAGCGGCCGGTTCCCCGCCGCGAGGGCGTTCGCCGCCCCGAGCAGCCCGTCCACCACCAGCTGCGACGGCGCGCCCGGCGCGATGCCCAGCGCCTGACGCACCTCCTCGCGCGCTTGCAGCATCTGCCCCTTGGTGATGGGCGACATGGCGAACCAGCGCGGGCTGGTGGACAACTGCCCCGCCAGGTAGTCCACCGCCGCCGCCGCCCGCGCCGCGTCGACCGGATCGTTACGGGTGCGCGCCGGGTCGGCAAACGCCCATTGCGCGAGATTGATCGCACCGATGTCGTTGTCCGCAAACAGACCATACGCATCGGGCGGCAGCCGCGCAGTGTCCGGCGGCGGGACGATGGCGGCGCATCCGGCCGCGAGCAGGGCGGCGATGACGATCAGCGCGCGGGGGCGCATCGGGCCGGCTCAGCCGGCGGGGCGCAGCCCAGCCATGAAGCGCTCCGCCAACTCCACGTAGTGCTTGGCGTTGTAGTCGAAGCCGGCGCGCTCCTGGGCCGACATCACGCGCCACAGCTTGGCGGGCGCGCCGCTCCATAGCTCGTTCGGCCCGATCACCTTGTTGTTGGTGAGCAGCCCGCCGGCGGCCAGCATCCCGCCCTCCTCGATCACCGCGCCGTCCAGCACCGTGGCACCCATGCCGACGAAGGCGCCGTTGCGCAGCGTGCAGGCGTGGATGATGCAGGCGTGGCCCACCGTCACGTCATCGCCGATGATGGTCGGGAAGTCGCGGCCGTTGACGTGGACGATCGTGCCGTCCTGGATATTGGTGCGGGCGCCGACGCGGATGAGGTTGGTGTCGCCGCGCAGCACGCATCCGAACCAAATTCCCGAGCGTGGCCCGATCGTCACGTCGCCGATCACCGCCGCGGTCGGCGCGACCCAGGCCTCGGGATCGATGGTCGGCGAGACGCCCTCGAACTCGTAGAGCGGGCCGGTTCCGGGATTATGCATGGACCGCCCCCTTCTCCCGGCTCCGCGCCGCGCCAAGCCCGAGCATCAGCCCGATATTCTGCACCGCCGCACCCGAGGCACCCTTGCCGAGATTGTCGAGCTTGGCGACCAGCACCGCCTGCCGCCGCGCCTCGTTGGCGTAGACACGCAGTTCCATCCGGTCGGTTCCGTTCAACGCCTCCGGTTCGAGTTTTTCGGGCGGTTCGGCATCAATCACACGCACCAGCGCGCAAGCTTGGTATCGCTCGGCCAGCACCGCCCGCAAGTCCGCGCCGGTGGGCCGTCCGGCGAGCGTGTCCAGATGCAGCGGCACCGAGACCAGCATCCCCTGGCGGAAATGCCCGACCGAGGGAACGAAGATCGGCCGCCGGGTCAGCGCGGCGTAGCGTTCGGTCTCGGGCACGTGCTTGTGCTCGAGCCCGAGCGCGTACAGCTCGAAGGCCGGCCCGCCGGCGCCCTCGTGCGCCTCGATCATCGACCGGCCGCCGCCCGAGTAGCCGCTGACGGCGTTGATCGTCACCGGGTAGTCCGCCGGCATGATGCCGGCATCGACCAGCGGGCGGATCAGCGCGATCGCGCCGGTGGGATAGCAGCCCGGATTGGCGACCCTCCGCGATCGCGCGATGCGCTCGGCCTGCTCCGGCTCCATCTCCGCGAAGCCGTAGGTCCACTCGGGATGCACCCGGTGCGCCGTGCTGGCGTCCAGCAGCTTCGGTCCGCGCGCGCCCAGAGCGTCGACGAGCGCGGTCGACTCCCGCGCCGCATCGTCCGGCAGGCAGAGCACGACCAAATCGACCTCGGCCATCAGCGCCTGCCGCGCGTCCGGGTCCTTGCGGCGCTCGCCGGTCAGGCTGCGCAATTCGATCTCGGGGACGGCCCGCAGGCGCTCGCGGATGCCGAGCCCCGTCGTGCCAGCCTCGCCGTCGATGAATATTTTCGCCTGTGCCATGACCGATCTACCTCGGAGAGAAACCGATGGTCCCCTTGATGGGACCGCGAACGCAAGAGGGGCGGCCCCGACGGGACCGCCCCTCTGCAATGCGTGGGCAAAAATCCGTCAGCGCTTGCTGAACTGGAAGCTGCGTCGGGCCTTGGCGCGGCCGTACTTCTTGCGCTCGACCACGCGCGGGTCGCGCGTGAGGAAGCCGGCGACCTTGAGGATGCCGCGCAGCTCCGGCTCGTAATTGGTCAGCGCGCGGCTGATGCCGTGCCGCACCGCGCCCGCCTGGCCGGACAGCCCGCCGCCTGTGACGGTGCAGAACACGTCGAACTGGTTGTAGCGGTCGGCCACCAGGAAGGGCTGGGTGATCAGCATCCGCAGCACGGGGCGGGCGAAATACTGGCCGACCCGCTTGCCGTTGACGGTGATCTCGCCCTTGCCGGGCTTGACCCACACGCGAGCCACCGCGTCCTTGCGCCGGCCGGTGGCGTAGCTGCGGCCGAGCGCGTCGCGCTTCGGCTCGCGCTTGGGCGGCGCGTCGGGGCTTGGCACCTGCGTCGCGATGGCGAGGTCCTTGAGGTCGGCCAGCGTGCGGGTCTGGGTTCCGGACATGGTCTCAGCCCCTCTTGTTCTTGGGGTTCATGGCGGCAACGTCGAGCGGGCGCGGCCGCTGGCCGTCATGCGGATGCTCGGCGCCGGCATAGACGTGAAGGTGCTTCATCTGCTGGCGCTGCAGCGGGCCGCGCGTGATCATCCGCTCGACCGCCTTCTCGATCACCCGCTCGGGATGCGCGCTGGCGAGGCGTTGCCCCAGGGAACGCCCCTTGATGCCGCCGGGATAGCCGGTGTGGTAGTAGAACACCGACTGCTCGGCCTTGTTGCCGGTCAGCCTCACCTTGGCGGCGTTGACGATCACGACGTTGTCGCCGCAATCGACATGCGGGGTGAACTGGGGCTTGTGCTTGCCGCGCAGCCGGTTGGCGACGATCGCGGCGAGACGCCCGAGCACCAGGCCCTCGGCGTCGATCAGCACCCAGTCCTTCCGAACCTCCGCGGGCTTGAGCGAGAGGGTGGTCTTCAGCATCGCTGCATCCTTCGGGAACAGGCGGCGGCTTATGGCCAGAAACCCCCGTGCCGTCAAGTTTTCCTCTGTGTGGTATTATATTACCACCATTTGCGAGGGGGTGCCGAACAGCGGTAGCCTCGCCCCATGACCGAGCCACCCAAGCGCGGCCTTGCCCGCAACACGGCGAATTACGGCGACCGGGACTTCGCGCTCTATCTGCGCCGGTCCTTCGCCAAGTCGATGGGCTACTCGCAGGCGATGCTCGACCGGCCGGTGGTCGGCATCGTCGATACCGGCTCGGCCTACAACAACTGCCACCGCACGCTGCCCGAGCTCATCGAGGCGGTGAAGCGCGGCGTGCTGGCGGCGGGCGGCCTGCCCCTGCCCTTCCCGACGATCTCGCTGTGCGAGCCGTCGCTGTTCCCGACCTCGATGCACTACCGCAACTTGGCCGCCCTCGACACCGAGGCGATGCTGACGGCGCAGCCGATGGACGCGGCGGTGCTGGTCGGCGGCTGCGACAAGACGGTGCCGGCGCAGCTCATGGCCGCCGCCTCGGCCAACCTGCCCTGCGTGCAGCTCGTCACCGGGCCGATGCTGGCGACGCCGTTCCAGGGCGAGCGCCTCTCCGCCTGCACCGATTGCCGGCGCTACTGGGCGCAGTATCGCGCGGGCGCCGTGTCGGGCGAGCGCATCGCCGAGGTCGAGGGGCGGCTCGCGACCACCGCCGGCACCTGCGGCGTGATGGGCACGGCGAGTACGATGGCCTGTATCGCCGAGACCTTCGGCATGATGCCGCTCGGCCAGGGCAGCATCCCGGCGGTCCACGCCGACCGGCTGCGCGCGGCCGAGGAGGCCGGGGCGCTCGCCGTGCGCCTGATCGAAGCGCCGGTGCGCCCGTCCGAAATCATCACCGAGCACGCGGTCGAGAACGCGCTGCGCGTCCTGCTGGCACTCGGCGGCTCGACCAACGCGCTGATCCACCTCACCGCCATCGCCGGCCGGCGCGGCATCCGCGTCGACCTCGACCGGCTGAACGCGCTCTCCGACAGCACGCCGGTCCTGGTCGACCTCAAGCCCACCGGCGAGGGCTACATGGAGGACTTTCATAGCGCCGGGGGCATGCCGGCGCTGCTGTGGGAGTTGCGCGACCTGCTGCATCTCGACGCCGTCGATGTGTCCGGCGCCCAGCTTGCCGACCGCCTCGCCGAGCCCGCCTTCGTCGACCGCCGCTATATCCGCGCTCGCGCCGAGCCGGTCTCGCCGGTGGGCGGGCTGGTAGCGCTGTTCGGCAGCCTCGCCCCGCGCGGCGCCATCCTCAAGCGCAGCGCAGCGACCCCCGATTTGTTCGAGACTGAGGCGCGCGCGGTGGTGTTCGACGGCCTGGAAGACCTCGCCGCCAGGATCGACGATCCCGCGCTGGACGTGACGGCATCGGACGTGCTGGTGCTGAAGAACGCCGGCCCGCTGACCCCGGCCGGGATGCCCGAGGCCGGCTATCTGCCCATTCCGCAGAAACTCGCCCGCGCCGGGGTGAAGGACATGGTGCGGATCAGTGACTGCCGCATGTCGGGCACCGCCTTTGGTACCATCGTATTGCATGTGACTCCGGAGGCGGCGGCCGGCGGCCCGCTCGCGCTGGTCGAGAGCGGCGACCGCATCCGCCTCTCCGTACGGGAGCGCCGGATCGATCTGCTGGTCCCGGACGGTGTGCTCGCCTCCCGCCGCGCCGCTTGGCGCCCGCCCGCTACGCCACTTCGTGGCTGGGACCGGCTGGTGGCCGAGCAAGTGCTGCAGGCCGACGAGGGTTGCGACCTTTCCGTCATGCGCGCGGGTGGCTGAGCGCGTCCACGTAATCGGCGCCGCCGGCCGTACCGGAGCCGCGGTTTGCCGGGCGCTGTTTGCCGACGGGATCGAAGTCGTCCCCGTGGTGCGCGATGCGGGGAAATGGGCGACCGTCGGACACGGCCCCGCCCGCGTCGCCGACCTCGCCGATCATTCCGCGCTGACAGCGGCTCTGCACGATGCTCGGCGGATCGTCTCCTGCGCCCACGCCCGTTACGCGCCGGCGGTGCTGGCGGCGGCGCCCGCCGATGCGCGCTACGTATTCCTCGGCAGCACCAGGAAATTCACCCGCTGGCCGGACGCGCACGGGCGCGGCGTGCAGGCCGGCGAGACGGCCTTTCTCGGCTCCGGCCGCGCCGGGGTCATGCTGCATCCGACGATGATTTATGGCGCCGAGGGCGAGGACAACGTTCAGCGCCTCGCCACCCTGCTGGGCCGACTGCCGGTCGTGCCGCTGCCCGGCGGCGGCCAGGCCCTGGTCCAGCCGATCCATCAAGATGACCTCACACGCTGCATCCGCGCCGCGCTGGCGCGGGATTGGGGCGCTCCGCAAAGTCTGGTGGTCGCCGGACCCGAGCCCCTCGCCTACGCCGATTTCGTGCGCGCCGTCGCCGCTGGCGCCGGGCTCGCGCGGCCCCGCCTCGTTCCGCTCCCCGCCGGGCTGCTCATCGCCGCAGCGCTGCCGACGGCCCTCCTGCCGCTCGTGCCGACCATCCGGCCATCCGAGATCCGGCGGCTGCTGGAGGACAAGGCGTTCGACATCGGCCCGATGGTCGCAACTCTGGGCGTCCGGCCGATGGCCTTGCAGGACGGGCTTGCGCGTACCTTCGCGCCGCAGCACAAGACGTAGGAACACGGAGGCATCGATGCCGATCATCAACCGCATCGCCGATTTCCACCCGGACATGACGGAATGGCGGCGCGACCTGCACGCCAATCCCGAACTCGCCCTGCAAGAGACCCGCACCAGCCAGGTGGTGCAGGACAAGCTGCGCTCCTTCGGCGTGGACGAGGTGGTGACGGGCCTCGCCACGACCGGCGTGGTCGGCGTCATCCGCGGTCGCGGACCCGGCGGCGCGATCGGCTTGCGAGCGGACATGGATGCCCTGCCGTTGCAGGAGGAGACCGGCGCGCCCTACGCCTCGCGCAATCCCGGGAAGATGCACGCCTGCGGCCATGACGGGCACACCACGATGCTGCTCGGCGCCGCGCGCTATCTCGCCGAGACGCGCAATTTCGACGGCACCGTCTACGTCATCTTCCAGCCCGCCGAGGAAAATCTCGGCGGCGGCGAGATCATGGTGAAGGACGGGCTGTTCGACCGCTTCCCGATGGAGAAGGTGTTCGGGATGCACAACTGGCCCTCAATGCCGGCGGGCACGTTCTATTGGCGCAACGGGCCGACGATGGCCGCCGTCGCCAATATCGAGATCACCGTCACCGGCAAGGGGGCGCACGGCGCTTATCCCGAGCGCGGCATCGACCCGATCGTGGTCGCCAGCCACATCGTCACCGCGCTGCAGACGATCGTGTCGCGAAATCTGAACGGGATGGAGGCCGGCGTGGTGACGATCGGCCATATCGGCGGCGGGTTCATCTACAACATCATCCCCGAGACGGTGCACATGAAGGGCACCGGCCGCTGGTTCTCCCCCAAGGTGGGCGACATGCTGGAGAATGGGGTGCAACGCATCGCAAAGGGGATCGCCGAGAGCTTCGGCGCCAAGGCGGAGGTGATGTTCGAGCGCGCATACCCGCCCACCGTGAACGACGCCGAGGCAATGGCGCTGGCCCGGCGCGCGGCGGAAGCCGTCGCGGGCGGAGCGCGCGTGGAGCACCTCGAACGCCCCTCGATGGGCGGCGAGGATTTCGCGTTCATGCTGGAGAAGAAGCAGGGCGCCTACATCATGCTCGGCGCCGGGCGCACCAACGACGACCCGCAGCTGCACAACCCGCACTACGATTTCAACGACGAGATCCTTCCCGTCGGCGCCTCGGTACTGGGCCACGCTCATCGAGCAGTTGCTGCCGCGCAAGTCCTGATCGGCGGACCAGAAGTCAAACACGGTGGTCCGCTTCGCGCCTCTTGGGCCGCGCTTCACCAAAGCTCCGGCGCAAGGTCGGCGTGAAAGCGGTTGCCCGCCGTGGTTGCTTGCACCTGGCCGGCGCGGATGACGAAGTCGGAGAAATGCTCGCCCTCCGCCCGCTCGTGCGCGTATGCGGCGATCAGCGGCTCCAGTGCCGCCATGATCCCCTCGTGCGTCACGTCTTTCGCGAATAGCTTGTTCAGGCGCGTACCGTCGAAAGCGCCTCCCAGGTAGAGGTTGTAGGTGCCGGGTCCGCGCCCGACCAGGCCGATCTCGGCCAGGTACGGGCGCGCGCAGCCATTCGGGCAGCCGGTCATGCGGATGGTGATCTCGTCATCGGCCAGCCCGTGCCGCTCCAGCACCTCCTCCAGCGCCGTCAGCAGGTCCGGCAGGTAGCGCTCGCTCTCGGCCAAGGCGAGGCCGCAGGTCGGCAGCGCCACGCACGCCATTGCGCCGCGCCTGAGTCCGCTGACCGGGCGGTTCAAACCGTGCTCGGTCAGAAGCGCCGCGATCGCCGCCTTCTCCTCTGGCCTCACCCCGGAGATGATGAGGTTCTGATTGGCGGTGAGCACGAAATTTCCCTGATGCACACCGGCGATGTCATGCAATCCGCTCAGCAGCCGCTGGCCCGGCAGGTCGCGGACGCGGCCGTTCTCGATGAACAGGACGTGGTGCCACAGCCCGTCCTCGCCCTCGATCCATCCTCGCGGATCAGCGGATCTCTCGAACCGGAAAGCCCTCGCGGGCGGCAGCGCATGAGCCAGTGCGCGTTCTAGTTCCGCGCGGAACCAGTCGAGCCCGAATTCCTCGATCGTGTATTTCAGGCGGGCGTGTTTGCGGCTGGCGCGATTGCCCCAGTCGCGCTGCACGATCACCGCTTTCTCCGCGACGTCGACCACCTGGTCCGGGCGGCAGAAGCCGATCACGTCGCCGGTGCGCGGAAACGTGTCGGGCTCGCCATGCGTCATGCCCATGCCGCCGCCGACCACCACGTTGTACCCGGCGATGTGGCCATCCTCCTCGATGGCGATGAAGCCGAGATCGTGCGCGAATACATCCACGTCGTTCAGCGGCGGAACGGCGACGGCGATCTTGAACTTGCGCGGCAAATAGGTGCGGCCGTAGATCGGCTCGCCCTCCGCCTCGTCCTCGCCGCCAGCCACCTTCGCGCCGTCCAGCCAGATCTCGTGATAGGCGCCGCCGCGCGGGCGCAGATGCTCGCTGATGGCGCGCGCCAGTGCCGCCACCGCTTCGTGCGCCGCCGGCCGGTACGGGATCGTGGCCGCTATGACGTTGCGGTTCACGTCGCCGCAGGCCGCGACCGTATCGAGCAACGCCGCGTTGATATCCTGGATCGCCGGACGCAGGTTGCTCTTGATGATGCCATGAAACTGGATGGTTTCGCGCGTCGTGAGCCGCAGCGTGCCGTTGCCCCGCTCGAGCGCAATCGCCTCCAGCGCCAACCACTGCGCGGGCGTCATGACGCCGCCGGGGATGCGCAGCCGGGCCATGAAGATGAAGGCCTTTTCCATGCGCTTCTTGCCGCGCTCGGCCCGCAGGTCGCGATCATCCTGCTGGTAGATGCCGTGGAACTTCGTAAGCTGCGTGTCGTCCTCGGATAGTGCGCCGGTCTCGGCCCGCAACAGGCCGTCGGCGAGCGTGCCGCGCAGGAAGCGGCTCGACTCCTTGATCGCCTCGTTGCGCGAGAGCGGACGCGCGGGATGCTTGGTCATGTCGGTTGCTCCCCTCGGGCTCAATAGACGTCGCGCAGGTAACGCCCGGCGCGACGCAGTTCGCCGAGCCACGCTTCTGCGGCGTCCGGCGCCATGCCGCCCTGATCCGCCGCAATCCGCAGCAGGGTGGCGTGCACATCCTTGGCCATCGCCTTGGCGTCGCCGCAGACATAGAGCGCGGCGCCGTCACGCAGCCAGCCAAACAACTCGCCGCGCGCCTCCCACATCCGATGCTGCACGTAGATTTTTCCTCGCTGGTCGCGCGAGAAGGCGAGATCGAGCCGGCTCAGCACGCCGCGCTTCAACAGGTCCTGCCATTCGAGCTGATAGAGGAAGTCGTGCGTGAAGTTGCGGCTGCCGAAGAACAACCAGTTTTTTCCCGTGGCGCCGATCGCGTCGCGCTCCTGCATGAAGCCGCGGAACGGCGCCACGCCAGTGCCCGGTCCGACCATGATGACCGGCCTGTCCGGTTCCGCCGGCAGACGGAAATGCGGGTTCGGCTTCAGATACACCCGCATCGCGCCGCCCGCCTTGCGCCGCTCGATGATATCCATCGAGGCCACGCCATTGCGCCGCCTTCCGTGCGCTTCGTACTCGACCGCGGCAACCAGCAGATGCGCCTCGTCCGGCGTCGCCTTGCGGCTGGACGCGACGGAGTAGAGGCGCGGCGGCAGCGGGCGCAGCAAACTCGTGAGTTGCACCTCTGTAAGCCGGTGGGGTGCCGCGTCCAGCAGGTCGATCACCTGCCGGCCCGCCATGAAGGAAGCGAGACCCGGCTCATCATTGGCCAGCGCGCCGAGCTTCGTGTCCTGCGTCAGCGCGGCGTAGGCCGCCACCTGCGGGCGGGTCAGCGTGGTGATGTCGTAGCGCTCTCGCAACGCAGTATGGAGATCGTCGTCGCCGGCGAGCCCCGCCGCTTGCAGCACCTGCTCGACCAATGCGGGATCGTTCGACGGAACGACGCCGATCGCATCGCCCGGCTCATAGGCGAACCCCGAACCGGCGACAGCCAGTTCGACATGGAAGGTGCGCGTGCTCGAACGGCTGCCATTGAGGTTGACGTGCTCGGTGATCTCCGCGTCGAACGGCGCCTGCCGGCTCGGCGCCTCGGCGGCGGCCCGGGCGAAGTCCACGTGGATGACGGCCGCGCCCTCCTGCTCCGGCGCGATCTCATGCAGCGCGCGGTCGAGCCACGCGGCTGCGTCGGTTTCGTAGTCGAGGTCGCATTCCACCCGGTCCATGACGCGCCTGCCTCCGAGCGCGGCCAAGCGTTCGTCGATCTGCTTGCCGGTCTGGCAGAAATTGACATAGGCGCGATCGCCGAGCGCCAGCACCGCGAATCGCACCTTGTCGAAGCGCGGCGCCTCGTCGGCCAGCAGCGCGCGCATGAAATCGGCGGCGCGCTCGGGCGGGTCGCCCTCGCCCCAGGTGCTGGCGACGATCAGTAGATGCTCCGCCCGGGCGATCTCGGCCGGCGTGGTATCGGCCATGTCCACCACGCGCGCCGCGAACCCCAGGCGAGCGGCCATCTTGCGCGCGGAGCCCGCGAGGGCCTCCGCGTTGCCCAATTCGGTGGCGTACAGGATGCTCAGCGCCGCCTTTCGCGCGGGCGCCGGGGCAGGCTGCGCGAGATTGGCGGCCTGATGACCGGCCAGGAACCCGCCGAGCCAGGCCCGCTGCTCGGCTGTCGCGCCGGTGATGATGCGGTTCAGGACGGCGATCTGGTCAGCCGGGAAGGGAGCCGTCTCCGGCAGGAAGGGCAGGCTCTGCATCGTGCTTCTCCTAGGCCCTCGCCGGGGCACGGCGCGCGGCGGCGCGCGGGATCATGGGTGTGGCCTCCTGCCAGGGGGCCAGCATCGCGCGCAGCGCCACCACCGGGCCGACGACGATCAGCGTGGCGGCTCTGGCCGGTACGATTTCCGCGACGGCCGTCGCGGTGCCAAGTGTCGCAAGCATCACCTGCTGGCGCGGCGTGCTGGCGTCCGTCACGAAGGCGACCGGCTCGCCGGGCGATCGACCCGCAGCGATGAGCCGGTCGGCGATCGCGCGGATCTGGCGCAGCGCCATGTAGAGGACGAGCACGTCCCAGCCTCGCGCCAGCGCCGCCCAGTCGGTGCTCTCCGGCAAGCGGCCGCTCGCGTCGTGGCCGCTAACAAAGACGATGCTGCGGCCGAGCATGCGATGGGTCACCGGGATGCCGGCGCTGGCCAGCCCGCCGACCCCGGCGCTGAGGCCCGGCACGATGCGGAACGGGACGGACGCCGCCGCGAGCGCCAGCGCCTCCTCCCCGCCCCGGCCGAACACCATCGGATCGCCACCCTTGAGGCGCACGACGCGCAGTCCTTGCCGGGCGAGCCGGATCAGTCGCTCGTTGATCCGCATCTGGCGCGGGCTGGGCCGGCCGGCACGCTTGCCCACATTCTCGAGCCTGGCGTGGTCCACCAAGGCCAGGATCTCCGCCGGCACCAGGGCGTCGTGCAGCACCACGTCGGCCAGCGCCAGGGCGTGGGCGGCGTGCAAGGTCAGGAGGCCAGGGTCGCCGGGTCCGGCGCCCACGAGCCAGACCGAGCCGGGCGAGAATGCCGGCGCACTCAGGCGCGCCCCGGCCGACGCGAGTGCTGCGCCCAGCGTCAATGCAGCCATCCCGCCCGCTCCACGGCCTCATCCGTGAGGCGCGCGATCTCGGGCATCGACCGCCCCTCTGCGCGCCAAGTCTGACGGCGTTCGCTCAACGCTGCCAGGCGGGCTCCCCATTCCGGGCCGAACTCATCGGCGAGGCGGCCGCGGATGCGTGCCGCGAGGCCGGGACTGCGTCCGTTGGTGGACACCGCCAGGAGCAGGTCGCCGCGGCGAACCTCGGCGAGGCTGTGAAAGTCGCACAGCGCGCGAATGTCCTCGACGTTCACCAGCAACCGTTGAACAGACGCTCGCGCCCGCAGCGCCGCCGCCTCACCCGGTGGTAGGCCGGCGATCCAGAGAACGCGCAGGCCGGCGAGATCGGCGTCGGTCGGCAGGCGGGGACGGAGCGCGTCGCCGATCCGATGGCGCAATTCCTGATCCGGCTGGTCGCAGAACGCCAGCGGATGGGCGCCCGCGTCGCGCAAGGCGAGCAGGCGGCGCAGCATCGGCGGCCCGCGGCCGGCGACGGCTAGGGGCAGCATCGTGGGGTCGACCGCGACGGCGATCATGCGCGTGCTGGGGCGCGCGAGACGCCTTCACGACGCCAGCGCGCCACCTTATTGCACGCTTCAGGATCGGTTATATTCACGTCGCGCTTTCCAAGATGGGCTATTGCGCGAGGCAGCTAAACACGTTTCTATGAAGTGCGAAAGCCGGATACACAGGTTACCTGCATTAATACAATGAGAGGTCGTGGTTTCGGCTGACGCCGTCGCGTGCGCCCCATCAGGAGATCCGCCCATGCTTAGCGTTGTCGAAGCCGAGGCCCCGCCCTCCGACGAGGAAGCCGAGGAATTCCTGGCCGCCCACGCGCCCGAGCTCTGGGCGGTGCATCCGCTCGAAATCGCCTGGATCGGGGTCGCATTGCTGATCGCGAAACTGATCGCGGGCTGAGACGAGATGACGCACTCGCTCGCGAAGACAGCCGCCGCCCTCAACGGCGCGCTGCCCAATCTCGCCCCAGCCGAGCGGCTCATGCTGCTTCGCCGCCGCATTCCGGGCCGTATCGTTTTCAGCACGAGCTTCGGCATCGAGGACCAAGCGATTACCCACCTGATCGCCGAGGCTGGGCTCGACATCGCGCTCGTCACCTTGGACACCGGCCGGCTGTTCCCCGAGACCTACGAGGTCTGGGCCGAAACGGAGCGCCGCTACGGACTGCGGATACGGGCCTTCTATCCCGAAGCCACCGCTCTCGAACAACTCGTTGCGGAGAGTGGGATCGACGGGTTCTATCGTGGAGTGGCGTCCCGGGCATCGTGCTGCGATGTGCGAAAGGCCGTGCCGCTTCAGCGGGCGCTGACCGGCGCGAACGTCTGGATCACGGGTCTGCGCGCCGACCAGTCGGGCCATCGGCGGAGCCTCGAATTCGCCAGCCACGATCCCGCACGCGGTCTCATCAAGGCGAACCCGCTATTCGACCACGCGAGGCAGGACGTGGCGGAATTTGTGGCCGCGCGCGACATCCCGGTAAACCGATTGCACGCGCGGGGCTTCCTCTCGATCGGCTGCGCGCCGTGCACACGCGCGACGCGTCCCGGCGAGCCCGAGCGCGCCGGGCGCTGGTGGTGGGAGAACGATGACCGCAGGGAATGCGGCCTGCATGTCACGCCGGACGGCCGGTTGGTGCGGGCCGCGCCGGAGCCGGCCGCGCCATGAAGCCGCTGACCCACCTGCGGAAGCTCGAGGCCGAAAGCATCCATATCCTGCGCGAGGTGGTCGCCACGTCCGACAGCCCGGTGATGCTGTACCTCGATCGGCAAGGACTCGAGCGTCCTGCTGCACCTCGCCGTGAAGGCGTTTCATCCGGCGCGGATTCCCTTCCCGATGTTGCATGTCGACACCACCTGGAAGTTTCGCGACATGATCGAATTCCGCGACCGCCGCGTCGCGGAACTCGGTTGCGAGCTGATTGTGCACGTCAACGAGGACGGGGTGCGCGCGGGGATCAATCCGTTCGAACTCAGGATCACGCCTGCATACCGACGTGATGAAGACCGCCGCTCTGCGTCAGGCGCTCGACAAGCACGGATTTGACGCGGCCATCGGTGGCGCGCGGCGCGACGAGGAGAAGTCCCGCGCCAAGGAGCGCGTGTTCTCGCTCCGCTCCGCCGAGCATCGCTGGGACCCGCGCAACCAGCGGCCCGAGCCCTGGCGACGCTACAACACCCGCAAGCGCCCCGGCGAGAGTTTTCGCGTCTTTCCACTCTCCGATTGGACCGAGTTCGACGTGTGGGACTACATCGAAATGGAAGATATCCCTGTCGTACCGCTCTATTTCGCCGCCCCGCGACCGGTGGTGCGGCGCGACGGCGCGTGGATCATGCGCGATGACGAGCGGATGCAGTTGCGGCCCGGCGAGACACTGGAAATGCGCATGGTGCGTTTCCGCACGCTTGGCTGCTATCCGTTGACCGGCGCGATCGAAAGCGACGCCGCGACGCTCGCCGATGTCATCGCCGAGATGCGCGCGTCCCACAGTTCCGAGCGTGAAGGCCGCATCATTGATCAGGACGGCGCCAGCTCGATGGAGCAGAAGAAACAGGAAGGGTATTTCTGATGCCGCCCGACACCATGCTGCCCGATGCTGTAGTGACCGGGCAGCCGCTCGCCGCGATGCACGATGTTGTCCCGTCGATGCGGCAGCGATCGCTGTTGCGCTTCCTCACCTGCGGCTCCGTCGACGACGGCAAATCCACCTTGATCGGTCGGCTGCTCTACGATTCGGCCGCCGTTCCGACCGATCAGCTCGCCGCCCTGGCGCGCAATTCCCGTCGCTTCGGCACGGTCGCGGACGGCCTCGATTTCGCGCTGCTGCTGGACGGGCTGGCCGCCGAGCGGGAGCAGGGCATCACCATCGACGTCGCCTACCGCTACTTCTCCACCTCTCGCCGCGCCTTCATCGTGGCCGACACGCCGGGGCACGAACAGTACACGCGCAACATGGCGACCGGCGCATCGACCGCCGATCTCGCGGTGATCCTGGTGGACGCACGCACGGGCATCCTGGCGCAGACCCGCCGCCATTCGTTCATCACCGCGATGCTGCGCGTCCGACATGTCGTGCTTGCGGTCAACAAGATGGATCTGGTCGGCTTCGACCCGACGCGGTTCGACACGATCGTCACCGAATATCAGGGTCTCGCGGCGACACTCGGCTTCGCCTCGGTCGTCGCCGTCCCGCTTTGCGCGCGGGAGGGCGACAACATCGCGCGGCGCTCCAACCGGATGCCGTGGTACGAAGGCCCCACCCTGCTCCACCATCTGGAAACGGTGGAAGCGGATCCGCCAAGCGCGTCATCGGCGCCGTTCCGAATGCCCGTGCAGTGGGTCAACCGTCCCGATCATCAGTTTCGCGGGTTCGCCGGCACCATCGCCAGCGGCCAGATCCGCCGCGACGACGCCATCGCTGTGCTGCCCGGGGGAACGCGCGGCAGGATCACGCGCATCGTCACCGGGGATGGCGATGTCGAGGAGGCGACCGCAGGTCAGGCCGTGACGTTGACCCTCGCCGACGAGCTCGACGTGGCGCGCGGCGACGTGATCGTCAGCGCGAGCGACAACATCGTTCCGCAACGCCGGTTTGCGGCCGAGTTGCTGTGCATGTCGGATGGCGGGCTGCGTCCGGGCGCCGAGTATCTGCTGCAACTCGGCACCGCGACCGCGGGTGCCCGCGTCGAGACGCTGCACCACGCCATCGACATCGACAGCTTCGCGCCGCGTCCAGCCAGCAGCCTGTCCGTCAACGAGATCGGGCTGGCCGATCTGAAGCTCGACCGACCGGTGGTTGCCACGCGCTATGCCGAGGATCGCGAGCTCGGCGGCTTCATCCTGATCGACCGCATGACGAACCAGACTGCCGCCATCGGCTTCGTGCAGGAACTCCCCGAGCCCGCGCCGACCAACGGGAAGCCACGACGCCGCGTGCGGGACCGACACTGGCGAAGTCTGGCCAAGGCGGCGACCTGGCGAGCCACCGGCTCTCTCGATACGTTCCTCATCAGCTGGTGGCTCACCGGCCGGCCCTCAGTCGCCGGCGGAATCGCGGGCATCGAGGTCTTCACCAAGATCAGCCTGTTCTACCTGCATGAGCGGACCTGGGACTGGGTGCCCTGGGGCCGGCGCGAGCGACCGGCCTCGGGCGTCTAGCTCAGGACAGGAGCTTGTCCGGCGTGATCGGCAGGTCGCGGACGCGGATGCCGGTGGCGTGCCAGGCGGCGTTGGCGATCGCGGCGGCGGCGCCGACAATGCCGATCTCGCCGATGCCGCGCGAGCCCATCGGGTTGGAGTGCGGATCCTGCTCGTCGAGCCAGATCGCGTCCAGATCGCCGATGTCGGCGTTGGCCGCAATGTGGTAGCTGGCGAAGTCCTGGGTCACGACATGGCCGAAACGCGGGTCCATCACGCTCTCCTCGTGCAGCGCCATCGACAGGCCCATCGTCATCCCGCCAATGAACTGCGAGCGCGCGGTGCGCGGATTGATGATCCGGCCGACCGAGAACACGCCGAGCATTCGCGGCACGCGGATCTCGCCAGTGTCGACATGCACATGCACCTCGGCGAATTGCGCGCCGAAGGAGTGCATCGCGAAGCGCTTCTCGTCGGGGTTCTCCGGCATTTCGGCCGATGTTTCCGCGCCCTCCTTGGGCTCATCGCCGTGCTCCGCGCGGAAAGCGCGCGCCGCGGCGACGATAGTCGATCCCCAGGACGTGATGCCGCTCGATCCGCCTTCCACGGAGGCGCTGGGCTGATCCGTGTCGCCAATCTCCATTCGGACTAGTTCGACGGGGCAGCACAGCGCGTCGGCGGCGATCTGCGTCAGCGCGGTCCAGGTGCCGGTGCCGATATCGGCCGCGCCGACCCTGACCGCGTAGCGCCGGTCCGCGCCGTAGCGGATGGACGCCACCGAGCCGGGCAGCGCGTAGCGCGGATAGGTCGAACTCGCGACGCCAAAGCCCACGAGCCAGCCGTCGCGCTGGCGAACGCGCGGGGCGGGATCGCGCTGGTCCCAGCCAAACCGGCGCGCGCCCTCGCGCAGACAGCCGATCAGGTTGCGGCCGGACCAAGGCTTGCCGGACTCCGGATCCACCGGCGGATCGTTGCGGACCCGCAGATCGATCGGGTCGAGCCCGCAAGCGACGGCCAGTTCGTCCATCGCCACCTCGCCCGCGAACATGCCCGGCGTCTCGCCCGGCGCCCGCATCCAGGACGGCACCGGCACGTCGAGCGCCGCGAGCCGGTGGCTCGTACAGGCGGTTCGGCGCCGCATACATGAGCCGGGTCGGCACCGCCGTTTGCTCGGCGAATTCCTTGATCCTCGAGGTTTGCTCGATGACCTCATGGACGATCGCCGTCAGGTGCCCCTCGCGATCGGCGCCGAGCCGGAGCCGCTGGATGGTCGGCGTGCGATAGCCGGCCAGGCAAAACATCTGCTGCCGCGTCAACGCCAACTTCACCGGCCGGCCCGGGACGGCCTGCGCGGCGAGGCCGGCCAGCACGTCATGGGCGTGTGGCGTTCCCTTGGAACCAAAGCCGCCGCCGACATGCGGAGCGATCACCCGGACCTGCTCCGGGCCAAGGCCGAACAAGGGCGCCAGCATCGTTCGCACGGAGTGCACGCCCTGGGTCGAGTCGTACAGGGTGAGCTTGCCATCGGCCCAGGTCGCGACGGTGGTGTGCGGCTCCATCGGATTGTTGTGTTCCATCGGCGTCGTGTAGGTCTGATCCACCGTGACCGCCGCCGACGCCAGCGCCGCCTCGACATCGCCCTCGTCCGTGTCGGTCGGATAATCCGGGTTGACCTGTTTCGGTGCGTACAGATCGGCACGATCCGCGCGCAGCTCCGCCTCGTGCGGCTGCTCGGCGTACGTCACCCGGACCATGCCCGCCGCCTGCCGCGCGATTTCCGGAGTGTCCGCGATCACCGCGCCAACAAATTGTCCACAAAAGCCAATTTCATCGGATTGCAGTACCCATAGCTCTTTATCCTCGTCGGAGGCCAGCCGGGGTGCGTTCTCGTGCGTGATGATCGCGACCACCCCTGGCAGCGACTTCGCGGCCATTGTGTCGATCGACGTGATCTTGCCGCGCGCGATGGTCGCCTGCACGGGATGCAGGTAGAGCGGATCGGTAACCGCCTGCTCATAGGCATAGGGCGCCGTTCCCGTCACTTTGGCACGCCCTTCGAGGCGTTCCAGCGGCAGGCCGATCGCGCGAATCTCCAGGGGTGCGTTCGCCAATGACGTGCTCATGGCGCAGCCTCCGCGCTCAGGTCGCGCAGCACGGCGATCAGCGTGTTGCGGACCATCGGAATCTTGTAGGCGTTGCCGTTCAGCGGTCGCGCCTCGGCCAGTTCGGCGTCCGCCGCCCGACGGAAGCTCTCGACGCTCGCTGAAGCGCCGCGCAATGCGGCCTCCGCTTGGGTAGCGCGCCAGGGCTTGTGCGCCACCCCGCCGAGCGCGACGCGCGCATCCCGCACGACGCCGTCATGCACATCGAGCGCCGCCGCCACCGACACCAACGCGAAGGCGTAGGAAGCCCTGTCGCGTACCTTGCGGTAGGCGGAGCGGGCGGCGAACGACAACTCGGGCAGGTCCACGGCGACGATCAGCTCGCCATGCCCGAGCACGGTGTCCTGCTGCGGGGCATCGCCGGGCAGACGGTAGAAATCGAGCAGCTTGATGCGGCGCTCGCCCGATCTGCCCAGCACCACGACGGTGGCGTCCAGCGCCGCCATTGCGACCGCCATGTCGGACGGATGCACCGCGACGCAATGTTCCGACGCACCGAGGATCGCATGATAGCGCGTGTAGCCGCCGATCGCCGAGCAGCCCGTGCCGGGCTCGCGCTTGTTGCAGGGCGTGGTGACGTCCTGGAAATACACGCACCGCGTCCGCTGCAACAAATTGCCGCCGGTCGTCGCCAGATTGCGAAGCTGTCCGGACGCGCCGGCGAGCAAGGCTTGCGACAGCATCGGGAAGCGCGCGCGGATCAGCTTGTCGGCGGCCAGGTCGCTGTTGCGGACTCCCGCGCCGATCCGCACGCCGCCGCCCGGCAATTCCTCCACGCGATCGAACGGCAGCTTCGTGATGTCCACGAGCAAGTCGGGGCTGGCCACGCCCAGCCGCATGTGATCGACGAGATTGGTGCCGCCGCCGAGGAACGCCGCGCCTGAACGCCCTGCCACGGCCGCTACCGCGCCGGCGGGATCGCTCGCGCGCTCGTATGCGAAGGGGTTCATGCGGATGCCTCCTTCCGCGTCACCTGCCGGATCGCCGCGACGATGTTCACGTAGGCGCCGCAGCGGCACAGGTTGCCGCTCATCCGCTCGCGGATCTCCTCGTCGGTCAGCGTCACGGGCCCGGTGAGGTCCCGCGTGACGTGACTGGGATGGCCCGCCTCTGCCTCCGCGAGCATCCCGACGGCGGAGCAGATCTGGCCCGGCGTGCAATAGCCGCATTGAAAGCCGTCAAGTTCCAGGAACGCCTGCTGCATCTCGTGCAACGTCGCGCCGTCGGCGAGGCCTTGGGCGGTGGTGATCGTGGCGCCATCGTGGGCCACCGCGAAGGCGAGGCAGGTTGTCGCCCGGCGGCCGTCGAGCAGCACGGTGCACGCCCCGCACTGGCCATGATCGCAGCCCTTCTTCGGCGAGAGCGCGCCAAGATGATCGCGCAAGGCATCCAGCAGCGTGGTCCGCGTATCGATGGTCAGCGATCGCGCCACGCCGTCCACGTGCAGTGTGATCCGAGCATCCATGAGATGGCTTTCCATCGCAGGTTGATCGGCCATTCAGGGAAATCACGGCGCATCCGGGATCGGTCTGATGGCCGCCCGCTACAACGTCGCCCTTGTCGGCCGGTTTTCCCGTGGTCAGGAGCCGTCGTTCGTCAGCCCTGACGGCGGAGCAGGCCGAGGCCGAGTATCCCCGCGCCTATTAGCGCCAACGAAGCCGGCTCGGGAACTCCGATCGGGGTTGTCAGCGAAATCACATCCACGCCAAAACTGTCCGCGCCGGGACTGCTTATCGCGAAACTCGCGATGGTGGCGACCGGCACCGTGATCGAGAACGTCGTCCGTCCGTGGACCCCGAGCGGGTTGCCGTTGAGGACGTGACCGATATCGTTCCCGGCGATGTCGTACACCGTCAGCAGCAGCGCTCCGATCGCGGCATATCCGGCCTCGGCCTGGAAGTGGCTGGTGAGCTCCTTGCGCCAGCGTGCCCGGCACGACTATTCGCCCGTCCACCTGGGTGATCAGGTCAAGCTCACCCGAACCGTCGATCCCGCCGAAAGCCTGCATCGTGCAGACCCAGCCGAGATACTCGTCGCAGAACGCCCCTTCGCGGCCGCCGCGTGAGAAGTCGACGCCGAAACCGACATAGCCGCCACCTATTTCGCCGCCCGCGGCGAGTGGCGCGAACACGCGGGAAAGCGCGATGCCGGGGTCCGCGCCAGGGCCGAAGGTGATGGTGCCCGCGCGGCTCCCTGGCGACGCGACGGCCACGAACGCGGCAATTCCGGACAGCAGCGCGGCGACGCGCTTGGGCATGACCAATCGGGTTCCCGCCAGTTGTCGAACGATCTCGGCACTCGCCGCAATTCGCGCCATCGCAATTCACGTGCCGAGACATGTCCCAAAGAATGTTCAAGCCTTGCGAGTGGGTTAGGGGCCGGCCGGTTGGGCATCATGGATCGTTCCTGTCGGAAAACTTTACATTTGCCCTTCGCTGCCGGACCGCTTGTTTCATGGCAATTCGGGGGGTAGGCATCCTTCGGTGCATCGGGGGAGCGAGGTCGTGGCGGAGAAGCAGCATGTCCGGCCGGTGATGCTGGTCGTGATGGATGGCTGGGGCTGGCGGGAGGATGCGGCCGACAATGCCGTGCTAGAGGCCAGCACGCCCAATTTCGACCGACTGTGGAACTCCTGCCCGCACGGGTTCCTGCGCACCTCGGGCCTCGATGTCGGCCTGCCTCAAGGGCAGATGGGCAACTCGGAGGTCGGCCACCTCAATATCGGCGCCGGTCGGGTGGTGATGCAGGACCTGCCCCGGATCGGCCGCGCGATCGAGGACGCCAGCCTCGCCCGCGCTCCGGCGCTCACCGGCCTGATCGACGCGCTCAGGCAGTCGGGCGGCATCTGTCACCTGCTGGGTCTTGTGTCGCCCGGCGGGGTGCATTCGCACCAGGACCACGCGGTGGCGCTCGCGCGCCTGTTGACCGAGGCCGACATAGAGACCGTCATCCATGTGTTCACCGACGGCCGCGACACGCCCCCGCGATCCGCCGGCGAGGATGTCCGCCGGCTGCGCGCGTCGCTGCCCGAGGCGGTGCGGATCGCCACCGTCTCCGGCCGCTACTACGCGATGGACCGGGACAAGCGATGGGACCGGGTCGGCAAGGCCTATCTTGCGCTGACCGACGCGCAGGGGCCGCATTTCGCCGACGCAGCCTCGGTGATCGACGACGCCTACGGGCGCGACGTGACGGACGAGTTCATCGTGCCCGCCGTGGTCGGCCGGTATCGCGGAATGCGCGACGGCGATGGCGTGCTCTGCTTCAACTTCCGCGCCGACCGGGTGCGCGAGATCCTGTCCGCGCTGCTCGAGCCGGGTTTCGACGGATTTCCCCGTTCGCGCGTCATCCGCTTCGCCGGCGCCGCCGGCATGACCCAGTACAGCACGGCGCTCGACCGCCGCCTCGCCACGCTGTTCCAGCCCGCCACGATGAAGAACCTGCTCGGCGAAGTAACCGCCGTCGCCGGGCGTACCCAACTGCGCATGGCCGAGACGGAAAAATACCCGCACGTCACCTATTTTCTGAACGGCGGGGAGGAGAAGCCATACGCGGGCGAGGACCGTATCATGGTGCCCTCCCCCAAGGTCGCGACCTACGACCTGCAGCCGGAAATGTCCGCCCCCGAGCTCGCCGCGAAGGCGGTGGAGGCAATCGACGGCGGAAAATATGACCTGATCGTGCTGAACTTTGCCAATCCGGACATGGTCGGCCACACCGGCAGCCTGCCGGCGGCGGTCAAGGCCGTGGAGACGGTGGATGCGGGGCTCGGCCGCATCGCCGAAGCGGTGAAGCGGCAGGGCGGCGCGCTGCTGGTGACGGCGGATCACGGCAACTGCGAGATGATGCGCGACCCGGAGACCGGTGGCCCTCATACCGCGCACACGACCAACCCGGTCCCGGTGCTGGTGGCGGGCGGTGGCGCCAAGGCGCTGCACGACGGCAGGCTGGCCGATATCGCGCCGACCCTGCTCGATCTGATGGGCCTTCCCCTGCCGAAGGAGATGACCGGGGCCTCGCTGCTCCGCGATCATGCCGCACGCGCGGCGGAGTAGGTGTTACCCCTCGGTCGCGCTGGCGCTGCTCCTGGCCGGATCGGCGCTCGCCGCGCCGCCGGAGCGCCCGCCGGATGCCGAGGCCGCCCGCCGGCAGGCGGACGAGGCTGAACGCGCCCGCGCCGCCGGCATCGCCTCCCAGAAAGAGGCGGCCGCGCGGGCGGCGGCGGCGGAGCAGGAAGCCAACCGCCTTGCCGACGAACGGGTCGCCGCCGCCGCCAAGCTGCGCGAGGCCGAACGCGCCACCGAGGATGCCGCCAGCCGGATGGACGCGCTCGCGCGGCGCCGTCAGGAGGCGGCGTCGCGGCTACGCGCGCGCGCCGACGAACTGGCGCCGCTGCTTCCGGTGATCGAACGCATGTCGCTCTATCCCGCCGAAACCCTGCTCGCGGTCGAGGCGCAACCCGAGGCCGCGCTGCGCGGCGTGCTGGTCCTGCAGGGGATCGGGCGGACGCTCGAACAGCAAGCGCGGGCGCTGCGCGCCGAACAGGCCGCGCTGGAGGCAGCGAACCGGGCGATGACGGCCGAGGCGCCGAGGCTCGCCGCCGCCCAGTCGGCGCAGGCGGCCCAGGCGGCGGAACTCGATCGCCAGATCGCCGCCGCGCAAGCACGGGGACAGGCGGCCAGCGACGAGGCCGCCAATTTCGCCCGCCAGGCCGCCACGGCCGCTGGGAGCGCCGAGACGCTGCGAGGAATGATCGCTCAGCTCGACGCCGAACGTCGGCGGGCCGAGGCGCAGGCGCATCAGGAGGCCGCCCGCGCCGAGCGCCGCAACCGGCCGGCCGAGGCCAGCGCAGCGCGCCGCCGCGGGGGCGCGCTCGCCAGCCCGGCCGGAGGCAGCCTCGCCAGCGTCGGCAAGGGGCAGGGCCAGCTTACGGCGCCGGTGGCCGGCACTCTCGTGCGCGGCTGGGGCGAGGCAACCGACGCCGGGCCGGCAACCGGTCTCTCGTACCAGGCCCCGCCGGGCGCGCACGTAGTCGCCCCCTGCGGCGGGCGGGCGGTGTTCGCGGCGCCGTTCCGCAGCTTCGGGCTACTGATCATCCTCGATTGCGGCGGCGGCTATCACGTGGTGCTCGCCGGGCTGGACCGGCTGGACGTCGCGGCCGGCTCGCCGGTGCGGCCGGGCGAGCCCGTGGGCGTCATGCCGAGTTGGGATCCGCGCAGCCCAGGCAACCGGCCTTCGCTCTACGTGCAGTTGCGTCATGCCGGCCGGCCAATCGACCCATCCGTGTGGCTTAGGGCCCGTGGTTGAACCCAGAGTGGAAAGATGGCGGCGGGCAACGCCGGGTTAACTCTCCAACGCTTAAGAAATCAAGACTGGACGGGGGACACGGCAGGCCGGAAATATGGCGCTCCCGATTTCGGGTCTGGCCACGCGGTGCGCTGGCGGCAAAGGATGGATCGAATGGAGCTTCGCCCAAGGCGTTTCAGGACTCGCCGTTTCAGGACTGGCCTGCTGATCGGGGCCGCGTTCGCGGCCGGCATCGCGCTCGGCCCGGCCTCCGGCTTTCTCTCGCGGCATCTTGGCATCGACTACGCCTTCGCCGATGACACCAGCAGCAGGACCGACACCTACCGGCTCCTGACCTTGTTCGGGGACGTGTTCGAGCGGGTGCGGGCCGAGTACGTGGAGCCGACCAACGACCGCGACCTGGTCGAGAACGCGATCAACGGGATGCTGACGGGGCTCGACCCGCACAGCAACTACATGAACGCCAAGGCCTTCCGCGATATGCAGGTTCAGACGCGAGGGGAGTTCGGCGGCCTCGGCATCGAGGTCACGCAGGACAACGGCTTCATCAAGGTCATCAGCCCGATCGACGACACCCCCGCCGCGCGCGCCGGTGTGAAGGCGGGGGATCTCATCGTGGCGCTCGACGGCAAGACCGTGCAGGGCCTCACGCTCAACGAGGCCGTGGAAAAGATGCGCGGCTCGCCGAACAGCCGGATCACGCTCACGGTCCGCCGCGAGGGCTCGGACAAGCCGATCGAGATGTCCATGACGCGCGAGGTCATCCACATCCAGGTGGTCAAGCAGCGGCTCGAGCCCGGCGACATCGCCTATATCCGACTGACCAGCTTCAACGAGCAGACCGATGCGGGGCTGAAGAAGGCGATCCAGACGCTGAAGCAGCAATCCGGCGACAAGCTGAAGGCCATCGTGCTCGATTTGCGCAACAACCCGGGCGGGCTGCTCGATCAGGCCGTGTCCGTGTCGGACGATTTCGTCGACCAGGGCGAGATCGTCTCGACCCGCGCGCGCCATCCCGAGGACAGCCAGCGCTGGAACGCCAAGGGCAGCGACATCGTCCCCGGCCTGCCCGTGGTCGTGCTGATCAACGGCGGCTCCGCCTCGGCCAGCGAGATCGTCGCCGGCGCGCTGCAGGACCATCACCGCGCCGTGCTGCTCGGCACCCGAAGCTTCGGCAAGGGCTCGGTGCAGACCGTCATTCCGTTGCCAGGGAACGGCGCCATGCGGCTGACCACCGCGCGCTACTACACGCCCTCCGGCCGGTCGATCCAGGGGCTCGGCATCGCGCCGGACGTGGAGGTGCAGGCCAGCCGCACGGAGACGCCGCGTTTCGGACCCGAGCGCGAGGCCGACCTCAATCACGTGCTGACCAACCAGGGCGGCACGCCCAACCAGCCCGCGCCGCCGCGCACCGACCTGCCGCCGATGGTGAAGGAGATACCGAACAAGCCGCCGGAGGGCTGGCCGACCTTCGATGCCAGCAAGCCGGAGACCGACTTCCAGTTGCAGCAGGCGCTCGTTCTGGCGAAGGCGATGGCCGGACAGAAGCGCGTATCGCTCCACTAGGGACCACCAACCGGGGGTCCGGCAAACATGCGGGCTCCTCCTTGGCCGACACGCTTGCCGGGCTTGCGGGCGCCGGGCTTGCGGGCGCTGGGTTTGCGGGCGCCGGGTTTGCGGGCGCTGGCATGGTTCTGGGCGGGACTGCTCTCGATCACGGTCGCCGGCGGCGCGGTCCTCCAAGCGCTCGGGCCTCCACCACACGCCCAGGCGCTCGCTCGGCCGGAGGCGAAGGCTTCGCCTCCGGCCGCCGCGCCAGCGGAACCGGCGGCGGCTCACTCGCCTCCAGTCAAGGCCGTGGCATCGGTCGCGGCGCGGCCCGGACGCAACACGCCCGGGCCGATCGCGCCGCCCGACCCGGCGCTCCTGCAGCCGGCCGAGGCTAATCCCGGGGTATTCCTGCCGCGGATCGCCGCTGACGGGCGCATGCCTTCCCAAGTCTATGCTCGCGGGTTCGATCCAGCCGATACGCGCCCTCGCATTGCCGTGCTGCTGGCGGGCGTCGGCCTCAACGGCACCGAGAGCGAGGAGGCCGTCCGGACCCTTCCGGGCCCGGTCACGTTCGCCTTTTCGCCGTACGCCACCCACCTCGATCCGCTGCTGGAGGCCACCCGCGCCGCCGGGCACGAATTCCTGATCTCGCTGCCGATGGAGCCGCAGGGCTATCCGCTGAACGACGCGGGCGATCATGCGCTGCTGACCGCCCTGGCGCCGGAACTGAACCGGTCCCGGCTCGACTGGGCCCTCTCCCGCATCACTGGCTATGCTGGCGCCACCGGGGCGCTCGGCCTGCTGCGCGGCGAGCGTTTCGCGGGCTCCACCCAGATGGCCCCGGTGCTCGGCAGCTTGGCCGATCGCGGGCTGCTGTACGTTGACGCGCGACCCGGCCGTCAGCCGCTGCCGTCGGTCTGGAGCCACGGCGTCGACGTGGTGATCGACGAGCCGGCGGTACGCACGGAAATCGAAGCCAAGCTGGCCGCCCTGGAGCAAATCGCACGCGACAAGGGCAGCGCGCTCGGGCTGGCCGGAGCCACGCGGCCGATCACCGTGGACCGGCTCGCGGCCTGGACCAACGGACTGGCCGCCCGCGGCATCGCGCTCGCGCCGGTCAGCGCGATCGTGGCCGCCCCGCCAGCGAAGGAGCCCGACACCCAGGACGCGAGCGCGAAAGACCTCACCGCGAAAGGCTCCGGTCGATGACCGAGCACGCCGACCTGCCGTACCGGCCGAATGTCGGCGCGGTCCTGTTCGACCGGGCCGGGCAGGTATTCGTCGCCCGCCGGGCCCGCTTCCCCAATGCCGAGGGCCCGGCAGGGGGATGGCAGCTCCCGCAGGGCGGCATCGACCAGGACGAGGAGCCGCGGAGCGCCGTGCTGCGCGAACTGGCCGAGGAGATCGGCACCGAGCGCGCCGAGATCATCGGCGAGCATCCGGACTGGCTGACCTACGATCTGCCGCCGCATCTGATCGGCGTGGCGCTAGGCGGGCGCTTTCGCGGGCAGCGGCAACGCTGGTTCGCGCTGCGGTTCACCGGCACGGACGCCGACATCCGCCTGGACGCCGACCCGCACCCGGAATTCGATGCCTGGCGCTGGGCCGCCCTGCGCGATCTGCCGGCGCTGGCGGTACCATTCAAGCGGCCGATCTACAAAATCCTGGCTAGCTCGTTCGCGCGCTTCGCCGCGCGCTGATCTGACGGCGCTGTCGAGCGCTATTACTCCTGTCCGGGCCGCTTGCCGTCCAGCGCGTCGCGCCGGCGCTGCTCCTCCCGACGATCATTCTCCTTCTGCGCCCCGGTTCGGCCGTGGCGGATGCGGCTCTCCCGGGCCAGCCGCGCGGCCTCCTGCCGTTCGCGCTGCTTCTTTGCCCGATTGAGGTTGACGATCTCGCCCATCGGGCCATCCTGATCACCGTGTGAAGCGAATTCAAACGGGAAGAACCGCCAATGGGCACGACCATCGACCTGAAATCAGCCGACGGACACAGCTTCTCGGCCTACACCGCCGGCGACGCCCGCGCCCCGCGCGGCGTTGTCGTCATCCAGGAGATCTTCGGCGTCAACCATCACATCCGCGACATGGTCGACAGGTTCGCCGCCAAAGGCTACGCGGCGATCGCGCCGGCGCTGTTCGACCGCGCCCAACGCGGGGTGGAGCTCGGCTACACCCAGGACGACATCAGCGCCGGGCGCGAGCTGCGCATGAAGTTGCAGGATTCCGCCTTGATGGCCGACGTGGAGGCGGCCGCCAACCATCTCGCCGGCAAGAAGCTCGGCATCGTCGGCTATTGCTTCGGCGGCACGGTCGCCTGGTGGGGGGCCACACGCACCAACAAGTTCGGGGCGGCCTCCTGCTGGTATGGCGGCGGCATTCCAGGCACCAAGGACGAGCGGCCGAACTGCCCGGTGCAGATGCATTTCGGCGAGAAGGACGCATCCATCCCGATGACCGACGTGGACGCGGTGCGCGCGGCCCAGCCCGGGGTGGAAATTTACGTCTACAACGGCGCACAGCACGGCTTCGGCTGCGACGAGCGTGCCAGCTACAGCAAGGCTGACTACGATCTGGCGCAGCAGCGCACGCTGGACTTCTTCGCCAAGCACCTGGGCTGAACGATCGCCGGGAGGGGGCGGGCCTTCGCTCCCTCCGGCCGTGCCTGTCGCGGCCACGTGAACCCGGCGCGCGGACGCGCGTTTCTTTCCCCGGCGTTACAAGCGGGAAAGGTTCTACGCGATGGGCACTATCCTCCTGATCATTCTGATCATCCTGCTGCTCGGCGCACTGCCGACGTGGCCGTATAGCGGCGGCTGGGGCTACTACCCGTCGGGCGGCCTGGGCATCCTCCTGATCATCGTGATCATTCTGCTCGTGATCGGCCGCATATAGCGGCTGCCGGACGGGCCAGAGCGGCGTCAGGCCGGGCGCAAGACCCGGCCGGCGACCGCGTCCAGCCTCGCGACCAGCGCGGGATCCCGCATATGCGTCGCGGTGATCACCGCATTGTCGAGCGCCCGATCGCAGCCGGACGGACATAGCGCCCGCGCCGGGCCGATGCGCGGCACCACCGATTTCACCAGGTCGCGCGCCTTGTCGGCGTTGTCGAGCAGCACGCGCACCACAGCGTCCACCGTCACGTGATCGTGGTCGGGATGCCAGCAATCATAGTCCGTGACCATCGCCACGGTCGCGTAGCAAAGCTCCGCCTCACGGGCGAGCTTGGCCTCCGGCATGTTGGTCATGCCGATCACGCTGCAACCCCAGGACCGGTACAGCGCGCTCTCCGCCCTGGTGGAGAATTGCGGCCCCTCCATTACGAGGTATGTCCCGCCCCGCATGACCGGCAAGCCGAGGCCGCGGCAGGCGCCTTCCACCGCATCGCCGAGCCGGGCGCAGACCGGGTGCGCCATCGACACATGCGCGACCACGCCCTCGCCGAAGAAGCTCTTCTCGCGGGCGAAGCTGCGGTCGACGAACTGGTCCACGATGACAAAATGCCCGGGCGGCAGCTCCGCTTGCAGGCTGCCGACGGCCGACAGGGAAAGCACGTCGGTGACGCCCGAGCTTTTCAGCGCGGCAATGTTGGCGCGGTAGTTCAAATGCGTGGGCGACAGTGGATGGCCGCGACCATGCCGCGGCAGGAACACGCAGCGCACGCCGTCCAGTCGGCCGAACAGCAGCGCGTCGGAGGGCGCGCCCCACGGCGTCTCGACGGAGCGCCAGACCTTCTCCTCCAGCCCGTCGATGTCGTAGAGGCCGGACCCGCCGACGATGCCGATCACCGGCTCGATCCGTTCCGTCATTCCGGCTCCCGGCATTGCTCCGGCCCCGCGCCGGTCAGTGGACGTCCGACCACACCTTCCGCTTCACCACGTAGGTGAGCCCGGTCATCAGCGCCAGGAACAGCACGACGCGCACCCCGATCTGCTTTCGCTGCACCATCTCGGGATTGGAGGCCCAGGTCAGGAAGTTGACAACGTCATGCGCCTCCTGCTCCAGCGTGGGCTTGGTGCCATCCGCATACTGCACTTGATCGGCCTGCAGGGGCTGCGGCATGGCGATCTGATGCCCGGGGAAGTACTTGTTGTAGTTCATCCCCTGCTGCAGCTGAAAACCGGGCGGCGCGTCGGCGTATCCGGTGAGGATCGCGTAGATGTAGTCCGGCCCGTCCGGCCGGGCGTTGACGAGGAGCGACTGGTCGGGCGGCAGCGCGCCGTTATTGGCGGCACGCGCCGCCTTCTCGTTGGCGAACGGCGCCTTGAACGGGCTCGACGGCAACGCCGGCCCAGTGATCGGCTCGCCCTGATCGTTGAGGCCGAGCGGCACGGTGTTGTTCGATGCCACCGCCTTGATTTGCTCGGGCGAGAGCCCGATGCCGGCCAGGTCGCGGTAATGCAGCAGGTTCATCGAATGACAATTCTGGCAAACGGATTCGTAGACCTGGAACCCACGCTGCGCGGCGGCGAGGTCGTAAGTGCCGAACAGACCGGAAAAACTCCAGTTTTGAGCGGGCGGCGTCGGCGCCTCGGCCTCCTGGGCCTGCGCCGGTCCGGCGGCCAGAGCGCCCGCGAGAGCGCCCGCTAGGGCGAAATGGGCGAGGCGCATCACGGCTTCTCCATCGGCTTGGCGGGGGCGCCGCCGGGCAGCGGTCCGCCGCCTCCTTCAGGCCCGATCACCGGCCGGCTGATGCTTTCCGGCAGCGGCCTGGGCCGCTCCAGCTTGCCCAAAATCGGCAGGATGACCAGGAAGTGCAGGAAATAGTAGGTCGTGGCGATACGGCCGATGACCACCCAGATGCCCTCGGGCTTATGCGCGCCGACGAAACCGAGCGCCACGACCGAGATCACCAGCAGGAAGATGAGCTGCCGGTAGATCGGCCGGAACCGCGCGCTGCGGACCGGGCTGGTGTCGAGCCACGGCAGCACGAACAGCACGATGATCGAGCCGAACATCATCACCACGCCGCCGAGCTTGTTCGGCACCGAGCGCAGGATGGCGTAGAACGGCAGGAAGTACCATTCGGGCACGATGTCGGACGGCGTCTGCAGCGGGTTCGCGGGGATGAAGTTGTTCGGATCGCCGAGAAGATTCGGGAAGAAGAACACCAGGATCGCGAACACCAGCAGGAACACGCAGGTCCCCACGCTGTCCTTGATCGTGTAGTACCGGATGGAACGGCACCGTGTCCTGCGGGCCTTTCACGTCGATGCCGAGCGGGTTGTTCGACCCCGTGATGTGCAGCGCGGCGATGTGCAGGAACACCACGCCGACCAGCACGAATGGCAGCAGATAATGCAGGCTGAAGAAGCGGTTGAGCGTCGGGTTGTCCACGCTGAACCCGCCCCACAGCCAGGTCACGATCGACTGGCCGACCAGCGGGATGGCGGAGAACAGGTTGGTGATGACGGTAGCACCCCAGTACGACATCTGGCCCCAGGGCAGCACGTAGCCCATGAAGGCGGTCGCCATCATGATGAGCAGCAGCAGGACGCCGATGATCCACAGCAATTCGCGAGGATACTTGTAGGAGCCATAATACAGCCCGCGGAAGATATGGATGTAGACCACGATGAAGAACATCGACGCGCCGTTCTGGTGCACGTAGCGCAGCAGCCAGCCATAGTTCACGTCGCGCATGATGCGCTGTACGCTGTCGAAGGCGAGGCCGGTGTTGGGCACATAGTTCATCGCGAGGAAGATGCCCGTGACGATCATGATCGTCAGGGCGATCATCGCCAGCGCGCCGAAATTCCAGAAATAATTGAAGTTCTTCGGCGTCGGGAATGTGCCGTATTCGCGCTGCATCATCGTGAAGACGGGCATTCGCGTGTCGATCCAGTTGACCACTGGATTCTTGAAGTCGCTCTTGTTCAGACCGGCCATCGTGTGGACCTCGTGGAATTGCGCCTCGGCCTCAGCCGATCTTGAGTTGCGGCCTCGTCAGCCGATGCGGGTCGCGGCTCTGTCAGCCGATCTTGATCTTGGTGTCGCTTTCGTAGCCATAGGGCGGCAGCCACAGATTGAGCGGCGCCGGCCCGTGCCGCACGCGGCCGACCGTATCGTATTGGCTGCCGTGGCACGGGCAGAACCAGCCGCCCCATTCGCCGCGCGGATCGGTCGGCTTGTTGCCGAGCGGGATGCAGCCGAGATGGGTGCAGATGCCGATCAGGATGATCCACTGATGATGGCCCGGCTTCACCCGTTCCGCGGCGGGCGCCGGTTCGATGAGCTGGTTCAGCGGCGTGTTCGCCGCTTCCTCGTACTCCTTCGCGGTCAGGTGGCGGACGAAGATCGGCTTGCCGCGCCAGACCACGGTGATGCCCATGCCCTCGGTGATCGGCGTCAGGTCCACCTCGACGGAGGACAGCGCGAGCACGTCGCGGGAGGGGTTCATCGAGTTGATAAAGGGCCACGCGATAGCGCCCACCCCGACCGCGGTTCCCGCCCCGAGCAGTAGCTTCAGGAAGTCCCGCTTGGAGACGATGTCAGGCTGACCATGCTGGGCGACTGTCGCGGCGGCGGACGATTCGGCCATCTTACCCTCGATCCCGCCCCGGTTGCCCGGAGCGGCAGTTACACGGATCGGCCCGGGGATCGGACCGGCAGGCACACGGCTAGGCTCGCACCCTTGAACCCCCGGCTGCGAGCGGCGCGCATACTAGGAGCGAGACTTCGCCCCTGCAACACGGCGGCCGGTGGCGCTAACCTGCGCGAAATCCTGGAACCTTCCGCCGATGTCGCAACCCCGGCCCGCGCCGCCGCCGCACGAGACGCTCAGGGCCCCCGCACGCGCCTGGTTCGAGGCGCTGCGCGACCGCATCTGCGCCGCGTTCGAGGCCATAGAGGACGAGCAGGCGGGCCCGCTCGCCGATCGGCCGCCGGGCCGCTTTCTCCGCACCGCTTGGCAGCGCCCGGCCGCCGACGGCGCGGATGGCGGCGGCGGCGTGATGAGCGTCATGCGCGGGCGGGTGTTCGAGAAGGTCGGCGTGAACGTCTCCACCGTGACCGGCGAGTTCAGCCCCGAGTTTCGCGGCCAGATCCAGGGCGCCGAGCACGACCCGCGCTTCTGGGCCAGCGGAATCAGCCTGGTCGCGCACATGCAGAGCCCGCTGGTCCCGGCGGTCCATATGAACACGCGGATGCTGATCACCACGCGGGGCTGGTTCGGCGGCGGCGCCGACCTCACGCCGATGCGCCCCGAATTGCCGGAGGCCGGGGCCGACGCGGCAGAGTTTCACGCGGCGCTCAAGGCCGCCTGCGACCGCCACGACCCGGCGTACTATCCCGAGTTCAAGGCCTGGTGCGACCGCTACTTCTACCTGCCGCACCGGGGCGAGCCGCGCGGCGCCGGCGGCATCTTCTTCGACCATCTGGCGAGCGACGACGCCGAAGCCGACTTCGCCTTCGTGCGCGACGTCGGCGAGGCCTTCCTCGAAGTGTACCCCCGCATCGTCCGACGGCGCATGGCGACGCCCTGGACGGCGGCGGAGCGGGACCATCAACTCGTTCGCCGCGGCCGCTACGTCGAGTTCAACCTCATCCACGACCGAGGCACGCTGTTCGGCCTCAAGACGGGCGGCAACGTCGAGGCGATCCTGATGAGCCTGCCGCCGGAGGTGCGCTGGCCCTGATCGGGCTCAGTGCCCGGCCGGCGCGCCGCCGCCGGACTTGCTCGGGCGGAACAGCAGGGTGAGCGGCACGATGCAGAAGGCGGCGATGGCGCAGATCTCGAACACGTCGATGTAGGCCAGAATCGTCGCCTGACTGGTGAGTTCCAGATTGATCTTGCCTGTCGCCCCTGCCGCGGCCTGCCCGAAATCCTGAAACGTCTGCTGGTACTGCGCGAGAAGGTCGTGGTAATTCTGGTTGAACGGGCTGAGATGCGCGGCGAGATACGTGCGATGCGCCTGGGCGTGCTCGACCACCATCGACGTTGAGAGCGAGATGCCAACCGAGCCCGCGATGTTGCGTGACATGGTGAACAGCGCGCTCGCGTCGCCGTTCAGCTCCTTGGGAATCGTGCTGAAGGCGATGGTGCTGATCGGCACGAACATGAAGGCGAGCCCGAAGGTCTGCGACGCGCGGAACAGGGTCAGTGTCCAGAAATCGGGGTTCGGCGTCAGCCGCGTGGCGTAGAGCAACGCGCAGCCCATCGCGAAGAAGCCGAACGCGATGATGTAGCGCGTCTGGATGTTGGGCAGCAGGACTTTCCCGACGATCGGGATCAGCAGCACGATCATCAGCGCGCCGGGCGACAGGATCAGCCCCGCCAAGGTCGCCGTGTAGCCGAGCTGCTGCTGGGCAAGCTGCGGGATCAGCACCGCGCTCGAGTACAGGATGGCGCCCACGCCGAAGATCATGAAGGTGCCGACCGCGAGGTTGCGGTCGCCGAGCACCCGGATATCGACCACCGGCTTCTTGGCGTAGAGCAGCCAGCCGATCGCCCCGGCGATTCCGGCGAAGGCGAGGAACGCGAAGAGGCGGATCGCCGGTGAGCCGAACCAGTCCCAGTCCTCGCCGCGATCCATCATCACCTCGAGCGAGCCGAGGCCGAGCGCGATCAGTGCCAAGCCGATATAGTCTACGCTCTTGTCGCCGTATCGGTGCTCGCGCACCACCCAGGGCGGGTCCTCGACCAGCCGCATGACGGCGAAGAAGGTCAGCACGCCGACCGGCACGTTGATGAGGAAGATCCAGCGCCACGAATAGTTGTCGGTGATCCACCCGCCGAGCGTTGGGCCTATCACGGGTGCGACGATGACCGCGATCGCCACCACCGAGAAGGCGCGGCCGCGTTTCGACGGCTCGAACGTGTCGAGGATGATCGACTGCTGATTCGGCTGCAGCCCACCGCCGAAGAAGCCCTGCATCAGCCGGAAGATCACCATCTGGCCGAGACTGCTCGCCATGCCGCAGAGGAACGAGCAGACGGTGAACATGCCGATGCAGATGAGGAAGTACCGCTTGCGCCCGATCAGCCGGCCGAGCCAGCCGGAGATCGGCAGCACGATCCCGTTGGCGATCAGGTACGAGGTCAGCGTCCAGGTCGCCTCGTCGTAGCTCGCGCCCACGGTGCCGGCGATGTGCGGCAGCGAGACGTTGACGATGGTGGTGTCCAACACCTCCATGAACGCAGCGAGAGTGACGACCACCGCGATCAGCCAGGGATTCGAACGCGGCCGCCACGAGTTGTCGCGCTGTTCTTGGGCGTCGCTCATTTCAGGCGGACGGTCGGCGTCACGGAGATGCCGAGTGGCAGCGGCATATCGGGGGCGAGCCCGTGGTCGATGTCGATCTTCACCGGAACACGGCGGACGATCTTGACGAAATTGCCGGTCGCGTTCTCGGGCGGGAAGGCGCTGAACTGGGCGCCCGAGCCCAATTGTATGCTGTCCACGTGGCCGCTCAGCTTGAGGTCCGGATAGGCGTCGACCGAAATGTCCACCGCTTGTCCCGGCCGCATCCGGTTGAGCTGCGTCTCCTTGAAGTTGGCGGTGACCCACACCTCCGGCGTGACGATGGAAAAGATCGCCTGGCCCGACTGCACGAGGTTGCCTTTCTCGATCCGGCGCTGGGTGATCCAGCCGTCCTGCGGGGCCGTGATCCGGGTCCAGCCGAGATTGAGCTCAGCCTGCGCGAGCTGCGCCTTCGCTTGCTCCACCTGGCCCTCGAGCTGGCGAACCTGCGCCTCCGCTTGCGCGGTCAGTTGCGGCACCAGGTCGTTCTCGCGCACCTGCGCCTCGGCCTGCGCGACCTGTGCCTGGGCCGAGCGGAGGTTGGCCGTGGACGTGTCGATGCTCTGCTGCGTGGTGGCCGCGCGCGGAACGCCGTGCTGGCGGGTATACTCCGCCTGCGCGTTGACTAGGCCGGCACGCGCGCTATCGAGCTGGGCGCGAGCGGAGGCCAGCCGCGCCGGGTAGTTGACCTTCGCGGTCTCGAGGTTGATCCGCGCGTTGTCGAGCTGCGCCTGCGCGATACGGAGATTGCCCTCCGCCTGGTCGCGCGCCGCCTGGAAGTCCCGCGGGTCGATCTCGGCCAGCACCTGCCCGGCCTTCACCCGCTGGTTGTCGTTCACGTCGAGCGCAATGACGTATCCCGACACGTGCGGCGCGATCGTGACGGCGCGCCCGTCCGTATAGGCGTCATCGGTGCTTTCGAGGTCGCGGGTGGAGAACCAGTAGATCACTCCGCCGACGAGGATCGCGAGCACCACGACAGCGACGATGATGAGCGCCCAGGGCGAGCGGCGGCGGGGTTCTTCGTCTGTTCGGCGATCCTGGCCCTCGTCCCGCCGGTCCCTGTCGGCTCGCTCGCGGCTCTCGCGCTCGTCCTCGCGCAGGCTTTCCGGAGGCGAGACCTCGTGATCCGGGGAATTCTTGCGCGTGCGTTCGCTGGTGTCATGCTGGTCGGCCATGCGGCAGCTCCGTCGGCGGCGCGCACGACGGGACGGTCACGCTGGCCGAGCACGCTGCGGCGCAACGCGGGGCCGGGCGGGGCGGTTGCGATCACGGGAAGCGTGACAGCCCTGCGGGTGTTTGTTAAACGCGCAACGGATGAATGGAGGGGTTGGATGGCCGGGGGGAGGTGTGATCCCGAACAGGTGTTCGAAGCCTCGCCGGAAGACCTCATGTGGACCCCGACCACCCGCGCGCAGCATACCCGCCTGGGGCTGCGTATGGAAGCGACCTGACCGATGCCGAGCGGGCAAACCTGGAGCCGTTATTGCCGCTGGCTCGGCCGCGAGGCGCAAGCGCAAATGGACGATGCGACAGATCGTGAGCGCGATCTTCTACACGCTGCGCTCGGGCTACCCCTGGGACATTCTTCGCCTGGCTCGGCCGCAATCGGCGGCTGGCGCGCGACTTCGAGGCGACCATTGCATCCGCCGAGGCGTTCCTCTACGCCGCCTCCGCTATGCTCCTCCTCCGACGGCTCGGACGTTGCTGATCAGAATCGAAATGGACTTTTAGGCGCGAGGTCCTTTCCGAGAAGCAGCCTTATGCGAGGCGGACAGGCCCAACTTTTAGCCAGTCAGAGACCGAAATCATTCTTGACCGCCCGCCCGATCCGTCGCCTGCGTCAGCTTGCCCATGATCCACTGCTCGAGCATCACCTCCGCCTTGTCGCGTCCGGCCTCCGCCGCCAGCGGCGCGGCGTGGCGCGCGGGAGCGACAATCGCTTGGTCACGCACCCGTCGCGCCAGCTCGGCCAGCGCCCGCTCGGCGACGACCCGGGAGACGGCCTCGCCGCGCCTCGTCCGCACCTCAGAGGCGGTGGATCGCCAGCCAGTCGCGATCCGCCTGATCCGTGTCGATGAGCCCGTCCGGCGTGAGGCGGATCACGCCCAGGTTGATCTGGTAGCGGATCGCGTGCCGCTGGACGTCGCGCTCACGTGCGTAGGCCCGCTGGCTCATCAGCATTGGGGCGATCCTCCGGGACGGACGCTGACCGCGCGACCCTGATCGGCGCGCGCTTCGGGCCGGTGACGGACGGAAAGAGCTGGCAGGCCGCGCTCGGCGTGCAGCGACCCGATGCCGACGCGGGCGGGATCGCTGACCCCGATCCGGGTCTCGGCTCGCTCGGCGAGCCCTCGCAGCGCCTCGGCGGCGGCGTAGGCACGGTCGGTCAACGCCCCGGATCGCAGCAAGGGGCGCAGGCAGTCGCGGCGGCGGCACCGCGGCTTTTTCGGGCGCAGACCCCATTCGGTGGCACCGCGCGACGGCTGGCGTCAACCTGGCCGGGCGGAAAGCGGCGACGGAGGAGATCGCCCGCCGCCGCCCCCGCTTCGGCGCGAGGGCCTGAAACCCGCGCCGATCCGTCCATGCTATCCGCGCGCAAGGCCACCTGCCACCCGCCGCTGCCGCGACCACCGGCGGATCAGCCCGCCCGCGCCCAGCGCGGCACGATTGCGGCGAACGTCAGCGCCAGCGGCAGCGACAGCGACAGCGCGCGCGAGCCCAGCTCGCGCCGCACCTGGTCGAGCCGGAGACCGCATTGCACCGCGAAGAGTGCTTCGATCAGCGGCCGCCCGGCAGCGGTGAACGCCTCCACCACGGCGACATCGTTCAGCAAACGCCGCCCCAGCTCGTCCGGCAGGTCATCCGCGCGCTCATGGCGCGTCGGTCAGCACGCCGCTGATCAGCATGCGGGGGCGGTGCAAAGGCAGGACGTTCTGTTGCAGCTTCGATCTCCATGCCCTTGTCGAAGGGCATCATCTCCTGCATGGCGTATCGTGGTAGCGCAAGCGTATTGACGGTCTCGGCGTACGGCGCCGGCGCGTCCGCCTCGATGAACAGCTCCGGGATGCCCACCGGGAAGAAATGCGCGTCGTCGGGACGCAGGAACTCCATCGCGCCGATTCCCTCCATGCTGTCGTCGAAGAATTCGATGCCGCCATACGCGATCGGCGTGAACACGCGGCCCTCGCGCAGCGCCGGCGCTTGCGCGGTCGCGAGGTATCTCTCGCGCCTCGGCCGCGCGCCGCAGGTCGTCATAGAAATTCGCGCCGCACGCCGCGGGCGATGCGCGGCGCGGCGCGGCTCAGCACGTTGTCCCTTGCGTCGATCACCGCATCCAAACTCGAGAGCGGCTTCGGCGTGAAGATGTCGAGCGCGCCGATCATGCGGGGCACCCAAGGAGACGCCGTCGCCCGGCTTGCCCACGGTCGCATTGCCGGTGATGGGTCTCTGTGGGGTCTCTCCCCCTGAATCGAGCTAATGCATTGAAGGAGCCGACATCCTGGCGGAGAGGGTGGGATTCGAACCCACGGTACGCTTGCACGTACAACGGTTTTCGAGACCGTCACAATCGGCCACTCTGTCACCTCTCCGTGGCTTAAGGTGGGCTCTTAGCGATGTTTCCGGGCGGCGTGAAGGGGGAACAGAACGCGAATACCGCGCGGCTGGGTGGCACAGACAGGGGCACAGGCAGCCGGGCACATATGGGTGACCTGAAGACCAGGAGTTGGCCTACTCGACTTCTGCCATCCCAGAGACTGCCAGGGTATCCTCCCACTCCTCGGCTTCCTCGATGCTGCGGTAGGTCGCACCCAGGCGCTCCCACACCCTCCGCTTTTCGCTCGCCGCGAACTGCCGTGAGACTTCGATGAGAATGTCTATCGTCGTCGTGTAGCGTTTCCCGTTGAGCCCCTCGGAGTTCCGCCATGCAGTGATTCCGGAAGACCCTCAGGAGCGCCTGGTCGATCTGCTCGGCGGTTGCCGCCTGCTGCCCGGCTGCCAGCTCGCGGTGACGCCGCTTACGCTCCGCCCCGCTCATTGCGACGTCTCCGATTGGCCTGCGTCCCATGGCACCCTCAAACTGATTTCGTTCCCTGGAACATAATGTATTTCGTTCCTTGGAACGAAATCAAGCATTCTGTGACAGGGAACGCAAAACATTTTGTGACCTGGAACGAAACAAGGTCGGTATTACCTCCTTCGTATCGGGGTCGTGCTGGTAGGTTAATGTTCGATGGAACCGAATCCGGGAACGATCAAGCGTTCCCGGCAGGTGGTTTGTGTTTGTAAAGCTGCATGGCGAGGATTCGGAGGCACTCCTCCTCGGTGACCGGTTCCGGATCTGCCATCGTCACCCGGCCGGGTACGAAACTCAGGGCCTTGCCTGCGACCTTGCTGAGTGGCGGGCTCATGGCGAGAAGGCCCATGACTGCTTCTCTGAATTCGTGTTCGTCGTGGTGGCTCCGGCTCGTCTTAATAATCATGCCCGCGACAAACCTCGAAGGCCCTGCCGGTCTATCGGCGACGAGAATGCAATACAGATGCGGAAGGGGCTTATAAAACTCCGGATCGAATTCGTGGGTGTGGCTCGTGATTTCGTCGCCCCGGAACAAGGCACTCATGATCAACAAGCCAATCTTCGGGTCTTCTTGCATCCTGCTACCGGCTTCCATGTTTGCTGAGTTAGCATAGATCAGACGGCTGAACGCAAAAAGACCGCCCCCGGTCTCCCAGGGGCGGCTCAAAAGGCTCGGTTGCGCAGAGACTATGCGTGTTTGCGGGGGTCGGGTAGCGTCGACAAAAAGCTGGCGTAGTCGGGCGCTACGCTGCCGCCTACTTCGATGAGATAGATGCAGCTGTCCAGGCTGTCGCGGATGCTTTGCGCCTCGTCGCGCGTGAGCTCGAGAACCGTCGACTTGCCATTGATGGTGACCTTGAGCATCACGGCTTCGGCGATCAGCCGGATTCCGATTTCAGTGGTCACGATGCGCCCCCGGCTACCTTCGGGGCGGCAATGGTCGCCTTGGAGGCGCCTTTGGCAACGATTGTGGCTTCCGCAATCTGCACCACGTCGGCAGTCAGAAGTTTGCGCGCCGGTCTTCGCGGCGCTGTTGTCAGGCATGATTGCGCCGACGAGGGTTGCGACGAGAATCGGTGCCGCAGCTGCCCAGGACATCTGGCCCGACATTGCGGCAAACACGGTGCCGACAGCTGTTGAAATGGCGGCAACCGTCGTGGGCTGCTTGAGCCAGGCCGAAAATTTTGCGTTCATGTGATTGGTCTTCTCTGGAATGGAAGTCGGTTTCGCGGGTCAGGATCCGGAAAGCCGGAACGACCGGGCGATCCGACGGAACATTTCGAGCGCCTGAAGGCAGGCGCGAGGGCTCCGGGTATAGATTACGAGCCCGCCGGATCCTCCCGGCATCGAGCCGGATCCGGTATGAGTGATGATTTCGTCGTTGTGCATTGGTGTTAGTCCGTAATGGAGAGGGCTTCGGGGATGAGTGAGCAGACGCGCCGGGCCCAGCCTTTGGGCTGTCCACCGTGCGCTCCGTAAGTTGTCCAGCCTGCCAGGCCGGTGAGGTAGGCGAGCCGTTGCGCCTGGAATTCGGTGATCGCAGCTGCGCCCCTGTCGGGTTTCGCAAACGCGGCTCGAGCTGCTGCAAGCGTCACGGGTCCGACGTTGCCGTCCTGTACGACACCGACCGCTGCTTGAATCCACTGCGCGGGGTGCCCCCCGTTGATCAGCGCGTCGAACGCCAAGAGCGCCAGGCCGGGAGGCAGATCGTCTCCGTGAATCCGGCTCCAGAAATCCCGGCGATAGATTTCTTGCGCCTGCGCGAGGGTCAGATTGCGAATGTCAACATTCGGGTAAGTCTTGGCACTGACACCGTATTTCGTGCCAGCGCAAACACCTACGCCTGCTGCGCCGCCTGTCCAGTTCCCAGGATCTCTCGGGTCTGTTGTATAGCCGCCTTCCTCGCCGATGACGATTGCGAAGGCTTTCTCGAATGCTGGCATGATGTCGGGCCTTGAAATGCAGAAACCCCGCCTGGTTGGGCGGGGTCTGTGGTGGTGGGATATCGTAGATGAGATGAGGAAGCCGGAGATCTGAACGCGTGACCGACTGCGCTACACTTCTGCGAAGCTTGCCGCCAGCAAGCGACATCGCGTCGGCTTGCATCGGGGCGCAAGCAACCATCCATGCCGCCAAGATCGGTGCTCAGAACGCAATCTGGGCGGCAGTCATTCAGGGCGGGATGACGCTTGCCGCGGGCTTGTTTGCCCTTGGTGCTGGCGTCCTCGCCTACAGGGCAGCCTTGAGGCAAATACGAATTGCGGAAAACGCGCACAAAGCACGACAGGCCGCTTACCGATATCGCCTGCGCCGGATCATTCAGAAACTCTACTTTGCTGCTGCGTCATCTGCCGAGAAAGCTCAAAACCGGTCTAACCAAGAACCTGGTCTGTCCGAGGAGGCACCGCCGATCCCGTCCCATCATTTTGATGCCGAGCAAGAGTTTGAGTTGTCGCGATGGCGGGATCATGCGCTCCTCAGCAAGGACGCCATCACGAATATTATCGATGCTGCCGAGGCCATCCGCGAAGCGAATTCCTTCCACCAGGCGGTGATCCGTGGCGACGCAAAAGACCCGAAGGCACGATGGCACTCGTCCTATCTGGACTCGGACAGAATCGAAGGATTCATGGTAACCGTTGCGGGCGCAGCACCTTGGCGACGCGGCTTGCGTGAGGCGAGATTACACGCGCGTGGCAGGCGCGGTCAGGAGTGTAAGTTGTATCGGGTGGGAGCCCAGAACTCGCGGATGGCAGCGACATCGCCTGGGATCGTGCGGTGGGTGTCGAACTGCGCCAATTCGGTGAGCGGACCGTGCGGCGGCGCGCCACGGACCGGCCGGCCGTCGGCGTTGGTGCAATGCGCCAGGATCGGGATCAGCCACCTATGCGCCAGCCCGCGGGCGGGCAGCAGCTTTTGCCAGAATTTTGGATTGAGCTGGATGGCGGCATGGAAGCCTCGACACCACGGGCCGACGTCGATGGCGCCGTGGGCATCGCGTCCGAAGATTGGCGCGAAGCGTCCCGGCGCCTCGCTCAGCGCTACGGCCAGCGCGTTGTGATGCTGGGCCGCGGCGGCGAGCACGGCGTATTCCTCGGTATCGCCATCGTTGATGGCGTCCCTGGTCACGCCGAGCAGCGGGCAGAGCCAGCCGAGCGGCTCGTAGGTGGCTGGCCCGGCGACGATGGCGGCGACAAAACCGTCGAGCATGGCGATGCCGTCGGCGGCGGGCTTGCGCTGGCGTGGTGCGCGCAGCCAGCGATCGAGTTCGTCGAGCGACATCGGCGGCCGCGCCACGCCGGATGCGGCCGGCGCCGGGTCGGCAGGCCGGTGGATCATGCCGCGGCTTTCACGTCCTGCGCGGCGCGGGTCGCCTTCCATTCCCATGGCAACAGCTCGTGCAGTTGATGGTTCTTGGTTCGGCCCGAGACGATGCGCTCCAGCACGTCGGTCAGCCAGGTCAGCGGGTCGACAGCGTTCAGCCGCGCCGTGGTGAGAAGCGAGGCGAGGATGGCCCAATTGCGCGCGCCGCGTTCGGAACCGGCGAAGAGATAGCTGTGCCTGCCCTGGGCAATCGTCCGCATGGTACGCTCGACAGTGTTCGAGTCGACTTCCACGCGTCCGTCGCTCAGGAACATCGTCAGGCCGGGCCAATGCCGAAGCGTGTATCGGATCGCCTTCGCCAGGGTCGACTTGACCGACAATCCCTCGAGCAGCCCGGTCAGCCGCCGCTTCAGGTCGTTCATCAGCGGCTCGCTCTCGGTCTGGCGCACCACGCACCGTTGCTCGGCCGTGCCGCCGCGGATGCGGTCCTCAATGGCATAGATCGCGGCGATCCGCTCGACCACCTCCAGCGCTATGGGCGATTGCGTGGTCTTGTGCACGGCGACGAACTTACGGCGTGCATGCGCGAGACAAAACGCCAGCCGGATCCGGCCGGGCTCGGTGCGCCGGGTCAGCGCCTTGTAGGCGCCATAGCCGTCGACCTGCATCACGCCGGCGAAGCGGTCGCCGAGTTGCGCGACGATCGCCGCGGTGTCACGGCCGGTGGCGAACACGTAAGCCACCGCCGGGGGCGCCGGCCCCTGCCATGGCCGGTCGTCAACCGCGTGCGCCCAAAGCTGGCACTTGCGGGTGCGGCGCCGACCCTTCTCGAGCACCGGCAATGGCGTCTCGTCGCAGAAGATGCGCGGGAAGCCATGAATGGTGCGCAGTTGCAGGTCATACAGCCCTTCGAGCCACCAGGCGGCGCGGTTGACCCAATGCACCAGCGTCGAGCGGTCGAGCGTGACCCCCTGGCCAGCCAGCATTTGGGTCTGCCGGTTGAGCGGCATGTGCCAGGCAAACTTCGAGACCACCACCCAGGCGACCAGCGCGGTCGACGCCAGACCCGCCGTGATCAACCGCGACGGCGCGGGCGCCTGTACCACCGCGCTCTCGCAGCCGCGACAGCCGTATTTCGGCCGCACCGTGCGCAGCACTCGCAGAATGGCCGGGATCACATCGAGTGCTTCGTGGACGCATTCGCCAATACGATGCATCCGGCAGGCACAGCACGGGCAGATCGTGCTGTCCGGCTCGATGATCTGTTCGCAGCGCGGCAGGTGTTTGGGCAGCGCGCCGTTGTTGCGCCGCGCCGGCTTGCGGAACCCTTTCGACGACGCCTTTCGTTTTACGGCGCCGTCGTCATTGGCGGCTGGTGGCGGCATGGTTCCGGCAGCCAGGTCGCCGAGCCCGAGCGTCATCTGGGCCTCGACCAGGGTCACCAGACGCTCGGATCTCGCACCAAAATGCAGGGTATTGACCGAGTGCAACGCCGCCCGCAGCCGCTCGTTGTCGGCGTCGAGCCGCAACACCAGTTCGGCGAGCAGGTCGGGATCGGTGGGCAGGTCCGCGCGGCGCAACGGCATGGGCGAATCGTACCAAGTTGCGCGCCGCGTCGCCAAGAGCAGATTTGGAATTATCCGACCAGAACTGGCTTTTTCACGACAGGGGCAGCCGCTTGCGACCAGACCAGTCCGTCGAGCAGCAACGCCAGTTGCGTCGATGAAAGACAGATCGCCCCATCAGCCACCGGCGGCCAGGAAAACTTGCCGCTCTCCAGCCACTTCGTTGCCAGGACCATGCCGCTGCCGTCCCACGCCAGCAGCTTGATCCGATCATTTCGCTTCGAACGGAATACAAATATCTCACCCCCGTATGGATCAGCGCAGAGTGCTTGCGCGACCAGCGCGACAAGCCCGTGCACGCCGCGGCGAAAATCGATCGGTTGCGTCGCCACCCATACCCGCAGCCCCGCCCGCGTCGCGATCAAGCCCGGCCGCCCCGCACCGCCGCCAGCACCCGCGACAACGTCGCCGTGTCGACACCCTTCATCACCCGTATGCTTGCATCACCCAGCACGATCTCGATCGCGCCGGCCGTTGGTCGGACATCAGCCCGCGCATCGGACTGCGGTCCTGCCGCGACGACCTTCACCGGCGCAAAAGTGACAGCCGAGGAAATCGGCGCAGATTTTGGCCCGCTCCTCGTCTTGCCGCCCGCCGACACCTGACCGCGCCATGCCGACAACATATTCGCATTGACGCCGTGTCGCGCCGCGACTTCCGACACTTTTGCGCCGGCCACCAAACTCTCAGCCACGATCACCGCTTTGCGGGCTGCGGGCCACCGTCGCCTGCGAGAACCAGAGTGAAGCCAACCTTCACCGCCGTCGCCGGGCAAGCCGTCACCTTTCACCATGCCATCCATCGCCGCACCCTCCGTCAATCAGCAACGGACGACATCGTCTCAACACGCGCGCAAAATTTGTAGGTGATGCCGCCGCAACGGTTACGATTCATGTAAGCCAGCGCCAGGATACACGAACGTCTTCAAAACAGCCTGGAGAGGCTGAACGATACCATTGATGAACCCGAAACGGAGGCGGCACGGACCGAGAAGTCGAACTGGATTCTACAGGCCCTCATGTGGTGTTTTCATCGCTGACCATTGCTCAGGCTGCCCGCCATTGCGGACCGCGCATGGTAACGACCGCCCGTTTCCCTGAAGGGTACGTGACGATGTGGCTTTGGCTCCATGAGCTCGGACCGATATTGTATCCCATGTCCAGCGACCCGGAGACGCCTGCCGTATACACGCCATCCACGATTCCCGCAGAATGCGTATGTCCGGTGTTGCACCGCCGCCCAAGCTGACGATAGCTTTTCGGAGATCCCCGGCTGCCGTTCGGTCCCCGATGACCGTGCAGACCGCACTCGATGCCGCCTGACGACTCACAAATGATCCAACTTGTATCCTCTCGAAGGAACGTTGTGTTCGCCAGCGAGGTCTTGGCTTTGGCTCGAACCGCCTCCTCGAAGACGAACAGATCTTGCCGAGCCTCGATAGCCTCGAAGATCTTGTAGTTCCAGAAGTGCCAGTAGCGGGCGTTCGGAGCGTCTCGGTGGCCGTCGGCTTCGCAAAGCCACTTCCGTAGCGCCTGGTCATGATTGCTCTCAACCACAACGGTCTGACAAAGGCCGCTCGATGGCCTCGAGCTTTGAGGCGCAACGGGCCATGTCGTCCTCGACGCGATCGAGCCCGCTATGGTGCATCTGAGCCATAAAATGGGGGTCTTTGAGGTTGTGATGATTCCTTGCCCTCATGTCGGCTAAGTCATGCACGTGCTGCTGTCTCGGGCGTAGCACTTCGAGCATCGAGTTGCGACCGCTGAAGCAGCCTGCAAACACCGCCGGATCTGATTTCTCCTCGTGGAAGTCGCCCCACGTGATCGCCTCAACGTGCGAATGCCGAATCCCCGTCGGCGTGTAGATCACGTCGAGGTCTTGGAAGGAGCCTGTGTCGTCGGCAATCAGCTGACGGGCAAACCAATTGCCTTCATCATCGATCTCGACGTAGAGGGCTCCGAACACGTGGTGGAATTCGGCCTTCTGTCCAGCTTTGCGTTGGATGTAATTGCGTTGGGTTACGGCTCCCGTCGTGTAAAGGAATTTTGCCGCCTCGTGCTTCATCGTCGCCAGTGACTTCATTGCCACTTTGGTGTGCGGGATGATTGCGGAGGCGTCTTTTGTGTAGCTGTCGAAGCCGGACAACGGATCGACCGCCGTCGGCAGAATGTCGAGCTCGCCGCAGAAGATTAGGTCTTCCGCAAGCCTGACAGAGTGATCGCAGACGAACTCCGAGATCGCCGGATCATACCACACCTCGTCATTGCCCTCATCGTCGCCGTCCAACTTCGTGATGTTCTGCGCCTGGCCCCAACCATTTTTGTTGTAGCTGAGGCGGGAGACCAGCATCTCCGCATGCTTGCTGTCGCGAAGATGACCGAGTGACGCCATGAGCCCGGAATGAACGTAAGTGTTGTTCTGCGCGGCGGCGAGAATGTAGCGTTTCCCGGTGAGCCGAATCGTCCGACTCTCCGGCGGCTCGAGAGTGCCACCGGCAACCGGACGGCCCTCATCCTTCTTTCGGCCAGCCCTTTCTTCCCGCTTGGCTGCGATGCCACGAAGGAGATCGCTCGAAGGCTCGATCGCGCGCGAACCCGCCGGAATGCGATAGCGGGGCTTCTCGGCAGGGGCGACCGTAACGGGCTTCTGCACCACACCGAATGCGGCCGCCATAGCTTGGAGGACCGTCGCCATCTCAGGCGTCAGCTGCAAACCGGGAGCCACTGCGACATGGGTCGGAGACGGGGCCACCGGAGCCTGCGATGCCTTGGCCTTGGCAGCCATGAGTTGGAACGAGGAATACGGGAAACCCAGGGCAGCTGCGGCTTTGCGAACGCCGCCGTGCTCTGCTACGGACGCAAGTATGGCGTCTGCTGATAATGTCGCCTTGCGGGCCATTATTTGACCTCTTTGTAAACAAGGTTGCTAGAATGCGGTATCCTGCCGCACTATTGAAAATAGTAGGCCGACGCACCTACAGAATACAAGCTAATCGACGGGTGTTTTTGCAAACGACAAGCAAATTTCTGTCGACCTGTCAGTTTGTGCCGGGCTGGCGCTGCTTGACGATTATGCCGAGCGTGACTTCGATTCGAGCTGACCGTTCTGAAAGCTCGGAGAGCCGATCGGAAATCTGACGCTGCAAGTCGTTGATCTGCCTGTGTTGAACGTCGACGGAATTTTCCAAGCGGTCCAAGCGCCGGTCTTGCTCGGCGAAGTGAATGACGGCCTCGGTGCGCTCCGCGGAGATCGCCCAGATTCCACCGATTACGGTGGTCACCAGGCTGACAACAAGCGCGAGCGGCAATGTCTTCGAGACGTGCCAGCGCTCGTCATCGGACGCGCGGCGTCCTTGTGAAGGCTGCGTCCGAGGAGCGGTCTGCGCGGGCGGGGAGTGAGGGTTCGTCATCGGTGGCTACTCAAAAATAGAGGATTCAAATTCCGGGAGGAGGCTGAGGCGGCGACCAATGCCAAATTTCGGGACCGGTCGTGATTTCGTTTGCGAGAGCCCACGTGCAGTGATCTGCTTGCGCGAAACCCAAGCGGTTTGAAGCCCATGTCAGAAACACGCAAAACCGCGCGGCCGACCGAGACCCCGCCGAACGTGCACGGGCTGTGCGACGGCTGATTGTTTCCCTCGGACACCCGAGGAGCAAAGTGTTCAGAAAGAGATCGCAGCCGAGCAGCACGTTGAACAGGATCTGCTGGGCAAGCCCGCATGGACGGCACACGAGGGCTACGCGATCGTCACCGGCTGCGATGGCAGCACGGTGGACGCTCCGCCGACCACGGCCTCGAGTCCAAAAACGTAGTCTCGGATTGCTGCACCGAATGTCGCGAACGCGTCGGCAGTAAAAAGGTGATACGCGCCCGAGGCGTCCGGATACGGGAATGTAGCGGCGCCACCTGGCAAGCCCTTGCCAGCCAGAACACCGGTTTCGATCGCGGCGATTCGCATCTGCGCGCGCTGGGAGACGTCATACGTCCCATTGAGCGCAGGCGTTCCCGTGCTAACGATCTGGCAACCGGCCGCCAGAGCTTTGAGGGCGAGCTGAGCCGGTGTCGGGGCCGGAGGAGGAGGCGGAGCCGTGAATTTGCCTGTTGAGGGCATCATAACTCCAGCCGCCCTGAGGCAACGGTGAAACCGTGGTGATGTCCACCCACACGAGATCGCTGTGCATATGCTTGCTCGGATCCCACTGGCTCGAAATGAGTTCCGCCACCCGCCTGCTGTCGATGCGCGCGAACACGTGCATGGAAGGAAAATCAGGGGCGGGAATTCCCGCTCCTGCATTGGTTGTTTCAGACATGTGGGAAATCCCCAGCCAAAAATCAGTATTGTAGGATTACGATGCCGACTTGACCGGCACCGCCCGCGAAGGAACCAGGGCCATATCCGCCGCCGCCGCCAGATCCACAAGCCGCGCCGTTCATGGCACCATTGTCCACCGTGGAGCCGCGCCCACCGCCACCGAACATGCTGGAACCGCCGTTGCCGCCGTAGAGCCCGTACGCGCCTGCGCCCTGCTCGTCGCCGTCCGTGCCGTTTCCGCCAGGCTGGCCAACGCGCCGCTGCCATTGCCGGGATGAGCACCACCACCCCCGATTGCGCCACCGCCGCCGGTTGCTGAGCAATAGGCCCCGAAGCTGGACGTGCCGCCGTCACCAGCGCTTCCGTCATGGCCACCGGGTCCGCGTGCGCCGCCTGCGCCAACCGTGATCAGGATTGCTTGTCCGGGGGTTACGCCAAAAACTCCGATTGCCGAGCCGCCAGCTCCACCGCCTCCGCCACCATGAACGCCGTCAGATCCGTTGCCGCCGCCGCCGCCGCCAACGACCGTGGCTTTGACCAGAGTTACGCCTGCCGGGACCGTCCACCACTGCGTGGTTTCGAACGCGACAAGCTGACTGAAACCGGGCCGGATTGTCGCCAGACCTTCTCCGATGGCTCGGTTCACCCAGTATGTGTTCGGAATCTTGGCCGTGCTGTCGCCGTCCGGAGGAGTTGGCGTCTGCGGCGTGCCGGTCAAGTTCGGGCTGTCGTTCGGAGCCTTCGGAGCCACCGCGTTGTTGACATACGTTACAGAAGCCAGCGGGGCGACGTCCGCATTGACGTACGACGTCGTTGCCAAAGGAGCCACGGCGTTGTCAACGTAAGCTCGGGATGCCGCTTGGGGCAGTTTCGTGGTCAGGAACGGAGCGTCAGGGTGAACCGAAACATTGCCCTGCGAGATCGAGCTGCCGTCCGAGGCTACCAAATACAGAGGCACATAGTTCGTCGGTGCGCTGCTGCCCGAGACAACCTGGAAAATCGTGCGAGCCTGGCGCGTCGTCATCTGCGCCAGACCGTTGTTGCTAGTGGATGAAATCTGACGGTCGAGTCCTTTTGGGATTCCCCCGGCTCGGATCGGCGTGCAACTCGGGCGTATGCGCACTGGCACCATCGTCGACGTCACTCCTGCGGACCGCGAGCGGCTGCTCGTCATCGCCGCCGACCGCAACAGGCCACAGAAACACGCCTGGCGCGCGCGGATCGTGCTGCTGACCGCCGAAGGTTGCGGCACGGCCGAGATCATGCGTCGGGCGCGGGTGGCCAAGACCTGCGTTTGGCGCTGGCAGGAGCGGTTCATGCAGGAGGGCGTGGATGGCCTGCTGCGCGACAAGACCCGCCCGCCGGGCATCGCACCGCTGGCCCCGGAGGTCGCCGAACGGGTGGTGGCGCTCACACTCGGGCCGCCTCCCGGCGAAGCGACGCACTGGACCGCGCCGGCGATGGCCAAGCAGGTCCTGATCAGCGTCAGCTCGGTGCAGCGCATCTGGCGCGTGCATGGCCTGCAACCCCACCGGCTGCGCCAATTCAAGCTGTCCAACGACCCGCGCTTCGCGGCCAAGCTGCGTGACATCGTCGGTCTGTGCGTCGATCCGCCGGCCCACGCCGTCGTGCTGTCGGTCGACGAGAAAAGCCAAATCCAGGCGTTGGACCGCACCCAGCCGGGTCTGCCGCTCAAGCGCGGACGGTGCGGCACGATGACGCACGACTACAAGCGGCACGGCACGACCACACTGTTCGCAGCCCTCGACGTGCTGGCGGGCCGCGTGATCGGCCGTTGCATGCAGCGCCATCGCCACCAGGAGTTCATCCGCTTCCTCAACGCCATCGAGCGCGACATCCCCGCCGGCAAGCTGATCCACGTGATCCTGGACAACTACGCCGCCCACAAGCACCCCAAGGTGATCGGATGGCTCGCACGGCACCCGCGCTTCACGTTCCACTTCACGCCAACCTCGGCGTCCTGGGTGAACGCCGTCGAGGGTTTCTTCGCCAAACTCACCAAGCAGCGGCTCAAGCGCGGCGTGTTCCATTCCATCGTCTCGCTCCAGCAGGCAATCAATCGCTACGTCGCACAGGCCAACGACGACCCGCGCCCCTTCCGCTGGACCAAGGACCCGGACAAGATCATCGCCGCCGTGCGTCGAGGGCACCAAGCGTTAAATTCGCTCCACTAGGAGTGGAAGATAACCTGATTTTGGGCCGTCCGAGGCGTTTCTAGGCTGACTGATGTTTGAATGGCCTGAACGCGCACCGTCGCCCCGAATAGTTCATTTGCTGGCATGATGCCCTCGTATGCAAAGAGATTTGGTCGGCTAATGCCTGCCGATAACCTATTTTTGCTTTCGCGATTGCATTCCACAACGCGCGTGTGTAACTATTATCGGTTTTTTCGCCGAACTGATATTAATACCGGGGAATCACGCTTATAAACCGTTTCCATACGGCGCATCGGCGGTCGCGATACGGTCAAATACAGTGGAAAATCAGGGGGGAAAACTAATAATTGTTGTTACCCGGACTCGTTCCCAGGAACAAATTTCTTGTTACCCCATTCATTTTCGGTGTTACCCAGCCAGTAAGTAACGGGGGGACGAAGCCAAAAATCGATTTGACAACATTTTCCCGATCCTCAGCCCTCCGACCCGAAAACCGGGCGACCTTCGATTTGACGTATGACCATACGAATGCGTAATCGTGCGCGCACTCATGCAAACGGAAACCCCCGCCTGGAGGGCGAGGGCTGTTCGTTGTCGGTCGGGTTTTGGGCTTCTGAGCGTGTCAATGCAGCTTGCTGATGCAGGTGGCAGTCCTGCCATAGTGCCGTGTCACGCGGATCAGTGTGTCCCTGACCTCCACGACCTGGGGCTGCATCCAAGTACATAGAGAGCGGGCGGTGACCGGGCGATCGTGGGCGGTCCAACCGTTTGGCCCCATGTCCCCGGCGTCATGACCCTCGATCAGCGTGTCTGGGTGCACTTCGACGAAAGTGATCGGCAGTCCCAACTTCGCGGCGGCGGTGACTCGATGGCTACCTTCCAACGCGCACCAGCCGTCCAGGGCTCTGACGGCGAGAACCGTCGGAGATCCGCGGGGCCTCATCTCTGCGATGACGTCCTCCAGGTGTGCGGGGTCCGTCGGATTCGGGACTTGGACGGATACAGTGACCGGCAGCACGCGGTCCGCCAAAGCGTTCAAAGCATAGTAAGTCGCCCCAAGGGCCAGTCCGCCAGGGGCTAAAATTTCGAACATTTGATCCTCCTCTTGATGCCTGACGCCGTCAGGCTGCTGTTGATGTCCTAGTATTCGATAAGAGTCGTTGGAGCCGTTTGAGCCGTTCGATGTCAGCCTGGTGCTTGCTAATCGCGGCGCTCACGATTCCGGGGAGAGCCTCAGCGACCCAGTTCGGAACCGGACGAGCGCCGGAGACCCAGTAGCGTACCAGTCGTCCGGAGACTCCGAGATCGCGGGCCAGCGGGGATTGCCAGTCCGCTCCGTGTAAAGCGATCCCCACCTTGGTGATGAGGTCTACCGGCATTGATGGAATGCCTCCTGAGCCTCGTCGAAGCTGTCCGACCAATCGTGGACGTGCACCGCAAAGAATTTGGAAGCGGTCGACGGATGCAGGCCGTTTGCCGCCTTGGTCCGGATGATCATCCGGGCGCACAGCCTCCGAAACTCGCAGCCGGGCTCGTCGTCATATAGCTTGATCGGTTTCCGAAAACTTGTGCGGTGAGTGTAGTCGATCCGCTTTCCGCCCACGGTGCCGGTCACGTAGAAGGCCACCCAATGCGGGTGTTCTGCCAACCAATTCGCCTCACTCTCCGCGAACATTGCGTCGATATCCGTCACGCTTGCCTCCCTGAATGATGGCTTCTTGTTCCTAAGATATGGGAACGGGGAGCCAACATCAAGGGCGATCGCATATTACCAGAGCATCATCGAGAAATTCGAGGCGCGGGTTTCGGCTCTCCGTAACCAAGCCCCAGCGTCAATCGGCTATTGCGGGTTCGGGCTGGCTCCGCTGACTTGATGAGTTCGCCCGTCTCTCGATCGATAAGATCGAAGGTGTCCGGATTGGATGGACGCCGTAGAGATCGATACGTACACAGGTCCGAGACGACCGGCAAACATGAACTTCTCCCACCCGTCCATGTGATTCGACTGCCAGTTAACAATGGCCGCAACCATCGAATGCCACGCCTCGTTCTGTCGCTCGGGGTAGTCTGGCTCTGGTCACCTTGCGGAGCAGCTTCCGTGTTGCAATTGTTCATTCCGGTTTCCTCTCTTTCGGAGATCATGTCACCGCCACCGGTGCCGCCAGCAAGCGCGGCTTATTGTGCCAAGGCTTGAACGCTCGGAGCGCCTGCGGGTCGAAGTCCGACCAATCGCCGGTGAACTGAAGCGCGCGGTCGTCGATCGTCAGGAATGCTGCGGGCTTGGTTGCCGGGAACTCGACCTCAAGGACGCCGAGATCGAAACCGGGGGCCTTAGATTCGAGCCATAGGGCATGTTCGACGCGGATCCACCGCTCCATAGCCGCGATTGCACCCGGTGCGCTCGAGCGGCAGCTGTAGATTGCCAGTCGGAAAATCTGCTGGGCCTGGTAGGCCCACTCAAAAAATCCCGGGACCACGCGATCTGATATCGTCAGCGCGTCCGTCCAAGGAGACGAGTAATCATGGCAAACGTCGAAATCGATGACGAGCGTTGGCTTGCGGTCTGACATCACGCAGCCTCCTTTTGATTGTCGGACGCAGCCAGGCGGGCGCGCTCGGCTTTCATGAAGGCTTCTACGCGGTCGACCGTGCTCATTTTGATGGGCTTGCCGCCTAGGTAGTCGGCCCAGAACTTATTGTTCCCGACCGCTCGTAGCCCAAAGACCCACGACGGCATACCGGTTTCGGCGAGGAATGCGAAAACGCGTGCGGTGAAAATCTCACGCAATGAACGATTACTGATGTCCATGGTTTGGATGCCCCGACTTCTGGTTGTCACTCAATATTATGGCGCTGCCGCGGATCGGACAAGTCCTGTAAGCCTAGAAATGTGTGTAGACCGGACTATCCAATGTTGACAAACTTTTTCGGAAGGTTTGTGTCCCGGAATACTTGAATTCAGTAGGCTTGTGAACCTACAATCATCCCAGCAACCTTTTCCAAGTGCTGGGAGGCACAAACCGAATGTTCACGTCCCCTGACGTAGCCGTGCGCGGCTCGGATATTCTGACTGCTTGTTTCTGCGCTGACTTATTGCCGAAATCTTACGGTGAACGAAGCCTATCCGGGCGAAGGCATCCTCGTGCTGGCTTCCGGTAAACACGATTATTTTCTCGTCGCTCATGGTGGCAGCTACACAGTCAAAAACTCCAAGGGTCAGCCCATGTTCGGCCTGAACCGCGTGACATTGGGGACCGCGTTTGCGGGCGCAGTCGAGCTCCTGCACGCCGATCTCACAAGCGAGGCTCTCGGGCACTCCCTGGAAGACCTGGCCAGCGAGCTGTCGTCACTCGGAGTGTCGGCTGCCGTGCGGCAAGGGAAACTCATGATCAGGACGCGCCCGGACGCCGATCATGTTGCGTTTGCTAGCCGCGATGCCGACCGGCCTTGGTTGTGGGAGGTCTTGAGCGGGGATGTGGCATCGGACGCCTTCCCGCGGCCGCTGACGATGCCGTGGCCGCTGCTGTGTACCGCGGCGACCGAAGCGGCGATCTGAGGGGGGCACGCAGATGACAATGATTACAGAAAAATCAGAAGCCCGCGTCGCACTCCGGGAGATGCTTGAAACTCTCGACCTGGCTCAGCTTCAGTTGCTCGCGGTTCACGGCTTCAAAGTTGCGTCCCCGCAGTCCGCTTGGACTTTTGGGATGGTCATGGAAGTTCTGGCGGCCCGCTTCGATCGTCGCAGCTTCATCAATATCTGCGAGTCCATCACGAACGAAATCCACGCCGCCTGACACTAAAGCAGGCCAACAAGAAGGGATAAACCCATGAGATCCGAATACTCTCAACTCGTCAGGGCTGACAGCGCGGTCTGCGGAGCCGTCGCCACGGTGACAACAATGCACGTTTCCAAGGGCAAGCGCGTCAAAGAGATCACGGCTGCCGCCAATGCGTATGCCCGCATGCTGCGGGGCGACCGGGCTGACGAAGGGATGCGCCGGACCCTGGCGGGGAGCCATGCATCGATACTCCGGTCGGTTCGCCTTCTCGGAGCGGGCAGCAAAGACCTGCGCGAGGCGTCGGAAGCGCTGCTCGATTTGGCGGAGGTGCTTTCAGAATTTCTTTCGTAGCCGAAACCTGGGCGGTGCTCTGCCGCCCTTGTCGTCCGGGAATGACCGCCCGGGCCTGAAGATGGCAGGTCAAACAAGAGGGACGAATTCAATGAGCGAATGCAAGACCACGATTATCGGCTGGATAATCTCCGGACCCGACGGCGAATATTACGGGGACCCAAGGGTATTTATGGACCGCAAAAAAGCGGAGAGGTTGGCGAGAAAATGGTCTGACGATGACCAGCGTTGGGTTGTCGGGGCTGCGTCCTCGGATGGCTCATTCAATTTTGCTGATTGCTGAGAGGGGCGATGTCATGTTTGCCACATGCAACCAAGTTGTCGTCATCGATACCGAGACCACCGGGCTAGGGCCGTTCACTGGTGCCGACGGTGACCGGATATGTCAGGTCGCTGCCATTCGTTTTGACCGCCGGGGCCTCGAATGGGTTCCCGGCGAGTCCTTTTCCCGACTGGTGGACCCCCGCCGCCCTGTGGGAGAGATCGCGTCGTCGGTGAACGGCATGACCTGGGATCCCAGCGGCTCCAGAGGCGATCTGATAAACCTGTTCGGGCAACCGATCTTCCAGGAGGCCGCCAAGGAGGTGATGGAATTCATCGGCGATTCCGTTGTGGTCTGTCACAACGTCGCTTTTGATCTCGCGGTTCTGGACGCCGAGCTCGAGCGCGCCGGATTCCAGCCGATGGCCAACCCGATCGCTTGCACGAAGAAGGCGTTCTCTGACATGAAGGGGATGGGTCGCACAAACGTCTACGTGCCAGATACCAATCTCAACAAGCTTTGCCAGCTGCTTGGCGTAAGCTCTTCTTGTCGGTTCCGGGACGGCAAAGAGGCGCCGCATGATGCACTTGTCGATGCAGAGCTCACCGGCCGCTGCTTCGGCCTCCTGGAGCGCATAGGGTGGATGCATCTGGAGGATCCCTCGGACCTGCCGCATCGTTTGCCCATGGCATCTGCCGCCTAATCCAAAGCGCTGAGTGGGCTACTGTTGAAGGGGACACGGTGCCGTGTCCCCTTTCCGCCTCCTGAACCAATGTGATATCCCGCTGCGATCGGTTGAACTCAGGGAGAAGAGATGTCGCAGCCCTCAAACTACAAATCGTTCCTCCAAGATCTCCTTGGCCGCTATCAAGCTGATGACAAGCCGCTGGACCTGATCATCCGGTATGCCGGGGATAGCGGGGAGGCCGAGGGTCTTCGAACTCGTTGAAGTCCACGAGGATTTCATATTTGGGTTCGCGCTACTCTGGAGCGAGCATCAAGGCGGATGGATCTCGGGGGATAATCGTCAACCCGACACGATGATTTCGTATAGCGCCATTCAGGTGGTCAAAGTGCTGCGTTGATGGTCAGGCAGGCTCTCGCACAATCTGATCGCCGCTTGAGGAGTCCCGTTCAGGGTGCTTGCAGAGTCCCGTTCGGACGCGTTGGAAACTCAGCAAACACGGGGTTTTACGGAATCTATGTCGTCCGGCAGCCGTCAAAAGCGGCCTTAAACGGGACTCTGCAAGCGACTGAACGGGACTCTGCAAGCGCCTGAACTTTGGGCTCCCCCCGCGTGAGTGCCACAGCCAAAGCGGAGAGTGCCACAGCCAAAGCGGAGGTGGTGGCTCACCCATGGCTGTGGTCTTCCGATTGGTGTCATCGTTCAACTATCACCTATTGTCGCAGCCTGACGACCCGGGGGAGCATTAGGTGGATCAGACCGCCCAGATTGTTGAAGCACTACAGCGATCCATTGCGGCCGCCCACCAAGGCCCCTGGGGGATCTCGTGGGAGACATGGGCCATCGTCCTCGCGACAGCTCTTGGTCTGGTTGGCGCAATCTTGGTCTCCGCGTGGATGTCGTCTCGAAGCGCCAGGTCTGGACGGCTGCGCGACCGTAGGATGTACATGTTTCGAACGTTACTGGCGACGCGAGGGCAAGCGATCATACCGGACCACGTGACCGCGTTGAATCTCGTTGAGATCGAGTTCTATGGGGTAGACTCCGTTCTGAACGCCTGGCGCATTTACATGACCCACTTGAACTCGGTTCCCGGAGATCGGCAAATGACCCCGGAGGAGTTCAAGACGTTCAACGATATCCGGACCGACCTCCTGGCTAAGCTTTTGGGCCAGATTGCGGAGCATCTCGGATTCAACATGAGCGAAATCGATCTCAAGCGAGGCGGGTATGCGCCATCAGGACGGGCCTGGCGGGAACAGCAGCAGGCGCACTTGCAGCAGGTAGCAATCGGGATGCTGAGCGGACAGACGCCGCTTCGTCCGTCCAATTCCTCCGGAGGGTCCTGCCGCCTCAGCCTAGCGATGCTGGCGCACTGGATGCGCGTTCTCTCGAGCTACCGCAGACGGTCACGGAGCCGGGCGCAGTCTCCTGCTGGGTCGCTGACGACAATGCCCTGGCCGGGGTTACAAGACGAATTGAGCTCTCGGAGGACATCCGCTTTCGTCAATCCGAATTCCACCTGTGAAAGGGTAAGTTCGCGCTCAATGTTGCCACCCTTGCATTTTTGGGGTTTGCCGGAAAAGTCTGAGCAGAAAGGCTGACGGGCAAAATCCTTCGTGGAACGGTCGAACTCTTGGCCCAATGGTGGGGCGGCATATGCATTCCATATGAATTCGAATTGTCCGGCCTGCTCAGGCGTATCGATGGATGCGTTTACGATCGTTGCCCGGCCATCCTCAAAGGTGACGTTTACGTCTCCAGAGCCGGTTTTACGGCCCTTGGAATAGTTACTCAGGAAATGCAGGCTATGTGGATGCCGCTCAACTCCGGGTGCTTTCATCGCCTTGCGCACGAAATCCCTGCTCTGCCCTCGGAAGCTGAGCAACAGCGGCTCCGTGATCTGCACGCACGTGATGTCTTCCCGGCTGTTGTCGCCCCAGCATGCGGAGTTATCGGCGCGTGCCACGCCAGAACCGCATAGCATGGCAGTGAGGGCGATGGCTAGCTTGCGCATGATTTAGAGTCCATCAAAAACTCCTATTACACATCAGGGCGCAATTTTGTGATAGTGGTTGCCATTCACAAAGAAATTTCGGTTATGCCCAAGTGTCGGTCGATCTGCGTAACCGGCAACCGGTTCGTTCAGCGCACGTACGAGTTCCAAGACGGTGGACGGACTGTCGTCCACGTAGTTGTGGATCACCTCGGAAGCTGGCGACGCAAGTCGGGATCCACGACGTATGACCCGGATAGATTAGCGCGCAGTTTGATCGAAGATTTGTTGTCGGATCTCCACGACGTGGAACGCGGCATCATCCCGTCGACCTGGGGCAGGTTTGCGCCGGACCACGAGCGACCTGATCCGGACGCGACTTCGTGATCCCCGCCGTCCATCATTCCGGAGTCCAATCGCCTCTCTGGATCACGGAGGGGCGGCATGGCTACCGGACATGGACCCAAGGCGCCGCGCTATTGCTACTGGCGCGGTTCGACGCTGTGGGCCCGGATCAAGGTCGGCGGCCGCGAATACCGGGAGACTCTGCGGACGTCGGACCCTCGAGAAGCCGCCCGGCGCGTCAAAACATACCGAGCCCGTCTGCAACGCGAGAAAATTGCAGGGCCCGCGCCCGAGATCCGGGCTGGCCACACCTGGCAGGAGGCCACCGAAAAGTGGCAAGCGGAAGTCCTGCCAGGTGCAGTCAAGCCGACCGTGGCGAAGCGCTACGCGGTCAGCCTGCGGCAGCTCGAAGCCACATTCGGCGGCCTGACGGTTGAGGCGATCACGGCACGCTCGATCGCTGAATACGTGAGCTCGCGCGCTGGCAAGGCGACAAACGCCACGATCAAGCGCGATATTACCGCCCTCAGTCGGCTGCTGGCGGCTTGCTGCGCCTGGGGTTGGCGGGAAGACAATCCGGCGCGCGCCTACGATCGTAGCCTGATCCGCGAACGCCGGGATCCGACCCAGCCCCCGTCACCCGAGGACGTGGCAAAGCTGATCGCCTCGGCTCCGCCTGGCATGGCGGCAATCCTCAGGTTGCTCAATGAAACAGGGATGCGGGAGAACGAGGCTGTCACCCTGGAGCGAAGCCAGGTCGACCCAAAGCGACGACAGATTGTCCTCACGAGGACGAAGACGAACCGACCCCGCGTGATCTCATGGAAGACGCCCGGCGGGGATGCATCCGGGGCGTTGGCGGCGGGAGAACCGGAAGGGTTTCTGTTCCTCACCGAGCGCGGCGATCGCTACCGGAGCTTTGCCGCTAGCGCGCGGGATACCATGCGCCGTCTGATCGCGAGCGAAGCTGAAGCCGGGCGGCGGTTCCGCAGGTTCCGTGTGCATGACCTCCGGCACGGCTTCGCAATCAGGGCACTGAAGGCGGGCATGAGTATCTATCAGCTGTCCCGTCACCTCGGTCACTCATCGGTCAAGACCACCGAAACCTACCTGGGATACCTGTCCTGGGAGGAGCAGGAAGCCGTTAAGGCTGCTGGGCCGAACACCGCATCGGCGGCACAAGCGGCCTAGGAACGCCGACCAAAACGGCAAGCGGACCAGGGGCACAAACGGTGGCACACATCCCGAAAACCAACCCAATTTCAGGGCAGCAAACCGGGTCTCGGTGACGGATAAATCATTGATGGTGCTGAAGTTTTCGGGATTCTGAAGTGATCGGCTTGCTGAGGTTTTCGAGACCGTCACAATCGGCCACTCTGTCACCTCTCGGTGGCGGCGGCTTATACTCAGCGCGGGGCGCGTCCGCAACCGGATCACCCTCCGGAACTTCCGATCCGATTGACAACGCGGGCGCCGGCGCTATAACCCGCGCTCCCCGGCCGCCCGGCTGATCCTGGGCGGCCCTGATCTGCGTGCGCTCGGGTCTCTCCGCGCCTCAACTGGGGCGAGGGCCGGGCCGATACAGGAAGCCGAACGATGTTCGCAGTGATCCGCACCGGCGGAAAGCAGTACCGCGTCACGCCCAACGCCGTGCTCAAGGTGGAGAAGCTGGAGGCCGAGCCGGGCGCGACGATCACTTTCACCGATGTGCTCGCCCTGGGCAGCGAGGGCGCGCTGACCCTGGGCGCGCCGACCGTCGCGGGCGCCTCCGTCACCGCCACCGTGATCGCGCAGGATCGGCTCGACAAGATCATCGTCTTCAAGAAGCGCCGCCGGCAGAATAGCCGCCGCAAGAACGGCCACCGCCAGCACGTCACCGTGCTGCGCGTCGCCGGGATCTCGGCGGCCTAGAGGAGAACCGCTCATGGCACACAAGAAAGCAGGCGGCTCGTCGCGCAACGGGCGCGACACCGAAGGCCGCCGCCTCGGCATCAAGAAGTCGGGCGGCCAGGAGGTCGTGGCCGGCAACATCATCCTCCGCCAGCGCGGCACCAAGTGGAAGCCGGGCAGCAATGTCGGCCTCGGCCGCGATCACACGATCTTCGCCCTGGTCGACGGGCACGTCGCGTTCCAGCGTCGCGCCGAGGGGCGCGTGCATGTCTCCGTGACCCCAGCCGGGACGCCGACCGCCGCCGCGCCGTCGCCGGACGCCGCCGAGTAAGCGCCGCACCCCAATCGACAGTCACCATATAGCGGGGGTCGGCGGCAGCCGGCCCCCTTTTCATTGCGCGGCCCGTGACATGAAATTCCTCGACCAGGCCAAGATCTACGTCCGATCCGGCGACGGCGGGAACGGCGTGGTCGCGTTCCGGCGGGAGAAATACCTCGAATTCGGCGGACCGGACGGCGGCGACGGCGGCAAGGGCGGCGATATCGTGTTCGAGGCGGTCGCCAACCTCAACACGCTGATCGATTTCCGCTACACGCAGCACTTCCGGGCCCCCAAGGGCGGCAACGGCGCGGGCTCCGACCGCACCGGCGCGGGGGCCGCCGACGTGGTCATCAAGGTGCCGGTGGGCACCCAGATCGTCGCCGACGACCGCGAGACCCTGCTCGCCGACCTCGACGCGCCGGGCAAGCGCATCCTGCTGTGCCGCGGCGGCGATGGCGGCTTTGGCAACGCGCACTACAAATCCTCAACCAACCGCGCCCCGCGCCGCGCCGACAAGGGGTTCCCCGGCGAGGAGCGCTGGGTCTGGCTCAGGCTCAAGCTGATCGCCGATGTCGGACTGGTGGGGCTGCCGAACGCGGGGAAATCCACCCTACTTGCGGCCACCTCGGCCGCGCGGCCGAAGATCGCGGACTACCCGTTCACCACCCTGCACCCGCAGCTTGGCGTCGTGCGTCTCTCGGCCTCGGAGGAGTTCGTGATCGCCGACATCCCCGGCCTCATCGAGGGCGCGCATGAGGGCGCCGGGCTCGGCGACCGCTTTCTCGGGCATGTCGAACGCTGCGCGGTGCTGCTGCACCTGGTCGACGGCGCGGCGGGCGACGTGGTGGCCGCGTGGCGCAGCGTTCGCGAGGAACTATCGGCCTATGGCGGCGGGCTCGCCGAAAAGCCCGAGCTGATCGGGCTGAACAAGGCGGACGTTATGACGCCGCGCGAGGCCTCCGCGCGCGCCGCGGCGCTGCGCCGCGCGTCGGGGCATCCGGTGATGCTGCTATCGGGCGCAACCGGGCAGGGCGTGCCGGAGGTGCTGCGCGCGCTGCAAAACGCGGTCGGCGAAGCCCGCCGGACGCGGGCGGCGTGACCTCCCTGCCGCGCCTCGCCGACGCCCAGCGCCTGGTCGTCAAGATCGGGAGCGCGCTGGTGGTGGACGCGGCGGAGGCGGCGCCGCGCTCCGGCTGGCTCGCCGGCGTCGCCGCCGACATCGCGGCACTGCGTGCGCGCGGAACCGAAATCATCGTGGTGTCCTCCGGCGCCATCGCGCTGGCCCGCCGCACCCTCGGCCTCGCGCAACCCCGGCTGCGGCTGGAGGAGAAGCAGGCCGCCGCGGCCGTGGGACAGATCCGGCTGGCGCAGGCGTGGAGCGAGGCGCTGTCCGCGCGCGATCTCACGGCCGCTCAGCTTCTGCTCACCCTCGAGGACACCGAGGACCGCCGGCGTTACCTCAACGCGCGCGCGACCTTGCTCACCTTGCTCGGCCTCGGCTGCATCCCGGTCATCAACGAGAACAATTCCATTGCAACGACGGAAATCCGCTTCGGCGACAACGACCGTCTGGCCGCGCGGGTCGCCGAGATGGTGCAGGCCGACCAGCTCGTGCTGCTGTCCGACATCGACGGGCTCTACACCGCCGACCCGCGCCGCGACGGGCGCGCCCAGCACATCGCCGTGGTCCCGGCGCTCACGCCCGAGATCGAGGCGATGGGGGGCGAGCCGCCGCCGGGCTATTCGAGCGGCGGAATGCGTACCAAGCTGACGGCGGCGCGCATCGCCACCCAGGCGGGTTGCGCGATGGCGGTCACGCTCGGCGACTTGGAGCACCCGCTGCGAGCGCTGGAGCGGGGTGCCCGCTGCACCTGGTTCCTCCCCGCGCCGGAAGGCCGCTCGGCACGGAAACGCTGGATCGCCGGCGCGCTGGCCCCACTCGGCGCCTTCGCCGTCGATGCGGGTGCGGCCCGCGCGCTCGCGGCCGGCAGCTCGCTGCTGCCCGCCGGCGTGCGCGCGGTGGAGGGCCGTTTCGAGCGCGGCGACCCGGTGATCGTGCGCGGCCCGAACGGCGCGGCGCTGGCGCGTGGGCTATCGGCCTATGCAAGCGCCGACGCGGAGCGCATCGCCGGCCATCGCTCGGATGCGATCGAGGCCATCCTCGGCTGGCGCGGCCGCGACGAGATGATCCATCGCGACGACCTGGTGCTGCTGTGATCGCGGCATTGGCAAGCCGGGCCGTTCAGCGGCAGGATGCGGCAGGGAAACGTTGAGCCATGCACGTCGAGACCGAAGCCACCCAGCATCTGCACCGGGCCGCCAAGGCGGCGCGGGAGGCGTCGCACGTCCTTGCCCGCGCATCGGAGGCCGAGCGCAACGACGCCCTCCGCGGGATGGCGGCCGCACTGCGCGCGCACCGGTCGGAGATCCTCGACGCCAACGCCATCGACTTAGCGGCGAGCAGCGCCACCGCCGCTTTCCGTGACCGGCTGACCCTCACCGACGCTCGCATCGAGGCAATGGCGGCCGGCCTGGAGGACGTGGCAGCGCTGCCCGATCCGCTGGCCCGCACTCTGGCCGACTGGACGCGGCCGAACGGGCTCAACATCCGGCGGATCGTGACGCCGATCGGCGTGATCGGCATGATCTACGAGAGCCGCCCGAATGTCGGCGCGGACGCCGCCGCGCTGTGCGTCAAGTCGGGCAACGCGGTGATCCTGCGCGGCGGGTCGGAAAGCGTGAACAGCGCGCGCGCGATCAACGCGGCGCTGACCGAGGGGCTGCGGCAGACTGGGCTGCCGGAGGCGGCGGTGCAGATCGTGCCGACGGCCGACCGCGCCTATGTCGCCGCCATGCTCGGCGCGGCGGGGCTGATCGACCTCATCGTTCCGCGCGGCGGCAAGTCGCTGGTCGAGCGCGTGCAGCGCGAGGCGCGAATCCCCGTGCTCGCCCATGCCGAGGGGCTGTGCCACACGTACGTCCATTCCGCCGCCGATTCGAACATGGCGCGGGCCATCGTCGCGAATGCCAAGATGCGCCGCACCGGCGTCTGCGGCGCCACCGAGACCCTGTTGATCGACGCCGCGATCGCGCCCTCGCTGCTGCCCGAACTCGCGCGCGACCTGCGCGAGCTCGGCTGCGACTTCCGCGCCGACGCGGCGGCGCGCGCCATCGTGCCCGAGCTTCGGGCGGCGAGCGCCGCGGATTTCGACACCGAGTGGCTGGACGCCGTGTTGTCGGTCGCGGTGGTGGACGGCGTGGATGCCGCGCTCGACCACATCGCGCGGCACGGCAGCGAGCACACCGACGCCATCGTCACCGAGGACCCGGCGGCGGCGGAGCGCTTCCTGCGCGGCGTGGATAGCGCCGTCGCGTTGTGGAACGCCTCGACCCAGTTCTGCGACGGCGGCGAGTTCGGCTTCGGCGCCGAGATCGGCATCGCGACGGGGCGCATCCACGCGCGCGGCCCGGTCGGCCTCGAACAGCTCACCACCTACCGCTACCTCGTGCGCGGCACCGGTCAGGTGCGCCCCTGAACGCACAGCCGATCACCGAACGCCTGCCACGACGCGGCGACCGGCGGCGGATGCGGGTCGGCCTGCTCGGCGGATCGTTCAATCCGGCGCATCAGGGGCACGCCCATGTCGCGGCACTCGCCCGCGCGCTGCTTCGGCTGGATCAGGTGTGGCTGCTCGTCTCGCCGGGCAATCCGCTGAAACCCACGCGGGGCATGGCGCCCTTCGCACAGCGTCTCGCCTCGGCGCGGGCGGTCGCCGACGGACGGCGCGTGGTGGCGACCGGAATCGAGGCGGCACTCGGCACACGCTACACGGCGGACACGCTGCGCGCGCTGCGCCGGCGCTTTCCGCTCGTGCATTTTGTCTGGCTGATGGGTGCCGACAATCTGACGCAGCTGCCGCGCTGGCGGCGCTGGATGGACATTGCCCGCGCCATGCCGATCGCCGTGGTGCCGCGGCCGAGCTACAATCATCGGGCGCTGGCGGGCCAGGCGGCACGGCGGCTGCGCCGGTCGCGGATCGCGGCACACCGCGCCGGCACGCTCGCCGATCAGGCCGCGCCAGCCTGGGCATTTCTTCCGGTGTCGCAGAACCCCACCTCCGCGACCGAGATTCGTGCCGCCGCGCGCGCGGACGGGCGCGCCGAGCAGAAGGAGCCGAGCCATCGCCAGAAAGCCACCCACCGGGCCGGCGCACCCGGACCCGCCCGGCGTGCGACGCAAGACGCCGGCGCGCAAGCCGGCGCGTCCCGCCTTGCCCGAGGCCGACAAAACGCCGGGCACGCCGCGCAAGAAAGCGGCCGCGGCCGGACCGCGGCCGGCGGCCAAGCCGGCCGGCCGCAAACCCCGGCACGCCCCTGAGACATCTCGGCTTGACGAGGTACAGACGTTGATCGTCGGCAGTCTCGACGACGACAAGGCGGAAGACATCGTGACCTTGGACCTCGCGGGCAAGGCGACGTTCTGCGACCGCATGGTGATCGCCACCGGCATCGCCGACCGGCAGATCACGGCGATGGCCTCGCATCTCGAGGAGAAGCTGCACAAGGCGGGGCTGCGGCGCGTGCTGATCGAGGGCGCCGGCGGCTCCGACTGGGTGCTGATCGACGCCGGCGACATCATCGTCCACCTGTTCAAGCCGGAGGCGCGGGCGATGTACGCGCTCGAGAAGATGTGGGGTGCCGATCTCGACGAGGCGGTCTGATGCGCATCATCGCGGTCGGGCGATTGCGCGGCGGCCCGGAGGCGGAACTGGTCGCCCGCTACGCCGCGCGGCTGCGCCCGGCGCTCACCATCATGGAGATCGCCGAGGCGCGGGGCTCACCCGCCGAGGTGAAGCGGCGCGAGGGCGCCGCGCTGATCGCCGCGCTGCCGGAGCGCGCCTTGGCCGTGGCGCTCGATCTCGGCGGCGAGTTGCCGGACACCGACGCATTCGCCACGCTGCTGCAACGATGGCTCGGCCAGTCCCGGCCGCTCTGCTTCCTGATCGGAGGCGCCGAGGGATTGGACCGCGCGGTGATCGAGCGCGCCGACTATGTGCTCTCGCTGGGCCGGCTCACCTGGCCGCACGTGCTGGTCCGCGCCATGCTTGCCGAACAGCTCTACCGCGCCCAGGCGATCGCGTCCGGGCACCCCTACCATCGCGCCGGCCGCCCATAGGGCGTGGATCCCGAGCCCGCCGCCCGCGCCGTTCACCAACACCCGCTCGCCCGCCTTCACGCCCGCCACGCCGCGAATCGCCTTGAGTTCGCTGCCGACGGCGCAGGCGACGATCGCCGCGAGATCCAGCGCGACCCCTTCAGGGACCTTGGCGATGTTGTCCTCTTGACGCAGACCAGCTCGGATAGCCGCCGTTCAGGCCCAGGCCCAGATGCAATTCCGGGGGCCGGAATGTCTTCCAGCACCAGGGCATCGGGGCCGCCGGGCCACGAACAGCCATGGCTCTCATTGCAAGATCCTCGAGCCGGGGGCGAAACGGCGTGCTCCCCGGAGCTATCAGTAGCCAGCGCGTGGCCGCGCCGTGCCGGACGCGGCGGATTGCGTCGTGTGGTCCTGCCTTCGCGGCTCGGGCCGCTCCGAAGATCGCCGGCGGGCGATGCCGATGCGCTGGACGAGCGTGTAGAAGGCCGGCGTGAAGATGAGCCCGAAGCCGGTGACGCCGAGCATACCGCCGAAAACCGCCGTGCCGAGAGACTGCCGCATCTCCGCCCCGGCGCCGGTCGCGACGACGAGCGGAGCGACGCCGAGGACGAAGGCGAGCGAGGTCATCAGGATGGGCCGCAGCCGCGTCCGCGCGGCATGGACGGCCGCATCGGCGGGCGGGCTGCCGCCATCCTGCGCCTGGCGCGCGAACTCGACGATCAGGATCGCGTTCTTGGCCGCCAGCCCGACCAGGACCACAAAGCCGATCTGCGCCAGGATGTCGATCGGCATCCCCCGAAATAGCAAGCCGCTGACGGAGGCGAGCAGGCACATCGGCACGATCAGCACGACCGAGAGCGGCAGCTTCCAGCTCTCGTATTTGGCGGCCAGCACCAGGAACACGAACAGCGCCGCCGCGCCGAACACCAGGATCGTCGGCGTGCCCTTCTGCTCCTGCTGGTAGGCGATCTCGGTCCACTCGAAACCGATGCCGGGCGGCAACACCTGGGCGGCGAGTTCCTCCATCCGGTGCAGCGCCGTGCCCGTGGCGACGCCCGGCGCCGCCACGCCCTGAACCTCGGCGGCGGGGAACAGGTTATAGCGCGGCACACGATACGGGATCGTCGTGTCCTTCAGTCGCGCCACGGTCCCGATCGGCACCATCTCGCCCGCCGCGTTGCGCGCCTTGAGGCCGGTGAGATCCTGTTGGTCGCGCCGAAACTGGCCATCGGCCTGGACGATCACCTGATACGTCCGGCCGAGAAGATTGAAGTCGTTCACGTATTGCGAACCGAGATAGACCTGCAGCGCGGCGAACACGTCGGACGGCGTGAGGCCGACCTTCTCGGCCTTCACGCGGTCGATATCGGCGTAGACCGAGGGCGAACCGGTGTTCAGCAGGGTGAACACGCCGGCGAACGCGGGATCCTTGTTGGCCGCGCCGACGAGGGACTGGGCGGCATTCACCAGCGCCTGTGAGCCCAGCCCCGCGCGGTCCTCCAGCATCATCTTGAAGCCGCCAGCGTTGCCGATGCCTTGCACCGGCGGGGGCGGGATAGTGAGCACGTAGGCGTCCTCGATCACCGACAGGCGCTTGCGCAGATCCGCCAGCACCGAGTTGGCCGTCACCCCCGGCAGGGAGTGGTTGTAGAGCGACGGCAGACCGGAGAAGATCGTTCCGGAGTTGGAGCCGACGGTGAAGGTCGTCGCGTCGAGACCGGCGAAGGGTGCGACGTGCTCGATGCCGCGGGTCTTGAGGATGATGTCGGTCGCCTGCTTCACCACCTGTTCGGTGCGCGCCAGCGTGGCACCCGGCGGCAGCTGCAGCACGGTGATGAGGTATCCCTGATCCTGCTCGGGGATGAAGCCGGTCGGCGTCCGGCTGAATTCGAGCCCCGCCGTCCCGATCAAGCCGACATAGATCGCCACGACCACCGCGAGACCCCGCACGAGCCGCCGCGTGAGCTGGCCGTAGCCGCGCGAGAGCCTGTCGAAGCCGCGATTGAAGCGGTCGAAACCTCCGGCGAGGAGCCGGCCCGGCAGGCCGCCGCGCGTGCCCTGTCGCGGCCCATGCTCCTTGAGCAGCAACGCGCACAGGGCGGGGCTGAGGGTCAGCGAAACGAAGCACGAGATCACCGTCGATGCCGCGATCGTCACCGCGAACTGACGAAAGAACTCGCCCGAGATGCCCGACAGGAATGCCGAGGGGACGAACACCGCGCAGAGGGTCAGGGCAATCGACACGAGCGCGCCGCCGACCTCGTCCATCGTCCGGTGCGCGGCGGCGGCGGGCGACATGCCGGCGCGGATGTTGCGCTCGACGTTCTCGACCACGACGATCGCGTCGTCGACGACGATGCCGACCGCCAGCACGAGGCCGAACAGCGACAGGTTATTGAGCGATATCCCGAGCGCGTACAGCACCGTGAAGGTTCCGACGAGCGAGACCGGGATGGCGACCACGGGGATGAGCGAGGCCCGCCAGGTCTGCAGGAACAGGAACACGACGCCGACCACGAGGAGGATCGCGACGAAGATCGTGCTCACCACCTCGCGTACGGATTTCGCCACGAAGATCGTCGGATCGTAGATGACGATGGAATCGACGCCGGGCGGGAAATCCTTTTTCAAGGTCGCGATCGTCGAGAGGACTTCGTGCTCCACCGCCAGCGAGTTCGCGCCGGGCTGGGCGAAGATCAGCAGCGGCAGGCCGTCGCTGCGGTCCATGTAGGCGGTAGAGCCATAGTCGGACGCACCGATCTCCACGCGCCCAATGTCGCGGATACGGGTAACTCGCCCGCGATCGTCGGTCTTGACGACGATGTCGGCGAATTGCTCGGGCTTCGACAGGCGGCCGAGGGTCTGCACGTTGAGCTGGAACGCCCCCTCGCCGGGCACCGGCGGCTGGTTCAGTAGCCCCGCCGAGACCTGCACGTTCTGCGCGCGCAACGCGGCGAGCACCTCGCCGGCGGTCAGCCGATAGGCCGCCACCTTGTCGGGATCGAGCCAGATGCGCATGGCATAGTCGCGGGCGCCGAACAGTTGCACGTCGCCGACGCCGGGCAGCCGCGCCAGCGCGTCCTTGATGTGCAGGGTCGCGTAGTTCGACAGATAGAGCAGGTCGCGCGAGGCGTCTGGCGAGTAGAGGTGGACGGCCAGCAGGATGTTCGGCGTCGCCTTCCTCACCTGCACGCCGAGGCGCTGAACGTCCTCGGGGAGGCGCGGCAGGGCGTCCTGCACCCGGTTCTGCGTCAGCATCTGTGCGACGTTGAGGTCCGTGCCGATGCGGAAGGTGACGGTGATGGTGAGCTTGCCGTCGCCCGTGGACTGGCTGCTCAGGTAGAGCATGTCCTCGACGCCGTTGATCTCCTGCTCGAGCGGCGTCGCGACCGTCTGACTGACCACATCGGCGGAAGCCCCCGGATAGCTCGTGGTGACCTGGACGGTCGGCGGCACGATTTCCGGGTATTGCGCGACCGGCAGGATGACCAGTGCGCCAAGACCGATCAGGGTCACGAACACGCTGACCACCGTGGCCAGGATAGGGCGGTCGATGAAACTGTGCGTGAAACGCATGGTGACGTTCCCTCGCTAGCCGTTGTGGTCGTCGGGACCGCGCGCGATGGCGCCGGCGACCGGCGTGACCTTGGACCCCGGACGGGCGCGCACGAGGCCGTCGATGATGACGGTGTCGGTCGGCGCCAGGCCGCCTCGGATCACGCGCAGCCCGTGGCGGAGGCCGCCGGTCTCGACCGGCTCGGGAACCACCGTGCCGTCCGCCGCCACGGTCATCACCATCTCCCGCGACTGATCGGGAACAATGGCGGCGGCGGGAACCAGCAGAACCGGGGCCGCGCTGCCGGTGGCGACGCGCAACCGTGCGAACTGCCCAGGCGTGATCGCAAGGTCAGGATTGGCGACGGTCGCGCGGGCGTGGATCGTGCCGCTGCTGCGATTGACCACGTTGTCGATGAAGTCGAGCGTGCCGTGGCGGTCGAAATGTCCGTCTCCATCGAGGCTGATGGCGACATCGTCCGGCCGCCCGGCGTCACGGTGGGCGTGCTGATAGGCCAGGTAGTCGGCCTCGCTCATGTCGAAATCGAGATGGATCGGGTCGAGCGAGACAATCGTGGCGAGCAGCGTCGTGGGGGCCGTACCGCCGCGGCTGCCGCTCACCAGGCCGCCCACGGAGACCAGGTGCGCGCCGATGCGCCCGGTGAACGGCGCCGCGACGCGCGAGAATTCGAGATCGAGCTGGGCGTCCTTGATGGCCGCCTTGGCGGTGTCGATGGCGGCTTGCGCGCCGCGCTTCTCGGCCGCGCGCTGATCGACGTTCTCGGCCGTGCCGAAATCGGTCCGCTTGAGCTGCTGCGCCCGCCAGAGCTCGGCTTCGGCCAGCGCCTCCCTCGCCTGCGCGGTCTGGAACTGCGCGATCGCCTGGTCGAGCCTGATCTGGAACGGTCGCGGGTCGATGACGAAGAGCGGGTCGCCCTTCTGCACGATCTGTCCGTCCTGGAAGTCGATGCCGGTCAACGTGCCGCCGACCTGCGCGCGCAGCTCGACCGCGTCCACCGCCGAGAACTGGCCGAGAAAGCCGGTCGTGCTCGTGACCGTCTCCCGCAGCGGCGCACTGACAGTCACTTGCGGCGGCGCGGGCGGCGGCGCGACGGGTGGAGCGGTGCCGCGCCATGCGCGTTCGCCCCCGGCGGCCGCCAGCGCCACCAAAACGCCGGCGACGAGGACCACCCTCCTCCGTCTGGTTCGAGGCTCGCGCCGCCGGATGTCATCGGCCGTGCGGGCGCGCTCGGCGACCGCCGGCTCCGCTACCGTGAGATCCGTCATTGGGTCACACTCCGAGCGGGCCGCCCTCGCGACAGCGAAGACTGAGCGGCTCCATCGACATTCGTGATTATCGGTCCCATCCGGGAAGGGCGGGCCAAGTTGACTACGCTCTGCTACCGCCGCCGCCCTTGCTGGCGCCGGTCACGACCGCGAGTTTGTCCGCGAATCTGGTCATGCCACTCGTCCCTGATGCCGATGCGGGCGCCCGGCGAGCTTGAGAACCCGCCTCCGGCGCACCACGTCCCGCCTAACGATCATAGTGGTCTCTATCATCGGGGCTTCAGATAGAGCTCGCTATCAATAGGTCAAGTGTGTTCGGGGAGTGATCGTTGAAAGTCTCGGGAAGGAAGGTGGCGGAGCATCGCGCGGCGCTGGTGGCGACGGCGCGGCGGTTGCTGCAGGAGCGGGGGTTCGACGGCGCGGGGGTGGCCGAGATCAGCCGCAAGGCCGGCCTCACGCAGGGCGCGCTTTATGGCCAGTTCAAGTCGAAGGATGCCCTGGCGGCGGAGGCCGCGCGCAAGGCTTTCGCGGACGGGGCCGAGGCGTGGAGCAAAATCCGCGAGACTGCGCCCGACGCTCTCCTGGCCTACATGGACGCCTACCTCTGCGACGTACACGCGAAGGACGTGGGAGCGGGCTGCCTGATGGCGGCGTGCGTCTCGGACGTTCCGCGGCAGGACCGCGCGATCTGCGAAATCTTTGCCGAGGGCTTCCTGACGCTGGTCGAATTGATTCAGGGCGCGCTGCCGGACGCGGCGTCGCCGGAGGAGGCGCGCCGGCGCGCGCTCACGTTGGTTTCGGCGATGGTCGGAAGCGTCGCGATGGCGCGCGCCGTCGAGGAGGTCGATCCGGACCTCGCGAAGGACATCATCGCGGCCGCACGGGAGGAGCTGGAACATCTTGCGGTCCGGCGATAACCGGACCGAGCCTCATTCTCTCACGAGGTCGATCGCCAGCTGTTCGGCAGTCCGCTCGACTGGCCGCGCCTATTCGCCGAACATGTAGGACCGGACATAGAGGATATGCCGGCGCAGCAGGCACCGGGCCTCGTCCCGGTCGCGTTGCCGGAAAGCCGCCACGATCGCACGATGCTGTGCCTGCAAGGCATTCTTGTGCTCCGGCGTCATGCTGCGCGCTTTCAGCTTGCCCCATTCCGCGTTCGACCGGACGCGCGCGAGCGAGCGCGCCATCGCGAGAACCGTCTGGTTGTGCGTGGACTCGGCGATCGCGTCGTGCAGCAGGGCGTCCCAGTGCTCGAAGCCGGCCACGTCCTCCGCCGCCTCCGCGCCCTTCACGCAGTCCTCCAGCCGATCGAGATCGACCGACGTCGCCCGCGCGACGACCAAGCCAGCGAGCTCCGGTTCGAAAATCAGCCGACATTCGACAACATCGGCGGGGCTCAATCCCTCGGCGCCGACCTCGAACGGATCGGGCGCGCGCGGCGCCGGCGCCCTGAACGTGCCGCGACCGACATGGCGGACGATCAGGGTCTCGTCCTCCAGCACCTGAAGCGCACGCCGCACGGTGTTCCGGGCGACGCCGTAGAGGACACCGAGTTCGCGCTCGGTCGGCAGCTTCTCGCCCTCCTGCCACCGGCCGGACCGCAACTCGCGGGCGAGCGTTTGCCGCAGCCGCTCGGCATCCCCGCGCTCGCCCAGCCTTCCGGGATCGCCCAGCCTGCCGAGCTCACCCGGTCTCGCGCCCCGCAGGGTCGCCGCACCATCGCTCATCACGTGTTCACTACCTCGCTTGACTCGCGTGAGATCAGATTGGATCATAATTGGAGGCCGAGGACCAGAAGATTGGTTTGGAATGGTGCAGGCAAAATGAAGCTGGCCTCGATCGTTCACGAAGGGCGCGCGACAGTCAGCGTCGTCGACCCGGACCGGTCGCTGTTCTGGCCTCTCTCGGAGGTGATTCCGGGCCTGCCGCCACGAATGGCGGGCGACATGGTCGCGGCGATCGAGCATCTTGGCGACCGGCTGGGCGGCGCAATCGCGAACCCCGGCCATGCCGGACGGGCGCTGGCGGACGCGAAGCTGCTGGCCCCCGTCCCGTCGCCGCCGCACAACATCATGTGCGTCGGCAAGAACTATCATGCGCACGCGCGCGAGTTCACAAAGAGCGGCTTCGACGCCGGGGCAACGGCGGCGGATGCCATTCCCGACGTTCCCATCGTCTTCACCAAACCGTCCTCGTCGATCTCCGGCCCGTTCGACGACATTTCGTTGTGGCCTGGCTTGGACGGGGCCGTGGACTACGAAGCGGAGCTGACGGTGGTGATCGGCAAGGCCGGGCGCTTCATTCCGCGCGAGCGGGCCCTCGATCACGTCTTCGGCTACACCATCCTGAACGACGTCACGGCGCGCGACCTGCAGAAAACCCACAAGCAATGGTTCCTGGGCAAAGCGGTGGACGGGTTCGCGCCGATGGGGCCGTGGATCACGCTCGCCAAGGATGTCGATGTCGCCAATCTGAGCGTCGTCTGCCGGGTGAACGGCGAGACCCGTCAAGACAGCACGACCGCGGACCTGATCTTCGATGTGCCGACCCTGATCGAGACCATCTCCCGCAGCGTCACGCTTTCGCCCGGCGACCTGATCGCCACGGGCACACCGGAGGGCGTGGGGATCGGCTTCGACCCGCCGCGGTTTCTCAAGGACGGCGACGTGGTCGAAGTCGAGATCGCCGGCATCGGCACGATCAGGAACATGGTCCGCAACAGGGAGCGCGAATGCTAGCCGAGACGAACGCAACCGGAATGTTCGTCGAGGAGTTCGGCGGCAGCGGCGAGACGCTGGTGCTGGTGCACGGGCTCGGCGGCAGCACCAACACCTGGTATCCCCAGGCGCAGGTGCTGAAGCGCGACTTTCGCGTGGTGGCCTACGACCTCGCGGGCTGCGGACGCAGCCCGGTCGCGGACGGCATCTCGATCGACAGCCACGTGCGGGATCTGCTTCATGTAATTGTCCAGGCGGGCGGCGGCCGGGTGCATCTGGCCGGCCATTCGCTCGGCACCATCGTCTGCCAGCATTTCGCGGCGGCCCATCCCGAGCAGGTCGCCAGCCTCGCGCTGATCGGTCCGTTCCCGCAACCGCCGGAACCCGCGCGAAAGGCGCTGCGCGACCGTGCCGCGAAAGTCCGCGCCGAGGGGATGCGCGGAATCGCCGACGCAATCGTCGCGGCGGGCATCTCCGACGACACCAGGGTCAACATGCCGGCCGCCGGCGCGTTCATCCGCGAAAGCATCATGGCGCAGCCGGCCGAGGGCTACGCGCGCAATTGCGAGGCGCTAGCCTCGGCCGCGGCCGCCGACCTGGCCCGGATCGCCTGCCCGGTGCTGCTGGCGACCGGGGATCAGGACCGCACCGCGCCGCCGGAGACCGGCCGCGCCATGGCGGGCGCGATCGGGAGCGTCGAGTTGAAGGTGTTCGACGGATGCGGGCACTGGGCGACGATCGAGCGGGCCAAGCAGGTCAACTACGCGCTGACCCTGTTCTACGCCCGCATTCGGCGGCCGGCCCGGGCATCCTGAGGGACGGCGAATGAGCGGACGCATCATCGTCTGCCTGACCTGCAACCGCTATGCCCCGCCGGAGCAGGGCGCGCCGACGCCCGGCCGCCGATTGGCCACCGCTCTGCTGGCGAGTGCGCGGGCGCCGGGGCGTGACGTGACGGTGCGAACGGTGGAATGTCTGAACGGCTGCCCGCATCCCTGCACGGCGGCGTTGCGGATGCCGGGCAAATGCGCGATCCGCTTTTCGGGCCTGACGCCGGACGATGCGCCGGCGCTGATCGAGGCCGCGGAATCCTATGCCGGCAGCGCCTCCGGCGACATCCCGCCGGAGGCGCTGCCGGCCGCCCTGCGGGGCAAGGTCTCCCTCAGGGTCGGATCGTTCAAGGCGGGCTGACCCGCCCAACAACAGCAACAAGAACCGCAACCGGAAACGGACCTACACGGAGGAAGCGATGGCCAGAACCCTATTCACTAACACCCTGATATTCGAGGGCACAGGCAAGGATCTTGTGCCTGGCGAGGTGCTGGTGCAGGGCAACCGCATCCACGCCGTCGCCGGCCGCGGCGAGAGCCTGCCGCGCGACGGGGCGGAGGTGATCGACGCCGGCGGGACCACGCTGATGCCGGGCATGGTCAACACCCACTGTCACCTGACCTACAACAACGGCACATCCGTGGCCGAGTTGACCGCGCTTCCGGTCGAGGAGCACGTGCTGCTGACGATGCACAATGCCAAGCTGGCACTGGACATGGGCTTCACCGCGGCGATCGGCGCCGCCTCGGCCAAGCCGCGACTCGACATTGTCATTCGCAACGAGATCAACAAGGGAAAGATCCCTGGTCCGCGCCTGCTCGCGGGCTCGCCGGAGCTGACGGTGACGGGCGGCCTGGCGGACGACAACCAGCTCGACGCCAAGCATCCTTCGATCTCGATCATCTGCGACGGGCCCGACGAGTTTCGGCGGGTCGTGCGGACGATGATCCGCGAGGGTGTCGACCTCATCAAGTTCAACAACTCGGGCGACAGCTTCTGCTACCCGCGCATGGCCGCCTACGACAATCCGATGACCGATGACGAGGTGGCGGCGATCTGCAACACCGCCAACAACATCGGCAAGCGGCTGGCGGCGCACGCACATGCCGACAGCTCCGTCAGGCAGTGCATGAAATACGACGTCGAGTTCATCTTCCACGCCAGCTTCGCGACCGACGAGACGATCGAGCAACTGGAGCGGGTCAAGCACAAGCACTACGTCTCCCCGGCCATCGCCGCGCGCTACAACACCACCTATGAGGCGGCCGACTGGGGCATCACCACCGACGTCGCCGAGATGATCGGCAACAAGCGTGAGCTCGAGGCAGGCATCAAGGTGATGACCAAGATGCACAAGGCCGGTATCAAGGTGCTGCCGTTCGGCGATTACGGCTTTGCCTGGCTGCCGCAGGGAACCGAGGCGCGCGATCTCGAACACTTCGTCAACCTGTTCGAGTTCTCGCCCTGGGAGGCGCTGCGCGCCGCCACGGCGTATGGCGGCGAGGCCTGGGCGGGCAAATCGGGCGAGAAGATGGGCCGCATCGCGCCGGGCTATCTCGCCGACATCCTGCTGGTGGACGGCAACCCGCTGCTCGATCTCAGTCTGCTGCAGGATCGCAACGCCCTGCTGGCGATCATGAAGGACGGCCAGTTCCATAAGAGCTTCCAGGGCCGTGCCGCCGCGGGCGAGTTGCGGGCAGCCGAATAGCACAACGAGACGGCGCCCGGTCCGATCGTCCGGGAACCCGCAACGACGCAAGGGGAGGGAGAGAGACAAACCATGCGACGCAGAGCAGTTCTGCTCGGACTGGGCGCCTTGGCCGCAACGCCGGTTGCGGCGCGCTGCGCGCGCGCCGCCTCCGACGCGGTGATCGGTCTGTCCAACGGCTATTTCGGCACCGAATGGCGCAACCAGATGGTGGCCGGCGCGCAGGCGCAGTTCGATGGCTACAAAGCGAAGGGAATGGCATCCAAGCTGGTCGTCCAGCAGGCCGGGGCGGACGTGAACCAGCAGATCCAGGACATTCGCAACATGATCCGCCAAGGCGTCGCGGTGATCACGGTGAACGCCAACTCGGCGACCGCCCTGAACGGCGTCATCAACGAAGCCAAGCGCGCCGGCATTCCCGTGGTGTCGTTCGATCAGGCTGTCACCAACCCGTACGCGATCAATGTCACGGTGGACCATTATGCCTGGGGGCAGCGCTACGCGCAGTGGATCGCCGACACGCTCAAGGGCAAGGGCAAGGTCGTCGTCCTCGACGGGATACCCGGCCACCCCGCGGCCGAGGCCCGCCGCAAGGCGGCGTTCGACACGTTCCACAAATATCCAGATATCGACATCGTCTGGTCTGGCTATGGCTACTGGGACCACGCCAAGGCGCAAAGCGCCATGTCCACGGTCATCGCCGCGCAGCCGCAGATCGACGGCGCGTTCGTCGAAGATTCGATGGGGCTCGGCGTGCTGCGCGCGTTCCAGAACGCGCACCGCCCGATCCCAGCGATGACCGGAGAGGCGCAGAAAGCCTTCCTCTTGGCGTGGAAAAAAGAATTGCAGGACGGCACCGACATGCGCGCCTTCGCGCAGCCCAACCCGCCCGACATCAGCCGCAACGCGATCGGCATCGCGGTGCGTCTGGCCGACGGTCGCAAGCTGAAGCCGGTGCCCAACAACACCATCTACTACCCGATCCATTTGCGGGTGACGCGGGACAATCTCGATGAGACGCTCGCGCTGATGAAGGATAAGCCGGACAGCTACTTCCTCGCCGAATGGTTCTCCGAGCCGCAACTCGACGCGTTCTTTGCCTGACGACGTTCAGGTGCCGACGTCCGGGACGGCACGGCGGCCTCTGCTGATTGCGCGGGGGATCGGCAAGCGGTTCGGCGGCGTCACGGCGCTGGATGGCGTGGACTTGCAGGTGGAGGCGGGCCGTGTCCTCAGCCTGCTCGGCGCCAACGGATCCGGCAAATCGACCCTGTCGCGGATCATCGCGGGAGAACTGGCGCCCGACGCCGGCGGGATGGAGGTCGCCGGACGTCCGGTCGACCCATGTTTCGCCGCACGAGGCCGCGTCGCGCGGCATCGTCATTGCACATCAGCACCCCGGCCTACCGCCCGACCTCCCGGTGTGGGAGTGCATGTTCCTGGGCGCCGAGCGCACCCGCCTCGGCGGCTTCATCGACCGGAGCAAGTCCAGGCGCCAGGCCGCGGCGGTGCTGCGGGAACTCGGCGCGGCAATCGAACTCGACGTGCCTGCCGGCGCGCTCAACGCCCCCGGCCAGCAGATCGTGGAGATCGCCCGTGCGCTGTCGCGCAACCCGCGCCTGCTGATCCTGGACGAGCCGACCGCCTCGCTCGCGCCGGCCGAGGTCGCGCGGCTGTTCGCCGCCGTCCGCCGGCTGACCGCCGATGGCGTCGGAGTGGTTTTCATCTCCCACCGGCTCGCCGAGGTGGAGGACATCTGCGACCGGATCGTGGTCCTGCGCAACGGCCGGGGAGTCGGCGACTGGGACACGTCCGGCCGACTCGACGAGGCACGGATCCTCGAACTGATGACCGGTGACCCGGAGGCCCGGCTGCGCCAGCATGTGCGCCGCCAGCCCGGCGAGGCGCTGCTTTCCGTCTCCGGCCTTCGCGCCGGAACCGCTCTGCGCGGGGTCGATCTGAAATTGCGGCGCGGCGAGGTGGTCGGCCTGTCCGGATTGCAGGGACAGGGGCAGGAGGAGCTTCTCGAAACCATTGCCGGATTGCGGCGGCCGGATGCGGGCACGATCGAGCATCGCGGCAAGCGCGTCTCCGCCCGCATCCCGCGCGACATGATCCGCCGCGGCATCTGCCTGGTGCCCAACGACCGGCACCGGCAGGGCCTGTTCATGGACCAGGGCGTCGGCGACAATCTCGCCTACGCCCGCGTCTCCATGCAGCGCCGGCCCTGGCTGCTGCCCGTCGCCGAGTTGCGCGGCTTCGGCGCGCGCACCGTCGAGCGATTGCACATCAAGACCGAGAGCGTGGCGCAGCCGGTGATCCGGCTCAGCGGCGGCAACCAGCAGAAAGTGGTGATCGGCAAATGGCTCGGGGTCAGGGCCGAGATCCTGCTGCTGAGCGACCCGACCAAGGGGGTCGACATCCACGCCCGCAACGAGATCCATGCGACCCTCGACGAGCTCGCGGGCGCCGGCAGCGCCATCCTGGTGTATGCCTCCGACGTGCAGGAACTGCTGCTGCACTGCGACCGCATCCTGGTGATGTACGAGGGCCGGATCGCGGAGGAACTATCGGGCGATGCGATGAACGAGCAGCGGGTGATGGCCGCCTCGTTCGGCAGGGCGGCGTGAGGCGGATGCTCTGGACGGCGCTGCGGCGCCTGGGCCTGCTGCCGGGACTTGCGATGCTGGTGGCGGTGGTGGCGCTGAATGCCTGGCTGCAGCCGCGCTTCTTTGGCCGCCCGTCGCTCGAAAGCAATATCGCCACCTTCGCGCCCACCATTCTGGTGTGCGTCGCGCAAGCGATCGTGGTCCTCAACCGGCAGCTCGACCTCTCGGTCGGCGCGGGAGTGTCGCTGATCAACTGCACGCTGGCCGTGCTGCCCGCCGACTTCGCGGGGGGAGCATGGAGTTCCGCGGCGATAGCCTTGCTGGTGGCGCTTGCCCTCGGCGCGGTGAACGGCATTCTCGTCGCCTTTGTCGGGCTGCCGTCGCTGATCGCCACCTTCGCGACCGGCGCCGTCTGGTTCGGTCTCGCGCTGCTGCTGATGCCGCAGCCGGGCGGGGCGATCGCTCCCGGATTGGGCGATCTTTACGGCGCGGACTGGCTCGGCCTGCCGGCGCCGCTGCTGGTCGTCTGCCTGGGCATGGCGGGCTGGGTGGTGCTGGGCCGGCATCGGTTCGGACGCTGGATCGTGGCGGTCGGCAGCCATCCCGCCGCCGCGTTCCAGGCCGGCGTTCCGGTCCGCTGGGCGACCCTCGGCGCGTATGTGGCGGCGTGGCTGCTGGTGTTTCTCTCCGCACTCTCGATCTCCGCGCAGACCCTGTCGGGCGACGCGCGGCTGGGACAGAGCTATACGCTCACCTCGGTCGCCGCCGTGGTGATCGGCGGCATCTCGCTCGCGGGCGGACGAGGCTCGCCCTGGGGGGCGCTGCTTGGCGCGCTGGTGCTGGGCATCATCGCCAACGTGATCTATTTCGCCGGCATTCCCAGCATCTGGCAGGAATTCTTCAAGGGTCTCGTCGTCATCGTGGCACTCGGCTTCATGGTGTTCGAGCAGACGCAAACACGCGCAGCATGAGCGGGGCGCGCCGGATTGCCTTGCTGGTCGGGCTCAGCATCGCCTTGCTGGTCTGCGGCGAGATCCTGCTGCCCGGCTTTCTCGGCCCGACACAGATCGCCAACCAGCTCAAGATAGCGGCCTTCCTCGGCCTGTTCGGCCTCTGCCAGACGGTGGCGATCGCTGCCGGCGGCCAAGGTCTCGATCTCTCGGTCGGCGCGGTCGCGACGCTGGGCGGCGTGCTCGGGGCGGCGTTGCTGCCGGCACTCGGCACCTGGCCAGCGGGGCTCGTCGCCACCGCAGCGGGCTTGCTCGTCGGCACGCTCAACGGGCTCGGCATCGCGATGCTGGGCGTGCCGCCACTGGTCGCGACGCTCGCGATCGCCAGCGTGGTCGACGGCGGGCTGATCGTCGGCGTCTCGGTCGTCAAGCACAGCGACGCGGCCAGCCCGGCGCTCGTCACGATCGCCGGGGGCGCCACGTTCGGGGTGCCGAACATCGTGCTGGTATGGCTCCTCGTGACCGCTATCGCGGTTTGGCTGTTGCTGCGCTCGGCGTGGGGCCGGCGGCTTTGCGGCACCGGGGCGAACGCGACCGTGGCGCTGCTCTCGGGCACCAGCACGATTGCCGTTCGGATGGCCGCCTACATGATCAGCGGCGGCATCGCCGCGCTCACGGGATTCCTGCTCACCGGCTATGTCGGGCAGGCCTTCCTCGGCCTCGGAAACGCCTACGTGCTCACCAGCATCGTCGTCGCGGCGATCGGCGGCGTGGCGCTGGAGGGCGGCCGCGCGCCCTACCTGGGCGTCGCCTTCGCCGCCATCATGATGACGGTCCTGGTCAGCCTGCTGACCGCCATCGACATCGGAGAGTCGGGGCGGCAGATCATCTTCGGCCTGACCCTGCTTGCTTTCCTGGTGCTCGACCGCCGGTTCGGACGTCCGGAGTAGGGCGAGGCATCTACCGTCGTCCCCAATTCGCGCCGATCGAATGGAAGAACGAGAACAGCGCGTCGCCGGCGATGACGCCGCCGCCGAACACCTGCATCGTGGTCTGGCCGGTAGCTCCGCCCAGCCTCGACCAGACGAGACGCGCGACGATGCCGGCCAGCACCGCCCAGCCGGCGGCGGGATAGACGATCAGCAGGCCGGTCGCGAACAGGATGCCGAGTTGCCGCCTCTGCCCGCCGAGCAGCTGCAGCAGCGCGCCGGGAACTGCCCACAGCAGCATGGTCCGCGCCGCCGGGCCGGTCATGCCGGACTTGATCGTCGCGACGTAGACGCGATCGACCGGCGGCAACAGATCCCGCGCGAAGTATCCGCGCCAGCTCAGGCCGACCACGATGATCGCGACGAGGAACGCGGTCATCGCCGCGAGCAGTTGCTGCCAGCGTCCCGCCGCCTCGAACGCCGGGTCGATACCGTTGCCGCGCAGCAGGAAGCCCGCCTTCAGATCGTAACCCATGTCGGCGAAGGCGGGGCCGGTCGCCGCGGAGAACCCGACCAGCAACGCCAGCGCGGGAACCGGGAAGCCGATCAGGATGCCGATCATGAGCGTGATGAGCGCCACCGCGAAAGCGGGGAACCAGCCGGAATGCATCGCCGCGAGGCCGACGATGAGTTCGTGAACGAAGGCGGCGAAGGCGGCGTAGAGCACGAAGGCGAGCAGCATCCCAGGCGGGAGGTCGGCGAACAGGCCGCCGAGTGCCGCGATCAGCACCGCGATGCAGACATAGCCCGCGAAGCCCGCGCCGAGCGTGCGCCGGGCGCGGCGATCGGCCTCGGCGATCACCGCGCCGCCGCGCTGGCGGCGCAGGATCGCGATGCCGACCTGGATCAGCGCCATCAGTCCCGCGCCGATCATGAAGCCGTGCGGCAGCAGCGCGCGGCCGACATCGCCGTCGGGGAAGACCGTCTGGAACATGGGCCCGGAGAACAGTGCCTTGGAGTAGCCGCGCACCAGCAGCCCGATGCCGAACATGGTGAGCGCGGCAATATTGCCGACGAAGGCGATGCCGAAGGCCGACATCGGGATGCCGGCCCAGCTTCCCGCGACGCCCACGCCGACGCCGATGCCGAGGATGCCCGCCTTACGGCCGCCCTCGTCACCGGCGCGGATCGCCTCGCCGGCCGCGATCCCCGGCGGCCACGCGCCCTCGGCCGGGAACACGCTCGTGCCGAACATGCGGTAGAGGAGATAGGCGTCGAGCAGCATCGCGCAGGCGACGCCGGCGAACATCGGCACGATGAGATCGGGGCGGCCCAGGACCCACGGGACGCCGATCGGCAGCAGCAGGCTGTTGGCGGCCCCGAACGTCGCGGCGGAGATGGCACTCTGCGCGAGATTCTGCACATGGATCGAGCGGTAGCGCCGGAACACCCCGAGCGGCACCCGCGCCAGCGCGATGGCGATCAGCGCGCCGACGAGCGAGGTGTTCGGCGTGACGCCGAGCGTGACCAGGAGCTGCAGCCCGATGATCGCGCCCAGCACCGAGAGCGCGAGCACCAGCACGAACGTCGTCGGGCGCGAACGCGCGCGGGTGGAGCACGCCAGCGGCTTCGCCCGCGACGGTCTGCCGCGAGGTGCTCACGACAGGATCAGGTCGATCGCGTGCGCGACGATCCGGCGCGACAGCAGCACCGGGCGGTGTGCCTGCTCCATCACCTGCCGGCGCATCGCCTCGGAATAGCCCATGCAGTGCATGACGATCGCGCCGGTATCCGCCAGCGCCTCACCCGCCGCGCGCAGCTGCGCCGCGCTTTCCTCGATGTAGGGCGAGGCGTAGCCGAACTTGGTCGAGACGCCGGGGATGCCGTGGAATTCGTCTATCTGCTTCTCGTTCGGCAGCAGCACGCCGAGTTGCTCCACGCCATAGGTGACGCCCTGCACGAAGTGATCGACCGCGTGCTGCGGTTCGAGGAACGGGGTCTTGAGCCGGAACGCCCCGAAATGCCCGGTGCAGAGCAGCACGATCAGGTCGAAGCCCTGCTGGTCCAGCGCGGCGAACTCCGCGCGCAGCCGGGCCTCGATGGCTGGCTTGCCCAGGATCACCTCCGTCCCGTCCCGCATTCGCGAGACGAGCCGCTCCTCGCCCGGACCAGGCGCGATCGCGCGAACCTCCGCGAGCGTCATGTCGTCCAGCACGCCGCGCTCTGTCACCTCGACGGGCGTGCGCGTCTCCGCCAGGATTTCCGGCACCACGTCAGGGCGCGGCGACTGGCCGATCGTGACGAACGCGACGCGCTTGGCCATGCAAGCCTCCATTCGTGAGATGCGCGATACTGGAATGCCCAGCATAGACCCACTTCACGGGTTGGACAGCGGGGCGAGAGGAGACACAATGGCTCGAACGATCGAACGCGACGAGCTGGAGCCGCTGGCGACGGGCGCCTGGATCCTCGGCACCGGCGGCGGGGGATCGCCGTATCTCTCGTACCTCAACATGCGCAGGCTCTATGCCGAGGGCACGCGGGTCGCGCTGATGGACCCGGCCGCGCTCGCCGACGACGATCTCGTCGCCGTGGTTTCCAACATGGGCGCGCCGCTGGTTGGGCAGGAACGGCTCGCCGATCCGGATTTCGCCACCAGGCCGGTGCGGATGATGGAGGAGTATCTCGGCCGACGGTTCCGCGCCGTGATGTCGGTGGAGATCGGCGGCGGCAACGCGTTCCAGCCGCTGCTGGTGGCGGCGCGCACCGGGCTGCCGGTGGTGGATGCCGACGCGATGGGCCGCGCCTTCCCCGAGGCGCAGATGACCAGCTTCGCCATCGCCGAGCTGCCGATGTTCCCGCTCACCCTCGCCGACATTCGCGACAACGAGGTGATCGTGGCGCGAGCGGCGAGCTGGAAGTGGATGGAGCGCGTCAGCCGCAAGGTCTGCACCGAGGTCGGCTCCATCGCCGCAACCTGCAAGGCGCCACGCACCGGCTCGGAGGTGAAGCAGCACGGCATCCTGTACACGACGACGCAGGCGATCGCGCTCGGCCGCGAGGTGCGCGAGGCGCGCCGCCGGCACGAGGACCCGGTCGCCGCGACGCTCGCCGCGGCCCACGGGAAGCTCGTGTTTCGCGGCAAGATCGCGGACGTGCAGCGGCGCACCACCGAGGGCTTCCTGCGCGGCTCCGCCCGAATCGCCGGGCTCGAGCAAGATCGCGGGGCCGCGTTCGAGGTCGCGTTCCAGAACGAATATGCGGTCGGCTGGCGCGACGGGCGCGTGGTGGTGACGACGCCCGACCTGATCTGCCTGCTGGACAGCGTGTCGGGCGAGGCGATCGGCACCGAGAGCCTGCGCTACGGCCAGCGCGTCAGCGTCGTCGCGCTGCCCGCACCCGCGATCCTGCGGACGCCGAAGGGCCTCGCCAATGTCGGCCCGCGCGCCTTCGGCCACGACACGGATTATGTGAGCATGTTCGACACAGAAACGCGGAGAAGGTGGCGTGAGACGGATCGGCATCGACGTCGGCGGCACCAACACCGATGCCGTCCTGATCGACGGCGCCGAGGTCCTGCACGCCGTCAAGACCGGCACCACCGAGGATGTGCTCGGCGGCATCCAGACCGCGCTCGCGCGATTGCTGGCGCAGGCGGGCACTCCCGCGGCTGCTTCCGATCTCGACGCGGTGGTGATCGGCACGACGCATTTCACCAACGCGGTGATCGAGCGGCGGTCGCTCCAGCCTGTCGGGGCGCTGCGTATCGGCCTGCCCGCGAGCGCCAGCCTGCCGCCGTTCGTCGACTGGCCCGACGATCTCGCCGCGATGGCGCGGGGCGTCGTGCGGATGGTGCGGGGCGGCCACGAATACGACGGCCGGCCGCTCGTGCCGCTTGACCGCGCGGACATCCGCGACGCGGCGAAGCGCATGGCGGATGCCGGGCTCACCGCGATCGGCATCACCAGCGTCTTCTCGCCGCTGACGGCGGAATGCGAGCAGGAGGCGGAGCAGATCGTGCGTGAGGAGATGCCCGATGCGAGCATCACGCTGTCGCACGACCTCGGCCGCATCGGGCTGCTGGAACGCGAGAACGTGACGCTGCTGAACGCCTGCCTGCAGGATCTGGCGAAGCGCACCACGGAGGCGTTCACCGAGGCGCTGCGGCGCAGCGGGATCGACGCGCCGCTCTACCTCACGCAGAACGACGGCACGATCATGCGCGCGGAGTTGGCGCGGCGCTTCCCCGTGTACAGCTTCGCCTCCGGCCCGACCAACAGCATGCGCGGCGCCGCCTTCCTGTCCGGGCTGGCGGACGGCGTGGTCGTGGATGTCGGCGGCACCACGACGGATATCGGCTATCTGAAGGACGGCTTCCCGCGCGAGGCCAACGCCGCCGTGGAGATCGGCGGCGTGCGCACGCTGTTCCGGATGCCGGATCTGCTGTCGATCGGGCTCGGCGGCGGCACCGAGATCGCGCCGGACGGCAGCCGCATCGGGCCGGCCAGCGTGGGCTTCCGCCTGCTGCAAAAGGGGCTGGCCTTCGGCGGCGACATGCTGACCGCGACGGACATCGCCGTCGCTTCCGGGCGGCTCGACCTCGGCGATCGCTCCCGCGTCGCCCGGCTCGCGCCCGATTTCGCCGCTCGGATGCTGGACCGGATGGGCGAGATGGTCGCCGAGGGCGTGGATCGCATGAAGACCGAGGCCGCCGACGTGCCGCTCCTCGCGGTGGGTGGCGGCAGCTTCCTCATTCCCGACCAGGTCGAGGGATGCTCCGAGGTGGTTCGGGTGCCGCATCACGCGGTCGCGAACGCCATCGGCGCGGCCATCGCGCAGGCCAGCGGCGAGGTGGATCAGGTGTTCTCCGGCCTCACCCGCGATGCGGCGATCGCGGAGGCCCAACGGGAGGCGGAGCGTCGCGCGGTCGGGGCCGGCGCGTCGCGCGAGACGCTCACGATGGTGGAGTTGGAGGACATCCCGCTGTCCTATCTCCCAGGCGACGCGCGCCGGGTCCGTGTCCGCGTGATCGGCGATATCGGCGAGAGCCGGAGATGAATCACGTTACGGCCGAAGCAGCAGACGGCGGGCCTGGGCGATCGTGGCGGCGGCCATTTCGGACAGGGCGTCGTCGCTCGCGCTGCTGATCGGGTGCGGGATGACCGCGAAGGAATATCCCGGGAAGCCGAGCACGCGCGCCATCAGTTCGGCCGCGCTGACGAAACGGCTGGTCATCACGGGAAGCGCGGGGATGCCGAGGCGTTCGGCGGTTATGGCGTCATGCAAACTGCACGACGAGCAACTGCCTCAGTCGCCGATCCCGGTGACGACCGCGTCCCATCCGCCGATCTCGGCCGCGATGTGCGGGTCGGCCGGCGCGCTGAAGTTGGATTTGACGCGCGTGATCACGTTCGCGACGCCGAACTCGTCGCGCAGCATCCGGTCGAGATGCGCGAAGAAGGCCTTGGCGCCCTCCTTGCCGTTCGAGATGACGCCGACGGTCTTGCCGGTGAGCGCGGCGGGACGCGGCGCAGGCCGACCGAGCGGCGGTGCCGTTTCGTTGGTGGGGTCGAGAACCTGCAAAGCCATGACGAGCCTCTGCGAGCAAGAATGACGGAGCTTCAGCCCTCGGGCGGCTCGCAGTCAACGCAGACGCCGATTGGCAGCGTGACGGCGCGGCTCTTGTGGCCGAGCCAGGGCGGGATCACCGCGCCGAACCCGCCGGCGGGGCCGCCGGCGGCGATGACCAGGAGCTGATCGGGCTCGGCCAGCGCCGGGTAGACGCTGTCGCCGCGGTCGCGCACGACCGCACCCTTTCCGACATCGCCCCATTCGCGGCGCCGCACTCTCGCCCGCTCGTGGATGAAGGCGGCGATTTCGGTCTTGCCCCAGCCGGCGGATTGCAGATGGTCGCGCAACTGCTTCGGAATGATGAGCGCGTAGTTGCCGCCGAAGATGGAATAGTGCCGCAGGTTGGCGCGCATCTCGGCGGCGAAGGTCTCCAGGATTTCCTCCGGTTGCGTCGTCCACTCGTTCATGATCTGGCGCGGCGAGCCGGCCGCCATGACCGTGACGGCGGAAACCTCCGGCGGCAGGCCGCGCTGCGCGGCCAGCGGCAGCCAGGTCGTATCCTCCTCGTCCTCGGCGACGCAGAAGCTGAGCTTGCCGGGGTGGCCGAGCGTCGAACGGTCGATGCCGCCGGGACGGACTTCCAAAATGTTGATCAGGGCAAGGCGAAGGGCGCGGCCGATCACCGTGGTCGCGCGATCGCTGTTGCCGAGCGCGTTGAAGCCGCCGTTGGCGCCGAGCTCCAGGCGGATGGGGCCGTTGAGCACGACGAAAACCGCGCAGCCGCCGGTCGAGGAGGTCGCGCCGTGCAGCAGGAACTCCGGCCGCAGCATCGCCGCGAACGCGGCGAGGACCACGGGGAAGTGCATCGGCAGGCAGCCGGCCATGACGGCATTGACGGCGAGCTTTTCCGCCGTGATCGGCACGCCGCGCACCGGTTCCACGCCGAGCAGTTGCCCGGGCGCCGTCATTGCCCATTCGAGGCAGGCCTCAACGGCCTTGGGAACCGGCGGAACGATGGGCAAGCCGTCGGTCCAGCCGTTGCTGTGATAGAGTTCCTGGACAGCCCAAAGGTCGGCGATCTCGTAGGTCTTGGAGACGAGCTGCATGGGAATGACCCGCTTGCGCTATCGGTGGCGGTTGACGCGATGATCGATCGAAGTCAATTCGGCTAGTACCATAATACGTGCCGGGACACCCCTATGGAGGCATGACATGGCGATCACCTTGAATCACACGATCGTGCCGGCGCATGACAAACAAGCGGCGGCGCGGTTCTTCGCGCGGCTGTTCGGCCTCGAGGTGGACGATGCCGGTCACTTCGCCGCCGTGCGGGTCAACGATACCCTGACGTTCGACTTCGCCGATGAGGAGGGGTTCGAGCCGCACCACTACGCCTTCCATGTGAGCGACGCCGAGTTCGACGCAATCTTCGCGCGGGTGAAGGCGGACGACATTGCCTATAGCAGCGATCCGTTCCGGCGGGAGATGGGACAGATCAACCACTGGAACGGCGGACGCGGGTTCTACTTCCAGGACCCCGACGGCCATCTCCTGGAGCTGTTGACGCGGACGCAGGCCGAAGCGTCCTGACGGTCGGGTTCGGCGACAGGCTTGGGAGAAGGAGACATGTACCGGCTCGCGCTCGCGCTGCTGCTGCTCTCGGGATCGGTGGCCTGCGCGCAGCCGGTCATCTACCGCGCGCAATCCTACACGACCGGCACGGACGAGCGGGACCGGCCGGCGGCGCTGGCCCGATGCGTGCGGGACGTGCTGGTACAGGTCTCCGGCGATCCGGCGCTGCTGAACGATCCCCGTGTCGCGAGCTTGGAGGCAAAGGCGGAGACGCTGGTCGCGGACTACGTCTATCTCGATCGGATGACCGACGTGCCGCACCACGACGAGCAAGGCAGCCGGGACCGGCCTTTCGATCTGGTGGTGCAGTTCGATCCGGCTCGCATCGACGGCGCCCTCGCGGAGCTTGGCGAGAAGCCCTGGCCCGCGGCGGACCGGCCCCCGCTCTATGTGCGAATCACGCTGACCCAGGGCGCCGACACCGGCCCGCTCACGGCCGATGGCGTGTTCAACGAGCGGCAAAGGCGTGCGCTGCTGGCGGCCGCGGACAAGTTCGGCCTCCATGTAGTGCTGCCATCCGGGCGGGGGCGGCCGATTCCTTTCCGTGCGGACGCCGCGGTGCTCGGAGGGACGCTAGAGTGGAAGCCCGAGGCGTTTGGCTGGGCCGGCGCATGGCACCTGGCGTGGCAGGGTAGGAACCATGCCTGGAGCGTCGAAGGCGTGTCGTACGATGAGGCGTTCCGCAACGCGGTCCGCGGCGCGCTGCAGATCCTCTCCGGGCACGGCGAGCCGAGCTGACCGCCAAATACATCCGCTCGCATTTCGCTGCTGGTCGCGCGCTCCAGCGGGGCTCAGCGCCCGTCCGGGTTGAGCGGTCGCGGCTGGGGCGGCGCGGTGGCGGCGTCCCTGCGGGCCTTCTCCGTGAGCGCCCGGCCCATCCGGTCGAGGTCCTGATTCTCCTGCGCCCGCTGCCCCTCGGGCTCGGCAACGCCGGCCGCCCTTTCGTTGCTGCCGACGTTGCCCGCATCCGGCTCGTGCGCCCGGCCGTTCCAGACGTTGCCGTTTCGCGCCTGGGCGAACGCCAGACCGGGCGCCAGCGAGGCAACCAGCAGCGCCGTCGCGGCGCCATTCAGCAGCTTGCGGCTCATCGGGGCGCTCCTTCGCACTGGATCGACGCCCATAACGCGGGGAGGGCGCGCGGGATCGCCTATCGTCCCGCCGCGAGCCGCCGCTCATAGAACTGCGCGAGCAGGGTTGCCGGGAACAGCATCGCGAAATAGATCAGCGCGACGACGGTATAGACCTCGAGCGGCCGGTAGGTGTCGGCGGTGATCAGGGTGCCCTGGTACAGCAGGTCCGGCACCGCGATGGTCGACACCAGCGAGGTGTTCTTGAGCTGGATGATCGACTGGTTCATGAACGGCGGCACCATGCGCCGTATCGCTTGCGGCAGCACCACGAAGCGCATGACGTGCCAGCGCGAGAGGCCGAGGGCGCGCGCCGCGTCCCACTGGCCCTGCTCGATCGAGACGATGCCGCCACGGAATATCTCGGCGTAGAACGCGCCGGTGTAGAGCGACAGCACCGCCGTCGCCGCCGCGGTCGCCGGGATCTGGATGTTCAGGATGACCGGCAGCGCGTAGTAGAACCAAACGATCTGCACCAGCAACGGCGTGCAGCGGAAAATCTCGACCAGCGCCACCAGGGGCGCGTTCACCAGCCAGGAGCGCGACAGCCGCCCCAATCCGATCAGCAGGCCGATCAGGAGCCCGAGCGCGATCGTGCCGGCCGTGTAGGCCAGCGTGACCGCGATGCCCTTCCAGAACAACGGCGCGTAGCGCAGCAGGAAGCCGAAGCTCCACTGATAGCCCATCCGCCGCGCCCGGCCGCCGCTCGTCAGAAGCTGAGCTGGGAGGGGATCTGCTCGCGCTTCACGCCGACCAGCGCGAGGCCGTTGAGCAGCCACTCGCGGATCTGGCCGATGCCGCGATTGAAGTCGAGCCAGGCGTTGATGACGTCCGTGAACCGCGTGTCCTGCTCCCGCCGCACGCCGAGATTGCTCGGCAGCGCGACCACCGGATCGGTGAGCAGATGATACGGCCCCATCGACGGGTTTTTGCCGACCGTGGAGAGCCCGAGGATCGCCGCCAGGATGTGCACGTCGACCCGGCCGGATTGCAGCGCGAGGGTGCATTCGTCGCGCGTCTTGAAGCCGGTGATCTGCGCCTTGGGCGCGAAGCGGCGGGCCGCCGTCTCGTGCAGCGAGCCGAGATCGACGGCGATGCGGATGTCGGGCTTGTTGATGTCGTCCCAGGTCTTGGGGTCGAAGCCGTGTTTGGCGAGGCAGCCGAAGGGATGGATGATCATCGGGTGGGTGAAGCCGATCGCCAGCGCCCGCTGCGGCGTCGGGTTCAGCGCGAACGCGAGATCGACCTTGTTGGCCTGCAGGTCCAGCACGGAGTTGCCGTAGGTCGATTCCACGTATTCGAGCTTGGCGTCGAACACCTTGGCGATGTCGCGCGCCATCTCGATCGCGGCGCCACCCCACTCGCCGGACGCCAGATCCTTCTGAAAATAGGGCAGCTCGCCCGGCAGGGCGGCAATCCGCATCGTCCGGGTCCGCTGGATGCGGTCGAAGGTGTTCTCGCCCGCGCCCTGCGCGCGGGCTGGTCCGACCGCCATCGCCGCCGCCGGCAGCACGGCCGCGCCGGCCAGGCCGCGCCTGCTTACTCCGCTCGTCATTTCTGATTATCTCCCCGCCCGAAGCATCCCTACCGGGACGCTACACCGCCGCGATCGCTCTGCACACCGAAACGCCGCCGCGTTCAGGAGCCGACCTTGAGGGTCGAGACCAGTCCCCGCAGGCAGGCCAGGATGGAAAGCGGACTGATCCGCCCGGTGCGCGGGTTGTCGCGGCTCGGCACGTTCTCGATCGTCATGGTCAGCCGCGCCGACGCCGCCTCGACGCGGATGGTGTGCGTGTTGCGCGTGACCGTCGGGTCGGCCCAGATTTCGACCTTCGTGCGCATCGGGCCGACCCCCGCCAGCGCCAGCGCCGCCGCCACGTTGAGATTGGCCGGAAAGCCCGCGGCCGCTTCCAGCGCGTTGCCCTCGAACACCTTGGTCGGCTCGACGATCGCTCCGACGGCGATCGCGTGCTTCTTCAGGTAGGGCGCGCCCTCCAGCCCGAGCGGCGGCTTGTGGGTCTCGATCGTGACGCTCTCGATGGGCCCCTCGGCCGCCGCCCGGACCGCGTCGAGACCGAGCAGCGCGCCGGTCGGGACCAGGATGCGCGCGCCGGTCTGCTCGGCCTGCTTGACGAGGTGCATCCGGGGCAGCAGCGCGCCCGCCGATGCGACGACGAGTATGCGGCCCGCCCTGATCGCGGGGACCGCGATCTGCTCGAACACCGAAGCCGGCGCCGCTTCCACCACGATGTCGGCGGCGGCCAGCCCGTCCGGCTTGACGATGCGCGGCGGATGACGGAACGGCTGCACGTGCCGCGCCGCTTTCGCCTCGTCGCGGGCGCTGACCAGGATCAGCCTGAGGCCCGCGACCCCTTCGTCGAGCGACCGCGCCAGCGGCAGACCGATCGCGCCGAGCCCGCCGATCGCGACCGTCATGTCCATCGCGGCTGCTCCGCCATCGCACGCGCCGTCGCCAGATCGTCCGGCGTGTTGACGTTGATGAACGGGTCGGCACCGCCGGCAGGAAACTCGACCCGGCGCATCCCGATCTGTCGCGCGAACGCGGCCACGGAACGCGGCCCGGGGGCGGACAGGATGGCGCGCAGCTTGTCCAGGGCGGCAACCGGCCAGAGCGCGACCAGCGGGTGATCCACGCCCGTCCGCGCCGCGAAGGAAGGCGGCGGCGCGAGGCTCGCCGCCAGTCCGGACGGCAGGAACGGCGTATCGCCCGGCGCGCTCAGGACCAGCTCGGCGCCCAGCCCGGCAGCCCAGGCGAGGCCGGCGCAAAGCCCGGCCAGCGGCCCCTCGCCCGCCGTATCGCCGTCCGGCAGCACCGGCGCGCCGAAGCCGGCGAAGCGGGCGGGATCACCGTTGGCGCTGATCGCGAGCCACCTCACCTCGGGCCGCAGCGCATCGATCACGCGCGCCACGATCGGCGCGCCGCCGACATATAACAGCGGCTTGTCGACGCCCCCCAGGCGGGTGCCCCGGCCTCCAGCCAGCACGAGCCCCGCGATCCGTTTCATCGCGGGTCCAGACCGGTCCGCCAGGAGGAGATGGGGCGAGCGATGGGACTCGAACCCACGGCATCCAAGACCACAACCTGGCGCTCTACCAACTGAGCTACGCCCGCCATCCCGCCACCGGGGCTTAGGACGATCACCCGGCCGCCGTCAACTTGACGCGGCGCCGGTCCGCGAAATGCCGGGCGAGCCGCCCGATGGCCTCATCCAGCACCGCCTCGCGCTTGCAGAAGGCGAAGCGGGCGTAATGGCTGGGCGGATCGCTTTCGTAGAACGCCGAGACCGGGATGGCCGTCACGCCGGCCTCCTCGGTGATGTGCTTGCAGAACGCCACGTCGTCGCCCACGAAGCCGGTCGGGGCGAAATCCACCGTGAGAAAATACGTCCCCCGGCTCGGCAGCACGGCCAGCCCGAGCCCGGCCAGCCCGGCCGCCAGCTGGTCCCGCCGCGCAGCGAGATCGGTCGAGAGGCCGCGGAAATAGGCCTCGTCCTTCGCCAGCCCGACAGCGACGGCACGTTGCAGGTTCGGCGCGCTGGTGAAGGTCAGGTTCTGATGCGCCTTGGCCACCACGCTCGCCAGCGCCGCCGGCGCCGTCACGTAGCCGATCTTCCAGCCGGTGAGCGAAAACGTCTTGCCCGCGCTGCCGATCCGCATGGTCCGCTGGCGCAGTCCGGGCAAGGTCATCAGGGGAATATGACGCCAGCCGTCGAAGGTCAGATGCTCGTAGACCTCGTCGCAGATGGCGAAGGCGTCGTGCCGGGTCACGAGATCGGCGATGAAGGCGAGTTCGGCCGCCGTGAACACCTTGCCGGTCGGGTTCATCGGCGTGTTCAGCAGGATCGCCTTGGTGCGCGGCCCGAACGCGGCGGCGAGCTCGGCGCGCGGCAGCTCCCAGGCTGGCGGCGACAGCCGGACGATCCGCGGCACCGCGCCGAGCAGGCGGATCACCGGCAGGTAGGTGTCGTACAGCGGCTCGATGACCACCACCTCGTCGCCGGGGTCGAGCACCGCCATGAGGCAGGCGGTGATCGCCTCGGTCGCACCCGAGGTCACGACGGTCTCGGCCATCGGATCGACTTCGATGCCGTAGAAGCGCGCGTTGTGCGCGGCCACGGCGCGGCGGAGCTCGGGCACGCCGGGCATCGGCGGGTACTGGTTGCGCCCGTCCATCAGCGCGTCCGCCGCCGCCTGGAGAATGTCGGCCGGCCCGTCGGTGTCCGGGAAGCCCTGGCCCAGATTGATGCTGTCGTGCTGCACGGCGAGCGCCGACATCACCGTGAAGATGGTGGTGCCGGTCGCGGCCAGCAGGCCATTCACGCTCTTCACCGCGCATGATCTCCTGAAGCGGGCGGGACGGCGAGTATGGGTCGTGGCCCGGATCGGTTCAACCGGCGGCCGAAATGCCTAATATCAATGCAGCCGAGGGCGCAATTCGCCCAGCGCGCGAGCGAGGCGGCGGCGCGGCCGGCCCAACCCCCGGATTGCCGGGTGGCACGCCACATGCAAACCTCCGGTGCTGCCGTCGAACAGCCTGCGACCTGGGGGCGACCCTGGGGGGCGACCCTGGCAGCCTGACAACTGGAGGACGCCCGGCCCCGCCGGGTTTGACGCGCATGAAGAAGATCGAGGCGGTCATCAAGCCTTTCAAACTGGACGAGGTGAAGGAAGCGCTGCACGAGGTGGGACTGCAAGGGATCACCGTCCTGGAGGCCAAGGGGTTCGGGCGACAGAAGGGCCACACGGAGCTTTACCGTGGCGCCGAGTATGTCGTCGACTTCTTGCCCAAGGTGAAGATCGAGATCGTCTGCGACGACGCCGTGGTGGAGCGGGCGGTGGACGCGATCGTCAGCGCGGCCCGGACGGGGCGCATCGGCGACGGCAAGATCTTCGTCTCCACCGTCGAGGAAGTGGTCCGCATCCGCACCGGCGAGCGTGGGCAGGACGCAATCTAGGCCAAGCCCAATCCAGGCCAAATACAGAGCCACTTCCGGCCCGTGACCGAACGGATTAAACGGGCCGGCCAATGAGGGGGTCGCGTGGGGCGACCCCAGGATCCTGCCGTGACCGAAGCGCGATCGCGCGATCGCCGGCGCGGCGGCTGTCGAAAGGACGGGACGAGTATGGCGAGAAAGCCCGCATCAGGCGCCGGCGAGGGCGTGGGCAAGGTCTTGGAGATGTTCCAGGAGCACGCGGTCGAGTACGTGGATCTGCGGTTCACCGATCCGCGCGGCAAGTGGCAGCACACCGCGCAGCACGTCTCCACGATGGACGAGGATGCGTTCCGGGACGGCATCATGTTCGACGGCTCCTCGATCGCCGGCTGGAAGGCAATCAACGAGAGCGACATGATCCTGATGCCCGACCCCGACACGGCGGTCATGGACCCGTTCGCCGCAAAGCCGAGCCTCATCCTGGTCTGCGACATCATGGAGCCGTCCACCGGGCAGGCCTACAACCGCGACCCGCGCAGCACCGCGAAGAAAGCCGAGGCCTTCGTGCGCTCGTCGGGCATCGGCGACGCGGTCTACTTCGGCCCCGAGGCTGAGTTCTTCATCTTCGATAGCGTGAAGTTCGGCATCGGCGGCAACTACGGCATGTACCAGATCGACAGCATCGAAGGCCCGCAGGCCTCGATCAAGGACTATCCCGAGGGCAACATGGGCCACCGCCCCAGCGTCAAGGGCGGCTACTTCCCGGTCCCGCCGGTGGATAGCGAGAGCGACCTGCGCGCCGAGATGCTGTCCACGATGGGTGAGATGGGCGTCATCATCGAGAAACACCATCACGAGGTGGCGCAGAGCCAGCACGAGCTCGGCATGAAGTTCGGCCCGATGGTCCAGCTCGCCGACCATCTGCAGATCTACAAATACTGCATCCACAACGTCGCGCACAGCTACGGCAAGACCGCGACATTCATGCCCAAGCCGATCTACGGCGACAACGGCTCGGGGATGCACTGCCACCAGTCGATCTGGAAATCCGGCAAGCCGCTCTTCGCCGGCAACGGCTACGCCGATCTGTCGGAGACCGCGCTTTACTACATCGGCGGGATCATCAAGCACGCCAAGGCGCTCAACGCCTTCACCAACCCGGCCACGAACAGCTACAAGCGGCTGATCCCCGGCTTCGAGGCGCCCGTGCTGCTCGCCTACTCGGCCCGCAACCGCTCGGCCGCCTGCCGCATTCCCTATGCGACCAACCCGAAGGCCAAGCGCGTCGAGGTCCGCTTCCCCGACGGCGCCGCCAATCCCTATCTGGCGTTCAGCGCGATGCTGATGGCCGGCCTCGACGGCATCCGCAACAAGATCCATCCGGGCGACCCGATGGACAAGGACCTCTACGACCTGCCGCCCGAGGAGCTGAAGGGCATTCCCACGGTCTGCGGCAGCCTGCGCGAGGCACTGGGCGCGCTCGAGGCCGACCACGAGTTCCTGCTCGCCGGCGACGTGTTCAGCACCGATCAGATCGAGAGCTATATCGAGCTGAAGTGGACCGAGGTTTACCGCTTCGAGCACACTCCGCATCCGGTCGAGTTCGAGATGTACTACTCGGTTTGACGGCCCAGGAGTGACTTATACCAGTGATCCGTGGCTCCGCCCCCTCCTCGTCATGGTCGGCGAAGGCCGACCATCCATGACATTCTTGCCGCGACACTACGGCAAGTCGTGGATGCTCGGCCTTCGCCGAGCATGACGGAGGGCGGAAAGAGCACCCCAGGCGGCATCTGGTAGCCGAAGCTGCCTGAACTTCCGAAGCCCCGCATCCAGCCTGGATGCGGGGCTTTTCTTTCACACGCTGCCTCGCGCCAAGCTGACGTTTTGCACTCCAACGTGCGCGCATTGCTCAGCACTTAGGCAGACTGGCGGCCGGATCGGCCTGAATCCGCTGGCATGGATCTTGAAGGATGCTGCCTGGACCTCGCGCGCGCCTGCGCGACGGCGAACGGGACAGGTCAATGAACCACGGGGCAGCCGCATGAAACTCATCATGGCGATCATCAAGCCGTTCAAGCTCGACGACGTGCGCGAAGCGCTGACGCCGCTTGGCGTGCAGGGGCTCACGGTATCGGAGGTCAAGGGCTTCGGCCGTCAGAAGGGGCAGACGGAAATCTACCGGGGCGCCGAGTACCACGTCAGCTTCCTGCCGAAAGTGAAGATCGAGGTGGCGGTGCCGGACGACCTCGCCGACTCCGTGGTCGAGGCGATCACCAGATCCGCGCACACCGGCAAGATCGGCGACGGGAAGATCTTCGTCATCGACATCGAGCGCGCCGTGCGCATCCGCACCGGCGAGATCGACGCCGAAGCGCTGTGACGAATTGCAGGGAACACGAGACAATGAACCGACCCCGCCTCTCCCCCTGGATCATGGGAGGCCTCGCTGCGGCGGCCTGCATGATGCTGTTCGCGTCGCACGGCTTCGCGGCTGACGCACCCGCCGCCGCCGCACCGGCCGCTGCCGCAGCCGCCGCGCCGGCAGCCGCCGCGCCGCCCAAGGTCGATTCGGGCGATACCGCCTGGATGCTGTGCAGCACGGCTCTGGTGCTGATGATGACCATTCCGGGCCTGGCGCTGTTCTACGGCGGCATGGTGCGCAAGAAGAACATCCTCGCCACCCTGATGCAGTCCTTCACCATCACCTGCCTGGTGACGGTGGCCTGGATGGTCGCGGGCTACAGCATCGCCTTCACCAACGGCAACGCCTACATGGGCGATTTCTCGCGGCTGTTCCTCAACGGCATCGCCGACCACATCAGCAAGGGCTCCGATACGGGCTTCGTGCTCGGCGCCGGGACCGACGCGGCATCGCCGCAGACGGTGCCCGAGACCGTCTACATGATGTTCCAGATGACCTTCGCGATCATCACGCCGGCGCTGATCGCCGGATCCTTCGCGGATCGCATGAAGTTCTCGGCCATGTGCATCTTCATGGTGCTGTGGTCGCTGGTCGTCTACGCGCCGATCGCGCACTGGGTCTGGGCGCCGACCGGCTGGCTCGCGGGATACGGCGTGCTCGATTTCGCCGGCGGCACGGTGGTCCACATCAACGCGGGCATCGCCGGCCTGATGAGCGCGCTCGTGCTCGGCAAGCGGCTCGGCTACGGCCAGGAAAACATGGCGCCGTACAACCTGGCCTACGCGGTCATCGGCGCCTCTCTCCTGTGGGTCGGCTGGTTCGGCTTCAACGCCGGCTCGGCGGTCAGCGCCGGCGGACGCGCGGGCATGGCGATGGCCGTGACGCAGATCGCCACGGCGGCGGCGGCGCTGGGCTGGATGTTCGCCGAATGGGTTTCCAAGGGCAAACCCTCGGTGCTCGGGTGCGTCTCGGGGGCCGTGGCCGGGCTGGTGGCGATCACCCCGGCGTCCGGCTTCGTGCTACCGGGCTCGGCGCTCATCATCGGCGTCGTGGCCGGCGTGGTGTGCTTCTGGTCCGCGACCAGCCTCAAGCACATGCTGGGCTACGATGACAGCCTGGATGCGTTCGGCGTGCACTGCATCGGCGGGATCATCGGCGCGCTGCTGACGGGCGTGTTCTCCTACGGGCCGCTCTCGGCGACCGACGCCAGCCCCGACGGCAGCCCCGGCGGATTGCACCAGTTGCAACTCCAGGCGGTCGGCGTGCTGACCACGCTGATCTACAGCGGTGTCGTGTCCTTCATCCTGCTCAAGATCATCGACGCGGTGGTCGGCCTGCGGGTGGAGCGCGAGGAGGAACGCGAGGGCCTCGACATCGTGCTGCACGGCGAACAGGTGTTCTGACCTGCGGGGCGCTCCGGAGGGGCGCCCCACCTTCTTCTGTCGTACGCAACCATCCTGATCGGATCTCGACATGAACCGCATTGTCGGAAGGGCCGCGCCTTGGCTGCTCTCCTGCTCTCTCCTGGCCTTGCTCACCGTGCGCGCGGAGGCGCAGACGCCCGCACCGGTCGGCGCGGCGCCCGCCGCCGGCGCCTCCCCCGCCTCGGGCGCCGTGCCGCCCGAGCAAGCCGCGCCCGCCAACGAGCCGAAACCCGGCGAGGAGGCAAAGGCGGCGGCTGCCGCGACACCCGCCACATGGGCCGGCGGCATCAAGATTAATCTTCAGTTCGAAGGCGGCGCGATCATCAACCCCGTCAATCCGGATAACGGGTTGAACTTCGGGCACCTGTTCACCGACCGGGCGAACCAGTTCGTGATGAACCAGGCGCTGTTCACCGTGCAGCGCCCCACGGATCCGAAGGCGACCGACTACGATTTCGGGTTCAAGGTGCAGGCGCTCTACGGCACGGATGCGCGCTATACGCAGTTCATGGGAGAGCTGAACCACACCTTCGCCACCAAATATCAGCTGGCCTTCATAGAAGCCAATGTCACGGCCCATCTGCCCTGGCTGACCGAGGGCGGCATCGACGCCAAGGCCGGCCAGTTCGCGACACCGCTCGGTTTCGAGACGATCGACCCATCGACCAACCCGTTCTACTCGCACTCCTACATCTTCAATTTCGGCCTGCCCTTCGTGTCGATGGGCGCACTCGCCGTGACGCATGTCTCCCCGATGCTCGACGTGTACACGGGCGTCGACAGCGGCGTGAACACGACGGTGGGCAGCGGCGACAACAACACCGGCGCGGCGGGCACGGTCGGGTTCGGGCTGACCTTCCTGGGCGGCAATCTGACGGTGCTGGCGCTGACCCATTTCGGGCCGGAGAATCCCAGCCGCACCGTGCCGAACGCCGATGGGCATTTCCGCTATCTCAACGATGTCGTCGTGACCTACAAGGCGTCCGATGCCCTGTCGTTCACCACCGAGGTCAATTTGATCCGCGACGACTTCGGACTAGGCCACGGCGCCGCCAATGGCTTCGGCGCCGCACAGTATGCCTCCTACGCGCTCAACGACGCGGTCGCCCTCAACGCCCGCGCCGAGATCTGGCGCGACGACAACGGCTTCTTCGTCGCCGGCTTCCGCGGCTACCATGATTTCATCAATTCCCAGCTGGGCTTTCCGGCGCCCGGACTGGTCAGCGCGCCGCCGACCACCTACAGCGAGATCACGCTCGGCCTGACATGGAAGCCCACACTACCGCACCCGATCTCCGGCCTGATGATCCGGCCTGAGGTGCGTTACGATTACGCGCTGACCAACACCAAGCCCTTCAACAGCGGCTCCGACCGCGGCGCCTTCACGTTTGGCAGCGACTTCGTGCTGAATTTTTAGTTTCAAACCCACCGAACGCCCACCCCGTCATGGTCGGCGGAGGCCGACCATCCACGACTTCCTTGCATGTCGGCAAAGTCGTGGGTGCCCGGCCTTCGCCGGGCATGACGGGCGTGCTGACGGTGAACGCGTCAAGCCGCCCGGCTGTAGCGCCGGCGCGGACCGCCGCGCCGCTGGAAGCCGGGCTTCGGCCCGTCCGCCGCGCCCCGCTCGCCGGCCGGCAGCGGGTCGCCGACCACCGCCAGCGGCTCGCCCTGCAGGCGCTCGATCGCGCGCAGCGCGGCGCGCTCGCCGCCGTCGCAGAACGAGATCGCGATGCCCGAGGCGCCCGCGCGGCCGGTGCGGCCGATGCGGTGGACGTAGCTCTCGGGCTCCACCGGCAGGTCGAAGTTGATGACGTGCGAGACGCCCGTAACGTCGATGCCGCGCGAAGCGATGTCGGTCGCCACCAGCACACGCGCCCGGCCGCTCGAAAAGCGGTCGAGCGACTTCACGCGCTGCGCCTGGCTCTTGTTGCCGTGCAACGCCACCGCGCCGACACCCGCCGCCTCCAGCCGTTCGCACACCTTGTTGGCACCGTGCTTGGTGCGCGTGAACACGATCACCCGCGACAGCGCGGCGTCGTCGAGCAGGGATTGCAGCCGCGCCTGCTTCTGTGCGGCGGGCACGAACTGCACCTGCTGGAAGATCTTCGGCCTCTCCTGCGGCGGCGGCGCGATCTCGACGCGCACCGGATCGCGCAGCAACCCGGACGCAAGCTTGCCGACCTCGGCTGGCATCGTGGCCGAGAACAGCATCGACTGACGCTGCGCCGGCAGGGCCGCGACGACCTTGCGGATGTCGCGGATGAAGCCGAGATCGAGCATCCGGTCGGCCTCGTCGAGCACGAACCAGCCGACCTGATCGAGCCGCAGATGCCTGGTGTTCATCAGGTCGCAGATGCGCCCCGGCGTGCCGATCACGATGTCGGCGCCGCCGCGCATCTGCTGCTCCTGCGCGTATCGGCTCATGCCGCCGAGGATGGTCACGCATTTGACGCGCATGTTGGCGGCGAAGCCACGCAGCGCCGCGTGGATCTGCAAGGCGAGTTCGCGGGTCGGCGCCAGGATCAGCGCGCGCGTGGCGAAGGCGCCGGCGCGGACCGGTCGGGCGGCCAGCATCTGCAGGATCGGCAGGCCGAACGCGGCGGTCTTGCCGGTGCCGGTCGCCGCGATGCCGAGCAGGTCGCGCTCGGCGAGCAGGTTCGGAATGGCAGCCGCCTGGATCGGGGTCGCCACCGTGTAGCCCAGCGCGCGGACGGCGCGCAGGATCGGCTCGGCCAGGCCGAGCTCGTCGAAATTCGAGTTGGTCAAAGGAAGGGAAAACTCCAGCACCGTTCCGCGCGGCGTCATGCCGTGGACAAGGAAGGATGCCCGATTGCCCGGAGCACTCGGCGCGACGTCGAGGCGGACACAGTTGCGAAAGCGAAGTTCCGGCGGGCGGTCAGAATGGACCGCAGTCACGCAGACCGGGCTTGCGAGCCGGGATATCGGGCACGGGCGTTCCAAAAGCAAGCACTTCCGCCGAGCCGCGGCGCGACCCTGCCCTGCGTCCGGCCGTACTGAGCCCGGATAGGGCAAAACACTCGGTAGTAGGAGCCCGGATCCGGGTAATACGGGTGGTCCCGTGAGCCCGCATCCGGGCAAAGCCGCAGCGCAACAGAGCCCGGATCCGGGCGTACCACTACAGGGTCAGACCGCCATCGACCACGATGGTCTGTCCCGTGACCATCGCCGCGCCGAAGCCGAGGAACAGGATGACCTCGGCCAGATCCTCCGGCGTGCAGCGCCGCTTGAGCACCGCGCGGTCGATCGTGTTGCGGCGCTCCTCCTCCGACCACTCCACCATCCAGGGGCTGTCCACCGCCCCCGGCGCGATGGCGTTCACCCTCACCTCCGGCCCGAGCGCGCGGGCGAGGTTTTGCGTCAAGCTGACCACCCCCGCCTTGGTCGCGCCGTAGGCCAGGCTGCTGCCGGCGCGGCCGAGACCGGCGATCGAGGCGGTGTTGACGATCGCGCCGTGCGCCGCCTTGAGCGCGAGTGCCGCCGCCTTGGCGCAGCGGAACACCCCGAGCAAGTTGGTCTCGAGCAGGGTCGACCACAGCTCCTCGGTGATGAGGTCGAGCTCCGACGGGGCGATGCGGCTGCGCGTGCCCGGGGTGCCGGCGTTGTTCACCAGCAAATCCAGCCGGCCGAGCTTTCCGAGCGCCGCGCCCACCATGCGCTCGGCGTCGCCCGCGAGCCCGACATGGCCGGGGGCGGCGATCGCTTGCGCACCGGTGGCGTTGAGCTTCGCCACGGCCTCCGGCCCGCGCGGATCGTCGGGCAGGTGGTTCACCGCCACGGTGCAGCCGAAGCCAGCGAGCATGGTCGCGGTCGCCAGGCCGATGCCGGAGGCGCCCCCGGTGACGAGCGCGGTTTTTCCCGTGAGATCGTAGCGGATCATGCTGCTTCTCCTTCAGGCCCCGCTTTCAAGGACGGGGGGCGTCCACGGCTCGGGCGCGCGCGGCTCCAGGGCGGTCGCGACGTCCACCACCACGGTCTCGTCCGCGGACAGCGCGTCGCGCAACGCCGGGCCGATGCCGTCGGGCTGCTCCACCCGGATGCCGCGCAGCCCGAAATCGCGCGCCACATCGGCGAAATTGGTCGGGCCGAACAGCACGAGCTCGCGCGGGTCTCCCGGCCGGTTGCCTTGCTGGCGCCGGGCACTCGGCCAGCTTTGGCCGAAGCCGGAATTGTTGTTCACCACCAGAACGACCGCGATGCCGCGCCGGCGGGCGGTCTCCAGCTCCGGGAGATGGTAATAGAGCGCGCCGTCGCCGGTGAAGCAGACCACTTTCCGCGCGCCGGCCGCGCATTTGGCGCCGAGCGAGGCGGGGAACGACCAGCCGAGCGAGCCCGCCGCGCGCAGATATTGCTGCCCCGCGCCGTTCATCTCGATGCAGGTGCTGGACCAGATGCCGGAGTAGCCGGTGTCGGCCACCAGTATGCCGTCTTCCGGCAGCGCGCGGGTGATCTCCGCACACAGGCGTTCCACCCGGATCGGCGCCTCGCCCGAGGCGAACAGCGGCGCCATCGTCTCGCGCCAGGCCGCGACGATGCCGGCGGCGCGATCCGCGTACGCTCCGTCGCGCGTCGGCCGGCCGATGGCGGCAATGAGCTTTCGCAGCGTCGCCTTGGGATCGCCCATCAGGCCGAGCGTGTCGGGATAGCTCCGCCCGAGCTCGGCGCCGTCGATGTCGATCTGCACGACCGGCGTGTCGATCGGCGGAATGCGCCAGGTATGCGTCACCTGGTCGCCGGTATGGCAGCCGACGAACAACACGAGCTCCGCCTCGTGCACGATCTGGTTGGCCGGCGGAGCGCCGTAATTGCCCACCGCGCCGATGCAGAGCCGGTGTCGCGTCGGCACCAGCTCGCGCCCTCCGAGCGAGGTGCCGATCGGCGCGGCCAGCAATTCCGCCAGCCGCACCAGCTCCGGCCCGGCGCCCGAGTGCGTGGCACCCGCTCCGGCGACGATGGCGAGCCGCTGCGCGCCGATCAGCGCCGCCGCCGCGCATTCGATGTCGGTGTCGGGCGGCGTGGGCCGATGCGGCGGAATGCCCGTCCGCGTCGCCGCGCTGGCGGTCGGCTCGGCGACGGTGCCGCTCTCGACCACGTCGGCGGTGTGGCCGGCGAGATCGAGATGTGTCGGCCGCGGCGTGCCGGACACCGCCTCGCGCCACGCCTGGCGGAACAGGCGCGGCAGGTTCCCCGCCCCGTCCACGTCGGCGGAGAATTTTGTCACTGCGGCGAATAGCGGCGCGTGGGGGATTTCCTGATAGGCGTTGCGATGCTGTAGCGAGGCGGCCTTCCGCCCGGTGAGCGCGATCACGGGGGCGCGCCCGAGATAGGCGTCCTGTAGCCCGGCCGCGAGATTGGCCGCGCCGACCGATTGCGCGAAGCAGATCCCCGGCCGCCCTGCGAGGCGCGCGTAGGCGTCCGCCATGTAGGCCGCCGCCTTCTCCGAGTGCGCCAGCACCCGGGTCACGCCGAGGGTGCCAAGCTCGACCAGCGTGTGTCGCAGCACCGCGTCGACGAAAAACACGTGGCTCGTGCCGGACTCCGCGATCGCGCGGGCGAGCCACTCGTATCCGGTGATCGGTTCCGTCCGGCTCATCGCATTCCCCCGACTTCGACGCCGGGAAGACTAGCCGGTCGGAAACCGGATCGCCTACCCTGGCTGCTCGGTTGTCGGGTCGATCATCTTGCGGACTTCGGTGATCTTGGTCGCGGGAAAGCCGCTGATCTCGGCGTGCTTGCGGATCACCCCCTCGTCCTTGGCGAGATAGACGCAGAACGTCTTGTCATTGGCGACGTAGCTCTCGACCCACTGGATGTCGGGGCCGATCTGGCGCAGCGCGTCATTCGACTTCGCCGCCGCGCCGCGCAGCTGCTCGCGCTCCAGGGAGCCTACGGAAGGGATTTCGCGCTCGATGATGAATTTGCGCAGGGCCATCGTTTCCTCCTGGGTTCTCGGGATCATGCTGGCGCATTCGCCGGCAGGTATGCAAGGCCGGTTCAGCCCTTGCGCCGCCGGCTCATCTCGGCCAGCCGTTCCGCCGTCATCCGGCGCGGCTCGTCGGTATTCCACGCACCGGCCAGCACCTTGATGCCGCGTTGCACCGCCGCGTCGAGCGGCAGGCGTTCCCAGTCGCTCACCAGCGCCTTCTGCGCCCGCACCGCGTGCGGCCCGGACTCCACGATGGCCGCCACCATGCGCTGCACCGTCGCGTCGAGCTCCTCCGGCGGCACGATGAACTCGAACAGCCCCCAATCCCGCGCATCGGCCACCGCCACGGTCTCGCCGGTCAGCACGAGATAGCGGGTGCGCCCCCAGCCGATGAGCTGCGGCAACAAGGCCGCCTCGATGACGGAGGGCAGGCCGATCTTCACCTCCGGCATCCCGAAATGGCTGTCGCTGCTCGCCACCCGCATGTCGCAGCAGGCGGCGAGTTCCAGTCCGGCGCCCAGCACGTAGCCCCGCACCCGCGCGATCACCGGCACGGGTAGGCGGCGCACCGCGTCGCAGCAGCGGTGGACCTCGGTGATGAACGCCTCCGCCTCGGGCTCGTCGCGCAAGGCGGCGAGCTCGCGCACGTCCGCCCCGCCGACGAACGCGCGGTCGCCCGCACCGGTCAGCACCACGGCGCGCAGCCGATCGTCCCTCGCCAGCTCCGCGAAGGCTGACAGGAAGCCGTCCCGCACCGGCTGGCTCATGCAATTGAGCTTGGTCGCGTTGTCGATCGTGACCGTCGCGACGCGGCCGGAGGCGCCTCGATCGTCGGTCCGCAGGTCTATCATGCCGTCACTCCGGCGGTAGGAGTTCGGCGCAGCATCAGCCCGAACTGCACCCAGGTAATCCCCTGGACCACCAGCTCCACGGCGATCAGCGTGCCAATCACCCAAAGCCCCGACCAGGGCAGCGTGGCGTAGAGCAACAGCCCGATCAGCAGGGTGATGAGGCCGCTGAACAGCATCAGCCACCAGCCGGTCAGCTCCCGATGCTGGACCGCGAGCACCATCCGCATGATCCCAGCGATGGCAAGACAGACGGCGACAAACACGGTGACAATCACCGCCCCCCGCACCGGCTCGGCCATGATGAGGAGCCCGCCGATGATGTAGAGAACCCCCATCAGGATGTGCAGGAGGAAGCCGCTCCAGCCGCGCACCGCGAACGAATGGATGATCTGGAAGACGCCGCCGACCACCATGGCCGCCCCGAGCAGGATCACGCCGGCCAAGGTCGTTGCCACGACCTCGATCCAAGCGAAGATGCCGATGGCGATCAAGATGACGCCGAGGGCCACGAACCAGCCCCAGCGATGCGCCGCCCCGGCCGGCCCGGACGGGCTCAAATTGCTGCTCGTCATGGACATGGATCCGGTCTCCTCATTGCTTTGCGGTCGCGTTCATGCCGCCTTGATCGGCGACGACCTTTTGCAGGGTAGCCTGGAAATCCGTCGGCGGCAGCCGGAGGGAGCCCTCGAAGGGAAAATCGAGACAATGCACCACCGCCAGCACGAGCGCGATCGACGCCGCGAATGTCGCGGTGAACATCACCTGCGAGCCGATATACACGATGCCGAAACAGAGCAGGAAACCGACCAGGACCACACCGAGGCCGATCAGCAGGACCCACATCAGGCCGGGCACGTGGAGGGTCATCTGGAACAGGCGAGTTTCCCGCCACTGATGCGCGCTGGCCAGCTCCGACATCATCTGGCTCCGGGTCGGATCGTCCATGCCCTTGGCCGAATCGGCGCTCGCAATTCCATGCCATAGCGCCTCGAAGGCCTGCCGAGCCTGCTCGCTGTCTTGCCGCCGTTCCATCGCCGGCCATTCTCTCTCGATTACCGCGCCGAGATACTTGCGGACCGCGACCTCGATCGGCGTGCCGGCCGCCGCGGGCAAGGAGGTGGCGAGAACCGAGACCCCGTGCAGGTTGCCGCACTCCTGATTGATCGCGCTGGCCGCCGTGTTGTACTCGCTCCACACCTCGTTGAATACGAACGCCAGCAGCACGGCGTAGATCACGCCGAGCTGCAGGAACACCGCGGCGCCGACCTCGTGATGACGGCGCAGCGCCTCGAACCGCACCAGCCTGCGCATCGCCCACGCCAGGAAGCCGGCGACCAGCCCGGTCCCCAGCACCGTCACCGCCACATCCAGGTACGTCACGGTCAGTCCGCCGCCTGGGGCTGGGGCGCGGCGGCAAGCTGGGTCTGCACCAGTTCGGCGAACCGGCCGTGGCGGTCGAGCAACTCGCCGAAGCCGCCCCGCTCGACGATGCGGCCGGTATCGAACACCAGGATCTCGTCGGCGTCCCGCACCGTGGACAGGCGGTGCGCGATGATGAACGTCGTCCTCCCCTGCATCAGCACCCGCAGCGCCCGCCCCACGCGCGCCTCGGTCGCCGCGTCCAGCGCGCTCGTCGCCTCGTCCAGAATGAGGATGGGCGGGTTCTTCAGCAGCGCGCGGGCGATCGCCAGCCGCTGCCGCTGTCCGCCCGACAGCGTGCTGCCGCGCTCGCCGATCATGGTGTCGTAGCCACGCGGCTGGCGGATGATGAATTCGTGCGCGTCGGCCTGGCGGCAGGCGCGCTCGATCTCCTCCTGCGTCGCCTCCGGCCGGCCGATCAGCAAATTGTCGCGGATCGAGCGATTGAACAACATGCTTTCCTGGAACACCACCCCGATCGCCCGGCGCAGGCTTTCGAGCGTCACATCGCGCAGATCTTGCCCGTCGATCAGGATGCGCCCGGCGGTCGGATCCCATAGGCGTTGCAGCAAGCTCATCGCCGTGGACTTGCCCGCGCCGGTCTGGCCGACCAGCGCGGTCGAGGTGCCCGGCTGCGCGGTGAACGACACGTCGGTCAGGATGTTCGGCCCGCCCGGATAGGCGAACGAGACGCCCTCGAAGGCGACCTCGCCGGCGGTGGCGACCAGTTCCCTGGCGTCCGGCTTCTCGGGGACCGAGCTGCCGGCGTCCAGCACGCCGAAGAAATCCTCCATCGCCGGCAGCCGGAAGAACAGGCTGGAGGCGAACGACACGGCGGACTCGAGGCGCCCGATCAGCAACGTCGCGAACCCCATGAACGAGACGATCTCGCCGACCTCCGCCTTGCCGACGATATGGAGCAGCGTGCCGATCACCACGATGCTGATGACCGCGATGGTGCTGGCCGCGCGCGTGAGCACGTTCACCACCGCCCACCAGTTCAGCACCGGGAACTGATGCGCGATGACCTGTGCGGCGATGTCGCCGAACAGCCGCGTCTCGGCGCTGAGCCGGGTGAAGGACTGCACCACCATGATGTTGGCCAGCGCGTCCTGCGCGGTGCCGGCCAGATTGGAATTGAACGTCTCCACCCGCCGCTGCGCCGCCTCGGTCGAGCGGATGATCGCCACGGTGACGACGCAATAGACGACCACCAGCACGATCAACGCCAGCGCCAGCCGCCAGTTGAGCAGCACGGTCAACGGCAACAGGACGACCACGGCGAGGAACGTCGCGAGCTGCTCGCGAAAGAAGGTCAGCCACAGGCTGAACAGCGCGTCCGAGCCCGCGATCATCATCTTGATGAGCCGGCCCGAATGGGTGTCGCCGTGAAACGACAGCGGCAGGCCGAGCACGTGGCCGAAGAAGCGGCTCATCGCCAGCAGGCGGTTGCGGTGCGCCAGCCGCTCGGCTTGCAGCGCGACCGCGATGTTGGCCGCGATGCCGCCCAGCCCCACGGCGGCCCACAGTCCGAGCAACGAGGTCGCCTGGCTCCAGAGCACGTCGCTCGACAGGTCGCCGGACCGGGCGAGCAGGTCGATCACCCGGCCGAACAGCACGGGGTCGAGAAATTGCAGCCCAGCCACCGCGAGGTTGGCGAACACCAGGAACGCCGCGATCCTGCGATCCGCGCCGAGCAGGCCGAGAACGCGGCCATAGACCCTTATGAACCGCATCGCGCCATCTCGCCGGTCAACAGGCCTGGCTCGCGAACCGGGTGGAGGGTGTGACGAATTCCTCCTGCGCCGCGACGGTCAGGATCTCGCGCGACCCGGCCTCCGCCGTCCGCCGGAGCAGGCCGAACACCGAGGAGGCCGCCGCCTCCAACGCCGCGGCCGCGCTGCCGGTGCGCAGCCGATGAAACGTGAACAAGGCGGCGATCGCATCCCCGGCGCCATTCACGTCGAGCCGCAGCAAGGGTGTCCGCAACAGGTGGAATCCGCCGGCCTCGGCCGCCAGCAGGTCGATGCGGTCGGCCGGCGTCTCCTCGGTCCGCAGGCTGGTCAGCAGCACGGTTCGCAGCCCGTCGGGGCGCATCCGCGATTGCAGCGCGGCGACCGCCTGCTTGGCCTGCTCCAAGGTGGCACAGCCTTGCCTCGTCAAATGGCGCAGCTCGAACTGGTTGGGCGTCGCGATATCGGCCTCGGGGAGCGCCCGGTCGCGCATCAGCTCGGCGATTCCGGGGCGCACATACACGCCGCAATTCTCGTCGCCGATGACCGGATCGCAGCAATAGGCCGCGCGCGGATTGGCCCCGCGCACCCGCGCCACGGCATCCAGGATCGCGTCGCCGATCGCACGGTCGCCCATGTAGCCCGACAGCACGGCGTCGCAACGCCCCAGCACCTCGCGCTGCTCGATCCCGTCCACCAGGAGGCGCACGTCCTCGCCGGTGAACACCTGGCCGGTCCAGGCGCCATAGCCGGTGTGGTTGGAGAACTGCACGGTGTTGATCGCCCACACCTCGACCCCCAGGCGCTGGAGGGGAAACACGGCGCTCGCGTTGCCGACATGGCCGTAGGCGACCCAGGATTGGATGGAGAGGATGTTCATGCCCCCGACCGTCGGAACGATGCGGCCGCGACGCTAGATGCGGCCCGGAGGCCGCGCAATACGCCGCTCGTCCGGCGGTCATCCGATTGCGGCGTTGTCGAGGCGGGCCGCCATGATGGTTTCATATCGTGCCTGCGTTGCCGCCACAAACCGGGCCTACAAACCGCAACCGCCCGGCAAAGCCCGACGTTCGGATTGCGCCCGGCCCTTGCCAAGCCTTGAAAGGGAGACCCCCGACGATGACGTCATTCCCGCTTTCCCGCTCGCTCCTGCTCGCCGCCACGCTGGCCTTGCCGGTCGGCGCCTGGGCGCAGGGCGCAGCCCCCGCTCCTGCCAATCCCGCCGATACCAGCGGCACCAGCGCAACCCGTCCCGCGGCTCCCATGAAAGATGCCGCCAAGGCCAACCGGCACGAGGATCGGGTCGAGAGACGCATCACGGACCTGCACGCCCGCCTCAAGATCACGCCGGCGCAGGAGCAGCAATGGAGCCAGTTCGCCCAGGTGATGCGGGACAATGCCCGCCAGATGGACGAGGATTTTCAGCAGCGCTCGCAGCACGTGCAGGAGATGAGCGCGCTCGACAACATGCAGTCCTACGCGAAAATCGCCGAGGCCCATGCCCAGGACGTCCAGAAGCTCGTCCCCGCCTTCGAGGCGCTCTACAACTCCATGTCGGCCGAGCAGAAACACACCGCCGACCAGGTGTTCCGCAGCTACGCCGAGCGCGGCCAGCAGCGGCATGAGGGCAACCACAAGGGTTGAGGCCGCCAGTCCGGCTTGAGTCCGGCCGGGAGGGGCGGTATACGCCGCCCCTCGCGCGGCCGGTCGGGATCGGCCCGCCAGAGGAGCAGTACCCGATGAAATCCGGCATTCACCCCGAGTACCACGAGATCACCGTCATCATGACTGACGGGACGCAGTTCAAGACGCGGTCCTGCTACGGCAAGCCGGGTGACACGCTCCGGCTGGACATCGACCCGAAATCCCATCCCGCCTGGACCGGCCAGCAGCGGATCCTGGACACCGGCGGCCAGGTGGCGAAATTCAACAAGAAGTTCGCCGGCCTCGGCATCAAGAAAACCTAGAGTCGGAGCTTCTCGTGGCCGCGAGATCGAGCAGCAACGAAGCAAGCAAGTAGCTCATCACATTAGTTGCTAATTCTTAACGTTTCGAGCGTGCCAAGGCAACGTGGCGTCAGGCTCGCGAAAGCGGCGGCGGCCACGGCGGCAGCAGGATCGGCGGCTCCCACAGAGTATGCGCGTCGGGCGGCGATGCAGGAGGCCTGGCCGGCGCGACCCTCGCCTGCCTCGGTCGGGCCAAGCGGGGTCGCTTCGGCCGGGGCGGCTGCGGCGGGCTCGGCGGCGGGCGCAGCACCTCGGGCAGCGGATCGGTGGAGAGCTTGCGCCACAGCGGCCGGAGCAGCCGCCCGGCCTGCGGCGAGGCCGCCAGCAGCGCCCGCATCTCGGGGTCGTCCAGCAGCGCCTGCAACTGGGGGACGAAATACCCCATGCCATACTGCAGAAGCACCGGCCCGCGCGGAATGGCGGCCGGCCGGCGCTCCGATTTCGCCCGCTCGGCCGCCGCGCCGGGTGGCGCGCCCCGGCGCGGCGCGGCGGGCAGCGTGCCGGCGGCGAAACGCGTGTGCAGCGCGCTGAGCCGCCGCATCGTGCGCGCGAGATAGTGCCACAGCAGCTCGGCGAGCGGCAGCAGCCGCGGCTCCAGCACGCCGCTCTGCCGCCGCCGGTAGAGGCCCTCGCTCAACGCCCATCGCATCGCCGCGAAGAGCAGGCCGAAGCGCGGAAGCAGGCCGGTTGGGGGTGAGGATGGGGCGGCGGCGGACATGGGGGAAGCATAGTGTTAGTTAAAGGCGTTGTCAATCATTTTTGCAAGCCGCCGCGGCAGCAGGTCCTCATCGCGGCCACCACGGAGGAAGCGGTGTAGTATTTCCGCAGATGTCCTTATTGCAGAACGGACCGGACTCCGGCTTGAGGAACAATGCCAACTTTATGGGGCGTGCATCATGAGGCTTGAGAGGAAGGTCGCGTTGATCACCGGCGGTTACGGCGGCATGGGTCGCGCGTCTGCCCGACTGTTTGCGAAAGAAGGCGCGACCGTGTTCATCGCCGGCCGCAATGAGGAGCGCGGCGACGCATTGGCCGCGGAGATCAATGAGTCCGGCGGCAAGGCCCACTTCGTTGAACTGGATGTGGTGAGACAGGATCAGTGGGACGCCGCCGTTGTCCAGGTCAACGAGCAAGCAGGAGCGCTGCACGTTCTCATGAACATCGTTGGCAGCAACGCCCTCGTGCGGTTCCCCAACGTCGACATCGACGAGTGGAACAAGATCTTCGAGATCAACGTCACTGGCACTCTGAGGGGCATCCAGACCTGCGCTCCACTGATCAGGGAGTCCGGAGGAGGCTCGATCGTCAACATCGGGTCGGTTGCGGGCATCACGGGCAACTTCGGCACCGGCTACTCCTCCTCCAAGTGGGCGCTTGAGGGACTGTCCCGGTCCGCGGCGTACGTGTACGCCGACTGGGGAATCCGTTGCAACGTCATCCAGCCCGGTTGGATCGAGACCGACCTCACGGCGTCGATGAGCTCAAATCCGATCGTGAAAAAGATGCAGTCGAGCGCGATGAACAACACTGTCCTGCTGCGCAGGAGCGGCAAGGCAGATGAGATCGCCTTCACGGCCTTGTTCCTTGCCAGCGACGAGTCGTCCTACATCACTGGCACCGACATTGTGGTCGATGGTGGGTGGTTTTCCTCAGCGCCCTACCTCGCCAACGAGCGCTCCCACCACATGCTGCAACTACTGAACACCAAGGATAGAGCCGAGCACTTGATGGCTGATTTCCTCAAGCACTTCCGTTAGCCGGCCAGGTTCCGCCGTTTCGCTACTTTCCGCCAGCCGCTTTCGCGAGCAGGTCCGCCATGTAGGCGGCCGGCGACTGATGTTTGGCCGCCGCCGCGTTGTTGAGGTCCTGCGCGACGGAGGGCGTCAGCGGGACGCTCGCCACGACTCGTCCCTGGGCCGGAGCGGCGGCGATCTGGTCCTGCACCAGCGTGTTCAGCCGCACCAGCATCGCCCGTTTGGCGCTGGTGGACAGGTCGGCGCGGTTGGCGACCGCCGGGCAGAACGCGGCGTTCATGGTGTCGGAGAGCTGCGCGTCCGAAATCCCGGGCTGCTGCTGACGCAGTTGAGCGACCATCTCGACGATTCGCTGCTTCAGGAACGCGCCGTCGCCGCCGCCCAGGAAATTCGCCTGCGCGGCGGTGGCCAGCGCGCCCGGCAGCACGCCGGACCCGACCTGCGGGCAATCGAAGTCGCGCGCCGCCTCGGTGCCGCCGGCGCCCACGTTCGAGGCGGCGCGCAAGCCGGCCACGATCTGCGGCGTCGCATTCGCCGGCGCCTTGTCCTTCCAGGCGGTCCTCACGTAATTGACGATGTCGGCAATATTGGCGTCGGTGAGCGCGCCGGCGAAGCTCGGCATCCGGCCGTAGCCGCCAGTGCCCTGCAAGCCTTGCAGGACCGCGACGATCACGTCATTCGGCTGGTCGGCCGCAAGTGCGGCGTTGCCGGCGAGATCGGCCACGGCGCCCGGAATGCCGCGCCCGTTATCCTGGTGGCATTCCGCGCAATTCGTCAGAAACAGATGCTGGCCCTGCCGCAACTGCGCCGGGGTCGCCACGCCTGTCACGACGGCGGCCGTGCGGTCGGGGCCTTCCTTCAGATACACCGCGACAGCGTGAATGTCGGCGTTGGTCGCGTAGCGCAGGCTGTTGTGCACCACCTCCGCCATCGGCCCGAAGGCGACGCCCATCGGGCGGTCCGCGCCGGTGTGCAGGAAGGTCTCGATTTCCGCCACCGTCCGGTCGCCGATGCCGGCCAGCGGGTCCGATGAGATGTTGGGCGCCAGCCATTGCTGCACCACGCCGCCGGACAGGCTCGCCTGCGTCTCGGTGCCGCCCAGGAGATTGCGGGGCGAGTGGCATTCGCCGCAGTGCCCGGGGCCCTGCACGATATAGGCGCCCCGGTTCCAGTCGGCCGAATGCTTCGGATTGGGCGCGTAGGTGCCGGGACGGAAGAACAGCTCGCGCCAGACGAACAGGCTCGAACGAATGTCGAAGGGGAAATCCATTCCATTCGGGGCGCGCGGCGCGAATACGGGTTTTAGCGTGAACAGATAGGCCTTGATGGCCTGCACGTCCTCACGGGTCATCTTGGTGAACGAGGTGTACGGCATCACCGGATACAGGTATTCGCCGCGATGGCCGATGCCGTCATGCAGCGCGCGATAGAAATTCTCGTCGCTCCAGCCGCCGATGCCGGTGTCCTTGTCGGGCGTGATGTTGGGCGAGCTCAGCGTGCCGAACGGCGTGCCGATCTGCCGGCCGCCCGCGAACGGCGTTCCGCCCGGCTGCGTGTGGCAGGACATGCAGTCCGACAGGCGCTCGACATAGATCCCCGCCTGCTGCTCGACCGACAGCTCCTCCGTCCACGCGGCCGATGGCAGCATCGCCGCGAACGCCAGTGCGGCCAGCCAGCGAAGCGCGGTCAAGCCGATGTTCAACGACAATATCCTTGCCCCCACACTTGCCCGCACGCGAGGAGGCGCCCCCCGTACGGGCAGGTCACTGCGCGTGAGCAGACGCTAGAATAGATCGCGACCGGACTCAATGCACCGGCGCAAGGAGTCACACGCTCCGCGCGCGCCGGTAGCGCTCGATCAATGCGTTCGTGGAGCTGTCATGGGTGAGCTCCGGCGCCGCCTTGTCGCGCAGCTCCGGGATGATGCGGTTGGCCAGCACCTTGCCGAGCTCCACGCCCCACTGGTCGAACGAATCGATCCCCCACACGACGCCCTGCGTGAACACGCTGTGCTCGTACAGCGCCACCAGGCTGCCCAGCGTCCTCGGATCGAGCCGGTCGGCGAGGATCGCATTGGTCGGCTGGTTGCCATCCGTCACGCGGAACGGCGTCTGGAAGGCGGATGAACCCTCGGCGGTCAGTTCCTCCGCCGTCTTGCCGAAAGCCAGCGCCTCGGCCTGTGCGAACATGTTGGCCATCAGCAGGTCATGATGGTCCGCGTACGGGCTCAGCGGCTGGAGGAAACCGATCAGGTCGCAGGGGATCAGCTTCGTGCCCTGGTGGATCAGCTGGTAGAACGAGTGCTGGCCGTCGGTGCCTGGCTCGCCCCAGATCACCGGGCCGGTCTGCCAGTCGACGACGGCGCCCGTCAGGTCGACATGCTTGCCATTGCTCTCCATCTGGAGCTGCTGGAGGTAGGCGGGGAAGCGGGCGAGATCGGCCGAGTACGGCATCACCCCGAGCGTCTGCGAACCGAAGAAGTTGTTGTACCAGACCGTGAGCAGGCCCATCAGCGCCGGCAGGTTGCGCTCCAGCGGCGTGGTGCGGAAATGCTCGTCCATGCCGTGAAACCCGGCGAGCAGGTCGCGAAAATTGTCCGGCCCGATGGCGATCATGGTCGAGAGGCCGATCGCGCTGTCCATCGAGTAGCGGCCGCCCACCCAGTCCCAGAAACCGAATGTGTTGGCCGGGTCGATCCCAAACTCTTTCACCGCCGGGATGTTGGTCGACACCGCGACGAAATGCCTGGCGACCGCCGCGTCGGTGCCGAGCGCGTCAACGATCCATTGCCGCGCCGTCGCCGCGTTGGTCATCGTCTCCAGCGTGGTGAAGGTCTTGGATGAGACGATGAACAGCGTCTCGGCCGGATCGAGGCCCTGCGTCGCCTCGGTGAAATTCGCGCCGTCCACGTTGGAGACGAAGCGGAAGTCGAGCGTGCGATCGCTATGGGAACGCAGCGCCAGATAGGCCATCTCCGGCCCGAGATAGGAGCCGCCGATGCCGATATTTATCACCGTGCGGATGCGCTTGCCGGTGTGGCCCTTCCAGGAGCCGTTCCGCAGCTGATCGGCGAAGGCCGCCATCCGGTCGAGCACCGCGTGGACCTCCGGCACCACGTCCTGTCCGTCCACCTCGATCCGGGCGCCGCGCGGCGCCCGCAAGGCGACGTGCAGCACGGCGCGCTTTTCCGTGACGTTGATCTTCTCGCCACGGAACATCGCGTCCCGCCGCTCCGCAACGCCGCGTTCGCGAGCGAGCTGTACCAACAGGCGCACCGTTTCCTCGGTGATGCGATTCTTGGAATAGTCGAGCGTGAGCCCCGCTCCCCCGACGGTGAAGCGCGCCGCCCGGCCGGGATCATCGGCGAACAGGGTCCGCAAATGCGCGTCCTTGATCGCCGCGTAATGCGCCTGCAACGCCCGCCAGGCCGCGCTCTCGGTCAATCGCTCGCTGCCGCTCATGGCTTGTTCTCCTGCTAGGCCAGCGCCTTGCTCTTGGCCTCGATCGAACCCAGCAATTCCTGCCAGGACGCCACGAAGGACTTGGCACCCTCGCTCTGGAGTTGGGCTGCAAGAGCCGCGGCGTCGATTCCCGCCTTGGCGAATTCCGCCAAAACCGCCGCGCTATCGCCGCCGTCGCGCGGCAGGACCGCGCCGACCTCGCCGTGGTCGCCGAAGGCGCGCAGCGTGCCGGCGGGCATGGTGTTCACCGTGTTCGGCGCGGCGAGCTTGCTCACGTAGAGCGTATCGGGCGCATTCGGGTCCTTCATGCTGGTGCTGGCGAACAGCAGCCGCTGCGGCCGCGCGCCGAAATTCTCCAGCCGCTGCCAGCGGTCGCTATCCAGAACGTCCCGATAAGCCTTGTACGCCTGCTGGCCGATCGCGACGCCCAGCTTGTTCTGCAACGCCGCCGGCGCCTTGCCCGCGACCCCGCGATCCCAGCGGCTGATGAACACCGAGGCCACCGACCGGATGTCAGGGCTGAGGCCAGCCGCGACCCTGCGCTCGAGCCCTTTCATGTAGGCGCCGGCGGCGGCGGCATAGTGCTCGGCCGAGAACAGCAAGGTGACGTTGATCGGCACGCCCGAGAAGATCGCCTCCTCGATCGCCGGCAAGCCCTGCTGCGTGCCGGGGATCTTGATGAACAGGTTCGGCTGGTTGGCCTTCTTGCTCAGCGCCTTGGCCTGCGCGACGGTCGCCTGCGTGTCGTAGGCGAGCAGCGGCGACACCTCGAGCGAAACCCAGCCATCCACGCCGGCCGTGCGCTCGTGGACCGGCGCGAACAACTGCGCCGCGCGCGAGAGGTCCTGCACCGCGAGCTCGAAGAACAGCGCCTCGCCGGATTGCCCCTGGCCCATCAGCCGCCGGATCTCGGCATCGTAGTCGCCGCTACGGCTGATCGCGTTGTCGAAGATGGTCGGGTTCGAGGTGAGGCCGGTCACCGACTGCTCGTCGATGTCGCGCTTGAGCGTGCCGCTGTCGAGCAGCGCTCGGGTGATGTCGTCGAGCCAGAGGCTCTGGCCGATATCGTGCAGTCGTGCGGTTGCCTTCATGGTCCTCTCCGGCCGCTATGATGTCCGGAACGCTGCGCGATCCAGGCCCAGCAGATCGCCGATCGCCTCGATCTGGATATCCGCCGGTGGATGCGCGGCGATCTCTTTCGGGTCGAGCGCATAGTGGCCCTGCCGGGGAAACACCGTCGTCACCCGATTGTCCCACGCCTTCTTCACTGCATCCAGGATGCGCACCTTGTCATCGATCAGCACGTAGTGCTTGGCCGGATAGAGGCGCTCCACGTCGTCGAGCTCGACTTCCTTGTGAATGTAGATCAGCACCCGATCCTCGAACGCGCGCCACAGCCCGGAGCGCTCCACCTTGCGCGGCTGGAACACCGCGTCCCCGTCCGACAGGATCACCGTCGGACCCCATCGCCGCGCGTGTCGCACCGCATCCAGCGCGCGCGGATAGAGGCGGTCGGCGAACGGATAGTCCGCCAGCCAGTTGGAGATGCGCAGCACGCGCGGATCGTGCAAATCCTCGGCCCGGTAGCGTTGCAAGGCGCCGAGATAGTCGGCGTATCCCAGTTCGCCGCGCAGCTCCTCGAACAGCGCCCAGTAGCGGTCGCGCGCCACCACGCCGTACTCGTCGAGCAGATGCTGGCCGAGATCGGCCTGCACCCGGTCGTTGTCGATCAGCGTATTGTCCACGTCGAACAGGAAAATGACGTCGTGGGTGTCCGCGTTCCGCTCGTTCGTCATGCAGCCTGCTCCGCCGGGTTGGGATTGAGCCACGGTCCGTCCGCGCCGATCAGCTCCTCGGCCTCGTCCGGCCCCCAGCTGCCGGGCTGGTAGGGATAGACCGGCGTCGCGTCGTCCAGCACCCCCTCGACGATGCGCCACTGCGCGTCGACCAGGTCCTGGCGCGTGAACAGATCACCGATCCCGCGCATCGCGTCGCCCAGCAACCGTTGATAGGGCGGCCGGTCGTCGGCGGCGCGCTCGGTCAGGATCAGCTCGACATCGTGGCCGACCATGTGCTCGCCGGGCGTTTTTACCCTTAGGCCAAGGCCGATGCTGACGTCGGGGCTGATCCGCATCCTGAGATGGCTCGAGGCGCTGGACACGATCTCGCCGAAGGTTTCGCGCGGCGGACGCTTGAACTCGACCACGATCTCGGCCGCCGTCACCGGCAGCTCCTTGCCGGCACGGATGTAGATCGGCACGCCGGCCCAGCGCCACGTGTCGATCTCGAGCTTGACCGCGACATAGGTCTCGACCTCGGAATCCGGCCTGACGCCACGCACCTCGCGATAGCCGGCATACTGCCCGCGCACCACATGCGAGGCGTCCAGCGGACGCACCGCCTTCAGCAAATCGACCTTCTGGTCTCGCGAGGCCTCGTGATCCTCGCCGGTCGGCGGGTTCATCGTCAGATTGGCCAGCACCTGCAGCATGTGGTTCTGCAGCACGTCGCGCATCGCGCCGGTCGCGTCGTAGAAGCTGCCGCGATCCTGCACGCCGAAATTCTCCGCCATCGTGATCTGGATGCTGCGGACGTAGTTGCGGTTCCAGATCGGCTCGAACATTGGGTTGGCGAAGCGCGTGTAGACGATGTTCTGCACCGGCTCCTTGCCGAGATAGTGGTCGATCCGGAAGATGCTCTCCTCGGGAAAGGATCGGTCGAGCGTCCGATCCAGCTCGCGCGCGGACGCTCGATCGTGCCCGAACGGCTTCTCGACCACCAGCCTGCCGTTCTCGGCGCAGCCCGACTCCGCCAGCCGCCCCGCGACGGTCGCGAACAGGCTCGGCGGCACCGCCATGTAGTGCAGCGGCCGCTTCGCCTCGCCCAGCTCCTTGCGCAGCGCGGTGAAGGTGGCGGGATCGTTGTAGTCGCCATCGACATATTGCAGCAGGCCGATCAACCGCGTGACATGATCCGCCGAGACGTCGATGCCGGCGTGCTTGAGGCTGTCGCGCGCGCGGTCCTTGAGCTGGTCCAGCGTCCAGCCGGCCTTGGCCACGCCGATGATCGGGCTGGCGAGCCCTTCGTCGCGGACCAGGGCGTGGAGCGACGGGAATATCTGCTTGTACGCGAGATCGCCGGTCGCGCCGAAAAAGACGATCGCGTCGGAGATCCCGTCGCTCATGCGCCCTCCGCCGGCTTCTCGACATGGCCGCCGAACTCGAAGCGGAGTGCCGAGAGCAGCTTGTCGGCGTACTCGGCCTCGCCGCGCGAGCTGAAGCGGGAGAACAGGGCGGAGCTGATGACCGGCGCCGGCACGCCCTCGTCGATCGCCGCTTGCAATGTCCACCGCCCCTCGCCGGAGTCGGACACGCGGCCGGCGAAATTGGCCAGGTCCGGGCTCTTGCGCAGCGCGCTCGCGGTCAGGTCGAGCAGCCACGAGCCGACCACGCTGCCGCGCCGCCACACCTCGGCGACCTGTGCGATGTCGATGTCGTAGCTGTACAGCTCGGGATGGCGCAGCGGCGTAGTCTCGGCGTCGGTTTCCTGTTTGTGCAGGCCGACGCCGGCGTGCTTGATGATGTTGAGCCCCTCGGCATAGGCGGCCATCAGGCCGTATTCGATGCCGTTATGCACCATCTTCACGAAATGCCCGGCGCCGTTCGGGCCGCAATGCAGGTAGCCGTGCTCAGCCGGCCCTGGCTCGCCGTCCGCGCCCGGCGTGCGCGGGGCGGAACCGAGGCCGGGGGCGAGCGCCGCGAACACGCTGTCGAGCCGCGCGACCACCTCGTTCTCGCCGCCGATCATCAGGCAGTAGCCGCGCTCCAACCCCCAAACCCCGCCGCTCACGCCGACATCGACGTAGTGCAACCCCTTCGCCTTGAGCTCGCCGGCGCGCCGCACGTCGTCGTGGTAATACGAATTGCCGCCGTCGATCACGATGTCGCCGGGCTCCAGCAGCGGCGTCAGCGAGGCCAGCACGGCGTCCACCGCGCCCGCCGGCACCATCAGCCAGACCGCGCGCGGCTTCGACAATCCTTTGACGAAATCCCGAAGACTGGTGCTGCCCTTGGCGCCCTTGCCGACGAGCGCCTGCACCGGCTCGCTGTGGCTGTCGTAGACGTGGCAGTCGTGGCCCGCCTTGATGAGGCGCACCACCATGTTGGCGCCCATCCGTCCCAAACCGATCATGCCGAGTTGCATCGAAATCTCCTTCCGCCAGGCGGTTCGTATATTTGTTCGATCAGTTCGTCCGGCCCATCGAGCGTTTCGCCGCGGCGACCACGTGGTCGGGCGTGAAGCCGAAATGCTCCGCCACCACCTTGATCGGCGCCGACATGCCGAAACTGTGCATCCCGAGCACGACGCCTTGCGTTCCCGCGTAGCGATCCCAGCCGATCGCCGAGCCTTCCTCCACGGTCACGCGCGCGGTCAGCCCAGGCAACAATACGCTGTCGCGATAGGCTTGGTCCTGCGCCTCGAACAGCTCCCAGGACGGCATACTGACCACGCGCGCCGCGATCTTGTCCCGCGCCAGCAGGTCACGCGCCGCCATGCAGAGCGAGACCTCGCTGCCGCTGCCGATCAGGATGGCGTCCGGTTTGCCATCAGGCGCATCGGCGAGAACATAGGCCCCCTTGGCGAGACCGCTCGCGGCGGCGCATTGGGTCCGGTCGACGATCGGCAACGCCTGACGCGAGCAGATCAGCGCCGCCGGCCGGTTGCCGAGTTGCAGCACGACGCGGTAGGCCTCGGCCATCTCGTTGGCATCGGCCGGGCGGATCACCACCATGCCGGGAATCGCGCGCAAGGAAAGAATCTGTTCGATCGGCTGGTGCGTCGGCCCATCCTCGCCGACGCCGATCGAATCGTGCGTCCAGACATGCATCACCGGCAGATCCATCAGCGAGGCCAGCCGGATTGCGCCGCGAGCATAGTCGGTGAAGATCAGGAAGCCGGAGCCGAACGCGCGCAGCCCGGTCAGGGTCATGCCGTTCACCATCGCGCACATCGCGTGCTCGCGCACCCCGAAATGCATGTTCCGCCCGCGATAGTCCCCGATGTTGCCGCCGGGCTGAAAGTCGCCGGCGAACTCGAAGACGAGCCGCGTCTTGGTGCTGGGCGAGAGGTCCGCCGCGCCGCCGACCATCCACGGGATGCGCTCGGCCAGCGCGTTCAGCACTTTTCCCGATGCGTCCCGCGTCGATAGTCCCGATGCACTCGGCGCGAAACTCGGCAGCGCCTTCTCCCAGCCCTCGGGCAGACCGTGACCACGAATGCGCTCGATCTGGTCGCCGAGATCCGGATACTGCGCGCGGTAATCAGAAAAATTCGCGTCCCACGCCCGATGCGCCTTGGCGCCGCGCGCGCCCATATTGGCCGCGAAATGCTCGCGAACCCCATCCGGCACCACGAAATTCCGGTCCGGCGCGAACCCGAAGAACTCCTTGGCCAGCCGCACTTCCTCGACGCCCAGCGGCTCGCCGTGCGCGGTCGGCGAATCCTGCTTGTGCGGCGCGCCGTAGCCGATGTGGCTATGCACGATGATCATAGTGGGCCGGTCGCGGATTTCGTGGAACGCGCGATATGCCCGGTCGAGCAGCAGCGGGTCGTTCGGATCGCCGACGCTGACCACGTTCCAGCCGTAGGCGAGGAAGCGCGCGCCGACATCCTCGGTGAAGGCGATGTCCGTATGGCCCTCGATGGTCACGCGGTTGCTGTCGTAGATCCAGCAGAGATTCGACAACCGCAAATGCCCGGCGAGCGACGCGGCCTCGCTGGCGATCCCCTCCATCATGTCGCCGTCGCCGCACAGCGCGTAGACATTGAAGTCGAAGATGTCGAAGCCCGAGCGGTTGTAGGTGGCCCCCAGCCAGCGCCCGGCGACCGCCATGCCGACGCTGGTGGCGACGCCCTGCCCGAGCGGTCCCGTCGTCGTCTCGACGCCCGAGGTCCAGCCGTATTCGGGATGCCCCGGACAGCGGCTGCCCGCCTGGCGGAACGTCTCGATGTCCTCCAACGTCACCGCGTCCCGTGCCTCGCCTTCGTAGGACGGAGCGGCCGCCTTGATGCCGGCCAGATGGATCAGGCTGTACAGCAGCATCGAGGCGTGCCCGCTGGAGAGCACGAAGCGGTCCCGATTGATCCAGCCGGGATCGGCCGGATCGTAGCGCAGCACGCGCTGCCACAACGCATAGGCGGTCGGCGCGGCGTCCATCGGCGTGCCGGGATGCCCGGATTGGGATTTCTGGACGGCGTCCATGGTCAGCGTCCTGACCGTGTTGATCGCCATCTGGTCGAGATCGGTGTGCCGTGCCATGCGCCTGCCCTGACTATCGACTGCGTGCGTTCGAGACCGCGCCCGGTCAGGTTTCCCTGAGCCGGTCCAAGCCGTACAGCGCCGCGCCGATCAGCGCCGCGCGGGCGGTGACCACATTGACCGGGATCGCCTTCAGAAGCTCGGCGAAGCGCCCCTTTTCGGTGAACGGACGCATGAACCGGCCCTCCCCGAGTCGATCGAGAACCCTCAGTGGCATCCCGCCCGCCAGGTAGACCCCGCCCGTCGCCAACACCTTCAGCGCCATGTTCCCCGCCTCCGCGCCGAGCACGGATACGAATATGTCGAGCGCCGCCGCGCAAAGGGGATTGCCCTTGGGGTCCGTCATCCCCGCCTGCACGATGGATGGGGTCCGATCGGCCGCCGTCGCCAATAGCGCGGCGAAGCCCGGCGGCTCCGCAGCGTGTCCCGCGTCGCGCAGGAAGTCGTAGATGTTCGGAATGCCGCTCCCCGAGCAGACGCGCTCATACGCTACGTGGCCGTATCGCTCCGACAGATAGCCCCAAAGCTCCGCCTGCCGCGCGTCGCGCGGAGCGAAATCCGCGTGCCCGCCTTCGGACGAGCAGGCGATGTACTCGCTGCCGTTCCAGACGAGAAAGGCCTCGCCGAGACCGGTGCCGGGTGCGACGACCGCCAGCGGGCCATGCGGCTCGGGGCGACCGGGATTGAGGACATGCAGTTCATCGGGCAGCAGCGTCGGGACCGCGTAGGCGATCGCCTTGAGGTCGTTGAGCAGCATCACGCGCCTGAACCCGAGGTCGCGTCGCAACCCCTCCTCGTCGAGAATCCACGGCAGGTTGGTCAGCCGCGCATGGCCGGCCACGACAGGTCCGGCGACATCGAAGCAGGCCATCTCCGCGGTCCGACCGGTTTCGTCGTGGAACGCGCGCACCATGTCGCGCAGGTCGGCGTAGGCGGCGCTGTGGTACTCCCTCTCCGCCACGGGCGCGCGCGCGCCAGCATCGGGCGTATACAGCGCCAGCAGCGTCTTGGTGCCGCCGATGTCGCCGGCGATCAGCACCGCGCCCGCGCCCGCGCTTGTTGCATCCTCATCCCGTCACCGGACGGGCGAGCTTGTCGTCATGCAGCCACATCCCCTCGATGCGCTCAGGGAGCGCCCCCCTCGTCTCCGCCACCCGCTTATAGAGCGATATCCAGCCGATCGGGCACAAGAAAGCGAGCCGCGGCAAGTTCCCGGCTCGCTTGTAACGACAGGCCGGAAGGATTAGGGCACGGCCCGGCGGAGCGCTCAAGCGAGCCGCGCTCCGATGACCCGAATGCCGAGGAGCAGCCGATGACGCGCATCCCCAAGACCCTGCACGAGCCCATCAACACCGCCTTTCCCACCGATGTGTGCCTGGTCGCGACGGTGCTGCCGAACGGCTTCGCGCAGGTGAGCCCGCGCGGCAGCACGCAGGTGTTCGACGACCAGCATTTTTCCCTCTGGGAGCGTGGCAGGGGCTCGACCGCGGACAATCTCGCGGACGGCACCAAGGTGACGATCTATTTCCGCAAGCCGCAGCTCCGTGCGGACGGAGTTCTGCCGAAGGGTGGCATTGCGCGCTTCTACGGCATCGCGCGCCTGCACAAATCCGGCGCCGTGTACGAGGAGGTCTGGAAGCGCCTGATCCAGCCGGAGAAGGATCGCGACCCTGGGAAGAAGGGCTTCGCCGTGCTGATCGAGGTCGAGCGCGCCGAGGAGTTGGACGGAACGCCGCTGGCGCTCGACTGAGCCGCCGCTCCCCGCGCGGGAGCCTGCCGCCGGTTTGTTGCTGACTTGTCCGCCTGCCGCGTGGCACCCTTGCCGCGCGGCAGGCGGTGGAAGTCCTCCGCCCAAGGTCCAAGCGCGTCCGGGAACAGCACGGGGCGATCCGTTCGCGTGCACTCCGCGGCCGATACAACACGGGAGGCAGGAATGATCCGGACAGGATGGTCGGGTGCCGTCGCCGGCGTGGCGCTGCTGACGCTGGCGTTCGCCTGGCGCGCGGGCGCGGAGCCCGCGGCGACGCCGGGTGTCACGGCGACGGAGATCAAGATCGGCAACATCGCGGCCTACAGCGGCCCGGCCTCGGCCTACGGCATCATCGCGCGCACCGAGGGCGCGTTCATGAAGATGGTCAACGACAATGGCGGCGTCGCCGGCCACAAGCTCATCTATGATTCGGTCGATGACGGCTACAGCCCGCCCAAGGCGGTGGAGCAGGCGCGGCGCCTGATCGAGCAGGACCAGGTGGCCTTCCTGTTCGCCACGATCGGCACCCCGAGCAACACGGCGATCTCGAAATACGTCAACGACAAGGGCGTGCCGCTCCTGTTCCTCGGCAGCGGCGCCGACAAGTGGGGCAACTACAAGCAGTTCCCCTGGCTGATCGGCTGGCAGCCGAGCTACCGGACCGAGGCGCAGATCTATACTCAATACGCGCTCAGGAATAAGCCCAACGCGAAGATCGCGATCCTCTATCAGAACGATGATTTCGGCAAAGACTATCCGATGGGCGTCAAGGACGTGCTCGGCGACCGCTACGACAAGATCGTCACCACGGCATCCTATGAGGTCACGGACGCCACCATCGATTCCCAGGCGCTGGCGCTGAAGGAGTCGGGGGCCGACGTGCTGATCACCGCGGCCACCCCAAAATTCGCCGCGCAGATGATCCGCAAGATCGCCGAGCTGGGCTGGAAGCCGCTGCACTTCATGACCAATGTGTCGATCTCGGTCGGCTCGGTGATCACCCCGGCCGGACCGGAGCGCGCCACCGGCATGATCAGCGCCGCCTACCTCAAGGATCCGACGGACCCGACTTGGAAGGACGATGCCGGCATGAACGGATGGCGCGCCTTCATGAAGAAATACATGCCCGATGCCGACCTCACCGATGGCGGACCGGTCTTCGCCTATGGCGTGACCTCGACATTGCTGCAGGTGCTGAAACAGTGCGGCGACGATTTCTCGCGCGCCAACATCATGAAGCAGGCGGCCAATCTGAAGGATTTGGAGATCCCGGTCCTGCTGCCGGGCATCAAGGTCAATACGAGTCCGACCAATTTCCACCCCATCCGGCAGATGCAGCTGGAGAAGTGGAATGGCAAGTCGTGGGAGCTGTTCGGCCCGGTGATCCAGGGCACCGGCTCCTGACGCCGGCTCCCTGAGCGGAGGCATCGTGACCGGCCAAGCATGGGGCAGGCGGGTTTTCGGGTCCGCCGCGCGGCTTTGTGTCCCGCCAATCCCAGGTCCGAATTACTCAGCTATTGCGACGCGGCATTTCCTTTGATTTATACTGCGGACAACAGCGGTGGATCATCGCGGAATGACAGACGACCAGGACAGGCCAGAGACTTCCTCGGGTTCGCGGCGCAGATCGTCTCCGCCCATGTCTCGAAAAACGCGGTCGCGGCACAGGAGCTCCCGCCGTTGATCGAGCGCGTGTATGAGGCCCTGCGGAACGCGGGCGCCGCGCCCGCCGCCGAACCGACGAGGCCGGAACCGGCCGCGCCGATCAAGAAGTCGGTATTTCCCGATTACCTGATCTGCCTCGAGGACGGCAAGAAGCTGAAGATGCTGAAGCGGCATCTCAGGACGGCCTACAACATGTCGCCCGAGGAATACCGCAAGCGCTGGGGGCTTCCGGCCGAATATCCGATGGTCGCCCCAAACTATGCCAAGCACCGATCCGCCCTCGCGAGGGAGATCGGGCTCGGCACGCGCCGCCGGACGGCCGCGCCCGTGGCACCCTCGGAGCCGGCGGCCAAGTCGCGTTCATCCCGAGGCCTCGCACGGAAGGGTCCCGTGGCGCGGAGGCGCGCCCGCGCGTCGGCGCAGTAGCGGCCGGCTGATTTTCCGGCCCGACGGAAACATCTCCTGCGAGGCATCCGCATGTCTCCCCCGCTATGCGCGGATGGACCGCCGCTCGCGACGCGGCTGCTAGGATGATCTTTCACCGAGTGGCGGAGCTGGGGGACGGACGGAATGGCGGGACCACTGACTGGCGTCAAGATCATCGAAGTCGGGCAGGCGCTCGCCGGGCCGCTGGCCGGCGTCATCATGGCCGACATGGGCGCCGAGGTGATCAAGGTCGAGAAGCCGGACGGCGGCGACGACGCGCGGCTCTGGGGACCGCCGTTCGTGGACGGCAATTCGGTGATGTTCCGCTCGACCAATCGCAACAAGAAATCGGTCACCCTCGACATCAAGAGCGCAGAGGACGTGGCCCGCCTCCGCGCGCTGGTGCGCGACGCCGACGTGCTGATCCAGAACTTGCGTCCAGGCATCGTCGATGAGGTCGGGATCGGGCCGGACGCGATGCTCGCGGTCAATCCGCGCCTGATCTACTGCTCCATCTGGGCGTTCGGCTACCAGGGTCCGCTGCGCTTGGCACCGGGCTTCGACCCGTTGCTGCAAGCCTTCGGGGCGGTGATGACGCTCACCGGCCGGCCCGAGGACCCGCCGACCTTCTGCGCCCCGGCGATCAACGACAAGGCGACCGGCATGTGGTGCGTCATCGGCGCCCTGGCGGCACTGCAGCAGCGCCACCGCACCGGCAAGGGCTGCGTCGTGGACACTTCGCTGTTCGAGAGCGCGGTCTCCTGGGTGGAGGGTCCGCTCAACAGCTATCATCTCACCGGCAAGTTGTCGGAACGGCACGGCACCGGCAGCAACATCCTGGTCCCCTACCAGACCTTCGAGACCGCCGACCGGCCGATCTGCATTGCCGCCGGGAATGATCGGCTGTTCGTCAAATGCGCCCGGGCGCTTGGACATCCCGAGTGGCTGGACGATCCGCGCTTCACCGATGGGCGGCAACGCGCGGCGAACCGGCCGGCGCTCGTGGCGCTCATGGAACCGGTGCTGCGAGCCCAGCCGCGCGATCACTGGATGGCGGCGCTCGAGAACGTCGGAGTGCCGTGCGCCCCTGTGAACAACATCGCCGAATTGTCGGAGACGGAGCAGCTCCGTGCCGTCGACCTCATGCGGACCCTGCCCCGCAGCGGTTTGAAAGTGGTCGGGCTGCCGATTTCGTTCGACAAGGAACGACCGCACCCCCAAGGGGACTCGCCCCGTCTCGGCGAGCACAATTCCGAATTGTTCGCGTCGATGCCGCGAGCCGCCGGCGACTGAGCAAGCGGCGCAGCCCGGCGTCACGGCCCGGCCGCGCTGCCGTCAGCGATGAAGCGGCTGATCTCCTCGGCGGAAAAGCCCGCGTCGAGCAGCACGGCGCGCGTGTGCTCGCCGAGCGCCGCCGCGCGCTCGCCGGCCGCCGTGCGCGAGGCCGACATGCGGAACGGCGGATTGATTACCTTGAAGCCGCCGCCCGCGTCGCGCACCTCGGCCAATGCTCCGCGATGCGCGATCTGCGGATCGGCCATCGCCTGCTCGACGCTGCGGTAGGGCGAGCACGGCACGCCGTTCGCCTCGAACGCCGCGCGGCATTCCTCGACGCTGTGCTGCTTCGCCCATGCCTCGATCTCGTCCATCAGCGCGCCCCAATGCTGGCGCCGGTCTTCGAACAGCGCGAAACGCGGGTCGGTGATCCATTCCTCATGGCATGCTGCTTTCGCGAGCCCCTGGAAGATGCGCTCGGTGCCCATCGCCGGCATGATGTAGCCGTCGCGCGCGGCGATCGGGGAATAGAGCGGCCTTGCCGGCGGCACCTCGAACTGCGCCTTCTGCACCTCTGGCAGCAGCAGGCCGAGCATGGATTCGAGCATGGAGACGTCGATCATCTGCCCCGCGCCGGTCTGCTGGCGCACGAACAGCGCCGTCATGATGGCGCCGAAGGCATAGGTGCCGGCCAGCACGTCGGCGGTATAAATCCCGCAATTGTCCGGCCGTTCGCGACCGTCCTGGTAATCGAGATGCGCCATGTCGTAGCCGGATGCCGCGTGGATCGCCGGCGCGTAGGCGGGCAATTCGGACGATGGTCCGGTCTGGCCGTAGCCGGAAATCGCGCAGTAGATCAGGTCGGGCTTGAGCAGTCGCAGCGTCTCGTAGTCGAGGCCGAGCCGACGCATGACACCCGGCCGAAAATTCTCCACCAGCACATCCGAAGTCCGCACCAGACGGCGCAGGATGTCGATGCCCGCGCGCGTCTTGAGGTCCAGCACGATGGCCTTCTTCCCGGCATTGAGCTGCCCGAAGCTGCTGCTCGCGCCGTTCCGCACCGGCGGCGCGCGGCGCATGATGTCGCCGCCGGGCGCCTCGACCTTGATCACCTCCGCGCCGAGATCGGCGAACAGGCGGGTGCAGTGCGGACCGGCGATGGTCGTCGTGAGATCGAGCACCCGGAGCTTGTCCAGCGCGTAGGTCATGGTTCTCCTTTCCCCAAGGATGGACTACGCTCCCCCGATCCGCGCGGCCAAGACGGAACAGGAGGAAGCGATGCCGAAATGCACTTTCATGGTGCTGACGAACCCTGTCGAGGGCAGCTGACCGCGGAGAGGGACAAAGAGATGGCAAAGCTCACCGGCAAGGTCGCGGTGGTCACGGGCGCCAGCCGCGGCATCGGCCAGGAGATCGCGACGCTGTTCGCGGCCGAGGGCGCCAAGGTGGTGTGCGCCGCCCGCACCTTGAACGAAGGCGATCACCCGCTCGCGGGTTCGCTCAACCGGACGGTCGAAGCCATCCGCGCCAAGGGCGGCGAGGCGAGCGCGGTGACGGCCGATGTCTCGACGGAAGCCGGATGCCTGTCGCTCATCGAGCAGGCGCGGGCGGCCTACGGGCCGATCGACGTGCTGGTGAACAACGCCGCGCTCAACTACTACATCCCGACCGTCGCTTATCCGACCAACCGCTGGGTCCGCGCCTTCGCGGTCAACGTGCACGGCCCGTTCATCCTGTCCAAGACCGTGCTGCCCGACATGATCGCCAAGCGCGCCGGCGCGATCGTCAACATCAGCTCGGGTGCGGCGATCGGCCCCGGACGCGGCCCCTACGTGGACCAGACCGCGCATGGCGGCGTTCTCTACGGCGCCACCAAGGCGGCGTTGGAGCGCTTCACCCAGGGCCTCGCGCAGGAAGTGGCGCAGTACGGCGGGATCACCGTCGCGGCCGTTTCGCCCTCGCGCGTGGTGCCGACGCCCGGAACCGTGTTCCACAAGCTGGTGAGCGGCATGGACGACCCGAAGGGCGAGCCGCCGTCCTACATGGCGCGCGCCGTGCTGCTGCTCGCCAGCGAGCCGGCGTCGAAGGTCAACGGCCGCGTCACCTACAGTCAGCAGATCCTCAAGGAATACGGGCTGATCGAGAACGCCGTAGGTCGCGGCGTCGAGATCAAGGGGTCGGGCTACTCACAAATCTGATCACGTCCGGCAGGTTTGCGGCAAGAACGCCTCGGCCGCCGGGACGGTCGCCTGCGCGGTGTAGTAGTCCCAGGCGGCCTTGCTCTCACGCGGTGATTTCACGCGATACAGCGTGAGGTCGTACAGCACTCGCCCATCGTCCCGCACCGACGCCTTGTGGCCGAGATAGTCCACCGGCAATTCGCGCATGGCACGGCCGACCGCGAGCGCGTCGCGCGTGCCGGCGCGTGCCATCGCCTTGAGGAAATGCAGGCTGGCGACATAGATCGCCGCCTGGTTCTTCGTCGGCATGGCGCGCCGCTCGGCGAAGAAGCGCTTGGCGAACGCGCGCGAGGCGTCCGTCTGGTCCCAGTAGAACCCGGAGGAGAACGTCAGCCCCTGGCACACGTTCAGGCCCAGCGAATGAATGTCGGTGATATAGACCAGGAACCCCGCCAGACCCTGCTTGCCCTTGGCCTGGACGCCAAACTCGCCGGCCTGCTTGATGAGGTTGACCTGGTCGTTGCCCACGGCCGCGAGGCCGATGATCGCTGCGCCGGAACTCTGCGCGGCCACCAGTTGCGAGGAGAAGTCGGTGTTGCCGATCGGGAAATAGGCCGAGCCGAGCACATGGCCGCCATTCGCCTCGATCACCGACTTCGCCTCCGCCTCCAGCGCCCGCCCGAAGCTGAAATCGACCGTGATGAAGAACCAGCTCTTTCCTCCGGCGCGCACGACCTCGCGCGCGGTACCGACGGTGAGCGCGTGCGTGTCGTCCGCCCAGTGCGTACTGAACGGCGAGCACAGCTTGGAGGTGAACTCGGTGATCGCGGCGGCGGTGATCATCACGCCGCGCTGCTTCTCCTTCGCCGCCTGCTGCACCGCGAGGGCGACCGGCGTCACCGGCAGGTCGGTTATGACATCGACACCGTCCGAATCGTACCATTTGCGCGCCAGCGCACCGGCAACATCCGGCTTGTTGAGCGTGTCGCCGTGCACGATCTCGATCGGCTTGCCGAGCACCGTCGGCCCGAAATCCGCCGCCGCCATGCGCGCGGCCAGCACCGAGCCGGCGCCCCCGCTATCCGCATAAGGTCCGCTCTCGTCGGTCAGCACGCCGATCCTCACCGCATCGCCTTGCGCCCGCGCGCCGCGCGCCAGCGGCACGGCAACCAGCCCCGCGATCGCCGCGCGGCGTCCAATGGCCGTTCCGGTCACGTGCGCCCCTTTCCCGACGGTTTCGCAAGGCAAGATAGCCGGCGGACCCACTCCATGCACAGGTCGCGAAACTTCGATGGAAAGGAAAAAACTTGGAGTGTGATCGCACTCACATCCGCACCTGGCCTGGGCTCGTAGCCTTCGGGCTGCCTGATGGAATTGGAGGGGTCCCATGCATGTCGCCCTGAACAGCCTGATCCTCGCCCGGGTCGCCGCGGCGATCCGGACGGTTTCCTCTCCTGGCAACTTCCAGATTACCGGAGAAACCAGGTTCGACGAGGACCTGGCCTTCGACAGCCTCGATCTCGTGGAGGTCGCGATGTGCCTCGAGGAGCTGTTCGAGATCGAGTTCTCCCGTGATAGCGTGCTCGAATTCGAGACCGTCTCCGACGTCGTCGCCTATCTGAGCCGCCACTTCTTCCGGGACGTGGCCGCCGACGAGCCGATCGACGTGTCAACCGGCCTCGGCGATCATGGGTTCGCGAGAGCGCCGGCGACGCGCGCGGTCGAACGCGCGCGGCCTTAGTGCCGCGCGGTGTCCCGCCTGGTCGCGGTGCTTACGCGCGGGCGTTCATGGGTTGGTCGGCATTGCCCTTGGGGCGGCGCATGAGCTCTCTCTCCGGCACGCCGAACTCGTAGGCGCGCACCAGCTCCTCGGGGTCGATCAGCACCCCGATCGGGTTTTCCTTGAACTCGGCACTCTTGAAATAGCTCGCGGCTTCCGCCTTGGTGGAGAACGCATCCACCTGGAACTCGACCGCGTTGCCGTCGGGGTCCTTGTAATAGAGCGAGACGGTCGGTCCATGATTGATCGGCCGCACCGGCAGGATGCCCTCGTGCCGCAGCCGCACATAGGTTGAGAGGAGCTGCCGCAAGGTCTTGTAGCTGTAGGCGACATGCGCGAGGCCCCAGCTGTCCGCATCCGGCGCGTGCAGGCCGGGGACATTCATCAGCGCGAGCCGGTGATGCTCGTCGTCGTAGGTCAGGAAGCAGAGCTTCCCGTTGTCGTGGACCACCTCCGCGTTCAATACCGTCCGGTACCAGCTCCTCATTCCCTCGAGATTCGAGGTGCGCAGCACGAAATGCGCGAACCCATCGGGGACGATCGCCTCGGGTTCGATGTGCCTGCGCTGCTCCGCCGCGACCGTTGAGGACGTTCCCATGTCACATTCTCCCTCGGGGTTGCTCTTCGTGTGAATTCGTTCACGGCTACTTGCCGATGACATTGAGCACTGCCTGCCGATGGTTCGCCTGCACCTCGAGCAAGGCGCGCCGGAGCGCGGGCAGCAGGTCGGCGCGCTTGGCGACGCATTCTCCATAACCGCCCGACGCTTCGACGTAGCGTTCCAATGCTGGTACGGGGGTGAGATCGGAGAGCGACGGCGCTCCTTGTTCCGTCCAGCGTCCGCCCGGAAAGACCTTCTGTGTCGCGTTATCCACCGCGCCCCAGCGGGCGTTGTTGAACACGACGGTGAGCACTGGCAGGTCGTGGCGCGCCGAAGCGTGGTGACAGGCGGCCGGGTTGGCGAACAGATAGGCGCCGTCGCCCATCGCGGCGACGACCGTGCGCGCCGGCGCGGCCTGCTTGGCGCCGAGTGCCGCCGGCAACGCCCAGCCAAGGCCGCCGGCGGGCGGCAGATAGAAATAGGACCGCGGCTCGGTTCGCGCGGCATCCGCCGGCGTCATCCAATATTCGTTGAACAGCACGGTCTCCGGCGTCAGCACCTCGCCCAAGGTCGCACTCAGGAATTCGCGAGAGATCAGCCCCTCCGCCTGCGCCAGCACCGCCGCCCTCTCCGCATCGCGTTGGGTTCTCAACAGCGCCGCTCGCGCCGCCAACCGGCCGCGTCGTTCTGGGTCGATGCGGCTCGCGCGCATCCGCAGCGCGTCGGCAAGGTCCGCGATCAGGCTGATCGCGTTGGCGGTTATCGAGAGATCGGACCGATGGCTGCGGATGGGATAGCTCTCATAGGCTGGATCGACGCCGCATTGCGCGACGAATGCATCGTCGCGCGGCGCCGCCGCCGTCGGCATCCAGGGGACGTCGCATTCGATCACGCAGACCACATCGGCTTCCGCCAGCAGCGGCGCGACCTGGAAGCCGAGATGCAGCGGATGATCGGCGGGAAGATTGACGCAGCGCGCCTGTTCCTCCGCATAGCCGATGCCGCAATGGTCGCAGAGGCTCGCCAAGGCGGCCACGGTTCGCGGCTCGACGCCACTGCCGGAGGCGACGATCACCGGCAGGTGCGCGGCCGCGAGCTGATCGGCGAGCCGCGCGACCGCCGCCGGATCGGCACGTGGCGGCGTCGGGATCGCGGGGGCGCGCTTGCGCTCGACGGTTCCGTCGGCCCCGGCCGGTCGCGCCAGGACTTCGCGCGGCAGGCTGAGATAGACTGGTCCCTTCGGCTCGCTCGCCGCGATCGTCAGCGCCCGCTCGACGACGGTCTCGACCTGGCCGGCGTCGCGCAGCTCGTAATCCCATTTGACCAGCTCGCGGAGCAGGCTCGCCTGATCGAACATCTCCTGCGCCCAGTGGATGCGGGTGTCGCGCGCGCCCCGCGGGCCGGATTCGAACAGCGGCGTGCGCCCGGCGGTGACGAGCAAAGGCACCTGATCGCGCGCGGCGTTCATCACCGCGCACACCGCGTTCGCGGTGCCGACGCTGACATGGAACATCACCGCCTGCGGACGGCCCGTCATCAGGTACGCGCCGTGCGCCATGCCAACCGCCAGATTCTCATGGGCCGCCATGACCGGCCGCGGCAGTCGGTCTCCGCAGCCGATCGCATGAAGCCGGCCATAGGCCTCCACCAGCGGCGCGAAATCGGTACCGGCGTTGAGATAGAGCCGGTCGATCCCCCGCGAGCGGAGCAGCGCGAGATAGGCCTCGGCAACGGTGTCGACCTCGAGGCGGGGATCGTTGCCGCGTTCGGGTCGGGAGTTCGCCTGCGCGCTCATCCCTGCTTCCTTCTGCTTGCGACGATGAACCCAGCCATCGACACGCTGGCGACATGCTGGCGCGCGCCGTGTCGGATCAGCCTACCACTCGCCCCCGGCACTCGCCGAAGCCGATCGGCACGAACCCGTCGGCCCGGCACGTGCCGCGAAAGATCACCTCGTCGCCGTCCTGTAAGAACGACCGCGTCTCGCCGGAGGACAAGGTGACGGGCTTGCGCCCGCCCTCCGTGATCTCCATGAGCGCGCCGAAGCCGGACGGGTCGGCGTCGGAGATGGTGCCGCTGCCGAACAGGTCGCCGGGCCGCAGATCGCAGCCGCCGCCGGTGTGGTGCGCCACCATCTGCGCCACGGTCCAGTACAGTTCCCGCGCATTGGCGCGCGACAGCCGGTGCGGCGGCGTCCCGCGCTCGCGCATGGCCTCCGTAAGCAGCAGCACTTCAAGGTCGATGTTGAGCGCCCCTCGCCTCTGGTCGTGCGCGTCCAGCAGATAGGGCAGCGGCGCCGGGTCGCCCTCCGGGCGCGGCGGCTGGGCGATGCGGAATGGCGCCAATGCCTCCGGCGTGACGATCCACGGCGAGATGCTGGTGTGGAAGCTCTTCGCCAGGAACGGCCCGAGCGGCTGGCTCTCCCACGCCTGGATGTCCCGCGCCGACCAGTCGTTGAGCAGGCAGAACCCGGCGACGTGCTCCGCCGCGGGCCCGATCGGGATAGGCTCGCCATGTGCGTTGCCCGGCCCGATCCAGATGCCGAGTTCCATCTCGTAGTCGAGCCGCTCGCACGGCCCGTACTCCGGCGTCTCCCTGCCGGCCAGCAATCGCTGGCCCTTCGGCCGTCGCACATCCGACCCGGACGCCCGGATCGACGACGCGCGGCTGTGATAGGCGACGGGCACGTATTTGTAGTTGGGCGCGAGCGGGTTGTCCGGGCGGAACAGCTTGCCGCCGTTGCGGGCATGGTGGATGCCGGCAAAGAAATCCGTGTAGTCGCCGATCGCCGCGGGAACGTGCATCGTGCAGTCATCGGCGAGATGCAACAGCCGATCGCGAATCGCCTCGATCCTGGGGCGATCCGCGCCGTTCACGGCGAGGATGTCGGACACGCGCCGCCGGAGCGCCTGTCGCGCTGGCTCGCCGAGCGCGAGCAGCGCATTGAGCGTAGGCCCGGCCGCCGCCTCGGCGGCATCGCGAGCCGCGCCGTCGAACAGGCCCGCGTCGAGCGCCGCGCGCAAATCGAGAATCTCGTCGCCGATCGCGACGCCGCCGCGCGCAACCTCGCCTTCCTCGCTGAACACGCCGAGCGGGAGGTTCTGGATTGGGAAATGCGGGTGCTCGTTGGCCGACGCCACCCAACTCCGCCGGCCCGGATCGTGCGTCGCGTCGGTCATCGTGCCCCCGGCGGGAAGTGCTTCTTCAGACCCTGCCAGCATGTATCGTAGTCGACCTGACGCTGCGGACACGTTAGCGCGAACTCGGTCGGCCGCAGCAGCAGCCGGGTCTCGAACATGAAGGCGAGCGTGTCGCCGATCTTTTGCGGCGCGAGTTCGGCCTCGGTCGCACGCTGCCAGGTCGGCGTGTCCGGGCCGTGCGCGCTCATGCACGGATGCAGCGACGCGCCGCCGGGCAAGAATCCGCCCTGCTTGCCGTCATAGACCCCGTGCACGAGACCCATGAACTCGTTCATCACGTTGCGGTGAAACCAGGGCGGGCGGAAGGTGTTCTCCGCCACCACCCAGCGCGGCGGGAAGATCGCGAAATCGACGTTCGCCACCCCCGCCGCCTCGGTGGGCGCGGTCAGGACCGTGAAGATCGACGGGTCGGGATGGTCGAAGCTGATCGAGCCGATCACGTTGAACCGCGCCAAATCGTATTTGTACGGCGCGAGATTGCCGTGCCACGCCACCACGTCGAGAGGCGAGCGGTCGAGCTCGATCGCCCAAAGCGCGCCCATGAATTTCTGCACCACCTCGACCGGTTCGTCGCGATCCTCGAACCACGCGACCGGCGTGAGGAAGTCGCGCGGATTGGCGAGGCCGTTGGCGCCGATCGGGCCGAGATCGGGCAGCCGGAAGGCAGGGCCATGATTCTCGCAGATGTAGCCTCGCACCTCCGTCTCTCGCAGCGCGACCCGAAAGCGCGCCCCGCGCGGAATGACGGCGATCTCCCCCGGTGTCACCAAGAGCCGCCCCATCTCGGTGTCCAGTTGCAATCCCCCGTGCTGCGGTACCAGCAGGAACTCGCCATCCGCGTTCCAGAACACGCGCCGCATGGAGCGGTTGGCGCGATAGACATGCACCGACACTCCCGTCCCCGAACCGCTATCCGCGTTGGCGGCCAGCGTGACCAGCCCGGAGACGAAATCCATCGGCGCGTCGGGCATCGGCAGCGGGTCCCAGCGCATCCGGTTGGGCGTCGGCGGCGATAGCGGACCGCACAGCAGCCCGTTGTCGATGCGCCTGTACGGCGGATGCTCCACGGAGGGCCTGATGCGGTACAGCCAGGTCCGGCGCGCCTCGGAGCGCGGCACAATGAACGGCGTGCCCGAGAGCTGCTCGGCATAGAGTCCGAGCGGCGGGCGCTGGGGCGAGTTCTGCCCGACCGGCAGCGCGCCGCCGACAGCCTCCGTCGCGTTCTCGTTGCCGAAGCCCGAGAGATAGGTGAACCCGTTCTCGATCATGCTGTCCTCACTGGGAGCGAGAGGAAACCGCGAAACCGCACGCGCCCGCCACGCACGGGCGTTCCGTTCAGCCGAAACTCGGGAAAGCGCCGCACAAAGCGCCCGATCGCGATGCGCCCTTCCAGCCGCGCGAGCGTCATCCCGGCGCATGATGCACGCCGAGCCCGAACGCGAGGTGCCGGTTCGGCTCGCGCGCGAGGTCCAGCCGGTCGGGCTCGGCGAACTGGGCCGGATCGCGATTGGCCGCGCCGATGCACAGCGTCACCGGCGTGCCGGGCGCGACCGGCACGCCGCCGATCTCCGCCGGGATCGTGCTGATGCGGTTGCCGAGCTGGTTCGAGCTGTCGAAGCGCAGGAATTCCTCGACCGCGGTGCGGATCAGATGCGGCTCCGCCAGAAGACGGGCGCGCTGGTCCGGCCATTCGAGCAATGCGTGCAGACCGTTGCCGATGAGATTGGTGGTCGTCTCGTGCCCGGCGTTGAGGATGAAGATGCAGTTCTGCAGCAGCTCCGTCTCGCTCAGCCGCTCGCCCCCTTCGCCCTGGATCAGCCGGGTCAGCACGTCCTGCACCGGATCGCCGGGTTGCTTGCGACGGTCGGCGACCAGGTCGCGCAGGTAATCCACGAACTCGGCGACCGCGATCTCGCCGGCGGCGAGTTGCGCCTCGGTCGGCTTCGGCTCCAGCGCGCCCAGGATCGCCAGCGACCAGCCCCGCAGCGGCGCGCGATCGGCGTGCGGCACGTCGAGCAGATTGCCGATCACCTCGACCGGAATCGCCGAGGCGAAATCCGCGATCAGGTCGATGTCTCCCTTCGCCGCCGCCGCATCCAGCAACCAATCGACCAAGCGGACCAGGGACGGCTCCATCGCGGCGATCGCGCGTACTGTCAACGCGCCCATCATCAGCCGGCGAACGCGCGTGTGCAGCGGCGGATCGTTGAACACGAGGCTGGTGGTGTGATGCTCGTAGAGCCGCGACTCAGCTCCATATTTCGGGCGAAACTCGGTTTGCTTGTCCGAGCTGAAAGCCCGCGCGTCACGGTACACCGACGCCACGTCGTCATAACGCGAGAGGAACAGCGAGCCGTCCAGCATCCGCCGCACCGGGTCGGCTTCGCGAAGGGCATGGTACGTCGGATACGGGTCGGCGTAGAACCCGGCCGGTAGCGAGGCGAGATCGAAGTCGTCGATCATTCCGGCGCCCCGACCCGCGCGGCCGCGGCGATCACCTCGCGCACGACCGAAACATCGCCGATATGGTTCGCGAGCAGCAGGATGATCCTGGCATCGAGCCGGCGGGACGCCTCCGGGGCCAGATCGCAATGCGCCGCGACCAGGGATTCGAACAGGCCGTCGGGGTCCGTCAATCTCGGTTCCGCGTGGATCATCCGATCAAGTCTCCAGCGCCAGCGCGCGCCGTCGGGCCGTGGCGACCGCCTCGATGTCGAAATGCCGCCAGCGGGCCGCGACATGCTGGTCGGGACGCAGCAATATCGCCGTGCCGGGGCGGGCATCGTAGCGTTCGGCCGCCACTCCCGCGTGATCCCACAACGCACCGGGAGACTGCGTGTTGCTGACCGGCACGGGTTGCACGGGAAGCCGCGCGAGCTCCACCAAGGAAGAATCGTCAGGGGCGCCGAACAGCAGGAGGCTGAACGCATCGCCGCCAAGATGGCGCAGCAACCAATCGTCGCGCCCCCCGACCCGCACGGGCGCGTCGATGGCGACGGCGCCCGGTGCGCGTCCCGCCGCAGACCACACCGCGTCGTCGGGTGTGTTCAATGGGCTGGCCGCCAAAACGGCGGGCCGGGACAGGCGGCCGGAGTTCACCAGGGCGCGAGCAAACGGGTACGCCTCGGACAGTTCCAGAACGGCGTCGCGATAGGCACGTGCGGCTTCGCCTTTTGGCGTGATGAACTCCGTGCTGCGCGTCGACGCCTCGATGTTCTCGTCGCTGGCTGGGATGCGTTCGGCGTCGTAGCTGTCGAGCAACGCCTCGCCCGCCAGCCGGGTCAACACCGCGTGCAGCTTCCAGCCGAGATTGTCGGCATCCTGAACTCCGCCATTGCCGCCGCGCGCGCCGAACGGGCTGACCTGACGCGCCGCGTCGCCGAGGAAGAAGATGCGCCCGTGGCGGAATTTCGCCAGCCGGCGGCAACGGAACGTGTAGGCGCTGACCCACTCAATCTCGAAGCGCGCATGAGGCCCCAGCATCGCCGCAACCCGCGCGCGCACGCGCTCCGGCGCCTTTTCCGATTCAGGATCGGCCTCCGGACCGAGCTGGAAATCGATCCGCCAGAGATCGTCGGACTGCCGATGCAGCAGCACCGAACCGTTGGGATGAAAGGGAGGATTGAACCAGAACCGCCGTTCGGCGGGCATGTCCTGCTCCATCACGACGTCGACGATCAGGAATCGATCGTGGAACACCTGCCCGCTGAACGGCAGACCAAGTCCTTCGCTGATCGAACTGCGCGCGCCGTCGCAGGCGAGCAGCCAATCCGCTCCGATCAAGCGCGTTCCGTCGGGCGTGTCCACGGTCAGGATTGCCCCGTCCGCGCCAGTCTCCGCGCCGCTCACCCGATGACGCCAGCGAAGCTCGACCAGCCCAGTCGCGCGGCAGGCCTCGGTCAGCCACTCCTCCGCGTAGTATTGTTGCAAATTGACGAAGGCCGGGAAACAATGGCCGTGCTCAGGCAGCAGATCGAACGAATATACCGCCCGGTCGTGAAAGAAGACGGTGCCGCGGTTCCACACGACACCCTTCCCCAGGATGCGCGCGCCGAGGCCCAGCCGGTCATAGATCTCCAGGGTCCGCTTGACAAAGCAGATCGCGCGCGAGCCCTGGCTGACCGTCTGGTCCTCGTCGAGCAGTAGCACGCGCACGCCCCGTCGCGCCAGATCGAGCGCCGCGGTGAGGCCGACCAGACCACCGCCTGCCACCACGACGCCGTAATGGCCCGGCGCGACCGGACCGTCGTAAGTGAAGCGTGGATAGTCATATGTCGGCACGGATCCAGCTCGTCGCTATCGAAACCTCGGGATCGGCCATTTCAACCAGGAGTGAAACCATTCTCGGGCGAATGTCCGCCCGTCTCAGCTTAGACCATCTCCCAGCCGGCGATAATGCCGGAGCCACATGCCGCGCGACGAACGCTCATTGTTGTGGCAGAATGGCTACCGTGACCCGGCGGGCGGCGCCGGACCTTGGGGGGCGGTTGCGAATGAAACGAGCGAGGACAGCGGAGCCGGGATCGTCGAAAGATGAGTTTCGGCTAGAGGAGTTCCTGCCCTATCAGCTTTCCGTCATCGCCAGCCGGGTCTCGCGCCTGTTCGCCCAGCAGTATTCCGAGGGGTTCGGCCTGACTGTCCCCGAATGGCGGGTGGTCGCGGTGGTGGGCCGGTTCGAGGCGATCTCGCCGAGCCGGGTCAGCGAGTGGACCGGCATGGACAAGGTGAAGGTCAGCCGCGCGGCCGCGACGCTCGTTGCCCGAGGATTGCTGCGCCAGACCCAGGATCCGGCCGACGGCCGCGCCCGGGTGTTGCGCATGACCCGCAAGGGACAGCGGGTGTTCGAGGCCGTCGTGCCGCTCGCCCGCCAGTTGGAAGACGATCTGACCCAGGGCCTGAGCCGCGCCGAGTGGACGTCGTTCCAAAAGACGCTGGCGAAGCTGCACGCCCATGTCGAGCGGATCGCCGGCTCCGAGCCCTCGGCGGAGCCGGACTGACGCTCAGCCGGAGATCGAGAACCCGCCATCCACCGGGATCGCCGCGCCGGTCACGAAATCCGAGGCCGCGCTGGCAAGGAACACGGCGACGCCCGCCATGTCGTCCGGCCCGCCCCACCGGCCGGCCGGCGTGCGGTGCAGCACGCGGTCGTGCAGGCCATCCACCTGCCGCCGGGCGGTCTGGGTCAACTCGGTGTCGATCCAGCCGGGCAGCACGGCGTTGACCTGGATGTTGTCCGCCGCCCAGGCGGTCGCCAATGCCCGGGTCATCTGCACGATGCCGCCCTTGCTGGCCGCGTAGGGGGTCGCGTAGGGCGCGCCGAACAGCGACATCATCGAGCCGATGTTGATGATCTTGCCGCCGCCCGCCTGCTTCATCGCTGCGAAGGCGGCCTGTGCGCACAGGAAGGCGCTGGTCAGGTTGGTGTCCATGACAGCGTGCCACTCCGCCTCGGTGAAGTCCTCCGGGCGCTTGCGGATCGAGGTGCCGGCGTTGTTCACGAGAATGTCGAGCCGGCCGAACTGCGCCACCGTTCGCTCGACCAGCATCCGGCACGCCGCGCGGCTGGTCACGTCGGCGGACACGAACGCGCCCGCTCCGCCGAGTTCGGCGACGGCCCGCCTCGCCTTCTCCTCGTTGCGCCCCGCGAGCACGACCTTGGCGCCCGCCGCCGCGAGCCCCTTGGCCATGCCGAGCCCGATGCCGCCATTGCCGCCGGTGACGATGGCCGCCCTGCCGGTGAGATCGAACAGCTTCATGCCCAGCCCTCCATTATGCCCAGCCCTCCATTGATCGCCGACCCAGAGACAAGCACGGCGGCCCGCGTCCCGCCACGGACAGGTGAAACGCTTGCAATCCGTTGCAAGCGCAACCGCGCTCGGCACGGCGGCGTTGCCCTCGCCAGTTGGATGCAGGGCATCGGAGCGGACAGCATGGCCAAGACCGTCGGCGATTTCGTGTGGCAGCGACTGCATCAATGGGGGGTCAAGCGGATCTTCGGCTACCCCGGCGACGGCATCAACGGCCTGATCGGCGCGCTTGACCGGGCGGGCGATCAGTTCGACTTCCTCCAGGTGCGCCACGAGGAGATGGCCGCGTTCATGGCCTGCGCCCACGCCAAGTTCACCGGCGAGGTCGGCGTCTGCCTGGCGACCTCCGGCCCCGGCGCGATCCATTTGCTCAACGGGCTCTATGACGCGCGCCTCGACCACCAGCCGGTGCTCGCCATCGTCGGCCAGCAAGCGCGCGCGGCGCTCGGGGGGCATTACCAGCAGGAAGTCGACTTGCAAAATCTGTTCAAGGACGTCGCCGGCGCTTTCGTGCAGACCGCGACCGTGCCGGCGCAGGTCCGTCACCTGGTGGACCGGGCGATGCGCGTCGCCTCGGCCGAGCGGCGGGTGACTTGCATCATCTTCCCCAACGATTTGCAGGAGCTCGAGGCGGTCGAGGAGCCGCCGCGCTCCCACGGCACCGTGCATTCGGGCTTCGGCTACGCGGCCCCGATCGTCATCCCGGAGGAGGCCACGCTGCGCCAGGCGGCGGAGGTGCTCAACGCCGGGAAAAAAGTCGCGATGCTGGTCGGCGCCGGCGCTCTGCACGCGACCGACGAGGTGCTGGAAACGGCCGACCGGCTCGGGGCGGGGATTGCCAAGGCGCTGCTCGGCAAGGCGGCGGTGCCGGACGATCTGCCGTTCGTCACCGGCTCCATCGGTCTGCTCGGCACCAAGCCGAGCTGGGACATGATGCAGGAATGCGACACGCTGCTGATGGTCGGCTCCGGGTTTCCCTACTCGGAATTTCTGCCGAAGGAGGGTCAGGCGCGCGGCGTGCAGATCGACCTCAAGCCCGACATGCTCAGCCTGCGCTACCCGATGGAGGTCAATCTCGTCGGCGACAGCACGAAAACGCTCCGTGCGCTCCTGCCGATGCTGCAGCCCAAGCCTGATCGCTCCTGGCGCGAGACGATCGAGGCCAACGTCGCCGAATGGTGGAAGACGCTGCAAGCCCGCGCCATGAACAGCGCCGAGCCGCTCAATCCGCAGCGCGTCTTCTGGGAGCTGTCGCCGCGCCTGCCGGAGCGCTGCATCCTGACCGGCGATTCCGGCTCCGGCACCAACTGGTACGCACGCGACATCAAGATCCGCCGTGGCATGATGGCCTCGGTGTCTGGCGGCCTCGCCACGATGGGTTCGGGGATGCCATACGCGGTGGCGGCGAAATTCGCCTATCCCGACCGGCCCGTGATCGCCTTTGTCGGCGACGGCGCGATGCAGATGAACGGCATGAACGTGCTGATCACCGTGTCCAAATACTGGAAGAATTGGACCGACCCGCGCCTGATCGTGCTGGTGCTGAACAACCGCGACCTCAATCAGGTGACCTGGGAGCAGCGGGTCATGGAGGGCGACCCGAAATTCGAGGCGTCCCAGTCGGTGCCCGACGTGCCGTATCACAAATACGCCGAGATGCTCGGGCTCGCAGGCGTGTTCGTCGACAACCCGGATCATGTCGCGGCGGCGTGGGACAAGGCGCTGGCGTGCGACCGGCCGGTGGTACTCGAAGCCTTCACCGACCCGAACGTGCCGCCGCTGCCGCCGCACATCACGCTCAAGCAGGCCAAGGCGTTCGCCAGCATGAGCGTCTCGGGCGACCCGGACCTCGGCGGCATACTCAAGAGCACGGCGAAGGAGGTGGCCGCGTCGCTGCTGCCCGGTCGGAGCTGAAGGACATGCGCGCCGAGGCGCCGATCGAGCACGTTTCGGCGCGCGCCTATACGATTCCCACCGACGCACCGGAGGCGGACGGCACCTTCGCCTGGGACCGCACCACCTTGGTCGTGGCGCATGTCCGGGGCGGCGGGGCCACGGGGACCGGCTTCACCTACACGGACGGCTGCATCGCCGCGCTGGTCGAGAAGCAACTCGCCAAGGCGGTGCATGGCCGCGACGCGATGGACGTGCCGGGATGCTGGCAGGCGATGCTGCATCAGGTGCGCAACATCGGCCGCGAGGGTTTGGCGGCGACCGCGATCTCGGCGGTCGACACAGCCTTGTGGGACCTCAAGGCGAAACTGTTGGGGGTTCCGTTGTGCCGGCTGCTCGGCATGGCGCGCGCGCGGGTGACGATCTACGGCAGCGGCGGCTTCACCAGCTATTCAGACGCACAAATCGCCGAGCAACTCGGCGGCTGGGTGGGGCGCGAGGGCTGCCGCTCCGTCAAGATGAAGATCGGCGCCGAGCCGGAGCGCGACCCCCATCGGGTCGCCGTCGCCCGCCAGGCGATTGGGGACGCGATGCTGTTCGTCGATGCCAACGGCGCGCTCTCCTGCAAGCAGGCGCTGCAATTCGCCGACCGCGTCACCGGGTTCGACGTGCGCTGGTTCGAGGAGCCGGTGTCGAGCGACGATCTGGCGGGGTTGCGGCATGTACGGGAGCGCGCGCCCGCCGGCATGGACGTCGCGGCGGGCGAGTATGGCTACACCCCGGACTATTTCCGCCGGATGCTGTCGGCCGAAGCCGTCGATGTGCAGCAGGCCGACGCCTCGCGCTGCCTCGGCATCACCGGATTCCTGCAAGCCGGCGCATTGTGCGAGGCGCACCATATCGACCTCTCTGGCCATTGCGCGCCGTCGCTGCACCTGCACGCCGCCTGCGTGGCGCCGCGCTTCCGCAACCTCGAATGGTTCCACGACCACGTGCGGATCGAGCACATGCTGTTCGACGGCGCGCCGACCCCGCGCGACGGCACGATCGCACCCGATCTGACCCGGCCCGGCCTCGGCCTCGCTTTCAAGCAGCAGGACGCGGAACGATTCGCCGCCTGACGCCAGCTCGCAATGGCAAGATATACGTGTAGGACGTGCGAGAGGGTTGCGCCGTCAGTCCGGCCAAGGCGGCTTTGGCCAGGGCGGCCGCGGCGGCGATGGCTCGGCCCCGGGCGCGGGATACCCCCATGCAGGGCGCGCCACTTCTCCCTCTCCCCTGCTTAGGGGAGAGGGCCGGGGTGAGGGGTTGCCACCCGGAGACTCCTGCCGCGCCACGCGGAGCGGCTTCGCCCGGCGCGGCCTCGGCGGCTCCCGCAGCGTCTCGGGCAGCGGATCGGGGGTGAGCTTGCGCCACAGCGGCCGGAGTAGCCGCCCGGCTTGCGGCGAGGCGGCGAGCAAGGCCCGCATCTCGGGATCGTCCAGCAACGCGCGCAAGTGGTCGGCAAACCACCCGATGCCGTACTCGACAAACACCGGCCCCGGCGGAATGGCGGGCGGCCGGCGCTCTGCTCGCGCCCGCTCGGCGGCCGGGCGGCTTGTGGCGCGCCCGCGCGGCGCCGCCGGCAGCTTGCCGGCGACGAAGCGGGCGTGCAGCGCGTCGAGCCGCCGCCGGGTGTGCACGAGATAGTTCAGCAGCACCCCGACGAGCGGCCCGAGCGGCCCCAGCGGGACCACCGCCTCGCGGTAGCGGGCGCCGTCCACCAAGCCCCGCTTCATCGCCTCGATGAAGAGGTAGAACCGGGGCATCAGGCCGGTTGGGGGTGAGGGTGGGGCGGCGGCGGACATGGGAGCTATATAGAGTTAGTTAGTACAAACGTCAAGCGAAAGGACGTCATTCCGCGCTTGGTGGCGCGCATTTCCCTTACCAATTCATCCGATGGTAACGAGCAACCTCGATCGGGCAACCTTGCCGAGTAGGAAGCTGGGATGCGAGAATGGGTGGCCGATCCAGGTCGGGAGCGACAGCGTTGGAGCTGACCGTAACGAAACGCCCGGCCCGGCACGAAGGAAAGCGCGGCAGACCGGCGCTGAGGCTACCTGCAATTCGCCACCAGCGACGCCGCGACATGAACGAGGCGGCGTACCAGGGTCGCGGCGAGGGGACTGCCGCATGATCCTCGACTTTCGTGCGCCGGATGGTCCTATCGAAATCAAGCCCGATCTATGCGTGATTGGAGCGGGTGCTGCGGGCATCACGATCGCGCATGCTTTGGCCGGCTGCGATATTTCGGTCTGCGTGGTCGAGAGCGGCGGCCTTGAGCAGGATGGCGATACCCAGGCGCTGTACGATGGCCAGTCCGTCGGGCTGCCCTGGCGATCGGATCTGGCAACGTCCCGGCTGCGCTTCTTCGGCGGCACGGCCGGACAATGGGGCGGCGGCTGCGTACCCCTCGACGCGTCCGACATGGAAGTTCGCCCCTGGGTTCCCTATAGCGGCTGGCCGATCTCTCGCCGCGATCTCGATCCGTACTATGACCGTGCGCGTCCGATCGTCTGCCTTCCCAATTACCCGTATGGCGACGGGCGGCTTGCGCTGGGTCTGCGGCACAAACCGCTTGGCTTCGACCCGTCATTGCTGATCAACAACTACTGGATGCTCGGCCGGCATCTGCGTTTCGGCGAGGTCTACCGGGCCGAACTCGCCCGGTCGAGGAACGTCACCGTTTTGCTGAACGCGAACCTGACGGGCTTCGAGGTCGACGAGAACGCCTCGATGGTTCGGCGAGCATCCCTTCGCAGTCTCGATGGCAAGACCGGCGGCGTGCAGGCGCGGTATTTCGTTCTGGCCTGCGGCGGCCTCGAAAACGCGCGACTCCTGCTGCTGTCGAATTCGGTCAAGAAGCAGGGGTTAGGCAATGATCGTGACCTGGTTGGCCGGTTCTTCATGGATCACCCGAGCGGCAAGCTCGGCAGTGTTGTCTCGGAGCACCCGGAGCAGCTGACCGCTGCGTACAATCGGCATTTGGCGCGCCGGAAATTGCCGATTTACCCGGAGATCGGCCTATCCTGGACCTTGCAGCGAAAAGAGCATGTTCTGAACGGCCGGGTTCGCCCCGACGACATCGAGGAGAACGTGCCCGACGGCATCGCCGCGCTCCGCGGTCTGCGCGGCGATCTGGCGAACGGTGCGACAAGCCGCCTGCCAAGTCAGCTCCTGCGCATCCTCGGTGACCTTGGCGAAGTCGGTTGCGGTGTCCATCGTGTCCTGCGCGGCCGTTCACCGGTCCGCACGCACAGGATCGACTTGAACGGCTTTTTCGAACAGGCGCCGAATCCCGATAGCCGCGTCACGCTCGGCGAGGAAACCGATGCGCTGGGCCAGCGCAAGATCCGTCTGGACTGGCGGTTGACCGAGCTTGACCGGCAAACCTACGAGGCCGCGGCCAGGGTCTTCGCTGGCGAGCTTGCCCGGCTGGGACTAGGCCGGGTCCGGATCGATCCCTGGCTGAAACCCGGAGGCGCCAAGTTCGAGGGAGTAGGAGGCGCGGCGCATCACCTGGGCACGACACGTATGTCGAACGACCCCCGAACCGGGGTGGTCGAACTCGAATTGCAGGGTCCACGGCATTGAGAATCTGTACGTTGCCGGAAGTTCGGTGTTCCCGACCGGCGGATGGGCATTCCCCACCTTCACCATCGTCGCGCTGGCGTTGCGGCTTACGGACCTGTTGCGCCGGCTGGCGCGCTAGGGCACCTCCCGGGCCGATTGGCTCGGGAGTAGTGCTCTGGAAATTTGATTACAGAGCAACATCCGACCAAACGATTCCGTTTGGTCGGATGTTGCTCTAGGCGGCGCCCCGTTCGAGCTTCCCGCCGCGCGCTTCGGCCAGATGATCGAACCGGCGGCGGAAGCTGCCGAGGCCCATCGTCTGCGAACGCAGCTCGATGATGAGGTCGTGCATCTCCGCCTCGGGCACCAGCGCCTCGACGTCGTCCCAGCCGGTCCAGCCCGGACGTTCCGCATAACCGAGAATCTGTCCGCGACGCCCGGTTAGCAGGCGCTGGGCGCGGGCCGTGAACTCGTTGGGCACACTGACCGTCACGTGATGGATCGGCTCGAGCAGCACCGGGTCGGCTTTCGCCAGACCCTCCGACATCGCCATGCGCGTCGCCGACTTGAAGGCCATGTCGGAGCTGTCGACCGAGTGGAACGTGCCGTCCACCAGGGTCACCGAGATGTCCACCACCGGATAGCCGAACGGCCCCTTCCTCGCCGCGTCCTCGGCGGCCTCGCCGACCGCCGGAATGTATTGCCGGGGCACGGCGCCGCCCACGATCTTGTCGTGGAACTGGAACCCCTCGCCCCGCTCGCGCGGCGCGATGTCGATCTTCACGTCGGCGAACTGCCCGTGCCCGCCGGTCTGGCGCTTCAGCCGCGCGTGCTGATGCACCGGACGGCGGATCGTCTCCCGGCACGCGACCTGCGGCTTGGCCGTGTTGAGCTTCAGGTTGTAGGCCTTCGCCAGATGCTCGATCGTCGCGTTGAGATGGATCTCGCCTTGTCCGCGCAGAACGGTCTCGTTGGTGTCCTGGTCGTGGTCCACGACGAGCGCCGCGTCTTCCTCGACCAGCTTCTGCAGCGCGCCGGACAGCTTGACGTCGTCCTTGCGGTCTGAGGTCGTGATCGCCATGGCGTAGACCGGCTCGGGCGGCGTCGGAAAAGCGAGAGCATCCGCCGAGCCCGAGGGCGAAAGCGTGGCGCCGGTCGCGACGCTCTCCAACCGCCCGAGCGCCGCCAGTTCGCCCATATGCGCCTCGGCCACCTTGGTCGCCTCGCCGCCCGGCATCCGGTAGATGCCGCCGAGCCGCGAGCCGGCCAACGTCACGCCGTCTTTGATCTGGCCCCGCCATATACGCGCGTAGGAGAGCTTGCCGGTGTGGCCGGCGTGTACGGTCTTGAACACCTGCGCCAGCGGCTCGCCCTCGATGTCGATGCCACGGCGGGCGGCGGTTTCGGCTGCCTCGGGCGTGTCGTGGCGCAGCGCCTTCCACAGCCGGCGCACGCCATTGTCGTTCTCGGCCGAGCCGAGCAGCACCTCCACCAGCACGCCGGACACCTGGTCCTTGTGGAGCTGGCCATAGATTTCCTGAGAGCTTGGCGTCACGTCCTCGAGGATCTTTTCCAGCAACACGTCATCGTGGTCCGCGAGCACTTCCAGCAGCGCCGTCAAGGCCTCCTTCTCGCGCTCCTCCACGTTGGAGGGCACCTGGATCAGCTCCGACGGCTGCCCCTTGCGATAGAGATACGCCCGCTCGCTCACCACATCGACGTAGCCGGTCACCTTCTCGCCATCGCGGATCGGCACCTGGCGCAACACGAGCGGGTATTTCGAGTACGCCTGAAGCGCCGAAAGCGTGTCGCGCACACGACCTTCGAGCGTGTCGATCTTGTTGACGAACAGGATGTGCGGCACGCCCTCGTCGGCCAGCGTCTTGAGCAGTGGCGCCACCGTCAGGGCGCGGGACGCGTTCGGCTCGCAGACAACCACGGCGAGATCGACGACGGAAAGGGCGCAGCCCGCCTCATAGGCGAATTCGATCGAGCCCGGGCAGTCGAGGATCGACCACTCATCTCCCATGAAGCTGCAATGCCCCAGGCGAAGCTCGGTGCTCATGGCCCGGTTGCGCGGGTCGCCGGACCGGCGGACGGGCGAGCCCGCGGCGGCCATCAGGGCCTCGAACAGGGTGGATTTGCCGCTGCCATATGGCCCGACCAGGGCGATGGAACGCGGCCGGTTTCCATTGGCTGACGCGCTTGCTGACATCAGGACCTCTCCGCTTGAGCCGGTTCCCGGCCTTGGTTGTGGCGGCGCCATCGGTCCGATCGCACCTGAGCGCCGGCCGTCGCCGCGATCCTAGCCGAGAATCCTCGTCGGGCCAGTCAGAAGCGCGCTGATGCCGGGCTTGTTTACGCCCGCGCGGGCGCCTCAGGCGCGCGAGGACCGGCTGGCCGCGATCTCGCGACGGATCGCCAGTGCCAGATCGGCCGCCTGGAAGGGTTTTCGCAACACGGACACCGCCCCCGGAAGTACCAGATCGTCGCTGTGTCCGGTGACAAGCAGGATCGGCAGTTCGGCATAAAGCTGGCGAATGTGAGCCGCGAGTTCCGCCCCGTTCATCTGCGGCATGGCGAAGTCGAGCAGGACCGCATCGAAATGCGAGTCCACGCGCTCAAGCGCCTCCACCCCATTGGCCGCCAGCACGACCGATGCGCCCAGCTCCTGCAGCAGATCGGCGGTGATCTCCCGAACGTCGGGATCGTCCTCCACGAGAAGGAGCGATAGGCCGGCGAGCGAGCGAGGCCCGCCCTCTTCAGTCGCGAGCGCCGTCCTGTCATCTTCCGACCGTGCCTGGGGAAGATAGACCGTCACGCTGGTGCCGGCGCCGGGATGGCTCGCGATGCGCACGCCGCCGCCCAATTGTTGGGCGACGCCGAGCACCTGCGGCAAGCCGAGCCCCGACCCTTTGCCCACCTCCTTGGTCGTGAAGAATGGCTCGAACGCGCGGGCGAGCACGTCCGATGCCATGCCCACGCCGGCGTCGGCGACGGTCAGGGCGACGAAATTGCCGGGGGGTGGGTCCTCCGGTCGGCTCGGGCGATCGATTGTCACGTTCTCGGTGCGGATGGTCAGCCTGCCGCCCTCCGGCATCGCGTCGCGCGCGTTGATGGCGAGGTTGAGGACGACCAGCTCGAGTTGCGTCGAATCTGCGAGCGCCCGGCGCAGATCCGGGGCCGGCTCGATATCCACCTGGACGGTTCCGCCCAGTGTGCTTCGCAACAGCATCGCCATCGACTGGACCAGCTGGTTGACGTCCACGGCCTCGGCCTGAAGCCGCTGCTTGCGTGCGAAAGCCAGCAGTTGCCCGGTCAGCTTCGCGCCGCGATCGGCGGCCCGCATGGCATTCTCGACCAGACGCCCGATGCGCGGATCCGTCACGCGCCGTCCCAGGATTTCCAGATTGCCCAGGATCGCGGTCAACAGATTATTGAAATCGTGCGCGACTCCGCCGGTGAGCTGGCCGATCGCCTCCATGCGCTGAGCCCGGCGCAACGCCTCTTCGGCCTCCAGCCGCGCGGTGACGTCCTCGAGCGCGACCACGCCGAGCACGATCTCTCCGGCGCTGTCGCGCACTGGGGCGGCGCTGACCTCGAACGTAGCCCGCCGGCCGTCTCCCGTATCGAACGGCTGCCGCTTGCGCTCGGTCACCTCGCCATCCCGGATGGCGCGCACGAGGGCGTATTCGGTTGCGTCGAGCGGCTTCCCCTTCGGGTCGATCGCGCCCATCCCGGCGAAACTCCGCCATTCGCGCACGCCGGACATGTCGCGGCCCATCATCTTCCGTGCCGCCGCGTTCTGGAACACGACGGCCCCGGTTCTGGTGGCCACCATCACCCCGAACGGCAGTTGCTGAAGGATCGCCCCAAGCCGCGTCCGCTCCGCCGACAGCTCCCGGTTGGCCTGCTCGAACTCCCTGGTGCGCTGCGCCACGCGCGCTTCGAGGCTCTCATTGAGCTGCCGCAGAGTGGCCTCGGCGCGCTTCATCTCGGTCACGTCCCGCACGATGCCCAGCGCCCGCACCGGCCGGCGGTTCGCGTCGAACATCACGCGGCCATGCAGCGAGAGCCAGCGCTCCTCGCCGTCATCATAGCGGCGGATGCGGAACTCGTTCTGATATCCGCCGCCGCGTTCTGGTTCGAACGCACGCCGGTATTGCTCGTCCGTCCGGGGCTCGTCCTCGGGATGGATCAGGCCGCCGAGCAGCTCGCGCGAGGGTTCGATATCCGGCGGCAGCCCGAGCAATGCCCGAGCCGTCTCGGACCAAGTCCGGCGGCCAGTCGCGACATCATGGTCCCAGGTACCAAGCCCGGTCGCACTGATCGCCAGCCGCAACCTTTCCTCGTTCTGCTGTAGCCGCTGCTCGGCGATTTTCCGGTCGGTGATGTCGAGCACCGTGCCGAGCATCCGCACCGGCGCCCGGTTCCGGTCGAAGATGGAGCGACCCCTGGCCAGCAGCCATCGCTCGGTTGGATTGGTCAGTCCCACGACCCGGAACTCGCAGTCGAACAGGCCGGAGCCGGACGGATCGATCGCCGCGCGGTATGCCGCGAGCACCCAGTCCCGATCGTCACGATGCAGCGCCCGCGCGAATGTCGCCGTCCCCTCGATCGGCAGGTCCGCCGGCGCGCCGTACATCGCACGGGTGCGCTCGTCCCAGAACAGCCGATCCGCTGCAATCTCGTGATCCCACAGACCGAGGCCGGTCGTGTCGAGCGCAAGCTGCAGCCGCTCCTCGCCGCGCCGCTGGGCCGTGATGTCGCGGAACCGCACGGCCAGGGCCTGCTCCGGCAGGGGGTAGAGCCGGAAATTGAACAGCTTGCCGGCGAACTCCATGTCGAAGCTGGAGATCACCTGATCGGCCATCACCCGCCGCAGTTCGATTTCGGCTCCGGTGCCGGCGAGCGAGATAGGCGAATTCCAGTGGTTGCGTCCGAGCAGATCCCGTCGCGAGAACCCCAGCGCGGCCTCCGCCGCCGTGTTCACGAAAATGCAGGTCCACGCGCCGTCGAACGCCACGAAACCGTCCGCCATGTGCTCGAGCACGGCGGATGCGTCGAAGCGCCCAGTGGACGCCATCTGGCTTCTGGACAGGTCCCCGCCCTTTCCCCCTTCGGCGGCGCGCGTCAATGGGCGCGGGACAAGCCAGCCGCGCCGCGCGGCCGCATCAAACGATCCAGGATTCCGCCCCTTGGTTCGTGAAGTGGACGCCGCTCGCGGTGCCGCCCGCCTGGTTCAGGGCGCGCACCACCGGCACGCGGTGCTGCGGCGGCACGATGAACATCATGAACCCGCCGCCCCCCGCGCCAGACACCTTGCCGCCGGTCGCGCCGCTGCGCAGCGCCAACTCGTAAAGCTGCTCGATCTGGTCGGTGCTGACACCGCTCGCCGTGCGCTTCTTGGCAAGCCACGAGCGGTTCAGGATATCCGCCATCTTCGGGACCCGGCCGCGCAGCAGCGCGTCCTTCATCTCGATCGCGTCGCGCTTGAGCTGGTGCAGGCTGTCCAGCGTGCTTCCGCCCGGCGCCGCCATGAGCCGCTGCTGCTCGGCGATGATCGCGTCGGAACTGCGCGAGACGCCGGTAAAGCAGATCACGATCGAGGTCTCGAGCTCGTTCAATACCGGCGCGACGATCCGCAGCGGGTTCACGATCACCTGGTTGCCAGCCAGGAACTCGATGAAGTTGGTGCCGCCGAACGTCGCCGCGTACTGGTCCTGCTTGCCCCCGGCGAGACCGAGATCAACCCGCTCGATCTCGTAGGCGAGGTGGGCCACGTCGTACGGTCCGAGCGGCGCCTGCAGAAATGTCGTGAACGCCTCGACCAGCGCCACCACCAGCGCCGAGGAGGAACCGAGGCCGGAGCCGGCCGGGGCGTCGACATAGGAGGTGATGCGGATCGGCGGCAACACGCCCTCGCCGTACTGGCGTACCATCCGCCGCGTGACCCCCGCATGAAGTTTCAGGCGGGCGGCCGCGATTGCCTCCGCGTCGGCCGCGAAGTTCTCCTCCAGGGCCAGATCGGGCGCGACGAAATGCACCCGCCCGTCCGGCGAGGGCTCGATGAAGGCATAGGCATAGCGGTCGATCGTGGTGTTCAGCACCGCTCCGCCAAAATCGTCGCAATAAGGCGCGAGATCGGTGCCGCCGCCCGCCAGGCCGAGCCGAAGCGGCACGCGGGCCCGAACTGTCGCGAGATCGATCGCCGGCTTCTTCTCGATCAGCAAAATTTCCTCTCCGCTTGCCGCCTATGGTCGCAGGATCGGCCCGACGAAGGAAGCGAGATCGCCGCCAGGGAACAGATGCCCCGCGATCCCCGCCGCCCCCGCGGCCTCGATGTCCCTGGGCTGATCCCCGACGAGCACGCACAACGCCGGATCGAGCTCCCACTTCCGCATCAGGTCGAGGATCATGCCCGGCTCCGGCTTGCGCCAGTCGCTCGCGCGTCGATAGGCCGGCAGCACCGCCTCCTCGTGGAACGGGCAGTAGCGGATGTCGTCGATGGTGCCGCCATGCCGGCGAACCTCGTCCGTCATCCAGGCGTGCAGCGAACGCACCGCCGCCTCGTCGTAGTGGCCGCGCGCGACGCCGGATTGGTTGGTCACGACGAACACGTGCCAGCCCGCCTCGGTCGCCATGCGGATCGCCTCGACGGCGCCGGAGATCCATTCAAAGCGCTCACGGGTGCCGACCCAGCCGTGATCGACGTTGATGACGCCGTCGCGGTCGAGAAAGAGCGCCTGGCGGCGCATCCGCGCCGGCAGCTCGCCTCGCGCGCGCTCCAAATCCTCCGGGACGCCGATGTCGCGAAAATAGCCGTCGGCCGGCAGTCCCCGCAGGACGCCGCGCGCGGCCAGGCGCGGCATCGCCTCGCCCTCCAGCGAGCATTGCGGTGCGAGGCTTTCCACCAAACGCCGGTCGAACAGATAGACCCCGCCATTGATCAATCCGGCGCTGCCCGGCGCCGGACGCTCGCGGAACGCGGTGATCCGATCACCGTCGAGCTCGACCACACCGTATCGCGAGGCGTCGGGCATCCGCCGCAGCACGACACGGCCCAGCACGTCCTCCCCGTCCTCGGCCGAGGCCGCGAGCAGGCGCGCCAGATTGCAGTCGAACAGCGAGTCGCCGTTGCAGAGCAGGAAGCGCTCGTCGAGCCGGTCCCGCGCATGGAACACGGCGCCGCCGGTGCCGGCGCGCAAGGGCTCCTCGGACAGCGTGATGCGCGCGCTCACCGGCAGCCTGTCGGCGATCGCGTGCAGGCTCTCCTCGATGCGGGCCGACAGATGCCCGCTCAGCAGCACAAACTCGGAGACCCCGAAGCGGACAAGCTCGCGCAACAGCCAGGCAAGGAACGGCCGGTCTCCGCAGGGCAGGATCGGCTTGGGTGTGTCCGCGGTGACCGCGCCGAGGCGCGTGCCCAACCCGCCGACCAGCACGGCGCATTGCCGGACGGTCGCCTGCCGCACCCGGTTCAGCCCGCGTCGGGTGGCGGGCAGAGGGCGCGCTCCACCAGCGCACAGATCAAATGAGCGGCGATGATGTGGATTTGCTGGATGATCGGGGTCTTGTCGGATGGTGCCGCGAGCAGGAGGTCGGTGTTCGCGCGCATCTTTCCCCCGCTGGCGCCGCTGAAGCCCAACGTCACCAGGCCGCGTCCCCGTGAGGCCTCCAGCGCGCGCAGCACGTTGGGCGAGTTGCCGGAGGTCGAGATGCCGAGAAATACGTCGCCCGGCTGGCCCAGACCGAGCACCTGCCGCTCGAATACGTGCTCGTAGCCATAGTCGTTCGCCGTCGCGGTGAGCGCCGACGTGTCGGTCGTGAGGGCGATCGCCGGGAGCGGCGCGCGGTCGTACATCAGGCGCGAGATGAATTCGCCCGCGATATGCTGCGCGTCGGCGGCACTGCCGCCGTTGCCCGCGATCAGCAGCTTCCGCCCGTCGCGCATCGCCCCCGCGATGGCGTCCGACATCGCGAACATCAGGTCTTGCGCTCCGCCATCGGCGGCGAAGCCGGCCACCGAACGCGCGGTCTCGGCCAGATAGTCGGCGGCGAAGCGCCGGTCCGTGGCGCTATCAACTGGCGAAATCAAGCTCGGCCCCCGCTGGCGGTCATGTCCCGGCGCTGACGCAACGGGCGCCGTCCGTATACCCCGACGCGGTCCAGCCCCGCAATTGACGCTTGGCCGACCGGCAGCTCAGTCGAGCAGCCCCGCGAACCCGCTTGAGACCAGGGCGCGGTAGGCTGCGGCCAGAATCTCGGGCTGACGGCTGTCGCGGACCCGGCGGAGTGCCGCGACCTGCGCGTCGTAGCGGCCCTGGTCCATGTCGGCGAGCACCGCCTCGACCGCGTCGCGCAGCCCGCTCTCGTCGTCGCACGCGACGCCGATTGCGCCGAACCGGTCGAACAAGTGCCGCACCAATGGCACGCCCGTGGCGATCACCGGCTTCAGCCAGGTGATCGCGTCGATCAGCGCGCCGCTGGCCGAGAGATTGTAGTAGCCCTCGCGGAACGGCAGCAGGACGTAGTGCATCGCGGCGAGGCGCGTCACGAACTCGGCGCGCGACAAATGCTCCCCGGTGGGTGGATCGGCCAGCACGGCGAGCGGCCCGAGATCGGCCCCGGGTACCGGCCGCCCGATCAGGTGGAACGCGATCCGTTCGCCATGCCGGGCCTTGAGGTCGCGCGCCAGGGCCAGGAACACGTCGAACCCCTTGGCCTTCGTCGCCTGGCCGACGAAGCCGATGCGGATCGGCGGCGCCATTCGCGCCGAGTTCTGATCCGGCAGTTCCGCCACGTTGACCGGCAACGGCAATACGTCGGTCCGCGCCGCCGCGGCGGGCGCGATCCGCGCCAGCGCGTCCTTGATCGGCTGCTCCAATACGAGAAAGCGAAGCCGCGCGGGGCTCCTCGGGATAGGGACGGGCAAGGATAGCGACGAGGCCAGATCGAACCGGCGGGTCAGCGGGTTGCGCGGTCGCCATTCGGTTATTTCGTTGAGATTGCCGTGCAACCCGATCTGTACGCCGAGGTGCCGGCGCGGCAATCGGCCCAGCAGGGAGGCGGCGAAGATCGCCGTCGGGGTCGCCGAAATCAGCATCAGGAGACAACCCTCATCCGGCGGAACGTCGCGCAGCGCGGATCGCAACGTGGCGAGTTCCCGCCGAAACCGCCGGCCGGAAACCACGTGCGTCTTGCCGCGAAACAGCGGCGAGACCTCGATCGGCCGAAAATGGACATTGGCTAGTCCGGTCAGGGCTGGATCGCGGCGCAATTCCGCGATGTGGGATGCGTCGGCCAGGACCCGGACCTCTTGACGCGGAAAGGCCCGCGCGATGACCTGGATGGTGGCGCTGTTGCCGGGCGCATGGATCGCGCCGGTCCATGTCATCTCGCAGACAAGAATCACCGGCCGGTGCCCGAATAGGCCGGAACCCGGATTTCGCCGGCCGGTCCCGCCGGGGCGGGTGTTCCTGCGCTCAGCACGCGCCGGAATAGAGCGAGCTGACCTTCGGTGGTCGCCGCCCAACCGAAGCGCTCGGCATAGGCACGGGTCGCCGCGCGGTCGCGGGGGGCGGCGAACAGGGCGCGCACGCCCGCGGCGATCCCGTCGGGGCTGTTCTCCGGCGCGATTACGCCGGCTTCGGAGCCCTGCACGACCTCGGGATTGCCCGGGATCGGACTGGCGACCACCGGGGTCCCGCACGCCATCGCCTCCAGGAGCACGTTGGCCCAACCCTCCCGGCTCGACGCCAGGACGAGCGCGTCGGCGGCCGAATAGAACAGGGGCAACTCAGCGTGGGGTCGGGAGCCTAGCAGGCGCACCCGCCCGCCCAGCCCGTGCCGGGCGATCAGCCCCTCCAGCCGGTCGCGCTCACCCCCCTCTCCCAGGATCAGCAGATCATGGTCGGGCAGCAGGCGCATCGCCTCGATGACGCGGTGATGACCCTTCCGCTCCACCAGCAGACCCACCGAGATCAGCGTCGGGCGGCTCAATCCCAGCCTGCTTCGCGCGGCGGGGCGGTCGACCGGATGAAACAGCGCGGTGTCGACGCCGTTGCGCAGCACCTCCACGCTTTCCGGTGCGGCGCCAAGCTCCACCAGAGCAGCCTTGAGCGCGGCGCTCACCGCGATCAGGCCGTCGGCCTGCTTGATCGCCTGACGCAGCAGCTTCCGCGGCACCGCGTAATTCGGCAGTTCCGTCACATCCGAACCGCGCGCCGTCACGACGACCGGCAGGCCGAAGCGCCGTCCGAGCCAGACCGCCGCCACCCCGTCCGGATAGAAGTAATGCGCGTCGATCAGGTCGAAACGCTGTCCTTGCCGAAGCATTCGGTCGAGCGCCCGCGCGCTGGCCTGGAAGAGCAGCCAGGGTGCGACGGACATGCCGAATTTGGGAATGACGGGAAAACGGGGATGGTGCACGGCGAGCGCGGCGCGCATCTCCGATCGAGGCACCCTGGCGTGGCGACCCCACTCGCCGAACCGGGGATTGGCGCTCGGAAAGAACGGGACCGGGGCGAGCACGGTGCTTTCGGCCTGCCCGCTGCCGAGCAGATCGCGCAGCCGGTTCTCGACAAAGATGCCGTGGTTCGGCCGCTCCCGGTTGGGAAAGAGGGTGGTGTAGGTCAGCAGCCGCAGCGGCCTCATGTCACCCGCGCCTGCGTCCCGGCGCGGCGCGCTGCCAGCGACGCGGTTCGGCGGGCGGTGGACGCTCCATCCAGCGGGCATCGAACGGCCAGAACTGCTTGGTCGGCTTGCTGAAATCGCGGAGCGACCAGAGCACGACCCAGAAGAACCCGACGCAGGCCATCAGGAACCAGATGCTATCCATCGAGGCCCGTCCTTGCAGCGGACCGGCCCGGTGCGGCCAGCCGGCCCGGACCCCGCTGACCCGAAAGCGTCCCGCCGCGGGCGCCTGCCCCTGACAGTCGCGGACCGGGGATCTGCCCGGCCTGGGTCGCCGCCCCGGCGATCGGCAGACCCGGAAGCGGCATCCCGGGCAGCGGGTTCGGCCGCCAGGCGGGTCCCGCTGCCAACGCGACCCCGGCGTTCCGAGCCGCCTCCCGCACGAGCATCCGCGTGGCGGCGATGACCACCAGGAAGGTGAAATAGAAATCCCAGTATCCCAGCGAAAGGAACGTCCCCGAAACCATGTACGCAACGATCGATACCTGCGCCATCCGCGCCAGATCCCGGCTCCATTGCAGGCCCGGGATGCGTTTGCTTTCGCGCTGGATGGCGAATGTGTTGAGGATCGCCACGCCCGAGATCGCGAGCCACACCAGGAAGGTCGGGAAGCCGTGCTCTCCCAGCGTCTCGAACCAGATGCTGTGCACGGCGCGCGGCAAGGTTCCCGGAGCGTACTCGTCCATGACCGACTGGGTATACGGGCCCATGAAGCCGGTGCCGGTCAGCGGCCTGGCGACCGCCATGTGCCAGGCGGCGCGCCACATGGCCAAGCGCGACTCACCGGACTGCGTCTGCTCGGCGTCCTGCAGCGTCCACATCCGGTCCTGCCACTCCTGCGGCATCACGCTGATCGCGGCGGCCACCGCGACAACGATGACGACGCCGGTGACGATCTTTTTCGGGCTGCGCAGCCAGAGCACGAAGGAAACGGCGGCAAGGCCGACCAGCGCGCCCCGGGAATAGCTGCCGACGACGGAAAAGAGCGTCAGGATCATGCCGAGCAGGAGCCCGATCCGGACGATGCGGTGGGCGGATTGCATTCGCAGATAGTTGATCACCGGCAGCGTCACCAACAGGCCGGCGGCAAGATGGTTGTTGTCAGCGATCATGCTGGCGGGCGGACCCATGATGCGCCCCCCGCCGCCCGTGAGCAGCGTGAAGCCGCCGCCTTTCACGCCGTAGTATCCGAGCGAGATCACCATGACCCAGAGCAGCGCGTGAATACGGTGCCGGTCGGTGAGCAGCGCGGCCGTTACCAGCAGGAAGAAGAAGACCTTGGCCACAAACTCCCATTTCGATTCGACCGGATCGAACGGCGCGAGGGCCACGATGGAGGTCAGCGTGATGCAGATGAGAAACAGCAGGATGAGCAGGGTCGTGGCGTTGACCGGCAGCCGTTTCGGCTCGCGCGCCACGACGCAGCCGATCAGCGTCACGACGGCGGTCATGTAGACCCACGGCACGCCGCCGGCGAAGCCCCAGGTAAATCGGTGCAGATTCGAGAACGAGATGAAGGAGAAGATCAGCACGCCCACGAACGGCCGCGCGAGCACGATCGGCAGCAGCGCCAGCATCTCGCAGAAGAATAGCACGGACCGCATGAGCAGCCTTTCTCGAAATTCGGTTCAGCCTACTGATGACGCGGGACACGCACCAGAATAGGTCGTCACTGGTCTCCGCGTCCCGCCCGCGGCCGTCGATCAGCTCTTCGACAGCTCGTCAAGCAGTTTTTGCGCGTTCGGCTTCTCGTCGAATTTCGCGTTCGCTTCGATCATGCCGGTCAGCATCTTGCGCGCCTCGTCATGCTTGCCGGTGTCGTTGAGCGCGGCCGCGAGGTGGTATCTGACGTCCAGATTCCCGGGCAGCTGGGAGCTGGCCTGCCGCAGCAGCGGCAGCGCGGTGGCCGGGGCTCCTTGCTTGACCAGGATCCAGCCAAGCGTGTCCGCCGTCTGGCCGCTCGGATAGAGCACATAGGCTTTCTGCGCGAGTTCCCGTGCCCGCTTGTCGCCCCGCTGCTGATAGATCCAGGCGAGATTGTTCAGCGAGATCGGATCGCGCGGCTTCTTCTCCAGTACGCTCTTGAGATGCGCCTCCGCGTCGTCGTAGCGGCCCAGCTTGATCTCGATCCCGGCCAGTGCCTCCACGACGCCGAGGTCGTTGGGGTTTTTCGCCACCCAGTCGATCAGCGTCTGACGGGCCTGGTCCGGGTGGTCGCCCGCGAGCTGCGCGCCGGTCAGACGCATTGCCAAATAGGCCGACGGCGCCTGCTTCAGCTGCGCGGCAAACTCCTTGGCGGCATCGTCGAACCGGCCCGCGGACATGTACACGTCGCCCTTCAGGCCTCGGGCGCTCGGCGTGTCGCTGACCTGGCTGCGGAGCCGATCGGCGGTCGCCAGCGCCTTATCAATTCCGCCAGCCTTGTTGTCGATGGCGATGTAGTCGTTGAGCAGCTGGAAGTTCTCCGGCGAGTTGCGCAGCCCCTCCTGCACGACGTTGCGCGCGGCCTCCAGGTCGTTTCCCTGAATCAAGAGGGCGATGAGACGCTGCCTCGTGTCGAGCGATTTGGGATCGATCGCGAGCGCCTGTGTGTAGCTATCGCGCGCCTCCGCCGTCTGCCCGAGTGCCGCGCGCGCGCGCGCCTGCGCGCCGAGCAGGGCCGGGCTCGTGCTCAACCGCGCCGGATCCTCGGCGAGCAGCGCAAGCGCCTTCTTGCCATCGCCAGTTCGGGTGTACAGGTCCGCCAGGGCAATCGTCAGGCCCGGATCCTTGGGCGCCACCGCCTTGGCCCGCTCCAGCGTGGCCGCCGCGTCCGCCGTCTTCCCGTTCGACGACAGCGTGGCGACAACCATGCTCAACGCCGGCTCGCTGGTGGGATTCTTGGCGAGGATGTCGTTCAGGATCTTCAGCGCGTCGTCCGGTCGACCCTGCATCGCGGCGATCCGCGCCAGGCTGACCTTGGCCGGCGTGAAATCGGGATTCGATTCGGCTATCTTGGTGAACTGCGCCTTGGCTCCATCCACGTCGAGCTGCGCCAGTTTCAGCAATCCCTCGAGGTTTTGCACCACCGGCGTGTCGCCCTGCACCTGGCGGATCTTGGTGATCGCCGCGGCGGCGCGGTTCAGGTCGCCCGTCGCCATCTCCGCGAAAAACAGGGCCGCGCCGATCGACGGTTGCTTCGGCGCTATTTCCAATGCCTTCTCGAGATCGCCGACCGCGGCGTTCGGATCTCCCATCGCGAGCCGGCTCGCCGCCAGACGACCGCGCATCTGCGGATCGTCCGGCGCCAGGGCGGCCGCCTTCTCGAACGCCCGGGTTGCCTCGTCCTGATGGCCAGAGGCCGAATAGGCCCGCCCGAGCAGGTCGAACGTGGCGGCATCCGCGACCCCGGCCGCCGCGGGCTTGGCGAGCACTTCGACCACCTTATCCGGTCGCTGCCGCTGCATCTCGATGCCGGCCAGCAGCTTGAGCCCAGCTAGATCGTCGGGCACGCGGGCCGTGTAGCGTTGCGCCGCATCCTCCGCCTGCTCCCACTCCCCAAGCTGCGCCTTCACGAAGGCCTGCAGGAAATACGCCCGGGGCAGGTTCGGCATCACGCTGGCGATTTTCTGCAGCGTTACGTCCGCCGCCTTGAAATCCTTGCGGCGCGCTTCGAGCAACGCCTGCAGGAGAAGTCCCCTTGGATTGTTCGGAAGGACGGCGAATACGGCCGCCAGATCCGCCTGCGCCTTGTCGTCCTTTCCGGTCGCGATCAGCAATGTCGCCCGTTCAAGTCGGCCGTCCGGAAATGCGGGCGCCACGCCGACCAGCTCGTCAGCCGCGGCAAGCGCCCCCGGAATGTCGCCTTTCCGATGCAGCAGCTGCGCCTTCTCGAGCAGCGCCTCCTGATTTTTTGGTTGCAGGGACAGCGCCCGGTCCACCTTGGCCTGGGCCGTGTCCAGGTCCCCCTTCGCGATCGCCAGTCGGAATTGGGCGGTGAGCGGCTCCAGCGCCTCAGGCGCGAGACGCTCCGCCTCGGCAAAGGAATTGGCCGCTCCGGCAAGGTCGCGCAGAGCCGCCTGCGCGTACCCGCGAGCCACCAGGACCTGGGCGTCCAGCGCCGCGTCCTTGTGCTCCACCGTGAAATCACGCAGCAGATCCTGGTACTTGTTCTGCACCATGTAGGCCTGCGCAAGCACGGGAACGATCTTGTGCTTGTCGTAGCCGCGATCGCGGGCGGCAGTCGCCTCCTTCTCGGCCGCGACCGGGTCGCCGAGTTGAAGGTTGACCAGGGCGAGTTGGAAGTGCGCTTCCGCGTTCTGCGGATCCTCCCTCACGGCATTGCGCAGCTGGATCTGGGCGGCCTTGAGGTCGCCCTTCTGCAGCGCCTGGCGCGCGTCGCTCAGGTAGTCGCGCGCATCGGCCAAGCTCGGCCATAGCAGAGCCCACCCCGCGACGAGAACCCAACCCAAATGCCTGTTCCGCATGGCGTGGCTCACTCCATATCCAGCTTTGACGCGACCGTCGTGTCGGGCGTCGAGGGATCGAAGCCCCTCGTCGGCTCGATCTCGATCCCATGCAATTCCATTAGCCCGTACAGTGTCGGACGACTGACGCCGAGGAGCTTGGCGGCCGTCGAAAGCGTGCCGTTGCTCCGGGCCAGGGCGATCTGGATCACCTCCCGCTCCGCCCGGGTGCGGGCCGATCTGAGATCCAGCCCGCCGCCGTCGTCCTCCGCCGGCTCGAGCTCGAGGTCCGCGGCGTCGAGCAGCTTGCCCTCCGCCATGATCACCGCGCGCTTCATCCGGTTCTCCAGCTCCCGCACGTTGCCCGGCCACTCATGGCTCGTGATCGCGGCGACCGCCCGGTCCGTGAAGCCTTTGATCGCTCGGCCGAACTCACGGCTGTACCGGCCGAAGAAATAGTTGGCGAGCAGCATCACGTCACCGCCACGCTGCCGCAGCGGCGGGATCCGCACGGTTACGGAATTCATCCGATAGAACAGGTCGTTGCGAAACGCCCCGGACTGCACACGCTCCTCCAGGCCGACATTGGTCGCGGACACGATCCGGACATCCACCTGTATGCGTTGGCGGCCGCCAATCCGTTCGATCACCTGGTCCTGCAGGAAGCGGAGCAGCTTCACCTGCAGCGGGTGCGGCAGGTCGCCGATCTCGTCGAGAAACAGCGTGCCCTTGTTGGCGCCCTCGATCTTGCCGATGGATTGCTTCACCGCGCCGGTGAAGGCGCCGCGCTCGTGGCCGAACAACTCGCTCTCCAGCAGGTTCTCAGGGATCGCGCCGCAGTTGATTGCCACGAACGGCTGCTTCGATCGCGGCCCCAGCTCGTGCAGGGCATGGGCCAAGGCCTCCTTGCCGGTGCCGCTCTCGCCGAGAAGCAGGACCGGAACGTTTGCCGCCGCCAGTTTCTCGATGTCGCGGCACACCTTCAACATGGCGTCGTTGGCGGTGATGATCCGCTCGATCGGCGAACGCTGAGGCACCGCGGCGAGCCGCCTGTTCTCCTCCTCCAGCCGCCGCAGCCGCAGCGCGCGATCCACGATCGTGCGCAGGACCTGGATCTCGGTGGGCTTTTCACAGAAATCGTAAGCCCCGATGGAGACCGCCTTGAGGGCGTTCGGCTTCTCGCCGTTTCCCGTGACGACGATCGCCTTGATCTCCGGAACGGCGCGCTGGACCTGCTCGAGGGTCGCGAAGCCCTCGCTCACCCCGTCCGGATCGGGCGGCAGACCAAGGTCGATCAGCGCCACATCGGGCGCCTCCTTCTGGGCCAGCGTCACCGCCTGCTGCCGGTTATGGGTGATGAACAGCTCGTACTCGGGGAACGCCCAACGGGTACTGGGACGCGATGCCTTCATCATCTTCGACGATGAGCAGTTTCGGTTTGGCCATGGCAACACTCATTTACGCCGAAACCGGCGAAGGCTCTTCAGCGGCAGCCGCCACCGATGGTAGCAGAATGCGCATGGTTGTGCCTACATCCCGGCGACTGATGACGAGGAGGTCGCCGCCGGCCTCTCGCAGCAACACCCGCGCCTGATAGACGCCGATCCCGTGCCCGCCGCGCTTCGTCGAGGCGAATGGCACGAAGAGCCTGTCCCGGATGAATTCGGGCGACATTCCCGCGCCGCGGTCGGTGACGTCGATGGTCACGCTCAGCGGGTCATGCCGGATCGTCACGCTCACCGGCCCGAGCCCAGCCGCGGCCTCGATCGCGTTGTCGAGCAGATGCGTCACGACGGCATCGAACGATCCGGGCTCCATCACCACATTCGCGGTCCGCCCGTCGTGACGCAAGGCGATCTCCATCCCGCGTACCTGGGAACAGGCGGCGACGATCTCGGTCAAGCGATCGACGGGAACCGTGAGCGATGTGTCCGCCTCGCGATCGCCCGCCTGCAGTCGGGCCAGCAACGCGGTGATCTTGGCGACCGACGCCCGCACCGTCTTGAGCATGTCGCGCTGGAAATCCGGATTGTCCGCGTGGATCTCGGCGTTCGACAGGAGCATCGATAGCTGGCTCGACACGTTCTTGATGTCGTGGACCACGAAGGCAAAGCGCCTGCCGTATTCCTGTAGCTCGCGCGTTTCCGCGAGAACCTGCCTGGCGCGTTGCTCGGCCACGTGGCTGGCCACCTCCCGCCCGACGATGCGCAGGAGGTCGTACGCTTCCCGATCCAGCTTGAAGCTGGCCCGGGAGTCGGTCACGAGGACGAAGCCGATCAACTGGCCGAGATGATTGAGCGGGACGGCGAGCCAGGGATTGGCGACGTCGCCGGCCCATTCGGGCCGCTCCCCGCGATTGAGTTCGACGATCCAGTTGCCTTCGCGGAACGCCGCGATCAGTTTGTCGCCGATCGGGACCGGCATGGTCGCGGCGGGAACATTCCAGGAACCCGCCCAGAGGAACGCGGTATCTCGGGAATCACGCACGAACAGGGCGCCTCCGGGGCTGTCGACCACCTCGGCAACCGCCCGGATCGCGCGGTTCTGCAGGCCGACATAGCTCTCCGGAGATGACAGGATTTGGATGCAGCGCATCCACTCCCGTCGATAGTCGTAACGCAGACTGAAGAAATGCTCGACCACCAGCGCCCGCAGCCTGGAACGGGCGGAGCCGGAGGTCAGCAACACCGCGACGGTGACCAGCCCGCCGAATATGATGCTGGTCTCGGCGACGACACCCCATTCGGCGCCGCTCTCCCGGAGCACCTGCCCCGCGGCCGCGAGGGCCAGGAGAAACACCCCGCTGGCAACCAGGCTCGCGCTGTGGAACACCACCGTACGCGACACGTGGATGTCGATCTTCCAGTTTCGGTTCCGTGCCGCCGCGACAGCGATGAGCGGCGCCACCATCGCGGTGATGCTGGCGCGGCCCTCGAACAGCAGGGAGGACACTCGCCGGAACAGCAGGGCGTCCGAGTACAGGACGAGATCGTACAGGAACAGGCCTCCAATGGCGATGCAGATCAGGTTGATGTGCCAGCGAGCGTCCTCGCGCGTATTGAAGTAGAGGTTCTCGATTAACAGGAGGTTGCAGATCGCCAGTCCGAGCCGGGCCACGATCTCGACCGACCAGAGGCTGGCGCCGTAACGCCCGGCGAGAACATCAAGCAACGGCGCGACGCCGATCAAGACGGTCACGGCCAAGCCGGTATTGGCGACAATCTGCCCGATTTGCCGTCCCGCCGACACGGTTCGCCGGTAGAGGTGCAGGATGAAGCAATACCACGCGACGGAACGGGCGATCTCCAACCACCCGGCCAGCCCGTCCAGCGGTTCGGACCATCGCAGGGCGATGGCCGCCGCCCACGCCACTGTAACCAGACAGGCGCCGGCCAGCATCAATCCGGTCCGACTGAGCCGCGCGCGGATCAGGATGAGGGCGACCAGCACGGCATAGATCGCCGCACATGCCGCATGGAGCAGGGCGACAGCCGGAAATTCGCCAATCATCGGCAGCCGCCCGAGATCGACCGGTCGGTCAAGTTGGCCGTCCTCGCCGCCCGCATGGTGCCGGACGCGGGCGCCGGCCGCGCGCTACCGCGCCCCTTCCTGAAACAAGATGACACGGATGGTCGATATCAGAATGAGAAAATCGAGGAAGAGGCTGCGGTTCTTCACGTAGTAGAGATCATACGACAGCTTTTGGCGCGCGTCCTCCACCGAGGCCCCGTAGGGGAAGTTGACCTGCGCCCATCCGGTGATTCCCGGCTTGACATAGGTACGGTCGCGATAGAGCGGAATGTCGCGCGCCAGTTCCTCGACGAAGTGCGGGCGCTCCGGCCGCGGACCGATAAAGCTCATCTCGCCGCGCAGCACATTGAGGAGTTGCGGCAATTCGTCGATCCGGGTCGAGCGGATGAACGCACCCACGCGCGTCACCCGTGAGTCGTTCCGCGAGGCCCAGCGCGGCTTGCCTTCCGCCTCGGCGTCCGTCCTCATGCTGCGGAATTTCAGCAAAGTGAACACCCGGCCATGCAGCCCGATCCGCTCCTGGCGGTAGAACGCCGGGCCCGGACTGTCCAGCTTGATCAACGCAGCCACGACGAGCATCAATGGCAGGGTGGCCACGACAAAGGCGACGCTTATCACGAGGTCGGCCGCGCGCCGGACCGTATTGGCCACCAGTCCCGACGAGAAGCCATCGGTGAACAACAGCCAGTTCTGGTCGGTATTCGCGAGGTCGATCCGACCGAGATGCTGCTCCCAGAAGGTAACGTCGTCGAACACCCGCATACCCTTGAGTTTGCACGCGAGGAGTTGGTCCACCGGCAGCTTGCCGCGATCCTCGGTGGCGACGATGAAGGCCCAAATCTTGCTGCGACGGGCCAACCCCGCGGCCGCCGCGTCCGGCCGTGCTGCATCGAACATGCCGGCGAGCTCGAAGAGACGCCCGCGCTGCGCGCGGATCACGGCGCCCAGCCGGGCCGCCCGCCGACCGTCCCCGAGGACGACCACCGGACGGACGAATAGCTTGTGACTGACCGCGATCGCGAAGACCCAGCGGCTGACCACCAAGCAGCCGGCCCACGCCAGCAGCACCTTCATGGTCCAGAGAAGATAATAATGGCTTAACCGGATCTGCAGCGTCTCGCTGACCAGCAGAATCACCGGAAAGGCCAGCGCCCCCGCGACCGCGGCATAGACCAGCAAGTGCCGGCGTTGCAGGCAAAGCTCGGGCCGATACAGGCCAATCGCTATGGAACTCGCGCCGATGGTGAACGCGAGCACCGCCGCAAGATTGACGCTTTCTGGGCGGATCGTGAAGAACGACACCGCGCCGAGGAAAGGCTCCTCCGGCATCGCCGCCGACACCAGCATCGCGTAGATGACGATGAACGACAGCAATAATTCGACGAGACACAGGAGGACCATCTCAAACGACAGGTACCGTCCGAAGGACCTGGCCACCACTGCCTCCCGGGTCCGCGACGGACCGCCGATCACGCCAAACAACGACACACCACGCGCGGCAAGGCGGACGCCAGCGCGCCGCCATCCCAAGCCTCGTCGGGCGATCGGCCCTCGAAAGGTGGAACGGGGCGGACCGCTTCACTCCGCCCCTTAACCTCCCCCTCTTGGACCCGATTGTCTACATTCCATGAAGATCGTCAAGAAATGTTTACACTTGATTCTAACCTCGGGTTGCGGAAGGATGCCGGCCGAAGGTACGGCGAGGCAACCCCGTTTTCGCTTGTGAGCGCGTGGGCAGTACGAACGATTGATCTTGGGCTGCAATGATGCTACGAATTGCACCGCGTCGGAAATTGATCGGGTGCCCGATGCGCATCAGCGATGCTGACGCGCGCGGGTTCATTGCGTCGGGGCAGAGCGCTGCCGCCACCGGACGAAGGCGGGGCCCTGGCCTCCCTGGTTTGGATGGGCTCTTCTCCTGGCTCTGACAGCTTTTGGGGTACACCGTGAACGGCAGATTTCGCGCTATTTTCATGACGATGTCCTGTGGCATGGCACTGGTGGCGGCGGGCTGCGCCCCGCAAACGCCATCGCAGGCCGAGCCGCCCAGTGCCGTCGCGGACAACGCGGCCTACGTGGTCGGCCCTGGGGACACGCTCAGCGTGTTCGTCTATCGCTCGCCGGAACTGAGCGTGCCGGACCTCCCGGTGCGGCCCGACGGGCGGATCTCGGTGCCGCTGATCGAGGATATCGTCGCCGCCGGGAAGACCCCGACCCAGCTCGCGCGCGAAATCGAGTTCCGCCTCAAGAAATATGTCAAGGATCCCAGCGTCACCGTCATCGTTCGCGGCTTCGTGGGGCCGCTCGACCGGCAAGTGAAGGTGATCGGGGAGGCCACGGAACCGGTGGCGCTGCCCTATCGGGACCACATGACGGTGCTGGACGTGATGATAGCGACGAAGGGCCTGACCAAATTCGCCGCCGGCAACAGCGCGGTCATCATCCGGCGTGAGCCGGGCGGTCGACAGGCGAAAATTCCCGTCCGCCTCAACGATTTGGTAAAGGACGGCGACATAAGTCAGAACGTCGAGATGGCGCCGGGCGACACCTTGATCATACCGCAAACCTGGTTCTGACCGGAGAGTGCAATGGATTCGCTCCGCCTTCAGCTACGACATTACCTGAAGGCCACTTGGCAACGACGCTGGGTCGCGCTGGGCGTCGCTTGGGTCGTCTGCGTCATCGGCTGGGTAGGGATCTACCTGATACCAAACCAGTATGAAGCCAGCGCGCGACTGTATGTTGACAGCGACGCGGTACTGACGCCGCTGCTGCGAGGCGTCGCCGCCGAGACCTCGGAGACCGGGCAGCTCGACATCCTGCAGCGGACCCTGCTCAGCCGTCCCAATCTGGAAAAACTGATCTCGAAAACCGATCTCGACCTGACATTGAATAGCCCCGAGGATCGCGAGCGCCTGATCACGCGGCTTGGGACGGACATCAAGATCAAGCCGCAGACCAAGAGCCTGTTCACGATCGAGTACCGCAATCCCAGCCCAAAGCTCGCCTACGAGGTGGTGCAGAGCCTGCTGAACATCTTCATCGAGAGCGCCACCGGATCGAACCGGGCCGACATGGAGAATGCCCGGCGCTTCATCGACCGGCAGATCGCCGCGTACGACGTGCAGCTCACCGCCGCCGAGCGTCGCAGGGCGGAGTTCCGCACCCGCTATCTGAGCATCCTTCCGCAAGATAGCGGGCAGGGCGGCTTTGGCGCCACTCGGCTGGATCAGGTGCGCGGGCAGGTCGTCTCGCTGAATGGCCAGCTGCAAGATGCGTTGATCAAGCGGGACGGGCTCCAGCAGGAGCTCGCCAAGACGCCGCCGACCGTCAGCGCGGATGAAGCCGGCGGGGGCGCCGGGTCGGAACTGGCGCAGGCGGAAGAGCATCTGCGGCAATTGCGCCTGCAGTACACGGACAGTTTCCCGGACGTGATCGCCACGCGGAACCTGATCGCATCCCTGAAGGCCTCTCCTCCGGCCAGCGGCGGCGGGGGCCATGCTGGCGGCCGGGCTCGCGCCACCTCGAACCCGATCTACGAGCAATTGAAGCTGAAGCTGGTGGACGCCGACGCCAGCGTGGGTTCGCTGAAGCGCCAAGTCGCGGATGCGACGAGGGAGCGCGATTCGATCGAGGCGCTTGCCAAGCAGGCGCCCGGCGTCCAGGCCGAGTACATGGCGCTGGACCGAGACTATGGCGTTCTCAAGCATGACCACGACGAGCTGTTGGCCCGGCGCGAGGCCGCGCAAATCGCGCAGGCGGCGGAGACCCAGGCCGAGAAGGTGAAATTGAACATCGTGGATCCGCCGCAAGTGCCGCGCATCCCGGCGACGCCCAACCGGTTGATCCTGCTTCCCGCGGTCCTTCTCGTGGGGCTTGGCGTCGGCGTCGGCGTTTCGTTCCTGCTGAGCCAGTTCGATCGGTCATTCCACACCATCGACGACCTTCGCGATTTGGGGCTGCCCGTGCTCGGAGGGATCAGCTTGCTCGGAGCGGCAATTTCGCCGCGACGGGTGATGTCCACGATCGGATTTTTCACCGGTCTCCTGGCCCTCGTCGTCGTGTTCGGAGGCCTCGTAGCGTATGTCCTTCGCACCCAGGCAATGGTTTGAGCATGTCCTCGCAACCTCTGAACCTTGTCGAACGTGCGGCTGAGCGTCTCCGCCAAACCGGGTCGCTCGATCCATCGACCGCTCATCTGCTCGAGATCGAAAAGACGCTCGGGGATGCACCAGACCACTCCGACCCGATCGCCCCCGTCTTGGACGCCCCGAAGCGGATCGCACCGGCCATAGAGACCGCCGTCCTGGAGCGCGCTGGCATGATCGATTGGTCGAAGGGGCGCAGCCGCGTCTCCGAGGAGTTCCGGATCATCCAGACCCACATCCTGCGAACGGCGTTCGCCCCGGAAAGCACCGGCCAGGGCCTTGCCAATCTGGTGATGGTGACCAGCGCGCGGCCCGGTGAGGGGAAAAGCTTCGCGTCGCTCAATCTGGCCCTCAGCATCGCGCGGCAGCGCGACCGCGCGGTGCTTTTGGTCGACACGGATTCCAAGGATCAATCTCTCGGGCGGTCGCTCGGACTGGTCGATACGCCGGGCCTGCTGGACCTCGCGCTCGATCCGCGACTGAACGCCGACGACGTGATCACGCCGACGGGGTTCGAGAAACTGTCGGTGCTGCCGATCGGAACAAAACCGGAGGCGAGCGCCGAGTTGTTCGCCACACGGCAGATGACGCGGCTGATCAGGGATCTGGGCCGGCGGTACGCCGATCGGGTCGTGATCCTCGATGCGGCGCCGTGTCTGTCGAGCAGCGACCCCAGCACCCTCGCCCCGGTCGTCGGCCAGGTTCTTCTCGTGGTCGAGGCCGAACGGACGCAGCGGGCGGAGCTGGAGGCGGCTCTCGACCTGATCCAGGCGTGTCCCGCAATATCCCTGCTGTTGAACAAGGTCCAAGTCACGACAAGCCATACCTTCGGCGCGTACGCGTCCTCCTACACAGCCTCCTAGGACTGCATGGGCACCGCGGACATACGTGCCTGGGCGGCCGGGGCCTTGCCGCGACGTTCGGTCGCGTGTCTGACGGCCGCGGTCGCGGCTTGCTGGATGGCCGGCAACGAGAAGGCGAACGCATACCCCGATACGGGATATCCATTTCCGGGCTCATCCTTGGCGCCGCTCACGGCGCCGGGGACGCCGGACGATGTGCAGCATCACATCGCGGGCGGTCCGGCGGTGGAACCCCCAGGTCCGCCTGAGCCGGGCTGGACGATCCTGCCGCGCGTGGACGTCTCCGAGGCCTTCAACGACAACATATTCCAGACGTCGAGCCACCGGAGCTCGGATTTCATCACCTACATCACGCCTGCCGTGAACATCACCGGGAACCTCCCGGCGCTGCAGACGCAGATTTTCTACGCTCCGACCGGGGTCATCTACGCCTCCCACGGCAGCCAGGACATGCTGGCCCAGAACTTCAACGGGACAGCCACCGTCACCGTCGTCCCCGAAGCGTTCTACATCGATATGCGCGGGTATGCGGCCGTGCAGCCGACCTTCGGCGGCCTGCCGAATGCGAGCGGAGGCTTCGGGCTGCAGCAGGGCTCGGGGATCGGCCAAGGCACGTCTCCGTTCCTGACACGAAACAACGCCAGCCAGGTCCAGACCTTCAGCATCGCGCCCTACGTGGTGCATCGGGTCGGCAGTTTCGGCACCTTCAAGGCCGGCTATTCGTACAGCTATTCCAGCTTCAGCGCGCTCTCGGGCTTCACCGCATTTCCGCTCTCGACGTCCGACACGAACGGCTCGCTGAATACCCACAATGAGGTTCTCCAGTTCAACTCGGGAGAAGATTTCGGCCGCTTCCGTGAGCTGGTCCTCGCCACCGGCACCCAGTTCCAAGGGTCGGGGGTCACCAACGGAGCCTACCAGTACATTCTCACCAACCAGCTCGGCTACGCGATCACGGACGAAGTCACCATCTTCGGCGAGCTCGGCGCGGAGTACATCCATTTCGGCGGCACTCCGACCACCACCATTCAGGATGCCGTCTGGGCGGTCGGAACCCAATGGACGCCGAACCCCGACAGTATCGTCACGGTCGGCTACGGGCACAAATACGGCACCGATTCGGTCCTGTTCAACGGCTCCTATGCGCTGACCGCGCGCACCCGCATCTACGGCCAGTACCAGACCGGCCTCGGGACCGATCTGACGCAGCTGCAATCCTTTGCCAGCAATACGACCGTCGATGCATTCGGCAACAGCGTCGATCAGACGACGGGGGCTCCGGTCGGCCTGACCAATGGCGCGCTCCGGGCGACCGGCAACAACAATCTCTATCAGACCAAGACCTTCACCGGCGGCGCCACGTTGAGCCTGGATCGGGACCAGTTCACTGCCCAGGTGAACTGGCAGGACCGCAGCATCGTCGCGACCACGAATCGCTTTGGCGCATCGTCGTCGAGCGGATTCAGCGGTCTGGTGGGCTGGCAGCACCAGCTCAACCCGGATACGGTCTCAACCCTCTATTTCAGCTACGGACGCCAGAGCGGCAATCAGTTCTTCGCCGGGCTTGGCAGTGAAGTCGAAGACACCTACTCGACGCAGGTCTCGATCCGGCATAGTTTCACTGCGACGTTGAGCGGTATCGCGCAGTACACGTTCACCGACCGCGTCACCAACATTCCCGGACTGAGCTTCACTCAGAACGTGTTTCTCCTCGGCCTCAGCAAACAGTTCTGAGCGGGCGCCGTGTACGCCGAGTTTTACAAGCTCTCGGGGATGCCGTTTCAGCTCACGCCCGACAACCGCTTCTTCTTCGACAGCAGCGCCCACAGCCGAGCGATCGCGCACCTGGTGTACGGGCTTTCGCAGCAGGAAGGGTTCATCATCATCACCGGCGAGGTCGGCGCGGGAAAGACCACGCTCGTCGAACAGCTCTGGTCGCGCCTTGACCGGCAGACCTACATCATCGCCCGGATCGTCACGACGCAGGTCTCCGGTGACGACCTGCTGCGGCTCGCCGCCTCGAGCTTCGGCCTCCAGGAGGAGAAGGCGGACAAATCCACCCTCCTCCGCGGACTGGAGACGGTCTTCCGGGAGCATCGGGCGGTGGGGCGGCGTTGCCTGCTTGTCGTGGACGAAGTGCAGAACCTGTCTTTCGCCGCGCTCGAGGAACTACGGATGCTGTCCAACATCACCGTCGATGGCCGCGCCTCGCTGCAGACGATCCTGCTCGGCCAGCCGCAATTCCGCCGCATCCTTGCCAGCCCCGACCTCGACCAGCTGCGCCAGCGCGTGCTGGCGGCCTATCATCTCGGTCCGCTCAGCGAGGAGGAGACGCGCAACTACATCCTCCACCGGCTGCGCACAGTGGGCTGGAGCGGCAACCCATATTTCGAGGACGGGGCGTTCAGCGCCGTGTTCCGGCACACCGACGGGCTCCCGCGCCGGATCAACACGCTTTCCTCGCGCGTACTGTTGTATGGGGCGCTGGAAGGCACGTCGTTGATCACCGCCAAGATCGTCGACGACACCGCCAGCGACCTCCAGCGCGACCTCGGCACGGTGACGGACACAACCGGCGCCGTGCCGACGGCAACGACGGAGATTGACACGGCGCAGGTGCTCTTGCCGCGCATCCAGGCGCTCGAGGCCGGGGTCGCGCGCCAGGAGCGCATCTTCCGGCGCCTGCTCGACCTCCTCAGTTCGTATCTCGATCCGCAACGGCCGAACAACGTCCAGCGATGAACACGCACGCACCCCACGCCATCCGCAATGCCATGACCGTGGACGTCGAGGATTATTTCCAGGTCCAGGCCTTCGCCGGCAGCATTTCCCGAGCCGAGTGGGAGCGCTTCCCCCGCCGCGTGGAGGCCAACACCGACCGTATCCTCGCGCAGTTCGACCGGGCCGGCGTGACCGCGACCTTTTTCACGCTGGGCTGGATCGCCGAGCGCCACCCCGGTCTGATCCGCCGGATCGTCGCGGCGGGGCACGAGCTGGCCAGCCACGGCTACGATCACACCCGCGCGGACGCGCAGAGCGAGGCGGATTTCCGCGCCGATGTGCGCCGCGCCAAGCGCATCCTCGAGGACACCGCGGGATGCGAGGTCATCGGCTACCGGGCCGCTACCTTCTCGATCGGCCGGCGCAATTCGTGGGCTTTCGCCGCACTGGCGAGCGAGGGTTATCGCTACAGCTCGAGCATCTACCCGGTGAAGCACGATCTCTATGGTATGCCCGACGCACCGCGCTTCCCGTTCCAGCCCGAGGCCGGATCGCTGTGGGAGTTTCCCATGACCACCACGCGGCTGCTCGACCGCAACCTGCCGTGCTCGGGGGGCGGCTATTTCCGCCTGCTGCCGTATCCGCTGTTCCGGCTTGGTCTCGGCCGGATGAACCGCCGTGAGCACCAGCCCGGCATCTTCTATACCCACCCCTGGGAGATCGACCCGGACCAGCCGCGGGTCGTCGAATGCGGACGCATGTCCCGCTTCCGGCACTACGTGAACCTGTCGCGGACCGCGCCCCGGCTCGAGCGGCTGCTGCGCGATTTCGCCTGGGACCGGATGGACCGGGTCTACGCGGAGAGGCTGGCGAGCAGCCCGCAGGCGGCCGGACCGCTTGAGAGCGTCGCCCCGACCCCGTAAGAGAGATCTGGAATACCCACATCATGGCCGAGTATCGCGTCATCGAACCAGCCGAAAGCCGCCGCCCGACGGCGCGCCCGGAGGCCACGCGGTGATTCGGATCGAGGACGGATGGGGCGACGCGGCCGCATGGGACACGTTCGTCCTGGCGCATCCGCAGTCCCGGTACTGCCAGTTGTTCGGATACGGCCGGGTGGTGGGGTGCTACGGCTACAAGCCTCGGTATCTCGCGTTCCTGCGGAATCGGGATCTGGTCGGCGTCCTGCCGACGGCCGAGGTTTCCAGCGTTCTCTACAGGCGGCGCCTCGTCAGTCAGCCATTCTCCGAATACGGGGGAATGCTACTCTGTCCTGACTTGGCGGAAGACGAGAATAAGGCGGCACTGGGTGCGCTGCGCGACTATCTGCGCCACCGAAGCCGCGCGTCCTCGCTCGAACTCCACGGCAATCACGGAATGAGCCTGGCGCCGCAGAGCCCGTCGATGCGCGCCGAGGCGGTCGGGCATATCGCATACATGGAGCTGACCTCGAATACCGATGCGCTATGGCGCGACGTGGTCCGCTACTCGGTGCGAAAGGCGGTCAAACAGGCGCTGAACTATGGAGTCACCGTCTCGTTCGGCTGCGACCGGGCCGTCCTGGAACGCGAGTTTTTTCCGCTCTATCTCAAGTCGATGAAGCGGCTTGGCGTGCCGCCGCACAAATTCGCCTACTACTCGCGGTCGTTGCAGGAATTCGGCCCCGACATGATGCTGGCGATGGCTCGCGCGGCCGATGGGACGCCGATCGCCGGCCTGCTCGGGTTCTCCTGCGGCGGGCGGGTCAACATCATCAACACGGTGTCGGACCCGGACCATTGGAACCTCAAGGCCAACGACCTGCTGCACTGGGAGGCCATCAAGCGCACCGCGGAAGCAGGCCAACGCTTCTTCGATTTCGGCAGTGTTCGCTACGAGGGTCAGTCCACATACAAAAAGAAGTGGGGGACGGTCCTCGCGGATCACCACAATTATCTCATGGCCTCGACCAAGCAGCATGGAGGCCGGCAGGTCGTCATCAACTCGTCGTCCAATTCGATGAAGAGGATGAGCCGGCTCTGGTCAGCCTACATGCCCGATCGCATCGGCCAGCGCATTGGCCCGATGATCCGTGGGCAGTTGGCCCGTTGAGCCCGGCCCGCCGACAGAGCACGGCCGGCCCGGCTGACCCGTATCTTCGCGGCGGGCGCGGTGCGTAAGCTGCTCTTCCTGTCCCACCGGATCCCGTATCCGCCCGACAAGGGCGACAAGATCCGAGCCTGGCACATCCTGCGCCACCTGATGCGGTCGCACCGGGTGTTCGTCGGCTGCCTGATCGACGATCCGACGGATTGGGCCCATCTGCCGGCGCTGCGGGCCCAGTGCACCGAACTCGCATGTTTCCCGCTCAGCCCACGCTGGCAGAAACTGCGCGCCTTGTCCCGCCTCAGGCCCGGCAAGCCCTTGACCTTGGACTATTTCCACAGCCCGCGCCTGCGTCGATGGGTGCTCGATACCATCGCGCGGGAGGGGATCGACCGCGTCTTCGTCTTCTGCTCCGCGATGGTCCCGTATGTGATCGACGCGGCCGGCGCGCACCGGGTGCTCGATTTCATCGACGCCAACTCCTCCAAATGGACCGAGTACGCCGAGCGGTCGCGCTGGCCGATGAATTGGGTCTGGGCCCGGGAGGGTCGGACGCTCCTCGAGTTCGAGCGTCGCGCCGCCCGCAGCTTCGATCACTCCCTCTTTGTCTCCGAGGACGAGCTGCTGCATTTCCGATCGCTGGCGCCTGAATCCGCCGGGCGGACGAGCTTCATCTCCAACGGCGTCGATTTCCGGTATTTCTCGCCCCTGCACCCGTTCGATGATCCGTTCCCGACCGGCGGACCCCGGATCGTGTTTACCGGCGCGATGGATTACCGGCCCAACATCGACGCCGTCTCCTGGTTCGCCCGCGACATCATGCCGTCGCTGCTGCGAGGTCGCGGCCACCCGCCCGGTTTCTGGATTGTCGGGGCCAATCCGGCAGACGAGGTCCGTCGACTGGCCACGCTGGCTGGCATCCATGTCACCGGCCGGGTTCCCGATACGCGGCCTTACCTGGCCCACGCCGACGTGGTCGTGGCGCCGTTGCGAATCGCGCGCGGGATCCAGAACAAGGTGCTGGAAGCGATGGCGATGGGGCGGCCCGTGGTCGCGACGCCCCAGGCTTTCCAGGGCATCCGCGCCGAACCGGGGCACGAACTGCTCATCGCGGATGACGCCCGGTCGCTGGCGCGATGCGTGACCGAGGTGCTCGACGGGCTCCACCCGATGCTCGGGCGTCATGCGCGAAACGTGGTCGAGTCCCGGTATGACTGGTCGACGACGCTCTCTCCACTTGATACGGTCTGGCAACCGGAGCTGTTGGCGCCTCATTCCGGTACAGCCCGCCTTCCGCAGCCCGGGGTTCTCACGTGACCGTCAGCACGATACCCGCGACCACCATGCCGCGCGCGCTCAAGGGCACGAGCGTCGCCCTGGCCCTCGGGCTTGCGGTGCTGGCCCTCCTATTCCAGGAGGAGATCGGCGCCGCGATCCGCGTCTGGCTCAATTCGACCGCCTACAACCACTGTTTCCTGGTCCTGCCGATCGCGCTCTACCTGATCTGGGACCGCCGAACGACGCTGATCGGTGTTCCGATCCAACCGGTGCCCTGGTTGGGCATTGTCGCGCTACCCGTGGGCGCCGCGTGGCTGATCGCCGACCAGCTCGGGATCATGGAGGGACGTCAGCTCATGCTGATGTGCCTGGTCGAGCTCTTGTTCCTGGCCGTTCTCGGCTGGCGCATGTTCGGCAAGCTGGCGGCGCCGTTGCTCTACTTGTTCTTCCTGGTGCCGTTCGGCGCCTTTGTCGTGCCCTGGTTGCAGAGTTTCACGACGAGATTCATCGACTTTGGTCTGAGCCTGACCTCGCTGCCGTATTTCATCGACAACTACGTCATTGAGATCCCGGAGGGCACCTTCTACGTCGCGGAAGCCTGTGCCGGCCTGCGGTTCCTCATCGCCTCGGTGGCCTTCGGCGTGCTTTACGCCGTGCTGATCTATCGGAGCTGGCCGCGTCGTGCGATCTTCGTCGCGGTCTCGATCGTCGTCCCGGTCATCGCCAACGGCTTCCGGGCGCTCGGCATCGTCTGGCTCGGACACCTGCTGGGCAGCGCGCAAGCCGCCGCCGCCGATCATATCGTCTATGGCTGGATCTTCTTCTCGATCGTGATCCTGCTCCTCGTGGTCCTCGGACTGCCGTTTCGCCAAGACACGCTGCCGGAGCCCTCGGCACCCCGGACCGCTCCCTGGCAGCCGGTTCCGTTCGCCCTTTCCCTCCGGGCGGCGGGATCGTTGGCGCTGTTCGCCGTGGTCGGACCCCTGGCCGCCGGGCTGCTGAGCCGCGCCGCGGCCAGCGAGCGCGTCTCGGTACCCGCGATCAGCATCGCCGGCTGTCACCCCGGAGGAGCGGCGGACGCGGCCGCGCCGGCGCCCGCCGGCGGAGCGTTGTTGCGATTCTCATGCGATGGCGGGGCAATCCTGCTGCGCGTGGCGGTATTTCCGCCGCGCACCGGGCCGAGCGAGATCCTGGCCGCGCAACGCGAGATGACCGGGCAGGTCAATGGCGCGGAGCTCGAGGTGTCCGCGCTCCGCGCGCCCGGCACGGATGTGCCGTGGCGGCTGATCGAAGCGCACGAGCCGCCTCCCGAGGCGGCGGTCTCGGCCCTCTGGATCGATGGCCGACCGACCGATGGCGGGCTGAGAATGCGCCTGCGGCAGGCGAGGACGAGCCTGTCGGGCGGCGCCACGGCCCCGGTGACCGTGGTGGCGCGGCTGGATTTCAGCGTGGCCAAGCCCGGCCTCGATCGCGAGTGGCCGTCCGACCGGCTCCGATCCTTCATCGCCGACCGCCCCGGCCTGTCCGACGAGATCGCCGGGCTCGCGGCGGAAGCCGTCAGGCGGCCCTGACGGCGTCTCCCAGGATCCGGGCGAACTCGGACGTCATCCGCTCGATCGTGAAGCGGCTCTCCACATCGATGCGGTTGCACGCGCCGAGATGCCGGCGAAGCCCGGCATCCGAGTGCAGGTCGCGCAGCGCGGCGGCCAGCGCTTCCGGCTCGTCGCGCGGCACGACGAAGCGGCGGTTCTCGGGATGAACCATCGTCGCGATGTCGCCGACGTCGGTGCCCAGGACAGGGAGCCTCGCGCACATGGCTTCCAGCACCGCATAAGGCATCTGCTCGGTGTCCGAGGTGATCGCGAACACGTCGAATGCGCCCATGATCAGCTCAGGCGCCCGCACATGGCCCGTGAATGTCACGCGGTCGCCGAGGCCGAGCTCGCCCGCCAACGCGCGCAACGGAGCACCCTCCGGCCCGTCCCCGCAAATCACCAGCCGGGCCGTCCCGTCGAGCTGCGCGAATGCGCGCAGCAGCCGGCCGAGATTCTTCTCCGCCCGCAGCGGCGCGAAGGCGCCGATGACGCACGCGGCGCCCGAGCGGTCGAAGAAGGCCTTGGGATCGGGCGCCACATCGAACCGATGCGGGTCGATCCCATTGGGAATGTATGTCACCCGGCTCGGTGGCAGCCGCCATTCGTGGGTCGCGAGCGCGGCCAGCGTGCGAGATGGGACCACGACGGCGGAACGGCGCAGCACGATGCGGCGCGTGAGCACCCTTCGCCTGAACTGCCGGTCAGCCTCGTCCCGCTGGAACCCGTCCTCGAAATGCACGTGCGGCAACCCGAAATAGATCCGGTTGACGATAGCCCACTCCACGGAGCCCCAGTTGTAGGTGACGAGCGCGTCCGGCCCGATCGTGCGGATCGCCCTCGCATAGGCAATCAGCGCACGCGGACCCGACGAGCGCTCCACCTCCAGCATCCGCGCATCAAGCGATCCTGGCAGCAGGCCCCGCGCCATGTCGCGGCCGTCCAGGCTGACGATCACGTGGCGGTATGCTTGATCCAGCCGCGCCGCGATGGTGGCGAAGCGCGTCTGCTGCCCCCCGACGGCAAAGCTCGGGAATACGTGCAGGAGCGTTTTCGGCGCCAATCGTCTCGTCCCTTCGGTCGGCTTCTCGCGGCCCGACATACACGGCCTTCCGGGCCGGTGGACAGGGCCGTCGCATGATAGAGGCCAAGCTCGCCCCGGTCGCCGATTTCGCGACGCTCGGCGGAACGTGGCGGACGTTCGAGACGCGCGCGGATTGTTCGTTTTTCCAGAGCTGGACGTGGATGGGGTGCCTGGCGGAGCGCCGCTTCGATCGCCCGGCCCTCCTGGAGGTGCGGCAGGACGGCGAGGTGGCGGCACTCGCGCTGTTCAACCGACACGGCCGCGCCTTGTTCCTGGGCGAGACCGGCATCCCGGCGTGGGACGCCATCTTCATCGAGCATAACGGCGTCCTGATCGCCCGCGACAGAAATGAAGCTGCGTTGATCCCGGCCGGCCTGCGCGCCGCCGCGAGGCGACGCCTCGTGCTCGGCGGGGTGGACGAGGCGCATCTGCTGGCCGCGCGCGCCTTGCCGGGGTCGGTGCGCATACGGCAGAGCAGGCCGGCTCCCCAGGTCGACTACGCCGCCCTTGCCGCCGGTCCGTACTCCGCCAGCCTCAGCGCCAACACCCGCTATCAGATCCGCCGCTCCGACCGGCGCTACGCGGCAGACGGGGAATTGCGGATCGAGCGGGCGAGCACGGTTGCCGAGGCGCATGAGTTCCTTGCCGCCTTGGCAGCGCTGCATCAGCGATACTGGCAGGGCCGCGGCCGTCCCGGCGCGTTTGCCGGCGCCGATTTCACCCGCTTCCATCATGCGCTGATCGAGCGCGCGATGCCGGCCAGGGAGGTCGACCTGCTGCGCGTCTCCGCCGGCCATTCGGTGATCGGCTTTCTGTACAACTTCCTCCGTCGCGGTCACGTCTACGCCTACCAGAGCGGCTTCGATTACCCGGGCGCCGATCCGCACCGGAAGCCAGGGCTCACCAGTCACCGGCTGGCGATCGAGCTCTACCGGTCGGAGGGCATGGCGCGGTATGATTTCCTGGGCGGCGGAGACCGTTACAAAACGAGCCTCGCCAATGCCTCCACGACGCTGCACTGGCTCGAATACCTACCGCGCTACTCCGTGGGATGGCTGGCGGCCGGCGCACGGCGGCTGCTGCGCCGCTAACAGGCTGTCGGCAAGGCCTTAAGGGCGCTGCCGGCCCCGTGCTCCTCGACGACGTTGCCGGTCAATTCGCCGCCGCCGGTCCATCCGCCCGGTCGGCCCGCGCCATCGCGACTATCCGCTCGGCGTTGCGCTCCCAGGTGTAGTCGCGTCGCGTGATTTCCGCGCGGGCTGCCTCGCCCAACCTCTGTCGCAAGCCGGGATCGGCGACGAGGCGCTGGATCGCCCGCCAGACCGATCCGCCCTCTGCGGGATCGAACAGCAGCGCGGTCTCGCCGTGCGTCAGGACCTCGCGGATGTTAGGCTGGTCGGGCGCGACGATCGCGCGTCCGGCGGCCATGTATTCGAATACCTTCAGCGGCGAGGCGTAAGCGACCACCTTCGGCTGCAAGGCGATGTCGAACCCCGCGACCAGCTCCGGAACGGCCTCGCGCGCGGCGAGCCCGCTGAACGACACGCGATCACCGAGGGCCAGGGTGGCCGTCAGGCTTTCGAGTTCCGGCCGCGCCGGGCCGTCGCCCACCACGACCAGGCGCAACGCCGGGCTCGCATCGTCCGCCGCCATCGCGCTGATCACCGCGTCAAGCCCGTGCCATGAGCGCACGAAGCCCACGAACCCGAGGACCAGCGGCGTGTCACCCGCTGGCCGTCCCGGCAGCGATGCGAACCGCCTCGGGTCGATGCCGTTCGGGATCACCGCGACGCGGCGCGGCTCGACGCCTTCGGCCGCCACCATGCGCCCGAGCACGTCCGTGACCGCCAGGACCCGCGTCGCCGAGCGCCAGACCCACCGCTCCAGCGCGCGCGCCAGCCGCTTCAACCGCAATCCGCTGTAGCGCGCCCGCTCCTCGGCGATGGGCGCGTTGACCTCCAGATAGAGCGGGATGCGCCGCCGTCGCGACAGCAGCGCGCCCGCCAGGTAGTAGAGATTGTATCGCTCGTAGATCAGGTCCGGCTGGAACTCCCGGCAGGCGTGCCGCAGACGCCGGTAGGCCGGACCATTATAGGCGAGCTCCGCCGCCTCGTGCAGCGCGGCGGGCAGCAGCGCCCGGAGCCGCGCGACGATGCGGCTCTCACCGCCGAAATCGCCGGGATCATAAAATCCCGGCCCGACCACCCGCACCTCGTGCCCGGCCTGGCGGAACGCGGCGATCAGTTCCTCCACATGCACGCTCTGCCCGTCGCGCGACTGGATCCGGTGACTGTACAGAATGCGCATCAGGTCCCCGAACCGATCATGTGTAACCGCCGCTCCGCCGCAGCCGCCCGGCCAGCGAGAGGGCCGCGCGGCGCCCGCGTCCGGCCGCCTGCCGCCCGAGGGTCGCGATCCCGCGCGCGCGCAACGGATTTACCAGGAGCAGACCGATCCGCTGGCGACGCTGGCTGGCCCATTGCCGCTTATACGGATCGTCGCCGCGGCCGAAATCGATCTCAGTGACCCGCTCGTCGTCAAGCAGCCGCCGCAACATGGCCGCGGTCAGGACGGTGCCGGGGGAGGCCGGCTTGAATGCCTCGTCGTGCGCGAGCTTGAGAACGGTCGCCCGGCCATTGTCGACGGTCCATAGCTGGACGGCGACCGGCTCCCCGCCGAACCGCAGCACGCCCAGACGCAGCACCCCAATGGGTGCCGTCCGCCGCATCAGGCCGGCGTTGAACTCCGGGAACGGTTCGGGCTCCTTCCAGCTCCGGCGATAGACGCTCTCGAACGCGGCGATCCCGTGCTCCAGACCGTCCGTGCCATCGATGATTTCGATATGGGCGTTCGGATCGCGCTCTGCCTTGCCGAGCTTGCGGCGCACGGTCTCCCGCAGCGCGCCCGGCCGGGTCTCGAGGTATGCCTTCCAGCTGCGGCCCGCGGCCGGCTCGTGCCAGTTGCCGAAATGATCGAAGCGCTGAACGACCAGGCCGGCCCGGCGAACGCCCTCGAGCAGCGGACCGAGACCGGGCCAGTCCGGTGCGAGCGCGTCGAGCTGAACGCTGGCGTCCGGGCGGCAGAACCGTCCGAAGGCGATACCGGCCCGCACGATCGCCGCGCGCTCGATCTCCGGCGCGAACAGCGGGAAATAGAGGCAGGTATACGGCGTCGTCAGGCTCCGCGGCGTCCCGTTCGCGTCCCGCTGCATGGGAAAGAGCGCCACCGGCCGACCCGCCTCGTGCCAGAGCACGAAGCACGCCGTCGAGCCCGCCGCCAGACCGTGCTCCACGACGTTGCGATACCAGGCGCGGCTGCCGAACAGGCTCTCGGCCGCACCGGCCGCGAACAGGTCCGCGCAGTCCGCCGGCAGGTCTGCGGGATCGGCGAACGCCACCATTCCTGGCTTAGCGGAGCGCGTAATAGGCATAGCCGATCCATTCATGCAGGCCGAAATAGCTGGTGAGCCAGCCCGAGGTCGTGGGGAAGAAGTCGGAAAGCTCCCAGCGGGGCGGCTGATCGACCCTGACCGGCGCGCCGGTCGCATGAATGCCGAACCGCGAGAAAGCGAGCAGGGACCGGCGCAAATGCCACGCATGTGTCACCACATAGACTGACCCGATCCCCTCGGCGTGCAGCAGCTCCGCGGTGTGCTCGGCGCTCTGCCACGTATTGTGCGATCCAGTCTCGAGCCACCGTGTCTTCACCCCGAAATCCTGATCCAGGCTGCGCGCCAGGATCGCCGCCAGCGGCTCCTCGCCCGGATGCAGGCTCCCTCCGGTGATCAGGATCGGCAATCCGACGCGGCGCTCGAGGATCGTGGCGGCGCGCAGCCTCTCCAGACTCAAGGGCCCGACCGAGGGGACCTCCAGCGCGAGACCGTCGCTGTGGGCCTCATCCCCCGTGAGGATGACGATGGCAGCCGGCGGATCAGAGCTCGAAGCGGTCAAGGGAAGGCCTTCCTCGAGGCTGGCAAACAGCAACCCGCCGGAGATTGGCATGGCGAGAATGAACAGGCCGCAAACGCCCAGAATGACCAGGATCCGGCCGGCACGGGAGCGATGGAGACCCAGCGCGATGCCGGCGAGGCAAACCCAGACGAGGTTGGCCGGAGGGACCAGCAGTGCCACCAACAGCGATTTCAGCGGCACGGACGGTCCCTTCCTGGGGTCGGCTTCGCGGTGTGCCCTGGCGCGCCGCCGATCACCCGGTTCCGCTGTCCCGCAACCAGGCGAGCGTCCGCGCGAGCCCGGCGCGAAGCGGCGTCGGATCGGGAACGCCGAGCCTCGCACGCGTCCTCTCCGGACAGCCGGTCGAGTGCCGGACCTCCCCGGCGCGCGGCGGCATGAAGCGTATCTCCGGCTGCCGCCCGACGAGCCCGGCGATCGTGTGGACCAGGTCCAGCACCGAGACTGCGGCTCCGGAGCACACGTTGAACACCGCAGGCCCCTCCTGATAGCTCATGGCGTTCAGCAGCGCGCCCACCACGTCATCCACGTAGACGAAGTCGCGCGTCTGCAGCCCGTCGCCGTAGATCTCGACGGGCGCGTTCCGCAAGAGACGATCGCAGAAGATCGAGATCACCCCTGAATAGGGCGATTTCGGGTCCTGGCGCGGACCGAACACGTTGAAGAAACGCAGACCCACGGTCGGGATCGCGTGGACATGGCTGCCGACGGCCGCGTGCAGCTCGCAGGCGTATTTGTCGGCGCCATAGGCCGAGAGCGGTCGCTTTTCCGCGGACTCGGTCAGCGGAAATGCCGCGGCGTCGCCGTAGACGGCGGCGGAGGAAGCGTAGACGAACGGGATCGGCGCCGCCCGGCCGGATTGCCGCCGGATGGCGTCGAGAATGGTGATCGTGCCGGTGAGGTTGACCCGATGGGTGCCAAGCCAGTCGCGCACGCCGCGTTCGACGGAGGCGATCGCCGCCAGATGGAAACACCCGTCCACCCCCTCCAACGCGCGCGCGACGGTATCGGGACAGCCGATATCGCCGTGCACGAACTCGACGCCCGGCGGCAGATTGGCGCGGGAGCCCGAGGACAGATCGTCGAGGACGCGAACGCCGTGCTGATGCCGGAGCAAGGCTTCGCAAAGGTGCGAGCCGATGAACCCGGCGCCTCCGGTCACCAGAAATGTCCCCATCAAATCTCCTCGTCGGCCTGATAAGGCATTCCGCTGAAGGCGCGGTCGGGGCGCCATCCTACGCGGCAACATCCAGGCGGACCAGAGGGCGCCATCGGATCAACGCTGCTCGGTTGCGCTGGGCGGGCGTGAGATCATCGTTGTCGACCAACGGATCGGCCGAAGAGACAAAGACGGAAACGCGGGTGAAACGTATTCATGGGAGTGCCATCCAATTTACTACTTTGCTGCGATTTAATTTTTGGATCAGGCCAATTGAAACTATTGTCGATTGCGGCTCACGAACGGGTCATGCGACGAGCCAGCCCGCCTTTAGCGGCTCGTCGCAGACGGACAGCCTTTCCGGCAGCTGGCCCGGCGCGTGGATCCAAAGCGACGATGATCCTTAAGAGAAAATCAACGTATGCACGATAACTTGCCGTCAATGTCATGCTAAAAAATCCCGCCCGGTTGAAAGATTTGTCCCGATCTTCTCCATTCAGCGACCCGACCCTTGGCGATCTCACCTCGGACCGCGGCCAGAGTTGTGTTGACGTACCGGTGGGGCCTGCATACCGTCCCGCCGGTTCAGGAACCCTGGCCGGACGACAAGTTCGTCACGCGCTCAGTCTCGATGATCAGGGCGAAATCCGGCTGAGCATGACGCTTTCCTCCATTGCCGCTGACAAGCTCGTCCTGCTGCTCGGTGCGCCACGCTCGGGCACCACGTGGCTCGCCAAGATATTCGACAGCCATCCGGACGTGCTGTACCGCCACGAGCCGGATACCGTGCTGCGCGACGAGCGGATGCAAAACTACTTCGGCGCCGAGGATATCCCGCGCTTCCGGTCGGTCGCGGAGGACTATCTTCGCCGCCTGATCGACACAAGGACACTGAAGACCGTCGGGTCGCTCCCCGTATTCCCCAAGAGCTACTATTCGTCGGCTGCCCAGGGCTCGCGGCGCGCCATGATCTATGGCCTGCGGGCGGCCGAAAAGCTCGGCGCCGCCAGGCTGGTCAGGAATATCACGATCCCCGATCTGCTCGAGCCGGCCGCGCATCCCGGTCTGCGGGTGGTGATGAAGTCGGTGAGCTCGCGGGGACGGGCCCGACTATTCGCCGAGGCGATGGCCGGCTGCCGCGTGATCTATATTGTCCGCGACCCGTGCGGGCAGGTGGCGTCCCTCATGCGGGGGGCCGCGCTCGGCAAGTTCGAGGACAATATCTACCCCGAGGAATTGCTCCACACCGAGCACGCGACGCGCTACGGCCTGACGGCGGAGCGCCTTGAGGCGATGCCGAAGGTCGAGCAGCTCGCCTGGGCCTGGGCCATTCTCAACGAGAAGGCGATCGACGACCTGGCCGGACTGAGCACGGCGAAGGTCATTCGCTATCAGGATCTTTGCAGCCGGCCGATGGAGGTGGCGAAGGATCTGCTGGCATTCAGCGGCCTGACTTGGAACGAGCAGACCGAGGCGTTCGTCAACGAGAGCACTCGATCGAACGCGCCCGACCGATATTATCAGGTGTTCAAGAACACCGAAACCGCCATGAACAAGTGGCGAACCGAGCTTCAGCCGGAGGATCAGCAGCGCATCATGGCGGTCGTGCGCGAGACCAAGATGCGTGCCCTCTGCCCTGAATACGAGTTCTGACGCCGGGCCGCCGCGCGGCATCGTGCACCCAGCAGACGAAGGTTTGATGGACGGCGCGCACCGCGACCTTTTATACCGCCTCCCGGAACCGGGAGACCCTCTCCCGGACGGATACAATCGACGAGGCGAATGATGCGGGGCACCGTTCTCTACGGAATACAGCCGGATGCATGAATTTCCTGAGCTCTCCCGATGAGCGCGTCGGACCTTCTCGTGCAGCAGCGCGCCGTTGACGCGGAACGCCCGCCTTCGACGGCGCATCTGAAGACCCTCGAAGCCGAAAGCATTCACATCCTGCGCGAGGTCGCCGGCCAGGCGCGCGCGCCGGTGATGATGTACTCGATCGGCAAGGACTCCTCGGTGCTGCTGCACCTCGCGCGCAAGGCGTTCTTCCCGGGCCGGCTGCCGTTCCCGGTGCTGCATATCGATACGCTATGGAAATTTCGGGACATGATCGCGTTCCGCGACGAGACCGCGCGGCGCCTCGATCTGGATCTCAGGGTCTTCACCAGCCCCGAGGGACGCCGCCGCAACGTCAATCCGTTCGATCATGACAGTATCACATACAACCAGGTGATGAAGACCGACGCGCTGAAGCAGGCGCTGACCGAAGGCGACTACGATTTCGCCATCGGCGGCGCACGGCGCGACGAGGAACGCTCGCGCGCCAAGGAGCGCGTCTTCTCGATCCGCGCGCCCGGGCAAATCTGGGATCCGAAGCGGCAACGGCCGGAACTCTGGAACCTCTACAACGGCCAGCTCGCGCCGGGCGAGACGGTGCGGGTGTTCCCGCTGTCCAACTGGACCGAGCTCGACGTGTGGTCGTACGTGCAGATCGAGCGCATCCCCGTCGTGCCGCTGTATTTCGCGGCGATGCGGCCGACCGTGGAGCGCCAGGGCGCGCTGATTGTCGCGGATGACGCACGGATGCGGTTCCAGCCGGGGGAACGGCCGGTGGAGCGCATGGTCCGCTTCCGCTCGCTCGGCTGCTACCCGCTCAGCGCCGCCGTGGCCTCGGAGGCGAGCACGCTCGAGGACATCCTCGCGGAGATGCGCGTATCGAGGGAATTGGAACGCGCCGGCCGGCTGATCGATTTCGACCAGGAAGCGTCGATGGAGAAGAAGAAGCGCGAGGGCTATTTCTGATGCCGGATTCGGTGCTTCGTGTGCTGACCTGCGGCAGCGTCGATGACGGCAAATCGACCCTCATCGGCCGGCTGCTGTTCGAGTGCGGCCATATCCCCGACGACGTGATGGCCGCTCTCGAGCGCGACAGCCGAAAATACGGCACCACGGGCGGCGAGATCGACTACGCGCTGCTGGTGGACGGGCTCGCCGCCGAGCGCGAGCAGGGCATCACGATCGACCTCGCCTACCGCTATTTCGAGACGCCGCGCCGGCGCTTCATCCTCGCCGACGCGCCCGGGCACGAGCAATACACCCGCAACATGGTGACGGGCGCCTCGACGGCTGATGTCGCCGTGCTGCTGGTGGACGCGCGCAAGGGATTGCTGGTGCAGACCCGGCGGCACGCGACCATCGCCAGCCTGCTCGGGATCGGCCAGATCGTGCTAGCGGTGAACAAGATGGACCTCGTCGGGTTCGACCGCGCCGTGTTCGACGGGATCGTCGACGCCTTCCGCGACTTCGCCGATAGACTTGGCGGCCTGGAAGTCACAGCGATTCCGGTCTGCGCCCGCGATGGCGATGACGTGATCGCGCCCAGCACCCGCATCGGCTGGTACCGTGGCCCAACCCTGCTCGCCGCGCTGGAGCAGGCGGAGGTGCCGGCGGGGCCAGGCCCGCAGCCGTTCCGTATGAGCGTCCAGTGGGTGAACCGGTCCAGCGCGGATTTCCGCGGCTATGCCGGGACCGTCGCGAGCGGCGCCATCCGCCCGGGCGACCGGATCACCAATGCCCTGTCGCGGGTCAGCGCCGCCGTACGGCGGATCGTCACGATGGACGGCGATCTCGACCAAGCCGGCCAGGGCACGCCTGTCACGTTGGTGCTGGACAGCGAGATCGACGTCTCGCGTGGTGACGTGCTCGCCGAGACGCCGATGCTGGAAGTCGCGGACCAGCTGATCGCCCGCGTCGCATGGCTCGACGAGACGCCGCTGTTTCGTGGCCGTTCCTATCTGCTGCGGCTCGGCGCCCGCACCGTCACCGCGACCGTCACTGACATCGCCCACCGGCTGGACGTCGACACGCTGGCCGAGGTGCAAGCGCGCGAGCTGCACCTCAACGAGATCGGCCGGATCACGCTCAGCCTGTCGCAGCCGCTCGCCTTCGAGCCCTACCGCTTCAATCGCCAGATGGGCGGCTTCATCCTGATGGATCGGCTGACCCGCAACACGGTCGGCGCCGGCATGGTCGAGCGCGCGGCGCGGGACGCAAGCGACATCCACCTGCAGTCCATCACCGTCGACAAGCCGGCGCGGGCGGCCATGAAGGGCCAGCGGCCGGCGGTGCTGTGGTTCACCGGCCTGTCAGGCGCCGGCAAATCCACGGTCGCCAATCTGGTCGAGCGCCGGCTGCACGCCGACGGCCGCCACACGATGATCCTGGACGGCGACAATGTGCGACATGGGCTGAACCGCGACCTCGGCTTCGCGGAGGCCGACCGGGTGGAGAACATCCGCCGCATCGCCGAAGTCTCGCGGCTGTTCGTCGATGCCGGGCTGATCGTGCTCGTCTCGTTCATCTCGCCGTACCGGGCCGAGCGGATGCTGGCCCGTGAGCGGGTCGAGGAAGGCGAGTTCATCGAGATCTTCGTCGATACGCCGCTCGACGAGTGCCGCCGGCGCGATCCGAAGGGCCTCTACGCCAAGGCCGACGCCGGCACGATCCGCAATTTTACGGGGATCGACGCACCCTACGAGGCGCCCACCGACCCCGAAATCCGCTTGACCACCCTCGACGCCGGACCCGAGGTGCTGGCCGAGCAGGTAATCGCGGATCTCCGCCGCCGCGGGATCGTCGTGTAGGGAGTTGTCAAGCAGACGGCGCGCATCATCCCGATGCGTCCAGTCTAGAGCACTTCCCGAGCCGATTGGCTCGGGAGTAGTGCTCTAGAAAATTGATTACAGAGCAACTTTATCCGATCAAACGATTCCGTTTGGTCGGATGTTGCTCTAGCCGGTGCAGGCGCGAACCGCATCGAGCAGCTGCTTGCCGGGCGCCAGGCGCGGCCCCTCGCCTTCATCGACCGGCGGCACGATTTTCACCTGCCAGCCGCGGAGCGTCGCCAGCGAGACTTGCGTGAGAGGGTGGTCGAGCAGCGGCTGGTTCAGCGATGGGGCGACGATCACCGGCGTGCCTCGGCCTATCGCCTCGGCTATCACCGACAGTGAAAGATTGTCGGCGATCCCGTGCGCCAGCTTGTTGAGCGAGTTGAAGCTGCACGGCGCGAACAGCACGACGCCGTTCGGCGGTCGCGGGCGGATCGCCATGTCGAAATACGATTCGACCACTTGCGCGCCCTTGACGTCCGCGAGCTCGCGGGATGTGATCACCCGCGACGCATTCGGCGTCGGAATGGCGATCACCGTCGAAAAGCCAAGTCCCACCAGACCACGCAGCAGATCAGGACACCGTGTCGCGGTCGTGGTGCCACTGAGCACCAGATACGCGACGTCGAAGCGTCCCGCGCGGCGGGCCGGGTTCATCCCGGCAGCGCCAACACGTTCTTCGCCAGAATATTCCGCTGGATCTCGTTCGATCCGCCGTAGATCGTCGCGGGGCGCGCTTGCAGATAGAGCCCCGCCGGGTTGAGCTCGCGGTTGCCTTCCATCGGCTCCAGCAGCGCGGTGTTCTCGCCGGCAACCTCGATCGAGAGGTCGGTGATGCGCTGGAACAGCTCGGTCTGCCACACCTTCAGCATCGACACGTCCGGCCCCAGCGTCTCGCCGCGCCGGACGATGTCGACATAATGCTGATACAGCGCGCGCAGATCGGTGAGGTCGAGGCGGAGCTGGGTGTAGCGCGACTGGAACACCGGGTCGTCCCACACGCCCATCCGCTCGGCGAGCAGCTTGAGGCGGGAGAAGGCGTAGCCGGATAGCTTGGGCGAGCCGAGATAGATGCGCTCGTGGCCGAGCAGGGCCTTGGCCATCGTCCAGCCCTTGTTCGGCTGGCCGACGAGATTGGCCTTGGGCACGCGCACGTTGTCGAAGAACGTCTCGCAGAACTCGTCGTGCATATCGAGGGTGATGATCGGCTTCACGCTGATGCCGGGGCTGTCCATCGGCACGAGGAGGAAGCTGATCCCCTCCTGCTTCTTCGCCTGCTTGTCGGTGCGAACCAGGAGAAAAATCCAGTTCGCGTCCATCGCCAGCGTGGTCCAGGTCTTCTGGCCGTTGATGACGTACTCGTCGCCGTCGAGCACCGCCTCGGTGCGCAGGCTGGCGAGGTCGGAGCCGGCATTGGGCTCGCTGTAGCCCTGGCACCAGATGTTTTCGCCGCTCAGGATTTTAGGGAGGAAGCGCTGCCTCTGCTGCTCCGTGCCGTGCTCGATGAGCAGCGGGCCGACCATGACGATGCCGTGATCGTTGGTGCGCGCGACGCCGTAGCGCTCGAACTCCTCCGTGAGAATCACCTGCTTGATCGACGACAACCCCATGCCGCCGTACTCGCGTGGCCAGCCGGGGCAGAGCCAGCCCTTCTCCGCGAGCTTCATGTACCAGACCTTGTTCTCGGCCCAGTGCAGGCGCTTCGGCGGGTAGCGCAGCTCCGGCGGATAGTTCTCCGCGACGAAGCGGCGCACGACGCTGCGGAAGGCGTCGTCGTCTAGTTCGTTGTAGTCGGGGGCGATCGCGGCATTCATCGCATCAAACTCCCTTGAACACCGGCTTGCGCTTGCCGAGGAACGCGGCGCGTCCCTCCGCGTGGTCGGCGGTGACGAACATCATCGCCTGCGCGTCGCGCTCGAACTCAAGCGCCGCCTCCAGCCCCTCCGCGAGATACCGTTTTGTGAGCGCGATCGGCAGCGGCGCGCCCTCGGCGACGGCGCGCGCCCGCTCCAACGCGCGATCGAGCGCGCCGCCACTGGGTGCGATGTGGTCGACCACGCCGATGCGCTCGCCCTCGATTGCGCCCACCGGCTCGCCATAGAGGAGAATCTGCCGTGCGCGACCCATGCCGACGCGCTGCGGCAGCGTGTAGAACAGCGCGCAATCGGCGACGAGGCCGATCTTGCCGAAGCTCGCTACGAATCGCGCATCCTCGGCGGCGACCACCGTGTCGCAGCACAGTGCCAGCGACATGCCCGCTCCCGCCGCCCAGCCCTCGACGGCGGCGATCAGCGGCTTGCTCGACTGGATCAGCGCGTGAACCATGCGATGCGTGCGGCGGAACCGCTCGCGACCGCTCGGGATGTCGGTCACGTCCATGCCGCTGATGTCGCCGCCCGCGCTGAACGTACCGCCCGCGCCGGTCAGCACCACGGCGCGCACCGTGCAATCCTCCTCGATGCGATCGAGCGCCTCGGTCAGCCCCTCGCGAATTGCCATCGACAGTGCGTTACGCCGCGCCGGCTGGCTGATGGTGAGGATGACGGTCGCGCCATCGCGCGCCTCGGTGACGCCGCTTCTGGGATCACTCATCGTCCATCTCCGGCGAAACCGCTGCGAAACGCGCGCGGTGCAGCGCGGCGGAGCCGTACAGGTTGGACAGCACCATCGCCTTGCGCAGGAAAAGACCGACGTCGTACTCGTCGGTGTAGCCGATGCCGCCGGAAAGCTGAATGCACTGGCGCGTCACGATCATGCCCGCATCCGACGCGCGCGCCTTGGCGCGCGAGACGGCGGCGCGGCGGATCGCGGGGACATTCGATGAGTCGAGTGTAGCGGCCGCGGATTCGACGCTGGCGCGGGTCAGCGCGAGCTGGATTTTGAGATCGGCGGCGCGATGCTGCAGCGCCTGGAAGCTCCCGATCAGTCGGCCGAATTGCTGGCGTGTCTTGAGATAGTCGAGCGTCATCGCGAACGCCCGGTCCATCACGCCGAGCATGTAGGCGGCGGTGGCGAGCGCCGCCTCGTCCAGCGCGGCCTCGGCATCGCCGGCGGCGACCTCGGCGGGAGCGCGGTCGAGACGCAGCGTGCCAAAATTGCCGCCGTCCTGCGTGCGGTCGATATCGATCGTGAGCCCCGGCGCATCGCGCGCCACCAGCGCCAGGCCGCCTCGCACCGTGACCAGGAACGCATCGGCGCCGGACGCCATCGGCACGAATAGCTTTCTCCCGGACAGCTTGCCGTCGCGCAATTCGGTGCTGCCGGCGAGATCGAAAGTGTTCGCCCGCTCCTGCCAGGCGGGGATGACGATGCGCTCGCCCGACAGCACCGGCGTCAGATGCTCGCTCGGCAGCAGATTGGCGGCCATCGCGACCGGGATCAGCGGCTCCGGCACCAGCCCGGCGCCCAGTTCCTCGCAGAGCGCGCAAAACTCCGACACGCCGAGCCCGGAGCCGCCTTTGTCCTCGCTCACGCGCAGGCCGGGCCAGCCCATCTCGCACATCTCACGCCACACCGCGCGATCAAAACCGGGATCGACGAAACGCAACGCCCGGATGCGCTTGAGATCACCTTGGCGCGGCGCAATCGCCGCCGCGCTGTCCCGGATCATGCGCAGGCTCTCGCCGCGATCCTCGGCCGCTTCCATCAACCATCCCCTCGTGTCTCGATTGCCCGATGCTCGCGCCGGCTCGGGGCAGCGTCAAGAATACCCAGCCTCTACTCGCTCAGAAGCTCGTCGAGGGTCATTGGGCACTTGTTGGGCAATACCTGCGGCGGCTGTCCGTCCATCCTCGCCGGAAGTCGACGGAGCGCACGACGGTACAAATCATCAACGTCCAATTGTTGCCGCATCAAAGGAGTGAACGCATCCCGTGCGTCTTGGCGAAAGCCGACCGCGTCGGCACGCCAGTTGGGAACGTCCCGCGCCTGCGGCCAGCCTTCGGCCTTGAGCAAATGTACCAGGGCCTGGATCAGCAGCGAGCGGACCGCAATTCGTTGCGGCCCACGGTCTCGATCTCCTCGGCGATGTTGTCCCAGTCGAGGGTCTCGTTGACCGCCTCACCCGCCGCGAGCCGGCGCAGCAACGCGCCCTGATGGTGGGACCAGGCCAGGATATCACGCTCGTACTCGTCGCTCGCGCCGGCGCTTGTTTCGCGATGCCCGTCCATTGGACAATGCCTACTCCCGCAGCAGCTTCGCGTCCGTCCGCTCCTGCAGCGCCTCGAAGCTCAGCCCCGGCGCCATGTCCAGCAACACGAGGCCGCGCTCGGTCAGATCCAGAACCGCGAGATTGGTGTAGACGCGCTTCACCGCCCCCACCGCCGTCAGCGGATAGGTGCAGCGATGCACCACCTTGCTGCGGCCGTCCTTCGTCGTGTGCTCCATGAGAACCCACAACCGCTTGGCCCCGGCCGCGAGATCCATCGCGCCACCCACCGCCGGTGCGGTGTCGTTCTCCGACGTGGCCCAGTTGGCGAGGTCGCCGTTCTCCGCCACCTCGAAGCCGCCGAGCACGCAGAGGTCGATGTGTCCGCCGCGGATCATGGCGAAGCTATCGGCGTGATGGACGAACGAGCCGCCTTTTCGCAGTGTCACGTATTGCTTGCCGGCGTTGATCAGCCAGGGGTCGATTTGTTCCTTGGGCGGTTGCGGCCCCATGCCGAGCACGCCGTTCTCGGAGTGGAAGATCACCTCGCGCTCCGCCGGCACGTGGTCGGCGATCATCGTCGGGATGCCGATCCCGAGGTTGACGTACCAGCCCTCCGGGATGTCGCGCGCCGCGCGCGCCGCCATCTCGGTGCGGCTGAGGGGCTTGAACTCCGCGACGGCGGTATCGGGCATCGTTCTAGTCCTCAGAAGGTCTATCTCAGAAGGTTGGGGGATCACCGTAGGGCACGTGGACCACGCGGTCCACGAAGATGCCCGGCGTGACGACGTGCTCGGGTTCCAGCGCGCCGAGCTCGACGATGTGCTGGCTCTGCACGATGGTGAGCCGGGCCGCCATCGCCATCACCGGGTTGAAGTTCCGCCCGCTCTCACGGAACGTCAGGTTGCCCCAGCGATCCGCCTGCCATGCCTCCACCAGCGCCACGTCGCCCGGCAGCGCGTGCTCCATCACGTAGGTCCGCCCGTCGAACTCGCGGCTCTCCTTGCCCATGCCGAGCTTTGTGCCAACGGCTGTGGGAGTGAAGAACGCCGGGATGCCGGCACCTGCCGCGCGCAGCCGCTCGGCCAGCGTGCCCTGCGGCACCAGTTCGAGCTCGAGCTTGCCCGCCTTGAACAGCGTCTCGAACACCACCGGATCTGAGCTACGGGGGAACGAGCAGATCACCTTGCGGACCCGCCCGAGATCCATCAGCCGCGCGACGCCCGTGCGCCCGACCCCGGCGTTGTTGAGCGCGATGGTGAGATCCTTCGCACCCTGCTCGATCAGCCCGTCGATCAACTGGTTCGGCTGGCCGACCGCGCCGAAGCCGCCGATCAGCACCGTGGCACCATCCTCGATGCCCGCCATCGCGTCGGCCATCGATTGCACGATCTTGTTGATCATTCAGCCGATCTCCACCACCGCGTCGGCGGCGTACGCGCCCTCGCCTTCCGGCATGGCGAACACCGGGTTGAGGTCGATCGAGGCAAGGCGCGGCCCGACCTGATCGGCGAACGCCGAAAGCCGGGCCAACATCCGCGCCAGCGCCTTCACGTCCGCCGGCCTTCTCCCCCGCGCGCCGAGCAGCAGCGGCGCGCCCTTGATCGCGCGGATCATCTGCTCCGCCACGTCCTCGCCGAACGGGCAGCGGCGGAACACCACGTCCTTCAGCACCTCGACGAAGATGCCGCCGAGCCCGAACATCGCGATCGGCCCGAACACCGGGTCGCGGTGGATGCCGAGGATACACTCGACCCCGCCCTTGAGCTGCTTGGCGACCAGCACGCCCTCGATGCGCGCATCAGGCGCGGCTCGCCTGGCACGGTCCAGGAGCGTCGCGAAGCCGTCGCGGACCGCTGCCGCGTCCGCCACGTCCAACAGCACGCCGCCGATCTCGGATTTGTGAAGGATGTTGGGGGAGAGAATCTTCATCACCACCGGGAAGCCGAAGCCCTCGGCCGCCACAACCGCCTCCGCCGCCGTCGCACAAGCCCGCTCGGGCGCCGATTCGATCCCCGCCTCGGCGAGCAACCGCTTGGCCTCCGCCTCGGTCGGCGTCGTCGCCGGCAGTCTCACGGCGGGAACCGTGGGCGGCGGTGCGCCGGGTGCGGCGGCGAAGGCCGCTCCGAACCGGCCCATCGCATCGATCGCCACCACGGCCCGCGTCGGGTCCTCATGCACGATCCAGCCGTCCTGCTCGAAGCCGCGCGTGACCTCCGGCGGCGTAATCACCGACAGGACGTGCAGCCGGTCGGGGAATTGCCGCACCACCTCGGCCAGCTTCTCGCGCAGCAGCGGGCCGCGACTCGAGGCCGCCACCTGGCTGAAGAAGGCAAGAATCGAGGAATAGCCGCCCTCCCGCTCCAGTTCGCCGAAGAACTTGGTGATCAGCGTCATGTCGTTCGACACCTGCGCCGTCGCGTCCACCGGATTGCGCGTCGCGGAGAACGAGACGAGTTCCTTCAGCCTGGCCTGCGCTGGCTTCGGCATCTCCGGCATCGGCAGCCCGACTTGCTCGGCCACGTCGCTGATGAGCACGCCCGCCCCGCCGCTCACCGTCAGCACCCCGAGCGTATTGCGCGCCGGATAGATGCGCCGAGTCGCGGTATGGGCGATATCGAGCATCTCCTCCGTGGTGCGCGCCCGCACCACGCCGAATTCGTTGAGCACCGCCTCGGTCACGGCGTCGTCGCCGGCGATCGAGGCGGTGTGCGACTTGGCGGCCGCCGTGCCAAGCGCGCTCCGGCCGACCTTCATCAGCACGATCGGCTTCTTGGCCGCCCTTGCCGCGGCGAGGGCGGCGAAGAAGCTGTCCGCCTCGCGCACGCCCTCGACGTAGGCGGCGATCACGTCGGTGTCCGGATGCTCAGCCATCCAGCCGATCACGTCGCCGACCGTCACGTCGCCCTCGTTGCCGGTCATCACGCAGAGCGAGGCGCCGATGCCGCGATTTCGCGCGATCGTGAACACGTGGGTGCCATAGGCGCCCGACTGGCTGGCGATGGCGATGCGCCCGGGAATCGGCAGGCCGCTGTCGAGCGAGGCGGTGAAGGTTGCGTAATAGCCGGTGCGCCCGTCGAACGCGCCGAGGCAGTTCGGGCCGAGCAGCCGCATCCCGTGTCCGCGCGCCGCGGCCAGCATCCGGTCCTGCTCGCGCTCGCCGGCCTCGTCCACCTCGGCGAATCCGGCGGTGAACACGATGGCGCCCTTGGTGCCGCGCCGGCCGAGATCGTCGATCGCCTGGACCGCGAGGTTCGCCGGCACCGCGACGATCGCCACGTCCGGGGTCTCAGGCAGATCGGCGACGGACGGGTAGGCCTTGATGCCCTGCACCTCGGGTCGATTCGGGTTGACCGGCAGGATGGTCCCCCCGAACCCGTGCGCCCGCATGTAGGCGATCGGCCGGCCGCCGATCCGAGTCGCGTCGCCGGATGCGCCGATGACGGCGATCGAGCGCGGCGCGATCAGGGGGTCGAGGCTGGCGAAGCGGGAGGCGGTGGACGCGCCGCGTGCCGTCGTGGTGTCAGGCATGATTCAGGCGTTCCCCCTGGGCTGGCCGGCGCGGTCCGGGTGCACCGGTTGCCGTTCGCCGAACACTTTGCCGCCCCGCCTTGCTGCTCGCAAGGCGGGGCGGCAGGCCGGCAATCGGCGAAACCGTCAGGATTGCGCGTCGGGGGAGAGCACCATGCAGCTGGTCCGGCTGCGGCTGAGCTTCTGGCAGGCCTCCATGGCCGTATCCCGCGACAGGCCGATCAGCCGGGCGCGATACAAGGTCCCGCGACCCTGGCGGACACTCGCGACCGTCGAGTGCGCTCCGCCCAGCGACGCCCTCTCCTTGGCATTGCCCGCCGCCGCGTGCGCCTGGCCGGCATTGGCGAACGCGCCGACCTGCACCGCCCAGCCGCCGGTCAGCGAGCCGCCCCGGTGCGTCGGGATGCCCTCGGCCATCGCCGGCTGGATCAGGTTAAAGCCGCCGTGACGCTTGCCGGGCGGCGGGGGCGGAGGTGGCGGCGCCTCGGCCGCGAGCGCCATCCGCATCGACGCGCGCGACACCGACCCGCGCGACGCCTCGGCAAGCTGGGTCGATCGGATGGATCCGCGCGGCGCTCGGCCCGAGGTCGGCCGCGCCTGGGCCAGCTGGATGGTCCGTCCGCCATAGCGCAGGCCAGGCGGAATATCGGTCGGCAGGACATTCATCGCGTACTGCTCGGCCGGCGAGCGGTTCACCGGGGAGCTGTCCATGATGTACGGCCCGATCATCGCAACGTAGCGACGGGTCTCGTCCGGCAGCGGCCGCACGTTGGCCAGGTAGTCGTCGAGCCGCTTCGGCCCCGCGTTGTAGGCCGCCAAAAAGCCGGGCGAGCCGTAGATGTCGTACATCTCCCGCAAATAGGCGGTGCCAGCGAGGATGTTGTTGTGCGGATCGTAGGCGTCGTCCGACAGATCGTAGCGGGCGCGCAGTTCGTCGTAGGTTTCAGGCATCACCTGCATCAGCCCCATCGCGCCGGCACGGGAGGTGATGAGCGAGCCGTTCTGATACATCTCGCCCCCCAACTCGACCCGCATGACCTCGCGGACCCATTGCTCGGGCACGTCGAACTTCCGCGACGCTTCGGCGATGTAAGGACGCCAAGGGTCCTCTGGCGGGCCGGGCGGATGGTAATTGCCGCGAGCGCGCGCCTGATAGCGGATCGCCTCCTGCGTCTGGTCGATCCTTGGCCCCTGGCCGGAGCAGGCCGCCAGCGCGGCAAGCACCGCCAGGCAGCCGACCGTCCGAAATAGGGCAGGATTGCTGACCATCTTGAGGACAGCAAGCAGGTGCGCACGGGTCATTCGTTATGAACCTCCGTCGTGGCGCGGCCGGGAGAAATGGCCGGAGGGCACGACGACCGGGCGGCCGTCGCTCAGGTAGACGATCAGGAACTGCCACTAAGCCCTTATCGCAAACCGCTGTTCGCTGCAACACGATCTTGCGCCGGAAGGGCACGCAGTGGCGGGCTCCGGCGCGCCGTCATTGTGGGTGACTTGTGGTTGCAGCTTTGGGGCAGATCGGCTATCGCCCCCGCGCCCATGACACTTCTCGCACAGACCCGCCCGGACCCGCTCGCTCGCAATGCCGTGCTCGAGCTCACCTCCGACATGTCGGCCGGCATCCGCACCCGGATGGCGATGCAGGACGTCGTCGGAGGGTTCCGGCTGTTCCGGCTCGGTATCGTGCTGGGCTGGCTCGACATCCGCCTGCGCTATCGCGGATCGGTGCTCGGTCCGTTCTGGCTGACGCTCTCGACCGCTATCATGGTCGGCGCCTTGGGATTGCTCTACTCGACGCTATTCAAGATCGAGCTGCGCAGCTACCTGCCTTTCCTCGCGCTGTCGATCGTCCTGTGGAACTTCTTCTCGGCGCTCGTCACCGACGGGTGCGCCTGCTTCACGGAATCGGAAGCGATGATCCGCTCCATGCGGATGCCGTATCTCCTGTATGCGATCCGCGTCGCCGTTCGCAACGTGTTCGTATTGGCGCACAACATCATCGTCATTGTCGGCGTGTTCGCGATCTTCTGGATGTGGCCGGGCAAGGTCGCGGTTCTGGTGCTTCCGGCCCTGGTTCTCTGGGCGGCCGATGCGATCGCGGTGATCGTGCTGCTGGGGGCGTTCTGCTCGCGCTTCCGCGACATTCCGCCGATTGTCGCCAGCGTGATGCAGCTCGCCTTCTTCCTCAGCCCGATCATCTGGAAGCCCGAGCTGCTCGCCGGCAAGTCATGGACGCTGCCGCTGAACCCGTTCTATTCCCTGCTCGAAATCGTGCGCGGCCCGCTGCTCGGCGAGATGCCGTCGAAATACACCCTGGCCAGCGCCGTCATCTACAGCGTGCTGCTGTGCGCGGTCTCTTGGCTGCTGTTCGTGCGCGTGCGCGGGCGGCTGGCGTTCTGGGTCTAGCGGGCTGGGTATGACGATGGGCGACACGGCACGCATCGACGTCTCCGGCGTCTCGGTGTTCTTTCCGCTGTATCACGGCAGCAATCGTAGCCTGAAGAAGACCGTATTCGCCGCTGCTTCCGGCCGACTCGGGCAGGATTCGCACAACCGCGTGGTCGTGCAGGCGCTGCGTGACATCTCATTCACCCTGAACAGCGGCGACCGGCTCGGTCTCGTCGGCAGCAACGGCGCTGGCAAGACCACGCTGCTGCGCACGCTCGCCGGCATCTATGAGCCTGTCATGGGCCGGCTGCGCGTTCAGGGCAGCCTGAACGCGCTGCTCGATCCCAATCTCGGCATGAACCCGGACCTGACCGGGCGCGAGAACATCCGGCTGCGCGGCCAGTACAACGGGTTTGCGACCTCCACGCTGCGCCGCCTCGAGGGCGATGTGGCCGAGTTCGCGGAACTCGGCGACTTCCTCGACCTACCGGTCCGCATCTACAGCTCCGGCATGGTCGTCCGCCTCGCCTTCGCGCTAGCGACGGCAATTCGGCCGCAAATCCTGCTGATGGACGAGTGGTTCCTCGCGGGCGACGCGAACTTCATCGAGAAGGCCCGCGTGCGCCTGGAAGACATGGTGCGCGGCGCCGAGATCCTGGTGCTCTCGACCCACGCCGAGGCCGCGGTGCGCGACTGGTGCTCGCGGGCGATCTGGCTCGAGCAGGGCCAGATCAAGGAGGACGGGCCGGCCCTGGAGGTCTTGGAGAGCTATCTCGGCCGGCCGGTGCAGGCCAAGCCGCCGGAAGCCGTACCGGCGCCCGAGACCGTCTGAGAACCCTGGATGGCGTGAGGCCATCGGTTTGAAACCGATTCGGCGCAGCCGCGTTGCGCAGCAATGCCGCAGCCCACTCCGCGCCCAGGGCGGGACACGTCCATACGGACCTACCGCGCCCGCCGCGATTTCGCGGCCACCCCCGAGCCGGCGCCCCGCGCGCCCGCGTCCGCCGAGCACACGCCGATCTTCGTCGTGCAGAAGCACGACGCGCGACGGCTGCACTGGGATTTCCGCCTGGAGCACGGCGGCGTGCTGTGGAGCTGGGCGGTGCCGAAAGGCCCCTCGCTCGACACCGCCGACAAGCGCCTCGCCGTCCGCACCGAGGACCATCCGCTCGACTACGCCGATTTCGCCGGCACCATCCCGGAAGGCCATTACGGCGCGGGAACCGTCGAGACCTGGGACCGCGGCACCTGGGAGCCGCAGGCGGAGGGCGATCCGGCGACGGCGCTGGACAAGGGCGAGCTGAAATTCGTCCTGCACGGCACAAGGTTGAACGGCGGCTTCGTGCTGGTGCGCCTGAAGCCGCGCCCGAAGGACCGGGCAGAGAACTGGCTGCTCATCAAGGAGCACGACGCGCGCGAGACCCCCGGCGCGGATGCGGCCACGCTGGAGCGTGACGTCCCGCCGCCCTCTCGCAAGCAGCCGGCTCCGGGAGCGAAAAAGACGCCGCGCACGCCCCCGGTGCCTGGTGCCGTCCGCGGCGCGCTGCCGAAGGAGTTGGGCCCGCAGCTCGCCACGCTGGTGGATGAACCGCCCGAGGAGGGCGCGTGGCTCAGCGAAGTGAAATTCGACGGCTATCGCCTGCTCGCCTTCAAGGATGGAGCGACGGTGCGGCTGCTGACGCGCAACGGACATGACTGGACGGCGCGGCTGCCGACCATCGCCCGCGCCGTGGCACGGCTTGATCCCGCGACGGCGCTGCTCGACGGCGAGCTCCTGGCGCTGCGCGAGGATGGCGTGTCGAGTTTCGCGCTACTGCAGCAGGCGCTGTCCGACGGTATCGACCGGAACCTTTTCTTCTATCTGTTCGACCTGCCGTATCTCGACGGCTGGGATCTGCGCGGCTGCCGGCTGCTCGACCGCAAGCAGGTGCTCGCAAGCCTGTCGGATTGGCGCGGTTCGCTGCGCTACAGCGACCATTTCGCCGGTCAGGTCGCGGCGATGCGGCGGCAGGCCTGCGGCATGGGGCTCGAAGGGATCATCTGCAAGCAGCAGGACGCGCCGTACCGCGCCGGTCGCGGGCGAAGCTGGCTGAAGGTGAAATGCCAGGGCCGCGAGGAGTTCATCGTGCTCGGCTTCACCCCGCCCGCGGGCTCGCGCACCGGCATCGGCGCGCTGCATGTCGGCTACCGCGATCCAGAGGGCGCGCTGCAATATGTCGGCGGTGTCGGCACCGGTTTCACCGACAAGGAACTAGCCGCCCTCCGCCGGCGGCTCGATGCGCTGGTTAGCGATCCGCCCGCCGGCATGGTCTACGCGGGCGAGCCGCCGGACAGGCAGATCGCCTGGGTGAAGCCCGAGCTTGTCGCCGAGGTGCAGTTCATCGGATGGTCCGGGTCCGGGCGCATCCGCCACGCGACGTATCTCGGGCTGCGCGAGGACAAGAGCCCGGACGAGGTGGTGATGCAAGTGACAGACCCCGAGGCCAAAAGGGTCGAGTTCGGCCCGCGCCGATCGCGCGCCGCGATCGTCAAGACCACGCCGTCCACGCGCAAGGCAAAAGCGGCAAGAGCCCCGGCGCGCTCGGCGACAGCGACAAGGATCGTCGCCGCACCGAAGCCTCGCGACGCCGAGGACGCGGGCGACGTTCACTTGACCCATGCCGACCGCGAGCTGTGGCCCGGCATGACCAAGCGCGACCTCGCGGAGTACTGGCTCGCGGTCGCCGAGCACGCGCTGCCGGAAATCGCGCATCGGCCGCTGGCGCTGGTGCGCTGCCCGGAAGGGATCGACGGCGAGCGGTTCTTCCAGAAGCACGCCAAGCCGGGCTTTCCCAAGGAGATCCGTCCGGGCCATGTCGGCAGCGCGCCCTATCTCGTCATCGACGCCGTCGCCGGCCTGCTCGCCTGCGCCCAGGTCTCCGCGATCGAGCTGCACGCCTGGGGCTCCCGCGAACCCGCCCCGGAGCACCCGGATCGCTTGGTGTTCGACCTCGATCCCGGCGAGGACGTGGCCTTCGCCGAAGTGGTGCGGACGGCGCACGAGGTTCGCGAGCGGCTGAAGGCCGTCGGGCTGGCCTCCTTCTGCCGCACGACGGGCGGCAAGGGACTGCACATCGTCGCACCGGTGCGGCCGCGCGCCGATTGGGACACCACGCGCGCCTGGTGCCGCGCCTTCGCCGAGGCGATGGCGGCGGACCACCCGGACCGATTCGTCTCGCGCCTCCCCAAGGTCGAGCGGCGCGGCAAAATCCTGGTGGACTGGCTGCGCAACGGGCTCGGCTCCACCGCCGTCGCGTCGTTCTCGCCGCGCGCCCGCCCGGGTGCCACGGTCGCGACGCCGCTCGCCTGGCGCGAGGTGACGGAGACGCTCGATCCCGCCACCTTCACGCTGAGCACGGTGCCGAAACGACTTGCCAAGCAGCGCGCCGATCCCTGGAAGGGCTTCGACGAACTCGACCAGACGATCCCCGGGTCCACGACCAAGCGGAGGCAATGATGGCGCAACGGCCGATCTGGCGCGGGCATCTCCGACTGGCGCTCGTCTCGTGCCCCGTCGCGCTCTACAGCGCGCGGCACGACCGCGGTGATCTGCACTTCCATTTCATCAACCCCAAGACCGGCCACCGCGTGCGGATGATCACGCTGGACGCCGAGACCGACGAGGAGCTGTCGCGCAGCGAGCTGGTGAAGGGCTACGAGTTCAAGAAAGACCACTACCTCATCATGAGTGACGAGGATTTCGACGCCGCGAAGGTCGAAAGCTCGGCGACCATGACGGTGGACAAATTCGTCCCGGCGGACTCGATCGACCCGATCTACTACGATTCCAGCTATTTCGTCGCCCCCGACGGCGACGCCGGGCAAGACGTCTACGTCGTGCTCCGCGAAGCGATCGCCAAGACCGGCCGCGTCGCCCTCTCGCGCGTGGTGATCGCGCGGCGCGAGCGCACCATCGCGATCATGCCGATGCAGAACGGCATGGTGGTCCACACGCTGCACGAGGAGCGCGATCTCAACAGCCCGAAGGCGCTGTTCGATCAGATCCCCGACGTCAAGCCGGACCCCGAGATGGTCAAGCTCGCGACCCAGCTCGTCGACCGCCAGACCGGCCGCTACGATCCGGCCGACATGGAAGACCGCTACGAGGCCAGGCTGCGCGCGGTGATCGAGGCCAAGCTGAAGGGCGAAGGCATCACGCCGGACGCCGAGGAGGAGCCGGACCGCGGCAACGTCATCGACCTGATGGCCGCGCTGAAGAAGAGCCTGGGCCAGACGGTCGACAAGCAGACGGTCGACAAGCAGACGGTCGGGGAGCAGCCCGCCGGGCGCTCCCGCGCCGCCTCACAGAGCACGTCGAAGAAGGCGGCGCCCAACGCCAAATCCGCCGCCGCCCGGCCCGCCGCAAAGAAGCCGGCGCGCAAGCGGGCCTGATGTTCGCAGGCAGCCAACTTCGATCGAGCGATCCCCCCGGTAACGGTGATCCGTTCGCCTTTCTAGGCGAACAGGAATTCCAGCCGGTCGAGCTCAAGGACAGCGCAGGTAAGCGGGCCGCCGAGCACGGCACCGGTATCGATCCCGATCCGGTTTGACTTCACGACAGGGCCTTCCATCGGCGAATGGCCATGCACAACCACGACGCCGAGGTCGCCGGTCCAGGACAGGAATGGCTCGCGGATCCACATCAGGTCAACGGGCGATTGGTCCTCGATCGGCACGCCCGGCCGGATGCCGGCGTGGACGAACAGATATCCGCCCTCGCCGTGGTACAGGGAGAGGCTGTGCAAGAACCACAGGTGCTCGGCCGGGATCAGGTCGCGCAAGCCTCGCCGCTCCGCCCCGTTCGGGACGCCCCAGCTCCGCAGCGAGGCCCGCCCGCCATTCTGCATCCAGTGGTCGAACGCGCCCGGATCAGCGGCGTCGAGCGCGTCGAGCATCATGTGCTCATGGTTGCCGATGAGGTTGACGACCTCGGCGCCCGGAAAGCCTCGCAGCAGGTGGCGCACCACCCCGGCGCTGTCCGGCCCCCGATCCACGTAGTCGCCGACATGCAGCACCAGCGGCCGTTCGACCGGACGCGCGGCGAGATCGGCGCAGATTCGCTCGTGCAGCGCGACCAGCCGGTCGAGGCAGCCGTGAATGTCGCCGACGGCATAGACGCGCCGGCCGGACGGCAGGCTCGCGGGCGCGGGCATCGCGTTTGGCATGTGGCCGGACCCTAGCGGGTTGGCCATACCGACGGCGAGGCGCGCGGTTTTCAACTCTGCGGCACTTGGCTCCGGGCCAACCCGTCGGCATATCCCGGCGATGGACGCGATCCGCGTGGAGAACCTCACCAAGCGCTATGGCGCCACGCTGGCGGTTGACGGCATCGGCTTCCGCGTGCCGCCCGGCGCCACCGTCGGGCTGCTCGGCGGCAATGGGGCGGGCAAGACGACCACCATCGCCATGCTGCTCGGCCTGCTGATCCCGAGCGAGGGGACCATCCACGTGCTCGGGCACGACATGGCGCGCGACCGTTTTGCCGCGCTCGCGCGGATGAATTTCTCCTCGCCCTACGTCGCTTTGCCGCACCGGCTGACAGTGGTCGAGAATTTGCGGGTCTACGGCCATCTCTACAACGTGCCGCGTCTCGACCAGCGGATCGCGGAGCTCTCCGCCGAGCTCGACCTCGGCGACCTCCTGCGCCGCCCGGCGGGCCAGCTCTCGGCGGGGCAGAAGACGCGCGTGGCGCTGGCGAAATCGCTCATCAACCGCCCCGAGCTGTTGCTGCTCGACGAGCCGACCGCCAGTCTCGATCCCGACACCGGCGATCTGATGCGCTCCTGGCTCGAGCGCTACCGGGCCGAGAGCGGCTGCACTATCCTGCTCGCCTCGCACAACATGGCCGAGGTGGAGCGGCTGTGCGGCCACGTGCTGATGCTGAAAAAGGGGCGGATCGTCGATCAAGGGAGCCCGGACGAGCTGCTGTCGCGCTACGGTCGGGAGGATCTGGAGGAAGTGTTCCTCGACATCGCCCGCGACCGGCGGGGCGAGATAGAGCGGGCGCGGGCGTGATGGACCTGCCGCGCGACCCGCTCGCCCGACCCTCTCCCCCAAGCGGGAGAGGGCTTTTTCTGCTCCCTCTCCCCTTCTCAGGGGAGAGGGTTGGGGTCAGGGGTCGCGCTAGGCGAATGCCGCCTGCTGCCCGCGCACCAGCTTGCCGGGCAGCTTTTCCGTGGCCTCGCCGTCGCGGAACGTGACCTGCCCCGATACGACGGTCGTGCTGTAGCCCCGCGCCTTCTGCATCAGCCGCTTGCCCCCGGCCGGCAGGTCATGCACCACGTAGGGCCGTCCGAAGCCGATCCGGTCATAGTCGATCACGTTGAGATCGGCCTTCTTGCCGCGCGCGATCACGCCGCGATCGTGCAGGCCGGCGGCGCCCGCGGTGTCGGAGGTGAGGCGGCGGATCGTCTCGGGCAGGCTGAAGCGCTGGCGCTTCTTGTTCCAGTGCGTGATCAGCCAGGTCGGATAGCCGGCGTCGAGGATGAATCCGACATGCGCTCCGCCGTCGCCCAGGCCCATGATCGTGTTGCGGTTGGCCAGCATCCCCTCCGAGGCCGAGAGGTCGTAATTCGCGTAGTTCGAGATCGGCGTGTAGATCAGGCCGCGCCCCTCGTCCTCGAGCAGGATGTCATAGGCGACCTCCTGCGGCGCGCGACCGTCGCGGGCGGCCATCGCCTCGATGCTGTCCTCGCGCTTCGGCTCGTAGTTCGGGGGATTGCCGAAGCGGAACATGTGCGCGAAGGAGAGGCGATGGAACAGCGGGAACGTGCTTCCCGTCTTGGGGTCTTCGGAAAGAATCTTCGCCCGCAGCGCCGGGTCGCGCATCAGCCGCGCGCGTTCTGCGACAGGCAGATGCGCGATCGCCTTGTAGGACGGCGTGCCGGAGAACGGGTTCTGGCTGCCCTCCAGGCCAAGCAGCACGCCGATGCCGCGCGGCGGCACCACCGGACGGATCGACACGCCGTCGGCGATCGCCGCGTCGGCGTAGGCCAGCAGCTCCTTCCACGTGTCCGGCTGGTTGGTGCGCTGCGCCAAGGAGAACACGGCGGGGCGGCCGGACTTTTCCACCACCCGGCGGAACATGGCGAACTCGTCCTTCACCGTCGGCTGGGTCCACTCGGACACCATTTCGATAAAGCCGGTGCCCGCGTCGCGCAGCCCCATCGCGATGCCGGTGAGTTCTTCCTCTTGCGCTCGCAGGGTCGGCGTGTAGTCGCCGTGCAGGCTCTTGTGGCTCGTTGTGCGAGAGGTGGAAAACCCGAACGCGCCAGCGCGCATCGCGTCCGCCGCGATCTCGCGCATCTGGGCGATGTCGCCCTGGTTGGCGTTTTCGAGGCGCACCGCGCGGTCGCCCATGACGAACACCCGCATCGCGGCGTGCGGCAGGAGGGCGCAGACGTCGATGTCGCGCGCGCGCCGCTCCAGCGCGCCGAGATACTCGGAAAAACTCTCCCACTCCCAGCTCAGGCCCTCGTGCATCACAGCACCAGGGATGTCCTCGACGCCCTCCATCAGCTCGACAAGCTTCTCCCGGTCGGCGGGCTTGCAGGGCGCGAAGCCGACGCCGCAATTGCCCATCACCACGGTGGTCACGCCGTGCCAGGACGACGGCGCCAGATGGCTGTCCCACACCGCCTGACCGTCGTAATGCGTGTGAATGTCGACGAAGCCCGGGGTCACCAGCTTGCCGCGCGCGTCGATCTCCTCCGCCCCCGTGCCGGCGATCGCGCCGACCTCCACGATCCGGTTGCCCGAGACGCCCACATCCGCCTCGAATTCGGCCCGTCCCGTCCCGTCGACGACGGTGCCGCCGCGGATCACAAGGTCCAGGTTTGCCGACATGCCCGTTTTCTCCCGTTGCTACCAAGCAGTATAGGTCAAGGGTGACGAGTAGCCCACCCCTCTCCGCGCGCCAGCTCGACTTTGTCCATGCTCGGCGCGTCGGCCATCTCGCCACCGCCGACGCGGCAGGTGCGCCGCATGTCGTCCCGGTGTGCTTCGCCATGCTGGAGGGAACGCTCTACGTCACCATCGACGCCAAACCGAAGCGGATCGCGGGCGGCAAGCTCAAGCGGCTGCGCAACATCGCGGCAAACCCGAGCGTCGCATTCGTGGCCGATCGCTACGACGAGGACTGGTCACGCCTCGGCTGGGTGATGCTGCGCGGCCGCGCCGAAATCCTCGACGGCGGCGCCGAGCACGACCGCGCGCAGGTCGCATTGCGCACGCGCTATCCGCAATATCGCGCGATGGATCTCGCCGCCCTGCCGGTGATCGCGCTGCGCGTCGAGCGCATCACGTCATGGGGCGACCTGTCAGCGGAACCGCCGTTCGCCTGAGCGCGCGCCGCCCCCGAGCTGACCCTGCCGGCCGCCGAACTGGCCCTGGCGCGAGGCGCCGAAGTCGCGCGCCTGGCGGTCCCGGTCGAGTTGCCCGAATTGCCCGCCCGTGGCGCCGAGCGCCGCCGGCTGGGTGCGCGCCTGGCCGGACTGCCGGTTGCCGGACGCGGCGGGCTTCTGCGCCTGGTTCCAGGATCCGTTGTCCCATTTCGACCAGCCGCTGTCGGTGTGCTTGTAGACGTTGCCGTCCGCACCGGCATAGACGTTGCCGCTCGGGCCGCGCGCGACGGCGGCGTTGTTGCCGCCGCGCCCGTGCACACCGGCCGCCGCTGCGCCGGTGCTCGACGAGATCGCCCCGGCCGACCCGCGCGCGTTGCTGGCGCTCTCGGTATGGACGGTCTGGTTCGGCCCAGTGGCGACACTCGATCCCCAGCGCCCGTAGGCGTTGGCGGTCTGCGTCGTGCTGCCGGCGAGGCCATAGCGCGGATTGTCGAAATTGGCGTGCGCGGTACCGCCGTTCGGCCCCCAGGCGGCGCTGCCGTGCGAGTAGGTTCCGGTGCTCGGGTTATAGGCGGACCACGCCCCGGCCCCGCCATTGGGGCCATACACCGCCCCACCCCGCGCGTAACCGCCAGTCGTAGGATTGTAGTAGGCGCCGCCCTTCGCGGCACCTCCATACGGCCCATACACCGCGCCGCCGCGCGCCCAGGCGCCGTTGGCGGGATTGTAGTAGATCCCGCCCGCGTATGAGTAGGGATACGGCAGATAGGCCGGCACCCGGCCCGGCACCACCACCGGCGGATAGTAATAGCCCGTCCCGTAGGCCAGCACGCCGGCGGTGATGAAGCCCATCGCGTAGCCGGCAGTATAGCCGAAGGTGACGGTCTCGGGCGTCGACCCGTAGACCTTTACGTATGTTACGTTATAGACTGGCGAGCTTGGCGGAATCGCGTAGATCGCCGCCGGAACGCTGTCGGCCAGCGCCCACGGCCCGGTCGGCGACGCGCCGACGAACCAGGCGCCCTGGAAGACCACGTAGTATTTGCCGCCGACCTCCAGCACCTGCTCCGGGGTGTTCACCGCATAGGCGACACTGGTTCCGGGGATCGGCTTGAAGTCGGGCTCGCCGACATAGGCGACGGTGAGCTTCGCCGCGTCGCGCTTGAGCGTCGCCTGATGCGGGATCTGCGCCTCGATCAGGGCTTGCTGCGCCTGCGCGGTACCGGGAACCGAGGCGAGCACGCCGCCCGCGTTGCTGTTCGGCGGGATCATCGCGAAATCGGGCGGCAGGTCAGGCGTGGCGAAGGTCCACGGTCCGTCGAGCCCGGTCGAGGCGAACCAGCGGCCGGAGACGAGATAGTAGAAGCGGCCGGTATTGGTATCGAGGAACAGCGTGGCATTGCTGTTCTTCATCTGCTGCAGCGCGGTCCCCGGCACCGGCGCGAAGGCTGGCGGGCCGGTGGTGACGATGATCTCGGCGGGCTTGGTGCTGACGAAGACCGTCGGTGCGTCCGCCGGCTTGATCGGGCGCGCCGGAATGCTCTTGCGGACCGCCGCGAAATTCGGATTGTTCGGGATGTCACCAAACACCGCGGGCAATCTGTCGACCGGCTTGTACGGCCCCTTCGCCGCCGGGCCCGCGAACCACGCGCCGTTGTTCAGCAGGTACCAGGTGCCGCTGCCGGCCGCGTCGAAGAATACGTCCCAGTTGGTGTTGACCGCGAATTCGAGGCCGATGCTATCCACCGGCGCCAGCACCGGGTCGCCGTCAAACACAACCAGGCTGGCCGGCCGCGCGCTGTGAAAAATCTCCGGCGGGTCGTTGTTCAGCGCGACCGGCGCGGGCTGCGCCGTGTCGTTGAGGCTCAGCACGATGGCGTCGAGCGGCACCTGCTTGGCAGCGATCCCGCCGAGGGCCGTCTTGATCCGCTCGTCGAGCTGCACCGCCTGGCCGGTGTCGAGCGAGGGGAAGTGCGAGGCGACGAGCTTCGGGTCGGTCAGCGTGACCTGGCGCGTCGCCATGTCGGTCTGCGTCGCGAACGCCACCTCGACCGTGCCGAGGATCGGCGTCTTGCTGCCGGGCCGGGTGATCGACATCGCCGCACGGGTGATGAGCGTGCCGTGGTCGGGCCAGGATATCGCCTGCGGTTGGTAGACCTCCACGGTGGCGCCGTTCTCGGTCAGCATGTGCGGCCACGAAGCCGCCGGTGCAGCGGCCTGCTGTGCGTGGAGCGCGGGCGCGGCCCCGAGCACCAGCGATGCCGCGAGCAAAGCGGCGGTCAGCAGTTTCCTCGAAACGCTCATCGCACCCTCGTCGCTATCGCGCTTGCCGCATGGCGCTCATCGCCCGCTGGCAGCCGGGCGACAACGAGGCCTCGTGCTCGGCGAGGCAGGACATCGCGCGCCCGCCGCCCGGCCGGATGCCACGGCAATGCTCACGGTAATCCATGCCGCAGGCCTCGCGCACCTGGGCGGCTTTCTCCCGCGCCGCCCCCGGTTCGCGCGCGGCCTGCGACGGGGCCGCCGAGGGTGCCGGCTTCGCAGCGGCACCGCCGCCGACGGCCGCGACCGCGTGCTGACACGCCGGCGACAGGCTGGCGGCGTTCTGCTGCAAGCAGGCGAGCGCCTCCTTCCCGCCGGTCGGCACGTCGGCGCAGTGCGATTGGTAGTCCGCGCGGCAGGATTGGCGGATCGCGTCGGTCTGCGCCTTGCTCGGCTATTGCGCCGCCGCCGTTGCCGCGCCTCCGGCAAGCAGCAGCAGCGCCACCAGGAAATATCTCGTCGGTCTACCCATCACGCCAACTCCCTCACCCACGTTCAACGGACGGGCGCAATCCAGCCCTGCGAGGCGAAATACTGCGCGATGCGCGGCGCGAGCCCCTCGGCGATCTTGCGCGCGAGATCCTCCGGCGAGGAGGCCCGCCGCTCCGAGACGCCGTGCAGCCCGGCGCTCGCGGCCGCCGAAGCGGCGATCCCGGAGCCGGCGGCAGCGCCCGCCCCCATCGTCTCGGCGGCACCCGGCGCGTGGCCGCTATCCGCGCTGCTCTCGAAGCCCTCCAGCAATCGCGGCGCGGCGCCACCCTCGCGGTAGAACAACTGCGCGTCGGCCGTAATGCTGCTGCGGCCGGCGCCGAGCCCGATCAGGGTTCGCCTCGTCTTGTTTCCCTCGTCGACCGAGACGACCTGCCCCTCGATGAGCACCGTATTGCCGCGCTCCGGCCCGACTTGACCCACGATACGCTCGGCCGGGATGCCGGCTTGGCGAAGTTGGGCCACCAAGGTCTCGCTCAACGTCGCGTTCGCCTGGCGCGCGACCTGGAGCTGCTGCGCGCTCAGCGGCTGGTCGCTCGTCGCCTGCGTCAGGCGTGCCCGAATGCCCTGGTCGAGACGCACGTCCTGCGGCGTGATCGCGAAATCCCGCACCAGCACCCGCTCCGGTCGCGGCAGCGCCGGTCCGCTGTAGTCGCGGGTCGCCGCGACTCGCGCGGGGTTGCAGCCCGCCAGCGCCAGCAACAGCAACAGCAACAGCGCGCTCAACGGAACAGCGCGCATAGGGCTCGGTGGCCTCAGGCTGGTTTGCATGTTCGGGTCCGGATCGGGTTCAGCGGGGCGGCGTGGGCACCGTTGTGACGGTGCCGTCCGGGTTGATGATCGTGCTGGTGCCGTTGCCGTTCGGCACCATGATCGCCTTGCCGGCCGGGCGCTCGGACGGGATCGCTTGCGGGTAGGCCTCCTGGCGGAAGGTCGGCAGGGTGGTGGCGGGCGGATGGGGCAACGCGGATTCCGGACCAAGGTCGCGGCCGCGCATCGTCGGCAATTGCGCGCTCGGCGGCACCGGCGGCGGCGCCTCGGCGCCGAGCGGCGGATGCGATCGGTAGCTCGGCAGGGTGGTGGCGGGCGGCATCTTCGCCGGCGGCTCGGGCGGCAGGGGGAAACTCGACTGCGCGAGCGATGCCGAACTGCACAGCGAGCCCGCGAGGATGAGAGCGCGGGCGCTCACTGCGCCGGCCGCGGCGCGGAAGCGACGGCCTTGCGCGCCTTGCGCCGCTCCTCGAAGCCTTGCAGCACGACGAAGAACGAGGGGACGGCCAGCACCGTGAGGCAGGTCGAGGCGATCATGCCGCTGAACACGGAGAGACCGAGCGACACGCGCGCTGCCGCACCCGCGCCGGTCGCCAACACCAGCGGCACGACGCTGAAGATGAAGGCGAAGGAGGTCATGAGGATCGGCCGGAACCGCGTGCGCGACGCCTCGACAGCGGATTGCAGGATCGGATGGCCGTCGATCAGCCGGTGCTCGCGCGCGACCTCCACGATCAGGATGCCGTTCTTCGCCGACAGCGCGATCAGCAGCATCAGCCCGATCTGCGTGTAGAGGTTGTTGGCGAGCCCGAGCCCGCCGAGCGCGAGCGCCGGCCCGACCAGCGCGAGCGGCACGGCGAGGATCACCGCAAGGGGCAGGATCCAGCTCTCGTACTGGCCGGCGAGGCAGAGATAGACCAGCAGCACGGCGAGGCCGAAGGCGTAGTAGATCTGATTGCCGACCACCAGCTCCTGGTACGACATCCCGGTCCACGATGCGCCCGTGCCGGGCGGCAGGGTCTGGGCGGTGATCTGGTCCATCAAACCCATCGCCTGCCCCGAGCTGAACCCCGGCGCGGGTGCGCCGATCACGTTCGACGCGAGATAGAGATTATACAGCGTGATGAGCGACGGGCCGATGACGGGCTCGATCGTGGCGAGCGAGCCGATCGGCACCATGTTGCCGTCCTGGCTCTTCACGTAAAGCTTCAGGATCTCCTCGGGATGCAGCCGGTAGGGCGAATCGGCCTGCACATAGACCTGCAAGGCCAGACCGAACCGGTTGAACTGGTTGACATAGCTCGATCCGAGATACGAGCTCAGGGTCGAGAACACGTCGCCCACCGAGACGCGCAGGCTCTCGGCCTTGGTGCGGTCGACGATGAGCCGCACCTGCGGCACGTCGGCGCGGAACGTGGTGAGGACGTGCTGCAGCGCCGACTGGCTGTTCGCCTCCTCCACCACCGCCTGCGTGGCGCGCCCCAGGCTGTCGTAGTCGAAGCTGCCGTCGCGCTGCTCGATCATCAGGGCGAAGCCGCCGGAATTGCCGATGCCCTGGATCGGCGGCGGCACGATCACGAAGCCCGTCCCGTCCGGCAGATTGCCGAGCTCGCCCTGGATGTGCTCGAGGATCGAGCGCAGATCCTCGCCCTTGACCTTACCGCGCTCGCCCCAGTCCTTGAGGATGACGTAGTTCACGCCCGCGTTGGCGAGGGTGGCGCTGTTGTCGAGCACCGAGATGCCGGCGATCGTCACCACCTCCGCGACGCCCGGCGTATCGAGCGCGATTTTTGTGGCGCGCTGCATGGCCGCCTCGGTGCGCTCGAGCGAGGCGCCGTCGGGCAGCTGCACGGCCAACATGGCGTAGCCCTGGTCCTCGTTCGGGATGAACGCGCTCGGCAGCCGCGCGATGCCCCAGAAGCCGAGCCCGGCCACGATGAGCGCGACGACCACCGTGAGGCCGGCGCGCCCCACCGTCCAACCGACGAGCCGCGCGTAGCCCCGCTCCATCGGATCGTAGCAGCGGTTGAAGAAGCGGTAGAAGAAGTTGCGCTTCTCCGGCGGCACGGCCGGCCTGAGCCAGAGCGCGCACTGCGTCGGCTTCAAGGTCGCCGCGTTGATCGCGCTGATGAGCGCGGTCGCCGCGATCACCAGCGCGAACTGGGCGAACATCCGGCCCGTGAGCCCAGGGATGAAGGCCGCCGGGATGAACACCGACATCAGCACCAGCGTGATGCCGATGATCGGCCCGAACAGCTCGCCCATCGCCTTGATTGCGGCGTCGTGGCCGGTCATGCCGCGCTCGATGTAGCGATCGACCCCTTCGACGATGACGATCGCGTCGTCGACCACGATGCCGATGGCGAGCACGATGCCGAACAGCGTCGAGATGTTGATGGTAAAGCCGAGCGCCGCCATCGCCGCAAAGGCCCCGATGATCGTCACCGGCACGGTGGTCGCGGGCACCAAGGTCGCGCGCAGGTTCTGCAGGAACACCAGGATGACGATGAGCACGAGCACGGCGGCCTCGCCGAGCGTCACCCAAACCTCGTGGATCGACGCCTTGACGAAGCCCGTAGTGTCGAACGGGACGGCGTAGACGAGGCCCTGGGGGAAGGCGCGACCGAGCTCGGCCATCTTGGCCTTCACCCGGTTCGCGACGTCGAGCGCGTTGGCATCCGGCGTCTGGAAGATCGCGATGCCGGCCGCGGGCTTGCCGTTCACGTTGCAGATCTGGGAGTAGGTCTGCGCGCCGAGTTCGACGCGCGCGACATCCCTGAGCCGCACGAGCCGCCCGCCCTGCCCGCTCTGCGCCTTGATGACGATGTTGCCGAACTGCGCCGGGTCGGCGAGCCGTCCCTCCACGTTCACGGTATATTGGAAATCCTGCCCCGCCGGCGCGGGTGGAACGCCGGTCTGGCCGGAGGCGACCTGCTGGCTCTGCTGCTTGACCGCGTCGATGACGTCCTGCGGCGTCAACCCGTAAGTATAGAGCTTGTTCGGATCCATCCAGATCCGCATGGCGTACTCGCCGACGCCGAACACGACGACATTGCCGACCCCCGGCAGCCGGGAGAGCTCGTTCACCAGGTTGATGCTGGCGTAGTTGCTCATGAAAAGGCTGTCGAATTTTGCCTCGGGCGAGGTGAGCGTCACGATCTGGAGAATCGCGGTGGATTTCTTCTGCACCACCACGCCCTGCGCCTGCACCGCCTGGGGCAGCGAGGCGAGCGCGGCCGAGACGCGGTTCTGCACCAGCACTTGGGCGAAATCGAGGTTGGTGCCGATGTCGAACGTGACCGTGAGCGTGTAGGTACCGTCGCTGGCACTGGTCGACTGCATGTAGATCATGTGCTCGACGCCGTTGACCTGCAGCTCGATCGGCAGGGCGACGGTGTCGATCACGGTCTGGGCGCTGGCGCCGGGGTAGCGTGTCGTCACCGAGACGGTCGGCGGCACCACGTTCGGGTATTGCGCGATCGGCAGGTCGATCACCGCGACGATCCCGATCAGCACGATGACGATGGCCAGCACGTTCGAGAGGACGGGCCGCTCGATGAAGAACTTCGACATCATGGCCGGGCGCTCCGGGCCGTCACTTCGCGGCGCTGGCGGTCGTGGCCGGGGCGTTTCCCTGAGCGGCCGCCGCGATCGTCGTGTCGGTCGCCGCCACCTTGCGGCCCGGCACCGCGCGCCCGGCTCCCGTGACGATCACGCGGTCGTCCGGCTTGAGCCCGGACTCGATGACCCGGAGATTGCCGACCACCGCGCCGAGCTTCACGGCGCGCTGCTCCACCTCGTCCTGGGCATTGACGACCAGCACGTATCGCCCTTCCTGGCTGGAGCCGAGAATGCTGTTCGGCACCAGCAGCGCGGTCGCAGGCTCGTTCGAGAGCGGCACCCGAACGCGCACGAAGAACCCCGGCAGCAGTGCGCGGTCGTCGTTCTGGAACACGCCGCGCACCAGGATGGTGCCGGTCTGCGAGTTCGAGCTCGGGGGCGATGTACTGGATGACGCCCTTGTGCGGGTAGCCCTCCTCGTTCATCAGCCCGATCTCGATCGGAAACTTGCCGAAATCCGCCTGGGTGACGCGCGCGCCGGCCCGGCTGTCGCGGATGCGCAGCACCTCCTGCTCGCTCACGTTGAAGGTGGCATAGATCGGGTTGAGCTGCACGAGGGTCGCGAGCTTGGTGTTGCCATCCGCGCCGACCAGCGCGCCGACGGATTGAAGGTGCTGGGTCACCACGCCATCGAACGACGCCGCGACATGGGTGTAGCCGAGGTTGATCGCCGCGATGGTCACGCCGGCCTGCGCGTTCGTGACGTCGCCCTGGTCGCTATCCCGCTTGGCGCGTGCCTGATCGAGCGTCGATTGCGCGGTGACGTTCTGGCGCAGCAGCGTCTGCTGCCGCTCGAACTCGGCTTGCGATTGCACCAGTTTCGCCTGAGCGATGGTCAGCGACGCCTGCGCCTGCTGCAACTGCGCCTGGTACGGCGCTTGCTCGATCACGAACAGGGTCTCGCCCGCCTTGGCCGCCGCGCCGTCCTGGTAATTGATCGCCGACAGGAAGCCCTTCACCCGGGCGACGAGATCGATCTGATTGACCGCGGCGGTGTTGCCGGTGCCCTCGAAATAGGGCGTCACCTTCTGCTGCACTGGATGCGCCACGCTCACCTTGGGTGGCGGCGGCACGGCGAGCTTGTTCTCGTCCTTGCAGCCGCCGAGCCACGCCGCGACCAGCAATGAAGCTGCGAGCATGGCGGGCCGACTGAGCCGACCAACCGGGCGATCGCGCCCTGGTCCGCGGTGCCGCATCGTCTATTACCTGGGACTGGCGGCGGCCGAAATCAGCCCGCGCGCGGTTGAATGCCTTTTGCCGCCGATCACCCTAGCCAGGAGCGGTTCGATGTTCAAGCAATATGAGAGCGATTGAACTCGGATCGGCATTAGTCACGCCGACGGCACTGGGCCGGCCAGCCAACGAACCAAGCGCGGCATGGTCAGCCCTTGCACGACGATCGAGAACACCACGACGGCGTAGCAGACGGTGAGCAGCGCCTCGCGATAGGGCGTCTCGGGCAGGGTGAGCGCGAGTGCCACGGAAATCCCGCCGCGCATCCCCGCCCAGGTGAGAACGGCGATTCCCCTGCCCCGGTCATGCGTGCGGATGCTAAGCACCAGCATCGGCACACTGATGCTGGCGGCCCGCGCGATCAGCGACAGCGGGATCGACGCGACGATCGCCACGAGCTGCACCCGGTCAACCTCGACGACCAGCATCTGAAAGCCGATCAGCAGGAACAGCATGGCATTCAGCAGCTCGTCCACCAGGCCCCAGAAAGCGGCGATGTCGGCGCCCTCCGTGCCGTCGCCGGACGGCCGGCGTTTCTGGTTGCCGACCAGCAGCCCCGCCGCGACCACCGCGATCGGGCCGGAGACACCGAGCGTCTGCGCCAGGCGATAGGTGACGAGCACCAGCGCCAGGGAGATCGTGAGCTCGACGTTGTAGCTGCGCACCCGGCGTGTCGCCGCGGCGGCGACGAATCCGGTGGCGACCCCGATCAGCCCGCCGCCCGCGCTCTCGACCAGCAGCTGCGCCGCGACCGCGCCGCGACCCACGACTCCGGTGGCCCCCTGTGCGGCGGACAGCGCCACCAGGAAGATCACCACGCCCACGCCGTCGTTGAACAGGCTTTCGCCCGAGATCGCCGCCTTGAGCGAGGCCGGCAAGCTCACCCGCCGTAGCACCCCGTCGACCACCACGGCATCAGTCGGAGCCAGGATGGCGCCGAGCACGAAGCACCATTTCAGCGGCACCGGCTCGGGTCCGGCCTGAAACGCCAGCCAGATCAGCGCGCCGAAGATCAGGGTCGAGAGGATCACCCCGCCGGTCGCGAGGCGGAGAATGGTCCATTTGTTGGTCTTGAGCTCGTCGAGGCTGACATGCAAGCTGGCGGCGAACAGCAGGAAGGCGAGCGCTCCGTCGAGCAGCACGTGCGGCAACACGGTGGTCGACAGCGCCTGCCGCGCCATCGCCATCAGGTAGTGATGCGGCAGCAGCGGATCGATCGCCATGAGCGCGAGCGAGAAGCCGAGCGCGCCGATCAGCAGGCTCACCGGCCCCGGCAGCCCGATCCAGCGATCGTTCACCACGCCGATGATCGCGGCCGCGAACAGCAACAGAGCGCCGAAATCGAAGGGCGACACAAGCGGCTCCCTCTGCCTGGCGACCGGAGTGTAGGTGTCCCCGAGCCGCGCCGCATAGGGTTTGCCGGCCGCGCGCGGCGTGGTTAGCTGCCGTCAACCGCAAGACGCATCGGAGGACATCGTCATGTCGAGCAGCATGACCGCGTACCGGCTGCCGCAGCTGACCCGCGACCTCGATCAGGCGCGGCTCGACCTCGCCGAGCACGGACTCTGCCGCATCGACAGCGTGCTCGCGGGCGCCACCCTGGCACGGGTGCGCGACGCGCTCTACCGCGCCGCCGAGGAGGACCGCGCGCGCGGCTGGAACACCCGCTTCATCATGGACAACCCGGAGGACGAAACGAACCAGCGGGTATGGAACCTGCCGAGCCGCGACCCGGTGTTCTGCGATCTCGCCGAGCACCCGACGGCGCTGCATTTCGTCCGCGCCCTGCTCGGCTGGCCGGCGCAGCTCTCCAACATCTCCGCCAACATCACCGGCCCCGGCGGCGGCGAGATGGTCCTGCACGCCGACCAGGGTTTCGCCCCGCAGCCCTGGGGCGGCATCCAGGGCGTCAACGTCGCCTGGGCGGTGGACGACTTCACCGACGAGAACGGTGCGACGCGCATCGTCCCCGGCAGCCACAAGCTCAACCGGATGCCCGGCGAAGGCGACGGCGCCGAGACCATCCCGCTCGAGGCGCCGGCCGGAACGATGGTGGTCATGGAGGGCCGCGTCTGGCACCGCACGGGGTTCAACCGCACGGCCTCATCACGTCGCGCCGGGATTTTCGCCTTCTACACGCTGCCGATCTACATGCCGCAGGAGAACTGGTTCCTCTCGCTCAATCCCTCCGTGCGGCACTACGCATCGGAGACCCTGCTGCAACTGTTCGGCTTCCGAGCCGCGCGGTTCGGGCGGTTCTACGGAACTTCGCCCTACTGACATCGAATGGCTCGCCGGACGGATGCCTAGCAATCCGACGGCAATGACCTGACAGACAGGAGGCGTGGACATGAATTCGAGCAGAATCGACGGCAAGCCGCACGGCGAAACTAGGCATCCCGAGACTAAGGGCGGGCAGGGCGTCATCGTGGCGGCCGGCGGATCCTCGGCAGGCTATTCGCTCTACGTGCAGGACGGAAAGCTCGTCTACTGCTACAACTGGTTCGACCGGGAACGAACCAACCTTGTCTCCGACATTCCGCTTCCTGTCGGCAAGTCTACCGTGTTGATGGAATTCTCGTATGACGGCGGCGGACTGGGCAAAGGCGGCGAAGCGGTGCTGGGCATCGACGGCCAGGAAGTCGGCCGGGCTCGGCTGGCGCACACGGTGGCGGTGCGATTCGGAATCGATACGTTCGGCGTCGGCGCGGATACGGGCTCGCCCGTGACCGACACCTACAAACCACCTTTTCCGTTCACCGGAAAGATCGAGAAGGTCGACATCGTTCTGGGTCCCATGAACCTAAGTCCGGAGGACGAGCAGAAACTGCGCGATATGCACACGATGTTCGTCGGCACACACGAGTAACACGCGCGTCCGACCCGACTACATTTTCGCCTACACGACGGATGGGTTGCCGTTCAAGGTAGGCGTCGACACGAGCTTCGATGGCGTGCGCGCGGTGCCCGAGCCGGCATCCTTGGGCTGCTGTTCTCTGGATTGGCGCGGATCTGGGTTGGGACCCGCGGGATCCGCCGCGTCAGACGAACTTGGTCGCGAGCGTGATCTCGACCGCCTTCAGCGCCTTCGAGACCGGGCAGTTCTGCTTGGCACCCTCGGCGGCTTTCTCGAAGGCGGCCGCGTCGATGCCGGGCACCGATCCCTCGGTCTGAAGGTCGATCCGCGAAATCGCGAAGCCGCCGGGCACCGGGCCGAAATGCACGTTGGCCGTGGTGTGGATTTTGGTCGGCGGATGCCCCGCCTCGGTCAGCGCCGCGGATAGCGCCATCGAGAAGCAGCCGGCGTGCGCCGCCGCGATCAGCTCCTCGGGGTTGGTGCCGGTGCCCTCGGCGAAACGCGAATTGAACGAGTACTGACCCTCGAAGGCGCCGCTGCCGAGCTTCATCGTGCCACGGCCGCTCTTGAGATCGCCCTGCCATTCGGCTTCGGATTTCCGGCTTGCCATCGTCGCTCTCCCTTTCGCCAATCCCCGCGATGCCGCAAGTCCTCGCGCCGGCGCATCGATCGCTCATAGTATGGGCCGACGCTCCCCTAGGATGGGAGATCGAACACGATGCGCAAGGGGGACCGTTGATGTCCGGCCTGCCACAAGCCACGCCGCCGGTGTCGGCCCGGGGGCGCCCCGCCGCGCCCGGATGGCTGTTCCCCGCGGCGCGCGTCGGGCTCGTGATCGGGGCCTGCTTCCTCGCCTGGTACGCCGCCGGACACTGGAACCGCTGGACCGGCGCCGCACGCTACGAGGCGACCAACGATGCCTACATGGTCGGCGATGTCACGCCGCTCTCCGCCAAGGTCTCCGGCTACGTCGCGACCGTCGCGGTCAGCGACTATCAGGCCGTGCACAAGGGCGACCTGATCGTCGAGATCGAGCCGTCAGACTACCGCGCCCAATTGGAACAGGCCGAGGCCAATCTCGCCGCCGCGCAGGCCACATTGTCGAACCTCGCCAACCAGCGGGACGTGCAACGCGCGCTGATCCGCCAGGCCGGCGCGACCATCCAGGCGACCGCCGCCGACCTTGAACGCTACACGCTGGAGGCTCGGCGCCAGATTGACCTGCTGCAGACCCGGATCGCCGGGACGCCGCAGCTGGTCGAGCAGGCGGAGGCCAACCAGAAGCGGACGGCGGCACAACTCGCGCTGAACGTCGCGCAGCTCGACCAACAGAAGGCCCTGCTTGCCAGCCTCGACGTGCAGCAGGAACAGCTCGAAGCGCAGGTGCGCGCCGCCGAGGCAGCGGTCAAGCTCGCGCGCGACAATCTCGTCTACACGAGGATCCTGTCACCGGCCGACGGCCTGGTCGGCCAGCGCCAGGTTCGCCCCGGCCAATTCGTCAACGTCGGCGCGCAAGTGATCGCGATGGTTCCATTGCCCAACTTGTGGGTGATCGCCAACTACAAGGAGACGCAGATGACCAACGTACGGGGTGGCGACCCCGCGCGCGTGACCGTCGATGCGTTTCCCGACCTCGTGCTGACCGGCCATGTCGAGAGCTGGTCGCCTGGCACCGGCAGCACCTTCGCGCTGCTGCCGCCCGACAATGCGACCGGGAATTTCACCAAGGTGGTGCAGCGCGTGCCGGTCAAGATCGTGCTCGACCCCAATCCCTCGCTCGGCGCGCTGGTGCGCCCCGGCATGTCGGTCGAGGCAAGGATCGACACGCGCAAGACTGGCACCCCCGCAAGCCGATGACACTCCATCTGGCGCCGGTGAGCGCGGTTGGTGTCGCGCTGCATCCGCAGGCCCCGGCGCATCCCCGCCTCAGCCTGGATTCGAACCGCTGCTACATCGGCATTCTCGGCGTGCTGATCGGCTCGATCATCGCGACCCTCGGCAGCCGGGTGACGAGCTTCGGTGTCGCCGATCTGCGCGGCGGCCTCTCCGCCGGTTTCGACGAGGGCGCCTGGATTACCACCGCCTTCGGGCTGGGCCAGATGCTCACCGGCGTCTGCTCGCCCTATCTCGGGGCGGTGTTCGGCGTCCGGCGGGTCCTGCTGCTCGCCATCCTGACGTTCTTCATGACGAGCCTGCTCGGTCCGCTGTCGCCGAACCTCTCCGCGTTCCTCGCGATGCAGTTTCTCGGCGGCGTGGCCTCGGGCACGTTCATCCCGCTCACCATCAGCTTCATCATCCGCAGCCTGCCGGCGCGCCTCATCATCTACGCCCTCGCTGTCTACGCGATGAATTCCGAGCTGTCGCAGAACGTCGCCGCCTCGCTCGAGGGCTGGTATTCCGATCACCTGTCATGGCGATGGATCGACTGGCAATACTGCGCCCTGCTGCCTGTGATGTTCGGTTGCATTTGGTACGGCGTGCCGCGCGAGAATATCAACACTGGCTTGCTGCGCGACCTGGACTGGCCCGGACTGGCCTATGCCGCGATCGGCTTCACCCTGCTCTATGCCGGACTCGATCAGGGCAATCGGCTGGATTGGACCAGCAGCGGCCCTGTCGTCGGGCTGTTGTCGCTGGGCGGGCTTTTCACGGTGATCTTCGTGCTGCGCGAGCTGGTGACGCCGCGGCCGTTCCTGAACATCCGGCTGATGGTTCGCGAGAACCTGCCATTGCTGTTGCTGCTGCTGGCCGGTTTCCGCTTCATCATCCTCTCGACCGCCTACATCATCCCGACCTATCTGCAGAGCGTGCAGAATTTCCGCGAGCTGCAGGTCGGCACCGTGCTGCTGTGGATCGCGCTGCCGCAGATCGTCATCGTCCTGCCGCTCGGTGCCCTGCTGCGTCGGGTCGATGCGCGATGGGTGCTGGCGTTCGGCACGGGCCTCATCGGCGTCGCCTGCGTGATGGCGACCGATCTCACGAGCCAATGGGCGACGGTGGATTTCCTGCCGTCGCAGATCCTCCAGGCGATCGGGCAGTCCTTCGCGCTCACCGCCCTGATCGTCCTGATCGTGCGCTCGATCAATCCGTCCGACGCGCTCACCATTGGCTGTCTCCTCCAGATCAGCCGGTTGTTCGGCGGCGAGCTTGGCACCGCCTTCATGCAGACCTTCGTGCGGATGCGCGAGCAGCTCCATTCCAACCTCGTCGGGCTGCATGTCGACGGCATCGCCGGGACGACCGTTGATCGGCTGTCGGCGTATCAGGCGGCGGTCGGCGCGCGGACCGCCGATCTCGGGGAGGCCGCCGCGCGGGCCGCGCGCTTGCTGGCAACGACGGTTGCCCAGCAGGCGTCGGTGCTCTCTTTCATCGACGGCTTCATGGCGGCGGCGGTCGGCGCGTTCCTCTGCCTGCTGCTCGTCGCGATCATGCGGCGTCCGCCCCCCACGCCGTTCTGACGGCCGGTGGGGCGGACGAGCAACGCGCGATCTGGTTCAGGCACCCGGCGGGAAGAACACCAGGCTGCGAACCTCGATGCTCTCGCGCGGCGGCGCGTCCGGCGGCGCCAGAGGATTGTCGAACGAGGTGTGGAACGACAAACGCGCGCGCCCGTCATTCGCGCTGTCATGCACCCGGATCAGCACGACTTCATCGGGCTGCTGCTCGGAGAAATAGTACCAGCGATGCCCCGGCTGGTACTCCACCGATGACGTCTCGCCCCGGACATGCGGATAAACCAGGTCGCTCGCGATCAGGTCGGCGTCGGTGAAGCTCCGCGCGTCGCAGAGGGCCAGGGGTGAATCCAGCACCGGCCCACGGATCGGACGCCAGACATTGATGATGCCGAAGCGATGCTTCAGCAGCTCATCGGCGTCGGTTCCGAGGTGATCGCGCACCCTGCGCGGCGCGGAGTTGATCGTGTGGTCGTTATGCACCCGCCGCGACGGCTGCGGCAGGTCGGCACGCGCGCCGTTGCGTACGTTGTGATCGAACACGACGACGCGCGCGGCCCCGAGTGTGTCGCGCAAGAGACGCTCCACCTCCGGGTAATAGATGCTTTTCACCTCCTCGGGCGAGTAGAAATCGCGGACGCGGCTGGGCGCCTTGAGCAGGGCGAAGCCGTGGCGGTCCAGGCTGAATTCCGGCTCCCGCCCGCGCGCATCCTCGATCCTGACCTCATGCGGATCGTCGATCCCGTTCCAGGCAGGCACGCCCGGAGGCGGCTCCATGACGTAGCGTGCGGGTTTCTCCGCGCCACGCTTCAGGTAGTGCAGCGTGGCCGTGATCGTACGCGGTGCAGCGGTGGCGTCGAGCGGCATGATCCGATCTCCTCCTGATGCTCGTTCCGAGGCACGCCCTGTTCCGCTACTCCGTCCCGCAGGCCACGCCTCGAGAGCGCATGTATTTTCTACGGCACAAAATGCAAGTCAGGCTTATATCACTATTTTATGTAGTGGTAAGACCGCTTAAGAGCAGCTTGCGACGACGCGCGAGGCTCCCTCAAACCTCGATGACCACGTATTCCCGCTCGACGCTGACCGGCACGGTCTCCGCGACGAACGGCCCCTTCGCCAGCGTCTCGCCCGGCTCCACCGTCACCGCGTAGCTGCGCGCGCGCACCGTGTCGGGATCGCACCAGGATTGGCCGGTGCGGATGTCGAACTCCCAGCCGTGCCACGGGCAGCGCAGCATCTCGCCCTGCCGCACCAGGCGGAACTGGCCGGGACGATCCGATTCCGCGAGGCCGACGAGCACGCCGCGGCACAGCGGCGCGCCCTCGTGCGGGCAGCGGTTGATCAGCGCGAAATGCTCGCCGCCAACGTTGAACACGCCGATCTCGCGGCCCTGCACGGCGACGATCTTGCAGTCCCCCGGCGCGATCTCGCCCACGCTGGCGACGACATGCCGGGCCATCGCTCAGGCGAGGCCGTACAGCGACATGGCGTTGTCGCGGAACAGCTTGCGCCGGAACTCCTCGGGCAGCTTCACCTTGATCGCGAAGCGCGGGTCGTCCTGGTCCCAGTGCGGGTAGTCGGTCGAGAACATGATGCGGTCCCAGCCGATCCACTCGAAGGTCTGCAACAGATCCTCGGGTCGTTCCGGCTCCTCGATCGGCTGCGTCGTGACCCAGATGTTTTCATGCACATATTCCGACGGCAGCCGCTTCAGATGCGGCACCTCCTCGCGCAGCCGCTTCCAGTGCTTGTCGAGACGCCAGCATAGCGACGGCAGCCAGGCGAAGCCGCCCTCGACCAGCACCACGTGCAGATTTGGGATGCGCTCGAACACGCCCTCTGTGACCAAACTCGTCACCAGCGCCTCCATGCTCTGCACGTAGGAGTGATGCTCCTCGTGATAGAACGAGGGCCAGCCGCCGCCCGTCGAGGCGTGGCCGCTGGTGCCGCCGAGATGCAGCGCGATGGGGAACCCATTCGCGGCGGCGGCTTCGAGGATCGGCCAGTAGCGCCGGCGCCCCAGCGGCTCCAGCCCGCGCGGCGGGATCATCACCTGGGAGAACCGCTTATCCCCCGCCCGCCGCTCGATCTCGGCGATCGCCGCCTCGGCGTATTCCGCCGTGACCTGCACGGAGCCCTTGAGGCGCGGCTCGGGGTCGGACCACACATGCGCCTGCCAGTCATTGACCGCGGTGCAGAGCGCCGCGCCGAACTCGACGTTGCGCTCGTCGGAGCAACGGCCGATCAGCGGCAGCATCATGCCGTGCGTCACGCCGAATTTGTCGAGCACCTGCTCGCGCATGAAGCCGAGATCGGAGCCTGGGTGCCCGCCGTCCGGCGGCCACGCATCGCGCCGCATCCCGGTGCCGGGCGACAGGCGGAAATACTGCGGCGAGTTCGACAACGCCTGCCGCCCGCGCCCGCCGATCGTCGCGCGGTGCTTCCGCCAGCGCTCCGGCAGGAACGGGTCGAGGTCGGCCCCCGACTTCACGTAGGGATGCACGTCGCAATCCACGAAGCCCAATTGGCTCTGCGTCGAGACCTCGGGGGCGCGATCCATGACCGTGACGTTCATCGGTTACTTCTCCGGGTTCACGAGAGACGTGGGTACGTTCTAAGAGGATTGTCGACGAGAATCTTCCTGATCAGCCCCTCGGGAATACCCTCGGGCACCGCCTCCTCACCCTCGAACTGCCAGTGCGGGAAATCGGTGGAGAATAGCAAAACTTCGTCCGAGCCGATCTCCTCGACGATGCGCGCCACTTCGGCGGCACTCGGCGCGTCGAACGGCTGGGTGGTGAGGCGGACATGCTCGCGGACAAACTCGGCCGGCGAGCGCTTGTTCCACGGCACCTCGATGCGCGCCGCCCGCCAGGTCTTGGTGGCCCGCCACATGTAGTTCGGCAGCCAGCTCACGCCGGACTCCATCAGCACCACCTTGAGCCGCGGGAACTGCACGAAAACTCCCTCGGTGATGAGCGAGTTCAGCGCGCCGGCGAAGCCCGAGGACTGCGCGACGTAATCCTCAAGATAGTAAGACGGCCAGCCGAGCGAGGTCGGCGCGTGGCGAAAACTGCTGCCGGCGTGCACGCCGATCGGCAGGCCGTGCCGCTCCGCCGCCTGATAGATCGGCCAGTGCTGTCGGCGTCCGAGTGGCAACTCGCCCATCGCCAGCATCAGCACCTGCACGAACCGCCGGTCCGGCGCGAGACGTTCGATCTCGGCGGCCGACAGCTCGGGGCTATGCGCCGGGATGACGATGGAGGCGCGCAGGCGTGGGTCGCGGTCGAGCCACTCGGCGGCGATCCAGTCGTTGATCGCGCGGCACAGCGCGGCGGAGAGATCCTCGCCGAAGATCACCTGCGCGCCGTGCAGGCAGTTCAGGATGGCGAATTGCGTCCCGAACCCGTCGAGCAGCTGCGACTGGAGCAGCGCCAGATCGGTCCCCGGATTGCCCCTCGGCGGCCGCCAGTCGGGCCGGCCGCTGAGCGGCGAGCCGGGCGGATAGGCGCCGATGTCGAGATTGTCGCGCTCCAGCCCGCGCGTCAGAACGTGCTCGCGCCAATAGTCGTCCAGATACGGCACCAGCACGTGGGTGCCCGGCAGGGCGACGTGAACGTCGCAGTCGATCGCTCCAGGCGCGGGAACAGGCACGGACGCAACTCCCTTTGCCGAAAGGATACGGCCGCATCACCCCGCATTCAATGCCGGCGGGGCTAAACCCGACGCAGCGGCATGGTCCAGGCCACCGCGACCGTGGCGCAGGAGAAGCACGCCACCGTGAGGAACACGCCCCGGAAGGCGGCGGCGAGCTCGCCCTGCACCAGCGCCTGCTGCTCGGCGGGCAGCGAGGCCAGCAGGCGCGGCCCCTGACGCACCATCTCGACGAACAGGCGAGCGGTGTCCGGGTCGAGGGCGGCGAGCACGCCGAACAGCACCGATCCGGCGATCGCCACGCCGAAGGCGGAGCCGAGCGAGCGGGAGAGCTGAATCGCGCCCGCCACGACGCCGAGCCGGCGCGGCCCAGCGACGATCTGGCCCGTCACCTGCGCCACCAGCATCGAGGTGCCCTGACACACCCCGCCGACCGCCAGCACGACCGAGAGCTGCACGCGGTTCATCTGCGGCGCCCACAGCGCCAGCGCCACCAAGGTCAGCGCGGTGATCATCAGGCCGATGGTCGGCAGGATCGCGGTGCGGCCCGTGACCGACACCAGCCAGCCGGTCAGCACCGAGCCGCCGCTGACCCCCGCCGTGAGCGGCAGCAGGAGCAAGCCGGACACCGCCGGGCTGGCGCCGCTGACCACCTGGAAGTAGATCGGCAGGAACGTCACCATCGCCACCAGCGAGGCGCCCGAGCAGGCCGACATGATGTTCGCCCGCCAGATCGCTGGCTCGCGCAGCAGGTTCAGCGGCAGCAGCGCCACCGGGCTGCGCCGCTGCTGCCACAGCAGGGTCGGCAGCGCCACGGCGGCGATGGCGAGAAAGCCGCCGATAATCGGCGCCTCGGCGGCATCGAGATAGTGCAGCCGCGCCAGCGCCAGCAGCAGCGGCACGATAAACAGGGTCAGCAGCACGACGCCCCAGACGTCGAAGGCAAGCTTGCCGTGGCTATGCGCCAGTTTCGGCAATCGGCTGGCGAGCACGAGTGCGACGAGGCTCAGCGGCACGTTGGCGAGGAACACCGCCTGCCAGCCCAGCCACTCGGTCAGCACCCCGCCGCCGACCGGCCCGAACGAAGAGCCGGCGACGATGCAGGCGGCGAAATACCCCTGATACTTGCCGAGCTGCCGCGCCGGCACATGCTCGCCGAGCAGCGCCTGCGCCAGCGTGACGAGGCCGCCGCTGCCGAAACCTTGCAGCACGCGCGCGGCCAGAAGCCAGTGCAAGCCGGGCGCGGAGGCGCAGCCCAGCGAGGCCAGCGCGTAGACGCAGAGCGAGACCAGCAGCAACCGTCGCCGCCCCACCAGGTCGCCAAGGCGGCCGTATACCGGCGAGGCGATGGTGGCGGCGATCAGGTTGGCGATCACCACCCATTGCAGTTGCTCGAGATGGCCGAACGCCGCACCGATGGCCGGCAGCGCCGTCGCGACCGCCGTGCTGTCGGCCGCCGACATGAACACCGGCAGCACGATCGGCGGCACCACGGTGAGGAACAGGCCGCTCCTCGGCCGGTCCCGACCGACCATCTCGGCGCGTTCTCCCATGCTCGGCTTATAGGGCGTTTGGCAGAAATAGCGGAACCTGCCTAGGCTGATCCCTCATCCGAGGGAGACGCCGCCATGCTAGACCTGCATTTCTGGCCGACGCCGAACGGCAAGAAGGTGACGATCCTGCTCGAGGAATGCGGCCTGCCGTACCGCATCGTGCCGTGCAACATCGGCCGCGGCGACCAGTTCTCGGAAGAGTTCCTGCGGCTCAACCCCAACCATCGGATGCCGGTGCTGGTCGATCACGATCCGGCGGGCGGCGGCGCGCCGATCAGCGTGTTCGAGTCCGGCGCGATCATGATGTATCTCGCCGAGAAGGTCGGGAAATTCTTCCCCCAGGACGTCCGGAGCAAGACCGAAGTGACGCAGTGGGTGATCTGGCAAATGGCCAACCAGGGGCCGAAGCTCGGCGAGTGCGGCCATTTCCGCCGGCTCGGCGACAAGCAGGGCGACCAGTCCTACGCCGTGCGCCGCTTCACCGACGAAGCCAACCGGCTGTACGGCGTGCTCAACAACCGGCTGTATGACCGGCGCTATCTGGCCGGCGACGAATACACCATCGCCGACATGATCTCCTATCCGTGGACGGTGAACTGGAAATCCCAGGGCCAGGACATTGAGGAGTTCAAATACTTCAAGCGCTGGTTCGAGGAAGTCGGCAGCCGCCCGGCGGTGCAAAAGGGCATGGCGGTCGGCAGCGACCTCGCCGAGGACCCGTCCAAGCAGTCACCCGAGGAGCAGGAGCGGCGCGCGAAGCTGCTCTACAACCAGCGGGCGCGCCCGGCGCCCGCTGCCTGAGCGGGCGTCGGGCGGCCCTACTTCCGCGCAGCGATCTTCGCCAGCGGCGAGGTAATGTCGGCGAAGGTGATGTCATGCAGCGACGTCACCACGTCGATCACCGTCGGGCGGCGCGACGCGATCGCCTCGCGGAGGGCGGGGCCGAGCTGGTTGGGATCGCTCACCCGCACGCCGCCGCAGCCCATCGCGCGGGCAATGGCGGAAAAGTCGAAGTCGCGGAACTCGGCGGCGAACGGCCCGCCGCCGTGCAGCACCCAGCCGAGCGCCTTGTTGTTGAACACCACGGCGACGATCGGGATGTCCTGCTCGAGCGCGGTCATCATGCCGTTCATCGACATGCCGAACCCGCCATCGCCGCAGACCGCCAGCACGGGGCGATCGGGATGCACCAGCTTGGCGCCGAGTGCGGCGGGCACCGCGAAGCCCATCGGGCCGGAGCCCGCCGCTTGCAGGAAGCCGCCGGCACGCTGGGTTTGATAGAGATGCGTCATCAGGATGCGGTTCTCGCCCGCGTCGCAGGTGACGATGGCGTCGGGGGAAGATTCCGGCGCAGTTCGCCGATGATGCGCTGCGGATGGATCGGCGTGCCAGGCGCTTCGTAGGCATCCGCGTCGAAATAGCCGTGCCGCTTGCGATGCGCCGCGACGCGCTGCACGCCCGCCTCGTGTCGGCCTTGGTCCGATACCGCCTCGCGCAGCTGTTGCAGCACGAGCGCCGCGTCGCCGATCAGCACGTGCTCGGCGGGGAAGGTCCAGGAGGCGTTGCGCGGCTCGACCTCGATCTGGATAAAGCTCTGCCGCGCCGGGTTCAGCAGCTCGGGGTTTTCCCGCGCGGTGTCGGACGCGCCGAGCTTCGAGCCCACGACGAGCACGAGATCGGCCTCCGCCACCGCCGCGTTCGCCGCCGCGAGGCCGAACGTGCCGAACACCCCGAGCGCCAGCGGATGCGTCTCGGCGAACACGCCCTTGCCCGACGCGGTGGTGACGACCGGGATGCCCAGTGTTTCCGCGAGTTGTTCCAGCGGCTCGTAAGCTTGCGCGAGCCGCACGCCGTTGCCGGCGATGATGACGGGATTCTTCGCCGCTGCGAGCGCCCGCGCGGCGGAAGCGGCGAGCGAGGCATCCGCCGCTTGGGGCGCGGGTGGCAAATAGAGCGAGGTCGCGTAGAGACGCGGCTCGGACTCAGCGTCGACGGAGCCCGACAGCGAGGCGAGGCTGTACAGCACCGCCACCGGCCCCGGCTGACCAGCCATCGCGTGCTTGATCGCGAGCTGCGTTGCTTGCACGGCCGAGGCGGGTTCGAGCGCCTGAAACACCTGCTTGGTGACGCCACGGAACGCGGTACGTGCGTCCCACGCGCCGTAATCTCCGGTGCCGGACTGGTAGGGGCCATGCAGCGACAGATTGGCGGGATCGCTGAAATCGGTGAGCAGCAACATGGGCGAGCTGGAGAGATGCGCCTCCAAGGTGCCAAGCAGCCCGTTGCCAAGCACCCACGGCCCCTGCCCGATCAGCACGCCCGGCTTGCGCTTGAGCCGGCCGTAGACCTCCGCCATCACGCCGCCGAGGCTTTCCTCGCGCACCAGCACGGTGCGAATGCCGTTCTGCTGCTTCTCGAGGCCGCGAAAGATCCGCCCGGTGTGGCCCCCCGAGATGCCGAACACCATGTCGATGCCGGCTTCGCGGAGGACCTGTGCCACGAGGTCGGCGGAGTTTATTTCATCTATCAGCAATCGCTCGGCGGGCATTTGGGACCTCTCCCCTCGGAATTGATGTTTTTGCTGGGCGACCCCCTCACCCAACCCTCTCCCAGGGGAGAGGGCTTTATCTTCTCCCTCTCCCCCGCTTAGGGGAGAGGGCCGGGGCGAGGGGTCAGCTCCCCACTCCAAACGCCGGCATCACATGCTCCGCGACCCACTGGAACTGCTCCAGCATCACCGCTTTCGGCGTCGCCATCGGCGTGCTGAGATTGATGTGCTGCATTCCGGGATAGCGCGTCTCCAGCGACTTCAGATGCGCGATCAGACCGTCCGGCGTTCCCGCGAACCACGCGCCGAGCTTCATGAAATGCTCGACGGTGGGCACATCCGCCGCCGCCCAGCCGCCGCGCCGCGCGACCGCCTCGACCTGCGCCGGCGTAAGCCCCGGCACGAAGCCGAGTGGCGCGAACATCTTCACGTGCTCCTCGTAGAGCGGCGTGATCTCGCGCAAGGCTTGCTCGCGGGTCTTGGCGAGGTGAAAAAAGATGCCGATGGCGAGGTTCTCGCCGAGCTGCCAATTCTTCCCGGCGCGGTGCGCCGCGTCTTGATAAGCCTTGATCGGCCCCTCAGCCATGGTCGCGGCACCGCCGCCGACCGCGCCCTTGATGTCGTGACGCACCATGAAATCCATCGCGCGCTGACTGGCGCTGACGATCGGCTGCCAGCACTCGCGGCGATGGATCGGCCGCGGCACCAGCGTGATTTCCTTCAAATCATAGCCCCGATAGGGCACCGCCGGTGGCAACGTGTAGTGCTTGCCCCGGTGGCAAAAGCTTTCCTGATCGAACGCCTTGAAGATGATCTCCGCCTGTTCTTCGAACAGCTCGCGGTTGGCCGCCTGGTCGCGCAGCGGCGCGCCGAAGGTCTCGACCTCGCGCGTGTGGTAGCCGCGCCCGAGGCCGAATACCGTGCGTCCCTTGGTGAGGATGTCGGCGACCGCGTAGTCCTCGGCGAGCCGCAGCGGGTGCCACATCGGCGCGATATTGAAGCCGCAGCCGATCTTGAGCCGCTGCGTGACGTGCGCGAGATGCACCGCGATCATTAGCAGGTTGGGCATGACCTCGTAGCCCTCGTGCTGGAAGTGATGCTCGGCCAGCCACAGCGTGTCGTAGCCCAGCCGGTCCATCGCCTTGGCGACCGCCTCGGTCTTCTCGAACACGCTCGCCAGCTGCTCGTTGTTGAAGCGGCGCTCGTTGGCCGGCGTGGCGTCCTGGCCGCGATCGGGCATGTCGATGTGACCGGGGTAGACGGTAACGAATTTCGTGATCATCGTTTCGCTCCATCCGTTCGCTCGTGCCGTCAGTCTGGCGCACTCGCGCCCGGCGCGCCAGCGTGGGGCCGGAGCCTACAACCGATGCGAACCGCGATCCTTCATGTGGACGACCTCGGCAGCAGCCACGGCGCGAACCAGGCGTTTCTCGAACTTGTCCGTCACGGCCGCGTGACCTGCGGCTCGGTGATGGCGCCGTGTCCCTGGTTTTGCGAAATCGCCGAGGCTGCGGCGGGCGATCCGTCGCTCGATCTCGGCGTGCATCTCACCTTGACCAGCGAGTGGCGGCACTATCGCTGGCCGCCGCTCTCGACCACGAGCCGCGCGTCCGGGTTGATCGACCCCGACGGCTATCTATGGCGCGACGTCGCCAGCCTGCGGCGCCATCTCGTGGCTGAGGCGGCCGAGATCGAACTGCGCGCGCAAATCGAGCGGTGCCTCGCGGCGGGGATGAGGCCGACGCATATCGACGCCCATATGGGCGCCGCCATGCTGGCCGAGCTGCTGCCCGCGCATCTCGCCTTCGCACGCGAGTACGGTCTGTTCCCCGTGCTGCCGCGCTCGATAACCTGGGCTCCGGACCTCGACGTCTACCGCGCGACCGTCGCGGCCCTGGACGCCGCCGGCTTGCCGGTGATCGACCATTGCCGGGGCACGCTGCCGGTGTCGCGCGGCGAACTCGCGGCGGGGTGGCAGCGGCTGATCCACGAACTGCCAGACGGCATCACGCATTTCGCGCTCCACGCGACCAAGCCGGGCGAGATAGAGGCGATCGCGCCCGATCATGCCGAATGGCGAACCGCCGAATACGCGCTGCTCGCCGCTGGGGGCGTCGCGGAACGGCTCGTCGCTGCTGGTGTCGACGTCAGCGGATACCGCGATTTGTCCGCCGCGTGGCGAACCCCTCACCCCGACCCTCTCCCACAAGGGAAGAGGGAGCGGAAAGCCCCCTCCCCTTGCGGGAGGCGGTTGGGGGAGGGGTGAGGGCGCCCGCCTGAAGACTCACGCCTTCCACATCGCCGACGCCGTCGCCATGTCTGTTGGATAGATCGTCACCGGCTTGCCGTTCTGCCACTGGATCATGACCATCTGCGCGCCGACGCGCCGCCCCTTGTCGTCGAATTGCAGGTGATGGCCGGGGAACAGCAGAGCGGGGCCGTCAGTCATGTCGAGCTTGCGGATCGCGTCGGCGACCTTGTTGCGGTCCGCGGCACCGGCGTGCTCCAGCGCCGTCTTCAGGATCATCACGTGGGCATAGGCGAACAGCGAGTCGTGGCCGAACCACGGCTCCTTGGTGCGCTCCTCGAACCGCTTCGACAACGCCGCCTGATCCTTGCCGGGCCAATTCGCCAGCCCGACCAGCACGCCCTGCAGCAGGTGAGGCCCCGTCACCTTCAGCAATTCCGGCGTGCCCCAGTGTCCACCGTTGCCGACCAACGGCAGCCGTGTCGCGCCGAGATTGAACTCGTTGAATTTCTCTATGAGCAGCTTGTCGTCCGGCACGCTGGTCGAGCCCAGCAGCATGAAATCCGGCCGGGCGCTGCGTACCGCCTGCACCAAGGTCGTCGCGTCCGACAGCGGCGGCGTGTAGGTCTCGTTGACCACCATCGTGAGCTTCTGATCCTTGATGACATGGTCGTCGAGCGCCTTGCGGAAGCTCACGGTCGCGGCGGTGCTGTCGCCGATCATGCCCACCTTGGTCGGCCGCTTGCCCGTCGTCTTCTCGGCCAGCGCCATCACGATCGGCACGGTGTCGTCGGCCTGCTGCAACGCGGTGGGCGAGGTCTGGAACACGTAGCGAAAGCCGCGCCCGGTGATGAGGTCGGAGTAGGAGAGCGTGAGCCAGGGCAGCGAGGCGCGCTCCGTCACCTCGGTCGCCGCGAGCGTGAAGGTGCTGAGCCAGCAGCCGAAGCCGCCGACCAGATCGGGCTCCTGCGCCACCATGCGCTGCGCCGCGTTCTTCGCCTTCTCCGCGCTGTCGCCGGTGTCGTACTGCACCAGCTTGAGCTTGGCGCCGCCGAGCGACTTGATGCCGCCCGCGCTGTTGACGTCGTCGATCGCGAGCTCGGCGCCCATCCGTTCGAGAATGCCCTGCCGAGCCCACGGGCCGGACAGCGGCACCAGCATGGCGATCTTCACCTCGCTCGGCTGCTGCGCGCGCGCTCGGCCTATCGTGGCGGCGGCGCCAGCGGCGAGCCCGAGACCCAGCGCGCCGCGGCGGCCGATGGTTGCGTTTGTCATCATCTCGCTCTCCCTGCCGCGCACCCCCTCACCCAACCCTCTCCCCCGAGCGGGGGAGAGGGCTTTTTGCTTCTCCCTCTCCCGTGCTTACGGGAGAGGGCCGGGGTGAGGGGTCTCTCTCAGTTACCCTTCAACAACAAGCCCACGATCGCCTCGAAATGCTCGTCCGCCAGCTTGCGCAACTCGCCATCCGTGCGGTCCTGCACTGGGTGCGGGATGAACACGTAGGCCGGGTCGAAGCCGAGCGACTTCGCCTGCACGTCGGCGGCGTCGACGAACTCGGTGGTGGCCACGCCGACCGAGGGGATGCCACGAATTTCCAGATCCGACATGTCATGCGTACAGCACGACGTGCAGGAGCCTCAATCCGCCAATCCCTCGATGACGAGGTTGACCTCGGTGCCGATCTGCTGTCGCAGCGGCAACGGGGCGGGGCGCGTCATGGTCGGCTTCATGTAGCGCCGCACCGCGATGCCGCGTTCGCTCAACCGCTCGTGCAGCCGGTCGAGGAACACGTCGCCGCGCGGCTTCGATATGTCGAGGATGCCGACCGTCAGCCCGTCCAGCCGATCCGGCCGGGGCAGGCGGGGCCGCACCGTCGGAGTTCGCTCCGCGGTGGGATCGAGAAGAACCGTCACGATTTTACCTCCCTGGTTACAGGCGCGCTGCCGCGCTCGCCGCTGGCCGCCCAGCCGCCGATGATGCCGGAGAACATCCCGGCGCCGCCGCCGGCACGGACGATCAGCAGACCGCCCGGCCGAATCTTGTTCACCATCTTCCCCGCGAGCGATGGCGGGCCGCCTTCCGCAATTCCCTTGGCACCGGCCACAAGCTCGTCGCCGGGAATTCGCGTCAGCCGGTGGAGTTCGTCGCACAACCGCCGCTTGCTCCATCCCTCCTCGCGAAACGTGCGCTCGTGCTCCGGGCAGACCACCAGCAGCGCGTCGCAGGCGGGTGCCAGCTTGACGTTCTGCATCGCCTTCAGACCCTCGGCGAAGCTGCGCGACAGGCTCTTCGGCGTGCGCGACTTCTGATCGACGATGCCTTGCAATCCGTAGCCGGCGAACACCGTCACCGCCGAGACGCCGCGCGCGAGGCCGAAATCGCAGGCGAGCGGCTCCCATGACGAGCCCTCCTCGTCCTCGGCGAAGCAGTAGGTGTATTTGCCGGGATTGCCGAGCGTCGCGCGATCGACTTCCTGCGGGCGGCCGCCGCCGACATTGCGGATCACAAGTTGCAGCGCGCGGCCAATGGTGGCGTTGGCGCGATTGCCCTGGCCGAGCGCATTGCCCCGCGCGTTCATGCCGATCCGCCGCCGCACCGGGCCATTCACGACGACGACCGGGCTGACATACATCGTGGTGGCGAGCACGCCGTGCATGGCGAATTTCTCGTCGAGTACCGCTTCGACGGCAGCGAGCACCACGGGCAGATATTCCGGCTTGCATCCCGCCATCACCGCGTTGATCGCGATCTTCTCCACCGTCGCCGGCGCGAGGTCGGGCGGGATGAGGCCGACGACCTCCTGCGGATCGCGTGCGGTGCCGCTCAGCATCCGCATCACGCGCTCCTCGGTGGGCGGCACCAACGGCAGGCCGTCGGACCAGCCACGATCGAACATCGCCTCGATCTCGTCCTCGCCGTCGCCGATGCCGACGCGGCGGGCGGACAATCCGGTCTCGCCGTGCCTGATCTTGAGCCGCTCGACGATGCCGGGCTCGATGTTCTTCGCACCGCATCCGGGGCGGAACGCCGGCAACTCGGCGCCGAGCGCGTCGAGGCCGGCGACGCGCTGCCACTCGGCGCGGTCCCAGCCATAGGTACGCTCCACCTCGCGTCCATCGCGCAATCGGATCAATGTCGGCACTATCTCGATCCGCAGCCGATGCGACACATCGAGCGCCGTGTCGTCAATGCGCTCGGCCACCGTCTCGGGGAAGTCCGGGTCGTCCTGGGTGAACACGGCGAGCCCGGCGCGTCGCGCCAGATCGCCCAGCACCGGCGCTGTCAGCACGCAGGTCGGGCAGTCGCGCTTGACCACCGCGATGAGGCCGTCCCGCGGCAGCGTCTGGAGGCTGTCAGACATTCCCGGACCCGCTGTTTCCCGCGCGGACCGTAGCACCGCCGCGCCGCGCGGTCCAAGGGAGCGCCGATTGACCCCACCGGCGGGCTGGCCTCGAATGGCGGCAGACGGCGAACGTGGGGAAGAAACCGATGTACATCGAGGCGGAAACGAATGCCGGCCGCATCCGGGGCGCGCTGGATAAAGGCGTCGCGGCCTTCAGGGGCGTTCCGTACGGCGCGGATACCTCGGACGAGAACCGCTTCATGCCACCGCGCAGGCCGGCGCCCTGGGCCGGCGTGCGCGAGGCGCTCGCCCATGTCGCGCAGTCACCGCAGTCGCGCGTGGGCTTCGGCCGCCGCCAGGAACTCGAGCATTTCGCCAGCCCGCCCGATGCCACTCCGGAGAGCGAGGATTGCCTGACCTTGAGCGTGTGGACCCCGGGCGTCGGCGACGGCGCGATGCGGCCGGTGATGGTGTGGCTGCACGGCGGCGCGTTCTCGTTCGGATCGGCCAACAGCGCGCGGCTCGACGGCGCCAATCTGGCGCGCCGCGGCGACGTCGTCATCGTCACCGTCAACCAGCGCCTCAACATTTTTGGCCATCTCGATTTGTCCCAGCTGGGCGGCGCGGAGTTCGCGGCGTCGGGCAACGCCGGCACGCTCGACATGATCGCCGCCCTCGAATGGGTGCGGGACAATGCGGAAAAATTCGGCGGCGATCCGGGGAACGTGACGATCTTCGGCGAGTCCGGCGGCGGCGGAAAGGTCAGCACGCTGATGGCGATGCCGTTGGCGCGCGGGCTGTTCCATCGCGCCATCGTGCAGAGCGGCGCGGTGATTCGCCTGCGCGAGCGCGAGCGCGCGGCAAAACTCACCGACGCGGTGCTCAAGGAACTCGGCCTCCGGCGCGATCAGCTCGGAGATTTGCAACGCCTGCCTTGGGCGCGTCTGCTCGCCGCCGTCGAGCCGGCGACAAGGGCGCTCGGGCCGTCGCCCTGGCCGCTGTTCGACCGCTATCCGTTCGGCCCGGTGGTGGACGGCACGATCGTGCCGCGCCACCCGTTCACGCCGGACACGCCCGACATCTCCGACGACATTCCGCTGCTGGTGGGCGACACCAAGGACGAGGCGTCCCTCTTCCTGTCGCAGGACGACGAGGTGTGGGAGGGCACGCTCACCGAGAGCGAGTTGCGCAAGCGCGTCGCGGCGGTGGCCGGCGAGCACACCGATCGCGTCGTGGAGACGTATCGGCGCGTTTACCCCGGCAAAAGTCCGGCGGAGCGGCTGATCGCCACGCTGACGGACTCGAATTTCCGCATTCGCTCGCTGCTGATGGCCGATCGCCGTGCGCACAAGTCGCGCGCTGGCACCTTCATGTATTCCTTCGCCTGGGAGACCCCGGCGTTCGGCGGCCGGCTGAAATCGCCGCACGCGATGGATGTGCCGTTCACCTTCGAGACGGTCCATCTGCTCGCACCCGGCGACCGCAACGAGCAGGCGCTCGCGTTGTCGGCAACGATGGCGGGCGCGTGGGCGGCCTTCGCGCACACCGGCAAGCCGGATCACCCGGCGATCCCGCGCTGGCCCGCCTACACGGCGGAGCGGCGCGCGACGTTGATCCTCGACGAGAATTGCCGCATCGAGGATGACCCCGGCGGCGAGACGCGGGCGTTGTGGCAGGAGATCGCGCGAAGCTAGCCGGCGATACTCGCCATGTGAGCGATCAAGCCTCCCGATCTAGGCTACAAGTACGAGCTGCATCATCCATCCGGACAGGTGCCGGATCGGGCGAGCAACAGGGGGTGGCCATGTATGAACTTCGCTTGAATGGCAAGCCGGTCGGACGGTACGACGACGCGGAGACGGCGCTCGAGCGCGTGCGGCTGTTCACCGCGATCGACCCCGACGTCGAACCCGAGATCATGGACACGCGCACGGGCCGCGCGTTCGAGGTCGCGGCCTCGCTGCGCTGGCGCGAGGGGCTGACGGCCAAGATGCGTTAGGGAGGGGCCGAACCGGTCTCATTGACGGGCCTCGCGCCGCTACCTAATTTCGGCGGTGAAGCCCGATGGACAAGCCCTTGAACACGCCGAACGCGACACGCGGCCTGGGGCGCGGCGGCGGGGTGCCTCCGCCGCTGGATGCGCGCTCCGCGGCCGTGTTGCGCGAGATCGTGGAACAGTATGTCGAAACCGGCGAGCCGGTCGGCAGCCGCACGCTGTCGCGCCGGCTGCCGATGGCGCTGTCGCCCGCGACCATCCGCAACGTGATGGCGGACCTCACTGACGCGGGGCTCTTGTTCGCGCCGCACACCTCCGCCGGCCGGCTGCCGACCGAGCTCGGCCTGCGGCTGTTCGTGGACGGTCTGCTGCAATTCGGCGAGCTTGCCGACGAGGATCGCGAGACCATCGGCGCCGCACTGGCGGCCAGCGGGCGCAGCCTGGAAGACACGCTTTCCGAGGCCAGCCTCATGCTGTCCGGCCTGTCGTCGGCCGCGGGGCTGGTGCTGGCGCCCAAATCCGAGGGCGCCGTGCGGCACATCGAGTTCGTCCCGCTCGGCTCGGGGCGGGCGCTGGTCATCCTGGTCAACGCCGACGGGCACGTGGAGAACCGGGTGATCGAGACGCCGCCCGGCCTGCCGCCCTCGGCCCTGCAGCAGGCGAGCAACTTCCTCAACGCGAGGCTGTCCGGCCGGCCGCTCGCCGAGCTGCGCCGGATCGTCGCCGAGGAGATGGCGGAGGACCGCACGCAGCTCGACGCGCTCTCCTCGCTGGTGGTCGAGGCGGGGCTCGCCACCTGGACCGGCGAGGGCCGCGGCGGCAGCCTGATCGTGCGCGGCCAGGCGCGGCTGCTGTCGGACGTGACCCAGATCGAGCGCCTCGCCGCCATCCAGTCGCTGTTCGAGCGGCTGGAGACGCAGGAGACCATGCTGCGATTATTGGAGCTCGCGGAGCAGTCCGAGGGTGTCCGCATCTTCATCGGCGCCGAGAGCGGGTTGTTCGGCAACACCGGCGTCTCGATGGTGGTCGCCCCCGCCCGCGGCGAGGGCGGTCGCATCGTCGGCGCCATCGGCGTGATCGGCCCGACCCGGATCAATTACGGCCGGATCATCCCGGTGGTGGACTACACGGCGCGGGTGATCGGGCGGCTATTAGGCTGATAGGCTGAGTCGACGCGAGGACCCGGACAGCCTGACGAAGGAAATCCGACATTGGTCGCCAAAAGTCAGATGACCGGGATGCTCGGAGTCTATCTGGTAGCTGCTGAGCTTTCTCGGCTGGGGTTTATCGTTTCACCCACCTCCCGCAGTGCTCGGGGCGCCGATTTGCTCGTCACCGATCAGGCATGTCAAAAAGCCTGGTCGGTCCAGGTGAAGACCAACAGACGCGCGGCCAATTTTTGGCTCGTCGGTAAGCATGCCGCCACGTTGCGGTCGGATAGCCACGTTACGTGTTCGTAAATATCAGGGGAGAAAATCGTCCTGAATATGTCGTCGCATTGAGCGAGCACGTGTCCGCTAAGACCAGGATCCAGGAACGGACGAACAGCACATGGCATGTCTTTTACAGGGCGGATCGCCCGGCTGCAGGAGAAGGCTGGGAGTTGTTCGGTGATCCGCACCTAGGCGACCCCGTTACCCAGTAGGGAGTGAGGCACCTGGCTTGGTCGCGCGAAGGCCTGATCGTATCCTGACGCGAAGTGAGTGAGAGAGGGAGATCCATGATCGTCGTCCATCACCTGAACGATAGCCGCTCGCAGCGAGTCCTCTGGCTGCTGGAGGAGCTGGGGCTGCCGTACGAGATCAAGAAATACCAGCGCAACGTCGAAACGAGGCTGGCGCCGCCCGAGCTCAAGGCGGTGCATCCGCTCGGCAAGTCGCCGGTCATCACCGATGATGGGCGCACGATCATCGAGTCAGGCGCGATCATCGACTATATCATCCGCCGGCACGGCGGCGGCCGGCTGCAGCCTGATCCGGCGAGTCCGGCCTACGACGAGTACGTGCAGTGGCTGCATTTCGCCGAGGGCTCGGCGATGCTGCCGCTGCTCCTCAAGCTCTATGTCTCCCGGCTCGGCGAGGCGGCGGCGCCGCTCAACCCACGCATCGAGGGCGAGATCGCCAACCATCTCGGCTATATCGACCGCGCCTTGCAGGGGCGAGACTATCTGCTCGGCTCCGAGTTCACCGGGGCGGACATCCAGTTGAGCTTCGTCGGCGAGATCGCCGGGTCCCGCGCCGATCGAGCTGCCTATCCCGCCCTCGACGCCTGGGTGAAGCGGTTCCAGGCCCGGCCGGCCTACCGCCGCGCCCTCGAACGCGGCGGGCCGTACTCGTTCGCGGCCTGAAGGATCAGGGCACGCCGAACGTCGCGATCCGGTCGATGCCGCAGACGAACAGGACGCGCTTCTCGTCGATCGCCGGATCGCGCAGCCCGTAGGGCGGGGGATTGCCGGTGTATTTCGTCCAGATCCGGTCGAGTTGGCGAGTCACCGCCTCGCCGCCCGGCTCCGCCTCCCGCAGCTCCCGCTCCACTGTGCATTTTATCTGCATCCAGTGATACGGATTGGCGGGGTTGACCAGCAGCATGGTGAGCTGCCGGGCTCGCCGGATCCATTCGCATTTGGGTCGGTGCGAGGCCGTGTTCACCAGCACCTTGTCGCCATCGTAGTCGAACCACATCGGCGTCAGGCTCGCCCGGCCGTCCGGTCCGGTCAGCCCGAGCGTCATGGTGACGGGCGCGTCGAGCAATTGCCGATACACCGGGTCAAGCTCGGAGAGGTGCGCCGCCTTCCTGCGGTCCCCGACCGCGAACTGCCCTTCCTGGAGACCGTTCGCGACATCCTTGAAGGCCGCAATGACAAACTCGTTGGACATGGCCGGTCCTCCGTGGCTGATCGGCGGCCGGAGGGTAGAGCGCGAGCGCCGGGCCGGCTACCCGCTCCTGATCCGCTCGAAGCCCCAGAGCAGGAACGCCATCCCGGCGCTCCCGATCACGAAGCCACCGCCGATGCCCCACCAGATCGGCGCCTGGGTGCCGCCGCCCAGCCAGGCGCCGACCAGGCCGCCCACGATCATCAGCACCAGCGGCAGCAGGCAGCCGATCGCCAGCATCGCATCGCTCCCGAATTTTTCCGCCGATCCTCAGCCATTTCGATGCGGCCGCCCGTGTATAAGCCGGTATAAGCTCGGCGCGGCTTGTCCGCCGCATCCGTCGGCCCTAACTGAACCCGCCATGAACAGCGACACCGAAAAGCCCAATCCCTACTTCTCCGACATCCCCGCCGGCGAGGCGCAGGATAACGAGCCTCCCGGCACCCCGGAGCAGGTCATGCAGGCCGCCGCGGCGCGCATCGCGGCCCTCGAGGCCGAGCGCGACGAGATGCGCGACCGCTGGATGCGCTCGGAGGCGGAGATCGCCAACGTCCGGGCCCGCGCCAAGCGCGAGGTGGACGAGACCCGCCAATACGCCGTGCAGAAATTCGCCGCCGACGTGGTGGAGGCGGCGGAGAACCTGCGGCGCGGCCTCGACAGCCTGCCCCCCGCATCCGGCGGCGAGCCCGAGATCGTCGCCCGCCTGCGCGATGGGTTCGAGGGGATCGAGCGCGGCTTCATGGGCGTGCTGGAACGCAACGGCATCAAGCGGGAGGATCCGACCGGCGCCCCGTTCGACCCCAATCTGCACCAGGCGATGGCCGAGCAGGAGACCACCGCCCAGCCGCCCGGCACGGTGCTGCAGGCGTGGACCCCCGCCTGGACCCTCAACGGCCGGTTGATCCGCCCCGCAATGGTGGTGGTCGCCAAGGCGCCGGCGCCGGAACGGCCGGCCGGGTCCGCCCGGTTCAATCAGACGGTCTAGGGGCGCAGAATGCCCTTTCTGCCCAACAAACATGCAGCCTCCTCTTGCCGTCGCGCCGCGCGGTCAATACATCCAGTCCATCTCACCGTAGGGACGCGGGCGGTGCTTCGGGCCGCGCGCATCCGCTGATAGGAGCGTCTTCATGAGCAAAGTCATCGGCATCGATCTCGGGACCACGAACTCCTGCGTCGCCATCATGGAAGGCAAGGACGTCCGGGTCATCGAGAACAGCGAGGGTGCCCGCACCACCCCCAGCATGGTCGCCTTCGCCGATAACGGCGAGCGACTGGTCGGCCAGTCGGCCAAGCGCCAGGCGGTCACCAACCCGAACAACACCATCTACGCCGTCAAGCGATTGATCGGCCGCCGCTACGACGATCCGCTGGTGGCCAAGGACAAGGGCCTGGTGCCCTACGCCATCGTGCGCGGCGACAACGGCGACGCCTGGGTCGAGGCCAAGGGGCAGAAATATCCGCCCTCGCAGATCAGCGCGTTCATTCTCGGCAAGATGAAGGAGACCGCCGAGGCGTTCCTCGGCGAGCCCGTCTCGCAGGCCGTCATCACCGTCCCGGCCTACTTCAACGACGCCCAGCGCCAGGCCACCAAGGACGCCGGCCGCATCGCCGGGCTCGAGGTGCTGCGCATCATCAACGAGCCGACGGCGGCCGCCCTCGCCTACGGCATGGACAAGAAGCACGCCGGCACCATCGCGGTGTACGATCTCGGCGGCGGCACGTTCGACATCTCGATCCTCGAGATCGGCGACGGCGTGTTCGAGGTCAAAAGCACCAACGGCGACACCTTCCTGGGCGGCGAGGATTTCGACGCCCGCATCATCGACTATTTCGCCGACGAGTTCCGCAAGGAGCAGGGCATCGACCTGCGCAAGGACCGTCTCGCGCTGCAGCGGCTCAAGGAAGCCGCCGAGAAGGCCAAGATCGAGCTCTCCTCCTCCAAGGAGACCGAGATCAACCTGCCCTTCATCACCGCCGACGCGTCCGGGCCGAAGCACCTCGTGATGAAGCTCACGCGCGCGAAGCTCGAAAGCCTGGTCGACGACCTGATCCAGCGCACCCTGGAGCCGTGCAAGGCGGCGCTCAAGGACGCCGGCGTGACGTCGGGCGAGATCCAGGACGTCATCCTGGTCGGCGGCATGACGCGGATGCCGAAGGTCATCGAGGCGGTGAAGACCTTCTTCGGCAAGGATCCCGCGCGCAACGTCAACCCCGACGAGGTGGTGGCGATCGGCGCCGCGGTGCAGGGCGCCGTGCTGAAGGGCGACGTCAAGGACGTGCTGCTGCTCGACGTGACGCCGCTGTCGCTCGGCATCGAGACTTTGGGCGGCGTGTTCACCCGGCTGATCGAGCGCAACACCACGATCCCGACCAAGAAGTCGCAGACCTTCTCGACCGCCGACGACAACCAGACCGCCGTGACGATCAAGGTCTATCAGGGCGAGCGGGAGATGGCGGCGGACAACAAGCTGCTCGGCCAGTTTGATTTGGTCGGCATCCCGCCGGCACCGCGCGGCGTGCCGCAGGTCGAGGTGACGTTCGACATCGACGCGAACGGCATCGTCTCGGTGCAGGCCAAGGACAAGGCCACCGGCAAGGAGCAGCAGATCCGCATCCAGGCCTCGGGCGGCCTCAACGACGCCGACATCCAGCGCATGGTGAAGGAGGCCGAGGCCAACGCCGAGTCCGACAAGAAGCGCCGCGAGTTCGTCGAGGCCAAGAACCAGGCCGAGGCGCTGGTGCATCAGGTCGAGAAGAACCTCGCCGAGCACGGCGACAAGCTCCCGGCCCAGGACAAGGGCGAGGCCCAGGCGGCGGTCGCCGCCGCGCGCTCCGCGATGGAGGACAGCGACGCCGACGCGCTGAAACAGGCGAGCGACCGGCTCAGCCAGGCGGCGATGAAGATCGGCGAGGCGATGTACAAGTCCCAGGCGGAAGCCGGAGCGCCTCCCGGTGGCGGCGCGGGCGAGGGTCCGACCGGCGGTGCCTCCTCGGGATCGACGGACGACAAGGTGGTGGACGCCGAGTTCGAGGAAGTCGACGAAAATAAGAAGAAATCCGCCTAAGCTTGGCAGGCGGAGTGACTTGAGCGAGTCGCGCCCGCGCTTCGAGAGGAGGCGGGCGCGATCTCATGTTGGCGGACGGTTTATGTCTGGTGCCTGACCCCTCCCCCAGCCCTTGGGAAGGAGGCTTGGCCACCCAGGTGAAAGACTGAGATGGCGAAGCAGGACTACTATGCCACCCTGGGCGTGGCGCGGGATGCGAGCGCGGACGACCTCAAGAAGGCGTATCGCAAGCTCGCCATGCAGTTCCACCCCGACCGCAACCCGAACGACAGGAAGGCCGAGGCGCGGTTCAAGGAGGTCAGCGAGGCCTACGAGGTCCTCAAGGACGAGCAGAAGCGCGCCGCCTACGACCGGTTCGGCCACGCCGCGTTCGAGAATGGCGGCGGCGGGCCGGGCGGCTTCACCGGCGGGTTCGACTTCTCGGGCGGCGGCGCCGGCGGCCTCGGCGACATCTTCGACCAGATGTTCGGCGATTTCATGGGCAATCGTCGGGGCGGCGGCCGCACGCGCGCGGGCGCCGATTTGCGCCAAGCGGTCGAGATCGATCTCGCGGAGGCCTTCACCGGCACCAAGGCCAGCCTGCGCGTGCCGACGCGCGTGGCGTGCGAGGCTTGCTCCGGCACCGGTTCGGAGGACAAGAAGGCGTCCGCCGACACCTGCGCCACGTGCGGCGGGGCCGGCAAGGTGCGGGCCCAGCAGGGCTTCTTCCTGATCGAGCGCACCTGCCCGACCTGCGGCGGCGCGGGCCGCGTGATCCGCAATCCCTGCCGCGTCTGCCACGGCGCCGGGACCGTGCAACGTGAACGTTCGTTGCAAGTCGCCATCCCGGCGGGCGTCGAGGACGGCACGCGCATCCGGCTTGCCGGCGAGGGCGAGGCCGGCGGCCACGGCGCGCCGCCCGGCGACCTTTATGTGCATGTCGGCATCCGCCCGCATCCCATCTTCCAGCGCGACGGCGCCAATCTGCTGATGCGGGTGCCGCTGCGCATGTCGCAGGCGGCCCTCGGCGGCGACGTCGAGGTGCCGTCGATCGACGGCAGCAAGGCGCGGGTGAAAATTCCGCCCGGCACGCAGACGGGTGACCAGTTCCGCCTGCGCGGGAAGGGTTTTTCGGTATTGCGGAGTGCGGCACGCGGCGACCTGTACATTCAGGTCGCCGTCGAGACGCCGCAGAACCTCACACGCCGGCAGCGCGAGCTCATGGAGGAGTTCGAGGCCGAGGCGGTGTCCAACGATCACGGCCATCCGGAAAACGAGGGCTTCTTCGCCAAGGTGAAGGAGTTCTTCGAGGGATCGCGCGACTAGATCCCCCACGCTCGCCTGCGAACCGTCGAGCCCGCGATGTGACCCGCTTCACATCGGTTCGTATGCAGCTCGTTCACACTCGGGAAAGGTTGCCCAACCGGGCGGCCGGCCGGTCGAGCATTGCTCGGACAGAAATCCGTGATCTATGCTGCTTCTGCGAAAAATCCGTCCTGCGACCTCGCCGCGCGGCGCGCTTGGGCAAGCAAGCGTCCTTCGCGACGGACCGCCGTGGCGGGTCCATGCCGGGAACAGCATGATCCGAGGAGATTACAAGCCGGCGGTCTCCGCGCGATCCGGCCGCGGACGCAAGATCGAACGGCGGCTTGCCGCAATTCTCGGCGCCGACATCATGGGCTACAGCGCCTTGATGGCGCGCGCCGAGGAGGAGACGCACCGGCGGGTCGGCGCCGAGCTCGACCGGGTGTTTCGCGAGATCGAGAAATCGCACGGCCGGGTGTTCACCTTCGCTGGCGACGGCCTGATGGCCGAGTTCCCGAGCGCTGTGGAGGCGCTGAAATGCGCGCTCCGGGTCCAGGCCGATGCCGGCAAGCGCAACGCCCGCCTGGCGCCCGACCAGCGGATCCAGTTCCGTATCGGGATCAATTCCGGCGAGATCATGTTGCAGAAGGACCGCACCGGCGGCAACGCGGTCAACATCGCCGCGCGGCTGGAGGCGCTCGCCGAGCCCGGCGGGATCAGTCTGTCGGCGGCGGTGTTCGATCAGGTGCGGCGCGTCGTCTCCGCGTCGTACGAGCCGGCCGGCGAGCGGCGCCTCAAGAACATCCGTGATCCGGTCATGGTCTACGAGATCCGTGCGGCGGCCTGCTCGTCCTGGATCACCATGCCCGCGCTGCCGCGCCAGAGCGAGCCCACGACCTCGGCGGCCGAGGCCGGCGGCGACTACCGACCGTCGCTCGCGGTGCTGCCGTTCCGCACCCTGCAGAAAGACCAGTCCGACGCCTATTTCGCCGAGGGGATGATCGACGACATCATCCGCGCGCTGGGCGGGCTGAAGGACCTGCTGGTCATTTCGCGCAGCTCGACGATCGGCTTCGCGCGCCTGCCGCTCGACGTACGCCGCGTGGGCCACGAGCTCGACGTGCGCTACGTGCTGCACGGCAGCGTGCGCCGCTCGGGCAGCGCGTTGCGCATCGCGGTGGAGCTGAGCGAGGCACAGACCGGCAGCGTCATCTGGGCCGACCGCTTCGACGGCGAGCTCGCCGACCTGTTCGACCTGCAGGACCGCATCGCGATCCGCGTCGCGACCGCAATCGCCCCGCAGCTGCGCGAGCGCGAGCTGAGCCGCGCGCTCCGCAAGCACCCTGACAACATGACCGCGTACGACCTCACGCTCCAGGCACTCGATCTGTTCTACCGCATGGACCGCAGCTCGATCATGCAGGCGAGGGGTCTGCTGGAGCAGGCGCTGGTGCACGACCCGGACTATGCGCCGGCCTACTCGCACATCGCCTCGCTGCGGATGCGATGGATCGGCCAGGGCTGGTCCGAGGACGAGCGGGCGGATCAGGCGATGGCCGCCAGCGCCGCGCGAATGGCCATCGAGCGGGATCGCAACGATGCCGTCGCGCTGGCGATCTTCGGGCACACGCAGTCCTATCTGCTGAAGGACTACGCGGTTGCGCAGGACTACCTCGAACGGGCGATGGCGGCCGGTCCGAGCTGCGCCTTGGCCTGGGCCTATAGCGGCCTCACCTGCGGCTATCTCGGCGACACCGCGACGGCGATCGCACGGGCGGAGCGCGCCGTACGGCTTTCCCCGCTCGGCGCGGACGCCTTCTGGTTCGAGCATTATTTGTCGCAGGCGTACTATCTCGGCGGCCGCTACTCGGATGCGATCGCCTGGGGTCGCATGTCGGCCGCCCATTCGGGCGCCAATACGTCGAACCTGCGCTGCTTGATCGCGAGCCTGGCGGCGACCGGCGAGATGGACGACGCCCGCCAGCTCGCGCGGCATCTGATGCAGCTCGTGCCGACCTTCCGCCTCGCCCTGTTCCGCGCGCGGACGCCGCTGCGCGGCGAGATCCGCGACCTGTTCGTGGAACGGCTCCGACTGGCCGGGCTCCCCGACTGAACGAAGCTCCGGCCGACGTGCCTCGTCCCGTATCATTCACAGGAGACAGAGGATGCCCGCAAGTTTCGATGGAAACGACGGCAACGACGGCAACACGGCCAACTCCGGCAGCGCCGGCAACTCAAGCAGCACGAGCGCGGGCTGGTTCTTCGCCGACCGGGTGAACCTGCCATTCGTCACCGTGCTCGACTCGACACCGACGCCCCCAAGCACCGTGGCGCCCGATCAGCACATATCGGATTTGCGCATAAGCACTCCTAAGTTCCCTGACCGAAACTGGTCGGCCGAGTGGTACTCCTGGTTGGCGCTGACCGATTTCGTGGGGACCGAATGGAACGAGATCGATCCCACGACGCAGCCGGCCTGGCCAACTTGGGTACCCTTCCCCGCTCCCAGTCCCGCCGATTGGACGGCCTTGAACGGGGGCGCGAACGTGCCGGTCGAGATCACCAATCTCGTCACGGCGGCGGCGAACGAGCGGGCCGATGCGCTGGGCGAGATCCTGTCGCAATCCAACGAGTTCGTCAGCTACTTCCTGAATGCGATGACCGCGCGGCCGGGAGCATATCCGCACACCACGACGGTGCTGGGCATCGCCAGTCTGGTCGGCACGTTCGTCGCGATGTACTTCAAGGGCCAGTACCAGCGTCCGCGCCCATCGCAGCTGTGCCCGGCGCTGCTGCCGCCTATCGAGGTGCCGGGGCACGCCTCGTTCCCCAGCGGCCACTCGACGCAGGCGCATCTCATGGCCCTGTGCATGAACGACGTGCTCAACGGACTGCCGCAGCAGGCGGCGATGGTGGACGATCTGTGGACGCTCGCCGACCGCATTGCGCGCAACCGTGAGATCGCCGGACTGCACTACGCGAGCGATACGGCCGGCGGCGTTGCCTTCGCGTTCAGCATCATGCCGCTGCTGAACACGCCATTGCCCAATGGCGGGAAGAACCGTTACCAGTTGGCCCGCGATTCCGCGGCGGGGGAATGGCAATGAGCGCTGAAAACCCCGGCCGGGACGATGAGCCGGTCGTCGAACGGGAGATCATCGACGACTTGGCCAAACGTTTCACCGGGTTCCCGGTCCCGAAGGAGCAGCCGTTCGATCCGTCGGCCGCGGACCGGAAGCTGCTCGAAGAATATGGGCTGCCGGCGAAGCCCGACCGTGATCGGCAACCACTGCTCCGCAGGGCCTGGGACAGGGGGTTTGGCAAAAGCATGTTCCTCCAGCAATTCCGGTTCAAAAGGATGCTTGTGATCGGCGCCGGCTATCGCCTGTTGCCCAGGCACATCGACGAACTGCCTGTCTCCGAGACCCGTTTCGAGACCAGCGGCAACTGGTCCGGCGCCTATATCACGGCGAACCGCGACCGGCGGTTTCTCCAGATATGGGGGATCTGGACCATCCCGGCGAAGCTCGAAGTGCCGCCGGCGCCGCTGCAAGGGACGGCCGGGCTTCCGTATGCTTGTTCCAATTGGATCGGCCTCGACGGGCAGCGTCTCTATCTCAATTCCTCGCTGCCGCAGATCGGGACAGTATCGACGCTCAACGCGAACGGCTCGCCGGGCAAGACGGAGGCATGGACGCAATGGTGGGCGAGAGACAACGCCGGCGACAATCCGCCGGTGCCAATCGGGCTCGCTGTGCAACCCGGCAACGAGGTGTTGTGCGTTCTGACCGCGGCCAATCCGCAAACCGTGACCGGTGTCATGGTCAATCTGAGCGCGACGCCGCCCACCGGCATGGCGGTTCAGGGTACCGCGCCGACGGTGGTGCTGCCCGACGGGAGCACGGCCATGCCGGATATTGCCGGTGCGACCGCCGAATGGATCGTCGAGCGTCCACGGATCGAGAAGCAGAAGAGCCGCTACAATTTCCCCGATTACGACAAGACCTGCTTCCAGTCCTGCGTCGCCGTCGAGGGCGACGACGTGAACGCCAACTCCTGGCTCCAGGGCCTGGCGCAGGACCTGGAGGGCGAGCGTCTCATTCGTATGTTCGACGTGCTCGCCGGTCCACAACGCACCGTTTTCACCTCGATGCCGAACAAGGAGGACGATCTGACGCTGCGGCTCACCTACGGCGGCTTCCGATAAGCCGCTACTTCGCCGCCTCGCCGCAATAACACTGCCGGAACGCGTCCGTCCCCACCGCCGATTCAGTGCAGAAATAATCGCGAAAGACCGGCTCCGGCGGGCTTTGCTCGCCGGGCTTGAGGCGCCAGAGCGACGGGTTCGCGACCGGGAAGATCGAGGTCCAGAGGGCGCGGTCGGCCGGGTCGGTGGCGAGGCGGTGGTTCAGCTCGGTGAGGCTCAGAAGGTCGATGCTGTGGAGGTTCCATTTCGCGTCAAAGCCGTATTCCAGCTTCCAGTTCGGCCGCTCGTTCGCGCCGGCGGTCGCGAGGTTCGCGAGGTAGTACGTGTCCCGGTCCAGCAGCCGGCCGGCGGCGTTGTGCTCGATGATCTGGAAGCCCGGATTCTGGCCATCGATCGGGCTGATCGCGGGAGTGACCAGGGTGAATGCGTCGTAGGCGTCGGCCGGACCGATCAGGCGGAACTCGTCCATGTGCGTGTGCCCGGCGAAGCTGGCGAGCACCGTCGTGCGATAACGCTGCATCAATTCGTCGAACGCCGATTGGTATTCCGGGCGCCACATCATCACCGGATTGGCCGGACAGGAGGCGCGGTGCAGAGTGGCGTAGGCATCGGCACCCGGCGGGATGTGATAGATCAGCCAGACCCTTTCCCCCGCCGCCTGCGCGGCGTCGAGTTGCGCGGTGAGGAAGCGCATCGTCGCCTCCGCCGGATCGGCGCCTCCCGCGTGGCCGCACGTGTCGCGATAGTTGCTCGAAAAATAGACCGAGTTGACGAACACGACGCGCAAATCCGGCACGGTCGGGTGCCGCACGCTGTAGTTGCCGGTGGCTGTCCAGCCGGCATCGAACCCCTCGGGGACGCTGTTGCCCAGCATCCGGCGAGCGATCGGCAGTGTGTCCTTGAGGAACGGACCGCCCGGTTCAAGCTGATAGTCACCGCAATCGCTGTCATTGTTGCCGATTGCGGCGATGATCGGTGTCGACGGAAATCGGCGCAGGATCTCCTGCGCCATGAACGCCATCGTCTTGCGCACGAAGTCGTGGTACGCGGCGTCCGAATGGTCGGTCGCGCTTGCATTGAATTGCTGGCGAAAGCGATGCGCGAGAAAATCGCCCAAAATCATGATGAGTTCGGGGCGTGGCTCGGCCTCACGCATTGCGTCGAGCCCCGAACGGATCAGTGTCCAGCCGGGGTCCTTGCCGTAGTGGCCGATCATGCGGTCGGCTGTGCGTTCGAGGATGGCGGGCCACTGCCCGGGCTCGGCGTGCGCCAGCGCATCGACCAGCTTCGGATCGTCCATCGGATTGAAATGCGGGTCGCTGAACTGGATGATGCGGGACGTGACCGGAATATCGGCGGCGCACGTCGGCGCGTTCGGCAACAAGGTCGCGAGCAGCGCGCAAGCCAGAAACGCCAGCCATCGCATCGGCCTCAATCCCCCGTCAGTGCGTGCGGTCTCGTCTGCTGCCCAACGAGGCGCGCGTAGGCCCCCCGCCGGGCGAGCAACTCGGAGTGGCTCCCGCGCTCGACGATGCGGCCGCGATCGAGCACCAGAATGACATCGGCGTCGCGAATGGTCGACAGTCGATGCGCGATCACCAGCGTCGTGCGGTGGCGCATGAGCTGATCCAGTGCGGCGCGCACCTGCGCCTCGCTGATCGCGTCGAGATGCGAGGTCGCCTCGTCGAGCACCAGCACCGGGGCGTCCTTCAAGAACGCGCGGGCGATCGCGACGCGCTGGCGCTGGCCGCCAGACAGTTGCACGCCGCGCTCGCCCACACGCGTCGCGAGCCCATCCGGCAGGGCGGCGACGAATTCGGCGAGAGCTGCTTGCTCGACAGCGCGCTCGACAACCTCGGGCGAAGCGTCGGGGTGCGCGAGGCGGATGTTGGCCTCCAGCGTGTCGTTGAACAGATAGGTGTCCTGCGCGACCAGGGCGACGCGGCCGCGCAAGGCGTCGAGCTGCAGGCGGCGCAGATCCGTCCCGTCGAGCGTCACCGCGCCGTCGTCGGGATCCCAGAAGCGCAGGAGCAAGCTGGCGACGGTGCTCTTGCCCGCGCCGGACGCGCCGACGAGTGCCACCGTGGCGCCCGCTTGCGCATGGAACGTGACGCCGTCGAGCGCTCGCGCCGCGCTGCCGGGATAGGCGAAGCGCACCCTGTCGAAACGGATCTCGGAACCGCCGCGCGGGATGGCTGGGGCGAGCGGGCCATCGGCGATCCGCACCTTCTCGCTCTCCACGACATGGAGGCGGCGGGTCGAGGCGATGGTGTCGGCGAGCTGCCGGCTGACCTGCGCTATTTCCGACACCGGCAGAAACGCCGCGATGCCGACGAGCACCAGCAGGGGAAGAAACCCGGCGGCGAGCTGGCCGGACAGCACGAGCTGCGCGCCCACCGCAGCGATGGCGAGGCCGCCGAGGCTGGTCGCGGCCTCCAGGGCCACGGATTGCCGCGAGAGATCGGCGAGCAGCGCCAGCCGCGCCGCGCCGGCGCGGTAGGCGACCGCCATGAAGGCGGTGGCGCGCCGGTCGGCGGCCTGAAAGGCGAGCAGCTCGGAGAGGCCCTGGATGGTCTCGGTGACATGCGCGCCGAGCTGCCCGAGCGCGTCGCGCGCCTCCGCCCCCAGCCGGTCGATCCGCGCCCGCCCCCTGAGCGGCGCCAGCAGCGCGTAGCCCAGGAAGGGCAGCAGCACGAGCGCCAACGGCCACGAGATCGCCGCGAGCACGCCGAGCACCGAGGCCGGCACCAGCACCGCGACGAAGGCCGGGGCGACGGTGTGGGCGTAAAAATACTCGATCGTCTCGATGTCCTGCGTCGCCAGCGCCACGAGGTCGCCGGAGCGGCGGCGCAGCAGATAGGCGGGCGCCAGCCGGTCGAGCGTCGCGAACAGGGCGATCCGCATCTCCGCCAGCAGCCGGTATGCCATGTCGTGCGCCAGCCAGGATTCCAGCCAGTGGAACAGCGCCGCCAGCGGGGCGGCGATGAGCAGCGCCGCCGCGAGGGCGCCGAATGGGTGTCCCCCGCGGATCGCCGCGACGATCAGCGCGCCGAGCGCGCCCACGCCGATGAACGCGGCGACCCGCCCGATGCCGAGCCCGACCGTCAGCGCCAACCGGCCACGCCAGGGGCGGATAAAGCCGGCCAAGGTCGTGATCGTCTGCCGCCAGCCCACGGCGGAGGCATCGGCGCCGATCTCCCGCGTCGGCAGGCCAGTTTCCGGCGAGGCCGATTCCGGGCGAAACCCGGATGTATCGCCCGGAACCACGCTGGAAGAGACGACAGCGCCCGTTTCGAGGCTCTGGCCACCCATAAGGCGGCGATAGAGGCCGTCGGAGCGCATCAGATCGGCATGTCGGCCGCTCTCGGCGACGCGGCCCTGGTCCAGCACGAGGATGCGATCGGCTCCGATCACGCTGGACAGCCGGTGCGCCAGGATCAGCGTCGTGCGGCCCTGCATCAGCCGATCGAGCGCCTGCTGGATCGCCGCCTCGTTCTCCGCGTCCACCGCCGACAGCGCCTCGTCGAGAATGAGGATCGGCGCGTCGCGCAACAGAGCGCGGGCGATGGCGAGACGCTGGCGCTGGCCACCTGACAAGCGCGCGCCGCGCTCGCCGATCATCGTGCGATAGCCCTCGGGCAAAGCGGTAATGAAGTCGTGCGCGTTGGCGGCGCGCGCCGCTTCATGCAACTCGGCCTCGCTGGCGTCGGGCCGGCCGAGCCGCAAATTCTCTTCCACCGTGCCGTGAAACAGCGTCGTATCCTGTGTCACGACGGCGATGCGGGCGCGCAGCGCGTCGGGGTCGAGATCGCCGATCGCGAGGCCGCCGATGCGGATGACGCCCGATTGCCCCGCGTGCTCGCGCAGCAGCAGCCGCACGATGGAGGACTTGCCCGCGCCGCTCGCGCCGACGACGCCGACCCGCTCGCCGGCGGCCACGGCGAAGCTCAGCCCCTCATGCGCCGGCCGGCGGGTGCCAGGGTAGGCGAACCGGACGTCCTCGAAGGCGATGGTCGGCGCGAGTGCCGCCGGGCTCGCCGTCCCGCCGGTGGGCAGCGACGGCGTCGCGTCGAGCAGCGCGTGGATGCCGGCGGCCGCCGATTGCCCGAGCAGGCCCTGGTGCAGGATGCCTCGCAGGTCGCGCAGCGGGCGGAAGATCTCGGTCCCCGCCATCAGCACGATCAGCAGCGCGGCAAGGCTCATATCGCCGTCGGTGACACGCCACGCGCCGAGCAGCAGGGCGAGGGCCGCGCCGAGGGCGGTGCCGAGATCGACGATCCCGCGCGTGGCCACGCTGGTCGCGAGCACCCAGAAGGTCTGGTCCGACAGCGCCCGCGCGCGCGCAGCGAGCCGGCGTCCGTAGGCGCCGCTCTGGCCGAACGCCTTCAGGGTCGGCAGCCCCTGCACGGCGTCCAGGAACTCCTCGCCGAACGCCTTGAAGGCGCCGGAACGGGCGAGGCTGGCGCGGCGCTCGCGCATCTGCACCGCCATCGGCCCGGCCAGCGCCAGCAGCGCGGCGGCGAGCAGCACCGATGCGACCGGCAAGTCCCAGATCGCGACGAAGCCGAAGATGGCGAACGGCGCGCAGACCGCGATGGCGAGCTGCGGCACATATTGGCCGAAGAAGCTCTGCAGCTGCTCGACCCCGTCCACCATCGACAGCATCACCCCGCCGGTACGCTCGGCGGCGAACCAGGCGGGGCCGAGCGCGACGATGCGCTCGTGCAGCCGTGCCCGCAGCACCGCCTGCACCCGTGCGGCGTTGCGGTGCGCGACGAGGGTGCGCGCGTGGTCGAGTACGGCGCGCAGCAGGATGGTGCCGACCGCGCCAAGGATCGGGGCGAGCTGCTCGCGGAACGGTGCACCCCGGAACGCCAGCGCGAGGAGCAGGCCGAGAAAGGCGAAGCGGGCGATTCCGGCGGCCAGCGCCAGCAGCCCGAGCGCCACGCCCAGCGCCATCCGCACCCGCAGGCCGCGCGTCAGTTCCCAGAGGCGGCGGTCGAAATACATTCCTTCAACGCTCCCGGCGATCGGGAGGGATCATCCACGGTTACGCGCGCGCGGGGAACCGTCCGTGTCCCGCTCAGTCGTGATGCGCCCGCTCGCTGTCGAGATGGGCCATCTGGGCGGCGTCATAGCGCTCCCCGGCGGCGGCGCCCCTGGGCACGGCCTGTTCGATCGCCACCAGCTCCGCCGGGGCCAGCGTGATGTCGAGCGCGCCGAGGGCTTCCGTCAGCCGGTCGCGCCGCCTTGCGCCGACCAGCGGCACAATGTCCTCGCCCTGCGCCGCGACCCAGGCGATTGCAAGCTGGGCGACGCTGACTCCCTTGGCCTCCGCGATCCCGCGCATCGCCGCGACGAGGGCAAGGTTCCGATCGACGTTCTCGGCCTGGAAACGCGGAGAACGGGTGCGGAAATCGCCGGGACCGGCGCCCTCCTTGCGCCAATGCCCGCTGATCAGGCCGCGCGACAGCACGCCATACGCCGTGATGCCGACGCCGAGTGCGCGGCACGTCGCCAGAATCCCATCCTCTATCGCACGCGAGATCAGCGAATACTCGATCTGAAGATCGCAAATCGGATGCACCGCGGCCGCCCGGCGAATCGTCTCGGAACCGACCTCCGACAGCCCGATGTGGCGCACATAGCCCGCCCGGACCATCTCGGCGATCCCGCCGATCGTCTCCTCGATGGGGACACCCGGATCGAGCCGGGCCGGGCGATAGATGTCGATATGATCGAGCCCAAGCCGCTGAAGCGAGTAGGCGAGGAAATTCCTCACCGCAGCGGGCCGCGCGTCGTAGCCCGACCAGCCGCCGGCCGGATCGCGCAGCGCGCCGAACTTGACGCTGACGAGGGCGCCGTCGCGCCTGGTGCCCTTCAGCGCCTCGCCGATCAGCATTTCGTTATGGCCCATGCCGTAGAAGTCGCCGGTGTCGAGCAGCGTGATCCCGGCATCGAGGGCGGCGTGGATCGTGGCGACGCTCTCCGCCCGGTCGGCCGGCCCGTACATGCCGGACATGCCCATGCAGCCGAGGCCGATCGCCGAAACGCGCGGCCCGGCCGCGCCAAGCTGACGGTATTGCATGTCCCGAACTCCTTCTTCCGCCGATGACCGAAGCCGGATATGGGCGGAGATGGCCCGCACGACAGGTCGGTGTCGTGCGGGCCGGAAGCTCAGTTGGTCAGATTATAAAATTTCGCCGCGTTGTCGCAGGTGATCTTGCGGACGTCGTCGGCCGACAAGCCCTTGAACTGCTCGTCGATATACTTCGTCGATTCCGGCCAGATGCCGTCGGTGTGCGGATAATCGGAGCCCCACATCAGCGTGTCCGTCGTCATCAGGTTGTTGACGTTGAGCAGCTTCGGGCCCGATCGGGTCGAACTGGAACGTCGCCTTGCACTGACGCTGCCAGTACTCGCTCGGCTTCAGCTTCATCAGGTCGCGGAAGCGGTCCTCGAACTCGAAATCCATGCGGTCGAGCGCGTAGGGAATCCAGCCGATGCCGCTCTCGCCAAACGAGACGCGCAGGCGCGGGTAGCGCTCGAACACGCCGGCGCCCATCATCGCCGCGAGAATATGGATCAGCCCCATCTGGAACGCCGAGACGCCGGTGAACATCGCCGCACGGCGCAGGCGCGGCTCCGTCATGTCCTTGGCGCGCGGGGGCGTCGTAGGGAAGGTGTGGAAATGCAGCGGCAGCTGCACGTCGTCGACCGCCTTCCACAGCGGCTCCCAGCTCGGGTGCCACATCGGCTCCATGTCCCACGAGCAGGACAGCTCGAGCCCGCGCAGGCCCATCTTGGCGCAGCGATAGATCTCCGCCACGGCCCAATCGACGTCGCCATAGGGCAGGCAGGCGAGGCCGATATGGCGGTCGGGATAGTGGCTGCAGAAATCCTTCAGCCAGTCGTTATAGATCCTGAACATCTCCGCCGCGGCCTCGTGGTCCCGCAGCTTCGAGGCCGAGCCGAGGATGCCAAAGATCACCTCGGCGTCCACCCCGTCGCGGTCCATGTCCTTGGCGCGCAGGTGCGGGTCGCTGACCCGGCGGATGTCCTTCTGGCCGTCGGAAAAGAGGCCGGTCTCGGCCATGATGTCGACGCGCCGGTTCAGCCCCGGCACCAATTTGGCGCCGCTTGGGCCGACGCCGTTCTTGAGGCCGAAATTGGCGCCGCTCTTCGTCACCCACATCGGCCCGTCCGGGCCGTCGGTGACGTAAGGCATACGATCCCTAAGCTCGCGCGATGCTTGCGACGTGAAAAGATCCGGCGGCATCCACGGCATGTCGAGATGGCAGTCAGCCGAAATCCTGTTGTATCGCATGGAAACTTCCCCTCTTGCGTCAGTCCGCCTTCAGCCTGGCCCGCTTGGAGATGCAGCTTCCCCCCGCCGCGGCCCGCTTGCAAGCGCGCCAGGGAATGGCCGGACGCGGGGTCAGAACACGATGTTGGTGCGAACGCCGAACACCGCCGCATTGCCGACGCGCCGTGTCGGGTCGTTCGGGTTGGGAATGCCGCCGCCGGGCGTGAAAAAGTACTGGAAGTCGGGCTGCACAGCCAGCCACGGCGCCGCCTGATACTGATAAGTGACCTCGATGAACGTCTCGGAGCCGCGCACCGGAAAGGGCCTGCCGCTGAAGAACGCGGTGTCCTTGTCGAACCCGCGCGCGCCGCCGCCGATATTGGCAATGCCGAAGCCGACACCGAAGGAATCGGCGTCGCGGCCGGGCAGCGGCGCCTTGAGCACGACGCCTGCATTGGCGCTGAGATCGACCAGGTTGCGGTCGCCGGGCGCGCCCATGATGCGCGCGAACACGCCGAGCGATTGCGGACTGTCGGCGCCGGGCCGCCAGACCATTTGGTCGACCACGCCGTAGATGCCGAAATTGTGCCGCCGCATCAGCGGCTCGCCGCTGCTCAGCGGATCGGCCAGCGAGACACGGTTGGCGTCGAACCGCTGGTCCGGGAAGGAGGCGCTATCGAACCAGGTGCCGAGCTTATAGGTGCCGGGCAGCCCCGGCGCAGGATTGGCATGACCCGTCCCGTCCTCGACGGGTTGGTTGATCGCGTATTGCAGCTCGGCGATGAAGAGCGCGCCGGTTCGGAGATTGAACTTGGTGCCCGACTGCTCCGCTCCGCGCACCTGAGAATCGTCGTTGAACGGGCCGCCCGGCGGATTGTCGTCGAACACGCCGGCGAGAATGGTGAGCCCGTTCATCGGTTTCGCACGAAACCGCACGCCAAGAGAGGCGAGCGGATAGGCCGGCCCGCCTGCATACAAATCGGCAGCGGTAAGCACCGGCCAGCCCATCGACGAGTTGACGAACAGGGCGCCGTACGCGCTCAATATGAGCTCCTGATCGACGGCCTGCTGACCGATCTTCACGTCGAAGCGTCCGTCGAAAAAGGCTTGCTGGTACCACAGCTCCCATAGTCGCGTGGCACGGGTTCCCTCGATGCTGCTGGCGGTCTGCAGGACCAGGAGATTGTTCGCGGACAGGCTGCGACCATGGATTTGCTGCGCGCTGACATTGAACATGCCGCCCGCCCAGCCGAACGCCTTCTCGGTATCCAAGCTGAGGCTCATCAGCGTCAGCCCGTCATAGGCCACACCTTGACGAATGCCGCCCGTGGCATTGCCGAACACCTCGCTGGTTTCCTGCAGCCCGAGCGTGATGCCGTGATCGTCGAGAAAACCGCGCAGGCCGCCCATGTCCCCGAGCAGCTTGCTCCGGCCCATCATCCCGCCGATGAAGCCCTCGTTCTCGCCGCTCGGCCCCTCGCTGCTCGGCCCGGGCGTCGGCGACTGCTGTTGCGCGGGCGCGCCCGTGGAACCGGCAGGCTGTGCGTCGGCGTTTTCGGACGGGCAGGTGCCGAGGCAAATCGCCGCCAGCAGGAGTGTCGAGCGATAGGACCGCCCGCGCGGCGCCACGGATTTCGGCGCCGCCTCAGGGTCCCCTCGGTCGATTGATGGCCACATCGCGCCGCTCCTTCGCAAGCTCGGCTGGTTCGTTCGCTCGCTCCCTAGCGGGGGAAGAGCAGCAGGTCAACGCAAGTGCGAACGAGTCGCATCTATTGAAGCCGTCGCCGGGCAACTATTGCCGCAGGTGTTGCAGTGCGATCTCGACCGGCGCGCTGGGAATCCGTATCCACCCCTCGAACGGTGTATCGAGGTCGACTATGAGCAAGATGGCACCGGCGATGGACGCGGCACTCAGGAACAGCACCACCGCGACCACCGGGTTGCGCGGCGCGTTGTAGCCGAAGCTGGCGAAGCAGAGGGTCAGCCAGAACACCAGGATCATGAGAAATGGCTTTGACAACTGGCTGGTCGCTTCGCCGATGATGGTCCATCGAAGAAAGAACAGCGTGCGCATCTCGGCGGTGGCCTGTGCCGAGAGACGCTGGTGCTCGGCCGAGTCGGTCGGCAGAAGCTGGACCGCCCGATCGGCGTCATCGAGGATGTCGGCCGCGCGATCGTCGTCGATCACGGGCTTTGCATCGTCCTTCGGCCAGTTCCGCTCGAGCACGAACTCGGTGTAGTCGCGCAGCAGCTCACGCGCTTGCTCGGCTTCGGGGCCATATTTTGACAAGGTGCGATCGAGCAGCAGCAATTGCGTGCCGAATTTGTGGACGTCGGAATCCACCGTGTCGAAACTACGCTTCAACGATGCGGTTAGCAGGCCTAGTACCAGCGACGACATCACGACGATCATGCCCATGCTGAGCTTGACCATGTCGTGCGTCCGCTGGTCGCGATACTCGGACCGCAGCCTCGGGTGCAGCATCAGCGCCAGCATCGCGGCGCCGAACAGGCAGGCGAAGGTGAGCAGGCCAACCTTGAATTCTTCCACTTGAGTTCGTCCATTCGTCGGTTTGTCCCACGAGCGATCAGCCCGGTGCGCGAGGCCGGCCGATTGCGGGAGTTATTCGAGCCGGATACGGTTTCGTCAAGCACGCAGGAGGCATCATGCTCGCCAACATCCCGCCGACGCAGACGGTGATCGAGATCAAGGCGCCGGGTGGGCCGGAGATGCTGGTGCCGGCGACGCGCCCCGTGCCGGAGCCGAAACCAGGCGAGGTGCTCATCCGCATCGCCGCCGCCGGGATCAATCGCGCCGACACGCTGCAACGCATGGGCCGCTACCCGATGCCGCCGGGTGTCACAGACATTCCGGGCCTTGAGTGCGCGGGCACGGTGATGAAGCTCGGCGCCGGCGCCACCGCGTGGCAACCGGGCGATCAGGTTTGTGCGCTCATGGTGGGCGACGGCTACGGCGAATATGCCGCCGTTCCTGCCTCGCAATGCCTGCCGGTGCCGCAGAGAATGAGCCTGATCGACGCCGGGGGCTTGCCTGAGACGTTCTGCACCGTCTGGACGAATGTGTTTGAGCGGCTGCGGCTGCAACCGGGCGAGGTGTTCCTCATGCAGGGCGGCAGCAGCGGCATCGGTGTCACCGCGATCCAACTCGCGAAGGCATTCGGCGCCAAGGTGCTGGCGACGGCCGGATCGGACGAGAAATGCCAGGCGTGCCGCGATTTCGGCGCCGATGTCGCGATCAACTACCGCACGCAGGATTTCGTCGAGGCCGGCAAGAAATTCACCGCGAGTCGCGGCGTCGACGTGATCCTCGACATGGTGGGAGGCGACTACATCCCGCGGCAGATCGAGCTGCTGGCGCGCGAGGGGCGGCTCGGCTTCGTCGCGCTGATGCACGGCAGCGTGGTCGAGGCGGATTTCGGCGCGATCCAGCGCAAGCACCTCACCGTCACGGGCTCGACCCTGCGCTCGCGCACGGTCGCGCAGAAATCCGCGATCGTCGCGGCGCTGCGGGAAAAAGTCTGGCCGCTCTGGGAGACGGGCAAGCTGCGGCCGTTCACCTACAAGACGTTCCCCCTGACGCAGGCGGCCGAGGCGCACCGGCTGATGGAGAGCAGCGCACATATCGGCAAGATCGTGTTGGTACCGTAACCTCAGGCTGATCGCTGGGCCTTGGGTGGAAGGGGAAACAAGGTCACGAGCTGTTCGGCGAGCGTTCGGTCGCCCTCGATGTGCAACGCGCCCGCCGCCTCGAGCGCGTCCAGCTTTTGGCCCCCGTAGATCGCGCCGGCGAGGACCGGCGGCGTACCCGTGAAGATCACGTCCGCCCCGTCCAGCGCCCCGCGCGCGAGTTCGATGCTGCGGTCCGCGATGTGGCCGAGAAACGTCTCGGTACCGAGACGAAAGCCGATCCGCGCGTCCATTCCCTCGGCTCGTTGTGGATCGAGCATCGTGCGGAGCGACAACAGCAATGACGCGGCGCTGAACGGCAGGGTCGGATCATGCGCCGGCGACCGCGCCGCCCAACGCCCGAGCGCCTGGAAGATCGGCTCGCTCTCATAACCCCATTCCGTCAGCTCATACACCCGCGCCGCCGACGGGGGCGGCAGCTTGCGCCGCACCAGCACACCGGCAGCCTCGAGCCCTTCGAGGCGTTGGGTCAGGACGTTCGCGCTGATCCCGGGAAGCCCGGCCCGCAACTCGGTAAACCTTTTCGCCCCCCACATCAGCTCGCGCATCACCAGCAGCGCCCAGCGCTCCCCGACCAGATCGAGCGCGTGGGCCGCCCCGCAGGCATCCTCATACCAACGATGATGGCGGCTCTCCGATCCACCAGTTATTTTTCTTAATTTCATGGTTGCTTTTTTTAACTCGATCGGGCTTCACTGTCAAACCACGACCTGCAAGGAGGCAACGATGTCCAAGCTGATCTTCGTGAACCTGCCCGTCAGCGATCTCGCGCGCGCCACCGCTTTCTACGAGGCCGTTGGTGCGGCGAAGAACGAGCAGTTCTGCGACGGCACCGCGTCGTGCATGGTTTTTTCCGACACCATCCACGCGATGCTGTTGACCCACGACAAGTTCCGCCAGTTCACGCCGAAGAAGATCGCCGACGCGCGGGAGACCAGCGAGGTGCTCATCTGCATCTCCGCCGACAGCCGTGCGAGCGTCGACGACATGGTGGACAGGGCCGGCGCGGCGGGGGGCAGGGTCGATCCCAGTGCGAAGCAGGATCATGGTTTCATGTACGGTCGCAGCTTCGAGGATCCGGACGGTCACATCTGGGAGGTGATGTGGATGGACCTCGCGGCGGCGCAGGCCGCGATGTCGCCCGCCAGAGAGAAGTCCGCAATCTGAGCCGCCCGCCGACACAGGCAAAGGAGAAACGTCATGAGCTATATCGACGGCTTCGTCGTTCCGGTGCCTGGCGCCAACAAGGCCGCGTATCGCGAGATGGCCGCCAAGACGGCGACAATCTTCAAGGAGTACCGGCGCGACCCGCGTGGTCGAGTGCTGGGGCGACGACCTGCCCGACGGCAAGCACACCGATTTCAAGCGCGCCGTGCAGGCCGAGCCAGGCGAAAACGTCGTCTTCTCGTGGATCGTCTGGCCCTCGAAGGCGGTGCGCGACGCCGCCAGCAAGAAGGTCATGGAAGATCCACGCATGAAGATGGGCGATGACGTGCCCTTCGACGGCAAGCGCCTCATCTATGGCGGGTTCGATCTCTTGCTCGATACCGCAGAAGTCTGACCGCACCGGAGAACGACGATGCAATACGCAGTGACGGCGCGAGCCACGAGCGGCCGGAGTGTCACCGTCTGGGTGGGACGCATCCTCAGCGGCCTCGTCGTTCTCTTTCTGCTGCTGGACGGCGCGATGAAGCTGGTGCCGCTCCGGCCGGTGATCGACGCCAGCAACCAGATCGGCTGGCCGAGTGATTTCACAACCTTGCGCGCCCTGGGCGCGGTGCTCATCGCATCGGCGCTGCTCTACGCCTATCCGCGCACCGCGATGCTCGGGGCGATCCTGCTGACCGGCTATCTCGGCGGCGCGGTCGCCACTCACGCCCGGATCGGCAGCCCGCTGTTCAGCCACACGCTGTTCGGCGTCTATATCGGCGTGCTGGCCTGGGGCGGCCTGTGGTTCCGCGACCGCGAACTGAGAATGCTACTGCCGATCCGACGCTGACGCTCCGACTGCAAATCCTGACGAAAGGATCAGAATGTCCAACATAGCGCCATGCCTGTGGTTCGATGACGCAGTCGGCGCACTCAGGAGGGCGTACCACGGCCTCTAGCCCGCTATTGCGCCCCAGCCTCGGGAATGCGAGATGCTACCCGCTGGTAGATAGGCGGGGGCAGAGGCATGAACCTGGATTTCTCCGAGGACCAGAAGCAGCTCAAGGAGCAGGCGCGGCGGCTGTTCGCGGACAAGTGCCCGCCTGCGGCCGTGCGCGCGGTGCTGGACGGCAAGGACACCCACGACCGCGCGTTGTGGAAGAACATGGCCGAGCTCGGCTTCCTCGGCACCGCGATCCCCGAGGAGTTCGGCGGTCTCGGCATCGGCCATCTCGAGCTGTGCGTGGTCGCCGAGGAACTGGGACGGTCACTGGCGCCGGTGCCGATGTCCTCCTCGATCTATCTCGCCGCCGAGTTCCTCCGTCTCGCCGGGACCGACGCGCAGAAGCGGAAATACCTGTCCAAGCTGGCGTCGGGCGAGCTGATCGGCACCTTCGCCCACGCCGAGCGCGCCGGGACGGTTTCGCCACGCTCGATCGAGGCGAGTGTCGCGCGCGGCGCGCTGACCGGGGCCAAGCTGCCGGTGCCGGATGGCGGGATCGCCGATTTCGCCGTGGTATCGGCGCGCACCGGCGCGGGCGATGAAATCGGGCTGTTCCTCGTCGATCTCGCGGGACCGGGCGTGCAACGCGAGACAGTACGCACCATCGACCCGACCCGCCAGCACGCCAGCATACGCTTCGACAATGCCCCGGCCGAGCCGCTCGGCGCACCGGGCGAAGGCTGGCGCATCCTCTCCGACGTGATGGACCGCGCGGCGGTGCTGGTCGCCTTCGAGCAGATCGGCGGCGCCGACCGGGCGCTGGAGATGGCTCGGGACTACGCGCTCGAGCGTTTCGCCTTCGGCCGGCAGATCGGCACGTTCCAGGCGATCAAGCATATGCTTGCGGACATGTATGTCGCCGCCACCCTGGCGCGCTCCAACGCCTATTACGCGGCCTGGGCGCTCTCGACCGACGCGGGCGAACTGGCGGAGGCCGCCGCCTCGGCGCGGGTCAGCGCGACGCAGGCGTTCCAGCTCTGCGCCAAGAACAACATCCAGGTGCATGGCGGCATGGGCTTCACCTGGGAGTATGACTGTCACCTGTATTACCGTCGGTCGAACCTGCTGGCGCTGTCGCTCGGCGGCCTGTCCAGCTGGGAGGACAAGCTGATCGACAGCCTGCGCCGCAAGAACGCCGCCTGAGCGGAGGAAGCGAGAATGAACTTCGACGATACCCCGCAAGAAGCGGCCTTCCGGGCGGAGGCGCGCGCCTGGCTCGACGCCAATGCCCCGCATGAGCTGCGGCCGGAACTGGAGAACGCCCCGTTCGGCCGCCTGCAGCTCAAGAGCGTGGATGCGACCGAGGCGTCGCGGGCCTGGCAGAAGAAGAAGTACGACGCCGGCTGGGCGGTGCTGCACTGGCCGCAGGAGTATGGCGGCCGCGGCGCCTCGCCGATCGAGCGGGTGATCTGGCAGCAGGAGGAGGGCGTCTACGGCAAGCTCTCCGCCCTGTTCGGCATCGGCCACGGCATGTGCGGCCCGACCATGATGGCCTGGGCCGCCGAGGAGCAGAAACGGGAACGGCTGCCCAAGCTCGCCGCCGGCGTCGAGAACTGGTGCCAGCTGTTCTCGGAGCCCTCGGGCGGCTCCGACGTCGCCGGCCTGCGCACCCGCGCCGAGCGCGACGGCGACGACTGGGTGGTGAACGGGCAGAAGATCTGGACCTCGGTCGCGCATCTCGCCGATTGGGGCCTGCTGATCCTGCGCACCGACCCCAACGTGCCCAAGCACGACGGCCTGACCATGTTCTTCCTCGACATGAAATCGCCCGGCATCGAGATCCGGCCGATCAAGCAGGCCAACGGCCAGTCCGACTTCAACGAGGTGTTCTTCACCGACGTCCGCATCCCCGACAGCCAGCGGCTCGGCGCGGTCGGGCAGGGCTGGAAGGTGTCGATCACCACCTTGATGAACGAGCGTGCCTCGATCGGCGCCCGCGCCTTCACCGGCTTTCCCGAGCTGTTCGAGTTCGTCTCGCAAATGGACACGCCGGACGGCCCGGCGCTCGACAACCCGGCGGTGCGTTCCAAGCTCGCCAACTGGGCGGCGCGGGCGAGCGGGCTGAAATATACCTCGTACCGCTCGATCTCGGCGCTCTCGAAGGGCCAGATGCCGGGGCCGGAGAACTCGATCGGCAAGCTGGTCTCGGGCTCGATGCTGCAGGAAATCGCGATGTTCGCGCTCGACCTGCAAGGCGAGGCCGGCATCCTGCTCGATCCCGCGCAGGCCGAGGCGGCGGCGCGGTTCCAGGGCATCCTGCTGCGCTCGCCCGCCGTGCGGATCGAGGGCGGCACCGACGAGATTCTCCGGAATATCATCGCCGAGCGCGTGCTCGGCCTGCCGCCCGACATTCGCGCCGACAAGGGCATCCCGTTCAACCGGATCCCGACCAAGGCGGGGTGATCGCGCGCGATCGGTCGTGAGTTCCCGCGTCACCCCTCACCCCGGCCCTCTCCCACAAGGGGAGAGGGAGAAGAAAGCCCCCTCCCCTTGTGGGAGGGGGTTGGGGGAGGGGTCGCGCCGCACCCTGGTCCTCGCCGCCTGTCTGATCGCGACCTTCATGGCGGCGGTGGAGAGCACCATCATCGCCACCGCCATGCCGACCATCGTGGGCGTGCTCGGCGGGTTCAGCCTGTTCAGCTGGGCGTTCACCATCTACCTGCTCACCCAGGCGGTCAGCATCCCGATCTACGGCCGGCTGTCCGACATCTACGGCCGCAAGCCGGTGTTCTTCGCCGGCGCCGGACTGTTCCTGGTCGGCTCGACCCTGTGCGGCTTCGCCTGGGGCATGGTGCCGCTGATCGGCTTCCGCGCGCTGCAGGGCTTCGGCGCCGGCGGAGTGCAGACCATCGCATCGACGATCCTCGGCGACATCTACACCCCGGTCGAGCGCGGCCGGGTGCAGGGAATGGTGTCGAGCGTGTTCGGCGTCTCCGCCGTGGCCGGCCCGTCGCTCGGCGCCTTCCTGATCGAGCACGTGAGCTGGCAGGCGGTGTTCTGGGTCAACCTGCCGATCGGCGCCGCCGCGATCGCCATGCTGGCGGCCTTCCTCCACGAGACCATCGAGCACCGGCAGCACCGGATCGACCTCCTGGGCTCGCTCCTGCTGCTGGTGGCGATCGGCGCGCTGATGCTGGCGATGGTGCAGGCCGGCGGCCTGTCGCACCTGACCTTGTTCGCGCTCGCCGGCATCGGCGTGGCGGCAGCGGCGGTGCTGCTGGCGCACCAAAGGCGCACGCCCGAGCCGATGCTGCCGCTCGAGCTTTGGCGCAACCGCGTCATCGTGCTCGGCAGCCTCGGCAATTGCGCGGCCGGCGCGCTGATGATGGGGGTCAGCGCCTTCCTGCCCGCCTACGTTCAGGGCGCGATGGGCTATAGCGCAATGGCCGGCGGGCTCGTGCTGGGGGCGATGTCGGTGAGCTGGGCGCTCGCCAGCATCGCCGCCGCGCGCATTATGGCGCGCACCAGTTACCGGCTGACCGCGGTGCTCGGCGCGTTCGCCCTGATCGCGGGATGCGCCGTGCTGCTGACGCTCGACCCGTCGCGCGGGCCGCTCTGGGCGGCGACCGGCTCGTTCATTATCGGCGTCGGGATGGGCCTGGGCAGCACCACCTTCATCGTCTCGATCCAGGCCTCGGTGCCGTGGCGGCAGCGTGGGGCGGCGACCTCCTCGGCGATGTTCCTGCGCTTCGTCGGCCAGGCGGTCGGCGCGGCCCTGTGCGGCGCCGTGCTCAACGCCAGCATCCGCGCCCGCGACCCCGCCGCGATGCACGTCGCCGACCAGCTGCTCGACCCGACCTTGCGCGAGCATCTCGGCGCGGCCGAGGCGGCGCGGCTCAGCGACCTGGTCGCCTCCTCGCTGCACAACGCCTACCTGCTGACGATGGCCTTCGCGGTGATCGCGTTGGTTCTGGCGCTGCTGATGCCGGCCGGGCTCAACCCAACCTGGCACGGCAAGCGCGAGGCCGGCGCATAACAGGGAAAAGAGCATGACCGGCACGCTGGAGCAGCGGCTGCGACGCATCGAGGACATCGAGGCGATCCGCGCGCTGAAGGCCTTCTACGCGCGCTGTGCCGACCAGAAATACACCGACGACCATCGCCGTCGCCCGCAGCCGGAGATCGACGCCATCGTCCGCCGCCAGGTCTCGGTGTTCACTGAGGACGCGGTGTGGGACGGCGGCGCGCAATTCGGCATCCGCGAGGGCCGCGAGGCGATCTATGACCATCTGCGCTCGGGCGGCTGGAGCTTCGCGCTGCACTATTTCCTCAGCCCGGTGATCGAGCTGGACGGCGACAGCGCGCACGGCGCCTGGATGCTATGGCAGCCCTGCACCCTGGAAAAAGGCAACCGCTCGGTGCTGATGTCGGCGACCACGGACGACGACTACGTCCGCACGGCCGAGGGCTGGAAGATGACGCGGATGCGCTTCACCCTGAAATTCATCACCCCGTCCGACCGCCCGTGGTCGCTGAACCGCAACGCGACGCTGCCGGATTGACGCCGACGGCGATTGATGGCGACCCATGCCGCATCGTCGCGACCTCAACCGCGTAGGGCGGACAAACGGAGCGCATCGGGTGCGTACTGCGCCCTCGGCCGCCGTCAGTCTGGCCAGGGGGGCAAGCAAGGCGTCGGCTCCCACCGGCTGGGTGCCTCTGGCGGCGGCGCGGGGAGCGCGATCCGCGCCGCTTTTGGTCGGGCCAAGCGAGGTCGCGCGGCCCGGGGCGGCTGGGGCGGCTTCGGCCGGGGCGGTCTCGGCGGCAGGCGCAGCACCTCGGGCAGGGGATCGGGGCTGAGCTTGCGCCACAGTGGCCGCAAGAGCCGCCCGGCCTGCGGCGCGGCGGCGAGGAGCGCCCGCATCTCGGGATCGTCCAGCAGCGCCTGCAAGTGGCCGTAAAGCGGCACCCGGCAAACCGTCAGCAGCACCGGCCCCCTCGGAATGCCGGGCGGCCGGCGCTCTGGTCCCAAGTTCTCCGATGTGGACCGCTCGGCGGCCGGGCGCGGAGCCCGCGGTCGCGGCGCGAGCTTGCCGGCGACAAAGCGTGCATGGAGCGCGGCGAGCCGCCGCCGGACGGCCGAGAGGTATCTCCACAGCAGGAACGAGAGCGGCCCCAGCTCGTGCCGCCGACCCATGCCCACCCCCATTTCCCGCAACACCGCCTCGATAAAGAGGGAGAAGCGCGGCATCAGACCGGTTGGGAGTGAGGGTGAGGCGGCGGTGGACATGGGGAGAGCATAGAGTCAGTTAGAGATAGTGTCAAGCGAAACTGCGGTCCCTGCCGCCTGCGTAATCGCGAGCGAAGCGTGGCGATCCATCGTGCCCAGCGGCGGGCAGCCTCGTGGATTGCCGCGTCGCGTTCGGTTCCCCGAAATGACGGAGTTTGCGCGACGCAAACCGCCCTCAAAGCCGCCGGCATGGGGTTGTTTGCGTCGCGGTGACGGGACCTTAACCCGATCAGCGGAAACTCCCCGCCGTCATTCTGGGGAACGAGGCGTGCGCCCGCTCGCGATGGTCTGCCTGCTTCTCATGGCGAGCCTGCTCGGCGCCTGCGCCTGCCCATGCGTCGGGCCGCCGGTCGCGGTCTGGAGCGGCCCGACCCAGCTATCGCAGCGCTGGATGATCGGCATCGAGCGCGTGCAGGGCGACGTGTTGCCGGTGCTGCCCTACACCAACCGCTTCCTCGCCGACCTCGCCGCGATGCCGAACACCCAGGTTGTCTATCTCGGCCCGGAGCGCAACGGCTTCCTGTTCGCAGCCGACGCCGCCCGCAAGCTGCGCGTGGCACCGTGGCTGCACGGCGAGGGGAACTGCATGACGTTCACCTACACCGTCTACCGCGAGGGCCAGCAGCAGGCGACCTACGGCGTGGCGCGAGGCGATCATTGAGAAAGGCGGCGAGCAGATGCAGCTTGAATGGGTGACGGATGCCGCTTTCCGGTTTTTCCCAACCCAGCCGGATGAGCTATTCGGCTACGTGCTGCATCCCATCGATCTTGCCACCAACAAGGCATCGGCGGCAGCGGACCGGCGCGTGCCGCGCGATATCGTTGATCTTGTCACCATCCACGAAAATATTCTTCCGCTCGGGGCGGTAGTGGACGTTCCCACAATGTTGCCGATTGGAAGATCCAGGAACGGGTTGGGCTGCCTCGGACGGTCCGCCGCCACCTTCTGGAGATCGACTTGGCACACGGAACACGACGTCGACATTGTCGTGATCGATTTCGATTCGCCTGATCAACGCGCGAATGACATCGCGGCGGCCGTTCCAGTCCAGCTCGCCAAGCCCGGTCCTCATCCGCGTGATGAACTCCTCCAGGCGCCCGATGACCAGCACGAGGTCTCGCTCGAGTTCGAGCGTCTCGGAGCGCGCCCTCCGTTCGCCTTGCAACCGGCCGAGACGCTGTTTCAGGCCGGCGACGCGCGGCTCGAATTCAGGGGGGTTGATGATCCCTTCGGCATATCCATCAATTAGTCGATCGATCCCGCGACGGAGGCGTGCAATCTGTTCGTCGAGCGTGTCAACGTCCTGTCGGGCCCCGCCGTCTCCTTGTGCGTCAGCGATTCGACGCTGGTACTCCTCCGTAAGCCGCGCAGGATTCTCCAACACGCCCTGCACCTCCGCCCAAACCGCCTGCTCGAGCTTGTCACTCCGGACCGAGCGATTGTCGCAGGTAGCCTGCCCGCCGAAGCGATGAGCATCAGTGCCCGTGCAGCGATAATAGCCGTAGTCGGCGGGTTGCCGGCTGCCAATGAGCCCGCGCGCCATCTTCCCGTAGAACGCGTAACCACAGCGACGGCAGACCACCAGACCCTGCAATAGCCAGCCCGGCCTGCGCCGGCCTTCTCGCTTGCGCTTGCGGTTCTCATCGAGCTGCGCCTGCGCCGCCTCGAATTGTTCCTGGTCAACCACCGCGGGGACCGAGATCTCGATCCACTCCTCCCGCGGCGTCGAGCTCCGCGAAGTGGAGGCCCGTTTGGGGCCGGGTGTGTGTCTTCCGATTGGACGCAGACGCGGCTTCGCAGGCATAGACCGAGTGCGCCCGAACATGGCAGTCCCACGATAGACCGGATTGCGAAGCATCCCGCAAACAGTGGTGGGGTCCCAGCGCACTCGGCCGGTTCTCGTCTGGCATCCCATCTTCTGCAACCGACGGCAGACCTCGCGTAGACTGACGCGGTCAACACCGACCCAGCTGAAGATCGAGCGGACAATGCGGGCTTCATCCTCACATCGCTCGAAGCGCGCGATCCCGCCGCCCGCATGCCGACCGATGTAGCGATATCCATAAGGCGCACCGCTGAGCGCGGTGACCGCCCCGGAGCTCGCCGCGTGACGACGACCTCCCCGTCCGCGTTCGAGGATCTTGGCGCGCTCGTATTCGGCGATCACGCCCTGCACCTGCAGGAGCAAGTCGTCCTCCGCCGAACCCCCGATAGCCCGGTTGAGGAACACCACCTCCGCGCCGCAACGACGGAACTCCTCCACGAGCAGCACCTGATAGGCATAGCGGCGTGCATGCCGGTCCGGAGCCAGGACGTAAATCCGGTCGATATGGCCCCCAGCGACAGCATCGCGCAAACTTTCGAGCGCCGGTCGCACCAGTGTCGAGCCGCTATGCCCCTCGTCAACGAACGCATGATCCGGGTTCAACACGACCTCGTCGGCCTTGGCCCGGTCCCTCAACGCCGCCAGCTGGCTGGCAACGGTATTGCCGCGCGCCTGCTGGTCGCTCGACACCCGCGCATAGATCGCGGCCGTGATCTCACCCATGCTCGCTTCCCTGGCCAACCCGCTGGCTCTTCGCGGCCGTTGCTCCGCGGCACCCGTCTGTACGGCGCTCTGGCTGAGTGGCACGACGCTGGACCGGGAGCGCGCGTTCATAGGCCTGAACCAGGCACTGCGCGGCAATCCGTGCTGGCTCGAATGAAACCCGCACCTTCAACGCGGCCCGCTTCGTGCGCCGCGCCATCGGCGCCTCCTTCGGCACACAGGATCTCGTCGATCACTTGGCCGCCCAAGCGTTCCGCCCGAAATCCCTCCCCATAATGTGCCTTCAGGCGCTCGCGTCGGAGCAATACCCTCCACTCAAAATCGGCAACATTGTGGGAACGCCCGTCGCGGCCGCTGTGGGGAAGTTTTCCGGCACCACGCCGGAGGAAATGCTGGCCGAGATCACGCGGCACAGCCGGTTTACGGCGGAAGAATTTCAGGTGTTGGCGACCGAGCAGCCGGTTGACGTGCCCGGTTTGCACCGCCGTATTCGCTCGATGATCGAAGACGCGGAAAGCTTTGTCGCCAAGCTGCCGAGCGATGCCGTGGGCGTGGTTTTTCTGGACGGCGGTAGGCCCGTGCAGCCGGACGTGAACGCGTTGGGTCGATATCAGCGTAATTCCGGCGCACCGGCTGGCGTGTGGCCGACCTCGCCCGACATCGGGCGCGCGATGCTCGAACGCTATGGCAAACCAAGGCCCTAGCGTGTTGCGAAGGTCAAGAATTCCGCACAGCGTCGCCTCGCTCATACCACCCGCGCGAACGCCGGACGATATGGACCACCGAGAGCATGACCGGCACTTCCACCAGCACGCCGACCACCGTTGACAGCGCCGCGCCGGACTGGAAGCCGAACAGGGCGATTGCCGTCGCTACGGCCAGCTCGAAGAAGTTGCTGGCCCCGATGAGCGCCGACGGCCCGGCGACGCACCATTCGACCCCAAGCCTGCGGTTCAGCCAGTAGGCCAGCCCCGCATTGAAATAGACCTGTATGATGATCGGCACCGCCAGCAGCGCGATCACGACTGGCTGGCGCATGATCTGCTCGCCTTGCAAGCCGAACAGCAGCACGAGCGTGAGCAGCAGCGCGGATAGTGACAGCGGCGCAAGTTTGCGAAGCGTGCGGCCGAGTGCCGCCGCTCCGCCCTGGGTCAGGAGCGCGCGCCGCCAAAGCTGCGCCACGATGACCGGCACCACGATGTAGAGCACAACCGAGAGAATGAGCGTGTTCCAAGGCACCGTGATCGAGGACAGGCCGAGCAGCAGCGCTACAATTGGCGCGAAGGCAAAGACCATGATCGTGTCGTTGAGCGCCACTTGCGACAGCGTGAAATGCGGCTCGCCGTCCACAAGATTCGACCAGACGAACACCATCGCCGTGCAGGGAGCCGCCGCCAGCAAGATTAGCCCGGCGATGTAGCCATCAATCTGACCGGCCGGGAGGTAGGGCCGGAAAAGATGCGCGATGAACAACCAGCCGAGCAGCGCCATCGAGAACGGTTTCACCAACCAGTTGATGCCGACGGTCGCAGCGATGCCGCGCCAATGTTCCCTCACCTGCCCCAGGGCGGCGAGATCGATTTTCAGCAGCATCGGGATAATCATCAGCCACACCAGCAGCGCAACGGGCAGATTGACTTCCGCCACTGTTGCCGCACCGAGAGCATGAAACACGCCCGGCATCGCTTGGCCGAGCGCGATACCGACGACGATGCAGAGCGCGACCCATAGCGTTAGATAGCGCTCGAATGTCCCCATCGAGGGCGCTTTGCCCGGCGAGACAACGGCTTCACTCATTAGGATGCCTCACCTTCCGTTACATCGGGCCGTAAGCGGCCAATGGCGTCGAGCCGCCGCTTGAGCGACAGGCGATCAAGCGAAGCCACCGGCACCGCGACGAACAGCTTGATGCGGTTTTCGAGGGCGCGGAATGTGTCGCGGAAAGCCTCGCACTGCTCTATCTCGGAGCCTTCGGCGGCGGCCGGATCGGGCAGGCCCCAATGCGCGGTGATCGGTTGTCCCGGCCAAATCGGGCAGACTTCGCCCGCTGCCTGGTCGCAGACGGTGAACACGAAATCCATCGCGGGTGCGCCTGGTGCAGCAAAATTGTCCCAGCTTTTGCTGCGCAGCCCCCCAACCGGAAGATTGAGAGAGTTCAGCAGTTCGAGGGCGCGGGGATGAACCGCGCCCTTCGGAAAACTGCCCGCACTGTAACCCCGGAACCGGCCCTGTCCCCAATGGTTCAGCAGCGATTCCGCGAGAATGCTGCGGGCCGAATTGCCGGTGCAGAGAAAGAGGACATTGAATGGCGGGCGCGTCACGCGGCGGCCTCTTGCTTGGGGCCGCAGCACGCGGCGCTCGCGGCAAGCTCAGGCTTCGGTGCACAGCAGGCACCTTGCGGCGTTTCCGGCGTGCAACAGGCCGCCGCAACGGTGCGGATCGGGCCGAGATCGACGCTATCGCCGTAAACTGTGCTTTCGCCTGTGGTGAGGAAGGTTTCCCACGAGATGCCTTGCGGATCGGTGATCCACGACTTTTCCGATTGCGCGTAGCAGCAGGTCGTCGCGCCTTCCTCCAGCACTGGCCGGTCGGCCTGTTGCAGCCGCCCGTAAACTTCGTGCAGCTCGCCCGGCGTCTCGACCTGAATGCCGAGATGATCGAGACCGGTTTGGCCGCTGCGCGTGGAGATCGCGAAATTCACTCGCGGATCATCGAGCATCCATTTCGCGTAGTCCGGCTTTGTCACCGTCGGTTGAGCCGCGAAAAGCGTGCTGTAGAAGCGGATCGAATGCGCGAGATCATCGACGGAAACGTGAACGTGCAGGCGCTTCATGACGTCGTTCTCCCTTGGCCGAGGTTGCGGGCTCACAGAAAGCGACGCCGCAAGCCGAGGCGTCACCCTGGCAGCAGTTTTCGGTGAGGTAGGCGAGCAGCCCGTTCATTGCCGCATATTCGGCCGTGTAGATGAGCGAGCGGCTTTCGCGGCGGCACTTCACCAGACCGGATTGCTTGAGATGGTTCAGATGAAAGGAAAGCGTGGCGGACGGCAGGCCCAAACGCTCGCCGATTTGCCCCGCAGGCAATCCGTCAGCACCGGCCTGCACCAGCAGCCGATACACATCGAGGCGGGATTCTTGGGCCAATGCCGCCAAGGCCGCGAGAGCGTCCAACTTCTCCATAGTTCCAATATAATCGAACACATGGCGACGTCAACCCGGCCGGGGGCACCCGAGCGCGGACCTCTGCGTTGCAAATCTCAATGACTAAATGCACCCGGTCGAGGGGTCACATGCTTACAGTCTCTCTGTTGCTTAGCCCCAGAACCAAGCCGCCTGTGATGAGCCTTTGCTTAACTCTGCGTTCTGTTGACCACACCGCTTCTTCCGTAATCATATCGTCTTCCAGACGAGTAGCGGTGTGTCCGCAAAGAAATAGTTTATGCCCGGACGCAGCCGGGAAAGGCCCAATGTTAAAATCGTGAAACGCCATACCGGTATGTGTGCCGGTCCCCTCCCAACGAATCACCACGATGTTCTTGTCAGCGATCATAGGACCGATCCTCTGAAATTTCAGATCAGGGAACGCTAGACGAAACTCGCTCATGAAGAGTTTCACTGCCAAATGTCCGCGCCGAGGACAGTCCATAGAGTATTGCAAGAGCACGTCGGGCAGGGCCAATTCATCGACGATTTGATGGTTATAACAGTCGCCCCAGAACGAAGCGAACCATCGACCGGCAATCGCCTTATTTAAAGTTTCGGTATCCATGACAGATGCTCACCTTGCGCTATTCCTAGGTCGGCCATCGGGCGACCGAAGCGCCGTCAGCCAGCCGCGAAATTACATGCGGCAAACAGAACAGGCACTCCGCTTATTGCTCTTGCATCAAATCCGAGGTGAACGCGTCTAGAGCGGACGCCCGCAATGCAAAAGTCAAGAATTGCGAACCGTCACTCCGGTCCAATGAGTTCAGCAGCTTACAGCGTTCGAAAGTCCGGGGCGAATGTCCGCTTTGGGTCGGAACCCGGTCATCCACCAGGGCGGCGGGCGGCAGACTGAGCGTCAGTCCTCCGCTCGCACCCCGCTCCGGTGACGCTTGACCGCGGATCGCTGACTTTTCGCCTCAAGCCGCCGCTCCTTTGAGGCAAGCGTCGGCCGCGTCTCGCGGCGTCGCACCGGCGGCGTCTCGGCGCGCCGGATCAGGTCGGACAGCGTCTCGATCGCGTCCTGACGGTTGCGCTCCTGGCTGCGGTGGCGGCGCGCGGTCAGCACCAGAACCCCGTCCTGCGTGAGCCGCCGGCCCGCCAGCCGCGCCAGCCGCGCCTTCACGCCCCCGGGCAGCGACGGCGAGTGGCGCACGTCGAAGCGCAGCTGCACCGCCGTCGACACCTTGTTGACGTTCTGCCCGCCCGGTCCCGAGGCGCGGATGAAGCTTTCGCTGATCTCGCTCTCGTCGATGCTGATGCGGTCGGTGACGTGGATCATGGATGCTATCTGGGTTCCAGCCCGGCACTCGCTCGGCTACGCTCAGCGGGTGGCGTGCGACAGGGGAGGGCGGCACATGATAAAGATCCTGATGGAACGCGACATGCCTGCCAACTTCGATGCTTCCGACGACGGGCAGGCGGCGTGGCACGCGCGCATCGCATTGAACGCGATCGCCGCGTCCAAGGGCAACATGCATTGGCTCTGCACCTACGCCACGGAGGACCGGAAACTGTTCGGGCTCGTCGTGGTGGAAAGCGAGCGCGTGATCGACGAATACGTCCGCCGGGCCGGCATCCAGGGCGAGGTGAAAATCCACAGGGTCACTCGCACGCTCGACCCTTCGATCGCCGCTCCCGCGCCTGAGCTATCCTGAAGCGGCGAGCCCACTGCCCGGGCGGCTCAGCCCTGTTGCACCGCGCCGCTGTCGGTCAGCCGTGCGATCTCCCGCTCGTCGAACCCGTGCTCGCGCAGGATCGTGGCGCTGTGCTGGCCGAGCGCCGGCGCGACCGCGTTCGGCGTGCCGCTCTCGAACGGCGCGGCACCAATCAAATTGGGCATCGGCACCGGCTGCATCACACCGGGATGATCCACCCACGCGACCGCGCCGCACGCGGCGACGTGGGGTTGCTTGAGGAACTCGGTGTAGGTGTTGAGCTGCTCGTGCATGATCCGGTGCGCCGCGAGCTTTTCCGAGCACTCCCGCAAGGTGAGCGCTCCGAGCAGCGGCCGCACGATCGCCAGCAGCGCGGCCTCGTTCGCGCGCCGCGCGTCGCGGTCGCGAAAGCGCAGATCGGCCGGCAACGACGGAACATCCAGCGCCGTGCAGAAGCCGACCCATTCGTGCTCGCGCGCGAGGGTAACGTTGATCCATCCGTCGCGCGTCTCGTGGATGCCGGAGGGCGGCGCCGAGGGCGGCGTGGCGCCGCCTTCCAGGTAGGATGACATCATCCGCACCACCTGCAACGACGCCGCCGCCTGCAGCAGGCTCGCCTCGATGTGCCGCCCGCGCGGCTCGTGCTGGCGGGCGAACAGCGCCGTCGCGATGGCGGAGTAGGCGTAGATCGCCGTGCTCATGTCGATGGCGATGATCGGGATGCGGTGCGGCAACCCGTCGGCGCCCCTGTTCTCCGCCGTGAGCCCGGTATAGGCCTGCAGCACCGGGTCCATCGCCGGCCGCTCGGCGAGCGGGCCGGTCTGGCCGAAGCCCGACACCGACAGATAGATGATGCGCGGCTCGCGCTCGGACACGTCGCGATAGCCGAAGCCGAGCCGCTCGATCACGCCGGGGCGGAAGCCTTGCAGGAACACGTCGGCGCCCTGCACGAGCTTCCACAGCACCGCGCGCCCGTCCTCGCGCTTGAGGTCGAGGGCGATGCTGCGCTTGCCGAGATTGGCCGGGATCGAATAGGCGGTCTGGTCGGCGTAGCGCACGCCGAGACCACGGCTCCAGTCGCCGCCCTCCCCGGTCGGCTCCACCTTGATGACGTTGGCGCCGTACTGCGCCAGCATCATCGCGGCGTACGGACCCGCGACGCCCTGGCTGAGATCGACGACCTTCAGCCCCGCGAACGGCTTTTCGTAGCTCAAGACCGCACCGCGCCGGCGAGCGCGGCCGCCTCCGAGGCGTGCCCTTTCTGATGAAAATAGTTGGCGCGGTAGAACGCCAGCACCAGATCGCGGTACACCGCCGGCTCGTAGCGCGGCGGGTCCGTCTCCGACCTGCAACTCGGCAGGCACTCGATCACGCTGTCCGGGTTCGGACTGTGGAAATAGGCGATGGAATAGCGGTCGGTGCCGCTCTCGTTGATCACGCCGTGCGGCGTGGAGAGAAACCGGTCGTTCGACCAGCGCCGCATGATATTGCCGAGATTGATGAGGAACGTCCCGGGGATGATCGGCGGCGGGAGCCACTCGCCCGACGGCAGCCGCACCGCGAGCCCCGGCACGTCGGTGCGCGCCAGCGCTGTCATGAAGCTGTTGTCGGTGTGCGGCGCCTGGCCGAACAGATTCTCCTCGTCCGCGTCCTGCGGCGGATAGTGCAGGAAGCGGCAGGTGGCGTGCGCCTCGTTGGCGAAATACTTTCCGAAGTGATCGGGCGGCAGGTCGAGCGCCACCGCGAAGGCGGGCAATATCCGGTCGCACATCGCCCCGAGCGCGTGGAAATAGCCCATCATGTCTTCCCGCATTCCCGGCACGCCGTCGGGCCACTGGTTGCGGCCGCGCAGCTCGATCCCGGCGCGCACATCGGGGTGGTCCGGCCCGCGATCGTGGCTGATGAAGAAGCTCTCGTTCTGGTTCGGCCGCGTCGCCTTGTGCACCGTCGAGGCGCCCTGCACCGAGGCGTTCATCGGCAGGTAGCCGATGTTGTTCCCGTTCAGCCTGAGCGCGAGTTTTTCCTCGAGCGGCAGCGCGTGGAAGCGGCGCGACGCGGCGAATCCCCGGTCGATGACCTCGTCCGCCACGCCGTGATTGAGCGCGTAGAAGAAGCCGACATGCTCGCAGGCGTCCCGCACCTCGATCGCCACGCGGGCCAGCGCGCCGGGCTCGCCGGCGAAGCTCGGGCCGAAATCGATCACCGGGATCTTCGCCGCCGCGCCGGCGTAGTCCCGCACCGCGTGTTGCTTGAAGAGATGCATCCTTCGCCTCCGAAACCGCCCACGGAGCCCCCGCGCGCGGCCGGTGCGAGTGTTGGGCGCGGCCACCGGCCCGTCAAGCAGGCAGGACCGGCATGGATTTGTTGCGGGGAATCGCGGCGGAGGCGAAAGTGACCCGGAATTGCGAGGAGAGCGGCATCAGTGGCAAGCGGCGAGCGTGTTTGCGGCCGGCGCCCGTCTCTGATCGCGGCGTTGGTCGCCGTGGTCGTCATGCTGGGCGTCTCCGCCACGGCGGCGGTCCTCGACGGCGTGAGCCTGCCGGAAACCGCCACCCTGGGCGGCACCGAGCTGCGCCTGAACGGCATCGCGTTGCGCACCTACTCCTGGCTGCGCATCCGCATCTACATCGCCGGGCTGTATCTCGAGCGTCCGTCCCATGACGCCGAGGCGATCCTCCGCTCGCCGGAGAAGAAGCTGCTGGTCGTGCGGTTCATCCACGACGTCGGCGTCGAGGACGCGCGCAAGGCCTGGCGCGAGGGCTTCGACGACAACTGCCGGGCGCCCTGTCACTTGGCGCCCGCCGACGTCGCGCGCTTCCTCGCCGCCGTCCCCGCGATGCGGAGCGGCGACAGCAGCACGCTTGCCTTCACCCCGGCCGGGGTCGCGATCACGCTGAACGGCCGGAGCGTCGGCACGATCGCCGACCCGATGTTCGCGACGGCCGTGCTCGCCACCTTCATCGGCCCCAACCCGCCGACCGCGCAGCTGAAGCGGGGACTGCTCGGCCTCGGAGAATAGGACCGCGCCCTCGCGATCACGCGCCTGACGCGATCAGGTCGTGGTGGCACGCGACGAACTGCCCGGGCGCGACCTCGCGCGGCAGCGGCGTCTCCTCCGCGCAGCGCCGGTCGGCGCGCGGGCAGCGGGTACGGAAGCGGCAGCCGGAGGGCGGGTCGATCGGCGAGGGCGGCTCGCCGAACGGCACGTTCTCGGCCGGGCGCACATTGGGGTCGGGGACCGGGATCGCGTCCAGCAGCAGCCGCGTGTAGGGATGCGCGGGCGCGGCGTAGAGGCGCTCGGTCGGGGCGATCTCGCAAAGCCGTCCGAGATACATCACCGCCACCCGGTCGCTGACCGCCTTCACCACCGCGAGGTCGTGGGCGATGAACAGCAGGGTCAGCGCGTGGCGGCGCTTCATCTCCTCCAGCAGGTTGAGGATTTGCGCCCGCACCGAAACGTCGAGCGCCGAGACCGGCTCGTCGCAGATCACCAATTCCGGCTCCAGCACCAGGGCGCGCGCGATGCAGACGCGCTGGCACTGGCCGCCGGAGAACTCGTGCGGCAGGCGGCCGATCGCGAGGTCCGCGTCGAGTCCGACCGAGCCCAGCATGTCGCGCACCCGCCGCTCCCGCTCGCGCCGGTTGCCGACGCCCGCGATGACCAGCGGCTCGGCCACGATGTCGCCGATGCGGCGGCGCGGGTTGAGCGAGGCGATCGGGTCCTGGAAGATCAGCTGGATGCGCCGCCGCATTTTTCTCAATGCCGCGCGGCCGAGGCCGGTGAGCTCGATCCCGTCGAACGTCACGCGCCCGGATTGCGGCGGGCGCAGCTGCAGCACGGCGCGGCCCAGCGTGGACTTGCCGCAGCCCGACTCGCCCACCAGCCCCAGCGTCTCGCCGCGCGCGATCCGCAGGCTGACGTCGGAGACCGCGTGTACCGTCTTGCCGCCGGCCGGATATTCGACCACCAGGTTTTCGACGTCGAGGAGCGGCATCCCCCTCACCCCAACCCTCTCCCCCAAGGGGGAGAGGGAGAAGAAAAACCCTCTCCCCCTTGGGGGAGAGGGTTGGGTGAGGGGGAACTCGGCAGCGGATAGAGGCACGCGAACTGGTGCGACCCGCCGCCGAGTGGCGGCCTGATGGCGCGGCAACGCTCCTCGGCGCGATCGCAGCGCGGGGCGAAGGCGCAGCCGGGCGGCCTGCGCGTCGGGTCCGGCGGACGCCCGGCGATGGCGGGGAGCAGCGCGTGCGGCGGCGCGTCGAGCTTCGGCAGCGCCGCCAGCAGCGCCTGCGTGTAGGGCATCCGCATCCCGGTGAACAATTCCGTGGTGGGCGCCCGCTCGACCACGCGGCCGGCATACATCACCGCCACTTCGTCGGTGCGTCCGGCGACCACGCCGAGATCGTGGGTGATGAGGATCATCGCCATGTGCCGCCGCCGCTGCTCGCGCGCCAGCAGGTCGAGGATCTGCGCCTGGACCGTCACGTCGAGCGCCGTGGTGGGCTCGTCGGCGATCAGCAGTCGCGGCTCGCAGGACAGCGCGATGGCGATGGCGACGCGCTGGCGCATGCCGCCGGAGAGCTGGTGCGGATATTGCCGCAGCCGCTGCTCGGGCGCCGGGATGCCGACCGAGGCCAGCAGCTCGACGGCGCGCCGCGTGGCGGCGTGCCGCGCGATGCCGAGATGGGCGTTCAGCGTCTCGACGATCTGCGTGCCGATCGTCAGCACAGGGTTGAGCGAGCTCATCGGGTCCTGGAACACCACCGCGAGCGCCGGGCCGCGCAGCCGGCGCAACGCCGCCGGCGACAGGCGCGCGAGATCCTGTCCCTCGAACATCACCCGCCCGCCGAGGCTCGCGCGCTTGGGCAGCAATCCCAGGACGGCGCGCGACAGCATGGTCTTGCCCGAGCCCGATTCGCCCACCACGCCGAGCGTGCGCCCCGGCGCCAGCGCGAGATCGACCCCGTCCACCGCCCGCAACGCGCCGCGCGGCGTCGGCAGCTCGACCGAGACATCCTCGACCGAGAGCAGTACCTCGCCCATCAAAGCGCACCCATCACAAGGCGCCGGGACGCGGATCGGTCAGCGCGCGCAAGCTGTCGCCCACCATGTTGAATGCCAGCACCGTCGCGAACATCGCCGCCGCCGGCATGAAGGCGAGACGCGGGGCGATGTCCAGGCTCTCGCGCCCCTCGCCGATCATGATGCCCCAGCTCGGCGCCGGCGGCGGCACGCCGAGGCCGAGGAAGCTCAGCGCGCCCTCGACCACGATGGTCACGGCGACGCCCAGCAGGAAGAAGGCGATCAGCGGCAGCGCCACGTTGGGCAGCAGCTCGCGAAACAGGATGCGCGCGTGCGTCGCGCCCAACGCGCGGGCGGCCACGACGAACTCGCGCTGCGCCAGCGACAGCGTGGCGGCGCGCGCGACGCGCGTGAAGGCCGGGATGCCGAGCACGCCGAGCACCATGACAAGGTTGGGAATCGTCTGACCGAGATAGGCGGTCACCGCGAGCGCCAGGACCAGGGGCGGGAAGGCCAGCAGCACATCGACGCCGCCGACCACCAGCGCCTCGAACCGGCCGCGAAAATAGCCCGCGAGCAGGCCGAGAAATCCGCCGGCGGTAACGCCGATCACCGGTGCGAGCAGACCCACGGTGAGCGAAATCCGCGCGCCGTGGATCAGTCGTGAAAGCTCGTCGCGCCCGAGATTGTCGGTGCCCAGCAGGTGCTCCGCACTCGGCGGCGCGCGCTTGGCGAGGAAGTCGATATCGGTCGGGCTCTGGATCGGCAGCAGGTCCGCGAAGATCGCGAGCAGCAGGACGAACACGATCCAGCCGGCCGCCAGCACGAAGCCGACGCCCATCCGCCGCCGGCGCCCCGTCGGGACAATCGCCTCCGCGGCGATCGGGTCGGCGAGCTCAAGCGCGTCCATGCCGGATCCTCGGATCGAGCAGCGCGTACAGCATGTCGACGATGAAGTTGATGATGACGAAGCCCGCGGCGACGAACAGCACGACGCCTTGCAGGATGATGAAGTCGCGCGCGTAGATCGCGCCCACCAGCAGCCGGCCGATCCCCGGCAGCGCGAAGATCGTCTCGACGATCAGCGCGCCGCCGATCAGCCGGCCGATATTGATGCCCGTCACCGTCACCAGGGTCAGCGAGGACGGCTTCAGCGCGTGCACCAGCAGGATGCGCGCCGGCCGCAGGCCCTTGGCGCGAGCCATCGCGATGTAGTCCTCCTGCAAGGTCGCGATCATGTCGGAGCGCAGCACCCGCATCAGCACCGGCCACTCGCCGAACGCCAGGGTGAGCGCGGGCAGCACGAAGCAGCGCAGATTGCCGAGCGGGTCCTCGGTGAACCGCACATAGCCGGTCGCGGGCAGCCAATGAAGCTGCACGGCGAACACGTAGATCATCAGGATCGCGACCATGAAGGACGGCAGCGAGAGCTTGCCGAACGCCACCGTCGTCAGCGCGCGATCGACCTTCCCGCCCGGCCGCACCGCGCAGAAGATCGCCAGCGGAATGCCGACGGCCAGCCCGATGATCTCGGCCATCACCATGAGCTGCAAGGAGACCGGCAACCGGTCCGAGATCGCGCCGAGCACCGTCTCGCCAGTGCGGAACGACCGCCCGAGATCGCCCCGCAGCACGTCCGCCAGCCAGTGCAGGTAGCGCTGCCAGATCGGCAGGTCGAGGCCCATCGCGTGGCGCAGCGCCGCCACCTTCTCGGGCGTCGCCTGATCGCCGAGCATCACGTACGCGAGGTCTCCCGGCAACAGCGAGGCAATCAGGAAGGTCAGCACGGTGACAGCCAGCAGCACCGGGATCAGGTGCAGCAGCCGCTTGCCGATGAAGCCGATCACGGGACTACTGCATCCAGGCGTTCGAGACGTTGATCACGCCGCTGAACATCTTCGGCACGCCTTGCAGCTTCGCCTTGGCCATCGCGTAGTAGGTGTTCTGGAAGGTCCAGAACCAGGTCGCCTCATGGTTGATGAGCCGGCTGATGGCGCAATAGTCGGCGCTGCGCTCGCTCTCGTCGGCGGTGATGCGGGCGTGTTCCAGCAGCCGGTCGAGCTCGGGATTGGAATATTGCGAGAGATTGACCGGGCTGCCGGTGTGGAAGTTCGCGAACATCTGCGGGTCGGGGTCGGCGAGGTCGATGATCCGCCAGGGCGTGAGCTGGAACTGGTGGCTGAAGGCGCGCGGCACGATGGTCGCCTGATCGACCTGGTCGATCTCCATGTTGGCGCCGATGCGCTTCCACAATTGCTGCATCACCTGCCCGACCGCGCGCCCGCGCGGCGTCGCCGTGACCAGCATCTTGAAGTCGACCGGCTTGCCGTACTCGGCGAGCAGCGCCTTCGCCTTCGTCGGGTCGTAGGGCAGCGCGCCGTCGTCCTTGCACTTGACCCAGGAGCCGTCGCCATAGGGATTGGTCGCCGGGCGGCTCAACCCGTTGGTGAGCGCCTGCGACATCACCTTGCGGTCGAGCGCCATCACCAGCGCCTGACGCACCCGCACATCCTCGAACGGCGCAACCTTGGTATTGAACGCATAGACCGCGGCGCCGGAGCCGACATAGGTGAGCACCTTCAGCGCCGGATCCTTCTGCGCCCGCTGGATGTTGTCGGCCTCGTATTCGTCGGCCCAGACGAGATCGGCCTCCCCCGAGAGCAGGCTGGCGAAGCGCGACTGCGAATCAGGCAGCGGCCGCAGCACGACGCGATCGAGATAGGGGTGGCCCTTGTTCCAATAGTTCGGGTTGCGCTCCAGAACCATCCGATCGCCGGCGGTCCAGGATTTCACGACGAACGGGCCGCTGCCGACCGGATTGCGGTTATAGTCGTCGCCCTCCTTCTGGATCGCGGTCGGCGACTGCACGACGTTGTTGGAGGACGGCAGCGACAGCAGCGACGGCATCAGCACCGACGGATCGCGCAGGTGGTAGACCACCGTGAGATCGTCTGGCGCCTCCACCTTGATGATGTTCTGGATGTAGAAGGCGCAGCGGCAGTGATTGGCCGGGTCCTTCTGGCGCGCGTTGTTCCACGCCACCGCCTGCGCGTTGAGCGGCGTGCCGTCCGAGAACGTGACGCCCGGACGCAGCTTGAACGTCCAGGTCTTGTAGTCGTCCGAATGCGACCAGGATTGCGCGAGCTTGCCTTGCGGCTTGCCGTTCTCGTCGAGCGTGGTGAGGGTGTCGAAGATCAGCACCGCCGCGGTCTCGGCCGCCGTATCGAACACGCCGACCTTCAGCGGGTCGAACCCGGGGATGTCGAGTTCCAGGCCCACCGTCACGGTGCCGCCCGGCTTTTGCGCCAGGGCCGGGCCGGCGAGCATCGCCGTGCAGCCAAACGCCACGACGAGACAAGAGAAAGCGCGCGCGATCGCGGTTTTGCAGGACCTCACTCGTAGCTCCCTGGTCCGCACGCTCGGTGCGGCGTGCTGGCCGGTGACTTTAGGAGGCGGCGGCGGCGTAGGCCAGCGGCATGAAGACTTCGTCCGCTCCCGGCTCTGCCCCTGGCCTTGACCGCGCAAGCCGATGCACATGGACCCGACCCGTCGGCAGCGCCTCGGCGAGATCCAGCAGATGCGGGTGATGGGTCAGCACGATCACCTGCGTCCGCTCGCTGAGGTCCAACAGCGCCTGCAAGGCGGCGACGGCCCGGGCGTCGTCGAACGTCTGCAGGATATCGTCGGCGACGAAGGGCAGCGGCGGCGCCGTCGCCACGTGCTCCTCGATCGCCACCAGCCGGAGGGCCAGGAAAAGCTGGTCCCGCGTGCCGTCCGAAAGCTCGTCGATGCGCCGCTCCTCCTCCGGGAAGGCGCGCTCAACGGCGACCAGGTGGCGCGGCGCGAACTCGTCGCCAGAGACCCGCAGCCCGGCATAGGTATCGCAGGTCAGCCGGCGGAACGTCTCGGCGATCCGGGCGACGAGCCGGTTGTCACCGCCCTCCTCGACCTTCGCGAGACCCTGTTCGAGCGGCAGGGCCCGCCTGCATCACCAGCGCCTCTTCCAGCGCCCGCCCGAGCGTGGCTAGCGCCGCCTCGCCCGCCGCGGCGGCACGCGCCGCCGTGTCGGCGCCCGCGAGCTGTTCCATCTCGCCGCGCCGCCGCTCGGCCTCGGCCGCCGTGGTCTGCAACCGGGCGATGGCCTGCTCCTGCCGGGCGCGCGTCTCGTCGAGGGCGGCTTCCAGCGCGTCGGGGGCAATCGCCGCCGCCTCGGAACGCAGCTCGCCGAGCGTCTGGCCGCCGCCGGCGCTCGATAGCTGCGCCTCCAGTTCGTCGCGCAGTGCGGCCTGCCGCGCCCGCTCGGCGGCCAGCCGGAGGCGCGCCTCGGCCCCGTCCAGATCGGCCGCCCCGATCGCGGCGACGAGCGCGCCGGCCGTGGCGCGGGCCTCTCGCAGCGTCTCCGTCGCCTGCTCCTGCTCGGCAAGAACCGCGCGCAGCTGCCGCGACAGTTCCTCACGCTGCGTCGCCGCCGCTCGCGCCGCCGTTAGCAACGCCCGCAACCGCTCAGCCGCATCGAGCGGCGCCCGCGAGACGAGCTGTGGCGCCACGGCAGACGCCAGGGCGGCGGCGCGAGCGTCGAACGCGGCGATCCGACCCTCCATGCCGCGCACTCCAGCCCGGCGGGAGCTTCCTCGGCGGGACGTCGTAGCGCGCGAAGGCAGGCGGCCCACTCGGACTGCCAAGCCTCCTGCTCGTGCCGACCCGCCGTTTGCTTGGCCTCCGCCTGCGCTATCTGCCGCTCGACGGCGTCCAGGCGGGCGAGGACCGTGCCGCGCCGCGTCTCGGCCGCGCGCGCCTGCTCGATCCGGTATTCCGCGTCATGCAGCAGCGTCGGCAGGTCGACGACGTTACGCTCGGCGCCGCCCAGGGCCTCGGCCAGTCGCCGGGACCAGGCGGCGTGCCGCTCGATAAGCCGGCGCTCCCGAGCATCGGCCAGCGCGGCGTCCTCGGCGGCGGCCAGGGCGGTGTCTCGGAGGCGCAGGAACTCGCGGATCTCGGACGCCGTAGTCTCGGCCGGCAAACCGAGTGGAGTGATGGCGGACGCCCAGGCTGCTTCCGCATCCGCTGAGACGAGGCACGAGGCGGCTTCGTCCGCCTCGGCGCCGGAAAGCTCGACCTGCGCTGCCGCAAGACGCAGCCGAGCCTGAACCAGCCGCTCCAGCATCGACGCCTCGAGCACCCGCCGGCCGGCCACGGCATCGGCCGCCACGACCGCGCGCGCATAGGCGACCGGCAGCGGAACCCCGCCGGTCCAGTCGGCGATCTCGGATCGGGGTGCCGCCTCGCCGGAAAAGGCGACGCGGAACACCAGATCCCAGCCGCGATCGCGATGCGCCCGTGACCGGGCGAGTTCCGCCGCGTCGGCCGGCACCTCGCCCGCGAGAAGGCCCTCGATCTCCGCCTGGATCGCAGCCAGGGCTTGCCTCGCCCTGCCGGTCGCGACCGACCGCATCGCGGCGTCCCGCCGCGCATCGACCAGCGCTTCATAGGTCCGGTCATAGCGGGCGGGCAGATCGGGCCTGAGCGAGGCCAGCCTCCCGCGATCCGCCCCGCAGCCGGGCACCAGCGCCAGCGCGGTCGTGGCCGCCTCGCGCCGTGCCGCCGCCTCCGCCGCGGCGTCGTCGGCCGACTGCGCCGGATCGCCCTCCGCGCGGATTTCCCGCACGAGTGCCACGAGCCCGGCCGCATCGGGCCGCGGCGGCAAGCTGTCCAGCAGCGCCATCTGTTGCGCCCGGTCGGCCGCGTGCCCGGCCAATATCTCCGGCAATCCCTCCAGCCGCCCGTCGATGGCGGTCCGCCGGGTGAGCAGGGTCCGGGCGCGCGACTGCAAGGCGGCATCGGGCAGCAACTCGGCCGCGGCCCCTCGCCCGATCGGCGCCCCCAGCTCCCGCAGCAGGCGCTCGATCTCGTGCAGCGTCTCGGCCAGCCGCTCGCGCACCGTCGGAAGATCGCCGCCAGCCTGCCGCGCCGTCGCCGCCTCGCCCGCCAGCGCGTCGATCGCCGCCGCGTGTTCCAGCGGCGCGGCGTCGGGCACCACCTCGGTCAGCGCCTGCTCCGCCAGCTCTCGCCGCACCGCGACGCCGCGCTCGGCGTCAGTGGCGCGATGCAGCGCCTCGCGGGCGGCCGATAGTCGCGCGCCCAGCTCGGCCGGCAGCACCGGCGCGTCCGGGTTCGCCGCCAGCCATTCGAGCGCCGCGTCCAATCGGGGCAGCAATGGCTTGGTCAGCCTCACGCGCCCGAGCCGCGCCAGCTCCGCCGACAGGCCCGGCAATTCGCGTCCCGCCTCGGCTTGAGCCGCCTCCAGCTCCGCCAGCCCGTCGGCCTGCCGCTGCCAGGCTTCCGGCCGCAGCGCCTCCTGACGCTTCAGCCGCCGTGCTTCGACGAATGCGTCGAGCCCTTTGTAGAACGGGCGCGAGGCGGATTTTCGCTGCGGCGCCACGGCGTCCCGCGCCGCTTCGAGCCGGCCGCGCAGGTCGCGAACCCTGGACAGCCCCGAACTGGCCGACAGCAGCGCCTCGGCAAGCTCGCCGCCGGTCTCCAGCAGCACCATCCCGCCCGCTCGCAGCCGCTCGGTGTCGAGCGCGAACAGCCGCTCCAGCCGCGCCAGATCCATCCCCCCGATCAGCCGATCGAGCAGCGCCGGGGCCAGCTCCACGCCACCGCCGTCCACCAACGTCCTGCCCTGCCCCTTGCGGCGGATCAGCCGGATCGGGGCGCCCGCCGCGCTTACGCCCTCAGCGCGGATCTGCATTCCCTTGTAGCCGAAGCGGAAGCCCATCGGCGTCTGCCCGCCGATGCCGAACAGCAGATCCCCGAACGCGCGCCACAGGACCGACTTGCCCGCTCCGTTCGGCGCCACCACGAGGTTGAGCCGACCCGGCCGGGCGTCGAACGGGATCTCCTCGCGCTCGAAATTGCCGTAGCGCTCCAGGGTCAGCGAGATCAGGCGCACCGGCTATTGTTCCGCCAGCCGGCCGAGCAACAGGTCGCGCGCCCGCTCCAGCAATTCCTCGGGCACCTCACCGGCCGCGAGGCGCACCGCCGGATGCCTCGCACCCAGCGCCTCGCGCAGGCCGCTCGCCTTGTCCATCATCGCGCCTGCGTAGGTTCGCAGCGCGCCAAGCATCGACGGATCGGCCGCCTCGATGGCGCGAACCAGGTCGCCGGACGCACCGGGTTGCGCCCGCATCGCCGCGCGGTCGAGCGCCGGCCGGGTCGCCACCTGCACCAACTCCAGCCAGACCTGATCCGCGTCCGCCACCGCGAGCAGTTCGGACCGGACACGCTGGCACGTCTCGCCGAGATCGCCCGCCAGCGCCGCATGGGCTGGCGTGGCGCCGGTCAGCACCACGCGGACCGCCAGCAGCTGTCCGTCCGCCTCCCCCGCAACTTGCATCAGCCCGCTCCGCACCGTCGCGAGCGCGCTTTCCAGATCCGACGAACCAGCAAGGTCGATCTCCAACCTACGCCAGCGCACGACATCGAACGGGACATGCGCGACCGTCGCGCGACCATCCCGCACCGTGACCAGCGTGCCGCCCTTCGCACCCTCCTCGTTGACGTGTCGGCCTTGCAGATTGCCGGGAAACACGATCCAGGGCTCCCGGTGAAGCTCCTCGCGGGCGTGGACGTGGCCCAGCGCCCAGTAGTCGTAGCCGTGCGCGACAAGTTGTTCGACGGTGCATGGCGCGTAGTTGTCGTGACCGTCCCGACCGTCCGCGGCGGTGTGCAGCAGGCCGATGTTGAACAGGCCGGGGCGCGCCGGCGGATAATCGCGCGCCAGGTTTTCCAGCGTCGCCCGATCGCGAAAACTCTGGCCGTGCACCGCGGCGCCGATCTCCGGCAGCTCGACGGTCTCGGGCCTGCGCGCCGAGAGCAGCCGCGCGCGGTCGCCCCAGGCGATATGCCGGGTGAGAACGGAGGCCGCGTCGTGGTTGCCACGGATGGCGACGACCCGGATGCCGGCCCGCGTCAGCCGGCCGATCTGCCCCACCAGGAAATACCCGGTGCACCAATCCTGCCAGTCCCCGTCGAACAGGTTGCCGGCGATGACGACCAGGGGCAGGCGCTCGGCAAGCGCGAAATCCACCGCATTGCGCAGCGCCAGCCGCGACGCCGTGCGGATACGCTCGGCGGGCGCGTCCCGATCGGCCTCAAGCCCGCCAACGGACTGTCCAGGTGCAGATCGGCAAGATGCAGGAAGCGGAAGCTGCTCAAAGCGTGACCCCGGGGACGATGGCAGCCTGTCTACGATGACGTCCCGAGTCTCGCGCAGCACTCCTCATGACGGGGCTGGTGCCGACGCACAGATTTGAACTGTGGACCTACTGATTACGAATCAGTTGCTCTACCACTGAGCTACGTCGGCGGCCGGCGCGGGGTATAGCGCCTGCGGCGGGCCAAGGGCAACCGCCATCAGAGCAGTACGCAAGCCTCGTCGAACGCGAAGCGTGGACCCTTGGGGCGCACGCCGGACGGGTCGCCGTGGCCGATGTTGAGCAGGAAGTTGGACTTCCAGCCGCGATCGACGAGGAATTCCTGGTCGACCTTGGCATTGTCGAAGCCCGACATGCCGCCGCAATCGAGCCCCAGCGCGCGGACCGCCATGATCAGATAGGCGCCCTGCAAGGTGCCGTTGCGGAACGCCGTCGCCTCCGCCAGTTCCTCGTTCTCGGCGTACCAGGACCGCGCGTCGGTGTGCGGGAACAGCCGGGGCAGATGGTCGTAGAATTTCGGGTCGTAGGCGACGATCGCCGTCACCGGGGCGGCCATCGTCTTCTCGGTGTTGCCCGCCGACAGCGCGGGACGCAACCGCTCCTTGGCCTCGCGCGTGCGGAGGAACAGGAACCGGCCCGCCGAGTTGTTGGCCGAGGTCGGCCCCTGCTTCAGGAGGTCGTAGAGCTCGCGCAGCGTGTCGTCGCTGACCGGCTCGTCGGTCCAGGCGTTGTGGGTGCGGGCGGTGCGGAACAGCTGGTCGAGGGCAGCGTCGCCGATCGCCGGCATCCCTCAGAGCTCGACCTGCTCGACGGCGACCACTTCCGGCACGTAGTGACGCAGCATGTTCTCGATGCCGTGCTTCAGCGTGGCGCGCGAGGACGGGCAGCCGCTGCAGGCGCCCTGCAGGTGCAGCCGCACGATCCCGTCGCGATAGCCGCGGAAGATGATGTCGCCGCCGTCGCCGGCCACCGCGGGGCGCACCCGCGTATCCAGCAGTTCCTTGATCTGGGAGACGATCTCCTCGTCCTCGGGGTCGGTGTCCTCCTCGCCCGCGAACAGATCGTCATCGCCCTCGACCACCGGCCGGCCGGCGACGAAATGCTCCATGATGGCCCCGAGCACCTGCGGCTTGAGCGCCGCCCAATCGATTTCGTCGGTCTTGGTCACGGTGATGAAGTCGCCGCCCAGGAACACCCGCGCCACACCCGGCAAGTCGAACAGCGCGCTGGCCAGCGGGCTGCGTCCGGCCGAGGCCGGGCTCGCGAAATCCGCCGTCGCCAGCCCCATCACCTCGCGGCCGGGCAGGAATTTCAGGGTCGCGGGGTTGGGAGTGCCTTCGGTCTCGATGAACATGGCGGCTGCTGGCTCCAAACAAGGGTCTGCGACAAAGCGGACCAATGTGGTCCCCTAACCGGCTACATCGGCGGAACAGGCGGAAATGGCAAGAGGCACGCACGCCTTTTCGGCCCGCTGCCTAGCCCTCCACCAACGACCGTAGCCGCGCCAAGGCATCGTCCCATTGCGCGGAAACCGTATCGAGATACCACCGAGCCTCGGCGATCGGCTCGGGCCGGTAGGCGAACCGGCTTTCCCGGCCGGCGCGCACGCTGCGCACCAGGCCGGCGCTCTCCAGCACGTGCAGGTGCTTGGTGACGGCCTGCCGCGTCAGCCTCGTATCCGCCGACAACTTGGCGATGGACCGCGCCTGCCCGTCGCTCAGCTTCATCAGGAGCGATAGGCGCGTCCGGTCGCCCAGGGCCGCGAAGACCGGCGCCGGGTTCGCGCCGGCTGCCTCGGCGCTAGGCAGCGACATGAGCCTCGATGTTCTTGATCTGCTCGCCCCAGCCGCGATCGTTCATGCGCAGCGCATCCGGCCGACGACGGGCCGGCAGGCGATCGAAACCGGACTCGACGATCACCAGCCGCGTCCCGTCCGGGGTCGGCTCCAGCCGGAACTCCACCAGCGTCGGCGGCTCCCGCGAATAGTCCACGGCGGGGTCGACGGCGTAGGGATGCCAGGTGAAGGAGAACAATCGCGGCGCCTCCATGCTCACAATTCGCGCCTCCCAGACGACGTGCTCGTAGCCGGGATAGGTGATCCGGCCGCGCGACAGCTCGCCGGGCACGAACGGGCCGTCCAGCCTCACCCGGAACCACTCGCCGAACTCGCCGGCGTCGGTCAGGGCCCGCCAGACCCTCTCGACGGGCGCCTTCAGCGTGATGCTCTTTTCGATGCAATTGGACATGGGCAACCTCCTGGTTGCCCTTCCATGCCACGTGGCGGGAAGAAGCGCAACTCTTTGGTTGCCTTCCTCGCGGCCGGCCTCAATTCAATCGGGCGCGGAGCTCGTCCATCACGGCGCGGGCGCGGGCGGCCGCCTCTCCCTGGGGGACCAGGACAAGAAACCGCTCGAAGCAGCGCAGCGCGGCGCTCACCTGGTCCAGCCGCTGGTTCATCAGCGCGGCCTCGCGCCACAGCGACGCCTGGTCGGGGGCGATCCGCAGCATGTCCTCCGCGCAGGCCAGCGCGCCGCGCAGGTCGCCGGCGCGCAGGCGGCGGATCTTGATGTTGTTCTGCAGCCGCAGCAGCACTCCCCGCGCGCTCATCGGCTGCAGCACGCCGGGCCGCAACTCCGCCGCCTCGCCCTCGACCCGCTTGAGCAGCGCGCGCAACTCGCGCGCGTCCAGCACGCTCCCGCCGCCGAATACGTCGACCACCGCCTTGGTGCCCTTGCCCTCGAGCGCCACGAGGAAGTGTCCCGGAAAATCCACCCCATGCGCGCCCCAGCCGGCGGCGCGGGCGCAGTGCAGCCAAAGCACCCCGAGCGCCACCGGCAGACCGCGCCGGCGTTCGGCGACGCGGATCAGGTTGGCGTTGTCCATATCGTCGTAGGTGTCCGTGTCGCCGCGATAGCGGTACTGGCTCGCGAGCAGACGCGCCAAGGCGTCCGCCCGCGCCGACAGATCCCCTGCGGCCACCTCCGCCGCCAGGGTCACGGCGTCCCGCGCCAGGTCCGAGAGATGCGCGCGGGCTCCCCGCCAGTCGGCATCCGGCGCATCGACGCGCGCGAGTTGCAACGCCGCGTCGGCGATGTCGATCTCGGTATCGGGCAGCAGCCCGATCGCATCAAGCGCGGCACGCGGGTCGCTCAAATCAGGTCACTCATGCGAGGCTTCCGTCGGACCGCCGGAATTTGGGCCTCGCCCCGTCCGGCCGCAAGCCGGCATCCGGCGACGCCCCGAATCGAAAGCGGCGCCCGGAGGCGCCGCGACCGAGCCGCCGCCGATCGCGCCGAGTTCAGGTCCTTCGACGACGACGCGCCACGCCGAGGCCGAGCAGGCCGGTGCCGAGCAGCACCAGCGACACCGGCTCCGGAACCGGGTGGCCGGAGACGCAGGAAGTCGCGCTCGAGCAGTAACCCACGGTGTGATTGTCCAATTCGTAGTTGCCGACGTTCGGGCTCTCGAAGATGCGGACCTCGTCGAAATAGCCGCTGGTGTCGACGAAGTTCACGAAGGCATACGGCTCATGGGAATCGTCGCCGAGGAACGGCGCGTTCGGGTTGCCGCAATAGGGGTTCGCGCCACTGCAGGAGCCGACCGCGGCCACCAGGTCGGGGGGCGTGTAGGTGCCGACCTGGACGCCCCCGCGATAGAACACCGCCTGGTTGCCGCCATCGAGCGCCGACAGCCAGTAGCCGAAATAATTGACCCCCGGAACACCGTTTGTCGCCAGGCTGATCGAGTAGCCGGGCGTGCCGCCCACTGCATTGCCGTAGTTGCCGGTGCCGCCCGCGCCGCCGTACTGGTCGGCCGGGCTGACCACCAGGCCGGACGAGTAGGTTCCGGTGATGACGCCGCCCGTCCCGTAATCGGTGGTGAAGCCGCCCGCGCCGGTCGGGCGAGCGTCGAAGGTCTCGGTGCCGAGGACGTTCGCGTTGCTCACGATCATCCCGGCCGGATTCTGCACCGTCGGCGCCCCATAGGTCACGACGAACGTGTCGGCCTTCGCCGCCTGGCCCATCAAGAGGGCGCCCAACACGGCTCCCGCGACGAGACTGGCCGAACGGATGACGGGGAGGGTCGGAATGCGCATCGGTCTGCTCCTTGGAAGCCCGCGCCACCGCGCGAGGCGTGTCTAAGGAATGAGACGCAATGTCCGTGCCATACAGGGTTGTCAGAGGCTTAGCGGTTCGGCAGCCTCCGGTTGTGTAAGATATTCCGACGCCCGAGAAAGGGATCGGGGCGGGGCGACCGGCGCGACGCCCCGCCCATGCTCACTCGGCCGCGGCTTCAGGCAAATAGAGTTCCTTGCCCTTCTCGCGGAACTCCTCGCTCTTGGCCGCCATGCCCGCCATGCGTTCGGCGTCCACCCGCAGATCCTGCGTGATCTTCATCGAGCAGAATTTCGGCCCGCACATGGAGCAGAAATGCGCCACCTTGTGCGCATCCTTCGGCAACGTCTCGTCGTGGAACTGACGCGCCGTGTCGGGATCGAGCGAGAGGTTGAACTGGTCCTGCCAGCGGAACTCGAACCGCGCCCGGCTCACCGCGTCGTCGCGCAGCCTTGCCGACGGATGGCCCTTGGCAAGATCGGCGGCGTGGGCGGCGATGCGGTAGGTGATGACGCCAACCTTCACGTCGTCGCGGTTGGGCAGGCCGAGATGCTCCTTCGGCGTGACGTAGCAGAGCATCGCGGTGCCGAACCAGCCGATCATCGCAGCACCAATCGCCGAGGTGATGTGGTCGTAGCCGGGGGCGATGTCGGTGGTCAGCGGGCCTAGCGTGTAGAACGGCGCCTCGCCGCACTCGCGCAGCTGCTTGTCCATGTTGACCTTGATCTTGTGCATCGGCACGTGGCCGGGGCCCTCGATCATCACCTGGCAACCCTTGTCCCAGGCGATCTTGGTCAGTTCGCCCAAGGTCTCCAGCTCGGCGAACTGGGCCGCGTCGTTGGCGTCGGCGTTGGAGCCCGGACGCAACCCGTCGCCGAGCGAGAACGAAACATCATACTTCCGCATGATGTCGCAGATCTCGTCGAAGCGCTCGTAGAGAAAACTCTCCTTGTGGTGCGCGAGGCACCAGCGCGCCATGATCGAGCCGCCGCGCGAGACGATGCCGGTGACGCGCTTGGCGGTCAGCGGCACATAGGGCAGCCGCACGCCGGCATGGATGGTGAAATAGTCGACGCCCTGCTCCGCCTGCTCGATCAGCGTGTCCTTGAACACCTCCCAATCGAGCTTGTCGGGCTCGCCGTCCACTTTCTCGAGCGCCTGATAGATCGGCACCGTGCCGATCGGCACCGGCGAATTGCGCAGAATCCAGCCGCGGATGTTGTGGATGTTGCGGCCAGTCGAGAGGTCCATCACCGTGTCGCCGCCCCAGCGGATCGACCAGACGAGTTTTTCCACCTCCTCGGCAGCACCCGAGGTCACGGCGGAGTTGCCGATATTGGCGTTGATCTTGACCAGGAAGTTGCGGCCGATGATGACCGGCTCCAACTCTGGATGGTTGATGTTGGCGGGAATGATGGCGCGGCCCGAGGCGATCTCCTGGCGGACGAACTCGGGCGTCACGAATGCCGGAATGGACGCGCCGAAATCCTCGCCGTCGGCGCGGCGCTCCTCGGCACCCGCGAGCATCTTCGTCCGGCCGAGGTTTTCGCGGTGCGCGACGTAGATCATCTCTTCCGTGATGATCCCGGCGCGGGCGAACTCGATCTGCGTCACCTTCTGGCCCGGCTTGCCGCCGAGAATCGACCGCTCCGCCGGGCAAGGCGGCACCATCCGCTCGGCCGAGACATGGCCGTTATCCTCGGGCCTGACCGCGCGGGGCTCGATCGTCGCGAATTGGCGCCGGGCGATCCATTCGCGCCGCACCGGCGGCAGCCCCGCTTCGAGGTCGATGGTGACGGCGGGGTCGGTGTAGGGGCCGGAGGTGTCGTAGGTGCGGAACGGCTCCTCGCGCGCCGAGGGGTCGAGCGCGATCTCGCGGAACGGCACGAGGATGTCGGGTCGCCCCTCCGGGCTCGTGTAGATCTTGCGCGAGCCGGCGATCGGGCCGGTCGTCACCGTGTCGGGCCGGGCGGAAGCGGGTTTCGTCTGGACCGTCATTAACCTCTCCTCGCGTAAGTCGATCAGGCGTTGCGGATCGGGGCGGAGGAGGGTCGGGCGGTGTCGCGCTGATCCCGTCCCTCCGCCGGCATGACCCGGTTCAGGTTCAAGGGTCACCGCGCCCCCCTTCAGTCAGGAGGATGGCGGTATCTCAGCCCCTTGGCGGGACACCCCTCGGATGAGCCGCAGCATGGGCCGGGCGTCGCGGGACTGTCAAACACCGGTCCCGGCGGTCAGGGTCGGGGGGGACCGCGCTGGAACGGCTGGGCATCCCGTGGCATCGTCGAACCAATCGCTCGGGCAGGGCTCCCGGCATGGCCACACGCCGCCTCGCCGCCATCGTGGCGGCCGACATCGCCGGCTATTCGCGGCTGATGCACGCCGACGAGGAGGAGACACATGCCCGCTTCACGCGTCTGATGACCGGCGTGGTCGAACCGGCCGTCGCCGGCCACGGCGGGCGCATCGTCAAGCACACCGGCGACGGCTTTCTCGCCGAGTTCGGCAGCGCCGTGGAAGCGGTGAAATCCGCGTTGCAATTCCAGAGCGACATTGGCTCCGCCGCCGAAACCGAAGCCGAGGATCTTCGGGTGCGATTCCGCGTCGGCATCCACCTCGGCGACGTGATCGTCGAGCCGACCGACATTTTTGGCGACGGCGTGAACATCGCCGCGCGGCTGGAAGCATTGGCCGACGCCGGAGGTATTCTGGTGTCCGGCGTCGTGCATGAGACGGTACGCGGCCGGGTCGATTGCAGTTTCGAGGATGTGGGCGACCAATCGCTGAAGAACATCGCGCGTCCGGTGCGTGCCTATCGCGCGGTCGCGGCGGCGGCGCCGTCCAGGCCCGCGCTGCCGCTGCCCGACCGGCCGTCCATCGCGGTGCTCCCGTTCCAGAACATGAGCGGCGATCCGGAGCAGGAGTATTTCGCCGACGGCATGGTGGACGAGATCATCACCGCTCTGTCGCGCGTGCGCTGGTTCTTCGTCATCTCGCGCAATTCGAGCTTCACCTACAAGGGACGCGCGGTGGACGTGAAGCAGGTCGGCCGCGAGTTGGGCGTGCGCTACGTGCTGGAAGGCAGCATCCGCAAGGCGGCGGGGCGGGTGCGGATCACCGCGCAGCTGATCGACGCCACGTCCGCGCGCCACGTCTGGGCCGACCGGTTCGACGGCGAGCTCGCCGATGTGTTCGAGCTGCAGGACAGGGTGACGGAGAGCGTCGTCGGTGCGATCGAACCTAGCTTGCTTGCAGCCGAGGTTAAGCGGGCCGAGGCAAAGCCCTCCGAGAGTTTGGACGCATACGATCTTTATTTGAGAGCATTTCCCCAAATGGATTCCGGCTCGCGGGCGGCCAGCGATTCTGGCTTGGCGCTGTTGAGGCGCGCGATCCTGATCGATCCCTCATTCACGCCGGCGAAGGGAAAGCTCCTACATTTTTACCTGAATCGGCAGGTGCAAGGGTGGGCCGAACCGGGCGAGAAGGAAGTCGCGATTGCGCTGGCGCGCGAATGCGCGACCGACGGACGCGACGATCCGCCAATAATCCGAATGGCCGGTCACCTGCTTGCGCTGATTGGGAACGAGCGGGAGCAAGCTGTCGTGTTGCTGGAACGCGCGATGCATCTCAATCCGAATTCGACCGTGGTCTTGGAAAGCGCCGGGCTTGTCTATTGCATCGCGGGCCAGCCGCAGCCCGCGATCGAGTGCCTGTCCCGGGCCCTTCGGCTCGATCCGTGCGGACGCCAAGTGCCAATGGTCCTGGGGGGTCTCGGCCTCGCGCATCTCATGGCCGGCCGCTTGCAGGAAGCGCTCGACTATACGGAGCGCGCCGTCGCCAATTCGGGGCCGGGCTGGAACGGGGCGCTGCGCTTCCGGATCGCGGCCTTGGTGCGCGCCGGGCGGGTAGAGGAAGCGCGTGCCACGGCGGCTCGTCTGCTGGCCGCCGACCCCGACTTTCGGCTCTCCACGCGCCCGGTGAACTACGGCTACGGCGAGATACGCGAGAGCTTTAAGAACGCCCTTCGCGAGGCGGGTCTTCCCGAGTAGCACGCTGCGCTACGGACTGTTCGGCGCCGACCGAAGCATCGGATCCTGCGCAAGCCGCGAATTTGCCGTAGCGTCGGTCCCGCGAGCGGGGAGATGCGTATGAGCGGGACCGGAGGCATGGCGATAATCGCGTCGCTGCTCGGCGAGCCGGCGCGCGCGAACATGATGGCCGCCCTGATGGACGGGCGCGCGCTCACCGCCAAGGAGCTGGCCTACGCCGCGCATGTCGCACCGCCGACCGCCAGCGGGCATCTCGCGCAACTGGTCCAGGCCGGGCTGGTCAGCGTGGAGCGCCAAGGCCGCCATCGCTATCACCGCATCGCCACGCCGCTGATCGGGCAGATGGTCGAGAGCATCATGGCTGTCGCCAACGCGGCGCCCGAGCCGCGCCGGCTGGCATGGCGCGGCGGCGAGGCGCTGCGCAACGCGCGAACCTGCTACGACCACCTCGCCGGACGGCTCGGCGTGGCGATCGCCGATGCGCTGACCGCGCGCGGCGACGTGCGGCTGGCCGAGGACGGCGGCGAACTCACCCCCTCTGGCCAGGATGCGCTGGGCGCCCTCGGCATCGTCGCCGCGCCGCGCCGGGGCCGGGTGTTCTGCCGCCCCTGCCTCGACTGGAGCGAGCGCCGCCCGCATCTCGCCGGCACCGTGGGCTCCGCGCTTGCCTGCCGCTGCTTCGAGCTCGGCTGGGTCGCCCGGCAGCGCGACACGCGCGCATTGGCGATCACCGAAGCGGGCCGCGCCGGTTTTTCCGAGGCGTTCGGGATCAGCCTCGCCTAGCGGGCGCGCAGCGCGATCGGCACCAGCGCCAAGGCGAGCCCGATGTTGACCACGGCGACGGCACAGAGAATCACGACCGTGGCGTCCGCGCCGAAGGCCCCCAGCATCAGCGCGCCGAGAGACGGCGACGCCGCCTGCGCCACGAGTTTGGGCAGCGCGAGACGTCCCATCAGCACCGCGTAGCCCTCCCGCCCGAACAGGGCGAGCGGCACGGTGCCCTGCGCGATTGAACGGACGCCGCTCCCGGCGCCGTAGAGGATTAGCCCGACGGCGATCGCGCCGGGCTCGGCGGCCAGCATCCCGAGGCCGATCGCCACCAGCGCCGCCGAAGCGACCAAGCTCCAGATCGGGTGGCGCCCACGTCCGAGCGCCGCCTCCAGGACGCGGGCGCCAACCTGGCTCGGGCCGACCAAGGCGCCGAGCCCCACCGCGGCGGCGAGGGTCAGCCCGCGCGTCTGCAGCAGCGCCAGCAACTGCACGGCCACCACGGTCATGATCATCGAGGCGAGCGTCAGGCCAGCGGCGAGAAGCAGGAACGCGATCCGCTGGTCGGGCCGCACGCGGCCGGGCCGTCGGCCCGTGGTGGGCGAGGGCGGCGGCCGTGCCGCCTCGCGAGGCAGTCCGAACAGGTAGAGCGGCAATACCACGACAAGGCTGATCGCCGCGTAGGTGAGGCAGGCGCCCCGCCAGCCCGCATGGTCCACGAGGGCGGCGCTGAGCGGCCAGCATACCGTGCTCGCGAAACCGCCGAACAGCGTGACCTGGGTGATCGTCCCCCGCGCCTGCTCGCCGTAAATCCGGCCGAGCGTCGCGAACGCAGGGTCGTACAGCCCGGCGCCCATCGCGAGACCGATCACCGCCCATCCCGCGACGAACACCGGCAAGTTTGGGGCGAGGCCAGTCACCAGCAGCCCGACGGCGAGCAGCACGGCGCTGCTCGCCAGGACCGGACGACCGCCCTGACGCTCGATCAGCCGCCCGACCAATGGCGAGACCAGGCCCGAGACCAGCAAGCCGAGCGACAGCGATCCGATCACCCACGCCAGCGGCCAGCCGGTATCGGCGCCGGTCGGCCGCGCCAGGACGGCGGGCAGGTAATACGACGACCCCCAGACCAGGATTTGCGCGATGCCGATGCTGGCCACGACGACCAGTCTGGTGCGCTGCGTCGCCGGTTTGGCGTCGATCGTCCCGGCGCTCATGCCCGCAACCTCGGGCCGCTTGCCGACGGGCCACCAGCCCATGCGCCACATCTCCCGTTGCCCTCGGAATATCCGCTTCCCGCGTGCGTCCAAGCAAGCGACCGCCGCCCTACCCGCACCCGCAGCAAGGGCATTCATCACCGCAGCGAGGGGGACATCTTGTCTCGGATCGAACGCATCATCGCGCCGCCCAAGGGCGGCAGCAACGGATCCGCCGTGCCGCATTGCGTTGCTAATATGCAACGTATGGCTGGTGTTGCGGTGGCGGCAATTCTCGTCCTGGCGTCTAACCCGCCGGCGCGCGCGCAGGACGCGGATGCCGGGGAACGGGTGTTTCGCTCGCAATGCAGCATCTGCCATTCGGCGCAGCCGGGCCGCACCGTCATCGGGCCGAGCCTGTTCGGCGTGGTGGGGCGGCATTCGGGATCGGTGCCGGGCTTTCACTACTCCGAGGCCAACCGGCAGTCCGGCCTGACCTGGGACCCGTCGACGCTCGATCGCTATCTGACCAGCCCGCGGCAAGTGGTTCCAGGGACGCTGATGACCTTCCCCGGTCTGCGCGACCCGACCCAGCGCGCCAACGTGATCGCGTTCCTCAAGGGCCTGCACTGAAGGATGCCGCGGATGCACCGCTTCGGTCTCACGCCTGGCGTCATCGTGCTCGTTGCGATGCTGCTGCTCGGCGGCGAGGCCGGCGCGGTACCGCCTTTCGCGACGCAGACCGGGCAGCCCTGCACTGCCTGCCACATCGGCGGCTTCGGCCCGCAACTCACGCCGCTCGGCCGGGCGTTCAAGATCGGCGGATACACGCAGACCGGCGGCGAGGGCTGGCAGTCGCGTTTCCCGCTCGCCGCGATGTTCCTCGGCTCCTTCACCAACACCGGCCAGAGCCAGCCCGAGCCGGCGGCCGTTCATTTCGGGCGAAACAACAATCCCGCGGCGGACCAGCTGAACCTGTTCCTCGCCGGGCGCGTGACGGACTATTTCGGCGGCTTCGTCCAGGGCACCTATTCCGGCATCGACGGCAGCTTCAAGCTCGACAACACCGACCTCCGATTGACCACGCCGCTCGACCTCGGCGACGCGGACCTCCGGCTTGGGCTGTCGGTCAACAACGGCCCGACGGTGCAGGACCCGTACAACTCCACCTACGCCTGGATTTTCCCTTTCGCGTCATCCGCCCTGTCGGTCACGCCCAAGGCGCAGCCGCTGCTCGCGGGCGGCCTGATCGGCAACTCCATCGGCACCACGGCTTATGCGTGGTACGACCGCAGCCTTTATGTCGAAGCCGGGCTCTACAACACCTATGGTCCGAGTCTGCTGAGCGCGACCGGACAGCCGCTCGGTCCGGGCAGCACCGCCAATCCCGCGCCTTACGTGCGCCTTGCGTACGAATGGAACGGGTCCGGCCAATCCGCGCATGTCGGCGGCCTGTTCCTGCGCTCGAACATCAATCCGGCAATCGCGCCGTTCAGCTCGGACGGATCGTTCGGCCATGACGACTTCACCGATTTCGCCATCGACGCCGGCTACCAGTTCCTCGGCGATCGCACCTACGTCGTGACCGCGGACGCGATCCTCGCGCATGAGGATCAGAACCTCCGCGGCACGTTCGGCATGGGCGGCGCGGAAAAGTCCGGACATTCGCTGAACCAGGCGCGTGCCAGCCTGTCCTTCTTCTATAAGGACACCTACGGGCTGACCCTGGCGATCGACAGCACCTGGGGCACGCCCGACCCGGTGCTGTATGCGCCCGCGCCGGTGACGGGTAGCGCCAACGGCAAGCCCAACAGCAACGCCTTCATCATCGAGGCGGACTGGATCCCGTTCGGCAAGCAGGATTCGTGGGCCGCTCCCTGGGTGAACCTGAAGCTCGGCCTGCAGTACACGCTCTACACGCGCTTCAATGGCGGCACACGCAACTACGACGGCTTCGGCCGCAACGCGAGCGGCAACAACACGCTGTACGCATTCGCATGGATGATTTTCTGACCCAAGCGGCACGCCAGATTTTCCCACCGGCGACCGCCAGCGCGGCAAACGATAACCGGTGCGTCGAGGTGATCGGTAGCCGATCGAGCCTAGCGCCGATGCTCGCCACGGGATTGCTCCCGCCCGGTTGGCGTTCAGTGCGCCGGCCCCAGCGCTTCCTGCAAATAGGACGGATCGATGTAGCGCATCGGATCGGTCAGGTCCCGACGCGGTTCGCCGTACTTGGTCCGCAGGGCGAGGACGGTACGAATGCCGGGGATGCTCGGCGTCACGTCACGGAAGAAGCCGCCCGTCGGAGCCAGCAATATGTTGCAGGTCTCGTGCGCGAGATCGAACGTCATGGACGGTACATGCGCGACGAGGATCGCCTCGGCGACCTTGCGGTTCGCCGGATCGTAGAGCCAGTCGATCGCCTGCTTGTAGGCGCGGATGAAGCCGACGACCTCCGCCCGGTGTGCCTCCGCCCACGGTCGGCGCGCGGCGGCGACGATGCCCTGGTAAGGGCCAAGGGCATCGCTGATGCGGACGAGCACGTTCTGCCCGTGCTGCTGGCCCAGGAGCTCGAAGGGAGTCATCTGGATGGTCCCGGCGTGATCGGGGTGCCTCAGCATGTCGAGATAGCGATCGAGGACACCGCCGGCGCGCGCGAAGGACACGTCGGAAACGCCTGCCTTCGCCAGCACCTCACGCAGCACGAAGGCGAACCCCGTGGTCATCGCGTCCACCGTCAGCGTCTTGCCCCGAAGGGCCGCGAAGCTTTTGTCCGGGCCCTGGGTAACCAGCGACAGGAATGCGTCGTCGGAGCCGAGAAAGGCGAACAGCTGCGGGTCCGGTCCGATCGGCGCTTCGCCCTCGCCCTCGTCATACGCCACCACGTTGTCGATCGCCGTCATCGCGACGTCGTAGTTGCCGGCGAGCAGGTTGGTCATCTGATAGACGGAGTTCGGGGTGAAGCTCAGCCGCATCTCGAGCCCCTGACGGTCGAAATAGCCGTTTCGCTCGGCCACCCAGAGCGGCAGGTTGAAGCCTCCGGCAAAGCCGATGACGCGCAGCGGGGTGAGCGGATGCGGATTTGGCACCGGCGGAGGCGCCTGCGCGGCGGCACTCGTAAGTCCCGCGAGCGCGATGAACGCCGCGATCAGCGGACCAAGCGGGACGTGCATGATCGGGCTCCCCGGCTACTTGAGCTGATCGCGGATCTTGTCGACCCCGGAGCGGGCGCAGGCCTCATCGAGATTGCCACCGGGCGCGCCGCTGGCGCCAACAGCACCGATCACCTCATCGCCGACCTTGATGACCACGCCGCCGCCGAACAGGATGAGGTGCGGAAGCTGCGTGAACAGCCCGGAAAATCCGGGTACCGACTTGGCCCGCTCAACCAGCGCCGCGGTGTCGGATTTGAACGAGGCGGCCGTGTAGGCTTTGTCGTTCGCGCTGTCGAGCGTGTGGCTTCCAGCGCGATCGCCGCGCAACATTGCCTGACGGACACCATCGGCATCGACGACGACGGCGGTCTCCGCATAGCCCTGCCTCGCGCAGCTCGCCACCACTTCGCTCGCCACCGTGCCGGCGAGCTCGGCCGACAATCGGTGCGTGGTGAGCAGCCCGTCCGCGAATGCGGGCAAGCCGAACACGCCGCCCGCCAGAGCCAACGCGGCAATCGCCGCCGATCGACGCAAAGGCATTCTGTCAGCAATCACGACGTCCTCCATTGTCGGTTCCAGCCAGTCACGCGACGCGACGCGGCTCAGCCCGACTGGACGTAACCATAGCGCAGATTGCTGCGCGCCGGGCCGGCCGCCTCGTATTGCGCGCGGATGGCGGCGAACCGGTCGCCCTGCAACGACGCGTGTTGCGCGAAGCTATAGAGCCGCGCCGAATTGCCGCTGAAGATCGCCGTCTTGACCGGCCCGTCCGCCGGACCGAGCTTCGTGAAGCGGTATCTTCTCTGCATGTCCTCCGGGATCTCGAGGCGCCGCAGTCCCTCGATCTGCCATTGCGGCGAGCCGGTCCACACCGCGTCGGTGCCCCACACCACATGGTCGGCGCCCATCCCCCTGATCAGGATGCCGAGCAGCGCCGCCGCCAGCCGGGGCTCGGCGACCGTGCTGTTGGCGAAGAGCTGGCCAAGATCGGCGTAGACGTTCGTCACGTCGTAGATCTCGGGGATGTCGGCGAGATCGCTGACCCAGGCGCTGCGCCCGGTACGGTCGAACTCCGCCATCGCCTCGGCCGGATCGGCGCCCTCGCCGACATGCCGGTATCCCGCGTGGTAGATGACGAAGTTGAGCCGCGGCCAGTCGCGCGCCGCCTTGCCGACATCGCTGACGTCGGCGTAGCCCCGCAGGCCGGGAAAACGCCGGTCGAGCGACGGCGGAAACAGCCCCTTGTGGACGCACACGTTGCGGATGTTGGCGTCGAGCATCTTCTGATAGGCGGGATAGACCAGCTTCTCGTCATCCATGCGCCACGGATAGTGGCTGCTCTCCTTGTGCGTATTGTCGCCGAGCGTGTAACCCTTGAAGCTGTCGGGCTTCAGGGCGATGGCATGGTCGAGCGCCTCCATCCAGCCTGGCTGCCCGGGCGTGAAGATGGCGTGCGAGAACATCCGCTTGGCGCCGGCCTCGGCGTTCACCCGATCCCGCGCGGCGGCCATCATCTCGTTGGTCAGGAACCAGTCCTGCGGGATGTCGGACGGGGAGCTCGAGATCAGTGCCACCTTGGTATCGCTGTCGAGGTAGATTTCCTTGAAGTAGTTGTTGAACTTCAGATCCTCGATGCTTTGCGGCTTGCCGGCCAGCTCGGGGTTCCAGCCCGCCCTGCCGACGGCCTCGCGCATGTGGACGAAGCCTTCCAGCCGGGTGTCGTCGCGCAGGAAATGCGTGTGCATATCCATGATGAACTGCTGCTTGAGCGCCGCCGCGCGCTCATCGGCAAGCTCCGGCGTGGCGGCTTCCGCCGGCGTCGCGGCGAACAGGGGGCCGTAGGTCTGGTTCATCGCGACGAACCCCGCGGCCATGCCGGCGGCGGTCTGGAAGAAGCGGCGGCGGCTGACGCCCTGCTTGCGCGCGAGATCGTCGCCCATGGCGAGCAGCCGCGCTTCGACTTCGCGCTGCTTGGCATTCTGCGCCGCCGGAAAATACTCGTCGCTGGAGACGATCTGCGTCGGGATCGGCGTGCGCTCGCCGACCAGTTCCGATGGCGTCAGCCGACCGAGGTCGTCCTCGCTCAGAAATCCCATGCTCCTCTCCTCATGCCGCGGGTTGGCTGGGAATCGTCAGGAAGGATCGCGCGACTTGCCAGAAGGCCGCGCGGTTCAGGCTGGTTCCGAGCGCGTGCGCGGCGCCCGCGATGATCGAGAACTGACGATCGCCGTTCGGCAGTTGGCGGAAGAAGTTCCACAGATCCTCGTTGGTCGCGATCCCGTCGTACTCGCCACGGATCAGGCAGACCGGGCAGCCGACCCGCTTCGGATCGACCACCGGCAGGTTGGCGGTCATGTCGAGATAGGTGCCGGTCGGCACGGTATCGCCGTACGGCAACTCCATCGCGGCGATCGCGCCCGGCACGGCGGGGTCGGTGGTGCCCGGGCGGTCCCGCGTGAAGATGCTTTCGATCATGGCGCGGTCGCGCGGACGCCGGTTGTGCGAGCGAAAGTACGCAAGCTGCTCGGCTCGCTTGCCGAGCGTGGGAGAGCCTTGCCCGGTGTAGGTGAACGCCGTCAGCACCAGTCGGGCGACCCGATCGGGCTCGGCCATCGCGAACGCGCCGGCCCGCAAGGCGCCGGATGACTCGCCCATGAAGCTGATCCGCCGCTGGCCGGTCTCGCGGGCGATGACGTCCACCGCCGTCTTCAGATCCTCGACGCCGCTCGCGATGTCGGAATTGCCTTCGGTCCGGCTGGATTTTCCATAGCCTTCGTGATCCATCGTCCAGACGTCGAAGCCGAACCCCGCGAACACGTTCATCAGCGAGGTACTCGCCGTGGCCGGGAACGCTGAGATCGAAGCTCGCCAAGGCGCTGACGGACGATCCGTGCACCAGAAACAAGATAGGTCGTGGCGCTTCGTTCGGCCGCGGCGCGCCGAGGCGCCGGCGGTACATGGCGAGCCAGATCTTGCGGTCGTCACGCCACTTGACCGCCCAAGGATCTGCCGACCAGAGACCCTCGCCGCCAGCCTCGGCCGATCCGGCCCAACCCGCCGTGGTGGCCGCGGCGGTGCCGGCCAGCGCGGCCCGGCGGGACAGCGTTCCTGGCATCGCGTCCTCCCTCGGTTGGTTCAGGGCAGGTTATGCCCTCGGCAAGGGGATGCGAAGCCCATCTTCGCGCGGCTAGGCTGCGTGGCGGCATAGGGAGAAGGAATGACCATGATCACGATCGGACGGCGGGTCTTGTGCGGTTGCGCCTGCGCTGCGGCGTTGCTTTCGCCCGAAGCCGCCAGTGCGCAGGCCGCGCCCGCCTCCGGCGGCGCGGCAGATCCGGCTCTGCGCGCAGATCTCGTGGTCGCCAACCACATCCTGTTCGACCAGGGCGTCGTGGACGGGTTCGGCCACGTCAGCGCCCGGCACGACAAGGATGCGGACCGCTTCCTGCTCTCCCGCAGCATGGCCCCCGCCCTGGTCACGGACGCGGACATCATGGAGTTTGACCTCGACGCCACGCCGGTCGATCCGCGGGGCCGGGCCGTCTACCTGGAGCGCTTCATCCACGGCGAGATCTACCGGCTGCGGCCTGACGTGCAGTCGGTCGTGCACAGCCACTCCGCGGCCGTGATCCCCTTCGGGGTCAGCCATGTCGCGCTGAAGCCGATCTATCACATGAGCAGTTTCCTCGGTACCGGAGTGCCGGTGTTCGAGATTCGCGACGCCGGCGGGCCGGCAACCGACATGCTCATCCGAAGCCGGGAACTGGGCCATGCGCTGGCGCTCGCCCTGGGGGACCATCCGGTCATTCTGATGCGCGGCCACGGCTCCGTCGCGGTCGGGCCCTCCGTCCGCCACGCGGTATTCCGGGCGGTCTACACCGAGGTGAACGCCCGGCTGGAGAGCGAGGCGCTGCGGTTGGGGGATGTCACCTTCCTGAGCGAGCAGGAAGCAGCCAAGGCGACGGTGACCAACGCCGCCCTGGTCGACCGGCCCTGGGAACTGTGGCGGAAGAGGGCGATGGAGGGCCACTGACCAATTGCGCCCAGGGAGCCGCGTCCCAGGGAGCCGCGTCCCAGGGAGCCGCGTGCCAGGGAGCCGCGTCAATGTGGCATCGGGCCGCGCTTGACAGGCGCAGTCGTAAGGGCGTGAGACTTGAACGATAAAGCACGGGCGCCGCTGCAAGGCTGGCTCGGGAAAGGAAGCGGCATGGCGGGAAAAGCGACCCTCGCGGGTGCGTACCGGCGCGACGTGATCAAGGGAACGATGGCAACGGCAGCGGCGGCGATGCTGCCGGCGGGCGTTGCCGAGGCGCAGCCATCGCCGATCCCGCGCAACCGGACCATGATCCTGATCGGCATCAACAGCCGTGACGGCCGTTGGGTCGACGCCGATCTGTGGAACCCGTACGCGATCGGGGCGAACCACCAGAACGGCCCGAACATGATCTACGAGCCGCTGGCCTACTACAGCGCCTTCGCCGACAAGACGTATATGTGGCTTGCGGAGAGCTATCAGTTCACGCCGGACTTCAAGCAGCTCACCATCAAGACCCGGCCGAACATCACCTGGAGCGACGGCAGGCCGTTCAGCGCCGAGGACGTCGCCTTCACGATGAACAGCCTGCGCGACCTCGGCCCCAAGGTAAAATGGGGGGTCGATGTCAACCAGGCGCTCGACGAGGCGACGGCGCCCGACCCGAACACCGCGGTGCTGAAGTTCAAGATCCCCTCGCCGCGGTTCTTCTTCTTCGCCACCTACAAATACGACATCGGCATCTACATCGTGCCCAAGCACATCTACCAGGGCCAGGACTGGACCACGTTCAAGCATTTCGACATCGCCAAGGGCTGGCCGGTGACGACCGGGCCGTGGAAGGTGGCGGCGTCCTCGCAGCAGCAGAAGGTGTTCGAGCGGCGCGATAGCTGGTGGGCGGCGGAGCAGAAGCTTGCGCCGATGCCGACGATCCTGCGCAACATCTGGCTTCCCTACGTGGGCGAACAGGAATCGGCGCAGGCGCTGATCACCAATCAGGTGGATTTCGGCGGCAGCCCGCAGCCGGCCACGTTCCCTACCGTGATCCGGCAGAACCCGAAGATCATCACGCATTCCGGGCAGCGGCCCCCGTGGGGCTATGTCGACTGGTGGCCGCTCTCGCTCTACGTCAACAACGAAACGAAGCCGTTCGACGACAAGGACGTGCGCTGGGCAATCAGCCACTACATCGACCGCCAGCAGATCATCGACGTCGCCTATCTCGGCGCCGAGACCGTCTCCGCGCTGCCCATGCCGCCGTACAAGCCGCTATTGCCGTACTTCGACGCGGTGAAGGATCTGCTCGCCAAGCACAACACATTGGAGTTCGACCCAAAGAAGGGCGACGGGCTCCTCGAGGCGAAAGGCTTCAAGAAGCGCCAGGGCATGTGGGAGCGGGCGGACGGCTCACCGCTTACGCTCGACATCATCGGCTTCGGAGCGTCCGGCTCGGCGATCGGTCCCGTGCTGTCGCAGATGCTCAAGCGACACGGCGTGGCCGCCAGCATGAGCTTGCCGCCAAACTTCGACGAGCGGTTTCAAAAGGGCCAGTACACCGGCTCGATCTACGGCCACGGCGGCAGCATTCGCGAGCCGTACGACACCCTGCGGCTCTACCAGGGCAAGAGCATCGCGGTGCCCGGCGCGCATCTGGTCAATTTCAGCCGCTGGAAGAACCCGGAGTTCGACAAGATCGTGGACGAGGTCTACGTCACCGACCCTGAGAACGTGGCGAAGCTGAAAGAGTTGTTCCGTGCGGCAATGGAGATCTGGCTGCCCGACCTGCCGGACATCCAGCTGGTGCAGAACTATCACCGCATTCCGATGAACACGACCCGTTGGAAGAACTGGCCGACCGCGGAGACGCCTTACATCAACGGCGCGTCGTGGCACCTGACGTTCAATCTCGTGCTGTGGAACGTGCAATCGGCCTGACGCACATGCAGGCCCTCTACATCGTCAAGCGCTTCGGCGTCTTCCTGCTGATCATCTGGCTGGCGGCAACGCTCAATTTCTTCCTGCCCAAGCTGTCGGGGCAAGATCCGGTCCGCACCAAGCTTCTCGCCGAGGCGTCGCTCGGGGGCTACGTCCACGCCGGCATCGAGGACATGGTGAAGGAGTACCAGCAGCGGTTCGGGCTCGACAAGCCGCTGTGGCGGCAATACGTGACTTACCTGCGCGAGGTCTCGCGAGGCGATCTCAACTACTCGATCGCCAACTATCCTCGCACGGTCGTCAGCATGATCGCAGAGGCGCTGCCCTGGACCATCGGGCTGCTGGGAACGACGACCCTGTTCTCCTTCGCCATCGGGACGATCCTCGGCGCGCTGCTCGCCTGGCCGGGCGCGCCGCGTTGGATGCGGTATCTCATGCCGCCCCTATGGGCGCTGCACGCCATCCCGTTCTTCCTCCTCGGGCTCCTGCTGATGTACGCCTTCGCGTTCCACTTCCAATGGCTGCCCATCTTCGGCGGCTACAGCGCCGGCGCCGAGCCCGGGCTGACCGCCAGCTTCGTGCTCGACGTGCTGCGCCACGCTGCCTTGCCCGCCCTGTCGATCGTGCTGGTGTCCATCGGCGGATGGGCGCTGGCGATGCGCGGGATGATGGTCACGACGATGGGAGAGGACTATGTGACCTTCGCCGAGGCGAAGGGCCTCTCCAGCCTCACCATTTTCCGCGGCTACTGTATGCGTAACGCGATCCTGCCGCAGACCACCGGACTCGCGCTCTCGCTCGGGCAGATCCTCTCCGGCGCGGTTTTGGTGGAGGTGGTCTTCGGCTATCCCGGAATCGGCGACCTGCTGTTCCAGGCGATCAAGGAGAACGACTTCTTTCTCATCCAGGGCATCGTCCTGACCGTGATCGTGGCGCTCGGATTGGCGACGTTCGTGCTGGACGTGGCCTACCCGCTGCTCGACCCGCGCATCTTGTACCGGCGGAGCTGAGTGCAATGCGCGGCTATCTCCGGCGCAACGTCTCGCTGCTGGTCGGGATCGTGCTGCTCGGACTGCTCGTCGTGTTCATGGTCGCCGGCGCGGCGCTGGTGGACACCGACAATGCCGCGCCGCTTTCCGCGCCGGTGCTGCGGCCGCCCTCGTGGGAATACCCGTTCGGCACCGACCGCCAGGGACGCGACCTGCTCGCGGTCATGGTCGCGGGCACGCCGCTCACGCTGCGTATCGGCTTCGTCGCCGGCATCATCGGGGTCGGCGTGGGCGCGGTGCTCGCCTTCACCGCCGCATTCTACCGCGGCCGGGTCGATCTGGTGATCCGCAGCATCGCCGATATCGGGCTGACTGTGCCCGGCCTGCTGATCTTGATCCTCATCGCCGTCTCCCTGAAGGGCAGCCTCACGGTGAACCAGATGGCGATCGTCGTCGCCTCCCTCGCCTGGCTCAGCCCGACGCGCACGATCCGCGCTCAAGTGCTGACCTTGCGCGAGCGCGGCTATGTCGAGATCGCGCGGCTCAATGGAATGAGCGGGCCGGCGATCATCATGCGCGAGTTGATGCCGAACCTGCTGCCGTATCTCGCCGCCACGCTGGTCAGCAGCGTCTCCGCCGCGATCCTCGCCTCCGTCGGGCTGGAGGTGCTGGGGCTCGGACCGGTCGAGGCGCCGACGTTGGGCATGACGCTCTACTGGGTGAACTTCAACGCCGCGATCATCAATGGGTGGTGGTGGTGGTGGACGGCGCCGATGGTGGTGATCGTCATCGTGTTCCTCGGCCTGTTCTTTCTGACCGTCGGGCTGGACGAGATCGCCAACCCGCGGCTTCGGCGCGCCGCATGAGCGGCGCCGTCCTGCGGGTCGAGGAATTGCGCGTGGCCTACGACCACCCGCTCGGGCCGGTGCGCGCGGTGGACGAGGTGAGCTTCGCGCTGCGCCCACGAGAGCGGTTCGGCCTCGCCGGTGAATCGGGCTCCGGCAAATCGACGATGGCGCTCGCCATCCTGCGCCTGATCCGGCCACCCGGCCGAATCGAGGGCGGCGAGGTCTGGCTCGAGGATACCGCGCTCTCGCACCTGACGGACGATGCGATCCGGCGCCTCCGCCTCGCCGGCATCGCGATGGTGCCGCAGGGCTCGATGAACTCCCTCAACCCGGTCTCGCGCATCCGCCAGCAGATCGCCGACGCATTGGCCGATCACGGCGCCCGGCTCGGCAAGGCCGCAACGACGGCGCGGGTGCGGTCCCTACTCGCGCAGGTGGGCCTGCCGGCGGACATCGCCGACAAGTATCCCCACGAGCTGTCCGGCGGAATGAAGCAGCGCGCCTGCATCGCCATCGCCATCTCATTGCGTCCGAAGGTCATCATCGCCGACGAGCCGACCAGCGCTCTGGACGTAGTGGTGCAGCGCCAGGTGATGCAGACGCTGGGACGGGTGCAGCAGGAACTGGGCGCGGCGGTGATCCTGGTGGGCCACGACATCGGCCTGATGGCCCAGTTCGTCGACCGGCTCGGCATCATGTACGCCGGCCGGCTGGTGGAGGTGGCGCCGATCCGCGACATCATCACCGCCCCACGCCACCCTTACACGCGGCTCCTGATCGACAGCCTGCCATCGCTCGAGCGCAAGGGCGTCATGCGCGGCATCCCCGGCCTGGCGCCGCTGCTGCGCGAGCTGCCGTCGGGCTGCGCCTTTCATCCGCGCTGCCCCTTGGCAGTCCAACGCTGCCGGACGGACAAGCCGGCGGTCCGCTCGATGGGCACTGACAGCAGCGTGGCGTGCCATCTCGCATGACACCGATCGTCGAGCTGCGCGACGTCAGCAAGAGCTTCGCCGCGGGCGGGCTGGGAGGTGGGAGAAAGCTGGCGCTGGAGCGGTTCTCTTTCGCGATCGACCCCACGCGGCCGGGGATCACCGCCGTCGTGGGCGAAAGCGGCAGCGGCAAGACCACGCTCGCCCGCCTCTTGCTCGGTCTGATCGAGCCGACCTCCGGCGCGGTGCTGTACAACGGCCGCGACCTGCGCGGATTGACGGCCACGGAGCGTCGCGGTTTCCGTCGCGACGTGCAGGCGATCTTTCAAGATCCTTACGAGGTGTACAATCCGTTCTACAGGGTCGATCACGTGCTGGCGACGCCCGTCGCGCGGTTCCGGCTGGCGCGAACGCGGGCGGCCGGACGTGTGCTGATCGAGGATGCCTTGCGGGCGGTGGGCCTTCGGCCCGAGGAGATTCTCGGCCGCTACCCACACCAGCTATCGGGCGGCCAGCGGCAGCGGATCATGGTGGCGCGCGCGCTGCTGCTGCGCCCGCGTCTCATCGTGGCCGACGAGCCGGTGTCGATGGTGGACGCCTCGCTGCGTGCGACCATCCTCGGCAGCCTGCGCAGGCTGCAAGAGGAGCTTGGCATCTCGATCCTCTACATCACCCATGACCTCGCCACGGCCTATCAGGTGGCAGACACGATCCTGGTGATGTATCGCGCGGCGGTGGTCGAGGCGGGCGACGTGGAACTGGTCGTCAAGCACCCGCGGCATCCCTACACGCAGTTGCTGATCAGCTCGATCCCGCGGGTGAGCACGTCGCGGGATTGGGGTGCGGCGGAGACGCCTTCGCTGGCGGACGCCGCCCCCGGCGGCTGCAATTTCGCGGATCGCTGCCCCGTCGCGTCGGGGCGCTGCGCCGCCGCCGCACCGCCGCTCTACCGCGTGGACCCCAGGCGCGCAGCCGCCTGCTTCCGGCTGGATGGCGCTCCCGCGATGGCGGGCGCGGATCTGGCGGCCCTTCTCGCAGACCAGTAGCCAGCGCCCGCGGGCTCGGCGTGCGGGCCAATCAGCCCGTCGGAGTTTTCGTGGCCGTGGCGCCCCGCTGGTTCGGCAGCCCCGATCGTCGCTTCCCCGCAACTCGGATGCGGGAGCAACAAACGGAGTTTCCCTTGTCCCGTGGCGGCCTAAACCTCGCGCCAGGTCCAGCGGGACATGCCGATGCCCGCGGCCATTTCCCAACATCGGCAGTAAGCGAAGGGACTCGTCATGTCGAAGGAACAAGACAACAAGGCCATCGTGGGCCGGTGGTTCGAAGGGTTCTGGGGCAATCCCTGGAACCCCAGCATTGTCGACGAGCTCGCCGCGCCCGACATGCTCTTGCAATATTCGCTGCACGCGCCGCGCCGTGGTCGTGACGACGTGAAGGCGTTCATGGTCGGGTTCCGCGAGGCGTTTCCCGATCTCGGCTTCGCCGGTGTCGCGGACCTCATCGCCGAGGGCGACCTCGTCGTCGGCCGCTGGGAGGGCGGCGGCACGCACACCGGCCCAGCCTTCAGCGACTTCCTCATCGGCGCCCTTCCGGCGGCTTCCGGCCGCAGGATGCGGTTCACCGGCACCACCGTGCTCCGCGTCACGAATTGCAAGATCGCGGAAGAAGTCGGGCTGGACGATGGGGTCACCGCGCTGCAGCAACTCGGCCTTTTGCGCGCGGCCTGATCGACCGCAGCGGCTCGCGATCGTCGGCGGCGACCAACCGCAAACCAATCGGGCCGGGGGACCGCCCCCCGGTCCGGTTCTCACCAGAAGTACGCGATTGTGGAATGGGGCATAGGCTGTCATTGATCCCCGGCTAACCCGTTGATTCGTCGTGAGCCATTTTGGCATAACCTGTCATCGATTTTGCTATACGTTGTCATTGGATGCCTGAAATGGGCCATAGGCTGTCATCGCGCTATGGTTGTGACATTTTGATCTATGCACGTTCTACCCTCGATTGAAGAACATACTTCGGCGCGATAATGTGATCTACGAAACCACTGCCTTGCGCCAAGCTCTTTCAAAGGGAAGCGCTGTATCAAGCCCCCGGATGGGATTCGTCCGAAGCGACCAATGCGGGAGATTTAACTGCCGAAGGCAGCTCACAGAGCTTCTACAACAAAGGTGATCCTCCCCCGTTTTCGCGGACACAGGTCTAGGCTGCCGGTCGCTCTGCCTGCTCGGGGGTGAGATACCCGATGGCGGAGTGGCTACGTTGGCGGTTGTAGTAGCCTTCCAGATAAGCGAACAGGTCGCGGCGGGCCTCATCGTGTGTTGTCCAGCGGCGCTGTCGGACGAGTTCCACTTTAAGCGTGTGGAAGAAGCTCTCCATGGGCGCGTTGTCGTAGCAGCACGCCGTCCGGCTCATCGAGCCGACGGCACCGATCGCGGCGAGCTGATCGATATAGGCGGCCGCGGCATATTGGGTGAATTCAAGTGGTCGTCGCAACACTCTGGAGGGATGTTGGGATGGCAGGTCGACGTCGGTCGGATCGAGCGTTGCGAAGTAAGCTGCGTTCGCCGGGACGACCTCCGGTCGCGCAGCAGGCGCACCGGCGGCGTTTTTGGGTCTTGATTGCGGGTGGTCTATCGAGCGAGGACGCGGCGATTGGCGCGGGCGTGTCGGCGCCGGTAGGAGCACGGTGGTTCCGAAAGGCAGGCGGCATGCCACCATCGACACTTGCGCCATCATCGCAGCCGTTGTCCGGGCGATACCTGTCGTTCGCCGAGCGGGAGGAGCTTGCAATCCAGCATTCCCAGGGCGCCGGGGTGCGGCAGATCGCCCGGCACATGGGGCGGTCGGGATCGACGATCTCGCGAGAGCTGCGTCGCAACGCCGCCACGCGGGGCGGCGAGCTGAATTATCGGGCCACTACGGCGCAGTGGCATGCTGAACGGGCTGCCAGGCGCCGAAAGCCTGCGAAGCTGGCGCACAACGCGCTACTGCGGACCTACGTGCAGGATCGGCTGGCCGGCATGGTCGTCACGCCAAGCGGTGCTGCGGTTCACGGACCGACAGTATCGTGGAAAGGCCGCCGACACGGACCTCGGAAGGATCGGCGATGGGCGTCGGCGTGGAGCCCGGAGCAGATTGCCCACCGCCTACGGCTCGACTTCCCTCACGATGAGACGATGCGCATCAGCCACGAAGCCATCTACCAGTCGCTTTACGTGCAAGGCCGCGGGGCTCTTCGGCGCGAGCTGACTGCCTGTCTGCGCACCGGGCGGGCGTTGCGTGTGCCACGGGCGCGCACCCGTGGACGAGGCAAGTCTTTCATCGTGCCGGAGATCATGATCAGCGAGCGCCCGGCGGAAGTTGCCGATCGGGCTGTGCCGGGCCACTGGGAAGGCGACCTCATCCTGGGATTGGACAGTTCGGCAATCGGCACTTTGGTGGAGCGCACGACGCGCTTCACGATGCTGCTGCACTTGCCGCGGATGGCGGAGCACGGTGTGGGCGTTCGCATGAAGAACGGCCCGGCGCTGGCCGGGCATGGCGCCGAAGCCGTCCGCGACAGCATCGCTGGCACCATCACCGACCTGCCGGAGCAGCTGCGCCGGTCGCTGACCTGGGATCAGGGGACGGAGATGGCGCAACACACACGGCTGAAGATCGACACGGGCTTGGATGTCTACTTCTGCGATCCACACAGCCCATGGCAGCGCGGCACCAACGAGAACACCAACGGGCTGCTACGTCAGTATTTTCCGAAGGGCACCGACCTGAGCGCACACAGCAAGAGTGCTCTCCAAGCGGTCGCGCTGGCTCTCAACACCAGGCCGCGAAAGACCCTTTGTTGGAAAACACCTGCCGAGGCGTTTGACGAGCACCTGCGGTCGGTTCACATGGGTGTTGCGACGACCGGTTGAACCCGAGTTGCGACCCACGATCGGAGTGGTGAACCAAGCCTGGTGCCGGTCGCTGCCGTTGCACTGCCATCGACAATGCCGCGAGCGCCAATTCGACGCGCATGTGGTCCCGCATCGACCAGCCGACGATCTTGCGTGTCGCGAGATCAAGGATCGCCGCCGCGAGGTAAAGCCAACCGTCGCCGGTCGGGATGTAGGTGATGTCGGCCAGCCAGATCCGGCCCGGCGCCGATGCGACGAAGCGTTGCACCAGCAGGTTCGGGGCGACCGGGAGGAAGTGGCGGCTATCGGTCGTGCCGGGACGAAATCGACGGCCCGCCAATGCGCGGATGCCGTGTCGGCGCATCAACCGCTCAACGCGGCCGCGACTGCAACCGCGGCCCTCCGCGCGCAGCGCGGCGTGCATCCTGGGACTGCCGTAGCGGCCCTGGTGTTGCGATTGCAGCCGCCGGACATCGGCCAACAGCTGTTGATCGCCGAGCGCCCGCGCACTCTCCGGCCGCGCCCGCCACGCATAAAAGCCCCTCGGCGAGACCTCGAGCACGCGGCACATGAGGCGCACCGGGAAGGTGCCGACATGCTGCTCGATGAAGCAAAACCTCATCTCGGCACCTCCGCGAAGATGCCGATGGTTTTTTTAACACGTCGCGCTCCATGCGCGTGCGGTCGAGTTCGCGTTTGAGCTTGGCGTTCTGCGACGCGAGGTCGGCAGGCGACGGCCCAGGCGCCACCGGTCCAGCCCCGGGCGCCCTGGCCAGCGACCGCGCCGCCTCACCCCTGATCACCGCCCGCCAGGCCCGCAGCATCGATGGCTGGACGCCCAGCTCAGCCGCGACCTGGGTCAGGGGTCGGCCACTGCCTTCGAGCAAGGCCACCGCCTCGCGTTTGAACTCAGGTGCAAACGCCCGCCTCGTCTTGCTCATCGGCCACCTTCCAGCTCCCATCAGGAGCGTATCAAAGGTGTCCGCCAATGCGAGGGAGGATCAAAGGTGCTGAAAGGCAAGTGGAGGATGATCTCCGGCTTTTTGATGCTGCGGGCAAGCCAACCCCGACTTTGACCGGTGTACTCCGCCGTGTCGCATGGATGGAGTTGGGCTACCGTCCGAGTTCCTCTCTCATCGCGCAGCCGTGGCGGCCTACAAACCCAAGAACGATTAGCCTCGCTCGAGCCTAAGCCGCTGCCTCAGCTGGAGGTGCATCGGCGTGGCAGTGAGGGCTACGTAAGTGATACGGGCGCCCTGATTGATACGGCCTGCCATCTTCGCCACGAGCAGGTCTTCGACGCCGACCCCGCCGCCATCCTGGAGTGCAGGCTGCCTTTTGGTAGTGAGCACCACCAGATCTGCCCTTGCCGTGGGTAAGTGAGTATGCCACCGTAACCATCATAGCGAATGTTGCCTTCGAAAAACGGAGTGCGCTCAATGAGACCTAGGGTGTGGACTCATTGAAGCCAACTCGTGAGGACGACGGCAAGGCAAATGCCGGCCAGGAAGTTGCGCGCGGTCTTGTCGTAGCGGGTGGCGATGGCGCGCCAGTCCTTGAGCCTGCAGAAGGCGCGCTCGATGATGTTGCGCAGCCGATAGACGACGGGATCGTAGCTCGGCGGCATCAGGCGGCGCGACATGGGCGGGATGACGGCTTCGGTGCCCTGGCCGGCAAGAAGGTCGCGCACATCGTCGGCATCATATGCCTTGTCGCCGATGAACTGTCGCATGGCGGGCACGCTAGCGAGCAGGGCGCGGCCGCCGATGATGTCATGCACCTGGCCGGCCGTGAGCATCAGGGCGTAGAGACGTCCCTCGCTGTCGCAGAGCGCGTGGATCTTGGTCGTGCGACCGCCACGGGAGCGCCCGATTGCCTGATCTTGCTCCCCCCTTTTGCGCCAGCCGCCGAGCGGTGCGCGTGTATCGAGGTGCTGTCGACCATGACGACGTCCGGCGGTTCGGCGCAGCCCGCGAGCGCTGCAAGCAAGCCCTGCCACAACCCGCGCTGGCTCCAGCGGTTGAACCGATTGAACAGCGTGGTTCGCGGGCCATACTCGGCCGGAATTGCCCGCCAGCGTAAACCCTCGCGATATCTGTGCAGGATGCCGCTGATCACCCGTCGATCATCGACCCGCGGCTTGCCACCCAACTGCGGCAACAGCGGTTCGATCACCGCCCACTGCGTATCGCTCAACCAGAATTGCTCGGCCATGATTCGCGCCCTCCCGGGGAGGGTGAATCAGACCCGCCGTAGCCGATGCAATGGGTACACACCCTAGTCCAGTCAGGTTGCTCGCGATCGCCTGCTGTGCCGTATCCTGGTCAGCTTCGGGCCAGCCTGCGCCTCAGATGGGACGGCCGCCTCCCGCCGGAGGTCCCCCGCCCGATATTGCAGCGCAAAGGTCGGATCCGTTGTCGGGGCACCCTCGTATTGGCATTGGTAGTCTGCTGATCAACCCGAACTTGAACGCTCACCTTGATGCGCTCACCGGCGTGATACTTGGCCCGCTGGCGCCGCAGCAGCCGCCGCCGCCGCCAACCGTGGTGACCACGTTGACGCTGCCGGACGGCAGGAGCGTTCAGTGCCTTAAACCAGGCCAGCCGCTTCCGGCACAACTCGATACGCCCCCGACACCGAAAGAGATCGGGGAAGGCGGTGCGCCTGCTGCGTCACCTCCCGGGCCGCACGTGGCCGGGGGTGATCTGGAGTGTCCGGCGGGCTCGCTACCGGGGCTGCCCCAGCCAGCGGCAGGGGCACCGTCGCAACCGAACTCTCCGATCCTGGACTTTAATAGCAAAGACCACGGGCTATCTCGGCGCAGACAGGGAAACGGGGGGCCTCCGACTCCCGAGATTGACGTTCCGCACCGCTACGCCCACGCGGCTGTAGACGTCCTGAACCATGGGATGCGCGCCAGGCTCAACGTTTGGCACCCGAAGGTGCCGAACGACGAAGACATGACCCTGGCCCAGACCTGGATTACGGCTTACCGCCCAGACAACGGACGGGTGCAGACTGTCGAAAGCGGATGGCAGGTATGGCACGGATGGGGCACGGACCTCGCGGTGCCGTTTATCTATTTCACCGCGGATGGATACCGGGGCCCCCCTAACGTGGGTGGGTGCTACGACTGGAATGCCCTCTCCTGCAACCAGTTCCAGCTGGTCTACCGCAAGCCATTCCTGGGCGTGGCGCTGCCGTTACAGAGTCAGATCGGAAGCGCCCAAGGCACGCTGGATATTGTCTGGGTCCAAAAGGCCAATGGCAATTGGTGGGTCCAGATGAATGGGATATGGCTCGGCTACTACCCGGCTTCGACGTTCACGGGCGGCCCGCTCGGCAGCCTTGCGCAAGGAATCGACGCAGGCGGGGAGGCCACGGGAGTACGCCCGATCACCGAAATGGGTAGCGGCCGATACGCCAGCGAAGGATTTCGTACGGCGGCCTTCGCCAGCAACCTCGGCTATTATGATCAAAACACCGGTTGGACTGAACGGCTGCGCCGTAGGGCAGCGGGTAGCGCGAGGCGGAACGGTTGAGGGTATTTTCGGGTGGGCCGGCACCGAGCTGCGGGCCTGCATCGAAAGGAGACCTCCATGACACCGTTACGCCTGCAGATGACCGAAGACATGAGGGTGGCCGGATTGGCAGCCGGAACCCAGCGCATCTATCTCGACGGGGTTCGCCGTCTGGCCAGGCACTACCGGCGCGCGCCCGACGAACTGAGCGAGGCAGAAGTGCGCGCCTATCTGCTTGGGCTGCGCGAGCGCGGCGTGGCCCTCGGCACCTTCAAGACCAACCATGGCGGCATCCGCTTCCTTTACCGTCGGACGCTCGACCGGGACTGGCCGCTGTTTGGGGAAAAAAAGGATACACCCCCCGAAGCAGCGCCGCCTGCCGGTCGCCTTGCCGGACGCGCAGGTCCGTAAGCTCCTGGGCTGCATCAGGAACCCGAGCCACAAGACCTGTCTTGCCCTCATGTATGCCTGCGGTCTGCGCATCAGCGAGGCCGCAACCCTGGAGGTGAGCGCGATCGACGGCGCCAATCTGTCGCTGCGCATCATCGGCAAGGGCGATAAGCAGCGCCTTGTGCCGATGCCTGCATCCCTCCTGGAGGAGTTGCGCAGCCTCTGGCGGACCCATCGCCATCCGCGCTGGCTGTTTCTCAATCGCCACGGCGCCAACGTCGTCAACCAGCATGTGCTGAGCCGCACCTTCAGGGCTGCCGCCCGCGCAGCGGGCATCACACAGCCGGTCACGTCGCATTCATTGCGCCATAGCTACGCGACGCGCCTGCTCGAGCATGGCATCGATACCCGGGTCGTGCAGATCCTGCTCGGCCACGCCAACATCGCCACCACCACCATCTACACCCACCTGACCGAGCCGACCCGCGTCTCGCTTCGTGGCATCCTGGACCGATTGATGACCGACCTCTGACCCGGCGATCCTGCCGTGATCGAGGTGGCCGACGTCTTCCGCCGCTTCGGGGAGGACTATCTGGCCGCCCATGGCGCGTCGATGCTGCCATCGCATCAACGCGCCATCACCGACATCCTGGCCTGCCGCACCGACGCCCTCGGCGGGCATCTCTGGCGCTGCGACCAGTGCAGCGCCGAGAGGTTCTCCTATCACTCCTGCAAGAATCGGAGCTGCCCCAAGTGCCACGCCGACCAGACCGAGCGCTGGCTGCTGGCCCGTCGTGCCGAGATGCTGCCAAGCCGCTATTTCCACGTCACCGTCACCGTGCCCGAGGAACTCCGCGAGATGCTGCGCGCCAACCAACGTGACGGCTATGCCATCCTGATGAAGGCCGCCGCCGAGGCGATCATCGAACTCGCCCGCGATCCGCGCCACGTCGGCGGTACCGTCGGCGTGCTCGCCGTCCTGCACACCTGGACGCAGCAACTCGTCTTCCACCCCCACGTGCATTGTCTGGTCACTGCCGGCGGCGTCTCCGACGATGGCCGCCTGTGGCATCCGGCCCGCAACGACTTCCTCGTGCCCGTCAGGGCGCTCGCCAAGCTCGTGCGCGGCAAGCTCAGAGTTGGGGTCGCCGCACGCCGTCCCGACCTGGTCGTGCCCGCGGCCGCCTGGTCCCAGCCTTGGGTCGTTCACTGCACCGCCTGGGGCGAGGGCGAACAAGCCGTGCTCGACTACCTCGCCCGCTACGTGTTCCGTGTCGCCATCACCAACGCTCGCATCGTCGGCCTCGACGACCAGACCGTGACCATCCGTCACAGGCACCGCAAATCCAACCGATGGCGGACCAGCCGCATCCCCGGCCACGAGTTCATGCGCCGGTTCCTGCAACACGTCCTGCCCAAGGGGTTGCACAAGGTCCGCTACTTCGGCTTGTGGCACTACACTAGGCGCGAGCAGGCTGTCCGCGCCCGCCTCCTGCTGCAACTCGACCGTCCTGCGCCAGCACGCCATGCCGAGGCGATCGAGTTTGCCGACGACCCGGCCGTAGATTGCGCGCCACCCAACGCACCCCAGATCTGCCCGTGCTGCAGACACGGTCATCTTGTCCGCATCCGGCGCCTTTCTCCAAAGCAGGCGCGCGGACCATGAGGCTCGCTGACAGCCCATCAGAGCAACACCGCTGCTTACCAACACCGCCATGCAGCCGACGGCAGACTTTTGCCCGGAACCGCCGCTGCCACGTCAGTGACGCTCGGCGCAGCCGCTTCGGACTGACGTGCCGGCCGACCTACGCAAACTCACCCGGGTCGTGCGAACTCACTTCACCTCGCAGCGCCGCAACTCCAGGCAACGCTTGCCGCGCCCAAGCTTCGGAGCTGGATTCCCCGGTCTGAAAATTCCATAGGCCGCCAGCTGATCTTCCTTACCTCGGCGTTCAGCCCAACCAAGTTTCTGCATTGGCTACGCAATGCAGAAACTCTTAATTCGTTTCGTCGCCCTGAGCCCGACGAAAAATCCGCTCCACGCGTCGATGAGCGGCACTCCTTGCTACACGATCGACTTTAACGCGAAGCCGCCGGTGGACGGTAATTCGGGTCTGTACTTTTTCTTCGGGGGGCCCGGGACGAACCATTCCGGTACCGACCCAAGCCTTCCAAAGCCTGTAAGCGGCCTTGAAGCGTGCCACGGCCCAGGCAGTTGAGCGAGGTCCGCATGCCCGCCTGAGTTGCCGAAGCGAAATTGACCGACCTCGGCTCCCTGCATCCTACCGTTTTGTCGTGGGAAGACCAATCGCATGAAAGCTGCGGCATGGCTGCTTGTACTTCCCGCCCTGCTCGGCGGCTGCGGCGTGTTTGCGCCCGAGGCGCGGCTCGACTACTCCGCCCCGCTGAGCGCGACCACCTCGTTTCAGGACGCCTACAACTACACGGAGGACGCCAAAGCGAGGCTCTACTCCGTCGGGAACGACAACAGCGTAGCACAGACCGTGATTTCCTATGGCACCTATGTGGCCACGCTCACCGGTGCCGGGATGGTGGCGTTTTCAGCCTCTTCCACGGCTCTCAAGGCCGTGGGGCTGGGCGCGGGTACGATCATCGGGCTGGACTACGTGGCTAGCCCGCGCGCGAGGCGCGCCATCACAGACCAAGGCGTCGCCGCCGTTTCCTGCCTCGAAACCATCGCTCTAGGAATGGACGCGCTACCGCAGGGTTTTGGCGCTGCCCCGGCCTCGGTGATCGCCGCAGGCCAGAACGCCACCACGAACCCAGCTGCCCCGCCAACGCCCCGTAGCCCCGTATCGGTTGCTCTCGGGTCGGGCGTCATCCCTTTCACTTGGCGTAGGGTGCCACCCGCACCTGTAGCAGAGGGCGCGCCGCCTCCCATCCCGGGCGCGCCCGTGCCGGTGGCCAACACGTCCCCCACAGCAGCCGCGAACAGCATGCGCGAATACGCCAATGCGCTCCTCCAGGGGGCCGGGCTGCAAGCGCCGCCTCCTCGGCTCCCCGGAGCCCCCGCAGCCCCTTCCCCGCCCGTGCCGCGCGTTCCACCGCAAGTTGCCGCAATCGCCGCCGGGCGTGTGCTCCAGGCGGCCGATACCCAGGAGGCGGCCATGGTGGCCGCCGCTAGCTCCGCGCAGGCCACGAGCGCCAGCGCGCCTAGGTTCCTGGCTAGAAATACGGAGAACGTACTCAACCTTGTGGTGCGGCTGCTGCACGGTGCGGACCACGCCGCCTCGGACATCGAGACGCAGACACGTGCGGCCGTCACTAATGCGCTCAAAGACTTCCAGGGGGCCGCCTCCAACGCCGCCACCCAGAGCTCTACCGCTAAGCAGACGCTCAGCACCACGACGGCACTCACGGGCTCGGCGGGCACTACAGCCGCACCCACGCTTGGCCCCTTGGACAGTCCGCCCTCAGGCCTGCCCGGCGAGGAGTTCCCCCCGCTCCCGGCCGCTCAGGGCCCAAGCGGAGCTAACGGCGGCGCTGCTGCGAACGGCGCCGGGGGAGGCAACCCGGCAGGACGGAGTACAGGCCGTGGGCGGAGCCGCATCGTCCGGCGAAACCTCGGCCTCTAAAGCGAACACGCAGCTGACGACCGATACGGACGTGACCGCGATGCTCAAGCAGCTGACCGACTTCAACAGTGCCTGTCAGGGTGTCGCGCCCGGATCTTCGGGCTCCTAGGTGTGGCGGCTGGCCACCGGCCCCGACGGTCGGGTTGTTGTGGGGTGCTCCTGGGATTATGGGGTTTAGGCCGGAGCGAGCAGCACCCGCAACGATTCTGGTTGTTCCGGGCGGTGCTTCAAGCGGATATGGGATGAGCGGGAGAAAATCACCGCAGCGGTCGGGCGGCCTCGATACCGATTGGCGTCACATCGGAAGTCCCAACCATAGGCGGCTTGATTCGGTCGCAAGCTCGTGCTCTGCCCCCCGCATGCAGATGCTCTGGACGCACCAAATAAATACGTCGCTGACCACATGCAGTTCGGCGCGGGGCAGCACTGGTGTGCAGACCGGATTTATACATCGCTGGGACCAGGTAGATCACCTGGGCGGCAGGGTTCAATTCCCTGGCCCCGTACCACGCGTCAGCCATAAGGGTTTGAAGACGATTGCCAATCGGGTAGTCACTTTTCCCTTTAGGCAGGGACCGGTTCGCTTTGCAGTCGGTCATCCAGATGGCCTGACGTCGAATTCCTGGAAATTTTGGGCGACCAAGACCGGGGATGTCTACCTCGCGTGTCGAGACAACTTCAATGACGTGAAAGTTAGCCTTCATGCATCGGGTCGGTGGCGCATGGGGTTCACGAACGAAGCGGTGGCTCGAAACGGCAACCTTCTGCTTGCTGATCAAATTTGTGCTTGGGATGTCTGGGACGAACCTCCACCCTCCCTCCCGGAAACGGTTGTCGCGTTCAAACTCATTTTTCCTACGTCCGAATTGGCCGTGCGTCCCGAGCATAGGGCATCGAAGTTATGGAAGAAGGTCGGCTACATCGAAGCTGCGCCCGCTGGAAAGTTAACCGTGTGTTGACACTGTTCGTAACGGTGGGCGAACCGCTGTTGACCCACGGTTCAGAGCCGAGCTTCTGTCTGGCATCGCTCGACGTCCGAAAGGGCCGACGGGCTCAAATGATAGTGCATGGGGAACCGGAGGGAAATCTTCCAGACATGATCCGGCGCTCCGTAGCCGAGGCGCGAAAGATGGCCATCTCAAAGAGAGGCGACATTCCGGCCGAGGCGTACGGATACTTCTTTGGTCGTCGGGAAGATGGTTCAAGGTTCATTGTGGGGGCCCGTGTCAGTTCGAGGGAGACGGGCGCGACTTAAATCAGAGCGGTTTTGCTGTCGTTGAAGCCCCTTCGTGTCTCAAGATCCGAATGCAAGTCGGAACCAAACATTTTTAGAGACCTCCGGTTCTGGACACCCTAGGCACGATCGCGCTCGAATCCGTAATCTATCCAGCAGAAGCCCCCTTTGACAAGCCCGAACAAAACAGGGCTAATTCCCGTCGTCAGCCGTATTGTCGTCGTTCCCATATCCCAAAAACTGACACAAGTTCCATTTGTACATCCAGAGTTGGCGGGAATTCATAGCGGATCCTAAGGCCATATTCAATATCTTGGACTAACGAATATTCTGGCCTTTCTAATATTTCTGTGAACACCTCAAAGAGCTGGTCATACCCGTTAAAGCAGAGGGTGACGTGCGCATTGTGGCCGACTACGTGTTCCTGCAAACCTATGGCGGTTACGGCATCGTCGCCTCCGCATCGGCGCCTATCACCTGCGTCGTAATTATGGCCCATAAATAGCCGGAGGACTTGCGATTTTGACATCCCCCAAGATGTCGGTCCCCAGCCTGTTGGGGAGGCAAAGCAGCTGGCAGATGGTCCGCATAAGACTCCGGCGAGTCCTAAGATGCCAACAACCGCCTTAATTCTCCTCCCAATCATCGCTCCCTCCAGATTAATACCAGGACTCTCTGATTAGTACCCATGCGCCCAGTCTCGCAGCCCAAGGGACATGATTCTCCAAGGTTGATCGACGAGTTTGTTCCAGGCGTCGCAGCAATGGTCGACCAGGTTGTCGTAGCAGGTGAACACTCGGTTGGAGAGCCAGTTGTCGCGCATGAACTCCCACACGTTCTCTTGCGGGTTCAGCTCTGGGCATTTGGCGGGCAGCGACACGATTGTGAGGTTGTCGGGCACGACGAGCTTCTCGGACGTGTGCCATCCGGCTTGATCGACAAGAAGCGCCGCGTGCCGTCCGGGCGCGACCTGCGCCGAGATCGCCGCCAGATGCAGGCCCATCGCCTCGGTGTTGCACCAGGGCAGGATCAGGCCGACGCTCTTGCCCTCTTTGGGGCAGATGGCACCGAAGATGTAGGTCGAGGCCGTGCGCTGGTCGTGTGGGGCGGATGGCCGGGTGCCGCGTTTCGCCCAGCGTCGCGTGATCTTGTTTTTCTGACCGATGCGCGCTTCATCGCCGAACCAGATCTCTACATCGCCGGGAGCGACGCCCTTCTGGCGCGCGATCGCGTCCAGCTGCGCGGGGAAGCTTTTTTAAAAGCCTCGATGGCGCCCTCGGCCTGCGCGTGATGACGCGGACGCGCGGACAGCTTGCGATACCCCATCGCGCGCAGCTCGCGGCCGAGCGTCTGCTTGGCGATGGTGACCTGGAACTCGTCCCAGACCCATTGGCACAGGTCGATGATGCGCCAACGCACCACGCCATAAATCGCGGGGATCGGCCCGCTCTCGATCATCTCGGCCAGCGCCGCGCGGTGCCTGTCGTTCAGCCGCGACGGCTGACCGGGCGCCTTGCGATCGACCAGGCCGTCCGGGCCATGGGTGTTGAGCTTGACCACCCAGTCGCGCACGATCTGCAACGTCACACCGCCGATCCGGGCCGCCTCCGTGCGGCTCGCACCATCGTAGATCGCCGCCAACGCCAGCAATCGCCGCGCCTGCGGACCGTCCTTGCTCCGGCGGGCAGCGGACCGCAGCTGCGACGCATCAAAATCGGCCCGAAGCGGGATCGGCATGGCGAACTCCTGCGTTCGCCGTCTTAAATCAGAACGCCGCCGCGTCGGGGAAGCCCCTCGAGTCACAATCTCGAAGCCTTGGTATAAGCAGATTTGTTCCTTCGATCTTATCCTTACTACGGAATGATATCTAGGATCCGGGCCCCATTAGGCAGTCTCGATAATATTCCGATCTTGGTTTGGCCGTATGCCGGGTTCATTCTCGACAGGCTCAGAGGATCAGCACCTCGGCATCCGTTCTTTATCGGAGTTCCATCGGTAGCCCTCGGGCGTCGAATCGCACCCTGACATGGCGAGGCTTACTCCCCTGCCCGCGCCAATCCAACTGCTCCACCCGGGTCAGCACGAACTCTGATCCGCCATCCGGTACCAGCGCGACCCAAGAATCGGGCGCTCCGCAAAGCCGGTCGAAACTCTCCCGCCTGATGTTGAAGATCTGTTTGGTTGGCCCACCGCATGAGCGTCCGCAGATCACATGCAGCTTGCGCCCGCTGGACGGGTCTTCAAAAGCGTTCCGATTACGGGCGAGCTTAACACCCCATCGTCCTTCGATCTCCGCAGCGACCTTCACGACTTTGTCGAATGAGCGCCGAGGACGCCGCTTGGGAGAACAAACCATAGGTCGCGTCTTCTCCGTCGGCAGCGACCGAGCCCATTCAGCGAGCTCGAGCGGCTGACCACGTCCGTCGAATCGGACCGAGAGAAAACGAGCTTCGGAATCCGCCTGCTGCCCACCCCGCCACGGAACCTGGTTGGCGGGTAACAGCAAGAACTGCTTGCTTTCGTTGGGCACCAGTGCAACCCACGGATCCGGGTGCCGCTCGAGGGCGAGAAGCGTACGAGAGTGAATGTGAAAGATGAACACGCCGGTTAGGTCTGGACGCCGTCCGCTGATCACTTGCACGGCTCTGCCGCTGACCGTATCGACGAACAGGTTGTGGTCGCGCGTGAACACCGCGCCCCACTCCTTCGCGACTCCTTCCGCCACCTGTTTGACCCGCGCGAATGAGCGGCGATGTTTCTCCTGGGGCGTCCCTTCGATGCCCTTCTGGATCCGCCGCACCGCCTTCAGGGCGGTCGGCCCCACGTCCGAACGGCGGAACAGCATGGTCTGCCCGCCGTCCACCACCTTCCCAGACACGGGTTGGACGCCCAAGAACATGAGGTGGCGCGAAACCCAGGTGTTCGACTTCTGGCCGAGCTCGCGGGCCAGCATCTTGCTCGTAACGTAATCGGCGAGGAAGCGGTCCCATGCCTCACGGGTGACCCGAAGCCCGCGTTCGTCGAGGCCGTCCGACCCGGATTCGCGGTCACTGGGCACATCTGGCCGGCCGCGGTCCGCATAACGTGCTGATATGATTTGATTCTGAGCCCAGGCCCGGCTGCGATCGGCTCAAAAACATAGGCACACGACTCGGCGATATTGTGATTGCGGCGCGCGTTTGCGTTGGGTTACGCATGGGCATGTATCTGCGGATCACCCAGCGGCAGAACCGCGACGGCTCAACTGTCGCCTACTACGCCCTCGCCGAAAGCGTGTGGAACGCCGACGCAAAGCAGCCGCAAGCGCATGTGATCCATAGCTTCGGCCGCGCTGATCAGGTCGACCGCGCCGCTCTCGAACGGCTGGTGAAGAGCATCAACCGCGTACTCGATGACGACACTGGTGCTGCTGCTGGCGGGAGCCCACGGGACATCCCTGAGATCGAGATCGAGCGGGTGTTCGAACTCGGCGTCGTGCTCGCCGCCCGCACGCTGTGGGAGGAGCTCGGCATCGGTGCGGCGATCCGCGCCTGCGCCGAACGGGCCAATCTCACCGCGCCCCACGAGACGGCGCTGTTCGCCATGGCCGCCAATCGGCTCGATGATCCGCTCTCCAAGCTGGCGTGCGCGGAGCGCTGGCTGCCCGACATCGCCTGGCTCCCTGACGCGACCGGGTTGGGGGTCGATCAATGCTACCGCGCGCTCGACTTCCTGACGGTCTGGGCCGAGCAGATCGAGCGCGACGTGTTCCTCAAGGCCGCCGACCTGTTCCGCCTTGATGTCGAGCTGATCTTCTACGACACGACCACGGCCTATTTCGAGATCGACGAGCCTGACGAAGATGCGCAGGAGTTTGCCGGTCGGCTGTATGCGCCGCTGCGCCGGAGAGGTCACAGCAAGGAAGGCCGTGACAACCAGCCGCAGGTCATCATCGCGCTCGCTGTCACGCGCGACGGGATGCCGGTGCGCTCCTGGGTGCTGCCCGGCGACACCGCCGACGTGACGACGGTCGCCCGCGTCAAGGACGATCTGCGCGCCTGGCGGCTTGGCCGCTGCCTCTTTGTCGGTGATGCCGGGATGTACTCGGCCGACAACCTGGCGGCGCTCAGCCGCGGCTTGGGGCGCTACATCCTGGCCGTGCCGATGCGTCGCGTGCGCGACATCGAGGCTGCGGTCCTGACCCGGCCGGGCCGCTACAAGCAGGTCGCCGACAATCTGCAGGTCAAGGAGGTGTGGGTCGGCGATGGCGAGCGACGCAAGCGCTACGTCCTCTGCCTCAATCCGCAAGAGGCCGAACGCGAACGCACGCGTCGCCAGCAGTTGCTGGTCGAGCTCGACGCCGAATTGGCGCGGCTGGAGCAGCGCGAGGACGACCATCCGAAGGCAGCGTGCGCGCTGATGGCGTCACGCCGCTACGGCCGCTACCTGAGTGCGGATTGGCGCGGCCGGCCACAGCTCGATGCGGCGAAGGTCAAGGCGGCGGAGAAGTTCGACGGCAAGTTCGTGGTGATCAGCAACGACGACACACTGTCGGCCGAGGACATCGCGCTGGGATACAAAGCGGGGTGGATCATCGAGTTCTTGCTTTAGGCGGTTGAAGCAGACCGGCCTGCAGGTACGGCCGATGTTCCATTGGACGCCCCGCCGCATCGAGGCCCATGTGAAGCTTTGCGTGTTGGCGCTGCAGATGCAGCGGGCCGCTGAGATCCGCTGCCAGCTTCCCTGGGCACGCATCGCCCATACCCTCGGCGCGCTGAAGGCGGTGCGCTACCGCTGCGAGGGCCGGGCTATTGTTCAGCGCACGAAAATCGCCGCTGAGATGTCCGCGACACTGAAAACCCTCGGTGTACCAGTGCCTAAGCAACTCCTCGCCGTCGAAGAGCCACCTCAGACGATCGCCGCGGCATAGACACACGCCCGGAATCCGTCCAACGCAAGCCATTGAGATCTCGACCAATTTCAGGCCGTCTGCCTAGCCGCCGCGAACCCAGGTCCGAGCGGGTGGTCTCGAGCAGACCCCGCCTCACCCAGTGGTGGACCGAGGGGTACTTGATGCCGATCTGCTTGGCGGCGTCCAAGATCGAGAGGGTCTCCTTTGTGGACGGGAGCACGCGGTCGACCTCTGCCAACGACAAGCGAGTCTTCAGCAGGCCCTTCTCCGTCGGCACAATCGCATCCGGCCGGAGCCGTCCATCGACGAGGGCTCGACAGATGTCGGGCACCGTCCGGCCCGGGGCGGTCGCGCTTACGATGGTGCACAGCCTACGCCGCCTAGCCTCCTCTCTGGTCAGCTTCATGCGGTGTGTGGTGCATGCGGTGACGAGTTCGGCGATCTCGGCACGCCGGAACGGCTTCAACTCCAGCACGAGTTCCGAAGGCGGCAGGCGCCGAATCAGTCCCTGGGTCTCCAGCTGCTCCATCACCTTGCGGCCGACCCCAAGTTCGCGGCGGGCCTCGTCCGGCAACAGGAAGTCGTTGACCTCGTCCAAGATCTGCCGGAACGCGTCGGCTCTCATCAGAGAGGGCAGACCTGCCCCTCGGGGCGCAAGCTCATAGAGACCGCGACGCCGCGCAAGTCGCAGGATCGATGAGCCGCTCATGCCAAGGGCACTCTGTGCCTCCGCCGTGGTGATGAACATGTGACGGATCTCGGCACCCGGCGCGTAACGACCCAGTGTCCGGGCCGTGGTGGCGAGATCGCCCTGCGAGGCCGCGTATTGTGCAAACTCTTGCCCCAACGGCGCACCCCAGGGCTCCCGGGCCCAGTGATAGACCTTGGTCGACAGGGTGCCGAATGCCTTGCGAAGCCCATCCTTACCGGTTCTCTCCGCGGCGCGCGTACGCAATCCATCAAGCAAACGATGGAAGCCGTGCGGCCAATTATCGAGAGCGTCCCATCCCCGTGCGACGACATCTGGCAACCGCGCTCCTTGGCGTCGAATGAAGCCGGGCGGCCGCGATGCCCGCTCGAAGCCGAAGGCGACTTGTCCGAGCAGGAAGCTCACCTTGAGCGCCTCACCGAACCCCATTCCCAGAGGCCCGGCGCGATCCGATGCTTCCGAATGCGCGAGCCGATGCAGTGCCGCCATCGCGGTGAGCGCGCCGACCGGGGCCGGATCGCAGGGCGCGTCCCGTAGGTCCGCGTTGCATTTGGGTGAGCGGGAGCAGCGATGAACGCTGGAGTTGAACCAGGACAGTGGCGCCTTGCAGGCATGGCACCTGGTGCGCAACCAAATTCGGTGGACGGCACAGACCGGCATTGCAGTGACCGACCAAAGCGATCGGTGATAAATGGAATCCTTGAGGCACAGAGGACAAACGGCCCGCGCGTCCGGTCGCACCAGTTCACGCCACACTTTGTGGCCCATGACGGAAAACGAGACGGGATCGCCGGTCCATGGTGTGATCCGTCGGAAGGCAGCTTCATCCTCGACGTTCAGCAGTAGTCTCAATCGAGATCCGAAATCCCCGTCAGGATCCGTATCGCACATTGTCCAGAGGACGAGAGGCGGCGGATCAATCCGGTGCAGGAGAAGACGGGGATCGCGAAATCGATAAAGAGCCGCATTCCTGGCAATCAGCCCGGTAAGGCTTTCGCCAGTTTCGGGCGCGACTGATTTCCGGAGCTGGTAGGTCATGCTGCTTCCCTACCCCGATCCCGACGAGATCGGTCAGCGACGGCTTTTACGACCCGCTCAGTGGAAAGACCCTCCGTACGAAATGGGTTGACCTTGCCGGGAGGACTCACAGCTAAAAACTCGTCGACCACATTTGCGAGCAGTTCGTCCGTGAGTTTCGGTAGCCCTTGCTGCTTTGCCAGGCGCCGCGCCTTCGCGATCAAGTCGGCTGAGCGGCGCAAAAGTCCGCCAGCGAACAGGTAGATTTTCTTGGCGGTCTCCACGGTGCCGAGGCCCGAGCGTTCTGGCATTCCGAGCGCGACATCGATCGCATGCAAGGTCTGACGGAATTCCTTCTGGTCCCGTTCATCGCCCCAGTCGTAGGGGGTGAGCACGCATCCTGGAAACGTGCGCTGGTCCAGCATGTCATTACCCTGAAGAACACGCTCGGTGCTCAGCTCGCCAACGAGGATGAGTGGGCAAGCACGCATATTGAGGAAGCCGGTAACCCAGTGGCCGACCGCATGGTTGACGCGATCCGTTTTGTCATCGATCAGGCGGTGAAATTCTTCGAGCGCGATCACGTCGTAACCTTGGTCTTCAACCGCATCCTTCGCCCGCCGCAACTTATCTCCTTCCGAGCCGTACTCGGGATTGGGATCGCCGAGCCCCTCAAGGAAGTGTTCGCCCAGCTTGGTGCCCCTCGTGCAATTGGGCGCAACTTCGAGGGTCAGCATTTTCCAACCCTTCGGTCGACAGACGATCTGGTCAAAGTAGGTCAAGGTTTGAGTCTTGCCGATGCCAGGTGGACCGAAAAGCCGCGTTGCCTTGCAGTACTTTCGCTCCCAGCCGTACTCGATCACCTCCATCATCGCTTCGAATCCGTGGCGGGTCCGGCTGGTTTGGTAAAAGATGTTGCTCAAAGCATCGGGGTTTCGCTTCTGCCGGTCAGGCATTGTCGTCGTCCTTGCGATCGTTCACGAACATGTTTGCCTGCACAGCGGCATCGAGGTCATCCATGTCATCCCAACGATCCAAGTCACTGAGGTCGGCAGGACGGTCTGGATCCGTAACCTTCCCCTTCTCGGGCAGGACGTCCCGCGGAAGCGCGGCTTTGCCGCGTGGACGGCGCGACTTCCCAGGCTTCCGACCCGCGGCTTTTGGGGTGGTCTCATCGGTCGTTGGCTCGGTAGCCGACTGGTCCGCATCGGCATAGGCGCCTTCGGTCGATACAGGCTGGGGATCCTCGTCCGAACCGTCGTCTTCGGGCCCGAATAGCTCATCCCCGATATCGTCCTCGACCTCGCTTTCGAAGGCGGGAGCGTCTTCGTACATTTCGGCCGCCCTCTTTCTGAGCTTCGCGAGCGCCCGCATTGCCCGACGCCTGTTCGTGAGGCCATCGCGACCACGAACGCGTTCCTCCAGTGAGTGACGGATCATCGCGTAGGCTTTTGAGATGCCAGCCTCGCCAGCCAGTAACTCGGGATTGTTGCGCTGGATGGCGCGCGCCATCTTATGGACGTCGAGCGTGATTCCCTGCACACGCTGCCGCATCGATTTTTGCACGCGCAGTTCGAGGTAGTCGTTCAGAGTCGGATCCATGTACCAGATTCGTGTCAGATCATTCGGGTCGACCTTCACGCTGACGATGCTTGGGACGCCCCTCGTAGTCCGGTAGGTGACAAACTGCGGACTGTCGTACCAGAGACCCTCGAGTAGGATTCCCTGTCGTTGCGGCTTCCGGAAATAGAGAAGCAAGAGAACGATGGCCAGCTTCCGAGGATCCGGCAACGGCTTCATATGGTTCAGGGCGACACTCGCGCTCCAAAGTCGGATGGGGGAGTCGTTGAGAATCCGGTGCCGCCCGACGTGATAGATGTCGACGATAAAACGGGTGATGGTCGTCTCGAGCTCGGCGAGCGTGCATACCGCGACCTTCTCGGGTACCCTCTCCTGGCTGCGCAGGTAGAAATTGGAGAACGTGGATCCAGGCAGCTTGTGACAGATCGAATGCAGAAGAGTTTTGATGACCCGCTCGATCCGTCCGCGATACCAGGCTTTCAATACCGGTGACCGGCTGACTTCGATTCCCAGCCGAGAGCAGATCTGTTTCAGCGCCTTTGACTTGAACTCGCGCGCATTGTCGGTCACGATCTCGTCCGGAACCCCGCAAATTGGGTACGGGTTTCTCAGATCGGGAACCCGGACGATCAGATCCTCCTTCAGCGAAATGCCTTTTCGAAGGCACTCGATCACGGGCTGAATGCCTGGGGCATCCCATCCGATGTGGAATGCAGGGATCGCCCTGCTATATCGATCGATCGCGACAGTCAGCGTTGGTCTGCCGATGGGCAGTCCGGTCACCTCGTCGATGACGATCACGTCGAGAACGGTGTGATCCATCTCCCAGCACTCGTTGTGACGAGTGGCCGCCGGTCCATCCTCGACGGGTGCGTGGCGGTGATGCGCGGCAGCCTTGCCCCGGCGGCAGAAATCGCTCGTGAAGAGATCGATTTCCCGGGCCGCGGCGTAAGCCGACGAAAGCCGGGGAAACTTGGGGCGTTCGGATTCGGGCAGATGCCGGTGGGCTTCTTCCCAGTCGTTTTCGGCTAGCTTGTAGGCTCCGATCACCGTCTCGGGGTCGTCAGCCAGGTAGTGACTTCTCAATCAGTTCCCGGAACTGCGACTTCAGTCCGGGGTCGATTCGGTCGCTAGTGTTTCCGCAACGTGAGGTTGTCGGAAGCAGGGAGTTGATGTCACCACCTGACTCCACCCATGCGGCCAGCCTGCGACACAGGGTTCGCGGGCTTGGTGGTTTGGGGTCGCGCTCGGCCTTGGCGACTTCCGCGATCAGCGGCGCCAGACCTTCGGTCCGCGCCGGACAGCCCGCGCTTTCCCATCTGCGGATGTATTTGTGCATCATCCGAGCTGCGGACCTGTCTGCCGGTGATGCGGAGTCAAAATTGGGCAGCGGCTTCTTGCCCTCGGCGACCAGGCGGGCTGACTCAGCTTCCGCCTGTCCAAGGATCTCGATCTTCCCGTGGTGCTGAAGATCCATGATTTCGGAGTCAGAGAAGTCGACACGGAGCCTGTTGTCAGCCTCGAAGATGTGCCTGCGCTGTTTGTCGCGCGCTCGGCCGCGGTAATCATAGAGTTGCCCCTCGAAGCGGATCACCTGCTTCGGCGGGAAGACCATGTGCACATTGAAGGCGCCCAGCGATTTCATCGCAGGCCCTCCCAGGACACGAGTTGGACGCTCATGTCGGCGAAATCCGTAGCCCAGAGGTCGAGCCGGATCTTTCTGCGCGTCGCCAGAGCGAAGACCGTTGCCCGCACGTCGCCGCTGCCGGACAACCGATCTTCGAGAACTTTCAACTTGACCTGAACGCCTTTTGACAGCGCGCCGACCACGGCGAGCTCAGTGCCAGGGTCGGAATCCACGCCTCGATAGCCCAAGACAAAGCGAGCGTTGCGGAGCCGAGGCTCCCGGCACACCCGGCTTTCGAGCATGGTCGTGTAGGTGATGCCCCGCTCGCCGTAGACCTGGGTCAGCAACTCGGTAAGTTCACAGCGGCCGGGCAAGCCCGCGGAGGAGTTTCGGATGACATCGGCCATAACGACTCGACGGCCAGACTTGATCCGGAGCGCGGGAGAACAGGTGCGATTGCGGCCATCGACGATCAAGGTCACGCGCTCCGGCATGACCTCGATCGAGTCAATCCGTGGATCGAGCGCGAGGATCGAGATCGCTGCCCGCTCTCTCTGGGTCCGCCAATTCAGGACGGTTCCGTTGCGATCGAGCGGGAAGTCGCCGCTGAACCGGCGGGTCAGCCCTTCGCTGACCTTCCGCCAATCATCGGCGGTTAGCTCGGCGATGTGACTCGCCACATGGTCGTCTACAGAAAGGGCCACGATCGGCTCCCGGCATGGCTTGAACTGCCGCGCTGTTCGGCGCGACGGGCGGAAGCGGGGAAAGCCCCGTTATTCGCCAGCCAGGAGTGGGAGCCGAGAGTCCGCGCACGCGGGTACCCGTGCCCAGACGGATGAAGCATCCGCGAGGACGAGACCGGTTGACACCGGGATCGACGGCGAGCGCAGAAGGTGGGTTCGGGATCAAGACCAGACCTCGTGGGCTAGGGCGCAAAAGAGCACTCCCGTCACCCGCGTGGGTTCCGGCAGCGGTTAGGCGCGCTGGGGTATGGTCTGTTCCATGGGCGGAGCTCCTACCATGCCGGATCCATGCTGTCGACTCTTGGATGCAGGGCGCAGCTCAATGATTTCCAACGGTGTTATTCCTGAGCCACACCGGAATGCCGGGTCGCCGGGATCCAGCCGTTTCGCGTTGAGCATCGAGCAACCTGCATTCCGAAAGGACGCGGTGCCCCCGCCCGAAAGACGGGGGCGATCGGAAGAGAGCAGATGAAATCGGCTAGCGGCTCTCCGCAGAGCCCTTCACCTGCACGCCGACCGACCTATTCGCGACATGCAGGTGATGAGGTGGACGTAGCCGAGAACCACCGCTTTCGGGGCGATCGGTGAGCTCGGACTCGTGACCAGATCCCTCGTCATGGCAGAGAACGTATAGGGAACGGTCGGGTGAGTCAAGCAGGCGATGAGCCGCGCCTTGGATGGCATTGGAACCGTAGACGAAGCGCCTGAACCGTCTTTGGCAGCCCAGCTCCGGAGGCCCCCTTTTTCACAAGCCCGACCAAGGCGCTTCGCGATGTACCTGGCCAGACTACTCTGCGTAAGGCACCAAACGCGCTGTCACGTAAATATTGGGCTCATTCAGTGTGACGTTCGTCGTGTACTCAACAGTGTTGAATCTCATACCTGCCAACGTATCCGTGGGTTTGATCCCACTGATTTCTGCCTGGCATGTGTACCCGATGCCGAACCGGGTGCCGACGGTTCGACGGATATGCGTCAATGACAGGTCTCCCTCCGCAGCCAGGTGCAATTTGTCCTTCAGGATGCTCACCACCAATGGTTTGACACGATCGTCAGTGCAACCAGGAGCAGGGTTCATCGCGCTGTATGCGAACGCCGCGCTCCCCACGCACCATATCGCGCCAATGATGACTCCGGCTTTCAACCAATTTGAAACCATTACGCGCTCCACGATGGCTCCCGCCCTTGTTGACAATCAACATCGTTAGCATGGCACGTATCTTCGCGCCATCGTCCGCATTGCGCGCCAAGTCGGAGCGGGAGACGCGCGAAGCGTCCATGTGTATCGTCCACTCCGACGGCGCGCCGCTGAAGCCTACTAGGAACGGGCGGGCCCACATCGAGGCACTCGCAATTCGCCCTGCCATGATCTTGGATCGCCGCAGGTTCGGTCACTTGCTAACGTCTGACCACAAGGAGTACGATGCACTCAAGTGGTTCCCCAATCCTCGTGGGCAAGCGGATCCGAGTTGAGTTCGGCTCGAACTTCCCTCCACGTTGGCATGTTTCGATCCATCAGTTCGACGAATCTGTCCGAATGGGTCGGTTCCAGTAAGTGCGTCAATTCGTGAAGGACGACGTAGTCCAGACAGCGAGGGAGCTTCTTTGCCAACTCGACGTTGAGCCACACGCGCTTCGCCGCCACGCTGCAAGTGCCCCATTTCGTTTTCATACGCTTTACGCCCCACGATGGGACCTCAACGCCAAGAGCCGATGCCCAGCCCTCAACGAGTGGGGCGGCTAGTTGCTTCAGTTCGCGTCGATACCACCCGTAAAAGGCAGCGGTTCGAGCGGATGTGTCGTCCGAACGCACATGGAATTCTAACTTTCCCCCGTTCCGGACCACGATCTTCCATGACCGCGCACCCTCGACTACATCGAGACGGTATGGGCGACCCTGAACGTAGTGGGTTTCCCCAGACACGAAGCGCCGCTCCGACTGACGGGCTTGCGACTGATATTTCGTCCGCTGCCGCTTGATCCAAGGCAGCCTCATGATGACGGCCAACCGCACAGCGTCGTCGTTTACCGCGAGCGGAGCCGCCACACGAACGTGCCCATCTGGTGGGTAGACACCGAGGTGCATGTTTTTGATCGGCTTGCGGACGACGTTCACCTCCAGACTGCCAACCGCGATGTTGTGACCTTCAGTAGGCATTTTGGCTCCGAACCAAGTCGAGGACTTGCTCGATCATGCCGTCCTCAACGCCGCTCTTCCGAATTGCGTTCCGGACCTCGCGCTCCTTCATCTTGTTGCCGCGCCAGTCATCCTTCTTATACCAGCCGCCTGGACCGTTGACTTGGATGTGAATTGGCGCGGCTGAGCTGCCCCCGATTTCTCTGGACACCGATTTGTCCGACCGGAGGCAGATATGGTGAAGTCCAGAATGAACAGGATCATGCGAAATGATGTGGCTGATGGGCCTGTGGGCAACGAGGGCGGGCGGAGCCCGTCCGCGCTGTCCACAGGCCACAACGGCGCGGCGGCGGGGTGGGCTCCGAGTGGGCCGCTGGCGCCGGGCCAACGCTGGAGCGTGAGCCGCAAGCGCGAGGTGGTGCTTCGCCTGCTGCGGGGTGAGGCCGCCGAGGATCTCTCGCGCGAGCTCGGCGTGCCGCTCTACAAGCTCGAGCGCTGGCGGCAGAAGGCCGAAGCCGCGCTGGATGGCGCGTTGAAGGAACGCGAGACGGATGCGGCGAGTGGTGAGCTCGCCACGGCCATGCAGCGGATCGGCGAGCTGAGCATCGAGAACGAGCTGCTGCGCTCTCGCATCGAGCGCCCTGGCCCTTTGGGCCGCAGGAGGTCGCGGTGATGGCGGCGGCGATTTCCCCGACCACCGGCCGCCGCTACGGCATCGCCCAGGTCTGCCGGATCTGGGACCTGCCGCGGTCGTCGTTCTACGCTGACCGGCAGCGGGCCGACACAACGACGCCAATCCCGGCGCAGCGCCGCGGACCGAAGCCGGTGGTGTCCGACGATGCCCTGCTGGCGGCGATCCGCGCCGATCTCGCCCGCTCGCCCTGGCACGGTGAGGGTCATCGCAAGGTGTGGGCTAGGCTGCGGGTGATGGACGGCATCCGGGTCGCGCGCAAACGGGTGCTGCGATTGATGCGTGAGAACGCCCTGCTGTCGCCGCACCGTGCCCGCACGCGCGACGACACGCCGCACGATCGTCACATCATCACCGAGGCGCCGAACATCATGTGGGCGACTGACGCGACCCAGATCATCACCGTCCAGGACGGTAAGGTCTGGCTGTTCGGCGTTGTCGAGCACTGGAACGCCGAAGCACTGGGCTGGCACGTTGCCAAGCGCGGTGATCGCTACGCCGCCGTGCAGGCCGTCGGCATGGCGGTCCGCAATGCGTTCGGCCAGGTCAGCCCCAGCGCGGCGCGCGGCGTGGCGCTGCGGCACGACCACGGCAGCGCGTTCCTCGCCGACCACTTTCACAATCAGATCCGCTTCTGGGGCATGACCCCCAGCTATGCGTTCGTCGGCGAGCCCGAGACCAATGGTGTCATCGAGCGTTTCTTCCGCACCCTCAAGGAGCAGATCGTGCATGGCCGGATCTACCAGACCATCGACGAGGTCCGTGACGCCGTCCGCAACTTCGTCGCCCGCTACAACGCCGCGTGGCTGATCGAGAAGAACGGCTTGCGCAGTCCGACTGATGCGAGAACAGCCTGGCACCAGGCCGTCATGCAGGCCGCCGCTTAACAGCAACCTTGTGTCCAGGAAACCGGGTGCGGTACATGAATTGGCGCGGCTCGACCGGCCATGATTCGCACGCCTCTGGTGCAACGGAGGGGGCAGCGATGGCAGTAGCGATCACGCGGTTGGACGCGTCGGCGGCGGATCTGCGCGAGGCAGCGGCACGGACGCGGGACGCGAAGGCGGCGCGTCGGGTGCTGGCTATAGCGCTGGTGCTGGAAGGGTGTTCGCGGGAAGTGGCGGCGGAGACCTGCGCGATGGACCGCCAGACGCTGCGCGACTGGGTGCATCGCTACAACGAGTTGGGCTTGGCCGGGTTGTACGATCGTCCTCGTCGCAATGGCCCGCGAGCCCGCCTGTCGCCCGAGCAGCAGGCCACGGTGGCGGCGTGGGTCGAGCAAGGTCCCGACCTCGAGCGGGATGGTGTCGTGCGTTGGCGCTGTGTCGATTTGCAGCGCCGGATCGCGCAGGAGTTTGCGGTCTCCTTGCACGAACGCACGATCGGCAAACTGCTGCGCAAGCTGTCATTCCGACGCCTGTCGGTGCGTCCGCAGCACCCGCAAAGCAAGCCGGAAGCACAAGCGCTTTTCAAAGCGGGTTTGCTGATCTCGTAACCGCCGCCCTGCCGCCCGAGGCGGCAGGCAAGCCGGTGGAGGTCTGGTTCACCGACGAAGCCCGCGTCGGTCAGCAGGGGACGCTGACCCGGGTGTGGGCGAAGCGCGGCTCGCGCCCGCGCGCGCCGCGCGACCGACGCTACGACTGGGCCTATCTGTTCGGCGCGGTCTGCCCGGAGCGCAGCACCGGCGCCGCGGTGATCATGCCCGAGGTGAACATCGAAGCCATGAACGTGCATCTCGCCGAGATCAGCCGATGCGTCTCGCTGGGCGCCATCGCCCTGCTGGTACTGGACGGTGCCGGCTGGCACAGCTCACCGCGGCTCAATGTGCCCGATAACGTCGTGCTGCTTCCGCTTCCGCCTGTACGCGCCTGAATTGAACCCGGTCGAAAACATCTGGGAGTTCCTGCGGGCCAACTTTCTCAGCCATCGCGTTTGGAACACCTACGAGGAGATCCTCGACGCATGCAGCATCGCCTGGAACAAGCTGATGCAAACGCCAGAACGCATCGCCTCCATCACTAGGCGATCATGGGCAAAACCAGTCACCGGATAGGACGGCTGGTATTAGTCCTGCGAACCTCAGCATCGACGGCGAGCGCCATGGCTTCGTTCTGCCCGAGATTATCATAGAGGGCACGTTTAGCTGCCGTATCGAGAGCAGGCGGATAGGTCGCTCCTTCGGTTGGGTCAGCGACTTTCTTGGCGAGCGCGACGATATCGGCCAGATAGGTCTCGTAATTGATCGCTTGCTGGCGGCGCTGCTCAATCAGGGCATTCAGCAGTGCGGACATCCGGTCGTAGTACTTCGGATTGACCGGGGCCTCATCGATGATCACACGACGGACGTTGTTCTCGATTGTCTCTGCCACAGCATCCTTATTCTCGCGGATTCCTTTTGGCAGTGTCTTCACAGCTTCCTGCCCGCGTTCGACGATCAGCTGGACCAGCGGAAGATCGTCGAAAGTCGAGATGACCTCGCTCTCGTCGGCTTTGATGTAGGTGTCGATGAGATGGCGCATCGCGGGCTGTACGCCTTCAGGTCAATATAGTCCCCGCTTGCGATTTTGATCTCGTTCCGGACCTTCTCGTAATGCGCGACGTCCTTTTGGATTTCCTCAGCTCGATCCGTGGTGTAGCCCGCGTCCGTCATCTCGTTTGCCACGTCGGCATAGGCTCGGATGAGACTTGCTGCAAGCTTGTAAAGGGCGAGGCGCTTCGGCTCGGCTTCCTTCAAAGCGTCCTTGTTGGCCGTATCAGCGCACCCAAAAAAGCGCATGTAGTCCTGCGTTTCCTTCGGGAGTTCCACCGGCTCGCACAGCGCTCTGATGGCTTCTAGGGCATCGTCAAGCCGCTGGCGTCCCATGACCAGGCGGTCCTTGAGCAGCCCCTCGACGTCGGACTTTTCGAAGCCATCGAGCGCTCCAGACGTGTAGGTCTGGACCGACTTCTCGAGGCTCCGGAACAAATCTTTGTAGTCGATTATGTAGCCGTATTCCTTGTCTTCTCCGTCCAGCCGGTTAACCCGACAGATGGCCTGGAACAAGCCGTGGTCTCGCATCTGCTTGTCGATGTAAAGGTATGTCGCAGACGGCGCATCGAACCCCGTGAGGAGCTTATCGACCACGATCAACAGCTTCATCTGCCCAGGCTGCTCGATAAACTTCCGTTTTACCCTTCTTGTTCGAACTTGTCAGGGTCTTGCCCGCCTAGCATTTCCTTGTAGACGTCATATTGGCGCAGGCGCTCCGTGAGCCCTTCTCCCGTTGTCTCTCCTTTAAGTTCCTGTGCGTTCGGGCGATATGAGGTCACGATCGCGCAGCGGCCAGACAGCTCCGTTTTGTCGAACAACTCGTAGAATTTGCACGCCTGGTAGATGCTGGAGGACACCAGCATCGCTGTGCCGTGGCCGCTCTTCAGGCGGTCCTTCAGTTCCATGTCTAGCAGGATGTCGGCGACGATTTTCTCTAAGCGCGATTGGCTGGACATCACCTTCTGGATCGTTCCCCAGCGCTGCTTGAGTTGCGCCCTGGCGAGATCGTTGAGCCCGCTTGTCTTCGACTCGAACCACTTGTCGATCTTGGCGACGGAGGTGATTTGCTGATCGATGTCGCGCGCTTCGTACCGAAGGTCCAGCACAACCTTGTCACGCACTGCCTCGTCAAACTTGTACGTGTGAATGTAGCTGCCGAAGACTTCCACGCTCTTCTGCTTATCTGTTTTCAGAAGAGGGGTTCCCGTGAAGCCCACGAACACCGCTTCCGGGAGGACGGTAGTCATCGCCTTGTGTAGTTCACCGGTCTGCGTGCGGTGGCACTCGTCGACAAAGACATAAATCGTGCCCTTGGCGACGAAGCCGGGTGGCAGCGCTTCGAGCAACTCCTTGACGAAGTCTCCAACGCCTCCTTCCGACCCGCTCTGCTGACCGAACTTGTGAATGATTGAACAGATCAGCCAAGGGTTGGTGTCGTTCAGCCGGGCAATCAGGTCCGCTCCGTTCTTCGTTCGGTAGATTCCCTCGTTGACGCCTTTGAACACCTTCTCGATCTGTTCGTCCAGTTCGGTGCGGTCGGTGATGATGAGGACACGCGAATTCGTAACGTTTTCTCGGATCCACTTGGCCAACCATACCATTGTAAGGCTTTTGCCAGAGCCTTGTGTGTGCCAAATGATGCCGCCCTCGCGTGCACGGACCCGTTCTTGCGCAGCGCGGACCCCAAAATACTGGTTATGGCGACAGGTCTTTTTCGTGCCAGCATCAAAAACCATGAAATCGTGGATCAACTCCAGAAAGCGCTGCTTGGCGCACATCTGAACGAGCGAGCGGTCGAGCAGGTTAGCGATCTCGCTGTCCTCCTTCCAGGTCAGCCAGTATTTCTCTCGGGTTTCGATCACCCCGTAGCGCAGCCCTTCGGTGTCATTGCCCACGAACAGGAACTGGACCGTGGTGAAGAACTGCCGGATGAACTCGGGCCGCTGGTTATCAAGGTTCTGACGAATGCCCTCCGAGGCCGACACTGTTGAGCGCTTCAGTTCAATGACGCCGAGCGCGATGCCGTTCACATACAAGACGATGTCGGGTCGCTTGGTGTGCGATGAGGCGCTCGACGGCTTAACCGTCACCTCCTCCGCGGTAGCGAAGTGGTTGGCCTCAGGATTTTTCCAGTCGATCGGCCAGACGGTCCGGGTCGTGTCTCCAATGTCGGCCTTGATCTTCACTCCGTACCGGAGCAGGTCGTACACGGAGCGGTTGACTTCGTACAGGCTGCCCTGCTGATTTCCAGCAACCTTGGCCAACTCTGCGATCGCACGGGTGATGAGTGCCTCGTCGTAGCCCGACTTTTTGAGGAATCGCCGGAGCAAGTCCTCTTCGATGTTCCGGTTATCCGGTCGCTCGTTCCAATCGCCCAGGTAGTCGTAGGACAGCTGGCTTGTGAAAAGGTCGACAATGCGCTTCTGGGTGGCGCGTTCTTTTTGGCCGACGGTGCTCATATCAGACGTATCCTTCCTGACAGGAGTTCTTGCATCATTCCTGCCTTCAATAAGGATGTTTTCGTACTTCGGGCCTCGAGTGCAAGGATCTCGTCATCGACGTCTGAAAGGATCTCGGCAACCTTCCTTTGCTCTTCCAGCGTAGGTGGTATCTGAATCTCTATTGCTCCGAGCGCCGACGCACTTATGTGGACAACAGCGTCGCCCTGTCCCTTGCTGGCCTTCTGTTTCCGCACGGGTGCTGTATTCAGCGGATAACCGAGGAATCTCGAGTCAGAGGCTTGCGGTGAAAATATTACAATGTCTCCGCCTGCGTATATATCCCGATCCTCAATCACGGCCGCACAGTTCCCAATCTCCTCCTTAGTCTCTCCGGAGCCAGCAAAAAGTATGTCGCCCGCTCTCACCTTCTTGCTTTCCGCTGCAACCTCTGGCGAGACACGGCTGTAGAAATTGTGCACGACGTCTTGGTGCACGGTATAAAGTTCGCCATACCGCACACAGGGAATCGAGCCACTCGTCGCCTGGTCCTTTCGGATTCCTTTCCCCTTGGAGAAGCTGCCTAACTTGTTCAGACGCGAGTTCGTCCAAGGGGCCTGGAATCCTGGGAGCCGCCTTCTCCCAGTCAGCAACTCCTGCATCACGGCCTGCTTGATGTCGCGCTTTTTGGCAATCAAAGCGTCTAAGGAGGCAATCAGGGCATCGACGTCGGATAGGGCCGCCGCGATGGCTTCTTGCTCTTCGATTGTTGGAGGAAGGAGCAGATTCATGTCTGCGATCATCTCGCGCCGTACGGAGTCAACTGACGACTTCGCGGTCATGGACATGATGCGATCGTAAAAGCCTTGCGAAAAAGCCAGATAGAAGTACCGCGCCGTAACCCGCTCTGAGAAATCGGACATCACGTAAACACGCTGGTGGACGTCGAACTTCCCATTGACATAATGGAATATTTTCCCCGTCCCAACTCCATCCCCAGCTGTCAACACCGCTTCACAATCGAACCCATACGTGTTGATGCGCTCCACCGTCTGAGAACGAACAAAGAAGGGAAACTCCCCATCTTTCACTCGGTCCTGGGTATTGCGAGAACCAGTTCTGATTGAGGCGAGTTCCGAAACCGGCACCTCGATCCAATCTTCCGGAGGGAGATAGACATCTGGGAGATGATGTTCTCGTATGCCCTCTCTTCGGCTGCTCATAAGCTGAACCCCATCTCCTGAAGATGCCGATCCACCTTTGCGGCGAACGTGTCCGCCTCGGCAGCTATTGCGGACAGGCTGCGCGCGTAGCGCTCCCCGATCAATCTTGTTCGACCCGTCAGGTTCTGGCTCACTTGGTCGATCTCCCCTTCGACCAGTTGCCGAAGACTCGCGAACCATTTGTCTTCCACAAGCAGCCTCTTCGCGTCTCTCGTGGTAAGATCCGAGTACAAATTCACTGTCCCGAGATCGAGGGCTGCCCTAGCCTCTTTCAGACTAGGGTGTGTACCCATTGCATCGGCTACGGCGGGTCTGATTCACCCTCCCCGGGAGGGCGCGAATCATGGCCGAGCAATTCTGGTTGAGCGATACGCAGTGGGCGGTGATCGAACCGCTGTTGCCGCAGTTGGGTGGCAAGCCGCGGGTCGATGATCGACGGGTGATCAGCGGCATCCTGCACAGATATCGCGAGGGTTTACGCTGGCGGGCAATTCCGGCCGAGTATGGCCCGCGAACCACGCTGTTCAATCGGTTCAACCGCTGGGGCCAGCGCGGGTTGTGGCAGGGCTTGCTTGCAGCGCTCGCGGGCTGCGCCGAACCGCCGGACGTCGTCATGGTCGACAGCACCTCGATACACGCGCACCGCTCGGCGGCTGGCGCAAAAGGGGGGAGCAAGATCAGGCAATCGGGCGCTCCCGTGGCGGTCGCACGACCAAGATCCACGCGCTCTGCGACAGCGAGGGACGTCTCTACGCCCTGATGCTCACGGCCGGCCAGGTGCATGACATCATCGGCGGCCGCGCCCTGCTCGCTAGCGTGCCCGCCATGCGACAGTTCATCGGCGACAAGGCATATGATGCCGACGATGTGCGCGACCTTCTTGCCGGCCAGGGCACCGAAGCCGTCATCCCGCCCATGTCGCGCCGCCTGATGCCGCCGAGCTACGATCCCGTCGTCTATCGGCTGCGCAACATCATCGAGCGCGCCTTCTGCAGGCTCAAGGACTGGCGCGCCATCGCCACCCGCTACGACAAGACCGCGCGCAACTTCCTGGCCGGCATTTGCCTTGCCGTCGTCCTCACGAGTTGGCTTCAATGAGTCCACACCCTAGTACCCATGCGCCCAGTCTCGCAGCCCAAGGGACATGATTCTCCAAGGTTGATCGACGAGTTTGTTCCAGGCGTCGCAGCAATGGTCGACCAGGTTGTCGTAGCAGGTGAACACTCGGTTGGAGAGCCAGTTGTCGCGCATGAACTCCCACACGTTCTCTTGCGGGTTCAGCTCTGGGCATTTGGCGGGCAGCGACACGATTGTGAGGTTGTCGGGCACGACGAGCTTCTCGGACGTGTGCCATCCGGCTTGATCGACAAGAAGCGCCGCGTGCCGTCCGGGCGCGACCTGCGCCGAGATCGCCGCCAGATGCAGGCCCATCGCCTCGGTGTTGCACCAGGGCAGGATCAGGCCGACGCTCTTGCCCTCTTTGGGGCAGATGGCACCGAAGATGTAGGTCGAGGCCGTGCGCTGGTCGTGTGGGGCGGATGGCCGGGTGCCGCGTTTCGCCCAGCGTCGCGTGATCTTGTTTTTCTGACCGATGCGCGCTTCATCGCCGAACCAGATCTCTACATCGCCGGGAGCGACGCCCTTCTGGCGCGCGATCGCGTCCAGCTGCGCGGGGAAGCTTTTTTAAAAGCCTCGATGGCGCCCTCGGCCTGCGCGTGATGACGCGGACGCGCGGACAGCTTGCGATACCCCATCGCGCGCAGCTCGCGGCCGAGCGTCTGCTTGGCGATGGTGACCTGGAACTCGTCCCAGACCCATTGGCACAGGTCGATGATGCGCCAACGCACCACGCCATAAATCGCGGGGATCGGCCCGCTCTCGATCATCTCGGCCAGCGCCGCGCGGTGCCTGTCGTTCAGCCGCGACGGCTGACCGGGCGCCTTGCGATCGACCAGGCCGTCCGGGCCATGGGTGTTGAGCTTGACCACCCAGTCGCGCACGATCTGCAACGTCACACCGCCGATCCGGGCCGCCTCCGTGCGGCTCGCACCATCGTAGATCGCCGCCAACGCCAGCAATCGCCGCGCCTGCGGACCGTCCTTGCTCCGGCGGGCAGCGGACCGCAGCTGCGACGCATCAAAATCGGCCCGAAGCGGGATCGGCATGGCGAACTCCTGCGTTCGCCGTCTTGAATCAGAACGCCGCCGCGTCGGGGAAGCCCCTCGAGTCACAATCTCGAAGCCTTGGTATTAGCGCGCTTCCTTGACCCGGCGCCCCGGGAAGGCGCACCGGGTCAATCTTCTGTGAACGTCTGAAGGATGGCAAGCCGCACTCTCCAAAATCGATCCGTCCGCCCCCTTCACAACCCAAAGTCGTAGCGCTCATTCCGACCAAAGAACGCCCTGTCCCGATGTCGTTGCGAGATATAAACCTTTCCCGCTCCCGACAGGACGACGGGGATGTATTGCCCATCAATTTTTGCATTGCACTGACTGAAAAAGACGTCCCCTAAAAGAAGAAGATGGTCCGCTCGTAATATATCTCAAAGTTGTACAGAATCTGTAGATGTACGTCGACTATAGGCCATCTTGATATTGCCTAGGTCCAATGGCTAGTCAGGTACCATTCGGACCTTTTTTATCGCCAGCGTCCTTCAGAGACTTAGGTCAGGAGATCGTTTCAGTGACAGCCTATGCCCCATAATGACAAGCTATGCCCCATTCCACAGCGATTAACGCGACAAGCTTTCCCGTGCGGCCGTTGCAAGCCGGTCGGCGCGCTCGTTCATCGGGTCGCCCGAATGGCCGCGCACCCAGTGCCACTCCACCAGGTGCTTGGCGCTCGCGTCCAGCAGCCGGCGCCAGAGATCCATATTGGCGACCGGCTCGCCCGCGGCGTTGCGCCAGTTGCGGCGGACCCAGCCGGTATGCCAACGCGTGATGCCGTTGCGAACGTACTCGCTGTCGGTGTGCAGGCTCACGCGACAGGGCCGGCTAAGCGCCTCCAGGGCCGCGGCGGCGGCGGTGAGTTCCATGCGGTTGTTGGTGGTGACGGGCTCGGCGCCCGACAACTCCCGCTCATGCCCCCGAAAGCGCAGCACGGCACCCCAGCCGCCAGGACCGGGGTTGGGCCTGCAGCCGCCATCGGTCCAGATCTCGACCGGTGGCTCGCCTTCGAGGACGGTGTCAGAGGCCATAGGCGTGCTCGTCGCGCGCGGCCATGTGGAAGCGCAAGCGGCGGAGAAACTCGATCGGGTCCTTGCGCGTGACCAGCGCCCCCGGCGACGTGTTCAGCCAGTCGAACAGCCGGGTGAGCAGGAAGCGCAGCGCCGCCCCCTGGCACAGCACCGGCAGCGACGCGCGCTCCCCGGCCGAGAGCGGCCGCACCGCATCGTAGGCCCGCAGCAGCAGCTTCGCCTTGGTGACGTTCAACGAGAAATCGGGCTCGAAGCACCAGGCGTTGATGCAGACCGCGACGTCGTAGGCCAGGATGTCGGTGGCGGCGAAATAGAAGTCGATCAGGCCGGAGACGCGGCCCTCGAGGAAGAACACGTTGTCGGGGAACAGGTCGGCATGGATGTGGCCGACCTGCAGACCGACGGGCCAGTCCCGCTGGACCGCCGCCAGCGCGGCGTCGAGCTCGGCGGCCAGGCCGTGCTGCACTTCGTCGGCGCGCCCCCAGGCGCGCTCCAGCAGCAGCGGCCAGCCTTCCGGGCCGAGCGCATTGGGCCGCGTCGGCGCGTAGCCCTGTCCCGCCACGTGCAGGCCGGCGAGCGCCGCGCCGAGCGGGGCGCAGTGCTCCGGGCGCACCCGGCGCGGCCAGATGCCCGGAAGGAAGGTGGTAATCGCGGCGTGGCGGCCGCTGAGCTGGCGCAGCGCCGCGCCGTCACGCCCGCGCACCGGCAGCGGGCAGTCGATGCCGTGTCGCGCCAGATGCTCCATGAGCCCGAGGAACCAGGGCAGCTCCGCCGGATCGACCCGCTTCTCGTACAGCGTCAGGATGAAGTCGCCGGCCGTGGTGCGGAGGGAGAAATTGCTGTTCTCCACGCCCTCGGCGATGCCGCGGAACGCCACCAGGCCGCCGATGTCGTAATCCGCCAGGAAGTGCGCGAGCGCCTCGTCGGAAACCTCGGTGTAGACCGCCATCGCGCCTCTCGCGGCCGGATCAGGCGAGCGGCGCGGGCAGCTTGAACACCAGGTTCTCCTGCGTCACCCGCCGCTCCTCCACCGAGAGGGCGAAGCGGTCGCGCAGCCGGGCGATCAACTGGTCAACCAGCAATTCCGGGGCCGACGCGCCGGCCGTCACGCCGAGGGTGCGCACGCCCGCGAGCCCGGCCCAGTCGAGATCCTCGACGCGCGGCAGCAGCACCGCCGCGCGCGCGCCGGCCCGCTCGGCGACCTCGCGCAGCCGCTGCGAGTTGGAGGAGTTCGGGCTGCCGATCACGATAACCAGGTCACTGTCGGGCGCCACCGCCTTCACCGCCGCCTGGCGATTGGTCGTGGCATAGCAGATGTCCTCCCGCGCCGGGCCGACGATCTTGGGAAAGCGCGCGCGCAGGATGGCGACGATCTCGGCGGTGTCGTCCACCGAAAGCGTGGTCTGGGTGATGAAGGCGAGCGCCGTCGCCCCCGGCTCGCCGACCCCGGGCGGGGCGACGGCCCGCGCCTCCCTGGCGTCCTGCACCAGGGTCATCGCGCCGGGCGGCAGCTGGCCCATCGTGCCCTCGACCTCGGGGTGGCCGGCGTGGCCGATCATCAGGATGTGGCGGCCGGCGCCGAAATGGCGCTCCGCCTCGCGGTGCACCTTGCTGACCAGCGGACAGGTCGCGTCGAGATAGGTCAGGTTGCGCCGCCGCGCCTCCACAGGCACCGATTTGGGCACGCCGTGCGCGGAGAACACCACCGGCGCGGCGGCCGGCACGTCGTCGAGGCTCTCGACGAAGATGGCGCCCTGCGCCTCGAGCTGCTCGACCACGGTGCGGTTGTGGACGATCTCATGGCGGACATACACCGGCGCGCCATAGCGGCGCAGCGACTCCTCGACCACGCGGATGGCGCGGTCCACCCCGGCGCAGAAGCCGCGCGGGCCGGCGAGCAGAACCCGGAGATCGGGTTTGGCGAAGGAGGACTTGGCTTGCATGGGCTCGATCGTGGCGTGAGGCCGCATCGCCCCTTTCGCGAGCGGCGTCAAGCTCGGCGGGTCGACCGGCGGCCGGTTGTCCATTCCGGACGCAGAGGATATGCCCCGATCCTCGCCCCCGGAGTCTCCGATGCCCGCAGCGATGCCAGCCGTCCCATCCGTCATTCCGCCCCTCATCGCCCCTTTCCGCACGCCCTTTCTCCCGAGCGCCTGGCGCATCGCTCCAGGGTTGCCCATCGTCGCCCTTCTCGCCACTCTGGCCGGATGCAGCGGGCCCGTCACGAGCACCTTTCCGCCGGACTGCCCCCGCGCCGGCGTTCTGGCCGACGCAGCCGATCTCACCCGCTATCGCTCCGCCGGCCAGGCAGCGGGCGCGACGGGCGCCACGGGGCATGACCTCACCGATATGGTGCTCGACGGCCAGATCACAGGCGTCTCCGGCGACTGCACCCGCGCCAGCCGCCGAGAGCTCGACGTAAGCGTCGCGGTGTCGATGCGGCTCACCCGCGGCCCGGCGGCGCGCGGGCCGATGGGCGACGTGCCGTTCTTCGTCGCGGTGACGGAGAACGGGCAGGTCCTGGACAAGCAGATCTACCACATCGCGCCGGGCTTCGCCGCCAATGCCGACACGGTGCGGCTGACCAGCGACCCGGTGAGCCTCAACCTGCCGATCAGCGTGGACAAGCCCGGCTCGGCCTACGACCTCGTGGTCGGCTTCCAGCTCACCCCCGACGAGGTCGCGCTGAACCGCCGCCGCGGGCCTCGGTAGCCGCCCAACCTGTTTCGATTGCGCGGCCTGCCGCGCTGCGGCATGGTGGGTTTGTCCCGTGCATCCGGCGCGGGAGAGAGCGGGTCCGATCCGGGCCCGCCGCCGAAGGCGCAACCGGCCCCCGGAAACGCTCAGGCAAAAGGACCGCGCCGGGATCGAGGACCTCTGGAAAGCCGGGGGGCCGCACGGCCTCGCCGCACCGACGGAGTAAGGGACGCGCGCCGCCCGATCGAACGGTCCGGCGGCATCGTGACCCGAATCTCTCAGGTACCGCGACAGAGGGGGGTCGACGGGCGTCGCCGATGCGTTTCGGTGGCACCCACCTGCCGGCGACGGGCCGGGAGGCGACCCTGTTGCGGAGCGGCCGATGGTCGAGAATGCCCTGCCCGACGACCCTTCATCGAACCCGGAATCACGTCCGCTGGCGACCACCCCGCTGGATGCGCTGCATCGCGAGTTGGGGGGCCGCATGGTCCCGTTCGCGGGCTACGCCATGCCGGTGCAGTACGCGCCCGGCATCATCGCCGAGCACCTGCACTGCCGAGCCCACGCCGCTTTGTTCGACGTCTCGCACATGGGCCAGGCGACCTTGCAGGGGGCGGACGCGGCCGCCGCGCTGGAGCGGCTGGTGCCGGGCGACATCGCCGGGCTCAAGCCAGGCCGCCAGCGCTACACGCTGCTGACCAACGAGGCCGGCGGCATCCTCGACGATCTGATGGTCGCGCGGCTGGCCGAGAACCGCCTCCTTCTCGTGGTGAACGCCTCGCGCAAGGACAGCGACCTGCCGCACATCGAGGCGGCGCTGCCGGCCGGCGTGCGGCTCGTCCCGCACGAGGATCGGGCGCTGCTGGCGCTGCAAGGCCTCGACGCGGACGCGGTGATCGCCCGGCTGAGCCCGGAGGCGGGGGCGCTCGCCTTCATGGGTGTTCTCGACACGCGACTGGACGGCATCCCCTGCGTCATCAGCCGGTCGGGCTACACCGGCGAGGACGGGTTCGAGATTTCCGTTCCGGCCGAGCACGCCGAGGCGCTCGCCCGGCGCCTGCTGGCCGAGGCCGCGGTGAGGCCGGCGGGCCTGGGCGCGCGCGATTCGCTGCGGCTCGAGGCCGGGCTGCCGCTCTACGGCAATGACATCGACGAGCTCACCTCGCCGGTCGAGGCGGGCCTCGCCTGGACCCTCGGAAAGCGCCGCCGGATGGCGTGGGACTTCCCGGGCGCCGCCGCCATCCGCGACCAGATCGAGAACGGCCCGCACCGCCACCGCGTCGGCATCCGCCTCCACGGACGAGCCCCGGCACGCGCCGGCACCTTGATCGTGGCGGAGGACGGCACCGGCGCCGGCACCGTCACCTCGGGCGGCTTCTCGCCCAGCCTGAACGCGCCGATCGCGATGGGCTACGTCCGCCGCGATCTCGCCGCCGATGGCACCGCGCTGCACCTCATGGTGCGCGGCAAGCCGCTGCCCGCCCACGTGGCGCCGCTCCCCTTCGTTCCCCACCGCTACGCCCGCTGAAGGACGCATCCCATGCCCAAGCTGAACGCCGAGACCCGCTACACCAGCGACCACGAATGGGTCACGCTGGACGGCGGCGTGGTGACCGTCGGCATCACCGACCACGCGCAGGAGGCGCTCGGCGACGTCGTGTTCGTCGAGCTGCCCGAGCCCGGCCGCCAGGTCGAGGCCGCCGAGGCCTGCGCCGTGGTGGAGAGCGTCAAGGCGGCGAGCGACGTGTACGCGCCGATCGGCGGGCGCATCAGCGACGTCAACCAGGCGATCGTCGACGATCCCTCGCTGGTCAACCGCGAGGCGGCGAGCGGCGGCTGGTTCTTCCGCATGGACGGCGTGAGCGAAGCGGAGTTCGACGCGCTGATGGACCACGCGGCGTATCAGGCGCATCTGGAGACGCTGTGATGGACGCGCTGGCCGAACTCGCGGCGCTAGAAGCGACCGACGGCTTCGTCGCCCGCCATATCGGCCCCACCGAGGCCGACATCGCGGGGATGCTGCCGGTGGTCGGCGCCGCGACGCTCGACGACCTCGCGGCCAAGACGGTGCCCGGCGCGATCCGCACCAACCGCGCGCTCGACCTGCCGCCGCCGCTCGACGAGGCTGGCGTAATCGCCGAACTGCGCGAACTCGCGGCGCGCAACACGGTCAAAAAATCGCTGATCGGCCTCGGCTATCACGGCACGCACACGCCGCCGGTGATCCAGCGCAACGTGCTGGAAGCGCCCGGCTGGTACACCGCGTACACGCCCTACCAGGCGGAGATCGCGCAGGGGCGGCTGGAGGCGCTGCTCAACTTCCAGACGATGGCTTCCGATCTCACCGGCATGCCGATCGCAAACGCCTCGCTGCTCGACGAGGCGACCGCGGCGGCGGAAGCGATGGCGATGGCGCACGCGCTCGCCAAGTCCAAATCCGACGTGATCGCGGTGTGCGCGGACGTGCATCCGCAGACCCGCGCGGTGCTGGCCACGCGGGCGCGCCCGCTCGGCTGGCGGCTGGTCGATTTCGCGCCCGGCGATATTTCCGCCATCGGCGCCGCAAATCCCTTCGCGGTGCTACTGCAATATCCCGGCACGACCGGCGCCATCAGGCCGCTGGAGGAGGAGATCGGCGCGGCGCACGAGGCTGGCGCGCTCGCCATCGTCGCCGCCGATCCGCTGGCGCTCGCGCTGCTGACGCCGCCGGGAGAGATGGGGGCCGACGTGGTGGTCGGATCGGCCCAGCGCTTCGGCGTGCCGATGGGCTTCGGCGGCCCGCACGCGGGTTTCTTCGCCACGCGCGATGCGTTTCGCCGCGCCATGCCCGGCCGCCTGGTCGGCGTCAGCGTCGATGCGGCCGGCCAGCCCGCCATGCGCCTCGCGCTGCAAACGCGCGAGCAGCACATCCGCCGCGAGAAGGCGACATCGAACATCTGCACCGCGCAGGTGCTGCTGGCGGTGATGGCGTCGATGTACGCCGTGTGGCACGGGCCGGAGGGGCTGAAACGCATCGCGCGTCGGGTCAATCTCCAGGCGCGCCTGCTGGCCGATTGCGCGACGCGCGCCGGGATGCGGCTGCGCCATGACGCCTTCTTCGACACAGTCGCGCTCGAAACCGATTCTGCCGATGCGCTGATGGCGGCGGCGCTGGATGCCGGCTTCAACCTGCGGCGGATCGACGCCACCGGCGTAGGCATCGCGCTCGATGAGACGATGACGCGGGCCGAGCTGGAACGGCTTGCCACGGTGCTCGGCGCACCCCTCGCGGCGGCGCCGGCGAGCATACCCGCGCCGCTGCTGCGCGGCAGCGAATTCCTCGAACAGGCGGCGTTCAACGCCCACCACTCCGAACACGAGATGCTCCGCTACCTCAAGCGGCTGGAGGACAAGGACGTCGCGCTGAACCGCGGCATGATCCCGCTCGGCTCCTGCACGATGAAACTCAACGCGACGGCGGAGATGATCCCGATCTCGTTGCCGGGTTTCGCCGATATCCATCCGTTCGCGCCGGCCGATCAGACCGCCGGCTACGTCACGCTGATCACCCGTCTATCCGATTGGCTGCGCGAGGCCACTGGCTTTGCCGCCATGTCGCTGCAACCCAACGCGGGATCGCAGGGCGAGTACGCCGGATTGCTCGCGATCCGCGCGTATCATTCCTCGCGCGGCGAGGCGCATCGCGACGTGTGCCTCATTCCGTCGAGCGCGCATGGGACCAACCCGGCCAGCGCCACGATGGCCGGCCTGCGGGTCGTGGTGGTAGGCTGCGACCGTGACGGCAACGTCGATCTCGCCGACCTGCGCGCGAAAGCGGAAAAGCACGCGGACCGTCTCGCCGCGCTGATGGTGACGTATCCCAGCACGCACGGCGTGTTCGAGGCGGAGATCCGCGACATCTGCGCGCTCGTGCATTCGCATGGCGGGCAGGTCTACATGGACGGCGCCAACATGAACGCGCAGACCGGGCTCACCAGCCCGGCCGCGATCGGCGCCGACGTGTGCCATCTCAACCTGCACAAGACGTTCTGCATCCCGCATGGCGGCGGCGGCCCGGGCGTCGGGCCGATCGGCGTTGCGGCACACCTCTCGCCATTCCTGCCCAACCATCCGCTGCGCGAGGATGCCGGACCCGCAACCGGGATCGGGCCGGTTGCCGCGGCACCGTTCGGCAGCGCGCTGATCCTGCCGATCAGCTACGCCTATATCCGCACGATGGGTGCCGCCGGCCTGACGCGCGCCACCGAGGTCGCGATCCTCAACGCCAACTACGTCGCCGCGCGGCTGCGCGGGCACTATCCGGTGCTCTACGCGGGCCAGAACGGCATGGTCGCGCATGAGTGCATCATCGACTGCCGCGATTTCCAGCGCGAGGCGGGAGTGATGGTGGAGGACATCGCCAAGCGGCTGCAGGATTACGGCTATCACGCGCCCACGATGTCCTGGCCGGTCGCCGGGACACTGATGATCGAGCCCACCGAGAGCGAAAGCCGCGCCGAGCTCGACCGGTTCTGCGACGCGATGATCGCCATCCGCCGCGAGATCGCCGACATCGCCGCCGGCCGGCTCGACCGCGCCGACAACCCGCTCAAGAACGCGCCGCACACGGCGGCGGAGGTCATGGCGGACACGTGGGACCACGCCTATCCGCGCCAGCGCGCCGCCGTCCCGCTCCCCTGGGTTGCCACGGCGAAATACTGGCCGCCCGTCAAGCGCGTCGACAATGTCTACGGCGACCGCAACCTCGTCTGCACCTGCGCGCCCTTGGAGGCCTACGCCCAGGCCGCCGAGTGAAGCGCGGCCGCTTTTGCCAACGTCATTTCCGGCTCTGTTGTTCGTCTTGCGGTTGGGTCAGTCCAGTAAGTTTTGGCGAGCACGCCTCGATCTTCATGTTCAAACCTCGGAGAGCCGGGCTAATCTGCGACCCAGAACAACAAGAGCGATGGGAGGAAAGCATGGCCACCGCAACTCCGGATTTTGACGCCGTCGTGATCGGTGCGGGCTTTTCCGGCATGTACATGCTGAAGTCGCTGCGCGACAGGCTTGGGCTCAAGGTTCGCGTGTACGAAGCCGGCGAAACCGTCGGCGGCACCTGGTACTGGAACCGCTATCCCGGCGCGCGCTGCGATTCCGACTCCTACATCTATTGTTTCACCTTTGACAAACAGCTCTTGCAGGAATGGGAGTGGTCCGAGCGCTATCCGGAGCAACCCGAGATCCTTCGCTACCTTGAGCACGTCGCCAAGCGCCACGACCTCAAGCGCGACATCCAGTTCAACACGCGCGTGACCGGCGGCGAGTTCGACGAGGCGAACAATCTGTGGACCGTCCACACCTCGACTGGCGAAACGGTCACGGCGCGCTATCTCATCGCGGCCGTCGGCAGTCTCTCCGACACCAACCTGCCGGACTTCAAGGGCCTCGATAGCTTCAAGGGCAAGTGGTACCACACCAGCCGCTTCCCCCAGGCCGGCGTCGATTTCACCGGCAAGCGGGTCGCCGTGGTCGGCACCGGTGCCACCGCGGTGCAGGCGATTCCGATGATCGCGCAACAGGCCAAGCAGCTCACGGTGTTCCAGCGCACCGCCAACTACTGCGTGCCGGCGCGCAACGGCAAGGTGGACCCCGAGGTCTGGAAGGCGCGGAAAGCGGATTACGACGGGATCGTCCAGCGCATCCGCGAATCGTTCTTCGGCCAGGAGCACTATTTCATCCCGAAATCGGTGCTCGAAACCACCCCCGAGGAGCGCGAGCGCGAGTTCGACCGGATGTGGGACGCCGGCGGCTTCGCCTACTGGCTCTCCAACTATCAGGACATGTTCTTCGATCAGCGCGCCAACGATCTTTGCGCCGACTATCTCAAGCGCAAGATCCGCGACACGGTGAAAGACCCCGCCGTCGCCGAGAAACTGATCCCCAAGGGCTATGCTTACGGCACCAAGCGCCAGCCGCTCGACACCAACTATTTCGAGACCTTCAACAAGAGCAACGTGCGCCTGGTCGACGCCGCGACCGACGGCGCCATCGAGGAGATCACCGAGCGCGGCATCCGCGCCGGCGGCAAGGAGTACGAGGCGGACATCATCGTGTTCGCCACCGGCTTCGACGCCATGACCGGTGCGCTCAAGGCCTTGCACCTCAAGGGTCGCGGCGGCCGCACGCTGGATGACGAATGGACGCATGGGCCGCGCAGCTATCTCGGCATCGCGGTCGCCGGCTTCCCCAATCTGTTCGCCATCACCGGCCCGCAAAGCCCCTCGGTGCTGTCGAACATGCCGGTCTCGATCGAGCAGCACGTCGAGTGGATCACCGACTGCATTGAGGCCATGCGCAAGGCCGGCCAGACCACCATCGAGGCGACGCCGCAAGCGCAGGACGAGTGGGTCGATCACGTCAACGAGGTGGTCAGCGGGACGCTGATGACCGGCACCAATTCGTGGTACATGAGCGCCAACATCCAGGGCAAGCCGCGCGCCTTCCTGCCGTATCTCGGACCGGAAGGGGTCGGCGGCTATCGCCGCAAATGCGACGAGGTCGCCGCCCAGGGCTACGCAGGGTTCGAGCTGACATAGCCGGCATCAGGAGTTCGGAGGGGGCCATGATCGAGAACAGCTACTACTCCCAAGAGGTCCATGGCCCCTACGAGCTGCACGACATCGGCAATCTCGAATTGGAGGAAGGCGGCACCATCCGCGGCTGCAAGCTCGCTTATGCTACTTACGGCACGCTCAACGGCACCAAGGACAACGCCATCCTGGTTCCGACCTGGTACTCGGGCACCCACAAGATCATCGAGCAGGTGTATCTCGGTCAGGGCCGCGCGCTCGATCCCGACAAGTATTTCATCCTCATGGTCAATCAGATCGGCAGCGGGATTTCCACCTCGCCGCACAACACGCCCGCCCCCGCCGGAATGGGCAATTTCCCGCATGTCCGCATCGGCGACGACGTGCGCGCGCAGCACAAGCTGGTCACGGAAAAATTCGGCATCGAGAGCCTGGCGCTGGTGGTCGGCGGCTCGATGGGCGCGCAGCAGACCTACGAATGGGCCGTACGCTACCCCGACATGGTGAAACGCGCGGCCCCCATCGCCGGCACCGCGCGGAACACCATCCATGACTTCCTCCTTGCCGAAACCTTGGTCGAGGCGATCACATCGGACCCTGGCTTCAACAAGGGTTTCTACAGATCGTCCGAGGACGTGCGCGAAGGCCTGCTGCGTCACTCGAAGCTGTGGGCGGTCCTGGGCTGGGGCTCGGAGTTCTTTCAGGCGAACCGGCACAAGGCGCTGGGCTTTTCGTCCCTGGACGATTTCGTCACCAACTTCATGTATGGCTATTTCGGCGTGATGGACCCCAACGATCTGCTCTGCATGGCATGGAAATGGCAGCGGGGCGATGTCAGCCGGCTTGCCGGAGGCGACTTGCGGGCCGCGTTGGGCCGCATCAAGGCAAAGACTTTCGTCATGCCGATGTCAACCGATCTGTTGTTCCCACCCGCCGATTGCCAGGCCGAGTGGCGGCTCATACCCGACGCCGAATTCCGGCCCATCGACACCATCGACGGGCACCTTGCCCTGTTCGGCGCCGATCCCGCGGCACTCGGTCAGCTCGACAAGAACCTGACCGAGTTGCTCGCCGCGAAGGTGTAACGACCCCCTCTCCCCGGGGGAGAGGGGCGGTCGCGTCTACAGATTGGCGAGAATCGACTCCGCCTTGCTCACCTCGAAACCGCCCGGCGGCTCGACCGCGAGATGCGTTACCTTGCCGTCCTGCGCCACCAGGGCAAAGCGCTGGGCTCGGACGCCCATGCCGCGGCCCATCAGGTCGAGCTCCAGGCCGAGCGCCTTGGTGAACTGGCCGGCGCCGTCGGCCAGCATGATGATGTTGTCGTCGACGCCCTGGTCCTTCGCCCAGGCGGCCATGACGAATGCGTCGTTCACCGCGAGGCAGACCACCTTGTCCACGCCCTTCGCCTTGATCGCGGCGGCGTTCTGCACGAAGCCGGGCAGGTGCTTGGCGCTGCAGGTGGGGGTGAAGGCGCCGGGCACGGCGAACATCACCACTTTCTTGCCCTTGAAGATCTCGTCCGTGGAAATCTCCTTCGGACCCTCCGCCGTGCCTTGCATCAGCTTCATGGACGGGATGGTGTCGCCAACCTTGATCGTCATGGGCCGCCTCGCTGTGTCGTTGCCGATGCGAGGACTCCTAGCCTTCCCGGCGGCCAGTGTCACGCCGCCCTGGTCCGGCGCTTGCGGAGCGGGCGCGATCACCCCAAATCTGCACAATGGCCAAGACAGATCCCGTGGACCCGTTCCTGACCGGCAAGCTGCTGATCGCGATGCCCGCGATCGGCGACGACCGTTTCGCCCAGTGCGTGATCTACCTTTGCGCGCATACCACGGAGGGCGCGATGGGCATCGTGGTCAACCGCCCGCTGGGCGCCCCGAGCTTCGAGGACCTGCTGAAGCAGCTCGAGATTGCTCCCAACCCGCCGACCCGCCGCATCGGGCTGTGCGCGGGCGGCCCGGTGGAGAAGGCGCGCGGCTTCGTGCTGCACACGGCTGATTGGATCAGCGAGGCAAGCCTGCTGGTGGATGACGGCTTGGCGCTGACCGCCAGCCTCGACGTGCTGAAGGCGATCGCCGGCGGCGGCGGCCCGCGCGAGGGCATTCTGGCCCTCGGCTACGCCGGATGGGGGCCCGGTCAGCTCGACGCGGAGCTGGCCAACAACATCTGGCTCTCCGCCCCTTCGGACGAGACGCTGGTGTTCGACGCCGAGCACGACACCAAATGGCTCCGCGCCCTCGCCATGCTGCATATCGACCCGCTGCAGCTCTCGAGCGCCGCCGGACACGCCTGAGCGGCCTGCGCTTCGCGCCCGTAGCTGATTCGTTACCAAACTTTCCCAAACCCAGGCGGAAGCCCGCCGTTGCACCGGTCTCGGTCGGAATCCCGGCCGGCGGTCTGGCGATTCAGGCCGAAATGACAGGAGATCACGCATGAAGACGCTTCTTCTGGCTGCTGCCCTTGCTTTCGGTCTGTCGGGCGCGGCCTTTGCTCAAGCGGGTGGCGGCGCCGGCGGCGGGGCTGGAGGCGCCGGCGGCGGAGCTGGGGGCGCCGGTGGCGGTGCGGGCGGCGCCGGCGGCGGGGCGGGCGGCGCCAACATGGGCGGCCCGAGCGGCACGCAGGGCACCAGCATGGGCGGCACCTACGGCGGCAGCGCCAAGAGCCTCGGCTCCAGCAGCAGCATGAACAGCACCAGGCCCGCGCCGTCGAGCGGCCCCGGCAGCGCCACGAACGGCATGAACGGCACCGCCGGCGGCATGACCGGCTCGGGCGCCAGCACCAACTCGAATACGACCGGCACGACGCGCTGATCGGATCGGGACGGCTGACGAGACAAGTCCGGGCGGCGTCGGTGGCGCCGCCCTTCTCGTGTCTACCAGGCGAATCCCGGAATGCAGGCGATCGGGGCGAGGCCGGCCGCCCGCACCGCGTCGCGCGCGCCTTGGAGCCCGGCGCCCAGCGCCTCGCCATGCAGCCCGCCGAGAACCCAGCAGGCGGCGACGCCGATCGCCGCGGCGCCGGCGATGTCGGTCCGCAACGCATCGCCCACGGCCAGCACCCGGCTCCTCGGGAGACCCACGAGGTCGAGCACCGGTCCGTAGATCGCCGGATCGGGCTTGCCCAAGGAACGCACGTCGCCGCCTAACTCGGCGTAGCGGACCGCCAACGCCCCGGCGCACAGCACGCGCTGGCCGTCGCGGATCACTTCGAGGTCGGGATTGGCGCAGATCATCTTCAGCCGGGCGGCCGCGCAGTCGCGCAACACCGGCTCGAACTCGGCCATGTCGGTCGGGTTGCGGTGATCGTCGGGGCCGGTGTTGAGCACGAAATCCGCCTCGGCCGGACGCGCCACGCGCTCCAGCGCCAAACCGTCCAGCACGTTGAGATCGCGCTCCGGCCCGAGATGGAACACCCGGCGGCCGAGGCTTGCCCACCAGGCGTCCGGCCGGTCGCGCAGGGCGAGATGCACTGCCTCGCCGCTGGTCACGATGCCGGTATACAGCGCGTCGTCGATGCCCATGCGGCGCATCGCGGCCTGAGCGGGGGCGGCGCGGCGCGGCGCGTTCGACAGCATCACCACTCGCTTGCCGGCGTCGCGCAGCCGGGCCAGGCAGTCGACGGCGCCCGGATAGGGCCGCACGCCGTCATGCACCACGCCCCAGAGGTCGAGGATCAGCCCGTCGAAGCGCGTGGCAAGCGGGGCGAAGCCGGCGAGGAATTCCATCAGGCAAGTCCTGCGAGGTGATTGGCGTCGGCGCCGACTGCGTCCTCGACGCGGGCAAACCCGGCCTCGCGCAACGCGGCCGCGAACTCTGCCTTGAGACGCGGGATCAGCGCCGGGCCGTCATAGGCGAAGGCGGTATAGAGCTGCACCAGTCGCGCGCCGGCCTGGATTTTTGTCAGCGCGTCCCGGCCCGACGACACGCCGCCCGCGCCGATCAACGCCAGCCGCCCGCGCGCGAGCAGATGGGCGCGCGCGAGCATCGCCGTGGAGCGCGCGAACAGCGGCGGACCCGACAGGCCGCCCGCCTCGCGCATCAGCGACGAGCGAAGGCCGGCCGGCCGCGCGACGGTGGTGTTGGAGATGATGAGGCCATCGACCCCGGCCGCGGCGCAGGTTTCCACCACGGCGGCGAGATCCTCGTCGGAGAGGTCGGGGGCGAGCTTGACCAGTAGCGGTGGGCGCCTTGGCACACGCTCGGTCACGGCGTGGAGAATCAACCGCAGCCGCGCCTCGCCCTGCAGGTCGCGCAGGCCGGGTGTGTTGGGCGAGGAGATGTTGATCACCACGTAGTCCGCCCGCCCGGCCACGGCGGCGACGAGTGCCGGATAGTCGCGCTCGGGATCGGCGCCCTCCTTGTTGATGCCGACATTGGCGCCGATCGGCGCGCCCCCGCGTGGCGTGGCGTCGAGCCGCGCGACATAGGCGTCGAGCCCGCCGTTGTTGAAGCCCATGCGGTTGACCACCGCCCGGTCCGCCTCCAGCCGGAACAGGCGGGGGCGCGGGTTGCCGGGCTGCGGTCGGGGCGTGACCGTGCCGGTCTCGATGAAGCCGAAGCCGAGGCGGCTCAGTCCGGCTACCGCGACGGCGTCCTTGTCGAACCCGGCGGCGAGCCCGATCGGATTTTTGAAGGCGAGCCCAAGCGCCGCGATGCCCAGCGCCGGGTCATCCTCAGCGGCGGTCCGCCCAGCCAATCCCCAGCGCAATCCGGCGAGGGCGGCGTGATGCGCCCGCTCGGGGTCGATCCGGCGCAGCACGGGCAGGAGGGCGGACGCGAGGGCGGGGGACATTGGCGACCGCTTATGCCCCAAACTTCCTCAGATGTAGACTGCGCGGAATGTGGAGCGACCCCTACCTCGAGACCTGCTGCCGCTCGGCGCTGCATCGCCTCAGCCTCGCCGGCCCGATCGGCCGCCCGCCGGCGTTGAAGGACGGGCCGTGCCTGGAGCGCCTCGCGAGGATGGGACTGGCGCGGACCAGGCCCGATGGCCGGTTCGAGATCACCGAACCGGGCCAGCAGACCCATCGCGCGCTGGTCGGCGCCTGACCGCTCAGCCCAGCGGCGCGGCAGCGATCTTTCCCGCGACCTGCGCCATCGCCAGCACCTGGGCGCCGTCGGCGGCCGAGACCATCATCATGTCGCCTGAGGCCAGCATGTCGGCCGCGTTGTCGAAGAACCCGGACGCTCCCACCGAGGCCAGCGCGTCGTCGCCGGCCTTGTAGTGCCACAGGGTAAAGCCGTTGGCGTAGGCAAGCACGGAGAGGTTGCGGACGGCGAATGCCATGAGGAAAGATCCTTGCAAACGAAATGAAGTGGCGGGAAACGCAAAAAGGCCGCCGCGTGGAAGGGTCCACACCGGCGGCCAGGTCGGTCTCGAAGCTTGGTCGCAGGGCACAGCTCGCCCGTTGACGAGGGATTTTGTATGCACGGGCTCAGACCATGTCAAGGAATTATTTCCTAATTGTGCTTCTGGCGAAATGAATGGGTGTTGACCCTCGCCGAAGGCTCTCCCAAGCTCACCAATCAACGATGTCGAGGTGCCGAGTGGAACTGAGCGAAGCCCTGAGCGCGCTACCGGGCGACATCCCGGCTGCCGAGGTTCTGGCTGATCTCCTCGCCGCGAGGTTCAGTTGCCGGGCCTTCCGGCCGGAGGCGGTGCCGACCGCGACCATCGAGCGGATGCTCACGATGGCGCAGCGTTCGGCGTCCTGGTGCAACTCGCAGCCCTGGCAGATCATCGTCACCGAGCCGCCCGCCACCGACCAATTTCGCGAGGCGCTGATTGAGCATGTGACCGTGACGGGTCAGCCGGAGCAGCCGGACCTGCCCTACCCGCTGGGCTATTTCGGCGTCTACCGCGAGCGCCGACGCGAATGCGGTTGGCGGCTTTATGACAGCGTCGGCGTGAAGCCGGGCGATCGGGCAGCGTCGGCGGTGCAGGCGCTGGAGAACTTCCGGCTGTTCGGCGCACCGCATGTCATGATCGTCACCTCGGAGCGCGATCTCGGCGTCTACGGCGCGGTCGATTGCGGACTTTACGTCGGGAATCTTCTCCTGGCAGCGCAGAGTCTGGGGATCGCGACGATCGCGCAGGCGGCGCTCGCCCGCTGCTCGCCGTTTTTGCACAGCTATTTCGACATCCCGCAAACGCGCACGGTCGTCTGCGGAGTCTCGTTCGGCTATGCTGACCATGAGCATCCCGCGAACAGCTTCCGCACCCGCCGCGCGGACCTTTCGGAAGCGGTTACGTGGGTCAGGGAGTGACCTCCTCGCTGTTGCCGATGGTGACAGTGATTTCAAGCCCGGCGCGAACTTGATCGCCGGCTGCTACGCGACATCGGCCTTGACCCCCCGCGACGCCAACGGGACGCCCTATGAGCACGACTGCCGTTGCCGTCCGTCCCAGTCGCGACGCCGATCTCGAAGCCATCGCGGCCATCTACGGCCACCACGTCCGGCACGGCACCGCCTCTTTCGAGACGGAGCCTCCTCCGGTCGAGGAGATGCGTCGCCGCCGCGCGGAGCTCCTGTCGCGCGGCTTCCCGTACCTCGTCGCGGAGTCGGGCGGGGGTGTCCTCGGCTACGCCTATGTTGGCCCCTATCGCCCGCGCGCGGCGTACCGGGACACAGCGGAAAACTCGGTTTACGTGCGTCCCGACGCCATCGGCCGGGGCGTCGGCTCGCTGTTGCTGAACGCGTTGGTGGCCGAGTGCGAAGCCCTTGGGTTGCGCCAGATGGTGGCCGTGGTGGGAGACAGCGCCAACGCGGCGTCCATCCGCCTGCACGAGCGGTGCGGCTTCCGTCTGGTCGGCGTGCTGGAGGCGGTCGGCTACAAGCACGGCCGATGGCTCGACAGCGTGCTCCTGCAACGCACTCTCGGCAGCGGCAGCAACGCCCCGCCGCGACGCCGAGAGGGTTGAGGCGACGATCCGCTACCGTACCCCGACCGCCGCCCCGATCTCCGCGAAAAGCCTCGCCGGCAAGCTCCCGCCCGTGACGCCGCGCATCGGGCGGTTGTCGTCGTTGCCGAGCCACACGCCGATCACCGTGCCGCCGACCGCACCGATGAACCAGGCATCCCGATAATCCTGCGTCGTGCCGGTCTTGCCGGCGACCGCGGCACCAGGCACGGCGGCGGCGCGGCCGCTGCCGGTACGCACCACTGCGCCCAGCATCCGCGCCATCATCGCCGCCTCCTCCGGCTCGATGACCCGCTCGGGCAGCGCATGGCCCGTGGCGACCGTGCGCCGTCCGCTGCGAAAGTTCTCGATCCCATAGGGTGCCACCCGAATGCCGCCGTTGAAGAACGCGGCGTATGCGGAAGAAAGCTCCAGCAGCCCGACCTCCGAGGTGCCCAGTGCCAGCGAGGCGTTGTTGGGGAATTGCTCGCTCATCCCCAGGCGGCGCGCCGCCGCGCTCACCGCGCGTGGGCCGCCCGCCTCGATCATCAGCCGCACGGCGGCGGTGTTGATCGATTGCGCCAGCGCCTCCTCGACGGTGATCTCGCCGAGGTAGCGATGCTCGAAATTTGCCGGGCTGTAGCCGCCGACGCGCACCGGCGCGTCGAGCACCATGTCGTCCGGCCTTACGCCTTGCTCCAGGGCCGCCAGCCAGACGAACGGCTTGAACGACGAACCGGGCTGTCGCCGGGCCTGCACCGCGCGGTTGAAGCCGCTCTCCCGCGCGTCACGCCCGCCGACCATCGCGCGCACCGCCCCGGAGGCCGCGTCAAGCACCACCACCGCCCCCTGGCCCACCCCGGCCGCCGCGCCGGGGCCGTCGAGCATCGCGGCGAGCCGCGCCTCGGCGACAGCCTGGATCCTTGCGTCCAGCGTGGTCCGCAGCACGGCGTCCTGATCCTGCGGCAACACCGCCGACGCCTGCTCGGCAGCCCAATCGGCATACCAGGCGGCGGCGCTGGGCGGGTGCTGCGGGAACGAAATCTGCGCGGCGGCGCGCTCCGCCTCGGCGGCGCTGATGGCACCCGTCTCCGTCATCGCCGTCAGCACCTCTTTCGCCCGCGCGGCGGCGGCCGACGGGTTCACGCGGGGATTGAAGCGCGACGGCGCGCGCGGCAGCCCGGCAATCACCGCCGCCTGCCACAAGGTCACGTGCCGCGCCGACACGCCGAAATAGAGCCGCGCCGCCGCGTCCACGCCCCAGGCGCCAGAGCCGAGATAGACACGGTTCAGCCAGATCTCGATAATTTCCTTCTTGGTGAAGCTGTGCTCGAGCCACAGCGACAGCAGCACTTCCTGCACCTTCCGCCGCAACGTCCGTGCGTTGGTCAGGAACAGCGTCTTCGCCACCTGCTGGGTGATGGTGGAGCCGCCTTGCACCACCCGCCCGGCGCCGAGATTGGTCAGCATCGCCCGCGCCACGCCGAGCACGTCGATGCCGGGATGCGACCAGAACCGCCGGTCCTCGACGGCGACCACCGCCGCCGGCAGGTAGGCGGGTACGTCGGGCAGACGCAGCAACTCGCCGACCAGGTCGCCGAAGCTGGCAAAAACGTGGCCGGAGCGGTCCTCCAGGGTCATGCCCGGCCGTCGCGCGGCATCCAACGCCGCCTCGGGGCGCGGCAGGTCCCAGGCGAACCACAGCAGCGCCGCCGCCAGCCCGAGCGCGCCCCAGATCGCCCCGACGACGCCCCAGCGCAGCAGCCGCCAGCCGCCTCGCCGGCGCGCGGGCACTCGGCGAGGCTCGGGGAGTGCCAGGCGGGAGGTGCGGGACATCGGAATAGCCGTGATACCGGCCCGCCGGTTGCCGGCGCAATCGGCGTTGCCGCAGACTGGGCAGGATCAAGGGGGTTCGGATGAAAGCATTGTTCGTCGACGCCACGGCCGAACTGGACGCGATCTTCCGCCGCGTGGTGCGCGCCGACGACCCGCCGGTGGATGTCCACCAGCAGGATCATGTCAGCCCCGAGGATCTTCCGCGCCTGCTCGCCGGCTACGACACGGTGCTCGATGACCGCACCCAGATGCCGACCGAGGCGCTGCGGCGCTGCCCCGGCCTCAAGCACGTGATCTTCCTCGGCACCGGCGCGCGCAGCTACATGCACCCCGAGGAGCTCGCCGAGGCCGGCATCACCGTCCACACCATAAAGGGCTACGGCGACGTCGCGGTGGCCGAGCACGCCATCGCCCTGATGTGGTCGGCGGCGCGCGATCTCGCCGCGATGGACCGCGTGATACGCGCCGGCGGCTGGCCGCGCACCGAGGGCGCGCAGCTTGGCGGCAAGACCATCGGCCTGCTCGGCTTCGGCGGCATCGCCGCCGAGGTCGCGCGCGTCGCCAACGGCTCCGGAATGCGCGTGCTCGCCTGGAACCGCACGCCCCGCGCCGCCCCCGGCGTCGAGTTCGTGCCACTCGACCGCTTGCTCGCCGAGAGCCACGTTCTGTCGCTGCACCTCCTGCTCACCGACGAGACGCGCGGCTTTCTCGACGCCGAGCGCATCGCCCGGCTGCGTCCTGGCGTGATCCTGGTCAACACCGCTCGCGGCGCGCTGGTCGACGAGGCGGCGATGATCGCGGCACTGCGCACGGGCCAGATCGGCCACGCCGGGCTCGACGTGTTCGACACCGAGCCGCTGCCCCCCGGCCATCCGCTGACCGAGCTGGAGAACGTCACCCTCTCCGCCCACAGCGCCTTCCGCACCCCCGAGGCGAGCGAGACCCTGCTGCGCCGCGCCCTGGACATTGCCCGCGAGATTGCGCAAGCCTCATAGAGTCGCTTCAATGTGGCCGGTATCCCTCCGTCATGGTCGGCGAAGGCCGACCATCCACGTCTTCCTTGCGAGCCCGCAAAGTCGTGGATGGTCCGCCTGCGCGGACCATGACGAACAAGCCTCGGCCCGCCTGGCGGAACGGTAGACGCAGCGGACTTAAAATTCGCGGCCAATGGCGTGGGGGTTCGAGTCCCCCGGCGGGCAAGCGACGATCTGCGGTGGCGATGCCGCCCGCGCCGCTGGGAAAGGAGTAGCCGCGATGCCGTTCCGTTTCCGTCGCACGATCAGGCTCGCGCCAGGACTCAGATTGAACGTGGGCAAGCGCGGCCTCTCCACCTCGGTCGGAGGGCGTGGCGCCCAGGTCACGTTCGGTCATGGCCAGACCCGTACCACGATAGGGGCGCCGGGAACCGGCGTTTCCTATACCGCCGTGAGCCGGCGGAAGCCGAGCGGCATGGGTTGGGGACAGCGCCTGCTCTGGGGTCTCGCTGCCCTGGTAATCGCCGCGGTGCTGCACGCGCTCGGCTGGTTTTGACCGGACGCCGCGGGCCACGCAGCGGAAGGGCGGAGGCAGCCGAATGGGTGCGACGCCGCCGCCGTGGCGGCGCCAGTCCCGCGGAGGGCTTTGCGCTGTTAGTATTGCAGCGATCCGAAAGGTGCCGCGCAATGAAAGCACATCACGGTCGTTTCCTCGCGAGCTTGGCTCTCGGGCTCGCTCTCGCCTTCGGGGCCGCCCAGGCGCGCACCTTGCCGCTGCCGGACACGCTCGTGGGCCTCGACAGCGATGCCGGGGCGCAGATGCTGCTCGAAGCGCCGGCGCGGCAATCGGTACTGGGATCTCAGTATCCAGTTCGTGACGCAGAAGACCCAGTCCTATTGCGGCGTCGCCTCGACCGTGATGGTGCTGAACGCGCTCGGCGTGCCCGCGCCGTCCACCCCCGCCTACGAGCCCTATCACGTCTACACCCAGGACAATCTGCTGAACGAGCGGACCGAGGCGGTGCTGCCCGAGACAGTGATCGCCCGGCAGGGCATGACCCTGGACCAGCTCGGCGCGTTGTTGCGGGTGTTCGGCGTGCGCGCCGAGGTGCGTCACGCGGCGGACATCGATCTGGCGCAATTCCGCGCCGTCGCCGAGCGCGCGCTCTCGGCCAAGGACCAGTACGTCATCGTGAACTATCTACGCCGCGCGATGGGCCAGGAGCGCGGCGGGCACATCTCGCCGCTCGCGGCGTACGACGCGACCGCCGACCGCTTCCTCATCCTCGACGTCGCCCGCTACAAATATCCGCCCGTCTGGGTGACGGCGTCCGACCTGTTCGCCGCGATGAACACGCCGGACGCCGAGAACGACAACCGCTCGCGGGGGTTCGTGCTGATCAGCAACGGTCCGTAGCGCTACTTCGCCAGCGCCGGCTCGCGCACCTTGGCCCCCTTGAACGCCGGCATCACCTCGGTTGCGAACCGCTCCAGCTGTTCGAGGCACACCGCCTTGGGCACACCCACGGACAAGCTCACCGACACTCGGTCGAGTGCGGGGTACGCCTCCTCCAGCCTCTTGAGGTGCTCGACGATCTCGTCGGGGGAGCCGGTGAGAAAGCCGCCGCTGGCGACGGCGTCCTCGATGCGCGGCAACTTCGCGCTCGGCGCGCGCGTCGGGTCGCGCATGATTTCGATCTGCTCCTCGGTCATGGCGCGCACGAGCCTGAGCTCGCCGAACATCTTCATGTTCTCCTCGTAGTATTTTGCCGCCTCCTTCATCCCGGCCTCGCGGCTCTCGGCGATGAAGAAGTGAAAGCCGAACGCGAGCCGCTCGCCGAGCTCGATATGCTTGCCCATCTTGGCGTGCGCTTCCTGCCAGGCCAGCACCGTCTTGTGCATCGCTCCGCCATCGGCCGAGCCGCCGCCGATCATGCCCTGGATGCCGTGCCTGGCCATGAACTCCAGCGCGCGCGCCGAGCCGCCCTGGATCGGCTGCCAGGTTTCCACCGGCCGCCGCAGCGGGCGCGGCACCAGCGTCAGCTCCTTCAGCTCGTAGCCGCGATACGGCACATTGGGCGGCAAGGTGTAGTGCTTGCCCTTGTGGGCAAAACTCTCCTCGTTGAACGCCTTGAAGATGACGTCCACCTGCTCCTCGAACAGCTCGCGGTTGGCCGGCTGGTCGAGCAGCGGCGCGCCGAACGTCTCCACCTCGCGCGTGTGGTAGCCGCGCCCGAGGCCGAAGGTGATGCGGCCCTTGCTGAGGATGTCCGCCATAGCGAAATCCTCGGCGAGCCTGAGAGGATGCCACATCGGCGCGATGTTGAAGCCGCAGCCGATCTGCAGCCGCTCGGTGAGATGCGTCAGGTGCAGCGCCATCATCAGCACGTTCGGGATGCACTCGTAGCCCTCGGGCTGAAAATGGTGCTCGGCCATCCAGAAGGCGTTGTAACCCACGCGGTCCATGAGCTTGGCCATTGCCTCGGTCTTCTCGAACACGGTAGCCAGCTGCTCGTTGGGAAACCGGCGGTCATTCACGGGCGTGCCGCCGTAGCCGACATTGTCCATGTCGATGTGCCCGGCGAACAGGCTGTCGAACTTGGTGATCATGCCGTCTTCTCCCGCATCGAATTGTCTTATCTTGGGGCCGATAGTAGGCCGACCCCCGGGGTTGGCAACTCGGGGGGTCGATGATCGACAGCATCAGCGCCATCACGCTCGGCACGCACCACATGGCGCGCGCCGTGCGCTTCTATCGCGCGCTGGGTTTCGAGCTGCTGCACGGCGGGGAGGATGCGGGTTTCACCAGCTTCCGCGCCGGCGCCGGCTATCTCAACCTCACCGGGCAACCGGCGGAGCGGCAATGGTCCTGGTGGGGGCGCGTGATCTTCTACGAGACCGACGTGGACGCGCTACACGCGCGGGCGCTCGCCGCCGGATACCAGCCGAGCACCGCGCCGCGCGACGCCGCGTGGGGCGAGCGATACTTCCACATCGTGGACCCCGACGGCCACGAACTCAGTTTCGCGTGGCCCCTGAAAAAGTAGATTCCCCGCCGGCATCCGCGCGATAGTCGCGCCGCACGCAGGTGGCCGGAGCTCCGGACGTTGCCCTCGGACCTCCGAACGACAACAAGGACCGGAAGCACATCCGGACCATCAGGGAGTGTACGCCCATGCCGAGATCGCGTCAGATCACGCGCCGCAACGCATTGAAGATCGGGGCCGCGAGCGCCGCGTTGCCGCTGGTTCATATCCGCGCCGCGGGTGCGGCCGGCAAGCTCACGGCCGCCTTCGAGGATCATTGGGTGCCCGCCGGCAGCGCCAAGACGCGCGAGCAGGTGGAGGCCTGGGCCGAGAAGAACAAGGTCGACGTGACGGTCGATTTCATCACCTCGGTCGGCAACAAGATCCAGCTCACGATGGCCGCCGAGGCGCAGGCGGGCGCCGGTCACGACGTGATGGCGTTCGACATGTGGAACGTGCAGAACCACGCCGCCAAGCTCGAACCGGTCGACGACGTGGTGAACTACCTGATCGGCAAATACGGCGAGGTGAGCAAGGGTACGCGCTATCTCGGCATGACGGATGGGCATTGGATGGCCGTGCCGACCACCAACGGCCACGCGCTGCTGGTGCCGTGCGCGCGCATCAGCCTGATGAAGCAGCTCGCCGGCATCGACGTGCAGGCGATGTACCCGGCGCACCAGGCCTCCCCGCCCGAGGCCGCCGACTGGACGTATGACAGGTTTCTCAAGGCCGCCGAGGCTTGCCACAAGGGCGGCCACGGCTTCGGTCTCGGCATGGGGAGCACGACGGATTCAGTGCAGACCTGGGGCACCATCTTCGCCGCCTTCGGCGCGCAGCTGGTGGACGCCAAGGGCAACATCACCGTCGACTCCTCCGACGGCGTCCGCGCGGCGCTGGAATACGCTCAGAAGCTCATTCCGTTCCTGCCGCCCGACAGCGTGAGTTACGACGATGCCTCGAACAACCGCGCGCTGATCTCCGGCAGGAGCGCGCTGATCTGGAACCCGCCATCCGCCTGGGCGGTCGCCAAGCGGGACGCGCCACAGGTCGCGGCGGATTGCTGGACCTTTCCCAATCCCGCCGGGCCGAAGGGGAGGTTCATCCCGGACCGGCCGTATTTCTGGGGCGTCTGGGGGTTCAGCGGGAACAAGGCGGCGGGCAAGGATCTTATCCGCTATCTGCTGGAGCGCCCGCAGGTGGAGGCGCGCGAGGTCGCGGTATCCGGCTACGATATCCCGCCTTACGCCAGCATGACGGATCTCGCCATCTGGTCGGAGGTCGAGCCGCCGAAGGGCACGGTGTACAACTACCCGGTCCGCCCCTGGCACGATTCCATCCCGTGGATCGCCGGCGACCCGGCGCCGCAATCGATCGCGGTGCAGATCTATAATCGGGGCACCATGCCCGGCATGGCGGCGAAGATCTCCTCGGGTCAGTCGATCAAGCAGGTGATCACCTGGGCGAAGGACGAGCTGGAAGGGTTCACGCGGTAGGGCGGCCTCCCGCCGCAAATCGCTTCCGTGATAGAACCTCCACGGGAGAAACCGTTCAGGACTCGAACCACATGATGAACAGGCGCGGCTTCCTTGCCGCAACGGCCGCGGGCGTGGCAACGGCACTGGCGCGGCCGGCGATCGGCGGAGAGGCCAAAACGATCGTATTCGTCCCGGCCGCCAACCTGACCAGCCTCGACCCGGTCTGGACCAGCGCCGCAATCACCCGCAACAGCGCGCTGCTCACCTACGAGACGCTGTACGGCCGCGACGAGCGCCTGGACCCGCAACCGCAGATGATCGAGGGGCACCACGTCGAGGAGGACGGGCGGCGCTGGACCATGCGGCTGCGCGACGGATTGCTGTTCCACGACGGCGCACCCGTCCTCGCGCGCGACTGCGTCGCCTCCCTGCAACGCTGGATGAAGCGCGACCCGATCGGCGCGACCATCACCGCCCGCCTCGACTCGCTCGAGGCGACGGACGACCGCACGCTCGTGTGGCGCCTGAAGAAGCCGTTCGCCGTCCTGCCCGCCGCCCTCGCCAAGACCCAGCCGAGCCCGGTCATCATGCCGGCGCGCCTCGCCGCGACCGATCCGTTCAAGCAGGTTACGGAGGTGCTCGGCAGCGGCCCGTTCCGCTTCCTGGCCGACGAATACGTCCCCGGCAGCCACGTCGCCTACGCGAAGTTCGACCGCTACACCCCGCGCGCCGAGCCGCCGAGCCATTGCGCCGGCGGCTACGTCGCCAAGGTGGACCGCGTGGAGTGGCGCATCATCCCCGACGCCGGCACCGCCGCCAACGCGCTGATCGCCGGCGAGGTGGACTGGATCGAGATGCCGCTGCCCGACCTGTTGCCGCTCCTGCACGGGAGCCGCGGCGTCGAGGTCGGCCAGCTCGATCCCTACGGCACGCTCGGCGGCCTGCGCCCCAACCAGCTCAACGCGCCGACCGGCAACGCGGGCGTGCGGCGCGCCATGCTGGCGGCGATCGACCAGACCGAGGTGATGACCGCCGTGATGGGCGACGACCCGAGTGGCTTTCACGCTCCCGTCGGCTTCTTCATGCCGGGGACGCACTCGGCGACCGACGCCGGGATGGAGAACGTGCGCCGCAAGCACAGCCCCGACGAGGTCCGCGCGATGCTCAAGGAGGCCGGCTACGCGGGCGAGAAGATCGTGCTGATGCACCCGACCGACCAGACCTTCTACGACGCCATGACCCAGGTGGTGGCGCACGCCCTGAAAGCGGTGGGGATGAACGTCGACGATCAGGCGATGGACTGGGGCACCGTGGTGCAGCGCCGCGCCAGCAAGGCGGCGCTCGACAAGGGCGGGTGGTCGCTGTTCGTGTCCGGCTTCCCCGTCGCGGAATATCGCGACCCGCTGATGGCGACCGCGATGCGCGGCAACGGCGCGGGCGGCTGGTTCGGCTGGGCCGAGGACCCGAAGCTCGAGGAACTGCGCGAGAGCTGGCTCGACGCCACCGACCCGGCCGAGCGCCGCAAGCTCGACGCCGCATTGCAGGTTCAGGCGTTCCAATCGGTGCCGTTCGTGCCGCTCGGCCAGTACATGCAGTCGGCGGCTTGGCGGTCGAACCTCACCGGGCTGCTGAAGGGTCCCGCGCCGCTGTTCTGGAACGTCGCCAAGGTCTGAGGCGTTCTCGTCCGATCAGCCGGACGACGCCCGATGCCCTTCGCCTCTCCCCGTTCCTGGCGCTCCGGCCGCATGGCCGGCGCCCTGCTCGCGAGCGCGGCGGCGGTCGGGGCGGCCGCCCTCGTCAACCACGCCGTGGCCCGCCGGTCGGAGCGCGCGCATCCGCCCGGCGGGAACTTCATCGAGGTCGAGGGCGTCCGCCTGCATTTCATCGACCGAGGCCCGTTGCACCAAGGAGCCGCGGGTCAAGGCGCCGGGCGGCCGATCGTCCTGCTGCATGGCAATGGCGGCTTCGTGCAGGATTGGCAGGTCAGCGGCGTGCTCGACCTCCTGGCTCGCGATCACCGGGTGATCGCGTTCGACCGGCCCGGTTTCGGCTACACCGCGCGGCCACGCGACCGGGTATGGACACCGCGCGCCCAGGCCGCGCTGCTCCACGCGGCGCTGGCGCGGCTTCGGGTGCGCAACCCGATACTGGTCGGACACTCCTGGGGCACGCTGGTCGCGCTGTCGATGGCGCTGGACCACAAGCGGGACATCGCGGGCCTGGTGCTGCTCGCCGGTTACTATTTCCCGACCCGGCGGCTCGACGTGCCGCTGCTCAGCGGCCCCGCCGTCCCGGTCGTCGGCGACCTGATGCGCTACACAGTCCTGCCGCCGATCGCGTGGCTGCTGCGGCGGCCGCTGATGCGGCGGCTGTTCGCACCTGCGCCAGTGACCCCGCGATTCTGGACGCAGTTCCCGCTTCCCCTCTGCCTCCGGCCCGTGCAGCTCCGCGCCCTCGGCGTCGACACCGCGCTGATGATCCCCGCCGTCTCCCGCCTGGCGCGACGCTACCGCGAGCTGGAAGTCCCGGCGGTCATCGTGTCCGGCATCGACGACCGGATCGTGGACATGCGCCGGCACTCGCGCCGCTTACGCGGGATGCTCGCCAATAGCATCATGTACGCGGTCGACGGCGCGGGACACATGGTCCACCACCTCGCGCCCGAGATGGTCGTCCGCGCGGTTGCGTCCGCCGAGCAAGCAGCGGCGTCCGGCACACGGCCTTCGCCCGTGCAGGCCGTCACGCCGAACTCCGCCGTCACACGGCCAATCTAGGCGCAACCAGTCTAGGCGCAAACTAGGCCAAGGCGTGCACGATCACCGGCCCTGCCGCCGCGGTGACTGGCTTCGCGAGCAGGGGCTCGAGGTTCTGCTCGCTCCAAGCCAGCCCGCGCCGGTTGGATTCCTCGGCTCCCGCGTAGTCGTCGAAGATGCTGATCGCCGTCACGGTGTCGTCCGGTGCATAGATGACGTAATATGCCCTGAAGCCGGGCACATCACTGATGATCGGGATCGCCCCCTCCTTGATCGTGCGCGCGAGCTCTTCCGCAACCCCAGCTTTCGCTTTCCCCTGACGAATCGCCGCATACATGGCTCCCTCCTGCAGTTTGGGCCGATCCGGGACGCTGCATGAAGGTAGTCTACCGCCGATCGCGGTTCACCGTCCGTCCGGAGCGGGCGTGAAGGGAATCTGCCGCGGATGCCCGGTTCGCGGGGATGGCGGCAGGCTAGCTTGGATGCGTCAGCCTGCCGCAACCCCGGCGCCCTCCCTACATCGTCGTCGGCGAACCGTAGTAGTCGTTCACGCGACGGCCGTAGGCCGGATCGTCCCAAGTGGAGGTGTCGCTGGCGGCGTATGACGGCGCGCCCTCCAAGCGCGAGCGGTCGATATCCACGACATAGCCGCCCTGGCCCGGATCGTATGTCAGCGCCTTCCACGGCAGGGGATGATATCTGTCGCCGATCCCAAGGAAGCCGCCAAAGCTCATGATCGCGTAGTCAGCCCTTCCGGAGACCTTGTCGAGCATCACGTCGTAAATACTGCCGAGCTTCTCGCCCGCCCGGTTGTACACCGCCGTGCCGTTGACCTTGCTGGCCGCGATCAGCTGGCCACGCGTATCCGACGGGTTGTTGAGATCAGCCACTGTCTTTCCTCCATTGTTGTGTACCCGGCACGTCTGCCCGAGGCAGCGGCCGCGTGCGGTGCCAAACACGCCGGCTCAAAAGCGGTTCTCGTGGCGCGAAAACGTCATCGTTTGTAGCTGCGGGGAAGGCATGGCGGCCAAACCGGCGGGTTGTCCCGCCGCAGCGCCGGCGTCCCGGCTGGAGCTAGTCGAGCCGACGCCGCAGTTCGGCCGAAAGCCGTTCCGCCGCGATGACGATGGCGAAGGTCATGAGGAGCAGCAGCGAGACTGTATGATACTGGAACAGGTTCATCGCGGTCAGCAACTCGAAGCCGAGCCCGCCCGCGCCCACGAAGCCGAGCACCAGCGACGAGCGGATGTTCTCGTCCAGCCGGTAGAGCGCGATCCCGAGCAGCGAGGGCAGCACGCCTGGCACCACGGCGTGGCTGAACACCTGCATCCTGCTGGCCCCTGTCATGGTGAGCGCTTCCATCGGCCCCATGTCCATGTCCTCGATCACCTCGGAGAACAGCCGACCCAACATGCCCACGGAGTGCACAGAGACGGCAAGCGCGCCGGGAAACGGTCCAAGCCCGACGGCTGTGACGAAGATCAACGCCCAGACCAGATCCGGCACGGCGCGGCAGATCGCGATCGCGGTGCGAGACAGGGCATAGAGCGGGCGGCCCGGCGTGGTATTGCGCGCGCCGAAAACCGCCAGCGGCAGCGCGATCAGCACGGCGACCGTCGTGCCGAACAATGCGATGTCGATCGTCTCCAGGGCCGGCCAGAGCATGTCCGGCAGCTTCGAGACGTCGGGCGGCCAGGCGCGTCGCAGGATGTCGGCCATTCCCCGCGCGCCGGTGACAAGGTCCTGCGGGCGCGCTTGGACGACCAGCGCCGCCTGCGCGAACGCCGCCACGAAGACGAGCAGTCCGGCAAACGGCAGCACGCCGCCGGAGCGCCGCACCAAGTCGGGGCGGTGTTTCAAGCGGCCGCCTCGTAGAGCGCGGCGACCGCGCACTCGCCCACATGGGTCGGGGTCTCGTCGAACGCGCAGCGCCCGTCCCGCAGACCCACGATACGATCGGCATAGCGACGCGCAAGCTCGGGCTGGTGCAGAACGCAGAGCACGGCCAGCCCGTCCTCGTGGGCGACGCGCCGCAGCAGCCGCATCACCTCCTCCGCCGCGTCGGGATCGAGGCTCGCGACCGGCTCATCGGCCAGCAGCGCACGCGGCCGTTGCGCCAGCGCGCGCGCGATAGCGACACGCTGCGCCTGGCCGCCGGACAGTGTGCCGGACCGCTGTGGCGCAAGCGCGCGCAGCCCGACCTCGTCGAGACAGGCGAGCGCGAAATGCCGCTCTGCGCCGGGCAGCGCGCCAAGCGCGGTTGCAAGATCGCGATGCCGCCCGAGCGTTCCGGTGAGCACATTGGCCAGCACGCTGCGGCGGCGGACCAGATGGGCGTGCTGGAACACCATCCCGAGCGCCAGCCGGGCCTCCGCCAGCCGTCGCCCGGATAGCGCCGAGATTTCGCGTCCTGCCACGCTGACCGAACCGGCGGTCGGCCGGATCATGCCCGCGATGCAGCGCAGCAACGTCGATTTGCCGCTGCCATTGGCTCCGAGCACCACGACGAATTCGCCCGAATCGACCGCAATACTTGCACCATCAAGCGCCAGCCGCCCCGTCGGAAACCGGACCGCGATGCCTTCGGCCGCGATCAGGCGGGGCTCGGCGTCTATCACTCGTTCATCTTCTTCAAATCGAGGTGCAGGACGGAGACCAGGTCGCGAATGACGTCGTAGGCCGCATCCTGCTGAGGCACGAGCCGCGTGCCGCTCACTCCCTCGCACGGTGATCGGGTCCTGCGGGATCGGGTCGGACGTCCAGAGCGTGACGAAATCCGTGGCCTTGTAGATGCCGGCGGCGGTGGCCGACGAGATTTCCGGACTGTTCATCTCACCAGCCTGAACCTTGCGGTTACGCAGCGCCTCGAAGCTCGCGGTGTGACTTCCCGCATAGATCGGCTTGACGCCGTGATCGGGATCGATCCCGGCCTTGGACAAGGCGTAGGCCGGGAACAGGTGTCCTGAGGTGGAGGCCGGATCGGAATAGGCGAAGGTGTGTCCCACGACCTCCTTCAGCGTGGTGATGCCGGAGCCGGGCCAGGTGACGATGCTCGCGGTATAGGTGTCGGGCCGCCCGGATCGGTTGGCGTAGGTCGCGACCGCCTCGGCCTTGGCCACCTCATGGGCGAGCACGTAGCTCAGCGGGCCGAACTCCGCCGCATCGAGCTTATGGGCGCGCATCGCCTCGATCGTCGCGGTATAGCTGGTGCCGATCTGGATGTTCACCGGGCAGCCGATCGCCCCGCCAATGATGCCGCCGATGCGCTTGTAGAGCGGCACGAATCCAGCGGAGCTGTCGTATGGGATCACGCCGTAATTGATGCCGCCGGCGGGACAGTCGGCGCCGGCCGCCTGGGCGCCCCGCGCCGCGAGCATGATTCCGGCCGCGACGGCCAGGATCGGGAAACGGCTCATCATGGCGCTCCGTGCTGAGGAGAGGCACACCTAGCCGCCCAGTGTTTCCGTCCTGGGACTCCCCGCTTAAGCTTTCGTGACGGTCGGACAACCCGAGAGGTCGAGCCGGACGGGCGCGCGAACCGCACGCGGTCGTAAGATGAATCGGCAATTCTCCGGTTCCTTCCGCCACGCCGAAGCCGAGGCGCCTCGCGCGCGGGAGATCGTCCAAAGCGCCAGCCGTGGCCGGCGCTCCGTACGTCGCGGTTCATCGGCGGCTTGGCGATGGTGGGTCATTGGGCGATAATCGCGGGCGCAGCATGGGGCGCCAGCTCGGCTGGAGGGCTAGTTGGGGCAGTGTGACAGCGCAAGCTCGCGAGATTCCGCAGACCGCGAGGGCAACGAAGCCGTGCACGTCCTGATCGCGGGCGGCGGCGTGGGGGGCCTCGTCCTTGCCATGTCGCTGCACGAGCGCGGCATACGCTGCACCGTGTTCGAAGCGGCCAGCGAGGTTCGCGAACTCGGCGTCGGCATCAACATGCTGCCTCACGCGGTGCGAGAACTGGCGGCGCTCGGGTTGTTGCCGGCACTGGACGCGGCCGCCGTCCGCACGCGCGAGCTGCGCTACCTGGATCGCCTGGGCAATGTGATCTGGGCCGAGCCGCGCGGCCTGTACGCGGGCCATGACGTTCCGCAATTTTCAATTCACCGCGGCCGCCTGCACGGCGCGCTCTGGCGCGCGACGGGCGATCGCCTGCCGCCGGGCACGCTGCAAACCGGGATGCGGCTCGTCGGCTTCGCACAGGACGCGGGCGGCGTGACGGCGCGCTTCACGAGGGCGGACGGCGGCGCGAGCGAGCAGCGCGGGGACGTTCTGGTGGGTGCGGACGGCATTCATTCGGCGCTGCGCGCGATCCTCCACCCGGATGACGGCGGCATCCGCTGGCAGGGCGTCCAGATGTGGCGCGGCGCGCTCGACTGGCCGGCATTCGACGGCGGCGACGTGATGGCGATCGCCGGCGACCTCCGCGGCAAGGTGGTGCTGTACCCGATCGCGCCGGGAGAGCGCGCGGACACGCGACTGCTGAACTGGGTGGTGTATGCGCCGATCGCCGACGGCAGCGCTCCGCCTCCCGGCCGGCAGGACTGGTCCCGCCCCGGCCGCGTGGAGGACATCCTTCCCCACGCGCGCCACATCCGGTTGCCTTTCATCGACGTGGAGAGGGTCGTCCGTGATTCGCCCTTCGCGGCCGAGTATCCGATGTGCGACCGCGACCCGCTGCCTTGGTGGACCCGGGGGCGCGTGACCTTGCTCGGCGATGCGGCGCACCCGATGTACCCGGTCGGCTCCAACGGCGCGTCGCAGGCGATCCTCGATGCGCGCTGTCTCGCGCGGCTGCTGGACGAAATTCCACCTGAGGCCGCGCTTGTCGACTACGAGTCCGAGCGCCTGCCCAAGACGGCCGAGATCGTCCGGACGAACCGGCTGGGCGGCCCCGAGCGGGTAATCGACTTCGCCTCCGCCCGCGCGCCCGACGGGTTCTCCGACATCGCTCAGGTGGCGTCGCATGAGGAACTCGCGGAAATAGTCGCCGGCTACGCGCGCGTCGCGGGCTTCGCCGTCGGGAGGTAGGGAGCGGGGTCGCTCTCAGGGTGGCGGTAGAAACTCGACCTCGTGCTCCGCCGACACCCTGACGACCTCCTGCACGTCGGTCAGATTGTGCAATCGCGTGAACAGCTCGAAGAGCCGGCGCGCGGGCGCCACCCAGAACAGCGCCCGCACCGCGGCCCCGGATTTATTGAAGATGCCGTGTGGCTGACCCATCGGCAGACGGATCAAGTCCCCCGCGCCCGCCCGCTCCGCCTGCCCGTCGAGCAGCAGCTCGAACTCTCCCTCCAGCACGCGGATGAACTCGTCCTGGGTCGGATGCACGTGCGGTGGCACGAACGTGCCGGGCGGGAACAGCGTGTCGAACGCGAACGAGCGCTCGGAGAGCTGCAAAGGCTTGTACGTCTGCCCAAGGATGTTCCAGACGATGCCATCCATTCCCGTGCCCGCCCGGGTCACACCCGCTGTCATCGCGATCATGGCGTCGCTCCCTTCGTTTCAGCTTCCAATCCTGCAGGCGCTGCGCCGCCGCCTGATCCTGCTTGCGCTTGGCGAGTCTCGCCGGCCGGGTCAGCGAAGAAGCTTGCGTCGGCCCCGCACTCGGCGCGATGCTCAGGCGAGCAGAATCCTCCAGGCTGCGCCAGCGTACTCGTCAATCGGTCTCGTCCACGCAGGAGAACGCAGATGATCCGTTTGTTGACCGCCGCCCTGATCCTCGCCAGCGCGGTGCCGGCCTTAGCGTGTGACTACAACAAATCCGCCTCGACGGCCCCTCAGTCGAGGACGGTCGCATCGCAGCCGGCAAACGGTCACGCCGCGCCTGCCGCGTCGTCGAGCCATAAGCAGTCCTGAGCGGCGCGAACGGCCCCGGCATCGCCCGCCTGGGCGGCTGCTGGCGCCGTGAGCCCTCGATACCGCACTCTTGCCCTGGTCCTCCCGGTGCTGGCGGTGCCGTGCGCCGCCGCTGCGCGGCCGCTGGTGACCGCCGACGAGGACCGACGCGACGAAGCATCGCCCCGTCCCTCTGGCGGACATGTCGGGCCGGATCGGTTCTTTCAGCTTTCCGTCGTCAGATAGCCCGGCACAGCCGATCCGACGTCGGGTCAGGGCAAGGCGCTCACCGGAACGATGGGATCGGCGTCCCCGGGCCGTCCGCCGCCGCTGTCGGGCGAATGCTCCTGCAACTCCGAGGAGTCGGTACACGATGACGGCTGATCCGGCGAGCGGCGTCGGGCTCACCTGCTTGGAGATGAGCTGGGCCGTTGCCGGATCAATCGGGGCGGCCGCCGTCAAGGCTCGGTCGATGACCCCGTGACGGTCGAGGAATTGGTTGAGCGATGCCGGGATGCGGATGCACCCCTCCGAATCGGGCCGGCCGATCCGGTGCGCGAGATTTGCCGGGTCGGTCGAGTGCATCTCCAGGCGGACCTGCATCGTCGCGCCGGGCGTTCGCCAGTCCTCGGTGGTCTGCCAGCCGAAGTCCCACACGCGCATTCCCTTGAGACCGATGCCTCGAATGTGGTTCTCGTTGAATGTTCCCTCGGCTCGGTACCCAAGGATGGAGCCGTCGTTGATGAAAGTGCCGACGGGCGTCTTGAAGTGCTCCTTGCGGCCGGGCTTGCCTGTCGAGACGAGCGTTCCGCCGATGACCGCCCACGGGCGGTTGGGGGTGGCGATCAGCACCCAGAGAGTCTGCTTGGTCGGAGACCGGTCCACGGCCAGCACGGCCTGCGGCCCGTCCGACGGCAGCGCCGGATTGGCCGCGGCGAACCTGTCGGCGACGGGGAGGCCGGTCACCCATCGCAAGCGCTCTGGAACTTCGCGTTCGAAGGCCTTGCGGAGCACCTGCGCCGCGCCCGCCACGTCTACCGGGGCCTCCTCCTGTTCAGGAAAGCTGCGCGGTTGCGAAAAAGCCGGGACCCATGGCACAGCCGCCGTGGAAGCGGTCGGTACGGCCCGTTCGGCCGGATGGCCGCAGGCGCTCAAACCTGATGCGATGCAAAAAACCGCCGCCACGGCTGCGCGTCTCATCGATCCTCGCGGACCCCATCGGAGGATACGCCATTGTAAGGGCATTCGCCTCGCCTGTCCCGCATGACCGTTCGATTGGCGCCGGCGATCGGGCTGATGCGTCCGGCGCCTTGCCTCCTCCATTCCGGGTCGGGATCACCGCCAGATGTTGCTGCGCGCGAGGTCGAGCACCTCGTCGGCGCGGCCGTTCATCACCGCCTTGACCATGTAGAGCGTGAAGCCCCGGGCCATCTCGGAGGTGACCTTGGGCGGAACAGCGAGTTCCTGCCGGTTCACCACGGCATCGATCAGCACGGGTCCGTCATGGGCGAGAGCCGCCTCGATCCCCGGCTGCACATCGGCCGCGTCCGCCAGCCGGATGCCGCGGATGCCGACAGCCTCCGCCATGGCGGCGAAGTTCGGGTTCTTGAGCTCGGTCCCGAAGTCGAGGAACCCGGTCGATTTTTGCTCGAGCTCGATGAAGCCGAGCGCGCCGTTGTTGAAGACCACGAGTTTCACCGGAAGGTCGAGCTGTGCCAGGCTGAGGAAATCGCCCATGAGCATCGTGAAGCCGCCGTCGCCGGACAGCGATACGACCTGCCGCTTCGGGAAGGCGGCCTGAGCACCGATCGCCTGCGCCATCGCGTTCGCCATCGAGCCATGCCAGAAGGAGCCCATCAGCCGGCGCTTGCCGTTCATCGCCAGATAGCGCGCCGCCCAGACCGTCGGCAGTCCGACGTCACAGGTGAAAATGGCGTCCGCGGAGGCGGCATCGCTGAGGGCCTTGGCAACCTGCTGCGGATGGATGAGTTTCTTGCCCGGGGTGCCGACCGCCAGATCGTCGAGGCCCCTGCGAGCGTCGTTATAGTGCTCGACGGCACGATCGAGATGGCGCCGGTTGTCCTTGCTTTGGAGCAATGGCAACAGCCCGGCGAGTGTCGCCCCTACGTCACCGACGAGGCCCAGGTTGATCGAAGCGCGGCGCCCAAGCTGCTCCGGCCTTATGTCGACCTGGGCGATGCGGGTAGTCCCCGTCGGGTAGAACTGGCGATAGGGGAAATCCGTGCCGAGCATCAACAGCACGTCGCAGTCATTCATCGCATAATAGCCGGACGAAAACCCGATCAGCCCGGTCATTCCCACATTATATGGATTGTCCCATTCCACATGCTCCTTGCCCTTGAGGGCATGGACCATCGGGCTTTTGAGCTTTTCGCCGAGCGCGAGGAGTGCATCATGCGCGCCGGCGCAGCCCGACCCGCACAGGACCGTGACGCGGCTGCCGCCGTTCAGCAGATCCGCCAGGGATTTCAGCTCGGCGGGTTTCGGCACGATGGTCGGCTCGGGCGGCAGCAGGTCGAGCGAGACCGGCGGGGGCGCCGCTTCGGCCTGCTGCAGCGCCACGTCGCCCGGCATTACGATGACCGAGACACCGCGCTTGCCGACCGCTTCCCGAATCGCGATCTCGACGGCGCGCGGCATCTGCCGGGCGCTGGAGACGAGCTCGCAATAGTGGCTGCATTCCTTGAACAGGTTCTCGGGGTGGGTCTCCTGGAAGTAGCCGGAACCGATCTCGGCCGACGGAATATGAGCCGCGATCGCGAGCACCGGCAGGCGGGAACGGTGGCAGTCGAACAGGCCGTTGATCAGGTGCAAATTGCCCGGGCCGCAACTACCGGCGCAAACCGCAAGCGAGCCGGTCAGATGCGCCTCGGCGCCCGCCGCGAAACCGGCCACCTCTTCATGCCGGACGTGCATCCATTCGATCTTGCCCTGCCGGCGAATTGCGTCGGTCAGCCCGTTCAGGCTGTCGCCGACAATGCCGTAGACGCGCTTGACGCCGGCGGCCGCAAGGGTCGCGGCGAATTGATCTGCAACGGTCGCCATGCTCGTGCTCCTTGATGTTCTCGCCAGTTACTCCCGTTCGCCGCCCGACGTGGTAGCGGTGGAGACCACGTTAGAAGCGATAGGCCTCGGGCGTCGTGAAGAAATCGCCCCCTGCCGCCGGCTTCGATGGCGCGCTGCCCACGCTGATGTGGGACACAGGATGCGTCGATGCCTGTGTGGGTCGGTGCACCGGACAACAGCAAGGCTGATCCGGTCGGGCGAGAGCAGCGGGTCGCGTGTCGGTAGGCCCTCGCCGAACGCGCCGCGACGGACGCGGACCGGCGAACCGTCTCGGTCGGGGATGGCGGCCCGTATCCGCCTCGCGGCGGCCGATCCAGACGATCGGGGTGATGTCGCCGCTGCGGAACATTACGGAATGTCTGCGATTTCCGCGTGCTTGCATCGCCCGGCGGGGTGCCGCAGAAAGACCGGCCCGAGAAGGACCGGCACGCACCGGCCGCCCCCCGCCGCCACAGCAGGAGCTTGCCTCTCAACCATGCGATCCGGCCCGCTGATCACCCGGCTCGACCGCTACGTGTTCCGCCAGCTCTTCTGGGCCCTGATCGCCGTCACGGGCGGTCTGGCGGCGCTGATCTGGCTCACCCAGTCGCTCCGATTCGTCGAACTGGTGGTCAATCACGGCCTGTCGTTCGGCGTGTTTCTCGAACTGACGGGCCTGCTGATCCCGAGCTTCGTCGCGGTCATCCTGCCGATCACCACCTTCGTCGTGCTGCAATTCGTCTATCAGCGGCTGGCCGGCGACCGGGAGCTGACCGTCATGCGCTCGGTCGGGTTGTCGCCGCTGGCCCTGTCGCGCCCGGCGCTCGGGGTGGCGGCGTTCTCGGTCGGCGCCTGCTTTGCGCTCAACCTCTGGCTGGTGCCCGCGAGCCTCAGCCAGTTTCGCGAGTTCCAATGGGAGATCCGCAACCGTATGGCGGCCTTCCTGCTTCAGGAGGGCGTGTTCACCCCGGTTTCGGACGACCTCACGGTCTACGTCCGGTCGCGCGAGCCGGACGGCACCTTGCGCGGCATCCTGGTGGATGACGGGCGGCAGAAGAACAGCCACGCCACCATCCTCGCCGAGCGCGGTCGTCTGCTCGAAGGCAAGAACGGGCCGCGCGTGCTGCTGGTCAACGGCAGCCGGGAGGAGCTCGATCACCAGACCGGCCGGCTCAACATGCTGACCTTCGCGGAGAACGTGATCGACCTCGCGCAGACCAACCGCGCCGACAGCGGGCGGGTGCGCGACATGACGGAGGTGTCGCTGCACGACCTGCTGCACCCGACGCCGGAGATCCTGCCGATGCAGCGCGACGTGCCGAAATGGCACGCCGAGGCGCACAAGCGGCTGGCGAGCCCGTTCACCGCCGCCTCCTTTGGAATGGTGGCGCTGGTGTCGGTGCTGACCGGCGCGTTCCGCCGCCACGGCGGGTTCATCCGCCCGCTGGTCGCCATCGCCGCCGTGGTCGGGCTGCTGGCGCTCGGCCTCGCCATCAGCAATCTCGCGGCACGCGACAACGCGCTCATTCCGCTGATCTGGATACACGCCATCCTGCCCGGAGTGATCTGCGCCTGGATCCTCTACGGGCCGCGGTTCTGGCCCGAGCGGCGGCCCGCCATGCCGCAAGCGGCCTGAGCGGGGCGGGGATGGGCATCGCCGTCACGCTGTCGCTCTACATCTCGCGCCAATTCACCGCCGCCGTGCTGGCCATGCTGGCGGCACTCAGCGGCCTCGTGTCGATGTTCGACTTCATTGAGCTGCTGCGACGCTCGGCCAGCAAGCCCGACGCGACCTTCGGGCTGGTGATGCAGATCGCGGCGCTGCGCCTGCCCTATATCGCCATGCAGATCCTGCCCTTTGCCGTGCTGCTGGGCGGCATCCTGGCGTTCTGGCGCCTCACGCGCTCGTCCGAGCTCATCGTCGCCCGCGCCGCCGGCATCTCCGCCTGGCAGTTCCTCACCGGCCCGGTGCTCTGCGCGCTGCTGATCGGCGGCCTCGCCACCGCCGCCGTCAGCCCGCTCTCCTCGGTGCTGCTGCGCCGGGCGGAAGTGCTGGACAACACCTACCTCCGCACCGGCGGCGGCCCGCTGGCGCTGACCGGCGGCCAGCTCTGGGTGCGCCAGTCCGACCGCGAGCTGAACCCGCAGGGAGTGGCGATCATCCACGCGCTCGGCGTCCACCTGCGCGGCAAGTCGCTGACCGGCACCGAGGTCAGCGTGTTCCGGCTCGACGGGGCGGACAAGCTGCTCGAACGCATCGAGGCGAAACGCGCGACCCTCGCTGGCAATCTCTGGACCCTGGAGGACGCCCGCGTCATCCGCCCTGACCATCTGCCGGAGCCGCCGCGTACCGTCACGCTCGCCACCGACCTGACCGTCTCACGGGTGCAGGAGAGCTTCGCCTCCCCGGACACGCTGTCGGTCTGGGTGCTGCCCGACTTCATCTCGCTGCTCGACAAGTCGGGGTTCTCCTCGCTGCGCCACCGGCTGCACTACCAGGCGCTGCTCGCGCTGCCCCTGCTGGCAGCGACGATGGTGCTGGTCTCCGCCGGCTTCTCCATGCGTCCGGCGCGACGCGGCGGGGTGGCGCGGATGCTTGGCAGCGGCGTCGCCTCTGGCTTCGCGCTGTTCATCGTCTCGAAGCTCGCCGAGGAGTTCGGCCAGTCCGGCGCGCTGCCCGTAGCACTCGCCGCCTGGGCCCCCGCCGCCGCCGGCCTCATGCTGGCCCTGGCGCTGCTGCTGCACGTGGAAGACGGCTGATGCTGGGCGCAGCCCCTCACCCCGGCCCTCTCCCCCTGGAGGGGGAGAGGGAGAAGAAAAAGCCCTTTCCCCCGAGGGGGAGAGGGCTGGGTGAGGGGGTCGCGCTTGCAGCCGCGATGCTGCTCGCCACCCCCGCCCACGCCCAGCTCAGCCAGATCACCGGCGGCTCGCATGGCGCGCCGGTGAGCCGCAACGAGCCGGTGACGTTCACCGCCGATTCGGTGGAATACGACCGCGACCGCGGCATCGTCACCGCGACCGGCCATGTCGAGGCCTGGCAGAACGACCACGTGGTCCGCGCCGACAAGATGACCTTCGACCGCAACACCAACGTCGCCGCCGCGACGGGCAACGTGGTGCTGCTGGAGCCCGACGGGCAGGTGCTGTTCTCCAACTACGCCGAGCTCAGCGAAGGGATGAAGAACGCCGTGCTGAGCGGGATGCGCGCGATCCTGGCGCAGAACGGCCGACTCGCCGCCAACGGCGCGCGCCGCACCGAGGGCAAGATCAACGAGCTCAGCAAGGTGGTCTATTCCACCTGCAACCTCTGCAAGGAGGACCCCACCCGCCCGCCGCTCTGGCAGATCCGCGCGCTGAACGCGGTGCAGGACCTCGAGCGCAAGCGGATCGAATACGAGGACGCCACCCTTCAGATGTACGGCATCCCGGTGGCGTATTTCCCGTATTTCTGGCACCCCGATCCCTCGGTGAAGCGCGCCAGCGGACTGCTGATCCCCTCGATCGGGGTTTCCACCCATATCGGCGCGTTCGCCGCCGTGCCCTACTACTGGGTGCTGGACGATCAGTCCGACGCGACGATCACGCCGATGCTGACCTCCGACGCGGGGCCGCAGCTCGACCTCGCCTACCGCCGCCGGTTCAACGACGGCTCGCTCGAACTGAACGGCTCGCTGGGCTACCTCGACAACGGCGCGCAGGGCACGCTGTTCGCGCGCGGCCGCTTCGACTACGACGATACGTGGCGCTACGGCTTCGACATCCAGCGCGCCTCGTCCAGCAACTACGTGCGTGACTTTCACCTCGACCACATCGTCAACGCCAACCTGCTGACCAGCCAGGTCTACCTCGAAGGCTTCGGCGAGGGCGCCTACTCGCGGGTCGACATGAAGTTCTATCAGGGTCTCATCGACACCATCGTCGACACGAAACTGCCCTTCGTGTTGCCGCGATACCAATACAGCTATTTCGGCCTGCCGGACGCTCTCGGCGGGCGGCTCAAGGTCGATGCCGGAGCCTTCAACGTGATGCGCACCGATGGGACGAACACCCAGCGCGCCAACCTGACGGTGGAATACGCCCGTCCGTTCGTCGGCCAGCTCGGCGATCTGTGGAAGGTCACATTCCACGGAGATGCCGCCGGGTACAACGCGACCGACATGAACGAGCAGCCGAATTTCAGCACGGAGAGCGCCATCTCGACCGCCCGCGCGCTGCCGCAGGTGGCGGTCGATTTCCGCTGGCCGTTCATGCGCGACGGCGGTGCCTGGGGCAGCCAGATCATCGAGCCGATCGCCCAGATCATCGTCGCCCCGCGGTCCGGCGACAGCCAGCTCAGCCGGATACCGAACGAGGACAGCCTCGATTTCGAGTTTACCGACGCCAACCTGTTCGGCTTCAACCGCTTCCCCGGCATCGACCGGCTGGAGGGCGGCGTGCGCGCCAACGTCGCGATGCACGGCGCCTGGTATCTGAACGGCACCAGCTTCGACAGCATGATCGGCCAGTCCTACCGGACCGAGAAGGACAATCTGTTCCCCGAGATTTCCGGGCTGCACGACACCGTCTCCGACATCGTGGGCCGCGCCACCTTCGCGCCGACCGACTGGTTCGACGTGACCTACCGCACCCGGCTCGACCACAAGACGCTGAACACCCGGATGGCCGACGCGCTGGCCACGATCGGCGGGCCGAAGTTCCGCATGACGGGCGGCTACATCTACACCACCTACAATCCGTACCAGTTCTACGACCAGGCGCCGCCGCCGCCGGTCTCCTCGGGCTTTTTCGTGCCGCGCAACGAGATCACGCTGGGAGCGGCGACGACCTGGGGAGCCTATCGCTTCGGCGTCAGCGGCCGGCGGGACCTCGCGACCAACAAGATGGTGTCGCTCGGGATGGACGCCGCCTACGAGGACGAGTGCTTCATCTTCGACATTCGCTTCAGTCGCCGCTACACGTCGTATAATGGCGACAACGGCTCGAGCACGATTCTCTTCCAGCTGACCTTCAAGACCGTCGGTCAGTTCGGCTTCCGCGCGATGTGATACCGGAGCGGCTATCAATGACACCACGCCCCGCGAAAGCGATCCCGTCCGTCCTCGCCGCCCTGCTCCTCGCCGGCGCGGCCGCGGCGCTGGGCGGGGCGGCGAGCGCCGCGCCGCAGTCGGCCGCCGGACGGGGGGCCGCCGCGAAGCCGCCGGCGGTGAGGCCCGAGGCGGAGATCGTCGCGATCGTCAACGGCGCCGTCATCAGCAACGGCGACGTGACCAATCGCGGACGGCTGTTCGCGCTGTCCACCGGCATGGGCATCTCGCCCGAGATCCTGGACCGGCTGCGCCCGCAGATCACCCGGCAGCTGATCGATGAGCGGCTGCGGCTACAGGAGGTGCAGCGGCGTCACATCATCGTCGCGGACAAGGACATCGCCGCGGCGATCCACGAGATCGAGGCGCGGAACGGAATGCCGGATGGCGCGCTGCGGGCCAAGCTCACCGCCGACGGGGTCGGGATGCGTACTCTGGTCGACCAGATCCGCGTGCAGCTCGGCTGGACCCGCGTGCTGCGAGAGCAATTGGGCGAGAATGGGGCGATCAAGCCGTCGGACATCGAGGAGCAGCAGAAGCTGCTGGCCCAGCAGGTCGGGCGGCCGGAGTTCCGGGTGGGCGAGATCTTCATTCCGGTGGACGATCCGGCGAACACCGCCGACGCGCAGAAATTCGCCGAGACGGTGATCAGCGAGTTGCGCGCCGGCGCGCCGTTCGCGGTGGTGGCGGCGCAGTTCAGCCAGAGCCAGACCGCCTTGCAAGGCGGTGATCTCGGCTGGGTGCAGCCGAACCAGCTGGACCCCGAGGTTGCCCGCGTGGTGGAGGAGATGCCGCAAGGCGCCATCAGCAATCCGCTCCGGGTGCCGGGCGGCTATTCGATCGTGACCTTGCGGGCACGTCGCGAGATCGGCCGCGACGTCGGCACGATGGTGGCGCTGCGCCAGGTGTTCTTCCCGTTCTCCTCGCCGCTCAACCCGCAGGCGCCGACCGAGCAGCAGCGCCAGGCGTTGGAGCGCGCCAAGGCGGTCAGCGGCAGCGTGCATAGCTGCGAGGCGATGGAGACGGCGGCGAAATCCAACAACTCGCCCCGCCCCGCCGACCCCGGCGAGTTGCGGCTGGAGGGCGTCAACCCGCCGCAATTCCGACAGATGCTCGCGAGCCTGCCGACCGACCGCGCCAGCCAGCCGCTGGTCGCTGCCGACGGGATCGCCGTCGTGATCGTCTGCTCGCGCGAGCAGAAGAACCTCGCCCAGCTCAGCAAGGACGAGATCGCCAACCGCCTGCTCTCCGAACGGGTAGAGCTGCTCTCCCGCCAATTGCAGCGCGACCTCCGCCGCCGGGCGATGATCGACGTGCGCGTGCAGAAGGTGGCCGGCGGGGCCTGACCGCTCACGCCGACCGATGGGGGACCGGGCGCCGCCGCTGCGCGAGGTGATCGCGCGGCATGGGCTCGACGCCCGCAAGAAGCTCGGCCAGCACTTCCTGCTCGACGCCAACCTGACCGGCCGTATCGTACGCCAGGCCGGCCCGCTGGCCGGCCGTCACGTGATCGAAGTCGGTCCCGGCCCGGGCGGCCTCACCCGCGCCCTGCTCGCCTCCGATGCGGCCAGCGTCACCGCGATCGAGGTGGACCCGCGCGCGGTGGCGGCGATGCGCGAACTGGAAGCCGAAACCGGCGGCCGGCTCCGCGTGCTTGAAGCGGACGCCGTGCGGCTCGAGCTTGCCACGCTGGCCGAGGCCCCGCGCCAGATCGTCGCCAACCTGCCCTACAATGTCGCCACGCCGCTGCTGATCGCATGGTTACGCCAAGCCGCCGCGTTCGAGCGCATGACCCTGATGTTCCAGCACGAGGTCGCCGAGCGCCTCTGCGCCGCTCCGGGCACGCCGGCCTACGGCCGGCTTTCGGTGCTGGCGCAATGGGTCTGCACGGTCGACCTGAAATTGCGGGTTCCCCCCGCCGCCTTCGTACCTCCGCCGAAAGTATGGTCCGCCGTGGTCGGCTTCTTTCCCCACGCCGCGCAACCCGGCCCGGCCCTGTTCGCCGCGATGGAACGCCTGACCGCCGCCGCCTTCGGTCAGCGCCGCAAGATGCTGCGCGGCGCCCTCAAGCCCCTCGGCGGCGCCCCGTTCCTGGCCCGCGCCGGCATCGACCCGGAACGGCGGGCGGAGACGCTTTCGGTGCAGGAGTTCGACCGGTTGGCGCGGTTGTCGGCAGCTGGATGAGAGGGTGCCGCGCGCAATGCCGGTAACGCCGGGTCACGACGATAATTTCTTGCCGTTAGGCGTCCTACCCCCCATATCCTGCCTATAGGCAAGGAGGCTGAATTGGCCACCCTGGCAGAAACCCGCGTCGCCGAACCACCATTCACCCGCGACCAGGCCCGCGACGCCCTCCGGGGCTTCTTCCGCATCATGGAGCTATGGGGCGCGGACAGCGCCCAGGCCCGCGCCATTCTCGGCCATCCCGCCGAGCGCACCTTCTACAAATGGCGGGCCGGCGAGGTCGGCGCGGTGCCGGTCGATGTCATCCGGCGCATCGGCTATGTCAGCGGCGTCTGGAAGGCGTTGCAGATACTCTATGCCGATCATGCCCAGGGCGACGGCTGGGTGCGGCGGCCCAACCGGCATTTCGGCGGCCAGACGCCGCTCGAGCGGATGAGCGCCGGCGATGTGACCGACCTCGCGGCGGTGCGCCAGTATCTCGACGCCGCGCGCGGTCCGTGGTCCTGACGCCACCGGTCAAGCGGGTCGATTGGCCGGCCGCGACGCGCATCATCGCTTCCAGATACCCGCCGATCGACCTCTACGAACGAGTGTCGCCCGACCCGGCCGTGTGGGACGCCTTGATCGCCGCCGAGATGCTGACCAACCCGAGGGTACGCGACCAGATCGGCGATATTCGCCTCGTTCCTGCCGAGGAACGGATCAGCGGCCCCGGAGCGAGCTACGTGATGGCCCCGTTCACCCACCTCAACCCCAAGGGCGGGCGCTTTTCCGACGCGACGCACGGCGCGTATTACGCGGCCTCGGACCTGCCCACCGCCGTCGCGGAAACCAGCTATCATTTCGGGCGCTTCGCCGCCGATGCCGCCGACGGTCCGCGATACGAGGACATGCGCGTCATCGTGGGTCGCATAGACGCCGAGTTGCATGACGTGGAGCAGCTCGAGGCCGCCGATCGCCTGTGTCTGCTCGATCCGGCCGACTACACGGCGAGCCAGGCGTTCGCGCGGGCCTTGCGCGAGACCGGCAGCACGGGACTGCATTATCCCAGCGTGCGACGGACCGCAGGTAAATGCGTGGCGTTGTTCCGGCCCTCGGCCGTCGGCGTTCCCGTGCAAGCGAAGCACCTGAAATATCACTGGGACGGCGCCGCCGTCCGCCGTTACTTCGATTATGAAACCGACGCGTGGGTGGACGTCTGACCGAGCAGATCCAGCCGGTACCCCGCCCCGCTCACAGCGGGCAACGAGCGCAGCGTGGGCGCGGCGCTCCTGAACAGGTCCGCGGCTTCGTTGCCGGTGCGGGGCGTGTCGGTCGGGCCGGTCCAGTTCACCAGCAGCGCCAGTCCGTCCGGTCGCAGGCTCGCCGCGACCCGTCGGGCGGCGCGGGAGATGTCGGCCGTTCCAAGATAGTACAGCACCTCCGACAGCACGATCAGGTCAAACGTGCCGTCCGGCCACTCGCCTGGAATCCGCAGGCGCTCCACCCGCACGCCGGGCAGCCCGTCACAGCGCCGCCGCGCCGCCGCCAGCGCCGCCTCCGCCACATCCACCGCCAGCAGCGTGTCGCAGCGCCGAGCAAGCCGGCGGGTGAACACGCCGATCGAGCAGCCGACCTCGAACCCGGCGGCGAATCGGCGATCGCCCAGCGCGGCGAGCGTCGCGGCGTATTTCCCGCGCTCATACCGGCTGCTGGCGAAGCGCCAGGGGTCGGGATCGGCCGCGTAGAGCCGCTCGAATGTTTCCGCGCTCCACGACCGGTCATTCCCCGGCATCGGCGCCGCTTGGGGGGAGGAGATCGGGCAGGTCGCGATCGGTGAACCAGGCCGCGGCCTCGGTCAGTGTCGCGTCCGGCGCCGGCTGGCGCAGGTAGGTCGCCAGATCCCGCAGCAGGCGCTCCACCGGGTTCGGCCGCACGAACGCGGCGAGGCCGAGCGAGCGTTGCGCCAGCCGCATCGCATCGAGGCACGCACCCTCGACGGCGATGCGCGCCAGGTTCACGTAGCCGGCGACGTCGCCTGCGCTGGCCTGCCCGCCCTCCGCCACGCGCGCCGCCTTGGCGGCCCAGAGCGATGCCGTTTCGGCCGCAAGGAGGATTTTCCCGAGCCGTGCCCGCTGGTGAGGATCGTCCTGCCGATCGCGCGCCACCAACTGCCGCCGGACCTGGTCGACCAGCGCGTCCAAACCGCCGAGCGCCACGGCGGACGCACGCCACGCCCCGGCGGAAAACTCGGGCTGGCGCAGATAGTCGCCTGGCTGCCCGATTAGCGCGGCCTCGGGGAAAGCAATTCCGGTGAAATCCACGCTGCCGGTGCCGCAGGCCCGCATCCCCTGCGTGTCGTACAGGCCGATCCGCGCCCGCTCCCCAGCGCGCAGCGGGATCAGCAGCATCCGCGCCTCGCCCCCGTCCGACGTTGCGGTAATGAGCGCGCGAGTGGCCAGCGCGGCGGCGGAACAGAACCCTTTGCCGCCCCGCAAGGCCGCGGGCGGCGGGAGGCGGGCGATGCGGACCGGGTTGGCCGTCTCCGTCGCCCAGATCGCGAACAAATGGCCGCCGCCCGCGTCCTCGGCGGCCCGGCGGAACTGGTCGGCGCTGCCGTACAGCGCCACCAGCTTCAGCGCGTTGACGTGGCCCTCGAAGATGCGGCCGAGCGACAGGTTGCCCCGCCCGATCAGCCTCAGCAGCCCGAGCAGCCCCGCCGCCCCGGACGGCTCCGTGCCGAGCCCGAGGCCGCCCAGGGCCACCGGCAGCGGCGAGGCCAGCGCCCCGGCGTCGCGAAGCTGTCGCAGCTCCGTCTCGGGCGCGCGGCCCTCGGCGTCGAGCCGCGCGCCGCCCTCGGCCCACTCCGGCAGCATCGCCGCCACCCGGGCCAGCAACGCCGCGCGGGCCGAGGCGACGGCGGATTTCTCGTCGAGCATCGTCGGGTTCCGGCCCAGGTCGCAAGCCATGACGGACGAACCCGGCCGGGGTTCCGCCGCGATTTTGGCCGGCTAACTTCCCGCGCCGCGCCGCGTTTTACGCTTGGTCAAGCTTGAGAATCGCGGATGACGGAACCAGTGCGGAAGGTGACGACACTCGCGGCGCTGCGCGAGGATCGCGGGCTGCGGGTCGAGATCGGCGACGAGAAGATCCTGCTCGTGCGCGACGGCGACGCGGTGCGCGCCTACACGGCGCTCTGCCCGCACGCCGGCGGTCCGCTCGAGGAGGGAGCGGTCGGCGACGGGCGCATCGTCTGCCCCTGGCACAAGGGCATGTTCCGCCTGTCCGACGGCGGGCTGCTCGAACCGCCCGCCCTCGACGGACTGGCAAGCTATCCGGTCCGGGTCGAGGGCGAGGACGTGCTCGTCTCGCCGGAGAAGATCGTCGCGCCGGAGAAGATCGTCGCGCCGACGCCTAACCCGCCGCACGATGCGCGCGTCATGCTGATCGCGGGCGCGGGCGCGGCCGGCGCGGCTGCCGCGTCGGCGCTGCGCGAGTTCGGCTTCGGCGGCCGGATCGTGCTGGTCGGGCGCGAGCCGGGGCCGCCATACGATCGCACCTCGCTCAGCAAGTTCGTCGTCGCCGGGCAGATGAAGCCCGAGGAGACGCCGCCACTGCTTCCCGACTCGTTCTATTCCGACCAGCGCATCGACAGGATCGAAGCCGAGCTCCAGCGCCTCGACGTGACGCGGCGCGAGGCGATTTTGCGTGGCGGGCAAACCCTCGGGTTCGACGCCGCGCTGATCGCGACGGGCGCCGTGCCGCGAGCGCTCGACCTACCCGGCGCCGGCCTCGCGGGCGTGCATGTGTTGCGCACGCGGCAGGACGCGGCGGCGATTCTCGCGGACGTGCGGCGTGGGGCTCCCGCCATCATTCTCGGCAGCAGCTTCATCGGTCTCGAAGTCGCCTCCTGCTTGCGCGAGCAGGAGATGGCGGTGTCGGTGGTGGCGCCCGAGGAGGTGCCGTTCGCGCGTCAGTTCGGCGAACGCATCGGCGGCTCGTTCCGCGCGCTGCACGAGGCGCACGGCGTGCGCTTCCACTTCGGCACCGAGGCCGCCCGGCTCGACGGCACGGGGCGTATCGGGAGTGTCGTGCTGAAGGACGGCAGCGTGCTGCCCGCGCATCTCGTCGTGATCGGTGTCGGCGTCCGTCCCGCGACCGAGTTCGTCGAGGGCGTTGAACGCGAGAAGGATGGCGGTCTGCCGGTCGATGCCGCGATGCGCGTCGCGGACCGGGTATACGCGGTCGGCGACATCGCGGCGTTTCCGCTGCCGCGCGACGGAGCGCGCGTGCGGATCGAGCATTGGCGGGTGGCGCAGCAGCAGGCGCGCGTCGCCGCGCGCAACATGCTTGGCGGCGATGCGGTCTACGATGACGTGCCGTTCTTCTGGACCTACCATTTTGGCAAACGCTTCGAGTATCTCGGCCATGCCGCGAAATGGGACGAGATCGTCATCGAGGGCGACCTCGATCGCCAGAATTTTGTCGCGCTTCTCGTGGAGCGCGGCATGGTCGGCGCCGTCGTGGCCTGTAGTCGCGAGCGCGCGACCGCGATCCTCGCCGAACGTCTGCGCGATCCTGTTTCCACCGACGCGGCATTGCGCATCCTCCGTGCGGCTTAGCGCGGCCCGACAGGCGCTATCGCGAGCCCACGCGGCATGCGGCGCGCCGGTGATCGTCGCCGTGCCTGTCAACGACGAGGCGGAACGCATCGCCGACTGTCTCCGCGCGCTGGCGTGGCAGCGCCACAGCCGGACGCACGAAATCCTCCTGCTGCTGAACAACTGCACCGACGACACCGCCGCCGTCGTGCGCAAGCTCGCGCCGGAATTGCCGGTGCCCGTGCATGTGCTGGAATTGGTGTTGCCGCCGGAGATGTCGAACGCTGGTCACGCACGCGACCTCGCTATGCGCGACGCTGCCGAGCGTGCAGGGCCGTGGGGGGTGTTGCTCACCACGGATGCCGATGGGCGCGTCGCGCCGGACTGGATTGCCGCCAACCTTGCCGCGATCGGGGACGGCGCCGACGCGGTTGCCGGGCGCGCCGAGATCGACCCGGAGGAGGCGAGGCGCATCCCCGCGCACCTGCACGCCGATGACGCGCTGGAATGCGCCTACGCCGACCGGCTCGACGAGATCGATTGTCTCGTCGATCCCGACCCCGCCGATCCGTGGCCGCGACACAACGAGGAATCAGGCGCCAGCATTGCCGTGACCCGCGCCGCCTACCGTCGCGCCGGCGGCGTGCCCGCCCTCGCACTCGGCGAAGATCGCGGCTTCGTGGCCAGCCTGCGGCGCGTGGACGCCGCGATCCGCCACGCGCCGGAGGTGCGGGTCGTCGTCTCCGGCCGGATCGAGGGGCGCGCCCGGGGCGGCATGGCCGATACCATGCGTCGCCGCATCGTCCGCCAGGACGAGTGGATCGACGACCGCCTGGAGCCGGCGCACCTTCGTCTGCGCCGCGCGGTGCTACGCAGGCGCTTCCGCGCCGCGCGGGACCGGGCGATCTGCCCGCCGGACTTGGCCCGCCAGTTCCGCCTGCCTATGCCGCTGCTCGCCACGAGCCTCGCGCTCCCGTTCCTCGGCGCGGGTTGGGCGGCGATCGAGGCACGGAGCCCGGCCCTGCGGCGGCAAGGGGTGCGGCGCGCCGATCTCGCGCGGGAGACGGCGACCGCAGACGCCATCCTCGCCCATTTGCGGGCATCGTCGGTCAACGGACCCGCGCCGATCTCGTCGAACCGGCATCTGGAGCCATTGCCGCCCGCAAGGGTAGTTGCATCCCCTTGACCGATGCTACCTCCCGGCCCTAGCGTTTGTTGCAGCGGGAAACCGCTTCGATGTGCTTGCTCGTCCGCTTCTGCCCGGCTGTCCTCGGTATCTCCAAAACGGGAGCAGGGTTTGCCGCCGATCACTCCGCGCAACTCGCAGCTTGTGACCATGCCGCCCGGCGCGCGCGATCGCGACGCGGAGCCCGATCGGCGTTGCGTGCTATGCGGCGGCGCGGCGCTGGCTTTGGCAGTGCTGTCGCCCGCCGCGCGGGCCGAGGACGACGACCCGGCGCGCAGCGCGCGGCTGAAGCCGGGCGACCTGCTCGCATTCTTCGAGGGCGACCGCGCCGGACAGGTCATCAAGCCGGACGATCTGAAGGCCGGCGACCCGCCCGTGCTCGCCTGGCCGATGGATCCCAAGAGCAAGGCGTTGCGCGACGGTTCGCGCTTCAACCAAGTCTTGCTGGTCCGGTTCGATCCGGCCTCGCTCGGCGACCAGGAGAAGCCGCGCGCCGCCGCCGGCATCGTGGGTTACTCGGCGATCTGCACGCACGCGCAATGCACGGTGGCGGGATGGGTGGCGGACAAGCAGTTGTTCCAGTGCCCGTGCCATCAATCCCGCTACGACCCGAAGCACGGCGCGCGCGTGGTGTTCGGCCCGGCGCCGCGCGCGTTGCCCGCGCTACCGCTGAAGCTCGACGGCGGCAATCTGCTGGTCGCCGGCCCGTTCATCGGGCGGGTCGGCATGGCGCAACCGGGAACGGGGTGAATACGGGCGGGACTGGGTCTGGCTTCTGATCGGCGAACAAATCACCACAAGCGAACAAATCACCACAAAAAGAGGGGAAACGTTCATGGGTTTCATCGGTAAGGGCGTCAAGTTCGCGTTTGCCGCGAGCCTGCTGGGTGGGGTGTTCACCGCCCCGGCCTTCGCGGGCGAGGTGCCGAATTACGCTCCCGTGACGAAACAGCGGTTGGAAAATCCCGAGCCGGGCAACTGGCTGCTGTATCGCCGGACCTATGACGGGCACGGCTTCAGTCCGCTGAAGCAGATCGACGCCACCAACGTCAAGAACCTGGTCCCGGTGTGGACCTTCTCGACGGGGGTGATCGAGGGGCACGAGGCGCCGCCGATGGTCAACAACGGCGTCATGTTCGTCGCCACGCCGTACGGTCAGGTGCTGGCGCTCAACGCCAAGACCGGCGACCCCATCTGGCGATACAAGCACAAGCTGCCCGAGGATCTGTTCCAGCTGCACCCGACCAGCCGCGGCGTCGCGATGTGGCAGGACAAGCTGTTCCTCGCCGCCACCGACGACCATCTCATCGCGATCGACGCCAAGACCGGCAAGGAGCTGTGGAACACCAAGGTCCAGGACTACCAGAAGGGCCAGTACATGACGCTGGAGCCGTTGGTGGTGAACGGCAAGGTCATGGTGGGCGGCTCGGGCGGCGAGTTCGGCGTGCGCGGCTACGTCGCCGCCTTCGACGCGGACACCGGCAAGGAGCTGTGGCGCACCTACACGATCCCCGGCCCCGGCGAGCCCGGCCACGACACCTGGCAGGGCGACGAGTGGAAGACCGGCGGCGGTTCGGTGTGGATCACCGGAACCTACGATCCAAAGCAGAATATCGCTTATTGGGGTGTCGGCAATGCGGCGCCCTGGCCGGGCGATCAGCACCCCGGCGACAATCTCTACACGAGTTCGGTGATCGCGCTCGACCCCGATACCGGCAAGATCGTCGGCCATCACCAGTACCACCAGAACGACTCGTGGGACTGGGACGAGATCGACAGTCCCATGCTCATCAATATGAGCTACAACGGCGGCCAGCCGTTCGAGGCCCTCGTGCATCCCGGGCGCGACGGATATCTCTGGGTGCTGAAGCAGATGGGCGAAGGCCAGATCGGCTTCGTCTACGGCAAGCCGTTCGTCGGACAGAACGCCTTCACCGGTATTGATGCCAAGACCGGCCGGCCGACCTACGACCCCGAACACAAGCCGATCACGGGGAAAGACGTCTCGTTCTGTCCGTCGCTGTGGGGCGGCAAGGACTGGCCCTCCGCGTCGTACAGCCCGGAGACGCATCTGGTCTACATTCCGGCCAACAACAATATGTGCGAGAGCCTGGAAGGCAAGAAGGAGAAGCTGGTGGTCGGCCAGCTCTGGCTGGGCGCCGACGCCGACAACGCCAAGCTGCTGCCGCACGACGACCATATCGGCGAGCTGCAGGCGTGGGATGTTTCGACCGGCAAGCAGGCCTGGATGCATCCCTTCTCGAAGTCGCAGCTATTCGCCTCGGTGCTGTCGACCGGCGGCGATCTGGTGTTCGTGGGCGGCACCAACGACCGCATGTTCCACGCCTTCGACGCCAAGACCGGCAAGCTGCTATGGGAACAGAAGACCAATTCCGGTATCATGGGGATGCCGGTGGCGTATGAGGTGGACGGCACCGAATACATCGCGGTCCAGTCCGGTTGGGGCGTCGATGCGCAGCGCATCCAGGATATGCTCGCCAAGACCGACCTCAAGCTCGACCCCGACGTCCCGCAGGGCGGCGTGGTATGGGTGTTCGCGGTGAAGCACGAGTAACGCGGCACTGGTCGAGCCGGATCGCGCAGCGCGCGGTCCGGCGGCCCAGCGGCTCCAGGGGAGGCATCAAGCAATGATTACTCTACGTGTGAACGGGCAGGAACATAGCTATGACGGCAATCCGTCCGTGCCGCTGCTCTGGGTGTTGCGCGACGAGCTTGGGCTGACGGGCACCAAGTTCGGCTGCGGTGCCGCGCTGTGCGGCGCCTGCACCGTGCATATCGACGGCCAGGCGGTGCGCTCCTGCGGCATGGTGGCGAGCGACGCCGCCGGCCACGAGATCGTGACGATCGAGGGGCTCCATCCCAAGGGCGACCATCCGGTCCAGAAAGCGTGGAGGCAGGTCAACGTGCCGCAATGCGGCTACTGCCAGGCCGGGCAGATCATGCAGGCAGCGGCCCTGCTGTCGCAGAACCCGAAGCCCTCCGACACCGAGATCAATGACGCGATGGCCGGCAATATCTGCCGCTGCGGTTGCTACCAGCGGATCGCGGCCGCGGTGCGGCTGGCTTCGACGGGAGTATAGGCCATGACCCACATCGCCAGGATCAATGCGATCGAGAACGTCAGTCGGCGCTTCGTGATGAAGGGCATCGTGGCTTCGGGGGCCTTGGTGATGGCGGCCTCCGCCCTGCCCGGGCGCGTGCTCGCCGCCTATGCCACCGGCGCCGGCGCGATGCCGGGCGGTACAGTGAACAATCCGCACGTGTTCATCGCCATCGACCCGAGCGGGCTCGTCACCATCGTCGCGCACCGCTCCGAAATGGGCACCGGCGTACGCACCAGCCTGCCGATGGTCGTCGCCGAGGAGATGGACGCCAACTGGGATCGCGTGCACGTCGTGCAGGCGCCCGGCGACGAGACGCGCTACGGCAACCAGGACACCGACGGCTCGCGCAGCCTGCGTCATTTCCTGCAGCCGATGCAGCAATGCGGCGCGGCGATGCGGATGATGCTCGAGAGCGCGGCGGCCAAGCAGTGGGGCGTCGACGTGTCCACGGTCAAGGCGGCGAACCATGAGGTCGTGCACAGCGCCTCGGGTCGGCGGCTCGGCTACGGCGACCTGGCGACGGCGGCGAGCGCGCTGCCCGTGCCGGCGCCGGACGCGATCAAGCTCAAGGACCCCGCGACCTATCGCTATCTCGGCAAGGGCAACGTCTCCATCGTCGACCTGTTCGACATCACCACCGGCCGCGCGACGTACGGCGCCGACGCGCGGGTTCCCGGCATGAAATACGCCGTCATCGCCCGCCCGCCGGTGGTCGGCGGCAAACTGGTTTCGTTCGATCCGAAGGACGCGCTCGCCGTCGCGGGTGTCGAGCGCGTGGAGCAGGTGCAAGCCTGGCCGTGGCCGTCGAAATTCATGCCGCTCGGCGGCGTCGCGGTCATCGCGCGCAACACCGGTGCCGCGATCATGGGTCGCGACGCGCTAAAAATCGTCTGGGACGACGGCCCCAACAAGACCTATGACTTGGATGCGTACCGCAAGGCGCTGCACGAGACCGCCGGCAAGCCCGGCAATGTCGTGCGCAACCAGGGTGACGCGGAAGCGGCGCTCAAATCGGCGGCGCGCGTCGTCACCGCCGAGTACTACCTGCCGCATCTCGCGCACGCGAGCATGGAGCCGCCGACGGCGACCGCCCATTTCGCGGACGGCAAGTGCGAGGTGTGGGCGCCACTGCAAAGTCCCGGCGGCACGCGCGACGATGTCGCCAAGGTGCTGGGCATCCCGGTCGAGAACGTCAAGGTCAACGTCACCCTGCTCGGCGGCGGCTTCGGGCGCAAGTCGAAATGGGACTACGCGATGGAAGCGGCGCTGCTGTCGAAGACGATCGGCGCGCCGGTGCAGGTGACGTGGACGCGCGAGGACGACATCCAGCACGATTTCTTCCACACCGTCTCCTGCGAGCGGATCGACGCGGGGCTCGATGCCAGCGGCAAGGTCGTCGCCTGGCGGCATCGCAGCGTCGCGCCGACCATCGGCTCGACCTTCGGGCCCGATCCCAAGCACGAGCAATCCTTCGAGCTCGGCATGGGGCTGGTGGACAACCCGTTCGCGATCCCGAACCTGCGCTGCGAGAACGGCGAGGCGGCGGCGCACGCACGGATCGGCTGGTTCCGCTCGGTCTCCAACATCCCGCACGGCTTCGCCGTGCAGTCGATGGTGGCGGAGATCGCGCACGCTCTTGGCCGCGATCCCAAGGATGTGCTGATCGAGATGATCGGCCCCGACCGCAAGATCGACATGAGCAAGCAGGTCGAGAAGTTCTGGAACTACGGCGATCCGGTCGAGACCTATCCGATCGACACCGGCCGGCTGCGCCGCGTCGCCGAACTGGCGGCCCAGCAGGCGGGCTGGGGCAAGACCCTGCCGAAGGGACAGGGCATGGGGATTGCCGCGCATCGCAGCTTCCTCAGCTACGTCGCGACCGTGGTGCATGTCGTGGTTGACGAGAAGGGCAATCTCACGATCCCCCGCGTCGACACCGCGATCGATTGCGGCTACTTCGTCAATCCCGAGCGCATCCAGTCGCAGATCGAGGGTGCCGCGGTCATGGGGCTGAGCCTCGCCAAGTACGGCGAGATCACCTTCAAGAACGGCCGCGCGCAGCAGGGCAATTTCGACACGTTCCAGGTTGCCCGCATCAACGAGTCGCCGCTCACGACGAACGTGCACATCGTCCCGGCCGGCACCGATGTCCCGTCGAGCGGCGTCGGCGAGCCCGGCGTGCCGCCGTTCGCGCCGGCCTTGTGCAACGCGATCTTCGCCGCGACCGGCAAGCGGATCAGGCGGATGCCGATCGGCGATCAGTTGTCGACGTAACGTAAGCACGACCACCACACCGTCATGCCCGTGCTTGTCACGGGCATCCACGGCTTGCGGGATCACCTGTCGAAGTCGTGGATGGCCGGCCTGCGCCGGCCATGACGGGGCGCCTCAAGGCGTCAGGTAACGCACCAGCCGCGGATCGCCGCGGATCGCCGCCGACGGCCCCGACAACGCGACCTTGCCCCGTTCGAGGACGTGCGCCGTCTCGGCGACGCGCAGCGCCAGCTCGAGGTGCTGCTCGACGATCACCACGGCGATGTCCCGCGCGAGCGCCTCCAACTGCTCGGCGATCTCCTCGATGACGCCGATCCACACGCCCTCGGTGGGTTCGTCCAGTAGCAGCAGCTTCGGATTGCCGAGCAGTGCGCGGCTGATCGCGAGCATCTTGCGCTCGCCGCCCGAAAGCGTGCCGGCGGCCTGGTCGAGCCGCCGCTCCAGCTTCGGGAAGATCGCGAGGACGCGGTCGACCGTGTCTCGATCCCGCGCGGAGAGACGCCCCACTTCCAGGTTCTCCCGCACCGAGAGCCGGCCGAACACGGATTGCTCCTGCGGCACATAGCCGATGCCCTGGCGTACACGCCGCTCCGTCGGCCAGCGCTGCACGTCCTCGTTGTCGAAGCGGATCGAGCCCGCGTCCGCGTGCAATTCGCCGATCAGCGTCTTGAGCAGCGTCGTCTTGCCGGCGCCGTTGCGCCCGAGAATCGCGACGCCGCCGCGCCTCGGCACCGACAGCGACACGCCGAACAGCACCTGGCTGCGGCCGTACGAGGCGCAGAGCTCGCGCACGTCGAGGAATGCCGCGTCAGACACGGGTGAGATACGCTCCCTGCACCTTCTCGCTAGCCTGGATCTGCTCGATCGTGCCGGTCTCCAATACCTTGCCCTGATCGAGCACGGTGAGGCGATCGCAGATGTCGCGGATGAAATCGAGGTCGTGCTCGACGATGATGAGCGAGCAGCGTTGCTTGATCGGCAGCAGCAGCTCGCCGGTGATCCGCCTCTCCTGCAGGCTCATTCCGGCGGTGGGCTCGTCGAGCAGCAGCAGTCGCGGCTCCGAGGCCAGCGCCATGGCGATCTCGAGCCATTGCTGCTGGCCGTGCGACAACGCAACCGCCTGGTCAATTGCGCGATCCGCAAGCCGGAACCGCTCCAGCGTCCGCATCACGCGCGCATCGAAGGCGCGCCGGGTGCGCGAGAGGATCAGGCTCCAGAGCGGGCTGTGCGCCTGCAACGCCAGCAGCACGTTGTCGTACACGGTGAGTGCCGGCAGCACGCTGGTGATCTGGAACTTGATGCTGAGCCCGGCGCGGGCACGCTCGGCGGGCGAGTCGCCGGCGATGTCCCGGCCGGCGAAGCGGATGGTGCCGGCGGTCGGCGTCTCGGCGCCGGCGATGCACTTCATCAACGTGCTCTTGCCCGAGCCGTTCGGCCCGATGAGGCCGTGGAACTCGCCTTCCTGGACGAGCAGCCCGGCGTCGTCGAGCGCCGTCAGCTTGCCGAATGTCTTGACGATGCCGCGCGCCTCAAGGAGCGGCATGACCTGCCACCCCGTTGCGCCGCTTGGCCGGGCGGCCGAACTGGCCGATCCGCTCGCGCTCGGAGACGAACAGCCCGATCAGCCCGGTCGGGCGGAACATGATAACGAGCAGCAGCAAGGCGCCGAGAATGATCGGCCAGATCTTCTGATAACTCTCGGACAGCCAGAACCCCAGCATCTCGATGACGACAACGCCGAGTGCTGCGCCGATCAGCGTGCCGACGCCGCCGAACAGCGCGTACAGCACCACCTGCGTCGACAGCACCACGCCCAACATGCTCGGCCAGACGAAGCCCTCGTGAAAGCAGTAGAGGCCGCCGGCAAGACCCGAGATGGCGCCGCTGCACGCGAAGACGATGAGCTTGAGATGCGGCACGCGATAGCCGAGGAACGCGACGCGCGTCTCCTGCTCGCGCAAGCCCGCGAGCGCCAGGCCGAACTGCGATCGCACCAGCAGCCGGCACAGCACGTAGACGATCACCAGGATGGCGAGGGCGAGATAGTAAAAGACCGGCCCCTCGTCGATCTCGTAGCTGCCGAAGGTCAGCGACGGGATCGAGGGGATGCCGTTCTGGCCGCCGAGATAGTACCAGCCGCGCGCCAGCCGCTCGGCAGTGTACGACGCGGTGAGGGTTCCGAGTGCGACGAACACAAGCCCGGTCGAGTTCCGCCCGAGCAGCAGGAACGCGCCGATCAGCAGCGCCAGCAGCAGCCCGGTGCCGAGTGCCGCCGGCAGGACGATGAGCACCGAGGTGATGTCGAGGTCGCGCGCCAGGAGTGCCGCGACGTACCCCGCCGCGCCGAACAGCACCGCCTGCCCGAAACTCATGATCCCGGCAAACCCCCAGATCAGATCAAAGCCGATCGAGAGTAGGGCCAGGATCAGCACGCGGGTGAAGAACACGGTCAAGTAGTCGTTGATGCCGAGCGGCAGCAGCGCGAACACGATAAGGGCGACGATTTCCAGCGCCGGCAGCGTCCGCCGGGGACGCACATGGGGGCGCACGGCGCTCATAGCGGCGGGTGGCGGCGGTGCCAGTCCGTCGCCTGCTGGTAGGCATGTCCGGCGCGCACCAGCAGCGCCTCGTCGAGGTGCCGTGCGACGAGCTGGAAGCCGACCGGCGCGTCGTCGGCGGTGAAGCCGCCGGGCAGCGTGATGGTCGGGTTGCCCGACATGTCGAACGGCGCCGTGTAGCGCAGCGCGCCGACCAGTCCGTCCGGCGAGGCGAACAGCGCGTCCTTGCGCGCCACCGTCAGGTCGGGGAACGGATGCACCGGGACCAGCAGCAGGTCGATCGTCTCGAAAAGGTGCGAGAGCGCCCCCGAAAACACCAGCCGCGCGTGCTGGATCTTCATCAGCTGCATCGCGTCCACGGTGGGCGCGACATCCAGCAGCTTCCTCAGCGCCGGACCGTACTCCGCCGCGCGCGCGGGATACGTCGCCTCGTGCGCGATCGCCGTCTCCACCGAGCACAGCGGCACCCAGCCGGCGATGACCGCGTCCGGCGAGGGGAACGCAACGTCGTGGAAAGTCGCGCCCGATCCCTCCAGCGCCCGACGCACGGCAGTGAGTATCGCGGTCACGCTGGAATCGGTGTTCTCGCCGTTGTAGCGCGGGTCGACGCCGATGCGCAGGCCGTGCACCCCCGCGTCGATCCCCGCGAGGTAGTCGGGCACGGGGGCCGCGAGCGACGTGGGATCGTGCGGGTCGGCGCCAGCGATCGCGCCGAGCATGATGCCCGCGTCGGCGGCGCTGCGCGTCATCGGCCCGACATGGTCGAGACTGTCGGCCAGCGCGAACACGCCGTACCGGCTCACCCGTCCCCAGGTTGGCTTCAACCCAGTGATGCCGTTGGCCGCCGAGGGAAAGCGGATCGAGCCGCCGGTGTCGCTGCCGAGCGAGCCGAAGCACAGCCCCGCCGCCGTCGCCACACCCGAGCCGCTGGAGGATGCGCCGGACCAGTGCGCCGCGTTCCAGGGATTGCGCGGAGCCTCGATCGTCGGGTGATGCTCGGAGAACGCGCCCTCGGTGAGCTGCAACTTGCCCAGCAGCACCGCGCCCGCATCCGCGAGCCGGCGAACCACGGTGGCGTCGTGATCGGGCTGCCAGCCGGCGTGGACCGTCATGCCGGCGGCGGTCGGGATGTTCGCCGTGAAGCACAGGTCCTTCACCGCGATCGGCACTCCGTGCAGCCGGCCGCGATAGGTCCCCCGGCCGATCTCCGTCTCCGCCTGCCGTGCTTGCTCCATTGCGAGGTCGGGCGTGACCAGCGCGTAGGCGTGCAGCTTCGGATCGAGTGCCGCAATCCGGTCCAGCATCGCGCGCGTAAGCTCCACCGGAGACATCCGGCGCTCGCGCAGCGCGTCGCCGAGTTCGAGAATGGTCTCGTAGTGCAGTCCGGTGTCAGCCATGTTTCCCCCTCGTTGTTGCGAATGAGCGCGCTCAGCACTCCTTCGGATCGACCAGGCCGTCGCTCCTTGCGACCACCTCGAACACGCCGTTCTTTGCGACGGCGGTGTACATGTGCATCTTGCAATGACGCTTTCCCGGAACCATCTCCGCCGGGCCGCCTGGTCCTTCGGCGATCTTAGCGTGATCGAGCGTGGCCGAGACCGCTTCGCGCTCCACCGACTTTGCCTCCTTCACCGCCACCTCCCAGAGCTTGAGGGCGCGGTACATCCCGGTCGCGGAGGTGCCGGCGGTGAAGACGAAGGGGCCGGGAAACTCGCGGGTGTACTCGGCCTGGATGCGTGCACTCGCCGGGTCGTGCTTGTCGACGTCCTTGAAATAGTCGAGGCAGCTCGCGAGACCCTCGATTTCCTCCGGCTGGTTCATCGCCAGCGCGCTCTCGTCGGAAAACACGCAGGCCAGCCGGCCGCCGTTGCGGCTGAACCCCGCCTGATAGAGCTGCTTGAACAGCGGCCCGACACCGGGTGGGATGGTCATGTTGAACACGACGTCGGCCTTGTTCGACATGATCTGATTGACCGTCGCGCCGAAATCGACCTGATCCAGCGGGTAGTATTCCTCGAACACGACTTCGCCGCCATGCGCCTCGATCATCCTTCGCGCGTACGCGGCGAGCGTGTGCGGCCAGATGTAGTTGGAACCCGGCAGGGCGAACCGCTTGCCGCCGTTCTTGATGAGCCACGGGATGAACTCGTCGCATTGCTGGGCAGGTGTCGGCCCGGTGCAGAACAGGTGCGGCGTGCACTCCTTTCCCTCGTAGAGCACGGGATAGATGTACAGCGTCCTGCCGCGCCCGATGATGACGTCCTTGATGGCGTTGCGCATCGAGCTGGTGATGCCGCCGATCACCAAATCGACGTGGTCGCGCTGGATCAGCTTGCGCGTGTTGGTCACGCCGGTGGCTTCGTTGGAGGCGGTGTCCTCGATGTGCAGCTCGATCGGGCGGCCGAGCAGCCCGCCCGCGGCGTTGATGTCCTGCACGATCATCTTGGCGGTGTTCGCCTCCGGATTGCCGGCGACGCCGATCGGCCCGGTGAGGTCGGTCGCGATGCCGACCTTGATCGGGCCGGCGGCGGCGTTGGCCCAGCCGGGCCGGATGACCCAGCTTCCGGCGCCCGTCGCCAGCACACCCGTCAGCAGGTGACGCCGCGTGAGCGCGCTCGATGATGTGGCCATGCGTCAGACCCCCTTGCCTGAGACGAGACCGTGCGGCCGGAACTTGATGAAGATCATGGCGAGCACGAAGACCAGAATATCGGCGACCACCGGCGAGATCACCCAGGGCAGCGCCGAGCTTAGCATCCCGACGACGCCGGCGCCCGCGAGCGGGCCGGCGAAGGTGCCGATGCCGCCGACCAGCACAGCGACGAAGCCTTGGATCAGGAAACGCAGCCCGAGATCGGCGAACAGGCTGAACTCCGGCACCAGCAGCGCCCCGGCCAACCCGGCGAGTGCCGCGCCGAAGGTGAAGGTGGCGGCATAGATCGCGTTGATCCGGATCCCCGACGCCCGCGCGAGGCTCGGGTTGTCGAGCGAGGCACGGATGCGCAGCCCAAACGGGGTGCGGCTCAACAGCAGATAGCTCGCCGTCATCACCAGTGCGGTGACGACGATAATGACGAGACGCCACGCCGAGAGATGCAGCCCGCCCACGACGATGACGCTGTCGACCGGCGCGGGAACGGCGATATAGAGCCCGCCGATCAGGCCGCGCACGCTCTCGCGGATGATGAGCCCGAGGGCGTAGGTGCCCAGCATCGCGACGAGAGGCGCCGCGTAGAAGCGGCGGATGACGAGGCGCTCCAGCACCAGCCCGACGATCGCCACCGCGAACGGCGCGCACACCATGCCGAGCCAGACGGGGAGCCCCGCGCCATGCACAAGATACGTCGTGTAGGCGCCGAGCAGCACGAACTCGCCCTGCGCGAAATTGAAGATCCCCATCATGCTCGCGATGACGCCGAGGCCGAGCACCACGAGCACTGTGATCGCGCCGTAGCTGATGATCTCGAACAGCGCCGTCAGCACTGTGTCCATCAGGCGATCCGCCTCACGGCTTCACATGGAGCGCCAGTCGCCCGACTGCTCGAATGCGTAAGCCGCGCGGTAGATGGTCGGCTCGTCGAAGTGCCGCCCGACCAGCATGAGTCCCACCGGCAATCCATCGACCATGCCGCACGGCAGCGACATCGCCGGGTGATGCGTGATGTTGAACGGTGCCGTGTTGCCGATCATCTGCAGCGCGTGCTGGACGTATTCCTCGCGGCTGGCGTCGGGCTCGGGCAGCTTGGTCGCCTTCATCGGCGTCGTCGGCATCAGCAGCAGGTCATGTTCCGCGAGCGCGCGGTCGTACGCGGCGGTCAGGCGGCGCGAGATGTTCATCGCCTTGCCGTAGTAGCGCGAGCCGTAGACGTTGTTGATGTGGGTGCCGAGCATCAGCATGAGCTTGGTGGTCTCGGACATGTCGTCGGCGCGACGCCGCCAGCCGCGATGGAAGTCCATCAGCGAGACGGCGTAGAGGTCCGGCCGGCTCAAGCCGAAGCCGTCGCCCCACATCATCGTCTGGGTCAATCCCTCGACACCGATCGGCGTCCATATCGCCGGCGCGACGCGGTGCATCGGCACGGACACCTCGCCGACCTCCGCGCCGAGGTCGCGCAGCCGCCCCGCCGCGTCGCGCACCTTGGCGGTGACGGCGGCCTCCGCGCCGGGTTGGTCGAGCCCCTCGGCCAGCACGCCGATCTTGAGGCCGCCGACGCCGCCTTCCAGCATCCGCGTGTAGGGTTGCACTCTCGGCGCCTTGATGCGCGGATCGTAGCCGTCGTCGCCCGCGATCACTTCGAGCAACAGGGCGTTGTCCGCCACCGTCGCCGTCATCGGCCCGGTGTGGTCGACATAGATCTCGATCGGCATGATGCCGGTGTACGGCACGAGGCCCCAGGTCGGCTTCATGCCGTAGATGCCGCAGAACGACGACGGCATCCGGATCGAGCCGCCCTGGTCGCCGCCGATCGCCATGTCCGCCTCGCCGAGGGCGACGACCACGCCGCTGCCGGAGGACGAGCCGCCGGCCGAGTATCCCCGCTTGTGCGGGTTATGCACCGGCCCGGTCGCGTTGGTGTGGCTGCTGCCGGACAGGCAGAACAACTCGCAATGCACCTTGCCGACGATCTCGGCACCGGCGTCCAACATGCGCGTGACGATGGTCGCGTCGAAATCGGGGGTGTAGCCTTCGAGGGTGGCGGCGCCGTTCATCATCGGCACGCCGGCGAGCATCACGTTGTCCTTGAGCGCCACGCGCTTGCCCTTAAGTGGGCCGCTGGGCGCACCCGCGATCGAGGTCTTGCGGTACCACGCATTATGCGGGTTGTCGTCCGCCGGCGGGCGGTGGCCCGGGGTGCGGGGATAGCGGACTTCCGGCACCTCGTCGGGCATCGCGTCCACCGCGTTGTAGTGCGCGATCGAGCCGCGCATGAGCTGGCGGAAGGATTCGACATCGGCGTCCGACAGCGACAGCCCGCATTGCGCGGCGACCGCGCGGAGTTGGTTCGGCGTGGGACACTGGATGGGCATGACCGTTCCCTCCCGAGGCTTGCGCGGACTACTTGGAGCGCAAAATTTTTCCGGCGCAAGGGGAAGGCATGCGTCCGGGGCGGCTCGCTCCAGATCGGGAGCCGGGGCAGCGCCTTGGCTTCTACCTATGGTCCTATGACCTGTTTGCTTGGTCGGGACGCCGATGCGTTGCGATTTGCCAACTGTTGCTCCATCTATCGCGCACCATCGCTCGCCGATCACCATAGGGCGTGTCCCCAGGTTCCTCGATCAACTCGCTACCTGCAACGATGGCGCGTTGATAGGTTTCATCGGCGTCTTCGACATACACGTACAGGAAAGCCGACATCGCCTCGCGTTCGCCTTCGCCGCTCACCATCACGATCGAATCGCCAATCCTGACTTCCGTCGGCGCACCGATCCGGTAATCTCCAGTGGCGTGGAACACGATCTTGAGAAATTCCACCAAACCGCTCACGTCCTTAGTGAAAATCCGTGGTGTGACCGTGTGCCAACCGTCAGGCTGAAATTCGACCATTTGCGTCCCACAGATTTTACGAGGGGCGAGGGGCTATAATGGACTGACAGGCCGCCCCCGGATAGCTCAGCACGCGGCATGACGCAGAGTCGGCGGCATGGCGGAGGGAGTGGGATTCGAACCCACGGTACGCGTTAACGCACACACGCTTTCCAAGCGTGCGCCTTAAGCCGCTCGGCCATCCCTCCAGCCCGTAAGGAGCCAAAACTAGCAGGGCGGGGCGCGAAGGCCAAGGTGGTGCCTGCGCGCCGGATGGGAGCAAGACGCCTCGCTCGGCGCGTCCCCTCAACCGACGCGCGATTGGCCCTACCACCGCGTGCAGGGACATGCCAAAATACTCACGTGCCCGCCGTTGCGATCGACAATCCGATCTTGAACAGCCCGTTCGCCGAGCCAACCCGTCATTGGGTGCTCGATGAGAACGGGGTTCCGACCGGCATCACCGCGGCGGGCCGGCGGCGGAGCGAGTTCGTCGTCCCGGTGCCGCCGCCCAAGCACAGGGACAAGAGCCAGCCGGAACTCGGCCTCGAGGACGAGCAGGGCAGACGCCAATCGAACGACTACATCAATGAAATCCGCTCCAAGGTCGCGGCGTGGCGCGCGATGGGAGAGGCGGGGCTGGCCACTAGCGTCACCCCGGTCACGGCGCGCCTCCTGCGGTATTGGCGCGATCCCGCCCGGCAGCGCCGGCTGTTCTTTTGCCAGATCGAAGCGGCCGAAACCGCGATCTGGCTGGCGGAGGTGGCGCCGCAACGGGAGCGCGACCGCCTCCGCGCGCTCAACGCCGAGGCCAACCCCGACCTCGCGCGGATCGCCTTCAAGCTCGCGACCGGCGCCGGCAAGACGACCGTGATGGCGATGCTGATCGCCTGGCAGGCGCTCAACGCCGCCCGCGCGCGCAACTCCGCGCGCTTCGCCGACGGCTTTCTCATCGTCGCACCCGGCATCACCGTGCGAGACCGGCTGCGTGTGCTGCAGCCGTCCGATCCCGACAACACCTACGGGCTGCACGACATCGTGCCGCGCGAGATGCGCGACGATCTGCACCGGGCGCAGATCGCCATCGTCAACTACCACGGGTTCCAGCGCCGCGAGACGCTGGACGCGCCCAAGCTCGTCAAAGCCGTTCTGGGGGGACGGGACGGGCCGGTCGAGACGCTGGAGACCGAGGCGCAGATGGTCCAGCGCGTTTGCCGCGATCTGCTGGGGCGCCGGCGCATCCTCGTGCTGAACGATGAGGCGCATCATTGCTACCGGGAACGGGTCGGGGGCAAGGAGCCGACGAGCGCGCCGAAGCTCGACACCGAGGGCAAGGCCGAGGCGCGGAAGAACAACGCCGCCGCGCGGCTCTGGATCAGCGGCATCGAGGCGTTGCAGCGCACGACGAAACGCGGCGTGCAGGTCTACGACCTCTCGGCCACGCCATTCTTCCTGCGGGGCTCCGGCTACCAAGAGAACGAGCTGTTTCCCTGGGTTGTCTCCGACTTCTCGCTGATCGACGCGATCGAGTGCGGCATCGTCAAGGTGCCGCGCGTGCCGGTGCAGGACGTGCCGGGCGCCGACGAGCCGATCTACCGCAATCTCTATCGCTACATTCAGACACAGGGCGACACCAAGCTGCCCCGGGCCGGGCGCGGCAAGCAGGCCGGCGCACTGGACCCCGAGAGGCTGCCGACCCAGCTCACGGGCGCGTTGCAATCGCTTTACGGCCACTACGCCAAGGTGTTCGCCAATTGGTGGGGCAAAGGCGGGCCGACGCCGCCGGTGTTCATCGTGGTGTGCAACAACACCGCGACATCGAAGCTCGTGTTCGACTGGATCGCTGGCTACGAGAAGAAGGAGCGCGCGCCGGACGGCACCGAGCATCGCGTGCTGATCGCCGGAAAGCTTCCGCGGTTCTCCAATGTCGAGGATGGCGGGCCGGGACAGCGCCGCTTCGCGCCGCGACCGGTCACGATGCTGATCGACAGCGAGGAACTGGAAAGCGGCGAGGCGCTCTCCGACAATTTCCACAAGCTCGCGCAGCCTGAAATCGACGCGTTCAAGCGCGAGCTGCGCACCCGCGGCCGTCATGCCGAAGCCAACTCGCTCGCCGACGCAGACCTGCTGCGCGAGGCGATGAATACGGTGGGGCAGCAGGGGCGGCTGGGCGAGCAGATCCGCTGCGTCGTGTCGGTCTCGATGCTCACCGAGGGCTGGGATGCGCGCACTGTCACGCATGTGCTGGGCGTACGCGCCTTCGGCACGCAGCTGCTGTGCGAACAGGTGATCGGCCGGGCGCTGCGCCGCGTCTCCTACGACCGGCCGGGCAGGATGCGAGCGGCAACGGCCTGTTCGAGCCGGAATACGCCGACGTGCTGGGGATTCCGTTCTCCTTCATCCCGGCCAATTCGGCGGCCGACTACACCCCGCCGAAGCCGACAACGCGCGTGGAGGCGGTGAAAGGGCGGGAGGCACTGGAAATCCGCTTCCCGCGCGTCATCGGCTATCGTGTCGTGCTCCCGGCCGGACGGCTCACGGCGCGGTTCACCGACGAGAGCCAGCTCACCATCACGCCGGAGATGGCCCCGCCGGACGCGATCAACGCGCCGCTGGCGGGCGAGGAGGCCCGACTCACGCTGGACGAGATGGCGTCCCGTCGGGAGGCCGAGATCGCGTTCCGCCTTGCCAGCCGCGCGCTCGATCGCTGGTTCCGGGATGCCGAGGGCGGCCGCAAGCCGTGGCTTTTTCCCGCGCTGCTCGGCATCACGCGGCGCTGGATGGCCGAGTGCCTCACCTGCGTCGGCGGCACGCACCCGGCCTACCTGCTCTGGGGCGACGTGGGCGACCGGGCGGCGGAGCGCATCTATCGCGCCTGTCTGGAAACCGAGCGCGGCGACGAAACGCTGCGCCCGATCATGGACGCCTATAACGAGACCGGCAGCAGCAGGCATGTCGGCTTCGTCACGACCAAGACCAATTTCTGGCGCACCGATCCGGCGCGATGTCAGGTGAACCTCGTGGTCTGCGACGGCGACTGGGAGGCGGCCTGCGCGCAGGCGCTGGAGGGCATGGGTGAGGTGCTGCGCTACGTGAAGAACGACCGGCTCGGGTTCGAGGTGCCCTACACCCATGCGGGCGCGGAGCACCAGTATCGCCCGGACTTCATCGCCGTGCTGAATGACAAGGCGGGTGCGAACGATCCGCTGCGTCTCGTGCTGGAGGTGAAGGGGGAGCGCGACGGGCGCGACGACGCAAAGCACGACACGATGCAACGCTTGTGGGTTCCGGCGGTGAACGCGGCGGGGCGCTACGGGCGCTGGGATTTTCTGCGGCTCGATGGGCCGTATGGCGTGGAGCAGGCGATCCGCGCCCATCTCGCCGGGCGCCCCCGCCCGGCCGCCCCGTTCGCCCTCACCGCCTGACCGGACTCTTCCTCATGCCGCCTCGCACCAAGCAACCGACCGCCGCGCCCGCCGCCGAGGTGGAGACGCTGCGCCATCCCGCCGACATCACGCGCCGCAACATCCCGACGGCGGAGACCTCCGGGCTGATGGCGGAAGCGGAAGCCGCGGCGCCGCCGCGGCTTTATCCGCGCAACCCGGACCTCGACCCGCAACTCGTCTGGCGCGGCAAGGACGAGCAGGACGCCGCACCGCTCGCCGTGCCGACGGTGCCGATCTACATCCAGGAGAAGGTTCTCCCCGAGGCGCTGATCCGCGACCTGCAACGCCAGAGCCGGCAGAGCGCGGAGCCGCAAGCCGATTTGTTCGGCGGTTTCGACCGCATCGCCGACCCGGAGGCGAAGCTCGAATTCTACGCCCACGCCGAGAACTGGTCGAACCGGATGATCCTGGGCGACTCGCTGCTGGTGATGAACAGCCTCGCCGAGAAGGAGGGCCTGCGCGGCCAGGTGCAGACGATCTACCTGGACCCTCCTTTCGGCATTCGCTTCGCTAGCAACTGGCAGCCGAGCACGCGCAATCGAGTCGTAGGCGAAACCGCCCGTGATCTCTCCGGTGAGCCCGAGCAGATCAAGGCGTTCCGCGATACGTGGAAGGACGGAATCCATTCGTACCTGAGCTATTTGCGCGATCGGCTGGTGATCGCGCGCGAGTTGCTGACCGAGAGCGGTAGCATTTTCGTCCAGATTGGCGACGAGAATGTGCATCGCGTGCGCGCGCTGCTGGACGAGGTGTTCGGCCCCGACAACGGGGTCGTCACGATCGTGCTCAAGAAGAAGGGAGCTCAGCGCAGCACGCTCATCGACCCGGTCAATGACTACATCCTGTGGTATAGCCGGAACCCGCGCGGGACTGGTCTGGTCAAGTTTCGGTCGTTATTCGAGAAGCGCGAGCTCGACGCCGACACTCTGGACGAATTCACGCTAATCGAACTGCCGGATGGCTCAGAGTCGCGGTTGGCAGACTTGCGCGCGCCAAACGGCGAAGCCATCGACTACCGGCTTCGGCCGCAGCAAATCTTGCGTGATTATCCAGGGGGGCGCTTGTTCCGATCCTGGCCGATCACAAACGGCGGCGAGCGTGCTAATCAGATGGACCCGGTAACGTTCCAGGGCACCCGGGTGCCGCCGCCTCAAGGACGCTGCTGGAGTCACGTGAGCAAGGCCGAGCCGGGGCGGATCACGGCGATGCAGCGCGTGGTTACTGCCGAACGCCTGATTGGCTCAACCAACGCGCCGGGTTTCAAGCGTTACCTCAATGACTTTCCCTATAAGCTGATCTCGAACTGGTGGGATGGGCTGGGCGGACCCCCGCGCCCAATCTATGTCGTCCAGACGAACGAAGAAGTGGTGCGTCGTTGCATCCTGATGACGACGGACCCGGGCGATCTCGTGCTCGATCCGACCTGTGGCTCGGGTACGACAGCGTTTGTCGCCGAGCAATGGGGAAGGCGCTGGATCACCATCGACACGTCTCGCGTGGCCCTCGCGCTGGCGCGGACGCGGCTGACCTCCGCCCGACATGACGCTTTTCTGCTGCGCGACAGCGAGGAAGGCGCAAGAAAGGAAGCGGAGATCACGGGCCGCCCAGCGGAAGAAGGAGCATTTGAAAACGACATCCGCCAGGGTTTGGTACTGGAGCGGGCAAGCCGCATCACGTCCAGCGTCATCGCCAACAACGCCGAGATCGACGTCATCCATGAAAAATGGCAGCCCGCGCTCGATGCGGCGCGCGCCGCGCTGAACGCGGCACTCGGCGCGGCGCATGAGGAGTGGCAGGTGCCGCGCACGCTCCCCGAGAGCGCGCCCGAGACGGCGCTGGTGGCTCATGCGGCGTTCTGGCGGGCGCGGCGGGAGCGGCAGGCGGAGATGGACGCTTCGATCGCGCGCAATGCCGATACCGAGTATCTCCACGATCGGCCCTATCAGAAGAAGAACACGGTGCGCGTCACCGGCCCGTTCACCGTGGAAAGCCTCTCGCCGCACCGCGTGCTGCCCATCCCCGATGAGGAGGACGAGGCGCTGCTCGCGGCACTCGACGAGGCCGACGGCGAGGCCTTGCCGCCGCGCCGACGGCTGCGCGCCAAGGCCGCGTCCGAGGACAGCGGCAGCGACGATTTCGTCACCGCAGTGCTCGACAATCTCGCCCGCGCGGGCGTGCAGAACACGCGCAAGAACGAACGCCTCGGCTTCGCCACTATCCGCCCGTGGCCCGGCCAGGGCTACGTCGCCGCCGAGGCGACCTACACGGAGGGCGAGGCGCCGCGCCGCGCCGCAATCGTCATCGGTCCCGAATACGGCACCGTGAGCCAGGATCTGGTGCGCGCCGCCGCGCGCGAATGCCGGGACTGGGCGGACGCGCTCGTCGTCTGCGGCTTCGCCTTCGATCCGCAAGTGGGCGAGACGACGATGAACCTCGGCCGGCTCGTCGTGCTGAAGGCGCGCATGAGCCAGGAGCTGCACGCCGCCGACGCCTACAAGGCGGGCGGCGGCAACCTGTTCGTGGTGTTCGGCGAGCCCGACATCGCGCTCGATCGCGATGCTTCGGGCGACTGCACCGTGCGGCTGCGCGGCATCGACATCTTCGATCCCACCACCGGCGAGGTACGCAGCTCCGGCCGCGTCGAGGAGGATGTCGCCTGCTGGTTCATCGACACCGACTATGACGGCGACAGCTTCTTCGTTCGCCACGCCTATTTCCTTGGCGGCAAGGACCCGTTCGAGAAGCTGAAATCGGCGCTCAAGGCGGAAATCGACCCGGACGCCTGGGCGACGCTCTACCGGACCGAGAGCCGCCCCTTCCCGCCGCCGCGCTCGGGCCGCATCGCGGTGAAGGTGATCAACCACTACGGCGACGAGGCGATGCGCGTGTTCGGCGTGGGCTGACCGAAGGCAGTCGGCGGTGAGCCCTACTGGCCGCGTGTCTCCATTCCCGTACCGTCATGGTCGGCGAAGGCCGACCATCCACGACTTTCGCGCGGGCAACCACGTCGTGGGTCCTCGGGGCAAGCCCGAGGACGACGAAAGTGACTGTCGATACCGCTGCGGCATGGGACCACGCTGCCGGATGCAAGGCGGATGGGTCTATGTCGTTACGAACAGGCCGAACGGCACACTCTATATTGGTGTCACCAGCGATATCGCCCGACGCACATGGGAGCACCGCGAGGCCTCATCGACGGTTTCACCAAGCAATTTGGCCTGAAACGACTCATGTTCGTCGAGCGGCACGAGGACATCCGGGAGGCAATACGGCGCGAAAAGGCGCTGAAACGTTGGGATCGAGCCTGGAAGGTGCGTCTCATTTGCGGGCAGAACCCGGCTTGGGAGGATCTCGACGACCGGCTTTCGTGAACCGCGCTGAAGCCGTGGATGGTCGGCCTTCGCCGACCATGACAGGGAGTGGTATTGCTGCGCCCTACCCATCCATCTTCAGCGCGGCCAGAAATGCGCTTTGCGGGATGTCGACCTTGCCGAACTGGCGCATCCGCTTCTTGCCCTCCTTCTGCTTCTCCAGCAGCTTTCGCTTGCGCGAAATGTCGCCGCCGTAGCACTTGGCCGTCACGTCCTTGGACAGCGCGCCGATGGTCTCGCGCGCCACCACGCGGCCGCCGATCGCCGCCTGGATGGCGATCTTGAACAGCTGGCGGGGGATCAGGTCCTTGAGCCGCGCGCAGATCGCCCGCCCGCGGCTCTCGGCCGCGTTGCGATGGGCGATGAAGGAGAGCGCGTCCACCGGGTCGCCGTTGACGAGGATGGAAATGCGCACGAGGTCGGCCTCGGCGTAGCCGTCCATCTGGTAGTCGAAGCTGGCGTAGCCGCGCGACACCGATTTCAGCCGGTCGTAGAAGTCGAACACCACCTCGTTGAGCGGCAGCCGATACACCGCCATCGCGCGGTTGCCGACATAGGTGAGGTCCGCCTGCTCGCCGCGCCGGTCGTTGCACAGGGTCAGCACCGCGCCGAGATAGTCGTCGGGCACCAGGATGGTGGCCCTGATCCACGGCTCCTCGATGTGGTCGATCACGCTGCCGTCCGGCATGTCGGCGGGATTGTGCAGCTCGCGCATCTCGCCGTTGGTGCGGTAGAGGCGATAGACCACCGAGGGCGCCGTCGCGATCAGCTCGAGGGCGAACTCGCGCGACAGCCGCTCCTGGATGATTTCGAGGTGCAGCAACCCGAGAAAGCCGCAACGAAATCCGAAGCCGAGTGCCGCCGAGGTCTCCGGCTCGTAGTGGAACGAGGCATCGTTCAGCCGCAGCTTGCCGAGGCTCTCGCGGAGTTTTTCGAAGTCATCGGCGTCCACCGGATAGAGGCCGCACCAGACCACCGGCACCGACGGCTTGAAGCCGGGCAGCGCCTCGGCGGCGGGCGTGCGGTCATCAGTGATGGTGTCGCCCACGTTGCAGTCGGCGACGGTCTTGATGGCGGCGGTGATGTAGCCGATCTCGCCGGGCGAGAGGTCGTCGGTCGGGATCATCTTGGGCGAGAACACGCCGACCTGCTCGACGACATGCACCGCGCCGGTGGACATCATGCGGATCTTCTGGCCGCGCTTGAGCCGCCCGTCCTTCACCCGCACCAGGATCACCACGCCGAGATACTGGTCGTACCAGCTATCCACCAGCAGCGCCTTGAGCGGCGCCGCGGCGTCGCCCTGGGGCGACGGCAGGCGATGCACCAGCGCCTCCAGCACGCCTTCGATGTTAAGGCCGGTCTTGGCGCTGATCTCGACGGCGTCCGAGGTGTCGAGGCCGATCACGTCCTCGATCTGCTGCTTCACCCGCTCGGGCTCGGCGGCCGGCAGGTCGATCTTGTTGAGCACGGGCACGATCTCATGCCCCGCCTCGATGGCGTGATAGACGTTGGCCAGCGTCTGCGCCTCGACGCCCTGGCTGGCGTCCACGATCAGGAGAGAGCCCTCGCAGGCGGCGAGGCTGCGGCTGACCTCGTAGGCGAAATCGACGTGGCCCGGCGTGTCCATCAGGTTGAGCTCGTACATCTCGCCGTTGCGTGCGCGGTAGGCGAGGCGGACGGTCTGCGCCTTGATGGTGATGCCGCGCTCGCGCTCGAGCTCCATGTTGTCGAGCACCTGGTTGGTCATCTCCCGGTCGCTGAGCGCGCCGGTGGCCTGGATCAGCCGGTCGGCCAGGGTGGATTTCCCGTGGTCGATATGGGCGATGATCGAGAAGTTGCGGATATGGTCGATGGGCGTGTCGGTCATGGGTTGCCTGGCAGCGCCGGGCGAGATAGCCGGCTGGTGTAGCGATGAGATAGGGCAGACGCAGCCGGATGTCAGCTATGGCGCGGGAAACAGGTCGCGCAGCACGATTCCCGGCGGGTCAAGCGCCACCGCGCCGCCATCCCGAATGATGCGGGTCGTGATCTCGTCGGCATCGGTCCGGCGCTGGTGATGGATCACGATGCGTTCCTCGGCGCGAACAATGAGATAATGCCGCAGCGAGGGCAGCCGGAAATAGCCGAGGAGCTTGAGCCCGGTGTCGAGCGCCTGGGTGCTCCTGGATCGAACTTCGACAATGACAAGCGGGTCAGTCACCTGCACGGTATCTCCCGGCAGCCTCGGGCCGCAGCGAAGGAGCGCGTCCGGTTCGTATATGGTCTCGTCGTCGATCCGAACCGACATGCCGTCCGGAAGTGCGAAGCAGTCGAGGCCTAGCCGCTCAATTTCCTCGGCCAGACGCCTGAAGAACATGCCCTTGACCTCTGCGTGGCTCAAACGCTCGGGCGCCATCGCGACGACCTCGCCGCCGGCCAGCTCGAATTGGCCGCGCGGCTGCTCCATCGCCCACGCGATGAATTCGTCGGCGGTCATGCGCCGCGGGTGCGCCGCTTCGGACATGACGTGAATATAGGCTTCGGGGTCGCGGATTGTCAGCTATCGCAGCGCCCCGCCCGTCGCCTTGGCAACCGCCGCGACCACCTTCTGCGCCGCCGCCTCGATCTCGGCGTCGGTGAGGGTCCGCTCGCGCGGCTGGAACGTCACCTCGATCGCGACGGATTTCTTGCCGGGGGGCAGCTTGTCGCCGGTGTAGACGTCGAACACCGCGGCCCCGGCGGTAAGCGCGCGCTCGGCGCCTCGCGCGGCGCGGAGCACGGCGTCGGCGCTCACCGCCGCGTCCACCATGAAGGCGAAGTCGCGCCGCACCGGCTGATAGGCCGGCAGGTCCGGCGCGGCCTTGCGGCGCCGCTTGGGCTCGGCGACGGCGTCGAGGAACAGCTCGAAGGCAACGGCGGTGCCCGGCAGGTCAAGCTCGGCGCGGATGCGCGGGTGCAGTTCGCCGAAGGTGCCGAGCACGGTTTTTGGCCCCTGCCGCACGGTGCCGGAGCGGCCCGGATGGTAGAAGCCGGGCGCGTCGGACGTGACGGTCAGCGCCTCCATCGGCACGCCGAGCGCCGCCAGCGCGGCCCATAGATCGGCCTTGGCGTCCATCGCGTCGAACGCGCGAGCGGGCGCGATCCAACTGCGCGGCGTCACGCCGGCGCGCAGGCCGGCGGCGGCCAGTTGCTGCCCGTCGGGCGCGTCCTCGGCGAAGGCGGGGCCGATCTCGAACAGGCCGGCATCGGGGAAGCCGCGGGCCGCGTTGCGCGCCGACGCGAGGGCCAAGGTGGCGAGCGGCGTGGGGCGGAGCTGGTCGAGGTCGGCGGCGATCGGGTTGAGCAGGCGCAAGGTTTCGGGGGTGGCGCCGAACAGCGCCGCCTCCTTGGCCGCCATGAAGCTGAACGTCACGCACTCGGCGAGCCCGCGTGCGGCGAGCGTGCGGCGGGCCAGCGCGGTGCGCGTCTGGGCCGGAGTCGATGTGGCCGCCGGCACGGGAGCGGCGCGGGGCAGCGAGACCGGCGGGACCGCGTCAAGGCCGCGCAGGCGCAGCACCTCCTCGATCAGATCGCATTCCGGCTCGATCTCGGCGCAGCCCTCGGCCGCGACCCCGGAGGCGGGGAGCATGTCGGCCTGATCGAGCGCCACCTGCGCCGCCACGTCGTTGCGCCAGGACGGCACGGCGACGGTGACGCGCACGGCATCGCGCTGGCGCACCGCAAAGCCGAGCCGTTCCAGCGCGCCGACCGCCTCATCCGGCGGCACGTCGGCGCCGCCGAGCCCGGCCAGCCGCTCGAAGCGCATGGTGGCGTCGCGCTGCCATGCGGGCTCGCCCCCCGCGCTCACCACCGCGCCGGGCTCGCCGCCGCAGAAGTCGAGGATCATGCGCGTGGCCGCCTCGGTGGCGTCCGGCATCAGCGCGGGGTCGATGCCCCGCTCGAAACGCTGGCGCGCGTCGGAGGCGATCTGATGGCGGCGGCCGGTCAGCGCGACGCGGATCGGGTCGAACAGGGCGCATTCCACGAACACGGTGGTCGTCGTTCCGTCGCAGCCGGTCGCCTCGCCGCCGATCACGCCGGCCAGCGACTGCATCCCGGCCGCGTCCGCGATCACGCAATCCTCTTGTGTCGCGGTGTAGTCGCGCCCGTTGAGCGCCCGGAACGTCTCCCCGGCGCCCGGCCGCAGCGTCAGCACGTCGCCCGCCACCTTGTCCGCATCGAACACGTGCAGCGGGCGGCCGAGATCGAGCGTGAAGAAATTCGTCACGTCGACGAGTGCGTTGATCGGGCGCAGGCCGAGTGCCGTCAGCCGGTCGCGCAGCCATTTGGGGCTCGGCCCGTTGCGCACGCCCCGGATGGTGCGGCCGAGCACCCAGGGGCACGCCGCCGGCCACGCGATTTTCCATCGGAGCCCGCCCTGGAACGCGGCCGGGACCGGCGCCGGGTGCCACGGCTTCAGCGTGCCCACGCCGGCGGCCGCCAGGTCGCGGGCGATGCCGCGGATGGCGAGCGCGTCGCCCCGGTTGGGCGTGACGCCGATCTCGATGACCGGATCGTCGAGCCCGGCCCAGCTCGCATAGGCCGCGCCCACCGGCGCGTCATCGGGCAGCTCGACGATGCCGGTGTGATCCTCGCCGAGCCCCATCTCGCGATAGGACAGCAGCATCCCGGCGCTTTGCACGCCGCGGATTTCGCCGGTCTTGAGCGTGAGGCCGGAGCCCGGGATGAAACTCCCCGGCGCGGCGAACACGCCCTTCATGCCGGTGCGCGCGTTGGGCGCGCCGCACACCACCGAGACCACGCCGTCGCCCGTATCGACATGGCAGACGCGCAGCCGGTCGGCGTTGGGGTGCGGCGCCGCCTCGATCACGCGGGCGATGCGGAACGGCGCCAAGGTGGCGCTCCGGTCCTGCACGCCTTCGAGTTCGAGGCCGATCATGGTGAGCGTGTCGGTGATGCGGTCGAGCGGCGCGTCGGTGTCGAGGTGGTCGCGCAGCCAGGAGAGGGTGAATTTCATGAGTTTCGGCTCGTGGGGTTGTGCGGAGCGCACCCCCTCACCCCGGCCCTCTCCCCCAAGGGGGAGAGGGAGAAGAAAGCCCTCTCCCCCTTGGGGGAGAGGGCTGGGTGAGGGGGTCGCGCGTCAAGCATCATGCCAGCCCCTCATGCAGCATCACCGGGGCGAGCGGGCTTGATCCGTAGTGGCGCAGCCAGCGGATGTCGCTCTCGAAGAATGGGCGCAGATCGGCGATGCCGTGCTTGAGCATGGTCACGCGCTCGACTCCCATGCCGAACGCAAAACCCTGCCACTCGCGCGGGTCGAGCCCGCAATTGGCCAGCACGCGCGGATGCACCATGCCGCTGCCCAGTATTTCCAGCCAGTCGCCGCCGGCGCCAAGCTCGCCGGTCCTGCGGTTCCAGCCGATGTCCACCTCCATCGACGGCTCGGTGAACGGGAAGTAGCTGGCGCGGAAGCGCACCGGCAGGCCGGCGATGCCGAAGAACGCCCGCAGGAAGTCGATCAGGCAGCCCTTGAGATGGCCGAGGGTGATGTCGCGGTCGATCACCAGTCCCTCGCATTGGTGAAACATCGGGCTGTGCGTCGCGTCGTGGTCGGCGCGGTAGGTGCGGCCGATGGCGATGACCCGCAGCGGCGGCGGCGCGGCGAGCATCGAGCGGATCTGCACCGGGGAGGTGTGCGTGCGCAGCACGCGCGGCGGCGCATTTCCGATCGGCGGCAGGTAGAAGGTGTCGTGGTCGGCGCGCGCGGGATGGTGTGCCGGAATGTTGAGGGCGCCGAAATTATGCCAGTCGCTCTCGATGTCCGGCCCTTCTGCGACGGAAAAACCCATCGCTCCGAAGATCGCGGCGATTTCCTCCTCGGTGCGGCTGATCGGATGGATCAACCCTTGCGGCACAGGGCGGGGCGACAGCGTGACGTCGAGTTTTTCCTCCGCCAGCCGCGCGTCGAGCACCGCCGCCTCAAGTGCTGCGCGGCGCGTCTCGATCGCGGTGGCGAGGTCGTCCTTGAGCCGGTTGAGCGCGGCACCACGCTCGCGCCTCTGCTCGGGCGGGGTTTTCCCCAGTTCCTTGAGCAAGGTCGTGAGGCGGCCGTTGCGCCCGAGCATGGCGACGCGCACCGCGTCCCAGGCGCGTAAATCGGCCGCCGCCGCCAGGGCGGCGTCGGTTTCGGTCTTCAGGGCGAGCAGGTCGTCTTGCATGGCTCTCTCACGACAAAGGGCCGCCCGACGCGCGGGCAGCCCTTATCTCCGTCCAGACCAACTTCCCGAGGGAAGGCGGATTCAGGCGAGGGCGGGCTCGGCCAGCGCGGCTTGGGCCTGCTTCACGATCTCGGCGAAGCTCGCGGCATCGTCGTAGGCGATCGCGGCGAGCATCTTGCGGTCGATCTCGATGCCCGCCTTGTTCAGCCCGGCGATGAATTGCGAATAGGTCAGGCCGTGCTCGCGGACCGCCGCGTTGATGCGCTGGATCCACAGGCCGCGGAAGTCGCGCTTCTTGTTGCGCCGGTCGCGATAGGCGTATTGCAGCGACTTCTCGAGCCGCTCCAGCGCGATCCGGTAATTGGTGGAGGAGCGCCCGTAGAAGCCCTTGGACTGGTCCAGGACCTTCTTGTGCCGGGCGTGGGTGGTCGTGCCGCGCTTGACGCGTGCCATGCGCTATCTCCTCACCGCAGCCCGTAGGGGGTCCATTGCTTCACCGTCTTGCCGTCCTCCGGCGTCAGCACCTGCATCCGCCGATTGCTGCGCTTGGCTTTCTGGGAGCGGTTGATCAGGCCGTGGCGCTTGTTGCCGGGGCCGGCCAGGACCTTGCCCGTCGCGGTGATCTTGAATCGCTTCTTGACCGACGACTTGGTCTTCATCTTGGGCATTTGCTTCTCCTTCTTTCTGGCCTCGCCCGCGACCGGATGATCGGGCAAGGCGTCGCGGCCGGGCAGCCCATTCCAGGCCCGGACGCGCGAACAGGGGCGGGGGTATAGCCAGGGCAGGGCGCTTATGCAAGGACGCGCAAAGGACAGGGCTATCATTTGCCCCATGCCGGCAAATATAACCCCGCGATGCTGGCCCCCTTCCTCAAGATGCATGGCTGCGGCAACGATTTCGCCGTGTTCGACGAGCGCGACGGGCCGCTCGGTATTACGCCCACGCTGGCGGCGGCGCTCGCCGACCGGCGGACCGGGATCGGTTGCGACCAGCTCATCACCATCGAGCGCGCGCCGCGCGGCTCAGGGGCGGCGGCGTTCATGCGCATCCGCAATCCCGATGGCTCGGAGGCGGGAGCCTGCGGCAACGCGACACGGTGCGTCGCCGGGCTCATCGCGCGCGAGGGCCGCAAGCGCAAGCTCGCGATCGCCACCGTTTCGGGCAAGCTCACCGCAATCCTCGGCGCGGACGGCGAGGTGGAAGTGGACATGGGCCCGCCCCGGCTGGGCTGGGAGGACATTCCGCTCGCCCGGTCGATGGATACGCTGCACCTCGATCTCGCGGCCGGCCCCCTCGCCGCCCCTGCCGCCGCGAGCGTGGGCAACCCGCACGCGACCTTTTTCGTGCCCGACCTCGCCGCCATCCCGGTCGAGACGCTGGGGCCGGCGCTGGAGCGCGATCCACTGTTTCCCGACCGCGCCAATATCGGGTTCGCGCAGGTGCTGGCACCCGACCACATCCGGCTTCGGGTATGGGAGCGCGGCGCCGGGCTCACCCTCGCCTGCGGCTCCGGGGCCTGCGCCGCCCTGGTCAACGCCCATCGCCGGGGCCTTGCGGACCGGCGCGCCGCGGTCGAGCTCGACGGCGGGATGCTGGCGATCGAGTGGCGGGAGCGGGACGGCCACCTGCTGATGTCCGGCCCGACCGCGACAACGTTCACCGGGGTGATCGACCTCGCGGCTTTTCCGGCATGACGGTGGAGATCGTCACCTTCGGATGCCGGCTGAACGCCTATGAGAGCGAGGTGATGCGCGGCCACGCGGCGGCGCTGGCCGACACGGTGATCGTCAACACCTGCGCGGTGACGGCCGAGGCCGAGCGGCAGGCGCGCCAGGCGATCCGCCGTGCGCGGCGCGAGCACCCCGAGGCGCGCATCGTGGTGACGGGATGCGCCGCACAGATAAACCCCGAGGCCTGGTCGGCGCTTCCGGGGGTGGACAGGGTGCTCGGCAACCTCGAAAAGCTGCGGCCGGAAAGCTGGAGCACCGACGCGGCGGGCGGCGTGTCCGACATCATGGCGGCGCGCGAGACGGCGGCGCATCTGGTGACCGAGTTCGCCGGGCGCGCGCGCGCCTTCGTGCAGGTTCAGCAGGGCTGCGATCACCGCTGCACCTTCTGCGTGATCCCGTTCGGCCGCGGCCCGAGCCGCAGCGTGCCGGTGGGCGGCGTGGTCGCGCAGGTGCGCTCGCTGGTCGCCGCGGGATTTTCCGAGGTCGTGCTCACCGGCGTCGACATCACCAGCTATGGGCCGGACCTGCCGGGGCAGCCGACTCTGGGGCAGCTCGCGCGGCGGCTACTGGCGCTGGTGCCCGAGCTGCCGCGCCTCCGGCTCTCGTCGCTGGACCCGGCCGCCATCGACGCCGATCTCTGGCGGCTGATCGCTGAGGAGTCGCGCCTGATGCCGCACCTGCACCTCTCCCTCCAGGCCGGCAGCGATCTCATCCTCAAGCGCATGAAGCGCCGCCATCTGCGGGCGGACGCGCTCGCCACGGTCGAGCGGGCGCGCGCACTCCGTCCCGGCATGGCCTTCGGCGCGGATTTGATCGCCGGCTTCCCGACAGAGACCGAAGCGCTGTTCGCGGAGACACTGGCGTTCGTCGAGGAGGCCGGCCTGCAATTCCTCCACGTGTTCCCCTACAGCGAACGCCCCGGCACGCCGGCCGCGCGGATGCCCCCGGTCGCCAGGCCGGTGCGGCGGGAGCGCGCGGCGCGGCTGCGCGAGGCGGGGCGGCGCGCGGCGAGGCAATTCTGCGCCGCGCAGGTCGGCCGGACGCTGAGCGTGCTCGTCGAGAGCGAGGATGCCGGCCGCAGCGAGCACTTCGCGCCGGTGCGGCTCGCGCGCGCGGTGGAACCGGGGCGGATCGTGGCGGCACGTGCGGTCGGGGTGGCGGACAAGGCCATCGTCGCGGAGCCGGTCTGATGGCGCTCGGCGGGTTCTTCGGCAGGCTCAAGCAGGGCCTCTCGCGCAGCACGCAGAAGCTGACCGAGGGCATCAACACCGTCTTCAAGAAGCGCCGGCTCGATGACGAGGCGCTGGACGAGCTGGAGGAGCTGCTGATTTCCGCCGATCTCGGCACCGAGGTTGCGGCACGGGTCATCGCGAGCTTCCGCCGCAGCCGCTTCGGCACCGAGGTGACGGACGAGGAGATCAAGACGGCGCTCGCCGAGGAGGTGTCGGCGATCCTGGCCCCGGTGGCGCAGCCGCTGGTCATCGACCACGCCCGCAAGCCGCATGTCGTGCTGGTGGTCGGCGTCAACGGCACCGGCAAGACCACCACGATCGGCAAGATGGCGCAGCTCTACCGCGAGCAGGGAATGCGCCCGGTGCTGGTCGCCGGCGACACGTTCCGCGCCGCCGCCGTCGAGCAGCTGCAGATCTGGGGCCAGCGCACCGACGCCCCGGTGATCGCGGGCGCCCCGAACGCCGACGCCGCCGGCCTGGCGTTCCAGGCGCTGACAAGGGCCCGCGCCGAGGGCGCCGACGTGCTGCTGATCGACACCGCCGGGCGGCTGCACAACCGCTCCGTGCTGATGGAGGAGCTGAAGAAGATCATCCGCGTGATCCGCAAGCAGGATCCCGAGGCGCCGCACTCGGTGCTGCTGGTGCTCGACGCCACCACCGGGCAGAACGCCATCCAGCAGGTGCGGGTGTTCCGCGAGATGGTGGACGTGACCGGCCTAGTCGTCACCAAGCTCGACGGCAGCGCCCGCGGCGGCATCGTGGTCGCGCTGGCGCAGGAGTTCGGCTTGCCGGTCCACGCCGTCGGCGTCGGCGAGCAAGCGGGTGATTTGCGGCCGTTCGATGCGGGGGAGTTCGCGCGGGGGCTGGTTGGGACGTAGCGGGGGATCGGTCGATGCGGCTGGCGGTCATTTCCGACATCCACGGAAACCTCCTGGCCTTGGAGGCGGTGCTCGCCGACATCAAGGCGCGCGGCGCCGATGCCACGGTCAATCTGGGCGATTGCGTCACCAGTCCTTTATGGCCCAGGGAGACCTTCGAGGCGCTCGAGGCGCTCGAACTGCCGACGGTAAGAGGCAACCACGACCGATGGATCGAGGAATTCCCAGACCCGAAACTTACGCCAGCCGGACGCTATGCCCGCGCTGAGTTGAAGCCAGGGCAACGGCAAACCCTGCATCGCCTGCCTCCGCGCATCGAGCTGGTCGAGGGCATCTTGGCAGTCCACGGCACGCCTGACGACGACAGCGCGTGCTTGCTGGAGGAGACGCTCGATGACGGGCGCTTCGTTCCGGCACGCCGCGAAGTATTGGCGGCGCGGCTCGGAAGTGCGGCCAAGGCCGGTGTGGTGTTGTGCGGCCACAGCCATCGTCAAAGCGTCACGCTCGGCCCGGGCGGATGTCTCATCCTGAACCCCGGCAGTGTCGGCTGCCCGGTATTCGCGGACATTTCGATCGCCAGGAATCTTGAACACCGCTCGCCACATGCGCGATACGCCATCCTGACGAAGCGCAATGGACGTTGGGGCGCGGAGCTCTTTGCACTCGAATATGACTGGGCGTCCGCATCCCGACGAGCCCTCGAAAATGGACGGCCAGAATGGGCGGTGGCATTGGCGACCGGGACGGTTGGCTAACCGAATGCTTGCTTGGTAGCGAGTGAAATCGATCACCCCTCGCCCCGTTCGATGCGGGGGAGTTCGCGCGGGGGCTGGTGGGAACCTGACGGCAGGCCGGGCGATGCGGCTGGCGGTCACTTCCGGCATTCGCGGAAATCTCCCGGCAGGCGCCGCATCGCTTGCGTCCCCGTATCGAGCCGGCCGCGCTAAGGAGCCACGCCCGCGACGCTAGGCCAGCCCGAGCTTCGGGCGCACCCAGGCGGCGAGTTGGCCGATCGCCTCGTCCGCTTCGGGGGCGACGCCGGCGAGGAAGTGGAAGACGTGCTGCATCTCGGGGCGGACATCGAGCGTCACGTCGCCGTCCACCCGCCGCAGCGCGTCGGCCAGGGCGCGGCTGTCGTCGAGCAGGGTCTCATGGCCGCCCACCTGGATGTAGACTGGCGGCAGGCCGCGCAAATCGCCGTGCAGCGGGTTGGCGTGCGGATGGCGCCGGTCGCCGCCTTCGCCGAGGAAGGCCGCCGACATGCCCTGGATGATCTCGCGCGTGACCAGCACGTCGCGCTCCTTGTTGCTGTCGAACGTGGCGCCGGTCGCGTCCATGTCGAGCCACGGGGACAGCGGCATGGTCGCCGCCGGCATCGGCAGGCCTTCGTCGCGCAGCCGCAGGATGGTGGTGATCGCCAATCCGCCGCCGGCCGAATCGCCGGTGAGCGCGATGTGGTTCGGCGTGATGCCCTGGTGGAGCAGCCAGCGGTACGCCTTCACCATGTCGGCGACCGGCCCCGGATGCACGTTCTCCGGCGCGCGGCCGTAATGCACGATCAGCGCCCGGCAGCCGATCGCCTTGGCGAAGTGGCCGTAGACCTTGCGATGCGTGTACATCGAGCCGGTGACGTAGCCGCCGCCATGCGCGCACAGCAGCACGCGGTTCTCGGTGCATCCCTTCGGCACCGCCCAGAGCGCCGGCACCCCGCCGGCGTCGGTCTCGATGTAGTCGACGCCGCCGGGCTCGGCGGTCACGTCGCCCCAATGCTCGAACATCGCCCGCAGCTCGTCGAGCGGCATGTCCGGGTTGGCGGTGAGCGCCGCGATCCAGCCCTTGTATAGCGTAACGAGCTGCTCGCTCTGCTTGCTCGGCATACTGGTTTCCTCCGCTATTATATCGGGAACGAGCGGGCGGCGACCGCGCGGCCGCCGCCCGCGCCGTTCAGGCTGCGTAGTTGATGCCGCGCTCCGGCAGCTCGACCTTGCCGCCGCATTCGCGCGCGATCACCGGCATGACCTCCTCGGCGAAGAGCTGCATCTGGTCCTCGATCTCGCTGCCCTCGAAGCCGCCGAGCTCGAACCAGCCGAGGAAGCAGAAATCGTCGTAGCCGACTTCGTTCTTCATCTTCATGATGTTGTCGATGACGAACTGCTTCGAGCCCTGGATGGCGATGCCGCGCTCGCGCAGCATCTCCGCCGTGACGCGCTTGTTGAGGTCGAACATCGGCTCGTCGAGACGCGCGACGACCGCGCCGAAGCCGAACGGGCCGTAATAGTCGAACTGCAGCTCCATCGCGCGCGCGGCGCGCTCCATCGCCTGCTTCTCCTTGCCGGGCGTGGTGATGTGGATATAGCGGCTGGTCATGATGCCGCGACGCTTCTGCGCGTCCCAGCCATATTTGAACTTGCCGCGATCGAGCATGTCGGGCCAGCCGGCCTTTTCCGCCGCCTCGTAGTACATGTCGATGTTCTTCTTGAGGCGGTCGTTCGGCTCGACGATGAACACGCCGTTGATGCCGTGCTCGGCCGCCCATTTGATCGAGCGTCCGCTGGTCAGCGGCTCCCAGATCTGCGGATGCGGCTTCTGCACCGGCTGCGGAAAGACCTGCAATTCCTTGAGCGTCGTCGTCGTCGCCTGCACGGGATTGCCGGCGGAATACATGTCGGGCGCGCCGAGCGCGATCACGTCCTCCAGGCGACGCTCGACCTTGTCCATCTGGAAATAGGCGATCGTCTGCTTGTGGTTCCACTTGGTGTACGACGGCGGGATGGAGAAGTTCTCGCCGCGATGCACGAAGGACGGCTCCGTCCAGCATTTGCGGATGACGGTGATGACCTCCTCGAAGGCCTTGCGGTTGCGCTCCTGGTCCTGGATGGTGGAGCCGTAGGGACGTCCCAGCGTCTCGTTCTCGCGCGGCTGGTAGCCCCGGCCGACGCCGCATTCGACGCGCCCGCCGCTGATCACGTCAAGTTGCGCGATCTGCTCGGCGATCCGCACCGGATGGTGCCAGACGACGATGTTGGCGCATTGGCCGAGGCGGATCTTCCTGGTCTGCGAAGCGATCGCCATCTGCGTGAACAGCGGGTTCGGGCTCATCTCCGCACCTTCCGGCTGGAAATGGTGCTCGGTGAGCCAGAACGACTGGAACCCCAGCTTCTCGGCGAGAATGCCCTGACGGACCTGGTTGACCAGGACCTGCTGCGCGGCGGCGTGAACCTCGGCGAGCGAGCCGTCGTTCACCGCGACGCCGTCCTTGGTGACGACCACCGGAAGGCTCGACGCGCCGTTGTGGAATACACCGATTTCGAACATTCGCTTTCCTCCTGGAGGGCCTTGGCCTCTCTGACGGATGATGGAAGTCCATGCCGACCGGGCCTTCGCCACCCCGGCAGTATCGGCGCGGGTATTCCATTGCCGCAAGCGGGCGCCGCAAGCACGAACGGGTGACATCCGGGCGTTTGCGTGCTTTCTGGCGCCCCGCACAACTGAGGAAGACCCAGAATGAAGCTGGCCGAACTGATCGATCATGTCGCGAGCGAAGCAGGCGTGGAGAAGAACGCCGCGAAAAAGACCGTCGACGCGGTGCTGAGCGGCATCGTCAATGCCGCCAGAAAGGGCGAGGAGGTCAATCTCGCGGGCTTCGGCAAGTTCAAGGTGAAGGACAGCCCAGCGCGCCAGGGCCGCAATCCCGCCACCGGCGAGGTCATCGAGATCGCCGCCTCGCGCAAGCTCGGCTTTACGCCGGCCAAGCAGGTGAAGGACGCCCTCGCGGGCTGACCTTCGGGTTTGTCCCGACGATCCACGACTTTACCGCGCGCCGCTAGGGTCGTGGGTGGTCGGCCTTCGCCGGCCATGACGGCGCGGGAGTGGAAGCGCTTGGCTAGCCTACTGAAATGGCCGAGGCAGGTCTTTCGCATCGCGGCATGGCCGCTTGGGGCATTGTCGCGTTAGCCTGACCTGTATGCGCCCTTTTCAGCCCCCGCCGCGCGGTGTCCGCAGGGCGACGTTCTTGCTTCTCGCCGCCGTGCTCGTGCCGGACTGCCGACCCTCGCGCGCGGCCGACCCGCAGCCCTACGAGGTGAAGATCGCGCCCACCGGGGACGCCAAATTGGACGAGGCGCTCACCGGCTCCTCGGTGCTGGTCAGCCTGCGCGAAAAGGCGCCGGTCGGGCCGTTCGCGCTGATCGCCCGCGCCCAGCAGGACGCGGAGCGGTTCCGCACCGCCCTCAACAGCTTTGGGTTCTATGACGGCAAGGTGCAAATCCGGATCGCCGGGCGGCCGCTCGACGATCCGACCCTCGCCGATACGCTCGACGCCGCTCCGGCGGCTCCGCCGGTGCCGGTCGCGGTCAGCGTGGAAACCGGCACGCGGTTCCATCTCGGCAGCGTCAAGGTGGAGGGCGCCGTTCCCCAGCAGGCGCGCGACAAGCTCGATCTCGCGCCTGGCGCGCCGGCGGTCGCGTCCGACGTGCTGGCGGCGCGCACCCGCCTGCTCAACGCGCTGCGCGAGCAGGGCTACGCGATGGCCAAGGTGAGCGAGCCGGTCGCGATCCTGCGCGAACAGCAGGACGCGCTGGACATCACCTACAAGGTGGAGACCGGCCCGCGTGTCGATCTCGGCCCCATCGCGATCAACGGGCTCGATGCGGTGAACGAGAGCTTCGTGCGCCGGCGGCTGCTGCTGCATTCCGGCGAGCAGTTCAGTCCGAGCGCCATCGAGAAGGCGCGGCAAGACCTGCTTTCGACGGGCGTGTTTTCCTCGGTTCGCGCGGTACCGGCGGAGCAGCTCGACGCGGCGGGCGAGCTTCCGCTGGCGTTCGATGTCACCGAGCGCAAACGCCATACCGTGACGTTCGGCGCGGCGTATTCCACCGATCTCGGCGCCGGCGTCACCGCGACCTGGACGGACCGCAACCTGTTCGGCAACGCGGAACAGCTCAATCTGACGGCCGGCGTGCAGGGCGGCGGCACCGCGCAGAAGGAACCCGGCTACAACGTGAACCTCCGGTTCATCAAGCCGGACTTCCTGGCCCGCGACCAGCAATTTCAGGCCGATCTCGGCGCGGTGCAGCAAACATTGCAGGCCTACGAGCAGACCGCGGTGACGGCCGACATCCTGCTGAACCGCAAGTTCTCCGAGCATTGGAGCGGCAGTATCGGCCTCGCGGGCGAGCAGGAGCGCGTCAAGCAGGAGGGCCTGACCCGCGACTACACGCTGCTCGGCATTCCGATCCTGGCGAAATACGACAGCACCGACAGCCTGTTCGAGCCCACGCAGGGCATCCGCGCGTCGGCGGCGGTCACGCCCACCCAGTCGTTCGGCCATCAGACGGTCACCTTCGTGCTGATGCAAGTCCAGGGCTCGACCTATTTCGATTTCGCCCGGCTCGACCTCACGGAACCGGGCCGCAGCGTGCTCGCGCTGCGCGGGCTGGTCGGCAGCGCGCAGGGCGCGACACAGTTCGATCTGCCGCCCGACAAGCGGTTCTACGCCGGCGGCAGCGCCACGGTACGCGGCTACCGCTACCAGTCGGTCGGGCCGCACTTCCCGATCAGCAACAATCCGCAGGGCGGCACCTCGGTCATGGCCGGCACCGTCGAGTTGCGCCAGCGCGTCGTCGGGAATTTCGGCGCGGCGGTGTTCGTCGATGCCGGCCAGGTCGCGGCGAACGGTCCGCCCGGCACCGGCACATGGCGGGTCGGCGCGGGCGCGGGTGTGCGCTACTACACCGCGATCGGCCCGATCCGCGCCGACATCGCGGTGCCGCTGAGCCACCAGCCGGGTTCGGATTCGTTGGAGTTCTACATCGGGATCGGCGAGGCCTTCTGAGTGCGCCGGCTGCTCAAAGTTCTTGCCATTGCGCTCGCGGTTCTCGTCGCGGTCCCGCTCGTGCTGATCGCAATCGTGCTGATCGGCGGCAACACGCAACCCGGCCGCGACCTGATCGCGCGCGAGTTCGGCCCGCTCACCGGCGGCAGTCTGACCATCGCGGGCCTGTCCGGCCGCTTCCCGGATCGGCTGCACGCCGTCCGCGTCGAGCTGCACGATACACGGGGCGCCTACCTCACGGCCGAAAATGTCGCCCTCGACTGGTCGCCTCTGCGGCTGTTCTCCGGCGAGTTTGCCGCCCAACGCCTCGCCGCCGAGCGGGCCGACCTCGCCCGGATGCCGGTCTCCGCCGAGAGCTCGTCCGGCAAGTCCTCCAGCGGATCGAGCCTGCCGGTGACGGTCTCGGTGAAGCAGGTCGAGGTGGCGCGGCTCGACGTCGCACCGGCCCTGGCGGGGACCGCCCTGGCGCTCGGGCTGGACGGCAGCCTGACCTATGCCTCGCGCAATCAGTTCGATGCCGACCTGACCCTGCACGACCTCGGAGGAGGAGCCCCGGTCGGGGCAAACCAGCCTGGCGGGGGAGCCCTGTACCGGGTGATCGCGGAGGTGGACCGAGCCCGGATCCGGGCAAGTATTTCGGCGCGGGAGCCCGGAACCGGGCTGATTTCGGGCCTCGCCGGGGTGCCAAACCTCGGCCCGATCGCGCTGGACGCCACATTGGACGGCCCGCGCGACGCGGTGGCCACCGATCTTACCCTGTCCGCCGGCCCGTTGCACGCCGCCGCTCAGGGCAGCGTCGATCTGACCCACAATGCCGCCGATCTCACCGTGAACGCGAGCGCGCCCGCGATGGCGCCGCGCCCCGGCCTGTCCTGGCAGTCCGTCCGGCTCGACGCTGCGGTGCGTGGCCCGTTCGCCAAGCCGGAGGCCAACGGCACATTGCGGATCGCGGCGCTGGAGGCCGGCGGCGCGGCGCTGCGCGCGGTGGCGGCCGACCTGCAAGGCAACGCGGGCGAGATCCATCTCAAGGCGACGCTCGACGGCTTGCGGCTTCCCGGCCCCAAGCCGGACCTGCTCGAAGCCGCGCCGCTCGTGCTGACCGCCGACGCGCGGCTCGACGCGGCGGGGCGGCCGGTGAATTTCACCCTGGCCCACCCGCTGATCGCCGCCGAGGGCCACGCGCGCACCGAGGGGGCGATAGAGGCCAAGGTCAAGCTGCGCCTGCCGGACCTCGCCCCCTTCGCGGCGGCCGGCGGGCTGGACCTGCGCGGCCGCACCGACCTCACCATCGACGCGGCCCAGCAGGCGGATGGGGCGACCAAGGCCGACTTGGCCGGCACCCTCGGCATCACCGGCGGCACCGCGCCCGCGCCGGGCCTGATCGGCGACGCGGCCCGGGTCGCCGTCTCTTGCACGCTCCACGGCGGCGACGTCGCGCTGTCCCGCCTGGAGCTGGACGGCAAGACCGTCACGCTCTCCGCCTCGGGCGGGTTGGCCCAGGGAAAGCTCGATCTCGACTGGAAGGTGGCGCTTGCCGATCTCGCCGTGCTCGCGCCCACCGTGGCCGGCACCCTCAGCGCCCAGGGCCACGTGGACGGCCCGACCGACGACCTCGCGGCGCGGATCGACCTCGCGGGCGACGTGGCGGTGCGCGGGATGCCGCGCGGGCCGATCACGGCTCATCTCGATGCCGAACACCTGCCCGGCGCGCCCTCGGGCCGGATCACCGCCGAGGGCACCCTCGCCGGCGCCCCGCTGGCGCTCGCCGCCGCCGCGGAGCGCGGCGCGGACGGCACGCTGCGCCTCGACATCGGCAAGGCCGACTGGAAGAGCGCGCACGCCGAGGCGGCTCTGACCCTGGCGCAAGGTTCGAGCTTCCCGCTCGGCAAGCTCGACCTGCGGATGACCAGGCTCGACGATCTGCGCCCGTTCGTCGGCCAGCCCTTGTCCGGCGGCATCATGGCCTCGCTCACCACCGAGGACCACGGGGGAAAACAGCAGGCGCTGATCAAGGCCGAGGCGAAGGAGGCCGGGCTGCCGGGCACCGGATCGGTGTCGCGCGCCACGCTCGACGCCACCGTCTCCGACCCGACCGGCACCCCGGCGGTGGACGGCAAACTCGCCGTGGACGGGTTCGCGGCGAAGGGAGCGAGCGGGTCCGCGCGGCTCACCGTGACCGGCCCGCAGACCGCGCTCGCCGCCCGGCTGTCGGCCACGGTGCAGAACCTCGCCGGGTCGGATGCCAGGATCGAGACCGCGACCACGGTGGACGCCACGGCGCACGAGGCCCGCGTCGCCAGCCTGGAGGCGACCTGGAAGGGCCAGACCGCGCGGCTGGTCGCCCCCGTGAAGGTCGGCTTCGGCGGCGGCGTGACGGTGGACCGGCTGCGGCTCGGCCTCCAGCGCGCGACCGTCGAGCTCGCCGGGCGGCTGTCGCCGATGCTCGACCTGACCCTCGTCGTGCGGAACGTGACGCCGGATCTGGTCAAGCCCTTCGCGCCGGCGGTCGACGCCGATGGCGCCCTGCAAGCCGACGCCAGGCTCACCGGCACGCCGGCGCGCCCGAGCGGCACGATCCGGGTCGCGGCGACCGGATTGCGGATGCGGACCGGACCGGGGCGCGCGCTGCCGCCCGCCAGCCTTACCGCGACCGCCAACCTCGCCGGCGAGACCGCCCGTCTCGACGCGCGGCTCGAGGCGGGGCGCGTCACCACCCTGACCGTGACCGGGACGGCGCCGATCGACCCGGCCCGTCCCCTGGATTTGCGGGCGGCGGGGAACGTCGATCTCGCGCTGCTCGACCCGATCCTCGCCGCGAACGGCCGCCGGGTGCGCGGCCGGCTCGCGCTCGATGCCGGCGTCACGGGCACGATGGCGGCGCCGCGCCTCTCCGGCACCGCGCGGCTGACCGGCGGGGAGGTCCAGGATTTCGCCCAGGGCGTCCACGTCACCGCCATCACGGCGCAGATCGCGCTGGAGGGCGAGCAGGTCCGCATCGCGAGCTTCACCGGCCGCGCCGGCCCCGGCACCATCGGCGTCTCCGGCACCATCGGCGCGCTGACCCCGGACAGGGCGGTCGACGTAACCGTCACGGCGCACAACGCCCGCCCGCTGGCGAGCGACCGGCTGAGCGCGGACCTGGACGCGGATCTCACGTTGCGCGGCGCGCTGGCCGGTCAGCTAGCGCTCGGCGGCACGGTGCGCATCCACCGCGCCGATATCGCCATCCCCGAGAAGCTGCCGCCCAGCATCGCGGTGCTGAACGTGCGCCGACCCGGCGAGAAGCCGCCGCCACCGCCCACGCCGGGACCGGAGATCGCGCTGGACCTCACGGTGAGCGCCGAGCACGTCTTCGTGCGCGGCCGCGGAGTATTCGCCGAGCTCGCCGGCTCGCTGCGCCTGCGCGGGACCAGCACGAACCCGCAGCCGCTCGGCAGCTTCACCATGCGGCAAGGCACCTTCAGCATCGCCGGCCAGACGCTGACCTTCACCAAGGGAGAGGTCAGCTTCAACGGCGGCAGCCTGACCGACCCCAGCCTGCTCTTCGTCGCCAGCAGCACCAACGGCTCGGTGACCGCGATGCTGACCATCTCGGGAACCGCCAGCGCGCCCAAGATCACTCTCTCCAGCGTCCCCGAGCTGCCGCAGGACGAGGTGCTCGCCCAGCTCCTGTTCAGGCGCAGCGCGTCATCGCTGAGCCCGTTCGAGCTCGCCTCGATCGCCGGCGCCCTGGCCTCGCTGACCGGCGCCGGCCCCGATATCGGCAACCCGCTCGAGAGCGTGCGGAAGGAGTTCGGCCTCGACCGGCTGTCGGTCGGCAGCGGTCCCGGCGGCAGCGCCAGCCTGCAGGCGGGCCGCTATGTCGCCCCCGGCGTGTTCGTTGGCGCCAAGCAGGGCACCAGCGGGGCCAGCACGCAGGGGCTGGTGCAGGTCGATCTCTGGAGGGGGCTCAAGCTGCAGGGCACTGTCGGCACCGGCGCCAACACCAATCCCGGCGCCACCGCGGCCGATTTCGGGCGGCAGCAGCATCGGGCTGACGTATCAGTTCGATTACTGAGCTGACCCCTCGCCCCGACTACTGGGGCACCCCCCACCCCTCCTCTCCCCTGAGCAGGGGAGAGGAGGGGCATTCGACTAGGAGTTATTATCGTTCCAGCTGCTGTCGTCGCCGCTCGAGGTGTCCCATGACGCCTGGTCGCCGCCGCCGGCGTCCCAGCTGCCCTGGTCGGCATAGCCGCCCTGGTCGGGCTGCGCGCCCGCGTCCGGCGTGGTCCAGGTTCCCTGGTCGACATAGCCGGGATCGCTGCCGCCGGCCGGCGCGGCCCACGGGCTGTCCACGGGGGCGGCCGGCATGAAGCCCGAACCGGCGCCAAGCTCGCTGGCGGCCGCCCGGTGCGGGGAGAACATGTCCATCAGCGCGTTTCCCACCACCATGCCGCCCGCGACCCCGGCGGCCGTGGTCAGCGCCGATCCGAGGAACCCCGAGCCGGACCGCTGGAACATGCCCGGCTGATAGCCCGGCGCGTATTGCGGCGGCGGGGGCGGTCCACCGGGCGCGTATCCCTGGGGCTGCCCGTATGGCGGCTGCGCCCCGCCCTGGTTCCACGCCGGCGACGGCGCCGTCGGGGCGGGCGGACGGGCGGATCCGCCGCCGAACAGCCCGCTGAGGAACCCGCCGGAGCGCGGCTGCGCGGCCACTTCCTGGGCCGCCGCCTGGGCCTGCTGGACCTCGTATTCCAGCCGCTTGATGCGGTTCTGCGCCTCCGCGAGCGCGTGTTCCTGCACGAAGGCGGTCTGCGTCAGGCGATAGCGCGCCTCCGGGTATTTCGCGAACAGATCGCTGATCAGGGCGTCCGCCTCCTTGTCGATCGGCGGCAGCGGCGGCGCGGCGCCCGGGACCGAGCCGGCGCTTGCGCTGGTCGCGCCACCCACCCGCTCGATGAAGCGCGTGATGATGTCCCGTTCCTCGTTGGTCATGGCACCCCTGGGGTCCTTCTGGTTGACCGTTCCGACGGCAGCCCCGATGTGGCCCGCGGAGCCCAGCGCTTCAAGCCGGGCCGTGGTTCAAGCCGGGCCGTGGTTCAAGCGAGATGGATCTGCCGGAATACAGTGCGCAAGCGGTCCGGGCCGAATCGCTCCTCGAACACGGCGAGACCGCGCTCCGCGAGGCGCTCGCGCAGGACGGGATCGCCCATGAGATCGAGGCAGGCCGCCGCGAACTCCTCCGCGGTGTCGCCGAACAGCAGATCGGTCCCGCCGGCGAGCTCGAGCCCCTCGGCCCCCAGCACCGTCGAGACCACGGGGACGCCGAAACTGAACGCCTCGAGGATCTTGATGCGGGTGCCCGCCCCGGACCGCACCGGCACGATCGCGGCGTCTGCCCCGGCGTAGTGGGGGGCGAGCGTCGGCGGGTCGGGGACAACTTCCACGCCGTCGAGCTCGGCCAGCCGCCGGATCGCGGCGTCGGGGCTTCGCCCGGCGATCACCGCGCGGAATGGCGCCGGCGCGGCGGGGCGCAGGATCGGCAGGACCTCGCGCGTGAAGAACAGCGCGGCCTCGCGGTTCGGGCTGTAGTCGAGCGAGCCCACGAACAGGAAGGTGAACACGGCCGCCCGCACCCGGGCGGCCGGCGGCGGCCGGGGCACCACGTTGGGCACCACCGTCCAGCGCACGGCGGGAAACCGCGCCCGCAGCATCTCCTGGTCGGCCGTCGAGCAGACATAGGCCTCGTCGAAGGCGGGGACGAAACGGTCCTCCAGCCGCCGCAGCTTCCAGGCCTCAAGCCGGCGGACCGCCGTGTACTGCCGCCCGATGTTCGCGGCGAACTGGCGCACGTAGCGCGCCTTCGCGAAGGATTCGTAGTCGTCGAGGTCGAGCACGGAGCGGCCCCAGGAAACGCCGCGCTTGCACAGCAGGCCGAGCATCCGCGCCGTCACGCCCCGGAAGCACTGGACCACGTCGAAGCGACGGCCGGGATGCGCCGCCGCCACCTTGTCGGCGATGGCCGGGAGCAGCGGGAACACGCGGGCGTAACCGAGCGGCAGGGGCGACAAGCCCTCCACGAGCACACGCCCCTGCGGCGAACCGGCGCGGGCGAGCGCGCGGTCGATCAACGGGTTCGCGGTCGCGACCACGATGGACGCGCAGGCCGCCCGCACCTCCGGCGCGATCCCGGCCCACACCGCCTCCTCGCTCATACCGGTCGCGATGACGGCGAGCGAGACCTCGAACAGCTCGGATAGCGCCAGGATCTGCGAGGCCGAGCGGATCGCCATGCCGCTGCCGGTGAGGCGGGGTATCTCCGGCGAGACATAGAGCAGCGTGCGATTGCTCATTCCCCGTTTTCTGCTCATCCCGGTCTTCCGCGGCCGGCCGTCAGAGCCCGAGCCGGCGAACCTCGATCACCGGGCACCGATCCATCACCACGGCAATCCCTTGTTCCCGCGCCCGCGCCGCGGCTTCCTCGTCGATCACGCCGAGCTGCATCCAGACGGTCTTGGCGCGGAGCCGGATCGCCTCGTCCACCGCCGGGCCGACATGACGCGAGTTGCGGAACAGATCGACCATGTCGAGCGGCGCCGCCTCCGCGAGCCGCGCCACCACCGGACGCCCATGCAGCGAGCTTCCGGCGATGACCGGGTTGACCCCGGTGACTTCGTAGCCGCGCCGCATCAGGAAGTGCAGCACCTCGTTGGAGGCCCGCACCGGGCGTGGCGAGGCGCCGACCACGGCGATGCGGCGCGTATCCGCCAGGATGCGGCGGATCGTCGCGTCGGCTAGTCCATCAATGCTCATGCTGCAAACTTGCTCCGCCTTGCTTTCGCCGCCAAGTGCCGTCTCTATCCGGCCGCCATGTCCCGGCCCTCGCCAATTCTCCTGCCCGTCCTGCTCCTGCTCGCCGGGCTCATGGCCTTGGCCTGGTGGTGGCCGAACCGTCCTCGCGCCGGCGACGTCGCGATGCCGGACGCGAGGTTCAACTCCGTTTCCCTGGCACCGTTCCGCGCCGGCCAGTCGCCGCTCGCTGGCCGGTTTCCCAGTGCGGCCGAGGTCGACGCGGACATGGCCGTGCTCGCGCCGCGAACGCGCGCCATCCGCACCTACGCGGCGACCGAGGGCAACTATGACGCGGCGGCATTGGCCGAGAAGCACGGGCTGAAGGTCTGGCAGGGCATCTGGCTCGGCGCCGACCGGGCAAAGAACGCCGCCGAGATCGCCCGAGGCATCGCGCTCGCCAGACGCTACCCGGAGACGATCGAGCGCGTCGTGGTCGGCAACGAGGTGCTGCTGCGCCGCGACTTGCCGGTCGGCGAGCTGATCGCCGCGCTCGACCGGGTGCGCGCCGCCGTGCGCCAGCCGGTCACCTACGCCGACGTGTGGGAGTTCTGGCGGCAATTCCCCGAGGTCGCGCGCCACGTCGACGTGGTGACCATCCATCTGCTGCCCTACTGGGAGGACCAGCCGACCGGCATCGACGGCGCGGTGCAGCATGTCGACGCGGTGTACCGCGCGATGGCCGAGCTGTTCCCCGGCAAGCCGATCGCCATCGGCGAGACCGGCTGGCCGAGCCGGGGCCGCGCGCGAGGGGAGGCGGTGCCAGGGCGGGTGGAACAGGCGGTATTCCTGCGCCGCTTCATCGCCCTCGCCCGCGCGGAGGGGTTCGACTACAACCTCATCGAAGCCTTCGACCAGGGCTGGAAATACAAGAGCGAGGGCACGGTCGGCGCCAATTGGGGCCTGTGGACCGCCGACCGCCGGCCCAAATTCCCCCTCTCCGGCCCGGTGGTCGAGAACCCCGATTGGGTGCGATACGCTGCGGGAGGCGTCATTGCAGGGCTGGTTTTGCTGGCACTGGCCCTCTGCGCCCGGTCGCCGAGGAGAGCGGCAGACCAGGCCCGCCTCGCCATATTCGCGATGGCGCTGGGCGGCGCACTGGCTTTCGCCTGGGCGGGCTCGGTGCCGATGATCTATGACGCCCACCTGCTCGTCGCCGCCATCGGCAACCTCGTGGGGCAGGCGGCGCTGGCCGTGCTTATGATGCGCCGTGCCGCCGGTGTCCTGTCCGGCGCAGAGCCGCCGCCCGCCCGTACCGGCGCGGATGCGACGGAAACGGTGCTCGCCATGCTGCGCCTGCGTCTGCGCGGCCCGACCGCGGCGTCCACGTTCGACGACCTCTCCTTCGTGTTCGTCTGGACGGCGGCGGTGATGCAGCTCCTGCTGCTGTTCGACCCGCGCTACCGGGATTTCCCCCTGCCGGCGTTCGCCGTTCCCCTGGTCTGCGTCGTCGCCCGCGCCCTGCTCGCCGACCTGCCGCGCGGTGGCGGAGCGCGCGAGGAGCTTTGGGCGGGCGGCAGCCTCGCCGTCGCCGCAGTGGCGGGGGCCATGGCGGAGGGGCCCGCCAATCCCTCGTCAATCACCTGGACCGTTGCTGCCCTGGTGCTCGCGGCGCCGCCGCTGCTCCGCGTCCTGCCCAGGACTCGCCGGGCCGGAGCGCCGCGCGGACGGCGTCGCGTCGTCGTCCGCGCGTTGGCCGATTGGCCGGCTACGCCTTCGGCCGCCGACCGGCCCAGCCCAGCCCCAGCAGCGCCGTCGCCATCAGCGTAAGGGTGGCGGGCTCCGGGATGTTGTTGCTGATCCCGGTCGGGATCGAGCCGGGCTTGAACAGGCCGGACAAGTCGTTGGCATTGCAGGCGTCGCGCAGGCAGGGCCCGACATTGAACACCTCCTGCCAGGTCAGCAGATCGGAGGAGTGCGTGTAGCGGATGGTGTTAGTGTAGGCGTTGCCCTTGGCGTCCGGCGAAATGACGATCTCCGGGATCTTGTAGGCGGCACTGTCGCCGCCCTCGCTCTCGTCCCACCAGAGAACGATCGCGCCGTCGTTCTTGTACGCCTGGGAAGCCATGATCTCCGGCACGAGCTGTGAGAGAAAGTTGTCGCCCTGCGCGATGTTCGCCGCGTCGCCGGTCAGATGCTGGCCGTGATAGGTGAAGCCGCCCGACAGCGTGGAATGCATGTCGTTGTACTGGTCAGGCGTGATCCAGTTGTATTGGGCGACGGCGTTGCCGGCGAGGTCGGTCGCGAGCTGTTGCAGCGGCGCATAGTTCTTGGCCAGGCGGTTCGACGGCGCCGGATTGTCGCCGCCATTGGTGCTGCTGAAAAACACCTGGGGATCGTGTTTGGCGGCATAGTTGTACTGGTTGCTGCCGTTGTACTGGTTGGTTCCGCTTGCAAAGGTGCCGCTATGGCTGCTGAGCGGCACGGTGTACTGGCCCTTCGGCAGCGGCGTGTTGTTCGCCAGGTTGACGTCCGTGTCCTCCTGGTACGAGCGCCAGGTTTTGCCCGTGACCTGAAGGTAGTTGCTGAGTCTCTTCGTCGTGGTCTGGTTGGTGCCTCCCGGCCCGTATGGATCGTTATCGTTGAACACCCCGAGGTTCGACCCCGCCTCGGCCCAGATGTAGTTCGGTTCGGACGGGTGAACGCCGACGCCGGCGTTCTGGTAGTTGCTCGCGTAGGACACCTGGGCGGCGTTCGGGTTGCCGGGCGTGACCAGGCTGTTGATGTAGGGCGCATAGGGGCTGCCCAGGATCTGTCCGGGGCTGGTCAGCGAGGCGGGCTGCGCCCAGTTGTGGTTCTCCATCGCAATGACGAACACGGTCTTGATCTGGCCGGCCCGCGCGGGGCTAGCCAGCCCCGCCGTCGCCACGGCGCCGAGCGCCAGCAGGCCGCCCCCGCGCAGGATGGTTTGCGAGCGTCGCATATTCGGGTTCCTTCCGGGTCATTTCAGGAACTCTCCAATGCGCTCCCGTCCGCGACACCCCGATGATGCTTCGCTGACAAACGCATGTCAGGCGCCTGGGCCGGCGCGCGACGGGTTCGGGCGCCGATCACTGTGGCGGCGGAGCCACGCCCAGGCGCCGAGCGCCATCCCGAGCATTCCCCAGGTCGCGTTGTAGTTGATGACCGCGGCCGCCCCGAGCGCCACCGCCGCCACCGCCGCCCAAAAGCCGGCTCCGACAAAAGCCGCGAGGCCGAGGGTCAGCGCGGCCGCCCCCCAGAGCTGCCAGTTCTGGAGCCATAACAGCGCCGCGCGCGGGGCGCAGGCGAGCGGCGCCCCGGCTGCGGCGCAGATCGCGCCCCATTCGCGGGGCTCGATGACAATCTGCCGATAGACGAGGAGCGCCGCCACCCAGGCCGCCACGACGGCGAGCCCGGCATAGTCCCGCCGCATCATCGGGGATGGCTCATGGCGGGGCCGTCTCCTTGCCCGGTCGCGGCCGGGGTGCTTTATGGCGGCCGATCGCACGCTCGCGCCGGGTATTAGAAGTCGATGGATCGGACCGCAACCAAGCCCGCCAGCTTCCAGGACCTCATTCTCCGCCTCCAGGCCTTCTGGGCGCGGCAGGGATGCGTCCTGCTGCAGCCCTACGACGTGGAGATGGGCGCCGGCACCTTCCATCCGGCGACGACGCTGCGCGCTCTCGGCCCAAAACCCTGGCGCGCCGCCTACGTGCAGCCGAGCCGCCGGCCGACCGACGGGCGCTACGGCGAGAACCCCAACCGGCTGCAGCACTACTATCAATACCAGGTCATCATGAAGCCGAGCCCGGCGGACGCGCAGGAATTGCTGCTCGAGAGCTACCGCGAGATCGGCCTCGACCCGCTGCTGCACGATTTCCGCTTCGTCGAGGACGATTGGGAGAGCCCGACGCTGGGCGCCTGGGGTCTCGGCTGGGAGGTCTGGTGCGACGGCATGGAGGTCGGCCAGTTCACCTATTTCCAGCAGGTCGGCGGCATTCCCGTGGAGCTGCCGAGCTTCGAGATGACCTACGGCCTCGAACGCCTGGCCATGTATGTGCAAGACGTGGAGCGGGTCTACGACCTCGACTTCAACGGCGCGGGCGTGACCTATGGCGACGTTTTTCTCCGGGCCGAGCGCGAATACAGCGCGTTTAACTTCGAGCACGCTGACACGGCGATGTTGATGCGCCACTTCGCCGACGCCGAGCATGAATGCGCGGCACTGCTGCGAGCCAAGCTGGCCCTGCCCGCCTACGACCAGTGCATCAAGGCGAGCCATTTGTTCAACCTGCTGGACGCGCGCGGCGTGATCAGCGTGACCGAGCGCGCGAGCTATATCGGCCGTGTGCGCGCGTTGGCGAAGGGCTGCTGCGAAGGATGGCTGGCGGGCGAGCGATCATGACTTTCCGCCGCGCATTCCCTAAGTTCTACCGGCAGGCAACAACTCTCTACCAAGGGCGGCCATGAGTACCCAAACGTTGATTCTGGACGAGAAAGCGACCGCGCTGGCCCGAAAACTGAGCGCGCTCACCGGCGAGAGCGTGTCCACGGTGGTCCTGGTGGCGCTCCGCGAGCGCCTGGCGCGCGTCCAGACCGCACGGCTGCTCGAGGCGTCGTCCAATCTCGGCCGGGCGCTACGCGCCAGCGCCGGTCCAGGCATTCCGGTCAATCATTGCTGGGGCGAGGACGGCGAGCCGGGGAGGCCGCAATGGGCCAGCAACTGAGCATCAAGAGCGACCACGCCTATGCGGTTGCCTCGGAACTGTCCGAGATGATCGGGGAGAGCCTGACAAACGTTGTCACGATGGCGCTCGATCAACTGCTGGAGCGGGAAAAGCGGGCGCGGGACAGAGAGGCAAAAATCGCGCGGATCATGGCGTTCGCCGAGGAGATCAAGGCACACGTAGACCCCAGTCTCACGTCCGATCACTCCTGGCTGTATGACGAGAATGGCTTTCCCAAGTGATCGTGGAACACGTCCGCACTCTTGGCCGTCATCCTGACGGAGCCGGATGCGTACCGCTTCGCGGCCGCGATTGCCGGCGCAGAGCGGGTCCGGATGTCCGCCGCCCACTGGTTCGAGGCCACGATGGCCGTTGACTCACGTGCCGACGAGACCGCGCGCAAGCGTCTCGACGATGCGCCGAGCGAGATCGGCTTCGAGATCATCCCGTTCACCGAAGTCCACGCCAGACAGGCGCGGGAGGCTTGGCGGCGCTTCGGCCGGACCAGCCCACATCCGGCCAAGCTGAATTTCGGCGACTGCATGGCCTACGGCGTCGCCCGTGCCGAACGCGAGCCGCTGCTGTTCAAGGGCAATGACTTCCCAAGGACCGACATCGAATCGGCATTGAAGCCCTAAGATGCCCGAGCTTTTTCTCGAATTGTTCAGCGAAGAGATTCCCGCGCGGATGCAGGCCCGCGCGGCGGAGGATCTTTCCCGGTTGATCGGCGAAGCCCTGGCCCCGCTGAACCCCACGTCGATCCGCGCCTTCCACGGGCCGCGCCGGATCGCGCTGGCCGCCGAGGTCGCGGCGCGGGTCGCCGGCAGCACGAGCGTCGAGCGTGGCCCGCGCGCCAATGCGCCCGAGCAGGCGCTTGCCGGGTTCCTGCGCAAGCACGGCGCCGGCCGCGAACAGCTCCGCGTCGAGGGTGACTACTGGGTGCTCGACAAGTCCAGCGCCGCCATCGGCGCGGCCGAATTGATCGCCGGCGCCATGCCGCCGCTGCTGCGCCGCTTTCCCTGGCCGAAATCCATGCGCTGGGGCGGCACGAGCGCGTTCACCTGGGTCCGCCCGCTGCGCCGCATCGTCTGCCTGCTCGACCGCGAATTGGTCCGCTTCGACCTGCGCGACGGCGAGGATGACGGCCACGGCCTCGCCAGCGGCGATCTCACCGAGGGGCACCGCTTCCTCTCGCCCGGAGCGTTCCCCGTCACCTCTTGCGCCGACTGGCAGGAGAAGCTGCGCGCGCGCTATGTGCTGGTAGACGCCGCCGGGCGCAAGCGCGTCATCGCCGAGCGCATCGCCGCCCTCGCGGCGGAGAAGGGCCTCGCGGTGGCCGACGATGCCGGCCTGCTCGACGAGGTTTCTGGACTTGTCGAATGGCCGGTGCCGCTGCTCGGCCGGATCGACGACGCCTACATGGATTTGCCGCCCGAGGTCATGCAGGTCTCCATGCGGGTCCACTTGCGGTATTTTGCGCTCCATATCGCGCACGGCAAACCCGCGCCGTTCTTCGCGTTCGTCGCCAACGTGGAGGCGGAGGACGGCGGGGCGGCGATCATCGCCGGCAACGAGCGCGTGCTGCGCGCCCGCTTCGCCGACGCGCGGCATTTCTGGGATCTCGACCGGCGCACGCGGCTCGAAGCGCGCGTTCCGCTGCTCGACCAAATCACCTTTCACGCCAAATTGGGCAGCCAGGGCGAGCGTGTGGTGCGCCTCGCCCGGCTCGCGGCCATCATCGCCCCGCTGGTCGGCGCCGGCGAGGCGCTCGCCGAGCGCGCCGCGCATCTCGCCAAGGCCGATCTCGTCACCGGCATGGTCGGCGAGTTCCCCGAATTGCAGGGCGTGATGGGGCGCTACTACGCGCTGCACGACGGCGAGCCGCCCGAGGTGGCCGACGCGATCCGCGACCACTATGCCCCGCGCGGCCCCGGCGAGGGCGCGCCCGCCTCGCCCGTCTCGATCGCGGTGGCGCTGGCCGACAAGCTCGACCTGCTCGCCGGCTTCTTCGCCATCGGCGAGAAGCCGACCGGCTCGGGCGACCCCTACGCCTTGCGCCGCGCCGCCCTCGGCATCATCCGCATCATCCGCGAGAACGGGCTCAGGCTGAACCTGCTGCCGTTGCTCGAGAGCGCGCTTGACAGCATATACCTGCGGAACACCCTCACCTTGAAACGTGAGGTGAATGGCAAGCAGATCAACCTGATTGCCTTCGAGATACGGGATTTCCTCGCCGAGCGCCTGCGTATACAGCTTCGTGGCGACGGCGCACGCCATGACATCCTTGCGGCCGTGTTCGCGGCCAGCGCGGACGATGACATCAACCGCCTGCTTGCCCGAACCGAGGCTGTCGCCGCATTCCTTGGTACGCAGGATGGCGCCGACTTGCTGACCGCCTATCGCCGCGCCGCCAACATCATCCGAATCGAGGAACGCAAGGATGGTCCGCATGATGGCCGCGTAGACTCCGACACGCTGCGGGCCGACGAGGAAGTCGCGCTCTCGCGCGAACTCTCCCGAATCGAGCCAGATATCGAGCGGTTCATGAACGGGGAGAACTACGCAGCCGCAATGTCCACGCTCGCTCGGCTGCGCCATCCTCTCGACGCATTTTTCGACAAGGTGACGGTCAACGCGCCGGAGCCGCATCTGCGGCGCAACCGGCTGCGGCTGCTTGCCGGCGTGCGCGCCATGATGGATCGCGTCGCAGATTTCTCCCAAGTTGAAGGCTAATGGAGCACCGAACCGAGATGACCAAGTGGGTGTACAGCTTCGGCGCCGGGCATAACGAGGGCCGGGCGGACATGCGCGACCTGCTCGGCGGCAAGGGTGCCAATCTCGCCGAGATGGCGAGCATCGGCCTGCCGGTGCCGCCCGGCTTCACCATCACCACCGAGGTCTGCACCGCGTTCTACGACAACAACCGCAAATATCCGGCCGAGCTCGACGAGCAGGTGCGCGCCGGCCTGGCGCTGATCGAGCAGGCGGTCGGTCTGCGCTTCGGCGACGCGGAGAAGCCGCTGCTGGTCTCGGTGCGCTCCGGCGCGCGTGTCTCGATGCCGGGCATGATGGACACGGTGCTGAACCTCGGCCTCAACGACCGCACCGTCGCCGGTCTGGCGGAGGCGTCGAATGACCCTCGCTTCGCCTGGGACAGCTATCGCCGCTTCATCCAGATGTATGGCTCGGTGGTGCTCGGCGTCGATCACCACCGCTTCGAGGAGATCATCGAGCAGGCCAAGATCGAGGCCGCCGTCACCGAGGACACGGCACTCACCGCCGAGGACTGGCAGCGCGTGGTGGACGGCTACAAGGAGATGGTGCGGAACGAGACCGGCAAGCCGTTCCCGCAGGAGCCCGCCGAGCAGCTCTGGGGCGCCATCGGCGCGGTGTTCGGCAGCTGGATGAACCCGCGCGCCATCACCTATCGCCGCCTGCACGACATCCCCGCGCAATGGGGCACCGCCGTCAGCGTGCAGGCGATGGTGTTCGGCAACATGGGCGACGACTGCGCCACCGGCGTCTGCTTCACCCGCGACCCCTCGACCGGCGAAAACCTGTTCTACGGCGAGTTCCTGGTGAACGCGCAGGGCGAGGACGTGGTCGCCGGCATCCGCACGCCGCAGCCGCTGTCCAAGGCGCGCGCCAAGCCCGGCGAGGTCGCGATGGAGGAGGTGCTGCCCAATGCCTACGCCGAGCTGATGGAGGTCCGCGAAAAGCTCGAACAGCACTACCGCGACATGCAGGATATCGAGTTCACAGTGCAGCAGAACAAGCTCTACATGCTGCAGACGCGCAACGGCAAGCGCACCGCCGCGGCATCGTTGCGGATCGCCGTCGAGATGGCGCGCGACGGGCTGATCGAGCAGGACGAGGCGGTGCGGCGGGTCAACCCCGCCTCGCTCGACCAGTTGCTCCACCCGACGCTCGACCCGAAGGCGGCGCGAACCGTGCTCGCCAAGGGCCTGCCGGCGAGCCCGGGCGCCGCATCGGGCACCGTGGTGTTCAACGCCGACGAGGCGGAGAGCCGGGCGGCCAAGGGCGAGGCGGTGATCCTGGTCCGCATCGAGACCAGCCCCGAGGACATCCACGGGATGCACGCCGCGCGCGGCATCCTGACCACGCGCGGCGGCATGACCAGCCACGCCGCCGTCGTGGCGCGCGGCATGGGGCGGCCATGCGTCGCCGGCGCGGGCGGGCTCAACGTCGACTACAACGCGCAGACGCTCTCGGCCGGCGGCCGCACGGTGCGCGCGGGCGAGACGATCACGCTCGACGGCGCGACCGGCGAGGTGTTCGTGGGCTCCGTCGCGATGATCGAGCCGGCGATGTCGGGCGATTTCGCCACGCTGATGGAATGGGCCGACCGCTCGCGCCGCCTCAAGGTGCGCGCCAACGCGGAAACCCCGCTCGACGCGGAGACCGCGAAGAAGTTTGGCGCGGAGGGCATCGGGCTTTGCCGCACCGAGCACATGTTCTTCGACCCCGAGCGCATCGGCGCGGTGCGGCAGATGATCATGGCGAGCGACGAGCGCGGCCGGCGCGCCTCGCTCGACAAGCTGCTGCCGTTCCAGCGCGAGGACTTCCACCAGCTTTTCACCATCATGGCCGGGCTGCCCGTCACGGTCCGTCTGCTCGACCCGCCACTGCACGAATTCCTGCCGCACAGCGACGCCGAACTGGCCGACGTGGCGGAGGCGCTCGGCACCGACCTGGAGGCGATGCACCGGCGCATCGCCGAGCTCGCGGAAGCGAACCCGATGCTCGGCCATCGCGGCTGCCGCCTCGGCGTCACCTATCCCGAGATCTACGAGATGCAGGCCCGCGCCATCTTCGAGGGCGCGCTCGACGTCGCGAAGGAGACCGGCAACGCGCCGGTGCCCGAGATCATGATCCCGCTGGTCGGGATACGGCGGGAGCTGGAAATCACGCGCGCGCAGGTCGACAAGGTGGCGAAGGAGGTGTTCGAGCGGGCCGGGCGCACCATCGAGTACAGCGTCGGCACCATGATCGAGCTGCCGCGTGCGGCGCTCATCGCCGATCAGATCGCCGAGATCGCCGACTTCTTTTCATTCGGCACCAACGATCTGACGCAGACGGTGTTCGGCCTGTCGCGCGACGACGCCGGCAAGTTCCTGCCCACCTATGTCGAGCGCGGCATCCTGCCGAAGGACCCGTTCGTCTCGCTCGACGCGGAGGGCGTGGGCGAGCTGGTGCGGATCGCCAGCGAGAAGGGCCGCGCCGCCAAACCCGGCCTCAAGCTCGGCATTTGCGGCGAGCACGGCGGAGACCCGGCCTCGATCGCCTTCTGCGAGGAGGTCGGGCTCGACTATGTCTCCTGCAGCCCATACCGTGTACCCGTCGCCCGCCTCGCGGCGGCGCAGGCGGCACTCGGCGTAAGTGCCGACCGGACCGCATGAAAGGCGCGCGATGACCATGATCCGGCTTGCCCTGGCCTTCCTCGTCCTGATCGTCGGCCTGGCGCCGGGACTCGCGAGCGCGCAGATCAACCCGTTCAAGGGACGCGGCGCCGACCGGCTGAACAGCGACGACGTGCGGATGCTGATGGACGCAAGCACCCGGCTGCTCGCCCAGCCGAGGCTGGAGAAGGGCGCCGCCGAGCGCTGGAAGAACGACCGCTCCGGCGCATCCGGCAGCGTCAGTTTGCAGGGCAACACGCGCCGTCATGGCCTGGCGTGTCGTGTCCTGGACTATCATGCCCGTTCCGGCGCCGGCACCAGCCCCCGGTCGAGCACGCTGACCTGGTGCAAGACGCAGGACGGCACCTGGAAGATCGCGTCCTAGTCTAGCCAGGATCGCCGCGCCCGCAGGCAGCATTCGATCCGCTTCCGTTGCCAATCCGGAACAATAAGGGCGTACCAAGCCCCGCCGCCCCGTCAGCGTCGAAACAGCCCCATTACCCAGGAGGGCAGCGGTCGTCTCGCTTGCTCCGGCGGCGCCGGACGCCCCCAGGCCGGCGGCGGCGCGGTCGGCCTTGACGCGGGCGCCGCCGGCTCGTTCGCGGGGCCGGCGGCGGGGTCCGGCCACGGCGCCACCGAGCGCGGCCCCGGCAGCAGTCGCAGCACCTCGGGCAGCGGCTCGGGAGAGAGCTTGCGCCACAGCGGCCGCAGCAGCCGCCCGGCCTGCGGTGCGGCCGCCAGCAGCGCTTGCATCTCGGGATCGTCCAACAGGTCGCGCAGGGCGTAAGCGAAATAGGCCATGCCATATTGCCGGAGCACCGGCCCCGACGGAATGGCCGGCGGCCGGCGCGGCGGTCTCGGCCGGTCGGCCGTCGGGCGGGGAGTGGCGGTCCGGCGCGGCGCGGTCGGCAGCTTGCCGGCGGCAAGGCGGGCCTGCAGCGCGGTGAGCCGCCGCCACGTGTCCATGAGGTATTTCAGCAGCACCCCGACGAGCGACCCGGGTGGCCCCGTCGGTCCGATCCGCTGGCGGCGACGCGCCCCCTCGATCAAGCCGCGCTTCATCGCCTCGATGAGGAGGGAGAAGCGGGGGAGAATGCCGGACGGGGGCATGGCGGTGATGGCCATGCACGTGGTATATCGTCAGTTAGCACAACTGTCAAGCGGGGTTGCGGGCCGGCTGCGGCCCGGGCCTCCACCTGCCCGGGCCGATGGAGCGCCTACATCTGCGCGTAGCTGCCGTTCTTCCAGACGTAGAAGACGTAGTCCGAGGAGGTGATGTCGCCCTTCTTGTCGAAGCTGATCGGGCCGAGCACCGTCTGCCACGGCCCGTCCGCCTTCAGCGTGGCGGCGACCTTTTTCGGATCGGTGGTGCCAGCCTTCTTCACGGCGTCGGCCCAAACCTGGATGGCGGCGTAGGTGTAGAGCACGTAGCCCTCGGGATCGATCTTCTTGGCCTTGAACTCCTCGACCACGTTCGCCGCGGTCGGGCGCTTCCGCGGGTCGGCGGGGAAGGTCATCATCGTGCCGGCCCCGGCGTCACCCGCGATCTGCCAGAACTCGTTGGTCACCAGCGCGTCGCCGCCGATCAGGGTGGCCTGCATCCCCTGCTCCTTGGCCTGACGGATGATGAGCCCCGCCTCCGTGTGATAGCCGCCGACATAGATCACGGTCACACCCGCCGCCTTGAGCCGGCTGACCAGCGCGGAATAATCCCGCTCGCCTGGCGTGTAGGCCGCTTCCATCGCCGGCTGCACGCCGTCAGCCTTCATCGCCTTGGTGGTCTCGTCCGCGAGACCTTTCCCGTACGCCGAGTTGTCGTTGAGAATGGCGATCTTGTCGCCCTTGAAGTGCGTCGCGAGGTATTTGCCGGCGACCTGGCCCTGCTGGTCGTCGCGGCCGCAAACGCGGAAGGTGTTCCAGCTGCCGTCGTCGGTGTATTTCGGGTTGGTCGAGGCCGGCGAGATCTGCAGGATGCCCTCGTCGGCGTAGACCTTGCTGGCCGGGATGGAACTGCCCGAGCAGAAATGCCCGGCGACCAGCTTCACGCCCTTGCTTGCGAGGTCGTTCGCCACCGACACCGCCTGGCGCGGGTCGCAGGCGTCATCGCCGATCTCCAGCACCAGTTGTTGACCGAGCACGCCGCCGGCCTTGTTGATGTCGGCGACCGCCTGCTCGGCGCCCTCCTTCATCTGCTGGCCGAATGCCGCGTACTGGCCGGTCATCGGCCCGGCGGTGGCGATGTGGATTTGCGCTTGCGCCGCCCCGCAACTCAGGCCCGGCACGCCGAAGGCCAGCGCGGCCGAGGCAGCGGCGCCCAGAAAAATCCGTCTCAGCATGAGCCTGTCCCCGTTTTCATGTCGTTGCGCGCTTCATGTTCCGTTCCGGCGCGACCGGCGCCGAGACTATGCCGTTCCGCCCGCGCGTGGGAAGGCTCGCTCGCCGGTCAGCGGCACGAACGAGACGGCGAGGACGGTCTTGCGCGTCACCGTCCCATCCGCGCTCTTGTGCAGGACCACCAGATTCTGTTCGCCCCACGGCTCGCCCACCGGGACAACCATGCGTCCGCCCGGCCGCAGCTGCGCAATGAGGTCCGGCGGGATCGCCGGGGCGGCGGCGGTGACGATGACCGCGTCGAACGGCGCGTGCTCCGACCAGCCATGCGCGCCGTCCCCGCCGCGCAGCCGCACGCGCGCGTACCCCTCTCGCGCCAATGCCAGCCGCGCTCGCTCCGCCAGCGCCGGGACGATCTCGACCGAAAACACCTCGCCCGCCAATTCCGCCAGCACCGCCGCCTGATAGCCGGAGCCGGTGCCGACCTCGAGCACGCGATCGTCCGGCGCCAGATCCAGCAGGTCGGTCATCAGCGCGACCACGAAAGGCTGCGAGATGGTCTGGCCGTGCCCAATCGACAGCGGCCGGTTGAGCCACGCCGACCGCTCGTCCGCCTCCGGCACGAAGCCGGCGCGCCGGACCCGGCCGAGGGCAGCGAGCACCTCCGCGCCGAGCGCCGCCCGGCCGGTGAAGGACGCGGTCTCCCGCGCATCCTGCTCGATCTCCCTGATCATCGCCTCGCGTGGATCCACGGCTTCAGTCCTCCAGCTTGTAGCCTTTCCCCTCCATGCACTTGCGTGTTTGGATCCGCCGCTGGATCGGCAGCGAGACCGGGTAGGTTAGGAACAGGATACCGCTCGCCATCACGCGCCGGTGTGCCTCCTTGTCGGCGGCGTCCTGGCAGGCCGCGAGATCCTTCCGGTACTGCGCAGAGGCATGGTCGGCCCGCATCGGCGGATCATAGGCGCAGCCGGCCAGCGCGAGCCCCGATAGCACAACGCCCAAACCGATCCGTGCCGACATGAACGCTCCTTGTTGCGGTCCGATCCATTCCCCGGAGTAGGATACCGCCGGCCGGCTGGCCAGAGAGGAGGCGAGGCTTCGTGACGATGGGCGCGCCATGAAGGTCTACGAGGGCGGCCGCAGCCTCGACGGGGCCGTGGTGACGGTAGACGGACGGCCGCTCGACCCGCGCTTCGACCTCCGCCGGTTCAGCCGCGCGGGGTTCGAGTGGACCTACGCGGGCGACGGGCCGCGCCAACTGGCGCTCGCCTTGCTCGCCGACCATCTCGGTGACGGCCAGGCGGCGCTGCGTCTGTGCGAGCCATTCATGCGCGGCGTGGTCGCCACGCTCGACAATGCGTGGCGGCTCACTGGCGCCGAGATCGAGGCGGCGCTGGCCGAGATCGGGGGCGGGCTGTAGGATCGCGCCACGCAGCCGAGGGAAGTCGCGATGAGCGCCGAACGCTTGACCCTGCGCCAACTGGCCTTCCGCGCCGACTTTCGCGCCCGGATCGCCCGCGCCTATTCCGGTCCCGCGCATGTCGCGCTGATCGCGGCGATCGGGGCGGCGGCGATCTGGCTTTTCGCGCGGCAAATCGGCCATCCCGCCTGGTACGAATACCTCGTCATCCCCACCGCGTTCCTGATCGCCAACGGCTTCGAGTGGTGGATTCACAAATTCGTCATGCACCGCCCGGTACGGGGGTTCATGGGGATCTACCGGCGCCACACGCTCGCACATCATCAGTTCTTCACCGACGCCGCCCCGAGCTTCGACGACACGCGGGATTTCCGCATCGTGTTTTTTCCGCCTTATGCGCTGGTCGCGTTCATCGCGATCTCCATCGTGCCGGCGATCGTCCTTTCCCTCGCGGGATTGCCGAACGCGGGATGGCTGCTGCTGATCACCAATGTCGGGCTCTACCTGAACTACGAGCTGTTCCACTATTTCTGCCATGTGAAGGACGACCGGATCGTGCGGCACATCCCGCTCGTCAACACCATCCGCCGCCATCACATCGCGCACCACAACCCGGCCATCATGATGGAGCGCAACTTCAATCTTACCTATCCGATGGCGGATTGGGCGTTCGGCACCTCCGACCTTGATCGCGGCCTGCTCGGCCACGTGTTCAACGGATATTCGCAGCGCTTCGTCCGGCGCGACCTCAAGCGCATCCGTCACAGCGTCGACGACCCGCGCGCCGGGCGGCTTCGCGCGAGCGCGGCGGAGTAGCGCGATGGCCCCGTCATCGCCAGTGTCATCGCCGGTGTCGTCGCAAGCACCGTCCCAGGGCGGCGGTGGCATCAAGCGCGGTCGCGCCAGCCTGGTCGGCGGCATCGCCGTCGGGGTCGCCGTGCTGGCGCTCTGGATCGCGCTCGCGCGCGATCTCACGATCGATACGCCGGCAATCATCGTTTGCGGCGCGCTCGTCGCCATCGCCGTCGCCGCCTGGATTCGCATTGCCGATCTCTGATCGCGGATCGCCAGCCAACATTCAATTCCCGGAGGTGCGATGAGCCCGCTGCGCTGCGCCCTGTTCTCGGCCCTTCTCGTGCTCGCCAATTGCGGACCGGTCCGCATCGGGCGGGAATCGGCGGCACTGACGCTGGGCGGCGAGGCGCCATCCGCGTCGTCGGCCGCCCCGTCGAGTTCCCTCCCCGTCCAGCAGGTCGCCTACAGATCCGGCTCGCCGGATTTCTCCTGCAGTCCGGGCGCGTTCACCTGCCTCAGGGTGAACGGGCGGGCGGCGGGCGGGAGCATCGTTCCGGCGACCTTCGGCGTGCCGTTCGCACCCGGACGGGTGCCGGCCGGGACCTCGCTCGCGGCGAATGTGCGTGGTCAGGCGGTACCGCTGCAGATGGACCAGCGCTCCTCCTACCCGGACGGCTCACTGCGCCTCGGGATCTTCAGCCTCGCACTCCCGGCGGGCTCGGCGGGGCAGATAGTGTCGCTCGCGCCGGGCGCCGCGGCCAGCGGGCCGGCCGTCGATCCGGCGTCGTGGCTGAATGCCGGGCACGACGTACGGGTGTTGCTGAACCTCTATTCGCCGCAGATTTCGACCATCTCGCTCGGCAATTACCAGGGCACGACGGCGGGAACGCCGTTCAAGGTCGGCGAGACGGTCACGGTGCATCTCGGCGACGATCCGGCCGATACGTACTCCGTGCGCGTCAGCGAGAAGACCGCCGGCGGCGGCTTCGGCAATCTGCGTTTTCTCTCCGAGGAACTCGACCGCGCGATCAACCGGAGCACGAAGTTCCGCTCCTACAAGATCGGCGAGGGCGGCGGCTACGGCACGCTCTGGGTGACGACGCGCGGCGGCCACGACGTGCGTCCGTTCACCGTCCGGGTGGAGACCAACTCCCAGTCGCCGGTACGTACCGAGATCATCCAGCCCTACGAAGCGCCGAAGCGTTACAGCGCGTCGGCGCGCGCGATGCTCGGGCGGTCGTCGCCGCGAACCTGGCTATCGGGGCCGGTGGCCGGCGAGATCATGCTGTCAGGGCCGTTGATGGGCGAGGACGGACGGCCGCATCCGCGTCTGACGGCGCGGATGGACCTGCGCGTCTATGCCGGGGTGCCGCAGGCGCGCACCGACGTGATCGTCGAGGATCTCTGGACCTACGACCCCGGTGCGCGCAACTGGCACTACGACGCCGCCATCGAGCAGGACGGCAAGGTCGCGTTCCAGCAGGATGACATCACCCATTACCACCACGCGCGCTGGCACAAGGTGGTGTGGTCCGGCGCCGATCCGAACGTCTTCGTGCAATACGACCGGCACGAATTCATCAACAGCCGCGCGGTGCAGCACTACGACGAGCGCCTGACGATCCCGGACTCCATCGTCGAAACCGACTACAGGAATCTCGCGAGGGCCAATACCGGGCCGATGGGCAACGCCAATGTGTCGCTCTATTTCGGCGCCACGGGCGGCCGCGCCGATATCGGCCCGGTGCCACGCTGGACCACTCTCTACCTGTTGACGATGGATCCGCGCCAATACGCGGTGATGATGGCCAACGCGGATGCCAGCGGCAGCATCCCGATCCATTTCCGCGACCGCAAGACCGACCGGCCCGTCAGCATCGACGATCATCCGCGGATCGTGACCGGAGACTGGCCGCCGACGAGCGGCCCCGACAAGATCCCGCCGACGCTCAACGCCCCCACTCCCTGGAGTCCCGAACCGTCGCACCAGCCGTCGCTCGTGTTCGTCCCCTACATCGTGAGCGGCGATCACTACTACATGGAAGAAGCGCAATTCTGGGCGACGTGGAATCTCGGCCAGGCCTACCCGCCGAAGCGCGGCTTCGCGGACGGGGTCGTCATTGGCACCGAGCAGACGCGCCGCGATGCCTGGGCGTTGCGCTCGCTGGCCGAAGCGGCGGAGATTACGCCGGATCGTGACCCGATGAAGCGTTACTTCGAGAGCAAGCTAGAGAACAACCTCAAATTCGCGCTCGCGCGATACGCCAAGCGATCCAATCCGCTCGGCCTCGACGCGTTCTTCAATGATCGGGGCGACAAGAAATTCGCGCCCTGGCAAGTCGGCTTCCTGGTCATGGTGCTGGACCAGATCGCCGGCAACCAATACGCCGGGGCTGATACCTGGCTGCGCTGGCTCGGCCAGATCTCGGTGGGGCTCTGGACCAACGAGCAGAACGGCTTCTGCCGGATGTATGCGCCGGCCGGCTGGCTGGCGCGCAACCGGCCGGACGGCAGCCTGATCGCCAGTTGGTCCGAGTTGCAGACGGCGAGCTTCGGGCCGCAATCGGGGTGTCCGTCGTCTTTCCCCCGGGAGGCGTACGACGGCTCACCGATCGGCTACATCGTCGTCGGCATGTCCACCGCGGCGATCCAGTCCAACTACGAATTTCCCGGCGCGCGACAGGTATTCCAGTGGCTGAACGAACGCCAGAGCGGCGTGCCGTTCTCCCGCGACCCGAGTTGGCGGATCGTGCCGCGCTCGACTCCCTATCGGGTCACTTGCCTTCGTTGCGGTGGATGAACTTGAAGAACCGGCTGGTGTGCCCGTCGGCCGTCTTGTCCTGATAGAGGAACGCCAGTTCCCGGTCCTCGAACGTTTCGAAGAACGTTTCCCACGAGATCGGCTCGAGCGATGCCTCGGGCTCGCCGAAGTCGATCCTGAGGACGCCCGCGCCGTCCTTGCTCTCGGTGCCGCGGACACGGGTGGGCTTGCCGCCTCGCGCTTCCGCCCATTTGCGAATGGCCTCATGATCAGTGGTTGTGTTGCCTTGGCTCACTCTCGCCTCCTCAGCCGAATGATGCGTCCGTTGCCGGCTAACAGAGCAGCCGCCCCGGCGGTTGCATGGCCCGGTGGAGGCGAGACCGGAACCGCGGGAACTTACCTGCGTTGGCCTACCGGCTAAGGCCAAGTCTCACTTTCGAGGGGTTCCGCCTTTGGCGAAGATCCGCGTCGCCGTCGTCGGGGTCGGCAATTGTGCGTCGTCCCTCGTGCAGGGAGTGACTTTCTACCGTGACGCTGCGGCCGGCGACGGCGTGCCGGGGCTGATGCATGTCGACCTCGGCGGCTACCACGTCGCTGACGTGACCTTCTGCGCGGCCTTCGACGTGACGCAGGCCAAGGTCGGGCTCGATCTCGCCGAGGCGATCGTCGCCGAGCCGAACAACACATTCTCCTTCGCCACCGTGGCGCGCACCGGTGTGACCGTGCGGCGCGGCCCGACGATGGACGGCATCGGCCGCTACGTGCGCGGCGTTGTCGACGAATCGGACGCGCCGCCGGTCGATGTCGCGGCCGCGCTGCGTCGCGCGGAAACCGACGTGCTGGTGTCCTATCTGCCGGTGGGCGCCGAGGCGGCCACCCGCTGGTATGCCGAGCAAGCGCTCGCCGCGGGCTGCGCCTTCGTCAACTGCATCCCGGTCTTCATCGCCTCGGACCCGGCCTGGGCCGCGCGGTTCGAGGATCGGAGGCTGCCGATCGTCGGCGACGACATAAAATCGCAGGTCGGTGCGACGATCGTGCATCGGATGCTCGCCAATTTGTTCCGCGAGCGCGGGGTCCGGCTCGATCGCACCTATCAGCTCAATTTCGGCGGCAATACCGATTTCATGAACATGCTGGAACGCGACCGGCTGGAATCGAAGAAGCTGTCGAAGACCCGCGCCGTGAACAGCCAACTGGCCGAGCCGCTGTCCGACGCTCTCGCCCATGTCGGCCCGAGCGACTACGTGCCGTGGCTGCACGACCGGAAATGGTGCTACATCCGCATGGAAGGCACCACGTTCGGCAACGTGCCGCTGAACTGCGAACTGAAGCTGGAAGTCTGGGATTCGCCCAATTCGGCCGGCGTGGTGATCGACGCGGTGCGCTGCGCCAAGCTCGCGCTGGACCGCCGCATCGGCGGCGCGCTGACGGGTCCATCCAGCTACTTCATGAAGAGCCCGCCCGAGCAATTCACCGACCACGAGGCGCGGCTGCGCACCGAGGCCTTCATCCGCGGCGACGCCGCCCGGTAGGTTCCCCGGTAAATTCATCGCAGCAAGACTGGCCCCGCGCGCTGCATCCTGGGCTAGTATCGCGCACCATGCCAGGCACAACCACCTTCCACCTCATCCGCCACGGCGATTACGGCCTGCTCGGACGTGTCCTCGCCGGTCGCACCACCGGACACTCCCTCAACGACAACGGCATCGCCCAGGCGCGCGCGGTGGCCGACGCGCTGGCCGCGTTGCCGATCGCGGCGATCGTCTCGAGCCCGCTGGAACGCACGCGGCAGACCGCCGACCCGATCGCCGCGCGGCTCGGGCTCGACGTGACGATCGACCCTGACGTGACCGAGATCGACTTCGGCGATTGGACCGGGCGCAGCTTCGAGTCGTTGCGGGCCTGGCCGGGCTGGCCGGCCTTCAACCGTTTCCGCAGCACCGCGCAGATTCCAGGCGGGGAGTCGATGCTGGCGGTGCAGACGCGGAGCCTCGGCGCCGTGCTTCGGCTGCGCGCCGCCTATCCAGATAGCGAGGTGGCGATCGTCAGCCACGGCGACGTTATCAAATCGATCGTCGCGCACTTCCTCACCATTCCGCTCGACATGTTCCGCCGCTTCGACATCGCCCCCGCGTCGCGCAGCGTCGTGACTGTGAGCGAAGAGGACGCGCGCGTGCTGGCGGTCAACATCCCGCCGCCGCGATCCTGACCCGCAGATCGGCGCGCAGCCGCGCCAGCGGTGCGCTCCAGTCGCCTTCCATGTCCTGGCGATACAGCCTCATCGTCGGATACCACGGCGAATGGCGGCGGCCGCCGGCCATCCAGCGCCAATCGCAATCCCTCCTCAGCAACAGGCATGTGTCGCGGCCCAACGCGCCCGCGAGATGCGCCACCATCGTATCGACCGTGACGATCACATCCAGCGCCGCCACCGCCGCGGCGGTCGTCAGCACGTCAGCGCCCGCCGGCACGGCACAGCGCAGCGCCGGCAGGTCACCCGCGTCTTCCTGGCGATATTGCAGGCACCAGCAATGCGCTCCGGGGATCGCCACGGCCTTCCGCAATCTGTCGAACGGCACCGAACGCGCATCGTCCCAGCCGCCCGACTGCCAGCACAGCCCGACGTTCAATCCGCTCCGCCGATCGAGCTTCGCCGGACGAACCGCGAGATACGGCACGGAGCCGGGCATTGCGTCCAGGCGCAGCGCGTGCGCGAGTTCCATGATCTCGACATTGCGCTCCGCCGGCCGCGTCGGCGCGGCGAGCCGGAACGGGATCAGTCGGCCGATCCCCCGCATCGTCGCCAGCAAGCCGAGCAGCTCCGGCTGCACTTCCACGCTCACCGAGGCGGCGCGCCGCCAGAGTTCCGGCAGGAAGCGGGCGAACTGGATCGTGTCGCCGAGGCCGTGATAGCAGCGCACCAACACGTCCCGGCCCTCGAATCCCTGACCGTCCCAGACCCAGCGGAGGTGATACGGGAGACTAGGGTCGTCGCGGACACTTTGATCGCGATCGGCCAGCACCGCATCGCTGATCGCGTGGGCGGCGCAAAAGTCTCCCCGCCGCATCGCGTCCATCCAGCGTGCGTCCGCGCTCACGGTCCCGGCCGTCGCAGCACGAAGGCGCGTCCGTCCCAGAGTTTGAATGGCGCATCTCCCATCACGGCCGCGGCGAAGCCATGCGCCAGGGCCCAACGCTCGGCGTCCGCGAGATCGGCCGCGAAATCGCCCCGATAGGACAGATTTAGAATGGCGAGCGCGCCGCCTGCTCGCAGGATACGCGCCGCATCGGCCACGTGACGCTCCGCCAGCGCCGGGCCGGCCTGCATCAGATAGGGGAAGCTGTCGACCGCCAGCACCAGATCATAAGCAGACGACCGAACGAATGCGAGGTCGGCTCCGGAGGTGACGGCGAACTTGACGTTGGGTGCGGTACAACGCCGCCGCGCCTCTTCGATCATCGCCTTGGAAACGTCGAGCCCCAGCACGGATCGCACGCACACGGCGAGCGAGGCGGCAACACGGCCGATGCCGCAACCGACATCGAGCACGTCCGAGGCCGGCGCGATCAGGCGTGTCGCGTCCAGCCACGCCACGATCTCATCCGTCGCGGCGGCAAGGATCGTCGCATCGCCGAGCGAGTAGGCGGCGACGCTCGCTTCGGGCGACACGACCACCGCCCGATCGAACAGAAGTCCGATCCGTTCCACGCCCTCAACGGGCGACGTTGTCTGAACCTCGTGATCCACATTCGCGAACATGGCCCGCAATTCACGCAGGCTTTCCCGGCGCGCGGCAATCACCTGCGCCAGCGCGCGGCCACGCGGCGTCTCGTCGGGCGCGAGCATTTCGGCGACCTGTTCGGGCGACACGCCGGCCAGCAGCAGCCGTGCGAGCGCCACCCCGGCCGAGATGCGGCCCGTCAGATACAGCCCGATGTCGTCCTCGTCCGTCACGCGGGCACCAGCCGGCACGCCGCGTTGATGCGGTCGACCCCGCCCCAGGCGTGCTTGTAGCTCTCGCCGCCGCGCAGAAAATGCAGCTCGGTCCTGCCTTCCCGCACCGCCGCCTCGATCATCGCGCCGAGCAGCACGGTGCCCGGGCTCTCGCGCGCGTAATCCGGGTCGTAAGCACTGAGGTAGAACAGAATGCGTCGCGGCCCGGCGACAAGCGCGTAATAGGCGGCGGCGATACGGGATCCGAATCGGAGCACCTGTAGCCGCAGGGCGTCTGCCGCCAGCAGCAACGGCGCGGCTTCCCGGTGAAACGCTTGCACACGCGGATCGGCAAGCACTCCGTCCCCTGCCCAACGCTTTTCATGCAGCCGGAACAGCGCGTCGAGCAGCACGGGCATGGTTTCCTTGGTCGCGATCTCGGCCGCGCAATCGCCGATGCGCGCGGCGCGATGGCGGTTCATCCGCAACTTGCGCAGCATCGCCGGCGGAATACGGACGCGCAGCTGCTCGATCGTATCGGGCAATGCAAGCACCGGACACGCATCGGCCGGCCGCCATTCGCCGCGCCATCCCTCCGGAATGGCGGCCTCGCGTAGATGGGCGCCGGGTGGCAGGTCGATCAGGTCGCAGATGGTCACGCCATCCCGTAGCGCCTGAGACAGCACCACCCGGAGCAGCAGCCCGGAGGCCTCGGCCGGAACGCCGGGGGCGAGCAGCGCGTCCTGATAGTCGGTGATACCGGCACCCATCGGCAGCAGCTTGCGCCCGGATCGATCGTCGAGGACGTACAGCGGCAGAATACCAACCGCCGCATCGCCGTCATGCAGCACCGCGACGCGCGGCGCGCCGGTGCCGAATTGCCGCCACCACGGCAGCAGCCATGCCGGCGACTGGAACGGCGTCGCTGACGATGCGCGACGCCACAGCCGGTCCCACGCGGGCAGCAGCCCGACCAGCGCGGTGTCGGTGGTGATCAGGTCGGCGGCAAGCGTCGTCATGCCGCTACGCGCGCCGCGAGCGCTCCATAGCGCGCGAGATATGCGTCCACCATGCGCGCGCGCGAGAAACGCGCGCGCGCCGCCGCGCGACACGCCTCGGGGTCGATCATCCCGCAGCGATCGATCGCCTTCGCCATCTCGCTCGCGTCGCGCACCAGGAATCCGGTTCGCCCATGCTCGACGATCTCGGCCAGCGCACCGGCGGGGAACGCAATTACGGGCGTGCCGCAGGCCAGCGCCTCCATCGCCACGAGCGAGCTGGTCTCCGCTGCCAGGCTCGGCACCAGGAGGCAGCGCGCCGCCGTCAGCAGCCGACGCTTGCGTGCGAATCCGACCGGCCCGAGGAAGCGTCGCCAACGGTCCAGCCGGGGTCGGACGAAATCCGCGAAATACGCCTGATGCTCGGGATAAGGAAACACGTCACCGCCGATCAGCAACGGGACGCCGGCAGCACGCGCGGCATCCAAGGCCAAGTGCGCGCCCTTCTCCGGGCAAATGCGCGCGAGCATGAGGGCGAAGCTGCGCCGCGCGTGGCGCGCGCCCGACAATCGCTCGACCGCCACGCCGTTCGGAATGGGCGGCAGCAGACGGGAGCCGCGCGGACAAGCGGCGCGCTGCGATGCCGAGACGCATTGGAGCCAGGTGTCTGGCCGCGAGGGTGTCATCGCCCCGCGCGGATACCAGGACGGCGGCAGGTGCAATGTCGCCAGCACGGGCGGGCCGGGCGGCGGCAGGCACGCGGCAAAGTCGAGCCCGTGCATGTGCGCGACATCCACCCGCTCCCGCCGCACAACCTCCGCAACCGCCGCGCGCGTCGCCGCCTGAGCGCGCCGTCGCTCGGCGTCGCCGATCGCGCCGGACGGAGCCGCTGGTGTCGCCACCAGCTCGCCCGCGACGACCGAGCCCTGGCACGCAACGACGATGGAGCGATGGCCGGCGGCGACAATCGCCTCATCGAGCGCCGACAGCACCTGCTCGGCGCCGCCGATTGCGTCGGGACCGGCCGGAGCCAGCGAGTAGGCGACGCTGAGCACGGTCAGCATCGCGGGCACTCACGCCGCGTAGCGGCGGATCATCGCCGCGCAGAACTCGGCGAACGCCTCCGGGCGTTTCGGCGGCGCGGTGTAGTGCTCCCAGATGCCCTCGTGCTCGGGGGTGAAGCAGAACGTCACGGTGACATCGAACGGTTCCAGCGCGCGCATCTGCCGATCGAACCAGTCGAGCGCGTCGGGGCGGAACCAGTCGGCCCAGCTCAGCCCCGTGCGGAGATACGTGACGCCGAGCTCCTTGAGCCAGCGCACCGCGTCATCGAGCCGGTGGTCCTCGAAATGGAACCACTGGCAAATGCCGAGCTCGGGCGTGAAGTCGCGGAAGATCCGAGCTGCGCGCTTGGGTTTTCCGCGCTCGTCGAGTAGACCCATGTGGAAGTGACGGTAATAGGACGAACCCTCGGCCTCGCGATGGCGGGTCGTCGCGGGCCAGGCCGCGGGCAGATCGTAGAGGCTGTACCAGTGGACGCGCGGCGCGCGCCCGGCGAGCAGCTCCGCCGTGCGCCGCAGCCCCCATTCCTGCACCTCCTCCGCGCCGAAGGTGGAGACGCCAACCTCGGAGACCCACACCGGCAGATGCGTCGCCTGCGCGATCGAGGCGATCTTGTCCGGCCAGTCGTCGATCATCCAGTGGTTCCAGTCGAGCGGGAAGCCATGCACCGCGACCGCGTCGAGCCGGTCCAGAACGCCCTGCGCCGCCATCAGGCGGATGAAATCCGGGTCGATCGGCGACATGCCGCCGAGCACGCGGGGCAGGCCGGGCCGCTCAGCCGCGATCGCCTCGCCGGCAAGCCGGGCCATCTCGGCGAACACCGCCCAGCCGGGATCGTTCTCGAAATCCCAGTGTGACTTGTTGTTCGGCTCGTTCCAGATCATCGCCGCCTCGATCATCCGGCCGCGCGCTCCCTGCCGCGCGCGGGGTACACCGCACCGTAGCCCTCCTCCGTGCGCGCCACACGGCGGCATATGAACACCTCGTCCTCGGGGTGACTCGAGCACGGAAAATCCGGCGCTGCGCAGCATCGCTTCCGAGCACGCACGGTTCGGCGCCCACCAGTTGGTCGGGTCGTGCGCGTAACGACGCTCGATGAAGTGCAGCTTCGGATAGCCGGGGTCACTGAATATCTCGGCGTCCCAGAACTCGTAATCCTCGCGCAGCGGCAGCACGCGGTTGCTGCCGCGCTGCATCGACTGGAACACCAGCAGGTCGTCCGCGACGTGCTCGTGGATGAGATCGAGCGCCAGCAGGGGGTGCCGGAGATGGTAGAGCACGCCGATGAAGAACACGACGTCGAACCGCTCGCCCAGCGCGCCCACGTCGTAGACCGACAGCTGGCGGAACTCGATGTCGAGTCCCTCGACCTCGGCCGCGAAGCGCGCCTGCGCGAGGTAGTCCGGGTCGAAGTCGATGCCGAGCACGCGCGCCGCGCCCCGGCGCTTCATCTCCATCGAGTAAAAGCCGCCATTGCAGCCGATATCCAGCACGGACTTGCCTGCAAGGCTCTCGGGAATTGCATTGGCGAAGCGTTCCCATTTGATTCGCGGGAAATCGCCCAGAAAATGCTCCGGGGCGGTCCGCACGCCCTTGAGGTCGAGGTTGTGGAACCACGGGCCAAGCGCCTGCGCGCGCGCCCGGATCCGGTCGGGGGTCCACGCGGCGTTCATCCGCGCGCTCCCGTCATGCGCGGGCGAAACGGCCGGATCTCCGGCGCGGCGCGCCCGCCGAGCAATCCGATCGCCTCGCGATACCCGTGTAGCGTGCCCACGTCGACGTAACTCTCCCCCGCGCGCACGCCCTGCGCCTCGCCGCCGACCGCGAGCCAGGCATTGACGAGCGTGCCGATAAACTGGTCGCGCCGCTCCCGTTCCAACCAGAGCGCGTGCAACTGGTGCAACGCCGCCCCGGACAGCTTGAACGCTCCCCAAATCCAGTTCGACGACGCCGCCGCCGATTTCACCTCGACCCGCCGCACGCGTCCGTTGGCGTCGGTCTCCACCGCGTCGAACAATTCCGGACGATCCACCGGGAACAGCAGGAACGACATGCGCCCGTCCGGCAGCGCGCGGAGCGCATCCTCGGGGAACCAGATCGTGTCGGGCAGGCCGACGATCACCTGCTCGTCCGGCCCGATCAACGGAAGCGCGCGGAAGATCGCGTCGCAGAGCCCAGCCGCCTGGTCCTGGATCACGTAGGCGATGCTCGCCTTGTCCAACGCGCCGCCGTAGTACTGCAGGATGTCGGATTTCCACGGCGAGATCACGAAGCAGATCTTGTCGGCGCCGCCGCGCACCATGCGGTCCACGAGATATTCGCTCACCGCGCGCGGCCGCTCCACGCCGCTCGCATCGACCCAGCTGCCCACCGGCAACAATTCCTTCGAGAAGGCCAGCGGCTGGATTCGCGTGCCGTTGCCGGCCGCCGGGACGATGCCCCACATCTCACGCCTCCTCGCTGACGGGGCGGCGCGTGTGCGCGCTCTCCAGCGCGGTGATCAAGTCCGCCGCGCGCCGCTGCGCGCTGTGCTGATCGAGCACCCGCTCACGGGCGCGGCGGGCGATCTCCGTAAGCTCCGCATTCGATAAAGCGAGAGCCTCCATCGCGGCGTCGGTGTCGTCCGCTACCAATATCTCGCGGCCGGGCTCGAAGAACGCATCCAGCCCAGCCCAGGAGTCGGTGAGGATCGGCACGCCGCACGCAGCCGCCTCGAACAGGCGCCCCGACGGACACCAGCCCATCGCTGCCATCGCGGCGCGCGTCACGTTCAGCGTCGTCCGTGCCGAGCTGTAGAACGCAGGATGCTCCGAGGGCGGCAGATGGCGGACGAAGAAGATGTTCACTGCCCAGGGGAATTGCCTTGGGTACTGCGCGCCGCCAATCACGAACCGTTCGGCGGGAAGCCGTCGCGCCGGCTCGATGAACAGCCGCTCCAGCACCGCCTGCCGGTCCTCCGCATAGGTGCCGAGATAGGACAACAGCGCGTCATATTCGGGGCGTGGCGCCGCCGGGCTGTGCAATTCGGGATCGACGGAGCCATAGACAGGAACAGCATCCTTGGCGCCCAGCCTGGTGCGCAGAAGGTCCAATGCGGCGCCCCCGGTGTAGCTCAGGACCAAATCGTATCCGGCGAGGCCGCCGGCGCCGATATAGGGCACGGCCTCGCCCGCATCGAGCCGGGCCAACGTGACCGGCGTGTCGAGATCGTAGAAACACCGGAGCGGAACAGGCGACTCGCCAAGCAGCGCCTCGGCCTGCAGGGCGTCGGGACAATAGGAGGTGACGATCCCGACATCGCTCTCCGCCAGCGCGCGGCGTGCGTCCGGTAGAATTTCCGCCCAATCGTCGTAGATGATCAACCGCCCGCCATCGGGCAGCGCGGCCAAGTCGCGATTGGCCGCGTAGTAGGGCACGTCGCGCTCGTAGAAATCGACGCGATGACCGTCGAGCAGGAGCGCCTTGATGAGCCCGCGCCACAGGGCGCCGTGGCCGTTGCCCCAGGTCGAGCTGACGGAGAGCCCGAAGATCGTGATCCTCATGTGCGGCGCAACTCTGTCTCCGCCCGGTCGCCGCATCGGCGCGGCTCAGCCTGGGAAACGAGCAAGTCGCTCGGCAGTTGCAGAGCTTCAGCTTAGCCGTTCAGCAGATCACGAACTTGCGCGAGATCGCCTACCACTCCGATGCAGCGGGCGCGCGCCGCCCTGGACGGAGTGACGGTGTCGAGCACCATCAGCGGCAGCATCCCGGCCGCCCACGCGGCCTCGATCCCGACAGCGGAATCCTCGAGCGCCAGGCATCGCGCGGGTGCCACGCCGATGGCGGCGGCGGCGGCGAGGAAGGCGTCGGGCTGCGGCTTGCCGCGCGGCACGTCGTCGCGCGTGACCATCGCCGCGAAACGGTGACGCAGACCGGCGGCGCGCAGATGCCGCTCGGCGGTGCCGCGCGACGCGGAGGTCGCGATCGCGGTGGCGAGCCCGAGGCGTTCGGTCTCGGACAATAGCTGCGCCGCCCCCGGTTTGAGCCGCAGCCCGCTGGCGGCGAGGGCGTTGCGCCGCGCGTAGTAGGCGTCCCGCAACGCCTCCCACGGGAAATCCGCGCCGTGGCGTCGCCGCAGTAACGGGCCGCGATCGCGCGTCGCGATGCCGACGAGCGCGCGATAGCTCGCCGCGGAGATGGTCAGGCCGAGCGAGGCGGCCGCCTGCATGAAGGCAGCGCGATACATGGCCTCGGTGTCCAGCAGCGTGCCGTCGAGATCGAAGATCACCGCCTCGACGGGAAACGGAAGGTGGGGCGCGGACGCTATCGGCTGGTCAGTGTGCTGCACTCGCATGACGCGGCGACGTCCGATCCTACATGGCGATCTCCGGCCAACGCTCCCCTACGGTCATGGTTGCCCTCCGCCGCCGCCCATTGTCGCGGCGGGGAAAATGCTTTGTCATGCGCGCGGAAAACGGGGAGACGAACATGCGCTGGGCACGGTTCGGACGGAACGGGACAGCCGCCTACGGCATCGTGGAGGGCGACGAGATCCAGCCGGTCACCGGCTCGCCGTTCGGCGAGTGGGCCAAGAGCGGCGGGCGGGTCCGATTGTCCGAGGTCAAGCTGCTCGTCCCCGTGGTGCCGACGACATTCTACGCTTGCGGCCTCAACTACGAGGAGCATATCCGCGCCGTCGCCGCGAAGGTCGGCCAGTCGCCCAACCTGCCGACGCAGCCGGACGTGGGCTATCGCGCCAACAACGCGCTGATCGCCCAGGACGAGCCCATCGTCATCCCGCGCGACGCGACCGACAAGGTGCAGTACCGAGGGCGAACTGGCCGTCGTGATCGGCAAGACCGCGGAAAATCTCAGCGAGGCCGACGCGCTGTCCTGCGTGCTCGGCTACACCATCGGCAACGACGTGAGCGAGCGGAGTTGGCAGAAGCAGGACCGCACGCTGTGGCGCGCGAAGAACACCGACACGTTCAAGCCGATGGGCCCGTGGATCGAAACCGACGTGAAGCTGCCCGAACTGATGACGAAAATCCGGCTCAACGGCCGCGAACTGATCCAGTTCCCGACCAACCACATGATCTTCGGCGTGGAGAAATTCATCGCCACGATGAGCCGCTATCTCACCCTGCACCCCGGCGACGTGATCTGGATGGGCACCGAGGGCGAGACCGCCGACATGAAGCACGGCGACACGGTGGAGGTGGAGATCACCGGCATCGGCACCTTGCGCAATCCGGTGGTGCGGGAGGGGCGCTGATCCCCTCCCCTCCGCCGCCGCAGGCCTATTGGTAGACGAACACCTCGTCGTCGAGATCTATGGCGGGGAACTCGTCCTTCTCGTTCCAGTAGTCCTGCGTGTGTTGCCATTGCGGCTTGTCGCCGCGTTTGGGCAGCAGGTGCATTCCGCGCATGAGATAGCCGGGGTTGAAGTTCTCCGGATCGATCCAGGGCAGCAAGGGCATGTCCTTGTCCTGCGCCCGCAGGGCCGGCGTCACTCGGCGCGCGCCCTTCTGCTTCATGTGACCGAGCAGCCGGCACACGAAATCGGCGACCAAATCGGAGCGCAGCGTCCAACTGGCGCGGAAATAGCCGAACACCCAGGCCATGTTCGGCACGCCGGTGAACATCATGCCGCGATAGGTGACCGTGTCGGAGAAGACGAGCGGCTCGCCGTCGATGGCGAAGTCGATGTCGCCGAGAACATTGAGATTGAAGCCGGTGGCCGTGATGATGATGTCGGCTTCGAGAAGCCTGCCCGACTTCAGCTGAATGCCGCTCTCGACAAACCGTTCGATCTCATCGGTGACGATCGACGCCTTGCCGGAGCGGATCCCCTGGAACAGGTCGCCGTCGGGAATGAAGGCGATGCGCTGCCGCCACGGCCGGTATCTCGGCGTGAAATGCGTACCCACATCGAAATCGGGCCCAAGGTAGGAGCGAACCGCTCCGAGCAGTTCCCGCTTCACGGTCTCCGGTTCGGAGAACGAGCGGTTGGTGAACACGGATCCGTCGTGCAGTATTTTCCTACGCACGATCTCGTGGATCCACGTCTCATCGACGCCCAGCGCCCGCAACTCGTCGGCCAACTCGACCGCGTTGCGGCCCGTGCGGAAGTAGGTCGGCGAGCGCTGCAGCATCGTGACGTGACCGCAATCCTCCGCCATCGCCGGAATGAGCGTCGCCGCGGTGGCGCCCGAGCCGATCACCACGACGTTCTTGCCGGCGTAGTCCAAATCCTCCGGCCAGTTCTGCGGGTGAACGATCCGGCCCTTGAAGCTGTCCATCCCGTCCCATTCGGGCGTGTAGCCTTCCGAGTGCCGGTAATAGCCCTGGCACATCCACAGGAAGTTCGCGGTGAAACGGGCCGTCTCGCCGGTGTCCGTCCGCGTCGCCTCCACGGTCCAGAGATTCTCGCTGCTAGACCAGCGCGCCGAGGTGATCCGGTGCCGGTAGCGGATATGCGGACCGAGGGCGTTCTCGTCGATGACCTCGCCCATGTAGTGCAGGATCTCGGCGGCCGTCGCTATCGGCGCGGTCGTCCACGGCTTGAAACGGTAGCCGAAGGTGTAGAGGTCGCTGTCGGAGCGGATGCCCGGATAGCGGTGGGTGATCCAGGTGCCGCCGTAGCTGTCCTGCGTCTCGAGCACGACGAAGCTGGTCCCCGGGCATTGCTTGGTGAGGTGATAGGCGGCGCCGACCCCGGAAATCCCCGCGCCGACGACGAGCACGTCGAAATGCTCGGCCTTCCGCGCCGTCGCCGTCTCGGGCCGCGTTTCTGTCATGCTCATCAGGTTCGCGCCTTCTTGCTGGGGTGGCGGGCGTCCCAGCATAGATGCCCGGCCTCGGTCAAGCTAGCGGCGGAGCGGCCATGCGGGCCGGAATCCGGCCGGCCCGATTGCGCCGCGGTTACACTCCACGTAGACGGGAGCCGGGAGGAACGAGATGACCCTTCAGACGACTCCGAAAGGCGCGTGGCCCGTCGCGGCGATGTTGTTCGGCTACATGCTGATCAACTTCGCCGACAAGGCGGTGGTCGGACTGGCGGCGGTGCCGATCATGAAGGAGCTGAGCCTTACGCCCCAGCAATTTGGGCTGCTGGGGTCGGCGTTCTTTCTGCTGTACTCCGTCTCGGCGATCGGCGTGGGCTTCCTGGCGAACCGGCGGCCGACGAAATGGATCATCCTGGTCCTCGCCATGTCCTGGGCGGTCGTGCAGTTCCCGATGGTGCTCTCGGTCGGCTTCGGGACGTTGCTCGTGTGCCGGGTTCTCCTGGGGATCGGCGAAGGTCCGGCCGCGTCGGTCGCCACCCATGCGGTCTACAAATGGTTCCCGGACAGCAAGCGGACCATCCCGACGGCGGTGCTGTCGCAGGGTGCGGCGTTCGGCGTGATCATCGCGTTGCCGGCGCTGAACTGGATTATCATCCATGTCTCTTGGCACTGGGCGTTCGGCGCGCTGGGCATCGTCGGGCTAATCTGGGCCGCCGGCTGGTTGGTCGTCGGCCGCGAGGGCCCGCTGCTGGACCCGCCGGAAATCGCCGGGAGCCGCGTGCCGTACTCCAGGCTGCTGCTGAGCCCGACCTTCATCGGCTGCACACTCGCCTGTTTCGGCGCCTACTGGTCGCTGTCGCTAGGCCTCACCTGGTTCACCCCGTTCATCGTCAAGGGATTGGGCTTCTCGCAGCAGAGCGCGGGATGGCTGGCGACCTTGCCCTGGGTGATCGGGGCAACCACCGTCATCAGCGCCGGCGTCATCTCGCAGGCGTTGGTGGGACGCGGCGTGAGCACCCGCGCCGCGCGAGCCGTGCTCGGCACCGTCCCGATGATCGTGGGCGGCGGCCTGTTGCTGCTGCTTCCGTGGGTGGGCGACGGGGCGGTCGAGATCGCGCTGCTGATGCTCGGAACGGGACTGACGGGGCCGATCTACGTGGTGTGCGCGCCGATGCTGAGCGAGTTCACCCCGGTCGCGCAACGCGGCGCGGTGATCGCGATCTTCGGCGCGATCTACACGCTGGCGGGCATCGTCGCGCCGTTCGCCAATGGCAGTATCATAGAGGCGGCGGCGACTCCGCTGGCCGGGTATCACACCGGCTTTCTCGTCTGCGCGGCGATGCAGATCGTCGGCGGACTGGCCGGGCTGGCGCTGATCTGGCCCGAGGCGGACCGGGCGCGCATCGCTCGCCTGCGCGGTGGCGGCGAAACGCTGCGGGTGGCCCGCGCCTTGTAGCGTTATTGGGGCAAGAAGTTGTCGTCCAGCACGTCGTCCACCGTCCAGGGCGACGTCGGCGGGAAGGTGGTTTCCGCCAAGCCCGTCTCGCGCTGCACGTCCAGCAGGGCGTCACCGTAAGCGTCGGTGGCCGCCTGTCCGAGCAGCGGGCGCAGGCTTGAGTCGTCTTGCAAATGGCGGGCGAGCTTGCGGCGCTGCTCCCGTAGGGTGAGCCGCCAGCTGTTGCCGCGAAGCGCCGGCTGGAATTGCCATTTCAACAGATGGGCGAACAGCACGGCGAGGCGGCTGACGAGCTCGCGCTTCTCGCTCCGCCCCAAGCTGTCGATCTCCTCGGCAATATTGGCAAGATCGGCCTCGGCAACCCGACCCGACCGCAGGAGCGCCGCCTGGTCAGTGGCCCATCCGTAGAAATCGTCCTCGTATCGCCGCTGGTTGCCCATGCCCTACCGGCTCAGCTCCTTCGTCATCTCGTCCAACCCACTGAGCGTGAGCGGGAACATCCGGTTTTCCATCTGCTGGCGGATGATGCCTATGGACTGAGTGTAGTGCCAGCTCTCCTCTGGGGTCGGGTTGAGCCAGGCAGAGCGGCGGTAGTGCGAGATCAGCCGGTGCAGCCAGACATTGCCCGGCTCGTCGTTCCAATGCTCGACCGAGCCGCCTTGCATGAGGATCTCGTAGGGGCTCATCGAGGCGTCGCCGACTAAGATCGCCTTGTAGTCGGCGCCGTAGGTCCGCAGCAGTTCCAGCGTGGAAATCTGCGTCTCCTGCCGGCGGCGGTTGTTCTTCCACACCCGTTCGTAGACGCAGTTGTGGAAGTAGAAGTATTCCAGGTGCTTGAACTCGCCGCGCGCCGCGGAAAACAGCTCCTCGCAGACCCGCACGTGCTCGTCCATCGAGCCACCGATATCGAGGAACAGCAGCACCTTCACCTTGTTGTGCCGCTCCGGCACCAGCTTGAGGTCGAGCATCCCGGCGTTGTTCGCCGTCGAGCGAATGGTGTCGGGCATGTCGAGCTCGGTCGCCTCGCCCTGGCGGGCGAAGCGTCGCAGGCGGCGCAGCGCTAGCTTGATGTTGCGCGTGCCGATCTCGACGTTGTCGTCGAGGTCCTTAAACTCGCGCTTGTCCCACACCTTCACCGCGCGGCGATGGCGGCTCTCGTCCTGGCCGATGCGGATGCCCTCGGGGTTGTAGCCGTGCGCGCCGAACGGCGAGGTGCCGGCGGTGCCGATCCATTTGGAGCCGCCCTGATGCCGCCCCTTCTGTTCGGCGAGACGCTGGCGCAAGGTCTCCATCAGCTTCTCCCAGCCGCCCAGCGCTTCTATTTGTTTCTTCTCCTCCTCGGTCAGCAGCTTCTCGGCCATTTTACGCAGCCATTCCTCCGGCAGCTCGCGCATCAGGTCGCCCTCGGTGGGCTCCAGCCCCTTGAAGAACTCGCCGAACACGCGGTCGAAGCGGTCGAGATGGCGCTCGTCCTTCACCAGGGTCGAGCGCCCGAGATAATAGAAATCGTCGAGGCTGTATTCCGCGACGCCCGCCTGCATCGCGCCGAGGAAGGCGAGATATTCGGTGATGGAGACCGGTACACCCCCCTTGCGGAGCGCAAACATGAACCCCGCGAACATGGCTATCCCTTCCGCCGCGCGAGGAAGGCCAGCCGCTCGAACAGATGCACGTCCTGCTCATTCTTTAGCAGCGCTCCGTGCAGCGGCGGGATCACCACATGCGTCTCGCGCGAGCGCAGCACCTCGGGCGAGAGGTCGTCCACCATCAGCAGCTTGAGCCAGTCCAGCAGCTCCGAGGTGGCCGGCTTCTTCTTGAGGCCGGGCACGTCGCGCACCTGGAAGAACACGTTCAGCGCCTCGCGCGCCAGTTCGTGCTTGATGTCGGGATAGTGCGCGTGGACGATCTGCTCCATCGTCTCGCGCTCGGGGAAGCGGATGTAGTGGAAGAAGCAGCGGCGCAGGAAGGCGTCCGGCAGCTCCTTCTCGTTGTTCGAGGTGATGATGACCACCGGACGGTTCTTCGCCACGATGGTCTTGCGCGTCTCATAGACGAAGAACTGCATCCGATCGAGTTCGAGCAGCAGGTCATTGGGGAACTCGATGTCCGCCTTGTCGATCTCGTCGATGAGCACCACCACCGGGGTCTCGTTCTCGAACGCATCCCATAGCTTGCCGCGCACGATGTAGTTGGCGATGTCGTGCACCCGCTCGTCGCCGAGCTGGCCGTCGCGCAGGCGGGAGACGGCGTCATATTCGTAGAGGCCCTGCTGCGCCTTGGTGGTGGATTTGATGTGCCACTCGATCAGCGGCAGCCCGAGCGCCTGCGCCACCTCATGCGCCAGCACGGTCTTGCCGGTCCCCGGCTCCCCCTTCACCAGCAGCGGCCGCTGCAGCGTGACCGCGGCGTTGACCGCCACTTCGAGGTCGCGGGAGGCGATGTAACGCTCGGTGCTCTTGAAGCTGGCCACACTGGGTCCTTTCAGATTTTCGACGGCAATGATCGGGGCATCCCGGCACTTGGGCAAGGGGAACGGCTAATCCACCCCCGCTATTCCGGACTGGCGATCCGCAACCAGGGATGGCGGCGGTGCATGTCGGCGATCAGCTCGCGCTTGTTGCCGTGCTTGTCGGTCGAGCTGGCCAGCATGGAGGTCTTGTGAACGCGATACTCGGCCAGGACCTCCGGGACGTGCTCGCCCCACAGGCCGAGCTCGGCCAGCCGGCACCAGAAATCGTAGTCCTCCCAGCCGAAGCGCACGTGGTCATAGCCGCCCGCCGCGGCCCAGGCCCACTTGGCGATCAGCGCCATCGCGTCGATGTAGTTGCCCGTGACCAGACGGCTGGGCGAGTACGGCACGTCATTGAACACCGCGCCCTTGTCGCCGAATTGCTGCAGTGTTGGATACGCGAACGCGGCCCGGTGCGCGCGCAGCCGTTCCAGCAGCGTCGCACAGCAGGCCGGACGCAACCGGTTGTCGGCATCGAGCGGCAGCACGAACGGGGACTCCGCCGCCGCGAATCCGCTGTTGCGCGCGAAGCCGAGCCCCGCGTTCGCGCAATGCCGACGCACGACGATGCGATTGAACCGGCTCGCGTTGCGCCGCGCCCACTCCAACACGAGCCCCGCGCTGTCGTCGGTCGAGCCATCATCGACCAGCACGAGGTCGAGCGTTTCGAGCGTTTGCAGCCGTACCGATTCCAAGGCCTCGATGACGACACCTTCATAATTGTAGACCGGAACGATGACGGTCACCTCCGCCGCGCCGAGCATGTCGGCGACGAACAGCTCCTCTGATTCCGGAACTGTGGGCGGCGGGCGGCTCGGCTCGGACTGGCGGTGCAGTTCAAGCTCGAAGGCACGCGCGCCCTCGCGACCACCCTCGATCTGGCGCAGCAGGCACAGCATCAGCTCCTCGCGCCGCGCCGGGCCGTACCGCCAGAGCACGTCGTGATAGGCCGTCCGCCCCGCCCGCCGCCGTCGCGCCGCGTCGTCGACCAGCGTGAGGATCGCGTCGTGCCACTGATCCTCGGTCTCGGCGAGGAAGCCGGTCTCGCCGTCGCTGATCGCGCGGCGCATGGGCCCGGTCGGCGAGGCGACGGTCGGCACGTCGGCCAGCGCGGCCTCGAAATACTTGAGCTCGCTCTTGGCCTCGCAGAACTCGTTGCCGACCTCCAGCGGGGCGAGGTTGATGTCGAAGCGCGCCATCTCATCGGGCAGTTGCTCGACCGGCACCATGTCGCGCCACTCGATCCGCGCCTCCAATTCGGCGAGCTCCGGAAATTCGTTGAGCAGCACGACGCCCTCGCCGCCGTTCGGGTCACGGAACAGCGTGAGGCGGGCGTGGTCGCGGGCACGCAGGACGCGCGCCACGGCGCCGGCCGCAACGGCGAAGTCGCGCTGATGGGTGCGTGATCCGGCGGCGTAACCAATCCTGACCAGCCCGTCCTGGTCGCCGATCCGCTTGGCCCGTACTCCCCGGCGGGCACGGGCAAGGCTCGCCTGGTCGAAGCCGTTGGGCAGCACGAAGGCCGTGCCGCCGATACCGCGGATCTGATTTGCCAGCTCCTCCGTCGGGCAGACGCAGATCACGCAGGCATCGAGCGCGCGCCGGATCAGCTCGAAGAAGGTCCAGGTGCCTCGCTCGCTGTGGCCGCCCGAGCGGATGCCGTCGATCACCTCGATGCGCGCCAGCTCCGGCCTGAACATCAGATCGTCCACATCGAACAGCAACGTGGCGCCGCTATGGCCGCAGCTCTCGATGATGCCCTGCACATGGTCGCTCCAGGACACCCGCCAGAGCACGACAACGCGCGCGCCCGCCAGCGTGTGAGGCCCGACCGGCGCGGTCTCCGACCATTCGGCCCGCCAGCCCACGGCTTCCGCCGCCGCCATCGCGCGCAGCACCCGGTAGTGGTGGCCCGGCGTGCTGGCCTCGCCGGAGATGAACAGGATGCGCGGCCGTGGGTCCGGCGGCGCGACCGGAGCCGGGGCGGGCCGGCGCAGGCCGAGCCTGCGCAGTGCGCCGCGCGACAGCCGCTGCGCCTCGCCGAGACCGCGGTCGAGGGGGCGGGCCACTGGCGGCGGGGATGGCGGGGACGGCGAGGTGGCGGGCGGCGCGGCTTCGGGCGGCGGCGGAGGCCGCGCGCCGGCCAGCAGCAGCGCGAGCTGCCGCCGGTCGGCAATCATCCGCTCACGCTCTCGCCACAATTCGTCGATCCTGCCCTGCAGCGCATCGGCGCGCCCGCGCGGCTCGCTCCGAGCGCGGGTCTCGGCCAACTCTTGCGACAGCGCCCAACGCTCACCGAGCAGGGCGAAGCGCTCGCGGATCAGCCCGGCCGGCGACCCCTGCGCCCGGCAGAGCGCCCGCACCGCCTCGGGCGCCGCCTCTCCCGCGGCCAGCACGCCGAGCCCGTGTGCGTGCAGGAACTCGAATGACAGGTGGCGCGCGGAAATCTCCGCCCAGAACCGCCAAACGCCGAAATCCCGCTCGCGGACGTTGGTGTCGTGGAAGAGCACCACCGCGCCGCGTGAGAGTTTCGGCTGCCAGGCGGTGAAATCATGCGCCACATCCTCGTAGCGGTGCCGGCCGTCGATGTGCAGCAGATCCACCGAGCCGTCCGCGACGAACGGCAGCGCGGCGTCAAAGGTGCAGCGCAGCAGGCGCGAGAACCCGCCATAGCGCGCGTCATGGAAGGCGCGAAACTCCGCAAACACCGCTTCATCGTAGAAACCCGCGTGCTCGTCACCCTCCCAGGTGTCGACCGCGTAGCAGCGCGTGTCGAGCCCGCCCGCGAGCACGGCGTCGCACAGCGCGGCGTAAGACACGCCGGCATGGCTGCCGAGCTCGACGATTACGCCGGGGCGCGCGGCGCCGACGATCCAGCGGGCAAACGGCACATGGCCGTACCAGGCGCTGTCCACCCCGATGCGGCTCGGACGCGCGAACAGCGGACCGAGTGCCGGCGCGAGCAGGGCGCTCAGTCCTTCGTCCAAGCCCGGTCGCGGCTTCTCAGTCCCATCGGTCCGCCGGTCCGCGAACTGATCCATTCGCACGCAGCCTTTCCCTTGGCGTTCGGCATCTTCTAGACCAGCTTGCAGGACGGACGGAAATCGCGACGCGCGGCCGGAGCGGAGACGAAAGCGATGCCGGCAGGCCCGGTCTGCCTTTTCGCGCAATACGACCCCGCGGGCCGAATCGCGCCCCACGTGCTGCGCTACCTCGCGCACCTCGCCGAGTGCGGTTTTGCCGTCCATGTCGCCTGCTCCGGCACCTCCCGCCTCACTAGTGATGACGAGACGGCGTTGCGGCGGATCGGCGCGACCCCACACCCAAGGCGCAACGCGGGCCTAGATTTCGGCGCCTGGCAGGACCTCCTGCGCGCCGGATGCGCCGAGGGCGCACCGGAGATCCTGCTGGCCAATGACAGCGTGTTCGGCCCGTTCGCCGATCTCCGCCCCCTGCTTGCCGCGATGCGCGCCCGCCACTTGGACGCCTGGGGCATGGTCGCGAGCATAGAGGGCGTCTGGCACCTGCAATCCTGGTTCGTCTGCCTCTCCGCCCGCGCGCTGGCGAGCCCGCCGGTGCAGCGCGTACTGACCCAGCCCTTTGCCGAGATGACCAAGCCCGAGATCATCCTGCGCGGCGAGCTCGGGCTCGGCACCGCGCTGCGGGCGGCTGAACTCGCCTGTGGCGCCGCCTTCGAGGAGCCGGGGAGCAAACGGCTCCGGCGGCTGGCGCGGGTCAACCCGATGCACCTGCATTGGGCCTGGCTGCTGACCAGCGGGCGCGTGCCTTTCGTCAAAGTCGAGCTCCTGCGCGATAACCCGATCGGCATTCCCTGGGCCCGCCGCTGGCCGGCGGTGATCGCGCGCGCCTCCGACTATCCGCCCGAACTGATCCGTCGGCACATCGGCCGCCCAACGCCGCTACCGCCGGTGCCGTGGCGGACGCGCCTGCTCTATCTCCTGCTCACCCGCGACAAGGGCGAGGCGATCCGTGCCTTGGCGCCATTGCTCAGCGGCGTTCCGGCGTAGCGGCCACCTCCGAGAGCAGCGTGAAGAGCGCCGCCGCCTGATCGTCGAACGTGGCGAGCTGGTCCTTGCGCGGGTTGGCATAGCCGGCGAGTCGCCGCGGCGCGTCCAGCAGGGCCATGATCGCGGCCCGCAGCGCCTCGGGCCGGCCGTCCATCGGAATGATCGTGCCGTTCACTCCGTCCGCGACATCCTCGACCGCGCCGCCACACGCCGTCGCGACCACCCACACGTCCCGCGCGAGCGCCTCGCGCACGATTGTCCCGCTGATTTCGCGGCCCTGCGCGGGGAACAGCAGGACATCGATGCTGTCGAGGAAGGCGTCCCGCTCCTCGTCTCGCCCGCCCGGCGCGGCACCGCCAAACGTGAGGTGCCAGCCCGGTCCCTCCAGTCCCTCGCAGGCACGGTGCAGCAGGGCGTAGCCATCCACGGGCCTGGTGCCGCCCCAGTAGCCGAACCGGATGGCCGCCCCGCCTGATCGAGGTCCGCGCGGGCGCGATGGCCGCCGAACCCCGTTCGGGTGCAGCCGGACCTGGCCGGCGGGAAGGCCGTTGGCGAGATGGAGCTGCCGACGGAAGCGCGTCGGCGACAGCACCATCGCGGCACCCCGCAGCCGCTCCGCCAGCAAGGCGAGCCGGTCCGCCAGATACGGCGCGCCAAGCACGCAAGCGCGACAGAGATTGAGGTCGATCCGGGTCTGGCCGCAGTCCCGCCAGTCGGCGCGGACCATGACCTGCCGCGGACACAGCCACCAGGCGTCGTGCAGCGTCACCACATAGGGCACGCCTTGCGCGGCGCACGCATCAAGCAGCGCGGCGCCGAGCCCGTGCACGGAATGGATGTGCACCACGTCGGGCGACGCCGCTCGCAAGGCAGCGGCGAACCGCGCGGCGACGGCGGGATCGTCGAACTCGCCAATCCTGTCCTGGAATTCCGGCACGCCCGCGCTGATGACCGGCATTCCGTCGAGCTCGCCCCGCAGCAGCCCGGCGGCACCTTCCGGCGGTCCGCGATGCGCGGTGAAAACAACCACCTCCACGTCGTCCCGCGCGTGCAGCCGTCGCGCCATCTCCTCCGCGACGGCACCCGCCTCGTCGACGATGCGCGGCGGGAACAGGGCACTCACCACGATCACCCGCAGCCTGCCCTCGGCCCGCGCGCCCGCCGTCGCGACGAATGGCGCCACCTGCGCGCGCGCCAGGGCGGGTGGCGCGTAGCGGGCCAGCACCGAGCGGAGCGCCGCCTCGCCCATGCGGCGGCGGAACGGCGCATCGTCGATCAGCCGCGCAAGGCCTGCGTACCAGGCCTCCTCGCCCTCCGCCAGGGTAGCGGTCACGCCGTCCTCGATCGCCGAGCGGAAACTCGCGCGCGGCGAGCAGATCGACGGCACGCCCAGGATCGCGGCTTCGAGATACTTGATGTTGCTTTTGGCGTCGTTGAACGCGGTAGGCGCCAGCGGCGCCAGCGAGACGTCGGATACCGCGAGCAGCGCCAGCCAGGCGGGGTAATCGGTCTGGCCCAGCCGCTCCACGCGCGCGGCGACCTCGTCCATCGCTGCGGGCAAGGTCAGCTCGCCCACGATTCGCAGCCGCACTCCTGGGCGCTCGCGCATCAGCCGCAGCAGCGCTGGCGCGGCGCTCGCGAAATCGATGTCGTGCGTCCGCGAGCCCGATCCGTAGGTGATCCGCACCGTGCCATCGTCCGAAGGACTGCGCCGCTCACGCAGCGAGGCGGCGATCTCCAGCGTGTCGGCGTCCAGCGCGTTCTCGATCACGCAGGTCTCCCCCACCCCGGCCTCGCGCATCAGCGCCGCGAGCCGCGCGGTGGAGGCGATGCCCCTGTCGCAGGCCAGCATCGCGCGCCGGTACAGACGCACCCCGTTCAGCAGCGCATCGCGCGCTTCGGGGTCGAGACCGTCCACATTGCCGTTGGCGATGTAGAGCGCCTCATCGAACACCAGATCGTCGACCTCCCACCAATGCGCCACGCCGAGCCGTTCGGCCTCGGCGATCAGGTGCAGCACGCCCGGCGTGCCCGGCACGCGGTAGAAGATGACCAGCGAGCAGACCTGCAGCGCGGAGCGCGCACTTGGCAGATCGTGCCAGTCGGCGACGGTGCAGCCGATGCCCAGCGCGTCGAGCATTTCGCGCTTCTGCCAGACGCGATATTTCGAGCATTGCGGCACGCTCAACTCGGCAATGATGAGCACGTGGGGCCCGAGGATCGCGGCCGCGTCGGTGGTGACTGGCTGCGCTGGTGTCACCGTGGCCGGCATGACGACCCCTGCGGGTCGGCGAAGACGGGCCGAGAGCTGGCGCAGCGTCCGCCGCGCGCCCGCGCGCAGGACGACCAAGCTCCGCCGCGCGGCCGCTCGCCAGCCCGCTTCGGCGGCGAATGCGAGGGCGCGCCGGGCCATGCCGCCCCCGATCAGCCGGGCCGCGAAGCGCAGCGGCGCCGTTACTTGCCAGAACGTGGAGGCATAGAGTTCGCGCAGCGTCGCTTCGTCCCGCGCCGCCCGCTCGATCAGGGACATTTCCCGCGTCGCCTGGAGGTTGATGCTGCGCTCGCGGATCCGCGTCAGCCGGGACAGCCGCTCGTTCTCGTCGCGCAGCGCGCGCACCTGCTCGCGCAGCCGCGCGGCATGAGCGGGATCGCTCGGGCCGAAATCGGGCTCCATCGTGCCAGCCAAACCGTCGCCTTCGGGAGGAATGCCGGCCGGTTAGCATACGCGCCGGCGGCCGCCTACGGCCGCCGGCGCTGAAACAGGCGGACCCAGCCCTCACAGCAGGTCCGCCACGGCCTCCTTATAACGTGTCATCGCGGCCAAGTGGTCGGCAATCGTGCGCCCGGCGATCCGGCGGTGGTGGTTGCGGCCGAACGTGGTGGTCAGGCACAGCCGCTCGACGCCAAGCGCCTTCCAGCCGCGCACCTCCGCGCGCCAGTCCGCCTCCGCTCCCTCGCCCATCGAAACCCAGCATTCCAGGCCTATGCCGGCCGGATCGCGCCCTTCCTCCTCGGCATGGGAGCGCAGCCTCTCGAACGCCTGCTTCGCCAAGTCATCCGGCTTGTAGCTGTTCGGCATCCAGCCGTCGCCGTATCTGGCGATGCGCTTCAGGGTGACGTCCTGATGGCCGCCGTACCAGACAGGGACGCGCCGATGCGTCGGAAGCGGATTGATCCCCGCGTCGTCGATCGTGTGCCAGCGTCCCTCGAACTTCACGTGCGGCGCGGCCCAAAGCTGCTGCATGACCTGCACCTGCTCCTCGGAGCGGCGGCCGCGGTTATGAAAATTCTCGTTCAGGCCGACGAATTCCACCTCGTTCCAGCCAACGCCGACGCCAAGCCGGAAGCGCCCTCCGCACAGCACATCGAGGCTGGCGGACTGCTTGGCGACCAGCACCGTCTGACGCTGTGGGAGGATCAGCACCTGCGTCGAGAAGCCGATGCTCTTGGTAATCCCGCTGAGATAGCCGAACAGCACGAACGGGTCATGGAACATGTCCTTTGACGTGTTCCGCGCGCCCCAATCGGGTCGACTCGCGACGTTGACGCCCAGCACGTGATCGGGTGCGGCCAGATCGTCGAAACCCTGTTCCTCCGCCGCCTCCGCGAATGTCTTCACCGTCGCCGGATCGGCGCCGATATCGCCGAGCGGCATCAGCACGCCGAGTTTCATCCTGTCCGCCATTGCCGCTCTCCTTGCTGGAACCAGTTCCACAGATCCTCATGCGCCGCGAGCCGCGCACTCGGCCGCCGAAGATGAGGCGGCCCGTCTTGAGCACCAATGGAGGTTCGTTGGCGGCGCGGATCGCCGTCAAGAGGCTGACCGGCGACGCCAACCCGAGGTTCTGCCCGACCTGAGGTTCCGATGAAGACCGGGTCTGGCCTCAGCCGCTGGGAGCGGTATCATGGCGCGATCAGGCCTTCGGGTTCCGCGTGACGGGGCCGGCGGCAGCGTGTGACGGAGCCTTCATGCTGGCCAGACGGCACGGATGAGCGAGGTTGTCAGCCTGACCCGCACGGCCGAGGACACGCTCTGGGCCGTGGTCGCCTCGGTCGGCCGGACCAATCGGGTCGCCGACATTTATCCCAACCGGATGGCGGCCCTCGCCGACCGCGCCTGGCGCGAGCAGCAGGTGCGGGCCTACGCGGGATTCCTGCAGAGCTGCCGGCAAGCCGTGCCCCGCTACAGCGTCGCGCCGATCCGGCGGACCGATCTGCCGCGTTCCTGGAAGCCGCTGCCGGCGCTCGGTTTCCTGCGTGGCCAGTTCATCTGAGCCTCATGCCCGCTCGGCGAGCCGGCGCTCCGCCAAAGCGAGGTTGAACCGCACCACGGCGCGGTAGCCTTCCGCCCGGTTCCCGTCGAACTCCTCGAGCGCGGCCCGATAGGCGGCGATAGCCTCCTCCAGCCGTTTGGTGCCAGGCTCGCGGGCACCCAGCGCGGCGAGCGCGTTGGCGAGGTTGGTCTGGGTCATCGCCCAGTCCACCGGTGCCCGATCCCGCGTGAATTCTCCGAGCGCCTCCCGGCAGGCAATCACGGCGCGCTCCAGAACCGCCGTGTCGTTCAGGCGCTCGCCCAACAGGCGGAGCGCGTGGCCGAGATTGCTCTGGGTCATCGCCCAGTCGAGCGGCGACGTGGCCCGATCATACTCTTCCAGCGAGGCGCGATATTGTGCGTCCGCCTCGCCAAGCACGGCGGCGTCGCCGGTCTGCTCGCCGAGGATCGCCAGCACCGCGCCTCGGTTCCGCCGCATCCGGGCCCAGTCGAGAGGGGCCGCGTCGCGCGTGTAGCCTTCGGTCGCGATCTGGTAGCAAGCGGCCGCCTCGCGCAGCAGGCCGGGATCGCCGTGCCGCTCCCCGAGCACCGTAACCGCCGCGCCGAGCAGCGCCTGGGTCCGCGCCCAGTCGAGCGGGTTCCTTTCCAGTGTGTAGACTTCGAGCGCCGCGCGACACGCCGCGATGGCGGCATGGAGATTGCCGGAGCTTTCCTCGCTCGCGCCCAGCAACCGGAGCGCCCCGCCAAGGTAGCTTTGCGTCGCTGCCCACGCGTCAGCCGCAGTGGCGCGGGGCGCGAGTGCGAGCGCGGCGCGGTAGGCCTCCACTGCGGCTGCAAGGATCTCGCGGGCGGCGGAGGCTTCGCCCTCGAGGCGGAGCGCGTCGGCCCGCGCGATCATGGCGGCCCAAGCCTCCCTATTTGGAAGCTGGGTCATGTGCTCACCTTGGCGCTCGCTTTCGGGACAATCTGGGCTGTTGCGGGGGATCATGAATCATGCCGGATCGGTCGGACTGCCTTCCCCGAGGCGTTTCTCCCGCGCATCCTCAAGGCGACCTGAATTCAACCCGGAACGCTTTCCGGGCTAAGACTCCTATTTGGCTGGCGTCCTCGGCGGGATTCGAACCCACGGCGCCAGGAATAGGAAACCCGAGAGATCGGGAAACAATGCAGCAGTATCAAGGTGTTTACAATCCGTCGGCAGCACCGCCCTTAGGCACGCGATCTCTCGCAGATTGACGTTGCCCTGACCTCTCGGAAATGTGAAAACTCTGACACGGGAATTTCCCCGTCGCAGTGGGGGCTCGACCACCTCAAACATTCGGTCAGCAAGGCCGTGGCGCTTGCCGGGCTCCGCAAGGGGCTGTCGCTCCACGGGCTCCGTAAGGGCCTGACTGCCGCGCTCGCCGAGGGCGGGGCGACGGACGCCGAGATCGAGGCCGTGACACCGCACGCGACCCGAAGATGACGCGCCACTACCGCAAGGCGGCGAACCAGCGGACGCTTGCCTGGGCCGCGATCAAGAAACTGCACCAGGAGAAGTCACATGGTTAACCTGATCTTCCTCGGCCTCTTTGCCGCCCTTTTCTTCCTCGTCCTTCTGCGGAGCATCCTGCGGTCGGCCGCCACCATCGGCGGCGCGTTCAAGAGGCGGCCGTGATGGACCGGGCCGCTCAGCTCCTCAAGATGAACAAGCTGCCCCGCGCCCTGCACCGCGATAACCCGACGTGGCCTAAGCAACTATCGCCTCCGCCCTCGGGATCAACATTGGGCGGGTCTCGGAGACCCTTGCCGGGTTCCGGTCGTAGCATGGCCGGATCCCGCCGGGAGACCTGTTCCGTGAACCTCCAGCGAACGGCTCGGGAACGGATGAGTGTAAACACCGATTGTAAACTACCGGCAGAGAGTATGACCGATCGGCCCGTAAATGCTCGAAAATGGCGTCCTCGGCGGGATTCGAACCCACGGCCCCAGGATTAGGAATCCTGTGCTCTATCCGGCTGAGCTACGAGGACAGCCGCCAATCGCCGTATAGACTGCCGCCGCCCCGTCGTCAGCCGGGATTTCCTGGCTCTGGCCCTGTGGCGTGCCTCGGTACAAATTGCGCGACGAAACAGGGGAGATTTCGCAATGGCTGGGAAGGTCATCATCAGCTGCGCCGTCACGGGCGCCATTCATACTCCCAGCATGTCCGATTACCTGCCGATCACCCCCGAGGAGATCGCCCGCTCCTCGATCGAGGCGGCGGAAGCCGGGGCGGCAATCATCCATTTGCACGCCCGCGATCCCGAGAGCGGCGCGCCGACGCCCGACCCGGCGGTATTCGCGCGCTTCCTGCCGGTGATCAAGCAGAGCACCGACGCGGTGGTAAACATCACAACCGGGGGCGGCCTCACCATGACCCTGGACGAGCGGCTCGCCGCACCCCTGCAGGCCAGGCCCGAGATGTGCAGCCTCAACATGGGGTCGATGAACTTCAACATCTCCCGCGCCGGCGACCGGGTGAAGAACTGGAAGCACGCCTGGGAGAAGCCCTATCTCGAGGGCACCACCAACTTCATCTTCCGCAACACCTTCGCCGACATCGCCGGCATCGTCGAAAAGCTCGGGAAGGGTCACGGCACCCGCTTCGAATTCGAGTGCTACGACGTGGGGCACCTCTACAATCTGGCGCACTGCCTCGATCAGAAGATCATCGAGCCGCCGCTCTTCGTGCAGACGATCTTCGGCATCCTCGGCGGCGTCGGCGCCGACCAGCGCAACCTGCTGTTCATGAAGGAGACCGCGGACCGGCTGTTCGGCGACCAGTATGTGTGGTCGGTGCTGGCCGCCGGCCGACACCAGATGGCGTTCACCACGATGGCCGGCATCATGGGCGGCAACGTCCGGGTCGGGCTGGAGGACAGCCTCTACATCGGGCGGGGCCAACTCGCGAAATCCAATGCCGAGCAGGTCGCCAAGATCCGCCGCATCCTCGAGGAGCTGAGCCTGGAGATCGCCACGCCCGCAGAGGCGCGCGCCATCCTCAAGCTGAAGGGCGGCGACCGGGTTGGCTTCTGAACTCCGTTCCCACGCCGCAGCGGATTGACGCTCCCCGGAGCCGCAGCCTATCGTCCACATGACATAAGAACCGCGCGGACCAAGCCGCTGCGTCACAGGGAGGAGCGGTTGGAAGACGCCGCGCGGCTGCTGCAGCTTGTCGTTAATGGAGCGGCGTCGGGCTGCATCTATGGGCTGATCGCGCTCGGCTTCGTCCTGATCTACAAGGCGACTGAGATGGTGAATTTCGCCCAGGGCGACATTCTCATGTTGGGCGGCTTCGTCGCCTTTACCCTGATCGCGACCTGGGGCCTGAACTATTGGCTCGGCGCGCTGCTCGCGGTGCTGATTACCGCGGCCTTCGGCTTCGCGCTTGACGCCGTGATCCTGCGACGAGTGATCGGCCAGCCGCAATTCGCCGTGGTGATGCTGACCCTCGGGCTCGGCTTCATCTTCCGCGCCTTCGCCGGCATCGTCTGGGGTTACGATTCGGTCGGATTCGAGACACCCTTCACCAACCGGACCGTTCGCCTCGGCGGCGTGGTGCTGGGCCAGGACAACGTCTCGATCATTGTCGGCACCGTGATCCTGTGCTTGGTGCTGTACTTGTTCTTCAGCCGCACCCGGCTTGGCATCGCGATGCAGGCCTCGTCGCAGAACCAGCTCGCCGCCTACTACATGGGCATCCCCGTCCGGACCGTTTTCTCGCTGATCTGGGCGATCAGCGCGGGTGTCGCCGCGGTCGCCGGCATCCTGCTCTCGCCGGTTTCGATGATCGACGTGAACATGGGCTTCCTCGGTCTCAAGGCGTTCGCGGCGGCGGTGCTGGGCGGCTTCGGCAGCATCCCCGGCGCGCTGGTGGGCGGCGTCATCGTCGGCATCGTCGAACAGCTGGCGGGCTACTATCTGCCGCCCGGCTCGCAGGACGTGACCTCGAATGTCGTGCTGCTCGCCGTACTGATCCTTCGGCCAGAGGGCTTGTTCGCCCAGAACATCCGCAAGCGGGTCTGACAGCACATGCGCTATCTGTTCAAGACACGCTACGAGCAGGACATCGGCCTCGCCCGCCACTCGGGCGACGTGTTCTGGTACGGGCTGCTGCTTCTCATCCTGCTGTTCATCCCCGGCGTGATGGGCGAGTTCTACGTCGGCGAGCTCGGTGGCGTGTTCATCTTCGCCATCACCGGCGTCGCCCTGATGCTGCTGGCCGGCTACACCGGTCTGGTGAGCCTCGGCCACGCGGCGTTCCTCGGCATCGGCGCGTACACCAACGCCGTGCTGCTCGCGCGCGGCGTGCCGTTCGTCGTGACATTGCCGGCATCCGGGCTGCTCGCCGCCATCGCCGGCGTGATGATCGGCGTCCCCACCTTGCGGATGACCGGGTTCTATCTCGCCATCGCGACGCTGGCGTTCGGGGCCATCCTGGCCAACGTGTTCCAGAAATGGACCGCCGTGACCGGCGGCTTCGATGGCTTCGCGGTGCCGACGCCGTCCATCCTCGGTTTCAAGATCGAAGGCGCGATCGGCACGTACTATATGTCGCTCGCGGTGCTACTGTTCGTGCTGTGGGTCTCGTTCAACATCCTGCGCTCGCCGATCGGCCGCGCGATGGTGGCGATCCGCGACAGCGAGATCTCAGCGCAGAGCATGGGGATCAATCTCGCCCTCTATAAGACGATCGCCTTCGCCATCAGCGCCGGGATGACCGGCCTGGCCGGCGCGCTGTTCGCGCATTACGTGCGGTTTCTGGCCCCCGACGCATTCGACATCCTGCTGTCGATCCAGTTCCTGACCATCGTTTTCGTGGGCGGGCTCGGCTCGATCCGTGGCGCGATCCTGGGCGCACTGTTCGTGCGGCTGCTGCCGCAGGCCATCGCCATCGTGCGCGACGATCTGCCGTTCGGGATCGGCCGGATGCCGGGGCTCGAACCGTCGCTGTTCGGGCTGATCCTGGTCCTGGTGATCCTGTTCGAGCCCGGCGGCATCAACGGGCGCTGGATCAAGATGAAGCAGTGGTTCCAGGAGGTTCCGGTGCACCGCGCCGTCAGCTTCCGGCGTCAAAAGAGCTACGCGCGCTCGGAGCGGCTGCGATGAGCTACTTCCAGGCGCAGGAAATCGCCATCCAGTTCGGCGGCATCCGCGCCGTCGACAACGTGAGCTTCGACGTCGAGCGGGGCGAGGTGTTCGCCATTATCGGCCCGAACGGCGCGGGCAAGACGACCATCTTCAACCTCATCAGCCGCATCTACGCCCCGACCGCCGGCAAGCTGGTATTCGCCGGCGACGACATCACCAGCGTCGCGCCGCACCGCATCGCCAGCCTCGGCATCGCGCGCACCTTCCAGAATATCGAGCTGTTCGCCAACGCCAGCGTGCTGCAGAACCTGCTGATCGGCCGGCACTGCCATTCGCGCGTCGGCTGGCTATCGCAGCTCGCCTTCCTGCCTTCCACGAGGCGCGCGGAAATCGCCCATCGCGAGAAGGTGGAGGACGTCATCGACTTCCTCGAGCTTCAGCGCTACCGCGACGCGCTGATCGCCAACCTACCCTACGGAGTGCGCAAGATCGTCGAGCTCGGCCGCGCGCTGTGCACCGAGCCCAAACTGCTGCTGCTCGACGAGCCCTCCTCCGGCCTCAACGTGGAGGAGACCGAGGTGATGGGCTTCTGGATCGAGGACATCCAGAAAGATCTCGGCATCACCGTCATCATGGTGGAACACGACATGAGCCTGGTTTCCGCCGTATCGGACCGGGTCATGGCGCTGAACTACGGAAAGGTGCTGGCGCTCGGCACGCCAACCGAGGTGCAGGGTGATCCGGAGGTGATCCGCGCCTATATCGGAGGCGATCCATGAGCACCACCGAGGCGTTGCTGCGGGTCGCCAATATCGAGACCTATTACGGACCGATCCAGGCGATCCGTGGCGTGACGCTGGACGTGAACCAGGGCCAGATCGTCACGGTGCTGGGCGCCAACGGTGCCGGCAAGACGACGATCCTCAAGACCATCTCGGGCGTGATGGATCCCGAGCGCGGCCAGGTGGTGTTCGAGGGCAAGAACATCGCCGGCATGAAGCCGGACCGGGTGATGCGGCAGGGCATCTGCCACTCCCCCGAAGGCCGCGAGGTGTTCCCGTTCCTGACCGTCCACGAGAACCTGGTCATGGGCGCCTACTCGCGCCATGACAAGGACGAGGTGGCGCGTGACCTCGAAGCCTGCTTCGGCTATTTCCCGCGCCTCAAGGAACGCGCGCACCAGCGCGCCGGGCTGCTGTCGGGCGGCGAGCAGCAGATGCTGGCGATCAGCCGCGCGCTGATGGGCAAGCCCAAGCTGCTGCTGCTCGACGAGCCCTCACTCGGGCTGTCGCCGATTCTCGTCACGCAGATCTTCGACATCGTCAGGCGCATCAACCGCGAACGGGGCGTGTCGATCCTGCTGGTCGAGCAGAACGCGCACATCGCGCTCAAGACCGCCGATTACGGCTACGTCATCGAGGTCGGCCGCATTGTGATGGAGGACGACTGCGCGCGACTGATGGAGAAGGACGACATCAAGGAGTTCTATCTCGGCCAGAAGGAGGCCGGGGTGCGCGGCCGACGGCGCTGGAAGAGGAAGAAGCTGTGGCGATGACTGAACTCACCACCGCCTCCCCCGTCGTCCGCGAGGACCGGGAGGTGGGGCCAAGCGTTCCCTCGATGCTCTGGCAGCGCGTAACCACGCGAGGGCCGCGCACCATCCTGCGCGAGAAGGACCGTGGCGTCTGGAAACAGGTGACGTGGGACCAGCTTGGCGCGCGGGCGCGTCAGGCCGGCATGGGATTGCGGGCGCTCGGCTTCAAGGCCGGCGACATCGCCTGCGTGTTGTCGGAGACCAACCCGCAATGGGTCTATGCCGATCTCGGCATCCTCGGCGTGGGTGGGGTCTCATCCGGCATCTACCCGACCGACGCGCCGGGTCAGGTCGAGTACATCCTGCGCGATTCCGGGGCGCGCGTTCTGTTCGTCGAGAACGAGGAGCAGCTCGACAAGTCGTTGCAAGTCCGCGAGCGTTGCCCCGCGCTCGAGCGGATCGTGATCTTCGACATGAAGGGCCTGCGGGAGCTCAACGACCCGCAATGCGAGAGTTTCGACGTCTTCCTCGCGCGCGGCGCCGAATTCGACCGCGAGCATCCGGGGGCCTGGGAAGACGGGATCAAGGCGGTGCGGGGCGATCAGCTCGCGATCCTGGTCTACACCTCCGGCACGACCGGGCCGCCCAAGGGCGCGATGCTGAGCCATCGCAATATCATGTTCCAGCTCGTCAACCTCAACCCGCAGCTCGATCTGCGCGAGGGCGACGAGCGCCTCGCTTTTCTGCCGATGTGCCACGTCGCCGAACGCCTAGCCGGGCTCTATCAGTCGCTCTATGCCGGGATGATCTCGAACTACGTCGAGAGCCCGGACACAGTGTTCGAGAATCAGCGCGAGGTGCAGCCGACGATCGCGCTGGCGGTGCCGCGCATCTGGGAGAAGATGCAGTCGGGCATCGCTCTGCGCGCCCGCGAAGCGACATTCCTGCAACGGCACGCCTATTCCTGGGCGATCGGCGCGGGGCTGCGGCTGGTGGATGCGCGGCTGTCGGGCCGAGGCGTGCCGATCGGTCGACGGCTCGGTTTCCTGCTGGCGCTACCGATTCTGCGCAACATCCGCCGCGAGCTTGGGCTCAACCGTGCGCGCCGCGCCTATGTCGGCGCCGCGCCGATCGCCCCCGACCTGATCCGCTGGTACCTGGCGCTCGGCATCGACATGCTCGAAGTCTATGGCATGACCGAGTGCGGCGGCGTCACCACCCTGATGCCGGCGGAAGGCATCCGTCCCGGCTGGGTCGGCAAGCCGGCGCCGCACACGCGCCTCGCCTTCTCGCCGGAGGGCGAGATCCTGCTCGGCGGCGAGCATGTTTTCATGGGCTACTGGAACCAGCCGGAAAAGACCGCCGAAGCGCTGCGCGACGGCTGGCTCCATACAGGCGATGTCGGGCGGGCGGATGACGGGTACGTGCGCGTCACCGACCGCATGAAGGACATCATCATCACCGCCGGCGGCAAGAACGTGACACCGTCGGAGATCGAGAACGAGCTGAAGTTCAGCCCCTATATCGCGGACGCCATCGTGATCGGCGACCGCCGGAAGTTCCTCTCCTGCCTGGTGATGATCGACCACGAGAACGTGGAGAAATGGGCGCAGGACAATGCCGTCCCATTCAGCAACTTCACCAGTCTTACGCGCGCCGAGAAGGTGCTCGCGCTGATCGAGGGCGAAGTCGATCGGGCCAACCAGAAATTCGCCCGCGTCGAGCAGGTCAAGGCATTCCGGCTGATCGAGCAGAAGCTCGAAGCGGAGGACCCCGAGCTGACGCCGACGATGAAGCTCAAGCGGGCGTTCGTGAACAAGAAATACAGCGATCTGATCGAGACGATGTATGCCGACGCCTGAGATTGTGCCTGGAGCCTGATCCACGAAGGGAGCACGGGATGCGTCATCGTTTGTTGGCGGCTGTCGCGGCCGCATGTCTGGGAGCGGCGACCTGGATCGGAACCGCGCACGCCGCGGATGCGACGCGCGGCGTCACCGACAACGAGATCACCGTCGGCACCTACACCGATCTTTCCGGCGTAACGGCGATGTGGGGCGTCAACAACTCCAACGCGATCCGCATGGTGTTCGACGAGATCAACGCCAAGGGCGGGATCAACGGCCGCAAGATCCATTACATCGTCGAGGACAACCAGTACAACGTGCCGCGCTCGGTCCAAGCGGCCAACAAGCTCATCAATCGCGACAACGTCTTCCTGCTGCTCGCCAATGACGGCACGCCGATGAACAACGCCGTGCTGCCGGAGCAGCTCGAGAAGGGCGTGCCGAACATGTTCCCGCTGACCTCGGCGCGGTCCATGTACGAGCCGTACAACCGGCTGAAGTTCGGCCTCTACGCCTCCTACTACGACCAGATGCGCGCCGGCGTGAAGCAGGTCATGGAGAAGGAGAACGTCAAGGCACCCTGTGCGCTCTGGCAGGACACCGATTTCGGCCGCGACGTGATGGCTGGTGTGTACGCGCAGCTCAAGGCGATGAACGTCGCCCTGGTTGCCGAGGCCGCGCACAAGCCGACCGATACGGATTTCACCGCCTCCGTAACCCGGATGCGCGACGCCAAGTGCGACTTCCTGTTCGTCGCCTCGATCGTGCGCGACACCAACCTGATCGTCTCGGTGGCTCGCAAGAGCGGCTGGAACGTGCCTATGATGGGGCCGGCCTCGACCTATGACGTGAACGTCGCCGAGGTGCCCGGCAACGCCAACGAGGGCTTCCGCGCCATGACCCCGGCGCTCTACGTCTATCCCGACGACCCGCGCCCGGACATCCAGGCATTCGTAAAGGCCTACAAGGCGCAGTTCGGGCACGAGCCGAACTGGGCGGCGGAGCTCGGCTACTCGGCGGCGCATCTGCTCGCGGAAGGGCTCGAGCGATCCGGCAAGAACCTGACGCTGGACAGCTTCATCACGGCGATGGAAAGCATCAAGGACTATCACGACATGTTCGGCGCACCGCCGGTAAGCTTTGGACCCGGAGTCCGCGTCGGATCGAAGAAATCGTACATGGTGGTCGTGCATAACGGCCGCTGGGAGCCCGTTACCAAAGAGCCGATCGGCTACTGAAGGAGAACCATGAGAACTCGACGTTGGATCCTCGCGGCGGCCGCTGCCGCGAGCCTGGGCACAGTCGCCGCGGTCGCCGCGACTCGCGGGGTGACCGACAAGGAAATCGTCATCGGCACCTACACCGACCTGTCCGGCGTGACGGTCGCCTGGGGCGTGAACAACTCGAATGCCTATCGGATGGCGTTCGACGAGCAGAACGCCAAGGGCGGCATCAACGGCCGCAAGATCAAGTACATCGTCGAGGACAATCAATATCAAGTGCCGCGCTCGGTGCAGGCGGCCAACAAGCTGATCAACCGCGACAACGTGTTCCTCATGGTGGCGAACGCCGGCACGCCGATGAACAACGCCGTCATGCCCGACCAGCTCGAGAAGGGCGTGCCGAACGTCTTTCCGTTGACCTCGGCGCGATCCATGTACGAGCCGTTCAACCGGCTGAAATTCGGCCTCGCCTCCTCGTATTACGATCAGATGCGCGCCGGCGTGAAATACTTCGTGGAGAAGCGCGGCAAGAAGACGCTGTGCGCGCTCTACCAGGACACCGATTTCGGACGCGACGTGATGAACGGCGTGTGGGACCAGACCAAGGCGATGGGCATCAAGCTCGCTGCCGAGACCACGCACAAGCCGACCGACACGGATTTCAGCGCGGCCGTCGCACGCCTGCATGACGCCAAATGCGACCTGCTGCTGCTCGGCTCCATCGTCCGCGACACCAACCAGATCATCGCCGCCGTGCGAAAAACCGGCTGGAACGTCGACATGCTTGGCCAGGTCGCGAGCTATGACGAGGCCGTCGCCGAGTTGCCCGGCGGCGCCAGCGAGGGTTTCTACTCGATGACCTCGGTGCTGTTCGCGACGCCAGACGACCCGCGCCCGGCGGTGCAGGAATTCGTCAAGCGCTACAAGGCGCTCTACGGCAAGGAGCCGAACTTCGCGGCGCAGATCGGCTACACCGGCGCGCAACTGCTGATGCTCGGGCTGGAGCGGGCAGGCAGGGACCTGACGCTCGACAGCTTCATCACGGGCATGGAGAGCATCAAGGACTACCACGACATCTTCGGCTCGCCGCCGATGGGCTTCGGTCCACAGAAGCGGCAGGGCTCGAACCAGTCGTTCCTCACCCAGGTCCATGACGGCCACTGGGTGGCGGTCAGCGCCGAGCCGATCGGCTACTGAACGGCCGGCCGCGCGTTGGAGGATCTGGATCGGAACTGGTCCAGTTCCCCTTAACCTTGCCGGTCCCTTGCGCCGTGTCCGGCGAGCCGGATCGCAATCGCACCGTCGCGGTGAAACCGGAGCCTCACTGCACTGTTGATCCCGTGGTGTCAGGAGGACAGATCGATGGATCAGGATCAGTTGGCGGGCGGCGCAAGAGAGTTCGGCGGCAAAGTCAAGGACGCAGTCGGCGGCTTGACGGGGGACGCGAAGACCCAGGCGCAGGGAAAGCTCGATCAGGTAAGCGGCAAGATCCAGCGCAACTACGGCGCGGCGGTCGATGCCGCGAGCGGCGGCATCGAGACCCTGAGCGACCAGGTCCGTCAGCAGCCACTGGTTGCATTGCTGGTGGCGGCGGCAATCGGCTGGGTCATCGGCCGGATAGGCCGGTCCATTTAAGCGTTCGGGTAGGCCGTCTCGCGCAGGATGGGCGGAGCCAGACGGGCGTCGCCGATCGATCGATTTTGCCGCAATCGACGGGAAGGCGGTGGGCGGGTGCATCCGAACGGTGCTCCCGCCCGTATTACCGTGCATGGGAGACGCCTGGACCCGACGGGTGTCAGCGGGCAAAAAATCGCCACATGAGGCCAGCTCACTGTGAAGGTGTTCACAGCGGGGCAGTGCGCCAGGCGCCAGGCTCCGGCGCCTCGTGTTCGCCGTCCGTGATCCCTTGCTGGAGGTGTCTCATGCCCGTTTCCCCGATCGACCGTCGTAGCGCACTGCGCCTGGCCCTGGCCGGAGTGGCCGCGGTGCCGCTGCTCGGCCGTTCCGGCTCGGCGCTCGCGGCCGGAGCCGAGGGCGCGGTCGGACCAGTGCAAGCGTTCGATGGCGCGTTGCTTGCGGCCATGAAGGCCGGCGGCCGGACGCCGTTCGCCCACCGCTATGCCATGCTGGAGCCCGCCGTGGACCGCACCTTCGACCTCGACGCCATCCTGCGCGTCTCGGTCGGGCCGCATTGGGCGAGCCTTCCGGCCGATCAGCAGGCGGCACTGCAGACCGCGTTCCGCCGCTATACGGTCGCAAATTTCGTCGCCAATTTCGATACCTACACCGGCGAGACCATCGAGGCCTCGCCGGATGCCCGCAGCTTGGCCAATGGCGATCAGGTCGTTACCACCAGGATCACGTCATCCGGAGGGGCCCCGACGGTCCTCGCGTATGTCATGCGCCAGACACCGGCCGGCTGGAAAGCGGTGGACGTGCTCGCCGACGGCTCGATCAGCCGGGTCGCCACCCAGCGGTCCGACTTCCGCGGCCTGCTGTCGAGCGGCGGCGGCTCGGCCTTGGTGGCCAGCTTGCAGAGCAAGGTCGTGTCCCTATCGGGCGGCGCGATCGCCTGACCCTGGTCCGGACGGGCTTCGCGCCAGCGGCGAGGCCCGTCTCAGCAGGTGGTCGACCCCGCTTACCACGCACAGCACCACCACGTTCAAGACCAGCGCGACAATCCCGACATTGATGTCCTTCAGCGCGTCCGGCCAGGTCGGGAAAAGCGTGCCAAGGGTACTATGGGTGAGGGTGATAGCCGCGACCGTCGCGACCCCCACGCATATCCCCGCGAATGCCCCCGCCCGCGTCATAGGATTATGGCGTGCGAGGCTCATCAACAGCGCGGGGAAAAGTTGGGTGACGAAGGCGTAGCCCATCAGGAGCAACGCCACGATCGTCTCGCCGCCCTGGAGGGTGAACCAGACCGCCACCAGGGCGACCAGCGGCACGAGCAGCCGTGCGGTGCTAGCGATGTGGTCATCGTCGGCGGCGCGGTTCATCACGCGATAGATGTTGTTGGCCAGCAGGGTCGCGGCGGCCATCAGGATCATCGAACCCGGCACCAGCGCGGTTAGCACCCCGGCCGCGCCGATCAGTCCGATGACCCACGGGTCGAACGTCTTGATCGAGACGCGGAACAGCGCGAGGTCGATCTCGGGGCCCTTCAGCCCCGGAACCTGCAGAATGGCCGCGAAGCCGACGAAAAAGACGAACAGCAGGATGAGCTGGTAGAGCGGCAGGATGATCGCGTTCTGCCGGAACACGCCCTCGTGCCGGGCGGTATAGAGCGAGCCGAAAGTGTGCGGCCACATGTAGAAGCCGAGCGCGGTCAGCACGACCGTGGAGATGAACCAGGCAATGCTCTCGCCGCGCGCCGGCAGCGCAAGGAAGCCGGGCTTCGCCTGCTCGATGGCCGCGAACATCGCGCCGAAGCCGCCGTAATAGTGGATCGGCAGGTAAATGCCGAGGAACACCACTACTGCGAGGATCGCCCCATCCTTGAGCGCCGCGGTCCAGGCTGAGCCATGCACGCCCGAAACCATGACATAGGCCGTCACCACGGCGGCGCCGACCCAGATCGCCGCCGCGTTCGGAATGGCGCCGTAGGAGGCCGTCGCGACGATGATGCCGAGGCCCTTGAGCTGCAATACCATGTAGGGGATCAGCGCGACGATGCCGACGATGGAGACGAGCACGCCGAGCGACCGGCTTTCGTATTTCGCCACGAAGTAGTCCGGCTGCGAGATCAGGCCGTGGTCGCGCGCATAGCGCCAGATCGGCGGCAGCAACCAGTAGGACATCACGAAGGCGAGGCAGCCATAGGCCAGAATGTACAAGGCCGGCCCGCCGCGCCCATAGGCGTATCCACTGCCGCCCAGGAAGGTGAAGGTGGTGTAGATTTCGCCCGCCATCAGCAGGAACACGAGGAACGCGCCGAAGCCGCGGCCGCCGACGGTCCACTGTTCGAGGTTCATGTCCTTGCCGCGCCGTGCCCGCAGCCCAAGCGCCAGCGCGAGCAGCACGGTCGCCGCGATGATGGCCAGCGCCGCGCTCATGCGTCGGTGTCCTCGCGACGATTGGCCGGATCGAAACGATAGACCACCGCCATGATGGCGGAGGTGAGCAGGATCCACAGCACCAGCCACGCGAGGATCAGCGGCAGCCCCAGCACGAACGGCTCGACGCGATTGACGAACGGCGTCCCGACGAGAATCCCGAGGAAAGGCAGGACGGCCAGAAATCGCATGGCGAGCACCGTTCGCGCGTGTTGGTCGAACCGCCGTGCCATCAAGCTCACGAGCGGGGTGGCGACGGGCCCCACGATACACGGATTTGCGTGGCAGGCGAACGAGCAGGGCCGTCGCGGGTTTCAGCGAGGAGGAGGTCCAGAGATGGATCAAGGCCAAGCTGGTCCGGGCGCTGAGCCGAGCCCGGTTGCGGAGAACATTGCGACGGTGGCTGGGCTGGAAGCCGAGGCACTGCGCCGTCGCACGGCGGCCGACCGCGCCTCGGACGCGATTGCGGCGTTCGTCGGCACGATCGGTTTCGTCGCCCTTCACCTCATTTGGTTCGCCCTGTGGGCTTCGATCAACGCCCGCCTCATCCCGTTCGTGCCCGCGTTCGATCCCTACCCCTTCCAGCTGCTCTGCATGATCGTCTCGCTCGAGGGGGTCCTTCTGGCCACCTTCGTGCTCATTAAGCAGAATCGCATGGGCTATATCGCGGATCGCCGCGCGCATCTGGATCTGCAGGTGAACCTGCTGGCTGAGCGCGAGATTACCCGGCTGCTGCAAGTCACCGAGGAGATCGCGCGGCGCGTCGGCGTAACCGACCAGGTCGGCCGTGCCGGGGAGCTGGCGGAGGAGACCAAGGTTGAGAAACTCGCGACCGAGCTTGACCGCAAACTTTCAGAGGAGCAGTGAGCCGATAGTCGGAAGGCGACTTGGCGCGTTACGCGGGGATGCCATCAGTCAAGGACGCAGCCGCCCCGAGCCCCCCGCCCGCTCATCACGATCCCACGGACCCGGCCGTCGCCGCCCGTGCGGCAAAGCTGCGCTACGTCTCCGACAAGCAGCCCGGCATCAAGCGCAGACGCGATGCCGACGGCTTCACCTATGTGAACCCGGACGGCTCCGAAGTGACCGACGAGGACACCCTCGCCCGGATCCGCAAGCTTGCCATCCCGCCAGCCTACGAGGACGTGTGGATCTGCCGCATTGCGAACGGCCATCTTCAGGCGGTCGGGCGGGATGCGCGCGGGCGCAAGCAGTACCGCTACCACGCGCGCTGGCGGCTGGTCCGCGACGAGTTCGAAATTCGGCAAGATGCTGGTGTTCGGCCGCATCCTGCCGGAAATCCGCCGACGGGTGGCGGAGGATCTGGCGCGCCCCGGACTGCCGCGCGAGAAGGTCCTGGCGGCCATCGTCCGGTTGCTGGAAATGACGCTCGCTCGCGTCGGCAACGCGGAATACGCCAAGGCGAACCACAGCTTCGGGCTGACCACCTTGCGCAACCGGCACGTTAAGGTCGACGGCAGCCGTGTCGCATTCGACTTCCGTGGCAAGCATGGCCTCAAGCACCACATTGATCTGCGTGACCGCCGCCTGGCGCGGATCGTGAAGCGCTGCCGCGACATTCCGGGTCAGGACCTGTTCCAGTATCTCGACGAGGAGGGCGAGCCGCACTCGGTCGACTCCGAGGATGTCAACGACTATCTCCGCTCGGTCTCCGGCGAGGAGATCACCGCTAAGGATTTCCGCACCTGGGCCGCGACCAACCTGGCGGCGCTGGCGCTCACGGAACTCGAGGCATTCGACACGCAGACCAAAGCCAACAGGAACGTCGTGCACGCCGTCGAGACGGTGGCGAAGTTGCTCGGCAACACGCCGGCGATCTGCCGCAAATGCTACATCCATCCGGCGATCTTCGACGGTTACCTGGACGGCAGCCTGCTCGAGGGCCTACGGACACGGGCCGAAGAGGCGCTGGATCAGCCGGGTAGCGGACTGAGCGCTGAAGAGACAGCGGTGACCGCATTCCTCGGCAAGCGGCTGAGCGAGACGATCGAAAGCCAGAAATCCTCCGGCTAAATGGTTGGACCGATCCGGGCGTTAAAGCAAAGTCGGACGTCAGGTTCGCGGAGGCGCCCCCGATGCAAGCAAAAGAGGTCCTGTCCGCCCTCTGGCGCGAGGCCGGAATGCCGGCCAGCGCACTCTCGGCGGTCGAGTTGACGGGTCGCGATCCGGTCCTTCCCTCCTCATTTGCGGTGGGCGCCGCCGCACAGACCAGCATCGCCGCCTCCGCCCTCGCCGCCGCCGAAATCGGCTCGCTGCGCGGCGGACCGCGGCAGCAGGTGTCGGTAGACATGCGCCACGCCGTCGTCGAGTTCCGCTCCGAGCGCTACCTCAAGGTGGACGGCAAGCCGCCGGGCGATCCCTGGGACCGGATCGCCGGGACGTATCGCTGCGGCGACGGCGGGTGGGTACGGCTTCATACCAATTTCCCGCATCACCGCGATGGCGTGCTTCGCCTGCTGGGCTGCGACCACGACCGGTCCGCCGTGGCGCGCGCGCTAGGGAGTTGGACCGCGCAAGCGGTCGAGGACGCGCTCGCCGAAGCCGGGCTGGTGGGCTCACGGATGCGCAGCTTCGCCGAATGGGACGAGCACCCGCATAGCCAGGCGCTTGCGGCCCAGCCGGTCGTCGCGATCGAGAGGATCGGCGAAGCTCCGCCGCGCAACCTGCCGCCCGGCGGGCGACCGCTGGCGGGTCTGCGCGTGCTCGACATGACCAGGGTCATTGCGGGTCCGGTATGCGGGCGGACGCTCGCGGCGCATGGGGCGGACGTGCTGCTGATCACCGCGCCCCACCTGCCATCGACACTGAACCAGGATACCGGCAGAGGCAAGTTGTCCGCCCAACTCGACCTCCGGAATTCGGCCGCGAAGGAGACTTTTGCCGGGCTGCTGCGCGGGGCGGACGTTTTCGTCCAGGGCTACCGGCCCGGCGGGTTGCAGGCGCTCGGATTTGGCCCCGAACAGGCAGCGGCGCTGCGGCCGGGAATCGTATGCGTCTCGCTGTCGGCGTATGGCCATCTCGGTCCGTGGGCCGGTCGGCGCGGCTTCGACAGCCTGGTGCAGACGGCGACGGGGTTCAACTCGGCCGAGGCGGAGGCCGCCGGAACTGAAGAACCCAAGCCGCTGCCGGCGCAGGCGCTCGATCACGGCTCGGGCTACCTCATGGCATTCGGCGCGCTCGCCGCCCTGCATCGACAGGCGAGCGAGGGCGGGAGTTGGCTGGTGCGCGTCTCGCTGGCCCGCACCGGACACTGGCTGCGCGGCCTGGGTCGCATCCAGAACGGCCTCGCCGCGTCCGACATCACGGCGGAGACGATCGGCGACCTGACAGAGGACTGCGATTCCGGCTTCGGCCGGCTCACCGCGATCCGCCACGCGGGAAGGCTCAGCGAAACCGCGCCCTGCTGGACCCGGCCTTCGGTGCCGCTCGGTACGCATCCGCCGCGCTGGCCTTGAGCCAGCAAGCACAAGTTTCAACGCGCGATTGCCATCGACCGCATTGCGAGGTTGCGAAAAGGCGATCGACCGGCTAGCGTTCGGCGGCCAAAACAGAGACCAGAATCAAAAAAAACGACACAGGGAGCGGGACGTATGCCGAACGGGCAGCGCGTCCAAGGTTGCGTGAGCGCGGATCGTCAATGAGCAACACGCCCTTGATGAGCGGCGGTGCGCTGGTCGATGAGCATCGGGCTCTCTGACGCGCCGAATTTGCGGTCACTCGCGGCGGACGCCGCGCCCCTTGCCTTGCCGGTTGCGCCGGCGATTTTGACCGTGGAGGGCATCTCCAAGAAGTTCGGCGGCGTTACGGCGGTTCGCGACGTATCGATTGCCGTACCGCAGGGGGCGATCGTGTCCATCATCGGGCCGAATGGCGCGGGCAAGACGTCGCTCGTCAACATGGTCTCCGGCTTCTATCGGCCCAGTGCCGGGCGCATCGCGTTAGAGGGCCGCGAGATCACGCGCAAACGGCCGTATCAGATCGCGGCACTGGGGATCGCCCGCACTTTCCAGAACATCGCGCTGTTCAGCGGCCTGTCCGTGCTCGACAACATCATGCTCGGCCGCCACGTGCACATGCGCTCGGGCGTGCTGTCGAGCGTGGTCTATTGGGGCCTGGCCCAGCGCGAGGAGGTGGCCCACCGCGAGCGCTGCGAGGAGATCATCGACTTTCTCAAGCTGCAGGATTTGCGCAAGCAGCCGAGCGGCTCGCTCCCCTACGGTTTGCGCAAGCGCGTCGAGCTCGGCCGCGCGCTGGCGCTCGAACCGAAACTGCTGCTGCTCGACGAGCCGATGGGCGGGATGAACCAGGAGGAGAAGGAGGACATGACCCGCTTCATCCTCGACGTGAACCAGGAACGCGGGGTCACGCTTCTGCTGGTCGAGCACGACATGGGCGTGGTCATGGACATTTCTGACGAGGTTGTCGTGCTCGACCGCGGCCGCCGCATCGCCGCGGGCCGGCCGGAAGCGGTGCAGGCCGATCCATCGGTGATCGCCGCCTATCTCGGCACAAGGGCGGGAAGTGCCGCGCCATGAGCGCGGACGCGGTCACGCTGCCGGGGCTGCTGCGGCGCAACGCCCGCGAGCGGGGCGCGCGACCGGCGATCCGAGAGAAGGATCGCGGCGTTTGGCAGACCTGGAGCTGGCGCGCGTATTTCGAGAGAGTACGCGACTTCGCGGCCGGGCTCGCCGCCGAAGGCTTCCGCCGTGGCGACAAGCTCGCGGTGATCGGCGACAACCGCCCTCGGCTCTACGCAGCCCAACTCGCCGCACAGGCGTTGGGCGGCGTCGCCGTTCCGGTCTACCAGGACGCCATCGCCGACGAACTCGCCTACGTGCTGGCCCATGCCGGGATCGCCGTCGTGGTGGCTGAGGATCAGGAGCAGGTCGACAAGGTCCTTTCGTTGCGCGCGCGCCTGCCGGACCTTCGGCGGCTGGTCTACGAGGACCCGCGCGGCATGTATAACTATCAAGATCCTCTGTTGGTCGCGTTCTCCGCGATCGAGGGCGCGGGTCAGGGGCTGCTCGCCCGCGACGCGGGTCTCGTGGACGGCGAGATCGACCAGGGTGCCGCGCACGATGTCGCGTTGATGGCGTACACCTCCGGCACGACCGGCGCGCCCAAGGGCGTGATGATCACGCATCGAAACATGGTGGCAGTCTCCGAGATATTTGCGCGGACCGAAGGCGTCGGACCCCGCGACGAGTACCTGTCGTATCTGCCAATGGCCTGGCTGGGTGATTCGGTTTTCAGCCTCGGGCTGAACCTGTGTGCCAGCGTGACCACAAGCTGCCCGGAGAGCCCGGAGACGGTGCAGCGCGACTTGCGGGAACTCGGCCCGACCGGATTGATCGCGCCACCGCGTATTTGGGAGAACATGCTGAGCGGCCTGACCGTGAAGGCGGCGGACGCCTCCGCGCTGAAACTCGCGGCCTTCCGTCATTTCCGTCGGATCGCCGAACGCCGCGAGCTGCTCCGATCCGAAAGCCGGCCGGTGCCGATGATGCTGCGGCTCGGCTGCGCGCTGGGCGAGTTCGTGGTCTACCGCCCGGTGCGCGACCAGCTTGGGCTTGCGCGGACGCGCGCGTGCTACAATGGCGGCGCGCCGCTGGGGGCGGAGACGTTTCGCTTCTTTCGCGCTATCGGCGTCAACCTCAAGCAGATCTACGGAGCGACCGAAGCCACCGCGCTGGTTGCTTGTCAGTCCGACGTCGAGGCCGATCCGAACAGCGTCGGCCGCCCGCTCCCGGGACTCGAAATCCGGATCGCCGATGATGGAGAAGTACAAGTCCGCACGCCGGGCGCGTTCGCGGGGTACTACAAGCAGGACGACGCGACCCGGGCCGCGTTCACTGCCGATGGCTGGCTGCGCATGGGTGACGCCGGCTTCATCGACACGCGCGGGCAGCTCGTCGTCATCGATCGTGCGCGGGACGTCGGCAAGCTACTCGGCGGCGAGGCGTTCGCCCCCCAGTTCATCGAAAACAAGCTGAAGTTCAGTCCGTTCGTCCGCGAAGCCGTGGCGTTCGGCGATCAGCGCCCGTTCATCGCGGCGATGATCTCGATCGACCTCGCCACGGTCGGCAACTGGGCCGAGCGGCACGGCCTCGCCTACACCAGCTACATGGATCTGACGCGCAAGCCGGAGGTCATCGCGCTGATCGCCGCCGAGGTGGCGCGCTGCAACGCGACCTTGCCGGCGGCACAACAAGTACGACGGTTCCTGTTGCTCGCCAAGGAGCTCGATGCCGATGATGCCGAGATGACCCGGACGCGCAAGGTCCGCCGCCGCTTCGTCGCCGAGAAATATGCCGCAGTCGTCGAGGCGTTCTTCGGCGGGGCCGACAACGTGGAGACCACGGTGGAGATAACCTACGAGGACGGCCGCAAGGCCCTCGTGAGCAGCATCACCGCGATTCAGGATGCGGCCGACATCCACCAGCGTGCGGCCGCATAGCTCATGGAGTTTGATTTCGCCCTGCAGCTGACTGCCAACGGGGTGCTCGTAGGGCTGATGTATGCGTTGATCGCGCTCGGCTTCGTGCTGGTCTACAAGGCGACCGACGCAATCAACTTCGCCCAAGGCGAGTTTGTCATGGCGCCCGCCATCATCGCCACGGTGGTATTCGCCGCCAGCGATAGCTTCTGGCTCGGCGTCGTCGTCGCGGTCGCGGCAATGGTGGGGTTCAGCTTCGTGCTGGAGCGAACGGTGCTGCGCCCGCTGCTCGGGCGGCCGGTGGTCGCGGTGATCATGGCGACGATCGGGCTCGCGGCGATGTTGCGCGGCATCTTCCCGATGATCTTCAGCTCGGAAACCCGGACGCTGGCGCTGCCGATCGGCGACGATCCGGTGCGGTTCGGCCCGCTGTCGCTACAGCCCGTGCAGCTTGCCGGCGCCACGATCGCGGTGCTCTGCCTCGTCGCCTTCACCTGGTTCTTCCACCGGAGCCGGACCGGCGTCGCGATGCGCGCGATGGCCGACGACCAGCAGGCCGCCACCGCGATGGGCATCAACGTGGAGCGCTATTTCGCGCTCGCCTGGGCGATGGCCGGCATCGTCTCGGCACTCGGCGGCGTGATATGGGGCGCGCTGCTGGGAGTCGACGTGTCGCTGGCCCTGGTTGGGCTGAAGGTGTTCCCGGTGGTGATCCTGGGCGGCCTCGATTCGATCGCTGGCGCCGTGCTCGGCGGGCTGATCGTGGGCGTGGTTGAAAACCTCTCGGCCGGCTTCGTCGATCCGTATGTCGGCGGCGGGACCAAGAACTTCGCGCCCTACGTGTTGATGATCCTGGTGTTGATGATCCGCCCGTACGGGATGTTCGGCACCCGCCGGATCGAGCGGGTGTAGCGCGATGTTCCACCGTGAGGCCGGCGTCTTCAAGACGAACTACGCCGCCGACATGGCGCTGTATCCGCTGCCAGTCGCCCGCAAGGCGATGATGGGGGCCGGCGTGCTGCTGCTGATCGTGGCACCGCTGTGGCTCGGCGAATACGGGCTCTCGCAGATGAACCTCATCTGCATCGCCGTGGTCGGCGCGCTCGGCCTCAACATCCTGGTCGGCTACACTGGGCAGATCTCGATCGGCCACGGCGCCTTCATGTCGGTGGGCGCCTACACCGCCGCCAATCTGGCGGTCCGGCTCGGCCTGCCGTTCTGGATCACGCTGCCGGCGGGTGGCCTGATGGCGGCGCTGATCGGCGCCGTGGTGGGCATCCCGAGCCTGCGCATCAAGGGCCTGTATCTCGCGATCGCCACCCTGGCCGCGCAACTCATCATCGAGTGGACGATCAACCACGTCCCGTGGATCTCGGGCGGCGCGCAGGCGTCCATCCAGGTGCCTCAGCCGGATCTGTTCGGCTACCGGTTCACCACGCAACGGCAGCTCTATTTCCTCATGCTGGCCGCCGCCGCGCTCGCCGTTGTCGCGACGCTCAACCTGGCCCGCAGCCGGCCCGGCCGCGCCTTCGTGGCCATTCGCGACCAGGACATCGCCGCCGAGATCACCGGCATCAACATCTTCCGCTACAAGCTGATCGCCTTCGCCATCTCATCGTTCTACGCCGGCGTCACGGGCGTGCTGTACACCTACTATCTCGGCATCGCCAACTACGAGCAATTCGGCCTCGACGTCTCGATCGATTACCTCGCTATGATCATTATCGGCGGGCTGGGTTCGGTGCTCGGTTCGATCTTCGGCGCGGTCTTCGTCACGCTTCTGCCGATCCTGATCCGGACGGTGATGGAATGGGGCGGCGCGCTATTCTTCGGGGCGGCCGCGCTCGACACGATCGTCCCGAGCCTCAGCCTGACCATCTTTGGGCTCGCCATCATCGTGTTCCTGGTGGTCGAGCCGGAGGGCCTCAACCGGCTATGGCGCAACGTGCGGAATTACTTCCGCTTCTGGCCTTTTTCCTACTGAACGCGGTGAATGCAATGAACGGGAGGATACGATGAAACGCATGGTCAATTGGCGCTCCAGTGCGATCGCCGCCGCGATCGCCGCATCGGCCGCCGCCGCGCCGGCGGCTCACGCGCAAGCCAAGGAGATCGTATTCGGCGCGCAATGCGACTTCACGGGCGCCACCGCGGTGGTCGGCACCGGCACCTGCGCCGGTATTCGCGACTACGTCGATTTGGTGAACAGCAAGGGCGGCGTTGACGGCTACACGATCAAGCTGATCACCAACGACAATGCGTACAAGGTGCCCGCCGGGGTCGAGGCGTACCAGCACCAGAAGCAAGACGGTGCGATCACGATGGCGATCTACGGCACGCCGATCGTGCAGGCTCTCGCGCAGAATTGCGACACCGACCATATCAGCTGCACGACGCCAGGCTTCGGCATCGGCGCCTCTGCCGACGGCACGCGCTATCCCTACGTGTTCCCGATCGCCGCTAGCTACTGGTCTCAAGCGGCGGCGGCCGTGCAGTTCGCCCAGAAGCAGCTTGGCGGAAACCTCAAGGGCAAGAAGATCGCCTACATCTTCTACGACAACCCGGCCGGCCGCGAGCCGCTGCCCGTGCTGCAGGACCTGGCGGCCAAGCAGGGCTTCGAGCTGAAGACGTTCGCGGTGCCGCCGCCGGGGCTCGACGTCAGCGCGCAGACCCTCGACATCGCCGGGCAATTCCACGCCGACTTCGTCATCGCCCATGTCTTCGGCCGCTCCCCCGGCCTCACGATCAAGGGACTCAAGGCGAACGGCTTCCCCCTCAATCACATGATCGGCCTCGTCTGGGCAGCATCGGAGTCCGACGTCGAGTCAGGCGGCGGCAAGGCGGCGGACGGCTACAACGCGATGGAGTTCGCCGGCGTCGGCAACGACTATCCCGTGAGCAAGGAGATCATCGCCATGTACGCCAAGGCCGGCAAGCCGCCGCCAAAGGAAATGCAGGTAAGCGTCTACTACAATCGTGGCGTTGCCTGGGCGGCACTGCACCTGCAAGCCATCCACCTCGCGATCGCCGCGAAAGGCGGGGCGGCGCCGACCGGCGAGGACGTGAAGAACGGGTTTGAGCACATCCATGACTTCACGCTGGGCGGCTTGGTCGCGCCGCTGACGATCACGCCGAAAGACCACGAGGGCGGCGGCCTGGTCCAGGTCTGGCAGGTGAAGGGCGGCAAGCTCACGCGTGAGACCGACTGGTTCCGCGCCTTTCCGGAGGAGGTGGAAAAGCAGGTAGAGGCGAACGCGAAGTAGTCCCGTCGGTCCGACGATGCTGGAGCTGAACAACGTCGAGGTCGTCTACGACCGGGTGATTCTCGTGCTGAAGGGCATCTCGCTCGACGTGCGGCCCGGTGCGATCACCACGTTGCTTGGCGCCAATGGCGCGGGCAAGAGCACGACGCTCAAGGCCATCTCGGGCATTCTCGGCAGCGAGCGTGGCGAGGTGACGAAGGGCACGATCGCTTTCGATGGAAAGCGCATCGACGGCCGCCGCGCCTTCGAGGTCGCGCGCCTCGGATTGGTGCAGGTGTTCGAGGGCCGGCGGGTGTTCGAGCACCTGACATGCGAGGAAAACCTGACGGCCGGCGGCCATGTCGAGCGAGAGGCAACTAGGGTCCGCGAGGGCATCGAACGCGTCTACTCGTACTTCCCGCGCCTCAAGGAGCGTCGCCGTCAGCTGTCCGGCTATCTCTCGGGCGGTGAGCAGCAGATGCTCGCGATCGGTCGCGCGCTGATGGGCCGGCCGCGCCTGATGCTGCTCGACGAGCCCTCGCTCGGGCTCGCTCCGATGCTCGCCGAAGAGATCTTCGGGATCGTCCGCGACCTGGTTCAGCGCGAGGGTCTGGCGGTGCTCCTGGTCGAGCAGAACGCCGCGGTCGCGCTGGACGTCGCCGAGCATGGCTATGTCATGGAGAACGGGCGGATCGTGCTCGAGGGTGCAGCGGCCGCACTCCGGGCGAACCCCGACGTGAAGGAGTTCTATCTCGGATTGACTGAGGCCGGCGGGCGCAAATCCTATCGCGACGTGAAGCACTACAAACGCCGCAAGCGTTGGTTGTCCTGAGCAAGCCGGAAGGATTCCCCCAAATGACCCAGCCTCGTCATTTCGATGCGTTGGAGACCCGTCCGCCCAGGGAGCGCGAGCGGGCGCTTATGGCGGCGCTTCCGGCGCAGGTAGCCCATGCCCGCGACAACACGCCATTCTACGCGGATCTCCTTGCCGACGTGGATCCGTCGGCGATCACCAGCCGCGCCGCCCTCATCGCCCTGCCGGTCACGCGCAAATCAGTGCTGCTGGAGACCCAAAAGGCCGCCCCGCCGCTCGGCGGATTGCTCGCGGTGAGCCTGTCCCAGGTCGCGCATGTCTACATGTCGCCCGGTCCGATCTTCGAGGTGGACACCACTGCCGCCGATCATCAAGGCGCCGCGCGCGCCATGCACGCGGCGGGCATCCGCGCCGGCGACATCGTATACAACACGTTCAGCTATCATCTGACACCGGCCGGAATGATGATGGACGCAAGCGCCCGCGCTCTCGGCTGCGTCGTGGTGCCGGGCGGCACCGGCAATACCGAATTGCAGCTCGACGCGATCGAAGCCGTTCGCCCGAGCGCATATGTCGGCACGCCGTCCTTCCTCAAGATCCTGCTCGACCGCGGCACGGAGCAAGGTCGCGACGTCTCGTCGCTGCGCCACGCGCTGGTCGGTGCCGAGGCGCTCCCGGCCGTTCTGCGCGACAGTTTTCGCGCCCGCGGCGTGTCCGTCCTCCAGTGCTATGGCACGGCCGATCTCGGCATCATCGCCTACGAGAGCGATGCGCTCGAGGGCATGATCGTCAACGAAGGGATCATCGTGGAGATCGTGCAGCCGGGCACCGGCGATCCGGTCGGCGAGGGCGAAGTTGGCGAGGTGGTCGTGACCACCTTCAACCACGCCTATCCGCTCCTGCGCTTCGCCACCGGCGATCTCTCGGCGATATTGCCGGGACAAAGCCCATGCGGGCGAACCAACATGCGAATCCGGGGCTGGATGGGACGCGCCGACCAGCGCACCAAGGTACGCGGGATGTTCGTCGATCCCGCGCAGGTCGCGGCGGTAGCCAGGCGTCATCCCGAACTCGGCCGTGTGCGGCTGGTGGTGGACTGGATCGATCAGTCCGACGTGATGGTCGTCAAGGCGGAGGCTGCGCAGCAATCGCCCGAGCTGGCGCGCGCTGTCGCCGCGACGGTGCAGTCGCTGTGCAAGGTTCGCGGAACTGTGGAGCTGGTCGCTCCCGGCGAACTGCCGAACGACGGCAAGGTGATCGACGACGTGCGCCCGATCGACATCTGACCCGCCGGTCTGGCGCGGCCGGCAACCTCGGCCTATCGTGAGGAGCAGCCCGGCCCGGAGGAAGTTGGCGATGACCGCGCGCGACTCAGGCGTGATCGACTGCGACATTCATCCCGCCGTGCCCGACATCAAGGCGCTCCTACCCTACATGGACCCGGTCTGGCAGGAAGCCTTCGTGCTCCGTGGCATCGACGGGCTGGAGATGCAGAGCTACCCGCCGGGCGCGCCGATCACCTGCCGGCCGGACTGGCGTGAGAGCGGCATCAAGCCCGGAGCCGATCTCGGCGCGATGCAACGCCAATCGCTCGATCCTCTCTACACCCGCGCGGCGATCTGCAACGTGCTCTACGGCGGACAGGTCGCCGTCAGCGAGACGATGGGTGCGGCGATCTGCTCAGCGATCAACGACTGGCTGGTCGAGCAGTGGCTCGATCGGGACAGTCGGTTGCGCGCGTCGATCGTCGTGCCCGCGCAGGCGCCGCTGCTCGCTGCCGAGGAGATCGAGCGTCGCGCCGGCGATCGGCGGTTCGTGCAGGTCCTGATGCCCGTCGCCTGCGAGATGATGCTGGGCCGGAGCTACTACTGGCCGATCTGGGAAGCCGCCGCGCGGCATGACCTCCCGATCGGTCTGCACGCCGGCAGCATGTACCGATATACGCCAACCGCGAGCGGCTGGCCGTCGCACTTCCTGCACGACTATGTCGCACAGTCGCAGACTTTCGAGGACCAGCTGCTGAGCCTCGTCACCAACGGTGTGTTCGCCAAGTTTCCCGAGCTTCGGGTGGTACTGATCGAGTCCGGCGTCACTTGGCTGCCGGGATTCCTCTGGCGCGCGATCAAGACCTGGCGCGGCGTGCGCGCCGAGGTGCCCTGGGTGCGGCAGTCGCCGGCCGAGATCATCCGCGACCGCGTTCGCCTTACCGCGCAGCCGATGGATGCGCCGCCCGACGCGAAATCGCTCGACCTCGTGATGAACCAGATCGGCTCCGACCGGATGCTGCTGTTCGCGAGCGACTACCCGCACTGGCAGTTCGACGGCGACGACCCGCTGCCGCCAGGCCTCAACCCAGATCTGATCCGGCGGATGCGCGTCGACAATCCGCTGGAGACCTATCCCCGCCTCAAGGAGACTCTGCAATGAGCGTGACCGCGCCGGAGTTGCAGCCCGAGTCGCAGCCCTCTGGCGACATCGGATCAAGGCTCGGCATTATCGACTGCGACATCCACCCCTACTTCAAGACGCCGCGCGACCTTGATCCGTTCCTCTCGGCGCGCTGGCGTCAGTACGTGCAGGAATACGCCTACTTCGTTTGCGGACCGTACGCGAACCGCGGCACGTATCCACGCTTTTCGCCGAACACCTCGCGCCGCGATGCGTGGCCGCCGGGCGGCGGGCTGCCGGGCTCCGACGTCGCTTTCATCCGCGAGCAACTGCTCGATGCCTTCAACATCAGCCACGGCGTGCTGGAGCCGCTGCTCGGCGGCAACGTCGCGCGCAACCTCGATGCGGCCGCCGCGCTGTCCACCGCGATGAACGACTGGCAGGCCGCGGCGTTCGTCGACGTCGAGCCTCGGCTGCGCGCCTCCATCCTGGTGCCGCAGGATGATGCGGAGGCGTCGGTCAAGGAGATCGAGAAGCGCGCCGGCGATTGGCGGTTCGCGCAAATCCAGCTCGGCTCAAAGACGAGCGAGCCTCTCGGCCGCAGGCGCTATTGGCCGATCTTCGCCGCCGCGCAGGCGAACGGGCTCTCGATCGGCCTGCATGTCGGGGGCACCCAAGGCAGCGCGCCCTCCGCCAGCGGCTGGCCGCAATACTACATCGAGGACCATCACGTGCTCGTCCACTCGATGCAGAACCAGGCGGCAAGCCTGATTCTGGAAGGCGTGTTCGAGGCGTTCCCGCGCCTAAAGGTCGTGCTGATCGAGGGCGGCTTCGCGTGGGGCCCGCCGCTTGCGTGGCGGCTCGACAGCCATTGGCGGAAGATGCGCTCCGAAGTGCCGCAGCTCAAACGTCCGCCCTCGGAATACATGCGGTCGAACCTCTGGTTCGCGACCCAACCGGTCGAGGAGCCGGAGAACCCTGACGACCTGCGACAAGTCTTCGAGTGGATCGGCTGGGATCGCATCCTCTATTCCAGCGACTATCCACACTGGGATTTCGACGATCCACGCTATGCGTTCCGCATCAAGCTGACCGGCGACCAGGAACGAATGATCTTCCGCGACAACGCGAAGCGGGTCTACGCCTTCCGTTGACGCCCGCCGTGGCCACCCGGCATCGGCGCGGCCACGGCGTCTCGCGGTCAGGTCGAATAATCAGAAAACGCCACCGTGCCGGCGCGCGCCCGGTAGTCAGTCTTGACGTTGACCACCGCGACCCTGCCCTCGTCGACCTGTCGCTGCGCGCGCTCCAGCGCTGGGCGGATGTCCTCGGCTTGCTCGACATATTCCCCATAACAGCCGAGTGCCTCGGCCATTCTGTCGTATCGCGTGTAACCAAGGTCGCGGCCCGGCTTCTCGCGATTGGGGTCCGCCGTCCAGCCGCCGTTCAGGCTGATGACCACCAGCACCGGGATGCGATGCCGGACGGCGGTGTCGAGTTCCATCGCGTTGAGGCCGAAGGAGCCGTCGCCGTGCGCGCAGATCACTTGCGTGTCCGGCTTGGCGACCTTGGCGCCGAGAGCGAAGGGCAGGCCGACGCCCATGCAGCCGAATGGGCCGGAGTTCAGCCGGTGGCCGGGCGCGAAGGTCGGCATCGACTGGCGCCCGAAATTGAGGATCTCCTGCCCGTCGACGACGAGGATCGCGTCGCGCCGCATGAAGTTGGAGATTTCCTCGCAGAGCCGCAGCGGATGGATGTCGCCGCCGTCGTCGAGGCGATTGGCGCCCGGCTTGCCGCGCTTCGCCGCCTCGCCGTCGGCGAGCTTCTTGCGCCACGGCGCGAAGCGATCCGCCTTCACCTTGTCGAGACGGTCGAGCACCTGTTGCAGCACCATCTTACAGTCGCCGACGATAGGAATGTCTACATGGCGAGCGGCGGTCGCGATCTCCTCCGGGTCGATGTCGATCCGCGCGATAGTCGCTTTCGCGCCGAAGCGCGGCGGTGCGGCGTGGCCGATGATGTAGTTCATCCGCGTACCCACTACGACGATCAGGTCGGCGTCGCGGAACGCCGACGAGCGCATCGTCAGGAACGAATACGGATGATCGTCCGGTAGCACGCCACGGCCTTGCGGCGTGGTATAGAACGGCACGCCGGCCTTTTCGACCACCGCCGCTAGCTCGTCCCACGCCTGCGACCAGATCACCCCGCTGCCGGAGACGATGATCGGCTGCTGCGCCCGGCTCAGCGCGTCGACCAGCGCCTCGACCTGCTTCGGCTCGCCGAGCGGGCGGGCGTTCAGCAGCGGGCGACCGGCAAAACTCCAATCCACCTCCTCCTCGGCAATCTTCGCGTAGAGGATGTCGCCGGGGAAATCGAGATACACCGGACCGGGCTTGCCGCTCATTGCCTTCTGGAAGGCATTGTTCACCTGTTGCGGAATGCGCTTGAGATTGACGACGCGATCGGCGAACTTGGTGCAGCCCTTCATCAGCTCGACCTGATCTATCTCCTGGAACACCTGACGGCCGAACTGGCTGATCGGGCTCGAACCGCCGATCGCCACCACCGGCGCGCAGTCGATCAGCGCATTGGCGATTCCGGTGATGAGATTGGTGACACCGGGGCCGCTCGCCGCCATGCAGACGCTCGGCTTCTGCAGCAGCCGGCTGTAGGCCTGCCCCATGAACGCGGCCGCCTGTTCGTGGCGGACGTCGATCATGCGAATGCCCTCCTTCACGCAGGAGGACTCGGCGAGCAGCATCGGCCCGCCCATGATGAAGAACAGATCCTCGACGCCCTCTTTCTTGAGGCATTTCGCGAGGATCTCGGACCCGGTCAGCTCAGCCATCGGATGATTCCCTTCCAGATTCTTGCTCGTATTCAGATCACGTTGTTCTGCTTCAGCCCCTCCACCTCATTCGCGCCCAGCCCGAGCCATTCGCCGAGCACTTCGGCGTTGTGTTCGCCGAGCAGCGGCGAGGGCGCGAGCGGCGGCGGGCTGCCGCCGAAGCGTACCGGCCAGGCGGGCATCTTGTAGTCGCCGCTCGTTGGATGTCGCATCGTCTGCAGGATCCGGCGCTGCTCGAATGTCGGGTCGTCGTGCAGTTCCTTGGAATCCAGCACCGCGCCCGCGGGAATGCCAGCGGCACCGATGATGCGCATCGCCTCGTGCTTGTCGTGGCGCCGTGTCCAGTCGGTGATCATCGCGTCGATCTCCGCCTCCCGCTCGGCGCGCGCCGGAGGCGTCGAAAAGCGCGGGTCGTCCGTCAGGTCCTCGCGCCCGATGACTTGCAGCAGACGACGCCAGTGCTCGGGGTTGGCGCGACTGGTGTAGACGTATACGTAGTCGTTCGGCCCGCCGCCCTTGCACGGATAGATGCCGCAGGGCGGATTGATCGCGGAAACGCTCTGCGTGCCCGCGCGCGGCGCGGCCTCGCCGCTGCGCGCCTGAGCGGCGAAGGCAATGCGGATGTAATGCAGCATCGCATCCTGCATCGCCACCTGCAGGTGTTCGCCGGCGCCAGTGTCCTTACGCCGATAGAGCGCGCCGAGGATGGAGATGGCGAGCAGCATCCCGGTGCCGGTGTCGCCCAGCGACATGCCGGGTTTCAGCGGACGCCCGTCCTTCTCGCCGGTGATGCTCATCGTGCCGCCGCACGCCTGCGCGATCATGTCGAACGCCAGGTTGTTCTGGTACGGGCTGCCCTCGCCGAACCCCTTCACCTGCGCGTAGATGATCGCGGGATTGATCGCCCGGATCACCTCCGGCCCGAGCCCCAGCCGCTCGATCGCTCCCGGCGCGAAGTTCTCGATGAACACGTCGGCCTTGCGGGCCATCTCCTTGACGAGTTCTAGCCCGCGCGGTGATTTCAGATTGACCGTGATTGATTTCTTGTTGGCGTTAAACTGCAGGAAATACCAGGCATCGCCGCCATCTGGACCGCCAAGTCCGCGCCCCGGATCGCCGCTCCTGGGATTCTCCACCTTCACCACCTCGGCCCCGAGCCAGGCGAGCGCCTCGGTGCAGGACGGCCCGGCCTCGAACTGCGTGAGGTCGAGAACCCTGACGCCCGCCAGGCAAGGCTCGAAGGTCGCGTCGCCATCCATCTCGCGTCTCCTCGGTTGTCTGTTTTGCTGCTTTGGCTGGCAGGCTACAGCGGGAATGGGACGGAGTCAGCCGTCCAGACCAAGGATCGAGCCACCGGAAATTCGGCAGCCGGGATCAGATCGGATGCAGGGTGCCGTCCGTTTCGAGGATGCGAAGCGCGGCGGCAAGCGTCTTGCCCGTCAAGAGCGGCCACCATTGCCCCGTATGCCGCATCCAATAGACATCGAAATCGTCCGGCGCCATGCGGCGATCCGAGCGAAGGGCGCATCGAACTCCTCACCGCGATTGTGCGCCATGCCAGACCTGTAGCGCTGGATGAAGCGATATCGCCCCGCTGCCCACGCCCCATGTATGTCCACCACATAATTCCATTCGGTCGGCCTGATCTCCGGCAGGAAGCGCGGCTTCAAGACGTCACGAATGAAGGCCTCACAGGCCTCGATGATAGCCAGCTTCTCCGCTTCGCCCGGCGGGACCGGCCGGGTCGTACGAGCCCATATCCTCGGTTTCCTTCGAGCCACCTCCTTGGTCCTCCTTACTGCTTCCGAGCATTGTTCCACCTGTCCGGGGCCGCTGTCTGCGGGGGGACGCCGCTCACGGCCGCCGACCGGGACGCGCATGATGCTGGAGAGTGAGCATATATCACCTGCGTCGGCGCCTCGATTCGGCGATGGCGGTAGCCTTGGCTGGCCGCCGGGCTTGACTGCGTCCGAGATCGTCGCGCGCGTCGTGGCGCTGAACGCGACGCGCACCGGAGAAAGCGGCGGGGCAGGTGCGCTGGCTGCATCCGGAGTACCAGGCGCCCGAGGAGATGCCCGCCGCGCGCTCGGCGGCGCGCCGCCGAAGCCAAGGATCTGGCGGGCGGGTTCGCCTGCGCGCCCGCACCCGGATCGGGGCGGTGCTGAAGACGCTGACGGCACTCGGCCAAGCGCGCGAGACCACGGACTCGCGCTACGCCCCGTAGCCTTCACCATTCCTCGCCTTCCGACATCGTGACCTCGACACCGGCGTGAAAACTTGACGGAGGGGACCCGCACACATATGCGGATGAAACCGCACGACCGTCGACTCGCCTGATCCAGCAATTCCCCAAGCCAGCAGGCGGGCCGGGAAGACACGAGGTTGCCCACATGGCGTGGATCGCCGAATGCACCGCAGGCGTCCTCCGTGCCGCCGCCCCGGTCGCGAGCGGGTTCTCGTGAGCGACGGCGCCGGTCCATCGGCCCACAGCGGCGACACCGAGCGGCTGTTCCGGGCGACGTTCGAGCAGGCAGCCGTCGGGATGGCGCATGTCGGGCTCGACGGCGCCTGGATACGGGTCAACGACAAGGTCTGCGAGATCGTCGGCTATCAGCGGGATGAGCTGCTCCGCCTGACACACCGCGCCGTCACTCACCCGGACGACCTGGAGGTCGATCTCGCCAGCGGGGCGCAACTCCTGGCCGGAGAGATCCCGACCTACTCGGTCGAGAAACGCTATATCCGCAAGAACGGCGAGGCCATCTGGGTCAAGGCGACCGTCGCCCTGCTGCGCGAGGCAGACGGCCGGCCGCGGCACTTCATCAGCGTCATCGAGGATATCGGCGCGCAAAAGCAGGCGGCACTGGCGCTCCGTGCAAGCGAGGAGCGGTTCCGCGCGGCGGTGCAGGCGGTCGACGGGGTGCTGTGGACCAACAACGCGGCCGGCGAGATGGTGGGCGAGCAACCCGGCTGGGCGGCGCTGACCGGGCAGAGCCTGGCCGAATATCAGGGCTTCGGATGGTCCCGCGCGGTCCACCCGGACGACGCGCAGCCGACGCTCAACGCCTGGCGGATGGCGGTCGCGGAGCGGCGCCCGTTCGTTTTCGAGCACCGGTTGCGCCGCGCCGACGGTGAATGGCGGCTGTTCTCGGTCCGCGCGGTCCCTATCCGGGCCGAACACGGCGGCTTCCGCGAATGGGTCGGCGTGCATACCGATGTCACGCGGGAGCGGCATGACGAGGCGGAGCTGTTCGACAGCCGCGAGCGCCTCGGCAGCATCATCTCGCAGGCGGCGGTCGGCATCGCCCAAACCGACACGACGGGACGGTTCCTGCTGGCCAACGAGAGGCAGTGCGCGATCCTGGGCCGCTCTCGTCCGGAAGTGCTTGCCGCCCGGATGTTCGACTTCGCGCATCCCGACGACCGGGCGGAGAATTTGGCGCGGTTCGCGCGGCTGATCGAGACCGGCCAGCCCTTCGCGAGCGAGCACCGTGTCCTGCGCCCCGGCGGGGAAGCAGTCTGGGTCAACAGTCACGTCTCGCTAGTGCGCGACCGGGCCGGCCGCCCGCTTCACGTCATCGCCGTGGTGCAGGACGTTAACGAGCGCAAGCACGCCGAGGCCGCTTTGCATCAGCTCACCGAACGCCTGGAGAGCCGGGTGCGCGAGGAGGTCGCCAAGCGCGAGCTGGCGCAGGCCCAACTCATCCAGGCGCAACGCCTGGAGGCGATCGGCAAGCTCACGGGCGGCGTGGCGCACGACTTCAACAACCTGCTGCAAGTGATCTCGGCAAATCTCGAATTGCTGCGGCCCCTGGTGGAGACCGCGGACGCGAAGGCCAAGACGCTCCATGATGCCGCCGGGGAGGCCGTGCGTCGCGGTGCGCTGCTCACCCGCCAGCTTCTCGCCTTCGCACGCAAGCAGGCGTTGGAGCCGCGAGTTATCAACCTCGGGCGGCTGGTGCGGGAGGCCGCGGAGTTGCTGCGGCGCACCCTCGGCGAGCGGATCGAGGTCGAGGCCGTCGTGAATGGCGGGCTGTGGAACACGTTTGCTGACCCAGGTCAGCTCGAGAACGCACTGATCAACCTCGCGGTAAACGCGCGGGACGCGATGGCGGACGGCGGACGCTTGACGCTGGAAGTGTCCAACGCCTTTCTCGACGATCGCTATGCCGCCGCGCACGAGGAGGTCACGTCCGGGCAATATGCTTGCATCGCGATGAGCGACACCGGAACGGGCATGGATCCCGAGACGATTGCACGCGCCTTCGAACCGTTCTTCACGACGAAGCCGGAAGGCCACGGCACCGGCCTGGGGCTGGCGCAGGTGTACGGGTTCGCGAAACAATCGGGCGGCCACGTCAAGATCTACTCGGAGTCCGGCCAAGGCACCACGGTCCGGCTGTACTTGCCGCGCGACCGCCGGCCGGCCGAGGAGGAGATCCTGCCCGACGCGACCGCATCAACCGGGGGAGCGGAGACCATCCTGGTGGTGGAGGACGATCCGCGCGTGCAGGAAGCGGTGGTCGAGACGCTCGGCAGCCTCGGCTACAAAGCGCTCCGCGCCTCGGACGCCGGCGCCGCGCTGGCGGTGCTGCAGGCCGGCGTGGACGTGGATCTGGTGTTCACGGACGTGGTGATGCCCGGCCCGATCACCTCGGTGGAGCTGGCGCGACGCGCCCGCGAATTGCGCCCCCGCGTCGCGATCCTGTTCACCTCGGGATACACCGAGAACAGCATCGTGCATCACGGACGGCTCGACCGCGACGTCGAACTGCTCTCGAAGCCGTACGCGCGCGAGGATCTCGCCCGCAAGATTCGCGGAATGTTACGGAGCGTCCCCGGCGCCGGCGCGGTGCCCGACGTGCCGCGGGTCGAGACGTCCCCGACACGGCTTCACGTCCTGGTGGTCGAGGACGAGGCACTGATCCGCATGACGACGATCACGTTGATCGAGGATCTCGGTCACACAACGATCGAGGCGACCGACGGCACGGCGGCACTGGCGCTGCTGCAACAGGATTCGTCGATCGACGTACTATTGGTCGATCTCGGCCTGCCCGACATGGACGGCCGAGAGCTGGTTGCCCGCGCCCGCGCGCTGCGCCCCGGAATGGCGGTAATCGTCGCAACCGGAAGCGGCGAAGTTTGGAACATCGAGGATACCGTGCCGCTGCCCAAGCCTTACGACGAGGCTATGCTTCGCGCGGCCCTCGCCGCGCTGCCCGCCCGCTCCAAGCCGGCGATCGACGGGCCCGCATAGGCGTGCCGCGGAAAGGAACGGCACGATGAGACTGTTCAAGTGCCAGCATTGCGGGCAGGTGTTGAATTTCGAGAACGTCCGTTGCGAGCGATGCGCGCATCGCCTCGGCTATCTGCCGCTCGAGAATGTACTGTCCGCGCTGGAGCCAGACGGCGCCGCCTGGCGACCGCTCGCCGCCCCTGAGCGATCCCATCGCTTCTGCGCCAATGCCGCATACGATGCTTGCAACTGGCTCGTTCCCTCCGATCAGCCGGATGAATACTGCATGGCGTGCCGGCACAATCGTACGGTCCCCAATCTTGCGACCCCAGCCAACCTGCCGCCCTGGCGCAGCATCGAGCGTGCCAAGCACCGGCTGCTGTACACACTGCTGCGCCTGCGCTTGCCGCTGCACAACCGGATCGATGATCCGGCGCACGGCCTGGCCTTCGACTTCCTCGCCGACGCTCCGGCCGGATCGGGGCACAGTGTGATGACCGGCCACGAGAACGGGGTGATCACGTTGGCGCTTGCCGAGGCCGACGATGCCGAGCGGGAGCGCCGCCGAGTGCAGTTGGGCGAGCCCTACCGCACCCTGCTCGGCCATCTGCGACACGAGGTCGGCCACTACTTCTGGGACCGGCTGGTCCGCGATCGAGGAATGCTCGACGCCTGCCGCTCGGTGTTCGGCGACGACCGGCGGGACTACGCGGAAGCGCTGCGGCAGCACTATGCCCGCGGCGCCCCGCTACACTGGCAGGACCGCTTCGTCAGCGGCTATGCCTCGGCCCATCCGTGGGAGGATTTCGCCGAGACCTGGTCTCACTACCTGCAAATCGTGGATACTCTGGAGATGGCCCGCGCCTTCGGGCTCAGCGTCAACCCACGTGTCGACGCGACCAACGCGCTGACCTCGGAGGTGAATTTCGACCCTCATCGGGTGGACAGCATCGCGCGACTGATCGACGCCTGGCTTCCTCTGACTTTCGCGATGAACAATATCAGCCGGTGCATGGGTACGCCGGACCTCTATCCCTTCATTCTCTCGACGGAGGTGGTCGGCAAACTCGGTTTCATCCACGAGATCGTGCGCACGCAGGGCGCGTCCGGCGCTAGTGCGTCAGCCTGACGATCGTTCGGGTCCCCTTGTGCGATCGGTCGAGTTCCACCGTCGCGCGCAGCGTCTCGGGCATCGAGCGACCGATGACGTGATCAGCTGAAGCGGCGGATGCCGAGCGCTATGACGTCAGCCAGGAGCACCAGACCCGCCAACCCCGCCGTGTCCATGAGCACGAGCTCGCGGCCGCGTTCGTCAATGGCATCGAACTGTGTCGCGGCGACGAACCGTTCCCGCTGCGCCATGCGCTCCGTGATGGACCGGATCGCCACTGCATCACGCTGGCCCCGGTCGGTTCCGACGAGTGCCAATGCCGCCTCCCTCTTTCCCGCCTGGGATAATCATCCCCGCCGGTCAGGAGGAAGCCGCGCTGACCGGTCTTGGCTCGCTCCGCGCTCGCCGTCAGCTCCTCGATCGTGAACAGGACGTCGCGCTCCCGCGCGGCCCCGTCCAGCGCTTCATGGTTGCGGGCCGACAGCCAGACCGAGGCGGCGGCCATTACCAACAGAAAGATGATTCCGACCCCAAGCGCGAGATAGCCGGCCGGGCCGAGCACGCCAACTCCGATGCCGACGGGGCGCTGTCCAGGATCGCGGGAAGCGGGCCAAGAGCGATTTGCCGGCGCGGCGCGGGGTTTTGTCCTCCGCCGGCAAATCTCCGCGAGGGAATGCGCGTTGTCGTCATCCGGCACAAGGCTCGGGCAAGGGGAAGCGGTCTCAGGCTGTCCATGGTGCGCGGCTTCATTGCCCGTCGGGCGGAGTGCAGCCGGCTTGCGCGGGAACCGCCGCCGAGCCGTGCCCGCCGAGGACGTGACCAGCGGGACCGATTCTGGCAATTCCGGTATCGACATCAGCGCGAAAGGCTTTGTCGTGGGCGATAGTCAACCCCAAGCTCCTTTGCGTGTCCTTGTCGTGGACGACGATTCCCTGGTCCGCATGGGGACTGTGGCGATGGTCGAGGAACTCGGTCACGTCGTTGTCGCCGAGGCCGGCGGCGGCGCCCAGGCGCTCGCTCTTCTGCGCGAAACCGGCGGTATCGACCTGCTGCTGACCGATCAAGCGATGCCCGGCATGACCGGGCAGCAGCTCGCAGAGGCGGCGCGCGCCGTGCGGCCCGGATTGCCTGTGCTGCTTGCAACCGGCTATGCCGAACAGGGGGCGACGGGAGTAAGGAACCTTCCCCGGCTGCCCAAGCCGTACGGCCTGGACGACCTCGCGGCCGCCCTCTCTGCCTTCATCGCGAAGCGGCCGCCGTGAAGGTCATGCCGGTCCAGGCTTCAGCCGGCGTGCGGGGCTTCGCTTGGCTGTGGGCCACGGACCAGACGTCCAGGCAGACCACCGGTCGCCTCGCCGTCGCGGTAGACCGGCACGCCGGAGACCAACGTGGCGGCGAATCCCTCTGTGCGCTGGACCAGGCGGCGGCCGCCGGCCGGCAAGTCGTAGACCACCTCTGGGGCGCGCAACCGCAGACGGTCGTAATCGAGGATGTTGATATCCGCCTTGCCGCCTGGCCGCAGCACGCCGCGATCGTGCAGGCCGATCGCGGCGGCGTTGTCGTGCGTCAGCCGCTTGACCGCCCAGGCGATCGGGAACAGTGCGCCCCTTCGGCGGTCCCGCGTCCAGTGCGTGAGCGTGTAGCTGGTCGCCGTGGCGTCGCACATGATCCCGACATGCGCGCCGCCATCGCCTAAGCCGAGCAGCGTGTTCTGGTCGGCGATCATCTCGCGCACCGCGTCGAGGTTGCCGGCGGCGTAGTTGGTGACCGGCAGATAGAGAATCCCGCGGCCGTCGCGCTGCATCAGCAGGTCGTAGGCAATCTCCTCCGGGTTCACTCCCGCGCGCGCGGCGCGGGCGGCGACGCTTGCATCGGCCGGCGGCTCGTAGTCCGGCGGATCGCCGAGCGGGAACATTCGGCCCCAACGCGCGGCGCGGCGGGCGGCGCGGCCACCCTCCTGGGCCTCGCCGAGCAACTGGGAGCGGAACTCCGGCCGGCGCAGCGCGGCGATCCGCTCGGCAAAGGGCAGGTGCGCGATCCGCTTGTAGCTCGGGCGCCCCATGAACGGATTCTGCGACAGCTCGAAGCCAAGCAGCACGCTGGTCGGGCGGGAGCGGACCTGCCCGGTGATGCGGAGCCCCGCCGCATTGGCTTCGCCGATTCGCCGCAAGAGCCGCATCCATTCGTCGGGCCTCGCATCGGCCTGCAGCAGCGTGATGCTCATTGGCCGGCCGGACCGCTCCACGAGGCGGCGCAGCATCGCGAATTCCGCGTCGGGCTCGTCGAAATCAGAGACCACTTGCAGCCAGCCTGCACCGGCGTCGCGCAATCCGCCCGCGATCTCCGCCAGCTCTGCCTCCGCGGCGTTCAGCGTGGGCGTCGGATGGCCGTCGATGCCGCGGTGATTGAGCGTACGCGAGGTCGAGAAGCCGAGCGCGCCCGCCCGGATGCCCTCGGCGGCCAGCCGCGCCATCTCGCGGCAATCCGGCTCCGTCGCAGGCTCCCGGTCGGCGCCGCGCTGACCCATCACATGGACGCGCAACGCGGCGTGCGGCACCTGTGTGGCAACATCGGCGTCGTAGCGTCGCCCAGCGAGCGCATCGAGGTAGTCGGGGAAACTCCGCCAGTTCCAGGGCAGCCCCTCGGTGAGAACTACCTCCGGGATGTCCTCCACGCCCTCCATCAGCCGGACCAGCATATCGCGCCGCTCGGGCTCGCAGGGCGCGAATCCAACCCCGCAATTGCCGGTCAGCACCGTGGTGACGCCGTTCCAGGAGGAAGGCGTGAGATAGCTGCTCCAGGTCACTTGCGCGTCGTAATGGGTGTGAACGTCGACGAACCCCGGCGTCACCAGCTTGCCCCGCGCGTCGATCTCTTCCCCGACCGCGTTCGTGACGTCCGTGGGCAGCGATCGGCCGATCGCGGTGATTTGGCCGTCGCCGATGGCTATGTCAGCTTCGTAGGGGTCGCCGCCCGTTCCGTCGACGATCGTGCCGCCACGGATCACCAGGCTCGATGGATTGCGCATCCTCCCTCTCCCCCCGTCACTGACGGCGAGCAGGCAGGCTATCGCCCGCGCGGCGAGCCCGCAACGAGAGGGCCTGCCCATCGCGTTGCCGGCAGAAATCGCACGGCCCGCAGGATCAGATCGGCGGCCATCGGGCGGTGCGGTCCGCCTCCTGCGCCGGCGTGAGCTGGCGCGGTCCATCCGCGACGTCCGGCGGCCGGTCGGCGAGGCGCGACGGATCGCTCCAGCAATCCACGGTTCCTAGGCTGCGCGTGCAGTAGGGCGCCGGCACCGGCGGCGGCTCGATCGGCCGGCAGTACGTCTCGTTGCGATCCAGCCGGACCACCGAGCAGTCCCGCCCGGAGGCAAGCGACCAGGCGGCGTCGAACAGATCTCGGTGGACCACAGGGATCGCGGCGCCACAGCCGGCGAGGAGGAGGGGCGCGAGGCGGAGGAGCAAATCCATGTCCTATCCTGCCATACAGGAATTAATCGCCGGTTTCCCTTGTCCGGGTTCAGCCGGTTTGCCCGGCGCAATCCGCGCGGCTATGGTCCGGCCGCCGCGGGAGGGCTCGCGGCGCGCTGAATGACGAGAGGCATCGTGGTCGACATCTTCGACGAGATTGATGAAGACCTCCGCGCCGAGCGCGCCCAGCAGCTGCTGAAGCGTTACGGCGGGGTAATCGTGGCGATCGCCTTGCTGATCGTGGCGGCGGCGGGTGGCTGGCAGGCGTGGCGCTGGTGGGAGGCGCGACGCGATCTCGGCGCCGCGGCTGCCTATCTCACAGCGATGGCCGCCGCGGACCGGCTCGGGCCGCAGGCGACGGCCGGCCGGGCCGAAGCAATCGCGGGGTTCGAGCACGTCGGGACGACCGCGCCGGAGGGCTACGCGACGCTGGCCCGCCTGCGCGCCGCGACCCTCAAGGCCGATGCCGGCGACCTGCGTGGCGCAACCGCGCTATGGGACCAGGTCGCCGCGGACAGCGCGGCGGACCCCTTGTTGCGCGATCTCGCCAGCCTGATGTGGGTCGAACACCAGCTCGACAACGGCGATCCCGCCTTGTTGGAGGCGCGGCTCAAGCCATTGAGCACGCCAGACAACCCCTGGCACGCACTGGCGCTCGAGGCGCAGGGGCTGCTGGACATGAGGACCGCGAAGACCGAGCAGGCCAAGGAGATCTTCCGCCGGCTGGCACAGGACGCGACGGCGCCGGAAGGCGTTCGGGGGCGAGCCAACGGTCTGCTGAACCGGCTGGGAGGATAGTCGCAGATGAATGGACCGAGGCGCGGGGCCTCTCCCGGGGTCACGATGGGGCGCCGCGCGGCCCTGGCTCTGCCGCTGGCACTCGCCGGATGCGGCCTGTTCGATGATTGGTTCGGCGAACACAAGCCGCCACTGCCCGGCAAGCGGGAGCCGGTGCTTGCCAGCAAGGGCGGGCTGCAGGTCGACGATGCGGCGGCCAAAATCCGTGTGGTGCTGCCGGCCCCCACGCCCAACGCGGCATGGCCGCAGGCAGGCGGCAATCCTGCTCATCTGATGGGCCATCTCGCCGCCGGGGAACGACTGGCGGAAGCGTGGAGCGTCAGCATCGGCGCTGGCGGTGGCTATCGAGAGAAGATCCTGGCCCAGCCGGTGGTCGCCGAGGGGGTGGTCTACGCCATGGACTCCGACGCGGTCGTCACCGCTCTCGACCTGGCCGGCGGCTCGCGCAGGTGGCGCGCCGACACCAAGAGCGAGGATGACGACAGCACCAATGTCGGCGGCGGCTTGGCGGTGGAGGGCGGCACGCTCTACGCCGTGAACGGATTGGCCGAACTGGTCGCCTTCGATGCCGCGAACGGAAAGGAACGCTGGCGCAAGAACATCGGCGCCCCGGCCCGCTCGGCGCCCACCATCGCCGAGGGCCGCCTGTTCGTGGTCACGATCGACGACCGCCTGGTCGCGCTCGCCGCCGATGATGGACGTCAGCTCTGGAGTCATACGGCGGCAAGCGCGACCACCACCATGCTGGGCCAGCCGGCGCCGGCCTATGCCGACGGCCTCGTCGTCGCCGGTTTCGGCTCGGGGGAGCTTGCCGCGCTGCGCGCCGAGACGGGCGGCGTCGTCTGGACGGACAGCCTTGCCTCCGCGCGAGGGCGAACAAGCCTGACGGATATCTCGGCGATCCGCGGACTGCCAGTGATCGTCGAGGGCCGGGTTTACGCGATCGGCCTTGGCGGATTGTTGCTGGCACTCGACCTTCGTTCCGGCCGCCGGCTATGGGAGCGGGAGATTTCCGGCGAGGATTCCCCCTGGGTCGCCGGGGACTGGCTGTTCCTTGTGTCGTCCGACCAGCAGATCGCGGCGATCCAGCGCCAGGACGGCCGCGTGACCTGGGTCAGCGATCTCCCGCGCTGGGAGGACGAGAAGAAGCAGTCGGACCCCATCTTATGGTTCGGTCCCATCCTGGCGGGCGATCGGCTGATCGTCGCCGGCACAAATGAGGAGGCGCTGGCGGTCAGCCCCTATACGGGCGAGATACTCGGCCGTCAGCCGCTGTCCGGCGCCGCCGCGCTGGGTCCCGTGGCGGCGTCCGGGACAATTCTGATCGTCACTAATGCCGGCCGTCTGATCGCACTGCGATGAGCGACAATCTCTGCTGACCGGCATCCTCTTGGGCCGCGATGGCGTCCGGTCATCCCTGGCAATGAAGGTCAGGCGGCGCTCAGTGCCTCCTGAGCGACATGCACGGCCGGCATAACGGAGCGCTCGCCGGGCTCTCTGATCATGTAGCCGCGCCCCCACACCGTGCCGATCAGGTTCTCTCCGCCCGCCTGGGCCAGCTTCTTGCGCAGCTTGCAGACGAACACGTCGATGATCTTCATCTCGGGTTCGTCCATCCCGCCGTAGAGATGATTCAGGAATGCCTCCTTCGTGAGCACCATGCCCTTGCGCAGGACCAGTAGTTCGAGAATTGCGTATTCCTTGCCGGTCAGGTGTACCGGCCGCCCCTCCACCATCACGTCGCGGCTGTCAAGATTGAGCACGAGGGAGCCAACCCGCAGCGTCGGCTGGCTGAAGCCCTTGCTCCGCCGCACCACGGCCTGCATCCTCGCCAGCAACTCCGCCTTGTCGAACGGCTTGGTGATAAAATCGTCGGCGCCCATCCCGAGGCCCTTCACCTTGGCCTGCGGCCGGGAAAGGCCGGAGACGATCAGAACTGGCGTCTCGATCCGCGCCGCTCGCATCCGCCGGACAACCTCGTAGCCCTCGATGTCGGGCAGCATCAAATCGAGGATCACCACGTCGTAATCATAGTGGCGCGCCAGTTCCAGGGCTTCCTCGCCGGTATCGGCCTGATCCACGACTGCCCCTCCCGACTTCAACATGAGCGAGAGACCCCGGGCGGCGGTCAGATCATCTTCGATCAGCAGGACACGCATAGGTTGCTTCCCTCAGCAAGAATGACCCTGTCTACCACCTATGCGTGTGTCTAGCCACTGGTTATTCATCATTTTGGCTTCTTTTTACGAGGCACGCATGAAAATGCCGGGGCAAATGGCTGATAAATGACAAGATGTCGACCAAATCGGGCATAGTCCAAAAAATGCCGCAAACTCCGTTGGCTGCCCGCTGCGCGTCCGCCCGCTCGGAGCTTCGGCGGCTGGCCGGCTTGTCGATGCAGGGCCGCGTCGAGAGCCTCACCGGGTTGTCGGCGGACGTTGCCGGTCTGTGCGGCCACGTTGCCGTAGGAGACCGGATCACGTTGGAGGCGAGGGACGGCAGGCAGATAGCATCCGAAGTGGTCGGCTTTCGTGGCGGGAGCGCGCAGACCATGTCGTTCGGCTCGCTCGCGGGACTCGGCCCTGGCGGCAAGGCGTTGTCGAGGCAGCGCGGGCCCGGACAGGCGCGGACGAGCGGGCCGCAACTGGCGGTCTCGCGATACTGGCTCGGCCGCGTCGTCGATCCGCTCGGCAACCCCATTGACGGGAAGGGAGCACTCCCGCCGGGCGCCCAACCGCGACAGGTGCGCGCGGCGCCGCCGGAAGCCGCAAACCGAGGCCGTCTTGGGCCGCGGCTCGACCTCGGGGTGCGCGTGTTGAACTGCTTCGCGACCTGCCGGGAAGGACAAAGGCTCGGCCTCTTCGCCGGCTCGGGTGTCGGCAAGTCGACCCTGCTGGGGATGCTCGCCCGCCATACCGCCTGCGACGTCGCGGTCCTGGCGCTGGTCGGGGAACGCGGGCGGGAGGTGCGGGAGTTCATCGAGGACGAACTCGGCCCGGACGGGCTCGCACGGTCCGTGGTGGTCGTCGCCACTTCGGATTCGCCGCCGTTGATGCGCCGCGAGGCCGCCTATGCCGCGATGGCGGTGGCCGAGCATTTCCGGGATCAGGGCCAGTCGGTTCTGTTGATGATGGACAGCGTGACCCGGTTCTGCCTGGCGCTGCGCGAGATCGGATTGTCGGCCGGCGAGCCACCGGCCACCCGAGGCTACCCGCCGAGCGTGTTCGCCGAATTGCCGCAACTGCTCGAGCGCGCCGGCCCTGGCCTGGAGCAGCCCGGCCGGAAGCTCGGACATATCACCGGACTGTTCACCGTGCTGGTGGAGGGGGACGACCACAACGAGCCGGTGGCCGACGCGGTACGCGGCATCCTGGACGGTCATGTGATCCTGGATCGGCGCATTGCCGAACGCGGCCGCTATCCGGCCGTCGATATCCTTCGGTCGCTGTCGCGTACGGTCCCCGGCTGCCTCGAACCGGAGGAGCACGCGCTGGCCCGCCGGGCACGGGCCGTCCTCGCGTTGCATTCGGAAATGGCCGATCTGGTCCGGCTCGGCGCCTATCGCGCCGGCTCCGACCCGGAGGTCGACGCGGCCCTGACCCTGGCGCCGCGGATCGAGGCCATGCTGCATCAGCGCAACGAGCGGTCCGGGCTCGCCGGGAGCTTCGCGATGCTGCGCCGCGCCCTGGAGCCGGATGCCGGGCCGGAGGTCGACCACGATGGCGCGTGATCCGCTTACCGCCTTGCTGCGCGTCCGCCGTTTGGCGCTGGACGAGGCGCGACGGAGCTTGGCCGACTGCCTGGAGGCCGAAGCGATCGCGGTCCGCTCACTGAAGAAAGCCGAGGCCGAGATCGTGCGGGAGCGAGCGACGGCGGCCAGCCTCGATGCCGACGATGGCGCGGTCGAGGCGTTCGCCGCCTGGCTCCGCGTCGCGCGCGACCGGTCGGAGCGGGCGGCGGCGGCGCATGAACGGGTCACCGCCGAGACCGCCCGGGCCCGCGGCATCGTCGCGCTGGCCCGCGGCTCCTTCGAGGCGGCGCAGGCCGCGCTGGAGCGGAAGGCCGCGGATGAGCGCGATGCGCGCCAGCACCGCGAGCAACTGAGCCTCGACGAGGCCGTGCAGAGCCGTCACATCCGTGCCCGGGCGCATGAACGGTGACAGGCCAGGTGTGGATGTGCTGAATTCCGCCCATCATTTGAGGAGCGCATAGACCGTGCGGATCGCATTGATTGGCGGTGGCTATGTCGGCCTGGTGTCCGGCGCCTGCTTCGCCGAGTTCGGCTCCGAGGTCTCGGTGGTCGAAACCGACGGGCACAAGCTCGCCGCGCTGCGCGAGGGCCGGATGCCGATCTACGAGCCGGGCCTGGACCGCCTCGTCACCGAAAACGTGGAGGCCGGTCGGCTGACCTTCGGCGATGATCTGGCCGCGGCGCTCGTCGGCGTGGACGCGGTGTTCATCGCCGTGGGCACCCCGACCCGGCGCGGCGACGGACATGCCGATCTCAGCTACGTCTATGCCGCCGCCGAACAGGTCGCCCGGGCGCTCACCGGGTACGCCGTGATCGTCACCAAATCCACGGTTCCCGTGGGCACCAGCCGGCGGATCGCCGAGATCATGCGCGGGACGCGCCCGGATCTTGACTTCGACGTCGCCTCCAACCCGGAATTTCTGCGCGAGGGCAGTGCGATCGCCGACTTTATGCGCCCTGACCGGGTGGTGATCGGCGCCGAGACCGACCGGGCGCGCGAGGTGCTGCGCCGGCTGTACCGGCCGCTTTATTTGATCGAGGCGCCGATCGTGTTCACCGGCATCGAGACCGCGGAACTCACCAAGTACGCCGCCAACGCCTTCCTGGCGATGAAGGTGACATTCATCAACGAGATCGCGGATCTCTGCGAGCGCGCCGGCGCTGACGTACATGATCTGGCGCGCGGCATCGGGCTCGATGGCCGGATCGGACGGAAGTTCCTGCATCCCGGCCCAGGCTTCGGCGGCTCCTGCTTTCCCAAGGACACGATGGCCCTGGTGCGGATCGCCCAGGACCACGGCGCGCCGTCCCGGCTGGTCGAAGCCGTCGTCGCGGTCAACGACGCGCGCAAGGCCGGCATGGCTGCCCGCATTATCGCGGCGTGCGGGGGCTCGGTGCGCGGCCGCACGATCGGTGTGCTCGGCCTGACCTTCAAGCCCGAGACCGACGATATGCGGGAGGCGCCCTCGCTCCCGATCGTCGCACGGCTTGCCGAGGACGGCGCCACCGTCCGCGCGTTCGATCCGGAGGGCATCGAGCAGGCCAGACCGCTGCTGCCCGAGGGCGTGATATACTGCCGCGACGCGCTGCACGCTGCCGAGGGCGCCGACGCGCTGGTTGTCATCACCGAATGGAACGAGTTTCGAGCCCTCGCGCCCGCGCGGCTGCGCGCCGCGATGCGTGGCCGGGTGCTGATCGATCTGCGCAACGTCTATGAACCGTCCGCCATGCGCGAGGCTGGCTTCGAATACCATTCGATCGGTCGACCGGCCGGTTAGCCCCCTTTTGGTTGCGTCACCCATGGTTATTCTATTATAGATAGATTTGCCGGAGAGCCATAAACCTTTTAGTAATCATTGAGATTGAGCCCGATGCTCCGGCCACTGAACCGGCCGCCCCCCACTGATCCCGCCATGCGCGAAGTGCGGGCCTTCGTCCGGGTCCGCGACGAGGCGGCGCGGGTGCCGCATTTCCTGGCGCACTACCGTGCACTGGGCGTCGACCGCTTTGTGGTCGCCGATAATGGCTCGACCGACGGAACGACGGCGCTGCTGGCCGCGGAACCGGACGTGCACCTGTTCGCGGCCGATGGCTCGTATCGCGAAGCGCGCGGCGGGCAGGCTTGGCTCGACCGGCTTCTGGACCAGTACGGCGCCGGACGCTGGTGTCTCGTGCCCGACGCCGACGAACTGCTCTTCTACCCGGAGATCGAGAGCTTGCCGCTGCGCTCGCTCTGCAACGCGCTGGAGCGGGAGGGGGCGGAGGCACTGCCCTGCATGTTGCTCGACATGTACGGCGCCGGCCCCATCCGAGAGTCGGAATACACGGCTGGACAGTCGTTCCTTGCGGCGTGTCCGTGGTTCGACGCCGCGCCGTACTGGCGGACAGGATCGGATTCGTGTCCGTACCACGAGATCTATGGCGGAGTTCGCCAGCGTGTGTTCTATCCGCGCTGGCAGAGGCCCGATCTGGCTCTGCGCCTGACGGAGCGGTTGTACAATCTTGGCCACCGGCTTCCGCCGATCCGTCGCAACGCACGTATTCAGTCCTGGCGAGCGAAGCGCCCGCCGAATCTCGCGAAGGTGCCTCTGGTCCGCTGGCGCGACGGCCTCCGCTATCTTGCCTCGACCCACAAGATCGCGCCGGTCCGCCTGTCCGCCGGCAGCGGCCTGTTGCTGCACTTCAAGTTCCTCGGGGATTTCCGGCCGAAGGCGGTGCGGGAGGCGCGCCGGGGCGAGTATTTCGACGGGGCGAGCGAGTATCGGCGATACGCCTCGGTGCTCGAGGCGGCCCCGGAGTTCACGCTCTGGCATCCGGCCTCCGCGCGGCTGCAAAACAGCCGGCAACTCCGCTCCTTGGGCCTGATGGCCGCACCGCCGACGCTGCCGGTCAAGTCCGAGAGCCCGGCCGATGCGTGAACCGCCACCGGCCGCGGATGAGGCAGTGTCCGTGACGGTATGCCTGTGCACCCGCGACCGCCCCGAATTCGTACGTACCTGCCTCGACGGACTTGCGCGCCAGAGCGTCGGGACGGAGGGGTTCGACATCATCGTGGTGGACAGTTGCTCCAGCCCGACTGTCGCCGAAGAGCTTGCGGAGATTGTGGCCGGTCTGCCGAACGCCCGTCTGATCCGCGCCGACCGTCCCGGCCTCAGCGTCGCGCGGAACGCCGGCGCGCGCCGGGCGGAGGGCGAGTACCTCGCCTATCTCGATGACGACGCCATTCCCGCCCCCGACTGGATCGCGCAAATCCGCCGCGCAGTGGTCGAGACCGAAGCGCGGCCGGCCGTGCTCGGCGGCCGTATCCTGCCGCTTTGGGAGAAGGCTTTGCCCGCATGGTGGCCGAGCCGGTTGCGGGGGTTCTCTCGATCATCGAAACCGAGGGACGCGGCGAATACCGCTCGGAGGCTGTGCCGCCCGGCCTGGAACCGTATGGCGCCAACATGATCGTCGAGACGGCAGCCTTGTTCGCGGTGGGCGGGTTCAGCGAGACGGTGGGTCGCTCCGGCGGCAATCTGCTCTCCGACGAGGACGTCCAGGTCGCTTGGATGCTGCAGAATGCAGGCCGCTCCGTTCGCTACAACTCCCGGATCGTGGTCCGGCACCAGATCCAGGCCAGCCGGCTCACGCCCCAATGGCTGCTGTCGCGGCTCTATTGGCAGGGCGTGTCCACCGTGCTGACACGCCGCCTGCTCGGCGAGGATGGAACGATATGGCGTGAAACGCCCCGGCGGCTTGGCGTAGCCCTGCTGCTGTTGCCCACCTCCTTCGTCCCGCGCGGCAGCTCCCGCCTGCTCGGCTGCCGATGGCGTCTGGCGTACTCGCTGGGATACCTAAAGGCCGCGCTCTGGGCTGGGGCTCGCTGGCGGGATGAGCGCAGCCGCCCCGCGCTTGTCCGGCCCGCTTCGATGCGCGTAAGAACCGGATTCCGCCGCAGCACCATCTCAGATCGCCGATGATCGATTTGCCCAATCCCGATCTACTGAGCCGCATCCCCCTGACGTCGCGGACAGTTCTGGACGTCGGCTGCGGCTCGGGCGCGCTCGGCGCCGCGTTCCGCAGGCTGAACCCGACCGCGCGGCTGCTCGGCATCGACAAGGACATCGACGCGGCGCAACAGGCGGCGCTGCATCTCGACGACGTGGTCGCCGGCGACGTCGAGGAGGACGCGATGCCGTTCGAGCTCGCCGCCGGGCTCGACTGCATCGTCTATGGCGACGTGCTGGAGCACCTGCGCGACCCGTGGGATGTGCTCCGGCGGCACGCCAAAGACCTCGCGCCGGAGGGCATGATGCTAATCTGCGTGCCCAACGTGGAACATTGGAGTTTCGCCGCCCGGCTGCTGAAGGGCGATTGGGCATACGAGGCGGAGGGGCTGCTGGACGACGGCCATCTGCGCTGGTTCACGTTGGAGAGTATGCGCAAGGGCCTCTCGGCACTCGGGCTGTTCCCTTGCGACGTGCACCCGCGCATATACGGCGTGGAGCAGGTCGAGGCATTCGCCCGCGCCCTGGCGCCGGGCTTGGCGGCACTCGGCATCGACCCCGCGGAATACGCCGGACGCGCCGCGCCCTTGCAGTACGTCTGGCGCGTTCGCGCCCGTCCGCGCCGGACGATGACTATCGGCGCCACGATGCTGCGGCCGGTGGGCGGCGTCAGCGACGTGCGCGTGATCTACCCGATGCGCGCGCTGGCGACGGACCCCAGCGTGTCAGTGCACGTCGCGCAGACCGAGCAAGTCCGCCTGCCGGCGACCGATGGTCCGAGGGTGTTCGTGTTTCATCGCCCGATCCTGAACGGCGACCGGGGCCTGGAGACGATCCGGGGGCTTTTGAAAAAGGATTTCGTGGTCGTCACCGAGTTCGACGACCACCCGGATTTCTTCGAGGCCCTGCGGGGCGACGATCAGTTCGCGTTTACCGGTGTCCATGCGGTTCAGACCAGCACGCCGGCCCTCGCCGAGGTGCTGCGCCAGCGCAACCCGGAGGTCGCGGTATTCCCGAACGCGGTCCGCGCGCTGCCCGAGATTCGCAATTTCACCGGCGAGCCTCCGCTCACCCTGTTCTTCGGCGCCTTGAACCGGGAGGCGGATTGGCAGCCCTATTTGCCCGTCCTGAACGAGGTCGCCGGCGGGATGGGTGCCGGCTTGCGCTTCCGCATCGTCCACGACTGGACCCTGTTCGACGCGCTGCAATCACCGCACAAGACATTCACGCCGACCTGTGACCACGACACCTATCTCGACCTGCTCGCCGGCAGCGAGATCTCGTTCATGCCGCTCGGGGACACCCCGTTCAACCGCGCCAAATCCGACCTGAAATTCATCGAGGCCGCCGCGTGCCGGGTGGCCCCGCTGGCCAGCCGCGTCGTCTATGCCGATAGCGTGGCAGACGGCCAGACCGGGGCACTGTTCGACAGTCCCGAGGAATTGCGTACGAGACTTATGCAGCTCCTGACGGTCCCCAATCTCGCGCTCGAAATCGGGGATGCGGCTCGGGACTACGTCGCGCGAAACCGGATGCTTGCCTATCAGGTGCTGCCCCGCCTCGCCTGGTACCGCTCGCTGTGGGACCGCCGAGCGGAACTCGACGCCGCGCTGGTTGCGCGGGTGCCGGCCCTGGGAGCCTCATAAATCCCCCGCATCGGGCTTCAATCCAGCAGCCAGGGCGAGCCGGCGGCCTGTGCGATGGAGCGAACCTTGTGCAGCAGGTTGGGGCCGACCGGGATGCCGGTCGTCGCCCGCTCCGCGGCGATGTGGCGTTGCGGGTCGCCGGCGACCATCACTGGCTGCGCGGGGTCGATTGGTTTGGTAGCGCGCAGGGTGTCGCAGAAGCCCGCGACGTCGGCCCTGAAATCGTCGGGTGCGCGGAACAGGCCAGGGTCGAGCGCGAGGAAGAAATGGCCGATATCCATGCCCACCGGCTTCTTCATGTGCATTGGGTCGGTGATCAGCGTAGCGCCCGATAGGGCGGCGGAGAGGATGTTCACCATGGCCGAGAGGCCGTAGCCCTTGTAGTTGCTGCCCTCCGGCGTGCCGCCCAGCGGGGTGAGGAAACCGCCCTTCTGGTTCTCCGTCGGGTCGGTGCTCGGCCGGCCTTCCCTCGTCACCATCCAGCCCGGCGGTAGTGGCACGCCCTCATTGGCCTTGTTGCGGATCTTGCCGGCCGCGACGGTGGTGGTGGCCATGTCGAGCAGGAACGGCTCGCCCGGACGGCCCGGCGCCGCGAACGACCACGGATCGGTGCCAAGCCTTGCCTCGGCGCCAAAGGTCGGCGCCACCTGCACACCGGCGGCGGAGGTTGCGGCCATGCCGATCAGCCCCGCCTCGGCCGCCATGTTCGTATAGTAGCCGGTCGCGCCGAAATGCGCCGAGTTGCGCACCGCACTCACCGCGATACCGGACTGGCGCGCCTTGCCGATCGCCGTTTCCATCGCGAAGCGGGACGGCACGTGGCCGAGGCCCCCACCACCGTCGATCAGCGCGGAGACCGGCGTTTCCGTGAGGATGCGTGGCTCGGCCTGCATGTTCAGCCGGCCGTCGCGGCGCCGCTCGTCGTAGACCGTGAGCATCGATAGGCCGTGGCTATCGACGCCGTGCAGATCGGCCCAGCCCATCACGTCGGCGGTCCGCGCGGCATTGGCGGCGGGCATTCCCCAGGCGCGCAGGATCGCCTCGATCTGCGCCCGATGCGTCTGGTAAGGCGCGGTCACGCGGCGCCGCGGGCGACACGGCCGAGAGCGTGCTCGGAACGGATGAAGATATCGCGCATGTTCGCTCCCTCGCCTGGTGGCGACAGGATGCGGCTTGTGCCGCTCGTTGCCAACCTCCAGCCCCGAGGGATCGGACGCTCACCGCCGCATCTGGAACCGGTTGCCTTGCCCACCGGTCGCGGGATCATTCGCGGTTCCGGGAGCACCGCCCATGTTGGTCGCGCCGGAGGTGCTGACACCGTGGACCGGTCCCAGCGGGCCCTCCGCGCATGCGCAAAGAGCGCCGGCTGTCAGGATTGCGGCGAGAAGAACGGCGATGGTGCGCATCCGACGGTTCCGCGCGGGCTGGTGTCCCGAACGGACGCGCGATCGAGGCAGGTATTCCAGGCGGTGGCGTCCCGTCGGGCGTGATCCGGTTGGTAGCGGCGGGCGGATTTGAACCACCGACCAAGGGATTATGATTCCCCTGCTCTACCGCTGAGCTACGCCGCCACCGGCCGGAAGAGGCCGGGGAGATAGCCCCGCGAACCCGGAGGCGTCAACAGCGACACCCGCTTCCGCCGGGTGATCGATGAAGCCGCCGCCGAGCACTCGCGTCCCGTCATAGAACACGCAGGCCTGACCGGGGGCGGCGAGAGCCGGGCCGTCGAGGCGCACCTCGGCCCCGCCGGCCGTCGTGTGGACCGACGCGGGATGCGGCTGCTCGCGTGCGCGGAGCTTCACTTCGCAGCGCTGCGATCCGCGGGGCGCCACGAGCCAATTGACGTCGCGCACGGCGACAGTGCGGGACCCGGTCGATCGCGGGCCGACCACGATACGCCGGCGGCCGGCGTCGAGCGCGACGACGACCTGTCGCTGGCCGCGATCCGTCGCGGCCGCGCCGAGACGCTTGCCCTGGCCGACGGTGAAGCGGGCGATCCCGTTGTGCCAGCCAAGCACCCGTCCATCGCCGCTGACGATCTCGCCGGGTTCGGCCGCTTCCGGGCGGAGCCGGGCAACCAGATCGGCATAGCTGCCCGACGGCACGAAGCAGATGTCCTGGCTGTCCGCCTTCTCGGCGACCGGCAAGCCGAGCCGGACCGCCTCCGCCCGCACCGCTTCCTTAGCCGGCATCCCGCCCAGGGGAAACAGCGCGAAGGCGAGCTGCTCGCGCGTCGTGCCGAACAGGAACCAACTCTGGTCCCGCGCCGGATCGGCAGCGCGATGCAACTCGGGTCCGTCCGGACCATCGACGCGACGCACATAGTGGCCGGTCGCCAGACCCTTTGCGCCGAGATTTCTCGCGAGTGCGATCAGGTCGGGAAACTTCACGCCCATATTGCACTGCACGCAGGGCACCGGGGTCTCGCCCCGCGCGTAGCCGTCGGCGAAAGGGCCAATGACCGCGCCCGCGAAGCGCGCCTCGGCGTCGACAACGTAGTGCGGAATGCCGAGATGGTCCGCCACGCGGCGCGCATCGTGGATGTCCTGCCCGGCGCAGCACGCGCCCTGCCGCCCGGTCGCGGCGCCGTGGTCGTAGAGCTGCAGCGTGATCCCGACGACCTCGTGTCCGGCCTCGTGCAGGAGCCCGGCCGCGGTGCTGCTGTCCACGCCGCCGGACATGGCGACGACGATGCGCATCCTAGCCGTTCATCATATTTCGGCTGCCCGCCGGCAGTCGGACGACCAATCCGTCGAGCGCCTGGGTCATCACGATCTGACAGCCGAGCCGCGAGGTCTGCTGGAGCCCGAACGCAAGGTCGAGCATGTCCTCCTCGTCCTCGGTCGGCGTCGACAACTTAGTGAACCAGGACGGATCGACGATGACATGACAGGTCGAGCAGGCAAGCGACCCCTCGCACGCGCCCTCGATGTCCACGCCGTGCTTGTGCGCGATCTCCAGAACGGACAATCCGAGCGGTGCCTCGACCTCACGACGGGTGCCGTCGCGCTCGATAAAGGTCATCCGTGGCATGGGCGTGGCATCGGCGAGGCTGCTTTCATTCAGGCGTCGGCGGCGATGGGATTGAGGGCGTGCGCCGCCGCGAGCAACGCTGCGGCGAGGTCGATCTCGGCGGCGGAGGTAAAGCGTCCGATCCCGATACGCAAGGTGCGGGCGGCCTCGCTGTCGGGCAGGCCGAGCGCGCGCAGCACGTAGGAGGGCTCGATTTCCGCCGACGAGCACGCCGACCCGGTGGAGAGGCACAGGTCAGGCGTCCGTGCCATCAGCTCGGCCGCCGTGGTGTCAGGGAAGGTGAGATTGAGGTTGCCGGGAACGCGCGCAGAGATGGAGCCGTTGACGCGGAGCCCGGGAATGGCCGCGGTCAGACGGACCAGTAGGCGGTCGCGCAACGCCGCGATGCGTGCCGCTTCCTCCGCCATCTCGGCGCGGGCGATGCGGCACGCCTCGCCGAGCCCGATGATCAACGGCGCGGGCAACGTGCCCGAACGCAGCCCTCGCTCCTGCCCGCCGCCCGAGAATAGTGGCGCCAGGCGCACGCGCGGCCGCCGGCGGACGAACAGCGCCCCCACGCCCTTCGGGCCATACAGCTTGTGGCCGCTGAGCGAGAGCAGGTCGATGCCCCAGCCGGTCGCGTCGAGCGGGATCTTGCCGGTCGCCTGCGCCGCGTCGGTGTGAAATAAGGCGCCCCCCTGCCGGGCGAGGGCGGCAATGGTCGAATTATCCTGGATCACGCCGATTTCGTTGTTCACCGCCATAACGCTGACCAGCAGCGTCGGGGTGCGCAGCGCATCACGCAGCCGGTCGGAATCAAGCAGCCCGTCCCGGCCCACTGGCAGAAACACCGGCTCGAAGCCTTCGGCGGCAAGATCGCCCACGGACTCCAGCACGCACTTGTGCTCCGTGGCGATCGTCACGATCCGCCGCCGCGCGCTGTCCCGCCCGCGCGCGAAGCGGGCCGCGCCCTTGATCGCCATGTTGTTGCTCTCGGTCGCCCCCGAGGTAAACGCGATCTCCCGGGGCTCGGCGCCGATCAGCGCGGCGACTTCGGCCCGCGCCACCTCGACCGCCGCCTCGGCGCGGCGGCCCATCGCGTGCTCGACGCTGTGCGGATTGCCGTATTCCTCCGCGAACCACGGCAGCATGGCGGCGAGCACACGCGGATCGCAGCGCGTGGTCGCCTGGTTGTCGAGATAGATCGGGGGCTTGCCAGTCATCGCAGGCCGATATGGGACTAGGCGGCGTCGGATGCGAGCGCCGGGCGCAGCCGGGCGGCCATGTCGCGATATGCCGCGACGAACGCCGCCACGTCGCCCTCCGCGACATTCCAGGGCAACGACACCCGGACCGCCTGGCCGGCGAGCGCGCCCAATCCCATCGCGGCAAGCACATGGCTGGCGCCGATCTTGCCCGAACTGCAGGCGGCGCCTGCGCTGACCGCGAAGCCGGCGAGGTCGAGCGCGATCACCTGCGCGTCGGCCCGCACGCCGGGCAGCGCGAGGCAGCTCGTGTTGGGCAGCCGCGCCGCCCCGGCGCCGCAGACGATCGCACCTTCCGCCAAGGCTGCCCGTTCGATCGCGTCCCGCAGCGGGGCAAGCCGTTCGGCCGCGGCCTCGCACCTGGCGGCGGCGGCGAACCCGGCGATCGCCGCGACGGACGGCGTGCCGCCGCGCCGGCCGCGCTCCTGCCCGCCGCCCCGCATCAGCGGCGCGATGCCCGCCGTGTCGGGGGCCAGCAACAGCGCACCCGCTCCCGCCGGGCCGCCCAGCTTGTGCGACGACAGTGCCAGTGCGTGGGCGCCGCTCGTGGCGAGGCTTACCGGGAGGCGACCGGCGGCCTGGACCGCATCGACGTGCAGCAGCGCGCCATGCCTGCGGCACAGCACCGCGGCCTCGGCGACCGGCTGCACCGTCCCGGTCTCGTTGTTGGCGAACATGAGGCAGACCAGTGCGGGTGGCCCGCCCGCCAGCAGCCGATCGAGCGCGGCAAGATCCGCAACCCCCGCGCCGTCCACCGGCAGCACGGCCGCGCCAGGCGCCGCGGTGCGGATCGCGTCATGCTCGCTGGCTCCGATGATGACGCGCCGGCCGGCCCCGAGCCCGTGCACCGCCAGCGCGTCGGCCTCGGTGCCGCCCGAAGTAAACACGAGGTCCGCCGGACGAGCGCCGAACCGCCCGCCGATCGTCTCCCGCGCGTCCTCCACCAGCTTTCGCGCGGCGCGGCCGAACCCATGCACCGAGGCGGGATTGCCGTCCTGGTCGAGTGCGCGAAGCATCGCGGCCCGGGCTTCCGGGCGAAGCACTTCCGAGGCGTTGGCGTCCAGATACATCATCGCGCGGCGAAACCCAACCTCAAGTTGCAAAAACCTGAACTCGATGATCGGTCGCGGCTCCGAGTTCGCGCCAGGGCGGCGCGCGGCTCAATTCACGGAAAAACATGAAAGCCATGCGACAATTCCGTTATGAAAGCCCGGACGGGGAACTTATAGTTCGGATCGACACGTCGGCCGGACGCGTTCGGGGCGGGGCCGGCCCAAATAAGCGGATGGAGGAGCCGTCCGGGCAGCACTCTGTTCCCGAGCGGCAAGCTAGGTTTTACCCCGAGGCGGGTCAAGAAATCGCGCGGACCGCTGAAGTTGGGGGCGCATATCTCATGTGTCGGGTGCCGGTTGCGAAGGTACTCCGACAGCCGGGTTTGACAGAGTTGGGGAGCCGGCAAAGGCCCAGGTTTCAGTGACCAGGCCGGGAATGTCGGACGCGACAGGAAACGGGTTTCGGAGCATCATGCCTGAAGTAATGTTCGCTGGGCCGGACGGCCGGCTCGAGGGCCGCTACCATCATTCCAAGGAAGCTGGCGCTCCGGTCGCCTTGATTCTGCATCCGCACCCGCTGCATGGCGGGACGATGAACAATCGCATTACCTATGCGATGTATCAGTCGTTCCAGCGACTTGGCTGCTCGGTGATGCGCTTCAACTTTCGTGGGGTAGGCCGCAGCCAAGGCCGCTACGACGGCGGTATCGGCGAGATCGGCGACGCGGCGGCGGCGCTCGACTGGATGCAGGCGGTCAATCCGAACTCGGGCGGGCTGTGGATCGCGGGCTATTCGTTCGGGGCCTTCATCGGAATGCAGGTTTTGATGCGCCGGCCGGAGATTTCCGGCTGGGTCAGTGTGGCGCCCCCGGCGAACCACTACGATTTCGGCTTTCTCGCCCCCTGCCCCTGCGGCGGGCTGATGATCCACGGCGATGCGGACGAACTCGTCCCCGAGCCCGCCGTGCGTAAGCTGGTCGACAAGCTGAACACCCAGAAGAACGTCCGCGTCGACTACCGGATTTTCGCCGGCGCCGACCACGTCTTCGCCAACCATGCCGATCCGGTATCCGATGCGATCGAGGACCATGTCGGCAAGGCCATCGCGCGCCGCTCGATGGCGCTCGCTGCCGACTGATCAGGGCCGCACGACCCGTCCGCCACCCAGTGGCGCGGCAGCGCCGGTTGTTCCCGGATAGGTAAGGGGCAAGCCCGCCCGGACTCTAGCAGCCAGGAAGCCGAAGCATTGGGCTTCGAGGGCGTCGCCGTCCCAGCCGACCGCCTCCACCGGTAGCACATTTCCCTCACTCCGGGTTGGGTGAGGATATGCCAGCGCCTCCCGCAATGCGCGCATGATCGCCGGGTTCCGCCGCCCTCCTCCGGTCACTAGCCATCGCAACGGGCGGGCAGGCAGCCTTGCCGCGGCGACCGAGCGGGCGATGAACCCGACCAGCGTGGCCGCCCCATCCTCGGTCGACAGCGCAGCCAGGCCGCTCGCCGCGAGCGACTGCGCGAAATCGAGCCGGTCCAGCGATTTCGGCGGCGGGGCGGAAAAATACGAATGCGCCAAAAGCTTGGCCAGTACTGCCTCATCCGGCCGTCCGGCCTGCGCCAGCGCGCCATCCCGGTCGAACGCCGCGCCGGTATGGCGGAAAACCCAGTCATCCAGCGGACCGTTCCCCGGCCCCGTGTCGAAGGCGACGATCTCCCCGTCGCCTCCGATCCATGTGACGTTCGACACGCCGCCGATGTTGAGCACCGCGAGCGGCTTCGGCAGAGCGGCCGCCAGCGCCGCGTGATAGGCCGGCGCGAGGGGCGCGCCCTGCCCGCCCGCCGCGACGTCGGCCAGCCGGAAATCGCACGCGACCGGGATACCGGTAAGGCGCGACAGCAGTTGCGCGTCGCCGATCTGCCAGGTTCGCCGCAGGGCCGGCTGGTGCAAGATGGTCTGGCCGTGAAAACCGATCAGGTCCGCCGTCTCGCCCAGGCTCTCAACGGCGCGCGCATGATAATCGGTCAGCCGGCACACCACATCGGCAAGCTCAGGGTCATCCTCCGCGAGGATCGGCGCAACGTCGAGAATCCGACGTAGAGCCCGGCGGAAATCGTCGTCATAGGGCAGCGTGAGGCGCGGGCCGATGTGGCCGATGCGCTCCCCGTCGGTCTCCAGCCAAGCGGCGTCCACCCCGTCCAGGGACGTGCCGCTCATCAGCCCGATGGCGCGCAGCATTTTGCCCAAGCTCCGTCCGTGCTAGCCCCCGCACGATGCGAATACGAGGTAGCGCTCGATGCCGACCAGCGATTTTCTCCACGAGGCGACCGAACGGGGCTTCGTGTTCCAGTGCACCGACGCCGACGCGCTCGATGAGGCTCTGAAGGCGGCGCCCCTCTCGGCCTATATCGGCTTCGACTGCACCGCCGATAGCCTGCATGTCGGCAGCCTGGTGCAGATCATGGCGCTGCGCTTGCTGCAGAAGCACGGACACCGGCCGGTCGTGCTGATGGGTGGCGGTACGACGCGGATCGGCGACCCGTCGGGCAAGGACGAGGCCCGCCAGATGCTCACGGACGAGCAGATCGCCGCCAACATGGCCGGCATCCGCCGCTGTTTTTCCCCGTTCCTGCGCTTCGGCGATGGCGGTTCCGACGCGGTGATGCTGAACAACGCGGATTGGCTGGATGCGCTCGGCTATATTCCCCTTCTGCGCGACCTGGGCACGCATTTCACCGTCAACCGGATGCTCGCTTTCGACAGCGTGAAGCTGCGGCTAGACCGGAAGCAGCCGCTGACCTTCCTCGAATTCAACTACATGATCCTGCAGAGCTACGATTTCCGCGAGCTGTTCCGCCGCTTTGGCGTGCGATTGCAGATGGGCGGGTCCGACCAGTGGGGCAACATCGTCTCCGGCGTCGATCTGGTTCGTCGGACCGATGGCGGGACCGTGTTCGGCCTGACCACGCCGCTGATCACCACGAGTTCGGGTGCCAAGATGGGCAAGACCGCGCGCGGCGCGATCTGGCTGACCGCCGACCGGCTCTCTCCATTCGATTACTGGCAGTTCTGGCGCAACACCGAGGATGGCGACGTGGGCCGTTTCCTCCGCCTGTTCACGGATGTGGACCTCGCCGAGATCGCCCGGCTCGAACAATTGGGCGACGCCGAGACAAACGTAGCCAAGGAAATCCTCGCCACCGAGGCGACCGCGCTCGCGCATGGTCGGGAGGAAGCCGAAGCGGCCAAAAGGACAGCGAAGGAAATATTCTATCTGGCCGTCGATGACCCAACAAGAAGAACGATCATCAAGGGTTTTGCGCCTACCGTGGTCGGGTTGCCGACCGTGGAGGTGCCCGCCTCCGAGCTAGCGGTCGGCATCCCTGCGTTTCGGCTGTTCGTCCTTGCCGGGCTCGCGGCGAGTAACGGCGAGGCCCGCCGTCTGATCCGCGGCGCCGGGGGGCGCGTGAACGATGCGTTGGTCGGCAAGGAAGATGCGCTTGTAACGGCGGCCGATCTGCGGGACGGCGCGATCAAGCTCTCGGCCGGACGCAAGCACCATCGGCTGGTGCGCCCGGCCTGACCGGCGGCGCCGCTCGTCCGCATCAGCGACGGATACGTTGATCTCCCGAGCGGTGTGCCGCAGAGTGGGGCAAGGCAGACCTGCGTAAAGCACGGGTCGCGAGCATCACCAAGGAGGGCCTTGCCGAGGATGTCGGGAACCACCGCCGACCCGAGACTGGCCGCGCCCAGGACTCCGCCTCGCCGCCGGGTGCGGCTGAGCTGGTCCGATCCCGTGCTTCGCAGCATCGTCTGGCAGATCCTGATCGTCGGCCTGGTCGCCGCGCTGCTCTGGTACCTGATCTCCAACACCAACCACAATCTGGCGGCGCGGCGGATCGCGACTGGTTTCGGCTTCCTCTATCAGGCGGCCAGCATCCCCATAGGCGAATCGCTGATCCCGTACACTCCGGCCGTGGATACCTACGGGTATGCCCTGCTGGTCGGCATCCTAAATACGCTCAAGGTAGCCGTGGTCGGCATCATCCTCGCGACCATCCTCGGGACGGTGATCGGTGTCGGTCGCCTGTCGCGCAATTGGCTGGTCGCCAAGCTGGCCGCGATCTATGTCGAGGGCCTGCGCGACATCCCACTGCTTCTGCAATTGCTGTTCTGGTACGCGCTGCTGCAGGGGCTGCCCGCACCGCGCCAGAGTATGCGGATCGGCGACGCGGTGTTCCTGTCCAACCGCGGCATCAAGCTGCCGGAACTGATCTGGGCGTCCGCCTTCACCTGGGCGGCGGTCGCCCTGCTGATCGGCGTCGTCCTGACCTATGCGTGGTCACGTCGGTCGCGACGACGGCAGGAGGCGACCGGCGAGCAGCCGCGCGTCTGGCCCGTGGCGCTTGTTCTGGTGATCGTGGTGCCGGTGATCGTCTGGGCGGCGCTGGGCGCGCCGTTCGCATGGGACAAGCCGGTGCTGCACGGCTTCAACTTCACCGGCGGACTGACGGTGACGCCGGAATACGGCGCGCTGCTGATGGGCCTGGTGATCTACACGGCCGCCTATATCGCGGAGATCGTGCGCGCCGGCATCCAGGCGGTGCCGCGGGGCCAGTGGGAGGCGGCGGGCGCGCTCGGCATCCGGCATGGCGTCATTCTTCGCAAGATCGTGCTGCCGCAGGCAATGCGGGTGATCATCCCGCCGATGACCAGCCAGTACCTGAACCTGACAAAGAACAGTTCGCTGGCTGTGGCGATCGGCTACCAGGACATCGTCTCGATCGCCAACACGACGCTCAACCAGACCGGCCAGGCGATCGAGGGGATCGCCGTGATCATGGCGGTGTACCTGACGATCAGCTTGTCGATCAGCCTGTTCATGAACTGGTATAACGCGCGCATCGCGCTCGTGGAGCGCTGAGCCGATGTCCGGCACCGCGCAGATCGACCCGGTACCCGCGACCGCTGGCGCCACCGCGGCGCCCGTGATCGAGCAACGGCGCCACGCGGCGCCGGCCGGCGGGCCCTGGGCCTGGGCGCGGCTCAACCTGTTCGGCTCCTGGTGGTCGACGGCGGTGACGTTGGGCCTCGGCGCGCTCATCGTGCTGTGGGGCTTCCGGCTCATCGAGTGGGCCTTCGTCAATGCCGTCTGGTCGGTTCCGTACAACGCCAGCGGCCAGCCGCAGACCGCCGCCTGCCAGGAAGCGCGCGGCGTCGGTGCGTGCTGGGCGATCATCACGGACAAGTACCGGCTGATCCTGTTCGGCCGCTACCCGTACGAGGGGCAATGGCGGCCAGCGATCTGCATCGCGCTGTTCATCGGGCTCTATGCCGTCTCCGCGATGCGCCGGTTCTGGCGGCGCGAACTCTTCTTGGTCTGGCTGGTCACGCTGGCCGTCATCGGGGTGCTGATGTGGGGCGGCGTGCTCGGCCTCGCCTTCGTGCCGCAGGATAGCTGGGGCGGGCTGCCGATCACCCTCATCCTGGCGACGTTCGGCCTCGCCTTCTCGTTCCCGCTATCGATCCTCGTCGCCCTCGGCCGCCGCTCCACCAGGCTGCCGGCGGTGAAGATGCTCTGCGTCCTGTACGTGGAGCTGATCCGGGGCGTGCCGCTCATCAGCCTGCTCTTCATGGCGAGCGTGATGTTCCCACTATTCATGCCGGAAGGCGTGAACATCGATAAATTGCTGCGGGCGCAGATCGCCATCATCCTGTTCGCCGCCGCCTATCTCGCCGAGGTGGTGCGCGGCGGACTGCAGGCGCTCCCGAAGGGCCAGTACGAGGCCGCCGACGCGCTTGGCCTCACCTACTGGCAGAAGACCGGCAAGATCGTGCTGCCGCAGGCGCTGCGCCTGGTGATCCCGCCGCTGGTGAACACTTTCATCGGCTTCTTCAAGGACACCAGCCTGGTGCTCATCATCGGCATCTTCGACCTGCTGACCGCGGGCAAGGTCGCGTTGAGCGAGCCGGTGTGGCAGTCCTTCTCGACCGAGGTGTACATCGCACTGGCGGTGGTCTATTTCGCGTTCTGCTTCGCCATGTCGAAATACAGTCGCGGCCTGGAACGCGAGCTCGGCCGCGCGAACCGGCGCTGAGAAGGAGCCCGCATGAGCCAGGCCCAGACCGTCGACCGTCGTGAGCGGCCATTCCCGCCCGAGGCGCCGGCCATCGTGCTTGACCACGTCAATAAATGGTACGGCACGATGCACGTGCTGCGCGACGTGTCGATGACGGTAGCGCAGAAGGAGCGCGTCGTGGTGTGCGGTCCATCGGGCTCCGGCAAGTCCACCATGATCCGCTGCATCAACCGGCTGGAGACCCATCAGGAAGGCCACATCATCGTCGACGGGACCGAACTCAGCGATGATCTGCGGGCCCTCGACACCATCCGCCGCGAGGTCGGCATGGTGTTCCAGTCGTTCAATCTGTTCCCGCATCTGACAATCCTGGAGAACTGCACGTTGGCGCCGATCTGGGTGCGCAAGATGCCCAAGGCGGAGGCCGAGGAACTGGGGATGAGCTATCTGCGTCGGGTGAAGATCCCGGAGCAGGCCAGCAAATATCCAGGCCAGCTCTCCGGCGGACAGCAGCAGCGCGTGGCAATCGCGCGGGCGCTGTGCATGAAGCCCAAGATCATGCTGTTCGACGAGCCGACCTCGGCGCTGGACCCCGAGATGATCAAGGAAGTGCTCGACACCATGATCGAGCTGGCGGAATCGGGCATGACGATGGTCTGCGTCACGCACGAGATGGGCTTCGCGCGCCGCGTCGCCGACCGCGTGGTGTTCATGGACCGCGGCGAGATCGTCGAGAGCGGCACGCCGGAGCGGATGTTCGAGCACCCCGAGACGGACCGGCTCAAGGGCTTCCTGAGCCAGATTCTTCGCGGGCACTGAACCGATATAGCCAACGTGACCGATATAGCCGACGTACGGCGACGGCGACGTTGATCCGGCGCGGCCGGCCGTGCACTTTGGCGCCATGCCCATACTGACCGGAAAAGCCAGGCTGGCCGGGATTCTCGGCTGGCCGGTGTCGCACTCCCGCTCGCCCCGATTGCACGGCTTCTGGCTCGAGCGGCACGGGATCGACGGCGCCTATGTGCCCCTCCCGGTCCGCCCGGAGGATTTCACCGCCGCCGTTCGCGGGCTGGCGGCGGCGGGGTTTGCCGGCGCCAACGTGACCATCCCGCACAAGCTGGCGGCCTTCACCGTGTGCGACGTGGTGGACGCCTCGGCGCGGCGGGCGGGCGCGGTCAACACGCTGGTGTTCCGCGACGGACGCATCGAGGGCAGCAACACCGACGGGTCGGGCTTCACCGCCAATCTGCGCACACACGGCGTCGATCCGGCGGCGGGGCCGGCGCTGGTGCTCGGCGGCGGCGGGTCGGCCCGCGCCGTCGCGGCCGCCCTGCAGGACGCCGGCGCGCCCGTCAGCCTCGCCAACCGCACTCGCGCGCGAGCCGATGCGCTCGCCGCCGACCTGCCAGAGTTAACGGTGCTCGACTGGACCGCACGCGATGCCGCCCTCGCCGACCATGCGCTCGTGGTCAACACAACCTCGCTGGGCATGGCGGGCAACCCCGCGCTGGACCTCGATCTCGACCGTGCGCCCGCCGGGATGGCCGTCGCCGACATCGTCTACGTGCCGCTGGAGACGCCCTTGCTGACGGCGGCGCGCGCGCGTGGAATGCGGACCGTCGAGGGGCTCGGGCTGTTGCTGCATCAGGCGGTTCCCGGATTCACCGCCTGGTTCGGCGTCGAGCCGGTCGTTGACGATGAACTGCGCCGCTTCGTCGCCGCCGACCTGCTGGGCGCATGAAAGTCATCGGCCTGACCGGCGGCATCGGGATGGGCAAGTCGACGGCCGCCGCCGCCTTCCGCCGCGCGCGCATCCCGGTGTTCGACGCCGACCTCGCGGTGCATCGGATGCAGGGGCCGGGCGGGCGGGCGGTCCGCGCCATCGCGGCCCTGTTTCCGAACGCGGTGGTGGGCGCGGGGACGGCGCGCCGTGTCGATCGGGTGCGCCTGCGCGAAGAGGTGCTCGGCCGTCCCGATCAGTTGCGCCGATTGGAGCAGGTGCTCCATCCGATGGTGCGTCAGGAGGAGTACGACTTCATCGCCCGCTCCCGCCGGGCACACGCGCCGGCCGCGGTGCTCGACATTCCCCTGCTGTTCGAGACCGAGGCCGACAAATTGGCGGACATCGTCGTCGTGGTCTCCGCGCCCCGCGCCGTGCAGATCCACCGCGTGCGCCACCGCCGCGGAATGAGCGACGCGGACATTGCCGCCGTGATCGCCCGGCAGATGCCGGACGCCGAGAAGCGCCGGCGTGCCGATGTCGTCATTCGCACCGGGCTTTCCCGCCATCACACGCAACGCGCGCTGCGGCGGCTCATCCGGGGGCTGCGACCATGACCCGCTCCATCCTATTTGATACCGAGACAACCGGCCTCGAGCCCGGCCAGGGGCACCGGGTCATCGAGATCGCGGCGCTGGAGCTGGTCAACGACCTGCCGACGGGACGGCACTTCCATCGGCTGATCGACCCCGAGCGCGACATCCCCGAGGACGCGACCCGCATCCACGGCTTCACCATCCAGCACCTGCGGGGCAAGCCGCGCTTCGCCGAGATCGCCGAGGAACTGCTGTCATTCTTCGGGGAGGATCGGCTGGTCGCGCACAACGCCCCTTTCGACTTCGCCTTCCTCGATGCCGAGTTCGCCGCCCTATCGCGGCCCCGGCTCGATCCGGGGCGGATGGTCGACACGCTGGTTCTGGCGAAAACCCGATTCCCCGGCCTGCCGAACAGCCTCGACGCGCTATGCCGGCGGTTCGGCATCGACCTCTCCGCCCGCACGACCCACAACGCGCTGCTCGACTGCAAACTGCTGGCGGAGGTCTATGTCGAGCTCACCGGCGGGCGGCAGCGCGGTCTGCTGCTGGATGCCGCGACCGAGTCCGGCGCTTCGGTCGCGTCCTACGTCCATGCCGGGACGCGGACGCCGCGACCCATCGTGCCGAGCGAAGGGGAACTCGCCGCTCATGCGGCATTCGTCGCGCGGCTGAAGGAGCCGCTCTGGATGGCGGCGGGCTAATCCACCTGCATCAACGCGCGGACATGCGCGGCGGCCGAGGCGGCGAGGGCGTTGAGATCGTAGCCGCCCTCCAGCACCGACACGATGCGCCCCTCGGTGTGCCGGGCCGCGACGCGCACGAGTTCGGCGGTGAGCCAGGCGAAATCGGCGGTCTCCACCCGGAGGTGCGCCAGCGGGTCCGCCCGGTGGGCGTCGAACCCAGCCGAGACGATCAGGAACTCCGGAGCGAAGTCGTCCAGCGCCGGCAGGATCACCTCGCGCCACGCCGCGCGGAACGCGGGTCCGTCCGCCCCCGGCGGCAGCGGCGCGTTGACGATGTTGTTCGCCGCGCCGCGCTCTGAGGAGCGGCCGGTGCCGGGGTAGCAGGGGTGCTGGTGGCTCGAGCCGTAGAACAGGTCCGGATCGGCGGCGAACATCGCCTGCGTGCCGTTGCCGTGATGCACGTCAAAATCGACCACCGCGACGCGCCGCCTTCCCCATAGCGCGCGGGCGTGCTGCGCCGCGACCGCGACGTTGTTGAACAGGCAGAAACCCATCGCTCGCGCGGGCTCCGCATGATGGCCGGGCGGGCGGGTCGCGACGAACACGGCGCGCGCCCAGCCTTCCATCGCGGCGTCCACCCCGGCGACGGCGCCGCCGGCCGCGCGGAGCGCCGCCTCGGCGCTGCCCGCGCCCATCAGCGTGTCGGCGTCGAGCGCCACGGTCTCCCCCAGGGCCGGTCGGATCGCCAGGATCGCCTCGACATATTCGGCCGGATGCGCCCGGACGAGCTGACCGATTGTCGCCAGCGGCGCGGCCTCGCGCAGCAGGTCGGCGAAGGCCTCGCCCTCCAGCGAGCGCAGCACCGAGCGCAGCCGGTCGGGGCATTCCGGGTGCCACGCGCCGACGTCATGGGCCAAACAGGCGGGATGGGTGATCAGCGCGGTCGGCATTCAGGCGCCCTTCTCCGGCACGGGGTCCTCCGCCCTGCGGCGGATGACGAAGCTGAACACGCCGCCCTCCTCGCTCCAGGCCAGCAGCGCGTGCCCGGTCTCCCGACAGTACGACTGGAAATCCGCCACGGCGGCGCGATCGGTCGCCAGCACGCGCAGCCGTTCGCCTGGCGCCATGCCGCGCAGCGAGCGGTTGGCGCGCAGCACCGGGAGCGGGCAGTTCATCCCCTTCACATCCAGCAGCGTCTCGCTCATCGTAGGTCCGCCCTCGCCTCCTTGTAACGCAACGACCGGCGACGCAAGGGGCCAAACGCTTGGCTGACACCGCCCCCTCAGTTACGCTGGTTACGCAGCGCGACTTTCCCGCGAAGCTCTCAATCAGGATATTGGCCCGATGGCCAGCCCGACACTCAGGGATGACCTGGGCGCCTTCGTCGACGCAGACTGGTATCGGGCGGAGTACCCGGACATCGCGGGCGCCGGGATCGATCCGCTCGATCACTTCATCAATCACGGTGCCGGCGAAAACCGCAACCCCAACCCGTTCTTCGACAGCGCTTGGTATCTCGCCCAAAATCCGGACGTGGCGCGGGCGGGCGTCCATCCGCTACTGCACTACCTGGAGCACGGCGCGAAGGAGTTGCGCGACCCGCATCCGCGCTTCGATGCGACCTATTACGCCGAGGAGCATCCCGAGGGTGCCGCCAACCCGCTGCTGCACCACGTCCTGTTTGGTGTCGAGCGCGGCTGGGCGACCGAGAAGCGGGTCGACATGAGCGAGTATCTCCCCTCCGCCGCCGAACCGCCGGCCTGTCCATCCCGGATCGAGGTCGACGTGGTGATCCCGGTCTATCGCGGCTTGGCGCAGACCCGGCGCTGCGTCGAATCGGTGCTTGCCGACGCTGACCGCCCGCCCGGCAGGATCGTCGTGGTGGATGACCGCTCGCCGGAGCCGGAGCTGTCCAGATGGCTCGATCGCGTGAACGCGACGGGGCGGATCACGCTGATCCGAAACCGGCGAAACCTGGGCTTCGTCGCGTCGGTCAATCGGGGGATGCAGCTTTCCGGCGGAGCCGACGTCGCGCTGCTGAACAGCGACACCGTGGTTCCGCCTGGTTGGCTTCGGCGGCTGGCGGGCCACGCCCACGCGGAGCGGCGCATCGCCTCGGTGTCGCCCTTCTCGAACAACGCCACGATCTGCAGCTACCCGAGCGAGCAGGGCGGCCCGATGCCGCCGGGGCTGACGGTCGACGAGATGGACGCGGCGTGCCGCGAGGCCAATGGGGGACGCAGCGTGAAGGTGCCCACCACCGTGGGCTTCTGCATGTACATCCGCCGCGACGCCCTGCGGGAACTCGGGCTGTTTGACGCCGAGACTTTCGGCCGCGGCTATGGCGAGGAGAATGATTTCTGTATGCGCGCCGCCGCTCGCGGCTGGCGGCACAAGCTAGCCTGTGACATTTTCGTCTATCACGAAGGCAATGTGAGCTTTGGCGCGGGATCCGGCGATCTGCGGGGCAAGGCGGAGCTGCTCGCCGCGCGCCATCCCGATTTCGCCGAGCAGGTCGCGAGACACGTCCGCCGCGATCAGGTCGGGCCGTACCGCTTCGCGCTGACCGCGGCGCTGTTCCGCCGCTCGAGGCTGCCCACGGTGCTGCAAATCTCGCACGGACTCGGCGGCGGCGTGCGACAGCACATCGAGGCGGTGACGGCGAGCATCGGTCCGCGAGCCAACATGCTGTCGCTGTCCAGCCATCCGCGCGGTGTGGCGCTCGCACTGCCCGGCCGGCCCGACCATCCGCCGATGGTGCTCGGCGAGGACCGGCAGGACGATCTCGCGCTGTTCCTGCGATCCGCTGGCGTGAGCCGGGCGCACGTCCACCATCTGCTCGGGATGCGGATCGACCCGCGGGAATTGATCGCGCAACTCGGCGTACCCTTCGACTTCACGGTTCACGACTATTTCGCGGTCTGCCCGCAGATCAACTTGCTGCCGCAGCGCGATTCGCAGGAATGCGGCTCGCCAGGGCCGGCCGTCTGCAACGCCTGCATCGCCGAGCGCAACGAGACCGGGGCTCGCGAGATCCTGTCCTGGCGCGCCTCGCACAGCTGGCTCCTGCGGGAGGCGCAGCGGGTGATCTGCCCCAGCGAGGACGCGCGCCGGCGGATGGCACAATACGGCGAACTCGGCGACCGGGCCGTGGTGGTGCCGCACGAGCCGGTCGCGAAGGGCTACTGGCCGATCGGGCTGCCGGCCAATCCCCCCACACGGCGGCTGCGGGTCGCGGTGCTGGGCGTGCTGACCAGCCACAAGGGTGCGCGGGCCGTTGCCGCCGTGGCCGAGACGGCCGATCCGGCGCGGCTCGAGATCCAGTTGATCGGCTACGCTGAAGTGCCGCTCTCGCCGAACGCCGAGGCGCGGATCCGGCAGACGGGCGAGTACGAACCCAAGCATCTCGCAAGACTGATCACGCGGGCCCGGCCCCATGTCATCTGGTTCCCCGGCCAGGTGCCGGAGACCTACAGCTACACCCTGACCGCAGCCATCGCGGCCGGACTGCCCATCGTGGCATCCCGGGTCGGGTCGCTTCCCGAGCGTCTCGACGGCCGGCCTCTCACCTGGCTCGCGGACCCGGCATCTCCGGTCGAGGCGTGGCTGGAGACGTTCGATGAGGTTCGCGAAGCCCTTGCCGCGCCGCGCGCGCCGCCGCGGCCGAAGCCACGGCCGCCGGTCGCGGATTTCTACGCCGAATCCTACCTGAAACCGCGCACCGCTTCCGCTGCCGGGGTGCTCGATCTGCGGCGCCGCGACCGGACCACGGTGCTTGTCGTCCCCGAACGGCTGAACGACGGCTCGCTCAGCCCCTGCGCCTATATCCGTCTGCTCCTGCCGCTCGATCATCCGGCGATCGGCGGCGGGATGGAAATCGTGCTGGCCAAGCCGGAAGAGGCCCTGCGCTACCGGGCGGACATCCTGGCCACGCAAAGATACGCGGTCACGGATGCCGAAACGGCCGACCGGCTGGTGGCGCATTGCCGGACCGAGGGAATACGTCTCCTGTATGACCTCGACGACGATCTGATCGGGATTCCGCCGGACCACCCCGACGCGGACATCCTGCGCCCCCGTGCCGGACTCGTCGCGCGAATGGTACGCGACGCGGATGCGGTGTGGACTTCGACCGCTCCACTCCGGTCCGCTCTCCTGGCGCTCCGCGAAGACGTGCGGACGGTCCCCAACGGATTGGACGAGCGGCTGTGGTCGGCGGTGGCACCGGCGGGGCGGGCGCCGTTCGGTCCGTTGCGCGTGCTGTTCATGGGCACGGCGACGCATGACGCCGACCTAGCCCTGTTGTTGCCCGCGCTGGAGCGCCTGCGCGCCGAATACGGCGAGCGCGTGCGGATCGATGTGCTTGGCGTGACGCGAGGCGCGTTGCCGGACTTCGTCAACCGCGTGGCGCTGCCCGCCGCCGCCGCCGCCAGCTATCCGGGCTTCGTCAACTGGATGGTCCAGCAGAACGCCTGGGATGTCGGTCTGGCACCGCTGGTCGACACCGGCTTCAATCGCTGCAAATCGCCAATCAAGGTGCTGGACTACGCCGCCCTCGGCATGGCGGTGCTGGCCTCCGATATTGGCGTCTATCGCGGCTCGATCGCCGACGGGCCGGGCGGAATGCTCGCGCGCGAAAGCGCCCCCGCGTGGTTCGAGGCGCTCAGCCGCCTGGCGCGCGATTGGCGCCTGCTGCAGCGTTTGCGCGATGGCGCACGAAGCGGATTCGCCGGCCACACCCTGGCCGCGCAGGCCGACGGCCGCCGCCGGGCCTGGGCGGAGTTGCCCGTGACCGCGCCGGCAGCCGCCCATCGGCGCCGCATCGCCGCACGGGCGGTGGCGTAGGCGCGGAGCCTACTGCCGCGTCTCGTGTTCCACCGGGCGTCGGGCCTGGCTGCGGCCGCCGTGCGAGTGCTCGCCGCCTTTGCGCCCTGCCTCCGCCGCGAGCTTGTGGTTTTGCGAGAAAGGGCGCTTCTCGGCGGGCACGCTGCTCCCGCCCTTGGAGGCGATCTCGCGCTGGCGCGCCGGGTCCATCGAGGCGAACCCGCGATTGCTTTTGCTGTTGGACGTGGTGTCAGCCATCGCTCGTGGCTCCTTTTTCCTTTGCGGTGGGTGGCCTCGCCGCCTCGTCGAGAAGGGGGCCGCCTCTGCAATGGCCACAACGGAACGCCGCCGCCGTGGTTCGGGTAAGTTCGATCACCGAACAGAGCGGGATCAGCCGCGGGAAACGGGCAGGACAACCGCCTTGGGGCGCGATAAGCTGGCGGAAATGGACCGGGGCCGGAACGTGGCCCCGAGAGGGAAGCGCGCATGAGCCCGGCCGGACGCGAGATCGTCTTCATCAACGCCGCCCATAGTCTCACCCACTATTCGCTGCTGATCCTGCCCACGGCGGTCCTGGTGATGGCGCGGCCCGACGGGGCGTTCGGGGCGGATTACGGGTCGATCCTGGCGCTCGCCACCGGCATGTTCGTGCTCTACGGGCTGTTCTCGCTGCCCCAGGGATGGCTCGCGCAGCGCTTCGGGCGAAAGTCCCTGATGACGGTGTTCTTCCTGGGCGCCGGGGTGTCCCTGATCGCCACCGGCTTCACCAACACACGGCTGTCGCTCGCCCTCGGCATGGCGGCCGCCGGGCTGTTCATCGCCATCTATCACCCGATCGGCACCGCGATGCTGGTGGAGGCGGCCGGAGACCGGCCCGGGCGCTCGATCGGCGTCAACGGGGTGTTCGGCAATTTCGGCGTGGCGCTGGCGCCGGTGATCACGGCCTTTCTGGCGCAGCATTTCGGCTGGCGCGCGGCGTTCATCGCGCCCGGCCTGCTGTGCCTCGCGCTGGGCGTCGCCTGGCTGCGCCAGCCGGCCGCCGAGCACATCATCCGCCGCGCCAGCCGGCCGTTCCCCGAGATCCCGCGCCCGCTGGTCCGCCGCGCCGTGATCGTGCTGATGTTGATCGCCATCGTCTCGGGCCTGGTGTTCAATGCCTTCACTTTGTTGCTCCCGAAACTGATGGCCGAGCGGCTGGCGGCCGACACGCACCTGCTCCCGCTGGTCGGCGTCGCCGCCTTCATCGCGACGCTTTGCGGCGCCGTCACCCAGTTCACCGTCGGCCGGCTGATCGACCGCACCACGCTGAAGCGGGTGTTCCTGCCGATCTCGCTGGTCCTGGTGCCGGGGCTCGCGGCGCTGGCTTACGCGCAGGGCTGGATCGTCCTGCCGCTCGCCGGGTTCGTGGCGGCGGCGCTGTTCGGGCAGGTGACGGTCAACGAGACGATGACGGCGCGCTACATCTCGCCGGAGCTGCGGACGAGGATGTATTCAGTGCGCTTCTTCGTCGGCTTCCTCGGCTCGGCCGCCGCGGCGCCGGTGGTGGGTCTGCTCTACGAGCGCACCGGCAATCTCACCGCCGTCACCCTGTTGCTCGCCGCTTTCGCCGTCGTGACCTTGGGATGCGCCCTGTTTTTCCCCGACCGCCGCGAGGAGTTGCACCCCGAACTGTGGGCGCGGGCGCCGGAAGCGGGAGGAGCGCTCCCGGCGGCGGCCGAATAGCAGGCCGGCCCGCCGCATACGAGATCGGCTTTGCAAAGCCCGCTCCGCGATGCCACATCCGGGGCATGAAACGCCGCGCCCTGCTCGCCTCCGCCCTCCTCGCTGCCGTGCCCCTGCTACGTCCCGGGCCGGCGGGGGCGCAGCAGGCCGACGCCGCCACGCTCGCCCAGATCGAGGCCTACCTGAACTCGATCCGCACCCTCAAGGCGCATTTCCTCCAGGTCGCGCCCGACGGACGGGTCAGCCAGGGCACCGTCTGGCTGGAGCGCCCCGGCCGGATGCGCTTCGCCTACGACCCGCCGACCCCGCTTCTGCTGGTCGCGGGCAATGGAATGTTGGTGTTCCACGATTCGCAGCTCGGCCAGACCAGCAATATCCCCCTGTCGCAGACCCCGCTCGGCATCCTGCTCGCCGATCAGGTGCGACTGTCCGGCGGGCCGGTGAAGGTCACGGCCATGCAGCGCCTGCCGGGCATGATCACGATCACCCTCGTCCGCACGGCGAGCATCGGCGACGGCAGCCTGACCCTGGTGTTCGCGGACAACCCGCTAACCCTGCGCCAATGGAGCGTGATCGACGCCCAGCGTCAGGAGACGCGGGTCACGCTGAGCGACGTACAGCTCGGCGGCCACTTCAAGGACAGCCTGTTCGACTTCATCGACCGGAGCTTCCCGAACGGCACGCCGCTGCAAGGCGGGGGCGGCTGATGGGCTTTTCTGGCGGGAACATGGCTGCCCCCGCGGCAAATGACTTCTTTTTGACAGATAGATCGCCAATGATGCGGGGCCGTGAGGAATTGGCCCATTTTTCGCGCGGGAACATGAAGCCGCTGGTCGGGATCAGCTGTTGCACCAAGCAGTTCGGCATCTTCGGGATGCCGAACCACGCCGCCTCCGACACCTATATCCGGGCGACCGACCAACTGGTGCACGCCGTGCCGATCCTGATCCCGGCGAACGGGTCGAAATCCGACGTCGCCGCGCTGTTGTGCCGGCTCGACGGGATCATCCTCACCGGCAGCCGGTCCAACGTGCATCCCAGTCTCTACGGCGGCCCGCCGCACGCCGAGGGCACGCCCGAGGACCCCAATCGCGACGGTTGCACCATGCCCCTGATCCGCGCCGCGGTGGCCAGCGGCGTGCCGCTTTTGGCGATCTGCCGGGGCTTTCAGGAGATGAACGTCGCCCTCGGCGGCTCGCTGCACCAGCGGCTGCAGGACGTGCCGGGACGGATCGACCACTCGACCCCGCTGCAGCCCTCCTCCAAGGTGCGAACCGGCAAGGCGCACGCCCTGCGCCTGACCCCCGGAGGCTGGCTGCATCGCGTCGCGGGCGCCACCGAGATCGCGGTGAACTCGCTGCACAACCAAGGGGTCGAGCGGCTCGCCCCCGGCCTCGTCGCCGAGGGCATTGCGCCCGACGGCACCATCGAGGCCGTCCGGGTCGCCAGCGCGCCCGGCTTCGCCATCGGCGTGCAGTGGCATCCCGAATACGATTGGGAGGCCGACCCGGTCTCGCGCGCGATCTTCGAGCGCTTCGGCGAGGCGGTGTATGCCTACGCCGCCGCCCCGCGCGCCCCCGCGATCGCGGCGGCCGAGTAGCCCCGAACCCTCCCGCGGACGCCCGGTTCCGGGCTCTTCCCGCTTGCCGCATTGCCCGGATCCGGGCTCCTCCAACCCTTCCGATTGCCCGGTTCCGGGCTCCTTGGGCTCCCCGGATTACCCGGATCGGGGCTCGTTCGGACGTCTCGGGTTGCCGATACGGGATCATGCATGTTAGAACGATATTCTAACATCAGGGCAACCAGAATGCCATTGCGATTTCAGGCCACCGACGAAGCGTGGAAAACTTTGACAGCCGGCTCTCGGCCCTCACGGCGGCATGGCGGCGGGACCCGCGCAGCGCCGACAAGCGCCGGGCGGCGATCCGCGCGGCGGGGGCCAGGATGCTCGCCGATCGCGGCCTCGACGGAGCGAACCTCCATGAGATCACCGCGCTGGTCGGCATCCCGGCGACCAGCTACGGCAATTATTACAAGAACCGGGGCGAACTCATCCACGACGTCCTGCACCATCATTTTCTCGGCCTCGACGCGGCGCTCGACGCGGTCGATCCGCTCCCCTGGCCGCCGGGCGAGCCCGACCTCCGCCTCGCCGTCCCGCCGCAGCAGCGACTGGAGGAGATCGCCCGCGCCCTGCTCGACGCGATGGCCGAGCACGAGGGCGGCCAGCGGGCGCTTCTCGCCGCGCTGCACCCCTTGCCGGAGCTCGGCCAGGAGAATCTGCGCTGGCTCTATCGCAACCTGATCCGCCGCATCGAGCGTATCCTGCCCCTCGCCGTCCCCCGCCTCGCCCGCCGCCGCGCCTTGGGCACGCCGCTCGCGATGAGCTTCTTCGCGATGGCAGGAAATTTCGTCCTGTGGTTCCGCGATGACTGAAGGCTGAGCCGAGCGGAGTATGCCCGTCTCATGGTGCGAATGACGATCGCCGGCGGCAAGGCGGCGGAGTTTTGGGCACCGGCTCGTCGCGGATTTTCGAGCAACCTCTATGCTCCGCGCTCCGGTATGCTGAATTGTACATCTTCGACCGGCTAAGATCGGGCAGAAATCTGAGTTCGCCCCTGCCGTCCAGTATCTACTTCCCGTCATCTCCCGGTCTGCTACCGTCGGGACCGCTGCCGCATATAATTAGAGAGCACCGAGGAGTGAATGTCCGGTCTCAGGTGGCGCGTAAGGCAAAATCACAATGCGGTGCCATTGTTTTCAGGTCATCAAACCACCGCAGGAGCAGGCAGCGCGACCTGATCCGCACCCGCCTCCAACAGCATACGGCCGAGTTCAATCTTCATCGCTGAGGCAGCCCGCCGAGCCCACATTCTCTCGATCCCGTTACAAAGGCGACGCAAACGCTTCCGAAGCACGAAGGCGATCGGAATAGCCAAGATTATTCCCACCCATCCCAGAGTTGCGACGGCTGCCATGATGGCAATGGAGATCGCTACCCCGGAACACAGCCAGACTGTTCCACACCCGGATATCCATGCGTCGGTCATAGAAGCCCTTCAGCACGAACGCGATCCAGACGGCCACCAGACTGGGTTGGCCGCGACCACCGCCGATACGCCGAGAGACCCGCACATCTCGAAGTATCGGTGAGGGTCCGTCGCTTTGAGGTTGAATAGCATAGCCGCGATCGCGGCGACGGCCCCGCCCAGTTCGGTAGCTGTGAAGCACGCCATATCCTGGACCCAAGCGCTGCTAACGTGCAGGTTGTCGTGCAACGTGTTCGTCAGGGCGTCGAAGACAGCATTTTCCCAGGTGAACACTGGCAAGCCGTTCGGTGTCGCTAGATCTTTCCACAAATCGTGGGCGTAGACGCCCAGATGGTGAAGGAACCCGACCTCCATGGCCGCCTGCTTGGTCGCCTTGAAAGCGCCCCACAGATCGTGTCCGCCATCGAACAGGCGGTGCCACCCGCCGCCGATATGAGTGCGAAGGTATTCTGCGTCCATTGCCTTGCTGGCGGCAGTCGCTTTGGCGGACATCACTTCACGTAGCCATTGGTCAGCCTTGGTGCTCCAGTCCGTGCCCAAGACAAATCTGATCGGGTGCGTGCCGCCGGTTCCTACCGATCTTCTGCCCGGTGCCACCTCGGCGGCATTGACGTCCAGCGTGGAGAAGCTCTCGACAAACTTGTCGAGCACCGCTTGCGAGCTCTCGGGTCCGGTGGCTCGGGCGAGCCCAGGCGCGCCCGCGATGAGAACGACTAGGAGTGCCCTTCGGAAACAAGTCCTTTCATCACGTCCTCCCACGATTAGGCTCGGAAGGCAGAAACGTTCGTTTGGCGGCGTGAACTGTCTAGAGCAACCCGGGCACGCGCTATCGGTCCGCGGCGGCGAGATCCGGAGCCTTGCCGCGCATTGTCCGAACAGTTCAGGGGATTTCAAAAGCCCTTGTGGAGATCTCGTCCGGATACATGGGGCCGCTGCGCTGGAGGGAACGTGCCTGATCGCTTATGAAGCCCTTTGCCTCGGGAACGACTCTGGGGCTATCGTTCTCCTGACAAGTAAGGTTCTTTGCAGCCGCCGTGTCGCCGTCGGCGCCGGAGGCTTGCACTGGGGGGCAAATCTGCTCGAACTCTGGCGCGTGACTAACGTCTGAAAGGCATGCCCTGCAATGCTTTTTGGCAGCTACATGGGACGAAAAGAACAACGCCCGACCTTCTCCCATACCGGGCTTCAGTGTCAGAGCCCTGTCTTCCGGATTGTTGATGCTCTCATACTGTGTCCACCCGGAGGCAAGGGCGGAGTCCACACCTCTCACATGCTTTCTACTCGCTTCCAGTCCGTGTGGTGCATGCACGAGGCGCCTCGACCTGCTGGTGGCGGCCTCGATGCTGGCCGGAGATGCCGCAACAGGCATGTGCCCATGTCGCTCTTCGTTGCATTTGTGGGCGCGCCATGACGATGCTTGAACAGCTTACTGACCGGGCCGGTTGCCCGCCCTTGTCGTGGCGCGACGGGGCGAAGGTCCGCTGCCGTTCCCTCCTTGCGAAGACCGCACCTGGAAGCGATCGTCTTGCGCTCGTTCGAACGCTCGCCTGGTTGGAGGGCGGCCGCCTCGACCTTGCGGACGAGGGCATGCGGCTCAGCCCACAAGAGGAACCGCTCCTGGGCAGGTTCGGCATTCGGTCCGCGATGGATGGCGCCGTACTCAGGCTCGCCGACGGCGATCTTCCGGACTGGTGGCCGTCGGCGCTGAACGTCGATCCTGCCGATCGGCGATCGCTAGCGCCAGGGTCTGCCGACGCGGTCCTGCTTCGGCTGACGGCCAGAAGCGAATACCGCAATTCGCTAGCTTGGCGTCTTTCCCCCATTGCCGGGCCAGCATGCGTCCGATGCCGTTCAATACCTGACGCTGTCGCGGCGTGGCAATGTCGGCCGCAGGACCGAGTGCTTCCGCGATGGTTAGGGCGCGCCCGGGCTTCGCCCGGTCGCGCAGTTCAATTTTCAGGCCGCGGACCAGATAGGGCCTTCGGTCGGCGTCGTTCGAGCGGAAGCGCTGCTTCACATGCCTCAGTTCGCGGGCGAGTTCCGCCATGCGGGACCGCACGCGGCCTTCGTCGGCGAGCATGACGTAACCTTGGCCATGCAGCCTGGCGAGTGAAGCTGCGACCGCGTCCGGGATCAAGCGGGTCGCGTCGCCGAGCTCGACGGTTGAGACCCAACTATCGATGACGCCGAAGTTGATGCGACGTGCCTCCATGTCCTCGAGTTGGTTAAGGACCATGAAGTCGCTGTCGAGCGGGTCGGCAGGTCTGTCATCGCCGTCCTCCTCAGGTATTTCGGCGCGGCGCATGGCGACCGTAAGATGACTGCCGAGCGTGCCAAACGTGACGATGCCCTCGTCCTCCAGCCGCCTCATGATCGGCATGAGAACATCGCGGCCGGTGTCGTCCATCCAAGCAAAGCGGTCCCGGACAGCATTGTAAAAGGCCTTGCGGGCGTCGCGGGCGTCGCGGATGGCCGTGTCAATCCGGACACGAACGGTGTCGTATTCGGGGGCGTGCACGACACGCGGCGCTTCGAACGGTGTAGCGATCCAGAACAGACCGTGTGGTCCCGAACGTTGCCCTAGGGAGATCCAGCCAATCCGATGGAGTAGAACAGCTTCCCGGAGCGGCTCGGCCCTTAGCGCCATCCGCTGCTTCACCCTGGAAAGGGAACCGTTCCCATAATCGCCTTCGCTGGCGATACGCCGAATTGCATTGAGGACGCCTTCGGCAGATGGCGTCATCTCCAAGACCGGAGTAGCGGGAGCCGGGTCGGGCGTCAGATCGACATCACCCTCGCGGCCCGCGAAGGCACGGGCGCGGATCTCCACTGAGATCTGGCGCCCAGAGGGATCCGCTTCCGAGGTCTCGGTAATCTTGGGGCAAGAGAAGACGAACTCCCGAAGCAGTTCGGCCTTGTCGAGCAGTTCCTGGTCGGTGGGCACTGCCTCTAGCAGGCGTCGGCTGACAACGACGATCAGCTTGGCCGCGGCTCGCGTCGAGGCAACGTTGAGGCGCTCGGAGGAGAAGATGAACTCGCCCTCAGCGAGGGCAAACTCCGGGTCCGCAACGCAGTAGGATAGGATGACGGCGTCGCGCTCCTTGCCTTGGATGCGATCGACTGTTTCTACGAAGGCGCCGTCACGAATGGATTGCGGAAGTGCGGCGCGTATGGCGGCGTTCTGCGCTCGGTGCGGGCTGACAATTGCGAGCCGGGTCGTCCAGAGATCTGGGGACGCCTCAGTAACATCGGCGACGCGCATCGCCATGTTCTCGGCGATGCCGCTAGCGAGGTGGACCTCGAATGGGTTTACGGTCGCGGCAGTTGGCCCGTCGTGGAGGAGAACCACCAGGGGCAGGTCGGGATTTAGAGCGGTCCGGAACAGCAGACCTAGGCCCTGTTCCCAATCTGGCCGTAGGGCCAGTCTCGCGTTGGAGCGGGAGACGTACCGCCCTGGGTAGAATGCCCGCTCCGGGAAGGTCGTGAGCGGCTCATTCAATCGGTAGGTTTCGTCCAGCGCAAACTCCGGCACCCCCGCCGACTTCATGAAGGCGTAGAGGGAGCCGCCGAGCTCGCGCCCGTCGAGCACCATGGGGCGCCCCGCTCGGATTGGAGGCAGTTGCTGGTCATCTCCCGCAACGACGACCCGGCCGTACTCCCCCAACCCGGCCAGCGCCATCAGACCGTGGCCGAGGACCATCTGGGACGCCTCGTCGATGCAGACTAAATCGAACACCGGCGCCGTCGGCCCGTCCCCACCAGGCAGCCGCCCCCCCCTGAGCAGGGCCCACAAAGACCATATGGTCATGCCCGAGACACACTCGCCTTTTGTGAGCCGCGCTATGAGGTCGTTGGCCTCCCCGCGGCCGACTTGGACAACATGCGCGGCTAGCCCCGCGGCGGGCGGCTCGCCGAAGTATATTGGGGGCTGAGCCACTGGATCATGCATGTTCTGCCGTGCGACCACGGCATCCAACACGTTGCCGATCGCGTTGCGTGTGAACGCGGTCACTAGAACGCGGGCAGGCCGACCCGCCTGCCGCCGCGCCGCAACGAAGCCCGCGATGAGCCAGGAGAGCAGGTAGGTCTTGCCGGTCCCAGGCGGACAAGGACGAGACCGGCACGCTTCTCGGCGAGGCCTCGCCAGGCTGCCTCCTGGGCGGGCCGGAACGGTCGGTCGTGCAGGGCTGCGATTGAAGGTTTGGCGATCCCGTCAAGAGCGGCAAGCCAGGCGACGGGCGGCGTTCCCGAACCGGAGCGGGACGGCGGCGAACAGGTCGGCGCTCCGTCGGAGCGGAAGCCGCCAGTGACCTGTGCGATAATAGATGCGGTCGTGCGCAGTTCGAACTCGCCGCAGGTCTGGTCGGCCACAATCCCGCGATGATCGAGGAAGAGTGAACAGGTGGTCGCGAACGCGGGCGTAGCGCTTGCGCAATCGTTGGCCGTCGAGATTGACCGGTGCCAGCGCCATGACGGCATCGAGCGAGTGTTCCAGACGGCGGCGGTCTTCGCGCCGCGTGCTGTCGGCCAGACCGCGTTGTCGCCGCGCCAGCACCACGGCGCGCAGCAGCAGCGCCTTCTGCGCGGCGCAAACACCGCATCGCCAGCGTCGATGGCATACTGGCAATCGCGCAATTGGTGGGCGTAGGCCGAGACCTGCCGCAGGTCGGCATGGCCCTGCTGTGGACTGCAGAGATCGAAGACCCACAACGCCGGGCGATGCCCGGCCAGCACCTCGGGCACCACGTCCGCGCCACGGCTGCGGCGGTCGACATGGATCACCACCTCGGCGTTCTTGGAACACCCGCTCGAGTGGCCGCTGCCCTCGATACGCACGTCGGTCTCGTCGTAATACACCTCCTGCACACGCGGCAGCCGAGTGAGCGTGGCCGCGACATCATCATCGAACCGCGGCTTGCCGCGGCGGAACGCGGCATCCAGCGCGCTCCTCGCTGATCGCCAGGCCGAACAACTCCATCAGCAGCCGGGCCGGCCGCTGGTAGCTGACGGCATGCCCGAAGCGCAGATACATCGCGAGTGCCACGATGTTGAGGCTGAACGGCGTGCCCGGCTCCAGCCCCTCCGGCACCGCCGCCAGCGTGGTGGCGCCACAGCAGCGGCACTGGCCGGCATAGCGCTCCACCCGCGTCACCATCGGACGCACGCGGGGCAGGTCGATCTTGTCCTACCGCGCGTCGAGCGTCTGGTCGACGTCGGTGAAGGCATGCTGGCAGAAGTGGCACCGCGCCGGCTTGGCCTGCATCACCTCGTCGGTATCGGCGGTCAGCGCGCGGCCGCCGCCCACGCGGCCGAGCTGCCCTGGCGCGGACCTGGGCGCTTGATCTTGTCCGGCCGGTTCGGCTTCTGCCCCTCCGAGGGGCGGCACGCTGGAATTGTCCGTGCGTCTTGCCCGGCCGCGAATGAGACCATGAATTACCGTGGCGCCACTCGGCCTGCACATCAACCTTTGTCCGCTTCGCCCAGCTGCATCCACCAGCCAGGATCAGAGCGCCATTCGCCGCGGCGACAGCAAGTTGAGGTCGGGGGCGTTGCTCACCCCAGCCTTGAATTGAGTCTCCCGTTATCTCGGCAAGCCCGTTCTCGCTCTCCATTCGCCTCAAGCCGCTCTCGCCACCGGGTTGAGCAGCCTACCCGTGAGATAGCGCGGACTCGTCGTCCGGTATGAAGAGAACATGAGCGCACCAAGCCGCTTCTGACAAACCATCAGAGAGGCCCAAGCTCCCCGGACCCGGTATAACATTGACAAAATCCCATTCAGAACTGAGTCTCACAATGGCTGGTTGCGTTTAACTCTTGCGTCTTAGCCGAATTCTGGAAGTAAGCGTAGAGAGCGGCACTTCGTCCTCTTCACGGCTCTTGCCATTGTACTCCAGCCACGTTTTCCGACGTCTAGCCTTCAAATCCCGTGGTGGGATGTATATGCTTGTTCCATAACTTTCGTTATCTCAACTCGCGACAGAAACGTTCCTGTTTAGGCCACCGTCGTCCGTGGCTGAGTATTTTGCGTAATCGAGCAGGACGAATTCCGGATCAGCGTCATAGAAAAGGTCTTCCATTCTTGTTGGACCGCCGCCTTCAAATATCCCAGTATACGACAAACGCGTCGTCGATCCGATGAATGTAGTCGCTGACGGCAGGCTCGTCGTTTGGACAGAACTTCAGGGATGCGAGCCGCCCGTAGTCGTCGGCATCAGCGCGCAGTGAGCCGATCGCTTCGCAACTCGCTTCTTCACCGTGCTCGATCAGGACTAACACTTCTCCGACCTGACGCTTCATACGCCGCCACCTCTTTTCGGCTGGTCGGGTTCTCCGCGGTCAGCGGCCGCTGCTCCGCTGCGGACATTGGCTCTAGAGCGGGATGACATTACGTCCGTCATAGCCTGAGTTGGCGAGATAGTTGGCGCATTCCTGGGGCGTGTAGGTTTTGAGCAGCTGGCCGATGAGGGTGCAGACGGCTGCTCGGCTTCGAGCGGCGGCCTTGCGCAGGAGGTGTTTGAGTTTGGCGAACACCTGCTCGATCGGGTTCAGGTCGGGCGAATATTTCGGCAGCAGGAGCAGACGTGCACCGGTGTTGCGTATGGCGCGCCGTATCGCTGGGCTTTTGTGGCAGGCGAGGTTGTCGGCCACGACCACGTCGCCGTGGCGTAAGGTCGGTACCAGCACCTGCTCGACATAGGCCAGGAAGCTTTCGTGGTTGATCGCGCCATCGAGCAGGAATGGCGCCTCGATCCGGTCGTGGCGGAGGGCAGCCAGAAACGTCATGGTGTTCCAGTGGCCGTACGGCACACGGCCCGGCAAGCGGCTGCCCTTGGGCGCCCAGCCACGGAGCGGGGCCATGTTCGTCTTGGTCCATGTTTCGTCGATAAACACCAGACGCTTGGGATCGATCCACCCTTGATAGCGCTGCCACTGCGCCCGCCGTCGGGCGACGTCGGGGCGATCGCGCTCGCTGGCCTGAACGGTCTTTTTTTATGCGTCAGCCCCTCGGCGTGCACGAAACGCCAGACCGATACATAGTCGACCTTGAGGCCCCGCTCGACGGCGAGCTCGCTCACCAGGCCGCGCAAGGTAAAGTCGCCACCCTTGCAGCGCGCCAGCAGCCAATCGCGGTGCACCCCCGAAAGCGTGGCCGGCTGGTGTCCGCCGATCTGCCCAGGTGCCAAGCTCCCCGTCTGCCGGAATCGATTGACCCAGGCGTTGGCCGTGCTGACGGCAACCCCGAACCGCGCCGCCGCCTGGTTGCCCGACAATCCGTCGCGCACCACCGCCATCACCACCCGCTCGCGTAGATCCTTGGACAAGGGCTTTGCCATCCGCTGCTGGCCTCCAACCCAGCCAGCAGCTTGAATCAGATCACGTCCGCGTCGGGAAAGCCCAATTCGACGCGACGTCATCCCGCTCTAATCCTCGCCAGCGTAGGCGCTAGCCTACTCTCACCCAATCGGGAGGGCGGGTGACGAGCCTGCCTGAACCTCCCGAAGGAGCGATACGCCCATGACGAGCGATAGCACGGTTGTTCCCTTCCGTCAGCCCGACGGGATCGACGACCCACTGACGGCCGTTCTGCGAAGCGGTGCGCGTCGGCTTCTTGCCCAGGCGGTGGAAGCGGAAGCCAAGTCGTTCCTGGCGATGATGACGGGGGCGCGGCTTGCGGATGGGCGCGAGCGCATCGTGCGGCACGGCTACGGCCCGGAGCGTGCGATCCAGACCGGGATCGGCCCGGTCGCGGTGCGGCGAGTGAAGCTGCGTGACCGCGGCGCGGCGGAGAACGGTGATCGGATCCGCTTCACCTCGGCGATCCTGCCGCGCTGGGCTCGACGGACCCCGAGCCTCGATGCGTTGCTGCCGATTCTCTACCTGCGCGGGGTCTCGGCAGGCGACTTCCAGTAAGCGCTCGCGGCGTTGCTGGGCCACGACGCCCCGAACCTGTCGCCGTCGGTGATCGCGCGGCTGAAGGGCGCGCGGGAAGCCGAATATACTCGCTGGCAACGACGGGAGCTGTCGGCTCGGCGCTACGTGTACGTCTGGGCCGACGGCGTTTACCTGCAGGCGCGCTTGGAACCGCAAAGACGTGGCGCAGATTGAAGGGTGAGAACCAGTTGTCGAAAGTCATCGAAGGCGTCACATTCCAAAACGGCGTCGAGGCCACCGACACGCCAGCGCAGACCGCCGCCTGACCGCGCCGTCACCCAGATTTCTGCATAGCTCCCAACACCGCCGGTGAGGTCTGGGCCGATACCGCCTATCGGAGCAAAGCCAATCTGGCGCTGATCGACAGACGCCGGCTGGTGGCGCAGTTCCAGCGCGCCAAGCCGCGGCAGGCCGATGCCGTCGCACATCGCCCGCGGCAATGCGACGCGGGCACGGGTGCGTAGCCGAGTCGAGCACGTCTTCGCCGCGCAGAAGCGTCGCATGGGTCTGCTCGTGCGCACCATCGGTCTGGCGCGGGCAACGGCGAAGCTCACGCTTGCCAACCTGGCCTACAATCTTTCGCGCCTCGTCTGGATCGAGGGGCGCAGTGTGTCCGCGTGAGAGCGCAAGCCGCGCTGCATCCGTCAAATCCCTCCCGCGAAACCATGTTTGGCCGCAAATTGCGGCGCAGACCGTTCCGGTTCCATCAACCTGATCAAGGAAGCCCGCTTCTCGAGTAATTCGAGGTGTCCAGTCGGCGAACGCCTCGCCCTCCGGCGAGCCCGGGCCGAGCGTCAGCCCCTCCACGCCGTCATCGCCGATCACCCCGCCCCACAGCGTATTGTCGAGGTCGAGCGCCAGCACTTCTTGCCGCGCCCGCAGGCCGCCCGCCAGGCGCCGCGGAACGCCCGGAGATAGTCGGGCAGGAAGCGCTGGTCGAAGCCCAGCCGCGCGTTGTGCCAGAACCGGCCGGCGGAAAAGCGGCGGGCGCCCACCGCTGCCGCCAGCCGTTCGAGGTCGACCCACTGCACCCGCCCGCGCCCCGCCGCCACCAGCGCGTCGTTCAAGGCGCGTACCTGGTTGAACGCCGAAGCGGGAGCGACGCGCTCGGCCATGCCGCGGTACTGCTCCACGGGGGACACCAGCAGATGCTGGACGACGCGGCAAATCACGCGCCGCCAGCGCGTCCCAGACGCGGCCGAACAGCGCCACCTTGTCCTCGATCGCACTAGCCACATCAGCGGCGGAGGCCCCGGAAGGCAGCGCCTCGACCGGATCGCGCGCCTCGGGGGCGATGACCGCCAGGTCGGGCGCGAAGTCGTTCAGCCCGGAGACGGGGTTCAGCGCCTCCTGCACGTAGGCGCCGAACGGGGCCTGGTAGATCACCGGTGCCCGCCGCGCCACCCTTCCCGCCAACCGGCATCCTCCCCCGCTTCGCCCTGCTAGTCGCGATGATGCGGCGGGGGTTGGGCGAGGCCTTCGAGCACCGCCGGATGATCGCGCCGGTGTCGCCGCTGCTGCGCCCGCTCGCCGACCTGCTGTGGCACTATCTCGGGCACACGCTGCGCCGCCTCCGGGCGCTGCAGGCGCGCTTCGCCGCCGGCAAGCTGCCTGCCACGCTGCGGCGGCGCGCCGCACCGAGCCCGGCCGCCGAGCGGCCGGCCCGGACGCGCCAGGCACGGATGCGCTGGCCGGGCATTCCGCGCGGGCCGGTGTTCCTCGAGTTTGGCCTCGGCTGGGCCATCGGCCACCTGGAGGCGCTGCCGGACGATCCCGAGATGCGGGCGCTGCTGGCGGCCTCGCCCCAGGCCGGGCGGCTGCTCCGGCCGCTGTGGCGCAAGCTCTCCCCCGATCCGCTGCCCGAGGTGCTGCGACCGCCGCCGAGGCCACCCGGCCGAAGCCGCCCAGGCCGGCGCGGGCGGAGCCTCGGAGTGGCGATCCCTCACCCCGGCCCTTGGTCTGCTCTTCGCAGCCCAGGCCCCTCAGTAGGGAGAGGGGGAGGGGGACCGGCCCGCTTGGGCGCGGCCCAAGCGGCCTGCGCTGCCCGCCTGGCCGCCGCCGCTTTGGTGGGAGTGAGGGTGCGGCCCGCAACGACGAAAATTCGGTTGGGCCGGAACGATCACGCGCTACGCTTTGCAGTCCCGCAGCACCTCGGGTTTGAAGGCCAATCCGTGTCCCGGCCGCTCCGGCGCCGTGATCATGCCGTTCACGATCGGCGGCATCTCGATGAACAGGTCGTCGAGGAAGCCCATATGCTCGATCCAGCTGCCGTTCGGGATCGACGCCATCACCTGCACATTGAGCTCCGGGAACAGATGCGGCGCCAGCGTCATCCCCCACGTATCCGCAAGAGCGGCGATCTTGCGCAACTCGGTCAGGCCGCCGCGCATGGGGTCGGGCTGCAGGATGCCGAGCTTCGGGCTCTCAAGGAACGGACGGAGGTCGAACCGGGAAAAATGCGTCTCGCCGCCGACGATTCGCAGGTCGAGCGCGTCGGCGATCCGCATGTATCCGGCGAAGTCGTCGGCGATCACCGGCTCCTCGAGCCAGTAGACATGGTACTCCTCGAAGCGCCGGCCCATCTGGATCGCGGTGTCGGCGTCCCAGCCCATGTTGACGTCGACCATGATCTCGATGCCGGGGCCGAGCGCCTCGCGCATCCGGCGGACATTGGCGAGGTCGGCGTGGCGGTGGTGGACGTGTGCCACCTGCATCTTGATCGCCTTGAATCCCTGCGCCACGAAATGCCGCGCCTTCTCGATCATCCCGTCGCCGCCGAGCACCCGCCAGCAGCCGCTGCCATAGGCGGGAATCTCCGAGCGATAATGGCCCCAGAGCCGATGCAGCGGCATTCCCGCGCGCTTGCCGACCGCGTCCCACAATGCGATGTCGATGGCGGACATGGCCATCATGGCGATGCCGCCACGTCCCGCGGTGTAGGTGGCCTGCCAGAGGTCGCGCCAGATCGCCTCCACCGCCGTCGCGTCCTTGCCCCTGACGCGCGGGATGAGCGCCTCCTCCAGACACATCGCGATGGTACGCAGCACTGGCGAGGCGAGCAGGTGTAGGTAGCCCATGCCGACGATGCCGCCCTGCGTCTCGACCTCGACAACGAGCAGGTCGCGGTGAGGTGAGAACTGGCGGGCGGTGAGCATCGGGTCGTCGGGCCAGGGCACGCGCGCCAAGATCACCCGGACCTCTCGGATCGTCATGTCGGCCATGTCACCGTCCTCCCGATCCTGGAGGTTACGGGGCAGCTCGTCGGAGTGGCTAGAGGAGATCGTCCGGAGCCCGGTTCACCGCCGGATGTGGCAGCTCGGGCGAGCCGGGCGCGGGGCAACGGAACCGCACGGTGTAGGTCACTTGATTGGAAAACGGCTCCTGCGATACCCGGTCGGCCAACGCGATGAACCGCCGCCCCTGGGCCTCGCAGAACGTGCGGGCGTCTTGCAGCGCGGCGTTCTGCGCGATCAGCACGCCAGCATCCCCGGCGCGCGAGCGGCCTGTCGCCAGGTAACCGTCCTGGCCGGACTCCCGCACGCCGGCCCCTTCGACGCCCGGCTCCGAACTGCATCCCGCGCATACGGCCAGCAATGCGAAGGCGCAAAGGGCCCACGCGGCTTTCATCCCATGCTCCCTATCCGCCCGAGGCCGCGGGAAGTCGCCGCGTCAGGCCACTCCCATACGCTCTCGCTGTCATTCCGTTCGCTGCACCGCACAGCGCCGGTCGGAGTTTAGCGCCGACCGGAAAACAAGAAAGCCTCCCGCGGGGTCTCCGCTGAAGGCTTTCAGTTCGGTGCGCGCCTGGATCAGCCGCCGCGACGGCGCGGGGTCGGAGCCATAGTCTGTTGATGCGCCCGCCGACCGCGAGCGGCAGGCGGAAGCGAAGCCCGGATCAGGACGCCTTGTTGAGGCTCATGATCGTCCCGCAGGACAGGCCATCCGAGTAGGCGTCCATGTGGTTGCCGGTGATCCGCCCCATCAGGGTGTTCGTGCCGTACTGGCCATAGAAGGTGCCATCGGCCGCGACCGGGAAAGTCGCCGTCACGGTGCCGCTCGCCGGCCAGATCACCGAGGCGTTTTGCACCGTCAGCTTCGGCGTGGCGAACGCCCAGGAGGTGGTTCCCGTGCAGAACGGCTGCGCGGCCTGCTTGGCTTGCACGCCCACACCGGAGTAGGTGCCGTCGATCGACGTGGAAGCCCGGGTGGGCGGATTCCAGGGCAGCGCCTGGGTGCAGGCGGCCGCCGACAGGCAGGCGGCGGCGGTCAGGAGCAAGCGCATCAGCATGGTGGACGTCCTTCTGTCAGGTCTATTCGTTCTGGCAGACAGTCCCGTGCGAACGGATCCGGGTCGCAAACAGCGCGGGCTTGCACGCAGGACCGTCCATTACAGTTCCAGCCAGTCGTCAAGTAAGGCCATAATTTGGCGGCACCCGCAACAGTTCGCAGAGGCTTCGTGATGCGTCCGGGCCGCACTGTTGCATCTGGGCATCACTAGCCGGCGGTGGCGATGTCGAGAGCGAATTTCCGCAATTCGCCCGCCTCCAGATCGGACACCGCCCAAAAAGTGATGCCGCCCTTGCGCCATGTCATCAGATTGAAGCCCTGTCGGGACAGTGATTCGAGTCCCTCGTCGGCCTTGCCGGGAGAGGACCAGGCGAACAGGTTGATGATGTGGCGATCGTGCCGATAGACGACGCAGCCCACCTGATGGCCGTCCACGTAGTCCACCCGGCCGCCGATCAGCGGAAAGCCCTGATCCGCCAAATCCCGTACCGGCGGAGAGACGTCGACCCGCGAGGACAGCCAGGGCTTCACCGTGTGCCGGTCGCTGGTCACCACGTCAGTCAGGTGATTGGGCAGCAGGGAGCGAACGTGGCTGTCGAGGACGGCGCGGACGGCGTCACCCTCGGGACGAATAGGGGTGCCGGTCACGAGCAGCGTGAGCGCCACGCCGGCTGCCGCGCCGACCAACCCGCCCGACAGTCCGAAGCCGGCCGGCGCGCCGCCGCCTCGTCCGAACAGGGGCCGACGGGCAGGCGTGAGCGAAGGCGACTCTCGCGCGATCGCCGCGCCGATCCTGGCCGCGAGTGCCGGAGGCGCGCGATGGTATTGCAGCTTGGTGCGGAGCGCGGTCTGCAGGGACTGGAGCTCGGAAAGCCGCCCCGCGCAGCCGCCACAGCGCGCGACGTGGCGCAGCAGGCGCTGCCGCCCGAGGAAACCCAGCTCCTTGTCGATCAGCGGATGGAGCAGGGCCGAGGCGCGGTCACACTCCATGCGAGGCCTCCTTGGCGGACTGGGTGTGCCACCTGTGGCGCAACATCGCGCGCGATCGCGCGAGCCGGGACATCACCGTGCCGATCGGCACCCCGACAACGGCGGAGATGTCGCGATACGACATCTCCTCGACCTCGCGCAGCAGCAGCACCTCCCGGTATTCGGTGGGCAAGTCCTCGATCAGGCGGTTGAGCATCCCGCTATCGGCCGATTGCAGCATGAGCGATTCCGGGTCGCGCGGCGCCTCGCCCCACATCGTCTCGGCGGGGTCGGCCGCCTCCGTGCCGCGATCGTCGGGGACGAAGACGAGACGGCTGGACCGGTTCTCCTTGACCCAGCTCAGGAAGGTATTGCGGACGATGCTGAGCAGCCAGACCCGAATGTCCGAGCCGCCGCGAAACGCGTCGAAATAGCGGAACGCGCGCAGATAGGCGTCCTGCAGCACGTCCTCGGCGTCAGCCGAATTGCCGGCGAGCCAACGCGCGAGATTATAGGCCGCGTCGAGATGCGGCAGCGCCAGAAGCTCGAAGCGGCGTCGTCGGTCGTCCTGCACTGCCGGGCGTCCCTGGAACTCGTTCAACCAGCCTAGACCTCCCGCGCGGCGGTTCTATTCCCGGTCCGAAAAAAGAATCGCCGGCGGGAATATCGCGCCGGCGACCCCGGTCTTCGCGGTTGCACGGGTCCGGCGGTCGGGTCCGCGACGGAGGCGAACGACATGAGCAGCGAGATGATCGACAACGACGGGATCGACCGTCGCGGCTTCCTCAGATGCATGAGCTGGGCCGGTACGGCAGTGGTCTGGACCGTGGCCGGCGGCCTGCCGCGCTCGGGGCTGATCGGCAGCGCCGAGGCCGCTACCGAGGGGTTGCGCTTCGTACAGATCAGCGACAGCCACATCGGCTTCAACAAGCCAGCCAACCCCGACGCGGTGGGCACCTTGCAGGAGGCGATCAAGCGGATCGGCGCGGCGCCCGAGCGGCCGGCATTCATGATCCACACCGGCGACGTGACGCATCTCTCGACGGCGCAGCAATTCGACACCGCGCAGAAGGTGATCGGCGAGGCGGGGCTGACCACGCATTTCGTCCCCGGCGAGCACGACATCCTGGAGGACGACGGCAAGAGTTTCCTCAATCGCTACGGCAAGGGGACTCAAGGCGCCGGTTGGTGCAGCTTCGACGAGAGCGGGGTGCATTTCGTCGGCCTGGTGAACGTGGTCGACCTCAAGGGCGGCGGAATGGGCAATCTCGGCCACGAGCAGCTAGAATGGCTGGAGAAGGATCTCGCCGGCCGCAGCGCCAGCACGCCGATCGTGGTGTTCGCGCACATCCCGCTCTGGGTGGTCTACGCGGAGTGGGGCTGGGGCACGCAGGACGGCGCGCAGGCGCTGACCTACCTCAGGCGGTTCGGCTCGGTGACGGTGCTCAACGGCCACATCCATCAGGTGATGCAGAAAGTGGAGGGGCACGTCGCGTTCCACACCGCCTTGTCCACCGCGTTCCCGCAGCCCGCGCCAGGCACCGCGCCGAGCCCGGGGCCAAAATTGGTGCCGGCCGGCGAGCTGCGCGGCCTGCTCGGCACGACGCGGGTGAGCCTGGTGCGCAACAGCGCGCCGCTCGCGATCATCGATACGCCGCTGGCCGGCTGAAGGGGGCACCATGGCTGAGCTGCTTGAACCGGGCGGGGTCGCCCGGCGGACCCTCCTGCGCCTCGCGCTCCCCGCGGCTGGCGGATTACTCATTGTGACGCGGCCAAAGTTCGCCCGAGCCGCGGACGGAACGACGGTCAACATCGACAATTTCGCCTTCACGCCCGCCATGATCGCGGTGCCGAAGGGCAGCACCGTGACCTGGGTGAACCGTGACGACATCCCGCATCTGGTCGTCTGTCCAAGCGTGAACGCCCGATCGAAGGTGCTGGACACCGACCAGTCGTTCGCTTTCAAGTTCGAGAAACCGGGGCGGGTCGACTATTTCTGTGGCCTGCATCCGCACATGACCGGAACCATCATGGTCACAGGGTGATCGCGCGACGTTCTGGCCGGGGCAGCCCGGCCAGAACGTCGCGCGTTGCTTATCGCCCGAGGGTCGGCATGACGAATTCCGGCCCCTTGCGCGCGCCGGCGGGCCAGCGCTGGGTGATCGCCTTGTAACGCGTATAGAAGCGCACGCCCTCCGATCCGTGGATGTGATGGTCGCCGAACAGCGACTGCTTCCAACCGCCGAAGCTGTGGAACGCCATCGGCACCGGGATCGGCACGTTGACGCCCACCATGCCGATCTCGATACGCTTGGCGAAATCCTGCGCCGCCCCGCCGTCGGTCGTGAAGATCGCCACGCCGTTGCCGTAGGCGTGCTGGTTGATCATGCCCACGGCGCCGGCGAGGTCGGGCGTGCGGACCACGCTCAGTACCGGGCCGAAGATTTCCTCGCGGTAGATCCGCATGTCGGTGCGCACGTGGTCGAACAGGGTGCCGCCGGTGAAGAAGCCCTTCTCGTAGCCCTGCAGCGACAGCCGGCGGCCGTCGACCACCAGCTTGGCGCCCTCCCGCTCGCCGATGCCGACATAGTTGCTCACCTTGTCGCGGTGCTCGCCCGTGACCAGCGGTCCCATTTCCGCCTCGGGGTCGGTGCCCGGACCGATCTTCAGCGCCCGTACGCGCGGCTCCAGCTTCTCGACCAGCCGGTCGGCGACGCCGCCGACCGCGACCGCCACCGAGACCGCCATGCAGCGTTCTCCGGCCGAGCCGTAGGCGGAGCCCATCAGCGCATCCACCGCGTCGTCGAGGTCGGCGTCCGGCATGACGACGAGGTGGTTCTTCGCCCCGCCCAGCGCCTGCACCCGCTTGCCGTGCGCCGTGCCGCCCCGGTAGACGGTCTCCGCGATCGCCGTCGAGCCGACGAAGCTCACCGCGGCAATGCGGGGGTGTTCGAGAATGCGCTCGACCGCCTCCCGACCGCCCTGCACCACCGAGAACACGCCGGCCGGCAGCCCGGCCTCGGCGAGCAGGTCGGCCATCCGCAGGCTCGCCGAAGGATCCTTCTCGGAGGGCTTGAGGATGAAGCAGTTGCCGCAGGCAAGTGCGACCGGGATCATCCACAGCGGCACCATCACGGGGAAGTTGAACGGCGTGATTCCCGCCACCACGCCGAGCGGCTGGCGCATCGACCAGGCATCGATGCCGGTGCCCACCGCCTCGGTGTATTCGCCCTTCAGCAGATGCGGGATGCCGCAGGCGAACTCCACCACCTCGAGCCCGCGCTGCACCTCGCCCTCGGCATCGGACAGCACCTTGCCATGCTCGGCGGTGATGATTTGCGCGAGTTCCTTGCGGTCGCGCTCCAGCAGCTCCTTGAAGCGGAACATCACGCGCGCGCGGCGCAGCGGCGGCGTCGCCGCCCAGGCCGGCCATGCGGCGGCGGCGGCTTCAACCGCGCGATCCACCTCGGCCGAGCCCGCCAGCGCGACGCGCCCGCTGACCTCGCCGAGGGCGGGGTTGAACACGTCGGCAAAGCGCCCGCTCTCCCCGGCCACGGCGCGGCCGCCGATGAAATGACCGATCTCCCGCATGGTGCGTCCTCCTCGTAGCAGCTCGCGCATGGAACCCCATCCCGCCGCGGCTCGCCAGTGCCCTTCCTGCGAGGCGCCTACTCGGGAAGCCCCGCGTCGCGCAGTGCCTTCCTGAACGCCTCGCGCACCGGGCCGTAGCGAGCTGCCGAAGAGCGTTCAGGCTCTTCTCTCGCGTGTCGGCGCGCATCCTGCGGGCAGTCTAAGCGTTCCGCTCGCCGACGGCCCGCGGCGGCGCGCTGACGGAGCGCCTCGAGCGAACGGCCGAGCATCCAGCACGAATGAGGGTCGAGCTGCGTGCCGATCGCGCTGCGCAGGGAGCTGCTGGTCCTGCCCGGCCCGCAGAAATCGGGCAAGGGCTTCGTTGGCCGGGCGATCATCGAGCGCGCCCGCGACCAAGGGCGCGACCCGCTCATCCTCGACGGTAACCGAAACGATGCCTCCCTTGCCGGCCTGTTTACAGAGCCCGACGGAAGCACGAGCCGGTCGCGCGTCCACCGGCCCGACTACGCCGACGATGCGACTGGGAAGGCGTGGCTCGACACAGAGCTGTCGGAGATGGAAGGCGACGGCCGCTCGCGCGTGCTCGACATGGGCGGCGGCGATTTGGTGTTCCCGGACTATGCCCGTGAGCGCGAGGTCTCCGGCGATGGCGCAAACAGCCAGCCGTCCGCACGGTGGCCTGCCACACCCCTGCCGGAACCAGCCCGTTCGCGTGCCGCAATCGAAGCACGGTGCGATCCGTCAGACAATAAATGCCTGCGCGGGCAGCTTCTTCGGCACGGACACGTTGCGCAGTCTTACATAATCAGGCAATCCGTTCTTGAACGGCGGGTAAGCCTCGCCAGCAATTAGCGGCGTCAGATAGCGACGGGCCGCCTCCGTGATGCCAAATCCGTCCGTGCTAATGAACTCTGGCGGCAGCAATTTTTCCCGATTGGCGACCTCAGACAGAGGGGCTTCGACAATATCCCAGCGGTAAGGCTCATCGCTCAGGCGGCGGATCGCCGGCATCACGGCACTGCTCCCCGCCAGGGCCAGCCGCACCGCCGCGCAACCGACCGCGTGCGCCTGCTCAATATCGGTCGCGGACGCGATGTGCCGTGCCGACCGCTGTAGGTAGTCGGGAACGGCCCAATGACATTTGCAACCCAGTTTCGAACGTACCAGGTCCGCGATCAGTGGTGCGACCCCTCCGAGCTGCGCATGTCCGAAGGCGTCCTTCGCGCCCGACGAGAAGAACTCTCCATTCGGTCGCTTGATCCCTTCCGATGCTGCGACGACGCAATGGCCATACCGTTGCAAGATCGCCTCGATCGTCACAAGGAGCCGCCCCTCGTCGCAAGGAACTTCAGGCAGAAGCAGGAGATGTGGAGCATCGCCTTCATGTTCCGCGGCAAGGCCGCAAGCAGCGGTCATCCAGCCCGCATGGCGCCCCATCACTTCGAGGATGAACACGTTGGTGGACGTACGCTTCATCGCCGCTACATCGAACGCAGCCTCTCGAAGCGACGCGGCGAGATACTTTGCCGCTGAGCCAAACCCTGGCGAACAGTCAGTTCTGACCAGGTCGTTGTCTATGGTTTTGGGGATCCCGATGCAACGGATCGGATCTTCCAACTGCCGCGCAATTTGGCTCACTTTCCACGCGGTGTCCTGAGAATCACCGCCGCCGTTGTAGAAAAAGAAGCCGATATCATGAGCACGGAAAACGTCGATCAAGCGGTCGAATTGCGCCCGCTGCCCGGTCAGCGATCCAAGCTTATAGCGACAGGAGCCGAATGCAGCGCCGGGCGTATGCCTGAGCGCCGCAATCGCGGCGTCCAACTCGAGGCTGGTATCGATCAGGTCTTCCGTCAGCGCTCCGATGATGCCGTCGCGGCCAGCATACACCTTGGCAATTTCAGATGGGTGTCGACGAGCGGTTTGCAGCACGCCGCACGCCGACGCGTTGATCACGGCGCTAACGCCACCGGATTGCGCGTAGAAAGCGCCTCTTGGGGGCATATCAGCTCCTAAGTCGCCAAATGACCTCACCAGCGGCCAGGATAGTTCTGGCGATCGGTGTTCTGCAATGTTTGGGTGCAGAGCGTCGACCGAACCCGACGTTTTTGGCGTGCGCTCTCGGCCTCGACCGGCGAGCGCTATTCGGGCGGATCGCCTCTGATCGGAGCCAGCGATCATCGATTAAATCGCCGGTTGTCGAATGGAGCGGGTGCAGGAGCTGGCGCTTTCGCCTGCCGCTTTCGCCATTCGCTTGGCGGCACGCCGAACTCTGCAGCGAACCATCGTGTGAACGAGCTTAGCCTGTTATAGCCAAGCATCTCAGCCACTTCAGTCAGAGACAGCCGTCCGCTCGAAATGTATCGCACCGCGAGATCCCGACGAACACTGGCGAGAAGACGCTGAAACTCAGTTTGCTCCGCTGCAAGCTGACGCTGCAAGCGGCGCACGCTAACTCCGAGAGTCTCCGCGACCGCGGGGATCGAGGCACGGCCCAGTGGCAGGAGTAGGTAGATCGCCTTCCGCACATCCTGCGTCACCGACTGGCGCTCCGCGAGCGGCAGAGTATCGACGAACTGGCGCGCATACCGCGCGAGCCCAGGATCGGCCGCAGGATTAGCACGGTCGAGATCGCGCGAGGCGCACACGATGCCGTTGAAGTCGCCGTCGAAGACGAGCTTCGGCCCAAACAGCCGGCGGTGGACGCTGCGGTCCGCCGGCGCGGAATGCGCGAAGTGCACGCCGAGCGGCAGCCAGTTTCGGCCGAGCAGCGCGCGGAGCGTGCGGAACAGTGTGCCGATGGCAAGTTCGTGCGCTTGGCGTAGCGGCCCGGCATGCTCGATCGCCAACTCCTCGCGCACGATCACCAGATCGCCTGCTTCCTCGACGTGCAGCGCCAGTGCCTCGTTCAACAGGTGGCCGTAGTGCATCATCGTCGCGAGCACGGCGCGCAGCGTCGGCTGGTGGCTGATCAGCAAACCGACCGCCCCGAGGTCGGCGAGTTGCCGCGATTCGGCCATTCTCAATCCGTAGTTGGGAACTCCGGAGCGCTCCGCGGCTAGCTCCAGAACGGCGGCGACCTTGCTGGCCGGAATACGCATGTCCGGCTCGTTGAGAACGCGTCTATCCAGCCCCGCTTCTCCTATGAGTTGCTGCGGATTGAGGCCCACCTGCCGGGCCAGCTCGCCGAAATGCATCAGCGCCGCTGCTCGGACGACCGCCGCCATCCAGACACCACCTGGGACCGATTCCGAACGTCATGAGATGAAAACTCCTTGTCGTCAAATGAAAAGCGCCGCGCTCGCCTCGCGCCTATCTTGGTCCTCGACAGGTCGGCCGCGCATGGCCGGCCGAGGAACCGGAGCGATAGCGTGCAGAAAGCGATCCGCTTCTACGAGACCGGCGGCCCGGACGTCCTGCGGTACGAGAGCGTCGAGGTTGGCGCGCCGGGGCCGGGCGAAGTCCGCCTCCGCCATGTCGCGGTCGGCCTCAACTTCGCCGATACGTACTTCCGCACCGGCTACTATCCAGTTGCGCCACCCTGCGGCATCGGCGTCGAGGCTGCGGGCATCGTGGTCGATGTCGGCGAGGACGTCTCCGGCTTCGCGTCGGGCGACCGTGTCACCTACACGGGAAGTCCGCTCGGGGCTTACGCCACGGAGCGCGTGCTTCCCGCAACCTGCCTGATCAAGCTGCCGGATACGATCGGCTTCGAGACCGCCGCGGCGATGACGATGCGTGGCCTCACCTCGGCCTATCTGCTGCGCCGGATCTGCCCCACGCTCACGCGCGGAGACACGATCCTGCTGCACGCGGCTGCCGGCGGCGTCGGCCTCATCGTGAGCCAATGGGCCAAGCTGCTCGGCCTGCGCATCATCGGCACAGTCTCGACCGAGGCCAAGGCCGAAATCGCGAAGGCGCATGGTTGCGACGAGATTGTCTTCTACACACGGGAGGATGTGGCGAAGCGCGTGCGCGATCTCACCGGCGGCGCCGGCGTGGCAATCGTGTATGACAGCGTCGGCAAGATCACCTTCGCCGGGTCGCTCGGGTCACTGAAGCGCCGCGGCATGCTCGTCTGCGTCGGCACCGCCTCCGGCCCGATCCCCCCGATCGACGCGCTGCAGCTTGCGGTGAAGGGCTCGCTCTACGTCACACGGCCGGCGCTCGCTGACTACATCGCGGATCCGGCCGAGCGTACCGCGCTTGCGGGCGAGCTGTTCGACCACGTCGCATCGGGGCGCATCCGCATCGAGATCAATCAGTACTACGCGCTGCGGAACGCCGCGGCGGCGCATCGCGATCTCGAATCCCGCAAGACGACGGGCTCTTCAATCTTCGTCATCTAAGGGGAATGACCATGAAAGTTCAACGGCTGACATCCAGCATTGGCGCCGAGCTCTCTGGCGTGTCGCTCGGCGACGCGTCGCGCGACAGCGCATTGTTTTCGGAAATCCACGACCTGCTGCTCCGGCACAGGGTGCTGTTCCTGCGTCATCAGGAGATCAGCCGCGCCGAGCATGTCGCCTTCGCTCGCCGCTTCGGCGAACTCGAGGATCATCCGATCGCAGGCAGCGATCCCGAGCATCCCGGCCTGGTGCGGATCTACAAGGATCTGACCAGTCCGCCGGAGCATTACGAGAACGCCTGGCACTGCGACGCGACGTGGCGCGAGGCGCCACCGATGGGGTGCGTGCTGCGCTGCATCGAATGCCCTGAGGTCGGCGGCGACACGATTTGGGTGAACATGGCGAGGGCGTACGAGGAGCTGCCCGAGCACATCAAGCAGCAGATCGAAGGTCTGCGCGCGAGCCACAGCATCCAGGCCAGCTTCGGCGCCGCCATGCCGACCGAGAAGCGCCGGGCGCTGAAGGAGCGCTATCCCGACGCCGAGCATCCGGTGGTGCGTACGCATCCCGAGACTGGAGAAAAAGTCCTGTACGTCAACGCCTTCGCGACGCACTTCGTCAACTTCCATACGCCGGCGAACGTGCGTCACGGCCAGGATTACGCACCGGGAGCGGCAAGCCTGCTCAGCTATCTGATCGGCCGCGCCGCGATCCCGGAATACCAGGTGCGCTGGCGCTGGACGCCGAACAGCGTCGCGATCTGGGACAACCGCTGCACGCAGCATTACGCGGTGCAGGACTACTGGCCGGCAGTGCGGAAGATGGAACGAGCCGGGATCATCGACTGCCGGCCGTTCTGATCTCTCGACCACGTGCCGACAATCGACAGTCCTTGGAAGGAGACGACCCACCGAGCTGCTCACGCCCGAGGACTGCGCGGGCACGCTCGCCGACCCTGTGCTGCGCGAGGCGTATAGCGAGGTTCAGCTCACCGGCATGCACTCGCTGGAGACGCTCGAGCGACTGATCCGGCGCGGCATGTATCGCGGCGCGCTCAACATTACATGGGTTGGCATCGGCGGCGGCTTCGACGGGCCGATCCCGTATAACTTCATGAAGTTCATCCGCCGCGCGCCGGATGGGGCGTGTCTCACGCTGGAATCGCTGATGAAGAACGTGCTGCCTATCATGCGGTGCCATTGGCGCTTGGCCTGCATCCGCGCTGCGCCATCGAGGACACGGTCCTGGACCAGCACGCAAGCGGATGACCTTGGTGCGGCAGGTTGAGCAGCTCGTTCGCGTCGCATGCTGCTGCTCGATTTTGTGATCACTTATTGCCGGTCAGCCGAGACCGCGTATTGGCAGCCCACGCCGTTGATGAATCCCTGAAGATGGGCACCGTTGACCTGCCCCGTGAACGTTGTCGTGCCATCGACACTCTGTGTGTGGAACGAGCCGTCCGGCGCGATCGCCACCGCGAAGTTCACCGTCGGGTTGCCCGGCATGTTCGGATGCGGCAGCGCAAAGCCAAACCGGTTCGTCGCGACATTGAGAGACGCATGCGCCTGCGTCTCGCACCAGCTCGGGTAACCCGCTGCCGCTGAACCCACCTTGGTGACAGTCACTGTTGCTCGGTACACCCCGTCGAAGGCGGAATGCGAGGGCGGCGCTGCCCGCACGGTAGTCGAGGGGGGCGGAGGTCGCCCGCAACCCGCGAGGGAGGCAATCAACAGGTAGGCGGAGACAAACGGGCCGATACGCATCGATGTCATCTCGCGTGCAAATTGAAGCTGAGCCTTACCCCAAGTATAATGATGTGGCAAAGCACGAACGAGGCCATCAGAACGTTGGCGGATCATGGTCGAGTAGTTCGGCCATTCGGCCACCGTCGAGGTCACCGCCCACGACCTCGAGCGACCGTTTGTGGTCCTGCCGATCGCGACGACCACGGACGAAACTACGGGATGGCACAGGGTTTGAGGTCCCAGATGTCGTGGGCGTACTCGGCGATGGTCCGGTCGCTCGAGAACCGCCCGGAACCAGCCAGGTTTGCAATGACCATACGCGACCACGCCTCCGGGTCGGCGTAGCGATCGAGCATCCTTCGATCGGCGTCGAGATAGGAGGCGAAGTCAGCGAGGTGCATGTAATGGTCGCCGCCGGTGAGCAGGCTGCCGCGCAGCGGCTCGAGCGTGCCGGATTCGCCGTGCACGAAGCGGTCCGAGAAGATCAGGTCCAGCACGGCGCGCGTTTCCGGCTCGTTTTTATAGTGCCAGTATGGGTTGTACCAGCCGCGGCTGCCCGCGACTTCCTTCGCTGTGAGGCCGAACAGGAAGAAATTGTCCTCGCCCGCGGCCTCCGCCATCTCGATCGTCGCGCCGTCCCGGGTGCCGACGGTAAGCGCGCCGTTCATCATGAACTTCATGTTGCTCGTCCCACTCGCCTCATATCCGGCCGTCGAAATCTGATTGGACACATCGGAGGCTGGGATCAGCCGCTCCGCGAGCGAAACGCTGTATTCCGGCAGGAACACCAGCTTTATTCGCCCACGTACGACCGGGTCCTCCTCGATCCTGGCGGCAAGCGTGTTGAGGAACTTAATGATGACCTTCGCGAGGTGGTATGCGGGCGCGGCCTTTCCGGCGAAGAAGAAGGTGCGCGGCGTGAGATCGACGTCCGGATTCTGCCGGATCTTGTTGTAGAGTGCCGCGATCCGCAGCCCATTCAGGGCCTGTCGCTTGTATTCGTGGATCCGCTTCACTTGGCAGTCGAAGATCGAATCCGGGTCCACGACGGTGCCCGAACTGGTGCGCAGCCAGTCCGAGAACGCCGATTTTGCTGCGCGCTTCGCATTGCGGACGGCGCCACAAAAGCCTGCGTCATTGGCGAGCGGTTTCAGCTGTTCGAGTTCAGCAAGATCGGTGACCCAGCCCTCGCCGATCGCGCCGGTGATCGCCGCGGCGAGATGAGGGTTGGCGAGCCTGAGCCAGCGTCGAGGCGTCACACCGTTCGTCTTGTTATTGAAGCGATCGGGAAAGATCTCGGCCAAATCCCTGACCGTCGAAGTGCGCAGCAGATGCGAGTGGATCGCCGCGACGCCGTTGGTGCTGTGCGAGCCGACGATGGCGAGATTGGCCATGCGGATCTTCGGCTCTCCGACTTCCTCGACGAGGCTCACGCGTGCAACGCGGTCCGCATCGCCCGGGAAGCGCGCACGCACGTCTTCGAGGAAGCGGCGATTGATCTCGTAGATGATCTCGAGATGACGCGGCAGAATCAGCCGGAACCATGCGACAGGCCACCGCTCCAGGGCTTCCGGCAGCAGGGTGTGGTTGGTGTAGGCAAGCGTGCGCGACGTGAGATCCCAGGACTGCTCCCAGCCGAGCCCGACCTCGTCGAGCAGGATGCGCATGAGCTCGGCCACCGCGAGGCTCGGATGCGTATCGTTGAGCTGGATCGTCACTTTGTGGGGCAGCGTGCTCCAATCGGTGTTGTTTTGACGGAATCGCCGCACGAGGTCCGCGAGCGAGCAAGCGACTAGAAAATACTCCTGAACGAAGCGAAGCCCCTGGCCGAGGCTCGTCGAGTCGTCGGGATAGAGCACGCGCGTCAGTGACTCGGCGGAGAGCCGCTCCGCCAGCGCGCTCACGAACTCGCCCGCGCTGAAGGCCTGGAAATCGAACACGTCGGGCGCCGCCGCGGCCCAGAGACGGAGCGTGTTGATCGTGTTCCCGCCATAGCCGACGACCGGGCGGTCATAGGGAATGCCGAGCAATGTCGAGGGCTCGCCGGACCGCACACCCAGCGTGCCCCCGCGTACCTCGAAGGAGCATCCGAGCCTGATCTCGACCTGCTCGAGTGGCTTCGCGACCTCCCACGGATCGGGCCGGCGGAGCCAATTGTCCGGTTGCTCATGCTGCCATCCGTCCCGGATCGACTGCCTGAACATGCCGTATTCGTATCTGAGCCCGTAGCCCATTGCAGGCAACTGCATCGTTGCCATCGAATCGAGAAAGCACGCCGCGAGCCGGCCAAGGCCGCCGTTGCCGAGCCCTGCGTCCGGCTCCTGCTCGAGCACGCTGATCCAGTCGAGCCGCTTCTCGGCGGCGAGCCAACTCGCCAGCGGATCGAGCAGCATGTTCATCAGGTTGTTGCCGAGCGAGCGACCGATCAGAAACTCCAACGAAAGATAGTAGACGCGCTTCGGGTTCTCTCGCGCGTAGGTCTGCTCCGTGCGCAGCCAGCGTTGCGAAAGCAGGTCGCGCACCGAGCGGGCGACCGCCTCGTATCGCTCCCTGGCGCCGATCACGGCCGGATCGGCCACGCAGTCGAACATCAGGTGCCGCTCGTAGAGCGCGTCGTGATGCCCGGTGAATTGCACCGGTCCGCAGCCATATTTTGCGAGCAGTTCGGCGGGTATTTTGGTGTCGCCGTCGTCCCCTGCGTGTGCGTCCATCGCTTCCTCGGTTTGTCAAAGGGGCTAGGTTCCTGCCGGATCATTGCGACCGGCGGCGGTCAGGCCGCCCCAGCAGTGTGCGGCGCTCGAGGAATTATCCCGCGCATAACGCCCGCTCCGGCGCGCCGCGCAGCTATCGCGCGGGCTAGCGTGGCACCTCTATGGCCGCGCCCGGTATGAGCTCGCGCCTTTTGCCCGCGATCACGATCTCCATCGGCTCGCCGGACACGAGTCCAGCCTCTACCGCGCCGCCGGTCACGCGCACCGCGATCCGTCGCCCCCTCCAGCACACGCGGAACGACAGGGCCTGCCATTGTGTCGGCAGGCGTGGGTCAATGCGCGGCGCCTCGCCCGTGAGATCGACGCCGCCGAACCCGAGCACGATCGCCTGCCACAGGCCGCCAAGACCGGCGATGCGCACGCCCCCCGCCGTGTTCGGATCGGGATCCAGATCGAGCGCCGCGGTCTCGTGCAGGTAGCGCAGCGCGATGCCGGAATCGCCGAGACGCGCCGCGACGAGCGCGTGCATCGCCGCGCTCAGCGAGCTGCCGTGCGCGCAGCGCGGTTCGTAGTGGCGGAAGTTCGCCTCGGCCATCGCGCCGGGAAACTCCGCCGGCTGCAGCGCGATCAGCGCCACCACGTCGGCCTGCTTGACGATCTGCGAGCGCTGGGTGCGCTCGCGGCCGATCACGACGTCGATCGGCACCGTGTGATGCACGTAGGCCGCGAGATCGAACGGTTCGAGCCGGTGGAAACCCGCGAACTGCTCGTAGAGCCCGGTGACTGGATCGAGACCGGTGGGGATGTGCGAGACCGCGTGGCGCCAATCGGCCAGCTCCCCTTCGCTAAGGGCGAGTGCGTCCTGCAATTCTGCCGCGCGGTCAGGCCAGCGGACGCGGAGCAGCTCCACGGTCTCGAGCCCGCGCGCGATGTTCCAGCGCGCCATGACGTTGGTGAAGGCGTTGTCGTCGACATCCTCGTGATATTCGTCCGGCCCGATGACGTGGCGTATATGCCGCCTTCCGTCCGAACTCGGCGACGGTGCGGGAGGCCCAAAAGCGCGCCGTCTCGAGCATGATCTCCGCTCCGGCGCGGAGGAAGAAACTTTCATCGCCCGTCGTGCGCCAATATTGCCAGATGGCGTAGGCGACGTCGGCGCTGATGTGGTGCTCCATTTTGCCGGTGAGGATCTCGATCGCCTCGCCATCGGAGCCTAGGATGGTCTCCGGGGTGGTTTCCTCGCCGGTATCGGCCAACTCCCACGCATAAAGCGCGCCCTTGTAGCCGAAGTGCTTCGCCTTCGCGCGCGCGCCGGGCAGCGTGTGATAGCGATACATCAAAAGCGCCCGGGCCGCTTCCGGCCATGTGGCGGTGTAGAACGGCAGAAGGTAGATCTCGGTATCCCAGAAGACGTGGCCGAAATATGCATCGCCGGTGAGGCCGCGCGCGCCGATCGAGACGCGCTCGTCGTCGGGATTGGCGGCGCTGGTCAGATGATAGACGGCGAACCGCACGGCCCGCTGCAGATCGTCGTCGCCCTCGATCTCGACGCCGCCCGCGGCCCAGCGCGCCGCCCACGCGGCCTCATGCGCCTCCAGCACCGCGCGCCAGCCAAGCGACACGTTTCGCGCCAGCGCCTGTCTGGCGCGAGGTGCCGGATCGTCCTCCCGCGCATCGGCCCGCGCCACCGCGATCATCCGGCCGAACTCGGCCACCTGCCCGGCCACCGAGCGCCAGCGCCAGACCCAGCGCAAGGGGAAGGGACGTTCGGGCGGGACGATTTCGCCATCGAGGCGCAGGACAGCGTGCCCCGCCATCGCCACGCCCTTCGCCGTGCCCTCGGTTCGCCAGGCGCCCAAATCCTCTTCCAGGAACTCGGGGGTCATGCCGAGCCCGGCCATCTCGAAATTGGCCTCCGCGCGCACCTCGATGCCGCTGCGATCGATTGTGGCGCGCTGAAGCTGCAGTCCAACGGCACGATCCGCGAGGGACAACAGCCGGATCTCGCGGCCGCTGACGGTGAGGCCGGAAGACGTGCGGTCAGTCCCGGCCGCGACGACCAGCCCTCGGCGCATGTCCAGTGTGCGCGTTCCGTGGAGGACTTGGCCCTCGCGCTCCGCCACCTGCTTTCCGTCCAGCACGATCTGGATGCGTGACCAGTCGGCGACGGGCACCAATGCGGGCACAGGGGGCTCGGTGTTCGGAATGTCGAACAGACCGGCGACGTAGAAACGGGGCCACGACGCCCAGCGGATGAACTTGAGCCAGCTCGTCCATGTCGGTCCCCGGGCCACCGACCGCGCGGCGCGCATGCCGAGGAACCCGTTTCCGAATGCGAAGCGGGATTCGACCTCGTTTTCCGTCAGGACATTGTAGCCTTCGTGATGGAGAACCCATTCCGGGTCGGGAGTCGGTTCCAGGACGTCAGACATCGGGAGGCTCCCTCCGCTATGACCTCGCGCGAATGGCGCCTTTCGCCAGCGCCGCGACGTCAAGCTCATCGAGGCTGGTGAGCACGAGGTCGGCGCCGGCGTCGCGTAGCAGGGCTGCGTCGTCCAGCCGCGCGATGCCGAGCGCGGCCATGCCGCCCGCGCGGGCCGCACGGATTCCGGAGGGCGCGTCCTCCACGACGACGCAGCGCTGCGGCGCGACGCCGAGCGCCTCCGCCGCGAGCAGGAACAGCGCGGGGTCGGGCTTGCCGTGGGGCACCTCGCGCCCGCTCAGGTCGGCGTCGAACACCGACATCAACGCGCGCCCGTCCGGCAGGCTTATCTGGCGCAGCATCGCCTCGGCGTTCTTCGAGGACGAGGCGAGCGCGAGCTTGAGCCCGGCCGCATGCAAAGCGCCCGCGAGGCGGACAGCATCCAGGAACGCCTCGAAGCTGCCGTCCTCGATCAGCCGGTCGATCAGCGCCTGCTTGGCGGTGGCGTATGCTTCGGTGCCCGCAGCGGCGCCAGGACCGCCGAGCCGCTCCAGCACCGCCCGCGCGCCCTCCATCCGCGGCTTGCCCGCGACATGGGCCTGATAGAAGGCCGTGGTGAAGCCGGAAGGATCGGCGAATCCGGCGAGCGCCTCGCGCCAAGCGCGCTCGTGCGGAGAATCGACGAGCACGCCATCCACGTCGAAGATCGCCGCGAGAAGTCCCTCCCTCATCGCGGCCCGCGCCTCCCCACGCTCAGCTGTTCACACATTGTCGCCCTCCGTCGAGCGCACCGCCGCACCGGCCGCTGCCTGTCCCCAGGACCAGCCCACGATCTCCGGCATGTCGTCGCCGTAGCGGGAGATGTATTCTTTGTGCTCGATCAGCTTGTTGTGGATCGCCTGCTTTGCGTATGCTGCCCGGACAGCGAGATTGGGCACGCGGTCGATCACGTCTTCGACGAGATGATAGCGGTCGAGATCGTTCATCACGCACATGTCGAACGGAGTGCTGGTCGTCCCTTCCTCCTTGTAGCCACGTACGTGCAGGTTGGGATGCCCCTTCCGGCGGTAGGTCAGGCGGTGGATCAGCCACGGATAGCCGTGGAAGGCGAAGATGATCGGCTTGTCCGTCGTGAACAGCGCGTCGAAGTCGCGATCCGGGAGCCCGTGCGGATGCTCGCTCTGCGGCTGCAGCTTCATGAGATCGACGATGTTGATGACCCGGATCTTGAGGTCGGGCGCGTGCCGCCGCAACAAATCGACCGCGGCGAGCGTCTCGAGTGTGGGGACGTCGCCACAACAGGCCATTACCACATCCGGCTCGCCGCCGCGGTCGCTGCTCGCCCAATCCCAAATGCCGAGACCAACGGTGCAATGCTTCACCGCCTCGTCCATGCCGAGCCATTGCGGCGCGGGCTGCTTGCCGGCGACGACCACATTCACGTAGTTGCGGCTGCGCAGGCAGTGATCGGTAACGGAGAGCAGGCAGTTCGCGTCCGGCGGCAGATAGACTCGCACGACCTCGGCCTTCTTGTTCACGACATGGTCGATGAACCCCGGGTCCTGATGGCTGAACCCGTTATGGTCCTGCCGCCAGACATGGCTCGAGAGAAGGTAATTCAGCGAGGCGATCGACCGACGCCACGGAATCTCGTTGCACACTTTCAGCCACTTGGCGTGCTGGTTGAACATCGAGTCGATGATGTGGATGAATGCCTCGTAGCACGAGAAGAATCCGTGCCTTCCCGTGAGCAGGTAGCCTTCGAGCCACCCCTGGCACTGATGTTCGCTCAGCATCTCCATCACGCGCCCTTCGGGAGCCAAATGGTCGTCCCATGGCTCGATCTCGGCCATCCAGGCGCGGTTGGTGACTTCCATCGCATCCTGCCACCGGTTCGAGTTGTTCTCGTCCGGGCTGAACAGGCGAAAGTTCCGCGCATCCGCGTTCAGCGTCAGCACGTCGCGCAGGAACGCGCCCATCATCCGGGTCGCCTCCGCCGTCGCCGAGCCCGGTGCCGTCACCTTGATCGCGTAGTCGCGGAAATCCGGCAGGCGCAGATCGCGCAGCACCGCACCGCCGTTGGTGTGCGGATTGGCACTCATCCGCCGTGTGCCGCGGGGGGCAAGCTCGGCGAGCTCGGGGCGAAGCCGGCCGGTCCCGTCGAACAGCTCCTCCGGCCGATAGCTCTTCATCCATTCCTCGAGGATCCGCACGTGCGACGGATTCTCGTGCATCTCGCCCATTGGCACCTGATGAGCGCGCCAGTAACCCTCGGTGCGCCGGCCGTCGATCTCCTTCGGGCACGTCCACCCCTTCGGGGTGCGAAACACGATCATCGGCCAGAGCGGGCGCCTGGGGGAGCCGTCGCTTCGTTTGGCCTCGGCCCTGATACGCCGGATTTCGTCGATCACCGCATCGAGCGTCGCGGCCATGAGCTCGTGCATCGCTCCCGGCTCGTCGCCCTCGACGAAATGCGGTGTATAGCCGTAGCCGCGGAACAGATGTTCGAGCTCCTCGTGGCTGATCCGGGCGAGCACGGTCGGATTGGCGATCTTGTATCCGTTGAGATGGAGGATCGGCAGCACGGCTCCGTCCGTCGCCGGATTGAGAAACTTGTTTGAGTGCCAGCTCGTGGCCAGCGGGCCCGTCTCCGCCTCTCCGTCCCCCACGACACAGGCGACGATGAGATCGGGATTGTCGAACGCGGCGCCGAAAGCGTGGGACATGGCGTAGCCGAGCTCGCCGCCCTCGTGGATCGAGCCAGGCGTCTCCGGCGCGACATGGCTCGGAATGCCGCCAGGGAAGGAGAACTGCGTGAAGAGGCGCTTCATGCCCTCTTCGTCCTGCGAGATGTTCGGATAGACCTCGCTGTACGTTCCCTCAAGATAGGCGTTGGCAACGAGCGCGGGGCCACCGTGTCCAGGCCCGGTGATGTAGATCATGTCGAGGTCGCGACCGGTGATGAGCCGGTTCAGATGGGCATAGATGAAATTCAGGCCGGGCGTGGTTCCCCAATGCCCGAGGAGGCGCGGCTTGATGTGCTCTTTTGTCAGGGACTGCTTCAGGAGGGGATTGTCGTAGAGATAAATCTGGCCGACCGAAAGATAGTTCGCTGCGCGCCAGTACGCGTCAATCAGCGAGCGCTGGTCGCGAGAGAGGACGTCCGGCATGAGGAACTCCTGTGCCTCGCAGCGCCGTCGCCCCGGGGCGGAGCGCCGCGATGTTCGTTTCCTCAAGGCGTATCCGGGCAAGCCGATCTGCGCATTGATGTATCTCAATGCGCAATCCGGTCGCACCCTGCGCAAAAAAGTCACGCGCGGTAGATTTTCATCCTTTAAGAGCGCTCGCTCCGGGAGTTAGTATCGTACAATCAATTTCGAGGAGGCCCGGATGCGTTCGTCGTTCCTCGTTGTCGCCGGAATCCTGGCGACCAGTGGTGTACTTCCGGCGAGGGCTGCGCTCACCGAGGCGCAGTTCCCTCCGGCGACGGTCCGTGACCTGATCGCCATCTGCTCACCGGCGCAGGACGATCCGATGATGACCGCGGCCGTGAATTACTGCCACGGCTATGCGGAGGCCGCGGTGATCGTGGAAGAAGCGCACGAGAAGCAGCGCCGTGCGCGCAAGCTCTTTTGTCTGCCCAACCCGCCGCCCCCAAGCGGTAGGGAGCTAGTAGATTTCACAGCGTGGGCGAACGCGGAGCCGTCGCGTCTAGACAAGCCGGCTATAGACGGGATGTTCCTCTATTTGGCACAGAAATATCCCTGCGGGAGGTCGAAATGAGCAGCGGGAGGAGGTCGATGCGTAAGCTCACCGTCGCCGCCGTTTTGCTGGGGCTTTCTGTCACGGGCTGCTCCAATCTTTCGCCCACCGAGCAGCGCGCGATCACCGGCACCGGCATCGGGGCGGCGGGCGGCGCGGTCGTCGGCGCAATCGCAGGAAATGCGGGGCTCGGCGCCGGGATCGGCGCGGCGGCCGGGCTGGCAGGCGGGCTGCTCTACGACCAGGCCAAGAAGGGCCAAGCCTCGTCGTACAGAATCGGGCTATCGCGCGGGCGCGCAGCGCCAGGCTCCCAATCCGCCGCAGTAACGGTCGGCGCTACCCCGGAGGTCCGCTCGCGAAGGTCAATGCGAGCTGGCCTCCGGTCCGCCGACCACCACACGCGCCCAGTCGAGCCCCGGATCGAAGGACCTGATCGCCGCGGCATGCGTGCCCGTTTCGGCGCCGAGATCTCTCTGGAACACGACCCCGGCCTGATTGACCACGAACGTCATGATGCCGGAGGCGCCGTAAGTCGCGGGCCAGGCGATCAGCCCGAAGCCACCGGTCATTAGGTTGCCCTGCATATAGCTCTTCGCGCCGCCGGGCGCGTTGGGGCCTTGCGCGGTGAGGACACGGTAGTAATAGCCCTGATAAGGGATCCGCTTCCCCGCTTCGACCTGGCCCGGATAGCCCTCCTCAACCGCGCTCTGGACCAGCGGCCCGAGTGGGCTTTCGGGGATGCCCGTCTCGGATGGCCAGTAGAGCCCGTCATAGTTCCCCGGGGTGCTGGCGAGACGCATGGCATAGCGGCCCTTGCCGGTCACCTCCTTGAAAAGATCAAAATAGGCGCGCTGCGCGTCCACATAAGCAAGCGCGAAACGGATTGCCGCGATTTCGTTGCGTCCGATGCGTCGGTCCACGATCTCCTGCGCGCCTGCTTGCAATTCGAAGGCCCATCCCCCGTCGCGCCGCACCAGGGGGATCGGCAACGGCCAATCATTCGCACCGACATGCAGGGAGAGCCGGTCTTGCCCCTCGGGAATGAGCGTATGATGCTCGGCATAGGCATCGAGGAAGCGCTGCGCCTCCTGGTGGTCCTTCACCGGGTCGCCGGAGCGAACCAGGTTCTCGCTGCCAGGACCGAGCACATTTGCCAAAGCCTCGCGATCGTCGCTTTGCAGCGCGCCGACCAGGGCCGCGACGGCGTCATCCGGCGTCTTGAATCCGGTCTGCTCCGTCGAACTCGCCGGCGGAATCGCGCAACATAGAAGAGTGGCGGCCAGCACGAGATGCGGAACCAGGGGCCGAATGTGTTTCATCATCTATCGTCGTCCGCCACCACGGCCACCGCCACCGCCACGGCCACCGCCACCACGGCCACCGCCGCCGCCACGCGACGCGCCGGCACCCTGGAAGCCGCCGCCGCCGCGCGACGCGCCGGCACCCTGGAAGCCGCCGCCGCGTCCTCCGGACTGCTGCGCGCTGCTAAATTGCCTGCTCTGCGTGCCGCGCTGCCCATAAGCGGCCGCGCGATTGCCCTCGCCCATGCCGCCGAACGCCCCTGCATTTGCTCTCTGTCCGCCGAAGCCGCCCGGCTGCTGGCGTGGCGAGTTCCCCGCGCTCGCCCCGGGCCTGCCGCCCTGACCGGGCTGGCGGGCCGGCAATTGGCCGGGCGAGGCTCCGGGACGCTGGACCTGACCTCCACCGGGACGCTGGACCTGGCCGCCGCCAGGCCGTTGACCTGGGCCGCCCCCGGGCCGCTGGATTTGGCCGCCCCCAGGGCGGCTTCCGGGGCTGAGATTGGGACGGTTCGGCAGATTGCCGGCCCCGGAGGGGGGCCGGGGGCGGTCCACGAGCCCGGACGAAACGCCGACGCTCTGCCGCCCGATCGCGTTCGGCGGCAATCCGGTATTCCGCCCAGGGCGTCCGACTGGTCCCGCTGGCGGCCGACTTAGGTTGGCGGTCGTTCGCTCGCCGGCCCGGTTAAGGGATGGGCTCCAGGTATTGGCTGCGGTTCGTGTCCGGTTGACGTTGATGTTGTTCCAGCGATTGGCGTTGATGTTGACGCTGCCGTTGCTCCAGTTGCTGCCTGCCCACCCCCAAAGCCCCGCGGTGATCGCGACGCCTGCCCCGAAGGCGAGGCCGCTCATCAGCGCCGTTCCGGGCATGTAGGCCGGAGCCGGATACGCGGCGACCGGCGGATAGGCGGGATAGGGCCAGGTGCCATACACGGTAGCCGGGCTGTAGGTCGGTACGTAAACCACATTTGGGTCGGCGGGCTGAATGACGATCGTATTGCTTGGCGGAGCGCTTGCCCCGGTTGCCCCACCCGGGGCGAGAGCCGCGCCGTCGGCCCCCTCTGTCAGCACCACCTGCTGTGGGGTGGATTTGAGATTGCCCTCCGCCTGCGCCTGGTGCCGCAGACGCTGGATGCTGTCCAGCGTCTCCTTCTGTTGGTTCGCGAACGCGTAGCCCAGCTGCTGGGTCCATTCGAGATTGTTGTCGAGTTGCGAGAGTGCCTGCGGGAAGGGGATGAGCGACTTCACGCTCGGATCCCAGTCGAGCGGCTCGAGCGCCTTGGTCAGAGCGTCGCCCTTCAGGTCCGCGTGCCCCGGCTCCTTGAGCCAGCGCGCGGCGGCCACGACCTGCAGGGGAAAGGTCGAGGCGATCAGCATCTGGGTCAGCAGCGTGTCCGGATAGAGCGCGATCGGCGCGAGCAGCGCGTCGATCTGCTGGGTGGTGAAGACCGAGGCCTTCGGCGCATTCGTGTCCGCCGCAACAGTCGGTGGAGCGGGCTGCCCGCCGGCCGGAAGCGAGAAGCCCGCATGGAGCATCAGGCAGCTCGCCGCCAACCGCGACGCACGCCCGAGCAACATTCGGCTCACTCTCATGGGCAACAGCATGGCGCCGATTTTGCCAACGCTCAATTGAGCCAGATCAATGTGGTCACACTCGCGTGCCCGGGAAGGTGCACGCAGTCGCGGTAATGTCACACATTGGCCCGCGGCTTGCGTGTCAGGTTGCGGGCGTCTGCGGGCGTCTGCGGGCGTCTGCGGGCAGCCGGCGGGATCATGGCGAAACAGGAGCTCCGATGTTGCTGAATGGCTTGCAGGCGACATATGACTATTGGCTGGATGCGTGCCAGCGCTCGATCTTGTTGCTGGACATCCTGCGCGAGCGCGGGAACGGCTATTTTGCCCATCAGGCGAGCAAGGCACCGAACGTCCTGACATTCGGGGCGGAGCTTGTTCGCGACGGTCGCACGCTGCCGCGGCCGGTGAACTACCTCCTCGTCCGCATTCGGCCGCCCGAGGGGGTGCGGATGGATCCGCAGAAGCCGCCCTTCATCGTCGTCGATCCGCGGGCGGGACACGGGCCGGGCATCGGTGGCATGAAGCAGGACAGCGAGATCGGCGTCGCGCTCGCAGCGGGCCACCCCTGCTATTTTGTCGGCTTCCTTCCCAAGCCGGAACCCGGCCAAACGATCGAGGATGTCTGCCGCGCCGAGGCGGCCTTCCTCGAGGAGGTCGCCTCGTTGCATCCGGAAGCGGACGGCAAGCCGGTGATCGTCGCCAACTGTCAGGCGGGTTGGCAAATCATGATGATGGCAGCGATGCGGCCGGAGCTCGCTGGCCCGATCGTGCTCGCGGGCTCGCCGCTCTCTTATTGGGCCGGCGTGCGCGGCAAGAACCCGATGCGCTACCTAGGCGGTGTGCTCGGCGGCACTTGGCTGACTGCGCTGGCCGGCGATCTCGGCCACGGAATCTTTGACGGCGCGAACCTCGTCGCCAACTTCGAATCGCTCAATCTCGCGAACACCTACTGGGAGAAGGCTTACAAGGTCTATTCCAATGTCGACAATGAGGCCGAGCGTTTTCTTGAGTTTGAGACCTGGTGGGGCAGCCCGGTACTGCTCAATTCCGAAGAGATGCAGTGGACCGCCGACAATCTGTTCGTCGGCAACAAGCTTCCGACCGGCCAGCTCCGCGCCTCAGACGGGCTGCGTATCGACTTGCGCAACATCCGCTCGCCGATCATCGTGTTCTGCTCATGGGGCGACAACATCACGCCACCCCAGCAGGCGCTCGGCTGGATCACCGATCTCTACGACCACGAGCGGGAGGTCGTCGCAAACGGACAGACGATCGTCTACACGCTGCACCAGACGATCGGCCATCTCGGCATCTTCGTCTCCGGCAAGGTCGCGAACAAGGAGCACGGCGAGTTTGCGACTTGCATGGAGATGATCAACGTGCTGCCGCCGGGGCTGTACGAGGCGGTCATCACCGAGGTGGAGCCGGGGATGGAGCATCCTGAGCTGATCCACGGGAAATACCTGTTCCGGATCGAAGCGCGCACGCTCGACCAGATCCGCGCGGTGGGGACGAACTCGCCGGAGGACGATCTCCGATTCGCAGCCGCTGCGCGTCTCTCGGACTCCGCGCTAGGACTCTATCGCACACTGGGCGGCCCCACGGTGCGCGCGCTGTCCAGTGAACAAGGCGCCGAGCTGCAGCGAGGATTGCATCCCCACAGGGTCCGCTTCGCAATGTTCTCGGACAAAAATCCAGCGATGCAGCCGGTGAAGGCGCTAGCCGAGCAGGCGCGCGCGCAACGCAAACCGGTGTCGCCGGACAATCCGTTCCTGCAGATGGAGAGGGCGGCCTCCGAGCAGATCGTCGCCTGGCTTGATCTCTGCGGACGAACCCGCGATGCCTGGATCGAGTCATTCTTCCTCAACACCTACGGCTCCCCTGTGCTCCAGGCCGCGGTCGGGCTTGGACCGCAGGTGCCACTCACGACGCGTCGCATCGAGCGGGATCTCGCACGCGAGGCGAGCGAGACACGGCTGCGCGCCGAGCTGGAGACGCAGTTCGAGCGCGGCGGCCCCGCCGAAGCGGCGCTGCGGGCACTGATATACGTGCAACTCCCCGGAGGTAGTGTGGACGAGCGCGGGTTCGCGATGATCCAGGCGGTCCGCGCCGCACAACCCGCGGATCGCCGGCTGACCTTGACGCAGCTTAAAGACGTGCTGCGGACGCAGTATCTGCTCGTTCGCCTTGATGAGCAGCGCGCGATCCGGGCCATACCGAAGCTGCTGCCGCGCGATCAGGCGCCACGCCGTGCTGCGTTGGGCGCGCTCCGCCAAGTCGTTCATGCGAGCGGCGTGCTGGATGCCGAGGGACGCCGTCGCCTCGATGAGGTAGAGCCTCTGTTCGGCATCGAGACACCGAGCACGGCCCGCAAGGAGGCGGCTCATGCTTGACGCAGCCGCCGGCGGGCATCGCGCGCACGAGAAATACCAGCGGCTGATTGCGGCGGCCAAGGCGAAACGGCCGATCATTACGGCCGTCGCCCATCCGTGCGACGCGGTGTCGTTGCAGGCGGCGGTCGAAGCGGCGCGGCTCGGCCTAGTCGTGCCGATCCTCGTTGCATCGCCCGCGAAAATCGAGGCCGCAGCGCGTGCTGCTGGGGTCGATCTCGCGCCATTTGAGCGCGTCGAGGCAGCGCACAGCCACGACGCGGCAGCGAAGGCGGTGGAGCTGGTGCGGTGCGGCCGCGCTGAAGCCCTGATGAAAGGCAGCCTGCATAGCGACGAGTTGATGGGCGCTGTGGTGGCGCGCGAGAGCGGCATCCGCACGGCACGGCGCATCAGCCATTGCTTCGTCATGGACGTGCCCGAACACGAGCAGCCGCTCATCATCACCGATGCGGCAGTCAACATCGCGCCGAGTCTCGAGGAGAAGATCGACATCGTGCAGAACGCGATCGACCTCGCGCACGCTCTCGTCGCGCCGGAGGTGCGGGTCGCGATCCTGAGCGCGATGGAGACGGTCAATCCCAAGGTGCCGTCCACCATTGAGGCCGCCGCGCTCTGCAAGATGGCGGACCGCGGCCAGATCACCGGCGCGGTGCTGGACGGTCCGCTCGCGCTCGACAACGCGATCAGCATGGAGGCCGCGGCGATCAAGCAGATCAAGTCGCCTGTCGCGGGTCGCGCCAACGTGCTCGTCGTGCCCGATCTCGAGGCAGGCAACATGCTCGCCAAAAGTCTCACCTTTCTGGCGGGGGCCGATGCGGCCGGGATCATCCTCGGCGCGCGCGTGCCGATCATCCTGACAAGCCGTGCTGACTCCGCGATCACCCGGCTCGCATCCTGCGCGGTCGCGGTGCTCGTCGCCGATGCGCGCCGTGCCAGCGCCGCCGCCGCCATCCAATAGGGCACCCACATGAGCGATCAGATCCGTCCCGTGCTCACCGGCCATAGGGCACTCGTTGTTGGCGTCGCTAATGAGCACTCGATCGCCTATGGCTGCGCCAAGGCGTTTCGCACCGCGGGCGCGGAGCTCGCGATCACCTGGCTGAACGAAAAAGCCCGCCCGCATGTCGAGCCGCTCGCCAAGGAGCTGGAAGCGACGATCACCGCACCGCTCGACGTTGCCGCACCGGACCAGCTCGAGGCGGTGTTCGACCGCATACGCGACGAATGGGGCAAGCTCGACATCCTCGTCCACTCAATCGCCTTCGCGCCGAAGGAGGATCTGCAAGGCGGGCTGCTCGACTGTTCGGCCGAGGGATTCGCGAAGGCGATGGACATTTCCTGCCACTCCTTCATCCGCATGGCCCGGCTCGCCGCGCCGCTGATGACCGGGGGCGGAGCGATGTTCGCGATGAGCTACTACGGCGCGAACCGGGTCGTGCCGAACTACAACGTCATGGGTCCGGTGAAGGCGGCGCTCGAGGCCGCGTGCCGCTATCTCGCTTTCGAGCTCGGCCCGTCCGATATCCGCGTGCACGCGATCTCGCCGGGGCCGCTCAAGACACGCGCCGCCTCCGGCCTCAAGGATTTCGAGCTGCTGCTCAATGAAGCCGCACAGAAATCGCCGATCGGGGAGCTGGTGGATATCATGGATGTCGGCTTCGCCTGTGCCTATCTCGCGACGCCGTTCGCGCGACGGATCACCGGCGGCACCGTCTATGTCGACGGCGGCGCGAATATCGTCGCCTGAACGGCCGGGGACTGGACCATGCAGGGCTGCCTCGGCGTGCTCAATGCCGGATCGTCGAGCATCAAGTTCGCGATCTATGGAGCCGGCGACGATCTGCCGCTGCGGCTGCATGGTCAGGTTGAGGCAATCGGAGTCGCACCGAGGTTGAAGGTCGCGGACGCGACGGGCCGAACGCTTGCCGAGCAAGGCTGGAAGGCGAATGAGCTGGATCACGCGGCGGCAACGCTGCAGATCCTGCGGACCTGCCAGGAATTGCTCGGTGGAGTACGGGTGGTGGCGATCGGCCATCGCGTCGTACATGGCGGAACCTGGTTCGCCGCGCCGGTGAGGGTCGTGCCTGGCGTTGTCGAGGCGCTCGCCGGGCTCATCCCGCTCGCGCCGCTGCACCAGCCTCACAATCTCGCGCCGATCCGGGTGATCGCGGACGCCGCGCCGCATGTCGCTCAGGTAGCCTGCTTCGATACCGCATTCCATCGCTCACAGCCCTGGGTCGCGCAAGCTTTCGCGATCCCGCGCGCGTTCTCCGAAGCGGGCGTGCATCGCTACGGCTTTCATGGACTGTCGTACGAATTCGTCACCTCGCGCTTGCGCACTATCGCGCCCGAGCTAGCCGCGGCGCGCGTGGTGATCGCGCATCTCGGCAACGGGGCAAGTCTGTGCGCGGTACGGGACGGGCGCAGCGTGGCAAGCACGATGGGATTCACCGCCGCGGACGGACTGATGATGGGCACACGCTGCGGCTCGATCGATCCGGGCGTCTTGCTCTATCTGATGGACGAGCAAGGTATGGACGCTCGCGCGATCGAGGACCTCATATACCGTCGCTCCGGCCTGCTCGGCGTGTCCGGCATATCGTCCGACATGCGAACCCTGCGCGCCTCGGTCGATCCGAAGGCCGCCGAGGCGATCGCGCTGTTCGTGAACCGCATCGTGCGCGAGATCGGCTCGATGGCCGCCGCTCTGGGCGGGCTCGACGCGCTCGTCTTCACCGCCGGCATCGGTGAAAACGATCCCGCGACACGCGCCGCCGTGATGGAGGGCTGCGCCTGGCTCGGTCTCGAGCCGGACGCCGCACGCAACGGGGCAGGAACCGGCCGCATCAGCGCCGACCAATCCCGCGTCTCCGCCTGGGCAATCCCGACCGACGAGGAGCGCATGATCGCGCAGCACACGTTCAACACTCTGTCGGCTTCGGGAACAGACGCGCCACGATGATTGTCGCACTCGGCTGGCCAGGCTGCCGCGCTGGCGGGCGTTGGCAACGCTGCTCCAGCCCGGGATGGCCGCCGGATGTGCCGGTCCCACTCGCTTGGCCGCCGTACCCACAGAGGCTACCCAAACGGGCGCAGCCGCTCGGCACCCCGAACGCCCGGTTCTGGGCCGACACGGTCCTGTCTGGCACAAGCAGCCGGCGCAACCCGACGGAGACGAGGCGCTGACCCCGACAGCCGCTCGGTGGTGATGTCGCCTGATCGAGCTGCCCGTGGCCTTGCCAATTGATGCAGATCAGTGAGCGCGCGGCTCTCGGCGAGGAGATTTTCGCAGAATTGGAGATCGGAGGGGAGTCGAATGTCAGGCGTGTCGAGTCCGGGCCTGTCCCTCGCATCGCTGTTTGCCGAGCGCGAGGCCCAGCGACGGCGGGATCGGGAGGCCGAGGAGCAGCTCAAGCAGCAGGAACGCGAGGAATTGGCCGCGTTCAAGAAGCGGCTCGAAGATTTCCAGCTCGACGAAAGCAAGGTCCGCGTCGTGCTAGACCGCATCCGGCGCGCCTTCGATCGTGGTGAGACGGAGCTGCTGCTCACCTCGTTTCCGAGCGCTTTCTGCTCGGATAACGGGCGCGCCATCATCAATGCCGACCTGCCGCCGATCAACAAGCCGAAGGAGCCCCTAGCCGGCGCGGAGCCGGCATGGCTCGCGACACTGCCCGCCGGCGGGCGCGTCGTGCACGACTACTGGAGGACCAGCCTGAAGCCGGGCGGTTTCGAATTCTCGGCGCGCATCCTGAACTACAAGGAAGGGCGGCCAGGCGACATCGGGCTGTTCTTCTCCTGGCCCAAGAACGCGCCCGACGCATAGGCGCCAGCGGGAGTCCAGGGCATGAAGTCGAAGCGCAAGGAAGGCCGGCCTGGCGAGGAACCGAACGGGCGATTGAAGCGCAAGGATTATGAGCGCGAGCTCGCGGCACTTCACATCGAACTCGTCAAGCTGCAGCAATGGATCGTACACAAGGGTGCCAAGATCTGCATCGTGTTCGAGGGCCGGGACGGCGCCGGGAAGGGCGGCGTCATCAAGGCGATCACGGAGCGCGTCAGCCCGCGCGTGTTCCGGGTGGTCGCACTTCCCGCGCCGACCGAGCGCGAGAGGTCTCAGATGTACGCGCAGCGCTACATCCCCCATCTACCCTCGGCGGGTGAGATCGTGATCTTCGACCGGAGCTGGTACAACCGCGCCGGCGTGGAACGCGTGATGGGATTTTGCACCGAGGAGCAGGCGCAAAAATTCCTCGCCATGATCCCCGGCGTCGAGAAGGCGATGATCGAGTCCGACGTCACCCTCTTCAAGTACTGGCTCGAGGTCAGCGAGGCGGAGCAGACGAGCCGGCTCGAGGCGCGGATCGATGATGGGCGGAAGGTCTGGAAGCTGTCGCCGATGGACCTGAAGTCCTATAGCCGCTGGTATGATTACTCCCGCGCGCGAGACGAGATGTTCAAGGCGACGGACACGGCCTGGGCACCCTGGTACGTCGTCCGCTCCAACGACAAGCGGCGCGCACGCCTGAACGTCATCTCGCACCTCCTCCGCCACATCCCCTACGAGGAGGTTCCGCGCGACAAGGTGAAGCTGCCCAAGCGCCAGGAGCCGCACGGCTACACCGAGCCGGACTATCCCTACAAGTTCATCCCCGAACCTGTCTGGCCCGCCGCACGAAACGGCGCCAAGGCGCGTTGACCGGGCGCTCTGCGGCGCCTACTCACTTGGAGCCGGGCGGCCCCGCGTAGATCGGAACGGCGATCGTCGAACGGTTGATGCGATCGCCGCGCACGTTGGCGATAAGCCACCCGTCCTTCCTCACCTGTCCGTCGATCGCCGCCTTCCGCTCTTCCGCGCCCACGACGATCGCGGTCATGGAGAAGGTCCGGTTCTGGCGATCGACGCGTCCGGTCGCCTTGGCGATCGAGTTCATGTTGTCCCAGGCGATCAGGCCGGAAAGCGTGCCGTCCGGCTGGGCCGCGATATGCCAGTCGAGCGACGGGCAAGTGCCAATAGCCTTGGAGTGCAGGACATACATCCGATCCTCAGGAAGCCGGACGTTCGCCGCCTCCGCCGGACCGCGAAGTGCGATGAGCGCCAGGGCGGATGCGAAGAGCGTCGTACGGCGCGTCACACCGTATGTTCTCCGGTGAGATGCGCGGGCACCGGCGCCTCCGGCTCGGCGGGACGCGGTCGGGCGGACGGGCGGAGGCGCTCGCGGATACGCTGGAAGAAAACATAGAGCGGCGGGATCGCGAAGATGCCAAGGAAGGACGCGAGGATCATGCCGGCAAAGACCGGCGTGCCGACGCTCTTGCGTGCCAGCATCGACGGTCCCTCGGCGACGACCAGCGGAAGGAGGCCGAGGATGAAGGCGAAGGAGGTCATCATCACTGGGCGGAAGCGAAGCCGCGCCCCCTCGGTGGCCGCCTCCAGCAGAGGCACGCCGTGCTCACGCCGCTCCTTGGCGTATTCGACGATGAGGATGCCGTTCTTCGCCGCGAGCCCGATCAGGACAACGATGCCGATCTGCGCGTAGAGGTCCAATGTCAGACCGAACAGCACGATGCCGAGGAAGGAACCGAGCACGCCGACGGTGACGGAGAGCAGCACCGCGACCGGGATCGTCCAGCTTTCGTAGAGGCCGACGAGGAATAGGTAGGCGAAGAGCAGAGCGAAGCCCAGGATGATCGCCGTCTTGCCCTCGGCGCGTTTCTCCTGGAACGAGATATCCGTCCACGCGCCGCGATAGCCCTTCGGCAGCGCCTGCTCCGCGACCCGCTCCATCGCGGCGAGTGCCTGGCCGGACGAAACGCCCGACGCGGGGCTGCCTTGCACGGTGACCGCGAGGCGGTTGTCGTAGCGGATGAGTGCCTGCGGCCCAAGTACAATGCGGACCTCGACGAGGCTGCGCAGCGGCACCATCTTGCCGTCCGCGCTGCGCACGTTGATGCGGTAAATGTCGTCGATCGAGCGCCGGTCCTCCGCCTCGGCCTGTACCTGCACCTGCCAGGTACGGCCGAACAGGTTCATGTCGTTGACGTAGAATCCGCCGAGCGAGGCCTGCAGCGCCTGGAAGATGCTGTTCACATCGACGCCGAGCACCTGCGCCTTGTCACGGTCGATATCGAGAAAGACGGATGGCGTGTCGGCCGAGAAAGTGCTGAACACGCGGGTCAGTTTCGGGTCCTGGTTCGCTGCGACGAGAAGGCCGCGCAGCACCTGCGCCAACGCACGTGGATTGCCGCCTGTGTAGTCCTGCAGCACGTAGCTGAAGCCGCCGCCCTGGCCGAGGCCGATGATCGGCGGCGGCGCCAGCGGCACCGCGCGCCCGCCCCTGATGCCGCGGAACTTCTCGCCGAGACGCGCGATCAGCGCCGGCGCCGAGCCGTCGTGCCCGGCCCGTTGCTCGAACGGCTTGAGCGAGACGATGACGAAGGCTGAATTCGGCTGCGCGTAGTTGTCGATGAAGTTGAGCCCGATCGTAGAGCTGTAATCTTCGACCGCAGGCTCCTGCTTCAGGATGTCCTCGACCTGCCGCACGACCTCCGTGGTGCGTCCGAGCGAGGCGCCAGAGGGGAGCTGGACGATGACGAAGAACGCACCCTGATCCTCCTCGGGCAGGAAGCCGGTGGGCGTGATCTTGGCGAGGCTCGCGGTTCCAATCAGCGCGACCGCCACCATCGCAAGCCCGATGATCGAGATGCGGACCAGCCGCAGCACCGCCGCGCCATAGCGGTCGCGCACCCAGTCGATCCCGCGCATCACCCCTCCCATAATGCCGCGCCGCGGCCCGTGATGCGGACGGAGCAGCAACGCGCAGAGCGCAGGCGAGAGGGTGAGCGCGTTGATCGCGGAGAGGAACATCGATACCGCGACGGTGATCGCGAACTGCCGGAAGAGTTCGCCCGAGATGCCGGGGATGAAGGCCACCGGCACGAAGACCGAGAGCAGCACCATCGTGATCGCGACGATCGGCGCGGTGATTTTGCCCATCGCCCGGATCGTCGCCTCGGAGGGGGTTAGGGCGGGGTTCGCCTCCATCTCCGCCTCGACGGCTTCGACCACGACGATCGCATCATCGACCACGATGCCGATCGCCAGCACGACGGCAAGCAGCGAGACCGTGTTGGCCGAGTAGCCGATCGCGTTGAGCACCACGAAGGTGCCGATCAGGCTCACCGGCACGGCGATCGTCGGGATGAGGGTGGCACGCAGGTTGCCGAGGAACAGGAAGACGACGATCACCACGAGGACGAAGGCCTCGATCAGCGTCTTCTGCACCTCGTGGATCGTCGCGGAGACGAACGTTGTCGGATCGTAGGTGAACTTCCAGGCGAGATCCTCGGGAAAGTCCTTCGCCGCGTCATTCATGAGCGCGCGAATGGCGCCGACGGTGCTCAGCGCGTTGGCGCCCGGCGCCTGGTAGAGCGCCACGAGTGTCGCGGGCGCGCCATTCAGCCGGGTCGCCTTGTCGAGATTGGAGGCGCCAAGTTCGAGCCGCGCGACGTCCCCGAGGCGCAGCACCGAGCCGTCGGGATTGGTGCGGATGACGATCTTCTCGAATTCGGCCAGCGAGGAGAGCCGCCCCTTGGTCTGGATGTTGAGCTGGAGCTGCTGGTCGTCCGACATCGGCCGCGCGCCGATCCGCCCGACCGCGGCCTGCACGTTTTGGCTCTGGATCGCCTTGACGATGTCGCCGCTCGTGAGCCCGAGGCCGGTGAGCCGGTCGGTACGGATCCAGGCGCGGATCGCATAGTCCTGCGGCCCGAACAGATAGGCGTCGCCCACGCCAGGCGTCGCCTTGATGCGGTCCAGCAGGTTGATCGTCGCGTAGTTCGACGCGAACAGCTCGTCCTTGCTGCGCTTCGGCGAGTAGATCGCGAGCACGCCGAGCAACGCGGAGGATTTCTTCTTCACGGTCACGCCCTGGCGCCGCACGTCCTCGGGCAGCTTGGCCAGCGCGACCTGCACACGGTTGTTGACGTTCACCGTGTTGATGTCGGGATTGGTGCCGAGCTCGAAGGAGACGACGAGATTGTAGCTGCCGTCATTACCCGAGACGGATTTCATGTAGATCGCCTTGTCGACACCGACGACCTGGCTTTCGATCGGCTGGGCGATCGTGGACTCGACCACCGCGGCGGACGCGCCGGGATAGGACGTGGTCACCGAGACCTGCGGCGGGACGATATCGGGATACTGGGCGATCGGGATTGCGAGCAGCGAGACGAGTCCCGCGATCGTGGTCACGATCGCGATGACCCCCGCCAGACGCGGCCGGTTGACGAAGATCGAGGAGAGCACGGCCTAGCTCCGGTTCAGCGCTGGCTGCGCCGGGTTGGGCGAGACCGGCGCTCCGGGCCGCAGCGTTTCCATTCCCTCGGCGATCACCTGCTCGCCCGGTTTCAGCCCGCTGACGACGATGATATCGCTGCCATTCTCGCCGCCGGTCTTGAGGCGGCGCACAACCGCCTTTCCGTTCTCGACGACGAAGACGTACACTCCTTGCTGATCGGCGATCAGCGCAGATTGCGGGATGAGGATGCGCAAATCGGGCTTGTCGCCTTGGACGAGCACGCGCACGAGCTGCCCATCGATCAGCTTGTCGCCTGGATTGGGGACGTCGGCGCGTACCGTGACCGAATCGGTCGCACGGTCCACCGTCACATCGACGAAGTCGATCTTGCCGGTCTGGGCGTAGGTCTGTCCGTCGGAGAAGACGAGCTTGACCACGAGATGCTCACCAACCTTCTCCCGCTCGCCTTCGAGCCGCAGGAAATCCCGCTGGCTGACCGGGAAGACGACGTACATGGGATCCTGGCTGACGATCGTGGTGAGCACGCCGCTGTCCGGGCCGACCACGTTGCCTCTCGTCGCGCGCGTGCGTCCCACCATGCCCGAGATCGGCGCCGTCATATCGGTATAGCCGAGGTTGATCTGTGCCGTTTTGAGATTGGCGCCGGCGGTAATAACGTCGCCTTGTGCCTTCTTCTGTTCCGCGACCTTGCGGTCCCGTTCGGCAAGCGACGTAACGCTCGTCTTGACCAGTTCCTCCGCCCGCTGTGCCTGGAGTGTCGCGTTGGTGTAGTCGGCCTGGGCTCGCAACAGCGCACCTTGCGCCTGCTGGACGGCGGCCTGGAAGGGATCCTGCTCTATACGAAAGAGCGGAGCGCCTTCCTTGACGGTGTCCCCTTCCTTGAAGAGGACGGCATCGAGATAGCCGGTCACGCGCGCCCGCACGTCGACCCGCTCGACCGCCTCGATGCGCCCGACGAATTCCTCGCCACGCACGATCGGGCGTTCCTGCGCGATCACGGTTCCGACGCGCACTGGGGCGGGTGCCTGGGCATCGGCACGGAACGTGACGACCGCCAGCCAGGCCGCGGCGTACACCAAGGCTCGCATGGGGCACCCCCCTCGTTCGCCGCGCTGCGTGCCGCGCGAATACGCCGGTTTAGGCGACGTCTCGGGCCGCCGGACTGATCTATGTCAATCGGGCATCAGGCGTCATAATGGATCGTCGCGCCGTCCCCGACGGCTCGCGACGGCGGTCCGGTTTGGAACGAACTGGCTGCCCTCCTAAAGATACGCCGCGGCGAAGCTCAGGATATCGCCCTCGCTGGGCGGTTTCTCGAGCACCCCCTCGACGCCGAGCTCGGCTGCCCGGGCATCGATGGCGGACGAAGGCCATCCGGTTACGAGCAGGATCGGCAACATGATGCCGTCCGAGCGCAGGCGCGCGACGAGTTCGAGGCCGGTGAGGTCCGGCATCTGCTGATCGAGGATCAGACAGCAGGGCGGGTCCGATGTGTGGGCAAGGAACTCGGACGCAGAGCGAAAGGTCAAGACGCGATAGCCGGCCACTTCGAGCATGAAGCGGAAGGAGTCGAGGACGGCCGGGTCGTCATCGACCACGCCCACGGCGCTCGCGAGATCCTGTTGCATTCGGAGTTGGTGCTTTCCGAACGAGTACAATGCTGGGGCGTAGCTGGCGGCCTCGGCCTCCGCCTTGATCTATGTCAGGCGCGCCGGTCCGTCCTCTCGGACGGCTGCGCCGGGAGGGGAACGGTAAACTTGAATAGCGCGCCGCCGGACAGAGCGGCATTGGCCCATATCCGACCGCCATGCGCCTCGACGATGGTGCGGCAGACGGAGAGCCCCACACCCATGCCGTTTGGCTTACTCGTCACGAAGGGTTGAAACAGCTTGGCGCCAACTTCTTCGCTGAACCCTGGGCCGGTATCGGCGACGCCGATCTCGGCCATCTCGCCGTCGCGCGCAACGGCGATCGAAATGGTCCCGCGCGGGCAATCCGCCATCGCCTCCGCGGCGTTGCGGATCAGGTTGAACAGGACTTGCTGAATCTGGACCTTGTCGATGACGGCCCGCGCGGCGTCGGGGCTCACCTGCAGTGTGAGGTCGAGCTTGTGCGCGACGCCGAGCATGGCAAGCGCGCCCGCCTCCTCGATCGTCGTACGCAATTCCTCGACCCGCTTCTCCGTTTCCCCTTTGCGCATGAAATCCCGCAGGCCCTGCACAATGCGGGTCGCACGGCTGGCCTGTTCTGCGGCGCGCTCGAGTGCTTGCCCGGCGGCCTCAGGGCGGCCGGCCGCCAGCAGCCGACGGGAGCCGCTGAGATAATTGGTGAGCGAAGTGAGCGGCTGTGCGACCTCGTGGGCGAGGGTTGACACCATCTGGCCAAGGTCGTTCAGGCGCGAGACATGGACGAGCTCCGATCGCAGCCCGGCCAGCCGGCGCTCGCGGTCTTGAGGCTCCGTGAGGTCGCGAATGAACACCGTGAACTGCCGAACTCCGGGGAGGGCAATCTTGCTCACCGATAGCTCCATCGGAAACGTGCTGCCGTCCTTGCGCTGGCCGGCAACGACACGTCCGACGCCGACGAGGTGGCGTTCGCCCGTCTGGAGATATCGCGCCACGTACGCGTCCTGCTCGCCCCGGTGCGGTTCGGGCATGAGGACGCTCAGATTCTGCCCGGTCACCTCCTCCGGGGCATAGCCGAACAGACGCTCCGCGGTGGCGCTGAACGACCTTATCAGTCCGTTCTCGCCGATGATGATGAGCGCCTCGTGCACCGCGTCGAGGATTGAGCGCAGAACCGCCTCACGGCGCAGAAGTTCCGCGTCGATCAGGAACGTCCTTTTCAGATCGCGGGCGATGACGGAAACCCCGATCGCCTCGCCTCGCTCGTTCAGCACCGGCGACGTGGTCAACGAGACCGGCGTCCTGCGTCCGTCCTTGCGCAGCCGCTCCGTCTCGAGCCGCACGGAGGCCTCGCCGGCCCGGATGCGAGCGAGGCTCGCAGCTTCTTCCGCCCGTTTGTCCGTTGGGATCAGCGCGCCTATCGGGCGGCCCAGTATTTCCGACGGCGTGTAGCCGAATAACCTTTCCGCGCCCGGGTTCCAGGAGATAATGACGCCGCCCAGATCCGTGCCGACGAAGCCCGCGTCCGCCAACTCCGTCAGTGTCCCGAGCCAGAAGCGCGCCTGGTCGGATGGAACATATGGCGGAATCGGGATTCTTTCACTCGACAACCGGCGCCTCCTCTGTCGGCGTCACACCGGCCGCTTGCGAGATGCGCACGAGTTCCGGCAGGGTATCCGCATCGAGTTTCCCAAAGACCCGCGCGCGGTGGACTTCAATGGTGCGCGGACTCGCGCCGAGTCGGTTCGCGATCGCCTTCGTCGACAGGCCGACGATCAGCATACCGAGTACCTCGCGCTCACGTGGCGTCAGCTCCGAGACCTTGCGCGTTGCCTTCGCCGCAAGGCGATCCGATTGCTCGGCCGTCCGGCTTTGCCGCAGCGCCCGCTCCACTACGTCGATCAGCTCCCCGCCCTCGAACGGCTTTTCCAGAAAGTCGATCGCCCCAGCCTTCATCGCCCGCACCGCAAGGGGCACGTCACCTTGCCCGGTCATCACGATGACCGGAAGACCGGCTCCGCTCGAGGATAGGCGCTCCTGTAGCTCCAACCCACTCAGGTCGGGCATCCAGATATCCGTCAGAAGACACCCGCCACCGGTGAATGGCCCAGCCGCCAGAAACTCCGTCGCGGTTCCGTATGTCGCAACGGAGAAGCCAGACGCTTCGAGGAGGACACGAAGCAAATCCCGGATGGAAGCATCGTCGTCAACCACGTGAACAGTCCCCGAGCTCACGGCCGCCTCCGATGTACGTGGATCTCCGTACGGAGTGTATCGGAGTTTACCGAAATTTGCTCAAGCGTAATGCTACGGCAGCCGTTCAGTGTTGGGGGAGAAATGCTGGCCGACTTGCAGCCGCGCCGTACGCCCGGCAACTCGGCCGTGCTGCGCCTCCTTGAGGCGGATCCGGCCGGCCCGGCGAAAGTCCGGTCCCAGGAGTTCGCGGGCATCCGCGCCAACCTCATCCGTGCCGAGCGGGACGCCGTCATCATCGCGCAGACCGATCCGGCCGGTTACAGCTACCTCGTCATCAGCGGTTGCGTAAGAACCGTCCGCCTGATGAGCGATGGGCGGCGCCAGATCGGGGAATTCCTGCTCCCTGGGGACTTCTTCGGCTTGGAGGCGCTGGACGAGCATACGTTCGGTATGGAGGCGGTTACGCCGGCGATTTTGCGCCGCTATATACACCGCAGCCTCGAAGCCTACGCCGATCGCAATCCGGACTTCGCGCGCCGCTGGCGGACCCTGTCGGCGAAGAAGCTCCGCTCTGAGCAAGCGCGGGTGCTCGCACTCGGCCGAATGACGGCTTCCGAGCGCATCGCCGGATTTCTTCTGGAGATGGCGGATCGTACGGGCGCCTCCGGCCGCTGCATCGAGCTGCCGATGAGCCGATCCGATGTGGCCGACTATCTCGGCCTGACTACGGAGACGGTCTGCCGGATGCTCACTCAGATGCAGCGCGAGGCCGTTATTGCGATCAACCGCTCACTAATTGCCATACAGGACGGAAACGCCCTCGCAGCACTCGCGGGAAATGACGGTTAGGGAAGTTGCAGGGCAAGCAGGTTCGGAAATTGGGAGGCACGAGATGAGACGTCGTGACTTGTTGCTCAGCGGGGGCGCGACCGTTCTGCTCGCCGCCTGTCATTCTGTACAAGCCGAGCAGACCACCACCGTGAACGCCGTGGTGGAGACGGTCGATCCGGTATCCCGGGAGCTCCTGCTGCGCGGCGGCGGCGGCGCGCAATCGGGAGCATTGCTCAGCATGATCGTCAGCCCCCACGTCCAGAACCTCGATCAGATCCGGCCGGGGGATCGGGTGAGCGTCACCTACTATCAGGCACTGGCCGCCCAGGTGGTGAACGTCTTCTCGCCGGCCAGTACCTCCTTTCGAAGGCGTGACCGTGGACCGCAGGCAGACGGCCGAGCGGCCAGGCGGCGAGGTCACCCGCGTCCGTCAGGCGCGCGTGACCATCACCGCCGTCGATCCAGCGAACAACACGGTCAGTTTCGTCGGCCCGCGCAACATCGTGCGGACGGTAAAGCCCGCAAACCCGCAGGTCCAGGCCTTCATTCGCGGTCTGCGGGTCGGTCAGCAGGTCGATATCGTCTACGAGGAGGCGCTGGCGATCTCGGTCGAGCCGATGCGGAGCTAAGCGGACGCCCGTCTGTTTAGCACCGAAGATGAGCGTGGCCCGCGCGTAGCAGGATTCGGCGCTGAAAGCATGGAAAGGACCAGAACCTGGCGATAGCCGCCGAGGGATCCCGAGTTTTGAGCGCACTGCAACTCCGCAGCCAGCGGGAACGTCCGCGAGATACCCGCCGCAAGGCGACACACCTCCGAAGCTGAGGAGGTCGGCCGATCTTCACGCACGCGCTTTCGACTGCATCACCCTTTGCTCGTCGGCGAAGCACGGCGTTGTCATCGCCTTTGTTCGTCGATCACCGCCCGCACCCTGAGAGCGGCCCCGAGGCGTCACTCAAGGTCACAGCCTCGAACTGGCAACGGTGTGCCCGCAGCTTGCCGATCTCGCTCCTGTCGGGGCGGAGGCGCACCTCGCCGTAGTGCAGGGCTAAGCGCAGGCGAGGTTGACCGGTCGCCTGGTACACATCATCCATGATGTGCCGGGCGGTCTGCGCGACGGCCGCCCCCCGGGCCAGTGGCGTACGGCTTCTTCCAATGCTTGCCGGGCTGGGGCATCGGCCCGGGCGTGCATCAGGCGGCCAAACCCGTGCACATCACCTGCCCGCGAGGCCGCCTCGCGGGCGTCGTCGAGGACACCGGCGTGGCGAGAGTGGCCATCCCTCGGACGGTCACGAGGCGTGCGAGCAAGCAGCATGCCCGGGCCGATTTTGGCGGGTGCTGCCGACGTATACGTCGCTGCGTCTTTTGTATACCGTGCGCACGCGAACGCGGAAGCAACGGCGAACGCCGGAAAGTAAACCAGGGAGGAAGGCCGATGCGAAAGAGGATATACGCCCTTGCTGGTGCCTGCGCTCTTGGCGCGGCGCTGCTGGCGCCCGGCGCCGCAATGGCCGCGAAATACAAGATCTATCTGAGCATGAGCTACATTGGCAACGACTGGCAGGCCGAAGCGGCGAATATGGTCAAGGCAATGGCGGCCGCGCCCGGCATGAAGGACAAGGTCGATCTCGAGGTGCAGGTTGCCGGCCCGAATGCGCAGCGGCAGATCCAGCAGATCAACGCCATGGTGCAGGCAGGCGCCAAGGCGATCGTCGTCTTTCCGATCTCGCCGACCGCGCTCAACCAGGTCGTCCACCACGCCTGCGAGGCCGGTGTGTTGATCATCGCCTACGACGCCGAGATCACAGAGCCCTGTGCCTACAACGTGCACATCGACCAGCTCGAGGCCGGCCGGGTCACGGCGGAATGGCTGGCCAAGAAGCTGGACGGCAAGGGCAACATCGTGGTGATCACCGGCGTTCCCGGCACCTCCGTCGACGTGCAGCGCACCCAGGCGGCGAAGGAGGTGTTTGCCAAGCACCCTGGCATCCACATCGTTTCCGAGGGTGTCGGCATGTGGAGCCAGGCGGTCGCGCGCACGGAGCTCACCAAGATCCTCGCGACCCATCCCTGGAGCGACATCAACGGGCTCTGGATGCAGGTGGGGTGCTACACCGCGGCCTCGATGGAGAAGGAGGCCGGGATCGCGGATGACAAGCTGATCCCCTGCGCCGGAGAGGGCGCAAACGGCCACCGCATCCAGATGCTGAAAGTTGGCGACAAGCAGGTGGAGGGCGCCCAGGGCACGTATACGCCGATGGGGGAGAGCAGCATTTCCTACGCGTCGCCGCCCTATTCCGGCGCGCTTGCACTGAAGCTAGCCGTGAAGAAGCTCGATGGCGGCGAGATTCCCAAATTGACCAAGCTGCCGCTGCCGATTGCCACGGATGAAACCGTCAAACTATGCGTGAAGGGTACCTGGGAGGAGATGGAGCAGGGCTGCAACGTCTTCCAGCCGGCGATCATCAGCAATCCCGGTTGGTTTGCCGCGATTTATTCACCAGATACGCCGGAAGTGGGCCTGCAGGCCGCTCTGAACGGAGCGCCGGAGAAAACCGCGGGGAAGTAGCGGGCACGCCGGCGTGGCGAAATCGCTCCGGCCGACTCCGCCCCGAGGAGCGAAACGATGACGCAGGCGCCCGCGATCGCCGCCGAGGGCGTGCGCAAGTCCTACGGCTCCACGGTCGCGCTAGATGGCGTCGGCCTGAACGTTCCCGCCGGCAGCGTGCATGCGCTTCTTGGCGAGAACGGCGCCGGCAAGTCAACCATGGTAAAGCTGCTTAGCGGCCTGATCCGGGCGGATGCGGGACGGATCACGATCTTCGGGCAAGCCGCCGAGTTGCATTCGCCGCGCGATGCACACGGGCTCGGCGTCCAGACCGCGTTTCAGGAGCTGACCCTGGTGCCCGACCTGACGGTCTGGGAGAACGTGTTGCTGCCCTATCAACCGACGGGCTTCGCCGGCCTGCTGCGCGCCCGACGCGGCGAGGCGATGGTGGCCGAATTGCTCGCGCGGCTCGGTATTGGCGGCGTCTCGCCGCGGCAGGTGGTGCGCGATCTCGACCTGCCGGTGCGTCAGAAGATCGAGATCGCCCGCACCCTGCTGCGCAAACCGCGCATCCTGCTCCTGGACGAGCCAACCTCCGCGCTGTCAGTCGGCGATATCGAGTGGCTGGCCGCGATCGTAGCGGCGGAGAAGCGGCGGGGCACGACGGTCGTGTTCATCTCCCACCGCATGCCGGAAGTCCGCCTGTTCTGCGATGCGCTCAGTGTGTTGCGCAACGGCCGCAATGTCGGCACCTACGACGTAGATGCAGTGTCCGACCACGAGGTAGTGGAGCTAATCATCGGCCGCTCTCTCAGTGCGACCTTTCCGCCGAAGCCGGAGCCGCAAGCTGGCGCGCCTGCGGTGCTGTCCGTCGCCGGCTTGTCTGTCGGGCGCTTGCAGGGCGCTTCGTTCGACCTCCGGCCGGGCGAGATCCTCGGCCTGGCCGGGCTGCAGGGGATGGGGCAGCTCGAACTGTTCCTGGCGCTGTTCGGCGACATAGCGACGACGGGCGGCAGCATCCGGGTCGACGGTCGTCCGGTTACGCTGCACGCGCCGAGCGACGCGGTGGCGGCGAAGATCGGCTTTGCCCTGGTACCGGAGGATCGCAAGACCGAGGGCCTGTTCCTTCGGCTGGACGGCCGGCGCAATGCCACCATGCCGGTGATCGACCGCTTTACTCGGGCGGGCCTGGTCGACGGGGGGGCCGAGCAGGCGGCGGTGGTTGGTGCGCTCAAGCGCGTGCAGGTGGACGAGCGGGCGCTGTATACGCGCGCGGGCGCCTTCAGCGGCGGCAACCAGCAGAAGCTCGTGCTGGCGAAATGGATTCTTGCTGGCAGCCGGGTGCTGCTGTTGTTCGACCCGACGCGCGGTGTCGATGTCGGGACCAAGCACGAGATCTACGTGCTGATCAACGACTACGCGCGCGCAGGGGGCGCGGTCCTGCTGTATTCGACCGAGCTTGAAGAGGTCATCCATCTCAGCCACCGCGTGCTCGTGGTATATGGCGGGCGGATCGTCCGCGAACTCGACGACGCGCGCGGCGAAATCAGCGAGAATGCCATCATGCATGCGGCGCTTGGGGGCAGCTCCGCGTCCAAGCCGGTCCCGGCCGTGTTAGTCGCGGCGTCATGAGCGACATCGCGCTGCAAACGGCGGCCGCGCCGACGCGGCTCGGGCTGTCGCTGGTGCGCCACCGCGGCCTCCTGATGGCGATCCTGGTCTTTCTGGTGCTGTTCGGCATCGTCAACCTGGTCTCGCCCAAAACCTACAGCTTTTTCGACTTCAGCTACATGTCGACTGGCGGCACTACCTTGGCGCTCGCGGCGATCGGCGAGACGCTGGTGATCCTGACCGGCGGCTTCGACTTGAGCGTCGGCGCGGCGATCTCCGTGGTCAACGTGACGCTGGCGAGCCACATGCAGGAAAGCTTTGGCTCGGAGATCGGCTGGGGGCTGGCCGGGCTTGCCATCGGCGCGGCGATCGGCGCGTTCAACGGCGTGTTCGTGGCGCTGCTGCGCTTGCAGCCGATCGTGGTCACGCTGGCAAGCATGTTCATCGTCCAAGGCATCACGCTGCTGGTGATGGATAAGCCGGGCGGTCAGATCGCGCCCGACTTCTCGACGTTCCTTACCGGCTCGGCGATTCCGGACGTGCTGCCGGCGGCGATCGTCATTCTGGCGGCGGCGCTGTTGGCGTGGACGGCGCTGGCGCATTCGCGTTTCGGCACGTCGCTGTACGCGGTCGGCAGCGACCAGGATGCCGCGGCTGCGGCAGGCATCGAGGTCGTCCGGACCGAGTTCGCAGCTTATACTTTGGCCGGTCTTATGTATGGCGCGGCCGGCGTGTTCGTATCGGCGCAGACTGGATCGGGCGATCCGCTGGTCGGGAATCCGCTGCTGCTGCAGGTGTTCGCCGCGATCGTCATCGGCGGCACCGTGTTCGGTGGCGGACGCGGCGGCTGCCTGGGATCGGTGTTCGGTTCCTACAGCCTAATGCTGATCATCAACATCCTGCTGATCCTCAATATCTCGGCCTACTACGCGACCGTCGTGGAAGGCGCGATTTTGGCGCTGGCGGCACTCGGCATCTCGCTCGACCGGCGCTCACCGATCGCGCAGTGGCTACGCCGGTTTGCGCATCGCACGCGAATGCCGCTCGGCAGTGGGCCCGCGCAACCGGCGCGGCCGCTGGTATTCCTCGCCCAGCCGATGCCGCCTGGCGAGAGGCTGCCCTGGTGGCGGCGGCACGCCGAGGATTTGCGCTATGCATTGCCGGCCTATGTCTGCTTCGCGTTGGTGCTGATCGGCACCGGCTTCATGTATAGCGGCCTCGGCTTCGGCTACGTCGATTCGTTGCTGCTGCTCGGCTCGTTCCTGGCGGTGCTGTCGCTTGGCCAGGGCGCGGTGATCCTGACCGGCGGCCTCGATCTGTCGCTGCCCTGGGCCATCGGCCTATGCGGCATCCTGCTCGCCGGCATCGTACAGGGCCGGGCGTTCGAGGCCGTCTGGGCGATTCCGTTGGTGCTGGCGATCGGCGGGTTGATCGGGTTGTTCAACGGTTTGGGGATCGTGCTGTTCGCGCTGCCGCCGATCGTGGTGACCCTGGCGATGGACGGCATCCTGCAAGGCGTCGCGATGGTCTACAGCAACGGCACCCCGAGCGGCTTCGCGCCACCTGGGCTGCGCTGGCTGATGACCGCGCGCGTGGGGGGCGTCACGCCGGTATTGTGGCTGCTGGCGATCTTCGTGATCATGGCGACTTTGCTGTTGTCGCGCACCCCGTTCGGCCGCCGAGTGTATGCCATTGGCAACAGCGTGCGCGCGGCGCGGCTGTCGGGGGTGAATGTCGGACGTACCCTGGTGCTGGTCTACGTGCTGAGCGGTCTGTGCTCAGCCATCGTCGGCGTCCTGCTGGACGGGTTTAGCGGCCAGGCGAGCCTCGGTATGGGCGACTCCTATTTGCTGCCGTCGATCGCCGTCGTAGTGGTCGGCGGCACGCTGATCACCGGCGGCCGCGGTTCGTATCTCGGCATGATCGGCGGCGTGCTGCTGCTGACGGCGCTGCAGATCTTGCTGGCCGGCACGACCCTGCCGGACGCCATGCGCCAGATTATCTACGGCCTGGTCGTGCTCGGCGCCGTGCTGGCCCTGCGCGAGCGGCGGACGGGCTGACGCAAGGCGGGACCACAAGGGGAGAAGACGCATATGGCTGGTACCGCGCCCGATGTTCGCGTGCTGGTGGATTGCAAGACAATCCTCGGCGAAGGACCGCTGTGGGATGTGCAGACGCAGCGGCTCTATTGGATCGACAGTTTTGGCAACAAGGTGTTTCGCAGCACGGCCGAGGGTACGGAGGTCGAGACCTGGGACGTGCCGGCGAAGGTCGGCTCGATGGCGCTACGTCGCAACGAAGGCGCGATCGTGTCGTTGCAGAGCGGCTTCCAGGCGCTGGACTTCCGGACCGGCGCATGCACGCCGATTGTCGACCCCGAGGCTGATACCCCCTCGACACGCCTGAACGACGGCAAGGTGGACCCGCACGGCCGGTTCGTCTGCGGATCGATGGACATGCAGGAGGCCGGCCCGAACGGCGCGCTGTATCGGCTCGATCCGGACATGAGCGTGCACAAGCTGGAAGCCGGCATCATCTGCTCGAACGGCCCGTGCTGGAGTCCGAATGGGCGCATCTTCTATTTCACCGACACTTGGTCGGAGGAGATCTCCGCCTATGACTGGGATCTGGCGGGCGGCACGCCCAGCAACAAGCGCACCTTCACTTCATTCAGAGGCAAGGGCGGCGCGCCCGATGGCGCCACGGTAGATGCCGAGGGCTATGTCTGGAGCGCCGCGGTCTATGCCGGCGAACTCAGGCGTTTCGCGCCGGACGGCAGTCTGGACCGCACGATCAGCATGCCGGTCCTGAAGGTCACCAGCGTGATGTTCGGCGGGCCGGACCTCGATGTGCTGTTCGTCACCTCGATGGCTAAGCCTCCACTGCCACGATTTCCTGAAGACGGGCCGCTCGGCGGCAGCCTGTTCGCGATCTACGGTCTTGGCGTGCGTGGAGTTCCGGAACGGCGCTTTGCAGGCTGAATTTCTGTCTCGGGATCACTATCCTTTGGTCGTCCGCATGTGATCGTCGAAAGCCGCAGCAAACCGCGACGCCGCGTGGTCCTGTTGTTCCGGCAACATAATACCAGATCGGACCGCCTTCGGACAGGCCTCGGACGGATGCGCGCGCCTTCAGGTGCCCCTCGCCTCAATAACTCGCGTCCAAGCAGCTTTAAGGGGCTCAGGGAGCGAAAGGCGGAGGAAGTGACCCTTCTGCGCGACGCTTCTGCGCTTGGCGCAGGAGGGTCCGACGCGCCGTCTTGCGCTTGGCGGCGACGGAGGGCGCGGCGGTGTTCCACGCTCGGCGGAGCTCCTCTGTCGCGAGCGCGGCGAGGGTGCGGTCCATTGGTTCCTCGTCGGCGTGCATCAGCCGCGAATAGCCGGCGATGTCGGCCGCCATGATGGCGGCAAGGCGGCGTGTGGTCATGCCAGGAGCCCTGCCCCGTGCCATTCGTTCGATGAGACCACGAAACAGCCCGGCGTTCCAGCGGTCGCCCCGCCGTGCGATGACGATAGGACGGCACGCCGCTGCAGGTAGCCCGCCACGGCGCCGGGGTCTAAGCTCGGATGCAAGAGAGGGCAGGAAAGGACAAAACAATGAAATTCGGCGGCGCGATGTTTTTTACCGATTACTCCATGACTTCGGTGGCGCTCGCCCGCGCGCTGGAGGAGCGCGGCTTCGAATCGGTGTGGGCGCCGGAGCACTCGCACATCCCGCTCTCGCGCAAGACGCCTTATCCGGGCGGCGGCGATCTGCCCAAGGAATACTACGACGCGATGGACCCGTTCGTGACGCTGACGGCGGCGGGGGTGGTGACGACGAAGATCAAGCTCGGCACCGGCGTGCTGCTGGTGCAGCAGCGCGACACCATTCAGACCGCGAAGCTCGTCGCCTCGATCGACCAGGTGTCGGGCGGGCGTTTCCTGTTCGGCGTCGGCGGCGGCTGGAACCAGGACGAGATGGAGAACCACGGCACGGTGTTCGCCAGCCGCTTCAAGCGGATGCGCGAGAGCATCGAGGCGATGAAGGAGATCTGGACCAAGACCAAGGCGGAGTACCACGGCGAGTTCGTCAATTTCGACCCGATGATGGCCTGGCCGAAGCCGGTGCAGAAGCCGCACCCGCCGATCATCGTCGGCGGCGCATGGCCGCACGCCGCGCGGCGTGCGATCCGCTATGGCGATGGCTGGATACCGCTGGTCGCGCGCAACGACCTGCCGGATATCATTCCGGAGTTCCACAAGATGGTCCGCGAGGCCGGCCGCGACCCGGCAAGCATCGAGCTCACCGCGTGGGGGGCACCCGAGGATGCCGACGCGGTCAAGCGGTTCCGCGACCTCGGGATCTCGCGTGTCGTCACCACCTTCCGGCCGGAGGGCGCGGACCAGGTGATGCCGGTAATGGATCGGTGGGTGAAGGTGATGCGGGCAGTGAACGGATAAGACGACCCCTCACCCAGGCCCTCTCCCGCAAGCGCGGGAGAGGGAGAAGGCAACGCCCTCTCTCCGATTGGGGAGAGGGTTGGGTGAGGGGGCACCCCAGCCCCGCGTGGGAAAACCTTGCTACGGGCGCCCCGCGAAGCTAGCTCTCCGCAATTCGCACGAGCAGGAGCTAGAACATGGGCTACAGGGTCGCGGTCGTGGGCGCCACCGGGGCGGTCGGGCGCGAGATGCTGAAAACCCTGGCCGAGCGCAACTTCCCGGTGACGGAAGTCGCCGCCGTCGCGTCGGGCCGTTCGGCCGGCTCCGAGGTCTCGTTCGGCGACAAGGCCGTGCTCAAGGTGAGGGGGCTCGACAGCTTCGACTTCACCGGCTGGGATATCGGCCTGTTCAGCCCAGGCGCGGCGATCTCCGCCGTCCATGCCCCGCGCGCGGCGGCGGCGGGCTGCGTGGTGATCGACAATACCAGCCATTTCCGCATGGAGCCCGACGTTCCGCTGGTGGTCCCCGAGGTCAACCCGCAGCACCTCGCGCGTTTCGCCCGGCGGAAAATCATCGCCAACCCGAATTGTAGCACCATTCAGATGGTGGTCGCGCTGAAGCCGCTGCACGACCGTTTCAGGATCCGCCGCGTGGTGGTCGCCACCTACCAATCCGTCTCGGGCGCCGGCAAGGAGGGCATGGACGAGCTGTTCCGCCAGACCAAGGCGAGCTTCGTCAACGACCCGATCAAGCCAGAGCAATTCACCAAGGAGATCGCCTTCAACTGCATCCCCCACATCGACAAGTTCATGGAGGACGGGTCGACCAAGGAGGAGTGGAAGATGGTGGTCGAGACCCGCAAGATCCTCGACCCGGACATCAAGGTGGTCGCGACCTGCGTGCGCGTCCCAGTGTTCATCGGCCACGCCGAGGCGATCACCGTCGAGTTCGAGCGCTCCGTCACCGCCGCCGACGCGCGTGCGGTGCTGCGCGATGCGCCCGGTGTGACGGTGATGGATACCCGCGAGGACGGCGGCTACATCACCCCGGCCGAATGCGCCGGCGAGGACGCCGTGTTCGTCAGCCGCATCCGCAAGGACCCGACGGTCGAGCACGGGCTGTCCTTCTGGTGCGTGTCGGACAATCTGCGCAAGGGGGCGGCGCTCAACGCCGTGCAGATCGCCGAGACGCTGGTGGCGCAGGGGCTGCTCGCGCTCAAGGCGGCCTAGATCCGCCACCTTCACTCGGCGGCGCGCGGTTGCTCGCGTTCGCGCTGGTCGGCCTCGAACAGATCGGTCAGCTCGTCCGCCGCCTGCTTGGTGCTTTGGATGAGCTGGCGCTCGTCGTCATAGTAGGCGTGGCTTTCGAATAGGTTGCGCTCGTCGTACTCGGCGAACAGCCGCACCGCGCGCTCGGCCTCCTCGGGCGCGATGCCGAGATCCTCGAGCGCCATCTCGCCCATCCGCAGGCTGGAGCCGAACGTCTCGCGAACCAGCCGCGTCACACCGCGATCCATCAGCAGATGCGCGTGCCGGCGGTTGCGGGCCCGCACCAGCAGCTTGAGCTTCGGGAAATTACGTCGCACCACCTCGACGACCCGCAGCGTCTCTTCCGGGTTGTCGAGGGCCACCACCAGCAGCCGGGCGCGCTCGGCGCCGGCGGCGCGCAGCAGGTCGGAACGGGCCGGGTTGCCGTAATAGACCTTGTTGCCGAAGCGGCGGACCACCTCGACTTGCTCGGAACTCTGCTCCAACGCCGTGAACGCGATGCCGCGCATCCTGAGGACGCGGCCGACGATCTGCCCGACCCGGCCGAACCCGCAGATGATGACAGGGGCTCCGTCGTCGCGGATCGCGTCGTAGGCCGGTTGCGGGTGAGTTTCGAGGCGGGGGATCAGCAGCCGCTCCGACACCGCGAACAGCAGCGGCGTCGCCGCCATCGACAGCGCGATCGCCAGGGTCGCCCGATCCGACGCAGCCTGCGTCAGCGCCCCCGCCGCGATCGCCGCCGAGAACAGCACGAAGCTGAACTCGCTGCCTTGAGGCAACGCCAGAGCAAAACGGATGGCGGCTCGGTTCGATTGCCCGGCGAGGCGGCCGAGCGGGAAGGCCACCGCGATCTTGACCAGCATGAACCCAGGCACCGCGGCCGCGAAGAACCAGGGCTCCTGCAGCGCCAGCGGCAAATTGGCCGACATGCCGACCGAGAGGAAGAAAAACCCCAGCAGCAACCCCTCGAACGGCTCCACGTCCGCCTGCACCTCGTGGCGGTACTCCGAATCGGACAGCAGCACCCCGCCGAGGAACGCGCCGAGCGACATGGACAGTCCGGCGACGTGGGCCAGCGAGGCGCTGCCGGCGACCACGAACAGGGCCAGCGCGGTGAACACCTCGGGCGTGCGGGCGCCGCCGATGGCGCGGAAGGCGGGGCGGATCAGGAACCGGCCGCCGACCAGGATGACGGCGATCGCCGCCGCCGCGCGGCCGACCTCGAGCCAGGGCACGCGATCGGGGTGCTGGCCACCGGCCAGCAGCGGAATGGCGGCGACAATGGGGATAAAGGCGAGGTCCTGGAACAGCAGCACCGAAAACGTGTCCCGGCCCGAGCGCTGGCCCAGCAGGTCCCGCTCGGCCAGCATCGGCAGCACGATGGCGGTCGAGGACAGCGCCAGCCCCGCACCCAGCACCGTGGCGGCCGGCCAGGCGGCGCCGAACCCGTGCGCCGCCGCCGCCAGCGCCGCCGCCGTCACCACCACTTGCGCGGCGCCCAGCCCGAACACCGCGCGTCGCATCACCCACAGGCGCTGCGGGCGTACCTCGAGCCCGATCAGGAACAGCAGCATGACGATGCCGAGCTCGGAGACGCCGGCGATCTCGTCGACCCCGGTGATCAGCCGCAGCCCGGATGGCCCGATAAGCGCGCCGCCCACCAGATAGCCGAGCACGCTGCCGAACCCCAGGCGGCGCGAGAGGGACACCATGACGACGGCGGTCGCCAGGAGGGTGGCAAGCGTAAGTAGCATGAGCGGCCTTCAAAGGAACGGGACAGGGACGCAGTTGCGCCGCCCGGCCGAGCGGGTCAATCGGGTTCCGATTGCAGGACCGCGCCGGCTGAGGCGGCCTGTCCGGTCAGGCCGCCCGGGGAGCGGCTTCCTCGGCGCCGCGCGCCGCTTCCAGGCACGCGGTCACGCCTTCGCGCAACGAGGTCGCGTAGTAGTCGGCGCCCACTGCTGCACGTAGCCGGTCATCGCGCAGCACCGCCTCTTCGGCCGGCCAGAGGCCGACCAGGATGGGTGCCCCGGGCACCTTCTGGCGCACTCGGCGGAGCAGATAGCGCAGGTGCGAGGGCGTGCCGGTGATCTCCAAGTAGGAGATGCACACCATCGCGACACCGCTGACATCGAGGGCGCCGATACCGGCGCGGGAGACGGCGTGATGCGGCTCGACCCGTGCCCCCAGCCCGTGCTTGGTCAGCAGTTGGGCCAGCATCGCCGCCGCCGCCTCGTCAAGCGGCCCGCGACCGGCCACACAGAGCACCGCCCCCTCGCCACGCCACACCTCGGGCAGCGCGTCCGCATCCGGTGGCTGGGCCGTCGGCGCCGGCTCGACGGGCAGCGCGCGCTCGGCGCGTGTTGACGCGGCGGGGCCGTCATCGGCGTCGTCCGGCGCGGGGTCGACGTCGTCGTGGTCGTCGAGATCCTCGACCAGGCTGGCAATCGCGTCCTTGATCCGCTCGAGCTGCTCCGGCGCGAGCACGCCGCGCGTCACGTCGTGGGCGGCGAGTTTCAGGCCTTTCAGCGCCACCTCGTCATAGTAAGAGGATAGCGAGCGCTCCTTCAGCAGCAGCTCGGCATAGTCGATCGCCTCGTCGGGGTCGCCGGCAAGCATTCGCTGATAGAAGCTTTCCACCGGCGTCAGCGCCGGCCGGTCGCCGAGCAGCACGTCGAGAAACTCCAGCCGGTCCACGTGACGCCCGAGCACCACCAGGCAGAGCGTCAGCGGCGTCGAGAGGATCAGCCCGATCGGTCCCCAGAGCCAGGTCCAGAAGATCGCCGCCACCACCACCGAGAACGGCGACAGCCCGGTGCTGTGGCCATAGAGCACCGGCTCCACCACCTGTCCCATGATCGGCTCGGCGACCAGGAACAGGCCGAGGGTCCACAGCAGCGTGGACCAGCCGGGGTCCACCGCGGCGGCCAGCGCCAAGGGAAAGAGAGCGGCAAGCGGCGCGCCGATATAGGGTACGAACCGCAGCAGCGCGGCCATCACGCCAAACAGGATCGGGCTCGGCACGCCGATGAAGAACAGACCCGCGCCGATGATGACGCCGAAGCTGGCGTTGATCGCGAGTTGGGTGAGGAAATACTTGCTGAGCCGCCGCGCCGCGTCGTCCATCGCGACCGTCGTGCGATGCAGGTCGCGCGAGCCGAACAGCCGGATCAGCCGGTCGCGCAGATCCTCCCGTTGCAGCAGGACGAAGATCGAGACGATGACCACGATCGCGAGCGTCGCGAGCGGGCTCAGCACCGGGGCGAGATAGCGCTGCACCAGCTCCATCTGCGACGGGCTGGGCTGGTGCACCTCGACAGGCAGCGGCTTCGGCTCGCTATTGCCATCGGCGGCGGGCGGTTGACCGGGAGCGGGGGCGGCATGATCAAGCTGGTGCCCGAGCTGGTTCACCAGCTTGGACAGCCGCTCGGTGGTGGCCTGCTGGACGGTCTCGACCTTCTTCTCGATGGTGTATTGATAGCGCGGGAAATCGTCGACCAGCGAGGCGATCTGCACCCCGATCAAGCCGGCCAGCGCCAGGATGATGCCGATCGCGACCACGACGGCGACCAGCACCGCGGCAACGCGCGGCAGCCGAGCCAATCGCAACAGCTCGACCAGCGGCGCCAGCACGAAGCTGAGCAGAACCGCGAGTGTCACGGGGATCAGCACCTCGCGCGCGAGGAACAGCGCCGCGATGAACACCACGGCGGCGGCCAAGGTCAGCAAGGCGTTCACGCCGGGCACCTCCGCGGGCGCGACCTGGGCGCGCGAGGGAATGGACGAAGAAGGCAGATCAGGCATCCGGCGCTATCCTCGGAAATCGCTCGCACAACGCGCCCGGCGGGAGAACGATCCGGCCGATACTGGCGAGCGGGGATTTTTCCTTATCGTGTCGCGGTTGAACTTGCCGCCCCGCCTGGCGCAGATTGCCCGCTCCGCCCGCCCGCCGGAAGGATTTCTCCATGCTCGGCACGCCGGCCTCGCCGTCTCGGGCGCTATGCGAGCCCCGGCAGGCGTGGGCTGAGAAGCCGCCTTCCCTGGCCGCGATCTTCCAGGCCGGGGAGCGGCTGGCGGCGCTGGCCGGCATGGTGGGCGTCGAGAGCGAACTCCCGTCGCAGCGCATTGCGGTCCTCGGCGCCGCGACGATCGACTATCTCGGCCGGGCGGTCGCCTGCGCCGTCGCGAGAATGTCAAGCACGAAGGCGCCCGTACCGGTGCCAACCGCGTCATGGGAGGAGCGCGCGCTCCGGCCCTCTCACCCGAGACTTCTTGCTCACTTGCTCGTAGGTATTCTTGCTCAAACGCGGTACGGCCAGGATGCGCTGCAGTTCCGCCCGCATCAGCGCCTGCCGTGCGTCGTCCTGCCGGCGCCACGCACCGAGCGGCGTCACGATCCGCGCGGCCACCTGCGCGTTGAGCGGATCGAGCGCGATCACCGTGTCGGCCAGGAAGCGATAGCCCTCGCCCGAGGCATCGTGGAACCGCACCTGGTTGGCGCTCGCGAAGGCGCCGACCAGCGCGCGCACCCGGTTCGGGTTCCTCAAGTCGAAATCCGGATGCGTATACAACGCGCGCACGTCGCCGAGTGCCGCCGGCCGGGGCGAGACCGCCTGGATGGTGAACCATTTGTCGAGCACCAGATCGTCGCCGCGCCAGCGTCGATAGAAGTCGTCCAGCGCCTCCTGCCGTTCAGGCGCATCCGTCTGTGCCAGAATACCGAGAGCCGCGAGCACGTCGGTCATGTTGCGGTTCGCGTCATACTGCGCCTTGGCCAGAGCCACGCCGTCCTGCTGGCCGGCGGCGAGATAGGCGAGACAGGCATTGCGCAGCGCCCGCCGCCCGATCGAGGCGCCGTCGATACGGTAGGCGCCGCCGTCGTCCAGCTCATGGTAGCGCCCGCGCAACGTGTCGCCGAGTTCGCGGCCGATACCGGCCCGCAGGAAGTCGCGCACGGCGTGGATCGCATCGACATCCGCCGTGACCATCTGATCGGCGACGAACGCCTCGCCCGGCAGGCTCAGCGCCTCCGCGGCGAAGGCGGGATCCGTGTCCGCGCCGGCGAGCGTTGCGGCCGTCGCGGCGACCAGGCCGGCGTCGAGATGCAACGCCTCGCCGCGCCGGAAGGCGGCCACCAGGTCGAGCATCACCGCGGTCGCGTATTGCTGGCCGGATTCCCAGCGGACAAAGGCATCGGTATCGTGCGCGGCGAGGAAGCTCAGCCGCTCGCGCGACAAGCCGGCGAGCTTCACCGGAGCGGAGAAGCCGCGCAGCAGCGAGGGCACCGGCATCGCCGGCACATCCTCGAACACGAAGCTCTGCTCGCCGCTGTCGAGCAGCAAGACCCGCGTGCCCGTCCGGGCTTCGTTCTCGCCGGCAAGCCGGGTCGGCAGTTCCTGTCCGCTTGCGTCGAGCAGCCCCATCGCGAGCGGCACCGGCAAAGGCCGCTTGTCGGGCTGTCCAGGCGTCGGCTTGGTGGACTGCCGTACCGTAAGCGTGTAGCGCCGCGCTGGCGCGTCGTAGGCATCCTCGACCGCGAGCATGGGCGTGCCGGCCTGCGCGTACCACAGGCTGAACCCGCTCAGATCCACCCCCGACGCATCCTGCATCGCGCGCACGAAATCCTCGATCCTGACGGCGCTGTTGTCGTGCCGGGCGATGTAGAGATCCATGCCCTTGCGGAAGTTCGCCGCTCCGATCAGCGTATGCAGCATCCGCACCACCTCCGCGCCCTTCTGATAGACGGTCGCGGTGTAGAAATTGTCGATCTCGATGTAGCTCTCCGGCCGCACCGGATGCGCGAGCGGCCCGTCATCCTCGGGGAACTGCGCGGCGCGCAGCCGGCGCACGTCGGCGAGCCGCTTGACCGCGCGGCTGCCCTGGTCGGCGGTGAACTCCTGGTCGCGAAAGACCGTGAGGCCCTCCTTCAGCGAGAGCTGGAACCAGTCGCGGCAGGTGACGCGGTTGCCCGTCCAGTTGTGGAAATATTCGTGCGACACGACGGTCTCGATGCCCTGGTAGTCCACGTCGGTCGCCGTCTCGGGCTTGGCCAGAACGTATTTGGAGTTGAAGACGTTGAGCCCCTTGTTCTCCATCGCGCCCATGTTGAAGTCCGACACCGCGGCGATGTTGAACACATCGAGATCGTATTCGAGCCCGAACACCTGCTCGTCCCACGCCATCGCCGTTTTCAGCGAGAGCATGGCGTGCTCGCACTTGTCCTCGTCGCCGGCGCGCACCCAGATCGCCAGCGCGACGTCACGGCCCGAGCGCGTGGTGAAGCGGTCGCGGACCGCGACGAGATCGCCCGCGACGAGCGCGAACAGGTACGAGGGCTTGGGGTGCGGATCGACCCATTTCGCCCAATGGCTTCCCCCTGCCGCGTCTCCCTGTCCCGCCGGGTTGCCGTTGGACAGCAGCACCGGGCAGCGCGCGCGGTCGGCCACGATCGTCGTGCTGAACCGTGCCATCACGTCCGGCCGATCCGGGAAATAGGTGATCCGGCGGAACCCCTCGGCCTCGCACTGGGTGTAGTAATTCGCGCCCGAGGTATAGAGACCGCTCAGCTCGGAATTCTCCGCCGGCGCGATGCGCGTTTCGATCTCCAACACGAAGCTGTCGGGCACGTCGGGGATGACGAGCGCGCCCGGTTCCAGCGCGTACCGGCTGGCGTCCAGCGCCTGCCCGTCGAGCCGGACTGACACGAGCGTCAGTGCCTCGCCGTCCAGGCGCAGCGGCGCCGTCCGCTCGGTGCTCGCGGGATTGCGCCGCACGCCGAGGCGCGATGTGACGAGCGTGACGGCGGGGTCGAGCGCGAAAGTCAGGTCGACGGTGTCGACGAGGAAGTCAGGCACGCGGTAATCCGCGCGATGGATCGCGCGCGGCGCGTCTTGTGTGGCTGTGGACACGCGGCTCTCCAGGATCGTCCGTCGAAGCCACGAAACTCGGGGATCGCCTGAGCCAAGTCAAATCGGGGAACCTACCGCTTGCGGGGGTGCCTTCGGTCGGGACAGAGTGACGGGATGACAATGGAAACCGACGCGCTGCCCCTTGATCGTGGCCTGTTCGGCCGGCTGCGGCGCGACGCCGGCGCGGCCTGGGAGGGCTATGTTTCGCACCAATTCGTGCGCGCCCTCGGCGCCGGGACGCTGCCGGAGCCGGCGTTCCGGCACTTCCTGATCCAGGACTATTTGTTCCTGATCCACTTCGCCCGCGCTCACGCGCTGGCCTGCTTCAAGAGCGCGACACTCGCCGACATTCGCGCCAACGCCGCCGCCGTGACCGCCATCGTCGATGTCGAGATGCCGCTGCACATCTCGTATTGCGCGAAATGGGGCCTGTCCGAGCCACAGATGGAAGCCGCCCCCGAGGCGATGGAGACGATGGCCTACACGCGCTTCGTGCTGGAGCGCGGCCTGGCCGGCGACCTGCTCGACCTGCAGGCGGCGCTGGCGCCCTGCCTGGTGGGCTACGGCGAGGCCGCCGAACGCCTGATCCGCGATCCGGCGACGCGGCTCGACGGGAACCCTTACGCCGAGTGGATCGCCGCCTATACCAGCGACGGTTACCGAATAGCCGTGCGCGACGCGATCGAGGCGCTGGACCGGCTCGGGGCGACGCACGGCGCGGAGCCGCGCTATCCGATCCTGCTCGCGACCTTCACCGCCGCGACGCGCCTCGAAGCGGCGTTCTGGGACATGGGCTGGGCGGCGCGGGAGTGACGGCATGAGAACCGACATCGCCGGTCCGACCTCGCGCATCTACTTCTCGCAGCGCCTCCGCCTGCACTACGTGGACTGGGGCAACCCGGACGCGCCGCCGCTCTTGCTGCTGCATGGCGGGCGCGACCATTGCCGCAACTGGGACTGGGTGGCGGAGGCGCTGCGCGGCGAGTGGCACGTCATCGCGCCCGATTTGCGCGGACACGGCGACAGCGCCTGGTCGCAGGCCGGCAATTACACGATGGCGGCCTACATCTACGATCTGGCGCAACTCGTCCATCAGCAGAAGCTGGCGCCCGTCACCATCGTCTCCCACTCGCTCGGCGGCAATATTTCCCTCCGCTACGCCGGACTTTACCCCGATCACGTACGCAAGTTGGTCGCCATCGAGGGTCTCGGCCCGTCGCCGCGCCGCATTGCGCAACACGCCGGGGTCGACATCGTCGAACGGATGCGGAATTGGGTGGAAGAACAGCGCGGCCTGTCCGGCCGCCTGCCGCGCCGCTACCCCAGCATCGAGGCCGCGCTCGCGCGGATGCAGGCGGAAAACGCGCATCTGTCGCCCGAGCAGGCGCGGCATCTGACGCAACACGGCGTCAACCAGAACGAGGACGGCACCTACAGTTGGAAGTTCGACAACTACGTGCGCGTCTGGCCGCCCTATGACATGACCAACGCCGATATCGAGCTACTGTGGTCACGCATTGCCTGCCCCACGCTACTCGTGTACGGCGCCGAGAGCTGGGCGTCGAACCCGGACAAGGACGGCCGGCTGCGGCATTTTCGAACGGCGGAGGTGGTGTCAGTGCCGGGCGCGGGGCATTGGGTGCACCACGATCGGCTTGATGTGTTCCTCGGCGAGTTGCGGCGCTTTCTGTGACTCGATCGCGCAGGTCGCTTGAGCTTATGGACGGCTGGAGGCCGGCGTCAGCGGCTTCGATTGCCTTCTCAGCCAGTTCGCTCGCGCTTCCGGATCGTCCGGTTCGAAGCGGACCTCAATGCGCACTCCTTTGTAGTCACGCCTTGGCACGTTCAAGAATGACAAGTTTGGCACTGTGATTAGCAGCCGATCCGAGGCTGACCACTCGATACGGGGCCGTTCTTCCTCACGGCCGCCCGTGCTCATCCCAAGAATTCAGCGGCGTCTGCACGGTTCCGGTTCGAGACAACACGGACGCCCACGTCAATCGCAGTCACGAACGGGCTTTCGCACCATGTCTCATTGGAAATGGCTCTCCACCTGCCATCGGGAGAGTCCAACTCGGTCTGTTCAATGACGCTGCACCCACCCCGATGCAAATAAACGTAGACTGCTGCCGCAGGCCCACAGACCAAAAGGATCATCACGATAATGGCGACACGCATAATGTTGGTCTTACATCCCAGCCACACCTTCACACGCCTACGGCGAAATCGCACCTGATTGATACCGCGGGTATTCGAATTGGATCCGAATGCCGCGCCAGCCATTCGGTGGGTTCGGGATCACCATGACGAACAAAGATGAACGGCACACCAGGCTATCAGTAGAGTGGCGCCCGTTAATGTCCTCGTCAGCCATATCACCCTCGCGTTGATACGGCTGTTCTAACACGCGACGTTAGATGAAGCACCTAATTCCGGGCCAACACACATCACCGAGGTCTAGCTGCTCTCGATGAACGATTGATCGTTGTCGGCCGGCACCGGCGCGTCCGGGTGGAGCAGGCCCTCGCGCTTGAGATCGGCCCACAGCGCCGCAGGGATCTTGTGTTGCAGCAGCTTCAGGTTGGTCGCGAACTCGTCGACGTTGCGCGGCCCTGGGATGATCGCCGAGACCACCGGATGCGCCAGCGGGAATTGCAGTGCGGCCGCGGGCAGCGATGCGCCGTGGCTCTCGCACACGCGCCGGATCGCGGCGACGCGGGCGACGATCTCGGGCGGGGCGGCGGCGTAGTTCCAGGTGTCGCGCCCGGCGAGGATGCCGGAATTGAGCGGGCCGCCGATCACCAGCGTGGTGCCGGCGGCCAGGCATTTCGGGATGAGGTCGTCGAGCGGCGCCTGCTCGAGCAGCGTGTAGCGGCCGGCGAGCAAGAAGGCGTCCCACTGGCCGAACTCCATCACCGCCATGCAGGCTTCCCGTTCGTTGACGCCGATGCCGATTGCCTGCACCACGCCTGAGCGGCGCAACTCGTCGAGCGCCCGGTAGCCGCTGTCGCGCAAGCTGCGCATATACACGGCGTTCTTCTCCGCGCCGTGCTGGTATTCGCCGATATCGTGCACGTAGAGAATGTCGATGCGGGCGAGACCGAGGCGCTGGAAGCTGTCCTCCATCGAGCGCATGATGCCGTCGTAGGAATAATCGTAGACGACGTCGAACGGCAGTGGCGGCTTGCGGCCGCCGGGGCCCTTCGCTGCCTGGTTCGCTTGCAGCAGGCGCCCGACCTTGGTGGACAACACCCAATCCTTGCGCGGCTTGTCGCGCAGCGCATCACCCACTCGCCGTTCCGCCGCGCCGACGCCGTAGAACGGCGCGGTATCGACGTAGCGCACGCCGTCCGCCCACGCCGCGTGAATGATCGCCTCGCTCTCCTCGCGCGAAACGTCGATGCGGCTGCCGCCAAGCGTGGCGGTTCCGAGGCCGAGCGCCGTGACGTACAGGTTGGTCCGGCCGATCCGCCGCTTCTGCCAGCTCAGCATGGCCATTCTCCTTCGCGAGAGCGCGTGATCTTCCCAGAGCGACCCGCGCGCGGCAAGCTGCGCCGGAAGGAGCAGGCCCATGCCACAGCAGCGACTGCGCGCCGTATTCATGCGCGGCGGAACCTCGAAAGCGGTGATGTTCCGTCAGGACGATCTGCCCGCCGACCGGAACGCTTGGGCGCCGATCTTCCTCGCCGTCATGGGCTCGCCCGATCCGAACGGGCGGCAGCTTGACGGCATGGGCGGCGGGATTTCCTCGTTGTCGAAGGTGTGCGTGGTCGGCCCGCCGAGCCGTGATGACGCCGATGTGGACTACACCTTCGCGCAGATCGCGGTCGATCGCGCGCTGGTGGACTACTCCGGCAATTGCGGCAACATGTCCTCGGCGGTCGGGCCGTTCGCGGTGGACGAGGGAATGGTGCCGCGTCCCAGCGGCAGCAGCGCGACGGTGCGTATCCACAACACGAACACGCGAAAGATCATCGTCTCGCGCTTCCTGATGGACGGCGAGTACGCGGCTGTCGAGGGCGATCTCGCGCTCGATGGCGTCGCCGGAACCGGCGCGCCGATCCGGCTCGACTTCGCCGACCCCGCCGGCGCGCGCACCGGCCGGCTGCTGCCCAGCGGCCGCGCGACCGACACGCTCGAAATCGCCGGGCGCGGCCCGGTCGAGGCGAGCATGATCGACGCGGCCAACCCGTGCGTGTTCGTGCGCGCCGCCGATCTCGGCCGCGCCGCGACCGAACGGGCCGACGCACTTGAGCGTGACACCGCCCTGCTCGACCAGCTCGAAGCGATCCGCCGCGCCGCATCCGTTGCGATGGGGATAGCGCCGGATGCCGAAGCGGCAAGCGCCATTCCGGGCGTGCCGAAAGTCGCGATGCTCGCGGCACCCACCGAATTTCGCACCTTGTCGGGCAGCATGCTGACAGCGGGCGACACGGATATTCTCGTGCGGATGATCTCGGTCGGTCAGCCGCACCGCGCCGTGCCGCTCACCGGCGCGCTGTGCCTCGCGGTCGCCTGCCGCGTGCCGGGCAGCATTCCGCACCAGCTTGCCGGAGTTGGACAAGGTGGCGACCTCCGGATCGGCCACGCCTCCGGCGTCGTGCTGGTCGCGGCTGACGCGCGCGTCACCGCCGACGGCATCGAGGTGCCGTACGCGACCGTCTACCGCACGGCGCGGCGGCTGTTCCAGGGCGAGGTGTTCTATCCCGCGTTGGAGCGCCGCCAGGCGACGTAGCGTTTGATCCCCTCCTCGATCGGCACCTTGGGCTGCCAGCCGATCGCCTGCTGCGCCTTGGCGCGGCTGAAGCGCAGATGGTCCACGCTCGCGGACTTCACCGCGCGCGTGTCCTCGCGATGCTCAGGCGTCAGATTGGGCGTCCCGCAAGCGGCGAGCAGCAGCTCGACGACGCGGTTGAGGTTGGTGTCCACACCCGTCGCGACGTTGAGCACGTTGCCGCTCGAACGGCTGCTCATCGCGGCGAGACAGGCATCGGCAACGTCGGTGACGTAGACGTAGTCGTGCACCTCGCTGCCGTCGCCGAGGATGATGGGACGCTCGCCTCGGCTGATGGCGTCATAGGCTTCCGCGATGAGCACCGCGTTGACCGCGCGCGCGTGCTGCCGCTCGCCGTACACCGAGGAGAAGCGAAGCGCGTTGTATTCCATGCGATACGCATTGGCGTAGTGGGCGCACAGCGCCTCGCCCATAAGCTTGCTGGCGCCGTATAGATTGGTCGCCGGCTGCTGCCCGGCGCTGGTGAACGGCGTCTCTTCAGTAATCGTATCCGCCGTCGACGTGCCGTATGCAGAAATCGACGAGGAGAGAATGACCCGCTTGGCGTGGGCGATGCGCGCGGCCTCCAGCGTGTTCACCACACCCTGCGTGTTGACCGCGATGCCGAGCGGCACGTTGCGCGACAGCGGCAGGGTGAGGAACGCCGCCAGCGCGAACACGCCGGTGATATTCTGCGTTGCGTCGATCAGCTCGTTGAGCCGCAGCACGTCGCCGCGCACCAGGGTCACGCGCGGATCGCCCTCCAGGTGGCGGATCATCTCGGGCGTGCCGAGGGCGAGATTGTCGAACAATCGTACCTCGATGGCGCCCGCCGCGAGCAGGGCGTCGGTGATGTGCGAGCCGATCAGGCTGGCCCCGCCGGTGATGAGGAACCGCGCGCCTGCGATCTCTGGCATTGTTCACCCCCTCGCGAAACGGCCGGCGCTGGTGCCGGATAGACGGCCGAACACCGCGCCCGACATCAACCCCGCTCCGCCGAGATAATTGCCGTAGAAAATGCCGCCGACCAGTTCGCCCGCCGCGTAGAGGCCGGGAATGGAGCGATCCGTCACGTCCTGCACCTCGCCGCTCGTGTTGATGCGCAGGCCGCCGAAGGTGAAGGTGATTCCGCAGGTGACGACGAAGCCGGAATAGGGCGGCTCGTTGATCGGCAACGCCCAGTTCGACTTGGGCGGCGTGATGCCGCGCGTCCCCTTGCCGTCGAGGATCGCCGGATTGTAATCGCCTGGCTGGCAGGCCGCGTTGAACTCGCGCACCGTGCGCGCCAGGCCCTCGGGGTCGATGTCGAGAGCCTGCGCCAGCTCCTCGACGGTATCCGCCTCGGCCTTGGTCACCTGGCGGATGCGATACTCGTCCCGCACCATGCCGATGGTCTTGGCGTCGAAGATCTGCACCGCCGTCCGGTGCGGCTGCTTCATCACCTCCCGGCCGTATTTGGCGTAGGTGTGGTTGCGGTAATCCGCGCCCTCGTCGACGAAGCGCCCGCCGTCGAGGTTGACGACGATGCCGATGGGATAAGAATGTTTCTGGAAATTGTCGAGCACCATCCGGTCGCCGAACGGCGGCGCGCTGATGTCCCACTGCACCGCGTGGCAGGTGGACCAGCCGCCGAACGCCTGCGCGCCGATGTCGAGCGCGGCGCGGATGCCCTCGCCGGTGTTGTGCCGCGTGCCGCGCACCCGGCACAGCTCCCAGCCCGGCCCGAGATAGCGTGTCCGCATCTCGGGGTTCGCCTCGAAGCCACCGCAAGCGAGCACCACCGACTTGCCGTGGATTTCGTCGTAGCCGTCGGGGCCGAACACCTCGACGCCAGTTACCGCACCGCGCCGGTCCTGCAGCAGCTTGCGCATCCCCGTGCCGTAGCGGATTTCGATGCCGAGCCGCTCGGCGATCTTCACCTCGGCGTCTACCAGCCCCCAGCCGCCGCCGACCGCCTCGATGTTCACGCCGCCGTAAAAATGGTGCTTGCCGTTCAGCACGTAGGATTGCCGGCCGAACATCGGGATGAAGCGGACGCCGTTCTGGCGCATCCAGCGGATCGTCTCGCGCGAGCGGCCGATGAGGATGTTGGCGAGATCCTCCTCGGTCTCGCTCTCGGTGACATGCATCAGGTCGTGCAGATAGGTTTCGTGCGCGAGCGGCGGCAGGACGATCTGCGCGGCCTCCGCCTCGGAGAGATCGACCAGCACGTCCTGCCGCAGATCGTCGAGGCCGTCATGCACGAAACGGAAGCCGCCGGCGGTGAAGGTGGAATTGCCGCCGCGCTCCTCGACCGAGGCCTTCTCGAGCACGACGACGGAGGCGCCCTGCTCGCGGGCGGCGATCGCGGCGCACAGCGCGGCATTGCCGGCCCCCACCACGATCACGTCGAATTTTTCTCGGTTGTCCGCCATCGCCCTCGCTTCCCCCGTCCGCCGGGCGACGGTAGGTGCGGTGGCTCCGGCTCGTCAACGGCCGGCTTGACAGGAAATCGGCCCCGTCGCGAAGTGAGGCACTGCACGCGGGGCGCGGGGATCACATGCTCAAGTGGAAGATAGGCGACGTGACGATCACCAAGATCGTCGAGCTCGAAGTCACCGGCGGCAGCCGCTTCATCCTGCCGCAGGCGACACCCGAGGCCGTGCTGCCGATGAAATGGCTGCAGCCGCATTTCGCCGACGAGAACGGCCGGCTCAGAATGAGCATCCACGCGCTCATCGTCGAGACGCCGACGCGGCGCATCGTGGTCGACACCTGCCTCGGCAACGACAAGGAGGGCCGCCGCATCCCCACCTGGAACAATCTCCAGGGCAGTTTTCTGTCGGATATCGCGGCGGCCGGCTATCCGCGCGAGTCGATCGACACGGTGCTGTGCACGCATCTCCACGTCGATCACGTCGGCTGGAACACCATGCTGTCGGGCGGACACTGGGTGCCGACTTTTCCCGAATGCGCGCTACCTGATGGGCCGCGTCGAGTACCAGCACTGGACCACGCAGAACACGCGCGAGGATATGCAGGCGGTGATCGCGGACTCCGTAAAACCCGTGCACGACGCGGGACTGGTCGATCTGGTGGAGACCGACGCGCGCATCGCCGACGAGATCAGCCTGGTCCCGACCATCGGCCATACGCCGGGGCATGTCAGCGTGCGGATCGTCTCGCGCGGCGAGGAGGCGCTGATTACCGGGGACTTCCTGCACCATCCCGTGCAGATCGGCCGTCCCGACTGGGCCTCGACGGCGGACAGCGATCCGGCGCAGGGCGAAGCGACGCGCTGGTCGATGTTCCGCCAGCTCGCCGGCGCGCCCGTGCTGGTGATCGGCACGCATTTCGCGGGCGCGACCGCCGGGCACATCGCGCGCGACGGCGAGACGTTCCGGCTCGTTGTGTAGGGAAAAAAGCTATGCCAGCGCAGGATCTCGGGGAAAAATTCGCCGTCGTCACCGGCGGCAGCAACGGCATCGGGGCGGCGACCGTGCGGGCGCTGGCCGAAGCGGGGGCGACGGTGGCGATCTGCTACAATCGCGGCGAGGCGCGTGCACGGGCGCTGCTCGCGGAATTGCCGGCAGGCGACCACCGCGTCGTGCATCTCGAACTGACGGACGTCGCCTCGGTGCGTCGCATGGGCGACGAGCTGCGCGATGCGTTCGGGCGCGTGGACGTGCTGGTCAACTCCGCCGGCATGACGCGGCCGATCCCGCACGCCGACCTCGAGGCGCTGGACGAAGGGTTCTTCGACGAGGTGCTGATCGCCAATGCACGCGGCCCGTATTCGGTGATCCGCACGCTGTTGCCGCTGTTGCGCGCCGGGGCGCCGTCGGTCGTGGTCAACGTGTCCTCGGTGGCGGCGTTCAACGGCCAGGGCAGCAACATCGCCTATGGCGCGTCGAAGGCGGCACTCGACACCATGACGATGTCGCTGGCGCGGGCGCTCGGCCCGGAGGTGCGCTTCCTGTGCGTCTCGCCCGGCCCTGTGGCGACCGATTTCGTCGCCGGGCGCGGGCGCGAGCAGATCGCCAAGATCATGGCCACCGCGCCTCTGCGGCGCGTGATCGAGGCCGAGGAGATCGCCAGCGCGATCATGGCTTGCGTCACGCATCTCGGCGCCGCCACCGGGACGAAGATCGTGGTGGATGGCGGGCGGGCGCTATAGCGCCGGCGATCACAGCCGGTCGTCCTCGCCGACCAGATGCAGCGCCGTCTGGCCCTCCAATACGCGGCGACAATTCGCGAGCGCTCGGCGCAAGCCGAAACCACGCGACTCCGGCACCGAGCCCGAATTGTGCGGCGAGCCGATCACGTTCGGCAAATCGAGGAACGGGTGGTCCATGCGAAACACGCCGTGCCGCACCGGCTCGACCCACCAGGCGTCGATGCAGGCGGTAAAGTCCGGGTTCGCTCGCAGATGCGCGTAGAGCGCCGCCTCGTTGATGATCTCGCCGCGCGCGAGATTGACCAGGACGGCGTCGTGCTTCATCCGATCCAGCTGTGGTGCCGCGATCATGCCTTGTGTCGCGCGCGTCAGCGGCAGGCTGATGACCAGCACGTCGGCTGCCGCGAGCAGCTCGTCGAGGCGGTCGGGCGTGCCGATCCAATCCAGTTTCTCCGGCGTCCGGCCACTTCGGTTGATGGCGTGGACCTTCATGCCGATCGCACGCATCAGCCGCGCGGTGGCGGCGCCGATGCCGCCGAAGCCGAGAATGCCGCAGGTGCGGCCGGCCAGCATCCGGTTCATGGTGAACTGGTTGAACGCGCCGCGCGACAAAGCCGCGTGCTCGACCAGCAGGCGCTTGGCGGCGGCGAGCGTCATGGCGAGAGCGTGCTCCGCCATCGGCTCGGCGTACGCCCCGCCGTTGCTCGCGACCGGCACACCGGGCGGCAATTCGCGCAGTGGAATAAAATCCACGCCGGCGGTCATGAACTGGATCAATTTCGCGCCGCTCAACAGGCCCTGCTCGGCGGGGCGCAACTCCTTGCCCGTGTTGTGCGCCAGCACGATCGTCGCACGCCGCAGGGCGGCTTCGCGTTCCGCCTCCGCGAGATCGGCCAGATAAACGGCGTCGGCGGAGCCGCCGAGGGCTTCCGTGACGATCGCGCGCTCAGCGCGGCTGAGGTCGAATGTGGCCACGATAGTTTGTGCACCCATCTCTCCGTCCTCCATGCGATAGCTCCCTAATGAGCAGAAACGGACCGCCGCCTTGATCGTCACCAACTTCCCGCGCCCAATCCGCGAGATCGAGCACGTGCTCATCCCGCTCGCCGACGGAACCCGGCTCGCCGCGCGCATCTGGTTGCCCGAGGACGCCGAGACCAACCCGGTTCCCGCCATCCTCGAGTACCTCCCGTACCGCAAGCGCGACGGTACATGGGAGCGCGACGCGCTGACGCATCCCTATTTCGCCGGACACGGTTACGCCTCGGTGCGCGTCGATCTGCGCGGCAGCGGCGAATTGGACGGGCTGCTGTTCGACGAGTACGCGCAACAGGAACAGGACGATGCGCTGGAGGTGATCGCGTGGCTGGCGCGGCAGAGCTGGTGCAGCGGCTCGGTCGGCATGATGGGCATTTCCTGGGGCGGCTTCAACGGGCTGCAGGTCGCGGCGCGCCGCCCGCCGGCGCTGAAGGCGGTCATCACGCTGTGCTCGACCGACGACCGCTATCGCGACGACGTGCATTTCATGGGCGGCGCTATGCTGACCGCCAAGTTCGGCTGGGCGTCGTTCTTCTTCGGCGCGATGTGCCATCCGCCCGACCCCGCGCTGGTCGGCGAACGATGGCGCGCGATGTGGCTCGAGCGCCTGGCGAATGTGCCGCTGTTCCTCGAACGCTGGCTGCGCCACCAGCGGCGCGATGCGTATTGGAAGCATGGCTCGGTCTGCGAGGACTACGCCGCGATCGAGTGTCCGGTCTACGCGGTCGGCGGCTGGACGGACGGCTACACCAACGCGATCCCGCGCCTGCTGGAAGGCCTGTCCGCGCCGCGCAAGGGATTGATCGGGCCGTGGGCGCACGCCTACCCGCATTTCGCCATGCCCGGCCCGCAGATCGGCTTCCTGCAGGAGGCGCTGCGCTGGTGGGACCATTGGCTGAAAGGCATCGACACCGGCGTAATGCATGAGCCGATGCTGCGGGCGTGGATAATGCAGAGCGTGCCGCCCGCGAGGCATCACGACGAACGACCGGGCCGATGGATCGCGGAACCTGCGTGGCCGGCGCCGGGCATCGCAACGCGCCGATTATTCCTGACCGAACAAGGATTGCGCGATAAGGCCGCCGAACTCGCAGCGAGACCGGTGTGCTCGCCGCAGGACGTCGGAGGCGCGGCAGGGGCTTGGTGCCCGTTCGGCCGCGGCCAGGACGATGCCGGGGATCAGCGCGACGATGATGCTCGCTCGCTGGTGTTCGAGACCGAACCGCTCGGCGACACTATCGAGATCCTCGGCGCGGCGGTCATTGCGCTGGACATCGCGTGCAACGCGGCGCTAGCCAATCTCGCGGTGCGGCTGTGCGACGTCCATCCCGATGGCGCGTCGCTGCGCGTCAGCTTCGGCATTCTCAACCTCGCGCATCGCGACGGCCACGAGGCGCCGACGCCGCTGCGCCCCGGCGAACGGTATCGCGTGTCGATCAAGCTCAACGACGCGGGATTCGCGTTCCCGCCGGGACATCGGATCAGGGTCGCGATCTCGACCGCGTACTGGTCGATGATCTGGCCGAGCCCGGAAACCGCAACCGTGACCGTGCTTTCCGGCCATCTGGAGTTGCCGGTTCGCGCACCGAAGGAGGCGGACTCGCTCCTGACATCCTTTCCGCCCGTGGAGACCGCCGCGCCGGAGCCGCGCACCACGCTCCGACCTGGTGTGGTGCGGATCGACCGCATCGGCATCGAGCTCGGCTCGGAGGGCAGTTTCGACTTCCACATCGACGGCAACGATCCGCTCGGCGCCGTCGCGGAGATGCGTCTGGCGCAGACCGTCTCGCGCGGAGACTGGCGCACCCGCATCGAGACGCGCGCGCGCCTCTCATGCACGCGCGACGCGTTCGTCGTGCGCGGCGGCGTGCGAGCGTGGGACGGAGACGAGCAGGTCTGCGATCGGGATTGGGACTGCACGATCGCGCGCGATTTGGTATAGCGGACGGCGCCCTCACCCCCCTCCCCCAGGCGGGGAGAGGGCGGAGCGGAAAACTACTTGATCTTGCCGAGTTCGCGCAGCTGGCGCTCGATGTTGCCCATCAGGCCGACCGACGGGGTCGCCGTCTTGAGGTCGGTGATCCTGTCAAAATTGTCCTGGATCATCTCGATCGTCACCGGCTTGTCGGGATCGAAGGCGACACCCTCGGTCATGAAATACTGCACGCGCGCGAAAGTGCCCGCCGTGCCGGCGAGGATGTAGCCGGAGACCTTGCACTCCTCGCTCGCCATGTAGGCAACCACCGGTGAGACCAGCTCGGGCCGCATGTACTCGGCGACGCCGGGCGGCAGCAGGTTCTCGGTCATGCGGGTCTTGGCCGAGGGCGAGAGGGCGTTGAGCATGATGTTGTATTTGGCGCCCTCGAAGCGCAGGCAGTTGATGAAGCCGTTGATCGCCATCTTGGCCGCGCCGTAGTTGCTCTGGCCGAAATTGCCGACCGTGCCGGAACCCGAGGTGGTAACGACGACGCGGCCATATTGGCGCTCGCGAAAGATCGGCCACGCCGCCTTGGTGCAATAGACGGTGCCCATCAGGTGCACCTTCATCACGAACTCGAAATCCTCCATGCTCATGTTCACGAAGGCCTTGTCGCGCAGCACGCCGGCGTTGGCGACGAGGATGTCGAGCCGACCCCAGGTGTCCATCGCGGTCTTGACGATGTTCGCCGCGCTCTTTTCGTCCGCCACGGAATCGTAGTTCGCGACCGCCTCGCCGCCCGCCGACTTGATCTCCTCGACCACCTTGTCCGCCACCGCGCTGGCCGTGCCGCGCCCGTCCACCGATCCGCCCGGATCGTTCACCACAACCTTCGCCCCCCGGCTGGCGAGCAGCTTGGCGTGCTCCCGGCCGAGCCCGGCGCCGGCGCCGGTGACGATGGCAACGCGATTGTCGTAGCGGATGGTCATGGTTCACGTCCCTCTTGCTGCCGCCACGCGCTGCGTCCCGCCGTGGCTTTTCGCGAAAAATCTATCGTGCGATTGCCATACGCGAAAGTAGCGAGGCCGACCAGACCGTAGCAGGCGCCGCTGTCAGGGATCGAGCCGCAAGCGGCTCGGCAGGAGCTCGCCCTGGCTTTCCAGCACCGGATAGGCGCCCGCCCCGACGAAATGCGCATTCACCCGCCCGATGTCGCGGAGCAGATCGAGCGACAGGCTGGCCGTCTCCGAGCTCTCCGCGCCCGAGCGCACGCGGGCGAAGTGCGCCGTGGTCGCGGCGGCCTCCAGATCGCGAAAGAAGTCCTTCTCGGCGACGAGCTGCCGCGCCGCCCGCGTATCCTGCGTCATGAACACCGCCGAGGCCGCCCGCAGGTTGCGCGACAGACGGTCGAGTAACTGTCGCGCCTGCTCCCGCTCACCCTCGGGCGGCGGCAACCCGCGCTTCTGGCGACGCGCGGCGTGGCCCATGATGTTGCGGTCCACCACGTCCGCGGCCGCCTCCAGATTTGCGGCGAACACCAGGATTTTGGTCAGGCGCCTGTGGTCGGCCTCGGTCAGCGCCTCCACGTCGAGCCGCGCAAGATAGTGCCGGATCGCCGCATTCAGTGCGTCGACGACGTCGTCGAGGCGGCGCGTGCCCGAGATGCGTTGCCGGTCCGCGCCGGCCAGCGCCTCCGACGCGCCGGTCAGCATGGTCTCCAGCACGTCGGCCATGCGCAGCGCCTCGCGCGACGCGGAGGCGAGCGCCACCGCCGGCATTTCCAACCCGGCTTCGTCGAGATGGCGCGGCCGCGACGGATCATCCGCGTCCCCGCGCGCCGGCAGCATCCTTTTCAGCAGGGAGGCAAACGGGCCGAGCACCGGCATGAAGAGGAGGGCCAGCACGAGATTGAAGCCGGTATGGAAATCGGCAACCGCGCGCGCCGGGCCGGGCTCCCAGCGCGCCATCAGCGGACCGAGCCAGTCCAGCAGCGCGAGCGCCAGCACGCAGCCGATCAGCCTATTGAGCAGGTTGCCGATCGGCAGGCGCCGCGCCACCGGATCGTCGCCGGATACGCCCTCGATCACCGGATTGATCGCCGATCCGAGATTCGCGCCGAGCACCAGGGCATAGGCGGCGTGCGGCGGCACCGCGCCCCTGGCGGCGAGGGACATCACCAGCAGCACCATCGCGACGCTGGAATGCGCCGCCCAGGTGAGCGCCGCGGCGATCAGCACGTCCACCACTGGCTCGGTGGCGATCGAGCCCAGGATCAGCCGCAGGCTTGGCGCGTCCTCGTAGGGGGTGACCAGCATGAGCAGCTCGCGCAACGCAAGCAGCATCAGCCCGAGCCCGATCGCGACCCGCCCAAGGTCGCGCGTCCGGGCGACGTGGGCGCGTCGGAACACGATCACGCCGATCAATACGAGGGCGGGGCTGATGCTGGCGACGTCGAAGGACAGCACCTGCACGATCAGCGTGGTCCCGACATTCGCCCCCAGCATCACCGCGAGTGCCGGGACCAGCTCGACGAAGCCGGCGGCGGCGAAGCCCGATACCATGAGGCCGGTGGCGGTGCTGCTCTGCAACACCGCCGTCACGCCGAGCCCGGCGCCGAACGCGGCGATGCGGTTGTGCAGCGCGGTGGAGAGCAAGCGCCGCAGATCGGGGCCGAAGGCGCGCTGGATGCCGGTCTGCACCATGTGCACGCCCCACAGCAGCAGCGCGACCGCGCCGGCGAGGTCAAGCAGGGTCCAGGTGGCGTTCATCCGATGATGATAACGGCGCTCGGCTGATCCCCCTATTCCCAAGCACGGGTCCAGCCCCCGCATGGAAAGCAGCGGAGTCGGATCGCCTCCCTCCTCCCGGCGGGCATGCGGCGGAAAAATACCGTCAGCGCCAGTGGTCCAAGCCTGTTTGCGATGCGTGGCGGGCAGCGCTTCGTCGGCGGGAGATCAGTTTCAGCCAAGGCGCGGAATGGAATGCGCCCATCAGCACGTACATTGAGACCATTCCGCTCAACGGTGACACACCTTGCGCGGCCGAGCACGTCATGTCCGTGCCTCCGCTTGGCAGAGAGGTCAGGAGCGCCATGACGGCGAAGGTCGGCGCGGCCGCAAGGCCGAGCCAACCGGCCGCCCCGAGCGCCGCCACATGGCTGCGGCGCCCGATGTCGTCGCGGGCGGCGGTCATCGCGTAAGCTGCTCGTAGCTGTCGTGGTGACGCCACCAGATGCCCTCTTCGTTGCGCCCCTTGGGCGCGCGGTCAAGCCACTGATACATGCCCCAGAGGCCGTCGAGTCCACGGGCGTAGGTCGAATAGGTGTGATAGACGACGCCGTCCTCGAGCACGAAGGCGCTGAGGCCCGGTCGCTCGCGCACATACGCAGCGGGCTCGGCTCCGGTCCTGGCCGCGCTCTCGATAACGACAGGCGGAAGCGTCGTCTCCGTCATCGCATGGCCACTGCGACTGTAATTGTATTCGGCGCCCCCATTGCGCTGCTGCTCCTCGCTGATCGAGACGTTGAAATCGTAGTTGAAGTCACCGCTTTGCGAGGACGCCCAGGGAAAGGTCCAGCCCATCCGCTGTTTGAACGCCCGCAGCTTCGGAAGCGGCGCGCGGGATGCCGCCCAGAGCATTACGTCGTGGTTGGCGAGGTGTACGGTGATGCCGTTAAAGCCGTCGGCGATCGACGAGCAGGATATGCATCCCGCCTTGTATTCCGGCCCGAACATGAAATGATAGACGAGAAGCTGCAATCGCCCCTGGAAGAGGTCGGCGAGCGAAGCCTTCCCCTCGTCGGTGTCGAACCGGTAGTCCTTGTCGACGCGGACCCAGGGCAGTTCCTGGCGCCGCCGCGCGAGCTCATCGCTCTGCCGCGTCAGCGCCTTTTCCTCATCGAGCAGCTTGAGCCGGGCGGCGAGCCACTGTTCACGTGTTCCGGTCTTGTGTGTGGTCATCATCGTTCTCCTTCATCAGTACGGTTTCCGTAACGGCGTACTGGTTGATCGGCGTGGGTTAGACTAGGACCAGGCTTGGGTCCGCTGGGAGTGACAAGTGTGACGGGATTGCGATGGACTCGCTGATCACAGCCGCGGCGCGGGCGCTCGCGATGGGCGATCCCCTCGGCGCGCTGAACAGAGTCGCGCTCCGCGATGACGCGCCGGCGCTCGCGCTCCGCGGCATCTCCATGGCCCAGCTCGGCGATTTCGACCGCGCGAAAGCGCTGGTGCGGCGAGCGGCGCGCGCTTTCGGTCCGAGAGGGGCTGTGGCTCGCGCGAGATGCGTTGTCGCCGAGGCCGAGATCGCGCTCGCTTCGCGCGACCTCGCGTGGCCGACGAAGCCGCTCGCCGCGGCATCGGCGACCCTCGAAGCGCATGGCGACCGGACGAACGCTGCCCATGCGCGCTACCTCGAGGTCCGACGCCTGCTCCTGATCGGGCGCCTCGACGATGCCGAGCACAAGCTTGCGCAGCTCGATCTCTCAGCTCTTACGCCTGCGCTACGCGCCATACATGAGCTCGCGGTCGCCGGGATTTCCATGCGACGTGTCCGGGCTAGGGCAGCGCAGACGGCGCTCGCCCGCGCCGAAGAAGCCGCCCGCTGGGCGGGCATTCCGGCGCTCGCGGCGGAGGTCGATCAGGCCCTCACGGTCCTCGACACGCCTGCGGCCCGGCTGGTCGCGCGCGGCGAGGAGCGCCTTCTCCGGCTGGAGGATGTCGAGGCGCTGCTCGCGTCGGAGGCACTTGTCATCGACGCATGCCGAAATCTCGTGCGCGAGCGGAACATGCTCGTGCCGCTCGCAAGGCGTCCGGTTCTTTTCGCGCTTGCGCGCACCCTCGGCGAGGCGTGGCCCGGGGACGTATCGCGGGACGCCTTGCTCGCCCGCGCGTTCGGCGCGAAACACGTCGACGAATCGCATCGCGCACGGCTGCGAGTCGAGATCGGGCGACTCCGCATGCTGCTGCGGGCAGTCGCCCGCGTGAGCGCGACGAAACATGGTTTCGCGCTCTCGCCGCGCGGCGCGCGCGAGGTCATCGTGCTGGCGCGGCCGGTCGAGGAGGAACATGCCGCCGTGCTTGCCTTCCTCGCCGACGGCGAGGCGTGGTCGAGCTCCGCGCTTGCGCTCGCGCTCAGCACAAGCCAGCGCACCGTCCAGCGGGCGCTCGATTCGCTAGCCGCGGCGGGCAAAGTGCAGGCATTCGGCCGTGGCCGGGCGCGGCGCTGGATGACCCCGTCGCTCCCGGGATTCGCGACGACGTTGTTACTCCCGGCGCCGCTTCCAGGCGGCTAGAATAAAGCCATGAAGCGGTCGAAGGCCGATATCCTGCGCGAATACGGACCCTTCCCCGGCGTCGATCACGTGCATGGGGTGGGTTTCGACGGCGAGCATGTTTGGTTCGCGGCGGGCGACAAAGTGACCTCGCTCGATCCGGCGAGCGGAAAAACGCTGCGCTCGATCGATGTCCCCGCGCATGCCGGGACCGCTTTCGACGGAAAGCATCTCTTTCAGATCTCAGAGAGCCGTATCCAGAAGATCGACCCGGAAACCGGCCGTGTACTCGCCACGATTCCGGCGCCCGGCGGCGGCGGCGACTCGGGGCTCGCGTGGGCCGAAGGCACCCTCTGGGTGGGCCAGTATCGGGGGCGGAAGATCCACCAGATTCACCCGGAGACAGGAGCGATCCTTCGCACCATCGAATCCAATCGCTTCGTCACCGGCGTCACCTGGGTCGATGGCGAGCTGTGGCACGGTACCTGGGAAGGCGACGAGAGCGATCTGAGGCGCATCGATCCGCGAACGGGAGCGGTGCTGGACTTGATCGAGATGCCGCGCGGCGTCGCCGTGTCAGGGCTCGAATCCAATGGCAGCGACCAGTTCTTTTGCGGGGGCGGAACCAGCGGCAAGGTAAGAGCCGTCCGCCGGCCCAACCGAGGGTCAGAGTAGCGCGAGGACTATTGGGCAGAACGAGGCGCGCGACCGTCGCGGGCACATTGAGCCTGAGCGTTCCGGCCGGCCGATCGCGAAAGGACTCGATCAGCTTCGCCGCGAGTGCCTGTCACCACCTCTCGACCCACGGCCGTAGCACGACCTCGAACGCCCAAGTCGACCGATGCTGGCGATGGAGCTGCAGATAGGCTTCCGCGATGCGTTCCGGGTCGGCCATGTTGTCGTCGACGGTTGTTCCCGCCAGTCTGTGCGCGCGCGTCCCGCCTTCCTGCGTCCAGCCGATCGCGGCGTCAATCGGCACATTTGCAACGTGGATGCCCCGCGGCATCAGTTCCCTTGCCATGCTCTGCGCGAGTCCGGACTTCGTCGCTCCCCAAACGAAGATGACTACGACGGCGCTGACGGCGAGCACTTGGCCCCAGAGGATCTTGGTCGCATTCATAGCAAGGAACGATCACGAGCAGTCTGCCCTCGACCGCAAGGGCAAATTCGTGGTGTGCGCGATGGAGGATGCTGTAGCGAAGAAATCGGATAGGTCAGCGAGGCTGCTATTGGCCCTGAGCGGACCTAAGGAAACGGGTTCAATGCGAGGCGTTCACGAAGACTTCTGGCCTGTCCCCAGCGCCTGTGCCGTTAGATCGCCGGATCGAGGATGGCTTAAAACCTGGGCTCAGTCCTCTAAGGAGGGCAGGGCCGCATGGAACTGAGGCGGTTCGATTCAAGCAGGGGAAGCCGATGGCGACATCATTCTACGACCTCAGCGTGCCGACCTTCCTGCAGACCGTGAGGGCCGTCGGGGGCTTCCTCGAACGCGCGGCCAGGCACTGCGCCGAGACCGGCGCCGACCCGGACGACTTCGTGCGCGCCCGGCTCTTCGACGATATGGCGCCCTTCCATTTCCAGATCGAAGCGGCGTGGCACCATTCCGTGTGGGGGCTGGAAGCCGCGAAGACCGGCGTGTTCGCTCCGCCCGCCCTGGTCGGGCCGGTTCCCTTCGCCGACCTGCAGGCCATGGTCGGCAAGGCGGAAACGGCGCTCGAGGCGCTTAACCCGGACGACGTCAACGGCTGGGCGGGCAAGGACCTTGACCTTCAGATCGGCCCGAGGAGGCTCGCCTTCACGTCGGAGACCCTGATCCTGTCGTTTTCGCTGCCCAACTTCCATTTTCACGCCGTCACCGCCTACGACATCCTGCGCTCGCGGGGCGTGCCTCTCGGCAAGCGCGACTACGAGGGCCGGCTGCGTACCAACCGAGCGAGCCGGTAAGGTCCGCAAGCCATCCCGATCCTGACCTTCTCCAACTATTAAATGCCCAAGCTCCTCTGCCGACCGAGGTGCCAATCAACTGTCGAGCCGGGGGCCATGACACCGGTGATTTGCCGACCGAGCTGTTGTTGAGCGCCGGCCGCCAGGGCACAAGCTGGAATCCCATCCCGTCCTCCAACATGGCGAAACGACCTGACGCGAGGGTGACGCGTTGGCGATAGACGCCGGATGCGTGCTCGCCCTCGGCAGACGGGCGATGGGCGAGCCCTGTGTCGGCCGAAAGCCTGGTGACGGCCTCATCGAGTTCACGCCGGCGCAGCGTCTCAAGCAGGTCGCGAGCGAAGATAACGCGCTGGCCTGACGCCGAGCAAGATCGTGCTCTACGAGGTGATTGATCCGGCGATGCATCGCGTCGCGAACCTCGGCGCCGAAGCCGCCGCTGCTGAGCGCGGACTCCCGAGCCAGAAGCTGGCGGTCTAGCCAAGTCGCACCCGAAGCCGAGACCTGCGCCTCGATTGTAAAGTCCGATCGGGCGGCGAGCGACAAGCGCTTGTGGCCGGCGGGGTCATCATAGGCCCGTGTCTCGACGATGGCCCCGGTCGCGCATCCCCTGTCATCTCCAGGTCAGAGAAGACGAGGTGATGCGTGCGCCCGTCGATGCCTTCGATGATGGCGCTCGACCAGCCGGCCAAGTACCGGCTCGACGGCCTGGTCGCCGTGGAGCGCGAAGCCGGCGACGTCGGGCTCACGGTCCATCCCGATCATCCCGCGGTGCATGGTCTTGATGACATCGCCGCGGATGCCGAGATCGCGCAGGGTTGGCTCGATGCCGGGCTTCAACGTCCATTGCGCCGGGCCGACCGGTTCGCCCAGGCCTAGCCGTTCGAGCTTAGCGGCCCGGCCCAGCAGGAGCCGGCGAAGCTCGGGATCTTCACCTGCTCCACCAGGACGCAGATCGACGACGCCCCGCCCTCGTCCGCCATGTCGCGCAGGGAGCGATCGAGGCTGGTCCAGCGATCGGCGCCGACCTCCTTCTCGAGGCCGGATCGGATCTCCTGTTCGCTCCGGGGACCGACCCAATCCAGGCCAGTGCCGAGGTCACGCTCGGCGTCCGCCATTAGTTCGCGCGTGAAGGCTCGCAAGTCCGCCATCTCCGTCGCGTCTTCCGGGGAGACTGTGAAGCGGAAATGATGCCGGTCGCCCTCGCAGCGCTTCTGCAAACGTCGCCATGTCCGCCTCGTCGGACGACGTGTCGAACATGCGCGCACTCTGGCCGTCGCGGGTGACGCCCTCACGCTTGAGATAGGCGACAGTCCGGGCAAGCGGCGCGGCCGTGAACCGCTTGCCGTGATGGCGCACGATCCGCGTCATGATGATGACCCGCCGCCCTGGTGATCGCGACGACAAGGAGAGGGCGGCGCGGCGGCCGCGGCCGAAGGTCGAGCGCCCCTTGCGCGCGCCCGGGCCGGCGATGGGATCCTGTAGGATATGCCGGACGACTTCGATCTGATGCGCCTCAAGCTTCACTGCTGAGCCTAGCAGAGCGGACATACCCATAGATGCAGCCCGTTGCATCGTTACCGATCGAATGAATGCGCTTCTCCCATCGGAGAAACGCGGACTTTCGTTGATCTTTTGGCGAGAAATGGGGTCGGGTCGACGATCTCCCTGGCCCAGCGGACGAAGACGTCGCTCACCTTGCAAGGGTCTTTGCAAAGACCTTCCTGGTCACACCGACTTGTTTACCTCAGCGGGTGGAATCGCCCTGCCCCGGAATAACGCGAAGGCGGGCACCACCCGCCGTTAGAGGGTTAGGGAGTTCCGACTCGAAATCGTCATGGAGCTCCACCTAGCCTCGAAGCTATGTCAGTCAACGAGGAATGAGATCGGCCGGTGATCATTTGGCGCAGGCGCTGCATCGAAACTTCGGGGTCCTTCGAGCTAATCGCCTCGCGGACCGCATCGCCAGAAGCGATCAGATCGACCTTCACCTAAAGCTATCGGCACCGCACATTGACAGCCGCGTCACGTGTGAGATCGGCGTAGCGGGCGCCATCGAGGTCACCAGCGTTTAATCTACCGAAATGCGCGTCTCCCGCGAAACTGTCCGCCAAGGGCGCCGCCGGCGACGTGCGTGCTCAATCGACCGATAGAGCCGATGCCTGCGATCGGCAGGGATGCACGGCGCTGCCGCGGCCGCATCAGGCATGTGGCATCCGGTTCCCCATCTGCCACCTCCAGGAATTCACCTCGCAGTATCCGATGTCGTCCGATGACCTGTCGGTGCCCCGTGGTGTCTAGGTGGTGGCTAGCCCAAAAATACGAAGGGCCGCTATCGCGGCCTTCGTCATAACGCCTTGAAAATATCGAGAAGATCTGGAGCGGGCGAAGGGATTCGAACCCTCGACCCCAACCTTGGCAAGGTTGTGCTCTACCCCTGAGCTACGCCCGCGCTCCAATATGGCGGCGGGTTCTAGGCGGGTTGGGCCGTGATTGCAAGCATCCGCGCTCACTCTGGACGGGCGGACGGGGGCGGGCATCGTCCGGCGAGACGGTTTGCTCTTCCGGCGCCCGGGGCACCCGGCTTGTCAGCGGCGGCGGCAGGGATATCTAACCAGCACGCGAACGGCAGGAAACTTCTCTCATGAGCGCCATCATCGGTCAGAATGCCCCAAACGAGGCAGCCGGCGCCGCCGACATGATCGTCGACGGCGATCAGAAGACCTTCATGCAGGACGTCGTGGAGGCTTCCAAGCGGGTCCCCGTCCTGGTGGATTTCTGGGCCACATGGTGCGGCCCATGCAAACAGCTGACGCCGACGCTTGAAAAGGTGGTCCGCTCCGCCGGCGGGCGCGTGAAGCTCGTCAAGGTCGACATCGACGCCAACCGCTCGCTCGTGCAGCAGCTTGCCCAACTCGGGCTGCCGCTGCAGTCGGTGCCGACCGTTGCCGCCTTTTGGCAGGGGCAGATCGCCGACCTGTTCCAGGGCGCGCTGCCTGAGAGTGACGTGCGGCGTTTCGTCGAACAGCTGCTCAAGGTGGCGGGCGGGACGATGCCGGGCGCCGACCTGATGGCCGAGGCGAAGGCGGCGATGGAAGCCGGCGACCACCAGCAGGCAGGCGAGCTGTTCAGCGCCGCGCTGGAGCAGGAGCCGGAGAACCCCGAGGCGTGGGGCGGGCTGATCCGCGTGCTCGTGGCCCTCGGCCAGGAGGATCAGGCGCATGGCGCGCTGGCTCAGGTGCCGGCAAAGATCGCCGAGCACGCCGAGATCGCGGGTGCCCGCAGCGCCCTCGCGCTGGCCGAGGAAGGCCGCGAGGCAAAGGATCAGCTCTCGTCTTTGGCAGAGAAGGTGGCCGCCGATCCCGCTGACAATGCGGCGCGCTACGAGCTTGCCTCGGCGCTCAACGCCACCGGCGAGCGCGAGGCGGCGGCCGACGCTCTGCTCGACATCATCCGGCGCGAGCGGGCCTGGAACGACGACGCGGCGCGCCTGCAATTGCTCAAGTTCTTCGAGGCCTGGGGCTTCGATGACGCGGCGACCATGACCGCGCGGCGGAAGCTCTCGGCCTTGCTGTTCTCCTGATGCCGTCCTTCCACCCGCATGTGGAGGAACTGCCGGCCGAGTTCGCCGTGTTTCCGCTGCCCGGCGCGATGCTGCTCCCGCGCGGGAAGCTGCCGCTCAACATCTTCGAGCCGCGCTACCTGGCGATGACCGAGGATGCGCTCGGCGCGGGACGGATGTTCGGCATGATCCAGCCCGACGGTTCCCTGCCCGAAAGCCATACGGGTCCGGGCCTGTTTCGCGTGGGCTGCCTCGGCCGGCTCTCCTCGTTCAGCGAAACCGATGACGGTCGCTATCTCATCACCCTGTCCGGGATCATCCGCTTCGCGGTCGCCGCGGAGCTGGCGATGGGCCGCGGCTACCGGCGGGTGCGCGGGGATTTCAGCGCCTACCATGACGATCTGGACCTGGCGCCGCGTGCCATCGGGGTCGACCGCGAGGCGCTGCTGCAGGCTCTGCGGAAATACTTCGCGCATCGCGGGTTCGACGCCAATTGGGACGCGATCAAGCGCATGTCCGACGACATGCTCGTCGTCACGCTCTGCATGGTCTGCCCCTTCGAGCCTGTCGAAAAACAGGCGCTGCTGGAAGCCGCGACCGAGATCGAGCGCGCGCGGACCCTGCTCACTCTGCTCGAAATGGGTTCGATCGGCGCCGAGCCCGGATCCGACCGTCCGGTCAGCTGAACGAGGCCCCCTCGTGCAAGCCAACCAATGGAGGTCACCATGTCCGACGCCAAGCGCGAGCCCCAGACGGCGCGCAACGCTCCAATAGACCCGCGGCTGCTGGAGATTTTGGTCTGTCCGCTGACCAAGGGGCCGCTCGAATACGACCGGGCCAACGGTGAGCTGATCAGCCGCAAGGCGGGACTCGCCTACCCGGTGCGCGACGGTATCCCGATCATGCTGCCCGAGGAAGCCCGCCAGCTCGAGGAATAGGCCGAGATGCCGGTCGCGACCGAGATCCGCCTGAACCGCGCCGAGCGGCGGCTCGATGTGACGTTCGACGACGGCACGCGCGCGTCGCTCCCGGCCGAGTATCTGCGCGTGGAAAGCCCGAGCGCCGAGGTCCAGGGCCACTCTCCCGACCAACGCCAGATCGTCGGCGGCAAGCGCCTAGTCGAGATCGCGGCGATCGAGCCGGTGGGCAATTACGCGGTGCGCCTGATCTTCGATGACCGGCACGACACCGGCATCTTCTCCTGGGACTATTTGCACGAGCTGGGCCGCGAGCAGGAGACGCGCTGGGCGGCCTACCTGGCGGCACTCACCGCCAAGGGGCTGAGCCGCGACGCAGGTTGACTAGCCCGGCAGGTCGAACAGGGTCAGCGTGACCCGCCGGCCGCGCGAGTAGTTGAAGCCGGGGATCGCCGCGAAGGCGTGCGGGGTGATGCCGAGCTTGCCCGCCTCGGCGCGGAATTGGGCGATGTCGCGGTTGCCCACGGCGGCCACGCGATCCGGTGCCGAAGCCAGGAACCGCGCCGCATCGGGGCCGCCATAGAGCCAGCGCGTGTTCGTCCCCACCAGGAACATAAGGCTCGGCTCGCGAAACCCCGCCGCTCCGAACGCCGCGTCGCGGGGCCTGCCATTCGCCCAATGGGCGGCCAGGGCCGTCTCGACCCGAGGCGATATCCAGAGCGGCGTCACCTCGGGCAGCTCGAAGCCGAGGCTCGGCCAATAGAGCAGCGGCGCCGCGATCAGCCCGGCCCATGCCGTCGCCGGCCAGTCCTGCCGCCGGGCCGCGCGTAGGATCAGCCAAGCTCCGACCGCGATCCCCGCCAGTGCCGGGACGCCCAGCAAATCGAGCACGCTCAAACCCGGCGCGGCAACGAAGGGCAGCGCCAGCAGCGCGAACCCGAGAACCGCCGCACTCACGAGGAACGCGACCGTCGACAGCCAGGCGACCCATCGCGGGGCCGGCGTTCGCGAGGGGTCGAGCGTCCAACGGGCGGCCAGCAGGGCCAGCGCCGGATAGAGCGGCAGGGTGTAGTGCGGCAGCTTGGTGGGCACGAGCTCGAACACGAGCCAGCCGGGCACGATCCAGGCAAGCAGGAACCGGATCACCGGGTCGCGCCGCTCCCGCCAGGCGCCCGGGAGACCACGGATCAGCGGGATCGAGAATGGAAACAGCAGCAACGGCAGAAGCAGCAGGTGCAGGCCGGGCGGTCCGCCGTGCGAATCGTCGCCGCTGGCGAGCTTGGCGGCAAGATCGCCGCCAACCGAGTCGACGAAGAATCTTCCTCCCGTCGCGATCCCGATGGCAATGAACCAGGGCAGCACGAAAACCAGCATCAGCGGCACGCCCCAACCTGGGCGCAACGTGCGCAGCCATCCTGCGCTGCGCGCGCGGCGGTCCACCACGACCAGCGAGATGACCCCAAGGCCCGCCACCATCGGCATGACCGGCCCCTTGACGAGCACGCCGGCGCCCATCGCCAGCCAGAATGTCCCCGCCTGAACCGCGCTCAGGCCGTCCGGCTCCAGATAGGCGCGGGCGAGCAGCCCCATGCCGAGGGTGGTGACGCCCAGCAGCGTCGCGTCGGTCTTGGCGATCCCGGTCTCCACCGCGACGATCACCGAGGCGCCGAGCATCATCGCCGCGAGGAATGCCGGATCGCGGCCGATCATCCGCCGCCACAGCCCAAAGGTGGCGGTGACGGCGAGCAGGCCGCCCAGAACGGAAGGGATGCGATACGGCCATACCGGGTTGCGGGTCGCGATCCCGGCGGCGCGCGCCGCAGCGGCGAAGGGGGCCTGCAGCCAGTAGATGCCGATCGGCTTGCGGTTGCGCGCCTCCTCGCCATTGCGGATTGAGACGAAATCGCCGGTCTCCAGCATCTGCTTGGTGCCCTGCACGAAGCGCGACTCGTCGCGATCGGAGGCCGGAATGCCGATGACGCCGGGCAGCCACAGCATCAGGCAAAGCATCACGAGCGCGGCGGGACGCCACGGCGTCCCGGCCAGGCGGATGCGCCCCAGACGTCGCCACCGATCGAACATTGGCGGAAAATGCCCGCCGCTCGCGGGCACGTCCATGCCCCGCCGTTTGCCGGATGAACGGCTGGCTTCGCAGCCCAGAGTTGCGCGGCTCTCCTGCGTCATCGCAGAGTGGCGGACCGCAACGCGCCGGACAGGCGTGGCGAGACGAGGGGACCCAAGGCATGAGCCCATCCGATGCGTCGCCGACGCTCGACGCCATCGTCGGCCCGCTGGAACAGCGCTATCTCGAACAGCCGAGCTTTCGCAACGCCGCCGATACCACCCGGCTGACCGCGACGCACTGGCACATCGCCGTCGCGAACGGGCTGGGCTGGATGTTCGACGGCATGGACGGCGTGATCTTCGGCCTGATCTCGCCCCTGGTGATCCGGGAGTTCGGCGTCGACCTGCCGACCTGGCGGACCGGGGTGCAGATCTCGCTGCTGATCGGCATCTCGGGGATGTTCGTCTGGCCCTGGCTCGCCGACCGCTATGGCCGACGTTCGCTGCTCGCCATCAACATCGCGCTGTTCTCGCTGCTTATGCCGGTCCTCGCGCTGACCACCACAATCGTTGCGTTCTTCGCCGTCCGCACCCTGCTGAACTTCGCCCTGAACGGAGAGTGGTCGCTGGGCTCGATGCTGGTGGCCGAGACCTGGCCGGCGCGATTGCGCGGCCGGGTCATCAGCATCAATCGCGGCACCTGGTGCTTCGGCGCGTCGGCCGCCGGCTTGATCGTCACCTTGGTGGCGGCGACCTGGTCGTGGCGGGCAGCGTGCGTGGTGCCGGCCGTCATTGCGCTGCTGGCGATCTATGTCCGCGCCCGTTGTCCCGAGAGTCCCTACTGGGTGCGCCTACAAGATCGCAAACGCCGCATCGCCGATGCCCGCGCCGCCGGCCAGCCGCTGGAGCCGGTGGATCAGGAATGGACCGACAAGGCGCTCGGCAAGGTGCCGCTCGCGCAGCTATTCGCCGCCGACATGTGGCGCAACACCACGATCGCCACCTTCATCGCCTGTTGCAGCACCATCATCTACGGCACAGTGGCCGGCTGGATGCCGATCTATCTCGCGCAAGAGCGCCATTGGCAGCCGGCCGCGTACGGCACGTTCTATGTCTGGTGGGGCCTCGTCGGCGTGCTCGGCCTGATCGCCTCGGGCTGGATCTCCGACCGCATCGGCCGGCGCGTGGCCTTCCTCGTGATGCTGACCCAAGGGGTGATTTTCCTCACCCTCTGGGTGTTCGCGACGACCGACACGGAGCTTTGGATATACGGGCTCCTGTGGTCGATCGGCTATCTCGGCTTCTGGGGGCCGAGCATGGTGATCACGGCCGAGGTGTTCCCGACCCGCATCCGCGGGATAGGCAACGGCTTCGTCTGGTCGACCGCATGGCTCGTCGGCTTCGTCCTGTGGCCGTTCGCGACGATCTACCTCCAGCAACGCACCGGCTCGTTCCAGGCCTCCTTCCTGGTCTGCCCGATCGTGATGGTGCTGATGGGAATCGGCGTGTGGTTCTTCTGCCCCGACCACGCCCGCAAGGAGCTTGACGCGATAGCAACCGGAAGCGGGCCCGTCGGCGGCCGGTTGCGCCGGAATGCCGGAGGGCGCACCTCCGGCCCATGCCCGCATCCTGGCCTGACCCGACGCGCAACGCCGCCTTCGATCTGCTGTCCTCCGTGTTCGACCGACGCCGGCCGCTGGAGGAGGCGCTCGACGCGCTGCCCGCCATGGCGCTCCGCGACCGAGCCGCGGCGCACCGGCTGGCTGCTGCCGTGCTGCGCCGGACCGGCACGCTGGACGCGGTACTGGAGCCATTCCTGACCAAGGCGCCGCCCGCGTCGGTACGGCAGGTGCTGCGGCTCGGCGCGGCCGGGCTCTTGCTGCTCGGCACGCCGGCCCACGCGGCGGTGGCGACGGCCGTGACGCTGGCCCACGCACGCGGGCTCGCTCCGTTCGCCGGGCTGGTGAACGCCGTGCTGCGCCGGGTGGACGAGGCCGGGCCGGCGGCGCTCGCCGAACTGGATGGGCCACGGCTCGACACGCCGGGCTGGCTGTGGTCGGCCTGGGGGGCGGATGCGCGCGCCATCGCGACCGCGCACCAAAGCGAGGCGCCGCTCGATCTCTCACTGCGGCCCGGCGCGCTCATGCCGGGCGGCGGCGAGATGCTGCCTACCGGATCGGTCCGCTTCCCGGCCGGAACCCGGGTTGGGGAGCTCGCGGGCTACGATGGCGGAGAATTCTGGGTGCAGGACGCCGCGGCCGCTTTGCCGGCTCGGCTGCTCGCGCCTCGCGCGGGCGAGCAAATCGCGGACCTCTGCGCCGCCCCAGGCGGCAAGACGGCGCAGCTCGCCTCGGCCGGGGCGCGGGTGATCGCGGTCGAGCGCGACTCCGGGCGGCTCGGGCGACTACAAGAGAATCTGACGCGGCTGCGGCTCGATGCCGAACTCGTGCAGGCCGACGCAGCCGTCTGGCGTCCTGTCGCCCCGCTCGACGCGGTACTGCTCGACGCCCCGTGCAGCGCGACCGGCACGATCCGGCGTCACCCGGACGTGCCGCATCTCAAGCGCCCACGCGACCTCCCGGCACTCGCCGCCGGGCAGGACCGTCTGTTGGACGCGGCCGTCGCGATGCTCCGCCCGGGGGGTCGCCTGGTCTACGCGGTCTGTTCGCTGCAATCCGAGGAAGGCCGTGCCCGCATCGCCGCCGCGCTCGGCCGCAACGGGCTGCGGCACGACCCGTTCACGCCGGCCGAACTGGCGATGCTGCCCGAGGCACGCTCACCGGAAGGCTATCTGCGCACCCATCCGGCGCTATGGCCGCGGCGCGGCGGGATGGACGGGTTCTTCGCTGCCCGTCTGGTGAAGTCCTAATCGCCCCGCGCTTGTGCAAGATCACCGGGCCTGTCTAGAACCGGGCGATGTCCCAGCCCCCGCCCGCGCGAGTCACGATCGCGCCCAGCCTGCTCGCCGCCGACTTCTCCCGGCTCGCCGACGAGGTGCGGGCGGTCGAGGCGGCGGGGGCCGACTGGCTGCATCTCGACATCATGGACGGGCATTTCGTGCCCAATATCAGCTTCGGCCCAGGGGTGCTGCGCGCGTTGCGGCCGCTGACGAAACTGCCGTTCGACGTGCATCTGATGATCGAGCCGGTCGATCCCTACATTCACGCCTTCGTCGATGCGGGAGCCGATCATCTCAGCCTCCATCCCGAGGCCGGGCCGCACCTGCACCGCTCGCTGCAACTGATAAAGTCGCTCGGCAAGAGCGCGGGCGTGGTGCTGGATCCCGCCACGCCGACCGATAGCGTGGAATGGGTGCTCGACCTCGTGGACATCATCCTGGTGATGACGGTCAATCCGGGTTTCGGCGGGCAGGCGTTTCTCGGTTCGCAATTGCCCAAGATCGCCGCCCTGCGCCGCATGATCGACACCGGCGGGCGGCGTATCGCGCTCTCGGTCGACGGAGGCATCGCGCCCGGCACGGCCGGCCGGGCGATCGCCGCCGGAGCGGACACGCTGGTCGCGGGTACCGCCGTGTTCGGCCGCCCGGACTACGCCGAGGCGATCGCCGCGCTGCGGGCGGACGCGCCTTGATGGCGCGCGGCGGCTGGCTGCGTGACGCGCGGCGGGCGATGGCGAAGCTGCCGAGCCTGCGGATGGGCCGGGTGCCGGATGCGCCAGCCCTGCCCGTCCGCGATCCCTGGCCGGGCGATCCGACGCGCGGCGTGCGGCTGCTGCGGGGTGAGCTGGAGTTGGGCGGCGGCGTGCGGCCGCTGAAGCCGGGCGACTGGGCCGACACGTCCGCCCCGGCGCCGCTCCGGGTGGCGGCGCACGGCTTCGTCTGGCTGCGCGACCTGCGGGCGCTCGGCACCGACCCGGCCCGGCTGCAGGCCCGCGCGCTGCTGTCCAAGTGGATCGCCACCTCGCCCGAGCCGCTGGCCTACCGGCCCGACGTGATCGGCGCGCGCATCGCGGCCTGGCTCGGCCACTACGATTTCTTCGGGGCCTCGGCCGACGACCTGTTCCGTCAGCGGATGATGGCGCGGCTGCTCTCCGACGCCCGCCGCCTGTCCGCGGCGCTCCCGGCCGAGGAGCTGGACGCCCGCGCGCTTACCGCGCTCAAGGGCCTGATCGCCGCCGCCGTGGCGATGCCGGAGCACGCCGCTTTTCTCACTCGAGCGTTGCGCTTTCTGCCGCAGGAGATCGGCCGACAGGTGCTGCCCGACGGGTGCCATGCCGAGCGCAGCCCGGCCGCCCAGCTCGCCGCGCTGCAGGATCTGACCGAGATCCGCGCCCTCCTTCAGGCCGCCCAGGTGCAGCCCCCAGCCGCCCTCACCGCGGCGATCGAACGGATGGCGCCCGCTCTCCGCGCGCTGCGGCACGGCGATGGCGGGCTGGCTCTGTTCAACGGCTCCAAGGAGGAGCAGGCGAGCCTGATCGACCTGGTGCTGACCCAGGCGGGGCGAGCCGGACGCGGTCCTTCCTCGCTGCTCGACGGCGGCTTCCAGCGGCTGCAGGCCGGGCGCAGCGTGCTGCTGGTCGATTGCGGCGAGCCGCCGCCCGCTGAGCTGGACCGCTACGCCCACGCCGGCACATTGTCGATGGAGCTGTCGGTCGGACGCGACCGGATGATCGTGAATTGCGGCGCGTTTCCCGCCGGCAGCCCGGAGTGGCGGGACGCGACGCGCGCGACCGCGGCGCATTCCACCCTGGTGATCGCCGACGTGAACTCGTCGGAGCTGCGCGAGATCGGGCTCGGCCGCAGGCCGGAGAACGTCGAGGTCCAGCGCCAGGAGGCGAGCGGCGCGCATTGGCTGGAAGCGAGCCACGACGGCTGGAAGAAGCCGTTCGGCGCGATCCACCGACGGCGGCTCTATCTCGCCGAGAGCGGCGAGGACGTGCGCGGCGAGGACGCGGTCGAGGCGCCGACCCCGCAGCCCTTCACCCTGCGCTTTCACCTGCACCCGAGCGTCAGCGCCAGCCTGCAGCAGGATGGCGAGGCGGTGCTGCTGCGGCTACCCTCCGGCGGCGGCTGGCGCCTCAAGGCGGACGGCGCGCGCATGACATTGGAGGAGAGCGTCTATCTCGGCGGCCCGGAGCCAAGGCGCAGCGAGCAGGTCGTGCTCACTGGCCCGATGGATGGCCCACAGCAGGTGAAATGGGCGATTACCAAGGTCGGGTAAACGGACCGGGCCACCCGCATGAAACTCATAGAAGTCATCAACGTCGACTTCTCCCTGCGCCACTTCCTGCTGCCCCTGATGCGCGGGGCGCGGGAGCGCGGCCACGAGGTGATCGGTGCCTGCGCCGACGGGCCGCTGCTCGACCCGGTGCGCGCAGAGGGGTTCAGGGTGGAGAGCCTGCCGCCGCTTCGCAGCCTCTCGCCCGGCGAGCAGGCGCGGGCGCTCGGCGCACTGAGGCGGCTGCTGCGTGCGGAAAAGCCCGATCTGGTTCACGCCCACATGCCGATCGCGGGTTTCCTCGGCCGCGCCGCGGCGCGGATCGTCGGCGTGCCGTGCATCGCGTACACGTGTCACGGCTTCCTGTTCAACCAACCCGGCCCCTGGTCGCGCCGCGCCGTCTCGCTCGCGATGGAGTGGCTCGGCGGACGGATGACCGACGTGTTTCTCACCGTCTCCGAGGAAGAAGCATCCGATGCCCGCCGGCTTGGCATCGCGCGCGGCGCGACCGCGGTGCTCAACGGCCGGGATCCCCGGATCTTCCATCCCGATCCGGCGGCTCGGGCGCGGCTCCGCGCAACGCTCGGCGTGCCGGAGGATCGGGTCGTGGTGGCCGCCGTCTCCCGATTGGTGCGTCACAAGGGCCATGCGGAACTGGCCGCCGCGATGCGCGACGTGCCTGGGGCGGAACTGTGGGTGGTCGGCAACCGCCTCGCCACCGATCGCGGCGATGACGTCGCGGTGACGCTGACCGGGGCTGGCCTGGGCGAACGGCTTCGGCTTCTGGGCTATCGCGAGGACGTCGCCGCCGTGCTCGCGGCCGCCGACGTCTTCGCGCTGCCGAGCCATTTCGAGGGGTTGCCGATGTCTGTGATCGAGGCGATGCTGACCGGCCTGCCAGTGGTCGCGACCGATATTCGCGGGCCGCGCGAGCAGGTCGTGAATGACGTGACCGGCCTGCTCGTTCCGCCGATGGAGGTTCCCCCACTGGCGCGCGCCCTGGCCCGGCTCGCGGCGGCCCCGGCGCTGCGCGCCCGGATGGGCGAGGCAGGGCGCGAGCGGGCGCTCGATCTCTATGACGAGAGCCGGGTTGTCGGCCGCACGCTGGACCTGCTCGGGCTCTAGGTCTATCCCGCCGGCGTCCAAGACATCGAGGTCCGCCATGACCGACATCGTCCCCATCCGCCGCGCGCTGATTTCCGTCTCCGACAAGTCCGGGCTGGTGCCGTTCGCCGAGGCGCTTACGGCGCGCGGCGTGGAGATCCTGTCGACCGGCGGCTCGGCCCAGGCCTTGCGCGAGGCCGGCGTCGCGGTGACGGAGGTGTCGGCGCATACCGGCTTCCCGGAGATTCTGGACGGGCGGGTAAAGACGCTGGTGCCGCAGATCCACGGCGGCATCCTGGCACGCCGCGACAGCCCCGAGCACCTCGCGCAGATGCAGGCGCACGGCATCGCGCCGATCGACCTCGTGGTGGTGAACCTCTACCCGTTCGAGGCGACGGTGGCGCGCGGTGCGACGGACCAGGAGTGCATCGAGAACATCGACATCGGCGGCCCCGCGCTGATCCGCGCCGCCGCCAAGAACCACGATTTCGTCGCCGTGCTCACCGAACCGGCGCAGTACGTAACGTTGCTGGCGGACTTCGCCGCGCACGGCGGCACCCACCATGCGCTGCGTCGCCATTTCGCGAGCGAGGCCTATGCCCGCACCAGCGCCTACGATGCCGCTATCGCGGCGTGGTTCGCGGAGCGGCGGGGCGACGATTTCCCCGAACGCCTCACGCTCTCCGGGGAGCTGCGCCAGACCCTGCGCTATGGCGAGAACCCGCATCAGCGCGCCGCCTTCTATGTCACCGGCGCACGGCCGGGCGTCGCCACCGCCACGCAGGTGCAGGGCAAGGAGCTGTCCTACAACAATCTCAACGACACGGACGCGGCGTTCGAGTGCGTGGCCGAGTTCGAGGCGCCGACCGTGGTGATCGTCAAGCACGCCAACCCGTGCGGCGTGGCCTCCGCGCTCTCGCTCGCCGAGGCGTGGGACGCGGCGCTGCGGTGCGACCCGGTTTCCGCCTATGGCGGCATCGTCGCGGTCAACCGCGCGCTCGACGCGGCGACGGCGGAGAAGATCGCGGCGATCTTCACCGAGGTGATCGTCGCCCCTGACGCGGACGACCCGGCGAAGGCGATCCTCGCGCGCAGGAAGACTCTTCGTCTGCTGCTCACCGGCGGCCTGCCCGATCCGGCGGCGCCCGGCCTGACCTTCCGCGGCGTCGCCGGCGGCTTCCTGGCACAGACCCGCGACGCCGGGCGCATCGTGCCGGCCGGGCTCGAGGTTGTGACCAAGCGCGCGCCAACAGAGGCGGAGATCACCGACCTTGTGTTTGCCTTCCGGGTCTGCAAGCACGTGAAGTCGAACGCCATCGTCTACGCCAAATCCGGCGCCACGGTCGGCATCGGCGCCGGCCAGATGAGCCGCGTGGATAGCGCGCGCATCGCCGCCTGGAAAAGCGCCGAGGCGGCGAAGGCCGCCGGCCTGTCAGCGCCGCTCGCCGAGGGCAGCGTGGTCGCCTCCGACGCCTTCTTCCCCTTCGCCGACGGGCTGGAAGCGGCGGTCGCGGCGGGCGCCACGGCGGTGATCCAGCCGGGCGGCTCGATCCGCGACGCGGAGGTCACCGCCGCCGCCGACGCTGCCGGGGTCGCGATGGTGCTCACGGGGATGCGCCATTTCCGCCACTGAGCGCGGGGCGGCGTAGCACCACCGTCGACGTCAGGGTCGCCAGGTCGGCAAGCTCCCGGCCGCGAAAACGCGAGGCGAGCGGCAGGGACTTGAGGTCATCGAGGCTCTTTGCATCCGGTTCGGCCTCGACGAACAGCGGGTCGAAGCCGTGCCGCTCGAAAAGCCTCATGTAGTCGCTATGCCTCAGCCGGTTCTGGTACCGCCGGACGCACAGCATTCGCCAGAACAAATTGTCTTCGTAACGCAGAAAATGAAGCCGGCTGAGGGTCTTGTCGTGGTGCTCCCAATGGTCGCTGTTGTCGATCAGGTGGCACATCATCCCGCCAGGCCGCAGAATGCGGGCGAACTCCGGCATGTAGCCTTCCAGCAGGTCGGCGGGGATGTGCTCCAGCACCGTGCGCGAGATCACCACGTCGATGCTGGCGTCCGCGAACTCGCGCGGGTTCCACGGGACGAAATAGTCGTAGGGGATCGGTCGATCGAGACGCGCACGCAGCAGGCTTTCCGGCACGCGCAGTTCGTCCGCCAGCCTGCCGGCATTGTCACGGAGCACCCGCTTAACCTCCTCGAAGGTCCGGTCATCCATCAGCCGATGAATGTCGGCCAGCACCAGCCGTTCCGCGCCAGCCAGGTAGAACAAAAGCGGCACCACGGGCAGCCAGCCGGTGCCAAGCTCCAGGACGGTGCCGGACAGGTTGGCGCCGGCATCGCGCAGCAGGCCGACTTGCCGCAAACCCTGGTCGAGCGCCTGCCGAGTGTTGACCGGATTGGCTTCATAAGGCCGGATCTTGCGTGCCAACCGCCGGACGTCGTCCTGGAACGGCAGGGCCGCCTTGGCCAGGCCCATTGCGAGCTGAAATTGCCACATCGCGCGGGGATCTCCTTGCGCAGCCTATACTCGTCGGACCCAGGGCTCCCGACCGGCCCAAGGTAGCGGATAATCTGCGCTCCGGAGTTAATGGTCCGGAACCCGGGCGGGAGCGGCCGGCGCAGGTTCGGCTCCGCCATGTCGCGTCCCGGCGCGGACCGATGTAGCCTTTGTCCCATCCGTCGCGCAAAGCGGCGCGAGCAAGGAGGAACGCCATGCAGCTCGGCTACTTCGCGATGCCCTCCCACCCGCCCGAGAAGGGCCTGAAGGCGGGGCATGACTGGGACCTGCAGACCCTGCGCTGGCTCGATGAGCTGGGTTACGAGGAGGCTTGGATCGGCGAACACCACACCTCCATCTGGGAGCCGCACCCCGCCCCCGACCTGCTGATCGCCCAGGCGCTGCTGCAGACCAAGCGCATCCGCATCGGGCCGGGCGGCTTCCTGCTGCCCTACCATCACCCGGCGGAACTGGCCAACCGTCTTGCCATGCTGGACCATCTCTCCGAGGGCCGACTCAATTTCGGCGTCGCCGCGTCGGGCCTGCCGAGCGACTGGGCGATGTTCCACGTCGACGGCATGGGCGGGGTCAACCGCGAGATGACGCGCGAGGCGCTCGAGATCATTTTGCGCCTGTGGAGCGACGAGCCGCATTTCGACTATGACGGCCAGTTCTGGAAGGTGGCGAAGCCGCAGACGATGTTCGGCTTCCTGCACCCCCATCTCCGCCCGCTGCAGCTGCCGCACCCGCCGATCGGCGTCGCCGGCCTGTCGAAGAACTCCGACACGCTGAAGATCGCCGGCGAGCACGGTTACCTGCCGATGAGCCTGAACCTCAACCCCACCTACGTCGCGAGCCACTGGGACGCGGTGGAGGCCGGCGCCAAGAAGGGCGGCCGGGTAGCCAACCGCAATGATTGGCGAATGGTGCGCGAGGTGTTCGTCGCTGACACCGACGAGGAAGCCTGGCGGCAGTCGGTCGATGGCCCGATGGGCCGCATGATGCGCGAGTATTTCCTGCCGCTGCTGGAGCAGTTCGGCTTCAAGGAATACCTCAAGCACAGCCCCGATGTGCCCGACTCCGAGGTCACGGTGGAGTATTGCGCCAAGCACAACTGGCTGATCGGCTCGCCTAGGACCGTCGCGGAACGACTGGAGCAGGTCTACGCCGAAGTTGGCGGCTTCGGCTCCCTGCTGGTATTCGGCTTCGACTACAGCGAGCACCCGCAGGCTTGGCACAGCTCGCTCCGCCTGCTGTCGGAGGAGGTGCTGCCGCGGGTTCGGCATCTGGTGCCGAAACCGACTGCCGCGGCGGCCGAGTAAGGCCCCTCACCCCGGCCCTCTCCCGAAGGGAGAGGGAGTAGAAAGCCCTCTCCCCTTGGGAGAGGGTTGGGTGAGGGGTACTTTCGGCTTGCAGTCAGGGCGTCTGTTCCTGCGAGGCATTTGCAGAACCGGCGGTTTCACTTGACGGCCCGCCACGCTTGGCCACATTCGCGGCCATGCGCGATTTCTCCGACTTGACCGAGAAGGAAATCCTCGCTCTCGCGATCAGCAACGAGGAGGAGGACAACCGCATCTACGCCGATATCGCCGACGGGCTGCGCGACGATTTTCCCGCCACCGCCAAGGTGTTCACGGTGATGGCCGGACAGGAGAGCGACCACCGCCACCGGCTGATCGAGCTGTTCCAGGAGAAATTCGGCGAGCACATCCCGCTGATCCGTCGTCAGGACGTGCGCGGCTTTATCCAGCACAAGCCGATCTGGCAGATCCGCCCGCTCGGGATCGATACGGTGCGCAAGCTCGCGCAGACGATGGAGATCGAGACGCTGCGCTTCTATCGCCGGGCGATGGCGCGCACCTCGGACGCCTCGATGCGCAAGCTGCTCGGGGATCTCGCCGAGGAGGAGGAACGGCACGAGGACATCGCCGACCGGCTGGTCGAGCAGAACGTGCCGGAGAACGTGCGCGTCGAGGAGGAGCACGCGGAGCGGCGCATGTTCGTGCTGCGCGTAGTCCAGCCCGGGCTCGCGGGGCTGATGGATGGCTCGGTGTCCACCCTCGCGCCGATCTTCGCCGCCGCCTTCGCGAGCGGCCGCTCGTGGGATGCATTCCTGGTGGGTCTCGCGGCGTCGATCGGCGCGGGCATCTCGATGGGATTCGCAGAGGCGCTATCGGACAACGGCAGCCTCACCGGACGCGGAGCGCCGGTCGCGCGCGGCGCGATCTGCGGCCTGATGACCACGCTCGGCGGAATCGGCCACACGCTGCCGTTCCTGATCCCGCAATTCTGGACCGCGATGGCGGTCGCGATCTGCGTCGTCGTCGTGGAACTCGCCGTGATCAGCTGGGTACGCTGGAAATACATGGACACGCCGCCCTTCTCCGCGGCACTCCAGGTCGGCTTTGGCGGCGCGCTGGTATTCGCGACCGGAATATTGATCGGGAACAGCTGAGCCAACGACGCCGGTCGTTTGGCGTTTCGCGACGAGGCTAACCCTCCGCCGCAGCCAGCCGTCACATGCTCTGCCCGATTTTGGGCAGGACGTGGCTGGCGTAGAAGTCGATCACCTTCTTCTGGTCGGGCTGACCGGAGTGGACGTTGACGATCGTCGCCCCGCTGTCGAACAGCTTCTGGATCGCGGCGATGTGGACTTGCGGATCGGTGCCAATAGCCCACGACTGGGTGACTTGGTCGAGCGGTGTCTCGGCCTCGGCGCGCTGCTGGATGCTCGTGGGGTCCGGGATGTTGTAGTAGCTCTTGAACGCCTTCGGGCCGAAGCGCCATAGCTCGGCGGCCTGTTTCGCCTCGGCATCATCGCCGACCACGACGTAGTGCTCGACCAGCACCGGCATGTCGGCCGGGTTCTTGCCGGCGGAGCGCGCGCCCTCTTCCCATTCCGATTTGTGCTGCTGCCAGCTGGCCGGATCGGTAACCAGCCCGTCCCCGTGCTGTCCGGCGAGACGCATCGACTTCTTGCCATTCGCCGCGGTCAGCAACGGGATCGGCCGTGCCGGCGGATCGTAGAGCTTGGCGTCGACCGTGTAGTACTTGCCCTTGTGCGAGACCTGCTGGCCTCCCCAGAGCTGCCGGATGACACCGATCGCCTCGACTAGACGCTCCCAGCGCTCCGGCCATTTCGGCCACTCGCCCGTGGCGGCCTGCTCGTTGAGCGCCTCGCCCGATCCCACGCCCAAGAATATCCGGCCCGGATAGAGATTGCCGAGCGTCGCGAACGCCTCGGCGACCACGGCTGGATTGTATCGCAGGATCGGACACGTCACCGTCGTGCCCATCCAGCTCCGCGGCGCCTGCGCGCCCAACGCCCCGAGCGTGACCCACGCCTGACCGGAATGGCCCTCGTTCGCCTGCCAGGGTTGGAAGTGGTCGCTGGTCGCGAGCAACTGAAATCCCGAGCGCGAGGCGTGCGCGCCGATTTCCAGAAGCTGGGGCACGGGGAATTGCTCGTGCGCGAGCATGAAGCCGAGTGTTCGCTTGCGTAGGTCGCTGACGCCGCGGCTGGCCGAAGGCTGCGCGTCCGACTTGGAGCTGCCGGTGGACTGCGCGCGCGCCGTGCCCAATCCGGCACCGGACGCGGCGGCCAGCATTGTTGTCCATCGCAACAGTTTGCGACGGCCCGCGCTCCACGCATCCCCGGTGATCGCGGCGGGATTTCCCGACATCGCCGTGCTCCGTGCCCGAATGGGACGGCAACGGCGCACCCTTCCGGCGGTTCCGTCCGCGCCGGTTCAGGGTTGCTTGGCGGCGCCGCGTGCCCGCTCGGCGATCTGTTCGAGCGCGTGATGCGCGGAACGGACCGCGCCTTCCTGCCAGCCGTTGATGTAGGAAAGATGCTCGCCGCAGAACAGGAACGGACCATCGCCACCGAGCAGGCGCTGGTAGCCGGATGCGCGCTCCGCGCGGTTCCACTCGGCCCAGGCGCCATTGCTGAACGGCACCTTCTTCCACGCGACGCTCACGCCCTTGCGTAGATAAGCGCGGCAGCCGGGATGGATCACTTCGTCGTCGGCCAGCGTGTCCTCCAGGCGTTGCCCCGGCGCTTTGGCGGCGAAGGCATTTCCGGGGTCGTCGGACCAGATATAGGCGCCGACCAGCACGCCTTTTTTCTGGTGGATCCCGGCGCTTGGATACCAGAGCTGCGTGGCGTCCCTGCTGGTCCAGGAGATGCCGCCGTAGATTCCGTCCTGGGTTTCCCAGAACCTCTGCCGTGCCTCGAACGCGACCTTGGCGGCGGGCACGTAGTCCACCGAGGCAATCGCCGCGCGGATATCCGGCGCGAAATCCGCCTCGATGCCGCGCAGCACGGAGAACGGGATCGTGCAGACGACGAGCGGCGCCGTGGATGCCTGCGTGGCGCCCGCCGCGTCCTTCCAGATCACGCGCGCCGCATCGCCCTCGCGCCGCAACGCCGTCACCTCCGCGCCGTAGGAGATGACTGGGCCGAGCTTGCGGCCGAAGGTCTGGCCGATCACGCCCATACCGCCGACCGGCTGCATCATCGTCGCGGCTTGATGGCGGCTCTCGCCAAACTGCATTTTGCCCTGCCAGAAATCCGACAGCAGAAGCTGGCGAAGATCGAGCGGCTGGTTGAGCGTGCCCTCCTCGACGCCCGGCGGCAGCGCGAAGCCGGCGCGCGACGAACCCCGATAGACAAGATCGCGGTCCAATGCGCCGAACGCGCGCAGGAAGGCGCGCAGCCTTTCGCGGTCTTCCGGCGAGACCGGGTGCGCGAGCTGCTCCCGGTCGACCGCCTTGGCGGCCAGCTCCGCGACGTAGCCGCGCGCGTCGTTCACCACGGCGGCGTTGCGCTGCGGCCGGCCGTCGAAGGCCGCGTCATCGTGCAGGAACGCGCCGCGATTATCGTTGCTCATCACCTCGAGTTTCACGCCGAGCTCGCGGCAGTAGGCGAGAATGCCCTCGTGGTGCCACGGGATGCGCGCCGGGCCGGGATTGAAATACAGGTGCTCGCCGGTGTCCCAGCGCACGCGCTGCACGCTGTCGGTCTCGACGATCTCGTCGCCGGCGCGCAAGGACCAGTTGCGCCCGCCGGCGCGCGAGCGGGCTTCGAGCACGCTCACCTCGTAGCCGGCGCGGCCGAGCTCCCAGGCGAGCACCATGCCCGCGATGCCGGCCCCGAGCACCAGCACGCGCGCGCCGTTGCCCAGCGGCAGCGCGGGCGGCCCCGCGTAGGCGACCGGGATTGGCAGCAGCCCCATCGCCGCCATCGTGCGATAGGCGGCACCGACGCCGCCGACGCGGCCAACGAGATGGATCAGCGCGCGCCGGGACAGGCTCATGCCGGACGGCGCGCACGCAGCGCGGCGGCCAAGGTGCCGTCGTCCAGCACGTCCAGCGCTCCGCCGATCGGCACGCCTTGGCCGACGCGCGTGACGGTCACGCCGAGCGGTTTAAGGCGTTCGGTGAGCCAGTGCGCGGTGGTGGCGCCGTCCACCGTGGCGCCCAAGGCGAGAATCACTTCCGCGACGCCGCCTTGCTCGATGCGCGCGAGCAGCGGTTGCAGGTTCAGATCCTCGGGCGCGGTGCCGGCCAGCGCGGAGAGCGTGCCGCCGAGCACGTGATAGAGGCCGCGATGCACCGAGGCGCGCTCCAGCGCCCACAAATCGCCTACCCCCTCCACCACGCAGACCAAGCCGCGGTCGCGGTGCGGATCGGTGCAGATGGAGCAAGGGTCGCGGCTGTCGAGATTGCCGCACAGGCCGCACGGCCGCACCGCCCGCGCGGCCTCGCTCAGCGCGGCGGCGAGCGGCAGCATTCGCGCCTCGGGTTGCTGCAGCATCCGCAACGCCGCGCGGCGCGCGCTGCGCGGGCCGAAGCCCGGCAGCTTGGCGAGCAGGTCGATCAGGCGCTCGATTTCGGGACCGCCCATCGGGTGCGGGCTACCCCCTCACCCCGACCCTCTCCCCCAAGGGGTAGAGGGAGAAGAAAAGCCCTCTCCCCTTGGGGGAGAGGGTTGGGTGAGGGGGGTCACTCCGCATCGGAGAAACAAACCCGCCTAGAACGGCAATTTCATCCCGGGCGGCAAATCCATTCCGCCGGTCATCTTTTGCATCTCCTCCGCCGCCGCGATCTCGATCTTGCGCTTGGCGTCCGTGTGAGCAGCGATGATGAGGTCCTGCAGCATCTCCATGTCGGCGGGGTCGGCGAGCTGCGGGTCGATCGTGACGCGCTTGAGGTCGCTGCGACCGTTCAGGACGACGCTCACCATGCCAGCGCCGGAGACGCCCTCCATCTCCATGCTCTCGAGCTTGGCCTGCATCTCCTGCATCTTGGCCTGCATCTGCGAGGCCTGCTTCATCAGGCCGGCGAGATTTTTCATTCGTCGAACTCCAGGTAATCGTCGTCGGGCGGGGCGTCGTCGTCGGCCGGCTCGGCGTGCACGGGGACGAAGGCGGGGATGTCCGGTTCGGGCTCGACGGGCAGACCGTAGGCATCGGCCGACGCATCGGCGACCGCCTCGATCCGTGCGCCGGGGAACGCCGCCAGGATGGCGCGGACCAGCGGATGATCGGCGGCGGTCGCCCGCCGCGCGGCGTCGGCGAGATTGCCCTGCTCGGCCAGGGTCGGCTCGCCCGGCGCGGCGGAGACCGCGATGGTCCAGCGCGTGCCCGTGACCTCCAGCAGCAGCTTGGCCAAGCGCGGCGCGAGGTCGCGCGGGGCCTCGGGCTGCGGGCGCAGCTCGATCACCGGCGGGGCGAAGCGCACAAGGTGGACGGAGTGAACGAGATGCCCGTGCAGCATCGGCTCCCGGCGTTCGGCGACCAGCGCCGCGACCTCGCGGAAGCTCGACAGACGCGGCCCGTCGGGCGCGGGTTCAGCCATCGCGACGGGGGGGCCGTTGGCAACCGCGCGCGCGCCGCCGGATGGGGCGAGCCCAGGCGTCGGCAACGATGCAGTGGAGCTGGACGCCGGCACGGGATTGAGCCGGCGGACGAGATCGCCGGGGGTCGGCAGGTCCGCGACGTGGCACAGACGGATCAGCACCATCTCGGCGGCGGCACGGCGGTCGGGCGCGGTCTCCACCTCCATCACGCCCTTCAGCAGCATCTGCCAGGCGCGACCGAGTACCGGCACCGGAAGACGCGCGGCGAGTTCCGCGCCGCGCGTGCGCTCGGCCTCGGGCAGATCGGGGCTGTCGGCCAGAGCGGGGATGGATTTCAGCCGCGTGAGGGTGTGGACCAGTTCGAGCAGGTCCTGCAGCAGCACGCCGAGATCGGCACCGCGCTCATGCGCCCGGTCGGTGATCGCGAGCGCCGCGGCGGGACGGCCCTCCATAACGGCGTCCAGCAGGTCGAACACGTCGCCCCGGTCGGACAGGCCCAGCATGTCGGACACCTCGGGGGCGCCGACCGGCTCTCCCCCGGATTGGGCGATCGCCTGGTCGAGCAGCGACAGCCCGTCGCGCACCGAGCCGTCGGCGGCGCGCGCGATCAGGTCGAGGGCGGGCGGGGCGATCGTCACATGCTCGGCCGCCGCGATCCGGGCGAAATGGGCCGACAGCTCGGACACCGTCACCCGGCGCAGGTCGAAGCGCTGGCAGCGCGACAGCACCGTCACCGGCACCTTGCGGATCTCGGTGGTGGCGAAGACGAACTTCACGTGCGGCGGCGGCTCCTCCAGCGTCTTGAGCAGCGCGTTGAAGGCGTTGCGCGACAGCATGTGGACCTCGTCGACGACGAACACCTTGGTCCGCGCCTGCAGCGGGCGGAACCGCGTCGCCTCGATCAACTCGCGCACATCGTCGACGCCGGTCCGCGAGGCGGCGTCCATCTCGGTCACGTCGGAGTGCCGGTCGGCGAGGATGGCGACGCAATTGGGACACACGCCGCACGGATCGGCGGTGGGGCCGCCATTTCCGTCCGGGCCGATGCAGTTCAGCGCTCGGGCGATGATGCGCGCCGTGGTGGTCTTGCCTACGCCGCGCACGCCGGTGAGCATGAAGGCGTGCGCCACGCGCCCCGTGGCGAAGGCGTTACGCAGGATGCGGACCATCGCCTCCTGACCGATCAGGTCGTCGAAGCGCGTCGGGCGGTATTTGCGGGCGAGGACGCGATACGGCGCCGCGTGGACCGGCTCAGGCCGGGAGGGCGGGGCGTCGCCGAACAGGCCGGGACCCGATGGGGGCGGCGGCGGGGCTTCCTCGGTCGGATCGTCCTGGAACAGGCCGGACATGCGGGGCGGACGCGCCTGACCGCCGCGGGCGGCCATCCTCTGGATGGGGTGATCTCGGGTGGGAGGCCGACGAACGACCCGAGCGGAAACTCGTTGCGGCTGCTTCCTTCCGGACCTGACCGGGTTGGCGAGGCGCCCGTCCGCCGCCGACCTCCCGGGCCTGCATATCATGGTTTTGCCCCCAGCCTGCAACCCCGGAGGCGGCGACCCTGCCGGTTGCCGCCTCGCGCCCCGCGTGGCACCGTCCGCGCATCGAGCCTGCCCCGCCACGCCGGAGAGTCGTCTTGCCACTGATCCTCGCCAGCCGCCCGAATGTCTATTCCGGCAGTCCGCTCAACCGCATGACGGAGCGGCGAGAGGACGCGCAGTGGATCGAGGCGGCGCTGACCAACCCCGAGACCCTGCTCGTGCCGGTCTGGCGCGCGCGCAACCTCGTCAGGGGCGCGGAGGGGCCGAGCGCGGAGGCGGTTTACCTCACCGGCGAGGCGGCCGCCGCGCTGCACATGGCCGGCGGACCGTGGAGCTTCCTCGGCCAACTCGGAGGGCGCGCGGTATTCGCCGTGGACATCAGCGCCGCCGACGACCCGGTGCCGCTGCTGCCGCCCGAGGTGGGCAATTTCGTCGATCTGCGCGCGGTGGGCGGCGGGCGCCTGCCGCCCGGCGACGCCTCGGTGCTCGCCCACGCGCGCGGCCTGATGCACTGGCGCGTGAAGAACCGCTTCTGCGGTGTCTGCGGCGCTCCCTGCGAGGCCAGGTCCGCAGGGCATATGATGCAGTGCACCCAGTGCGACGTGCAGCATTTCCCGCGCACCGACCCGGCCGTCATCATGCTGATCCATCGCGGCGGCAACTGCCTGCTCGGCCACTCCGTCCGCTTCCCCGGCTCGGCGATGTACTCCACCCTCGCCGGCTTCGTGGAGCCCGGCGAGAGCCTCGAGGAAGCGGTCCGTCGCGAGGTGCTCGAGGAGGTCGGCGTCGAAGTGGGCGATGTGAACTACCATTCGAGCCAGCCCTGGCCGTTCCCGGCCAACATCATGCTCGGCTACTATGGCGAGGCGCTGACCGAGCGGATCACGATCGACCCGACGGAGATCAAGGACGCACGGTGGTTCTCGCGCGACGAGATCCGCGACCCGGCGGCGCATGGGTTTCAACTGCCCCGCATGGACAGCATCGCGCGCCGCCTGATCGAGGACTGGATGTCCGCCGGATGAGGCCCCGCGCTGCCGTGTCGGTCCTTCTCCTGCTGGGTTCGATGCTGCCGTCCGGCTGCGCGCCGCCGCCGGACAACCGGTTCGCGGCCTATCGCACCCCGAACGTCACGCCGGAATGCCGGGCGGCGGTCTATCGGGATCCGGACGTACGGCAACTGATCGCGGCCGGCACGGCGGTGCCGCAATACATGGCCGAGAACCAGAACAAGCTGGCCTTGAAGGAGGCCGAGGCCGAGAGGCGATGTATGCAGCAAAAGGGCCTGGCGCCGCCCGGCGGCGTCGAGCCGGTGAAACACCCGTGGTACCCGCCCCTGTTCTGAGCACCATCGGCTACGAGGGCACGACGATCGCCGCCGTGCTCGAGGCCCTGCGCGCCGCCCATGTGTCGTTGCTGATCGACGTGCGCGCCGTCGCCTCCTCACGCAAGCCCGGCTTCTCCAAGCGTCTGCTCGCCGCCGGACTGGCGGAGCAGGGCATCGGCTATTTGCATCTGCAGGGTCTCGGGACGCCGAAGGAGGGTCGCCAGGCGGTGCGCTCCGGGCACCCGGAGCGGATGCGCGCGATCTTCGCCGAGCACATGCGCTCCGACCGGGCGCGGGCGGAACTCGCGCGGGCCAAGACCGAGGGATTGCGGGCCCGCGCCTGCCTGCTCTGCTTCGAGCGCGACCACCGCACCTGTCACCGGGCGATCCTGGCCGAAATGATCGCCGCCGAGACCGGGCAGACCGTTACGCATCTGCTGCCCTGACGGGCCATCGCGTTCAATTACGGCATCATTTCTTTGGTTTACGACCGTACGCTCACGCCGTAGTGACGGATGGGCCGGCCGTGCTTGTCTGCTCCGGCGCTCCCACTCACCGCGCAAGAGAGACACGGATGATCCCTTCCCGCCCGTCGCTAAGACTGGAGTCGCCAAGACTCGAACTCGCCGGAAAATTTCGGATCGGGGCTCTGCTCCTGGTGCCTCCGCTGCTGAGCGTGCCCGGCGCGGCGCGGGCCATGTCGATCACGCCGTTCTACGATCGGAGCGTCGCGTCGCAGCCGAACGCCTCCGCGATCGAGGGCGGCTTCGCCACCGCGGCGCATCTCATCGGTGCGTCGCTCGCCAACCCTGTCTCGGTGAACGTCGATGTAAGCTGGGGCGCGGTGGGCGGACGGGCGATGCCGGGCAATGCGCTCGGCGCAAGCCTCGACCCGCTGTACGGCTATTACTCGTATGCCCAGGTCAGGTCCTGGCTCGCCAGCGCCGCCACGACCCCGACCGACCGGGCGGCGATCGCCCACCTGCCGGCCAGCCCCGCATCGGGAACCAGCCGCTATGCCCTGCCCGCGGCCGAGGCGAAGGCGCTCGGCGTGGTTCCGGCGAACGGCTCGGCCGATGGGTCGATCGGGTTCGGCACCGGGGTGCGCTACACGTTCAACAACGCGAACGGGGTCGCCGCCGGCACCTACGACTTCGTCCCCGTCGCCGCGCACGAGATCGAGGAGGTGCTGGGCCGCATCTCCGGCCTCAGCAGTGCCAGCCCGACCTCGCCACGCCATTCGACCTGTTCCGCTATGCCGCGCCGGGCGTTTCGAGCTTCGCATACGGCGCTCCCGCCTATTTCTCCGTGGACGGCGGCGTGACCGACCTTGGCAAGTTCAACAACGCGGGCAGCGGAGACCGCGGCGACTGGGCCTCCACCGCGTCCACTCTGGATCTGCAGGACGCCTACGCCTATCCGGGCCTCAAGCTGCAATTCAGCGCGGCGGACCTGAAGGGCCTGGATGTGCTGGGCTGGAATGCATCCGGGCCGACGGCCTCCGCCGTGCTGACATCGTCGGTAAAGCCGCTCGGCGGACGCGCCAGCGTGCCTGAGCCGGCGGGCCTGTCGCTGCTCGGCGCGGCGATGATCGGCCTGCTCGGAGTTCGTCGCCGCAAGGTCCGTCGCGCGGCTTATACCAGGACTCTCTGATTAGTACCCATGCGCCCAGTCTCGCAGCCCAAGGGACATGATTCTCCAAGGTTGATCGACGAGTTTGTTCCAGGCGTCGCAGCAATGGTCGACCAGGTTGTCGTAGCAGGTGAACACTCGGTTGGAGAGCCAGTTGTCGCGCATGAACTCCCACACGTTCTCTTGCGGGTTCAGCTCTGGGCATTTGGCGGGCAGCGACACGATTGTGAGGTTGTCGGGCACGACGAGCTTCTCGGACGTGTGCCATCCGGCTTGATCGACAAGAAGCGCCGCGTGCCGTCCGGGCGCGACCTGCGCCGAGATCGCCGCCAGATGCAGGCCCATCGCCTCGGTGTTGCACCAGGGCAGGATCAGGCCGACGCTCTTGCCCTCTTTGGGGCAGATGGCACCGAAGATGTAGGTCGAGGCCGTGCGCTGGTCGTGTGGGGCGGATGGCCGGGTGCCGCGTTTCGCCCAGCGTCGCGTGATCTTGTTTTTCTGACCGATGCGCGCTTCATCGCCGAACCAGATCTCTACATCGCCGGGAGCGACGCCCTTCTGGCGCGCGATCGCGTCCAGCTGCGCGGGGAAGCTTTTTTAAAAGCCTCGATGGCGCCCTCGGCCTGCGCGTGATGACGCGGACGCGCGGACAGCTTGCGATACCCCATCGCGCGCAGCTCGCGGCCGAGCGTCTGCTTGGCGATGGTGACCTGGAACTCGTCCCAGACCCATTGGCACAGGTCGATGATGCGCCAACGCACCACGCCATGAATTGCGGGGATCGGCCCGCTCTCGATCATCTCGGCCAGCGCCGCGCGGTGCCTGTCGTTCAGCCGCGACGGCTGACCGGGCGCCTTGCGATCGACCAGGCCGTCCGGGCCATGGGTGTTGAGCTTGACCACCCAGTCGCGCACGATCTGCAACGTCACACCGCCGATCCGGGCCGCCTCCGTGCGGCTCGCACCATCGTAGATCGCCGCCAACGCCAGCAATCGCCGCGCCTGCGGACCGTCCTTGCTCCGGCGGGCAGCGGACCGCAGCTGCGACGCATCAAAATCGGCCCGAAGCGGGATCGGCATGGCGAACTCCTGCGTTCGCCGTCTTGAATCAGAACGCCGCCGCGTCGGGGAAGCCCCTCGAGTCACAATCTCGAAGCCTTGGTATTAGATCGATCATAGCCTTGATCGAACGGCCAAATTTTTTTCTTCGCACGACGAAGAACCGTCTCGCCGATCCGTCAAAAAATTCGGGCTCTGATTTCAAAGACGATTCCCGATTTGCTCGGTTTCAGCGACTATCTGTATCCATCGGTCGATTTCTCGATTCGTCGACAACGTCAGGGAATACGATATCGGGATAAAGACCCTCAAGGATCGCCGGCGCGAGCGCTGGCGAATAGAGCATTGCCTTCGGCGAGCGAGGCGTGGACACCGATAATCAATCGCCCGCTCTCGCCTCGAGAGCGGGTATGGAGGCTAACGGTGATCGCCTCCATACCCTCCACAATCCGCCGTGCGGCGGCGAGAAACTCCTCGCCTCCGGCCGGCGGTCTGGCGCCGCCGTTGGTACGCTCGAAGAGCGCCGCCCCTAATTCAAGTTCAAGATCACGGAGACCTCGACTGAGCGTCGACTGTCGAACATTGAGTATTTCGGCCGCTTGACGGAGGCGCCGATGCTGGGATGCGGACAATCGCGCATCGCAGATCTCGAAGCTCGATGGTCATGGCTCACTGAGGAAACGTGGGGCGCGCCCAATGGTACTCAGGGGTTTCGCAGTCCACACAAGTTATGTCCTTTACCGGCTTGCCGGTAACGGCGGCCGTAAACCAATCGAGGAATCGCACGCCGTTGGTCTGACGCGTGTAGAACCTGTCCAGCACATGGGGGCGTCCGCGGTTGTCCAGCGCATTTTTTGCCAGAACGGCGTCGTATACCCGCCGATGATGGCTTCGTCATGCCCCCAGCTGGTATAGGTGCGGAAATTGGCAACTTTGGCGCGGATATAGGCGTGCGCCTGGTCGAGCTTTGCCGGAACGTCGGGCCTTTTCTCCCCGATGAGCTGCAGGAACATCGCCTGCACGGCATCGTGCCGTTCGTTGTACTGGTGAAAGACGATGTCGGGATGAAGCCTGGCCGCCCGGATGTAGAGGTCCTCGATGCTCAGACCCTCGATCGGCAAATCCTCGAAGCCTGCGACGCGCTTCAGGACATTCTCCGTTCCCCACGACTTGAATAGGGGGGCGAGCTTCTCGCTCAGGTGATAGGCGCCGCCGCCGTCGGCGAAGTGGGTGACCAGGGCGCCAGGGTAATGCCGGGCGACGATGTGCGTGTAGAGGGGCGAGGCAAGCGCGCCGGCGCTCCAGCCCATGACCGCGACGGTGTTCGGCTGCTTGTAGGTCCTGAACATCCAGTCCAGGGCAAGCATGGCATTGTCAAAGCCCTTGTGCAGGATCGTCAGCTTGCCTGCCGGGTGGCCGTTCATCGCCGGCGTGTCATAGACGGGCGTTGCGTCGCCCAGAAAAACGTCGCCGTTGGCCGTGGGAAGGTAAATCAGGGTGTAGTCGGCGAGCAGGTTTTCGATGTTGTCGGTATCGAAGACCCCGCCGAAATTGCTCGGATCCTGTTCGAGGCCCGCGAACGCCCGGTAGTGCGGGCGGCAGTGCAACGCGCAGTTTTCGCCCGTCCAGCATGCGCCACCGCCAGAAAAGACGACGGCGAGCCTGGCGGGATCGCCTTCCTTCACCCAAAAGGAGTAGGGCGTACCCTGTGATGCTCCAGGCGCTGCCGCCGGCAGCACGTTGCGCCAGTCACGTCCAACGGATTGAACGGGTTGGGTTGGCATTGTTGTCTCCTGGACGATGTGGGCTGTCGGCAATTTTCGGTTCCAGTTTCGCGACGCTCCGTCACGAGTTGGCGATCGTCACCGCACCGCCGACGCGTTCGTCGCTCGTCAGCTGATCGACGCAGAATTTCGCCACGTCCGCCCAGGTGATCTTGTGGGCGGTGTCGTGTCCCTGGGAAGACCTTTACGTTTCCTGTGGCGGCGTGGTCGGTGAGCATCGCGGGGCGGACGACGACGAAGGCAATGCCGCTCGCGCGGACGACCGCTTCCGCCGCGGCCTTGTCTTCGGTCGAGCCGCGCAGGGTCGACAGCGAATGTGTGAGAAACCGTCGGCAAGCGCCAGACGCATCGGACGCACACTATAGTTGCGTCAGACGCTAGATTCTTATCGGCCAAATCCGATAGGCTCCGTTCATGGATGCCGTGGACATGAATCTGCTTGCGGCGTTGGACGCACTGCTCGCCGAAGGGAGCGTGACCGGCGCGGCGCGGCGCCTCGGTTTGAGTGCTTCCGCCATGAGCTCGAACTCTCGCGCGGCTCCGGTCAGCGACAGGTGATCCGCTGCTCGTGCGCGCGGGGCGGGGGCTTGTGCCGACGCCGCGTGCCGCCGAACTGCGCGACCGCGTCCACCAGCTGACCCGAGACGTGCGCGCGGTCTTGACGCCGGATGTGAGTCATTTGGACGTCGCCTCGCTCGAACGAACTTTCACCATTCGAGCCAATGAAGGGTTTGTCGCCGCCCTTTCCGCTCCTATGGTCGCAGCTATCACCGGGGCTGCGCCGCGCGTCCGTCTGCGTTTCGCGCCCAAGCCCGAGAAGGATGCGCGCCCGCTTCGGGAGGGGCAGATCGACTTGGAGATCGGCGTGCTGGGCGCGTTCGCGCCGGAGATTCGCACACGGTCCTTGTTTCGAGACGGATTCGTTGGGGTGGCGCGGATCGGGCATCGGCTTCTTTCTGGCGCAGATATCACGCCCGAAAGGTATGCGGCTTGCGATCATGTTGTTGCGTCACGAAGAGGGGAATTCACCGGACCCGTTGACGACGCCCTGGAGGAGCTCGGGCTCCAAAGGACGACATCTGTCGTAGTGCCCGGGTTTCCTGATGCGATGCGGATCGCTCGTGACTCGGATTTGGTCGCGCTCGTGCCGCGCTCGTGCCTCGGCGGTAGCCTTGCGAACGATCACGCAGCGACAGCAGGACTTCAAAGCTTCGAGCTTCCAGTTCGGACGCCGGAGATCGTGATTTCGGCGATGTGGCATCCTCGAATGGACGCCGATCCGGCACATCGCTGGCTTCGTGATACCGTCGTCTCAGTGTGCCGGACGGCGAATTCGCGACGATGACAATCGCCGAAACTGAGAAACTCTGCCGTTACAGAAACATTGCCTCAACGTCCGATCATCAATAAGCGAATGGCTCACCCGACAGGATTCGAACTTGTGACCTTCGGCTTCGGATGGCAGAGATTCAGAGTGATGCGAGGACTATCGACATCTATCGTTGGGACAACTTCGAATCTACTACGCTGCTCTATCCCACTCTACTCCATAGCACTCCTCCTCACTCCCACTCGATCGTCCCCGGCGGCTTGCTGGTGATGTCGTAGGTGACGCGGTTGATGCCGCGCACCTCGTTGACGATGCGGTTCGAGACCCGGGTGAGGAAGCCCATGTCGAACGGGTAGATGTCCGCCGTCATGCCGTCGGTGCTGGTCACGGCGCGCAGCGCGCAAGCGTGGTCGTAGGTCCGCTGGTCGCCCATCACGCCTACCGTGCGCACCGGCAGCAGCACCGCGAAGGCCTGCCAGATCGCGTCGTACAGGCCGGCGTCGCGGATTTCCTCGAGGTAGATCGCGTCGGCGCGGCGCAGCAGGTCGAGCTTCTCGCGGGTGATCGCGCCGGGGATGCGGATGGCGAGGCCGGGGCCGGGGAACGGGTGGCGGCCGACGGTGCTGTCCGGAATGCCGAGTTCGCGGCCGAGCGCGCGCACCTCGTCCTTGAACAATTCGCGCAGCGGCTCCACCAAGCGCATCCGCATCCGCTCGGGCAGGCCGCCGACGTTGTGGTGCGACTTGATGGTGACGCTCGGGCCGCCGGTGAAGCTCACGCTCTCGATCACGTCCGGATACAACGTGCCCTGCGCGAGGAAATCCGCGCCGCCGAGTTTCTTCGCCTCCTGCTCGAACACCTCGACGAACAGCCTGCCGATCGTTTTCCGCTTCGTCTCCGGGTCGGTGATGCCGTCGAGCGCGGCGAGAAACGCATCCGATGCGTCGCGGTGCACCAGCGAAATGTTGAAACGCTGGCGGAATGTGCGTTCCACCTCCTCCGCCTCGCCCTGCCGCAGCAGTCCGTGATCGACGAAGATGCAGGTGAGCTGGTCGCCGATCGCCTCGTGGATCAGCACCGCGGCCACCGAGGAATCGACGCCACCCGAGAGGCCGCAGATCACCCGGCCGCGCCCGACTTGCGCGCGGATGCGCTCGATTTCGGCGGCGCGAAAGCCGGCCATCGTCCAGCGCCCGGAGAGGCCCGCGACGTTGTGGGTGAAATTGCGCAGGAGCCGCGCGCCGTGCGGCGTGTGCACGACCTCTAGGTGGAACTGCACGGCGTAGAACTTGCGCGCGTCGTCGGCGATGGCGGCGAACGGCGCGCCCTCGCTCACCGCCACGGTGCGGAAGCCGGGCGGCAATTTCGTCACCCGGTCGCCGTGGCTCATCCACACCTGCTCGCGGGCACCCTTCTCCCAGGCGCCGTGGAACAGCGCGCAATCGTTTGTGACCTCGACGAAGGCGCGGCCGAACTCGCGATGCTCCGAGCCTTGGACCTCGCCGCCGAGCTGGACGCACATCACCTGCTGGCCGTAGCAGATGCCGAGCACCGGAACGCCCGCCTCGAACACGATGTCGGGTGCGCGCGGAGCCTCCGCCTCGGTGACGCTCGCCGGGCCGCCGGAGAGCACGAAGGCGCGCGCGCCAAACGCGGCGATGCGGGCGGGGTCGGCGTTGAACGGCCAGATCTCGCAATAGACGCCGCTCTCGCGCAGCCGCCGCGCGATCAGCTGCGTCACCTGGCTGCCGAAATCGAGGATCAGCACGCGCTCGGCCGCCAGTTCGGTCAGGGTCTCGGTCATGCGGTTCCCCGGAGCAATGATGTGGAGCGGCTTGCAGCACGAGGCATCGCGGGCGGCAAGTGGGATCGCCCTTTGATTCCGATATAGTGGAATGTATGGTGCTTATATGAGCTTAATCACGCCCGGCATCGACGGCCGCATCGGCGGCCGCGTCCGCGAGCTTCGCGCCGAGAGAAATCTCACGTTGGGCGGGCTCGCCCACCGGGCGGACATCAGCCGGGCGATGCTGTCACGCATCGAGCGGGGCGAATCGAGCCCCACCGCGCAGCTTCTGAACAAGGTTTGCGGTGGCCTCGGCGTCACGCTCTCGACGCTGTTCGCCGCGACCGAGACGCCCGCCAGCCCGCTCGCTCGGCGCGACGACCAACCGACCTGGCGCGATCCCACCACACATTATCTGCGCCGCGCCGTCTCGCCGCCGGCAACCGGGTCGCCGGTCGATATCGTGGAGATCGAGTTCCCGCCCGGCGGCAGCATTGCATTCGACAATCAGCGCCTCGCCGGCACGGACCAGCACATCTGGGTGCTCGACGGCACGCTGGAATTGGAACTTGGGAACGAGACCTTCCGGCTCGATCGGGGCGATTGCCTGATGATGCGCTTCGACCGGCCGATCCTGTTCCGCAACCCCACGCAGCGGCCGATCCGCTACGCCGTCATCATCAGCCACGGAGCCGGAAGGCCATGACAGCGATCCGCGCCCTCCATGCGACCGAGGCCGACGCGCGTCTCGGCGAACTGGCCGACATCCTGGTGGATGCCGTGGCGCACGGCGCCTCGGTCAACTTCATCGCGGGATTTTCCGACGATGAGGGACGCGACTTCTGGCGCGACCAGCTTCCCGGCATGGCGAGTGGCGAGAAGCGGCTGCTGGTCGGCGACGACGGCGAGCGGCTTGTCGCGACAGTCCTGCTGACCTTCGCGCACCAGCCCAACGCGCCGCACCGTGCCGAGATCGGCAAGATGCTGGTGCTTTCCTCGGTGCGACGGCAGGGCCTTGGGCGTCGTCTGCTCGCGGCGGCGGAAAATGCCGCACGCGAGGCGGGACGCACGTTGCTGATGCTCGACACCGAAAGCGGCAGCGCCGGCGACTTGCTGTATCGGAGGTGCGGCTGGACCGAGATTGGCCGGGTTCCCGATCACGCCTTCAGGCCGGACGGACGCCTCGCCGCGACCACCCTTTTCTGCAAGACGCTCGGCCCGCACCGCCGCCCTCCTGGCGTGACCCAATGACCAAGCTGGAGGACGCGACGCACCCAGCCCCACACGGCTCGGGCACAACGGCGGCCCTCCCCTGGAACAGGACGACCCAGGAGCATCGTGGCGCCTGTGGTGCTGGCGGCGAGCGCACAAGCGGGCGTGGTCGGCACCTCGGGAGATCGCGCTGCGGCGCCTCGCGCGGGCCGAAGAACTCGGCATGACCTATCGGGAGTACGCGTTGGAAATCCTCGAGCGCGGCCGACACCTGTGATGGCGCACACAGAGGCTCAGGTTCAGCGACCCGGGCCGAGCGGCCCCGCTTGGCTCGACCGAAGGCCGCTCGGGCCGCGCCCCCTGAGCCGCCGCCCGAGGCACCCAGCCGGTGGAAGCCGCCGATCTTGCTGCCGCCGTGGCCGGACTGACGGCGGCGCGCTCCAGCTACGAAGCTTGCGGCGAGGCCTGCAGCAGCCGCTCGATCGGATCCCACACGAAGGCGGTCTGCTTCACGACCTGGCCGCCGACCTGCACGCAGGCCTCCGCCACCGGACGGCCGCCGAGACGCTCGTAGAACCATCGGCTCGGGTTGTCGCGCAGCACCCAGACGAACACCGAGCGGCAGCCGGTCTCGGCGAGATGCGCGGCCAGCGTCCGCATCAGCCGCCGACCGACACCGCGTTCGCGGAAATCGTCGAGCACGTAGAGCGTCTCGATCTCGCCCTCCGCCAACCCGCGGCCGCCGATTTCGGCCATCCGCGCCGGGCCGCCGGTGGCGAAGCCGACGATGCGCGGCGAGGTGCCGGCAAGCGCCTCCTGCCCGGTGACCGCCGCGACGAACACCGGCGTCCCCGCGCGGATCGACTGGTCGTAGTGCGCGGCCTGCCGAGGCACCGAGAGGCGGGCGAGGAAATTGTCGGGCAGGATGCCGGGATAGGCGCTGCGCCACGCCGCGACGTGCACCGCGCCGATCGCGATGCTGTCGGCCGGACGGGCGCGGCGGATCGAGATCATGTCGCGCGTTGCAGTACGGCGGCGAAGAACCCGTCCGTGCCGTGCTGACGCGGGGTCAGCGACAGGAACGGCCCGCTGCACGGTGGGGCACCGTCCAGCGCCCAGGCCTCCGCCAGCGGAAGCAGGGCAAAACCCGGATGGCGGGAGAGAAAGTCGGACACCTGACCCTCGTTCTCCTCATGGAGCAGAGAGCAGGTAGCGTAGACCAATCGCCCGCCGATGCGAACCAGGCCGGCGGCGGCATCGAGGATGCCGGCCTGCCGGGGCAACAATTCCGCGAGATCGCGCTCGGCGAGACGCAGCCGCGCGTCCGGATTCCGCCGCCACGTGCCGGTGCCGGTGCAGGGCGCGTCAACCAGCACGCGATCGAAGCTGCCGGCGCGGCGCTTGGCCCATTTGTCGCCGACCTCCGTTAAATGGCGCTCGACATTGAACACGCCGGCGCGGCGCAGCCGGCGCAAGGCGCCTTCGAGCCGCGGCGCGGAGACGTCGCACGCCGCGATGCTGCCGCGATTTTGCATCGCCATCGCCAGCGCGAGCGTCTTGCCGCCGGCCCCCGCGCACCAATCCGCGACGCGGAGGCCGGGCCGCGCGTCCACCAACGCGGCGACGAGTTGGCTGCCCTCGTCTTGGATTTCTACGATCCCGCTCTGGAACGCTGCCCCAGTCGTCACCGCGCGGCGGCCGGGGATGCGCAGGCCCCAGGGCGAGAGCGGGGTCGGCTGCGCTTCCAATCCCTCCTCGCGCAGCGCGGCGTGAACTTCCTCCCGCGTGGCCTTCAGCAGATTGGCGCGCAGGTCGAGCGGCGCGGGCTCGCCGAGGGCCGCCATCTCGGCGCCGAGCGCGTCACCGAAGCGGTCTCGCAGGTGGGGAAGAATCCAGTCGGGCATTTCGAGGCGCACGGCGTCCGGCATGTCCGGGTGGTCGAGCGTGTGGCCTTCGAGGGATTGCAGGCCGGTGCGCTCCGGCGCGGGCAACGAGGCCGGGGCGAAGCGGCCGCCCGAAAAGGATTGCGCGACGCCGGCCACGGTCCAACCGTCCAGCACCAGCGACGCGGCGACGCGCATCCGGGGGCTGGGTTCGAGGGCGGCGCGCTCCAGCCACCAGCCGAGACGGCGGAAGGCGCGCAGCACGCTCCACGCCCGCGCGGAGACCGCGCGCCGGTCGCCCGAGCCGATGAAGCGACGATTGCGGAAGAAATCATTCGCGACCGCGTCGGCCGGCTTGCGCGGGGCGCGTTCGACCGCTTCCAGCAGGTCGATCGCCGCCGCGATCCTGGCGGCCGGGGTCACGCGAGCGCGTCGGGCAGCCCGGACAGGTCCGGCAATTCCTGCGCGCCAGCACGCAGCCCGTATTCGTCTGGCTGACCGGAACGGTTCACCCAGAAGACGCGAAAGCCGAACACGCGCGCGCCGAACGCATCCCAGGCGTTCGACGACACGAACGCCATTTCCTCGGCGGCCAACCCGAATCGCTCGGCGGCAAGTCGGTAAACCCGCTGGTCAGGTTTGTACACGCCGACCGCCTCGATGCTGAGCACCGCGTCCAGCAGTCCAGCGATGTTCGCAGCGCTCACGGCATCCGCCAACATCGACGGTTCGCCATTGGAAAGGATGGCGCGGCCGATCCCATTCGCCTGCAACCGACGCAGCACGTCGGGGACCTCCTGGTACGCGGACAGATGGCGATAGGCGTCGAGCACATCGGCCAGCAATACCCGGTCGGTGATGCCGTGGCGCGCGGCGGCCCAATCCAGCGCCTCGCCGGTGAGCGTGAAGAAATCGCGATGCTGCGCCGGGCCGGTCAGGCTGCGCACCCAGCTGTATTCGATCTGCTTGTTGCGCCAGTCCTGGCTGATGCGCTGCCAGTCCGGGCCGAGTCGCACCGCGTGCTTCTGCATCGCCGCGTGGACGTCGAGCAGCGTGCCGTAGGCGTCGAAGATCGCGGCGCGAATTGTGGCGCGGCTTCCGGGCACGCTCAGTCCTGCCGATAGTTCGGCGCCTCGCGCGTGATCGCCACGTCGTGGACGTGGCTTTCGCGCAGGCCGGCGCCGGTGATGCGGCGGAAGCGCGTGTTGCGTTGCATCTCGGCGAGCGTGGAGCTGCCGGTGTAGCCCATGCCGGCGCGCAGGCCGCCGACGAGCTGGTGCACCACCGCCTGCACCGGCCCCTTGTAGCCGACGCGGCCCTCGATCCCTTCCGGCACCAGCTTGAGCTGGTCCTTGATGTCCTGCTGGAAGTAGCGATCCGCCGAGCCGCGCGCCATCGCGCCGAGGCTGCCCATGCCGCGATAGGATTTGTACGAGCGGCCCTGGTAGAGAAACACCTCGCCCGGCGCCTCGTCAGTGCCGGCGAGCAGGCTGCCGATCATCACGCAATCCGCCCCCGCCGCGATCGCCTTGACGATGTCGCCGCTGGTCCTGACGCCGCCATCGGCGATCGCCGGTACGCCGTGCTGGTGACACAGCGCGGCGGTCTCCATGACGGCGGAGAACTGCGGCACGCCGACGCCGGCGACCACGCGCGTCGTGCAGATGCTGCCCGGCCCGATGCCGATCTTCACCGCGTCGGCTCCGGCGTCGATCAGCGCCCGAGCGCCCTCGGCGGTGGCGACGTTGCCGGCGATCACCTGCACGGCGTTCGACAGCTTCTTGATCCGCGCGACCGCCTCCATCACGCCGGCCGAGTGGCCATGCGCGGTGTCCACCACGATGACGTCGACCGCGGCGGCGATCAGCGCCTCGGCGCGGGCGTGACCGTCCTCGCCGACGCCAGTCGCGGCGGCGACGCGCAGGCGGCCGAGCTCGTCCTTGTTGGCCAGCGGATGCGCCTGCGCCTTGTCCATGTCCTTGACCGTGATGAGGCCGACGCAGCGCAAGGCGTCGTCCACCACCAGCAGTTTCTCGATGCGATGGCGGTGCAGCAGCCGCCGCGCCTCCTCGGGGCCGACGTCGCCGGTGACGGTGACGAGGTTCTCCCGCGTCATCAGCTCGTAGACCCGCAAGGTCGGGTCGGTGGCGAAGCGCACGTCGCGGTGCGTCAGGATGCCGACCAGCCGGCCGGTGCCGCTCTCGACCACCGGGATGCCGCTGATGCGGTAGGTGTTCATCAGCTCGCGGGCGTCCGCGAGGGTCTGGTCGGGATGGATCGTCACCGGGTTGACCACCATCCCCGACTCGAATTTCTTCACTTGGCGGACCTGCGCGGCCTGCTCGGCGATGTCGAGGTTCTTGTGGATCACACCTATGCCGCCGTTCTGCGCCATCGCGATGGCCATCGCGCTCTCGGTGACGGTGTCCATCGCGGCGGAGATGAGGGGAATGTTGAGGCTGATCGTGCGGGTCAGCTTGGTGCGGGCGTCGGTCTCGGAGGGCACCACCTGGGAGTAGGCGGGCACCACCAGCACGTCGTCGAAGGCCAGGGCCTCCTCCACGCGGGACGCCAGTCGGCCGTTGCCGAGGGCGGATTCGGAGGCTTCGGGATGGATGTCAGGGGCCATGATCGGGACCTTTGCGCGGTGGGACCCGACTTCTGGCGTCGACCCCGGACCTTGACGGCTCCAAATAGGCGCCGCCGCCGCGCCACGCAAGCAAGGCTCGCCCGCTTGACGGCTCAGTCTGGGATGCGAAAGCCGGTGGCGACCACGTAGAGTTCGCTCGACTCCTTGCGGCTGGCCGGCGGCTTGGCGTGGCGCACGGCGGCGAAGTGCCGCTTCATCGCGGCGAGCATCTGCCGTTCGGAACCGCCCTGAAACACCTTGGCGACAAAGGCCCCGCCGGGTTCCAGCACCCCCAGCGCGAAATGCAGCGCCATCTCGGCCAGCGCCATGATGCGGAGATGATCGGTCGCGTTGTGCCCCGTCGTGTTGGGCGCCATGTCGGTCAGCACGAGATCGGCCTTGCCTCCTAGCAGCTGGGCGAGGCGGTCCGGCATGTCGGGGTCGGTGAAGTCGCCCTGGATGAACTCCGCGCCGGGGACGGGATCGATTGGGAGGAGGTCCACGCCGACCACACGCAACGCGCCGCGCCGGAGCGCCACCTGGCTCCAGCCGCCGGGTGCGGCGCCGAGGTCCAGCACCCGGGCGCCGCGCCGGATCAGCTTGAAGCGGTCGTCGAGCTCGATCAGCTTGAACGCCGCGCGCGACCGCCAGCCCTGCTGCTTGGCCGCGACGACATACGGGTCGTTGAGCTGGCGGGCGAGCCAGCGCTGCGAGGCGATGCTGCGGCCGCGGGCCGTGCGGAGCGTGACGGCCACGCCGCGCGGCGGCGCGGCTGAGCCCTTGCCGGGGGGATTGGGCATTTGGAAAAGGCTTCTCTCGGCTAGCGTGAGGTGCGTCGGACGCGGCGGCTCCGATCGGCGCGGATCATGCGGAGCAGCATCCCCTCGCGCAATCCGCGATCGGCCACCACGACCTTCGGCGCCGGCCAGATCCGGGTGATGGCGGCATACACCGCGCAACCGGGCAGCACGAAATCCACCCGGTCCGGGCCGACGCAGGGATGTTGCACCAGCCCCTCCCGGCCGAGCGCCCGCAGGCTCTCCAGCGCCTGCGACGCCGCCTCGCTGGTCAGCACGGTGCCGTCGACCAGCGGCCGGCGGTACCGTGCCAGCCCGAGGGCCACGCCGGCCAGGGTGGTGACGGTGCCGCTGGTGCCGAGCAGGCGCACGCCGCCATCGCGGATCTCGTGGGCGATGCAGTGGACCGACTCGAAGGCGGCCAGGCGGCTGGCCACGTCATCGACCATTGCGCGGAACCCGTTATCGGTGAACCCGGCCGCGCCGAACCGGTCGGCCAGGGTCACGACCCCCACGGGGAGCGAAGCATAGCCGATCAGCTGCGGCCGGCCGTGCTCGGCGAGTCGCACCCAGGCAAGCTCGGTCGAGCCGCCGCCGATGTCGAACAGCAGCGCCCGCCGCCCTCCGCTGTCCAGCAGGGGCGCGCAGCTCTCGAGGGCGAGTTCGGCTTCCTCGCGAGTGGAGATGACGTTGATCGGCAGGCCGGTCTCGCTGCGCACCCGGGCGAGGAACTCGGAGCCATTGGCGGCACGCCGGCAGGCCTCGGTGGCAATCGCCCGGATCGAGCGGACCGGGCGGCGGGAGAGCCTCGCCGCGCAGGCGTGCAGGGCCGCCATCGCCCGCTCCATCGCGGTCGCGCTGAGCCGGCCGGTGTGGTGCAGTCCCTCGCCCAGCCGGACGATGCGGCTGAAGCTATCCAGGACCCGGAAACCCTCGCCGGCGGGAGCCGCCACCAACAAGCGGCAATTGTTGGTGCCGAGATCGAGCGCAGCGAAAGTCGGCCCCCCACGGGCGGAAAAGGGGGCTTGTCCGGCGGCATCCAGAGATTGCGCGGCAGGCTCGACCATCGGCTCGGCTTCCGCTCCATATATGACATTCTCGTCACACGGCGCGTGGCCGGCAAGCATCATTTCCTGGTGTGTTGCCGCAGGATCGCCCGCGTGCTATCCGCCCGGCGCTGTGTTGTCCCGCTTGGGGGATAGTTTAGCGGTAGAACTCCCGGCTCTGACCCGGGCAGCCTTGGTTCGAATCCAGGTCCCCCAGCCACCATCAACCTCCAAGCGATCAATCATCCGGGGCACCCGCCGGCGGATAAAGCATCGTCCCGTCCGGCTGCTCCCTGGCGGCTTGCGTCATCGCCGCTGGGTCGATGTGGCCGGGGCCCAGAATGTGGCGCACGGGCTGACCCTCGGCGAGCAGGTAGTCGGTGATGATCCGGCGGTGGCAGCGCCACCACACCGCCTCGGCGCACATGATGGCGCAGGTGCGCTGGCCGCCGAGCGCGCGAAGCTCTGCGAGACCCTCACGGAATTCGGCGGTCATCGCGTAGTCGGCGTAGTTGCGGAAGCTCGCGTTCTCCCAGAAGCCGTTGGGCGACGGCGGCGCGCCCCTGCGGCGCCCGCGCAGGCCGCCGAGCCGCACGAGATGGCGGTAGCCGATCCCCGCGTCGGCCAGCCGCGCCGGCAGGGTATCGGCGTTGAATTGCGGATTGGTCCGCGAGCGCGGGACGGTCCTTACATCGGCAACCATGTCGCAACCCGCCTCGCGCAGCAGCGCCACCAACTCCTCGACGCTGCGCGTGGAGTGGCCGATGGTGAAAAACCGCGTCGTCGCACCACCCGATCCGGTCCGAGCCGGAAGGCTTTTATCGCTAGCGGATCGTCTGCCTTTTCCGTTCATATAGCCTCGCATGGGACCGAGGCGGCGTTCCGGCCGAGGCAAATCTTCAAGTCGGGCAGGGAGCAACGGATATGGGCGGATACACCAGGGACATCGTCGTCGGGAGCATACTGGACGACCTGAACCAGCGGTTCGGGCCGGACGACGGGATCAAGGAAATGGCCGGGCTGCAAAGGGCTTTCGGGGTGTTTTCTCCGCAGCACCCGCTCAAGGACAGTTTTGCGCTCCTCAACATCGGCCCGGTGGAGAATTGGCCGCAACGGCGGGGATGGTACAGGTATCTCAACGAGGACCTCAGGAAACTTCCCTCGGATATTGACGGCCAGAGCGCCCATGACCGGCTTGCCGCCGTCCTCGGAAGCCATCTGACGTCGCGCAATCCGTTGCCAGTTCACTTCACCGTCCATTCGAGCGATGAGAACCCAGGCCTCCGGGTCAGCGAAACCGGCACTCCGCTCGTGTATTCGACCCAGGAGTTCCTCACGATTTCGTTCCCAACGAAATCCGTCGAGAGGGACCGCGCGAGGCGCCGGGCGACCACAAGAAGCCGGTGATCGCAGGGTGGGCGCGGCGCACGCCGACGTCGATCTCGCCGGCACCTATGCGAAAGTAACGCGCTACTACACGGCGAAGATCCTGCGGCATGGCGCGACGCCGCGCGGTGTCGACTGGACCTGCGCCGCCACCCAGGAGCTGCGGTTCATGCAGCTCCTGCGGGTTTGCGGCGGTTCGACGCGGTTCTCGCTCGACGATTTCGGCTGCGGCTACGGCGCGATGCTGGGCTACCTGGACAAGTGGTACGGGCAGGCCGCCATCGACTATCTCGGCCTCGACCTGTCGGCCACGATGGTGCGGCGCGCGCGGCGGCTGTGGGGCGACCGCGCCGACGCGCGCTTCGTCGTGGGCGCCTTGAGCCCGCGCGTGGCCGACTACGCCATCGCCAGCGGCCTCTTCAATGTGCGGCTGCACGAACCGCCCGATCGCTGGACGGCGTTCGTCGCACGCACGCTAGCCGACATGGCGGCGAGCAGCCGGCGCGGCTTCGCGGCCAATTTCATGGCGCGAAGGGATCGCGACGAGGACGAGGAGGCGGAACTCTACCGCTCCGCCCCGGCGCCGTGGATCGAGTATTGCGACCGGGCGCTTGGCGGCTCCGTCGAGCTCGTCGCCGGCTACGGCTTGCGGGAATTCACGCTTCTGGTGCGCAGCTAAGCCGCGGCGACACGGCGCGCAAGCGGGCTTGCTCGTGCCGCAGCAAGGGCTCGTAGATTGGCGTGCCGGACTCGCGGACGAGCCTTTCGGCACGGCGCAGGAGGGCCACGTGAGCCCCGTGATCGGCGGCATCGGGGCAGGAGATCATCGCCGCCGCGCAGGTGATGGAGGCGCGGCACTCGGGCAGGCGCGTGGTCCGCGCCGCCGCCACCGCGATGGCTGCGCGCGAGACGGCAATCGCCTGCTCGAACTGGCCCATATGGCGGTGGCACTCGGCGAGACCGGCGAGCATGTCCGGCTCGTATTCCAGCGCCACCTTCGCCGTGCGGGCGAATTCCAGCCCCGCGGCGAACTCGACCGCGGCGGCGTCGAAATTGCCCGCGATGGCCTTCGCCGTGCCGCTGAAGGCCCGGGCGTAGACGTGCAGATAGCCGATGCCGCTCCGCCTCGCGATCGCCGCCACGTGGGATGCGTGCTCTTCGGCCAGCGCCGCGTCCCCCCTGCACCAGGCCAGCTCGACATAGCCGAAATGCGGAATGAACTGGATCGCCGGGTCGACCAGATCCGGCTCGATCCGCAGCATCTCGTCCATCTGCCGTCGCGCCTCGGCGAACCGGCCGAGCCGGACCAGGATGCGCCCGCGCAGGCTACGCACCCAGTGCCCCAGGTTGAAGCCGACGAATTGGTGGTCCGACGGCGCGATGCGCGAGGCGTGCGCGAGCGCATGGTCGCTCGCCGCAAGCGCATTCTCCAGCAGGCCCGCCATGTTGCAGGCATGGCTCAGCACGGCATTGAGCGTGGCGACGCGGCCGACATCGATCCCCTCGGGATCCAGCGCCAGTGCCTCGTGCAGCCGCGCGATATAGGCATCGGCCGGACCGCCGCTCGCGACGGTAATCCGCCCGTCGGTGGCGAGCAGCAGTTGGACCATGCTCGGGTCCAGTTCGCGCGCCCAGCCGAGCGCCTCCTCGACGAAACCCCTCGCCTCCTCGGCGGGCATCCCCTCGCGCCAGCCCAGCATGGCGATCTGGCCGCTGGCCATCGCCCGCAGCGGATCGCTGGCCGGCGACCTCTCCATCCTCCGCAGGAGGACGCGCACCTGGTGCCAATGCTTGATCGCCTGCGAGGGGTCCGTCGTGCCGACCCAACGCGCGGCGCGGACGGCCTGGCTCGCGGCTTCCGCAAGGCGCCCGGCGGCCTCGTAGTGATGCGCGAGAAGGCCGGCGAACTCGTCGGTCCGGTCGCCGTAGAACGCCTCGATCGCCTGCGCGACCTCGGCATGGAGCGCGCTTCGCCTGGCCCGGAGCTGTGTCGCGTAGGCGACTTCCTGGGTCAGCGGATGAACGAAGGCGAACCCTTGGCCGCCCGAGCCGGGCTGTTCGTGGAGCAGCCCGGCGTCGCACAACACGCCGAGCGAGGTTTCGTTATCGCCCATCCACGCCCCGGCAACCTGCTCAAGCACCGCCAGCGGGAATTCCTTGCCGATGATGGCGCCGATCTGGAGCAGCGTCTTGTGCGGTTCGCCCAGCCGGTCGATGCGCGCGCCGAGCACTGCCTCGACGGTGGGCGGAAGGATCTCCTCGCCGTGCCTGTCGCCCGGAACGTAGGAACCCTGCTCGCCGGAAATGACGTCCTTCTCCGCAAGCGAGCGGACCAGCTCCTCGGCGAAGAACGGGTTTCCGGCACTCCGCCGCGCCACGCCGCGACGGATCTCGCGCAGCCGAGGATGCCCGCCGATCAGCTCCTCCAGGATCGCATCGGTGTCGGCGGGGCTGAGATCGGGAAGCGGCAGCTCCCTGAAGTGCGGGCGCCGCATCCACCCGGCGGAGTAGCCCGGCCGATAGTTCACGACCAGCATCATCCTGGTGCCGGCGGCGGCATCGACCAGCGCCGTGATGAACTCGTTGCTCGCCTCGTCCAGCCAGTGCAGATCCTCGATGATCAGCACGGAGGCTGCGGCACCTTGGGCGAGGACGATGCGGCGCAGGATGTCGAGCAGCCGGGCGTGCCGCGCCTTCGGGTCGAGCCGCGGCGACGGATCGGCCTGGTCCGGAACGCCGAGGAACTCCTGGAAGATCGGCAGGTCCGCCGCGAAACCCGGATCGAGCGCCAGCAGGCGGTGCGCGATCCGCCTTCGGGCGATCGCGTCCGTGTCCCCCGGAAGGATCTGAAACCACGCGCGCAGGAACTGCAGCACGGGGCGAAACGGCGTCGCGTGACCATAGATCAGGGCCCGGGCTTCCAACACGGGAAGCAACTGGGCGCGACACCATCGGGCGAATTCGTAGCAGAGCCGGCTCTTGCCCGCGCCCGGCATGGCGGAGATCCCCACCACCATGGCGTTGCCGCCGGCCGCCTCGCGCATCGCTCCGCGCAGGATCGCCAGCTCGGGCTCGCGTCCGCGAAACGAGGTCAGGTCCTGGCCGCGGAACAGCGGCGCGGCGGTCGCGGCCCGCAGACCGAGCAAGGCATAGACTTCGATCGGGTCCCGAAAGCCCTTCACCAGATGCGGCCCGAGCGGGCGCACCTGGCAATACGGCCGCACCAGCCGACAGCAATCCTCGGTTATCCAGATGCCGCCGGGCGTGGCGAGCTGCTGCAGATGGCTCGCAAGGTGGACCGTGAGCCCGTGGGCTTCCTGTTCCCTGACCTGATCCAGCTTGAGCACGCCCGATACGACTTCGCCGGAGTGCAATCCCACCCGTATCGCGATCTGGCCTTCGGGCCGAAACGCCTCCTGCATGGCGAGCGCCGCCTGGCAGGCCAGCAAGGCGTGGCCCTCGCGGGCGCTGGGCGCGCCGAAGATCGCCATGATCCCGTCTCCGAGCGTGCGGATCACGCTGCCGAAATGGCGCTCCACGGCGGCGCACATCGCGGTGACGGCGGGCCGTAGGCGGTCCATCGCCTGCTCCGGGTCGAGGCCGGCGATCAGCCCCGTCGAGCCGACGATGTCCGCGAACAGCACGGTCGCCTGCTTGCGCTCGCCGAGCGCCGAAATCGCCGGCGGTCCCTCGGGGCCGTGGGTGGTCGCCCCCGGACGCAGGGCGGCGCCGCAATTGGCGCAGAACCGGGCGGTGGCGGCGTGAGAGTGTCCGCACTGGCGGCATAAGCGCGCCAGCGACGCGCCGCATCCCGCGCAAACCACGCTGTCGTCGGAGGTCACCGCGTCGCATACCCGGCAGCGCATGTCAGTCCGCAAACCCTTCATCGCCGCGAGACACCTGTTTCCCCGCCCTGCGTCAGGGTCCGCATGGTGGATCAGATTGCCTTAATCACGTGTGAGGCGCCACACACGCGGCGGCGCCTTCCCGGCCCTGGAACGCCGGCATCACCTCGCGCGCGAACCGGCGCAGGTTCTCGCGCGAGGTGCCGCCACCGTTGAGCAGCAGGTACTCGACCCCCATGCCGCGCAGCGTCTCGAGCTTGCGGGCGATCTCGTCCGGGCTGCCGTAGAGCGCGCTCTCCTCGCTCGCCTCCCTGGTGTCGGAATAGGCCATGATGCTCGCCGTGTTGGTGCCGTCGGGACGCTGCGAGATGCTGGCGAGGCGGCGCTGCCCGGCCAGCCGGCGGTCGAGCGCTGCCGCCTTCTCGGCGGCGTCATGCGCGACGAAGAAGGCGCGGGCGACGCCGACCCCGCAGGGATCGAAGCGGCGGCCGCGCGCCTCGGTTTCGGCGCGGAACAGCGCGACCCGCTCGCCCACCTCGGCGAGCGAGCAGAACTGGTCGATCAGCAGGTTGTGCCCGCGTGCCGCGACGCGGCGGATCGAGGCGGGGTGGCCGGCGCCCTGCCAAAACGGCGGATGCGGACGCTGCACGGCGGGCGGCTCGACGACGATGTTCTCGAATTGCCAGAACCGGCCGCGATGGCTGAACGGCGTGTCCGAGGTCCACGCCTGGGTGATGACGTCGATCGATTCCTCGAACCGCGCCTCGGCCTGCTCCATCGGGATGCAGAAGCCGGCGAACTCGTTGTAGCGGTAGCCCTTGCCGACGCCGAAATCGAGCCGGCCGCCGGACAGCAGGTCGAGCGTCGCCGCCTGCTCGGCGAGCAGCACCGGGTTGTGCCACGGCAGCACCAGGACGGCCGTGCCGAGCCGGATCGTGCTGGTGCGGGCGCCGATCCAGGTCAGCAGGTTGAGGCTCGCCGAGACCTGGCCAAACCCGGTGAAATGGTGCTCGACGATGAAGCCGCCGTGAAAGCCGAGCGCCTCGGCCTCGACCACGTACTCGATGTAGTCGCGGAAGCCGGCGGCGCTGTCCACGTCCGGCCCGCCCCGTTGCGCCTGCGCCGCGCCGAACAACCCGAACCGCATCGGCCGCCTCCTCACGCCGTCTCCTATTCACGCCGTATCCTCGCCGCGCCCCGACCCGAAGCGCTCCGGCACGGTGAGGTAGACCCATACCAGATTCGCGAGCAGCAAGGTCGCGGTGACGAGGAACACCCAGCGCAGGCCGATGGTCGCTCCCACCGCGCCGCCGGTGATCGGGCCCAGCGAGTTGCCGAGGAAATAGGCCGACGAGGTCATCCCGTAGGTCAGGCCGCGATCCGACGCCGGGGCGAGACGCCCGATTAACGCGTTCGCGGCGGGCAGGATGCCGCCGACGAACAGCCCAACGCCGAACCGCTGCGCGACGAACCCCCAGTAGCTGCCCACGAAGGCCTGCGGGGCTGTCAACAGGGCGGCGCCGGCGAGCGAGATGAGCAGCACGCGGCGATAGCCGATGGTATCGCTGCGGCGGCCTAGCACCGGCACGGCGAGCACGCCGGCGAGCCCGGTCGCCGAGAAGGCGAGGCCGCCGAGGGTCGCGAGATTGGGTAACGGCCCGACCAGCTCCTGCACGAAGAGCGTGACGATCGGCTGGATCGCCTGCACAGCGAACTGGGTCAGCAGCAGGACCAGCACCAGCGCGGCGAGACCCGGCGTGCGCGTCATAGCGCGCATCGAGGCCAGGGTGGAGACGTCGCGGCGCTTCTCGCTCGGCTTGGTGAACCGTTCGGGGACCAGCCACCAGCACAGCGCGAAGGCGACCAGCGAGACCGATCCGGCGACGAAGAACGGGGTGCGATAGCTGCCGGTGAGGTCCGCGATCGAGCCGCCGAGCACCGGGCCGACCAGGGAGCCGACCAACTGGCCCGTGCTCAGCAAGCCAAGCGCGTAGCCGAGCCGGCGCTCCGGCACCTGGCTCGCCACCAGCACCACGGAGGCCGAGGTGAACCCGGCGAACGCGCCCATCAGCGCGCGCAAGCCCAACAGGTGCCAGACCGATTGCGACAGGCCCATCAGCAGGGTGCAGACGGCGATGGCGAAGCTCGATCGCAGCACCATGAGCTTTCGTCCGTAACGGTCCGCCATGCGTCCCCAGAACGGCGAGGTAAACACCGCGACGAACGAGGTCATGGACGCCAGCAAGCCGGCCCAGAGATCGACCGCGCTCGCCGAGCCCACGCCGAGGTCGGGCAGGAACAGCGGCAGCACCGGGGCGAGAAAGGTGAAGGAGATGCTCATGATGAGCTGCACCGCCACCATCGTCGCGAGCGTCAGCCGCCATTGCGGCGAGCCTTCCTGCCCGGACGTTTGCTGACTGCTGTCCGCCATCTGGCTTCCGCCGCTGCCTTGCCGCAGGTTCGGCCGGGTTCTTCCGGCTGTAAAGAACGGGAGCGCGGGTCCGCCCTGCTGGCCCGCGATTGCCGCCGCTGGCAGAGTGGCCGACCGCAGGGGAACGCCGATGAACGGAATCGCGCATCGCTACGCCACGCTGTCGCAGGTAAAAATGCACTACGTGGAGGCTGGCTCCGGCGCGCCGCTGGTGCTGCTGCACGGCTATCCCGAGACCTGGTACGAATGGCGCCACGTGATCCCGCTGCTCGCGCCGAAATTCCGGGTCATCGCGCCCGATCTGCGCGGCCTCGGCGACACCTCGCGCCCGGCGCACGGCTACGACAAGCGCAGCGTGGCGGGCGACGTGCGCGAGCTGCTGCGCGACCATCTCGCGCTCGATGCCATCGGCCTGGTCGGCCACGACTGGGGCGGCCCGACCGCCTATGCGCTGACGCGGCTCGATCCAGCGCTGGTTACAAGACTTGCGATCATCGACGTGGTGATCCCCGGCGACGGGCGGCCCGGCGGCATCGCGCAGGGCGGGGCGCGCTGGCATCACGGCTTTCACCGCACGCCCCATCTGCCGGAGGCGCTGACCGCCGGGCGCGAGGCGGTCTATCTTTCGTATTTCTACGACGAATACGTCTCGGTGGCGGGCGCGATCACCTCCGCCGACATTGCCGAGTATGCGCGCACCTATTCCATGCCCGGCGCGATGCGCTGCGGTTTCGAGTACTATCGCGCGACGGACGAGGACGCGCGGGTCAACGCCGAGGAACTGGCGCGCATCGGCAAGCTGCCCATCCCGGTGCTCGGCATCGCCGGCGGCGCGGGGCGCGGGCGCGGCGCCGAGCTGGAGGAATCGCTCCGTCGCGTCGCCGACGATCCGCGCTGCCACGTCCTGCCGGGCGTCGGCCACATGGTTCCCGAGGAGGCGTCGGAGCAGGTCGCGGCGCTTTTGGGTGCATTCTTCGCACCCTGATGGTAGGCCCGCGACAAAGATGGCGATGAAGGCCTGGCATGGCCACGGGGGGCCGCCCGATAACCGCCTTTATGGAAAGTCAGGACGCGCGGTCTTTGCCCCAATCATCATCTTTCCCGCTCACGCCTCTATCCGACCGTGACACCTCTTGAACCTCAGCCCACTGCCGCAAAAGCAAGGCGCGTTTCGGGGTATTCGGCCGCCGCCGCCGCGTATCATACCGGGGCCGAGCGTTCGCATGGTGCCACCCTGACCAACCTTTATTCCGGTTTCGTCGAGGTCAATCCCGACCAACCAGCCATCCGAACTCACAACTTGCCGCGCGAAAAATGGACCCATCCGGAGTGGTCGCCTGAAATGCTTTTCCTTCCCAGCAGCTAACACTCATCCCCTTATGAAATCATCTCCATCCGTTCGATCACAAGTCTGCTGGGAGGTTCTGATCGCAGGATTAGCGAAAAACATCCCGGGGCTCTCCTTATCGAAATTCGAGGACCGATGATCTCGACGTCCCAGTTATCTGATGAAGATTGCCACTCATTAGCGACAATATCGAGGATTGGTATCCCGCCAGTATCGAAGAAGTGGGCGTCTAGTCTAAACGGTCCTCCACTCTCTTCGGGATGAATAATGGAGAAAACATCATCACCGTAGATACGAACAAGCGTCTTGGCATTGCGGGCCAGAATCGTCCCAAGCATTATTTCAGGTGGTTCACGCCCGAGATCAAATGGGCCAAAAGAGAAACCGCTTTCTTTGCATATGGGGTTTTCTGCCATCCTTTTTATGGTTGCTTTCGACAGCAGCTTCCTAGTGACCCGGTCGTGACAGGCACCACACAATAAGACGATGCAGTTCGGATCGTGTTTCGTTGCATCTGCGAATTCCGGGTCAACATGCTCGTATTGGTAGATTGCGTTTCCGCAGTTTATACCAGGACTCTCTGATTAGTACCCATGCGCCCAGTCTCGCAGCCCAAGGGACATGATTCTCCAAGGTTGATCGACGAGTTTGTTCCAGGCGTCGCAGCAATGGTCGACCAGGTTGTCGTAGCAGGTGAACACTCGGTTGGAGAGCCAGTTGTCGCGCATGAACTCCCACACGTTCTCTTGCGGGTTCAGCTCTGGGCATTTGGCGGGCAGCGACACGATTGTGAGGTTGTCGGGCACGACGAGCTTCTCGGACGTGTGCCATCCGGCTTGATCGACAAGAAGCGCCGCGTGCCGTCCGGGCGCGACCTGCGCCGAGATCGCCGCCAGATGCAGGCCCATCGCCTCGGTGTTGCACCAGGGCAGGATCAGGCCGACGCTCTTGCCCTCTTTGGGGCAGATGGCACCGAAGATGTAGGTCGAGGCCGTGCGCTGGTCGTGTGGGGCGGATGGCCGGGTGCCGCGTTTCGCCCAGCGTCGCGTGATCTTGTTTTTCTGACCGATGCGCGCTTCATCGCCGAACCAGATCTCTACATCGCCGGGAGCGACGCCCTTCTGGCGCGCGATCGCGTCCAGCTGCGCGGGGAAGCTTTTTTAAAAGCCTCGATGGCGCCCTCGGCCTGCGCGTGATGACGCGGACGCGCGGACAGCTTGCGATACCCCATCGCGCGCAGCTCGCGGCCGAGCGTCTGCTTGGCGATGGTGACCTGGAACTCGTCCCAGACCCATTGGCACAGGTCGATGATGCGCCAACGCACCACGCCATAAATCGCGGGGATCGGCCCGCTCTCGATCATCTCGGCCAGCGCCGCGCGGTGCCTGTCGTTCAGCCGCGACGGCTGACCGGGCGCCTTGCGATCGACCAGGCCGTCCGGGCCATGGGTGTTGAGCTTGACCACCCAGTCGCGCACGATCTGCAACGTCACACCGCCGATCCGGGCCGCCTCCGTGCGGCTCGCACCATCGTAGATCGCCGCCAACGCCAGCAATCGCCGCGCCTGCGGACCGTCCTTGCTCCGGCGGGCAGCGGACCGCAGCTGCGACGCATCAAAATCGGCCCGAAGCGGGATCGGCATGGCGAACTCCTGCGTTCGCCGTCTTGAATCAGAACGCCGCCGCGTCGGGGAAGCCCCTCGAGTCACAATCTCGAAGCCTTGGTATTATGCATCCGAATCCGCAGCGCTGGCGAACCTCACGCTTGATGGGGTCTGGAATGTCCCGCGATAGGCCGTGCTTATTGATCTTACCGCCGCCGCTCATGCACTCAGCCTCGAAATCGTCGCGCGGCCCACGTTGTAGCTTTTCGCCAGTTCCTTCAACGTCGCGCCCTCGGCCCGCCGCCGCCGTGCTTCTTTCTGCTGCTGCAGCGTGAGTTTCGGCGGTCGGCCCATGTGCTGCCCGCGCGCCTTAGCCCGGCTGCGTCCCTCGGCGGTGCGCGTCCTGATAAGATCGCGCTCCACGTCCGCCAGCCCGCCAAGAACGGCAATCATCAACCGCCCGGTGCTGGTTCCGGTGTCAGCCCACGGCTCTGCCAGTGACCGGAATTGCGCCTTGGCGTCCACGATCTGCTTGATGATGGCGAACAGGTCGAAGGTCGAGCGGGCAAGCCGGTCGATGCGCGTTACCGTCACCACGTCGCCGGGGCCGATGGCTTTCAGGAGTTTCAACAGTTCGCGCCGGTCGGCTCGCGCGCCCGTCACCTTCTCGCGATAGATCTGGCTGCATCCCGCCGCGCGTAGCTGCTCAAGTTGCGTGGCAAGGGTCTGGCCTACGGTGCTGACGCGTGCATAGCCGAGGCGGCGGTTTTGCGGGTTCTTTTCGGGCATATCTTGCGGGCCCTGTAACCCGTTGTCGGCTAAGGGTCAACCGGAATGCCCGAAAGTCTTGATTCTCGTCTCCAGATCGATCGAGCCCCTTGGAGCCCTGCCGAGTTTGACACCTCCGGGACCGCGTGACCAACTCGCGCGACGTACGCAAGGGAGGAGCGCAAGCGCCGATGGCTTACGAACAGATCAAGGTCCGCACCGAGGGCCACATCGCGACCGTCGAGTTGCGGCGGGCGCCGAACAACCATGTCAACGTGCCGATGATCGCCGAGATCGGCGAGGCGCTCGAAGGCTTCGACCGCGACAAGGACATCCGCGCGATCGTGCTGTGCTCGGACGGCAAGCATTTCTCCGCCGGTGCGGACCTCGTCACGCGCGGCCCCGACGGGCGGGAGATCGGCGCGGGGCGGCGGCATCTCTACAAGGAGGCGATCCGCCTAGTGCGGACCGGCAAGCCGATCGTCGCCGCCGTGCAGGGTGCGGCGGTCGGCGCGGGGCTCGGCCTCGCGCTGGTCGCCGATTTCCGCGTCACGTGCGTGGAGGCGCGCTTCTCCGCCAACTTCACCCGCCTCGGCTTTCATCCCGGCTTCGGCCTGACCGCGACGTTGCCGCGTCTGCTCGGCACGTCGAAGGCGGCGCTGTTGATGTACACCGGTCGGCGCGTCCCGGGAGACGAGGCGGTGGCGATGGGGCTCGCGGATGTGCTGGTGCCGCTCGCCGATGTGCGGAAGGCGGCAACCGAGCTTGCGACCGAGATCGCGCAATCGGCGCCGCTCGCCATCGTCGCCACGCGCGAGACGTTGCGGCGGGGCCTCGCCGAGGCGTTCGGCGCCGCGACGGAGCGCGAGTTCGAGGAGCAGGACTGGCTGCGCAAGACCGCCGACTACCAGGAAGGCGTCAAGGCGATGTCCGAGCGGCGGCCGCCGAAATTCGTCGCCGACTGAGCGCGACGGGCGTCCGCCTTGCGACCGCCATTCTTTTGCGCGACACCCCCCGGCGGTGCGGCCGGAAGGATGAGCGTCGGTGGAGTGGAACGGCTGCAAGGTGCTGGTGACCGGCGGGGCGGGGTTCCTCGGCTCCAATCTGTGTCACCGGCTGGCCTCGCAGGGCGCGCGAGTGACGGCGCTCGACGGCTTCCTGTTCGGCGGCGGCGCCAACCCGGCGAACCTTGAGGGCGCCGAGGTCGAACTGGTGCGCGGCGACATTCGCGAGATCGACCTCCGGCCGCTTTGCGAGGGGGTGGCGGTGATCTTCAACCTCGCCGCCCAAACCAGCCATATGGGCGGCCAGCTCGATCCGCTGGCTGACATTGCGGTCAATGCCGTGGCGCAGGTGCGGCTGATCCAGGCGGCGCGCGAGGCGGCGCCCGAGGCCGTGGTGGTCCACGCCTCGACCCGCCAGTTCTATGGCCGCGCCCGGCGGCTGCCGGTGAGCGAGGACCATCCGGTCGCGCCGCCCGATGCCAACGGCGTCTCCAAATTCGCCGGCGAGCAGTACTGGATGATCGAGCATCGCGTGCAGGGCCGGCCGGTGGTCTCGCTGAGGCTGACCAATTGCTACGGCCCCCGGCTGCGCATCCGTGACGCACGGCAGACCTTCCTCGGGATCTGGATCCGCTGCGTGCTGGAGGGGAAGCCGTTCGAGGTGTGGGGCGGCGCGCAATTGCGCGACCTGACCTATGTGGACGACGTCACCGCGGCGTTCATTGCGGCGGCGGAGAACCCCGCCTGCCACGGCCGCATCTTCAACATCGGCGGCGCCCCGCCGGCCTCGCTGCACGACATCGCCGAACTCGTGGTGCGGCTGTCCGGCGGCGCGCGGTACACTACTCGCGAGTTCCCCGCCGATCGCGCCCGCATCGACATCGGCAGCTACCACGCCGACGACAGCGCCTTCCGCGCGGCGACCGGTTGGCGGCCGGAGATCGGGCTGGAGGAGGGCATCGCCCGCTCGCTCGACTGGTTCCGGCCCCGGCTGGCGGCTTATCTTTGATGATCCCGGCAGCTGACCCAGGCGCCGGCTATCGCGCCCTCAGGCCAGAGATCGACGCAGCGGTCGCGCGTGCGTTGGAATCCGGCTGGTACATTCTCGGCGCCGAAGGAAAGGCCTTCGAGCAGGAGTTCGCCGCATGGGTGGGTGCGAGGCACGCGGTCGGCTGCGGCAACGGCACGGACGCGCTGGCGCTCGCGCTTCGCGGCCTCGGCATCGGCCCGGGCGCGGCGGTGGCGACGGTCTCGCACACCGCCGTCGCGACGGTCGCCGCGATCGAGATGGCCGGAGCGGTGCCGGTGCTGATCGACATTGACCCGCTGCACTACACGATGGACCCGGCGGAGCTGTCCGATGTGCTGGCGCATCCGCCGGCCGGGCCGCCGATCCGCGCCGCGATCCCGGTGCATCTCTACGGCCAGGCGGCAGACATGGCGGCGATCCTTGCCAGTTGCGCGCGGCATGGCGTCGCGGTGATCGAGGATTGCAGCCAGGCGCACGGCGCGGCCTTGGACGGGAAAAAACTCGGCACGCTGGGCGCCGTCGGCGCGTTCAGCCTGTATCCCACGAAGAATCTCGGCGCGCTCGGCGACGGCGGCGTGCTGGCGACCGACGATCCCGACCTCGCGTCCCGCATCGCGGCACTGCGCCAGTACGGCTGGCGGACGCACCATGTTTCGGATGCGGTCGGCGTGAACAGCCGGCTCGACGAGCTGCAGGCGGCGATTCTCCGGGTAAAGCTGCGGCATCTCGATGCCGGCAACGCGCGCCGGCAGGCAATCGCGGCCGAGTATGACGCCGCGTTGTCCGCCACGCCGCTCCGTCCGCCCGCACGGCGGAGCGGCGCGACCCACGTGTTCCATCAATACGTCGTCCGCGTACCGGACCGCGAGGCAGTGCAGGCCAGGCTACGGGCGGAGGGGATCGGCAGCGGCGTCCACTATCCGGTGCCGGTGCATCTTCAGCCGGCCTACAAGGATCGCGTGGCGCTGGGCCTTGCCGGATGCCGGGCCAGCGAGGTCGCCGCGCGCGAGGTGCTCAGCCTGCCGCTTTACCCGGAGTTGACCGATGAGCAGGTTGGCATGATCACCCGGACGATCAGCAGGCTTCGCCGCTTTCCGGCGGACTGATCGACGCAACCGATGTTCGCAGATGACGAGCAAGGGGGAACACCTTGCGCCATTGCCAACTCAATCAAACCCCGGCGGCGGGACAAAACCCTGCCATTCGGCTTCCAGCATCTTCGCGACCGCGATCGTCATGCGGTCGCCATAGAGCGGGCCGACGATCTGCACGCCGATCGGCAGGCCGGACTTGGTGAAGCCGATCGGCGCGGCCGTCGCGGGGAGGTGGAAGCCGCAGGTCAGGCCGGGCCAGAACAGCAGGTCGTTGTAGGCGATCTCCCGCCCATTCACCGTGAGGCGGCGCTCCCACGTCGCGCCGTCCTGGCGGTGCGGCAGGGCGGGGGTGCCGATCACCGGACAGAACAGCACGTCCCAGCTCTGAAAAAAGGCGCCCCAGGCGCGGCGGATCTGGTGGCGGCGCTCATTCTGGGCCAGCCATTCGCGGTGCGACATGCCGGCGGCGCGGACGATGACCGCGTCGGCGCTCATGTCGTCGTCCGCCAGACGGGCGGCTTTGTCGCGCATCGAAGCCTCGGTTTCGTCGCTCATGCGGCCGCTCAGCGCGGCGTTGAGCAGGCGCAGATAGACGTGGAACGCCTCGACCGGATCGAACTCCGGGCGCGCGCTGGTGTTGAGCTTGGCCCCCTGCCGACGCATGAAGGCGCCGAGCGCCTTGATCCGCGCGACGATCTCCGCGTCCGTCTCCTGGCCGCGCTCGTCGGCCCATAGCGCGACGCGCAGACCTTCGAGGCTCTGCGTGCGCGGCGCCGGCAGCGGCTGGGACAAGGCGGTCTCGGTCTCGTCGGGGCCGGCGAGCAGGCCGAGGCCGAGGGCGAGGTCGTCGGCCGAGCGGGCGAGCGGGCCGATGACGGAAATGTCGGTCATCGCCGCCGCGCCGAACAGCGAATGGCCGCGCGGCGGACAGAGACCCCAGGTCGGCTTGTGGCCGAACACGCCGCAGAACGCCGCCGGCACGCGGATCGAGCCGCCGATGTCGCTGCCGATCTCGAACCCGGTCAACCCCGCCGCGAGCGCCGCCGCCGAGCCGCCCGAGGAGCCGCCCGGCGTGCGCTCGACGTTCCACGGATTGTTCGTGGTGCCGTACACGGGGTTATAGCTCTGCCAGTCGGCGAGCCCGACCGGCACATTGGTCTTGCCGAACACCACGGCGCCGGCCGCTTCCAGTCGGTCCACCGCCAGCGCGTTGCTCGCGGCGGCGTGGCCGCGCCGGTCCTCGTAGCCCCAGGTGGTCGGCAGGCCGGCGACGTCGTAGCTCTCCTTCGTCGTCACAGGCACGCCGAAGAGCGGGCCGGAGCCGCCCTCCTTGCCGCGCTTGCGGTCGAGCGTGCGGGCGACCTTGCGGGCGCGGTCGAAGTCGCGGACGACGATGGCGTTGAGGCGGGGATCGAGCCGCTCGACCCGCTCGATGAAGTGGTCGAGCAGCTCGACGCAGCCGATGCGGCCGCGGCGGACCAGCGCGGCCAAGCCCCGCGCGGGAAGGAAAGCGAGTTCGGCCATGCGCCTCAGCCCATCGACGCGTTGAAGGCGCCGCCGTCGAGCAGCAGGTTCTGCCCGACGATGAAGCCCGAAGAGGCGGCGCACAGGAAGGCGCAGGCCTCGCCGAATTCCTCCGGGTTGCCCACCCGCCCCGCCGGGCTGCCTTTCGCCCGCTCGGCGACGATCTCGTCCACGGCGCGATTGGACTGGCGCGCCGCCTCGATGGCGCCGGCGCGCAGCCGGTCGGTGAGGAACGGGCCGGGGAGCAGATTGTTGATCGTGACATTGTGCCGCGCCACCTGGCGAGCGATGCCGGCGACGAAGCCGGTGAGGCCGGCGCGCGCGCCGTTGCTCATGCCGAGTTCGGGGATCGGCGACTTCACCGAGGCCGACGTGATGTTGACGATGCGGCCGAACCTTCTCTCCGTCATGCCGTCGACGACCGCCTTGATCATGAAGATCGGCGCCAGCATGTTGGCGTCGATCGCGCGGATCCAGTCGTCGCGCCCCCATTCGCGGAAGACGCCGCGCGGCGGCCCGCCGGCGTTGTTGACGAGGATGTCGGGGTTCGGACAGGCGGCGAGCGCGGCCTTGCGGCCCTCCTCGGTCGCGATGTCGCCCGGCACCGCCGCTACCTTGACGCCGGTGGCGCGCCGGATTTCCTCCGCCGTCGCCTCCAGCGTCTCCTTGGTGCGGGCGGTGATTACGAGATCGACGCCGTCTCGCGCCAGCGACATCGCGCAGGCCCGGCCCAGCCCCTTGCTCGCCGCGCAGACGATCGCCTTGCGACCGCGAATGCCCAGATCCATCTCGGTTTCCTTCCTTGTCAGACGGCGATCTGTTGCAGTCTGTCGCGCATCGCGTCCGGGATCGGCCGCGGGCGCTGCGTCGCGGCGTCGACCAGGACGTGGATGAAGACCCCCTCGGCCGCCGCGATGTCCTCGTCCTCGCGGAACACCGCGATCTCGTAGCGGATCGAGCTGCCGCCGATCCGCGCCACCCGCAGGCCCACGGTGAGCCGGTCCGGAAAGGCCACCGAGCTGTGATAGCGGCACTGCACCTCGGCCACCACGCAGCGCAGCGGACCGTCCAGCAGGTCGATCCCGGCGTGGGTCATCTCGAAATACGTCACCGCCGTGTCGAAGAAGGAGAAATAGTTGACGTTGTTGACGTGGCGGAAGACGTCGTTGTCCATCCAGCGGGTGGTGAGAGCGTGAAAATGCCGGTAGTCGGCGCGCGTTCCGGGCGGGGTTCGGCTCATCGCTCTCGCTTGTGGGGCTCGATGGGGGATCTGCTCTGCCACCGACTACAGCGTGTTTGCCCCGTTTCGTCCACCGGTTAGCCACGGCCGCGATTGGACAGCGCACCGAGCACGCGTTAGATGCCCGCGCTTTCCGGCCGGAGACCCATCTTGCCCCATCTGCCCCGCCCATCCCAGTCGATCATCCCGTCGATCATCCTGCCGATCATCCTGGCCATCCCCCTCCTCGCCCTCGCGCCGACGCTCGCCGAGGCGCACGCCATCCTGGTGCAGAGCCAGCCGGCCGCCGACGGCAGCGTTGCCCCGGGGAAAGTGGCGATGGAGTTCCGCTTCAACAGCCGTATCGACCGGGAGCGCTCGCGCCTGACGCTCACCGCGCCCGACCGCAGCCAGTCGGTCCTGCCGATCGCCGCCAAGGGGCCGCCGGATATCCTGGATACCAGTGCGACACTGGCGCCCGGCGCCTACGTGGTGCGCTGGCAGGTGCTGGCGATCGACGGCCATATCACGCGCGGCGACGTGCCCTTCACCGTCGGGAAGTAGCGCGTGGGCCTGCTGGTCGACCTGTTCGGCTATCTCAGCATCGTCCTGCACGGCCTGACCATCGTCGCGCAGTCGATGACCTTGGGCGGGGTGCTATTCCTCGCCCTGCTCGCGCGGCCCTTGCGGCGCCCGCTCGGGGCGCCCGGCGACGCGATCATGCGTGGCTGCGTGCGGATCACCGCGTGGAGCGCGCTGGGCCTCGTGTTGTGCGAGGCCGGCACGGTGGCGCTGCAGGCCGCGGTCCTGGTGGGCACGGTCGATCTGCCGGTGCTCGACACGCTGGGCGCCAATTTCGCCGTCGCGGGCATGGTCAAGACGGCGATGGCGGCGCTGATCGGGCTCACGCTCGCCGCGCGCCGCGCGCGGGCGCCCATTTCGTTGCTGCTGATTTTCGGCGCCGTCGAACTGGCCGCCGCGACGCTGACCACGCATGCCGCCGCGCGGCTCGACGGTCGCGCGATCCTGCTAATCGTCGCGGGATTGCATCAGTTCGGCGCGGCGATCTGGGTCGGCGGCCTGCCCTGCTTCCTGCTGGCGCTCTCGCGGGTGAGCGACGGCGCGGGATGGCGGCTGGTCGGCGCGCGCTTCTCGCGCATGTCGATAACCGGCGTGGCGTGCATCCTCCTGAGCGGCGTCGTGATGAGCGTGTTCTACGTCGGGAGCTGGGAGGGCTTCTACGGCACCGCCTATGGCGTGATGGTCGGCGCCAAGGTCGCCATGTTCCTGATGCTGCTGGGGCTCGGCGGGATGAATTTCCTTCTCGTCGAGCGGCTGCGCGGCAATCCGGCTACGCCGGTCAACCGGCTCAGGCGGTTCGCCGAGGTGGAGGTGGGCATCGGCTTCACCATCTTCTTCGCCGCCGCCTCGCTCACCTCGGTGCCGCCGGCGGTGGACCTCACGCAGGACCGGGTGAGCTTCCACGAGATCGTCGAGCGCAACACGCCGGTGTGGCCGCGGCTTGCCTCGCCCGATCACGACGTGCTGGCGCTGCCCGCGCTGCAGGCGCGGCTCGACGCACAGGCGGAGAAATCGCACACGCGCGAGGCCGAGGCGTTCACCCCGGGTTCCGGCGAACTGCCGCCGCGCAACGCCGCCGACATCGCGTGGTCCGAGTACAACCACCATTGGGCGGGCATTTTCGTGCTCGCGATCGGCCTGCTCGCGCTGCTCAACCAGGCCGGACTGCGCTGGGCGCGACACTGGCCGCTGCTGTTCCTCGGGCTCGCCGGCTTCCTGTTCGTCCGCTCCGACCCCGAGAACTGGCCGCTCGGACATATCGGGCTGATCGAGAGCCTGCGGGATGTCGAGGTGTTGCAGCATCGGGTGTTCGTCGTGCTGCTGATCGCCTTCGCGCTGTTCGAGTGGCGGGTGCGCGTCAGTCCCCGGCCTCGCCCGATCGCGTCGCTGGTGTTCCCGCTGATCTGCGCCGGCGGCGGGGCGCTGCTGCTCACCCACAGCCACGCCATCGCCAATATCAAGGACGCGCTGTTGATCGAGCTGACGCACACGCCGCTGGCGCTGTGCGCCGTGCTCGCCGGCTGGTCGCGCTGGCTGGAGCTGCGGCTCGACCCGCCCGGCAACCGCGTCGCCGGCTGGGTCTGGCCGGTGTGCCTGCTGCTGATCGGGTTGTTGTTGTTGAACTATCGCGAGGCTTAAGCGGCGAGCTTGCCGACCTGCTCGGCGGCGCGCAGCCAGGCATCGAGCTGGCGCTCCATCGGCTCGACCAACACGTGCTGCACGCCGGCTTCCTCGAGCTCGGCGAGCTTCTCGCGCATCGCCACCGCGTCGTTGTCGAAGCGGATGCGCATCGAGATCGTGTAGCCGGGCTCCGGCCGGTCGCGGCGCAGGCGGGCGACGATCGCGCGCAGCTCGCCGGGCGTCGAGCGGCTGCTGCCGTGCCAGCCGTCGAGCCGCGCCGCGCGGGCCAGCGCGGGCTCCGACGAGCCGCCGATCCAGATCGGGATCGGCGCGGAGGGCGGCGGCTGCATCCGCATCTCGCGGATTTCGGCGGGAATGATTCGGGCATCGAAGCTGACGGGATCGTCGTGCCAGGCCGCGCGCATCATGGCGATGCCCTCGTCCATGCGCCGGCCCCGCTCGTGGAACGGCACGCCGAGCGCGGCGAACTCCTCCGGCATCCAGCCGACGCCGGCCCCCAGGACCAGGCGGCCGCGGGACAGGTTCTGCAATGTCGCCAGCTCCTTCGCCAGCGGCAGCGGATGGCGCATCGGCAGCACGAGCACGCTGGTGCCGAGCCGCACCCGGCTGGTGAAGGCCGCGGCCCAGGTCAGCGTCAGCACCGGATCGTAGAACGACGGCGACGGCGGATACGGCGCGTCATTGGGGATGATGATGTGCTCGCTGACCCACACGTCCGCCAGGCCGAGCTGCTCCGCCTGCTCGGCCGCGCGGCGGATCGCATCCGGCCCCGCCTTGCGGCCGACCTGCGGCAGATGGACGCCGAACCGCATCGCCGATCCTCCCGGTTGTGCGGACAAAAGCCTAGCCCGCGACGACCGGTGCGGTCACGCGCCGCGTCAGCGGCGGCGCAGCGCCCGCGCCAGATCGGCTTTGCTCAACCGCGAGCAGCCATGCATCCCGCGCCGCTTGGTCTCGGCGTAGAGCTGCGCGCGTGTGGGCTCGCCGCGCGCGGAACTCCCGCGCGACGACGGCCGCGATGCGGAGCGGGTGCCGCGCGCTGTTGCGCGGGCGGCTTTCGGCGCGGCTTTGCGCGACTTCGGGGCGGCGCGGGACTTGGCCAAACTGGCGCGACCTTCCTTCTGCTGCTGGGCGGTCTGACCCTTGCGCTCCTTGTCCTCGGTGCGCCGGCGGCTGCGCGTGTTCTGCCCGGCGCTCTTCTTGCGCGAGGCGCCGGCTTCGCTCAGCCCGATGGCGATCGCCTGACGCGGGTTGCGCACCTTGCGGCCGCTGCCCAACTCCAGCTCGCCGTGCTTGTACTCGTGCATCACGCGGCCAACGATCTCCTTCTGCCGCCCGCTCTGTCTTGGCATCGCACTCTCTCCATTTCGCGCCGGCCCGTTCCGAAGGTGGGCCGTACGCTGGGAGGGAAATGCAACAGACGCGGTTTGGTTTCGCGGTTTGTTGAACGCGGACGGCGGAAACGCGCTCAACGATGCGAATGTGATCCGTCGTCTCGGGTTTCCCCCGCTCAACCGAGCGCGTCGTCCACCGAGCGGACCACGTGACGCAGCTCGCCGACGCGCCTCGTCACGCCGAGCCGATCGAGGAACTCGAGCACCTGGATCGCGAGATTTCGTCCGATCCCGGTTTCGGCGGCGAACTGGCCGGCGGCGAAACCGCCCTCGTCCGAAGCTGCCGCAAGCGCGCCGGCGATCGCCGCGAGGCGGGCAATCGTTTCGGGTGGAAAGAAGCGGTTGGGCGCGACCCGCAGGACGAGACCGAACGCCTCGAAACGCATCAGGCAGCGCTCCATCGCCTCCGGCGCGCGTTCGAGCTGCGCGGCAAGCTCGCGCACCCGGGGCGGCCGTAGGCCGGATTGCGCCAGGACCGGCGCGATGCGCGACCACAGCGCCTCATCCTGCTCGGAGAGGCGCGGCGCGTGACCGGCGAGACGCAGCGTGGCCCCGTCGCGCAGCACGGCGCCGGAGGTGACGAGATCGGCGATCACCGCCTCGACCACGGTCCGGTCGGCACGCGCGCTCAGGACTTGCAGCAGCATCGCCTTGCCAGGGCCGGCGGAGGCGGGCTCGCGGCGGTGCCAGTCCGCCAGGGCATCGAGCGTCGCGCGGCTCAGCGTGTCATGGATCGCATCCGACACGAGCACGACGCTGCCCGGACGGCCGATCCGCCGCGCCGCGCCGAAATCCAAGCGGGCGGGATCGAGGTTACGCGCCCGCGCGAAACCCTCCACGTCGACGCAGCCTTCGACGCCGAGCAAGGCCCGCAGGGCGGCCGACGGATCGGGCTCTCCCAGGGCTCGCAGCACCGGCAGACGAGACGCTCGCGCGACGTGGCGGGCGGGCGGGAACGGATCGATGACACGGCCGCCGGCCAGCGTGCGGCGGGCGGCGTGATCGCGGATCACCACGCGGTCGCCGTGCAGCACGGCCGCTTCCCGGTCGAGCGCGATCCGCACGAAGCCGCCCTCGGCGGCAATCGCGTCGCTCAACAAGGTCAGCCGGCCACCGATGTCCGCCGTCCCCAGATGCACATGCACCGGCAGCCCAGGACGGAGCGCGGCGTCGCCCCAGGGCCGCACATGCGCGTCAAGGCGTTGAGTGGGGGCATGCAGATGGGGTGCGACGATCCAGTCGCCGCGTTGCACTTGCGCGCGATCGAGGCGTGCACCGGCGACGGCGAGCGCGCACCGGTCCCCGGCGCGCGCTTCGTCGGTGTCACGGTCCTGCGCGTGGATGCCGCGGACGCGGAGTTGCGTGCCGCGTGGCGTCAGCAACAGCAAGTCGCCGACGCGCGCCCGGCCGGCGGCTACCGTGCCGGTGACGATGGTGCCGGCGCCCGGCAGGGTGAAGCAGCGATCGACGGCGAGGCGGAAGCCCGCGTCGGCCGGGCGGGCGACGCGGCCGCGCGCGACAGCGGCCAGATGCGCCCGCAACGCAGCGATGCCGTCGCCGGTGGCACTGGAGACGGGAATGACGGGAGCGCCCGGAAAGCCGCTGGCCGCCGCCAGTGCGCGCATCACGTCGCCGACTTCCGCGACGCGCGCCGGGGACACGCGATCGGCTTTCGACACCACGACACTGAGCTCGGCGACGCCGATCAAATCAAGGATGGCGAGATGCTCGAAGGTCTGCGGCATCGGTCCGTCATCGGCGGCGACCACCAGCAGCGCGCTGTCGATGCCCATGACGCCGGCCAGCATGTTGCGAAGGAAACGCTCATGGCCGGGGACATCGACGAAGCCGATCCGCGCCCCGTCCGGCAGGTCGGCGTAGGCGAAGCCGAGCTCGATGGTGAGGCCGCGCCGCTTCTCCTCGGGCAGCCGGTCGGTGTCCACGCCGGTCAGCCGGCGGACCAGCGCGGTCTTGCCATGATCGACATGGCCGGCGGTCGCCACGATCATGGGAGCGATTGCGGTTGCGGCGGGCGCGGGCAAGTGTTTGCCTTTGCTGTCGGCACAGTGTCGGTGCCGGGCCAACAAGCCGTCAAGCGGCAGCTCGAGAGGGAACGCGATGAACCAGCCGGAAGAATTCGATTTCGTGATCGTCGGCGCCGGCTCCGCCGGCTGCGTGCTGGCCAACCGTCTCTCGGCCGACCCCAGGAATCGCGTGCTGCTATTGGAGGCCGGCGGCAAGGATCGCGATCCGTGGATCCATATCCCGGCCGGGTTCTATCGCAACATCTACAATCCCAAGGTCGCCTGGCATTTCGAGACCGAGCCGGTGCCGGAGATGAACAACCGGCGTATCCCCTGGCCGCGCGGGAAAGTGCTCGGCGGATCGAGCTCGATCAACGGGCTGATCTACATTCGCGGGCAGCGCGAGGATTTCGACTTGTGGCGCCAGATGGGCAACACCGGCTGGTCGTACGACGACGTGCTGCCGTATTTCCGAAAAGCGGAAAACCAGGAGCGCGGCGCGGACGAGTATCACGGCGCCGGTGGCCCGCTCGACGTGTCCGATCTGCGCTCCGAGCACGAGCTGCACGACGCCTTTGTCGAGGCGGCGCGCGAGGCGGGCTACAAGCTCAACCGCGACTTCAACGGCGCCGAGCAGGAGGGCGTCGGGCCGTTGCAGCTCACCGTGCGCAAGGGCCGGCGGGCGAGCACCGCGCGGGGCTATCTGCGCCCGGCGTTGAAGCGACCAAATCTGCGGGTGGAAATCCGCGCGCTGGCGCATCGCGTGCTGATGGAGGGCAAGCGCGCCGTCGGTGTGGAGTTCAGCCAGAATGGCGCGATGCGAAGGGTGCGGGCGCGGCGCGAGGTGCTGCTGTGCGGCGGCTCGATCAACTCGCCGCAACTGCTGCAATTGTCCGGCATCGGCCCGGGCGCGCTGTTGCAGGAGCACGGGATTGCCGTCGCGCACGACCTGCCGGGCGTGGGGGCGAATCTTCAGGACCACATCGGCGGGCGGGTGATCTACCGCGCCAAGAACGCCAACACCATCAACGAGATTTCCCATAGCTGGCGGCTCAAGGTGCAGGCCGGGTTGCAATATTTCCTGGCCCGGCGCGGCGTGCTGATGATGGGCGCGGGACCGATCGGGATGTTCGTCAAGACGCGGCCGGAGGTCGCCTCGCCCGACGTGCAATACCAGTTCCTCGCCGGCAGCTCGAACAAGGCGGGCGACCCGATGCACAAGTTCCCGGGCTGCACCCTGGTCGCCATCCCGTGCCGGCCGGAGAGCCGGGGCTGGTTGCGCATCCAGTCGCCCGACCCCGCCCGCCCACCGGCGATCCAGCCGAACTATCTCGCGACCCAGGCCGACAAGGACACCATCGTCGCGGGCATGAAGATCGCGCGCGGCATCTTTCACACCGGGGCGATGCGGGCCTATGTCACCGACGAGGTGATGCCGGGCCCCGAGGCGAAGACTGACGAGGATTGGCTCAACCACGTTCGCGCCACGGCGGGGACCACGTTCCATCCCACCAGCACCTGCATGATGGGACCGCAGGCGAACGCGGTAGTCGACACCGATCTCCGCGTGCGCGGCATCGATGGACTGCGGGTGGTCGATGCCTCGATCATGCCGACCGTGGTTTCGGGCAACACCAACGCCACCGCCATCATGATCGGCGAGAAGGAGCGGACGCGATTCTGCGGGCGGGTTAGTCAGCCGGCGCGCTTGACGGACAGCGTGGGCGGGGTGCGGAGCGTCTGGAAGATCACACAATAACGCTCCGTGGTTTCGATCATCTTCCGCAGCTTGTCGTCGTCCGCGTCGGCGTCGATCTCGAAGGTCAGGCTGATGTCGGTGATGCCGACCGGCACGGTGCGGTCGATGCCGAGCGTGCCGCGCACGTCCCACACGCCGTCGGCGATCACCCGGCCGCGGCGGATTTCCACCCCATAGGCCGTCGCCACCGCGCGCAAGGTGACGCCCGCGCAAGCCGCGAGCGCCTGCAGCAGCATGTCGGCCGAGCAGGCGAGCTTGCCGGTGCCACCGGCGGATTCGTGCAATCCGGCGGTGACGCTGCCGTGCCAGGAGGGCACGGTGCAAGCGATCTCGACAGGATCGAGCGAGGCCTCGGCGCGCGCCGGGATGCGGGCGGCACCCGGCAATTCGCGGTATTTCGTCTTCAGCGGCGCCTGCACGGCCCGCAGTTGCTCGGCGTTCATGGGCGCTCCTTTTCCATCCCCCCGTTCATTGAAACGACGGTCCGCGCTGGTCAATGTCGCATTGGCGGCACGGCAACGTGGATAGCGTTGACAGACATTGAATGATAGTGGATATGGCGGCGACCGCCCCCAAAGGGAAGCCATCATGCGCGCCTGGTTCTGGACCATCCTTTCGCTCGCCGTGGTCGCGGCGCCGGTGGCGCGGGCCGAGGAGCCCGTCGCCGTCAAAATCGGCGTGCTGACCGACATGAACGGGCCGTACGGCGATGCGGCGGGGGAGGGTTCGGTGGTGGCGGCGCGCATGGCCGCCCGTGATTTCGGCGGCACGGTGCTTGGCCGCCGCATCGAGATCGTCGCCGCCGACCATCAGAATCGCCCCGATGTCGCGGTCGACATCGCGCGCCGCTGGTTCGACCGCGAGAACGTCCAGATGGTCACCGACCTCACCAACTCGGCGGTGGCGATCGCGGTGCAGAGTCTCGCCGCGGAGAAGCATCGGATCGACCTCGTGACCAGCACGGCGTCCACCGCGCTGACCAACGAGAACTGTTCCCCATATGGCGCGCACTGGACATTCAACTCCTATGCCCTGTCGGCAGGGACCGGACGGGCGCTGGTCGAGACCGGGGCGAAAAGCTGGTACTTCATCACCGCCGATTACAATTTCGGCGCCAATCTCGAGAAGACCGCGAGCAGCGAGATCACCCACGCCGGTGGCAAGGTGCTCGGCCATTCGGTGGCGCCGCTCAACACGACGGATTTCGCCTCGCAACTGGTCGCGGCGCAGGCGTCGGGGGCGGACGTGATCGGGCTGGCCAACTCGGGCGCGGATACCGCGAATTCGGTGAAGCAAGCGGTGGAGTTCGGGCTCACCAAGAAGCAGAAGCTCGCGGCGTTCCTGCCGTTCATCACCGACATCAAGGCGATCGGGCTGCCGAGCGCGCAGGGCCTGATCCTGACCACGGCGTTCTACTGGGACCGCGACGCCGATAGCCGCGCCTGGGCGCAGCGGTTCTTCGCGGAGCGGCACGCGATGCCGACGATGATCCAGGCGGGCACGTATTCCGCCGTGCTGCACTATCTCGACGCGGTGAAGGCGACCGGCGGCGTCGACGCGGAGGCGGTGACGCGGCAAATGCGGGCGGCGCCGGTGAACGACGCGGTGTTCCACGACGGGCACATCCGCGCGGACGGGCGCATGGTGCATGACATATATCTCGTGCAGGTGAAGGCGCCCGAGGCGTCGAAGGGGCCGTGGGATCTTTATACCGTGCTGCGGACGATCCCTGGGGAGCGGGCTTTTCAGCCGCTGGCGCGGGGGAGTTGCCGGCTGGTGCGGGCGGCGGGCTAATCCCTCACCCCGGCCCTCTCCCGCAGGGAGAGGGAAAACATCTACACGCGGAACCGCGCCGCCGGATGCTCGGCCGGTAGTCGTGCGCGACCGTATAGTTTCTCCCGCAATGTTCCCGGCGCGTAGTCCCGCTTGTAGACGCCACGCTCCTGCAGCTCCGGCACCACGAGATCGACCATGTCCTCGAACGTCTCCGGCGTCAGCGCGTAGGCGAGGTTGAAGCCGTCGATGTCGGTCTCCGCCACCCAGGCCTGCATCTCGTCCGCGACCTCCGGGGCCGAGCCGACCACGACGGGGCCGCGGCCGCCGATCGCGGCGTGCTTGGCGATCTCGCGGACCGTCCATTCGCGGCCGGGATCGGCGATGGTGAACGCTTCGAGGGCCGAGGTCATCGCCTTCTTCTCCTCGAAACGTACCACCTCGTCGAGCGGCAGGCGCGAGAAGTCCACGCCGGTCCAGCCGGACATCAGCGCGAGCGCGCCTTCCTCGCTGACATGGCCGCGATACTCGGCGAGCTTTTCCTCGGCCTCGGCGCGGGTACGGCCGGGGATCACGGTCATCATGGTGAAGATCTGGATTTCCGCCGGATCACGGCCGACCAGGCCAGCGCGGCGGCGGATGTCGGCGACAATCGGCGCGATCACGCGGCGCGACGGGCCGTTGATGAACACGCATTCGGCGTGCTCGGCGGCGAACTGCCGGCCGCGCGTCGAGGCGCCGGCCTGGTAGAGCACCGGCGTGCGCTGCGGCGAGGGCTCGCAAAGGTGGATCGCTTCCATCTGGAAGTATTTGCCGGCGTGCTTGATGCGATGGATCTTGCCGGCATCGGCGAAACGCCGCCCGGCGCGGTCGCGCAGCACCGCGCCATCCTCCCAGCTGCCTTCCCAGAGCTTGTAGACCGCCTGCATGTATTCCTCGGCGATCTCGTAGCGCGTGTCGTGGTCGTGCTGCTCGGTTAGGCCCATGCCGAGGGCGGCGCTGTTGAGATAGCCGGTGACGATGTTCCAGCCGACGCGGCCCTTGGTGAGATGGTCGAGCGTCGACATGCGGCGGGCGAACGGGTACGGGTGCTCGTAGGACAGCGCGCAGGTCACGCCGAAGCCGAGATGCTCGGTGACGACGGCCATTGCCGGGATCACCATGAGCGGATCGTTGACCGGCACCTGCACCGCCTGTTCCAGCGCGGTGCGCGGGGAGGCCTGATACACGTCGTAGATGCCGAGCACGTCTGCGAGGAACAGCGCGTCGAATCTTCCGCGCTCCAGGGTGCGCGCGAGATGGGTCCAGTATTCCAGCGTGTTGTAGCTGTCCGCGCGGTCGCGCGGATGCGTCCACAAGCCGGGCGACTGGTGGGCGATGCAGTTCATGTCGAACGCATTGAGGCGGATCGTCTTTGCCATCGCCGTCAGCCTCGCGCGCGCAATGGCCGCGTCAGCTCGGCCAGCGTCGTCGCAGAGCCGAGGTCCATCGCGCTCGAGATGAACTTTTCCAACTCGTCAGCGGATAGAAAATCGCTGGCGTTGTCGCGGAACTTCCGGGCCAGCTCGTCATTGGTGAGCGGGTTCTGTGGGTCGCCTTTCGGATACATCATCTCGGCCTGCAAGGTCTCGCCGCCCTGCATCGTCACCGCCACCCTGGCGGGGAACTTTTCCGGGTACAGCTTCGTCAGCTCGGGATCGGCGACGACCTCGGTGCGGTCGAGCACGCGGCGCACGCGCGCGTCCTGAAAGCGGTCCGGCTGGAACTGCGGCTGACCGACCGAGCCATCCACCACCGCGATCGCCACGCAGTACGGCACCGAGAGGCGCGCCGCCATCGTGCTGTCCACCTGCTTGCTGGAGAAGTGCGACTTCACGGTGGCGTAGGTGTTGATCGCGATGCTCTCGATGCGCGCCGGATCGGGCGCGTGGCGCGCGACAATCTCCAGCGCGGCGCCAATCGGCGAGTGGCTGGCAAGGATGGACGGGTACGGCTTGTAGCCGTTCTGCGTGATCTCCCAGGTCTCGCGGAGACCGCGTGTCAGCGCCGCCGCATCGGGCTCGGCGCTGTAGGCGGCGAGATAGCCTTTCGGGTGGCCGAAGATGTCGGGCGGGCTGGTGGCGCCGAGGGCGGCGAGCCGCGCGGCCAGCACGCCGTTCATGCCCGCCTTGCCGGGATGCACGCTCTTGCTGTCGTCGCCGGTCTCGAAGAAGGCGTTCAAACCGGCGGCCTGGGTGCCGGCGAAGCCGAGGGCGGCCTGCACCGCGGCGGCGTCGAGCCCCATCGCGCGCGCCGCGGCCGCGGCGGCGCCAAACGTGCCGTTGGTCGCGGTCGAGTGCCAGAAGCGGTAGTGCGTCGGCATCACCGCCATGCCGACGCGCGCCGTGACCTCGTAGCCGGCGACCATCGCGACGATGAGGTCGCGCCCGGTCAGGCCGCGATCCTCGCACACCGCGAGTGCCGCCGGCACGACCACGGAGCCGACATGGATCAGCGCGCGCTTGTGGGTGTCATCGTTGTCGGCGGCGTTGGCGAGCATGCCGTTGGCGAGGGCCGCCAACGCGGGATGCGTGGCACCGCCGCCGACGACGCTGGCGCGGCCCGTCGCGCCGAACTCCTCCGCGACGGCGCGCGCGATCCCCGCCTTGCGCTGGTCCTCGCGCCACGCCGCCAACGCGCAGCCGATCGCGTCGAGGAACATGCGGCACGCCTGCGCGATGGCGGGGGCGGGAATATCCTCGTAGCGCAGGCTGGCGACGAACGAGCCCAGGCGCTCGCTCGCGGGGCGGGTCGCGGTCATGGTGCTGGTAGTCCTGTCGGGATGCGTGCCCGCGAGTTTAGCCCAGCGGCAGCAAGGCGGGCGAATCGCCGCCGAGCAGCAGTTGCGGCACCTGCGCGAACCGCCACGTGCCCTGGGCGTCGCGGTCGAGCACCCAGACGAGATCGAAGCGGTCCGCCGGCCACTCGGCGGGGCAGCGCAGCGCGGGGCCGGCGAGCAGGCCAGGGATGCGGGGCAGCGCGTTATGCTCCCAGGAGATCAGCGCCGGCCCGTCGCCGCAAGCGAGCACCTCCTCGGCGAGTTTCTCCTCCTCGCCGACGTGGATGTCGGCCTGGATCGGCAGCTTGAGAAAGCCCGCGAGCGGCACCAGCGTCTGACGCGGGCGATGGCTGGTGCCGTGGTGATGCGAGGCGAACAGGGCGGCCGGAGCCGCCAATGGACTGGCCGCGCGCGCGAACCAGGGCGCCAGGGCGCCTGCGCGCTGCCAGCCGAGCGGGCTTAGGCTGCGTGGGTCATGCTGTCCCTCCTCGTTCACGCCGAGCGGCGGATGCTGGTTCTCGTTGTCGGCGGGCTTTTCGGCGTGGCGGACGATCATCACCTTGAGCGGCTGCATGGGCTTCCCTCCATTCCCGGAGGCTCAATCGCGTCGGATGGCCAGGCGTTGCCGTGACCTGCCGCCTGCGGACAGACCGGCGTGCAGCAGCCAGAGCGGGATCGCGAGTAGACCGATCGCGGCGGCGGCGTACAGGGCGCCGCCGGGGCCGCCGGCGAGGTCCGCGGCGTGGCCGCACAGCGCCGGGGCCAGGGCGTTGCCGGCGTAATAGGTGGTGTAGAAAATGCCCATCCCGACCGCGCGGTTCTCCGGGCGCGACGACAGCGTGCCGGCCGCCATGATGACCGAGGGCTGCACCGAGCCGAGCACTCCGAACAACACGGCGCTCGACAAGGGCCAGGCGGTGAGGGCGATGCCGGCGCAGCCCAGCGCCATCGCGACGGTGCCGAACAACAGGACGCGCAGATGGCCGAACCGAGCCGCCAGGGCGCCGCCCGCGAGCGTGGCCGGACTGCTGCCCCAGGTCGCGATGGTCATCACCGCGCCGGCGATCAGCGCCGAATGGCCCCGCACGCTCATCAGCGACGGCACATAGGAGACGAACCCGCCGTAGCAGCCGGTGTAGGCGGTCCATACCAGGCCACCGACCATGACGAGCAGGCATTCGCGCCGCCCCGGCAGGGAGAAGCGCCGGGGTGGGGGATGGGCGGCGGGCGCATCGCGGTAGCTGGCCAGGAACAGGACCAGGGTGACGGCGACCAGCACCGCCCCCGACATCAGGGCCGCAACCGTGCCGCTCACCGCCGCGATCCACGGCAGGGCGATCTGCGCGCCAGACACGCCGACCGGGTAGGCGGAGACCGAAAGGCCGATCGCCACCATGAAGCGCCGTCCGGAGAACCAGTCGGAGATGATCTTGTTCTGCAGCACGATCATCGCCACGCCGCCGGCGCCCGCAATCAGGCGCCCGGCGCCGATCCCCGCCGGGTCGGCCCATACCGCGCCGAGCAGCGGCCCGGCCGTCATCAGCGCGAGGCCGCCGCCGACGATGAGCCGGTCGCCATAGCGCCGCCCGAGCAGACCGAGCGGCAGGGCGAGCACGATGCCGGGGGCGACGAACACGCCGATCAGCGTGCCGATGCTGGTGTAGTCGAGCCCGTATGCGGCGATCAGCTCAGGCGCCAGGCTCGCGACGGTCTGGTACTGGTAGCCGAACGCGATACGCGCCAGCACCATCGCGGCAAGTATCAGCCAGGGCCGCGCCCCCATGTCTTTCCCCCGGCGCTGCCCGCGCCCGTACGCCTAGGCCGGGATGTCGGCCCCGCCAACCTGGCTCAGGATGCCAGCGGACTGACGTTCGAGAACAGCTGCACCAGACCTTCCGCGTAGGTGGGATGAGCGACGGTCAGCGCCTGGACGGCCTGATACGGGAGCCCGGCGCTCATCGCCAACTGGATGGGCGGCAGCATTTCGCCGGCGCGCGGGCCGAAGGCGGTGAAGCCGATGATTCGGTCATCCGCGCCGATCAGCGCCTTGAGCTTGCCGCGCGTCTCGCCGGTGGTATGCCCGCGCAGGATCGCGGCGACCGGGAGTTCGGCCAGACGGTAAGCGACGCCTTGCCGCTTGGCCTCGGTCTCGTTCAGGCCGACGCGCGCCAGCTCGGGGTCGGTGAAGAGGCAGAAGGGCACCTGCCGGCCGACTGTGCTGCGGTTCCCACCATTCAGATTGTCGCGCACGATGCGGAAATCCTCGAACGCAATATGGGTGAAGGCCGGGCTTCCCGCGCAATCGCCCATTGCCCAGACGGCGGGGGCGCTCGTCTCCAGCCTGTCATTGACGTGCACATATCCGGACGGGGTCAACTCGATCCCCGCGCGATCGAGCCCGATCCCCTGCGTGTTGGGCGCTTTCCCCAGGGCGACGAGCAGGTGGGAGCCTTCGAGCGTCGACTCGCCCCCGCCTGTCGCGAGATGGAGCGTGACTTTGCCGCCCGACCGGCCGGAGACGCGCCGAACGTCGGACGACGTGACCACCCGGATGCCTTCATCGCTCAGCAGATCGCGGATCGCCTCGGAAATGTCGGGGTCCTCGCGGGAGATGATTTGTCCGGCGCGCTCGCAGACCGTGACGCGGCTGCCGAACCGGCGCATCGCCTGCGCGAGCTCCAGCGCGATATAGCCGCCGCCGAGGATCATTAGATGCTCGGCCAGCATATCGAGGTCGAGCAGCTCGACGTGGGTGAGCGGCGCCGCGTCGGCGAGACCGGGAAGGTCCGGCATCGAGGCGAAGGCGCCGAGATCCAAAAACACCTTCTCACCGCGCAACGTCCGCGTCCCGCCATCCGCGAGCATGACCTCGACCGTCCGCTCGGCGACGAAGCTGCCCCGACCCGTGACCAGCTCGCAACCGGCGGCAGCGAATTTGTCGAGGTGCGCCTTGATCTCGCTTTCGACCATTGCCCGCTTGCGCGCCTGAACCTCCCGCATCGATACCGTGACACCGGCCGAGTGTGTGCCGAACGCCGCGCTGGTCGCGACGATCTGCGCGACGCTCGCGCTGTGAATGATGTTCTTGCTCGGCAGGCAGGCGATATTCGGACAGGAGCCGCCGACATAGCGCGCTTCCACCACTGCGACCCGTTGGCCGCCGCCGCCGAGATGGCACGCCGTCCACTTCCCGGCCTCCCCGCTGCCGAGCACCACGGCGTCGAAGGTTTCGATCGCTGGCATGGCTGGTCCCCTCGTGACGTCGCTCTCTGCACTGCTAAGCCGACCAGACACATGTCGGCAAGAGACCCACATGCCGCAACCCAGCCCGGCGCCGGTAGCCCCGAGGGCGCAGCAGCCCTATCTTGGGACGATGTCCGATACGCCCGCTTTTCTCGACAGCCAGCGACCCGCCGTGCCCGATATCGTCGTGCCGCGCGGGGTCACGCGGTTCTATCTGCCGCGCCGGCCCGTACGCGGGCGCCTGGTCCGGCTCGGGCCGCTGGCGGACGCGCTGTTGACGCGCCACGACAACCCGCACTTGGTTCGGCGGATCACGGGCGAGGCGCTGGCGCTGGCCGCCGGCCTCGCCTCGGCGCTGAAGTTTCGCGGCTCGTTCAGCCTGCAAGTGAAGGGCGACGGCGCGCTGCCGATGCTGCTGGCGGACTGCACCGATACCGGCGCGCTGCGGGGCTACGCCCGGATCAACACCGAGAAGTTTTCCGAACTGCTGGCCCGAGACGGCGAGCCTTCCGCCGAACAACTGATGGGCCGGGGCTATCTCGCGTTCACCGTCGACCAGGGCCCCGACCGCGACCGGCACCAGGGCATCGTGACCATCGAGGGCGACCGCCTCGCCGACATGGCGCTGCATTATTTCCGCACCAGCGAGCAGATGAGTTGCTTCGTCCATCTCGCCTGCGAGGAGACCGAGGCCGGCTGGCGCGCGGGCGGGCTGATACTGGAAAAGGTGGCCGGCGAGGGTGGCGTCGATCCGGCGCTCGACGCGCAGGCGCAGGAGGAGAGCTGGCGCACTGCCGTCGCCCTCGCCGCGACCTTGCGCGACGGCGAGCTGCTCGACGACGGGCTGTCGCCCGATCGGCTGCTGTATCGGTTGTTCCATACCGAGGGAGTCGCGGTCGATCGCGCGCGGGCATTATCCTATGGCTGCCGTTGCTCCCGCCAGCGCCTGTCCGGCATTCTCGAAGGCTTCACGCCGGACGACCTGGACCACATGACCGTCGAAGGCGACATCGTGATGACGTGCGAGTTCTGCAATTTCGACTTCCGCTTCCCCCGCGAGGAGATCCGCGGGACCGAGGTCGGGGCGCGGAATTGAACGCTCGGCGCGTCGGCCGCCGCCATCTCGGCGCGCTGTTGCTGTCCGCCGCGGTCGGGGCGTGCGGAGGAAGGCGCCAGGAGCCCGTGACAGGCCCGGAGAGCTTCGCCCCGCTGCAATACGACTACCTGACGCCGCTCCGGCTGAATGTCGCCTCGATCGATGTCGAGGAGCGGTTCGTGCCGGGCGGCGGCGACATGGCGGCGGCCGATCCGGTGCGACCGGCCGACGCGATCCGGCAAATGGCGCGAGACCGGTTGCAGGCGCTGGGCACTTCCGGGCGCGCCGTATTGCTGATCAACGACGCGAGCATCCTGCGCCGGGGGGACGCATACCAGGGCTCGCTCGCGGTCGAGCTCGACATATATACTTCGGCGAACACCCGGGCCGCCTTCGCCGAGGCCCGCGTCTCCGCCACCCGCCCGATCACCGGCGGGGAAAGCACGCGGCGGACGCTGTACGAGCTGACCAAGCAGTTGATGGACGCGCTGAACGTCGAACTCGAATACCAGGTTCGCAAATCGCTACGCGACTGGCTGGTGGAGGAGCCTGCGGCGCCGGCGCCGGTGCAGCAGCAGGCGCTGCCGCCCCCGCCGCGTGTTTAGGGCGCTTCTCGCCTGCTTTGAGCTCGCGGGTTGCCTGCCATTCCTGAGCAGCCGGAGAAGGCCGGTCGGCGGCGACGCAGGCGAAGACCGGCCGGCAAGCACCGGCACATTGAACAAGTGAGGGCCGCCGACCGATGATCAGACCCTGGATCTTCGAGTTCTTTCATGCCCCCGGCAATCCGGCGCAAGATGCCGGATCGGAGGCTACAGCGGCGCATTTTGCCGCCTATCTCGATCTCTGGCAGCAGGCCGAGGCGTTTGGTTTCGAAGGCATCTTCTTCAGCGAGCACCATTTTGGCCCTGGATACAGCCCCTCGCCCCATTTGCTGATCGCCGCGATGGCGCCGCGCACGCGCACCCTCCGTCTCGGCGTCATGGGGGTAGTGCTGCCCTATTACCAGCCCTGGCGCGTGGTCGAGGAGATCGGAATGCTCGACCACCTGACGGGTGGGCGGCTGGAGATTGGCACGTCGAGCGGCATTCCGCAGGAGATGGCGCTGATCGGCCTCGGCGTCGTCGAGGCGAGCGAGCGCAACGCCGAGGCGCAGGCGATTCTCGATGCCGGACTGCGCGACGGCGTCGTCAACCATCACGGAAAGCACTGGCGGATCGAGAACCTCCGCCTGGTGCCGCGGCCGCTTCAGCGCCCCTCGCCGCCCAAATGGACGACCGTGGTGAGCACCGAATCGGCGCGCAGATCGGCGCGGCGCGGCTCGAAGATCTGCACAAGCTTTCATCCGACCGAGCGCATCCGCGATATTTTCGACGCGTTCCGCGACGAGGCAGCGCGCGTCGGAGAGCCGGCCGGCCCTGATCGGATGGCGATCCGCCGGACGGTCTCGATCGATGAGGACCAGGAGGTCGCCCGCTCCGCCTCGCGCGCCGCCGCCCAGGCGTTGCGGACGATCCTGGCGCACGATCCGCGCGTGACGCCAAATCCCTTGCCCGACGCGCCCGGCCCGACGCACAGCTTCTCGGTGGGCGAGGACGAGTTCGTCGCCGGGACGCCGGAGAGCGTCGCCGACCAGATTGTTTCCCAGTGCCGCGCGGTCGGCGCCGGCCACTTCCTCGCCAATTTCGGCCGCGGGAAGTCGCTCGAGACACTGCGGCGCAGCTACGAGCTGTTCAGCGGTCGCGTCATCCCCCTGCTGCGCGCCGCCGAGCTTTAACCGACGCCCTGGCTGGCCGCCGAGCCGGCAGCCACCGGATGTTCGCCGCTTCAGCGCCTTCAACGCGCGCGGGAGACAATCAGACCTGTCACCCCAGCCGCCAGGAGATCGCGCAAATCGGGCAGCGCCAGCGCGACGCACCCTTCGGTCGGGGCGAACTCCGGCCGGGCGACGTGCAGGAAGATCGCCGAGCCGCGATCCCGGATCACCGGCCGGTCGTTCCAGCCGAGCACGCCGATGAGATCGTACACCCCGTCGTCCCGCCACAGCGCCTCGTGGCGCGCCGGGTGCGGCAGGCGGATCATCCGGTTGTAGTCGGGATGGGCCGGGTCGTCGCTCCAGCCGTCGTCCGGCGCGAGCGGTTCCACGGCGACGGCGCATTCGGGGCGCGCAACGCGGTCGGCGCGGTAGAGCACACGCCGGAGCGGCAGGACGCCCATGGGGGTCGCGCCGTCGCCCTCCCGCTTGTCCTGGCGGATGCCGCCGCGGCCGAGGGCGGCGCGGAAGGCGCGGCCCTGATAGACGAGGCGACCCTCGGGCTGGACGATGGCGTCCGGCATGGCGCGCTCAGCCGAGGAGATGGCCGAACCGCTCAGCCTTGGTGGCGAGGTAATGGTTGTTCACCCCGTTGGGGGCGACCACGTGGCTGACCCGGCCGATCACCTCCACCCCGCAGGCGGCGAGGCCGCTCATCTTCTCGGGATTGTTGGTCAGCAGGCGGACGCGCGGCACGCCGAGCTCGCGCAGCATGGTGGCGGCGACGAGGAAGTTGCGCTCGTCCGCGCCCCAGCCGAGCGCGCGGTTGGCGTCCAGCGTGTCGAGCCCGCGATCCTGCAGCGCATAGGCACGGAGCTTGTTCACCAGGCCGATGCCGCGGCCCTCCTGGGCGAGATACAGCAGGACACCGGCGCCCTCCTTCGCCATCCGCCGGATCGCGCCGCGCAACTGCGCCCCGCAGTCGCAGCGCAGGCTGCCGAGCAGATCGCCAGTGAAGCACTCGGAATGGATCCTGACGAGCGGCGCCGCGTCGGTCTCGGGCGTGCCGATCACGATGGCGAGGTGCTCGATGCCGGCATCGGGGCCACGAAACGCCACCACGCGCGCGTCCGACGCGTCCTCGAGCGGAACCTGCGCCTCGGACACCCGGCGCAGCCCGGCGGCGAGGGCGCCCGGGTAGGCCGTGACGTCGGCCGCCGGGACCGACAGCAAATGCAGCCGCCCGGCGATCTCCACGGCATCCCGCCGCGCCGGAGCGGCCAGGACGGCGGCGAGAAGCCGACCGAGCTTCACCAGCGCAAGCGCGGGGCCGGCCAGGACCGGCGGCGGGACCGCTTCGGGCGCCTCGGGAAGAAGCTGCTCGGCCGTTGGGTCCGCCAGGGTGCGGAGCGTCGCCGGATCGAACGGATTGCCGGTGAGGCGCACCGCGATGACCTTGGCGGAACGCGGCACCGGCCGGTTGAGAACGGAGGTCGCCCGCACCGGCGACAGCAACAAAACGGCCGCCCCGTCCGCGATGGCGGCGAACTCGCCCAGGCCGTGCGCGCCGGCGGTTTCCGCGGCGATCAGGACCAAAGGCTCGGCGCCGGTGAGCAGGACGGGAATGCCCCGGCGCAATTCGGCAACCGCGCGGTGGACGCCCCGGATTCCCAGCGCCACTGCTTCCGGCGGGAGGGGCGAGGCGGCAAGACCGGCCGACGCTATTCCGTGAGGCGACAAGCGGTTCATGTGATCACTTCTGGACCCGTCATTCTCACGGCGTACCCGTCGGTAGGCCAAAGGGTGAAGCTGCAAGCCAGCCCTGCGGCGGCCTTCGTGGAGCGCTCGGACTGGTATATGGCGGGCGCCCTCGGGGCTCGGCAAGGCTTCACGCAAATGTGAGTGATGTCGGGCTCGCTGAATCGCGATTGAGGGGTAGGGAGTTGCGTTGGGCTTCCTGTGGCGCGCCCGAACACCAAGATTTGCTTTGCCATGCGATAGAAGCCGGCGGGGCGCGTCTCGCGGAGACGGTCTCCTGAGCTGCAAGGGGAAGATCGATGTCGGGCGAGCGCCCCATTCTGATCGTGGACGATGATGAGGCTTTGCGGGCGACGCTGGCGGAGCAGCTCGCCGTGGACGGGGAATTTACCGCTGTCGAAGCGGCGGATGTCGCGGAAGCCGAGGAGCGGCTCGCCAGCCGGAACTCGCGTTTCGACGCCATCATCCTCGATATCGGGCTGCCGGACGGCGATGGCCGTGACCTCTGCGTGAAATGGCGCAAGCAGGGGGTTAAGGTGCCGATCATGTTCCTCACCGGGTCGGACGAGGAATCGGACGTCGTGCGAGGCCTCGATTCCGGGGCGAACGACTACATCGCCAAGCCGTTCCGGCTGGCCGAGCTGCTCGCCCGCCTGCGCGCGCAACTGCGCCTGTTCGAGAACAGCGAGGACGCCGTCTTCACCATCGGCCCCTACACGTTCCGCCCGTCGGCCAAGCTGCTCCAGGAGCCGGCGCGCAACCGGCGCATTCGGCTGACCGAGAAGGAAGCCGCGATCCTGAAGTTCCTCTACCGCGCGGGAACCAAGCCGGTGGCCCGCCAGGTGCTGCTGAACGAGGTGTGGGGCTACAACGCCGCCGTCACCACGCACACGCTGGAGACGCACATCTACCGCCTGCGCCAGAAGATCGAGCCGGACCCGTCCAACGCCCGTCTGCTGGTGACCGAGGGCGGCGGCTACCGGCTCGACCCCGCCGGAGTTCCGACCGTCGCGGCCTGACGAGCCCCGATCCGGGCAAAGCGCGCCCGCAAGGAGCCTGGATACAGGTAATCCGGCGGGGTTCGTGAACCCGGATACGGGCAAGGAGGAAGGCCGGTCGGCCCGGAATCGGGCGAAACGCCGACGGTGCGGACGCGCTCGCGCCGTCCGACCGAGCATACCGCAGTCGCCAGGTCGGTGCAGCTACAACGACAATTCGACGCAGACCGGCACGTGGTCGGAGGTCTGCGGCCAGTCGCGCGCGTCCTTGTGGATGGTATGGCGGGACAGCGCGCCGGCGAGGTCCGGCGTGACCCACACATGGTCCAGCCGGCGCCCCCGATCGGAGGCCCGCCAGTCGCGGTTGCGATAGCTCCACCAGGTGAAGAGCTTCTCGCCCGAGGGCACGAAATGCCGCACGGCATCGAGGAAGGCGGTGTTCTGCCAAGCAATCAGGCCCTCCGTCTCGGGCGGCGTGTGGCTGACCACGGTGAGGAGTTGCCTGTGGCTCCAGACATCGTGCTCCAGCGGGGCGATGTTGAGGTCGCCGACCAGCACGGTGCGGGCGAGATTGGAGCGGGCCGCGAACCAGTCCGTCGCCTGGGCGACGAAATCCAGCTTGTGGGCGAATTTCGGGTTTTCCCGCGCATCGGGCACGTCGCCGCCGGCGGGGACATAGAAATTGTGCAGTTCGATCGGGCCGCGCTTGACATCGAGCAGGACCGCGAGGTGCCGGCAATCGCCCCTGGCGCACCAATCCGGCGCCGCGTCCTGCGCCTCGAAGGGAATGCGCGAGAGGATAGCCACCCCGTTGTAGCCCTTCATCCCCCGGAAGGCGACGTGGGGATAGCCCAGTGCGGCCGGCACGGTGGCCGGGAACAGGGCGTCCGGCACCTTGGTCTCCTGCAGGCAGATCACGTCGGGGTCGACCGCTGCGATCAGGTGCTTCAACAGCGGCGCGCGCAGGCGAAGCGAGTTGATGTTCCAGGTGGCGACGCGCAGCTTCATCGGGCGACGGATCCTGCGATCAAGGGAGGACCGCGGACCATAGCGGTGGGGCCGGTCGCGCGAAAGCCGCCGGAGCACGCTGATCTGGCGCTTGCCCAGCCGCTAGTTCGTCAGCCTGTCGGGGTTTGCCGGTTCCGTGACATAACCCTCCGGCGTCATTCGGTCGATCACACGGGGCAGATGCGTCGCCATCTGGCGGAGGAACGCATCCTCCGGCAGCCCCGTCACGGTCGCGAGGTCTCGCACCCGCTCGGCCCCGAGTACGCCGGCGAGTTCGTCCGGACGGATCGGCTCGTTGGGGCCGTCATGGATCCAGGAGGCCATGATCGCGCCCAGCCGGGCCTGGGTGAAGCGGTCCGCCAGGTCGGCGAGCGTGCCGCGCGGGCCGCCGAGCAGGTCCTCGATCGCGGCGCCCAGCGGAAGGAGATCGCGATCATCGCCGCCGCCCATCTCCCGCAGCACCTCATGCACCAATCGCACGGCCATCCTCCCTGTCTCCAGCCCTCTCAGAACAAAGAGCCGGGAGGACGGTTGCCGGCACCCATCGCGGAACGGGAACAGCGGGGCGGCGTTCGCTTCTCGAGCAGCCAGAGGAGACGGCGATGAGCGGATCCGCCAGCAACCCGGACAAGGCCGGCCCGCCCTTGACGGAGGCGGTGCAGGAAGTACGAGGGGCCTTTCCGAGCGACGCGGCCATTCAGGACGCGATCTCGCGCCTCTCGATGGCAGGCTTCGACCGGGCTGAAATCAGCATTCCGGAGGCCGATCCGGCACCGATGCGGGCAACCCCGGAGCGGAGCGCCGAGAACCCGGAGACCGAGGACGACTCCCGTCAGTCGCGGACGCTGCACACCAGCATGGCGGCCTCGGTCGGCGCGATGGCGGCGGCCGGCGCGGTGATTGCCACCGGAGGCGCGGCGCTGCCGGCGGTGGCCGCCGCGATCGCGGGCGGCGTCGGCCTGGGCGCGGCGGCGGAGGGGCTTTCCAAGGCGTCCGACAAGGTGCAGCACGATACGCGGGAGGACGCGGCCGCCCGTGGCGAGTTGCTGCTATCGGTTCACTTGCGCGACCCCGCCAGGCAAGGCATCGCCGAGCAGGCCATGCGAGAGGCCGGCGCTATTCGGGTGGAGGAGGTCGTCCGCGCCTCCGGACGGGCGGCCGGCGCGATCTGAGCGGCGGCCGCCGATATCGGCGGGGAGCGGTCCAGCGGCGAGGCGCCCGACCGGGATCCCCGCCGGGTTCAGGCAAGCCGGAGGTTGGTGGCCGCAGCCTTGCCGCGCTCCATGACGATCTCGTAGGAGACCTTCTGGCCGTCATTCAGGCCATTCAGGCCGGCGGCCTGAACGGCGGTAATATGGACGAACACGTCCTTGCCGCCGTCCTGCGGCATGATGAAGCCGAAGCCCTTGGTCGCGTTGAACCACTTCACGGTACCGACTGCCATGATCGGTCGCTCCTTCCCATTGTCGAAGATTGACCAATTGTCGAAGATTGGCCGGGGCGAAGATTGACGGAAATGAACCTGCGTCCTGCGCTCCGTCGGCGCATTTTGCCGGACCGAGGCCACGGCAACTCCATCGGAGGTCCTCCGATGAGGCAGGATACGGAATGCGATGGTCGTTGAACCGTCATTGCCTGACGGATCCGCGCGAAAGGGCTCAGGCGAGCTTCAGGTTCGTCGCGGCGGCCTTGCCCCGCTCCATCGCGACCTCATAGCTGACCTTCTGGCCTTCGTTCAGGCCGCGCAGACCGGCCGCCTGGACCGCGGTGATGTGAACGAACACGTCCTTGCCGCCGTCCTGCGGCATGATGAAGCCGAAACCCTTGGTGGTGTTGAACCACTTGACCGTGCCGATAGCCATTGTCGAGTCACTCTCTCCGTCGTGGCCCCGCGCGGAATGGCGCGGAGCGATAGACAACCGGGCCTTTTGGACGTCTTGAGGGCACCCGATCAGACGGAGCGCAGCAAGGCAAGCCAAAATGCGATTGCAAGGCCTAGTTGGCACATAAAGGGCCAGGCCTGTCAATTACATGGCGAGGCCCCACGAGGCGGAAAACGCCGTGCAAATTGCACCGTGACGATCGACGGTGACAAAAAAGGGGCGACAAAAAAAGGGGCGAGCCTCACGGCCCGCCCCCGTTCCGTCTCCGAGCAGATCGGCCCGGGTGAGCGGCCGATCAGAAATCCATGTCGCCCATGCCGCCCATGCCGCCGCCCGGAGGACCGCCGGCCGGAGCCCGCTTCTCGGGCTTCTCGGCAACCATCGCCTCGGTGGTGACGAGCAGGCCGGCGACCGACGCCGCGTCCTGCAGCGCCGTACGCACGACCTTGGTCGGGTCGATGATGCCGGCGCGCACCAGGTCCTTGAACTCGCCGGTCTGGGCGTCGAAGCCCCAGGCGTACTCGTCCTTGTCGAGGGTCTTGCCGGCGATCACCGCGCCGTCCTCGCCGGCGTTTTCGGCGATCTGGCGCAGCGGGGTCTGCACCGCCTTGCGCACGATCTCGATGCCGAAGCGCTGGTCGTCGTTGTCCGCCTTGAGCTTGGCGAGCACCAGGGAGGCGCGGGCCAGGGCGACGCCGCCGCCCGGCACGATGCCTTCCTCGACCGCCGCGCGCGTGGCGTGCAGCGCGTCGTCGACGCGGTCCTTGCGCTCCTTCACCTCGACCTCGGTGGAGCCGCCGACACGGATCACCGCGACGCCGCCGGCGAGCTTCGCCAGCCGCTCCTGCAGCTTCTCGCGATCGTAGTCCGACGTGGTCTCCTCGATCTGGGCGCGGATCTGGCCGCAGCGGCCCTTGATGTCGTCCTTCTTGCCGCCGCCCTCGACGATCGTGGTGTTCTCCTTCTCGATGAGAACCCGCTTGGCCTTGCCGAGCATGTTCAAGGTGACGTTCTCGAGCTTGATGCCGAGATCCTCGCTGATGACCTGGCCGCCGGTGAGGACCGCGATGTCCTCGAGCATCGCCTTGCGGCGATCGCCGAAGCCCGGCGCCTTCACCGCCGCGACCTTCAGGCCGCCGCGCAGCTTGTTGACCACCAGCGTCGCCAGCGCCTCGCCCTCGACGTCCTCGGCGATGATCAGCAGCGGACGGCCGGACTGCACGACGCTCTCCAGCAGCGGCAGCATCGGCTGCAGGCCCGGACAGCTTCTTCTCGTGGATCAGGATGTACGGGCTGATCCAGCTCGGCGACCATCTTCTCGGCGTTGGTGATGAAGTACGGCGAGACGTAGCCGCGGTCGAACTGCATGCCCTCGACGACGTCGAGCTCGGTCTGGACGCCCTTGGCCTCCTCGACCGTGATGACGCCCTCGTTGCCGACCTTCTGCATCGCCTCGGAGATCATCCGGCCGATCTCGGTCTCGCCGTTGGCGGAGATCGTGCCGACCTGCGCGGTCTCGGCCGGCGTGGTGATCTTCTTGGTGCGCTTCTTCAGCTCGTCGACCACGGCGGCGACCGCCTTGTCGACGCCGCGCTTGAGGTCCATCGGGTTCATGCCGGCGGCCACCGCCTTGGCGCCCTCGCGCACGATCGCCTGGGCCAGCACGGTCGCCGTGGTGGTGCCGTCGCCGGCGATGTCGTTGGTCTTGCTGGCGACCTCGCGCACCATCTGCGCGCCCATGTTCTCGAACTTGTCGGCGAGCTCGATCTCCTTGGCGACGGTCACGCCGTCCTTGGTGATGCGCGGCGCGCCGAAGCTCTTGTCGAGCACCACGTTGCGGCCCTTCGGGCCGAGCGTCACCTTCACCGCGTCGGCGAGGATGTCGACGCCGCGCAGCATCCGCTGGCGGGCGTCGCCGCCGAACTTCACGTCCTTGGCAGCCATGTGCTTCTTATCCTTTGTCTGCATCGGGTTTGAGCGCGGAAGGGGCTCAGGCGGCCTTCTTCTTGGCCACGCCGCCCTCGATGATGCCCATGATGTCGCTCTCCTTCATGATCAGGAGCTCCTCGCCATCGAGCTTCACCTCGGTGCCCGACCACTTGCCGAACAGGATGCGGTCGCCGGCCTTGACGTCGAGCGGCACGATCTGGCCCTGCTCGTCGCGCGCACCGGGGCCGACGGCGATGACCTCGCCCTCCATCGGCTTTTCCTTGGCGGTGTCGGGGATGATGATGCCGCCCGCGGTCTTCTCCTCGGCGTCGAGCCGACGGACCACGACCCGGTCATGCAGGGGACGGAACTTCATACGGATCGCTCCTGAGTGATGCCAGTGATCGAGTGATGCCAACCGATTGATCGCCAGCGGCGGCGGGACCCGAATTCGGCATCCCGCGCGTCCGTTTGGCACTCCCCCCTCGGGAGTGCCAGCGATCTAGGCGAACCCCGATCCGGAGTCAAGGGTCCGGCAGCACTCCCGGACGAAGAGTGCCAACCATCTGATATCTTTAACTTTTCTGTTGAATACTGAGCTCCCTTCCGTGGCATCATCGCGCAACCGCGGGGGAATCGCGGGTTTGTTTCCCGTGCAGCGGACCGCTGCCGGGAGTGACACGGAGGCCATCGAGCCATGACCATCGCGTTGCAGATCAAGGACTACCGCCTGACCACCGCCGAGATCCTGTATCGGCTGCCGGACCACCCGGACCTTCTGCAGAGCTACATCTGGCAGGATCTCGATATCGCGCCGCGCTTCCCGGTGCTCCACAAATTCCTCGGCTTCTGGCAGCGCGAGCTGGACGGCAAGCTGCACTCGGTTCGCGTCGGCTTCGGCGAGCCTCGTCAAGCCGGCGCAGTTCCGCACGCCCGGCGCGTTCATCCAGTCTGCACTGAGACGCGGCTCAGGCGCGCATCGGCTCAGGCGACATCGGCACCGGCGCGCGCGGTGCGCCGGTCGCGCAGCAGGACCAGACCGAGGACCACGGAGACCGTGAACAGGCCGACCGCGACCGCCACCTGCACTCGTTCCGAGACACGCACCCCTCCCCCGAGCAGCGCGAACACGAGGGTCTGCGGCAAGTAGCCGAGGACCGATGCGGCCAGAAATGGCCCGACCGGCAGCGTGGATACGCCAGCCAGCAGATTGAGCACGACATTGCTGCCGACCGGGAGGAGCCGCAGCGTCAGGGTCGCGCGAAACGGGCGCGCCGCCAGAAACCCGTCCAGCCGTCGCAGCCGCCCCCTACGCCGAGCGGCCCGATCCTTGGCAAGGAACCGCGCCCAGGCGAAATTGGCGAGGCAGCCCAGCCCCTGCCCGAGCAGGGCCAGCGCGATGCCGCCCCAGAGGCCGAACGCATAACCCCCCGCGAACGCGGCAAGCTGACGCGGCAGTCCCACGGCGCAGACCGCCGCCGCGATGAGCACGAACAGCGCTTCGCCGCTCAGTCCGTGTCCGGCGACGAACCGGTCGATCAGGGACGGGTCGAACCGATGCGGGAGCGAGCGCAGGGCGATCCCGGCGGCCAGCAATCCGGCGAGCAAGAGGGTCGGCCTGAGCGCGACCCGCCATGCGGCGTCGGGCTGACGGTCCACCGCGCCGCTCAAGGAGACGATCCCTCGGAATCCTCGATCTCCGGGCGGCTCCAGCGGCGCTGCAACCAGAGCAGCCCGACAAGGTCGAAAATCCCCACCCCGAGCCGGCCCAGCGTGCCGTAATTCGACCGGCCACGCTGGCGCGCGCGGTGGTTCACCGGCACGGAGACGACCCGTCCGCCGGCCCGCAGGAACAGCGCCGGAAGGAAGCGATGCATGTGATCGAAATGCGGCAGGTCGAGGAAGGCGTCGCGGCGGAATACCTTCAATCCACAGCCGGTATCCGGCGTGCCGTCGGCCAGCAGCCGGGCCCGGACCGCATTGGCGATGCTCGACGTAAGCCGCTTCACCGCCCCGTCCCGCCGACGAACGCGGTGTCCGGCCACCAGCACCAGACCCGGCGCGTCGGCGTCGCGGGCAAATGCCTCCTCCAACAGCGCCGGAATGTCCGCGGGATCATTCTGGCCATCCCCGTCCAGGGTGGCGATCCAGCGTCCCGCCGCCTGCCGCACCCCGGTGACGATCGCGGCACTCTGCCCGCAACCCCGCCGGTGGCGCAGCCAGCGCAGCGGCGCGCCGGCCTGCGCCGCCTCGCGCAGCCGGGCCGGGGTTTCGTCCAGGCTGCCATCGTCGACATACAGGATCTCGTAATCCCGCCCCACGAGCGCGGCCCGGATCTCGGCGATCAGCGGCAGGATGTTCGGACCCTCGTTGCGAACGGGGACGACGACCGAGAGGAGTGGCGCGAACTCCGGTTCACGCGCGCGTCCCGCGGGCTGGACGAACTCTGGCATGGCGGCCGGTGGGTAGCACCACGGCGCCGGCAAGGCGACCCCCGCCCGCACGCGCCTCGGTGGACGCGAACCGGTGCACTGGCGCCTGCATTACCGCTTATATCGCATTCCTGCTGGCGTTCGGCGGCGTCCCGGAAACCGCGGCCGCCGCCCATTTGGTCATGGCGACGCTGATCGGCGGGGTGTTCTCCTTGACGGCGATCGGCGCCCCTGCGCGCGGCACGGATTCGGTCCCACAACGCTGAGAAAGCGCCGAAGCCGAGAGCTCAGCGCCGAATGAGCCCTAGCCCGGCGCAATGCGCGTGATAGGATGCAATCCAATGCCATTCGATGTGCGTGATTTTCCGGACGCGCCGCCCGAGGAACGGGCGGCGACCCGTGCCAACCGGCGGCTCGTGGCCGGCTGGCTGTTTACGGTCTGCGCCATGATCCTGGTGATGATCGGGCTCGGCGGCGCCACGCGGCTGACCGGCTCGGGCCTCTCCATCATGGAGTGGGCGCCGCTCAGCGGCACGCTGCCGCCGATGAGCGACGCCGAATGGCACCGGCTGTTCGGGCTCTACCAGCAAATCCCGCAATACATGCTGCTGAACGATCACATCGGCCTCGCGGGGTTCAAGCACATCTTCTGGCTGGAGTGGGTCCACCGGCTCTGGGGACGCATGATCGGTCTCGCGTTCCTCATCCCGCTGGTCTGGTTCTGGGTGACGCATCGCATCGAGCGGCGTCTGCGGCCGCGCCTCGCCATGATCTTCCTGCTTGGCGGACTGCAAGGCGCGGTGGGCTGGTTCATGGTGGCTTCCGGATTCTTTCCGGATACCACCCGGGTCGAGCCCTACCGGCTCGTCGTGCATCTCGTGCTGGCGTTGGCGCTCTACGCGGCGATCCTGTGGACCGGACTTTCGGTGCTGCGTCCCCTCGCCCAACGCGGCGCGGGCAGCCGGCCGACCCGCGCATTGGTCCGCGCGTCCTGCGTGCTGGTCGGGCTCACCATCGTCGCGGGCGGCTTCGTCGCCGGCACCCATGCGGGCTTCGACTACAACACGTTTCCCCTGATGGACGGCCGGGTGATCCCGGAGGGCTACGCGCGGTTGCGACCGGTGCTGCTGAACCTGGTCGAGAACATTGCCGCCGTACAGTTCGATCACCGCCTGCTGGCGACGCTGACCGGCCTCGTGACCTTGGCGGCGGTGGCGACCGGGTTGCTATCCGCGCCGCGCCCCGGCGTGGGGCGGGTGCTGCTGGCGCTGGGCGCGACGGTGGCCGTGCAATACGCGCTGGGCGTGGCGACGCTGCTGGCCGTGGTTCCCGTGGATTTGGCCGTGGCCCACCAGACGACCGCCGTGCTGCTCCTCACCGCCGCGCTCTGCGCGCTCCATGCCATGCGCGAGGCCCCGCCGCTGCCGCCACCGGCCGCCCCGTGACCGTGTTCCCCGCGCGCCCGGCCGTCGCCCTCGAGGTCGTGCTGGACGCGCTCCCGGTCGGCATCGCCGTGTTCGACGCGAGGCAGCGGCTGGTCCGAGCCAATCCGGCCTTCGGCGCGGCGATCGACCTGCCACCCTCCAGCCTCCCCGCCGGCATTCCCCTCGAGACGGTGCTGCGGGCGGCGGCCTATCGGGGATTGCTCGGGTCGGGCGATCCCGAGACGCAGGTGCGGGCCGCGCTGGAGTGCGACCGCACGCGAGCCGGCTACGTGCGGCAGCGCTATCCCGACTGCCGCAGCTACGACTTCCACACCGTGCCGCTGCCGGATGGCGGATTCGCGCTGTGCGCCATCGAGACGACGACGCTGATCGCGGCGCACGACGACGCGGCCGGGGCCGTGGCCCGGATCATCATGTCGCTGGCCACTGTGCGGACCGGGCTGGCGACCTTCGCGCCAGACCGGACGTTGCTGCTGCACAACCCCCGTTTCGCCGACCTGCTCGGGCTGCCGATGGGCAGGCTGCGGTCGGGCCTCGCGTTTTCGGACCTGCTCGACCACATGCATGGGAGGCACGAATACGCCGATGCCGCGGGGGAGGCGTTCGTGGCGACCCAGGCCAGCATGGACCGGACTCGCCGGTCGACCATGCGGCGGGCGCGCCCCAACGGCCAAGTGACCGACATCGCCTCCGATCCGCTGCCCGATGGCGGCTGGACGATGAGCGTCGTCGACATCAGCCAGCTGGCAAGGGCCGAGGACGAGGCGGTGCGTCGCGCCGCGATGCTGGACAGCATTCTGGACAACATTCCGCACGGCGTCTGTGTTTACGGCCCGCACCGGCGGGTGACGATGTTCAATCCCGCGTACATCGAGGTCATGCAGGGCGCGCCGCTGGCCGTCGGCGACCATCTCGAAGAGATCATCCGGCGACGCGCCGATGCCGGCGAGTACGGGCCGGGCCAGCCGGACGAGGTCTTCGCCCGGCAGATGGCACACGATATCAGCCGCCCGCAGGTGCGCCGCCGGCGGCGGCCGAACGGCACCGCGGTGGATGTGCGGACCGCGCCGCTGCCCGACGGCGGCCATATCAGCGTCGTGACCGACATCACGCCCCTCACCGACGCGGAGAACGAACTGCTGCGGCGGGCCGCCGACATGGACGTGATGCTGGCCAACATCCGGCACGGCATCACGCTGTTCGACGCGGATAGCCGGCTGGTCGCCGCCAACCGCATGGCGAGCGAGCTGCTGGACCTGCCGCCCGAGACGCTGACGCCGGGCCATAGCGAGCAACAGATCCTCGACAGTCTCGCGGCGACGGGCGAGTTCGGCGAGGGCGCGGCGGCCGAGGCGTTCATACGGCGCCGGCTGGGCGCCATTCGAGCCGGAAAACCGGCGCTGTACCGACGGCCCACCGGCGCCGGCCGCGTCATCGAGGTGCGATCCGATCCGGCGCCGGATGGCGGCACGGTGCTGACCTATACGGACGTGACCGAACTCGGAGGCGACACAGCGGGAGCTTCGCCGGGCCAAGGAGGCCGCCGAGGCGGCCAACCAGGCCAAGTCGCGCTTCCTCGCCACCATGAGCCACGAGCTGCGCACGCCGCTGAACGCCGTGATCGGCTTCTCGGAGGCCTTGCTGCGGCAGGGCGACACCAGCGAACCGGGACGTATCGCGGAATTCGCGACCGCGATCCACGAGTCGGGGAGCCAGCTGCTCGGGCTCATCAACACGATCCTCGACGTGGCCCGGATCGAGGCCGGGCGGTTCGAGATGTCGGCGGACCGGATCGACCTCGCGCGCTTGGTGCGGACCTGCGCCCGGGCCTCGGCGTCGGCCTTCCAGGCGGGCGAGATCGCGCTCCGCCTCGACCTGCCGGAGCGGCTGCCCGAGCTGCGCGCCGACGAGCGCCGGCTGCAACAGGTCCTGGCGGGCCTGCTCTCGAATGCGGTGAAGTTCACGCCGGCAGGCGGGGAAGTGACGGTCGGCGCCGTGCTCGACCCGAGCGGCGATCTTCTGCTGCACGTGACCGATACTGGGATCGGCATTCCGGCGGCGGATCTGGAGCGGGTGTTCGAGCCGTTCATCCAGCTCGATGCCAGCCTGTCGCGGCGCTTTCAGGGCGCCGGTCTCGGCCTATATGTGGCCCGGGCCCTGGTGGAGGCGCATGGCGGGCGGCTGCGGCTGCTGAGCGAGCCTGGCGCCGGCACGAGGGCCGAGATCGCCCTGCCGGGCTGGCGTCTCGACCGGGAAAAATCAAGCGTTGACGAGGATGTGGCATGAGTTCATCGGGGCTGACTCCGCTCGGCGTGACCGACGGCCTGTTCTTTGAGCGGGCCGAGGCGGCGCTGGATCGGGCGACGGCGGAGCGCACCGTCGGGACCGCGCTGGCCGGCGCCGAGGACGGGGAGCTCTTTCTCGAGTACCGAGAGAGCGAGCAGATCGGGCTGGATGACGGCCGGATCCGCAGCGCCGGCTTCGACACCGCCCTGGGCTTCGGGCTGCGCGCGGTGGCGGGCGAGGCGACCGGCTACGCTCACGCCGCCGAGCTGTCGGACGCCGCCTTGCAGCGCGCCGCGGCGAGCGTGGGCGCGGTGGCCGCCGGCCATTCGGGCAGCTTCGCCGAGCCGCCGAGGCTGACCAATTCCCGGCTCTATTCCGATGCCAACCCGCTCTCGGCGATGGAGTTCTCCGCGCGCACGGCGCTGCTCGCCGAGATTGACGCCTATGCGCGGGGCAAGGACCCGCGCGTGAAGCAGGTCATGGCGTCGCTGGCCGGCGAGTGGCAGGCGGTGCAGATCCTGCGCCCGGACGGCACGCGGGTCGCCGATCTGCGGCCGCTGGTCCGCCTCAACGTGTCGCTGGTGGTTGAGGCCGGCGGACGGCGCGAAACCGGCACCTACGGCACCGGCGGCCGCTTTGGCTACGACCGGATCACCGCGCCGGACATCTGGCGCGGCGCCGTGGACGAGGCGCTGCGCCAGGCGCTCGTCAACCTGGACAGCCGCCCGGCCCCGGCTGGGGAGATGGAGGTCGTGCTCGGCTCGGGCTGGCCCGGCATCCTGCTGCACGAGGCGATCGGTCATGGGCTGGAGGGCGATTTCAACCGCAAGAAGACCTCCGCCTTCGCCGGGCTGATGGGCCAGCAAATCGCCTCGCCGGGCGTGACGGTGGTCGACGACGGCACGCTCACGGACCGGCGCGGCAGCCTGTCGGTCGATGACGAGGGCACGCCGACGAACCGGACCGTGCTGATCGAGGACGGGGTGCTGACCGGCTACCTGCAGGACCGGCTGAATGCCCGGCTCATGGGCGTGCGGCCCACCGGCAACGGCCGGCGCCAATCCTTCGCCCACGCGCCGATGCCGCGCATGACCAATACCGTGATGCTGGCGGGCCCGCACAGCCCCGAGGAGATGATCCGCTCGGTGCGGCGCGGGCTGTACGCGGTGAATTTCGGCGGCGGGCAGGTGGATATCACCTCGGGCAAGTTCGTCTTCTCGGCGAGCGAGGCGTACCTCATCGAGGACGGCAAGGTGACGGCCCCGGTGAAGGGCGCCACCCTGATCGGCAACGGACCGGACGCGCTGACGAAGGTCAGCATGGTCGGCAACGACATGGCGCTCGATCCCGGCATCGGCACCTGCGGCAAGAACGGGCAGGGCGTGCCCGTCGGAGTGGGCCAGCCCACGCTGAAGCTGGCGGGACTGACGGTCGGTGGCACCGCCGCCTGACAGTTCCGCTATCCGCCCGGCCGAACCGGGCGAGGCCGAGGCGGTCCGGGATCTGGTCCAGCGCGCCTACGCGCCTTGGGTCCCGATCATCGGCCGACGCCCGGCGCCGATGGACGACGATTATGCGGGCCACATCACGGCAGGCGAGGTGTTCGTCCTGGCGATTGACGGCCTGATTACGGCTCTGGTGGTGCTGATTGCGCGACCGGATCATCTGTTGCTCGACAATGTAGCGGTTGAGCCTGGCCGCGCCGGACAAGGGCTGGGGCGGCGCATGATGCGGTTCGCCGAGGCGGAAGCCTTACGCAGGGGAGCGGTCGAGCTTCGCCTATTCACCCATGCGCGCATGGTCCGGAACATAGATCTGTACAGGCGGTTGGGATTTGCGGAGACCCATCGCGCGTCTGTCGATGGCTTCGATCGCGTGTTCATGTCCAAGCCACTCGCCGCCTGACTGCGGACCGTTCGCCCCCGCCTTTCCAGGCCGACACGCCACAATTAATCGGCTAAATGCGGCCGTTCGGCTCAACCCACCCGATTTGACGGCACAATAACGTCAAAAATACGATAAAAAATCCTCAATGTGAAAAATATCTCGTTAGAGCAAGGGCGGGGATAAACGCCGCTCGTCGAAGAATCGGTCAATATCGAAACGAAAGGTTCGGAATCATGTCCTCCATCGTCCGCGACGCCGCCGTTGTTTCCATCGCCGATGCCGGCAAGGTCCGCCTCGGTGGCATGGCCCCTTCGCTCAAGCCCGCGACCGTCGCCGATGCCGGCAAGGTCCGCCTGGGCGGCATGGCCCCTTCCCTGGCGCCTGCCAGCGTCACGGATAGCGGCAAGGTCCGCCTCGGCGGCATGGCCCCCTCGCTCAAGCCCGCGACCGTCGCGGATGCCAGCAAGGTCCGCCTGGGCGGCATGGCCCCTTCCCTGGCGCCTGCCAGCGTCACGGATAGCGGCAAGGTCCGCCTCGGCGGCATGGTCCCCTCGCTCAAGCCCGCGACCGTCGCGGATGCCGGCAAGGTCCGCCTGGGCGGCATGGCCCCTTCCCTGGCGCCTGCCAGCGTCACGGATAGCGGCAAGGTCCGCCTCGGCGGCATGGCCCCCTCGCTCAAGCCCGCGACCGTCGCCGATGCCGGCAAGGTCCGCCTCGGCGGCATGGCGCCGACGATCTGAGCGGTTTGGCGGCACTCGTGTCGCCTGTTCGAAGGTTGATCTGGATCGGTCGGCCGCCGCCGGGGTATGACCGGCGGCCGCTCGACCGATGTCTGTCTTGGAGTGCGTGCGTGACCGATCAGCCAGAAGCCACCGGCCGCACGTCGTCAGGGCCGCTCGTCGCCTTCCATCGCTTCGTCCCTGGGGCGCGCGTCCCGCAGCGCGCCGATCGCTCGGCCATCGGAACCATGCCGACCCGGGCCTTCCGCTATTGCGAGCCGATCGTGACAGCCTCGGCGTTCGGCTACTACATCTTTCCGCCGATCACCTTCAGCCTGATGTGGGACGGCACCGGCGTGATCTGGACGTGGGACGGCCAGGAGAACTGGTATCCGCTGCACGTCGCTCAGTTCCCCGGCTTCCGCGAGACGTTCGATGAGTCGGCGCCCGAGGAGATCCGGGAGTTCTCGCCGCCATTCCTGGGCGCCATGCAGGAGGCCGGCATCGTGCAGGTCTGGAGCGGGCTCGTCGCGCGCACGGCGCCCGGCTGGAGTTTGCTGGTCCGGCCGCTGGCCAACCTGCCGCGCAGCCAGAACTACGAACTCTATGAGGGCATCGTGGAGACCGACCGCTGGTTCGGTCCGCTGTTCACCAATCTGCGCCTGACCAAGACCAACGTGCCGATCGAGTTCCGCGCCGACTACCCGCTGTTCCAAGTCCAGGCGATCCCGCGCCACGTCTATAACGATCAGGCGCAGAACGACTACAGGGTGGTGCCGGACCTGCGAAGCCTGCAGCCCGAGGATTGGGACGACTATTACGACACGGTGGTCCGCCCCAACGTGCAGGAGGATCGCCCCCGCGGCCAGTACGCCACCGCCGCCCGCAAGCGGCGCAAGGGCGAGCAGGACTGAGGCGCGCGGCCGGACCGTCAGCCGGCGAATTGAACCACCTCTCCATGCCGCGCCTCGCCCGGCAGGCAGAGCGCCGCAAGCGCAGGTGCCACGGATTTGGGACGGCGGAGCACGGCGGCGTCCTCGCCGGGGAAAGCCTGGCGGCGCAACCGCGTCGCGACGGCGCCCGGATCGAACAGATTGACCCTGAGCCGGCTGGTCTTCACCTCGTCCGCCCAGGTCAGCACGAGATGCTCGGAACCCGCCTTGGTGGCCCCATAGGCCCCCCAATAGGCGCCGGGATGGCGGGTCCGCGCGTCGGTCACGAACACCGCGCGGCCGGCCTCCGCTGCTTGCAGCAGCGGAGCGCAGGTGCGGATCAGGCGCCAAGTGGAACTCAGGTTGACCGCGATCACCTCGGCCCAGTCGTTCGGCAGGATGTGGGAGGCGGGCGTCAGCTTGCCGAGCGCGCCCGCGCAATGCGCCAGCACGTCGAGCCGGCGGAACCGCTCGTATAGGCTCGGCCCGATCGCGTCGAGCTGGTCGCCCTCACATAAGTCGAGCGGCAGCAAGGTCGCCGTACCGCCTGCCAAGCGGATCGCGTCGTCGGTCTCCTCGAGGCCGCCCTGGGTGCGTGCGGTGATGACGACATGCGCGCCAAGGCCGGCGAGCGAAATCGCGGCGGCCGCGCCGATGCCCCGGCTGGCGCCGGTTACAAGAGCGATCCGGCCATCAAGTTGGCCGGGCATGTCAGCGGCTCTCGGTAAGCAGGCTGAGCTGGCGCTCGGAACTGTCGGCCATGTCGGGCAGCGGGATCGGATAGTCGCCGGTGAAGCAGGCGTCGCAATAGTGCGGTCGCTCGGGCTGCCGGCCGGGCTTGCCGAGCGCGCGGTAGAGGCCATCGATCGAGACGAAGGCCAGGCTGTCGGCGCCGATCAGCTTCGCCATCTCGTCGACGTTGTGCAGGGCCGCCAGCAGCTTGCCGCGCTCCGGCGTGTCGATGCCGTAGAAGCAGGAATGCGTTGTCGGCGGCGACGAGATACGCATGTGGACCTCCGCCGCGCCCGCCTGACGCACCATCTCGACGATCTTCCGGCTCGTCGTGCCGCGCACGATGCTGTCGTCCACCAGCACGACCCGCTTGCCCTCCAGCACCGCGCGGTTGGCGGAGTGCTTCAGCTTGACGCCTAGATTGCGGATCGTGTCGGTGGGCTCGATGAAGGTGCGGCCGACATAGTGGTTGCGGATGATGCCGAGCTCGAACGGCACGCCGCTCTCCTGCGCGTAGCCCATCGCCGCCGGCACCCCGGAATCGGGCACCGGGACGATGACATCGGCCGGCACGTGCAACTCGCGGGCCAGCTCCGTGCCGATCCGCTTTCGCGCGTCGTAGACCGGCATCCCCTCCATGATCGAATCCGGCCGGGCGAAGTAGATGTACTCGAACACGCAGAACCGCTCGGGCTGGCGGCTGAACGGCTTGATGCTGCGCACACCCTGGTCGTTGATGATGACGATCTCGCCGGGCTCCACGTCGCGCACGAACTCGGCGCCGACGATGTCGAGCGCGCAGGTCTCGCTGGCCAGCACCCACCCCGCGCCGAGCCGCCCCAGGATCAGCGGCCGCACGCCGAGCGGATCGCGCACGCCCATGAGTTGCTCGTGCGACAGCGCCACCAGCGAATAGGCCCCCACCACCTGCTTCAGCGCGTCGATCAGCCGGTCCACCACGGTGGAATAGAGGCTGATGGCGATGAGGTGGATGAACACCTCGCTGTCGGTGGTGGACTGGAACAGGCAGCCCCGGCGCACCAGGGCGCGGCGCAGCAGGTGGGCGTTGGTGAGGTTGCCGTTGTGCGCCACCGCGAAGCCGCCGAATTCGAAGTCGGCATAGAGCGGCTGGACATTGCGCAGGATGGTGTCGCCGGTGGTGGCGTAGCGGTTGTGGCCGACCGCGTTCAGACCGGGCAGCGAGGCGATCACCTTGGCGTCGCCGAAATTGTCGCCGACCAGCCCGAGTCCCCGATGCGAGTGGAAGCGCGCGCCGTCGAAGGCGACGATGCCGGTCGCCTCCTGTCCGCGATGCTGCAGGGCGTGGAGGCCGAGAGCGGTGACGGCCGACGCGTCCGGGACGTTCCACAAGCCGATGACGCCGCATTCCTCATGCAGCTTGTCGTCGGCTCCGGCGTCATGTCGAGCGTCGCGGCGAGGGTCGGTCGGCATTCCGTGCTCTCCTAATCCCGTGCGAGGGGACGGCTGGTGGCTCGCCCCTGCGGGGTCGCGCGCAGCAGGTCTTGGGCGGTGGCCTGCCGCCCAGCGGGTGGCGCCTGCAGCTTGGGCCGATAATCGGGCGGCAGCTGTGCGGCGGCCCAGGCGGCGCCGGCATATGCCACCGGCAGCGATCGCGCCTGCAGCACCGGGTCCGGCCAGCGATCCACCGGGACGACCAGCCCAGCCGCGATATAGGCAAACACCACCAGGGCCGCACCCCTTACGAGCCCGAATAGCAGACCCAGCGTGCGATCGACCCCGCCGAGCGCCGAGCCGCGCACCAGCGCGCCGATCCAGTGGCAGATCAGCAGCAGGACCAGCAGGGTGACGATGAACACGCCCGCGAACGTCACCGGGTCCACGAGGTCTGGCGTGCCGAGCCACTCGCGGAATCGCGGCCGGGCGTAGGGAAACGCCCAGACCGCCACCAGGACGGCCGCCACCCAGGCGCCGATGCCGAGCACCTCGCGGACGAAGCCGCGCATGAAGGCCAGCAGGGCGGAGACCGCCAGCACGCCGAGCACGACAAGGTCCACCCAGGTCATCGAATTGCCGCGAAAGGGAAAGCGTGGGGGCTATATCCGCCGGAAATCCTGGCGCGCCAAGCGCCCATCATGCTGCCCCTCATGCGGCGATGCCGGATTCGGGTGCGAACCGCGCCACCAGGTCGGAGAGATGGCCGATTTCGTCCAGCCGCAATCCGTCAGGCGCGGCGAGCGGCCGGTTGCCGCGCGCCACGCGCCGAGGCAGGCAGGCGGCGTCGAAGCCGAGCTTGGCCGCCTCTTTCAGCCGCGCCTCGGCCTGCGCCACCTGCCGCACCTCGCCCGACAGTCCGATCTCGCCGAAATAGACCATCCCCGGGCTGGTCGGCCGGTCCGCTGCCGCGGAGGCGATGGCCGCGGCCACCGCCAGATCGGCCGCCGGCTCGCTGACACGCAGCCCGCCGGCGACGTTGAGATACACGTCGGTCGCGTTGAGCCGCAGCCCGCAGCGCGCTTCCAGAACGGCGAGCAACATCGACAGACGCCCTCCGTCCCACCCTACCACCGAGCGACGCGGTGATCCGCCCGGATTGGGCGCCAGCAGCGCCTGCACCTCCAGCAGCACGGGACGGGTCCCCTCCAATCCGGCAAAGACGGCACTTCCGGAGATGTTGCCGCGCCGCTCGGCGAGGAACAGCGCCGAGGGGTTGGGCACCTCGGCGAGGCCGAGCTCGGTCATCTCGAACACCCCGATCTCGTCGGTCGCCCCGAAGCGGTTCTTCACCCCGCGCAGGATACGGAACTGATGGCCGCGATCGCCCTCGAAATGCAGCACGGCATCAACCATGTGCTCCAGCACGCGCGGCCCGGCGATCGAGCCGTCCTTGGTCACGTGGCCCACCAGCACCAGGGCGAAGCCGCGCGACTTGGCCAGCCGGATCAGCTCGAAGCTGCAGGCGCGCACCTGCGTCACGGTCCCCGGCGCGCTCTCGATGTTGTCGAGCCACATCGTTTGGATGCTGTCGATCACCACCATCGTCGCCGCACTCTCCTGCTCCAGGCTGGCAGCGATGTCGCGCACGTTGATCGCGGCGGCGAGGTCGAGCCGCGCGTCGATCACCCCGAGTCGGCGCGCGCGCAGGCGGATCTGCTCGATCAATTCCTCGCCCGAGACATAAAGAACCCGCTTGCCGGCGCGGGCGAGCGCGGCGGCGGCCTGCAACAGCAAGGTGGACTTGCCGATCCCCGGATCGCCGCCCACCAGCACCGCCGAGGCCGGCACGAGACCGCCGCCAAGCACGCGGTCCAGCTCGGCGATGCCTGTCGCGCTACGCGGCGGCGGCTCGGCGGAGCCGGCGAGGCCGACGAAGCCGACCTTCCTGCCAGCCGCCGCCCTTCCCGCCGGACCGGGGCGCGCTTCGCCCACTTCCTCGATGATGGTGTTCCACTCGCCGCAGCTCTCGCAGCGGCCGGCCCATTTGGCAGTCGACGCGCCGCAGACCTGGCAGACGAAGCGGGAAGCCGATTTCACCATGTGCGCCGCATCACTCGGGGAGGATCGTCAGCATAGGATGGGCCCCCGAGTCGGCGCTGCCGGTACTCAGCACGACTCGCCATGCATGGCCGGCCTTGCGGATGCGAAACTCGCGGTGCCGCAGATTCTTGTCCGCCGGATCGACCGTCTCCGCACCACCCGTGAAGGCGAGGCCAGCCTGTTGCAGCGCCTGCTCGAGATCGCTGGTCAGTTGCCCGGCATCCGCGCGCTCGGCGACCGCGAAGCACGAGCCGGCCTCGCCGGAGACTACGACGAATTTGCCCTGCGGGTTCGTGGCGTCGTAGGCGATGCCACGCTGATTCTGCAAGAATGCCGCCTGTCCGCCGGGCGGCAGCGGCTTCAGGCCGGTCTCCGTCGCCCATTGTCGCAGTCCCGCCGAGTCGCCGGCGAAGCGCACGCAGGACTGCATGAACAGCCCGACCACCTGCGCCGCCTCGTCGGCACGCGCCGGCGCGGCGGCGAACAGCGCCAGCAGGACCAGCGCGGCGTACGCCCTCATCGCAGCGGCACCGGCCCGCTGTAGCGGATGACGTACAGGCCGCCGGCCAGCCGGTCGTTGGCGTAGATGAGGCCGTTCTCGTCCACGTACACGTCGTTGATCTGGATGGTGTGCGTCGGGTTCGCCTCCGGCGCGCGCGGGACCAGGTAGCCGATCTCGACGGGATGGCTCGGGTCGGCAATGGAATACGCCCGCACGCCGCCATTGAAGTAGCTCCCCACCACGGTTTGCGTGAGGGTGCGCGAGGTGGCGATCGGGCGGTTCATGTGCATGTTGTGCGAGCCGAACCGCCCGCCCGCCTGACAGAGCGCGGTCTGATCCCGTGCCGGCGGGAAGGGCGCGAGCGGGAACGGCGCCCGCTCGTTCGAGATGTCCCAGACCCAGTTCCGCTTCGGCCAGTCGCCGCAATCGGCGAGCGTCGCCTCCTCGGTCTGGATCGCGAGGCCGCGCCCGGCGAGCGGCAGGACGGTGTGGGCGAAGCCGTTGCCGAGCGACTGCCAGGACCGCCGGACCACGGCCTTCGGATGCGCCTTGTCGCCGATGTCGAGGATCACCCAGCCGCCGTCGATCCAGCCGACATAGGCGCGATCCGGCCGGTCCGCCGGCACCACCAGCGAGTGCATCCGCATCCCCTCGTCGTGCCGGTCCACGCGCGGCGGCGGCTCGGCGGCGTCGCCCTGGCGCGTGCCGGGCAGCCACCAGCGGCCGACTTCGCGCGGCGCGCGCGGGTCGGCGAGATCGACGATCATCAGGAACTGGTCGTCGGCGGGGTTGCGGGGGACGAAATCGCGCGCGCCCGTCGAGAGGTAGGCGGAGCGGCCGTCTGTGAACCAGACGAAGTGGACACCGCGCGAGTGCGGGCCGGACGTGTCGAAATGCGACAGCTTTTGCGGTTTTGCAGGGTCGGCGATGTCGTACACGTCGAGGCCGGCATGGTCCTGGCCCGGCTTCGCGGTCTGGTGCGCGACTACCATCGTCGTCCCGGCGAGGCCGAGGGAATTGCAGCGCACGTACGGCGCCTCGACCGGGATCTGCGTGATGACCGTCGGCGCCTCCGGGTGGGTGACGTCGAGCACGCTCACGCACATCGGTCCGGATTCGTGCGCGAGATAGAGCACGCGGCGGCCGTCCCCGTAGGTCTGGATCGCCAGCCCCTCGCCGCCCTTGCCGACCCCGTTGAGGTCGCTGTGGCCGATGATCGCCATGTTGCTGGCTTCGGCCGGGGCCTCGTCCGCCCGTGCCGGCGAACATGCGAGAGTGGCGAGAAAGCACAGGCCGGCCGACAGGGTGCGGAGCGCCTTCATCGGTTCCTCCTCCCGCTTCGCGTCAGCGGCGCAGCTCCATCTGGATGGGGCCTTCGCGGCGCCCGTGGGTGAACTGATCCACCTCGGGGTTGCCGCTGTCCATCAGCGCGGAGGCCGGCCCGCTCCAGACGATTTTCCCCCGATGGATCATCGCCGCCGCATCGCCGATGCGCCGGGCGGAGGCCATGTCGTGGGTGATCGCCACCGCCGTGCTGCCGAGCCGCTTCACGCAATCGACGATCAGCCCGTCGATCACGGCGCCCATGATCGGGTCGAGGCCAGTGGTCGGCTCGTCGAAGAACATCATGTCGGGCTGTGCCGCGATGGCGCGGGCCAACGCCACGCGCTTCTGCATCCCGCCGGACAGCTCGGCGGGCGACAGCTCGCCCACGCTCGCCGCTAGGCCGACCTGGGCGAGAATCTCCCCCGCCCGCTCGCGTGCCGCCGCGCGGCTGATCCGGCGTTGCGCGAGCAGGCCGAAGGCAACGTTCTCCCAGACCGGCAGGCTGTCGAACAGCGCGCCGTTCTGGAACAGCATCCCGATCCGCGCCCGCGCGGCCTCGGCGTCGGCGCGCCGCATCCGCAGCACGTCCTCTCCGTCGATCTCGATCACCCCGTCATCCGGCCAAAGCAGCCCGAGCACGCATTTCAGCAGGACCGACTTGCCCGAACCCGAGCCGCCGATCACCACCATCGAGGTGCGCGGCATCACGTCGAGGTCGATGCCGTCGAGCACGCGCTTGTCGCCGAAGGACTTGCGCAGCCCGCGAATCCGAAGCTTCGGGCGCGCGTCCGTCATCGGGCGAAGAACATCTCGGTCAGCACGTAGTCGAAGGCGAGAATCAGGATGGAGGCGGCGACCACGGCGGCGGTGGTCGCGGCGCCCACGCCCTGCGCGCCGCCCCGGCTGTTGTAGCCCTGAAAGCACCCCATCAGCGCAATGAGGAAGCCGAACACCGCCGCCTTGGCGAGCCCCGAGACCACGTCGGTCGGCTGAACGAAATCGAGCGTGTTCTTAAGGTAGGTGGCCTGGTTGAAGCCGAGCTTGAGGATGGCGATGATAAAGCCGCCCAGAACGCCCAGGATATCGGCCACGATGACCAGCAAGGGCAGGGCGATGGCGCCCGCCAGCAGCCGGGGGGCGACCAGGTATTTCATCGGGTTGGTCGAGAGCGTGGTGAGCGCGTCTATCTGGTCGGTCACGCGCATCGTGCCGATCTCGGCAGCCATCGCCGCGCCGATACGCCCGGCCACCATCAGCCCCGCCAGCACCGGGCCGAGCTCCCGGGTGACGGAGAGCACCACGACGCTCGCCACCGCCCCCTCGGCGGAGAAGCGGGCGAAGCCGGTGTAGGATTGCAGGGCCAGCACCATGCCGGTGAAGATGGCGGTGAGCGCCACCACGGGAAGGCTGAAATAGCCGATCTCCAGCAGCGCTCGGCCGAACATCCGCCAGTAGAAGGGTGGCCGCACCAGATGCGACAGGCCCGAGAGCGCGAAGATAGCGAGCTGCCCGGTGAACCGGCACGCGGCGAGGCTCGCGCGGCCGACTGCGGCGAGCAGGTCGAGGATCGCGTTCACGCCCCGCGATAGACCCGCGCGAACCGCCGGCCGAGCGAGGTCAGCACCTCGTAGCCGTTGGTGCCCGCCGCCTCGGCCACCGTGTCGGGTGGCACGGACGGGCCGATCAGCTCGAGATGGTCGCCCACGCCGATATCCGGCCGGGCGGTCACGTCGTAGGTCGTCAGGTCCATGGACACACGCCCTACCAGCGGGACCGGCCTGCCGTCAAAGAACGCCGCCCCGCGACCGGAGTGCGCGCGGTGCCAGCCGTCGGCGTATCCGACGCCCACCGTCGCGATGCGGCTTGGCCGATCGGCCCGCCATGTGCCGTTGTAGCCGACGGTCTCGCCCGCCGCGATGTCCCGTACCTGCATCACTCGCGCCAGCAGCCGGACCACCGGGCGCATCGGATTGGGCCGCCCCGGCGTGGGATTGATGCCGTAGAGCGCCGCCCCCGGCCGCGCGAGGTCGGAGGCGAATTTCTCTCCGAGAAAGATGCCGGAGGAATTCGCCAGGCTGGCGGCCGCCCTCGGCAGTCCGGCGCGGGCCTCGGCGAAGCGGCCGAGTTGCCGCTGGTTCATCGGATCGTCGGGGATTTCCGAGGACACCAGATGCGTCATTAGGTAGCGCAATGCGATCCCGTCGAGCCGGGCGTGGTCCGATTGGAGGACCGCGAGCTCGCGCGGGTCCAGCCCGAGGCGGGACATGCCGGTATCGACGTGCAGCAGCGCGGGCAGGATGCGTCCGACGCGGCGGGCTTGCGCCGACCAGGCATCCACCTCGGCAAGCGAGCCGAGGACCGGCAGGATGCCGGTTGCCGCGTATTCGGCCTCGGTACCGGGAATGAGCCCGTTCAGCACGGCCAGCATCCCGTCGGGCAGCAGATCGCGGATCTCCAGCGCCTCGCCCAGATGCGCGACGAAGAAGTGCCGGCAACCCTCGCGATGCAGCCGCGCCGCGACCTCCCGCGCGCCGAGCCCGTAGCCGTCCGCCTTCACCACGCCGGCGACCGCGCCGGAGGGATGCCGCTCGCGCAGCAGGCGCCAGTTGGCGGCGATCGCGTCGAGGTCGATTTCCAAGAGGGCGGCTGCGGAGCAGACCCCTCCCCCAACCCCCTCCCACAAGGGGAGGGGGCCCTCTTCTCCCTCTCCCCTTGCGGGAGAGGGCCGGGGTGAGGGGTTACTCAATCGTGCCCCGAATGGCGCAAGTCCAGATCCGCGAATCGGGTGAACTCGGCCTCGAAAAACAGCTGGAGCGTGCCCGTGGGGCCATGACGCTGCTTGGCGATGATGAGGTCGGCCTGGTTGTGCACCTTCTCCATCTCGCGCTGCCATTTCTCCAGCGCGTCCTGGAATTTCTCCTCCGAATCAAACGCCATCTGCTTGGGCGCCCGCTGGGCGAGGTAGTACTCGTCGCGATAGATGAACATCACCGCGTCGGCGTCCTGCTCGATGGTGCCTGATTCACGCAGATCGGCAAGCTGCGGCCGCTTGTCCTCGCGGCTCTCCACCGCGCGCGACAGCTGCGACAACGCGAGCACCGGAACCTCCAGCTCCTTGGCGATCGCCTTCAGCCCCTGGGTGATCTGGCTGATCTCCAGCACCCGGTTCTCCGGCCGCGTCCCGGCGGCAGGCCGCATGAGCTGCAAGTAGTCCACCACCACGAGGTTGAGGCCCTTGGTGCGCTTGAGCCGCCGGCAGCGCGTTCGCATGGCCGACAGCGTGAGCGCCGGCGTGTCGTCGATATGGATCGGCAGGGATGCGATCTCGCGGCTGACCTGCACGAACTTGTCGAACTCGCGCTGACCGATGTCGCCGCGCCTGATGCGCTCGCCGGAGATGCGCGCCTCCTCGCTCAACAGTCGGGTGGCGAGCTGCTCCGCGCTCATTTCCAGCGAGAACACCGCGATGCCGCCCTTGGGCACCGCGTCGGGATCGTCGCGCCGCGCGTCCGCCAGCATCGCCTGCGCCGCGCCGAACGCGATCTTGGTGGCGAGCGCGGTCTTGCCCATGCCGGGCCGCCCCGCCAGGATCAACAGGTCCGACGGGTGCATCCCGCCCATCTTGGCGTCGAAGTCGCGCAACCCGGTCGACAGGCCCGAGACGCCGCCGGCGCGGTGGAAGGCGCGTTCGGCGCCGAGGATCGCCTCGGTGAGCGCGTCCTTGAAGGTGATGAACCCGCCGCTCGCGCCACCGTCCGAGGCCAGCTCGAACAGCGACTGTTCGGCGGCCTCGATCTGCTTGGGTCCGTCCAGTTCCGGCTCGGCGCCGAAGGCGTTGTTCACCACCGTCTCGCCGATGTCGATCAGTTGCCGCCGCAGCCACGCATCATGCACCGCGCGGCCATATTCGCCGGCGTTGATGATGCCGACCATCGCGGTGAGAAGTTGCGCGAGGTAGGCGGTGCCGCCGACCTCCTCCAGCACGCCGGAATGCTCGAACTCGCCCTTCAGCGTCACCGCGTCGGCGAGCTGCCCCGCCTCGATGCGGCGCGCGATCGCCTGGAAGATGCGGCCGTGGATCGGATCGGCGAAATGGTCCGGTGCGAGGAACTCGCTGACCCGCTCATAGGCCTTGTTGTTGGCCAGCAGGGCGCCGAGCAAGGCCTGCTCGGCCTGGACGTTGGAGGGCGGCAGGCGCTGGGAGAGCCCCAGGAGGGGCGAATCGATGGTATTCATGCAGCCACCAGGATACGCCCCGCCGTGCGCGTCGGTTAGCCATCTCAGCCTGTGGACGACTGTGGATAACGGGGGGCGGCACTAGGCTGCCGTGATCTCCGCCCATAGCCGGTCCGCGCCCGCGCGCGCCATGTGGCGGCCGATGAGGAGGTTCCACTCGGCCTCGTTGCCGAACTCGTCGCGCCAGGACCACAGGCGCTTGGTCGAAAAGTGCAGGCTGTGCTCATAGGTGAAGCCGATCGCGCCGTGCACCTGATGGGCGATGCCGGCGCCAAGGCCGGCCGCCTCCCCGGCGCGCGCCTTGGCGGCGGCGATCGGCAGCAGGCTCACGTTGTTGGCGACGGCCTCCGCGGCGAGGTCGGAGGCGGCGATCGCGGCGGCGGTCTGGCCGGCGAGCACCGCGAGGTTGTGCTGCACCGCCTGGAACTTGCCGATGGGCCGGCCGAACTGCACGCGGTCCTGGGCATACTGGGTCGAGATCGCCACGATCCGCATCAAGGCGCCCGCCATTTGCAGGCTGCGCATCGCGGCACCCACCGCGCGTAACTGCAGCGGCCCAATGCCGTCGCCGGCCGGCTTCACGTTCTCCGCTGGCAGCACGCCGTTGAAGCGCAGGGTGTCGCGCGGCTCGCGGGCGAGATTCTCCTCGGGCGAGGCCTGAAAGAACCCCGGCGGGACGCTCGCGACGAGGTTTTGTCCGTCATGCTGGGCCAACACGACGGCGGTGACATCCGGGCTGCGGCCCCAGGGGACGCGGGTGGCGGTGCCCTCGATGCGCCACCCGCCGCCCTCGCGCCCCAGGCGGAGGCCTTCGCCCGTTGCGACCGGCGCAACCGTGAGCGGCCCGTCGGGAATATCGAGCTTCGCACCGGCCAGCAACCAACTCGCGAGCATCGTCTCCGCCAAGGGGAGCGGCAGCGCGTGCTCGCCGGCGACGCGGAGCAAGCTCAGCGCGTCCGGGATCGCCACGCCGAAGCCGCCCGCGTCCTCCGGCACAAGCGCGCGGTGCAGCCCGGCCTCCTCGACCGCCGCCCAGGCCGCCGCCGGCCAGACGCCCTGCTCGGCCTCGCGCAGCACCTTGGTCTCGCAATGCTCCTGGAACAGCCGCGATGCGGTCTCGCGCAGCATTTCGCCAGGGGAATCCGTCGTCGAGTCCATTCCCGTCCGCCTTCTGGTCCGCCTTTGCCCGTGCCAAGCTAGCACCGGTCCGCCGCAAGGAAAGAGCGCCCATGCAGATCGCCCAATCGGTGTCGGCGAGCCGCGCCCTCGCCGCCGGGCTGTTCGACACGCTGTGCCGCGACAGCCTGGACACGCCGGGCGTCACCCGGGACCCTTACGGCCCCGGCGAGCAGCGGGCGCACGCCACCGTCGAGCAGGCGGCGCGCGGCCTCGGCCTCGAGATCACGCGGGACGCGGCGGCCAACCTCTACATGACCTGGCCCGGACGCGATCGCGCGGCCCAGCGGGTGATCGTCGGCTCGCATCTCGACAGCGTGCCGCACGGCGGCAACTTCGACGGCGCGGCCGGCGTGATCGCCGGGCTCGTCGCGGTGGACGCGCTGAAGCGGCTGGGCTGCGAACCCGCCTGCGACCTCACCGTCATGGCGATCCGCGTCGAGGAGAGCGTCTGGTTCGAGGTCTCCTACATCGGCAGCCGCGGCGCGCTCGGCACCTTGCCGCAGGGTGCGCTGGAGGCGGTCCGGCGGGACACGCGACGGCCGCTCGCGGCACACATCGCCGAGTGCGGCGGCGATCCCGACGCTCTGCGCGGAGGCGCGCGCCATCTCGATCCGAAAGCCTTGCGGGCCTATCTGGAACTGCACATCGAGCAGGCGCCGAGTCTGGTCGAAGCGGATCGGCCGGTGGCGATCTGCACCGGCATTCCGGGGAATTTCCGCTTTCCCGAGGCGCGCATCGAGGGCGCTTACGATCATGTCGGACTGCCCCGTCGGTTCCGACGGGACGCGGCACTCGCGGGTGCCGAATTCTTCGTCGCCCTCGACCGGCTGTGGGAGGACTACGACGCGCGAGGCATCCCGATGGCCTGCACGATCGGGCGCTTCCACACCAACCCGGACACGCATGGCATGACGATTATTCCTGGCGAGTTCCGCTTCTCGCTCGATGTGCGCGCCTACGACGCGGCGGTGCTCGCCGAACTGGAAAGGCGCACCGACGCGATCATCGGCGAGATCGAGCAGCGTCGGCGCGTGCGCTTCGACGCCGGCAGGCGGGCGCGGGCGGCGGTGGGGCAGGTCGATCCGTCGATCGCGGCGGCGCTGACCGCGGGGGCGGCCGCCTTGCGGATTCCCGTGCTGCAACTCGGCAGCCCCGCCTCGCACGACGCGGCGGCGTTCGCGGCTTGCGGCGTGCCGATGGGAATGCTGTTCGTCCGCAACCGGAACGGCAGCCACAATCCGCGCGAGGCGATGGAGATCGGGGATTTTCTTGCTGCCACGACGCTGCTGACGTGGTGGCTGGCGGAGGAATGCTGCCGCTGAGCGTGGTCGACGCCGCTTGCCTCGGCCGCAAAAGAATCCTGCGATTTTCCTGGGAACTGTGAACCGCTTCACCGCGCGGCGCGCCGGAATGCGCGAAAACCCCTCCAACGGATGATGACCATCCGGGCTCGCAAGGGGAAAATCCGATGCGCACTTCCATGATCGCGATGATGGCGGTTCTTGGGCTTGCCGGATGGCAGATCCAGGGCGCGGCAACGGCGAACGGCGGCCACCCGCTCCGCACCGCCTACGAAGACACCGTCCAGCGCTACCAGAGCGGCCAGTCGGTCCAGCAATCCACCGCCCCGCAGCGCGTGCAGCCGCTGGCCGACGGCGCCAATGCGACGGGCGTCGACAACTCGAAGCTGGCGGACGCGGGCGACATGAGCGGCGTCGACAATGCCAAGCTGGCCGATGCCAGCGACATGGTCGGCGTTGACAACGCACAGCGTGGCCGGACGGCCTGAGGCGCCGTCCGCCGCCCCGCGAAGTCCCGAACGGCGCATGGCCGCGATGCCGGAGCTTCCGGTGTCGCGGTCATCGTTTGGCGCCCCATCTCGTCACCCCGAGCCGCGCCTGCCAGGATGCTCTCCGGACCCGAACGGAGGACGAGAGCATGAGCGGTGCCGCGCACGACCATTCGCGATGGGGCGCCGCCGACCAGGTCGGCGCCGCCAATCTGCTCACGGCGGAACGGCGGCTCGCGGCGCTCGGTCTGGTGCGGGAGGCACGCATCTATGACGTCAGCCACACGATCGCCGCCGGGGCGCCCTACATGGCGCCCAACCAGACGCCGTATCTCCTCTCGATTTTCGCGTCCTGGCGCGACAGCCTGAAGCGGCGCCGCAAGCTCGGCTTCACCAACGACGCGGGCGGCAACCTCGAACGCATCGAGATGACCACGCATGTCGGCACGCATATCGACGCGCTCGGGCACTTCACCAAGGGCGACCGCCTCTACAACGGCTTCGACGCCAACGAGACAGTGACCGACTGGGGCCTCGAACGCCTCGGCATCGAGCGGATGCCGCCGATGGTCACGCGGGGCATCCTGCTCGACGTCGGCGGCCTTGACGGCGGCGCCCATCTCGCTCCCGGCCGCGTCGTCACGCCGGACGATCTCGCCCGCGCCGAGGAGGCCGCCGGCGTGCGGATCGGCGAAGGCGACGTGGCGCTGATCCGCACCGGCTGGGGCCGCTATTTCGGCGTCGACAACGCGCGCTACCTCGAAGGCGAACCCGGCATCGACGTCCCCGGCGCGCGCTGGCTGACCTCGCGCGGCGTGGTCGCCATCGGCGCCGACAACATGGCGGTCGAGGTGCTGCCAAACCCCGACCCGCGAGTGGGGATGCCGGTGCACCAGCACGCGCTGGTCGAGGCCGGCGTGCATCTGATCGAGAACCTCGCACTCGACGAACTGGCGCGCGACGGCGTGCGCGGCTTCTGCTTCATCCTGCTCGCCACGAAATATCAAGGCGCGACCGGCTGCCCAGTACGGCCGATTGCGATGGTGTAGGCTAATGACAGCCCGAGCCTTGGCACGAGATGCGGCGGGGCGGTCCACTCCCAACGGAAGTCATTCCGCTCGAAGCGGCGGATCGAGCGCGGCGATGGGCGGGAGCGGCCCGTCGTAGCGTTCGATCTCCACCAGTGTGCTTTGCGCCGCGCACCCCTGCGACAGCCGGGACGCGCCGACGTCCGGCGTCACGACATCGGGGTTTCCGTGCTTGTCGAGACCGGCCCCGTCCCGCCGCCGAGCCGATGTCGTCGCGTTCGAGCGGCGTGGTCGCCGGCAGCACGATGTCGGCGAACTTGGCCTGCGCGGTCCAGGACTGTTCGTGGACAACCACCGTCTCGGGCCGCCGCCAGGCGCGGGCGAGTCGAATCAAATCCTGATGGTGGTGGAACGCATTGCCGCCGGCCCTCCTGTCGCCATGACTGCGGCGCCCGGCGTCACGAGCGCGCCTCGCCCTGACGCGATCTCAGAGCAACGCAGCCTCGCCCCCGGCGGCGGCGCTCATCTTGCCGAGCTTGCCCAGCAGAGCGGCCACGCCGTCGACCCTCTGGTACAGGCGGCGCACCTCGGGGGCGGCGAAACCGTGCTCGATGGCGGCCTCGATCATCGCCAGCAGCGGCCCGGCCGATCCGGCGACGTCGCAGATCAGCACCGGCTTGTCGTGCAGCCCGAGCTGCCGCCAGGTGATGATCTCGATGGTCTCGTCGAACGTGCCGAGGCCGCCAGGCATCGAGACGAAGGCATCAGCCAGCTCGAACATCCGCGTCTTGCGGACGTGCATGGTGTCGGTGACGATGAGTTCCGACACACCGGGATGGGCGACCTCGCGGCGGGTCAGGAAGTCGGGGATGACGCCGATCACTCGGCCGCCCGCCTTCAGCGCCGCGTCGGCCACGGCCCCCATCAATCCTATCCGGCCGCCGCCGAAGATCAGCGTCTTGCCGGATCGCGCCAGCCCGTCCCCCAGCACCTCCGCGGCGCGGCGGTAGACCGGGTCGTTCCCGGCATTCGAGCCGCAGAACACGGCGACGCTTTGGATTTCCGGCATGACGGTCCTTTTCGGGCTGGTCCGAGTCTGGCTGGTCTGGAGCACGCCCCATCCTGCACCTGAATGCGGACGGCGAGGTTAATGCATTGCGAAAAGCGTCGGACATTCGCGGCGGATCACGGCAGGTTGGCGACGGCGGCGGCGACGCCGGCCGCGACGATGAACACCACGATGGCGCGCAGCGGGCTCGCGAGGCGTGGCGCGCGCATGGCGCCCGGCAGCCGCTTCTTGCCAGTGATCATCGGCCGCAGCAGGTTCTGCTTCTTGAACACCGCGTAAGCGGTGAGCGCGAGCAGGTGCAGCACGATCAGGGCGAGGATCAGGTAGAAATTGAAGGCGTGGACGCGGGAGAGCTCGTCGCTCCACGCCTTGCCGACGTATTTCGCCAGCGGCCCGTTGACCATGTAGTCCTCGTCGGTGTTGGCGCACAGCCCGGCGCCGACCTGAACGGCCAGCAACAGCAGCATCAGCAGCACCATCCAGCCGCCGGCGGCGTTGTGACCGATCTCGGTGTCCTCCTCGCGGCGAAAGATGTGCGACAGATGGGTCAGCCCGGCGAGCGGGCTCCTGAGGAAGTTGGAGAAGCGCGCGGTGTCGCTGCCCGCGAAGCCCCAGACGAAGCGGAACAGCAGCGCGGCCAGCATGGTGTAGCCGGACAGCAGGTGGATGTGCATCCAGCCGAGCTGGATGCTGACGTAGCTCACCACGATCAGGACGACGATCCCCCAGTGGAACAGCCGGATCGGCGCGTCCCAAACCTTCATCGGCAGTCTCAGCCGTTGCATCGTGCCGTCTCTCCTGGCCCTCGGGCGCCGCGCTTTCTGCCGTGCCTTCGCTCCTCGCGCCAGTCCCGTTTCCAGTGATTGCGGCTGGCGGCGCGCGGCCCTAGGGTCCGCTGGATGATGGAGCAAAGCGTGCCGCCGCGGGGCTGGCGGAGCCAGATCCGCCTGCTCCTGTTGGCCGTGGCCGGGATGGTGGCGATCGCCGCCGCCGTCGTCCTCGGCCTGCGCGACGGCTCCGACCAGACCGCGCCGCCGTTGGCGGTCGAGACGCCGCGCCCGCCACCCGACACGGCCGCCGGCGCGCCCCCGAAGCCGAGCTTCGATATCGTTCGGGTCAATCCCAAAGGCGACGCGGTGATGGCCGGCCATGCGGCGCCCGGCTCGGATATCCGCATCGAGGAGGCCGGGCGGGAGATCGGCCACGTCCAGGCGGACCAGCACGGCGACTGGGTCTTCGTTCCCACCGAGCCGCTGCCCCCGGGGACGCGGGAGCTCAGCCTGACGGCGAGGAGCCCAGACGGTCGCGAGACCAAGAGCGACGGCACGGTGCTACTGGTCATCCCCGATCACGGCGAGGCGCGGGTTCCCGTGGCGGTGCTTTCGACCCCCGAGGCTCCGCCGTCCGTGCTGCAATCGGCTCCCGGCGCGGGCCAGGGTCTTGGCCTCGAGGCAGCCGAATACGACGAGCGCGGGGCGGCCCGGCTCGCCGGCCGGGCGCCGCCGGGAGCGGCCGTCCGGGTCTATCTGGACGACAAGCCGGTGGGTGACGCGCGCGCCGACGCGCAAGGCCGCTGGGTTCTCAGTCCGAAGGGCGCCCTGGAACCGGGCGAGCATCATGTGCGGCTCGACCAGATCGGCCCTGACGGGCGCGTCATGGCCCGTGTGCTTGCCCCGCTGCCCCGCCAGGCCGCCGAAGCGCAGGAGCCGGCGACCGGTCATGTGGTCGTGCGGCGGGGCGAGACGCTGTGGCGGCTGGCCCGCAACGTCTACGGCAGCGGCACACGCTACACTCTGCTCTACCAGGCCAACCGGGCGAAGATCGAGGATCCGGGACTGATCTATCCGGGCCAGACCTTCACCGTCCCCGCCGTGCGGGGCGCGCGCTGAGGGCCGCTTGCCCCCCCAACTTGCCCCCCAACTTGCCCCCTCTGGCCGAAGCACGCATAACCGCGCTTCCCCACGCAGCATCGCCATGTCCGTCGCCGACACGTTCAAGCTTGTGCTGGCTCCGCCGCATCCCGCCGGGCGGCCGTTCATCCTGGGCGGCATCGTGGCGTTCGTGCTCGGCATCGCCTTCGCGGGCTGGCTCGCTTGGCTCGGGCTGCTGTTCACGCTGTTCTGCCTCTATTTTTTCCGCGACCCCGAGCGGGTGCCGCCCGGCCGAGTGGGCGCGCTGGTCGCCCCCGCGGACGGAAAGGTGGTCTCGGTGAGCCCGGCCGTGCCGCCGCCCGAACTCGGTCTCGGCCCGGCGCCGCGCTGGCGGGTCGCGATCTTTCTTTCGGTGATCGACGTGCACGTGAACCGCGTCCCGGCCGATGGCACGGTGACGCGGATCAGCTACCGGCACGGCCGCTTCTTCAACGCGAGCCTCGACAAGGCGTCCGACGAGAACGAGCGCAACGCCATCGCCATCCGGCTGCCGGACGGGCGCGAGATCGCCGTGGTGCAGATCGCCGGACTGATCGCCCGGCGCATCCTGTGCGACGTGCGCGAAGGCGACGCGGTGCACGCGGGCGCGCGCTTCGGCATGATCCGCTTCGGCAGCCGCACCGACCTCTATCTGCCGGAGGGCGTGCGGCCTCTGGTCGCGGAAGGACAGACGATGGTCGGCGGCGAGACGGTGGTGGCCGAGCTGGCCAAAAGCCCGAGGGGGGTCGCGTGAACGAGTCCGGGCCGTCGCTCCGCCGGCTGCGCGCCCCGCTCCGGCGTCGGCGCTCCCGGCCGCGCTACAAGGGGCCGTCGTTCAACCGGATCATCCCGAACCTGATGACACTGCTCGGCCTCTGCGCCGGACTCACCTCGATGCGGCTGGGACTGGAGGGGCGGTTCGGCGCCGCGGCGGTGGCGATCGCGGTCGCGGCGTGCATCGACGGGCTGGACGGGCGCCTTGCGCGGCTGCTGAAGGCGGTGACGCGCTTCGGCGCCGAGTTCGACAGCCTGACCGACTTCCTGTGCTTCGGCATCGCCCCTGCCTTCATCATCTATCTTTGGTCGCTGGAGCGGGCGGGCGGCTTCGGGTTCATCCCCTGCCTGATCTTCGCCGTGTGCATGGCGCTGCGGCTGGCGCGTTTCAACGCCTCGCTGGATAGCGCGCCGAAGCCGGCTTATGCGTATAATTTCTTCACCGGCGTCCCGGCGCCCGCCGGCGCGGGGCTCGCGCTGTTTCCGTTGTTCCTGGGGCTGGAGGCCAAGGCGGGCGGCTGGGACTGGCTGCTGGCGGTGGCGCACTCGGAGTTGTTCAATGCGTTGGTGCTTGCCGGCACCGCCGTGCTGCTGGTTTCCACATTGCCGGTGTGGAGCTTCAAGAACTTCAAGGTGCCAGCCGAGTACGTGCTGCCAGTGATGCTCGGCACCGGCCTGTTCGCCGCGCTGCTGGTGGCCGACCCGTGGGCCGCGCTGGCCGCCGCCGGGCTGATCTATCTCGGGATGCTGCCCTTCAGCGTCCGCAGCTTCAATCGCCTGCGCCGTGAGGCGGAGGGGCCGGACGAGGCGGGGTGAACTCAGTTGTAGCGGACGAAGGTGCGGATGTCGTTGGTGCCGGCGATGAAGGCGCAGTTGCCGACCGTGCAGGCCAGCGCCGCGTTGCTCTTCACGCCCTGGGTCTGGCGGACGACGTTGTAGGTCCAGACGTCGACGACGACGTCGTTCACGCCGAAATCCGCCGGCGACAGGTTCTGCGTATTGGGCAACAGCCCGGCCGCCGCCGACAGGATCAGGAAATAATGGTCGCCGCGCCCGCAGATCCAGATATTCAGGTTGTTCGCGGTGTGGAACCCCTTGTCGAACAAGGTCTTGGCTGCGTAGGCCGTGCAGCCGTGGCAGCGCGCGAGCCGATGGTCCGCGACCAGGAACGCGAGTCCCTTCCAGAACTCCCTGTGCCGGTCAGCGTGCGCCCCCACCGCCACGCCGGCCTTGGTGAAATCCTGCATCGCCAGCGGATCTTCCGGCAGGTAATTGTAGCCGATGAAATTGACGCCGCCCGCGTCGTAGCGGGGCAAATCGGTCACTTTGATCGAGTTGAACGTAAAGATCGGATGCACGCGACCGGGCACGGTACCCCCTGTTCAAGAGACACGAACCGTCCGGGCGGCCTCTTACACGAGGAACTTGGCTGTTTTTCCTCGCTCGCGCAATAGGATATATTGCTCGCGCATACACAACCGCAGGTGAAAGCGCTGCTAAGTTCGACGGCGCCTGAGCAGCACGCCGTCGGCTTCGAGCTGGCTGATTTCCTCCGCGCTGTAGCCGTGCTTGCGGAGCACCTCCGCGCCATGCTCGCCGAAGCGGGGCGGGGCGGCCCGCGTGCCGCCGGGCGTGCGCGACAGCTTGATCGGCGTGCCGAGGCCGCGGTACTCGCCGAGTTCCGTCACCATCGCGCGGTGCTCGGTATGCGGCGCCTGCATCACCTCGTCGACCGGCAGCACCGGCCCGGCGGGTACGCCGTTGCGGATCAGGCGCAACGATAGCTCGTGGCCGTCCTCGTGCGCGAACTCGGCGCCGAGCAGCGCGATCAACTCGCCCCGGTTGGCGAGCCGGTCCGCGTTGTCGCGGAACCGCGCGTCGGACGACAATTCCGGCTTGCCGATCAGCTCGCACAGCTTGCGGAACTGGCCGTTGTTGCCGGACGCCACGAAGATCTCGCCGGTCCGCGTCGCATATTTCTCGTACGGCGCCAGGTTCGGGTGCGGGTTGCCGGTCGGCATTGGCCGCTTGCCGTTGAGGAAGAAATTGGCCGCCTGCGGATGCAGCAGCGCCATGCCGCAATCGTGCAAGGTCATGTCGAGATACTGCCCGCGCCCGGATCGCGCACGCTCGTGCAACGCCATCAGGATGCCGATGACCGAATAGAGTCCGGCGCCGAGATCGACCAGCGGAATGCCGAGGCGCAGCGGCCCCGTGGTGGGATCGCCGTTGACGCTCATCAGCCCGGTCATCGCCTGCAGGATGGCGTCGTAGCCGGGCAGGCCGCCGAGCGGGCCGTCGCCGCCGAAGCCCGAGACCCGGCAGTGGATCAGGCGGGGGAAACGCGGCGCCAGGTCCTTGTCATAGCCCAGTCCCCATTTCTCCATGCCGCCCGGCTTGAAGTTCTCCACCAGGATATCGGCGTCCTCGAGCAGGCGCAGCAGCACGGCCTTGCCCTCCGGCCGCGAGATGTCGAGCGCCACCGAGCGTTTGTTGCGGTTGATACCGATGAAGTAGCTGGCGTCGCGCGTGCCGTCCTCGAACTCGCGGAACGGCGGCCCCCAGTCGCGTACCTCGTCGCCTTGCGGCGGCTCGATCTTGGTCACGTCGGCGCCGTGATCCGACAGGATCATTGTCGCGTAGGGGCCGCCGAGCACGCGGGTGAGGTCGATCACCTTGAGCCCGGCCAGCGCGCCCGCTGAGCCGGCCAGGCCTTTGCCCTCGGTATCGGGTTTGTTCGATCCATCCATCACGCGGCTCTCTCATCGGTGGCGCGCCGCTGCCAGACGCGGGCGCAGAAATCGGGATAGGTCTCCAGCATCTCATCGCACACCGCTCCCCGGAGCAGCGCCAGTTGCCGTTCGGTCGGGTCGGGTGTGACGGGCACATCGGCTGGCTCGTCGTAGTCGAACCCGGTGCTGGCACGGATGCTTGCCGCCGTCTCGCCCGGATGCACCGAGGCGAGCGTGAAGCGAGCGCGCGCGGGGTCGAAGCGGAAGACGCAGCGCCCCGTCACCAGCCCCTGCGCGGTGCCGCGGCGGAACACGCCGGGCGGCGAGACGCCGGGTGCCGAGACGATGTCGACGCGGGGGACGAACACGCGCGGCGAGTGCTCCTCGCGGAACAGGATGGTGCGCGGCGTCATCAAATACATGAACGCCGAGCCGAAGCTGCCGGGAAAGCGCACCTTGCTGCCCGGCCAGTCGCCGGTGCCGATCAGGTTGATATTTGCCTGCCCGTCGATCTGTCCGCCGCCGAGAAAGAAAAGGTCGATGCGGCCCTGCCCGGTGAGGTCGAACAACTCGCGCGTGCCTTCGGTGAACGGGTTGCCGCTGTGCTTGTGCAGCAGCGACAGCCGCACCGGATGGCCGCCCTTCTTCACCAGCCAGCACGCCGCCGCCGGGATCGGGCTCGCGGCACCCACCGCGATGTGGCGCACCGGCGGCGCGGCGGGATCGAGGATGAGCCCTGCGATCGCCGCCGCCATCCGCTCCTCGAGCGCGATCATTCGGCGGCGGCCCGCGCGGGCGACGTGAGCACGTATCGTTCGAGATAGGCCCGGAACCCGTCCTCACTGCGCGCCAGCTTGGCGTATTCCGCCATGTGCGCGGCGTCGACGCCGTATTCGTCGAGCAGCGCGACCGGCCACGTCCCACGCTCAGCCAGCGCGACGGCGTCGACATAGGTGCCGGAGATCGTGCCGGGCGCCAGCTTGTCGTTCTCCAGCAGGTTCTTGTCGGTCAGCCGCTCGACCGTGACCAGCACGCGGCGCGCCGCGTGGGCGATGGTGGCGAGCTCGCGCCGCTTGCCGACCCATACATTGCCGTCGGGGTCGGCCATCACCGCGTGGAACACCGCGATGTCGGGCTGCAAGGCGGGCAGCAGCACGATGGGATCGCCGCTCGCCGCGAACGGGTTGTCGATCACTTTCCAGTCCGGCCGGTGGGCGAGGATGTCGCTGCCGATCACGCCCCGCAGCGGCATGAACGGCACGCCCTTCTCGGCCGCCTGCAGCATCGTGTGCATGGCCGGGCAGGTCGCGTCGATCACCTGGACGCGCCCGGCGGCGAGCGCCCGGGTGAAGCAGGGCGCGAACCCCGCCTCGCCGAGACTGACGCCGCTGGTCTGCACCGAGGCGACGCACCCCGCGCCGATCAGCAGGTCGGTGGCGTAGCCGGATACCGGCACGCCGACCAGCCGCAACTGCCGCTTGCCGGCGCGCACCAGGGCGCGGGCGAAGGCGGCCGGGGTCAGCGAGTTGTCGGGCGGCAGCGCGACCAGCGCGCCATCCGGCACCGAGGCCGCGAGGGCGCCGAGATTTTCGGGGGTCACCGACGTCTCCTTTTCTCCCGGTCCGGTTTAGCTCCCGATCAATCCCGCCGCCAGTGCGGGAACGAGTTGCCCATCGACCGGCCGTTTGTGCTAGCGTGCTAGCGCTGGAGGGGGAGAAATCCTGTGGCAACCGTCGTAATCCGCAATCTGGATGTTGGGCTGCACGCGCGGCTCAAGGCCCGTGCCGCGTCGCGCGGGCACTCGATGGAGGAAGAAGCGCGATTGCTGCTACGGGAAGGGCTGGCTGGAGAGCCGATGGCGCCCGACCAGACACTCGGCCGGGCGATGCGAGCGCTCTTTGAACCGCTTGGGGGATTGGAGCTACCGCCCAATTTGCGCGAGCGAGGCGGGCGTGAGCCTCCTGACTTCTCCGGTCCGGAGTTCGGAGGCACGTAGTAGATTTCGTACGAGTCGTGATCCTTCTGGACACCAACGTGCTCTCGGAACTGGCCCGTGCGACGCCTAAGCCGGCTGTGCTGTCCTGGGCCGATGCTATTCCGGTCACACGTCTTTACACCACGGCAATCACCGAAGCGGAGGTGCGTTTCGGCATCGAGTTGCTCCCGTCGGGGCGTCGTCGCGAAATGCTCGAACTTGCGCTGAATGCCGTGTTCCGTGGCGTCATCGCAGGCCGCGTGCTGCCGTTCGATCGTGCCGCTGCGCTCGTCTATGGGCAGCTTGCCGCGCGCCGTCGCCGGATCGGCGGCGGCGTCTCTGTCCCGGATTTGCAGATCGCCGCCATTGCCGTCGCGCGTGGGGTCGACGCGATCGTCTCTCGCAATCATCGGGACTTCGAAGGCTGTGGCGTTCCGGTGGTCAATCCGTGGACCACCGCCTGATCGGCGGCCGGCCTCACCCCAGCGCGGCGGCAAGCGCCTCAGCGCTACGCCCGTTGGCGATCGCGGCGGAGCGGCCGTCCCAGTGCACGCCGCCGACGCGGGCGAAGGCGTGATTGGCGTTCGGGTAGGTGTAGACCTTGATCCGCGCGTGGCCCTGCACGCCGGCCACCACCTTCTGGCGACCCTCTGCCGGAAAGAACTCGTCCTGATCGGCGATGTGCACGACCAGCGGCTTGGTGATCTTCCCGATGTCGCCAAGAAGGCCGTCGAGCCCAACGCCGTAGTAGGAAATATTCACGTCCGCGTCCGACTGCTCCGCCATCATGAAGGCGAGCCGGCCGCCGAGGCAGTAGCCCATCGTGCCGACGCGCCCGTTGGCTCCTGGCAGCTTGCGTGCGACGGCGACGGTCGCCTTCAAATCCTCGATGCCCTTTGCCTGATCGAACTTGCCGAACAGCTCGAAGGCCTTCTTCCACTCGGCCTCGGACTTGTCGGTGATGTCGACGCCCGGCTCCAGCCGCCAGAAGAGATCGGGACAGACGCAAAAAAAGCCGAGATCGGCGACCCAGTCGGCGGTGTCGCGCATCGCCTGGTTCACGCCGAAGACTTCCTGGATCAGCACGACCGCGCCGGCCGGCTTGCTCTTTGGCTCGACGGAATAGGCCGAGAAGCTGCCCGAGCCGTCCGTCGCCTGGATGGTGATGCTCGCCATGACTGTCTCCCTCCCGCTACGCGAGGGGAGCATAGCCTGGCGGGACGCGAAGGGGAGCCTTCCGGCTCCCCACCCTCGCAAACGTCAGATGTAATGCTCGTCCAGCGGGGCGAAGCCGTTGAAGCGCTGGCTCGCGTAGGTCGAGACGTAGGCGCCGGTCGAGAGCAGTTCCACCCGCTCGCCGCCGGTCAACGCCAGCGGCAGGCGGTAGTTGGACTTCTCGTACAGGATGTCCGCCCCGTCGCAGGTCGGGCCGGCGATTGCCACGGGTCCGGTCGGGCCGCCGTCATGGGGTGTCGTGATGCGATACTTGATCGCCTCGCCCTCGGTCTCGGCGAGGCCGCCGAAGCGGCCGATGTCGAGATAGACCCAGCGCACCGGGTCTTCCTTCGACCGGCGGCAGACCAGCACCACTTCGGAGCTGACCACGCCCGCGTTGCCCACCACGAAGCGGCCCGGCTCGATCACCATCTCGGGCAGCGCGTTGCCGAAATGCGCCGTCATGGCACCCATGATCGCGCCGGCGAACTGGTCGATGTCCGGCACGTCGTCGCGGTAGCGGGTCGGGAACCCGCCGCCGAGATTGACCATGCGGACATTCACTCCCGCATCCTTGAGGTCGGTGAACAGCATCGCCACCCGGCCGATCGCCGCCTCGTACGCCGCCGTGGTGGTCTGCTGGCTGCCGACGTGGAACGACAGGCCGAACGGATCGAGGCCGAGCTCGCCGGCCCGCAGCATCAGCTCACGCGCGGTCTCGATCGTGGTACCGAACTTGCGCGAGAGGGGCCAGTCCGCGCCGGCGTTCTCCACCAGGATACGGCAATACACCTGGCTGCCCGGCGCGTGGCGCGCGAGCTTCTCCAGTTCCTCGATGGAATCGAAGGCGAACATCGCGACGCCCACCTCATGGGCGCGACGGATCGCGCTCGCCTTCTTGATCGTGTTGCCGAAGCTGATCTCGCCCGGGCGCGCGCCGGCAGCGAGGCACGCCTCCACCTCCTCGATCCCCGCCGCGTCGAACCGGCTGCCGAGCGTCACCAGCCGGTCCAGCACGGCCGGGGCCGGATTGGCCTTCACGGCGTAATAGATCTGCGCCAGCGGCAGGGCGCGGCGAAGCGCGCGGAAATTCTCCGCCACGCGATCGGTGTCCACGACCAGGCACGGCGTCGCCGGCTGGTGCTCAACAAGGAAACGGGCGATCTTGGGGGTCATCGCGCCCGGGCCTCCCTATAAAACGCCCGCCTGAGAAAGGCGGCGGGCGGAGTTGACGAAACGGTCGAACGAACCAGCGACCAAACGATTGCCAGAACGCTTGACGTCGTTGCGTAACCACAAGGGCCAGAGGCACGTGCGTTGCTGCGTAGGGGGGCCACATAAGACCCCCACCCCCCCGGCGCAAGGGGAATTTATCCCCAGAGGCTCAAATCGGGCGCCGCCCCAGTGCGCTGGCCGCGCAACCGGCCGATTTGCCCCCGCGTTGCGTTGGTGCACTCTTTTCACGCCGGAATACGATCGCCGGCGATGCTGGCATGGGAGGATGTGGAGTGGCGACCGCGGACGGGGAGCACACGGTCGAGCGGGACCATACGGCCGGCAGCGCGGAGGCGGCGGCGATCCTGCACGCCCCGGACGCCGAGCGGCTCGGCCGGCGCGCCGACAATCCCGGGCAGATCCCCTGGCCGGGCTGGAAGGCGGTGATCCGTCGCACGGCGCGCGAGGCGATCTCGGATCGCGTGTCGCTGGTATCCGCCGGGTGCGCCTTCTGGGCGACGCTGGCGCTGTTCCCCGCGATCACCATGCTGATCTTCATCTACGGCCTGGTGTTCGACCCGGCGACCGTCGAGCCGCAGCTCCAGGTCATCGCGCGCTTCGTGCCGGCCTCCGCCTTCACGCTGATCTCGGACCGCGTGCACCAGCTCGTGTCGCAGCGGCAGGGCACGCTCGGCCTCGGGCTGCTCATCAGCACGGCGGTCGCGCTATGGAGTTCGGCGACCGGCACGAAGGCGCTGCTCTCGGCGCTGAACATGGCCTACGAGGAGGAGGAGCAACGGAGCTTCCTGCGCTTCCAGTTCGTCGCGTTCGCCATGACGCTATGCGCGATCCTGGGCGCCGTCCTCGCCATCGCGATCCTGGTGTTCCTGCCGGCGGTGATCTCGTTCGTCGGCCTGTCAGCGCACGCCAAGCTCCTGCTGCGGCTCGCCGGCATTGCCGTGCTTCTGGTATTCGTGCTGCTCTCGCTCTCGGTGCTGTATCGCTTCGGTCCATCGCGGCGGCAGGCGAAATGGCACTGGATCACCCCCGGCTCGCTGCTCGCAACGCTGCTATGGCTCGCCGCGTCGGCCCTGTTCACGATCTACGTCGCCGATCTCGCCAATTACAACGCGACCTACGGACCGCTCGGCACCGTCGTCGGCGTGATGATGTGGTTCTGGGTGACCATTTACGCGGTCATGCTGGGGGCCGAGCTGAACTCCGAACTCGAGTTGCAGACCGCGCGCGACAGCACCGAGGGTCCGCCCAAGCCGATGGGCAAGCGAGGCGCTTATGTCGCCGACCATGTCGCGGAGGATTGAGGCGCGGCTTGAGGTTGAACGGCGGCAATGGTCACATGCGGCTCCCTGCATGGAACAACGACGCCATGAGCCCCACCGAGTGCCTCCACACCGTCCGCGATTTTCGGCTCAGCAGTGGCGTGACCATGCCCGAGGCGACGATCGCCTATGTCACGCAGGGGCGGCTCGCCCCGGACCGCCGCAATGCCATCCTGCTCACGCACGGCTACACCAGCAGCCACCATTTCGCAGACGGCGAGGGCGCGTCGGAGGGCTCCTGGGGCGCGCTGGTCGGCCCCGGCAAGCCGATCGACACCGACCGCTATTTTGTCGTCGCACCCAACATGCTGGGCTCATCCTACGGCTCCACCGGCCCGGCCAGCCGCGATCCCGCGACCGGCCGCCCCTATGGGCCGGATTTTCCCGAGATCACCCTCTCCGACATCGTCGCCCAGCAGCGCGCGCTGCTGCGCCACTTAGGTGTCGAGCATCTGGTCGCGGTTATCGGCCCCTCTTATGGCGGGTTCCAGGCGTTCCAATGGGCGGTGGATTTCCCCGACTTCATGGACGGCGTGGCGCCGATCGTCACCGCGCCGCACCCGCCGGCGGACAACAGCAGCCTCGAAAGCCTGATCGGGTTCCTCGCCCAGGACCCCGCCTGGAACGACGGCGATTTCTACGGTCAGCCGGGCAGCATGGTCGGCACCATGCAGAAGCTGCGGATCAACACGCTGCGGAACTACGGGCTCGAAGCCGACCTCGCGCCGCGCTTCCCCGACAAGCAGGCCCGCGACGCCGAGATCGCGCGCATCGCCGGCGAATGGGCGCGGGCGTTCGACCCGAACTCGCTGATCGTGCTGCGCCGCGCGTATATGCGCTTCGACGTGCGCCCAGGTTTTCCGCGGATCAAGGCTCGCATGTTGTACGTGCTCTCCCGCACCGACGCGCTGTTTCCTCCCTCGATCGCGCCCGCCGTGATGGACGGGCTGCGCGCGGCGGGCGTGCACGTGGACTATGTCGAGATCGACAGCGACCGCGGCCACCTCGCCTCCGGCCTCGACGCCGGCAAGTGGGCGCCGGCGCTGCGGGCGTTCCTGGAAGAGCTGCCTCGGCCCGCATGAAGCGCGCAACCTGCGACCGGCGGCATCTTTGCGCGTTCCAGGCCGAGCACCGGAAGAGATCGCATGAGCGAGCTGGTGACGACGGGATTGCCGGACCGAGCGCGGGCTGAGCTGGACGCGGCGCGGGCCAGGCTGCGCGGCAGCCGAGGGCTGGTGGTGCGCGCCTCCGAATTGGTGGCCGGCGTCGTCGGCTCCGCCGCCACGTTCGGGATGCGGGGCGTGCGGCCTCCGGCGGCCCTGCGGGCCCGCGCCCGAGGCTTGGCGGAGGTGGCGCTACGCCGTGCCTTCGACGTAGCCGTGCTTGGGATGCGTCCCGGCGGGCTGCGCGCCCGGCTGGAGGCGCGCACCAGCCGGGCGGCGGCGGCGGCTTCGGGCGCCGTTGGCGGTTTCGTCGGCATGGTCGGCTTCCTGCCCGACGTGACCATGACCACCCTGCTCATCATGCGCCGGATCGCCGCGATCGCGGCCGAGGAGGGCGAGGACCTCGCCGACCCCGCGACCCGCGCGGCGTGCCTCGAAGTCTTCGCCGTCGGCTCCGGCAGCCTTGACGAGCCGTGGCAGGAAGGCGAGGAGCCGGAACTCGGCTACTGGAGCGCCCGAATGCTGCTCCAAGGCCGCCCGCTCGTGATGCTGATGTCGGAGGCGGCGGCCGCTTACGGGATGCGAATATCGCAGAAGCTCGCCCTGCAGGCTGTCCCGCTGGTCGGCGCGGCCGGCGGCGCGCTGGTGAACGGCGCGTTCATGGCGCATTACGAAGGCCTCGCCCGCGCGCATTTCACCATCCGCCGCCTCGAGCGCACCTACGGCGAGGCCGCGATCCGCGAGGCGGCGGCAAGCGTGGAAATCACCGACCCTCAATAATGGCGTCGCTGATCTTCTCCGCCGTCATCAGCGTCGGAAAATTCGTGTTCGCACAAGGAACCACCGGAAACACCGACGCATCCACCACGCGCAACCCCTGCACGCCGCGCACCCGCCCGGCGGGATCGGTCACCGCCATCGGGTCGCTCTCCGCCCCCATGCGGCAGCTGCAGGAGGCGTGCCAGACGCCGACAGCGGCCTTGCGCACGAAGGCTTCGAGCTGCTCGTCATCGGCCATCACACCATCCAGGGTGAAATCCTCCATGATGAACTTGCGGATGAGATAGCTCCGCAGCGCCGGCGGCCCGTCGAGCAGCTTCGCCATCACACTGGTCATCACGCGGTTCTTCGTCGTCACCGCGCCGACTTGCCGCACCTTGTCGCCGTAGCTCGCCGGGAACGGATCGCTCGCCACGGCTTGCAACTCCGGCATCGCGGCAATCCGCCCGAGCCGGCGAAACCCCTCCATCAGCCGGTCGAGGTCGCGCCGGTCGGACAGCAGGTTGAACTCCACCTCCGGCTCGTCGCGCCAGTCGGCCGAGCGCAGCTTGACCTGCCCGGTCTCCGAATAGGTCTTGTTGACGAACAGGATCATCGAGGCGATCTGCTCGCCCACCGCGTGCCAGGACGATTTCACCGTCGCGCCGACGAACATGTCGCCCGCCGGGACGCCGGCCATCTCCGACGAGTAGCGCCACGCCACCATCATGTGCCGCCGCGTGTGCGCGCGCAGTCGCGCGTGCGGCTTGACGAAGGCGGCGAGGGCGATCGAGGGATGGTCCATCAGCCGCTGCCCCACACCCGGCACGTGCGCCACCACCGGAATGCCGAGATCGCGCAGATGTCCCGCCGGCCCGACGCCCGCGCGCAGCAGATGCGCCGGCGAGTGGATCGCGCCCGAGGAGAGGATGATCTCGTTGCCGCGGAACTCCTGCTCTCGCCCGCCGACGCGCGCGCGAATGCCGACACAGCGGGTGTCCTCGAAGATCAGGCCCGTCACCACCGTGTCGGTCGAGATCGTCAGGTTCTCGCGCATCCGCGTGCCGGGATCGAGATAGCCGATCGCCGCGGAGACGCGCCGCTCATAGGCGTTGGAAATGGTGATCGGGAAATAGCCGTCCTCGAACGCGCCGTTCTGATCGGGCAGGTATTTCATGCCCGATTTCGCCAGCGCCTCGCCCAGCGCGCGGGCATGCTCGGGCCAGAGATCGGGGAAGATGCGGCGGACCGGGATGCGCCCTTCCTTGCCGTGGAGCGGACCGTCGAAATCCATGTCGCGTTCGACGCGCTTGAAGTAGGGCAGCACGTTGTCCCAGCGCCAGCCCTCCGCGCCGCGCGCCTCCCACTCGTCGTAGTCGGTCGGCGCGCCGCGATTGGCGAGCTGGCCGTTGATCGAGGAGCCGCCGCCCAGCACGCGCGCCTGCTCGTACTTGCGCAGGCGCGGCCGGTCGGCATCGGGGTTGTTGTGCGAGACGATTTCGGTGCTGACCTTCAGCTCGTTCCAGATGAAGCGCGAATCAAGATAGGCGGTGCCGGGATACGAATCGAGGATTTGCTCCGGCACGCGGCCGTGCGGCGTGTCCTGCCCCGCCTCGCACAGCAGCACGCGATGGCTGCTCTTGGCGGACAGCCGATTGGCCAGCACCGAGCCCGCCGACCCGCCGCCGACGATGATGGTGTCGTAGGTCATTGTCCCCTCCCGTCGTTGGCGTAAGGTTCACCCGTCATGCGGGAGGGAGCAAGCAGGCCATGCACAAGAGCGTCGTTCCGCTGCTCGCAATCCTGATGTCGGCGACGGTCGCGCAAGCCGCCCAGGTGCCCGCGCCGAACCCGCTGCAGGGCGACGGCCGCGTCTCCCCGTTCTACGCCTGGACCGACGCGATCCCCGACGCGCCTGGACGGATGCTGCGCCAAGAGAAGCTCGACCCGACGCTGGGCCTGGCGCAGGCCGGCCAGCAATTCCGCATCCTCTACACCTCGACCAATGGGATGGACGGCAAGACGCCGGTGGCCGTGTCGGGCGCGTTCTTCGTCCCGAGGGGCACGCCGCCGGCCGGCGGCTGGCCGCTGATCGCCTGGGCGCACGGCACCACCGGCGTCGCGGACATCTGCGCCCCCTCCTGGGCCGCCCGCTCGTTCCGCGACGTCAGCTATCTCAACACCTGGCTCGAACAGGGATATGCCGTCGTCGCGACCGACTACCAGGGTCTCGGCACGCCGGGGCCGCATCCCTATCTCGCGGTGCGTCCCGAGGCCTACAGCGTGCTCGACAGCATCCACGCCGTGCTGCACGGCTTTCCCGATCTGGCGAACCGGATCGTCATCGTCGGCCAGTCGCAGGGCGGCGGCGCGGCGTTCGCGACCGCGGGAATTGCCTCCGCCTACGCGCCGGAACTCGGCATTCGCGGCACGGTGGCGACCGGCGTTCCGTACATCACCTCCGCCTTGCTGAAGCAGCCCAGCCGTGGCGATCCGAACCGGCCCGATCCGACGATCGCCTACACGCTGTATCTCGGCCTCTTCGCGCAGCAGACCAATCCCGCGCTCGGCGAGGCCGATTTGTTCAGCCCGAAGGCCCTGCCGGTGTTCGAGCTGGCGCGCACGACCTGCATCGGGCCGCTCGAATCCGACGTCACCAGCGCCGGCCTGACGCGATCCAACGTCTACGCGCAGGGCTTCCGGGCCGCGTTCGAGGCGAACCTTCCGGCTCTCGAATACACCACGCTCAAGCTGGCCCAGCCGATTTTCATCGGCACCGGCCAGGAGGACCACGACGTCGCCCCGTCGAGCCAGCTCGCGCTGGTCAAGGACGCCTGCGCCGCCGGCACGGTGGTCGAGGCGCATCTCTACGCCGGGCTCAGTCACAGTCCGACGGTCAATGCCTCGCTGAAGGACTCGCTGCCGTTCGTGCGGAAGGTGCTGGCGGGCGAGCCGATTGCCCCGGTTTGCGAGCCCAGCCCGGAGTGATGCCTCAGGCACGAAATCGTCAGCTTCCACCCTCGGCATAGCTCTGCACCGAGTGTTCGTACCCCCACCGTCATGGTCGGCGCAGGCCGACCATCCACGCCTTCCTTGCCGGCCCGCAAAGTCGTGGATGGTCCGCCTTCGCGGACCATGACGGGTTGGTGATCCCCGCGACATCGAAATGGCCTACGCGCCGAGCTGGCTCGCCAGATCCTCGATGTCCTTCGCTACCAACGTCCAGCCGCCATCCGCCTCGATATCCTGCTTCTGGTGCGACCCGTGCTCGGCGGGGCGGGGGAAGAAGCCAGTCTGCAGGCCGAGTGACTGCGCCGCTCGCAGATCGGAATTATGCGCCGCGCACATCATCACCTGGCCCGGCGCCAGATCGAGCAGCCGGCATACGCCGAGATAGGTCTCGGGGTCCGGCTTGAAGTGCCCGAACAGGTCGGAGCCGAAGATCGTGTCCCACGGCAGGCCGGCGTGCTTGCCCATGTTGAGCAGCAGCGCGAGATTGCCGTTCGACAGCGGGCCAATGATGTATTTGCGCTTGAGACGGGTGAGCCCCGCCACCGCGTCCGGCCACGGCTTGAGGCGATGCCAGCCGAGATTGAGGTGTCGCAGATCGTCCTCGCTCAGCCCCTCGATGCCGAACTCGCGCACCAGCCGGTCCAGCGTCTCGCGGTGCAGCGTGTCGAGCAGGGTCCAGGGCCTCTCTCCCTTGCGGACACGATCCATCGAGGGGCGATAGGCGCCGCGCCAGGCGTCCACCAGCGCCGCCCAATCGGCGGCGATCCCGCGCTGGCGGCCAAATTCGGTGAGCTCGGCGATCAGGCTGCCGCGCCAATCCACGACCGTGCCGAAGGTGTCGAACACCAGCGCCTTGAGCTCAGCCATCGCTCGATCCTTCTCCCGTCGCGGGCAGCCAAGCGGCGGCCGATGGCGCGGTCAAGGGCCGGCCTCAGAACAGCCCGAACAAGCCGCGCAGGAACCCCGGCGTCAGCGCCGAGAGCGGGTTCACCGAGACCTGCGGATTGTCGAGCGGCCCGCGCACAGTGTAGCTCGCCGCGAACAGGCCGCCGCCGCTCTCGGGACTGAACAGCTTGCCGATCAGGGGGATGTGGCCGAGCAGCGAATTGAAAAAATACGCCGGCACGATCGTGCCCTGCAGGTCGGCGATGTTCCGCCCCAGGTCGATGTGGCCCTTCGCGGTGAGCCCAAGCGAGGGGCTGAAGGCGCGGCTCTCGCCAAGATCGAGCGCGTCGTCGGTGAGACGGAACGGCGCCGTCAGACGGGTGAAGCCGAGGCCGGGGCCGCTCGCCGCCTGCACCAGGCCATACAGCGTCATCGCCTGCAGCAGCCGGCCGAGCCCGTTCGGGTCGCGGACCCGGAAATCGGTGATCTCCGCCGTGCCGGACAGCGGATGATCCGCGCGGCGGTCGTCGTAGGTGCCGGACAGCGATAGACGGCCGCCCGACATGGTGCCGGTCAGGTCGAGCCCGCCGAGCAGCGCGCCGGCGTCCGAGGCGGTGCCGGTGATGCGGCGGCCGCCGCGGTCGGGCATGATGTCGAGGTGGAACGGCGCGTTCGGCCCGGTGCTTCCGTCCACCAGCAGGCGCGTGAACAGGCGGCCGTCGTTGTCGGCCCGGGCGACGATCCCGGTGAACGTCCGCCCGCCCGCCATCAGCGCCCGGTCAAAGCGGGCGTCGAGCGTCCAGGGCGGTCCCGTCGTCTCGGGCTTGGGCGCCGAGGGTTGCGACTTGCGTTGCGTCGCCGCCGAGAGGTCGATCACCGCGCCGGTGAACGAAGCCTGGATCGGGCCGCCGTTTCGTCCGGCGGGCGGGAACCGGACGGTGCCCTTGGCTTGCGTCCGACCGAGCACGAGCCGGTCGAACCGGAGGGCGGCGACCTGGCCGTTCCCATACTCGGCGCGGCCCCGCACCGAGACGTCCTTGCCTTCGAGCGTCAGCGCCTCGATGCCGGTCAGACGATCATGCTCGAGCACCAGCCGCGCCGCCAGCTTCGCCGGGCTGCCGACCGGCTTGCGCCAGCCGATCGGGGCGGCGATCAGCTCCGCCCTGGTCAGGTCGGCATCAGCCTGCAGCGCGCCGCGGCCGTCGCGCCGCTCGGTCAGCACTGCGCTGAGATCGGCCGAGCCAGAGAGCAGCGGGCCGGCGTCGAGGCCCGCCGCCGCGATCTGTCGCGCGCTGGCCCGGCCGGAGACCGTGACCTTCTGGATCACCTGCGTCGGCGGTCCCGCGCGGAAATCCATCTCTGCGTCGAGGTCCGCGTCGATCCCGGCGAGCAGCGCCTGGCCGCTCACCTTCAACCCGTCATTGCTCGCGTCCAGATCGAGCTGGCCGTCATCGAGGTCGCGGCCAGCCGCGATGTCGCCGAGGTGGACATTCTCCAGATGCGCCTGGGCGCGCACCGCGACGTCGTCGATCTTCACCTTGTCCTCGAGCGGCAGCCGCACGGTCAGTTTCACGCTGGCGCGTCCGGCCGGGTCGCGCACCGGGAACGGGTGCTTGTCGAGCAGCCGCAGGCGCGGGTTGCGCAGCAGCGCGAGCGTCTCCGCGACCCCGCCGTCGATCTGCGCCTCGATCGCGCCAATCTGGTCGGGATGTTCGATGCCGGTGATCCTGACGTGCCCTCCCCGGATCGTCAGCGGCTCGCCACGCGCCACGTCCGAGTGCTGCTGGCCGCCCTGGGCGGTGATCTCCAGCGTGTCGGGGTCGATGATCCGCAACGTGGCGCGGGCCCGCTCGATCGGCGGGATGGGTCGCAGCCAATGCACCGTCAGGCCGTCGCCGGCGAGCGTGCCGCTGGCGCCGGACAGCACGAGGTCGGAGAAATTTTCCGCCGACTGTAACAGCGCCTCGACATGCGCATCGCGCGCCACGCCGGCCGTGATGTTCTGCGTTACCCAGTTCCGCGCATTGCCGCCCACCCCCTCCGGCCACAGCACCCGAAGATCCGCGAACGCGACCTGATCGAGCGCCAGCGTCAGGCTGGTTCGCAGCCGGCCGTCCACGCGCCGCGCTTGCCCACTGGCCTGGAGCTGGGAAACCGGAGCGCCCGCGTGCCCGTGCAGCGCGATCCGCAGGCTTTGCAGCGTGACCTGATCGGCGTTTCCCTCGACGGTCAGTGTCGCGCCCTCCAGCGGCACGACCGCATCATCGAGATGGGCCTGCCCGGCGCCGACCTTCGCCTCGAGCAGCGCATTCTGGAGCGCGAGATGCGGGCCCAGTTCGACCGCCAGCGTGGCCGCGACGGGGGCCGCCAGTGCCGCCAGCGGAGCCAGGGCGGGGGCGGTGCGAGACAGCGCGGCCGGATGCAGTTCGTCGATGCTCGCACGGAGCTGCGTCCGGCCGCCGCCAGGCGCGAGGGATGCGATCAGATGCAGCGTCGCCCGTTGATCGCCGAGCGCGAGCCGTGCCTCGCCGCGGCCCTCGATGCCGCCGCGTGTCAGCCGCTGCAGGTCGATATCGATCACCGGCGCGCGCCACGTGGCGCCGAGCTGCTGGTCCACCACCACGAGCGAGGAGTCGCTGATGCGGACGCGCCGCATCTGGCCGATGAACGAGGCGCGCTGCTCGGTGCGGTCGTTGCCGGCGGGTCGGGCGAGTTCGGAGAGGAAGCCCGGCCAGGGCGAGGGGCCAGACGACGCCGGTGGCGCCCCTGTGTTCTCCGCTTCGGTCGAACTGCCGAGATCGAGGCTCACCGTGCCGTCGGCGGCGCGCAGCAGGCGCAGCCGTGCGCCGTCTACCTCGACGGCCCGTGGACGGAGGCGGCCGAGCAGCAATTCGCCGACCGAGAGCGAGACCTCCGCGCGCGGCACATCGGCGATCCGCACGCCGGCGGCATCGACGGCGGTGATCGAGGTGAGCCGGAGGTCCAGCGGCGTGTCGACGCCCCGATGGAAGTCCCTCCCAGGCGAGGGCCGCGCCGCCGATGTGCAGCCGGATCCCCCCGCTCGCGTTGGCCGCCTGCTCCAGCCGGTGGGCGAGCCACGTCACCTCCATCGGCCCTTGCGACAGCCGCCACGCCAGGAATGCGCCCCCCGCGCCGGCCAGCAGGATGAGCAGCAGCGCGAAGGTGAGGATCGCGTGCAGCAGCCGGCCGGTGTGGCGGGCCGCTTGACCCGGCAGACGCCTCACGGCCAGCCTGACGGCGTATGGACGATGAGCCCTTCTCGCTGCCGGCCGACTGGCCGCTTCCCTTCGATCCGGAGGCGGCCGCGCGTCTCGTGGGCCAGTTCGCGGCACTCGGCCGCGCCGAGGCAAGGCTCGCCGCCCGGCGAGACGTGGCCGCGATGCTGCGAGCACTCGGCGGCAACAGTCCGCATCTGACCGAACTCGCGTTGCGGGAGCGGCGCGCCCTTCAGGAGTTCGTCCAGCGCGGACCCGCGCCCGTGGTCCGCGAGGCAATCGGCGCGGCTGCCGCGCTGCCGGCGACCGCGCCGCGTCCGCGCGTCGCCACCGCGCTGCGCCAAGCCAAACGGATCGTCGCCCTCGCCACCGCGCTGGCCGATATTGGCGGCGTCTGGACGCTCGATCAGGTCACCGAGGCGCTGTCCGACCTCGCCGAGACCACGCTCCGGGCCTGCGTCGCGCAGCTGTTGCGCGCGGCGCACGATGTCGGGGAGCTGCGCTTGCCCGATCCCGACGACCCCGCGCGGGCAAGCGGTTTCGCCGTGCTCGGCATGGGCAAGCTCGGCGCGCGCGAACTGAACTACTCGAGCGATGTCGACCTCATCGTTCTCTACGACCCGGACCGGGGAGTATACACCGGCGAGCCCGACCGGATGGGCACGTGCTTCACACGTCTGGCGCGCGGATTGGTTTCGCTCATGGAAGAGCGGGACGCCGACGGCTACGTGTTCCGCACCGACCTGCGCCTCCGCCCCGACCCCGCGGCGACGCCGCCCGCCGTCTCCATGCAGGCGGCGATCAGCTATTACGAGAGCATGGGCCAGAACTGGGAGCGCGCCGCCATGATCAAGGCGCGTCCGGTCGCCGGCGACCTCGCGATGGGCGACGCCTTCCTCGAGGCGATCCGGCCGTTCGTCTGGCGGCGCGGGCTCGATTTCGCGGCGGTGGCGGACATTCACGCGATGAAGCGCCGGATCGACGCGCACAAGGGCGGCGGGCTCGGCGGCGAGCGTGACACCGTGGCGCGCATCGCCGGGCACAACGTCAAGCTCGGCGAGGGCGGCATCCGCGAGATCGAGTTTCTCGCGCAAACCCTGCAGATGGTCTGGGGCGGACGCGATCCCACGCTGCGCGACCCGACCACCCTCGGCGCTTTGCGCCTGCTGGCGCGCGCCGGCCATGTGCCGCGACCGGCCGCCGCCGAGCTGGCGGCGGCCTACCGGTTCCTGCGCGGTGTCGAGCACCGATTGCAGATGGTCGACGACAGACAGGTCCACGCCATTCCCGAGCGCGCGGCCGACCTCGCCCGGTTCGCCGTGTTCATGGGCTTCGCCGACGCGCCGGCTTTCGCGGCAGCGCTGCTCGGTCATCTCGGCCGGGTGCGCGAGCGGTATGCCGAAGTGTTCGAGCAGGTGCCGGACCTTCCCGAGACGGCGGGGCTGGCGGACCGGCTCGATTTCAGCGGCGTCGGCGAGGCGCCGCCCTCCACGGCGGCGGCGCTGCGGGCACTCGGCTACGCCAATATCGAGCGGATCGTGGGGACGGTGCGGGGCTGGCAGGCGGGACGGGTGCGCGCGATGCGCTCCGAGCGGGCACGCGAGATGATGGGGCGGATGCTGCCTGGCGTGCTCGCCGCCCTCGCCCACCAGCCGCAGCCCGACGTGGCGTTCGGCCGGTTCGACGCGCTCATTGCCCAGCTGCCGGCCGGCGTGCAGATCCTGTCGCTGTTCCAGCGCAACCCCGCCTTGCTCGACCGCGTGGCCGCGGTGCTCGGCGCCGCGCCGATGCTCGCGGACCATCTAGCGCGGCATCCCGCGGCCCTCGACGGGCTGCTCGCGCCGGAGGAGACGCCGAATCCCGGGCGGCTGCTGCGCGCCCGGCTGCGCGACGGGCGCGTTCTGGAGGAGGCGATCGAGCTGATCCGTCGCACCGTCCGGGAGGAGGATTTTTCCATCGCGGTCGCCACGATGGAGGGGCGGCTCGATGCCGACGCGGCCGGGCTGCGGCGGACGGCGCTCGCCGACGCCGCCCTCGCTGCCCTGCTGCCCCGCGTGCTGGCGGATTTCGCCGCGCGCTTCGGACGGGTGCGCGGCGGCGGGATGGCGGTGGTGGCGCTCGGCAAGGCGGGCGGGCGGGAGATGATGGCGGGGTCCGACCTCGATCTCATGCTGGTCTACGACCACCCCGACGAGGTCACCGAAAGCCGTGGCGCGCGCCGGCTCGCGGCGAGCCAGTGGTTCATCCGCGCGGTGCACGCCTTCATCGCGGCCCTGACGGCGCCGGGGGCGGACGGGCCGCTCTATGCCGTCGACATGCGGCTGCGTCCGTCGGGGAACAAGGGGCCGGTGGCGGTCTCGCTCGGCGCGTTCCGGCGCTATCACGCCGATGACGCCTGGACCTGGGAACGCATGGCGCTGACCCGCGCTCGCGTCGTCGCCGGGCCGCCGGCGCTGCGCGCGCGCGTGCAGGCGGCGATCGCGGCGGCGCTGGCGGAGGCCGGCGAGCCCAATGGGGTCCGCGCCGATGCCGCCGCGATGCGCGCGCGGCTCGCCCGCGAACTGCCGCCCGAGGGCGCGTGGGACGTGAAGCACCGGCCCGGCGGGCAGATGGAGGTGGAGTTCATCGCCCAGGCGCTCCAGCTGGTTCATGCCAGGACGCATCCCGAGACGTGCAGCCAGACGACGCGGATCGCGCTCTCACGACTGGCCGGAGCCGGTCTGCTCGCCGAAGAGGACTCGCGGCTGCTGATCCGCGCCGACCACCTCTGGCGCACGGTCCAGGGAATGCTCCGCATCACGGCGGGGCGCAACGCGCCGGAGAACTTGCCGGAGGCCTCGGTGCGACCCTTGCTGGAGGCGACCGGCGCGGTTGACCTCGGTTCGCTCAGGGCCACCATTGACGAGACCGCGCGCGAGGTGCGCGCGGCATTCATTCGCCACGTGGGGGAGATCGGGACATGAGCGCGGAAGCGGGCGACAAGGCGCCGGATTTCGAGATGCCGGCGAGCGGCGGGCGCACGGTCAGCCTCGCCGCCATGCGCGGCAAGCCGTTCGTGCTGTATTTCTACCCCAAGGCCGACACGCCCGGCTGCACCAAGGAGGCCTGCGCCTTCCAGGAGGCGCTGCCGCAACTCGGCAAGATCGGCCTCGACGTGATCGGCGTCTCGCGCGACCCCATGCCGCCGATCGAGAAATTCGCCGAGAAATACCAGCTCACCTTTCCGCTCGCCTCGGACGCGACCGGCACTGTGTCGGGCGCGTACGGGACGTGGGTGGAGAAGTCGAACTACGGCAAGAAATACATGGGGATGGATCGCGCCACGTTCCTCGTCGACTCCGAAGGAAGGATCGCCCGAGTCTGGCGCAAGGTGAAGGTCGACGGCCACGCGGCGGCGGTCATGGAGGCGGCGAAGGCACTCGGCTGATGGCAGTATGTTGCTAATTGGCAACGTTTAGGACGCAAGGAGACGCTGCCCCGTCGGGTCCGCAAAATGCGGGGGTGGCCAGGGTGGCAGGGGCCGGCGATGGACGCGCCAGCGGCGGGAGCGGCTCGGCCGCGGCGCGGCGGGCGTGATGCCGGGCGAGCGGCCGCTGCCGCGGCTCACGGCGCGCGGCCCGGTGGAGATCGGGATTGCGGCGTCCGGCGCCACCGCCGCGGCGGTGGCTCGGCGACCATCATGCGTCGGTGCGGCCGGAGCGGCCCGCTGGCCTGCCGCGCGGCCTTGGGCAGCACCTGCGTCTCCGGCTTTTCCAGCATGTGCTGAAACCGGCGGGAGGGGTGATTCGCCCGGAACCGCGCCAGCACCGGTCCGGCCGGAATGCGCGGCCGAGTCGTCTTCGCCGGCGGCCGCCTGGGCGCTGGGCGCGGCATGGCCGTGCGCCTCGAACTCCGCACGGAGCGTGTCGAACATCCGAAAGATGCGCTCGAACAAGGCCCGGAGCAGGAGGGCGAGCGGCCCTCGGGTGCCGTGATCCCGCGCGATGTCCTCCGCCACCGCCCGCTTGAACTCCTCGATGCGGAGGCCGAAGCGTCGGGCCGGTGCGGTGGGGGTTGGGTCGGCTGGGGCCATGTCCGCAACATAGCGTTAAATGAGCTAACTTGGCAACCACAAAGTCGCCGCTCGTCTTGCCGGCAGGCCGCGCGATACATCGCCTCCTTCACCCCGCTGCGGATCCAGCCGCCGGCGCCGCGCCGAGCCTGCCGCGCTTTGGCGCTCCCACTTGCGTTAGCTTCAAGTTTGCATTCAGTGTACGCATCGCATACAATGCATTCATGCAGGCAGCCGATTCCAGGATGGTCAATCTAACGATCCGCAACCTCGATTCGACTTTGAAGGAGCGCTTGCGCGTGCGCGCCGCCCAGCACGGCCATTCGATGGAAGCCGAGGTGCGGCAGATCCTGCGGGATGCGTTGCGAGAGCCCGAGCGGAAGCCGGAACCGAATCTTTACGAGCGCATCCGTGCGCGCTTCGCCCCGTTCGGCGGCATTGACGACCTCGAGTTGCCGGCACGTGAGCCGGCGCGCGATCCGCCCCGGTTCGACTGATCTTCATCCTCGACACCAATGTGCTGTCCGCGGTGATGGGCTCGCGCCCGGCGCCGGCGGTCGCCGGCTGGCTGGCGGCGCGGCCGCTCGATCAGCTGTTCACCGTCGCCGTCTGCCAGGCGGAAATTCTCTCCGGCATCGCCGTCTTGCCCAAGGGCCGGCGGCGCGACGCCTTACGGGTCGCGGCGACGACGATGTTTCGGGAGGATTTTGCCGGCCGCGTGCTGCCGTTCGACGCCGATGCCGCCGTCATCTACGCGGAACTTTTCGCCAGCCGCCGCAGCGCCGGCCGGCCGGCCGCGACCGCCGATCTCATGATCGCCTCCGTCGCGCGCACTCGGGGTGCGAGCGTCGTGACCCGCGACTCGGGCGGCTTCGCGGATTGCGGCCTAACTGTCGTCGATCCCTGGACGGCATCATGAACGGCGGGCTCGCATCAGCGGGAAGGGCGCGCGCTCACGCTGTCTCAGCGTCCGGCCAGCCTCGTGAAACCATCGGCGCTCCAGTCCTCGCTGCCCACGCCGTGATGCACGAAGAATAGCCCATCGGGATCGTACTGCTTCTTCGCTGCGAGCAGTCTCGGGTAGTTCGACCCCCAGAACGACCGCTGCCAATTGGCGTCGAAGAAGTTGCTTTCGGAGACATAGGAGCCCGGGTCCGGCACCAGCTTGCGCAACTCATCCATCGCGGCCTCGATGCTGCCGGCATGTCGGCGCGCGAGCGCCAAGTCGGGCTCGTGACCGGGAACACCGGGATAGGCCGGCGGCCCGCCGGTCGCGATGATCGCCAGAGCGAAGGCATCCAGCACCGCCGGGTTCATGGCGGTGTCCCTTGCCGCCGCCACGGCATCGGCCGGAGCTCCCGCCAGCCCCTTGTTGCAATGCAAGCCAATCTGCCAGTGCCGGCTAGCCGCGAACAAGGCGTCGGCCAGGAGTTCCCGCCGGTCCTTCCGCAGGAGCGAGGCGGGCAGCCAGGCGGACTGATAGGCGTGGAGGTAAAATCCCGCCTCACCGAGATTGGTGGCCCAGAACACATTGTCCTCGGGCGCGCCCGGCCGAGCGTCGGTCAGCACGACACCGGGCGCCTTCTTGAGAAGCGCGGGGTCCCAGAAGTGGCGGGCCGGAACGCTCACGATCCTCGGCGCCGGAGCGACGCTGAAAACCTGCGGCGAGCCTGCGACCCAATCCAGCAGCGGCCGCCAAACGGCGTCGGCCTGCGACCGGTCCAGTCCCTGGAACAGCATCTCGATGTCGACGCTGTTGTCGCGCCGGAAGCGGATCTGCTCGCCCCAGTGCGGATTGAACAGATCCTCGGCATAGAACTCGATCAGCCGGGCGATCAGCCGGCGAAAGGCCGCATCGGACTTCGCCTGGATCGTGACGCTCACCGCGCCGAAGAAGTCCGGCAGTTCGCGCGTTAGCAAGGTCAGCCTGGTGACGACGCCGAGGCTGCCGCCCCCGCCGCCCTTGAGCCCCCAGAACAACTCGGGCTCCGTGCAGGCATTGACCGTCCGCGCCGCGCCGTCGGCAGTGACGATCTCGGCCTCGAGCAGCCTCGCCGCCGCGGTGCCGTAGTTCTTGGAGAAACTGCCGAAGCCGCCGCTCTGGACGAGCCCCGCGACACCGACCGTCAGGCAGCCGCCGCCCTGCACGTAGCGGCCCGCCTTCGTGGTCACGGCGTTGTAGGCGTTGATCCACATCGCGCCCGCCCCGACCGTGACGGCCGGCTGCGGCGTCTGCTTTCCCGCGCAGCCTTGGCCAACGAAGGCGTCGTGCAAGGCGATGTCGTTCATCGCCCGCGTCCAGATCAGTAGGGAATCCGCCGCGTTCGAGGTTCCCTGGTAGCTGTGGCCGCCGCCTTTCACGACCAGCCGCAAATTGTTCTCGCGTGCGAAGTTGACGGCCGCGACAACATCTTTCGTCTCTCGCGCGGCGACCGCGTAGGCGCTCGGAGCGGAGGACCACGCATCCGCCCAGCCGGTGGTCTGCGTCAGTGCCGGACTGTCGCCGATGAAATACGGGTTCTTCAGTTCCCTGAAGAGTTCGTCGCAGGCCGCGCCGCCCGGCGCGCTCATGCACACATCGAGCGGGGATCGCAGCTTGACGAGTTGTCCGCCGACATCCCGGTTCAGCCGGTCCCACTGCGCGGGCGAAGGCCAGGCGGGGTCGCCGGGGCGGACGCGCCGCACGGGAGCCGTCGCGTGGGCCGCGACCATCGGCAAGAGCGGGATCATGCCTGCCTGCTGGAGCAATCGTCTTCGCTTCATCCGATCCGACCCCTGATCACGCCGGACGCACCGCGCCGCGACGGCTGCGGTTTCGCGCGGCCGCGACAACCGCGATGCAAAGCGCCGCGATCAGCACCCAGACGGCCGGGCGCAGGCCGTCCTCGAAGTCGAGATTGGCGGCGAGCACCCGGTCGGCCGGGATGTGGGTGGCGAGCGCGTACCACGTGTATTCGATCCCCGTCGTGGCGGCCGAGGCAAGCGCCGCCAGCGGCATCAGCGCGAGCGGCCGGCGCTGCAATTCCACGGGCAGCAGCCGCCACAGCATCAGCCAGACGAAGCATCCCGCCATCACCATCGCCTCGCTGACGTCCACCTTGGATTGCAAGGTGGCGTGGAACACCGCCAGCACGCCGATCGGGTAGGCCAGCCAGTGCAGCCGCTTCCAGTTCTTCCCCATCCGACGCACCGAAGCGTCGGTCGAGGTGATCCCGAGTGCGGCGAGCCCGAGCAGGGCGGTGAAGCCGATGGTGAGATAGAAGCGATGGATGATCTCGGCCGCGACGTGCAGCATGTGCCCGTTCTGGTCGATCGAGTAGAGCGTGAGATGGATCAGGCCATACGCCAGGGCGCCCACGCCGATCATCCGCCGCACCAGCGGCAGGCGCTGCCAGTCGAACACCGCGCGGGCGGGCGTCACGGCCAGCGCGGTCAGCAGCAGGCGGATCGTCCACAGGCCGGTACCGTGGATCACCGCGTTCAGCGGGCGGGCACCGAGCACTCCCATTGCGAACTGCACCGCCAGCACGATGCCGGGGACGAACAGGGCGAGGAACACCGCGAGTTTGAAGGGCGCGAGCCGGCCGGCCCGGTCACGCCAGGGCAGCTTCCTCGGTCGACGCCGGGTCAGCGGAGGTTGGGTCATCGGGATTGCGTCATCCGGGTGTAGCCTGGGGGGAGTTCGAACAGCGCGGCATCCTGCGGCCCGTATTCCACCCGCGTTGCGTCGGCCAGCGTGCGCCCGTTCAACCGCACGCGCAGCAGCACGCCGTCGGCGGTGACGCAGATGTCCGTCGCGCGATCCTTCGCGTCCTGGGTGGTCCAGTCGGTGCAGGCCATGCCCGACACTTCGTCGGCGCCGCCCCGTACGTAACGTCCCTCCCGCAATCCCGTCTCCGGGCCTCCGATTCCGGGCAGCGTCGCCGGCGCGGGCATTTCGACGAAGGACCGCTCGGGCTCGCGCACGACGTCCATCCGGCGGGCGGCGTAGTCGATCAGCAGGAAGATGCCGGGGGTCGGCGGGTCGATCCGCATCCGCCGCGCCGCGACGGACCAGCGCATCCGCTGCTCCAGCGCCCGGCCGCCCGCATCCATCCGATAGGTCACGGCGACGTCGCGGGTCGGGATGAGGACCGGCCCGTCCGCCGCCCGCGTGGCCCCCGGCGCCAGAACGAGCCCGGCGAGGGCCACCAGGCCGAGCCGCCTCATCGCGCCGGTGGCGCGCCGCCCGCTCCGGCGGGCAGGCGGGGAATGTCCATCCTCAGATATCCGGCCGGCGGCTGGAACAGGCCGGCGGCCTGCGGCCCGTAGGTGACGGATACCGCCTCGACGCTGCCGCTGCCGTATTGCGGGTCGTGCCCCTGGCCGCGCAGCACGATGCCGTCCGAGGTGACGCAGACCCGGCCGGTCCGTCCCTCCGGGGCCTGCACGTCCCAGACCGTGCACGACAAGCCCGCGACACGCTCCGACCCCTCGCGGGTGAAGCGCATCCGCTCGCTCGGCAGGAAGTCGCGCACCATCTCGGACTTCGCGGGCGTCTCGAAATAGACCTGGGGCTGGCGCATCACCATCAGCACGCGGCCGGCGTCGCGATCCACGATGACATAGCCGGGCAGGTCCGCCGGCTCGACGCGGAGTTTCCCGCCGCTGACATGCACGCGGACCGACATGGCGGCCTGATCGCGCGGGCCTTCCGCGCGGTAGAGCACCGTCGCGTCGCGCGTCGCGGTCAACGGCGGATGCTCGCCCGCCACGGCGAACCCAGGCGCCGCGCCCGCGAAAAGCGCCAGCACGGCGAGACGCCGGGGCGTCACGCCCGGCGCCCGGCCAGGGAGCGGATTTCCGCGAGGAGCACGGATGGCGGCGGCGAGGCGATCCAGCGCGCCGGCACGTCCACCGCCGCGGCGAGCAGGGATTTGTAGTCCTCCCGCGCGACCTCCTCGGTGCCGAACTGCGCCAGGTGGCTAGTGACGAACTGCGTGTCCAGCAGGCGGAACCCGCCCAGCCGCAGCCGCGCCACCAGATGCACGAGCGCCACCTTGGAGGCGTCCCGCACGGTGCTGAACATGCTCTCGCCGAAGAACGTCCCGCCCAGCGCCACGCCATAGAGCCCGCCGACGAGGCACCCGGCTTGCCAGCACTCGACCGAATGGGCGTGGCCCATCCGGTGCAACTCGCCGAACAGCCGCTCGATCTGATGGTTGATCCAGGTGTCCTCGCGTCCGGGCGCCGCCGCCGCGCAGGCCGCGACGGTGGCCGCGAAGTTCCGGTCGGCGGAGACCTCGAACAAGTCGGACATCACCGATCGGAACAGCCGGCGCGGCAGATGGAACCCGTCGAGCGGCAAGACCCCGCGACGCTCGGGATCGAGCCAATAGAGCCGGTCGCCGCGCCGCGTCTCCGCCATCGGGAACAGACCGTGGCGATAAGCCCGCAGTATCAGCTCCGGCGTGATCTCCACGATGCGCCGCGACATGGCCCCATACTGCCCTCGCTGGCGACCCGGCGGAAGAGCCGTTGCGTACGGGCGGTTGCCTACGGGCGGCAGGCACGGTCCTCACCCGGAATTGTTGCGCGAAGCCGCCGCGTGCTGTTAAGCTGCTTAACGCGCGGTTCATCAGAAGCCGCGCGTGAATACTTTCGGTTGAGCCGGCCGCCTCGCCCGCCGCTAGGTCTTGCGTGAAACGACGAGCGGAAGCCGCCCTGTCGAAAGCATCAACAAGAAACAGCTGGTCTGGAGGAAAAACATCCATGCGGAAGTTCCACTCGGCGGCCTTGGCGGGCCTGCTCGCCGCGACGGGCGCGGCGAGCCCGGCGGTCGCCGGTCCGTTCAGTCCCTATTCGCTGGTCACGACCATCGCGATCCCGAGCGCCGGCGACACGATCAACCCCAATCCCGGCGGGGCGTTCACGGCGTTCGACATCAGCTTCTTCGATCCGACCACCCGGCGCGACTACGTGGCCGACCGGTCGAATGCGGCGGTCGACGTGTTCGCCGGCAACATGTTCCTCGGGCGGGTGCGGGGGTTCGCGGGTCAGCAGAAGTCGACCTCGATCTCCGGTCCCGACGGCGTGCTGACGGTCAGCAACAGCACCCAGCACACGCTGTTCGCCGGCGACGCGGGGAGCCTGCTGCGGACGTACAACATCACCAGCAACGCGCTGCCGCCGCCGGTCCAGTTCTCGCCGATCAACACCGGCGGCAAGTTCCGGGTCGACGAGATGGCTTATTCGCCCTCCGCCAACCTGGTGCTGGTCGCCAACAACGCGGACACTCCCGCGTTCGGGACGCTGGTGAACGCCAGCACCGGCGCCATCGTCCACGGCCACATCGTCATCCCCGGCGCCGCCCCGACCGACGGTCTCGAGCAGTCGGTGTGGGACCCCAAGACCGGCTCGTTCTTCATCTCGGTCCCGGTCATCAATGGCGGTCCGGGCGGGGTCGCGGAGATCAAAACCGACGGGACCGTCGGAAAGGTGATCAATTTCGCCAATCTGGGTATTGCGTCCTGCTCGCCGACCGGCCTCGTCCTCGGCGCGAGCGGCAATCTCATGGTCGGTTGCGGCAACAAGGGCACTCAGACCATCGTGCTCAACCCGGCCGGCGCCGGTTCGCTCGTCAAGACCCTTACGCAGGTCAGCGGATCCGACGAGCTCTGGTACGATCCGAAAAACGGCAACTTCTACGTGACCGGCGTGAACAGTGCCGGCGGCCGGGTGTTCGACGTCGTCAACGACATGACGTTGAGCATCCTGCAATCCGTGTCGCTGCCAAACGTGAACGCGCACTCGATCGCCGTGGACCCGGGCAACGGGTTCGTCTACGTGCCGCTCGAGGGCACCACCTCCGCCCTCGCCAACCCGCTCTGCTCGCTCGGCTGCGTCGCGGTGTATGGCATGGCCGGCGTCCCCGAACCCGGCAGTCTGCCGCTGATGATCGCCGGAATGGCGGGTCTCGTCGGCCTGGCGTTCCGCCGCCGCATCCACTCCGCCTAGCGAATGACGACGAAGGCGCCGGAGCAGACCCTGGCGCCTCCGTCTCAATCGTGCTTTGCCACGAACCGTTCGAGCCAGTGGATCGTGTATTCGCCGGTCTGAAACGCCGGTTCGTCGACGATGCGGCGGTGCAGCGGGATGGTGGTCGCGACGCCGACGACGGCGAACTCGTCCAGCGCGCGCCGCAGCCGCGCGATCGCCTCCGGCCGCGTCGGCGCGTGCACGATCAGCTTGGCGATCAGGCTGTCGTAATAGGGCGGCACCTGATAGCCGGCGTAGAGCGCCGAATCGACCCGCACGCCGAGGCCGCCCGGCGCGTGGAACGCGGTGACCCGGCCGGGAGAAGGCGCGAAACTCTCGGGGTCCTCGGCGTTGATCCGGCACTCGATCGCGTGGCCGCTGAACAGGACATCCTTCTGCGAATATCCGAGCGCGGCGCCATCGGCGATGCGGATCTGCTCGCGCACAAGGTCGATGCCGCACACCATCTCCGTCACCGGATGTTCCACCTGCAAGCGCGTGTTCATCTCGATGAAGGCGAACTGTCCATCCTGGAACAGGAACTCGAGGGTTCCCGCGTTGCGATAGCCGAGGCGGCGCAGCGCCGAGGTCACGGTGCCGCCGAGCTGATCGCGCATCGCCGCGGTCAATACCGGGGAGCCCGCCTCCTCCAGCAGCTTCTGGTGTCGCCGCTGCAAGCTGCAATCCCGCTCTCCGAGATGCACGACGCTGCCGTGCGCGTCGGCCAGCACCTGCAACTCGATATGGCGCGGGCGGTCGAGGTATTTCTCCAGGTAGACCGCGTCGTTGCCGAAGCCGGCGCGCGCCTCCGCCCGGGCGACGCGGAACGCTTCATCGAGCCCGGCGGCGTCCCGCGCGACCTTCATGCCCCGCCCGCCGCCGCCGGCCGCCGCCTTGATGAGCACCGGATAGCCGATCCGCTCGGCCACCGCCGCGGCCGTCGCGAGGTCCGGCACCGCGCCTGACGAGCCGGGCACCAGCGGCACGCCGAGTGCCGCCATCGCCTCTTTGGCGGCGATCTTGTCGCCCATCATGCGGATATGCGCGGGCGACGGGCCGATGAAGGTGAGCCCGTGCGCCTCCACCATCTCGGCGAAGTCGGCGTTCTCGCTGAGGAAGCCGTAGCCCGGATGGATCGCGTCCGCGCCGGTGATGCTGGCGGCGGAGAGGATGGCGTGGCTGTTGAGATAGCTGTTGCGCGCGGCGGGCGGCCCGATGCACACGCTCTCGTCGGCGAGGCGCACATGCATCGCCTCGGCGTCCGCCGTCGAGTGGACGGCGACGGTGGCGACGCCGAGTTCGCGGCAAGCGCGCTGCACGCGAAGCGCGATCTCGCCCCGATTGGCGATCAGGATCTTCTGGAACAACCGGCTATTCCAGGACCATCAGCACCTCGCCGTACTCCACCGGGCCGCCGGAGACGACGAGGATCTGCGCCACCACGCCGGATTTCGGCGCCTTGATCTGGTTGAACGTCTTCATCGCCTCGATCAGCAGCAGGGTCGTGCCCGCCTCGACGGTCTGGCCGATCGTGACATAGGGCGGGGTGCCCGGCTCGGGAGACAGATAGGCCACGCCGACCATCGGGCTCAGCACCGCGCCGGGATGCTGGCTCGGATCGACGATCGCCGGCACCGTCTGGACCGATCCGGCGGGGATCGTCACGGAGGCCATCTCCGCCGGCGCCGTCGCGTACGCCGCCACCGGCGCGGGCGCGCGGGCCACCCGGATGCGGCTGTCCTTCTCGGCGATCTCGATCTCGGTGAGGCCGGTCTCGGTCAGGATCGCGGCCAGTGTCCTGATCGCCTCGGCGTCGAAGGGAAGACGGATCATGGGCTCTCCGCGAGCAGATCGGCCACCGCCGTCAGGGCCAAGGCGTAGCCGCGAACGCCGAGACCGCATATCACCCCCACCGCTGCCTTGGAGACGAAGGACTGATGCCGGAACTCCTCGCGGCGGTGAATGTTCGTCACGTGCACCTCGATGACCGGACACTCCGCCGCGAACAGCGCGTCCATCAGCGCGATCGAGGTGTGGCTGTAGCCCCCCGGATTGATGACGATCGCCGCCGCCCGGTCACGGCACTCCTGCACCCAGGAGATCAGCTCGCCCTCCCCGTTGGTCTGTCGGAAGTCGATGGCGAGCCCCAGCGCCTCGGCCGTTTCGGCGCAAAGCTGCTCCACGTCGTCGAGGGTCGCGCCGCCGTAGAGATGGGGCTGCCGCAGCCCGAGCATGTTGAGGTTCGGGCCGTTCAGCACGGCTATGAGCGGCAATGGCGCTGCGTGGGACATGCGCGCCGCCTAGCACAGCCCAGGGTTCCGGTCCAACGCCCGGCGGCGACGTGGCGCGGTCCGGATCACGTGTCGTCCGGCCGCCGATGCACCCAGACATCCACGGTCGCTCCCCGCAGCCCGACCGTGCCGTCCCGGACCGCCCCCAGTTTCTCGGCCACCCGGATGGAGCGCGCGTTGGACGGCACGATGAAGCTCGCCAGGCGGGGGAAAGCGTAGCTGTCGAAGGCCCACGCGCGCACCGCGCGGGCGGCCTCCGTCGCGTAGCCCTGCCCCCAGGCATTGGGGCCGATCGTGTAGGCGATCTCGGGCTCCGGCCAGTCGGTGGGGTGCAGGATACCCACATGGCCGATCACCCGGCGGGACGCGCCCTCCTCGATCGCGAACACGCCGTAGCCGCGCAGCGCCCATTGCCCGACCATCGCCGCCATGCGGTCCCAGGCCTCGGCCCGCGACAGAGGCCCACCGATATAGCGCGCGACCTCGGGCTCTGCGCGCACCGCCGCGTAGTCATCGAGGTCGTCGGCGCGGAAGGCGCGCAAGCGCAGTCGCGCGGTGCGAAGCTCAGGGATAACCATGTGCCATCTCCGTGTGCCTCATGCGGGCGGGGCCGCCTGGAGTTCCGACATTCGCGACTTGTATGGTAGCATACGGTCAATTCCGAAATCGCGCTCGGCGCGTGCGGGCGGGTAGAACCCTCCCGGGGCAGCGTGGGCCTGCCGGATCGTCATTCTCGGGGGCTCGATGCGCAGATTGCCCAGTGCTGGGCGGGCAGACGACGCAACGCTCGTACTGCTGCTGATATTGGCAACCGGCGGCCTGCGCATCCTGTTCGGGCTGGCGCTGGGTCTCGGCGTGGACGAGAGCTACATGGTGGCGGCGGGGCGCGAGCTGCGGCTCGGCTATTTCGATCACCCGCCGGCCGCGTGGTGGCTGGCCTGGGGCGCGAGCTGGCTCGCCAGCAGCGACGCGGCACTCATCGTGCGGCTGCCCTTCATCGCGCTGTTCGGGCTGTCCACGTGGCTGATGTACCGGCTCGCCGGGACGCTCTACACGCCGCGCGCCGGACTATGGGCCGCGGTGACACTCAATCTCGCCCCGGTGTTCGGCGTCACCACCGGCGGCTGGGTGCTGCCGGACGGGCCGTTGGACGCGGCCTTGCTCGGCGCCGCCCTGTGCTTGGTGTACGCGGTGCAGGGCTCCGGCCGCCCGGCGCGGCTCTGGTGGCTCGCCAGCGGGCTCTGCGCCGGGCTGGCGCTGTTCGCGAAATACTCGGCCGCGCTGACGCTCGTGGGGGCCTGCGTCTATCTGGCGACCCAGCGGGAGCACCGGCGCTGGCTGGCGCGCCCGGAGCCCTACCTTGCCGGACTGGTCGCGACCCTGATCTTTCTGCCGGTGCTGATCTGGAACGCGCTGCATGGCTGGGCGTCGTTCGCGTTTCAGGCCGGGCGCGCCGAGGGCGCGGCGTTCTCGCCGGCGATGCCGCTCGTGACCCTCGGCGGCGAGGCGCTGTTCCTGCTGCCCTGGATCTGGCTGCCGCTGATGGTTGTCTTCGTCCGGGCGATCGGGCGCGGACCGCGCGAATGGCGGGGATGGCTGCTTTGCTGCCTCGGCGCGCCGCCGATCCTGGTGTTCACCCTGGTCTCCGCCTGGTCGAGCCATCGCGTGCTGTACCACTGGGCGGCGCCGGGCTATTTGATGCTGTTCCCCCTTCTGGGCGCGCTGGTCGCGCGCGACCTGGAGCGCGGCTGGCGGGTCACGCGGATCTGGCTCGTCGGCACCGCCCTGTTCGTGCTGGCTGGGGTGGCGATCGTCGCGGCGCAGGGGGGCTATGGCTGGCTGCCGGGCTTCTCGTCCTATTTCCAGGCCGGCAAGGACCCGTCCCTGGACGCGGTGAACTGGACGGATCTGCCCGCCGCGCTCGCGGCGCGGGGGCTGGCCGGGCGGCACGGTCTCGTCATCGCGGGGGTCAACTGGCGCGACACCGGGAAGATCGCCTACGCGCTCGGCGGCAGCGAGACGGTGATCTGCCTCGACACCGACGACCGCCAGTTCGGCCTCAACCGGCCCGCCGCCACCGCCTTGGGCAAGGACGTGCTCATCGTCGTGCGGTCCGAGGACGCCGAGCGGGCCGCCGCCAAATACGCGCCCATCTTCGCGCGCATGGCGACATTACCGCCCGTGACGATCGGGCACGGCGGCAGCGCGGGACTGGAGCTGTCGCTGCTGCTCGGTCACACGCTTCGCGTCTGGCCGCCGCCGGCCTCGCCCGACATGTCCTGACGCACCGACCTCATGGCCAGAGCCAGGCCGCGCCACGCACGCCGGAGCTGTCGCCGTGGACCGGTTTCAGGATCGGCGTCGCGCAGCTTCCGCCGAAGACATGCCCGGCGAGGAGCGCGGGCAGCCGGGCGTAGAGATGATCCATGTTCGACAGGCCGCCGCCGAGCACGATCACGTCCGGGTCGATCAGGTTCACCACCCAGCCGAGCGCGCGGGCGAGCCGTTCGGCGTGCCGGTCGAGTGCTGCCTTCGCGCGCAGATCGCCCGACGCGGCTCGATCAGGGAGGGCGCTTGCGTCGTGCGCGGCCGGCCCGTCGGCGTCGCGCGCCAGCGCGGGTCCGGCCAGCATCGCCTCGATGCAACCGAGCCGGCCGCACCAGCAGCGCGGCGGCGGGAAGTCGGACCCGCTGGCGAGCGGAAACGGGCTGTGGCCCCACTCACCCGCCACACCGTTGGGGCCATCCAGCAACCGCCCGTCCACCGCCACCCCGCCGCCGCATCCGGTTCCGAGGATCACGCCGAACACGGTCCGCAGACCGGCCCCCGCGCCGTCGACCGCCTCGGACAGGGTGAAGCAGGCCCCGTCATTGGCGATCCGCACCGGCCTGCCGAGCGCCCTCTCGATATCGGACTGGAAACGCTGGCCATCGAGCGCCGTCGAACTGCGCAATCGCCCCGTGGCCTTGTCGATCCTGCCGGGGAAACCGATGCCGACGCTCGCCGCCGTTCCGAGGCCGGCCTCGCTGCGCTCGACCAGCGCGACGATCGCGGCGAGCGCGTCGTGATACGCCGACGGAGTTGCCAGGCGGCGGCGCGTGGCGTTGGTCTCGCCGCTCGGGAGCGCGGCCGCCTCGATCTTGCTCGCGCCGATGTCGATGCCGATACGCACGTGACCCCTCGGGATGCCGGACCGCAGCGCGATCCAGCATCCCGGGCGGGAATGGTCAACCGGCGATCATGCGTCCGCGCTCCGCCGCCGCCGGGCAACGCCCAGCCCGGCCAAACCGGCGGCGAGGACGAGCATGGAAGTCGGCTCGGGCACCGGGGTGCCGACGGTGCCGATGGTGTTGCCGGCGGCGTCGACGTAGAAACCGACCACGGTGTTGCGGTCGTTGATGCCGTTGATCGTCGTCGCCGTCGAGCCGGTCGGATCGAGCGTCGTGAACATTCCGCCGATATCGAGGAAGCCGTGCATCACGCCGGCCGCATCGACATAGTCGCCGACGATGTTGCCGAGGTCGTTGACCCCGAGCGCCTGGGTTGAGGCCGAGCCGGGCGCCTGGAAAGAGGTAATGGTTCCCGCCTTGTCGGTGAAGGCGGAGAAGTTGCCATTCGCCAGCTGATAGAAGCCGACCACCGTGCCGGCGTCGTTCACGCCGGTCGCCTGGCTGTTGAAATTCGTCGGCAGCAGCGCGTTGATGTTGGTGAAGCTCGGCGCCGTGAAACTCGGGCCGCCGGAGACGGTGCCGGCGATCTGCCCGGTCGCGCCCGCCGCATCGTGCGTCCAATAGCCGGCCGCCGTCGTGCCGGCGTGGTTGATGCCGAGCAGCTGGGTGAAGGCGAAGGTGGGCGCGTCCACCGTGGTGAACGTCCCGCCCTGGCCGCCCGTGTTGGCGAAGCCGTTCGTCACCCCGCCCTTGATGTAGAACCCGACCGAGGTGGGCGAGGCGCCGTTGCTGACCCCGATGACCTGCGTGCCGCCATCCGCGCCGGGAAAGTTCAACCGCGTGAAGTTGGCCGGAACCGGCGGCAAGGTGAGGGTGAAGCCGTTGAAGATCGTGGCATTGCCGTACCCGACGATCAACGAGCTGTTGTTGATGCCGAGCGCCTGGGTGAAGGTGGGGTTCAGCGGGTCGATGATGTTGGTGAAGGTGTAGGTCGTCGCGTGCGCGGTGCTGGACATGGCCGCAGACGCGACCATTGCCGCGCCGATCGCGCAGGGAATGTACCGCATTGTCCTCGATCTCCTCGAAGGAAACGGACCTGGGAAACGGACCTGGGAAACGCCGGTGGCCGGGCGGGAACGCCGGTCCACCACGGCCGTAGATTGCATCGGATCGTGTGCGTAACCCAGCCCATTTCGCAACGGCCTTCGTCACGATGGCGTGTCGTGACGGACTGTCACGCACCGATGCCGCGTTGCGCCGGACCCGGCGCTCGGGCCCGGCGAAGGCGTTCGCGAAGGTGCAGTGCGCGATCCCCCCGCGGATTGCCTTGCGTTGGCGAAGCTCGCCGAGGGCTGGAAGATCGTCGGCAAGGCGTTCCACACCGATACGCGCTGACGAGCCTCCGTTGGGTCGTGAAGTCGTTCACCCCCTCACGGCACCACGGTCGTGAACAGGTAGACGGCGAAGATCACGAGATGGACGGTGCCTTGCAGAATGGTCGTGCGGCCGCTGCCAAGCGATAGCGTGGCGACCAGCAGCGATAGCCCGAGCAGCACCATCGCCTTGAGATCGAGCCCCAGCACCAGGGTCCAGCCGGTGACCACCGAGACGAGCGCGACGGCGGGGATCGTCAGCCCGATCGAGGCCAGCGCCGAGCCGAGTGCGAGGTTGAGGCTCGTCTGGAGCCGGTCGGCGCGCGCGGCCTGCAAGGCGGCGAGGCTTTCCGGCAACAGCACGATCGCCGCGATGATGACGCCCACCGCCGCCTTGGGGGCGCCGGCGGCGTCGACAGCCGCCTCGATGGTCGGGGCGAGGGTCTTGGCCAGGAGCACCACCGCGCCGAGGCAGGCGAGCAGCAGAACCGCGCTCAACGCCGCCGCGGACCCGCTCGGCGGTGCGGCGTGCTCCTCCGCGTCGTGCGCCGCGGCACCTTGGGGCAGGAAATAGTCGCGATGCCGAACTGTCTGCACCAGCACGAACGCGCCGTAGAGTACGAGCGAGGCGACCGCGATCAGCTCGAGCTGGCTGACCGAATACATAGGGCCGGCCGTGGTCGTCGTGGTGTTGGGCAGCACGAGCGTTATGACCGACATCGTGGCGAGCGTCGCCAGCGAGGCGTTTACGCCGTACAGCCCGAACGCCTGCTCGCCATGCTTCGAGCCGCCGGCGAGCAGGCAGACGCCGACCATGCCGTTGAGGATGATCATCACCGCTGCAAACACCGTGTCGCGCGCGAGTGCAGCCGTCGCCTCGCCGCCGGCCAGCATCAGCGAGACGATCAGCGCCACCTCGATCACGGTCACGGCGAGGGCCAGGACCAGCGTGCCGAAGGGCTCGCCGACGCGGTGCGCCACGATCTCGGCGTGATGCACCGCCGCCAGCACGCAGGCGACCAGGCCCGCGCCGAGCGCCAGATCGAAAATGGGATGCGCGACTGCGAGGGAAGCCGCCAGCAGCAGCCAACCGGCCAGCGGGGAAAGCAATGTCCAGACGGGCAAGTGAGCGCGGATCATCGGTTGATCAGTATGGCACACCGCGGGAAGGCCGGAATCGCCCGCCCCCTCACCCCAAGCGAGGGAGAAGGAAAGAAGGGCCTCCCCGGCTTGCGGGCGATCCGTTGACGCTCCGCGCCTCCAGCCGCATTCTTGCCCTTTCGCCGCCGGAAGGATGACGAGCGATGGCGCTCAGCCGTGGCACCCGGGTCAATCTGCTGATCGGCACCGGCCATTTCATGTCGCATTTCTACGTGCTGTGCCTGCCGCCGATGTTCCTCGTCTGGCAGAAGACGTTCGGCGTGAGCTTCGCGCAGCTCGGCCTCTCCGTCGCGCTGATGTCGGGCACCACCGCGGTCCTGCAGACGCCGGTGGGTTTTCTGGTCGACCGCCACGGCGCGCGGCGGTTCCTCGTCGGCGGGGCGCTACTCATGTCGCTGTCAATCGCGGCGATGGGGCTGGCGACCGCGTTCTGGCAGATCCTTGTCCTCGCCGTCCTGTCCGGCGTGGGCAACTCCGTGATCCACCCGGCGGACTACGCCATCCTCAGCGGCTCGGTCGACAAGGACCGCATGGGCCGCTCCTTCGCGCTGCACACCTTCAGCGGCAATCTCGGCTTCTCCGCCGGCGCGCCGGTGATCGCGCTGCTGATGCTCGCCATCGGCTGGCGCGGCAGCTTGATCCTGGTCGGGCTGCTCGGGGTGCCGATCGTCGGCGCGATCCTGCTGCAGAGCCGTATCCTGATCGACCAGGCGCGCGAGCCGCCGCGCCACGCCGGCGCCCCGATCAGCGGGCGGCAATTGCTGATGACCAGGCCGATGCTGCTGTTCTTCGGCTTCTTCATGCTCGGCGCCTGCGCGGGAGCCGGCGTGCAGGCTTGGCTGATCACCGTGCTGCACACCGTCAAGGGCCTCGACCTCCGGGTCGCCTCGACGGCGCTGTTCGCCTACATGGCGGGCTCGACCTGCGGCACGCTGGTCGGCGGCTGGTTCGCCGACCGTTACAAGACGCACCTGCTGAGCTTCGCGGTGGTGCTCACCACCTTCTCCGCCGCGCTGATCCTGGCGGTGGGCGTGCTGCCGGTCCCCGGCATCGTGGCGATCGGGCTCGTGTTCCTCTCGGGCCTCGCGCTCGGCGCCAGCCGCACGCCCCGCGACGTGATGGTGAAGGACGCGGCGCCGCCGGGGCAGATCGGCAAGGTGTTCGGCTTCGTCAGCGCCGGGCTGCCGCTGGGCTCGGCGATCACCCCGGTGCCGTTCGGTTTCCTGATCGACCGCGGCCATCCCGAACTGGTGCTCGTGCTGGTCTCCGTCATCCTGCTGCTGAGCCTGCTCTGCGCCGGCAGCGCCCGCTCCGCCGCGCGCCACGGCGAGGCAGTGCCGGTTGCCGCGGAATAGCTACTGCAGCGGCATCTTGAGATTGAAGCCGGGGACCGGCAGCTGCCGCTGCTGCTGCTGCCGCTCGATCGTGGAGCCCGGCGTGTAGCCCTGCCCGCCGTTGTATTGCCGCTGGTTGAAGAGATCGGGGCTGAGCTGCGGTCCGCTATTGCGCTCGGCTTGCGCGGGAGCGCTGAGGTCGAGGTCGGGCACGGGGGCGGCCTGGAAGTCGGGCGGGCTCGCCGGCGGGACCGGCGGCAGCGGGAAATTCTCGTCCGGCGACAGGATCACGGGCGCGGACCGGCGTGGGGCGGCTCCCATCGCCGCGATCCCGAACACCGCCGCGAGGAAGGCGCGCCGTTTCATAGCCCGCCCGCCACGGACCCGGGCAGCCCGTTCACACCCCGCGGGTCCTGTGCCGGATTGCGGGCCGGCGCCGCGAGCGGGCCACCGCCGCCCCGCCGCCAGGCATCCAGCGCCCAATGGACCGACGGGAATGCAATTTCGCGCCAGGGGATGTCCTCGGGCCGGAACAGCCGGACCTCGAGACTCTCCTCTCCGATCGCATAGGCGGGCGCACCCTCGAACCGGGCGCGGAAGATCACCTGGACCTGACCGATGCGGCTGATGCTGAACACGCCCAGGATGCCGTCCAGCGCGATCTCGGCGCGGGCTTCTTCCCAGGCCTCGCGCCGCGCCCCTTCCTCTACCGTCTCGCCGAGTTCCAAATAGCCGGCGGGCAGGGTCCAGAAGCCCCTGCGCGGGTCGATCGCCCGGCGGCACATCAGCACCGTCTCGCCTGCCACGACAACCGACCCGACCACCACCTTGGGGTTCTCGTAGGCCACGTGGCCGCAATCGGGGCAGACGAGCCGCTCGCGGTTATCGCCGTCCGGAACGCGGCGAATGAAGTCGGGCATTTCCGCAAAGGTGCCGCGTTCGTGGTGCGGGTTCAAGGCCCTCCGCGAAACGTCGCCGGGCGCATCGCTTCGCGCTCATAGTCCGGGCTCTCGACTGTGACCCCGGAGTCCACCGGGGCGACTGGGTACCACGCCCTGGTCGCCACGGCCGGGACGACGAGAGCGCCACCGATCCCATTCACGCCGTCCGGATCAGACCGCCCGGATCACCCCGCCTGGTTCACGCTGTCCGGATCAGACCGCCCGGATGCCCCCGCCTGGTGCACGCCGTCCGGATCAGACCGCCCGGATGCCCCCGCCTGGTTCACGCCGTCCGGATCAGACTCCGTATCAAACTGCTTCGTATCAAACCGCCCCGGATCAGACTGCCCCGGATCAGACTGCCTTCGATCAGACTGCCCGGATCGCGCCGCCCCGCCCTCAAACCGAAAGGTCGAGCAGCGATCCGCGGGGCAGGGTTCGCCCGGGAGGCGCGGAGCCCTCGGCCGGGGCCAGCTTTTGCGGCGCGGGCTGCGGCTGGCCCTGCATTCCGGTCGCCCGAACCCGGGTCACTGGACCCGTGCCGGACGCGCCGGCGGCGGGAGACATCGCCGGCCTGGAGGAGAGGCTCGTCTGCGCGACGCTCGCCGAGAAGGCCGCAAGGGAGTTGGTCGACAACATGCGCAGGATCATGAACCGCATCAGTTAACAATACATGAAGATCGTCCAAGAAAAAAGGCCGCCGAGCATGGGGCTCGGCGGCCAGGTTTCCAGGCGGCGTTGGGGGGAGGTCTACGCCGCCCGCTGTTCCCGCTGTCCGCTAAACAGCGCGATCATCGCGCGGCTAAAGGGTCGGGATGTCGCCGGGTTTCCGAAAAGTCACCAAGAGCCCGTCAGTCGCGGCGGTCTCATCGACCCCAATCGCCCCGGCACTCCTCAGGTTGGTGGAAGGTTGCGGCGGTCCACCTCTGGCGGCAGGATCGTGGCCGAGTCCGGCATCAAGCCGGACCGACCAGCGAGGACGTTCAGGCACGTGCTTCCCTCCAGCCCCGCGCGGCCTCTGCCCGGCCGGCGGTTGCGGCTGTTCGACGACGCCGATTTCTGGCGACTGTGGCATGTCGGGCTGATCGTCTTCATCGTGCGCTGGCTGGAGACCGTGGCGATCGGCGTGTTCGCCTACCAGCGCACCGGCTCGGCCTTCATCGTCGCCATGCTGACCATGCTCCGGCTGCTGCCGATGGGCCTGTTCGGCGCGTTCCTCGGCGCCGCCGCCGAGCAGATCGAGCGGCGCACCGCGCTGCTTCTCGTCGTTCTGCTGATGGGCGCGACCTCGGCAGCCTGCGCCTGGCTCGCCCATGCCGGCGCGCTGCAGGTTTGGCACCTCGCGGCAGCGAGCTTCCTCAACGGTCTCGGCTGGGCCACCGACAACCCGGTCCGCCGCGTCATGCTGGGCGAGGTGGTCGGCGCCGAGCGAATGAGCACCGCCATGTCGATCGACGTCGGCGCCAACAACGCGAGCCGCATGGTCGGCCCCACCCTCGGCGGCCTGCTGCTGGCCTCGGGCGGCATCGAGAGCGTGTTCGCGCTGAGCGTGCTGCTCTATCTCACCGCGCTGTGGTCGGCCTACGCGGTGCGCTACCGCAACCGGGCGCTGGCGGCGGGCTCGGGGGCGGTGCTCGCCCGCATCGCCGAGGGGCTGCGGCTGGTGCGGCGCGACCGGCGGCTGATCGGCACGCTGCTGGTGACGGTCATCTACAACGTGTTCGGCTGGCCGTTCACCAGCATGATCCCGGTGATTGGGCAGGACCGGCTGCATCTCGGCCCCGAGGGCATCGGCATTCTCGCCAGCATGGACGGCATCGGCGCGTTCTGCGGCGCCATCCTGATGGCGCTGTTCCTGCGGCCGCGCTTCTACGCCGCGTCCTATGTCGGCGGCGTCGCGGTGTATTTCGTGATGCTGACCGCATTCGCGCTGATCCCCGTCCCGGCAATCGCCGGCGCCGCGCTGCTGTTCACCGGATTGGGCGGCGCGGGGTTCAGCATCATGCAGGCGACGCTGGTGTATCTCGCCGCCCCTCCCGAGATGCGCAGCCGGATGCTCGGCGTGCTGTCGGTCTGCATCGGCATCGGGCCGGTCGGATTCGTCCATCTCGGCTGGCTCGCCAACCTCATCGGCGCGCATTGGGCGACGGCGGCAAGCGGGATGGAGGGACTGCTCGTGCTGGCGCTGACGCGGCGGTGGTGGCGGAGGATTTGATGCCGCCTCACCCGAGCGCCGCCACCCCCGGGAGCGTCTTGCCCTCCATCCACTCGAGGAACGCGCCGCCCGCGCTCGACACGTAGCTGAACTGGTCGAGCACCCCGGCGTGTCGCAGCGCGGAGACGGTGTCGCCGCCGCCGGCCACGCTGCGCAGCTTGCCTGCCTGGGTCGCCGCCGCGACCGCCTTGGCGAGCGCCACCGTCGCCGCGTCGAACGGCGGGGTCTCGAAGGCGCCGAGCGGGCCGTTCCACACCAGGGTCCGCAAGGCGCTCAGCCGTGCCACCAGATCGGCGACCGTCGCCAGCCCCACGTCGAGGATCATCGTGTCGGCGGGCACCGCGCCGATCGGCACCGTCTCGGTCGGCGGGTTGGCCTTGAACTCGCGCGCCACCACCGCATCGACCGGCAAGGCGACGTCGCAGCCCGCCTGCTTGGCGCGGGCGAGGATGTCGCGCGCGGTGTCGTGCATCTCGGCTTCCTGCAACGACTTTCCGACCTCGGCGCCCTGTGCCGCAAGAAAGGTGTTGGCCATGGCGCCGCCGATGACCAGAAGGTTCACCCGCCCGACCAGATTGCCGAGCAGTTCGAGCTTGGTGGACACCTTCGCACCGCCGACAATCGCCGCCACCGGCCGTTCGGGCTGGTCGAGGGCGGCGTGGAGCGCCTCCAGCTCCGCCTGCATCAGCCGCCCGGCATACGAGGGCAGCAAGTGCGCGACGCCCTCGGTGCTGGCGTGCGCGCGATGGGCCGCCGAGAAGGCATCGTTGACGTAGAGATCGGCGAGCGATGCCAGCTTCTTGGCGAACTCGGGATCGTTCGCCTCCTCGCCGGGATGGAAGCGGGTGTTCTCCAGCACCAGCACGTCGCCCCGCGCCATGCGCTCCACCGATTGCTGCGCGGGCAGACCCACGCAGTCCTCGGCGAAGCGCACGCGCTGGCCCAGCGCCTCGCCGACCGCGTCCGCCACCGGCTTCAAGGACATCGCGGGGACGCGCTTGCCCTTGGGCCGCTCGAAATGGCTGCACACGATCACCTTGGCGCCCTTGGAGGACAGCTCGCGGATGGTCGGCGAGAGCCGCTCGATGCGCGTCGCGTCGGTGATCTTGCCGTCGCGCACCGGCACGTTGAGATCGGCGCGCAGCAACACCCGCTTGCCGGCGACATCCACCCCGTCGAGCGTACGGAAGCTCATCGTTTCACAAGCGGCCGAACAGCGCGGCGGTATCGGACATGCGGTTGGAGAAGCCCCACTCGTTGTCGTACCAGCCCATCACCCGCGCCAACGCGCCGTCCACCACGGCCGTCTGCGTCGCGTCGAAGGTGCAGGAAGCAGGCACGTGGTTGAAGTCCGCGCTGACCAGCTTGTGCGCGTTGTAGTCGAGGATGCCGCGCAACTCGCCGGCCGAGGCTTGGCGCATCACGGCGTTTATTTCGTCCACGGTCGCCTGCTTCTTGAGGTTCACGTCGAGCGAGACCAGGGAAACGTTCGGCGTCGGAATACGGATCGCCGTGCCGTCGAGTTTCCCCTTCAGTTCCGGCAGCACCAGGCCGACCGCGCGCGCGGCCCCCGTCGTCGTCGGGATGGCGGAGACGGCGGCGGCGCGGGCGCGGTGCAGATCCTTGTGCAGCGTGTCCACCGTGTTCTGGTCGCCGGTATAGGCGTGGATGGTTACCATGTAGCCGCGCTCGATGACGAAATTGTCGTGCAGCACTTTGGCCATCGGAGCCAGGCAGTTGGTGGTGCAGGAGGCGTTGGAGATTACCGTCATCGCGGGCGTGATCGCCTTTTGGTTGACGCCGTAGACGATGGTGGCGTCCACGTTGTCGGCCGGCGCCGAGATCAGCACTTTCCGCGCACCCGCCTGGATCAGCGCCGAGGCCTTTTCCTTGCTGGCGAAGATGCCGGTGCATTCCAGCGCCACGTCGACGCCCTTGTACGGCACCTTGGTCGGGTCGCGCTCCGCGGACACCCGGATCGGCCCGTAGCTGCGCCCGTTGTGGCGAATCAGGATGGTATCGCCGGAAACTTCTACCTCGCCGGGGAAGCGGCCGTGCACGCTGTCGAAGCGGAACAGGTGGGCATTGGCCTCCACGCTGCCGAGGTCGTTGATCGCCACGCACTCGACGTCGTCGCGCCCGCTCTCGATCATCGCGCGCAGCACCAGACGTCCGATGCGTCCGAACCCGTTGATGGCGACCTTCACGGTCATCGCTCGCTTCTCCTCATCTGTATCAGCCCAGCCGCTTTCGGGCGGCCGCCACGACGGCTTCCGGGGTAATCCCGAAATGCCGGTAGAGTTCCTCTTGCGGGGCCGACGCGCCGAAGCCGGTCATGCCGATGAAGGTGCCCCCGTCGCCCAGCCATCTCTCCCAGCCGAAGCCGCACGCCGCCTCGACGCCGACGCGCGGCACGCCGCCCAGCACCTCGGCGCGATACGCCTCGTCCTGTGCCGAGAACAATTCCCAGGATGGCAGCGAGACCACCGCCGCCGCCACTCCCTCGGCCGCCAGCGCCTCGCGCGCCACCAGCGCGATAGCGACTTCCGAGCCCGTGGCGATCAGCGTCACCTGGCGCGCGCCCTCGGCCTCGGCCAGCACGTAGCCGCCGCGCGCGCAGCGGTTCTCGCCGATGTCGCTGCGCAGCGCCGGCACGGGCTGACGGGTCAGCACCAGCAGGCTCGGCCCGTCGGTGCGGCGGATCGCGAGTTCCCAGCACTCCGCCGTCTCCATCGCGTCGGCCGGACGCAGAACGTGCAAATTGGGCATCGCGCGCAAGCTGGCCAGGTGTTCGACGGGCTGGTGGGTCGGCCCGTCCTCGCCGAGCCCGATGCTGTCATGCGTCAGCACGTGGATCACCCGCTGGCGCATCAGCGCGGCCAGCCGGATCGCCGGGCGCGCGTGGTCGGCGAAGGCGAGAAAGGTGCCGCCATAGGGGATCAACCCGCCATGCAGCGCCATGCCGTTGAGGCAGGCAGCCATGGCGTGCTCGCGGACGCCGTAATGCACGTAGCGCCCCGCGTAGTTGCCGGGCGAAACGGCGCCCATGTGCTGCGCCCAGGTGTGGTTCGCCCCGACGTGGCCGGCGGAGCCGCCCACCAGTTCCGTCAGCGCCGGGGCGAGCGCGTCCAGCACCAGCCGGCTCGCTTGCCGCGTGGCAATCTCCGGCCGGAGCCCGGCGATCCCCGCGCGCAACGCGGCGACCGCCTCGTGCCAGCTTTCGGGCAGCCGCCCGGCCATGACGCGCTCGAACTCCGCGCGCATCGGATGGTGCGCGAGCCGCTTCAGCCAGCCGCGCCGGGCGGCAGCCCCCCGGTTGCCGGCAGCGCGCCAGCGCTCAGCCAGCCCGTCCGGCACGATGAACGGCGGATCGTTCCAGCCGAGCCCCTGCCGGGCCGCGCGCGGGTTCCGCGCGCCGTGGCCTTTCGTCGTGCGGCAGGCGATCAGCGTCGGCTTCTTGGAGCGCACCGCGAAGGACAGCGCGGCGCCGACCTGTGCCGCGTCGTGCCCGTCCACCTGCTTCACCGCCCATCCTTGCGCGGCGAACCGGCGCAGCATGTCGTCCGAGCACGCCAGCTCTCCGTCGCCCGCAGCTGCGCCGTGGTCGCGCGCCGGCGCGCCGTGCTCTCCGCGCGCCGGCGCGCCGTGGGCTCCACGCGGCGGCGCGCCGTGGGCTCCACGCGGCGGCGCGCTGTCGTCATGGAGCACCGTCAGCTTCTCGAGTCTGAGATGCCCGGCGAGCCCGACGGCCTCGTGGCTGACGCCCGCCATGAGATCGCCGTCAGATGCGATCACCCAGGTGCGGTGATCGACCAGGGACTTGCCGAATCGCGCCGCCATCATCCGCTCGGCAAGCGCCATGCCCACCGCGCTGGCGAGCCCCTGGCCGGGTGGTCCGGTGCTGGCCTCGATTGCCGGATGCTCGCCATATTCGGGGTGTCCGGCGGCCGGGGAGTGGAGCTGGCGGAAGCGCCGCAGCTCCTCGACCCCCATGCCGGAGTGGCCGGTCAGATGCAGCAGCGCGTAAAGCAAGGCCGCGCCCTGGCCGGCGGACAGGACGAAGCGGTCGCGATCGAGCCAGCGGGCGTCGGCCGCGTCGAACCGCATGAACCGCGTCCACAGCACGGTCGCGGCGTCTGCCATGCCCAGCGGTATCGCGGGATCGCCGGAGCGCGCTGCCCCGATGGCGTCGATCGCCAGTGCGCGCACCGCGTCCGCCATGCGCGCGGTGGCAATCGACCCCGAGCGCGGCAGGCTCGCCGGCTCGCCGGTCGGCGGGGTACGGGCTGGGCGGGCGAACAGCATGTCAGCCCGCACCATCCTGTTTCAGGACCTCGCCGGCAAGGTAAAGGCTGCCGCAGACCAGCACGCGCGCAGGTTCGCCGTCACGCGGGACTTGGCGCAGCGCCGCCGCCAAGGTCGGCCCCGGTCGCGCGACGCCGTCCGACGCCGCGACGATCGCCTCCACCGGCAGCGCGAGATGCTGCCCCGGCTCGGCGATCGCCCACACCGTCGCCGCGTGCGGCAGGATCGGCCGCAGGAAACCCGCCGAGTCCTTGGCCTGCTTCATGCCGATGACGAGGTGCAGCTTACGGTCCGACCAGTGCTCCAGATGCTGCCCGAGCGCTTCCCCTGCGCCCGGATTGTGTCCGCCGTCGAGCCATAGTTCCCAGTCGGCCGGCAGCAGGCGGGCGAGGGCGCCGGTGAGGCGCTGAAGCCGCGCCGGCCATTCGGCCTTTGCCATGCCGCGCGCGATCGCCTCGCCGGACAGATCCGGGAATGCGGTACGCACGCTGGCGATGGCGATGCCGGCGTTGTCGATCTGGTGCTCGCCCGGCAGCGCGGGGGAGGGCAGGTCGAGGCCGCCGTGCCGGTCCACGAAGCGGAAGCCCGCACCGGTCGGCGACACCTGCCAGTCCCGCCCGCGCAGCAGCACTGGCGCGCCCGCGCGCTCGGCGCAACCAAGGATCGTTTCATTCGCAGCGGCGTCCTGCGTTCCGAGCGTCACGGGCACGCCGCGCCTGAGGATGCCAGCCTTCTCGGCGGCGATGGCGGCCAGCGTGTCGCCTAGCAGTTCCCGGTGATCGAGCGAGATCGAGGTAATCGCGCTGGCTGCGGGCCGCTCGATCACGTTGGTCGCGTCTCCCCGCCCGCCGAGCCCGACTTCCAGCACGCATAGATCGGCCGGCGTCGCCGCGAACAGGTGCAGCGCCACGGCGGTGATGACCTCGAACACGGTGATCGGCGCGCCCGCGTTCACCCGCTCCACGGCTTCCAGCGCCTCCGCCAGCGCATCGTCACTGACCAGCCGCCCGGCGATGCGGATGCGCTCATTGAAGCGGATGAGGTGCGGCGAGGTGTAGACGTGAACGCGCCACCCCGCCGCCTCGGCGATGGCGCGGACGAAGGCGCAGGTGCTGCCCTTGCCGTTGGTGCCGGCGACGTGGACCACTGGAGGCAGGCGGCGCTCGGGATGACCGAGCTTCGCGAGCAGCCCTTGCAGCCGTTCGAGGCTGAGGTCGATCAGCCGTGGATGCAGCCCGTGCAGGCGCTCGACGATGCCTTCGACGCGGGTGCTGGCCACCCCCTTACCCCGGCCCTCTCCCCCAAGCGGGGGGAGAGGGAGAAGAAAAGCCCTCTCCCCTTCTTTGGGGGAGAGGGTTGGGTGAGGGGGCGCGTCCCACACCATCATCAAGCCGCTTCCCGATCCTTGACGCGCAGCAGATCGATCACCCGCGCCAGCACGTCCCTGAGTTCGGTGCGCTTGACGACCATGTCGAGAATGCCGTGTTCGTGGAGGTATTCGGCGCGCTGGAATCCCTCGGGCAGCTTCTCGCGCACCGTCTGCTCGATCACCCGCGCCCCCGCGAAGCCGATCAGCGCGCCAGGCTCGGCCATCAGCAGGTCGCCCAGCATGGCGAAGCTCGCCGTCACGCCGCCGGTGGTGGGATCGGTGAGCACCACGATGAACGGCAGCCCGGCCTCCTTCACCAACCGGGTCGCGATGATGGTACGCGGCATCTGCATCAGGCTGACGGCGCCCTCCTGCATCCGCGCCCCGCCCGACGCGGTGAACACGATCAAGGGTGCGTCCTGCAGCACCGCAAGCCGCGCTGCCGCAACGATCCCCTCGCCCACCGCCGCCCCCATCGAGCCGGCCATGAAGTCGAACGCCAATACCGCGACCACCGCGCGCGCGTCGGCGATGGTACCGTGCGCGACCAGGATGGCGTCGTCGAGATGCGTCGTCTCGCGCGCCTCCTTCAGCCGGTCGGTGTAGCGCTTGCTGTCGCGGAACTTCAGCGGGTCGACTGGAACCTTGGGCAGCTCGATGCGCGTGTAGGCGTTCTCGTCGAACGTCCACGCCAGACGCTCCTGCGCCGAGGCGCGCAGATGGTGGCCGCAATGCGGGCAGACCTTGAGGTTCTTCGCAAGGTCGGTGTGGAAGATCATCTGCTCGCAGGCGGGGCATTGCTGCCACAGGTTCTCCGGCACCTCGCGCCGCGTGAACAGGGTGCGGATCTTCGGACGGACGTATTCGGTAAGCCAGCTCATGGGCGCACGCCATGCAGATCGAGCGCGCGCTCGATATGGTCGAGCCGGCTCTCCATCCGGTCCATGCGCAACTGCAAGCCGGCATAGTCCTGATGCAGCCGCGCGGTATACTCCTCGAGCGAGGTGACGCGCCGCTTCAGGTCTTGCACGTCGCCGATCACCCGGTCGAGCTTCTCGTCGATACGACGCAAATAGATCAGCACGATGTTGTCCGGCTGGTCGCTCATACGGCCGCCCTCGCGCCGCGCACGCCCTCGGCGAGCGCACACACCTGGTCGAGCACGCGGCGCACGCTGTCGGGGCGCGCGCGGCCGTGCTCGTCAAGACTTGCGGCGAGAGTGTCGATCAGCGACGACGCGACCACCGCCGCGTCGGCGAGCCGCGCCACCTCGGCGGCTTGCGCCGGCGTGCGGACGCCGAAGCCGACCGCGACCGGCAGGTCGGAGGCGCGGCGGATGCGCGGGATGTTGGCCGCGAGATCTTCCGCCGTCGCGCTGCGCGTGCCCGTGATGCCGGTGATGCTGACGTAATAGATGAAGCCCGAGCTGCCGTTCAGCACCAGCGGCATCCGCGCATCGTCGGTCGTGGGCGCCACCAGACGGATGATGTCGAGCCCCCGCGCCACCGCGTGCGGCGCCAAGAGATCGGCCTCTTCCGTGGGCAGGTCGACGACGATCAGCCCGTCGACGCCAGCCGCCGCCGCGTCCTGGCAGAACCGTTCCGTTTCATATGACAGGATCGGATTGAGATAACCCATGAGAATGACCGGCGTGGCGTCGTCCTCGCGGCGGAAGTCGCGCACCATCGCCAAGGTGCGCGCCAGCGTCACGCCGGCGCTGAGGCCGCGCTTGCCGGCCGCCTGGATGGTCGGGCCGTCCGCCATCGGGTCGGTGAACGGCATCCCGATCTCGATGAGGTCCGCCCCCGCCGCCGGCATCCCGCGCAGGATCGCCATCGAGGTCGCGGCGTCGGGGTCCCAGGCTTCGAGGAACGGGATCAGCGCGCCCCGACCCTCCTGCTTGAGGGCGGCGAAGCGGGCGGCGATGCAACTCACAGCTTCACCCCGAGATGCTCGGCCACGGTGAAGATGTCCTTGTCGCCCCGCCCGCAGAGATTCATCAGGATGATCTTGTCCCGCCCGAGTTCAGGCGCCAGCTTGGTAACATGGGCCAGCGCGTGCGCCGGTTCCAGGGCCGGAATGATGCCCTCGGTGCGGGTGCAGAGCTGGAACGCCGCCAGCGCCTCCTCGTCGGTCGCCGCGACATACTCGACCCGTCCCATCTCGTGCAGCCAGGAATGCTCCGGGCCGATGCCGGGATAATCGAGCCCGGCGCTGATCGAGTGCGCCTCCTGGATCTGCCCGTCCGCATCCTGCAGGAGATAGGTCCGGTTGCCGTGCAGCACGCCGGGACGGCCGCGCGACAGGCTCGCGGCATGTTCGTGTGTATCGAGCCCGCGTCCCGCCGCCTCCACGCCGATCAGCCTGACCGAAGAATCGTCGAGGAATGGGTGAAACAACCCCATCGCGTTGGAGCCGCCGCCGATGCAGGCCACCGCCGCGTCCGGCAGTCGTCCCTCGGCCTCGTGCATCTGGGCCTTGGCCTCTTCGCCGATCACCGACTGAAAATCGCGCACCATCGCGGGGTACGGGTGCGGTCCGGCGACAGTGCCGATCAAATAATAAGTGTCGCGCACATTGGCGACCCAGTCGCGCATCGCCTCGTTCATCGCGTCCTTGAGGGTGCCGGCGCCGGACGTGACCGGCTTCACCTCGGCTCCCAGCAGCTTCATGCGGAACACGTTGGGCGCCTGACGTTCGACGTCGGTGACGCCCATGTAGACGGTGCAGGGCAGGCCGAACAGCGCGCACATCGTCGCGGTGGCGACCCCGTGCTGGCCCGCCCCGGTCTCGGCGATGATGCGGGTCTTGCCCATGCGCCGGGCCACCAGGATCTGGCCCATGCAGTTGTTGGCCTTGTGGCTGCCGGTGTGATTCAGCTCGTCGCGTTTGAAGTAGATTTTTGCCCCGCCGAGCTTTTCCGTCAGCCTCTCGGCGAACCACAGCGGGCTCGGCCGGCCGACATAGTCCCTGAGATAGCGGTCGAGCTCGGCCTGGAACGCCGGGTCCGTCCGGCACCCATCGTAGGCGCGCTCGACCTCCAGGATCAGCGGCATCAGCGTCTCGGCCACGAAGCGGCCGCCGAACGCGCCGAACCGGCCGCGCGCATCGGGGCCGGTGCGCAAGCTGTTCGGCTTGGGGGCAGGCTGGTTCACGTCAGGTGTCTCCGCAAGCCGGCCCTCTTAGCGCACCCCTGGCCCCGGGTCACGACCCCTGCGCCCCTTGCCGCCGTGCCGCGTCGGGAGCCAGCATGACGCGCCAACCCCGGAGGAACCCATGCCCGTCGTCTCGCTGAGCAATCCGCCGACCGTCCACTCCCCCGGCGGCCGCTATTCCCACGCCGCGCTGGTCGAGGGCGGGACCCGGCGGCTGATCATCTCGGGTCAGGTGGGGATCGCCCCCGACGGCACGATGGCCGAGGGCGCCGTGGCCCAGATGGCGCAGGCCTTGGCCAATCTTGGCGAGGTGCTCGCTGCCCACGGCATGAAGCCGACCGACGTGGTCAAGTCCACCGCCTTCCTGACCGACCGCGCCAGCCTCCCGGCGTGGCGGGAGGCGCGCCAGGCGTTCTTCGGCGACCACGCCTCGGCCTCCACGCTGCTGTTCGTCGCCGGCCTCGCCGACCCGCGCCTGCTGATCGAGGTGGAGGCCGAGGCGGTCGCCTGATCCCGCCGCTCAACCAGAGCTTTATTGACGAATCGCGCCGGACGGCTTTTCTGGCCTGCGATGGATACGCCAGAGCCTGAGCTCGTGTCGCTGCCCGGCGGTCCGGCCCGGGTCGCATGGCGGCGCAGCGCCCGCGCCCGCCGGGTGAGCCTGCGGATCGACCCGCGCGAGGGCGCCGTCGTCGTCACCCTTCCGACCCGGGCCGGCCGGGGGGCCGGCATGTCGCTGCTGACGACCCACGCCGAATGGATCGCCGACCGGATCGCCGCACTGCCCAATCTGGTCCGCTTCGAGGACGGAGCGCTGGTGCCGCTCGACGGCATCGAGCACCGCATCCGCCACGTGACCGACCGGCGGGGTGCGGCCTGGGTGGAGGAGGGGGCGATCTGCGTGACCGGGGCGGCCGAGTTCCTGGCCCGCCGGGTCTCCGACTTCCTGCGCGCCGAGGCTCGCCGCCGACTTGGGACGTTGGTCGCCGAGAAGGCGGGTTCGGCCGGCCTCAAGCCCCGCCGGATCACGGTGAAGGACACTCTCACCCGCTGGGGCAGCTGCGCCCCGGACGGCTCGCTCGCCTTCAGCTGGCGCCTGGTGATGACCCCGGCCTTCGTGCAGGACTACGTCGCCGCCCACGAGGTCGCACATTTGCGCCACATGAACCACGGCAAGCGGTTCTGGACATTGGTGGACACCCTCACGCCGCACGCCGAGACGGCGATCCCGTGGCTGCGCCGCGAGGGAGCGCGGCTGCTGCGGATCGGATAGGCTGGCCCGAGCGCGTCACGGCACGAAAGCCGCGCCCAGGCGATAGCAAAGCGCCGCGACCAGTCCGGACGCGGGCAGGGTGACGCCCCAGGCCACGACGATGCTGCGCGCGACCCCCCAACGCACCGCCGAGGCGCGTCTCGCCGCGCCGACGCCGATGATCGATCCGGTGATCGTATGGGTGGTCGACACCGGAATCCCGAGCCAGGTGGCCGCGAACAGCGCGATCGCGCCGCCCGTCTCGGCGCAGAACCCCTGGATCGGCGTGAGATGCGTGATTCTCGACCCGACGGTGCGAACGATGCGCCAGCCGCCGGCCAGCGTCCCGAGGGCCATCGCCCCCTGGCAGCTCAGCACCACCCAGAGCGGGACATGGAATCCACCCGTGATCTGGCCCTGTGAGACGAGCAGAACGGTGATGACACCCATCGTCTTCTGCGCGTCGTTGCCGCCGTGCGCGAGGCTCAACAGCGATGATGAGACGAACTGGAGCACGCGGAACCGGCGATCCACGGCGAACGGCGTTGAACGGACCGCGAGCCACGAGACCACGAGCACCAGCAGCATCGCGGCGAGCAGCCCGGTCAGCGGCGACAGCACGATCGCCGATCCGATCGTCGCAACGCCGGCCCAGACGATCGCGCCCGGCCCCGCCTTCGCCATTCCAGCGCCGACCAGTCCGCCGACCAACGCATGACTGCTGCTGGACGGGATGCCGAGCCACCAGGTCAGCACGTTCCACACGATCGCCCCCGCCAGCGCGCCGAACACCACGACGGGATCGGCGACCCCCGCGCGGATCACGCCTTCCCCGATCGTCGCGGCGACGTGCAGGCCAAATACGGTGAAAGCGATGAAGTTGAAGAACGCGGCCCACAGCACCGCCGTGAACGGTCGCAGCACCCGGGTCGAGACCACCGTGGCAATGGAGTTCGCGCTGTCGTGCAGGCCGTTGAGGAAGTCGAACAGCAGTGCCACCCCGACCAGCGCGACCAGCACCGGCGCGCCGACGATAAGGGGGGTCACAGTTGCGCTCAGACCTGCTCGACGACGATGCCGTCGATCACGTCGACAACGTCCTCGCACCGATCCACGACCGCCTCGACGAGGTCATAAACTTTTTCCACGGTCAGCTTGTAGCCCGGCGAATTGTCGCTGGCGAACAAGACGCGCAGCCCGTGATCCAGAAGCTCGTCGGCTTCGCCTTCGATGCGGCGAACCGAGACGGACATCGCGTTGAGACGATCCACGCTGCGGTTGATCGCGCCCAACAGCGGCATACCGTCGCGCAGCTCGGTCGCCGCGCGCACGATGCAGTCGGCCATGCCCTGCATTTCCGGGGTAAAGCCGACGCCGTAGCGCACCATGCGCCGCCCGGTGTCCTTCATCAGATCGATCGTGTCGTCCAGGGCCGAAATCAGGTCCAGGATCTGCGACCGATCGAACGGGGTCACGAAGGTGCGGTGGATGGCCAGCACGGTCTCCCGCGCGACCTGGTCCGCGGCCTCCTCCAGCCGGCTGATCTCGGCGACGTGCTCCTCGAGGCGACCGTCTCCGGACATCAGGGCGCGAAAAGCCTCCGCCGCCGGCACGATCAGCTTGGAGTGCTCGCAGAACCGCTCGATAAATCTGTCATCTCGCGGCATCAAGGACCGGAACGCCCGCATCAGAACGTTGGTGCGTCCGCGCCGGGTCACCCGGGCCGCTCCGCGACTGTTCTGCCGATCCTTTCAATATGTCACGACCGTGCGGATCGACTCGCCCCGGCGCAGCAGATCGAAGCCCTCGTTGATCTGCTCGAACGGCAGCACGTGCGTGATGAGATCGTCGATGTTGATGCGGCCATCCATGTACCAGTCTACGATCCGCGGTACATCGGTGCGCCCGCGCGCACCGCCGAAGGCGGTGCCCATCCAGACGCGGCCGGTGACGAGCTGGAACGGCCGCGTCGCGATCTCCTGTCCCGACCCGGCGACGCCGATGATCACCGACTTGCCCCAGCCGCGATGCGCGCATTCGAGCGCCTGGCGCATGACGTTCACGTTGCCGATGCACTCGAAGGAGTAGTCGGCGCCCCCCTTCGTCAGGTTGACGAGATAGGGCACCAGGTCGCCCTCGACGTCGCGCGGGTTGACGAAATGCGTCATGCCGAATTTTTCCGCCGCCGGCTTGCGCGCCGGATTGAGGTCCACGCCGACGATCTGCTCGGCGCCCACCATGCGCAGTCCCTGAATCACGTTGAGCCCGATCCCGCCGAGCCCGAACACGACTGCGCGGGCGCCGGCCTCGACCTTCGCGGTGTTGATCACCGCGCCGATGCCGGTGGTCACGCCGCAGCCGATGTAGCAGACCTTCTCGAACGGCGCGTCCTCGCGGATCTTCGCCAGGGCGATCTCCGGCAGCACGGTGAAGTTGGAGAAGGTGGACGTGCCCATGTAGTGAAAGATCGGCTCGCCGCCAGCCGAGAAGCGGCTGGTGCCGTCCGGCATCACGCCCTTTCCTTGGGTCGCGCGGATCGCCACGCACAGATTGGTCTTGCGCGACAGGCAGTATTCGCACTGGCGGCACTCGGGCGTGTAGAGCGGGATGACGTGGTCGCCCTTCTTCAGCGTGCTCACGCCGGGGCCGACATCCACCACCACACCGGCCCCCTCATGGCCCAGGATGGCAGGAAACAGACCCTCGGGGTCGGCGCCGGAGAGCGTGTACTCGTCGGTATGGCAGATGCCCGTGGCCTTGATCTCGACCAGCACCTCGCCCTCGCGCGGGCCGTCGAGATCGACCGTCTCCAGGCTGAGCTTGTCGCCGGCCTTGCGGGCGACAGCGGCGCGGGTCCTCATCGTCTCTCCTCCCTGGAATACGCGGCCGGATGGTGATCGTCGCCGCGTCGCGGATCAAGCGGTTAGCGGCAATCGGCCAGATCATCGTCGCGGATGTCGAAACTCGTGTCCCGCGTCAGGTCGACATCGCGCTTCACGCAGGTGCGACCCTTGCGGTCCCGCAGCTTCACATCGAAGCGCCCGTGCGCGATGCCGGTGAGCAGGAGCCGCTCGGAGGCATCGAGGCTCTTGTCCTTGTCGTTCAGCGCCTGGTTGGCGCCCCAGTTCTCGGTCCCGGCCGGCGCCAGGAACAGCCCTGTGAACTCGGTCGAGGTCGTGAGATTATAGGCGAAGAAGCGGTCCGCCGCCGCCACGCTGAACCCGGTGCCGCACAGGGCGAGCAGCAGGAGTATCGTCGGGAGCCTCGACCTGGAGCATCGCGATGAAATCACTTCTGCTCGGCCTCTGCCTGCTGACGGCCTTGCCTGCCCGGCTACACGCGGCGACCGCCGATGATAGTGGCGGCTACCCGACGGCAACCCGCGCCGAATACGTGTTCGCCTGCATGGCGACGAATGGCGGGACGCCCGAGGCGCTGCGGCGGTGCTCGTGCGCGATCGACGTGATCGCATCGGTGCTTCCCTTCGAGAAGTATGAACAGGCGGAGACCGTGTTGCGGATGCGCCGCTCGGCGGGCGGCTATCTCGGCCAGGAGTTTCGCGCCGGCATGTCGAACAAGATGCTGACCGGGCTCGAGGAGGCGCAGGCCGAGGCCGAAGTGCGGTGCTTCTAGCTGCACTGTCACGCTAGGCCGGCGTGACGGACCACTGGTCCTTGAAGACCTTTCCCTCGTTGTCCTCGGCCTCCGCGCGAAACCGGGTGGCCCCGTTCGGCCGGTAGTCGAAGCGGTATTCCGGGTTCTCGGAAATAGAGATGCCGCTCTCGATGACCAGCAGCGGATCGTCCCCCTGCCACAAATGTACGGATTTGATGAAATGCGCGGGCACATAGAGCCGGGTGAGCTGATCCATCTGCATCCCCGAGTAGTTCGGGTGCCGGATCATGAGCTGCGCCTCCCGCAGGCCGGAGACTGCATTCGGCGCCGGCGGGAATTGGCGGAAGCGCATCGTGCCGGGCGGGATCGCGTCGGCGGATTGCTTGGCGGCAGGCGCCGAGCACCCGCCGGCCGCCTTGACGAACCGCTGGTTGGCATAGAGTTGGCCGTCGCTCAGCTCGGCGACGACATGCACGTTCGTGTAGGAGTCGATACGAACCCGCGTCGCGATGGTCCGCAACCCGCTGCTCGAGCCCGGCGACCAGGCGACAGCGAGGGGCGAGGGGTTTTGGTCGATCACGCAGGTGATGGCGCGAACTTCCCGCTTGTCGCCGGGGGGCAGCGTGAGGCGAACGGTGAGCGGCACCAGGGCCGCGTCCTCGGCGCGGTAAGGCAAGTCGATCGCCACGATCGCGCCGCCGTCGCGCAGCGGACGATCCTCGAAGATCTGCGCCGCCAGCGACGGCCACGGATCGTCCTGCGCTGGGGCCTGCGCCAACGCCCGATCGCCGATCGCGGCGATCGCCACCCCGGCGAGCAAGGCCCGGCGCGGCAGATGAACCGTACGGGGTTCCCGGAGCTTCATGGCCATTCTCCTTCCCGCGAGGCAGGCGAGCGTTTCGTCCCTCGTCGATCCCGCCGCGGGACCTTCCGCGCATCCGCGTGCAGCGTAGTCTGGACGAAACAGAGCGCAAGGTCGTAGTCTGGCCTTGGATCGCGACGCAGAAGCGCGCGTTCCAGATGGCAACGAGAAGAAATTCAGGAGACTCCATCATGGCCTGGACGCGCCCGACGCTCCGCGAGATCTGCATCGGCATGGAGATCAACGGCTACTTGGCCGGAAAACTCTAACCGGTTCGATCCTGCTCTTCACGAATGGTTGACCGAGCCGGGGCACTGACGGCGCTGGTGCTCGGCTCGGCGGCTGGCGGCGGCTTCCCGCAGTGGAACTGCGGGTGCCGACTCTGCGTGCTCGCGAGGGCAGGAGACCCACGAGTTCGTCCCGCCACCCAGGCAAGCGTGGCCGTCAGCGGCGATGGCCAGGCGTGGGTAGTCGTGGGCGCCTCGCCCGACCTGCGCGAGCAAATCCTACGGACGCCCGTTCTGCGGCCGCGCGGCGGGCAACGGGATTCGCCGATCGTCGGCGTCGTGCTGATCGGCGCGGATGTCGACGCTCTTGCCGGCCTGCTGGTGTTGCGCGAGCGGCAAAGGTTGGACGTGTTCGCCCCGCGTCCGATCCTCGACCTGCTCGCCGCAAACCAGGTCTTCGGCGTGCTCGACCCCGCTCTTGTGCGACGGATCGAGGTCTCGCCGTTCGAGCCTGTTCCTTGTGGCGGCGGCCTGACCCTCACGATGCTGCCGATGCCGGGGAAGATTCCGCTGTATCGCGAGAACCGCGCCGCGGCCCAGCCTGAGGCCGGCCCGACCTATGCGGCCCTGCTGCGGGCGAACGGCCGAAGCGCAATCGTGGCGCCGGCCTGCGCGGAGATCACCGGCGAGGTGTGCGCGCGGCTGCAAGCCGATGTGGTGTTCTTCGACGGCACGCTGTTCACCGACGACGAGATGATCGCCGCCGGCCTGGGCGAGAAAACCGGGCGCCGCATGGGCCATGTCCCGATCAGCGGGCCGGGTGGAGCGCTGGAGCGGCTCGGCGACCTGCCGGGCCGGCGCATCTTCTTGCACATCAACAACACCAACCCGATCCTGCTCGCCGGCTCTCCCGAGCGATCGGCGGTGGAGGCCGCCGGTTTCGAGGTCGCTTATGACGGGATGGAGGTTCGGCTTTGACCAGCCTGATGACCGGCGCGGAGCTTGAGGACCGGCTGCGCGAACTCGGCGCCCGGCGCTACCACAGCCTGCATCCTTTCCACCGGATGCTGCACGGCGGCGAGTGCAGCAAGGGCCAGGTCAAGGCCTGGGCGCTCAACCGCTACTATTATCAGGCGATGATCCCGCTGAAGGACGCCTCGCTGATCGGGCGCTGCGAAGACCCCGCGCTGCGTCGCGAGTGGCGCAAGCGCCTCGATGACCAGGACGGCGACGACAGCCGCCCCGGCGGGCTCGAACGCTGGCTGCGGCTGACCGACGGGCTGGGCCTCGACCGCGAAGCCGTCAGCTCGACGCGGCTGCTGCTGCCGGCCACCCGGTTCGCCGTGCAGGCCTATGTCCATTTCGTGCGCGAGCGCAGCCTGCTTGAAGCTGTCGCCTCCTGCCTCACCGAGCTATTCTCGCCGCAGATCATAACCGAGCGCATGTCGGGGATGCTGGCGCACTACGATTACATTACGCCGGACATCCTGCTGTATTTCGACAAGCGCCCGCCGCAGGCCGAGCGCGACGCCAGTTTCGCTCTGGAGTGGGTCAAGCGCGAGGCGCGGACGCCCGAGCAGCAGCAGGCGGTGATCGACACGCTCGCCTTCAAGTGCGACGTGCTGTGGTGCATGTTGGATGCGCTGCACCACGCTTATGTCACGCCAGGGTTGATCCCGCCCGGCGCCTTCGTCCCGGAGGCCGCCGATGCCTGAACTGCCCGACCGCCCGCGCCTAGCGCCCGGCGTCCGGCTGCATTTCGACAAGACGCGAAATGCCTGGGTGCTGCTCGGCCCGGAACGGGTGATCGAAGCGGAAGGTCCGGCCCACGAAATCCTGCGGCGATGCGACGGCAGCCGCACCACGGGGCAGATCGTCGACGAGCTCGCCGCACTCTATACCGCCGACCGGTCGGTGATCGCCGACGACGTGCACGACATGCTGGCGGATCTGGTCGCCAAGCGGCTGGTGGTCGCCTGAGATGGCGCCCGTGACCCCCCTGCCGGCCCCGCTCGGCTTGCTCGCCGAGCTGACCCATCGCTGTCCGCTCGCCTGCCCCTACTGCTCGAACCCGCTGGCGCTCGAAGCCCGGACCGACGAGCTCGCCACCGCCGACTGGGCGCGCGTGTTTCGCGAGGCCGCCGATATGGGCGTGTTGCAGGTCCACCTCTCCGGCGGCGAGCCGGCGTCGCGCCGCGACCTCGTGGAGATCGCCGGCTCGGCGCACGAGGCCGGGCTCTACACCAACCTCATCACCTCCGCGATCGGGCTGGACGCGCCCCGGCTGGAGCGGCTGGCGGCCGAGGGGCTCGACCATGTGCAGCTCTCCATCCAGGACGTCGACGCGACCTCGTCCGACCGGATCGCCGGCTACCGGGGCGCGCACGCGCGCAAGCTGGAGTTCGCGGGGCGGGTGGTCGGCCTCGGCATGGCGCTCACCATCAACGCGGTGATCCATCGCGCCAACATCGACCGCGTAACCGCCATCGTCGAACTCGCGGCCGCGCTCGGCGCCGGCCGGGTGGAAGTGGCGCATACGCAGTATCACGGCTGGGCGCTCCGCAACCGGGACGCACTGATGCCGACGCGCGAGCAGGTGCGGCGCGCGATGGACGAGGTCGAACAGATGCGACCGCGCTTCGCGGGAAGGCTGGCGATCGACCTCGTCGTGCCGGACTACTACGCGAGGCTGCCGAAGCCCTGCATGGGCGGCTGGGCGCGCCGGTCGCTGAACGTCACGCCATCCGGCCGCGTGCTGCCTTGCCACGCCGCCGAGACGATCCCGGGTCTCGAATTCTGGTCGGTGCGCGACCGGCCGCTGGCGGAAATCTGGGCGCGCTCGCCGGCCTTCCAGGCGTTCCGCGGCACCGACTGGATGCCGGAACCCTGCCGCTCCTGCGACCGCCGCGAGATCGATTTCGGCGGCTGCCGCTGCCAGGCCCTCGCCCTCACCGGCGACGCCGCCGCCACCGACCCGGCCTGCGCGCTGTCGCCGCACCATGCGTTGATGCTCGAACTGGCCGACCAGGGCTCCGCCGGGTCGCCGGCCGAGTACGCCTATCGCGGCCGTGCCCCGGCGAGAGATGCTATTCCCACTCCAGCTCGCTGAACGCCGCGGTGGCGTTGCGCGGATTGTAGTCGTCGAACAGCTGCCAGCGGCCGCGCTCCGACTGGGCGATCTGCGGCACCGCCCGCGCGAGCGGCACGCCGGCGGCGATTAGGCGGCGTGCGTCGGCGGCAAGCGTCGTGAGATAGCGGCGCTCGTCTTCCAGGGCTTGGGGCCACGGCGCCACCAGCCTGCCATGTCCGGGCACGACAATGCGGGCCGGCAGCTTCGCAAGCCTCGGGAGCACCGACAGCCAGCCGATGACGCTGCCGTCGAGCACCGGGATGTGTTGCAGGAACACCAGGTCGCCGGCGAACAGCACGCCGCTCGTCTCGTCGAGTACGGTGAGGTCGCAATTGGTGTGCGCGGCCGGGCTCCAGGCGGTAAGCAGCAGCCGTCTGTCGCCGAGATCCAGGGTCGTCTCGCCATTCACCAGCAGCGTGGGCGGGATGATCTTCACTTCCGCGATCGCCGCCGCGCCCAGTGCCTCGCGGAATGAGCCGAGATAATACGTGCCCCGCTTTGCCAGCTCCTCCGGCAGGTTGTGATGGCCGACGAAAGTCACGCCCGGCCCGAAGGCGGCGTTGCCGAACACGTGGTCCGGGTGTTCGTGGGTGTTGATGACATAGCGCACCGGCTTGCCGGTGATGGTGCGGATCGCAGCGAGCAGACGCTTGCCCACTGCCACGCTGCCGCCAGTATCCACGACCGCGACGGCGTCCCGCCCCACGATGATGCCGAGATTGGCGATGTCGCCCTGGTTTTGGGGCGTAGTCAGCGAGATTTCGCCGAAATGCGCGTAGTCGCCGGGCGCCACGGTCTCGATCGCCAGCGCGCGCGCGGGGTCGTCCGCCGGGGCCACCGAGGCACCGGCCAGGAGGGTCATCGTCAGGACAGCCAGCGCGTTCATCGCCTGCACAAAATTATCTCCGTTTCGCCTCGAATTCGACGCGGCATATCACGGTCGCGTGATTTGCAGTCGTGTTGTCGCGCTGCCTACGCTCACATGTCTCTGGCTTCAACGGATTTCCCGCTGGCTGGGAGGGGTGGGAAATCCCCGAGGCGGCTTCGGCCGGCTGGCAAGTTCCCGCGAGGCGGAACATCGGCTCGCCGAAGAACCCGTCGATGCGTCTCCTCCCAAGCGCGCCTTGGCTGAACCGGTGGACGGGGCTCGTCCATTGGGCGTCCGAGCAATAAACGGGAGGAAATCAATGCGACGTGGTTCGTCGGGCTTCTGGCTGACGACGGCAATCATGCTGTCTCCGCTGTTGATGACTAGTGCCGGCGTCGCGCAGACCGCGGGCGGCGACGATCTCGTCAAGATGCAGTCGAACGCCGCGAACGTGGTGATGCCGACCATCACCTACGACAACCAGCGCTACTCCGCGCTGGACCAGATCACGGCGCAGAACGTGGGTAAGCTGCAGGTCGCTTGGACGTTCTCGACCGGCGTCCTGCGCGGCCATGAGGGCGCGCCGCTCGTCATCGGGAACATGATGTACGTACACGCGCCCTTCCCGAACACCGTCTACGCGCTCGACCTCGACCACGACGGCAGGATCGCCTGGAAATACGAGCCGAAGCAGGATCCGAACGTCATCCCCGTGATGTGCTGCGATACCGTCAATCGCGGCGTCGCCTACGGGGACGGCAAGATATTCCTGCATCAGGCTGACACCACCCTGGTGGCGCTGGATGCCAAGACCGGCAAGGTGGTCTGGTCGGTCAAGACCGACGACCCGTCCAAGGGTGCCACCGGCACCAGCGCGCCGATGGTGGTCAAGGACAAGGTCTATGTCGGCGTCTCCGGCGGTGAGTTCGGCGTGCGCGGCTGGGTCGCGGCGTTCAACATAAAGGATGGAAAAGAGGTCTGGCGCGGCTATTCCGAGGGCCCCGACAAGGATTTGCTGGTCGACCCGCAGAAGACCACCTCGCTCGGCAAGCCGATCGGCGCCGAATTCGAGCCTCAAGAGCTGGCAAGGCGATCAGTGGAAGATCGGCGGCGGCGATACCTGGGGCTGGCTTGCGTACGATCCGAAGGCGAACCTGGTCTACTACGGGTCGGGCAATCCCTCGACGTGGAATCCGAGCCAGCGTCCCGGCGACAACAAATGGTCGATGACCATCTTCGCCCGCGACCCTGATACCGGGATGGCGAAGTGGGTCTATCAGATGACCCCGCATGACGAGTGGGACTACGACGGCGTCAACGAGATGATCCTCGCCGACCAGGAGATCGGCGGCAAGACCGTGCCGACCCTCGTGCATTTCGACCGCAACGGCTTCGGCTACACGCTTAACCGCGATACGGGCGAGTTGCTCGTCGCCGAGAAATACGATCCGGCGGTGAACTGGGCGACCGGGATCAACATGGATAAGGGGAGCAAGGATTACGGCCGGCCGATTCTCGACAAGAAATATTCGACCGAGACGGCGGACGTGAACCATCAGGGCATTTGCCCCGCGGCGCTCGGCACCAAGGACGAGCAGCCCGGCAGCTACAGCCCGGATACCAAGCTGTTCTACGTGCCGACCAACCACGTGTGCATGGATTACGAGCCATTCCGCGTGTCGTATACGGCCGGTCAGCCCTATGTCGGGGCGACCCTGTCGATGTATCCGCCCCCGGGCAGCCAGAACATGGGCAACTTCATCGCCTGGGATGCGACCAAGGGCAAGATCGTATGGTCCGATCCCGAGGCATTCTCGGTCTGGTCGGGCGCGCTGGCGACCAAGGGCGGCGTCGTGTTCTACGGCACCTTGGAGGGCTACCTGAAGGCGGTCGATGCCAAGACGGGCAAGGAGCTTTACAGGTTCAAGACCCCGTCCGGCATCATCGGCAACGTGATGACGTACGAGCATAACGGGCAGCAATACGTGGCGGTGCTCTCTGGCATCGGCGGCTGGGCCGGCATCGGGCTCGCGGCGGGCCTGACCGATCCGCACGCCGGCCTCGGCGCGGTCGGCGGCTATGCCGCGCTGAACAACTACACGGCGCTCGGCGGCACGCTGACGGTGTTCAAGCTGCCGTCAAGCTGATCCTCAAACTTGCGTTTTCTATCCCGGCCGGCGTCCTGGCTTCCAGCCAGCGCCGGCCGGCTTCTTCTCGTCAGGTCCGGTTTCTTTGCTTAACGAAGGAAGTCGCAGTGCAGAGATCGTCGCGTGCCGCCGCGTGCGTTGTCATCGCCTTGAGCCTATCGGCGGGCATCGCGTATGCCGTCGAGGATGGCGCGGGCGACCCCGCCGCGGTGAAGTCGCAGGACGGCAAGTGGGAAGACAAGAACGGCAACCCGACCTTCAAGATCGGCGATGACGGCAAGGTGGACTGGTACACCTATGTCGGCTTCGTGCGTTACAGTGCCAACTGCCTGCAATGTCACGGGCCGGACGGGTTGGGGTCGACCTACGCACCGTCGCTGGTCGATTCGCTCAAGCACATTGATTACACCACGTTCTACGCGACGGTTGCGGGCGGCAAGAAGGACGTCTCGGCGGCGCAGAACCTGGTGATGCCGGCCGAGGGGGAGAACAAGAACGTCATGTGCTACATCGACGCGATCTATGTCTACCTGCGCGCCCGCGCCGATGGGGCGATGGGACGCGGACGCCCGGCGAAGCACGACGACAAGCCGGAGGCCTACACCAAGGCCGAGAACGAGTGCATGGGCTGACCGATGCGCGGGGAATCAGCACGCATTGGACTCGGATTGCGCGCGGCGTTGTGCGTCGCGGCTCTGCTCGCGTCGTCTCATGCTCGCGCCCAGGCCCCCGGTCTCGGCGGGTCGGTGGAGCTGGTGGACCCGAAGGTATTCCGCGTGTGCGCCGATCCGCACAACTTGCCGTTCTCCAACGAGGCCGGCGAGGGCTTCGAAAACAAGCTCGCCGCGCTGATCGCCGCCAAGCTCAATGAGCCGGTCAGCTACGTCTACTACCCGCAGGTAATCGGCTTCGTGCGCAACACCCTGAACGCACTGCGCTGCGATGTGGTGATGGGCGTCGCGGTCGGCGACGATACGATGCAGACGACCAACCCGTACTACCGCACGACCTATGCGCTGGTGTTCAAGCCGGACAGCGGTCTCGACGGCGTCGCGTCGCTGGACGACCCGCGCCTTCAGGGCAAGCACATCGGCGTCGTCGCCGGCACGCCTCCGGCCAGCGTGATGTCCCAAGACGGCCTGATGGCGCTGGCCAAACCGTATCCGCTGACCGTGGATACCCGCGTGGAGGTGCCGGCAAAGGAGATGGCGGACGACATCGCGGCCGGACGCATCGACGCCGGCGTGCTGTGGGGGCCGATGGCCGGCTACTACGCGCAGCACGTCGAGCCGCACCTGACAGTCGTGCCCTTGCTGAAGGAACATGCGCCGATGGAGTTCCGCATAGCGATGGGTGTGCGGCGAACCGATCAGGAGTGGAAGCGCAAGCTCAATCGCCTCATCGCGGAGAACCGGCCGGAGATCGACCATATCCTCGCGGAGTACGGCGTGCCGCTGCTGGACGAGCAGGGCAAACTCGTATCGCCGTGATTCCGCGCCTGTCGCTGGCGCTGGTGACGGTGTTGCTCGCCGCCGGCGCCACCGAGGCGCCGCCCGAGCCCTCAGGCTACCGCATGGACCACTACCGCGCCCCGGTGCCCGCGACATTGCAAGGCGCCACCGGTACTGGGGACGACGCAAGTTCATGCGCTCTGGGAGAAGCACATAGCGTTGTTCGTGGATGTCCTGCCGCAAGCACCGCGACCGGCTGGCCTGCCGGCCGGGACGATCTGGCGTCCGATGCCGCGCAGGGACTTGCCCGGCAGCGTCTGGCTGCCGGATACCGGCTACGGTGCGCTGGCTCCGATCATGGAGGATTATTTCGCCAACAACCTGCGGCAGGCCACGAACGGCAACCGAGGTTATCCCCTGGTGTTCTACTGCCTGGCGAAATGCTGGATGTCGTGGAATGCCGCGAAGCGCGCGCTGGCGCTCGGCTACACGCATGTCGACTGGTATCCCGAAGGCACCGATGGATGGGCGCAAGCCGGCCTGCCGCTGGAATTGCGCGAGCCGATGCCTCGGCCCGAGGAGTGACCTACTCCACCACTTGCTGGATCGTTCGCGCCAGCCCGAATAGTCGTTGCTCGATTGCGGCCGGCACGTCGCAAGCATAGCCGATCGCCTCGCGCCGGTCCTGGAATACCTTCATTTCCCATGTCACCTGTTGCGTAAGCTTGTCCACCGCCGCCGGATCGGCGCCGGCATCGTGCTGCATCGCGCTCAGCTTGTCGTTGTCCGCGCGCAGATTTTCGGCCAGCTCCTTCTGGCGATGCCCGAAACGGTCGAGGCCCGCGATCACGCTCTCGCGCTCCTGGTTGAGCACGTTGAACAAGCCAGCGAGGAGCGTTAGCACACGCTGCCGCTTCTCCGCCCCGGCCCGCTCGGCGAAGGCACGGATTTCCGTGGCGGCCTGATCGATGGGAATACGCCGCTGCGCCAGTCGATGCGCGAGATCCGCGACCGTCTGGTCGCGCTGCCAGTCAGTCTGTCGCGTATCGACCGGCGGGCCGGACCACACGGCGGCGAGCGACAATTCGGGAACCTTGATCTGCTGGCACGGCCAATCGGGATCGCGCGGCCCGGGCGGCGCCGCCTCCGCAGCCGCCGTCGCGAGCAGCGCAATCGCCAGCGTCAGTTTGAACAGTGCGCGCGCGCTCACGCGCCACCCGCGCCGCGCCGCGCGATCAGGCCCCGCGCGGGATCGTAGGCGAGGATCGCGCCAGCGGTGAACAGTACCGGTCATGCCCGCGACCACCGCGAGCGATGTCCACTCGATCCTGAAATACAGCGCGAAGCGGATCAGCTCGATGGCATAGGTGAACGGATTGAGCCGGCAGATCGTGTACACCACCGGGCTCGATTGCTGCACCAGCCACAGCGGGTACAGCGCCGAGGAGGCGAAGAACATGGGGAAGATCACGAAGTTCATCACACCGGCGAAGTTCTCGAGCTGGCGGATCGCCGAGGAGAGCAGCATCCCGAGCGCGCCCAGCATCATCCCCGACAGCACCAGCGCCGGCAGCACGGCGAGATAACCCCAGGCCGGCGGCGTGATCCCCCACAGCCAGGCGACAACCAGATAAGCATAGACCTGCAGCACGGAAACGGCCGTGCTCGCCAGCAATTTGCCGATCAGCAAGTACCAGCGCGGGAACGGGCTGACCAGCAGCATCCGCATGTTCCCCATCTCCCGATCGTACACCATCGAGAGCGAGGACTGCATCCCGTTGAACAGCTGGATCATCGCCATCAGGCCCGGCGTGACATAGACCTCGTACAGCACGTAGGTGTCGTAGGGCGGGATGATCGACACGCCGAGGATCTGGCGGAAGCCTGCGGCAAAGATGAACAGCCAGACCAACGGTCGCACCAGGGCGGAGATGAAGCGCTCCCGCTGATGCACGAAGCGCAGCGCCTCGCGCCAGACGATGCCGCGCAGACAGACGAAGTACTGGGCGGCGGTGAAACCCCGCTCCTCGCGGATCGCGGTCGCGCTCATTCACCGTCCCTCCCTGCCGCGCCGCCCGTCAGTGCGGTGAACGCGCCACGCATGTCGGCCGCGCCGGCGGTGCGGATCACGTCGGGCACTTCGCCCTCGGCCAGCACGCGGCCGAGATGCAGCACGACGGCCGCGTCGTCGTGCTGCACCTCGTCGAGCAGATGCGTCGCCCACAGCACCGCGACGCCGCGCTCGCGCACCAGCGCCCGCACATGGCGCAGGATGGCAGCGCGCGAGGCGACGTCGAGCCCGACGGTCGGCTCATCCAGCACCATCACGCGCGGGCGATGCAGCAGCGCCCGTGCTATTTCCACGCGGCGCATCTGCCCGCCCGACAGCTTGCGCGCGGTCTCGCGCGCGCGATCGGCCATCTCGACCTCTTCCAAGGCCGCTTGCGAACGACGCCGCGCCTCGCGACCGCCGATCCCATGCAGCGCCGCGTGATAGAGCAGGTTCTCCATTACCGACAGGTCGAGATCGAGCGTGCGCGCCTGGAACACCACGCCGAGCAACCGCAGCGCCGCGCCGGGCTCGCGCGCGACGGGATGGCCCAGAACTTCGACCGATCCACGCTGCGTATCGTAGAGTCGGGTGATCAGCGAAAACAGCGTGGTCTTGCCCGCTCCGTTCAATCCGAGCAGCACCGTGAAGCGCCCCTGCCGTACGGTCAGGCTGACATCGACGAGTGCCTTGCGCGCGCCGTACGAATGGCTGACCCCGTTAACCGCCAACGCCGGCGTCGCGTTGAGCCCGGCTTGCGGCGACACATCCTGCACCACGGTCACGGTCATTTGGGCGACACGACCACGCCCCAGGGAAGGCGCCCGACCTGGATCGACTTCACTACCTCCAGCGAGGCCACGTCGATGACGGAGACGTCGTTCGAGAGGCCGTTGGTGGTCAGCAGGTATTTCTGGTCGGGCGTGAACGCCAGGTGCCAGACGCGCTGGCCGACCAGCAGATACTTACGCAGCTTGTAGGTCTGCGCGTCGAGCACGGCAACACGATTCGCCGGACCAAGTGCGACGAACGCGGTCTTGTCGTCATTGGTGAAGCGGATGCCGACCGGCTGGATGGCTTCGGCACGCAAGCCCTGCACGTCGAAGCGGATCTTGTGCGTGACCACGTGCTTCGCGGCGTCGATCACGCTGACTGTGCCGCCGAGCTCTGAGGAGACCCACACTTCCGATCCGTCATGCTTGAACACGGCGATGCGCGGTCGGGGGTCCACCAGGACATTGGCCACCATCTTGCGCGTCTTGAAGTCGAGGAAATGCGCCATGTTGGTGGTTTCGGACGTGTTGACGATGGTTTCTCCGTCGGGGCTCACCGCCATGCCCTCCGGCTCCACGCCGGTCGGGATCTGTGCCAGCACCTTGCGCGCCGGCACGTCGATCACGGTGATCATGTTGTCGTTCTCGTTCGACACGAAGAGTGGATTGCCCGAGACGTGCAGCGCGAACGTCTCGGGGTCCGGCCCCGACGGCAAATCGCCGATGATGCTCAGCGTCTTCGCGTCGAGGATCTGGATGGTGTCGTCGTCGCTGGCGCAGACCAGGATTTCACTGCCGTCCTTGGTCAGGGTGATGCCGCGCGGCCGCTGACCGACCGGCACGGTCTTCACCGTCTTCATCTGGTCGAGGTCGATGACGCTCATCGTGTTGTCGCGCTCGTTCGTCACGTACGCCGTGTAGGCCCGCGCCGGGTGCGCCCAACTCGCGCCGGCAAGCACGCAGATGAGTGCAGCGCGTCGCGCGGTGGCAAGAAGGTTCATTTCAGCTTGCATTGCGTTTCCGGCCGGTCGATGCCGAGCGTGTCGAGCGCCGTCACCTGGTGCAGGAAGCCGGCCTGCGGCGAGATCGAGACCACCGTGCGCCCGTCGGCCAGCAGAATCGGTTGACGGAGTTGCCAGTCCCAGTCGCGCAAGGTGAGCGTCTGTCCCTTGTAGGCCGCCACGCCGAAGCCCGGTTTCCGCATGTCCTGCATGATCGCCGCCGGGTCCGTCGAGCGGCTGCGGCTCGCCGCTTCGCCCACCATTCGGCAAGCGACCCAGGCCTGCATGTCGAGCGGCGACATGGTGCGATGTGCGGCGCGCATGAAGCGGTCCTGCAACTGCGTCCCGCCCCAGGACTCGCTGTTGGGGTCCCACGTCACCGGCCGCAGCCCGGCGGACCCGGCAACCGGCCGCGCGTCCCAGGTGCGGTAGGGGAGATAGCCGGCGAACACCTCGCTCTCGTCCGCCGTCACCAGCACGTCGTATTCGGGCAGTCCTTGCGTGAACACCGGCATCTGCTGCTGCGTCTGCGCGACGCCGGAATCGGTCTCTCGCGCCCCACCGGTGTCCTTGTATTCGAGCTCCTTCACGATGCGCGCGCCGAACCGCTTGGCCGAGCGCCGATAGGCGTCCGCCAGCAGCGCGTCGTCGGGATGCGAACCGTAGGCCAGCACCCAACGCGACCACTTCTTCCACACGAGATACTGCGCCAGCGCGTCGGCCAACATGCTCCGGCTCGGCGCGACATGAATCACGTTATCGCGACACTCCTGCTGCCGCAGCGCGTCATCCGGGGCAGCAATGTTGAAGAATGTCAGCCCCTGCTTCTGGCCGTCTTGCGCCAGGCTCAGCAGTGGCGCGGCCCGAAGGTCGGTCAGGATCAGCGCGACGCCCTGCCCAACGAGCGTTTCCAGCGCCGCTCCCGCCCCCGCATCCGCGCGGACCGGAGCGTCCAAGAGCTCGAACCGCTGGTTCATGAACTGGCCCGTCGTGTTGTTGTCGGCAATCGCCAGCTTGGCGCCGGCCAAGCCATCGTCGGGCGCCTGCTTGTCGAGCAGCGAGATGGTCGGCCGCCGCGCGGTCGAGCGAAGGTAGCCAAGCTTGACCGCCGGCGTGTCGGCGCGGGACCGGCCCGGCGGGGCGACAAGCGACGCGCCGGCCGCCGTCGCGATCAAGGCGCGCCTGCCGAAGCCGCCGCGTGGCACCGCCTCTGGACGTGTCATGGCGGCCAGCATGATGGAGCAGCCGCGCCCATTCAAGCCGGCGCGGCGATCCTCACGCTCGCGCGACTATTCTGCTGCTCGCTCCATCGGGTCCGGCCAGCTACAAGCAGTAATGGCGGCATGGCGCGATCGTCGGCGCAGGGCTCGAATCGTCCTGGCCACTCGCGAGGAGACAGCGATGGACACGGTCGACCTTATCGTTCTGGCTTGTACACTGGCGGACCCGGGCGCGTGCCACGAGTATCATCTGCTGTTCCAGTCCGAAGGCTCGCTGCGGAGCTGCACCATGCAGGCGCCGCCGTATTTGGCGCAATGGGCGGAGGAGCATCCGAAATTCCGCGTGGTGCGTTGGCACTGCGAATGGCCCGATCACGAGGACCGGAAAAGCTGACCTCTCGGGCGCTGGCCGCGTTGACACGGATCGGCCGTCGCCTGAGGCTTTCCAAGCATGTCAACCGAGCAAAGGGAGATCGCGTGGTGCGAGCCGCATTTCTGGCCGTGACTTTAGTCGTCGTGTCTGGCGCGCCCGCATTGGCGCAGGACGCGGCGGCGGGCGAAAAGGATTTCATCGTGTGTCGCGCCTGCCATCAGATCGGTCCCAACGCGAAGAACGCGGTCGGGCCGGTGCTGAACGGTGTCATCGGACGCAAGGCGGGCACCTATGCGGGCTACACCTACTCGCCGGCCAACAAGGATTCCGGCATCACCTGGACACCGGAGGAGCTCGACAAATACCTGACCTCTCCTCAAACCGTAGTGCCGCACACGAAGATGATCTTTCCGGGCTTGAAGGATGCCCAGAAGAGAAAGGACGTCATCGCGTATCTCGAACAATTCGGACCGGACGGCCAGAAGAAGCAGTAAGTCGGACGACGGGACAGCGACGGGTTTCAGGCGCCGGCGCTGTCCCCCGCAGATCAGTTCGGCAGGGCGCCCGAAGCCTTCGCGACGTGGGTGGCGATCGCGTCCATCAGCGGCGGCGACAGGCAGTCATAGGGCTCAAGTCCGAGCTCCTTCAACCTGCCACGGATCGCGCCCATCCTGTCCGGGCTGACACCCAACTCGATGACGGACGACACGAACGCGGCGAATTCCGGCGCCGCCCAGCCCTGCTCCTGGAACAGTTCCGGGTGGACGAAATCGAGCCCGTAGAACGGATGGTTCTTGTTCTCGATCCGGCCGAACATATGAGCGCCACACGCCTTGCACGCATAGCGCTGGATCGTCGCGCTCGGATCGACCACAGCGAGCTTGTCGCCATTCTCGATCACGCTGACATTGTCGCGCGGCACGACGGCGACCACCGAAAATGCGGCCCCCTCCGGCTTCCAGCACTTGGTGCAGCCGCAGATGTGGTTGTGGGCGATCTGCCCCTTCACGGCAACCTTCACCGGGTTTTCCGCGCATTTGCAAACGAGCGTTCCCCCAGAGAAGCTTTGGCTGCCTGGCTTCACGCCTTGGTCCACGGAAGGATGAATCGAGAGTCGCGTCCGACATCGTTCTCTCCCCAATTTGCTTCCCAGATTGCCCGGGCTTCAGCCATTCTCCCAGTCGCGCTGCGACGGACGGCCCAGTTGTCAAGGCCGAAGGAAGAATAGCGCCGACGAGACGTTTCGGCAAAGACCGCGAGGCGGACCGCTCTATCCCTACGCGACCCACCAGATCCGAGAGATCCGCGGAGTAGCGCGACGTGGCGCGCCGGCCGGCAGCCGGGCTGGGCCGGCTGAACGCGTTCTATCGGCGCCAACTCGGCGGACGCCTGCTCTCTCAGGCGCCCGGCGCGCGCTCCCTGAAGCACCATTCGGCCTTGGGATCCTTGGCCGACAGAATGGTCGCGATGCACAACGCGTCGGCGGATAGCCCGGTGTGATGCGCGGGCGTGAAGCTGTAGGTGCCGACCAGCCCGGCGTAGCCCGTTGTGCTGTTGAGCGCGTTGCGGATCGCCTTCGGATCGAAGCTCTTCTCGCTCTCGACGATCTTCTTGATCAGGTGCAGGAAGTCGGAATAGGGCGCGGCCGCGACCGCCCGCGCCGTCCTCGGCCTGTGGGTATTTCTGTAGCTTCTTGGCACTCGCCTGTTGCAACGGTCCGGGACTTTCCGCGGCGGTGAAGGACAGATTCGGAAATGAATGGAGAAGACGTTCTTCTGCGCCGTCTCGGGCGCCAGCTTCAGCAGCGCGAGCGACAGCAAGCCGTTCTGGCCGCAGATCGGCGGAACCATTGCTGGGAGTCCAGAGCATTGAACACCGCCGCCGCCTGCGGCGTGTTGGCGGTCCACATCACGATGCCCTCCGCGCCCGACTTGCGTAGGTTGGCGATGTAGGGATTGAGGTCGGGCGCGGTGAGCGGATACACCTGGATGTCGGTGGGCTTGAGCCCCGCCTTGTCTAGCACGGCCTTGGTCGCTGTGGTCGCCTTCTCGCCAAACGCGGTGTTCTCCTGCAGGATACCGACCTTCTTCACGCCGAGCTTGTCGATGAGGTAGTGGCCGACGGTGTCGGCCTCCTGCGCCGTGTTGAAGCAGAGCTGGAAATTGGTCGGATATTTCTCGCCGTCGCCCACCTCGGCGGATGGCGTAGACGGCTTGCACGATGTTCTGCTGCCGCCCCACCGCGAGTGCCGAGAGCGATTGCGACGAGCCGGTCCTGTGGTCTGACGGATCCAGCCGACGCGCACCACCTCCTCGCCGCGCGCGCGGCGCAAGGTGACGCCGGCCGCGAGCCCGGCCGCCGTGCCGGCCAGCAGTTGCCGGCGATCCAGGTTCATCGTCAGGTTCACCTCCGCATCAATGGTGTTGCTTGGCGCCGACATAGGCGCTCGCAACGACATCGCTCCGCGCCAGCTCGGCGGCACGCTCAACCATCTGCTCGACCAGCAGGATTGTGGCACCCGCCTTCCGCACCCGCAGCAGCACGTCGAGCACCTGATCGACGATGATCGGCGCGAGGCCGAGCGAGGGTTCGTCCAGCATCAAAAGGCGCGGCTCGCGCATGAGCGCCTGGGCGATCGCCAGCATCTGCTGCTGCCCGCCCGACAGCACGCCGGCGCGCGACCGGCGGCGCTCGGCGAGCGCCGGGAACAGCTCGAACACACGCGCATAACGCGCCGCCGCCTCGCCTCGGCCGATGCGGACGCCGTACAGCCCGAGTTCGAGATTGTCGTCGACGCTCTGCTAGCGGAACAGCCGCCGTCCCTCGGCCACGTGCAGAACGCCGGCGTCCACCACCTGGTTCGGCGCGGCACCCGTGAGGTCGGCTCCGGCGAACACGATGCGGCCGCGCCGTGGGCGAAGTAGGCCGGAATTCGCGCGCAGCAAGGTGCTCTTGCCCGCACCGTTGCTGCCGACCAGGGCGACGATGCTGCCCTGCTCGACGGCGAGGCTGACATCCTCGAGCACGCCGACATGGCCGTACCCGACGTCGATCGCCTCGACTTGCAGCAATGCGGTCATGGCGCGGCCTCCGCCAACGGGCGCGCGCCCATAGACGCGGCGATCGCCCGGGGTTCGGCGAACACGGCGTCCGGCGGGCCTTCCGCGAGCACGTTGCCCCGGTCGAGCACCGTGACCTGACGACAGATATCGGCGACCAGTTCCAGATGGTGCTCGACGATGACGACCGTGACGCCGAGATCGGCGATCGAGCGGATCAGCGCGCCAAGCTTGTCGAGTTCCGTCAGCGACAGCCCGGCCGCTGGCTCGTCGAGCAGCAGCAGGCGCGGCCGTCCGATCAGCGCGCGCGCAATCTCCGCCAATCGCTGCTGGCCGTGCGGCAACTCGCCCGCCTGCTCATGCACCCGCTCGCCCAACCCGACGAAGCCAAGGAAGTGCTGCGCCTGGCTCACCGACGCCGCGTGCTCGCGACGCGCGGCGCCCACAGTGCGACCTCGATGGTGCTCGCGCGTTCGGCGGCGAACGCGCCGAGCATGGCGTTCTCGGTCGCGGTTAGCTCAAGCAGCAGCTTGGGCGTCTGGAATGTGCGGCCGACGCCGAGGCGCGCGATGCCGGCCGTGGAACGTCCGACCACTTCGACATCGTCCAGGCGGATGGAGCCCGCGTCAGGCCGGAAGAAGCCGCAAATCATGTTCAGCATTGTGGTCTTGCCCGAGCCATTCGGCCCGGCGATGGCGTGGACGCTGGCGGCTTCCACGCACGCGCGCCGCGCCCGCGCGCGGGATGGCGCGTTCAGACATTGCGCGCTTCCGGCTGACCAAACAGGCCACGCGGCTGGATCAGCAGGATTACTAGTGGAGCGAATCTAACGCTTGGTGCCCTCGACGCACGGCGGCGATGATCTTGTCCGGGTCCTTGGTCCAGCGGAAGGGGCGCGGGTCGTCGTTGGCCTGTGCGACGTAGCGATTGATTGCCTGCTGGAGCGAGACGATGGAATGGAACACGCCGCGCTTGAGCCGCTGCTTGGTGAGTTTGGCGAAGAAACCCTCGACGGCGTTCACCCAGGACGCCGAGGTTGGCGTGAAGTGGAACGTGAAGCGCGGGTGCCGTGCGAGCCATCCGATCACCTTGGGGTGCTTGTGGGCGGCGTAGTTGTCCAGGATCACGTGGATCAGCTTGCCGGCGGGGATGTCGCGCTCGATGGCGTTGAGGAAGCGGATGAACTCCTGGTGGCGATGGCGCTGCATGCAACGGCCGATCACGCGGCCCGCCAGCACGTCGAGGGCTGCGAACAGTGTGGTCGTGCCGTGCCGCTTGTAGTCGTGCGTCATCGTGCCGCACCGTCCGCGCTTGAGCGGCAGACCCGGCTGGGTGCGGTCCAACGCCTGGATTTGGCTTTTCTCGTCGACCGACAGCACGACGGCGTGGGCCGGCGGATCGACGCACAGACCGACGATGTCACGCAGCTTGGCCGCGAAGCGCGGGTCGTTGGACAGCTTGAATTGGCGCAGCCGGTGGGGTTGCAGGCCATGCACGCGCCAGATGCGCTGCACCGAGCTGACGCTGATCAGGACCTGCTTGGCCATCGCCGGCGCGGTCCAGTGCGTCGCTTCGCCGGGAGGCGGCCCGAGTGTGAGCGCCACCACCCGTTCGGCGACCTCCGGGGCCAGCGGTGCGATGCCCGGCGGGCGGGTCTTGTCGCGCAGCAGGCCATCCACGCCCTCCTGCATGAACCGCTCCTGCCAGCGCCAAACGCAGGTCTTGGCCACCCGCGCCCGACGCATGATCTCGGCCGTGCCGCAACCTTCGGCGGTCAGCAGCACGATCCGCGCGCGCCAGGCGTGTTTCTGTGGCCTGTTGCGGTCGGCGGCGATGACGAGCAGCCGCTCGCGGTCCGCAGGAGTGACGTCGACGATGGTGCCAGTGCGCATACGCCCGAGTCGCACGCCGATCCGAGCCGGGGGAATCCCAAAAGGACTCGACCGTCAGATTTCATCCACTAGCAGCAGCACGAAGGTGGACGCCTGTTGATAACCCGGCGAGAGCAGCGAGCCGCCGAGCGCCTCGGCCAATCCGAGAATCTACCTCGGCCAATCCGAGAATCTAATTGGCCACCAGTGCGCCCCGATCACCAGCAGAGCCAGGCCAAGCTGCGTCGAGGCGTACAGCACCGGCGAGGCGAGCAGTCCCGCGACAGCCGCGAAGCCGCCGCCGAGAAAGAACGACCATCGGCTGAGTCGTCCGGGGTCGATACCGCGCAGCAGCGCCGCGTCGCGGTCCTCCGCCACCGCCATCACCGCTCTGCCCGAGCGCGTGCGATAGAACCGATCGATCAACACGATCATCAGCGCCGTCCCGACGATCAGGGCGATCTGATAGGAACTCGTGCGCATCCCGGCGACGGTGAGTGTCGTCATCGACAGCGGCGCCGGCGGGTCGACACGGATCGGGTCCGGCCCCCAGGCGCGACCGACCGGATTGTCGATGATGAGCGAGTAGGCGAGCGTCGAAATGATCCAAGTGTGGCTGACCGATGAGCGTCGAACGACCGGCGCGACGGCGACTGCGTTCTCGATCAGCGCGATCAGCCCAACGAACACGGCCGCCGCCGCCAGCGCGCTCGCGCCGATCATCGCCCCCAGCATCACGAGGTCGCCCTGCGCGAAATCGAACACGTTGGTTTGTCGATACAAGACGTTGAACCCGGCCGCGATCAACGCGTACAGGCTCCCTGCCGCGAGCCCGTTCGGAATGATTCGAAATCCATCCGCGGGCTGGCCTCCCCGCTCGCTCTGGTTGGCGTTTGCGCGCGGCAATGTCCGGGCGGAGCAGCGCACAAGTCAAGCCGGACGCCATTGCGCGATTTCTCGGCGACCGCCATCATCGCGGTCACGGGGACTGACAAGAACAGTCGTGACCTGCTGCGGCCGATCGGATTGCGGGGCATCGTCGAGGGGTTCTGAGAGCGGAGGACCAATGATCGAGCTGCACTACTGGCCCACCCCTAACGGCTGGAAGATCACCATCATGCTGGAGGAGTGCGGGTTGCCGTACTCGCTCGTGCCGGTGCGGATCGGGCGCGGCGACCAGTTCAAGCCCGAGTTCCTCAAGATCTCGCCCAACAACCGGATGCCGGCGATGATCGACGACGCGCCCGCGAACGGCACTGGGCCGCTGGCGATTTTCGAGAGCGGGGCAATCCTCATGTACCTGGCGGAGAGAACCGGCAAGTTCATGCCGGTCGACATCGCGGGGCGCTACGGCGTGATCCAGTGGCTGATGTGGCAGATGAGTGCGCTCGGCCCGATCGGCGGCCAGAACGGGCATTTCAAGCTCTACGCAAAGGAGCAGATCCCCTACGCGATCGAGCGGTTCGGCAACGAGATCGACCGGCTGTACGGCGTGATGGATCGCAGACTCGGCGAACTGGAGTTCCTCGCCGCTGACTACTCGATCGCCGATATGGCGTGCTTCCCCTGGATCATGACGCACAAGGCGCAGGGGATCACGCTCGACGTGTTCCCCAACCTGAAACGCTGGTATGCGACGATGCGGGCGCGCGAGGCGCTGCAGCGCGGGCTCGCGGTGGGCAAGGATTGGAAGAAGGACAGCCCGGCGATGGATGACGAGGCGCGGAAGGTGCTGTTCGGACAAACGGCCGCGAGCACGGCGCGGCAATGAGTGGGGGCGAGCAAATGGCGGAAATAGAATTCTTCTTCGATTGTTCGAGCCCCTGGACGTATCTCGCGTTCCACAACATCCAGCCGATAGCGGCCGAGTTCGGCGCGGAAATCGCATGGCGGCCGATCCTGGTCGGCGGCGTGTTCAACGCGATCAACCCGATCCACAGCACGCCGCAGATCCCGGCCAAACAGGCGCAGAGCAAGAAGGATCTGCAGGACTGGGCGCGGCTCGCCGGATTGACCATTCTCGGAAGGCCGACCGTGTTTCCGGTCAACAGCGTCAAGGCGATGCGCGCCTGTATCGCGCTCGATCGCGAGGGCAAGCTCGTGCCCTTCGCGACCGCGGTGTTCGAGGCGTACTGGCGCGACGACAAGGACATCTCGCAAGTCCCGGTGCTGACCGAGATTTGCCCCCGCGCCGGTGTCAGCGCGGAGAAAGTGTTTGCCGCCATCGAGCAGCAATCGGTGAAAGATGCTCTGCGCAACAATACCCAGGAGCTGATGGATCGTGGCGGCTACGGCAGCCCGACGATCTTTGTCGGCGGCGATGACATGTATTTCGGCAACGACCGGCTGCCGTTGGTGCACGAGGCGCTGCGCCGCCGCCGCGCGTAGCCTCGCGGCCGCGCTCGGGTGCGGCCGCGAGGCTACGCGCGGCGGCGAGAAACTGCAGGAGCAGCCGGCTGACTTCGGCGGGTTGCTCCTGCCGCGCTGGTCCGGCGCGATCACGTGAAATCCCGCCGCGGCGAGCCGTCACCTTCCGCCAATTATAGGCGAAGTTCGGGGAACCGGTGCAGGAGCAGGACGCGTGGCCGCTTCTTCTCCTCGAACCGGCCTCCGGCACGCGCATCCTGAGATCATTAACGTTCTCCACGAAACGCGAGCGGATCCCGGGCGGCAGGGCGAGTGTGCTCAAGGCGCCCATCATGGGCGAGTTCCCCGTCGGTCCCTCACTCTGGCCCCGGGGCGACGTTGGCCGCGCCCCGAGGACCAGGCGAGCGGAGAGTCCCCATCGCGGGTAAGCACTCCTTAGGGATGCCGTGTCACGCTGCGCCGAGGAATGATGCAGCGATGAACCTCAAGCTGTGTGGCACTCTCCTCTGCGCGGCGATGCTGCTGTGGACCGCGGTGGCCAGTTTCGCGGACAGCGCGAAGGACAGTCGCTTGGCGGCGTGGCAAGCCGAATACCGCCGTCCCGCGGCGTTACCGTTCCCAGACGACAACCCCTTCTCGGCCGCCAAGGCCGAGCTCGGTCGGATGCTGTTCTTCGACCCGCTCCTGTCAGGCTCGGGGTCGCGTTCCTGCGCGAGCTGCCATAATCCCGGCCTGTCCTGGGGCGATGGCCTGGCGCGGGCGGTCGGGGACGGCCACGCCAGCATGGCCCTGCGCGCACCGACTCTGTTGAACGTGGCCGGGGCACTCCGTCTCGGTTGGGACGGCAAGTTCCGAGACCTGGAAGCGGTCACATTCGCCGCGATCACCGGGTCCGGCAATATGAACCTGCCGGAGGCACAGGCGATTGCGCGGCTCGCCGCGATCCTGGATTACGTCCGGGCCTTCGCGAAGGCGTTCGACGGCGGCGGCGTCACGCGCCACAATGTCGAACTGGCACTCGCGACGTACGAGCGCACCATCATCTCGGGCGAAGCACCCTTCGATCGTTGGACGGGCGGCGACGAGGGGGCGATCAGCGAGGCCGCCAAGCGAGGCTTCGTGCTGTTCAACGGGCGCGCTCACTGCTCGGCCTGTCACAGCGGCTGGGCGTTCACGGACAATTCGTTCCACGATATCGGGACGGCCGAGGGCGACGACATCGGGCGCGGCCGGCTGTTTCCCACCTCGGTGAAACTGCGATTTGCGTTCAAGGTGCCGACGCTGCGCGACGTGGCGCGGCGCGCGCCCTACATGCACGACGGCTCGGTCCCGACCCTTGAGGCCGTGATCGACCTTTACGATCGGGGCGGCATCGAGCGGCCAAGCCGGTCGACGCTGATCCGGCCGCTCGGACTGACGGAGGACGAAAAGGCGGATCTCGTCGCCTTCCTTCGCACGCTCACCAGCGCGTGCCAGCCCGTCCAGGTGCCGACACTGCCTCGTTGAGCCTCCTACGGCCGGCAGCGAGCGGTGTCGCCCGCCAGACGGCGCCCTCCGCTCGGCTGCCTCGTCACACCTCAGGAATGCAGCGGCAGCGCCGCGCCCAGCAGCGCGAGGCCGCTGACCAGGAGGGTCCCGCCCCACCGCTCCAGGGCCACGGCGTGGGAGGGGACGTGGGCGGCCATACCTGCCAAGCCGGCACCAAGCAAGATGCTCATCGGGATCAGAAAGGTCAGCATGGCGTGCCTCACAATTTGGACTCTGTCCCGTTCTCTATATATTGTATCTGTTAACGCTTTGTTGCCTCACAAAGAGAGATGACTTCTGCGTTCGTCCCGGCGAGGACGCCGGCAGCGGGCGAACCTGCCGATCCCATACCATCGTAGGCTCGTTGTTGGACCACAGGCGCGTCTCACATCGTGGCGCATCTACCGCCTCCTCGTGAAAAATTGCGAGAAAATTAAGGTTTGGTTGCCCCGTCAAGTGAATTACTTTACAACTTCCGATTACGCACTTCTCATTCATTACAATCGGAAGGTGGAGACATGCGCGAGTACTCTACGGCGCTGGGGCAACGCTTCGGGATCCGCGCATCAATAGCTGTGGTTGTGGCGACGGTTCTCGCCACCCCCGCGAGCGCCCATGTGAAGTGGTTCTGCAGTTTCAATGTCGCCGGACAGCCGCGAGGGCTGGAGAACGTGCTCTGCCCCAACTTCGAGCAACTCACCGGCCTCGCGCTCCTGGTGCTCCTTGGGGGGTGCGCGCTTGAAGGCACCTCGCTCGGAGCAGCCTTGTTGCGGGCGCTTGACAGGGTCACGTCAGGACTGCGCGTCAACACCGAAATCCTGGTTCGCGCGACGTGCGGCTTCTTCTTCGTGGCACTTTGGACCACCGGCGGCATACTGCTGACCCCCGAGCTGAAGACGGCCTCGCCCGCGATCCCCTGGCTGCAGCTCGCCATCGCCGCCGGTCTGATCTGGCGCGGAACCTTGCCCCTGTCTGCGTTAGGAATCGTGGGGCTATTCGGCTTCGCGGTGCGTGACTATGGCGTTTTCCACCTCATGGATTACCCGATCTTCCTGGGCGTCGCGGCGTATCTGGCGTTGGCGGGGTTCCGGCGAGCAAGTTTCCTGGGCGTACGGCCGCTCGACATTGTCCGCTGGGCCGGTGGCATGACCCTGATGTGGGCCTCGATCGAGAAATGGGCCTATCCGGAGTGGACCTTCCCGCTGTTTATCAGCCACCCGGCGATGAACATGGGTTTCGATATCGAGTTCTTCATGCGAGCCGCCGGCGTGATCGAGTTCACCCTGGCCTTCGCCTTGATGTGGACGCCGCTCGTGCGCCGCGCCGCCGCGATCATCCTGACCGGCATGTTCGTCAGCGCCGTGTTCGAATTCGGCAAGCTCGACGCGATAGGGCACTCGGTCATCATCGTCGTCCTGCTGGCGGTCGCTGCGGATAACGCGGGCACGGTCGCACAGCGGGGCATGTGGCGGCCGCTGCTCGCCCCCGCTCTGGGCTACGGCATCGCCTTGGCCGGGTTCCTGTTCGCCTACTACGCCGCGCACGACCTGCTATTCGGAACGACGATCCTGTAACGCCGGCCGGAGGATCCGAATCCTGCTTCCCAATAGCACGCGGCTCGACAGGCGGACGGATCCGCGTCGTCAATCCACCTGGACGCGCAGCTTCATCTTCGGATGGATGCCGCACAGCACGGTGAAGGTGCCGGCGATCGGGAAGACGATGTCCACCTTGGCCCCAGGTTCCTGGTCGCCCGAGTCGAAGCTGAACGACTTCGACTCGACGTAGGCGTGATGCAGCAAGTCACCATCGTCGTTCACGATCTCCACGGTGTCCCCTCGCTTGATGTCGAGCTGCCCAGGGTGAAACGCCTGATCCTTCTGCGAGACGTGATGCGGGGTCGCGTCCGAGGCGGCCCACGCCATCCCACCTAGCAGGCTCACGAGGAGGACCACGCAGGACGCGCGCAGCCTCGCTCGCCATGTCTCTCGCCATGTCTGTGGATGCATACGGTCATCCTTCATCTTTTCATCTCCAGGCCGAGGGCCTCGCGCCGCCTCGCCTTACGGCAATATCGGCGCGCCAGCTTAAGGCGGCTTTAAGCGGAGGCGTCCATCCTGCGGCTATTGCAGAGGACGACTCGCTCGGTGGACCATTCCACGATCACGTCGAAGCTCGCCGAGAGGCCGCGATCGTGGCGGCTGACAGCCGTGCGCGCCGCGGCCGCGAGGACGGGGACCATCCGCGGCCAGATCCTGCTCGCCTTCCTGGCCATGAGCGCGATCACCGGCGCGCTGGGTGGCTACGCCGCGCTGGAGATCCGTCATGCCGGCGTCCTGGTCGCTGAAACCTTCGACAAGTCGCTGATGGCCATCAACTACGCCCGCGCGGCCTCGGCCGACTTCGCTGCCATGCAAGCCGCGCTCGCTCGACGGTGGAGCGCTGCCGACCCCGACACCCAGATCAATCTCGACCAACGGATCGAGACGCTTGCCCGCTCGCTCGACGAAGATCTGACGATTGCCGCCGAGCGTTCGCAATCGCCGCGCGCCGCGCGGGCCGCCGCCAACGCTCGGCAGGCCGTAGAAGCGTGGGAGAGTGAGCGACGGCGGCTGTCGGCGCGCGCCGCCCCCGAGGACGACTGGCGGGCGCTCGACGGCTCCGCCGCGATGGTCGACCAGCAGATCAACCTGCTGGTCAACTACACCGCCGGCGACGGGTTCACCTATCGCCAGCGCGCGCGCGCCGCGGTCGCGGCGGACACGCAGCTCAATCTGCTGGGCACAGGAGCGGCGCTGCTGCTCTCCGCCATGGTGGCTTGGCTGCTCGCCCGCCGCATCACCCGCCCGGTCGCCGCGGCTTCCGCCGTCGCCGGGCGCATCGCGCGGGGCAAGCTGGACGGCGCGATCCCGCATGGCGGCGGCGACGAACTGGGCGCGCTGCTCGCGGCGATGGCGATCATGCGCGACAACATTCGAGCGATGGTGGATCGCGAGGTGGCGCAGCGCCGCTCGGCGCAGGCCCGGCTGGCCGACGCCCTCGAGGGCTCGCATGAGGGCGTTGTCGTCGTTGACGCCGAGGGCTGCGTCGCGCTGGCCAACCCGCGCGCGGCCGATCTGCTCGGAATTGCCCCCGATCTGCTGCGTCCGGGCGCGCCCTTCGCGAGGCTTGCCGCCGCGATGGCCGATCCCTACGAAGGAGCCGCGCTGCTGCGGCATCTTGCAGGCGGGCTGCCGCCCGCAGCCGAGGCGCGCCTCGCAAACGGGCGCTGGCTGCGCATAAGTCAGAACGCCACCCAGGAAGGCGGCTTCATCGCGGTCTGCAGCGATGTGACGGCCCTCAAGGACCAGACGGCCCGGCTCGAGGCTGCGAACCTTTGGCTTGACGCGGCACTCGGGAACATCGCGCAGGGGCTTTGCCTCTATGATGCGGAGAACCGGCTCAAGGTGGTGAACCGCCGCTTTTGCGAGATCTTCCGCCTCGCACCGGATCGGGTGGTACCGGGAATCTCCTTCCGCGAGGTCCTGGAGATGAGCGTGGCCGCGGGCAACCACATCGGCCGCAGCGCCGGCGGTCTGCTCGCCGAGGAGTCCGGGATCGCCGACCTGCGCGCCTCCGGGGACACGCGATTTCAGGAGCTCAGCCATGGCCGCGTCGTTGCCATCTCTCGCCAGGCGATGGCCGACGGCGGCTGGGTCGCGACCTACGAGGACGTCACCGAGCGCCAGCGGGCCGAGGCGCAAATCGTGTTCATGGCGCGCCACGACGCACTCACCGGACTACCCAACCGCGTGCTGTTCCACGAGCGGGTAGAGCAGGCGCTGGCCCAGGCTGGCCGCGACGAAAAATTCGCGGTGCTGTTGCTCGACCTCGACCGTTTCAAGACCGTAAACGATACGCTGGGCCACCCGGTCGGTGACGAGTTGCTGCGCGCCGTGGCGGAGCGTCTGCAGGCCTGCGTACGCGAGGTTGATACGGTTGCCCGTTTAGGCGGCGACGAGTTCGCCATCGTGCAATCCGGCGTGGCAAAGGCCGAGGATGCCGCCGTCCTCGCGCGACGCATCGTCGAGGTGGTCAGTCAGCCTTACGACCTCGACGGCCACCGCATCATGATCGGCACGAGTGTCGGAATCTCCGTTGCCCCCGGGGATGGCGCGAGTTGCGGCAAGCTACTGAAGAATGCCGACGTGGCACTCTACAAGACCAAGGCGGAGGGCCGGGGGACTTGGCGCTTCTTCGAGCCGGACATGGATGCGCGGCTGCAGGCACGTCGCGCGCTTGAGCTCGACCTGTGGGCGGCGCTGGCGAACGACGAGTTTGAACTCCACTACCAGCCGCTGTTTGACTTGCGCGCCGATCGGATCGGCGGCTTCGAGGCGTTGCTGCGCTGGCGACACCCGACCCACGGTATGGTGTCGCCCGCCGACTTCATTTCGATCTCCGAGGAAATCGGCCTCATTGTCCCGCTCGGAGATTGGGTGTTGAAACGTGCCTGCGCCGAGGCGAGCGTCTGGCCCGGTCAGGTCAAGGTAGCGGTCAACGTCAGCCCTGCCCAGTTCAGGACCGGCCGTTTGGTGGAGAGCGTCACCGCGGCGCTCGCTGCCTCGGGGCTCTCGGCAGCCAGACTTGAACTGGAAATCACGGAATCGGTTCTGCTCGCCAACACCGCCGCGACCTTGGCCACCTTGCACGCGCTTCGGGCGCTGGGCGTGCGAATTTCGATGGACGATTTCGGAACGGGCTACTCTAGCCTGAGCTATCTGCGCAGCTTTCCTTTCGACAAGATCAAGATCGATCAGTCCTTCATCCGCGACCTCGCGACAACCGACGACGCCGAGGCGATCGTGCGCGCCATCATCGGGCTCGGCGCTAGCCTCGGCATGCGCACCACGGCCGAGGGTGTGGAGACCGACGAACAGCTTGCTTGGTTGCGCACGGAGGACTGCACCGAAGTACAAGGTTACCTCTTCAGTCCGTCTGTGCCCGCGGCGGATCTGCCGACGCTGATGGAACGGTGGAAGGGCAGGGTTGCCGAGGCGATCTAGCCGGACCGCGAGCGACACCTGCAGCGGCCGAGCCTAATCGCTGGCTTGTTACCCAGCTCCGCACGCCCGTGCCAATGGCATTTGCTCACAAGAAAGCCTGCCCACCATTGCCAGTTGACAGTTGAACCTCCCGCAAAGATGAGCCCGCATCGGCCAGCAAGACAGGTAGGCCCACCAGTGGGCGGAGCGCGGCAGGCGCCACGCGGCCAGCCAGCGTGGTCAAGTCTCGGGCTGCAAGATTTCTGTACCGGACTGATCGAGCGGCGTCAGTTGGCAAGCCAAGAATGGTCCAGCGCCATCACTCCATCGGCGCCGAGGATCACTGTGTGCGCCAGACCGCGTGCCTGTGGCAGCAGGTGGTCGGCATAGAATCGGGCGGTGCCAAGTCTCGCGGTGTAGAAATCGCGCTCCGCATTGTCGCCTTCCGCGAGACTGCGTTGTGCCACGATCGGGGCCCGCCCATCTCCCAGCGGCCGCGATCACGGTGGGCAGTCCTTGCCGGCCATGCGCGGGCCCCAAGCCTGTGTTCCAGCCGCCGGCCACGAATTTTTCGGACGGATCGCGGAAGCCGTCCGGCGCGGTGCGCTAGTCGACCAGATCCCTCGCCGCCTCGCGCAGCGCGAATTTCTGTATCTTTCCCGTGGAGGTTTTCGGAATATCGCGGAACACGAAGCGGCTCGGCACCTTGTAGCGCGCCATGTGCCCGCGGCAGAAGGCGCGCAGTTCCTCCCCCGTCACCTGCGCTCCGGGCTTGAGCTCGATGAAGGCGCAGGGCGTCTCGCCCCATTTCTCGTCCGGCCGCGCGACGACGGCGGCGCTCATCACGGCCGGATGCCGGTACAGCGCCTCCTCAACCTCGATGGACGAGATATTCTCGCCGCCGCTGATGATGATGTCCTTCGAGCGGTCGCGGATCTTCACGTAGCCGTCCGGGCAAACCACCGCGAGATCCCCGGTGTGGAACCAGCCGCCGGCGAACACCGCCTCCGTCGCCGTTGCGTTCTTGAGATAGCCCTTCATCGTGATATTGCCGCGGAACATGATCTCGCCCATCGTCTCGCCATCCCACGGCACAGGTTGCAGCGTGTCCGGGTCGAGCACGACCATGGCCTCCTGCATCGGCACGCGCACGCCCTGGCGGCTGTTGAGGTCGGCGCGCCGCTCCAGCGACAATTCGGCCCACTCCCCATGCTTCACGCAGACCGCCGCCGGCCCGTACGTCTCCGTCAGCCCATAGACGTGCGTGAGCTCGATGCCGGCCTGCTCGGCGCCCTCAATCAGCGCGGCGGGCGGCGAGGCGCCGGCGACCTGGCCGTAGATCGTGTGCCCGATGCCCTCCCGCATCGTCTCCGGGGCGTTGATCAGCGTCGCGTAGACGATCGGCGCGCCGCACATGTGCGTCACGCCCTGCTCGCGGATCGCGCTCCAGCACGCCTGGGCCTCGACCTTGCGCAGACACACGTTCACCCCGACCCGCTCCGCGACGGACCACGGAAAGCACCAGCCGTTGCAATGGAACATGGGCAAGGTCCAGAGATACACCGGATGCTGCCGGATGCCCCAGTTGACGATGTTCGACACCGCGTTGAGATACGCGCCGCGATGATGCGTGACGACGCCCTTCGGATCGCCCGTCGTGCCCGAGGTGTAGTTGAGCGAGATCGCGTCCCATTCGTCCGCCGGGTTCTCCCAGGCGAATTCGGGGTCGCCCTCCTCGAGGAGTTCCTCGTAGGTTTTTTCGCCAAGCAGCGCGCCGCCGGGTGCCGCGGGGTCGTCGATGTCGATCACCAGCGGCTTCTCGTCGAGCATCGCCAGCGCGTCGGCCATCGTGGCGGAATATTCGCGGTCGCTGAACAGCACGCGCGCGCCGCCGTGGCGCAGCATGAAGGCGAGCGTCGGCGCGTCGAGGCGCGTGTTCAGCGTGTTGAGCACCGCGCCGCACATCGGCACGCCGAAATGCGCCTCGTAGATCGCCGGGATGTTCGGCGCCATCACCGCAACGGTGTCGTTCTTGCCAATTCCCCGCCGCGCCAGCGCCGAGGCGAGCCGCCGGCAGCGCGCGTAAGTTTCCTTCCATGTGGTCCGCCACTCGCCATGCACCACCGCGAGCCGGTCGGGATAGACGGCGGCCGCGCGTTCGAGAAACGTGATGGGCGTGAGCGGCGTATAGTTCGCCTGGTTGCGGTCGAGGCCGGTGAGATAGGCGCTGTTCATGGTACGCTCCCCCGTGCGCCCGCGGCGGGACGCACCCCGACCGGCAGGAGGAGACAGTATGCCAGCGCCGGCGCGGAAAATCAGGCCCGCTCGGTCCAAATCCCGCACGATCCGCATCGGCATCGGCGGCTGGGTCTTCGCGCCCTGGCGCGAGACGTTCTACCCGCCCGGCCTGCGCGCGAGCGAGTTCCTGCCCCACGCCAGCAGGCAGCTGACCTCCATCGAGGTCAACGCCACCTACTATCGGACCCAGAACGCGGCGACCTTCCGCGCCTGGCGCGACGCGACACCCAACGGGTTCGCCTTTTCGGTGAAGGGGCCGCGGGCGGCGACCCAGCCGCGCGACGCCGAGCGTGCCGCCCCGGCGGTGGAGCGCTTTCTCGCCTCCGGTCTGACAGAGCTCGGCGCCAAGCTCGGCCCGATCGCGTGGCAGTTTCCCCCGACGCGCCGCTTCGACCCCGAGGAGCTCGCCGCGTTTCTCGACTTGCTCCCGCCCGAGCGCGAAGGCTGCAAGCTGCGCCACGCCGTCGAGGCGGCTCACGAGAGCTTCCGCTCGCCCGAGTGCGTCGCGCTTCTGCGCGCCCATGGCGTCGCCCGCGTGCTGCTCGGCCTCGGCGGCGACACCGAACCGGACGACACGGCCGATTTCGTCTACGCGAGGCTGAAGGGCACCACGACCGACGAGCCGGCCGGCTATAGCGCCGCCGAGCTCGATGCCTGGGCGGCCCGCATCCGCGACTGGAGCAGGCGGCGCGATTGCTATGTCTACGTGATCGCCGGCGCCAAGGCACGCAACCCGGTCGCGGCGCGGGCGCTGATCGAGAGGCTGGCCTGACGCTGCGCGCCGCTCAGCCGTGCCGGCCGCCTGCACCTGGCGCGATGCCGGTGTCGCCCAGCACGTCACGGACATAGCCCTCGCGGACGATGACCAGCAGCGCGGCCATCAGCGGGGTGGCGATGATGATCCCGAGCACACCGTAGATCGCGCCGAAGATGGCCATCGACAGGACTGTCAGGGCGGGCGGCAACTCCACCGTGCGCCGCTGAACATACGGCGCCACCAGGTAACCCTCGACGCCGTGGCAGACGACATAAAGGCCGACCACCCAGAGCGCCTTGTGCCAGTTGATCGTCAGCGCCACGATCACCGCCGGAATCCCGGAAACAATCGGGCCGAAATACGGCACGAAGGTCAGCAGCGCCGCGAGCACCGCGAGGGCGAGGGCAAGCGGGATGCCGAGCAGCACCAATCCGATGCCGGAGAGCACGCCGACCACCAGCATGTCCACAGCCTGACCGACCAGCCACCACTTCAAGGTGTGGCCGATGTCGTCCATGATCGCCCGCGCGCGCGCCCGGTGCTGCAACGGGAACAGGCTCACCGCGCCCTCGCGATAGAGCTCGGGGGCGATCGCGAAGTAGACCGCTGCGGCGAGCACCACGAACGCGCTGCCGACGATGCCCAGGGTCGAGCTCAGCAAGCCCCGCGCCGAGCCGAGCAGCCCGCCGCCGCCCGACGGGATGAGGCCGCCGCTGGAGCCGCTGGCGAATCGCTGGCGCAGATTGTCGATCTCGCCGGACATCTGGGACCAGAGTTGCCGCCCCTCATCGGCGAATCGCGGGCCGACCCAGTAGGCGAGCCCGCAGGTCAGCGCCACGATAGTGACGGTGACGATCGCGAGCGCCACGTGCGGCGGCAGCCTTGTGTGGCGGTGCAGGCAGTCGGAGAGGCCGTCCAGCATCGCGGCGAGCAGGATCGCGAGGAAGATCAGCAGCACAACGTCGGAGAGCAGCCAGACCAGCAGGATGATGCCGGCCGCGATGAGGGCCACGCGCACCGTGCCCGCGACCGACCCGTCGCGGCTCCATACACCGAAAGGACGCTCTTCTGGAATGTCGCTGCCTCGGTCCCTGACCTCGGCTCAACGGGCGCGCGGGACGCGAGTTCGCCCGCGCACGGGGTCAGCGCCGCGCTAGTCGCCTCACGAACCGTCGAGACCGAAATACGCCCGGTGCAGCGCGTCGTCGGCGTGCAGCGCCTCGACCGTGCCCTCGAACCCGACGCGCCCGCCTTCGAGGGTGAAGACGCGGTCGGCCAGGTCGAGGAAGGCCACGTTCTGCTCGGCTATGAGCAACGCGAGGCCGCTCTGGCGGAAGCGGCCCAACACCTCGATCACCTGCGAGACGAACAGCGGCGAGAGCCCAGCCGAGGGCTCGTCCATCACCAGAAGCCGCGGCCCCGCAGCCAGCGCCTTGGCGATGCCGAGCATTTTTCTCTGCCCACCGGACAGCGCACCCGCCAGCGCGGATTTGCGTTCGGCGAGTGCCGGGAAAATGCCGTACAGCTCCTCGGTACGTGCCCGCAGGGTCGCGCGCTCGACGAACTGGCCGCCGATGCGCAGATTCTCCTCGATCGAGAGGCCGGTGAACACGCCGATCTCCGACATGTAGGCGAGGCCGCGCCGCACCCGATGGTCGGTCCGCATCCGCGTGATGTCGTCGCCCTTGAGACGCACCGCACCGCGCCATGCCGGCATCAGCCCGAGCAGCACCTTGAGGAACGTCGTTTTGCCCGCGCCGTTGGGGCCGAGCAGCACCACGCTCTCCCGCTCGTTCACCGACACGCCGGCGCCCCACAGCACCTGCACCTTGCCGTAGCCGGCCTCGATGCCGTCGGCGCTCAGCAAGTTGCCGCTCATGGCGGGACGTGCCCGCCCAGGAACACCTGCACCACGGTCGGATCGCGGGTCGCCTCGCCCAAGGTGCCCTCGAAGATCTCCCGGCCGGCGTTCATCACGATCACTCGGTCGGTCACCTTGTCGATGAAGCCCATCAGGTGCTCGACCACCAGCAGCGCCATGCCGTCGCTTGCCAGGGTCCGCAGCCGGTCCGCCATCCGGCCGAGCTCGGCGGGGTTGAGACCCGCCGCGAGCTCGTCCACCAGCAGCAGGCGCGGCCGCGTCGCGAGCGCCCGCGCCAGGTCGAGCGTCTTCTGTTGCGCGCTGTTGAGGTCGCCCGCCGGCCGTTCCGCGTGTCGGTCGAGCTCCAGCGAGGCGAGCAGGGCATCGAGGTCCATCGGCTCACCCGTATCGCCATAGGTCGCCGCCACCTCGACGTTCTCCCGCACGCTCAGCGACAGGAACGGCTTCGGCGACTGGAACGTCCGATTGATCCCGCCACGCGCCAGCAGATGCGACTTGGTCCCGCCGATCGAGCGATCCTCGAACACCACGTCCCCGCCATCCGGCGCGTACAGTCCGGAAATGACGTTGATGCAGGTCGTCTTGCCCGACCCGTTCGGCCCGACCAGCCCCAGCACCTCGCCGGCCGCGAGATGGAACGACACGCCGTCGAGCGCGCGGAAGCCGCCGAACCGCTTCACCAGCTCGCGCACTTCCAGCAAGGGCTCAGGGGACACGGATGCCCCTCCGCGTCGCCAGCGAGACCAGTCCGTTGGGAAGGAACAGCACGAGGGCGACGATCAGCACACCGTAGATCAGCTGGAAATACTGCGGCACGGTGATGCCGATGGTGTTGTACACGCCGTAAAGGATCACCACCCCGAGCACCGGCCCGACCAGCGTAGTGGCGCCGCCGAACAGCACGAACACGGTGGCGAAGATGCTGAACTGGATGTTGAAGGCGGTGTCCGGATAGAACACCGAGATGTGCCAGGCATAGACGCCGCCGACCAATCCTGCGATCAGCGCCGAGAGCAGCCAGGCGATCGTGCGCCCGCGCACCACAGAGACGCCGGCCATCGCCGCACTCACCGTGTCCTCGCGGATCGCCTGCAAGGCAAGGCCGAAGCGCGAGTTGCGCAGCCAGACGACGACGACCAGCGAGAACAGCAGCACCGCGACGCCGACCTGATAGCTGAACATCGGCGCGAACACGCCTGACAGCGACACGCCGTACGGGCCTTTCGTCACGTCCTCCAGCGCGGGATTGGCGACGATCTCGTATACCGACTGCGCCGCGGCGAGGCTGGCGATGGCGAAATAGGCGCCCGACAGGCGCAGCAGCGGCGTGAGGATCGCCGCGAGAATGAGTGCCGCGACACCGGAGGCCGCCATCGCGGCGAGCGGCGGCCAGTTGAGGTGCATCACCGTCAGCGCGAACCCGTAGGCGCCCGCGCCGAAGAAGCCGACGTAGCCAAACGGCAAATAGCCGGTGAAGCCATACAGAACGTTGAGCCCCTGAGACAGCGCGAGGAACGTCACGAAGTTGAACAGCAGCAGCTCGTTCGAGTAGCCAAACGGCAGCGCCGCCATGATCGCGGTGACGATGAGTGCGAGCAGAAAATCGCCAATCGCGCGTCTCCTGAGCATCCCCTCCCCCCGGCCCCCTCCCGCAAGGGGAGGGGGAGAAGAAAGCCCCCTTCCCTTGCGGGAGGGGGTTGGGGGAGGGGTTCCCTGCGGATGGTTGCCCGTCGAAATCATGCCCGCCGCACCTGCCGCCCCAGCAGCCCTTCCGGCCGGATGAGCAAGACACCGATCAGCAGCAGATTGGGCAGTAGATTGGCCCAGGAGCTGAGATAGGTCTGCATCAGCAGCAGCGACACGCCGTAGACGATACCGCCAAGCACGGTACCAAGCGGATTGCCCAAGGTGCCGACCACGATCACCGCGAACGCCGCGATGGTGATGTCGCCGCCGATCGCCGGGGTCACGCTGCCCAGCATAAACGGCGCGAACACGCCGGCGATGCCCGCGAGAGCGATACCGATGCCGAACGCGATCGCGGAGACGCGATGCACGTCGATGCCGGTCGCCAGCGCCTCGTCGCGAGATACCATCACGGCGCGCGTGAGCGTGCCGAGCCGAGTGCGGTACAGATAGAGATAAACCAGAACCACCGCCACGGCACTCACCGCCGCGCCAAAGGCCCAGGCGGCAGGAACCGACTGGCCGAGGACACGCACCGGCCCGGTGCCGAGCACGCGGCCGGGGATCGAGCGTTCGGTGGTGCCGAAGAAGATCGACGCCAGCGCCTCGATGAACTGCGACAGGCCGAAGAACAGGATGATCGACAGCATCTCGGAATCGCGCGAGACCAGCAGGCGCGGCACGATCAGATAGTAGATCGGCAGCCCGACCAGCACGAACACCACCAGCACTACCACGGCGGCGACCAGCGGGTGCAGGCCGAAAAGGATAAACAGCCAGTACGCCGCGAAGGCGCCCAGCATCAGGAAGTCGCCGTGGGCGAGATTGACGATGCGCATGACGCCGAAAATCAGGTTCAGCCCGAGCCCGACCAGGGTGAAGTAGAGGCCGAACAGCAGGCCGCCGAAGAGGGCGTGGATCAGCATTTTTGGTTGGGGCGGCTCGGATTCTTACCGGTGCCGCGAGACCGCTTACCCCGGCCCTCTCCCACAAGGGGAGAGGGAGAAGAAAAGCCCCCTCCTCTTGCGGGAGGCGGTTGGGGGAGGGGTCTCACGGCTTGCCGAACACCGGCTTGCCGGTCGCCAGATCGTGCGGATAGACCACGGTGATCTTCACACCCTTGCCCTCGGGATGGACCTGCCCGAGCGGCGTGATCTCGCCGATTTGCGCGCCGTGCTCGTCGAGCTCGAAGGTGCCGTCCAGGGTCTTGAGCTTGCCCGAGAGGCCAAACACCGCCTTGCGCAAATCCGCCTGACTGAGGCTTTCGGCATGAGCGAGGGTTTCCTGCAGCACCAGCGCCGTCGTGTAGCCGGCGATGGCGTTGAAGCCGTACGCGACGCCGCTGCCGGCATTGGCCGTCTCGAACATCTTGCGGAACTCGGCCTCGGTTGGGCCGACCTCGGGCTTGTAGGCGATCTCGGCGGAGGTGACGTAGGTGAACACGCCGTCGAGCCCCTGCGGGCCGACATTCTTGACCAGCTCCTCCGTCTCGATGCCGGGATAGATCGCGAACAGGAAGCGGAACTTGTTGCCGGAATCCTGCAAGTTGCGCAGGAAGGCGATGTCGTTGCCGGTGTAGCCGAGCGCGATCACCGCGTCCGGGTTGGCGGCCGCGATATTGTTGATGAGCACCGTGTAGCTCGACGTGTTGGTCGGCACTCCCTGGTCGTAGACGATCTCCAGCCCCGAGCCCGGGGTCTTGAGGAACCCGCGCAAGGCGGTCGCCTGGGTGCCGGTGAAGTCGTTGGTGGAATACAACATCGCCACCTTCTTGATGCCGGCCTTCACGCCGTCATCCTTGAGGAAGTCGGCGATGTATTTCGGCCAGATGGTCGAGACCGGATCGGACAGCAGCGCGATGTACTCGTTGTTCTGGAAGAACGTCGCCCCGGTGCCGGTCGGGTCGAACAGGAACTGCTTGTGCTCGCGCGCGATCGGCACCGCGACCGAGGTGAGCACGGAGCCAGAGTTGGCCACCAGCAGGTCCACCTTGTCCTGCGTGATGAGCTGATTGTACAGCGTCGCCGCCGTGGCGGTGGAACTCTGGTCGTCGTAGGAGATCAGCTTCAGCGGGATCTTCTTGTTGAACGCCTTGACGAAGGCGCCGCCGCTCGCGTTGGTCTGGTCGACCCACAGCTTCAGCCCGAGATAGACCGGCATCGAGATGCTGGCATACGGGCCGGAGCCCGCGTGCAGATGACCGATCTTGATCTCCGACGGCGCCTCCGCGGCGAGCGCCGGCCGCGCGATTGCGAGCGGCAGGAATGCAACCAGGCCCAGCAGAGCGCGGCGCAGCATGGGCGTCTCCCTTCGTTATTCCAGCGTTCGACGTGGCGGGCAGTTAACCCGCGCCCGATCTCTCGTCAAATTCGACCGCGGGCTCGAACAAGGAACCGAGGGGCGTGGGTTTGGGTTTCTTTCGTCAGCCGGCGAGATCGCCGCGCGTGCAGGACACTCCGTGATGCGTCATCGCTCGCTTCCCTCCGTGGTACTGAGCCGGCTCCAACGCCGTCTCGGCGGCTCGTCGCTGCCGTTGCGGCTCGTGTTCTGGAACGGCGCGGCGCTTGCTTTCGGCCCCACCCCGACGGTCACGATCATCCTTCGCTCGCCGCACGTGCTGCGGATGTTCCTCACCGGCAATATCGACCGGCTCGGTCAGGCCTATGTCGAGGGCGAGATCGGCGTTGAGGGGCGGTTGCAGGACGTGCTGCATGTCGGCATCGCCGTCGCCGAGAGCCTCGGGCGCGTGCCGCTCGTCCGTCATGCGGCACCGCTGGTCGCGCGTTTCCGGCCGCGCCACACGCGCCGGCGTGACGCGGCGGCGATTGGCTACCATTACGACGTCTCCAACGAGTTCTATGCGCTCTGGCTTGACCGACACATGGTGTATTCCTGCGCCTATTATCGGACCGGCGACGAGACGCTCGACGTCGCGCAGGAGCAGAAGCTCGACCACATCTGCCGCAAGCTGCGTCTCGCGCCTGGTCACACACTGCTCGACATCGGCTGCGGCTGGGGCGGGCTGCTGCACTGGGCGGCTTCGCGGTGCGGCATCGGCGGCGTCGGGGTCACGCTGAGCCAGCGGCAACACGAATACGCGCAGGCGCGGATCGTCGCTGCCGGCCTGGCGGACCGGGTGGAGATCCGGTTGCAGGACTATCGCGATATCCCGGGCGAGGCGTGCTTCGACAGGATCGTCTCGGTCGGTATGTACGAGCATGTCGGGATCGCCAACCTCCCGGCCTATTTTGGCGTGATCGCCCGTCTGCTGAAGCCGGGCGGCGTCGCGCTCAATCACGGCATCACCGTCAGCGACCGTGACGGCCACGCCGGCGGTCCGCCGGGCGGCGAGTTCATCGACCGCTACGTCTTTCCCGGCGGCGAGCTTCCGCACATCTCGCGCGTGCTCTACGAGATCGCCGGCAGCGGATTGGAGGTCACCGACGTCGAGGATTTGCGGCCGCACTATCCGCCGACCCTGCTGCACTGGCTGGGTCGGCTCGAAGCCTCGCGCGACGGGGTCATCCGCACCGCGGGCGAGCAGCGCTACCGGATCTGGCGGATGTATCTGGCCGGCATGGCCTACGCCTTCGACCGCGGCTTGCTCTCGGTTGCGCAGGTCCTGGCGTGCAAGGCGGACAACGCCGGAATGGCGCCGAGGCCGTGGACGCGGGAGCATCAGTATGGCGACCGCAATCCTGCGACGCTCGCGGCGCCGCCGGATTGGGGAGAATTATAGTAGGGCGGACTCAGCCCCCATCCTTGGGAACGGTATTGGCGATACCGGGATTGCGGGAAAACACTTCGTACCACGCGGCAAGCTTTGGATGTGTCTCGCGCCAGGGTTCGTCGGCAAATCGGAACTCCAGATAGCCGAGCGCGCAAGCCACCGCGATCGAGCCGATGTCGAGCGCGCGGTGCGGCGGGTCGGATTCGAGCAGCGCTAGCGCCCGCTCGACCACCGCCTTCTGTCGCGCCATCCAGGCATCGCGCGCGGCTTCGCGCGGCTTGCCCTGCTCGCCGCGCCGACCCACCGCCGCGTCGAGGATGCCGTCGCCGAGGGCTTGCAGCTTCAGCGCTCGCCAGCGCGCGGCGCCGTGCGCCGGGAACAGCGGCGCGGCGTCGCCGAGACTATCGAGGTATTCGCAGATGACCGGGCTGTCGAACAGCGCGAGCCCGTCATCGGTGACGAGGCATGGCACCTTGGAGAGCGGGTTGTCGGCGAGCAGCGAGGGCGGCGACTGATGCGGGTTGGTGCGGATGAACTCGATCTGGCCATCGATCCCGCGCGTTATCGCGCAAGCCATGACCTTCCGCACATACGGGCTGGTCGGCGAGTAATGCAGCTTCACGATCGGCTTTCCTAGAACTTGTCTTTCTTGGCGCGGATGTCGGCGAAGGCGGTCTCATCCTTGGCGCGCAGGAACGGATTGGCGGCCAATTCGCTCGCGATCGTCGACGGCACGCTCGGCTGGCCGGCGGCGCGCTGTTGCTTGACCTCCGCGATGCGGGCCTTCAGCGCGTCGTTGTCGGGTTCGACGGTGATCGCGAAGCGACCGTTGGACTCGGTATATTCATGGCCGCAGCACACCTTGGTGCCGCCGGGCAGCGCGGCGAGCTTGCGTAGCGAGGTAAACATCTCCCCCGCCGCGCCCTCGATCAGCCGGCCGCAGCCGAGGCTGAACAGCGTGTCGCCCGAGAGCAGCACCTCGCCCTCGGGGAAGAAGTAGTTGATCTGCCCGCGCGTGTGGCCCGGCGTGTCGATCACGCGGGCACGCGAGCCGCCGAGCGTCACCTTGTCGCCTTCGACCACCGCCTGATCGAGCTTGGGCAAGCGGTGCTGGTCGGCCGCCGCCCCCACCACCTTGCAGTTGAAGCGCGCCCGCACCTCGTCGGTGCCGGCGATGTGATCGTCATGGTGGTGGGTGAGCAGGATGAGGTCGAGCCTGCCACCCTCGCGTTCCAGCGCGGCGATGATGGCCTTCGCGTCGGCCGGGTCCACGATGCCGACCGCGCCGGAGCCGCTGTCGCGCAGCATCCAGGCGTAGTTGTCGGAGAGGATGGGGACGGGGGTGGCGATGATGCTCATGGCGGGATTTTAAGCCCGCGCCGGGGCGGCGGCAAATCGGGGGGCGTGCTATACAGGCGGCATGGCGGCCGACGCACATCTGGCAGCGGATTTCTACGCCACCTCCCGCGGAATAGTGGCGGCTCGCGTGCTGCGCCAGCACCTGGCGCAGCTATGGCCTGACCTCACCGGGCAATCCGTGCTGGGGGTCGGCTATACCGCCCCCTACCTGCGGTTGTGGCGCGAGCACGCTGCTCGTTGCGTCGCGCTGACCCCCGCGCAGGTCGGGGTGGCCCGCTGGCCGGCGGGCGCGCCCAACCTCTCCTGCACCGCCGAGGAGAACGCCCTGCCGTTCCCCGATTTGTTCTTCGACCGCATCCTGCTGGTGCACGGGCTAGAGGCGGCGGAGAACGCGCGGGGGCTTTTGCGCGAGATCTGGCGAGTGCTCCGCGACGACGGCGTGCTGCTGGTGGTGGCCCCCAACCGTCGGGGCCTGTGGGCGCATGTCGAGACGACGCCGTTCGGCCACGGCCAGCCCTATTCTGCCGGTCAGATCGGCCGGCTGCTGGCGAACTCGCTGTTCCGCGTGGAAAGGCGAGACACCGCGCTGCATGTCCCCCCGACGAGCATCCGCCTGGTGCTGCGTAGCGCGCCGCTGCTGGAACGCGCCGGACGGCGCATGCTGTCACGCTTCGCCGGCGTCACCATCACCGAGGCGGTTAAGGACGTCTACGCGGCGGTGCCCGCCAACGCGGTGCCACGCCGGCGGCTGGTGCTGGCGGAGACGGCGTAAGAGCGTCGACCGCCGAACGATTGCGCCGGCAGCCCGTCCTCGTCGTTCCCCCCCCAGGAACGGCTTCGTTCAACCTCTTAGAAGCCGATGCACGGCGACTTGGCGGATGCCGACGCTTCCTCGACAATGACCCTTGGCGAACGCGCTTGAGGAACAAACCAGGGGGACACGATGAAACTCACACGCAGGGCGGCGCTCGGTGCAGCAGCGGCCGTTGCTGTCGAGCGGCCAGGCCGACGGGCGCGGGCGCAATCGCCGGCGATTCGCGTGGGCGTGCTCACCGACCTCTCCGGCCCGTATCGGGACATCAACGGACCGAACGGGATCGCGGCGACCCGGCAGGCTGCAGCGGAATTCGCCGCCGCCAACCCGGGCATTAAGATCGAGGTGATTGCCGCCGATCACCAAAACAAGCCCGACGTCGGCGTCGGCATCCTGCGCGGCTGGTACGATCGCGACGATGTCGATATGGTGACCGATCTCACCAACTCGGCGGTCGCGCTCGCGTGCAACAACGTATCGGCGGAAAAGAACAAGGTCTGCATCGTCACCGCTGGCGGCACCTCGGCTCTGACCGGGCCCGCCTGCACGCCGAACCTGGTCCACTGGACGTACGACAGCTGGAACCTCGCTCATTCGACATCGACCGCCGTAACCCGTGACGGCGGCACGAGTTGGTTTTTCGTCACGCCGAACTACGCGTACGGCAAGGCGATACAAGCGGATGCCGCCCGCTTCGTGGAGGCGGCGGGCGGTCGGGTGCTCGGAAATGCGTCCTATCCGTTTCCCGAAACGACAGACTTCTCCAGCTTCCTTGTCCAGGCCCAGAGCAGCGGCGCCAAGGTGATCGGCTTCGGCGTCGGCGGCGCCGATTTCGTCAATCTCGTGAAGCAGTCGCACGAGTTCGGCCTGAATCAAGGCGCCACCCTGGTCGGCATGACCGGCTTCATCACCGACGTCCTCGGCATGGGTCCAGCCATTTCGGAGGGACTGATCATGACCGAAAATTTCTATTGGGACCTGAGCGACCGGACGCGGGCCTGGTTTGGCAGGGTCAAGCCGCGGCTGAGCACCGGCGCGATCCCGAACTCGATGCAGGCCGGCAATTACGCGGCGACGCTGCATTTCCTCAAGGCTGTGAAGGAGCTCGGCGTCGCTCAGGCCAAGGCCTCGGGCCGCGACACGGTGGCGATGATGAAGAAGCTGCCGACCAATGATGATTGTTTTGGACAAGGCGTGATCCGCGCGGACGGACGCAAGATCCATCCCTCGTATCTGTTCCGGGTGAAGCCGGCCGCCGAAGTGCGCGAACCGGGCGCGGTCTACAAGCTGCTCGCGACGACCCCGGCCAGCGAAGCGTTCCGTCCGCTGGCTGAGGGTGGCTGCCCATTGGTCAAGACGTAACGGGCCCTCTCAATGCGAGATCGCTTCCAGCGCCAGCCCCCGGGTGCGTGGGCCGAAGCCGCCGATGGTGAGCACGACCATCAGCATCGCGAAGGCGATGAACAGCCCCACCGCCACCGTCCCGCCGGTGTGCAGGAAGAACGCGATGAACAGCCCAGCGAAGGCGGCTGATAGGCGGCTCCAGGCATAGACGAAGCCGATCGCCCGGCCGCGGATGCGCGTCGGATACAGCTCGGCCTGGTAGTTGTGAAACGCAAACGACATCCAGTTGTTGGACAGCGTGACCAGCACGCCGAGCACGATAAGCAGCACGGTGTCGGTCGAGCTGCCGAACAAGTACATGAAGACGCCGATGCAGATGGCCGAGATCACGATCTGCCATTTGCGCTCCATCCGGTCGGCGATGAACGAGCCGAGCAGCGGGCCGAACGGGTTGGCGATAGCGATGATGAAGGCGTATTGCAGGCTGTGGGTTATGGTGATGCCCTTGGCGATCAGCAAGGTCGGCACCCAGGCGGCGAAGCCGTAATAGCCGATTGTCTGAAAGAAATTGAACACGGACAACATGATGGTGCGCGCCCGGTAGGGCGGCAGCCAGATGTCGGCGAACCGGCCGCCCCCCGGCGCCTCGGGCGGCGCGATCTCGGGGGCGCGGAGCGGTCCCTTCTCGGCGCTGACCGCGGTCTCGATGCGCGTGACGATGCGTTCGGCCTCGTCGAGCCGCCCGTGCCGGGCGAGCCAGCGCGGGCTCTCGGGCACCCCGAGCCTGATCCACCAGACGAACACGGCGCCGACCGCCCCGATCAGCACCACCCAGCGCCAGCCGTCGAACCCCAGCGGCTGCGTCGGCACCAGCAGCCAGGCCAGCAGAGCCACCACGGGGACGACGCAGAAGGTGATGAACTGGCTATAGGCGAAGGCCCGCCCGCGATCCTCCCGGGGGACCAGCTCGGAGATATAGGTGTCGATCGTCACCAGCTCCACGCCGATGCCGATGCCGGCGATGAAGCGCCACAAATCGATGCCAAAGCCGGTGGACTGGAACGCCAGGATCAGCGTGGCGATCGAGTACCAGACCAGGGAATAGGTGAACACGGTCCGCCGTCCCAACCGGTCCGGGACCCAGCCGAACAGGAGGGCGCCCACGAACAGCCCGGCGAAGGTGGCGAACACGAAGGTGCCGATCCCCTCGACCCCGATCGGCCCCAGCACGTTGAAGGCCCCGAGAGAAGCAGGGGAGAACATCCCGCTCTTGACCATGCCGGGCGCCACGTAGCCGGTAAAGAACAGGTCGTAGAACTCGAAGCACCCGCCGAGCGAGAGCAGCACGACCATCATCCAGACATGCCGCGAACTCGGCAGCCGGTCGAGTCGGGCGGCGATCTCCGCCGCGGTGCTGCTGGCCATGCGCTCCCCCCTGATTGGCTGCAAGGCAGCATGGCGACCCGTCGCGGCGGGTCAAGCCTTGTTGAGCGGTGCGGCTGGGGCCATCTCGGGGCCATGCAGACCCAATCCTCCAACCCATTTGATCCGGTCGGCTGGCACGGGACCACGATCCTCTGCGTCCGCCGCGACGGGCAGGTGGCGATGGCCGGGGACGGCCAAGTCAGCCTCGGGCAGACCGTTGTGAAGGGCAACGCCCGTAAGGTGCGCCGCATCGGCGCCGGTGGAGGGGTGCTCGCCGGTTTCGCCGGCGCCACGGCCGATGCCTTCACCTTGCTGGAGCGCCTCGAGGCCAAGCTCGAGCGCTTCCCCAACCAGCTCGAACGCGCTTGCGTGGAGCTCGCGAAGGACTGGCGCACCGACCGCTACCTCCGCCGGCTGGAGGCGATGATGGCGGTGGCCGACCGCGACCGCAGCTTTACCCTGACCGGCAACGGCGACGTGCTCGAACCGGAGGACGGCGTCATCGCCATCGGTTCAGGCGGCAACTTCGCGCTGGCCGCGGCCCGGGCGCTCATCACCGTCCCCGGCGTGGCGGCCGAGGAAATCGCTCGCCGCGCCATGCGGATCGCCGCCGACATCTGCGTCTACACCAACAACAACGTCATCGTAGAGACCATCTGAATGGACGTCCCCACCTACACTCCCCGGGAGATCGTCTCCGAGCTCGACCGCTTCATCGTCGGCCAGTCCGACGCCAAGCGGGCGGTCGCCATTGCCATGCGCAACCGCTGGCGCCGCCAGCAACTGCCGGAGGCGCTGCGCGAGGAGGTCGTGCCCAAGAACATCCTGATGATCGGCCCGACCGGCTGCGGCAAGACCGAGATCGCCCGCCGGTTGGCCAAGCTCGCCCAGGCGCCGTTCCTCAAGGTCGAGGCCACCAAGTTCACCGAGGTCGGCTATGTCGGGCGCGACGTCGAAAGCATCGTGCGCGACCTCGTGGAGGTCAGCCTCAACATGCTGCGCGAGACCTCCCGCAAGGAGGTCCAGGCGAAGGCCGAGCTCGACGCCGAGGAACGGCTGATCACCGCCCTGGTCGGCGAAGGCGCGGCGGCCGACACGCGCTCCAAATTCCGCCGGATGCTGCGCTCGGGAGAGCTGGAACGGCGCGAGATCGAGGTCGCCGTCAGCGAGCCGGCCGGTGGGATGCCGATCGGCCAGCTCGACATTCCCGGGATGCCGCCCGGCCAGATGATCAATCTCGGCGACATGATGAAGGGCATGTTCGGCCGCCCGGCGCAGAAGCGCCGCATGACGGTCGAGGCCGCCCGCCGAGCGCTTGAGCGCGAGGAGGCGGACCGGCTGCTCGATTCGGAGCAGCTCGCCAAGGATGCGGTGGCGCACGCCGAGAACAATGGCATCGTGTTCATCGACGAGATCGACAAGATCTGCGCCCGCACCACCGAGGGCGGCTTTCGCGGCGGCGACGTCTCCCGCGAGGGGGTGCAGCGCGACCTGCTGCCACTCATCGAGGGCACCACGGTCAGCACCAAATACGGCACGGTCAAGACCGACCACGTGCTGTTCGTCGCCTCCGGTGCCTTCCACCTCGCCAAGCCGGCCGATCTGCTGCCCGAATTGCAGGGGCGCCTGCCGATCCGGGTCGAGCTCGCCTCGCTGTCGCGCGACGATTTGCGCCGCATCCTGGTCGAGCCCGAGCACTCGCTGCTGAAGCAGTACGCCGCCCTGCTTGGAACTGAGCGGGTGAATCTCGCCTTCACCGACGACGCGGTGGACGCGCTCGCCCAGCTCGCCGCCGACATCAACGACCGCGTCGAGAACATCGGTGCCCGTCGGCTACACACCGTGCTGGAGCGGCTGCTGGAGGAGATCAGCTTCTCGGCCACCGATCGCGCCGGCGAGACGATCACGGTCGACGCCGCCTACGTGAACGACCGCGTGGCCCCGCTGGCGCAGAAGGGCGACCTCAGCCGGTTCATCCTGTAAGCCGAGGTTAGAACATCTGTTGTATTCTGCCCTCCAATGTTTGCTGGATTCCTCGCGCTCAACGGCCTGCGCTTCCTGGCAACCGACGCCGACGACGAGCAGTTCACGGGTTGGGTGCGGGCCAACGCGGCGCCGTGACTTGACCCCGGGACGCCGGCCCCGCACATCCTCCCTATGCCCGATCCTTTCGTCGTCCCCGAGGAGCACTCCGCCGCCGACGCCGTCGCGGCGATCGGCGAGGAGTTGGAAGTGTTCGACGACTGGATGGAGCGCTACCAGTTCATCATCGAGCTCGGCCGTAAGCTGCCGCCCTTTCCCGAGCCCTGGATGAATGACGCCCACCGGGTGCCCGGCTGCCAGAGCCGGGTATGGATGGAGGGCTCATTACGGGGCGGCAAGCTGTTCCTGGCCGGCGTCTCGGACGCGGCCATCGTGTCGGGCCTGATCGCGCTGCTGCTGCGGGTCTATTCCGGGCGCGCGCCGGAGGAGATCGTCGCCACCGACCCGGTGTTCCTCAAGGAGCTTGGCCTTTTGGAAGCGCTGTCGACAAGCCGGGGCAACGGCGTCGCAGCCATGGCCCGGAAGATACGCGAACTGGCCGCCCTACAATCCGCGTAGAAGGCGTCTTGCCCGCCGGACACAACGCCTTGTAGACAGCGCCCATGCTGTTCTACGAGCCGCTGTTCCTCTTCGTCTTCTTTCCCACCTTCTACCTGATCTACCTGCTCGGCGAACAGCGGGCGCGGATGCGGCTGTTCGTCATCCTCGGCGCCAGCCTGGTGTTCTATTTCTGGAGCGAGCCGCTCTTCGTCCCGATCGTGCTCGCCTCCGCACTGCTCGACTTCCTGCTCGGACGGCGCATCGCAAAAGTGCCGCAGGGCTCGTCACAGGCGCACGCGCTGCTCGCACTGGGGGTGCTCGCCAATCTCGGCATCCTGTTTCACTACAAATACACTCGCTTCCTGGTCGAGAATCTCAACGACGTGTTGCACGGGCTGTCGGCCGCGCCGCTGTCGGTGCCCAGCATCATCCTGCCGATCGGCGTCTCGTTCATCGTGTTCGAGAAGATCACGTATCTCGTGGACATCCACCGTCGCGTGAGCCGACCGGCGCCGGGCTTCTCGACGTACCTGCTCTTCGTGTTCTTCTTCCCCAAGCTGCTGGCCGGGCCGATCATCAAATACCACGAGCTGGAGGCGCAGCTCGCCACCCTGCCCGCGGCCCGCTGGGAGGACATCTCGGCGGGCTTCGTGCAATTCATGCTCGGCGTGGTGAAGAAGGTCATCATCGCCGACACCGTCGCCCTCGGCGCCGACCGTATCTTCGCCGCCGATCCGCACCTGATCGGCTTCAACGAAGCGTGGCTCGGCGTCGTGCTGTTCACCTTTCAGATCTATTTCGACTTCTCCGGCTACTCCGACATGGCAATCGGCATTGCGCGAATGCTCGGGTTCCGGCTGCGCGAGAACTTCAACATGCCCTACCTGTCATGCAGCATGACCGAGTTCTGGCGCCGCTGGCACATCTCGCTCGCGACCTGGATCCGCGACTATCTCTACATCCCGTTGGGCGGCAATCGCGTCACCGTCGCACGCCGCTATCTCAATCTTTGGGTCTGCTTTCTGGCCTCGGGCCTGTGGCACGGCGCGGCATGGCCCTACATCGTATGGGGCGCTTATAACGGCCTGTTCCTGGTGCTCGACAAGCTGTTCCTGCTGCGCGCGCTGGACCGTATGCCGCGCCTCGTCGCCAACCTGTTCACCTTCCTGGTCGTCGTGGTCGGCTGGACGATCTTCCGGGCCAAGACGCTCGACCAGGCCGGCGCGTTCTTCGCCGCCATGTCGCAGCCCGGCCTGGTGGGACGCGCAACCGGCATGTTCGTGACGAACGACGTGACCGCGGCGGCGATAGCCGCCGCTGTTATCTGCGCCCTGCCGCGAGTGCCGGGCTTCGAGCGGCTGCGGCGAGCCGCCTTCGCCACCCCCGGGCGCGTCACCGCCATCCAGACCGCCATCGCGCTCCTGTTCGTGCTCGCAGTGGGCAAGGCGGTGGCCGATCCCTTCAAGCCGTTCCTCTATTTCCGGTTCTGATCGTCATGCGGCGCTGGCTCAACATCTCGTATCTTCCCGTGGCGATTGGCGCGGTCCTGCTCATTATCCCGTGGTTCTACCTGAGCTGGAACACCACGCTCGGCGAACTAATCCCCGCGATGCGGTTCCGCACCAAATCGACCATCGCCGGCGTGGTGCAGGACGCCTCCGACACGTTTTCGCTCCATGCCGTGCTCACCGGCCGCTATCAGCAATCTATTTCGCGCGCGGTCGGCGTGCTCTCGCCGCTGTTCAAGCCGGCGATCCACTGGAAGAACCAGATCTACTACACGCTGCTCGGCACGGCCGGGTCCGACCGGGTGGTGGTCGGCAAGCACCGCGAGCTGTTGGAGATGACCTATCTTGACGAGTATTGCGCGCGCGACGCGGCCACCTTCGCGCCGAAGGCGGAGGAGTGGGCTGCCCGCATCCGTACGCTGCAAGACGATGTGGAGGCCCTCGGCAAGCCGTTCCTCTACGTCATCACACCGTCCAAGGTGGCGCAGTATCCGCAATTCATCCCCGACGGCTACAAATGTCCCGCGGGCTCGGTGGATAAGGCCAGCAAGCTCGCGGTATGGGACGCGGCGCTGACCCGCCACGGAGTGCATTTCGTGGACGGCGCCTCGCCGCTGCCGGCCGCGCGCGAGAAGTACGGCATCGACATGTTCCCGCGGGGCGGCATCCACTGGAACAAGCTTGCCGCCGCCCTCGCCACACAGGATGTCATCGCCGCGGTGAACGCGCAGCACGCCTCGCCGCCGCTGACCCCGTTCACCTTCACCTGGGCGGTGTCCTATTGGCCGAACGCGGGCGACCGCGACCTGCTGGACATCATGAACCTGCCGAACCCCGACGCGCACTATCCCGTCCCGGAGCTAAGCTATCGGTCGAGTGATCCTCCGGGCGGCTGCCGGACCGTGAAAATTACCGAGGTCGGTGGCAGCTTCCTGATGGGGATCAACGACACGCTGGAGAAGCTGGCCTGCCCACCGGATATTACCTATTGGTTCTACTGGGACCACAACCGATTCCGCTACGCCTACGGGAAGATGCGCGAGCTGCCGATGAACGAGAAGGTCCGCCGGCAATCGCTGCTTGACGCGGACGTGGTGTTCTTCGAGGAAAACGAGGCGGCGTTGCCCGAAACCGGGCACGGACAGCACCTCATGGACGAGCTGAAGGCGATCCGGGCCGGGAGCTGAGCGCCGGCTCAATCCTCTTCGCGCGCCGCGTTTACCGTCTCGGGCATCAGCAGCCACACCGCCGCCAAGCCGATCGCCGCTACCAAGGCCAGACCGATGAACCCCACGGTGAAGCCGAGGCTCTGAGCAAGCATCCCGATCGCGGTCGTGCTGACCGTCGCGCCGATGCCGGCGATCATCGAGACCGCGCCGAGGGAGAAATTGTAACGCCCGGTGCGCTTCGTGAGGTCGGCGACGATCAGCGGGCTGAGGATGCCGATGACCGCCGCCGTCAGCCCGCCCAGCACCTGCACCCCCACCAGGAACCAAGGGCCAAAACCCAGGGCGAACAGCACCGCGCGCGCCAGCAACGCGACGAACGCGGCGAGCAGCAGCCATTTCCGTCCCCGCTCGTCGGCCTTGCGCGCGATCCAGGCGGCGATGAGCGCCGTGACGAGCTGGGGCACGACCACGAATGCCGCGGTCACCAACTCCGACACGTGCCGATAGTCCGCCGCCAGACGTTCGCTGGCGAGCGGCAGCATCGACGCATTGGCGAACTGGAACAGGAACAGGCAGCCCGCGAAGGTCAGCAGAGTACCGATTGCAGACGAGCTCGCGCCAGCGCGCCGCCTTCGGCTCCTTGCGCCCAGCGGCCCCACGAGCACGTGCGTAGTCTATTTCGTCGCCGTCGATTAGGTGCAAGGCGAGAAAGGCCGGCACGCATAACCCGGCAGCCGCCAAGAACGGCGCTCCCGGCGAGACGAGATGCCCGAGCGCCCCCATTCCGAGGGCCGTTGCGGCATTTCCGAATGATCTATAGCGATGATTGCGGCCGACCCGCGTGTGATAGGCGCGATGCCCGACCAGACCGAGCCCGATCGCCGCCAGTGCGGTCCGCACCGCGCCGCCAGTGACGCCGTGCATGAACTCGCCGGCCATCACCGGGAGATAGGTGGGAAAGAAGCCGATGAGCAGCGAGCCGGCGGCAATCAGCAGGAGGCAGGCGGCCACGACCAGGCGCTTGCGCCGCGTCCAGTCCACCAGGGCTCCCGCCGGGGTCTGCACTGCGAGCGCCACCGCGCTATTGACCGTAAGGACCGTGCCGATCGTGCCCTGCCCCCATCCGTTCTGGGCGAGATAGACCGAGACGAAGGGGCCGAACGCGGTCTCCACGTCGGCGACGAAGAAGTTCAGCCAGTCGAGGCCGCGCTGGCTCCGCATCGAGGGCGTCGGCGCTTTGCGGGTGCTCGCGTCGGAACGTGGGGCGACCTTGCTCTCAGCCATGCGGGTCAAAGCGGGTTTAGCGGGTTTGGTTGTGCGGGTCTCCGCTCAAAGCTGCGCGGCGGGCGGAGCGTCGGTCAGCCGGGCAGGCGCTGCATCGCGCCAGCCATCAGCTCGACCTGCCGGGCGGCGCGCGAGAGGGAGTTTCCCGCCGGCCCCGACACGGCGGGCGGTCGTGGCTCGATCGCCGGCGCACGATCGGCGACCGCCTGTAGCGCCGAGCCGATCCAGTCACGCCACCGACCGAGATCGGCCGTCGGCAGGCTGGCCGCGAGCGAGGGGTCGAGCTGCATCACCGATAGCCGGCCCGCCATCCGGCGCAACGCCCCATCGATCACCATTGCCGCCTCCAGCTCATCCGGCGAGATGTGCCGCGGCTCCTGAAGCACGCGCGACAGCGAGGCCTCCAGGTTGTTGTTGGCGACACCCGCCGCCCGCCGCGCCTCGTGGAACGCCGCCTCGCCGATTTCGCCCAGCAAGAACGACAGCGTAGCCCGCGCATAGAGGGCGTGCGCAGTGATCGCGGCGCGGATCTCGGCCGGCAGGCGGGTCGGCTCCCAGCTCGGCCACAGCAGGAACGCGCCGCCCAACGCCAGCAATCCACCGATCGCGGTGAACAGGGCGCGCATCCCGGCCAGCACCCATTCGCTCATGCCGGGCCGACCGAGCTCCGACAGCAGCACGACGATCGGCGTGATAGCCGCCATGAACAGTCCGAAGCTCACCTGCCGTATCGCCACGGCAATCATCGCCAGCGGGAACATCGCCACCGCGATGGCGACGGGCGTGGTGCAGACCAGCGCCAACAGCGCGGCGATAACGCCGCCCAGCATGGTGCCCCCAATCCGCTCCAACGCCCGGTTGACGGTCAGCGCGAAATAGGGCTGCAACGTGAGCACCAGTGTGATCGTCAGCCAGTGCTCGTACGGGCCGTACCAGATCACCGTTATGGCGATAGCGGGTGCCGCGACCACCCCGGCCCGCGAGGCGTGGCGCAGCGCGAGCGACTGCCAGTTCAAGTTGGCGCGCAGCGGAACCAGCACGCGCTCGCGCAAGGGGATGCGGACACCCGAGTCGTTGGTGCCGGGGTGATAATTCGCCGGCACGTTCAGGGTCAGCGCCATGCGAAGCCGCTCGACGATCACGGTGCCGATGCGGCGCAACGTCGCGTCCGGCGGGAGCGCGGCAAGGTCGCCGGCCATCGCCGCCAGCGAGCGTTCGAGCTGGCGGTTGGCCTTCGCGTCGTCGGTCTGAATCGCCCGGCCGAGCACGACCAGCACGGCCCGCAGCCGCCGCAGCAGCCGGTCGGACGCGGCGCGATCATGCGTGCCGCCCTGTTCCAGCTCCTCGCTGAGCGCGATCAGGGCATTGAACACCTGGTCGGCGATCTCCAGCCGGATGAGGGCGTGCGCGCCGCGTGTCGCGGGTGCGCCGCGCAGGCGCAGCGTGTCGAGCACCGCCGCGCGGGCCAGCTCGATCGCGTCGCGCACGGCGCGACGATGGGCGCGCGCGTGCTCCTCCCAGACGCGCGAATGCGGTTGCATATGGCGCAGGCCCGCGCGCAGATCCTGCGCGTCGGCGGCAAGCGCCAGATAGACCGCCGACACCGCACGGCGGGCCGGGAGGTAAGGGTGCAGCCGCCAGACCAGCATGGTCAGCAAGGTCGCCCACAAGCCGCCGCCGACGAACGCGCCGGCCAAGGTGAGCGCGGTGCCGAGATCGGGCAGCGGCCGGTCGAGCGAGAGCACGAGCACGACGCCGAGCAGGTTGCCGACTACCATTGCCTGCTGGCCGTAAATGCGGATGAAGGAGAGAGCGAACAGGCCGAAACCGGCCAGCGGCACCGCCACCGGCAGCCCGCCGCCGCGCGCCAGGCCGACCATCGCGGTGAGAACCGCGCCGGCGGCGGTGAACATCAGCACCGGCGGCAAGCGCTGCCGGATCGGGCCGCCCTGGTCGCACAGGCAGGTGAGCCAGGCGGCGAGTGCGGCCTCCATCATCGGCGGCCAATGCAGCCACTCGTTTGCCGCGACCAGCACCGCGACGGATAGCGCGGCGCGCAGGCCTTCCAGCAGGTTCAGCGCGCGGAGATCGAGGCCGAACTGGCGGCGCGAGAGGTCGTGCTCGGGGCGGCGGAGCAGGACGCCAGTACCCGCGCGAATTCCACCCGCGCGAACCCCCTCACCCAACCCTCTCCCCCGAGCAGGAGAGGGCTTTACTTCCCCCTCTCCCCCATGGGGGAGAGGGCCGGGGCGAGGGGGTTGCGTCAGGCGGCCTTCGCCATCCCGCGCAGCACGTACTGCAAGATGCCGCCGTGCCGGTAATAGGCCACCTCGTCGACCGTATCGATCCGGCACGTCACCGGCACGCTGTCCACCTTCCCGTCGGGTCGGTGAATAACCAGGGCGAGCTCCATGCCCGGGGTCAGCTTATCGAGCCCGGCGATGTCGAGCATCTCCTCGCCGGTCAGCCCGATGCTCTTGCGATCCATGCCGTTCTTGAAGGTGAGCGGCAGCACGCCCATGCCGACCAGGTTGGAGCGGTGGATGCGCTCGAAGCTCTCGACGATGACCGCGCGGACGCCGAGCAGCAACGTGCCCTTGGCCGCCCAATCGCGCGAGGAGCCGGTGCCGTATTCCTTGCCGCCGATGATGACCAGCGGCACGCCTTCGCGCTGGTAGCGCATTGCCGCGTCGTAGATCGGCATCTGCTGGCCCGAAGGCAGGTGCTTGGTGACGCCGCCCTCGACGCCCGGCACCATCTCGTTGCGGATACGGATATTCGCGAACGTCCCCCGCATCATCACTTCATGATTGCCGCGCCGCGCGCCGTAACTATTGAAGTCCTTCTGCTGGACCTGCCGCTCCATGAAGTACTCGCCCGCCGGGGAGGCCTTGCGGATCGAGCCGGCGGGGCTGATGTGGTCGGTGGTGATGCTGTCGCCGAGCACCGCGAGGATGCGGGCACCCTTGATGTCGGTGACGGGCTTCGGCTCCATCGTGATGCCCTCGAAATAGGGCGGGTTCTTCACGTAAGTGGAGGCGTCAGACCAAGCATACGTCTTGCTGCCGGTGTCCACCTGGATCGCCTGCCACTGCTTCGGCCCCTTGAATACCTCGCCGTAGCGATGCAGGAACTGGTCGCGCGAGAGATTGGCCCCCACCGTGTCGGCGATCTCCTTGTTGGTCGGCCACACGTCGCGCAAATAGACCGGCTTGCCGTCCGAGCCGGTGCCGAGTGGGGCGGTGGTGATGTCCTCGTTCATCGTGCCGAGCAGCGCGTAGGCGACCACCAGCGGCGGGCTGGCGAGATAGTTGGCGCGCACGTTGGGATGCACGCGGCCCTCGAAGTTGCGGTTGCCCGACAGCACCGAGACGCCGACCAGATTGTGGTCCTCGATTGCGTCGGCGATGGCGTCCTCGAGCGGGCCGGAATTGCCGATGCAGGTGGTGCAGCCGTAGCCCACCAGGTTGAAGCCGAGCGCGTCGAGATCCGTCGTGAGGCCCGACTTGTCAAGATACTCCGTCACGACCTGCGAGCCCGGCGCCAGCGAGGTTTTCACCCAGGGCTTCGGCTTGAGCCCCTTGGCCCGTGCCTTGCGCGCCACCAGCCCGGCGGCCACGAGCACCGAGGGGTTCGACGTGTTGGTGCAGGAGGTGATCGCGGCGATCACCACGTCGCCGTGGGTGATCTCGTAGTTCTTGCCGGCGACCTTGACCCTGGTGTCGACGTCGTTGGAGGGCACGCCGAGGCTCTTGGTGAGCTCGGCGCGGAACGCCGTGGAGGCGTCCTTCAGCAGCACCTTGTCCTGCGGCCGCTTCGGGCCGGCGAGGCTCGGCTGCACCGTGCCGAGGTCGAGCTCCAGCGTGTCGGTGAACACCGGATCGGGCGTACCGCTGTCGCGCCACATGCCCTGCGCGCGGCAATACGCCTCGACCAGCGCGATACGGTGCTCGTCGCGGCCCGACATCCGCATGTAGTCGAGCGTGATCTTGTCGACCGGGAAGAAGCCGCAGGTGGCACCGTATTCCGGCGCCATGTTGCCGATGGTCGCACGGTCGGCGAGCGGCAGGGTGTCAAGACCGGCGCCGAAGAACTCGACGAATTTGCCGACGACGCCCTTGCGCCGCAGCATCTGCGTCACGGTCAGCACGAGGTCGGTCGCCGTCGCACCCTCGGGCAGCCGGCCGGTCAGGCGAAAGCCGATCACGTCGGGGATCAGCATGGCGATCGGCTGGCCGAGCATCGCCGCCTCCGCCTCGATGCCGCCGACGCCCCAGCCGAGCACGCCGAGGCCGTTGACCATCGTGGTGTGGCTGTCGGTGCCGTACAGTGTGTCGGGATAGGCAAAGGTCTTGCCGACGTTTTGCGAGGTCCACACCGCCTGGGCAAGGTATTCCAGGTTCACCTGGTGGCAGATGCCGGTGCCGGGTGGCACGACGCGGAAATTGTCGAACGCCTCTTGGCCCCAGCGCAGGAACTGGTAACGCTCGCCGTTGCGCTCGAACTCGATATCGACGTTCTTTTGTAGCGCGTCGGGGGTGGCGAACGCATCGACCATCACCGAGTGGTCGATCACCAGATCGACCGGCACCAGCGGGTTGACGCGCTCGGGCTTGCCGCCGAGCCGGGTGATGCCGTCGCGCATCGCCGCGAGATCGACCACGCCCGGAACGCCGGTGAAGTCCTGCATCAGGATGCGCGCGGGGCGGAACGGTACCTCCTTGGTGGAACTCGCCTGCTTGAGCCATTCGCCGATTGCGCGCGCATCGTCGGGCTTGTAGCTCTGGCCGTTCTCGAAGCGGAGGATGTTCTCCAGCAGGACTTTCAGGCTCACCGGCAGACGGGACACGTCGCCGAGCGACTTCGCGGCTTCGGCCAGGGAAAAATATTCGTAGTCCTTGCCCTCGACCGAGAGCGTGCGCCTCGTGTTCAGGCTGTCGTGCCCGATCGCTGTCATGGGAGCCTCCGTCCTGGGAGCGGCGCGCGCGGTCGGCGAGCGGCCGTGCCCGGTGGCGCTTCCCTTATGAGTGTGCGCTGCAAGCGGGCTTGAACCATACCGGCCCCCGCTTGTCCACGCCCGGCCCCTCGCCTCAGGCTGTCAGGCGCGGGTACCGTCCGAGGGGCGGGCAACCGCCCAAGCGATCGGTAGCGCCAGCGCGAGCAGGGCCGCCGCCAGGAGGAAGGGCGCCCCCGGCATGTGCCAGGCGGAGGGCGCGATGAAGTGGGCAAAGATGGCGGTGAACACGAGCGGGCCGATCAGCCCGGCGAGACCCATCAGGCTGCTGTTGGCCCCTTGGAGCTGACCCTGCTCGCCCGGCGAGACTTGGCGCGTCATCAGTCCCTGCACGGAGGGCGAGGTGAGACCCCACAAGGCCATGACGGGAATGCCGATCCAGAACACCCAACCGGCCGGCGCCAGGCCGAAGATGGCGAACCCCGCCGCGCCGAACAGCAGGCCGACGATCAGGCTGCGCCGCTCGCCGAAGCGCCGCACCACCGGGCGCACCACCACGCCGCCGACCACCGCCGAGCACGCGCCGACGCCGGCGAGGGTCAGCCCGACCATGCGCTCGTTCCAGCCATAGCGATAATTGCCGTAGAGCACGAACACCGCGAAGGCCTGGTGCGCCAGGAAGTAGAGGAAGCTCACCGAGGCGAGGCCGAGCAGGCCGGGATGCGCGCGCAACAGGCGCAGCGCGCCCACCGGATTGGCGCGTCGCCACGCGAAGCCCGAGCGCCGCTCCGGCGGCAGCGACTCGGGGAGGATCAGCAGCCCGTAGGCGCCGTTCGTCAAGCTGAGCCCGGCCGCCACCCAGAACGGCAGCCGCGGGTCGACCTGACCCAGCAGGCCACCCAGCGCCGGGCCGAGAATGAAGCCGACGCCGAACGCGACGCTCATCAGCCCGAAGGCGGCCGCGCGCTTCTCGGGAGGCGAGACGTCCGCGATGTAGGCGCCGGCGGTCGACATGCTGGCCGCCGTGATCCCCGAGATCACCCGGCCGACGAACAGCAGGCCGATGCCGGGCGCTAGCGCCATCAGCACGTAGTCGAGCCCGAGCCCGAAATTCGACAGCAGGATCACCGGCCGTCGCCCGAACCGGTCGGACAGCGCACCCTGCACCGGGGAAAACACGAACTGCATCAGCGCCCAGGCAGTGCCGAACACGCCGAGGACTTGGGCGGCCCGCGCCGTGTCGTCGCCAAGGAAACCGAGCACCAGCACCGGCAACACCGGGATGACGATCGCCATCGCCAGCATGTCCAGCATCACGGTGACCAGGATGAAGGCAATCGCGCCCCGCCCGCCGGCCCTGCGCGGTCCGATCATTCCCATGCTGTCACTCGGTGCGTGTCGTCAGCCGAGCTTCGCGGCGAGGGCGTCGAGGTCCGCTTTCTCGTCCAGGAGCTCATCAAGCACATAAGGACACTGGTCCGGCACGCCGAGCGGGGCCCCCGTCGCACGAAACTGGCGGATAGCGAGCCGATATTGCTTGCCGAGGTCGATCCGATACCGCATCGATGGCGAGAAGCGCGACTGCACTTCCAAGAGGAAGCCGACCGTCTCGCCCCGCCAGTGCGGGACGGCTTGGTTGTCCGCTTCCCCGCGAAGCTTCAGAAGATCTACCGCCTCGTTCAGCCCCTCGCCGCGCGCGAGCCGGCGCAGCAGGGTCGCCTGCTTCTCCGACCAGACCAGGATGTCGCGCTCATAGAGATCGTCCGGCATCGCCACTCTCCCTGTGGACCGGGGCTCGGCGATCACCTAGTCCTCTGCCGAGGGGGAGAGAGTCAACCGTGATCGAGGCACAGGCGCTGGCGGCGTTCCGGGGCGAGCGCCTGGTGTTTCGCGATCTCTCGTTCGGCGTGCCACGGGGCGGCGCGCTGGTGCTCGCCGGCCCGAACGGCTCGGGCAAGTCGACCCTGCTCCGGCTGCTCGCGGGGCTGGTACGGCCGGCAGCCGGGAGTCTCCGCTGGGACGGGGCCGATGCGCTTGCCGACCTGCCGGAGCACGCGCGGCGGCTCGCTTATGTCGGGCATCTCGACGCGGTGAAGCCGGGCCTCTCGGTCGCGGAGAACCTGTCCTTCGCGGCGCGCGGATCGGCGGTTGGGCCGGCGCTCGAGGCGCTCGGGCTGGCGCCACTCGCCGGGCTGCCGGCGCGGATGCTCTCGGCGGGACAGAAGCGGCGGCTGGCGCTGTGCCGCCTCGCTCTCTCCACCGCGCTGCTGTGGCTGCTCGACGAACCGACGCTAGGCCTCGACGCGGCGGCCGTCGCGCGGTTCGGGAAACTACTTGCCCGGCACCGCGCGGGCGGCGGGATCATCGTCGCGGCGACCCATCTGCCCCTGCCGCTGCCCGATGCCGGGGAGCTGCGGCTCGGATGAGGCAGTTCGCGGGGGTGCTCGGGCGCGAGTTGCGCCTGTCGCTGCGGCACGGTAGCGACACGCTAGCCGCGCTGCTGTTCTTCGTGCTGACCGCCGCGCTGTTTCCGCTGGCGATCGGCCCGGCGCCCGAGACCTTGGGACGGATCGCGCCGGGGATCGTCTGGGTCTGCGCTCTGCTCGCGGCGTTGCTGCCGCTGGAAAGGCTGTTCGGCGCGGATTTCGAGGACGGGTCGCTCGATCTGCTGCTGCTGAGCGGCCTGCCGCCCTCCGTGGTGGCGGCGGCTAAGGCGGCGGCACACTGGCTAGTCACCGGTTTGCCGCTGCTGCTCGCCGCCGCCCCGCTGGCGACCATGCTGCGAATGCCGGAGTCCGCGATCGCCGCGTTACTCGCGGGGTTGCTGCCCGGCACGCTGCTGCTCTCGCTGCTCGGCGCCACGGGGGCTGCGCTGGTGCTGGGCGCGCGGCGCAGCGGGGTGCTTCTGCCTCTGCTCGTGCTGCCGCTCGCCACGCCCGTGCTGATCTTCGGCGTAGCGGCGGCCGATGCGGCGTCCGGCGGTCAGAGCCCGCGTCCGCACCTGCTGTTGCTCGCCGCGCTGCTCGCCGGCGCGCTGCCACTCTGTCCGCTCGCCGCGGGTGCCGCCTTGCGTCACGCGGCCGAATGAACCACCACGATCACACCATGAGGTAGTCAGCCCCGCGCCACCGATTTACCATTGATTGTGCGCTCCCCTGCATAATATCACGGAACCGTGAGGAGGCGCCGATATGAACTTCGAGCCGAATGGTGGCGGGGCGCGGTGATCTACCAGATCTATCCCCGCAGTTTCCTCGACACCAACGGTGACGGCATCGGCGATCTGCCCGGCATCACCGCCTGCCTCGACCATGTCGCCCGGCTGGGTGTCGACGCGATCTGGCTCTGTCCCTTCTTCGCCTCGCCGCAGGCCGATTTCGGCTACGACGTGGCGGACTACACCGCCGTCGACCCTCGCTTCGGCACGCTGGAGGATTTCGACAGGCTGCTCGCCCGCGCCCACGCGCTCGGCCTCAAGGTGTTGATCGACCAGGTATGGAGCCATACCTCCGACCGTCACCCGTGGTTCCTGGAAAGCCGGTCGAGCCGAGCCAATCCGCACCCCGACTGGTACGTGTGGGCCGATCCGGCGCCGGACGGCACCGCGCCCAACAACTGGCTCTCGGTGTTCGGCGGCTCCGGCTGGACCTGGGACCCGCGCCGGCGGCAGTATTTTCTCCACCACTTCCTGAGCAGCCAGCCGGCGCTCAACCTGCACAACTCTGCGGTGCTGGAGGCGGTGCTGGCCAGCGGCGAGTTCTGGCTGCGGCGCGGGGTGGACGGGTTCCGCCTCGATGCGCTCGATTTCCTGCTGCACGACCAGCGGCTCCGCCCCAACCCCGCCGCCCCGATGCACGGCGAAATTCCCGCCAAGCTGTTCGGCCTGCAGCACCACGTCCACGACATGCTGCAGCCCGAGATCCTCGACGTGCTGGCCCGCATCCGCGATCTGACCGAGCGCTATCCCGGTACCGTCACGCTCGGCGAGGTGTCGAGCCAGCCCGGCGCGTTCGAGCGGGTGGTGCGCTACACCGAGGGCGAGGACCGGCTGCACATGGCCTACACGTTGCGCCCGCTGCGCGGCGGCTTCGACGGGTCGACCGTCCGCCAGATGCTGCGCGACATCGCCGATGCCGGGGACGATGGCTGGGCCTGCTGGTCTTTCAGCAATCATGACGTCGAGCGTGCGATCAGCCGCTGGCGGCCCGACTGGGAAAGCGGCCCGGCCGAGCCCGCCTTCGCCCGGCAGCTCATGGCACTGCTGCTGTCGCTGCGCGGCAGTGTCAGCCTGTATCAGGGCGAGGAGCTGGGCCTGACCGAGGCGGAACTCGGACCCGAGGATCTGCGGGATCCCTTCGGCATCGCCTACTGGCCCGAGTTTCGCGGCCGCGACGGCAGCCGCACGCCGATGCCGTGGAGCGCCTGGCGCCCTCATGCCGGCTTCACCACGGGCGCGACGCCGTGGCTTCCCGTGCCACCGGCGCACCAGGCCCTGGCGGTGTCAGCCCAGGAAGCGGATCCGGACTCCCTGTTGCACGCTTTCCGCCGCTTTCTCGCCTGGCGCCGTGAAACGCCAGCCCTGGTGTGCGGCACGCTGCGCCCGCTCACGCTACCCGAGCCGCTCGTGGGCTTCGTGCGCGAGCACGCAGGCGGCTTCGTGCGCGAGCACGCGGGCAGCCGCGTGCTTGCGCTGTTCAATTTCTCATCGGCACCCGCGGCGGTCGATCTCGCCGATTTCGCTATTGCGCGGATTTGCAGCGAGAGCGGCTTCGCCCCTGAGATCACCGGCCAAACCGCGATCCTGCCGGCGCACGGCGTGCTGTTCGCGCGGTTAGTCCCGGCACCTACGCATCGTGAGCGAGCGGCGCTGGTTTTTTCTTGAACGTCCGAGTGGCGGATTGACGTCCGACCTACGAGATCCGCGGAGGGCGGACGTCCCGTCGCCACTACTGGCGTTCGGATCAGGCTGGGCCCTTGGTGCAGATCTCCAGGAAGGACCGGCGCGCATCACTGGAAAGCTTGTCCTGATCCGCCGCGGCGTTGCAGATCTTGCCGAGGTTTTCAGGGTTGATCCGGCCAGCCCGGCACTCGGTGAGGAATTCGGTCATCGGCTGGCCTTTCAGTTGCCGCCGAACCACACCGGCGTCGCAGTCTGGTGCCTGGCCCTGGGCTTGCGGGGCTTGGGACGGGGATTGCTGCGCCCGAACGGTGGTTGCCGGGCAAAGAGCGAGCAGCAAGGCGGCGATGGCCAATACCCTGGGGGAGACGGCGGCGCACTGCATGACAGACCTCCCGGAGCGGCGGAGCGCCCCGCTCGCGTTCGCTGGCGGGAACTCGAGCGCGCAACGTTGCTCCCGCGCCGGCGGTTCCGTCGCGCGGTCAGGCCCGCATCGCCCGCTCCGTCCCGCGCATGAGTATCTTCGCGTGCTGCCCGGTGATGTGCGCGTGATAGGCGACGGCTTCCTCCGACATATCGGATTCTGGTCTTGGCTCCGGGTCGAAATTGCCGAACCGGTCCACCCCGCGCACCAGGGTCGCACTGTCGTGCTGGCCGGCGACCTGGCGCACATGGGTCGGGATATAGCGGATGGCGAAGCCGATCCGGCGCTGGTCGGACGGGTTGGGGTCTGAGCCGTGGATCAGCCGGACGTGGTGCAACGAGATGTCGCCGGGTGCCAGCTCCAGCATCACGGCATCGCGATCGTTCACGTCGACCATCACCTCCTGCCCGCGGCTCAGCAGGTTATCGGCCGCGAAGGTGTCACGGTGGGGCACCTGCTCCAGCGCGTGGGTGCCGGGGATAACCCGCATGGCGCCGTTCGCGGCGTTGCTCGGCGACAATGCCACCCAGGCCGTCACCACGTCGGGCGGCTCCAGTCCCCAATAGGTCGAAATCCTGGTGCCAGGAGACGAAGCCGGGGTCGCGGGCGTTCTTGATGAAGAAGGTCGTGCCCCAGCACAGGATGTCCGGGCCGATGAGGTCCTCCACCGGGTCCAGGATGCCGGGATGGCGCACCAGGTCGTTCAGCCAGGGGAACAGCAAATGCGACTTCTGGCGCAGCGGCCCGGCGAGCCCGCCGTTGCGGGCCTCGAACGCCTCCAGCCTGTCCCGCACCGCACCCGCTTCCGCCGCGCCGATCGCCGGCACTCGAGCGATGTAACCCATCTCCCGATAGTGGCGGATGGCATCCTCGGTCAGCGCTTTCACCGTTGCTTTCTCCCAGAGCTCCGTGCGGACCATACGAAATAGCCAGCCGGCAGACTATCCGTCGAGCTGCCGCCGCAGCCGAACCCAGCGATCGAGGATCGGCATGATTCCGTCCTCGGGTTCGGCGGGAAGGCTGAAAACGATCCGGTCGACACCTATGCCCTGACAGAAGCGCAGTCGCTCTATCTCCTCCGGGACACGGAAGATCGATATCGGCAGGGAAGCCGGATCTCGGCCGGCTTCCGTGGCCATCGCGCGGAAGCGGTCGACGACAACGCCCACCCCGTCCTTTTCCAGCCGGTCGGCGCGCGGGATCCACCCGTTCCCGTAGCGGATTGCCCGGCGGGCCGCGTAGGGGTAGGCGCCGCCTACGATGATCGGCGGAAACGGCTTCTGTCGCGGCTTCGGCCACTGGTTCATCTTGCCGAAATTGACGAACTCGCCGTGATACTCGGGCTCGTCCTCGGTCCAGATGCTCTTCATCGCCTCGATCCGCTCGCGCACCAGCTTGTGACGGGTCGCGAAGACGGTGCCGTGGTCCTCCATCTCGTCCTGGTTCCAGCCGTTGCCAACGCCGAAAAGGAAGCGGCCGTCCGAGAGCTGGTCGATGGTCGAGACCGCCTTGGCGAGGTGGATCGGGTCACGCTGGTTCACCAGACAGACGCCGGTGCCGATCTTGAGCGTCGCCGTCGCCGTCGCGGCAGCGTTGAGCACCAGGAATGGGTCCATTATGTCGTAATACGGCCGGATCAGCGGGCCGCCGCTGGGATAGGGCGACAGCCGGGACAGCGGTATGTGCGAGTGCTCCGGCACCCAGAGCGACTCGAAGCCGCGCTCCTCCAGTGCCCGCGCCAGCACGTCCGGCCGCATCGAATACTCGGTGAAGAACATGACCGCGCCGATTTTCAAGGCGAGCTCCCCGCTGGCTCTCGGGCCTAAGTCTGCGCCCATTCAAGCCGGCGAGACAATGTGCGGCCAACCGTCGCCCGCACGCGCTCGTGAGATGAAACTTCCGCCCCCGCGCCAACTTCCGTGCAAGCGTCAGGACGGGAGCGAGCGATGGCCAAGCAGGGGCTGAGCCGGCGCGGCATTCTTGGCGGTTCCGCCGCCGGACTTGCCACAATCCCTCTCAGCGGACGGGCGGCGCCTCCCGTCCAGGACACTCCCGCCGCCATTCCGCCGCCGGTCCGCACGCCCGAGACGCAGGAGATCACCTTGCAGGTGAACGGGCGCCGCGTCCCGCTCGCCGTCGAGCCGCGCACGTCGCTACTCGACGCCTTGCGCGAACAGGCGGGGCTGACCGGCACCAAGAAGGGCTGCGACCGAGGCTCCTGCGGCGCCTGCACGGTCCATATCGATGGTCGGCGCGTGGTCTCCTGCCTCACCCTCGCCGTCCGCTGCCAAGGCCGCGCGGTGACGACCATCGAAGGCCTGGCCATCGGCGAGGAGCTGCACCCGATGCAGACCGCGTTCCTGGAGCACGACGCCTTCCAGTGCGGCTACTGCACGCCGGGACAGATCATGTCCGGCGCGGCGCTGGTCGAGGAGGGACACGCCGGGTCGGCCGCCGAGATCCGCGAGTGGATGAGCGGCAATATCTGCCGCTGCGGCGCCTACCCGAACATCGTCGCCGCCATCCAGACCGCCGCCTCGGAGGGATAGCGCCATGCAGAGTTTTACGCTCAGCCGTCCCGGCAGCGTGGATGCGGCCTGCGCGGCGGCGGCCGGACCGGGCGCCGCCTTCATCGCCGGCGGCACCGATCTGATGCAGTTGATGAAGCAGGAGGTGGAGCGACCCTCACATCTCGTCGATCTTGACGGCGTATTGTCCGACACGGTGGAGGTCCGGCAAGACGGGCTGCGCATCGGCGCGCTGGCCCGCATGTCCGACGTGGCCGCGCATCCTGAAGTGAGACGCAGCTATCGCGCCATATCGGAGGCGCTGCTCTCGGCGGCATCACCGCAGATCCGCAACATGGGCACGATCGGAGGCAACCTGCTGCAGCGGACGCGCTGCAACTATTTTCGCGACCCCGGCTTCGCCGCCTGCAACAAGCGCAGCCCCGGCTCGGGATGCGCGGCGATCCACGGCGAGAACCGCCTGCTCGGCGTGTTCGGCAACAGCGCGAACTGCATCGCGACGCACCCGTCCGATCTGCCCGTGGTGCTTGCCGCGCTCAACGCTACCGTCGCACTGCAAGGCCCTGGCGGCGCGCGGCGATCCGTGGAGATCGGCGATTTCTATCGCCTGCCCGGCGACACGCCGCAGAGCGAGACCGGTCCTGCAGCCCGGCGAGCTGATCGTCGCCATCGAGGTGCCGGCCAGCGCCGCGGCACGCAGTTCGCATTATCTCAAGCTGCGCGACCGCGCGAGCTTCGAGTTCGCGCTGGTTTCCTGCGCCGTCGCGCTGGAGGTGCGCGACGGCGCGATCCGCGACATCCGGCTGGCGCTCGGCGGCGTCGCGCAAAAGCCGTGGCGGCTGCCGCGCGTCGAGGCGTCGCTGCAAGACGGACCGGCAAGCAACGATGCCTTCGTCGCGGCGGCGGCGCGCGTCGGCGACGGCGCGCAGCCTGCCAGCCAGAATGCGTTCAAGGTGAAGCTGGCGCAGCGCGCCGTGCTGCGCGCGCTACAGACCGTGACGGTGTGAGGAGGTCATCATGATCGTCGGACAACCCGTCGACCGTCGTGACGGCCGCATGAAGGTGACTGGCCGGGCGCGCTATGCCGCTGAATTCCCGGTGCAAGGCCTAGCGCACGCCGTGCTGGTCCAGAGCACCGTCGCCGCCGGCACGATCGTTGCGGTCGATACGGCCGACGCGAAAGGCCAGCCGGGCGTGCTCGCGATCATCACGCCCGGCGACGCGCCACGGCTGCAAACCAAGAAGGCGTCACAGCAGATGGTCACCGCGCCGCTGCTGCAAGACAAGGACATCGTCTACAACGGCCAGCACGTCGCCGTCGTCGTCGCCGACACGCTGGACCGCGCGCTGGAGGCGGCCGCACGCGTTCGCGTCCAGTATCGTCAGGGCGAGGCGGTGACGATCATGGACCAGGCGCTCGGCCAGGCGACTGTGCCGAAGCACTTCCGCAACGGCGAGCGTCCGCCCGACAGCCAGCGCGGCGACCCCGACGCGGCGTTCTCTTCCGCTCCGGTCAAGATCGACGTGACCTACACAACGCCGGTCGAGCACCACAATCCGATGGAGCCACACGCGACCATCGCGGCTTGGGAGGGCGATCGGCTGACGGTCTGGACTGCGACGCAGGGGATCAGCGGCGCGCAGACCACGCTCGCCACGCTGTTCGGCGTCGAGCCACAGAACGTTCGCGTCATCAGCCCCTATGTTGGTGGCGGCTTCGGCTGCAAGGGCAACACCTGGCCCCCCGCGACCTTGGCCGCGATGGCGGCGCGCGCCGTGGGGCGGCCGGTCAAGCTCGTGCTGACGCGCGCCCAGATGTACACGTCGAACGGCTATCGACCACGGACCATCCAGAAGCTCAAGCTCGGCGCCGACCGGGATGGCAGGCTGCTGGCGATGCGGCATGACGGGTTTTCACAGATGTCGCAACCGGTGCTCGGCGAGTTCGTCGAGCCCGTCGCGCTCGCCACCGAGATGCTCTACGCGTGTCCGAACGTCGCGGTAAGCCACCGGATCGTGCCGGTGAACCAGGGACTGCCGACCTACATGCGCGCGCCCGGCGAGGCCTCGGGCGTATTCGCGCTGGAGTCGGCGATGGACGAACTGGCCGTCGCACTGAAAATGGACCCCATCGCGCTGCGGCTGGCGAACTACACCGAGATCGACGAGCACGAGAACAGGCCGTTCAGCTCGAAGAAGCTGCGCGAGTGCTACGAGCAGGGTGCGGCGAAATTCGAGTGGAGCCGGCGCACGCCGAAGCCGCGCTCGATGCGGGACGGACGCTGGCTGGTGGGTCTCGGCATGGCGACGGCGACCTACCCGAACAATCGTCGTGCGGCGTCGGCGCGGGTGCGCCTCGGCGCGGATGGCGTCGCGGTGGTGCAATCCGGCACGCAGGACATCGGCACCGGAACCTATACGGTGATGGCGCAGGTCGCGGCCGATGAGCTGCGCCTGCCGCTCTCGCGCGTGCGATTCGAGCTTGGCGACACGCGCTTTCCCAAGGCGCCGGTCTCGGGCGGCTCCTCGACGGTGCCGAGCGTATCGCCGGCCGTGCAGGCGGCGTGCGCGGCGCTGCGAGCGCGCCTGTTCGACATGGCGATCGCCGACCCCCGCACCGACTGGCGGGGCATCTCGCCCTCCGACCTGCGCTTCGAGAATGGAGCGGTGATCGGCCCCGACGGGCGGATCACCTTGCCGCAACTTCTCGCCCAAAAGAACCTCGCATTCGTCGAGGCAGAGGCCGAAAGCAAGCCGGGCGACGAGAAGAAGGAGCACTCGCTGCACGCCTTCGGCGCGCAATTCGCCGAAGTGCGGGTGGACCCGGACACGGGCGAGATCCGCCTCACGCGCTATGTCGGCGCGTTCGACGCCGGGCGCGTGCTGAATGCCAAGACGGCGCGAAGCCAGCTCATCGGCGGCATCACCTACGGCATCGGCATGGCGCTGTTCGAGAAGACCGAGGTGGACGCCGAGACCGGACGCATCGTCAACGCCAATATCGCGGAATACCTCGTGCCGGTGAACGCCGATATCCCGCCGATCGAGACCATCCTGGTCGCCAACGACGACCGGGTCGGCAACCCGGTGGGCGTGAAGGGGATGGGTGAACTGCCGATGGTCGGCGCCGCCGCGGCGGTCGCGAACGCTGTATGGCACGCGACCGGCGTGCGCGTGCGTGACCTGCCGATCCGCATCGAGGATTTGCTCGCGTGACGCTGCGCGCCGCCGGTTGCAATCCTCTTGACCGGAGCTACTCGCGCTCATAGCGTCGCTTCTGGCGCGGCATCGCGCAGGCACGCCAGCGATCGCCCCGCGCGGCACGACGCCTGACGAACAACAGGTCCCGAAAACAGGGATTGGGAGGGGAACCCATGAGTCCGATCGCGACGCTCTCGGCACGCGCCAGTCTTCTGGCGTGCGCGTGCGGATTTGCCGTGCTCATCGCCATGCCCGCCCGCGCCGCCGATTCCGACGCCGTCACACAGGATCGGCTGCTGAACGCGGATGCCGAGCAGGGCAACTGGATCCTGCACCACAAGGACTATTCTGGGCACCGCTTCTCGTCGCTCAATCAGATCAATCGCGACAACGTCAAGAACCTGCACGTCGCCTGGACAATGCAACTCGGCGGCGTGGAGGGCGGCGGCATCTGGACGCATGGCGGGCTCGAGGGAACGCCCATCGTCGACAACGGGTTCATGTACGTCACGGACGGCTGGGGCTCCGTCTACAAGATCGACGCGCATGGCGGGCAGGGCAAGCTGCTCTGGAAGATGAACCCCAAGACGGACCATGACTGGGCCGGCGCCGTCGCCTGCTGCGGCGTGGACAATCGTGGCGTGGCGTTGTGGGACAACCTCGTCATCTCCCACTCGCTCGACGGACGGCTGATCGCGACCAACAAAGACACCGGCGACATCGTCTGGCAGCGTCAGGTCGCCGACCCCGACAAGGGGGAGGTCATCACCGCAGCACCGCTCATCGTTAAGAACTTGGCGATCACGGGCGTGGCCGGCGCCGAGTACGGCATACGTGGCTGGATCGCCGCGACCGACCTCAACACGCACAAGGAGGTCTGGCGCACCCACACGATCCCGGCGAAGGGCGAGCCTGGCAGCGAGACCTGGAAGGACAGCTACGACGCCGCCGCGACCGGCGGCGGCTCGACCTGGGTGACTGGCACCTACGAGCCATCCAGCAACACGATCTACTGGGGTGTCGGCAATCCGGGGCCGGATTGGGACAATGCGTTCCGCCCGGGCGACAATCTCTACACCGACAGCACGCTGGCGCTGGATGCCGACACCGGCAAGATCAAATGGCACTTTCAGCACACGCCCAATGACCCGTACGATTATGACAGCGTGTCGGAAAACGTCCTGGTGGATACGATGATCAATGGGCGGCCCGCCAAGCTCGCCCTGGAGGCGGACCGTAACGGCTTCGGCTACGCCATCGACCGCACGACCGGGGAGTTCGTCTGGGGGCTACCTTTCGTCAAGAAGGTGACGTGGACCAAGGGGCTGAACCCGGAGACGGGAAAGCCCGTGGATTATGACCCGAGCAAGCCGGTGCAGACCTACGTCGCCTCCGTCACGCCGAGCCGCGAGAACAAGGTGACTGATATCTGTCCCGGCAACATGGGCGGCAAGAATTGGCCTCCGACCGCGTACAACCCGAGCCTGCATCTATGGTACATCCCGGTGATCGAAAGCTGCAACCGCATCACCGTCAAGCCGGAGGAAGCCGGCAAGCCGATCAAGCCGCGTGAGTTCTTCACCGGCGGCGGTCCCTCCCAGCCGGATCGGATCACCGGCAGCGTCACCGCCATCGACGTGACGACGGGCAAGGAGGTCGGCAAGCACGAGACACCGTTCCCGATGCTCGGCGGCTTGCTCGCGACGCCCGACCTGGTGTTCGCCGGGCAGCCTTCGGGACAGGTGATGGCGCTCGACGCCAAGAGCCTCGATCAGCTCTGGTCGTTCAACACCGGCGGCGGCGTGAGCGCCCCACCCATGACGTTCTCGGTCGACGGCAAGCAGTACGTCGCCATCCTCGTGGGCCAGGGGGGCGCGTGGGACAAATGGTTCGTCGACGCGACGCCGGAGCTGAAATCGATGCAGCCCGGCTCGATGCTGTTCGTGTTTGCGCTGGACTAGCCGATCCATCCGCGCCGGTCGCTCATGCCGGCTGGCGCGGAGCGTGCCGCGATTGGAGACTCGTACGACCGACATGATGAGAAGGCCGATCTCCCGCCCGATCCTGCTCGTATTAGGCGTGCTATTTCTGCCCGTATTGAGCTCCAGCGGGACATTCGGCCAAGCAACGCCCAACCATTCCGAGAATGACGAGGGCGTACGGGTCTTCAAAAGCGCGAACTGCGTCGGCTGCCATAAGTGGACCGGCAGCGGCGGTGGAGGCTACGGTGGCGCCGCCGCCAATCTGCGCCAGACCGCGCTGACGCGGGACCAGATCATCGAAACGATCCGCTGCGGCCGCCCTGGCGCCGGAATGCCCTATTTTGAGCGCGACGCTTATGCCAACGGGGAATGCTACGGCCTCAAGAAAGCCGACCTTACGGGCGGCCAAATGCCGCCCGAGCCCGATCACTATTTGCGGCCGAAGGAAATCGAGGCGGTCGCCGACTACGTCCTGGCCCGCTTCAAGGGCAAGGGCGAGCCGACCTTCGCGGAGTGCCAGGCGTTCTTCGGCACGGGGACGCGCGTCTGTGATACCTACGGGAAGGAGAATGGCACGCGTCCCACCCAGGCGGCGCAATCCGGCCATGCCCATATGAAGGTGGAAGCCGCGGGCGACGCCAATGTGTCCGGTGTCTCGCGCGACACCGAGCAGAACGATCTGCGGGAGTTCCGTGTCGGTATGCGCGTCGCCGAGCTTCCCACCGCGGGCTATCTCGGATTTGCTTGCACCGACGCGCCGGAGCGGAAACCGTCAAACTGGTCGGAGTACGACAAGTGCCCGGCCGACTCCGCCGGTCTGCACAGCGTCAGCTTCCGGTATGACGACAGCACGAACGCGCTCGCGCGGATCAACGAGGACGCACGAGGCACCAAGATTGCCGGCCAACCGGTGCTTCTGGCGTTGCTGATCGGCGACGACGCGCGGGTACACGGGTTGCGCGTCGAGACCGACCCCGACGCGCGACTCTACGCTTACAAGAAGGCGTTCCTGTTCGGCCAACAGGTGAAGGCGCGGTATGGCGAGGAGGGGTGGAATTGCACGCACGCACAGCCGAGTCCGGACGAACAGCCGGTCGGCGGCGTGTTCGTGAAGGAGCATTGCGAGAAGATCACCGAGACTCGCCGCTTCGTGCTCGATCGCCAGTTGTTCCGGCGCGCCGGCCAGAATCCGGACAAGTTTACCGACGGGACGCAACTCACCATCCTCGCGCGAGCTACACCGTAGCGGCCGGCATGGCGCCGAGCGAGCGCCGTTGGCCGGCCGAACCAAGATGAACGCAGGAGTGGAGGTGTGGCGTGAGTAGAATTCCTGAAGCAGATGGCGATTGTTCCCCTAGCCCTTGCAATCGGAGGGATCGCGCCGGCGTACGCGCAGGGTTCGACGGATACGGGAACCCAAACCCAGCATACGCCGGACGCCTCCAAGACGGGCGCGGGGCCGCGAGGAAGCAAGGTCGGGCCGACAACCAGCCCGGGCCAAGTGATGCCCGGCGCCGGCACCCGGACCGGGGAGGGACCGCGCGGCACCAAGGTCGCACCCACGACCAACCCGGCGCAGCCCAAGAACCCCGCGCAGCCGAACAGTCAGTAGTGGCGCGGTCTTCAGGCGGCGAGCCGGACCGGAAGCTTCTTGATGCCGCGCAGGAAGTTCGAGTAGGCGTAGACCGGCTTGCCGAGCACCTCGATTTGAAGGTCGCGGCGGAGGATCTCCTCCCACAGGATGCGTAGCTGCAACTCGGCGAGGCGGTTGCCGAGGCAGCGATGGATGCCGAAGCCGAAGGAGAGATGTTCGCGCGGTCGGCGGCGGTCGGCGATGAACTCGTTCGGCCGCTCGATGGCGGTGCCGTCTCGGTTGCCCGAGATGTACCACACGACGACCTTGTCGCCCTTCCTAATCAGCTTGCCGCCGAACTCGACATGCTCGAGCGCGGTGCGGCGCATGTGGATCACCGGCGTCTGCCAGCGGATGATCTCCGGCACCGCGCTCGGCACCAGCTCGGGATTTTTCCGCAATTTCTCGAGCTCCCCGGGGAACTGGCTGAGCCCCCATAGTCCGCCCGACATCGAGTTGCGTGTGGTGTCGTTGCCGCCCACCAGGAACAGGATCAGGATGCCCATGCGCTCGCGGATGCTCATGCGGTTCATCCGGTCGCTGTGCGCGAGGATGGAGATGATGTCGAAGGTCGGCGGACGCTTGGCGCGCTCCTCCCAGAGCTCGTTCATGTGCTCGGTGAATTGCAGCTGGATCTCGAACCGTTCGGCCTCCGAGCGCACCAGCGCATCGGGCGCGTTGATGTCGGTGATGACCACCTCGGACCAGTAGACCAGCTTGCGGCGGTCCTCGACCGGGTAGTCGAACAAGGTCGCCAGCATCATCGAGGTGAGCTCGATCGAGACGCGGTCGACCCAGTTGAATTCCTCGTCGCGCGGCAAGGCGTCGAGCACCCGGTTGGTGCGCTCGCGGATCAGGCTTTCCATCTTGGCGAGGTTGATCGGGTTGACTGTCGGGCTCACGACGAGGCGCTGCTCGTCGTGGTCGGGCGGGTCAAGCAAGATGAAGCTCGGTCGTTCGTATCCCTTGGGCTGGTTCTCGATCCGGATACCGCCGAGCTCCCAACTCGACGAGAACGCCTTGTGGTTTACCTCGAGCTGCACGATGTCCTTGTAGCGCGTGATCGACCAGTACGGCCCGTACGGGCTGTCCTTCACATAGTGGACCGGATTGTCCCGGCGGAGCCGCTCGAAATAGGGATACCAAGCGTCGTCGTAATAGATCTGTGGGTCGCTGACGTCGAGCTTGTCGAGCGGCAGCGACGCGGCGTTCGCCGCGTGGTCAAAACCCACTGGTGCGTTCATGGTCGTCCTCCTCGATTCTCTCGTTGCGCTTGTTCCGTTCAGCGGCCCTTGAACACCGGTTTGCGCCGCTCTCGCCATGCTCGATGGCCTTCAGTCTTGTCCTCGGTTTTCTCCAGGGCGGCGAAGCGGTAGAGATCTCCCAGCGCCGCCTCGGAGAGCGGCATGTTGAGGCTAGCGTTCAGCAATTCCTTGACCATCCGCGCGGCGAGCGGCGGCAGCGAGGCGACGTGTTCGGCGACGTGCATCGCCTGCGTCATCAGCTCCGCGTGCGGCACCAGCCATTGCGCCAGCCCGATCCGGTGGGCCTCGGCCGCGACCAGCGGAAAGCCGAGTGCCGCCTGCGGCAGCCGCCACTCTGCGCGGTCGGAGGCGACGATCATGTCGCAGCAATAGGTGATGATGCAGCCGATGCCCACGGCGTAGCCGTTCACCGCCGCGATGACGGGCTTGGCGAACTCGGTCATCAGGCTGATTGGGCTCGAACGGCGCCGCGCCGGAATCCCGCCGAGGAAGTCGGCGGCGGAATCGTGCTGTGTGAGTCTTCGGGTTCTTCAGATCCGCCCCGGCGCTGAACGCGCCGCCCGCCTCGTCGCCGGTCAGGACGACGCAACGTACCTCAGGATCGTCCTCGAGTGCCGGCAGCAACTCCTGGAACCCGGCGTTGAACTCCGGGCACCAGGCGTTGCGCGCTTCCGGCCGGCTCAGAGTGAGGACGGCGATGGGGCCGCGCTTGTCGCGGAGCAGTGGCATCGGGCTCCTCCTTGTGCCTGCTCACACCGTCGCGATGCGGTCCTGGTTCTGTCGCGGGTAGACGCGCAGCTCCTCGTCCCACGGCCCAGGAAAGCGGCCCCGCGCTACCATGTCGTCGGAGAACACGTGCTCCTGTCGCGGCCATTGCTCGCGCGGCAGCTCATAGGACACCTCGATCCCGTTGCCGTCCGGGTCGCGGAAATAGATGCCGAGCGAGATGCCGTGATCGACCACGCGCTCGATCTTTACCCCTTTGTCCTTCAGCCGGCGGTACGCGTCCTTGAGGTCATCGAGGCTCTCCATCATCCAGGCCATGTGGTTGAGCCCGACCTGGCCCTTGTGCTGGCCCGGCGCGTCGTCGCCCACCTGCATCAGCGCGACCTCGTGCGACTGCTCGACATCGGCCGACATGAACGCCGCCCAGCCGGGCCGGAACTCGTAGGTGTGCAGCCCGAGCACGTCCTCGTACCATTGGCGCGAGCGTTCGGCGTTGCGCACGTAGATGTTCACGTGCCCCAGATGCTTCGGTCGATGGCTCATGGCGTCCTCCTCCCGGTTCATTACGTCACATCACATCAGCGTCGCGCCCCAGGAACGCGAGGACGCGCTCCGTCACCTCGGATTTGGGATACATCGCGCCGAGCGCGCGCGCCCGCGTCAGCGGATCGCTGGCGAAGAAGCGCTCGTACAACACCTGACGTCCGCCGAAGGCGCTGCCGGCGATGTCCCAGGCGAGGCGGAACAGCTTGACCCGGTCGAGCGCGCTGCTCGTATCCGTGGCAAGATACTGCTCGATGTGTCCGGCGAGCGGACCGCGGAAATCCTCCTCGCTCGGGATCAGCATGAAGCTGCTCGACCCGAGCAGTTGCAGGATTTCCACCATTCGCGGGTACGCGGTCATGAACAGGTTGCGGGTGGTCTCGGTCGGCAGCGGCGCCGGGCACATCACGCCCCATTCGTCGAGCGCCGCGTCGGCTTCACCGGCCCTCATGCACGCACGCATCAACTCGGTGTACATCATCAGCTCGCCGATGCGCTCCTCCACGTGCGGCAGCTGGGTGTTACCAAGCGTCCGCGTCATCAGCAGCGCGACGCCAAGGACGAGCTCGCATTTTGCCAGATTCTTGGCCGCTCCCTGATGCGCCGTGTGAACCGCGGAGTGGGTCTTCTCCGACGTGCCGTTCAGAAGTTCGACATCGCCGAGCTGAAACACCCTTTCCCAGGGCACCAGCACATCGTCGAAGAAGGCGATGCAATCCATCTCCTCGAACCGCGAGCCGAGCGGGTGATCGAAATGCGAGCGGCCGAGGTCGAAGCTTTCGCGACAGAGGAATCTCAGCCCCGGCGTCCCGCAGGGAATGGCGAAGTTCATCGCGAAGGGACTATGCGGCTCCGAGTAGCGGCCGAGTCGTGGCGAGTAGACCGCGATCTCGTCCGACAGCGGCCCGAGTGTCGCGAGGATGCGCGCGCCTCGCACCACGACGCCCGCGTCGGTCTCGCGAACCGCGTGCAGGGCGGTATCCTCGGCGAGGTTGAACATGCCCGACACGGTGCGGCTGCGCTGCAGGTTGATGAGGCCGTGCGTCAGCGTCAGGTCGTTCTCGCGGATGTGCTCGTAATAGCGCCGGATGTTGGCACCGAACTCGGGGCGGCCGCGCGCGAAATACTCCGACGCGCCGGCCCATGCGGCGAAATTGACATTCATGAAATCGGGCGACCGGCCCATCATGCCGCAGGTCGAGCGCGCCCATTTGAGCATCATCACGCGCCGCTGCTCGAGCTCGTCCCGGGTGCGGGGGATGATGAACGAGCGCCCGACCCGCTCGCCGCTGCTCGGCGACACGTAGGTCATGTCGTCCCGCAGCGTGTTGTTGCGCTGCATGTCGTAGAGGGCCGCGATGGCTCGCGCGCCGTTGCAGAGCCCCGGATGGGTGGTTACGTCCTTGACCCGCTCACCGCGCAGCCAGACCTCGCGGTCCTGCGTCCGCAGTCCGTCGAGATATTCCTGCCCGGTGCGCGCCGGCATGGCTTTCCCCCGTGAAGCTCGCTTCTGGGTCGGTCAAACCGAGCATGGCACAGTTCCGGCGCGGCGGAACAGCCTGTTGCGTCACCCAGGTTGGGCGATCGCCGCGTCCACCGCTTCGCCCAGCCGCTGGACGATGGTGTCGATATCCGCGGCGGTGGCGATATAGGGCGGGGCGAGGAGCACGTGGTCGCCCAGCCGCCCGTCGATCGTGCCCCCCATCGGGTAGACCAGCAGGCTGCGCGCCATCGCCTCGCGCTTGATCCGGGCGTGCAACAGCCGCTCGGGGTCGAAAGGTTGCTTGCTCGGACGGTCGGCGACCAGCTCGATCGCTTGCAGCAGGCCGCGGCCACGGATGTCGCCGATGTGGCGATGATTGCCGAATCGGTCGTGCAAACGGTCGGACAGATGGCGTCCCATGCCGACGACGTTCTCCAGCAAACGCTCCTCGCGCAAGGTCGTCAGCACGGCGAGGCCCGCGGCGCAGGCGACGGGGTGGCCCATATAGGTGTGGCCGTGCATGAAGGCGCCGGAGCCGCGCGCCACGGCGTCGTGCAGCTTGCCCGACGTCAGCATCGCGCCGATCGGTTGATAGCCGCCGCCCAAGCCCTTGGCGATCGTCATCAGATCCGGCGCGATGCCTTCCTGGGTGCAGGCATGCAAGGTGCCGGTGCGCCCCATGCCGCACATGACTTCGTCGAGGATCAGCAACACGCCGTGACGGTCGCAGATCTCGCGGATGCGCTTGAAGTAGCCTGGCACCGCGGTCACGGCGCCGGCGGTCGCGCCGACCACCGGCTCGGCGACGAAGGCCGCGACGGTCTCGGGGTCGAGCCGTTCAATCTCGTGCTCAAGTTCGTCGGCGACGCGCAGCCCGTATTCCGCCTCGCTCTCGTTGGCGTCCTTGAAGCGGTAGGCGAAGCACGGGGAGATGAGCGAGACCTCCATCAGCAGCGGGTCGTACGGTGCGCGCCGCCAGGCGTTGCCGCCGACGGCCAGCGCGCCGAGCGTGTTGCCGTGGTAGCTCTGGCGGCGGGAGATGAAACGCCGGCGTCGCGGCTGGCCGATCTCCAGGAAGTATTGCCGCGCCAGCTTGAGCGCCGCCTCGACCGCCTCTGAGCCGCCGCTGACGAAATACACCCGCTCGATGCCGGCCGGCGCGCTCTCGATCAAAGCATCGCCGAGCTGCTCGGCCGCTTCGGAAGTAAAGAAGCTCGTGTGGGCATAGGCAAGGTCCGCGACCTGTTGCTGGACAGCGCGTACCACATTCGGATGTCCATGCCCGAGGCACGAGACCGCAGCGCCACCCGATGCGTCGATATAGGTCTTGCCGTCACGGTCGGTGATTGTCAGGCCCGCGCCGCTCATCGCGACGGGTGGCATCTGCCGCGTGGAACGATAGAAGACGTGATTCATGATCGGGGCTCCCCGGATGATCGGCGCGGCACGAAACAGTTATTGCGTGCTGATCCAGAACCCGGCAAGCCTCGTGGTCAACGGGCCCTCAGGGCCGCTGGATCGGATGGAGACGAGGGGAATGAACAAGAGCAGACGCGATTTCGTTTGCGGCGCCGGGCTGGTAGGGCTCGGGGTGATCGCGAGCGGCCCTTTCCCGTCCCGCGTCTGGGCGGCGGCGGAGCCGATTCCGCTCGGCTGGATCGGCCCGCTCTCGCCGCCCGGCAACTACTCGGGCGGCCAGGAAATGAAATGGGCGGTCCAGCAGAAGGCGGAAGTAATCAACAAGGCGGGTGGCATTCTCGGCCGGCCGATCGAGGTGTTCTATGAGGACACCAAGGGCCAGCCGGCGGAGGGCAGCGCCGCCGCGGTGCGGCTGATCACGCAGAACCACGTGGCCGCGCTGTTCGGGGAGTTCCATAGCTCGGTCGCGCTCGCGGAGATCGACGTCGCGCACAAATACGGCGTGCCGTGGATCGGAACCGACGTCTGGGCGGACCCGATCACCGCGCTGCACTATCCCGAGGTGTTCCGCGTCTCGCCGGCCAATTCGCTGATCTACCTCAAGGTCGCCAACTGGATCGCCGATCGCGGCTTCAAGCACGTCGCGATCCTCGCCGAGAACTCCGATTTCGGCCAGGGCGGCGCCAAGGTGGTAGCGGACATCTACAAGCAGCGCGGCGTGGACCATAACGTGGTGACAGTCGAGCTCAACCAGCAGGATTTCACGCCCGCGCTGCTGCGCCTGATGAACACGAGCCCGCGCCCCGATTTGCTGGAGTTGGTCGTGGCCGGACAGGCCCAGTACCAGATCGTCAAGCAGGCGTGCCAACTTGGTTTCGCGCCGACCGCCAAGACGGCGATGATCGGCTCGTCCGGCCTGTTGCAGAAGGAGGTCTGGGAGGTCGACGGGCAGTGCGCCAAGAATTTGCTGGTGGTCGATGTCGCCATGCCGAAGGCGCATTGGAACGACCAAGCGCGTGCATTCGTCGAGAACTTTCAAAAGCGCTACGGCCGAGCGCCGACCGGGGTTGCAATGGAGGCTTACGACACGCTCGGCGTGCTGGCCGCCGGCATCGCCAAGGCGGGCTCGACCGACGGCAAGGCCATCATTCAGGCGCTCGAGAACATCCACTTTACCGGCGTGCACGGCTCGTATTCCTTCTCCGACAAGAAGGAGCCGGCCTGGGCGTATCATCAGTTCATGGACGTGCCGTTCATGGTGATCCAGTACACCGAGATGAACCAGACGCCGGAGGCGGCGGCGATCCTGTTCCCGAAGGACTGGGCGACCACCGACAAGATCCTGCCCGAGAAGTAGCGGCCCGAGCGGCGAAGCCGACATGGATTATTTTGCGCTACTCGCGATCAACGGCCTGGTGATCGGGCTGATCTACGCGCTGATGGCGGCAGGGCTGACCTTGATCTTCTCGGTGCTCAAGGTGGTCAATTTCGGCCACGGCACCTTGTACATGCTGGGCGGCTACGCCTGGTACTACGCGATCACGTATCTCGGCGTGCCGCCGCCGGTCGGAGTAATGCTGGCAATGGCGGCGCTGTTTGCGTTCGGCGTGGTGTTCGAGCGTGTGGTGCTGCACCCGATGTATACCGACAAGGTGGAGCGCAAGGACGAATACGCCATCATCGTGACGTTCGGGCTCACCGTGCTGCTGCTCAATCTCGGCATCGTGGTGTTCGGCCCGTTCAGCAAATCGCCGCCGCCGTTCTGGCCGGGCGCGCTGATCGCTGGACCGCTCATCATCACCTACGATCGCCTGATCGCCGCCGTGGCCGCGATCGTGTTGCTGTCGGCGCTGAGCTGGTTCCTGGCGCGGACGTCGCTCGGGCAGGCGCTCGACGCCGTGAGCCAGAGCCGTAAATCGGCCGCCGTCATCGGCATCAATCCGCGCCGCATGTACACCGTCGCGTTTGGCCTGGGATCGGCGCTCGCGGCTGGCGCCGGGGCGCTGATCGCGCCGATCTTCGCGCTGTCGCCCAACATGGGCGAGCTGCCCGCCGTGCAGGCGTTCATCATCATCGTGCTCGGCGGCATGGGCTCGGTCGGCGGCAGCATCGTCGGCGGCATCCTGCTTGGCGTGGTCGAGGGATTGGGCGTCGGCTTCTTCCCCGATCCCAACCGGGCACTCGCCTACACCGAGGCGTTCGGCGCGCTCTTGCTGGTGGTCACGTTGCTCGCGCGACCCACCGGGCTGTTCGGCCGACCGCACGCGCGGCTGGAGTAGGTATGGGCTTGCAGATGACCCGCTCGCACGCCGTGCAGGCGGTGCTGCTGATCGTGGCGCTGGCGCTGCCGGAATGGGCGGGACCGTACTGGGTCCATGTCGGGGCGATCGCCTGGTATTACTCGCTGCTGGCGTCGAGCTGGGCACTGCTGGCGGGCTACGCGGGGCAGTTCTCTTTCGCGCATGTCGCGTTCGCGGCGCTGGGCGGGTACACCTCAGCGCTGCTGATGTTGCATCTCGGCATTCCGCCGGTGCTCGGCATCGTCGGCGGCGTGTTGGTGGCGATGGTCGCGGGTGCCTTGATCGGCTGGCTGGTGCTACGCCTCAGCGGCCCCTATCTCGCGCTGTTTACCCTGGCGATGTCGGAAATCTTCCGCCTGATCCTGGTCGCCGAGCAGCAGCTCACGCGCGGCAGCCTCGGACTGCAGGTGCCGGGCCTGTTCGCCGGCGAGTCGGACCGGCCCTCCTACTATCTAGGACTTGGCCTCGTGGTGCTGGCGCTGCTGCTGATGGCCGGATTGCTGCGCACCCGCGTCGGCCTGTTCCTGCGCGCGATCCGCGAGGACGAAGGCGCGGCGCGGGCCGCCGGCGTCAACACCACGCTGTACAAGATCCTCGTGTTCGTCGTGACGAGCGGGCTGGCGGGGCTCGCCGGCACCTACTATGGACCCTTCATCGGCATTCTGACGCCCGGCATGGTCATCCTCCCGGAGATGGGGCTTGTCATCGCGATGGCTGTCATTGGCGGCATCGAGAGCCTGCCGGGCGCGGCGGTGGGCGCGGTGCTCGTCTACGTGCTGTCGGAGCTGACGCGCGAATACGGACAGTGGCGATTCGTGCTGCTCGGTCTTGCCCTAATCCTGGTGCAGCGCTTCGCGCAGAACGGACTGTTCGCGCTGCTCGAACGTCCGCTCGTCCGGCCCGCCGTGGAGACAGATCGTGGCCGAGGCTGAGTTCTTCGCGGCCGACCGCCTCAGCAAGCATTTCGGCGGTATTAGCGCCGTCGACGACCTGTCGATTTCGCTCACGCGCGGCGAACTCGTGGGGCTGATCGGCCCCAACGGGTCCGGCAAGACCACGACGATCAACATGGTGACCGGCGCGCTGTCGCCCGATCGCGGCGCGATCCGGCTGCGCGGCGTCGCCATGACCGGCTCGCCGGCGCATGTCTTCGCGCGCAGCGGGGTCGCGCGCACGTTCCAGGTGCCGCGTCTGTTCCGGCGCATGACGGTGTTGGAGAATCTGATCGTCCCGGCGCTCAGTCATCCCGCCACACGCCGCGTGGAGGCCGAGCAGCGCGCCGGCGAGGTGCTGAGCTTCTTGCGCCTTGAGCATCTGACCCGCTCGCTGGCGCGCGCGCTGTCTGGCGGGCAGCAGAAGCTGCTCGAACTCGGCCGCGCGCTGATGCTACGCCCGGCGCTGCTGCTGCTGGACGAGCCGTTCGCCGGCGTGCATCCGCAACTGCTCGCGCAGATCATGGACCACATCAGCAGCCTCAACGCCGACGGCTACACAATCATCGTCGTCGATCACAACATCGACGCCATCCGCTCGCTGGTGCGGCGCACGGTGGTGATGACGCAGGGACGCAAGATCGCCGACGGCCTGTCCGGGGACGTGCTGCGCGATCCGGCGGTGATCCGCGCCTATACGGGTGCCCGCGATGCCCACTGAGCCCGCCGCCTTCGACGCGCCGCCTCTGCTCGCGGCCGAGCAGCTGGTAGCCGGGTACACGCCCGATATCGACATCCTGCGCGACCTCTCGGTGCGAGCCTGGCCGGGACGCATCTCCTGCGTCGTGGGGCCGAACGGCACCGGCAAATCGACTTTGCTGAAGGCGCTGTTCGGCTTCCTGCGCCCCAGTCGCGGGCGGGTGCTGCTGGACGGTCGCGACGTGACTGGCACGCCGCCGTATCGGATGCTCAACCTCGGCGTCGCGTATCTGCCGCAGCGGCCGAGCTTGTTCCCGTACCTTTCCGTCGAGGCGAATCTGCGGCTCGGCATGTGGCACGGGCGGCCGGCCAAGGCGCTGGTGCGGGAGAAACTCGAACTAGCCTACCAGCGCTTTCCCGTGGTGCGCGAGAAGCGCCGCCAGCCCGCCGGTCAGCTCTCCGGCGGCCAGCAGCGACAGGTCGAGATCGCGCGCAGCCTGATGACCGACCCCTCCGTCTATCTCATCGACGAGCCGACGGCGGGCGTCGATCCGCGCACCAGCGCCGACATCTATACGTTGATCGAGGATTTGGCGCGGGAGCTGAACAAGGCGGTGCTGCTGGTGGATCAGGACATCAAGAGCGCGCTCGGCATCACCGACTACGTTTACGTCGTCAAGACCGGTGCCGTGTTCTCGCACGGCCCGCGCGCGGCGTTCGGCGGCGACACCGACGCGCTGGTCGCGCGCTGGCTGTACGCAAGCGGCTGAGTGCGCCACGTCACGGCAACCAGAACCGCTTGCTCGCCTCGTGCCAGGCTTCCGCGCGGGTGACGCCGATGTCCTTGAGCATCCTGTCGTCAAGCTGCGTAAGATAGACGCGCGTGCGCCGGCGTCGCCATGCCTCCCGCAGCCCGCTCAGCGCCGAGCGTCGGCACGGGGTCTGTTGTGGACAGGCGGTATCCGGCGCGGCCGGCGTCCAGTTCGGCGCGACCTTGTCGTCGGTCACGTCACGAAAGAAGATCATCGACACGGCAAGGCTCCTTCATGATCAGTCGGGGACAAGGTATGCTCTGGCTGCTGACAGCGTTCTGTCAGCAGTGAACGGGAGGCCGATCAATGCGCCGTGCGGATCGGCTGTTCGACATCATCCAGGTGCTGCGACTCGCGCGCACTCCGGTTACTGCCGCCACTATCGCCGAGGAGCTGGAGGTGACGCCGCGCACGGTATATCGCGACATCGCGACCTTGCAGGCCCGGCGCGTGCCCATCGACGGCGAGGCCGGTGTCGGCTACGTGCTGCGGCGCGGCTTCGAGCTGCCGCCGCTGATGCTGACCGAGGAGGAGGTCGAGGCGGTCGCGGTCGGGATGCGGCTGTTGCGGCGCACCGGCGATCCGGGACTGGAGGCGGCGGCGCGCAACGTGCTGACGAAACTCGCCGCCGCGATGCCCGACATCCTGCGCGAGCACCTGATCTCGGGGCCGTTCCACGTCGCCGCCGGCCGCGCGCCGGAGCCCGGTCCCGTAAACCCCTCGGCGATCCGGGCGGCCATCAGGAGCGCGCGCAAGATGCGGATCGACTACGTGGATTTGAAGGGTGCCACCAGCACTCGGACGATCTGCCCGGTTGCGATGGAATACCATGTGCAGGCGACCTTGATCTGCGCGTGGTGCGAGTTGCGCAACGACTACCGCCACTTCCGCGCCGACCGCATCGTCGGCGCACAGGTGCTGGAGGACAGCTTCGCATCCGCTGCCAGCCAGCTTACGGCGGGCTGGCTTGCCCTCACGCAGGTGGGCTGACCGGTCTCAGCCTCGCTGGGGTGTCGCGCGCAAGCGGGCGCTCCTGGCGCGCGAGGCCGCGGCGGCATGATGACGGATGATTCGCGTGGATCTACCTGACCGCGCTGGTGCTGCTCGGGCCGGGCGGCTTGGGCCTGCCGCGTTCGGCGATGCCGGCTCTCGCGCCAGTGCGGCGGGGGATGTCGGATGCAGCGCTACGCCGGGCGCATCGGGACAATCTTCGCATCCTGATGATCGCCGATCCGGACAAGGTCGATCCAGTGGCCGTGACCGTTCAGATGGAGAATCTCCGTCGAGCCCGCTTCCGCTCGGGCCGGATCCCCGAATCGGACACGCTGGTGCGCGCGCTCCCGGCGGTCCGGGCCCGAATCGTCACGGTCTGGGGCGAGCGCGACGCCTTCATCGGCGGCGACCTCGAAGCGCGCCGGCGCGTTTTTGCCCCGTTTCAGTCCACCGCCGATTTCCGGGTGATCGCCGGGGCCGGCCACTGGCTGCCCTATGAGGCGCCCGACGAAATCAACACGATTCTGCGGACCCTATGGCCGAACGCCGTTTGGTGAACCGGTCCAGCCGGAATGGCGCCGGGTCCACCACCGGCGCGTCGCCCGCGACCAGATCAGCCATAAGGCGCCCGGCCCCCGGCCCGATGCCGAAACCGTGTCCCGAGAAGCCACTGGCGATGTAGAAGCCCGGCACGGCGTCAACCGGCGAGATCACCGGCACCGCGTCGGGCGTCACGTCCATCAGCCCGCCCCATTGCTCGACCACTTGCATGTTGGCGAACGCCGGGAACGCGCGCGCGAGATTGCGCCTTGCCTCGTCCAGGATCGAGCGCGTGGGCGCCGGATCGAGCACGCGCATGTGCTCAAACGGCGACGCGGCGTCGAGCGGCCAGCGGCGGGGGATGCGCCACTCCTCGATGAAGCGCCGCCCGATCCGTAGCCGCAGATCCTTCCATTCCGCGCGTAAGGTGGGCAGGAAATCGAACAGCAGGCGGAAGCTATCAGGTGTGATGTCGTTCACCGACGCGCCGCGGCGGGCGACGGTGTAGCCGCCGTCGAGCCGCTTGCGGAACCCGAAATCGCCGCCGCCCACGGTGATCTCCGGCGCGCCGTCCAGCGGGGCCGTACGCAGCACCGAGCCGAGCACCTTGAGCTGGGGGAACTCCACGCCGAGATTGCCGCAGAACAGGCGCGACCACGCGCCCCCCGCGAGCACCACCGCGTCGCAGGCGATCCGCCCGCGCTCCGTGGCCGCCGCCGCAACGCGTCCGGCCGCGGTCTCGACGCCGCGTACCGCGCAATCGGTCAGGACCGTCGCACCGTGCCGCCTCGCCGCCTCGGCGATGGCGGGTGCCGCGCGCGCCGGCTCAGCGCGGCCATCGCTCGGGGTGTGAAGGCCGCCGACGAAGCTGCGGCCGGCGCCCGGCATCAGCGCGGCCAGCGCCTCGCCACGGAGCACCCGCGAATCGACCTGCCACGCGCGCGCCGTGTCGGCCCAGGCCGCGTGCGCGGCGAGTTCGTGCTCGGTCTCCGCCACATAGACGATGCCGGCCTGGCGAAAGCCGCTCTCCGCCCCGATGCGCACGTTCATGCCGCGCCATTGCCGCAAACTCTCGAGCGCCAACGGGATTTCGCGCACGTCGCGCCCCATCGCGCGGCACCATCCCCAGTTACGGCTCGACTGCTCGCCGCCGATGCGGCCCTTCTCGCACAGCGTGACCGCGTGGCCCTTCTCGGCAAGGCACAGCGCCGTCGAGACGCCGATGATGCCGCCGCCGATGACGAGGACGTCCGTTCGCGTGGGCAGCGCCGGATCGGAACGGACGGGATCGACGGGCGGGGACATCGGCACTCCCGCGGAACGCCAGCCGCCCCGCTCATGCTTGCACGCACGCGGTCCGCATGGTGTACGATCACGCGGCTGTTGCGAAGGGGTGGCTCGGTGAGCAGGCTTCGGACGCAAGTGGGTGATCTCGCGCTGGTCAATCCCGTCATCTGCGGCTCGGGCGAGCACGTGATGACGGCGGCGGGCATTCGCACCGCACTGGCGGCCGGGGCGGCCGGCGTGGTGGCGAAGTCGCTCAACGAGTCCGCGATCGCGGCGCGGCAGCTCGACATCGCCGACTACGCGCTGATCCGCCCTGACAACACGCTCGCCGAATGGGGCGCGCGCGAGACCGATTTGTCGCTGTTCTGCCGCTCGGGGCTAGTGCAGGCGGCGGCGGAGGAATGGTTCGCACTGATTGGCGAGCTGGATCGCGAGGCGATGGCCGCCGAACGGTTCGTCGCCGCCAGCATCATCCCGGCGGCCCTCGACGCGGCGGTGGAGCTGGCGCGTCGCGCCGGCGAGGCGGGCATCCGCGTGCTGGAGCTCAATATCGGCTCGCCGCAATCGCTGGAGGCAGCACCTGACACTATCCTGCTGGAATCCGACGCCGCACGACTCAAACACGTGGTCGGGCAGGTACGTGCGGCGTTCGATGGGCGATTATGGGTGAAGCTGCCGGGGCTCGGCACCAACCTCGCCGAGCTGGCTCACGCGGCGCGCCAGGCGGGCGCCGACGCGGTGGGCATGGTCGGGCGCTTCATGGCAATGCTGCCGGATGTCGAGATGCTCGCGCCGGTGCTCGGCACGTCGGCCGGCTATAGCGGCGGCTGGGCGCTGCCGATCACTTGCCGATGGCTCGCGATGGCGCGGCAGATGGCGGGACGCGAGACGCCGCTGATCGGCACCAACGGCGCGCGCTCGGGCCTCGACGTGGCGCGCTTCATGCTCGCGGGCGCATCGGCGGTGGAGCTGACCTCGGTTGTCCTGCAATCCGGATTTTCCGCGCTGACCGACATCGTCGCCGAGTTCGACGCCTATCTCGCGCGCAAGGGGCTGAGCGCGACCGAACTGGTCGGGCGCGCAGCGGAGGCGCTGCGAACCTATCAGGAGCAAACGTTGCGCCCCGGCCTGTGGCGCGATTTCGTGCCGCCGGGGACGCTTGGTTGAGGAACAACGAAGCTACAACAAACGCTGGGGGAAACGCCGATGCTGGGTTGGTTCGCCGAACTCACGCCGCGCGAGCGCCGCACGATGGGGGCGTGCTTCGGCGGCTGGTCGCTCGACGCGCTCGACGTGCAGATCTTCAGCTTCGTCATCCCGACCCTGCTGGCGTTGTGGCACATCTCGACCGGACAGGCCGGCCTGCTCGGCACCGTGACGCTGCTGGTCTCGGCGTTCGGCGGCTGGTTCGCCGGCGCGCTGGCGGACCGTGTCGGGCGCGTACGCGTGCTGCAGATCACCATTCTCTGGTACGCGTTCTTCACCTTCCTGTGCGGTTTCGCCCAAGATTTCACGCAGCTTTTCGTCCTGCGCGCCCTGCAGGGCGTCGGCTTCGGCGGCGAGTGGGCGGCGGGCGCGGTGCTGATGGGCGAGGTAATCCGAGACAAGTATCGCGGCCGGGCGGTCGGGCTGGTGCAGACCGGATGGGCGGTCGGCTGGGGCGCAGCGGCGCTGATCTACACCGGACTGTTCGCCTGGCTGCCGGAAACATGGGCGTGGCGGGCCTTGTTCTGGGTCGGCATCCTGCCCGCCGCTCTCGTGTTCTTCGTGCGCCGCTACGTCGAGGAGTCCGAGCTTGCGCGCGACCAGCCGGCTTCCGGCATCGGGCTCGCGCACATCTTCTCGCCGCTGCGGGCACCGCATCTGTCGACCGTCATCAAGGTGGTGTTGATGGTGACGGGCGCGCAAGGCGGCAGCTACGCACTCGCGATCTGGCTGCCGACCTATCTCAAGACGGTGCGCCACCTCACCGCGATCGGCACCGGCAGCTACCTGTTCGTGCTCATCCTCGGTTCGTTCTGCGGCTTCGTTGCCGGCGCCTATCTCGCGGATGGGATCGGGCGGAAAGCGACGTTCCTGGTGTCCGCCATCGGCTCGATCGTGCTGACTTTGATATATCTGTTCGTGCCGATGAGCAACGAGATGATATTGTTTGTCGGCTTCCCGCTCGGCTTCATCAGCCTGATGATGTTCTCGCCTATGGGCTCCTTCATGACCGAGCTGTTCCCGACCCCGGTACGCGGCGCGGCGCAGGGCTTCTGCTATAATTGCGGACGCGGTATCGGCGCGTTCTTCCCCGCACTCGTCGGCTTTCTCGCGGCGCGGTTGGGACTTGGGGCGGCGATCGCGGTGTTCTCCTTCGTCGGCTACGGGCTGATGATCGTGGGGTTGCTGATGCTGCCCGAGACGCGCGGACGCTCGCTGGTCGAGCTCGACGCCGCGCACCGCGCCAGCTCACCGTGACGATCCCGCACGAGAGGAGCAAGCCATGCGCTTCGGGCTGATGCTGCCGAGTTTTTCCTTCCCCGACCTCGACTACGAACGCAGCACGCGGCTGCGGGAGTTCGCCGTCCGCGCCGAGGCGATGGGGTTCGAGTCGCTCTGGGTCGCGGAGCATCTGCTGACGGCACGCGGACTATACGGCACCGGCTGGCTGTCGCCGCTCGAAACGCTGTCCTTCGCCGCCGGCTGCACGCAGCGCATCAAGCTGGTGACGGGAATTCTCATCCTGACAATCCGCAACCCGGTGTTCATGGCGAAGGAGATCGCCAGCCTGCAATATCTCTCGGGCGGACGCTTCGAGCTCGGCGTCGGCGCGGGATGGGACGCGCATGAGTTTTCCGTCGCCGGCGTGCCGCTCAAGCAGCGCGGTGGGCGCACCGACGAAATCCTCGACATTTTTCCGCGGTTGTGGACCGGCGAGCCGGTGACGCATCGGGGGAAATACTACTGTTTCGATGACGTGACGATCGAACCCAGGCTTCCGGAGCAGCCGTTTCTCTGGGTCGCCGGCGGGGCGAAAGCAAAAACGTCGCTGTCGCCCGATCCGGAGACGATCGCGCCTTCCGTCCTCGAACGCATCTGCCGCCGCGCCGACGGCTGGATCGCGCGCGCCGCCGGGTCGAACCAGAGCGTGATCGAGGATTGGGCAATCATCACGCGCCGGCTCGACGAAACCGGCCGGGCGCGCGACAGCCTGACATTCGGCCACCTCAACTTCGCGCACATCGTGCCCACCGACGACGACGCGGTGGCGCATCGCGAGCAGCGTCCGCTGATCGAGCGCGTGATGGGCACGCATCGCTCGTTCGAGCATCTGCGGAACTGCTACTTCCTCGGCAGCCCAAGCAGCGTGCGGGCGCGCATCGGCGAGCTCGCCGATGCCGGGATGGAATACCTCGTGCTATCGCCGCTCGACTACGACCTCGGGCAGCTCGCGCTGTGGGAGGAGGAGATTCTGCGCCACTTCCGGTGAAGCACCGCCTCACGTTCGCAGCGGCACGGCGGCGGGGGTGAGCGTGGCGTCGGAGGTGTTGTCGATGGAAATATTCTCCTCGTAGGTCTCGGGGCCGCACCAGATGGCGATGGCGGTGATCGCGGCGAGGACGGCGGCGTAGCACGCCACCGGCCACCAGCCGCCGCCGGCCCACGCGACCAGCGCGGTGGCGAGGAACGGCGCAGGGCCGCCGGCCAGGAGCGAGCCCAGTTCGCGCGCGAAGGCGAAGCCGGCGAAGCGGCGCTGCGGCGGGAACAGCTCGGCGAAATACGCCGCTTGTGGCCCGAACATCGCGGCCGTGATGACGGCGCGGGCCAGGATGAAGGCGACCGCGATCCACACCCACTCCTTCGTGCCGACCAGCCAGAAGAACGGGAAGGCCAACACGATGCCGGCCAGCGCGCCGAACAGATAGACCGGCCGCCGCCCAATGCGGTCGGACAGCGCGGCGAAGCCCAGGATGGCGAACAGCTCCACGACGAAGGCCAGCATCAAGGCGCTCAACGCCTCGGACCGCGGGACGCCGAGCGTGTTGACCAGGTAGCTCAGGCCGAACACCGGAAAGAGATAGCCGAGCCCGTTCTCGGCCATGCGCGCGCCGAGCACGACCAGGAAGTTGCGCGGCTGGCGGCGCAGCGCCGTCATCGCCGGATTGCGCTCAACCTTGCCGCGCGCCACCACGCCCTCCGTGAACACCGGCGTCTCGGCGACCCGCAGCCGGACGACTAGGCCAATGACGATGAGCAGGAAGCTCGCCAGGAACGGCAGCCGCCAGCCCCACGCCATGAGTTCGGCGCGCGGCAGCATGGTGACGAGCGCGAATGCACCGGAGGCGAGCAGATTGCCGACCGAGACCCCGAGTGGGGCGAACCCGCCCCAGAAGCCACGATGCCTCGCCGGCGCATTCTCCACGAGGTAGATCACCGCGCCCCCATACTCGGCACCGGCGCCCAGTCCCTGCAGCACCCGCAATGCGACCAGCATGATCGGCGCCCAGTAGCCGACCGTGGCGTAGGTCGGCAGCAGGCCGATCGCCGTCGTGCCGGCACCGATCATCAGCAGGGTGGCGACCAACACGGGCTTGCGGCCGTAGCGGTCGCCCATGATGCCGAACAGGATGCCGCCGAGCGGGCGCACCACGAAACCGACGCCGAAGGTAAGGAACGACAGCAGCGTGCCGACCAGCGGATCGCTCTTGGGGAAGAACAGCTCGCCGAACACCAGGGCGGCGGCGGTGCCGTACAGGAAAAAATCGTACCATTCGAGCGCGGAGCCGATGCAGGCGGCCAGGATGACGCGCAGCGGCATTTTGCGGTCGGCTGTCGTCGCCGTCATTCGTTCCCCCTTGATTGTTCTTGGGTCGATTGTTCTTGGTTCGCGCGTCAGGTCAGGCAGCGCGCTCGAAATAGGATTTCGCGGCCGCCGACTGCGTCTCGTAGATCGAGCCTTGGCGCGCGGCGGGCGGCAGCGGCATCCGCACGGGAACCGCCGTCATGCGCGGCGCCACCACCGAGGGGCCGGACAGCAGGCGGCTGTCGAACTCGGCGAAATCCTTCACACCCATCAGCGGCCAGGCATCGCTCGCCGCCACCTCGTAGAGCAGCAAGTTGCGCGGCCGATCCGAGGTGTTCAGGGCCGAGCCGTGCAGTGCGCGGACGTGGTGGAACGACATGCTGCCGGCCCGGCCAATGCAGGGCACCGCGCGACCGATCTCGGGGCGAATCAGGTCCGGGTCGATCAGACCGGCGAAACGACCGTCCTCTCCGTGATGGTTCCACACCTCGCCGGTATGGGTGCCGGGCGTGACCAGCATGGGGCCGTTGGACAGGTCGGTGTCGTCCAGCAGCACGCCGATCGCAAGCACGTCGTCGTTGGTGTGCGGGTAGAACGCCCAGTCCTGGTGCCACTCCACCGGCGAGCCGTAACGCGCCGACTTCATGTTGAGCTTGGAGCCGTGCAGCCGGAGGCCGGGGCCGAGCAGCTTCTTGAGGATGTCGAGCACCGCCCGGGAGCGTACGATATCGTCGAACAGAGGATGGACGTTGTGCGGCGTCTTGATGCGGCGGACCCGTGGGCTGTCGGGGCTGTGGCCCGGCTCCAGATCGTAGACAGAGGTATGCTCCGTCACGGCCGCCGCCCCGGCGACCAGCTCCGCCACCACCGAGCGCAGCTGGGCCAGCGTGTCGGCGCCGAGCACCTCGGGCACCACGATCAGGCCGTCCCGCCGATAGGCGCGCACATCGTCGTCGGAGATCATCTTGTCGGTCCTCCTTGTCGCCGATAAAAATGATAGCGCTGTCATTGAGGATCGCGCAATCCTCTCGGGCAGGCACAAGGCTCGGCGTGCATTTCGCGAGGGGTTGGCTGATTGTGGCGGCAATGGATACGCTCCACCCGGACCCGTCGCGGATGCCGGCCCCGACCCTCGCGGCAGTGGCCGAGCTGGCGGGCGTCTCGGCGATCACGGTGAGCCGGGTGGTGCGCCTGCCGAACCTGGTGGCGCCGGCCACGCGGGGCCGCGTCGAGGCGGCGATGCGCGAGCTGGGCTACGTGCCCAACCTGGTCGCCGGGTCTCTGGCCAGTGCGCGGACCAACTCGGTGGGCGTGCTGGTGCCGACCATCGCCAACTCGATCTTCGCCGATACCGTCCAGGGGCTATCCGACGAGCTGGAGCCGCTCGGCTTCGCGGTGATCCTCGCCCAATCCGGCTACGACGCCGCGCGGGAGGACCGGATGCTCGCCGCACTGCTGGCCCGGCGGCCCGAGGCCATCATCATGGTGGGCTCGCCGGCGACGGCGGAGGGCGGGGGGCTGCTGCGGCGCGCGCGCATTCCCGTGGTGGAGACGTGGGAGCTGCCGGCGGCGCCGATCGACGGGGTGGCCGGGTTCGACAACCACGCGGCCGGCATCGCCGTCGCCCGGCATTTGATCGCGCAGGGCCGCCGGCACCTGGCATTCATCGGCGGCGACGATCCCCGGGCGACCCGACGCTGGCTCGGGTTCAGCGAGACCGCGCTGGCGGCCGGCCTCGCGCCGCCGCGACGGCTTGTCCTCGGGCGCGAGGCCTCGACCGCCACGGCGGCGCTGGCCGGCCTGCCCGGCGTGGACGCGGTGTTCGCGGCCAATGACGCGCACGCCATCGGGTTGCTCGCCGGCCTCCGCGAGGCCGGGTTGGTCCGGGATGGGCCTGGCCCAGCGCAGCCCGTGGCCGTGATCGGGCTGGGCGACCTCGAGATGGGCCGCCTGATCGCGCCGCGGCTCAGCACGATCCGGGTGCATGGAGCGGCGATCGGACGCGCGGCGGCGCGATTGACGCTCGCCCACTCCGGGCCGCGCCGCGTCGATCTGGGATTCGAGCTGGTGCTGCGCGACAGCGGCTGATTAGGGCGTGCCGTCGGTCGCCACGAGCAGGCGGTTGGTTGCGTACGAAATCAGCACGCGGCGGCCATGCAGCAGGTCCATGCCGAGCAGCATGTCGAAGGCGAAGCCGCCGACCGGCGCGCCGAACGCCAGTGTCACGTCGTGGTACTCGGCGGGGCCGAGGCGTATCGTCTCGAACGTTCGGCTGCGCAGCGGCAATGGTTGGCGACCGATGCCGCGTGCGCTTGGCCCGGGGTCTTGCATTTCAGGCGCGATGCCGAGACTTGCCGCGCCCTTGCGGCTGACGAGCGAGAATGAGGCGCCGGTATCGAGCTGCGCCATGAGCGTTCGGTTGCCAATCGCGACCGGTGCGAGGATCACGTAGGGTCTCGGCCGCGCGAGCGCGACGGGCGCGTTCGCCGGTCCCCACGGGATCGGCTCGCGCGCGCAGCCTGCGGTGTCGTAGAGCGTGAGCGTGCCGTGCGGCAGGTCGAGGTCGAGGTCGAATGTCGAGAGATAGTCCGCGCCCAAGAGACCGGAGATCGTACGGCCGCCGAGTTCGTGCCAGGGGAGTGGCGCGACGACGAAGCTGAGCGCCGGGTTGACGCCGCGACGGCGCAGCGCGACGCCGCCGAGGGTGAAGGATCGCGGCGCCGCGTTCGCCGTCATCTCGATGACGCCGCCGACGCCGCGGATGCTCGAACTCACCCATGGGTCGCGCGCCAGGTTGAGTTCGCGAACCGCCGTGTCGGCGAACACCGTTCGTTCCGCCCCGGTGTCGAGCAGGAAGGTCGCCGCGCGGCCGTTGACGGCGAGCTCGACAAGAGGCCGGTTCTGCACGAGTTGTACGGGAATCTCGGTTCGCCGCTCGATGCGACACGCGCCCTGTGCCTGCGCCCCGACGCTCTCCGTCGTGGCAAGGATAAAGCAAAGCATCCGGGCGAGGAGTGCCATGCGGTGGCTCATAGCGCGGCATTGTGGTGCGGCGCTATGCTCGCGATGCCCTGAGCAGCCGAGGAGGAGCGCATCATGGACTGGACCGGACAGGTGGCGATCGTGACCGGCGGCTCGCGCGGCATCGGACGGGCGATTGCCCGCGCGCTGGCGGCGCGCGGCGCGGCGGTCTGCGTGAACTACGCGGAGCGCGCGGCGGACGCGGACGCGGTCGTCGCCGACATCACTTCCAGCGGTGGGCGCGCGATCGCGGTGCAGGCGGATGTGGCGGATGCGCAAGGCGTGGCTGCAATGGTGGCGCGCGCCTCGAAGGAGTTGGGAGCGGTCACGATCCTGGTGAACAACGCCGGCGTATCGGTGCCGGCGACGCTCGATAGCTACGATCCGGCGGCGATGCAGCGGATGCGAAGCGTCAACGTCGATGGCGTGATCAACGCGGTGCGCGCCGTGCTGCCCGAGATGCGCGAGCGCGGTTACGGGCGGATCGTCAACGTCGCGTCCAACGCGGCGATCGGCACGGCGCTGCCGGGCACCACGTTTTATGCCGCGACCAAGGCCGAGGTGCTGATCCTGACGCGCCGCTTCGCGATGGAGTTGGGGCCGCGCGGGATCACGGTGAACGCCGTAGCGCCGGGATGGATCGTGACCGAGATGGCGCGCGCCGGGCGCAGCGAGGAGGAGTTCCAGGCGCGGGTGCGGATGCTAAGCGAGCGCGCCATGATGGAGCGCGCCGGACAGCCGGACGACATCGCCAACGCCGTCGCGTTCTTCGCGGCGCCGGCATCGGGGTTCGTCACCGCGCAAGTGCTGACGGTCGATGGCGGCCGGATGGACTATATCGGACACGGATAATTTTGCGGAGGGAAGATCATGGCGCGGATGACGGGAAAGATCGTGCTGATCAGCGGCGGCGCGCGCGGCCAGGGTGCCGCGGAGGCGCGGCTGGTGGTCGCCGAGGGCGGAAAGGTGGTGATCGGCGACGTGCTGGAGGCGGAGGGCCGCCGCCTCGCCGCCGAACTCGGCCCGGCCGCCGCTTTCGTCCGTCACGATGTCACCATCGAGACCGACTGGGCCGCCGCCGTCGATGCGGCGCAGGCGCTCGGTGGGTTGCACGGGCTGGTCAACAACGCCGGCATCTATGTGCCGAGCACATTGCTGGAGACCGACGCGGCGCTGTTCGAGCGGCACATGCGCATCAACCAGCTCGGCTGCTTTCTCGGAATGAAGGCGGTGGTGGCGGCGATGGAGCGCGCGGGCGGCGGCTCGATCGTCAACATTTCCTCCGTGGCCGGGTTGCGCGGCTCGCCGGGCGCGATCGCCTATAGCGCCACCAAATGGGCGCTGCGCGGCATGACCAAGGCGGCGGCGGTCGATCTCGCGCCGCGCCGCATCCGCGTCAACTCGGTGCATCCCGGGCCGATTGACACGGAGATGCTGAAGGTCCGCACACCCGAGCAGAATGCCGAGCGGCTGCGGCGCGTGCCGATGGCGCGCATGGGAACGGCGGACGAGGTGGCGAAGCTTGTGTTGTTCTTGCTCTCGGACGAGAGCGAGTACATCACAGGCGCTGAGGTGGCGATCGACGGCGGAGCGTCGGTGTAGGCGCCACGTTCACCGTCACGCCCGTGCTTGTTACGGGCATCCACGACTTTGCGAGCGACAAGCAAGGAACTTGTGGATGGTCAACCTTCTGACCATGACGGGGGAGGTGCCCCTGACGCGCTATTGGCTGACCTTCGCGGCGGCCAGGACGCGCTGTTTGAGCGCAGGATCGGCCTGCGCTTCGCGGATCACCTGGTTGTACTGTTCGACCGTCAGGCCGTGATGGGTGATCGAGGCACTGGCCTCGCCGCTTGCCTGTCTTGACAGATCCTGCTGCTCAGTCGGCGTCTTGGCCGATTGCAGACGTTGTGCGTACAACTGCTTGATTTGCACGACGTCCCGCAGCGCCGCGCCGACCTTGCCGACCGTCGCGTCGGACACATCGGTGTGGGAAGGAGCGGCGCTCGGCGCGGCGGGCATGTTGGGGCTTCGACTGGTACCGGTCGGCTGCGCGGCGGCGGGCAGGACGGCGGCGAGGAGGATGGCCGCGGCGGCCATGCTGCTTCCCAAGTGGCGCATGATTTTCTCCGGGGTTGTGAGCAAGGGGCTGTCGCGATCGGAGCGATCGCGACAGCTCGCGGTGTCAGTCGGACCTTGAAGCGGCCAGAACACGCTGGCCGAGCTCGGCATCCTCTTCGGCCGCCGAGATCACCGAGTTGAATTGCCCGACGGACAACCCTTGTTCGCTGACCGCCTGGATCATCACGTCCTGCGCTTCGGACGCGACCGCCTGCTTTTCGTCGTCCGTCTCCACGAGCGCGAGACGCTTGGTGTACTCCTCTCTGATCTGCGTGACCTGTCCGAGTGCCACACCGACCTTTTGCACGGTGTCGTCGGGGATGTTCGTGTTGTTCCTGGTGCTCGCCATGCATTCTCCTCTTCGCGTTGGCGCGAGGCCGTTCGGGAGCGAACGAGGAGCATGGACGACAGTTGCCGCCCTTGTCGAAAAATATCTTGGCTGCTGCAACTACTTACGATGCGGTGGCTCCGCTCGGCGAAGGCCGAGCGTGCCGGAGAGATCACACGACGGGCAAGCTATAGAAGCGCGCGGCCGTGTCGTGGAACAGCGCGGCCTTTTCCTGCGCCGAAGCGCCGGCGGCAATGCGTTTGAAGGCGTTCCACAGCACAGGATAGCTGCACATTCCCTTGTCGACGGGAAAGTTGCTCTCAAACATGCAGCGTTGCGGACCGAACAGCTCGATGCAGGTCTGCATCCACGGCTTCCAGTCCTCGGCCATGCGCGCCGAAGTAGGTGGGCGCGCGTCGTTGTGATAGTCGAAGCCGTTGACCGGCATCGCCAAGCCGCCGAGCTTAACGTACACGTTCGGGCAACCGGCGAGGTTCTTCATGTCGGCGTACCAGTCGCCGAACACCGCGTCGCGCCGCGCCCGATAGGGGCCGCAGCCGAGCGGGCCGCCGACATGGTCGATGACGATCCTGGTCTCCGGCGCGGCCCCCGCCACCGCCAGCACGTCTTTTAGTTGCGGATGATACTGCCACGAATCGTAGGTCAGGCCCAGCTCGCCCAGACGTCGCAGGCCGCGCAGGAAGGCCGGATCGCGAAGCAGGTCGGGCGGCGGCACAACCGAGGTTCCGGGCACGATTGCGTCGTCCCAGGCGCTGATGTGACGGATGCCGCGAAAGCGTCCGCCACCGGCGGCGCGATGCGCCTCCAGCACGGCGTCGAGTTGCTTGCCGCGCAGATCAGCAAAGCCGACGATCCCGGCGCAGGCGCGCGCCGGACCATACGCGCCGCTCGCCGACAGCACGGCAACGGCGTTGACCACCTCCGTCTCGCCGACCGGGCGAAAATCCTCCGGCCCCTCGGTGCGATGCTTCCAGGCGCATTGCATGAACACCGTCGCGACGATGTTGTGGCCGCTCCCGAGATCGGCCGCCAACTGCTCCAGCAGATAACGACCGGACGGGCGGTCGTGCCACAGGTGGTGGTGTGGATCGACGATCGGCAGGTCAGGCTCGATTATGGCCTCATGCACCTGATCAAGCCAATCGGCCCGCACATGCGGATGCGGGTAGGCCCGCTTCTCTGCGGCTGCGCTCATTGTGGCTTCCCCCTGCGATACGGCGAGGTTAGGAGCCGCGCGACGCGCTCGCAAGCCGGTGCACCGCGCGCTTCAGCCGGTGCGGACCTTGTGCCAGAGATGCGAGAGGCCGCGTGGCTGATCGCTCTGGTGGCACGCGAGGGCGCGTTCAGCCCTGGAACATCCCTCGCGTCAGGAAATGTTCAGGCCGCAACTCGCGTTGTGGTCTCGACGGGATAGGCCGGAAGGGTCGCGGCGACCCGCACCTCGAGCAGAGTTGCCAACTCGGGCAGTAGCAGCAATGCGTCACCGTTGGTCCAGCGGCCTTGCGCCTCCAGGTGCCACCAACCATCGGCAAGCCGGGCGTCATCCATCGCCACAGTCTGACCGTCGACCACGACGCGGTCGACCATCACGCCGAGCTGGCGCCTGTCGTCCAGCCAGGGACGGAGCGCGGACGGCGACGCAGCCCGTGAGATCAGGCGCACGGCAATGACGGCCCTAGGCAGGGCGAAGATGTGCCGTCCATCGATGACATGCACCGGGCGAAAGCGGTGGCCGTTGGCTTCCAGCATGAGGTCCGCGGAGCACGCGGTCTCGATCCGCGGCAGGCTGTAGCCCTTCCCGATGCCACGATCGGCAAGGCGGCGCCAGATCGGTTCGACGGCGGCCTCATCCACAACAAGCGGCGCGCAGGAATCGCTCTCCCAGCATTTCAGGGCGGCGTTCACCGTGAACTCGGGATGCAGCATCATGGCCACGCCGGCATTGGCGAAGAAGGCCCTGTTGCCGGTGTCGAGATAGCTCTCCGCCGTCAATCCTTCCGCGAACAGAATGGCATGCCGGTCAAGCTGGACATGGAAGTATTCGATTTCCGTGTGTCCGAGTTCCTGCACGATGCTGCCGCCGTTCACGAGCAGCTTCGCGGGAATGAGCTTGCCGTCCCCCAGGATGGCGTGGTCGGGCGAGACCAGCAGATCGCGCGACGGCACCGCCTCGGCAAAGGCGCCAGCACGAATGCGGACTGGGGCGGCGCTCTCCGGGTTCGGATGCGCGCTCAGGTTCAGGCGCCGGCGCCCCAGCCAGCGAACTGGGCACGCGCGCCGCTCGCCACCGTCCAGCGTGACCACCTGATCACCCTCCGCGAGGCACTCGACGGCGACCTCGCCCCGCTCGGTCAGGATTCTCGTGCCTGCCGCGAAACAGACGATGATCGCCAGCTTTCCGTCCAACTCATGATTGGCGCTCGCGTACTGCGCCAGATGGAAGCCCCCGACCGGCTCATTGATCCTCAGATCCAGAAGATCCGTTCCGGTAGGCGTGTACCTGACCGTCAGCACGCCGTCGCTGTAGGAGAGCGTGTCGGCATGGTTGAAGGCAACGCGATTGAGCACGATCTCGCTGGCGCCGCCGAAGCCGGTGATCGACCCGGCGAACACGCCGGGGTCCGGATGGGAATAGGACGTGCCGCCGAGGTAGAGAATGTCCCGCGTACCATCGAAGGTGAGGCCGATCCCCGAGGCAACCGTGCCCTGGACGAAGAGGGACCCGCTGTTGTACAGGCCGATCGTGCCGCCGCCGGAAAAGCTGCCGCCGGCGTAGCTCCAGCTATCGGTGATCGTGCCGGCCGGACCGTTGGCCAGGTATAGATGGCCGCCAGCGATATTTAGCTTCGGGTGCAAAGCCCCGGTGCCGCCAAGCGCTAGGCTGCGAATGTATTCCGTGGTTGAGAGCGTGACGGTGATCTGGGCAGCGAGCTCGCCAATACGTGCGTAGTCGCCGTAACCGGGAAGGGTTCCCGTCGTTTCGGGGGGATCTAGAAGCCACTTACCCGCCGTGGTCCAGGATCCACCTTCTGTCAGGGTCCAGTGATACGTCTTGGACACGCAACCCTCCCCACTCAGACCGTCGCGCCAACAGCCGAGATTCCTCGGCAGGCGGCCTCCCGCCTACCGGCTTGCAGCCTAGGCTCCGTTCACTCGGTTCTGCAACCATCAGTTTGCGGAGTGACCCCGCTTGAGGTTGCGATCGGAACGGTCAAGCGGCCCAATTGCTCGCCTGGGGCGATCGCGCGTCCCCGCAGCCTGACCTCGGATCAATCGGCGCGACTCAGGATCCTTTGCGCGAGCACGAGATGCGGCCGGTCCACCATCTTGCTGGCGAGGCCGATCGTGCCGGCGTCCGGGTTGGCGGCGAAGGCGGCGACCACGTCGCGCGCCCAGGTCAGTTCTTCCGCGTTGGGCGAGAACGCCTCGTTGATCGGGTCGAGCTGCGCCGGGTGGATCGCCATCTTGCCGGTGAACCCGGCGCGCCGCCCGGCCTGGCACTCGTCGCGCAAGCCCTGCTGGTTGCGGAAATCGGCGTAGATCGTGTCGATCGCCTCCACCCCCGCCGCCTGCGCGCCGATCACGCAGAGCGCGCGCACCAGGCGGAAGGTGTCGTCGTACACCCCATCGGGCCTCCGGTTGGTCGCACCGAGCAGCGCGGCGAGATCCTCGGCGCCCCAGGTGAGTGCCGCGAGGCGCGGCGTGACGCCCCCGTACTCGCCGAGCCGGAACACGCCGGCGCCGGTTTCGGTCGCAATCGCGATCACCTTCGTCGCGAACCGCGCGATGCCGTGCTCAACCTCCAGCGCCGACAGATAATCGTCGAGGCGACGCAGATCGGCCGGCGTGCACTTCGGCAACAGCACGCCGCGCGGCTTGCCCGGCATCACGGCGGCAAGGTCAAGCAGCGCGTCTTCGCCGGCGATCGGGTTGACGCGTACCCACAGTTCCGGCGTGCGCGCGCCTTCTAGTGCGGCGCGCGCCATCGTGCGCGCCTGCGGACGGTTGTGCGCGGCGACCGAATCCTCGAGATCGAGGATCAGGCCGGACGCGCTCGATTCGCGGCCCTTGGCGAGCTTGCGCTCGCTGTCGGCGGGGACGAACAGGAGCGAGCGCATCGCCTCAGCCTGCCTTCGGCTGGGCGCGCATGAAGGCGGCGCGGATGCAGCGCGCCACCATCTCGCCGCGCTGGTTGAACGCCTGGTGCTCGAACTCGACGATGCCGGCGTCGGGGCGCGACTTGCTCTGGCGCTTGCTCTTGACGATGCTGCGTACGCGCAACGTGTCACCGTGGAACACCGGCTTCGGGAACGCCACCTCGGTCATGCCGAGATTACCGATCGTGGTGCCGAGCGTGGTCTCGGCCACGGTGATGCCGATCATCAGCCCGAGGGTGAAGATCGAGTTGACCAGAGGCCGGCCGAACTCGGTGGCCTTGGCGAACTCGGCGTCGAGATGCAGCGGCTGCGGGTTCATCGTCATGGTGGTGAACAGCACGTTGTCGGTCTCGGTGACGGTGCGCGTCATCGCGTGGTCGAATACTTGGCCCTCGGTGAACTGGTCGAAATAGAGGCCGGACATTGGTCGCTCCTTTGCTGCTCCCTCTCCCATAAGCAGGGGAGAGAGCGATTACGTCCATTTCGGCTTGGGCCAGATGATCGGGGTGGTCGAGCTCCCCCCGACGATCTTGGAAACCCCGCCCTGCCACTGGATCGCGACGTAGCGGTAGCCCTCCTGCTGGCCGCGCTCGTTGACGGTGTCGGCGGCCTTGATCGCGCCCGCCATGAGCTGCCCGGCGGCGGCTGCCCCCTCCGAAGCCGCACTTTCGCCCCGGTCCGGCATCGTCGCAAGGTGCCACGATTGACAAGCGCGCCGTCAAGGCTATCCCAGACAGGGTGCAGGGAGCGGAGATGGTCGAGCTCACCCGACTCACGCGCTATGACGACGCGCAGCGCCATTTCGCGCCGGAGAGGCTGTGGGCGCTGTTCGACGGCGACCGCGCGGCGCTGAACATCGCGCATGAGTGCATCGACCGTCACGCCGCCCCCGGCCGCCTCGCCGTGCGGATTGCCCATGCGGACGGGCGTGACGAGGCCCTGAGCTTCGCGGAGATCGCCGCGTGGTCGTCGCGCTTCGCGCATTTCCTCGCGGCGCGCGGCATCGCCAAGGGCGAGCGCGTGGCGTTCATGCTGGAGCCGTCGCTGCCGTTCTATGTCGGCCTGTTCGGCGCGATGAAGCACGGCGCCATCGCGGTGCCGCTGTTTACCCTGTTCGGCCCCGACGGCTTGCGCCTGCGCGTGCTCGACTGCACGCCGCGCCTGCTCATCACCACGCGCGACAAGGCGGCGATCGCACGCGAAATCCCCGGCCTCGACGTGATCGTCCAGGACGAGCTGATGGAGGCGATCTGCGGCCTCCCTGATCGTTACGACGTAGCCACGACGGCCGACGATCTCGCCTGCTTCCAGTATACTTCGGGCACTACGCGCGAGCTGCCGGCCGCGGTGAAGCACACGCATCGCGCCATCGTGGTGCTCATGGTCGCGGCGCTCTATGGCAGCGGCATTCGCCCGCGCGACGCTTTTTTCTGTCCGTCCTCGCCGGCCTGGGGACATGGGCTGTGGCACGGTACGCTGGCGCCGCTGGCACTCGGGGTGACCACCGGCGCGTATGCGGGACGGTTCGATCCGGTGCGACTCCTGCGGGCGATCGAGGAATACCGGATTACCAATCTCGCGGCGGCGGCGACGCACTACCGGATGATGATGAACTCCGGCCGCGTCCAGGACTTCGGCCATCGCATCGAGAAACTGTCCTTCACCGGCGAGCCGATGGACAGCGCGACGCAGGCCGCCGTCGAGGCGCATTTCGGCGTGCCGGTATGCAGCATGTACGGCACCACGGAAGTTGGGGTGATCCTGGCAAGCTATCCGGGCGCGGTGGATTTCGCGCACAAGTTGAGCTCGCTCGGCAAGCCGGTGCCGGGTGCCGAGGTCGCGGTGCAACGCACGGACGGCTCGGCCTGCGAACCGGGCGAAATCGGCGAGATCAAGGTGAAGCGGCGCGGCGCGTGGTTTCCCACCAAGGATCTCGGCCGTGTCGACGCGGACGGGTATTTCTTCCACGCCGGACGCGCCGACGACGTAATCATCTCCGCCGGCTGGACAATGAGCGCGGTCGAGATTGAGGACGCGCTGCTGAAGCACGCGGACGTGCGTGAGGCCGCCGCGATCGGCGTCACGGACGAGGCGCGCGGGCAGGTGGTGAAGGCGTTCGTTGTCAGCGATCGCGCGGGCAACGACGAATTCGCGCGCGAGCTGCAGGACCTCGTGCGCGCGCGGCTCAGTCAGCACGAATACCCGCGTCAGGTGGCCTTCGTCGCGGAGCTGCCAAAGACGCCAGCCGGCAAGGTGAACCGCAAGGCGCTGCGCGACCGAGAAACGAAGGAAGTGTGATGTCCGCGACGACGGCAGCAAAGTTTCCCAAGATCACCGAGGCCGGGCTCGACGATCTGCGCCGGCGCATCGGCGTGACGATCGGGGACACGCTCGAGCCCTGGTGCCATGAGGCGACACGCGACAACATCCGCCACTACGCGCACGGCATCGGCGACGACAATCCGTTGTGGTGCGATCCGGCCTACGGGGAAAAATCGGCGCTGGGCGGCATGGTGGCGTTGCCGAGCTTCCTGTTCGCGACCAGCCGGATCATCTCGGGATATGTCGGCGGGCTCGCCGGTGTCCATGCAATGTGGGCGGGGGCGAACTGGCACTGGCATCGCTGGGTGCGCCGCAACGAGGCGATCACCACCGAGGCCTCGCTCAAGGATCTCGTCGAGCACCAGACCAAATTCGCCGGCCGCGCCATCCAGCAAATCTATCACGTCGATTTCTTCGGAGCGGACGGTGACAAGGTGGCGGAGGCGGATAGCTGGTGCTTTCGCACCGACCGCGACATCGCACGCGAGGAGGGCACCAAATACGCCGCGCTGAGGGACAGGCCGCCGCGGCGCTACACGCGCGAGGAGCTGGACCCGCTTTACGAACTCTACGCGGCGGAGGAGGTGCGCGGCGCGCGGACCCGCAGGTTCGAGGAGGTGCAGATCGGCGAGACGCTGCCCACGATGGCCAAGGGGCCGATGACCGTGACCGGATTTATCGCCTACGCGCAGGGCTGGGGCGGGCTCTATATCCGCGCCAACAAGCTGGCCTGGAAGATGATCGACCGCCACCCCGGTCTAGGCATTCCCAACCGCTTCAACATCCCGGACTGTCCCGAGCGCGTGCATTGGGAGCCCGAGATGGCGTTGATGGTCGGCGCGCCCGGCGCCTATGACTATGGCCCGGAGCGCTGCTCCTGGCTGACGCACCACCTGACCAACTGGATGGGCGATGAGGGCTTCCTGCGGCGCGCGCATTGCCGCATCCGGCGGCACAACCCGGAGGGGGATCTGCTGTTCATCGACGGGCGCGTGGTGAACAAGCGCGTCGAGGACGGTCGCTGCCTCGTGGACATCGAGCAGGAGGCGCGCAACCAGGACGGCGACCTGTCGGTGGTCGGCGGCGGAACGATAGAGCTGCCGATGCGTCCCTAGCTCACCGGGAACCCGCGATCAGGGCTGCGGGACCCAGACCTCGACGGTTCCGCGGGCCGGCTTCGATGCCTGGGCGGTGTAGTCCTGCACATGCCAGTCCGTGCCGGTGGCGCGCAGGTCGGCAGCCACTTCGTTTGCCGCCGGCTCGTCCTCGACGAAGAAATACCGGATGACGGGCTCGCGCGAGGCATCGGCCACCGGCCGGGTCTCGGCCTTCTCCGCGTTCGGGCGCAGCACCGCCTGCAAGCGCGTGGCGTCCGCCTCGCCCGAGCGGCCGGCGTAGTTGATGACCACGCGACGGATCGTCCCGCGCCGCGAATTGACGTCGGAGGCGACCCCGTTGCGACGCGCCAGGTACTGTTCGAACAGGAGGTCCCGCTGAGCCGCGGTCAGCCGCGCCGCATCCGAGCGGTCGAGAAACGCATCGAACTCGCGGCGCAGGCGCTCGCGCTCCTCGATGGCCGCGCGGGCGACTGGACGCAGATCAGACGGCGCGACACCCGACGGCGGCGAAGCCGACGGCGTGGCGGCGGGCGGCGAGGAGGAGGGCGGTAGCGAGGCAGAGGACGCGACAGCGCCCGGCGGAACATCGGGCGGCGAGGATGCCGGGTGCGCGGGCAGTGTGAGGACGGGTGGAGGTGCTGCGGTCGTCGCCGGCGCCGCGGCCGCCTGCCGACCGGGCGCGTCCGACGCGGCTTGTTCGGCGGATTGGTGCGTGGCGACGAACGGCGACGGGAAGCCCCGGTAGAAGAAGTCGATCGCCACGAAATAGAGCCCCGTCACGCCGGCGGCGGCGACCAGCAGCGCGGCGGCCGTGACGTAACGTCGCGTTACGGCGCCGGGTGGCGGCGCGGTCGGGGGCATCTCGGGCGCGGGGGGCGCGCTCGGCTGCTCCGCCTGCTCCATCGCGATGCGGGTCAGCAGTTGGTCGCGAATCGGATGGAACGCCTGGTTCTCGAGCAGTCTCCAGAGGCCCGGTCGGCCAACGAACAGGACCTGCAGCGCGGGCGAACCGGCCGCATGTATCGCGGGCAGGAGCTGCAAGAATGAAAGCGCCTGCGGCTGCAACGTCTCGGCGTGCTCGACAGCGAGCACCACCTGGCCCTCGTCACCCAGGCGGCTCAACGCCTGAAGCAGGCGTTCCGCGCCATCCCGGCCGCCGCCCGCGAGCTCGTCACCGCCGATCTGGCGGATCAGGGTCCCCACCGTGAGCGGCGCGGACAGCTCGCCGGGGATTCGGACGAATCGCACGTCCCTTCCCGCCAAGGCGACCATCGCCGCGTCGAGCACTGTCTCCAGGCCGGACGGGTCGTCGCCGGTTACAGCGATGAACGGTTCCCGGTCCAGCACCGCCCGGATGAGCTCACCGAGCGTGCCGCTGGGGGAAGGGCCATACGCCACGGATGGCGGCGTCGTGGGGTTCAGGAGGCCGGGGTACGACATGGGAGCTTCGACGCGGCGAGGCGGGCGGCGGGCGGTGGTGCGGACGATCCGGTCTGAGCGTCTCCGCTCCGCGCCTGCCAATCATCGAACTGGCGAAACAGAGCCTCCTTCTGCATGTCGGACAGGCCCGTCTTGTCGGCGCGTTCGCAAGCGGGCTGCGACGTCCGGGGCTGCGCCACATGTGGCCTCGGCGGCGACGCTGCCGAGAAATTGGCGTCGCCAGGGAAGCGGAAGCTCGTCGGCGCGGGCACCAGCGGGGGGGTGCAGGCACCGAGGGCTCCGGCGAGGCCGATCAGGCCGACTGCGGCGCGAAGCGGTAACACGGCCGGCATAATGTGTCCTTGCTGTTGCTCCCTGAGGCTTTCGGGCTGTTAGGTGGCTACATTGCGGCTTTGCGCCGGCTTTTGCACGTTCTTACTCCGCTCCGGATCGCCGGCCCGCGCCGCGTCGCCGGATGAAGATCACCAGGCCGATGCCGGCATCCTCGTACGCCTTGAAATGCGCGCACCGATGCCGGCGTGCCGATGCCGCCGCGCGTGGCGGTGTCGGGCAGCGTGTCCTTCACGGCGAGGAATTTCTCCCAGACATTCGCTACGCTTGGGTCGCGCGCCGAAGATGCCGCAATAGCCGAGCGAATAACCGAAGAGACGGAACTCGTCCAGGCCGCGCCGCCCCGCCTCGTCTTCGTCCGCGTCGATTTTCTCGCGTTCCAGCGGCGAGGCATCCTACATCTTCGGCGCCATCATCGATGTGAACGGCGGGACGTAGGCTCGGCCCGGAGAAACGCGGCGAACTCCCCGTCGCCGGGCTTGGACCCGCTTGCGTGCAGCACGATCGCGCAAGGAAGGGAGATCGCGCTGGAATAATTCGCCACACGGTTGTATGATGGCGTCTCAACTCCCGCTTATGGAGCTCGCTTGGAATCCGCCGTCATCATACCCTTCCCGGCTCGCCGCAGTCTGTCGTCCGACGAACGTGCATTGATCGGGCAGTGGACGGCGGCGGCGCGTCCGCAAGGGATCGCGCATGTCTACCTCAGCGCACGCCAGGAGAGCGACCCGCTGGACGTGCACGATCGCATCCTGATCGTCGAAACACCCGAGACCGGCGTCGCCTGGGTCATTCACCGGCCGGCGCACCGCTGGATCCTCACCTCCGGGCAGGACCTGGCGGAGCTCGCCTCCTATGCAGCGCTGGGCGACGCGCTCAACGCGGTCCGTCCGGTGGTCTCGTCGGCGGCCGGGCGCGGCGCCGTCTGAACCGACGCGGGCGAGCGATAACCGCACTCGGCGAACTCATGGGGCGCCGTGATCGCCGACCGTCCCCGCAAGCATCCTCAGCCGGCGCCGCCCGGATAGTCCTGTGCGGACAGGGCGGCGCCGGCGTCGAAGTCGCGGATGACAGGATAGGCCCGGCGTACGGCGTGCCTTCGCCGCCAAAGTAGATGGTCGCCGGGGTCAGCTTCGGACCTTGCTTTATGATATTGTCGGATCAATGGGCATTCCCGCCGTCCGGCGGGTCGGCACTATCGCGGGCGCTCCCGGGGGAGCCGTGGAAAATTCGGCTGTTCTGAACGATGGTCGTGGCGGCCGGGCTCTCAATCTTATGGCCAGCCACGGGGTCGGGAAGGCAAGTGTCGTCAATTCTTTCACTTTGGTGGTATTTCCCGCGTGGAATGTTGGGCTCCCTGCCTCACGGAAATGTGAGGGCTGCGGCGCAGCCGCCCGTCAATCGGTCGAGTGTGCCGGCGTTAATTCGCAATCAATGCGTGAAATACGATGGCGCTCAGAAACTACTGGGTGGGCGATTTGCGTCCGGACCGATGCGTAGGATAGTCGGGCAGCCGGCGAGCGGGGAAACGGAGCCATGCCTGTCAATCTGAAGCGCGTGTTCTACGTCGAATATCTCGCCAGCCCGGCCTTCGCCCAGATCCTAGCCCGCCGGCCCGACGTATCGCTGGAGAGGCTGGAGAACCGCACCCCGGACGCGCGGGCGGCGCCCGTCCTGGCCGCGGCGCACACCTACCAGATCGGCGCGGCGCGCGACGAGATCGACCCAAAATACTATGCCACGGCCAGCCTGCTGGCTCGCACGCCCAACCTCGTCGCGGTGTCGAGCAACGGGGCGGGCTACGATACGGTGGACCTGCGTGCCTGCACGGCGGCAGGGGTATTGGTCGTGAACCAGGCGGGCGGCAACCGGGAAGCGGTCGCCGAACACGCCCTTGGGATGATGCTCGCCTTATCCAAGCGGATCGTCGAGACCGACCGGCGGATGCGCGCCGCTTCCGGCATCCCGCGCAACGGCTATATCGGCAACGACCTGCTGGGGCGCACGGTGGGCATCGTCGGCTTGGGCAATGTCGGCTGCCGCCTCGCCGAGCTGTGCCGCGGACTGTTCCGGATGCGGGTGCTTGGCTACGACCCTTATCTCAGTGCCGCGCAGATGGCGGCGCGCGGGGCGGAAAAGCTCGAGCTCGACACGCTGATGGCGGAGGCGGATTTCGTCTCGATCAACTGCCCGCGTACCGAGGAGACCCTCGGCATGATCAGTGCCGAGCGGTTCGCCCTGATGCGGCCGCACGCCTATTTCATCACGACCGCGCGGGGCGGCATCCACGACGAGCGAGCGCTGGCGGCGGCGCTGCGGGAGGGCCGCATCGCCGGTGCCGGTCTGGACGTGTGGGACAAGGAGCCGCCGCCGCACGACGATCCGCTGCTCGCCTTCGACAACGTGATCGCCAGCCCGCACACCGCCGGCGTGACGCGGCAGGCGCGCGCCAACATGGCGACGATCGCCGCCGAGCAGATGCTCGACATCCTCGACGGCAAGCGTCCCGAACGCCTACTCAACCCGGAGGTCTGGCCCGCCTACACGGCGCGCTTCGAGCGGATCATGGGGTTTCTGCCCCGAGGATGACGACGCCTCGATAACGTTCGCGTCGGAAGGCGCGATCAACGCACCGGTTGTGGTAATACGGCGATCCACTCTTTGTGAGGGACCGATGAGCTGTCACGCCCACTCGCCCGCCGCCGGCCGCCTCTCTCGCCGCTCGCTTGCCGTCCTCGCCGGCGCGGCGGGACTCGCCCGGATGGGCGGCGGTCGGGCGCGAGCCGAGCAGCCCACGGCGATCCGGGTAGGCCATTTTCCCAACATCACCCACGTCCAGGCGCTGATCGCCCGCGCCCTGTCACGGCAAGGCAAGGGCTGGTTCGAGCAACGCCTCGGCCGGTCGGTCGAGTGGTTCGCCTATAATGCCGGCCCGAGCGCGATGGAGGCGATCTTCGCGGAATCGATCGACCTCACCTATGTCGGTCCGAGTCCGGCGATCAACGCCTACGCCAAGTCGCGCGGCGAGGAGATCCGCATCGTCGCCGGCGCGCTGGACGGCGGCTCGGCGCTGGTGGTGCAAGCGGGCGAGAGCCTGCGCGCCGCCGCCGATTTCCGCGGCAAGCGAATCGGGACGCCGCAGCTCGGCAACACGCAGGACGTCGCGGCGCGCACCTGGCTGGCCGCCGGCGGCCTCAAGATCACCGTCGTGGGCGGTGACGCCCAGGTGATCCCGACGGCCAACCCCGACCAGCTCGGGCTGTTCCGCACCAAGCAGCTCGACGCGGTGTGGACGGTGGAGCCCTGGGTCTCGCGGCTGGAGCTCGAGGCGGACGGCAAGGTGCTGGTCGACCAGCGCGACGCCGTGACCACCGTGCTTGTCGCTCGCGCGAAGTTTCTCGCTGGCCGACGCGCGCTGGTGCGAGATTTCACGCGGGCCCATGACGAGCTGACCGCGTGGGTCCGCGCCAATCCGCAGGAGGCGCAGAAGATGGTGCGCGACGAGCTCTCCGCCGAGATGCGGAGCGAGGTCTCGACCAAGCTTGTCGCCCACGCCTGGGGACGGATCGTGCCGACCAGCACGGTCTCGCCCCAGGCACTGGTGCATTTCGTCGCGGACGCGCGGCAGGCGGGCTTCCTGCGAACCGCGCCAGACCTGTCCCGGCTGGTCGAGAAGCCCTGATGCTCGACTCCATCGGCTCGCGCGAGCTGCCCGACCCACAACCCGCCCCGAAGCTGATCGTGGACGGGGTTTCCAAGTGGTTCAGGACGCCACGCGCCAGCATTCACGCGCTGGATGACATCAACCTGCGGGTCGGCGACGGCGAGTTCATCTGCCTGGTCGGGCCGAGCGGCTGCGGCAAGTCCACGCTGCTCGACATCATCGCCGGCCTGACCCGGGCCGATAGCGGCCGGGTGACGGCCGACGGGCAATTGGTGGAAGGGCCGGGGCGGCACCGGCTGGTGATGTTTCAGGAATCGGCGCTGTTCCCGTGGCTCACCGCGTTCGGCAACGTGATGTTCGGACTCAAGCTGGTGCCGGGCCTGAGCCGCACCGAACGCCGGGAGACGGCGCTGCGCTATCTCCGCATGGTCGGGCTCGAACGCTTCGCGCACGCCAACGTCCACGAGCTCTCCGGCGGGATGCGCCAACGCGTCGCCTTCGCCCGGTCCCTGGCGCCCGATCCGCACGTGCTGCTGATGGACGAGCCGCTGTCGGCGCTCGATGCGCTGACCCGCGAGCAGCTCTATGCCGACATCCAGCGCATCCAACAGGACCGGCGCAAGACGATCGTGCTGGTGACGCACAACGTGCGCGAGGCGGTCTGCCTGGGGGACCGCGTGATCCTGCTCTCGCCGGGGCCGGGGCGCATCCGGGAATCGTTCCCGATCCACCTGCCGCGTCCGCGCGACGTGAACAGCATCCAGCTCGCCGAGTATACCGAGCGGATCACCGCGGCGCTCAAGGGCTACATTCTCCCGGAGACGGTGAGATGAAGCGTTTCGCGCTCGCCTTGCTGTTCTTTGTCGCCCTCGCGGGGATTTGGCAACTGATGGTGTGGAGCGGGCGCTGGTCGCCGGTGCTGCTGCCCTCGCCGCGCGACGTCGTCGCCTATCTCTGGCAGTCCGGCGGGGACGGCACGCTGTTCGCGGCGATCGGCGTGACCTTGCGCCGGCTGCTGGTCGGTTACGCGATCGGGCTCGCCATCGGCCTGCCGCTCGGCCTGCTGTCGAGCAGCGTACGCTTCGTCGAGGACACGGTGGGCGTCCTGGCGCTGGGCTTGCAAACCTTGCCGAGCGTCTGCTGGGTGCCGCTCGCCCTGATTTGGTTCGGCCAGACCGAGGGGGCGATGCTGTTCGTCGTCGTCATGGGCACCGTCTGGTCGGTGATGATCGCGACCGACACCGGGGCGCGGACCATCCCCCGCGTCTACGCCCGCGCCGCCCGCACGATGGGCTCCGAGGGGTTCCACAAATGGACCCGCGTGATCCTGCCGGCGGCGCTGCCGCATCTCATTACCGGCATGAAGCAGGGCTGGGCGTTCGCCTGGCGCTCGCTGATGGCCGCCGAGATCTACGTCACGGTGCTCTCCGGCTTCGGCCTCGGCCACCTGCTGCATTACGGCCGCGAGCTCAACGCGATGGACCAGGTGATCGCGGTGATGCTGGTAATCGTTGCCATCGGCCTGCTGGCGGACAAGGCGCTGTTCGGCCCGTGGGAGCATTTCCTCCACCGCCGCTGGGGCATCAACGCGCGGGAGGGGTAGCGGCATAGATGCCGACGAGAGACGATCCTCGACCGGTATCGCGGATCGCCGCCGCCCCGGAGCTAGTCGCTGAGGTCGGCATCCGCCACAGTCCGGCACCATGATGACGCTGTACCACTGCGCCAACGCACGCTCCTTCAGGCCGCTATGGACCTTGGAGGAACTCGGGATTCCCTACGGGCTGAAGATGCTGCCGTTTCCGCCGAGGACGCGCGCGCCGGAGTATCTCGAGGTCAACCCGCTCGGCACTATCCCGCTGCTCGTCGACGGCGACGTCTCGATGACCGAGTCGGCGGCGATCTGCCAGTACCTCGTTACACGCTACGGGCCATCGCCGCTGGCCGTGAGCCCCGATGAGCCGGCTTATGGCCGGTTTCTCAACTTCCTGCATTTCGGCGAGGCGACGCTCACCTTCCCGCAGACGCTGGTACTGCGTTACAGCCGCCTCGAGCCCGAGGAACGGCGCCTGCCGCAGGTGGTCGAGGACTACGCCCGCTGGTTCATGGCCCGCCTGCGCGCGGTCACTGCTGCGATGGAAGTGGGCGATTGGATCTGCGCCAAGCGCTTCACCGCCGCCGACATCTCGGTAGGCTATGCCCTACTGTTCGCGGAGAGGCTGGACCTCGCCGGCCGGTTCTCGCCCGGGGTTGCCGGCTACTGGCGGCGGCTGCAGGCGCGCGACGGGTTCCGCCGCGCGCTCGCTGCTCAGGCCCGCGCATCGGTCGCGCAAGGCCTCGGAGGGGAAACATCGGTCTGAAAGCACGTAAGGACGAAGTTCCAGCTTGGCTGGTTTGCAATGGCGATGGACACGATCACCTTCGCGCCCACCGTGCGCGGCAACGCCCGGGGGCGGTCACCTCCTCGCTCGACAAGGCGTTCGTCACTTCCGTGCTGCAGGAGGGCAACCTGTTCGACCTCAAGCTCGACTTCGGCGCGCCGAAAGCCGACTTCTGCAACGCGGGACCTCACCATCGACACGGACCAGAACGCGGCGTTCGCGGCGACCGGAATGTCGTTCACCTACCATCTGCAGGGCCAGGCGGTGCCGGAGCCAGCGTCGCTCCGGCTCTCGGCGCGGGGGCGCTGATGCTGCTCGGCGCGCGGCGGCGCCGGGCGGACAACGCCTGCTAACCAGGTCCGGCTCGGTACCGGTCCCGGCCCTCGGAATCGGTCTTCGCGACCAGCTCGCCGAGGCCGAGCATGTGGTTGACGTGGGCGAGCACCTCACCAAAGGCAAAGCCCGTCTGGTGCTCGTCGAGCACGCGGTCGAACACGAAGGGCAGCAGGTCGGCGACCGACAGCGCCCGGTCGCGGCAGGCCTTAGCAATCATGCTGCAACGCTGTGCGTGGTGCTCGATCAGCTCCCCGATCCGCGTATGCAGGCCTAAGAATGGCAAGCCGTGGCCGGGGAGCACCAGGACGTCGGCCGACACCGCCTCGCGGATCGCGCGCAGCGAGGCGAGATAGATCCCGAGCGCGTCGAGGTCGGGCTCCATCGCGTGGACACTGACATTGGGCGAGATGCGCGCGATCACCTGGTCGGCGGCGAAGAACAGCTTCTCCTCCGCGCAGACCAGCATCGCCTGCTCGAGGGCGTGGCCGCCGCCGGTGAGCACCTGCAAGCGGCGTGCGCCGATACGCAGTTCGTCGCCATGCCGGATGCGGTGATAGGTGGTCGGCACGCCGGTGGTGCGGCGCAGGTATTCGTGGCCACGACTGAGCACGAGCTCGGTGATTTCGGGCGAGAGGCCGTGGCGATGATAGAACGGCCGGTGCATGTCGGCGCCGAGATCGCCGGGGGCGTATTGCAGGGCCAGACTGTAGAGGTATTCCGGGCGCGGCATGGACAGCGCGAGGCCGAACCGTTCGCTGAGCCAGCCGGCGAGCCCGACATGGTCGGGGTGGTAATGGGTGACGATCATCCGCGTGAGGCGCTGGCCAGCGAGCGGGCCGGTCAGCACCGCCTCCCAGCCGGCGCGGCACTCGGCGGTGCCGAGGCCGGTGTCCAGCACCGCCCAGCCGCCCTCGTCGCGGAGCAGATAGATATTCACGTGGTTAAGCCGGTAGGGCAACGGCAGCCGCATCCACTGCACGTCGGGCGCGATCTCGATCAGCGCGCCCGGCGCGGGCGACTGGTCGTGGGGAAATTCGAGGGTCTGGGCTCGCTGCATCGCCACACTGTAGCCGTGATGGGGCGGAGCCGCGAGCCAAGGTGAGTTGATGGCTGACAAGCACCCGCTCCGCCGCTTCGTCCCGCTGTTCCCCGGCGGGTTCGCCGCGGTGATGGCGACCGGCATCATCTCGATCGACGCGCGGGAGCTCGGGTGGAGTTGGATCGGCTGGGCGCTGCTGGCCCTCAACGTCGCGGCTTGGCTGCTGCTTTGGGCGGCCGGGATCTGGCGCACCGTGCTGGGCGGGCGCGGGCTGGCCCGCGACCTGACGCGCCACGAAACCGGGCCGGGGTTCCTGACCTTGGCCGCCGGAACTGCGGTCCTTGGCAGCCAGATCGTCGAGTTCCAAGTCGCCCGCTGGGCAGCGTCGCCGCTGTTCGCGCTGGCCATCCTCGCCTGGTGGGTCATGCTGTACGGCTTTCTCACGGGCGTTACCAAGGGCCGGATAAAGCCGTCGCTCGAACGAGGTCTGTCCGGCCAGTGGCTGCTGCTGGTGGTCGCCACCCAGGCGCTCGCCTCGCTTGGAGCGGATTTGCTGGACCAGGGCGACGGCTCGCCGGTGCTCGCGTTCGTCTGCTACGCCTGGGTGCTGCTCGGCGGCGTCTATTACCTGCTGTTGAGCACGATCGTACTGTACCGCTTTGCGTTCGTGGCCATGCCGCCGGAGGACGTGACCGGCTCCTGGTGGATCAACGCGGGGGCGGCTGCGGTCACGGTGCTGGCCGGAGGCAAACTGATGAGCTCCGGCCTGTCGATCGGCCCGTTCCCGCTGCGCGATCTGCTCTCGCCCGTAGTCGTCGCCTTCTGGGCGGACGCGACGTTCTGGATTCCGCTGCTGCTGCTGCTGTTCGCCTGGAAGCACCTGATCCGGCGCCGGATGTTTCGCTCGGTCCTCGCGCAATGGTCGGTGGTGTTCCCGCTTGGCATGTACTGCGCGGCCACCTTGGAGCTGGAGGCGACGTATGGGCTCGGCTTCCTGCGCGGCCTTGCCCGCGTCGTGTTCTGGGTGGCGTTCCTCACTTGGTGCGTGATCGCCGTGAGCGCATTGCGGGCGCTGGTCCGTCCCGGTTGGCCGTCGCAACAGGTCTCGCGTTGACCGCGCCGATTGCCGCCACGCGGGCTGGGTTGTAGCGTCGCCAATCCGCCGGGAAAGGGATCTGGACCAGCCGATGAGCAAGCACGTCGTCGCCGCCGCGCGAGATATTCCGCCCGGCTCGCGCAAACTGGTGAATGTGCGGGGCCGTCCGATCGCCGTATTCAACATCGGCGGCGAGTTCTTCGGCGTGCTGAACCGCTGCCCGCATCAGGGCGGCCCGCTCGCCGAGGGCGTGCTGGGCGGTCTGGTCGAATTGAGCGAGCCGGGGCAATACCGCTACTCGCGCGCGGGCGAGATTTTGCGCTGCCCGTGGCATGGCTGGGAGTTCGACGTGCGCACCGGCCAGTCCTGGTGCGACCCGCAGAAGGTGACCGTGCGGAGCTATCCGGTGCAGGTGGCGCCGGGTTCGAGCATCGTCGAGGGCCCCTACGTCGCTGAGACCTTTCCCGTCTCGGTGGAGGACCAGTACGTCGTGGTGGAGGTCTGAGCCGATGAGCGTCGCGGACAAGGTCGTCGTCGTCACCGGAGCCGCCGGCGGCATCGGGCAGGAATACGCGACGGGGCTCGCGGCCCAGGGGGCGCGCATCCTCGCCGCCGACCTTGCCGACTGCGGCGCGACTGTGGAGCAGGTTCGCGGCGCCGGTGGGCGGATCGAGGCGGTGCGGCTCGACGTCACGGATGTAGCGCAGGCGGAAGCAATGGCGCGGGCGGCGCTCGATGCGTTCGGTCGGATCGACGCGCTGATCAACAACGCGGCCCTCTACGGCGCCTTGCATGGCGGACGGTTCGACGCGATTGCGGAAGCCGAGTGGGACGCGGCGATGGCGGTCAACGTCAAGGGCATCTGGCATTGCTGCAAGGCGGTGGTCCCCGCGATGCGCAAGACGGGCGGCGGCAGCATCGTCAACATCGCGTCGCTGGCGGCGACCTACGGCACACCGTTCGCATTGCACTACACCACGTCGAAGGCGGCGGTGATCGGATTGACCCGTGGCCTCGCCCGCGAGCTCGGCCGCGACAACATCCGGGTGAACGCGGTTGCGCCGAGTGCCGTGATGACCGAGGGCACGCGGAGCTTCTTCGGCGACAAGCTCGATCGCGCGCTCGACGTGGTGCGCACCATGCAGACCATCCAGCGCACCCTGGTGCCGGCCGACCTGGTGGGCACCGTCGCGTGGCTCATCGGCGACGCCAGCCAGTTCGTCACCGGCCAGACCATCGCGGTCGACGGCGGCACGGTGCTGAACTGAGCAACCGGCCGGCGACCGCCGCGCCGTCCGGGCATCGGATCGGCCTCGACCTGGTACGAGCGGCGGCGATCCTGTTCGTGCTGGCGAGCCATTGCGGCGACACCTTCGCGAACTGGGTGGGAGGCCGCGCGCCGGAGTGGCTGAGCGTCTCGGGCTTTTTCGGCGTCGAGCTGTTCTTCGTCCTCAGCGGCTTCCTGATCGGCCGGCTGCTGCTCGCCATCATCGCCGAGCCGCCGAGCCTGCGGGCCTGGGGCGTGTTCATGGCGCGCCGCTGGATGCGTACCTTGCCGATCTACCTCATATGGATCGCGGCGTTGGCGGTGATTTGGCCGCCGCGCCCGTGGGATCAGGTGCTGCGCTACGCGACGCTGACGCAGAATCTTGCCTGGCCGATGCCGAGCGGCTGGTTCGGCGTCTCCTGGTCGCTGACCGTTGAGGAGTGGTTCTATCTCGGCTTCTCGGCGCTGCTGCTGTCGGCCGCGACGCTGCTCGGCAGGCGCGCGGGGTTCTGGGCGGCGACCACGGCGTTCCTCGCCGTGCCGGCGATCCTGCGCTGGCGGATGCCGGAGAGCGCCGATTTCGGCGAGGTGCTGAGCAAGGTCGCGGTGCTGCGGCTCGACGCCATCGCATTCGGCGTGGTGCTGGCCTGGATGCAGGAGCGGCGCGGCTTCGCCTTCCGCCATCCCGCGCCGATGCTCGCGCTAGGGGCGCTGCTGATCCTCGGCATCTGGTCGGGCTGGTTCGACCGCCATGTGCCGCTCGATCCGCATGTGCGGCGCACCTTCCTGTTCGACGCCGGCTCGATCGGCTTCGCGCTATGCCTTCCCGCCGCCGCCGCGCTGCGAAGCTTGCCGCGAGTGGCCGCCGCCATCATTGTCGCGATCAGCACGCAGTCCTACGCCGTCTATATCGTGCACCTCTCGGTGCTGGAGATCGTCGGCGCCTACCGGGATCGCTGGCAGGTGCCGAACTGGGTCGCGATCGGTCTTTCGCTTGCGCTGATCTGGGCTTTGTCCTGGGCGTCCTGGCGCTGGATCGAGGCGCCCATCCTGGCGCGCCGGCCCCGCCAGGGCCGGCCCGACACCGGCCCCAGGGCCCTAGCCCAGCTCTCGCACTGATCCGGCCCGCGTCAGACTGCCCCTACAATTCCACCCCGCGCGTTCCGACGTTGTAGGCGTAGAGCGAGTGGCTCGCACAGATGTAGAGCGTGCTATGGCGGTGATCCAGGCCGCCGAAGCAAAGGTTGCCTGCCACCTCCGGGAGTACGATGCGGCCAAGCGGCGTGCCGTCCGGAGCATAGACGCTCACGCCGTTGAAGTTCTTGTTGGGTGCCCAGCCGCCGGCGGCCCATAGATTGCCGTCGACATCCACCCGCATATCGTCGGCGATGCCGCCGTTGGTACCGCTCAGGTCGTGGAAGACACGGTCATTGGTCAGTTTTCCGTCGTCGCCCACGTCAAAGACCCGGATCACCGAAGGCGGGCCGGCGGTGTCCGAGATGTACAGCTTCTTCTCGTCGGGGGAGAAGCAGAGCCCGTTTGGCTCCTTGAAGTCTCCGACCGCAACCGTCAGCTGACCGCTTTTCGGGTCGAGCCGATACACGTTGCGCGGCAGTTCGGACTGCGCCTTGATGCCCTCGTTGTCTCCCTCAATTCCGTAGGTCGGGTCGGTGAACCAGACCGTGTCGTCCGACTTCACCACCACCCCATTGGGCGAGTTGAGCTTCTTGCCTTGGTAGTTATCCGCCAACACGGTGATGTCGCCCGTGTATTCGGTGCGCGTCACCCGGCGGAAGCCCTGCTCGCACGAAATCAGCCTGCCTTGCCGGTCGCGCGTGTTCCCATTGATGAAGTTGGAGGGAGACCGAAAGACGTGCGTGCGGCCGGTCAGCTCATCGTAGCGCAACAGCCGGTTGTTGGGGATATCGCTGAAGATCACGCTGTGCATGTCGCCAAAATAGACCGGCCCCTCGGTCCAGGCGCCGCCCTTCCACAGGCGGCGGAGCGTGTTGGTTCCGGCGATGTACTTCTTGAACCGCGGGTCAAACACCTCCATCGCTGGATCGGGATAGACGACCAACGAGGGGTCGTCCCAATCGCGGGGTGGCGGTGCCGTACCCGCTGGATCGGGCGCGGTCGGCTGTGCCAGCGCCGTGGTGGCAGCGGCCGATCCCGCGGCCACGGCAACACCGCGCAAAAAGCTGCGTCTCTGCATCGCTGTTTCCTCCCATCGTGCAATGGACCAGAGAAACGGAACGAGCATGCTCCCGCGGGAGGCCGAAGGCAAAGGCTTGCACCGCCGGCTCGCCGCCGACCCTCGAATGATGGACCAGCCAGGGCGGCTCCCGATCGGCTGCCCTGCTCGCCCCACCCGCGGGCCGCCTCGGTTGTGCCGAACGGGTGAGCCCGATATACGCGAGGCATGGTCGATCTGACGCGCAGCTATGACGTGTTGGTGGCGGGGGGCGGAAACGCGGCGCTGTGCGCGGCGATCACCGCGCGGCAGGCGGGCTGCTCGGTGCTGCTGTGCGAGCACGCGCCGCGCGCGTTCCGGGGCGGCAACAGCCGGCACACGCGCAATCTACGCGCCATGCACGAGGCGCCCAATTCGGTGCTCACCGAAGCTTATCTCGAGGATGAGTACCTGGGACGACCTCAAGCGCGTCACCGGCGGCAACACTGACGAACATCTCGCGCGCATGACCATCCGCGCGTCATCCGGCGTGTTCGATTTTATGCAAAAGAGCGGCGTGCGCTTTCAGCCGTCGCTCACCGGCACGCTCAACCTCTCGCGCACCAATGCGTTCTTCTTGGGCGGCGGGAAGGCACTGGTGAACGCCTATTACCTCACCGCCGAGCGAATTGGCGTGGACATCCTGTACGACACGGAGGTGACCGCGCTGCACATGAAGGACGGCGTGATCCGCTCCGCCTCGCTGACCCGGAACGGCTACCCGGAGACGGTGAGCGCCCGCTGCGTAGTGGCGAGCGCGGGTGGGTTCCAGGGCAATCTCCAGTGGATGCGCGAGTATTGGGGCGACGCGGTGGACAATTTCGTCATTCGCGGCACCCCGTACAATCGCGGCCGTATTTTGAAGAACCTGCTCGATCAGGGCGTCGCACCGGTGGGAGATCCGACGCAATGCCACGCCGTGGCGCTCGATGCGCGCGCGCCGAAATTCGACGGCGGGATCGCGACAAGGCTCGACAGCGTGCCGTACAGCATCGTGGTGAACCGCGACGGCAAGCGTTTCTATGACGAGGGCGAAGACGTGTGGCCGAAGCGCTACGCGATCTGGGGGCGGCTGATCGCGCAGCAGCCGGATCAGATTGCCTATTCGCTGTTCGACGCGAAGTCGGTGCGGCTGTTCATGCCGTCGATCTACCCGGCGATCAGGGCGGACACGATCGAGGGCGTGGCGGCGCAGCTCGGCCTCGACGCGGCGAAGGTCGCGCGCACCGTCGCCGATTACAACGCGGCGGCGCCCGGAGAAAACTTCGACGGCTCGAAGCTCGATGGGTGCGGCACGCAGGGCCTGACGCCGCCCAAGACCAACTGGGCGCGCAAGATCGACACGCCGCCGTTCTACGGCTACCCGCTGCGGCCGGGCATCACCTTCACCTATCTCGGCGTGCGGGTGAACGAGCGCGCGCAGGTGCTGCTGGAGGACGGCAGGCCCGCCGGCAATTTGTTCGCCTCCGGCGAGATCATGGCGGGCAACATATTGGGGCGCGGCTACCTGGCCGGGTTCGGAATGACGATCGGCACGGTGTTCGGCCGCATCGCTGGCAAGGAGGCGGCGGTCCATGCGCGAAACTGAGGCGGTTGCGGACGCGCGCCGCTACATGGAGATCTGCAACGGTTGCCGCTATTGCGAGGGCTTCTGCGCGGTGTTCCCGGCGATGGAACTACGGCGCGAATTCGCGGCGGCCGATCTGAGCTATCTCGCCAATCTCTGCCACAACTGCATGGGGTGCTTTTACGCGTGCCAGTACGCGCCACCGCACGAGTTCGGCGTCAACGTGCCGCGGGCATTCTCCTTGGTCCGCGCCGAGAGCTACGAGCAATATGCCTGGCCCGCGCCGCTGGCGCGCGCCTTCCAGCTCAACGGCGTGGTGGTGTCGCTGGTCGCGGCAGTCTCGCTCGCGCTGGCGCTGATCCTTGTCACTGCGCTGCAATCGCCTGCCACGCTTTACGCCGCGCATCTTGTGCAACCCGGTGCGTTCTACGCGGTGATCCCGCTGTGGATCATGCAGGTGCTCGGGCTCGTCACCTTCGTCTTTGCGCTCGTCGCGCTGGCGATGGGTGGGGCGAATTTCTGGCGTGACGCCGGCCGGAAGAGAATAGGCGCGGGCGCGGTGCTCGGGGCAACGTGGGATGTACTGAGCCTGCGCAATCTCGGCGGCGGCGGGCATGGCTGCAACGACCACGACGAGCGCTTCTCCATGACGCGGCGTTGGCTGCACCACGCCATGTTCTACGGCTTCTTCCTCTGTTTCGCCGCGACCTGCGCGGGGTTCGTCTATCACGCATTTTTCGGCTGGCAGGCACCATATGGACTGCTCAGCACGCCGGTGGTGCTCGGCACGATGGGCGGCGTGCTGCTGATCGTCGGCACCGTCGGGTTGTTCGCGATGAAGCTGATCGCCGATCCCGCGCCCGCGGCGCGCCGGCTGCTGGGCGCGGACGTGGCGTTGCTGTTGCTGCTGGCATTGGCCGCGCTGACCGGCCTCGTGCTGTTGGCTCTGCGCGGGACCGCCGCCATGGGCATCGCGCTCGCGGTGCATCTCGGCTTTATCCTGGCGCTCTTCCTGCTGCTGCCCTACAGCAAGATGGTGCACGGCGTGTACCGCTCGCTCGCCCTCCTGCGCAATGCAGCCGAGCGTCGGACGGCGCCGGAACATCCCTGAGACATCAGCGATCAGGTCTCTCGCAGACCCCGAGGAAAGCGGCGAGCGCGGCGCAAACGAGCAGGACGGCCGAAATCTCGAACGCGCGCTGGATGTCGGGCACCGCGTCGCCCGGCATGAAGGCGCTGAACAGTGCCAATGCGCCCCAAAATCCAGCCTGCGGTGATGTTGGACGGCATCAGGGCCAGTGCGGCGAGAGCAGGCGCGCGCGCTGCAGATAGAGGCTCAGCACGAAGATGACACCGTAGAGCGTGAGGTTGATGGCAAATCCGACGAGCGCGGCCACGCCGAAGGCTGGATGACGAAAGAGGCACGGCGGCAGCATCGGGCGAGCGACACGCGCTTCGACGACAACGAAACCGCTGCCGGCCTGCACCGCCGGCGCGATGCCGGAGAGCACGAGAGGGTCGGCCCAGCCGCGCGCGCCGGCCTCGATCACCGCAGCGGGCAATGCGACGAGCGTGGTGGTCCCGAGAGCCTGTCCCGCGAGGTCGAAGCCGCCGCCGCTCGCGGGAGATTCCTCGACGAAGCGCAGCGTCAGCGAGATGCCGGCCGCGCCGAGCGGCAGGTTGACGAGAAACGCGCTGCGCAGCAGGGACGCGAAGGCCAGCGCGTAGGCATCGACGACCCACTGCAAGCCGGTGACGCCGGTGCCGAGTTCGGCGCCGATCCGGGCCAGGGCGACGTTGACGATCGCAACTTCGAGCTGGACCAGCGCGAACCCGATCCCCGTTGCGCGACGGTGATCCACGGATGGCGAGAGGATTGTTGGCCGGTGCTGGACATGGCCGGAATTTGGCCGCGCGGCGTTCGCTTGTCGCTCGGATCGCTTCGGCCGTGCCGAAGCGGAGGCGCTATCGGGGCGCGAGGCGCGTGGTGCGGTACAGCGCGCGGAGGGTGCAGGCGAAGCCGATGCTGTCGAGCGCAAGTGCGTCGTCCGCGCCGATACGCGCCGGCTCCTCGGGCCAGTTCCCGTCGGACTGCCGGCGCAGCAGATCGGCGCCAATCTCCGCGCTGCGGACAACCAGGATCTCCCGCACGCTCGGAATGGTCACGTAGGTCCACACATTGGCCCACGTCTCCGCCTTGTTGCTCGGCGAGAGGATTTCGACGATCAGAACGGGGTTCTCGAGCGTTGCCTCCTCGGTCGCATAGTCCGAGCAGGTCACCGCGAGATCGGGGATGCGGACATTGTGCGCGGCCCGGACGCGCGGCACAATTCCCGGAGCCACGACCAGGCTGCAGGAACTGCCAAATTCGATCAGATGACTTCGGATCAGCCCGCCGAGTTCGCCCTGGATCACGCCATGTGTGCGGTTGGCGGGGGCCATCATCTGTGGCTCGCCATCGGTCAACTGCCACAGGCTCTCACCGGGAGCGTTCCAGGCGAGGAATTCGGCTACAGACATGTGTGCCGGAACCTTCGGAAGGGCGACCATGCCGTCACTCTACCACGGATCGCTCAGGCCTTCTCCACCTGGCTGTATTCCAACTCGACGGGGGTCGAGCGGCCGAAGATGGAGACGCTGACCTTGACGCGGCCCTTCTCCTCGTCGACTTCCTCTACCGTGCCGTTGAAGCTGGTGAACGGGCCGTCGGCGACGCGGACCTGCTCGCCGACCTCGAACAGCACGGCGGGACGGGGACGCTCCACGCCTTCCTGCGTCTGTTTCATGATGCGCTCGGCCTCGGCCTCGCTGATCGGGCTGGGCCGCAGCTTGGTGCCGAGAAAGCCCGTCACCTTGGGGGTGTTCTTCACCAGGTGCCAGGCGTCGTCGGTGAGGTCCATCTTCACCAGCACGTACCCCGGGAAGAACTTGTGCTCGGCATTGACCTTCTGGCCGCGCCGCACCTCGACCACCTGCTCGGAGGGCACCAGCACCTCGTCGAACTGCTCGGCCAGCCCCTTGGAGGCAGCCTGCTCCTTGATCTGCTGGGCAATCTTCTTCTCGAAGCCCGAGTAGACGTGGACCACGTACCAACGCTTGGCCATAAGCAAAACCTCCTCAGATCCCGGCGGCGAACAGCGCGCGCACGCCGATGCCGATGACCTGATCGACGACTAGGAAGAATACCGCGGCCAACGCCACCATCGCGAACACCAGGCCGGTGGTGACCAGCGTCTCCTTGCGCGACGGCCAGGTGACCTTGGACACCTCGCTGCGCACCTCACGCACAAATCTCGCCGGATCGACCGCCACGAAAACAACTCCCTTGTCGCGAAATGGCTGCTTAGCACCGCGCGCGTCCCGCGGGAACGCACCGCCCGCCGAGGCCGCACGTTCCTGGCAGGGGTGGAGGGTCTCGAACCCCCAGCCTCCGGTTTTGGAGACCGGCGCTCTAGCCAATTGAGCTACACCCCTGCACGGCACAGCCGTTCCTCCGCCGGAGGAAGCCGGACGCGCAGGGGGCGTATGAAGAGCGCGGGAGGCCAGGTGTCAAGGGTTGCGAGTGCCGAGGCCGATGGCTTTCGGATCCCGGATCTCACGGGCGACCCGCGTTGGAGCGGGTGACGGGGATCGAACCCGCACAACCAGCTTGGAAGGCTGGGGCTCTACCATTGAGCTACACCCGCGCCGAGTCGCCGACGTTCTCGCGGCTGGATTCCCGTCACTATTAGCGCGCGGGGCGTTCTCGCGCAAAGCTGTCGACCGCCATCGTAGCATCGCGCGATGGCGCCGTTCGCCAGCGACCCGGCTCGTACGGATCGCTGGACGGAAGCGCTTGGCGGGCGGGACGGGCCGAGCGAGCCCAGAAGCGCCTCGTCGCCCAACCCGCGCCGGCCGCGGCGGCCAGCAGCGCGAGCCCCATGCCGGGGCTCCGGGATATCGCCGCGCGGCGCCGGAGATGACGGGGGCAGGTCCGGCGGCGGCGGGAACGGCTCGGGGGTGCCCAGATCCGGGGGTGGCTGCGGCAGGATGATGGGCTGAAGGGTCGCGAGGCCGATATTCTGGGGCAGCACGGGTGCGCCGAGATCTCCTGCGCCGAGGACGCCGAAACCCTGGAGCGGCCCGGCGGCGCCGGCGACCTGCGGCGGCATAGCCGCGCCGCCACCTTGCCCCCCGAGGTCGCGGACGGTCCCGGCGGCCCGTCCGCCCCCGCATCGGCGACAAGGGCAGCTGGCGCGGGGGCCAGCGCCTCGCCAGCCGTCATGCCGAGCGAGACCACGCCGACCCCTATCAATCCCACCCCGACGGCGTGGCAAACGATCTCAAGGCGAGCGGGGATGTGGCGGGGAACATGATGGGACAAGCGCGAGACGTGACGGGAAACGTGCGAAACCTGACGCCGGACGCCACGGAACGGTCCCCGCACCGCTCCTCGCGCGACATGGCGGACGACCTCGGAACAGATCGTGACGATGGCAGGGATCGACATTGCGGGACCGCCGGACAAGGGGGCGCGCGTCAGCGCCGCGGTATCGTCGTCGAAATTCGTCAATGAAATGTTGACGCTGGTGGAGGGGGTTGGATTCGAACCAACGTAGGCGTACGCCAGCGGATTTACAGTCCGCCCCCTTTAGCCACTCGGGCACCCCTCCGCAGAGCAAAAAGCCTCCGGCTGGTGCTTCTAGGGCTGAAGCGGGGCGGCAGCAACCGGGAACGAACGCAGAACCCCCGAGGGCCGGGTGGCACAAACGGGGGCACAGGGCAGCCACTATCTGTTCCTGGGATCAGGCAGTCTCAACGAGGTCTGGCTGCCCATCCCAGGCTGACCCGTCATTTAGTGGACATCCCGAGCCGGGCTTGTACACGGCGGGCATCGGCCCGGGAGAACCTGGCGTAAGACCTCCTGGGAGATGTCCCACACGGAGGGATTGTAGCCCCGCACATCGAGGCAGGCAGAGCAGTAGGCATTCTTGAAGGCGTTCAGGAGCGCGGCATCAATGGCCTCCGCTGTAGCGGCGCCAGCATGGGAGCGCGACCTGTATAAGCCGCTTACGCTCAGCGTTCGATAGCGCACCGTCCTTTTTGGGACGCCCGCGCCGACCGGGTTCCTTGGCCGTGGGCAGCCCCTGGACGATGACCTCGCTACCCGGACGGCAATGCGACATGGCTGGCTTCGTAATACTGTTCCTAGGAACAGATTATGGGCGACGCCCCGCCCCGCAACCCCTTTGTGTGCCATGGAACGGAAAATCAACCATTGATCCGCGTTACCCGTCACGTCGTGTTTCCCAGAACAACAAACAATTCGCCACCTTTGGAGGGCAGCATCACGGTTGCTCGGAAGCGCGAGAGCGCGGCCGGTGCTTAACCGGTTGCCCCTACCCGGGCGACATGCCGCCGACAGAGTTCTGGCCTCCCGTCCAGCCTGTGACCCGATCCGCTGACCTCGCTTCGGCCCGCGGGGGACGACAAAGATGCACAATTCAGCGCAGCGACCGGTGGATGTCCGGTTTGCTCGGGATCTTCCGGAAATATCTCGGTCCGCAGATGTACAATTCAGCACGGTGCGTCTTGGCTGCGTGATCGGTCCAGGACTCACGCGGGCCAATGCTCGAATGCGGCACGCCGAAAAATGTACAATTCAGCTTGCCTGAGGGCTGAGTGGAACCGCTAGCGGGATCCTTGGGGGGAGGGTCCAACTGGTTCCGCTCCGACGTGGGCAAGGCGCGGGGGACGGGGAAGCGCACGCTACCCGAGGGGGCGCTGTTGCGCGTCGGGAAGCGGTGACAATCGCGCTTGACGGGCGGCGCCCCGCGAGCGCGGTCGTGGTTCAGAATACCTGCCGAAGGATCACGTAGAGCGAGCCGGCGATCAGCATCGCGGCGGGCAGGGTCAGCACCCAGGCCAGCGCCATATTCTTGATCGTGCTCCATTGCAGCCCCGATCCGTTGGCCGCCATCGTGCCGGCCACACCGCTCGACAGCACGTGCGTCGTGGACACCGGCAGCCCGTAGACGTCGGCGAGGCCGATCGTCGCCATGGCGACGATCTCGGCCGACGCGCCCTGCGCGTAGGTCAGATGCGTCTTGCCGATCTTTTCGCCGACTGTCACGACGATGCGCTTCCAGCCGATCATCGTGCCCAAGCCGAGCGCGAGCGCCACCGTGACCTTCACCCAGGTCGGGATGAACTTGGTCCCGCTGTCGAGCGAGGATCTGAGCGACTTCAGCTTGGCGAGGTCGGCGGCATCGAACCCGGCCGGGCTCGCGCCCATCACGCGCACCGCCTCCGATGCCAGGTACATGTCGTTGCGGACGTTCGGCGTGGCGGCCGCCGGCACGGTCCTGATCGCGCCGTAGTTCTTCACCTGCCGAGCGATGTCGTCGGTCAGCGTGGCGAGGGCCGCGAACACGTCGGGGCCTGCGACCCGCTGCGTCTTCAGCGCTTCGCCGACCGTGGCGCGCGCCGCCGCGGCGTTGGCCGGTGGCGTGGCGCCTCCCGCATGGGCACGGAACACGTCGCTCGCCTGCTGCGTCACGCTCAGGAACATGGGCGTGGTGCTCTCGGGAATGGCCCGGTTCAGCGCGTAGGCGGTCGGCGCCGCGCCGATCAGGATGAGCATGATGAGGCCCATGCCCTTCTGTCCGTCGTTGCTGCCGTGGAAGAACGACACGCCGGTGCACGTCAGCACCAGGAGGGCGCGGATCGGCCCCGGTGGCGGCTGCCGCCCTTCGGGTGCGGTGTAGAGCGCCCGGCTGCGCACCACGAATTTCATCGCCAGGAGCAGGAGCGCCGCGAGCACGAAGCCGATCACCGGGCTGAACAGCAGCGCCTTCAGTACGCCGACCGCCTGCCCCCAGTCCACGCCCGAGGTCGCGGAGCTGGCCGGCGCCAGCAGCTGGTTGGCGATGCCGACGCCCATGATCGAGCCGATCAGGGCGTGCGAGGAACTGTTGGGCAGCCCCATCGCCCAGGTGCCGAGGTTCCATATGATCGCGGCGAACAGCAGGGCGAAGATCATGGCGTAGCCGGCGCCGCTGCCGACCTGCAGGATCAGCTCCACCGGCAGCAGGGTGACGACGGTGAAGGCGACCGCCCCGCTCGAGGTCAGCACGCCGAGGAAGTTGAAGGTTCCCGACCAGATCACCGCCACGAGCGGGGGCAGGCTGTGGGTGTAGATGACGGTGGCGACCGCGTTGGCGGTGTCGTGGAAGCCGTTGACGAACTCGAACCCGAGCGCGATCAGCAGCGCCAGCCCGAGCAGCACGAGGGCGCCGATCGCCAGGTCCTGCTCGCCGACCTCGCTGATGTCGCTGAAGATGCTGAACGCGGCGTAGCCGAGGCCCGCCACCAGCACCAGCAGGAAGGCGATCGCTCCGACCGGGTGCGGCCTGCCGTCGAGATGCGGGCGCGGCGACGAGGCGTCCGCCACGCCGCCATTCATCGTCAGGTCCGACATGACGCCCCCGAGCCGTTGCGAATGCCTGCTCTATCCCGACAGCCGAACGGGTTTCGATGTCGGTTCGATGACAAATCGGCGACAGTGCCGCGGGTGACCCCTCGGGTGGATGACAGGGCAGGGTGCCGGGCGGACCAGTCTCTTGTGCGCCCTGGTCATGGTCGACGGGAGCCCGACGGTCCAGCGGGGCTGCTGACGTCGCACGGCGACTCGGCGCATGATGGAACAACAACCGAGACCGGAATAGACGCTCTCGAAGGCGATCAGCTTCGGCGCGGCGGTCGGCGCCTCGCGCAGCAGCTCCGCCAGATGCCCCACGTCGTTGTGGCGGAAGATACGGCAGGTCGCCTTGGAGCCCTTGATGCCGGCGATCATCGAGGCGTGGTTTTTGGCGTCGGAGAACACCAGCCAGTTGGGCAGGCTGCTCAGGATGGTGGACAGCGGCCCCCTTGTTGGAGACGAAGCCGAGGCAAGCAGTAGTTCGTACTCAGCCGAGCTTCACAATGTCATCAGGCTTCCAGCTCTGGTCGTAGAACGCGACCTCCGCGCCGTAGAGGCGCAGCGCCACGAGGAAGTCGCGCCCCTCAACCACTTGAATCCAGTTCGCCTCGGGCGCGGCGGCGGGCCGACGCGATCCGAAGAACAGGTCGATCGACCCGTCGGCGTTCTTCGTGACCTTGTTGTAGCCGTTGATCGACGGCAGCAGCTGCGGCGTTTCCGGCATCGTGCCGTCGACGACATTGTAAGCCGTCACAGCCCAGAAGAGCTGCGCCGGAATGCCCGCGGGAAGGTGCAGACGGTAGGCGCTAGACCCATTCAGGAAACTCCCGTCCTTGTCGCGCGCGGTGAACGGATACTTCGACCCGGCCCCGATGGTCCGCATCACCATCGCCGGCGCCGATGAATAGGCATACTGGAAGAATGCGGCGCGCTGCATGACGTCGAGATAGCTCTCTTGCAGCCATTCCGCCGTCCCGCCAGCCCAGGCGCGCTCCCATTGGCGGTCATCGTAATAGAGGTTGCGCCCATCAGTACGGCCAAGCTGACGCGTCGCCAGGATCATGCGTGGCGCCTTCTGTACTGCCTGAAGCAACAATTTCTGTTGCCGCGCATCGGGTGCGAAGGGCCGTCCCTTGATGATGCCGATCGCAGCGAGGACGCCACGCAGCTCCAGCGACATGCACTCGACCGGCTCCTCGTCCACGAAGGCCTTGAGCTTGGTCCAGTAGGTGTTGTCCACCGGATACATCATGTCGACGCGCTTGCCGGACGCGTTGGGGAATTGCATCGGCTTGACGGTGCGCTCCTCCTCGAACAGCGGGTAGACGCGGGTCCGTTGCGCGTTGGCGGCGCCAGGCGCAGGGTCCGGCCCGTTCTCGCCCTGCGCCATCAGCGTGCGGAAGAACAGAAAGACGTTGTAGGTGGAGGACGGAAACGCGAAGTAGCCGGCCGGTACCGGCTCGGCGTAGCCCGGCGGGAGCAGCAGATAGAGCCCGCCCCGCGCGCGGTCCGGGCCGATGGCACCGACATCGGTGATGGTCCGCTGGAAGAAGTCGGTGAACATGCCGATGACGTTCGCCGGCGCGGCAACGACGAGCGGCCCCGTCTCCTTGAGGTTCAGATAGCTCATCGAGTAGATGACGTCCGCATTGGGCGTCGGAACCCAGCAGCGGCTGTCCATCCGATCCTTCCACACGGGCAGTACGTTGTAGCCCTTGCCGAAGACGGCCTCGGACCCGTCGCGCATACCGATCACGTTCAGCGCCGACAGCGTCATGATGTAGGCATGGATGGCGTTCTGAACGAACAACTCGTCACGCAGCGCTTCTGCTTCGGCGTGATCCAGCCAGTTGCCGTTGTTGATCTGCGCCATCAGCGGCGAGAGGGGGGACGTTCCCGCGGCAGCGGATGAGGAGGCGGGCGCTCCGGTCCCCGCCGCCGAAGTGCCGGTCTGGGCGCGTGCCGAGCCCAGGGCAGGCAGAACGATGCCGGCGGCCAGGGCGGCCCGGCGCGTGAGCGGATGCGATGCGGTCATTGCGGCATGTCTCTGATGCGGGATTGTCGATTGGGACTGCTTGCTTCCAACAGTCACGGCCGCTTCTCGATCTTCGGCGGCTGCCAGGAGCCGTCGAGGATCGCCTGTTCGCCCCAATAGGCGCGGATGTAGAGGGAGAAAGTGCCATCCGGCGCTGGCAGCCAATTCGCCTCGCGGCCTGACCCCGGATTGGCCTTGCCGGCGTAGAGCGTCAGTGACCCGTCCGCGTTGCGCGCGAGATTCGTGTTCTTCGTCCCGAGCGAATATCGGTTCAGCGGATTGGCGTGGAACAGGTGCTTATCGTTGTAGAGCGTCAGTGACCAGAAGCCGCGGACGGGCGGTGTTTGGCCCGGCGCGAAGGTGATGGCATAGTTGTTCGCACCCTGGAGCTGGGCGCCATCGGCATCGAGGTCGGTGTAGAAATACTGCGTCTCGGTGGGCCGGTTGTCGAACATGTTCGACTTCGCCGTGCCGAGCCGGTCGAAGTAGTCCACGCCGAACTCGGCATTGTGCTTCGAGCGGTTCCAGTTGTTGCCCGCCGGCACGCCATTGTGCCGCCATTGGAAGAACGGACCAACGATGTCGCGCTCGGCCGCGACCGCGGTCTCGGTCAGCACGCGGGCGATGGCTCGGTCGGCTTTCGCGGCGTTCAGCAACTGCCGCAGATTGGCGTAGATCGCCTCCTCGCCCGGCTGGGGCGGCACGCTGTCCAGCACGGCGGGAAGCTGTTCGAAGAACCGTTCCGGCACCACCCAGTGCGTTTCGCCGCATCAGAGGCGGCAGCGGGGAAGTGCGGCAGGCGAGCGTAGTCCACGGTCTTCATCCGCCCATCGAAATCGCCGAGCGGATAGACGACGACCTGGTTGACCAGCGGGCGGATGGCGGCGCGGTCCTCGGCGGTGTCGTTCATGAAGACGCGCGGGATGGCATTCGCCAACTCCGTCGGGCTGCGCACGACAGCGGTGATGCCGGCCGGAACGTTGCCCTGCCAGCGCGGCCCGGCGAGCAGGTAGAAGCCCGGCCGCGTGCCATAGGGCTTGCCGAGTTGTCCGAACTGGTCCGACCGCCCGTCATAAAGAGCATAGACCCAGAACCGATCCCCGAAATCGGGCACCTGGACCACCACGGGCTGCTCATCGAGCGCGAAGAATCCAAGCCCATAGACCACGTCCTGATTGGGGCAGGTGACAAAGGTTTCCTGCGGCGCGATGTAGTCCACGAGCATCGCGATGTGGCCGCGGGGCGCGACTGGCACGATGCCGCCCATCAGGCCGGGCTCGGGGGCCTGGATGATGGCGGCGCGGCGGCTCGCCATGTTCACCAGGGGCCAGCCCCAGATATACGCGAACTGCGCATGGCCCGGGCGTAACTTTCGGGCATCATGATACCATCGGCGGGCTTCGTCACCTGGGCGAAGGAGACTGGCGCAGGCGCAGCGGTTCCGCCCGCCGTAGGCTGGGCGGCTGACGTCTGCTGGGCCTGGGCCATCCGCAGGGGGCCAACCGTGCCGGACGTCAGACCAATCGCAGCGCCGACCAGAGCGTCGCGCCCGTCGTCTCTTTGGCCATTGGTTTCGATCCATCCTCGCTGCCACTGAAACCCTACATCCTTCGGGCAGGCCGACAAACGCCCTCGCGTGAACCAGCATGGATTGCCGCTTCGCTCGCAACGACCGCCGCGGCCGTGTGTGGGCTTCGCCCCGCGCGCGGCGGCCGACCTCCTATCTCAACGGGGAAACAGAAACTGAATCTGAAAGCGGATAGACCAACTCGGCCCCAGGCTTGGGCGAACGGGATAGCCGAACCCTTGCAGCGAGGCATTGAGGGGCTGGGAGCCGATCTTGAATATCTTGCCGACGCCGCCGCCGACTGGGACCGACCAGCGATCGGATGAGTCCGCCGTCCAATTGGCGGTTATGATCGGCGCACTCACCAGATACCAGCCGTCGGCAAGATTGTAGTTCACGAACGGCTGTAGCAGCAGCTGGCTCACGTCCTTGCGGCCGTCGGGTCCGGCGACCGACCAGAGCTGCCGGGCGAGGATGCCGATCACCCACGGCTTCGGCGTCACGAGCGCAACCGCTGCGGGTCCCATGCTCAGCTTCCCGGACCCGATCTCGCGGCTCGTCGCGGTCGGCACGGTGATCGAGGGACCGACGCCCCAAATGAGGCCACTCGCGGCCGCCGGCGAAATGTAGAAAGTCTGGTTGATATCGCCGAGGCCGAACACGGAACTCGTGCCGGACGGCGTGCCGGGATTGTCGGAGAGGCCCGGTGTCAGGCCGGGCACATAGATCACCGGCGCAATGGTGCGGCTGATCACGTTCCAGTCGCCGAAGCTGAACGGCAGCACAGGTTGGATGTTCAGTACGTTTCCAACCGCATCATGCTGCGGGCCGGCGCCTCCGAACACGTTGTTCTGGAACGGCAGGCTATACATCGCCGCCACCGGGTTCTGCGCGGCCGCGGCCAGATCGGAGGCCGATTGCTGCGCCAAAGCCGGCACACTGAGCACCGCCAGCGCCACAGCCGATAGCCCTGACCACAACCAACGGCGCATCGAATGACTTTCCCTTGCGACGCGTGTTATACCGCCTCGCAAGCGAGGTCTAGGCCGCCCGCCTCTGCTCCGCGGGCAGAATAACCCCCAGCGCGTCCACCAACCGATCCATCATCGCGTCCGTATGGAACGGCCCCGGCGTGAACCGCAGCCGCTCCGCCCCGCGCGGCACGGTCGGATAGTTGATCGGCGTCGCATACATGGAAAACTCATCGAGCAGCCGCCGGCTCACCTCGCGGCACAGCGCCGCATCCCCCACATGCAGCGGCACGATATGGCTGGTCGACGGCAGCACCGGCAGCCCGGCCGCCTCCAGCCGCCGCTTCAACGTCGCCGCCCGCTCGAACAGCTTCTCCCGTCGTGCCGCGTCTCCGCGCAGATGCCGCACGCTCGCCAGCGCGGCGGCGACGATCATCGGCGGCAGGGCCGTGGTGAAAATGAAACCGGCGGCGGTGGAGCGGATCCAGTCCACCACCTCGGCGTCGCCCGCGATATACCCCCCATGCGCGCCGAACGCTTTCGCCAATGTCCCCTCGATGATGTCGACCCGATGCGCCACCCCGTCGCGCTCGGCCACCCCGCCGCCGTGCGGGCCGTACATCCCCACGGCGTGCACCTCGTCGAGATAGGTCATCGCGCCATACCGCGCGGCGAGGTCGCAGATCGCGCCGATCGGAGAGATGTCGGCGTCCATCGAATAGACGCTCTCGAAGGCGATCAGCTTCGGCGCGGCGGTCGGCGCCTCGCGCAGCAGCTCCTCCAGATGCCCCACGTCGTTGTGGCGGAAGATGCGACAGGTCGCCTTGGAGCCCTTGATCCCGGCGATCATCGAGGCGTGGTTCTTGGCGTCGGAGAACACCATCCAGTCGGGCAGGCTGCTCAGGATGGTGGACAGCGCGCCCTGGTTGGAGACGAAGCCCGAGGTGAACAGCAGCGCCGCCTGCTTGCCGTGCAGGCTGGCGAGCTCGGCCTCCAGCGCGTCGTGATAGGGGCTCGTGCCGCTGATATTGCGCGTCCCGCCGGCGCCGGCCCCCATGCGCCGCGCCGCCTCGCAGGCCGCCTCGATCAGCACTGAGCTGTTGCCCATGCCGAGATAGTCGTTGGACGACCAAACCAGCACCTCGCTGCCATCCGGGCGCAGGTAGAGCGGAAACCGCGCCGCCTGCTTCTCGAGCGGGGTAAAAATCCGATAGCGGCCCTGGGCGCGGATGTCGTCCAGCGAGCGGCGGCAGAAATCGTGGAACTGGTGCATGGGCAAGGCGCCTTCGGACGCGCGGGATGCGGGCGTTATATCGGCGCGCGCCGCCAGGGAAAAGCAGTGATCCAGCTCACCCCCGCACGGCGAGCGCCATCCCGCCCAAGGTAAGCGCCAGCGCGATCAGCTGGCGCGCCCCGAGCGGCTCGCCGAGCAGCAGCGCCGAGCCGCTGACGCCGACCACCGGCGCGATCAGCGTGCCGATCGCGGCCGTCGCGGCGGGCAGCAGTTGCAGCGCGCGGAACCAGGCGAGATAGGCGAACACCATCGGCACCGTGGCGCAGTAGAGCAAGGCAAGCCAGCCGAGCGGCGTCACCAGCGACCAGTCCGGCGCCTCGAACGCGGCCAGCGCGACCGGCGGAATGGCGCCCAGCAGCACCTGCCACGCGACACCGGCCACCGGCGGCAGCCGGGGCGGGCGGTTCTTGCTGATGACCGTGCCAAGCGCGAACATCCAGGCCGCGCCGAGCCCGCAGGCGATGCCCGGCAGCTTGGCCCAGGACGCCGCCTCCACCCCATGCCCGCCGACAAGGACAAGAATCCCGGCGATCCCCAACGCCAGGGCCGCCGCGCGCCCTGCGGTCAGCCGCTCGCCGAACGCCAGCCAGGCGAGCAGCGCCGCCCAGATCGGCATGGTGTAGGTAAAGATCACCGCCTCGGAGGCCGGCAGCCAGATCAGCGCGGTGATGGTCAGCACCGTGAACAGGCCGTAGTTCAGCATCGACGCGAGCACCAGGATCGGCCACTGGTCGCGCGGCACCCGGAGGCGCTCGTGGCGGGCAAGAGCGAGCCCGAAGCCCACCACCGCGCCCGCCGCCACGGTGGAGGCGCGCACCGTGAAGGGCGGCAGCTCGCCCAGGAGGAATTTCTGCAGCGGCCAGGTGAAGCCCCAGCTCGCCGCCGCGATCAGCAGGTAGACGAGCCCCCTTGCGGTCGCCCGCCGCGCTGCCCGAGGCTCAGCGAGCGGCGCCTCAACGGACGTAGACACGGACCTCGCGCACCGTGATCGCCGGATCGGTGCGCGCCCCCAGCGCGATGCGCGTGTCCGGCACGCCGAGCGCCATCATCGCCCGCATCACCCCGGTCGCGTCCTGCCGCCCCTGATTGAGGTCGCGGAGCTGCAAGGCTGGGTCGCGCGGCACCGGCACCACCGCGACGACGTCGTATCGCGCGCCGGGACGACGCTCCTCGGCGGCGCTGACAGCGGCGCGCAGCGCGTCGGCGTAGTTCGGGTTCGGCGTGGAATAGCGGATCGACAACAGCGCCGGGCCGGGCTGCACCGGCGGCAGGGCGGCGAGCTGGGCCGGCTCCGGCGTCTCCGCCTGGGGGGAGAACGTGGTCTGGTCGATCAGCTTGCAGCCGGCGAGCGCCAGCCCGGCCAGCAGGAGGGGGAGCCATCGCGTCATGAAGAATTCCGATATGGGAAGGCCGTCAGCGCCGATAGTCCGGCGCCTCGCGGTCGAGGATGCGCCGGATGCTCTCGAGGTGCAGCAGCGCCGACCAGCGGTCGCCCTCGCGCATCTGCCGGTAGGTGCGCTCGGCGATGTCGTCCGGGACCGGCCGGATGCGCCGCCCCGTGGACTCCGCGAGAAGCTGCACCTCGCAGGCGCGTTCGAGGTAGTAGAGGTCGTCCCACGCCTCGGCGATGCTCGGCCCCACCACGATGACGCCGTGATGCCTGAGAAACGCGACGTCGGCCTCGCCCATCGCCCTCGCGATCCGGTCGCCCTCCGCCTCGTCGAGCGCCAGCCCGTTATAGGTCTCGTCGACCATCGTGCGGCCATAGAACTTCAACGCGGTCTGCCCCGCCCAGACGAGCGGCGGCCCCTCCAGCATGGCGAGCGCCGTTGCGTTCGGCATGTGCGTGTGGAACGCGGCCCGGGCGCGTGGCAGGCGCATATGCAGCCGCGCGTGGATGAAGAACGCCGTCGCCTCGGGCGCGCCGCGGCCCTCGACCACGCGGCCGTGGAAATCGCAGACCAGCAGGCGCGAGGCGGTGATCTCCTCGAACGCATAGCCATACGGGTTGACCAGGAACAGATCGTCGCGCCCCGGCACTATCGCGGAAAAATGGTTGCACACGCCCTCGTGCAGCCCAAGCCGCGCCGCCATGCGAAAGCACGCCGCGAGATCGACCCGCGCCTGCCAAACCGCCGCCCGGTCGAGCGCGCCATTGCGCAGGATGGCGGGCGTGGCCTTGGTATCGAGCGCGTGCGCCATTGTCGCTCCTCCGACCCTCCACCCAACCCTCTCCCAGTGGGAGAGGACTATCCTTCTCCCTCTCCCTCTGGGAGAGGGCCGGGGTGAGGGCAAGCTTGCAGGAACCCGGCGAGGGGGCAAGATGGACGCCGTCGCGGGAGAACACAGGATGACGGCGCAAACCAACCAGCGCATCGACGGCCGCCGGCTGTGGGACAGTCTCATGGACATGGCGCAAATCGGCGCCACGCCCAAGGGCGGCGTGCGACGGCTGACCCTCACGGAAGTCGATCGCGCCGGGCGCGACCGCTTCCGCGCGCTCTGCGAGCAGGCCGGCCTCACCGTGCGCGTCGACGCCATCGGCAACATGTTCGCCCGCCGCCCCGGCCGCGACCCCGCGCGTCTGCCGGTGCTGTTCGGCAGCCATCTCGACAGCCAGCCCTCCGGCGGCAAGTTCGACGGCGCGCTCGGCGTGCTGGCCGGTCTCGAAGTGATCCGCAGCCTCAACGACCTCGGCATCACCACCGAGGCGCCCGTCGAGCTGGTCAACTGGACCGACGAGGAGGGCAGCCGCTTCGGCCACAGCCTGATGGGCTCGGGCGTGTGGTCCGGCATGCTGCCGCTGGAGAAAGCCTACGGCCTCACCGACACCGGGGGCGTCACGGTCGGCGCCGCGATCGACGCCATCGGCTATCGCGGGACGGAGCCGGCCGAGGCGTTCCCGGCCGATGCGTATTTCGAGCTGCACATCGAGCAGGGTCCGATCCTCGAGCGCAATGCCGAGCAGATCGGCATCGTCACCGGCGCGCAGGCGATGGTCTGGTACGACGCCGTCGCGGCCGGCCAGGATTCCCACGCCGGCACCACCCCGCCGTCGGCCCGCCGCGACGCCCTGGTTTGCGCGGCCCGGGTGATCGACCTCGTGGACCGCATGATGCGCGCCCGCGGCGAGGACGGCCGCGGCACCGTCGGCCAGCTTCTCGTCAGCCCCAACAGCCGCAACGTGATCCCCGGCGAGGTGCGATTTTCCGTCGAGTTCCGACACCCCTCCGACGCCGAGATCGACCGCCTCGACGCGCAATTCCCCCGCGAGGCCGGCTTCATCGCCCGCGACTGCGGCGTCGCGCTGCAAATCGAGCGCGTCTTCAAGAACCCCGCCCAGCCCTTCGACCCGGAATGCGTGGCACTGGTGGAACAAGCGGCCCGGCGCCTCGGCTATGCGTCGAGAAGGATCGTCTCCGGCGCCGGCCACGACGCCGTCTACGTCGCCCGCCGCCTCCCCGCCGCGATGATTTTCACCCCGTGCAAAGACGGCCTGTCGCACAACGAGGCGGAGAGCGTCGAGCCGGAGGAAGCGGAGGCGGGATGCCAGGTGCTGTTCGAGGCGGTGCTGGCAAGGGCGAACCGGGTTGGATGACAAGCAATCCCGATGCGCGGACCATCACTGTGTTTGCTGCGGCGGCTTCGGCGTTATGATCAATGTCGGTTGGCCGTTCTGGTCCTGGCCCCACGTTGCGTTCGCGCCTCCACCGGCGATGAGGGCGACCGTGAAAGACGTTCCGGCGTACACGGCTGCAGCCGCAATCAACGCATCTGCAACTAACTGCACCACGTCCCCCACACTCGTATCGACATTCAGACTTGCGTGCCAGGCGCTCGATTTGATGCTGTCCCAGTTGGCGGCAACCAAGCGATCGAACGTGCCGTCGCCGTTCCATGAATCGTCACGCCTCGGAGTGCCGAAGGGCAGGCCGCTGTTCTCCCTTCGACAGTACCCGGAACGTACGAAGACCGGGACGTTCCCGGATGCGTCACGGTAATTGGCGATCGCCATCGCGAACGTGTATTCGTGACCGACAAAGCCGCTGTCGTGAACGGCGCCGCGGAACGCCACGCCCCCGTCAATCGTGAAGCCGACCTGTCCCCAGCCGGTCGTGGTGGACGGCCCGAGTTGCCCTGAGTCGAATACCCTGAAATCCGGCAACGAATTGTTCAGGCCGTTGATCACCTGGCTCAGCCGGACGGGCCGGTTCAGCCCCAGTCCTTGCGCGAGGGCCGCCATGTCCGACGGATCATGCACCGGCACCTTTTTCCTGGCTGCGTTGCGAAAGCTGGCCATTGCTATCGACCTTTCCCGCGAGATCGCCGCGTCGCCGTCATTGCAGCGCGATCAGAATCGGTATCAGTCCGCGGCCATCGGGTAACGGCCGCAAGGCTTTGCCGATGACCGCGCCGAAGGACTTGTCCTGCGCGACCGCCTTCATGGCGTGACCGGGCGTCCCGGAAGTCGTCAGAAGGTCGCCTACTTCGATCGGCGCGTATTGCGCATCGGCGGCACAAAAAACCTTCCCGACCAGGGCAATGGCCGCGCGGCCCTCTCCCGGTATCACTCGACCGAGACAGATCGCGGGCCGGAAATCGCCTGCGCCCGAGACGACCCCGGCGACTCGCTTGTCATACGCCTCACTGCTCTCGCGCAGGGCGCCGTCCTCGCCGATCACCACCACGCTCCCGGGCTCGATCGTGCGGGCTTCGGCGACGTCGAAATCCTCGGCGCAGTCCTGGCCCAGGAGCGAGACGTCGCCCGTCACCTCCACGTCGCCTTGCACATGGACCTTCCCGGCAAACCACGCGGCAAAGTTGCCGCCTTGGGCGTAGACGCCCGTACCGTTGTCGCTTATCCCGGCAAGTGCATTGCCGATGGGAGAAAGCCCAAGGACGCCGGCTTTCCCCTGCGCGTGGGCGAAACCCACCAGGGCATCCCCTTGCGAACTGTCGCCGTGGACTGCGTTGCCGCTTGCGCTGTTGGCCTGGACCCCGACCGCCGTCCCCGACGCCGCGAAGAAGCCGCCAAAGGCGCCGCCGGTGCCGAAGACGCCCGTCCCACTGTCGCTGAGGCCTGCCACGGCATTGCCGATGGGAGAAAGCCCAAGGACTCCGGCTTTCCCTTGCGCGTGGGCGAAACCCACCAGGGCATCCCCTTGCGAACTGTCGCCGTGAACGGCGTTGCCGCTCGCGCTGTTGGCCTGAACCCCGACCGCCGTCCCCGCCGCCGCGAAGAAGCCGCCAAAAGCCCCGCCCTGACCATAGACCCCGGTGGCATTGTCGCTGATGCCAGCCACGGCATTGCCGCTGGGCGCGAGACCGAGAACACCCGCTTTCCCCTGGGCGTGGGCAAAGCCGACCACGGCGTCGCTTTGAGAGCTGTCGCCAAAGATCCCGTTGCCGCCAGCAGCGTTCGTACCCTTCACTCCCGCGATAGTGGCGGAACTGGAATCTCCTTCCAACGGCGGCTGAGACATGCTCGTGCTCCTTATTGGCGACTGCCTCCTTATTGGCGACTGCGGACTTCCTGTAGGATTGTCGCTATTCAGCGACGAGCAACGCATACCAGGGTCTGTCGCATCGGACTGTGAGATGGCTCACGCGGCCGAACAAGCTGCACTCTCCTCGGTCGCGGGCTGGCATCGTCCGTCGCACTGCGTCATTCGTCCACCGGACAATGCCGCACCAGGGAGGACAAATGGCTAGCGCGGAAGGCCGCTATCGCGAGGGCGATCAGCTGCTATGCTCCCGGATCGGGCGCATGGAGGCTGCAATGACCGTATCGCGTCGTACCGTCCTCAAATCCGCCGCGGCGGGCGCCGCCGTGCTGGCCGCGCCGAGCATCGTGCTCGCCGAGGAGCAGCGGACCATCCGGTTCATGCCGCACGCCGACCTCGCCTCGCTCGACCCGGTATGGACCACCGCCGATATCACGCGGAACATGTCGCTCGCCGTCTACGACACGCTCTACGGCCTCGACCGCGACTTCGCGCCGCAATTGCAGATGGCGGCGGGCCACCGCACCGAGGATGACGGCAAGACCTGGGAGATCACGCTCCGCGACGGGCTCAAATTCCACGACGGCACGCCGGTGCTGGCGCGCGACTGCGCGGCGACGATCAAGCGCTGGGGCAAGCGCGACCCGTTCGGCGCCGCGCTGCTCGAGCGCGCGGACGAGATCGCCGCGGCGTCCGACAAGGTCATCCGCATCCGCCTCAAGAAGCCGTTCGCGCTGATCCCCGCCGCCCTCGCCCAATACAACTGCGCCATCATGCCGGAGCGGCTGGCGAAAACCGACGCCAACACGCAGGTCTCCGAGGTGATGGGCAGCGGCCCGTTCCGCTACGTCGCCGCCGAGCGCGTCGCCGGTTCGCGCGTGGTGTTCGAGAAGAACCCCGCCTACGTGCCGCGCGCGGACGGCACGCCGAGCTTCACCGCCGGCCCCAAGATCGTCTACATCGACCGCACCGTCTGGACCTTCGTGCCCGACCCGTCGACCTCCTCGGCGGCGCTGTCGAACGGCGAATACGACTGGTGGGAGAACCCCTCGCTCGACCTCGTGCCGTCGCTCAAGCGCGACCGCAACCTGGTCCTGCGCGTGACCGACCACACCGGCGAGATCGGCTGCCTGCGGTTCAACGAATTGTTCCCCCCGTTCGACAAGCCCGCGATCCGGCGCGTGGTGCTGCAGGCGGTCAGCCAGGGCGATTTCATCCAGGCGATAGCCGGCAGCACGCCCGATCTCATCAAGACCGATGTCGGCCTGTTCGTGCCGGGCACGCCGATGGCGAGCACCGTCGGCGTCGAGATCACACGCGGCGAAAAGGACGTCGGCAAGCTGAAAACCGCCTTGAAGGCGGCCGGCTACAACGGCGAGAAAGTGGTGATCCTCGGCGCCACGACGATCCCGACCATCTGGGCGGCGGCTCAGGTGGGCGCCGATCTGCTGAAACGGATCGGCATGAACGTCGATCTCCAGTCGCTCGACTGGGGCACCGTGGTGCAGCGCCGGGCGAGCAAGAAGCCGATCGACGAGGGCGGGTGGAACATCTTCCACACCTTCCTCGGCGGCATGGGCAATGTGACGCCGGCGCCGAATTTCGCCATTCGCGCCAGCGGGGCGACCGCCTGGTTCGGCTGGCCCGATGATCCGACGCAGGAGGGCCTGCGCGCCGCCTGGTTCGACGCGCCCGACCTCGCCGCGCAACAGAAGATTTGCGCCGACATGCAGGCGCATTTCTGGACCAACCCGTCCTACGTCCCTCTCGGCATGTACGACCAGCCGACCGCCTACCGCTCCAACCTGCGGGACGTGCGGGACGGCTGGCCGCAATTCTACGGCGTGAAGCGGAGCTGACGCGATGAGCGATGCGACGGACGTGTTCGAGATCATCCGCACCACCCGCGCCATGCGGCGGCTGAAGCCGGGCCCGGTGCCGGACGCGCTGATCCGCCGGATCCTCGAAGCCGGCATGTGCGCCGCGAATGGCGGCAACGCGCAGCAATGGCGCTTCCTCGTGGTCAAGGATCCGGCGATCAAGCAAGCGGTGCAGGTGCTCTACAAGCGGGCCTTCGACAAGGTGGTCGGTCCGCGCTACGCGACCAGCGCGCCGCCGCCCGGTGTCACGCCGGAGCGTTACAAGCGCCAGCACGCGGCCGTGGAATATCTCACAGAGCACTACCATGAGGCGCCGGTGTGGATCGTCGCCTGCCTGCAGGACGGCCCCTCGCCGCCGACCCGCTGGGCGGGCGCGTCGATCTATCCGGCGGTGCAGAACATGCTGCTCGCCGCCCGCGCGCTCGGGCTGGGCTCGACCCTCACCACGCGGCACCTGCTGTACGAGCGAGAGGCCGAGGAAGCCCTCGGGCTGCCCTCGGGCGCGCATTCCTACGCGATCCTGCCGATCGGCTACCCGATGGGCAATTTCGGGCCGGTCGGGCGGGGGAGGCTGGGGGATTTTGTTTTCGCGGAAAGGTGGGGGCAGGCTTACCGAGGAGGTAGACGCTCTCGTGAACCCCCTCACCCTGCCCTCTCCCCCAAGGGGGAGAGGGAAAGAACGTCGGTTCAGATGCTGGACGCGATCCAGTCCTTGAGCCGGCTCTTGGGCAGCGCGCCGACTTGCGTGGCGGCGGGCTTGCCGTCCTTGAACAGGATCAGCGTCGGAATGCCGCGCACGGCGTAGTTGTTCGGCGTCACCGGATTGTCGTCGATGTTGACCTTGGCGATGGTCAGCTTGCCGCCGTATTCCGAGGCGATTTCCTCCAAGGCCGGGGCGATGGCCTTGCAGGGACCGCACCACTCCGCCCAGAAGTCCACCAGTACTGGCCCGCTCGCCTGCAACACGTCGCTGGCGAAAGACTGGTCGGTGACGGCCTTGGTGTTCTCGCTCATCGGGCGCCTTTCATCCGGTTTGTAGGGGCGAAGGTGGGGGCAGTCGGGCGCTCGATCAAGCCACGAGATCAGGCAGGGGGGCGCCAGGCGCGTGCGCGTCCAGTAGGGCGTCCGGCAGCACGACGACGCGCGCGGCACGGGTCCACACCAGGGCGCAGCGCACCGGCCGCTCGGGAAACACCGCGCGCAGCACCGCGCGATAGGCGGCCATCTGGCGCAGATACAAAAACGGCGTCTCCTCCGGCGCGCGCGGCGGGTCGCGGTTGGTCTTGAAGTCGGCCACCAGGACGTGATCGGGCAGCACGGCGAGCCGGTCCACCAGCCCGCCCACGACGGACCCGGCGACCAGGCCGGTGAGCGGCACCTCGGCGCGGCTGCCGGGGCCGAACAGCGGCGCGAGATCGGGGTGAGCGAGGATCGCCAGCGTCTCCTCCCGATGACCTCCGCCGTTTCGCGCGCCAGCCCATGCCCGGGCCGGCCGAGCCAGGCACGCGCGGCGGCCGCCTGCTCCGTCGCCGGCAGGGCCGGAAGATACTGCAGCAGCGCATGGATGAGCTGGCCGCGCTGGAAGCGCTTTTCCCCCGCCGCCCCCGCCAGCGGCGAAACCGCGTGCGGCACCGGGCCGAGCCCCGCGCCGTCGGGCCGGCTCGGCGCCAGCGGCTCGGGTCGCGCCGGCTCGGGCGGCGGCGAAGCGGCGCGCCAGTCCGGCGAGGCGCCCGCCCACGCCGGCAACGGTGTCGCCGGGCCGGTCTCGACGGCGGCGGCGCGCTCGGCCTCCTCACGCTGCGGTGATTCCAGGCGCAGCGCCGTGCCCCACTCGCCGAACGGCACCTCCTCCGCGCCGAGCGCGTCGAAGCCGGCGCGAACCAGATTGTACCAACACTCGTCCCGCGCCGGCTTGCTCGGCTCCCAGCCGCACACCACCAGCCGGTCCTCGGCGCGGGTCAGGGCGACGTAGAGCAGCCGGTTGTGTTCCGCCATGCGGCGCGCGCGGACCCGCTCGCGCACCCGATGGGTGGCGGCGCAGGCGACCTCCTTGCGCGGCGCCCAGAGCGGCACCGCCACTCCCGTCAAGGGGTCGCCCTCCCAGAGCAGCGGGCCGTCATCCGGCGGCAGCGCGGTGGTGTCCGGCAGGACCACCAGCGGCGCTTGCAATCCCTTGGCGCCGTGCGCGGTCATGATCCGCACCGCGCCGCCCGCCGCCTCCGCCTCGCGCTTCACCTCGGCACCCGACTGCCGCAGCCACTGGACGAAGCCCTGCAACGCGGGTGGATGGTTCCGTGTGTAGGCCAGTGCCGCGTTCAGCAACTCGTCCACCGGCTCCGCCGCCTCCGGCCCGAGCCGCGCGTAGAGCCGCGCCCGGCCGCCAAGCGGACCCAGCGCCTCCGACAGCAGCGCGTGCGGCGTGGTGTAGTCGACACGCGGCAGCAAGGCGGAGAGAAATGCCCAGGCCGCCTGCCAGCGCGCATTCTCCCCCGCGCGCCGCCGCAGCGCGTCCCACAGCGCGCCGTCGCGCCCCACCGCAAGCGGCATGAGGTCGTCGTCGGTGAGGCCGCCGAGGGGGCTGGTCAGCACGCAAGCGAGGGAAAGATCGTCGTGCGGCAACAGCAGCACGTCGCACAGGGCGAGCAGGTCCTGCACCGCCGGCTGTTCGGTCAGCATCAGCCGGTCGAGCCCGGCCACCGGCACGCCGCGCGCCTTCAGGGCGCGGACCAGCGCGCGAGCGAAGGCGTTCCTCCGCCGCACCAGCACCAGCACGTCGCCCGGCGCGAGCGGGCGGGCCTTGCTCGCCAGCAACACCTCCCCGCCGGTCTGCTCGCACAACCAGTCGGCCAGCCTGTCAGCGAGGAGCTGTGGGGCGGAGCGCTGTTCGAGATAGTCCGGCGGTATGCTCCACGGCTCGCTCGGCGGCGGCTCGGAGCGGGGCGCCAGCGGCCATAGCTCGACGCAGCCTGCCTGCCCGGCGCGGTCGGCGATGTGACGCAGCGCCTCGCCCGGCTCGGCCACGCCGGCGGCGGCGAGCGGGTTGGCGAACACGCGGTCCACCAGGGTCAGCACCGGCGCGGTGGAGCGGAACGACACGTCGAGCCGCACGTCGCGCCAGGGATGCCCCGACTCCCCCACGCGAACGGCGAGCAGGTCGCGCGAGCGGTCGAACTCGTCCGCGTCCGCGCCCTGGAAGGAGTAGATCGACTGTTTGCGGTCGCCGACCGCGAACACCGTGCGGTTCGCCTCGCGCGCGCCGTGACCCGCGAAAAACTCGGCGATCATCGCGTGCGCGATGCGCCACTGCGCCGGCGAGGTGTCCTGCACCTCGTCGAGCAGCAGGTGATCCAATCCGCCATCCAGCTTATAGAGCACCCAGGCGGCGCCAGGATCGACCAGCAGGCTGGAAGTCCGGCCGATCAGGTCATCATAGTCGAGCAGGCCTCCGTCTTCCTTCCGCGTCTCGTAGGCGCCAAGCACCGGTTCAGCCAGCCTCACGAGGGCGAGCGATGCCTGCGCCACGAGAAACGCGCAGCGATCGTCGTCCACCCGCAGAACGCGCGCGGCCTCAGCGGCAAACACGCCAGGAAGCTCCGGCCATTGCTCGGCGAGCCTGTCATTGACCATACGGCTCGCGGCGAACGGTTCTCCATCGCCCTTGAGAAACTCCCCGCGCCAAGCGCCCCAGTGCTCGGCACGATCGGCGGCGCACAGACCCAGCCATTCGAGCAGCCGGCCGCTCTTTTCGGCGCACTTGGGCGAGCCGTCGCGATGCACCCGTCTGGCGGCCTCCACGAGCGCCGCTTCCTCGGGCCAAGTCACCGCGGCGGCGATCACATCGTGCGGATCCGCCTCGGTGATGCCCAGAGCGCGGCGTTGCGCGGCGGCTAGGTCGGGCAGTTCGAGCGCGCGGGCGAGGCGCGGCCGGTCGGACTGCAACCCCGCGACCAGCCGGCCGAACCCGTCGAGCGTCGCCAGCCCCGCCAAATCCCGCAACGCAAGCTCATGCGCGGGCGAGGCGGCGCTGGCCAGCATGTGCTCGCGCGCGTCGCGCAGCGCCTCGTCGGCGTCGCGGTCCTCGATCAGCCGGAAATGCGGCGAGAGCCGCGCCTCCAGCGGAAACCGCCGCAGCAGCGACTGGCAGAAGGCGTGGATGGTGCCGATCCGCATTCCGCCCGGCAGGTCCAGCACCTCCGCGAACAGCGCCCGCGCCTTCGTCCGCGACTCGGGGTCGGGAGCAGTGCCGAGCCGCCCTAGCTCGGCATCGAGCGCGGCGTCATCCAGCGTCACCCATTTGCCGAGCACCTTGTGCAGCCGGATCGCCATTTCAGCGGCCGCCGCCTTGGTGAAGGTCAGGCATTGGATGCGCGCCGGGTCGGCACCCGACAGCATCAGCCGGAGCAGCCGGTCGGTCAGCAGCTTGGTCTTTCCCGACCCGGCGGACGCGGCGACAAAGGCGGAGACGGCCGGATTGGAAGCCTTTCCTTGCTCCTCCTCCGCCCGCTGGCGCGCGAACCCGCTCACGGCGCGTCATCCGCGACCGCCCACTCCGCAAGACGGGCAAGCTGGGCATAGTCGGAAAACCGCGGACGCTCGCCGGGATGCGGCTGGGCGAGATAGCAGCGCGCGGGATCATCGAAGGCGTCGACCAGGGCGAGCAGCTTCTCCTCGGCTGTGGCGATCCCGGCGGCGAGCTCGGTCGGGTTGCCCTTGAACAGCTGCCGCACCACGCCCGGCTCGAAGCCGCCGGTGAGATGCCAATAGACCAGTTCCCCGGCCTCGGCGGCGAGTTCCGGACCGAACGCGCCCGCCGCCGCCATCACCGCCTCGAGCGGCAGTTGCGAGGCGAACCCGGCGGCCACCTGCGTCTGAGAGGGCGGGGTGCCGGTCTTGTAGTCGATGATGACCAGCTTGCCGTCCGGCCGCCGTTCGATCCGGTCGGCCCGCCCGCGCAGGGCGAAGGTACCGCCGGGCCGCTCGAACCGATGCTCGCCGGCAATCTCGGTGAGCAGCGCCACGGGGGGTGCGGCGCTGCGCCGGTCGATTTCAGTCTCGACCACCCAGTCGGCGATGCGCGTGAAGCGGGGGGTCCACCAGGCGCGCAACGCGTCGCGCAGCCCGGCCCGCAGCAAGGTGCCGTGCATCGCCTCGCGCAATCTCTCATGCGCGTCGGCAGGCCACGCCGTGCCGTGTTCGCGCAGGAAGCTGTGCAGCCCATGATGCGCCAGCTCCCCGTAGCGCGCGGCGTCGGCCGACTCGTCGAGTGGGTCGAGCGGACGGAGGCGCAGGATGTGGCGCGCGTAGATCGCATACGGGTCGCGCAACCAGGTTTCTATCTCCGTGACGCTGAGCCGGCGCGGGCGCAGCCGCACGTCCGGCAAGGGCCGGGGCGGCGCCGCCGGTCGCGGACCGTCGGCCGGTTGCCCAAGCAGGCGCGCCCAGTGCGCCGCCGGATGCCCAGCCAGGACCGCGCCCTGCCCCGCGAGGAAGGCGTCGAGCCGGGTCAGCCAGCGCGCCGGGACGGCGGGCGCGCCGTCGCGGCGGTGCGGGCAGGAGAGAACGACCTCGGCCGACGCGCAGGCCGCGGAGACGAAATCATGCGCCGCCTGTCCGACCCGCTCCTCGGGCGAGGGCAGGCCGATCCGCTCGCGCATCCGCCGGCTGAGCCAGGGCCCCGGCTCGGTCGCCGGCGGCCACACGCCCTCGGTGAGCCCACCGAGCACGATCAGCTCGGCGCTCTGCAGCCGCGCCTCCAGCAGCCCCCAGATGAACACGCGGGGATGTTCCGCCCCACCCCGGCCGCGCAGCGCCCGGCGGGTGCGCACGGTCTCGCCCTCCAGCACCGCGTCGAGCAGCGCGGGCAGCCGCTCGACCGGCTGGTTGGGCAAGCCCGGCAACACGGCGAGGATGGACGCGAGATGCGTGGCCAGCGCCTCGCCCTCCTCGGCACCCCAAAGGCGCGTCGCGCCCGAGGCTTCATCAGTCGCGGCCAGACGTTCCGCCGCTTCGATGAGTGCCGCGAACGCTTCCCCAGGCGCGACCTCCACCGCGGCGCTGGCGACCCGGAGTGCGGGTGCGAGGCAGCCCTCCAGGCGCGCGAGAAACGCAGCCGCATCGTCCTTTCCATCACCGCGCGCGCGCCTTGCCGCGAGGCGGAGTCCGGTCAGGCCGGGCGTCGGCCGTGGGCCGCGCAGCGCGAGGCGTTCCAGGCCGCGCGCCGCCTCGCGGCAGGCGGCAGGTGGGAGCCCGGCGGCGGCAAGCGGGTGCTTGAGCAGCGAGAGCAGCGCGACGGGCGACAGCTGTTCGGCGACGGCATGGGCCAGCAAGCGGAGGAACACCGCCGGCGGGGTCGCCGCCAACGCCTCGCCCGCGCTGTCGTCGGCCACCACCCCGTAGCGCAGCAGTTCGGCGGAGACGCGGCCCGCAAGGTCGCGGTCGGGTGTCACCAACGCCGCGCGCGCGCCCGGCGTCTCAAGCGCGCCGCGCAGCACGAGCGCGATCGCGGTGGCCTCCTCCTGCTGGTCGGCGGGGCTCAGCCGGTGGAGGCCGTCGGTACAAGGCGTCTCCGCGCCGCGCCACTCACTCATCGCGGCGGCGGGGAGGAGGGCGGTGCTCAACATGTGCGAACCGCGCGGGTGGCACGGACCCCCTCACCCCGGCCCTCTCCCCCAGGGGGGAGAGGGAGAGGAAAAGCCCTCCCCTTGGGGGAGAGGGTTGGGTGAGGGGGAGCCAAGGCCGCACGTCCCCCCGAGTCGCCCCCAACCCCACCAGCACCCCGCGCATCCCCGCCTGCGGATGCGAGGCGTCGAGCGCGTCCCACGCCGCCGCGTCCATCGCCGTATCCAGCCCGGGCAGCACTACCGCCCCGTGCTCCATCCGGGCCACGACGCGCAGGAGCCGCGCCACGGCCGGAACGGCGCCCGTCGTGCCGGCGATCAGCACGGGAAAATCGGGCGGCGCCGCCTCCCACACCGCTGCCTGCGCGCGCAGCAACATCACCTGCCGCGCCGCGGGGTTCATCAAACCCTGCTCGGCCAGCCAGTCCGGCCAGAAACGGGTGACAATCTCCAGGAACGCCAGCGTCTTTTGCCAATGCGCCGCGTGTTCGGGATCGGCTGCTTCGGGCAGGCGGGCGGCGAGGTCGATCTCGGCCAGTTCCGCCTCGTCCATCAGCCCGGCGAGTTCGGCGGCGAGCGGCCAGGCGCGATCGGCGGTGCGCGGCGCGCCGTCCTGCCCGCCCATCGCCAGCGCCAGACGGGTAAGGGCCGCGAGCCGCGGCTCGGGCTCGACGGCGGGCGGCAGATCGAGCGCGCCCGCGAGCGCCAGCGGCGCTTCATCCAGCGCGCCGAACGCGGTCATGCGCGGCAGCAACAGCGGCCGTCCGCCTGCCGCCCGGAGAAAGGCGTCGGCCAGCGCCCGCGCCGCCCGCCTCGTGGGCAGCAGGATCATCCCGCGCGATACCTCGACAGGATCCGCCCCAGTCCGGCGCAGCCATTCCTCGGCGATCGCGTCGAGGAACGGGACATGGGCGGGGATGGTGAACAGGTTCAGCGGGCGGCTCCGATGGCGCGGATTTGCAGGAACGACTCGGCCTCCGCGAGATCGGCCGGGGTGGAGAGATGGAACCACAGCCCATCATGCACCATCGCGCGCAGGCGGCCGGCGGCGATCGCGCGGTCCCAGAGGAGATTCATGCTGAACGGCCCATCCGGCGCCCCGTCGAGCAGCTTGGGCGCGACGAGCTGCACGCCAGCATAGATGTAGGGCACCACCTCGCGCTCCCTCCGCCGACGCGGCGCGCCCCAGGGGTCGAGCGCGAAATCGCCGAGCCCGGTCTCGGCCTGGACCTGGAAGGTGCGATGCACCAGCAGCACCGCGTCGACCTCGTCCGGCCGGTACAGATCCGCCATGCGGGCCAGCGCCGGGCGAGGACCGTCGACCCAGAAGGCATCGCCGTTGACCACGTAGAACGGCCCCTGCCCAAGCAACGGCAGCGCCGCGAGCACCGCCCCGCCGGTCTCCAGCAGTTTTTTTTCCGTGCGAAGCACCGTCCGCGGCCCCTGCCCGGCCTCGGCGCGCGCACTGAGATGGGCTTCGACCCGCTCGGCCCGCCAGTGCGCGTTGACCACCACGGTCTCCACGCCCGCGTCGCGCAGCCGGTCCAGCCCGTGATCGAGCAGCGACCGGCCGCCGAGCGGCAGCAGCGGCTTGGCGGTCGCCTCCGTGAGGGGGCGCATCCGTGTCCCAAGCCCCGCCGCCAGCAGCATCGCCGAGTGCGGCCGCACGGTCACGTCCCAAGCTCCGGCGGATTGCCGCGCCGCTCCGGCGGAATCCAGCGGTCAAATGCCTGGGCCAGCGGTGCGGCGGCGGGGTGACGCAGCGCCGCTTCGAGCAGCCGCCAGGTGCGCGGGCCGTATGCGAGATAGTGCGGTCGCCCATCGCGGCGCGCGAGACGCACCCATTGCGCGGCGACGCGCATATGTCTCTGCGCCTTGCAGACGGCCAGCGCGGTGCGGAACCCGTCGTGATCAAGACCGGGGCGAGCGGCCAGGAAGCGCTTCACGCAGCGCTCCGCGAGGTCCGGCGGAATGTCGCGCCTGGCGTCCTCGATGAGCGAGGCAAGATCGTAGGCCGGATGACCGCGCGCCGCGGATTGGAAGTCGAGCACGCCAACCCGTCTCACGCCCTCGCGCTCCGGCAGCCACATCAGGTTGCCGGCGAAGAAGTCGCGATGCACGAAAACCGCGGACGTCCCAGCGAGCGGCGCGAGCATGGCGGCGAGCGCGTTCGCGAAATCCCCGCGCGCCACCTCCGGCGCGGGCGTGCCAAACGTCGCCGGCCACCACCAATCGAGCAGGGTCGACGCCGCTGTCGCGGCCATCGGCCCGCGATCCCAGGCCGGCAGACCATCAGGGAGGGGAGCACGCTGCATCGCCGCCAGAAGGTCGACCGCAGCGTCGAACAGCATCGCCTCGGTATCGGACGCGAGCAACGCCGAGAAGAGATCGTCGCCGAGATCCTCCAGCAGCACCAAACCCCTGCCCTCGTCGGCGGCCAGCAGCTCCGGAACGGAAAATCCGAGGCGGGCGAGATGCCCGCCAACCGCGAGGAACGCGGAAACATCCTCGGGTGGCGGAGCGTCCATCAGCACCGCCGGGCGGGGACCACCGGTGATCCTCCAGTAGCGGCGGAAGCTCGCATCCTGCGCCAGCGGGGCGACCCGCGTCCCCGCATAGCCCGCGCGCGCCAGGAATCCCGCGATCGCCGCCTCCCGGCTCATCGCAATTTCGCCAGCCGGTCCGGCCACCCGCTCAGCGCCGCCTGCCGTGCGGTGCCGCCCGTCAGGCTCAGCGACACGGTGAGCGCGCCGGACGGGCGCAGGGCACCGAGCCGGTCGGGCCATTCCACCAGCACCACGCCGTCCCGCGCATCGTCCCAGCCGAGCTCCGCGAGGTCGGTCGCACCCGAGAGACGCCACAGATCGAAATGCGCGGCGCGAAAACCCGGCGTGTCATAGCTTTGCACCAGGGTGAAGGTCGGGCTCGGCACCTCCAGCGAGGGATCGCCCGCAGCCGCGCGCAGGAAGGCGCGGGCGAACTCCGTTTTGCCGGCGCCGAGCGGACCGTCGAGCAGGATCGCGTCGCCCGGCCGCGCCAGCGCTGCCACCGTCGCGGCAAGCGCCCGCGTCGCCCGGAGGTCGGGCAGGTCGCGCCGGAGGTCATGGGGGGAGGCCGTCATCGGCGGCAATCTGCCGCAGGCGCGGAGTCGCGCACAACCGCCGAGATCGGTAGTTTGCCGCGCATGGCGGAAGAAATGACCACCGACGTCGCGATCGTGGGGGCCGGCCCGGTGGGGCTGTTCGCCGTGTTCGAGTGCGGCATGTTGAAGATGCGCAGCGTGCTGATCGACGCGCTCGGCGAGACCGGCGGGCAATGCGCCGCGCTCTACCCGGAGAAGCCTATTTACGACATCCCCGCCTGGCCGGCGATCGAGGCGGGCGAACTCGTCGCTCAGCTCGAACGCCAGATTTCGCCCTTTGCCGCCCCCCGCCTGCTCGGCCGCCGCGTGGAGGGCGTGGCCGGCCAGCCCGGCGCCTTCACGCTGACCACCGACCAGGGCGACATCGTCCACGCCAAGGCGGTGATGATCGCCGCCGGCGCCGGCGCATTCGGCCCGAACCGTCCGCCGCTCGACGGCCTCGCCGCCTACGAGGCCACGGGCGGGGTGCAGTACTATGTCCGCCGCCGCGAGGATCTGCGCGGCAAGCGCGTGGTGATCGCCGGCGGGGGCGATTCCGCGGTGGACTGGGCGCTGGCGCTGAAGGACATCGCGACCGTCGCCGTGGTGCACCGCCGGGCCAAGTTCCGCGCCGCCCCCGAGACCGCCGCCCGGCTCGACGAAGCCGCCCGTCACGCCCAGCTCGACATGGTCATTCCCTACCAGCTCCACGCGCTTCACGGCGTCGAAGGCCGGCTCGCCGGCGTCGAGGTCGCCACTCTCACAGGCGAGACCCGCATCCTGCCGGCTGACGTGCTGTTGCCATTCTTCGGCCTGTCGATGGATCTCGGCCCGATCGCCGGCTGGGCATTGGATCTCGAACGGCATCACGTGAAGGTCGACCCCGCCACCGGCCAGACCAGCCTGCCCGGCGTCTTCGCCATCGGCGACGTCGCAACCTATCCCGGTAAGCTCAAGCTGATCCTGCAGGGCTTCTCCGAGGCGGCGGTCGCCGCACACGCCATCCACCCCATCGTCCATCCCGGCGAGGCGCTGCACTTCGAGTATTCCACGACGAAGGGGGTGCGGGGGATTCCTGAGTGAGCGGGCGCGAGACCGCTGCCGGAAGCGGGCCATCCGTGTTATGCAGCGGACATGGACCGCGAAGCAATCATCGCCCGGCTGCGGGAGAACGAACGGGAACTGCGCGCTCGCGGCGTCATGCACGCGGCCCTGTTCGGCTCACGAGCACGCGGCGACGAGCGATCCGATAGCGATACTGACATTATGGTCGAGCTAGACCCAGCAGCGCGTGTCACGCTTTTCGACTATGTCGGATTGAAAGACTATATCGCCGGATTGTTCGACGGCCCGGTCGATGTCGTGAACCACGACGGGCTCAAGCCCTATGTAAGGCCAGCGGCCACCGCAGACGCCGTCTATGCGTTCTGAATCCGCGCTCGCGGCACTCCTGGATATCAAGCATCACATTGATCTGGCCGCTCGGTTCATCGCTGGGTTCAGCTACGAGACGTTCAGTGCCGATCCACGAACGGTCTATGCGGTCACACGCTGCCTCGAGATCATCTCCGAGGCGTCTCGCCGGTTGCCCGGCGCAATGAAGGCCCGCCATCCGTCCATTGCGTGGAAGAACATGGCGGGGGCCGGAAACGTCTACCGGCATGACTACGAGGACATAACCACGAGTGAGATATGGGAGGCAGTGCAACTCGCATTGCCGCCACTGCGCGCGGTTGTCGAAAGCGAGCTTGCCGGCCTGGAGGAATCTTCCGTCACCCGTTCCCGCCCCGACGCTTGACCCACGCCCCATTCCCGCCGGACAACCCATCCTCGCAACCAGAGCCTCCCATGCAGCGCATCTTCTCGGGCATCCAGCCCTCCGGCATTCCCACTCTCGGCAACTACCTCGGCGCGATCCGCAACTGGGTGCCGTTGCAGCGCGACCATGAGTGCCTGTGGTGCGTGGTTGATTTGCATGCGATCACCGCCTGGCAAGACCCGGCGGCGCTCATGCAGCAGACCCGCGAGATGGCGGCCGTGCTGCTCGCTTGCGGCATCGACCCCGAGCGACACATCCTGTTCCTGCAATCCTCGGTGCGCGCGCACGCCCAGCTCGCCTGGATCTTCAACTGCGTGGCCCGGCTCGGGTGGCTCAACCGCATGACGCAGTTCAAGGACAAGGCGGGCAAGGATCGCGAGGCCGCCTCGTCCGGGCTCTACGTCTACCCGAACCTGATGGCCGCCGACATCCACGCCTATCACGCGACCCGAGTGCCGGTCGGCGACGACCAGCGCCAGCACCTCGAGCTGGCCAACGACATCGCGCAGAAATTCAACCACGACTACGGCGTCGAGTTCTTCCGCGCCATCGAGCCGCTGATCCTCGGCCCCGCCGCGCGGGTGATGAGTCTCCGCGACGGGACGAAGAAGATGTCGAAATCGGACCCCTCGGAGCAGAGCCGGATCAACCTAAACGATGACCCGGACACGATCGCGCTCAAGATCCGCCGCGCCAAGACGGATCCCGAGCCGCTGCCCTCCGAACCCGCGGGGCTCGAGGGCCGGGCCGAGGCGCGCAACCTTGTCGGCATCTACGCGGCGCTCGCGGGGACCGACCACGCCGGCGTGCTGCGCGAGCATGGCGGCAAAGGCTTTGGCGCGTTCAAGGAAGCGCTGTCGGCGCTTCTCGTCGAGAAGCTGAGCCCGATCGCCGACGAGACTCGCCGTCTGCTTGCCGATCCCGCGACGATCGACACCGTGCTGCGCGCCGGCGCCGAACGGGCCGCGGAGATCGCTGACCCGATCGTGGCGGAGGCCGAGCGGCTGGTCGGTTTCCTGCGCGTCTAGCGCTCAGCCAGCGAGATTGTCCGCCCGGACGAACTCCACGCCGGCCGCGCATAGGCGCTCGCGCGCTTCATCGAGCGTGCTGCGTCCGTCCGTGGTCGGCAGGCCGATGGCGCGGCAGGCGTCCTCGATGACGCACACCTCGTAGCCGAGCCGCGCCGCATCCTCGGCCGACCACGCGACGCAGAAATCCGTCGCCAGTCCGGCGAAGAAGATGCGGCGGAAACCGCGGGCGCGGAGATAGCCGTCGAGCCCGGTCGGCGTGCACCGGTCGTTCTCGAAGAACGCGGAATAGCTGTCGATCCCCGGATGGAACCCCTTGCGGATCGTCACCTCGATGCGCGTCGTGTCCAGTTCCGGATGCAACGCCGCTCCGGGGCTGTTCTGCACACCATGCTCGGGCCACAGCACCTGCTCGCCGTAATGCAGCGCGACCGTATCGTACGGTTCCCGGCCGTGCGTCGTCGCGAATGAGGCGTGGCCGGGCGGATGCCAGTCCTGGGTGGCGAAGGCGTGCGCGAACGGGCCGGCCAGCAGGCCGTTTATGACGGGCACCACCTCGTGTCCGCCGGGCACCGGCAGCTCGCCGCCGGGCATGAAGGTGGGCTGCACATCCACCACGCCCAGGATGTCCGTTGGTTGGATGATGATGCGGCTCATGGCGGCTGGCGCTTCGCTGGTCTCTTCACGGGTGGCGGCGTCTTGTCGGGAAAGCGGCACCAGGCCGCGGCGACGCAGCGCCAGCATTCCGGCACCCGAGCCTTGCACACATAGCGTCCGTGCAGGATCAGCCAATGGTGCGCGTTGCGCAGCATGTCCGGCGGCACGCGACGCACCAGCGCGTCCTCGACCTCGCGGGGCGTCTTGCCGGGCGCGAGGCCCGTGCGATTGCCGAGGCGGAAGATATGCGTGTCCACCGCCATCGTGCTCTCGCCGAACGCCACGTTGAGCACCACGCTGGCGGTTTTGCGTCCGACACCGGGCAGCGCCTCCAGCGCCTCGCGATCGCGCGGCACCTCTCCGCCGTGGCGCTCTATCAGCAGGCGAGCCAGCTCGACCACGTTGCGCGCCTTGCCCTGCCACAGCCCCAGTGTGCGGATGTGCCGGCCGACCCCCTCGACGCCAAGCTTGACCATCGCATCCGGCGTCGGCGCCTCGGCGAACAGGGTGCGCGTGGCCCGGTTGACCCCCGCGTCCGTGGTTTGCGCCGACAGCAGGACGGCGATCAGCAGGGTGAACGGATCGGCATAGTCGAGCTCGCTCCTGGGGTCGGGATTGACCGCCGCCAAGGCTTCCAGGAACGGCCGGACGTCCGCCGCCGGCATTGCGCGCGGCTTGCGCGGCGCGGGAGATCGGCGGGGGATCGGTGCGGCTGGCATTCACGATCTTTCGCGCGGGCCATTCCGTCCAGCAAGGGGTTACATCGGCTCCTCGCGCGCTACATTGACGGGATGGACGGACACGGCAGCCCCGGTGCCACCCTGTTCGAGGCGGTGATCGTGCCGCATCGCAGCCTCTCGCCGCGCGGTCTGCGCATCCTGATCGCGGCGATCTGTGGATTGTCGGGCCTGACCGTGCTGCGCTTCTGGCTGATTGGCGCGTGGCCAGTGGCCGGGTTCTCCTTCGTCGAGATCGGGCTCGCGGTCTTCCTGCTGCGGCTCAACGCGAGGCGCGCGCGCGCCTCGGAACTCGTTCTGCTGACCGAGGATGGGCTGCGGATCCGGCGCACCGACATGCACGGCCAGCGCGAGGAGCAGACCTTGGCGGCGGCTTGGCTCAACGTCGTGCTAGTGGAACGGCAGGGCCGTGTCCCCGCGCTGCTGCTGACCAATCGCGACGTTCAGGTGGAAGTGGGCGCCAGCCTCGGCGAGCACGAGAAGCGGGACTTGGCCGAGGCGTTGCGCGGCGCGCTTGATCGCTTGCGCCACCCGCGCTTCGACAACCCTCAGCTACGCGACTGACTACGGCTCCCCTGGACCCATCGACTTGATGAGCTCGAACACCCGCTTTCGCACCGCCGGGTCGGTGATCCGGTAATAGGCGCGCACCAGCTCCAGCGTCTCGCGCCGGTTCAGCGTATCGTCGCCAAATACGTCCTGCAATTCGGCGAAGCCGGCGATTCGGCCGCGAGACTGCACGCCCGGATGGCCCGAGAGGCTGTCCGGCATGTCGTCGAAAAAGAAGCTGATGGGGACATCCAGCACCCGCGACAGGTCGAACAGGCGGGACGCGCCGACCCGGTTCACGCCGCGTTCATATTTCTGAACCTGCTGAAAGGTGAGGCCGAGCAATTCGCCGAGCCGCTCCTGCGACATGCCCATCAACGTCCGGCGCAGCCGGATGCGTGAGCCCACGTGCACGTCGATCGGGCTCGGACGGCCGATTTCCTTTTCCGCCCCCAGCGCCTGGTCAGGCCGTGCCATGCGCAAGTCTCCTTTGAAGCCGTCCTGCATCGCTCAACCTCCAGCACGGCTGCCCGTGTATGCGGTCCGGGCGGGTGCACTTTGATTTAACCATTCTTAGCGGCACAACCGAGAATAGTCAATCATTCAGTCACATTTGCAACGCGGCGTATCACAAATTGCCTGTTGTCTGAGAAAAGATTAACTGACGTTCAATCCTGACCGCAAAGGCCTTTTCCGATTGGCGAATCCCGCGATCATGGCGAGAAGCGCGAGCAGAGCCGGGATCATCAACCCGCCACGCGCGAATACCGTCGGAGGTTCCGCGCCGCCGAGGGGCAGCTCCAACGTGCCTCTGGTTCCCATCGGCAGGCGGCCGAGTTCGTGGCCGCGAGCATCGAAGCCGGTGCTGATACCGGTGTTGGCGGCGCGCATCAACGGCAACCCGGTCTCGACCGCGCGCATTCGGGCGGCGGCGAGGTGCTGGCGCGGTCCGCTTGAATTGCCGAACCAGGCGTCGTTGGTGACATTCACCAGCCAGTCCGGTCGATCGGCCTTGTCCACCATCTCGCCGGGGAAGATCGCCTCGTAGCAGATCATCGGCCCTGCCGGCGGCATCCCCGGCATCCGCAGCGTGCGCGGCCCGGGGCCGGCCGCGAAGCCGCCGCCGGGGACGATCTGGAGCGGCAGGGGGAACCAGTCCGGCTGGAATTCGCCGAACGGCACCAGATGCCATTTGTCGTACAGCCCGGCCAGCGCGCCGGTCCCGGTGATGGCGGCGAGCGAGTTTCGCGGCCGGTTGTCGGCGCCGAAGCGCACCGTGCCCGCGAGCACCGGCGACCCGCCCGAAGCGGCGGCGATCGCCTCGCGCGCGGCGGGGTCGTCGGCGAGCAGGAACGGGCTCGCGGTCTCCGGCCAGACCACCACCTTGGGGCCGGCGCCCGCCGCCGCGACCCCCTGCTCGGTAAGGGCGAGATAGCGACGGAAGATGTCCACCATCATCGCCCGGTTCCATTTCTGTCCCTGCGCGACGTTCCCCTGCACCAGCACGACCGTGACGCCCTGCGGCTGCGGCGCGGGTCGATCGAGCCGGACCACGCCGAACGCCGACCACGCCGCCAGCAGCGCGGCACCGCCGGCCCAGCCGGGCCAGCCCAGCGTCGGCACGCAGGCAAGGAGGACGGTAAGGAAGGTCAAACCAGGTTCGCCGATCAACGCGGCGAGCTGGATGAACACGTCTCCCACCATCCCGGGAATCGCCCAATCCCCGCCCCACGGGTTCCAGGGAAAGCCGGAGAGCACCCATGCTCGCGAGAGGTCGGCGAGCGTCCAGGCGCCGGCCAGCACCAGCGCCCGCCGCCAGCCCGGCCGGGCAAGGCGCGACAGCCCGACCGGGACGGCGATGAACACGGCCAGAATTGCCGACAACGCGGGGACGGCGATCGGCACGAACCACCAGTAGCGCGCCGCCTCGATCATGATGGCTTCGGTGATCCAGTAGAGCCCGATCAGGTGATGGCCGAAGCCGAACCACCAGCCGCGCCGCGCCGCCACTGCCGGTCCGGGGGCGGCATCCACCAGCACGAGCAGCAAGGGAACCGCGACCAGCAGCACCGGGATGGCGTGAACCGGCGGCAGCGCCGCGGCGGACAGCGCGCCCAGCACGAGCGCGGCGAGATCCGCCCGCCACGACCGCAGCCGGCGCAGGCGCGACAGCAGGCCCGACCCGCCGCCGGCCGCCTCGGCGGGATCGGACACGCGCCGCGTCACGGGGATCGCCGGATCTAGCTTCAGTCCAGGGCCTCGCGCAGCTGGCGTTCGTAGTGGCGATAGTATTTGTCGGTCACCAAGTCGGTCTTGACCACCACGGCCACGTCGATCGTGTTGAATTGGGGGTCGATCACCGCGCCGTCGCCGACGAAGCCGCCGAGCCGCAGGTAGCCCTTGATCAGCGGCGGGAGCTGGCCGAGCGCACGGCGCGGGTCGATGCCGTCGGGGTCTATCCGCCGCATGTCGACGTAGCGGTGCGGCAGCGCGCGCGGCCGCAGGGCCGGCGGAGCGAGGTGATTCTGGTAGAGATAGGTCAGCTCGGTGGCCAGCGCGTCGGGGTCGGTTCCGGGCAGGCTGGCGCAGCCGAACATCAGGTCGATCTGATGGTAGAACACGTAGGCGGCTATCCCGCGCCAGAGCAGCTGCATGGCGGCCCGGCCGCGATAGGCCTCATCGACGCACGAACGCCCGAGCTCGAGCACGCGCCCGGGAAAGTTCACCACCCGGGTAATGTCGTACTCGTCGGCCGAGTAAAACCGCCCGAGTCGCGCCGCGCCGTCGCGCTGGATCATCCGGTAGGTGCCGACGATGCCCTCGAGGCCCGGCCCGATCGCGTGATCGACCACCAGCAGGTGATCCGCGACCCCGTCAAATGCGTCCCGGTCGCGCTGTGTCGCGGCGGTCAGCGGGTCCGGCGAGGCGCCCATCTCCTGGTAGAACACGCGGAACCGGAGCGACTGGACCTTGTCGATCTCGGCCGGGGTGCGGGCGAGGCGCACGCCGAGATTGCCCGCGCGAAGCTCGCCGATGCCGGGCTCCGGCATCGCGCCGATCGGCTTTTCCGCTGTCACCGCGACGCCCTGCCCTGGGCGTCCAAGACCTGTTCCGGGTCGCCTGGCTTGGCGCGGCGCTTGGAAGGCCCGGCCTTGACCGCGGCCTCGCCGACCGGCGCTTCGCGGCGGCGGCCGAACAGCTCCAGCCGCATCGAGACCAGGTCGAACCCAAGGCGGGTCGCGATCGCCTGCATCACGCGCTCATGCTCCGCATCCTGGAATTCGATCACCTTGCCCGAGTCGATGTCGATCAGATGGTAGTGGTGGCCGTGCTCGGTGGGCTCGTAGCGCGCGCGCCCACCGCCGAAATCCCGCCGCTCCAGGATGCCTTTCTCCTCGAGCAGCCGGACCGTCCGGTAGACCGTCGCGATCGAGATTCGGCCGTCGAGCGCCGCCGACCGCCGGTAGAGCTCCTCCACGTCGGGATGATCGCTCGCCTCCGACAGCACGCGCGCGATGACCCGGCGCTGGCCGGTCATCTTCAGTCCCCTCTCGACGCAGAGGCGCTCGATGCGTGATTCCATCCGATCCCTTGCGGCCCGCTTCGCAGTCCCTGACGGTCACACCCGACGGTCACCGGGACAAAGGTCCCAGCCCCGGCGACGGCCACGGCGTAGCCGATGCGAGCGGCTCCTGTCCAACGCCGCGTCTCCCCGGCGCTCAACCCGAGGGGCGCGCGGGAATGGGAGGAAGCGGCGGCTACTTCCGCCCGCCGGTGCGCGGCTTGGTGCCGAGGCCGATCTTCTTGGCCAGGGAGGATCTGTGGCGGGCATAGTTCGGCGCCACCATCGGGTAGTCCGACGCCAAGCCCCAGCGCTCCCGGTATTGCTCGGGCGTCATGTTGTAGGCGGTCTTGAGATGCCTTTTCAGCATCTTCAGTTTCTTGCCGTCCTCCAAGCAGATGATGTGGTCGGGGAAGACGGATTTCTTGACGGGAACTGCCGGTTGCGGCCGATCCGGCTGTGCTGGTTCCTTGCCGACCCCGGAGAGTGTCTTGAACACCTCCTGGATCAGCGAGGGCAGCGCATCCGGCGGAACTGAATTGTTGGAGACATGGGCGGAGACGATTTGCGCCACCAGTCCCAGCACGTTCTGGTTTGCCGGACTTTCGGCCATCACAGGTCCTTTCAGATACAAGACTTTCGCCATATAAGGTGTACGCTAGCCGTTTCGCAATGGATATTCGGGCCGTCAATAACCGGGCAATGGTGACAAAGATGAAAACCGCCGATCGGGAGATCGACATCACAACCGACACCTGCCCGATGACCTTCGTGCGCACCCGCCTCGCCCTTGATCGGCTGGCGCCGGGCCAGACGCTGCTGGTGCGCCTCCGCGGTGACGAACCGCTGCGCAACGTGCCGCGCTCCGCCCAGGAACAGGGCCACACGGTGGTTTCCCTGGATACCGAACCGGACGGTGTCAGCCGGTTGCTGCTGCGTCGGGGGAATTGAGCGGAGCCCGAAGCACCAGGGCGTCGGCGCCGTCGGCATAGTAGCGCGCGCGCCGTCCGACCTCGGTAAACCCGGACCGCGCGTAAAGCAGCCGCGCCCCCTCGTTGCGCGTCGAGACCTCGAGGAATACCGCCGCAGCGCCCCGCGCCGCCGCCTCCGCCATCGCCGCGCCGAGCAGCGCCGCTCCCACGCCCCGGCGGCGCGACGGCTCGGCCACGGCGAGCGTCAGCACCTCCGCCTCGCCGCCGGCCACCCGGGCGAGGATCATCCCGGCACCCTCCGCCAGCAGACCGAATGCGCCGGGCAATTCGAGCGAGAGCGCGATCGCGTCCGGCCCCCACGCCTCGTCTTGCGGGAACGCCGAGGCGTGAATGACCGCCAGCATGATCGCGTGCACCGGGGTCGCCGGGACGATGATTGCGTCCTGCCCGGTCATCGCGCGGCCGGCGGTGGCCGCTGGCCGCCGGCCGGGAGCTTTGCCTCGGGGGCGTCGACATACAGCGGTTGCGCCGCGCGCGGCGGCAGCGTGCCAAGCTGGCGCGCGAGGCCGGACATCGCGACGTGCCGTGCGAGCGGCAGCCGGGCATCGGTCAGCATGACGTCGGCGCCCCGCGCCGCGAGCCATGCCGCGACCGCGATGGCCGCATCGCCGCCAACCGCGATGCGCCCTGCGGGCGACGGAAGCGCCTCCAGCGGGTGCGCCGCGACCCCGCCGTCATGCTCGATGAAGACACGTCCCCGCCGGTTGTCGATCGCCGACCAGAAAGCGCGTCCTCCGAGATGCGGCAGCGCATCCGCCAGCGCCTCCCCGACCGTCACGCCAACCACCGGCAGACCGGCCGGCAACGCGATGCCATGCGCCAGCGCGAGCCCCGCCCGCACGCCCGTGAAACGGCCCGGCCCGACCGTCACCGCGATAAAATCGAGCGCGCTCCCGACGACGCCCGCCTCGGCCAGGACCTCCGCCGCCATTGCCGGCAACAGGACCGCGTGACCGCGCGCCGCGTCCTGCTGCCGGGCCGCGACCAGCTCCCCGTCGATCACGATCCCCGCCGAGCAGCGCGCGAGCGCCGAATCGAGTGCCAGTATCCGCATCACGCGCGGACCCTAGCGGCAAGGCCCAGCCAGGGCCACCGCTTCCCTCTCTCCCCGTGTGGGAGAGGGCCGGGGTGAGGGGTCGGTGCCCACAAGGGAGCGTGGTCCCCTCCCCCTACCCCCTCCCGCAAGGGGAGGGGGTTTTTCCGCCGCCTTTCAGGCGCGCATCCGGGTGATCTCGAGCAGCACGTTGGCCTCCAGCTCCTTCTCGTCGAGCCGGTACTTGACCAGATCGCCGATACTCACCAGCCCGATCAGCTCGTCGCCTTCCAGCACGGGCAGATGGCGGATGCGCTTCATCGTCATCAGCCCCAGCGCCGCGTCGATCCGGTCCTCCTTGTGGGCGCTGAAGAAAGGCGACGTCATCAGCTCATGGACCTCGAAGTCATAGATCTGCGGCCCAAGCCGAGCGAGCGCGCGGACCAGGTCGCGCTCGGAGAAGATGCCGGTGGGCTTGTGCCACCGGTCCTCCACCACGAGCGCACCGATACGCCTCTCGCCGAGCTTCTGCACGGCGACGCTGACCTTGTCGGTGGTGCGGACCGTGATCACTTCGCGGCCCTTGGTCCGCAGGACATCTGAAATGAGCATGGGTGCCTCCTTCCCCAACGTATATGGCGCGCGGCCGGCCGGTTCCAACGCGCGGCCGCGCTACTCCGCGGCGGCGGATTGCGGCGTGGGGCGGCGTACGCGCACCCGGCGGATGCGCCGCGCGTCGGCGTCCAGCACGCGGAATTCGATGCCCGACGGGTGGCTGATCACCTCGCCCTTCGCCGGCACGCGGCCGGCCAGGGTGAACACCAGCCCGCCCACGGTGTCGATGTCGGCGTTGCGTTCGTCCTCGGTCAACACCGGACCCATCCGCTTCTCGAAATCCTCGACGTCCATGCGCGCGTTGACGTCGAGCGCGCCGTCGCCGCGCTCGCTGACCATCGGCACCGTCACCTCGTCGTGCTCGTCGGAGATATCGCCCACGATGGTCTCGACCAGGTCCTCGATGGTGACGAGGCCGTCGACACCGCCGTACTCGTCGATCACCAGCGCCAGATGCATCCGCGCCTGCCGCATCTGGAGCAGCAGGTCGAGCACCGGGATGTTGGGCGCCACCATCAGCGGCCGCCGCAGAATGGCCTCCAGCGAGAACGCCTCGGGCCGCCCGACATAGGCGAACACGTCCTTGATGTGGATCATGCCGAGGATGTCGTCGAGCTGCTCGCGATAGACCGGCAGGCGCGAGTGGCCGTCGGTGCGGATCTGTTCGAGCGCCTGCTGCAGGGTCACGTCGACACGCATCGCCACGATGTCGGGGCGCGGCACCATCACGTCGTCCGCGGTGGTCCCGCGCAGGCGGAGCACGTTGGCGATTAGCGCCCGTTCCTGCCGGTCGAGCTCCGGCGGCATCCCCGGCGATGTCGGTGCCTCGGCGGCCTCTTGCACCAGCTCGGCGATCAACTCGCGCACGCTCTGCTCGACGGCGCGCCGCAACAGCAGGTCACGCAGCCGACCGAGCAGCTGCGCCCGATGGCCGGAGCCGTTGTGGTGAGAGCCGCTCATGCGCGCTTCCACGGATTGGGCACCCGCAGCCGGTGGAGGATGCGCGCCTCCGCCATCTCCATCCGCCGCGCCTCGCCAGCCTGATGATGGTCATGGCCGCCGAGGTGCAGCGCGCCGTGCACCACGAGATGCGCGAGATGATGCGCCGTCCGACGGCCCGCCGCCGCCGCCTCCCGCCGCACCACGCCGAGGGCGAGGATCATCTCCCCGCCCAGCCGCACGCCGTGAACGCCGGGCGCGGAGCCCTCGTAGGTTAGCACGTTGGTCGGTTTGTTACGTCCGCGATGGCGTGCGTTGAGCCGCTTCACCGTCCTGTCGTCGGCGAGGACGACGCCGCCCGCGCCACCGGCAGCTCGGGCCGCGCGGATGGCGACGCGCTCCGCCAGCGGTACGAACCGCCGCCACGCCGGGTCTGTCACGACAACCGGGATCCCCGCCGACGCGGGGCCCCTACTTCCTCCTGGGTCCATCTCTACTTGCCGGTTCCTGGCCGGGATTGTACCACCCCTGGCCGGGCCTCGGCCACCCTCTCGCGCAAGCCCTCGCGGCGGGCGTCACCCTCGGCCGCCTCGCGCTGCTCGTAAGCATCGACGATGGCCGCGACCAGGGGATGGCGCACCACGTCGCGCTTGTCGAAGCGGACAACGCAAATGCCGGCAACGCCCTCCAATGTGTCGAGTGCGTCGCGCAGGCCGCAGCGAGCGCCCGGCGGCAGGTCCACCTGGCTGAGATCCCCCGTCACCACCATGCGGGTGCCCTCACCCATGCGGGTGAGGAACATCTTCATCTGCACGGGCGTGGTGTTCTGCGCCTCGTCGAGGATGACGAAGGAATGCGCCAGCGTGCGGCCGCGCATGAACGCGAGCGGGGCGACCTCGATCTCGCCGTTGGCCAGCCGCCGGATCACCTGCTCGCCGGGCATCATGTCGTGAAGCGCGTCGTATAGCGGCCGCAAGTAAGGATCGACCTTCTCCTTCATATCACCCGGCAGGAAGCCTAGCCGCTCGCCCGCTTCCACCGCCGGGCGGGACAACACGATGCGATCCACCTTGCCGGCCTGCAGCATGGCGACGGCCTGCGCCACCGCGAGGTAGGTCTTGCCGGTGCCGGCCGGGCCGACGCCGAACACCATCTCCTGCGAGGACAGCGCGTCCATGTAGGCCGCCTGCCCCGGGCTGCGCGGCCCGACCGCACCCCTTCGGGTGCGGATGGCGGGAAGGTCCGGCAGCGGCAGGCGCGGGTCGGCCTCGGCGTCCGCCAGCCGGATCGCCGCCTCGACATCGGGCTTGCCCACGCTCTCGCCACGCTCCAGGCGGTGCCACAGCCCTTGCAGCGCCACCTGCGCGGCGTCGACGCGGGCCGGCTCGCCGGCAATCGCCACCCGGTTGCCGCGGCACGACATCCGCACGCCGAGCGCCTGCTCAAGGCGGACCAGATGACGGTCATGGTCGCCGAGCAGGAGCGGAAGCAGCGTGTTGTCGTTGAATTGGAGGGTGATGGCTTTCCCTCCGGCCGAGCCGGGCAAGGGAGAAGCGGGGGCGGCAGTCGCGGAGACGTGGGTCAAGCGGAGGCTCGCTCCTGGGTTTGCCGAGTTGGGGGTTGCAGAGTTCCGGTAAGAGAGTTGGGAAGGGCCGCCTCGATCTTCACCGGGGCGACGGCGCCGATCAGCCGTGCAGGGCCGGCGAGATGCACCGGCTGGAGGAACGGCGAACGCCCGGCCACCTGGCCGGGATGGCGGCCGGGGCCGGTGAACAGGACGGGCAGGGTGAGACCGACGCAGCTACGGTTGAACCCCTGCTGCTGCTCGCGCAGCAGGGCCTGGAGTTCCTGCAGCCGGCTGTCCTTCTCGGCCTCCGGCACCTGGGCGGGCACTCCGGCCGCCGGGGTTCCGGGGCGGGGCGAATACTTGAAGCTGAACGCCTGGGCAAAGCCGATCTCGCGAACGAGGGCCAGCGTGGCGTCGAAATCCGCCCCGGTCTCGCCCGGATGGCCGACGATGAAGTCGGATGACAGCGCGAGGTCTGGCCGCGCCGCGCGCAACCGCTCGATCAGCCGGAGGTAGTCGATGGCGCTATGCTTGCGGTTCATCGCCGCAAGCACTCGGTCCGAACCCGACTGCACCGGCAGATGCAGGAATGGCATCAGCGCCGGCACCTCGGCCTGCGCGGCGATCAGCTCCGCGTTCATGTCGCGCGGATGCGAGGTGGTATAGCGCAGCCGCAGCAAATCCGGGATCTCGGCGAGTTCGCGGATCAGCCGGCCGAGCCCCCAATTGCCGCCCGACGGCGCCTCGCCGTGCCAAGCGTTGACGTTCTGCCCGAGCAGCGTGATCTCGCGCGCCCCCTGCGCCACCAGCCGGCGCGCCTCGGCGAGCACCGATGCCGCCGGGCGGCTCGCCTCCGCGCCTCGCGTGTAGGGCACGACGCAGAAGCTGCAGAACTTGTCGCAGCCTTCCTGAACGGTGAGGAACGCGGTGATGCCCTGGGGGGCGGCGGTGTCGGGCAGCAGATCGAATTTCTGCTCGGGCGGGAAATCGGTCTCGATCACCGCCCCGCCGGCCCGCGCCGCCCGCGCCACCATCTCCGGCAGCCGGTGGTAGGTCTGCGGCCCGAGCACGATGTCCACGAACGGGGCGCGCGCCAGGATCTCGGCGCCCTCCGCCTGCGCCACGCACCCGGCGACGGCGAGCACCATTCGGCCGCCCTCGGCGCGCCGTCGCTCCTTCAGCAAGCGCAGCCGACCTAGCTCGGAGAACACCTTCTCCGTGGCCCGGTCACGGATATGGCAGGTGTTGAGGATCACCATGTCGGCGCCGTCCGGCACGGGCGACGGCGCGTAGCCCAGCGGCGCCAGCACGTCCGCCATCCGGGCGCTGTCATAGACGTTCATCTGACAGCCCCAGGTCATCACGTGCAGCCGCTTGGGGGGCGCATCCTGCCGGCCGCTCGTGCCGGGTTCCGTCAGATCCGCTCGCCTCATCGCCCACGCTCCGCCTCGTCGCACCGGGTCGGCCCGGCGCTGAAGGCGGGAGAAATCGTCGGATGGTCGGGGCGGGTCAAGCGCGGGGGCGCGGCGGGTTCTCCCTTCGGGCGGCCGGGTTCGGCCGTCGGCGATAGTCTGGCAGGAAGAACCGATGCGCTGTCAACAACCGAGACGGCTTCACGCATGAGCCGCGGGGGCCTCCTCGGCCACCGCTGGGACCGCCTCGGTGCCGATCGGCCGCGCCGGCCGGTTCTGCCGCAGGGTCGCGGCCCCCTCGGCCACGGTCGCCCAGATGGACTCGGCCAACGCCTTGCGACTGGCGAAGCCCGCCGGATCGAGCGACGGGTGCAGCAGCACTGTCGCGCGCAGCCCGCGATGCTGGGCCAGCCGCCAAAAATGCGAGGCGATATCCATGTCGCCGTACCAGGCGAACAGCGGCCGGCACGCCCGTCCCGCCGGCAGGCCGCCGAGCCGGTCGTAGACCACGGACACGGGCTGGATCAGCGGGCACGGGTCGCCCCCGGCGATGGCGAAAAACGCCGAGCGGAACGGCAGCACGCGCGAGCCGTCCGAAGTGGTGCCCTCGGGGAACAGCACCAGATTGTCGCCGCGCGCCAGCCGCCCGATCATCGAATCGCGCTCTTGCCCGATCGTCGTTCGCTGACGGCTGATAAACACCGTCCGCCCCAGCCGCGCGATGGTGCTCACCAGCGGCCAGCGCGCCACGTCGTCCTTCGAGATGAAGCACGCCTCCAACCGCCCGCCGAGCACCGGAATGTCGAGCCACGAGGAATGGTTCGAGACGAACACGGCCGGCCGCCGGTCGCCGCCATGCGCGCCCGGGATCGGCTGCCCGGCGACCTGCACGCTGAGGCCCATGATCCGGCAGAACACGCTCCAATAGGTCCGCGCGAACATCACCTTGGGCCGGCCGGGCAGCAGAATGCAGACGGACTGGACCATGATCGCGACCAGGGTCCAGAGCAGGATGAAGACGAGCCGCCGGGTAGCGCGGGCCGGGCGCAGTATTCCCTGCCGCTCCGCCCCGAACAGCGTCCCGCGCGGCCAGCCGCCCGACGCCGTGTCAGGCGACAGGGGCCCGGCGGGGCGATTGCGAACCGGAGCGGAGGAACCCTGCATCGAGCCGGCATACCGCAGCCATTGTGCCGGAACAATGTAGCGGCCGTGACGGTTCCCGGACCCTTGCGCCCGGGACGCAGCCGGTTCCCGGATCAGAGCTTGGCCAGCACACCGTCGCGGAAGCGCCGCATGTTGTCGATCGTCCCAGCCAGGCTCTGGTTGGGACCATAGCCGAACAGCCGGACATCGACGGCGCTCACGCCGAGACCGGCCAGCGCCTTGATGTCCCCCACCCAATCGGCGTCTCCGCCGGTGAACATCTCGGCCTCGCCCTCGATCGAGCCGCGCGGCTTGACGCCGGGGCCGGCCAACACCCGCAACGCGACGGTGATCCCGGACGGGTCACGCCCGGCCTTCTCGGCAAACCCGTTAAACCGCGCCAACCCGACCTTGAAGCGGTTGACCGTGTTCATCGGGAATTGCGGGTTGGTGCCGACGGGGTACCAGCCCTGGGCGTATTTGACGGTGCGCCGCAGCGCCGGCCCGCTTTCGCCGCCGACCCAGATCGGGATCGGCTTCTGCACCGGCTTCGGCGTGAACGCCACATCGTCGAACTTGACGTATTTGCCGGCGAATTTCGGCAAATCGGCGGTCCAGAGTTCCCTGCACGCATCCATCCACTCATCGGTGACGTGCCCGCGGTCGTCGAACGGCGCCGCGCCGATGGCCTCGAACTCCTCGCGGCACCAGCCGACGCCGATGCCGAGCGTGAGGCGGCCCTTGGACAGAAAATCGATGGTGGAGAGCAGCTTTGCCGTCAGCACGGCGGGCCGGTGCGGCACCACCATCACCGACAGCACGAAGCGCAGCTTCTTCGTAAGCGCCGCGATATAGGCGGTGGTGGCGAGCTGCTCCAGCCATGCGGCCTGCGTGCCGGCGGGAAATTCTCCAGTCCCGGTATAGGGATATTTCGAGTCGAGATTGCGCGGCACCATGATGTGATCACTGATCGTCACGTAGTCGAAGCCGAGCGCCTCGCCTTCGGTGACGATGCGGCTGAGACTGTCGGGCTCGATCAGCGGGCCGGATGTGGGGGCATTGAAACCGATCTGCATGGCGTCCTCCCTCCTGAACCTTCCGCCTAGCATCTTGCCGCCGTGCGCGCCATCCGGCGTAAGATGCGTCAAGCATCGCGCCACGAACCTTGGAGCTCTTGTTCATGTCACGAGAAGCAATTGCCGAGCTCGCACCACACGGCGTCCTGCGTGCGGGGATCAACATGGGCAACTTCCTGCTCGTCACCGGCAAAACCCCGTCCGGCGACCCCGCGGGCGTCGCTCCCGACATGGCACGCGAGATCGCCGAGCGATTGGGCGTGCCGGTGAAATACGTCCCGTTCGCCAGGCCCGGCGAGTTGGCGGACGCCGCCGGCAACGACGTGTGGGACATCGGCCTGATCGGCGCCGAGCCGGCACGCGCCGAGAAGATCGCGTTCACACCCGCCTATGTCGAGATCGAGGCGACCTACCTGGTCCCGGCGGGCTCACCGCTGCACATGGTAGAGGAGGTCGATCGTCCGGGAATAAAGATCGCGGTCACGGCCCGCAGCGCCTACGACCTCTGGCTCGCCCGCAACATAAAGAACGCCGAACTCGTGCGATCGGAAAGCCTCGACGGCGCCTATCAGCAGTTCGTCGCCGAGAAACTCGATGCGCTCGCCGGACTCAGGCCGCGCCTGCTCTCGGATGTGCAGAAGCTGCCGGGAGCCCGCATCCTCGACGGACAGTTCACGGCTGTGCAGCAGGCCGTCGGCACGGCCCGCCACAACGCGGGTGGCGCACGGTTCCTGCGCGACTTCGTCGAGAAGGCGAAAGCGTCGGGACTGGTTGCTCGCCTCATCGAGCACCACAAGGTCCACGGGCTCTCCGTCGCCGCGCCGGGGTAGGCGATTTCGTCCTCACCTCGTCATGGTCGGCGGAGGCCGACCATCCACGCCTTCCTTTCGAACCCGCAAAATCGTGGATGGTCCGCCTTCGCGGACTATGACGAGTGAGACAAAACCTCAATACCGCCGTAACGCACCCGCCTCTCACTGGCTCGCCCGCACCTTCCCGCCATCGGACACCTCGTCCGGCAGGTTCAACGCGACCCCCTCGCCGACCTTCACGCCCTCCGCCAGCAACACATGATCGCCATCGGTGCGAGCCACCGAGACCGGCTGCAGATGGACGGTCCCGTCCGCGCCAACCGCCGCGACGAACGCGCCGTTGCCGCGCGTCAGCAGTGCCGCCGCGGGCACCTCGGGGTAACTGTGCAACTTCACGTGCAGCGTCACATAGGCAAAACTGCCCGCCACCAGGAAATGATCGGAATTGTCCAGCTCCAGCTCCACGAACAGCGTGCGGGTGCGCGGATCGAGCTGGCCCGCGCTGCGCGCGACGACCGCCTTCCTGATGCGCGTCCGGTCCGCCGCGTCGCTCACCTCCGCCGCGTCGCCGACATGGATGAACGGCACATCCCTCTGCTCGACATAGACATCGACCCGCAGGCGGCTGTCGTCGGCAATCGTAAGAACCGGTTGCGAGCTCGTCTGGTTGGTCGCCGCGTTCGTCACCAGCGCGCCGGGATCGACGAAGCGGGCGGTGACGCGGCCGGCGAAGGGCGCGCGCATGGTCTCGTAGGATTTCAAGGTCGTGACCTGCGCGAGATGCGCCGCCGCGATCCGGAAATCCGTGTCCGCCTGATCGGCGGCCTGTACCGACATCGAGCCGTGCCCGACGAGATCATGCGCCCGCGCCGCGTTGCGCCGCTTGTTCTCGAGATCGGTCAGCGCGCTGGTGTACAGGCTGTCGGTCTCGGCGGAGTCCACTTCCGCGAGGATTTGGCCCGACGCCACCATGTCGCCGCGATCGACATGGATTGCCCGGAGGTACCCACCGATCTTGCTGTACAGCGTCGCCGTGAGATACGGCCGCGTATCGCCCAGCAGCGTGATCTGCCGCTCGTCCGGACCCGCGATTACCATGGCGATCCGCACCTTGGGGCCACGCGCGGCGGCATCCGCCAGCGTCACGCGCGACGCCGCCAGCGCGACGTCCTGGTTCCGCCAAATCCGCCAGGCGCCGTACCCCGCACCCGCCAGCACCAGCAGCCCCAGCAGATAGACAGCCAGTCCGCCGCCACGTCCCTTTCTCATGTGCCGTCTCCCCCAGCACCGGCGGCTTCCTCGGCGAAGCGCGCATCCAGCGTGTGCAGGCTCGGCGGCCGGCGCCGCAGCAACGTATAGCCGATCGGCACGATCAACAGCGTGGCCAGCGTGGCGACGAGCAAGCCACCAATCACCGCGCGCCCGAGCGGCGCGTTCTGCTCGCCCGCCTCGCCCAGCCCCAGCGCCATCGGCACCATGCCGATGATCATGGCGAGCGCCGTCATCAGGATGGGCCGCAGGCGGATGCGCCCGGCTTCCACCACCGCACGCAGCGCGCCGATCTCCTCGCGCGCCCGCAGATCGTTCGCGAAGCTCACCAGCAGGATCGAGTTCGACACCGAAATCCCGATCGTCATGATCGAGCCCATCAAGGATTCGACGTTGATCGTGGTGTGCGTCACCGCCAGCATCCAGATGATGCCGATGAGCGCCCCGGGCACCGCCATCATGATGATGAACGGATCGGCCCAGGACTGGAACAGCACCACCAGCAACGCATAGACCAGCACGACGGCCAGGATCATGCCGATCGCGAGGCTGCGGAAACTCGCCTGCATCACCTCGTTCTGGCCGCGAATGTCGATCCGCGTGGTGATCGGCAGGCCCTTGCTCACGTCGTCGATCGCCGCCTGGATGTCGCTCGCGGTGGAGCCGAGATCGCGGCCGTCGACATTCGCGGCAATGTCGATCACCCGCTGCACGGTGTAGTGATTGACCGATTCGAGGCTGGGGCGGGGAGACACCGAAGCGACGTCGGCGAGCCGCATGACCGTCGAGCCGGGCATCGTGCTCGGCCCCGCCGGCTGCGTCGCGTCGGGCCGGCCGATCGGGGTGCTCAGCAATTCGTCCACCGAGTGGATCCGGTCGATCGGCGTCTGCACCGCGACCGTGTAGTTCACGTTGTTCTGCGGGTTGAGAAAGAAATTGGGCGACACCAGCGCGCTGGACGAGAGCGACGTCAGCAAATTGGTCGCCACGTCGCGCTGACCGATGCCGAGCTTGATGGCGCGCAGCCGATCCACGTCCACCTGCAGCGCCGGGTAGTTGAGCACCTGCACCAGATGCGCGTCGGCAACGCCCGGGATGGTGTGCAGGCGGTGCAGCAGCTTCTGGCCGATGCCGTAGGCGCGCGCGAAATCGACATCCTGGATCTGAATGTCGATCGGCGCGGACAGGCCGAAATTCAGCACCTGGCTGACGATGTCGGCAGTCTGGAAGTAGATCAGGCTGCCGGGGAATGCGTCGGGCAGCTGCGCGCGGATCGCCCGAATGTAGTCGATGGTCGGATGATGCTCGGGCTTCAACGAGATCAGGATTTCCGCGTCCATGCTGCCGACGTTGTCGCTCGGCACGAAGGCAAGATTGTACGAGGACGGGATGCCGACGTTGTCGTTGATCGTCTCCAGCTCGGCGGCGGGGATGATCGCGCGGATGCGGTCCTCGGCCTCGAGGACCAGGCGCTCGGTGTCCTCGATCCGCGTGCCCGGCGGGGCGCGGAAGTGCAGCTTTATCAATCCGACGTCGGCCGGCGGGAAGAAATCCATCCCGACCTTGGTCGCCAGCGCGCCCGAGACGCCGAGCAGCAGCAGGAAGCACGCGAGCAGGAAGAAGCGGCGGCGCAGCGCGCCCTCCAGCGCACGTCCGTAGCCCGCGCGCAATCGGCCGAACCCGCGATCGAACGCGCCCAGGAAGCCGCTCGGCGGCCCGTGATGCAGGGTATCCCCGGCTAGCAGGAACCGGGCGAAACTCGGCACCACGCTGAACGACAGGACGTACGACGCCAACATGCACAGAACGACGGTCACGGCGAGCGGGATGAACAGGAAGCGCGCCACGCCGTACAGCATCACCACCGGGAAGAACACGATGCAGATCGCCAGCGTGGCTACGGTGAGCGGCTGGATCACCTCCTTGGTGCCGTCGAGGATCGCCACGGTGAGCGGCTTGCCGAGCGCCTGGTTGCGGTGGATGTTCTCGATGGTGACGGTCGCGTTGTCGACCAGCAGGCCGATCGCCAGCGCGAGCCCGCCCAGCGTCATCAGGTTGATCGTGTTGCCGGTCAGGAACAGGCCGAGCAGGCCGGCGAAGATCGACAGCGGGATCGAGGTCGAGACGATCACGGTGTTCCGCCAGCTGCCGAGAAACACCAGGATCAGCACCGAGACCAGCACCGAGGAAATGATCGCCTCGCGGATCACGTTCTGCACCGCCGCACGCACGAACACCGACTGGTCGAAATCGAGCTTGATCTCGAGGCCGTTCGGCGCCGCCGCCCGGATCTGCGGCAAGGCGTCGCGCGCCGCGTCGACGACGGCGAGCGTGGAGGCGTCGGCGTGTTTCAGGATTGCCAGATAGACCGCTCGTTTGCCGTCCACATGGACGATGTTCGCTTGCACCGCGAAGCTGTCGCTGACGTGCGCAACGTCGCCCAGGGTCACGGGCGCGCCGTCATAGACGCCGAGCGGCAGCGCGTTGAAGCGATCGACCAGCGAGGGGCTGGAGTTGAGGATGACGTTGTATTCCCGCTCGCCCATCCGCGCCGTCCCGGCCGGTACGATCACATTGGAGCTCTGCAGGGCGTTCACGACATCGGTGGGCGTGAAGCCCTTCGCCGCCAGCCGGCCCGGATCGAGCGCCACGTCAATCTGCCGCGACTTGCCGCCGAACGGACCGGGCGTCGCCAGCCCAGGGATGGTGAACAGCTTCACCCGGATGAAATTCAGGCTGTAGTCGTAGATCTGCTGCTCGGTCAGATTGTTGCTCGACAGAGTCATCTGCACGACGGGCACGTTGGACGCATTGAACTGGATCACCGCCGGAGGCTGCATCCCGGGCGGCGCGATGCGCAGGATGGTGCTGTTGACCGACGAGATTTGCGCGATGGCGCCGCCGATGTCGGTGCCGGGCTGGAAATAGACCTTCAAAAGGCCGATACCGGGGATGGACTGCGATTCGATGCGCTGGATGCCGTTGACAGTGGTGGAGTAGGCGCGTTCGGTGATGAAGACGACGCGCCGCTCCATGTCCTCGGTGGTGAGGCCCGGATAGTTCCACACCACCATCACGACCGGAATGTCGATGACCGGGAAGATGTCGACGATCATCCGCGTGACGGCCAGCGCGCCCATCAGCACGATGAGCAGTGCGGCGATCGCCGACGTGTACGGGCGGCGCAACGCGAGCCGCACCAGACCGATCATGGCTCGAGCCTCCCGGCGCCGCTTCTCCAGGCGAGCGCGCGGCCGCTACTGTGCCATCACGGTTCCGCGATGGAAAGTGCCGGCGGGATGGCCGCGATCAGCGCGCCGCGGGTGCGGCCGGCCCGACCGTGATCCGGACCACGTCGCGAACGCTCCGTCCGCCGCGCCGCTCGCCCGGAACGACGAGCCGGAGATGCTCAGGGCCGAGCGGTCGACCGTCCATGCGATTCGCCAGGATCACGGGCTTGCCCGCGAACTCCGGCGAAATCTCCCCGAGCGCCAGAACTGCCGTGTAGCCGTCCCTGCCGGTCACCAGCACGGTCTGGCGCACTTGCCCGCCCGGCTCGCCTGTCGCGACGACGCCGGCCCGTTCCAGCAGGCTCCACAACAGAGGACCTTCGGTACTGGGCTTGCTGCTTGCCATGCTCGACCGCCAGAGAAGCGGTGCTCCGCGCGAGGGCGGGGTCGTCTGGAATGGCCGCTACCGAGGTGCCGGACGGCCCCTCGACGACCACGCCGGCAGGCACGGTCGCCGCGGACTCCGCGCCGGTTCGTGGTGGCGGATCGGCTGCCAACGCCGGCGCGAGTGTCATGAAAGCAAGCGCCCCAAGCGCGATGCTGCTCGCCGGCCTTGCGGAGATCATCAGGTTTACTTCGCCACCATCACGTCGGACGCCTTGATGACGGCGATGGCGTCGTCGCCCGCCTTCAGTCCGAGTTCGTCGATCGCCTCGTTGGTGATCGACGACGTGATGATGACGCCATTGCCTATGTCGATCCGCACATGGCCGGTTGTCTGGCCTTTCTGCACCGCGGCGATCTTGCCCTTGATCTGGTTGCGTGCGCTGAGCTTCATGGAGCTTCCTTTCAGACGAGGCGCAACAGGGTAGACCACATCTGGGGACAGGTGGCGCTCGGAATCTTGGGGTCAGCGCGGCGTGAATCCGCGTCGCGTGAAAATGACCCGCCCCTCCGGTCCGGCGAGATACGCCATCAGCGAGCGCGCCTCCGGCGTGTCCCCGGCGCGGACCACCGCGAAGGGATAGGTGATGCGCTCGTGCGAGCTCTCGGGGAAAGTCCCCGCGACCACCACGCCCGGGCTGACGGCTGCGTCGGTCGCATAGACGATCCCGGCCGGCGCCTCGCCGCGTTCGACGAGCAGCAGCGCGCCTCGCACGTCCTCCGCCCGAGCCAACCGCGGCTCGACCTTCGCCCACAATCCGAGCTTGGTGAGCGCCTGCTTGGCGTAGATGCCGACCGGAACATGCGCGGGATCGCCCGTCGCAATACGCCCGTTCGGACCGAGCAACGCGGCAAGGTCGAGGTCCGGCCCGATCGTGATCTTCCGGGCGCGATCATTGGGAACGATGAGCACGAGCTGGTTGCTCAACAGATCCTTCCTAGTGTCCGGCACGATCGCGTTGGCCTTCGCCAGATAGTCCATCCATTTCTCGTCGGCGGAGGCAAACACATTGGCCGGCGCGCCTTGCTCGATCTGGCGCGCCAGGGTCGAGCTCGAGGCGAACGACAGCCGCAGCGGCGGATGTCCCTGCTTCTCCCACGCCGTCGAGACGTCCTTCATCGCATCCGTCAAGCTGGCCGCCGCGAACACCGTCAGCTGCTGCGCCCATGCGACGGATGGCACGAGAAACGCGAGCAGACCAATAACCAGCAATCGCCGACGCATATGGGTCTCCGCCTCCCAAGTTCCGCCAGCCCGACGTGACGCGAATTGCCGTTCAGGCCATCCTGATCCAGACTGCCTTCACGTTGAGGTATTCCTCGACGTGCTGCTTGCCGCTCTCGCGTGTCTGCCGCCTGACCGCGCCTTGATCCTCAGCCTCCAACCACCCGGACGCCGGCGTTGCGCTCGATCAGCCGAATGAGCATGTTCACGTCCTCATGCGACCCGTGGTCGTTGATCGCCATCTGGAACAGCTCGCGGACAATATTGGCCAACGGCATCGACGCGCCGCTGTCGATGCCGAGCTGGCACGCCAGCCGGACGTCCTTGTGCATCAATCCCAAGGTGAAGTTCGCCAGCAGATCGCCCGAAGCCAGGCGCGGCAGCGTGATCTCAGTCGAATAGCTGCGCGCGGAACCCTTCGGCAGGACCTCGGCGCATTTCTCCAGCGAAAGTCCGTTCTTAACCCCCATCGCCACGCCTCGAAAGTGAGGGTGCGAACCCCGGCGGCGATGATGTTGTTCACGAGCTTCATCACATGTCCCGCGCCCACGTCGCCGCAGTGGAACACGTTCGGGCTGATCGTCTCGAACACCGGCTTGACCCGGGCATAGAGCTCGTCCGGCGCGCCAACCATGATGGCGATGGTTCCGGCGTCCGCGCCGTGCGGGCCGCCGCTCACCGGGGCGTCGAACAGGGTAAAGCCCCGGCCCGCCGCCTCGGCGGCCATCGCCCGCGTCGCGTTCGGATCACCGGTGGTCATGTCGGCAATCAGGCATCCCGGCTTCAACCCTGCGGCCAGCCCGTCGGGGCCGAAGGTCGCGGCGCGGACCTGGTCCGACGTCGGCAGGCAGGTCATCACGAGATCGCACTGCTCGGCCAGAGCGCGCGGGTTCTGCGTCGGCGTGGCGCCGAGTTCGACGAGGCGTGCCATCGTCTCGGGTCGCAGATCGTAGACACGCAGCCGGTGTCGCAGCAGCAGCCGGCGTGCCAGCGCGCCGCCCATATTGCCGAGGCCGACGTAGCCGAGTTCCATCGCGCGGTTCCCTCCGGAATTTCAGACGTGCGGGAGCACGCGCTCTGCGGCGATCCGCATTGCGCGGGCGGCGTGCTCTGGGTCGATGCCGCCAATGTTGAACCAGAGGCAGAACTCAGTGATGCCGAGCCGCCGCTTGAGGTCGCGCAGCTTGTCGACACAGGTATCGGGATCGTCGGCGATCGCGGCGCGATGCTCCTGGAGCTTCGCGAAGCTGAGATAGCCCATCTCGCGCGTCCGACGTCCCTCGGCCATCGTCAGCTCGTAGCCCTTCACCACCCCTTCGACCGGCGCGCCAAGAAGCTGGTTCGTCGTCACCTTGGCGTAGAACCACTCGACATGTTCGGCGAACAGCGCCTGTGCCTTAGCCGCCGTCTCGTCGACGAAGAAGGGCAGCAGGATCATGCGCTCGGCTTTCCTCGGATCGTGACCGTGCTGCTTGCACACCTGCTCGTAGTGCTGCAAGTGCTGCTCCAGCTCGTCAATCCAACGCTCGCGGTAAGTGCGGTAGGTGAAGGGCGAGGCGAGCTGGAGGTTCCAGCCGTGACGCGCCGCCTGTGCGAAGCTCTCGGGCGAGACGGTCGCCTGATAGATCGGCGGATGCGGCTGCTGCACAGGCTTGGGCAGCACCTCGACGGGCTCGGGAACGGTCCAGAACTCGCCCTTGTACGCGATGCGCTCCTCGGTCCACGCCTTGACGATGATTTCCATGCCCTCGTTGAACATCGCCCGGCTCTGCTCCATCGGAACGCCGAGACCGACGAACTCGTGCGGCTGGTAGGCCCGGCCCGCGCCGAAATCGAGCCTGCCGTGCGAGAGCAGGTCGACCAGCGCGAAGTCCGACGCGGTGCGCAGCGGATGATTGAACGGCACGACGACCACCGCCGTGCCGATCCTGATGCGCTTCGTCCGCTCAGCGATCGCGGCGGCATAGACCTGGGTTGAGGTGACGACGCCATACGTCGAGAACAGGTGCTCGGCGATCCAGACCTTATCGTAGCCGAGCTGCTCGGCGAGCTCGAACAGGCCGAGATCCGCGTCGAACGCGGCGACGCGCCGCGCCTGGTCGGGGATCTGGCTGAGGCTGAAGACGCTCCATTTTGTCATGCTCACCCTCCCGTGCCGCAATGTCTGGATTGGCGCACTTTGGGCGCCGAGCCTCGCGCAAGCCTGGCTAGGTCGTCAGCCAGCCGAACTGTTGTGGTTTGCGACCCGCCTCGTGATGCAGCCGGACATTCACCAGCGCCGGACCGTCATACGCCATCGCGTCGTCGAGCGCGGCTCGCAGGCGCGCCGGATCCTCGATGTAGAATCCCTTCCCGCCAAAGGCCTCCATCATGAGATCGTAGCGGGCACCGATCGTCAGCACGCGCGGCGGAAGGGGCCGGTCCTTCGGGAATTCCGCGATGCCGCCGCCGATGCCGCCATTGTTCAGCACGACAACCTTGACGGGGAGCCGGTACCGGCAAGCAGTCTCTACCTCCATGCCGGAGAAGCCGATCGCCGAGTCACCGCTGACCGAAATGATCGGCCGATCGGGATGGACGACAGCGGCGGCTATGGCAAAGCCCATCCCAACCCCCATCGTTCCGTAACTGCCCGCATCGAGGCGAAGACGCGGCGCCGCATTGGGAAGCTGCGTGCGGCCGATGTCCATGGTATTGGCACCCTCGCCGATGATCACCGCGTCCCGAGGGGCCCAGGCACGGATGTCGCGCAGTGCCCGATAGTAATTGGTGGGCGCTGATTCGTCGTTGATCATCGGCGCGATCGCCCTGGCGTTCTCGGCCGACTTCTCGGCGATCGCAGCGCGCCACGGCGTGTCCTTCGGATAGAACCACTGCCGGTCGTCGAGCGCCCGGTTGATCTGCCCGAGCACGGCACGTCCATCCCCCACGAGCGCCACCTCCGCCGGCACGTTGTTGCCGATGGCCTCGGCGGCGATGTCGAGCTGGACGATGCGGACGTTGCGATTGAAACGGGGCGGCAGGCCGTAATGCATGATCCAATTGAGCCGCGCGCCCATTACAAAGATCACGTCGGCTTCATTGAGCGCGTGGCTGCGGGCGGCGCCGACCGACAAGGGATGGTCGTCGTCCAGCACGCCCTTGCCCATCGGCGAGGCAAGGAAAGGCAGCTGCGTGCGCTCGATGAAGGCGCGCACCTCCTCCTCGGCGCGCGACCACGCCATGCCCTTGCCGACGATGACGAGCGGCCGCTCCGCCGAGCCGAGCACGTCGAGTGCGCGTTCGATCTCCTCGGGCATGGCCTGCGCGCGCGGCGGCTCGCGAACGGTCGCGGCCTTGTAGACCGCCTCCTCGTCGACCTCGCCCCGGATGATGTCGTCCGGCATGTCAAGGTAGGTGGCGCCGGGGCGGCCGTAGATCGACTGCCGCACCGCCAGCTCGACATAGAACGGGATGCGGTGCGTGTGTTCGATGGCGTGCGCGAATTTGCAAAACGGCGAGGCGATCTGCACCTGGCGTTCTTCCTGAAACCCGCCCATCCCGTTTTGGTAGGTGGGAGAAGCACCGCCGATCATGACCATCGGCCAGCAATTCTGCTGGGCGTTGGCCAATCCGGCGAGAGCGTGCACGACGCCGGGGCCTGACACGGTGAGGCAGGCGCCAGGACGGCCGGTGAGATAGCCGGCCGCTTGTGCCGCATATGAGGCGGATTGCTCGTTGCGCATCCCGATATAGGTGATGCCGGCCTCCTGCGCGGCCGCGGCGACCGGTTGCACGGGAAACCCGACGATCCCGAACATGTAGTTGACGCCGTGCTGCTTCAGGCTTCTCGCGATCAAGGTGGCGCCGTCAACTTTGCTCATGTTGTCCTCCCGGGAAAATGCAGCGATAGGGCTGCGCAGACGGATCAGGCGCCGATCACCGCGTCCTCGCGCAGCTTGGCGATCGCTTTGCGATCGAGGCCGAGCCAGTCTGTCAGTACTTGCTCGTTGTGCTCGCCGAGCAGCGGCGACGGCTTCACCTCCGGTGGCGAGCCGGAGAAGCGGACCGGCCAGGCGGTCATGGTGTACGGGCCGACAGTCGGGTGCTCGATGGTCTGGCGGATGCGGCGCTGCTCGAAGCTGGGATCGTCGGCCAGCTCCTTCGTGTCCATCACTGCTCCCGCCGGAATCCCGGCGGCACCGATCACCTCCATCGCTTCGTGCTTGTCGTGGTGCGAGGTCCAGGCGGCGACGAGCGCATCGACTTCCTCGCGGTGACTGGTGCGCGCGTCCGGCGTGTCGAACCGCTCGTCGCCGATCAGATCCTCGCGCCCGATCACCTTCAGCAACCGCGTCCAGTGTTCCGGGTTGGCTCGGCTGGTGTAGACGTAGACGTAGTCGTTCGGGCCGCCGCCCTTGGTCGGATACACGCCGATCGGCGGATTGCCGCCGCCCACGGTCCTTGATCCCGCTCGCGGTGCCGGCTTGCCGGTGCGCTCCATGAAAGTGAAGGCATTGCGGATGTAATGCAGGATCGCGTCCTGCATCGCGATCTGCAAATGCTCGCCCTGTCCGGTGCGCAGCCGCCGCACATAGGCTCCTAGGACAGAAATCGCCATCAGCATTCCGGTGCCCGTGTCGCCGATCGTCGCACCCGGCTTGCATGGCGGGCCATCCTCCTCGCCGGTGATGCTCATGAGGCCGCCGCAGGCTTGCGCGATCATGTCGAACGCAAGGTTCTTCTCGAACGGACTGCCCGTGCCAAACCCTTTCACCTGACAATAGATGATCGAAGGGTTCAGCGCCCGGACGACATCCGGGCCGAGGCCGAGACGTTCGATGGCGCCTGGCGCGAAGTTCTCGATGAACACGTCAGCCTTGGCCGCCATGTCCTTGACGATCCGCAGCCCGGCCGGCTGCTTCAGGTCGACCGTGACCGACCGCTTGTTGGCGTTGTATTCCAAGAAATAGAAGGCGTCCTTGCCGGGTTGGCCGCCAGCGGTGCGGCCCGGATCGCCGATCTTCGGGTTCTCGACCTTGACGACCTCGGCGCCGAGCCATGCGAGAGCCTCGGTGCAGGACGGGCCTGCCTCGAACTGCGTGAGATCGAGAACCCGCAGGCCGGCAAGACAGGTCTCCGGACCATTGTCGATCATGGCGCGACTTCCCCCCAGCATCCTGGCGAAAGTCTATGGCCTGGGCGAGAATTCGTCGAGGAAGGATCGGGAGAGAGGAAACGATGGGACCGAAGCTTGTCAAACACTTGCTCTATGAGCCGGAGGAGAGCGGCATCCTCTGGATCAAGTTCAATCGCCCCGAGCGGATGAATGCGCTGGTCGGTACCGCCGAGGAAAACGGCACCGTCGCCAAGGTCGGCGAGTATATGCGCGCGGGCGACGACGACCCCAATATCCGCGTCATCGTGCTCACCGGCGTCGGCCGGGGGTTCTGCTCCGGCGCCAATCTTGGATCGCGAGCGTCGGAGGATATCACCGGGCTCGACTTTCCCGGCAATCGCGGCGAGCATGACGGGCCGGATGCGGCGCGCCAGCACTTCTTCCACGGCTTCACCAAGCTGCACCGGGACATTGCCCTGATCCGCAAGCCGACCATCGCGATGATCAACGGGCCGGCGGTCGGATCGGGCATGGACATGGCGCTGCATTGCGACATCCGCATCGGCTGCGAGAAGACCCGTTTCATCGGCTATCACAATGCCGGCCAGATCATCGAGAACGGCGGCTCGTACTATCTTCCGAAGATGGTCGGCCTCGGGCGCGCGCTGGAATTCGCCTACACGGGAGAGGTCAATGCCGAGCGGGCCTACGATTGGGGAATGCTCAACCACCTCGTGTCGTCCGAAAAGCTCGAGGAAACCACGCGGGAGTTGTGCAACCGGATGATCGCCATTCCTCCGCTGGTGCAGTGGGTGAGCAAGCGCGTCATGCGCGCCGCGCTCGACAGCACGCTCGAAACCACGATGGTGCTCACGTCCAACGCCGGCGGCATTCTCCAGGGTTCGGACGACGCGAAGGAGGCGCGGCGCGCGTTCGTCGAGAAGCGGAAGGGCCGCTTCAAGGGCGTCTGACGCGCCGATCGCGTGACCCGCTCAGGTCACGATGTTCTTCGGCACGTCACGGAACGGGCGGTCATTGTCGGTGCGCGGCTCCTTGGGCATGTGCAGCACGCGCTCGGCGATGATGTTGCGCTGGATCTCGTCGGTGCCGCCGGCGATGGAACCCGCCGGGACCGAGATCAGGATTTCGGCGATCACTCCGTTCATCGGCGCGTCCTCTCCGGCGAGCATGGCGTCGGCACCGGTGATGAGCGTGTGAACCCGCGCCGCGGCGCGCGCCACGTGGCTGGAGACGAGCTTGCCGAGCGAGCCCTCCGGTCCCTGCGGCCGGCCCTGCATTTGGGCGGCGCGGGCACGGAGCGCGGTCCATTCCGCCGTCTTCGACAGGGTAAGCAGCTTGGCAATCTCCTGGCGCACCACGGGATCGGTGTTCCGCCCCGTCGCCTTGGCGCGTTCGACGATCAGGTCCACCCGCCCTGCGCGCTGCGGATACCATCTGTACGGCTCCATGACGGTGGCGGTCTCCGCCCGCTCCTCGTCATAGATCCGGCCCTTACGGTCGGACGCCAACCCCCATGTCCGCACGCCGTCGGCGCCCCTTCGCTCATGCATCAGCGTCGTCGTCGCAACCGCCCAGCCTTTGCCCACCTCCGCGACCAGATGCTCGGGCGGCACTTCGGCGTCCGTGAAGAAGACCTGGTTGAACGACGCATGACCGTTCATTTGACGGAGCGGATGAACCTCGACGCTTGGCTGGTGGATGTCGAGGATGAAATACGACAGCCCCTGATGCTTCGGCACGTTCCAATCGGTGCGCGCCAGAAGCAGGCCCCAATCGGCGTGGTGAGCGCTCGTGGTCCAGACCTTCTGCCCGTTGACGACCCAGCGATTGCCCTTGAACTCGGCTCGCGTCATCGCTCCCGCGAGGTCGGATCCGCTGCCCGGCTCGCTGAACAACTGGCACCAGGTATCCTCGCCGGTGAGACTGCGGCGCAGGAATTTCTCCTTCTGCATGTCGCTGCCGTGAGCGAGCAGCGTTGCGGCCGCGAGTCGGCGGATGCCGGTCTTGGCGACACCGACCGCGCCGATCCGCTTCATCTCGTCCTCGACCACGAGCTCGAGCGCCATCGGCAGCTCGCGGCCGTACCAGTCCTTCGGCCAACTCGGTACGCCCCAGCCGGAGTCGATGAGTTTGTTTCGCCACTCGACCAGGCCGAGATCGGGATTCCAGTTCGCCTCCAGCCAGGCGCGCACTTCGGCGCGGACGGAGGCTTCGGTCGGTTCGCTCATGGTCATCCCTCCGCTCAGACGCCCCAAGCCTGCATCATCCGCTCCCGATGCCAGGTCGGGTCGCCGAGGAACACCTCGGAACTCTTGGCGCGCTTGAACCACAGATGGGTGTCGTTATCCCAGGTGAAACCAATTCCGCCGTGGATCTGGATGGTGTGGATCGCCGTCTGCATGTAGACGTCCGACGCGCAAGCCTTGGCGAGCGAGGCGAGGGCCGGCAGGTCCGCGTCATCCTCGGCGGCCGCGGCGGCGGCATGGTACGCGGCCGACTTGGCGAGCTCGACATCGACCAGCATGTCGGCCTGCTTGTGCTTCATCGACTGGAACGAGGCGATGGTGCGGCCGAACTGCACGCGGAGATTGGCGTAGTCGAGCGCCGACTGACGCAGCCGATCGGCGCCCCCGACCATTTCATTCGCGAGGCACGCCGCGGCCTGCGACATCGTCTTGGTGAATGGCGCAGCACCACCGCCCTCCTCACCCAGAAGCTCGGCCTCGACCGAGCGGAACTCGAGACGTGCCTGCTTGCGCGTCGGATCGAGCACGTTGAGCGCGCGGCGAGCGAGCCCCGGCGCGTCGCCGGGCACGGTGAAAAACGAGAGGCCCTCGTCACCGCGCGAGCCCGGCCGACGCGCGAGGACGACGATCAGGTCGGCCGTGTGGCCGTCGAGCACGAAGCTCTTGATGCCGTCGAGCCGAAACTTGCCGTCGGCTGGCGTCGCTGTCGCCTCGACACCCTCGGCATCCCAGCGTCCATTCGGTTCGGTGAACGCGAGCGTCGCGATGGTGTCGCCGCTGGCGATTTGGGGGAGCAGCGCGAGCTTTCGCCCATCCGTTCCGGCATTCATGATCGCGGTCGCGGCGAGCACGGTCGAGGCGAAATAGGGGGCGCAGAGCAACGCCCGCCCCATCTCCTCGAGCACGATGCCGAGCTCGACGAAGCCGAAGCCCTGCCCGCCATAGGTCTCCGGAATATGGACGGCAGTAAGGCCGAGCTGCTGGTTGAGCTCGCGCCAACTCTCGCGCTCCCAGCCCGCCTCGGTCGCCATCATCCGCCGCACCGCACCCGCCGGCGACTTCTCGTCGAGGAAACGGCGCAGAACCGACCGGAATTCTTCCTGCTCGCTGGTGAAGCTGAACTGCATACGGTCTCCTCCAGTGCGACTGGCCTGCGCCACCGCTCGTTACACTTTCTTGCCGATCGTCCAGCCGCCATCGACGGTGAGGATCGTGCCGGTGATGAAGCCGTTGGCCTCGTCGGCGAGGAACAGGATCGCGTTGGCGACCTCGCGCGGCTCCGCCCAGCGGCCGAGCGCGTGGATGTCGCGGATCGCCTGCGCGTAGTTCGGGTCTTGGAAATAGCGTTCGGTCAGCGGCGTCCGCACCACGCCGGGCGCCACCGCGTTGACGCGAATCCCCTTGTCCCCAAGCTCAAGCGCCATCTCGCGCGTCAGGCCGACCACGCCGTGCTTCGAGGCGGTGTACGCCGCGCGGTTCGGCGCCGCCATTAGGCCGAGCGTGGAAGCGAGATTGACGATCTGCCCGCTCTTGCCCCCGCGCACGAGGCGGCGTGCAAAGGCTTGGCTCGGCAGGAAGGTGCCGGAGAGATTGACGTTGATAACCCGCTGCCACTCGTCGAATGACAGATCGAGTACGCTGACGATTTCGCGGATGCCGGCGGAATTGACCAGCACGTCGAGCCGGCCGAGCGCCGACGCCGCCGCTTCGACCAGCCGGGCGACAGAATCAGGGTCCGCGACGTCGACCTGGAAGGCGTGCGCCTCTCCCTTGCGGCGGCGGATTTCCGCGGCCGTCGCCTCGGCGCGTTCGAGGTCGAGATCGCCCACCGCGACACGTGCCCCTTCCTCCATCATCGCATAGCAGACCTGCTGCCCGATGCCGCTGCCGCCGCCCGTGACCAACACGCCGCGATCCTGAAACCGCATTCCTCTCCTCCCGGCCGACTGCCCGACGCTTTCGCCGCGCCGGGCAGCATGGCAACGTCACGCGGGACATATCAAGGGGAGGGGCCGGAATGAGCGAGGGTCGCGCGAGGAACACGGCGGGCAAGCCGGTCGCCGTGGTGATCGGGGCCACCTCCAAATGGCAGGCCGACGGCCGCAACACCAAGCTGGCGCATGGCCGGGCCTTGGACGATCGCGACCTGCCGGTCGGCGCGCGCTGGGGCGTCGGCGGCGCCATCGCGCAGAAATTCGCCCAGGAAGGGTTCTTCGTCGTCCTGACCACCCGCTCCGAGCCCAACGCCTCGGCCTTGGCGGCGGCGATCCGCGAACAGGGTGGCGCCTGCGCGGTTGTCGAACTCGACGTCGCCTCGCAAAACTCCATCGCGGCGGCGTTCGCGCGCATTCGCGACGACGCCGGCGAGCCGGACGTGCTGATCTACAACGCGGGCTATCTGGAGGGCCGCGATCTGCCGCCGGAGAAGGAACTGCTGGAGCACATACCGGTAGAAATCTTCGACACCGCGCAGCACATCGCCAGCCGCGGGCCGTTCCTCGTCGCCAAGGAGGTGCTGCCGGCGATGCGCCGCAAGGGCGCGGGCTCGTTCTTTTTCACCAACAACGCCAAGTCGCTGCGCGGGATGAAGCGCATGACTGGCGAATCGCTCTACTACCCGAGGGTGATGATGCGCGCGCTGGCGCAGGTGCTCACCGAGGAATACTCCGAGCACGGCGTGCACGTGGCCAACGTGGTCATCGACGGCACGATCGACTCGCCCGGCACGCGCGCGCTGCCCAAGGTGCGGAACCGGCCGGAGATCGTGATGAACCCGGTGAAGATCGCCGAGGCGTTCTATTACCTGCACACTCAGGATCGGTCGTGCTGGACGCATGAGCTGCAGCTCACGCCGTTTTCGACCAAGCCGAGCCATTGACCCATGAGCGGACCTCTCGCCGGCATTCGCGTGCTCGATCTGACCACGGTGCAGATGGGTCCGTGGTGTACCCGCATCCTGGCCGATTTCGGCGCCGACACCATCAAGGTCGAGGCGCCGGAGGGGGATTCGTCGCGCTACACCGGCGTGTCGCGCCATCGCGGCATGAGCGGGAGCTTCCAGCATAACGCGCGCGGCAAGCGCAGCATCGCGATGGACCTAAAGCAGCCGGCGGCGCGCGAGGCGCTGCTGCGGCTGGTACCGACCGTCGATGCCTTCGCCTCGAACATCCGGCCACGGGCGCTGGCCCGGCTCGGTCTCGATTACCAGTCGGTCCGCGCGCACAACCCGTCGATCGTCTATCTCAGCATGGTCGGCTACGGCAGCGGCGGGCGTTATGCCGGACGCCCGGCGTATGACGATTTGATCCAGGCGGCCTCGGGAATCCCGATGCTGCTGCAGCGCTCGACCGGCGAGCCGCGCTTCATCCCGATGGCGGCGATCGACCGCATCGTGGGCTCGGCCGCCGCGAATGCGCTGCTCGCCGGATTGCTGGCACGCGCGCGCACCGGTGTCGGCCAGCACATCGAGGTTCCGATGTTCGAGACGATAACGCAGTTCGTGCTCGCCGAGCACATGCAGGGCCGCACCTTCGAGCCGCCCGCCGGTCCGGCCGGCTACGCGCGCACGCTGTCGCGGCAGCGCCGGCCGTACCAGACCAAGGACGGCTTCATAGCCGCGCTGCCGTACAATGACGGGCAGTGGCGCCGCTTCTTCGCCGCCGTCGGCAAGTCCGATCTGGTGGAGCGCGATCCGCGCTTCGCCGACATCGCCGCGCGCACGGCGAATATCGACGCGCTCTACGAGATGCTCGGCGAGGAGCTGAAGCACCGCACCACCGACGAGTGGCTGGAGTTGCTGGAGCAGAACGACATTCCGTGCATCCGTCCGCACACCTTGGAAAGCCTGCTCGACGACCCGCATCTCGCCGATGTCGGGTTCTTCGGGTTCGGGGAGCATCCATCCGAGGGCCGCATCCGCACCATGCGCGAGCCGAGCGCATGGTCGGAGACCGCGCCGCCCACCGGCAAGTTCGCGCCCCGGCTCGGCCAGCACACCCGCGAGATTCTCGCCGAGGCGGGCTACGCGCCCGACGAGATCGACGCCATGGTCGATCAGCGCGCGGTGGGCGACCAGCGATAGACGCGCTCCAGCGTCCCGCCCATGAGGATCGCTCGGTCGCTGTCGCTTAGCCGGTCCGTCACCCGGAACGCCTCGACGCCCTGCTCGTAGGTCAGCAACGCCGTGGCGCGCGTCCAATCGGTGCCCCACATGCAGCGGTTGAGACCGAAGGCGTCGAAGATGCGGCCGAGCGGGTCCCAGATGTCGTTATAAGGAAACGGCTCGTGCGACAACGTGCAAGCGCCAGTGATCTTCACCGTCACGTTGTCATGGGCCGCCAGCGCCAGCAGCTTGGGAAGTTCCGCGAACGGCTCCTTGGGAACCGGGGGCTCGAATGGCTGCCGCAGCCCGAGATGGTCGATCACCAGGCTGGTACTGGGATTGCGCGCGGCGAGTTGCTGGGCCTGCTCCAGCCGCCCCCAGCAGAGGAGATTGACCGGCAGGCTGTGCCGCGCGGCAGCGGCCAGCACCCCGTTGATGCCGGGATGGGCGGCATCGTCCGGCATTCCGTAGGCCAGCATGAGGCGGATCGCCACCGTCCCGTTGGTGGCCTTCCATTCCGCGATGGTCTCCGCAACCCCGGGGTCCGTCGGATCGACCGGCTTGATCAGCGCGAAGCGGCCGGGATGCGCGGCACGAACCTGGAGCGCGTAGCTGGCGTCGTAGCGATACAGCGTGAACGGCGAGACCAGTAACGCGCCATCGACGCCGACCGCGTCCATCGCGGCTACCATCTCGTCGCCTGTCACCTCCGGTGGCCCGTGGAGAACGGCGGCCCAGGGCCGGCCCGGATGGTTGCGCTCATAGGCGTGCACTTGGGCGTCGATCGTCAGCATGACCTGAACCCTCCAGATTTATCCCCATCGTCAGCCATTCCGGCTCGGAGGTCCACCTCACCAGAACCGCCGGCGGGTTGAATAACCCCGAGAGCGACGGCTAGCCTCCCCGGGAGACGGGCGGACGGGCCGCCGATCCGGGGTGAGCGTTTTCCTACGAAATAGGGCATCAGAGATTATGACGCTGGCGATCCGCACCGACGAGGCCACGGGCCTGAAGCTCTTCAACACCCGCGCCGCCAAGGCAACCGAAAAGATTGCCGGCAAGGGCTATTCGACGATCGAGGACGAAGCGCTGAAGACGCTGCCGCCGCCGCTGCCCGGCGCGGTGTTCAACGCCGAGGAGCAGGCGAAATATCGCGCATTCAAGGAGGCGAGGCGAGGCGCGGCCGATTACATGGCCATGGAGGGCGAGTTCGCCAAGTACCTCGAGGACGTCTATTCAGCCGCGCCTGTCGAACGGGAGCCCTTGCACGACGATTGCGAGATTCTCGTGGTCGGCGCGGGCTTCGCCGGGCTGCTGCTTTGGTACAGGCTGCGCGAGGCCGGCTTGCACGACGTCCGGTTTTGCGAGAAGGGCGGCGACGTCGGCGGCACCTGGTATTGGAACCGCTATCCCGGAATCGCCTGCGATGTCGAGGCCTACAGCTATCTGCCGCTGCTCGAGGACATGAAATACATCCCGACGATGAAATTCGCTTCCGGATTCGAGATTCTCGAATACTGCCAGAGCATGGCGGAAAAATCAGGCTTCTATGATCACTGCCTGTTTCACACGACCGTCGAGCAGACGGTCTGGGATGAAACGATCGCCCGTTGGACGGTTTTCACGGACCGGTGCGATGCGATGCGCGCGCGCTATGTCGTGCTGGCGAACGGCATTCTGACGACGCCGAAGCTGGCGCGGATCGAAGGCATGGAGACCTTCGATGGAACGGCCTTCCATACGTCAAGGTGGGACTACACCGTGGACCTCGAAGGCAAGCGCGTCGGCATCATTGGGACGGGCGCCACCGCCGTGCAGGTCATCCCGGAAATCGCCAAGATCGTAAAGGAGCTGTACGTCTTCCAGCGGACGCCGTCCTCGATCGACGTTCGCGACCAACGCGCGACGACGCCGGAGGAGATCGAAGCGTGGTCGAAGCAACCTGATTGGGCGCGAGCCAGACGGGAACGGCTCGCCAAGATCTCCTCGGGGCGGACCGCGCTGAAGGGCAACGACGACTATCTCTCGGGCAAGGTCGCGGATTTCAAGGTACGCAAGCAGCACGAGAGAGAGCTATCGCAGGAAGAACTGATCCAGCGTCAGCTCAACACCAACTTCCGGATCATGGAACAGATCCGCGCTCGCGTGGATGCGATCGTCAAGGATCCGAAAACCGCCGCGGCGCTCAAACCCTACTATCCCTATGGGTGCAAGCGGCCGACATTCCATGATGAGTTCCTGCCGACGTTCAACCTGCCTCACGTGACGCTTGTCGATACGGCTCCGCTGGGCGTCACTAAAATCAACCCCAAGGGTGTGGTCCATGACGGCTCGGAGTATCGGCTCGACGTTCTGATCTACGCGACCGGATTTCAGTGGATGGCAACGTCGACATTCAACATGATCACCGGGCGCGGCGGACAAACCCTGCGGCAGAAGTGGCAGTCGGAAGGCGTCAAGACCTTCCTCGGCCTGCACAGTCACGGATTTCCCAACCTGTTCATCATGTCGGGCCCGCAGGGCGGCGGCGGACAGTTCAACTTCACGCGCGGGATCGAGGGCCACGTCGATTATGTGATCTGGATGCTGAAGACGATGCGCGCGCGGGGCGCCGGCATCGTCGACGTGAAGAAAGAGCCGGAGAACGCCTATGCGGAGCACTGCCGCGAGGCCGACATTAGCACGCGCCCGCTGCGCGACTGCCTGTCCTACTACAACGGCGACGGCTCGGCGCAGCCCGGCAGCCTGGCGTACTACGGCGGCCCCGAGAAATGGCACGAGCTCCGCCGCGGTGCCCAGGAGTCCCTGGAACCCTATGTGTTCGAGACCGCGCCGACCTAGTTGCCGGCTCCCGACTCACGCCACCGCGACCGCTTTCTTCTCCACCAGGTCGTCGATCTCGGCCTGCCGATAGCCCATTTCGCGCAGCACCTCATTCGTGTGTTCGCCCAATCGCGGCGGCATACGGTGAATCCCGGCCGGACTGGCGGAGAAGCGCGCGGGAGGGCGGGCCTGTCGGATCTTGCCCTCGGTGGCGTGTTCGAGCTCCGGAAACATGCCCACCGCCTTGAGATGCGGCTGCTCGGTGATCTCGGTCAGCTTCGCGAAAGCCGTGTGCGGCACGTCGATCCGCAGCAGCAATTCCTCCCATTCCGCCGTGGTCCGGCTCGGCGCGATGTCGCGCATCCGGTCATAAATCCGGTCGATATTGCGGGCCCGCGACACCGGGTCGTGCACCGAGAACTCGTCGATGCACTCCGGGTGTCCCACGGCTTCGAAGAAGGCGCACCAGTTGTCGCCCGAATAGGGCAGCATGGTCAGCCACCCATCCTTCGTCCGCACCGGGCGCCGCGCCTTCATGCGCTTGTAGCCCGATGGCCCGATGGGCGGGACGAAGGCGAGACCGCCGAACATCTCGATGCTGTTGAAAGCCGCGAGCGTTTCCAGCATCGGCACCTCCACCATCTGCCCCTCCCCCGTGCGTTCGCGGTGCAGCAGCGCGGCCGTTACGGCGGAGGACAGCGCCATCCCGCAGATCTTATCGCCGATCAGGCTGGGAACAAAGGCGGGCTCCTCATCGGTGCCCATAGCCGACGCGAAGCCAGATGCCGCCTGGATGATTTCATCGAACGCCGGCCGAGCGCGCCAGGGACCGTCCTGGCCGAAGCCGGTAGCCACCGCGTAGACGATTTTCGGATTGAGCGCGGCACAGATCTCGTACCCGAATCCGAGCCGGGCAAGGCCGGCGGGGCGAACGTTGCTCACCAGCGCGTCCGCCGCCGGGATCAGCCGGCGCAGCACCGCCTTGCCGTCGGGATGCTTGAGATCGAGGGCGATGCTGCGCTTGTTGCGGTTCGCCGCCATGAACTGTCCGCTCATGCCGCGGTTGCGGAACTGGCCCGAATGGCGCCAGGGATCGCCTGTCAGAACTCTCGATCTTGATGATCTCGGCTCCCCAGTCGCCGAGCGTTTGCGTACCGAACGGGCCGAACAACACCGTCGTCAGATCGAGAATGCGGAGGCCCTTGAGCGGCCCGGTGGCGTCGGTCATTGGGGTTCGGTCCTTGGTCGGTCTTGCGCCAGAATAGGAAAGCCAGAATAGGAAAGATGGTGGCAGGGCGCGAGTGGGAGCCAGGAGGAACCGATGAGCGAAAGCGCATTCAGGGCGGCAGGTTATTCGTGGCGTCTTCACTGTGGCCGGGCGGTGATCGAGCAGGGTTTGAAACAGGCCGTGGATCGAGCGGGCGCTAAGCGGGCCCTCGTCGTCTGTTCCCCCTCCGTCAACCGGCGGAGCGACACGGTCCGGCGCATCGAGGCGGCCATCGGCGATCGCTATGCAGGCGTCTTCGACGGTATCGAGAAGGATTCTACCTACGCCTCGGTGTGCGCGGCGAAGCAGGCCGCGAACGATGTCGGGGCCGATCTGCTGATCGCCGTCGGCGGCGGCAGCGTCATCGTCGCGACGCGCGCGGTGGCGATCTTCATGGCGGAGACCGAAGACCCGTTTCGGATCATGACCCAATACCCGGAAGGCAAGCCGGCCTACAGCCCTCGGCTCCTCGCGCCGAAGCCGCCGATCATCAATATCCCCACAACGCCGAACAGCGCCATGAACCGCGCCGGCACGGGCCTGAGGAACCCGGACCTCGACCACCGGATGGAGTATTTCGATCCCAAGACGCGGCCGCAGGCGATATTCCTCGACGAGGACGCATTGCTCAGTGCGCCGCCGGGCCTGATCCGCTCCACGGCGACAACGGTGTTCGCCGGCGCGGTCGGCGCGATGGCGCAAACCGCGATCAATCCGTTGGCGGAGGGCGACCGGAACCACGCTTTCAGGCTGGCGCATCGTGCCTATCCGCGGCTCGTCGGCGAACTCCACAATCCGGCCCCGCGCACCGATCTCTGCATCGCGGCCTTCCTGCAGAACCGCGCGGAGGACGACGGGTCTCGCCAATTCCGGGGCGGCGCGTTTTCCGGCGACTATGCGATCTCGACGGCGCTTCATGTGCGCTACCCGCATGTTGGGCAGGGCGAGTCGACCTCGGTCGTCCATTCCACGAAAATCCGGCTGTCCGAAACGGTCGATGCGCGATCGGCGAGGCAGATCGCGGAGGCCCTGGAGGTCTGGCGCGACGGGATGGACGGACGGCAGGCCGCGCTCGCCGTGGCCGAGACGCTCGATGCGCTCTATACGCGCGTCGGGGTCCCGACGCGGTTGCGCCAGCTCGACATCCCACGGACGGATCTCCGGAGCATCGCCAACGAAACAGTAAAGAACTTCAACGCCAACGCGGGCGTGCGCTCGGCCGAAGACCGGATCCAGGAGGCGATGCGGCTGCTTGACGCCGCCTACTGACAGGGCTCGATCTTGCCACCGCAAATGGTGCCAAGTACCGTCCGATCGCGGGTGGGCGCCGACCTCATAAGTCGTGTGAAGCAGCATCCAGGGAGCCGCCATGAGCGACACATTGCCGACCGCTACGCGCGTGTCGGATCCGGGCATTCGTGCCCTCTACCAACTGGAAAACCGCTGGCAAGCCTGGCTCGATGTCGAGGCGGCCCTCGCTCGCGCGCAGGCGGAGCTGGGCATCATTCCCGCCGATGCGGCGGACGCCATCGCCAAGGTCGCGCGGCTCGAACTGATGGACCGCGCCCGCATCGACGAGGGGTTCGCTCGCACCGGCCATACGCTGGTTCCGCTGGTGTGGGAACTCAGCCGTGTCGTCGGCGAGCCGCATGGCGGCTGGGTGCATTGGGGCGCCACCACGCAGAACATCACCCAGACCGGAGACCTGCTGGTCCTGCGTCAGGCGCACCGCATCTTTCTGCGCCTGATCGGCGAGGCGCTGGCGGGCATGGCCGATCTCGCGGACCGTACCGCGGATATGCCGATCGCCGGGCGCACGCATGGCCAGCACGCCGTGCCGGCGACGTTCGGCTACAAGGTCGCGGTCTGGATCGACGAATTGCTGCGCCATGTCGAGCGTCTCCGGCAGGCCGCTCCTCGTCTGTTCGTGGCGATGCTTGGCGGCGGCGCCGGCACCTATGCCTCGCTCGGCAAGCAAGGGCCGCCGGTCCAGCAGGGCATCGGCCGGCAACTGGGCTTCGGCTCCATGACGATCCCGTCGCGCGCGATCGGCGATCACCTGGCCGAGAACATTTGCATCCTCGGCCTGCTTGCCGCCACCTGCGGCAAGATCGGGCGCGAGATCTATACCCTGATGAAGACCGAATTCGGAGAAGTCGAGGAACCAGTTCCCCCCGGCACGGTCGGCAGTTCGACGATGCCGCAGAAGCGCAACCCGAAGCTCTGCCAGGACATCATCGCCGCGGCGGCCGAGGTTCGCGGGCTGGTGCCGCTGGCGCTGGAAGCCATGACGACGGAGCACGAGGCGGACCGGACCACCAGCCTGATGCTGGACAGCGCGGAGTCCCGCGCCTGCGTCGCGACGGGCGACATTCTCGGCCGGCTGGGAGAGATTGTTCGTGGCTTGCGTGTCGATCCGCAGCGGATGCGGGCCAATCTCGACCTTGCTGGCGGGCTCATCATGGCAGAGGCCGTGATGCTCGACCTCGGCGCCGCGATCGGCCGGCAGCACGCGCATGACGTCGTGTATGACGCCGCGCAGACCGCCTTCCTCGAGGGCCGGTCGTTCTCGGATCTGCTCGCCGCCGACAGGCGGGTGACCGCGCACATGCAACCCGAAGCGATCCAGGCACTGCTGGACCCGACCGCCTACACCGGGCTATGCGCCGACATGGCGCGCGAAGGCGCCGCGCGGGCGCGAGCGGCGGCCGCGGATCTGGTTTCGAGCCGACACTGAGCATCCTGCCATCGTGAACGACGTCTGGCTCAGCCTGCTCCATGCCCGGGACGATGTGACGCTGGCGATCGGCTTGGTGCTTGCCGTCACGGCAACGTTGCACATTCTGCTGAGCAAGCGGGAGGTGGCGTCAGCGGTCGGCTGGATTGGGCTTGTTTGGTTCGCGCCAATCTTCGGCGCGATCATCTATCTGGTATTCGGCGTCAACCGGGTGAAGCGCCGCGCCCAACTCCTTCGTCCGCGAGACGGCGATCCCGACGGCGCATCGGTACTCCACTCGCCAACGATTGGCGGTGATCTGGACGCGTTGGGGCGCGGCATCGGCCGCATCACTGCGCGTCAGCTGCTGGCCGGAACGGTGGTGCGAGCCTATCAGAACGGCGACGAGGCCTATCCGCCGATGCTGGCCGCCATCGCGACGGCAAAGAATAGCGTCGGTCTATCGTCGTACATCTTTCGGGATGACGTTTGGGGCGGCCGGTTCATCGAAGCACTGGCCGCGGCCAAGAAGCGCGGAGTAGCCGTGCGCGTGCTCATAGACGGGATCGGCGGCGGCTGGCTGCGGTCGCGTGCCTATCATCGATTGCGCCGCGAGGGCGTGATGGCCGCCCGTTTCATGCACTCGCTGTTGCCTTGGCGGATGCCGTTCCTGAACTTGCGTTCCCATAAGAAGATCCTGGTGGTCGACGGGACGCTGGGATTCACCGGCGGCATGAATATCGCGGACGAGAACGTGATGGCGACCCGCCCGAAGGTGCCGGTGCAGGATTTGCACTTTCGGATCGAAGGCCCAGTGGTCTCGCAGCTCGTCGAAGCCTTTGCACAGGACTGGAGCTTCGCCGCGGCCGGGGATCTCGACGGCGAGGCGTGGTTTCCCGAGATTTCCCACTGCGACGGCGCGTTGGCGCGCGTCGTCGATTCTGGACCGGACAAGGATCTCGAGAAGATCGAGTTTGCCGTGCTCCAGGCGGTCTCCTGCGCGCGCACCAGCATCGCCGTGATGACGCCGTACTTTCTGCCCGACGAGCGGCTCATCACGGCGCTGTCCCTGGCGGCGATGCGCGGCGTGGCCGTTGATCTCGTCGTGCCGGAGCGGAGCAACCACTTGCCGGTGGATTGGGCAACTCGCGCGCATATCGGTCCGCTGTTGTCCGATGGCGTCCGCATTTGGCGGAGCCCGCGCCCGTTCCACCACTCCAAGTTGATGGTGGTCGACATGGAATGGTGTCTTGTCGGCAGCTGCAACTGGGACATACGATCGTTCCGGCTCAATTTCGAGCTCTGCGTGGAACTCTATGACCGCGCACTGGCAGCAACGCTTACGGCGATCATGCGGCGCAATCGCGGTCAGCCGCTCACACAGGCGACCCTTGATGCGCGTCCGTTGCCCGTGCGAATACGCGACGCGGCTGCACGACTGATGCTGCCGTATCTCTGAGCGAAAATCCCGGCGGGGACCTCAAGACCTCAACCGGAGGGCCAAGTACATCGCCTGGATTTGAGAATACTGATCTTGGTTTTGGGGGCGGCTTCCGCGTAGGACCGTGCCGATATCGGCTCACGGCTTTAGGAGGTTCCAATCGATAAACGGGTCGTTCTCGCCTGGGTCGTTCCTCTCTGCCTCGGCGCCTGCGCGCCAACTTACCCGCTCGCCCCGCCTGTCCCCGCACCGCGGGCCGAAATGGTGCCGGCGCCCCCTGTGTCTCCTGTGCTCCTGATCTGGCAACCCGGATACTACGACTGGGACGGCTCGGGATACCACTGGGTAGGGGGGCAGTGGGTGGAGCGTACCGGGCACCGGACTCTCTGGCAGGATGGCTATTGGCAGCGGCAAGGTCTTGCTTACGTCTGGGTGCCGGCCCACTGGATGTAATCTGCCAGGCATCCGAATCGGGCGATGCCGGCCACTGCTGGCGATGGAACTTTCTCGGTGTGAGCGGTTCAAGGCGACACGAGACATTCTGAATGCACGTGAATACGCACGCGGGTGATGCGATCGAGAGCGGCTCCGCCGCTCTCCCGCCTGAGACCGACCATCAGTTCGGCGTGGATCTGCCGTTGCCCGCAGCGGTCGGGCCCGAACACGCCGTGGCGCACCGAGGGTGGCGCGAGGCGCGCAATCGGGTGCTGACAACCGTGCTCTCCGGGCCTGGGCTCGTCCTGGTTCTCGGGCCACCGGGCACTGGCAAGACACTGCTCTTGCAGGATCTGGCTCGTGAGCTGCGGGCTTGCGGAATGGACGTGCTGCTGTCGACGCGGGGCGACCTCGGCATTGCCGACGGCGAGATCGACGAGGGTGAGAGCGATGGCGGCGACATCGCACAACACCGGGTTGTGCTGATCGACGAAGCGGATCGGCTGAGCGCGGAGAGCCTGGAGCGTCTGGGGCATTTTGGGAGGTGTGCCTTCGTGCTCGCCGGCGTCGTTGGACCGAGGGAGGATTACGAACTGGCGGCCGCCGAGGGCACGGCGGTCGTACGCCTTGGGCCGTTGGCCCGCGACGAGGTCCGCGCATTCGTGACCGCGCGGCTGGCCCAGGCTGGGCTACGGCCGGACCTCCTCACCGAAGAGGCAATCGAGTGCCTTGCGACCCACGCCGGCGGCTTGCCGCGCCTGCTAAACATGCTCACCAGCTCGGCGCTGTTCCTTGCCCGCATTGCCCAGGCGTCCCGCGTTGACGCCGTCCATGTCCTTGAGGCGGCGGCGCTGCGGGAGGGCCAGCCGGACCTGGGGACCCAACCCCCGGCCGAGCCGTCTGACGACCCGCCGCACTCCGAGGCGCTTCCCATACGAGCGTCCACTGTGGCCGCCACGGGGAGGCCTCTCCGCGCACCTGCCATCACCCTGACCGGCGCCCACCCGCCAAGGAACAAGCGGCACCGCCGGCCGAGCCGAATGACGTTGGCTGGTCTATTCGCCGTGACCGGTCTGGCGACGGCCTGCGCTTGGTTCTTGATCGGTCCGGGCCAACGCACCCACCGACCGGCGCCCCGGCCCGAGGCTGCCTTTGTACCGGCCTCGCCTACGCCACCCCCGGTCTCCACCGCACGACCAGAGGTAGCGCCGCCGCCGATGGGGAACACGCCCCCGCCGACGCCGCCCGCCGCGTCCGGAGTGGCCGCTTCCGGGCCAAACCAGCACACCGAGTCCCTGGCCGGTAGAGAAGAAACATCCGGGCCTGAATCGGGCGTCCCCGCGCAGCCCGCCGCGGTGATCTCACCTCCCACGCGACCGAGCGACACGTCGCTCGGTTCGGGGCTCGCCGGGGCGCGCCCAGCGCCCCGTCATCACTCGGACCATCCCAGACCTTCGCGGGCCAGGCCGCACCCAGAGTCTTCCGCCAGCAGGGGCGGGACTTCTCGGGCTTGGCGAGCGAGGCCCGGTGGAACCAGCGCGACGGAACGGCGGCTCGCAGCCGGGAGTTTCCACCGCCCCACCTCCGCCAGCATCCGCCGAACGCCGCGAGCCAAACTATGTCGGCGTCTACACCACCGGCCCGGATGGAATCCGGACGTTCCGGGCCAGTCCGTAACCGACACCCCGTGGACCGGCCTCGCGCGCGGGGCAACCTCCCGGCTCAGGACGCCAACTTCACCAGCTTCTCTATTTCAGTCATGCGCTGGTCGATTCGTTCGGCCCGTTGGCTGCCGAGGTTCACCACGAGGCGGTTCACGCCCAGCTCGGCGTATTCGCGCATCGCGTCGACCGACATCGACATCGGCGGCGTGATGATGATCTCGAACTCGTCGCCACGCTTTCGCCCGGCCTTGGCGAATGTCGCATCGAGTCGATCCAGCACCTCCTTGCTGGCGGCGGGATCGCGGTTGAACCCGTACCAGCCGGCGCCGAAGCGCACCGCGCGCCGGAGTGCCGCGTCTGCGTAGCCGCCGACGATGATCGGCACGTGCGGCTTCTGGATCGGCTTGGGGTCGAGCCGGCACCTCTCGAAGCGCACCCATTTGCCCGAAAAATCGACCACCGGCTCGGTCCATAGCCGTTGCATGACTTCGAGGAACTCGTCGCAGCGCGCGCCGCGATCCTCCCATCGGTAGCCGCAGGCCTCGACTTCCTCCTTGTTCCAGCCGACGCCGATGCCGAAATCGATGCGTCCGTCCGTCAGCCAGTCAAGGGTGCAGAATTCCTTGGCCGTGTAGATTGGATTGCGCTGCGGCACGAGGGCGACCCCGGTTCCGAGCCGCACGCGCTTCGTCGCCGCCGCGAGAAAACCGAATGTCGCGGTCACATCGAGCATCCCGCCGCCTTCGGGGACGGGGATGCGTCCATCCTTCGAGCCGGGATAGCCGTAGGTGTTCTTGTCGAACAGCGCGACGTGCTCGCCCATCCAGATCGAGTCGAGGCCCATGCCCTCGGCGCGTTGCGCGAAGTCGCGGATCATCCGCGGCGTTGCCAGCGGCGACATGAATGTCGAGAAAACGCCGATCTTCATGCTGATCCCTCCTCTTTGAACTCAATCAGGCGAACAACTCCGTCATCGCGGAATAGACGAGCGTTCGCAGATCGCGGCGCAGCGTTAGGCGGGCCTCGCTGCCGATGACCTGGGTCATGAACACCACCGCGAGATCTTCCTTGGGGTCGATCCAGAAGGCGGTCGCGGCGGCGCCGCCCCAGAAATACTCGCCGAGCGTCCCTGGCAGCCGGGTCTTGGCGACGTTGATGTTGACGCCGCAGCCGATCGAAAACCCGATGCCTGAGTAGCCGCTCTCGCTGAAATTGCCCGGCGGCGCCATCTCGGCCAGTTCCTTGTTGTCGGGCAGGTGATTGAGGCTGAACAGCGCGACCGTTTTCGGGCTCAGGATCTGCACGCCATCGAGCGTGCCGCCCTGCAGCATCATCCGGCAGAACCGCATGTAGTCGTGCGCCGTGGACACGAGCCCGCCACCGCCGGATTCCAGCTTCGGCGGCGCGGCGTACGTGCTCTTGCCCGCGTCGTCCTGCAACTTCAGCCCGCCGCCCTCCTTGGGCATGTAGCACGAGGCGAATCGGTCGACTTTCTCCGGTGGACACCAGAAGGCGGTGTCGGTCATGCCCAACGGCTCGAACAGCCGGGTGCGCAGGAACTCGCCGAAGCTCATGCCGCTCAGCTCCTGCACGAGATAACCCATGACATCGATCGAGACCGAGTAGTTCCACGCCGTTCCCGGTGAGAACTCGAGCGGCAAGGTCGATAGCTGCTCGATCATCGCATCGAGGCCGCCCTCGGCGTTGAACTCGGCGATACGCAATCGGCGGTATGCGCGATCGACGCTGGTGCGGTTCATGAAACCGTAGGTCAGGCCAGAGGTGTGCGTTACCAGGTCGACGACCTTCATCGGCCGAGCAACAGGCGTCGTGATGAACAGCGGCGATGCGGTGGTGAGCAGGCTCGGCAGGCCGCTGGCGTAAACTCCCAGGTTCTTCCACGACGGGATGTGGGTCGCCACGTCGTCGTCGAGACCGATCAGACCTTCCTCGGCCAGCATCATCAGCGCCACGGCGGTGATCGGCTTGCTCATGGAGTAGATGCGGAAGATTGCGTCCTCGCGCATGGTCTCGCCGCGTTCGAGGTCCATGTGGCCGGACGTTCCGGTGTGAGCGAGCCTGCCGCCGCGGTAGATCATGGTGAGCAGGCCCGGCAAGAGACCGCTATCGACGTAGCGGCGTTTCATCGCTTCATCCAATCGCGCCAGCCGTGAGGCCGAAAAGCCCGTCTCTTCCGCTTTCACCACTCGCTCCCGCTAAGGTTCCTCGCTGGCTACTAACCGCCGAAGCGACGCCTTCTGTCAAACCCCGAGCTCAGGTTGAATTCGCGCCTTGATCCCACGATTTCCACGGCGGATCGAAACTGCGAGGGCCACGCGAATGGGCCAGACGGAGCACCGCTATCTCGTCTTTGAAATCGCCGGCGGCTTCTGCGGCGTTGCCTGGAACGATGTGGGGATCACGCGCTTCCAGCTGCCGACGCGAAGTGCTGAGGCAACCGAACGGCTTCTGCGGCGCCGCGTGCCGGGCGCCGAACCCGGCGTGCCGACGCCGGAGGTGGCCGAGGCCGTCGCCGCCGTGCAGCGCTATTTCGCCGGCGAGGAAACCGATTTCTCAGGCGTCAGGCTCGACCTTGGTGATCAGGACGCCTTCTTCGAGCGGATCTATGCCGCGGCGCGGCAGGTCGGATGGGGCCACACAACCACCTATGGCGCCTTGGCGAGGGAACTGGGCGCCGGACCGGAGGCCGCCCGCGACGTCGGCCAAGCCATGGCCAAAAATCCGGTGGCGCTGATCATCCCGTGCCACAGGGTCCTGGCGGCTGGCGGCAAGGTCGGAGGTTTTTCCGCGCCAGGAGGCTCAGCGGCCAAGCTTAGAATGCTCAGGCTGGAAGGGGTTCATGTCGAGCCGCCGCGATCGGTCCAAGGGGCGTTCGGGTTCTGAGCTCCCCGATCGCCGTCGAAGGCAGACGTTCACATGGAGGACGTGCATCGTGCCGGTGGCATCATGGCTATCCTCCGGCGGGCTCGATCGCGCCGGGCTAGCGTGCCCTGAAGCCCCTGCGGCCCGGCGGCAAGACGGACACGACCCGAGACCGTCATGTCATCGTATCCGGCGACCCGGCCCGATGCTGGTGTGTTCGATCGATGCGAGGCCCCCCGACGACGTGTAGGCGCGCAAAGTATCGAACGACGCGGCGGTGGCGAACGCGAGTGTTCGTTGAGGAGCCTGGTCGCGAGGCAATGTGGCACCCCAGGCCAGCGCCAGCGCAGCCCTTTGCCGATCGAGTGCGGACGGAATCGGCTCCGATCGGGCGCCCAGCACACGCTGCCGATAACTCGCTGCAAGGTCGGGGGTGGCGGAATGATACAGCCCGACAGCGGCGGCCCAATCGCCCGACTGGCGGTATAGGCTCAAAAGGAACCGCCGCGCGTAAAGTACGTTGGCACGCGGGTCGAACGCCTGCTCCAGACTCTCGAAGGCGGCCGGGTGATACATGAGGTTCACCTGCATACATCCGATATCGATAGACCGGACGCCGCTGGCCTGAAGCGCCCTCACGGACTCGATCGCTTCGCCCTCGGTCGCGAAATACCGTCCCTCTCCCTCCACGTTGATGGTCCAGGGCCACGGTTGCCATGCGCCAGTTGCCGGATCGCGCTTGCCGCTCTCGACGCGCGCCACGGCACTCAGCAATCGTGGCGGAATGCCGGCCAGCTGGTTCGATTCCTGGATAGCGCGAGTGCAGAGCTGACTTGTCGACATCTGCGCGACGGCCGGACACGCGAGCGCCACAGCGAGGAGCCCGGCAATGGCGGCAACCGCGCTACTCTGTCGCCTACGTCGCAAAGCTGATCTCTTTGCGCACCTGGCCGGCTGCGATCCGTTCGCGCCACCAAGCGATCGTGTGGGCCAAGCCGGTCGCCAGATCTGTCAGCGGTCGCCAGCCGGCGTGCGTCAGGATCCGGCTGCTGTCGGCGAGCAACGCCCTGACCTCCGACTTCACGGGCCGGGTCCGGTCGGTCTCATGCCTGACAGGCTTGTCGCAATCAGTGAGTTCGGCCAGAAGGTCGACCAGCTCAGCGACCGATACCGCCTTGCCGTTGCCGGCGTTGTACGGGATCCCGAATTCGATGGTCGAAGAGCGTCCCAGCGCCAGGAACGCTGATACCGTGTCATCGACATAGGTGAAGTCGCGAACGACGGAAGACTCGCCGATCCTGACCGCTTCGCACGCCGGATCGAGCATCTGGCGGATGACGGAGGGGATGACGGCGCGCTCGCTCTGGCGGGGACCGAACACATTGAAGGGACGAAGGATGGCGACGGGAACTTCGAAGGAGCGGACGAACGACTCGGCTATCATGTCGGCGCCGATTTTCGATGCCGAATAGGGTGACTGCCCGCGCAGTGGATGCGACTCGGTGATCGGCATGAAGAGCGCCGTGCCGTAGACCTCGCTGGTGGAGGTATGCACCACGCGCTGCAAGTTGTAGTCACGCGCGGCTTCCAGGACGTTCAGCGTACCGAGGATGTTCGTCTCGACATAGGATTGCGGTGCCACGTACGAGTATGGAATCGCAATCAGCGCGGCGAGATGAAAGACGACATCCTGATCTCGCATGATGCGGCGAACAAAAGCCGCGTCGCGCACATCGCCACGCCGGCAGTTCAAGGCGGAGCGTACCTGACCGGGCAGGTGATCGAGCCAGCCGTGGCTGTCGAACGAGTTGTAGCAGGCCAGCGCCGTAACGGTGGCGCCCCGCTCCACCAATGTCTCGGCCAGGTGCGAGCCGATGAAACCATCGGCACCCGTGACCAGAGCCCTTACACCCCGATAGTTCAATCCGTCAGCTCCTCTCGAAGCAGCACGATTTTGCACAGGCCATTGAATGTTCATTGCGGCGCTTTCGGCTGCGGCGGTCGGTCATCGCTTCGTCTCTCCCGCGACAAGCTGGAGGCAGCTCTCGATCTGTCCCGGCAGGCCAGTCCCGCCATCGGGCAGGAACCACAGACCGAGTACGGCCATGACGCACCTGACGGTCCATTTGAGGTCAAGACGTGTGCTCCCATGCGGAAAATACGCGAGGTCAAGCTGTGCCTTCAGCGGGAACAGCACGGCGCGATAGAACTGCTCCGGGTCGCGTCCTGCCTGATGCAGTCTGCTTTCGCTGCGGAACACCGCCTGGCTCGGTCCGAAGATGCCCGGCTTATAGCTCAGCACCTCGCGATATTCCCCGTCGAAGCAATCGGCGAAATGCGGCGTCTCCGGCCGCGGCCCGACGATGGCCATGTCACCCTTGAGGATGTTCCAGAGCTGAGGCACCTCGTCGATCTTCCAGCGCTCGAGAAACTTGCCTACCCAGGTGAGCCGCGAATCGTTCCTCATCGTCAATGGAGAACCTCCGGTCGGATGCCGGTTGCGGAACTTCCTGAACTTGCACAGGACAAAAGTCTCGCCGTATTGACCGAGGCGAACCTGAAAGAACAGGAACGGCCAGCCGTCCTCGATACAGATCGCCAGTGCGATGAGAGTAAGAACGGGAGCCAGGACGACCAAGGCGACGGACGCGATCATCACGTCGAAAATCCGCTTCTGACTCAGCCCCATGCTGTCGGTCCGATCCCGCGGCGCGCCGTGGAGATTTGCCCCGATGGTCAATCGCGCCATCGTGCACCTAGCGATCCAGGATTTCGGCAAGCGCGCGAACGACGTAGTGGACATCGTCCTCCCGCAGACCGGGATGCAGCGGCAGCGTCAGCTCCCGCGCCGCGAAATCCTCGGTGCGCGGCAGTCGGGTCTTGGGCAACGTCTTGCCGTGCCACGAAAACAGATGGGCTGGCGGATAGTGGTTAGTGGTCTGGATGCGCCGCGCGCGCAATCCGTCGGCGATCTCGCGCGGGCTCACGTTGGGCGGCAGCACGATCGGCAGGATGTGGTGCGTCGCGACCGGCCATTGCCCGAACGGCATCCGGACCGAGGGGCAATATTCCGCGAGGAGATCTCTGTAGCGTTCCGCCAGCGCCGTACGCTTGGCGATCCAGCCGCCGAGCTTGCTCAGCTGGACAAGTCCGATCGCGGCACGCAGCTCGTCCATGCGGTAATTGTAGCCGAGCATCGTGACATCATAGGAAATCGAACCGTCGCGCAGGCGCTGCGTCGTTCCCGTGGTCATTCCGTGGCCACGCGCCTGCCGCATCCAGTCAAGCATGTCGACATCCGGGGCGGTAATCATGCCGCCCTCGGCGGTCGTCATGTTCTTGTTGCCGAAGAAGCTGAAGGCCGCGGCGTCGCCGTAGAGCGGGCCGCGCGCGGCGCCGACCGCGTGGGCGGAATCCTCGATGAGGTACAGCCCGCGCGAGCGCGCGAACTCCGTCCACTCTTTCGCGTCGGCGACATAGCCGCCGTAATGCATGATCACGACGGCCTTGGTGTTGGCGGTGATCTTGCGGTCGGCGTCGGCGATCGAGACGATCGGCGTCTCGGCGGACTCGATGTCGACGAAGACCGGCCGCGCGCCCGCGTAGAGCACGCTGTTGATCGTGGCGATGAAGGTGAGCGACGGGACCAGCACCTCGTCGCCGGGCCCGATCCCGAATGCGTCCATGATGAGATGCAGCGCCGCGGTGCAGGAATTCACCGCGACGGCGTCGGCGACGCCGTGCTCATGGGCGAACGCCCGCTCGAACTCGCGCACGCGCGCGCCCATGGTAATCCATCCGCTGTCGATGACCGCCGCGAGTGCCGCCTTCTCGTCCTCGCCGAGGATCGGCTCGCCCACCAGCATCATCGCGTCGGGCAGCTTGGCGTGAGGTTCCAGGAGATTTGCGTCGGTTTGCACGTCGGGTCACTCGCTCGGTTGAGGGGTCGACAGGCGGGTGGGTTTCAGAAGGTGGTTTCGGCTTCGAGGGCGTAGGTTTCGAATGCGGGGACGACCTCGTCCCATCCGAGGTCCTGCGCCTTCTGGAAGTCCTCGACCCGACCGATGTCGAGCCAGAGGCCCTTGTGCAGGAAGGTGCGCACGGGGAAGCCCTGGGCGAGCATGTAGAGGATGAGGTCGTCGAAGCCGAACGGCACGCCGTCGGGAATATGATCGAGCACCTCGGGCTCCATGCAGTAGATGCCGGTGCTGACCAGCTGGGTGAAGTTGGGCTTCTCGCGGAAGCGCACCACGCGGTCGCGGTCCTGCTCGATGATGCCGAAATCGACGCGTACGGTGCGCTCGATGGTGGCGATGGTCAGGGCGCCGGCATGGCGGCGGTGGGCGGCGGCGAAGCCGTTGAGGTTGAGATCGGTGAGCACGTCGCCGTTGATGACGAGGAAGGTGCTGTCGAGTTCGTCGCGCAGCAGGCTGAGCGCGCCGATGGTGCCGAGCGGGTCGGGCTCCTCGGTGTAGGAGATGCGCAAGCCCCATTGCCGGCCGTCGCCGCAGAAGTTGCGGATCAGATGGCCGAGATATCCGGTGGTGACGTAGACGTCGACGATGCCGCTGCGGCGCAGCCATTTCAGCAGGAGTTCGAGCACCGGCTTGGAGCCGACCGGCATGAGCGGCTTGGGCAGAACCATGGTATAGGGCCGTAGGCGGGTGCCCTTGCCCCCGGACTGGATCACTGCCTTCATCGGCTTTCCCCGTTGGCTGGCGCGCTGCGGAACGGTCTTGCGCGGCCTCGCCAGGGTTTCCGATCGACGGGCGGGTTGGCAATCATTCCGAAGGATTTACGACCAAGGGTGCGATCGGGCGCTCGGCCCGGCCGCGGCGCGGGGGCGCGGCGCGCGCCCGGCGCCTCGGGGGCGGCGCGGCGCCGGCGGGGCGGCGGGGCGCGTGAGACGGAGCGGATCGGCCTAGTCCGCTTGGCGCGAGCCGCCTGACCGATCGGACAGGTAGCCGCGTCCGGGGCGATCAATTTCAATGCGCCAGGGCCGCCGGCGGGTTGCACGGCGGATAGGTGGGCTCGGCTCGGGAACGTCTTCCCGGGCGACGCGAACCCGGCGGTGGTCGCCGGGCATACCGCCGCTGCGTGGCGTGAGGTTTGGCGGACGCTCGGAGCTAGGACGTAAATGATTGTCGAGATCTTCGGCCCTCCGGCCGCTGGCAAGACGACGCTGTCGCGGGCACTCGCCGAGCGCCTGCGTGCACGCGGCCTTGGGGTGGATCTCGCGCTGAGCTATCGGCCGTCGGAGGTCAAGGGCGGCGGCGCGGGACCGCTGGCGTTTGCGAACGTGGCGCGCCGCCTGGGGCGGCCTGCCCTGGAGACCTTGACGACGGCACGTCACCTGTTCGGCGACTTGCCGGAAGCGGACATGGCGAAGACCCTTCTTGCGCTGATGCCGCCGCTCAGCCCAGTATGGTCGTTCCGGCTACGGCAGTATATTTGGCGGCTCACCCACTCGTGGAATCAGGCGCAGGCGTCTGGGAGGATCGTCATCTTCGATCAGGCCTTCGTCCAGGCCGCGTGCTCGCTCGGACTGCTCGGGGCGCCGCGACACGCCGACCGGCTTCCGCTGGTGCTTGATCGGGTACCCCGCGCCGACTTCCTCGTTCGAATCGAGGCTCCGCGCGAACTCCTGGAGGCGCGCCTTCGGAAGCGCGAGCGCCGGCAGGGCGTGCTGGAGCGGATGCTGGAGCTCGATCTCGAGACGAACCTGCGCTCGATCGACATCGTCGACCGCCTGGAGGAACTCCTGCTGGCGCGTGGCGCGGCCATGGCCGGCGTGCGCTCAGGCGACGAGGCCTCGCGCGAGGCGGTACTGCAGCAGCTGGAGCACGCCGCCACCGAGCGGCTCAGCGCGGTGGCGGCCGGCGCGTGACACCGGCCGCCGTCGTCGCCGGCTCCCTCTCCCGCCGCTGCTGACAACCCAAGATAGGGGCTAACCGTCGCGGCAGAACTTTGATGGCGCTCAGTCGGCCTCGCAATCGGTCACGCACTCCTCGAGGAAGCCAACATAGCGTTCGGGCAACAGCGCATCGCCGCCGAACCTGGCGGCCACCCACTCGTCGTTGTAGATCGTCTCGAGATACCCCTCGCCGGTATCGGGCGCGATTGCGACAACCACCTCGCCCGGATGAAATTTCACCCGCCACGACAACACGGCCGTCATGACCGAGCCTGTGGAGCCGCCGGCGAGAACGCCGTAGGAGCGCGCCAGGTATCGGCACGACAAGACTGTCGCCACTTCCGGCACGAAGACCGTCGCGTAAACGGGACGACGCTCGACGAATCCCGGTTGATAGGATGCTCCCGGCCCGTGAATGGAGCTAAGCGCCGTGGGACCGTCGAACGCGATGGAGCCGACGCTATCCACCGCCACGATCTTCGTCTCCGGGCGCGACCGCGAAAAATATCGAGCGCAGCCCATCAGCATTCCCGCGGTTTCAGCGCTGACGAAAAGATAGTCGACCCGAGAGAATCTGTGCGCAATCGCGGCGGCCGTCAGCTCCGCGTGCACCTCCGGGTCGGCCCGGTTTCCATGCTGGCTGATCCAGACGTAGCGTGCGTCTCGATCAACCAGATCGCGGACGCATTTGAGCCGCGCTTCGAGATACCCGCATCCGGCATCCATCTTCGGGACGCACGTCACGTCGGCGCCAAGCGCCCTCATGGCCTGGGCGTCGTGTGCGCTGGTGTTCGGATCGATAACGCATTCGAACCGGTACCCTCGCTCGGCGCAAATCATGGCCAGCGCCACACCTAGACTTCCAGATGAAGTCTCGACCAGCACCGTATTCCTCTTGATCAGGCCGGCGCCCTCGCAGCTCCTGACGAGCCCGATCGCGGTCTTGAACTCGATCGAGCCGGCCGGATTGCAAAACTCCAGTTTCAAATGGAAGTTGGCCCTCAGGAGATCACGAACCCGTATGAAGTTGTTGTCGCCGATCAGCGCCTCGAGTTCGAGTCCCATGACCTTTCTCTCCTGGCCATCATTCTCCGTGTGGCGGCGTGGCATCCAGTTCATGGGCGATATCGTGCCTGTTGTGGGAACCGCCAGAGCCGCCCAGCATCATCGGACGCAGGGTGGCTACGCACGCAGCTTGACGACCTGGAAACCCTCGGCGGATTTGCAGCCGCTTTCCATGCCGTAGAGCGCCGCCGTGCTGCGGATATATTGCTCCCAAAGCAAGCCGGTACGCGCCCATTCGCTTTGGTAACAGCGCAGCGCGGCGATCCGGTGCTCCAACGTCCCGGTCACGTCTACGAAGAAATTCGGCTTCCACGCCTCGGGCACGGCGTTCCAGGACAGCCGAGTGGTCAACACATTGGGGACCCTGCGGGTCGCAGCCATCGCGATTGCATTGGTAGCCTGATGCGCGGGATGGGCGTCGTGCTCCCAGATCGTGACGAGCGTATCAATCTCCCACGCAGAGATCAGTTCCAGTATCTTCGTCACGTGAGCGTCGGCAAACTGAATGTTGTTGGCGTCCGACAGATTGAGGTGGACCGCCTCGAAGCCGAGCAGGGCGGCCGACCGTTCGCATTCGGCGAGCACGCGGGCCGGATCGCGAAACACCTGTCCACCCGGTGCGGTCCACTGCGAATTGGTCAACATCGCCGCAAAGACCTTTTTGCCTTCTGAGGTCCAGCGCTTGACGCTGCCGCCCATCCCGAGCTCGAGGTCGTCATGATGCGCGCCTACGAACAGGATCCGCTCCATCATCACAACTTCTCCAGCAGGCAGTTGCCGATCGCCAAGGCGTCGAGCCCGGTGGCGAAGTAGGTTCGCATCGCGTCCTGCGGCGTGCAGACGATCGGCTCGCCCTTGATGTTGAACGACGTGTTGAGGATGCAGGGCACGCCGGTCAGGTGGTCGAATTCGGCGATCAGGCTGTGATAGCGCGGATTGCTCCGCTCGTCGACGATCTGCGGCCGCGACGTGTCGTCGACGTGGACCACCGCGGGGATTTCGGCCTTGGCACGGTCATTGGCGCTGAAGGTAATGACCATGAAGGGTGCGTCGGTATGATTGTCGAAATAGCGCTCCACTCCCCGGCGGGTCATCGACGGGCAGAACGGGCGCCACAGCTCGCGGTATTTGATCGCGGCATTGACCCGGTCGCGTGCGGCCTCGTTGCGAGGGTCCGCGAGTATGGACCGTGCGCCAAGCGCCCGCGGTCCCGCTTCGAGCCGCCCCTGAAACCAGCCGACCACCTTTCCCTTCGCGAGGAGCGCGGCGGTATCGCGTGAAATGTTCTCGCTCTTGCGATAGACGACCCGGCAGTCCTGGAGGACCCGCTCGATCTCTTCATCAGAAAAGCCAGGACCTAGATAGAGATTGTTGAGGCGCCGGTTGGTCAGACCGGAGCGCTGGTAGCGATACGCCAGGGCGGCTCCGATCGACTGGCCGAGATCCGCGCACAACGGATAGGCAAAGACATCGTCGACGATGCCGGACGCGAAGAGATTGCCGTTCATCTTGACGTTGAGCCCGACGCCGCCCGAAATGCAGAGCCGCCGGACGCCGGTCTTCTGCGTCCAATACCGGGTCATCGAGAACACGACGTCTTCGAGCCGTTGTTGTACGGCGAATGCCACGTCCTTGTGCCAGTCCGTGACCGGTTGATCGCGCCAGCCCGGGGGCCGTCCCATGTGCCGGACCAGTGCATCCGAGAAATAGTGCGACCAGGAGTGCGGGCCGCGCGTCAGCAACATCGGGTCGGTCTCGAAACCGCCATGAGCATCTGGCCAAAGCAGCTGCGCGACCTTGTTTTGGACTTCGGCGTTGGGCGAGCCATAGGCGGCAAGGCCCATCACCTTGTATTCGCCGTCGTACGCCTCGAAGCCAAGATATTCGGTGAAGGCCGAATAGACCCAGCCGAGGGAATGCGGAACCTTTATCTCGTGCAGCAGCTCGAGCGCCTGGCCTTTGCCATACCACCAGGAGGTCGTGATCTCCTCGCCGCTGCCGTCGACCGATAGAACGAGAGCCTCGTCGAAGCCCGAGGAGAAATACGTCGCGCACGCATGTGCGAGATGGTGGTTGACGAACTGGATCTCCGGCAGTTCGACCTCGCCGAATTCATGGCGCAATGCGCGCCTGATCGACTGGCGCTGCGTCTCGGAGCGATATTCCCGGAGCAGGTTTTGCTGGTAGGCGCGATCGCCGTCGGTGGTCGGATACAACCCATTGACTTCGTCGTAGTGGCGGGCGACGCGTCCATTGTCGTACTTCGTGCAGTCCCACGCCTGAACGATGGCATCGACGTCGGTCAGCGCCAAGCCACCATCCTTAAGAACCCATCGGATGGCGCGTGTCGGAAAAGCGCCGAACGAATGTTTTACGCGCGAAAGCCGCTCCTCTTCCACAAACGCGACGACCGTGTCATCGACGACGAGGGCAGCGGACGGATCGGAGTGCGAGTGGAAGATTCCCAGCAAATTCATAGACGCGACCTCACGGAAGGTTTCAGAAGGTGGTTTCGGCTTCGAGGGCGTAGGTTTCGAATGCGGGGACGACCTCGTCCCATCCGAGGTCCTGCGCCTTCTGGAAGTCCTCGACCCGACCGATGTCGAGCCAGAGGCCCTTATGCAGGAAGGTGCGGACCGGGAAGCCCTGGGCGAGCATGTAGAGGATGAGGTCGTCGAAGCCGAACGGCACGCCGTCGGGAATATGATCGAGCACCTCGGGCTCCATGCAGTAGATGCCGGTGCTGACCAGCTGGGTGAAGTTGGGCTTCTCGCGGAAGCGCACCACGCGGTCGCGGTCCTGCTCGATGATGCCGAAATCGACGCGTACGGTGCGCTCGATGGTGGCGATGGTCAGGGCGCCGGCATGGCGGCGGTGGGCGGCGGCGAAGCCGTTGAGGTTGAGATCGGTGAGCACGTCGCCGTTGATGACGAGGAAGGTGCTGTCGAGTTCGTCGCGCAGCAGGCTGAGCGCGCCGATGGTGCCGAGCGGGTCGGGCTCCTCGGTGTAGGAGATGCGCAAGCCCCATTGCCGGCCGTCGCCGCAGAAGTTGCGGATCAGATGGCCGAGATATCCGGTGGTGACGTAGACGTCGACGATGCCGCTGCGGCGCAGCCATTTCAGCAGGAGTTCGAGCACCGGCTTGGAGCCGACCGGCATGAGCGGCTTGGGCAGAACCATGGTATAGGGCCGTAGGCGGGTGCCCTTGCCCCCGGACTGGATCACTGCCTTCATCGGCTTTCCCCGTTGGCTGGCGCGCTGCGGAACGGTCTTGCGCGGCCTCGCCAGGGTTTCCGATCGACGGGCGGGTTGGCAATCATTCCGAAGGATTTACGACCAAGGGTGCGATCGGGCGCTCGGCCCGGCCGCGGCGCGGGGGCGCGGCGCGCGCCCGGCGCCTCGGGGGCGGCGCGGCGCCGGCGGGGCGGCGGGGCGCGTGAGACGGAGCGGATCGGCCTAGTCCGCTTGGCGCGAGCCGCCTGACCGATCGGACAGGTAGCCGCGTCCGGGGCGATCAATTTCAATGCGCCAGGCCGCCGGCGGGTTGCACGGCGGATAGGTGGGCTCGGCTCGGGAACGTCTTCCCGGGCGGCCCCTTGACGGGTGAGCGATGGCGTCACGACCGCATATGCGTCACGAAGGCTCCCCGCCAGGCGGAGCCGCGCCTTGAGCGCCCACCTGCTCCTGGTCGGTGGCGAGGATCACGATCTGCGCATACCGTTCATGCTGGCGATGCGCGAGAGCGGTTTCAGGATCACCAGCGCGGGAACCGGTGATCCCGCCCCGTTCCGCCGTGCCGGTCTCGAATATCGCCCATTCAGCTTCGACCGCTTCGTCAATCCCGCCGCGGACCTCTTCGCCATGCGGGCGCTGCGGCGGCTCTTCACGGACCTCAAGCCGCAAATCGTGCACAGCTTCGATACGAAGCCGAACCTTCTAGTCCCCCTGGCGGCGAGGTCCGTCCGCGACTTGCTGGTCGTGCGCACGATCAACGGTCTCGGTTGGCTATTCTCGTCGCGCCGCCTCCTGCCCATGACCTTGCGGCCGGTCTACTGCGGCGTACACCGCCACGCCGCGAAATCGCCCGGCATGACAGTGTTCCAGAACCGTGACGATCAGGGATTCTTCGAGCGCCGCGGGATGCTCGGGCAGGGTGGCAGCCGTGTCATTCCCGGATCGGGGGTCGACCTCGATCAATTCCAGCAGCGGCTTGCCAGCGGCCCGTCGTCCGCGGATCTGCGCCGGGAACTTGGCCTCGGCGACGCCGAGGTCGTCATTACCGTGACGCGGATGACGCGGCAGAAAGGCATCCATACGCTGCTCAAGGCGGCAGCGCGGATCAACAGGCTTCGCCCCGCTACCCGCTTCGTCCTGGTCGGCCCATCGGAGACCGAAGGTGCCGAGGCTGTCGGCCCGGACGAGATCGCCAGACACGCGCCCTACGTCATCGCAACCGGCAAGCGCCAGGATGTGCCCGCGCTGCTCCACATGGCGGACGTGTTCGCATTCCCGACGGAGTACCGTGAGGGGGTCCCCCGAGTGCTGCTGGAGGCCGCGCTTGCGCGGTTGCCGATCGTGACGACTGACATGCCTGGCTGCAGCGACGTGGTGCGCGACGGCTGGAGCGGCCTCTTGGTCCCGCCGCGCGATCCCGCCCGTCTCGCGGAGGGCATCATCGCGCTGCTCGACGATCGCGCCCGCGCCCGCGCGATGGCCGACCGCGCGGCGCAGATCGTCACCGAGGAGTTCGGCCTCGCGCGGAACGTCGCGCTGTACGCCGCTGCCTATCGCGAGTTGCTGGAGCGGGGAGCACGCTAGTATGCGGAAGTCGCAGTGTGCCGTTCAGTCCGGGATGAGCCGATGTGCGGAATAGCCGGCATTCTGCTGGCTTCGCGCGCCGCTGGGCCAGAGCGACTTGCGGCCATACGGGCGATGACGGCTAGCCTGCATCACCGTGGACCGGATGGCGACGGCTTCTGGACCGACCGCGACGCCGGCATAGCGATCGGCCATCGCCGGCTCGCCATCGTCGATCTATCCGACGCCGGACGCCAGCCGATGCTCTCGCATAACGGCACGCTGGTCGTTTCGTACAACGGCGAGATCTACAACTTCTCCGAATTGCGCCGGGAACTCGATGGCTTCGGCTATCGCTTTCGAGGGCACAGCGACACCGAGATCATGCTCGCCGCCTTCGAGGCATTCGGCATCGAGGCGGCGCTGGCGAAGTTCGCGGGGATGTTCGCGGTGGGCATGTGGGACCGGCGGCAGAGGACCCTGCACCTCATCCGCGACCGCCTCGGCAAGAAGCCGCTCTACGTGAGCCTGGTGGATGGCGCGCTGGTGTTCGCATCCGAGCTGAAGGCGTTCCGGGCAGTGCCGGGCTTCCGTCCCGAGCTGAACCGCGCGGCGCTCGCGCTGCTGCTGCGCCAGGGCTGGATTCCCGAACAGCACTGCATATGGGATGGCGTCTTCAAGCTGCCGCCGGGCGGGCTGCTGTCGGTCAAATCCGACGATCTTGCCGGCGCCGATGCCGGAACCCTGCAGCGGATGGTACGCACATGGTGGTCGCTGGCCGACGTGGTCGAGCAGGGCCAGCGCCGGCCGGTCGACGCCGACGAGGCCGAGCTCGCCGGCGAGCTCGACAGGCTTTTGCGGATCGCTGTCGGGCAGCGGATGGTGGCCGACGTGCCGCTCGGCGCCCTGCTGTCCGGCGGCATCGACAGCTCCCTGGTGGTCGCGCTGATGCAAGCGCAATCGTCGCGACCCGTGCGCACCTTCACGATCGGCTTCTCGGAGGCGGGCTATGACGAGTCGGGTCACGCCGCCGTCATCGCCGGGCATCTCGGCACCGACCACACCGAACTGCGGCTCACGGCCGCCGACGCGCGGGCGACGATCCCGGAACTGCCGCGCATCTGGGACGAGCCGTTTGCCGACGAAAGCCAGATCCCGACGCTACTCGTCTCGCGACTGGCACGCCAGCACGTGACGGTCGCGCTATCCGGCGACGGCGGCGACGAGGGCTTCGGCGGCTATGCGCGCCACTTCCTGCCGGCACGGCTCGGGCCGGTGCTCGGGCTGCCCCTGGGGCTGCGCCGCGCCGGCGCATCGGCACTGACCGCGCTGCACGCGGACACGTGGGATGCGATCACGCGACGCCTGCCGTTGCCATCGGCGCTGTCCCGCCTGCTCGGCGGCGGGCACATCGACAAGCTGGCGCGCGTGCTCGACGCGGCGGACGAAAGCGAGCTCTACGACAGGCTCGTCGCGGTGACGCGGTCGCCGGCCGCTCTCGATACGGCGGGACTCGATGACGCGAGGGCGAACGCCGCGCCAGTGCCGGCACAACTCGATGCGTCGGGGCGCGCGATGTACCGCGACACCGTCGGGTATCTTCCGGGCGACATCCTGGTGAAGGTGGATCGCGCCAGCATGGCGGTGAGCCTGGAGGCGCGCGCGCCGCTCCTCGATCATCGTGTCATCGAGTTCGCTTGGCGGCTACCCATGTCCGTCAAGGTGCGCGGCGGCACCGGCAAATTGCTGCTGCGGAGAGTGCTGCGCCGCTACGTGCCCGAGGCCATGTACGAACGGCCAAAGCAAGGCTTCAATGTGCCCATCGGCGCATGGCTGAGGGGACCGCTGCGGGAATGGGCCGGTGATCTGCTGGCCTCGTCGCGACTGCGGCGCGAAGGGCTGCTCGATGTCGCGCAGGTCGAAGCCATCTGGGCCAACCATCTGAGCGGCAAGAGAGACCGCGCGACCGAGCTCTGGGCCATCCTGATGTTCGAGGCTTGGCTCGACAGCACGCGCGAAACCCAGCGCCTGCCGGCGGCGGCATAAACCAGGAGCCCGCGCGATGATCATCGCCGAAGCGCCACTGCAGCAGGTATTCAACATCTTGCGGCGACGCAGCCTGCCGATCCTGGCGGTGGCGATAACCGGCGCCGCGGCTGCGGGCTTCGGCGGCCTGATGATCCCGCCGCGCTACACCGCGAAGGCGGAAATCGTGATCGAGCCGCAGCAGGCTGCTCCGGGGAGCGGGCAGGCCGTCGTCGTCGCGCCGCAAGACCAGTCGGCCGTGCAGACCCAGATCGCGGCCCTGTCGTCACGCGACCATCTTCGTCGCGTGCTTGTCAGCCTGTCGGAGGATCCGGCATTCCAGGCCGCGACAGCGCTGCCGCACGACGGGCGAGAGGGCTTGTCGGTCAGGCTCCGAGCCTGGGTGAACGCGCAATGGCTAGCAGCCGCGCCGGCCCTGAACGCGGTTCTGGCCCTCGTCGACGCGGGACGCCTGCCCGACACGAAGCCGGACCCGGTCGGTGCGACCGCGCTCGAAGCGTTCGAAAAGCAGCTTTTGGTCGCTCAGGAGCACGGATCGCAGGTCGTCTCCGCCCAGGTCACCTCGACCAATCCGGAGCGGGCCGCGCTTGCCGCCAATCGGGTGGTTCAGCTTTATGCCCAAACCCAGTACGACCAGAAACGGGAGAACACGAACCGGACCCTCGGCTGGATCAGCGCCCGGATCGCCGAACTCAAGCAGGAACTGGAGCGCAACGACGCAGCGCTCGAGCGGTATCGGATCGAGCATTCTCTTCCGGGGAACAAGCAGACGGATGTCGTCGATGCCCGAATCGCGGAGCTCAACCACGACCTGACCGCCGCGCAGACGGATCTGACGGCCCGCCAATCGCGACTGGACTACGTTGCCGACGCGCGACGCCGCTCGCCCGGCGCCCTCCTCGACAATCTGGATTCTCCGGTGCTCGCCGACCTGCGCCATCAGGAGGTCGCGTTGCGCCAATCCGCGGCCGAGTTGACGCCGGTCCTTGGCGAGCACCATCCGAAGGTGCTGGCCGTCCTGTCGCAACTCGGGGAAGTCCGGCGCCGCATCGCGCTGGAGGCCGATCGCTCGGCAGCCAACCTGCGCGACGACGTGAGGATCGCGGCGGCCAAGGTGCGCTCGTTGCAGGATCAGCTCGCCGCGATGCAGGACTCCGCCAGCAAGGGGCGGCAGGCCGAAGTAGGACTTCGCGAGTTGGAGCGTCAGACCACGGCGAGCCGCCAGCTCTACGACGGCCTATCGCAGCGGCGCGAGCAACTGCGCGAGCAGAAGGAGATGATCTCGCCGGACGCACGGATCCTGTCGCTTGCCGCGCCGCCGAACCGGCCGAGCTCGCCCAATCCGATCCTCCTGATGCTGCCGGCATTCGTCGTATTCGGGCTCGCCGGCGGCCTCGTCGCGATCGGCGCCGAGCGCGTCAATCGAGGATTGCGCAGCGCGCGCGACGTCCATGAGGTGCTAGGCATCCGCTGCATCGGCCTGGTTCCCCGGCTCCGCAAGATCGGCCGGCTGCGGCCGCACGAGCAACTCCTGAAAAGGCGCTTCGCCGCGTATACGGAGGCGATCCGGTCTATCGTTGCCACGCTGCAGCTCGCCTCGCCGGCGCTGGCGCCCAAGGTGATCCTGGTCACCTCCAGCGTGCCGCGTGAGGGCAAGACCACGCTGGCGGTCAGCTTCGCGGTTTATGCCGCGCTGATCGGTCGCCGCGTGGTGCTGGTCGATCTGGATTTCAGGCATCCCGCCGTGATGCGCGAAATCGGCAACGGGGACGGTCACGCCGATCCCGCCGATATAGAGGACTTCTCTCTCTCGGCGATCCAAGGCGTGCCCGGTCTCGGGATCGACCTGTTGCCGTTGCGCAGCCCGCCTGACGATCCGCTCACGCCTTTCGCCAATGGACAGCTTCCGCGCCTCATCCGTTCATTACGGGAAAACTACGATCTCGTGGTGATCGACGGCCCGCCATTGCTCGCGGTGACTGAGGCGCAGCTTCTGACGGCGATGGTCGACCGCGTGCTGCTCGCCGTGCGATGGGGCAAGACACGCCAGGACGTCGTGCTGAATGCCATCAATCTGCTGCGCCATCCGCGCTTGCTCGGAGACGAGCTCGTCTCTGAGATGATCGCCGCGGTGGTGACGCAGGTCGATCTGCGGCGACACGCCCGCTATCGCTTCGGCGACGCCGGCGAGTCCCTGATGAAGTTCAGGCAATACTATGTCGAGGGACCGGGCTGGTCGCCGAAGAAGCAGCTGGGCTTTGCGCCGGCGGTCGCCGCCGCGCGCCGCGCCGCCAAGACGGCGGGTCCGGGAACGATCAATGCCGAGCCGCTGGATGGAGGGAGCGAATAAATGACGGGCCTACGCTCGCTGGCGACCTTGTGCATGACCGCGACTGAGTCGACAATTCCGAGGCTTCCCGTTGCGCTGGTCGTGGATCTTCTGGCGAGCTTCGACAAGCACGCTATCAGCTACTGCTATTGGAAGAGCGGCCGACGCATCCGTGCGGCCATGTCCGGCGAGTCGGATGTCGATCTGCTGATCGCCCGCGAGCATCAGCATGAGGCTCGGCGCGTACTTCTGGAGTGCGGGTTCAAGCACTTTCCGGCGGTCGCGAGCAGGGAGCATCCGGCGATAGCGAGCTTCCTCGGCTACGACGAACCGAGCGGGACGATCATTCATATCCATGCCCATTTCCGCCTGGTCACCGGGGGGAAGCTGCTCAACGAGTACCGGCTACCCTGGGAGGAGATGATCCTGAGGGCTGCCACGGCCGCTCCGGGCCTGCCGCTCCGGGTGCTCGATCCGGCCAGCGAGGCGCTGTTGCTGGTAGTGCGCGGCTGTCTGGAACTGCAGCGCACCGACCTCGTGGTCCTGCGCCGCTGGCGGGCGACGATCCGCAAGTTCGAGATGGACCGTGAGGAGTTGGCCAGTCGGGCGGACCGCGACGCGGTTCGCCGCCGGGCCGCCGAAGCCCTCGGCGAGGACATGGCGGAAGCAGTGACGGAGGCCGTCTTCGGCCCGGTTCCGCTGCATCGGCAACGGCGTCTGCGTCGCCGGATTCGGCGAGCCCTGGCTGAGCGGCGCGCCTACAACGCGCCCGAGGCGTTCCTACGGAATCTGGCGCGAGGGATTGCGTGGGTCCTGGGCGGCGCGAACGCCCGCGCCATGCACCTGCCGCGACCCTGGAGCCGGCGCGCGGCGGGAGGCGGCTGCCTCGTGGCGGTACTCGGCGTCGATGGCAGCGGCAAGTCCACTGTTGTGCGGTCGTTGCGAGGGTGGCTAGGCACCGAGCTCGACGTGATGCCGCTGTATTTCGGCACGGGCGAGGGCCGGCCATCGCTGCTGCTCCTGCCATTCAAGCTTCTGGTTCCGCTGATCCGGCGGATGTTCCCGATCAAGCCCAAGGGAGCTTCGCACGGCCAGATTTCGGATCGCCCGCCGGGTCCGGTCTACAGCCTGCTGATGTCGACATGGGCGACCCTGGTCTCGCTCGAAAAGCGCTCCAAGCTGCGCGCGGCGCAGCGCGCGGTGGCGCGTGGGCTGATCGTCGTCACCGATCGTTATCCGCAGGGCGAGAACGTCCAGTACAATGACGGCCCGCTGCTGCACAGGTCGCGATGGTCACCGGACTGGCTGCGCCGCTACGAGGCGCGCGCCTACGCCCTCGCCGGGCGAATGCCGCCCGATCTCGTCATCAAGCTCGACGTCGAGCCGGAGACGGCGGCACGGCGCGAGACGGACATGAGCCCGGCGGTAATCGCCGAGCGCATCGCGGCAGTCCGACAGCTTCGATTTCCGGGGGCGCGCGTTGTTTCGGTAAACGCCGAGCAGCCGCTCGCCGAGGTGCTTCGCGCGGTGCGGCGCGAGGTGTGGCGGACTCTCTGAGGTGCGACAGTCGTGATCCTCGAGACCTTCGCCCCTGCCGCCGGCAAGACGGCCGTCACCCAGCCGCTCGCACGATGCCTCTCGGGCGATCCCGCGCGGCTCGCGACCGTGGCCGCCAGCGCGTGACCCAGGCCGCTGCTCCGGCGTTGGCCGCCTCCCGCGCCAGCAAACCGTTCACCGGACGGCTCGCAAGGGGCACAGCAACTGCTTTCCTCGTCTATGGCAGCACCGCGGGCGTGTCGGTCCTGCGCCCAACTCGCCGTCGCGAGGCTGATTGGGCCGGCGGACTACGGCGTGTACGCCTATGTGCTCGCATGGGTCATGGTGCTGGCGTATTTCTGCGCGCTCGGATTCGACATCTCGTTGCTGCGGTTTCTGCCCGCCTATCGCGCCAGCGGGTCATGGGGTCTGATGCGCGGGGTGACGCGGTTCGCCGACCGGGCAGTGGCCGCCACGGGAATCGCCGTCGCGATCGCAGGTTTGGCGGCCGTACTGATGATGGACGGATTGCCTCGCGACCTCGCGCGCACCTTCCTCGGCGGTTTCGCGCTGGTGCCGGTCCTGGCGCTGCTGTGGGTGCGCTGCTCGGCCACGCGCGCATTCGGCGGCGTCGTCTCGGCCCTGGCGCCCGCGCGGCTAATACCGGACGGACTATTGTTTTGCCTTCTGGTCGCCGCGGGGCCCGGTTTCGGATGGCGGCTCGGCACGGCGCAGGCGATGGATATCACGCTGCTCGCCGGCGCGATCAGCCTGGGTCTGGCCACCTTGGCGCGACGCCGTCTGGCTCCGCCGGAGTTCGCGCGGGCGAGCCCAGAAAGAGATGTCAGGACTTGGATGCTGGCCGCCGGCCCGCTCGTGGTGATGGGCGCCGCGGAAGCGATGATGAACCGAACCGGCGTGGTGCTGCTGGGCTGGACCGGAGCGGTCACCGAGGCCGGCATCTATGCGGTGGCGTTCAACGTGTGCTTGCTCGCGGTGCTCCCCCGAACGGCGGTCAACGTACTCTACGCCCCCGCCATTTCGGATCTTTTCGTCCGCCAGGATCGGGTGGGATTGCAGAGGATGATGACCCGCACGTCGGTCTGGACATTCCTCGGCGCCGCCGCGATTGCTCTGCCACTGCTGGTGCTGACAGGGCCGCTGCTGTCGTGGTTCGGCCACGGCTTCGCCGCGGGCGCGACGGCGACGCGCATCCTGCTCGTCGGACAAGTGCTCGCGGCGGCCGGCGGATCGCAGGTCTTTGTCCTGACGATGACCGGCCGCGAACGCGCGGCGGCGATGATGCTCACCGCCAGCACGCTGGGGAACGCCCTGCTCGGCGTGGGGCTGATCAAGCTGCTTGGGATCAATGGCGCGGCCATTGCCGCCTCGGTCAGCCTGATCGGGTGGAATGTCGGGATGGCCGTGTTCATCCGACGCCACTTCGGATTGCGCCCGGGCGTGCTGGCGGCTTTTGCGCGGCGGCCGGACTAGGGATCGGCCGTCGCGAGCGTCGCCGGGCCAGCGCCGAGGGCGAGCGCGATGCTTTCCACGACCGGGTCCCACTGGCCGGGCGCGGGCTGGCGGAACAGGCGTGCCGTCGGGTACCACGGGCTGTCCTCGCGATCGAGGAGCCATCGCCAATCCGGCGAATAGGGCAGCATGATCCAGGCGGGCTTTCCCATCGCACCAGCGAGATGGGCGACCGCGGTGTCGATCGTGACGACCAGGTCAAGATTGGCGACGATCGCGGCCGTATCGGTGAAGTCCGCGATCTGATGCCCGAGCCCGAGCAGCGGCGCGCGGCCGAAATAGCCGGCCACCTCGTCCTGGGCGCGCCCCATCTGGAGCGAGACGAGGCTGATGCCCTCCAGAGCGGCGACCGGCGCCAGGGCGGAGAGGCTGACCGAGCGGTTCGGCGGATGGGCGCGTCCGCTCCAGACAATGCCGATTCGCCGATAGCCGCGCGGAAGCATCGCCTGTAGCCGTGCCGCCCAGGCCGCGGCCTTCACCGGCTCGGGTGCGATATAGGGGATCTCCGCCGGGATCGTCGCGAGACGCGTCGCATGAAGACGCGGGAGTCCCGACAAAGGACAGTAGGCGGCGAAGGAGGGGCACGCGTCCCAGCGATCGAACACCGGCAGGTCGGGATAGTTGTACTCGATCAATTGGCGCAGTTCGGGGCCACACGCAAGCACCGGCCGCGGAGAGCGCTCAGTGACCCACGGAAGATAGCGGAGGAATTGCAACACATCGCCAAACCCCTGATCCGCGATGAGCAGCAGTTCGCCCTCGTCAAGCGGCGCGCCGTCCCATTGCGGCCGGTCGGTGTTCGGAAGGTGCTTCCCCGCATCGGGAACCTGGAAGCGCCATTCGTATTCCGTAAGACCCTCCGCCATCTCGCCTCGCAGCAGCAGCAACTCGGCGAGTGCGAGGTGCGGCGACGCGGCCGCCGGGTCCAGCGCAATGGCGCCTCGCGCATAGCCGATCGCCTCGTCGAGCCGCAGCAGGCGCTGATGGACGACCGAGAGATTGTGCAGCGCGTGCTGGTCGAGCGGATCGAGCTGCACGGCGCGCAAGCCAGCCGCGACCGCTTCCTCGTAGCGGCCGAGCCGCTCGTGGATGGAGCAGATATTGCGGAGATAGACCGGGGTGTCGGGCCGCGCGGCGATCGCCAGCTCTATGAACTCCGCAGCCTCCGCGAGTCTGCCCTTCTGGAACGCCGCGATGCCCGTCAGGTGCAGGACGTCGGGGTCGCGCGGCGCGGCGCGGAGAGCGGCGCGGAGCAGTTCCTCGGTGTCATCGTGCCGGCCTGCCCGCCCACAATCCTGCGCGAGCTTGAGAACCTGGGCGAGCGGCAGCTTGACGTCGACGGCCGGCTCGGGCGCCCGCAGTCGCGCCGGCTCGCTCATCCGGCGCCCTCGATGGTGTAGCCTAGTCGCTCGATGATCGGTCGAAGCATGGGAATGACCGGCTCAAGATGCCGTAGATAGCGGCGATAGCGGAAGCGCGACCGGTCGTACAGTTTCTCGGTGACTTGCGCGTAGCTTGCCGTCCGCGCATAGCGCTGGTTCTCGTGGAAGCTCAGACAACGCGCGTCGAAATCCTCGCCAACGAAAGCCAGCACCCGACGGACATTCGCCTCCTGGTCCTCGACGATCGCCTCATAGCGTACTGGCAGATAGCGCAGCGTCATCTCGCGCCGGTAGTGCTCCACCAGATCCATCACGAGCACATAGTGCCGCGCCGCCGTCTCCAGCTCGTAGGCGCAGAAGAACCCGTGGGTGAGGTCATTGGCGAAGACCGAGAGCACAACGTCGAACGGGTGGCGGATGACGTGGATCAGCGGCGCTTCGGGGAAGAGCAGCGCGATCAGGCCGATATGCGTCTCGTTGAGCGGCATCTTATCGGTGAACCGCGTGGCGCCCGGCTTCCGCAGAACGCCGAGCTGGCGCACTTTGCGCAGATAATGGTCCCGCAGCTCATCCAGGCCGTCCACGTGGTCGGCCATCCACAGCTCGGCGAGCGCGTCCGGGTAGCTCAGCGGGCTTTCGAAGAGGCGCGGGAGAATGCCTGTGATCTCGCCGATGAGCGGCAGTTCGTCGCCGGCGGCAATGCGCGGATGCGCGGAAAGCGTCTGCTCGACGAGCGTGGTTCCCGAACGGGGAAACCCCAGGATGAAGATCGGCTGCGGCGCCCCGTCGAGCACGCCAGCGCGTGGCAGGATCGACAGGCGGCCGGCCGTGAAGAAGGCCTTGAGCCGCGTGGCCAGAAGCTGGGCCTCCTCCGCGCAATAGCGATGGCCGCCGGTCTCGCGCGCCCGGCGCTTGCCGGCCTCGAAGGCGGCGAACGCCTCGTCGGGGTGGCCCATCCGGTCCAGCAGCGCGCCTTTCTCGAGCAGTTCGTGCGCGGCGAGGCCCGCGTCGCGGCTGCGTTGCGCGGTCCCGGCTAGCACGGCGAGCGCGTCGTCGTAACGCCGCTCGCGGCCGAGCAGCACGGCGCGTGTAAGCTGGAAGCGGGCATCGCCGGGAAACTGTGCCTCCGCACGGTCAAGCACGCGCGCGGCCGCGTCGAAGCAGCGGTCCGCTTCCTCGAGGCGCGCCCAGCCGAGCAACGTCTGAGGCACCTCCGGCGCGAGGGCCACCAATTCCTCGTAGAGCTGCCGCGCCTCGCCCATCCTGCCCTGGCTCTTGAGGTTCCAGGCGAGATTGGCGAGGAGGATCGGATCGCGCGCGCCGGACAGCCGGAGCGCCATGCGGTAGTGATGCTCGCCGAACTGGGGCTTGTGTGCCTCGGTCAGCACCATCGCGAGCAGGTTGTGCGCCTGGGGGAGATCAGGGGCCAGCCGCACCGCGTTTCGCCCGTGTATCTCCGCCTCGGCGAGCCGACCGGTGTCCAGCAGCAGTAGCCCGAGCTCGATCGCCGCCCAGGCGTCATTAGGAGCAAGAGCTATCACGCGGCGTATCAGCGCCTCGCGTGCCGCTGGCGGACCGCCCGCCTTTCGAATGCGGTAGAGTAGGTGGAGGGCATCCACACGGGCCGGCGCGACCTCCAGCACGGCGAGGCACAGCGTCTCGGCGGTCTCGATGCTGCCCCCCCGGTGCGCCTGGATCGCTCGCTCCATCAGCGGCGACAGATGCTCGCCCATATCCGTCGTGTTCCACCCGGCGAGGTCCGCCTCGCAGCATCGGGCGCGGCTCAAGCCGCTGCCGCAGGCACAACGGGCCGGATCAGCCGGAGCATTGGTGGGGCGGACCATCGCGAGCGGCGGGCTCATCGAGCCCTCTTGCGCGTGATGGCGATCCCGCCCGCGCCGTCGTCGGCCGCCTGAAATATTTCTCCGGCCGGCATCGAAGTCTGGAACGCGAGAGTGGCGACCTGCGTGTCGTTGGAAATCATCAGGATGCCCGAGCCGGGGTCGTAACTGAGAACCACCCGCGACGGCGGAAACCGGCTCAGCACCACAGCGTCACCGGCACGGAAACCCTGCAGCTGAGGCCCCCGATAGGATGCCTTGCCGACATCGGAGCCGAACGTGTCAGGCGCCTCGAGGACCAGCCTGCTGCCGCCCAGGAACCTGATCCTCGCATTCGCTCCGACGGCGGACGTCACCCGCAGTTCGGCGTCAGGAGCGAGCTGGAACAGGCCAGCGCCCTCCGAATTGAGCATCGCCGGGACATGAACGGTGCCGGAAACTGTGATTGTCCCGTTGTTGACGATGGTTTGCGCGCCGAGGCCGGAGCTCAGGGCCCAGGTGCCACCCTGATCGACCTTCAGGACATCGAAATTGCTGAACGGCCAGCTATGCCCGTTCGCTGTCACCGAGCCGACCCCCGGGCCGCGCCCGGCAATGGCGCCGTCGCCGCCCGCCAGTTCCAGCGTGTTGCCGACGGCGGTACCGCCGACGACGCTGCCGTCGAACACCGCCGACGGTCCCGCCACGAGTAGATTGCCGTTACTCGAGAACCGGACCGCGGCGGTTCCGCCCGAGACGGTCCCCTGGTTTGTCACCTTGCCCCGGCCCCCGTAGACACCGATCCCGGTCGCGGAGCTGCTGATTGAGGCCGATGCCAGATTGGTGACGCTGCCGCCGACCGTCAGATCGACACCGAATTTGTCGTTCCCAGCGATCATGCCTTGGTTCGTCACCGTCCCGGCGCGGCCTGCGACGAAGATTCCGAAGGCGCCGCCCCCGATCGATGCGTCGCTCTCGTTGGCCACGAATCCGCCGCTCTCAATGTCGACCCCTGCAGCGCCAGTCGCGCTGATGTGCCCGGAGTTGGTAAGAGCGGCGGCGCCGCCGGCAAAGAACACGCCGGCGACGCGGCCCGCGATCGACGCTCCCGCGGCGTTCGTAATGCTGCCGCCCTGCGCGAGATCGACGCCGATCCGTTCGGTGCCGGTGATCTTGCCGTCATTGGAGACCGCGCCGGGCGCGCCGGTGATAAAGAGCCCGAATTGGTCGCCGTGCAGCGAGGCTGTTGCACGATTAGTGACGCTGCCGCCATCCCGCATGTCGATGCCGGTACCGGTTGCGGAGATGGTGCCGGAGTTGGCGACGGACGCCGGCCGTTGCTCGATCCTGACCGCCGCACCCGAACCGACAATGCTGGCAGCCCCGCGAGCCGGCCCGTTGGTCACCACCCCGCCGCCGGCCACGGCCACACCGAGCCCGCCGGACGAGGCGATCATGCCGTCGTTCACGACCGCCCATCCATCGCCGGCCGGTGCGTCGACTCCGTCGACCCCCTGGCCGGTGGACGTGATGGTTCCCGAGGCGGAGACGGAAAGCGGATTGTCCGCACGGTTGAGGACAATGGCCCCGGCGACGCTGCCGCTGATCGCCTTGCCCGGTGTCGCCGAGTGCGCCGGCGTGAAGACCTCCAGCACGGGCGCCGCCGCGGCGCTCCTCGGGCCGCTCAGACTGGACGCCGCCAGAACCGTGCTGAGGGTGTTGTAGTGGTTGTACGCGGCCGGATAGATCCCCGTCGCGACATGAGCGCCGTAGAGAATGGCCGGGACGTGATTGTCTTCATCCCCGGCGCTCTCGTCCCAGGTCACGACCAGCAGCGAATTGTGGGTGGTCGCCCAATTCGCGTAGCGGCCGATATTGGCCTTGAGCCATTGATCTCCTTGCGAGACGGTTCCGTCGTGCATGTCGTGACGGACGCCCGGGATGACGAAGGAAACCGTCGGCAGGCTGGCGAAATTGTCCTGCGGAAAGGCGCTGAAATCCTTCTCGACGCCGCGATCCTCGGGAAATGCTTGCCAGGGATTGTGGTCGGGCGAGCGGCCTTGGTGCTCCACGTAGCCGGCAAACGTCTTGCCCGCGCCACGCAGGATCGTCGCGAGGGTTGGCCCTGACAGTTTGTGCATACGATCGTCGGCTATTCCGAACGTGCTCCCCGTGTACAGCGCGAGATAGTTCGGTTCGCTCGGATGAGTGATCCCCCGATAGTTGGAAAGCAGGGCGCCAGTCCCCGCGAGGCTGTTCAGGTACGGCGCATCCGACGCGCCACCGATGATCTGGCCGTAGTCATGGTTTTCCATGACGACGACCACGATGTGGTCGTAGACGGGTACGGCCACCTACTTTCCTCCCTTGATCGTCCGCCTGGCGATTGACGGACATGGCAGACAGGCACGTCAACCCTAATGCCCCCGCTGGCCTCGTGTCGGGCTCAGCTAAGAGTTATCAGAACGCCGGCCGCACCGTCGGTCGCGGCATGGAACGTGCCGAGCCCGAGGGTCGATTTCTGGAAGGATAGATCGGCCACCTGCTGGGCGCCATTGGAAACCTGCAGGACCCCGCTTGTGGCGCTGTAATTCAGCAGCACGTTCGACGAGCTGAACTGCTTGAGGTCCACCATGTCTCCGAGGCCGAAGCTTTGCAGCTGCGGCCCGGCGGCGGATGGAGTGCCGATGTTCGTGCCGAACCTCGTGACGTCGTCGACGATCAGCTCGCTAGGCGCCAGGAATTGCATCTTGCTCGCGCTCCCGATCGCGGCGGCCACTTCCAGCGATCCGCCGGTGAGCTGGAAAATGCCCGCGCTCGCCGGATCGATCGCCGTCGTGATGTCCAGCGCACCGTTGACGCCGATCGTGCCATTGTTCAGCACGGTTTGCACGCTGTTCGCGCCGCTGAACGTCCAGTTTCCGCCCTTGTCCACGGCGAGCGAGTCGAAGTTGCTGAACGACCAGGTATTCGCGTTTTCCGTGACGGTCCCCGAGGTTCCGGCCGCTCCGGTGATCGTCCCCGTTCCACCAGCCAGCTCCATCGTGTTCCCAGGGGAGGAGCTGCCGACCACGCTGCCGAGGAATACGGCGGTAGGCTTCACGATCACACGGTTCGGGCCGGTATCCGAGAACCGGACGGCGCCGAAGCCGCCCGAGATGGTGCCGCTGTTGGTGACGGTACCAGACCCGCCATAGACCGCGACGCCGACGCCCGGCCCGGAAATCTGGCCGCTCGTCGCGTTGGTCACGCTGCCGCCGGACGCGAGGTCGATGCCAAGGTTTCCGCTGCCCGAGATCACGCCGCTGTTGACGATGGTGCCCGCCCCGCCGGTGAAGAATATGCCGGAACTGCTGCCCGAGATGGTTCCGGCGGTGTTGTTGACCACCGACCCGCCGCCTTCGAGGTCGGCGCCGACCTGCCCCGTGCCGGTGATTACTCCGCTGTTGGTGAGGTTGACTGCTCTGCCGGCGACGAAGATCGCGGAAGTCACACCCACGATCGAGGCGCCGGAGACGTTGACGATGCTGCCGCCGGCTTCGAACTCGACCGCGTGGTCGCCGGAGATGATGCCAGTGTTGCTGACGGTGGCGGGAGTGCCCGCCGCGAACACACCGGCCGCGGAGCCTGCGATAGAGCCGTGTAGCCGGTTGATGACGCGCCCGCCATCGGCGACGTTCACCCCGGCGCCGCCGGCGCTTGTCGCCGATATCAACCCGGAATTGGTGACCGTTCCAACACCACCCGATCCCAGATAGACGCCGCTGGTGCCGCCCGCGATCGTCCCGGTCGTGTTGTTCGTGACGCCACCACCGGCGGCCAGATCGACCGCGACAGTGCCGTCGATGTTGCCCGTATTGACGACCGTGCCGAGGGCGCCGGCGATGAATACACCATGCTGGCCGCCCGCGATCGTCCCCTTCGCGTTGTTCGTGACGCTGCCCCCGGCCTCCAGGTCGGCGGCGGCGATGGCCGCGGTGACGGAACCCGAGTTGGTCAAGGTTCCGGTCGTGTTGCTGAAGAACACGCCCGCCTTGCCGCCCGAGATCGTCGCGGATGCGGCGTTGTTGACGGTGCCGCCCGCGGTCAGAAGGATTCCGAGATTCGCGCCGCCGCTCGATATGCTGCCGCGGTTCGTGACGTCGCCCGCGGCTCCGGTGATGAAGATGCCGGCGCCGCTGGCGCCAGCGCCCGATATGAACGCGCCCGTGCCGTTCGTGACGGTGCCTCCCGCAAACAGCCCGACACCGTCGTCGGACGACGCCGTGATCGTGCTGTTGTTGACGACGGTACCGAGCGTCCCGGTGACGACCACGCCGTCTTCGCCGCCGAGGATCGATCCGCTGTTCGTGACGATCCCTCCAGCGCCCAGGACTACGCCGTAACCGAATCCGACGCTGGTGATGATGCCGCTGTTCGTCACTCGCCCGGGGAGTCCGTTGATGAACACGCCCGCGCCGTTGCCAAGTCCCCGCGGCAGCGTTGGGTCCCCGTTCCCCGTGATGGATCCGCCGCTATTGTTGACGACCGTGCCGCCGGCGCTCAACACCAAGCCCTCGACGCCGGAGATCGACCCACCATTGGTGACCGTGCCAGCGCTGGCGAGCGACATTCCGAAGCCGGACGCCGAGGTGACCTTGCCAGCATTGCCGATCGTCCAGGTGGCGACGGCGGGCGCATCGACGCCGTCCGCCCCGGCCCCCGATGCGGTGACAACCCCCGTGCCCGTGATAGTCAGGGGGTCGTCCCCTGCGCCGAGGATGACCGGACCGGCGATGCTGGAAGTGATCGTCTTCGACACTGACGGCGTCCTTTCTTCAAATACTGCGGCCTGGCATTGTCGCCGGATGGGCCTTCCTCCCTTCGACAAAGCGACGGAGCGGCCACACAAGGAGACCCCACGGAGCTGTCAGCTTAGTGCAGCGGCACCGTTTCTCGCTTAGATCGTTCTGACAAAAATATAGCCAATAGGGACTAGAACAATCATGAGGGGCGCTACAACCTGGCCTAGCCCTGACGCCCCGCAGAGAGTTCTTATTTTCCGATCTCGTGTAAGGCAAGTGGTACGTATAACCATTAGTTGCGCTGTTCGGACGGGGAGCCGGGGGATGCGAGTGCCGCCACGTGAGAATCCAACCACACGGCGAGCGCGTTCACAACCGCTGGGGAGTTGACTCGGTTACCGTTGCGTGACAATCTCATATTTGGCGGGAAGTCGTCCGAAGGAAGTCTGAATTTGTCTCCGATTCCCAAGAATGTCGTTCCGCCGATTCTCCGATTTGAGCGCCGGGCCGAGCCGCCCGGGCTCGCTTTGGACGAAGGACTAGCCTGGCCGGCCGGACATTCATCACCAATATAGGGGGGTCGGAAATGGCTGATCTAGCCCACGCGCAGGCCGCGATCGAGTTACCGACAGTCAATGTCGGGTCAAGCGGACTAGCGGCAAACATCATCGGCGCCAATCTGCTGATTGTCGTGGACCGTCGCGAGTTCTCTCGGGGATGCCTGGCCTCCTGGCTCGGCAGGCTCGGCGAGGAGTTCGAGGTGGCCGGGGTCGCTGACGCCCGGCTGGTCGGGCCGGATCAGCTCGCTCGCGCCCGTGCGGTGATCCTCAGCGTGGGCACGACCGCGACGGGGGTTACCTGGCTGGAGCAACAGGCCGAATGGTTCCATGAGCAAGGATCCGACGTCCCCGTCGTCGCGATTCTCGAACCCAGCGATTCCGCGAGCGGCGACGAGATGGTCGCGCGACTGGCGCTCCGGGGGCATATCCCGACGTCGAGCACGCTGGAGATCGCCAAGGCCGCTCTTCGTCTGATCTTGGTCGGGGGCAGCTATTCCCCGCGCACGCCCCATGAAATCTCGCCGCCCAATGGCGCCGCGCCCGAGTGCGCGGAAAACGTCTCGCCGTTCTTGCCCAAATTGACCCCCCGCGAGACGCGCGTCCTGGAATTGCTCATGCAGGGCATGGCGAACAAGATCATCGCCTATCGGCTCGGAATGTCGCAGAGTACGGTGAAGGTGCACGTCCACAACATCATCAAGAAGCTCAACGTCCGCAATCGGACCGAAGCCGCCGTGACCGCGCGCAACATGCGAGTGGGATCATCCGGGCTCGCGCGCTGCTAGGGCCGCCAGCCACTGCATGGCCGTGGGGAGCGCCACGCTCGCCACGGTGCACGAGAGCTTTGCCAAACTCTGTGCGGACCAGTATTGTTCCTCCCGACCGGCTATGAGATTAATCGGCTGGAGGGAGATATAGCACTCGTGCAACTGGTTCCGCCGAGCCCTGGCTCGGGCCCCGTGATCTCCCGGCGCCTCCTTTTGGGCCTGACCCTGCTGGTCACGGCATCATGCGAGCCGGGAAGCGATCTTACGCCCCTGCCGCCGCCGTCCGACACCGCCTACCGGCTCGGCCCTGGAGACCAGGTCCGCATCATAACCTTCGGCGAGCAGCAACTGACCGGCGATTTCAAGGTCAGCGACAGCGGCGTGATCGCAGTGCCCCTCCTGGGTGCGATCCAGGCGAGCGGACTGACCTCCCGACAGCTCAGTCAAGAGATCGCGACGGAGTTGAAGCGCAGGAAATTGTTTCGTGATCCAAGCGTGGTCGTCGAGATCACTGACTATCGTCCAATCTTCATCCTGGGCGAGGTCAGCAAGCCTGGGCAGTTCCCCTATCAGCCGGGAATGACCGTGCTGACAGCGGTGGCGGTGGCGGGTGGCTTCACCTATCGCGCCGTGCAAGACCGCGCTTCGGTGCTGCGCAGCATTGACGGTCATCCGACGGAGGGCCGCGCGACGGGAGCGACGCTGCTGCAGCCGGGCGATGTCGTGACCATTTTCGAACGGAGCTTCTGAACCGGTCCCGTTGGCGCGGGCCGCTCGGCAGGGGAACCGGAGTTCCGCCCGTGCAGCGTAGCAGTCGATTGCTTGACACTCTTTCATCCGCGCGGGGCAAGGCCCTGGCTCTCGCCGTCGGGATGTCGCTGGTGTGGGCCAGCCCGTCGCGGGCCCAGTACATCAACCAGTACTTCCCGGCTGGCGTGCCCGGGTACGAGAGCGAGCCGGGCGTCACGGTGGCTTCCCGGCTGAGGCCCGCCTACGACCCTCTGGGCGTCCGGCTCGACGGATTTACCTTGCGACCCCAGCTGACAGAGGGAATCGGGTACAACTCGAACGCGGCCGGCCTGTCGCACACGCCGGGAAGCTGGTTTCTGGATACCGCGCCGTCGCTTACGCTGAACTCGAACTGGTCAAGGGACCGCCTGGGCGCTGCCTTCACATTGAACGACAGGCGGTACTTCGAATACCCCGGACCAGAACTACACAGACTGGTCGGCGAGCATTGGTGGCGGCTACACGATCGGCCGTCACGACGCCATCCTCGCCTACTCCCATCTCTCTCTGCACGAAGAACCGTCGCAGATCGGCTCAACGGTGCCATCGAGTACGCCCATCCCGTACCAAGTCGACGATCTAAGGGGCGAGTATACGTTCGAACAAGGCCGGTTCTCGTTCACGCCCCGTCTCGACGTCCAGCGGTACCAGTTCGGTAACGCCACGGTGCTAGGCGTTCCGCAAAGCGAGATCAGCCAAAACCGGGTGCTCCTACTCGGTGGCGTCGAGACGCACTACGCGCTGAGCGATCAACGCAGCTTGGTGTTCGTCCTCCAGGGGGTCGACTCGATCTATACAAACGAGCCGTCGGGGCGGCCGACCAACAATTCGAAGAGCATCCTCGCGCTGGGCGGAATCGACTATGAGGCGAGTGGGGTCTGGCGATACCGGCTGCTGCTTGGGGTCGAGAGGCGGATGTTTGAGGCGCCTGAGTTTCCGACCCACACCGCGCCGATTGCCGAAGCGAGCGTCATCTGGACCCCCACGGGTCTGACCACTCTCACCGGTGTGCTTTCGCGGACCATAGAGGATCCGTCGTCGGCCGGGACCGGCTCCTATACCTACACGCGCGCCGCGCTGGTCGTGGACCATGAGTATCTGCGCAACGTGCTGCTGCAGGGCCGGTTCCGATACGAGTCCGCCGATTACCTCACTGGTGGCGGCACGCAGACCAAATTCACCGTCGGCGCCGGCGTCAAATGGCTGCTGAACCGGAACCTACGACTGAGCCTTGACTACGACTACACAAGCCAAACGGCCTCCGGATCATCCCTAACCGTCATGACCGGGCCAGTCCCGTTCGGCGTCTTCCATGGAAGCTACGTCCGCAACGTCGTGCTGCTTTCGGTGCGGGTCGCACTCTAGCGATAGCTGAAGCGGCCTCTTCAGTTTCAAAAATGGCGCGGCCGGTTCAGCTGCGGGCGGCAATGGCATGAATGCCCGCGGCAAGCGCGGGCATGACGGCGGATCGATGGTCACGCCGACGCTGGCACGATCTCGCCGGGGGAATGCCGCGCGTCAGGCGTAGTCCTCGGCCACCGTCATGTCCTTGTGCCGGTCCGACGCGACGGCGTGGAAGATCACCGACAGGACGACGGAGACGACGACGTTCACGATCAGCGAGGAGAGCGCGATGTAGCAGGGCACCGTGACGCCGAACAGGTGCAACGGGAAGATCGCGCCCTTGAAATCGAGCGTCCAGGCCATCCAGGTGCCGAGGCCGGTGCCGACCGCCCAGCCGATCAGCAGCGCCCAGCCGTGGAACAGCCGCGTGTAGAGCGCCAGTACCACGGCGGGGACGATCTGGATCATCCACACGCCGCCGAGCAGCTGGAATTGCAGCGCGTAGGGCAGGTCGAGCGCGAAGATGAACGCGAGCGCCCCCGCCTTGATGACCAGCGAGACGAACTTCGCGACGCCGCTCTCCTCGGCGTCGGTGCAATCGGGGTGGATGAACTCGCGATAGATGTTGCGGGTGAACAGATTGGCGGTGGCGATCGACATGATCGCCGCCGGCACCAGCGCGCCGATGGCGATGGCGGCGAACGCGACGCCCGCGAACCAGCTCGGGAAGGCGGCGAGGAACACCGCCGGGATGGAGAAATTGTTGCCGTATCGTTTGAAACCGGCGGCGAATTCCGGCATCTCCCGCACGCCCATCGCGATCGCCATGAAGCCGAGCAGCGCCAGCAGCCCGAGCACCAGCGAATAGGCCGGCAACAGCGCGGCGTTGCGCCGGATCACCCGGGCGCTGCTGGAGCTCAGGATGCCGGTGATCGCGTGCGGATAGAGGAACAGCGCCAGCGCCGAGCCGAGGGCGAGGGTGGCGTAGGCGCTGAACGAGCCCAGCGTGCCAGGGCCGGGCGTCGGCAGGATCAGCTTGGCGGGCGGGATCTTGGCGAAGATCGCGCCATAGCCGCCGAGATGGATCGGCACGACGATCACGGCGGCGATCACCGTGATGTAGATCAGCGCGTCCTTCACCACGGCGATCATCGCCGGCGCGCGGAGGCCGCTGGTGTAGGTGAAGGCGGCGAGGATGACGAAGGCGATGATGAGCGGCAGGTCGCCCACCCAGCCGGTGGTCTCCACCCCCATCGCGCCGATCACCACCTGCATCCCGACGAGTTGCAGCGCGATATAGGGCATCGTCGCGAAGATGCCGGTGATCGCGACCGCCAGCGCGAGCCAGCGATTGCCGAACCGGCCGCGCACGAAATCCGCCGCCGTGACGTAGCCGTGCTTGTGCGCGACCGACCACAGCCGGGGGAACACCACATAGAGGATCGGGAAGATCATGATGGTGTACGGCACGGCGAAAAAGCCGAGCGCGCCGGCGCCGAACATCAGGGCGGGAACGGCGATGAAGGTGTAGGCGGTGTAGAGGTCGCCGCCGAGCAGGAACCAGGTGACGAAGGTGCCGAAGCGTCGCCCGCCCAGGCCCCATTCGTGCAGCTGGTCGAGATCGCCCTTGCGCCAGCGCGCGGCGTAGAAGCCGAGCCAGGCCACGAACAGGAACAGCAGGACGAAGACGGTGAGGGCGGTCCAGTTCATCGGGGCGGCACCTCAGCTTTCGGCGCGATAGACGATCAGGCACACCACCGCGCAGAGCACGATCCAGAGCATCTGATACCAGTAGAAGAACGGCACCCCGCCGATAGCCGGCTCGACCCTGTTGTACCAAGGCACCCACAGCACGGCGACGAACGGCACCAGCAAAAGCAGCCGCACCCAGTGCACCCGGCGCAGGGGCCGGTGATCGTTCGGTTCGTTGCTCATCGGGCCTCACCCTCCCCGGCGCGAATTACGCGGTTTCGCCCGGAAGGTAAACAACTTGCGACTTCGTCATGCGTAGGTCGGAAGCAGCGAAGCGTATCCCGCCGTCACCGCGCGTTTCGTCCACACCTCGGGTTCAACCGGTCGTCGCAACACCCATGTGAACCGACCGCAGGTGCTCGTCAAACGCCTCGGCAGGTGTTTTCCAACAAAGGGTCTTTCGCGGCCTGGTGTTGAGAGCCAGCGCGACCGCTTGGAGAGCACTCTTGCTGTGTGCGCTCAGGTCGGTGCCCTTCGGAAAATACTGACGTAGCAGCCCGTTGGTGTTCTCGTTGGTGCCGCGCTGCCATGGGCTGTGTGGATCGCAGAAGTAGACATCCAAGCCCGTGTCGATCTTCAGCCGTGTGTGTTGCGCCATCTCCGTCCCCTGATCCCAGGTCAGCGACCGGCGCAGCTGCTCCGGCAGGTCGGTGATGGTGCCAGCGATGCTGTCGCGGACGGCTTCGGCGCCATGCCCGGCCAGCGCCGGGCCGTTCTTCATGCGAACGCCCACACCGTGCTCCGCCATCCGCGGCAAGTGCAGCAGCATCGTGAAGCGCGTCGTGCGCTCCACCAAAGTGCCGATTGCCGAACTGTCCAATCCCAGGATGAGGTCGCCTTCCCAGTGGCCCGGCACAGCCCGATCGGCAACTTCCGCCGGGCGCTCGCTGATCATGATCTCCGGCACGATGAAAGACTTGCCTCGTCCACGGGTGCGCGCCCGTGGCACACGCAACGCCCGCCCGGTGCGCAGACAGGCAGTCAGCTCGCGCCGAAGAGCCCCGCGGCCTTGCACGTAAAGCGACTGGTAGATGGCTTCGTGGCTGATGCGCATCGTCTCATCGTGAGGGAAGTCGAGCCGTAGGCGGTGGGCAATCTGCTCCGGGCTCCACGCCGACGCCCATCGCCGATCCTTCCGAGGTCCGTGTCGGCGGCCTTTCCACGATACTGTCGGTCCGTGAACCGCAGCACCGCTTGGCGTGACGACCATGCCGGCCAGCCGATCCTGCACGTAGGTCCGCAGTAGCGCGTTGTGCGCCAGCTTCGCAGGCTTTCGGCGCCTGGCAGCCCGTTCAGCATGCCACTGCGCCGTAGTGGCCCGATAATTCAGCTCGCCGCCCCGCGTGGCGGCGTTGCGACGCAGCTCTCGCGAGATCGTCGATCCCGACCGCCCCATGTGCCGGGCGATCTGCCGCACCCCGGCGCCCTGGGAATGCTGGATTGCAAGCTCCTCCCGCTCGGCGAACGACAGGTATCGCCCGGACAACGGCTGCGATGATGGCGCAAGTGTCGATGGTGGCATGCCGCCTGCCTTTCGGAACCACCGTGCTCCTACCGGCGCCGACACGCCCGCGCCAATCGCCGCGTCCTCGCTCGATAGACCACCCGCAATCAAGACCCAAAAACGCCGCCGGTGCGCCTGCTGCGCGACCGGAGGTCGTCCCGGCGAACGCAGCTTACTTCGCAACGCTCGATCCGACCGACGTCGACCTGCCATCCCAACATCCCTCCAGAGTGTTGCGACGACCACTTGAATTCACCCACTCGACGCGGGTCACTGAGGTGCGGCGCGTTCGCGCTTGTACGCCTGGGGGCTGCACCCCATCGCGGTGTGGAATGCACAGACGAAGGACGACGTCGAGCCGTAGCCGAGTTCCATTGCCGTCTGCGTCACACCGAGGCCGCCGCCCAGCAGTTCGACTGCCTTGAACAGCCGCAGGCGGCGGCGCCAGGACCGCAGGCTCATGCCCAGTTCGGCCTCGAAGCGGCGGGCGAGAGTGCGGCCCGACATGCCGAGTTCCCGGCCCCACGCCTCGGGTCCGCGTGGGTCGGCAGGGTCCGCGTAGAGGGTCTCGCACAGCCTGGTCAGGGCCCCCGCCCGCGGCCAGGGAAGCGCGCCCGGGAGGGCGGGCGCCCGCCGGAGCTGGTCCAGGATCAGAGCGGTGACGCGGCCGGCATAGCCATCGCGATCCTCTTTCCCTTCGATCGCGACGGCCTCCACGATGAGCGCCTGCAGCAGCCCCGAGACGCCGAACACGGTCGGGCTCGCCGGCATGACCCGGCCGGCCTCGTCGGCGACCCAGAGAACTCCGGAACTCCGCCCCGAGCAGCGACCCCACCCGGTGCCGCAGGCCCGTGGGCAGCCACACGGCCTGCTCCGGCGAGATCACGAAGGATCGTCCCTCCACCGCTACCGTCAGCACGCCGGAGATCGCATAGACCACCTGGTTCCAGCGGTGCGCGTGCTCGGGGAAGTAGTGCCGCGCAGGGATGGCCTGCACGCGCATGGTCAGTGGCCGCGGGGGAGCCAACCCGGGCGGTGCCTCGATGGTCTCCCAGATCACGGGGTTTCCCAGATCATGGCCAGCCTCCGAATGGCGGATGATCTACATGAATTGGCCGATCATCGAAAGACCGACAGGCTCCGATCCGGCATATGAAGCGAAGCACGCCCGACCACGGAACGAGGGATCTGCCATGGCCCACACCGATCGCCGCAGCCTGCCATTCTCGACGAACTCCGAGCTGGCGGCGGGGCACTACGGCGATGAGGTAGACCTTCTCCTCTCGGCATGGCGCGGCCAGATCGCCGCCTGAGAACGTCGATATGTCCCATGCCGAAGCCGCTCCGGCCGGCTCCCCTGCCGCAGCTCAGACCCGGTACGCCTCGGGCAATATCGCACGGCTCGCCATCGCGCAGGCTCTCGCCGGCGCGAATTCCACGGTCCTGTACGCAACGGGTGCCGTGGTCGGCGACATGCTCTCGCCGCACAAGGCGCTGGCCACGTTGCCGATCTCCATCTTCGTCGTGGGGATGGCCGCCTGCACCCTGCCGGCCGGCGCCACCGCGCGACGCCACGGCCGTCGCACCGCCTTCCTGACCGGCACGGGATGCGGCGTGCTGACCGGGTTGCTCTCGGCGCTCGCCGTGGTTCTGGGGTCGTTCTGGCTGTTCTGCGCGGCGAGCTTCCTCGGCGGCGTCTATGCGGCGGTGGTGCTCTCCTTCCGCTTCGCCGCCGCCGACGGCGTGCCCCCGGGACGCCGTCCGCGTGCTCTGTCGGCCGTCATGGCGGGCGGGGTCTTCGCCGGGGTGATCGGTCCGCAGCTCGTCACCTACACGATGGATCTATGGCCGCCACACATGTTCGCGGCGACCTTCGTGGCACAGGCCGCCGTGGCCGCCCTGTGCGCCGTCGTCCTGCTAGGAGTCCGGCTGCCCATGCCGAGCGCCGCGGAGATCGCGGGCGGCCGTCCCCTCGGCGTCATCGCGCGACAGCCGCGTTTCGTCACCGCGGTGATCTGCGGAGTGATCTCCTATCTGATCATGAACTTCCTGATGACGGCCGCGCCGCTGGCGATGCGGCTCTGCGGCCTGTCGCAGGGATCGGCCAATCTCGGTCTGCAATGGCATGTGATCGCCATGTATGCGCCGAGCTTCTTCACCGGGCGGCTAATCACGCGGTTCGGTGCCCCACGTGTCGTGGGCGCCGGCCTGGCGCTGCTCGCCGCCTCCGCCGTGGCGGGGCTTCTGGGGCAGGAGGTCGCGCATTTCTGGGGGAGCATGATCCTGCTCGGCCTCGGCTGGAATTTCGGCTTCGTGGGCGCCTCCGCGCTGGTGCTGGAATGCCATCGCCCGGAGGAGCGGACACGCGTGCAGTCGCTCAACGACTTCATCGTCTTCGGCCTCATGGCCGTGGGCTCGTTCGCCTCGGGCGGGCTGCTGACGGCCTATGGCTGGGACACGGTGCTCTGGGTGTCGTTCGTCCCGCTTGTCCTCGCTGTCGCGGCGCTGACGGTCACCGCGGCAGCTCGATTTGCTCGCTTTGCGGGGTGACGCGAGCGACGACGACGGCGGCCTCGAATGCCGTGATGGGCCGGCTGCCCTGAGCGATGGCCTGCGTTCCAAGCGGGGAGTCGGCTATTCGCCGACCGGCTCATCGCCGGGACGGCGCGGGGCCGCACGATTGTACCATTTCCGACAAGCAGAAGGACCTGGCGTCATGACCGAAGCACATCCGATCAGCCGCTTCCCCGTCCCGGATCTCGCCGACATGCCCGACGACATCCGGGACCGCATCCTCGCCGTGCGGGAGAAATCGGGCTTCATTCCGAATGTCTTCCTCGTGCTCGCCCATCGCCCGGACGAGTTCCGCGCCTTCTTCGCCTATCACGACGCGCTGATGGAGAAGTCGGGAAACCTGACCAAGGCCGAGCGCGAGATGATCGTGGTCGCCACCTCGAACCCTAACCAGTGCCAATACTGCGTCGTCGCCCACGGCGCGATCCTGCGTGTCCGGGCGAAGAATCCTCTGATCGCGGACCAGGTGGCGATCAACTACCGAAAGGCCGACATCACGGAGCGCCAGAAGGCGATGCTCGACTTCGCGGTCAAGGTCTCCCGCTCGGCCGAAACCGTGGGCGAGGCGGATTTCGACGTGCTGAAGTCCCAGGGCTTCGACGAGGAGGATATCTGGGACATCGCTGGGATCGCCGCTTTCTTCGGGCTGTCGAACCGCCTGGCGAACGTGACCGCCATGCGCCCAAATGCCGAATTTTACACCATGGGCCGCGGCTGAGACGGAGGATCGCGGGGATGTTTGGGGGAGACCGGCAATGCGCATTAGGGACGATCTGTCGCAACCCGTCATCGTCCATGCCGCCAAGCTGGACTGGGTTCCCAGCCCCGCGGCCGGCGTGGAGCGGCGGATGCTGTTCCGGATCGGGGAGGAGGTCGCACGGGCAACCTCGATCGTGCGCTACGCTCCCAAAAGCGCCTTTCCTCGCCATACGCACGGCGGCGGCGAGGAGATCGTCGTGCTGGAAGGCGTCTTCCAGGACGAGCATGGCGACTATCCCACGGGCAGCTATTTTCGCAATCCACCGGGCACGTCGCACGTTCCCGCGTCGGAACCCGGCTGCACCATCTTCGTGCGGCTCTGGCAGTTCCGTGAAGGCGATCAGGCACAGATCGTCTGCCAGCCGGGCGATGGCCAATCAATAGAGCCACGGCCAGGAGCGGCGCGCGCGATCGTCCTGTTCAATGACGGCCATGAGGTCGTCCGTCTGGAGGATTGGGCAGCCGGTGAAACCGTCGCGGTCGGCAATCAGCGCGGGCTGGAATTCCTCGTGCTCTCCGGCGGCCTGACGGTCGGCGGCGAAACCTTGGAACCGCGGAGCTGGGGTCGCTTGCCGGCTGGGACAGGCCTGAAGGGAACCGTCGGTCCGCGGGGCGCGAAGATCTGGATCAAGGAAGCCCCCTTGCTGCATCCCGATATCTGCCGATTGCCCGAATAGTTTGCGGAGCGAGCCGGTGGAGGTGGATCGGCGATCGCGTCGAGTTGAGTCCGCGCCCCAGGCGCGCAGGGCGGAAAAGCGCGGCGTATTCCGCCCCGCTATGCGGCCAGCGCCACCCGCGCCGCGAACCGCCGCTGCCGCCAGCGCAGGAGCCGCCAGGCGAGCCGGGCGGACAGCCCCGACAGCCGGCCGCGCGGCTTCAGCCCGACGGCCTTGAAGATCATGCCCATGCCCCGCTCGATGTGGCGGAACCGGTACATCGCCATCGCCCGCCCCATGTAGGCGGCGATGCAGCGGTCGTGCGCGTAGACGGTCCCCTCGGGCTCGTTGCCGCAGTGGAAGGCGAAGGCCAGCTCGTCGTCCTCGCTCTCGCCGACCCGGCCGGCGGCGATGCGCAGGCGCCGCAGCACGCCGATGTTCTCGCGCGCCAGATAGCGCCGCATGTGGTCATAGAACAGCTTGAAGTGGCGGAACTCGTCGGCGGCGATCTGGCGGCAGATCTGCTGCAGCACCGGTTCTTCCGTGGCCTCGGCCAACGCGGTGTAGTAGCTCGACGTGCCGGTCTCGACCATGCAGCGGGCGATCAGCTCGCCGGTGCGCGAGCCGCGGATCGAGGCGTCGGCCGTCGTGTCGATGCGAAAGCCGGCGCGGTAGCGGGCGAAGGCGGCGGCGTAGTCCCACGCGGGGTCGGCCAGCATCGCCCAGCGGCCGAGCGCGTCGCCGTGCTGCACCTCCTCGGTGGCCCAACCCGCCGCCGCCTGCTGGAAGGCGGGGTCGTCGGGGAACACGCCGTTGAGGTAGAGCCCGTAATCGACGCCGTTGCGCTCCACCATCGCCGCCGCCTTCACCAGCGGTACGAGGGCGGGGTCCACCCTGGCCGGGTCGAACCGGTCCCAGGCCACCTCGTCGATACGCCAATGCTTCATGCCGAGCGGGTCCGCGTGCGGTTGAGGTCGGGCCGACGCGCGTCGAGACGCGCCGCGCGCCCGAACGTCACGACTCTGCCATTGGTTTCGCCGATGCGGAAGACCCGCCCGGCCCAGCTTGGGTTGCGGCATCGATCGCGGGGGGATCGTGGCCGGCGGGCAACGGCGGCGCCCGTTGCGGTAACGGCCGGCGAACCCTAGCCTCCCGGCAAACTTCGCCCGAGGGGAACCAGCATGACGATCAGCCGCCGCCTCCTGCTCGGCTCCGCCGCCGCGGCGGCGCTCCCGTTGCGCCGACCGCGCGCGCAAACGCGGCCGGTGCTCAAGATCGGCGTGCTCAGCGACATGTCCGGCCCCTATCGCGACATCGCCGGCCCGGTGGGCCTCGCCTGCGCGCGTCAGGCGGTGCAGGAGTTCAACGCCGGCGCGTTCGATGTCGAGGTGCTGAGCGCGGACAACCAGAACAAGCCGGACGTGGCGGTGACGATCGCCAAGCAATGGTTCGACCAGGATGGCGTGACCATGATCCTCGACATCACCGCCTCGTCCTGCGCGCTGGCGCTGGCCTCGGTCTGTCGCGAGAAGAACACGGTGATGATCCCGACCAGCAGCTCGACCTCCGACCTCACCGGCAAGGCCTGCTCGCCGAACACGATCCACTGGGTGTTCGACACCTACATGGACGCGAAATCGACCGGCGGGGCGATGGTCAAGGCGGGCGGGGAGAGCTGGTACTTCATCACCCCGAACTACGCCTTCGGCTACTCGTCGCAGCGCGACACCACGCATTTCATCGAGCAGGCCGGCGGCAAGGTGCTGGGCGCCAGCGTCTACCCGTTCCCGGAGACCAGCGATTTTTCTTCCCTTCTCGTACAGGCGCAGGCGTGGGGGGCCAAGGTGCTCGGCCTGTGCAACGCCGGCACCGACCTCATCAGCGTGCTCAAGCAGGCGCGCGAGTTCGGCGTCTCCAAGACCATGAAGCCGGCGGCGATCACCGCCTACACCTGCGACGTGCACTCGCTCGGGCTGCAGGCGGCGCAGGGTCTCAGACTGACCGAGACCTATTACTGGGACCTCAACGACCGCACCCGCGCCTTCCAGAAGCGCATCCAGCCGAAGGTCTCGCTATGGCCCGCCTCGACGCAGGCCGGCGACTATTCCTGCACCTTGCACTATCTCAAGGCGGTCGCGGCAATGGGCGGCCCGGCGGCGGCAAAGGACGGTCGCGCGGTGGTCACCCGCATGAAGGCGATGCCCACCGACGACGATTGCTTCGGCGTCGGGCGCATCCGCGAGGACGGGCGGAAGATCCATCCGAGCTATCTGTTCGAGGTCAAGACGCCGGCCGAGAGCAAGCACGAATGGGACCAGTACAAGCTGATCGCCACGACGCCGGCAGACGAAGCGTTCCGGCCGACGAACGAGGGCGGCTGCCCGCTGGTGAAGACCTGAGGCGCGATCGGCCGATCTCCACCCACTTTCGTTGCGAAGACGGAACGTAGACGGCGTGCCAAGGCAACGCACCGTTGGCGTTATCGCATCAACAGCGCGCCGGCCCAGCGGTAGCCACGCGGCGGTCGGTCCGGTCCAGGCGGTCGCGGCGCCTCGCGGGCCGCCGCCGGCGGCCGGGCGGACGACGCCTTGCTCCCGTCCGGAAATGTGACCCCGCGCAGGCCCGGCGCGGTCGGCGCCTCCGCCGACCTGGCCGGCTGGGGTGAGCGCGGCCGAGGCGGCAGACGCAGCATGTCGGGCAGCTTCTCGGTGGTGAGCTTGCGCCACAACGGCCTGAGTAGGCGTCCGGCTTGCGGTGCGGCAGCGAGGAAGGCCCGCATCTCGGGATCGTCGAGCAGGCGGCGCAGCTCGAGCTCGAAGGCCCGCATCCCGTACTCGATGAATACCGGCCCCAGCGGAATGGCCGGCGGCCGGCGCACCGCGCGCGGCCGATCCGCCGTCGCACCCTCGGTGGCCGGGCGCGGCGTGGAGCCGCGGCACGGCGCGGCGGGCAGCGTGCCCGCGAGGAAGCAGGCGTGCAGCGCGGTGAACCGCGTCAGGGTGCGGGCGAGATAGCGCCCCAGCAGGCCGGCGAGCGGCAGCAGCCACGCTTCTCCCCACCCGTACCGCCGCTGGCGCTCCAGACTGTCGCCCAGGCCCCACGTGATCGCCTCGATGAGGCGAGAGAACCGGGGCATCAGGCCGGTTGGGGGTGAGGGGGACGCGGTGGGGGACATGATGGCGAGAGCATAGGGTTAGTTATATATGATGTCAAGCGTTGTCACGAGACCGCGCAGCAGCGTGTGATCGGCTTGCTACGCCCGAGTTTGTCATCGCGAGCCGGGGCCGGGAAGAATCCGACTGGCGGACGGATCAGGGCGCCTCGGCGAGGTCGCGCATGGCGCGGGCGGACTGCATCCGGTCCATCTCCGCCTCCAGCGCCGCGACGTCCATCTTGTCGGTCGCCGCGTAGGCGGCCTCGGCCTCGGCGAGCCGGCGGTCCGCCTCGGCGCGGGACAGTTCGGCCGGCGGCAGCACCTCGCTGGCGAGTACCGTGCAGCGCTCCGGCGTGATCTCCGCGAAGCCGCCCGAGACGAACAGCGTGCTCGTCACCTGGCCGCCCTCGTGGATGCGAATGGTGCCGCCGCGCAGCATCACGATCATCGGCGAGTGCCCCGGCAGCACGCCGATATCGCCCTCCGAGGCGGGGATCACCACCATGTCGACAGGGCGCGACAGCAGCAGCTTCTCCGGGCTGACGATCTCGAGGCCCACGGGCATCGTGCGAATTCTTCCTTGATCTAAGCGGCGGTCTTGAGCGTCTCGCCCTTCGCCACCGCGTCCTCGATGGTGCCGACCATGTAGAACGCCGCTTCCGGCAGATGGTCGTACTCGCCCGAGACGATCGCCTTGAAGCTGCGGATGGTGTCGGCGACGGTCACGAAGATGCCGGGGAAGCCGGTGAACACCTCGGCGACGTGGAACGGCTGCGACAGGAAGCGCTGGATCTTGCGCGCCCGCGCGACCACCAGCTTGTCCTCCTCGGAGAGCTCGTCCATGCCGAGAATGGCGATGATGTCCTGCAGCGACTTGTAGGTCTGCAGGATGCGCTGCACCTCGCGCGCGACGTTGTAGTGCTCCTCGCCGACGATGCGCGCGTCGAGCGAGCGCGAGGTGCTGTCCAGCGGGTCCACCGCCGGATAGATGCCGAGCTCGGCGATCTGCCGCGACAGCACGGTCGTCGCGTCAAGATGCGCGAAGGACGTGGCGGGTGCCGGATCGGTGAGGTCGTCGGCGGGCACGTAGATCGCCTGCACCGAGGTGATCGAGCCCTTGTTGGTGGATGTGATGCGCTCCTGCAGCGCGCCCATGTCGGTCGCGAGCGTCGGCTGATAGCCCACCGCCGACGGGATGCGCCCGAGCAGCGCCGACACCTCGGCGCCCGCCTGGGTGAAGCGGAAGATGTTGTCGACGAAGAACAGCACGTCCTGGCCTTCCTCGTCGCGGAAATACTCCGCGACAGTGAGGCCCGACAGGCCGACGCGGGCGCGCGCCCCCGGCGGCTCGTTCATCTGGCCGTAGACCAGCGCCACTTTCGAGCCCTCGGTGGTGTCGTGGCCGAGCTTGATGACGCCGGCGTCGATCATCTCGTGATAGAGGTCGTTGCCCTCGCGCGTGCGCTCGCCGACGCCGGCGAACACCGACACGCCGCCATGCGCCTTGGCGATGTTGTTGATGAGCTCCTGGATCAGCACCGTCTTGCCCACGCCGGCGCCGCCGAACAGGCCGATCTTGCCGCCCTTCAGGTAGGGCGCCAGCAGATCCACCACCTTGATGCCGGTGACGAGGATCTCGGCCGAGGTCGCCTGCTCCTCGAAGGTCGGCGCGTCGCGGTGGATCGGGTAGCGCAGCTTTGTCTCGATCGGGCCGCGCTCGTCGATCGGCTCGCCGATCACGTTCATGATGCGCCCCAGCGTCGCCGGCCCGACCGGCATCTCGATCGGCGCGCCGGTGTCCAGCACCTCCTGGCCACGCACCATGCCGTCGGTGCTGTCCATCGCGATGCAGCGGACGGTGCGCTCGCCGAGTTCCTGCGCCACCTCCAGCACCAGGGTGCGGTCGTTCAGCTTGGTGTTCAGCGCGTTCAGGATGTACGGCAGGTCGCCGTCGAACTGGACGTCCACGACGGCGCCCAGAACCTGCGTCACGCGCCCGACGATGTTGCTTGCCATCTTGCTTTCCTCGTTCTCAGCGGCCTAGACGGCACATACCGGCAGACCGGTCATTCTGTCCGTCATGGTCGGCGAAGGCCGACCATCCACGCCTTGCGGTGCCCCGGCGAAAGTCGTGGATGCTCCGCCTTCGCGGAGCATGACGATTGAGGGGGATCACGCCTGCACCACGCACCCAGTATCACACCGCGGCTTCGGCGCCGGAGATGATCTCGATCAGCTCTTTGGTGATGTTCGCCTGACGCGCCCGATTGTAGTTGAGCGTCAGGCGCTTGATCATGTCGCCCGCGTTGCGCGTGGCGCTGTCCATCGCGGTCATCTGCGCGCCGTAGAAGCCGGCGCTGCTCTCCAGCAGCGCGCGATAGATCTGGATCGAGAGGTTCTGCGGCAGCAGGCGCGCCAGGATCGTCTCCTCATCCGGCTCGAACTCGTACATCGCGCGCGACGCGGCCTGCTCCGGCTGCTCGGCGGCGCCCTCCGGCACCGGCACCGGGATGAGCTGCGTCTCGGTGACGATCTGCGAGATCACCGAATGGAAGCGGTTGTAGACGAGTGTCGCGACGTCGATCTCGCCGGCCGTCAACATGGCGGTGATGCGCCGGCCAATCTCCTCGGCATCGGCGAACTCGACCCGCTTCTTGCCCGCGTAGCTCACATCGCCGATCATGCGCTCCGCCATCTCGCGCAGCAGATAGTCGCGTCCCTTGCGGCCGACGGCAAAGATCTTGACCTGCTTGCCCTCGGTCTCCAGACGCCGCGCGAGGTTGCGGGCGGCGCGGCCGATGCTCGAATTGAATGCACCCGCCAGCCCGCGATCGCCGGTTACGGCGACGATCAGGTGCACGCGGTCGGCGCCGGTGCCGACCAGCATCCTGGGCGCGGTCGGGCTGCCCTTCACCGACTGCGCCAGCGCCACCAGCATCCGCTCCATGCGCTCGGCGTAGGGCCGCGCGGCCTCCGCCTGCGACTGCGCGCGGCGCAGTTTGGAGGCGGCGACCATCTTCATCGCGCTGGTGATCTTCTGCGTCGATTTCACGCTGTTGATGCGCGTTCGCAGGTCTTTCAGGCTTGGCATGGCGCGGCTCTATCCATCAATCGGCGACCGCCGCCGTCACGCAAACGACTTCATGAAATTGTCCATGAACGTGACCAGCAGCTTCTCGACATCCGGCTTGATCTCGCGGTCGTTGCGGATGGACTCCAGGATGACGGGCTCGCGCGACTTGAGCTCGGAGAGCATCTGCGACTCGATACTGGCCGACCTTGCCAACGTCGATGCCGTCAAGATAGCCGCGCGTGCCGGAGAACAGCGAGACCACTTGCTCCTCGACGGGCATGGGATTGTACTGCGGCTGTTTCAGGAGTTCGGTCAGCCGCGCGCCGCGCGCCAGCAGGCGCTGCGTCGAGGCGTCGAGGTCCGAGGCGAACTGCGCGAAGGCGGCCATCTCGCGATATTGCGCGAGTTCCAGCTTGATGCGTCCGGCGACCTGCTTCATCGCCTTGATCTGCGCCGCCGAGCCCACGCGCGAGACGCTGAGGCCGACATTCACCGCCGGGCGGATGCCGCGGAAGAACAGCTCGGTCTCGAGGAAGATCTGTCCGTCGGTGATGGAGATCACGTTGGTCGGGATGTAGGCGGACACGTCGCCCGCCTGGGTCTCGATTACCGGCAGCGCGGTGAGGCTGCCGGCGCCCATCGCGTCCGACATTTTCGCCGCGCGCTCCAGCAGGCGGGAGTGCAGGTAGAACACGTCGCCCGGATACGCCTCGCGGCCCGGCGGACGCCGCAGCAGCAGCGACATCTGACGATACGCGACCGCCTGCTTCGAGAGATCGTCGTAGAAGATGGCGGCGTGGCGGCTGTTGTCGCGAAAGAACTCGCCCATCGTGCAGCCGGTGTAGGGAGCGATGAACTGCATCGGCGCCGGGTCCGACGCGGTGGCGGCGACGACGATCGAGTACTGCATCGCGCCGTTCTCTTCGAGCGTGTTGACCAGCTGCGCCACGGTCGAGCGCTTCTGGCCGATGGCGACGTAGATGCAATAGAGCTTCCTGCTCTCGTCGGTGCCGGCGTTGATGGTCTTCTGGTTGATGATCGTGTCGATGATCACCGCCGTCTTGCCGGTCTGGCGGTCGCCGATGATGAGCTCGCGCTGGCCGCGGCCGATCGGGATCAGCGCGTCGATCGCCTTGAGCCCGGTCTGCATCGGCTCGTGCACCGACTGGCGCGGAATGATGCCGGGAGCCTTCACGTCGACGCGACGGCGCTCGGTGGCGTTGATCGGCCCCTTGCCGTCGATCGGATTGCCGAGCCCGTCCACCACGCGGCCGAGCAGCGCGTCGCCGACCGGCACTTCGACGATCGAGCCGGTGCGCGCGACAGTGTCGCCCTCGCGGATCCGCGTGTCGTCGCCGAAGATCACGACACCGACATTGTCGGTCTCGAGATTGAGCGCCATGCCGCGAATGCCGGCGCCGGGAAACTCGACCATCTCGCCAGACATGCAGTTCTGCAGGCCGAACACCCGAGCGATGCCGTCGCCGACACTCAGCACCTGGCCGGTCTCGGCGACGTTGGCTTCGGTGTCGAACGCGGCGATCTGCTTCTTCAGGATCTCCGAGATCTCGGCCGGGCGGATCTCCATCTAGGCGGCTCCCTTCATGGCGTACTGCAGGCGCTGCAGACGGGACTTGAGGCTGGTGTCGTAGAGGCGGGCGCCGATCTTCACGACCATCCCGCCGAGCAGGTCGGGCTCGACCTGCTCGAGAATGTTCACATTGCTGTAGCCGGCCTCGATCAGCCGGGCGCGCAGGTGCTGGCGCTGCACGTCGGAGAGCGGGTGCGCCGAGGAAACCTGCGCGGTGATGACGCCGCGCTTCTGCGCCACGAGATCGGCGAAGGCGTGCACGATCTCGCGCAGATCGCGCAGCCGACGATTGGCGGCCACCACCCCGACGAAATCCTGCACCATCTTGGAGAAGCCCTCGGCGGACAGCACGGCGCGCGCGGCGCGGCTCGACTGGTTCACGTCGATCAGCGGACTGTCGAGCAGCCGGCGGAAATCCGCACTGGCCTCGATCAGCCGTCCGAGCCCATCCATCTCGGCGACGGTCGCATCGAGCGCATGGTTTTCGTCGGCCAGCGCATAGAGTGCAGCGGCATAGCGGCCGGCGAGGCCGCCGCCGGTCGAGATCGTCGTCGCGCCAGAAGAAGCGGATTGAGCCGCCACGATGTCACCGTTCCATCATCAAAAGAGCCGCCTCGGGCATCCGGTCGAGGCGGCCACGCGCGGAGGCCGGCCCATTCGGCCCGGCGCCGGGCGAATAGCATGGGGGGTGCGCCCGCGCAACACGCGGAGGTGACGCGGATTACGGGGTTGTTAGAGGAATGACACCGGATCGACGTCGACGTCCACCCGTCCGCCCCGCGGCACCGGCACGCGGGCGAGCCAGCCGCGCAGGATCGGCTGCACGGCGATGTCGCGCCGCGTCTTGAGCAGCAGACGACGGCGATGGCGCCCGCGCAGCAGGGCGAGCGGCGCGGGGGCGGGGCCGAGCACGGTGAACCCCTCGCCGTGCGGCGCGGCGCGGCCGAGGTCGCGGGCCAGCGCATCGGCCTGCTCGGCGGTGTCGGCGCTGACGATCACCGCGGCAAGGCGGCCGAAGGGCGGCCAGTGGCCGGGCCGGCGCTGCGCCGCTTCGCGCGCCATGAAAGCGGCGAGGTCGCCCGCCACCAGCGCCTGCATCACCGGATGCTCGGGACTGAAGGTCTGCAGCAGCACGAGCCCCGGCGCCTCGGCACGCCCGGCGCGGCCGGCGACCTGGTGCAGCAACTGCACGGTCCGCTCCGCCGCCCGCAGGTCGCCGCCCGCGAGCCCGAGATCGGCGTCCACCACGCCGACCAGGGTGAGATGCGGGAAGTGCCAGCCCTTGGCGACGATCTGGGTGCCGATGATGAGATCGACCTCGCGCGCCTCGATGGCGCGGGCCGCCTCGGCCGCGGCGTGCGGGCCGGGCATGGTGTCGCTCGCCATCACCAGCCGGCGCGCCTCGGGAAATTCCTCCCGCGCCTCCTCGGTGATCCGCTCGACGCCCGGCCCGACCGGCGTAAGGCTCGCCGCCGCGCCGCAGGCCGGGCATTCGGGCGGGATCGGCACGGCGTGGCCGCAATGGTGGCATTGCAGCTGGCGGCGGATGCGGTGCTCGACCAGCCAGGCGGTGCAGTTCGGACAGGCCATGCGGTGGCCGCAATGGCGGCACAGCGTCAGCGGCGCGTAGCCCCTCCGGTTGAGGAACAGCATCGCCTGCTCGCCGCGCGCCAAAGTCTCGCGCACCGCCGCGATCAGCGGCGGCGAGAGAAAGCGCCCGCGTTCCGGGGGTGTTTCGCGCAGGTCGATCGCCGCCACCGAGGGCAGCACCGCCCCGCCATGCCGGGCGGCCAGCGTCAGCCGGCGGTAGCGCCCGGCCTCGACATTCGCCACGGTCTCCAAGCTCGGTGTGGCCGAGACCAGGATCGCGGGCGCGGCGGAGAGACGCGCACGCACCACGGCGAGGTCGCGGGCGTGGTAGACCACCCCGTCCTCCTGCTTGAACGCGGTCTCGTGCTCCTCATCCACGACGACCAGCCCGAGGTCGGGAAAAGGGAGAAACAACGCCGAACGCGCGCCCACGACCACCGGGGCCGCGCCGTCCGCCACCGCGCGCCAGGTGATGCGGCGGGTGCGCGAGGTCAGCTCGGAGTGCCAGATCGCCGGGGCGACGCCGAAGCGACGCTCGAACCGCGCCAGCCATTGCGAGGAGAGCGCGATCTCCGGCAGCAGCACCAGCGCCTGCCGCCCGAGCCGGAGGGCGGCGGCGATCGCCTCCAGATACACCTCCGTCTTGCCCGACCCGGTCACGCCGTCGAGCAGCGTCACCGAGAAGGCGCGGTCCGCGACGGCCTGCTCGAGCGCCCCGGCTGCCGGCGTCTGCTCCGGCGAGAGCGGCGGGCGCGGGTGCGCCGGGTCGGGGATGGCGAAGGGCGCCGCGATGGGCAGCGGCACCGGCGACAGCAGCCCGGCATCCGCCATGCCGCGCACCACACCCGCGCCGACCCCCGCCTCGCGCGCCAGCGCCGGGGTGGCACGCGGCCGGCCGTCCGCCAGCACGCCGAGCACCCGCCGTCGCGCCTCGGTGAGCCGCTCGGGCGGCGCCTCGCCAGGGAGCCAGCCCGACAGCGGCGCGTGCGCCTGGCCGGGGACGAGGCGCAGCGCCATCGCCATCACCTCGCCGGGAGGCGCCAGCGTGTAGGCCGCCACCCAGTCGACGAACCGCCGCGACACCTCCGGCAAGGGCGGGGTGTCGAGGATCGCCGCGATCGGCTTGAGCTTGCCGTCGGGCACGCCGGCGTCGCCCGGCGCGTCCCACACCACCCCCACCTGCTCGCGCCGGTTCAGTGGCACCAGCACCACGTCCCCCGGCACGGGATCGAGGTCGGCCGGCACGCGATAGTCGAACGGACCGGCGAAAGGGTACGGCAGCATGACCGCCGCCCGCCGCGTTCGCTTCCTGTCGCCGTCCGCCATCCTGTAGGGTGTGCCCGAGTCGCTGCCTTCGCTCCAGCCGTACAAGCAATCCGGATCAAGCGCATGTCGTTCGTCGTCGATCCCGCCCTGCCCCACGCCCGCGACGGATGACCTCGCCTCGTATCCGGCCGGATCGCGCGGCCGAGGAGGTGGCAGCCTTCCTGCGGGAGAACCCCTCCTGGCTGGCCGAAAACCCCGAACTTTACCGAGCCCTGACGCCGCCCCGCCGCATCTACGGCGAGCCGCTCGCCGACCATATGGCGGCCATGCTGCGAGCTGAGCGGGCACACGCGGCCGAAATGGCGCGGCGAGCCGATTTCATCCTCGCCGCCGGACGCGCCACCGCCGGGCTCATCGCGCGGGTGCAAGAGGCGGTGCTCGCGCTCATGCGGGCCACCGACACCCTGGATTGCCTGAGCGGCGAGTTGCCGGGCGTGCTCGGGCTCGACGCGGTGGCGCTGTGCGTCGAGGCCCACCTGCCCGGCGCGCGCAGCTTGCCGCCCGGCACGGTAGCCGCGGCACTTGGCGGGCGGGACGTGGTGTTCCGCGATGCTCCCGCCGACGCGGCGGTCATGCACGCCGAGGCGGCGCGGCTGGCGCGGCACGATGCCCTGGTGCGTGTCCCCGCGCCGGGCTCGCCCGCGCTGCTCGCCCTGGTCGCGCGCGACCGCTCGCTGCTGGAACCGGGTCAGGGCGCCGGGGCGCTGGCCTTCCTCGGCCGCGCGGCCGCCACCGCCCTCGCCCGTCACGGATAGAATGACCGGCGAGGCGGCGCGGCAGGCGTTCCTGCAATGGCTCGGCCACGAGCGCCGCGCCTCGCCGCTGACCGTCGAGGCCTACGGCGCCGATCTCGCGGGGTTCCTCGGCTTCCTCACCCGCCATCTCGGCGGCGAGCCCGACACGCGGGCGCTGGCCGGGCTGCGGGCCGCCGATTTCCGCGCGTGGCTGGCCGACGAGGCGGCGGCGGGCAAGATCAACGCCACCCGCGCGCGGCACCTCTCGGCGGTCAAGAGCTTCTTCCGCTACCTCGCCCGGCGGCACGGGATCGCCAATGCGGGCCTCGCGCTGCTCGGCTCGCCCCGAGTGCGGCCCCCGGTTCCCCGCGCGCTCCAACCGGCGGACGCCCGCGCGGTCGCGAGCGACATTGCCGAGATGTCCGATACCGCGGCAACGCAGGCGCGCGACACCGCGCTATTCACCCTTCTCTACGGCTGCGGCCTGCGCATCGCCGAGGCGCTGGCGCTCGATCTGCGCGACGCGCCGCTGCCGGGCTCCGAGGCGCCGCTGCGCGTCACCGGCAAGGGAGCCAAGCAGCGCATCGTCCCGGTGCTGCCCGTCGTCCGCGCCGCGATCGCCGCCTGGCTGCCCTATCATCCGACCAGCCAGCCCGACGCGCCGCTCTTCGTCGGCGCGCGCGGCAAGCGGCTCGACCCGGCGGTCGCGCAGCGCACATTGAGAAACTTCCGCCGGCTCAACGGCCTGCCCGAGCACGCCACGCCGCACGCGCTGCGCCACTCCTTCGCCACCCATCTGCTGGCGGGCGGCGCCGATCTGCGCTCGATCCAGGAACTGCTCGGCCACGCCAGCCTGTCCACCACGCAGCGCTACACCTCGGTCGACGAGGCGAAGCTGCTGGAAGTGTGGCGCCGCGCGCATCCAAGGGGAAAGGATAAGCCCTCGCCCCCGCTTGGGGGAGAGGGAGGGACCCGCGAAGCGGGAGGGTGAGGGGGCGGCGGCGGCCCGGTATCGCGGGCGGCGCGCCCCCCTCACCCCGGCCCTCTCCCCCTCCCAGCGGGAGAGGGAGAAAAAGCTATGCGACGCGGGCGGCTTCCATCAGCCGCTTCATCTCCCGCACCGCCTCGGCCAGGCCGCCGGCGACGATGGCCTCGCCAATCAGGAAATGGCCGATATTCAGCTCCACCACCTCGGGAAGCGCGGCCACCGGGGCGACGTTGGCGAATGTCAGCCCGTGCCCGGCGTGACACTCCAGCCCGATTTCGCGTGTCAGCGCCGCCGCCGCGCGCAGCCGGTCGAGCTCGCCCGGCCGTCCATCCGCGTAGGAGCCGGTGTGCAGCTCCACCGCCGGCGCGCCGATCGCCACGGCGGCGCGGAGCTGCGCCGGATCGGGGTCGATGAACAGCGAGACCCGGATGCCCGCCTCGCGCAGCGCCGCGACCACCGGCCGCAGCGCCTCCTGCTGCCCGGCGACGTCGAGGCCGCCCTCTGTCGTGACCTCCTGCCGCCGCTCGGGCACCAGGCAGCTCGCGTGCGGGCGGATCTCTCGCGCGATGGCGACCATTTCCTCGGTCGCCGCCATCTCGAGGTTGATCGGCGCCGCGATCGCCGCGCGGATGCGGCGCACGTCGTCGTCGCGGATGTGCCGCCGATCCTCGCGCAGATGCAGCGTGATCCCGTCCGCCCCGGCCTGCACGGCGGCGCGCGCGGCGTCCAGCGGGTCGGGATGGGCGCCGCCGCGCGCGTTGCGCACCGTCGCCACGTGATCGATGTTCACGCCGAGGCGCAGCTTGGTCATGGCGATCCTCCGGAGCGGCGGGCGGCGAGTTCGGCGGCGAGGCGCAGCGCCGCGATCAGGCTGGCGGGACTGGCGAGCCCCTTGCCCGCGATGTCGTAGGCGGTGCCGTGATCCGGCGAGGTGCGGACGATCGGCAGGCCGAGGGTGACGTTCACCCCGCCGTCCCGGTCGAGCGTCTTGAGCGGGATCAGCGCCTGGTCGTGATACATGCAGAGCGCCGCGTCGTATCGGGCGCGCGCCGCCTCGGTGAACATCGTATCAGGCGGCCACGGCCCACTCGCGTCGATGCCCTCCGCGCGTAGCGCCGCCACCGCGGGCGCGACGATCGCCGCGTCCTCCGAGCCGAGCGCGCCGCCCTCCCCGGCGTGCGGGTTGAGCCCAGCGACCGCGAGGCGCGGGGCCGCGATGCCGAAGTCGCGCCGCAGCGCCGCGGCCGTGGTGCGGCCGACGGCGACAATCCTTTCCGTGGTCAGCGCGGCGATCGCATCCCGCAGCGACACGTGGATCGTCACCGGCACCGCCCGGAGCTGCGGACAGGCGAGCATCATCACCTCCTGCCCCGCAACACCGGTCAGCTCGGCGAGGAATTCGGTGTGGCCGGGATGGCGGAACCCGGCGGCGTAGAGCGCCGCCTTATTGATCGGATTTGTCACCACTCCGCCGACCTCGCCGCGCAGCGCCAACGCCGTCGCCCGCTCGATGCTGCCGATGATCGCCGGCGCGTTGGCTGCATCGGGCTGGCCGGGGCGGGCCGGAACCGCGAGGCGAACCGGCAGGACGGGCAACATCCGGGCGAACACCTCAGCGGCCTGCGCCGGCCTCTCGATCACCTCAACCGGCGTACCCAGCCCAGCCAGCCGTCCGGGATCGTCGAGCGCCACGAAGCACGGACCGTCCGCGCGCAACGCCTGCCAGGCTTGCACAAGAATCTCGCCGCCGATGCCGGCCGGATCGCCCATCGTCAGCGCGAGGGGAAGCATCGCTCAGATATGCAGCGCCCGCCCCTCGACGGCGAGTGCCGCCTCCTTCACGGCTTCGTTGAGGCTCGGGTGCGCGTGGCAGGTGCGCGCGATGTCCTCGGCCGAGGCGCCGAACTCCATCGCCGTGACCAGTTCGGCGATCAGCGTGCCGGCGTCGGGGCCGATGATGTGGGCGCCGAGCACCCGGTCGGTCGCCTTGTCGGCGAGGATTTTGACGAACCCGTCCGTATCGCCCATCGCGCGGGCGCGGGCATTGGCGGTGAAAGGGAATTTTCCCACCGTGTAGGCAACGCCCGCCGCCTTCAGCTCCTCCTCGGTCTGGCCCACCGAGGCGACCTCCGGCCATGTGTAGACCACCCCCGGGATCGCGCCGTAGTTCACGTGACCGGCCTGTCCGGCGATGATCTCTGCCACCGCGACGCCCTCCTCCTCGGCCTTGTGCGCGAGCATCGGGCCGTCGATCACGTCGCCGATCGCGAAGATTCCAGGCACGTTGGTGGCGTAATGGCCGTCGGTCCGCACCCGGCCGCGCTCGTCCGTCGCGACCCCCGCCTCGGCGAGCCCCAGCCCCTCCGTGATCGCCCGCCTGCCGACGGCCAGCAGCACCACGTCGGCGGTGATCTCCTCCGCAGGTCCCCCCTTGACCGGCTCCACGGTCAAAGTCACCCCGGCATTGCCGGGCCGCGCGGCCGTCACCTTGGTACCGAGCCGGAATTTTATCCCCTGCTTGCCGAGCACCCGCTCGAAGGCGCGCGCCACCTCGGCGTCCATCGTCGGCACCAGCCGGTCGAGGAACTCGATCACCGTGACCTCCGAGCCCAGCCGGCGCCACACGCTGCCCAGCTCCAGCCCGATATAGCCGCCGCCGATCACCGCCAGCCGCTCCGGCACCCGGTCGAGCTCCAGGCCGCCGGTGGAGGTGACGATCTGCTTCTCGTCCACATCGACGCCGGGCAGCGGCACGCTCTCGCTGCCGGTGGCGATGACGATGTTCTTTGCCGCGTACTCAGTGCCGTCCACGTCGACAAGGCCGGGTGCGATGATCCGGGCGGTGCCCTTGAGCCACGTCACCTTGTTCTTGCGGAACAGGAACTCGACGCCCTTGACGTTGGCCGTCACCACCTCTCCCTTGCGCGCCATCATGCGCGCGAGGTCGAGCTTCACCTCCGGGATCTCGACGCCATGCGCGGCGAAATCATGCGAGGCCGCGTGGAAATTCTCCGAGGATTGCAGCAGCGCCTTGGACGGGATGCAGCCGATGTTGAGGCAGGTGCCGCCGAGCGTCGCGCGCTTCTCCACACAGGCGACCTTCAAGCCGAGCTGCGCCGCCCGCAACGCGCACACATACCCGCCCGGGCCAGCTCCAATGACGATCACGTCGAATGCTTCGCTCATCGCCGATCCGCGATCCCCTCAACTGTCGTGCTCGCTTATCCCGGCAGAGGTGGGGATGGAAGCCGCCCCCCGCTAGGACGGCACCAGCCAGCGCAACGAACGACGCAGTGCCGCGGCACCATTCCGCTCGAACCAGCGCCCATGCGCGAAGATGACGCGCTCCGGCTCCCAGGCCAGCACGCGGGAGACGGCCGAGGCGGCCTCCCTCCGGCGCAGCCGCACCATCGCCCGCAGATAGAGGGGTGCCCGCCCGTCCGGCGCCACGACGCCGAGCAGGCGGCCCAACGGTCGGGCCGCCGCGGGCAGTTTCTCCAGTTCCAGGTTCAGCACGAGGTCGGTCAGCAGCGCCGTGCGGCTCGGCCGGTGCAGCAACGCGAGCTCGCGGAATCCGCCACCGCCGGGAATCACGCACTGCTCGATGCCGTCCCACGCCGGCTCGCCGAGATCGCGATCGAGCCGCAAGCCGGCGCGACGCACCTGCCGGCGCTCGCGCAAACCGGGGGCCGCCCAGGTGGTTGCATCAGGGCAAGCCGCTATCCATTCGCGCAGGAATGTCCAATGGGCGAAGCTCGGCGCGACCAGGTGCCGGATCGGCCCGAGTGCCGTGATCGCGTCGCGCAAATCCCGGTCGTAACGTGTCGGCGAGTGCAGCAACATCCCGCCATCCACCCTGATGACCGTCATGCGAAGCGGCAGCGGCACGCGCGCGATCGTCAGCGGGCCGCTATCGACCACCCAAAGATCGTCCGCCACGGGCTTGAGCACGTCGAGCGGCGGATAGGTCGCCTGATCCGACGACATGCCGCATCCACCGACTAGGCGAGACCGAGCTGGTACAGCCCCTTGGAGAGATAGGCCGCGAGCGCCGCCTCCTCGGCCAGCGCGCGGACCTCGGACGCGTCGGACAGCGCCTGGGCCTGCGCGACGGCCTGCTCCCATTGAGCGGCGGCGAAATCGCCGCGACCGATCATCATCACCGCCCGCAGTTCGCGCCGCGCCTCGGGCGTGATGCGCGCGATGGCTTGTTCAAGGGTGGCGAGTGCCGCGTCCTGGCGCTCGCCACGCGCGATTTCATCCGCCGGTTCCACCCCGTCGCCGAGATCCGCCCGATAGACGCGGTTGCTCAACCGATTGCCGGCCGCGTCCGCGTCCCGGCTGAGGGCGATGACGGAACGCACGAATTCAGCACCCAACCGGTCGAGCATCGCAACCACCCGCGCCTGTCGCCCACCGACAACGGCGCTCCCTGCAGACGGTTGCGTGCCGCGAAGGCAGGTGAGTGGCGCGCGCGGCCAGCCCTATGAAGGGCCTCCGATCCTCCGCTCATTGCAGGATATGCAGCTTTATGGCGACATATGGCAGGTAAACCGATCCCACCGCGATTCCGGTGAGCGACAACGTGAACAGCGCAATCCCCATCGCCCAGATCGCCCCGCGGCTCGGCTTGTGCGCGAGCTCGGTCATGACTTCCCCGCGGAACGTGGCCGCCTCCGTGCGCAGCGTCGCTATATCGCTTGAGAGATCGTGACGCACGCTGGCGATCTCGCCTGAAAGGTCGTGACGGACGCTGGCGATCTCGCCCGAGAGATCGCGGCGCACGCTCTCTACCTCCGCCTTGGTGGCGAGGTATGGAATCTGCGCGTCGATGCGCACGATCATCGGCTCGATCCGGCGCAGGATGGCGCGAACCTCGCCCATCTCCTCCTCCAGCCGCGAGACCCGGGCGTCCATCGCCGGATCATGGGGGCCGGTCCCGTCGGACGCAACCTGGTTCACAGGTCGAGCAGCAGCCGGCGCGGATCCTCGACGCCCTCCTTCACCCGCACCAGGAAGGACACCGCCTCGCGCCCGTCCACGATGCGGTGGTCGTAGCTGACGGCGAGATACATCATCGGCCGCGCCTCGATCTTGCCGCCGACCACCACCGGGCGCTCCTGGATCTTGTGCATCCCGAGGATCGCCGATTGCGGCGGGTTGAGGATCGGCGTCGACATCAGCGAGCCGTAGATGCCGCCGTTGGTGATGCTGAAACTGCCGCCGGCCAATTCGTCAAGCTTGAGCTGGCCGTCGCGGGCGCGGCGGCCGAAATCGGCGATCGCGGCCTCGATCTCGGCAAATCCCATGCGGTCGGCGTCGCGGATCACCGGCACCACAAGCCCGTTCGCCCCGCCCACCGCGATGCCCATGTGGACGAAGTTCTTGTAGACGATCTCGTCGCCGTCGATCTCGGCGTTCACCGCGGGAAACTCCTTCAACGCCGCGACGCAGGCCTTCACGAAGAACGACATGAAGCCGAGGCGCACGCCTTCGTGCTTCTTCTCGAAGGCGTCGCGATACTCCGAGCGCAGCGCCATCACGGCGCTCATGTCCACCTCGTTGAAGGTGGTGAGCATCGCCGCGGTGTTCTGCGCCTCCTTCAGCCGTGCCGCGATGGTGCGGCGCAGGCGGGTCATCTTCACCCGCTCCTCGCGCGGCTCCTCGGCGCGCGGCGCGCGCACCGGCGCAGGAGCCGGGGCGGCGGGCGCCGGGCGGGAGAGAAAGGCGAGCACGTCGCCCTTGGTGATGCGGCCGTCCTTGCCGCTGCCGGCACCAACCTGCGCCGGCTCGACGCGCTGCTCGGCCATGATCTTGGCCGCCGAGGGGAACGGCAGCGGGGCTGACCTCTGGGCCGCCACGTCGGCCGGCGGCGTCGCCGGGCGGGAGACCGGGCCGCGCGGCGGCGGCGGCGGGTTCACCCCGGCAGGGATGCGCGCCGGCGCCGCTTCGGCGGTGGCGACCTCGACCGGCTTGGCGGGAGACGACGCAGAGGCGGGGGTCGCGGGCTTCGCGGCCGAGGCGGCGCCGGCCTGCCCGGCCTCGATCGTGCCGAGCAGCGCGCCGACTTCGACCTCGGCGCCCTCGGCGGCGCTGATCGCGCCCATCACGCCGGCGGCGGGTGCGTTGACCTCGACCGTCACCTTGTCGGTCTCGAGTTCCACCAGCGGCTCGTCGGCGGCCACGGCCTCGCCCGGCTGCTTCATCCAGCGCGCCACCGTCGCCGTGGTCACGCTCTCGCCCAGGCTGGGCACGTTGATGTCGGTCGCCATCGCTGCTTGCTCTCCGCCGTTGCGTCAGACGCCGAGTGCGGCGTTCACCAGAGCGGCCTGCTCGGCCGCATGGGTCTTGGCCAATCCGGTCGCCGGGCTCGCCGCCTCCGCTCGCCCGGCATACTCGGGCCGCTTCGCCTTGATCTCCAGCCCGGTCAGCACCTTTTCGATGCGCCGGTCCACGAACGTCCAGGCGCCCATGTTCTCGGGCTCCTCCTGGCACCACACCAGATCCGCGTCGCGATACGGTGCCAATTCGCGCGTCAGCGTCTTGCTCGGGAACGGAAACAGCTGCTCGACGCGCAGGATCGCCACGTCCTTCGCGCCGACCTCGCGCCGCCGCGTCAGCAGATCGTAGTAGACCTTGCCGGTGCACAGCACGACGCGGCGGACCTGCTCGGGCGGCTCGATCGGGTCGATCTCGGGGATGACGAAGCGGAACGTGCTACCCTCCGCCATGTCGCTGAGCGGCGAGACCGCGAGCTTGTGCCGCAGCAGCGATTTCGGCGTCATCAGCACCAGCGGCTTGCGGAAGTTCCGCTTCAACTGACGTCGTAGCTTATGAAAGTAGTTGGCCGGCGTGGTGAGATTGCACACCGCCATGTTGCGCTCGGCGCAAAGCTGCAGGTAGCGCTCCAGCCGCGCCGAGGAGTGCTCCGGCCCCTGCCCCTCGTAGCCGTGCGGCAGCAGCAGCGTCAGCCCCGACATGCGCAGCCACTTGGTCTCGCCGCTGGCGAGGAACTGGTCGATGATGACCTGCGCGCCGTTGGCGAAATCGCCGAACTGGCCCTCCCACAAGACCAGAGTTTGTGGATCGGCGACCGAATAGCCGTACTCGAAGCCGAGCACGCCCTGTTCGGACAGCAGCGAGTTATAGATGTCGATGCGCGCCTGATCCGGTGAGATGTTGTTGAGCGGCACGTATTCGTTCTGATTGGTCTGATCCACCAACACGGCGTGACGCTGGCTGAACGTGCCGCGCTGGGTGTCCTCGCCCGACAACCGCACGCGATTCCCGTCGAGCAGCAGCGAGCCGAAGCCCAGCGCCTCGCCGGTCGCCCAGTCGATCCCCTCGCCGCTCTCGAACATCGCCCGCTTGGCGTCGAGCTGGCGGGCGATTTTGGGATTGAGGTCGAACCCCTCGGGCACCGTGGCAAGCGCGCGGCCGATCCGCTTCAGCACGGATTCAGGCACCCCCGTGTCCTCCTCGGAGAACTCGGTCTGCTGGTCGGCCTCCTTCATGCCGGCCCAATGGCCTTCCAGCCAGTCCGCCTTGTTCGGCTTGTACGCCTGCGCCGCCTGATAGGCCGCCTCCAGCGTGGCGTTGACCTCGTCGAGCATCGCCTTCGATCGCTCGGCCGGCACGCTGCCCTCGGCGGCGAGGCGTTCGGCGTAGAGCGTCCGCGTGGTCTTCTGCTTCTGGATCGCGCGATACATGATCGGCTGCGTGAAGGCCGGCTCGTCGGTCTCGTTATGGCCGTGGCGGCGATAGCAGACGATGTCGAGCACGACGTCGGTGCCGAACTTCATGCGGAACTCGGCCGCCATTCTCGCGGCGAAGATCACCGCCTCGGGGTTGTCGCCGTTGACGTGCAGGATCGGCGCCTGGATCGACTTGGCGACATCCGTGCAATAAAGCCCCGAATAGGCGTGCGCCGGCACCGTGGTGAAGCCGATCTGGTTGTTCACCACGAGATGCACCGTGCCGCCGGTGCGGTAGCCGATCAGCTGGCTCATCGCGAAAGTTTCGTAGACCAGCCCCTGGCCCGCGAAGGCGGCGTCGCCGTGCATCAGCAGCGCCATCACCGAGCGGCGTTCCTTGGTGTCGCCCGCCATGTCCTGCCGCGCGCGCACCTTGCCGACCACCACCGGGTCCACCGCCTCCAGATGCGACGGGTTGGGCTGCAAGCGAGAGGTGGATCCTGCGGCCGGCGATCTCGATGTCGGCCGAGGTGCCGAGATGGTATTTCACGTCGCCCGAGCCCTGCACGTCGTCGGGCTTGAAGCTGGCGCCGCCGAACTCGCTGAACACCGCGGTCAGCGGCTTCTTGACGATGTTGACCAGCGTGTTGAGTCGGCCGCGATGCGGCATCCCGATGGCGACCTCGTTCACCCCGCCCGCGACGGCCGCGCCGATGATCGCGTGCAGCGCCGGGATGGTGATCTCGCCGCCCTCCAGCCCGAATCGCTTCGTCGTGACGTAGCGCCGCTGGCAGAACGTCTCGAACGCCTCGGCCTCGGTGAGCTGGCGCAGGATGGCTTCCTTCTCCGCTGCGCCGAACTCGGTGCGCCAGGGCGCGCCTTCCACCTTGCGCTGGATCCAGGCCTTCTGATCGGGGTCCTGGATGTGCATGAACTCCACGCCGAGCGGGCCGCAATAGCTCTCGCGCAGGATCGACAGGATCTCGCGCGCAGTCGCCGTCTCGCGGCCGAGCACGTTGTCGATGAAGATCGGCCGGTCCATGTCGGCCTCGGTGAAGCCGTAGGTCGCCGGATCGAGCTCGGGATGCGGCTTCGGCACCTGCAGCCCGAGCGGGTCGAGCTTGGCCTCAAGATGGCCGCGCACCCGGTAGACGCGCACCAGCATCAGGGCGCGGATCGAGTTCGCGGATGGCGGCGTGCGCCTGCTCCACCGGGACGCCCGCCGCCTCCGAACGCGCCACCCGAGGCGCCTGCGCGCCGCCGTCGAGCCTGAAATGGCGCGGCGCCCAGGAGGCCCCGACCGCGTCGGTCAGGACCGCGCGAGACTCATCGTTGAGCGCCGAGAACAGCTCCGAGAAACTCTCGTCGACCGAGGCGGGATCGGCCACCCAGCGCGCGTACATGTCGGCGATGAACGCCGCGTTCGCGCCGTTGAACGCGGTGGCCAGGATGTCGACGCCTGCCATTCTCTACCTCTCTCCAGTGCCGGGTGGGTCGCCCCTTGCAACGGCCGGGCTCAGATAGGCGTTGTCGCACGGAGCCGTGAGCACTTGATGAAGCCCGCAGGGTTGTCCGGCGCGCATACCGGGGCGCCTGGTCCCCTCACCCCGGCCCTCTCACCTAAGCAGGGGAGAGGGAACAGTAGAAGCCCTTTCCCCCGCTTGGGGGAGAGGGTTGGGTGAGGGGGTCAAGCAGGCTCAGCCCCGCAACACCTTGACCATCGTGCTGCCGAGTGCGGCCGGGCTGTCGGCGACGTGGACGCCGGCCGAGCGCATCGCGTCCATCTTGGCGGCGGCGGTATCCCGCCCGCCACTGATCACCGCGCCCGCATGGCCCATCCGGCGGCCGGGCGGCGCGGTGGCGCCGGCGATGAAGGCGACGATCGGCTTCTTCACTGGATTGCGCGCCAGGAACTCGGCGGCGTCGATCTCGCTCTGACCGCCGATCTCGCCGATCATGATGATCTGTCTAGTCTCGGGATCGGCGAGGAACATCTCCAGCACCTCGATGAAATCGGTCCCCTTCACCGGGTCGCCGCCGATGCCGACACAGGAGCTCTGCCCGAGCCCCGCCGCGGTGGTTTGCGCGACCGCCTCGTAGGTCAGCGTGCCGGAGCGCGACACGATGCCGACGGTGCCGCGCCGGTGGATGTGGCCGGGCATGATGCCGATCTTGCAGGCCTCGGGGGTGATGACGCCGGGGCAGTTCGGCCCGATCAGCCGCGACGCGGTGCCGTCCAGCGCGCGCTTGACGCGAACCATGTCGAGCACCGGGATGCCCTCGGTGATGCAGACAATGAGCGGAATGCCGGCGTCGGCCGCCTCGAGGATCGCGTCGGCGGCGAAGGGGGGCGGCACGTAGATGCCGGTCGCCGTGGCGCCGGTCGCCCGCACCGCCTCCCGCACCGTGTCGAACACCGGCAGATCGAGATGCCTGGCGCCGCCCTTGCCCGGCGTGACGCCGCCCATGAGCTTGGTGCCGTAGGCGATCGCCTGCTCGGAGTGGAAGGTGCCCTGCGCTCCCGTGAAGCCCTGGGTGATGACGCGAGTGTTGGCGTCGACGAGAATGGCCATGTCAGGCGGCCTCCTGCACGGCTTTCACCACTTTCCGCGCGGCGTCGGCGAGGTTGTCGGCGGCGATGATCGGCAGGCCGGACTTCGCCATGATCTCCTTGCCGAGCTCGACGTTGGTGCCCTCCAGCCGCACCACCAGCGGCACGCCGAGCGAGACCTCGCGCGCCGCCGCCACCACGCCCTCGGCGATCACGTCGCAGCGCATGATGCCGCCGAAGATGTTCACCAGGATGCCCTCGACGTTGGGGTCGGAGAGGATGATCTTGAACGCCGCCGTCACCCGCTCCTTGGTGGCGCCGCCGCCGACGTCCAGGAAGTTCGCCGGTGATGCGCCATACAGCTTGATGATGTCCATCGTCGCCATCGCCAGACCGGCACCGTTGACCATGCAGCCGATCGTGCCGTCGAGCGTCACGTAATTCAGCGCGTGCTTGGCGGCCTCCAGCTCCTTGGGGTCCTCCTCCGACTCGTCGCGCAGCTTTTCCAGCTCGGGATGGCGGTACAGGGCGTTGTCGTCGAAACTCACCTTGGCATCGAGCGCCACCACGCCGCCCGCCGCCGTCACCACCAGCGGGTTGATCTCGATGATTGCGCCGTCGAGCGCGACGAACGCCTGGTAGAGCGCCAGCACGAAGCGGGTGAACACTCCGACCTGCGAGCCCGCGAGGCCGAGCCCCTCGGCAAGCACGCGGGCGTGAAAGGCAGAGACGCCAGAGGCCGGATCGATCGCCAGGCGCATGATCTTCTCGGGGTGGCGCTCCGCCACCTCCTCGATCTCAACGCCGCCCTCGGTCGAGGCGACGATGGTGATGCGGGAGGTCGCGCGGTCCACCAGCAGAGAGAGATAGAGTTCGCGCGCGATGTCGCAGCTGGCTTCGACGTAGACCCGGTTCACCTTGCGTCCGGCCGGGCCGGTCTGCTTGGTGACCAGCGTGTGGCCGAGCATCGCCTCGGCCGCCACCCGCGCCTCCTCCGGCGACTTCGCCAGCCGCACGCCGCCCTTCCCGGAGGGATCGTCGGCGAAATGGCCTGCGCCGCGGCCGCCGGCATGGATTTGCGATTTTACCACGATAACCGGACCCGGCAGCTTGCGCGCGGCGGCCTCGGCCTCCTCCGGGGTCCAGGCGACGTGTCCGTCGAGCACGGCGACCCCGTATTTCTTGAGCAATTCCTTCGCCTGGTACTCGTGGATGTTCATCGCATCATTGCCCTTCCGTCCGGCAGACGAGACCCAAGCTGGCTCTCCAGGCTGTTACGGCGTCTTTTCCTCGAGCGCGCGCACCCGGTTGGCCAGCCGAGCGTGCTGCGAGTGCATCGCTCGTACCTCGGTGAGCAGCGCTGTCAGGGTGGCATCTTGGCGCAGCACGATCGAGGTGAGCACGTTCAGGTCTTCGCGCACGCCGCCCAGCTCGGTCAGAATCTGGTGCTGCTGGCGGGCGATGAAGGCAAGGTCGGGCGCTTCCCCGAAGTCGCTCACCTAACCCACCAACTTTCTCGATGCGTCGATCAGCTCCCTCACCGCGTCGCAGGATTTGGTGAACGCGGCCTTCTCCGCCTCGTTCAGCTCGATCTCGACGATCCGCTCGACGCCACTCGCGCCGATCACCACGGGGACGCCGACATAAAGGTCCTTGATGCCGTACTGGCCGCTCAGCATCGCGGCGCACGGCAGCACGCGCTTCTTGTCGCGGAGATAGCTCTCGGCCATCGCGATGGCGGATGCGGCCGGGGCGTAGAACGCGCTGCCGCGCTCCAGCAGCTTGACGATCTCGCCGCCGCCATTGGCGGTACGGCTGACGATCGCGTCGATCTTGGCTTGTGTGGTCCAGCCCATCTTCACCAGATCGGGGACCGGGATGCCGGCCACGGTGGAGTAGCGGGTCAGCGGCACCATGCTGTCGCCGTGGCCGCCGAGCACGAAGGCGGTCACGTCCTCGACCGAGACGCCGAACTCATGGGCGAGGAACAGGCGGAAGCGCGAGCTGTCGAGCACGCCCGCCATTCCGACCACCTTGTTCGCGGGCAGGCCGGATTTCTGCTGCATCACCCAGACCATGGCGTCGAGCGGATTGGTGATGACGATGACAAAGGCGTCCGGGCAGTGCGTCTTGATGCCGTTCGCCACCTCGGCGATCACGCCCGCGTTCTTGCCGATGAGGTCGTCCCGCGACATGCCCGGCTTGCGCGGGAAACCGGCGGTGACGATCACCACGTCCGCGTCCTTGATCGCCGCGTAGTCGGAGCCGCCGGTCATCAGCGCGTCGAACCCGTCCACCGGTCCGGACTGCATGAGGTCGAGCGCCTTGCCGGCGGCGACCCCGCCGAACACGTCGAACAGGACGACGTCGCCCAGCTCCTTGAGGCCGATCAGATGGGCAAGCGTGCCGCCGATATTGCCGGCGCCGACCAGGGCGATCTTGTTGCGAGCCATGAAGTTTCCTTGCCGGGCGGGAGGGCTGTGCGATGCGGCCCGCCAAGCGTCCGACCGCCTGGAAGGCGCCGTAGCTAACCCGGAACGCGGCGGTGCGGCAAGCCGGCCAGCCAGTCAGTGCTTGCCGGAAACGGACTTGGCGGGAGGCGCCGCGTGCGCCGCCGGCATGGCTGCGGGATGCGCTCCGCCCATCGCCGACATCCCGCCCACATGCGCCCCGCCCATCGCCGGCATCCCGCCGACATGCGACCCGCCCGTCCCTGGCGCCATGCCGCCGGGTCGAGCGGCCGCGACGCCCGGCGTCGCGCCGCCCGGATGGCCGGTCATGCCGGGCGCCATGCCGCCGGGGTGGCCGGCGGCGAAGCCGGTGGGGACCGCGCCCGGATGCATCCCGCCGCCGGGGACGCCGCCGGCACGGATACCCGGCTCGCCGTGAAAGCCGGGAGCGCCTCCGTGCAAGCCGGGTTCGCCGTGGAAGCCGGGTTCGCCGTGAAAGCCGGGTTCGCCGTGAAAGCCGGCGGTGCCTCCGTGAAAGCCGGGTTCGCCGTGAAAGCCGGGTTCGCCGTGAAAGCCGGGGGCGCCTCCGTGGAAGCCGGGCTCGCCGTGAAAACCCGCCTCGCCACGGAATCCCGGTTGGCCGTGGAAGCCCGGATGGCCCCATTCCGCATCGCCGTGATAGCCGCCCGGCCGGAACGCCGCTTCGTGCCATCCGCGCAACCCACGTCCCTCCGGGTGAAAATGCTCGAGATGCGCGCGGTAGCGATCGGGCGCGCCGTGCCAATGGTGCCAGTGATCGTAATAACCCCAGCCCAGCGCCCCGCCATACGCCAGGAACACCGTCTCCCCGGCGATCACCGCCGCCGGCTCGCCGCCGATATAGCTGATCCCCTCGCCCTCGTCGCCCGCCGCGAGCATGTAGACCGGATCGCTCGGAACCGCCGAGGCAAAGGCCACGACCTCGCTGCGGGGCGCGTTGCGCCAGATCCCGCGCCCGTTCTCCATCGCCTCGCGCTGCTGTACCCGGTAGCTGTCGGGCGCGTCGGGCGCGATCCTGGCCGCGCCGTTCACCAGCGCGACCTTGGCCACGTCCGTGCCGTCCGGCAGCAGGCACACATAGCGATTGGCGTAGCCCTGCGGATCGCATGTCACGCTGTCGCCGCTCGCCGCGATGTAACCCTGCAGCTCGCGCGCATAGGGCTGCGCGACGCCCTCGACCCCGGCCATCAGGTAGACCTCGCCGCCGCCGGCAACCAGGGTGGCCGTGTCGCGCAGGCCGGGATGCGCCAGCGTCACCGGTGGCGGCGGCAGGCTGGCCCACACGCCGCGGCGCGCCGTCATCGCCGCGGCTTCCTGCTGTTGGTAGAGCTCGGGCGAGTCAGCCCGCGTCCGGGCCGCGCCGTTCACCAGCGCGGCGAGCGCGACATCGGTGCCATCGGGCAGCACGCAGGCGAATTCCGCACTGCCTTGCGGATGGCAGATCGCGCGGTCGCCGGCGGCGTCGAGGTATTTCTGCATCCCGGCAGCCGCCTCGCCCGACTGGCCGACAATGCCGAACAGCGCGATCACCCGGTCGTGCGAGACCAGCCGCGCCGTGTCGACCACCTTGAGCTCATCGAACGAGACCGGCTCGGCCGATGCTTGCGACGACGACGCGGATGCTTTCGGCGCGATAAGCTCGATCTCAGCGGAACTCGGCGGCACCCCCGCGTTTGCCGGCCGCGCGGCGGCCGGAGCGGTCGGCGCCGTGGCTGCCTGGGGCGCCGGCGCAACCGAGGAGGAGGGCGCTGGCGCGCTCGACGGCGGTGACGGGCTGGCGGACAGATCCAGGCTTCCGGGCTGCGGCGTCTGGGGCGCGTCCATGTCGAGCGATTGGGCGAAAACGGCCGGTGCCGCGATACCGAACAGGAAGCTGACGCCGCAAGCCGCTCCCAAGCATCGGCGCCAGCCTCCATATCGCGCGACCGGCATGGGAAATGCTCCTTGCTTTGCGGCTGCGCTTTGCGGCTGCGCTTTGCGGCTGCCCGTTGCCTGACCCCGGCCGGCTACTGCGATCTGGCCGGCGCCACCCAGCCCGATGCGCCGCTCGCCGAGGCCGAGGCCGGCTGAGTGGCGGAGACCGGCGCCACCCAGCCGGCCGGCGCCGTCGGCGTCGCCGCGACCTGGTCCGAGGAAGGCTGCGCCACCGGATGCGACCGCGCCCTGGCGTGCGGCCGGCTGGAGGTCGGCGGGGGGTCGAGCGCATATTGCGGCGCGTATCCTGGAACCTGGTTCCCCTTGCTGTACATGCACTGGGCGAACGCATTGTCGTATTGCTGCTGAATGCCCATCTGGGCGTTCTGCGCCACCGAGCCGCCGACCCCGGTGCCGCCCGCCACGCCGACGCCCGCGCCGATCGCGGCGCCCGCCCCGGCATCGCCGAACGCGGCCCCTGTCGCGGCGCCAAGGCCGGCGCCAAGCAGCGTCCCCACCACGGTGGCGCCCACCGCCTGATTGTTGGCAACGTCAGCCTGGCCCTTGACCTGGTCGTTGGCGAAATATTTGCAGGTCGATTGGTCCGAGACGAATGTGTCGAAGCTCTTGCCCGGTCCGGGCATCACCTGCACGGTCGGCCCGAACGGGGTCTGGGCACAGCCCGCGAGCCCGAGGGAAAACGCTGTCGCGGCGAGAAAAATCGGCTTGCGAGTGGACGACCTGACCATCGTCGATGACCCCCCAAATCGATTTGAAGAGGCATCTTTAACCATTCGTTCACATTTAGCAAGCTCGAAACGATAAAAGACCGCCCGCGCATTAAATGCCGCCGCCGCAACGCCGTCTCACGTCAGATGCGCGAGCGCCAGCCAGTCCTGGCTCTGCATCTCCTCGAGGCGGGAGGCGGTGCGCTCGAACATCTGCGCGTTCTTGCCGCGCTGATAGAGCTGGTCCGGCAGCGCGGCGGCGGAAGCCAACAGCTTCACCCGGTGGTCGTACAGCGTGTCGATGAGCACGATGAAGCGGCGCGCCTCGTCGTAATTGTCCGGCGAAAGGCGCGGGATGGCGTCGAGAATGAGCGTGTGGAAATGCGTCGCCAATGCGAGGTAGTCGCCCGCGCCGAGCGGTTGGCCGCAAAGCGCGTCAAAGTCGAACCGCGCCACGCCCTCGGCGGCCAACGGCACCTCCAACGTGCGGCCCATCACCGTCAGCCGCTCGCTGTGCGGCGTTGCGTGGCCGGTCAGATCGGCAAAGGCGAGATCGAGCGCGCGCTCGGCCCGGGCGTCGGCGGGGACGTGCCAGGTCGGCATCCCACGCAGCCGCGCCCGCCGGAAATCCCGCCCAGCCTCCAGCAGAAGCACGTCGAGCCGCTGCTTGATGAGCGCTATGAACGGCAGGAAGGCGTCGCGGCCGGGCTGGCCCTTGAACAGGTCGTCCGGCCGCGTGTTGGAGGTCGCGACCACCACGACCGAGCGGTCGAACAGCGCTTGGAACAGTCTTCCCAAGATCATCGCGTCGGCGATGTCGTTGACCTGGAACTCGTCGAAGCAGAGCAGCGCCGCCCCGGTCGCGATGGCGTCCGCGAGCGGCGGGATCGGGTCGTCGCCGCCGGAGTTGGCGCGCTTCCAGGCGTGGATGCGCGCGTGCGCGTCCTGCATGAAGCGATGGAAATGAATGCGCTTTTTCCGCGCCACGTCGGCGGACGCGAAGAACAGGTCCATCAGCATGGATTTGCCGCGCCCGACCTCGCCCACGAGGTAGAGCCCGTTCAGCCGGTCCTCGCCTGCCTCGTCGACCGGCTTGCGCCGCAGCAGGCGGGAGAGGAAGCCGTTCCCGTTCGCGCGGAGCGGCGGATCGTAGCCGCGCAGCTTCGCCCACAGATTCTGCAGCCGCTCCGCCGCGAGCGCCTGCGCCGGATCGGGCGCGAGTTCGCCCCGCGCGACGAGGTCACGATAGGCCGGCAGCGGTCCTTGCAGGACCGGATCGGGGGCAAGGCTGTCCATGATTGCCGCCGGACATAGCCCGAGATCGCGTCCGCATCAATGAAACGCGAGCTAACCCAAACCGCGCAATGGCTTATCCGTTTGTCTTGACCATGAACATGAAAAACGCAAGCTCAACGATGAAGGTCGTGATGACCACGGCGGTTCTGGCGCTGGCTCCCGCGTTCATGGCGGGGGCGGCGGATTTGCCGCGGCCGAAGCAGCCGGCACTCCCATCCTGCGTCAACTCGCCCGTCGAGACCGGCCGAAACGGTTCTGCTTCCGGGCAGGCGGCCGGGGCTGACGAGATACCCTGTCCCCAATTTCTCTCGACCACGACGATTGGGCGCAAACGGGCTCCCCAATGGACGTAGCGGGACGGACTGTCCTCGGGCACGCGGCACGAATGGGCTCAGGCTCAGAACTTCAGCCCGCCCGTCAGCGCCTCCATCAGCGCGCGGATGCGGGGCGTGCGGCGGGTATCCTGATGGACTGCGAGCCAGAGCTCCCGGCTGGGCGCCGGCCCCGGCACGTCGAGCGGGGTCAGCGATCGGCTGGTCGCCAAATTGTGCGGCAGGCAGGCAATACCCATGCCCGCCTCGGTCGCCGCCAGCTGCATCTCGGTGCCGACCGTCCGCAGCGCCACCGAGGCGCGCCCGGTCAGCGACGCGAACCAGATCATCTCGTTGGAGTTCGGCCCGCTCTCGATCCGGCGGATGACGCTGTGCCCGGGCGCGCCCTTTGCGAGATCCGGCGTACCGGCCCGCGCCAGATAGTCGGCGCTGGCGTAGACGCCATACTCGATATCGGCGAGCTTGCGCGCGATTAGCTCGTTGCCCTGCGGCCGCTCGGGCCAGAGCGACAGATCGGCCTCGCGACGCGAGAGACTCAGGAGCCGCGTATCGGTGAGAATCTCGAGGGTGATATCGGGATAGCGCAGACGAAACGCCGCGAGGACCGGTGGCAGCACGCTGACCGCCAGCGCCTCCACCGTGGTCAGCCGCACCACCCCTTCCAACCGCTCGTCGCGCCCGGCAACGGTGAGTTCCACGGCCAGCGCCTCCCGCTCCATGCGCTCGACATGCGCCAGCGCCGCCTGGCCGGCCGGGGTCAGCAGATAGCCGTTCGGGGTTTTTTGCAGCAGCCTGACCCCGGCGCGGGCCTCCAGCGTATCCAGCCGGCGACTCATCGTCGATTGGCGGACCCCGAGTTCGCGCGCCGCTCCCGACAGAGTGTGGCTGCGCGCGATGGCGAGGAAGGTGCGGAGATTGTCCCAATCGAGCATGTGTCGTCCATGAAGCGTCTCGGCAGTCCCACAGGTTGAACTCCAGACGGGTGCGGCGCACCATCCCTGTTCAGGAATGGGAGGAGCGTGGAATGGAGTTCGGCGTCTTCCACGAGTTTCAATGCCCGCCCGGCCAGTCGGAGGCGGGCGCCTTCGCCGAATCCTTCGCGCAGGTCGATGCCGCCGAGGCCTGGGGACTCGACGTGATGTGGCTCGCCGAGCTCCACGTCGCCCCCGGCCAGTCCGTGCTCGCCGCGCCGCTCACCATCGCCGCCGCCATCGCCGCGCGCACGAGGCGCATCAGGATCGGCACCGCCGTGCAAGTGCTTCCGCTTTGCCATCCGCTGCAGCTCGCCGAGGAAGCGGCGACGGTGGACCATATCAGCCAGGGGCGGCTGATCTTCGGCGTCGGGCGGAGCGGCTTCCCGCGCACCTATGAGGCCTACGGGGTGCCCTACTCGGAAAGCCGCGAGCGCTTCGCCGAGACGCTCGACATCGTCAAGCGGGCGTGGACGGAGCCGCGCTTCTCCTACGAGGGGCGCTTTCACAGTTTTCGCGATGTCTGCCTGGTGCCCAAGCCGTACCAGCAGCCGCACCCCGAGATCCGTGTCGCCGCCACCAGCCCCGACACCTTCCCGGCGATCGGCGCGATGGGATATCCGATCTTCTGCGCGGTGCGGCTCGGCGCTTTGCCGGAGCTCGGGCCGCAGATCCGCGAATACCGGGAAGCCTGGAAGGCCGCCGGCCACCCCGGCGAGGGGCAGGTCTATCTCCGCGTCCCGGTCTACGTCGCCGAGACCGAGCGCGAGGCGCGCGAGCAGCCGGAGGCGAGCATCATGGCGTTCTACCGCTGGCTCGGCGGCCAGATCGCCGCCAGCGCCAGCAACGTCGGCGCCCGCGCCATCGAGCGGCGGGCCGAGCGCGGCGAGGTGCTTCGCAACATCACCTACGAAGATACGCTGCGCGACAAGGTCATCATTGGCACCCCCGAGATGGTGGCCGACAAGCTGCACCGGCTACGCGGGGAGCTGGGTCTCAACGGCATCCTCGCCGAGCTGAACTGCGGCCGCGCCATTCCCAATGATCGCGTGGTGCACTCGCTCAAGCTGCTATGCGAGCAGGTGATCCCGAAGTTCCGGTAGCCATGATCGGTTGAAATGGCCGATTGTGACGAGTGAAACCTTCACATGTCACCCTTCAATACGCGTGTGTTCAAGGGCGCTGCCCTTATGGGCGGCGATATGATCAGTCCTGTCGCTCTTGATCTCATATTGAGGATCCTCTTCCGAGGCATGATGCACATAGCCCTTGTAGTTGAAGTCCGTGGTGTGAACGGCGATTACGGTCCCTGATACTCGACCGGCTTCGGAATTCCAGCTTACATGATCGCCGATCTTGAACATTCTACCCATCTCGCGGCCTCCTTCCCTTTCAGAACCATTTCTTTCAACACGATCGACGGATACGGATGATGCGGTCACCCGGCGCCCGCGGCGGGGCGAATTTGGGGCACCCCTCCCCGAGCGGCTCATGGTCCCCCGGCTCTTGATGCGCCACGGCGCGGAGAGCCTGCCCACGATCCACGCCGAGATGCAGAAGATCAACGCGACGATCCCGTCGGCTCGGACCGGCGTGCAACTCGGGTGCATGCGCACCGGCATCACCGTCGACGATGCCGATCTATATGAAAGTTATATATCGCGGCCGTTCGAGCCCCATCGTTTTTATACGCCATAGCTGCAACTCTTGGGTCCGTTACAGCGGGTCGCCTTTGTTGCGCGTCCCGATCGTGACGGAGTAACCCGCGCGCGAATGCGCGTGCCCTCCGGGAGAAGACCATGTTGGACGCCCTCTTCATCTTCATCGGCGTCGCCAGCTTCGCGGTGACGGCGCTGTATCTTTCCGCATGCGACAGCCTGTGAGGCAAGCGTGATGACCTTCGATTACATCCTCGGTGCGATCGTCACCCTCGGCGTGCTCGGCTATCTGGTGTACACGCTGATTCGCCCTGAGCGGTTCTGAGGAGCGTCCGATGACCGTCAACGGCTGGATCCAGATCGCCATCTACTCGGCGTTTGTGGTGCTGCTCGTGAAGCCGCTTGGCGGCTACATGACGCGGGTTTTCAGCGCCGAGCCCACAATTTTGTCGCCCGTGCTGCGACCCGTCGAGCATGTGCTGTACCGCGTCAGCGGCGTCGATGAACACGAGGAGCAGCACTGGCTGACATACGGGATGGCGATGCTCCTATTCAGCCTGGCCGGCTTCCTCGTCTTGTACGCGCTGCAGCGTCTGCAATCGGTTCTGCCGTTCAACCCGCAGCACCTCGACCCGGTGGCGCCCGACCTTGCCTTCAACACCTCGGTCAGCTTCGTCACCAACACCAACTGGCAGTCCTACGTGCCGGAAACCACGATGAGCTATCTCGTGCAGATGGCCGGTTTGACCGTGCACAATTTTGTCTCGGCGGCGACAGGTATCGCGCTGGCGATCGCGCTGATCCGCGGCTTCGCGCGCCGCTCGGCGAAGACGGTCGGCAATTTCTGGGTCGATATGACCCGGACCGTGCTCTATGTCCTGCTACCGATCTGCGTGGTCGTAGCGCTCGTGTTCATCTGGCAGGGGGTCCCGCAGAATCTCGGCGCCTATACCGAGGCGACGACGCTGGAGGGCGCCAAGCAGGTGATCGCCCAAGGTCCGGTGGCCTCGCAGGAAGCGGTCAAGATGCTCGGGACGAACGGGGGTGGATTCTTCAACGCCAACTCCGCGCATCCGTTCGAGAACCCGACCGCGCTGACGAACTTCATCCAGATTCTGCTGATTTTCTCGATTGGCGCCTCCCTCACCAACGTGTTCGGCCGCATGGTCGGCAACCAGCGCCAGGGCTGGGCCATCTTCGCCGTCATGGGGCTGCTGTTCCTCGCCGGCGTGACCAGCGTCTACGTAGCGGAAAGCGCTGGGAACCCGGCCTTCGCCGCGCTCCATGTCGACGGTACGCCGAGCGCCCTTCAGGCCGGCGGCAACATGGAGGGCAAGGAGGTCCGGTTCGGCATCGCCAACTCGGCGCTCTTTGTCACCATCACGACCGATGCATCGTGCGGCGCGGTCAATACGATGCACGACAGCCTGATGCCGCTTGGCGGGATGATCCCGATGATCAACATCATGCTCGGCGAGATCATCTTCGGCGGCGTCGGCTCCGGGCTATACGGGATGCTGCTGTTCGCCATCGTCGCGGTGTTCGTCGGCGGCCTCATGGTCGGGCGAACGCCCGAATATCTCGGCAAGAAGATCGAGTCGAAGGAGGTCAAGATGGCCATGCTGGCCATCCTGCTCCTGCCGCTCAGCATGCTCGGCTTCACCGCGATTGCCGTCGTCGTCAAGCCGGGTCTGGACGCCTTGGCCAATGCCGGACCGCATGGCTTCTCCGAGGCGCTCTATGCCTACGTCTCGGCCACCGGCAACAACGGCAGCGCCTTCGCCGGTCTCAGCGCGAACACGAAGTTCTGGAACACGACACTGGGGCTGGCGATGTGGCTCGGCCGCTTCTTCGTCATCGTGCCGATGCTCGCGGTCGCGGGATCGCTGGCGTCGAAGAAGCTGGTCCCCGCCTCGGCCGGTACCTTCCCGACTGATGGTGGCCTGTTCGTCGGCCTGCTCGTGGGCGTGATCCTCATCACGGGAGGCCTGATCTTCTTCCCGGCGCTGTCGCTCGGGCCAATCGTCGAGCACCTCGCGATGGGCGCCGGCACCCTCTACTGATCCGGAAGGCGACTATGGAAATCAGAAGCAGCAAGCGCCGGTCCACGTCCATGCTGGATCCGACGATTCTCGGGCCGGCGATCGGCGCATCCTTCAGAAAGCTTGACCCGCGCACGTTGGTCCGCAATCCGGTGATGTTCGTCGTCGAGATCGTCGCGGTGTTGGTCACGCTGTTGTTCATCCGCGACGTCGTCACCGGTGGCGGATCGCTCGGCTTCTCGTTTCAGATCATTTTCTGGCTGTGGCTCACGGTGATCTTTGCAAACTTCGCCGAGGCCGTCGCGGAGGGGCGCGGCAAGGCGCAGGCCGACGCCCTACGCCGGACGCGAACCGAAACCCAGGCCAAGCGGCTGCTGCCCGGCACTTCGGGCGCCTATGAGAGCACCGGCCTCTATGAGATGGTTCTTCCGCCTGACCTGCAGCCCGGCGACTTCGTGCTGGTCGAGGCCGGCGACCTGATTCCGAGCGACGGCGAGGTGGTCGAGGGAATCGCCTCCGTGGACGAGTCGGCGATCACCGGCGAATCGGCGCCGGTGATCCGCGAAAGCGGCGGCGATCGCTCGGCGGTGACCGGCGGCACGCGGGTACTGTCGGATTGGATCAAGGTCCGCATCACCGCTGCTCAGGGGTCCACCTTCCTCGACCGCATGATCTCGCTCGTCGAGGGCGCGCAACGCCAGAAGACGCCCAACGAAATCGCGCTCAATATCTTGCTCGCCGGTCTGACGATCATCTTTGTCATCGCCGTCGCCACCATTCCGAGCTTTGCGACCTACGCGGGAGGAGCCATCTCGATCCTCGTTCTGGTGGCCCTGTTCGTGACGCTGATTCCGACCACGATCGGCGCGCTGCTGTCGGCGATCGGCATCGCCGGCATGGATCGGCTCGTTCGCTTCAATGTCCTCGCGATGTCCGGCCGCGCGGTCGAAGCGGCCGGCGACGTCGATACGCTGTTGCTGGACAAGACCGGGACCATCACGCTCGGCAACCGCCAGGCGACGGAGTTCATTCCCCTGACCGGAATCTCCCCGGCGGAACTGGCGGACGCCGCTCAACTCGCGTCGCTGTCCGACGAGACGCCCGAAGGCCGCTCTATCGTTGTGCTGGCGAAGGAGAAATACGCGATCCGCGGCCGCGACATGGCCCCCCTGGGCGCCAAGTTCATCCCCTTCACCGCCCAGACCCGGATCAGCGGGGTGGATATCGACGGCATCTCGATCCGCAAGGGAGCGGTGGATGCGATCCTGGCCCATGTTCAGGCACGGCCTGTGGGCCGAGGCGATCGTGACTCGGGAGGCACGATCGCCGCAACGCGGCCCACGGCCACCGAGGCGACCGTCCGCGAACTTTCGGCGAAGGCCGATGAGATCGCGAAATCCGGCGGCACGCCTCTGGCCGTCGCGCGGGGTGGCCGATTGCTCGGGGTGATCCACCTGAAGGATATCGTCAAGGGTGGTATCCGCGAGCGCTTCAACGAGTTGCGGCGGATGGGCATTCGCACCGTGATGATCACCGGCGACAATCCCCTGACGGCCGCCGCCATCGCCGCCGAAAGCGGCGTGGACGACTTCCTCGCCCAGGCCACGCCAGAGACGAAGCTGAAGCTGATCCGCGACGAGCAGGCCCAAGGCAAGCTGGTCGCGATGTGCGGCGACGGCACCAACGACGCGCCAGCCCTCGCTCAGGCGGATGTCGGTGTCGCGATGAACACGGGGACAATGGCGGCGCGTGAGGCCGGCAACATGGTGGACTTGGCCAGCGATCCCACGAAACTGATCGAGATCGTCGAGATCGGCAAGCAGCTCCTGATCACACGGGGCGCGCTGACCACGTTCTCGATCGCCAATGACGTGGCGAAATACTTCGCCATCATCCCGGCGATGTTCATCGTCTTTTATCCACAGCTACAGGCGTTGAATGTGATGCGGCTGGGATCGCCGCACAGCGCCATCCTCTCGGCGATCATCTTCAATGCCCTGATCATCGTCGCGCTGATCCCGCTGTCGCTGCGCGGGGTCCAGTACCGGCCGATCGGCGCCGCCGCGCTGCTGCGGCGCAATCTTCTGATCTACGGGGTCGGCGGCATCGTCGTGCCGTTCATCGGCATCAAGCTGATCGATCTTCTGGTCAACGCCGTTGGCCTCGCCTGAGGATACGAACCCATGATGAAGCAGCTTCGCCCGGCGATCATGATGATCATCCTCATGACCGCTCTCACCGGGCTCGCCTACCCGCTCGCGATGACCGGAATAGGCCAGCTGGTTTTTCCGCGTCAGGCCAACGGCAGCCTGATCCGCAAGGACGGCAAGGTGATCGGCTCCGAACTGATCGGGCAGAACTTTGCGTCGGACCAGTACTTCCACGGGCGTCCGTCGGCCACCACGGAACCCGATCCGAAGGATCCGGCCAAGACGGTGCCGGCACCGTACGCGGCGGACAACTCCGGCGCCTCCAACCTCGGGCCCACGTCGAAGGCGTTGGCCGATCGCGTTAAGGACGAGGCGGCAAAGCTGGCCGCCGAGAACCCGAATACGCCGATCCCGGTCGGTTTGGTGACCACGTCGGCGAGCGGCCTTGACCCCGACCTCACCCCGGCCGACGCCCTGTTTCAGGTGCCGCGGGTTGCCAAGGCGCGCCGGCTGCCGGAGGAGCAAGTGCGGCAACTCGTGGCCCGGCACACGGAAGGGCGACTGCTCGGAGTGATCGGGGAGCCTCGAGTGAACGTTCTTCGGCTCAACCTGGCCTTGGACGCGCTGTCCAAGAGCTGACGGCGGTGTTCCAGGAGCGGGCGCGGCCGAAGCTTCATCCCCGGACAGTGCGATGCGCATCCAGACCGAGCCAAATCGGCTATCGTCTCCGGATGCAGGATGCACGCCGCTCGACGGTGAGAAGGGAGGTTTGTGATGGGCGGGGCTGACGGACGGCCTTCGCCGGACGCGCTCCTCGCGGCGGCGCAGCGGGACGGGCGGGGCCGGCTCAAGATTTTCCTGGGCGCGGCGCCGGGCGTGGGCAAGACCTACCAGATGCTGATCACCTCCCAGGCCAGGCAGCGCGACGGGGTCGATGTGGCGGTCGGCGTGGTGGAAACTCATGGGCGGAAGGAGACGCTGGACCTGCTGCAAGGGCTGGAGATCATTCCGCGCCGGGAGCTCGAGTACCGTGGACGCAAAGTCAATGAGATGGACCTCGATGCCGTCCTTGCTCGCCGGCCGCAAGTGGTGCTGGTGGACGAGCTGGCGCACACCAACGCGGCCGGCAGCCGCCACCCGAAGCGCTATCTGGATGTCGAGGAGCTGCTTGCCGCCGGAATCGACGTCTACACGACCCTGAATATTCAGCATGTCGAGAGCTTGAACGACGTCGTCGCCGGCATCACCCGCATTCGCGTGCGCGAGACAGTGCCAGACTCCATCATCGACCGCGCCGACGACATCGAGGTGATCGATCTCACGCCCGAGGACCTGATCCAGCGGCTCAAGGATGGCAAGGTCTATCTGCCGCACCAGGCTGAGCGCGCGATCAGACACTACTTCTCCGCGGGCAACCTGACCGCGTTGCGCGAGCTCGCGCTCCGCCGCACCGCGCAGCGCGTGGACGACCAGATGGTCGACTACATGCGCAGCCACGCGATCAGGGGCCCCTGGGCGGCTGGCGAGCGCGTGCTGGTCTGCATCGATGGCTCGCCCGGCAGTCCGGCGCTCGTCCGCCACGCTCGACGCCTCGCCGAGCGCTTGCGCGGGCCCTGGACGGCGATCCACGTCGAGGGATCCCCTGTCGGTTTCGGCGGCGGCCCGCGGGAGGAAGCGCGGCAGGCCTGCACGGCGGAGGCGCTGCGCTTGGCTCAGCGGCTTGGCGGCGAGACGGTCACCATCCCCGGAGCGGACGCGGCTGGCACCGTGGTGGATTACGCGCGAGCGAATAACTTTACCCACATCATCGTCGCCCCCTCGCAGCGGTCGCACTGGGCGGAGCTGATCCGCGGCTCGATGGCGCAGCGGCTCATTCGCCAGGCCGGCGCCATCAACATCCACGTGCTGGCCGCGCAAGCCGAGGACGGCAAAGCCGGGCGGGACGATGCGACGGCTCGTCTGTCGCTCGGCCGCGGCCTGACGTCGAGCGCCTGGGCCGGCAGTTTTGTGGCGGTGGCGGGCGCTCTGGCCGTCGCTCTGCTGCTCCGGGAATTCCTCGGCATCACGAGTGTCGCGCTGGTCTTCCTGATGGGCGTGCTGGCAAGCGCCGTCGCCTACGGTCTGGCGTCGTCGCTGCTGGCCTGTTTTCTGAGTGTCCTCGCCTACAACTTCTTCTTCCTGCCACCGCTCTACACCTTCACCATCGCCGATCCCGAGAACGTCGTCGCGCTGATCGTGTTCGCCGTGGTCGCGGTCGTGGCCAGCAATCTGACCGCGCGCATGCGTGGCCAGACCGTTGCGGCGCGCCAGCGAGCGAAGACCACCGAGGAACTCTATCAGTTCAGCCGCAAGCTGGCCGGCGCCGTGTCGCTCGACGACGTACTCTGGACGACCGCGCACCAGGTTGCGCTGATGCTGAAGGTCCGGGTGGTGCTGCTGCTCCCGGGCGAGGATGGGCTGGCGGTGCAGGCCGGCTTCCCGCCGGAGGACCTGCTGGACGAGGCGGACCTCGCCGCGGCCAAATGGGCGTGGCAGAACAACCGGCCAGCGGGTCGTGGGGCGGATACCTTGCCCGGCGGAAAGCGGCTGTTCCTGCCCATGCAGACCGGACGTGGCGCGATCGGGGTGCTGGGCATCGACCGCGATGAGCCCGGACCTCTGCTGACACCCGATCAGCAACGCCTGCTCGATGCGCTCTCCGACCAGGCCGCGCTGGCGGTTGAGCGCGTGAACCTGGTCCGCGATGTCGATGCGGCCAAGCTGCAAGCCGAGACCGACCGCCTGCGCTCCGCCTTGCTCACCTCGATCTCGCATGACCTGCGCACGCCGCTGGCGTCGATCCTGGGCTGTGTCACCAGCCTGTGCAGCCAGCAGACGGCACTGGACGATGCGGGCCGTACCGCCATGCTGCGGACCATCCAGGAGGAGGCAGAGCGGCTCAACCGCTTCATCGGCAATCTGCTGGACATGACACGGCTGGAGTCTGGTCCGCTGACGCCGACGGGCGGGTTGGCTGATTTGTCCGACGTGGTTGGCGCCGCACTCCGCCGCGCCTCACCCATCCTGTCCGCCTACCGGGTGCAGGTGGATTTGCAGCCGGGGCTGCCGATGCTGGCCATCGACATGGTCCTGTTCGAGCAAGTGCTGTTCAACTTGCTCGACAATGCCGCCAAATATTCTCGGCCAGGCTCCACGATCCGGATTGGCGCCCGCCGGGAGGCGGATGAGGTCAAACTGCGGGTGCTGGATGAGGGCGAGGGCATTCCGGCTGCCGACCTTGAGCGAGTGTTCGACAAATTCTATCGCGTCCGCGGCACCGACCGGCAGCGGGCGAGCACCGGCCTTGGTCTCGCGATCTGTCGCGGCTTCCTCGAAGCGATGCACGGCACGATCACAGCGGCCAATCGCACCGATCGCTCCGGCGCGGTGTTCACGATTACCTTGCCCGTGCCGGCGCAGCTGTCGATCGAGACGGAAGACGCGGCATGAGCGGCGGCACGAGCCCGCTGCGCGTGCTGGTCGTTGACGACGAGCCGGCGATCCTGCGCTTCCTGCGCACCGGCCTCACGGCGCAAGGCTTCGTGGTGTCCGAGACGGAATTGGGCAAAACCGCGCTGGACCTCGTCAGGCGCAAGGCGACCGACCTGGTCGTGCTCGACCTCGGTCTTCCCGACATCGACGGACTCGAGGTGATCCGCCGGGTGCGCGACGAGGGGTCGCCGGTACCGATCATCGTGCTGTCCAGCCGCGACGACGAGAGCAGCAAAGTAACCGCGCTCGACCTTGGCGCCGATGATTTTGTGACCAAGCCTTTCGGCATCGATGAGCTGTTCGCGCGCATCCGCGCCGCACAACGGCACCGATTGCAGCAGCAGGGCGAACGGCCGATTTTTCGCAATGGCGACCTTGTGGTCGACGTCGTGCGGCGGATCGTCACGGTGCGTGGTGCGGAGGTGAAGTTCTCGCGACGCGAGTACGATCTGCTGCGCCTGCTTGTCGCTCACGCGGGCAAGGTCTTGACACACAAGCAGATCCTGCACCAGGTCTGGGGAGGTGACACCGAGGTGCAGTATCTGCGCATCTACATCCGTGCGCTTCGTCAGAAGATCGAGGCCGATCCCGAGCAGCCGGTCTATATCCTGACTGAAACAGGGGTCGGGTATCGGCTGCGCGGGGCGGACTGACCGTTCAGCGCCAAACGACGGAGATCGGAGTTGCTTCTGGTGGATCGTGGGATACTTACTGCGACGGACGTTAGCGGATGCATTTGAATGACCTGATCGGGCCAGATCGCGTCATAGTGGGGGCGCGCGTCGGCGACAAAGCGCACCTTCTAAGTGAGTTGGCCAGGCAGGCGGCGGCCAGGATTCCCGTACCAAGTGAGGCCGTTCTCGCCGCATTGTCCTCCCGCGAACGGCTGGGCTCGACCGGCTTCGGCAGGGGCTTTGCCTTGCCGCATGCACGGGTGAACGGCGTCGATCGCCTCTTCGGCCTCTTTGTCCGGCTCGCCCGCCCGATCGACTTCGAAGCGATCGACGGCCAACCGGTCGATCTTGTCTTTCTGCTTCTCATCCCCCCTGGCGCTGGCAATGAACACGTCGCCGCGCTGGCCGCGATCGCACGCGAGATGCGAGACGAAAGTACGCTGCAGAAGATCCGGGAGGCGAGCACCGCGGCGGTCCTGCATCGGCATCTCGCAGGACCCACGACCTGACCTCGGCCAGAGTGCGCGCGACATCCACGTAGTTGTAAAATTTCGTCCGGCCAGCCGTGCGGCAGGATGACCGGGGCTCGGGATCGGGTGGTCAGCCGCGACGATCTTCTCGCGGCGATCTGGCATGGCCGCATCGTCTCGGAGGCGAAGCTACCACGCGCGGCGTTTCGGCCGCCCTGAGTGGCTTGCTGGCCGACGCATTCGCGCGGTATGTCGAGGGAACCCGAGCAGATCAGTAAGGAGCGAAGCGTGTCATCCGCGATTCCGCAACCGGTCGTCGCGCGGCTCACGCGCGCCGCTATCTTTCTCGTCGTGACAGTAGAATTCCGGACCGGAACACGAGGCCGCGGTGCGGGCCTTGTGCTGTGATCTGGCTGCTCTTTTGCGTGCCGTGGGCTTCCGTGCTCTCGATGGTCGTCTGTCATGTGTCATGGCGTTTGGCTCCGCCGCCTGGGACCGCCTCTTCGGAGCGCCGAAACCCAGAGATCTGCATCCTTTCCGTGAGATCCGCGGCCGGCATCACGCCGTCGCGACGCCGGGTGACATCCTCTTTCATATCCGCGCCGGGCGCATGGATCTGTGCTTCGAACTGGCGACACAAATTATGTCGCGGCTCAACGGCTCGGTCTCCACGGTGGACGAAGTGCACGGCTTCAACTACTTCGATGATCGCGACCTGATCGGTTTCGTCGACGGGACGGAGAACCCGGTGGAACAGGCTGCTCTCGACGCCACCATCATCGGCGACGAGGATCCCGCTTTTGCCGGAGGGAGCTACGTGATCGTTCAGAAGTACCTTCATGACTTGAAGGGATGGAACGCGCTGCCCGTTAGTGAACAAGAGGGAATTATCGGCAGGATGAAACTGTCCGATATCGAACTAGACGATGCTGTTAAACCGACGTCGGCGCACAATGCCTTGACGACGATCATGGAAGACGGAAAACAGCTGGAGATCGTGCGTGACAACATGCCGTTCGGCGAGGTTGGTAAGGGTGAGTGCGGCACCTATTTCATCGGCTATGCACGGTCTCCGCGCAGGATCGAGCAGATGCTCGTGAACATGTTTGTTGGTCGGCCCCCGGGCAACTATGATCGGCTGCTGGATTTCAGCCGCGCCGTCACCGGCACGCTGTTTTTTGTGCCGTCCGCGACGTTTTTGGAGACTGTTGCGGCCAAGGCACCCGCGCCAGCAATCGCCAGCCTGTCTTCCGACCAAGGTGAGACTGAAACCAGATCCAAATCGCCAACCTCGCGATCTGATGGTTCGCTCGGCATCGGTTCCCTGAAAAAAGAGGCGGGAAATGAATAATCTTCATCGGGAACTCGCCCCTATCTCCGACATGGCCTGGGCTCAAATCGAAGAAGAGGCGTCTCGTACGCTCAAGCGCCACTTGGCGGCGCGGCGCGTCGTGGATGTGCAGGGCCCCGAGGGCCTCGAATTCTCGGCTATTGGCACTGGTCATCTCCGCCAGATCACGACGCCGGGCGATGGGATCGAAGCTGCGGCACGCGAGACGAAGGCGCTCGTGGAATTGCGCGTTCCGTTCGTACTGACGCGTCAAGCAGTTGACGAGGTAGAACGCGGCGCGCTGGATTCAGACTGGTCACCACTGAAGGACGCAGCGCGCAAAATCGCCTTTGCAGAGGATCGCGCCGTCTTCGAAGGGTACGCCGCTGCTCAGATTGAAGGCGTCTTTCAAGGCACGAGCAACCAGGCGCTGACGCTCCCTGTCGATGTCAAGAGTTACCCCGAAACGGTAGCGCAGGCGGTGAGTCAATTGCGCCTCGCCGGTGTCAATGGTCCCTACAAGCTCGTGCTTGGCGCGGAGCCATACGCTGCGATCGGTGGAGCCAGCTACAATGGGTATCCGGTCCTGGAGCACATTCAGCGTCTTGTGGACGGAGAGATCGTTTGGGCCCCAGCCATCAAGGGCGGCCTGGTACTTACCACCCGTGGCGGTGATTTTTCGTTGCATATCGGTCAAGACTTCTCTATCGGCTACCTGAGCCATTCTGACACCACGGTTCAACTGTACCTGCAGGAAACCTTCACCTTCCTGCTGCTGACTGCCGAGGCGGCCGTGGTGCTCACGGCCCCAGGAGAGTGAACGTCCCGCGGCAATCAGCGCCCGATTGGAGGCGACTATGAGGCGCGCCATAGCCCTTCCTCCCAGCTTCGCGACAGGCGCATCGCCGACAGAATCAACCCGACCTGCGAGTATGTCTGCGGGAAGTTCCCCCACAGCTCGCCGGTTCGCGGATCGAGATCCTCCGACAGCAGTCCGACATGGTTGCGCTGTCCCAGCACATTGTTGAAGAGTTCGAGCGCTTCGTCGCGCCGGCCGACGCTCGCCAGCGCGTCGATGTACCAGAATGTACAGAGCAGAAACGCATTCGAGGGCTTACCGAAATCGTCGGACTCGACATAGCGCATGACGAAACCGTTCTTGACCAGCCGCTTGCCGACCATGTCGAGCGTCGCGTCGAAACGCGGGTCGTCGGAGCGCAGCAGCCCGATTTCCGGCAGGACCAGGCTCGATGCATCCGCCATTTCGCGGTCGAGGACGCCCGACAACCAGCCTGCCGTCACGGTGGCGCGTCGCAGGACCTCCTGGCGCAACGCGCCGGCCCGGGCCAGCCACTCGCCCGATTCCGAATCGACGCCTACGCGGCGCGCGATCATGCCGAGCCTGTGCTGCGCGGCCCAGCACATCGCCGCGGAGAAGGTATGGATCTCCTCGCGCTCGCGGTATTCCCAGAGCCCGGCGTCGGGCGTTAGGGCGGCTCGATGCGCTTCGTTCCCCACCACGCATAACCGGCGATAGAGCTCGATATCGCCGTGACGCGGCAGACGCTCGTCCCAAAACATCTGCGCAGACGTCAGCACCATCGAGCCGTATGTGTCGTTCTGGCGCTGGACGGCCGCGGCGTTGCCGACCCGAACCGGTCCGTAGCCGCGGTAGCCCGGCAAGGTGTCGATGATACGCTCGGCCGTGTCCATGCCGGGCGCGATTGGATAGAGCGGCGCGATCTGGTCGGCCTCGCCACGTGCGCTGCCGGCCTGGACGATATCGACGATGAACCGCACGAAGCTCTCCATGGTCGGCGTCGCCGAGAGCCGGTTGAGCGCGGTCACGGTAAAGAAGGAATCGCGCAGCCAGCAGAAGCGGTAGTCCCACGTGCGCGGTGTTCCCGCCGCTTCCGGCACGGAGGTGGTGAGCGCCGCCAATACGGCCCCCGTATCCTCGAAACTGCAGAGCTTCAGCGTGATCGCGGCACGGATCACCGCCGTCTGCCAATCGAACGGAATGTTGAGGTCGCGCACCCACGTGTGCCAGTAAGCTTCTGTCTCGCCGAAAAAGGAGCGGGCCAGCCGGTCCGGCCCTTCGGTGATGCTCTCGTCAGCGCCCACGATCAGAGTCAGCGGCCCATCGAGAGCGAATTCGGTTTCGTGCAGGATGTAGGTGATCGAACCGTCGGTGGTGAGTCGCAAGACAGCCTCGTCACCGACGAAACGGATGTGATTGCTGCCGCTGGTGATCTGCGGCTCCAGCGCGCCGTAGGAGAAAGTCGGTCGCAACCGGATCGTGATGCGGGGCCGGCCGGACGCCGGCTCCAAGCGCCGCACGAGCATGGGCGGACGGAACATGCGACCGAAGCGGCGGAACCGCGGCGCGAAATCGACGATGCGAACCGTGCCGCCGGCCCCGTCGATCATCGTCTCGAGGATCGCCGTATTGGGTAGGTAACGCTGGCGGCCAGGGCCGATCGCCCCGGCCACCACCGCATCCATGTACCCACTCTGCGGATCATTCCCGCCAAGCAGTGCATTGAAGACAGGGTCGCCATCGAGGCGTCCCACGCCATGCCACACGTGGCGGCCGTTGCGATCGACAAGGCTCGCGATCGCGCAATTCCCCACCACGCCGAGATCAAGTCCGCTCATAGCGCGGCACCCACAATCACCGACGCCGAAAGACCGTCCGGCCGCCGTGCGTCCTGCGTCAGCCACGCAAATGCAGCTGCCCGATTGCCACGGAACGCCTCGACAACGAGCAGGCCGAAGCCATCCAGTTCGCGAGCGTCGCTCATGCCGGCCTCATCGGTGAAGTCGTCGCCGACGATCTCGACTGCCTTGCGCGCCGGCACGAGGTGAAACCAGGGATGCTCGGTCAGCACTCGCTCGCGCACCGGGCGCCAAACCTCATTGCCATATTGGGGCGCCAGTCGAGAGCGGACGGCAAGCCCATGCGAGTTGGGTTCGATGAGCAAGCCCGGCCGATGTCCGGCCGCCGCCTCAAGCGGGATGGGCCGCCCGGTGACGATGGCAAGCGCGCCGCCGATCTGATGAGGGGCTAGAGGCGCAGGCGATTTCCGATCGAGTTCCGGAGGTGTCATTCACGAGTCCCTCGCCGCTGCTGTTGCATCCCATAGCGCGGCCGGTATTCAAGCGGAATATCGTATCGGACGCTCGATGCGTCCAGGGACGCGCGTTCCGAGGCTGCGGTAAGGGCAAGCACGCGGTCAGAGCCTCAAACCGGTCCCGGCCCATACGCCCAAGGCTATCGCGACGAGGTCCTGCAACCCGCCGTCGAGGCAAGAGTTTCGGTTGAAGCTGGCTCCGGACTGGGGTGGGATCACTATGTCGGCAGCAGCGGCGCCAAAATCGGTATGCACAGCTTCGGGCTACCCTCACGGACTTGATGAAGAAGTGCGGCTTCACGCCGGGGTCGTGCTCGAGGCGGCGCGCCAGCAGATTGTTGCGGCAAGAATGGATGACGGGATGAGGAACGATCCCCTGGCTCCGCTTCGGCACGGCGGCCACATGGAGCCGAAATGACGGCGGTCGGCCGCGACGGAGCCAAGTCGGCTCCCCCCTGCGCGCTGGTGATCTTCGGCGCAACCGGCGATCTCACGCGCCGCCTGCTCATGCCGGCGCTGGGCAACCTCAAGCGCGACGGTCTCCTGTCGGAGAACTTCGCCCTGATCGGCCTCGCATCGCGAGAGATCGGCGACGAGGGCTTTCGCAATCATCTGCGCGAGGGAATGGAGCACTTCAAGGCGGGCGGAGGCGGCGCCGCCATCGACTGGTTCGCGAAGCGCGCCTACTATCTTGGTGGCAAGTTCGGGGATGCCGGCCTCTACCAGGCGCTCTCGGCCAAGCTCGAGAAGATCGCGGCCGCGCGGCATACGGCGGGCAACGTGCTCTTCTATCTCGCCACTCCGCCTAGCGAATTCGCCGTCATTGTTGACGGCCTCGGCAAGGCCGGGCTGACGTGCGAAGCTGACGGTCGCTGGCGCCGCGTGATCATCGAGAAGCCCTTCGGCCACGATCTTGCCTCGGCGGTGGCACTCAACCAGGAAATCCTGAAGACGCTGGATGAGAGCCAGATCTATCGCATGGACCACTATCTCGGGAAAGAGACTGTCCAGAACATCATGGTGTTCCGCTTCGCCAACGGCCTGTTCGAGCCGTTGTGGAACCGCGATCACATAGACAATATACGCATCACCGTCGCCGAGAGGGTGACAGTGGAACAGCGCGGGCGCTTCTACGATCGGACTGGCGCGTTGCGCGACATGGTGCCGAACCACCTATTCCAGCTCCTGACGCTGATCGCCATGGAGCCGCCGAGCAGCTTCACGGCTGACGCTTTGCGCAGTGAGAAATCGAAAGTGCTAGATGCCGTCCATCTCGGTCCCGATGAGGTCCGCCGGAACGTCGTGCGCGGCCAATACGGTGCCGGCATAATCGACAACCGCAAGATCGTGCCCTACCGTGAGGCGGCCGGCGTGTCACCCGACTCTGCGCACGGAGACCTTCGTCGCGATGAAGCTCGCCATCGACAACTGGCGATGGGCCGGCGTGCCGTTTTACCTGCGAACCGGTAAAGCGCTGGCGCGGCGCCGCAGTTACATCACCGTTCAGTTCAAGCAAGCGCCGCTGGCGCTTTTTCGGAGTACGCCGGTGGAGCGCCTGCCGCCCAATGATCTCACGTTGCACATCCAGCCCGACGAGGGCGTCACATTGCGTTTCGGCGTGAAGATCCCGGGACCGACCGTGCGCATCGACGGCGTCGACATGAAGTTCAACTACCGAGATGCGTTCGATACTGCGCCGAGCACGGGCTATGAGACGCTGATCTACGACTGCATGACCGGCGACGCATCGCTCTTCCAGCGCGCCGACTCGATCGAGGAGGGCTGGCGGGTGGTCCAGCCGATCCTCGACGCCTGGAACGAGGATGGGCGCGCCGATTTACCGATCTACCCCGCCAACAGCTCGGGCCCGGAAGAGGCCAACCGGCTTCTGCTGCGCGACGGCCGCCGCTGGCGGACGAGCTCGACCGACGGCCTGTCGGACCGCTTATGCGTTTTCAGATTCGCGCGATGAGCCGCCCACTTGATCGGGGACGTCAGAACGCGCTGACGTTGGCAAGGCCGCCTGCGGCGACGACGGGAACAGGGGAAAAGTCGATCACCTCGGCAAGCAGGGTGATGAGCCCAATGTCACCGGTGTGGCCGCCGCCCTCTGTGCCTTGCACGATGACAATGTCCGTACCATTGCGGATCGCGCTCTGGGCGTGCTTTGCGAGGCCGACGATGCTCATTACCTTGGCGCCGTGCTTGCGGCACTCGTCGACCACCCAGGACGGTGTCCCGAGGGCGCAAGCGATAACTTCCACGCCGTGCGACAGGGAAATCTCCAGCTTCTTCTTGTTGTCGGCCGCGCTGATCGCCTGGTCGTGCGTCGGCTTGACCTGGACGCCGAGTTCTTCAAGTTCCTTGTGGAGCTGTTTGATCGGTCCGGGCAGCTCAGATGGCATGGTGATGTCTTTGAGAACCGAGGGCGCGCGCATCGGGAAGCCGAGGTCGACGCAGAGCGGCTTGTTAGTCAGCTTGCGGACGAGCTTGATTTCTGCGTCGAGCTCTTCGGGTGTGATGTCGATGCCGCCGATCGAACCGAGCCCGCCGGCCCCCGAGACGGAAGCGGCAAGGGCGCCGTAGCTGACGCCACCCATGCCCGCTTGCATGATCGGCACTTCGATGTTCAGCAGATCGCAGATCGGTGTTCTCAACGTACCACGCCTCACAGGCTGGGCTCTTTCTCCGGACTTGCTGCTGAATTGAGGTTTTCGCCCGCCACCTGGAGGCGCGTGTTGTCCAACTTCCGAGCCGGGTGGCCCGGCGGCTTTCCCGCATCGCTATGGATTTCTTGCTAACGGGCATTCGCTCTCCGACAGAGGACGAAAGGCCTCCGCGCCGGGCACCGTCTTCAGAATCCGCACCAGGTCCCACGGCCCGGTGGACTCGTCCGGCCGCTTCGCCTGCACCAGGTACATGTCGTGCACCATGCGTCCGTCCTTGCGCAGCACGCCACCCCTGGCGAACATGTCGTCGATGGGCATCTCCCGCATCTTCGCCATGACCGCGTCGGCGTCGTCGGTCCCCGCTGCCTTGACGGCACGGAGGTAATGCAGAACGGCAGAATATACCCCCGCCTGGCTGTCGTTGGGCATCGTCCCGTGCAGCCCGAAAAAGCGCCGCGACCATTCGGCCGCTTCGGCAGACTGCTCGCTGACGAATCCCATCGGAAAGACCAAGCCCTTCGCGGTTGCAAGGCCCATGGCCTTGAGGTCGGTGAGGTGGGTCGCGAAGGCGACGACCGTCTGTCCGTGGCTTGTCAGGCCGAACTCGCCCGCCTGCTTTACGGCGTTCACGAGGTCCGCGCCGCCGTTGCCGAGCGCGATGTATTTGGCGCCCGACGCCTGCGCCTGCAGCAGGAACGACGACATGTCCGCTGTGCCCAGAGGATGATAGGTCTGGCCCACAATCCTCGCCCCTGCCTTGTTCAGGATCGTAGCGATCGACCTTGCCATCGCGCGGCCGCCATCGTTGTCGGTCGCCAGGATGAACCATGTCGATCCCGGCGTCGCGAAGCCTGCCGCGAGGGTCTTCACCAGTGAGTAGCTGTCGAACGTCCAATGCGCGCCGTAAGGCGAACAGCGCGCGTTGGTCAGCGGGTCAGCCGCCGCCGTGGATGTCAGCGAGATGCGCTTCTTCTCCGCCGCCACCGCCTGGACGGCGAGCGCGATCGGGGATCCAGCGAGGTCGGCGATCACGTCGACGCCTTCGGCGTCATACCATCGCCGGGCGGTCGCAACCGCGACATCCGGCTTGCCTTGATGGTCTGCGGATATGATCGTGACCGGCCTGCCGAGCACAGTTCCGCCGAAGTCCCGCACGGCCATTTCGGCGGCGATGACCGAGCCCCGCCCGGAGGCGTCGGAGTAGGGGCCGCCGAGATCGGTCAGCACGCCGATCTTCATCGGGGCCGGGACGCCTTCGGCACGTGCAGACAGGAACGTGATCGAGAGGACTGCGAGAGCGAGCGCTCCGGCAACGATCTTCGCCGTTGGACTGCTGCGCTTCGTCCTGTGCCTTCTCTTGTCTGTAGTCACGCTAGCATCCCCCTCGACCCATCCGGATTCTGACGAACGTTAGGCATAACAGACCGTCGATGTCAATGGGCTCGCCCGGATTTCTCACAGGGATTGGGTTTCTCACACGAAGTCGGTGCAAAGGGCTCCGAATCGGACCGCATTCAGTGGCGGCGTGATTTCCTCGGATTCCACGGCCACCAAATCCATGCGCTGCCGCCGAGTGACGGGCAAGTCTAACGATCTTTAGGCGTTGGCCCGGCCCATGCCATCGCCCCCTGATCGGAATGTGACTTGCCCACGGTAGAACAACCGTTCGGTTGAACGACGGCCGACGAATGGGCGATAGGAGACCGGAGTAGATTGCATATTTGATGGAGGCTGACGAGTGACCGACCCCGCCGCCGATCGTGCCGCTGGCGAGCGCGACGAGTATTCACCGCATTTCGACTAAGGGCCTCGATCCCGAGGCTGATGCCGCTGCCTCAAGTCGTAGCTAACACAGCCGATGCCTCGGCTTGTTCAACTCGTCCCGTAACCGGGCTTTACGCGCTCTTTTGACGGCGCCGTTTCGCAGGCTTCTGCGCCTCACGGCGTCGTGGTGCGTCCTGTACACCCACGGCGCCGGGCCGGGCGGCTGGGTCGTTTGCCGGGATCGAATCTCTGTCGGCCTTTTCCACCGCATCGGCCGCCCCGACGCCGTCTTCCTGCCGCAGCGCCGGTGGGGCAGCCTTCGGCTCGAGCACGATCTTCTGTTGTGCCGGGTCCCACCGAGCCAGCACCCGGTCTCCTTCGTGGATCTCGTCCGACAGCATGGAGTGTGCGAGTTGTGTCTCCAGCTCCGAGCGAATCAGGCGCCTCAGTTCACGCGCCCCGAATTCAGGACGAAAGCCTACCGCCGCCAGATGGTCGACAACGGACTCTTCCGTATCGAGCTCGATGCCCTGGCCATGCGCCGCGCGCTTTACCCGCTCCAACTGCAACTCAACGATGGACCGGATCTCAGCTCGGCTGAGCGCGTGGAAGACGATGATGTCGTCGATCCGGTTGAGAAACTCGGGCCGGAAATGCGCGCGCAGGACATCCATCAACTCTCGCTTGAGCCGGCCCTGATCGTCCTGGTCAGTGCCGCGCAACCGCAAGTTCCGCTGGATCAGGTCGGAGCCCAGATTGCTGGTCGCGATCACGATCGTGTTGGTGAAGTCGACCACCCGGCCCTTGCCGTCGGTCAGGCGACCATCGTCGAACACCTGCAGGAGGACATTGTAGACATCGGGATGGGCCTTCTCGATCTCGTCGAGGAGCACGACGCTGTACGGATGACGCCGCACACGCTCAGTAAGCTGACCGCCTTCCTCGTAGCCGACATAGCCGGGCGGTGCGCCGATCAGGCGTGCAACGGCATGACGCTCCATGTATTCCGACATGTCGATGCGGATCATCGCATCCTCGTCGCCGAACACGGTTTCGGCGAGCGCTTTGGCAAGCTCTGTCTTGCCCACCCCCGTCGGGCCCAGAAACAGGAAGGTGGCCACCGGCCGCCGGCCCTCGCGCAGACCCGCCCGCGACAGCCGAACCGCGTCGCTGACCGCCTTGACAGCCTCCTCCTGCCCGATGACGCGCTCGTGCAGCCGCCCCTCCATCTTGATGAGACGCTCGCGTTCCTCGGTCGTGAGCTCATTGACAGGAATGCCCGTCAGTTTCGAGACTATCTGTGCAATGTCCGCTGCAACAACCTCGGTGGACGCTGAACCGCGATCGCGCCGCCAGCGCTCCGTCGCATCGTTCAGTTCCTTGTCCTTCGCATCGTATTGTCTCTGCAAATCCTCGGCGCGATCGAATTGCTTGCGGGAGGTCGCGAAATCCTGTTCGCGCTTGATCTGCCGCACCTCTGCATCGAGCTCCTGAACATCAACGGGCCTGGCCGTCGCGGCGATCTTTACCCGGGCCGCGGCCTGATCGATCAGATCGATGGCCTTGTCGGGCAGGAACCGGCCGGTGATGTAGCGGTCCGAGAGTTCTGCGGCCGCGAGGATCGCAGCGTCCGTGATCGTGACCTTATGATGCGCCTCCAGCGAGTCGCGCAGACCGCGCAGGATCATGATGGTTTGGGCAACTGTGGGTTCGTCTATCAGCACCGGCTGGAAACGCCGCTCCAGTGCCGCATCCTTCTCGATATGCTTTTGATACTCATTCAGCGTGGTGGCACCGATAAGGTTCAACTCACCTCTGGCGAGAGCAGGCTTGAACGTGTTGGCAACGTCGAGGCCGCCCTCTCCTCCGCCCTGTCCAGCGCCCACGATGGTATGAATTTCGTCGATGAATAGGATAAGGCGATCCTGCTGGTCGGTGACCTCCTTCAAGATCTGCTGCACTCGTTCCTCGAACTCACCGCGGTACTTGGAGCCCGCAACCATTGAGTTCACCGAAAGCTCCACGAGCCGTTTGTCGTGCAACGCTTCCGGCACGTCACCGGCGACAATGCGTTGTGCCAGGCCTTCGACGATGGCTGTCTTGCCGACACCGGGCTCTCCAATCAGGACCGGATTGTTCTTCTTCCGCCGGGCGAGTACTTCGATCGTCGTCTCGATCTCGCGCGCGCGGCCGATCACCGGATCGAGCTTGCCTTCTCGCGCCAGCTTGGTGAGGTCGCGGGCGTGCTTGTCGAGATTGGGCGTGTTGGTCGGTGTCTCGACCCGGCCTTCCTCGGCGCCGCGACCGACCACTTTGGTGATCTGCTGGCGAATCGCTTCAGGCGTCAAGCCGTAGCGCCGCAGGATATCGGCCGCCAGTCCCTCTCCCTCTTCAGCCAAACCAATGAGCAGATGCTCCGGCCCCACATAGGAATGGCCAAGCTCTGCCGAGGCTCTGAAGGCACGCGCAAGTGCGTCCTTGACGCGTGGACTGACGCCTATTTCGCTGTCTTTCTCCACGCGAGCCTCGCCGTGCGGCGCTTCCTTCTCTAGTTGAGAACGCAGCGTATCAGCGGAGACCTTGAATTGATCGAGGATGGTGCGAACCACGTCACTGTCGCACAGCGCCAGGAGCAGGTGCTCTGTGTCGACTTCGCGTCGGCCATGCTCGGCTGCCTCATGGGCAGCCTTCTGCAGGATTTCCTCGGCATGCGACGATAGCCTTTCGGCCCCCGTCGCCTGGCGGCCGCGTGCCGCTCGCCGGCGGATGGGATCGGGGGTGCCGCCGTCTCCCTTCCCTCCGGATTGGTCACCTCCGTCGCCGCCGTGGCTGAAAAGGTCGTTGCCGAAGAAGTCGCCGAACAGGCTACCGCCTCGGCCGCCAAACAAGGACTCGAGCGGCGAATTGCGCCGGCCCTGCTGGTGCGCCAGGCGCCGGAAATCGAGATCACAGAGCTCAAGGTTTTCTCGCCGGCCATTGCTGACGACCTCGGCCTGGACTGTCGCCGGCCGAATACCACAAACGTCGCAGACTCCGTCTGCCATGTCCCGTCTCCATGCTGCCGGCCGCAGGTAGGCGGCCGTCGGTTTCCGTTTGGTGCCCTCGTCTTCTCCGATCAGATGGAGGTTTCTATTTGAAGGCTTCTCTCAAGGGACCAGCCATGACCCGCGAATGAGCGATGGTTGCGCCGGCCCCGGCTAAGATGTCTCCGGGGACCGTCGTACGGGCCGCCGTTCACACCCGGCTCCCTTGCTGAACGTCAGCTGCAGGTGTTTCTTGCGACAACCAGGCCAAGTGTTGTGGACTATAGAGGATGTAGCCGGGACTCGGCAGATGTGCGTGTTCGGACCCGTCGCAAATCGATGTGAAGCGCTCTGGGTCGTGTCCCCTCGGGTGGTGTAGGAACTCCACTGGTTCCTGGGCGGGCTGAGCCGCGATCAGGCTGCCACGGCAGGCAAGCTGATCGTTGGAGCATCGCTGATCGGTGCGAGCGTCTCAACCACAACGGCCGGTCCAGCGTCATTGTCAGCCGCCGCACCTAGTCCCCTTCATGGGACGGCAGCGTGCCCGATCCACCATCTGGCGCAAGGGCTGGCAGAGCCGGTGCAGACCGTCGTCGGGTCGGGGGCGCACGGCGTCAACTTCCGCGGCCTGTCCACTCCGTTCGAGCGTGTCCGGCCGGCTCGCGAGGTCGCGACGAAAACAGTTCCGGGTGCAGGGCGAAGGAAATTTCGGCCGAGAGGTGAATGCCGATGCCGCCTCCGCTACTTGATCGCGCCGGCAGTGAGGCCCTTGACGATGAAGCGTTCCAGGAAAATGCCGATCAGCAACAGCGGCAGGATCGCGGCAGTGGACAGCGCGGCCATCGTCCACCAATCGATGCCTTGGGATCCGGTCTGGCTCGCCACCATCACCGGCAGTGTTTTGGCGTCGGTACTGGTCAACAGCGACGCGAAGAAGTACTCGTTCCAGCATAGCACCAGCGACAGGATGAGCGCCGCTGCCATCCCCGGCAGCGCGATCGGCAGCACGATGCGCAGGAAGGCGCCCCATGTCGTCGCTCCGTCCACATAGGCAGCCTGCTCCAGTTCGACGGGGATCCCGCCGAACTGATCCCGCATGATCCAGATGACGATCGGTAGCACCATCAACGTGTAAATCAGCACCAGCCCGAACTTGCTGTCGAGCAATGCAAGCTCCTTGTAAAGGATCAGAAACGGAAGCGCGAGCACGACCGGTGGCAGGATCAGCTGCGACAGGAAGAAGAACGAAATGTCCCTGTTGCGCCAGGGGCCGAACTTGTAGTCGAAGCGGCTCAGCCCATAGCCGGCGAGCGAGCCCATCACCACGGCAAAGAGGGAAGCGCCGACCGAGGCGACGACACTGTTGGCGAAACGGTGCAGGAACTCCTCGCGCACGGTGGAGACCTGAAAGATCGTCTCCGGCGACAGGCCGAGCGAGCGCCAGCCCAGCCATTTCGGCGCGAAGTCGAGCCACGGGATGAGGTGGCTGCCGGTGACATCCCTCGCCACCTTAAACGAGGTGGTGAGCGTCCAGTAAATAGGAAACAATGCGATAAACGTCCACAGGATCAGTGTCGCGTAGATCATGGTGCGCCCGCCAATCCGGCGCGCGATCCGCCAGCGGTGCGACCGCTTCATCGTGCCTGCCGTCGTGCCCAAGCCCGGTGCTCCCCGCTGCGGCCCCACCTACGTCACCCGCCGCATCCAGCGGCTGGCGAGCGCGAGCAGGACGGTGATGAAGACGATGATGATGACGAGGTAGATCTCGGCGAGCATTGTGCCGTAACCGACGTTCGAACGGTCGCGGTACTCGCGGTAGATGAAGCTGGAGATGGTGTCGGTTGCGCCGCCCGGCCCGCCGGCTGTGACGTTGATGACGATGTCGGCGAGCTTGAGTTCGAAGATGATGCGCAGGATCACTGCGGTCACGCTAACCGGGAGCATGAGTGGAAAGGTAATCTTCCAGAATGATTGCCACGGATTGGCGCCGTCCACCTTCGCCAACTCGATCACTTCGCCCGGTAGCGCCTGCAGGCCGGCAAGCAGCAGGACCATGATGAATGGAATCCAGTTCCAGGCGTCCATCGTCATGATGCTGGCGCGGGCGACCCAGGCCGAACTGAAGAAAGCGGGGCTGTCCCATCCGAGCATCCGCCCGAGCGCCGCCGCCGGCCCGAACCGGGCTTCCATGATCGACTTGCCGATCATCCAGCTGATAGCGACGGGGCTCAGCATGAACGGCAGCAAGAAGGCTATGCGGAAGAATTTGCGTGCGCGAATGTCGGAGTTCAGCAGCAGCGCCAGCCCGAAGGCGATCGCATACTGCACCAGTACGGACGCCACGTAGTATCCCATGTTGCCGAGCGCGTTCCAGAAGAACACATCCTGCGCCAGCGCCGTAATGTTGCCGAGCAGATTGAAATGGACGCCGGTCAACGAACTCAGGTTCCAGTCGGTCGCCGCGATGCCAAGGCCGAAGAACGTCGGGAAAATCACCATCGCGATGGTGAACAGTAGCGCCGGCAGCAGGAACAACGCGCGTTTGCCGTGCTCGCCGCGGATCAGCACTTGGCTCGCGCCGAGCGCCACTGACCAGACGATGTAGGCAAACAGCGTCGGCAGCCAGGTCTCGAACCCAATCGCCAGCAGGCGGGTCGCGGACAGCACCTGCATCAACACAACAAGGCCGAGGCCGAGCGAGGCAAGGCGGATCAGGCGCCGACCGGCGATGGCGCTTCTGGCGACGGTGGTATGACCCTCGCGATGGCGCGCGGTTGCCGCGACCTTCGCGGCGATCTCGTTGGGCATCGGACCTCGAGAACCGAGTTGTTGCGCGGCAAGCAGGGAGAACCTCGGCCGGTGGCGGGACCTCCGCCATCAACCGAAAGGACGGGCGAACAACGCGCGCCGGGACCTAGACGCCGAACGACCCTTTGTAGAACGCGATCTGCTTCTCGCGGCCGAGCTTGTCGGTCAGGCCTTCCCAGAGCTTGGCGACGTTGTCGGCACCTTGCTGGGCGGTGAGCTTGCCGGCAAACACTTTGGAAAGCTCGTCCTCCGCGAGACTGTAGTACTGGAAGATGCCGGGGATGCGCGGTTCAATCGCGTTGTTCGGGTGATTGTAGGAGGTCGACTGCGAGTTCAGGTATGAGGTGATGTAGTTTTTCTGGTAGCCGCCAGCGACCCACAGCGCCACGTCGAAGTGGCTCTTCCGGTACGGCTGAAAGCCGGAAGGGTAGGCGGCAGTCCACATCGACAGGTCGCTGTCGCCGAGCAGTGCCGCTGCACTCCAAGCCGCCTTGTGCTTCTTGCTATCTGCATCGACCGTCTTCATGACGTAAATGCCCCAGCCGAGATACGCCATGTTTGGCGCGACGTTCGGCCCGGTCGGGAGTGTTTCCCACTTGCCGGTCTTGTGGTTGTACACGTCGTCGGATCCCGGCAGGATATCGAACAGGATCTGCTTGCCGACGGTCGCGGTATCGCTGGTAACCGCAGTGGTGCCGATATCACCCCACCACTCCAGCAAACCGCCGGTGCCAACAAGGAACTGCTGGAACGCCGTAGTCCCAGGGTCGGCATTGATCTGATCGGCCGGTTCATAGGGCAGCGCATCCACCACGTCCTGGATCGCGCGCACCCAGCCGGGGTTGTTGATGCGCGGCTTCATAGTCTCCACGTCAAAGATCCACGCTTTTTCGCCGGGGTATTTCACGTAGGCGGTGGCGCGGCTGGCAAGGAAATAGAAGCCGAACCCGCCCCATGGCTTCGGCTGATCGAGGAAGCCGTAGACCTCCTTGCCAGCGACCTTCTTGCCCTTCAGGAACTTCGTCACTTCCTGGACGCCTTGCCAGGTTTTCGGCGCCCCCCACTCGCCCTTGTGCCCTTCAGCCTTCCATGCCTTCGCGAGGCCCGGGTCGGAGAAGTAGTCGGTCCGATAGTTGATCGTGTGGCAGTCGCTGTCGATGCAGACGCGATAGATCTTGCCGTCCCAGGTGCCGACCGGCGGCTTGAGATAGTCCACGTAGTCGTCGAAATCGACCTGCTTCTTGACCCAGTCCGGCATCACCGAGGTGAGGCCCTTGCCGCACACGTCACCCTCGAACGGCGCGCCCATTTCGCAGATGTCGAAGTCAACCGTGCCGGTGGCGATCGACTGTTGCAAGCGGGCGTTGTAGTCGGCCTGCGCGAGGTCGATCCACTTGATGCTGGCGCCGGTGTACGCCGCCCACGGCTTGAGGAAGCCGCGGAACAGGAAGTTGTGCAGGTTCTGATTGTTCAGCCCCATGAACGACAGCTCGACGCCCTTGAACTCGCCCGGCTGAACGTTCTGCTTGGTCGGGCCAATGCAGAGTTCGCCGACCTTTTGCCAGTCCGCATCCGTCGGCGAGCCGTTGCCGGCGCCCGGGATCTTCATGAGCTGCATCCGCAGCGCGGTATCGGCCTTGGCTGACGTGGAGAACCCGGTGAGCGCCTCGGTCCCTCCGAGGGCGGCCGCGGCACTGAGCCCGGCGGTTCCCTTCAACACCTCGCGTCGGCCCATCTGCGTGCCGATCCGCCACATATGTTCAGACGCCATGTTTGAAGGCTCCTCCCCTAGTTGTGCTGTTGTAGCGCCCACCATTCGATATGGGTGTCCAGTGAACGCTAATTTCTGGAACTGCGCGTGACCAGCACCCATCCTCGCACATTGATTTGCGACTGGACCAGCCTCGGTCTTTAGAGGCTGTCTCTGAACGCTAGCGGAATGGGGGTTAAGCGTTGGATCAACACGCCGATGTGGACCGCAAACACCCGCTCACAGCGTAGACGCGACGGGCTCCGCGTTGCCAGTGAGGCGCGACGCTCCTACGCTGCCGCACCGGCCAGCAACGGGGTCTGGCCTGCCTGCTATTAACGAGGTTCTGGGATTCCCTCACGAATACGCGTCGAGAAATCCGAATCGGCGTCGGCTCGTGCCGCCCTGTCGTGAATTCTGGAGAGGTCGCGAAGGTCGTCCAAGGACAGCGTGGTGTCAGTAGCGCGGAGATCGTAGACGTAGTCGGCAAGTACCCGGAGAGGAGAATCCTGGGGTCGAGTGGCAGTTCGGGATGGATCGCCCGCACGATGTCGAACACCAACGTCGTGCAATTCGCAGTCAGCGTGTTGTGTTGTAGAAGCGGGACCTGCGGGAGATATCGTTCATCTCCTGCACGTATCGGCGCTGCTTAAGCTGCCGCCGTCGCGGCGAACCGCGCGGCCTTCGCGTTGCCGCTGGCCGTTTCCGCGAGCGCTCTTGTCACGCCGAGCGGCAACGTGACCAGACGCCCGAGAATCTCACCGACGCTGGAGCCCGCGACGAAGCTGCCGTGCTGGGGGGTCGCAATGAAGATCACGCGCCGCACATCTGGCAGGGGCGTGACGAACGCGGCCCGCCGCAATAGGGAGGCCGTCTGCGGAGACAGGCGCATCTCCTCAGGTGGCTCGTCGCTGATGGCGTCCGACATCCGGGATCCGCTGTCGATCGCCAGTAGCTTCGCCAGCAGGCCGCCCTGGCTGTGGCAAGTCGGAGACTGCGCCACCGAGCTTTTCCACCACATCCGAGACGGCACCTCGGCGTACTGGTGACGAGACTCGTTCATCCTCTTAGCGGGGAGCTTGCGCACATGCCAGGAGAGCAGTCACGGAACGCCCAGCTTTAGCGCGCCGCCCCAAGCGCCCAGGCGAGCACGCCCTTCTGGGCGTGAAGCCGGTTCTCCGCCTCGTCGAACACCACCGATTGCGGCCCGTCGATCACGGCGGCGTCCACCTCCTCGCCGCGATGCGCCGGGAGACAATGCATGAAGATCGCGTCGGGCGCCGCCTTGGCCATCAGTGCGGCGCTGACCCGGTACGGGGCGAGCAGGTTGTGCCGGCTCTCGTTGGGGTCGTCCGCCATGCTGACCCAGGTGTCGGTTACGACGCAGCGTGCGCCGGCGACCGCCTGCTCGGGGTCCTCGGTCAGCTCGATCCTAGCACCCTGCGCGCGCGCCCAGGCGAGGATGTCGTCGGCGGGGCGAAGCGCGTCGGGGGTGGCGAGGCGCAAGGTAAAACCGAAGCGCGCCGCCGCCTCGATCCAGCTTCGCGCCACGTTGTTGCCGTCGCCGCACCACGCGACCACCTGCCCCGCGATCGGCCCGCGCTGCTCCTCGAAGGTCAGCACGTCAGCCATGAGCTGACAGGGATGCGACGCCTCGGTCAGCCCGTTGATCACCGGAACGGTGGCGTATCGCGCCATTTCGTGCAGCTTCGAGGCGCGGTCGGTGCGCATCATGATGGCATCGACGTAGCGGCACAGCACGCGCGCCGTGTCGGCGACGGACTCGCCGCGGCCGAGCTGCATCTCCTTGGCCGAGAGCACGATCGCGTCGCCGCCGAGCTGGCGTATAGCCACCTCGAAACTGACGCGCGTTCGCGTGCTCGGCTTCTCGAAGATCATTGCCAGCGTGCGCCCCGCGAGCGGGCGGGAGTTGACCCCGCGGGCGCCCTTGAAGCCCGCGGCGATGTCCAGCATGTGGCGCAGCGTGGCCGCATCGAAGTCGCGCAGATCGAGGAAATGCCGGGGGCCCGCCATCGCGTCATCCGCGGTGGCGTCCGTCCGCCGCAGGGAGGCGCTCACTTCGCGGCGGCCTTGGCGGCGCTCGGCTGCGCGCGGCGCGCGGCGCGGCGAAGCATGTCGAGCGCCTCGTCGCACTCCGCCTCGGTCACCACCAGCGGCGGCGCGAGACGCAGCACGTTGTCACCGGCCGTGATCGCGAGCAGCCCCTCCGCGATGCCGGCGGGCTGCACCTCGCTCACGGGGATGGCGCATTTCATGCCGAGCAGGAGCCCCATGCCACGCGCCTCGACGAACACCTGCGGGTAGTCGCGCGCGATGGCGTCGAGCCCTGCGCGCAGACGCTTGGCCTTGCGCTCCACGCCCTCAAGGAAGCCGGGCGCCAGAATGACGTCAAGCACCGCGTTTCCCGCCGCGCAGGCCAACGGGTTGCCGCCGTACGTCGTGCCATGCGTGCCGGGGACGAGGAACTTGGCGACCGCCTCCGTCGCCAGCACGGCGCCGAGCGGGAAACCGCCACCGATGCCCTTGGCGACCGACATCACGTCCGGCGTGATGCCCGCCCATTCATGCGCGAACAGTTTGCCGGTGCGGCCGACGCCGGACTGCACCTCGTCCATGCCGAGCAGCAGCCCGTATTCGTCGCACGCGGCGCGCAGCCCGCGCATGAACTGCTGGTCGCCCGGACGGACGCCGCCCTCGCCCTGGATCGGCTCGACGATGATGCCGGCCGTGGTCGGGCCGATCGCGTCTCGCACCGCGTTCATGTTGTTGAACGGCACGTGGTCGAAACCCTCGACCGGCGGGCCGAAGCCTTCCAGATAATGCGGATTTCCGGTCGCGGCGAGGGTGGCGAGCGTGCGGCCGTGGAAGGCGCCGTCGAAACAGATGATGCGGATGCGCTCGCGCTTGCCGGTCTCTGCCATGGCACGGCGCATCATCTTGATCATGCCCTCGTTCGCCTCGGCGCCCGAGTTGCAGAAGAACACGCTGTCGGCGAATGTGCTGTCCACCAGCCGCTGCGCCAGCCGCTCGGCCTGCGGAATCCGGTACAGGTTCGAGACGTGCATCACCCGTGCCGCCTGCTCGGTGATCGCCTGCACCAGATGCGGGTTGTTGTGGCCGATCGAGGAGGTCGCGATACCGGCGCCGAAATCGAGGAATCGTCGGCCGTCCACCGTCCACAGCCAAGCGCCCTCGCCCCGCTCGAAAGCAAGGTCGGCGCGGTTGTAGTTCGGCATCAGGGCGGAGATCATGACCTGTTCGAAACCTCGGCATTCTCCCAAAACTGAATCCCCGCTCCGCGACCCGTCGCGGACGGTTCCAGGGGAGTCGGGAATGATTGGCCGGTGATCCCGCCGGTGTCAAACGTCGCAGGCCATCTCGGACAGCGGCGGTCCGACCCGGCCGACGCGCAAAAGAACGGGCCGGACGGTCTCCCGCCTGGCCCGTCGGCCCTTTGAGCCGCTTTGCCGGTTACTTCGTGGTGGTGGTGTGGGTTGTCCCGCCTGGGGTCGAGGTGGCCGTGTTCGAGCCGGCCCCGCTCGGCGTCCCCATGCTGCTGCCAGTTGACGTGCCGGTGCCGCTGCTGGCGTTGGTCGTTCCGCTATGGGCGAGCGTGTTGTAGCTGAAGTCCTTCATCCCCTTCAGCTCGTCCTTTGTCGCGTTCGGCATGACGACCTTGTTGTTGGCTTCCAGCTTGAGCCGGTCGTAATCCACCTCGACCAGCTTGCTGCCGATGCCGAGAAAGCCGCCAACCGAGATCACCGCCCGATCCGGCTGTTTGCTGTCGTGGGCCAGCAGGATGTCGTCAACCGTGCCGACCGACTGGTTCTGGTCGTTGTAGACAGTCGAGCCGACCAGCTTGCTCGCCCGCACCTCGTCGGATTTGCCGGCATTGTCCATGCTCGTCGAGCCGTTCTGCATGGTTCCGGTGCTGGACGGCGCGGGCGGGCTGTTCGTCGGGCCCGTGCTGGTCTGCGCGAACGACGGAACGGCGATCAGCGTGGCGATCGCCGCGGCCGTTCCGAGTTGCATCAGCTTCGTTCTCATGGGTCCTCCTGTTGTCAGGCGGCACGGGAGCGCCGCCTTGCCGGATCAACGCCCCGCTGGAATGACGGGTTCGCGAGCTTTGCCGTGTTGATCGGAATGTGAGCGTTCGGAACAGCGGGCCATCACGAGCATCGTCCGCAAACGCCTCATGGCACCCGGTGCGGAATGGATCGGCCGCAACCGCGGCCGGCTGGTTTCGCCGACGGCGCGGGCGTGGCAGTTTCCGTGGATGGACAAGCCACCCGACGACCTCGCGCCAAAGCCGCCGGATCGTGCCGCCCTGCACGAGGCAGCGCTGGCCCATCTGGGGCGGTTCGCGGCGACAGAGGCAGGGCTGTTTCGCGTGCTGCAGCGGCGCGTGCAGCGATGGGAGAGGCGCGCTCGCGAGGCCAACGTCGAACCGGACGCGATCGCCGCTGGCGGCGCGGCGGGGCTGGCCCTCGCCCGGGAAATCGTAAGCCGCCTCGCGGCCGCCGGCGCGGTGGACGACGCAGCATTCGCCGCCGCACGCGCCCGGCGGCTGCGCCGAGAAGGCCACTCCCGTCACGCCATCGCCGCGCATCTGGCGGCGCACGGCATCGCCCTCGACACCGCCGGAGCGACCCTTCCGCCGGATGGTGCGGACGAATTGGCGGCCGCACTGGCGTTTGCGCGGCGACGCCGGATAGGCCCATTCCGGACGTGCGAAGCAGACGCGGCGCGGCGCCTCCGCGAACTCGGCGCACTCGCCCGCGCCGGCTTCCCCCGTGATGTCGCCCTTCGCGCGCTGGCAATGGACGAGACCGACGCCGAGGAGGCGGTGCTCCGGCTGAGGCGGTCCTGAGCTACCCCCAACAATGAATTTTTGGGCTCGCGATGTTGGGAGGCAACGATCCGCCTGAACGCGCCTTATCCGATGGCCCACCAGACGAGCAAGCCGATCGCCGCCCACATCGCGGCGGCAATGCCGGCCGCCGCCAGCAGCCCCTTGGCCGGGCGCAGCGCGTCACCCCGCTGTTGTTTTGCCCTGTCCCGCGGCGAGTGGTCGGCCTTGCCGCATCCGCGGACCCCGGCGAGGGTCTGCATCATATTCGCCATCGCGGCCCCGAGTCGGACGGCCCGAATGCCGTCCTTAATGGACTACCAACCCGCGACTGGCCTGAAAGTTGTAGTACTTTCCTGGAAGTTGAGCAGCCTTCCCAGGATTGCGCTTCGTTGCTGGAACTTGCGCCGGCGCGGCGCGCCACGCGGGATGTAAGCGCGCTACACCCCAATGAGCCCCGCGCAAATGAAGGCGGGGTTCTCCCATCCAGGTTTGCCATAGGCGAGGCGCTGGCCCGCCAGGTCCAGCACGGTGCCGCCCGCCGCCTCCAGCACCGCCTGCGGCCCTGCGGTGTCCCACTCCATCGTGCGGCCAAAGCGCGGGTAAAGATCCGCCGCCCCCTCCGCGACCCGACAGAATTTCAGACCCGAGCCGATGTTGCTCACCGAGGCGATCTTTCGCCCGGCGAGGAAGCCTTCGAGCCGCGCATCATTGGCGTGGTAGCGGCTGGCCACCACCACAAGTCCGGTTTCGGGCGGAACGCGGGCGCGGATCGGGCGCTCGCCGGCGGTGGTCCGCTTCCAGGCGCCACGGCCGACGATGCCGCCGAACATTTCGCCGAGCGCCGGCACGCCGACGACGCCGAGCACCGGGCGGCCGTCGCGCACGAGGCCGATATGCACGGTGAACTCGTCGTGTCCGGCGCTGAATTCCCGGGTGCCATCCAGCGGATCAACCAGCCAGAACGCCGGGCCGGGGGCGGTGATCCTGCCGCCCGCCACTTCCTCCTCCGCGATCACCGGAATTTCGGGCGCGGCATGGCGTAGCCCTTCCAGGATCAGCGCCTCTGCCGCATGGTCCGCCGCCGTGACCGGCGACGCGTCGGCCTTGGACCGCACGTCGAAGCCGCGCGCCCGCACGGCAAGGATCGTCGCCCCGGCGCGATGGGCCAGGTCGGCGGCGAGGGACAGCAGAACCGTGTCGTTCATCGACTTCTGATAGCCGTGGGACTTTGGGAATACAACGAACCGCTAACCGAGAATGTCGGTGAGGGCCCGCACGTAATGTTCGCGGTCATTCTCGCGCGCGACCCGAGCCAGCGCGCCGGCGCGGATGTGCCGCCATAACGCCTCATCCCGATGCAGCGCCACGACGTGCGCGGCGAACAGGGCCGGATCGGCGGCGGGCGCCGCGAGGATATCCTCCCCGTCGGTCCAGCCGAGTTGGCCGCGCAGCAGTTCCGTCGCCACCACGGGCAGACCGAACGAGGCCGCCTCGCTGACCTTGTAGGGCAGGCCCGCCGCGTAGCGGGTCGGTGCAACGAACACGCGATGGCAGGCGTGCAGCGGTAACGTGGCCGCGACGGCGCCGCGCAGCGTGATACGCGGATGGTTGGCAAAGCGCTCCAGGCTGACGCCCTCGCCAACATGACCCGCTACCGTTAGCCGTGTCTGCCAGCCGAGTTCCTGCTCCACCAGGGGCAGCACTTCATCGACGAACCAGCAAAGCGAGTCGAAGTTGGGCGAATCCTCACGATGGATCGCGCCGATGAACAGCATCCCGGCCCGCTCCGCCCAGCCGGCGGGCGTGGGTGCCAGCGCGCGGACGTGACCCAAAACGTGCACGTCGGCGAAACCCAAATCGCGCAGCATGGCGGCCTCCGCCTCGCTCACCGCAACCAGCGTGCGGGCGTGGCGCGCATGAGCGAATTCCTGCTGCATCGCCGCGGGCAGATCGAACGCCAGCGCCGGATCGAGCAGCATCGCGCGCCCGGCGTCCCGCAGGGCGGCGATCGCTTCGGTGTCAAGGATCAGATGCCTCGGCACACCGGCGGGCAAATGCGGAAGGATGCGTTCCAGATTGTGCGTCCGCGCCACCCAAAGCGCGTCGTAGTAGCCCGCCCGCTCTACCAGGAACGCCGCCAGGTCCTCGATGGCGCGGCTATGCATCACCTCGACGGTGTCAGGAAAATCCGCATAGACCGCCGCGAGGTCGAACGCGCCCCGGTCCACGGGAAAGACCGTCACATGCAAGCCCATCTCGGCCATGACGGCGACCAACTCGTTCGAGCGCACGAAGCCCGAACCGAGCAGCCGGAGCGGCAGCGTGTCCTCGATGAACAGGACGCGCCGCCGCGCATCCGTGGCGCGCGCGGCGAGCGTGTCGCCCGGCGCGCTTCGCCCGGCCAGCCAGTCCGCGTGACGTGCGACGAAGGTCGCGTGTCCCCGCGCGATCAGCGCCTGTGCCGCGGCAGCCGTGACTGCACTGCCGTATTCGAGATGGTGCACGACGATGGCCGGATCGGTACACCACCCGGTACTCCGCTCGTGCGATCCGCACGCAGAGATCGACGTCCTCGTAATAGGCCGGCGCGAAATCCTCGGCGAAGCCGTGGAGCTCGTTGAGCAATTCCGCGCGTACCAGCAGAAACACGCCGGAGCAGTAATCCACCTCGCGCACGAAATTCGCTTCCGGCACCAGCGGCGAGGCGTCTCGCAGGTAGCCGGCGGTCGAGCCGTCGCGCCAGATGATGCTGCCGGCCTCCTGCAGCACGCCGTGGCTGCGGATCACCTTGCCGCCCACGGCGCCGATCCGCTCGTCGGCTGCCATCCGGCGTAACGCAGCCGCGATCGCGCCCGGGCCAAGTTCTACGTCGTTGTTGAGGAACAGCACCGCGGGCGAGGTGACACTGTACAGTCCGGCATTGCAGGCGCGAACGAAGCCGATATTGCTGTCGAACCGCAGCAGACGCGCGCCGCGCACGTAGCGCGTGATGCGCAGCGTCTCGTCCTCGGAGCCGGAATCGATCAGGATCAACTCGACAGGCCCGACGAAATTGGCGCGCAGCGAGGCGAGCGCCATCATGGTGAGCGCGAACTGCCCGTGCAGCACCATGATGACGCTGAGAACCGGCGTCTCGGCCACGGTGAAATCGAGCGGCGCTCGACCCCACAGCGGCAACAGATTGCGGGCGCGCGCGCGGAACAGGCTCCGCCCTGCGGGCTCCGATGCTGGCTCTTCGATCGGCGGAATGACGGCGAGCCCCTGGGTGCGGCCGATGCGCAGATAATGGGTGAACGCATCCGGTGCGCGGCCCTCGAGGAGGTCGGCGCGAACCTGCGGGTGGGCGGCCAGGTACCAGCCAAGGTCGACCGCCGGATGCGGCATCCGCATCTCGCGCGCGCCGTCCGTAAGGAAGTGCCGATAGCCGTTGCGCAGCCGTCCCGCCGCGACCCCCGCGGCAATGTCGGAATAGCGCGCCAGGTAGAACTCCTCCGAAAACCAGGCGAGCGGATCGAAGCCGGTCGGCGACCGGTTGAGTAGATAGTGCTCGAGCGCCGCCCGCCATTCGCCGGCAGCGATGGCCGCGGCAACCTCGGAGTAGCGGGCACGATAAAACTCGGGGTCGAAATAGTCCGAGACCTGCGTCTCGGCCGCTCCCGCGTCGAGCCGCGAGAGGAAGTGGCGGAAGGCGCCGATCGCGTCGCTCTCCCGCGCCGCGTCCGCGTCCAATCCGGCGCGATACCGCGCGGGATCGAACAGGACATGGCCGATCCGCCCTTCGCGGCTGCCGTGCTTGAGGAAATGGTCGTAGCCGTTGGCGAACTCACCAGCGGCGAGCGCCTCGTCGCCAAGATCAGTGTAGCGCGCGCGGTAGAGCGCCTCGTCGAACAGCCAGTGCGGCGAGAAGCTCGCATGACCCTCGCGGCAGTAATGGTCGAACCCGGACTCGAAATGTCCCGCCTCGACGGCGGTGGCGACGCCTGGGTGACGCTCCAGGTACCACGCCTCATCGAACAGCGGGTTCGGCGAATGATGCTGTTGCCTGCCGAAATCCAGGTAGTGAGAGCGCACTGCCTCCGGGCCGCAACCGCGCAGTGTGGCGGCCGCCTCGGGATGGCAGGCAAGATACCAGTCCGGGTCGAACTCCGCCCAGGCGATGCGGTTCTCGCCGATCAGCGCCAAGGTTTGTCTGGCGGAACGCGAGTTCAGCACGGCGGCGGAGCGGCCAGGAGTCGCGCGCAGACCGCGTATACCGACGCCGGCTCCAACCCCGCGAGGCAGGCGAGCTCGCGGTGGCAATCCTGTGGTCGGGCCAGATAACAAGGGCTGCACGCCATCGCCCGACGCACGGCGACCGCTCGCGGGCCGAGCGGGGCCCATTCGGTCGCGTCGACCACGCCGGAATGGATACCGACGGTCGGCACGCCGAGGGCGGCCGCGATGTGCTTCGGTCCGCTGTTGTTACCGACGAACATCGCGCAGGACGACAGCAGGAGCGGCAGATCCGCCAACCGCACGCGCCCGATCAGCGATAGCACCGAGCTGGGCGCCGTCACGCCGGCCAGGACCTCCGCGCCCACCGCCTCCTCGTCGGCGCCGCCGATCAACACCACGCGCGCGCCGTGATCTGCGACCAACTGATCGATCAGCCGGGCAAAATGCGCGGCGGGCCACTGGCGCATCACGTTGCCGACGCCGGGGTGCACGCAGATCACCGGCCGATCGAACCAGCCTCGTGCGTCGGGCGGCAGGAAGTCCAGCGCGCCGGGCGCGGCGGGCGGGAGCAGCTTGCGCTCGGCGCTGCTGGCCGTCCCGATCGCCTCAACCAGGTTGAGGAGATCGTCGCCGACATGGCTGCGCTTAGAATGCATCCCGCGGTCGCCCTCCCATTCGAGCGCCACGTCCAGCCAGGGGAACTGGCCTAGGTGATCGAAGCCCGCGAGATGGCGCGCGCCGGTGCGGCGCAGGACCTCGCGCGTGTCGAGGTGCTTGCGCAGGTCGATCGCGAGGTCGAATTGCTCCGGCGCCAGTCGGGCCGCCAGTGCCGCGAGTTCGTCCGTCTCCAGCGCCTTCTGGCCGAGCCCCGAACGAGCATGAAAGAACTCGAAGCCGATGAAATCGTCCACCGTGCCGGTCGCCAGCGCGAAACCGCGCAAGCCCGGACTGCCGAGCAAGCTAATTCGCGCCTCGGGAAACAAGCCGCGCAACCGGCGCAGCGCAGGGATCGCGGTGAAGAAATCGCCGATATGGTCGAGCTTCACTGCAAGCACGCGGCGGATGTCGTCACGGGCGAACAGCGGGTGGCCGGAGCAGACGATTTGCGTCGGCTCCTCCTCCGGCACGAAATCGTCCGTGCCGCGCGCGAGGTTCGGGCTGAAGAACGGATCGCCGCCGGCGAACAGCCGCGTCCAGCGGCGTTCAAAATGCCCAGGGTCGAAGGTGTCGGGCATCGCGCGGCGGCTCGCCATTTCGTGGTGGATCAGCGTTGCGTGCGGCGTGTAGACGACGCCGTGCCCGGCGGTATGGACGCGCAGGCAGAGATCGAGGTCGTTATTGACGATCTCGTGCGCCTCGTCGAACCCACCCAGGCTCTCGAACAGCGCGCGGCGAATCATCAGGCAGGCGCCCGTCACCGCGATCACGTCGCGCGTGGTCAATGCTAGGCCGAAATAGCCGGGATCGCTGGCCTCGGCGAAGCGGAACGCATGGCGGGCAATGCCGAGCTTGGCCAGAAACATGCCGGCATGCTGCACCCGCCCGTCTGGGTAGAGCAGCCGCGGCCCGACGACGCCCACTCCGGGCCGCGCCGCCGTCTCCAGCATCGCGTCGAGCCAGTCGGGCTGCACGATCTCGATGTCATCGTTGAGGAACAGCAGGAATTCGCCACGCGCCTGGCGGGCGCAGCGATTGTTGAAGCGCGACCAGTTGAAGCCGTCGTCGGCGTGGATCACACGATCGACGTGGGTGCGCAGCCAGTCCCGCCAATGCGCGTCGGCGTCGGGAATGTTCTCGATGCAAATGATCTCGATGCGCCCCTGGGCCGTGCTGGCACGCAGCGTCTCGATGCAGATGCGGACGTGGCCGTTCGCGCCACAGGTCGGGATGATGACGGATACCAGGCCGGGCACCGGCTCGGTGCGGCGCAGCCGGTAGCTGCGCGGCGCGCGGCCGGCGGTGATCTCGGCCGGGATGCCCCGACGGCGCGCGGCGGCGGCCAACGCTGCGCGCTCGCTGGTGTCGCTCTCCTCTGCTGCCCCGCGCCGCACCAGCAGCAGCGGCACATGGTGGACCGCGCGGGCGGCTTCCGTGCAACGCAGCACGAGGTCGTATTCGCCGTCCCGGAGCAACTGGCGCGGCGTCGCGCCGATCGCCGCCAGCAGCGGCGCGCGGGCGCACCAGAAGCGGCCGACATAGTTGGTGGACAGCAACAGCTCCGGCGAGAAGCGCGGCTTGTAAAAGGGCTCGCGCTCACCCGTCGCGGGGCTCGCGCGCGCTTCGTCACAGGTGAAAAAATCCGCCGTCCGGTCGAGACCGCTCGCCACGGCCATCTCGGCCAGCGCATCGACCCCCGGCAGGTCGCCCGGCCCGAGCAGCGCGAACAATGTATCTCCCTCGCCCGCCCCGAGCACGTGGCCAGCGACATCGCGTCCGAGCACCGAGACCTGTTCATTGCCGCGCGCAAGGACGGCGACCGCGCGGGCGATTGGCGCCCGGTCGGCGAGCGCCAGCAGCCGCCAATCGGAGTACGGCTGACGCCGCAGCGCCTCCATCGTGTCAGCCGCGGCGGCAACATCCCCGATGACACGCAGCGGCATCAACAGGCAAAACGCCGGGCGCCACGTCAGCCGGCGCAGCAGGTCGAGGTGCAGGTCGAATTCCGCCCGTGGCAGGCGGCGGCGGATGCCGAATCGCGCCTCGGCGTCGGCCGGGGTGCGAACCGTGAAGGCGAAGCGCGTGGCGTGTTCGCGGCCATCGGGTGCGATTGCGCAGATCGTCGCCTTGTGCGGGCCTTCCTTCAACAGCCGGGGCGGGCAGTTGAATATGAAACCGCTGCGCAGCGCGCCGGGCCAATCCGGCAGCGCCGCCGCCACGTCCTGACGGGCGGCCCCGTAATGCGCCGCGCCGGCGGGCTGACCGTCGATCAGCACCATGACCGCCTCGACACCGCTCCGCGCGACCGCCCAGCCGCCGATGGTGAGCCGGCCGGACACCGGCTCCGACGCGACGCCCCCGCTCACCGCCGGGCTGTCGAGCTCGACGCGGAAATCCCGCGACGACGGCGCGGGGTCGGACGTGACGGGCCGTGGCGCGACCGGTGCGGGATGGATAGGCTGCGTCAGTTCCGTGCTATGGCCGAGCCCATTGCGCGCCACCAGGCGCAGCGCGCGGGCGCCCTCTCGGGGCGCAAGCCCCGGCCTGGCGAAATGGAAGCCGGACAACCGCGCGAACGGGATCTCGGGAAAGCCCGGCGCCACGTCCTCGCGGGGCAGGCCAAGTTCCGCCTCCCCCAGCGCCTCGCCGTCCAGGAACACCGCGAGCCCGCTGATCCCGGCCGCGCAGACGACCCAGCCAGTGACCGCGAGATCACCCTCGGGCGAAAGTCCCGCCTCGTCGCAGTGCAGGTGGATCGGATGCTCGCTGGTCGCGTGCGCCGCGGGGTTCCGCCGCGGGGGCGGAGCGGCAGCGGCCACGATGGGGTGCCGCTCGAATGGCATCACTGTTTCTTGGAACACCCCGTCCAGGGCCAGTGCCTGCACTGTCAGCATTCCGGTTGCCAGGGCGTCCGAGCCGACCGGCGCGTCGAACGCGAAGCCGGACAGGTCGGCCTGCTTGTAGCGGGGATGCGCCCGGCCGACATCCGGGCGCGGCAGGCCGACGCGCGCGGCGCCGATCCGGTGCTCGCCGGCGAAGATTTGCACCGTCACCAGCGCGCTCGCCGCCACCGCCCAGCCCGAGACCGAGAGCCGCCCCGACGGCGACAGCGTGGCGCGCTCGGCATAGAGGCAGATCGCCGGCGGCGGACGAGACGTCCCGGTGGTGGATATCGCGCGCGACGGCTCGATGGACGCCTCCCCGATCTCGGGGTCGATCAGCAGCGTCAGCATTTCCCGGTGCGTCCGCCCGTCGGCGAGCCGCGCCGCCAGTTCGACCTCGATGCGCGCCGGCGACAAGGCGCGCATCCGGGAGAGGACAAGATCGAAGCCTTGCCCATCGCCCGCCGCCTGTCCGGCAGCGGCACGACCGGCCGACATCCGCGACACCGCCACGCCGTCGGCCAGCAGCGTGATGTCCTCCACCGCGACGGGAGCCTGGACGTGGCCGCGAACCATGAGGTCGAGCCGGCCGTCGACGCTGCCCACCTGCACCCGCGCCTCGACCCCCAGGCGGGGCTCCGGCTGGTCCGGCGCGGACGGCGCCTCCGACGGCGCGCCCCGATGGTGCACTGGCCGAGACGATCATGCCGCCTGCCGGATCCTCGATCACGTCCACCGCGCCACGGACCGCGCCGCTACTTGCCGGCCGGCATACGGCCTTCCCGATAGCCGTTGCTCAGGAAATGCTCCTGGGCGGATCCGATCCGCCCCTGGCGGATGCTTTCGTCCACGTCGGGATTGTTGCGCCGGTACCAGTCCTCGTCCACGGCCACGGCGAAGGGCAGCCGGCCCTCGAAATACCCGTCCTCAACGAAATGCCGCTGGATCGAGCCGATCCGACCCTCCCGCTCCGCCTCCGCGATGTCCTGGTATTGCCGGCGATAGAACTCCTGGTCGACCTCCACCCCTTCGAGGAACAGCCTGATGATCCCGAGAAAATCCTCGTAGCTGGCGCTGACCCGCAGCTCTCCCTTGACGGAGGCGATCTCGAGGGAGCGGCGGATGAGGTCGAAGGGGGGAAGGTATTTCACGGCTTCGCGAACCAATCCGGTGGCTGTCAGGCAAACAACATACAACGAGAGAGACATCAACCGATTAATCGGGGGCGAGGCGTGGGTTCGTTTGGGTTTTTCTTCATGCATCGGCGCGGTCTAACGAAGCTGATATCCAGGCATTCAGGTCGACTTTCTCGGACCACGAGGGCTAGCAGAGGGAGCAGAAGATGGCCGAACCCAGCACGTCGGTTCGCGGGGAGGCGAACTGTGACTTGGTACGATTGATTGACGTCGGCAGCGCGGGTGGACTGGAGCCAAAGTGGCACCCCTTCGCCGACCGGCTTCTGCCAGGACCGTTCGAACCCAACCCGGTGGCCGCAGCGGCTTTGCGCCTAGCGAACCCGGCTGCCCTCATTGTCGAGGCGGCTCTGTTTTGTAACAATGAGCGGCGCGTGCTGCACGTCACGCGCAACCCCCTTTGCATCTCGCTGCTGCCGCCCAATGACGATATACTCCGCCGCTACGACATCGCACCGCATTTCGAGAAGGTGGGCGAGGTCGAGATCCAGTGCAACCGCTATGACACGCTGCATCGGCGCGGTCTGGTCCCCGACCCCGACGTGATCAAGATCGACGTGCAGGGATGCGAGTTCGAGGCACTGCTCGGTTTCGGCGAACTGTTGGAGAACTGCCTTGGCATTGAGCTTGAGGCACATGTCTACCCCTTGTACCACGGCCAGCGTCTTCTGCACGATCTTGTTGGCCTGCTCGATCGGTTCGGAATGACGCTTCGAACGGTTCGGCCGAGCCCTCAATTCGACGGTGATCTCGTGGAGGTCGACGCGTTCTTCACGCGTTCTCGTCGCGCCGCACGCGACCTCGACCCCGTCCGCCGCCGGAAGTTCGACCTCCTGCACGACGTCTGGCAGCTACCGGCGTATGCGGCCTGACAAGTCTGCCGTGCTGTCACTTGCGAAGACCTTGCGGCCACGCTGTCCACTGCTCATTGGGAGTTTGGCGATGCGGAGTACGGCCGGTGCGGAGACGATCTGGCTCACTCCTCGATCCGGCGCGCAAGGTCCGAGCGATTTCCAGGAACTATTCGAAGATGAGGCCCCGTGGCGAGGCGCGGCCGCCCATGTGCAGGCATTCGAGGTCGGGGAAGCACTAGCAGCGCGGGGCTCAGAACCTGATCTGCATCGCATCTTTGCCGGTCTCGACCGTCGCGGCATCGGGCTCGCAGTCGGGATGCTGCCGCTATCCGGCGGCGCGGATCATTGTGGCGAGGGCGTGGAAGGCTACAGCCGCCTCGCCAGTCTCAGCACACAGCCGAGCGCTTACGCGCACTCGGCGGCCGGCTCGCGTTCTTCGTCATGGACGAGCCACTTTATTACGGCCACCTGTTCGCCGGACAAGGGACGACGCGAGGCTGCCAGGCGTCGATCTTGCAGGTCGCAGGCGACGTCGCACGCGCGGTCCGCCAGGTCCGGAGCGTGTTCCCCGATGCACGGATCGGCGATGTCGAGCCGCTAGCAGGACTCGCGGGCGAGAGCGGACCAGGCGCCGTCGGTGAATGGTTGGGCGCATTCGAGGCGGTCACCGGCGAGCGGCTCGCCTTCTTGCGTCTCGACGTTGACTGGCGCGCGCCCTGGCCGACCGATCTCGGTGCGATTGCCTCCGTGCTGAAGGCGAAGGGCGTTCCGCTGCAGGTGATTTTCAGCGGCAACGACCACGACAGGTCCGAGGTTGCGTGGATCGCGAGCGCGAATGATCATGTGCAAGCCTATGATGCAGCCAACCTGCCGCCACCCGACGCCGCTGTTTTGCAGACCTGGGTGCCTTCCCCGTCCCGGGTGTTGCCTGAGACGGACGAGACGAGGCTGACGGGATTCGCGCGATGGCACCTGCGCCGCCATGGAACGCCCTAACGCTCAGAATGCCGGTCGGAACCGTTCAGGAATTCGCACCAACGGTCCGCCGATGTCCATCGGAACGTAAAAGTGCCGGTCCTTCTCGACGACGCGCGCGTTCAGCGCCGCAATCTCGGCAGCAAAGTCGAAAGGACCGATCCGGTCGTGGTTCATCATGTTCACAGGATCGAGGAAGCACTCGCGCACAAACTGTGCGTATTCGTACCGGTGATGCGCCCCCAACTGCTGCTCCAGCGACACCGACGACCACTCCGTCTCCCGGTTGATACGCTGGCGCCGCATCGCGACCGTGTAGTCCATGAGCTTAGTATGGAACATGAACAGTTCGGGATCGATCCGCGGCGGCCGGTCGCAACAGTGGAAGCCCGGGAGCCAATCGATGGGACTCCGGCTAATGAGCGTTTTGCAGGACGGCGAAAGGAAGCGCGCGTAGTCCCGTTGGGCAAGCACCGGCGCTCCTGAATCCAGCGGCGCCTCGTGCGTTATCAGGTGCTGCACATTCAGTCCGACGCAGGTCGCGTAGTCAGCCTCCATCCGCTCCACGTACTCCCGCAACGAGGCATAGCGCGCCGGGTCTGGGACGATGATCTCGTCGCAATCCGTGTAGATCACTGCGTCATAGAAGTGCAGCAGGCTGCGGTAGAATGTGGCAATAAATCCGGTCTTCTGCCACTCGTCAAAGGCGATGCGGGGCACCTTGAGTTTGTTGACCTCTCCGAGATCCGCGGTGCTGCCATCGGTGGACTCGCGATCAATCACGAACAGGTTGCGCGTCCCGAAATTAGCACCGTAGTAGCGGGTCCAGATAGGTAGATTGATGGCTTCGTTGAAGACGAAGGTGATCGCGGCGACACGCAAGGAGGCTGCTCCTGTTGGTGCAATCGGGCCCGCCGTTCAGCGGCCAGGTTGCCCGTCGGCTTGTACCGGGCCGATAAAGGTCGTCAGATCGCCGGACAGGTCCACGTCGCGCCGACACAGCGCACATCCCTCGATCGGAGCGAACCATAGTCTCGGGAAGCAACCCCGCCACCACCCCGTTCTTCCCCGTCGCCACGTATTCCCCTACCAGACGCCGCACCCCCCGTTCCCGCGCGATCTCCAGCAGCCGCGCATGATGAACGCTTCCGCCGTGCGGGAGAAGATGCGGCAGCTCATGAGCCAGCTGTCGATGCGTAGGCTGTCGCCCTCCCGCAGCGCGATCAGGGTGGAGGTCAGGCCGTGGTCGCCGAAGCGGTCGGCGAGGCGGAAGGCGAGCACCACGGCGTCGTCGCGGGCGAGGAACGCGCGGATTGACGCCTCGGAATAGCGGCGGGTGGTCAGGTTGAATTGGTTGGTCTTCTGCTCGAGCTGGGCCATGCGCGGGATGTCGGCCACGTCGGGGCGATACAGGCGCCCGGTCATCGCGAGGCTGGCAAGGTAGCCGTCGAGGTCGGTCTCGTCCATCCGCGCCCTCGCTGCCTGGGCCTCGGCGCGGGCGGCGTAGGCCTCGGTGCGGGATAAGTCCTCGGCGGTGAGGTCCGCCGTGTCGAACCAGTGGCCGGCATCCAGCAGGGCGGGGAACTCGGCGGGCTCGGCGCCAAGCTCGACTACCGCCACCTCGGGCCTTCAGATCTCCAGGTTCTCCATTGCTTTCCGGGCTAGGCGGAACGTCTTTCTCATAACCTCCCTCATCTCCCAAGGCCGCCAGAGACGCGATGCGCGCTCGCTGGCGGTAGTGCCCTCGGGGTGAACCCAAAGGCGTCCGGGGCGGCTCACACGGCCACTTCTGCGTTGGCTCGTCCTCCGTTACTGCTGGATGCACGGACGGAGCACATCAGCAATCGCGCTGGCACCCCGTCGGTCCAGATCCCGTCCTCGTGGGCCTCTGCCGCTCCAGCCCCTCAGCCGTGGTCTCGATCTCCTAACGAGATGCAGTGACCGGCAATGCGAGATCCGTGAGCGCCTGGCGGGCGCTGTCCATGCTCAGCAGCCAATCAGAGGCTGTGCATGGGTGGTAATCGAGTGTCGCCACATCCTGGAGCACCGTGCGGAGATCGTGCAGGGCATAGGACGCCTCCTCGGTGAGCTTGCCGAACAGGTTGCTACGATTGTGGTAGTCGATCTCATGGCCTGCGATCCCTCGGCAATCAGATCAGCGGCAGTGTGGCCCTCCACCAACATTTCACGCAGGGCCTTGAGGTCGGGAAGCGGGGCAGAGCCACCCTTATCGTCCTCGTTCGGCGAGGTGACGTAGATCGAACAGGCGCGCTGGGCGACTCCCTGCAAGGCGAACTCCGCGCTGGGCAGTCCCTGGCGGATGTAAGCAGCAATGTTCTCCGCGAGCACGTGAATTTCTCTGGTATGACCTAGGGGAAGCGTTGGCGACGGGCCGGGAAGAACACATGCCGCCCGCATTGAAAGTCGTCTAGGCCGTGGGGGAGAACAGGGGTTTTCTTGGAATGTTGGCCGATATCAAGCGTTAACCGATTTTCAGCGGGCCATCTCTCGCTCACGGTCCATCGCGACAAGGCGGTTTGCCCAGGGCCCGCTCATGCAGAACCTCCAGTGCATCCTCCAGGGCGGCGATCTTGTGGGTGCGGCCACGGCGAGCTTGCGCGAGGCGAGCAAGGGCGGCCACTCGCTCCATCCCCTGGCACACCGTCTGCGAGGCGTTGAGCAACACGCCTGGCCGTCTCGGTCAAACGTGCCTCGGGAAGTCTCCGGGCGCCCGGTACCCGCACAACCAGCGGCAGACCTGCCACCATATACACAGCGACACTTTCGCGTCCTGGACCGTGCTGGAGGCGCGCACAATACCACCCGGTGCAGCCGCACGCTCAAGGACTGAACAACGACGAGGGTGACTGACCACCCGATCTACAAACATAAGACGCCCGCCATCACACATTTGCCGCTAATTGATTTGGTTGATTGAAAACAGTCAATTCACATTTTCTGTTCGCAAAGATGATTGGCAGCTAACCAGTTTGGGCAGTTACCGTGGCAATCCTGAAGACCAGCGCCGGACCGACAACGCGAGGAGACGCCGACGATTGGGCTGTGTGCTCGGGTATCGTCGCGTCCTTCGATCCTCGCGTGATGCTGCGCGCCCCTTCACATTATACGGTGGCCCATTTCGCCATCGAAGCGGCGCTGATCGCTGCGTCAACGGCGGGACAAGAAAGCCTACCGCTCTGCCACTTGGCTAGCCGTTGCCGAATCCCCCAGGCTGACCTTGCTCGCCTGTTGCCCAGGCTCAAGCGCGTCAACGCGTGTGTGGAGGGTAAGCGAGTTATGCTGGGCGCAGCACAGCGCCTGGTAGCCAAGCAGTCCCTGTATTGGCGTTTTCCGCTCACTGAGCTTGCGGCGGCACCGTCTCCCCTGAACCTGCGGGCCTGGTTCATGTTTGCCACAGCAGCCGCCTCGCGGGGCTCTGAGTGCTCTTGAGCCTCGAGCCCAACACGCTTGCTGAATGGCTCTGCGTGACCAATGCAGATGAGGCATTGGCCGCACTGATGGGGGACACCAAGGACGGCGGCATTTCAGTGTTCCAGTGGGTATCTGAACGACTTCCACACCACGACCTGGATGTGGGCGAGGGCGGAGATGAGGATGAGGGGCGGATCCTGGTGGCTGCCACCGAGCAGGATTGCGGTGAGGTATTCGACGCCGAGCGTTTCCGCACCCCGTTCTTGCGTCGCAAGGCGCTCCAGGCATACGCTATCCTGGACGGCACTGTGCGCGGTATCCGCTCACGGTGCACCCTGTTCTGGCGGCCAAGGTTTGGCAGCATGCCCAGCGCAAGCGCGGCATCCATGCGCCGTTCCGCGAGATCCGCTGGCTGTGGCTGTCGGCGGTGAGCGCGTGGGCTACCGGGGCCGTGGATCCCCTGCCGTTTTGGTCGACCGCTGATTTCGAGCGCGAACTCGCCCGGCTTACGGCAATCGAGTAGCCCCTCTGGTTGCCGCATCAAGCCCAGCAGAGTTCCGGGCGGCTGCCAGCGGCCTGCAAACCGCCTGGGAGGTGATCCGGGAGCTCGCAGAGATCCAAATCGACACGGCAGTGCGAACCCGCCCCGATCTGCGGGCCAGGTTCTCCGAGCTATCGGAGCGCCTGGAGGAATTGGGCGAGGTTTCGGCCGTGGAATGGTTTCAGAAGTTGTCGCCTACGCACACGCAGATCAACAAGACCGAAAGGCAGCCTGAGAGCTTAGGGGAGGTTACGATGCGCGATGATATGCGAGAGATCTATCTACAAGGGGTGGTTGAAGGACGAGCTTCTGGGGATGCAAGAGCTCGCCTTGTTTTTGCTTCATCACATGGACCTGCCGGAATACGGTTGGGATGAAACGCATCCGAACATGCGCTACAAAATACCGGCTGAGCTCCGGCCGCGTTACCTCGATTGGCTCAAGCAATTGAGAGAGCTTGCCGAAGAGACACGTCGCGAGCGGGAGAAGTGCGAAGGTACGGGGTTGGAGCAGATGTTCAAGATTCCTCCCGAGCTATTCGGCCACTTCAAACCCGAGGAGTTCCCGCGCGGGCACAACTACCCGCTCTGGGCGGACTATATGCACGCACACAAGGTGTTCAAATTGCGGGTGGACAAGGCCCTACACGAGGTCAAAAGTAAGCGTCTGCCGATCGACATGGTTGACGCGCCGGAGCTGGCGGGCATGACGATCCCCGATCTGCCGGGGAGATGCAGCGGTGGACATCGACAACGACAAGATCGACGAGGCCGTGCTGGCGCTGCTCCACCTGACGCTGCACGATCGGTTCAGAGCGTGGAAGGGCCACGACTGGGACGTGCTGGACCGTCTGTATCGCAAGGGGATGATCTGTGATCCGGTCGGCAAGGCAAAGTCCGTCGTGCTCACCGATGAGGGTCTCGCGGAGAGCGAGCGGCTGTTCAGAGACCTGTTCGCAAAGTCCGCGGTGTAGGCGGCGCGATCAGGCGGCCGCGGCTAATGCGGTCTGGAAGTTCCAAGGCAGGAGTTCGTCGAGCCGGTGGTTGGAATGACCGCGCGCCAGGCGATCGAGCACCGTGGTGAGATAGGCCTCCGGATTGAGCCCATTCAGTCTTGGCGGATCTCGACGATGGTGTAGATGGCAGCCGCCCTGTCGCCGCCACGGTCGGAACCGAAGAACAGAAAATTCTTGCGCGTGATGGCGATGCCCCTCAGGAGCCGCTCGGACAGATTGTTGTCGATGCTGAGGCGACCGTCGTCGACGTAGCGGCTCAACGCATCCCATCGGCTCAGCGAATATTGGAAGGCCTTGCCGAGCGGCGTCTTTCCGGAGAGCCGTCGTCGTTGTGCCACCGCCCAAGTGCGGAACGCATCGAGCAACGGCTTGCTCCGCGTTTGCCGTGTCGCCCGGCGCTGATCGACGGGTTTGCCGTTGATGTCGGTCTCGATCGCGTAGAGATCCTGGATGCGCCGCAACGCTTCCTCGGCGATCGGCGACTTCGTGGTCTCGAACACCTCGAAGAATTTCCGCCGGGCATGCGCCATGCAGGCAACGTGGGTGATCCGCGGCGGCTTCGAGCCGATCGGCTCGATAGAGCGCCTCGTAGCCGGCGAAGGCGTCGGCATGCAGGTAGCCGCTGAACCCTTCGAGATGGCCGCGCGGCCGCTCGCCCTTCCGGTCGGCGCTGTAGCGGTAGAACACCGCCGGATGACCCGACCCCATGTAGGGGCGCGGGTCGACCGCGTAACACCAGAACCGCGACAGGCGCGTCTTGCCGGTCCCCGGCGCCAGCGTGCGGATCGGCGTGTCGTCGGTCCAGATCACCGACTGCGCCATGACGGTGCTGCCGATCAGCTCGGCCAGCGGGCGGACCCACCAGGCGACATGGCCTATCCACTCCGCCATCGTGGCGCGATCGATGTCGACGCCTTCGCGGCCGAGGATGCACCGACTGCCGGTAGAGCGGGATCCCGTCGCAGTATTTCGAGATGGCGATATGGGCCAGCAGCCCCGGCCCCGGCCGGCCCTTCTCGATCGGCAGTTCCGGCGCCGGCGCCTGGAAGATCTTCTCGCACAGTCGGCAGGCATATTTCGGCCGGACGTGTCGGATCACCTTGAGCTTCGCTGGGATCTTCTCCAGCACCTCGGTCGTGGTCTCGCCGAGCTTGGCCAGGCGCGCGGGATCGCAACTGCCGCAGGTGCAGGCGATCTCCGGCTCGTGCACGACCATCCTCGCGCGGCAGGTGAGCCGGCAGTGGCTTGCGGCCGGACGGTCTTCCGGCGCGGCGGGGGCTCGGGTTTCGCCTCCGGCTCGGGCAGCTCGGGGCTGGCCGCGATCTGCTCGCCGCAATCTTCCTCGAGATCCTCCAGCCGCATTTCGAGCTGGTCGATGTCGCGGTCCAGCTTCTCGGAGGACTGCCCGTAGCGCTGGCGCCGCAGCACCGCGAGCTGCATCTTGATGCGCTCGATCTCGAGCAGCGCCGTGGTCAGCCTGGCCTTGAACAGCGCGGCTTCGGCGAGTTCGGCTTCGCGTTCCGCCAGCTCACGACGGAGCGCAGCATTTTGCCAGCTCCGAAGCAGAGCTCGACATCTGGCATGCTCGGGCGAATCTTACCGGACATCGACCATGCAGAGTACAAGCCGAGTTCGCGGCCTCAGCGAAAGGCGCAGTTCAGACGACGACTTCCGGCCTCGCTGTCCAGGCCGTATTGCGCCAGTCGATCGCTTCGAGCAGCATAGAGAACTGCCCCATGGTCAGCGATACGACACCATCCTGGGCCTGCGGCCAGATGAAGCGGCCGCGATCCAGCTTTTTCGCGTACAGGCACATGCCCTGCCGGTCATAGAAGAGGCATTTGATCAAGTCGCCTCTGCGTCCGCGGAACAAAAAGATCGCTCCGCCGTACGGGTCGTGCTGCAGCACGGTTTGCACCTGCGCGGCCAGGGTGTGAAAGCCTTTCCTCATATCGGTCACACCACAGGCCAGATAGATCCGCACGTCTCCCGCCGGCAACATCAGCGATCGTCCAGCGCCGCCAGCACTCCACGCAGCACCGTCTCATCGACACTGCCGCCATCGACACGAACACGGACCCCGTTCGGAAACTCCACCTCGATCCGCCCCGCCGCCGATTTCACCCGCGCCGCAGGCGCGACGAAGGGCAGTGGGGTGCGGCTGGGTGGCGGCGGGTGGCTCTCTGATCCTGGCTCTACCTGCACTGGAACCAAGCCGGCCATGGCCGTCGCCAGCATCTCCCTCCGCCACGTGTACAGCAGGCCAGTGCCAATTCCATGCCGGCGGGCCACTTCGGCGATCACCGCACCCGGAAGAAGTGTCTCCCGGACAATCCGCAGTCTCTCTTCCGGCCGCCACCGCCTGTGCCGCTCTTGCCGCACACGCAGCTCGATGTGTTCCGTAAGGGTGCTCGAACGAAGCTCGTTCGCACGCTCGTTTGTGCGCTCAATGGTCGGCGAAGCCGTTACCTGGTCCATGCCCGCCAGCTTGCACCATCGCCCACGCCGCCGGGAATGTGGCGATCAACTGACGCTTACGGTCAAAACAAAGCGTGTGCTGGACCAGGCTGTGGCCTCGGCCGTCGCTAAGGCGCAAGCGCAAGCCGCACCGGAACGAGCCAAGCCGGAAGCCACGCTGCCACGGAGTGCCGGGATTCCGAACAGCAATCGGCCGGTGACGTGCGGCGGAAAACGTGTGAGTTTCCGGCTGTCTCGTGCGATGCCTGATGTGCAGCACCTGGCAATTGCAGGCGCCCAGGTGCCCGCATCAGCGGATTAGAGCGCGGAATACTGAGAGCACGGCAGGCATAGCAGGGGGTCTTGTCTATGCGGTGTTGTCGTTGCGTGCGCCGTAGCAGTCCCCCACTGTTACGGCCCAAGGCGTTTCTAGCAGGGCAAGATACCGTCTTCTATCGCTGGCTTGCACTCGGATTTTGTGTCACCCAGCATGTTCCGGGGAACAAAAAATGTGTTATCCGACTCTGATTCGGTTTTACTCAGCTAGTGAGTAACTAGGGGACGAGGAAAAAATCACCGAAAAACCATCACGTTGATGCAATCGTCAAACATTTTGACGCACCCTAAAACTGGGGACTTTGGTTTTCGGGCGGTGTCAGTCCCCAGCCCTCGACGCGTCGGCAAACCGCCCCGGCCACAACTCCTGGAAAGATCATAGAGCACTCGCGTGTCACCGGTGCCCATCACTGGGATTGGTGCCTCCCAGTGCGCTCAGATCCCCGCACTGCATGGCCTAATACGAGTAGGCGCGGGCCAACCTTTCCTTGGGCGAGCGGTCATAATCGTTGTGGCCGGAAGCGACAGGTTGTAGGGGCTCAGGCAGGCTTGCAGGCGCTTGTTGGTCTCCTCAGAGAGAACCGCCTCCACTTGGTGCCAGAGCTCATGGTGGCAGGAGATGCGGATCTGTAGCAGCGAGCGGTCCATGCTCAGCAAGATCACGCGTCGCACTTGGTTGTCTGCGTTGCTAGTCCGGCCAGCTGCACGGCGTCGCGGGAATCCACACGCTCGCTAGCCACATCATGAGTGGTGCAGTCGCTACGCAGCTGCGAACCAGAAAGGCCGTCACCCATGGGGCGCATCTATTAAGACTGGCGAGCACACACTGGCTGGCATCATCGAGCTCTTCCCTGGACGCCTGGCCGCATTCGACCATCACGCCATCCACTGGCAGGCGGGCAAGCACGTTGCCCCAATTGGTCTCGCCAGCACGGACGCGGATCACATGCGGGTTCCAAGCGTGGCTCGCCTTGGTGACGGGCGCATACTCGCGAACCGTGCGGGGGCTCTAGGCAAGCAATGCCCTAAACCGCGCGCTGGCGAACGCTACCAGGTCTCCATGAAGTAGCTGACGCCCACGTTCGGCACCCTGCTCATCGAACAGGTCGGCCCGCAGCACGTGCGGGACTACGTGAGCTCACGCGTGGGCAAGGTGAGCAATGCGACCATCCGGCGGGGTCTCAGCGCCTTAAGCCGGTTGCTGGCGGCCTGCTGTGCCTGGGGCTGGCGCCTGGACAACCCCGCGCGCGCCTACGACCGCTCGATTATCAAGGAAAGGCACGAGCCCATCCATCCGCCCAGCCGCCAGGATCTCGAGAAGTTCCTCTCGGCCTGCCCACCAGCGATGGCCCAGATCGTCCGCCTCTTGGATGCGACCGGCATGCGTGAGGAGGAGGCGGTGCAGATGGAGCGCTGGCAGGTCAACACGGAGCGCAAGCAGATCGTTTTGACGCGCACCAAGACGTCGCGCCCCCGCGTCACCCCCTGGTCAACAGCAGCCGGTGACGCCACCCTGATCCTGGCCGCTGCAACGCGATCCCACCTGGCCGCTATTTCGGATTCACGACCTGCGGCACGGGTGGGCGATCCGGGCGCTCAAGGCTGGGATGTCGATCTACCAGGTGAGCCGGATGCTCGGGCATAGCTCGGTCAAGACCACGGAGATCTATCTGGGGTATCTCGCGTGGGAAGAAGCGGAGCTCGTCCGGCAGGCCCAGGTAATTACGTTCCCTGGAACAAGAACAGTCAATCTCACCGATCCCGGCTTCGTGGAGGGTTTGGGGCGGCAAATGATGGGTCAGAACGCAAGGAAATGGCACAATTGGTGGCACACACCGCTTGATGGCACATATTGGTTCTGGGCAGCATATTGATTTTAGGGATCTTTCAGGGTCTGAAACTCAACAGCGAGCGGATTTACAGTCCGCCCCCGTTAGCCACTCGGGCACCCCTCCGCCGAAGCCGCGCATAATTGCCATTGGCCGCCGGTTGTCAACGAACTCCGGGAATCCGGCGACGGCCTCCCTGTGCAGCGCCCACCCGGGCCGCTATACCCGAGCGGCGATGAAACCTCCCCACTCTGGCCGATCCGGCGGCTCCGGTCGTCCGCCCTCCAGCCACGGCCCGGACCGCCCGCAGGGTCCGCGTCCGCCTCAAGGCGGACACCAGGGCGGCCTCCAAGGCGGTCCCCGTGGCAATCAACGTTCGCAAGGGCAGGCTCCGCGGCAAGAGGGATCACAGGGTCGGTCGGCGCACGGCGAGCGGCGGGACGAGCGCGCCCACCAGGGCAAATTGTTTCAGGCCCGTCCGGCGCTCGGGCAGCAATCGCACGGGACTTCGCGTCATGTAACGTCGAACCTCGGACAGGCGCCCCGCGCCGGTGGCGAGTACCGGCAGCCACGGACCGGGCCGGCCGCGCCCCGCCCGCCGGACGTGCCGCGGGGCACGGTCTGGATCTACGGCCAGCACGCGGTGGCGGCCGCGCTGGCCAACCCGGCGCGACGGCTGCGCCGACTGGTGTTGACCGAGGAAGCCGAGCGGAGCCTCGCGCAGCGTCTGCCGCAGCCCTGGCCGCTGCAGCCCGAGCGCACCGAGCGCGGGCGCGTCGATCAACTGCTCGGGCGCGACGCGGTGCATCAGGGAGCGGCGCTGCTCGCCGACCTCCTGCCCACGCCCTCGCTGCAGCACGCCCTGGAGCGGCGGGGGCCGCTGCTGGTACTCGACCAAGTGACCGACCCCCGGAACGTGGGCGCGATCCTGCGGTCGGCGGCGGCGTTCGGCGCGGCGGCGGTCATCACGCAGGATCGCAACGCGCCCGAGGAGACCGGCTCGCTCGCCAAGGCCGCCTCGGGGGCGCTGGAAACCGTGCCGCTGCTGCGCGCCGTCAACATCGCCCGCACCCTGATCGCGTTGAAGGCGGCGGGTTGCTGGGTGGTCGGGCTGGATGCCGGCGGCGGCAATCCGCTGTCCGGCCCCGCGCTGGCCGAGCGCCGCGCCGCCCTGGTGCTGGGCGCCGAGGGCGAAGGACTGCGCCGGCTCACCCGCGAGACCTGCGACGAGGTCGCCGTCCTGATCATGCCAGGCACGATGGAGAGCCTCAACGTCTCCGCTGCCGCCGCAGTGGCGCTCTATGAACTCGCGAGGCGCGCATGAGCTTCGATGCGGAGCGGGTGGCCGACCTCATCGCGGAGACCCGTCGCGGGCGCGGGCGCATGAAGCCTCTGCCCCCGGACCTCGCGCCCGCCACCGCCGCCGAGGGTGCGGCGGCGCAGGCGGCGCTCGCGCGCCGGCTGGGCGCGATGCCGCCGGCCGGCTTCAAGATCGGCGCAACCGCAAAGCGGATGCAAGAGTATCTCGGCCTCAGCGGTCCCGTCGCCGGCTTCATGCCCGCCGCCGGGCTACATTCGAGCGGCGCCGCCCTGCCCTTCGCCGGGTTCATCAGTCCCGGCGTGGAATGCGAGATCCTGGTTCGGCTGGCCCGCGACCTGCCGCCCGGTCCGTGCACGCCGGAGCGGGCGCGCAGCGCTGTGGGCGCCCTGTTCGCCGGCATCGAGATCGTCGAGAACCGCTACGCCGACCTTGCCGCGATCGGCGTGCCGAGCCTGATGGCCGATCAGGTGTATCATGCCGCCTGCATCGCGGGGGATCCGCCGACGGACTGGCAGGCCCTCGATGCCGCTTCGCTTGCCGGACGCATGATGGTGAACGGCGAGTTGCGCGGCGAGGGGCGCGGCGCCGACTTGCTGGGACATCCTCTGAACTGTCTGGCGTGGCTGGCGGGCTCGGAGGAGGCCGCAGCGTTCGGTGGGCTGCGCGCGGGACAAGTGGTGATGCTGGGCAGCGTGACGCCGCCGATCTGGCTCGACGGACCGTCGGTGGTGACGGTGGCGTTCACCTCGTTGCCGCCGGTCGAGGTTCGGCTCACGTAGCCGTGTGAGGCGCTGCCAACGCGGCGTTAACCTGATTGGGCGACACTCGCCCTCGACCGCACTGGCTGCGTTGCCTTTGCGGCACCAATCCGCAATCGCCAAAAGGGCCTGACTCCCGGAAAAAGCATCATGCTTTCCGACTGGAACCTGCTCTCCGACGATCTACAACTCACCCTCTCGCGCGCGGCCCTCGGGCGGGCAGCGGAACTTCTCGCCGATCAGGCCGAGACCCTGGCGCACGAGATCGAGGCGGGCCATCTGGTCGATCGCGGCGGCCCGGACGCGCTGCGGTTGTTCGCGGCAGTCATCCGCGTCACCGGCCAGGACGAATTCGCGATCGCGGGCCACGCTTAGACCGCTTTCTCGCGGCGTCGTTGCTCGGCGCGCCTCGGATGGCCGGAACACGTCAGACAGGTCCGGCCATGACGGGTTGGGCTGGCCCGGCGGCGCGCACCACGCCATGCCTCGAAAGCAACATGCGACAACCCGCCGGTTGCATCGCGCAACGCTTGATCCGTCTCGCTCGGAACGCTAGATCGAAGCTGTGGGCCTTTCCGAGGTGCCGCGATGACCGAGAACACAGCCTGTCCCGCAACCCTTGCGCTCGCGGCGCGTCTTGCCCCCGCGCGGCGGAACCTGTTCCGCCGCCTGCCAGAATGGAACCGATTTGATGGATGACGGCCCTAGTCGCTGCCGGACCGCGCGGTCCGGACCAGGCGTGAAACAGGACCGGACGTAGCAGGAGACGCACCGTCTCCTTGCCGTCCGGGTCGACGGACGAGGATGACGGATGGAGTTCGCGACAAGCTTCCCCTCGGATGCCGCCTCGCCCGCCGTGCCCGGCACGGCGGCGGACGGGTCCGCCATCGCCGCCCCGGTCACGCGAACTGGCTCCGATTGGCGGCTCCGCGCGCTGCGGTTCCTGGTGGTCGCAGGGCCGGGTCTCATCGTGATGGTGGCAGACAACGACGCTGGCGCCGTCTCCACCTACACCCAGGCCGGCGCGCAGTTCGGCACCTCGCTGCTGTGGATCCTCGTGTTGCTGTTGCCCGTCACCTATCTCGTGCAGGAGATGGTCGCACGCCTCGGCATCGCCACCGGCCAGGGCCACGCCGCGATGATCTACCAGCGGTTCGGCCGCTTCTGGGGCCGCTTCTCGCTGGCCGACCTCGTGGTGGTGAACTTCGTCACCCTTGTCTCCGAGTTCGCGGCGGTGGCGCTCGCCGCCCGTCCGCTCGGCCTCGCGCCCCAACTCGCCGTGCCGCTCGCCGCGGTCGGGCTCGTCGTGCTGGTCGGCACCGGCAGCTATCGCCGGTGGGAGCGCATGACCCTCGCCCTCTGCGGCCTCAACCTCGCGTGGCTGTTCCTCGCTTGGCAGGTCGGCCCGAACCCGGCGGACATCGTGCGCGGGTCCGTGCTGCCCAGCGTGCCGACGGGGGGCATCACCGGCGATTTCGTGTTCATGGCCATCGCCCTGGTCGGCACCACCATCGCGCCCTGGCAATTGTTCTTTCAGCAGAGCTGCGTGGCCGACAAGCGGCTGCGCTTCGCCGATCTACGTCTGGCTCGGCTCGACACCTTCGTCGGCGCCATCGCCGTCGTGGTGTTCGCCGGCTGCATGATGCTGGTAGGCGACGCTCTGCACCGGCAGGGCGTCACCTACACCGACCCCGCGCAGATGGCTGAGGCGCTGGTGCCCTCGATTGGCCGGATCGGGCGGATGCTGATCCTGCTGATGATGGTCAATGCGGCGCTGCTCGGCGCCACCGCGATCTCGCTCTCCTCGGCCTGGGCCTGCGGCGAGGTGATGGGCTGGCGCATCACCTTGCAGTCGCGCATCAGCCAGGCGCCGGCGTTCTATGCGATCTATGCCGTCTCGGTCGCACTCGCCGCCGGGCTCGTGCTGATCCCCCGCGCACCGTTGCAGAGCATCATCATCGGCGTGCAGGTACTCTCTGGCGTGATGCTGCCCTCCTCGCTGGTGTTCCTGCAATTGCTGCTGAACGACCGCGCCATGCTCGGCCCGCGCTTTGCCAACCGTCCCTGGAACAACCGGTTGAACTGGACGGTGATCGCCTTGCTGTTCGCCCTCTCCCTGGTGCTCGCAGCACAGGTCCTGCTGCCCGGCCTGTTTCTCTCGCTGTCCTGACGGAGCGACGCGATGTCCGACACGATGTTCGACCCGAGGCTGCTCCGCTCCCGCCGGGCGACGGTGGTTCATCCGCTGGACGACGTGCCGGAGGAAAAGCTGTTCCGCGCCGATCTCGGACGGATGCCGCTCACCCGCTCGGTGAAGATCTCGCTGCTGCTATTGCAGGCGCATCTCGCGCTGATGCTGGGACTGATCGCCTGGCGGCTGCTCTCGCTGACGGGCTTCGTCTGAGCCAACCCTCTCACCCAACCCTCTCCCTCTCCGCTGCTTGGGGGGTCGGGTGAGGGCACCGCCTACGATGACCAACTCGCCCGCTGTTGCGTATGAAAATTTCCTCGTCTTCCTCCGCCTCGGCTGCACCAGCTTCGGCGGGCCGGTGGCGCATCTCGGCTATTTCCGCGCCGAGTTCGTCGGGCGACGGCGCTGGCTGAGCGAACCCGCCTTCGGCGACATCGTCGCCCTCTGCCAGTTTCTACCCGGCCCCGCGAGCAGCCAGGTCGGCATGACGATCGGCATGGTGCGCGGCGGCCTGCCCGGCGCCGCGGCGGCGTGGCTCGGCTTCACGTTGCCGTCCGCCTTGCTCATGATCGGTTTCGCGTACGGGCTCGCGGCGTTGGGCGATCCGGGTCAGGCGGGATGGCTGCATGGGCTCAAGATCGTCGCGGTCGCGGTGGTCGCCGGTGCGGTGTGGAGCATGGCCCGCACGCTCTGCCCCGACCGGCCGCGCATCACCCTCGCCCTCGCCGCCGCGCTTATAGCGCTGCTGGCTCCAAGTGCCGCCGGACAGATCGGCGCGATCGCGCTCGGCGCGGTGGTAGGGCAGATGCTGCTCCCGGCCGAGTCGGCGCCAGAGCATGTCGCGCTGACCTTGCGCATCCCGCGCGGGCTCTCGCTCGCGGCACTGGGCAGCTTTTTCGTGCTGCTGTTCGGCCTGCCCGCGCTCGCCGCGACGACCGGCAGCCATCTGATTGCCCTGGTCAGCGGCTTCTACCGCGCCGGTGCGCTGGTGTTCGGCGGCGGCCACATCATCCTGCCGCTGCTGCAGCGCGCCGTGGTTCCACCCGGCTGGGTGCCGCAGGATTTGTTCCTCGCCGGCTATGGCGCCGCACAGGCGCTGCCGGGGCCGCTCTCCACCTTTGCCGCCTATCTCGGCGCGGTGATGCGCCCGGTACCCTCGGGATGGCTCGGCGGCCTCGTCTGCCTGGTGGCGATCTTTCTTCCGTCCTTCCTGCTGCTCCTCGGCGCGCTGCCGTTCTGGGACGCGCTGCGCCGCCGCGCTGGCGTGCGCGCCGCCCTGCGCGGGGTCAACGCCGCCGTTGTCGGCCTGCTGCTCGCCGCGCTCTACACGCCGGTGTGGACCAGCGCGATCCTGCGCCCGGCGGACTTCGCCCTGGCGCTGACTGCCTTCGTCCTGCTTACCGCGTGGCGCATCGCTCCCTGGCTCGTGGTGCTGGGCGGCGCCGCCTGGGGCGCGCTGCTGGGCTGACGCTCGCGTGTTTCCATGCTCAACTGCGCCGCCGCCCGCGCGGGCGGATCAGTCGAGGGGAACCGAACTCATGCTGCTGGACCATCGCACCTACACGCTGAAGCCGGGCACAATGGGCAAGCACCTCAAGCTCTATGAGGAGTTCGGCCTCAAGCCGCAGCAGCGCCATCTCGGCAAGCCGCTCGCCTATCTCGTCACCGAATCGGGCGAGCTCAACACGTACGTCCATATCTGGGTTTATCAGGACGCCGCCGACCGCGCGACAAGGCGCGCCGCGATGATGGCCGATCCGGAATGGCAGTCTTACATGCAAAAGAGCGCCGAACTCGGCGCGCTCATCAAGCAGGAGAACAAGCTGATGGCCCCCGCCGCCTTCGCGCCAATCGGGGGGTAAGGTCCGGAAGGGCGCAACCATTCGCGCCGGTTATCAATCAGCCGTTATCAACCAAGCGGCGAAATCGATTGCGGTCGGCAACGAGTTCGGTTAGTTTCCGTGTCAGCCCGGCGACGTCAGGTCGCCCCGGGCAAAGGAGAACCCGTCATGGCCGCTTCTGAATCGAACGAACAGCTGCTCGGAATGCTGCGCCATTCCATCACCGAGCTGGTCCGGCGCGAGGGGCCCGACCTCACCGCGCGCCAGCTCGCCACCTTCCTCATCTGCTATCTCGAAAGCGAGGCGCAGACCGTGCGCGGCCTCGCGGCCAAGCTGAACATCTCCAAGCCCGCCGTGACCCGCGCGCTCGACCGGCTGGTGGAGTTCGACCTGGTCCGCCGCAAGGATGACCCGCTGGACCGGCGCAGCATCCTGGTCCAGCGCACCCAGACCGGCCTCGGCTTCCTGCGGGAGATGCGCGGCATCGTGAAGGAGGCGGCCGCGCAAGCGCGTCATGCCGTCGGCGCTGCCCCGAGCCGAGGGGATCTGCGTGCCGTCACCTGAACGCGAGCGCCTGGGAGCTAGCGAGGGAACCATCGCGATGAAGGAGGAAGCCGCCAAGGCGGGCGGCTCTCCCGCCTCGCCGCCGGCGCCGCCAAGCGGCCCACAGGGGAGCGAGAACAGTAGCGGGGAATCTCTCCCGGGCCGAGCCGATTACGGCCAGCGAGGCGGCCAAACCGGACGAGCCACTTACCCTGGCAATCGATGTGGGGGGCACGCGCCTGAAGGCGGGCGTGCTCAGCAGCGCAGCGGCGTTCGTGGCCGGGCCGTCCCGCATCAACACGCCCGACCCGGCCACGCCCGACGCGGTGATCGCCGGACTGATCGGCATCATCGGCCCGCTCGGCGCGTTCGACCGCGTGAGCATGGGCTTCCCCGGCGTGGTGCGCCACGGCCGCGTCTATACCGCGCCAAATCTCGGCACCCAGGCCTGGCACGGCTTCCCGCTCGCGCAGGAGTTGGCACGCCGCCTCGGCCGCCCGGTGCGGCTGCTCAACGACGCCTCGGTCCAAGGCCTCGGGGTGATCACCAACACCGGCCTCGAATGCGTCATCACCCTCGGCACCGGCTTCGGCTTCGCCCTGTTCGACGAAGGCCGGCTCGCGCCGCATATTGAGCTCGGGCAGCACATCGCGCGCGGCAAGCGCACCTATGACCAGTATCTCGGCAACGCGGTGCTGGAGCGGATCGGCCGCAAGAAATGGAACCGCCACGTCGAGCGCGCGATCGCCGCACTCGAGACCCTGGTGACGTTCGATACGCTCTATATCGGCGGCGGCAATGCCAAGCACGTCGATCTCTCTTTGCCCGAGAACGTTCGGATCGTGTCCAACGAAGCCGGCATCACCGGCGGCGTGCGGGTGTGGGACAAGCGGCTGGACGAGATCGGGCCGTAACGCCTTCGCAACAGGCTGATGCGCTACAGCCGCGCCGCTCGCAGCCGCAGCGCGTTGCCGACTACCGAGACCGAGCTCAGCGACATCGCCAGCGCCGCGACCACCGGGCTCAGCAGGAGCCCGAACACCGGGTATAGCACGCCGGCGGCGAGCGGGATGCCGAGCGCGTTGTAGAGGAACGCGAAGGCGAGGTTCTGGCGGATGTTGCGCATCGTCACCCGGCTCAGCCTCCGCGCCCGGACGATGCCGGCGAGGTCGCCCTTCACCAGGGTCACGCCCGCGCTCTGGATCGCGATCTCCGTGCCGGTGCCCATCGCGATGCCGACATCGGCCTCGGCCAGCGCCGGCGCGTCGTTCACGCCGTCGCCCGCCATCGCGACGATCTTGCCCTTGGCCCGCAATTCGCGGACGACACGATGCTTGTCCTCCGGCAGCAATTCGGCCTCGACCTCGTCGATCCCGAGCTTGCGCGCGACCGACGCGGCCGTCGTCCGGTTGTCGCCGGTCATCATGACGATCCGGATGCCTCCAGCCCGCAGCCTGTCGAGGGCTTCCGGCGTACCGGGCTTGATCGGGTCCGCGACGGCGACGATGCCGCCCGGCTTGCCGTCAACCGCGACGAACAGCGCGGTGGCGCCATCACGGCGCAGCGCCTCCGCCCGCGCCGTGAAATCGCCTGGCGCGACGCCCTGATCCGCCATCAGCTTGGCGTTGCCCAGCACCACGCGGCGGCCGCCGACGGTGCCGGTCACGCCCTTGCCGGTCTCGGAGGCGAACTCCGCCGCGTCCTGGAGGGCGATATCCCGCTCCCGCGCCGCGACGACGATCGCATCCGCCAACGGATGCTCGCTCGACCGCTCCAAGCCGGCGGCGAGCGCCAGCAGGTCGGCTTCCGCGATCCCCTCCGCCGGAACGACCGCCACCACACGAGGCTTGCCCTCGGTCAAGGTGCCGGTCTTGTCCACCACCAGCGTATCGACTTTCTCCAGTCGCTCCAGCGCCTCGGCGGATCTAATCAGAACACCCGCGCCCGCCCCCTTGCCCACGCCGACCATGATCGACATCGGCGTCGCGAGGCCGAGCGCGCAGGGGCAAGCGATGATGACGACCGACACCGCCGCGATCAGCGCGTACGCCAACGCCGGCGCTGGTCCCCACAGCGCCCAGGCGGCGAAGGCGAGCGCCGCGACGCCGACTACGGCAGGGACGAAATACCCGGCGACCCGGTCGGCCATGCGCTGGATCGGCGCCCGGCTGCGCTGCGCATCGGCCACCATCGCGACGATGCGCGCCAGCGTGGTGTCCGAGCCGACTTTTTCCGCGCGCATCACCAGCCCGCCGGTGCCGTTTACAGTGCCGCCGATCAACTTGTCGCCGGGCTGCTTCTGCGCGGGGATCGGCTCGCCCGTCACCATGCTTTCGTCGACCGTACCCCTCCCGTCCAGCACCGCGCCGTCCACCGGCACACCGTCGCCGGGACGGACGCGCAGCCGGTCGCCGACCCGCACCTCGGCGAGCGGGATTTCCTCGTCGTCGCCGCCCTCGCGCAGGCGGCGGGCGGTCTCGGGCGCGAGATTCAACAAGGCGCGGATGGCGCCGCCGGTCCGGTCGCGCGCCCGTAATTCGAGCACCTGCCCGAGCAACACCAAGACCGTGATGACGGCGGCGGCCTCGAAATACACCGCGACGACGCCGCCCATGCCGCGAAACCCCGCCGGAAAAGCGCCGGGGGCAAACGTGGCGACCACACTGTAGAGGTAGGCCACCCCGGTGCCGAGCGCGATCAGGGTGAACATGTTGAGATTGCGCCGGGTAAGCGACGCCCAGCCACGCTGGAAGAACGGCGAGCCGGCCCACAGCACCACGGGCGTCGAGAGCACGAACTGCGCCCAGGTCGAGATGCGCGGCGGGACCAGATCGTGCAGGCCGAGGCCGGGAATGTGGCTGCCCATCTCCAGGGCGAACACCGGCACGGTGAACGCCAGGCCGATCCAAAAGCGACGCGTCATGTCGGTCAGTTCGTGGTTGGGCGGCGTCTCGGCGGTGATCTCAACCGGTTCCAGTGCCATCCCGCAGATCGGGCAACTACCGGGGCCGACCTGCCGCACCGCGGGGTGCATTGGGCATGTGTAGATGGCGTCAAGGCCGGCCGCCGGTTCCGGCCGATGCGCGCGGGAGCCGCAGCATCCGTGCTGCGCGGTGGCGCTGCCGCCGTGAACGTGAAGCTCATTCATGGTCATTTCCGCGATTGTGGCGGAGCGCGCCGGCTCCCTTGGCAAGCAATGTGGGGCTTCCCATCATGGGAAGGTCAAGGGTGCCAATTCAGCGGGGGTCCGGCATGAACATCGGACAGGCGGCCGCGCGGTCGGGGGTCTCGGCGAAGATGCTGCGCTACTACGAGAGCACCGGGCTGATCCCGGCGGCCGAGCGGACCGAGGCAGGCTATCGCGTCTTCGACCAGGCGGATGTGAACACGCTGCGGTTCATCCGCCGCGCCCGCGAGTTCGGCCTGTCGATGGAGCGGATCAAGCTGCTGGTCAGCCTCTGGCAGGACCGCGAGCGGCCCAGCCGCGAGGTGAAGCGAATCGCGACGGAGCACGTCGAGGAGTTGCGCGCCAAAATCGCCGAGCTGACGGCGATGTGCGACGCGCTCGACGCGCTCGCCAAGACCTGCCACGGCGACCAGCGGCCGGATTGCCCCATCCTGCGGGATCTGGAGGCTGGAAGCGGACCCGGCCGATCTCGCGCCAGTCCCCGTGTCAGTCGGGGCCCTTTGCCGGCCGCCAACCGTTCTCGGACAGACATGAGCGGATGACGGTTCGCCGGAGGTCCTGGTTGCGATCGACTGTCGTGGTGACGGGAGGCACGTACCTGTCCGCCGCCCGGATAGCAGTTCGCGGCGGCTCCCGTCCCTAGGCATCGCATCTGCATCGGCGTGAGGTAGCCGGGGCTCATCTCGACCTGCTGCCTCTGCGGCGGAACCGCGGCATTGGCCCGCGCGGTGCAATCCGCTTCAGCCGCGTCGAACTCCTGCGGCGTGGCGCCCGCCTTGGTCCAGGTATCGGCGCAGCCGGTGAGGAGCAGGATCGCGGCGACGACTTTCGCGGACCCTACGCCGAACCCCGATCCGCTTTCAGGAAGTCCCATAGCCCCGCCGCCCCTCGGTCCGCAATTTGGCGCTCAGGCGAAGGCGCGCGGCCCGCGACCGCCGGAACACATCGAGGCCCACCAACGCGGCCAAGCCCGGCAGGATCAGCGACAGCGAGCCGGGGGCCGGGATGAGCGTGCCGTACGCGGCCTCGGCGAAGACGGCCTGACCCCCAGTGGTGGGATGTATGAGATCGTACCAGAAATAGCCGCCCACGTCCGGAACCTCGCTGAACACGCCCGTCGTGGCGTCGAATGTGAGCGCCGGGTCGGTGAGGTTGGTAAAGCCGTACGCGGCGGGATCGGCAAACGCCGCGTTCATGGCCTTGAACTCGTCCACCGGGACGATGCGGGCCAGGATGGCGGGATCGTGCGCCAGCGCCCGCAGCCGGGCGGCCAGCGTCGTGTTGAACAGGTCGACCAGATCTCGGATCAGCTCCGCCGGGGGGCTGCCGGGCTGACGGAAATAGGGCGGCTTGCTGAGATCGACCTGGTTGGGAATGAGGATCGTGCGGGCGCCTAAATCATTCAGCGCGCGAATGTGTTGCACGATGTTATCGACGCTCCGGATGACGTCGGCCGGCCCCTTCACGGATTTGAAGTCGTTGGCGCCGACCCACAGCGTGACGAGATCGTCCGGCTTGAAACGGCCGTGCGCCGCCGCGAACGCGTCGATCTGGGCGCCGGTCCGCAGCACGGTGAGTGGCGGGTTGGGCGGATAGGTGGGCGAAGGATACCGCTGATTCGTGCCCGATCCGCTCTCCGCGCTGGCATAGGCGTAGTTCAGGCCGCCATCGAGACTGGCGGTCGCGCGCGGCAGGCCAAGCAGATCGGCGAGCTGGTCCACCCAATTGGGACCGTTGCTGGCTCGACCCATGTAGTAGGCGGGAAACGGCGGGGAGCCGAGAACCGCTGGCGGATCTGGATGATAGAGAGCCGGATCGCCGGACGTTAGGCGGAACACGTTGCCGGCATCGGACAGGCTGTCCCCGAACGCCACAAGGCGATCGTAGATCGGGGCCGCGCGCAGGCTCCCGCACCAGAAGGACGCAGTGACCGCCAATGCAACGAGCAGCTTCATCCGAGGCTCCAACCACACGCGATGGCAGGAACGTTACACATCGAATCCTCTGGTGCGCGAGGCGTTGTCATCACACGTTGGTGGAGCGACATCGGGCGCGGCTTGCCACGATCACGAGAGCCAATGGTGCCGGGTGAGGGACTTGAACCCCCGACCTTCGGTTTACAAAACCGCTGCACTACCGCTGTGCTAACCCGGCCCGGCGTGTCCTATCGCAAAGCGGCGCGGTCCGTCGAGGGGTCGGTGTATGAAAGCGGTTTAATCGTAGCGCCATAGGAACGTTCACGTCCAAGTCGCATGTTCGCCCTGTCGCCGGCGCCTCGTGCCGCCGCTCACTCGAACAGGGAGATACTTCCATGACCAACCCCACTCACTTGCGCGGCCGCAGCCGTGGTGCGGCGCTGGCGGCGGTGCTGCTGGCCGGCACCGCGCTCGGCGGCTTCGCGGCCGGCCATGTCAGCCTTGCCGCCACTGTGCAGGAGACCCAGGGCCAGCCGGTCAACCCGCCCGGCGCGGTGGCGGCCCATAATGTCCCCGACTTCTCCGACCTCGTGGCCAAGGTGAAGCCGGCGGTGGTGTCGATCACCTCCAAGCTGGGTCCCCAGGCGATGGCGGACGCGGAGGGCGGGATGCCGTTCCCGTTCAATGAGATGCCCGGCGCGCGGCCGCGGGCGGTCGAGGCGCGTGGCTCGGGCTTCATCGTCGATCCGAACGGCACGATCGTCACCAACAACCACGTGATCAAGGGCGCGAAGTCGGTCAGCGTCACGCTCGACGATGGCACCGTGCTTCCGGCCAAGGTGATCGGCCATGACGGCCGCACCGACGTCGCCGTGCTGCATGTCGATGCCAAGCGCCCGTTGCCGTACATCCAGCTCGGCGACAGCTCCACCGTGAAGCCCGGCGAGTGGGTGGTGGCGATGGGCAACCCGTTCGGCCTCGGTGGCACCGTGACGGCGGGCATCGTCTCCGCACTCGGCCGCGACATCGGCGCCGGCCCCTACGATCAGTTCATCCAGATCGACGCGCCGATCAACCAGGGCAATTCCGGCGGCCCGCTGTTCACCCAGAACGGCAAGGTCGTCGGCATCAATACTGCGATCCTCTCACCCACGGGCGGTTCGGTCGGCATCGGCTTCGCCATCCCGTCAAACACCGTAAAGTCGGTCGTGGCGCAGCTCGAGCAGAACGGCCACGTGACGCGCGGCTATGTCGGCGTGGAGGCGCAGAAGATCACCGAGGGCATGGCCAAGGCGCTGCATCTGCCGCAGTCGGGCGGTGCGCTAATTGCCGGGGTCAATCCGGACGGCCCCGCCGCCAAGGCCGGCGTGCAGCCGGGCGACGTGGTGGAGGCGGTGAATGGCCAGAAGATAGACAATCCGCGCGAACTCGCGGTACAGGTCGCGGCCGTGAAGCCGGGCGATCAGGCGAAGCTCGAGATCCTTCGCGATGGCAAGCAGCAGACCGTGACGGCGACGGTCGGCGAGCAGCCCGCCGAGAACCAGGTCGCCAACAACACCGCCGGCGAGCATGAGGGCCACGCGCGGCTCGGCGTGGCGCTGGCGCCGGTCTCGCCGGAGGCGCGCGAGCAGCTCGACCTGCCGGGTGACGTGAAGGGCGCGGTGGTCGCGCAGGTGCAGCCCGGCTCCCCGGCCGACCAGGCCGGCATCCAGGCGGGCGACGTGATCGTCGGCGTGGGCGGCAAGTCCGTCGCCTCGCCCTCCGATGCGGTGAAGGCGATCCGTTCGGCGACCAGCGGCTCCGACCAGGCCGTCGCGCTGCGGATCATCCGCAACGGTCAGCCGGCCTTCGTCGCAGTCAATCTCAACCACAACGCCAACACCGACCAGGGCTGAATCCGCGCAGCCAGCCGAGGGACGTCGCCGTGAGGCGGCGCCCTTCGGCGCGTACAGTTCCCTCGAAGGTCCGCCCTCCGGCGGGCGGGCAAGAAAAAGGCGGCGGGGCTCTCCCCGCCGCCTTCCCGGCTCGCGCCAGGACCGTGAAGGCTACCAGGTCAGCTGCGCGCCGAGCATGATGCCCGATGCCGTGACCTTGTTGCCGAGGCAGGCCGCCGTGGAGCCGGCAACGCCGCTCGGGCCGCAGCCGGTGGTGTTCGCCGGGCCAGCCGGATAGGAGGTCTGGCCGGTCAGGAAGTCCTGGCCGTTCTGGGCGCGCTCGCCCCAGATGTAGGTCAGGTTGAGCGCGAAGCCGGGTGCGACCGAATAGGTGCCGCCGACCGCGACGCCGGTCTCTCGGCGCTGGCCGACCGACGGGAACGTCCCGGTCGGCGAGCCGTCCCCGTTGAACGCGGGACCGGAGTTGGCCGCCGACCAAACCCGGAAGGCGTGCGCGCCGACGACGAAGGGCCCGTAGGTGTAGGAGCCGCCGAACTCGACAGCGACCTCGTCCGCGCCGCCCTGCGGGGCCAGGTTCCAGCTGCCGGCGCCGTTCACCCGGCCGCCCTGCGCCATCGCGCCGATGGTCAGGCCGCCATAGGTGACCTGCGCGCCGCCCGCGCCGACGCTCAGCCCGTCGACCTTCTGGTGCGCCGTCGTCATGGTGTCGGACACCGTGCCGCTGCCGATGTAGTCGACATAGGCCGCGAAGCCGACCGGGCCGAACAGGCCGCGATAACGGGCGGCGAGGTCGTACGTGTTGCGCCGTCGAGCAAAGTCTCCGGTGTTGGTCGAGATCAGCTGGGCGCAACCGGCCCCCGCGACGCCCGGGCCGTTAGCGATAAAGCTGTTCGGGCCGGCTTGGATGCCGAGGTTGGGCGCGTTGCAGCCCTGGTTGGCCGCCGCGCCGTTGGCGCCCGCGGTGGTCGGTTCGAACGCCGCGCCGAAGTCGAACCCGGCGAAGGCCGGCGAGAGATAGACGATCTTCTGGGTCGAGTAGAGATTGCCGCCGTCGGCGAACGGCCAGTAGATCCAGAGCTGCGTCGGCAGGTAGGCGGCCGCGCTGCCGTTCCAGCCGCCGTCGCCGAAGTTCTCGTTGTTGCCCACCATGAACAGATCGGACGGCCCGTCGGTCTCGCCGAAGCGGATCATGCCGAGCTGGTCGGTGCCGGCGTAGCCCCAGGCGCGGCGGACATAGAGGATGCCGTCACGTGCCGACAGCGCCGAGATGCTGCCGCCCGCCCCGCTGCCGGCGGGGTAGTTGCCGTCCTGACGGATCTCGACGCCGGCGCCGTATTTCAGGCCATTCGCGGCGATGCCGTCGAAGCCCGGATAGAGGCGGAAATAGGAATAGATGCCGTAATTGCCGTTCTTGTTGACCTGCGGATTGTTCGCCTGGACCGCGACGTTCTGCAACGGGCCGCTCGGATGGAAGCCCATCGCCGTCGCCTGCGCCGCAGTGCCGAAGAACTGCGGCAGGGACACCGGCACGCCGCCGACGGTGCCGTTGGTGACGCCCTGCACGAACGGAGTCCGGGAGGCGGTGCCGGTAAACGGATTGTAGTTGTAGCTGCCGTTCGCGTCCCCCACGCTGAGGATGCCGCCCTGGCTGTAGACACGGCCGTTGAGGCGGACCACCAGGGTTCCGGGCGCCTGGACCGGCCCTGTCGCGGTGCCGCCAAACGCGCTGACGGTGGACTGCCCAGAATCGTCGGCTTGCTGCGCGTACGCGGCACCATAGCCCGTCGTCACACCGAGTGCCGCCACTGTGGCCAGCAGGAGCTTACGCATCTATTCCTCCTCATGTCACCGGGGCGAACCCGGCGGGACGTTTGCAGGCCCCGCCCCGTTGACCCACGGGCACGTTCGCCAAGCGGGGGCGACCGCGCCCCCCACGGGCGGGGAGCAGCCAGACCTGACGAGGAGTATTGCGAGGACACTCACGATCTCGCAACAGCCAGAACAGGTTCGGCGCGGCATTTCCGAAACACTGTGGCGGACGTGTCACACGTGGTGAATGCGAGCGGGGCGGCTATAGAAGAGAACCCATGAACGAGGCCAAAACCAGTTCAATCCCCGAAAACCTGCGCCGCGTGCGTGACCGAGTCGCCGATGCCGCGATCCGGGCGGGGCGGCGACCCGAGGACGTCACATTGGTCGCGGTCTCCAAGACCAAACCCGTCGACGCGGTGCGGACGGCACTCGCCGCGGGGCAGCTCGTATTCGGCGAAAACCGGGTGCAGGAAGCGGCGGGAAAGTTCCCGGCGTTGAGCGAGGCGTTCCCGGCGCTCAGGCTGCATATCATTGGCGGGCTGCAGACCAACAAGGCGCGCGACGCGGTGCGGCTCGCCGACGTGATCGAGACGCTCGACCGTCGGCGCCTCGCCGACGCGATCGCAGCAGCTATTGCCCGCGAAGGCCGCGCACCGACTCTGCTGGTGGAGGTCAATACCGGGGCGGAGCCGCAGAAAAGCGGTGTCGCTCGCGATGAGGCGGACCGCTTCATCATTGACTGCCGCGACCGCCTGGGATTGGCCATCGAGGGCTTGATGTGCGTCCCGCCCGCCGGAGTGGACCCGGCGCCGCATTTCGCCTGGCTCGCCGATCGCGCCGCCAGGCACGGGCTTGGCGTGCTGTCGATGGGCATGTCGGCCGACTTCGAGACCGCCATCGCCTGCGGCGCCACCCATGTCCGCGTCGGCTCGGCGATCTTTGGCGCGCGATAGGATGATGCGTCCACCCGGCGATCTTCCCGCGGGACGCCGCGTTCTTGCACCGCGGCATCTGGGCGGGTAAGGCTCCGGCGCTTAGGAAGCCCGGCCGCCGAACCGCCGGGCAGGCGTAGAGGCAGTTCCGATGAGCGCGACATGAGCGTGGCCGCCTCCGCCGAGACCGGTCGCCGGCCAGCGCCCAATCTCGGCGTGCTGCTCGCCGTGCTCGGCGTGGTCTACGGCGACATCGGAACCAGCCCGCTTTATGCCTTCAAGGCGAGCCTTGCCATGTTCGGCGACGTGCGGGTGAGCACGGTCGAGATCATGGGCATCCTGTCGCTGGTGTTCTGGTCGCTCGTGCTCGTCGTGACGATCAAATACGTCATGCTGATCATGCGCGCGGACAACAAGGGCGAGGGCGGCATCCTCGCGCTGATGGCGCTGGCCCAGCGGGTCTCCGTCGGCGCGCGGACCCGGTACGCGTTGAGCCTCGTCGGCATCGCGGGAGCCTGCCTGTTCTTCGGCGACGGTGTCATCACGCCTGCGATTTCGGTGCTGTCGGCGGTGGAGGGCCTCGAGATCTCGGCGCCCGACCTCAAGCAGTACGTCCTGCCGATCGCCGGCCTGGTGATCCTGGTGCTGTTCACCTTTCAGTTCCGTGGCACCGCCAGTATCGGGCGAGTGTTCGGCCCGGTCATGGCGTTGTGGTTCCTCGCCATCGGCCTGCTCGGTCTGATGGAAATCGTGATTCATCCCTTCGTGCTGATGGCGATCTCGCCGACCTACGCGGTGGCGCTCTGCGTGCAGTACAAGGCGCTGGCCTTCGTCGTGCTCGGCGCCGTCGTGCTCTGCGTCACCGGGGCGGAGGCGCTGTACGCCGACATGGGACATTTCGGCGCGCAGCCGATCCGGCTGAGCTGGACGTTCTTCGTGCTGCCCTGCCTGGTGCTCAACTATTTCGGCCAGGGTGCGCTGACGATCGCCGCCCCCGCCACGGCGGTAAACCCCTTCTATCTGTTGACGCCGGGCTGGCTGCAGTTGCCGATGGTCGTACTGGCGACGGTCGCGACCGTGATCGCCAGCCAGTCGATGATCTCCGGCGCCTACTCGATGGCGCGTCAATGCATGCAGCTCGGCTTCCTGCCGCGCCTGACGGTGCGCCACACCAGCACCGTCGAGGAGGGACAGATCTATTTGCCCCAGGTGAACGCGGCGCTGATGATCGGCGTGCTGGTCCTGGTATTCTCCTTCAAGACCTCGGACAACCTGGCCGCCGCCTACGGCATCGCGGTCACCGGCACGTTTCTCTGCACCACGCTGCTGGCGGTGGTGGTGTTCCGTCGCCAGTTCCACTGGCCCCGGACGGTCGCGCTGGCGGTGTTCGGCTTCTTCTTTCTGGTGGACGGCGTGTTCTTCGCCGCCAACGTGATGAAGGTGCCCGAGGGCGGCTGGGTGCCGCTAATCCTCGGCCTTGCGCTGATGGGGCTGATGACCTCGTGGAAGCGCGGGCGGGATTTGCTGCTGGCGCGCTGGAAACAAGACAGCCTGCCGCTCGCCTCCTTCCTCGCCCGCCTGCCGCAGTCGCGGACGGTGCGGGTGCCCGGTATGGCGGTGTTCCTCACCGGCAACCCAGACTATGTGCCCACCGCCCTGCTGCACAACCTCAAGCACAACAAGGTCCTGCACGAACGGGTGCTGTTCGTGACGGTGGAGAACCTCGACGTGCCGGAAGCCCGCGGCGAGGGGCGCAGCGACGTGCACGAGCTAGCCCCCGGCATCTATCGCGTAATCCTGCGCTACGGCTTCATGGAAAGCCCCAACATCCCGCGCGCGCTCGAGGACCTGCGCGAGCGCGGCGTGCCGTTCGACAGTATGCAGGCGAGCTATTTCCTCGGCCGCGAGGTGCTGGTGCCCGCGATGGTGCCGAAGATGCCGATCTGGCGGCTTTGGCTGTTCCTGGTGATGGCGCGCAACGCGGTGCCGGCCACCGAGTTCTTCCGCATTCCGGGCGACCGCGTGGTGGAGCTCGGCGTGCGGGTCGCGATCTGAGGCCGCCCTGACGGGAGCGTGGGAGGGAGGAGGACGGGATGGCGAAGGTCACGGCGCTGCTGGCGCACGGCCCCGGCCAGCCCGTGGGCGACGTCGCCCACGGGCTTGAATTGCGGCTCTGCCTTACGCCCGAGGCGCGGATCGATCTTGCCGCCTACGCCGCGGACCCGCTTCCCTGGCGCACCCGCCGCTTCTGGGCCGATCGCGAGGACTGGGCGGGCGAGCTGATCCGCGTGGACGAGGGCTGGGCGCTGCGCAGCCAGGGCGGCGAGGACGAGCCGCTGTGGGACTTCACCCCCGCCATCATGCGTCCGGGCGCCTATCTCACCTTGCGGCGGCCGAGCGGCGAGGAGCTGATCTATCGGATTGTCCAAGTGGAGCAGGATTAGCGGGTCGCCATTCGGCGGAATTCATTCCGCCGCGCACGATGGATATTGTCGCGGAGAGGGGCCGCTTGGCGGAATCGTGCGATGTCGGCTAGATATCGCCGATCGTGCTTCGGCACACTTGCCCTCAGAGGGTCCCCGATGCTCCTGCGTCCGCGTCCGATCATGTCTCTCATGCTGGCCTGCGGCTGGTTGGCTGCGTGCGGCGGCACGCAGAAGTTGCCGGAAGGCGCCGGCGGCAACGGTGATTCCGAATACAACACCGACCAGAATCGCGGCGGCGGCCAGGGCCGCCTGTTCAGCGAGCAGGGCCTGGTGCTCGGCGTCGGCAAGAACGCCGGCGGCGGGAGCAGGGACGAGGGCGGGGCGCTGGGGGTCAACGCCTATCTATGGCGCGGCGCGCTCGACACGCTGTCCTTCATGCCGCTGTCCTCGGCCGACCCGTTCGGCGGGGTGATCATCACCGACTGGTACCAGCCGGCGGCGGCGAACGGCGAGCGCTTCAAGGCGACCGCCTACATCCTCGGGCGCCAACTCCGCGCCGACGCGATCCGTGTTTCGATCTTTCGCCAGGTGGAGCAGAACGGCCAGTGGGTCGACGCGCCGGTAAGTGCGGAGACGGTGGGTGAGATCGAGAACAAGGTGCTCGCCCGGGCGAGGGAGCTGCGCGCGCAGACGGCGGCGAGCTGAGGCGGCTTATCCCCTCACCCCGCCCTCTCCACTTATTAAGGGGAGCGGGTTAGGTGAGGGCTTCGCGGCCGCACACGGTTGCTGCATGGGCGGTTCTGGCTGATACAATGCGTTGCACAACGAGCCGCCAGGACCGATGAACCAGACCGTGCCTGCATCCGCGCCCGCCGTCGCCGAGGCGCCGCGCTATGATTTCCGCGAGGCCGAGCCGCGCTGGCAGCGCGCGTGGGACGAGCGCGGCTGCTTCCGCGCCGAGGACGTGCCGACCGACGGCAAGCCCAAATACTACGTGCTGGAGATGTTTCCCTATCCCAGCGGCAAGATCCACATGGGGCACGTACGCAACTACACACTGGGCGACGTGGTGGCCCGCTACAAGCGGGCGCGCGGCTACTCGGTGTTGCATCCGATGGGCTGGGACGCCTTCGGCCTGCCCGCCGAGAACGCGGCCCGCGAGCGCGGCGTGCATCCGGCGGCGTGGACCTGGGAGAACATCGCGACCATGCGCGGCGAGTTCCAGCGCATGGGCTTCTCGCACGACTGGAGCCGCGAGTTCGCCACCTGCGATCCGGCCTATTATGGACACCAGCAGAAGCTGTTCCTCGACCTGCTGCGCGCCGGCCTCGCCGAGCGGCGCGAGAGCTGGGTCAACTGGGACCCGGTCGACGGCACCGTGCTCGCCAATGAGCAGGTGATCGACGGTCGCGGCTGGCGCTCCGGCGCGCCGGTCGAGAAGAAACGGCTCGCGCAGTGGTTCCTCAAGATCACCGACTACGCGCCGGACCTGCTGGCCGCCCTCGGCGGGCTCGACCGGTGGCCCGAGCGGGTACGGGTGATGCAGGAGAAATGGATCGGCCGCAGCGAGGGGGCGCGGCTCGGGTTCGTGTTGGCCTCTCCGGTGGACGGCATTGAGCGGGTCGAGGTCTACACCACGCGGCCCGACACGCTGTTCGGCATGTCATTTCTTGCCCTCGCGCCGGAGCATCCGCTCGCGGCGGCGGCGGCGGCGCGCGACCCGGCGGCGGCGGCGTTCATCGCCGAGTGCCGGTCGATGGGCACCAGCGAGGCGGTGATCGAGGCCGCCGAGAAGAAGGGCTTCGATACCGGCCTGCGCGCGCGGCATCCGTTCCTGCCTGAGATGACCTATCCGGTGTGGATCGCCAATTTCGTGCTGATGGAATACGGCACCGGGGCGATCTTCGGCTGCCCGGCGCATGACCAGAGGGATCTGGAGTTCGCCCGCAAATACGGCCTGTCGGTCGTGCCGGTGGTGCTGCCGCCAAGCGAGGATGCCGCGACGTTCAAGGTCGGCGACGAGGCCTATGTCGGACCGGGCACGCTGATCAATTCCGACTTCCTCGACGGACTGGATACTGATGCCGCCAAGCGCGCGGCGATCGACGCGCTGGCGCGTCAAGGCGTCGGCGCAGGGGTCACCAACTGGCGACTGCGCGACTGGGGGGTCAGCCGGCAACGCGGCTGGGGCTGCCCGATCCCGGTGATCCATTGCGCCGCGTGCGGCGCGGTGCCGGTTCCTGACGAGCAGTTGCCGGTGGTGCTCCCCGAGGACTTGACGTTCGACCGGCCGGGCAACCCGCTCGACCACCATCCCAGCTGGAAGCACGTGCGCTGCCCGCAATGCAACGGTGCGGCAACCCGCGAGACCGATACGTTCGACACCTTCGTCGATAGCTCGTGGTATTTCGCGCGGTTCTGCAGCCCGCGCGCCGAACAGCCGATATCGCGCGAGGCGGCGCGGCACTGGATGCCCGTCGATCAGTATATCGGCGGCATCGAGCACGCGATCCTGCACCTGCTGTACGCGCGGTTCTTCACCCGCGCGCTGCGCGACACCGGCCATCTCGACGTGACGGAGCCCTTCGTCGGCCTGTTTACGCAGGGGATGGTAACGCATGAAAGCTATCGGGGTGCGGACGGGCAATGGCGCTACCCGGCCGAAGTGGAGCGGGGCGCGGACGGCACGATGGTCGACCGGTCGACCGGCGAGGCGGTCAGCGTCGGGCGCATCGAGAAAATGTCGAAGTCGCGGCGCAACACGGTTGACCCCGACGCCATCATCGGACGCTACGGCGCCGACACGCCGCGCTGGTTCATCCTGTCCGACAACCCGCCCGAACGGGACATGGAGTGGACCGAGGCCGGCGTCGCCGGGGCGTTCCGCTTCGTCCAGCGCGTTTTTCGGTTGGCCGACACGCTGGCGGGGAGCGGGCATGACGGCTCCGACATTATGCCTGGTTCGTTCTCACCGGCGGCCCGGGCGCTGCGTCGCGCCACGCACCGCGCCATCGCGGCGGTGACGGAGGCGCTGGAGGAGTTCGCGTTCAATGTCGCGGTCGCCCGGCTGTACGAGCTGGCCAACGCCATCGCCGACGCGGAACGAGAGCCGTCCGGCAGCGAAGGCATGTCCTGGGCACGACGCGAGGCGGTGGACGGGTTGGCCCGGCTGATCTCGCCGATGATGCCGCATCTCGCCGAGGAGATGTATGCAAAGCTGCACCCCGGCCGGGATTTGGCAAGCGAGGCGCTGCTGGTCGCCGAGCTGCCCTGGCCGGAGCCGGATCCGTCCCTGATCGCCGCCGAGGCGGTGACGGTGGCGGTGCAGGTCATGGGCAAGCTGCGCGGCACCATCGAGATGCCGCCCGATGCACCGGCGACTACTGTGCTGGCCGCCGCCGAGGCCGAACCGCATGTCGCGCGGCTGCTGGAGGGCAAGCGGATCCTCAAGCGGATCCATGTGCCGAACCGGATCGTCAATTTCGTGGTGGCTGTCTGAGATGGCGCGCGGCGGACCCAAAGGACTTTCCCGGCGCGGATTGCTGCTGTTGGGCGCAATGGGAGGGGCCCTCGGTGGTTGCGGGTTTCATCCGCTCTACCAGCGCGGAAGCTCTGGCCAATTAGGCACCACGTCGCGCGAACTGGCAGCAGTGTCGGTGGACATCATCGGCGATCGCCCGGGCCAGTTGCTCCGTCAGGCGCTGCAGGAACGGCTCGAGGGCTCCGGCAGCGGCGTGGCGCGGCGCTACGAATTGGCGGTCGGTTTCGGCATCTCCGGCGAGGGCATCGCTATCCGCCAGGACAACACGGTCACTCGCATCCGGATGATCGGACGGGCGGAATGGACGTTGCGGGCGCAGGATGTCGCGCGCACGGTGTTGACCCGCGACGTCGCGCGCGCGGTTGACGCGGTCAACATCTTCAACGAGCAGTTCTTCGCCTCCGATCTCGAGACCGAGGCGGTGCAGAAGCGGATTGCGGAGCGGCTGGCCGATCAGGTGGTGATGCAGCTGGCGAGCTACTTCAACCGCCGCGCCGACCAGATCGCCGCCTCGGGCTGACGCGCGATGCGGGTGGATGCGCGCCGGGTGGCCGCCTTCCTGCGCGATCCCGGCGCGTGTCGCGTGGTGCTACTGTTCGGCGATGATGGCGGCCTGATCCGCGAACGGGCGAACGGGCTGGTGCGGCTGGCGGGCGGGTCGTTGGATGACCCGTTCCGGGTGGTTGATCTGGACCGCGACGCGGCCGCGCGCCTGGAAGCCGAGGCGGCCTCCCTGTCGCTGACCGGCGGGCGACGCGTGGTGCGGGTGCGCGACGCGACGGATGGCGCGCTGAATGCGGTGAAGGCGGTGTTGGCCGGTCGTGGGGAGGCATTGGTGGTCCTGGAGGGGCCCGGATTGCCGTCCCGCTCGAAGCTGCGGACCGCGCTCGAGGCCGCGCCGGATGGCGCGGCAATCGGCTGCTATCCCGAGGAAGGCAAGGCGCTGGAGGCTACCGTGCACGCCGCGCTGGCCGAGACCGGCGCGACGATCGAGGCCGAAGCGTTGCGCTGGGTCACGGCGCAGCTCGGTGCCGACCGGGCGCTAACCCGTCAGGAACTCGACAAGCTATCGCTGCACACTGGGCACGGCGGCGTGGTCGATCTGGCCACGGCAATGGTGTGCATCGGCGACATGGCGGGATTGTCGCTCGAAGACGCGCTATTCGCGGCGACCGAGGGCGACATCGCCGGCCTCGATCGCGCGCTGGAACTGGCTTTGGCCGGAGGGCAGGCCGCATCCTCCGCGCTGCGTGCCGGGTTGGGGCATTTGCAGCGCCTGCACAGGGTGCGTCTCGCCGTCGCCGATGGTGTGGCGCCCGAGGATGCGGCGCGGTCCGCGCGGCCGCCGGTGTTCTGGCGGCGCCAGCCAGCCTTCACCCGCGCGCTGCAACTCTGGCCGCTCGCCGCGCTGGAGGCGACGCTGGAGGGTCTGAACGAAGCGGAACGCAGCTGCCGGCGCACCGGTGCCCCGGCCGAGACTATCTGCCGCAACGCCCTGATGGTAGTCGCGCGTCGCGCGGCGGCGCGGCGCGCACGAGGTTCCGCTACTCCCGCCTAAGCAGCTCGATCAGTCCATCGAGCTGGTCGAGCGAGCGGTAATGGATCCGCACGGCGCCTCCCTTGCCGTCGAAAGAGATTTGCACCCTGAGCCCCAGCCGCTCCGCGAGGTCCCGCTCCACCGCGCGAGTGACGGCATCCGCAGGATTGTGCGATGGTGTCGAGATCGCGATCGTCGGGTCCGGTCTGCCGGACAGCGCTTCGGTCTGGCGCACATTGAGCCCTCGGGCGATCACGGCGAGCGCGGCCTTTTCTGGTTCGGGGTGACTCAGCAGTGCCCGAGCGTGACCGGCGGAAAGCGCGCCGCTGCGCACTTCGGCCTGCACCGCGGCCGGCAGGTTGAGCAGGCGCAGCGTGTTGGCGATGTGGCTGCGCGATTTCCCGACTGTCTGGGCCAGGTTATCCTGCGTCGTGCCGAACTCGCGCATCAGCCGAAAATAGCCCTCCGCCTCCTCGATCGGGTTGAGATCCTGCCGCTGCAAATTCTCGATCAGGGAGGCGGCCATGGCCTCGGCGTTGGCCAGTGCGCGAACGAGCACCGGAACCTCGTGCAGGCCGGCCGCCAGAGCCGCGCGCCAGCGACGCTCGCCAGCGATGATCTGGTAGCGGCCGGGCTCCTCCGGGTGGGGTCGGGCGAGCAGCGGCTGCAGGATGCCACGGGCGCGAACCGACGCAGCCAATTCTTCGAGGGAGGCGGTGTCTATCCGCCCCCGCGGCTGGAACGGGCCTGGCTCCAGCAATTCCAGCGAGACCGGCTGAATGCCGTCCCCCTCCCGCGCGCCAGGGACGGGGGCCGTCTCGCCCAGCAAGGCGGCCAGCCCGCGACCGAGGCGCGGCCCCGCCTCCCGCGCGCTCACGCGAGCGCACCTTGGCGGTCCCGCTCCCGATCGAGCAGTTCGTGCGCGAGCCGGACATAGGCCTGCGCTCCAGGGGAGCGGAAGTCGTAGAGCAGCACCGGCTTGCCGTGGCTCGGCGCCTCCGAGATGCGAATATTGCGGGGGATCACGGTGTCGTAGACTTGGGCGCCGAAGAATCCGCGCGCATCGGCGGCCACCAGTTCGGAGAGATTGTTGCGGCGGTCGTGCATCGTCAGGACAATTCCTTGCAGCCGGAGGGCCGGGTTCAGCCCTCGCCGCACGAGTTCGATGGTGCGAACCAACTGAGTGACGCCTTCCAGGGCAAAAAACTCGCATTGCAGCGGCACCAGCACGCCGTCGGCGGCAACCAGTGCGTTGAGTGTGAGCAGGCCGAGGCTGGGCGGACAGTCGATCAGGACCAGTCGGTAAGACCCGCCGGGCACACGGAGGCTCGCAATGGCATCGCGCAGCCGGAACTCCCGGCGGGGCAGCGCGACGAGCTCGATCTCAGCACCCGCGAGATCGGGCTCCGCGGGAATTAGGCTCAGGCCAGGAATGCCGGTGTCGCGCGCGGTGTCCGGCAGCGCTTCACTGTTCATCAGCAGCCGATAGCTTCCTGCCGCCCGATCATTGCCGGCGAGGCCGAGACCCGTCGAGGCATTCCCTTGCGGATCAAGGTCGATCAGCAAGACCGGCCGGCCGGTTGCCGCGACGGCGGTGGCGAGGTTGACCGCCGTGGTCGTCTTACCGACGCCACCCTTCTGGTTGGCGACCGCGAGAATTCTCGTCTCCGCGGCCGCGTCAACCTGCGCCTCGTTCGGGGGCTCCGGCACGATAGATCTCGCTGAGCATGAGGATGGTCGCCTCGCGGGCGGTGCGGCTCGGGATCCGCCGCACCTGCATGTGCCATTTCCGTCGGGCTTCCGTCAATTCCTTCTCGGCATTTCGCCCTTTGGGGAAAATCGCGAGGCCGTCGGCGCGCAACAACGGAGTTGCTAGGCGAAGCAGCTTCGTGAGCGGTGCGACGGCCCGCGCCGTGACCACCGGGGCCGCCTCGATCCGCGCTTGTTCGGCGCGTACGGCGTGGATGCGAACAGGCGCCCCAATTGCACGGGCGGCCTCGCGGAGGAATGCGGCCTTGCGGTGATCGGCCTCGACCAGTTCAAAAACGATGCCGGTCGTTAGCGACAGCACGAGCCCCGGGAAGCCGGCACCGGAGCCGAGATCGATGGCACGAGTGGCGACCGGGGGGATCAACGCAGCCAATTGAGCCGAATCGGCAATATGCCGTGCCCAGAGGTCGGTACTCGTCGACTTGGGCGACGAGATTGACGGTGCGATTCCAGCGGAGCAGCAGAACGGAATAGCGCTCCAGCCGATCCAGTGTTTCACGTGAAACATCTACCCCCACCCGGGCCAGTGTTTCACGTGCAACCTCACTCGGCACTAGCGACCCGGGCGCCGCTCCGGGCGTGGGCGAGTATCGCCGACAGGGCCGCCGGCGTCATTCCTTGGATGCGCGAAGCGGCACCCAGCGACGCCGGCCGCTGCCGAGCAAGTTTTTCTCGCAATTCAGTGGTCAGTCCGCCAACCCTCGCGAAATCGATACCTTCAATCAGCAATCCCTCTTCCTGGCGGAACCACCGTATATCCGCATCCTGCCGGCGCAAGTACCCCGCGTAATGGGCCTCGATCTCCACCTGTTCCCGACTGCGGCGCGATAGAGCAAGCAGCCAGGGAAACTCCCGCGCGCGCCGATCGCTGCCTGCCGCCTTCAGCTCCATTGGCGAGCCTCGCCGGCCGGCCGGCCCGCGCACGCCAGCCTCCCTGGCCCGCTCCAGCGCGGCTCGCACCTCGCGCTCGTAGGTGAGGAAGCGTGCGGCGCGAGACGCGCCAACACACCCCCATGCCAAGCCAATGCCTGTCAGCCGAAGATCGGCGTTGTCCGCCCGGAGGCTTAGCCGGAACTCCGCGCGGGAGGTAAACATGCGATAAGGCTCGCTGACCCCCCGCGTCACCAGATCGTCCACCAGGACGCCGATATAGGCGTCGGAGCGCCCAAGCCCGACGGCGCTGAGGCCACCCGCGAAGCGCGCGGCATTCAACCCGGCCAGGAGACCCTGGGCGGCGGCTTCCTCGTAGCCGGTCGTTCCGTTGATCTGGCCGGCCAGGAACAATCCGGGCAACAGCCTGAGCGCCAAAGATGGGTCGAGCGCCCGCGGATCGACGAAATCGTATTCCACCGCATAGCCCGGCCGCGTCATCCGGGCGTTCTCCAGCCCGGGGATGGTCCGCAGCATCGCGGCCTGGACCTCCTCGGGCAGGCTGGTGGAGATCCCGTTGGGGTAGACTGTATCGCTTGCCAGTCCCTCCGGCTCGAGAAAGATGGTGTGGCGGTCGCGGCCGGAGAAGCGAACCACCTTGTCCTCGATCGATGGGCAGTAGCGCGGACCGGGGCCGGAGATCGCGCCGCCGTAAACCGCCGAGCGATGCAGGTTGTCCCGGATTAGCGCGTGCGTGGCCGGCGTGGTCGCGGTTATGCGGCAGGCGATCTGAGGGTTGGCAATCCGGTCGGTCATGGTGCTGAACGGCTCCGGTTCCGCCTCCCCGTGATCGGCGTCAAGGCCGTCCCAATCGATGCCGTTCGAGTCCAATCGAGGCGGCGTGCCGGTCTTGAGCCGCCCGAGCGGCAAATCGAGCCGCGCCAAGCTCCGCGCCAGCCCGATCGAGGGCGCCTCGCCCGCCCGCCCGGCCGGCATCCGCCGGTCGCCGATATGTATCATGCCGCGTAGGAACGTTCCCGCCGTTAGCACCGCGGCGCGGCACGCGATCCGCTCGCCATCCGCGCAGAGCACAGCCGCGAGATGCCCCGCGCGGTCCAATTCGAGGTCCTCGACCGAACCGGCGCGCAATTCCAATCCCTCGGTCGCCGCCAACAGACCCTGGATCGCCCGACGGTACAGCGCCCGGTCAGCTTGCGCCCGTGGTCCCCGCACCGCCGGGCCCTTGCTGCTGTTGAGCACCTTGAAATGGATCCCGGCCAGATCGGCGGCGCGGCCCATCAGCCCGTCCAGCGCGTCGATCTCGCGAACCAGGTGTCCCTTGCCGATCCCGCCGATCGCCGGATTGCAGGACATTTCTCCCAGTGTGTCGAGCCGATGCGTCAGCAGCAGCGTCCGCGCACCCATCCGAGCCGCCGCGGCCGCCGCCTCGCAGCCGGCGTGCCCACCGCCGATGACGACCACATCGTAACGAGATCCCATATACGCACTCCGCGAAGCATAACAAACGCGATTATTTTCCTATACAGAACTGGGCGAATATAGTATCAAGGATATCGTCCACGCCTACTTCCCCCGTTACTCGCCCCAAGGCACGCAGCGCGAGCCGCAGGTCCTCGGCCCGCAGCTCGGGCCACGCCGCCTCCTGCGCTCCGGCCAGCCGCTCCGCCGCCTCCCTCAGGGCCGCGCGATGGCGCGCCCGGGTGAGCGGCGGCGGACCTGCCGCGTCCGTCAAAGCCCGCGCCTCCGCTGTCAGACGCGCCAGCAGATCGTCCAGCCCGGCCCCGGTCATGGCACTGACGGCCAACGAACCCTCGCGCGCGCATCCGCCGAGATCGGCCTTGTTGGCCACGCGCACCTCGCGCCCGCACTTTGGGTCCGGCGTATCCCCGATCCCGGCGCGGATATCATACACGGAAACCACCAGATCCGCCTCAGCCGCCCGCGCCCGCGCCCGCCGCACCCCCTCTGCCTCCACCACGTCGCCGGTCTCGCGCAGCCCCGCCGTGTCTACCAGGGTTACGGGCACGCCACCCAGTTCCACCCTTGCCTCGAGCGCGTCCCGTGTGGTGCCGGGCGACGCTGAGACGATCGCGACGTCCCGCCCGGCCAACGCGTTGACTACGCTCGACTTGCCCACGTTGGGCGGTCCCGTCACCGCGAATACCAGCCCTTCCCGCAACCGCTCGCCGCGCCGGCCGTCGTTCAGATGCCAGCCGACCGCCCTCTCGAGCGCGGCCAGCTCAGCCAGCATCGCCGCTTCTGTCTCAGGCGGCAAATCCTCGTCGGGAAAATCGATCAGCGCTTCTTGCTCAGCCAGCATCCGCCGCAGCCGTACCGCCCATCCGCAATACAGATCGCCCAGCGCCCCGTCGAGCTGCCGCAACGCCTGTCGCCGCTGTTCCGCCGTTTCGGCCGCAACCAGATCGCCGACCGCCTCGGCCTCGATCAGGTCCATCCGCCCGTTGAGAAAGGCCCGCCGGGTGAACTCGCCGGGCTCCGCTGGCCGCGCGCTCAGCCGCACCAACGCATCCGCCACCCCGGCGACCACGGCGCGACCGGCGTGTAGATGCAGTTCCGCGGCGTCCTCTCCAGAATAGCTCCCTGGCCCCGGCAACCACAGCACCACCGCCTGATCCAGCACCTCGCCTTCCGCATTGCGCAGCCGCCGCAACGACGCCCGTCGCGGCTCCGGCCGGCCGCCGCACAGCGCGTCGAGCATTCGCCCGCTCGCTGGCCCACTGATCCGCATGGCCGCGATCGCCGCCCGGCCCGCCCCCGAGGCCAGTGCGAAGATCGTATCGGTGTCGGGCAGGCTCACTCGGCGGCAGCGGTCTCGGGCGGCAGCATGAGCCGGCCAGCCCGCCCGCCATCCCGCAGATGCGCAGCCAGCACCGCATCGACATCCTCAGTGGAGCCCACCCGGTACCACACGCCCTCGGGGTAGATCACCACGCACGGCCCGAGCTCGCAGCGGTCGAGGCAGCCGGCCATGTTCACGCGGACTCTGGGCAGTCCCATCTCCTTGGCGCGCACTTTCATGTAGTCGCGCAGTTTCTCGGAGCCCTTGGCGGCGCAGGAGCCGCGCTTGTGCCCGTCTGGCCGCCGGTTGCAACACACGAACACGTGCGACTCGTAATATGGCGGCGGATCGTCGGCCTGCAGGTCGCCCATACCCCATCCTTACCTTTCGCGAGAGCCTCTCGCGGGGACGGGCGCGTCTCGCAGGACGCGCCCTCGCCCCCTATCTACCGCCAACGCCCTCAAATCGGCAAAGGACGGCACGATGGCCGATTCCGCGAACCTGCTCCGACACGAGACCTCGCCCTACCTTCTCCAGCATGCCGACAACCCGGTGCATTGGCGCGCCTGGGGCTCGGCCGCGCTCGAGGAGGCCCGCGCGCAGGACCGGCCGATCCTGCTCTCGATCGGCTACGCCGCCTGCCACTGGTGTCACGTCATGGCCCACGAATCCTTCGAGGACCCCGACACCGCCGCGCAGATGAACGCGGGCTTCGTGAACATCAAGGTAGACCGTGAGGAACGGCCCGACATCGATGCGATCTACATGTCGGCCCTGCACGCGCTCGGGGAGCAGGGCGGCTGGCCGCTCACCATGTTCCTCACCCCCGAGGGCGAGCCGTTCTGGGGCGGCACCTACTTCCCGCCCGAGCCGCGCTGGGGCAAGCCTTCCTTCCGCCAGGTGCTCACCGGCGTCGCCGAGGCCTACCGCACGGGGCACGAGATGGTTGGCCACAACAGCCGCGCCCTGCGCCAATCGATCACCGCGATGTCCGCCCCGCGCACCGGCGCCCTTCTCACTCCCGCGCACCTCGACCGTGTGGCGGCCGCGCTCTTGCGCCTTACCGATCAGGTGGAAGGCGGCCTGCAAGGCGCGCCGAAATTCCCCAACCCGCCGATCTTCCGCTTTCTCTGGCAGGACAGTTTTCGCGGCGATCGCCCCGAAGCCCGGCGCGCCACCCACCTGATGCTGGAGAAGATGGGGCAGGGCGGCATCTACGACCATCTCGGCGGGGGTTTCTCCCGCTACTCCACGGACGCGATCTGGCTCGTGCCGCATTTCGAGAAGATGCTCTACGACAACGGCCAGCTGCTGGAATTGCTCGCCGTCGCACAGGCCGACCGGCCGAACCCGCTCTACGCCGCCCGCGCCGCCGACACGGTGGGCTGGCTTGACCGTGACATGACCGCCGCACGCAACGCCGCCGGCCACGCCGCCTTTGCCGCCTCGGAGGACGCCGACAGCGAGGGCGAGGAAGGCAAGTTCTACGTCTGGACCCGAGCCGAGATCGACCGCCTGCTCGGCCCGGACGCCCCCGCGTTCTCGGCTGCGTACGACGTGACGCCGTCCGGCAACTGGGAAGGCAAGACCATCCTCCGCCGCGTCACGCTGCCGGGCAGCGACACCGAGGAGGCCGCGCTCGCCAGATCGCGGGAAAAGCTGCTCGATGCCCGCGCTGCACGCCCGCGTCCAGGTCGCGACGACAAGGTGCTGGCCGACTGGAACGGCCTCGCCATAGCCGGCATCGCCCGCGCCGCGGCCGTGTTCCGCCGGCCGGACTGGCTCGCTCGTGCTGAGAGCGCGTTCGATTTCGTCATGGCCGAACTGGCCGACGCCGATGGCCGCGTGCATCACGCCTGGCGCCTCGGCCGCGTTACCGCCGCTGGGCTGCTGGACGACCAGGCCGCGATGGCCCGCGCCGCCCTGGCACTGTTCGAGGCCACCGGAAACCCCACCCGCCTGGCTCAGGCGATCCGCCTCGCGGACGCCGCCCTCGCGCATTTCTCGGACGGCCACGGCGGCTTCTTCACGAGCGCCGCCGACGCAACCGACGTTCCCCTCGCCCGCCCCCGCACCGCCGGCGACAACGCCACGCCGGCGGGCAACGGGATCATGGCCGAGGTATTCGCCCGCCTATCCCACCTCACCGGCGACCCGGTGTGGCGAACCCGCGCCGAGGCGGTGATCCGCGCGTTCACCGGTGCCGAGGACCAGCTCGCGGCAATGCCTACGCTGCTCGCTGCGGCTGATTTGTTGGAAGAAGCCACCGACGTCGTCATCGCAGGCGATCCCGCCCATCCCCTCGCCCGCGCCCTCGCGGCGGCCGCCCTGGCCGCCCCCGATCCCGCCGTCACGCTGCTCCGCGCCCCAGACCCCGGCGGTCTGCCGGAGGGCCATCCCGCGCATGGCAAGCAGGCGCGAGAGGCGGGTGCCGCCGCCTATGTCTGCCGCCGCGGCACCTGTGGCCTGCCAATCACTGACCCCTCGGCCTTGGCGGCCGCGCTGGCTCGCCGCGAAAGGAAGCCGTTCCGGCCCTGATCGGCGCCGGAGCCCGTTTGGAGCGGTTCCACAGCTGTCACGGCGAGCCGCTGTTGGGCGACGTGGCGATCCATCGTGCGACCACACGGATCGCTTCGTCACAAGGGCGCCCCGCAACCGACTACGCCGGCACGTTCTCTCGAAACGGCTGCATCTGTGCCTCTAGCGCACGGCCGAACGTGGGGCGCGCCTCGCAGCGTCGGCGATAGGCGTCGAGCGTTGGGAACCGCGCCAGCACGCCGGAGTCGACAAGCTCGCGCAGCACAGTGGTCATCATCAGGTCGCCCGCGGTAAAGCGGTCCTCGAGATACTCCTTGCCGCCGAGCCAGGCGCCGAGTGCAGCTAGCCGAGCTTCCAGCATCGCCTCGGCCTGCGGGCGGCGTTCTTTCGTCCACGCCTCGCCGGCGTGGAACACGTCGAGATGGACCAGGTTCTGCACGTGCGGCTCGACCGAGTTCAGCGCCGCGAGCACCCACGTTGTCACGCGCGCGCGACCCGCTTCGTCCATCGGCGCCAGCGCCTCGGACTTGTTGGCGATGTGCAGCACGATCGCGCCGGACTCGAACATCTCGACCTGGCCGTCTTTGTAGGCTGGCACTTGGCCGAACGGCTGCCATTCGCGGTAGCTCTCGGAGCCCTGAATTTGCGGGTCGATCAGCGTCGCCTCGTAGGGCAGCCCCGCCTCCTCCAGCGCCCAGCGGACCCGGAGGTCGCGGACGTAGCCTTGGGCGAACGGCGGCACCCAACGGAAGGCCGTCACTTGGATGCTCATGCGGATTTCTCCTCGCGACGGTCGGCGGCCGGTCCACAGCACGGTTCCCCGTCCTGCGGCGCCACATAGCGTCCGGTGTGATCGACGTGGCCGCCGTCGTCGTAGCGGTCGTGATGGCGCACCCAGTCGGTGAGGTTATGGCGGGGGCCGGTCTCGTTGCGGCCCTTGGGCGTGAGGTCGAGGAAACTATAGGTGTTGATCAGCTCCTCTGTGCCGCGCGCATAGGCCGAATAGGTGTGGAAGACGTGCCCGTTCTCGTCCTTGAAGAACACGCTGTTGCCGGATAGCTCGTCGCTCATGAAGGGACGCTTTTCGTAGTTGTAATAGACCTCGCCGCGAGCCTCCTCCTCCGGGGTGAACGACACGTGGAAGTCGAAGTTGAAGTCGCTGTCATGGGAAGACAGCCACTTGACGCCCCAGCCCATGCGCTTGCGGAACGCCTCGATCTTGGCGAACGGCGCTCGCGACACCGCCACCAGGGTCACGTCGTGATGTTCGAGATGCGGCAGCGCGCCGTCGAAATGGTCGGTCTGGAACGAGCAGCCGACGCAGCCCTCCTCCCAATCGGGGCCGAGCATGAAGTGCTTGACGATGAGCTGGCTGCGGCCGGCAAACAGATCGGCGAGCGTCTCGCGCCCATTCGGCCCATCGAAGACATACTCCTTCTCGAGCTTGACCCAGGGCAGCGCGCGACGCTCGGCACCCAGCGCGTCGCGCGCGCGGGTGTGCTCCTTCTCCTTCGCCAGCAATGCCTTGCGCGCCACCAGCCACTCCTCGCGAGAGACGATCTTGTGCGCTTCCATGTCGATATTCTCCCTGTCAGGACGCCGGGGTGATGAGGCCGATCACCGCGCCGGCCGCGTCGCGCAGGATGGTGATGCGGCCGACGCCCGCGATGTCGAACGGCGCGCGCAACGTCGTGCCGCCCGCCGCGACCGCCTTGGCGAGGCGCGCGCCGACATCGTCGACCGCGATGTAGGCCAACCAGTGTTCCGGCACGCCGTCGAATTCCGGTCCCTGCATGGTGAAGATGCCGCCGACATGTTGCTCGCCGGATTTGGCCACCCAGTATGTCCCGCCGCCTTCCATCGGCATCGCCTCGAAGCTCCAGCCGATCGTGCGGGCGTAGAACGCCTTGGCGCGCTCGGCGTCGTGCGTGTTCAATTCGTTCCAGTGGAAACTGCCGTGTGAGGTCATGGTGATCTCCCCGTGGTCGTCGGTTCGTCAGTCAAGGTATCTTTCGAGCTTGTCGAGCGCGCCGCTCCAGCCATCGCGATGGCGGTCGCGGGTGGGCTCGTCGAAGAACCGTTCATGAGTCAAGGTCAGCACCGTGCCGTCGCCGTCGGGCCTGAGCGCCACCGTCACCAGCGACTCGCGTTCCGGCGTGCTGCGCCACGCCCAGGTGAACACCAGCTTCTCGTTGGGCACGATCTCGCGATACACGCCGCGGGCTTCGTGCTCCTCGCCGTCGGCAGTGCGCGCCACCTTGAGAAACTTGCCGCCGACCCGCAAATCCGTCTCGGCACGAATCGTCTCGGCGCCCGCCGGTCCCCACCAGCGCATTATCTGCCGCGGGTCGGTCCAGGCCGCGAAGACTTTCGCGGGCGAGGCGCGGAGCCGGCGTCGGATGGTGAGGCTCGGTTCGGCGAGCATGGTTCATCCTCCTCCACGAAGGCGGCCAGGCGATCGAGTTGCTCCGACCAGAAACGCTGATAGCGGTTCAGCCAGTCCACGGCCGCACGCATCGGCGCCGCGCGCAGCCGGCACGTCACGATGCGGCCGGTCTTGCTGCGCGAGATGAGCCCGGCATCCGACAGCACGTCGAGATGCTTCATGATCGCCGGCAGCGACACCGGGAACGGCCGCGCCAGCTCGCTGACCGAGCAGGCCTCCCCCTCGCCGAGCTGCGCGAGCAGCGCGCGCCGGGTCGGATCGGCAAGCGCGGCGAAGGTGCGGTCGAGCGGCGGGTCTTCATACTTAACCATCGGGATAAGTATTGCGCCGAGGCGGGGGCTGCTGTCAACCTTTCCTGCGAGCGGCCGTCGCGTGTCGCTCAGTCCGCCGTCGGGTCGGTTGCCCTGGCCCGGATCAGCAACTGGAAATCCAGCAGATGGCCGGGCAGAACCGCCCCCAACGCCCTCATGCCGTACCAGCGCGCGTCGGACGACAATCGCCACATCCACTGCGGCGGCGGCCTCACCCGGCCGATTTTGTCGGCGACGAGACCGGAACACGTCATCAGCTCGATCGCCGTGCGTCGGCTGAAGAATTGTAGATGCGTGCGGTCGAGCAGTCCGTCCTCGGCGTACTCCCAGCGTCCTCGCGTGAGCAGCGGCAGTGCCACCGAGTAGTGGCCGATGTTCGGCAGCGAGACCAGGATGCAGCCGCCCGGCGCCAGGATCGCGTGCAGCCGCCGCACCGCCGACCACGGATCGGCGAGATGCTCGAGCACGTCGAGCGCGACGATGAAGTCGAAGCGGCCGGGCGGGAGGTCCATCGACTCCACGTTGCCGGTGATAACCTCGTCGAAGACTGCAGCCGCGCGCGCGGCCGCTTCGGGCATGAGTTCCACGCCGACCGCGCGCGTCACGTGCCGGCGGTCGCGCAGCCATCTCATCGTAGCACCCGCGCCGCATCCGATCTCCAGCACGCGATCCGCGCGATCGGGCAGCAGCGGCTCGATCTCGGTGCGGGGATTGTCGAAATAGCTGTCGCGCTTATCCGCGTACATGGCGTGCTCGGTGGTCATCGCCCCGGCTCCGTTACGCCGCGCTCTGCGCCCGCGCCGGCGAGCGGGTCAGCGCGGGCGGCGCGTAGGGCAGCAGCCAGTCGGCGAGCGCGCCACTCCCGTCTGTCACCGGCAGCGGGTCGAAATACTTACGCCGGTCCGCCTCGGTGATGTCCGCCGGGAAATCCTCGTATTGCGGATCGAGGATGTCGGTGCCGCCCATATATGTCCGCTTGCGGTCCTTGGCGTGCTTGCGGCCGAGACGCGCGAGGCGCGAGCGGTTCTCCCAGAACAGATAGAGCGACGCCGGATCGCGCCAGCCGTGCCGCAGCAGGTGGCGCACGAAGCGGGAGAACAGATTCCGCCGGCTCATGTAGAGATGCGGCGCGCCAAAGATGCGGGCGGCAAACTGGCCGAGCGCCTCGGGACTGTCGCGCGTGTTGCGGTAGGCGATGCAGCGCCCGTCGAGGTCGCGCAGCCGGAGATTGGGCAGCAGCTCGCCGGCGCGCGCGGCGTCCCAGAACAGCTTGGTCCCGGCGAGCGGCGCGACGAAGGCGAGAAAATAGGGGTGATGCAGCAGCGCGGAGTTCAGCACCCCGCGCAGCTCCGCCTCCATCTCGGCGATGGTGCTCATACGTGGGTCGAACAGATAGCCGTAGGTGATCATCATGCCGAGCGACTCGGCGTAAGCGATGTCCTCGGCGACGTTGCGCTCGCCGCGCTGCTCGTTCTGCCGCTTGTTGTGCGCCGCGATGAATTTCGGATCGAACGATTCGATCCCGGTGAAAAGCCCACGACATTTCGACCTGGCCATCAGCTTGATGACCTCGCGGTTGCGGAGCAGATCTTGCGTCACCAGGGCGCCCCACATCCGCACGCGTTTGTGCGATTTCAGGTAGCGACAGATCTCGCGCAGATGCGGCAGGTTATTGGAGAAGTTGTTGTCGATGAACCACACCATGGGCCATAGCCGTCGCAGGCTGAAACGCGGGCTGCTGTCGATCGAATCCTCGATATTCCGGGCAATGTCGGAGCCCGGATAGATCGCATGCCGTGCCCGCTCCGCCGGTATCGAGCAGAAGTCGCATTTGAAATTGCAGCCGCGCGACGCCTCGATATAGTGCAGCGGGATATGGATGCCGTGCTCGGCGAACAGGGAATGGTCGACCGTGTAGCTCGCGATGTTGCCCTGCGCCGAGCGATAGACGCCGCCCAGCGCCCGCATCTCGTGGTCGCGCATCACCTGCCGGATCGCCTCCACTCCACCGGTGCAGATTGCGTCGAAATATTGCAGCGCGAAGTCCGGGAACAGTGTGCAGAAGCTGCCTCCCGCCACCACCTTAGCGCCCACGCGCCTGAACATGTAGGCAAGCTGGCGCATCCGATCGAAATCCATCAGCAAGCCAGTGAGGATCACCAGCTCGAACTCGCCCGGCGCGACGGACGCCGTGTCGTACGGCCCGTGCCACATGTCGTGATACAGCGTCACCGCGTAGCGCGAGCGGTCGATCAGCGAGGCGACGTGCAGGCCGGCCATTGGCTGCAGGTAGTCCCGGTCCTGCTTGCGGGCGCGGTCCTCGTGCAGGTGCGCGCAGAGGATCAGGATGCGCGGCCGTCCGGCGGTCGGCTCAGCGGATAAGGCTCGCGACATTGGTTTCGGACACCCCCATTCCGTCTCAATAACGGGTTACCCACGCCGATCCGTCAAGCGAGGTCTTGCGCCATGCGCGCGGCGCAGCGCAGGTCGGGCGTGTCCAGCCCCTCGCGGAACCAGTTCAGCAACGGCTCGACCAGCGCCAGGCCCTCCCGCCGCTCGCCGCGTCGCGCGCGCAGCGCCGCGAGACCCATCGCGCCCCGCAGCTCCCACGACCGCGCACCCTGTGCGCGCGCCACACGGAGACCCGTTTCGTACGCGATGACCGCGCCGTCGTCAGCACCCGCGGCGGCGAGAAGGTCGCCCTTGAGGCGCCACAGATCGGCCTCGACCCAGCGCTCGTTCATCGACGCGACCTCGTCCAGCGCCTCGGCGATCGTCGTCAGCCCCTCGTCGAAGCGGCCCATCCGGAGCTGGGCGTCGGCGATGACGGCAAGATGGTGCGGCCCGATCAGCCGTCCGCCGGTGGCGTGCCATCGCGCCATCCCGGCGCGGTTCTGCGCCACCGCCTCCTCCCAGCGCCCGATTTCGACCAGGGCCGCCGACTCGAAGAGCGGCACCAGGACCGTGTGAACAAACGGAATGCTCTGCTCGCGGGCGATCCGCGCCGCTTCGCTGGTGCGCGCCCGCAACGCGGCCGGATCGCGCCGGAAGGCGTGCACCGCCGAGCCCACGGTGAGCGCGAAGCACAGGTTGAACGGATGCTCCAGCCGCCGCGCATGGTGGTCCTGCTCCGCCGCCGCCTCGGCGCCGAGATCAGGGAAACCCTCGATCCACAGCCGGTACAACTCCCACGTCATCGTCGTGGTCTTCACGTCCGACGCGATGATCGCGACATAGTGCCGGTCGCGCTCGAAATCGTACCCGGCCAGCTTCTTCGCGTGCTCCCCCGCGGCGGCGAACTCGCCCCGCCAGAAATGCGACGAGGCGGCGGCGTAGGCCGCATTGAGCACCAGCAGCGGATCGTTCTTCCCCGCCGCCGCCGTCTGCATCTCCTTGACCAGCTCCGAAGAGGCGCGATCGTTGCCGCGCGTCGCATGGTATTGCCACAGCACACGCAGCACGTTGGGCAGCCGCGCCGTCTCGCCGAGCGAGTGACACAGCGCGTGCGCCGGCGTCAGCACCGTTTCGACTTCCGCCGCCGCCCAGCCCTTCAGCGCCATGTAGGTGCTGCCGAGGGCGGCGCGCAAATCGAGCTCGTGGCGGTCCCGCGCCGGCGAGGGCGGCAGGCTGGCGACCGCGTTGAGCCCTTGCGTGAGATGCTCGACTGCCTCGCGCAGCGCCGAGCGTTGCCGCGCCTTCTCGCCCGCGCGCAACCAGCAGATGATCGCTTGCACGATCAGTCCGGCGGCCTCGTAGTGCTGCGCCAGCAGCTCGGGCTGCGCGTCGCGCATGTCGGGGAACAGCCGCTCGAACGCGCCCACAATGCGGCCGTGTAGCTGCACTCGGTCGCGCCGCAGCAGGCTGGCATACGCAACGTCCTGCACCAGCGCGTGACGGAACGTGTATACAGCGTCGGGCAGCTCGCGCTCGCGCAGCACCAGCTCGGCGTCTGACAGCCGGGAGAGCGCGGTGTTCAGCTCGCCCTCCGGCATGTCCGCCACGGCCGAGAGCTGGCGGAAGGAGAAGCTGCGGCCGATCGCGGCGCCGATCTGCGCCACCGCCTTCACGTTGCCCAGCCGGTCGAGCCGCGCCATCAGCGAATCGTGCAGTGTGGAGGGAATGTTCAAACGGGAGAAGCTGCCCTCCAGCGCGTAGCCCGACGCTTCCTCGCGCAGCAGGCCCGATTCCAGCGTGGCTTTGGTCAGCTCCTCGACGAACAGTGGTACGCCGTCGGTGCGGCTGAGGATGAGCTCGGTCACTTCGGCCGGCAGCGACTTGCCGCCGACCACGTTGCGGATCAGCGCCGCGTTCTCGGCCCGGCCGAGCCGGCCCACCGGCAGCAGCGTGACGTGCGGCCGGCGCGTGGCATCCGGGCCCGCCCAGCCCGGCATGAACTCCGCGCGCGACGTCGCGACCACCAGCATTGGCGCGCTCCGCGCCCGCTCCGCCAACAGGCCGAGCAGCTCGATCGACGTCGGGTCGGCCCAATGCAAATCCTCGCACAGCAGCAGCGCGGGGCCGTGTCCGGCCGGGGCCACGATGAGCTCGAGCACGCATTCCAGCGCGATCTCCTTGCGCCGCTGCGGGCTGATCGAGGTGGGCGCGACGAGCGCCGCGCCGGGGATCGACAGCAGCTCGCCGAGCAACGGCACCGCCCGCGCTGGGTCCGCCACCCGGTCGCCGACCCAACTCCTGAGCTTGGCGAGCTGCGCCGGCGGCGGCTCCCCCACCTCCAGCCCGGCATCCGTCCTGAGCCCGTGGACGAATGGGTCGAGCGGGCTGTTCCGCCCGCTCGGCGCGCAGGAGTAGGTCGCGGTGTGCGCCGCCTCCTGGCACAACGCGATACGCAGCGCCTCGACGATGCGGGACTTGCCGATGCCCGGCTCCCCGGTCAGCAGCACGACCTGCCCGGCGCCGCTCGCCGCCTGCCGCCAGCGCGCGAGCAGCAGCCCCATCTCCGCCTCGCGCCCGACCAACGGCAGGCTCGGAGTGGCCCGCAGCGCCTCGAAGCGGTTGCGGATCGCCCGGGGCCGAAGCACCTGCCAGACCTGCACGTCGTCCGCGAACCCCTTGAGCGTGGTGCGGCCGAGGTCGCGGTCCTCGAACAGCGAGCCCACCAGCCGGCGCGTCGCATCGGCGATCAGCACCGTGTCCGGCTCCGCGATCGACTGCAGCCGAGCCGCGAGGTTGGGGGCCTCGCCGATCACGTCCGGGCGCTGCGTGGCCTGGGCCGAGACGAACTCGCCGATCACCACGGTCCCGGTGGCGATGCCGACGCGCACCTGCATGGCAGCGTCGGGCACGCGCAGCGCCGCAACCAACTCGACAATCGCCAAGCCCGCCCGCACCGCCCGCTCCGCGTCGTCCTCCTGCGCCAGCGGGTATCCGAAGAAGATCAGGATGCCGTCGCCGAGATGCCGCGCCACGAAGCCGTCGAACTGCGCCACGATCTCGTCGACGCAGGACTGGTACGCGATGATCGCCTCGTGCAGGTCCTCGAGGTCGAGCCGGGTGGACAGCGCCGTGGAGCCCACCAGGTCGCAGAACATCACGGTGAGCTGCCGCCGTTCGACGGTGGGCGGCGCCGATGGGGGAAGCGGCGGAGGCGGAGGGGCCGGCCGCCGGGCAACGTCCACCGGCGGACGATCGGAGAGCTTGGCGCCGCAATCGCCGCAGAACTGGGCCGAACGCGGGTTCTGCACGCCGCAGGAATCACAGGTCGTCAGGACCGCGGTGCCGCAGCGCGTGCAGAACGCCTTCCGCTCGCCCAGCCCGGCGCCGCAGTTCGGACAGTCCATCTCCCGACCCGCCCCAATATTGGTCGTTGGCCCCAGCAAAGCGCTCCTCGAGGGGCGCGTCTATACCGGATTTCACCAAATCGTCGGGCTGGCAACGCCGGATGCTTACGAGAGCCTGGCCCGCAGCCCATCCCGCAACCGCTGCATCGCCCGCACCATCCGCTCCGGCCGCTGGGCGAAGCACACTCTAAGATGCCCCTCGCCCGCCGCGCCGAACGCGCTGCCGGGCGCCACCGCGACGCCATGGTCCGTCACCAGCTTGCGCGCCAATGCCATGCTGTCAGACACCCCGTCCACCCCGAGGAAGGCGTAGAACGCCCCGTCCGGCGCCACGTAACGCACTCCGTTCAGTCCGGCGAGCGCCTCGCCCGCCATCACCCGCCCGCGCGCGCAATGGCCGAGAAACGCCTGGGTGAACGCGGTATCGGCCAGCGCCGCCGCGCCGGCGTGCTGGGTGTAGGGCGCGACCCCCGAATGCGTCACCTCAACGATGTCGCTCACCGTGTCCCGCGCCCCCTCCGGCACCACCATCCAGCCGAGCCGCCAGCCGGTCATCGCCCAGGTCTTGCTGAAGCTGTTGCACACGATCACCTTGTCGTCGGGCTCGGCGACGTCGAGCAGCGAGGGGGCGGCCGCGGCGCCGTCGTAGACTAGGCGCGAATACACCTCGTCGGAGATCAGCCACACGCAATATCGTCGGCAGAGATCGAGAATGGCGGACAGCTCGGCGCGGCTCGCGGTCCAGCCGGTCGGATTGTTGGGCGAGTTGAGCACGAAGGCGCGCGCGCCACGCAGCCTGTCCCCGAGCTTGTCGAGGTCGAGCCGGAAGCGTCCCTCGGGCGTGGCGTCGAGTGCCAACTCGTCCACCACCGCGCCGCGCAGCCTCGCAGCGTTGCCGATGTTGGGCCAGGACGGCGAATGGAGCACCACGCGCCCGCCCGTCCGCACCGTCGCCGCCAGCGCGATGGCCACCGCCGCCATGCCCGACGCGGTGATCTGGATGCGCTGCTCGCTCACCGGCTTGGCGTGCAGCTCGCTCAAATAGCGGGCCAGCGCGTCGCGCAGCGGCGGGGCACCGCGCACGTCGGGATAGGTGGTCGCCCCGCCGTCGAGCGCCGTCACCAGCGCGTCGCGGGCCGAGGCCGGGCTCGGGTGGTCCGATTCGCCGAAGCACAGGAACTCCACGTCCGGCAGCCCGAGGGCCAGCCGGCTGATCTCGACGATACGCGAGGCGGGAATGCTGACGAGGTCCATCACCCGTATGTAGATGCGCCCCACCCCCCGCCCAACCCTTTTCGACCCGCCCTGGACGCGACCGGCGCGAGACGCCAAACAGGGCGGACCCTCTGACCGCACCGGGAGCGACTTCGTGCTGGACCGCATCATGCTGACCAACGACGACGGGATCGACGCGCCGGGCCTCGCCGTCCTCGAGCACATCGCCGCCGAGCTCGCGCGCGAGGTCTGGGTGGTCGCCCCCGAGCACGACCAGAGCGGCGTCTCACACGCCGTGAGCCTGCACCAGCCGGTGCGTGTCACCGAACGCGGCCCGCGCCGCTTCGGCATCACCGGCACGCCGGGGGATTGCGCGGTGATGGGCGTCTGCCATCTGATGCGCGACGCGCCGCCGCAACTGATCCTCTCGGGCGTCAACCGCGGGGCCAATCTCGGCATGGAGACGGTGTTCTCCGGCACCGTCGGCGGCGCCATGACCGGCTTGATGCTCGGCATTCCGTCGGTCGCGCTCAGCCAGGCCTGGACCGACCGCGCAAACGTGCCGTGGGAAACCGCGCGCAGCCTCGGCGCCTCCGTGGTGCGCCGGATGCTGGCGATCGGCTGGAGCGCCGACACCTGCCTCAACGTCAACTTCCCCGACCGCTCGGCTGCCGACGCCGGCGAGCCGACCCTCTGCCGCCAGGGCGTTGGCATGATCCGCGGCATGGACGTCGAGACCCGCACCGACCCGCGCGGGCTCATCTACCACTGGATCAACTTCCGCCGCGGCCCGCGCGAGCAGGGCCCCGAGAGCGACATCGACACGCTGCGTGCCGGCCGCATCGCCGTAACTCCGATCCGCTACGACCGCACGGACGAACGCGCATTCGAGGCGCTGGCCGAACATTTGCCCCGCCTCCACGACTAAGGCCGTGCCGATCCAAGTTGGACGTTTTTCCCATCGCGAGGAGCGCCTGCGACGAAGCAGGCGGCCGCGCCACTCATGGGCGGCGGGATGGACTGTCCGCGCTCGCGGGCTTTGGGATCAAACCGGTCGCATAGCAATTCGGGCGAAGTCGTATCTGCCCCGAGGCTTCGACGCCGGGTCTTGAAGCTGAGATGACCGGTCATATCTGTGCGGCGTCCGGAGGCGATCCCGCCCTCCGCCTGGTTTCGTGGGAGTTCTCCCCAATGATCCGTTCCCGCATTCCCCGCGTCGGACTTTCAATGTTTCTGCTGCTCGGGGGCGCGGTCGGCGCCGCCGCCAGTGAAACACGCGAGTTCGTGCCGCAAATGGCGGCCATCACTACCGAGCTCGGTCACAATGCCTCGGCGGTGACGTACTGGGTCGATCAGGCGGACGGCTGGCACGTCGTGACGACCGTGGACACGACCGTCGGCGACGATAGCCAGCCGGAACGGAGCCGCCACGCCGTCGTGCGCTTCTCGGCGCGGATCTTGCCCGGTCAGTCACAGGTGATTTCGGTGCCTGGTCTGCCTGGTTCGAGCCCGCAGGCTCTGCGCGTGCGACGCCTCGGGGACCGGATCGAGGTGACGCTGGTATCGGAGCCAGAGACGGCGTCCGCCCCGGCGAGCCGGTCGGACAAGGTCAGCGGCTGAAGCCGCGCCTAACCGCGCGGCGCCAGCCGGCAGAAATCGTGCCGCATCCGCGAAAGCATGCCGCACCGCGAGGGTGACGACCAGCGGACCCATGTCTCCCACCGGCCCTTGGGCTACAGCTGTTCGACCTCACCGACGGCTATCGCAGCGCGGTCATGCCCGCCGGCCTGTTGGTCGCCCTCTCGCTGCCCCGACGCGCGCCTACGCCGGTGACGCGAACTGCCGGCTGAGCGCGGCGAGATGCAGCCCGGCGCCGAGCAGCACGAGCATGTGCCAGATCGCGTTCTGGAACCGTACGCGCCGCAGCGAGTGGATCACCGAGCCGACGGAATATGTCACCCCGCCGAGCACCAGCAGGAGCAGCGCGTCAGGCGATGCCCGGGCGATCAGGCTCGGCAGCACGCTCAGCACCATCCATCCCATGCCGAGATACACCACGAGCGACAGCCGTTCCAGGCGCCGGGGGAAAAGGAGCTTCAGCGCGATCCCCGCCGCCGCGACCGCCCACGCCGCCGCGCACAGCGGAATGCCTTGGCGGCCCGGCAGCACGTTGAGTGCAAACGGCGTATAGGTGCCGGCGATCATCACGAAGATCATCGCGTGGTCCAGCCGCCGCAGCCGCTCCTTGACCTGCCCGGGCCGCGTGAGATGATAGGCGGCGGAGGCGCCCAGCATCCCGACCAGCCCCGCGCTGTAGACCAGCAAGGTGGCGTTCACCTTCGCGGTGGCGGGCAATCCGACGGTGAGGATGAGCCAAGCCGCCGCCACGACGCCAGCCGGCAGCCCAAACAGATGCACGGCCCGATCCGCCGCGGCCTCCGCGCTGATCAGGGCCGCATGTGTCGCCGGCGGCGAACTCAGCGCAACCCGCGATCCCGGAACGAGTCGCCGGCCGCGAGCTGGCTCTCGCGCACGATGCGCTCATGGCCGTCGCGGTCGTTCTTCACCCGGTACTGGCAGTCCTGCTGCTCGATCGGCAGCTGCCGAACGATCGTGTAGGAACCGCGAGGAATGTGATGATCCAGCCGGCCGGGCATGAACTCGACCGACTGGCCGACCGAGAACTTGTGACGGATCATCGTGCCCTCCAGACCGGCGCCGCCCGGCGGCGAGGCCAAGGCAAGGCGCCGGCCTTCGTTCTGATCAGGCGGACTGCAGGTTTTCCGCCGACATCTTGCCCTGCTGGCCCTGCTGAACCTCGTAGCGGATCTTCTGACCCTCATTGAGGCCGCCCAGACCCGCCCGCTCGACGGCCGAGATGTGCACGAACACATCCTTGGTGCCGTCGTCGGGCTGGATGAAGCCATAGCCCTTCTGCGCATTGAACCACTTGACCGTACCAGTCGCCATCGAAAGTCACTCCAACCAAACCGGCGACCCACGCGCTGTGAGCCGAACTACTTCTCAATGTGGGGAGCGTCGAATGCGAGATCGTCGCATGGGAAGGCACGCACAGCCCGGACCGAAAAGCGCCGATCGGCACCATATGGGCGTTCCGGTCCGGGAATACCAGCCCGGCCCATCGAGAGCCCTACGCCGCCCCCAATCACATTGGCGCCACCTCAGCTGGCCGCCGCGCCAGGCCGACCGGCACGGCGCCCAGGCTGCGCGCGAACCGGCCCCGAGATATTGCCGGTCGCGGGAGGGAGGATTGGGGAGGACGGGATCGTTCGCCGCGATGCCGCGTTGACCCCGGGGACCATAGGCGGCGCCGTGCCGCGCAACAAAGGATCGACGCATGAAATCGCTTCTGCTTCCCGCCTCCCTCGCCCTCTTGCTGGGGACCGGCCTGACTCCCGGCGCGGCGCGCGCCGGCTGCCTCACCGGCGCGGCCGTAGGCGGCGTCGCTGGGCATGTCGCCGGCCATCACGGCGCCCTGGGCGCCGCCGCGGGCTGCGCCGTCGGCCATCACGAGGCCAAGAAGAAGGCGGCCGAGAAGCAGGCGGCGCAGAACCATTCCACCGGCGCGTCCAGCCAGACCACGGCTCCCAATAGCGGCGACGACCCGCCAAAGCCGCAATGAGGTAAGAAGCTATTGTCCGCACTCCCGCGCTCGGTAGTCGAGAAAAGTGCTCGGTCAAATCGCGATACGTGACCCGTCACGATCGCTCTCGTCTCGTTGTTTCCGTGACCCCGATTCGCGCCTTCGCCTATGTCGCGCAAGCGATGCCCGGCAACGGGCTCAATGGCTCCGTCGATCCGCAGGGCATGGGAATGGAGGCCCCATTCTCACAATTCACTCGCGAAGTCCCTTGGCACGAAGTCTGCCGCCCACCTGTCCTCGCACCATTCCATCAGGATGGCTATTTGTGGATTGCGCGACAACGGTCGGTGCTCCGAGCCGGATGCATCCCGGCCCGACCCGCTCCGGGCCCCTTACGCTCACGATCCCATCTAAGGTGGCAAACCGCCGGTTTGGTTGAGAACCAATGGTGGTCGGACTTCCGCGAACGACGAGCTCAAGTGACGGGCGAGCTGCCATAGCCGCTCCCGCGCTTGAGTGCTTACGGTCTCGAACGCGAAGTGCGCGGTGTGCCGGTGCGCCAAGCTGGAGAACTCGACGACCGAGGTCGGACCACGATCAAGCGACAGTAGCGGCTCAGCGGGACATCTCAAGGCCGCCGGGAGCACTTCGACGAGATCTTTCATGGCTCGAGCAAACGCCCCGATATCTCCCGTGGGCACTACGCGGCCAAGTCCCGCGGCGATGTGGGGGAGGTTGTAGGCGTCATAAACAAGCGGCACGCAGCCAGCACGCAGTCCCTCAGCTACTGGGCGGCAGAAGCCCTCATGGTAGGAAGGGACCGCCAAGATATGCGCGGAATGGAACAGCTGCTCCCGTTGGGCGTCGTCGATTGTGCCCGCGAAGCGCACCACTCCCGCCAAATCGTGTTGGGCAATGAGGCTACGCAGCAACGCCAAGTAGCTCGGGTCGGACCACGCCGTATTGCCTGCTAGGGTCACGCGGATCGCATCTTGCGGGATCCCCGCCTGGACGATCGCCGGGATCAGGTCATGCAGCCCTTTTGATGGCGCGATGCGACCGATATAGATGACATGAACCGGTGCGACCGGCTTATCGGCGAGTGTGGCGAGGACCCGGATCCTCGACCACCAAGGGAATCACACGCAGGCGCGCGGGGTTGAAGCCCCGATCGAGCAATTCCTGGGCATTGATGGGGCTATCAGCCCATATCTCGTCGGCGCGGCGGAGGATCTCGATCTGCTGGAGTGACCGCTCGATGACCGGCACGTCCGCCGCACCCACAAAGCGCGCCGGCGTGACATTATGGAAGCGGACGATTCGGGTCGGCGGCCCGCCGGCCAGCAGAGCGTCAAATAGGCCATGCTCTATGCCGAAATGAAAGATCGCCGCATCGGCGGCCTGATAAGCTGGATCCAAAAGAAGATGTGCAACGTCGCTACAGCGCCGGTGCGCCACCTCGGGAAAATCGCAGGCGGCCCCAAAGTGCTGCACCTCGAAGCGTGAATCAGCCGCCAAGGCTCGGACCGTGTCTCGGGCAGCAAGAGAGATGGCATCGTAACGCACCATGATCGGTGCGACGACGGCGACCCGCAGCGGTCTGATGCTATGATTTATGATATCGGCGTGGCCCTGGATACCATCCGGCCGGCCCGAGCCCGGCGCAATAGCGCCACAATTCCATCTGCCATCGGGCCAGGGGCGAACAGAGCCTCATAGCGCTGCCGCCCCGCCTCGCCGAGTGTCCGGCGCAGCGATTGATCGCCGATCAGCCTCTCCAGGCACTCCTCGAGGGAAGATGCATGGCCGGGCTCGGCAAGCAGCGCTGTGCGGCCCTCCTCGGCGACTTCGGTCATGCCGCCGACCCGGCATGCGACGGCCGGCTTTCCGTACATCATCGCCTCCACGAGGATCAAACCAAACAATTCGAAGCGGCTGGGCGCGATGAAGATGTCGCAGGCCCGATAGAAGCCGCGCAGTCGGTCTTCGGTCACTTCGCCGTGGAACCGGACGCGGGCCAGCAGCCTGGCCGGCGTGGCTACCTCAAAGGCAGCGCGGTAAGACCTGCCATCCGGCCCGGGGATTTTGTCGTTCCCGACGATGTCAGCATGCAACTGAGGATGGCGAGCAAGTAGGCGCGGCAGTACCTCAAGCAGCACGTCGAATTCCTTTGCGCGACTCCAGCCGGCCAACGAACAGCAGGCGCAGCGAGCCCTCGGTCAGCGCCGCCGGTGCCGTGGCCGGAAGATCCGACCAGTCCTCAAGCCCCAGCGGCACAATTTCGGTACGCGGCGGGCCGAGTGCTACGCCATAGGCCTGAGAAATGTCGCGACCGATCGCGACGCTGATGGCATGTACGCCATCGGCGTCGCGCAGCAAACGCGCTTCGAGTTCCAGCATGGGCTTCGCAAAAACCCGCTGAAACGTATCATCCGCGGCAATATGCGGGTGACTGTCCAGCCAGAAGTGGAGCGTCGTCTGTAAGCCGATGACGAGCGGAAACCCGCCATCCAAGAGGATGGCGGCGCCCTCGCAATCCGAGATCGGTGCATAGACCGCAGTCACGGATCGCCGTCGCGCGATGTCATGTAGGACATCCAACATGGTGCTGGCATGCGCCCAGATATGCGATGGGATAGCGAAGTCGGGCATCGGGGGAGCAGGGCGGGGCGCGATGCGATGTACCCAGACACCTTCCTCGAAATCAACGCGGTCGTGGCCCTCGCCGGTGGTCAGCACATGGACCTGGTGGCCGATCCCAGCGATCGCGCGTACCGTTTGGTGGATGTAGCGACCGATGCCGCCCATTCGGCCCGGTGGATATTCCTGGCTGACGAAGACATAAACGTCTCGCCGGTCTTTCGGCAGGCGTCGCGGAAATTCGAGGAAGGCAGCGGCATACCGTTCCAGCAGCGTGGGCTGTAGCAATCTTCGCCGTCCGCTTAACCCCCTTTCGAGTCCCACGACCCAGGCACGGTCGAGATCAGCACGGAAGGCGTCGAGATCCGATCGCGGAAGGCGTCCGGCCTCGATCTGGCCGCGTAAGCCTTCCTCCTGTGCTTGCGCGAAGGCGGCCAAGCCTTCGATCGCCCGGCGTACAGGGTAGTGGCCTCGGTTGTTCAACAAGGAAAAGTAAAGCTTGTTCTTCAGGACAGGATAGAGGACGCGCGTGACACGGTCCGCGGTGCGGATCGCACTTGGTAGAAATTTGTGGTGCACGATTGCGTCCGGCAACTGTCGGATCACCCGGTTGCTATCCACCAAGCGGCAGCAAACATCAGTTTCGTCGAGATAGAACTCGAACTCCTCATCGAAGCCCCCTATGGCAAGCAGCGCGTCCCGGCGGAAAGCACTGTTGGTACCTTGCACATACGGAAAATTGAAGGAAAACGGGAAGTTGAAGCGATCCGCCGGTGTGTCGCGCTGCCAGTCCGCATTGCCCAGTCGGTCGGCAGAAGAATAAAGGTCACTGCACACGGGCGCCAGTGTGGTCCATGACGACGCCACCAGCTCCGGCAACCTGCGGGTCACTAAATGCGCGAAGGATCTGCTGCAGCCACTCCGGCTCTGGCAGGCCGTCATCATCGACAAACGCAACGATATCGCCTGCCGCCATGGCGACGCCGATGTTGCGCGACGTCGAGAGATTACGTTCTGGATTGCGAGCAACCTTGATGTGTCCCGACCACTCGGTCAGCACTTCCGCCGTTCCATCTTCGGTCGGCCCACGGACGACACAAACCTCGAAGCTCGGTCCATCCAGATGTTGCAGGCAGCGCAGAAGATTGGCGAGGGCTTCCGCCCGGCCATCAGGTACATATTACGATCGAGACGCGCTGTACGTCGGATAGTGACGGCTCAGCCGGCACAGTAACGCACCTCCTCGACCCCTATGCCAAGGGTGCGCCTGTCATCATTGACTCCCAGCTGAGCTAGCACCGCCGTCTCGGACCAGACTCGAAGCTCGCGACCGGTTTGTGGCAGCGGGATAGACAGCTCGGACCGTTCCCCAGGAACGAAGCAGCGCCGCATCACGGGGCCGGGACCGCCGGCGTCGATGGCGGCATTGAGCGGCACTGGTAGATGGTTGGTGACCATGACCGTGACGGCGGCCCAGCCCGGATCATGGTCTAGTGTCATGCGGCTATCGACCTGCGCCCATAGCCAGGGCTCCTTTTGGGGCGGAGCCGGCGCCCAGCTCGCCGCCTCCATACTCGGTAGAAGCGTCTCGCTGAGGCGGACACGCCCGTCATGCAGCCGGCCACGGTAGAGCAGGCCAAACGACCCTAAAGCCTCGACGTTCGTGCGCGATACGAGGAAGCCTTCGCGCAGCAGAGCACGCAGCAAATAGTCTTCCTGAAACCCAAGTTCCATCCACTTGTGGCGCCGGACTGCCCAAAGAGCATGGCCATCCGGCCTAATGCCCCACGGCAGGGGAAAGGCGGGATGCACGGGCTCCGAAGCCAGCACTAGCACGCCTCCCGGTCGCAGCACCTCACACCGAAGGCGGCGCAGCACGGCGAGATGGTCGAATGCATGGTGGAATGCCTCGAAAAAGACGACAGCATCAGCTCCAGCCGCATCAAGCGCATCAGGCCGTTCACCAAACGCACCATGGTGCGTCGTCACCGAGCAGCCAATACTTTCCGCCTGCTGCTGTGCGAGGTGCAGAAACTTCCTCTCGATATCGACGCAAGTCACGTGGTGCCCAGCGCGAGCAAGCGCCGCGGCAACGTGGCCCCATCCTACCCCGTATTCGACGATACGCGACCCACGCGGAAGACTTAGGGTGTGTACCCATTGCATCGGCTACGGCGGGTCTGATTCACCCTCCCCGGGAGGGCGCGAATCATGGCCGAGCAATTCTGGTTGAGCGATACGCAGTGGGCGGTGATCGAACCGCTGTTGCCGCAGTTGGGTGGCAAGCCGCGGGTCGATGATCGACGGGTGATCAGCGGCATCCTGCACAGATATCGCGAGGGTTTACGCTGGCGGGCAATTCCGGCCGAGTATGGCCCGCGAACCACGCTGTTCAATCGGTTCAACCGCTGGAGCCAGCGCGGGTTGTGGCAGGGCTTGCTTGCAGCGCTCGCGGGCTGCGCCGAACCGCCGGACGTCGTCATGGTCGACAGCACCTCGATACACGCGCACCGCTCGGCGGCTGGCGCAAAAGGGGGGAGCAAGATCAGGCAATCGGGCGCTCCCGTGGCGGTCGCACGACCAAGATCCACGCGCTCTGCGACAGCGAGGGACGTCTCTACGCCCTGATGCTCACGGCCGGCCAGGTGCATGACATCATCGGCGGCCGCGCCCTGCTCGCTAGCGTGCCCGCCATGCGACAGTTCATCGGCGACAAGGCATATGATGCCGACGATGTGCGCGACCTTCTTGCCGGCCAGGGCACCGAAGCCGTCATCCCGCCCATGTCGCGCCGCCTGATGCCGCCGAGCTACGATCCCGTCGTCTATCGGCTGCGCAACATCATCGAGCGCGCCTTCTGCAGGCTCAAGGACTGGCGCGCCATCGCCACCCGCTACGACAAGACCGCGCGCAACTTCCTGGCCGGCATTTGCCTTGCCGTCGTCCTCACGAGTTGGCTTCAATGAGTCCACACCCTAATGCGCCAGCACTTCCTCGACAACGATCTGGACCCGGATGCGCACCGCTTGATCTGCGCCGCCGTCGGTGTGGAGGCGGGTCGTGCCCGATGGCCGCGGATCGCTGATCCGGCGAATGCGGGCGGAGCGCGACCAGGTACAGGAATGCGGGGGAAAACTGGATCAGGACGACGCCGCTTATATGCAGGGTGCGATCGAAGATTTCATTGACGTCGAGATCGTGCCCTTTAGCAATTTGCTTTCGGAGGAAGTCGTCTGGGATCTCGTGCATGTCGACGTGCAGGGTTGGGAGGCAAAGCTATGTGTGAGTTCCGTGGAGCCCCTAAATGCTCGTGTCCGCTGGTTGGTGATTGGCACGCACTCGCGTTCGATCGACGGCCAAGTCATCGAGATCCTTCATGCGGCCGGTTGGGTACTTGAGAACGAGAAACCTACTCGCTTCCAATTCGATCCGGCCAAACCCTCTCTGGAACTCATGACCGAAGTCGATGGCGTGCAGGTCTGGCGCAACCCACGCCTCGTCGAGGCCCCACAAGTCAGCTAGCGGAGATCGGGATTGGTCCAGCAAATCACACTCGAACAGCTTGACGAGGTTCTCGATCGCGCGGACGCGCTAATGCGCTCCGATTATGCGGCGGGGACGCGGATGCTGAACGATGTGAGTGTGGACATATCACAGCTCTCGATGACAGGCGATCCTTTCGAGTCTGATTACGCGGATTTGGTCATGTCCACTTATCGGCGTATCGCCGACGTCAGCGCCTATGAACCGTCAAAGCATGAGGCGGATCCCAATGTAAGAAATCAGCTGCCGTTACCGCAGTATTTTCCTTTCAGCACGAGAGACCTGAGTTTTATCGGCCGTTACATGGCCGGTGTTGGCATGATCCTGGCCGAACTAGGGTGTGAACTCATTGAAGCCAACTCGTGAGGACGACGGCAAGGCAAATGCCGGCCAGGAAGTTGCGCGCGGTCTTGTCGTAGCGGGTGGCGATGGCGCGCCAGTCCTTGAGCCTGCAGAAGGCGCGCTCGATGATGTTGCGCAGCCGATAGACGACGGGATCGTAGCTCGGCGGCATCAGGCGGCGCGACATGGGCGGGATGACGGCTTCGGTGCCCTGGCCGGCAAGAAGGTCGCGCACATCGTCGGCATCATATGCCTTGTCGCCGATGAACTGTCGCATGGCGGGCACGCTAGCGAGCAGGGCGCGGCCGCCGATGATGTCATGCACCTGGCCGGCCGTGAGCATCAGGGCGTAGACGTCCCTCGCTGTCGCAGAGCGCGTGGATCTTGGTCGTGCGACCGCCACGGGAGCGCCCGATTGCCTGATCTTGCTCCCCCCTTTTGCGCCAGCCGCCGAGCGGTGCGCGTGTATCGAGGTGCTGTCGACCATGACGACGTCCGGCGGTTCGGCGCAGCCCGCGAGCGCTGCAAGCAAGCCCTGCCACAACCCGCGCTGGCCCCAGCGGTTGAACCGATTGAACAGCGTGGTTCGCGGGCCATACTCGGCCGGAATTGCCCGCCAGCGTAAACCCTCGCGATATCTGTGCAGGATGCCGCTGATCACCCGTCGATCATCGACCCGCGGCTTGCCACCCAACTGCGGCAACAGCGGTTCGATCACCGCCCACTGCGTATCGCTCAACCAGAATTGCTCGGCCATGATTCGCGCCCTCCCGGGGAGGGTGAATCAGACCCGCCGTAGCCGATGCAATGGGTACACACCCTAGTTCATAGCGACCTGGATCTGCCTCTACTCCAAGCAGCCGAAGGTCGTGCAGATCACGTAGCCGCGCGGCCACCGCGCCAGCAGCAAGCCACGGCCCCCAGCCAGCGCCAAGCTCCATCATTGCGAACCGGCCCGCGCGCGCGGAGGCCACGGCTTTTAGTAACCCGATCCATTCGATCGCCTCAAACAAGTCGTGCGGGACGGGTCGGCCCGTGACCTGGCCGTCCAGCGTGCGGACAGCATCCCACAGCGAGGAGGCACGCGTGCGCGTGCCAAGGAAATCGGTGACGAAGCCGGTCGCTGACTGCGGCTGGGCATGGGAGAAGAGATTGAACACCCACATGTCGACAGCAGAATAGCCAGCGTAGACCTCACCAGGTGCAGTTCCTGGAGTCGTGGTGGGGGCCGGAGCGGCGGCGGTAGCCGGCAGGGCACCCTGAATTGAGGCTTCGATGCGGCGCAGTTGCTGCAAAATCTCAGTAGTCCGATGCGGCAGCATGGCCCAGCGCTTCACGTAACGGAGCCCTTTTCGGAGAAGGTCTGACGAATCCGTCATGCGCGCCTAGCGCTGATCTCGAATTCGAAGCACTTGCCGTTGCGGCGACCCGCGACGGGTACCTCGACGTCGCGGAACCCTACTTCCTCCAACAGTTCACGCAAACTGTCCGGTGTGAACAAGTTGTAGTGGTAGTCCCCGGCATAGTCCTGGGCACCAAAGACGACCTCCCGAAAATCCTCGAAAGCGTAGGTGCCCGCACCAGCGCCGGCCAACATGGCCGCGGCATCGGGAGTTGTTGCGCGGAACATACCGCCAGGACGTAGCATACCTAGCCAATAGGGGAGAAGTCGTCGGCGCATTGCTTCTTGCGGGAAATGCTCCAGAAGATGGGCGGAAAAGATTTCATCTACGCTGTCCCGTTCGAAAGGCAGGTCGCCGACGTCGGCTACCACATCCACGCCCGGCAGATCTCGCATGTCCACGTTCACATGATCAGACAGTGTGATGTGTCCGCAGCCGAGATTAAGCCGTAGCGCGCCCTTCGACCTCGCTGCCGCGATCTTGTCGGAAGCGAGAATTCGGGGGCACATCTTTTGCGAGGCTTCCGGCCGCGCGCGACCGCCGTCGCCATGCGCCATCTCGAACAGGGTCTCCCTACGCACGAACTCGATCCGTTCCCAGATCGCGTGCGTGCTGGCGTCGGCGTTGTCAAGCCGGGCAGCGGCCTGCCCGATGTGTCCCTGGAGCGCGTTCATGGTCGCATCGGCGTTGTCGAGCCGGACAGCGGCCTGCTCGATGTGTCCCTGGAGCGCCTTCATGGTGGCATCGGCGTTGTCGAGCCGGACGGCTGTCTGCTCGACACGCTCACGGAACTTCGATAGCTCATACCCGAAAGCGGGAATAGTGCCAATGGCGTTCAAGAAAGATGGAACATGCTGCCGCCACGCGACCTCCAGTGCGGTAAGCCGAAGATCGAGTGCCGCAAAGTCGGTGTCCTGGCGGGCAAGCCCAGCCTCGAGTGCTGGAAACTTCATATCCAGCCGTACAAGCCTAGCGTCCAGTGCCGCAAGGCCGCCGTCAAGCGGGGCAATCCTAGCCTCAATGCGAGCCCAAATCCTGCGCCACACGGGCCGCAGTGCGTGAGAAGCGATCTTCCGTGCGATTGATCTCAAACGCGGCATGTGACTCCCATTCCTGCAAACGAAACGTGAGATTTTCTTGCCCTGATTTCGCAGACAATCTCCAGCGTGTGCGTCCAGACTTTGTGCCAGCCGATCAGGATGCCGGCTGGTGCTGTTCAGCGAAACCGGGCGAAAGGCCTTGTTAATGTCCCGGTGGCCTGGACGGACAAGTTAGCGGAAAATGCCGAAACTGATTAATCCGTGCGACTTTCAACGGTCCGCCGCTGGTGGAGCCAAGCGGGATCGAACCGCTGACCTCCTGAATGCCATTCAGGCGCTCTCCCAGCTGAGCTATGGCCCCATGCCGAGCAAACCAGCCGGCGCGGCGGGAGGCGGCATATAGCCCTCCGCGCCCAATGCGATCAAGAGGGGGCGATCTAGGGGAGGGTCAACAGGCAACACCCCCATTCTCTTCCCGCCGGCGCCGCGCCATCCTGGGCCGATGCCATCCCGCCCGTCCGGCCAAGGCGACATCCTGTACGCGCCCTCGCGCGAGCGGGTGCTGACCACCAATGCATGGGCGTTCCTGCGCTGGCTCGTAGCGATGCGCGGGATCGCCCTCGCGGACTGGACGGCGCTGCAGCGCTGGTCGGCCGCCGAGTTCGCTGGCTTCGCCGGCGCGGTCCGCGCCTTCGCCCGCTTGCCCAACGAGAACGACCCTGCCCGTCTGCGCCACGAAGCCGGCCTGCTGCTCCATCTCGATCTCCGCCCGGACGACACCCTGCTGGTCGCCGACGCCTCGGATTGGTCCGGCGCCGCGCGGTACGTGACCAGCGTGACACGGCACGACGGGGATCGGGGAACCCTGCTGCGCGCCGCCGCCGATGCCGGCGCTTCCGTGCTGGCGGCGCCTGCGGCCCAGCTCGACCGGGTGGCGTTCCGCCTCGGCGCCGGGCGGCTCGATCTTGCCCGGCTGCGCCTGGTCCTCGCCCTCGGCGGCCCAATGGCCGCCAACACGCGCGTCCGGCTTTACACCTGGGTGAAGCCCGACCTCATGCTGCTCGCCCGCGCGGGAGACACGGTGTGGGGCGATCCGCTCTCGCCGGTGCTGCGCGCGCCCCCGCCGCGGCCGGCGCTCGGCGTCGCCCTCAGGCCGCCGCCTTCGCCAGGTCGGGGTGAATGCTGAACGACGCCTCGGTCTTGGCGCGGATCTCGTCGATGCCCACGTCCGGCGCCTTATCCACCAGCACCAGCCCGTTCGGCGTTACGTCGAACACCGCCAGCTCGCTGATGATGAGGCTCACCACCCCGGCGCCGGTCAGCGGCAGCTTGCAGCGATGCAGAATCTTGGGCGAGCCGTCCTTCGCCGCGTGCTCCATCAGCACCACCACGCGGGGCACGCCCGCCACCAGGTCCATCGCCCCGCCCATCCCCTTCACCATCTTGCCGGGGATCATCCAGTTGGCGAGATCGCCATTCTCCGCCACCTGCAAGGCGCCCAGGATGGAGAGATCGATATGCCCGCCGCGCACCATCGCGAAGGAAGTGGCGCTGTCGGTGTAGGAGGTGGTCGGCAGCTCGGTCACGGTCTGCTTGCCGGCGTTGATGATGTCGGCGTCCTCTTCCCCCTCGAAGGGGAACTGGCCCATGCCGACCATGCCGTTCTCGGAATGCAGCTGGATCGACATGCCCTCGGGGATATGATTCGCCACCAGAGTCGGAATGCCGATGCCGAGATTGACGTAGTAACCGTCATGCAGCTCACGCGCCGCGCGGGCAGCCATCTGATCGCGGGTCCAGGGCATATTGCTCTCCTCTCAGGCGGCGCGCTTGCGGACGGTGCGCTGCTCGATGCGCTTCTCCACGCGGTCGAGCTTGACCACGCGTTTGACAAACATCCCCGGCGTGATGACGTGGTCGGGGTCGAACGTCCCTTGCGGCACCAAATGCTCGACCTCGGCGACAGTGACCCTCGCCGCCGTCGCCATCATCGGATTGAAGTTCCGCGCGGTCTTCCGATAAACGAGGTTGCCCTCGGGGTCGGCCTTCCAGGCGTGCACGATGGCGAGGTCGGCGAACAATCCGCGCTCCATCACGTAGGTCCGCCCGTCGAACACCTTTGTCTCTTTCCCCTCGGCGACCTGCGTGCCCACGCCGGTGGCCGTGTAGAAGGCCGGAATGCCCGCCCCGCCCGCGCGGATGCGCTCGGCCAGCGTGCCCTGCGGGTTGAACTCGATCTCGAGCTCCCCGGCGAGATACTGCTTCGCGAAGGTCGCGTTCTCGCCGACGTACGAGCTGATCATCTTGCGCACCTGGCGGGTCTGCAGCAGCAGGCCGAGCCCGGCGTCGTCCACACCGGCGTTGTTCGAGATGATCGTGAGATCCTTCACCCCGGCCTTCCGGATCGCCTCGATCAGCGCCGACGGAATGCCGCACAGGCCGAACCCGCCGGACATGATCGTCATGCCGTCGCGCAGCACGCCCGCGAGCGCCGCCTCGGCGTCGGGGTACACCTTGTTCACCGCCATCGGGTCCGCATTCCTTCCCGCACAAGCCGATCGCAGGAAGCTGCCATCGCCCGCTTCGCGATGCAATGCGGAGCGAGATTGGCGAAGCGCGGAGCGCGCCGTCCCACTGGACCGATGTCTGAAGCGGCGCCTAGCATTGCCTCCGAAGCAGGTCGTCCGGAGCGATCGGGGGAGGGTGGGATGGGTGTCGAATTCGCGGCCGAGCGGCGGCTGCTCGCCGAGGGCGAGCTCGATCCGCTCCGGCGCAGCCATTATCCCGAGCTCGAGGAACTCTCGCCCGACGAAGTTGTCGAACTGGCGCAGTGGCTGCGCGGACAGCACGGTCGCGCCCGCGACATCATTCGCGAGCGCCGCCGCGTCCGGCGTGGCAAGGCGGATCCACGCGGCGCCGGGCGGGATACCCCAAGCGAGCGCGGGCTCGCCGCCAAGAAGCAGGTATTCGCGCGGGCCCTGAAGCGGGTCAACGCGCGACTGGCGCAGATCACCGCAGCAGCCCGTCAGGCGCGCGCCCTCGCCGCCCTGCGGGAGGCGCTACACCGCAAGGATTCGGCTCGGCCACACCATCCCGCGGCAGGCGAAACGGCAACTGCCGGGATGCGGTCCTTACACAACCGCAAGGCACGCCCCGTCGTACACGGAGCCAGGATCGGCGGAGTATCGCAGGCCGGGCGCGTCGCGCAGGCCGCCCGCGACACCCGGAGCGGGTGAGCTTACGCCCGTCCGGCCGTCAAGCCGCCGACCCCAAGCTCAACCGCGCTGGTTCAGTGCCGCACGCTCGTCCTGGGTCAGCGGCCGGCCTTGGGTGAGTTCGGCGCGGATCTCCGCCGCCAGCTCCGGGTTGGCGCGGCGGATCTGGCCCACGCGGAGCGCCGGGCCGGCCCAGGGCAGCGGATCGACCTCCCAGGCTTCCAGGTAGAGCAGATCATCGGCGCGCGCCTCATCGCGGAGCCGGCTCAGCTCCCGGCGGACAGCCGCGGTACGGGGCAATGGCTGATAGGTCGCAGTCGCCTTCATCGGTTTGTCCCCCCAAGACCAATCCCTCCCGGTCCAATTCCGGAGTCACTCCTCTGCTCATCCGAGCAGGACAACGCGTCGCTGGCGTGAGCGAAACTTAGCCGGCCGGCGCTTCCTAAGGGGCCACCTTAGGAACGGCCACCACGGCCCCATTAAGGAACGATGAAACTGATTTGCGCCTCACCTTGGCGCGAGGGTCATGAACATACGGTTAAGGGGCGGGAAGGCGCTTTCGGCCCTCCCGCCCCTCGTTCCGCGAAGCCGCTCCGGCGCCGTCAGTAGCGATAGAGCTCGTGCTTGAACGGGCCGGCCGCGTTCACCCCGATATACTCCGCCTGCTTCGGCGAGAGCTTCGTCAGATGGGCGCCGACCTTCGCCAGGTGCAGCGCGGCGACCTTCTCGTCGAGGTGCTTGGGCAACGTGTAGACCTGCCGCTGATAGGTGCCGGATGGCGCTTTGTAGAGTTCGATCTGCGCCAGCACCTGGTTGGTGAAGCTAGCGCTCATCACGAAGCTCGGATGCCCCGTGGCGTTGCCGAGGTTCACCAACCGGCCCTCGGAGAGCACGATCAGCCGCTTGCCATCGGGAAACACCACCTCGTCGACCTGCGGCTTGACGTTTTCCCAGCGGTAGTTGCGCAGGCTCTCGATCTGAATTTCGCTGTCGAAATGGCCGATATTGCACACGATCGCCCGGTGCTTCATCTCGCGCATGTGGTCGAGGGTGATGACGTCGAGATTTCCGGTGGCGGTGACGAAGATGTCGCCGCGCGGCGCCGCCTCGTCCATCGTCACCACCTCGTAGCCTTCCATCGCCGCCTGCAGCGCGCAGATCGGGTCGATCTCCGTCACCATCACCCGGCAGCCGGCGTTGCGGAGCGACGACGCCGAGCCCTTGCCGACATCGCCGAACCCCGCGACCACGGCGATCTTGCCCGCCATCATCACGTCGGTGCCGCGCCGGATGCCGTCCACCAGGCTCTCCCGGCAACCGTAGAGATTGTCGAACTTCGACTTGGTGACGCTATCGTTGACGTTGATCGCAGGCGTGAGCAGCTTGCCATCGCGCGCCATATCGCGCAGGCGATGCACGCCGGTCGTGGTCTCCTCGGAGATGCCGCGCACGTCGGCCAGCATCTCAGGGTATTTCTGGTGCATCAGCAGCGTGAGATCGCCGCCGTCATCGAGGATCATGTTGGGCGTCCAGCCGTCCGGTCCGCGCACCGTCTGCTCGATGCACCACCAGAACTCCTCCTCGTTCATGCCCTTCCAGGCGAACACCGGCACGCCTGCCGCCGCGACGCCGGCCGCCGCGTGGTCCTGCGTCGAGAAAATGTTGCAGGATGACCAGCGAACAGTCGCGCCGAGGGCCAGCAGCGTCTCAATCAGCACCGCCGTCTGGATCGTCATGTGCAGGCAGCCGGCGATCCGCGCGCCCTTCAGCGGCTTCGACGCGCCGTATTCCGCCCGCGTCGCCATCAGGCCGGGCATCTCGTCCTCGGCCATCGCGATTTCCTTGCGCCCCCACTCGGCGAGCGAGATGTCCTTGACCTTGTAATCGTGTGCCGTCGATGCGTCGGGCATGAAGCTCTCCTCGAGGTTGGCGCCCGGTAGCACGGGACGACCCGGAAAGTCACTCGCCCGCACCGTTACGCGACGCTGGCATACGACGGCGCGTTCAGGCAGGATGGCCGTTACAACCAGAACGCGAGTGTCGCGGATGCCTTTTCTCGGATGTCGCCCAAGGCTGTTTGGGCTCTGCGCGGCGGCCCTCTGCCTCGCGGCCCGCGTTGCGGTCGCACAGCCGGACGCCTCGCGCGAGCAGGAGCCGCCCGGCAAATTCGACTTCTACCTGATGAGCTTCACCATCGCCCCGAGCTTCTGCGCGCTCTCCGCCCGCTACGCGGAGAAGCAGGAATGCCGCGGAGCGACTGACGCCGGCTACCGGGCCACGCCGCTCACGGTGCATGGCCTGTGGCCCAATCGCGAGCGGGTCAGCGTCAATCTCCAGCCGCAATACTGCGCCGGGCCGCCGCTCGGCCAGCTGTCGCCCTCGCTGCGCGAGAAACTGGCCCACTGGATGCCGGGGGTCGCCGATGGTCTCGACCGCTACGAGTGGCGCCGCCACGGCGCCTGCTCCGGCCTCACGCCCGAGGCGTATTTCTCCGCCGCCGTCCGGCTCGCCGAACGGGCCGACGCCACCATCGGCGCGGTGCTGCGCGACGGCGGGATGCTGGGACACGAGGTGAAGGTCGACGACATAGTCGCCGCCGTCGCCGCCAAGGATTCGCCCCTAGCAGCCGCTATGGTCGTGAGCTGTCGCTTCCCCCGCGAGGACGGCGGCCCGTCGCGCGCCTACGTCCAGGAGATCAGGTTGGTCCTCACAAGGGATTTCGCGCCCGAGCCGGCCGAGCGCGTGGGCTTCGGCCAGAACTCCGGCTGCCCGGGCAAGGCGGGGTTTCTACCGGGCGGGTTCGCAGCGCGATAGAGGTCCGGGCGGGCGGAATGGAGCGGCAGATCAGGGCCGTCCGCCCCAAATCTTCCCGAGCGGATCGTTGCCTCCCGACACCGGGTCGCGAGCGGGGATGGGCACCGCGGCGATGGCTTGCAGCAGCGCCTCATGCTCGGCGGGATCGCCACGGCGAACGTCGTAGTCCGACCCACCTGGGTAGGCGCCCACGACCAGCAGGTCCTCGGTCTGGCCCATGTTGCGGTGCGCGACACCTGCCGGAATGACCACCACGTCTCCTGCCCTGACCGTCACCGTCCGGCCCGACGGGCCGCCAAACGCGGCCTGCACCTCGCCACGCGCGATTCCCAGCACCTCATGGGCGATGCTGTGGAAGTGGTGATAGGTGAAAATCCCGTCGTGCCAGGCATTGGACCAGCCATTATCCGCGAAGGCCTGCTCCATGGCACCGGCATCGTGCACCAGTGCCTGTCGGTACACGAGCAGCGGCAGCTGCGAATTCGGGAAACGGCCGTCGTCATCGAAGCGGTAGGTCTCAGGGTTCATGTCCGACCGTCCGGCTCAGGCCTTCCCCTGGTTCTTGGCGTCCTCTTCCATGTCCCTGACGACCTCCTCGGGGGCCGTGGGGTCAAGCTTGCGGGCCTTCCGCAGCAGCCGAGCCGCCTCTTCCTCGTCCTCGGCGTTGAGACTTCTCCAAGGCTTCCTCGGTCAGATCCAGCGCCTTCTCGTGCTTCTCATCCGCCATCGAACGGACTCCTTTGCGTCGGTGGGCATGACGCGCGAAAGGAGGATGAGTTCTGGTGTGGGTCACGGGGAGCCGAGGGCTAGTTGGCTTCGGCCGGAACTCCAGCTGCCCCGCAAGGCGGGATTTCCCCCAGTGAGAGGGTCTAGTCGTAATCGGGCGCCAACCCCTCACCCCGACTCTCTCCCGCTAGGGGAGAGGGGGGGAAGAGGCGCTTGCCTCACGTATTCATCGCGTCGAAGAAGTCCTGGTTGGTCTTGCTGTATTTCAGCTTGTCGAGCAGGAACTCCATCGCGTCCACCGTGCCCATCGGGTTCAGGATGCGGCGTAGCACCCACATCTTGGACAGCGTGCCCTTCTCGACCAGTAGCTCCTCCTTGCGGGTGCCGCTCTTGGTGATGTCGATGGCCGGGAAGCTGCGTTTGTCGGACAGCTTCCGATCCAGGATCACCTCGGAATTGCCGGTACCCTTGAACTCCTCGAAGATCACCTCGTCCATGCGGCTGCCGGTGTCGACCAGCGCCGTCGCGATGATGGTCAGCGAGCCGCCCTCCTCGATGTTGCGGGCGGCCCCGAAGAACCGCTTTGGCCGCTGCAGGGCGTTGGCATCCACGCCGCCGGTCAGCACCTTGCCGGAGGAGGGGACGACAGTGTTGTAGGCCCGCGCCAGTCGCGTGATGCTGTCGAGCAGGATGACCACGTCGCGCTTGTGCTCTACCAGCCGCTTGGCCTTTTCTAGCACCATCTCCGTCACTTGCACGTGCCGCGTCGCCGGCTCGTCGAAGGTCGAGGAGATCACCTCCCCCTTCACACTGCGCGCCATGTCGGTGACTTCCTCGGGCCGCTCGTCGATCAGCAGCACGATGAGGAACACCTCGGGGTGGTTCTGCGCGATCGCGGAGGCGATGTTCTGCAGCATCACCGTCTTGCCGGTGCGCGGCGGCGCCACGATCAGGGCGCGCTGGCCCTTGCCGATCGGTGCGATGAGGTCGATCACCCGCGGGGTGAAATCCTTGCCTGGCCCCTTGGCGACCGACTGGAAATTCTCCGCCTCCATCTTGAGCCGTTCATCGGGATAGAGCGGCGTGAGGTTGTCGAAATTGATCCGGTGCCGCACCGCTTCGGGCGGCTCGAAGTTGATCGTATTGACCTTGAGCAGCGCGAAATACCGCTCGCCGTCCTTGGGCGCGCGGATCTGGCCCTCCACCGAATCGCCGGTGCGAAGCCCGAAACGCCGCACCTGCGAGGGCGAGACATAGATGTCGTCCGGCCCCGGAAGGTAGTTGGCCTCGGGGCTGCGGAGGAAGCCGAAGCCGTCCGGCAGGATCTCTAGCGTGCCTTCGCCGTGGATCGCCTGGTCGTTCTCGGCGAGGTTCTTGAGGATCGCGAACATCATGTCCTGCTTGCGCAGGGACGACGCGTTCTCGATTTGCAGGGATTCGGCAAAACTCAGCAGGTCTGCTGGGGTTTTTGCCTTGAGTTCGGCGAGATGCATGGACGCCTCGGGTGGTCGGATGGCTGGGAAATGCTGGACGGAACAGGAGGATCCCGTCTTGAGAACGCAGGCGCCCGATGGCCGGTGCCCGACGATACCCGACTGATCTGCTGTCCCGTTGGTCTGGGAAATCGCGGCGGCACGGAAAGCGCCGCCTGGCGGAGGGAGCCGCAAATTATGCGGGGCGGCGGATTCCGTCAATGAGCCAATTGGGCAAGGCTGCCCGGCTTTTCAAGGCTTTTACTCGCCTCGCGCGTCAGAATGGCCGCACCACCACCATGATGATGATGATGACCATGAGCACGGTCGGGACTTCGTTCGCAATCCGGTAGAACCGCGGCGGGCGGGTGTTGCGATCCTCCAGGAAGTCCCGGCGCCAGCGCGACAGCATGCCGTGAAAGCCTGCCAGCAGGACGATGCCGGCAAGCTTCACGTGCCACCAGCCGGCCGACCAGTCGAGAATGCCCGGCGTCAGCACGAGCATGATGCCGAAGGCGAAGGTGGCAATCATCGCGGGATTGATGATTTGCTTGAGCAGCCGCCGTTCCATCACCTTGAACCGCTCGCTCTCCAGCGAGCCGCGCGCCACGCCGCAATGATAGACAAAGAGGCGCGGCAGATAGAGCATCCCCGCCATCCAGGCGACCATCGAGATGATGTGGAATGCCTTCGTCCAGGGATAGAACCAGGCAAGGAAGCCGATCGTCATGCCGCCAGCGCGACCCCTGCACGGGCATGCGGACAATCGCCATGCGGCGCCGGACAAGTGCGCCCGCCGGCAAAGCTGGTGAGCCCCGGCCCTCGACCCAGCGCCCGCCGCGCAAGCCCGGCCAGAGCCGCGATAAAGGCCGGATCCTCGTTCTGCGCCGGGACCCGGAAATACCCCGGAACGCCGAGCCGGTCGGCCAGGGCGCGATATTCCACGTCGAGCTCCACGAGCGTCTCGGAATGCTCGGAGACAAAGGCGATCGGCACCACCAGCACCGCCACCCCGTCATGCGCGGCGCGCTCGATCTCCGTCTCGGTGCTCGGCGTCAACCACGGCCGTGGTGTCGCGCGCGACTGGTAGCAGACGCAGGAATCCACGGGTTCACCCTCCGGCGCGCCCCATGCCCGCAGCACCGCGGCGACGGTCCGGCCGACCTGGAACTGGTAGGGATCGCCTGCCGCCACGATGGCCTGCGGCAGCCCGTGAGCCGAGAACAGCACCCGCAGCCGGGTCGCGCCGCCGAGCTTCGCCCGCGCCTCGGCGTAGGCCATACGCACCAGTTCGGCGGTGGCCGCCACGTAGCCCGGGTCCGTGTGGTAGCAGCACAGCACGGTAGTCGGCGCGACCAGGCCCACGGCCGCCGCCGCCTCCCGCCAGGCGGTCAGCGAGCTGCCGGTGCTGGTAGTGGAATACTGCGGATACAGCGGCAGCAGCAGCAGGCGGTCAGGTGCGAATTCCTTCACCGCCCGGGCCGCCTCCAGGCTGAACGGGTGCCAGTAGCGCATCGCCACGAAGCATTTCGCGTCGAGCTCCGGCAGGGCGGCCTCCAACGCGCGCGCCTGCGCCTGGGTCAGCTCCAGCAGCGGCGAACGCCCCCCGAGCAGGGCGTAGTTCGCCGTGGCCGGCTTGAGGCGGGAGCGGGCGATGATCCGGGCGAGCAACGGGCGCACAAAGAACGGCACCCGCAGGATCGCCTTGTCGCGGAACAAATTGAGCAAGAACGGCCAGATCGCCTCCGGCCGGTCGGGGCCGCCGAGATTGAACAGCACGATGCCGACCCGTGGCCGCGCCGATCCATCACGCGGCACGGACTTGCTCCACCAGAGCCGCGACGTGGTCGGGCGGCGTCTGCGGCACGATGCCGTGGCCGAGATTGAACACGAAAGGCCGGCCGCGCATCGCCAGCAGGATGGCATTCGCCTCGTCGCGCATCGCCCGCCCGCCGGCGAGCAGCGCCATCGGGTCGAGATTGCCCTGCAGCGCGGTCCGCTTCGGCACCAGCCATTGCGCCCGGGCCGGGTCCATCGCGGTGTCCATCCCCACCCCGTCGGTGCCCGCCAGCACCGCGTAGTCCCCGAGCATCACGCCCGCGAGACGGGGGAAGCCGATGATCGGCACACCCGGGTAGCGCAGCCGCAACGCACCGACGATGCGTCGAGTGGGCGCCGTCACATGGGCGCGGAACAGGCTCGGCGACAGCACGCCGGCCCAACTGTCGAACAGCATCACTGCCTCGGCACCCGCGGTGATCTGCGCCAGCAGGTAGTCGATCGTCGCCTCGGTCAGCACCTGCATCAGCCGGCCGAACAGGTCCGGGTCCTGGTAGGCCATCTCGCGCGTGGCGGCGAAATCCTTCGAGCCGCCACCCTCGATCATGTAGCAGGCGACGGTGAACGGGGCCCCCGCGAAGCCGATCAGCGTCGTCCGCTCGTCGAGCGCCTCCCGTACCCGCCGCACCGTCTCCAGGATCGGCGCGATCGCCTCAGCGATGCGGCCCCGATCCAGCGCCTCAACTCCGGCCTGATCACGAAGCCGGGGCAGCACAGGGCCTTCGCCCTCGGCAAAGCGCAACCCGTGCCCGAGCGCCCAGGGCAGAACGAGGATGTCGCTAAACAGGATCGCGGCGTCGAAGCCGAAGCGGCGGATCGGCTGCAACGTCACCTCCGCGGCAAGCGCCGGATCGGTGCAGAGCGCGATGAAGTCGCCCGCCTTTTCCCGGATCTCCCGGTATTCCGGCAGGTAGCGACCGGCTTGGCGCATCAACCACATGGGCGGCGGCCAGACCGCCTCGCCGGCCAGCGTGCGGAGCAGCGTCTTCGTCATCCCCTCCGCTTAACAGGAAAGAAGATTTAGAAAAGAGGGGGAGGTGACAGTAGGGCCTGTGAATAGCGGGGTACCTCGCTCTCGCGAAACCCAGCGCAAGGTTCCCGCAATGTGGCATCCTCCTGTCTCCTTGATAACGCTGGGGAAATGGAGGTTATTCACAAATCCACAGGCAACCTTAGGTTGACGCGAAAGGATCCGGCAAGCGCCTCACTTGTCCCCGGGTTTCGTTCGGGTCCATGAGCTTTCCGGTGCGAGGGCCGGTTATCCCCGCTATCCTCCCATCATGGCAACGCATCAGATCGACCTTCACCTGGTCTCCGACGCGACCGGGGAGACGCTCAACTCCATCGCCCGGGCGACCACGGCACAGTTCGAGCACGTGCAGATTGTCTATCATCGCTGGAGCCTGATCCGGACCCGCTTTCAGCTGCATCGGGTGCTGGAAGGGATCGAGGCGGAGCCCGGCCCGGTGCTCTCCACCCTCGTGGACAAGGCGCTGCGGGCCGATCTCGACACCACCTGCCAGCGGCTCAACGTGCAGGTGGTCAACGTGCTGGACCCGGTGATGGGACTGCTGCAGGAACAGATAGGCGAGCAGGCGACCGCCCGGCCGGGTCGGCAATACGTGCTGGACGCCGACTATTTCCGCCGCATCGACGCCATGCACTACGTGCTTCAGCACGATGACGGCCAATCCCAGGCCGGCATCGCCGAGGCCGACGTGGTGCTGGTCGGCGTCTCCCGCAGTTCCAAGACGCCGACCTGCTTCTATCTCGCCAATCGCGGTATCAAGGCGGCGAATATTCCGCTAGTGCCAAACCTGCCGGACCCGCCAGGGCTCGACGCGCCGCTCTGCCCGGTCATCGGTCTCACCCTGGATGTGGCGTCTCTGGTGGAAATCCGCCGCCACCGGCTGCGCCTGATCGGCGCCGGCACTGCGACGGGCAATGTCCGCCACGATGCGCAGGAATACATCGACGAGGACGCGGTGAAGGCGGAACTCCTCTGGGCTCGGCGTCTCTGCAACCGGCGCGGCTGGCCGGTGATCGACGTCACCCGCCGCTCGATTGAGGAAACCGCGGCCACGGTGCTGCAGCTCATGGAGGCTTGGCACGTTCGCAAGCGGAAGGCCGAACGCGCACCGGCCTGAGCCATCCCGACCGACAGCACTGGCGGTAAAATATAGGTGAGCTAGCCATGAGAGGCCCGCGACCTGTTATTGCGGGGACGACTTGGCATGGCAGGAGAATTGCGATGAGCGGCACGTTGGGTCAGCTTCTTGGTGGGTTGCTCGGAGGCGGCCAGCAGGGCCAGCAATCGCCTATTGTCGGCATCCTGGAGCAGGTGCTGGCAACCAAGGACAACAACGGCAATACCGGCGTCGCGGCGATCCTCTCTCGCTTTCAGGCTGCCGGCGCTGGTCAGCAGGCGCAATCTTGGGTGGCGACCGGCTCCAACCAGCCAGTCTCGTCCGACCAGGTAGCCGAGGCCTTCGGCCCCGACCAGATAGAGGCCTGGGCCAAGCAGGCCGGCACCACCCCCGATGCGATGCGTCAGGTGCTGTCGGAGGCGGTACCGCATATGGTCGATCACCTGACCCCGTCGGGCGAGGTGCAGACGCCGAGCGCCAATCTCACCGGCGTGCTGCGAGGCCTCCTGGGTAATCTCGGCGGCCCCCGCCAGGCCTAGGACGGACGCCAGCCCGCCAGCTTCAGGACACGGCGCCGGAATGCGCTACGCTCCTTCCGCCCCACAGCCCACACGGAGGGACGAACGATGGCGGACAAGATCGAGCACCGCGCGCTCGGCGCGAGCGGATTGGCGGTCTCGGCGATTGGTCTCGGCTGTATGCCGCTGTCCGGCGTCTACGGTGCGGCGGACGATTCGGCCTCGGAAAACCTGATCCGTCACGCGATCGACTGCGGCGTCGATCATCTGGACAGTTCCGACATGTACGGCTGGGGCCATAATGAGGAACTCATCGGCCGCGCGATCAAGGGCCGGCGCGACCAGGTGGTGCTCGCCACCAAGTTCGGCCAGACCAGGCGGGAGGGCGGGCCTAACGGCGTCGACGGAAGGCCCGGCTATGTGACGCAGGCGTGCGAGGCCAGCCTGAAGCGGCTCGGCGTCGATTTCATCGATCTCTACTACCAGCACCGTGTCGACCCCTCGGTGCCGATCGAGGAGACGGTCGGTGCGATGTCGCGTCTCGTGGCACAAGGCAAGGTGCGCCATCTCGGACTGTCGGAGGCGGCTCCCGCGACAATCCGCCGGGCGCACGCGGTGCATCCCATCGCCGCCGTGCAGACGGAATACTCGCTCTTATATCGTATCGAGGCCGAGGAGACGCGCGAGACCACACGGGCTCTCGGCATCGGCTTCGTTGCCTACTCGCCGCTGGGGCGCGGCTTCCTTACTGGTGCGATCCAGAGCCGGTCGGATGTTGACGGCCGGCGCGCCGCACACCCTCGGTTTCAGGCCGAGCATTTCGCGTGGAACCGCGAACTCGTGTCGCGCGTGGAGGCGATCGCGGCGGAGAAGGGCTGCACCCCCGCGCAGCTTACGCTCGCCTGGCTGCTCGCGCAGGGACCCGACGTCACGGCGATCCCCGGAACCCGCTACGCGGCCCGGCTCGATGAGAATCTCGGAGCGCTACGGTTCTCGCTCAGTTCCGACGAGGTCGCGCGGATCTCCGCCGCCATTCCGCGCGATGCGGCTTCCGGCACACGCTACCCGGCAGGCGGGATGCAGGCAGTGTATCTCTAGCAGACCAGGAGCGGAAGTCATTCCGCTCCTGCGACCCGTTTCATTTCGCTACTTTGTGATGCTGCGGCGCGGCGCTTCATCGCGATCAGGCAAAGAATCTGCTTGAACGCAGTGAGATGCACATGCGATGGTTGCGCTAGGGGAGCAGATCCAGCGCGAACGAGCGCCTTCGTTCCGGACCACACATAACGGTCCCTCGATCAACATATGGTCCGCATTACACGACGAATGCCCGAGTTGCGGGGCGGTGTCGTGCGGCCAGATGGCCCGTGTGGGACGGCCGTGCGTCGACTGGCAACGCGCGCGACAAAATGCGTCGCGCGCCGATCGATACAGCTAGCGTTACTGATCCGCGAGCGACAGGGCTCGCGGCAGAGTGACGCAGCGTGATCTGGTTGCGGAAGGAACGGCCATGGCGATCACGCCCACCTATCCCGGCGTCTATATCGAGGAACTGCCGAGCCCGGTTCATACGATCGCCGGGGTGGCGACGTCGATCACCGCCTTCGTCGGCTACACCTCGCGCGGCATCGACAGCCGCGCCGAGCAGATCCTGAGCTTTTCCGACTACGAGCGGCAATTCGGCGGCATCGACAGGTTCAGCGAAGTTTCATATGCAGTACAGCAGTTCTTCGCCAATGGCGGCGCGCAGGCCTATGTGGTGCGCGTGCCGCACAAGTACCTGCCCGGCCAGCAGCCTGGCGCGCAGGTGGCCTTCGCCAATTTGCTGTTTACCGCGCTCAGCAGCGGATTATGGGCGAACGGCAACCTGCTGATCGACGTGGACTATGACGGTGTGGACCAGTCGTCGGATCCCACGGCCTTCAACCTAGCGATCACCAACGTCGAGGACGGTACCGTCGAGACGTTTCCGTCCGTTTCTCTCAACCTGAACAGGACGAATTACGTACTACCGGTGGTGAACGATCCAGACACCGGGTCGCAGCTTGTCAAAGTCGGGCTCGTGGCGCCCTGGCCTGGCGGCACTCCGCCCGCCGGACCGCCGGCGCGCAGCGGCGTGATCGGCGCAACGCTGACGCTGAACGCCTCCAAGGTACCGACCGCGATCAATGCGGCGATCGGCGGCAACGCGGCGGCGGTGGTGGCGACGGACGATTTCGGGCTGATTGTCACGGTCTCCCAACCCACGCCGCCGCCGTCAGCGTTCCCGCTCACGGTCAAGGTGTTCGCACAGGGCGCGCCGATTCCGCAGACCGTCGCCGGCGTCGCCGCGCAACTTGAGCGCGCGCTGAATGCCAGTCTCGCGGTGAACTGGCCGACGGCCGCGGTGCGCTGCACGGCGGTCGATGCAGGTGGCGGCAATCAGTCAATCCGCGTTGTCGGCTACCTGCCGAACGCGGCCAGCCTCACCGGCCCCGGTTTCAACGACGCCGAGCTGAGCTTCACGCCGCCGGGATCCCCTCTGAAGGATGCCGCGACGCCGCTCGGTCTGGCGGCGGCGGCGGTCAACGTCGCGCACTACACGCTAGGCACGAACCGGACTCTTAGGCCAACAGACAGGCTCCAAGCCGGGAACCGACGGCAACGGCTTGCCCGGCACCACGGAGCTGATCGGCGACGAGCTGCTGTTCACCGGCATCTATGCGCTTCGCAAGATCGATCTCTTCAACCTGCTGAGCATTCCCGATGCCACGCGCGCGAACGCTGGTGATCCGAACTCGCTCGATCCGGCGGTCGATCCGAACAGCATCTACAGCGCGGCGATCAGCCTTTGCCAACAGTTCCGCGCCATGCTGCTGGTCGACCCGCCGCCGCCCGTCAACACCGTCGCCGCGGCGGTGGACTGGAAGAGTGTCGGCCTGGGCGTGCATCAGGAGAATGGCGCGGCCTACTTCCCGCGCCTGCGCCTGCCTGACCCGGCCAACAACTATCAGCTCCGCACCTTCGCGCCATCGGGCGTGGTGGCCGGGCTCTATGCGCGGATCGACAGCACGCGCGGCGTCTGGAAAGCCCCGGCGGGAACCGAGGCGACGCTGACCGGTGTGAGCGGGACGGTATACAAGCTCAGCGATCCGGAAAATGGCGTACTCAATCCGCTCGGCCTCAACTGTTTCCGCACTTTCCCGATCTACGGCACGGTGTGCTGGGGCGCCCGCACGCTGGTCGGCTCCGATGCCGAGGGCAGCCAGTGGAAGTACGTGCCCGTGCGCCGGCTCGCGCTGTACATCGAGGAGAGCCTGTATCGCGGCACCAAATGGGCGGTGTTCGAGCCGAACGACGAGCCGCTATGGGCGCAGCTCAGGCTCAACATCGGCTCGTTCATGCACGATCTGTTCCGGCGTAGCGCGTTCCAGGGCAGCTCGCCGAAGGACGCCTATCTCGTGAAGTGTGACAAGGACACCACCACACCGAGCGATCAGGATAACGGCATCGTCAACATCCTGGTCGGGTTCGCGCCGCTGAAGCCGGCGGAGTTCGTGGTGATCCAGATCCAGCAGCTCGCGGGCCAGCTTCAGACCTGACGCTCAACAGCCGATCGAAGGACCAGGCTCATGGCGGAATTCGTCGTCAACCCGCAGCGGTTCGACCCCTACAAGAACTTCAAGTTCCGGGTGCGCTGGGGCGGCCGCTACGTCGCCGGCATCAGCAAGGTCTCGGCCCTCAAACGCACCACGGAGGTCGTCAAGCACCGCGAGGGTGGCGATCCCTCGACCAGCCGCAAAGCGCCCGGACGCTCCGAGTTCGACGCGATCACCTTGGAACGCGGCGTGACGCACGACCTCGAATTCGAGAACTGGGCGAGCAAGGTCTGGCAGTTGCAGGCGTCGCTCGGCAGCGAGGTGTCGCTGGCGGATTTCCGCAAGGACGTGATCCTCGATTTCTACAACGAGGCGGGCCAGCTCGCGATCTCGTACAAGGTGTTCCGCTGTTGGGTCTCGGAATACCAAGCGCTGCCCGATCTCGACGCCAACGCCAACGCCGTCGCAATCCAGCACATCAAGCTTGAGAACGAAGGCTGGCAACGCGACGTCGCCGTGGTGGAGCCCGCCGAGCCCACGCTGACGCCGGCGTAACCACGACGCCATCACCGCGGGCATTGGTGCGCCATGCATCCAGGAGTTTCACCCAAAGGGGCCGACCCGATCGGCTCCATGCAAGCCCTTTCGGGCGAGCGGCTCCTCGCGGCGTGGGAGCGCGGCAGCGCCGAGACGCCGCCCTCGCGCGCGCTGACTATGCTGCGTGCCGGCTGTCCCGCGCTGGTCGAGACTGACGCGGCTATGCTCCCGCTAGCGGCGCGCGATGCCTCCTTGCTCGCATTGCACGCACGCAGCTTTGGCCCGACCCTTGCCGCCTACGCCGCGTGCGACGCCTGCGGCGAGCGCCTTGAGTTCGGACTTCAAGCGGCCGACATCGCGGCGACCCTGCGAGCATCCGAAGCGGTTGGTACACTGACGCTCGATGGCGTCACGCTCCGGCTTCGCACGGCGAACACGCGCGATATCGCGGAAGCCGCCGCCGCGCCCAATCTGGAGGCCGCGCGCGACGCGCTGCTCGCGCGCTGTGCCGAGGGGACGGTGCCCATTCCGCTGCCCCCGCTGCTCCGCGATGCTGCACTTGCGCGGCTCGACGCGATGCACGAGGCGGCGGAAATCTCGCTCTCCCTCGCCTGCCCAGCGTGTGCGGCGCGCCAAGCGATCCATTTCGACATCGCGAGTTTCCTCTGGGCCGAAATCCGTCATGCCGCGCGCGGCCTGCTCGACGAGGTGCATGGGCTAGCGTGGGCCTATGGCTGGGCCGAGAGCGCGATCCTGGCGATGAGCCCGGCGCGTCGCGCCGCCTATCTCGGCCGGGTGAGCGGATGAGCGACAGCCTCATCCGGCTGGTGCTGCGCGCACAGGGCCGCTTGCCCGTCGCCGAGCCGCTGCTACCCTCGCGCTACGCCGCCGCGCCGCTGTCAGGACTATCGGAGGTAACCGGAGTGGAGCCGATCACCGACCCGGTGACGCGCGACCGCGACCGCTCGCCCATTCGTCCGCCCATCCCGCCGGACCCGCTTTTTCCGGCTTCATCCGGTCCGCCAACGCCGAGCGCGGCACCTCCTCTCGCGCGCCGCGACGGGAGATCGGAGGGGGATGCGCCCGTCGCCGGAGGCAGCCCGGTCGGGCCCATCGCGGACGCTCTGCCGTCGCCCCTGGTGACAGTCCCGCCGCAGCCCGTTCGCGTGTTGGCGAGGATGCCGCTGGATCAAGCGCCGCGGCCCGAACCGTCAGTCCATGCGGTCGCTCCACCTGCACCGCTTTCGCCCTCGCCGACCTCTTCCGAGTGGGCTTCTCCCCGGTCAAAGTCAGCGGACCCCGCGCCCGCCAATCTCGACCGCCGCCCGTCTGCCGGCGTCTCGCCGTTCCTCGCCCGCGAAGCGGCGCTCGCCGGCGCCCGAACAGCGGCAATTGAGACGCCTCGCCCGGAAACGCCCGCCCTCGCGCCGGACGTGCACATCAGCATTGGTCGCGTGGAGGTCCACGCCGCTCCCGAGCGGCCAGCCCCGGTGCGCGCCGCTGCCGCGCGGCATACAGGCTTGTCGCTCGCCGACTATCTGGCTCGGCGGCGATGAGCGACTTCCTCGCCGTCGCGGGTGTCACGGCGGTGCTGCGCTGGATGCTGCGTGACGCGCTCACCGCCAGCGGCCTCGATACCGTGTTCGGCGTCACGCCCTTGGTGAGTGCGCTGCCGCCCGACCGCATCGTGGTAGGCGCGACCGAGACCCCGCAGCTCAACCTGTTCATGTATCACATCGGGTTGAACGTCGGCTGGCGGAACGTCGAGCTGCCGGAGCGCGACGGCGGCGGCAGGCGGCTCACCACGCCGCCGCTGGCGCTCGACCTGCATTACCTGCTCTCCGCCTACGGGCCGAACGAGATGGACGGCGAGATCCTGCTCGGCTGGGCGATGCAATTGCTGCACGAGCAGCCGGTGCTGAGCCGCGACCTGGTGCAGACCGCGCTCACCGGCACGCGCACCCAGCCCGGTGCGACCGGCGAGATGCAGGCGGTCGGCCTCAGCACGCTCGCCGACCAGGCGGAATTGATAAAGCTTTCGCCGCAGTCGCTGACCACCGAGGAAGTCTACCGGCTCTGGCCCGCCTTCAACGCGCATTACCGCGCGACGGCCGCCTATCTCGCGACGGTGGTGCTGATCCAGCGCCAGCGCCCGGTGCGCGTCAGCCTACCAGTGCAGGTCCGCAACATCCTGGTGCAGCCGATGGAGCGGCCGGTGATCGAGGACGTCTCGCCCGGCATGGTCGCGACGGGCGAACAGCTCACTATCCGCGGTCACCATTTCGTCGGCGACAGTGTGGCCGACACGCTGGTCAGCTTCGACGACGGCACCCAGGCGACGCCCGACACGGTGCAGGACGGCGCGGTCCGCGTCACCATCCCCACCACCCTGCTCGCCGGCGTGCGCGGCGTGCAGATCACCCGCAACGTCAGTTTCGGCGCGCCCACCGATCCGCATCGTGGCTTCAACTCCAACCCGGCGAGCTTCATGCTGCTGCCGACCATCACCGCACCGCCCGCGACCGCGCAGGTCGGCACCACGCTCACCCTCACGCTCAATCCGCCGGTCGGCCGCCGCCAGCGCGCCGCGCTGCTGATCGGCAGCCAGTCCGTCGAGATCGACCCGCGTCCGCTCGCCTCTCCCGCCACGTCCGCGACGCTCGGTTTCCGGCTGCCCGCCGATTTCGTGCCGACGCCTGCACCCGGCCTGCCGCTGCGCGTGCGGATCGACGGTGCCGAAAGCCGCATCACGCTGAATGCCGCGCTGGTGCCGCCCGCCTATGTCCCGCGGATCGTGGTGACGCCATGACGATGCTGGCCGAAGCCTGGCAGTCGGCGAATCAGGCAGCGCTGGTCGCGGCGTTGCGCCCGGTCTACGCGGCACTGTGCCGACACGCCGGCAAGCCCGAGCCCACCGAACCGTTAGAACTATCGCTGCCGCTCGATCCGCCGGCCGCGATCGACACGCTGACGGCGCTGTTCGCGCTGAGCCCGTTCGAGCGAGCCGTACTGCTGCTCTGCGCCGGCGTGGAGTTGGAAGGCCGCTTCGCCGAGACCTGCGCCGCCGCGCAGGGCGATCCGCGCCGTGGCTACGCCACGTTCGGTCTGGCGCTCGCGGCGTTGCCCGACGCGCATTGGAGCGCGCTCTCGCGCGACCGCCCGCTGCGCCATTGGCGGCTGGTGGAGATAGTCCCGGAGGAAACGCTCACCGGGAGCAAGCTGCGCATCGACGAACGTATCCTGCACCGCCTTGCCGGCGTGCAGAGCAGCGACGAGCGACTGGAGGGCGTGATCGCGCCCATCCCGCCGGCCGCGTTCGTTCCTGCCTGGATCGGCGACGCCGCGGGGTCCGCGGCGCGCGCGCTGGTCGCGTCCGACGGCTGCGTGCTGCTCACCGGCCGAAGTGCGGCGGATCGCGCTCTGGCCGCCGCCGAGGTCGCTGCGCCTCGCCGGGCTTTCCCCCAATCTGCTACGCGCGGCCGATATTCCGGCCGCCGCCCTCGACCGCGAGGCGCTGGCGCGGCAGTGGAACCGCGAGGCGCGGCTCGCCCCGGCCGGTCTGTGCGTGCAAGTCGCCGATGCGGCGGAGGCGCGGCCGCTGCTCGCGCTCCTCGCGCGCATCGACGTTCCCGTGCTGGTCGAGGCGGACGAAGCGGCGGCGCCGGACGGGTTCGCGGCGGTGCGGATCGCGGTGCCGTCACCCTCGGCGGCGGAGCGGCGGCAGGTGTGGGCCGACAGCATCGGCATCCCGGCCGCCGCGCGCATGAATGGCGCGCTCGACGCAGTCGCCGACCAGTTCAGCCTCGACACGCCGGCCATCCGTTCGGCCGGCGCGGCCCTCGGCCTGATTGGCGCCGATGCCGGCGGCGATGCGCTTGGCCGCGCCGCCTGGCGCATCGGCCGCGCGCACGCGCGCCGCTCGATGGAGCAGCTCGCCCGCCGCATCGAGCCTAGGGCCGACTGGGACAGCCTGGTCCTGCCCGAGGCGCAGACCAGCACGCTCCGGCAGATCGCGTCCCACGTACGCCAACGTGTCACGGTCCACGAACGCTGGGGCTTCGCCGGGAAATATTCGCGCGGGCTCGGGCTTACCGCGCTGTTTGCCGGCGCCAGCGGCACCGGCAAGACCATGGCCGCGGAGGTGCTGGCGCATACGCTCGATCTCGACTTGTTCCAGATCGATCTCGCCGGGCTGGTCAGCAAATACATCGGCGAGACCGAGAAGAACCTCAGGCGCGTGTTCGACGCCGCCGAGGACAGCGGCGCCATCCTGCTGTTCGACGAGGCCGACGCGCTGTTCGGCAAGCGGAGTGAGGTGAAGGACAGCCACGACCGCTACGCCAACCTTGAGGTGAGCTATCTGCTGCAACGAATGGAGGCGTATCGCGGCCTCGCCATCCTCACCACCAACATGCGCCACGCCATCGACACGGCGTTCCTGCGCCGCATCCGCTTTGTCGTCGAGTTCCCGTTCCCCGACGTCGCCGAGCGCGCGCGCATTTGGAAAGGCGTGTTCCCGGAGGACACGCCCACGGCGTCGCTCGACGTTTCCCGCCTGGCACGGCTCGGCATCGCCGGCGGCATCATCCGTAACATCGCGATGCACGCTGCTTTCCTGGCGGCCGACGCCGCCGAGCCGGTGCGCATGAGCCACCTGCTCGCCGCGGCGCGCACGGAATACGCCAAGCTCGAGAAGCCGCTGGGGCGCATAGAGACGGAGGGGTGGGAGTGATGACTCCTGCCCGACCCGAAACCCCCTCACCCAACCCTCTCCCCCAGGGGGGAGAGGGCCTTTCCTGCTCCCTCTCCCCCTTGGGGGAGAGGGCTGGGGTGAGGGGGTCGAGCGCCCACGCCGAAAGACGACGCCGCCGCGCGAACACCACGCCTCAAAGCACCACGCACCTCCACATCGACCGCCTCGTGCTACACGGCGTCTCGCAGTCAGACACGGCGCGCCTGGCAGCGGCCATCGAGCGTGAGCTAACCACGCTAGCCGCACAATCCAACACCCACTTCGCGCCATTCGCCACCGAAAGCCTGCGAGCCCAGCGCATCGTCCCAGGCCGCACCCCGGAGCACACCGGACGCCGTGCCGCCGGCGCGGTCTGGTCGAGCATCGCCGCGTCAGGAGCGCCAAGATGAGCTCACCAATTTCACCGCGCCTGATGAAGGGCGGCATCGTCACGCTCGACCCCGATACCGGTATCCCGCTCGGCACCATCTCGCTGCAGTACAATCCCGACACGCTGACCCGCAAGCTGCAGCCCCAGGCGGTGAGCGAGCAGCCCGACCGCTCGGAAATCCTGCGCCTCAAGGGGCCGCCGATCGAGACCATCAGCGTCGCCGCCGAGATCGACGCGACCGACCAGCTCGAGGCCTCCGGCGCGACGGCGCTCACGCTCGGCATCCAGCCGCAACTCGCCGCTCTGGAGATGCTGGTCTACCCGTCGAGCGTCGATCTGATCGTCAACGAGGCGCTCACCTTGCTCGGCACCATCGAGATCCTGCCGATGCAGTCGCCGCTCGCGGTGTTCGTGTGGAATGCGACGCGCATCACGCCGGTACGGATCACCTCCCTCGACATCACCGAGGAGGCGTTCGACACCAACCTCAACCCGATCCGTGCCAAAATCTCGCTCGAAATGCGCGTGCTCAACGTCAACGACACCGGCTTCCTCAACCCGGCCGGCGCGCTCTACATGGTCTACCAGATCGAGAAAGAGGCGCTGGCGATCGCCAACGCCATCCAGGCGGCCGGCAGCCTCGCCGCGAGCCTGTCGCTATGAGCGGCGCCATCGACAATTTTGTCGCCGCGGGCGGCACCAGCGGGGCGCTGACGCAGCCGAACAGCCGCTACTACGGCCTCGGCACGGCGAGCTACACGCGCCCCGACGGCACCGAGGTTCGCTACCTACAGCGCCGTATCATCCCGCAGCCGGACCAGTTTTCCACCATGCGGCAATACGTGGTCGTGCAGGGCGATCGCATCGACAGTGTGGCCAATACGCAGATGGGCGATCCGCTGCTGTACTGGATCCTGTGCGACGCCAACGCCGCATCCGATCCTGACGCGCTGGTCGCGGAACCCGGCCGCGTGCTGCGCGTCACCCTGCCGGCCGGCATCGGCGCAGCGGGCGGAAGCAATGGCTAGCGGTGTCTATCTCACGCTGCTGGTGGGGCCGGTGGTGCCGTTGCCGGCGCCGAAGCCGATTGTCGACGCCCTCACCGCCGTCGAGGTGACGATCAACTCGACCGGGCGCAGCGGGTTCCGGCTGTCCTTCACGCTCGGCGACCGCTCGCTGCTGCAAACCGTGTTCCTGCTCGCGCCGCCGGCGGTCGAACTGCGCGTCGTCATCATGGTTACGGTAAACAACATCCCGCAGGTGCTGATGGACGGCGTGATGCGTCACCACGAGACCCAGCCGTCGTCGAGCGCCGGACACTCCACCATCACCATCATCGGCGAGGATTTGACCGCCGTGATGGACCTGTTGCCGATGGACGGATTGCCGTATCCGGCCATGCCGGCCGAGCTGCGGGTCGGCGCGATCCTCGCCAAATACGCGATGTACGGCGTGATCCCCGAGATCGTGCCGAGCCTCGTCCCCGACCTGCCGATCCCGGTCGATCGCATCCCGGCGCAGGACGGCACCGATTTCGCCTATGTCACCAAGCTCGCCACCGAGAACGGCTACGTGTTCTATCTCGATCCCGGGCCGTTGCCAGGCGTGAGTCGCGGGTACTGGGGGCCGCAGGTCAAGTTCGGCATCCCGCAGCCGGCGCTCAATGTAAACATGGATACCTGGACGAACGTCGAGCAGCTCAGCTTCCGCTATGAGCCGAGCAAGGCAACTCTGCCGATCGTCTTCATCCAGGACGAGACCACGCACGTTCCGATCCCCATTCCCATCCCGCCGGTCACACCGCTCAACCCGCCGCTCGGTGTGGTGGTGCCGACGCCGACGCGCGTCGAGCGCCTGACCGACACCGCGAAATACACGCCGGGCCAGGCGTTGATGATGGGCATGGCGCGCGCCTCGGCGAACGCCGACGTGGTGACGGGCAGCGGCTCGCTGGACGTGCTGCGCTATGGGCGAGTGCTGCAGGCGCGCGGACTGGTGGGCGTGCGCGGCGCCGGCCCCGCGTTCGACGGGCTGCACTACGTCGACAGCGTCACGCACAGCATCGCGCTTGGCCAGTACAAGCAGAGTTTCACCCTGACGCGCAACGCGCTGATCTCGAACACGCCGGTGGTTCCGACCATCGGCCTCTGAAGAGCTGACGAGGGCAAGTGGCAAAGTTCTATGGCAAGTATCGCGGCACGGTCTTCAACAACATCGACCCCGAGATGCGTGGCCGCATCCAGGCGATCGTGCCGGATGTCACGGGCGTGCTGCCGAGCAGCTGGGCGCTGCCTTGCGTGCCGCTCGCCGGCCTGCAATGCGGCGAGTTCGCGGTGCCGCAAATCGGCACGGCGGTATGGATCGAGTTCGAGCAGGGCGAGCGCGACCATCCGATCTGGACCGGCTGCTTCTGGGGGGTGGGCGAAGTCCCTGCCCTGGCCTCGGCGGTGCCGCCCGCAGTGCAGCAGATCCTGTTGCAGACGCAGCTCCAGAACAGCGTGCTCATCAGCGACATTCCGGGGCCGACCGGCGGCATCCAGCTCAAGACGACCACCGGCGCGATGATCTCGGTCACCGACGCCGGCATCATCATCAGCAACGGCAAGGGCGCCGATATCACGATGGTCGGGCCGAGCGTCACCATCAACCAGGGCGCGTTGGCGGTGATCTGAGGGGAGCAGAGATGCCGGGCTTTCTGTTGCAGGTAGGGGCGACCGTGATCTGCGCGCATGGCGGTCAGGCGCAGCCGACCGCGCCCAATCCCCGCGTGCTGCTATCGGGCGCGCCCTCGGTGCTGATGACGATGCCCTGGGCGGTCGCCGCCTGCCCCTTCGTGCCACCCGCGCCTGGGCCCTGCGTCACCGCGCAGTGGCTGGTCGGCACTACGCGCGTCACTTCCAATGCCCAGCCGCTGCTGGTGCAGAGCAGCCAGGCAATCTGTGCTCCCACCGGCGCGCCTCTGCTGCCGCTTGTTATGCAGACGCGCGTCTCCGCTCAATAGAGGAAACCGAGGGAGCATGGACCTCGCCTTTCCCTTCGGCTTCGACCGCTCCGGCCGCACCGCGTCGGCTACGGACCAGGACCGCCACATCCGCGACCTGATCGAGCAGCTGCTGCTCACCGCACCCGGCGAGCGGGTGAACCGCCCCACATTCGGCACTGGCACCGCGCAGCTCGTCTTCGCACCGAACAGCGACACGCTGGCGATCGCTCAGCAGAAACTGATCCAGGCCGGCTTGCAGCAGTGGCTGTCCGACCTGATCCAGGTGCAGTCCGTCACTGTCGAGAACAACGACGCGACCTTGCTCATCACCGTGCAGTACACGGTGATCCAGACGCAGCGCGCGCAGGCGGCGCAGTTCGTCGTCGGAGGCGGCGCGACATGAGCGACATGGCAGCGACCGTCTATTTCTGCGCCCAGCGCAACCGCCGCACGCTGGTCCTCGGCACGCCGACACTCAACGGCATCGACTACCTGGAGCTCGCCGGCGCCGACGATCAGACGGTGCTGCTGCTCACCTTCCTTCGCGATCCGGCGCCACTCGCACTTGGCCCGGAGCAAATTCTCATCGCGGGCGGCGAGAGCGTCACCGGGCTGCAAGCGCTCTCCGTCACACGGGCGGCCGGCGCGCCCAACACGCTGCGCATCCAGGTCGATCGCGCGGGCGACTTTTCGCCCTACGCGCTGGGGTTGCGCGCCGACGAGACGACAAGCGAACCACCCGCCGGCGTCGATCCGGCGCTGTCGCAGGTCGCATTCTCGTTCAAGGCGGGTTGCCCCGTCAGCGCCGACTGCGCGCCGATCCTGTGCTGCCCCACGCCCACAATCGACGAGCCCGACATCAACTATCTCGCCAAGGACTATCCCGGCTTCGTGCAGGTGATGCTCGATCGCATGGCGGTGTTGGCGCCGGATTGGACCGAGCGCCACGCCGCCGATCTCGGCGTCACGCTGGTCGAGTCGCTGGCCTATGTCGCGGACCATCTCAGTTATCGGCAGGACGCGGTGGGCACGGAGGCGTATCTCGGCACCGCGCGTAGCCGCATCTCGCTGCGCCGTCATGCCAAGCTGGTCGACTATCGCGTGGACGAAGGCGAGAACGCGCGCGTCTGGCTGTTTTTAACCGCCGCCGAAAAGGACGTCACGCTACCGAAGGGGACCTGCATGCTGCCGCGCGTCGCCGGCGTGGCGCCGCGCGTCGACCCAAATTCGGCGCTCGCGGAGGCGATGCTGGCGGATGCCAACGTGGTGTTCGCCACACTTGTCGATGCGACATTGAGCCACAGCCTGGAGGAAATCCCGTTCCACACCTGGGGCGACACACAATGCTGCCTCCCCGTCGGCGCAACAGCGGCCACGCTCGCGGGACATCGCGATGACCTGTTCGTGGGCGACGCGCTGCTGTTCGAGGAGGTTCGCGGCCCGCACACCGGCGCGCTCGAGGACGCGGATCGCCGCAATCGCTGGGTAGTGCGGTTGACCAGCGTGCGGCATACGGACCGCTTCAACCAGGCGCTCGCCGATCCGGCGCTCAAGGTGCCGATTACCGAAATCGAGTGGAACGCCGCCGACGCGCTGCCCTTCCCGCTGTGCCTCTCCTCCGTCACCACGGACAAGGTACCCAAGCCCGTTCCGGGCGTGAGCGTGGCGCGCGGCAACATGGTGCCGGCCGATCACGGGCTGTGGCATGACTGGACGCCGCTCGGCACCGTCCCCGCGCCGCCCGCAGCGCCGATCGGCGGCGCCGGGGGGGATTGCTGCGGCGTCATCGAGGCGACGGCACCGCCGCCGTACTTCTACCCGGCGCTGCCCGCCTCGCCGCTCACCTTCGCGCGCGATTTTGATTCTGCGCTGTCGGCCTCGGCACTCGTCGCGCCGCTGCCGCCTGACGCGCCGGTCGCGCAATTGCCCAAGCCGCAACTCCACGTGGCCGACGATCGCGGCGGAACGTGGTCTGCCGAGCGCGACCTGCTCAGCCTCGATCCGCTGCAGCGGGGCTTCGTTGTGGAGACCGAGCGCGACGGCACGACGTTCCTACGCTTCGGCGACGACGAATACGGCGCAGCCCCCGAGAAGGATCAGACGTTCAGCGCGCGCTTCCGCACCGGCAACGGCAGCATCGGGAATGTCGGCCCCGGCACGCTCGGGCACGTGCTGACGGCGGAGGCGCGAGTCGGCGCCGTCCGCAACCCGCTTGCCGCGTCGGGCGGACGCGACCCTGACACAATGGAGGCGATCCGCCAGCGCGCGCCCTGGGCGTTCCGCACGCAACTCCGCGCCGTGGCGGAGAACGACTACGGCGACGTGGCGGCGCGCGATCCAGCGATCCGCGAAGCGCGCGGGACGTTGCGCTGGACCGGGAGTTGGCGCACCGCCTTCATCGCTATCGATCCGGCCCCCGGCACAGAGACCGCAGACGAACTCGCACGCGCCACGCTGGGTCGCTTGAACCTGCTGCGCATGGCGGGTGTCGATCTCGCAGTGGAGCCGGCGGTGATCGTCGGGCTGCGTGTGGCGCTAGCCGTGTGTGTCAAGCCGCGCTACCGCCGCACCGATGTCGCGCGCGCGCTGTCTCAGGTGCTGATCGCCGGCGATACTTGCGACGGCACGCCCGGCCTGCTCGCCCCGAGTTGCTTCAGCTTCGGCCAGACAATCTATCTCAGCCCGATCATCGCGGCGGTGCAGGCGATCGCGGGCGTAGCCTCGGTGCACGCCACCGCCTTCCAGCGCGTCGGCGACCCGGCGCGCGACGCGACCGCGGACGGGTTCATCACCATGCAGCGGCTGGAGATCGCGCGCGTCGATAACAACCCGAGCCGCTCCGATCATGGCATCCTCGAACTTGCGCTGGACGGCGGGGAATGAACGACAGCACCAACCTGCCCTGCTTCTGCTGCGAGGGTGTGGCGCGCGAGACGCCTGCCGTGATTTGGAACCGGCCGAGCCTGTCGCAGATCGCCTACCGAGTCGGCCGCCATGCGAGCTTCAAGGCGAGCCTGCTCGCGTCTTTGAGCGATCCGGACTTTCCCGCCGTCGCGCCGCTCACCACGCGCGAGGACCGTGATTTTTCAATCGCGTTGCTCGATGCCTTCGCCGTTTCCGCCGACATTCTCACGTTCTACCAGGAGCGGATCGCCAACGAATTGTACCTGCGTACCGCCGTCCAGCCGCGCTCGGTGTTCGAGCTGGCGCGGCTGGTCGGCTTCCAACCTTCGCCAGGCGTGTCCGCCTCAGCCCCGCTCGCGTTCACGCTGAACGACGCGCAAGGCGCCCCTGATCCCGCGCTGGTTCCGGCGGGCACCCGCGTGCAGAGCGTGCCGGCGCCAGGTCAGCAGCCGGCGACGTTCGAGACCGAGGCGCCGCTCACCGCGCGCATCGCGCATAACGCGATTCTTCCCGTCGTCGCGCAGCCGGTCGACTGGAGGACAATCAGCACCTCGATGTGGCTGACCGGCACCGCGACCGGCCTTAATCCCGGGGATGCTATCCTGTTCGTCGACGCCGACCGGCTCGCCAACACCGCGAGCGAGCTGTGGGAATTCCGCCTCGTCACCGCCATCAGCACTGATGCCACCGGCGGCCGCTCGCGCATCACCTGGGATGTCGGCTTGTTCCCCGGCTTCCGGAACGGGGCGGGCAACGTGCAGCTTTACGCGCTGCGCCGCCGTGCCTCGCTGTTCGGCGTCAATGCGCCCGATCCCGCGACACTCAAGAAGGCCATCGACAATCTCCCGGTCGGCGACTGGAAGTTCGTCCACGACGCGAGCCACGTCGACCTCGACAGCACGTACCCGGCCATCGCGCCGCCGGCCATCGCGCCGGTCACCGCGCTGGCGGCGGAGTTCGCCGCGTCGCCTGAGTTGTTCACCTGGCTCGTGCTGTCGGACGGTGCGGAGCGCAAGCTGTATCGCGTCAAGGCTGCCTCGGACCGCGCGCCGCTGCGCTACACGCTGCCGGCCAAGGCAACTGGTCTTTCGCTCGACAAGGACGGCTCGCTCGCCTGGTTCGTTGCGCGCACGCGCGCCACGACGGCGTTCGTGCAAAGCGATCCGCTGCCCATCGCCCTGCAGCCGCTGGTAGACTGGAGCGGCGCGCCGCCCGCGCTCGGCCCGGGGATGCTGCGTCCGGTCGCGGGCAGCGGCGACACGGTCGCGGGCGGCGGGATGCTCGCCTCGGGGCAGACCGTTGCCGTGATCGGCAAGCGCGCGCGCCTGCATCTCCCCGCCGGCACGTCCGCAACGTTGGTCGGCCCCGACGGCCTCACGCCGATCCCCTTCGCAGACGGCGGCGTCTTTCTCGCCGACGCCTATCCGCCGACCACGCTGGCCTCCGGTGCCGTCGCGTGGAGCGTGCAGACCACGCAAGGCATCGCCGCGACGCTGACCGCGATGCCGACCGCGCTCACCTTGCTGCCCGCCGACAAGGCCGATGCCGAGGTCAGCGAGGCGGCGGTGCTCGACACGGTGGCGCCGGCCAACGCGGGACAGACGACGCTCACCTTCGCCCACGCGCTCGCTCGCATCTACGATCGCGCCACGGTGTCGCTCAACGCCAACGTGGTGGGCGGCACGCATGGCGAGACGGTGCAGGAGATCCTCGGCAGCGCCGACGCCTCGAAGCCGAACCAGCGCTTCACCCTCAAGCAGTCGCCGCTCACGTACCTCAGCGCGCCGAGCGGCCAGGGTGCAGCCTCCACGTTGCAGGTCTGGGTGAACGATCTGCGCTGGCACGAGCAGCCGAGCCTGCTCGACGCCGCCGCGCGCGACCGAGTGTTCGCCACCCGGCGCGGCGAGAACGGCGCGATCTCCGTGCTGTTCGGCGACGGCCACCAGGGTGCGCGCCCTCCCACGGGCCAGACCAATGTGCGCGCCGTCTATCGCAAGGGGCTCGGCCTGTCGGGCATGGTTGCACCCGGCCAGCTCAGCAACGCGATCGACCGGCCGCCGGGGCTGAAATCGGTGATGAACCCCGCCGCCGCGACCGGCGGAGCGGACCCCGACACGCCGGCCGACGCGCGCAGCAGCGCGCCTTTGCATGTGCTGACCCTGGAGCGTGTCGTCTCGCTGCGGGACTACCAGGATTTCTCCAGCGCCTTCGCCGGCATCGCCCGCGCGCTAGCCACCTGGACGTGGTCGGGCAGCGCGCGCGGCGTCACCGTCACCGTCGCGGGCCCCGGTGGCGCGGCACTCGACCCTGACGGCGAGACCATCGCCAATCTCGCCGCCGCGCTGCGGGATTCCGGCAACCGCTACGTGCCGGTCACGGTGCTGCCGTACCAGTCGAAACGATTCGAGATCGCCGGCCTCGTGCGCGTCGATACCGACAGTTACGACCCGGCCCTGGTGCTCGCCGCGGTGCGCGCGGTGTTGCTCGCCGCGTTCGGCTTCGAGGCCCGCGCGCTCGGCCAGAGCGTGGCACAAAGCGAAGTGATCGCCGCGATGCAGTCCGTACCGGGCGTGCAGGGCGTGAAGCTCAATCGCTTCACCCGCGCAGACATCGCCTCGGTGCTGCCCGACTTCCTGCCCGCCGCCGCACCCCAGGCCGGCGCGCGCGGCGTGGTCGCCGGCGCCGAGATGCTGCTGCTCGATCCGCTGTCGCTGTCGTCCGTGGAGCAATGGTCGTGAGCTTGAGCGCGGACGACATCTATGCGCTGCTGCCGGCGATCCATCGCACCCGCGACGCGGCGGTCGGCGAGCCGTTGAAGGCGCTCATCGGCATCATCGCCGAGCAGACGGGCGTGCTGGAGCAGGATCTGCGCGGTCTCTACGCCGACCTGTTCATCGAGACCTGCGCGCCCTGGGTGGTACCCTATATCGGCGACCTGATCGGCTGGACCGGGTTGTTCGAGGGCGTGCCGGGCGGCGCGCGCTCGCGTGCGGAAGTCGCCAACACGATGGGCTACCGCCGTCGCAAGGGAACGGTGATCGCGCTCGAACAGATCGGCCGCGACGTTACCGGCAGGCCGGTCCACATCGTCGAATACTTCCGCCGCCTCGCGGTCGACGAGAGCTTTCGCCATCTCCGCCTGCACCACGCGTCCTTTGCCGACATGCGGCGCGGCGCGGCGCTCACGCGGATCGGGGGGGCGTTCGACACGCTCAACCGTACCGTCGATGTCCGCCGCATCGCACCGCGAACCCGCACCGCCGACGCCCCCGACCGTGCGGCGCTCGACATCGCGCTACACGGCACGGGCAAGCCCAACATTCCCGATATTGGCGCCTGGGTTTGGCGCTGGATTGCCTATCCCGTCACTGGCCAGCGGGCTACGCCGGTCGACGCGCGGCGCTTTCTCGTCAGCCCGCTCGGCGCCGACATGTCGCTGTTCAGTGCGCCGCCGCCGCGCGAGTTGTTCGCCAGCCTGACCACCCGTGCCGACGTTCCGCAGCCGATCGGTCGGCGCGAGTTCCACGACGATCCTGCCGCCTTCTACGGCACGAACAGAAGTCTTCTTATTCACGTCGATGGCGCCCCGCTCGGCCTCGACCGTGTTTGCGTCTGCAACCTTTCGGACGCGAACGGCGGCTGGGCGACGGCGCCCCCGGGGAAGGTTGCGATCGACCCGGCGCTCGGCCGCATTGCCTTGGCCCCCGATCTGCCGGCGCCAGGCGTCGTCACGCTGGACTACAATTACGGGTTTTCGGCTGATATCGGCGGCGGGCCATACGATCGCAGCAGCCGTCTGCCGCTCGACAGTTCGACGGTGACGTGGTCGCAAATCGTTGGTGCGGGTGCGACAGACATTTTCGGCGCGCCGCTCACGCTCGCAGGGGCGGTGGAGGAATTCAACGCGCAACCGCCGGGCGCGGTTGGTTTGATCGTGCTCGCCGATTTCATGGTGGCCGACATCGACCTCACCGGCGCCAACGCGATCCGCGTTCCGCCCGGCAGCCAGCTCTGGATCGTGGGCGCGGAGGTGAATGACGCGGGCGCCTGGACGCCAACCCGTTCGCGCGCCACCTTGCACGGCGACATCGACGTGATCGGCGGCGGCACGGCGACGGACGCGGCACAGGGACAGGTGTTCCTCAACGGCCTGCTGATTGCCGGCTTCCTGCGCGCGAGCGGACGCGCCCTCGACGTCACGCTGCAGGACAGCACGCTGGTTCCCGGCCGCGCGCTGACGCGACACGGCTTGCCTGCCCAACCCGGCGCACCGTCGCTGGTGGTGGAACCCGCCAGTAGCACGCTGACGCTCGACCGCTGCGTCACCGGCCCCGTCCTGGTGCACGCCTCCGCCTCGGCGCGCATTACCAACTCCGTCGTCGACGCCACCGAATGTTGGCGCGTTGCCTATGCGGGACCGGACGTCATGGGCGAGGGCGGCGCCTTGCACGTCGAGGACAGCACCATCATCGGCAAGCTGCGTACCCATCTGCTGCCGCTCGCGTCCAACACGATCTTTCTCGCACGGCGGCCGGTGCATGATCCGTGGGCGGCGGCAGTCTGGTGCACGCGCCGCCAGTCCGGCTGCGTGCGCTTTTGCTATGTGCCGTCCGACGCGATCACGCCCGGCCAGTACCGCTGCCTGCCCGGCGCCAACACGTCGCTCGAATATGCGCTCGCGCCGCAATTCGTCAGCCTGCGCTACGGCAGCCCGTCCTACGCGCTGCTGAGCGGCGATTGTCCCGTGGCGGCCTGGCAGGGGGCGGACGACGAGAGCCAGATCGGCGCCTACCACTTGCTGTACGAAACACAGGGCGTCGGCAATCTGCGGGCGCGCGTCGATGAGTACCTGCCGTTCGGCCTGGAGGCGGGGATCTTCCTCGTCCCCTCCCGGGCGGAACGGGCGCGCGAGGAGCCGCCGGGCGCCTACGGACCGGGCCGGGATCGCGCAACGGAGACGGACAGCGCGGATGCGCTGCATTGGTACGCGATCGGTGTGGCGCTGATATAAGCCGCGCCGGGGGAGGATGCGATGAAGGGCGACTTCAGCCGATACCGCTTCGATCCGGCGAAGCACTACACCGCCGTGCTCGAACAGCAAGGCCGCGTACAGCTCGACGCCGACGCCAACGAGCAGCGCGCCATCGACTGGCATCGGCTAGCGACCGAGACCGTGGACGTGATCGGTGCCACCGGCGCGCCGCGCCACGCCGCCGGTTTCGCCATATCTCTGCGCTCCGATAACCGCTCGCTGCTGATCGGACCCGGACGCTACTACGTCGACGGACTGCTCTGCGAAGCCGCGATCGAGCTCGACTACACGCAACAACCTTGGCTGATCGACCCACAGCCCGGCCTTGACGTAATGCTCGCGGCGCTCCGCGTCGGGCGGGCCAGCGCGGTGCGGGTCTGGCTGGAGGCGTGGCAACGGCTGGTCACGCCGATCGACGACCCCTGCATCAAGGACCCCGCGCTCGGCGAGGCCGACACCACCGTGCGGGTGCAGACGGTGTGGCGCGTGGTCGCCGAGCAGGTCGCGGCGACGACGACCAACCTGCCCGATCTGCGGCAGGCGGTGGACACGCTGCGCCAATCGCTCGCATCGTTTCAACAAGCAACGCAATCGACCGCCCTGCAAGCGATCACGGCTCGCGCCGACACGCTCGCCACCGAGGCCGCGCAAAGTGGCGCGAGCGCCGCGCGCCTCGCTCCCGAGCTGGTTTCTCTCCGCGGTGCGGGCGCCGCAGCCCTATCGGGTCTTGCGCGCACACCGGGTGACACCGGCGCGCGGATAGCCGCCGCGCTCGACGCGATCGGCGGCATCGGTGGTGTATCCGAGCAAGAGAGCTGCTGCGTCGCGATGCGCCGCCCGCCGCTCGTCCTCTTGCCGGGCACGATGACGGCGAGCACCGACGACACGTCGGGCCAGGGGCCCTGTCTGCCGTCGCCGCAGGCGGCGTATCGCGGATTGGAGAACCAGCTGTATCGCGTGGAGGTGCATCAGGGCGGCCCGCTCGCCGCGGCGACGTTCAAGTGGTCGCGCGAGAACGGCTCGGTGCTGACGCGCATCGTCCATGTCAGCGGCGCGGTGCTTACGGTGGATAGTCTCGGCCCTGACGCCAATCTCGGTTTCGCGCCGCTGCAATGGGTGGAGATTTCCGACGACAGCGACATGTTCGGCCAGACGCCGAACCAGCCCGGCCAGCTGTGCCAGATCAAGTTCGTCGATTTCGAGCACCGTCGCATCACGCTCACGCAACCCGCGCCGGCGGTCGATACGGAGAACGGCCACGCCAAGCTCCGGCGCTGGGACCACACCGACGCCGACGCCACCGAAGCAGGCATCGCAATGACGCCCGGCGGTTGGCACAGCCTGGAGAACGGCATCCGCGTGCAGTTCTCCGACGCGCGCCCGTTCATCGCCGGCGACTACTGGCTGGTCGTGGCGCGCACCGCGACTGGCGCGCTGGAATGGCCGCCCTGCGCCAGCGACGGCGCGGATTTCCAGCCGGCGCACAACACGCGCATCCGCCGCGCGCCGCTCGCCTGCATCCATTTCGACGACAAGCTCGGCGGCTTCGTCCCCGAGGATTGCCGGGACTTCTTCTCGCCGCTGACCGAGCTCACGCCGCCAGCCACGCCGACCGCCCTGCACGTCAGCGCGATCAACTGGCCGAACGACGACCTTATCACGCTCGACCAAATCCAGGCGGCCGGGCTGAGCGTCACGCTCGACGGGCCGCCGGCACCCGGCATCGATGCCGCGACCTTCACCGTGCAGCTCGAGGCGCCGCTGTTCATCGCCTCGTCGGATGCGGGATTTGCCGCGTTCGTGGCGGCGCATGGCAACATCACCTTGGCGCTACGTCTCGCGCTCATCGTCGATGGCGGCGTCGCGATCAACGGCAACGTGGTCGTCTGGACCATGCCGCGGAGGTTGACGACCGAACTCGCACAACTGATGCAGGCGCTTGAGCCCTTTGTCGACCGCGGCGTTTTCGCGCGGGTCCGGGTGGCGCTGAAGGGGCACGCGATCCGCGGGACCGGCGCCGGCCCCCCCGTCTACCTCGACGGCCAGAGTTTCGGCGTGCCGGCCACCCGCGCCGACGGCAAGACGGCCCGCACCGATTTAACCTTCCCGTCCGGTGACGCGGTAAGGGCGAGCGATTTCGAAAGCTGGTTCTATCTCGCGCCGAGCCAGCGCGTGGTCAGCGTGACGGTGACGCCGCCGGCGGTCGCCTGGGTGCAGGTCGGCGTTGTCGGCAACGCCATTCTGCTCCGGCTGGTCGATCCGACGACCACGACGCAGGCCGCCGTGTCGCCCACCCTGATCTTCGCGCTCGCCTACGACGCGCCCGCCGATACCGTGGTGACCCTTTCGGTCAGCGGCGGCACGACGGGCATCGTCACGGTGCCGGCCACCGTCACGGTGCCGCGGGGCAGCAAATCGCCCGCGCAGCCGGTCGCGATCACCGTCGGCAACACGGGTGTCGCGAGCACCGAAGTCTACACGATTGCGGTCAGCGTGCCGCTAGCGAGCGGCACCACGGCGAGCAACACGGCGACCCTCACCGTGACCGGGCACCCCGGCGGGGGGACAGTCATTCCACCCGGCATCTTCACCCGTCCGGGGGGCGTCGGCAGCCTGTTCCGCACCAGCGACACATCGAGCGTCGCGGGCGGGCACGGCTGAGCGCGCGGGCATGAAAGCCGTCTGGTCGTTCTGGTCGGCTCCCTATGCGGCGCACTATCGCCATGCCTGGGCGCGTCCGGTAGATCATTTGTTGTCCTGGGTCATCTCGGTGCAGACCGCAATGCGCCATTACCCGGACGCGCTGCTCGTCACTGACACCCCCGGCCGGCAATTGCTGGTGGACCGGCTCGGGCTGCCGTTTACCGCCGTCTCGACGGAACTCGACCGGCTCGCCGGGCGCGATCCCGGCTGGTGGATGCTCGGCAAGCTGGTCGCCTACAGCCTTCAGACAGAGCCGTTCGTGCACATCGACAGCGACGTGTTCCTGTGGAAGCGGCTGCCGGGGTATCTCGTTGACGCCCCGGTGCTGGCACAGCATCCCGAGTACCATCAGGCATCGCAGTACGGCATCGACGACATCGACACGGCCCTGCGCGGCGGGGGCGGCCGGCTGCCGATCGAATGGGAATGGGCCTGCTCGCTCGGCCATTTCGTCCGCGCCGAAAATTGCGGCATTCTCGGCGGCCAGGACACGGCGTTCCTGCGTTACTTCGCCAAGGTGGCGCTGGCGTTGATCGAGGGCGAGGAGAACCGGGCGATTTGGCGGCGCTTCATCGTGCAGTTCACTCATAACTGCGCGGTCGAGCAGTTCCTCCTCGCCGCCTGTATCGGCTTTCACGCGATGCACCCGGACTCGCCTCATCGCGGCGTCGGGGTGCGGTACCTGTTCCCGTCCTGGGCCGAGGCGACCGACGCCAACCACGCCGCCCGCGCCGGCTACACGCATCTGATGGCAGGCAAGCGGCATCCCTCGGCGGGGCAAAGGCTGACCGAGCGAGTGCGGCGCGACTGGCCGGACCTCTATCGCCGCTGCGAGCGCTGGGCCGGCGCGCAGCCGACGTGAAAGACGCCTCACCCCGGCCCCCGCAAGCGCGGGAGAGTTGGGTGAGGGGCTCGCGCGGGATAGAACACGACATGGACCTGCCCGACCGCCTGCTCGCCCTATGGGACCATCTCGGTCTCCGGGCCGCCCATGTCGCCACCCAGATGCCGGCCGATGTAGCGGCCTTCGCGACCGCCCACGCCGACCGGATCGCCGGCCTCGTATTCTGCACGCCGACCCGGCTCGACCCTGTGCCGTTCGCCGCCCTCGACGATCGCATCCTGATGATCGCCGGCGACGGCGGCCTTAGCGCCGAGGTTACGACGCGCGCCGAGCATCGCCTTCCCGGAGCTCAGCGCGTCGTGCTCGCCGGCTACGAAGCGCCCGGCTGGGCGGATGTAGTGGCCGACCGCAACGACGAGATCGCCGCATACATGGAGGCTTTCTTCGAGCGCGTGCCCGCCGATCCGCCTCGCACGCGGAGCCGATCGGGCGCTCACGCTGGCATCGCCTACGCGATCGAGGGCCACGGCCCGGCGCTCGTGCTGCTGCCGTTCTTCCTCGCACCTTCGCAATGGGCGCCCGCGATCCCCTGCCTTGCGCGGCATTTCACGGTCATCATCCTGTCCGGCCCGCACGTCGGCGGTGTCGCGGCGCTGGAGGACCGCGCCCGCGCGCCGACCTACCGGGCGATGGTAGGGACATTGTTCGACCTCATCGCTCCCGCGCCGGGCGAGACAATCCTCGATGTCGGCTGCGGCTCCGGCGCGCTCGACCGGATGCTCGCGGAGCGGTTCGGCGCCGCGAACCCGATCACCGCGGCCGACGTGAACCCGTTCCTGCTGCGCGAAGCCGAACAACTCGCCGCCGCGAACGGGCTCGCCAACGCGATCACCTTCCGCCGCGCCCACGCCGAGACCCTGCCGTTCCCCGACGACACATTCGGCTGCGCCTTCACCGTCACCGTGCTGGAGGAATGCGACGCCGACCGCGCGCTCCGGGAGCTTCGCCGCGTGGTCCGGCCCGGCGGACGGGTCGGCGTCATCGTCCGCGCGATCGACCTGCCGCAATGGTGGAACCTCGACCTGCCGCCCGGGCTGCGCGAGAAGGCGGAGACCCCGCCGCAATCCGTCGCCGCGCGCGGCGTGGCGGATGCCAGCCTGTACCGCCGGATGCGCGACGCGGGTTTCTCCGGCCTCACCTGCTTCCCCGAACTGGTCACGCTCGATCGCCCCGACGGGCCGATCTGGCGCTATCGCGAGGATCACGTGCTGTCGCTGCTCTCGCCCGAGGAGACCGCCACGTGGACCACGCTGACCGACGCCGCCCGGCGTGACGGATTGCTGCTCACGGCTCATCCCATGCATTGCGCGGTGGGCGTGAAGCCGGCGTGACCTCCTCGCCCCGGCCCTCTGCCCCGACTTGGGGAAGAGTGAGAAGCACCCCCGAGCACGATATGTCACGGCCGCAGAGTCCCGCTGATGTCCTCGACGATCTCACCAATCGTCGCGGATACGCGAGCGCCGGCGCGTTCGAGCGCCGAGCGCTTCGATGCGATGGTGCCGGCCGTGCCGTGGATCATCGCGCCGGCGTGGCCCATGACGATCCCCTCGCGCGCCGTCGCTCCCGCGATCAACGCGAACACCGGCCGGTCGTAGCGGTGCGCGCGCAACGCCTCTGCGAGCTCTTCCTCCTCCGTGCCGCCAATCTCGCCCACCACCAGCAATCCGTCGGTATCGGCGCGCGCGGCGAAATACGGGACCAGCTCGGCAAACCGGGTGCCCTTCACCTGATCCCCACCGACGCCGATCCACGCGCTCTGCCCGATGCCGCGTTGCGCGAGGCGGTAGCAGACCTCGTAGGACAGCGTGCCGCTCTTCGACATCACGCCGAGCCGCCCCGGACGCAACGTGACCTCGGGCAGAAAGCCGAGCTTCGCCTTGCCGGGTATCGCGAGCCCGGGCGTCGACGCGCCGATCCATGTGACGCCAGCTTCGCGGGTCAAGCGCAGCGACTGCAACGCGGCGTGCACCGGCACGCCCTCCGCGATCGTCACGATCAGCCGGATGCCGGCCCCAACCGCCTCGCGGATCGCGCTCTGCACGTCGAGCGCCGGCACCATCGCCACACTCGCCACGGCGCCCGTCGCGGCGACGGCGGCGCGGCAGTTGGCAAAGATCGGCACCCCGTCGATGTCGGCGACGGCACGCGATGTAGAGACGCCCGCGACGATGTTGGTCCCGTACCCGCGCATCAGCCGCATATGCGACCGGCCGGCGCGGCCCGTCATTCCCTGGATCAGCACCGGCGTCGTATCGTCGATGTCCAAATACATCGCTCAGCCCCGCACCACGCGCGCTGCCGCCTCAATGGCGCGGTCGAGATCCGGCTCCACGATGATCGGCAAGTCCGCCGCCGCGATGATCCGCTCGGCCTCGGCGAAACCGTTGCCGATGATGCGAGCAACGACGGGCGCGCGTAGCTCGGGCACCGCGCGCATCGCCCGCACCAGCAGGTCGGCGAACTCCCCGAGATGGGTGATGCCGGCGAACACGCTCGCCAGAACCACGCGGATGCCTGGGCCGCGCGCGATCCAGGTCAGCACCTCGACTAGCCGCCGTGGATCGCCGCGCATCTGGCCGGTGCGGATGTCGCAGAAATTGAAAGGCCGCAGTCCGCGCGCGGTGAGTTCGTCCATCAGCATCATGCTGAGCCCAGCGCCGGTCGTGACCATGCCGACATGCCCGCCGCCGTCGACCTCTACATAGTCGAACCCGTGCTCAAGCTTCAGCACCGCTTCGGGATAGGCGTTCCGCCGCTCCAGCGCTAACCCCTCAACCTCAACCTGGCGTCGCAGGGCGTTGCCGTCGAGGATCATCTTGGCGTCTCCCGCGACCCAGCCGCCGTCGGGGAGCAGGAACAGCGGATTGATTTCGAGCAGCGTCGCCTCGAAGCGAAAAAATGCGGCGGTGAGGCGACAGGCCGCTTCCATTATCGTGTCGCGCCGCTCGCCGGCTAGCTCGCCAAACACCTCCATCACGCTCGCCCAATCGGGTGCCGCGAGCGCCGAGCGGACCGCTCCTTGCGCGTGCAGGCTTTCGATCTCGACGCCGCCCCGAGGCGAAAGCAGCACCCGCACGCCAGCGCCGGCGGGATCGACCGACAGGCTGAGATATGCCTCCTCGCCCGTGACCTGTTGCTCGACTCGACAGGAGGTCACGACGTGGCCCCTGATCGTCATGCCCAGGATCGCGTCGAGCTGCCGCCGCAGCTCCTCTGGCGTGGCGGCCAACCCAATGCCGCCCGCCTTGTCGCGTCCGCCGACCGGCACCTGGGCCTTGACGACCCACGGTCCGGGAATTTCGGTCGCCATGCGATCGTGCGGCCCAACGAGGGCGCCGGCCGGCACGGGAATGCCGAGCCACGCCAGCAGCGCCTTCGCGTCGTGCTCGAGGAGCAGCATCGGGGCAGGTCAGTGTCGCGGTGTGAGCCTCGCCAGGACGTAGCCGAGGGCGCTGGCGATCAGGATGCTCGGCCAGGGCTGCTGCTCCACGCCGCGGCTGAGGGATTGCGTCGCGCCGCGCGCCTGCTCGACCGCTTCGCCATAAGCAACCGTTGCGTCGCCGGCGACTTGGCGGGCCTTCTCCTCAACCACCAGCAGGACGAAAGCCAGCGTGGCCAGGCCAAGAATTGTCTTCATGCAATCCTCCGTATTTGATGCGTGCGCCAGCCAAGCACGCACGTCACCGATGGTCTACGCCGCCGGCGTCCTCGCGGATCATCGCCGCACCCTTCTCGCCGATCATGATAGTGGGCGCGTTGGTGTTGCCGGTGGTCAGAGTCGGCATGACCGAGGCGTCGATCACCCGCAAGCCGCCGATCCCATGCACGCGCAGCCGCGAATCGACCACGGCACGCGGGTCCTCGCCCATCTTGCAGGTGCCGACTGGGTGAAAGATCGTCGTGCCGTATTGCCGCGCGTGCTCGGCCAGCGCCTCGTCGGACACCACCTCTGGCCCCGGCAAGGTCTCCTCGACGCTGTGCCGCGCCATCGCCGGCGCGGCGAAGATGTCGCGCGTGAAACGGATGCCCGAGAGCATCACCCGCTCGTCGCCCGGCGCTGCCAGATAGTTTGGCGTAATGACCGGCTTCTCCAGCGGCTCGGCCGAGCGCGCCATGATCGTGCCCCGGCTGTCCGGCCGCACCGGGCAGATCGCGACCGTCATTCCCGCCGCCCGCTCCAGCTCGCCGAAGCGGGCGTTGTCGTAACTCGCCGGGGTGAACAGCAACTGCAAATCCGGGCTCGCCAGCCCCTCGCGCGAACGGCAGAAGACCTGAGCGCTGGTCACGCCGAAGGTCAGCGCGCCGCGCCCGCTGGTGGCGAACCGCGCGACCTCGCCGGCCAGCCGCATTCCGCGCGCGAGCTGGTTGATCGACATGGCGCCGCGCACCCGATGCGAAACGCGAGCGACATAGTGGTCCGACAGATTGCTACCCACGCCTGGCAAATCGTGCAGCACCTCGACGCCGATCGCACGCAGATGCTCGCCCGGACCGATGCCGGAAATTTGCAGCAACTGGGGAGAATTCACGGCGCCGCCGCAAAGCAGAACCTCGCGCGCCGCTCGCGCCGCGCGCTCCTGGCCGCGCTGGCGGATCATCACGCCGACGCAGCGCCTGCCCTCGAACACGAGCCGCGTCGCCACCGCCTCGGTTTCGATCCGCAAATTGGGCCGGCCTTTTGCCTGCGCCAGAAACGTTCGCGCGGTCGAGCCGCGAAACCGGCCTCGCCGCGTCATCTGCGAGTAGCCCACGCCCTCCTGCCGGCGGCCGTTGAGATCGGAGCTGAACGGAAATCCCGCCTGTTGCGCCGCCTCCACGAAGCGGTGCGTCAGCGGCAGGATCGTGCGGTAGTCCTCCACCAGCAACGGGCCGCCGTAGCCGCGATACTCGCTGTCCCCGCCCTGCACGTAGTGCTCGGATTTGCGGAAGAACGGCAGCACCTCATCGAATGTCCAGCCCCGGCAACCCATCTGCGCCCAGCCGTCGAAATCCGCCGGGTTGCCGCGCACATACAGCATCCCGTTGATCGAGCTCGAACCGCCGAGCACCTTGCCGCGCGGCCAGTGGATCGCGCGCCCAGCGGTGCCTTCGGTGCCCTCGGCGGTGTAGTTCCAGTTCACCACCGGATGCCGCAGCAGCTTCAGCACGCCGGCGGGAATGTGAATCCACGGGTTCGTGTCGCGGGGTCCCGCCTCCAGCAGCAAGACGCGTGCGCCCGTCTCGCTGAGCCGAGCCGCGACGACGCAGCCGGCCGAGCCGGCGCCGATCACCACGTAGTCTGCTTCCATGCCCGCTCCGTTTCCTGTCCCGAGGCATCGACCCTATCCCACCCGGCAACCCGTCGCGAGCACCTGTCCCGTGATGTCCGGAGGCCGCGCGAAGCTTGTCCTTTGACACAGGGGAGCAAGCCCGAATATTGCTCTCCAGGATCGCGCGGACCCGGCATTCCCCACAGCATCGTCGCACCCAGGGAGGGAGCGTGAGCGAAGCGGCGTCACTGCAATCGCTAGGCGCCGATGCCTCCGGCTTCCTTGCCAATGGCGGCGCAATGGGCGCCCGCATACGAGCGCACGGCTGGGACACGACCCCGCTCGGGCCGCCCGAAACTTGGCCGCAGAGCCTCAAGATCGTCGTCCGGATCATGCTGACCTCGCGCTACGCCATGTGGATGGCGTGGGGGCCGGAGCTCGTGTTTTTCTGCAACGACGCCTATCTGCCGACGCTCGGCGTCAAGGGCGAGTGGGCGCTCGGCGCGTCGGCGCGGACGGTGTGGGCGGAGATCTGGCCCGACATCGGCCCGCGCATCGACAGGGTTCTCGAAACCGGCATCGCCACCTGGGACGAGAACCTGCTCCTGTTCCTGGAACGCAGCGGCTTCCCCGAGGAGACCTATCACACCTTCTCCTACAGCCCGGTGTCCGGCGACGACGGCACCATCGCCGGCATGTTGTGCGTGGTGACGGAGGAAACCGAGCGCCTCATCGGCGAGCGCCGCTTGGCCCTGCTCAGCGAGCTCGGAGCGGCGCTTTCGGCGACGAACGCGCATGACGAGGTCTGCGCCACCGTCGAGCGATGCGTCGGCGGGGGCAATAAGGACCTCCCATTCGCTCTCGCCTACCTGTTCGACCCGGACAGCGACCGCGCCCGCTTGGTCTGCGCCACTGGGATCGCGCGCGGACACCCGGCCGCGCCGGCGGTCATCGAGCTTGGCGGTTGTGACGCGGCGTGGCCGGCCGACAAGATTCTCGCCCAGGCGTCGCCCCTTATGGCCGACGATCTGGCGGCTCGGTGGGGTGCGGCGCTGCCGGCAGGACCCTGGAACAAGCCGCCGAGGCAAGCCACGGTTCTGCCGATCGCGAGTCAGGGTCAGGACCGGCCGGCGGGGTTCCTGGTTGCGGCGATCAATCCGTACCGGCCCTATGATGCGGAGTATGCCGGCTTCGTCGACCTGCTCGCGGCCCAGATCAGCTCGGCGCTGGCGAACGCTCACGCCTACGAGGCAGAGCGGACGCGCGCCGAGGCGCTGGCCGAGATCGACCGCGCGAAGACCACGTTCTTCTCGAACGTCAGCCACGAGTTCCGCACGCCGCTGACCCTGATGCTCGGACCACTGGAGGAGTCGCTGGCGAATGCCGACCGGCTCAACCCCGAGGAGCGCGAGCGCGTGCGGGTGGTCCACCGCAATGGGCTGCGCCTGCTGAAGCTGGTCAACTCGCTGCTCGACTTCTCGCGCATCGAGGCCGGCCGTGCCCAGGCCAGCTTCGTGCCGACCGACCTCGCTGCCCTGACCACTGAGCTCGCCAGCAATTTCCGCTCGGCCTGCGACAAGGCGGGCCTAGCCCTCGTGGTCGATTGCCGGAAGCTTTCCGAGCCGGTCTATGTCGACCGCGACATGTGGGAGAAGGTCGCGCTCAACCTGCTCTCCAATGCGTTCAAGTTCACCTTCGCCGGCGAGATCACCGTCGAGCTCCGGCCCTGCGACGGGTCCGCGGAGTTCATCGTGCGCGACACCGGCACCGGGATTCCCGCCCACGAGTTGCCGCGACTGTTCGAGCGCTTTCACCGGGTAGAGGGCGCGCAGGGCCGCAGCTTCGAGGGCAGCGGCATCGGGCTCGCCCTGGTGCGGGAGCTGGTCAAGCTGCATGGCGGGGCGATCCGGGTCGAGAGCGAGGTCGGGCGAGGGACCGCCTTCATCGTCTCCGTCCCGTTCGGCACCGCGCATCTGCCAGAGGACAAAATCGGCGCGGCGCGCGCGCTCACCTCGACGGCGGTGCGCGCCCACGCCTATGTCGAGGAGACGCTGCGCTGGCTGCCCGACGCGGCGTCCGCCGAGGAGACGATCGAGAAGGGTTCCACGGATTTCGACGCGCCGCCGCCCATCGCCGGCGTGGGCCAGCGGGCGCGGCTCCTGTTGGCCGATGACAACGCCGACATGCGCGAGTACGTGTGCCGGTTGCTCGGGCCGCTGCACGAGGTCGAGGCGGTGCCGGACGGGCAGGCGGCGCTCGACGCGATCCGGCAGCGCCGGCCGGACCTGGTGTTGACCGACGTGATGATGCCCCGGCTCGACGGCTTCGGCCTGCTGCGCGCGATCCGCGCCGACCCGGAACTCAACGAGCTTCCGGTGGTCATGCTATCCGCCCGCGCCGGCGAGGAGGCGAGCATCGAGGGCCGCTCGGCGGGGGCGGACGACTATTTGGTGAAACCGTTCTCGGCGCGCGAGCTGATCGCCCGCGTCAATACCGCCCTGACGATGGCGCGCCTGCGCCGCGAGCACACCGAATTGCTCCAGCGGCTCAACGAGACGCTGGCGGAGCGCGTTGTCCAGCGCACCATCGAGCGTGACCGCATCTGGCATTTCTCCACCGAGCTGATGGCGGTCGCCGGCATTGACGGATATCTCAGGGAAGTCAACCCCGCGTGGTCTCGCGTGCTCGGCCACGACGAGGCAACGTTGCTGTCGCGACCCTTCATCGACTTCATTCATCCCGATGACCGCGCTGTCGCCGGCGAGGTGGTGGCGATGCTCGGGCGCGGCGAGAACGTTGCCCGGTTCGAGGACCGGCTGCTTCACGCGGACGGCAGCTATCGCTGGATCGCCTGGACCGCCGCGGCCGACGATGCGGTGTTCCATGCGATCGGCCGCGACGTGACCGAGGAGCGGGAGGCCGCCGAGGCCCTCGCCAAGGCGGAGGCGCAGCTCCGCCACGCGCAGCGGATGGAGGCGGTCGGCACACTGACCGGCGGGGTGGCGCACGACTTCAACAATCTCCTCCAGGTCATCAGCAGCAATCTCCAGCTCATGACCAAGGATGTCGCGGGAAACGAGCGAGCCGAGCAACGGCTGCGCAACGCCCTGGCCGGCGTCTCGCGCGGCTCCAAGCTGTCGTCTCAGCTCCTCGCCTTCGGCCGCCGTCAGCCGCTCGCGCCCAAGGTGGTCAATCTCGGCCGTCTCGTGCGCGGCCTCGACGACATGCTGCGCCGCGCGCTCGGCGAGGCGGTCGAGGTGGAGACCGTGATCGCCGGCGGTCTGTGGAACACCTTCGTCGACGTGGCGCAGGTGGAGAACGCACTCCTCAATCTCGCGATCAATGCGCGGGATGCGATGGAGGGGCGCGGCAGGCTGACGATCGAGGCCGGCAACGCCTCGCTCGACGCGATCTACGCCGCGCGGCACGCCGAGGTGATGCCCGGGCAGTATGTCGTGCTGGCGGTGACGGACACCGGCTGCGGCATTCCCGCCGACATCATCGAGCACGTGTTCGACCCGTTCTTCACGACCAAGCAGGAGGGTCAGGGGACCGGCCTCGGCCTCAGCATGGTGTTCGGCTTCGTCAAGCAGTCCGGCGGGCACATCAAGATCTACAGCGAGCCCGGTCAGGGAACGACGATCCGCATCTACCTGCCCCGCACGCGCCAGGAGGAGGACATCGCGACCGACGTCGAGACCGGACCGGTGACGGGCGGTACGGAAACCGTTCTGGTCGTCGAGGACGACGAGGACGTGCGGGTCGCCGCGATCGAGATACTGTCCGATCTCGGCTATCGCGTGCTCCGGGCGAGGGACGCCCAGAGCGCGCTGGCGATCGTCGAGAGCGGCGTGCCGATCGACGTGCTGTTCACCGATGTCGTGATGCCGGGCACCCTGCGCAGTCCCGAGTTGGCCAGGAAGGCGCGGGAGCGGCTACCGAGCATCGCGGTACTGTTCACCTCGGGATACACCGACAACGCCATCGTGCATGGCGGCCGGCTCGATGACGGCATCGAGTTGCTGAGCAAGCCCTACACGCGCGAGGCACTGGCGCGGAAGCTGCGCTACATCCTGCGCAACCAGCCGCAAAAGGCGACCTTCCGGTCCGCGTCATCGGAGGAACCGAGGCCCATCACCAACAGCCATCCGGTCGGTCGGCTCCGGGTGCTGCTGGTGGAGGACGACGCGCTGATCCGGATGTCGGCAGCCGACATGCTGGCCAATCTCGGGCACTCGGTGATCGAGGCGGCCAATGCGAGTGAGGCGCTGGCCGTCTTGGAGGCGCACGCCGTCGACGTCATGCTGACCGATATCGGGCTGCCGGGTCTGTCGGGCAGCGAACTGGCGGCCCGCGCCAGCCAGCGCGTCCCCGGACTCAAAGTGGTGTTCGCCTCCGGGCGCGACGCTGTGCCCGGCGGGGCGAGCGAGGGCCCGCTCGCCAAATCGATCCTCCTGCGGAAGCCCTACGGTCCGGACGAGTTGGCGGAAGCCCTGAGAACGGCAGCCTCGTAAATCGAGGCGGATCCGGAACAGTGCCGAGTTCGGACTGAAACGTTTTGTGACACCTGGGACTACCCGATGCGGTGATACGCAAAGGGGTCGATGAATACTGCTGTACCCCAGAGTGCGATGACACGATCTTGACGGCCAGCATTCACAATTTGGCTGCATTCTGCGCGGATAATCACGGCTTCAGACCACAAGACGGGAGTGCGGAAACATTGTCGATGTCGGACGTGATCGCGATTGTGCCGCTTGTGGTGGGCCTCTTGCTCTGGGCCTACCTGCCCCCTGATCGGGAGCGCCAGACACGATCGCCGCCACGCTCCCCCGCCTCGGCCGATCTGGGAGAACGGCCTGGCGTGCCTCCTCCATTCGGATCCCCGGATGGAAATGCGCACACACCCGCCGAGCCGTCCCGCGGCTGATCCCCGGCGCCGCTTCCAGGTCGATTGGCTGGCCGCTGTACTGCGGCCGGCCCATCGCAACCTCCAGCATCGCGCACGACGCCGGAACGATCGAAGGCGGCGGTAGATGGCGGAGGGAGCGCAACATCCATCGCGAACTACCGCGATCGCCACTTCCTTCGTGCCGGGCCGGGTTTCCGGCCAGTTCAGCCAAAACGCCGTCATCCGATTCACTTGGGGTCGCCCGCGCCTCCTTGCGGCCAGGGCGTCTCCTCCGTCCCTACGTCGCGGTGCTGACAGTCATCCCGAGGCCCGAAGCAGCCGTACCGGCAGGCTCGAGAGCCCGCGCAGCGTGTTGTTGTAGCGCCGGCGCACGGGTCCGGTGATCTCGATTGCCGCGGCCTTTCGCGCGAGAGCGCCGAGCACCATCTCGCCCTCCAGCCGCGCCAGCACCTGACCGACGCAGCCATGAATGCCGGTGCCGAAGCCGACATGACCGGCATTGGAGCGGGCGACGTCGTATTGCTCCGGCCGCTCCCAGCGGCGCGGGTCGCGGTTCGCCGCGCCCAGGAACATCAGCACCTTCTCGTCCTTGCCGACTGGCACGCCGGCGATCTCGGTCGGCCGGGTGGTGGTGCGGAAGAAGGTTTGCACTGGGCTCTCGTAGCGCACCGCTTCCTCGAACGCCGCGCGCGCCAGCGAGGGATCGGCGCGCAGCCGCTGAAACTGGTCGGGGAAGCGGGCGAGGCAGTAGAGCGCGGCGCCGAGCCCGCTCACCGTGGTGTCCACCCCCGCCGTCAGCACCGAGCGCACCACCAGCGGCGCCTCCTCGGCGGTGAGCTCTCCGGCATCGGCGGCAGCGTGGATGGCGGCGCCGAACCCCCCGGGAGCAAGGGCGTCGCGCCGCGACTGCGCCTGCACCCAGGCGATCACCGGCTCCGCGTCCTTGACTGCTTCGTCGAAGAACGCGTTGCGAGGCCCGAACGAGTTAAACACCATGTTGCCGTACGGCAGCAGGTAGCGCCGGTTCTCGCGCGGCATCCCGACCGCGTCGGGGAACACGCTCAGCGGATAGGCCTCGGCGAGATCGGGAATGGCGTCGAAGCTGCCGCGATCGAGCAATTCCTCGATCAGCGCGTCGGCGGCGCGGGCGAATTCGGCGCGCAGGCCGCGTATCGCGGCGGGGGAGAGCACGCGGTCGAGCACCCGGCGGGTGCGGTCGTGCAGCGGCGGATCGGTTTCCAGCACCAGGCTCGGCAGCCGCCAGGGCTTTTCCTTGGCGAAGTCCGACAGACCGGCGCCACGCGCCGAGGAAAATGTCTGCCAGTCATTCAGCACGGCGTGGACCTGCGCGTGGCGTGCCACCGCGAGCACGCCGTAGCGCGACAACCGCACCACCGGGCCGGCCTCGCGCAATTCGTCATGGATCGGGTGCGGGTTCTCGAAGAACGCGGCCGAGAACGGGTCCGCGTCCGACACCGGGATCGTGTGGCCCACCGGGGTATTCACGGGCGAGCCTCCTTGTCCGAGCCGTCGAGCATGGTGCGGCCTGCCCCGGTCAGCTCCACTCGCCCGCCCTCGAAGCGGACCAGCCCGCCGACAAGCGCGTCCTCCCAGATCGACAGGCGCGGGCAGCTGCTCTGCCAGGCATCCATCACGTCGGCTCGCCGGCGCGGGGCGCTCGACACCCAGGCGAGGAATTGCAGGGTCAGCGCCCGGCTTGACGGCGTTGCGAGCGGTTCGGTCATCGGCCTGCTCCGTTGCTTCATCGCCTCGGTGGCGCCCAATATTGTTGCATCGAACCGAAATATGCGAGCATCATAACCGCTCCGTTTTCGCCGGCGACCCTCATCGACCGGAGACTATGTAGCCATGTTCGCTCCGTCCGCCGCCAAGGCAATCCCTCGTTCCAATCGAGGCCATCAGCGCGGGGCGCCGGCGGCGCGACACGTTGGGCGTGGATGGGCCGGACAGGCGCACAAGTCCCAGCGAATTGTCGGCGGTCAGGAGGCGGAAGCCAACGGCGGCACCCAGGGAGCGATGGGCCTAGCGTGGGATTTCGGCAAGATGGCGGTACACGCACCTGGACGGTCAAGCGGTGCCGTGCCTGCCATGTCGCTGCGGTCGCCGGTCGTGCTCCAGGCCAAGCTGACGGTGGGCGACCCAGTGGGCGTGTACGAGCAGGAGGCTGACCAGGTCGCCGATCAGGTCATGCGGATGCCCGATCCGGGGTCATTGCAGCGTACACCTTGCGCCTGCGGCGGCAGCTGCCCGCGCTGCGCAGCCGAGACCGCGCAGCGCCAAATCGCGAAGCGCCAAACCGCTCAGGGCCAAACCGCTCGGGGCCAAACCGGGCGGATCGGCCAGCCGGCAGGTCCGACCATCGCCGAGGCTGCGACCGATGTCTCGCTGCTGGTCGCACACGGCACCAGCGGCGGCGGCCAGGCGATCGACGAAGACACGCGAGCGTTCATGGAGCCCCGGTTCGGGCGCGACTTCGGCCATGTCCGGGTACACGCCGATGCCGCTGCCGCAGCGTCGGCCCGCGCGATCAACGCGGCGGCCTATGCCGTGGGCGACCAGATCGTGTTCGGCGCGGGCCGCTACGCCCCGGGGACAAGCGAAGGACGCCGACTGCTCGCGCACGAGCTGACCCATACCGTCCAGCAAGGCGCCGTCGCCCCTGACACGATCAGCCGCAGCATTGCGCGACCCATCAGCACGGGCGCGATGGAAATCGTCCAGCGAACCGGAGAATGCGACGGGAAGCCCAAGGGTAGTTGCTTTGGGGGCTGTGTTCCCGCGGATGGCCGGGGCACCGGCTTCTGCGCCTGGTCGGGCACGATCAAATACGGCTGTATCTGCTACCGGCGTGATCAGCCGATGCTGCGGGCGGTTGAGCAGGCCTTGTTCAACCTCGTCATCGCCGCCTTGATTGTTGCCGGCATAGTACTGACCGCGGCGGCCATCGCCGCGATCATCGCGTGCCTGTTAGGACCTTGCGAGGCGGCGGCGCTGATCGCGGCGTTAGGCTTTGGCGCGGCGATGATCGTTCTCGGCATCATCGGCGCCGGCGGGGCCGGGGCTGGATCAGGCGCAGGGCCGGCGGCGGAGGCCGGCAACGGCGGCGGCGCGGACGGCGGCGCTGCAGACGGAAGCGCTACCGCCTGATGCCGCGCTAGCGCCGGATGAAGCGCCAGTAGAGAGGCCGCCGCCCATCGCGCAGCGCCTTGGCCTCGTATCGGGTGCGTGGCCAGCCGTCCGGGCGATGGTCCGCCGGCGGGGGCGCGTCGAACAGCGCCTGATTGGCCATCACGTCGACAATCCAGGCTTGGTAGGTCGGATCGTCGCTGGCGGCGCGCCATTCCGCGCCTGGCTTGAGCACGCGGGCGAGTTCGGGCAGCAGCGCGGGGTGGATGAAGCGGCGCTTCGCGTGGCGGGCCTTGGGCCAGGGGTCGGGGAACAGGAGAAACAAGCGGTCGAGGCAGGAATTGGGCAGCAGGCGGAGCAGGATGCGGGCGTCGCCGGTCCAAAGGCGGAGGTTGGGCGGCACGGGGGCGGTGGCCTCGGCACCCTCCGGCACGACGCGCGAGAGCAGCGAACAGACGCCGTTCTCGAAGACCTCGCAGGCGATCAGGCCCGCGTTCGGATGTGCGGCGACCTGGGCGAGCGCGTGCTCGCCGCCGCCGAAGCCAATTTCGAACCACAGTTCGTCGAGCGGCGCGGCGAATGCGGCGCGCGGATCGGCGGCTTGCGTCTCGGGGAATGCCAGGCGGGGCAGGGTGACGTCGAGCAGCCGGCGCTGGCGCGCGCGCAGCGAGTGGCCGCGGGCGCGGCCGTAGAGCCGGTCGGGCGGGAGCTTGAGGGTAATGGAAGCCATCCGCTCGATAACGCGGCATCACCCCAACCGGTGGAGGGGCTTGGGCTGCGAAGAGCAGACCAAGGGCCGGGGTGAGGGCTGCTGCTCAACGGTGAAACGCGGCCTTCAAGCCCGGCGCCAGGTCGGTCCTCTCCCAGGTGAAGGTGCCGCGCTCCTCGTCCGGCTCGCGGCCAAAATGGCCGTAGGCGGAGGTGGCGACGTAGATTGGGCGGTTGAGCCGGAGATGCTCGCGGATACCCCGCGGCGAGAGGTCCATCATCTCGCGCAAGGTGCGCTCGAGCCGCGCCTCGTCCACGTCGCGGCCGGTGCCGTGCAGGTCCACGTAGACCGATAGCGGGTGCGAGACCCCGATCGCGTAGCTGATTTGCAGCGTGCATTTGTCCGCCAGCCCGGCGGCGACCACGTTCTTGGCGAGATAGCGGCAGGCGTAGGCGGCCGAGCGGTCCACCTTGGTCGGATCCTTGCCGCTGAACGCGCCGCCGCCATGCGGGGCCGCGCCGCCATAGGTGTCGACGATGATCTTGCGCCCCGTCAGCCCGCAATCGCCGTCCGGGCCGCCGATCACGAATTTTCCGGTGGGGTTCACGTAGAACTCGCGCTCGGTGCACATCCAGCCCTTGGGGAGGCTGCTCTCGACGATCGGCCAGAGCAGGCGCTTGATCTCGTTCTGCTCCAGATGCTCCTCATGCTGGGTCGAGACCACCACCGAGCTGGCGCTGACCGGCTTGCCGTCGACATAGCGCAGCGTGACTTGGCTCTTGGCGTCGGGCAGCAGGCCCGCGGCACCCTGGTCGCCGTTGCGGCGCAGTTCGCTCATGCGGCGCAGGATGAGGTGGGCATAGTAGATCGGCGCCGGCATCAGGGTCTCGGTCTCGCGGCAGGCGTAGCCGAACATGATGCCCTGGTCGCCCGCGCCCTCGTCCTTGTTGCCTTCGGCATCGACGCCTTGGGCGATGTCGGCGGATTGCGCGTGCAGGTGACATTCGACAGCGGCGTTGCGCCACGAGAAGCCTGCCTGGTCGTAGCCGATGTCGTGGATCGCAAGGCGGACGAGATGCGACAGCAGCTCCGGCGTCACTGTCTCAGGCCCGCGCACCTCGCCGCCGAGCACCACGCGGTTGGTGGTGACGAGGGTCTCGCAGGCGACGCGGCTATACGGGTCGGCGGTCAGGAAGGCGTCCAGCACTGTGTCGCTGATCCGGTCGGCGACTTTGTCGGGGTGGCCTTCGGAGACGGATTCGGAGGTGAACAGGAACTCGCCCGTGTCGCGCATGGGGTCTGGGTCCTCGGGATCGCGGAGCATGGCCCGGCACGTCCGGCCGCCGCCCCGGCCGGCTGCCGGGCGGGGCGTGTGTGACGGAAATGGCGGCGGGAATCAAGCTGCGCCCGTGCTGGAGGCGGATTGGATGTCGGTCTTGGTGAAATCGTCGCCCTTGAACAGCAAGGATGTCTGATGATTCTTGGCCCCAGCGTACGCAAAGCAGTCGCCCAGATTGAGCCGAGCCGGATGGCCGCGGCCCTTGCCATAGCGGGCGAAGGCGTCGAGTGCCGTTTCGGCTTCCCGGCCGGTGATCGGGACGACACTGATACCCGCCGCTCCAAGAAACTCCTCAACGTCGGCCGAGGACTCGGCCACGCTCGCATGGCGCTTGCGGCAGAGCCCCAAGGCCGCCTCAAACAGCGCGATCGGCGAGGTGATGGGAGCGTGGGAGCCGTCTAGCAGTTCCAAGAAAGTGTCCGCCTCGGGCTCCTCGGTCAGAATGGCCACCATCGCCGAGGCATCCACAAACATCACGGCTCGTCACTAAGTGAGTCGTAAAAGGCCTTGTCGGCCTCGAGCCCTGTTGGTGGCCGGCTCCGTACGCGCTCCTGCAACGGGCGGATACGGACCTTCAGAGGCAGCGCCTCGTCCAGCCGACGCAGTTCGTTTTCCAAAGCCAGCTTCACCGCCTCCGTCTTATTGACGTGCGCGCGTGCCGCCAACTTTTCGGCCAGCCGATTGACCTCTTCGCTGCGAATGTTGAGCGGCATGACCAATGCTACGTGCGTACGCAGTGACAATGGTGTATACACGCGATGACAGCAAGCCCCTACATCGCGATCCCCAGTACGTCCGCCATCCCGTAGAGACCCGGCGGGCGATCGTTGAGCCAGAGCGCGGCGCGGACGGCCCCGGTCGCGAAGACCCGGCGGTCGAAGGCGCGGTGGGTGAGGGAGATGTGCTCGCTGGCCGAGGCGAAGATGAGGGTGTGCTCACCGACCACTTGGCCGCCGCGTAGGGCGGCGAAGCCGATCGCGCCGGTCGGGCGCGGTCCGGTGTGGCCGTCGCGGCCGCTCTGCATCACATCGGGCAGCGACACCCGCCGCCCGGCGGCCACCGCCCGGCCCATGCCGATCGCGGTTCCGGAGGGAGCGTCGACCTTCTGGCGATGGTGCATCTCGACGATCTCGGCGTCGTAGCCCTCGGCCGGCAGGGCGGCGCCCATCCGCTCGGCCAGCGCCAGGACGAGGTTGACGCCGGGGGCGAAATTCGATGCATACACCACCGCGACGCGCTGGGCGGTGGCGGTCACCACCGCCTCGTCCTCGGCCGAGAGCCCCGAGGTGCCGAGCACCCAGGCGGTGCCCGCCTCTGCCAGCGCCGTTGCGTGGGACCGAACGGCCGCGGCGTGGGTGAAATCGATCACCACCTCGGCGGCGCGGGCCAGGGCGGCGATGCCGGGCAGCAGGGTCGCGTCCGCGCCGGGGCGGCCGATGCCGCCGGCCAGGATGGCGCCGGCCGCCGCCACCTCCTCCGCCAGCAATCGGCCCATCCGGCCGGTGATACCGGCAATGCCGATGCGCGTGCTCATGTGGCGGCCTCCCCTCGGCGTGCGGGCCCGATCCTGCGGGAAGCCCGGTATCGGCGTCCAGACTGGTCGGAACGGAGCGGGGCGAGCCCCGAAGGACCCGCCCCGCCGTCGAACCCGGACGATCTTGTTTTTACGGAACCGCGTTCCAGTACGGCTCGGCCCGGTAATAGTCGTGCACCCGGCGGCCCCAGGCGGGATCCTCCCAGGCAACTGCTTCGTCGTCGGCATAGGCCGGCGAGCCCTCAAGCACCTCGCGGTCGAGGTTGACCACGTAGCCGCCGAGGCCGGTGTCGTAGCGCAAAGTCGACCACGGGAGCGGATGATGCTTGTCGCCGATGCCGAGGAAACCACCGAAACTGAGGATCGCGTAGGCGATCCGGCCGGACATCTTGTCGATCATCACGTCGTCGACAGTGCCCAGCCGCTCGCCCCTGGCATCGTAGACCGCAGTGCCCGACACCTGGTCGCCGGCGATCAGACTGCCGGAGGGATTGGTGGGATCGTTGATCGAGGCCATCGATTCCTCCTTTGTCGGGCGGACAACGGTGGCGGGCCTCGCGGCCGCGCCAACCGTTCGCCGGAAAAGAGCCGGGCGCCGGAGCGGCGCGACCATCGTGGCCGCGCCGCCGGCACCCGGTCCGCGGCGCAGGTGGGGGGAACGGCACCGCAGATACGACCGGAACGCCGCCCCTCCGATCCGGTTGCGTCACGCTTGGGAGAGCAGCTAGAGGGAAGCGCTCAGGGAGGGAACAACATGGACGGAATCGCCGATCACGACGCGCTGCGGGCCCATTACGGGGCGATCAGCACGCTCGCCGAGCGCAAGGTGATCCCCCGGCTCGACCGCCACGCCCGCGCCTTCATCGGACTCTCGCCGTTCCTCGTGCTGGCGACGGTTGACGACCAGGGCCGGGCGGACGCTAGCCCGCGCGGCGACGCTCCGGGCTTCGTGCTGGTGCTGGACGACACCACCTTGCTGCTGCCCGATCGGCCCGGCAACAACCGGGTGGACAGCTATGGCAACGTGCTCGCGCATTCCGGCGTCGGTCTGATCTTCCTGGTTCCCGGCATCGACGAGACCCTGCGGGTGAACGGCACTGCCCGAGTCGTGACCGCCCCCGCGCTGCTGGCGCGGGCCGAGGCGCAGGGCAGGCTCCCGAGAGCGGGGCTGCTGATCGAGGTGCAGGAGGTCTTCTTCCACTGCGGCAAGGCGCTGAAACGCGCAAAGCTATGGGACGCCGAGCGCCACGTGGAGCGGAGCTGCTTCCCCACGCTGGGCCGCATCATCGCTGACCAGACTGGCGCCTGCGATGCCGCCGAGGCCGACGCGCGCGTCGAGGAAGGGTATCGGACGCGGCTGGACTAGTCAGGACGCCTTGCCGAATTCGGCCCGCAGGCGCGGGGCGACGTCGCGGGCGAAGCGTTCCAGGCTGGGCGCCATCTGGTCGGGGCGCATCCCCGGCGGCACACCCCAGGTGACGAGGTCGGTGAGGCCGTATTCGCGGATGAACGCCGACAGCTCGGCAACGCAGTGGTCCACGTCGCCGACCACCCAGGTCTGCGGGATGCGCTCCTCCTCGGTGATGCCGGCGACGCCGCCATGCCCGCCGGCGGCCTCGCGGAAGCGATTGTAGACCTCCATCCGCCGGCGCTCGGCGGCGCGCACCGCCACCCAGTCGCGCTCGGGGTCGTCGGTGACCAGGCATGAACGGATGATGCCAATGCGGAAATCCCCCGCTTTCCGCCCGCTCGCGGCGATCTCGGCGTGCCAGGGGTCGAGCGCGCGGGCGCGCGGACCTTGCGGCAGCAAATTGGCGCCGAACCGCGCGGCACGTTGCGCGCCGGGCTCCGACATCGCCGCGACCCACAGCGGCGGCCCGCCCGGCTGCACGAAGCCCGGCGTGATCTTCACGTCGGCGAAGCTGTAGCGCTTGCCCTCGAAGCTGAATGTCTCCCCCGTGAAGGCGCGGCGCAACACCTCCAGCCCCTCGTCGGTGAGCGACACGCGGCGCGACACCGGCAGGCCAAAACCACGAAACTCGTGCGGCGCGTAGCCCATGCCGACGCCGATCTCGACCCGGCCGTTGCTGAGGTTGTCGAGCACCGCGAGATCCTCGGCGAGCCGGATCGGATGGTTGAATGGCAGCAGGCAGACGTCGCAGGAAAAGCGGACACGCCTGGTGCGCGACGCCATCGCCGCCGCGACCGGAATCCACGAGGGCAGGTAGCCGTCATCGACGAAATGGTGCTCGGTGAACCACACGAGATCGAGCCCGAGGCCGTCGAGCCAAGCGACCTGATCGAGAATGGCGGCGTAGAGGCTGGGATTGTCCATCCCACTATCGGGCGGGTTACGGAAATCGTAGACGGCGCCGACGCGCAATGGTTTAGCCATTCTGGCCTGCTCCCTCGGTTCTTGCCGCCCAGCGTGGCAGGACGATAGGGACCGAGCAACCGGATGCCTCTCGACCGGGGGCGCGGGCATGGCCATCTATGGCCGGCGAAGGAGTGAACGATGTCCCAAACACTCGTCCGACCGACACCGCCCACCCTGTTCATGCCGCCCCGCCAGCCGGTGAAGCCGGTCACGCGGCGCTTGCGGGTCGTGTCGGAGTACGAGCCCAACGGCGACCAGCCGACGGCCATTCGCGAGCTGGTGCGCGGGGTGGAGGCGGCGGAGCAGGACCAGGTGCTGCTCGGCGTCACCGGCTCGGGCAAGACCTTCACGATGGCCAAGGTGATCGAGGCGGTGCAGAAGCCGACCTTGGTGCTGGCGCCCAACAAGACGCTGGCGGCGCAGCTCTACGGCGAGATGAAGAGCTTCTTCCCCGACAACGCGGTCGAATACTTCGTCAGCTACTACGACTACTATCAGCCGGAAGCCTACGTGCCGCGCACCGACACCTATATCGAGAAGGACGCGCAGATCAACGAGCAGATCGACCGGATGCGCCACGCCGCGACGCAGGCGCTGCTGGAGCGCAACGACGTCATCATCGTCGCCTCGGTCTCCTGCATCTACGGCATCGGCTCGGTCGAGACCTATTCGCGCATGACGGTGAGGATGGAGACCGGCGGGCGCATCGACCGCGACAAGCTCGCCAAGGCGCTGGTCGAGCTGCAATACCGGCGCAACGACGCGGCGTTCCAGCGCGGCACCTTCCGGCTGCGCGGCGAGACGGTGGACATCTTCCCGAGCCACTACGAGGACCGCGCCTGGCGCATCACGCTGTTCGGCGACGAGATCGAGGGCATCCACGAGTTCGATCCGCTGACCGGCGAGCGCATGGCGCCGCTGGACAGCGTGACGGTCTACGCCAACAGCCACTACGTGACACCGCGCCCGACGCTGGCGCAGGCGATCGGCGACATCAAGATCGAGTTGAAGGAGCGGCTCGCGGAGTTGTCCGCGCAGGGCAAGCTGCTGGAAGTGGAGCGGCTGCAGCAGCGCTGCACCTTCGACATCGAGATGATGGAGACGACCGGCTCCTGCAAAGGCATCGAGAACTATTCCCGCTATCTCTCGGGTCGCAATCCGGGCGAGCCGCCGCCGACCTTGTTCGAGTATCTGCCTGAGAACGCGCTGCTGATCGTCGATGAAAGCCACGTCACGGTGCCGCAGATCGGCGGGATGTTCAAAGGCGACTTCGCGCGCAAATCCATCCTGTCCGAGTTCGGCTTCCGCCTGCCCTCCTGCGTCGACAACCGGCCGCTGAAATTCGAGGAGTGGGAGCGGTTCCGGCCGCAGACCCTATTCGTCAGCGCCACACCCGGGCCGTGGGAGATGGAGCGCACCGCCGGGGTATTCGCCGAGCAGGTGATCCGACCAACCGGGCTGATCGACCCGGTCACGGAGGTTCGGCCGGTCGAGCGGCAGGTGGATGACCTGCTCGCCGAGTGCCGCGCGGTGGCGCAGGCCGGCGGGCGCGTGCTGGTGACGACGCTCACCAAGCGCATGGCGGAGGATTTGACCGAGTACCTCACTGAACACGGGGTGAAGGTCCGCTACCTGCACTCCGACATCGACACGTTGGAGCGCATCGACATCATCCGCGACCTGCGGCTCGGCGTGTTCGACGTGCTGGTCGGGATCAACCTGCTGCGCGAGGGACTGGACATCCCCGAATGCGCGCTGGTGGCGATCCTCGATGCCGACAAGGAGGGCTTCCTGCGATCGGGCACATCGCTGATACAGACCATCGGGCGCGCGGCGCGCAATATCGACGGGCGAGTGATCCTCTACGCCGACGTGATGACCAACAGCCTGCGCCGCGCGATCGACGAGACCGAGCGGCGGCGCGCCAAGCAGACCGCGTGGAACGAGGCGCATGGCATCACCCCGCAATCGGTGAAGAAGCAGATCGGCCAGGTGCTGTCCTCGGTGTTCGAGCAGGACTACATCACGGTCGCGCCGATGCGCGACGCTGGGGTGTCGGAGTTCGTCGGCAAGGATCTCAAGGCGACGATCGCTGAACTCGAGAAGCGGATGCGCGCCGCCGCCGCCGACCTCGAGTTCGAAGAGGCCGGCCGGCTGCGCGACGAGATTCGTCGGCTTGAGGCGCTGGAGCTTGGGCTCGAACCGCCCCCGGTCGCCTCCGCCGCCTCCCGCCCGCGCCGAGACCGCACGCCCGAGCCGATGGGCCCGGGCGGCGGGGTTACGATCCGGCCAAGCGGCGCGGCAATGGCGGGCCGCGCCGGCGGCGGGGACCGTAAGGCGGCGGAATGGCCGTGCCGCCTACAAGATGGCCTTGCCCGCCATCAGGGCGAGGATCAGGAAGATGACGAAGATGATGATGAAGATGACGAACAGAATCTTCGCGATACCGGCGGTGGCGGCCGAGATGCCGGTGAAGCCGAACAAGCCGGCGATGATCGATATGATGAGGAAGAACAGCGCCCATTTCAGCATCGTGCCACTCCTGTTCGGCCCTGTTGCGAAGGTCGGGAGCGCGGAAGGCACCCTGGGTATCGGCGGCCGTTGCAACGAAACGCCACCACGGCCGCAGAGTTTGGCATCCAGCCGGCGGAAACCGCCGCTCGCCCGGGAGCGCCGGCTGACAGCGCGCCCGGAAGCGCCTATCTACCGCACCGCCTCATGTCCCTCGCCGACGCAATCGCCCCTAAAATCCCGCGTGCCGCCCTGGTAACAGGCGGCGCCAAGCGGCTCGGCCGCGCCATCGCGCTCGGGCTCGCCGGCACCGGGTTCGACGTCGCGGTGCATTGCCATGCCAGCACGGCGGAGGCGGAGGAGACCTGCGAGGACATCCGCCGACTCGGCCGCGGCACCTGTCTTCTCGCCGCCGACCTCGGCGATGAGGCGGCGGTCGCGCGGCTTGTGCCGGACGCAAGCAGCGCGCTCGGGCCGATAGGGGTGCTGGTGAACAATGCCTCGGCGTTCGAGCGCGACGATTGGGACAGCGTGACCCGCGAGAGCTGGGAGGCGCATATGGGCCCTAACCTGCGCGCGCCGTTCGTGTTGATGCAGGCCTTCGCGCGCTCGTTGCCGGAGAACGCCGAGGGCGTAGCGGTCAACATGCTGGACCAGCGGGTCTGGTCCCTCACGCCGCACTTCGTCTCCTACACCGTCGCCAAGGCCGGGTTGTGGGCGCTGACCAGGAGCATGGCGCTGGCGCTGGCACCGCGCATCCGAGTTAATGGCATCGGCCCCGGCCCGGCGCTCCCGAGCGCGAGGCAGACCGAGGAACAATTCGCCCGCCAATCCGCCTCGGTTCCGCTGCGCCACGGAACCAGCGCCGAGGAGGTGGCGCGGGCCGTGCTGATGATCCTGGCGCTTCCGGCGATGACCGGACAGATGGTGGCGCTCGATGGCGGGCAGCATCTGCAGTGGCACCCGCAACGCGGCCAGCCGCCGCTTGACGAGTAGGAGGAGCGCCGATGGACGCACGCATCGCGAGTGCCGCCCGCGGGTTGTGCCACGTGTTCCTGCGCGATCTCGTGCTGACGGCCAGCATCGGCATCTACCCTCACGAACACGCCGCCCGACAACGGGTGCGGATCAACGTCGATCTTGCTGTGGAGGACGACAGCGCGCGGGCGCTGTCTCGCGCGGGGGTCGGGAGGGACGAGCTTTCGCGCGTGGTCGATTACGAGCAGGTTGCGGACACGGTACGAGCGATCGTCGCCTCCGGGCATATCAAGTTGGTGGAGACGATGGCCGAGCGTATCGCCGAAGCGTGCCTCGGCGACAAGCGGGTGCACGCTGCGCGTATCAGGATAGAGAAGCTTGACATATTCGCGGATGCAACATCGGCCGGAGTGGAAATCGAGCGCCGCCAGTCCGAGTTTTCCACCCGCTGATCCCTCAGCTCAACGGTTACAGGGACATGGCGGCCCGTCTTAACTCCTTGTCATCTTCCAACACGGGTTTGTCGGCAAATCAGTGGGTTAGCTTCTTGCCTCCGTTTTGGGCATAATCGCTGAAACCCAGGAAAACCGCCGAGTTGACGCTCCTGTGAACCTGCTCGCCCACAGACTTGTCCACAGCTTTGTGGAGAAGTCGGGCGGCTCGTCCCGGCGAACGCTTGAGTTGTGCGCGGCCCGCGCCTAATCGGGCCCGACATGCCTGAGCCGGAGATCTTCTCGGACCCGAATGCCGCCGCCCCGGAGCTGATGGGCGTGGGCGTGATCGAGGCCGCGCTCGCCACGATGCCGGCCAACCCGGGCGTCTATCGAATGCTCGATGCCAAGGGGGATGCGCTTTATGTCGGCAAGGCGCGCAGCCTGAAGAAGCGGGTGACGGCCTATGCCCAGCTGGCGCGGTTGCCGGAGAGGTTGCGGCGGATGGTGTCCGAGACGGCCGCGATGGAGATCGTCACCACCCACACCGAAGCCGAGGCGCTGCTCCTCGAAGCGAACCTCATCAAGCGTCTCAAGCCGCGATTCAACATCGTCCTGCGGGATGACAAGAGCTACCCTTGGTTGATGCTGACGGAGGACCACGCCTTTCCGCAAATCGCCAAGCATCGCGGCGCGCAGCTCCGGAAGGGAAGCTATTGGGGGCCGTTCGCTTCGGCCTGGGCGGTCAACCAGACCGTCACGGCGATGCAGCGCGTGTTTCTCCTGCGCTCCTGCCAGGACACGGTGTTCGCCAATCGGACGCGGCCGTGCCTGCTGCACCAGATCCGCCGCTGCTCGGCGCCCTGCGTGGGCCGCATCTCGGAGGAGGAATACGGCCGGCTGGTAGGGCAGGCGAAGGCCTTCCTCGCCGGCAGGAGCGCCGCCGTGCAGCAGGAGCTGGCGGCCGAGATGGAGCACGCCGCCGAGGCGCTGGAGTTCGAACGGGCGGCGGCGGTGCGGGACCGGATCCGCGGTCTTACCTTCGTGCAGGGCACCGGGCTGATGAACCCGGCCAGCCTGCGGGACGCCGACGTGATCGCGGCGTGGCAGATCGCCGGGCAGACCTGCGTGCAGGTGTTCTTCGTTCGGGGCGGCCGCAACAACGGCAACCGCGCCTTCTACCCCACCCACGCGCGCACCGAGGAGCCCGCCGAGGTGCTCGGCGCCTTCATCGCCCAATTCTATGATGACAAGCCCCCGCCGCCCCTGCTGCTGACCAACTTTTTTCTCCCGGAGCAGGCGCTGGTCGAGGAGGCGTTGTCGCTGAAGGCCGGCCGGAAGGTGGAAATAGCGGTGCCGCAGCGTGGGGAAAAGCGAGCGGTGGTCGCGCACGCCGAGACCAACGCGCGCGAGGCCCTGGAAAGGAAACTCGCGGAATCCGCCGGGCAGGCGAAGCTGCTGGAAGCGACGGCGGCGCTGTTCGGCCTGCCCGGCCCCCCGGAGCGGATCGAGGTCTACGACAACAGCCACATCATGGGTACGGCGCCCTATGGCGTGATGATCGTTGGCGGGGCGGAAGGGTTCGTGAAGTCGGCTTATCGTAAATTCTCGATTCGCGGGCCGGTCGCGCCGGGCGACGATTTCGGAATGATGCGCGAGGTGCTCGAGCGTCGTTTTGGCCGCGCCCTGCGCGAGCAGGCCGAGCACCCCGAGCGGCCGGAGGACTGGCCGGATTTGGTGCTGATCGACGGCGGCGCGGGGCAGCTCTCCGCGGCGCGCGGTGTGCTCGCCGACCTTGGGGTCAACGACGTGCCGCTGGTCGCCATCGCCAAGGGGCCGGACCGCGATGCCGGGCGCGAGTGGTTTCATATGGACGGGCGCGAGCCGATCCAGCTCCCGCCGCGCGACCCGGTGCTGTATTTCCTCCAGCGGCTACGCGACGAGGCGCACCGCTTCGCCATCACGACCCACCGCGCCGGCCGCTCCAAGGCGCTGACCCGCAGCGAGCTCGACGAGGTCGCCGGCATCGGCGCCGCCCGCAAACGTGCGCTGCTCAACCATTTCGGCTCGGCGCGCGGCGTGAAGCAGGCGGGGCTCGCCGACTTGGAAGCGGCGCCGGGGATCAGCCGCGAGACGGCGCGGCGGGTGTATGCGCATTTCCACCCTGGGGTACGGATGGAGGAGGCGCGGTAGGCACGTCGTCCGGCGCAAGCCGCCAGCCCGCGCCGCGTCCCGACCTGCCATCCGTGCTAGACCGGTGGCCACCGGCGCACACTCGCGCATAATCCAACCCGAACGTCGCAGCCAAAGGAGTGCGTATGCGACTGGCCTCCCTCGTCCCCTACGTCCTCCGCAAGCGCCGTTGGGAGCGCAAGGGGACGGCCAGCTATGCCGCGGCGCTGCTGGCTGGCCACGAGCCGGAGGCAGCCTTCCTGCCGCTGCTCTGCGACCGTCGGCGCGTGTCGATCGACGTCGGCGCCAATCTGGGCGGCTATACGCTGCTGCTCCGCCAGCATTCGGCGAGGGTGATCGCCTATGAGCCCAATCCCGAGCTGGCGGCGCGCCTCGAGCGGGTGTTCCGGCTGTCCCGGTCGGTCGAGGTGCGCCGATGCGCTCTTTCCGACATCTCCGGCGTCGCGATGCTGCGCGTCCCCTCCGATCACGGCCGCAGCACGATCGAGGCAGCCAACGACATCGGCGGCCGCGAGGCCTCCCCGGTCAGCGTCGAGAAGCGGCGTCTGGACGATGAAGCGCTCGGCGACGTGGGGTTCATCAAGGTCGACGTGGAAGGACATGAGCTTGCGGTCCTGCGCGGCGCCGAGGGGCTGCTGCGCGCCTGCCGGCCCGCCCTGCTGATCGAGGCCAGCGAGGAACTCGTCCCCGGCGCCCTGGCGTCGATCAGGGGGTTCCTGGAGCGCTTGGGGTACCGCGGCCATGTCGCCGAGGATGGCGCATTGCGGCCGGTGCAGCCGTCGGATATCTCCGCGAACAACTACATTTTCCGGGCCTGAGCTACCCACCGCCGCCCGACACCGTTTTGCGTCGCCCCGAAGCCGGTGCGCTGCCGGGCCGGCAGGTCGCGCACAGCTGGCCGACGGAAAGGGGCTTGCCGTCCGCCCCGGGACAAGGTCCGCGGCAGCTTGGAATTGCCGCCTCTGGTCGGCGCGAGCCCGACCGGGATCGCGGAGCACGCCAGGCAGTTCGGCATCGACCCGGATTTCGATCTGGCGCCCGCTGCGGCCCGGCGGAACTCGGCCGCACCAACCGGCGCGGCCGAGAAGCAGGCGCTCATGCTGCCCGAGACCCTGGAACGGCAGCTATTGAAGATACGGGATACCGCCAGGACCGCGGCCGAGGAGACCGGCATCAGCACGCTCATCTCGCGTTCGGCTTCCTCGAGTGGTTCGAGAACGACAGCTCGGACCGCCCGCTCATCAGCCCGCTGCTGGCGATAAGGGTCGACATCGAGCGCAAGATCGTCCGCAGCCACTATCAATACAGCCTGGCCAGCGCCGGCGACGAGGCGCAGGTGAACCTCACTTTGTCCGAACGCCTGGATCGTCAGACCAGGAACCTGATCGCGTGTCTCGATGAACTGCGAAAGCGGCCGCTCTGCTCCGCTGGCTGACCTTTCGACCGCCCCGTCCGCCGATCCCGGAACATCGGTCACAGAACAATGGCGACGCGGCACGCCCCAAGCTTAAGCTGTGCGCAAACGACCGCGCCGCGGCGAGCATACCGAAACGGCGCTGCAAACGGAGGGAAACGATGTCGCAAGCAGCGCGCGCTGGCTCGCCGTTGAACAGGCCGCCGCCGGGAGCGGCGCCCGCCGACACCGCCCGCCCCACTTTCGGCGGAGCGATGGCGGCGCGGGTCGATCGGCTGCCACTGACCAAGGTCCAGTGGCGGCTCGCCATCCTGGTCCAGGTCACCTGGGGCTTCATCGTGTTCGACACCGACGGGATCGGCGCGCGGCTGTATCCGTTCGTGTGGCGGCCCAACCACATCATCACCGTCGAGCAGTACGCGGTGATCCAGGCGCTGCAGGTCGGCGTGGGCGTGCTGCTCGGCGTGTTCACCATGAGCTGGGTGGCCGACCGCTACGGCAGGCGGCCGGCGATCATGCTGTCCACGCTGCTCGGCGGCATCTGCATCTGGCCGTTCGCCTATGTCACCGATTTCTGGCCGATGGTGGCGCTCTCGGTGGTCAGCACGCTGGGGGTCGGCGGGATCGTCGCGACGCACGCGGTGTATCTCTCGGAGATGGTCTCGCCCGAGGCGCGGAACAAAGTGCTACTGTCCTCGCAGGGCGTCACCGCGCTGGTCGCGGTCGGGGTCAACCTGCTGGCCTTCGCGTGGATCCCGAGCCAGTGGCAGCTATTCCTGTGGGTCAGCGCCGCGGTCGAGATCGTCATTCTCTTGCCGCTGCTGTGGTGGCTGCTGCCCGAGAGCCCGCGCTGGCTCGAGGCGCACGGACACCACGCCGAGGCGGAGCGCGTGATGGCCGAGTACGAGCTGCGCTGCCAGCGATTCAGCCCCGGGCCGCTGCCCGAGTTCGATGCCTCGCGCAACCCGATCGTCGCCGCGGGCAAGAGCAGCTGGCGCGAGCTGTTCACCAACCCGCAATACCGCAGCCGCACGCTGCTGCTGATCGTCGTCTGGGTGCTCGGCTACGCGGGACCTGATCTACGGGGTCGGCGCGTTCGCGGCGGTTTTCATGGTGGACAACGGCGCAACGCCGCATTTCGTGTTCCTCACCATTGCGATCGCCTACGCCGCCCTGTTCTTCGGCTTCCTGGCCAACGCGCGGCTGGGCGAACGCGTCGAACGGCGCGAGGTGATCTTCGCGATGGGCGTCCTGTTCGCGGTCGCCTGGATCGTGGCGTGGCTGATCCCGAACCTGCTGGTGATCGCGCTCTGCTACATCGTCAGCCGGATCGGCACCGGGCTCTATCTGTTCAACCTCTACAACTACACCGCCGTTGCGTATCCGACGCGCTTCCGCTCGATGGCCTTCGCCTGGACCGACGGGCTCGGCCATCTCGGCGCCTGGGCGGGCGTGACCTTGCTCGGGCCGCTCTACGTCATGGGGCCGAACCATCTCGGCTGGATCCTGTGGATCGTCGTCCCCGGCGCGCTGCTGCCGGCGCTGCTGATCCGCACGATGGGCATCCGGCAGTCCCGCGCGGTGCTGGAGCAGGTTTCGACATAGCCGGTTTTCTTGCGGGGCGTGCGCAACCCTCTCACCCCGCCTCTCCCCCAAGGGGGAGAGGGATTTGCTTCTCCCTCTCCCCTCAGCAGGGAAGAGGGCCGGGGTGAGGGGTGACAGGCCCTTGCACTCGCCCCACCGCCGCGCTACCTAACCGTCATCAATCATTCTCCGCGGAGCGACGGGGGGTGGCCTTCACGGGCCGCCTTTTTTGTTTTGGACCCTGACCAACCACGCCATACCGGGATGGAGGCCAAGCTGGCCGACATCGTCACGCCAACCCTCGAGGACATGGGCTACGAGCTCGTGCGGGTCGCCGTGTCCGGCAAGGATCGGCCGGTGGTGCAGGTGATGGTCGACCGCGCCGACGGCGCGCAGATCACCGTGGACGATTGCACCGCGATCAGCCACGCGCTCGGCGCCGTGCTCGACGTCGCCGATCCGCTGCCCGGGGCGTGGAACCTCGAGATCAGCTCCGCCGGCATCGATCGGCCGCTGACCCGGGCGAAGGATTGGAACCGTTTCGCCGGCCATCGCGCCCGCGCCGAAACCGAGACGCCGGTGGATGGCCGCCGCCGGTTCTCCGGCATCGTGCTCGGCGCGGATGCCGAGCACGCCCGCTTGCGGCTTGACGACGGCTCGGAGGTATCACTTCCTCGTGAGCATCTGCGCCGCGCCCGTTTGGTGCTGACCGATGCGCTGATCGCCGCCACCGTCAATCCGCCCACCACGAACTGAAACCGGACACGCTGAGCCAGACCCAACCGAGAGGCCCGATCATGGACACCGCCATCGCCCGCCCCGAACTGCTCCTGGTGGCCGACGCCGTCGCGCGGGAGAAGACCATCGACCGCGAGGAGGTGCTGGAGGCCATGGAGCAGGCCATCCAGAAGGCCGGCCGCGCCAAGTACGGGCACGAGAAGGACATTCGCGCGACCATCGACCGCAAGACCGGCGACGTGCGCCTTTCCCGCTGGACCGAGGTGGTCGAGCCGGTCGAGGGCGACACGGTCGAGAACGAGGAGACGCAGAATTCCGCTCCGGATCGCGCGCAAGTTCCAGCCCGAGATCAATGTCGGCGAGTTCATCGTGGACCCGCTGCCGCCGATCGATTTCGGCCGCATCGCGGCGCAGACCGCCAAGCAGGTGATCGTGCAGCGCGTGCGCGAGTATGAGCGCAAGCGGCAGTACGACGAGCACAAGGATCGCATCGGCGAGATCATCAACGGCGTGGTCAAGCGCACCGAGTACGGCAACCTGATGGTCGAGCTCGGCCGGGCCGAGGCGCTGCTGCGTCGCGACGAGCTGATCCCGCGGGAGAGTTTTCGCAACGGCGACAGGGTGCGCGCCTACATCTACGACGTGCGCGAGGAACCGCGCGGCCCGCAGATTTTTCTCTCGCGCACCCATCCCGGTTTCCTGGCAAAACTGTTCGCGCAGGAAGTGCCGGAAATCTACGACGGCATCATCGAGATCAAGGCGGTGGCGCGAGATCCCGGCAGCCGCGCCAAGATGGCGGTGATTTCCCGCGATTCCTCGATTGACCCGGTTGGCGCCTGCGTCGGAATGCGCGGGTCGCGCGTGCAAGCGGTGGTGCAGGAGCTGCAGGGAGAAAAAATCGACATCATCCCGTGGTCGCCGCAGGCCGCGACCTTCGTGGTCAATGCGCTGGCGCCGGCCGAGGTGACAAAAGTGGTGATGGACGAGGAGGCAGGCCGGGTTGAAGTGGTGGTGCCGGACGACCAACTGAGCCTCGCCATCGGCCGCCGTGGGCAGAATGTCCGCTTGGCGAGCCAGCTCACCCGCTGGGACATCGACATCCTGACCGAGGCCGAGGAGAGCGAGCGGCGCCAGGAGGAGTTCCGCCGGCGCAGCGGGCTGTTCGTCGAGGCGCTCGACGTGGACGACGTGATCGCGGGGCTGCTCGTCACCGAGGGCTTCACCACCGTCGAGGAACTGGCCTTCGTGCCGGAGGACGAGCTTGCCTCGATCGAGGGTTTCGATGAAAGCGTGGCCGCCGAACTGATCCGTCGCGCCGGGGCGTTCCTCGAGAAGCGCGACAGCGAGTTGAACGAAAGGCGTATTGAAATGGGCGTGACCGACGATGTCGCCGCCATCGAGACACTGACGCCGGCGATGCTGGTGGCGCTCGGCGAGAAGGGCGTGAAGACACTCGACGACCTTGCCGACCTCGCCTCCGATGAGCTGATCGAGATCGTGGGCGCCGACAACATGGACGAGGACACCGCGAACAGCGTCATCATGACGGCCCGCGCGCATTGGTTCGAGGGTGACGAGGTCGCCGGCGCCGGCCCCGCCGCCGTGCAGGAGGCGCATCACGACTGACGCGGACACTGCCGATACCGGCATCGCATCCGGCGCGGAGCAGGACGAGCCGGAGGAAACCGGACCGCTGCGCCGTTGCATCGTGACGCGTGAGCGGCTGGGCAAGGAGCGGATGATCCGTTTCGTGCTCGGTCCCGCGCTGGAGGGCAGGCCGCGCGCACTGGTCCCCGACATTGCCGCAGACCTGCCCGGGCGGGGAATCTGGTTGAGTGCGCGGAGGGATGTGTTAGAAACCGCGCGCGCCCAGGGCTCATTGACGAGAGCCTTTGCCAGGGCGGCCCGCGGTCCGGTCACGGTGCCTCCCGACCTCACCTCCGTCCTGCAGGCAGCCTTGGTCCGGCGGATCGGCGAACTCCTCGGGCTCGCGCGCCGTGCGGGACAGGCGGTGGCCGGCTTCCAGAAGGCGCGGGAATGGCTGCGCGCCGGCCAGGCGGGGCTGGTGATCCAGGCCGCCGACGGCAGCGCCGACGAACGGACGCGCTTCCTCTCGGGGGCCGGGCCGGGGCTGCGGATATTCACCCCGCTGTCCGCCAAGGCGCTGGGACGGATATTCGGCCGCGATCGCGCGGTGCATGTGGTGGTGGCGCCGGGGCGGCTCGCCGACGCGCTGGCCATCGAGGCGGGGCGGCTGGCGGGGCTAAGCGGGGCGGGGCTGAGCGGGCTGAATGCTTCCGGCAACGATGCGGCCGGGAGCGACGAGTTGAACAAGCGGACGGGTGCATGAGCGAAGGCAGCGATCAGGACACGGGTAAGGGCCGGCTTTCCTTGCGACCCGCAGGGCGCATGGAGGTTGGCCGGACCGTGGACGCCGGCTCCGTCCGGCAGAGTTTCAGCCACGGCCGTTCCAAGGTGGTTCAGGTCGAGGTGCGCAAAAAGCGCGCGCCATCGCCCGGCAATCCGCCCGCGACGGGCGGGGCTGCTCCTGGCGCGCAGCAGGCGCGGCCGGGCGGACCGCCGGCGTCGCCGACCGCCCGTGGCGCCGGGCCGGGCAGGGCCGGCACATCCGGGCCGGTGCGGGCGCTGACCGCGACCGAGCTCGCGGCCCGTCAGCGGGCGCTGGCCGACCAGCAGCGCGAGAACGCCAAGCGCGAGGCCGAGAGGCGCGAGCAGGAGACCATCTCGATCCTCTCCGCCGCCGAGGAGGCGCGCAAGCGGGCCGAGGAAGAGGCCCGCCGCGCCGCCGAGGAAGAAGCGCGCCAGAAGGCCGAGGCGCAGGACGCGGCGCGTCAGGCCGCCGACGAGGAGCAGCGCCAGACAGCGATCGCCACCGCCGCGGCCGCTCCCGCTCCGGCGCCCGCCCGCGGCGCCGAAGAGGCGCGTCGCCGCCCCGCGCCCGCGCCGGGCGCGCCGGCGGTGCCGAGCGAGACGTTGCGGCTGCGTACCGGCCGAGCCGGCGAGGAAGAGGACGAGGCGCGTCCAGTCCGTCGCCCGGGCGGCCTCGGACTGCCGCCGCGCAAGCCCGCCGTGGTCGCGCCCAAGAAGGGGGTGGACGATCGCCGACGGGCTGGGCGCATCGATGTGCAGGCCGCCATCGAGGGCGAGGACGAGCGCGTCCGCAGCCTGGCTTCCGTCCGCCGCCAGCGCGAGCGGGAGCGGCGGCAGGCCGAACTGGAGCGGCTGCGCTCCGATCAGGTGAAAGTCGTGCGCGACGTCATTCTCCCAGACACGATCACGGTGCAGGAGCTGGCCAACCGCATGGCCGCCCGCACGCCGGAAGTCATCAAGGCGCTGATGAAGCTCGGCGTCATGGCCACGGTCACGCAGACGCTGGATGCCGACACCGCCGAGCTGGTGGTGCAGGAATTCGGCCATCGCTCCCGCCGGGTCTCGGAAAGCGACGTGGAGATCGGGCTCGAGGGCGCGGTCGATACCGAGGCCGAGCTGCTGGCGCGCCCGCCCGTCGTCACCATCATGGGCCATGTGGATCACGGCAAGACGAGCTTGCTGGATGCCCTGCGCGCCACCGATGTCGCGGCCGGCGAGGCCGGCGGCATCACCCAGCACATCGGCGCCTACCAGGTGGAGATGCACTCGGGCGAGCGCATCACCTTCATCGACACGCCGGGTCACGAGGCGTTCACCGCCATGCGGGCGCGCGGCGCCTCCGTCACCGACATCGTGGTGCTCGTTGTCGCCGCCGATGACGGCGTGATGCCGCAGACCGTGGAAGCAATCCGCCACGCCAAGGCCGCCAACGCGCCGATCATCATTGCCATCAACAAGATGGACAAGCCGGACGCCAATCCCGACCGCGTGCGCAACGAGCTGCTGAGCCACGACATCGTGGTGGAGAAGCTCGGCGGCGAGACCCAGGACGTGGAGGTCTCGGCGACCGCCCGTACCGGGCTCGACAAGCTCGAGGAGGCCATCCTCCTGCAAGCCGAGATCCTCGACCTCAAGGCCAACCCGGATCGCGCCGCCGAGGGCACCGTGGTTGAGAGCCGCCTCGATCGCGGCCGCGGCCCGGTCGCGACGGTGCTCGTTCAGAAGGGCACGCTCTATCAGGGCGACATCGTGGTGGCGGGCGCCGAATGGGGCCGGGTGCGCGCGATGCTCGACGACAAGGCGCAGCCGCTCAAATACGCCGGACCGTCCACGCCGGTCGAAATCCTCGGCCTCGCGGGCGTGCCCGCCGCCGGCGAGCCGCTGGTCGTGGTGGAGGCGGAAAGCCGCGCCCGCGAGATCAGCGAGTTCCGCGCCCGCAAGCTGCGCGAGAGCGCCGCGGCGGGCAACGTCGCCGCGCGTGGCACCTTGGAGCAGATGCTGTCGCGCATCGTCGCCGGCGAGCAGAAAGAGGTGGCCGTCGTCATCAAGGCGGACGTGCAGGGCAGCGCCGAGGCGATCGCCGCCACGGTGATGAAGCAGGCGCACGAGGAGGTGCGGGTCCGCGTGCTGCACAGCGCGGTGGGCCAGATCACCGAGAGCGACATCCAGCTCGCCAAGGCGTCGAACGCCGTGGTGGTGGCGTTCAACGTGCGCGCCACCAGCCAGGCTCGAGACCTCGCGCAGCGCGACGGCGTGGATATCCGCTACTACTCGATCATCTACGACGTCGCCGACGACATCGAGAAGCTGGTGCGCGGCAAGGTCGCGCCCAAGGCGCGCGAGCGGTTCCTGGGCTACGCCGAGGTGCGCCAGGTGTTCAATATCACCAAGGTCGGCAAGGTGGGCGGCTGCATGATTACCGACGGCGTGGTGCGGCGCGGCGCCGGCGTGCGGGTGTTGCGCGACAACGTGGTGATCCACACGGGCGAGCTGTCGCAGCTCAAGCGCTTCAAGGACGACGTGCGCGAGGTGGCGCGCGGCTACGAATGCGGCCTCTCCTTCGCCAACTTCCACGACCTGCAGGAAGGCGACGTGGTGGAGTGCTACGAGACCGAGATGGTGCCCGGCTAGGGATGGGGGCGTGAGGCAACGGACGTGAAGAAGCGCGGGCTTGCCGATGCCGCTCCATCGCAGCGGCAATTGCGTGTCGCCGAGGAGGTCCGTCACGTGCTGGCGGACCTTTTCGCTCGTACCGACTTTCGCGACCCCGAGCTGGCGGGCGAGCACATCACCGTCACCGAGGTAAGGATCAGCCCCGACCTCAAGCACGCGACCGCCTTCGTCGCCCGGCTCGGCCGCCCCGACGTGGACGCGCTGCTGCCGGCGCTGAAGCGCGCGACGCCGTTCCTGCGCGCCAACGTGGCGCACGCGCTGCGGCTGAAATTCGTTCCCGACCTGTCGTTCCAGCCCGACACCGCGCTGGAATACGCGACCAAGATCGACCGCCTGCTGCACACGCCGGAAGTCGAGCGCGATCTGGAGAAGCCGCGATGAGCGGCGCGCGTAACGAGATGCACGAGTGGAAGCTGCAGGAGGCGGGCGCGAAACTCGACGAGGTCGTGCGGCTCGCACACGAGGAGGGTCCGCAGGCGCTGACCCTGGACGGCGAGCGACGTGCGGTCGTCATTTCCGCGGAAGCATATGCCTCCCTTTCATCAGGTCCGACCGACCCCTTTGTGGATTTCCTGCTGGCTGGTCCACCGTGGGATGATGAGTTCGTCGAAAGCATTCTCGACAGGTCTCGCGACACGGGCCGCATCGTCGAGTTCTAATGTACCTCATCGATACGTGCGTGCTTGCCGAAGCGAGACGGCGAGCCCCGCAGGCCGAAGCGGGGATGCGCTCGGCGCCGCGCGGGCAGACGTTCCTTAGCGTAATGACGCTCGGGGAGATCGAGAAAGGCGTCGCCCTGCGAGCCAGGAAAGACAAGGCGGCGGCCGCGTCGCTGTCGCGCTGGCTCGACGGGGTGAGGCAGCGTTTCGCGGGCCCGTCGATGACGCCGTGGCGCTTGAATGGGGCAGGCTGTCGTCGATCCGCTCGCGTCCTGTCGCCGACGCCCTGATCGCCGCGACGGCGCGCGCCTCTGGCAAGATCGTCGTGACACGAAACGTCGCCGATTTCGCCGACGCCGGCGTTCAGATAGTCAATCCCTGGGCGCTCTGACCAGCGCCAGGAGAGGAGACCCATGCGCCGCAAACGCGGCCGGCCGCTGGACGGCTGGCTCATTGTCGACAAGCCGCCGGGGCTGACCAGTACCGACGTGGTGAACCGCGTCCGCCGCGCCTTCGACGCGCAGAAGGCGGGGCATGGCGGCACGCTCGATCCGCTGGCGACCGGGGTGTTGCCGATCGCCTTCGGGGCGGCGACCAAGACCGTGCCCTACGTGATGGACGGCACCAAGCTGTACCGCTTCTCGCTCCGCTTCGGCGAGGCGCGGGATACCGACGATGCCGACGGAAAGATCACGGAAACCTCCGGCGCGCGGCCGTCGGATGCCGAGATCGCGGCGGCGCTGCCGGCGTTCCGGGGCGACATCATGCAGGTGCCGCCCGCCTTCTCGGCCGTGAAGGTGGCCGGCGAGCGGGCCTACGACATGGCGCGCCAGGGCCGGGCGCCGGTGCTGGAGCCGCGCCCGGCGCGGGTGGATCGGTTCGAGCTGGTCGAGCGGCCGAGTGCCGACGTCGCGGTGTTCGAGGTGCAGTCGGGCAAGGGCGTCTACATGCGTAGCCTGTCCCGTGACCTTGCCGCGGCGTGCGGCACGCTCGGCCACGTCGCGGCCTTGCGGCGGCTGCGGGTCGGCCCCTTTCCCGAGGCGCAGGCGATTCCGCTGGACAAACTTGTTCCCGCGTCGGATACCCCGCCCGCTTCCCGGACCTTCTGCTCCCGGTCGCGACCGCGCTGGCCGACATCCCGGCGCTGGCCTTGACCGAGACGGAGGCCTCCGGCCTTTCGCATGGCCAGGCGATCAGCCTGGTCGCGCTGATGGGCCGCATTCCACGGGCGGCCGACCCCGATGGCGGGTTGGCGCGCGCCATGGCGGGGAGCCGCGTGATCGGGCTGTGCCGGCTGCAGGATGGCTGGCTGAAACCCGAACGGCTCCTCTGAGAACCCCTCTCCGAGCGCCCGCGCGTCCTTCGAACCCAAGAACGGAGAACAATTCCGATGTCGACGACCGCGGAGCGCCGTGCGGCGCTCGTTTCCGAATACGGCACCAAGCCCGGCGACACCGGCAGCCCCGAGGTTCAGGTGGCGCTCATCACCGAGCGCATCCTCTATCTCACCGAGCATCTCAAGACCCACGCGAAGGATTTCCACTCGCGGCGCGGCCTGCTGATGCTGGTCGGCCGCCGCCGCCGCCTCCTCGACTACCTCAAGGCAAAGGACAACGCCCGCTATACCACTTTGATCGGGCGGCTGAATCTGCGTCGGTAGTCGCTGAACTGGCCGGCACCCGTCCCCATATGACGGGCGCCGGCGATATCCCCGCGTCATGGTGGCGCGGGGCATCGCCCGGGGGCGTGTGAAAGCCCCGGCGCCGCGACCCGCGGCGGACGACAGAACGCCGATCCGGCAACCCCAGGGCGGGAGCCGCGACGGCGTTTCCGGCCACATGGCCCGCGGCTGCGCCCCTGGCGTAGCCCCCGGGTTCCGGCGCAGCCGCGCCGCGATCCCGGTCCATGCCGCCCGAGACGCCGTTTTCCGCCGGGACGATCGGATCGCATTCGTGCTGCCCGTCCGCGTCGCGCATCCCGAAGGAACGACAAACAGCGATGTTCAACTATTTCCGCAAGGAACTCGACTGGGGCGGCCGCAAGCTGATCCTGGAAACCGGCAAAATCGCGCGCCAAGCCGACGGCGCCGTGCTGGCCCGATACGGCGACACCATCGTGCTCTGCACGGCGGTCGGCGTGCGTTCGACCAAGCCCGGCCAGGACTTCTTTCCGCTGACCGTGAACTATCAGGAGAAGGCCTTCGCCGCAGGCAAGATCCCCGGCGGCTTCTTCAAGCGCGAGGGACGTCCCTCCGAGAAGGAGGTGCTGACCAGCCGCCTGATCGACCGGCCGATCCGCCCGCTCTTCCCCGAGGGCTTCCGCAACGAGGTCCAGGTGGTCGCCACCGTGCTGAGCCATGACCTCGAGAACGACCCCGACATCGTCTCGATGATCGGCTGCTCGGCGGCGCTGACGCTATCCGGCATTCCCTTCTTCGGCCCGGTCGCAGCCGCCCGGGTCGGCTACAGCGACGGCAAGTACGTCCTCAACCCGACCATCGGCGAGCTCGACAGACCGCAGCTCGACCTGGTCGTCGCCGGCACCACCGAGGGCGTGCTGATGGTGGAGAGCGAGGCTCAGGAGCTCACCGAGGAGGTGATGCTCGGCGCGGTCAATTTCGGCCATCAGGCGTTCCAGCCGGTGATCCAGGCGATCATCGAACTCGCCGAGCGCGCCGCGAAGGAGCCGTGGACGCTTCCCGAGCCGTCCGAGGAGCAGCAGGCCCTCGCCGCGCGCGTCGACGCGCTGGCCCGCGCGCCGCTGGTCGAGGCGTACCGCGAGAGCCAGAAGCTGGTCCGCCAGGAGAAGGTCGGCGCCGCCAAGAAGGAGGCCGCGACCGCTCTTGCCGCCGAGGGGCTCGACGCGGAGCGCTCCAAGGGCCTGCTCAAGGAACTCGAGGCCGACATCGTCCGCAACGCCATCCTCGATACCGGCCTGCGCATCGACGGCCGCGACACCCGCACGGTGCGGCCGATCATCGCCGAGGTCGGCGTGCTGCCGCGCGCGCACGGCTCGGCCTTGTTCACCCGGGGCGAGACCCAGGCGCTCGTGGTCGCGACGCTCGGCACCGGGCAGGACGAGCAGATGATCGACGCCCTCGCCGGCGACTACCGTGAAAACTTCATGCTGCACTACAACTTCCCCCCGTACTCGGTGGGGGAGGCCGGCCGCATGGGCTCGCCGGGCCGGCGCGAGATCGGTCACGGGAAGCTCGCGTGGCGGGCAATCCACCCGCTGCTGCCGAGCAAGGAGCAGTTTCCCTACACCATGCGGATCGTCAGCGAGATCACCGAGAGCAACGGCAGCTCCTCGATGGCGACGGTGTGCGGCAGCTCGCTCGCGCTGATGGACGCCGGTGTGCCGCTGAAGCGGCCGGTGGCGGGCATCGCGATGGGGCTCATCAAGGAGGATCGCGGCTTCGCGGTGCTGTCCGACATCCTCGGCGACGAAGACCATCTCGGCGACATGGACTTCAAGGTCGCCGGCACCGAACAGGGCGTGACCAGCCTACAGATGGACATCAAGATCACGTCGATCACGCCCGAGATCATGCGGATCGCGCTCGATCAGGCGCGGGACGGGCGGATGCACATCCTGGGCGAGATGAACAAGGCGCTCACCGGGGCGCGCAGCGACGTCGCCGCGACGGCGCCGCGCATCACGATCATCAACGTGCCGAAGGAGAAGATCCGTGAGGTGATCGGCACCGGCGGCAAGGTGATCCGCGAGATCGTCGAGCAGACCGGCTGCAAGATCGACATCGACGACGACGGCACCATCAAGATCGCCGCGACCGAGCAGGAGAGGGCCCAGGCCGCCATCGACTGGATCAGGGGCATCGTGGCCGAGCCCGAGATCGGCGTGATCTACAACGGCCGCGTGGTAAAGACCGCCGATTTCGGCGCCTTCGTGAACTTCCTCGGCTCCAAGGACGGGCTGGTACACATCAGCGAGCTTGGCCAGGGCCGGGTCGCCAAGACCACCGACGTGGTCAATGTCGGCGACCAGGTGAAGGTGAAGGTGATCGGCTTCGACGAGCGCGGCAAGGTGAAGCTGTCGATGCGGGTGGTGGATCAGGCCACGGGCGCGGACATCACCGATCAGGTCGGCGCCAAGCCCGGGCGTGGCGGCGACCGCGACCGGGATCGCCGCGACCGCGCCGAGCAGCCGCCCCACCCGATCGAGCAGCCTCAGCCGGCGGTCGGCGAGTAGTCTCTGGCCTGACCCGGGGATGCAAGGCCCCCCTTGCATCCCGGGCGGTTCGTCTGAAACCTTCCACCGGGACAACCGGCCTGACGAAGGACTTGGGTCCATGAAGGCGATCAACGCGATCCGGATGGGTGGGATAGACGTCCTGCCGCTGGTGGAAGGCGGCAAGGGCATCTCGATCTCCAACGGGAGATCGTCCGGGAGTTGGGCGCTGGCGGGCGGCGTCGGCACGTTCAGCGCCGTCAATGCCGACAGCTACGACGCCAAGGGGCAGCGCATCCCGCAGGTCTATCACGGCCGCACGCGGCGGGAGCGGCACGAGGAGCTGGTCGCCTACTCGGTGCGCGGCGCCGTCGCCCAGGCGCGGCAAGCCTACGAGATGGCGTGCGGCAAGGGGCGTATCCACGCCAACATCCTATGGGAGATGGGGGCCGCCGAGCGCATCATCACCGAGGTGCTGGACCAAGCGAAGGGTCTCATCAACGGCATCACCTGCGGCGCCGGGATGCCCTACCGGCTGTCCGACATCGCCGCGCGGTTCGGCGTCTACTATTATCCGATCGTCTCCTCGGCGCGCGCCTTCAACGCACTGTGGAAGCGGGCCTACAGCCGCGCCGCCTCGCTGCTCGGCGGCGTGGTCTACGAGGATCCGTGGCTCGCCGGCGGCCATAACGGCCTGTCCAACAGCGAGGATCCGACCAAGCCGGAAGACCCGTATCCCCGCGTACTGGCGCTGCGTAAGCAGATGCGCGAGTTCGGCCTCGACAACACGCCGATCATCATGGCCGGCGGCGTGTGGTGGCTGGACGAGTGGCAGGACTGGATCGACAATCCCGAACTCGGCCCGGTCGCCTTCCAGTTCGGCACCCGCCCGCTGCTGACCAAGGAAAGCCCGATCGGGGAAGCGTGGAAAAAGCGGCTGCTGACGCTGAAGGAGGGCGACGTCTTCCTCAACCGCTTCAGCCCCACCGGCTTCTATTCGAGCGCGGTGAACAACGGCTTCATCCAGGAATTGCGCGAGCGCAACGAGCATCAGGTTGCCTACAGCGCCGAGCAGGTGGGCGAGCACGTCGCCGAGTACGGCGTCGGACCGCGCAAGCGTCCGGTCTACGTGACGCCGGCGGACCTCCAGCGCCTGCGCGGCTGGGAGGCGGAGGGCTTCACCGAGGCGCTGCGCACGCCCGACAGCACGCTGATCTTCGTGACGCCCGAGAAGGCGCGGGAGATCGTCGCCGACCAGGTTGCCTGCATGGGCTGCCTGAGCCAGTGCCGCTTCTCCAACTGGAGCCAGCACGACGCCGACCACAGCACGGGCAAGAAGGCCGATCCCCGTAGCTTCTGCATCCAGAAGACGCTGCAGGACATCGCCCACGAGAGCAACGACGCCGTCACGCTGGAGCGAAATTTGATGTTCAGCGGCCATAACGGCTACCGGTTCGCATCGGACCCGTTCTACTCGAACGGGTTCATCCCGACGGTAAAGCAGCTCGTCGAGCGCATCCTGACGGGCAGATAGAACTCCGCGCTTTCGAAGAGGCGGGAACGGCCGGGTACTGCCCGGCCGTTCTCGTTTGCAGAGAAGCTAGACGAAACCGTATTTCGATACATCTTTAATTTCGATATATCGAACACGGAGAGCTTCATGCGGAATCTCTGGCTGGGTCAACACGGGCGCCGCTTCGCGCACGGGCTGCACGGCGGCAGCGAACGGGACCATGCCCATCACGGCCGGCACCGCGAACATGGTCGCCGCCGCGGACGCGTATTCGATCATGGCGATCTGCGGCTGCTGGTGCTGCGCTTGCTGCAGGAGAAGCCGCGGCACGGCTACGAGATCATCAAGGCGATCGAGGACCGGCTCGCCGGCACGTATAGTCCGAGCCCGGGCGTGATCTACCCGACGCTGACCCTGCTCGAGGAACTTGGCCACGCCGAGGTCCGGGCCACCGAGGGAAGCCGCAAGCTCTACGCGATCACCGACGCGGGCGCGGCGGCTCTCCAGGCGGACAAGGCGGCTGTCGATGCCGTCATGGCGCGGCTCGCCCATGCGGAGGCGTCGCGGGCCAGCACGCACGCTCCCCAACTGGTGCGGGCGATGGAGAACCTGAAGCTGACGCTCCGCCTGCGCACCTCGCGCGGTCCGCTGAGCGAGACCGAAGTGGACGCGATCGCCACGGCACTCGACACGGCGGCACGCGCCATCGAACGGATTTGAGGGAAACGGAGATGATGCACTCGGAGGCCCTGATCCCGACGCCGCTCGCGCGGCGCTACCTCGGGCAGCTCTGCAAGCACTTCGAGCACCGGCTCGACGTGACGTACACCGACATCGACGGGACGATCCGGTTTCCGGCCGGCACCTGCTTGGTTGAGGCGCGGGAAGGTCATCTCGTGCTGCGCGCCGAAGCCGAAGACGCGGCGCGGCTTGTGCAAGTCCAGGACGTGGCCGAGCGCCATCGCTGCGCTTCGCGTTCCGCGACCCTCCCGCGATAGAGTGGCGTCCGTTACGACGCTAAGAACGGGGAGCCATGAGCGAAGCTGGGTGGGTCGGCGGCAAGCTGCTGCGGGTGGTGCTCTGCGCCGTCTTCGCCGCCATCGTCATCAAGGCGGCCTCCGCCGACCTCACCTGGGACGAGGCGTGGACGTTTCTCCACTACGGCCGCGACCCGCTCGGCTTCACGCGGCTCGACCTCGCCAACGATCATCCGCTGAACAGCATCCTGGTCTGGGCGAGCACGTGGCTGCTCGGCAACTCCGAGTTCATCATCCGCATCCCCAACGTGCTTGCCGGCGCGCTGTACCTGGCTGCGACCGCCAGGCTGGTGCGCGGTGTGCGGCTCAAGGCGCTGGCCTTCGCGATCTGCGTGCTGCAGCCCTACCTGATCGACTATTTTTCCCTCGCGCGGGGCTACGGCCTTGCCGTGGCGCTGGTGCAGTCCGGCCTGGTGGCGGGGTTCTTCGCGGGCGCCGGGCGGCGGCGCTTCACGACAATGCTGGGCTGCTGCGTGCTGGCGAGCTTCGCCATCTTCTCGACCGTGGTGGCACTCTACGCACTGATCGCCGCGCAACTCGTCGACGCCTGGCTGCATCGGCGCGAGACGGGGGGCGCAACGAGCGGGCTCCCTGCTTCGCTGGCCTTCGGCGCGCTTGGACTGCTGCCCGTCGCTGGGCTGCTCTGGGTGTCACGCGACGGGGTGCCATTGGTCGGCTCGGATGCCGGCTTCTTCAACGCCGTCCCGCGCGCCGTGGCGGCAATGTACGTGGCCGACCGATGGGCGGCGGCGGTGGCGATCCTCGGGCTGCTCGCCCTCGCCGCGTCGCTGCTGGAGGGGGCGCGGCGCCTGGGTCGCCGCTCCACGGTCCTGCTGACGGCGAGCGCGATCTGCCTGGCGGCGGCCTGGCTCGCCGCAAGGGCGCTCGGCAAGCCGCTGCCGTCGGGTCGGGTGCTGCTGCCGTGGCTGCCGCTGTTCGGTCTCGCCCTCATTGCGCTGGCTGAGGATCTGTACGCCGCCGCCGCCGCGCGGGGGCGGCGCTGGATCGGCGCGGCGGGCGTGTCGCTCAGTCTGCTCCTGGGATGGTCCTTCGCGCAGCACCTGCATCTTCAGCGCTTCTCCGACTGGGCGGGCGACTACCGCATCCAGAGCCGGCTGGCGCAGTCGCTGGTCGTGAGCAAGTGCCTGCCGCCCTCGGTGTGGGCGAGCTACGCGCGCGAGTACTACCTCGACCGCTGGTTCCTGCCGCAATACCGGCCCCGCGACTATCCCTGCCCGCTGCCCTGATGGCGGTGCTTTCCACCCGCCGCGCGAGCCGATAGAGACGAGGCCAGACCGAGCGAGGAACGCCATGCCGCGCGCACTCAAGGTCGCGGTCCAGATGGACCCGATCGAGACCGTCAACATCGACGCGGATTCCACTTTCGCCCTGATGCTGGAAGCCCAGGCGCGCGGGCATTCGCTGTGGCATTACGAGGTGCGCCACATGGCGCTGCGCGAGGGCGTCGCGCGTCAGGGGGCAAGGCGCGAGGAGCGGCTGTTTGCCCGCGCCCGCCCGGTTCGAGTGCAACGGGTCCAGGGCGCGCATTACGAGTTCGGCGCGCTGCGGGAACTCGATCTCGGGACGATGGACGTGGTGCTGATGCGCCAGGATCCGCCCTTCGACATGGCCTACATCACGGCGACGCATATGCTGGAACACATCCAGCCCGGCACCCTGGTCGTCAACGATCCGGCAGCGGTGCGCAACGCGCCCGAAAAGATCCTGGTCACGCATTTCCCCGACCTGATGCCGCCGACCATGATCACCTGGGACCTTGAGGCGATCCGCGCCTTCCGCGCCGAGCACCGGGACATCATCGTCAAACCGCTGTTCGGCAATGGCGGCGCCGGCGTGTTCCGCATCAGGCCGGACGACGAGAACCTCGCCGCGCTGCTGGAGATGCACTTCGCCCGCTCGCGCGAGCCGCTGATGTTTCAGCGTTACGAGCCGGCGGTGCGCCTCGGCGACAAGCGCATCATCCTGGTGGATGGCGAGGCGATGGGGGCGATAAACCGCGTCCCCGCCGAGGGCGAGGCGCGCTCCAACATGCATGTCGGCGGACGGGCGGAAAAATCCGCCATGACGGCGCGCGATCGTGAAATCTGCGCCGCGATCGGCCCCACCTTGCGGGAACAGGGCATGATCTTCGTCGGCATCGACGTGATCGGTGACTGGCTCACCGAAATCAACGTGACCTCGCCGACCGGCATCCAGGAGATCGCCCGGTTCGACGGCGTTCACCTGGAACGCGCGATCTGGGACCGTATCGAGGAAAAGGCCGCCTCCTCGCCGTAGTTTCGGCGCGGAAGGAACTTACGCCGCCGCCCCGCCTTGTTCCTTTGCGATCAAGAAGGCGCCGGTCATGTCCGTCACCGACCGCGTCGGCGCCCGCGCGGAAAGTGGCGCCCGGATGCTCACGATGCGGTGGCTCCGCAGCCCGGGCGCGCCGGCCGCGCCTGGCGTCCTCTGCAGCCCGGCGATCCCGCGGAGAGACCGCGCCTGGGTGGCGCTGGTGGGCAACGCGGACGCCATGCTCCGTCGCTGGCATGGGGTCTACGAGTTCACCGACGATCCGGACTGCCTGCTGCGCGTCGGGCTGCGGCGCGCCTGTGCGACGGTCCGGCTGGCGGACGGGCAGGTCATCGCCGCCGGCTCGCTGATCGGCGTGCTGCATTTCTGGAACGAGCATTTGCCGCCGTTCCCGCCGGGCGGCCCTGACATCCGCTGGGCGAAGCGCATCGAGCACCGGTTCGGCCGCTCGATGCGCGCGCTCGCCGCGCATGTCGAGGGCAACCCGGACTGGGCCGAGGTTCGGGCGCTGCACGGCAACGTGGCGCTCTCGGGCGGGCTACGGCCAGCGCAGATGCGCCGCGTCGCCGACCATTACGGCTTCGAGATCGCGGTACCCGACCTCGCGGGCCTCGCCGCCCTGCACGCCTTCGGCGAGAACTTCCTGCTCTGGGCATTCGCGCGCGCGTTCAATCCCGCCGCGCTGCACCGCCAGCCGTTCCGGCGGCCCCGCACGGAACTATGGATGTCGCGCGCGACGCTGCGGGCGCGGTTCCTGGACGACGCCGGGATTTCGTGAGATGGCGACGCTGGCCGTTGCCGCGCTCTGGTGCGCGCTGATCGGGTGGCTGCTGGCCCGAATGCTGCGGCAGTTCCGTGTTCATTCCGGAGAGGCCATCGCCGCCGCGCTGCCCGGGGAGCGGATGGCGTCGGTCCAGGTGATCGTCCCGGCGCGCGACGAGGCGGCGGCGATCGGCGATTGCCTCGCGGCGCTCTCCGCGCAAGCCTACCCGTCCAACCGCCTGGCGATCGTCGTGGTGGACGACGATTCGCGCGACGCCACATCCGCCGTGGTGCGCCGCGCCGCTGCCGCCGACTCGCGCATCGTGTTGCGCGCGGCGGGTGCGCTGCCGCCGGACTGGCTTGGCAAGCCGCACGCTTGCTGGCGCGGCGCGGAGGACGCTTCGGCCGACTGGCTCTGCTTCATCGACGCCGACGTGCGTGCCGGTCCGCTGCTGCTTGCCTCTGCCGTGCGGGCCGCGGAGGCGCAGGAGGTCGATCTGCTCTCGCTGCAGCCGTTCCAGGAGCTCGGCAGCCTCGCCGAGCGGCTGGTCGTACCGGCGGGGCTGCTGATGGTCGCCTGCGCCAAGGACCTGCGCGCCATCGACGATCCGGCCTCGCCCGAGGCCAACGCCAACGGCCAGTTCATGCTGATGCGCCGCGACGCCTATTTCACGAGCGGCGGACACGCGGCGGTGCGGGCGGCGATCTGCGAGGACCAGGCTCTGGCGCGGCTTGCCAAGCGCGCGGGTTCGCGGGTGCGGGTGCTCGCCGCCGAGCATCTGGCGCGGACCCGCATGTATCGCGGCTTCGCCTCGCTGTGGGAGGGTTTCTCGAAGAACGCCGTCGACATCATGGGCGACGCCCGACACACGCTGCTGGTCGCCGCCGCCGGGTTCCTCGTGGGCTGGATGACGTTCCTGCTCCCGCTCGGATTGGCCGTTGCCGCGCTGCGTGACCCGTCGGCGTGGCTGGCGCTGCCGCTCGCGCTGGCCGGCTCGGGCGCGGTCGTCGGGGTCGAGATCGGCACCGCGCGGCATTTCCGCGTCCCGCTCTGGCTGGTGCCGCTGTTCCCGGCCGGTTTCACCCTCGCCGCCGCGCTGGCGTGCCGCAGCGTATGGCTGCGCCACCGCGGCCGAGCGACGTGGAAGGGCCGAGTCTGCCGTCCGGTGCCGGGCCAGTCGTGATCGTCCGCCAGAGGGCCGGCGGCTGGCCGATCGCCGCCGTGCTCGTCGTCGTGGCGATACTGCTCTACATGATCCGCTTGGCCCTGCTGCCTTTCGTGCTGGGCGCCATCGTGGGCTTCGTCGCGGATCCCCTGATCCGACGGCTACAGGCGCGGACGGGGTGGCGTCGCGGGGCGGTGGCGGCGGCGCTGTATCTCGTGCTGCTTTTGCTGATCGGCGGAGCCGGTTACGGGCTCGGCCGCGTCGCCTTCAGCGATGCCTCGCAACTGGTGGCGAACGGGCCGGGCATGATCCATCGCTTGCTTGAAGAGCTGCTCGGCCAGCAGGGGATCGAGCTGTTCGGCCAGCGGCTGACGGCCGATGCGGTGGGCGCCGAAATTCTCGGTGCCGCGCGGAACGCGCTGGGCCTCGGCGTCGCGGCGCAGTTCGCCGCCCTGGTCGTGGAGGTCGTGGTCGGCGCGTTCCTGACCCTGGTGCTGATCCCGTATTTCATGGTTTCGGGTCCGTCGCTCGCCCGCGCCGCCATTTGGCTGATCCCGCCGGAGCGCCGGCCCTCGGTCGAGCATCTTCTGCCCCGCATCATCCCGGTGCTGCGTCGATACCTCATCGGCGTGGTCGCGGTGGTCTGCTACACCGCGCTCGCCGCCTGGATCGGCTACGGGGCTATATTCCACCTGCCCCACGCCGTCCTGCTCTCGATCGTGGTCGGGCTGCTCGAGATGATCCCGGCGATCGGACCGCTCGCCTCCGGCCTGCTGGTCGCGGTCGCCGCCTTGCAGCAGGAGCGGCTTGCCACTACGGCGCTGCTGGTCGCTTACGCGATCGGCCTGCGGCTCTCGATCGACAATCTGGTCGGCCCGCTGGTGCTCGGGCAGGCGGTGAAGGTGCATCCAGTGGTGATCATCTTCGCCTTCGTCGCCGGCGCGATCCTGTTCGGCGTGATCGGGCTGCTGCTCGCGGTACCGATCGCGGCCTGCATCCGCATCATACTCTCCGTCTACTACGCCGAGCCGGTCGCCGACCGATCCGAGGAGCGACGCGCCTAGAGCAACATTCGACCAAACGGAATCGTTTGGTGGGATAAAGTTGCTCTGTAATCAATTTTCTAGAGCACTACTCCCGAGCCAATCGGCTCGGGAATGCTCTAGTCGCGCACGCTCTCCGCCAAAAGATCGGCCAGCCAGCCGCGTGCCAGCTCGATTTCGTGCCAGGGGATGGCGCCCAACGGAAAATGGCCGCCTAGCACCACGCTGAGGATCGAGTTCAGCCGCGCCAGCCGCTCGCGCGCGGCGTCACTCGGCGGCTCGTCGCGGTGCCGCGCGATCATCGCGTCGCGCAGCCGCGCGAGCTGTTGCGCGGCGTCGGCGAAATCATGCCCGTCCTTCTCGGGCCGGTGCTTCAGCGCGCGGTCGATGGCCGCGAGTGCCGCCTGCCCCGCGGCGTCGCTACTGGCCATGTCCGGTGCCTCCGGCGTGCGCGAGGCGGCCGCAGCGCAGGTTGCAGGTGATCGCCTTCGTCGTGTGGATGCTCGTGTTGGGGTCGCCGGTGATCGCCAGCAGCACGTTGGCGATGTCGCCGCGCGCGTAGCCCTGCCAGCCGTAGACCCAGGGCATCCCGACCTGGTGGATCGTGCGGCCGCCAATGACGAACGGACACAGCCGCTCGGTGACGAGCGCCCGCGCCTCGATCTCGCCGCGCACGGTCGACAGCACGGCCCAGTCGAGATGCTCGATGCCGAGCTGCGAAGCGAGTTCCGGCGCGATCTCCACGAAGGCTTCCGGCTGCAATTCCGCCGTGTGCGGCGTGACGCGGCTGATGATGCCGCCGCAATGCAACTCTGTTAGCCGGTAGGTTGTGAACACGTAGGGGAAGCGCGGATCCTCCGGCGCGTGCAGCTCATTGCCCGGCCGCGTCCACAGCTTCGCCGCCGGATTGAACTGCTGGCCGTAAAGGGGATTCGCGACCGGGCTCTCGACCGGCTCGTAATGCGTCGGCAGCGGCCCGTCCTTGAGGCCGCTCGGCACGAAGAGCTGGCAATGCCCGTCCGCCTCCATGATGAACGGATCGGTGCCGGAATGCGCGTCCATGCCGTGCGGGTGGCGGCTCCAGTCGGGGCGGAAACTCGGCGCCCGGGTCTTGATGAAGTCGGGGACGTCGGTGCCGGTCCATTCGTGTATCTCGGCGTCCCACCACACCATCCTCTTGCGTTCCGACCAAGGTTTTCCCTCGGGGTCGGCGGAGGCGCGGTTGTAGAGCGTGCGGCGGTTCGACGGCCAGGCGAACGCCCAACCGAGATGGCTTCCCGGCCCGCCCGGTCCGTCGGGCTTGCGCGAGCGGGCGACGTTGTGACCGTCCCTCGGATAGACGCCGGTGTACATCCAGCCGCCGCACGCCGTCGAGCCGTCGTCCTTGAGTTCCTGATATGACGAAAGCTGCTTGCGATCGGCGACGGTGTAGCCGTTGACTTCGCGCAATACCGATTCGGCGTCGGGCTCCTGCCGCGCGCCGCGCACCGGATACTGCCAGGTGAGCGCCTGGATCGCCGCGTCGCGCTGCTCACGGCTGTCGGCGTAGAGCTGCTTCAGCCGCTTGCCGAGGTGATAAATGAACCACAGATCGGAACGGCTGTCGCCTGGCGCCCGGAGCACCACGTCGTGCCACTGCACGAGGCGGCTGGTGTTGGTGACGGAGCCGTCCTTCTCGCCGGCGAGTGCGGTGGGAAGGAAGAACACTTCGGTTCCGATGTCCGCTGGCGACAACTCGCCGCGCTGCACGAGACGGCCCTTTTGCCAGAAATTCGCCGTCTCGGTCATCGCGAAGTCGCGCACCACCAGCCACTCGAGCCGCGACAATCCGCGCTCCACGAGATCGGAGTTCACCGCGCCGACCACCGGGTTCTGGCCGAGGATGAACTGGCCCTTGATGACGCCGTTCACCATCGCCAGCGTCATCGGCAGCTGCGAGGCGTCGCCAGTGAGCTTGGGGACGAACTGGTAGCCCCACTCGTTGTCGGCGCGCGACTGCTCGCCGTACCAGGCCTTCAGCAGGCTCACGATGTATTTCGGGAAATTGTTCCACCAGCCGGTGGTCGGCGTCTCCGCGTGCAGGTACTTCTCGAAAGTGCCGTGCTCGTGGAACACGTTGGGCTGCGGCAGATAGGTCGGCAGCATGTTGTAGAGCGTGGGAATATCCGTGCTGCCCTGGATGCTGGTGTGGCCGCGCAGCGCCATGATGCCGCCGCCGGGACGGCCGATATTGCCGAGCAGCCCCTGAATGATGGTCGCCGCGCGGATGATCTGCACGCCCACGGTATGATGCGTCCAGCCGACCGCGTAGCAGAACGAGCCGGTGCGCTCGCGTCCCGAGTTGCGCGCCAGCGCATCGGCCACACGGCTAAATGTCTCGCGCGGACAGCCGGTGACGCGCTCGACCATCTCGGGCGTGTAGCGCGCGAAGTGGCGGCGCATGATCTGGTAGACGCAGTTCGGATGTTGCAGCGTCTCGTCGCGCGCCGGCGGGCTCCACGTCATGCTCTCGAAATCGCCGCCCTTGGACTTTTCCTGCGTCTGAACGCGATGCTCGGCGATCGAGGACGGCACGTTCTTGCCCTTGTACTGCCAGGTGTCCTGCTTGTACGAGCCCGTGTTGGCGTCGAAGCCCGAGAAGAACCCGTCGTTCTGCTCGGCGTCGCGGTAGCCGTCCTCGATGATGTGGGCGATGTTGCTGTAGTTCATCGCGAAGTCGCGGAACCACAAATCGTTTTCGAGGATGTGGCGGATGATGCCGCCGAGGAACGCGATGTCGCTGCCCGAACGGATCGGCGCGTGGATGTCAGCCAGCGCCGAGGTGCGGGTGAAGCGCGGATCGACGTGGATGATCGTCGCGCCGCGCTGCTTCGCCTCGACAACGAAGCGGAAGCCGATCGGGTGGTTCTCCGCCATGTTGGAGCCCATCACGACGATGCAGTCGGAGTTGGCGAGATCCCACAAGGCCATCGTCGCCGCGCCGCGTCCGAAGGAGGTGCCCAGACTGGGCACCGAGGAGGAGTGTCAGATCCTGGCCTGGTTCTCGATGTTCACCATGCCGAGGCCGCCCCCGAACAGCTTCTTGATGAGGTAGTTCTCCTCGTTGTCCAGCGTGGCGCCGCCGAGCGAGCCCAGTCCCATCGTGTGATTGATCGTCCGCCCGTCCGGCAGGGTCTCGGCGAAGGTCTCGTCGCGCGTGCGCTTGGTGAGTTGCGCGATGCGCTCCATCGCCCAGTCGAGCGGCTTTTCTTCCCACGCCTCTGCGTGCGGGGCGCGGTACAGCACCTGGTTGATCCGCTGCGGCGAGAGCAGCGTGCCCAACGTGCCGGCGCCCTTGGGGCAAAGAGTGCCCTGGTTGACCGGGCTGCGCGGGTCGCCCTCGATGTGGATCGGCCTTCCGTTCTTCGCGTAGACGAACTGCGCGCAGCCGACGGCGCAGAACGGGCAGATGCTGGTGCCGACCGCATCGGCTTCCTCGAGGCGCGGTCGCAGGGTCTTCGACGTGGTGCTCTTGGCCGCCTCGGCCATGACGCTCTCGCCGGCGAGCTGGCGCGGGATCGACCAGTCGCGCAGGAACCCGCTCGCGCGGTCGGACAGGCTGCGGCGGATTCTCTTGGCCATCGCGGGCTCCGGCGATCGTGGACGAATGATCAATGCGGTGCGGGTCGGCGGGTTCCCTGAAGCGCCCCATCGTCACGGCCGGCGCGGGCCGGCCATTCGCGCAACGAGTGCGGACAGGACGATGGCGAGGTCGTCCGCGAAACCAGGGCACTAATCGGGGGTTATCGTCGCGGGCAGCGGGCGGACGCGCGATGCGGAGCATGGAGGGTATCGTGACCATCGTGCAGGAGGGGCGTTTCCAGCTCACCGACGATACCGGCGCCTCGCATCTCTGCATCCTCGATCGCAACGCCGCCGCCGAGCCCGGCCAGCTGGGGCCTTTGCAGCGGCGGCAGGCGCGGGTGCGGGTGCACTACACGCGGCCGCGCAAGCTGATCGGGCTGGTCGTCCACTCCATCGCCTTGGCCGGTTAGGAGGCGCGCGATGGACATGCACCCGCGCGCGCTGGAGCACTCGGAGTCGCGCTTCGACCGGGTGATCCCGAACGAAAGCGAGCTCACCGCCGGGGTGCGGATCGAGCCGGGAAAATCCTACGGCTTCTTCACCGATACGACGCTGTGCATCGGCTGCAAGGCGTGCGAGGTGGCGTGCAAGGAGTGGAACAACCTGCCAGCCGACAATCTCGGCCTCACCGGGCAGAGCTACGACAACACCGGCGCGCTGTCGGCCAACACCTGGCGGCACGTCAACTTCATCGAGAAGGCCGGCCCGCGCGGGGTGCGCGACAACGATCAGGCGCCGTTCCAGAGCGGCTGGCTGATGATGAGCGACGTGTGCAAGCACTGCCACAACGCTCCGTGCCTCGAAGCCTGCCCTACCGGCGCACTGTTCCGCACCGAGTTCGACACCGTGGTGGTGCAGCAGGACATCTGCAACGGCTGCGGCTACTGCGTGCCGGCCTGCCCGTTCGGCGTGGTCGATCTCAGCGATCTCGACGGCAAGGCGCACAAATGCACGCTCTGCTACGACCGGCTGAAGGGCGGGCTGGAACCGGCCTGCGCCAAGTCCTGCCCGACCGACAGCATCCAGTTCGGCGAAATCGGCGAGTTGCAGCGGCGCGCGCGGGAGCGGGTCGAACAACTGCACGCGCTGGGGGCGGAGGGGGCGTATCTCTACGGCACGCCCGGCGCTCCGGGCGCGACCGGCGATCTCGGTCACCTCAACGCCTTCTTTCTGCTGGCCGAGCGCCCCGAGACCTACAACCTGCCCGTCGCGCCGACCCGCGCCTCGAACCGGGTCGCGCCAAGCCTGCTCTCGGGCCTCGCCGCCGTCGCCGGCCTGGCGCTCGCGGCGGCGGCGGTGTTCGCCCGAAGGTGAATCTTCTCCCTGTCCCGCTTGGGGAGAGGGCCGGGGTGAGGGGGAGCACCGAGGTCGGCCGGGAGGCGAGCCCTCACCCCAGCCCTCTCCCCTAAGCAGGGGAGAGGGGGTTCTGTGCAGGAGCCGCCATGTACCAAGGCCCGACCTACTACGGCCGCTCGCAGCTGAAACCCTCGCCGTTCAACAACTGGGTTGTGGGCGGTTACGTGTTCCTCGCCGGCCTCTCCGGAGCGGCGGCGCTGATCTCCGCGATCGCCGACGCCGTGCGCCCCGTCGGAGCCGCCGGCGCGGTGCGGCGCGGGCGGTATCTCGCGATGTTGGCGCCGCTGGTCGGGCCGCTGCTGCTGATCGAGGATTTGCGGACCCGGAGCCGCTTCTACAACATGCTGCGGGTCGCCAAGGGCACCTCGCCCATGTCCATCGGAACCTGGGTTCTGATGGGATTTTCCGCCTGTGCCGGGCTCGGCGCGACGGCGCAGTTCGTCTCCGACCGGCTTGGCTGGCTGTGGCCGCGACGAGCGGCGCGGGCGACGCAGGTGCCGGCCGCCGTGGCGGGGGCCGGGCTTGCGACCTACACCGCCGCCCTGCTCGCCGCCACCAGCACGCCGCTCTGGGCCGCCGCACCCGAGGCGCTGGCGGTGCGGTTCGGCGCTTCCTCGGTCGCCGCCGCCGGTGCGGCGCTGTCGTTGATCGAACGCTCGGCGCGAAGCCGGCGCGCGCTCGACGCGATCACGGTCGCCGCGCTGGCGACGGAGCTGGCGGCGGGCGCCGCCTCCCACCGTGCGTACCAGCGGGCCGGCGTCGCCGGCGCGCTCGACGGCACGTGGGGCAACGTGGAAAAAATCGGTGCGACCGGGTTTGGCGCGATGCTGCCGCTTGGCCTGCACCTCGCCTCGGCGCTGCTGGGCCGGCGCGCGGGCCGGCTGTCGGAGGCCGCCTCGCTCGCGACCCTCGCGGGCAGCGCGTTGCTGCGCGTCGCCATCATGGGCGCCGGCGACGAATCGGCGCGGCGTCCCGAGATCAGCTTCCGCTTCAGCCAGCCGAGCAACTTGCCGAAGCCGTAGCGCCGGCCGTCCATCTGGCCCGATTCATGCTGACCGGGGCGGTATGCGATACCGCGCCCTGTTTTCCCTCGTCCTTGCCCTTGCCGGCTATTCCCCCCTCGCGGCGGCGGACCCCGCTAGCGGAAGCAGCCTGGTCACGCCGATTCGGCCGCTGCGGCAAGGACTCGTCACGCTGTTCCAGTCGCCCCCGCCCGCCCCGCGCTCTGGCGGCCAGATTTCGGCGTCGGCGTCGCTGGTGCCGCCGTTTGTCCCGCCGCCCGTCCGGCTCGCGCCGAACCTGCCGGGAGCGTCGGCGTCGCCGGGTGCGATGTGCCGGGCGGCAATAACTGCCGCCGAGCGGCGTTATGGCATCCCGGCCGGGTTGCTGCTCGCCATCGGCACCGTCGAGAGCGGCCGGCGCGACGAAACCGGGGTGCGCCAGCCCTGGCCGTGGACCATCAACGCCGAGGGCGAGGGTCGCTATTTCGAGAGCAAGGCCCAGGCGGTCGCCTGGGTGGGCGGGGCGCTGGCGGGCGGGATGCGCTCGATCGACACCGGCTGTATGCAGGTGAGCCTCAAGCACCACCCCGACGCTTTCCCCTCGCTGGAGCAGGCGTTCGACCCGGCGGCCAACGCCGATTATGCCGCGCGTTTCCTGCGCGAGCTGCGCGAGGGGCCGGCCGGCGGCGACTGGATGCGCGCGGTGGGCTTCTATCACTCGCAGACGCCGGAACTGGCCGCGCCGTATCGCCAGCAGGTCCAGGCCGCACTCGGCGGCGGCGGGGCGTCCGGTCAGTCCGCCCAGATTGCCTCCTTCGCCCCGGGCGCATCGGCCCTGCCGCCCGCGCCGGCCGGCGCGATGGCCGGGGAGCGGACCTTCCGCCAATCCGCTCCGCCCGGCCCCGTCGGTCGCGGTCTCGACGCCTACCGGGCCACGCCGATCCTGCTCGCCGCCCGCGCGGCACCACTGCTGGTCAACACGCGACGGGTCGGCGGGGCCCTCGGGTATTAGGCCGAGCGCAAGAAACGGAGTGCGCTGCGGCCGCGCAAGCGCCAAGCTGGCATGTCCTGGCAGGGTTCTCTCATGCGGCTCCTCCTGCTTCTGGCTATCCTGCTCACCGGCGCGGCACCCTCCGCCGTGGCGGGCGATCGCGACCACCAGGCCGCCGCCAAGACCGGCAAGGAGCGCCTCGGCGACAAGGCGTCGGACGAGCAGCGGGTTGACGACTGCAAGGTGCCGCCGGCGCGGCGGACCCGGGCAAGGCCCGTGGCGTGTCCGTGGGATCTCAGGAGCTGAGGCGGAGCCGGCAGCGCGCCGCCGCGCGCCTGCTGGTCGGTTGCGCTATACTGATCGAGCAGCCGGCCAGTGCGGCCGACCGATCAACGGGGACGACCGTGGGCGCCAGCGTGATCGAAGGGCAGGCTTCGTTCGGTCCGACGACGCCGATCGCGCGGCCAGGCGTTCCGAATTATCGGCCCATGCAGGCAAGGATCACGGTGCTGAGTGCGGACGGGAAGGTTCTTGAGCGGATCGAGACCGATGGCGACGGGAAATTCCGCATCGAAGTCTCGCCGGGAGACTATACGCTTCATCCGGAGCCGAGTGGCGGGCGGGATCGCGCCGCAGACCGTCACGTGGTGGTCGGCTCCGGGGAGACGGTCAAGGTCGGCATCAACTACGACAGCGGAATGCGATAGAGTTCGAGACCGCAGAATCGAGAACGCGTGGCCGGTTGTCGCACCGGCCACGCAATCCCGGCTTCAGGTCAGGGGGACCAGGCCGGCTTCAGCCGATGGCGCCGATACCAGACCCCCAGACCGCGGCGCTGTTGATCTTCTCGTTCACGATCCAGGCCTGGGCGTTGTTGGCCGGGTCGATCGTGACGGCCGAGTAGTCGCCCCAGCGTTGCAGGCCGAAGCGCGGATCGAAATCACCGGTAACTCCGGTCCCGCTGGTCACGAGCGCGGCGCCAGCCCCGGGATTGAAGCCCGCACCGCCGACCCCGACGCTGCCGGCGAAGCGGACTTGCGCGTTGATGCCGGCGGGCGGGTCCGTCGAACTCCAGGTCACGAACACATCGTTGCTGGCGTTGGCCGCGATCGAGGCATTGAAGTCGAACGATGTCCCGCTGGCGAAGAAGAAGCTGCTCTGCTTCACGGTCGCCGTGCTCGGGCTGATCTCGTAGAACTTGGGTGCGGCGAAGCTGCCGAGAGCCACCGTGTGGACGTTCCAGAGCGAATCGCCGTTCTGGGTGCTGTTGTTCACGAAACGGCTGTCAGCGGTGTCGAGATTGTCGGCCGGATCGGAGAGACCCGGCTGTGGCGCCGGCGGGGGAATGCTGTAGGCGTCGACGGGAACCGCCACCGGACCGGTCAGGGTGATCGCGTTGGGCCGGCTCGAGTTGTTCAGCGTGTAGAGTTGGAGCGCGCTGCCGCTGGGCGGCGCCGCCAGAAGATACGTATTCGCGTTCTGGTCGAGCGCGATCGTGGTGGTGAGCGTGCTCACGAGCCCGGTGAACACCGGAACCGAGAATCCGAGCCCGTTGTACAACCGCGCCTTGGCAATTGCGAGCATGTCGGCGCCGCGCAGGTTGCCGTTGGTGTCGAACACGTTGGCGGTCAGGATGATCGCATCCTGATCCATCCCGACCTGCGGGAAGTCCCAGAAGTCGCCGCTGTTGAACGTGACGCCGAACGAGTAGATGAAGAACGAACCGAACGCGCTCGGCCCGGTTGAGATCGCCACGAACATCCGCTGCACCGTGGCCGACTCGGGGAACGCATCCGCGGTGACGATCCAGCGGTTCCAGGTGCTGTCGTAGACCGCCCGGGGGTCGAACAGCCCCTGGGTGAAGTAACCGAAGAACGCCGACAAGGCCGTGCTGGTGGTGTTTGACGGATTGCTCTTCTGGTAGATGTTGATGTGCGAGTTCGTAACCTCCACGAACTCGTCCAGCCCTACGGCTCCATGCGTGTCGGGCGGCGACTCGCCGTCAACGTCCGCCGCGCCCTCGATGTATTCCAGCGCGCCGACAGGGGCGAGCAGGGCCTCGGGCCGCTCGCGCGCCTCCGCGGGTCGTGCGACGACGGGCTTCTCCGCGACCGTCTCCGCCTCGGCCAAGCGGCTCTTGTGCTCCCGGTACATATCGAAATTCATGCCCGGCAAGAACGGCTTGACGTGCCTGCCCTTGAAGCCGGTGAAACCGAGACCGGGGGCGACATCGTCGCGATTGACGGCCTCCGTGCCCGCGGGAAACGGCGGTGCCTTTCGGGCCGAATCCTGTTTCATGTCGTCGAGGGAGCGGACCCGCGGTGCCTGCGCCTTCAGCATTGCCTTGGGTACCAGCATCTGGTTCGCCGCCTTGGCGGCGGGCGCGTGCTTGGCTTTCGGCAGCGGATTCTTTGTCAGGAAGTCCATGCGTTCCATCCTTGGAGATATGACCCAACATCGCGGGCAAGCACCATGCTACGCCTGCGTTGTGATCTTCCAGGACCAGGGAAAGGATCGGCGGAACAGTCGCATATGCCTTGCAGGCATTGTGGTCGGCGCTGTTTCTTCTTGTTGATTGCGTTGCATACCATCGTCCGATCCGGATTTGCAACTGTTCCGAGCCAACTCAAGAACTCGTGAACGTTTAGCAACGATCGGTCGGCTTGGTGGCGGAGGCGGATGGGAATCGAACCCACCGCCCGCTGTTGGCGGGTCACTGGTTTTGAAGACCAGGGGGGCCACCAGACCCCTGTCGCCTCCTTGGTTCCCCGTTCTATCCGGTCTCGGCCCGCCGGGCGAGCATCCTGCGGTCGCCCGAGCGGCGGGTGAAGCCGGTCGCATCGAGAAATTCCAGGAGGGGAACGCTGTACTTGCGTGAGACGCCGAGCGCGGCCCCGGCCTCGCCCGTCAGCAGGCCCGGCGGCTTGGCGAGCAGCAGCGCGAGCTGGCGCCGCGCCGCCTCGACCGCGTCGCGGTGGAACAGGATCTCCCGCTTCTGCACGCGGTCCAGCGTGCGGATGGCCACGCCCTCGCGGACCAGCTTCTCGAGCAGGCGCTTGGTTCGCGGATCGGGGGCCAGCTTGGCGGGATCTGGCGGGCTCAGGCCGCCTTGCCGGAGCGTATCGGCCAAGCGGGCGGCGAGCGCCGCCTCCTCGCGCGCGCGGTCCTGCTCGCGGGCCTCGCGCCGGACGCGCAGCGAGCCGCCCATGTGCAGCAGCGCGCCCCGCGCGACCAGACGGGCGATGGCCTCGTCGAGCACGGCGGCGCCCGCTTCGGGCAGTTGCGCGGCGAGCTGGTCGCGCGATAGCCCGTCGGGGTGCACTGGCTCGGAGGCGGCGAGCCGGGCAGGGATTTGCGCGAGCACCGCGCCGAGCGCGGATTGCGCCACCGCCACTCCGCCGCGGCCGATCACCACCGGCGCACCGACCAGCATCGCCGCCGCGCGCGCCGGCGCCACCCCCGCAAGACGTGCGAGCGTTTCCAGACGCACACCCGCCGCCCCGGCTCGCGCGACCTCGCCGGCGGCAATTCCTGCTGGGCTGGCTTCGGCCAGCGCGGCGAGCCGGGAGAGCACCTCCGGCGCGTGCCGCCGCATCCGGGTGGTCACGGGTTCCAGGGTTCGGCCGCCGCCGACGGTCATGGGCGGGGAGAGCGTACGCAGCACGAACCGCTCGCGCGCCGGGATCGCCACCGGCTCGGCGCATTGCAGCTGCGCCAGCGCCGTCTCGCCCGGCTGCAGCGTGTCGCGATCGAGCAGGCGCAGCCGGACTTCGACCTCGCTGGTGCCGACCAGCAGAGCCAGGCGGGAATTGGTGCGCAGCGCCGGGCCGCCGGCCACCGCGCGCAGCGCCACGCTCAGCCACGAGGACGGGGCGAGCAGGCCGCGCCCGGACAGCGCGGTGCCGCGCGGCACCTGCGACAACTCTACACCGCGCAAGTTGACCGCGACCCGCTGGCCGGGAGCCGCCTTGTGGACAGCGGCGCCATGCACCTGCAACGCCCGCACGCGTACCGCGAACTCGCCGGGCATGACGGCAAGCTCGTCCCCGATCGCGAGCGCCCCGCGCCGCAAGGTGCCCGTGACCACGGTGCCGTAGCCCGCGACGCTGAAGGCGCGGTCAATCGGCAGGTAGGGAAACCCGTCATCGTCGGGCGCCGCACCGTCCCGCACCGCGTCCACGAGCGCCCGCTTGAGCGCGGCCATGCCCTCACCGGTGACTGCCGAAGTGAGGACCGGAGCGGCCGCGCGCAGGCCGGCGCGCGCCGCGAACGCCGCGACCTCGTGTGCGACCGCGAAGGCGGCATCCCTGGCCACCAGATCGACCTTGCTCACCGCGATGACGGCCCGCCGGACCCCGAGCAGGCCGGCGATGTCCACGTGCTCCACGGTCTGCGGCTTGATGCCCTCGTTCGCCGCGACGATCAGGAGCACCGCGTCGATGCCCGCCGCACCCGAGATCATGGTGCGGACGAACCGCTCATGGCCGGGCATGTCGATCAGGTCGATCACGGCGTTGTCGGCGGCAAAATGTGCGAAGCCGAGCGCGATGGAGATGCCGCGCCGCCGCTCCTCGGCCAGCCGGTCGGTCTCCATGCCGGTGAGGGCGCGCACCAGCGCGGTCTTGCCGTGATCGACGTGGCCGATCACGCCGGCCACCATTCGTCTCAAGGGCGGAGATGCCTCAGTCGTCGTGACTGCCCGAGCCGTGGCTGCCGATCATCGCCAGCACCTCTCGGCGCGTGCTCGGGTCGTCGCGGAAGGCGCCGAGCATCCGGCTCGTCACCATCGTCACCCCCGGCTTGTGGACGCCGCGCGTGGTCATGCACTGGTGCGCCGCCTCGATCACGACGGCGACGCCGCGCGGCTGCAGCACGTCCTGGATGGTGTTGGCGATCTGCGCGGTCATTTTCTCCTGGATCTGCAGCCGCTTGGCGTATGCGTCCACGACGCGGGCGAGCTTGCTGATGCCGACCACGCGAGTCCCCGGCAAGTAGGCGACGTGGGCGCGGCCGATGATCGGGCGCAGATGGTGCTCGCAATGGCTCTCGACGCGGATGTCGCGCAGCAGCACGATCTCGTCGTAGCCGTCGGTCTCCTCGAAGGTGCGCTCCAGCAGTGCGACCGGGTCCTCGTCGTAGCCGGCGAAGAACTCGGTGAACGAGCGCACCACGCGGCCGGGCGTCTCGACCAGCCCCTCGCGATCGGGGTCGTCGCCGGCCCAGCGCAGCAGCACGCGCACCGCTTCCTCGGCCTCCTGCTCGGTCGGGCGCCGGGCCGGCAATGCTGGCGTGGGCTGGGGGACGGACTTCAGTTGGGCCACCGGACGGGCACTCCCTCGAAGACTTCTCCCCGGAAGATAGGGCCTCGGCAGGTGGGGGCAACCGCCGCCCGGATCAACGCAAACGAGGGATCAATGCACTCGGCCGCTCTCGTGCGGGCTGTCGAGGCTGAAGGCCGGGATCGCCACATCAAAATTCTCGCCCGAGGCCGGCACGATCATGTGATAGGCGCCGACCATGAAGCCCGACGGCGTGTCGAGCGGCGTGCCGGAGGTGTATTCGAAGCTCTCCCCCGGCTCGAGCAGCGGCTGCTCGCCCACCACGCCGGCGCCGTGCACGTGCTGCGAGCGGCCGTGGGCGTCGGTGATGTGCCAGGTGCGTCGCAGCAGCTGCACCGGCTCGCGCCCGCGATTCTCGATCCGCACGCGATAGGCCCAGACGTAGTGGCTCTCCTCGGGCTTGGACTGGTCCTCGAGATAGAAGGACCGGACGGTGACGCGGATATGACGCGTGGTCTTCGCGTAGTCCTCAGCCATGACACGCAAGCTTTCTCGCTGCGACGCCCCGATGAATTGAAGTTGGGACGATAGGACTGTCCAGTGCCTCTTCCCGAGGGGTCTCTTCCATATGGGTCACTCACCCTTGCCACGATCAACAAACATCAATCCGGGCATGTGGGTCGATCCTGACGACGTTATCTCGTGCCGGCGTATCCGCGCACCTTGCACGTTGACCAGGTCATGCCCGTCAGAAAGGAAGTGTCTTATGAGAGCTCGCTCCAAAATTGGCAAACAACGCCCAATTTGCTGCCCCTGACGCGGTCTAAACGCTCCCGCCAAGATGACCCGTCTGCCGGCTTTTGCGTTGCGCAAGTGTAGCATCAGCTTGAGGTTCTTCAGCTGCCCTTTCGTTCTTTGTTGCAGATTGTTGGCCTTTCCCACATACAGAGCTTCAAATGAATTGCCATAAGTCCGGCCAAATACATACAGACCGGCTACTGTTTCCATCCTTTCGTTATCAAACGAATATATCAGGCCACTTGATGATGCATCTGTCAGCTGAAGCGGCCGCTTCCACTCGACTGTTAGCTGCATTGCGCCTCCGGTGGCTTTCTAGAGAGCACTCAACAGGTGCCCATAATTCGTTCTGCATTCGGTAGAGATCGGCGCTCAGACGACGAAGCGTGTCAAACGAGGTACTCCCCTACTCGGCGGCACGCGCTCGCGCCGTGGCCTCGGCCAGCCCGCGCGCCAGATCCTCCTTCAGATCCGCGACATCCTCGAGCCCCACGGAGAGGCGGATGGCGCCGTCGGTGATGCCCTGCCGCGCGCGCTCCTCGGGGCCGATCCGCATGTGCGTCGTGGTCGCCGGATGGGTCGCGAGCGACTTGGAATCACCGAGGTTGTTCGACAGCGCGATGAGGCGGAAGCCGTTCATCGCGCGGAACGCGCCGTCCTTGCCGCCCCGCACCTCGAACGCGACCATCGTGCCGCCCGCGCTCATCTGGCGCGCCGCCAGCGCGTGTTGCGGATGGTCCTTGCGCGTCGGGTACCACACCCGGCTCACCTCGGGCCTCGCCGCGAGGAAATCAGCGATCGCCTCGGCGCTGCGCGTCGCCGCGTCGACGCGGAGCTTGAGGGTCTCCAGGCCCTTCAACAGCAGCCAAGCGTTGAACGCCGACAGCGTCGGGCCGGTGTTGCGTACGAAGGGTTGCAGCGTCTCCTCGATCCATTTGCGCGCGCCCAGCACCGCGCCGCCGAGCACGCGGCCTTGGCCGTCGATGTGCTTGGTGCAGGAATAGACGACGACGTCGGCGCCAAAATCGAGCGGCTTCTGCAAGAGCGGTGTGGCGAACACGTTGTCCACCACGACGATCGCGCCGGCGGCGTGCGCGAGTTCTGCGATCGCCGCCATGTCGACGATCTCCAGCATCGGATTGGAGGGCGTTTCCAGCAGCACGAGCTGCGCGGGCTTGGCGAGGGCGGCGCGCCACTGGCCGAGGTCCGGCCCGTCGACGAACTCGGCCGCGATGCCGAAGCGGGGAAGCAGCGTGGAGACGATCCAGAAACAACCGCCGAACAGCGCGCGCGAGGCCACCACGCGATCGCCCGTTTTCAGGTGGGAGAACAGCGCGCCGTGCACCGCCGCCATGCCGGACGCCATGACGCGGCACGCCTCCGCGCCCTCGACCTGGGCCAGCCGAGCTTCCAGCATCGCGACGGTCGGGTTGTCGAAGCGGGAGTACCTGGTACCGCTCGACCTCGTTGCGGAAGGTCGCCTCGGCCTGCTCGGCGCTGTCGTAGACGAAGCCGGAGGTGAGGTAGAGCGCCTCGGCGGTCTCGCCGAAATGGCTGCGCTGGATGCCGCCGTGGATCAGCGCGGTGCCGGGTCGAAAAGTGAGGGGTCGGCAGGCGGGGGTGTCGGACATGCGTGTCTGGGCCTCTCGCGGTTGGCCCGACCTCGGAGCAGCGGATCGCCTGGTGGATCGGTCGCGAGCCGCTGGCCTCTTTAGCGCGCTTGTTTCACCTCGCCGCAATCCGGCCGGACAAATCACGAGGGGCCTGGGGCCGGGCGCAACCTAGGCGCCGGCGGATTGCGCCGTCAAGGCGGGGCCGGCCGGCGAACTCGGGCGTCGGGCGGGCGGGCATGGCGCATCCTGGCGATCCGCTTGATATACGACGTATGGCGTATTATGCCACGCATAATGGCCATCCGATCGTTCGCCAATGACGAGGCCGAGCAGCTTTTCCGAACGGGCAAGAGTCGGCGGTTTGGGGCGATTGCCAAGGTGGCCTTGCGGAAGCTCGACATGCTGGAGGCCGCTGTGACGCTGGAAGACTTGCGCGTCCCGCCGGGCAACCGGCTGGAAGTGCTGCGCGGCGGCCGGGCCGGTCAGCATTCGATCCGCGTCAACGACCAATGGCGGATCGTCTTCACGTGGACGAGCGCCGGTCCGGCCGAGGTTGCGATTGTTGACTATCACTGACCCGAACGGAGACCGACGATGACGACCCGGATCGCGACGCATCCCGGCGAGGTGCTGCGGGAGGAATTCATGGGGCCGCTCGGGCTGAGCGCGAATGCCCTGGCGCGCGCGCTTTATGTCCCAGCGAACCGCATCACCGCGATCATCGCGGAGCATGATCCGCGCGCGGTCACGCCCGACACGGCGCTGCGTCTGGCGCGCTATCTCGGCACCTCGGCCGAGTTCTGGCTGAACTTGCAGGCCGCGCACGATCTCTCGCGCGCCAAGGAAGAGGTCGGCCGCGAGATCGAGCAGCAGGTGCGGCCTCGGACCGCCGCCTGAGGATGCCCATCGCAGTCAACCCACGCGAGCAAAAGGCAACGCTCAAACCCCTTGTAAACTGCTCGCGAGCAGGTAACCTCACACTCGAGGCGGGTGTAGTTCAATGGTAGAACGGCAGCTTCCCAAGCTGCATACGAGGGTTCGATTCCCTTCACCCGCTCCGGCGGCCCAGAGCTGTTGCCTTCTGCTATGCGGACGGGATTTCCGATCGTGGTGAACATGTCCGCAAATCAAAATCGCCGCGACGACTTCTCGACCGCCGAAAGCGAGGCAGAACGGGACGAAGCTGCCATCGGAGGCGAGCGAGATCTATGCCCCGATTCCGATCCGGTTGCCGAGTTCATGAAGCGGACGCGCGGGCGGCTCTCCCAATTCCATCCGATTGAGCCCTGATTTTACCCGAGCCCGAATGTCTCCCGCAGAATATCGAACAGCAGCTTAGCCGAATGATCGTCGACCTGAATGGTCTGGCTCTTCTTACCAGGAATCTTCCGAGTTGGTGATCCATATGTATCGATCTGTAGATAGGTCTTCTGATCAGCTCCACGAAAGGAACTGTACCGTACAGTCAACTTCGCCGTGAACTTCGTTGCGCTGTAACTCGACTTTCTCGAGGGATCTGACAAAAGCCATCGGACTGCCTCCTACTCGATCACCCCGCACGCGATCCGCCCCCCGCGGCCGCCGAGCGGGACGGGCTGGTCGCTGTAATTGTCGCCCCGGCGTGGATCATCAGGGCGCGGCCGCGCAGTTGCGCGATGTCTTTGATGGCGGGTGCGATCACGTGCTCCCTGGCCGTGCCGGTCTGCGCGACCCGCAGCACCGGGAGGTCGCCTAGATGGCCGTGGCCTGTCGGCCCCTCGTGGTGGCCGGTGTGGGCGGGGTCGAGATGGCCGCCCGCGGCGCCGGCCAGGACCGGCTGGCCGCCGGCGGTGCCCGGGGCGCAAGTGCCGTTCTCGTGGACGTGGAAGCGTGCGTGCCGGGGGACAGGCCCTTGAGGTCGGTGTCTAATACCAAGGCTTCGAGATTGTGACTCGAGGGGCTTCCCCGACGCGGCGGCGTTCTGATTCAAGACGGCGAACGCAGGAGTTCGCCATGCCGATCCCGCTTCGGGCCGATTTTGATGCGTCGCAGCTGCGGTCCGCTGCCCGCCGGAGCAAGGACGGTCCGCAGGCGCGGCGATTGCTGGCGTTGGCGGCGATCTACGATGGTGCGAGCCGCACGGAGGCGGCCCGGATCGGCGGTGTGACGTTGCAGATCGTGCGCGACTGGGTGGTCAAGCTCAACACCCATGGCCCGGACGGCCTGGTCGATCGCAAGGCGCCCGGTCAGCCGTCGCGGCTGAACGACAGGCACCGCGCGGCGCTGGCCGAGATGATCGAGAGCGGGCCGATCCCCGCGATTCATGGCGTGGTGCGTTGGCGCATCATCGACCTGTGCCAATGGGTCTGGGACGAGTTCCAGGTCACCATCGCCAAGCAGACGCTCGGCCGCGAGCTGCGCGCGATGGGGTATCGCAAGCTGTCCGCGCGTCCGCGTCATCACGCGCAGGCCGAGGGCGCCATCGAGGCTTTTAAAAAAGCTTCCCCGCGCAGCTGGACGCGATCGCGCGCCAGAAGGGCGTCGCTCCCGGCGATGTAGAGATCTGGTTCGGCGATGAAGCGCGCATCGGTCAGAAAAACAAGATCACGCGACGCTGGGCGAAACGCGGCACCCGGCCATCCGCCCCACACGACCAGCGCACGGCCTCGACCTACATCTTCGGTGCCATCTGCCCCAAAGAGGGCAAGAGCGTCGGCCTGATCCTGCCCTGGTGCAACACCGAGGCGATGGGCCTGCATCTGGCGGCGATCTCGGCGCAGGTCGCGCCCGGACGGCACGCGGCGCTTCTTGTCGATCAAGCCGGATGGCACACGTCCGAGAAGCTCGTCGTGCCCGACAACCTCACAATCGTGTCGCTGCCCGCCAAATGCCCAGAGCTGAACCCGCAAGAGAACGTGTGGGAGTTCATGCGCGACAACTGGCTCTCCAACCGAGTGTTCACCTGCTACGACAACCTGGTCGACCATTGCTGCGACGCCTGGAACAAACTCGTCGATCAACCTTGGAGAATCATGTCCCTTGGGCTGCGAGACTGGGCGCATGGGTACTAATCAGAGAATCCTGGTATAACATCGCGCCGCTGGGGACTTGGCTGATCGTAATGGTCCCGATCGCCGCACCGGGACCGGTCGGTGTCGCGAGATGCATGTCGGCGTGCAGATCGGCCGCGTACGCATTGGCCGCGACGCCGAGACCGCCGGCCAGAGCCGCGACGGTGAGCAGATGTTTCATTCGGCATCTCCCCAGAACCGACACCCAGCCTCGCCCGCGACGCGCCGGCGGTCAACGCATCGGTGCCGCGATCGGCGTGGGATCGTCCTCCTCGGTGTCGATCGTGGGATCGGCTTCGAGCGAGAAGGCGGCGGCCATCAGGGCGCGCGTGTAGTCTTCGCGCGGGGCGGCGAACACGCGCTCGGCGGGGCCTTCCTCCACCACGCGGCCGTGGCGCAGCACCACCACGCGATGCGCCAGCGCGCGCACCACTTTCAGATCGTGGCTGATGAACAGATAGCCGAGCTCATGCCGCTCCTGCAGGCCGCGCAGCAGCGCCACGATCTGCGCCTGGACGGACATGTCGAGCGCGCTGGTCGGCTCGTCGAGCACCACGAAATGCGGCTTCAGCACCATCGCCCGCGCGATGGCGACGCGCTGGCGCTGGCCGCCGCTGAACTCGTGCGGATAGCGCTCCGACTGCTCCGCCGAAAGCCCGACCTCGGCCAGCGCCTCGGCGACGCGCGCGTCCCGCTCGGCGCGCGACAGGCGCGGCTCGTGCACCGACAGGCCCTCGGCGACGATCTCGCCGACGGAGAGGCGCGGCGACAGGCTGCCGAACGGGTCCTGGAACACGATCTGCATTCGCGCCCGCAACCGCCGCAGCGCGCGCTTGTCGAGCCTCGCCAGCTCCTTTCCCTCGAACGCGACGTGCCCGTCGGCGGCGAGCAGCCGGAGCGAGGCGAACCCCATCGTGCTCTTGCCCGAGCCGCTCTCGCCGACCAGCCCGACCGTCTCGCCGGCGTGGACCGCGATGGTCACCCCGTCCACCGCCCGGACGAATCCCACCGCGCGGCGCAGCACGCCGCGACGGATGGCGAAATGGACGCGCACGTCCTTGGTATCGAGCAACGTCCGCGCGTCGCCCGCGATCGGACGCGGCCTGCCCTTCGGCTGTGCGGCGAGCAGCATCCGCGTGTAGGGGTGTTGCGGCTTCTTGAACACCTCCGCAACGCGTCCGCTTTCCACCATCACGCCGTCCTTCATCACGCACACCCTGTCGGCGTAGCGGCGGACGATTTCGAGGTCGTGGCTGATGAGCAGCATGGCAAGGCCGCGCGCCCTCTTGAGGTCGGCCAGCAGCCTGAGGATCTGCGCCTGGATGGTGACGTCGAGCGCCGTGGTCGGCTCGTCGGCGATCAGCAGCGCGGGGTCGTTGGCGAGCGCCATCGCGATCATCACCCGTTGCCGCTGCCCACCGGACAACTGATGCGGGAATGCGCCGAGCCGATGCTCCGCGTCCGCAAAGCCCGCCTGCCCCAGCAACTCGACGACACGGCGCCGCAACTTGGCGCCGACGAGCGGACGGTGTAGCTGCACCGCCTCGGCCACCTGCTTGCCGATGCGGTGCAGCGGATTGAGGCTGGTCATCGGCTCCTGGAAAATGATCCCGGCGAGCTCGCCGCGCGCGCGCCGCAACACCCGCGCGTCGCCGCCGATCATCTGCTTGCCGTCGAGCGCGATGCGCCCGGTCGGGTTGCAGCAGCCGGTGGGGAGCAATTGCAGCAGCGACAGCGCGGTCAGCGACTTGCCCGAACCGCTCTCGCCGACCAGCGCCAGGGTCTCGCCGCGATCGAGCGTGAACGACACGCGATCGACCACGCGCTTCTCGCCGAACGCGACCGAAAGTTCCTCGACTTCGACCAAGCTCATCTTGGCAGACGGCGCGGGTCGAAGGCGTCGCGCACCGCCTCGCCGGTGAAGATCAGCAGGGTGAGCACGCCGCCGAGGACGAAGAACGCCGTGAGCCCGAGCCACGGCGCCGACAAATTGTTCTTGCCCTGCGACACCAGCTCGCCGAGCGAGGGCGAACCCGGCGGCAGGCCGAAGCCGAGGAAATCGAGGCTGGCGAGGACCGTCACCGAGCCCGAGAGGGTGAACGGCAGGAAGGTGAGCGTGGCGACCATCGCGTTGGGCAGGATGTGGCGCCACATCACCCGCACGTCGGACACGCCGAGCGCCTTGGCCGCGCGCACGTAGTCGAGGTTGCGGCCGCGCAGGAACTCGGCGCGCACCACGCCGGTGAGGTGCATCCAGCTGAACACCAGGAGGAACCCGAGCAGCACCCAGAAGCCGGGGGCGATGATGCTGCCCAGGATGATGAGCATGTAGAGTTGCGGCATGTTCGACCACATCTCGATGAACCGCTGGAACAGCAGATCGAGCGTGCCGCCGTAGAAGCCCTGCACGGCGCCCGCGGCGATGCCGACGGCCGAGGCGATGGCGGTCAGGGTGAAGCCGAACAGCACCGAGATGCGGAAGCCGTAGATCACCCGCGCCAGCACGTCGCGCGCCTGGTCGTCGGTGCCGAGCGGGTTCTTCCATGACGGCGGCGAGGGCGCCGGCTGATCCATGCGCCGCATCGTCGTCTGATAGCTGTAGGGCAGCAGCGGCCAGACCATCCAGCCATGCGCGTTGATCGCCTTTTTCACGTCGGGATCGCCGTAGTCGGCGTCGGTCGGCAGGAAGTCGGCGCCGAACGTGTCCTCGCTGTAGTCCTGCAGCACGGGCACGTACCAGTGGCCCTCGAAGCGGATCAGCAGCGGGCGGTCATTGGCGACGAACTCGGCGAACAGGCAGATGCCGAACAGCGCGAGGAAGATCCACATCGACCAGTAGCCGCGCGTGTGGGCGCGGAAGATCGCGAGGCGGCGGCGGTTGAGCGGCGAGAGGCGCGGGCGGTGCGGGCGGTCTCTCGCGGTCATGGCGTCCAACCCCCTCACCCCAGCCCTCTCCCCCAAGGGGGAGAGGGAGAAGAAATGCCCTCTCCCCCGCTTGGGGGAGAGGGTTGGGTGAGGGGGCTCACCGCCGCGCCTCGAAGTCGATGCGCGGATCGACGATCGTGTACATCACGTCGCCGACGATCTGCATGATCAAGCCGAGCAGGGTGAAGATGTAGAGCGTGCCGAACATCACCGGATAGTCGCGCTGGATCGCCGACTGGAAGCCGAGCAGGCCGAGCCCGTCGAGCGAGAAGATGATCTCCACCAAGAGCGCGCTCGAGAACAGGATGCCGATGAACGCCGCCGGGAAGCCGGCGACGATCAGCAGCATGGCGTTGCGGAACACGTGGCCGTACAGCACGCGCTGCTGGGTCGCCCCTTTCGCGCGCGCGGTGACGACGTATTGCTTGTGGATCTCCTCGAGAAAGCAGTTCTTGGTCAGCATCGTCAGGCTGGCGAAGCCGCCGGCGACCAGCGCGATGGTGGGCAGCACCATGTGCCACATGTAGTCGACGATCCGCGCCGGCCAGCTCCAGTATTGCGAGCCGGGGCTGGTCAGGCCGCGCAGCGGGAACCAGGTGACGAAGCTGCCGCCGGCGAACAGCACCACCAGCAGGATGGCGAACAGGAACGCCGGCACCGCGTAGCCGACCAGCACGACGGCGCTGCTCGCGACGTCGAACCGGCTGCCGTCGCGCACCGCCTTGGCGATGCCGAGCGGGATCGACACGCAGTACACCAGCAGCGTGGACCACAAGCCGATGGAGATGCTGACCGGCATCTTCTGCAGGATCAGCCCGATCACCGTCTGGTCGCGGAACAGCGAGCGGCCGAAATCGAAGCGCAGGTATCCGAGCAGCATGTCCTTGAAGCGCGTGAGCGGCGGCTTGTCGAAGCCGAACATCTTCTTGATGTCGGCGACGAGATGCGGATCGAGCCCGCGCGCGCCGCGATAGCCGCCCTCGCTGCTCGGCGCGCTGGTCTCGCCGCCGCCGCCGGTGATCCGCCCGGTGGTGTCGCCGTGGCCCTTCAGTTCCGCGATCATCTGCTCCACCGGCCCGCCCGGCGCGAACTGGATGACGACGAAGTTGATGGCGATGATGCCGAACAAGGTCGGGATGATCAGCAGCACGCGGCGGAAGAGGTATGCGGTCACGTGCGGGCGGCCCTACCCCTCACCCAACCCTCTCCCCTGAGCAGGGGAGAGGGCTTTTTTCTCCCTCTCCCCTGCTCCGGGGAGAGGGCCGGGGTGAGGGCCTTCACTTGCCGCTCGCCTTGCCGGCCTCGGTGTCGGCGGCGAGCTTGGGGTCGAGCCACCAGTCGTCGAGCGTGAAGCCGGAGCGGATCGGCTTGTCCGGACGGGCGAACTTGTTCCAGTAGGCGACGCGGAAATAGTCGAGGTGCCAGTTCGGCACGACGTACCAGTTCCACAGCAGCACCCGGTCGAGCGCGTGCGTCGCGGCGATCAGCGTCTCGCGGTCGGCGGCGTTGACCACCTTGCTCACCAGCGCGTCGATCACCGGGCTGCACACGCCCATGAGGTTCTCGCCGCCCTCCTGCGTCGCCGAGCCGCAGGTCCAGTAGGCGGATTGCTCGTTGCCCGGGCTCTCGCTCTCGCCGAACGTCGCGACCACCATATCGAAATCGTAGTTGTCGAGCCGGTGCTGGTATTGCGACGGGTCCACGGTGCGGACGCGCGCGTCGATGCCGATCTTGGCGAGCGTCTGCGCGTAGGGCAGCGACACGCGCTCGAAGGCCGGCTCGCTCAACAGGATCTCGAAGCTCAGCGGCTGCCCGTCGGGGCCGACCAGCTTGCGGTCCTTCACCTCGTAGCCGGCCTGCTTGAGCAGTTCGAGCGACCGCTTCAGCTCCTCGCGGTTGTTGCCCGAGCCGTCCGTCACCGGCAGCTTGAACTCCTGGGTGAACAGCGCGGGCGGCAGCTGGCCGCGAAATGGCTCCAGCAACGCCAGCTCCGCCCCGGTCGGGATGCCCGAGGAGGCGAGCTCGCTGTTGCTGAAATAGCTGAGGTCGCGCTTGTAGGCGCCGTAGAACAGATTCTTGTTCGCCCATTCGAAATCGAACGCCCAGGCAAGCGCCTCGCGCACGCGCGGATCCTTGAACATCGGCCGGCGGGTGTTCATCGCGAAGCCCTGCATCCCGGTGGGCAGCCGGTGCTTGATCTCCTCGAGCTTCACCAGCCCCTGCTCGCGCGCCGGGAAGTCGTAGGCGGTGGCCCATTGCTTGGCGACGTTCTCCATGCGGAAGTCGATGTGTCCGGCCTTGAACGCTTCCAGGGCGACGGTCGCGTCGCGGAAATACTCGATGCGGATCGTGTCGAAATTATACAACCCCTTGCCGGTCGGCAGGCCCTTGGCCCACCAATCGTCCACCCGCTTGTAGACCACCGTGCGGCCGAACTCGAAATGGTCCACCCGGTAGGGGCCTGAGCCGAGCGGCGGATCGGTGAGCGGACGGGAGAAGTCGCGGCCCTCCCACCAATGCTTCGGCAGCACCGGCATCTCGCCGAGGATCAGCGGCAGCTCGCGGTTCTTGTTGGATTTGAGGTGGAACACCACGCGCCGCGGGCTTTCCACCGTCACCTTCTCCACGTCGGCATAGTATTGCCGGTAGTAGGGGCGGCCCTCGGTGCGCAGCGTGTCGAACGTCCAGGCGACGTCCTCGGCGGTGACCGGCGTGCCGTCGTTGAAGCGCGCCTCCGGGCGCAGCTCGAAAGCCACCCACATCCGGTCGGCGGGGATCTCGACGGTCTTGGCGAGATGGCCGTAGGCGGTGGCCGCCTCGTCGGCCGACGGGAGCAAGAGGGTGTCGTACAGCCGGCCGGTCTCGCCCGCCGCCGTGCCGCGAACGATGAAGCGGTTGAAGTTGTCGAAGGTGCCGAGGGCGGACTCCGCCAGCTCGCCGCCTTTCGGCGCATTCGGGTTCACATAGGGGAAATACGGAAAATCCGCCGGCAGCTTGGGCTTGCCGAGCATCGACACGGCGTACGAGCGGGTCGTCGGCTCGGGGTCGGCGGCGCGCGCCGGCGGGCCGGCCGCGGTGCCGAGCAGCAGGGCAATCAGCAGGGCGATTGTGGCGGGCACGGACGTCTCCCTTTTCGCCGGCAGTATCCTGCCGTGCCGGGCGACAATACTGAAATCGGCGTAACGCGGGGTCAGGATTCCGACGCCGCGCTCACGTCAGCAAGGCAAGCGTCTCGGCGAGCAGCGCCTTGTCGCCCAGCGCCAGGGCGCGGCCGTCGCCGTCGGGGCGGAGCGGCTGGCCGTGCCAGTCGGTCAGGCTGCCGCCCGCGCCGGCGATCACCGGGGCGAGGGCGGCCCAGTCCCACGGCTTGAGGTCGGCCTCCGCGATCACGTCGATCTGGCCGAGGGCGAGCAGGCCGTAGGCGTAGCAATCGCCGCCGAAACTGGTGCGCCGCGCCGCCGCCGAGAGCCGTTCCCAGCGCGGCCGGTCGGCCGGGGAAAACATTTCTGCGCTGGTGCAGGAAAGTTCCGCCTCGGCCAATGTCGCGCACGGCCGGCAGCCGACGCGCCCGCCGAACGTCCCGCGGAATTCCGTGGGGCGGCCCGCGGCGCCGATCCAGCGCTCGCCCGTGACGGGCTGGTCGATGATGCCGAGGATGGGGATGTCGCCGTCGAGCAGGCCGATCAATGTGCCGAAGATCGGCCGGCCGGTGATGAAGGCGCGGGTGCCGTCGATCGGGTCGAGCACCCAGCGCAGCCGCGCGGCCGGCCGGTCGAGGCCGAATTCCTCGCCGAGGATGCCGTGCTCGGGGAAGTGCCGGGACAGCACCGACCGCATCGCCTGCTCGGCTTCGCGGTCGGCCAGCGTGACCGGGCTGAGATCGCCCTTGAGGTCGGCGGCGAGCCCGGCGCGGAAATGCGGCCGGATCACCGCCCCGGCCGCGTCGGCGGCCTGCTCCGCCGCCCGTATCAGCTGCTGCGTGAGCTCCAATCCCGGATCAGGGCGACTTCGCCGCCGGGGCGGGAGTGCCCGCGCCGCCGGCACCGAGGTTGGGAGCGGGCTGGGTCTGCTGCGCCCGATTGACCGTGGACGATCCCTCGGCGGGCGGGTTGCTCGTCGCTGAAGGCTGGGTGCCCTGGCTGCTGCCGGTCGGCTTCGCCGCCCCAGGGGCAGGGCTCGCCGCGCCCGGCGCCGGGTTCGCGGTGGGCGCCGGCGCGGGCGCGGGATTGGCCGCGGGCTTGGCCCCAGGCGTTGCGGCGGGCGCCCCGCCGGCCGCCGGGGCCTGGGCGGCGGCGGGCTGCACGGGGGGCAGCGGCTCCGGATTGGGCGACAGCGTGCGAAGGAAGTCGATCACGTTCGCCCGCTCCTTCTCGCTCGGGATGCCGGGAAAGGCCATGCGGGTGCCGGGCGCGTAGGAGCTCGGCTTGTGCAGCCATTCGTTGAGCTCCTCGTAGGTCCACGGACCCTTCTTCGACTTGAGCGCCTCCGAGTAGTTGAACCCTTGCATGTGCGCGTGCGGCCCGCCGAGCACTCCGTAGAGGTTCGGCCCGACGCCCGCCTTGCCGCCCTTGTCGAAGGTGTGGCAGGCGGCGCAGACCTTCTTGGCGAAGTCCTCGCCGGCGTGCTCGTCGGCGGTGGCCAGGAACGGCGCGATCGGCGGCAGCGCCTCCGGCTTCTCGGCGCCGGCCGTGGGCGCGGCCTCCACGCCCTCGATCTTGATCGCCGTCTTCTCCGGCACCGTCTCGCGCACCAGGCCCATGCCGATCGTGCCCGTGATGAAAAAGGCGATGCCGGCGACCAGGACCGCGGCGACGGCCTTGTTGACCTCCATAGTATCCATGCGGGCGGAATTTCCTCGGGCTGACACGACGGCTGCGGGGCACCGGACCGAGCGGCGTTGCGCCCAGCCCCGTGCCTACCTAAAAACGCCGCGCACCATAGGGAACGAACCTTGCCGCTTCAACCCACCGTGCCGCCGCGCGCCGGCCGAATTTCGTGAACCCGATCGTCGTCATCCCTGCCCGCATGGCCTCCTCGCGCCTGCCGGGCAAGCCGCTGGCCGATATCTGCGGACGGCCGATGATCCTGCACGTGCTGGACCGCGCGCGCGAGGCGGCGATCGGCCCGGTGGCGGTGGCGTGCGGCGAGGCCGAGATCGCCGCCGCGGTACGCGAGGCGGGCGGGATCGCGGTGCTGACCGACCCGGCCCTGCCCTCGGGGTCGGACCGCGCGCACGCCGCCCTGGCCACGCTCGATCCGGAGGGGCGGCACGATGTCGTGCTCAACCTGCAAGGCGACCTGCCGACCATCGAGCCCGCCGCGCTGCGCACGCTGACCACGCCGCTGGACGATCCGACGGTCGATATCGCGACGCTGGTGGCGCCGATCGGAACCGCCGAGGAGGCGGCGCTCCTCTCGGTCGTGAAGGCCGCCTGCGCCTTCGCGCCGGGACGGGCGACCGCGCCGGCGCTGTATTTTTCCCGCGTCGCGATCCCCTGGGGCGAGGGGCCGCTTTGGCATCATGTCGGCGTCTACGCCTATCGGAGGGCCGCCTTGGCGCGTTTCGTGGCGCTGCCGCCCTCGCCCCTCGAGCAGCGCGAGCGCCTGGAGCAGCTTCGCGCGCTGGAGGCCGGAATGCGGATCGCTTGCGCGCGCATCCCGTCCGCGCCGTTCGGCGTCGACACCGAGGCCGACCTGGAGCGGGCGCGCCGGCTGCTCTCGATCCCGGTGGGAGACCGCGCATGACGCCGGCCAAGACGGCGGCGATCGCCTTTCAGGGCATCCCCGGCGCCTATTCGGACCTTGCCTGCCGCGCCGCCTTTCCGGCGATGACCACGCTGCCGTGCGAGACCTTCGAGGCGGCGATCGAGGCGGTGCGCGAGGGGCGGGCCGCGCTCGCCATGCTGCCCTGCGAGAACAGCCTCGCCGGGCGGGTGCCGGACATTCACCACCTGTTGCCCGGCTCCGGCCTGTTCGTGGTGGGCGAGCATTTCCAGCGCGTCGAGCACTGCCTGCTCGCCCCGCGCGGCGCGACCATGGCCGGGCTCAAGCGGGCGCACTCGCATCCCGTGGCCCTCGGCCAGGTGCGTACGGTGCTGCGCGACCTCGGGCTGCGGCCGGTCGTCGAGAGCGACACCGCCGGCTCGGCCCAGCTCATCGCCGAGTGGAACAACCGCGAGGACGCGGCGATCGCCTCCTCGCTCGCCGCCGAGATCTACGGGCTCGACATCCTGCGCGCCAACGTCGAGGACGCGGCGCACAACACCACGCGCTTCTACGTGATGGCGCCCCGCCCCAACATTCCGGCGACCAGCGCGCCCGGCGTGATGACGACGTTCGTGTTCCGCGTCCGCAACGTCCCCGCCGCGCTCTACAAGGCGCTCGGCGGGTTCGCGACCAACGGGGTGAACATGACGAAGCTGGAGAGCTACATGGTCGGCGGGCACTTCACCGCGACCCAGTTCCTCTGCGACGTGGACGGCCACCCCGAGCAGCCGCCGCTGCGCCGCGCGCTCGAGGAGCTGCAGTTCTTCTCGACCGAGGTGCGGGTGCTGGGCGTGTATCCGAGCGCCCGGTTCCGGCTGGAGCAGGCGGCGGGAGATTGAGGCGTCGCGTGGCAAGCTGGGCGATAGGAAGCAATTCCGATTTTTGACTGTCCCATGATCGCCTGATCGCGATTCTTGTCAGTATTCCCCCGACGAGGCTCGCTTTCGCCGCTGCCCGGCCGGCACCGGGGAGCCGCGCTCGGTTGAGCGGCAAAGCAAGCTGGCAGCTCCGGCCGGAGTGTGATAGTCCAGAGTCGTAACCAGGGGTCGCGTCTCTGCCGAGGGATTACACTGTTTCAGTTGCAGCTAGCTCCCGCGCCGCACCGTAGCGGGTGGTGGGCGACCCAGCAGGCAAACCGCGCTTGCGGATAAGCCATGAGATGACGCCAACAATTTTCTGCTTGCTCGAAAGCCGAGCTCCGATTTACCGGATCAGCCGCAAGACAATTCTCCCGCCTTTGACCAATCACCCAAATAGCCATTAGGAACGACACATGTCCGAACCGCAGACAACGCTGCACTATGCAGCGAACGCCAATTTCGTGAATAATCAATACGTGCCGGCCAGTGCCGGGTTCAATCTGGCCGACGTCAGCGACGTCTCGACGCTGAATATCCTGCCGTCCGGCGTGAAGGGACTTGTCTGGCTGGGCGATATCAGCAGCAATGGCGCGGATGCCGCGTTCCAGAACGCGGTGAACCAGTATATCGGCAACCCTAATCTCTATGGATTCTATCTGGCCGACGAGCCCGACCCGACGGGTCAGTGGGGCACCAAGATCTCGGCCGCCAATCTGCAAGCCAAGTCCGACTATATTCACGCCCACGTGCCCGGCGCCAAGACGTTCATGGTGATGATGAACATGGGCCCGTCGGACAGCCCCTCTTACTTGAACACCTACAATCCGGCGAACACGCATATCGACCTGTTCGGCCTCGATCCTTACCCGGTGCGGCCGCAATCCAGCGGCGGCGTGGATTACAGCACGATCCCCGCCGCGGTGACCGCGGCGGAGGCCGACGGCATTCCATTGAGCCAGATCGTGCCGGTCTATCAGGCGTTCGGCGGCGGCGGATACTCGAGCTGGACGATGCCGACGGTCGCGCAGGAACAGCAGATACTGCAGACCTGGGGCTCCGTCGTCCCCTCGCCGGCGTTCGACCTGACCTATAGCTGGGGCAGTCAGAGCGGCAATTCGTCGCTCAACGGCTCGCCCGCCTTGCAGCAGGTCTTCGCGGCCCACAATGCCGGCGCCGTGACTGTCGATCCCCCGCCCCCGGTCACGCCCCCTCCGGTCACGCCGCCTCCGGTCACGCCCCCGCCCGTCACGTCTCCTTCGCCGCCCGTCAGCGGCACCGTCCTGACCGCCACCGACAGCCACGGCGTCACCGCGAGCGTCCCCGTGATCGCGTCGGGCTCGTGGGGCTACAGGGGCCCCCTCGCCGGCGCCGTCCATCAGTCGGTGTCGGCCGCCTCGGGTGTCGACACCGTCTCCGCCACGTCGGCGATCACCGCCGAGACGGTGCATTTCGGCTCGGGGACGCAGAAGATGAGTTTCATCGGCGACCAGTCCGTCACCGTCTATGGCGGCAGCGGCGCCGACACCGTGACCACCGGCTCGGGCGCCGACAAGTTCATCGCCGGCGCCGGCACGCTGGACGCCAAGGGCGGGGCGGGGGCGGACGCCTATCTGTTCCACGCCGGCGACGGCCTGCTCAAGATCGAGGATTTCTCGTCCCGCGGCGGCGACACCCTGACCGTCGACAAGGCCCTGCAGCCCTTCGCGCAACAGGCCCCGGATGGTCACGGCGGAACCATGCTGACCTTCGGCACGCCGGGCCACGGCGTCGACGTCGCGAACATGGCGTCGTTCGACATGACGAAAATCCAGTACGCCTGAACGCCGGCCCCATCTTCGGCCTGCTTCCCTTTCCCCGCCTGGGGAGGGGGAAGGGTGAGGCGGCGGCCGGCAGCGCGCGTCCGGTCAGGCTTGACTGGTCAGCAGAAAGTAGTTCCGCGTGCGCGCCTTCACCCAGGGCAGCAGGTCGCATTTGTCGACGAAGTGTTCGAGCAACTCGTAGAGGTCGGTGACGTGATTCTCGCCGATTACCACAAGAACCCGGCTGCGCTTGCTCTGGTCGCCGCCGGATAGGCATAGGAAAACATAGGCGGCGATCGCGACGCTACGCTGCAATTCGCTGAATTGCGCCGAGACGATCGTGGACTCGCTTGCATAGAGACCCCGGTAGGTCGGCACCTGGTTGATGTTCCTCAGGCCGCGCTCCTCGATCACCAGGCAGTTCTCCGGATGCGCGGTGCTGCCGAGGCGGCTGATGAGCTTGACCGAGCGTTGCGCGTCCTCGACGACGCGGTGCGTCTCGCCCAGGATGCCGATATTGATCGAGGCCGGCGCATTGCCGGGAATGGCGCTGGCACCCGGCCCGAGCGCGGCGGCCGCCTCGTTCCGGTCGAGCGCGCCGAGATGCAGGATGCGGGCCTGCGGCGCCGCGCCGCTGACGCCGTTATCGGTCTCGACCTGCAGGCGGCGGAACACGTAGGTCATGATGAAATGGCAAAAATCATCCCGGCCCTGGATGTCCTTGGTGCCGTACTGCGTGTAGAGCATGTGGCCGAATATCGCGGGGTCGATCTGCTTCATCGCCGGCGGCTCTCTTTCGTCACGGCGCCAGGATAGTCCCCGGCCCGCGCCAACCGCAACGATCCGGTCGCCGCCGGCCGGTTGCGTGCTCAGGCAAGCCGCCCGCACCCCCCGCATCAGGCCGCCGCCTGCGCTCGTCCCGCGCGCGCGTGATTGAGTGCGAGCAGGCGGGCGAGCACGTCCTCGTCGGAGAGATCGGCCGGCCAGCCATAGGCGGCGGCCACCGCCTCGTCGAGTGCGCGATGCAAATTGTCGAGCCACGCGCCGGCCGGCGTGCCGCGCGTGTTGTAGAGATTGGTCAAGGTCCGCCCCTTGAGGATCGCCGCCGCTTTGGCGTCCACGGGGAGGATGCGGTCGGGGTATCCGGGCACCACCTCGGGGACGCGCTTCACCAGCTCGGGCGGGTTGAGCCATGCGTCGCGCTTTTCGACAAGCTTGCGCGCGGCGGCGGCGATAGCTTGCGCGCGGGGGTCGGAGGCGTAGGAGGCGGCGGGGAGGTTGGGGGTTAGTTTCTCTGGAAAGGGGAAGGTTTCGAAGGTGGTGCTAGGCGTATAACGCGGGTCGTTGCCAACGCCAAGCCACGTACAAAGACGCAATGACCAGAGTTCGTGAAAGCGGCTGTGCAGGATGCCGAAGGTTGTGTCGTCGTCGCGAGCGATGACAATCAGGTTCTTGTCCGGTCCTATCGCGGCAGGAAGCCAGGCGAATAGACGGTGCTTGGAAACCTCCGGAGTGACGATGCAACGAGAAATGTTCGAGATGGCCGCACGCATCTCAGCCCTGGGTCGCCAGTGCCGCCACCAAAGCCGCCGCAACGGCTCCAGCGTATTTTGTTGTCGGATAGGTCTAACCGTCTGCATCACGTATGCAAAGGGAGCGGAGTAGAAGGCTGCCTCGGCTTCACCCATTGTTGAGCCGAAATCGACGATCCACGACTCCCTTGAGCGTCTCGTTACGTCGATGCCGTTCCAGTACGGCCTCAGCACATCCGAGTTCGGCTGACCATTCGGATTGGTTGGGAGAAGCAGCCATTCTCGCGCTAGCGTCGCCGGGATTTCGAATGGTCCAGTCTTTTGTATGCCATTGAACGCTCTGCGAGAATTACCGTTCAGTCGGAGTGCGGTCGTGAGGTTGGCCGAGTCTGCCGTCAGGTCCGCATGAATCGCGGCAACGGGCCTACCGTCGAGACGGGGATCGATGCTCTGGTCCGTCGTGAAGGAGACAAGCGAGACACGAACGGCAGCGCCCTCTATGGTCCACGGCTCGTCTCTCCAGGCGTCGAAGATGGATAGCGATCCGGCGATAGCGTCCATGACGTCACGGTTCGCTCCGCCGCGGATGCTGTTCGTCGCGACCAGCCCCGCCCGTCTCGTCTCTCCTCGGGTGACGACATCTCGTGCCTTCTCGAACCAGTAGCAAACGAGATCGGCACCGCCCGGAACACAACCTTCATACGCACGTCGCAGCGCGCGGGCGTAGTCTTCTCCCAGCACGCCGATCATCGCCTTATCCCCAAGGAAAGGCGGATTCCCAACGATCGCATCCGCCTTTGGCCAAGCCGCCGGTTTGCCATCCGGCCCCAGCACCGCATCGCGACACTCGATGGTATCCAGCGGCCGCAGCACGGGATCGGACGGAGCAGGCAATCCATGCCGCCGTGCCCACTGGATATGTCCGATCCACACCGAGACCCGCGCCAGCTCCGCCGCGTACGGATTGATTTCAATACCGAGCACACATTCCGGGCCGACCTGCGCGAACTCGCGTTGCAGCCCCATCGCCTCGGCTTCCACCGAGGCCTGGTGTTCGAGGTCCTTCAGAGCGAGCAACGACAGATAGAGAAAATTGCCGGAGCCGCAGGCCGGGTCGAGCACGCGGAAGGCGCGCAGGCGGTCGAGATAGGCGCGGAGCTGGCGCTCCGCCTCGGCTCGCGCGTCGCGCGCCGCCTTGCTGCCGGGGCGGGCGGCGGCGCGCTTTTCCAGCGCCGCGTCGATGCGCGTGCGCGTCTCGGCCCACTCGGCGGCGAGCGGGCGGCGGATCACCGGGTCGATCAGCTTTTCGATCTTCTCGCGGTCGGTGTAGTGCGCGCCGAGCTGGCTGCGCTTGTCGGGGTCGAGGCCGCGCTCGAACAAGGTGCCGAGAATCGAGGGGTCGATCTCCGCCCAGTCGAGGGCGGCGACGCGCTCCAGCGAGGCGATGTCCGGCTCCTCGAGCGGCAGGGCGGTGCCGTCGTCGAACAAGCCGCCGTTGAACCAGGCGATCGGGGTGAAGCCCACGCGCCCGCCCTTGCTCGCCATCGCAGCGAACAGGGTGCGTGCGAACCCGGCGAACTCGGCGGGCTGCTTGCGGGCGACGCCGAGCATTTGCTCGAACAGCCCGGCGGGCAGCAGGCCCACGTCGTCGGCGAATAGACAAAAGACCAGGCGATTGACGAAATGCGCGACGGTCTGCGGATCGTGCCCGCGCGTGCGCAGGCGGGTCGCGAGTTCGGCGAACTCGGCCGCCGCCTGCCGCGTCAGCGCCTCGCGCGTCTTGGCCGGGCGCAGCCGGTCGGGCTCGGCCAATACCGCCTTGAGCAGATGGCGCTTCGCCGGGTCGGCGAGCTCCGGCAACAAAATCTCGTGCCGCTCGGAGATGGCGTTGGTCCAGTTGGTCCGCACCACGATGCGCGCGAGGTCCGACACCACGAGCAAAGGCGGGTTGCCGAGCGCGCCGGCGTATTGCAGGAGCTGGCGATGGGCGGCGTCGAGGTCCTTGTGCTTGCCCTTGTATTCCCAGGCGAAGCAGCCCTTGCGCCACACATCGGCCCAGCCGTCGCCCCCCGTTGCCTTGGTGGCGCCCTTCTCGAAGGCGTAGGTCGCGCCGTCGGGGTCGCTGTTCGGGGTCGGCTCGTCGAGCAGGCGACAGAGGTCAATGAAATGTTCCTGACAGGCCGCCCGCTCGCCGCGGGTGCTGGCTTGCCACTTCGCAACGAACTGGTCAGGGGTCATGTCGGTATGCTATATATCACTGGCCCGTGATCTGGCGATTCCACCGAGCCCCGATCCGGGCAATCCGGCCTCTCCGATGAGCCCGGATGCGGGTAACAGCCCCACCTCCATGAGCCCCGATCCGGGCAATCCGCGCGGGGTGACGAGCCCGGATCCGGGCAATATTCAGCCTGCTTACCTCGCACGTAATCGCTTCCCTGCCGCCGCATCCGCATCCTGCGCGCATCGGCGCGGGAGACAGTCATGGCGGATGCGGGGGTGATGCGGATCGAGGCGGCGGAGCGCGCGGCGGTGCCGGCGCGGACGCGGGTGCTGCTGGAGGGGAGCGTGCTGCCGACCCTGCTGCGGCTGGCCGCGCCCAATCTCGGCGAGGCGGCGGCGCGCGTGGGCTTCATCGCGGCCGATGGCTGGTTCGTCTCCTGGCTCGGCGAGGACGCGCTGGCCGGGGTGTCGCTGGTGTTCCCGCTGTTCATCCTGACCCAGATGATCTCGGCCGGCGGGGTCGGCGTCGGCGTGTCGGCGGCGGTCGCGCGGGCGCTCGGCGCCGGGCGGCGGGGCGAGGCGGAGGCGCTGGCCTGGCAGGCGGTGTGGCTCGCCGTCGCGGCGGCGGCCGTGGTGGGGGTCGGAATGCTGGCGGGCGGCCCGGCGCTGTATCGCGCGTTCGGCGCGCATGGCGGGGCGCTGGCGGCGGCGATTACTTACTCCAACCTGGTGTTCGCCGGCGGCGTCGCGGTGTGGCTGATGAACCTGCTGGCCAACGTGGTGCGCGGCACCGGGCACATGGCGGTCGCGGCCGGGGCGATCGTCGCGGGCGAGGCGGTCCATCTGGTCGCCTCGCCGGTGCTGATCCTCGGGCTCGGCCCGTTCCCGGCGCTCGGCGTGGCGGGCGCGGGGGTCGCGGTGCTGGCTTCCTATACGACCGGCGCCCTGGTGCTCGCGGTCTATCTCGGCGCCGGGCGCGGGGCGGTGCGGCTGGTCCGCGCGGCGATCGCGCCGCGCCTCGCGCTGTGGGGCATGGTGCTGCGGGTCGGCGCGCTGGCCGGGCTGACGATGGTGATGACCCAGGGCATCACGGTGGTCGCGACCTCGTTCGTGGCGGGGTTCGGCTCGGCGGCGCTGGCGGGCTACGGCGCGGCGCAGCGGCTCGAATTGCTGCAGAACCCGATCACCTTCGGGCTCGGCTCGGCGGCGATTGCGATGACGGCGGCCAATCTCGGCGCCGGGCGGCCGGCGCGGGCGCGCGCGGTGGCGCGGGCGAGCGTGCTGATCGCCGCCGCCATCGGGCTGCTGTTCGGCGGCGCGGCGCTGCTGCTGCCGGGCGTCTGGATGGCACTGTTCGTCACCGATCCGGCCGCGACCGCGGCGGGCGTGGTCTATCTGCGCACCGTCGGCTGGACCCTGCCGCTGCTCGGCGCGGCCTATGGCCTCGCCTTCGCGATGATGGGCGGCGGGCGGGCCGGCCTGCCGGCGCTGGCGACGGCGCTCAGGCTCGGCGTGGTGCTGGGCGGCGGCTGGTTCGTCGTTGCCTGCCTCGGCGACCGGATGGTCGAGCTGTCGCTGGTGGTCGCCGGCGCCACGGTGCTGTTCAGCGTGGCGCTGACGCTCGCCGGGCGCCGGCCGGGGGCGGTGTGAGCTACCGCGCCGGCCACACGGCGGAAAACCCGAGCAAGGCCCAGCCCGCCATCAGCAGGAGCCCGCCGGCCGGGGCGACGGCGGGCAGGCGGATGCCGGCGAGCGCCAGCGCGTAGACCGCGCCGCAGAACCCCAGGATGCCGAGCACGAAGGCGGCGCCGGCCAGATAGGTGAGGGCGCCGCCGCGTCCCGCCGCCCACACGCCGCACAACACCAGCGCGAGCGCGTGCCACAACTGCATCTGCACGCCGCTTCGCACCATCTCCAGCCCCGCCGGGTCGAGCCTTCCGGGCAGGCCGTGCGCGGCGTAGGCGGCCATCGCCACGCCGGAGAGGCCCGCCAGCGAGCCGAGCGCGATCCAGATGCGGTGCATGGCGCGGATTCTACCGTCCGCCGGCCTGTTCCGCCACGCCGGCGGGCTTTATACATCCTCGGTCATGCCGCGCGGCGACCTCTTCCCCCAGATCGGCCCGTTCGAGACCGGCTACCTGCCGCTCTCCGCCGGGCACGTGATGTACTGGGAGCAGGTCGGCAACCCGCGCGGCCGGCCGGTGCTGTTCCTGCACGGCGGGCCGGGCGCCGGAGCGGGTGCCGTCCACCGGCGCTTCTTCGACCCCGATTTCTGGCGCGTGGCGATCTTCGACCAGCGCGGCGCCGGCCGTTCCCGCCCGCTCGGCAGCCTGGTCGAGAACACCACTGCCGACCTCGTGGCCGACATCGAGGTGCTGCGCCGCCATCTCGGCATCGAGCGCTGGCTGCTGTTCGGCGGCTCCTGGGGCTCGACCCTCGCGCTGGCCTACGCGCAGGCGCATCCCGAGCGGGTCGCCGGCTGCGTGCTGCGCGGCGTGTTCCTCGGGCGCGAGAACGAGGTACGCTGGTTCATGCACGGCCTCAGCGCCATCTTCCCAGACGCGCACGGCCAGTTCGCCCGCTTCCTGCCCGAGCCGGAGCGCGCCGACCTGCTCGGCAGCTATCTCCGCCGCCTGACCGACCCCGACCCCTCGGTGCATCTGCCGGCGGCGCGCGCCTGGTCGGTCTACGAGGGCTCGTGCAGCACGCTGCTGCCGAGCCCCGACACGGTCGCCTCCTTCGCGCAGGACCGCACGGCGCTCGGCCTGGCGCGCATCGAGGCGTATTATTTCGCGCACGGCCTGTTCCTGCCGCCCGAGGGCCTGCTCGGCCGGATGGACCGCATCGGCCACATCCCGGCGGAGATCGTGCAGGGCCGCTACGACATGGTGTGTCCGCCCTGCACCGCCTTCGATCTCGCCGCCGCCTGGCCCGCCGCGCGCCTGACGATCGTGCCGGACGCCGGCCACTCCGCCCTGGAGGCCGGGATCCGCCGCGCACTGGTTGCCGCCGTCGAGCGCTTCCGTCACGGTCGCTGACAAAGGAGCCCCGAAACCGTCGTCGCCGGGCTGTCTAGTGATCCACGTCACTATTGCCCGCGCGCAAAGTCGTGGATGACCGGCTGGCGGTCACGACAAGCCGGGCCCTGCCCAACGAGGGAGGAACTACGATGAAGGTTGGCGTGATCGGACTGGGCACGATGGGCATGGGCGCCGCGCTCAACCTCGCTCGCAAGGGATTTTCCGTCGGCGGCTGCGATTTGCGCGAAAAGGCGCGGGCCGAGCTCGCGGAGGGCGGCGGCACGGCGGTCGCCAAGCCCAGCGAGCTGCCGCGCGACCTCGACGCGGTGATCGTCTTCGTGGTCAACGCCACGCAGGCCGAGGACGTGCTGTTCGGGGCGGACGGCTGCGCCGCCAACCTGCCCCGCGGCGCCGTCGTGGTGTGCTCGACCACGCTGGCCCCGGAGGCGGCGCGGGCGCTCGACCGGAAGCTCGGCGACGCGGGGCTGTCGATGCTCGACGCGCCGGTCTCCGGCGGGTTCGCCGGGGCGCGCGAGGGCACCATGACGGTGATGGCCTCCGGCCCCGAGGCGGCGTTCGCCAAGGTCCAGCCGGTGTTGGACGCGATCGCCGGCAAGGTCTGGCGGCTCGGGGAGGAAATCGGCATCGGCAGCACGGTGAAGATGGTTAACCAGCTGCTCGCCGGCGTGCACATCGCGGCCGCCGCCGAGGCGCTGGCGCTCGGCATTCGCGCCGGCGCCGAGCCCCGCACCCTGTTCGAGGTGATCTCCTCCTCCGCCGGCAGTTCCTGGATGTGGCAGAACCGCGTGCCGCACATCCTGGCGGGCGACGACACGCCGCTGTCGGCGGTCAACATCTTCGTCAAGGACCTCGGCATCGTGCTGGACCAGGCGCGGGCGCTCACCTTCCCGCTGCCGATGGCTTCCGCCGCGCACCAGCTTTTCCTGGCGGCGGCGGCGGGCGGCCACGGCGCGCGCGACGACGCCTTCGTCATCCGCGTCTGGCAGGCGCTGGCCGGGATCGAGCTACCAGCAGCGCCTGCCTGAGTGGGCTATTCGGCCGGCAGCGCGAGATCGGCGACGAACTCCGTCCCCTTGGTCTCCGGCCCGACCAGCAACGCCAGCACGAAGCTGACCCCGCCGATCACGGTTCCCGCCAGCATGGGGATGGCGAAGCCGAGATTGTACGTGGTGGCAAAATAGGCGAGGACCGGCGCGATCAGCCCGCCGAAGATCGCCCCCTGGTGGTAGCAGAAGGCGCCCGCGGTCGCCCGCACCTCGGTCGGGAAGCGCTCGGCGAGGTAGCTCGGGTTCTGGCTGTAGATCGCGCCGAGGAAGAACCCCTGCACGATGAAGCCGATCGTCACCCAATAATAGTCGGTGGTCAGCAGGTAGGCCGGCGTGATGAAGACGCCGATCGCGGCGGGGATGATCATCGACCAGCGCCGCCCCAGCGCGTCGGCGATCCAGCCCCAGAACACCATGCCGATGAAGCCCGTGGCATTGGCCACCACGAGCGGCGTCGCGACCTCGCCCGGGGTGAGGTGCAGGTCCTTCTGCAGATGCGTCGCGAACAGCGCCCAAAGCGAGTAGTAGACGACGAAGCCGCTCGCCATCCACCAGCACGCGGTCAGCGTGTTGCCCAGCACGCCGCGCTTGAAGATGCTGAACAGCGGCGCACGCACCTCGCGCTCCTGCTCGCGCTGCTGGCGCCGGTTCTCCACCCAGACGGCGGGCTCCTTGACGAAGAAGCGCACGTAGACCACGGCGAGCGCCGGCAAGATGCCGATCCACAGCAGGCCGCGCCAGCCGATCGAGCTGTAGAGCAGCCCATAGGCGGCGCTCGATAGCAGGAAGCCGATGCCCCAGGAGCCCTGCAGGATGCCGCTCATCAGGCCGCGCGAGCGCTGCGGCCAGCTCTCCATCGCCAGCGCCGCGCCCGCCGGCCACTCGGCCCCCATGCCGAGGCCGAGCAACGCGCGGAAGATCAGCAGGAAGGTGAAGCTCGGCGAGAACCCGGCGATGAAGTTGCAGACCGAATACCACAGGATCGAGATCATCAGCGGCGTCTTGCGCCCGACCCGATCGGCCAGCCACCCGGAGGCCACCGCGCCGACCAGACGCAGCCACAGCGTGATGGTGAACACCACCGCCACGGCCGTGATCGGCACGTTGAACTCCTGCGCGATGGGCACCATGATGAGCAGGAAGATCGTGAAATCGAACGCGTCCAGGGTCCAGCCCAGCCAGGCGGCCCACCACGCGTACCACTGATCCTTGGTCGGCTCCCTCCACCACGGTACAGGCTTAGCCGTTTCGACGGCCGTCGACATGACCCAAACCTCCCTAGTTGTTGCGATTTGGCAACTTTATGGCGGCACGACAGCGCGAGTGCCGAAGGCTAGGGGCCCGGGATTTCGCGCGTCAACTGAATGTTTGGCCATCGGCCGCAGGCCGCGGCGCGGGATCGCCGCCCGCGGGACAGAACGAACGTCACGACGCCGTCTCGGTCGCTCCCGGATGCTGACCGGCCCGCTGCGGCAGGAACACGATGCAGGCGATGATGAAGGCGGCGAGGACGGCGGAGGCCTCGAAGCGGCCAAGCGCGAGGCCGCCGTGGGACACCGGCTTGTCCAGCAGATCGCCCACCGTGGCGCCGAGCGGCCGGGTGAGGATGAACGCGCTCCAGAACAGCAGCGTGCGCGACACGTTGGTGAAGAAATATCCCGCCGCGACCAGCGCGAGCCCGGCGGCGAAGACCAGCGCGCCGCCTTCATAGCCGAGCCCGTTGCTGTCGGCCATCCAGTCGCCGAGGGCGGTGCCCAGGGTCTGCGAGAACAGGATCGTCACCCAGTAGAACATCTCGACCTTGGGGGTCGTGATGGTGTTCATCGACACGGAACCCTCCGCCCAGTACCACACGCCGAGGGAGGCCATCAGGAGCACGAACAGGATCGACGATCCGCCGGGATAGCCGATGCCCAGCGAGCGGTCCGCGAAATCCGCCATCGTGGTGCCCGCCGTCGTGGTCGCCACGATCACCGCCCAATAGAGGAACGGGTGGAATGACTTGACCGAGATCTGCGCGGCGACGAAGGCGAGAAACACCGCGACGAAGATGCCGCTGCTGATCGCGTAGCCCAGCTGCAGGGTCATCGAGAGGGCGTCTCCGCCCGTCTCGCCCAAGGTCGTCGCGGCGATCTTGATGATCCAGAAGACGAGCGTGACCTCGGGAACCTTGGTCAAGGCGGCGCGGGTGATCCGGTTCATGTGCAGACCTTCGAGTGGAAATGGTCGTCGGACATCACCCGAAGGAATAGCCGGCGCGGGCGAGGTTCACGGTCAACGCCATAGACCTTCGGCCAGTTTGTCTACCCGGTGGAGGACGGGTGAAAGCTTCTCCATACCGAGGGGAGCTTCCTTCCGGTCGGGCGCGAGCGGACCCCCTCACCCAACCCTCTCCCCCAAGCAGGGGGAGAGGGCTTTTACTTCCCCCTCTCCCGCGCTGGGGGAGAGGGCTTTTACTTCTCCCTCTCCCGCGCTTGCGGGAGAGGGCCGGGGTGAGGGGCCTTTCTACGCCTGCTTCAACTCGATCAGGCTCCGCCGGATCTTGCGCCCGCGCAGGATCTTGTCCTCGATATACGCCCCGTCTCCCCAGCGCACCGCGCGGGCCATCGCCTGGGCGTCCTCGGTGAAGCGGGCGAGCATTTCGAGCAGCGCCTCGCGGTTGTTGAGAAACACGTCGCGCCACATCACCGGGTCCGAGGCGGCGATGCGCGTGAAGTCGCGGAAGCCCGAGGCGGCGAATTGCAGCACCTCCTGGCGGCTCTCGTCCTCCAGATCGTCGGCGGTCCCGCAGATGGTGAAGGCGATCAGGTGGGGCAGGTGGCTCACCACCGCGAGCACGCGGTCGTGATGGCCCGGCTCCATCGTCTCCACCAGCGAGCCGCAGCGCCGCCAAAATTCCGCGACTTTCTCCACCGCCGCCTCGTCGGTGCCCGGCGGCGGCGTGAGCAGGGTCCAGCGGCCCTCGAACAATGTCGTAAAGCCGGAATCCGGCCCGGAATATTCGGTGCCGGCGATGGGATGGGCGGGGACGAAATGCACCCCCTCCGGCACCAGCGGCCCGACGTCGCGGATCACCGACTGCTTGGTCGAGCCGACATCGGTGAGCACCGCGTCGGGCGCCAGATGCAATGCGATGGCGGCGGCAATCTCGGCATAGGCGCCGACCGGCGCGCACAGCATCACGCAATCGGCCCCCTCGACCGCGCGGCCGAGATCGGCCTCGACGCGATGGGCGATGCCGAGCTCGCGCACCCGGTCGAGCGTATTCGCCGTGCGCGCCGTCGCCACCACCTCGGCCGCGAGATTGCCGCGCTGCATGGCGATGCGCGCCACGGAGCTGCCGATCAGCCCGATGCCGATGAGCGCCAGGCGCTTGAAGATCGGCGGCTCAGCCATGCCGTTCGGCCCCGCTCCGCTCAGCCATGAACAAGGCCAACGTCTCGGAGACCAGCGCCACTTCCTCGGCATTGCCGACGGTGATCCGCAGGCAGTTTGGCAGGCCATAGCCGGCGACGCCGCGCACGATCAGGCCGCGCCCGCGCAGGAAGGCGTTGGCCTTATCGGCCAGCTCCGGCGAGCCGAAATCGGCGAGGACGAAATTGCCCTCGCTCGGCCAAACGCGGATGCCCGCCGCTTCCAGGTTGGCAGCCAGTCTCGCCCGGTACTCTGCATTGTGCGCCCGGCTCCGCTCCACCCAGCCCGGCGTCTCCAGCGCGGCGATGGCGGCGGCCTGGGCGGCGATCGACACGTTGAACGGTCCGCGCACCCGGTTCAGCACGTCCACCACCGAGGGCGGCGCGTAGGCCCAACCGATCCGCATCCCGCCGAGCCCGAACACCTTGCTGAAGGTCCGGGTCATCACCGTGTTGTCCCCGGCGTCGACCAGCCGGATGCCGGGCTCGTAATCCTTGCGCTCGACGTATTCCGCATAGGCAGCGTCCAGCACCAGGAGCACCTCGGGCGGCAGTCCGGCGCGCAGCCGGTTGACCTCGGCCTCGGGCAGCATGGAGCCCGTGGGGTTGTTCGGGTTGGCGAGGAACACGATCCGCGTGGCGGGCGAGACCGCGGCGAGCATCGCGTCCATGTCGGCGGTGAGGTTTCGCTCGGGCGTCTTGACCACTCGGCTCCCGGCGTACTGCGCGGCGATCGCGTAGATCGAGAAGCCGTGCGCGCTCATCACGATCTCGGTGCCGGGACCGCCATAGGACAGGCAAAGCTGGTATATCAGGTCGTCCGACCCGGCGCCGCAGACGATGCGCGCGGGATCGAGCCCGAATTTCATCCCCAGCGCCCGGCGCAGATCGGTCGCGGCACCGTCGGGGTAGCGGTGCAGCTCCTCGGACATCCGCCGGAATGCCTCGTGCGCGGCCGGCGGGGCGCCGAACGCGCCCTCGTTCGACGACAGCTTGATGACCCGGTTGATGCCGGGGAGCTTCGAACTCGCCGCCGATATACGGGTTGATGGTGAGGATTTCGGGGCGCGGGCGCGGGCTTGTCATCTTGGGGCGCCTCCTTCGGCGTCCGGGCAGGAGGCGGCGGAGCGGGCCGAACTGATACCGGAACCGGCCTGACCTGAAAACCCGCGCAGTTGCCCCCAGATAGCCGATTGCCTATGCACTCACGCCCCCGATCATCCGCCCTGAACCACTGGCCCGCGATGGACCCGACCGACACTCTCGCCGAGATCGACCACAGCCACGTCACCTTTCCCGAGGGACTGGCGCTGGATTGCGGCGCGACCCTGCCCGAGCTCACTGTCGCCTACCGCACCTACGGCACCCTCAACGCCGAGCGGACCAACGCGATCCTGGTCTGCCACGCCCTGACCCTCGACCAGTACGTCGCCGAGCCCAGCCCCGTCACCGGCAAGCCCGGCTGGTGGGACACGGTGGTCGGCCCCGGCCTGCCGGTGGACACCGACCGCTTCTTTGTCCTTTGCGCCAACGTGCTCGGCGGCTGCATGGGCAGCACCGGCCCGCGCAGCCCCCGGACCGAAGGCGGCGAGCCCTGGGGGATTGATTTCCCGCCGGTGACGATCCGCGACATGGTCCGCGCGCAGAAGCGGCTCATCGAGCATCTCGGCATCGAGAGGCTGTTCGCGGTGACCGGCGGCTCGATGGGCGGGATGCAGGTGCTGGAATGGGCCGCGACCTACCCCGACGCGGTGTTCGCCGCCATCCCTGTCGCCGCCGCCTCCTACCACTCGGCGCAGAACATCGCCTTCCACGAGGTCGGCCGCCAGGCGATCTTCGCCGACCCCGATTGGCACGGCGGCCAATATTGGCGCATGGGGCGCATCCCGGCGCGGGGGCTGGCGGTGGCGCGGATGTGCGCGCACATCACCTATCTCAGCGAGCAGGCGCTCACCCGCAAGTTCGGCCGCCGCATCCAGGCCGCGCCCAAGGCCGCCGAGGAGGCGATCGGACTGTTCGGCGACATGTTCGAGGTGGAGAGCTACCTGCGCCACCAGGGCAGCACCTTCGTCCACCGCTTCGACGCCAACTCCTACCTCACCATCACCCGCGCGATGGACTATTTCGACATCGCCGCCGAGCACGAAGGCGACCTCGCCGCCGCCTTCCGGGGCACCCGCACGCGGTTCTGCATCGTCTCGTTCAGTTCCGACTGGCTGTTCCCCACCGAGGAGAGCCGGGCGGTGGCGCGCGCGCTCAACGGTGTGGCGGCGAATGTCAGCTTCGTCGAGATCGCCACCGACAAGGGCCACGACGCCTTCCTGCTCGACGAGCCCGACTTCCACCGCACCCTGGCCGGCTTCCTGTCGGGCTGCGCCGAGCACGCCGGGCTCACCGAATGAGGGGGGCCGAATGAGCAAGCACGATCCGGTCCGCTACGTCGCCAAGAACATGCGGCTCGACCTCGCGCTGATCGCGGGGATGATCGAGCCGCGCTCGCGCGTGCTCGACATCGGCTGCGGCGACGGGATGCTGATCGAGCACCTGTTCCGCACCAAGGGCTGCGACGCGCGCGGCATCGAGATCGACATGACCGAGGTGACCCGCGCCGTCGCGCACGGGATGCCGGTGATGCACGGCGACGCCGACCAGGACCTCGCGCACTATCCGGACGCGGCGTTCGACTACGTGGTCCTGTCGCGGACGTTGCAGGCGGTTGAGCGGCCGCGCGAGGTGCTGCGCCAGATGCTGCGGATCGGCACCCGCGCGGTGGTGAGTTTTCCGAATTTCGGCCATTGGCTGGTGCGCTGGCAGTTGCTGCGGACCGGCCGGATGCCGATGACCGCGACCTGGGACCGCGCCTGGTACGAGACGCCGAACATCCATCCCTGCACGGTGCGCGACTTCTTCGACCTCTGCGCCCGCGAGGGCTACGTCGTGGAACGCTGGCTCGCGGCCGATGACGCCGGCCGCCGGGCGCCCTGGCGGCGGTTCCCCCGCCTCGCCAACCTGTTCGGCGAACAGGCGCTGTTTCTGCTAAGGCGGGCTTAACAGACCCCTCACCCCGGACCTCTCCCGCAAGGGGAGAGGGAGAAGGAAAGCCCCCTCCCCTTGCGGGAGGGGGTTGGGGGAGGGGTCCCGCACGCGAGGAAGCGCCAGTGAAGAAACTCGTCAACAACCCCCTCCAAGTCGTCCCCGAGATGCTGGAAGGCCTCGTCGCCCTCCATCCCGGTCTCGCCCTGCTCGAAGGCGAGAACGTCGTGGTGCGCGCCGATCCCGGTCTCGGCGCGCAGGTGGCGCTGATCGCGGGCGGCGGCGCCGGGCACGAGCCGGCCCATGCGGGCTATGTCGGCCCCGGCCTGCTGAGTGCCGCGGTATCGGGCGACGTGTTCACCTCGCCCAGCACCGACGCGGTGCTCGCCGCCATCCGCGCTGTCGCTGGCCCGGCGGGCGTTCTGCTGATCGTCAAGAACTACACCGGCGATCGGCTGAATTTCGGCCTCGCCGCCGAGATCGCCCGCGCCGAGGGCATCCCGGCCGAGATGGTGATCGTGGACGACGACGTGGCCCTGCCCACCGGCGGCGGCACCGCCGGGCGGCGCGGCATCGCGGGGACGGTGCTGATCCACAAGGTCGCCGCCGCCGCCGCCGCCGCCGGGCTGCCGCTCGACGCGGTGCGGCGCGAGGCCGAGGCGGCGATCGCCTCGCTCGGCACGATGGGTGTCGCCCTCTCGCCCTGCACCGTCCCGGCCGCCGGCGAGCCGGGTTTTTCGCTCGGGCCGGACGAGATCGAGCTCGGCCTCGGCATCCACGGCGAGCCCGGCGTGCGCCGCACCCGGATGGAGCCGGCGGACGCGCTGGTGGCGGAACTCGTCGCCCGCATCCTCGACGATCGCGGCATCGGGCGCGGCGGGCGGGTGGCGCTGCTAGTGAACAATCTCGGCGGCACGCCCGCGATGGAGCTCGCAATCGTCGCCCGCCGCGCCGTCGGCCTGCTCGCCGAGCGCGGCATCGCGGTGGAGCGCGCCTGGTGCGGCAGCTTTCTCACCGCGCTGGAGATGGCCGGCTGCTCGATCTCGCTGCTGCGCCTTGACGACGAAAGGCTTGCGCGGCTGGACGCTCCGGCGAGCGCGCCCGCCTGGGTGCGCGGCACCGGCCCCGCCCGCGCCGACCGGCCGAGATTGCCGGTGGCCGGCGTCACCGCGCCGCGCCATGATGCCGGGCGCGAGGCCAACGAGCGGCTGACGCGCGTGCTGGGCGCGGTGGCCGAGGCGCTGCGGCAGGCCGAGCCGCGCCTGACCACGATGGACCGCGAGGTTGGCGACGGCGACCTTGGCATCAGCCTGGCGCGCGGCGCGGCGGCGATCCTGCGCGACCTTCCCGCGCTGGAGGCCGACCCGGCGGCGGCGTTGCGCCGCCTCTCGCTGAGCCTCCGCCGCGCCGTCGCCGGCACCTCCGGCCCGCTCTACGCGATGTTCCTGCTGCGCGCCGCCGGCTCGCTGGCCGGCGCGGGCCCCGTGCCCGACCCCGCCGCCTGGGCGCGCGCCTTCGCCGCCGGCTGCGAAGGCGTGATGGCGCTGGGCGGCGCGCGGCCGGGCGACCGGACCATGCTCGACGCGCTGGTGCCTGCCGCCGAGGCGCTGCAATCGGCGTTGCGCGCGGGCCGCCCGTGGCGCGAGGCGCTGGCCGGCGCGGTCGAGGCCGCAAGCGAGGGCGCGGCGCGCACCGCGGCGATGGCGCCGCGTCGCGGCCGGTCGAGCTATCTCGGCGACCGCGCCCTCGGTCACCCCGACCCCGGCGCCGAGGCGGTGGCGATCTGGCTGGCGGCGGTCCAACATGCGCTCTCTCCGAGAGGGGCATGAGGGAGGAAGCACGATGGCAAAGGCGTATCTGGTGGTGCGCTCCGTGGTGGCCGACGAGGCGTCCCGGGCGGCCTTCGACCGCTGGTATTCCAAGGAGCACCTGCCCGACGCCGTGCGCGACTTCGGCGTCAAGCGCGGCTGGCGCGGCTGGAGCCGCACCGACCCCTCGGCGCATCTCGCCTTCTACGAATTCCCCGATGCCGCGGCGGTGCAGCGCGCCCAGGCCTCCGACGCGACGCGCGCGCTGGTCGCCGAGTTCGACCGCGCCTTCCCCAAGGTCACGCGCACCCGCGAGATCATCGAGGTCGCCGACGAGATCGGATCCGCTGCTTAAGACTTTGCTCGCCCGAGCGCCGTCGGGATCGGTTGGTCCCTATCCCTGCTGATCGCCGGCGATCAGCAGGAAGGGCGGGCGGCGGCGCTCGTCGCGCCACTCGGGATGGGCGGCGAGCAGCGCGCCCTCTCCCTCGGGCTCCTCCAGCCGGACCAGCCGGAGGCCGGCGTCGAGCAGGCCGTTCACGTAGGTTTCCATCGTGCGGTGGTATTTCACCACGCCGTCGATGAACCAGTGCGAGGGCCTGGCACCCTCGTCGCGGTAGCGGTCCACCGGCCAGTGCAGCAGTTCGCCGCTCGGCCCCTTGTGCCACTCCCACGTGCCGTTCGCGGTGCAGATCGGGTGCTCGACGGAAAACGCGAACCGCCCGCCCGGCGCCAGGCCGGCGGCCACCCGGCGCGCGGCGGCGGGATAGTCGGCGAGGTAGTGCAGCGCCAGGGTCGACACCGCGAGATCGAACGACCCCGGCTCCGGCGCGAACGCCTCCAGTTCGGCGCGCAGATAGATGATTCCCGGATCGTCGGTGCGCGCGCGGGCTTCCCCCAGCATCCGCTCGGAAAGGTCGACCCCGACCACCTCCCGCGCGCCCTGTTCCCGAGCCCAGCGGGCGAAATAGCCGAGGCCGCAGCCGAGATCGAGCACGCGCTTCCCGTCCAGCGAGGCCGGCAGCAGGCGCTGGAAGGCCGGCCACTCGAACACCGCGCCGAGCCCCTGCTCGGAGCGCGGCAGGCGCGCGTAGCCGGCGAAGAAATCGGGATCGTCGTAGATATTCTGGGGAGGCATCAAATTACCGCCGGTTGCGTTGCGGGGCCGGGCAATCCACGCCGCAAGGCCCCCCTCGTCAAGGGTTCTTGCCGACAAAGGGCGATTCCTGCGAGACTCACCCCGAACAGGGAGGTCGCGATGCCCGATGACGCCGCCGCTCTTTCGTTCCATCCCGATCCGCCGCCGGCATGGCCGGAGGGGCTGACCAGCGTTCCCTTCTGGGTCTACCAGGATCCCGCCGTGCTTCGCGCCGAGCAGACGCGGGTGTTCGAGGGTCCGGTGTGGAACTACCTGTGCCTCGAGACGGAGATCCCCGATCCCGGCGACTGGCGCGCGACGCATCTAGGGGTCATGCCGGTGGTCGCGGTCCGTCAGGAGGATGGCGGGATCGCCGCGTTCGAGAACCGCTGCGCCCATCGCGGCTCGCTGATCTGCTTCGACGACGCGGGAAAAGGCGCCAAGGACTTTACCTGCGTCTATCACGCCTGGCGCTACGATCTCTGCGGGAGCTTGAAGTCGGTCGCCTTCCGGCACGGCGTGAACGGCAAGGGCGGGATGCCCAAAGATTTTCGCGTCGAGGGGCACGGACCGCGCAAGCTGCGGACCACGACGCTGTGCGGCATCGTGTTCGGCACGGCGTCGGACAAGACGCCCGACATCGAGGAGTTCATCGGACCCGACCTGCTCGGCCGCATCCGCCGCGTCGCCGGCAATCGGAAGCTCGAGATCATCGGCCGCTATACCGAGGTGCTGCCGAACAACTGGAAGCTCTACGCCGAGAACGTGCGCGACACCTATCACGCGAGCCTGCTGCACACGTTCTTCACCACCTTCAAGATCAGCCGGCTGAGCCAGGGCGGCGGGGTGATGGTGAGCCCGAACGCCAGCAGCCACGTCTCGACCACCTTCGCGCCGACCGAGACGGCGGACCACGCTTATGACGGGATGCGCGCCAACAACGAGGATTTCCGGCTCGCCGACCCGAGCCTGCTCGACACGGTTGACGAGAACGGCGACCGCATCCAGCAGCAACTGCTCTCGATCTTCCCGAACTTCGTGTTCCAGCAGACGCAGAATGTCCTCGGCGTGCGCCAGTTCCTGCCGCGCGGCGCCGGTGAGACGGATCTCAACTGGATCTATCTCGGCTACGCCGACGACACTCCCGAGATGCGGAGGCGGCGCCTGAAGCAGTTGAACCTGGTCGGACCCGCCGGCTTCGTCTCGATGGAGGACGGCTGCATCGGCGGCTTCGTCGAACGCGGCGCCGCGGCGGCGTCCGACGCGAGTTCGATCCTGGAAATGGGCGGATCGGGCACCGAGACACAGGACACGCGCACCACCGAGGCGGCGATCCGCGGCTTCTGGAAGTTCTGGCGCGCGACGACCGGGTACTGAGCGATGAGCGGCCCCGACACGCTGTTCCGCCTCGCCGAGCTGAACGCGGAATACGCCGCGACCATCGACGCGGATGAGCTGGAGGAATGGCCCGACTTCTTCCTGCCGAGCTGCCTCTACAAGATCACCTCGGCGGAGAACCACCGTCAGGGCCTCGCGGCTGGCGTGGTGTACGCCGATTCGCGCGCGATGCTGGTCGATCGCGTCGCCGCGCTGCGGCGGGCGAACATCTACGAGCGACAGAGCTACCGCCACATCGTCGGGATGCCCTTGATCGGCCGGGCGACCGAGCACGGGCTCGTCGCCGAGACGCCTTTCCTCGTGGTCCGTACGCTGCGCGACGGCAAGATGGACCTGTTCGCGGCCGGCCGGTACGTGGACCGCGTGCGGGAGGAGGCGGGAGCGCTGCTGTTCGCCGAACGCATCGTGGTGTGCGACAGCTCGCGCTTCGACACGCTGGTCGCCATTCCGCTTTGAGCGCGGACCCCCTCACCCCGACCCTCTCCCGCAAGCGGGAGAGGGAGAAGAAAAAGCCCTCTCCCCCTGCTTGGGGGAGAGGGTTGGGTGAGGGGGTGCGCGCCGCCCTGTCGGGACTGGCCCTGGCCATCGCCCTCGCCACCCCCAGCCTTGCCGCCGAGCCAACCAAGATCGGCACGATAGACACTACTTTCCGGGTGCTCGGCCGCAACGACCGCATCCTCGTCGAGCGCTACGACGACCCGCTGGTGCCCAACGTCTCCTGCTACGTCTCGCGCGCGGAAACCGGCGGCGTGAAAGGCTCGTTCGGCCTCGCCACCGATCCGAACCGCTTCTCCATCGCCTGCCGCGCCACCGGCCCGGTGAACGTGCCCGACAAGTTGCCCGACAAAGCGGTGGTGTTCGGCGCTTCCGCCAGCCCGTTCTTCAAGGAGATCCGCGTCTCCCGCCTGTTCGACGCGGACAAGCACGTGCTGGTCTATGTGGTCTGGTCCACCATCGCGCTGAGCACCGGCGGCAGCGCGTTCAACAGCGTGACGGCGGTGCCGCTCGACGTGAAATAGCGGCGGGCTATTCAAGCGGCCCGCTTCGCGCCACGCTGGCGGAGACGAACGGGAGATCGCATCATGTCGGAGCTCACGCTGGAAAAGGCGCAGGTGATGGTCGCCGCCGCGCTCGGTCATGCGCGCGGGGCGAAGCTCCAGCCCCTCGCCGTCGCCGTGCTCGACGCGCGCGGTGCCTTGAAGGCGTTCGCGGCGGAGGATGGGACCAGCCTGCGGCGGGCGGAGATCGCGCAGGGCAAGGCGCATGGCGCGATCTCGATGGGGACGGGCTCGCGCGCGCTGGCCCGCGCGGCGGCGGAGCGGCCGCATTTCGTCGCCGCCGTGACGCACGCGGTGGGCGGCTCCCTGATCCCGGTGCCGGGCGGCGTGCTGATCCGCTCCGGCTCCGGCGCCGTCCTCGGCGCGGTCGGCGTGACGGGCGACACCTCGGACAACGACGAGGCGGCCGCGCTGGCGGGGATCAAGGCGGCGGGATTCGCGGCTGATCCCGGCGCCGGCTGATCCGCTGCGGTGCGGCTGGCCCCGGCAGCCCGGCTGGCGTGCGTCCTCGCCGTCGGGCCGTGGGGCCTGACGGACGCGTACGGCGAGGCCGCGCATGACCAGCCCGCCGGAACCGGGTCGGGCGTCGCCTTTTCGGCCGAATACGACCGATGCCTCGCCGGGGCCGCCTCGAACGCGGCGACGCATCTCTGCATCGACGCCGAGCGGGCGCGCTGGGACGCGCGGCTGAACGCCGCGTACCAGGCGATCCTCCGCGCCGCCGAATTCGACGCGGGCGGCAAGGCCGAGCTGCGCGAGGCGCAACGCGCCTGGGTGGCGTTCCGCGACAAGGGCTGCGACGCCGAAGGCGATCTGTTCGCCGCGGGGGGCAGCGCGGCGCCGCTCATCGCGGCGGATTGCGCGCTGGCGCAGACCGCGCGGCGCGCCGCCGACCTTGAGCGCATCCGGAAATCCGGCGCTCGCGCGCCGTGACCCGGTTCCCCCAGGCGCTTGCGCTGAAGCTGGCCGGGGACTAGCAGGTTCGTGGGCGAACGCCGCGTATTTGACGCGTGCCCGGCGCGCATCCGGCGCGCATCTGGGGGGATGTCGGATCATGCGAACCAAAGTGTGTGAGATGTTCGGCATCGAGGTGCCGATCTTCGCCTTCTCGCATTGCCGGGACGTGGTGGTGGAGGCCTCCAAGGCCGGCGGCATGGGCGTGCTCGGCTGCGAGGCCTTCACCGTCGAGGAGCTGGCCGTCGAGCTGGCCTGGATCGAGGAGCATATCGAGGGCCGCCCCTATGGCGTTGACGTGCTGATCGCGACGAAATCCACCGATCTGAGCGGCTACGGCAACGCCGATCCCGACACGGTCCTCCCCGAGCGGAACCGCGCCTTCGTGGAGACGCTGCTCGACCGATACGGCGTTCCCCACCTGCCGGCCGACGAGGAGGCGCAGATCACCCGCGAGCGGCTGCATCAGGGGCGCAATACGCCGGAATATTCGGCCAAGCTGCTGGATGTCGCCTTCGGATTCCCGGGCGTGAAGCTGATCGTGAGCGCGCTCGGCGCGCCGCCGCGCGCCATCGTCGAGCGGGCCCACGAGGCGGGCATGAAGGTCGCGGCCCTGATCGGGACCGTGAAGCACGCGCTGCGCCAGCGCGACGCCGGTGTCGACCTGCTCGTCGCGCAGGGCCACGAGGCAGGCGGCCATACCGGCGACATCGCAACGATGGTCCTGACGCCGCAGGTGGTCGACGCCGTGGCGCCGCTGCCCGTGCTCGCCGCGGGCGGCATCGCCAGCGGCCGACAGATCGCCGCGGCCCTCGCACTCGGCGCGGAGGGGGTCTGGTGCGGCTCGGTCTGGCTCACCACCGTGCAAAGCAACCTGATCCCCGAGGCGCGGGACAAGCTGCTGGCCGCCAGCTCCTCCGATACGCTGCGCACCCGTTCGCTCACCGGCAAGCCCGCGCGCGTCGTCAGGACGGAGTGGTCGGATGCGTGGGAAGCGCCGGATGCGCCGGAGTCGCTGGGACGGCCGCTGCAAGGCCTGCTGGTGCGCAGCGCCCTGGCCCGCATCGAGCGCGCACGCACGAAGCCGCTCGTTTCCAGCTTTGTCGGCCAGGTGGTCGGACAGATGAACGAGCAACTGACCGTGCGCCAGGTCTTCGCCGACATGCTGAACCAATTCGCCGACAGCGCGGAGCGCCTTAACAGGCTGATCGAGTGACGGCGGCGGCTCGAACCAGCTTGCGCTAGTCGCTGTGCGTCAGCCGGTGATATGTCCGACTGTAATAGATCAGCGCCTCGCGCGAATCGCCGACCTGGATCGCCTCGACCTCGGCGAAGAACACGGTGTGCGTGCCGATCTCGACCTGTTCCGTGACGCGGCAGTCGAACGCGACCGTCGCATCCGTCAGCACCGGCGCGCCTGTCGCCAGCGTGTGCCAGGTGCCGGTGTCGAAGCGCGCCGAGGCCTCGTGCTCGGTCAGGCCGGCGAAGATCGTGGACAGATCCTCGTGGCCGCCGGCCAGCGTGTTGACGCAGAACACTTGGTTCGCGACCAGCGGCGGATGGGAATCGTTGGTCCGGTTGACGCAGACCAGCAAGGTCGGCGGCGTATCGGTCACGCTGCACACCGCCGACGCGGTGAACCCGGCGCGACCACCCGGACCGTCCGACGTCACGACGTTCACGGCAGCCCCGAGGCGGGCCATCGCTTCCCGGTAGGCTTCCTTGCTGACCGCCACGCCGCGCTCCGTGTGCTGCGAACCAATCTACCGGGCAGTATGGACTATCGGGTTGCGGCGGGCAAAACGCGCGCACAAAAAGGGCGCCGCGGCTTTCCCACGGCGCCCTCCCGCGCAGCTCGACAGGGTCAGCCTTTCTTGGCCGCGTCCCGTGCCGCGTCCTTGGCGCCGCCGACGGCGTTCTGCACCTTGCCCTCGGCCTTCTCGGCCTTGCCCTCGGCCTGCGTCTTGGCATCGCCCGTGACCTTGCCCCAGGCATCCTTAACGGCGCCCTTGGCCTGCTTGCCGGCGCCTTCGACCCGATCCTTGTCCAAGCGGCTCCTCCTTTGGATGTTGCCAGCCTATGCAACGGTGGCGCGGCCCTCCGGTTGCACAACCACCGATGAAAGAGGAGGGGCCACGTCTTCCAGCGAGCGGCGTTCCGCGTTGACGCCGAGCACCGCCTCGAACCCCGCCGCGACCACCATGAGCGCGCCGCCGAGCACATAGCCCCACAGGATCTCGCTTCGCGCCCCGGTCTCGATCAGTGCGCCGAACAACGCCGGCCCGGCGATCCCGCCGACCGCGATGCCGAACGCGTAGAACAGCGAGATCGCGACCGCCCGTACCTCCAGCGGGAAGCTCTCGCCCACCGTCAGGTAGGCCGAGCTCGCCGCCGCGCTGGCGAAGAAGAAGATGATCGTCCAGGCGGCGGTCTGCTGCACCGCGTCCAGCACGCCGGCGGCGAACAGCCAGCCGGTGAGCGCCATCAGCACGCCGGACAGCGCGTAGGTCGCGGTGATCATCGTCTTGCGCCCCAGGCTGTCGAACAGCCGTCCGAGCAGCAGCGGGCCGGCGAAATTGCCGAGCGCGAAGGGCAGCATGAACCAGCCGACCTTGCCGGACGGAATATCGTAGAACTTGGTCAGGATCAGCGCGTAGGTGAACAGCAGCGCATTGTAGCAGAACGCCTGCGCCGCCATCAGCGCGGTGCCGAGGATGGTGCGCTTCAGGTACAGCGAAAACAGCGCGTGAACCGCGGCGCCGAACCATTCGTGCACGTCGCTCCGCAAGGTTAGATGCTGCTCGGGCACCGCCGGCAGCTTCTCGCCGGTCTCGTGCTCGACGCGGGCCTCGATCCCGCTCACCACCTTCGCCGCCTCCTCGGGATAGCCGTGCGTCATCAGCCAGCGCGGGCTCTCCGGGATGAAGCGGCGCAGCAGCAGGATGACGAAGCCGATCACCCCGCCGATGACGAAGGCGGCCCGCCAGCCGATCTCGGGCGGCATCACGGCCGGGTCGAGCACCACCAGCGCGCCGATGGCGCCGAATGCTGCGCCGAGCCAGAAGCTGCCGTTGATGCAGAGATCGGTGAAGCCGCGCCGCCGCGCCGGGATGAGCTCCTGGATCGTCGCGTTGACCGCCGCGTACTCGCCCCCGATGCCGGCGCCGGTGATGAAGCGGAACAGCGCGAACGACCAGAAGCTCCATGACAGGCCAGTCGCCGCCGTCGCCAGCAGGTAGATCAGCACCGTGACGGTGAACAGCTTCTTGCGCCCCAGCCGGTCGGTGAGCCAGCCGAAGAACAGCGCGCCGATCACCGCGCCGGTGAGGTAGGCGCTCGCGGCGATGCCGATCTGTCCGCCCGAGAGGCGCAACGTGGGGCTCTCGGCGATCGCCCCCGACAGCGAGCCGACCAGCGTGACCTCCAGGCCGTCGAGGATCCAGGTGATGCCGAGCGCGCACACGACGAGCCAGTGAAACCGGCTCCACGGCAGCCGGTCGAGCCGCGCGGGCACGTCGGTCTGGAAGATGGCGTCCCGGCGAGGTGGCGCGGCGGCATCGGGCATGGATCGGTCCTGCGAGTGTCATCGCGCAACGGCACGCCGAAATGATGGTTGCGCCCGAGCGCTCGTTGCGGGTCATATTGCAATGCAGCAATCGGCGAGGACAGCGCGATGGACGATTTCCTTTCCCGCACCGAGGCGATGATCGCCGCCTGGCACGGCATCGCCGCTCCCAACGAGCCGGCCCGCCGCATGGCCGCCGACCTCGCGAGCACCATCGCGGCGTTCGAGGCGGTGCGCGACATGCCGCGCTTCGAGGACGAGCCGTCCAGTTTCGAGGTCGCGCTGCTCGACGCGATGGAGCAGCCGCAATGACCGATCTCGCCAACCTCTCGCTCACCGAGGCCGCCGAGGCGGTCCGTGCGGGCGACGCGACCGCGACGGAGCTGCTCGATGCTTGCCTCGCCAACATCGACGCGGCGAACCCGCAGGTGAACGCGACGATCTGGCTCGACCGCGAGGGGGCGGCGGAAGCCGCGCGGGCGGCGGACGCCGCGGTGCGCGCCCACTCTGCGAAGTCGCGCGCCCCGCTCGGCAAGCTGCACGGCATCCCGCTCGCGCACAAGGACATGTACTACCAGGCGGGCAAGCCCTGCACCTGCGGCTCGGCGCTGCGCAAGGACTTCGTGCCGGACGTCACGGCGACGGTGATCGAGCGGCTGTCTGCGGCCGGCGCGTTCACCTTCGGCGGGCTCAACATGGCGGAGTTCGCGCAGAACCCGACCGGCCACAACGCCCATTACGGCGACTGCCACAATCCCTGGAGCCTGCCCTACATCACCGGCGGCTCCTCCTCGGGCTCCGGCGCCGGGGTAGCCTCGCGCTTCACCTACGCCGCCCTCGGCTCCGACACCGGCGGCTCGATCCGGCTGCCCGCCGCGGCCTGCGGCGTCACCGGCATCAAGCCGACGCAGACGCGGGTGAGCCGCGCCGGCGTGATGCCGCTGTCCTTCTCGCACGACAACGTGGGGCCGCTGGGGCGCACCGCGCGGGATTGCGCGCGCGTGCTCAGCGTCATCGCCGGGCACGATCCGCGCGACCCGACCAGCGCGCGCCTGCCGGTGCCGGACTACGAAGCCGCGCTCGACGGCGACCTGCGCGGCCTGCGCGTCGGCCTGCCGACGAACTGTTTCCGTGGAGACGCCGATGCGGAGGTGCTCGATGCGGTCGAGCGCGCGACCGAGGTGCTTGCCGCCCGCGGCGCCACGCTGCGGCGCGTCGCCTTGCCGCACATGGACGCGGTGGCGGCGTATGGCGGCATCGTCTCGCGCGTCGAGGGCGCGGCGATCCACGCGCGCTGGATGCGCGAGGCGCCACGGGGCTACGCGGTGCATCTCAGCGCGCGGCTTTATGGCGGCTACGCGATCCCCGGCGCCTATTACGTCGAATCGCTGAGCCGGCGCGGGCCGATCCTGAAGGCGTTCGCCGCCGAGGTCTTCCCGGCCGTCGATGTGCTCGCCACGCCGACCATCCGCTTCCGCCTGCCGACGCTCGCCGAGACCGACATCGACCGCGGGCCGCCCGGCACGGAGGAAAAATTCATGGCGGTCTCCGCCTATACCCGTCCGTTCAACTATCTCGGCCTCCCGGCGGTCAGCCTCCCGTGCGGCTTCGACGCGAACGGCCTGCCGATCGGATTGCAGATCGCCGGCCGGCCGTTCGCCGAGGCGCGCATCCTGCGGATAGCCGACGCCTACCAGCGCGACACCGACTGGCACCGCCAGCGTCCCCCGGTGCTGTCCGCCGCATGAGCAAGCCAAAGGTCGCCTTCATCGGCACCGGCGGTACCATCGCCTCGGTGGGGCGCGACCCGCTCGACCTGCAGGATTACGGAGCCACCGGCACCGTGCTGCACGCCGACGAAATCCTCGCGCGCTTCCCCGAGACCGCGCTGGTCGCCAAGGTGCTGCCCGTGCGCTACCGCAACGTCCCCAGCACCGCGATCGACAGCCCCGACTGGCAGGCGCTGGTGCTGATCTGCGACCAGCTGGTGGCGGAGCACCCTGATCTCGCCGGCATCGTCATCGGCCACGGCACGGCGAGCCTAGAGGAGACCGCGTATTTCCTCAACCTCACCGTCAAGGTGCGCGTCCCGGTGGTGCTGGTGGGGGCGCAGCGGCCGAGCAGCGCGCTGTCGAGCGACGCCGGGCTCAACCTGGTCAACGCGATCCGCGCCGCCGCGAGCCCCGAGGCGCGCGGCATGGGCGTGCTCGTCGTGTTGAACGACGAGATCCAGGCGGCGCGCGACGTGACCAAGACCTCCACCTTGCGGATGCAGACCTTCCGCACCGCCGATTTCGGCGTGCTCGGCCAGGCCGACGGCGACGCCATCGCCTTCTACCGCCGGCCGCTGCGCCGCGCCGCCCCCGATACCGAGTTCGACGTCCGCGCCCTCCCGGCGCTGCCCCGCGTCGACATCGCCTATGCCCACGCGGGCGCGGACGGGGTGGCGGTGCGCGCCTTCATGCAGGCGGGCGCGCGCGGCATCGTCTCAGCCGGCCTCGCCCCCGGCTTCACCCCGCCTGGCCAGACCGAGGCGCTGCGCGAGGCGGCGCGGCAGGGCGTCGTCGTGGTGCAGTCCACCCGCGCCGGCAGCGGACGGACCTTTCGCGGCCGGCGGCTGCGCGACGCGGGGTTCCTGATCGCCGACAATCTTTCGCCGCAAAAGGCCCGGATCCTGCTGGCCCTGGCGCTGACCGTGACGGGCGAAACCCCGGAAATCGAGCGGATCTTCCGCACCTACTGAACCGGCTTTCTCTCGCGGTCGGGGCCTCCGACGCATATACCTTCGGCCGGTCTGCCCGGATCGGGCGCACCGCCCCGTGAGGATCCCGATGGACCGCCTGCTCGCCTTCCTGAGCGACAACGCTCTCTCCCCGCATGGCTTCTGCCTCGCCTGGCAGCCCGAACTGATCTGGCTGCACGTGACCTCGGACGCGGTGATCGCGCTGGCCTATTTCGGCATCGCCGCCGCCCTCGCGGTGTTCGTCAGCCGGCGGCACGACCTGGCGCTCGGCTGGATGTTCTGGATGTTCGCGCTGTTCATCCTCGCCTGCGGCCTGACCCACGCCATCGAGATTTGGGCCCTGTGGCAGCCCGTCTATGGCCTGCAAGGCGTGGTGAAGGCGATCACCGCGGTGGCCTCGATCGTGACCGCGACCCTGCTGTGGCCGCTGATCCCGCGCGTGCTCGCCACGCCGACGCCCGCCGAGCTGCGCCGGGTGAGCCGCACCCTCGACGTGACAGTCGCGCAAAAGTCTCGCACCGAGGAGGCGCTGCGCGCGTTCGAGCATCGCCACGAGCTGCTGGTCAACGGCGTCACGGATTACGCGCTGATCATGCTCGATCCGCAGGGCCGGGTCGCCGAATGGAACCGGGGCGCCGAGCGCATCAAGGGCTATGCCGCGCGCGAGATCGTCGGCGACCATTTCTCCCGGTTCTATATCCCAGAGGATCGCGACCGGGGCGAGCCGGCCCGCGCGCTGGAGACCGCCGCGCGCGAGGGCCGTTTCGAGGCCGAGGGCTGGCGTGTCCGCAAGGATGGCTCGCGCTTCTGGGCCAACATCGTGATGGACGCGATGCGCGACGACCACGGCCGGCTGATCGGCTACGCCAAGATCACCCGCGACATCACTGACAAGCGCGACGCCGCCGAGGCGATCGAGCAGACCCGTGCCGCGCTGGCGCAGGCGCAGAAGATGGAGGCCATCGGCCAGCTCACCGGCGGCATCGCGCATGATTTCAATAACTTGCTGACCGCCGTGCTGGGCAGCATCGAATTGCTGGAACGGCGCGAGGCGTTTCGGGGCGCGGATGCGCTGCGCTTCCTCGCCACCGCGCGCAAGGCTGCCGAGCGCGGCGCGGAGCTGACGCACCGCCTGCTCGCCTTCGCCCGCAAACAGACCCTCGAACCCCAGCCGACCGACGCCAACCGGCTGGTCGCCGATTTCTCGGAGCTGCTGCGTCGGACCCTGGGCGAAGGCATCACGGTCGAGACGGTGCTCGCCGACGGGTTATGGACCACTCATATCGACCGCAACCAGCTCGAGAACGCGCTGCTCAACCTCGCCGTGAACGCGCGCGACGCGATGCCGGAGGGCGGCCGTCTCACCATCGAGACCGCCAACCTCGATCTCGACGCCACGTCCGCCGGCGCGTTGGGCGGCGACATCGGGCCCGGCCAATATGTCACGATCGCGGTCTCCGATACCGGCACCGGCATGACCGAGGACGTCCTCTCCCGCGCCTTCGAGCCGTTCTTCACCACCAAGGGCGACGGGCGCGGCACCGGGCTCGGGCTCAGCCAGGTGTTCGGCTTCATCAAGCAGTCCGGCGGCCACGTGATGCTCGCCACGGAGCCGGGGGACGGCACGGTGGTGAGGCTCTACCTGCCGCGCCACATCGCCGAGCCGTCGCGGGACAATGCGACAGCCGTCCACACGGATCGGCCGTGCGAGCCGGTTGGGCGCGGCGAGACGGTGCTGCTGGTCGAGGATGACGCGCAGGTGCGCGGCACCACCACCGAGGCCGTCGCCGAGCTGGGCTTTCGCGTTCTGGTCGCCTCCGACGCGGAGGCGGCGCTGCGCATCCTCGATGACCGTCCCGAGATCGCCCTGCTGCTCACCGACATCGGCCTGCCCGGCCGGGACGGCCGCCAACTCGCCGAGGAGGCGGCTCGCCGGCGTCCGGACCTCAGGATCGTGCTGACCACCGGCTACGCGGACAGCGACGTGACCCGCACCGGCCTGCGCGAGCGCGGCTTTCACCTCATCGCCAAGCCCTTCGCCTTCGATACCCTCGCCGCCAAGCTGCGCGAGGTGATGGCGCGGTCATAGCGGTTGCAGGCCGATCAGCCGTTCACCTGCCGCATCAGTCCGGCCCACTTGTCCATCACCGGCAGGTTCGCGTCGGCCTTTTCGGACTCCAGGTTGAACACCACGCGCGAGACGCCGAGTTCCTGGTAGCGCTTCATCAGATCGGCGTCCTGCTTGGGGAACCAGACGGTGATCTCGATGCTCTTGGGGTCGCGCCCGGCTTCGCGGGCCATCTCGCGGAAGCGCGGGATCATGTCGGCGATCTCGCTGTAGCTGCCGCGCGAGGCCTGCGGGATCCAGCCGTCGCCGTAGCGGATCGCCCGACGGGCCGAATAGGGGAACGCGCCGCCGATGATTACCGGCGGGTGCGGCTTCTGCACCGGCTTCGGCCACGCCATCATCGGATCGAAATTGACCATCTCGCCGTGATACTCGGCCTTCGACTTGGTCCAGATCTCCTTCATCGCCTCGACACGCTCGCGTGCGAGCTTGTGGCGGGTCTCGTAGACCGTGCCGTGATCCTCCATCTCGTCCTGGTTCCAGCCGTTGCCGATGCCGAACAGGAACCGGCCGCCGGAGACCTGATCGATGGATGCCACGAGCTTCGCCGTCTGGATCGGATCGCGCTGCGCCACGAGACAGACGCCGGTGCCGACCTTGAGCATCTTGGTCGCGGCGGCGGCGGCGGTCAGCGTCACGAACGGGTCCATCGCGTCGTAGTATTTCTTCGGCAGGTCGCCGCCGCCGGGGAACGGCGTCTTGCGCGAGACCGGGATATGCGAGTGCTCGGGCGCCCAGACCGACTCGAATCCGCGCTCCTCGAGCGCCCGGCCGAGCTCTCCGGGGGCCATCGAGTAGTCGGTGAAGAACATCGACCCGCCGAATGCCAGCATGGCTTCCTCCCGTGGTGATCGTCGTGCGCCCGAGCGTCACCCGGCGGCGACCGGCAGGCAAGTGGGCTTGGCGAAGCGCCTCGCGCGGGCGCATCGCCGAACGACGCGGTCTCGCGGCGAGCGGCTGACTTCTGCGGAGAGGTGCCTCACTTCTGCGGATAGGTGAAGGTGAAGTCCTGCGAGAAGGGCGTCCACCAGGGCGGCACGCCGGTCTCCTTGTCCGTGTGCCGGTAGAACCCGCTCGCTTCCGGGGAGGTGAACCGATAAGTCGCCGTGTACTGGCCGGGCCCGTCCATCTTGATGTTGTCGGCGTAGTGCGGGCCGTCCTTGGCGATCATCGGATGCAGCACGCCCTCGGCGCGCCAGTTCGTGCCGACTTTCCGCAGGGTGTAATTTATCGTGAGATAGGGCACCCACGCGCCGTCGGGATAGCCGTACACGTTGTCGGCGGTGGCGTGGACGTCGGCCTCCAGATGGATCACGTCGTCGCCCATCGGCATCCCAGGCGTCATCGGCGCCATCTCGATGCCGACGAGGTAGTTCGCGACGATCTCCATGTCGTGCTGGTGCACCGGGCCGCCGACGAAATATTCGCGAGCGGCGGCGGCGTGCGCGGCGAGCAGCCCGCAGGCCGCCGCCAGCGTGATTGCCTTGATGTTCATGGACGGGATCTTTCCGGTCAGGAGGAGCGACGGCCGTGCGGCACGTTCGACGGTGCGCGACGGCTATTCTTCGAGGATTGCGGATCGGCGAGGCGGCTCGCCCCGGCCATTGCCGCCAGCACCGCGAGAAAGGCGGCGACCTGCACGCCGGCCGGGCGGTCGGAGTAGCCGATCAGCGCGTGCAGCGCCTGCCCCGGCAGGCTGTTCTGCGCCAGCAGCCACGACGTGTCCCAGAGCTGATAGCCCCAGGCGGGGACGAGGTCGGCGCCGGCGAGGATGGCGGCGGCCTGACCGGCCATTCCGGCGGCGAGCAACGCTATCAGCCAGCTCGTCACCGAGAACAGCCGGCTGACCGGAATGGCGATCAGGCCGCGATACAGCAGGTACGAGACCAGCGCCCCGGCCGCGACGCCGAGCGCGCCCCCGAGCATCAGCGCGGCGGCGCCATCCTGCGACGAGGCGGCAATGCCGTAGAGGAACAGCACGACCTCCGCGCCCTCCCGCAGCACCGCCACCGCGACGACGACCGCGAGCGCCAGCAAGGATCGCTCGCCCGCGCCCACGGCGTGACCGACCGCCCGCATCTCCTGGGCGATCCGGCGTCCGTGGCCGGCCATCCAGAAATTGTGCCAACCGAGCATCAGCACCGCGACGGTCAGGATCGTGGCGTTGAACACCTCCTGCCCGTTGCCCGACAGCGCCTCCGAGACCGCGCCCGCGAACGCCGCCAGCAGCGCCGCCCCAAGGACGCCCGCGACGATGCCGCCGGTAATCCAGGCTCCGCGACGCGCGATGCCCCGGGTGGCCGCCAGCACGATGCCGACGATCAGGCCGGCTTCAAGGAACTCGCGGAAGACGATGAGCAGGCTCGCGAGCATCGGCTCAGCTCTTCTTCTCGACGGCGATCACCGTACCGGTCGCGGTGTCGGGGTGATAGTCGTCGAAGAACTTGTAAGCGCCCGGCTTCAGCGGCCCCGCCATCACGCTGATCTTTCCGCCGGGGACGACGATCTTCTCCACCCGCAGATCGCCGCTCTCGAACTCGGACGGCGTATCGTCCTGGTTGGACACCTCGATGCGGAACCGCTCGCCCGCCGGCACCGTGACCTCCGTGGGGTTGAAGCGGTGGTCCTTGAGCGTCAGCATGACCGGATCGGCGGCCCTGGCCGGGACCGTGCCGATGGCGAGAAGGGCGCTGCAGGCGAGGGCCACGAGCACATGAACGCGCATCGACAAGGATCACCAGAGAGGTTGTAGCGGCTTGATACTGAGAATTGTTCGCAACCGCAAGCCCGGTTCCGTCGGCGCGCCGGGCCGGGAGGGATCGGCCGATGCCTGACAAGCTCGCCGCCTATTTGCTGGAGCTTCTCGCGCCGCTCGGGCCGGTCTCCGCACGGCGCATGTTCGGCGGCGTCGGGCTGTTCCACGGGGAGATGATGTTCGGGCTGCTGATGCGGCAGGAGGTGTTCTTCAAGGTCGGCGACGCCAACCGGCCGGACTATGAGGCTGCCGGCGAGACGCCGTTCAGCTACGACACGAAGCACGGGGCGCACACCATCACCTCCTACTGGCGCTGCCCGCCCGAGCTGCTCGACGATCCGGACGGGCTGCGGGACTGGGCGCGCAAAGCCGTCGCGGTGGCGCTCGCCGCCGCCAAGGCCAAGCCGAAACGATCGCGCAAGCCGCGGCCGTGAGGGATCGGGCCTGTTCGCCGCACTGCGAAAAGACCTACGATGCCCGTCCCATCTTGATGTGAGGCCGAACGATGCCTGAGCTCGCCGCCACGTTGGATGCCATCGCCGAGGACGCCACGTCCCGCTGCACGATCTGCGGCCGCTGCGCCGAGGTGTGCCCGACGGCGCGCGAGGTTGGGATCGACACCAGCGATCCGGGGCGTCTGGTTCGTGGATTGATCGCGCTGACCGCCGACGGCGCCGCTGGCGGCGACGCGGCGCGCTGGGTGGCGGCGTGCGACAGCAGCGGCCAGTGCAGCGCGGTCTGCCCGGAGCAGATCAACGTGCGTCAGTGGGTCTCGATCGCACGGCTGCGCGCGCAGCAGGCGACGCGCGACGAGCAATCGCGCAAGGACGAGCACGCGCGCCGCTTCCGTTCCATGTCGCACGCGGTGCGGCTGCTCGCCTCCATGCAGATGCCGTCGGACGCACTCACCCGCATCCTCGCCCCGGCCGAGCGCCGCCAGGCGGAGGTGTTGTTCTACACCGGCTGCAACGTGCTCAAGACGTCGCACATCGTGTTCAACGTCATGGACATCCTCGAAGCCCTCGGCGTCGATTTCGACGTGGTCGGCGGGCCGTCGCATTGCTGCGGCGTATACCAGTTCCAGGCCGGCGACACCGAAGCCTACGACAAGATCGGCGGCCGCACCTTCCGCCGCTTCGGCCAATCCGGCGCAAGCCAGGTCCTGACCTGGTGCCCGACCTGCACCAAGAACTTCGACGAGATCGAGGTCGATCGCGCGCCGCCGCGCTTCGGGCTCGACCATGTCAGCGTGTATCTCGCTTCCCGCATCGACGAGTTGCGAGCGCGCTTCGTCGATCAGCCACCGCGCCGCGCGGTGATCCACGAGCACCAAGGCATCGCGGGCACGCGCGAGAGCGTGCGCGCCCTGATGGACGCCATACCAAACCTCTCCGTGGTCGACCTGCCGCAGGACAGCGGCTTTTCCTATGCGTGCGGCGGCGTCGCGGCGCGCTATGTCGAGCGCGAGCGGGACATTCACCGCAACATGGCGGAGGGCGCGGCCGCGGTCGGCGCCGACCTGCTCATCACCACCTATCACTCCTGCCACCGCGCGCTGGCGGGAGCGGAGGCGAGCTATCCATTCAGGGTGGCGAACTTCACCGACGTTCTCTCCGAGGCGCTGGGCCGTGGCGGGCGGACGGATTTCTACAAGCTGTACAAATCCGGCGGCGAGATGGCCGAGGCGGTGGAGGCCGCGCGACGCCACCTCGAAAGCAACGGCGTGCGCGTGAGCGGGGAAGCCATCGCCGCGCTCACCGACGAGATGTTCGCCGAAACCGGCCTGGCCGGCTCGCCTGAGCCGTTCCGCGACGCCTTCGCCCAACTCGCCGAGCCGTAAGGCGAAAAAACGCGGCGCATTCCGCCACAGGGAGAAAGCGCATGGCTCAAGGCGTCGGCATCCGAGAGGTCGCGTGGCTCGATTGCGCCGGCGGCGGCCAGGTCGTCGTCGAGGGCGGTTTCGCCTATATCGGCCACATGGACCCGCCGCACGGCACGTCCGTCGTCGATGTTTCCGATCCACGCCATCCGCGCATCGTCGCCGAGATCGACATTCCCGTCGGACTGCACTCGCACAAGGTCCGCGTCGGCAACGGCGTGATGGTAGCGAACCGCGAAATCCATCGCGGCGGGGCGGTGCCGGACGGCGATTTCGTCGGGCTGCGCGTCTTCGACATCGCCGATCCACGTACCCCGCGCGAGATCTGCCGCTGGGCCTGCGCCGGCATGGGCGTGCATCGCTTCACCTTCGACGGCCGCTACGCCTACATCTCGCCCGAGATCGAGGGCTATGTCGGCACCATCGTGATGATCCTCGACCTGATCGACCCGCAGCGTCCGCGCGAGGTCGGGCGCTGGTGGATGCCCGGCCAATGGATCGCGGGCGGCGAGACGCGCGGTTGGAAGGGCCGCAACCACCGCTGCCATCACCCGATCCGCCGCGGCGATCGGCTCTATGTCAGCTACTGGTACGGCGGCGTGGTGATCCTCGACATCGGCGACATGAGCAAGCCGCGCCAGATCGCCGGGCTCGACTGGAGCCCGCCGTTCGGCTGGCCGACCCACAGCACCGTGCCGATTGATTTTCCGATTGCCGGCCATCGCTGGATGCTGGTCGCCGACGAGCACGTCCAGCCGCTCGACCCCGAGCTATCGCCGGAACTGCCCGCCTGCGTGTGGATGGTGAACATCACCGACGAGACGCGCCCGATCCCGGTGAGCACGTTCCAGCTGCCCGAACTGGTCGGCAAGCGATCACCGCTGATGACGGCGTGCCATCAGCCGATCGAGACCATCACCAGCACCGAGGTTCCGGCCGCGTGGTTCGCCAGCGGCTTGCGGGTCATCGACATCGCCAACCCGCACGCGCCGCGCGAGGTCGCGCACTGGATGCCCGACGTGCCGCCTGGCGCGCAGCGCGTGTGCAGCAACGACGTGTATGTCGATGCGCGCGGCCTGATCTACCTGATCGACCGCAATCGCGGCCTGTCGATTCTGGAGAGGGTGTCGTGATGACATACCGCCCGACCATGCACGGCACCAGGCACGCCGTCTCCGCCGGCCACTACCTCGCTGCGGCCGCGGGTTTCTCCATCCTCGAAGGCGGCGGCAACGCGGTGGACGCCGGGTGCGCGGCCGGCATCGCGCTTGCCGTATTGCAGCCCGATCTGGTCAATGTCGCGGGCGTGGCGCCGATCCTCATTCGGCTGGCGAGCGGCGAGGTCGAGAGCATCGCCGGGCTCGGGGCCTGGCCCCGCGCGCTGCCGGCTGACCTGTTCATGCGCGAGCATGGGGGAAAAATCCCCGATGGCGTACTTCGCACCGTGGCGCCGGCCGCACCCGATGCATGGATCACCGCACTCCGGCGGCACGGCACGATGCGCTTTGCCGACATTGCCGCCTCGGCGATCCGCTTCGCCGCCGAGGGATTCTCCGCATACCCGCTGCTCGCGGCATCCATCGCCGCGCACGCCGAGGAATACCGGCGCTACCCCTCGAACGCGGCGATCTTCCTGCCGAACGGCGCGCCGCCCGCAATCGGCGACAAGTTTGTGCAAGCGGACCTCGCGCGCACGCTGCAATATATGGCTGACCAAGACCGCGCGGCGCCCGACCGGCTCACGGGCCTGCAAGCGGCGCATGATGCGTTCTACCGGGGCGACATCGCGCGCGAAATCGTCACGTTCCAGCGGCGCGAGGGCGGCTATCTGACGATGGACGATCTCGCTGCCTACCGCTCGCCCATCGAACCCGTCGTGCGCCGCGGCTGGCGCGGCCATGAGGTGATCGTGTGCGGGCCGTGGTGCCAGGGACCGGCGCTGCTTGAGGCGCTCGCGCTGGTCGAGCATCTCGGCCTCGACGGCCTCGCGCATAACTCGCCGGAGTATCTGCATCGCGTCGTCGAGTGCATCAATCTGGCGCTGGCGGATCGCGAGTATTTCTTCGGCGATCCGGCCTTCGTCGAAGTGCCGGTCGATCACCTGCTCGATCCTTCCACCCTCGCGCGGCGGGCGGCTGCGGTGCGCGACGATCGCGCCTTCGGCCGGATGCCGCCACCGCTCGATGGGGCGGACACGCCGCGCGTCTCCAGCGCATCCGAGTTGCCGAGGGTCGAGGCGGATACGTCCTATTGCTGCGTCGTCGATCGCTGGGGCAATGCGTTCAGCGCGACGCCGTCCGACGGCTGCGGCAACGTGCCGGTGGTCCCCGGACTCGGCATCGCGCCTTCGGGCCGGGGTTCGCAGAGCCGGCCCGACCCCGCGCATCCGGCCGGCGTGGCGCCCGGCAAGCGGCCGCGCTTGACGCCCAACCCGGCGATGGTGGTGACGCGCTCGGGCGGCGTAATGCCGTTCGGCACGCCGGGGGGCGACGTGCAGATTCAGGCCATGTTGCAAGTGCTGCTCAATGTGCTGCATTTCGGCATGGATCTGCAGAGCGCGATCGAGGCGCCGCGCGTGGCGAGCTATTCGTTCCCCTCCTCCTTCGCGCCGTTCGAGTATTTTCCCGGCCGGCTCGCCGTCGAGGCGCGCATCGGGCCGCACACGCGGGACGCGCTCGCGGCGCGCGGGCACGAGGTCAAGGCGTGGCCCGACTGGACCTGGCTCGCCGGCAGCGTCGAGGCGATCCTCACCGACCCGGAAACCGGCCTGATCGCCGCCGGCGCCGACCCGCGACGCCCGGCCTATGCCATCGCCATCTGAGGGGGAAGCGAATGACCGAGTTGTGGCAACTTGATGCGTGCGATCTTGCGCGCCTGATCCGGCTCGGGCGGGTGTCCGCGCAGGAGGCTACACGCTCCTGTCTCGACCGGCTGCACACGGTCAATCCGGCGATCAACGCCGTCGTGCGCGTGCTGGAAGACGAGGCGCTGGCCGCCGCGCGCGCGGCCGACGCAGCGCGGGCGCGGGGCGATGCGCCCGGCCCGCTGCACGGCGTGCCGGTGACGACCAAGGTGAACACCGACCAGGCAGGCTGCCCGACCGATAACGGTGTCGTCGCGTATCGCGACCTGATCGCGCGCGAGGATAGTCCGGTGGTCGCCAATCTGAGGCGCGCGGGCGCCATCATCATCGGCCGCACCAACGCGCCGGCGTTTTCGATGCGGATCTTCTCCGACAACGCACTGCACGGGCGGACGCTCAATCCGCTCGACCCGAGCGTCGCCGCCGGCGGCTCCAGCGGCGGCGCGGGCGCGGCCGTGGCGACCGGCATCGGGCCGATCGCGCAGGGCAACGACATCGGCGGGTCGGTACGCATTCCCGCCTATTTCAACGGCGTGGTCGGACTCCGGGTCAGCCTCGGCCGCATCCCCTCGTTCAACCCCAGCGCGCCGAACGGACGCCCGATCGGCGCGCAACTCATGTCGGTGCAGGGGCCGCTGACCCGCAGCGTGCGGGACGCGCGGCTCGCGCTCACGGCGATGGCGGCGGGCGATCCGCGCGATACGAGGTGGGCGGATGTCGCCCTGTGCGGGCCGCCGGCGCCGCGCCCGATCAAGGTCGCGCTGATGCCGCACAATCCGGGCGGCACCACGCATCCCGCGCAGGTCGAGGCGGTGCGTCAGGCGGGCCGGTATCTCGCCGCGGCGGGTTACGACATCGAGGAAGTCGCGCCGCCCGACCCCGACGAGGTAGTCGAGACCTGGCACCGCATCGGCTCGACCGACGTGCTGGGCGCGCTCGCTCCGCTGATGGAGCAGCACGGCGAGCCCGAGGCGCGCGCCTCGATGTCGTTGTGGCTGGAAATGATCCCGCCGACCGACATGGCCGGCGTGCTCGCCGCCTTCATCCGCCGCGACGTGCTGCTGCACCGCTGGCTCACCTTCATGGTCGACTACCCGCTGGTGGTCATGCCCACGCTTGGCGACCTCGCGCCGCCGCACAATCTCGACACCACGCGGGAAGGCCAGGCGAAGGTGATGGATTCGCTTCGCGTGAGCCTGCTCGCCCCGCTGCTAGGCCTGCCCGCGCTCGCCGTGCCGGTCGGGCACCACGGCCGGCTGCGCCCAGGCGTGCAGATCATGGCAACGCGGTTTCGCGAGGATCTGTGCCTCGACGCCGGCGAGGTCATCGAGGCGGCCGAGGGGATCGTCGCGCCGATCGACCCACGGCATTAGGGAGGAACCGTCGCATGGAACTCGCCAATCAGGTCGCATTGGTCACGGGTGCGGGCCAGGGGATCGGCCGCGCCTCGGCGCTCGCCCTCGCGGCGGCGGGCGCGCACGTCGTCGCCGCCGACATCAACGGCGGCAACGCCGAGGCGACGGCACGCACGATCGCCGAGAAGCAACGCCGCGCCCTCGCCGTGCAGGCCGACGTGGGCGATTTGCAGGAAATCGACCGCATGGTGCGCCAGACAGTCGAGACGTTCGGCCAGATCGACATCCTGGTGAACAACGCGGGCGTGACCCGTCGCGCCGACATCATGGAGCTGACGGAGGCCGATTGGGACCGCATCCACCGGGTCAACGCGAAGGGCGTGTTCTTCTGCCTGCAGCGCGTGGCGCGCGAGATGATCCCGCGCCGCAGCGGGCGCATCATCAACATCGCCTCGATCGCCGGGAAAGGCTACGCCGGCACCTCCAACGCCGCCTACGCCGCGAGCAAGGGCGCCGTCATCGCCCTGACGAAAACCGCGTCCCAGCAGCTCGGCAAGCACAACATCAACGTCAACTCGATCTGCCCCGGCGTCACGCGGACCGCGCTGTCGGACGACAATTTGCGGGTGCGCGCCGAGCGGGCGGGCATCACGATGGAGGAGATGGACCGCCGCCGCGCCGAGGGCATCCCGCTGCAACGCACCAACGACCCCGAGGACATCGCCGCGATGGCGGTGTTCCTCGCCTCGGCCGGCGCGCGCAACATCACCGGCCAATCGTTCAACGTCGACGGCGGGATCATTCCCGACTAGGTTGGCCCCGACCAGATTTGGAGGCTTCCGTGACCCTCGAGGAACGCCCGAGCGTCTGCACCTATGATTGCCCGGACACGTGCAGCCTGACCGTCACAGTCGAGGATGGGCGCGTCGCCAAGGTCCGTGGCTCGCACGCCGCGCCGTTCACCGATGGGGTGATCTGCAACAAGGTCGCGCAGGACATGGTCGGCCTCGTGCACGGGCCGGGGCGCGTGCTGCATCCGATGCGCCGCACCGGGCCGAAGGCTTCGGGACAGTTCGAGCGGATTTCCTGGGACGCGGCGCTGGATGAAATTCACCGACGGGTGGATGAGGTCGTGCGCCGCTGGGGGCCGCAGGCGGTGGCGCCGTTCAACTATGCCGGCCCGCACGGGTTCCTGGCCGGCGACAGCATGTCGATGCGATTCTTCAACCGGCTCGGCGCCAGCCAGCTCTACCGCCGAGCGCTGTGCGGCGGCGTGCGGAGCGAGGCGTGGGCGGGAACCTACGGCGCGGTCGCCGGCTGCCCTCCCGAGTTCGCCGAGAACGCCGCGCTGAACGTCGTCTGGGGCAACAACGCGACGGTCGCCAACCTGCATTTGGTGCGCTGCGTGCGCCGGGCGATGCGCAAGGGCGGCAAGCTGGTCGTGGTCGATCCGCTGCGCACCAAGATAGCGCAACAGGCCGACCTGCATCTTGCGCCACGCCCCGGCACCGACATCCTGCTCGCCTGGTCGGTCGCCGCCGAGCTCGAGCGCGCCGGCAAGTTCGACGATGCTTTCATCGCGGCGAACGTGCTGGGCTTCGAGGACTTCATGGCGCGTGCCCGCGAATGGCCAGCTGCGCGCGCGGCCGCGGCGTGCGGGCTCCCTGAGCAGCAGATTCGCATTTTCGTGCAGTGGCTGGGCGAGGACGGGCCGCTCGTCATGGCGCCGGGCAACGGCATCGAGCGCGGCCGCAACGGCGGCAGCGGCATCCGGGGCGCGATCGCGTTGCCGGCGCTGCTCGGCAAGCTCGGCAACGGCAGCGGCATCGTGCTCGGCGCCGGCAACGCCTTCGCCAAGACCACGGGAAAACTGCAGCGGTCGGATTTCACCCGCGAGGGCACGCGGACGATCAACCTCGTCGACATGGGGCGTCATCTCGCCGGCGACGACATCGCCGGACCGCCGCTGCGCGCGGTGTTCATCTACAACCACAATCCGGCCGTGGTGCATCCCGACCAGAACCGGATGCGGCGCGGCCTGTCGCGCGATGACGTGTTCGCCGTCGGCATCGAGACGACGATGACCGAGAGCATGGCCTATTGCGACGTGGTGCTGCCCGCCGCGACGCATTTCGAATACGCCGACCTCTATCCGGCGTACGGCCATCACTGGCTGCAACGGGCAGAGCCGGTGATCCCGCCGCTCGGCGAATCGCTGCCGAACACGGAAATATTCCGCCGCCTCGCCGCCCGGTTCGGCTTCGACGAGCCGTGCTTCGCGGCGACCGACGCCGAACTCATGGACGACGCCGTCGATCCGGCGGACCCGCGCCTTGGCGGCCTGCGTCCGAGCCAGATCCCGACCGATCGGGCGACACCGATGACCGGCGTCGACGGCGCGCCGATGGTGCTGTTCGAGAACGTGAGGCCGGCCACGCCCTCGGGCAAGATCGAGCTGCGTTCGGAAACGCTCGCGGCGCGCTGGGGTGCCGACGCGCTGTTGCCGACGTGGCGCGAGCGGGAGCCGACCTACCCGCTGATGCTGATTTCCCCGGCGTCGGACAAGCGCATCTCGTCATCGCTCGGCAGCCTGCCGCCTTCGCAACAGACGCCGCGCCTGATGATGCACCCCGCCGATGCCGAGGCTCGGGGGCTCGCGAACGGCGCGGATGTGCGGATCTGGAACGAGCTCGGCGAAGTGATCCTGCCGCTCGTGGTAACGGACGCGGTGCGGCCCGGCGTGGTGGCCAGCGAGAAGGGCGCGTGGATCGCCACCAGCCGGACCGGGCAGACGATCTCGGCGCTGGCTTCGGCGGACATGCGGGCGGATTTGTCGGAAGGCGCCTGCTTCAACGACACGCTGGTCCAGGTCGGCTCGGCGCGGCGATAGGCAGGGTGAGAGGACGCCGCCGCGCGCCGGCGGCGTTGTCGAGCCTCAATGGTGATGCATGTTCTCCATGCCGCCGGCACCCGGCGGCAGCGGCGTGCCGGCCAGACGCTTGACCTCTGCCGCGACGTCGCCTTCGTCGCTCGGCCCCAGGACGGCGCGAAGCCAACCATTCGCGTCGATCAGGATTTCCGTGCCGGCTGGCGGGCCAGCCGGAAGACCCGTCACGATCGCGTAGGCGCGCGCGACGGCGGGATCGGACGCGACGCAAGCGCCTTCGGGGGCGGATGCGCCCTCTGGCAGCACGATCGTCGCCGCCTTCGCGTCCGCCGGTAGTGGCGATGGCGCGCCCGGGCCGAACACCACGCGTACCACCCGCCCGCGCAATGCGGCCAGTGTCAGCGTCCGACCGCCCGCGCATGTCGCGTTCAGGCCGGGCGCCTGCACGGGCGGCGTCCAGGCGCCGGTGGTGCGCTGGGCGATGCCGGCGTTGTTGGCGCGGACGTAGTCGATCAGGTGCCAGATCTGGTCATCGGAGAGCGTGCCGGAGAAGCCCGGCATCGCCACCTCGCCCTCCGCCGAGACGATGCCGTGCGACAGCCACCAGAACAGCTCGCCGTCGCTGTGCGCCCAGAGATGCTCCTGCGTGAGATCGGCGGGCGGGATACGCAGCCCCTTCGCCGCCGGGCCGTCGCCGCGACCCTCCGCGCCGTGGCAGGAGGCGCAATGCTGGGGATAGAGCGCCGCTCCGTCGGCGATGGAGGTCGCCGCGAAGCCGGTCGGGGAGCGATAGAAGCTCGTGGGATACGCCTCCACGAACAGCAGATCGAAATGCGGGAGCGCGAACCAGGCGATCACCGCCGCCGCGAGCCAGGCGATCCAGCGGATCCACCGCACCACGACCCCGAGCCCGATGAGCGCCAGCGCGCCGAGCGTCGCCAGCACCGCGTCCGCGACCTCGCGGCGGAAACCGGGATCGGCGTCCACGATGGCGAGGCTCGGCCGCATCGGGAACGGCCAGACCGCCTGGATGTGCATCCCGGGCGGCAGGCTGGTCAGCACGGTGGCGGCGAATACCACCATCAAGCCAACCGCGGTCTCGACCGCGATGCTGCGCCCCAGCGCCCGCCGCGCGTGCGCCGGATCGGCTCCGGTGAGTGCCGGCGTGAAGCGGAACCGGTTGAACCCCGCGCAGGCGAGCAGCGCCATGAACAGCGCGAACTTCACCAGTTCCATCCAGCCGAACGCGGTCCCGGCGAGCCCGGGCCAGCCGCCGGACAGCACCCATCCTTGCCAGAACGCAGTCGCCGCCAGCACCAGCACCGCGACCGTGGCCACTCGCGAGAAGCGGCGGGACGCGGCGATGGCCTCATCGAGCGGCGCGCGTCGAACCACGATCAGCAGCGGCAGCAGCCCGCCCGTCCAGACGCCCGCCGCGAGCAGGTGCAGCGTCTCCGATACCAGCAGCACGGTCAGGCCCGGCCGCATCGCCCAGCCGTGCAGACGTCCCGCCTCCAGGGCGACCGCGACGCCGGCCGCCGCCGCGGCGAGCCGGCCGAACCGGCGGGCGAGGGAGGCTGCGGCAACCGCCAATGCCAGCGCCTGCCAGCCGGCCAGGTGGCCGAACTCGGTGCTCGACAGAACCGTCGGCAATGCGGCGAAGGCTTGGTCCGCACCCGCCAGCGTCGCGGATTCCAGCACCACCCAGACGATCAGCCCCACCGCCGCGACGCCGAGGCTAGCCCAGGCGATGCGCCGGATGCCCCGCTCCACGGATGAGCGGCCCCGGCCCGCGAGAAACAGCAAGCTGCCGGACGCTGAGAGCAGCCCGGCGACGGCCACCGCGCGAACCGCGTCGAGCAGCAGCCCGCCGGTGCCGAGGTCGAACGGCGGCGGCATCACGTCAGACACGCCTACTGCGCCACCGTGAAGCTGAAATGCCCCTGCGTCCGATGCGTGTCCGTCGAGGTTGCTTGCCAAGTCACGGTATAGGTGCCGGGCGGCACGGGCTTGAGACCGACCGCCAGATGCCGTGCGTCATCGGCGACGATGTGCGCCTGGCCCGTATCGACCCGATTGCCCGCCGCGTCCTGTACGGCGATGCTGCTGAATGCCGGCTCGACGGTTTCGGAAAACGTGATCGTCACCTCGGCCGGCGCCTTGGCGACCGTTCCGCCGACCGGCGGCACGGCCTGTTCGAGCAGCGCGTGGGCGCGCGCGGCTTGGCCGGCGAGGACGAGGATGAGGCCCAAGGCGCCGGCCAGCCCCCGCCGGGTCACGTGCGCCCGTGTCGCATTGACTGTCAGCCTACGAACCGCCCGACGACGAACCCCACGCTGGCCGCGACCGCCAGCGCGATCAGCGGACGCGCGCGCACCCGGCTCGACAGCGCCTCCGCCGCGTCCCGCACCGCGCTTTCGGCCGTTGCGGTGGCGCTCGACAGCGCGGGCGTCACGCGCTCATGCATCGCCTGGTCGATCTGCGCGCGCAGCGAGGCGAGCCGGGCCGCCGCGTCCTCCCGGTTGGACGATGCCATGCGGAAATCCTCCATGCGGCTGATCCGATCCGCACGGATACGCCTCTCCCGCGACCCCGCCAAGTTCGCGTGGCGGGCCGCGCCGGCCTATCCGCAGTCTGGCGCTATCCGTCCCGCTCCGCAAAAGGTGCGGTCAGGCCTTCACCAGCGGGCAGGCGTGCTCGCTGAGCGGACGGAAGGCATCCTCGGCCGGCGTGACGGCGATCTCGCGCATCAGGTCCCATTCCTGCTTGCTCTCCGAGGGCTTCTTCACCTCGAACAGGTAGCAGGGATGGATCTTGCGCCCGTCCTCGCGGATACGGCCGTTCGCGCCGAAGCAGTCGTCGTCCGTCGGTGTCGCCTTCATTGCCGCGACCGTCGCAGCGCCGTCCGCCTTCGCCGCCGCCGGTCCGATCCGAGCCACGATCTTCAGGTAGTGCAGCGCCGAGGAATATTGGCCGGCCTGCGCGCTGTTCGGCCACAGCGTGACCTTCGGCTTGATGCGCGTCATCCAGGCCCGCGTGCGGTCGTTTAGGTCCCAGTAGAAGCTCTCGCTCATCAGCAGGCCCTGCGCGGTGTCGAGCCCGACGGCGTGGATGTCGGTGCTATAGGCGAGCAGCGCCGCGAGCCGCTGGCCGCCGGCCGCGATGCCGAATTCATGCGCCTGCTTGAGGCAGTTCACCGTGTCGGTTCCCGCGTTGGCGAGGCCCAGCACCTTCGCCGTCGACGCCTGCGCCTGCACCAGGGCGGCGGAGAAATCCGTGGTTTCCGGGAACGGATAGGCGATGGCGCCGAGCACCTTGCCGCCCGCGTCGGTGACGAACTTCGATGCATCACGCTGCAGCGCCTGCCCGAAGGCGTAGTTGGCGGTGATGAAGAACCACGTGTTTCCGCCGTGCTTGGTCATCGCGCCGGCGGTGGATTTCGAGCTCATGTAGGTGTCCAGCACCCAATGGATCGTGTTGGGCGTGCAGGCCTTGCCGGTGAGGTCGGAGGTCGCGGTGCTGGTGCTGAGGAAAACCTTGTTCTTGTCGCGCACGATCTGCGTCAGCGCCAGCGCGCAAGACGAGGCGCCGCCGTCCTGGATCATGTCGACGCCGTCGCGGTCGAACCATTGCTTGGCGAGCGAGACGGCGATGTCGGGCTTGTTCTGGTGGTCGGCCACCAGGACCTCCACGTCGAAGCCCTTGTCGCCGAACTCGGCGATCGCCTGACGGGTGCAGATCACGCTGGTCGGCCCCGTCACGTCCCGGTAGGTGCCGGACTGGTCGTTCATCACACCAATACGGATCACCGGCCGCTGCGCCCGGGCGCGGCGGAGCGGCAGGGCGGCGGCGGTGGCGGCAGTGGCGGCGATGGTAGCGGAGCCCAGCAGGCCCCGGCGGGTCAGGATCATCGTGCGGCCTCTCCATGCGTGCCCGGCGGGGCGTCCCGGCGTTCATAACAGCGACGGAACCGTCCGGTCGAGGCCGGGCGCCGGGCGATGACGATCGCGCGAGAGGGCCGGCCCAGCAGGTCGCCACCCGCCCAGCCGGCCCCTACACTGCCGGTTGCAAGCCGGAAGAGTCGCGCGTGAGAAGCAGGACGGAGGAAACGATGACCCCGGATTTCGAGGCCGCGGTAATGCGCAAGGTCGCATGGCGGCTCGTCCCCTTTCTGAGCATCGGCTACCTGATCAACGCGCTCGACCGGTTCAACGTGTCGATCGCGGCGCTGACCATGAACAAGGCGCTCGGCCTGTCGGCCACCGCCTACGGACTAGGTGCGGGCGCGTTCTTCTGGAGCTATGTGCTGTTCCAGTTCCCCGCCAACCTGATCCTGAGCAAGCTCGGCGCGCGGACATGGCTCGCGGTCATCATGGCGGTCTGGGGCCTGTGTTCCGCCGGCACCGCGCTTGTCACCGGCGAGACCAGCTTTGTCGTCGCGCGCTTCCTGCTCGGCGTCGCCGAAGCCGGGTTCTTCCCCGGGGTGGCCTATTTCATGACCTGCTGGTTCCCTGCCCGTCATCGCGGCCGGGCGATGGGCGTCTTCTTCGCCTTCGGCGCCTTCGCCGGGGTGATCGGCGCGCCGCTCTCCGCCAACCTGCTGCGGCTCGACGGCTGGCTCGGGGTGCAGAGCTGGCAATGGGTGTTCCTGGTCGAGGGCGTCCCGGCGGTGATCCTTGCGATGTTCGGTTACGCGCTGCTGCGCAACCGGCCGGCCGAGGCGCCCTGGCTCGCATCCGAGGAACGCGCTTGGCTGCAAGGCAAGCTGAACGCGGAGGCCGAGGCGAAGCCGGGGCGCGGGCACTCGCTGCTGCGCTCGATCGCCAGCCCGCAATTGGTCGTCCTGACCATCGCCTACACGCTGATCGCCTACGGCGTGTATGCGATGGCGTTCTTCCTGCCGCTGATGGTCAAGACGATGGGGCTGTCCAATACCGCCGTCGGCTACGTCCTGGTGCTGCCCAACCTGTTCGGCACGGTTGGCATGATCCTGCTGTCACGTAGTTCGGACCGTTCGGGTGAGCGGATCTGGCACGTCGTGGTCCCGGTCGGGCTGGCCGGCGCGGGGGCGATCGCGGCGGGGCTGCTGCTCGGCAACATTTACCTGACGATGGCGGCGTTCTGCGTCGCGGTGTTCGGCATCGCCGCGTGCCTGCCGGTGTTCTGGAACCTGCCGACCGCCTATCTCGGCGCGACGGCGGCGGCCGGCGGGATCGCGTTCATCAACTCGGTCGGCAACATCTCGGGCTACGTGGCGCCGCAGATCACGGGGCTGCTGCGCGACGCGAGCGGCGGCTATACCGTGCCGATGCTAGTCACCGGCGGCCTCGTGCTGCTCGCGGCGGCGCTGATCCTGGTCTCGGGGATCCGCAAGCACGTGCCGCGCGGGGCGCCGCTGCCGGCGCACGGCCCGTTGTTGCACTGAGCGGACTGGCTGTCCGGCGCTACCGCTCGTCCTCGCCGGTGTCGGGCTCCACCTCGATCTCGGGGCCGATCGCGTCCGCGTCGTCCTCGAGGTCGGAGGCATCTTCGATCACGTCCTCCTCCTCGACGTCCTCGACGCCCTCGACCTCCACGTCCGCCTCCTCAGGGGCCGGGACGGGCTTCTTCGGGCGCTTGTCCTCGACGACGTTGCCGCCCGAGCGGCGCGGGCGAGGCAGCTCGACCGGCTGCTCGGTGCCGCATTTGGGGCACACGGCCGGGTTCTTGGTCAGATCGTAGAAGCGGGTACCGCACGCGACGCACACGCGCTTGGTGCCGAGTTCTGGCTTGGCCATCGGTGGGGGCCTCGTGTCGGGGAAATCGGAGCGGCGGCCCATGCCACCGCCGCGCGAGGCTGTCAAACGGCGCGGCTGTCAAATCGCCATCCGGCATGCTAAGCGGCCGCGTTTCGACGGACCCGATGATGGACCAAGCCCCGCCGCGCCCGCTTCGCGCCTCTCGCCCCACCGTCCCCCTCACCGGGGTCATGCGCGTGCCGGGAGACAAGTCGATCAGCCATCGGGCGCTGATGTTCGGCGGGCTGGCGATTGGCGAGACCCGCATCGCCGGCCTGCTGGAAGGCGAGGACGTGCTTCGCACGGCGGCCGCCATGCGGGCGCTCGGCGCCTATGTGGAGCGCGCCGGCGACGGCACCTGGATCGTCGCCGGGCGGGGGATCGGCGGACTCGTGGAGCCGTCCGACGTACTCGACATGGGCAATTCCGGCACCGCCGCCCGGCTGCTCTGCGGCATCCTCGCCAGCCATCCGTTTTTCTCCGTGATGACCGGCGATGCCAGTCTGCGCCGCCGCCCGATGCGCCGCGTCACCGAGCCGCTCGCGCAATGCGGCGCCCGCTTCACCACCCGCGAGGGCGGCGGGCTGCCGCTCGCCATCGAGGGGGCGGAGGACGCGCTGCCGCTGGAATATCGCTTGCCCGTCGCCTCGGCGCAGGTGAAGTCGGCCATCCTGCTGTGCGGCCTCAACTGCCCAGGCCTCACCCGGGTCGAGGAGCCGGAGGCCTCGCGGGACCACAGCGAGAACATGCTCCGCCACTTCGGCGCCGAGGTTTCGGTGGAGCGGGCGGGCGCGGGCCGCGTCATCACCCTCCAGGGCCAGCCCGAACTGCGCGCCGCCGACATCGCGGTCCCGGCCGACCCTTCCTCCGCCGCGTTTCCCCTGGTCGCCGCGCTGCTCGTCCCGGGCTCTTCGCTGCGTATCGAGGGTGTCGGGCTCAACCCGCTGCGCACCGGCCTGCTCGCCACGTTGCGCGAGATGGGCGCCGCGATCGCAGTGGAGAACCAGCGCGTTGAGGGCGGCGAGCCGGTGGGCGACCTCGTGGCGCGGCACGGCCCGCTCCGCGCCGTCGACGTGCCGCCCGAGCGGGCGCCGAGCATGATCGACGAATACCCCATTCTCGCCGCCGCCGCCGCCTGCGCCGCCGGCACCACGCGGATGCGCGGTTTGCGGGAGCTCCGCGTCAAGGAAAGCGACCGCCTCGCCGCCACTGCGGCGCTTCTCACAATGAACGGCGCGCGGGTGGAGATCGAGGACGACGACCTGCTGGTCCACGGCACGGGCGCGCGCCCTCCGGGCGGCGGGACCGTGCTCACCCACATGGACCACCGCATCGCCATGAGCGCGCTGGTGCTGGGCCTCGCCACCGCCGCTCCGGTCACGGTGGACGAGGCCGCGTTCATCGACACCAGCTTCCCGGGCTTCGTCCGGCTGATGAACGGCGCGGGCGCGGCGTTGGCCGCGCTATGATGCGTCGAGGACTGGATTGGAGGCGCTCATGAACGAGACCCTGTTCGACCGCTCGGCACGCAAGCTGTCGGTCAGGCTGAGCATCAACAGCGACCTTTATGCCCGCGCTCGGGCTTCGGGGATAGATGCCTCACGGGTTGCCGAGGAGGCGCTGGCGCGCGCGCTCGCGGCGCGGGCCAGCGATCTGATTCGAGCGGAAATCAGGCAGGAAATGGAAGCCTTGACGGAGTACGTGGCCGAACATGGCGACCCTGGCGCCGCATATCGAGCGATGTTCGGGCCACCGGATGCAGCATGAGGTCTATGCCAACCCCGTTTCTCAGATGCGTGCGGCCTATCCATTCGTGATCCAGCTCCACGCTGACATTGCCGCCGAAGGCGATCCTCGGGTGATCGCCCCTATGATACCATCTCAGGCGCTGCCCAAGGCGAATGGCCGAGTGATGCCGGGGGTATGGCATGACGGACGCCAGTATCTCGTCGGACTTCCGCTGATGTTTTCCGTCTCTCGGGGCGAGTTGCGGCATTCGCTGGGGTCCGTTGCCGCGTATCGCGACGACATTACGCGCGCGCTCGACTGGCTATTCACCGGTGTCTGACCTGCGCTGGGGCAACCGCCCCCTCATCGTCGCGATCGACGGCCCCGCCGCCGCGGGCAAAGGCACGCTGGCGCGGCGGCTCGCCGCGAGGCTTGGGCTGCCCTATCTCGACACCGGGCTGCTCTATCGCGCGGTGGGCCGGCGGGTGCTGGACGGCGGCGGCGACCCGGCCGACCCCGCCGCCGCCGGGGGCGCCGCGCTCGCGCTGAGGCCGGCCGATCTCGACCGTTCGGACCTGCGCGGCCCCGAGGCGGATGCCGCCGCCGCCGCCGTCGCGGCCATTCCCGCCGTGCGCGCCGCGTTGCTCGCGTTCCAGCGCGGCTTCGCGCGCGAGCGGGGCGCGGTGCTCGATGGCCGGGACATCGGCACCGTCATCTTCCCCGACGCGCGGGTAAAGCTGTTCGTCACGGCGAGCGTGGAGGCCCGCGCCCGACGCCGCTGGCTCGAACTGCGCGCCAAGGGCAGCGATGCGGAGCTCTCCGCCGTCGAGACGGACATGCGCGCCCGTGACGCGCTGGACGCCGCCCGCGCCGCCGCCCCGTTGCGCCCGGCTCCCGATGCGGTGCTGCTGGACACCACGGAACTGGACGCCGACGCTGTCTTTCGCGCGGCGATGAGCGAAGCGGCAAGGCGACGCTGACAAGCGTCACGCTGCGTTGCGCCATACGCGAACGTGAGAACGGCCCGCTCGCGCATCGTACGGTCCAGCTTGACTCTCCTCGCGGCCTGTTTATCTGTGCAGCGGCGCGCAACCGCGCGTATCCTCTTTCCTCCACCCGGCCAGCGCCCCACGAGATGATCGGCGCGAGCAAGTCGTGTTCCGCCAGCGGAGCGCGCACACAGACGGCATCTTCCGGGCATCGGCCCGGATCACCTGTCACGGAACCAACCAACCGCATGTCAGCATCCGCCACCGCCCGCGTGCCCGAGAGCATGGCCGACCACTTCCACGGCGAGGATTTCGCCTCCCTGCTCGACGAGACGCTGGGGCGTGACTCCGGCTTCGACGGCTCGGTCGTCACCGGTCGCGTCGTCCGCCTGACCGACGAGTTCGCCGTCGTCGATGTCGGCCTGAAAAGCGAGGGCCGGGTCGCCCTCAAGGAATTCGGCCCTCCCGGCACCAAGCCCGAGGTCAAGCCGGGCGACTACGTCGAGCTGTTCGTCGAGCGCTACGAGGACCGCGACGGCGCCATCGTGCTATCGCGCGAGAAGGCGCGCCGCGAGGAGGCCTGGACCAATCTCGAAAAGGCGTTCGAGGGCAGCCAGCGCGTCTCCGGCACCATCTACGGCCGCGTCAAGGGCGGCTTTACCGTCGATCTCGGCGGCGCGGTCGCCTTCCTGCCCGGCAGCCAGGTGGACATCCGCCCGGTGCGCGACGTCGGCCCGCTGATGGGCTCGCCGCAGCCCTTCCAGATCCTCAAGATGGACCGCGCCCGCGGCAATATCGTGGTCTCCCGCCGGGCCGTGCTGGAGGAGACTCGCGCCGAGCAGCGCAGCGAACTCATCCAGGGCCTCAAGGAAGGCATGATCCTGGACGGCGTGGTGAAGAACATCACCGATTACGGCGCCTTCGTCGATCTCGGCGGCGTGGACGGCCTGCTCCACGTCACCGACATCGCGTGGCGGCGGATCAATCACCCGTCCGAGGCGTTGCAGATCGGTCAGCAGGTCAAGGTGCAGGTCATCCGCTTCAACCCGGAGACCCAGCGCATCAGCCTCGGCATGAAGCAGCTCGAGGCCGATCCGTGGGAGGGTGTGGCGGCGAAGTACCCGCCGGGTGCGAAGTACTCCGGCCGCGTCACCAACATCACCGACTACGGGGCCTTCGTCGAGCTGGAGCCGGGGGTCGAGGGCTTGGTGCACGTCTCGGAGATGTCCTGGACCAAGAAGAACGTCCATCCGGGCAAGATCGTGGCGACCTCCCAGGAGGTCGAGGTGATGGTGCTCGACGTTGACAGCGCCAAGCGGCGCATCTCGCTCGGCCTCAAGCAGGTCCAGCGCAATCCGTGGGAGCAGTTCGTCGACGAGCATCCGATCGGTTCGGTGGTCGAGGGCGAGATCCGCAACATCACCGAGTTCGGCCTGTTCGTCGGCCTTTCGGCGGACATCGACGGCATGGTCCACATGTCCGACCTGTCCTGGGACGAGCCGGGCGAGCTGGTCATGGCCAAGTACGAGAAGGGCCAGATCGTCAAGGCCAAGGTGCTCGACGTCGACGTCGAGAAGGAGCGCATCAGCCTGGGCATCAAGCAGCTCAAGGACGATCCAGCCGCCTCGGTGCTGGACAGCGTGCACAAGAACGACGTGGTCACTTGCGTCGTGACCTCCATCCAGGCCAACGGCATCGAGGTGAAGGTGGGCGACGTGCTCACCGGCTTCATCCGCCGCGCCGAACTCGCCCGCGACAAGTCCGACCAGCGGCCGGACCGCTTCGCGGTGGGTGAGAAAGTGGACGCCAAGATCACCGCGATCGACCGCGCCGCGCGCAAGCTCGCCCTCACCATCAAGGGCAAGGAGATGGAGGAGGAGAAGCAGGCGATGGTCGAGTACCGGCAGCTCCGATTCGGGCGCGTCGCTCGGCGACATCCTCGGCGCGGCGATCCGCCGGCGCAACCAGCAGGCGCAGTCGGAGTAAGGCTCGGCCTTGCCTATCCCTCCCCCAACCCTTGGTCCGCTCTTCGCGGCCCGAGCCCGCAAGGGGAGGGGGCTTGCTTCTCCCTCTCCCCTTGCGGGAGAGGGCCGGGGTGAGGGGTAGGCTCCGATCCACCCCGCATGAGTCTCGAAACCGACCTTCTGCTCGACAGGCGGCGCCTAAAGCGCCGCCTTTTCGCATGGCGGGTGGCGGCCCTGGTGGCGGCCGTGATCGCGGTCCTGGTGGCGATCGGCGGCAACGGACTGCCGATGCGCGGCGGTCATCTCGCCCGATTGTCCGTGACGGGCGTCATCACCGAGAACCGCAAGCTGACGGAGGCGGTGGCCGCACTGGCCGATGATAGCAGCGTCCCGGCGCTGATCGTGTTCATCAACAGTCCGGGCGGCAGCGTCGCCGGCGGCGAGAGCCTGCACGACGCCATCGCGCTGGTGGCGGCGAAGAAGCCGGTCGTCGCGGTCATGGGCGGCACGGCGGCCTCGGCCGGCTACATGGTGGCGGTGCCCGCCGCCCGGGTGTTCGCCCGCGAGGCGACGCTCACCGGCTCGATCGGCGTGTTGCTGGAGACCGGCGAGGTCTCCGGTCTGCTCGGCAAGATCGGCGTCACCGCCGAGGCGATCACCTCCGGCCCGCTCAAGGATCAGCCGAGCTTCGTCCGCCCGCTCTCGCCCGAAGGGCGGGACGTGCTGCACGGGCTGGTGATGGACATGTTCGACCAGTTCGTCGGCATGGTCGCCGCCGGCCGTCATATGTCGGCCGACAAGGTGCGCCAGCTTGCCGACGGTCGCGCCTATACCGGCCGGCAGGCGCTAGCCCTCGGGCTGATCGACCAGATCGGCGGCGAGCCCGAGGCGAGACGGTGGCTCGAAGAGCAGCGCCAGGTCCCCGCCGACCTGCCGATCGAGGATGTCGGCACCGGCGGTTTCGTGGAGCGCACGTTCGGCGCCAGCCTGGGAGATTTTCTCGGCGCGATTGAGAAAACACTTTTGCTCCAAGGGGTTAGAGTTGACGGAGCTTGGGCGCTCTGGCAACCTGGGGGAAGCTGAGACCCGGGGCGCGGTCTCGGGTGCGAACCCCAGGGGCGGGACGATGACCAGGTCCGAACTGATCGCGGAACTCGCGGCGGCCAATCCACACCTCACCGGGCGGGACGTGGAGCTGATCGTGGCGACCGTGTTCGACGAGATCACCGGGGCGCTCGCGCGCGGAGAGCGGGTGGAATTGCGCGGCTTCGGCGCCTTCACCGTCAAGCGACGCAATGCCCGCACCGGCCGCAACCCGCGCACCGGCGAGGCGGTGCCGGTGGACGAGAAGGCGGTCCCCTTCTTCAAGGCCGGCAAGGAGCTGCGCGAGCGGGTCAATCGGGGGAAACCAGCGCGCGGCGGTGCCCGGGCCGAGCGCGTTCCGGCTTGAGGCCATGCGCCTGATCATCGCCATCCCGTTGCTGATCATTCTCGTGGTGTTCGCGCTTTCGAACACCGCACCTGTCCGGCTCGGCTTCTGGCCGACCGGGCTCGCGCTCGACGTGCCCCTCTCAGTCGCCGTGCTGGTCGGCATGGGTATCGCGTTCCTGTTCGGCGCCCTCATCGTCTGGGTGGGCGAGTTCGGCCAGCGGCGCCGGGCCCGTCGGGCCGAGCACGTCGCCCGGTTGCTGGAGGAACAGGTGCAGGAACTCAAGGCGCGGCTGGCGGCCCGCTCCGGCCCCGCGCTGACGCCACCCGGCTGATGGCACGCGCCCTCTCCGCCGCCGGCCGGATCATCCTTGCCCTCGACACGACCGATGTGCCGCGCGCGCAAGGCCTCGCCGCGGCCACCGCGCCGCATTTCGGCATGATCAAGCTCGGGCTCGAATTCTTCCTGGCCAACGGCGCGGCCGGCTACGACAAGGTCGCGTCCGGCGCCGCCCGTCCGGTGTTTCTGGATCTCAAGCTGCACGACATTCCCAACACCGTCGCGGGTGCCGTCCGCGCGGTGCTGCCGCTCGCGCCTACCCTCGTCACCCTGCACGCCGCCGGAGGGACGGCGATGATCGAGGCGGCCCGCGGTGCCGCCGAGGAGTCCGGCGCCGACCGCCCTCTGCTGCTCGCCGTCACGGTGCTCACCAGCCTCGGCGCCGCGGACCTCGCCGCGATCGGGATCGCCGGCGGCGCCACCCAGCAAGTGCTGCGCCTCGCACGGATGGCTTTGCTGGCGGGAGCGGACGGGCTGGTGTGCAGCCCGCTCGAAGTGGCGCCGCTGCGCGATGCGTTCGGCGAGGGTCCCGCTTTGGTGGTTCCCGGCATTCGTCCGGCCGGCGTCCCTTCGGGCGATCAAGCTCGCACCATGACGCCGCGCGAGGCCCTTGATGCCGGGGCCGACTGGCTCGTGATCGGCCGGCCGATCACCGAAGCCGCCGACCCCGCCGCCGCCGCCGCCGCAATCGCGGCCAGCCTCGCGTGACGGTTCGCGTCAAGATCTGCGGCATCAACGATCCGGCGGCATTCGACGCGGCGGTCGCCGCGGGCGCGGACTGGATCGGCTTCGTGTTTTTCCCGCCCTCGCCCCGCTACATCACGCCGACCCAGGCAGCCGCCTTGTCGGCGCGCGCGGTCGAGGGTCCGGCTCGGGTCGGCCTGTTCGTTGACCCGACCGATGCGGAGATCGAGGAGGCGCTCGGCGCCGTCCGGCTCGGCGCGCTGCAACTCTATGTAGACGCGGACCGCGCCGGCGAGGTGCGTTCGCGCTTTGGCGTCCCAGTTTGGCGTCCCATCGGGATCGCTTCGCTGGCGGACCTCCCGACCGACGCGAAGGATGTCGACCGGCTCGTCTTGGAAGCCAAGCCGCCGCAAGCGGCCACTAGGCCGGGGGGAAACGCGATGCGCTTCGACTGGTCGCTGCTCCGCGAGTGGCGCGCTCCGGCACCGTGGATTCTGGCTGGCGGCCTCAATCCAGCCAACGTCGTAAGCGCAATCCGCGCCACGGGGGCGGCGGCCGTCGACGTATCCTCCGGGGTGGAATCCGCGCCCGGCGTCAAAAGCCGGAACCTGATCCGGTCCTTCGCGGAGGCAGTGCGGCGCGGGTAATCCGGAGCGTTACTCGACCGCGGTGCCGTGCTGGGACTGGGCGGCCAGGGCACGGGCCATGGCGCTCAGGGCCTCCTGGTGCTTCTCGTTGTCGATCGCGGCGAAATTGCGGGCAAGCTCCAGGCACATGCGCTGCCGGGGTGTCATCTCGAGCGGCAGGGATTCCGCGCTCAGCCCCTCGAAGAACCACGACACCGGGACGTTCAGCACCTGCGCGATCTCGTAAAGCCGGCCGGCCGAGATGCGGTTCAGGCCGCGCTCGTATTTGTGCGCCTGCTGGTAGGTCACGCCGATCATCTGCGCCAGCTGCTGCTGCGACAGCCCGAGCATCACGCGACGCTCCCGGATGCGGCTGCCGACATGTCGGTCCGCGGCGCTGGCTCGCGCGCTCGGTCGGGTCTCTCCCTCGCCCTCGCTGTCCACAACAGGCTGCACGGACGATTTCCGGTCGGATTGGATGGGGTGCGCGCGGGGGTTCTCGACGGCTCCGGACACGGCGATGTCCTCCGTTTGGGGTGGTTCCAATTCCTCAAGAATACCTTATCTCGGCCGCAGTTCCCGCATCACGATAGTGAAAGAGGACGATATCACGCCTTAGTGTTCAAAGCCGCGCCCTGGCGAGGCCTGACGACACGCTCGGACCCGCTGACCGGCTTGGCGGGGCTCGAGGGAGATGGGACCGGAACGGGCTTCGACGGTGGCGGGCGGTGCATTTCGGCGAGCTGCCGGCGTAGCCCTTCCACCTCCGCCCGCAGCGCCAAGAGCTCCTGCTGCGACGCGGTGTTCGCTTCAGCTTCTGGCGCGGGACCGGCGGCGGCTGGCTCGGTGGCTGGCGGGGGACGATAAAACGGCGTCCACAGGCTCATCGCCCGCTCCATCATGGCGATGTTCTGCCGGCTCACTTCCTCCATGTTCGGAAACATGCGTCCCATCGTCTGCTGCATTGTATCGCGCACCTGCCGCTGCTGGTCGGCGAAGGCGGTGATGGCCTGCTCCAGGTAGCGCGGGACCAGGTTCTGCATGTTGCCGCCGTAAAAGCCGATCAACTGGCGGAGGAAGCCGGTCGGCAGCATGGCGCGGCCCTTGCCCTCCTCCTCGACAATGATCTGGGTCAGCACGCCCCGCGTGATGTCCTCGCCGGTCTTGGCATCATAGACCACGAAATCGCGGCCCTGGCGGATCATCTCGGCCAGGTTGTCGAGGGTGATGTAGCTGGAGCTTTCCGTGTTGTAGAGCCGCCGGTTCGCGTACTTCTTCACCACCACGGGCGGTGCCGGGGCCGGCTGATCTTCCGGCTGGGTGCGGACGGGCTCTGACATGGACCTCCCCTTGTTTGTCGGTATGTCGTTTGTCGGTAAGTCGGCCGATCGTCGGGTCTCTGGTGTTGGATTCTCGCCGCTGGCGGATAACATGCGGATTCTACCGCACCTGCGAAAGCAAAAATCGAGAAATCGTGCTCGGGTTTTCGCGCCACGCGCGGTTTTTGCATCGGCCGGCCTCGTGGGCGGGGGCGCGGCGATCAGGAGGATGGATGAGGCATGAGCGAGAGCGGGGCCGGCGATCCGCCCGAGCAGGGCGGGGCCAGCCTGCACGAGCTGGCACGCGACTGGATCACGCTGTGGCAGAGCGAACTGGCCGCTCTCGCGGCAGACCGGGAAGCCGGCGAGACGTGGCAGGCGATGGTCACCCTCTGGGCCGGCGCCGCGGGTGCGATGCTGAACGGCGTAACGGCCGCGCCGAGGCCCGGTGACGGAGCGGACCGACGCGCCGGGTCCGCTGCGGCGTCGCGGCCCCCGTCCGCTGCTGCTGCACCTGACCCTCGCGATGCTGAGATCGAGCGCCTCGTTGGCCGGGTTGCCGAGCTCGAGCAGCGCCTCGCCGAACTGGAGCGGGCCGAGCTGGAGCGCCGAGGCGATCGCGGCCGCCGCCGCCGGGCGTGACGATGGCGCGGCTCGGCTGGAGGCGGCGTTGCGGCAGGATCGCGCCCTGCTCGCCGGCATCGCCGCCTATCGCCGCCATCCGTGGCGCCGTGACCTGCCGGACCCGCCGACGCTCTGGCAGGAGGGCGGCTCGCGCCTGCTCGACTACGCGCCGGCCGCGCCAGCCGGCGCGATCCCGGTGCTGTTCGTCCCCAGCCTGATCAACCGGGCATATGTGCTCGACCTGGCGCCTGGCCACTCGATGCTGCGCTGGCTGGCGGAGCGGGGTGTGCGTCCGCTGTTGCTCGACTGGGGCTGGCCCGGCACGGTGGAGCGCGGCTTCACTCTCACCGACTATGTGGCCGGAAGGCTGGAACGCGCGATGACGGCGGCCCGCCGGATCGCCGGCGGCCCGACGGTTCTGGCGGGCTATTGCATGGGCGGCACGCTCGCCGTGGCCGCCGCCGCGCGGCGGGCTGACCTCGTGCACGCGCTCGCCCTGCTCGCCGCCCCGTGGGATTTCCACGCCGACGGCGCCGAGCGCGCCAAGCAGGCGGCGGCCACGGTCGCGCTGCTGGAGCCGACGCTCGGCTTCAACGCCACGCTGCCGATCGACCTGATCCAGGCGATGTTCGCGCTGCTCGACCCGTCGAGCGTGGCCGACAAGTACCGCGCCTTCGCCCGCCTGCCGCCTGACAGCGACCGCGCACGATTGTTCGTCGCCCTCGAGGACTGGCTGAACGACGGGGTTCCCCTCGCCGCCCCGGTCGCCCGCGAGTGCCTCGCCGGCTGGTACGGCGCGAACACTCCCGCCGCCGGCCAGTGGCGCATCGCCGGCCTGCCGGTGGACCCCGCCACGATCGCGATGCCCGCCTTCGTCGCGGTCCCCGGCCGCGACCGCATCGTCCCCCCCGCCTCCGCCCGTCCGCTCGCCGCGCTGATCCCGGGTGCCACGCTGCACGAACCCACCGCCGGCCATATCGGCATGGCGGCCGGCGGCGCGGCCGAGCGCGCGTTGTGGCAGCCGTTGCGGGAATGGCTGGGCACGGTTTGAACGTCTTTCGCCCGCGCCGCGAGGCGGGTAACGTTTTCCGGTCGGCATTCCCATATCGACCCCAGGACATTGCTCCAGGAAGGAGATCCCCAGGATGGACGACCCAAGAAGGGACGACATCGTCATCGTCGCGGCCGCGCGCACCCCGGTCGGCAGCTTCAGCGGCGCGCTCGGCGGGCTGTCGGCCCACGAGCTCGGCACCGTCGCCCTCCAGGCGGCGATGGAGCGGGCAAAACTCGACCCCGGCGACGTGGACGAGGTGATCCTCGGGCAGATCCTCACCGCCGGCGAGGGCCAGAACCCGGCCCGACAGGCGGCTCGCGCCGCCGGCATCCCCGACGACAAGACCGCCTTCGCGATCAATCAGGTCTGCGGTTCCGGCCTGCGCGCGGTGGCGCTCGCCGCCCAGCAGGTGCGTACGGGCGAGAGCGATATCGTGGTCGCCGGCGGGCAGGAGAGCATGAGCCAGTCCCAGCACGCGGCCTATCTGCGCGCCGGCACGAAGATGGGCGGCGTCGAGTTCATCGACACCATGCTGAAGGACGGGTTGTGGGACGCCTTCCACGGCTACCACATGGGCGTCACCGCCGAGAACGTCGCGCGCGCCTACCAGATCACCCGCGACGAGCAGGACGCCTTCGCGCTGGCCTCGCAACACAAGGCGTCGGCGGCGCAGAAGTCCGGACGGTTCAAGGACGAGATCGCGCCCGTCACGGTGAAGAGCCGCAAGGGCGATACCGTGGTGAGCGACGACGAGTACATTCGCCACGACGCCAACGCCGAGACGATGGCCAAGCTGCGTCCCGCTTTCAACAAGGAGGGCACCGTCACCGCCGGCAACGCCTCGGGCATCAACGACGGCGCCGCCGCCCTGGTGGTGATGACCGCGTCGGAGGCGGCCAAGCGCGGTCTGACGCCGCTTGCCCGCATCGTCAGCTTCGCCACCGCCGGCGTGGACCCCGCGGTGATGGGCACCGGCCCGATCCCCTCCACCCGCAAGGCCCTCGCCCGCGCCGGATGGAAGGCCGATCAGCTCGACCTGGTCGAGGCCAACGAGGCGTTCGCCGCGCAGGCTCTGGCGGTCAACAAGGATCTCGGCTGGGACACGTCCAAGGTGAACGTGAACGGTGGCGCCATCGCCATCGGTCACCCGATCGGCGCCTCGGGTGCCCGCGTCCTGGTGACGCTGCTGCACGAGATGGGCAAGCGCGACGCCAAGAAAGGCCTCGCGACGCTATGCATCGGCGGCGGCATGGGTGTGGCGATGGCGCTGGAGCGCTGACCCCTCGCCCAACCCTCTCCCCCTTCTTGGCGGAGAGGGTTGGGGCCGCCCGAGAGACTCACTCCCGCGTCCCGCCCCGCAGAAGATCGCTGAGCGCCGTCATCGGCCGGCGGATCACCTTCGTCGCGTCGCCTTTCAGGACCTCGAACCGCGTCTTCTCCCGCTCGCGCCAGAAGCGGATGTCGAAGCGCAGCTCGCCGACCGTGAGGTCGAATACCGTGATGTCGGGCAGCCAGTCAGGCAGCTCGGGGTAGACGAACAGCCGCCCGCGCGGCGCGTCCGGCAGCACCCCGAGCATCGCCTGGATCAGCATGAACGACGATCCCGCCGCCCAGGCCTGCGGCACGTTGGCGCCGATGTACTGCACCGGGAAGTTGCCGCCGTCGCGTTGGATGCCGGCATACAGCTCCGGCAGCTGGTTGGACAGGAAATGGCTCCCCGCGACGCTGATGTCGTGCGCGATCGCCGCCGCTTCCGCACCGAAGCCGTAGCGTTTGAAACCAAGCGCTATGATGCCGTTGTCATGCGGCCAGACCGAGCCGGTCTGATAGTTGTAGGGATTGAACGCGGGGTTCAGCGCGGAGAGCGTGCGGATGCCCCAGCCGCTCCACATGTCGGGCTGCATCAGCCGTTCCACGACGCGCTTCGCCCGGTCGGGCCGGATGATGCCGGAGAACAGGCAATGCCCGACATTGGACGCGACGGAGAGGGCCTTGTTCTTGTCGCCGTCGAGGGCGAAGGCATAGAAGCCGAACTCCTCGTCCCAGAACGCCTCGTTGAAGCGGTCGAACAGGGTCTGCGCCTTGGCCCGCAGCTCCGCCGCCCGCGCCGGATTGCCGAGTTCGTCGTACACGTCCGCCATGCGTAGCCAGGCGTCGTAGACGTAGCCCTGCAACTCGCAGAGCGCCTTCGGCCCCTTGACCAAGGAACCGTCGGCATAGACCACGCAATCGCCGCTGTCCTTCCACGCCATGTTCTCGTAGCCGAGGTCCGAGCGCGTCTGGTACTCCTGGAACCCGTCGCCGTCCCGGTCGCCGTATTTATCGATCCACGTGAGGCAGCCTTCCGCGGTGGCGAGATGGCGTTCCAGCAGCGAGCGATCGCCGGTCGCCCGCCACGCGGCGTGCAGGGTGATGAGATAGAGCGGCGTCGCATCGGCGGTGCCGTAGTACGGCGTGTGCGGGATCAGCTTGAAATGCGCCAGCTCGCCATACCGCATCTCGTGCAGGATCTTGCCCGGTTCGGCGTCGCGGTGCGGGTCGTCCACGGTCGATTGCAGCGAGCCCAGGATGTCGAGCGCCCCGCGGGCGAACTCCGGATAAATCAGCAAGTTCTGGATCGAGACGATCAGGCTGTCGCGGCCGAACGGCGCGACGAACCAGGGCAGCCCCGCGGCGGGCAGGAACGCCATGTGATCGGTGCCGTTCATTGGCAGTCGCAGCGCCGCCATGTCTTCCAGCGACTGGCGGTACAGCCGGTAAAATTCCTCGTTGCTGGTGTGTATCTTCATCACCTTGCGCAGCCAGTCGGCCAGGGTTTCCGCATGGTGGGAGCCGTGCGCGTGCGCCGTGCAGATCTCAGGCGCCGGAAATCGTTTGTTGCCGTCCGCGAAGTCGTAGACGAGGCAGCAATGCCAGGACTGTCCCGGATCGAGTCCGATCTCGAAGCTGAGCCGTCCGTTGGCGTAGACCGCGCGCGACGAGTGTTTGCGCGGGGAGATCGTAACCGCCCGGGAGAAGTCGCCGTTGACGTAGGTGGTGCTGAGGCGCTGCTGGTGTTCCGACCAGCGCGTCTCGATCCGGCCGCGCCGCACGATGCGGTTCGACTTCACCTCGAAAATGTCGGCGAAATCACAGCGTATCGCGATTTCGAGCTGGAATCGCACATGCCGCGAGCCATGATTGGTGATGTCGAGGTCCTCGTGCATCCCGCCGCTGATCGAGCGGCTGACCACCAGGCTCAGCGTGCGTGGTGGAATGACGCCATCCTGGGTGACGATCGCGCCGTTGGTGAGGAACACCCGCGCGGCATAGTAGGTGACGCCGCCGCCGTTCAGCAGCTCCCACTTTTCGCCGTTGGCATAGATCGTCCAGCTGCTGATCAGGCGCGTGTCGAGGAAATACAGCCCCTTGTCGGAGGGCCAGTTCACCTCCCCGTTGGGATCGCTGACCAGCACCGTCTGCCCCTGATGGATCGCGATCTGCGGCGGCCCGACCTGCACTCTGAACGGCATCGCGTTCTCCTCTGACCACGGGCCGAACGCCCGACGTCTCAACTTGCGGCTATAGCGGGGCGGAACCCCGCGCTGCCATCAAAACCAGTTTCGACCGGCCACCCGGCCTTGCCGGTTCGGCCGTTCAGACGCATGGTGTCGCACCCTGAACCGACCCCGGACGGAGACCGAGCGCGAATGCAGCGTCGAGGAGTAACCGTGAGCTTGGCGATGCTCGCCGGCGGATCGACGATGGCGCGGGCGAAGCCGCAGGGTCTCGACAAACCAAACCGCCCCGACTGCCGGGCGCGCGATCTCGCGTAGCGGCCCGGAGTCGCCATGTCGAAGCACGTCGCGGGCGGCGACATGCGGGCGCTGATCGCCAAGGTCGCCGCCTATGCCGCCGACGTGCGCGCCATGCGCTTCCCCGGTCAGGCGGAACTCTACTCCTTCAAACCCCCTGCCTCCGAATCCACTGGCACGTGACAACGAACGGAACGAGCGAATGACCCTGGACTACAACGCGGCCTTTGCCGGGATGAAAGTGATCGATCTCAGCGGCGGGATCGCGGGACCGTCCTGCGCCATGATGCTCGCCCAGCACGGTGCCGACGTCATCAAGGTCGAGACGCCGCATAACGGCGGCGACTGGTCGCGCATCCTCGGGCGGCAATACCAGGATCACTCGGCCTTCTCGATCGTCGGCACGCTCGGCAAGCGCAGCATAGCACTCGACCTCAAGACCGAGGAGGGCAAGGAAATCCTGTGGCGGCTGGTGAAGGGCGCCGACGTGTTCATCGAGGGGTTCCGCCCCGGCACCATCGCCCGGTACGGCTTCGGCTACGAGGCGGTGAGCGCGCGCGAGCCGCAGATCATCTACTATTCCATCTCGGGGTTCGGCCAGACGGGGCCGCTGGCGGCGCGGCCGGCGATGGACCCGGTGCTGCAGGCCTTCACCGGGATCGTCAACGAGAATCGCGGCGAGCACGACGATCACCCGCATCGCATCGCGATCTCGCTGATCGACATGTACAGCGGGTTGGTCGGCTTCCAGGCGATCGCGACCTCGCTCTATGTCCGGCGCGAGCAACGGCGCGGCCGCTTCATCGAGTTCAGCCTGATGCACGGCGGGGCGATGCTGTCGGTGATCCGCATGATCGCCAACTATCTCGAGCGCGGCATGGCGCAGCGCACGAGCATGCCCAACGCCGTGTACAACACGGCGGACGGGCAGCTCAATGTCACGATGGTGCGGCCCACCGACTGGCCGCCCTTCTGCGAGGCGATTGAACAGCCGCAACTGCTGGACGATCCGCGCTATGCCACGCATCAGGCGCGCGGCAAGCACCTCGATGAGCTGTACGCGGCGCTACGACCGATGTTCGCGGCGAAGCCGACCGCGTGGCTCGCCGAGCGGCTGACCGCGCGCGGCATCATGAACGGTCAGGTGAACACCTACGAGGAGTTCCTCCGCGAAGAGCAGGTGCGCGCGGCCGGCATCATCTCCTGGCTGACGCAGCCCGGCGTGCCCGGGGCCGTGCCGATGCCCAACATTCCCGGCCTGCCGAATTTCGAGAACGGCACCAAGCGGGCGCACGCGCCGCGTGTCGGCGAGCACACCGCGGAAATCCTCGCCGAGCACGGCTACGACAAGGCCAGGATCGCGGCGCTGCTCGACCGCAAGGTGGTCGGAGCGCCAGAAGCTTAACGTCCCGGCCCGGACGGCGGCGACCAGGCCGGTCTCACATCGGCGAAGACAAGCCCGTCGCGTTCGACGATCTGGCCGGGAGTCACCGCGATCGGCGCCGAAAACATCGGGCCGGACGAAACGAAGGTGTGGAACTCGCCGTTCTCGCCGCAGGGGTCCACGCCGGGAGGGAGAGCGGCCAGCAGGTCGCGATCAAAGCGGCGTCCGGCAAAGCCGCGATCAAGCTTTTGGGGATCGACCGAGACGAGATGCGCGACGAACCCGCGCGCTATCATTCTCTCGGCCAAACCGTGTGTATCCCGCCGCCACAGCGGAAAGATGCCCGTCATGCCAGCCGCCGCGAGTCTTTCCTCGCGATAGGCGCGGACATCCTCGAGGAACAGATCGCCGAACACGATTTGGCACACGCCCTCGGTCTTGATCCGTTCGACGGCGGCAGCCATGCGTGTCTCATAGGCATGGTTCGAGCAGGGGCTGGGCAGCCTCACCTTGACGCAGGGCAAACCGAGCGCCGCGACCTGCCGGTCGAGCAACGCCTCGCGGACGCCGTGGATCGAGACGCGGTGGTGCGCTTCGTTGAGCGTCGTCAGGACTCCGACGATCTCTGCAAGCCCCAGGCGGTGCGCTTCCAGAAGGGCGAACGCGCTGTCCTTGCCGGAGCTCCAGGAGATGAAGGCCTTGGGCGTCGAGATACTCGTCGGCTCGCTGCTCAGGCGGCGGCGCGCAGCCGCTCGGCGGCGGCCTCCACGCGAACCAGGATCGGCCGATGGTCGGAGGAGGCGCGCGGCAGCGCCTCGGAGGAAGTGCAGCGCAGGCCGCGCACCAGGCAGCGGTCGATCCGCAGCGGGACGATCTCGCCGGCGACATGGGTGTGCTGACGGGGACCGACATCGCGAAAGCCGGGCAGCAGGCAGGGGCCAACGAGGTTGAAGTCGCCGATCACGGCGGCGCGCGGCGGCAGGGCGCGGGCGATGCGCCGGAGCTGCCGGCGGTTCAGCACCTGGCCATGCGACAGATGGGCGTTGGCGATAGCGAACTCGCCGAGGTCGATGATCTGGCTCACCCGGTCGAACAGGGCGCCGGAGGGGATAGGGACGGTGCGAACCGGCCGTGGCGGCGGTTCCGGGCTCCACATCGCGAGACCGTGGATCCGGCCGACCAGGGGCGAGGCGGCGTAGAAGCCGCCGATCCGGGCCGGCAGGCGGTTGATGGCCTCGGTCGCTTCCTGCATCAGCAGAAGGTCGGGCCGTTCCCGGCGGATGAGGTTGACGATGTCGTCCACGGAGGCGCCGGTCAGGCGCAAAAGGTTCCAGCTAATGATCTTCGTCATGGGAAAAAGGTCTGTGAAACCTCCGATAGCGGCCCGGGGCGGACCGGGCACCCGGGCACATATGGCTTGCATACCAGAGCACGGACAGGCGCCGCGAGAAAGCTTTATCGCCCCTTACTGCGAAGCTGCCATGCGCGGAGCAGCAGAGTTGCGGCCACCCAGACCGTGATCAGCGCCAGGGGCACTGTGACCAGGCGGGGCAACAGCATCGCCACGGCGGCCACCGCCAGCAGCACGGCCCCGGCACCCGCCATGACCCGTGCCTCGGCCGGGCCGAGGGCGCGGCGGTCGGTGATGGCCGCGCCGACCGTGCTGCCGATGCCGAGCGCCCCGGCGGCGACCCGACCGGGACTGCCGCGGCGCACCGGGTGAGGCTCGGGGGACTGCGGCGCGGCATGGACGTTGCCGAGGTCGAGCACGATCTCGGTTGCGTTGGCTAGATCGGCGCGGAACATCGCCTCCATCTCTGCGGCGAACTCGGCATCCTCGACGGCGATGTCCAGCTCCCAGTTGCCGACCCAGCTCGCCAGATTGAGATTGCTGGAGCCGATGCGCGCCCAGCTTCCGTCCGCCACCGCCGTCTTGGCGTGCAGCATCGGGCCGTTCCACTCGAACACCCGGATGCCGGCCTCCAGCAACGGGCGGTAGCCGGCACGGGACAGCGCCTTGGCGACCGGCAGGTCGCTCGCGCCGGGCACCAGCAAGCGCACGTCGACCCCGTCATGCGCGGCGTCGATCAGGGTGCGGACATAGGCGGTGGTGCCGACGAAGTATGCGTCGGTCAGCCAGAGCGTGCGCCGCGCCTCGGTCGCCACGAGCTGGTCGAGCCGGTACAGCCCCATCGTGTTCGGCTGGCTAGCGATGACGCTGACCGGCACGCCACCCGTGACGCCCAGGCCGGGCGCGGGAGGAGCATCGCCGACGGGCAGGGCGGCGCCCGACAACGCCCAAGTCTCGGCGAACGCGGCTTCGAGATTGGCGACAGCCGGGCCGCGCAGTTCAACCCCCGTATCTCGCCACGGCGCGGCCCCGGCGGCCGGGTTGCCGAGCCACGCGGCGCCCACGCATAGGCCAGAGACGAAGCCGATCTCGCCATCGACGGTCAGTGATTTGCGGTGATTGCGGCCGAGCCAGCCGAACGGGCTGGAGATCCTCGGCGGGTTGAAACATCGCACCTGCACGCCGGCGGCACGCAACCGCTGCCAGAACGCCTTCGACGCGCTGCCGAACGTGCCGAACCAGTCATACAGCAAATATACCGCCACCCCGTCCCGCGCCTTCGCGACCAGCGCGTCGGCGAAAGGCTGGCCGGCGGCGTCGGCGCGAAAGATGTAGTTCTCGAAGCGTACTGACCTGCGCGCGGCGGCGATTGCGTCCAGCCAGGCGGGATAGTTGTCGGCGGCGTCGCGCAGCAGCCGCACGGCATTGCCCGCGACCGGCGCGGCGCCCGCGATCCGGGCGAGCAGGCGATCACCGATCAGCGGGGCGGGCGTCGCGTCGGCTGACGGGTCGGCTTCCTTGCGGCGCCGTGTCGCGTACTCGATAGGGCTTCCCTTCCAATCGTCGCGCCGGTCCAGCCTAACGCGATTCCCAAGGCTCGGTCGATCAAGCGGCCGCGTCACGGGGCATGAAGGAGGAAGCCGGACGGTTGCCAGGGAGCGCGTCGCGTCACAGGCTAGGCGGGAGTTCCCACGATTTCCCGGAAGGTGCCCGCCATGCCCGGTCCTCTGCACGGCTACCGGATCGTCGATCTCACGTCGATGATCTCGGGGCCACTCGCCACCATGCTGCTTGGCGATCAGGGCGCCGACGTCATCAAGGTCGAGCCGCCGCGCGGCGGCGACCACACGCGCGCCGGGACCAACCGGCGGGCCGGATTTTCCGCCTCGTTCCTCAACAACAACCGCAACAAGCGGTCGGTCGCACTCGACCTCAAGACGCCGGCCGGGCTGGAGGCCTTGCTGCGCCTCGCCACCGGGGCGGATGTGTTCGTGCAGAACTTTCGCCCCGGTGTCGCCGAGCGGATGGGCGTCGGCGAGGCGGCCGTGCGCGCGGTCGCGCCGCGCATTGTCTATGTCTCGATCAGCGGCTTCGGCGAGCACGGACCCTACGCGAGCAAGCCGGTCTACGATCCGCTGGTGCAGGCGGTGTCGGGGCTGGCCTCGATCCAGGGCGGCTCCGACCAGGCGCGGCCCCGGCTGGTGCGGACCATCGTGCCCGACAAGCTCACCGCGATCACCGCCGCGCAGGCCATCACGGCGGCGCTGCTGTCTCGTGAACGCACCGGCGAGGGCCAGCATGTGCGCCTCTCGATGCTGGACGCGGTGGTCTCCTTCCTCTGGGCGTCCGACATGGGCAGCCATACCTTCGTGGGCGACGAGTTCCCGCAGGCCGATGCGGCGAGTTTCATCGACCTGATCTACGAGATTGCCGACGGCTACATCAGCGCGGCGGTGAAGACCGACCGCGAATGGGCCGCCCTCACCCGCGCGCTCGACCGGCCGGACTGGCTGGACGATCCGCGCTTCGCCTCCCCGGCGCTGCGGCAGAAGAACATCGACGCGCGGCTGCAACTGATCCAGGACGCGCTGATCGCCTATCCCGCCGCGTACTGGCTCGAACGGCTCACCGCCGAGGGCGTGCCGTGCGCTCCCGTGCTCACGCGCGGCGAGGTCATCCGCCATCCCCAGGTGCTCGCCAACGACATTCTCGTCGAGGTAGACCACGCCAAGGCCGGACGCCTGCGGCAGACCCGGGCGGCGGCGCGGTTTTCCGCAACACCGGCCAGCATCCGCCGGGGTGCGCCCGCCCTCGGCGAGCACACGGGTGAAATCCTGGCCGAATTGGGCTACTCGGCGAACGAGATCGCCGCTCTCCGCGCGGGGGCCTGACCGCGTGAGTTGGCAGGAGCGGCGCGACGAGATCGCGCGGATGCGGCAGGCCGGCCGGGCGCAAGGCGGCGAGGACGCCATCGCTCGCCAGCACAAAAAGGGCCGGCTAACCATCCGCGAACGGGTGGACGCGCTGCTTGATCCGGGCAGCTTTCGCGAGATCGGCTCGCTGGCCGGCGGCGCCGAGCGTGACGCGGATGGCAGGCTGGTCGCGTTCACGCCGGCCAATTTCGTGCTCGGCACGGGACGGATCGACGGCCGCGCCTGCGTGGTCGGCGGCGAGGATTTTACCATCTCCGGCGGCTCTCCTTCGCCCGCCGGGCTGCGCAAGAGTGTCTACACGGAGCAACTGGCCTGCCAGTACCGCGTCCCGCTGGTCCGGCTGCACGAGGGGTCGGGCGGCAGCGTGACAGGCGGCGGCGGCAAGAGCGGGCCGCGCGCGCTGTCGGCGCCGGTGTTCGAGGCACCGCGCTTCGCCTCCGTCGGCCGCGCGCTCGCCACCGTGCCGGTCGCCTCCGCCGCCCTCGGCGCGGTGGCCGGGCTGCCCGCCGTGCGCCTGGTCTCGTCGCATTATTGCGTGATGACGCGCCACACCGCGCAGGTGCTGGCCGGCGGCCCGGCGCTGGTGGAGCGGGCGCTCGGCCAGAGCGTCACCAAGGACGAACTCGGCGGCGCCGCGCTGCACGAGAAAAGCGGCGTGGTGGACGACGTGGTGGAGGACGAGCCCGCCGCCTTCGCCGCCATTCGCCGGTTCCTCGGCTACCTGCCGCAAAACGTGTGGCAACTGCCGCCCGCCGCGCCGCCGACCGACGATCCGGACCGCCGGGAGGAGTTTCTTGCCGAGATCGTGCCGGTCAACCGCCGCCGGATCTACGACATGCGCCGCATCCTCGACGCGGTGCTTGATCAGGGCGCGGTGTTTGAGATGGGCCGCCGGTTTGCGCCCGGCATCATCACCGTGCTGGCGCGGCTGAACGGCGTGCCGATCGGGGTGTTCGCCAATGATTGCCGCCACGCCGCCGGCACGATGACGGCGGGCGGCGCGCGCAAGGTACGGCGCTTCGTCGAGTTCTGCGAGACGTTCCACCTGCCCGTCATCACCTTCGTCGACGAGCCCGGCTTCATGATCGGCCCCGCCGCCGAGGCCGAGGGCACGCTGCGCGCTGGTGCTGGGGCGGTGCTCGCCGCGTCACTCTGCACCGTGCCGTGGGCGACGGTGATCGTGCGCAAGAGCATGGGCCTCGCCGCGGCGGCGCATTTCGGGCCGGGCGCCTACGTGCTCGCCTGGCCGTCCGCCGAGATGGGCGCGCTGCCCGTCGAAGGCGGCGTCGCCGTCGCGTTCCGGCGCGAGATTGCGGCGGCCGACGATCCGGCGGCGAAGCGCGAGGAGCTGGAGGCCCGCTTCGCCGCGCGGCAGACCCCGTTCGCGCGCGCCGAATCGCTCTCGGTGCACGACATCATCGACCCCCGCGACACCCGCCCGATGCTGTGCGCCTGGCTCGACCTCGCACGCCCGCTGCTCGACGGACTGCTCGGTCCGACGAATTTCTCCTATCGGCCGTAACCGAGAGGCTTCCCTGATGGACCGCAAGCAGATCCGGCTGAATGCGTTCGACATGAACTGCGTCGGTCATATCCAGCACGGACTATGGAGCCATCCACGCGACGGCTCGACCGCGTACAACACGATCGGCTACTGGCAGGACCTCGCCCGAACGGCGGAGCGCGGGCTGTTCGACGGCATCTTCCTGGCCGACATCGTGGGCGTCTACGACGTGTACAAGGACAGTGCAGCCCCCTCCATCATCGACGCAGTGCAGATCCCGGTGAACGACCCGCTCCTGCTGGTGCCCGCGATGGCGGCGGTGACGCGGCATGTCGGCTTCGGCGTCACCTGCAATCTCACCTACGAGCAGCCGTACCTGCTGGCCCGCCGTATGTCCACGCTGGACCATCTGACCAACGGCCGCATCGGATGGAACATCGTCACCGGCTATCTCGACAGCGCCGCGCGTGGGATGGGCCGCGCGGCGCAGCCCGACCACGACGACCGCTACGATGTCGCGGACGAGTACCTCGAACTCGTCTACAAGCTGTGGGAAGACAGCTGGGAAGACGACGCGGTCTTGCGCGACAAGACGAACCGGGTGTTTGCGCGGCCCGAGAAGATCCATCGCATCCGCCATCACGGCCGTCACTACCGGCTGGACGCCATCCATCTGTCCGAACCGTCGCCGCAGCGCACCCCGGTGCTCTACCAGGCCGGCGCCTCGACGCGCGGCCGGCGGTTCGCCGCTACCCATGCGGAGTGCATCTTCGTCAACGCGCCGAACAAGCCGCTGGTCGCGTCGATCGTCGCGGACATCCGCGCTCGGGCGGCGGCGCAGGGGCGCGATCCCTCGGATATCCTGATGTTCGCCGGCCGCACCGTGGTCGTGGGCCGCACCCGCGCGGAGGCCGATGCCAAGTTCCGCGAATACCAGGCGCACGCCAGCGCCGAGGGCGGGCTGGCGCATTTTTCGAGCTCGATCGGCGTCGATCTGTCACGCTACGAGCTCGACGAGCCGATCCGCCACGACAAGAACAACGCCAACAACTCGGCGCTGGAGGCGATCACCAGCCGCAGCAAGGAGCCGTGGACCGTCCGCCGCATCATCGCCGAGATGGGGTTGGGCGGACGCCAGAAAGCCTTCGTCGGATCGGCCGAGGAGGTCGCGGACGATTTGATCGGCTGGGTCGAGGAGACAGGAATCGACGGCTTCAATCTCAGCCGTACGGTCACGCCCGAGTGCCTGGACGATTTCGTCGACCTCGTCGTGCCGATCCTGCAGGAGCGCGGCGTCTACAAGCGCGCCTACGCCGAGGGCACGCTGCGGGAGAAGCTGTTCGGCGCCGGTCGCGCCCGGCTTTGCGCCTCTCACCCGGCCGCCCGACAGCGGCCGCGGGCGCACGGTGCTGTAAGCGGCGCACTCGCGGAGGCCGAGCATTATGTATGATACGCTTTGCCGTCCTCGCTGGACCGCCGGTCTGGACTACCATGGCGGGCAAGTGACGGGTGGGAATGGCAACCTGCGTGGGTTAGCTTACCAAGGATAAGCGGGCCCATATTGCCTGCGTTGCCGCGAACGCGCGTTGGAGGCGTCCCGATCCCTAGCTAGCCCGGCGCTCGGCCACGTCGTCCGTGAAATCCAGCACCAACTGAATCGGAACTTCGTGCGGAGTCATCTCGGTGTAGACCTCAACGTCTACGTGCAACTGAACCAAGTCACCGACAACCTGCTCACGCCTCTGGGTAAAGGCGCGCTGCATATGTGAGTGGGGAGCGTAGCCCAGGACGCCCCAAATCGTTAACTGGACGCCGTTCTTCGTGATGCGCATCGCGTGGTTCACGCGGTAACGTCGGCCCTTTGCATCGGTGGCATACTCTTCGCGAAGCGCGCGAGACATTTGCGACGCCAGGACGTCCCGCGGATCAATCCGCGGCAGCTCCAAGCTTCGGTTTGCCACCGCCCAATCTACAACCTCGCGCGCACTAGCCGGCGCGTGATCGTGCTCCCGTTCATAATCTCGCCAAAGTAGCTGGAAGTGCTCTGCTTGCGTCGTCATATGGTCCTCATTCGATACTAAATGGACGATCCCATCCGTCCACGATGGCGCCGGGCATTACGAATTCCCTGATCTTCACTTGATGCTTCCGCAAATAATCGAAGCGCCCAGTTTTGTGCTGGATTTGCCCAACCGGAATTCCGGGGTGAACGCTATTGAGTTTTGCAAACGCGAGAACGTCCTTTTCATAGAAGAACGGATTCTTCCGGTGAATAAAAGATAGCATTTTGTCCTGAGAGATACAGAATTCTGCCGCCGCAGCATTCGCAACGCGTTCCTCCTCCGGCATACCAGTGATATCATTCAATGATGTCCCGCTTAGGTCAGCGTCAATCATCCCTTCTGGCGTCTGTTGGCCGTGGCCTTGCATGACATGCTCGCACTCGTGCCGCAGTACAAACCAGAAATTGTCTAACCGGTTGAACCTTGTGGACATTCCGATAACGGGAGACTTGCTGTCGAGCCACAAGCATACCCCGTCAATTCGTGACTGCGGGAGCGCTTCTACGATAATAAACCGAACCCCACACTCAGTCATGATGCGAGGGACATGCCGGGCCTCCTCAGGCGCCGCAAGTAGTTCGCGCATCTTAGTCACAGCGCTGGCGAGCGTCCGCTGGGAATAATGGGGGACCGAAATCGCTCTTGCGATTTGCCTAACCCGAAAGAGCCACGCCAGTTGGGCCGGCGGAATCTCACGTTCCTCATACCCGCTCTTTCGCGCGGCGTGCGCGAGATAAGGAACGTCATCTGCGCTATTTGTCTCGAAGAAGCGTGCGAGTTCGGCCCCAAGATCGGTCACGCTTGCAGACTGCAGCCACCCTCGTTTCACCATCTCCCGTATCGGGTAAGTCCTAAGCATGCTCGCGCGGGCTGTGATGCCGCTATCAGGCTCTCCAGCGACTGCGAGATCATATGCTCGCTGGAGGCCAACGAAATGATCGGGCGGGAGGCCCAGCGCCTGACCCAGCCCCTTCGACATCGCTGGGCTGACGCCCTGCTTCCCATTGATGATCTGATTGACGGCCTTCGGATGGCACCCCAGCACAAACGTCAGATCGGTCTGGCTCCATCCTCGCCTTTCAAGCTCGGCAGCTAGCCGCCTGCCCGGATGCTGGTCATGCGCCATGGAAGATACCTCCTCTCGATTCGCGATCTTACATCAAAGCCGCGCGACCAGATACCCTCTATCCCTCCATGGGGGATAATTGGGCTTTCATGCTTAAGGTTGGCGAAGAAATTTGAACCTGAACCGTGATCGACACTGGCATTCGAGGTCCGGGCCGGCGCCGCAGCACTTTATAGGAGACGTGGGGCGACAGGCGCCGGCTCCACCTGGGACGACAGTCGCTCGGGCGCGGCCGGAGGTGCTGGACGGCTTGGACCGCCAGGGCGCGCAGATCCACGAGCTCTATCCGGCGCTGCGGCGCCGCTGGTTGGGCATTAACGCCTCATTGAGAAGCGCAAATTGGGCTGATATGCGCTTCGAGCGCTGCTCCGGCCTCGCGAGATAGGCCCTGAGCGGAGTCAGGGCGCACATCGCCGAGGAGTACGGCAAGCTCATTCAGCCGATATGGTGTGATCGCGAGAAGCACAGCGCGGCAACCGCCGAGATGATTGGCGGCCGCCGCGCCCTGAGCGGCGGGTTACTTGCCGGTGCTTGCCCAGTCGTGGCGATGCACCAGCCCGTCGTCGTAACGCTCCTCCCGAGCCGCGCGGATCACCTTGGGCTGCGCCGGCGCGGCGGGCTTTTCATGCGCCCAGTCGTGGCTGTGGACCAGGCCTTCGTCGAAGCGGTCGTCATCCATCGGTCTCGCTCCTTCGCTTGGGGTTACTCGGCGGCCGCGCGGACGGGGGCGGGCTCGCCGTCATGGAACTGCTCGGCCTCGGTGCTGCCGTGCAGCGCCGTGGTGGAGGATTTGCCGCCCGAGATCGCCATTGCCACCGCGTCGAAATAGCCGACGCCGACCTCGCGCTGGTGGCGCGTCGCGGTGTAGCCCTCGGGCTCGGCGGCGAACTCGGCCTGCTGCATCTCGGAGTAGGCCGCCATGCCGCGCTCCTTGTAGCCGCGGGCGAGGCGGAACATCGACAGGTTCAGGCTGTGGAAGCCGGCCAGCGTGACGAACTGGAACTTGTAGCCCATTGACCCGATCGCGCGCTGGAAGTCGGCGATCTTCTCGGGCGAGAGCTTCTTCTTCCAGTTGAACGACGGCGAGCAGTTATAGGCCAGCATCTTGCCGGGGAACTGCTTGTGCAGCGCGTCGGCGAATTGTTCCGCTTCTTCGAGATTGGGCTCGCTGGTTTCCCACCACAGCAGATCCGCGTACGGCGCGTAAGCCAGGCTGCGGGCGATCGCGTATTCGACGCCCTTGCCCGGCGTGATGCGGAAGAAGCCCTCGGGCGTGCGGTCCGAGCGGTCGATGAACGGATGGTCGCGCTCGTCCACGTCCGTGGTAAGGAGCTGCGCCGAGTGGCTGTCGGTGCGGCACAGCAGCACGGTCGGCACGCCCTCCACGTCGGCCGCGAGGCGCGCCGCGTTGAGCGTGCGGATGTGCTGGCTGATCGGCACCAGCACCTTGCCGCCGAGATGGCCGCACTTCTTCTCACTGGCGAGCTGGTCTTCGAAATGCACGCCGGCCGCGCCCGCCTCGATCATCGCGCGCATCAGCTCGTAGGCGTTCAGCGGGCCGCCGAAGCCGGCCTCGGCGTCGGCCACGATCGGCGCCATCCAGTAGGTGTCGTCGCCCTCCCCTTCCTGGCGGGCGATCTGGTCGGCCCGACGCAGCGCCGCGTTGATCCGCTTGACCACGTTCGGCACGCTGTCCACCGGGTAGAGCGACTGGTCGGGATACATCTGCCCCGCCGTGTTGGCGTCGCCCGCGACCTGCCAGCCGGAGAGATAGATCGCCTTGAGCCCGGCCTTGACCTGCTGCAGCGCCTGATTGCCGGTGAGCGCCCCCAAGGTGTTCACGTAGGGCTCGGACTTCAGTAGCTGCCACAGCCGCTGCGCCCCCATCTCGGCCAGCGTGTGGCGGATGCGGAAGGAGCCCGCGAGCCGCTCCACGTCGGCCGGCGTGTAGTCGCGCCGAATGCCCGCGAAACGCTCCGGATCGCCGCCGGCGCCGGCTGCCATGCCGTGGGGGGCGAAGGCGGGGCGGGAGTTGGGGTGCATCGTCAGTCTCCGTATTTGACGTCGTATGGGTTAATAATTCACATTGCGGGTGCGAAGTTCAGCCCCAAAATGCCCCATGGAGTGCAATCCGGTGTAGGTCTGCACAGAAATCCCTGCGGATTCGTAAATCGTGTAAAGCCAAACGGCGCAACCATGACTCGCACCCTCATCGGTCGGACGGTTCGGCGGCTGCGCCTGGACCGGGAGCTCTCGCAGCAGGCATTGGCGGCACGGCTTGGCATTTCGGCGAGCTATCTCAACCTCATCGAGCACGACCAGCGGGCCGTCACCGCCTCCCTGCTCATCAAGCTCGCCGAGACCCTGCGGGTGGAACTCGCGGTGCTCTCGGGCAGCGAGGAGCGGCAGCTCGAGGTCAATCTGCGCGAGGTGTTCGCCGATCCGCTGCTCGGCGCCGACGCGGTGCCGGAAGCGGAATTGGGTCAGCTCGCCGGATCGAGCCCCAACGCGGCGCGGGCCATCCTGGCGCTCTATCGAGCATGGCGCGTGGCGCGGGAGGACGCGGGCGGGATCGCGCTGCCGTCGGGACGGCGCATCCTGCTGCCCAACGAGGAGGCGCGCGACCTGTTCGACGAGCGCGCCAATTTCTTCCCCGAGCTGGAAGAGGCCGCCGGGGCTATCGCCGCCGAAATGGCGGTCTCGCCGGCCGAGATGAACCACGCCCTTGCCCAGCGGCTACGCGAGCGCCACGGGCTCACCGTCACTGTCGGGCCGCTCGACGGCGCGCTCCGCCGCTACGACCCGGCGGGGCGTGCCCTGATGCTCTCCGAGATGCTGCCGCGCGAGAGCCGGGGCTTCCAGATGGCCTTCCAGCTCGCCCTGCTGGAAACCCGCGACGCGGTCGAGACGGTGCTGAGCGCCGCCGCCCCGAGCTCGCCCGAGGCGGCGTCGCTGATCCGGGTCGGCCTGCTGAACTACGTCGCGAGCGCGCTCGTGATGCCATACGCGCCGTTCCTCGCGGCGGCGCGGGATCTGCGGCACGACATGGAGGCGGTGGCGGCGCGGTTCGGCGTGTCGTTCGAGCAGGCGTGCCACCGGCTGTCGTCCATGCAGCGGCCCGGCGCGCGCGGCGTGCCGTTCTTCTTCCTGCGCGTCGACCCGGCGGGCAACGTCTCGAAGCGGTTCTCGGCGGCCGGCTTCCCGTTCGCCCGCTTCGGCGGCTCCTGCCCGCGCTGGGTGGTCCACTCCGCCTTCGCCACCCCCGGCAGCGTGCAGGTGCAGGTGGCCGAGCTGCCGGACGGCGCCGCCTTCCTCTGCTTCGCCCGCGCCGTCTTCCGCCCCGCCGCGCATTGGGGCGAGCCTAGGCCGGTGCATGTCGTGGCGATGGGCTGCGCGGTCGCCCATGCCGGGGAGCTTGCCTACGCCGACGGGCTTGATCTCGAGCGCGCACGCGTCGGCATCGGCCTCTCCTGCCGGCTGTGCGACCGGCCGGACTGCCGCAGCCGGGCCTTTCCGCCGCTGGAGCACCGCCTGGCGCTCGACCCGAACTCGACCGGGGTCACGCCGTACCGCTTCGAAGCGCGGCGGCCAACCAAATCTTAACTTCTTCCGCCGACCATCCCGGCATTCGAGCAGGAGGGCCAAGATGGTCCTGACGTTACAGGCGGGTGCCGAGACGGCGGAGTTCGAGATGCGCGGCGTGCCGGTCGCGCCGCATGGGCGGGCGTTTCGCGTCGTCGACGATCCCGTGGTGGTCGCGGCGGCCGATGAGCTTGCCGACGGCGTCCGGGACGGGATTTTGCAGCTGTTCGACGCGGCGCTGCCGGATTGCGACCGCATGGTCGATTTCGGCGCCTATGTCGGCCTCACCTCACTCTACGCCGCGACCTATGTGCCGCGCGTCTTCGCCTTCGAAGCGAGCCCGACGAGCTTTTCCCTGCTGCGGGCCAATGTCGCGCTCAACCCGGCGCTGCGCTCGCGCGTCGCGCTGTTTCCCCATGCGGTCGGCGACCGTGACGCGGAGGTGACGCTGTACGGCCGGGGCTATGCCGATCCTCGCTCCTCGATCTTCCGGGACGTCCAGCGCGGCGCCGTGGCGATCGGCGCCCCCGCGGCGCGGGTGCCGATGCGGGACGCCTACACGGTGCTGGCCGAGTGCGGCATCGGGCCGCGCACCCTGCTCAAGATCGACATCGAGGGCGCGGAATACCAGCTCGTGCCCGCCATCGCCGGGCTGCTGGCCGAGGCCAAGCCCGTGCTGCATCTCTCCTTCCACCCGTTCAACGTCGTGGTCGGGCCTGACGAGTACGCGAACGCCGTGGCCCGTCTCGCCCGCGCCATGCGACTAGCCGAGGCGCTGGCCTGCTACCGCTACATGTACTGCCACAGCAACGATTGCTGGCTCCGAGTGGACCCGGCGGACCGGCTGGATTTCCTGCGCCAGTACCTGCTGCGCCCGAAGCAGCTCCCCGGTATCGCGACGCCGCAATACGGCTTCACCGACGAGTTCGCCTTCGCCGACATCGAACTGGACCTCGCCTGACGGCCGCTGCCGCCAAGCCCGCGCCATCGGCTATCCGCGCAGCGTGTTGCTCGCCTCGAACACGATGGGCGGCGCATCGGCATCGAAGCTCACCCCCGCCGGGTCACGTCCCTCGGCGAGCGCCTTGAGCTGGCGGCGCAGCAGGCGGCGGAGCATGGCGACACCTTGGTCGGAGGACGCCAGATGCTCCTCCGAATGCAGCGTGACCGGCCCCTGCCCGACCTGCGCCTCGTAGTCGCCCGGCGCGGCGCGGTGCTCCGCTTCGGTCATGTCCCACCAGAACTTGCCGCCGAAGGTGGAGCGCATCCGGCCGAGATCGCCCGCCTGGCGCACTCGGCCGGCGACATAGATGCGGAACGAGGTGTCGTCGATCGGCAGCACCCAGCCGATCGATTCCACGCGGGCGAATTGCGCGACGCGAGGGTTCGGCACGACGCGCAGGGTCGGCAGCACGGCCTCCGTCACCCGGTGGAGTTGCCCGCCGCCCTCGGCCGGCCGGACGGAGCGCACCTTCACGCCGGTTGCGCCCGCCTCGAACGTCACCTCGGGCATCGCCGCCATCGCGGTGGTGAACTGCATCCCGCTGAACGAGCCGTGCAGCACCGGGACGTGCAGCGGGTCGACCACGTTCTCGAAATGCTGCAGCCAGTTGCAGGGAATGATCGCGGGGCCGCCGCCGCCGAGCGAGCTGCCGTCTGCCTCGAGGAACTCGCCCTCGTCCATTACCTCGAGGCATTCGTAGCGCGGCAGCACCGGCTTGCGTCCCGGCGGCCCCATGTAGGCGAACACCAGCCCATAGCGTTCCCGCACCGGATACCAGGGCTGCCGCACCCGTTGGCGTTGCCGGCCGCCCTCCGGCTCGCAGGGCTGGTCGAGGCAATGCCCTTCGGCATCGAACAGCCAGCCGTGATAGCAGCAGCGGATTCCCTCCTGCTCGACCCGTCCGTAGCGGAGGGTGGCGCCGCGATGGCAGCAGCGGGCGTGCAGCAGGCCGGCGCGGCCGCCCGCGTCGCGAAACAAAATCAAATCCTCGCCGAGCGCCCGCACCGGGCGGGGCGTCGCGCCGGCGTCGGAGGCGAGCCCGACCGGATGCCAGTAGCGCCGCAGCAGTTCGCCCATCGGCGTGCCGCGCCGCGCCTCGGTCAGCTCCGCGTACGAGGAAGGTGGCGGCAACTCGTAGGCCGTCCCCTGGTCGGCGTGCGTCGCGTCGTCCATTGCGATACGTCCATTCAGCTTGACAGGCGAGGAATTCCGGCAGCGCAATTTACCAGATCGCAAGCGGGGGGAGCATGTTCGACCAAGTCCTCAATCCGTTCGCCAGCACATTCGCCGTCTGGCTGGTGGCGCTGATCCCGGTGGCCGTCTTGCTGTTCCTGCTCGCGGTGCTGCGGATGACCGCCTGGCTGGCCACGTTGATCGGCTCGATCGTCACCCTCCTGCTCGGGATCCTGGTCTGGAGGATGCCGGTCGGCCTCGGCATCGAGGCCTACGTGTTCGGCGCGCTGACCGGCATCTGGGCGGTGAACTGGATCACCTTCTGGGGCGTGGTGCTGTTCAACACGCTGGTCCTCACCGGCACCTTCGAGAGCTTCCGCGCCTGGCTCACCACGCAGGGCACCGCCGACGTGCGGGTGCAGACCCTGCTGTTCGCCTGGGCCTTCGGCGCGCTGCTCGAGGGGCTGGTCGGCTTCGGCTACCCCTGGGCGGTGGTCGCGCCGATCCTCATCGCGGTCGGCATCCCCGATCTGGACGCGATCAGGGTCGCCGCGATCGCCAACAACGCCCCGGTGTCGTACGGCGCGCTCGGCGTGCCGATCGTCGCCCTGGCGGCGGTGACGGGCCTGCCGCTCCTCGCGCTCTCCGCCTCGATCGGCCACATCGTCGCGATCCTGGCGCTGGCGCCCCCCTGGGTGCTGATCTACCTGGTGTGCGGGCGCGCCGGGTTCCGCGAGGGCTGGCCGCTGGCGATCGTCGGCTCGCTCGGCTACATCGCCGGGCAATACCCGGTCGCGGTCTACCTCGGCCCCTATCTGCCGGACATCACCGGCTCGATCGTCTGCTTCGCGTGCCTGCTCGTGCTGCTCAAGCTGTGGCGCCCGAAGCAACTGCTGGGCTACGGCGGCGTGCCGGTCTCGGCGGCGGACGAGACGGCGGCGGTGGCGGCCGGCAAAGTGCTGCCGGCGGGGCAGATATTCCGCGCCTGGCTGCCGTTCATAGTGCTGATCGTGGTGGTGGTGCTGTGGACCGGGCCGTGGTCGAACCTGCCCAAAATCAGCCTGTTCAGCCTGTCGGTCGCGGCGCATTCCTCGCTCACGCCTGGCGCGGCCGTGCGCGCGACGTTCAACTTCGCCCCCTTCATCGGCGGCACCGCGATCTGCGCCTCTTGGATCATCACCGCACTCCTGCTTCGGCCGAGCGGGGCGCAGCTTCGCGAGGTGTTCGCCCGCACCTTCCATCAGATGTGGGGCGCGCTCCTGGTCGGCGTGTTCATCTTCGGGCTCGCCTACGTGTTCAACTACTCGGGCATGGCGGCCTCGCTCGCCAACGGCTTCTCCGCCATCGGCCCGTGGTTCATCGTGGTGGCGCCGATCCTCGGCTGGATCGGCGTCGCGCTGTCCGGCAGCAACACCTCGACCAACGCGATGTTCGGGGCGTTCCAGGTCGCCGTCGGCAAGCTGCTCGGCTTCCCGCCGCTCCTGCTGCCGTCGCTCAACTCGGTGGGAGCGGAGATCGGCAAGCCGATCGCGCCGCAGACCGCGAGCGTGGGCGTCTCGACCAGCCGCTTCGTCCGCAACGAGGGCCAGATCATCCGGCACAACATGGGCTGGACGTTGATCCTGCTCGCCTACCTGATCCTGATCGGCCTGCTCTACTACTTCCTTGCGCCGGGGGTGATGACGCTGGCGGCTCCGGCCTGACGCGGCCGCCTGACGCGGCGCTCATGCTCGGCCGACGAGTCGCAGCGCCAGCATCAGCGCGGCGTCGAAGGGCAGGGCCGCCACCTCGCGCAAGCGCCAGTACCAGCGCGTGCGGAAACGCTGGGCGGCGGGGAACGGCGGCGGCCGGCCGGCGCGCGCGGGCAGGCCGGCCATGCGAAGGAGCAGGACGCAGCGGGGCAGGTGGTAGGCGGAACTTATCGCATAGACCGGACCGGCATGGCCCCGCGCGCGCAGCAGCCGGGCCACCGCGCGCGCCGAGGAGAGCGTGTCGCTGCCGGTTTCCTCGCGAAGGATGTGCGCCTCCGGCACGCCGAGCTCGATCAGCGATCCAGCCATCACCGACGCCTCGGACGCGCCGAACCGGCCGACGGCGCCGGTGGGCACGTAGAGAGGCTCGTCGAACCGGCGGCCGAACACCGCGGCGGCCTGGACGCGGCGCAGCAGCGTGGTGCTCGGGCTGCCGTCCCGGCGGACGGCAGCCCCGAAGATCACGATCGCGATCCTGGCCAGCTGGGGCGCGGGCGTGGGCGGGCTCAGGTCGCGCAGTTGGCCGCGGGGGCCGGCCCGATCGTCGGTTTGGACTGCGCCACGATGGCCAAAGGTCCGTCTCACATGCGGCAGCGTCAATGCAAAGCAGCAACGGCCGCCATCACTTACCCGAGACATGGGACGCTCGGGGCAGGAACGGCCGTGCCCATCGGGCGCCGCCGGTGTCGGCCGCCCGGCTGGCGAGCGCTTTCACATTCCCGTAGCCGCACGCGAGCGGAAAACCGGCGGGCGCCGCCGATCTTGAGGCTGGACGCCCGAAGCCGCCTGAGGAGAACCGCATGGCCAGCCAAGCGCGACAATTCGCCATCGTCACCGGCGCGTCCGCCGGTATCGGCGAGGCCCTGGCGTGGCATTGCGCGGATAATGGCTTCGACTTGCTGGTTGCCGCCGATGATCCCGCGATTGAACATGCGGCCGCCGGGTTTCGCGGCGCGGACGCCCGCGTCGATTGGGTGCAGGCCGATCTGTCCGGCCCCGAGGGCGTCGACAAGCTCTATGCCGCGATCGGCGGGCGCCGCGTGGACGCGCTGCTGGCGAATGCCGGACGCGGCCTCGGCCGGGCATTCCTCGACCAGGAGTCGGCGGCGTGGCGCAAGGTGGTGGATACCAACGTCACCGGCACGCTCCTTCTTTTGCAGAAGGTCGGCCGCGACATGCGCGCCGCCGGTTCCGGCCGCATCCTCATCACCGGCTCCATCGCCGGCTTCCTGCCCGGCACCTATCAGGCGGTGTACAACGGCACCAAGGCGTTCCTCGACAGCTTCTCCTTCGCGCTGCGCCACGAGCTGAAAGGCAGCGGCGTTACCGTCACCTGCCTGATGCCCGGCGCCACCGAGACCGATTTCTTCGAGACCGCCGACATGATGGATACAGAGATCGGCCAGGCGAAGAAGGACGACCCGGCGATGGTGGCGAAGGTCGGGTTCGACGCGATGATGAAGGGCGAGGGCGACGTCGTCGCCGGCTGGCACAACAAGCTGCAGGCAGCGATCGCCAACGTCGCGCCCGCCGGGATGCTGGCCGAGCAGCATCGCCGGATGGCGGAGCCGAAACGATAGCGCCGGAGTCGCCGCCACAAGCGCCCATGCCTCGCTGGTCAGATCGCTCGGACAGCGCAGCCTGTCGGCGCATTGCGGCGGCTGCGCTCATGAACCCTTCAGGAACCGCAAATAGAACGCCGCGAACACCAGAACGATCCCGACGTTCACAATCAGCCGCTCCCAGAACCGATTCCTGAAGAACAGGACGTCCACGCTGACCACGACGGCTATCAGTGCGAGTACGTAAAGCGCGACAGCCGCCTGTCTTCCCATCCTTCCTTACCTTTCTGCTACGTGCTGCCCACCGACACCATCCCAGCCCCGGAATCCCTCATCCCACCCACTGAAGGCCACCACCCCGCCTGACCGATCCCCACGACTCGCAAGCTCTCCGGACGGACACTCAGCGCAATTCCGTCGGCGCCTGCTCGAGAGCCCGCCATCGCGCGACGTTGCGGGTGTGCTCGTCGAGGGTGCGGGAGAACACGTGGCCGCCGCTGCCGTCGGCGACGAAATAGAGGTCGTCCGAGTGCTGCGGCTGCGTCGCCGCACGCAGGCTGGCGAGGCCGGGCGAGCAGATGGGCCCCGGCGGCAGGCCGCGATTGCGATACGTGTTGTAGGGGTCGTCACGGTCGAGGTCGGCGCGGGTGAGCGGCCGGTCGAGCGTGCCCGCGCCGCCGCTCGCCGCGAATGCCACCGTCGGGTCGGATTGCAGCTTCATGCCGAGCCGCAGGCGGTTGAGGAACACCGCCGCCACATGCGGGCGCTCCTCGGGCTTGGCGGTCTCGCGCTCGACGATGCTGGCGAGGATCAGCGCCTCGCGCGGCGAGGCGAGGGGCAGGTCGGGGGCGCGATCGCTCCAGGCGTCGTGCAGCGCCCGGTCCATCGCGGCGCGGGCGCGGTCGAGGACCGTCTGGCGCGAAGCCCCCAACTCGTAGGCGTAGGTCTGCGGCAGCACGCTGCCCTCGTCGGGAACCGGGGCCGGACCGGCCAGCGCGTCGGCGCGCTCGAACAGCGCGGCGATCTGCTTCGCCGTGAGCCCCTCGGGGATGGTCAGGTAGTGCTGCACCGGGCGGGCGGTGCGCAGCGCGGTCAGCACCGTTCGCAGGCTTGCATGAGCCGGAAAGGCGAACTCGCCCGCGTGCAGCGCGCCCTCGCGGCGGGTGAGGAAGGCGGCAATGCGGAAGGGCAGCGGCCGGGCCACCACCAGCGCATCGGCGAGCGCCACTGCGACGCGCGTCTCGCCGCCGCGCGGCACCACCAGCGCGCGCGCCTCGGGCAGCGGGCCGGGGGCGGCGAGCACGTGCAGCGCGTAGAACCACCCGCCGGCCGCGACGGAGCCGACCGTCAGGACCGCGATCAGCAGCGAGAGGAGCGCGCGCCGCCGCCGCGAGGGTCGCGGCGGCTTCCGGTGGTCAGACGGCGCGGAAGATGATGCTGGCGTTGGTGCCGCCGAAGCCGAAGCTGTTGGACAGCGCGGATCGCACCGGGCGCTCCTGCGCGCTGCGCGCCACGCGGTCGATCGGGCTCTCTCGCGAGGGCTCGTCGAGGTTGAGTGTGGGCGGCACCACCCCGTCGCGGATCGCCAGGATGGAGAACACCGCCTCCACCGCGCCGGCCGCGCCGAGCAAATGCCCGGTCGCCGATTTGGTGGACGACATGGCGACGCCCTTCGCCGCGTCGCCGAACAGTCGCTCCACCGCCTCCAGTTCGAGATCGTCGCCGAGCGGGGTCGAGGTGCCGTGCGCGTTCACGTACTGGATGTCGGACGGCGCCATCCCGCCGTTGCGCAGCGCCGCCTTCATGGCGCGGAACGCGCCCTCGTGCTGCTCGGCGGGTGCGGTGATGTGGTGCGCGTCGCCCGACATGCCGTAGCCGACGACCTCGGCGTAGATCTTCGCGCCGCGCTGCCTGGCGTGCTCGTACTCCTCGAGCACCACGATCGCCGAGCCCTCGCCCATCACGAAGCCGTCGCGGTCCTTGTCCCACGGGCGGGACGCGCGGGTCGGCTGATCGTTGAATGCGGTGGACAACGCGCGCGACGCGGCGAAGCCCGCCATGCCGAGTTCGCACACCGTGGCCTCGGCGCCGCCGGCCACCATCACCTCGGCGTCGCCCAGCATGATCAGCCGCGCGGCGTCGCCGATCGCGTGGACCCCCGTGGCGCAGGCGGTGACGACGGAGTGGTTGGGACCCTTGAAGCCGTATTTGATCGAGACCTGGCCGGAGGCGAGATTGATCAGCGCGGACGGGATGAAAAAGGGCGACAGTCGGCGCGCCTTGCCCTCGTGCACCTGGACCGAGGCATCGTAGATCGATTGCAGTCCGCCGATGCCGGAGCCGATCATCACGCCGGTGGCGCAGCGATCCTCCTCGCTCTCGGGCAGCCAGCCGGAATCCTCCACCGCCTCGGTCGCGGCGACCATCGCGAGATGGATGAAGCGGTCCATCTTCTTCTGGTCCTTGACCGGGATCCACTCGGCGAGGTCGAGCTTGCCGTCGGCCTTGGCACCCTGCGGCACCTGGCCGGCGACCTTGCTCGGCAGGTTGCTGGTATCGAAGGACTGGATGGCGCCGATGCCCGACTCGCCGTTGATCAGCCGGCGCCAGACGTTCTCAAGGCCGATCCCGAGCGGGGTGGTGACGCCCATCCCCGTGACAACTATGCGACGCATCGCGGAAATCCTGCCGGCGGCCGGTCAGGCGGCCTTCTGCTTCTCGATGTAGTCGATCGCGTCCTTCACCGTGCTGATCTTCTCGGCCGCGTCCTCGGGGATCTCGACGCCGAACGCCTCCTCGAACGCCATCACCAGCTCGACCGTGTCGAGGCTGTCGGCGCCCAGGTCATCGATGAACGATGCCTCGGATGTGACCTTCGACTCCTCGACGCCGAGGTGCTCCACCACGATCTTCTTAACCTTGTCGGCAATCTCGCTCATCGGATCCACTACTCCTGGAAAGGTCTGCGTTTCCGCCCGGTTTTTCTTCGCATATCCGCCCGGGCAGAACCCGACCGGCGCCCGCACACCCACCCCGGACGAAGCAGCGGGCCGCTTAGCATGGTTTTCCGGCGGGAGCCAACTCGGGCTCCGGCTTCGCGCGCACCATTGCGTGCGATGCGCGCCAAGCGCGTCAGATCATGGCCATTCCGCCATTCACGTGCAGCGTGGCGCCCGTCACCCAGCCCGCCTCGTCCGACGCGAGATAGGCGACCGCCGCGGCCACGTCGTCCGGCTGGCCCAACCGTCCGAGCGGGATCGCGCCCGACAACTTGGTCCGCTGCGCCTCGTTGAGCGCCGCGGTCATCGGCGTCGCGATGAAGCCGGGGGCGACGATGTTCACGGTGACGCCGCGCGAGGCGACCTCCTGCGCCAGCGCCTTGGTCATGCCGACCAGCCCCGCCTTGGCCGCCGCGTAGTTCGCCTGCCCGGCATTGCCGGTGGCGCCGACGATGCTGGCGATGCCGATGATCCGGCCGGCGCGGCGGCGCGCCATTCCGCGCAGGGCGGCGCGGGCGAGGCGGAATGGCGCGGTCAAGTCCACATCGAGCACCGCCTGCCAGTCCTCGTCGCGCAGCCTCAACGCCAGCATGTCGCGGGTCAGCCCGGCGTTGTTGACCAGCACGTGCAGCGGCCCCGCCGCCTGCTCCGCCGCCTCGACCAGTGCATCCGGCGCCTGCGGGTCGCGCAGGTCGGCCGGGCAGACATGCGCCCGCTCGCCGAGCTCGCCGGCCAGCGTGTCGAGCGCGTCCCGCCGTGTGCCGGACAGCACCACCACGGCGCCCTGGGCGTGCAAGGCGCGGGCGATGGCGGCGCCGATCCCGCCCGAGGCGCCGGTGACGAGGACGGGCTTGCCGTCGAGCCGGAACATTCTCACAACCCTTTCAGCACCGCCTCGATGTCCGCCGGCGTCGCGGCCGAGACGCCGGCGGCGTCGGGGGCGATGCGCTTGACGAGGCCCGCGAGCACCTTCCCCGCGCCGAGCTCGACGAAGCTGTCGACGCCCATCGCGGTCATCGCCTGCACGCTCTCGCGCCAGCGCACGGTCGCCGTCACCTGCCGGATCAGCCCGTCGCGGATCTCGTCGGGGTCGCTCGCCTTGGCTGCCGAGACATTGGCGATCAGCGGCACCGACGGCGCCCCCGGCGGCGTCTTGTCGAACGCCTCGGCCATCGCGTCGGCGGCGGGCGCCATCAGGGCGCAATGGAACGGGGCGGAGACCGGCAGCAGCATCGCGCGGCGGATGCCCTTTTCCTTGGCGATCTCGATCGCCCGCTCCACCGCGCCGCGATGGCCGGAGACCACCACCTGGCCGCCGCCATTGTCGTTGGCCGGCTCGATGACCTGCCTCTCGCCGGTTTCGCTTTTGGGCACCGGGGCCGCCTCGGCGCAGATCGCCTCGGCCTGGGCGAGATCGGCGCCGAGCAGGGCCGCCATGGCGCCCTCGCCGGGCGGCACCGCCTTCTGCATCGCCTGGCCGCGCAGCTTCAGCAGCCGTGCGGCGTCGGCGATGGAAAAGCTGCCGGCGGCGGCGAGCGCGCTGTATTCGCCGAGCGAGTGGCCGGCGACCAGCGCCGCCTTCTGCGGCAGGGAGAAGCCGCCCTCCTTTTCCAGCACGCGCAGCGCCGCGAGCGAAATCGCCATCAGCGCCGGCTGGGTATTTTCCGTGAGGGTCAGCTCCTCGCCGGGGCCCTCGAACATCAGCCTCGAGAGCTTCTGGCTCAGCGTGTCGTCGACCTCCTGGAACACCTCGCGCGCCGCCGGAAAGGCCGCCGCGAGGTCCCGGCCCATGCCGACGTGCTGACTGCCCTGACCGGGGAAAATGAACGCATGAACAGGCATGGGGCGGGTTCCCAGGCGCGGCTCGTTACGAGGCGGCGCGATGTGACGGGCTTGGCCGGGGGGCGTAGCTTCCGCTCAAATGCGTGTCAACAGACCTACTCCCTCACCCCTTCTTGGGGGAGAGGGCCGGGGTGAGGGGGAGCAGCCCCGAGGGACACCAGGTCCGACCGCACCCCTCCCCCCAACCCTCTCGCCCAAGCGGGGAGAGGGAGAACAAGGAGAACAGCCATGCGAACAGTCCGCCTACCCAACGGCCGGGAAGTCCCCGCCATCGGCCAGGGCACCTGGAAGATGGGCGAGGGCCAGCGCGGCGCGCGCCAGGAGGAGGCGGGGCTGCGGTTGGGGATCGACCTCGGCATGACCCTGATCGACACCGCCGAGATGTACGGCGACGGCCACTCGGAGGAAATCGTCGGCCGCGCCATCGCGGGTCAGCGCGATCGCGTATTCGTGGTGAGCAAGGTCTATCCGCACAACGCTTCGCGCACCGGCGTCCCGGCGGCGTGCGCGCGCAGCCTCAAGCGGCTCGGCACCGACCATATCGACCTGTATCTGCTGCACTGGCGCGGCGGCGTGCCCCTCGCCGAGACGGTGATCGCCTTCGAGGCGCTGCGCGAGCAAGGCAAGATCGGCGCCTGGGGCGTGTCCAATTTCGACGTGGACGACATGGAGGAGCTGGCGGCGCTCGCTCAGGGGTCCGCCTGCGCCACCGACCAGGTGCTGTACAACCCCGGCAGCCGCGGCGTCGAGTTCGACCTGCTGCCCTGGTGCGCGCGGCGTCGCATCCCGGTGATGGCCTATTCGCCGGTCGGCCAAGCCGGGCGGCTGCTCCGCTCGCCCGCGCTGGCCGAGGTCGCGGCCCGGCACGGCGCGACGCCGGCGCAGGTCGCGATCGCCTGGGGGCTCAGGAGCTCGACCGTGATCTCGATCCCCAAGGCCGGGGACGCCGCGCATGTGCGGGAGAACGCGGCGGCGTCCGACATCGTGCTGACCGAGGCGGATTTCGCCACGATCGACGCGGAATTCCCGCCGCCTCGGCGCAAGCAGGGTCTCGGGATGCTGTGACCATGCTGATCGAGCACGAAGGCCAATCCCCCACCGTCCATCCCACCACCCGGATCGCGCCCAACGCCACGCTGTGCGGCGATGTCGTGGTCGGCCCGAATTGCTCGATCGGCTTCGGCGCCGTGCTCGTCGCGGAGAGCGGCGCCGTCCGGATCGGCGCCAATTGCATCGTCATGGATACCGCCGTCCTGCGCGGTGTCCGCGGGTCGCCCTTGACGCTCGGCGACAACGTGCTCGTCGGGCCGCGCGGCTATCTGACCGGCTGCGTCGTGGAGGACGAGGTGTTCCTGGCCACTGGCTCCACGGTGTTCAACGGCGCGCGGATCGGCCGCGGCGCGGAGGTGCGGATCAACGGCATCGTCCACATACGCAGTGTTCTTCCGGCCGGGGCCGTCGTGCCGCTGGGCTGGATCGCGGTCGGCGACCCCGTGCAAATCCTGCCGCCCGAGCGGCACGACGCGATCTGGACAGTGCAGAAGGCGCTCGACTTCCCCCGCCACGTGTTCGGCGTCGGACGGCCACCGGAGGGGCGGACCATCATGCCCGATGTGATGCCGCGATATGCCAGCAGCCTGGTGCGGCGGCATTCTGGCGACCGGGTGATTGAGCCCGGAGAGCCACCGGGCCCGGACGAGGCTGGCTAACACTCGCTCGCCGGCTGTGCGCGCCCGCACCGTCATGGTCGGCCAAGGCCGGCCACCCACGACACCCTTCCGGCGCGGCCGAGGCGCGGGTTAACGTCTGCCCGTGATCCTTCCCGCCCTGCTCGCGCCCGTGCTGCTCGGCTGCGTCGCCCTCGGGCTGTTCGGGCTGGCGCTGGCGGCCGCGTTCCTGCCGGGGCGCGCGTTGCTGATCATGGCGGGAAGCGCCGCGCTGTGCGGCGTCGGCGCGCTGACCGCGTTCGCCTTCCTCCTCGCGGGCGCCCCGGCCGCCGGGTTCGTGTTGCCGCTCGGGCCGCCGGGCGCCAGCGCGCTGCTCGGCGTCGATGCGCTGTCCGGGTTCTTCCTCCTGCTGCTGTTCGTGACCGGCGCGGCCTGCTCGGTCTACGCGCTGGAGCCGCACGACATGGAGGACCGGCGCGCGCTGCCGTTCTTCCCCGCGTTCCTCGGCGCGATGGCCCTGACCCTGCTGGCCGCCGACAGTTTCTCCCTGGTGTTCGGCTTCGAGCTGATGTCGCTCGCCTCCTGGGCGATGGTGCTGGCGCGGCGCGAGGAGGGAGCCTCGCGCGACGCGGCATTGCTCTATCTCGGCATGGCGGCGTTCGGCGCGGCGTGCCTGATCCCGGCATTCGCGCTGTTGGCGCCGCTCGGGCCGCTCGGTCTCGACCTTCGCTTCGCCGCGATGCGCGCCGTCCCGCCCGAGGGCTGGCGGGCGAGTGCGGTCCTGGCGCTGGTGCTGCTCGGCGCGGGGTCGAAGGCCGGGCTCGCACCGCTGCATGTGTGGCTGCCGCTCGCCCATCCGGCCGCACCCAGCCACGTCTCCGCGCTGATGTCGGGGGCGATGACGAAGGTGGCGCTGTACGTGATCGTGCGGGTCCTGTTCGATCTGTGCGGGCCGCTGCAGCCGCTGTGGTGGAGCGTGCCGCTGCTGGTGGCGGGATCGGCCTCGGCCGTGCTCGGCGGGTTGCGGGCCAACATGGAGGCGGACCTCAAATCGGTGCTGGCGGCGAGCACCGTCGAGCATGTCGGGTTCGTCGCCATCGGCCTCGGCCTGGCGCTGGCGGCGCGGGCGGCGGACCTGCCGGCGCTCGCCTCCCTCGCCCTCGCGGCGGCGCTGCTGCACGCGCTCAATCATGGCGTGTTCAAGACGCTGCTGTTCCTGTGCGCGGGGGCGGCGCAGCACGGCGCCGGCAGCCGGTTGCTGGCGCGGCTCGGCGGGCTGATCCATCAGATGCCCGTGACAACAACCTGCGCGCTGGTCGGCTGCGCGGGGCTGGCGGCGCTGCCGCCGGGGCCGGGTTTCGCCAGCGAGTGGCTGCTGTTCCAGTCGGTGCTCGCCGCGCCGCGCATCGGCGGGATCGCCATGCAGACCATGTTCGCGGTCGTCGCGGCGCTGATGGCGATGGCCGCCGCGCTCGCCGCCGCCGCCGCCGTGCGGCTGATCGGCGTCGCCTTCCTCGGCCGCCCGCGCACGCCGCGCGCCGCCGCCGCCGAGGAGGCGGCCCCGGCCGCGCGCTGGGCGATGATCGGGCTGGCGGGCCTTGCCGGGCTGCTCGGCTTGCTGCCCGGCCCGGTGCTCGCCTTGGCGGAACCGGCGCTGCGGACGCTGACCGGCTCCGGCATGGCGGACCGCGCCGGCTGGCTCTCGATCGCACCCACCGCCGAGGCGACCGGCTACGCGCCCATCGTCGTCGCCATGCTGCTCGCCGCCTCGGGCGTCGCGCTGGTCCTCGTGCTGCGGCGCTGGACGGTGGCGGGCAGCCGGCGTGCTCCGTTCTGGGCCAACGGGTTCGCCGCGCCGCCGGCCTGGCTGCCGTTCGGCGATCCGGCGACCCAGTATGGGGGGGCCTCGTTCGCGCAGCCGCTGCGCCGGAGCCTTGGCGCCGCGCTGCTGGCGGCGCGCGAGGCGGTGGATATGCCGGCGCCCGGCGACACGCGGCCCGCGCGGTTCGATGCCGGGCAAGGCGATCCCGCCGACACGCTGCTGTTCCGACCGATCCTGCGGCTGCGCGAGGCCCTGTCCGCGCAGGCCGACCGGATGCAGTTCCTCACCATCCGGCGGGTGCTGTCGGTGATGTTCGTCGCCCTGGTGCTGTTCCTCGCCGTGGTTGCGCTGCTGGAGGCGAGGTGAGCCTGTTGCTCGGTCTCGTCACGCAAGTGCTGCACATCGCGCTGATGCTCGCCGCGGCGCCGCTGCTTACCGGGATCGTGCGCTGGCTCAAGGCGCGGCTGCTCGGGCGGGTTGGCGCGTCGCCCTTGCAGCCGTGGCGCGATATCGCGCGGCTCACCCGCAAGCAGCCGGTGCTGGCCGAGAACGCGACGTCGTTGTTCGAGGCGGCGCCCGTCGTGCAGTTCGCGGCGATCGGCGTCGCGGCGCTGCTGGTGCCCTCCTTCGCGCTCGGCATGGCGAGCGCGCCAATTGCCGACCTGCTGGTGATCGCCGGGCTGCTGACCCTGGCGCGCTGCACCCTGGCGCTCGCCGGGATGGATGTCGGCACCGGGTTCGGCGGCATCGGCGCGAGTCGGGAGATGACATTCGCGGTGTTCGCCGAGCCCGCGTTGCTGATGGTGATCTTCACCCTCGCGTTGCTTGCCGGCACTACCAACCTCGACGCCATCGCCGAGCTGCTGCGCGAGGGCAGCTTCGGCCTGCGCGTCTCGCTCGGGCTCGCCGCCGTCGCGTTCGTCGCCGTCGCGCTGACCGAGAACGGCCGCATTCCCGCGGATAACCCTGCAGCGCATCTCGAGCTGACGATGGTGCATGAGGCGATGGTGCTGGAATACAGTGGCCGCGACTTGGCGCTGATCGACGGCGCGGCGATGCTCAAGCTGCTGCTGTGGTTCACGCTGATCGCCACGGTGTTCGTCCCGTTTGGCGCGGCGCCGGCGGGGGCCGGACCGCTCGCGTGGCTCGTCGGGCTGGCGTGCTGGGCGTTGAAGATGGGCGTGCTGGCGGTGGCACTCGCGGTGCTGGAGACGGCGCAGGCCAAGATGCGGGTGTTCCGCGTGCCTGAATTCCTCGGCATCGCATTGCTGCTGGGGCTGCTCGCTGCGGTGTTCCTGTTCGTCAGCCAAGGGTTCGCGTGATGCGACCGCATCCGGATTTCATGTGATGCCGCCGCATCTCGGGTTCGGGGTGCTGGATTACGACGCGGCGCACATGCTGGGCGGGGCGGCGCTCGTGCTCTCCTTCGCGCTGCTCTACCAGCGCCGGGTCAGCGCGGTCATCAACATCTTCGCGCTGCAAGGCTGGGTGCTGGCGGCGGCGGCTGCGTGGCAGGGTTATGTGCAGGGTGCCGGGCATCTCTATCTCACGGCGCTCATCGCGGTGTCGGCAAAGGGGGTCGTGATCCCGGTCGCGCTGCATCGGATCGTGCGCCGCCTGGAAATCCACCGCTCGATCGAAACCGCGCTCGGCATCTTCCCGAGCATGATCCTGGGCGTCGGGCTGGTGGCGCTGTCGATCCTCGTGGTGTTGCCGACCACGCTCGCCTCGCAGGCATTGACGCGCGAGGATTTGGCGCTCGCGCTGTCGGTGGTGCTGCTCGGCCTGCTGATGATGATTACACGGCGCAACGCGCTGACGCAGGTGGTCGGGTTCATGTCATTGGAAAACGGCCTGATCCTCGCCGCCGTCAGCGTCGCCGGGATGCCGCTGATCGTGGAACTCTCGGTGGCGTTCCTGGTGATGATCGCCTTCATCGTGTTCGGCTTGTTCTTTTTCCGCATCCGCGAACGGTTCGAGAGCCTGGATGTCGGTCGTCTCGACCGGCTCGGCGAACTGCTCCGATGATTGTTTCCCCCGCTTTCGTGCTCGCCGGTCTGGTCGCGGTGACGCCGTTCCTTGCCGCCGGCGTGCTCGCCGCCGTGCCGTCCTGGCGCGCCGGCGCGTGGATCAACTGCGCCGCCTCGGCACTCACCTTGGCACTCGCCTGCACGCTGCCGTGGTGCGTCGGCACCGTCGGCCCGCTGCTGCTGGTCGATCCGCTGGCCGCGCACATCGCGCTGCTGACCGCGTTCATCGGGATGACGACGTCGTGGTTCAGCGTCGGCTACGTGCGGGCGGAGATCGCGGCGCGGCGGCTCAACCGGCGGCGGCTGCGGCTCTATCACGCGATGTACCAATGCTTCGTCGGCGGGATGCTGCTGGCGCTGCTGTCGAACAATCTCGGCGTCACCTGGGTGGCGATGGAGGCGGCGACCATCGCGGCGGTGCTCGTGGTGGGCCTGCCACGCACCGCCGAGGCGGTCGAGGCCTCGTGGAAATACTTCATTGTTTGCGGCGTCGGCATAGCGCTGGCGCTGTTCGGCACCGTCGTCCTCTATCTCGCGGCGCTGCCGGCGCTTGGCCCAGGCATGGCGGCGATGAGCTGGAGCGGGCTGCTCGCCTCGGCACCGCGCTGCGACGCGCCGGTGCTGAACCTCGCCTTCGTGTTCCTGCTGCTCGGCTACGGCACCAAGGCGGCGCTGGCGCCGCTGCATTCCTGGATGCCCGACGCGCACGCCGAGGGGCCGACGCCGGTGTCCGCCGTGCTCGCCGGCTCCATCCTCAACGTGGCGCTGTTCGTCATCCTGCGCCTGCGCGGCGTACTGGCGGCCAATGCCGACGCCATCGACCCCGGGCCGCCGATCATGGCGCTGGGCTTGCTCTCGGTGCTGCTCGCCGCCTTCAGCCTGTGGCGGCGGCGCGACGTGAAGCGGTTCTTTGCCTTCTCCACCATCGAGCAGAGCGGCGTGGCCGCCTTCGCGTTCGGCCTCGGCGGGCCGGCGGCGATGTTCGCGGGGCTGCTGCACATGACGTTGCACACGCTCACCAAGGCGTCGATCTTCCAGTGCGTCGGGCGCGCAGCGCAACTCAAGCGCGGGCAGCGTTTCGCCGACATCACCGGCCTGCTGGCGACGCAGCGGCTGCTCGGGCTCACCCTCGCCGCCGGCATCGTCGCGGTGGCGGCGCTGCCGCCGTTCGGCCTGTTCAGCAGCGAGTTTCTGATAGTGACGGCGACGATGCGCGGTGCGCCGCTGCTTGCCATCCCGCTCGGCATCGGGCTCGTGGTGGGGGCGTGGGCGGTGATCGCGCGGCTGCAATCGCTGTGTCTCGGGCCGCCGACGCCGGATATCGGACCGGCGCCGACCGCGCTGGCCCTCGCGCCGACCTGGCTGCAACTCGCCCTCGTGCTCGCCCTCGGCCTGGCGATGCCGGCCGTCGTGACCGACTGGCTCGCGAGCGCCGTTCGATGACCGCCGCCGACCTGATCCGCTCGGGACCGGCCGAGCCGTGCCGCCCCTGGCCGCGTCACGTGCTGGACGCCGACAGGTGGGGCGCGATGGCGGCGGCGCTGGGCGACGATCCGAGCCTGGACCTGATCGCGCTGTGGGCCGACACGGCCAGCGCGCACGCGCTGTTCCTCGACCGGGCGGCGGGCGAGGTGCTGCCGGTCTCGACCCTGGTGACGGCGGGCACCTACCCGGCGCTGTCGCCGCATCGCCCGGGGGCGGCGTGGTTCGAGCGGATGGTGGCCGATCTGTGGGGCCATGCGGCGCAGGGCGGGCGCGACGCGCGGCCGTGGCTCGATCATGGGCGCTGGGGCCACACGCAGCCGATGGCGCTGCGGCCGGGTCCGCCGGCCGGCGGCGCGCCCGAGCCGCCGGAGTTCCTGCTCGCCGAGGGCGATGATCTGCACCAGCTCGCGGTCGGGCCGATCCACGCCGGCATCATCGAGCCGGGGCATTTCCGCTTCACCGCGCAGGGCGAGACGATCGTGCGGCTGGAGACGCGGCTCGGCTACGCGCACAAGGGCACGCTTACCCTGATGCGCGGCAAGTCGCCGCGCGCCGCCGCCCGCTTCGCGGCCCGATTGTCGGGCGACTCCACGGTCGCGCACGCCATCGCCTTCGCGCACGCCGCCGAGGCCGCGCTGGAGACCGCGCCGCCGCCGCGCGCCCAGGCACTGCGCGCCGTGATGGCGGAGCTGGAGCGGATCGCCAACCACCTCGGCGACGCCGGCGGCATCTGCAACGACGCGAGCTTCGCCTTCGCCCTCGCGCGTTTCGGCTTCCATCGCGAGGCGGTGCTGCGCGCCGCTGGCGTCGCGTTCGGCCACCGGCTGATGATGGATTGCGTGGTGCCTGGAGGCGTCGCGGCGGATATCGCGCCCGGCGGGACGGAGGCGGTGCTGCGCGCGCTGGCCGGCGTGGCGGCCGAGCTGCCCGACCTCGCGCGCGTCTACGCCGACTACGCCAGCCTCGCCGACCGGGTGATCGGCACCGGCACCGTCGCCCCGGCTCTGGCGCGGCATTTCGCGGCGGGCGGCTATGTCGGCCGCGCGTCGGGGCGCGATTTCGACGCGCGGCGATTTCCCGGCTACCCGCCCTATCCCGGTCTAGGCCTGACCGTCCCGGTGATGACGGAAGGCGACGTCGACGCTCGCGTGCGGGTCCGGCTGGCGGAGATCGCCGAGAGCATCCGCCTGCTCCGCGCGCTGCTGGCCGGGCTGCCCGAGGGGGAAGTCGCGGTGCCGCTGCCGTCCGCGAGCGGCGAGGGGATCGGCGTCGCCGAGGGGTTTCGCGGCGACATCTGGCACTGGCTGCGGCTCGACAACGGCCAGATCGCCAGCGCTTTCCCGCGCGACCCGAGCTGGGCGCAATGGCCGCTGGTCGAGGCCGCCGCGCACGGCATCGTCGTCGCCGATTTCCCCCTGGTGAACCGCTCGTTCAACTGCTCGTACTCGGGGGTCGATCTCTGATGGTGTGGCGCCGCATCGCCCGCTCGCTGCGCGACGGCCCGGCGACCGACCGCACCGGAAAGCCGCCCGACGACACCGTGCAGTCGCTCGCCGCGGCGCTGGAGGCGGCGGCGCAGCGGCGGCTCGGACGCAGCCTGGCGATCCGGCACGTCGATGCGGGGAGCTGCAACGGCTGCGAGCTGGAGCTCCATGCGCTCGGCGGGATCGTCTACGATTTGGAGCGGTTCGGGCTTCGCTTCGTGGCCAGCCCGCGTCACGCCGACGTGCTGCTGGTGACGGGGCCGCTGACGCGCAATCTGCGCGAGGCGCTGGAGCGGACGTGGGAGGCGACGCCGGACCCGAAATGGGTGGTCGCCATCGGCGACTGCGCGGTGGATGGCGGCGTGTTCAAGGGCAGCTACGCCGTGCTCGGCGGCACCGCCGCGGCGGTGCCCGTCAGCCTGGTGATCGGCGGCTGCCCGCCCACCCCGGCGCAAGTGCTCAGCGGGTTGCGCGCGCTATTAGAGGCGAATGCCGGATAGCGCGGCAGCCGATCGACCGTCGTCTGATATTTTCACCGTCATGCCCGTGCTTGGCACGGGCATCCACGGCTTTGCGGGTGCTCAAGGAAGTCGTGGATGGCCGGCCGTCGCGCCGTCGCCGGCCATGATGGATCAGCCGGTGGTGCTGACCTTGGTGCTCTTGTGCTTGTGGGACGATTTGGAGGCGTGGTGCTTCTTCTTGCCGTGATGCGGGGTGGCGGCGGGCGCATCTTCGGTCGCCGCGCGCGCGACGGTCGCCGAAAGGCCGGTCGCGGAGAGGATGGCGGCGGCCGGGACGATCAGGCCAAGCTTGCCGAGCAGGATTCGACGCGAAATGCTCACGATTGGGGCTCCGGGAACGCTGGGTTGGGGGTGGCGGGTTGACGGGCTAAAGGGTCAGACGACAGGCGAGGACGCGGACCTAATCGTCTGGCCCGATCATCATGTCCCCGTCCGAGTCGAGCAAGCCAATTCGCGCGTGGATTGTCTCAGATCAGGCACAACGCAACCAGCTCGCGCCGCAGCGAGGCCGGCAGGTCCGCTCCGCCCTGCGGCTCGGGCATGGCGTCGAGGTCGACGGGGGCGTCGGCCGCGGCGAGGTAGCGCCAGCCCTGGAACGGCTTCATCGGCCGCCCCGCGACGCTCACCAAGGCCGGGTCGAGGATCAGCCCGCTGCACCGGCTGCCGTCCTCCCAATGGTCCTCGACGATATCCGTGATGCGCTGACGCACCAGCACCGCGCCGCTCACCACCCAGTATATCGAGCCGCCGTCGACCACCTCGGCGGCGCGGCGCGGGCGGTTGCGGGTGCGGTGGCGCAGTGGCGGCTGGCGTGCCACCCGCTCCGCCTGGAGGGCGCGAAGGTGCTCGACGTCCCGCACGCCGACCGCGAGCTTGACCAGATGCAGCATGGCGCGACCGATGTGGCAGGTCGCGCGGCGGAAGTGAAGAGCGAGCCTCGGTCGGGAGCTGGCCGGCGAGAGCTAGCCCGGTGGGCATTCCAGTCGCGTGAGCCTGCCCTCGGGTTCGGCGGGGCCGAGCAAGAAGCTGTAGCCGGGCACGCCGGGCCAGAGCCGGCAGGCGCGGGCCAGCGCGTTCGGCGTGTCGGCCCGGGCGAACAGCACGCGCCCGCGCAAGGCGGGGTCCGCCAGATCGGGGCCGTTGCGCATGAAATCCTGCGCGCGGTGGATGTTGCGGCGGTTGAAGCGGGCGTCGAACCCGCTCGGGAAATCGCCCACCAGCACGAAGGCCTGCTTGCCGGGCAGGGTGGCCGCGAGCCGGAACGGCGCGGCGCGCTCGGCCATCAGGCGGGCGTGGAGACCCACCTGCGCCGGCAGCATGGCGAGCTGCGCCGGGACGAGCAGCACCAGCAGGGCGACGAGCCGCGTGCGCCCCGGCTCGAGCGACAAGGCGATGTCGCGCGCCACGGTCAGGTGCATCACCACGAACCCGTCGAACCAGTAGCGCGGCCCCATCTGCCAGCCGCCGTAGTCGGGGAACACCAGGAACAGGGCGACGGCCGCCGGCGGGATCGCGTCGTAGAACGCCAGCGTGCGGCGCCGCACGCCGCGCAGCAACGCCCAGACATACAGTGCGGGGATGACCAGCGTGGTGGTGTCGGCGAGGTCGCTCACGCGCCAGGCGGTCTGCGCGAGTGCGCGCCAGTGCCCTGCATCCGGCTCCACTCCGGCGAGCCCGCCCGCGCCGATGGTGAGATTGCCGCCCCAGACGGTCGGCGGCATCAGCGGATTGCCGGTCACCGCGAGATTGTAGAGCGCGAAGGCGAGCACGAACGGCGCGGCGCCCGCCGCATAGGCGGCCAGCGCCCGCACCCTTGCCGGACGCGCCGCCCAGGCGCAGAACAGGCCGCTCCCGGCGACCAGCAGGCTGTCGATCCGGCACAGCAGCAGGGCGCCCAGGCACGCGCCCGCGAGTCCGAGCCAGCGCCGGTCCCGCCGGCGGTCCGCCTCGATCTGCGCGAGCACCGCGCCAGTCGCGAACAGGGCGCTGGCGCAATGCGAGAAATAGGTGGCCGCGTTCAGCAGCACGAAGGGCGATGCGGCGCAGGCCAGCACGGTCCAGGCGGCGACCTCCGCCGTCATTCCCGCCGGGGCCGCCACGCGCCGCGCGGCGCGGGCGAGCAGGCCGAGCATCCCGAGCGCCGAGGCTGGCGCGGCGAGCCAGGCCGGCAGCCCGACGCAGCCGAACGCGGCCAGGATCGCCGGCCAGGCAGGCAGGTATTGGCTCGCCCAGCGTCCGTCGCGGGCGATAACGTAGACCTGCTTCACCAGCCCAGGGTCCGCCGGGATGGCGTTGGTCGCCCGGCCGCGCAGGAACGTCTCGGCGGCGAACAGGAACCCGTACTCGTCGGCCGAGTTGGCGAACCCGCCGAAGGCGAACCGCGCGATCAGCGCCGCGACGACGGCGCAGCCGATACAGCCCAGCGCCACCGCCCAGTCAGGGCAGCCGGCCAAACGCCGCAGCCCGCCGGAGGGCATCGACAGCGCCGCCGCGGCGATCATCGCCGACACCGCCAGGCCCGCGGCCAGCCGGCACGCCGTCTCGGGCGCCGGCCAATCGTGCCATCGCGCCGCCGCCGACAGGATCGCGATGCCGCCCGCGAGGCCGCCGATCAGGGCGACCGCCAGCCCCGGCGCGATCCGCCAGCGCAGGTGACACGCGAGCGGGACGAGGCTCGGTCGGGCGCTCAGGGTGCTCATCGAAACAGACAATAGCATGGATGCAATTCAACCATAAGGCGCAATGCGGCTCAGTTACCGGATCGCTCGCGATTTGCCGGAGGCGAGCCGACCCTTTCGGGTCCAATCCGTTGATCTTCCGCCCCGTCTCCCGCACAGTCGGGCGTGGCGGGGCCAACCCGCGGGCAGTTGGGGAGACCTCACGATGATCGGTTCGACGATCCCTTGGACAATTCCCGGGACGATCGCGCGCGCGGGCTTGGCTGCCGGTGCGCTGCTTCTCGCGGCGGGCGGCCTCATGCCGCGTCCGGCCCAGGCGCAGGGCTCCGGTTCGGCGACGATGGACGCGGTGCGCCAGCGCGGGCAGCTGATTTGCGGCGTCTCGACTGGGGTGCCGGGCTTCTCGCTGCCGGACAGCCAGGGCGTCGAGCGCGGGCTCGACGCGGATTCCTGTCGCGCCGTGGCGGCCGCCGTGCTCGGCGACCAGAACAAGGTGAAGTTCGTGCCGCTGACCACGACCAACCGCTTCACCGCGCTGCAATCCGGCGAGATCGACGCGCTGATTCGCAGCACCACCTGGACCCTCGGGCGCGAGGCCAATCTCGGGCTCTTGTTCGCTTGGGTGAATTACTACGACGGCACCGCCTTCATGGTGAAGAAGTCGACCGGCGTGAAATCCGCCAAGGAACTCGACGGCGCCACCATCTGCGTGCAGCCCGGCACCAGCACCGAGCTCGCGATCAACGACTATTTCCGCATCAACAAGATGAAATTCACGCCGGTGCTGATCCAGGACTACGCGGAGATCCAGAACGCCTTCTTCTCCGGCCGCTGCGACGCCTATTCGACCGACGGCTCGGGGCTCGCCACCACCCGTTTCGCCCAAGGGGCCAAGGCCGACGACTACGTCATCCTCCCCGAGGTCATCAGCAAGGAGCCGCTCGGCGCGATGGTGCGCAAGGGCGACGACAAATGGTTCGACTTGGTGCGCTGGACCTTCATCGCCATGCTCACCGCCGAGGAGGACGGGGTGACCAGCAAGAACGTCGACGAGATGCTGTCGAGCACCAACCCCGATATCCGCCGCTTGCTCGGCGTCGACGGCGACATGGGCAAGGCGCTCGGGGTCGACAACAAATGGGCCTACAACGTGATCAAGCAGGTGGGCAATTTCGGCGAGATGTGGGACCGCGACATCACCCCGATGGGCGTACCGCGCGGGCTCAACAAGCTGTGGAACAAGGGCGGCCTGCAATACCCGCCGCCGATCCGTTGATCCCGACCGGCTGACCGGCGCGAAGCCGCCGTCCGAGGCGGCTCTTTTCGGCGGATCGTCTCTCAGTTAGCCGTTTGTTCACGTGCCTCGCTCAATTTCGCTCCCAGGGCGCACGAATTGCGCCGCTCATGGAACAGCGAGAGCGAGCGAAAATGTCCAATGTGATCGACGCGACCATTGATGGTGAAACCGTCCCCGATGTTGCTGGCGACAACGTCATCAACTCGAATGGTTTTCAGATCACCGTCACTGCGTCACTAGGCACCGACACCATCAACGGTGGCATCGGTGACATGGTCGTCGATGCGACGAACAACACCAATGACGTAGTAGTCAACGCCGGCTTGGGTGCGCTCGATTTCTTTCCGGGGGATGGCGGCAACACGATCACCGGCGGAGATGGCCCGGTAACGATCGCGTCGCCAAACGATCCCTTCTCTCAGGGGACGGTGTGCTTCGTCGGCGGAAACGGACCGGCCACGGTGGACGGCTCGCAGAGTCCCACGATCGTCGGCGGCCAGGGTTCAATCCTGCTCAACCAGAATGGCTACGCCAGCGTCATCGGGGGCGCCCGGACGATTACCATCGTCACCGACGGCAATTCGCTCTCCATTTCCCGGCCGGATTCGCTGGAGACCCTGAATTGGGCCGGCACGACCGGCGACACGCTGCAGATCACGACCGATGGCACCGGCCTCACCACCGTGGTCGACGTCACCGCCGGGACCACGACCGAGCTGCTGGTGGGGGCGATCGTCAACGTCATTGACGGCACGGCGGGCGGCCCCGTCGCCGACATCGCGGGCGACAACGTCATCAACCTCGGCGCGACCGATGCGACAGTCACGGCGTCGCAGGGCACCGACACGATCAACGCTGGCACCGGCGATCTCACGGTGGACGCCAGCGGCAACGCCAACCCGATCGTGGTCAATGCCGCCACCGCCGATCAGCTCACCTTCGTTGCCGGTCCTGGCGACGCGACGATCTCCGGCGGCGCCACCGCCACGATCGTCACCGGCGGTGTCGGCAACATCGCGCTGGCCCAGCATGGTCTCACCATGATCAACGCGGGGGACGGCACGATCACCGTGACCGCGGACGGCTCGCTGCTGACCGTCATCGGCGAGGATGGCGTGTCGACCGCCAACTGGCCCAATGTCGCGGCGGGCGACACCGTGACGATCGCCACCGACAGCGCGACGCACGCCACCACGCTGACCGACACGAACAGCGGCGCGACCACCGTGCTCGCTGACGGATACGCGACCAACCACATCACCGCCTTCGGCGGCACGATCTCCGATCTGCCCGATCACAACGTCATCACACTCATCCCATTCGGGCTCCCGACCACGATCATTGCGTCGCAGGGCACCGATACGATCAACGGCTCGGGGATGCCGGACGACGTGACCGTGGACGCGAGCGGCAATGCCAATCCGATCGTGGTCAACGCGACGGGGCCGGGGACACTGACCTTCACCGCCGGCGGCGGCGGCGCGACCCTCACCGGCAGCTCCGGCGGCACGACCATCAACGGCGGGACGGGCCCGATCGCTCTGACCCAGCATGGCGCCACCACGGTCCATGCGGGGAACGGCCCGATCACCGTGACGACCGACGGCGCGCCGCTGACGGTGTTCGGCGCGGACGGCACGTCCAACGGCAACTGGACCTTCGCCGCGACCGACACGGTGACGATCACCACCGACAGCGTGAACCACGTCACCACGGTGAGCGACCCCAGCGGCAGCCTCACCTACACACTGCCGACCGTCATTGCGCCGACGGTGACGATCGACCCCGTCAACGCCGGGGCCACGCTGAACGCCAACGCGGCGGCGGTTGGCTTCACGATCAGCGGGTCGACCGACGTCGAGGACGGCCAGGTGGTCAGCGTGCGAATCCTCGACGGCGACTCGAACCCGGTGGGCAGCCCCTATCAGGCGACAGCGTCCGGCGGCGCCTGGACGCTCGTGGTGCCGGGCTCGGATCATCTGGCGGACGGCGGCTACACCGTCACCGCCGACGTCATGGATCAGGCCAACCACTCGGCGCCCGAGGCGAGCGGGACGTTGACCGTGGACGAGACGGCACCGACGGTGACGATCACCGGCACACCCGGGCTGACCAACCACGCGAGCCAGACGGTCAGCGGCACGGCCGAGGCCGGCGGCATGGTCACCGTATCGGATGGCGTCACCTCGGTCGGCTCGGCGGTCGTCGGAGTGGACGGCAAATGGAGCACCAGCGTCACCCTGACGGGCGACGGTCCGCATACCCTGACGGCGAGCGAGGCCGACGCGGCGGGCAACACCGGCAGCAGCAATGGCCTCGGCTACACGCTGGACACCACGCCGCCAGTCCTGGCGGTCACCAGCACGGGCGGGCTGACCAATAACGCGGGCCAGACGGTGAGCGGCACCGGCGAGGCTGGCAGGACAATCGTCCTGTTGGACGGCGCCACGCTGCTCGGCACCGCGACGGTGGCCCTCGATGGCACTTGGAGCACCCATGTCACGCTCAGCGGCGAAGGGTCGCACATCCTCACGGTGAGCGAGACCGACGCCGCCAACAACGCGAGCGGCCGCAGCATCAGCTACACCCTGGACACCACCCCCCCAACGGCCCCGGTGATCACCAGCGCCGGCATGCTGACCAACGATCCGGCATTGACCGTAAGCGGCACCACCAATTCGAGCGAGGCCGGCGGTACGGTCATCGTGTGGGACGGCGCCACCTCGGTCGGCTCGGGGGCGGTTGGGCTCAACGGCAACTGGAGCGCCAACGTCACTCTGACGAATGGCGACGGGATGCACAGTCTGACAGCGATCGAGACGGACGCCGCCGGCAACACCGGTGCCAACAGCGCCGCCGTGGATTATACGCTGGATACCACCCCCCCTGCGCCGCCGGTGATCACCAGCACCGATGTGCTGACCAACGATCCGGCACAGACGGTGAGCGGCACCGGCGAAGCCGGCGGAACCGTCGCGGTATGGGACGGCGCCACCCCGGTCGGCTCGGCGATCGCCGGAGACGATGGCAGCTGGACCGCCAACGTCACCCTGACCACGGACGACGGGACGCACAGCCTGACCGCGAGCGAGACCGACGCCGCGGGCAACACCGGCGCCAGCAGCGACCCCGTCGACTACACGCTGGACACCACCCCACCGATCGTGACGATCACCGGCACACCCGGGCTGACCAAGGAGGCGAGCCAGATCGTGAGCGGCACGGCCGAGGCCGGCGGCACGGTCACCGTATGGGACGGCGCCACCTCGGTCGGCTCGGCGATCGTCGGAGGCAACAGCACGTGGAGCACCAGCGTCACCCTGACGGGCGACGGTTCGCACAGCGTGACAGCGAGCGAGACTGACGCCGCCGGCAATACCGGCAGCAGCAATGGCCTCGGCTACACGCTGGACACCACGCCGCCGGCGCTGACCGTGACGAGCACGGGCGGCCCGGTCAACCAGGCAGCGGTGACGCTGAACGGCACGGGTGAGGTCGGCAGAACCGTCGTCGTGTTGGACGGCGCCACGCCGCTCGGCACGGCGGTGGTGGGCACCGACAGCACCTGGAGCGCCCAGGTCACCTTGGCGGGCGAATGGCCGCATACCCTAACGGTGAGCGAAACCGATGCGGCCGGCAACGCCAGCGCGAGCAGCGTCAGCTACACGCTAGACGTCACCCCCCCTGCAGCGCCGGTGATCACCAGCATGGGCGGGCTGACCAACGATCCGAACCAGACGGTGAGCGGCACCGGCGAGGCCGGCGGGACGGTCGTCGTGTGGGACGGCGCCGCCTCGGTCGGCTCGGCGACAGTCGGGCTCGACGGCACCTGGAGCAGCAACGTCACCCTGACGACCGGCGACGGCACGCATGGCGTCACGGCACAGGAGACCGACGCGGCCGGCAACACCGGCGCCAGCAGCGCCGCCGT
>CAWCHV010000008.1:0-166531 GCA_963795435.1 uncultured Alphaproteobacteria bacterium
GCGCCCGCTGCGCGGCTCGCGACGACAAGGGTGTCGGAATTACGGGTCCGGGGCTGCGTCCCGGTTCCTCGTCTCGGCCAGAGCCCAGCCCAGCAGCAAGAAGAACCAGCCGCCCATTGGCATCGAGCTGAAGGCGCCGGTCGAGGCGATCGGCCAGACCTGGAGCAGCACCGAGGCGAATAGCCCGACCCGCAGCGGTTCGGGGTCGCGCCACAGCCCGGCGCCGACCGCCGCCAGCCACGACCCGGCCAGGGCGGCGAACAACAGCAAGCCGGGGACGCCGCCGCTGTCGAGCGCCTCCATGTAGAAATTGTGCGGATGCTGCGTGCAAATCTCACTGCCGCCGCCCAGCGGTTCGGCGCCGTCGAGCGAGGGATGGAAATACCGCCTCTCCTCGCAGCCGTGCCGGAATCCGTCGAAGCCGAGGCCGATCCACGGGTGCTGACGGCCGATTTCGGCCGCGCGTGTGTAGGTCAGGCCGTAGTGGCTGGACGCAAAATCTTCCATTTGATGTGAGAATTGCAGCACAAGCCGCTGATATGTCGGCGGTGAGATCATCGCCGAGGTGGCGATCAGCGCGCCGCCCGCCACGATGGCGGCGAGCACCACTGGCCGCAGGCGGGGCAGCAGCAGGGCGCAGACCACCATGCCGAACGCGGTCAGCAGCGCGGGCATCCGCTGGTTGATCAGCACCATCATGCAGAGCCCGGCGAGCAGCAGCGCGTACGCGCCGGCAGTGCGGATCGCGCGGCGGCGGGCGAGCAGGGCGGCGGCGGGCGGGATGAGCACCGGCAGCAGGATGCGCGACAGCGGAGGCCCGGCGCGGGGCTTGCGGAACGGCCCGGTCAGTTCGCCCGCCGGTCCCCGGCCGTTGCCGAACAGATTGTGGCCGGTGGCAAGTTGCAGCAGCGACTGCGCCGCGATCCAGGCCGCGCAGACGGCGATCACGCGCCCCAGCCAGCGGCGGATTCCGGGATCGCGCAGGGCAAAGAATTCGAGCGCCGCGACGAACACTGGCAGGCGGAACTGGATCACCGCCTGAAGGATGCCGTCACGGTTTGCCAGTGAGCAGACCAGCACCCAGCCCCACCAGGCGAATGCCAGCTTCACCCAGCCCGTCCGCAGCCAGCGCCAATCGCCAGCTTGCGCGCAGCGGGCGAGGAAGCAGGCGTCGGTGACCGCGATGAGCGCCTCGGCGACGCCGTGCGCGTGCATCAGGAACAGCGGTATCGCCAGCACCGACCCGGCGGCGATGCGGGGCAGGGTGTCGCCGCGACGGGCAGCGAAGTCAGTCAGGCGGGTCATTGGCTGGTTCCTGCCAGCCGCCGGGCGCGACGGCAAGCCGCGCCCGATCAGAGCGCGGCGCGGATCAGCTCGAACGCCCGGACCACGCTCCCCAGCCGAATGGCTGCCCGGTCTCCGGGGAAGATCCGATGTTCGGTCCGGGTCGCGACGCCGCGCCGGGCGAGGCCGAAGCAGACCATGCCGACCGGCTTTTCGGGACTGCCGCCGCCCGGTCCGGCGACGCCGGTGACCGAGACGGCGATCGTGGCGCCCGAATGCCCGATCGCGCCGGCAGCCATCGCCGATGCGACCGGCTCGCTCACCGCGCCCACCGAGGCGATGAGGTCCGCCGGGACGCCGAGCATCTCGGTCTTGGCTTCGTTCGAGTAGGTGACGAAGCCGCGATCCACCACGTCCGACGATCCGGCGATCGCCGTCAGGGTGGCGGCGATCAGGCCGCCGGTGCAGCTTTCGGCGGTGGCGAGGGTGACGCCCGCCGCGCGGCAGGCGGCCAGCAGCGCCTCGGATTCATGGAGCAATTCGGGGGTGATCATGGCGCGGCGGCGTCGATCAGGCCGGATTTGACGGCCTCCTGGAACAGCCGGTAGTCGCGCTCGGTCTGGTCGGCGTAGGACATGGCGAACTCCGCGATGGCGGCATCAAACGCGCCGCCGCTGCCCATATAGCCGGACAGCCGGGCGGCGTCTTGCGAACGCGCGTGGGCGTTGGCGAGGGCCGACCCGCAAAGCAGCGCGTGAGTGTCCAGCGCGGCGTCCGCCAGGGTGCGGCCGAGCATCGCCATGCGGCTGTCCTTGAGCTGGCGGACGTAGCAGGGCCGGTCGTCGCCGTCATCGTCGGTCCAGCCGAGCAAGGGATCGCTCACCGCTTGCATGATGCGCTGGCCCATCACCACGCGCCGGCCCTGGTTCGCGTAGGGGCTCGGTCCGGCATAGGGGGCGAGGGCCGAACTCTGCGCCTCCTTCAGTTGCAGCAGCAGCGTGTCCCCGTCGGCGGTGGTGAACAGCCCGATCGCGCAGAACGTGCCGACGCTGCCCACGCCGACCACCTTGAAAGCGAGATCGCTCAGCCGATAGCGGCCGATCAGCAGGCGCTGATCCTCGCGAAGCGACGCTCGATAGGAGTGGAAAGCCGCACGCGCGGCGTGTTCCAAGGTACCATCCACCTGCCCGACGAGCGGCACGGTGTAGGGTAGCGCCACCTTGATCCGCAACGCGCCGCCGTCGCGCTCCAACAGCTGCGGGTAGCCGGCGCGATTTGCGTCCGCCAGGCTTCGCAGCCGCTTGGCCTCGCGCTCGCGCAGCCGGGCATCGCCGATCGAGGACAGCACACTGGTCACGTCGATCCGCGCTCGCCACACCTGCAGCGGTCCCATTCGGGCGAGCACCGCCATGCGCTCGCGATAGGCCCGGCAGGCCGCCCGCGCGAGATTGCCTGCCTGCCGGTCATTCATGCGCCGGTCGCGCGCGGCGACGGCGAAGCTCGCCGCCAGCCGCTTGACGTCCCACTCGAACGGCGCGGCGAGTGTCTCGTCGAAATCGTTGACGTCGAATACAGGCGTCCCCTCCGGGGATGCGTAGGTGCCGAAATTCGCCAGATGGCAGTCGCCGCCGGCCTGCACGACGAGGCCGCTGGCGGGCGTCGCGGCGAGATCGGCCGCCATGATCGCGGCCGCGCCGCGCAGGAACGCGAAGGCGCTGGCGTTCATCCTGGCATACCGGATCGGCAGCAGCCGCTGGATCCGGTGGCGGCCGCTCTCGATCAGCATCTGAACGGGGTCGGCCCGTCCGGCTGGCGCCGCCCAGGCGGTGTGCGCGCGGCGGGGTAGCGCTTGACGCAGTGCCCGCCCGGCCTTCCGGCGCTCCGTGAAGGTCAGTGTCGCGTCAGCCCGATCTGGCGCGAATGGCATGTCCGAAGCTCCGTCGCTTGTCAGCCGAACACGGCAGGCCAGCGTGACCGCATCGCCCACAGGATGCCGGCGGCGATCGCGCCGGCGATCAGGTCGTCCGCCATGATGCCGGCGGCATTCTTCTGCCGGTCGGCCCAGCCCACCGGGCCGGGCTTGGCGATGTCGAGGATACGGAACACCAGGAATGCCGCGAGGAGGCCAGGGAGGGTCGGCCGGGCGAGGCCGAGCAGCGCGATCCACTGGCCGGCGACCTCGTCGATCACCACCCATCCCGGATCGCCCTCGACCCGCGCCGCCCGGATCGCCCAGAGCCCGCCCAGGGTGGCGATGAGGGCGGCGAGCGTCAGCACGTAGGTCGGCAGCAGCAGGAGGAAGTAGCCGATCACCAGGGCCGCGAGGGAGCCGGCCGAGCCGGGCGACACGGGCACCCGGCCGCAGCCGAAGAAGCCCGCGATCAGCCGGGCGAAGCGCATCCTATTCCGACCAGGTGGCGAGCAGCACCGGCGCGGGATTGCCCAGCCGCGCCCGGTAGATAACCGCGTTCTCCAGCAGGCGCTGCACGTAATTGCGGGTCTCGCCGATGGGAATAAGCTCGATCCAGTCCAGCATGTCGATGCCCGCTCCTCGCGGATCGCCGTTGGCCCCAAGCCATTCCTGCACCCGGTTGGGCCCGGCATTGTAAGCGGCGAAGGCGAGCGGCAGGGAATTGCCGAAGCGGTCCAGCACCGTCCGCAGATAGGCGGTGCCGAGCCGCATGTTGTGCTGCGGATCGTCGGTGAGGGAAGCGAGCGAGGTGGGCGCGTTGACCTGCCGCGCGACCTCCTGGGCGGTGGCCGGCATCAGTTGCATCAGGCCGCGCGCGCCCGACGGACTGACCGCCTGAACGTCGAAGCTGCTCTCCTGACGGATCAGCGCCAGCACGATGGCCGGGTCGAGCCCCCCGTCCGCCGGTGCCTGCACGGGGACGGGCCATCCGGCATCGGGCAGCATCAGCCCGTCGCGGCCCATGCGGCGGGCAATCGCCACCGCCATGTCCGGCATCTCGAGGCCGAGTGCCAGCTTGGCGGCGAGCGAGCGTTGCGCCGGCGTGGGCGCCTGTTCCTCGGCGTCCAGCAGGAAGGCGTGCGCGCGCCGGCCGTCGCCCCAGGCGGACAGAAGGCCGGCGGCGCGGATCAGTTCGGTGCCGGCGAAGTCCAGTGCCTGGTCCTTGGTCCAGGCCGGATCGCGCAGCGCGCGGATGCGGTCGGCGAGCGCGGCCGGCTCCTTGTCCAGCGCCAGCGCGGCGAGCTGGCCGTAGAAGCTGGTCGGCCAGGCGGCGGACTTGGCATACTCGGCATCGGGACTGTGGCCAGCCTCCACCGCCGCCCGGCCCAGCCAGTAATGCGCCCGGCCTTGGGTGATCGCCGAGTCCGATGCCGCCGCGAGCGCCTGGAAATGCCTGGTTGCCGTGGCGGGATCGTGCAGCCGGCGGAGGGCGATGAACCCGGCCAGGAATTCGGCCTCGAGCAGCGGCTCGCCCGTGACGTCGCCATCCGCGGCGATTACCGCATAGGCGCCCTTGTCGTCCCCCGCTTGCAGCAGCTTGCGGGCAAGCCGGTCCCGCTCGGACCAGTAGGCGCGGCGATGCTCTGGCGCAGCCTCGCGCTGGGCCCGTTCGCCGCCGGCAAGCCACAGGTCGCGCGCCTCGTCCGGCCGGTCCTTCCGCCGCAGCCAGGCGGCCCGGTCCAGCATCAATCCTGGATCGTTTGTGCCGGACGGCGGCACGGCGGCGAGCTTGGCGGGTGCCGACGGATCATCCCGCCGCAGCGCCAGCCGCGCCTGCGCGAGAGCACGCTGCCCGGGATCGAGCCGCGCCGCCTGCCGCGCCGCGGCGTCCAGGTTCTTCCATATCAGCTCCTGGAACCGCGCCCATTGGTCCTGCGGCGTGACAACCGCGCCCCAGCGGGCGAGAAACGCCGTCTCCGCCGCAATGTCGGTGATCCCGCTGGTCCACGCCCGTCGTACGACGCGCGCGGCGTCGGCCGCGCGGCCGGCAGCTGTGTAGACATCGGCGCAGCGGAGCAGCGCGGCGCTCGCCTGCAGCGGTCCGTGATCGCACTGGACCAAGGCGATGGCCTGATCAGCCTCGCGCGCCAGGGCTTCCTGGCGCCGACGCTCCAGCAGCGTCTGGTTCGGCCAGCCGGGATTGGCGGCGACGAAGGCGGCGATCTCGGGCGCCGTCGCCCCGTTCGGAGCCATCAGCCGGAAATAGGTCACGAGCTTGCCGGCCACCGGGTCCGCGGCGGTCGCCGCCGCCTGCTGCGCGTCCACCCAGCGGTCGGACCGCACGGCGTCCATCGGTCCACGCGGCGGCCCCTCGGTGCATGCCGGAAGCGAGAGGGCGACCACGGGAAGCGACAGAATGGCGGAGAGGGAGCGAATCCGGCGCGGCATGTCCCGCTTGTAGCCCAGCCCGGCCTTGCGGCGCAGTATCCGCGCGCCTAGCCTCGCGAGCCCGGCAATGATTCTTTCGGGGCAGCAATCCGGCAACGGATCCATTTGCGGAGGACGGAGGCCGTCATGTTCAAGGGATCGCTCGTCGCGACCATCACGCCGATGCGCGCCGACGGCTCGGTCGACGAGCGCGCCTACGCCGCGTTCATCGACTGGCAGATCAACGAGGGCACCCACGGGCTCGTCCCGGTCGGCACCACCGGCGAGTCGCCCACCCTCAGCCACGACGAGCACAAGCGGGTGGTGGAGATCGCCATCGAGGTGGCGCGCGGGCGCGTCCCCGTGATCGCCGGCGCCGGCTCGAACAGCACCGAGGAGGCGATCGACCTCGCGCGCCACGCCAAGCAGGCCGGCGCGGATGCGACCCTGGTGGTGACGCCGTACTACAACAAGCCGACGCAGGAGGGGCTGTTCCTGCACTTCACCGCCATCGCCGACGCGGTGGACCTGCCGCTCATCATCTACAACATCCCGTCACGCAGCGTGATCGACATGAGCGTGGAGACGATGGCGCGCCTCGCCAAGCACCCCAACATCGTCGGCGTGAAGGACGCGACGGCCAATCTGGCGCGCCCGATGCACACACGGCGATCCTGCGGCTCCGGTTTCGCCCAGCTTTCGGGCGAGGACCACACCGCGATCGCCTTCCTCGCCGCCGGCGGCGACGGCTGCATCAGCGTGACGGCCAACGTGGCGCCGCGATTGTGCAGCGACATGCACATTGCCTGGCAGGAAGGCCGGGTGAACGACGCCATCACCATGCAGGACCGGCTGCTGCCACTGCACGACGCGCTGTTCGCCGAGACCAGTCCCGGCCCGGTGAAGTACGCGGCCAGCCTGCTCGGCAAGACCAGCGAGAAGTGCCGCCTGCCGCTGGCTCCGCTCGGCGACAAGACGCGTCAGGGCGTGCGCGCGGCGATGACCGAAGTGGGCTTGCTGAACTGATCCGCCGCGCGCACATGAGCGCGTCATGGCAGAGGCAAAGAAAGCGAAGAAGGGCCTGATCTCGCACGGCATCGCCGCGCAGAACCGCAAGGCGCGCTTCGACTACACGATCAAGCAGACGGTGGAGGCCGGGCTCGTGCTGAAAGGCCCGGAGGTGAAGTCGCTGCGCCACGGCCGCGCCACCCTGGGCGACGCCTGGGCTGGCGAGCGCGACGGCGAGCTGTGGCTGTTCAACGCCTACATCCCGGAATACCAGGGCGGTGTGCTGAGCCATTTCGAGCCGCGTGCGCCGCGCAAGCTCCTGCTCAAGCGCAAGCAGATCCGCGAACTGGCCGGAGCGGTGGCGCGGGCCGGCATCTCGCTGGTGCCGCTGCAAATCCATTTCAACGATCGCGGCCGCGCCAAGGTGCTCCTTGGCCTCGGTGAAGGCCGCCAGAAGGCCGACAAGCGCCACGCCATCGCCGCGCGCGACTGGCAGCGCGACAAGGCGCGGCTGATGCGGGCGAAAGGGTAGGGCTAGGAGTTCGGCGTCGAGCCGGGACCGGAGCTCGGCAAACACCTCGTCGATCGTGCGCCCTGCCGTGTCGAGCACCAGCCTGGGCCGGTCCCATTTCTGGTATTCGCGCTGCTGGACCGCCTCCCAGGTCGGCAGGACCAGCCCGGCCACGTCGGCGGTCCGCGTTTCCACCCGGCGGCGATGCTCGGCGGCGTCGGAGCAGACCATCTCGATCTCGATGATGCGGGACTGGGTGTTGGCCGCCACCCTCCGCCACGCCTCCCGCGTCAGCGCGAGCGGGTTGACCGAGTTGGCGACGACGGTGTGGCCGAGACGGAGGTTCGCCTCGGCGAGCGCGTAGGCGACGGTGTACCCGGCCCGTCCAACCTCACCGGCGAGCGACCCCGACGCGCGCAGCGCTTGCTCGATCGTGTCGATCCGCAAATAGACCGCGCGGTATTCCCGGGCGGCGAGGCGTGCGAGGGTGGTCTTGCCGGTTCCGGGCAGGCCTCCGAACACGATCAGCACGCGCGCCTCCCTGATTCAGTCCGTCCGGCGGGCAGGAACTCGACGTCGAGCCGCCAGGTGGCTCCGCCGTCGCGCGCGGTCTCGCCGTGCGAGCCGTCGTCGAGATAGCGGGTGACATCGAGCTCCCATGCCGTCGCCGCTGGTGCTCGATGGCCTCCTGCGGCAATCGCGCCAAGGCCCACCGCCATTATCCCAATCAAGGCGAGGCGGGGCGGTAGCGTGATCAGGCCGTGGCATCGAGCGCCGCGATCAGCGCCGCCATGTCGGACGGGATGGGGGTCACGAAGGAAAGCGGCTCACCGGTTCGGGGATGCCTGAAACCGAGTTCGCTGGCGTGCAGCGCCTGGCGCGGGAAGTCGAGCAAGGTGCCGCGGGCCGGCTCGGGCAGGGTGCGCGCGGCCGCCGGGATGCGCCGGAGGTAGAGCGGGTCGCCGACCAGCGGGTGCCCGCGATGGGCGAGGTGGACGCGGATCTGGTGGGTGCGCCCGGTCGCCAGCCGGCATTCCAGCAGGCTCGCCGAGGCGCCCCAGGCGCGCCGGATGCGGTAGCGGGTCAGCGCCGGCTTGCCGCCGCGCGCCACCAGGGCCATACGCTTGCGCTCTCGCGGGTCTCGCCCTATCGGACCCTCGATCTCGCCGGCCGGTGGTGTCGGCAACCCCCAGCACAGCGCGAGATAGGCCCGGTCCAGGTCGCGCGCGGCGAAGGCGCCGCTCAGGGCGGCCAGTGCGGCCTCGGTCTTGGCCACCACCATCACGCCGGAGGTGTCCTTGTCCAGCCGGTGCACGATCCCCGGCCGCCGCTCGCCGCCGATGCCGGGCAGCGCGTCGCCGCAATGGGCGAGCAGCGCGTTGACCAGCGTGCCGTCCTGGTTGCCGGGGGCGGGGTGGACCACCAGTCCCGCCGGCTTGTCGAGCACGATCAGGTCGGCATCCTCGAACAGGATGGCGAACGGGATCGCCTGCGCGACGGGATGCGCCGGGGTTGGCGCGGGACGACGCAAGGTGTAGCAGGCGCCGGCCCGCACCGGTTCCGCCGGCTCGCGCAGCGGAACCGAATCCCGGCTCGCCCGGCCCTCGGCGATCAGCGACTTGACCCGCGATCGCGACAGGGTGCCGATGGCGTCGGCGAGAAACCGGTCAACTCGCTGCCCCGCCGCGTCCGGCCCGGCGACGACACGGAATTCTTCCGGGCATGATTGCCCGGTTGCGGGGGGGGTGTCCGACATACCCAGCCGATACCCCGGATCGGCGCCCAGGGGGAGAGCAGAGGATTGGCGCGCCCATGCCGTCGTTGAGGATCCTGAAGTTCGTGACGATCCTGCTGGGCGTGCTGATCGTCCTTGGCACCACGGTGGTCGGCGTGACGATCGTCAAGCGCCTGTCCGAGCCGGCGGCGCCCGCGCGGATCGCCGCGACGCTGGACGAACCGGAGGGCACGCGCATCGCCGCGATCGCCGCGACCCAGGACCGGCTGGCCCTGCACCTGCAGGGCGGCGGCCCCGACCGCGTGGTGCTGCTCGACCCCCGCACCGGCGCCCGCACCGGAGTGGTCGTGCTGGCGCACTGACGGCGGCTTGAACCGATCGCTAAGCTGTCCTAGAACCCCGGCGCTGGCCGCTGTCCCGTTCGTCTAGTGGCCTAGGACACCGCCCTCTCACGGCGGTAACAGGGGTTCGAGTCCCCTACGGGACGCCAGCTATCCCGCAAGAATCACTATCCGCTCTGCGCCGCCTGCTGGCGCATCGCGTCGATCAGGGCTTTGACGTTGTTGCCGTTGCGCGACAGGTAGGAGGCGTAGTCGCTGCGCTGGGTCAGGCGCAGGCTGGTGCCCTCGGCGACCACGTCGATGATCTTGGGACTACCGCCCGCGGAACTGACGATCCAGTCCACCTGGGCCGGCGGATTGTTCGGCCGCTCGACCGTGGTGCTCACCACATCGGTGTCCTCGCGCTCCTGGGCGCGGCCCATGTCGAAGCGGACGCCCCGATACTCGCCCAATTTGGCGACGATGTTGTTGAGCAGCACCTCGTGGAACAAGCTCACGTATTGCTGCTGCTCTTCCGGCGTCGCCTGGCGCCAGAAGCGGCCGAGGCTGAAGCGGGCGATCTCGTCGACGGCGACGGTGCTGTCGATCACCTGCTGCAGTTGCCGGCGCTTGTCGGACAGGCTGCCGGGGCCGTTCACGACGGCGACCAGCGCATCGCCGGTGCTCTTGATGAAAGCCGCCGCTTGCTCGGCCGAAGCCGCGAGCGCCGGGGCAGCGAATATCGGGGCGAGCACGGCCAGCACGGACGCGGCGCCGGTCATTTTCAGGAGGGTGCGGCGTGTCAGCATGGGGGTATCTCGCTTGCCATCAGCGCGCCGGGGCCGGGGCCGGGCGGGGGAACCAAACCGGAATGGTCGCGCGTGTGTCGTTGCGGGTTTCTTCGATCTGCGAGGCGCGGTGCTGGCGGTAGAGGCTGCGGAACGTGGCGTATGGGTCGAGCGCGGTTTTCTTGATCTGGTCCACCGCGTCAAGCACCCGCTCGCGCTGATCGACCGCCGACACGCCATAGCGCGTCCAGTTGAGCGCCAGGACCGCCGTACCCTGGCCGACCCAGGTGAACGGGTCCATCGCCGTGTCCACGCCGAAGCCCACGGCGTCCCTGGGATTGGACGGCCCGAGGATGGGCAGGAACAGGAACGGACCCTCGGGCAGGCCCCACAGGGCGAGCGTGGTGCCGAACGACGCATCGTGCGCCGGATAGCCCCAATCCTTGGCCACGTCGAACACGCCCACCACGCCGACCGTGGTGTTGATCAGGAAACGCATCGTGGTATCGCCGGCCCGGCGGGGCTTGGCGTCCAGGATGTCGTTGCCGAGCAGGACCGGCGTGCTGAGATTGGCCAGCAGGTTGTGGACGCCGTTGCGCACCGGCTGGGGGAACACGAAGCGGTAGGCCTGCGCGGCGGGACGCAGCAGCACCGTGTCGATGCCGTTGTTGATCACGTAGAACACGCGGTTGGTCGGTTCGAGCGGATCGTTGGTCTCCTCGTATTCCGCCAGCGCGTCGGGATCGCTGGCCGGCGGGCGCGTGGCGCACGCAGCCAGGCTCGACGCGATCAGGCAGGCGCTCAGCAGCAGCTTGGAGAAGATCAGGGGGCGCATCAGGTTCCTCGATCGGGCGAATTGACGGTACTCGACCACGCAGCCGTGGCAACAGGCCTGACCGGGGACCAGGCGCACCACCATGATGCCATACAAGTTGTTGCGGAGTTCTACCACGCGCTGCCGCCGCGGCAATGTACCACCCGAGGACGAATTGCGCTCCCGATGCGCGCCGCGCTTGCCCTGACCCCCCGATTCCCGCATTGATTCGCGCCATGAACCACGATCCTCGCTCCGCCGGTGTTCCCGAGGCGCCCTCGCGCACGTTGGAGCGCTGGCTCACCGGCCCGCGCGTCTCCGGCCTGCCCGTCCGCGGGGCCACGCAGCCGGCGCCGCTTCTCTCGTTCGAGTTCTTTCCGCCCCGCACGGAGGCGCTGGAGCAGCAGCTCTGGGCCTGCATCCGCCGGCTCGAGCCACTGGCGCCACGTTTCGTCTCGGTGACATACGGGGCGGGCGGCTCCACCCAGGAAAGGACCCACGCGACGGTCGCGCGGATCGTGCGGGAGACCACGCTGGTGCCGGCCGCGCACCTGACTTGCGTGGGGGCGACGTGCGACGAGGTCGATCGGGTGGCGCGGCGCTACTGGGAGGCCGGCATCCGCCACATCGTCGCGCTGCGCGGCGACGCTCCGCCCGGGACCGACTACGCGCCGCATCCGGGCGGTTACGCCTACGCGGTCGACCTGGTGGCCGGGCTGCGCCGGGTGGCGGATTTCGAGATCTCGGTCGCCGCTTATCCGGAGACGCACCCGACGGCGCTCGGCCCGGATCATGACCTCGACAACCTCAAGCGCAAGCTGGACGCCGGCGCCACCCGCGCCATCACCCAATATTTCTTCGATCCGCATCTGTTCCTGGAATTCCTCAACCGCTGTGTCGCCGCCGGGATCAGCGCGCCGATCGTGCCGGGGATCATGCCGGTGTCGAACTTCGCCCAGGCGGTGAAGTTCAGCGCGATGTGCGGCGCGGGCATCCCCGACTGGCTGGCCCGCATGTTCGAGGGCCTGGATGACGACGCGGAGACCCGCCGTCTGGTCGCCTCCGTGGTCGCCGCCGAGCAGGTGCGCGTGCTACAGGCGAACGGGGTCGACGAGTTCCATTTCTATACGCTGAACCGTCCGGACCTGACCTATGCCATCGCGCATATCCTCGGCGTTCGGCCGGTCGCTGGCCCCGTCGCCTGATATCGCGCTACTTGTCGAGCTTGAAGCCGACCTTCAGGGTGACCTGGTAGTGGGCGACCTTGCCGTTCTCCAGATGCCCGCGCACCTGCATGACCTCGAACCAGCCGAGATTGCGGAGGGTCTCGCCGGCCTTGCTGACGGCGCGCTCGATCGCCTTCGTCACGCTCTCCTCGGAGGAGCCGACGATCTCCACCACCTTGTAGACATGCTCGGTCATCGCGCGCTTCCTTCTGTTGCGGCCAAGGCCCGATTGCCAACGCGCCTAGCTTGACGCCGAACGGGCCGGCAAGCTCGGATTGACGGGAATGTGATCGCGCTCCAAGCGAGGATCGGAGGCCGGATGGACATCTATCACGTCTGGTGCGACCTCAAGCCGGGCACCGGGGACGTGCGGTTCTGCGAGCAGGTGACGGGCTACATGGGCCATCTGGAGGCGCAAGGGTTGATCGCCGGATGGCGGCTGACCCGGCGCAAGCTAGGCCTCGGCGCGCCGGGCCTTGGCGAGTTCCACATCATGATCGAGGTACGAGACCTCGCCCAGCTAGACGCGGCGTTCCAGCGCGTGGCCTCGCGCGGCGAGCCGGTTGAGGGCTTCCACTTCGGGGTCAACTCGCTGGTCCAGAACGCGGTGTTCGCGCTTTACCGGGATTTTCCGGACCCGGTCAGGCAGCGCGGGGCGGAGCGTTTCTGAGCGCCTCGGCGACGCGCGCCACAACCCCAGGCCAGTATCCGGGCCTTTCCTGGCGGAACAGGCGCATGGAACCGTACCAAGGCGAGCTATCCCGTTCCAGCATCCAGCGCCAGTCGGGCGCGAAGGGCAGCATGACCCAGACCGGCCGACCGAGCGCCCCGGCGAGATGGGCGACCGAGGTATCCACCGCGATCACCAGGTCGAGCGCCGCCACGAGCGCGGCGGTCGCGGCGTAGTCGGTGAGGCGCGCCGTCGGGTCGATCAGTCCGGGCATCGCCGCTGCCTCGGCGGCGCGCGGGCCGAGCTGGAGGCTGACGAAATGCTGACCGGGAACCTCCAGCAGCGATGCCAGGGCGCCCGGCGCCAGCGAGCGCCGCCGGTCGTTGGCGTGCGCCGGGTTGCCGGCCCAGACGAGACCGATCCGAGGCCCTTCCGGCAGGGTGGCCCGCCAGGCCGCCGACCAGGCTGGATCGGCCTGCAGATAGCCCGACGGCGTGGGGATCGTCTCCGGAGTGGTGGCGAACAGCCGGGGCAGGCTCATCTGGTCCACCCAGAGGTCGTACCGAGGCAACGGCGCCCCGCGCGGCGTCAGGGCCACCGAGCCCGGCAAGGTTCGCAGCAGCGGTATCAGCCGGCCATCGCAGACCAGCTGGACCTGGGCGCCGAGGGCGGCCAGGAGGGGCAGATAGCGGCTGAGCTGGATGGTGTCGCCGAGGCCCTGCTCGGCGCGCACCAGGATGGTGCGTCCGGCCGGGTCCTCCCCCATCCAGGGCGGCCCCGGCAGGTCGGGAAATCCGCCGTGGAACCGGCGGTGCCGCTTGCGCCACTCGCAGCCGGCGAAGCCCGCCACGAAATCCCCGGCGAGCAAACAGGCGACGGCGCGGTTCCAGTGCGCCTCGGCGAAATCCGGCCGCAGCGCGATGGCCGCGTCGCAGGCGGCTACCGCATCCGCCAGACGGGCGGTCGCGGTCAGGATGAAGCCGAGGCTGGCATGGGCTTCCGGGAGCGCCGGGTCGAGTGCGATCGCCGCGCGGCAGAACCGCTCGGCCTCCTCGAACCGGTCGAGATCGGCCCAGGCGTTGCCGAGGTTGAGGTGCGCCGCGGCGTGTCGCGGTTGCAGCGCGACGGCCTGGAGCAGCGAGGCGATCGCCTCCTCGGTGCGGCCGAGCGCGCTCAGCGCCGTGCCCAGCAGGAAATGCGCCTCCGCCTGACTGGGATCCAATGTCAGCGCGGTTTCGGCGGCATCGAGCGCGCCGCCCTTCTGTCCCGCCTCGAGCCGGGCGCGGGCGAGGGCGAGGCGGGCGGCGGCATGGGACGGCCGCGCCTCCACCGCGCGGGCGAGCAAGGCGGCGGCATCGTCGACGCGGCCGGCGGCGAGATCGAGTAGGCCGTGCAAATAGAGCGCCTGCGGCTGGCCGGGCTCGGCTTGCAGCACGTCGCGATAGATCGCCCCGGCCGCCGCCGCCCGGCCGGCCCGCTGGTGGTCCACGGCGATCAGGAGCGCGTCCGCGACACTTGGCATGAGCGAGTATGTCGCGCAGTGGGTGAAGCAACCGTGAATTGCCAGTCCGCCGGCACCCGCCGCGACGGGCGCGAACCGGGGTGCTCAGCCGGCGGTCATTCTCGCGTCGCGCCGCCGGTTTCTTCCAAGGGCCGCGACGCCATGCGCCCGATGCCGATTGTCGCCGTCATGTCCCTTGTGCTCTCGACCCGCGCACGGTGCGCGCACCGTAGCGATGCCCTCCTGACACCGTCATGTGAGGAGCGTTCGCGTCGGATTGGGTGCGGGAGAGGCGGTGGATCGACACGGTGAGCTTGGCTATATAGCGGCCCGTCTCAGCCCGGAGCCCGCGAATGTCCTTTGCCGTGACCCGACGTGCCGCGCTCGGGGCCGCGACAGCACTTTTTCCCGTTCGCGCGCGCTCTGGGGGCCGTCCGGCAAAGCGCCGAGGTATTGCGGGCCGCCAACGCGCCGATCGCGGCGATCGAAACACGCGACCAAGGCCGCCTCGATGGAGCGCACGCCGAGGTGGGCCGCATCATCGCGGAGACGTTCTGACTCGCCCCGCGCCAGACGGCGAGCAGTACAGGGGGACCGCCGCGTCTAGCGGCGGTCCAGGCTGAACCGCCCGGGACCCCACGCGGCGAGCTGCAGGAAGCCGCCGGCCATCGCGAGGTTCTTCATGAAGTGGATCATCTGGTTGCGGTCGCCTGGGTGGTAGTGCGCGACGAGCGCGGTCGCGATGCACCAGACGAACAGGACCGCGCCCGCCCAGCGCGCCCGCCAGCCGATCAGCACCGCGATCCCGCCGAGCAGTTCCACCAGCACGGCGACAATGTAGGCGGCCGCCGGCACGGGCAGCGCGAAGTGCCCCATCATTGCGATGGTCGCGGCCGGCGCGAGCGCCTTGCCGATGCCGCTCTCGATGAAGATGGCGCTCATCAGGATGCGCCCGAGCAGGGCGATGGCGTTGCTCATCGTTTCGTCCTTCCCGGAAGGGAGACGCCTCGGTCAGCCGGTTATTTCGACCCCGGCGAAAAAGAACGCGATCTCGGCGGCGGCATTCTCGGCGCTATCCGAACCATGCACCGAGTTGGCCTCGATGTCCTCGGCGAACTGCGCCCGGATGGTGCCGGAATTGGCCTTCTTCGGGTCCGTCGCACCCATGATCTCGCGGTTGCGGGCGACGGCGTCGTCGCCCTCCAGCACCTGCACGACGACCGGCCCGGAAGTCATGAACCTGACCAGCCCGGCGAAGAACGGCCGCTCCTTGTGCACCGCGTAGAAGGCCTCGGCCTGCGCCTGGGTGAGCTGGACGCGCTTCTGCGCCACGATCCGCAGCCCGGCCGCCTCGAGGCAGGCGTTGATCTTGCCGGTGAGATTGCGCCTGGTGGCATCGGGCTTGATGATCGAAAGCGTGCGCTCGGTCGCCATGTCGGAAGCCTCTTTATCGGGTGCGCGCGGGCTTTAGAGCAGGCATCCTGCCCCGGCAACCCCCGCTTTCCCCTTCCCGGACGGCGCGCGCCCCCGTAAATCCCGCGCATGAGCCTGCTCGCCATCTCCGGTGTCACCATCCGCCTCGGCGGACGCACGCTGCTCGACGCCGCCGACCTCACCGTCGAAGCCGGGCGACGGATCGGCCTCGTCGGGCGCAACGGGGCTGGGAAGTCCACCTTGCTGCGCGCCATCGCCGGCGACCTGGCGGTGGACGGGGGAACCATCCGATTGGCCTCCCGCGCGCGGCTCGCGGAGGTCAAGCAGGAGGCCCCGTCCGGACCGGCGAGCCTGCTGGAGACCGTGCTGGAGGGCGACACGGAGCGGCTCCAGTTGCTGGCCGAGGCGGAGACCGCCGATCCGGCACGGCTGGCCGAGGTGCATGACCGCCTGCTCGCGATCGGCGCCGAGGCCGCGCCCGCCCGCGCGGGGGCCATCCTGGCGGGCCTCGGTTTCGACACGGCGGCGCAGGCGCGGCCGGTGGAAGAATTCTCCGGCGGCTGGCGGATGCGCGTCGCCCTCGCGACCGCGCTGTTCGCCAACCCCGATCTGCTGCTGCTCGACGAGCCGACCAACCATCTCGATCTCGAGGCGACGCTGTGGCTGGAGGGCTGGCTCGCCCGTTTTCCCGGCGCCGCGCTGATCGTCTCGCACGATCGCGGACTGCTGGACCGCGCGGTCGAGGCGATCGCGCATCTCGACCGCGGCAAGATCAGCCTCACGCCGGGCGGCTTTGACGAGTTCGTCCGCATCCGCACGGAGCGCGCGATGCAGCAGACCCGCGCCGCCGAGCGCGTGGCGGCCGAGCGGGCGCATATCCAGTCCTTCATCGACCGCTTTCGTGCCAAGGCGACCAAGGCGCGACAGGCGCAGGCCCGCATCAAGGCGCTCGCTCGATTGCCGCAGATCGAGACGGTGATCGAGGAAGCGCCGACCCGGTTCGCCTTTCCCGAGCCGGCGCGGATTGCCCCGCCCATCCTGGCGCTCGACCGGGTGAGCGTGGGCTACGAGGGCGCGCCGGTGCTGCGCGGGCTGCATCTGTCGGTGGACATGGACGACCGCATCGCGCTGCTCGGCGCCAACGGCAACGGCAAGTCCACCTTGGCGAAGCTGCTCGCCGGGCGGCTGGAGCCGATTTCGGGCGAGGTGCGGCGCGGAGGGAAACTGCGGGTCGGCTACTTCGCCCAGCACCAGGCCGACGAGCTGGTCGCGGATGAAACGCCGATCGACCACATGGCCCGCGCGCTGCCGCGCGCCTCGCCGCCGCAGGTCCGCGCGCAGCTCGCCCGCTTCGGTCTCGACGCCGACCGGGCGGAGACGACGGTTGAAAAACTGTCGGGCGGCGAGAAGGCGCGGCTGCTGCTGGCGCTGGCGACGCGCGACGCGCCGCAACTGCTGCTGCTCGACGAGCCGACCAACCATCTCGACATCGACGCGCGCGAGGCGTTGGTGAAGGCGCTGGCGGATTTCGAGGGCGCGGTGCTGCTCATCACCCACGACCCGCATTTGGTGGAGCTGGTGGCCGACCGGCTGTGGCTGGTGGCCGACGGCACGGTCCGCCCGTTTGATGGCGACCTCGACGACTACCGCGCCCTGCTCGCCGAGCGCGCCCGCCCCGCCGCCAAGCAGGACACTCCGAACCGCCGCGACGACCGGCGCGACCGCGCCGAGGCGCGAGCCGCCGTCGCCCCGCTCCGCAAGCAGGCGCGCGCGGCGGAGGCGCGATTGGCGAAGCTGGCCGAGGAGCGCGCGGCGATCGAGGCGAAACTCGCCGATCCCGCGCTCTACGCGCCGGGCCGCGTGGACGAGGTCACGACGGCCAACACACGCCTAGCCGCCCTCGCGCGCGAGGCGGCGGCGACCGAGGCCGAGTGGCTGGCGGCGGAGGAGGCGCTGGAGGGCGCCGCCGGATAGAAGCCGGCGAGCCCGTCGGTGCTTGAACGTCCGCGTCCAGAATATATATCGTAACACGAGGAATCGGACGTCCCCCTCCAGCTTTCGGCGCCTGGCGCCGGGGCCGTCGAGGCGTGGGAAGCAGCAGGCGACCGCCGGCCCGACCCGCTGCCAGAGGCGCTTGCCTGCCGTTCCCCGGCGTCGGCGAGTGTGACGTGGTGGCTGCGCGGCGCCTCACCGGCATTCTTCGCCTGCTTGCGCCTCGCGGGTCACAACGCTGGAGGTTCATCATGAGTTCAAGCAGTCATGGGTGGCTACCTGGAGAAGCGTTCCGTCGGCGGCCGCACGTTGTCGGAGGGCGTGTTCGGCATCATCGCGATCGTTCTCGGCATCATCGGCCTCGCCGATGGCGGGGCGCACCCCGACGTGGCGCTGTATGTGGACGCGATCGCCGGCATCGCGCTCGGCATCAGTCTGGTCGCGGTCGGCGCGGCGCTGGCGGCTTCCTACGGCCGGGTGATTTCGCGGTTTGAGGGCGCCGATGCCACGGGCGGGTCGATGGCTGGCACCAGCATGGACGGTTTTCTCGGGGCCGCGGTGGTCATCCTCGGCATTCTCGCCCTGCTGCGCATCGTTCCCTGGGTGCTGATCCCGGTCCAGGTGCTCCTGATCGGCGCCGGCATGATCTTCAACGGGGCGGCCTCGGTCCGGCTCGCCAACCTGGAAGCCGAGTTCACCGAGCCCCGCCTCGCGGTCCGGCGCGTGCTCGAGGAGGTGGTGTTCGCGACGGCGAGCGTGCGGATGGTATCGGGCGTGGCGGTGATGATCCTCGGCATCCTGAGTGTCGTCGGAACCCAGCAGACGATCCTTACGCTGGTGGCGATGCTGGTGGCGGGCACGGCGCTGCTGCTCAACAGCACGTCGCTGAGCAGCCGGATGCTCGGCGTTCTGGTGCCTCGCCAGCAACCGTAACGGCGTTACGCTAGAGCCGGAGTGCCGGGCGGGCCCGGCTCGGCGCGGCGGTGGAATTCGACGTAGAACCGAACTGCGCCGAGCGGGGCCACCTCGTGCGGCATGGTCGGTTCCACGACGCCCGGGGGCGCGCCTGGTTCAAGGACGCGCTCGGTCGGCGGCACGGTCACCCGATAGAGCAGGCGGCCTTCGAGCACGTGGACCAGCCCCCACACACCGGCGGCGGTGCTGTGGGAGCGGAGCAGGCCGGCGGGGATGGTCGTTTCGGTGAACACCGGCGTCTTGCGGTAGGGCGCGACCTCATGCGGCAGCACCGGCATTCAGCGGCCCATCCAGGCGGGCGGATCGCTGGCGGGGAAGGAGAGTTCCGACGCGAGATCCACCGCGTCCTCGCCGTACTCCGTCTCGCGCAGTTCGCGGACGTCGGCGTCCGCGACGCGCGCGGCTTGGCGCGCGCGAGACGCGGCGCGGGCGAGGACTTCGGCGAGCAGGTCGGTCGCGCCGTCGCGGAACGTCTCGCTGACGGCCGCGGAAACCGTCTCCTTCAACCGCCTTGAAGGCGCTTCGGACCACAGGCGCAAGCTGAGCGTCACCGCCGCTTCCATCCGCTGGTCGCTGGCCACATCCCGATCCGTCATGTTGCCCGCCTTTCAATGAGGGATATCGAGCCGCGCGCGGGGTTTGCAAGCGCGGCGGAACCAGCTACGAGGTCAGCCACTTCTCCACTTCGTGCCGTTGGATCTTGCCAGTCGTGCTGCGCGGCAACTCGTCGACGCCCACGAAGAAGAAATCCTTCGGGCGCTTGTAGCCGGCGAGATTCTTCCGGCAGGCTTCGATCAGATCGGCCTCGCTCAGCGTCTCCTCGCGGCGCGCGACGAAGGCGACCGGCACCTCGCCCCAGCGCGCGTCGGCTCGGCGCACCACCACCGCGTCGGCGACACGCGGATCGCTGAGCAGCACCTGCTCGATCTCGGCTGGATAGATGTTCTCGCCGCCGGACTTTATCAGGTATTTCACGCGATCGACGAAATCGAGCGTGCCGTCGGGGTTGCGCACGAAAACGTCGCCCATGTGGAACCAGCCGCCGCGAAAATCCTGCGCGTTGGTCTCCGGCGCATTCCAGTAGCCGCTGAACAAGGTCGGGCCGCGGAAGGCGAGTTCTCCTGGCGTGCCGTCCGGCACGTCGTGGTCCTCCGCGTCGACCAGGCGGAACGTGCCGATCGCGCTTGGCTGTTTCGGCAGGCGCGAGGGTGCTGCGCCGATCGGCACCCGCCCGGCCGAGGCAGGCGGCATTCCCGTCTCGGTCGCGCCGAAGGTGTTGGCGAAGGGCGTCCGTAGCAGCGAGGTGATCTCGGCAAGCTGATGACGGGGCACGAGGTCCGCCATCGCGCCGATGAGCTTGATTCCAAGCGGGACGCTGCCGCGCCGCTTCAAGCCGGCGATCATGTCCTCGACCATTCCCGGCAGGACCGCGAGCCACCAAAGCCGCTCGGTCTCCACTGCGTGCAGGATGCGATCGAGGTCGTAGCCCGGAATGACGATCACCTTGCCGCCAAGGCACAGCGCGTGGATCGACTGATCCGCTGAGGCCATGTGGAACATCGGCGGCCAGGCGACGAACACGTCGCCGGGCGCCAGGTCGAAATCGACGCAGCTCGCCACCATGCGCGCGATCTGCGCGCGGTGGCTGATCAACGCGCCCTTCGGGTTGCCGGTCGTGCCGCTGGTGTAGATGATGACATGGCCGTCCTCCGGCTCCGCCATGATTTCGGGCTCGGCCTCGCTCGTGGCGGACAGGCGCTGCTCGTACTCGTCGCCGAGCATGATGATGCCGGTGAAGCCGAGACGCTTGGCGGTCGGGAGATAGTCGGGCGAGACGAACGCCGCCTTCGGCGCGGTCAGGCCGACGCAGTGCAGCAGTTCGGGATCGGCCAGCCGCCAGTTGAGAGCGCAGAGGATCGCGCCGAGCTTGCCGGCGGCGAACATCAGTTCGAGATATTCGACGCGGTTCTCCGAGAGGATCGCCACCCGGTCGCCCCGGCCAATGTCGAGCGCGCGCAGCACGGCGGCGAGCCGGTTCACCCGTGCGTTGAACGCGGCGTAAGTGAACTGGCGCGCGCCGTCGACGATGGCCACGCGATCGGCGTGCAGCCGGACGCGCTCGCGGAGCAGCGCGCCGATGGTCAGTCCGGCGGCCTGCGTCGCGAGCGCCGTGTCGATGCCGTTGGTCGTACCGTTCATTTGCTTACGCCTGCCCTGCGTGCGGAAAGCCTAGCCTTCTCCTCGCCTTCCGCAAATGTCGGAGGCAGGGGGGATGGACCCGCGCGGAAAACTTGTGCGAATTGTGGCGGGCAATATCACTGTTTCCGCCGAGGCGATCCGAGGAGAGGTGCCATGAGCGAGTTCTATGGCTGCCGGACCTTGGGCGAGGTCGTGACGCGCCAGGCGCGGGAACGGCCCGAAGCTGTTGCGATGATCTTCGAGGAACGGGTCACGCGCTATGCCGAGCTGGAGGCGCGCGCGCACCAGGTCGCCAATGCCCTCGCCGCGATGGGTCTCGGCCCGCGGGACCGGGTGGCTTATCTCGGCAAGAATTCCGACCTGTTCTTCGAGCTGCTGTTCGGCGCCGCCAAGGCCAATGTCGTGCTGGTGCCGATGAATTGGCGACTGGCTCCTCCCGAAATGAGAACGGTCCTGGCCGACGCGGCGGTGTCCGTGTTGTTCGTCGGACGCGGCTTCGGTGAGTTTGCGGCGCAACTCAAGGTGCCGGGTCTCGAGCGCTTCGTCTCGATGGGCGGCGCCAACGCCGCGTGGCCCGATTTCGAGGCGTGGCGCGACGCTCAATCGAGCGAGGCGCCGGAGATCGCCATCGACCCGGACGATACAGCGCTGCAACTCTATACGTCCGGCACCACCGGGCTTCCGAAAGGCGTCGAGCTGAGCAGCCGGAACATCATGACGTTCCTCGATTGCTATGAATCGGCCGACGTCCTGAAGCTCTCGCCCGAGGATGTGTCGCTGGTCAGCCTGCCGGTGTTCCATTTCGCCGGGATCGGCGTCGGGCTGCTGTGCCTCGCGCAGGGCGCGCGGACCATCATCCTGGAGGAGGTCAACGTCCCCCGCATCGTCGAGAGCATCGAGCGGCACAGGCTCACCGCCTTCGTGCTGGTGCCCGCGGTGATCCTGACGGTGGTGCAGCATTGCGAGGCGCAGCCAGCGGATGTCAGCTCGGTGCGGCGATTGACCTATGGTGCGTCGCCGATCGCGGAGGACGTGCTGCGCCGCGCCATGCGCGTGTTTGCCAATGCCGGATTCTGCCAGGTGTACGGCTCGACCGAGGGTGGCGCGGTCGCGACATTCCTCTTACCCGAGCACCACGACCCCGCACGCGGCAAGCTGCGCTCTTGCGGCCGGGCGTATCCGGGGATCGGATTGCGGGTCGTCGACGCGGATGGCAACGCGCTGCCCAGCGGCCAGGTCGGCGAGATCGTCGTGCGGGGGTCGTGCGTGATGAAGGGCTATTGGCGCAACCCGGAAGCGACGGAGGCGGCGTTCTTTCCCGGCGGCTGGCTGCGCACGGGGGACGCGGGTTATTTCGACGAGGAGGGATTCCTCTACATCTACGATCGCGTGAAGGACATGATCGTGACCGGCGCCGAGAACGTGTACCCGGCGGAGGTCGAAAACGCGCTGTTCGGTCATCCGGCGATCGCCGACGCCGCGGTGATCGGCGTGCCGGACGCGCGCTGGGGCGAAGCGGTGAAGGCGCTCGTCGTTCTGCGGCCGGGCATGGAGGCGGCGCCGGAGGACATCATCGCCTTCGCGCGCCAGCGGATCGCCGCGTTCAAGCTGCCGAAATCGGTGGATTTCGTCGAGGCTCTGCCGCGCAATCCGAGCGGCAAGGTGCTGCGCCGGCAATTGCGCGAACCGTATTGGCAAGGCCACGACCGCCGGGTGAGTTGACGCCTCGGCGTTCGTCGCGGGTTGGTGCTTGCACCTTGGACGGCGCCGCGTTCAACTCCTGGAACACGAGCGGGAACGCGGCATGGTCTGGCGGATCGGGATCGACATCGGCGGGACGTTCACCGATGTCGCGCTGGTGGACGAGGCGAGCGGGCGCATCGGCGTCGCCAAGCTGCTCACGACGCCGCATGATTTCGGCGCGGCGGTGGTCGAGGGCATCCGGCAGGGATTGGCGGCGCAGCTTATCGACCCCGCCGAGGTCGCGCTGCTGTCGCACGCCACCACCGTCGTCACCAACGCGCTGCTGGAGCAGAAGGGTGCCCGCGCCGGTTTCGTCTCGACGCGCGGGTTTCGCGACCTGCTGGAGCTGCGGCGTTCCTCGCGCGTCGATCTCTACGATCTGTTCCAGGACGGTCCGTCGGTGCTGGTGCCGCGCCGCTGGCGCTACGAGATCACCGAGCGGATCGACGCGCAGGGCGAGGTCGTGACTGAACTGGCCGAGGATGAAATTACGGCGCTGATCGAGACGATCCGGCGGGACGGGCTGCAGACGGTCGGCGTGTCGTTCCTGTTCTCCTTCCTCAACGACGCGCATGAGCGGCGGGTCGGTGAGGCCCTGCGACGCGCGTTGCCCGGCGTCGGCGTGTTCCTCTCCTGCGAGGTGCTGCCGGAGATCCGCGAGTTCGAGCGGGCGAGCACGACGGCGGTGTGCGCCTATGTCGGCCCGCTGCTCGCCGGCTATCTCGACCGGCTGCAACGCGCGGTCTCGGCGCTCGGCCTGCCCGCCTTGCACGTGATGGGTTCGAGCGGCGGCGTGCTGGATATTGCCGAGGCGCTCCGAATGCCGGCCTCGGTGGTGGAATCCGGCCCCGCCGCCGGCGTGGTCGCGGCGGCGGTGGTGGGCCGTCAGATCGGCGTGGCAAACCTGATTTCGTTCGACATGGGCGGCACCACGGCGAAGGCGAGCCTTATCGCCGGCGGCGAGGTGGCGGTCACGGCGGAGTACGAGGTCGGCGGCGCCGGCAGCGCCAACCGCTGGCTGCACGGCACCGGCCATCCGATCCGCGTGCCGGTCATCGACCTCGCCGAGGTCAGCGCCGGCGGCGGCAGCATCGCCTGGGTCGATCCCGGCGGCGCACTGAAAGTAGGGCCGCGCAGCGCGGGGGCCGATCCGGGACCGGCGGCGTATGGACGCGGCGGGACGCAGCCGACGGTGACGGACGCCAACGTCGTGCTCGGCTATCTCGATCGCGATTTTCTGCTCGGCGGCGATCTCAGGATCGACCTGCCCGCGGCGGAGGCGGCGATCGCAACGGTGGGCGAGCCGCTCGGCTTGAGCGTGGCGGAAACCGCCTCGCGCATCGTCGAGATCGTCAACGCCAACATGGCGCAGGCGCTTCGCATCGTGTCGATCGAGCGCGGCCACGATCCGCAGGAATTCTCCCTGATCGCGTTCGGCGGGGCGGGGCCGGTCCATGCCGCGTTCCTCGCGGCCGAATTGCTGGTGCCCGAGGTGATCGTGCCGCCGGCGCCCGGCGCGTTCTCGGCACTCGGGCTGGTCGCGACGGATTTGCGACGCGATTACTCACGCACGCTGTATGCCGATCTCGCGACCCTGGCCCCGGAACGTCTCGCCGGCGCGGTGGCTGGCATGGAGCGCGAAGGGCTGGCGATGCTGGCCGCGGCCGGCGTGCCCGAGGAGCGGCGGGATTTGTTACGCCTCGCGGATGTCCGCTACCGGCGACAAGCGTATGAACTCACCGTGCCGATCCCGCTCGGCGCCATCACGCGCGACAGCCTCGAAGCGATCGCCGCTGCCTTTCATGACAAGCACGAACAGACCTACGGCCACGCCAATCGCGAGGAGGCGGTGCAGCTCGTCAATCTGCGCCTGACGGCGCTCGGCCGCCTGCCCGGCATGACGCTCGTGCGGCGCACGGACCCGACCGCGGCGCGCATCCGTCAGCGCGACATGTGGTTCGCGGAGCGCGGCTTCATCGCTTGCCCGGTGCATTGGCGCGACGGCCTCACGCCGAGCACGAAGCTGGAGGGGCCGGCGATCGTGGAGGCGATGGACAGCACGGCGGTGCTGCCGCCAGGCTGGATCGCGACGGTCGATGAGGGAGGCTACATCCGAATGCGGAGGTCCTGAGCCGTGCCCGACACGCAGCCCTTCCGTCTGAGGTCCGATCCCGCGCGGTTCGAGGTGGTGAAGAACGCGCTCTACGCGGCCGCCGAGGAGATGAAGATCGTCCTCGCCAAGACCGCGTATTCGCCGCTGCTGAAGGTCGCCGGCGACTATTCCTGCGGCATCTTCGATCGCGCCGGCAACATGGTGGCGCAAGGGCCGGACCTGCCGATCCATCTTGGCTCGATGCCGGACGCCGTGCGCGCGGTGGTGCGCGCCTTTCCCGAAGTGTCGCCTGGCGATGTTTTCATCCACAACGACCCGTATCAGGGCGGCTCGCACCTGCCGGACGTGAACGTGGTGGCGCCCGCGTTTCTCGACCAGCGGCTGCTCGGCTTCGGCTGTGTGCGGGCGCACTGGCCCGACATCGGCAGCGCGACGCCGGGCAGCTACGGCGCGGTGACGGAAATCTACGGCGAGGGGCTGCGGCTGCCGCCGGTGCGGCTGTATCGCGAGGGCAAGCCGGAGGCGGGGATCGAGGCGATCATCTTCGCCAATGTCCGCACCCCGTCGGAGCGCATGGGCGATCTGCGCGCGCAGGTCGCCGCGTGCTGGCGCGCGGGGCAGCGGATGGCGGCGCTCGCGCGGAAATACGGCGCCGACGAATTGCTCGGCATCATGGACGAGGTGCTCGACTACTCCGAGACGATGATGCGCGCCGCTCTCGCCGCGCTGCCGGATGGCGAGGCGCCGTTCGATGACATCCTCGACGGCGACGGCGTGCTGACGCCGGGAGCGACTGAGGACGAGACCTTTCGGATCAAGCTCCGCATCTCCAAGCGGGGCGATGCGATCACGGTCGACTTTGCCGGCTCCGACCCGCAAGTCGCGGGGCCGATGAACGCGCCGCTGACCGTGACCGCGTCGGGCGTGTTCTGCGCGCTCAAGATGATCGCCGACCCGCACAGCCTGATCCCGCCCAATTCCGGCTGCTGGCGCCCGGTGCGGGTGTTGGCGGCCGAAGGCTCGGTGGTGAACGCGCGGCTGCCCGCGCCCGTCGTGTACGCCAATCACGAAATATCGCACCGCGTGGCCGAGATGGTGATGGCGGCGATGGCGCGGATCACGCCGTCCACGGTGATGGCGGGATCGCAGGGCACCTCGGCGATCATGACATTTGGCGGCGTGGATTATCGCACGGGTGAGCGTTACGTGAGCTACGAGTTGGTGAAAGGCGGGTTCGGCGCGCGACCGGTCAAGGACGGCATCAACGGGGTGGCGAGCACCGTCACCAACATGTCGAACACGCCGATCGAGATGATCGAGATGAGCTTTCCGGTGCGCGTCGAGGAATACGCGCTGCTGCCCGACACCGGCGGAGCCGGCACGTGGCGCGGCGGGCTCGGCGTGCGCCGGGTGTGGCGGGTGCTCGAACAGGATTCCCATGCGGCGGTGTGCTGCGAGCGCACCGTCACACCGCCCTTCGGATTGGCCGGCGGCCTGACTGGCGCGCCAGCGCGGCTCATGCTCGAATTGCCCGATGGCTCGTCGAGAAAACTCGTCAGCAAAGGCGGCTTCATCGCGCCAGCGGGATCCCGCGTGGTGATGGAGGCGCCGGGATCGGGCGGCTACGGACCTCCATCGGGCCGCGATTGCGTGCAACTCGCCGAGGATGTGCGCGACGGCTACGTCACCGAAGCGGCGGCGCGACGCGACTACGGCCTATGAAGGAGACCGGCATGACGATCCTTGCTCCCAACTCGGTGCAGGCGCGCGACATCGCCTCGGTGGTGCATCCGCAGACCAATCTCGCGACGCATCTCACGCAAGGGCCGGCGGTGATCGAGCGCGGCGAGGGGATCTATATCTTCGACGATTCCGGCGAAAGGTTCCTCGACGCGGCGGCGGGGCTGTGGTGCGCGTCGCTCGGCTACGCGAACGAGCGGCTGGCGAAAGTCGCCTACGAGCAGATGCGGCGGCTCGGCTACTACCATTTCTATCGCCACACCACGAACGTGCCGGGCGTCGATCTCGCCGAGGCGCTGCTGCGGATCGCGCCGGTGCCGATGTCGAAGGTGCTATTCCAGTGCTCGGGGTCGGAGGCGAACGACACCGCGATCAAGCTCGTCTGGTACTACCACGCGGCGATTGGCAAGCCGGAGAAGAGAAAAATAATCGGGCGGCGGATGGGCTATCACGGCAGCACTTCGGCTTCGATCAGCGCGTCGGGCAAGTCCGACATGCACGCCGATTTCGGCCTGCCGTTCCCGGGCTTCCTGCACACGGAGTACCCGCATTATTACCGCCATCACGAGGAGGGCGAGACCGAGGAGCAGTTCGCGTCTCGCATGGCGGACGCGCTCGAAGCGCTCATTCTCGCGGAGGGGCCGGAGACGTGCGCCGCGTTCATCGCCGAGCCGGTGATGGGCGCGGGCGGCGGGCTGACGCCGCCGCGCGGCTACTGGGAGAAGATACAGGCGGTGATCCGCAAATACGACATGCTGTTCATTGCCGACGAGGTGATCTGCGGCTTCGGCCGCACCGGCAACATGTGGGGCTGCCAGACCTACGATCTCGAGCCGGACATGATCTCCTGCGCCAAGGCGCTGTCGGCTGGGATGCTGCCGATCTCGGCGCTGCTGGTAAATGAGCGGGTGTTCCGGGCGATGCTCGACGAGAGCCGCAAGCTCGGGAATTTCGCGCACGGCTTCACCTATGCCGGCCATCCGGTGACGACGGCGGTGGCGATGGAGACGCTGCGGATCTACGAGGAGATGGACATGATCGGCCATGTCCAGCGTGTCGGCCCCCATATGCAGCAAGCGCTGGCGCGGGTCGGCGAGCACCCGCTGGTCGGCGACGTGCGCGGCGTCGGGCTGCTGACCGGGATGGAACTGGTGGCCGACAAGACGACGCGCGCACCGTTCGATCCGGCGCGCAAGGTCGGGTCCGCGGTGGACCGGAACGCGCGCGCCAACGGGCTCATCACGCGCTTCATCGGCGACCGGATCGCCTTTTCGCCGCCGCTCATCATCACCGAGGCGGAAGTGGACGACATGGCCGCGCGGCTCGGTCGCGCGCTCGACGGCGCCTGGACGGAAATCCGGGCGAACTGAAACCGCAAGGGGAATACGCAATGTCGGCGACCGAAGGACCGAACATCGCGCAACGCGCGCCGTTCCAGATCGAGGTGCAGGAAGGAAGAACCTATTGGTGGTGCGCCTGCGGCAAGAGCGGCAAGCAGCCGTTCTGCGACGGCTCGCACAAGGGCGGCGCGTTCAGCCCGCTCGAATACAAGGCGATGCAGTCCGGCTCGGTGTGGTTCTGCGGCTGCAAGCACAGCGGCAAATCCCCGCTGTGCGACGGCACCCACAAGCGGGTCTGATACCAAGGCTTCGAGATTGTGAACTCGAGGGGCTTCCCCGACGCGGCGGCGTTCTGATTCAAGACGGCGAACGCAGGAGTTCGCCATGCCGATCCCGCTTCGGGCCGATTTTGATGCGTCGCAGCTGCGGTCCGCTGCCCGCCGGAGCAAGGACGGTCCGCAGGCGCGGCGATTGCTGGCGTTGGCGGCGATCTACGATGGTGCGAGCCGCACGGAGGCGGCCCGGATCGGCGGTGTGACGTTGCAGATCGTGCGCGACTGGGTGGTCAAGCTCAACACCCATGGCCCGGACGGCCTGGTCGATCGCAAGGCGCCCGGTCAGCCGTCGCGGCTGAACGACAGGCACCGCGCGGCGCTGGCCGAGATGATCGAGAGCGGGCCGATCCCCGCGATTCATGGCGTGGTGCGTTGGCGCATCATCGACCTGTGCCAATGGGTCTGGGACGAGTTCCAGGTCACCATCGCCAAGCAGACGCTCGGCCGCGAGCTGCGCGCGATGGGGTATCGCAAGCTGTCCGCGCGTCCGCGTCATCACGCGCAGGCCGAGGGCGCCATCGAGGCTTTTAAAAAAGCTTCCCCGCGCAGCTGGACGCGATCGCGCGCCAGAAGGGCGTCGCTCCCGGCGATGTAGAGATCTGGTTCGGCGATGAAGCGCGCATCGGTCAGAAAAACAAGATCACGCGACGCTGGGCGAAACGCGGCACCCGGCCATCCGCCCCACACGACCAGCGCACGGCCTCGACCTACATCTTCGGTGCCATCTGCCCCAAAGAGGGCAAGAGCGTCGGCCTGATCCTGCCCTGGTGCAACACCGAGGCGATGGGCCTGCATCTGGCGGCGATCTCGGCGCAGGTCGCGCCCGGACGGCACGCGGCGCTTCTTGTCGATCAAGCCGGATGGCACACGTCCGAGAAGCTCGTCGTGCCCGACAACCTCACAATCGTGTCGCTGCCCGCCAAATGCCCAGAGCTGAACCCGCAAGAGAACGTGTGGGAGTTCATGCGCGACAACTGGCTCTCCAACCGAGTGTTCACCTGCTACGACAACCTGGTCGACCATTGCTGCGACGCCTGGAACAAACTCGTCGATCAACCTTGGAGAATCATGTCCCTTGGGCTGCGAGACTGGGCGCATGGGTACTAATCAGAGAAGTCCTGGTATGAGGCCGCGTCCGGGCCAAGCACGGGCGGGATTCCGCTTGTGCGGCGCAATGGCGTTTGTCATGGTTCGCGTCAGAGCCCGGCTGCGCCGTGCGATGCGTGAGCGTGAAGCTCGCCAAAGGACCATATCTGATGCCCAGCAGCATTGCGGAGCTGGCGGCCTTTGCCCAACGGCTTCAAAACCTCCGGCACGCACATGCCGGGGCGATCGACCTTCCTGAGCTCAGCGCGGTCGAGTTCGCCCGGATCCTTGGCGTGCCACTGGCCTCCTACGAGGCCTATGAGCGCGGCGACCACGAACCGCCGATGTCGGTCCTCGTTCTGCTCCATCGCAAGACAGGCGTGAGCCTGGACTGGCTCATTGCCGATGAACCTGGCGGGCGCCCGATGGGCCACCGTCTTCCGGGACGGTCGCGTCCCACGTCGCTCCCGTCGTAGAGCGCTCGATCTGGCCCGACGATCCAGCAGAGCGGGTGTAAGCCGTGCCGAGGTCGGACCGACCCCGCACTGATCGATCGAGCGCCGATCGGCCGACGACAGGCGCCTTGTTCGCGGGCTTCTTCTCGATCGGCATCTGCGGCTTCGGCGGCGTGCTGCCCTGGGCGCGGCGGATGATCGTCGAGCAGCGGCGCTGGCTGACCGCCGCCGAGTTCACCGACCTCCTGGCGCTCTGTCAGTTCCTGCCAGGTCCGAACGTGATCAACCTCTCGGTGGCGCTCGGCTCGCGGTTCCGCGGCCCGCGCGGCGCACTGGCCGCCTTCTTCGGCCTGATGTCGGCGCCGATGGTGATCATCCTGCTGCTCGGCATGATCTACGAGCGGTACAGCGGCTTGCCCGGCGTGCGGCCGATGTTCGCGGGGCTGGCGGCGGCGGCGTCCGGGCTGGTGCTGTCCACGGCGCTGAAGATCGCGGCTCCGCTGCGGCACAAGACGCTGGACGTGCTGCTGGCGGTCGTCAGCTGGGCCGCCATCGTCCTGCTGCACGCGCCGCTGATACCGGCGATGCTGGTTCTGGCGCCGCTCGGCATCCTGCTCGCGGCGCGCTCGCGGCGATGAGCCAGTTGCCGGCATTGTCGGGCCTGTACGCGCAGCTCTCGCTGGTGGCGGTCGGCGGCGGCAACACGATCCTGCCCGAGATGCAGCGCCAGGTGGTGAATGTGCATGGCTGGATGACCGGACAGGAATTTGCCGCCCTCTACGCGCTGGCGCAGGCGGCGCCGGGGCCGAACATGCTGGTCTCGGCGCTGGTCGGCTGGCGGGTCGCCGGGCTGCCGGGCGCGCTGGTCGCCACCGGTTCGCTCTGCGCGCCGTCGAGCCTGCTGAGCTATGTCGTCTCCGGCGCCTGGTTCCGCTTCCGCGATGCGCGGTGGCGCCGCGTGGTGCAGGCCGGACTGACGCCGGTGACGGTGGGGCTGGTGATGGCCGGCGCGACGCTGCTGACCGAGGCCACGTCGGTCGATTGGCGATTTGCCGGGCTGACGGCCACCGTCACCCTGGTGCTCACGCTGACGCGGCTGAGCCCGCTTCTGCTGCTGGCGTGCGGCGCGGCGCTCGGAGCTTCGGGGGTGCTTTAGCCCGCGACGGTCGGTAGGCTTGCCGCGACACACGGGGAGATCGCCATGAGCGAGACCGAGATCGGCGCCTTGCGGGCCTTGCTGCTGTCGCGGCCGCGCCCGGCCGGGCTGGCGGAGCGGCGCCAGCGGCTGGACGCGCTCGGGCAGGCCAACCCGCTGGCGCCGGACGTGGGCTTGAGGCCGGTGGACGCCAACGGCGTGCCCGCCGAGTGGACCTCGACCCCGGCGGCGGATGTCTCGCGGGTGATCCTGTATTTGCACGGCGGCGGCTATGTCAGCGGCTCGATCGCGAGCCATCGCCACCTGGTCGCGGAGGCCGGACGGGCGGCTGGGGCGCGCACCCTGGCGCTGGATTACCGGCGCGCGCCCGAGCACCCCTTTCCGGCGGCGGTCGACGACGCGGTGGCGGGATACCGTTTCCTGCTCTCCACCGGAGTGGCGCCGGGCCGCATCTGCATCGCCGGAGACAGCGCGGGCGCCGGCATGACGCTCGCGGCCCTGGTGACGATCCGCGACGCCGGGCTGAAGCTGCCGGGGTGCGCCTGGTGCATTTCGCCCTGGATCGATCTGGAGGGCCTCGGCGCCAGCATGGCGACCAAGGCGGCGGCTGACCCGATGATCCAGCGCGACTACCTGCTGGAGATCGCCGGCATGTATCTTAACGGGGCCGACCCGCGCTCGCCGCTCGCCGCCCCGCTCTACGCCGAGCTTGCCGGGCTGCCGCCGATGCTGATCCAGGTGGGCACGGCGGAGACGCTGCTCGACGACGCGGTGCGGCTGGCCGAGCGCGCGGCGGCGGCGGACGTCCGGGTCACGCTCGAGGCGTGGCCGGGGATGATCCACGTGTGGCACCTGTTCCACCCTCAGCTCGCCGAGGGGCGGCGGGCGATCACCGCCGCCGGCAACTTCATCCGCGCCGCGATGCCGTGACGGCAATCAATGGCGGCGATGGGCCGCCTTGTGGTGATGCCGGGGGGCGGGGGCCTCGGCGACTTCCTCGTAGCCGCCATCGACCGGCTCGCCGGCCGGCCGCAGGTCTCGCGGGGCGGGCCCGAGATCGGGCGCGGGGGCCGGGGCCGATTTGGCGGCGACCATCGTGCCGCGATCCGGGCGGCCGTAGATGAAGCCGTAGGTCGGATAGATGCTGCCGAAATCGTCGCCCTCTCCGAGCCCCACCCGCACCGCCGTCCAGTCGTTGTCGGGGCTGACATCGACGACCGAGATGCCGCGCGCGACCGCGCCTCGGTTTCCGGCCCAGTTGGCGTGGTCGATCTCGATCTCGCGCGCATTGACGACGCGGCTGACCACCGCGACGTGGCCGAGCCGCATGGCGCCGTTGGAGCGGAAGGCGAGCACGCTGCCCGGCTCGGGGGCGCTGCCGCGCTCATAGACGCCCGCCGCCTCGTTCCACCAGGTCCAGGCGTTGCCGACCAGCTCGATCCCGGAGGCGTTGCGAGCGAAGGGGACGCATTGCAGGCCACCGTACCAGCCGGCGTAGCGGCCCTTGCTGCCGTGCTTGGGATAGGCGCCGCGCCGCGCGGCGTGGGCGCGCGCGGCATGACCGCTCGACTGTCCCGATGAGGCGTACTGGGTTCGGTTCGCGGTCTTGCCGGCGGCCGAGGCCGCGGAAAACGGCAGGGCTATGGTCAGAATTGAGCCGAGTAGAAGAAGAGCCCTGCCGCCCCGCCCGCGTGCCCGCATGAAGTCGCCCCTTTTGGTCGTCCCAGACACGTGAGCCGGTAGCAACAGGGTTGCGAAGCTGGCAATCGTTCACGCGCCAGCAGGCGATTCGGGGTAAGCGGTTTGTCATGTGGGCCTGTGGATAAGTGGCGAACCTCCGACAATTATCCTATTCACGCATGATCGGTACGAAATCTTACAGAAATTCGTTTCGCGCGGCGAAGGAGCCGAACTCTGGACGGCGAAACGGATTCCGGGCGGCTGGCGGCTTCTATTTGCAGGCGGTGACCATGATTTCGACGAGGATGCGGGGGTCCGCCAAGTTGGCTTCCACGCAGGCCCGCGCCGGGGCGCCGTTGACCGGCAGCCAAGCGGTCCAGATCTCGTTCATCGCGTCCCGGTCGGCGATGTGCTTGACCCAGATCTGGGCCTGCAGCAGCCGGGTCTTGTCGGTGCCGTGGATCTCCAGAAGCTGATCGATCTGCGCCAGCACCTCGGTGGTCTGGCCCTTGATGTCCTTGCCGAGATCCTTGGCCGTCATCCCCTGGAGATAGACGAAGCCGTGATATTCCACGGCCTTGGCCAGGATCTTGTTGGGCTCGGTGCGGACAATCTTGCTCACGAAGCGTCTCCTTCTATCGGTCTGAACGGAACGTCTGGATGGAACGGGGCGGTTGTACAGGCCGCGACAGCAGGGCGGCAAGCAGCGGTCAGGCCGCAGCCGGCGCAGAAGAGCCGGGGGCTGCGACAGGAAAAGACCCGGCCGATGGCCGAAACGGACGCCGGCCGGCTTCGGCCGGTCAGCGCGGAACCGGAACCATCGCCGGCCCGGTCGACGCGGGGGCCGGCGCGATACCCTCGGCGGCGCCTTGGTTGCGCACGCAATCCGAGACCTGCTGGTCCCAGCCGAAGCGCTCGGACAGTCCACGTGTGGTGATGCCCGAGACGTAGGAGCCGGATCCGGGCGAGTCGCGGTTGTCCTGCAAGAAGAGGGAGGCGCGGTTCTGGCGCTGGAACACCTCGTCGGCGCGCTGGCGGCAGGCGCTGAGGGTGGCCTGGTCGGCGCGGCTCTGGGCGGTCGGCGCCGGCGGGGGAGAGCAGGCGGCGAGCGAGGTCAACGCTGCCAGCCAGACGGCGGCACGCTCAAATGTCATGCGGTGGCTCCGGTGAGGCGGACGGGTTCGTGGGACCGGTCCAGCGCGAAGCGGGGAAGGCGGGCTTGAAACCCGATTTCGTCGAACCGTGCCTCCGTGGTCAACGGCGCTATGGCGGCGGCGCGCAGCAGCGAGGGATGCAGGGCGGCGCCGCCACGATCGAGGCGCAGCAGGCCGGTCGCCCAGCGCGCCCGCGCCAGCAGGTCGACTAGGGCGAGCAGGCGCAGGCAGATCGACAGGCCATACCAGGTGTTGATGCCGACGGTGTGGTCGACCGCCCCCGCCCAGCATCGCGCGTCCCGGTCCGAGAGGGCGAGATCGGTGACGCTGCCGTCCTGGCGGCGGAAGCGAAAGCCGCGCACGGCACCCCAGCGCCCGGACAGGGCGGCGTCCCGCGCCGCATCCCAGGCGAGTTCGAGGTCGCGGCCGCGCACCGCCGGCAGCGCCTCGGGCGGGCGGTCGATCAGGTAGGTCAGCACGCCATCCGGGCTCGTGCCGACCCGCACGGAGGGGGAGGGGTCATCGGCGTCCATCGCGGAAAGGATGGACCCGCGGCGCGGGCCGCGCCAGCCTGTATGCGCCCGAGACAGGAGATCGCACGCCATGCCCGATCCCAACCGCCTCACTGCCACCGAGGCCGCCCGGCTGATCCGCGCCGGCAAGCTGACCCCGGAGGACCTCATGGAATCCTGCCTCGACCGGATCGCCGCCCGCGAGCCGGAGGTGCGGGCGTTCGCCCATTTCGATCCCGAAGCGGCGAGGAACGCTGCCCGATCGGCTCCGCCGGGACCGCTGCACGGGCTGCCGCTGGGGGTGAAGGATGTGCTGGATACCGCGGACATGCCGTCGAGCTACGGCTCGCCGATCTGGGCGGGTTGGCGGCCGCGCGCCGATGCCGCAGCCGTCGCCTGGAGCCGTGCGGCCGGCGGCGTGGTGGTCGGCAAGACCGTCACCACCGAGTTCGCCACGCGCAAGCCGGGACCGACCCGCAACCCGCATAGCCCGCGGCATACGCCCGGCGGATCGAGCAGCGGCTCGGCGGCGGGAGTGGCGGATTTTCTGTTTCCGCTGGCGTTCGGCTCGCAGACGGCGGGTAGCGTGATCCGTCCGGCGGCGTTCTGCGGCGTGGTCGGCTACAAGCCCAGCTTCGGCATGATCAGCCGGGTAGGCTCCAAGCTGATGTCGGACAGCCTCGACACCGTGGGCGTGATCGCGCGCAGCGTGGCCGATTGCGCGCTGTTCGCCTCCGCCGTCTCGGGACGGCCCTTGGGCGACCCGGACGCCGCACCGGGCCGGCCGCCGATTGTCGGAATCTGCCGGACGCATCTGTGGGACAAGGCGGACCCCGAGACCCAAGCGCTGCTGGCGCGAGTGGCCGACAGGCTGTCGCGGGCGGGCTCGACGGTGGAGGACCGCGACCTGCCGCCCGAGTTCGCGGCGCTCGAAATCGCCCATCCGATCGTGATGAATTTCGAGAGCGCGCGGGCGCTGGGCTGGGAATTGGCGACGGCACGCGAGCAGATCAGCGACCAGCTTCTCGACCGGCTGGAGTTCGGCCTCGCCCAGACCGATCAGGCGGTGGGCAAGGCCTACGAGGCGTTCGCGCGCTCCCAACAGGCGTTTCCGGCGGCGATCGGCGGGCTCGACATCCTGCTTACGCCGTCCGCCCCCGGCGAGGCGCCCGAGGGGCTCGATTGGACCGGCGACCCGGTGTTCAACTTCATCTGGACCAGCCTGCACGTCCCCTGCGTGACCGTACCCGCCGGGACCGGTCGGACCGGCCTGCCACTCGGCGTGCAGATCGTTGCCCGCTGGGGTGAGGACAAGCAGGCGCTGGCCTGGGCGCAATGGGTGGCGGCGGCGATCGGGTAGGCTGCGGGACGGGACCAGACGCGATGGCGCGCAAGGTGCAACCCGCCTGGCGAGCGGCTCACCGGAGCGAATGGGGGCGCTGGTGTCGGCCTCGGTCGTCGCGATCCGTGTGTCGAGGGGATTGACAAGGTGCGGGCCTTGCTCGGCGCCTCGCCGCAGGCCGGGCGGCTGCTCAGGCCGCTGTGGCGCAAGCTCACCCCCGATCCGCTGCCCGAGGTGCTGCGGGAGCCGCCGAGGCCGCGCCGGCCGAAGCCGCTCCGCGTGGCGTGGCAGGACACTCCGGGTGGTAACCCCTCACCAACCCTCTCCCCCAAGCGGGGGAGAGGGAGAAGCGGGGCGCTCCGCCTGGCAGTATCCGGTGTCGCTGTGGCCGGATCCCGCGCCCACGGCCAAACCGTCATCCTCCCTGCCGCCCTGGCCAAAGCCGCCTTGGCCGGACTGACGGCGGCCGCGCCTACACGGCTCAAGCCCAAAAAGGGTCTAGCGACGAGGTCAGGCCCGCCGAACGTGAGGCGGCAAATGCTTTGACCCGCCAGCACCGCCTGCCTAAGCTCTTTAGCAAAACAAAGCTGAGCTATAGCCCCGGCGCCGCCAAACTGGCGCCGGGATTTCGGCATACAGGGAAGGGAGATGGCCATGAGTCGCATGGGCCGCCGTTCGGTGTTGCGTGGATCGCTTGGCCTGGCGGCATCAGGCGGCTTGAGCATGCCGTATATCGCCCGCGCCGCGGCGACGACGGCGACGGTGTGGCAGACGCAGGGTTTCGTCCCCGCCGAGGATGAGGCGATCCGCAAGGTGGTCGCAGACTACCAGAAGGCCAGCGGCAACAAGCTAGAACTCACGATCACGCCGTTCATGGCGCTGATGCAGAAGACCGTCTCGGCGCTGACCGCCGGCGACGTGCCCGACGTGGTCTCGATGGACGCGCCCGATACTCTGCTGCCGCAGAATGCCTGGGACGACAAGCTCATCGACGTGAGCGATGTGGTCGAGACCCAGAAAGCGGTGCTGAGCCCGTCGGCGCTGCTCTATTCCCATGTCTACAACAACGCCACCAAGAAGCGTGCCTACTACTTCGTCCCGTACAAGATGTCGGCGATCCCGTTCCATGTCTGGGGCAGCCTGGTCGAGAAGGCGGGCTACAAGCTTTCCGACGCGCCCAAGACGTGGGACGCATTCTGGGACTTCTTCAAGCCGATGCAGGCCAAGCTGCGGGCCAAGGGAATGCGCCGGGTCTACGCGCTCGGACTACAGCTCACCACGGTGGGTCCGAACGACGGCAACGGCCTGTTCTACGGCTTCCTGATCGCCAATGGCGGGAAGGACATCGTCACCGAGGATGGCAAGCTGCACACCAATGACCCGACGGTGCGGCAGGCGGCGATCAAGTCGATCGCGTACATGACGCAGGCCCTCAAGGATGGATATGTGCCGCCGGAGGTCTTGAGCTGGAGCGACTCCGACGACAACAACGCCTACCACGAAAAGCTGATGATCATGGATTTCGACGGCACGATCTCGACCGAGCTCGCGCTGTACAACGATAAGCAGCTCTACCTGCACGAGATGGTGACGCTCGGGCTGCCGCTCGGCAACGACGGCAAACCGATCCCGGCGCAGGTCGGCGCCGGCGGCGGGTTCATCCCGAAGGGCGCCAAGAACGTCGCCGTCGCCAAGGATTTCCTCAAATATATTCTGCAGCCGAAGGTCCAGAGCGAGTACCTGAAGAACGGCCTCGGCCGCTGGGTGACGACGGTGCCCTCGGTGGTGAAGGAGGATCCGTGGTGGCTCGACCCGTCCGATCCGCACCGCGCCCCGTATGTGACCGAGACGCTGCTCGGGCCGACCATCCCGGTCTACAACGCCTATAACCCGGCCTGGGGCCGCGTTGCCGCCGAGCAGCTCTGGGGCCAGGCCTTCGCCGCCGTGGTGAAGGACGGGGCGACGCCGGAGGCGGCGGTCGACAAGGCGTTCAAGCGCGCCGAGGCGATCTTCGCGCAATACCCGATCACCGTCAGCTGACGAGGCGAGCATGAGCGTCACGCAGCAGATTGTCGCGGTCAGCCCGCCCCGGACGGTGCGGCGGCGACGGGCGCGGGTTTGGTCCGGCGGGGTTCACGGCGCCGAGCTCGCCTGGGCAGCCGCTTTCTCGCTGCCCTACGTCGCGGTGTTTCTCGCCTTCGTGGTCTATCCGGTTGCCTACGGGCTGTGGCTCGGCAGCCAGCCGGCGCTCTACCGCGAGCTGTTCGACAACCCGGTCTATCTGCGTACCGTGGTCAACACCGCGCTGTTCGTCGGCATCGGCGTCAACGTGAAGATGGCGCTGGCCTTCCTGCTGTCCGGCTTCTTCCTGCGCAAGAGCTGGTGGACGAAGGGCCTCCTGGTCATCTTCATCCTGCCCTGGGCCACGCCGTCGCTGCCGGCGTTCCTGTCGATCCACTGGCTGCTGAACGGCCAGTGGGGCTTGCTCAACAACGCGCTGTACATGCTGTTCGGCGTTGACGGGCCGATCTGGCTCAATTCGCGCTGGCTCGGGCTCGGCTCCAACATCGTCGCCTATATCTGGAAGTGGATGCCGTTCTGGACGGTGATCTTCCTCGCCGGGCGCATGGCGATCCCGCAGGAGCTCTACGAGGCGGCGGATGTGGACGGGGCCACCGGCTATCGCCGCTTCATGCACGTCACCTGCCCGTTGCTCGCGACACTTTATCTGGTCTGCACGCTGCTCTCGACCATCTGGACCTTGGGCGATTTCAGCACGGTCTATTTCGTCTCGGGCGGCGGCCCGGCGATGTCGACCGAGGTGCTGGCCACACTCGGCATCCGCAACGCCTTCGTGCTCGCGCAGCCACGGCTCGGTGTCGCCGCCGTGATGTCGGCGCTGCCCGTGCTCATCCCGATCGTCGTCCTGCTGATGCACAAGCTGCGAAACTCGGAGGTGCAGCTATGAGCGCCTCGGTTTCCTCCGTCCGCCCGGCCCGGCGACCGCGCTACCGGCTGCGGCGAGCGCTCGGCGAGACGGCGGCGAGCGCACTGGCAATCCTGCTGGTGATCTGGTCGATCGGGCCGATCTACAACATGGTGATGATCGCGCTCGACTCGCACGGCGACGTGTTCAGCGACGCGATCTGGCCCGTCGCGCCGACGCTCGAGAGCTTCCGCATCGTCGTGACCGAGGGCTACTGGTATCTCGAGAATTTCTGGCGCCAGTACGGCAACAGCCTCTATGTCGGCCTCTCGACCATGTTTCTCACCTTGCTCATCGGCTCGCTGGTGAGCTTCACCGTAGGCAGGATGCGGGTGCGGCGCGGATGGGTGCTGACCAACGCGGCGCTGCTGACCTACGTGATCCCGGCCTCGTTTCTCGCCATCCCGTTCTACCGGATCATGCAGAGCTACGGTCTCGCCAACAATGCGTGGTCGGTGATCGCCGCCGAGGTGACGTTCGCGACGCCGTACGCCATCTTCATCTTCCAGCAATACGGCAAGTCGATCCCGATCGAACTCGACGAATCCGCGCGCATCGACGGGGCGACGCCGTTGCAGGTCTATCTCCGCATCTATCTGCCGCTGATGGCGCCGGCGCTGGTCGCGGTCGGGACGTACGCGTTGCTGCTTGCCTGGAACGAGTATCTCTACCAGTTCCTGCTGCTCTCCTCGCCGCAGAGCATGACGGTGCCGGTGGCGCTGGCGCAGTTCCTCAACAGCGACGAGGCCCCGTGGAACTACATGATGGCCACGGCCATCATCTACGCGCTGCCGCCGATCGCGATCTATTACCTGTTCCGCCGCCACATGGCGGCTGGCCTGACGATGGGTGGGGTGAAGGGCTAAGGCGCGGTCAACCAAGCAACAGGGCGCGCAGCCGCTCCCGGCCGGCGGACCCCGCCTCCAGGCTCCAGGCATTGACGATCGCGAGGCGAAAACCGCCCGGCGGCATCGAATGGTGCGCCGCCGCCTTGTCCTCGTGGAAGGTGATCTGCACGCTCGACACGCCCGGCAGGGCGCGCACTTGGTCTACCAGGGGCGGCGATGGGTGGCGGTATTCCCGGTCGTGCGGACCGAACAGGACGACGCTGAAACCGTCGGCCCGCGCGCTGTCGTCGAACGTCCAGCGCCCCGTCTCATAGAGCCGGATCACCGCCTCGACCCAGCCCGGACCATAGATGTCAGGCCACTGGTCGGCGAACCGCAGATGCGCCTCGATGATGCGGCCGCCGATGGTCTCGAAATTGGCCATCCCGGTGTAGCCGCGCAGATGGCGAGCGGCCCAGGCGCCGCAATAATCCTCGAGAGCGGGACGGTGCGCCGCCGCGACGTGCCAATGGTCGAAGGTGCCGCCCGGCGCCGTCTCGCCGGTCGCGTGCCGCCACCATCGGGCCTCTCCGTCCACCAGGGCGACGTCGGTGCTGACGTGGTCGCCGCTGAGCAGCGTGGACCAGAAATGCCCGCCGGCCAGCGCGGCGGCATACTCCGCCGCGCTCTCGATCGGGCGGCTGCCGGCGCCCATGCCGCGCAGGTTGATCATCGGCTTGGAGAACACCGGGAATGCCGGCGGCATGACGCCATGCGGCGCGGCGTCGAGGCCCTGCGAGAGGGCCACAGCGAGCTTGTCGTAGATCCAGCGATACTCGGGATACCAGCACCACGCATCGGCATCCTCGGTCGGCACGCGCACGTGGTCGGGGCAGGGGATGTCTGCGAAATATTGCATGCGCCACGGATCGGCCTCGCACACCGGCATCAACCCGGCTCCGCGACCGAAACTATGTTTCCGGTCTCGATTCCCGGCGGCCGCAGCCTGCCCGGCAGGGTGGCGAGCTGCTCGGTGGTGTCGAAGTCGCGCAGCACGGCGTCCTCCGCGACCTCGACCTCAGCGAGCGCGTCGGTGTGGCTGGCGAGCAGGAAACGCGCGCCGCTGTCGCCGGTGATCCGCAGGATCTCCGGGAAGAAGCGCTTGTCCCACAACATGGGATTGCCCTGCTTGCCGCGAAACGTCGGCAGCACGATCAGCCGATTTTCCTCCGGGCTATAGGCGGCGAGCAGCCGGTCGATGATCCGCCCGGTGACCAGCGGCATATCGCCGAGGCAGACGATCGCGGCGGCGCATTCCGGCGGCACGGCGGCGATCCCGGCCTTGAGGCTGGCGGAGAGCCCCTCGGCGTAGTCCGCCGCGTGGACGAAGCGCACCGGCTTGCCGGCGAGCGCGTGCTCGACCTGCTCCGCCTGGTGTCCGGTCACCACCAGGATCGGCCGCGCGCCGCTGGCCAGCACGTTGTCGACGACGCGCGCGATCATCGGCTTGCCGGTGCGGTCGGCGACCAGCAACTTGTTGTGCGGCGCCATCCGTCGCGAGCGGCCGGCGCCCAGCACGATAGCGGCGATGGTCGGCGCCGCGGCCGGAGCGGCGCCCACCCGGGGCGTCGCCGGCGCCTTCTCGCGCGGCAGCGGCCGGCTCTCGATCTCCGTGAGCAACCCGCCCACGCCCATCCGGCCGATCTCGCGCGACCCCACCGGCAGGCCCGCGAAGAGCCGGGGCAGCACGAAGTCGATGCCGTTGAGCTTCGGGCTGCGGGCGCAGCCGGGCAGCACCAGCGCCGGGCGCGCGCCGATCCGGCCGAGGCAGATCAGATTTCCCGGATCGACCGGCATCCCGAAATGCAGGATCTCCCCGCCGGCCCGCACGATGCCAGCCGGCCCCACGTCGCGCCGGTCCACCACCGCCGAGGCGCCGATCACCAGCAACAGATCGGCACCCTGGGCCACGAGCTTGTCCAGCGCGTCGGCGATCGCCGCCTCCTCGTGCGGCGTGCGCAGGGTCGGCAACAGAGCGCCGGTGAGCGCCGTTACCCGAGCCTCGGTCACCGCGATGGCCTTCTCGGTGACGCTCTCCTTGAGCCCCGGCAGTTGCGTGGCGACGAGCCCGACCTTCAGCGGCCGGAACGGATGCAGGGTCAATGCCGGAGGACCCTGCCGCGCGAGAGCCACGGCGACATCGAGCAGCGCGCCCGGCACGGCAAAGGGAATGACCTTGATGGTCGCCACCATGTCGCGGGCGGCGACCACGCTGTAGTCGGGCAGGGTGCCGACGGTGAGGCTCTCGTCCACCGCGTTGATGCGCTCGATCTTGTCTCGGGCGACGCGCAGCACGCCCGGCGCCTCGACCGTCAGGTTGACCCGGCCGGTGCCGGCGCGCGAGCGAGCGAGCAGGGGGCCGACGAACGGATCCGCCAGCCGGTCGGCGCAGATGTCCTCCGGCACGTCGCCGGGCTCGAGCCGGGCGGCGATCACCTCGGTCATGCCGGCCTCGCGCAGCGCGCCCACCGCCGCCTCGTCCAGCACCGAGCCCTTGCGGATCACCCGCTCCGGCAGCCGCGTGGTGTGCGCCATGATGGCGCCCCGGGCCTCCGCCAGGGGCGTGGGGCCGAACCTCATGCCGCTTGCTTGTGCATGTAGGAGAGCGAGGCGCCGCGCCGCACGGCGACCAATTCGGCCACGATGGAGAGCGCGATCTCCGGCGCCGTCACCGCCTCGATGTCGAGCCCGACCGGCCCCTTGATGCGCGCGAGCGAGGCGTCGTCGTGCCCCAGCTCGCGCAGCCGCCCGAGCCGCGCCGCGTGGGTGCGCCGCGAGCCGAGCGAGCCGATGTAGAAGGCGCTCGACTTCAGCGCCCGGTCGAGCGCCGGATCATCCAGCTTGGGATCATGCGTCAGCGTCACGACGGCCGTGCGGGCGTCCGGCTTCAGCGCGTCCAGCGCCTCGTCGGGCCATTCGGGCAGGATGGTCACGTTGGGGAACCGCTCGTCGGAGGCGAAGGAGCGGCGCGGGTCCACCACCGTCACGGCGAAGCCGATCTGCTCGGCGAACGGCACCAGCGCCTGAGCGATATGCACCGCACCGACGACGATGAGCCGGAGCGGCGTGTTGTGAACCTGCAGGAAAACGTCACCGCCGCCGATCTTAACGGTACGGCTCTTGTCCTCGCGCAATGCCATGGCGGCCGCCTCGTTCAGCGCGGCCGGCCGCGCCGGGTCTGGCAGTAGGAATTGCTCGCCGCCTGGCAGCATCGTGGCCAGGACCACCGGCCGGCTCTCCCGCTTGGCCGCCTCGATGGCCGCCAGCAGCTTGGGTGTCACGTCAGCTTCTCCACGAACACCTTCACCTTGCCGCCACAGGCGAGGCCGACCTCCCAGGCGCGCTCGTTGGTCACGCCGAAATCGAGCAGCTGCGGGCTGCCGCTGTCGATCGTCTTCATGGCGGCCTCGGCAACCGCTCCCTCGATGCAGCCGCCGCTCACCGAGCCGGCCATCTTGCCGGATTTCGTCACCGCCATCTGGCTGCCCGCCGGGCGCGGCGAGCTGCCCCAGGCTTCAGTCACAGTGGCGAGCGCCACTTGCTCCCCGGCCGCGCGCCAGTTGGCGGCGACGGAGAGAACGTCTTCAGTTTCGTGAAAGCTCATGAGGCGATCCTCCAGGCTTCCCCCGGACGCCTCGGCGGTGCGGGGCGGGAGAGCAGGTCGACCAGCTCGCGCAGGCTGGCCAGGTTATGCACGGGGCGAAACTCGTCCACGTACGGCAGCATCGCGCGGATACCCTGCGATCTTGGCTCGAAACCGGCCCAGCGCAACAGCGGATTGAGCCAGATCAGCCGTGTGCAGGAGCGATGCAGCCGGTCCATGTTCTCCGCGAGATGCCGCGCGCCGTCGCGGTCGAGCCCATCGGTGATGAGCAGCATCACGGCGCCCTGGCCCAGCACGCGCCGCGCCCAGTCCTGGTTGAACCGCTCCAGCGCCTCGCCGATCCGCGTGCCGCCCGACCAGTCCGGCACGATATGCGCGACCATCTGGAAGGCGACCTCGGGGTCGCGATGGCGCAGCTGACGGGTGATGTTGGTCAGCCTGGTGCCGAACAGGAACACGCTCACCCGCTCGCGCTCGTTCGTCACCGCATGAAGGAAATGCAGCAATATCTGCGCGTAGCGGGACATCGAGCCGGAGATGTCGCAGAGCACCACGAGCGGCGGCGGCCGCGTCTGCCGGCGCGAGCGGGCGATGCCGAGGATTTCGCCGCCGTGCCGGCGGTTCTCTCGAATGGTGCGCCGCAGATCGACCCGCGGGCCGAGCGGGTCCGGCCGCAGCCGGCGGGTCGGGCGCAGATCGAGCGGCAGCACCAGCTTGCGGATTTCCGCCTTGGCGTTGGCGATCTCGGCGGCGCCCATCGCCTCGAAATCCATCCGCTGCAGCTGCTCCCGGTCGCTCACCGTGAGCACGGCGTCGGTCAGCGGCGGCTCGTCGCGTGGCTTCGACCTTGTGTCGCGCGGCTGCGCGAAGGCCTCGGCAACGCGCCGCCCGGCGGGCGGGGCGCGCTCCGGCTTCTTCTCCTTCCGCGCCTCCATCAGCCCCATGATGGCGGCCTGACGGGCGGCGGTCGGGTCGCGCCAGAACAGGGTGAATGCCTGGTCGAACACCTCCTGGTGCTCGTGCCGATGGATCATCGCCGCCCGCAGGGCCGTGCGCGCCTGCGCCTTGTCGCCGAGATCGATGAGCGACAGCGCGCGCAACGCGGCGATCGACTCCGACGGCCCGACCGGCAGCCCCGCGCGGCGCAGCAGCCGGGCGAAATGCATCACGTTGGCGGCGAGTGTCGCGCCCAGGGTCAGCCCTCCGGGTGCCAGCCCAGGACCTGCTCCGCCGAATAGCTCAGCGTTTCCAGATCGACAGTGGGAGTCTCCTCGTACAGCTTCAGCTTGATCCCGACCGATCTCCGGACCCGCGGTATCTGCTTCGCGACGATCGCTGGTATTTCCCGGCGCAGGCTGGGGCTGCTTTCAAGAACATCCTCGATCTCGCGTTGTGCGTCGAGGATCGTGCTAATCCAGCCGCGCCGCGGATCCTGCGCCGGCGAAGCGTCCAGCTTCATCAGGTGCTCGACAATCCGCGCGATCTGACTGCTGAGCGCGAGCCGCTCCGAATTGCCCACGCTTTCGATCTCCTCGGCGACATTTTCCCAGTCGATCCGCAGGTTCGACCCGGCCTCCGCGGCTTTGCGCAGCGCGGCCGCCTGTTCGCGGCTCCAGAGATACACATCCTGGCGGTAGAGGCTTCCCATGCGATCCTCGATCTTCAAATGGCCGCCGCCTAGGCGACCGGAACCGCCTCAAGCCGCGTCTGCCGCCGCCTCGGAGACCAGCCGTGCGGCCTCGGCGCCGCGTATCTTAGCGATATCGTCCTGATATTTCAGCAACACGCCCAAGGTCTCGTTCACCGTATCCGGAGTGAGTTCGTGCTCGTCGAGATAGTTGAGCGCGTTCGCCCAGTCGATCGTCTCGGCTACTCCGGGCAGCTTGAAGATGTCGGCGGTGCGCAGGCGCTGCACGAACGCCACCACCTGCGCGGACAGCTTCTCGGGCACCGTGGGCGCCTTGACGGCGAGAATCGCCCGTTCTCGCGCCGTGTTCGGATAGTCGACCCAATGATACAGGCAGCGCCGCCGGATCGCGTCATGCACCTCGCGCGTTCGGTTCGAGGTCAGCACCACCACCGGCCGGGTCTTGGCGCGGATGGTGCCGTATTCCGGCACCGTGAGCTGGAAATCGGCCAGCACCTCCAGAAGAAACGCCTCGAACGGCTCGTCGGCACGGTCTAGCTCGTCGATCAGCAGCACGGCGGGCTGCTGATCGGGATCTATGGCCGACAGCAGCGGGCGGGTCTGCAGAAACTCGCGGCCGTAGATGTCCTGCGCCAGCACGTCCCGGTCGGTTTCGCCCGCAGCCTCGGCCAGCCGGATCGCCATGAGCTGGCGGGCATGGTCCCACTCGTAGGCGGCCGCCGACAAATCCATCCCATCATAGCATTGCAGCCGCACGAGCCGCCGTTTCAGGCCCGATGCCAGCACCTTGGCGATCTCGGTCTTGCCGGTGCCGGGCTCACCCTCCAGCAGCAGCGGCCGGCCCATCGACAGCGCCAGATGCACCGTCGTCGCCAGCTCCCGGTCGGCGATATAGCCCTGGCCGGCGAGCAGCGCCGAGGTCTGCTCGACTGAGGTAGGCAGCTCCATCACTACAGCGAGGTTCCGAACAGGAGCACCAGGATGAAGATGAAAATCGCCAGTCCCGACCCATGCGACAATCGGCAGGCCGAACGGCTCGCGCGGGATCAGCGACATGGGGCTGATCGAGGCTGGCGGCGGAGCGGGGCGCGGCGCGGCCTCGGCGGCCAGTGGAGCGACGGGCGGTGTCACCTCTCCGAGCGTGAGCCGGGCGGTGAAGCGGTCGAAGAACTGGTCGGCCATCGACTTCGCCGTGGCGTCGATCAGCCGGGCGCCGAGCTGGGCGATTTTGCCGCCCACCTGCGCCTGCACCGCGTAGCGGAGCAGGGTCGCGCCCGCATCGTCGGCGAGGTTGACCTTGGCGCCGCCCTTGGCGAAGCCGGCGACGCCGCCCTGGCCCTCGCCGCTGATCGTATAGCCGTTGGGCGGGTCGAGGTCGGCGAGCTGGACCTTGCCGTTGAAGCGGGCAGCGATCGGCCCGATCTTGACCGAGGCGGTCGCCTTCATCTCGTTCTCGGAGGTCTTTTCCAGCGACTCGCATCCGGGGATGCAGCCTTTCAGAACCTCCGGGTCGTTCAGGGCGTTCCAGACCCTCTCGCGCGGCGCCGGAATGCGCCGCTCGCCGGTCATATCCATGAAGCCTGTTCTCCGTTGCGCGCGGCGGACGTTACTTGCAGGGTCCGGGCCATGCAACCAAGCCACCCTCGTATGGCCCGGCGCGATGCGGCGGACCATGACAGCAATGCGCGGCCTCGCCCTGGGTTCCGCCCTCCTGGCGCCTGCCCCGGCCTGGGCCGCCTCGGCCGGACCGGTGCCCGACCCGATCTGGAGCCTGCCGTTCGTCGGCGTGCTGCTCTCGATCGCGCTGATCCCGATTTTCGCCCCGCGCTTCTGGCACCGGCGGATGGGGTCGGTCGCGCTGGCCTGGAGCGCTGCGCTGCTCGTGCCCCTTGGGTCGACCTCCGGCCTCGGCGCGGCGGCCGCCTCGGCCTGGCAGGCCATCCTCATCGAATACCTGCCCTTCGTGATGCTTCTGCTGGCGTTGTACACCGCCGCGGGGGGCATCCTCGTGCGCGGCGGCCCGGTCGGATCGCCCGCCGGAAACACCGGGCTGCTGGCGGGCGGCATGGTGCTCGCCGGCATCATGGGCACGACCGGCGCGGCGATGGTGCTGATCCATCCCTTGCTCAGCGGCAATGCCCATCGCACCCATAAGATGCACTTGGTCGTGTTCTTTATCGCCCTCGTCGCCAATGCCGGCGGGGCGATGTCGCCGCTCGGAGATCCGCCGCTCTATATCGGCTTCCTGCATGGGGTGCCATTCTTCTGGCCGCTCGTGCATCTCGCGGCGCCATTGCTCGTCCTGTCGGTGCCCCTGCTGATCGCCTTTTTCTGGCTGGACCGGCGGATGGCGGCCGCCGACCCGCCCCCCGGCCGGCGGGAGCGATTCCATGTCAGGGGCTGGCCGAACATCGCGCTGATCGGCGTGATTGTCGCGATGGTGCTGGTCGCGGGCTTCTGGCAGCCCGGAGCGATCGTGCTGTTCGGCCAGACGGTCGGCGTCGCGCGGCTGACGGGCGACGCCGTGTTCCTCGCCGTGACGCTCGCCTCGATCGTGATCACGCCGCGCGCGGTGCGTCAGGGCAACATGTTCTCCTGGCACCCGATGGCGGAGGTCGCGACCCTGTTCGCCGCCATCTTCATCACCATCGGCCCGGTGCTGGCGATGCTGGAGGCCGGGCTCGGCGGGCCGCTCGCGCCGGTGCTGCGGCTGACCGCCAACGCCGCCGGGGAGCCGGTGCCGCTGGCCTATTTCTGGCTCACCGGCCTCTTGTCCGCCTTCCTCGACAACGCGCCGACCTATCTGGTGTTCTTCGGCCTCGCGGGCGGCGACCCGGTGCATCTCACCGGTCCGCTGAACCATGTGCTGACGGCGATTTCGGCGGGTGCGGTGTTCTTCGGCGCGCTCACCTATATCGGCAACGCGCCGAACATGATGCTCCGCGCCATCGCCTCGCATCGAGGCGTGCGGATGCCCGGCTTCTTCGGCTACATGCTGCTCTCGGCGATGTTGCTGCTGCCCGGCTTCGTCCTCCTGAGCTGGGTGTTCTTCCGGTAGCCCCGCGCTTCGGCTATGCCCGTGCGGCCGACAGTGCAGACCGGAGCCCCGCCATGACCTACCTGGTTGCCGCCGACCTCCCCGCCGCCCCGGCCGGCGAGCGGTTCCGCGCCCTGCTGGCGCGGCCGGGCATCCTGCAGATGCCCGGCGCGCATAACGGCATGGCCGCGCTGCAGGCGCGCGCGGCCGGATTCGAGGCGCTGTATCTCTCGGGAGCGGCGATGACCGCCTCGATGGGCATTCCCGATCTCGGCATGATCACCGTCGAGGAGGTGTGCTTCTTCATCCGCCAGATCACCCGCGCCGCCGGCCTGCCGCTGCTGGTGGACGGCGACACCGGCTACGGCGAGGCGCTCAACGTGATGCACATGGTCCGCTCCTTCGAGGATGCGGGCGCGGCCGCCGTGCATATCGAGGACCAGCTGCTGCCCAAGAAATGCGGCCATCTCAACGACAAGAAGCTCGCCGACGCGCACGACATGGCGGCCAAGATCGCCGCCGCCGCCAAGGCCCGGCGGCATCTTTTTGTCGTGGCCCGCACCGACGCCGCCGCCAGCGAGGGCATGGACGGCGCCGTGGCGCGCGCGAAGCTCTACATGCAGGCGGGCGCCGACGCGATCTTTCCCGAGGCGTTGAATACGGCAGAGATGTTCCGCGAGTTTGCCCGTCGGATGGAGGGCGTGAAGCTGCTCGCCAACATGACCGAGTTCGGCCGCACGCCGTTCTTTACCACGAGCGAGTTCGAGGCGATGGGCTACCGCATGGTGATCTGGCCGGTCAGCAGCCTGCGCGTCGCCAACAAGGCGCAGGAGGAACTCTATCGCGCGCTCCGCCGCGACGGCGGAACACACACGATGGTCGACCGGATGCAGACCCGGGCCGAGCTCTACGCCGCGATCGGCTACCACGATTACGAGGCGCTGGATGCCTCGATCGTCACCACGATCATTCCCGAGGCGATGCCGCAGCGGTAGGGGTCACCGGAACAGCACGAACGCACTTGACAGCGCGACCCACGCGCCCCAGGCGATCGGGATGCCCACGGCAAGCCAGGCGAGCGCCGCGACCGCGCTCAGGCCGCCGCTGCCAACGCCTGACGCGCGGGTCAGTAGTGGCGTGGCAGGCGCGGGGATCACGTCTTCCTTCATGAACCAGCGCGGGGGAAGGGGGCGGACCAGTAGGTTGGCGATGAAGCCCAGCACCAGCAGTCCGGCCAGGATGTAAAGGGTGACGTCGTAGATCTGTTCGCGCGGCACGCCGGCGGCGATCTCGGCCTGGCGGATGTAGTTGACGATCACTGGCCCGATGATCCCGGCGGTCGACCAGGCGGTCAGCAGCCGGCCGTGGATCGCGCCGACGAAGCGGGTGCCGAAGATGTCGGCGAGATAGGCCGGCACGGTGGAGAAGCCGCCGCCGTACATCGACAGGATCACGCACATCATCGCCACGAACAGCGCCCGGCTGCCGAGATGCGCGGCCCATGGCGCGCCGGCGTAGAGCACGATGCCGATGAGGAAGAAACAGGCATAGGTCGCCTTGCGGCTGATCACGTCCGACAGCGAGGCCCAGAAGAACCGCCCGCCGATGTTGAACAGCGACAGGAGGCCGGTGAAGCCCGCCGCGATCGCCGCGACCGCGACACGCTGGCCGGGGTCGAGCTGGGTGAAGCCGATGTCCGGGTGGCCGATCAGCTTGCCGCCGAAGATCTCCTGCAGCATCGGCGAGGCCATGCCGATCACGCCGATGCCGGCGCTCACGTTCAGGGTCAGCACCGCCCAGATCGAGCCAGAATTGCGGCGTCCGGTGCGCGTCTTCCAAGGCGACGTTGCCGTGAGTGATCATCGCCCGCTTTGCGTCGGGCGGCGTCCATCCCTCGGGCTGCCAGCCCTCGGGCGGCACCCGGTAGCCGAACGCGCCGGACATCATGAACACGAAGTAGATCAGCGCCAGCGCCACGAAGGTCTGCCACACGCCGACCTCATTCGGGCCGCGAAAGACGTTGATCAGGTGGTTGGCGAGCGGGGCGCCGATCATCGCCCCGCCGCCGAAGCCCATGATCGCCATGCCGGTCGCCATGCCGCGCCGGTCGGGAAACCATTTTATCAGGGTCGAGACCGGCGAGATGTAGCCGAGGCCGATGCCGACGCCGCCAATGACGCCGCCGCCAAACCACATCAGCCAGAGCTGATGCACCCAGATCCCGAACGCCGCGATCAGCAGCCCGCCGCACCAGCAGATGGCGGCCACGACGCCGGCCTTGCGTGGCCCGGCGCGCTCCAGCCAGCCGCCCCACAATGCCGCCGCGGCGCCGAGGAACACAAAGAAAAGGGTAAAAATCCAGCCGAGATCGGCGATCGGCCAGTCGCAGCTCGTGGTGAACAGCGCCGAGACCAGCGAGAGGCCCGGGCATACCACCGGCTTCTGCACCCCGAGCGCCCGCGACAGCGGCAGCCAGAACACGCTGAAGCCGTAGGCCATGCCGATACACAGGTGGATTGCCAGCGCGGCGGGCGGCACGAGCCACCGGTTGAAACCCGGTCCTGCGACGATGCGCTCGCGATCGAGTACGCCGGGCGCCGTTTCGGCACCCGCGATGCTGCTGGCCGTCATCCCAATCCTCCCTCCGCCCGTCTGAAGCGCGGGCGTTGTCGCTATCCTGATACGAGTGCGATCATTTGGGCAATGCCGCACTTGCCAGCGGGGCGATTTCGCCCACTTGCTTGCGCGATGTACCCCGATCCGCGCGTCTCGCCCGTCTATATCGGCAGCGAGATCTACCGCAATTCGAGCTACGGCCCGAAGCACCCGCTGGCCATTCCCCGCGTGTCGACCTGCACCGATCTCTGCCGCGCCCTCGGCTGGCTGCCCGATGCGCGCCTCGTCGAGGCGCCGATGGCGAGCGACGCGGAACTTGCCCGCTTCCACGACCCCGCCTACATCGCCGCACTGCGCCGCGCCGAGGCAACTCAGTCCGCGTCGCCCGAGGATCGCGCGAAGTTTCGCATCGGCGCCGAGGGCAATCCGGTTTACCGGGAAATGTTCCGCCGCCCGGCGATCTCCGCCGGCGGCGTGATCCTCGCGGCGCGTCTCACGCGCGACGGCGGCGTGGTGCATTGTCCGGGCGGCGGCACCCATCACGGCCGGGCGGGCCGCGCGTCCGGCTTCTGCTTCATCAACGACCCGGTGCTCGGCCTCATGGCCTGGCTCGATGCCGGGCTCGACAATATCGTCTATCTCGACATCGACGCGCATCACGGCGACGGCGTGCAGGACGCCTTTCACGACGATGAGCGGGTGTTCACGATCAGCGTCCACGAGGCCAGGCGGTGGCCGTTCAGCGGCGCGGCGGAGGACCGCGCGGGTGGTGCGGCGCGCAATTTCCCGGTCGCGCCCGGCTGCAACGACAGCGAACTCGACTGGCTGATGCAGCGCGCGATCCTGCCGCTCATTCGGGCGCGCCGGCCGCAAGCCATCATGCTGCAATGCGGTGCCGACGCGCTGGAGGAGGATCCGCTGGCGAAACTCTCGCTGTCCAACAACGCGCATTGGTCGGTGACGCGGGCGGTGCGCGACCTGGCGCCCCGGCTGGTGGTGCTCGGGGGCGGCGGCTACAATCCGTGGACGGTCGGTCGCTGCTGGGCCGGCCTTTGGGCCACGTTGAACGATTTTCCGGTGCCCGACCCGCTGCCGCTGGGGGCCGAGGCGGTTCTGCGTGGACTGCGCTTCGGCCGCGCCGCCGGCCGCAAACCGCCGGCGCACTGGTTCACCTGTCTGCGCGACACGCCCCGCGTCGGCCCGGTGCGCGCGCCGGTCCGACGCCTCGCCGAACTCGCCCTGATGGAGACCCTGCCCGCATGAATCGAAGCCTCCTCTTTGTGCCGCTCGCATTCGCGGCCTTGGGCGCGACCCCGGCCGCCGCCCAGGGTTGCGCCTCGCCCGCCTCGCTCCATGCGCCGCAGCCGCCATTGCCGAAGGAGCCGCTGGTGATCGTCACGCGCGACGGCAAGCAGCATCGCTTCGACGTCGAGATGGCCCTGTCGCCGGCGCAGCAGGAGGTCGGGCTGATGTCGCGCGCCAGCGTGCCCGCCGACAGCGGGATGCTGTTCAACTGGCCGACCGTGCAGCAATCCCGCATGTGGATGTGCAACACGGTCGCGCCGCTCGACATGGTGTTCATCAAACCCGACGGGACGATCAATTCGATCGCCGAGAACACCGTGCCGCAGAGCCTCGCGGAAGTCGACAGCCACGGCCCGGTGCGTGCCACCCTGGAACTCGCCGCCGGCACCACGGCGAAGCTCGACATCCGGGTCGGCGACAAGGTGAAGCAGCGCATCTTTGGCAACGCTGGTTAGTCTCCTGTGCCGCGCGGCGGGGCTCGCGCTCGCCTGCTGCCTGATGGCCGCACCCGTCCGCGCTATGACGGTGCAGCGCGTCCCGGTGACGGGCAGCGACGTGCCAGCGCTGCTGCTGCAGGGCCGAATCGTGCCCGGCGACGCCGCCCGGCTGGCCCAGGCGCTGCGCGGGGAGAAATTCTCCGCCGTCCTGCTCAACAGCCCTGGCGGCAGCGTGCTGGAGGCGCGCGACATGGCCCGCGCGATCCGCGCGCTGCAAGTCCCCGTTGTGGTGCCGGATCGCGCCGTCTGCGCCTCGGCCTGCTTCATGCTGTTCGCGGCGGGTCGCGACAAGGTCGCCGAGCCTGGCGCCATGATCGGCGTGCACAGCGCCTCGGTCTCGGGCGGCAACGAGACGATGGACACGCTCGGCGTCACCACCCTGATGGCGCGCGAGGCCGCGCAATACGGCGTGCCTGCTGCCATCACCGGCCGCATGGTCACGACGGCGCCGGGGCAGATGGCGTGGCTCACGCGGGGCGAGCTTGAGCAGATGGGCGTGCGCATCGCGCCGACCAGATCCGCCGCCAGTGGTCGCGTGCTGCCCGGATCGGGTGCCGGGGAAAAATCCGACTGGACCCGTGGCTTCGAGCGCGGCCAGGCGGCGGGCGAGGGCGGCGATTGCGCGGCTCCGTCCGGCATCGCCAACAAGGAGGACTTTGCCCTGGGCTGCGCCTCGGGCCAGCGCGCCGGCTCGGCGCGGGTCGCCGCCGCGCCGGGTGCGGGGGAAAAATCGGACTGGACGCGCGGCTTCGAGTTCGGCCGGGCCAGAGGAACTGGGGCGTCCTGCGACACGCCGGAGCAGTCCGTCGCCAACGCCCGGGATTGGGCGCTCGGCTGCGCGTCCGGCCGGCGCGCCGCGGGCGGCTGAGTGTTGGCTCCACTGGTCCTTGCCTCGCCCTTCTCCGGCCAATAGGTTCCGCGCGTCGGGGCGTGGCGCAGCCTGGTTAGCGCGCGTGTTTTGGGTACACGAGGCCGCCGGTTCGAATCCGGCCGCCCCGACCAGTCGAGGCAGGAGCAGAAGGGAGACAAAGTTCGTATGCGCGCCCGGATCTATCAGCCGCCGAAGAACGCCATGCAGTCCGGCTGGGCCGCCACGGAGGAATGGGTGCTGGAATTCGAGCCCGCCGCCCCCCGCCGCCCCGACCCGCTGATGGGCTGGATCGGCAGCGCGGACACCCAGGCGCAGGTCGTGCTGCGCTTCGCCACGCGAGAGGAGGCGGTGGCCTACGCCGAGAAGCAGGGCATCGCCTACGATCTCGAACTGCCGCTGACCCGCCAGTTCAAACCCAAGGCCTACGCCGACAATTTCCGGTTCGGTCGCATGGAGAACTGGACCCACTGATCGGCAACAGGACAAGGATCGGCACGCGCCCTTAGCTCAGCTGGATAGAGCAACGGACTTCTAATCCGTAGGTCGCTGGTTCGAATCCAGCAGGGCGCGCCACCACCTAAGCCTGGGGGCTCGATCGAATACCGGTCGGGGCTCGATCGAATACCGGTCGAAACGATGGTCAATAATCAACTAACCTGTTGAAGCTGGCCGACGAAAATACTCTTTCTGATCCGTAAGTCGCTGGTCTGAGTCAACAGGGCTCGCCATCTTTAGCGACAGCAGCGGGCGGACCCGCCGTCCGCCTCCATCAGCTTCACGGGCTCCTTGTCGAATGAAATGAAGGTGTCCGCCCCGTGCCACCGTCCCTCGTGGGATAGCGCCGTGGGCGATCAAGGTGATTCGAAAACCGGGAAAGAACACCGCTGGCGATCCACTGTGCCCGGAGCGGGCGCGATCACGATAGCTTCATGTCGCTTGCCTGTGGGCAGCCGCGAGGCTATGTGGCTTGCATTATGCAAGTATACCGAGAGCACCCGGCCATGCGACGCAAGAGCTCGAATGATGGGAGCGCCCGATGAGCCAACGGGCGATGGCCGCCGCCTCGCCGACGATCACCGGGCGGGACGTGTTGGCGCCGCCTCCGGTCCGCCAGGTCAGGCGGTCGCGCAGGCAACTCGGGCTCGCCGCCGCCGCGCTCGCGGTCGCACTCGGCGCCGGCTCGGTACGGCTACGACTGGTGGAACAACGGGCGCTTCATGGAGAGCACCGACGACGCCTATGTCGGCGGCGACGTCACCGTCATCGCGCCCAAGGTCGCCGGCATCATCGCCGCCGTCGCGGTCACCGACAATCAGGCGGTCCATGCCGGCGACTTGCTCGTCAAGCTCGACGATCAGGACTACCGGGCGGCGTTGGCCAAGGCCGCGGCGGCTGTCGCCGGCCAGCGAGCGACACTCGCCAATCTCGACGCCACCCGTCGGCTGCAAGAGGCGGTGGTGGCACAGGCCGCAGCCGAACTCGCGGCAACCGCCGCCGAGATCGACCGGACTCGCTACGATGTCGACCGTTATCGCGCGCTCGCGCGGGACCAGTTCGCCTCGGCGCAGCGCTTCCAGCAGGCCGACGCCGACCACAAGAAGGCGCTCGCCGCCGACCAGCGGGCGCGTGCCTCCCTGGAAGCCGCTCGCCGGCGGCTCGACGTCATCGACACCCAGAAGCAGCAGGCGGCGGCCGATCTGGCGGGCGCGATCGCCGATCGCGACACCGCCCGGCTCAACCTCGGCTACACCGAGTTGCGGGCGCCGATCGACGGCACGGTGGGCAATCGCAGCGCCCGGACCGGTGCCTTCGCCACCGTGGGCGCGCAACTGCTCTCGATCGTGCCCGCCGACGGCCTGTGGGTGGACGCCAATTTCAAGGAGAATCAGCTCGGTCGCCTGCATCCGGGATTGCCGGCGACCATCGCCGCCGACGTGCTGCCCGGCCAGCGGTTCCACGGCCACGTCGCCAGCCTCGCCCCCGCGACGGGCGCCGAGTTCAGCGTGCTGCCGCCGGAGAACGCCACCGGGAATTTCACCAAGATCGTGCAGCGCGTTCCCGTCCGCATCCGGCTCGACGGCGACGCTGCCCGGCTCGGCGCGCTGCGCCCCGGCCTGTCCGTCACCGCCGAGGTGGACGAGCGCGGCGGGCAGTCCCGATGAGCACGACGCTCGCCCGATCGGATGCCCCGCCTGGCGAACTGCCCACCGCGACGAAGGTGTTCGCCTTCGCCACCATGTGCATCGGCTTCTTCATCGCCACGCTGGACATCCAGATCGTCTCCGCCTCGCTGCGCGACATCGGCGGCGGCCTCTCCGCCGGCGCCGATGAGACCGCCTGGGTGCAGACCAGCTATCTCATCGCCGAGATCGTCGTCATCCCGCTCTCCGGCTGGCTGTCGCGGCTGATGTCGACACGCTGGCTGTTCTGCGCCTCCGCGGTCGGCTTCACCGCGACCAGCCTGCTCTGCGGCTGGGCCTGGAACATCCAGAGCATGATCGTGTTCCGCGCCCTCCAGGGCTTCCTCGGCGGCTCGATGATCCCGACCGTGCTGACCACCGCCTTCATCTATTTTCGCGGCCAGCAGGTGGTCGTCGCCGCCGCGACGATCGGCGCACTGTCCTCGCTCGCCCCGACCCTGGGGCCGACCGTGGGCGGCTGGATCACCGACAATTACTCGTGGCACTGGCTGTTCTTCGTCAATCTGGTCCCCGGCGTGTTCGTCGCGGTGGTGGTGCCGATCCTGGTCCGGGTCGACCGGCCCGATCTGTCCGTGCTGCGGGGCGCCGACTATCCCGGCATGGTCCTCATGGCGCTGTTCCTCGGCTGCCTCGAATACACGCTGGAGGAGGGGCCGCGCTGGGACTGGTTCGGCGATGACACCATCCGCGCGACGGCGTGTATCTCGGCCGTCGCCGGCGTCGCGTTCGTCTGGCGCAGCCTGACCTACAGCCGGCCGGTGGTCGATCTCGGGGCGCTCAAGAATCGCAATTTCGCGCTCGGCTGTCTGTTCTCCTTCGTCGCCGGCGTCGGCATCTTCGCCACCATCTACCTGACGCCGCTGTTCCTCGGCCGGGTGCGCGGCTTCAGCGCGCTGCAGATCGGCTGGGCGGTATTTTCGACCGGGATCTTCCAGGTCTGCGCCATCCCGCTCTACGCCTTCCTCGCGCGGCGCATCGACCTGCGCTGGCTGACGATGTTCGGCTTCGCCTGCTTCACCTTGAGCATGTGGAGCTTCACCTGGATCACCCATGACTGGGGCTGGCGCGAGCTGCTGTTGCCACAAGCCTTCCGCGGCTTCGCGCAGCAATTCGTGGTCGCTCCGGTGGTGACGCTGGCGCTCGGCAGCCTCGCGCCGGAGCGGCTGAAATTCGCCTCGGGGCTGTTCAACCTGATGCGAAATCTCGGCGGCGCCATCGGCATCGCCGCCTGCGCGACGATCCTCAACGACCGCACCAACTTGCACTTCCTGCGCCTCGCCGAGCACCTCAACAGCGCCAACCCGGCGATGGTCGGCCTGCTCGGCCGGGTCGCGACGGCCGAGACCGCCGCCGGGGGAGGGGACGCGGTCCACGGCCACGCCGCCGCCCTGCACCAACTCTGGTCGCTGGTCATGCGGGAGGCAGAAACGCAGACCTTTGCCGATGCGTTCCTGGCGATCATGGCCTGCTTCGCCGTCGCCACCGTGGCGGTGCCGTTGCTGCGCAAGGTGACAGCCCCCTCCCGACCGTCCGCCGAGGCGCACTAATGGCACGCATGGCCCTTCCGTTCGGCTCGTCGGGCGACCAATATGTCACTCTCATGATGGCACGAAGGACGATGCAACCCGGCTTGCGAGGCAGCCATGCGACGTAAGAGCTTCAACACGATGCAATGCCCGATCGCCCGCAGTCTGGAGCGGGTGGGGGAGTGGTGGAGCATCCTGATCCTGCGCGATGCTTTTCAGGGGCTGACCCGCTTCGATCAGTTTCAGAAGAGCCTCGACATCGCCCCCAACATGCTGACGCGGCGGCTCAACGCCCTGGTCGAGGCCGGACTCTTGAAGCGCCATCGCTACAGCGAGCGGCCGCCGCGCGACGAGTATCTGCTCACCGAGCGCGGCCGCGACTTCCGCCCGGTCCTGTGGGCCATGCTCGCCTGGGGCAACAAGCATTTCGCCCCGGAGGGTGCCAGCGTCATGGTGGTCGACAGCGCCACCGGCGTGCCGGCCGAGCCCATGCTGGTGGACCGCAACACCGGACGCCCGCTCGCCGAGCCGAACTTCCGGTCCGCCCCGGGACCCGCCGCCGACGAGAGGACGCGACGTAAGCTCGCGCCCGCGCGGGGCGCCCCGGCGGCTGGCTCGATCGGTCAGGCGCGGTAGAAGGGCCTGTCGCCGCACACCGTCACCCGGTAACCGAAGCGCCGTTGCGGGAAGTAGTCCCACAGCGCCTGATGCTGCGCCGCCCGGTTGTCCCAGAACGCCACCGAGTTCGGCCGCCACTTGAAGCGGCAGCTGAACGAAGGCGTCTCGACGTGGCGGAACAGCATTTCCAGCACCGCATCGCTTTCCGGCTTCGAGAGCTGCGCGATGCGGGTGGTGAAACCGCGGTTGACGAACAGCGCCTTGCGGCCGGTCTCGGGATGGGTGCGGATCACCGGATGTTCCGCCGTGGGGAAGCGCTGGTCGGCATTCTTGTCGCGATACTGGTGGTTCGCCGATTTCAGGCTCTCGTGGATCGCCGTGCAGCCCGCGAGGAAGTCGCGCATGGTCTCCGACAGCGCGTCGTGGGCGGCATACATGCTGGCGAACATCGTGTCGCCGCCGCCATTGGCCGGAACCTCTTGGATGTGCAGGATGGAGCCCATCGGCGGCTCCTCGTCGCACGAGACGTCGGAGTGCCAGACCTCGCCCGCGACGCGCTTCGAATTCTCGTCGGCCTTGATGACCAGGATTTCCGGATGGTCCGGGACCGCCCTCGGCGCATTCGGATGCACGTGCAGCTTGCCGAAGCGGGCGCCGAACGCCTTGTGCTGCTCGATCGTCATCGATTGGTCGCGGAAGAAGATGACGATGTTGTCCAGCAGCGCCTGATGGATCTCCTGGAATTGCTGGTTGCCGATCTGGCCGCCGAGATCGACGCCGAAGACCTCGGCGCCGATCGTCGGGGTCAGTTTGCGCACCTCGATAGACTGGTAGGTCATGGTCCTCTCCTGGCCCGGCTACAATGGTGGCCGATCGTCCGTGCCCGCGCACGATTTGGCAAGAATTTGGGGCGCATACCCTGTGACGAAAGTGACGCTGCAGGGGGCTAGCCATATGATCCGCAGGATTCGCGACCTCTCCATCCGCACCAAGGTATCCGTCGCGTTCGGCCTGGTGTTCCTGGTCGTCGTCGCACTCGGACTGATCGCGATCGACCGGCTATCGGCGCTCAACGAGCGCGCGGCGGAAATCCGCGACAATTGGCTGCCGAGCACCGGCCTCGCCGGCGAGATGGCGAGCGCGCTCGAATCTTATGGTGTCTGGCAGGGCCGCTTCATCCTGGCGCTGACCGACAGCGACGTGGACGCTGCCACGAGCAATCTCAAGCGCGCCATCGCGGCGATCGACAAGCTGCGCGCGCAGTATCAGCCGCTCATCACCCTTGGCACCGACGAGGAGCATCTGATGGCCGAGTTCGACCGCGCGTGGGCCGAGCAGAAGGCCATCGCCGCCAAGTACTTCAAGCGCGAGCACACCGATTCCTGGGAGCTGTTCAACGACGAGAACCACGCGAGCTTCCAGAAGGCCGCGGCCGCGCTGCAAAAGGACCTCGAATTCAACGTCGCCACCGGCAAGGCAGTCGCCGAAGAGGGCACGGCGGTCTACGCCAGCACTCGCCTGGTGTTGATGGGCGCCATCGCCGCAGCCGGGGTCATCTGCCTGCTGCTCGGCTATGGCCTGGTTAGCGGCGTGTCCGGCCCGATCCGCCGGATCACCGGGACGATGGACCGGTTGGCGGCGCACGATCTCGAGGTGGAGATCGCGGGGGCGGACCGCCGCGACGAGATCGGCGCGATGGCGGCGGCGGTGCAGGTGTTCAAGGACAATCTGGTCAACGCCCACCGGCTTTCCGCCGAGCAGGACGTCGAGCGTGCCGCGAAGGAGCAGCGCGCGGAGCATATGGAAGCGCTGGCGCACGGCTTCGAGGCGAAGGCCGGCGATCTGGTCGCGGCACTCGCGGCCGCTTCGACCCAGTTGGAGGCCACCGCGCGGTCGATGTCCGCGACGGCGACCGAGACCAACCAGCAGGCCGCGACCGTGGCCGCCGCCGCCGAGGAGGCCAGCGCCGGCGTGCAGACGGTCGCCTCCGCCGCCGAGGAGCTGACCTCCTCGATCGGCGAGATCAGCCGCCAGGTGGCGCAATCCGCCCGCATGGCGGTGAAGGCGGCAGAGGACGCGCGCCATACCGACACCATTGTGCGAGCGCTCGCGCAAGGGGCGGAGAAGATCGGCAACGTGGTCGGCCTGATCACCGACATCGCCGGCCAGACCAACCTGCTGGCGCTGAACGCGACAATCGAGGCGGCGCGCGCCGGGGACGCCGGCAAGGGCTTCGCCGTGGTCGCCTCGGAAGTGAAGAACCTTGCCCAGCAGACCGCCAAGGCCACGGAGGAGATCGGCTCGCAGATCGCCCAGATCCAAGGCGCCACCGGGGAGGCGGTGGAGGCGATCAAGGGCATCGCCGGCGTCATCGAGGAAGTCAGCGCGATCGCCGCCTCGATCGCTGCGGCGGTCGAGGAACAGGGTGCCGCCACCGCCGAGATCGCCCGCAACGTGCAGCAGACCGCCTCCGGCGCCTACGACGTGACGAGCAACATCGCCGGAGTCAGCCAAGCCGCCAACCAGACCGGCGAGGCGGCCAACCAGGTCCTCGGCGCGGCCGGCCAAGTCTCCCGTCAGGCCGAAGACCTCGCCGGCGAGGTGGGCCGGTTCGTGTCGGACGTGCGGGCGGCGTGACGTTGGTCGGCCGTTCGTCCGGTTCTAAGCGAGCCGGTGTATCGAAGGAGCTTTCTCCGACGTAGTCTGTTTGGCACAGGAACGTGAACGGCCATACGCTTGGCTGGCGGCGGGATTGCTGGCAGCCAAGCCGCCGCCGATTGTTTTACGCGGTATCGTTCCCAGCTAGGCGGGGATGGTCCGAGCCGGTCCTGTCGGAACCACACGGAAGGAGATTACGATGAAACTTCTATCCCTCGGGGCCAGCGCGGCCCTCGCCCTCGCCCTGGCAGTGCCCGCTTGGGCCCAGTCGCCTGCCGGCCTGACCGCAAGCCCGGTTGACGCCGCAGGCCCCCTGACTGTCGCCCCGCCGATGACCGGTGCCGCGCCGATGTCGGGCATCCCGCACGCGGCCCGTCCGACCGCCGGCGAGCAGACCGGCGTGGGCGTGAACTACCGTCCGACAGCGGGTGAGCAGACCGGCGTCGGCACCAACTACCGTCCGACGGCAGGCGAGCAGACTGGCGTCGGCGTGAACTACAGCGCGCGTCCGACCGCCGGCGAGCAGACCGGCGTCGACACCAACTACCGTCCGACGGCGGGTGAGCAGACCGGCGTCGGCGTGAACTACAGCGCGCGTCCGACCGCCGGCGAGCAGACCGGCGTCGACACCAACTACCGTCCGACCGCGGGTGAGCAGACCGGCGTCGGGACGAACTATCTCGCCCGCACCGTCGCCGGTGAGCAGACTGGCGTCGGCGTGAACTACAGCGCGCGTCCGACCGCCGGCGAGCAGACCGGGGTCGGCACGAACTATCGCCCGCAGTAAACGCGCGCGGCCCCGCCGGCCGGCGGGGATGCCGAAACGAGGCTGAGACGATGGCGCGGCGCCGGTTCCAGGGCGCCGCGCCTTTGTCTAGCGAGGCGGCCTTGTCTAGCGCGGCGGCTGGGTCTTGCGAAGAGTCTCTGGGTCTTGCGGAAGAGTCTCTGGGTCTTGCGAAGAGTCTCTGGGTCTTGCGAAGAGTCTCTGGGTCTTGCGAAGAGTCTCTGGGTCTTGCGAAGAGTCTCTGGGTCTTGCGAAGAGTCTGGCGCCTCGAGCGGTTTGCTCGCTATACCAAACATATCGCTTGCATCAGGAGCTTGAGCTTGCCCGTCCTTGCCCCGCGCGCCGTCCTCATGCTGGCCCTCTCGGCCGGGCTGGCGGCCTGCGGCGGGCTGGCGCTGTCGGGTGCGGTCGCGCGGCCGGCCAGCGCCGCCGACGCGGACCTCACCGGGGACAACACCCGGCCGAACTGGCTCGCCCCTGTCCTGCCGGCCGTGGTCAGCATCACCACCGTCAAGTTCGTCCCCGATCCCGAGAATAACGGCGGGCTGCGCCGGGTCGACGGCTTCGGGTCCGGCTTCGTCGTCGAGCCGACCGGCCTCATCGTCACAAATCGGCACGTGATCGAGGACGCGACCGAGCTCCGGGTCGCATTCCGCGACGGCACCGTGGTGCCCGCGCGGCCGGTCTTCGCGGGAATGCAGATCGACCTCGCGCTCCTCAAAGTGGACGCTGGCAAGCCGCTGCCCAACCTGAAGCTGGCGGACAGCGACAAGGTACAGGTCGGTGATCCGGTCGCCGCGGTCGGCAACCCGCTCGGGCTCGGCGGCTCGGTCAGCTCCGGCATCGTGAGCGGGCTGAACCGCGACATCATGTCGAGCGCCTTCGACAATTTCATCCAGACCGACGCGGCGATCAATCACGGCAACTCCGGCGGTCCGCTGGTGAACATGCGCGGCGAGGTGATCGGTGTGGACACCGCGATCTACTCGCCCACCGCGACCAGCGGCTCGATCGGCATCGGCTTCGCCCTGCCGTCGAACGACGTGTCCTTCGTCGTCGATCAGGTGCTGCGCTACGGCCAGATCCGCGCCGGCTGGATCGGCCTGAACGCGCAGACCGTGACCCAGGAGATCGCCGCGGCCGTCGGGCTGACGCCGCCGCGCGGCTCGATCGTCGCGGGCGTGCAGGCCAACAGCCCGGCGAGCGCGGCGGGGCTGCGCGACGGCGACGTGATCCTGAGATTCGCTGCCCGCGAGCCGGCCGACTCCCGCGCGCTGGCCCGCACCATCGCCGAAAAGACCCCCGGCGACATCGTGCCGGTCGTCGTCTGGCGCGAGGGCAAGGAGCTCACGTTCCCGGTGAAGGTCGGCGAGTGGCAGAACCACCCGATGCGCGGCATGGAGCATACCCCAGCGGTCCGCACCGTCCGCGCCGACATGGTCGATTACGGCCTCAGCTTCGGGCCGATCACCGAGGAGGTGCGCCGCAAGCTGCACCTCGACCGCAATCAGGCCGGCGCCGTGGTTACGGGTGTGGCCATCGACAGCCCGTCGGCCGACAGCGGCTTCCGCGCCGGCGACCTCGTGCTGCGCGTCCAGATGACCGAGGTGAACGGGCCGAACAGCGCGCGCCAGAGCCTGAACGACGCCGTGCAGCAGAAGCGCCCGGTCATCATCGTGCTGGTACAACGGCCCGACGGGTTCCGTTGGCTGCCCCTCGTCGGCAGCTACGTCCGGCCGGGCTGACAGGCTGCCGGAGCTTCAGCTCGGGCTCCGATATAATCCGCCGATTTGCTGACCTGACAGGTTGACTACCGGCCGGTCCGCCCACATACTATCTGGTATCCGCGCTGCGACATGCAAGCGCTCGAGGAGTGAGAACATGCCGCATTCGGCGCTGAACCGTAACGAAGCCGTGCACAGGAGCCCGAGCCGGGTAGACGTCGTCATCGTCGGAGCCGGTTTCGCCGGCATGTACATGCTGCACCGGGCGCGCCGCCTTGGGCTCACCGCGCGCGTCTTCGAGGCGGCCAGCGGCGTCGGCGGCACCTGGTACTGGAACCGCTATCCCGGTGCCCGCTGCGACGTCGAGAGTATGCAGTATTCCTACTCGTTCTCGCCCGAGCTGCAGCAGGAGTGGCAGTGGAGCGAGCTGTTCGCCTCGCAGCCGGAGATCCTGCGCTACGCCAACCACGTCGCCGACCGGCTCGATCTGAGACGCGACATCCAGTTCGACACGCGCGTCACCGAGGCCCGCTTCGACGAGGCGACGCATCGCTGGGAGGTCGCGACGGATCGCGGCGACCGCGTTTCGGCGCCGTATTGCGTGATGGCGACCGGCTGCCTCTCGACCGCGCGAATGCCGGATTTTCCGGGCCTCGCGAGCTTCAAGGGCAAGACCTATCACACCGGCCACTGGCCGCACGAGGGGGTGGACCTTTCCGGCCAACGGGTCGGCGTCATCGGCACCGGCTCCTCGGCGATCCAGGCGATCCCGGTGATCGCCGAGCAGGCGGCCGAGCTGGTCGTGTTCCAGCGCACGCCGAACTACAGCATCCCGTCGCGCAATGGTCCGATGACCCCGGAGTATGAAGGATCGTGGAAGTCGGAATATGTTGAGCGCCGGGCCAAGGCGCGGCAGATGCGCGGCGGCATCCTGTACGACGTGAACGAGAAATCCGCCCTGGAGGTCGCCGAAGACGAGCGGCGGCGCGAGTACCGAGGCGCGCTGGGCAACCGGGGGCACCGCCTTCATGGCGGCGTTCGGCGATCTCGCCGTGAACAAGCAGTCCAACGACACCGCCGCCGAGTTCGTGCGCGAGCGCATCCGCGAGATCGTGAAGGACCCCGCCACCGCCGAATTGCTCGCCGCGAAGGACTATCCGATCGGCACCAAGCGCATCTGCGTCGATACGCATTATTTCGAGACCTACAATCGCGAGAATGTCTCGCTGGTCGATGTCCGGAACGCGCCAATCGCGGAAATAACCCCGGCCGGACTGCGCACGACAGAAGCGGAATATCAGTTCGACAGCATCGTGTTCGCCACCGGGTTCGACGCCATGACCGGCGCGGTGCTCAAGGTCGACATAAGCGGCCGCGACGGCCAGAGTTTGCGGGATAGCTGGGAGGCCGGCCCGCGCACCTATCTCGGCCTGATGACCGCCGGGTTCCCCAATTTGTTCCTCATCACCGGTCCGGGCAGTCCGTCGGTGCTGAGCAACATGATCGTGTCGATCGAGCAGCACGTGGACTGGGTGACCGACTGCATCGCGCATCTCGGCGCGCGCGGCTTCGACTGCATCGAGGCGACTGTCGAGGCGCAGGATGCGTGGGTCGCGCATGTCAACGAGGTGGCCTACGGCACGCTGTACCCGTCGGCCAATTCCTGGTACATGGGCGCCAACATTCCCGGCAAGCCGCGCGTGTTCATGCCCTATATCGGTGGCGTCGGCGCCTATCGGCAGAAATGCGACGAAGTCGCCGCGAATGGCTACACCGGCTTCGCGCTGACGCAGCCGGCACGCGAGACCGCCGAAGCGGCCGACTGAGTCCTCCGCCGTTGCATGGCGGCCGGAACCGACCCACTCTCGGTCCGACCACAGCCCCGGAGGGAGCCGCCATGAAGTTCGGCGCGTCAATGTTCTTTACCGACTATTCGATGACGCCGGCCGATCTCGCGCGGGCGCTGGAGGAGCGCGGCTTCGACATCGTGTGGGCGCCGGAGCACTCGCACATTCCGGCCTCGCGCAAGACGCCGTTCATCCTCGGCGGCGATCTGCCGAAACGCTACTACGACGCGATGGACCCGTTCGTCACGCTGACTGCGGCGGCGGCGGCGGCGACCAAGACGCTGAAGGTCGGCACCGGCGTCTGCCTCATCGCGCAGCGCGACCCGATCCAGACGGCGAAGCTGGTGGCCTCGATTGACCAAGTGTCCGGCGGGCGCTTCGTGTTCGGCGTCGGCAACGGCTGGAACCAGGACGAGATGGAGAACCACGGCGGGGTGTTCGCCACGCGCCACAAACTCGCCCGCGAGCGCATCGAGGCGATGAAGGCGATCTGGACCCAGTCGAAAGCCGAGTATCACGGGGAGTTCGTCGATTTCGACCCGATCATGGCGTGGCCGAAGCCGGTGCAGAAACCGCACCCGCCGATCCTGGTGGGCGGCGCGTTCCCTTACAGCGCACGCCGCGCCATCCGCTACGGCGACGGCTGGATGCCGCAGGTCACGGAAAAATCCGCGACGCCGCTCGCCGAGCTGATCCCGCGCTTCCGCCAGATGGCCGCCGAGGCTGGGCGCGACCCTGCGGCCCTCGACATCTCGATCGGCGGTCAAAGCGAGGACGCCGATCTGGCGAAGCGGTATCAGGATCTCGGGGTCAACCGGGTGTCGACCAGCCTTCCGTCGGAGAAGGCCGATACGATCCTGCCGATCCTCGATCGCTGGGCGGCCATCATTCGCGCGGTGAACGGCTGAGCAGGTCGCCCGTGGAGCGTTCGTCCGTCGGCATCGGGGTCCTATACGGTCTCCTGGCAGCTTTTATCTGGGGCGCCCAACTGACCATGTCGCGCGCTGGCGTGACCGTGGGGCTGAACGGCTTCGATGTCGCTGCCATCCGCTGCGCCGGTGCCGCGCTCGTGATGCTGCCGTGGTTCGTTAGCAATCGCCCGTTTGGACGCGGCGCCGGACGCACCTCGTGGCCGCACGCGCTCGGATTGGCGCTGGCGGCGGGGCCGTTGTTCGTTTTCGCCACGATGGCGGGATTCCGCTTGGCGCCCTTGCCGCACGGCGCGGTGCTGCAACCAGCGACGATGGTGTTGGCGTCCATGCTGCTGTCCGCGTTGCTCGTCGGCGAGCGGTTGCGGCCGCTGCGGCTGCTGGGTGCCGCGGTGATCGTGCTGGGGCTCGCCTTGATCTCCGGCCCGGCGCTCTTGCAAGGCGACCAGCTGACGCCGCTCGGCGATGGGTTCTTCATGGCCGCCGGCCTGCTGTTCGCGATCTACTCGGTGCTGCAAAAGCGCTGGTCGGTCGGCCCGATGCCCGCAGCTGGCGCGGTGGCGATCGTCGCCGGCGCGATCTACCTGCCGCCCTATCTGACGTTGGTCGGGGTCGAGCGCATCGTGGCGCTATCCTGGCCCATGCTGGTCGGGCAATTCGTAGTGCAAGGCGTGCTGACCGGTTTCGTGTCGCTGGTCGCGTTCGGGCGGGCCATCCATGTCCTCGGCGTGGGGCGCGCGTCGCTGTTCCCGGCCCTGGTGCCGGTCGCCGCGATCATCCTCGGCATCCCGATCGTCGGCGAGTTTCCCACCCTGCCGCAGATGGCCGGGCTCGGGGTGGTGACGGGCGGTCTGCTGGTGGCGTTCAGCGCGGGGTCGCGCCCAGGCTGACGGGAGGAGGCGATGCGAAGGCCGGGATCGGTACGCGGCCTTGAGGAACTCGGCCGGGTGCGGCTGTCGCGCTCCTTCTTCATGCGCGACTTTCTGCTCAGCGAGATCGCGAATTTCAATGGCATTCCCAACATTCCCGATAACCCCGACCTCGCCATCGCGGCCGGCCGCAAGCTGTGCGAGGAATTGCTTGAGCCGTTGCAGGCGACGTTCGGGCGCTTGGCGATCCGCTCGGCCTATCGCGCGCCCGCGGTGAATGCGTTCGGCAACCTGCACGGACTGAGCTGCGCCTCCAACCGGCGCAACTTGGCGCGCCATATCTGGGACCGGCACGATCCGGATGGCGGCATGGGGGCCGTCACGACCATTGTAATCCCGTGGCTGGCCGATCGGTGTGCGGCCGGCGGCGACTGGCGCGGCATGGCGTGGTGGATCCACGACCACCTGCCGTACAGCGAATTGCAGTTCTTTCCGAAGCTGACGGCGTTCAACATCGGTTGGCATGAGCGCCCGAAGCGCCGGATCTCCAGTTTCATCGCGCCGCGCGGGGTGCTGACGCTACCCGGGATGGCCAACCACGACGGACGACACGACGAGGCGTATCCGGGGTTTCCCGCCCCGTGCATGGCGGAGGTGGCATGAGCGGCGACTTGCTGAGCGGACTGAGTCGAACGGGCGAGCGCGAGGTTCTGGCCGACGGCGCCGTCGTGCTGCGCGGCTTCGCGGCAGCCGGGGCGGGGCCAGTGATGGCGGAGCTCGACGCCATTCTGGCCGTGTCGCCGTTTCGCCGCATGGTGACGCCCGGCGGCTATCAAATGTCGGTCGCCATGACCAATTGCGGCGCGCGGGGCTGGGTGACAGATCGCACCGGCTATCGATACGACGCGCTCGACCCGGCGAGCGGACGGCCGTGGCCCGCGATGCCGGCGGTGTTCCGGTGCGTCGCGGTCTCCGCCGCCGACGCGGCGGGCTATACCGGTTTCTCGCCCGATGCCTGCCTCATCAACCGCTACGAGCCGGGCGCGCGGCTCTCGCTGCACCAGGACCGCAACGAGCGCGATCTCGCCGCCCCCGTCGTCTCGGTCTCGCTCGGCCTGCCGGCCACGTTCCTGTTCGGTGGCAATCAGCGCCGCGATCGGCCGCGCCGGGTGCGCCTCGAGAGCGGCGATGTCGTGGTGTGGGGCGGTCCGGCGCGGCTGGCCTTTCACGGCATCGAGCCGCTGGCCGACGGCGACCATCCGCTGACCGGCCGATGCCGGATCAATCTGACCTTCCGCCGGGCGCTGTGACCGTGTCAGCGGCCTGATCGTCCGCGCCCTCCGCGAGCACCCAGTCCCGAAACGCGACGATTTTCGGCTGCTCGGCGGCGGCCTGCGGGCAGACCAGCCAATAGGCGGATTCCTGCGGCAGAGGGAGATCGAGGGCCCGCGCCAGCACGCCCGAGGCCAGCTCTGGCCGTGCCAGCGCCTCGGTGACCAATGCCACGCCTTGCCCGGAAGCGGCCGCGCGGAGCAGCAATATCTGATCGTCGAAGCTTGGGCCGGAGAACGCCTCGCGCGGCACCGGCTGCACATCATGCGCTTGAAACCACAGTGGCCAGTCCTGCCGCTGTCCGTCGTGCAGCAGCGGCAGCGACGCAAGTTCGTCTGCCCGGTTCGGCGGTGAGCGGCCGCGCAACAGCGCGGGACTGCAGACGGGGACGAGTGCCGCGGTCACGATGCGATCGGCTCGCAGTCCCTTCCAGCGGCCCGAGCCGTGACGGATCGCGATGTCGGTGCCGCCTGCGTCCAGATCGGCCAGCGCGCGGCTGGTGGAGAGACGGACGTCGATTGTCGGATGCCGCGCCTGGAACGCGCCGAGCCGCGGTACGAGCCAGACCGCGGCAAAGGCCGGTGGCGCGCTGACGGTCAGCACCGGCGCCCCGGAGTCCGAATTCACGCGCCGCGTTGCCTCGACGATCTGGCGAAACGCGCTCCGTACCGGAGGAAAATAGGCGCGTCCCGCCTCGGTAAGCGCCAGCGTACGGTCCCGGCGGTGAAACAGCAGCACGCCGAGCCGCTGCTCGAGCAAGGCGATGTGCTGGCTGATCGCGCCTGGCGTGACGCTGAGTTCGTTCGCGGCCTCCTTCATGCTGCCGAGCCGCGCTACGGCCTCGAACGCGCGCAGGGCGTTCAGCGGAGGCATCCGGGTCATTCGGTTAAGATAGAATTTCTATCTATTGGATGGCAAGAATTCTGGTTTGCACCAAGCGGCCTCGACCGATCAAACTGCGCGCATGGAATCAGATTTTATGACTCGCCCCGGCATCGGGAGCAGCGCTCCCCGGACGGAGTTCGCGGAGCATTGGCCCGCCGTGCTGGCCTGCTTCGCCACGGCGATCTTCGCCTGGGGGTTCGGCTTCTACGGCCAGTCGGTCTATCTCGCCGAGTTGCAGCGAGCACATGGCTGGTCGAGCTCGCTGATCTCGTCCGCGACCACGGCCTTCTACCTGATCGGCGCCCTGCTGCTGACCCGCGTTCATTCGGCGCTGGACCGCCTCGGGCCGCGCGTCCTGCTGGTCGGCGGGGTTCTCCTGATGGGCGGCGGCGCCATCCTGCTCAGCCGCACCCAGCAGCCGTGGCAGCTCTATCCGGCGGCGGCCGTCATGGCGCTGGGCTGGGCGTGCAGCAGTTCCACCGCGATCACCACGGTGCTGGCGATCTGGTTCGACCGGCAGCGCGGTTTGGCCATCAGCCTGGCACTCAACGGCGCCAGCGCCGCCGGCTTCACCGTCGCCCCCGCGCTAGTCGCCCTCAGCAGCCGGTCCGGCCTGCCACGAGCGGCGCTCGAAATCGTGCTGGTAGGGTGGGCGGTGCTGGTCCCGCTCATCCTGCTCGCCGTTGGCCGCCCACGGCGCCCCGCAGTGGCGGCCCACGCCCCCGCGGCTCCGGTTGCGGACGGCCGGCCCGGCTATGCCGACGCGCGCGAAGTGCTGCGCAGCCGGCATTTCTGGTCGGTGGCGATCCCTTTTTCCCTCGTGCTCGCAGCCCAGGTCGGGTTCCTGGTGCATTTCGTGGCCTTCATGATGCCCCGCCTCGAGGCAGGCGGGACCGCGACCGCCGTGTCGATCGCCGCCGGTTCGGCGATGCTGGGGCGCATCGCGCTCGGCCTGGTCATCGACCGGCTGCACCAGCGCCGCGTTTCGGCGTTGAGCTTCGCCAGCCAGGCGGTGGCGCTCGGCCTGATGCTGGCGCTGCCCGAGCGGCCCGAGGCACTGTACGGCGGCAGCGTCCTATTTGGCCTTTCGGTGGGCAACGTCATCACGCTGCCGTCGCTCATCGTGCACCGGGAGTTCGCCGGCCGATCTTTCGGCCTCATCATCGGCCTCAGCACCGCGATCGGCCAGTTCACTTTCGCGCTCGCCCCCGCCCTGCTGGGCGTGCTGCGCGACCTCGCCGGCGGCTACGGGCCGGTGCTTGTCGTGTGCATGGTCCTGGAACTGATCGCCGCGGCGACGATCCTGCGCGGCCGCCCCGGCTGATTGGCGCGCGTGGCCGAAGCTTTCATACTGCCGCCTCAGCCGGCACAGCGTGAAAGCGAGACACCCGATGTACCTGAACACATTCGCCGAGAGCACGCAGCCGCTCGACATGACGCAGTCGGCCGAATTCCGCAGCCTGCTTGCCAGCGCGGCCGATCTCGCCATTCCTCATGCGCCGGATGTGCCCTACCGCTCGTGCAACATCGTGTTGCGCCAGCAGCGCTTCCATTTTCTCGAATGGGGTGCTCCAGACGCGCCGCCCATCGTTCTGCTGCACGGCGGGCACCAATCGGCGCATTCCTGGGATCTGGTGAGCCTGCATCTGGCGCGCCGCTACCGCGTGCTGGCGCTCGACCAGCGCGGGCATGGCGACAGCGAATGGGCGCGCGACGTCGAGTATTCCAATCACACGATGGCGCTCGATGCCGAGGCCTTCATCGCCGCCCTGGGGCTGCGGCGGCCCCTGCTCATCGGCCACTCGATGGGCGGGCGCAACGCGATGGTGCTGACCAAGGCCAATCCGTCATGCCTTCGCGCGTTGGCGATCGTCGATGTCGGTCCGGAGATTTCCGACAAGGGCCGCCAGGCGATCTCCGGTTTCGTCCGCACCAACCAGGAATTCGACGACCTCGAGCACTTCGTGCGCAATGTGCGGGAATACGACCCGTATCGCAGCCGCGAGCACATCGAGCGCACCGTGAAATACAACATGCTGCGCCGCGCCGACGGCAAGTTCGTCAGCAAATGCGACTCGACGCCCCGCCGGCTCGGGCTGCTGCACGGCAACGGGCCACTCGACAGCGTGACGCTGGAGGACGTGCGCGCGTTCGATCTGCCGGTCCTCGTGGTGCGCGGCGCCAACTCGAACATCCTCTCGGCGGAGGCCGCCGAACGGTTCGCCGGGGCGCTGCCGAATGGAACATTGGTAACAGTTCCCGATTGCGGCCACGGCGTGCATTCTCAGAACACACTGGGATTTATCGACGCGATCGGCGGCTTCCTCGCCGCCAATACGTAAGGCGGCTATTTCACCGAGACCGTCGCCCGCGCCGCTTCGCCGTCCGCGTCCAGCACGGTGAGGCGATAGAAGCCGGCGCTCGGCGGGGTCCATCGCGTCTCGCGGCCGAACGGCTCGGCGGGAAGCTTTTCGCCGTCCACCAAAAACGCGAAGGGGCGCCTGCCGCCCATCGCGCGGATCACGATGTCGCTCTGCGACAGCACCGCGCCGGGCGGCGGGAAAAGCAGTCGTAGATCGCCCGGTGCCGCGGCCGCGGAAGCGGTGCGCTGGCGTGGCGGGTCCCGCGGCGGCTGGCGCGGCGCGGGCGGCAGCAGATCGAACAACCGGGCGAGCAGCGGCACGGCGAGGGCGCGGCCAGTAGCACCCGGCAACGGCGTGCCGTCCGGCCGGCCGATCCACACGGCGGCGACACGGGCGGCATCGAACCCGACAGCCCAGGCGTCGCGCCCGCCCCAACTCGTGCCGGTCTTCCACGCGATCCCCGGCCGGCCGCCGCCGGGGAATGGCTGGGTCAGAACGTCGCCCACCATGCGCGCGACGGCGGGCTCGACGAACGGGCGTCGCGGCAAGGGCTCGCTCTCGCCGAGACGCAGCCCGGCGATGGTGCCGTCGGTGGCGAGGCCGGCGTAGAGTGCCGCCACCTCGCGCAACGTGATCCCGCCGCCGCCGAGGGCCAGCGGCAGGGACGGTTCGACCCCCGGCGGCAGTCGGATCGGCACGCCGGCGGAACGCAGCGCGGCGGCGTAGCGGGTCGGGCCGATGCGGTCGAGCAGCGCGACCGCGGGCAGGTTGAGCGAGCGTCGCAACGCATCGCCCGCCGTGACCCGGCCGGCGAAACCGCGATCGAAGTTCTCCGGCGCGTAGCCGCCGAAATGGCGCGGCAAGTCGCTCAGCCAGGCATCGGGGGCAGTGATGCCATCCTGGAAGGCCAGCGCGTAGATGAACGGCTTGAGCGCCGAGCCAGGCGAACGGATCGCGCGGGAGAGGTCGAGCGCGCCGGCGCGGCTCTCCTGCCCCCAGGCGCCGCCGTAGATCGCCCGCACCTCGCGCGTGCGCGCGTCGGCGATGAGCAGCGCCATCGAGGCGCGCTCGGGCAGCGCGGCGAGCTGCGCGTTGGCGAGGCGTTCCAGCGCCGCCTGCAACGGCAGATCGAGCGTGGTCGCGATGCGCCGCGCGGGTGGCAGCGCGGCGACGATCTGCGGCGCGTGGCGGGGTAAGGGGACGCGATGCGTCGGCAGGGGCGCGCCGATCGCGGCGGGCTCGTAGAGCGCCAGCACGCGGTCGCGGAGCGCGCGGGCGCGCTCGGGGTGGTGATCGGGGCGCAGCGCCTCGGGGCGGCGCGGGATGGCGACGAGCAGCGCCGCCTCGGCCGGGTCGAGCTGCGATGGCGGCACGCCGAACCAGGCGAGCGAACCTGCGCGCACGCCTTCAAGATTGCCGCCGAACGGCGCCAAGGTGAGCCACACGCCGAGGATCTCGCGCTTGCTCAGGTGCGCTTCGAGCTGCAATGCGCGGAGGATCTCGATGGCTTTCGAACGCAAGGTGCGCGGCCGCGGCTCCAGCAGGCGCACCGCCTGCATCGTCAAGGTCGAGCCGCCGGACATGATTCGACCGGCCCGCGCCCACTGGATCGCGGCGCGTGTCAGTGCCAGCGGGTCGACGCCGAAATGGTAGTAAAAGCGCTGATCCTCCACCAACAGCAGCAGGTCGAGGAATGCCGGGGAGACGTCTTCGGCGTTCGTGCGAAAACGCCAGACGCCGCCGGGCGCGGGCAGGAGCGCGAGCGTTCGCCCGTCGCGGTCGACGATCTCGGTGCCGGTCTGGGCGAGGCGGGAAAGGTTCGGGGGGAAGGCGCGGTCAAGCAGGATCAGCGCGGCCGCGGTGGTCAACAGAGTGGCGGCGAGGAGGACGGCCCGCGGCCGCCACCACCTCACCGAACCCTTTCTCCCGCAGCGGGAGAGGTCGTTTCCCTCTCCCCCTCCCGCACTCGCCGTCACACCACCCGGCCGGTCTCCGGCTCGATCAGGTGCATGTGATTGAGATCGGCCGAGAGTGGCAGCGTCTCGCCGGGCACGGCATGGGTTGCGGGGTCGACGCGGGCGCAGACCGGGGTCCCGTTGACGAAGAAATGCACCAGCGTCTCCATGCCCATCGGCTCGACCACGTCGGCTGGCGCCTCGACGCGCGCGATGCCTGGCTTGGCATCGTCGTGGTACTCGAACAAATGCTCGGGACGCAGGCCAAGGACCATCTCGCGATCCTTGAAGCTGGCGTATCGCTCCTTCCGCGCCGGCGGCACCGGCAGCACCATCGCGTCGTTGACGCGCACCATCAGTCCGCCCGCGCCGTTCTGCACCCGGCACGGGAGGAAATTCATCGCCGGGCTGCCGATGAAACCGGCGACGAAGCGCGTCCGCGGGTTGTGGTAGAGCTCTTGCGGCGGCCCGACCTGCTCGATCACCCCGCCGTTCATCACCACCACGCGGTCAGCCAGGGTCATCGCCTCCACCTGGTCGTGGGTGACGTAGATGGTGGTGGTGGTGACGGCCTGGTGCACCTTCTTGATCTCGGTGCGCATCTGCACGCGCAGCTTGGCGTCAAGGTTGGACAGCGGCTCGTCGAACAGGAACACCTTGGGGTGGCGCACGATGGCGCGGCCCATCGCGACGCGCTGGCGCTGGCCGCCCGAGAGCGCCTTCGGCTTGCGGTCGAGCAACTCGCCGATGTCGAGGATGCGCGCCGCCTCGTCGACCCGCTGCTTGATCTCGGGTTTCGGCACCTTCCGCAGCTTGAGGCCGAACGCCATGTTGTCGAACACGCTCATATGCGGATAAAGCGCGTAGTTCTGGAACACCATCGCGATGTCGCGATCGCGCGGCGGCACGTCGTTGACGATGTCGCCGCCGATCCAGATCTCGCCGTCGGTGATCTCCTCGAGCCCCGCCACCATGCGGAGCGTCGTGGACTTGCCGCACCCCGAGGGGCCGACCAGCACGACGAATTCGTGGTCCTCGATCTCGAGATCGATGCCCTTCACTGCCTGCACTTCGCCGTCATAGGACTTCACGACCTTGCGGATCGATACCTGCGACATTGGTTATCCGGTCTCCCTCAGCCCTTTGTTGCGCCGGCGGTGAGGCCGGCGATGTAGTAGTCCATCAGGAAGGCGTAGATGATCACCGGGGGTGCCGCGGCCAGCACCGAGGCGGCCATAATCTTGCCCCACTGGAACACGTCGCCGCGCACCAGGTCGCTGATGATGCCCACGGTCAACACCATCTGGTCCATCGAATAGAGATAGGCCATCGGATAGAGGAAGGCGCCCCAGCTCACGGTGAAGGCGAAGATGGTCGCGGCGATGATGCCTGGCATGGCGACGGGAATGAAGATGCGCAGCAGCATCTGCACGTAGCCCGCGCCGTCGATCAGCGCCGCCTCGTCGAGCTCCTTCGGGATCGAGCTGAAATAACCGATCATGATCCAGGTGCAGAACGGCACCGCCAGGGTCGGGTAGACCAGGGCGAGGCACCAGACGTTGTTGATGAGGCCGAGGAAGCCGAGGATCTGGAACAGCGGGATGAACAGCAGCGAGGCAGGGATCAGGTAGGTGAGGAACACGCCGGTCGCCAGCACCGAACTGCCCCAGAACCCCATCCGCGCCAGGCTGAACGCGGCCATCACCGAGATCACCATGGAGACGACCACGGTGACGACGGTGATCATGACCGAGTTCATGAAGAAATACTGGAAGTCCGGCATCTCGATCAGCTCGACGAAGTTGGCGAGCGTCGGGTGATGCGCGAACCACGGATTGCCGGCCTGCGCGGAAATCTCGGCGGATGTTTTGAGGCTCGTCATCACCGTGTAGAACGGCGGGATCAGGAACATGATGACGAATACGGTGAGCGCCACGTAGCTGCAATAGAGCGCCCAGCGCCGCTGGCTCGCGAGACTGCGCGCGGGGCGCCGCCGGACAACCCGGACGGCGTCGGCTGTGGTGGCGCTGTTCATGCCGCCATCTCCTTGCTGCGGCGCGTGACCCCACGCAGGACGAAGAATGCCGCGACCGCCAGGATCGGGAACATGAACAGGCTGACCGAGGCGCCGAGCGGGATGTCACCGGACTGGATGCCGACCACGAAGGCGTAGGTGGCGAACAGATGCGTCGTGTCCTGCGGGCCGCCCGCCGTCAGGATCCGCACGATGTCGAAATCGGCGAAAGTGACGATCAGGCTGAACAGGACGGTGATCGCGATGATGTTGCGCATCATCGGCAGGGTGACGAAGAACAGCTTCTGGATGGCTCCCGCGCCGTCGATGGCGGCGGCCTCGTAGAGCTGCTCGGGCACCGATTTCAGCGCCGCGAGATACATGATCATGAAGAACGGCGTACCGAACCAGACATTCACCGTGACGACGCAGATGCGCGCGATCCAGGCGTCTCCGAGCCAGGGCACGCTCTGGAAGCCGAGGGCGTTCAGGACCCAGTTGAACGCCGAATAGGAGGGGTCGAACAGCCACCACCAGCCGAGCGTCGACATCGCCAGCGGGATAACCCACGGCACCAGCAGCAGGCCGCGCCATAGCCGCTGGTTGCGCGACGGGATGTTGTGCATGAGGTGGGCGAGGATGAAGCCGATAAACGCCTTCAGGATCACCGCCGAGACGGCGAAGAAGCAGCTCTGGAAGATCACCAGCTGGAAGGTGTGACGCCTCAGCAGGAACGCGAAGTTGCCGAGCCCGACGAACGAGGTCATGCGCTTGTTCAGCATGCTCAGGTAGATCGCGTAGAGCGCCGGGTATACCACCAAGCCCGCGATCAGCAGGATCAGCGGCAGCGCGAGCAGCACGGCCGTCGTCGATCGTCGTCGCGCGAAGCGCTGCATGGCGCCGGATCGCCGCGCCGAGGCGCGGCGGCCGGTCATGACGCCGATCGGAACACTGGTGCCGTCAGCCATTTGGCGGTCTCCCAATCACGCGCCGGAGATCAGCGCGTGAACCCCTCCAACTCCTCCTGCGCCCAGGCGATCGTCTGCTTGATCGACTGGCCGGTCTGCAGCTTGGCGAACATCGTCGAGAGCGTGCCGCGGTTGTAGATCTGCACCGCGATCTCCGGCGGCGCGGGCGAACAGGCGACGCTCAGCTTGGAATCGTGCACCGGGCGCATCGGATAATTGAACACCGTGCCCTTCGGCGGCTCGACGTTGGACCATACGGGGAAGTCCAGCATCTTGGGGAATGGCGGCAGGTCGTAGCCGTCAACCGCGTTGCAGCGCGCCTCGACGTTGTCGCGCTGCATCAGGTATTCGATCATGTCCTTCGCCGCCGATTTGTTGGCGGCGAATTTCCACACGCCCCACATGAAGGCGCCGAGCGGCATGAACCGCCCCTTCGGCCCTGCCGGCGCGGGAAAGGTCCAGCAGTCCGCAGCGATCTTCGGCGCGTCGCGCTTGGCGACCGCCCAGGCCGAGGGCGGGTTCCAGATCAGCGCGCTCTTGCCGGAGATCAGCGCGCGATTGTTGGAGGCGTCGTCGTAGCTCACCGCATCGGCCGGGAGGAATTTCACCAGCTTCTCGGCGTGCTCGAGCACCTGGCGCACCGCGTCGGAATTCACCGTGACCTCGCCCTTGGCGTTGACCACCTCGGCCCCGTACGCGTGGAACAGCGAGCCCGCCGTATCGACGGAATCGGCGGTTACGCCGAGCCCGATGGCGAACGGCATCCCCGCCTTCTGGCAGGCTTCCGCCGCCTTGAGATGCGCCTCCCAGGTCCAGTCCTTCGCCGCGTCGGTGCGCACGTTCTGGGCCGGGTACATGCCGACCACGTCGAGCCCGGCTTTCTCCTTGAGCACGCTGATCCGCCCGCACGGCCCTTTGTTCTGATTGCCCGAGCTGGTCGGCACCGCCACCCAGTGGCCCTGCCACTTGCCAAGATACTGTACCGTCTCTTCCGGTTCGCCGTACTGGGTGGCGAGCCGCTGCACGACGTCGTCCATCGGCTCCAGCAGTTCGCGATGATTCTGCGTCTCCCACCCCGGGAAGGTCTGCATGTCGTGGCCCTGCTTCGCCTGGGCCTCGGCGGCGATCGTCACGAGGTTTTTGAAGCCATTGGAGGTGACGAAATCCGGCTGGACGTCGACCTTGTTCTTGTCCGCCCAGGCCTGCACCTGCTTGCGCATTACGTCGTTGCCGGCGGGGACCCAGTGATCCCAGAAGGCGATGGTCAGCTTGCCCGCCGCGCCCGCGGTGCGGATGTGGACCAGCGGCAACGCGGTCGCCGCCGCTCCGAGCTTGAGCGCGCCGCGCCGTGAAATGCCCGATTTGAGTGTCATGCGTAAACGTTTCCCTATCGCCGCCGGTCTGTGCCGGTCTGCCCCGCAGCCAAGTCCCGCCCCGATCGGGTGCGCCGACAAGGCCACCCCACCTGGCAGCCTCTGTCAAATGCAACCTGGCGGCTTCCTGCTTCTTTGCAGGTCACGCTTGCAGATAAATACGGGCATTTCGGGGCGGAGCGCAACGGATGCCATTGGTTCACCACGCGCCTTGCGGGGATTTCACCCGGATGGGCTTCGGAGGAGCGGTCTTGCTTGCGCGAGTATGCGGTCGATGAATAGGTCGGCGCTGCCGAGGTAGCCGGCGGGGTCGGTCAGCCGCTCGATCGCCGCGCGGTCGAGATGCGACGGCACCTCGCTCTCCCGCTCCAGCGCCTCGGCGAGGGCGATCTTCTCGGCGAGCGCCTGGTCGCAGGCGCGTTTGACGACATGATGCGCCTCGGCGCGGCCGAGATACGGCGCAAGCCCCATCATCACCGCCTCGGCGACGATCAGGCCGCCGGTCGCGTCCAGGTTGCGGCGCATCCGCTCGGCGTCGATCACCAAACCCTCGGCGATGGCGCGCGCGTGCAGCAGCGCGCCGTGGGTCAGCACGAAGGCCTGCGGCAGCGCCAGGAGCTCGGCTTGCCACGGGCCGGTGGCGCGCTCGTGGTCCTGCGCCATCGCGCCCTGCATCACGGGCACCAGGGCGTGGACCATACGCGAAGCGGCGAGCACATACTCGCTGGCGATCGGGTTGCGCTTCTGCGGCATGGTGGAGGAGCTGCCGCGACCGGCGACGTAGGGCTCCGCGAGCTCCGCCACCTCGGTCTGCGCCAGCAGGATCACGTCGGTCGCGAGCTTCGCGAGACCGCCGCAGATGAGGCCGAGGAGGCCCACCGCCTCGGCCAGCCCGTCGCGGCAGACGTGCCAGGGTGCGGCCGGTGCCGCGAGACCGAGCTCCGCCGCAAGCCCTTCCATCACCGCGAGGCCCTGCGCGCCGAGGGAGGCAAGCGTGCCGGCGGCACCCCCGAACTCCACGACCTCGACGCGCGGCCGAAGCTGGTCGAGCCGTGCCATGTGGCCGATCAGCGGCATCAGCCAGGTCGCGCATTTGAGGCCGAACGTGTAGGGCAGGGCCTGCTGCAAATGCGTGCGTCCGGCCATCACCGTGGCGCGGTGCCGCTCCGCCTGCGCCGCGAGGGCGCGCATGATGCCGACCAACTCGTCGCGGATCAGCCCGAGGCCGGCACGGACCTGCAGCACCGTCGCTGTGTCCATGATGTCCTGCGTGGTCGCACCCCAATGGGTCCAGCCGCCATGCTCGCCCGCCGCGCGCGACAGGCCTTGCACCAACCCGACCACCGGGTAGCCGACGTTGCGCGCGCTCGCCGCGAGTTCTTCCGTGCGCAGGTTCTCGACCTTGGCCGCCGCGACGATGGCCGACGCCGCGTCGCCGGGAATGATGCCGAGCCGCCCCTGCACGCGCGCTAGCGCCGCCTCCACGTCCAGCATTCGTTGGAAATAGGCCCGCTCGTCGAACACGGCGCGCATCGCGTCGCTGCCGTAGAGCGTGCCCATGATCGGGCTGTCGGCGGGATTGATCGCCATTAGACGTCCAGGAACACGGTCTCGTCGCCGCCTTGCAGCCGGATGTCCAGCCGCCAGGTGGCCTCGCCCGCCGAGCGGGCGATCAGGGTGTTGCGCCGCGCGGGGCTGTCGATCGCGGCGAGCAGCGGGTCGGTCTCGTTCAGAGCTTCACCGTCGAAATACGTCCGCGTGACGAGCCCGCGCAGCAAACCGCGCGCGAAGATCTGGATGGCGATATGCGGCGCCTGCGTTGCGTTGCCCCGGCCGGGAACTGGTCCGGGTTTAAGCGTGGTAAACCGGAACATCCCGTTCTGGTCGGTGCCGCAGCGGCCGAACCCCGGAAAGCTGTCGTCGGCCGGTGGATCGGCCTGCCAGATCTCGACGCAGGCATCCGTCACTGGCGCGCCGGCGCCGTCCTGCACGCGTCCGAGCAACGTGATCCGCTCGCCGGTCGCGCCGAAGCGGGTGAGGTCGGCCCAGTGCTTGTCCTCGAGCAGATGCCAGAACGGCCCGATGGTCTGGCTGGCGGTCGCCGCCGTCATGTCAGCGGTTCTCCATCGGCGTCGCCGCGCGTCCGCGCAGCACCACGTCGAAGCGATAGCCGAGCGCCCAATCCTCCTGACCGATGCTGAAATCCAAACTGCCAACGAGACGCCGGCGCGCGGCTTCGTCCGGCACCGCCTGGAACACAGGATCTTGTGGCAACAGCGGATCGCCCTCGAAATACATCTGGGTGATCAGCCGGGTCGCGAATGCCGGGCCGAAATAGGAGAAGTGAATGTGGTTCGGCCGCCAGGCGTTGGCGTGGTTCGCCCACGGATAGGCGCCAGGGCGGATGGTGACGAAGCGGTAGCGGCCCTCCGCGTCGGTGAACACGCGCCCCGCGCCGAGGAAATTCGCGTCGAGCGGCGCGTCGTGCGTGTCGCCGGGATGCTGGTAGCGACCCGCGCAATTGGCCTGCCAGATTTCGATCATGGTGTCCGGCACCGGCCGTCCGTCCTCATCGGTGATGGTGCCCGCGACGATGATCCGCTCGCCCAAGGCCGGCTTGCCATCGACCACGCTGAGATCGGCGATGGGCTGGAAGCGGCTCGCCGCGAAGCGGGGGCCGGTGGTCTCGGTAACGGTGTGGGGCAGGGGCTGGAGCGGCTGACCCGGATGCCGCGCGCGGGTGCTGCGATAGTCGCTCGCGTCGTAGGGCGGCTGGCTGCCGAAGGTGTACGGGCGGAACGGGACGGGGTCGGCCATGCGAGGGTCTCCCGACGGGATCAGGGGTGGCCGACCATCACACGCGGCCGGTGCCGGCGCAACGCGCGGTTCAGCTCCAGCGCGCCTGTTCGCCGACCAGGAACAGGCCGCGCGCCGCCGCCTCGCCGTTCTGCACGATCGGCCGTCCCCGACAGGCGGCGATGGCGCGGGCGTAGAGCGTGGTGAGGTCGGCCGGGCCAATCAGATGCACCACGGCACCGCGCGGCGCCGCCTCGCGCACCTCGTGGCCGATCAGCAGCCCCGAGAGATAAGCCGGCGCCGCGCCCTCGCTGAGCCGCCCGGCGAGCCCGAGCGCGCGCACGCCGAACAGGTGGTGCAGCAATCCGCCGGGATCGGCCGACCGCGCGAGGCCCTGGTCGAACGCCTGCAAGTCGGTTGGCGCGTCGCGGACCATGCGGCCGAGCGATGCCGAGACGCGCAATGCGGCGTGCGCCTCGCCGGTCATCCAGGTCGCGAAGCCGGCGATCCGGCCGCGCTCGACGCGCGCCCATCGAGAGCGCGGGCCGGGCAGGCACAGAATGCCCCGCTCGCCCACCGCCGCGAGACCGCCGACAAACTGCGTTTCCTCGCCGCGCATCACCTCCGGCACGCCGCCCTCGTCGGTCGTCGCGAGGCCCGGCACCAGCTTCACTCGCGCCCACCCGAACGGCACCGACACCAGCGCGTCGGCCAGTTCGGCGGCGCCGGCGGGGCAGGCGAGATAGGGGGCCGCGATCCAGCCGCCACGCCCGCCGATCGGCCCGGCGAGCACCACCCGGTCCTCGCCCACCGCGAGCCAGGGGCCGATCTCCTCACGCAACGTATCGGCGAAACGGCCGTCCTGCACGCGCTGCATCCCGCGCGCGCTCGACTTGCGGTCGCGGATGGCGCCGTCCGCCGCCAGGCGGAATGCCCGCAAGCTGGTCTCGGTCCATTCGACGCCGATCATCTTGCCCTTCCTATCCCTCGTCCGTAGCCAGCAACGCGGCGTTGCCGCCGGCCGCCGCCGTGTTGACGGAGACCGACCGTTCCTCCGCGTAGCGATACAGCGTGATCGGCCCGCCGGCCTTGGGCCCCGTGCCCGAAAGCCCCCGGCCGCCGAAGGGTTGCACGCCAATCGTAGCGCCGATCTGATTGCGGTTCACATAGGCATTGCCGACCCGCAGACGCTGCACGATCCGCCGTTGCACCGCTTGGATGCGCGAATGCACGCCAAGCGTCAGCCCGTAGCCGGTGCCCTCGATGGCATCGAGCACCGCGTCCAGCCGGTCGGCCGAGTAGCGCACGACGTGCAGCACCGGCCCGAAGATTTCGCGTTGCAGCCCCGCCGCGCTGTCGAGGGCGAAGGCGCGCGGCGCGAAGAAGCTGCCGTGCTCGGTGCTGGCCGGGAGGGCGAGCGCGAACAGAGGCTGACCCATTCCGGAAGCGTAGCTCTCCAGCGCCGCGCGGGCGTCGTCGTCGATTACCGGGCCGACATCGGTTGACGGGTCGAGCGGGTCGCCGATCGCCAGCGTCTCGGCCGCACCGTGCAACATCCGCAGCATCCGGTCGGCGATTTCCTCCTGCACGCAGAGCAGCCGCAACGCCGAGCAGCGCTGCCCCGCCGACCCGAAGGCGCTCGCCAGCGCGTCCGCCACCGACTGCTCGGGCAGTGCCGAGCTGTCGACGATCATCGCGTTGACGCCGCCGGTCTCCGCGATCAGCGGCACCAGCGGCCCCGGACGGGCGGCGAGCGCGCGGGCAATGCCTTGCGCGGTGTCGGTGCCGCCGGTGAACGCGACGCCGGCGATGCGCGCGTCACCAACCAATGCGGCGCCAACCCGACCGTCGCCGGGCAACAGATGCAGGACGCCGCGCGGCACGCCGGCGGCGTGCAGCAGTTCGACCGCGCGCGCGGCGATCAGCGGCGTTTGCTCGGCGGGCTTGGCGGCGACCGTGTTGCCGGCGGCGAGAGCGGCGGCGATCTGGCCGATGAAGATCGCCAGGGGAAAATTCCACGGCGAGATGCAGGCGAACACGCCGCGCCCGCCGAGCGACCAGGTGTTGCGCTCGCCGGTCGGCCCCGCCAGCTCGCGCGGGGCGCCGAACTGCTCGCGGGCGCGCGCGGCGTACCAGCGGCAGGCATCCGCCGCCTCGCGGACTTCCGCAATCCCATCCACCAGCGTCTTGCCGCCTTCACGCGCCAGCAGGAACAGCAGCTCGTCGCGCGCCGCTTCGATGCGATCGGCGGCACGGTCCAGCACGTCGGCCCGATGCGCGCCACCGGCCTCGTCCCAGCCGCGCCAATGCCGCGCGAGGGCGTGAAGCGCCGCGTCCAGTTCCGTGTCCGTCGCGTCGCTCACCGCACCGACGACGATGCGCCGGTCGGCGGGGCTGCGAACCTCGTGCGCCGGACCCGCTCCCGCGATGCTTCGCTGGTGCGTGCCCGCCTCGTGAATTGCCGCCACGACGCCCGGCGCAATGGCGCGATCTCCGAGATCGAGCCCGGCCGAGTTTCGCCGGTCAGGGAAAATGTCGCAGGGCAGGGGGATACGCGGATTGGCGGTGCCGCCGACCGCCCGCACCCGTGCCGTCGGGTCGGCGATGATCGCGTCCTCGGGCACCGAGGGATCGACCAGCCGGTGCACGAAGCTGGTGTTGGCGCCGTTCTCCAGCAGCCGGCGGAGGAGATAGGCGAGCAGGTCCTCATGCGTGCCGACCGGCGCGTAGACGCGCACCGGACACCCAGGTCCGACGACGCCCTCGTACAGCGCCTCGCCCATGCCATGCAGGCGCTGCATTTCAAGCTCTTCCCCCGCGCCGAGTTCCTGCACGCTGGCGAGTCCGTAGGCGTTGTGCGTGGCGAAGGCGGGAAACAGCATGGCGCGGTGCGCCAGCATCCGCTTCGCACAGGCGAGCCAGCTCACGTCGGTCGCGGCCTTGCGGGTGAACACGGGATACTCGGAATAGCCCTGCACCTGCGCGAGCTTGATCTCGGTGTCCCAGTAGGCGCCCTTCACCAGCCGGGTCGGAATGCGATGGCCGGTGCGCGCGGCCAGTGCGGCGATCCAGTCTACCAGCGCGATGGCGCGCTTCTGATAGGCCTGGATCGCGAGGCCGAGCCCGTCCCAGCCGGCGAGGGCGGGGTCGGCGAGGATCGCCTCGAACACGTCGAGGCTGATCTCCAGCCGGTCGGCCTCCTCCGCGTCCACCGTCAGCCCGATATTCGCCGCCCGCGCGTCGAGCGCCAGCGCCCGCAGGGCGTCGATCAGGGCGGGGACGCAGCGCGGCGCCTGCAGCGGCTCGTAGCGCGGATGCAGCGCGGAGAGCTTCACGGAAATGCCCGGCCCCTCGATCGGCCCGCGCCCGCCGCTCGCCTTGCCGATGGCACTGATCGCGTGGCGATAGAACCGCATGTAGCGCGCCGCGTCGCGCGCGGTGCGGGCGGCCTCGCCGAGCATGTCGAAGCTGTAGCGCCAGCGCCGCCCCTCGGCCGTGGCCGCCCGGGTCAGCGCCTCGGCGATGGTGCGGCCCATGACGAATTGCCGCGCCAGCACGCCCATGCCGCGCCGCAGCGCGGTGCGGATCACCGGCTCGCCCATCCGCCGCACCACACGCCGGATCGCGGCGGCGACCCCGGCCGGGTCGGCGCCGCGATGCAGCACGCGCCCGGTCAGCATGAATGCCCACGCCGACGCATTGACCGTCAGGCTCTCTGCCCGGCCGAGATGCGCCTGCCAGTCCGCCGCAGCGATGCGGTCCTCGATCAGCGCGTCCGCAGTGGCCGCGTCGGGGATGCGCAGCAGGGCCTCGGCGAGGCACAGCAGCGCGACGCCCTCGGACGTACCGAGGCCGTATTCCATCAGGAAGTCGGTGACGTCGGCGCCGGGGCGGTGTGCCGCACGGGCGGCGCGGACCAGGGCACGGGCGCGCGCCTCGACGCGGGCGGCCGGCTCGGGTGCCAGCGTGGCGACGCGCAGGAGCGGCGCGATGGCCTCTTGCTCCGGCGCGCGGTGGAGGCGGCGCAGCTCCGTCCGGTCGTCGGTCGCGATCGCGGTGTCGGGCATGGGCAAAGCCTACACGATCCCCAGGGTGCGGGGTTGCTTCGCGCGCGGCATCGTTCGACCATTCGCGCAAGCAGCCGGGGAGCGCTCCATGCAATTCACGCCATCGCCGCACGTTACGCAGAACTGGCGGCTCGCCAAGCCCGGCGCGCATGGCCGGCGCGGCATGGTGGTCTCGCAGGCGGGGAGCGCCGCCGAGGCGGGGATCGCGATCCTTAGCGCCGGCGGCAACGCCGTGGACGCGGCGGTCGGAACCGCGCTGGCGCTGGCGGCGGTGGAGCCGTGGAACTCCGGTCTCGGCGGCATCGGCTTCGCCCTGGTGCATCCCGCCGGGGAGCGCCGGGCCGAGGTGGTCGATTTCGGCCCCGTAGCCCCGCGCGCCCTCGATCCCTCGCGCTTCAAGCTCACCGGGCGGCAAAAGAAGGATCTATTCCCCTGGCCCGAGGTGGAGGGCGACGCCAACGTGCACGGCCCGCTCTCCTTCGCCATTCCCTCGGCGGTGGCGGGCTACGCGCTGATGCACGAACGCTGGGGACGGCTGCCGCTGGCAGAGGTGATCACTCCGGCCATCGCGCTGGCTCGCCGGGGATTGCCGCAGGACTGGTACACCACGCTAAAGATTGCCAGCTCCGCCGCCGTGCTGCGGCTCTATCCCGAGAGTGCCCGGATCTACCTGCCGGACGGGCTGCCACCGGTGGCGCCCTATCAGGGCACGCCCGGCTTTTTCCGCCTTGGCCGTCTCGCCGAGACGCTGGAGCAGTTGCAGCGGGCGGGCTTGCGCGACTTCTACGAGGGCGAGGTCGCCGGCAGTCTGGCGTGCGACATCGCGGCGATGGAAGGCGTGCTCTCGGCCGAGGATTTACGCCATTGCCGAGCGCGCACCCGGCCGGCCACGGAGTTCCCGTTCGCCGGCCGCACGTTGCAGCTCACGGGGGGCCTGACCGCCGCGCCCACCCTGGCGCAGGTGCTCGAAGCGTTGCCGACGGCGCCGACCGGCAGCCAGCCCGACGCGGCGTGGTTCGTCGCCTTGGCGCGGGCACTCAAGGCCGCCTATGCCGAGCGCCTGGCGGGGCTCGGCGAGGCCGAGCCGCGCGCCGCCGAGAGCTGCACCACGCATCTGACCGCGTGCGACGCCGACGGCATGACGGTCGCCATGACCAGCACCTTGCTGTCCTCGATGGGCAGCCGCGTCGTGCTGCCGGGGTCGGGCGTGCTGCTCAACAACGGCGTGATGTGGTTCGACCCGAGCCCCGGCCAGCCTAACTCGGTCGCTCCTGGCAAGCGCCCGCTCACCAACATGCTGCCGGTGATCCTGCGCGACGGCGACCGCCCCTGGATCGCCGCCGGCGCCTCGGGAGGGCGGCGCATCATGGCCTCGGTGCTCCAAGTCCTTGCCTTTGCCGCCCAGTTCGGCATGGATCTGGAGGCCGCCGCCCACCACCCCCGCATCGACGTCTCCGACCCGGCCGGGGTCAACGCGGACCGGCGCTTGGCGCCCGAGGTGATCAAGGCGCTGCGGGCCGACGGCCCCACCGAGGTGGTCGAGCATGGCGTCTTGCCGATCAATTTCGCCTGCCCGAACATGGTCATGCTGGCTGGCAACGGCACCCGAACCGGCATCAGCGATGCCGCCTCACCCTGGTCGGCAACGGTGGCGCAAAATTAACATTTTAGTTGCAAACCTGCATGGGTATTCTATTGTTGGTAGAATTCTGCTGCGCGAGTTCCGAATAGGATCGGTCCGCAAACCGGATTGCGCGGCTAGGTAGAATCATACCCTGGGGGCGCCCGTGCCGGATATTCTGGAACCCGACGTTATCGAGACCGAGACCCGCAATCCATCGTCGTATTCGCGGCCGTCCGCAACCAGGGGTTGGGGAGAGCAAGTCGGGACCGAGCTCCGCAAGTCGTTCGATCGCTATAGCCGTGACGGCTTTCTCGGCCGGTTCCTCTCCGGGCCGCGCATCCTCGACATCGGCTACAAGGGCTACTCGGACGGCGCCCGCCCGATTCTGCCGCACGCCATCGGCGTGGATCTCGACTATCCCGGGTACGACGGTCGCACCCTGCCGTTCCCGGACCTGAGCCAGGACGGCGTCTTCGCAAGCCACACGCTCGAGCACATCTCGGATTACCGCAACGCGATCGCCGAGTGGTTCCGCGTCCTGCGCGTCGGCGGCCATCTGATCATCGCGGTCCCGCACCAGTTCCTCTACGAGCGGAAACTCAGCCTGCCGTCCCGGTGGAACAGCGATCACAAGCGGTTCTACACCGTCGCGTCGCTGATGACCGAGGTCGAGGAGGCGCTCGACCCGCTCGCCTGCCGCGTCCGCTTCCTCGAGGAGAACGACGACGGTTTCGATTACGCCGTTCCGCCAGACCAGCACAGCCGCGGCTGTTATGAGATCGTGCTGGTGATCGAGCGGATCGGGCTTCCGGCCCACGCCGACAAGGTTCTGAACGACAGCGTCGGGGATCGGCCGGCCGGCCGGTTCCTGCGCTTGCCGGGCCGAGCGGCGCACGAGCCGGTGGTCGCGATCGAGACGACGGCCGGACCGGAGGGCATCCTGGTCCTGAAGCTCGATCACCGCGGCGACTTCATTTTGAGCCGGCCCGCGATGGAGGCGCTGCGCCATCAGTTTCCTTCCTCGCGGCTCACGCTGGTCTGCGGGCCGTGGAACCAGGGCGAGGCGGAGCAACTCGGGATATTCGACGAGGTGATCGGCTTCTCCTTCTTTCCCGAGGTCGCCAGTCACGTCACTCATGTGCCTGCCGAGAAGGAGCGTGTCGCCCAGTTCGCCAAGAAGATGGCGGGTCGCAGCTTCGACTTGGCCGTTGACCTCAGGGTCGACCAGGACACGCGCCGGCTCCTAAACGCGGTCAGCGCCGCCCACCGGGCGGGTTTCGGCAGCGCCGAGCTTTTTCCGTTCCTCGACATCGCGCTGCCGTTCATCAATCCCACGGTAAGCGGCCGCGTCGAGCAGCGGCTGATCACGGCGGATCGCTTCACGGCTTTGGTCGGCCGCCATGAGGGCCTCGCAATCGTCAATCCGGTCAGGCTCAAGGGCATGGCGCGGGGCGACAGGCTGATCTACGGGCCGTATGCCGATTTCGACGTAGGCGACTGGAGCGTCGAGCTCAACATCGAGCCACTCGAGCGCGACTTCGAGTTGGCCTACGATGTGTGCTGCGACGCTGGGAGCACCATCCTGGGCGCCGGGCTCCTGCCGGTCCGGCGCGGCGAGCCGCCGACGATAATGCTGCATCTCGACGAACCCGTGAGAGGGGTCGAGCTCCGCGTCGCGGTTGGCGCAACGAACCAGGTCCGGCCGTTTCGCTTCCTCGGCTGCCGGGCGACCAAGCGGGGCTCGTTTCCGGCGTTGCACCAGCAGGAGATGCTGGTCCTGCTGGCCTCCTTGGTCGCGCATCGGATGCGCTTCCCCTACCAGACGCTTGATGCGGCGACGCGGCGGCTCGTGGCATGAGCGTCTCGCTCGTCGTCGCGCCGCAGTCGAACGACCCGCTGCGAGATTGGCCGTTGCCGCATTTCGCGCAACTGGCGCGGCTCTGTCTGGACCGCTTCGACGCCGAGATCAGCTACATCGGCATCCGGGCGCAGCGGGTCGCGGTGAACCAGATCGTCCGGGGTTTTCCATCCGACCGGGTTCGGAACCTGTGCGGTGCGATGGCGTGGGCGGATACCGCCGAACTGATCCGCACGGCGGATTGCGTCGTCGCCAACAACTCGGGGATCGCCCATCTCGCCGCCGGGATCGGCGTGCCGACCGTGTGCGTGTTCGGCGCATCGCACAATCCCTATGAGTGGATGGCGCGGGGGCCGTTCGTGACGACGCTGCACAAGCGGACCGGATGCGCGCCCTGCGCCTCTGGCCAGCTCCCCGACTGCCCGTTCGACAAGAGGTGCCTGCGCGAGATCGCGCCGGAGACGGTGTTCGAGGCGGTGCGCCGCGCCTGCGCGCGGACCAATACGGCGGTCCAGGGTTCCCCTGCCGCCGCATAGCGGCCATTCTGCGGCGATGCCCGCCACAGATCCCGCCCTGATGCCGGCCGAGGCGCTGCTCGGCCACTACTCCCGCCGCGCGCTGAGCCCGGTGGAGGCGCTGCAGGCGATCACCGAGCGGGTCGCGCGACTTAACCCATCGCTCAACGCTTTTGCGGTGATGAACCCGCAGGCCTTGGTCGCGGCGCGCGAGAGTGCCGCGCGCTGGAGCGCGGGACGGCCTCTCGGGCTGCTCGACGGCGTGCCTTGCACGGTGAAGGATCTGGTGGACCTCGCCGGCTTCCCGACCCGGCGCGGCAGCCGGCTGACCAGCTTCGAGCCCGTCCCCGAGGACGCCCCGATGGTGGCCGGACTGCGTGCCGAGGGTGCCGTGATCCTCGGCAAGACCACCACCACCGAGTTCGGCTGGAAGTCACCAGGCGACTGCCCGCTGCACGGCATCACGCGCAACCCGTGGAACCCCGCGCGAACGCCCGGCGGCTCGTCCTCGGGTGCGGGGGCGGCCGGAGCGGCGTGCTTCGGGCCGCTGCATATCGGCACCGACGCGGGGGGCTCCATCCGCATTCCGGCGGCGTGGTGCGGGCTGGTCGGGCTCAAGCCGAGCTTCGGCCGCATCCCGCAATGGCCGGCGGGCGCTTTCGCGTCCGTCTCCTGCGCCGGGCCGATGACCCGCACCGTGCGCGACGCCGCGCTGATGTTTTCCGCCTTGGCACGGTTCGACCTGCGCGATCCGTTCTGCCTGCCCGACGAGCCGCGCGGCTGGCGGGTCGGCATCGAGGCCGGAGTGACCGGGCTGCGGGTCGCCGTGCTCGCCCGGCCGGGCTTCGACGCGCCGATGGACGCGGACAGCATCGCCGGCGTCGAGCGCGCCGCCGAACTGCTGCGGCAGGCGGGCGCTGAGGTGGAAGAAGCCGATCCCGGCCTGCCGGACACGCGCGAGATTTTTGGTCGCGTCTGGGGCGTGGCGCTGGCGCGGCTCGTCGCTTCGTACCCCGAGGAGCAGCGGCGATTGCTCGATGCCGGGCTGCTGGAGGTCGCGGCCTGGGAGAGGGGTATGACAGCGATCCAGTTCATGGACGCCGAGGCCATGCGGATCGCGGCCGCGCACGCGATGGCGCGATTTCACCAGCGATACGATCTCGTGCTGTGCCCCACCGTGCCCGCCGGGCCGCCGCCCGCGGACGCGCCGACGGAGAATCCCGTCGAGTCGCTGTGGACCAAGTGGGCGCCGTGGACCTTCGCCTTCAACCTCACGCGGCAGCCGGCGATCACCGTGCCGATGGGGCTCGGCGCCGGCGGCTTGCCGCGCTCGGTGCAGATCGCCGCCGCGCTCTATCGCGACGACCTCGTGCTCCGCGCGGCCCGCGCCATCGAGCTCGCCGAGCCGTTCCCTGTGGCCGACCTGATCGTGGGAGATGCCAGCGCATGAATGTCGAGACGACCGAAGCCCAAGTCACCGCGTGGCTGGCGACGCAGCAGGACGCAATGGTGGCGCTGCTGCGCGACATGGTGGACATCGACAGCGGCAGCTACAACAAGCCCGGCATCGACGCGGTCGGCGAGGTGGTGCGGCGCTTCATGGCGAGCCACGATATTCCCGTGGAGACGATGGCGCAGCAGAAGCACGGCGACTGCCTGCGTGCCTCGGCGGCGTGGGACGGGCCGGCGGGCAATTCCGGCGGCAACGTCGTGCTGATGGGCCATCGCGACACGGTGTTTCCCGACGGCGAGGTGGCGCGCCGGCCGTTCACCATCCGCGACGGCGTCGCCTACGGTCCCGGTGTCGCCGACATGAAGGCCGGGCTGGTGATGAACTGCTTCGTGCTCGCCGCCTTCCACAAATTCGGCGGCGCGCCGGCGCCGCTGGTGGCGCTGTTCACCGGCGACGAGGAGATCGGCAGTCCCGAGGGACGGGCGGTGATCGAGGGGGAGGCGCGGCGCGCCCGCGTGGTGTTCAACAGCGAGCCCGGCCGCGCCAACGGCGACATCGTGATCGGGCGCAAGGGCGGCGTGTTCAGTGTCCTCCGCATCACCGGCAAGGCCGCCCATTCCGGCGGCGCCTTCACCGAGGGCATCAGCGCCATCGAGGAACTTGCTCGCAAGATCCAGGCGATCCACGCGCTCACCGACCTCGAACGCGGCGTCACCCTGAACGTCGGCCTGGTGAGCGGCGGGCAGAGCGTCAACACCGTCGCCCCGTGGGCCGAGGGCCATATCGACCTGCGCTACGTCAACCCGCCCGACCGCGACGATACGATGGCCAAACTGCAGGCGATCGTCGCGCGCAGCGACGTGCCCGGCACGAAATTCGAGCTGACCATCAGGGGCGAGTTCCTGCCGCTGACGCAGAGCGCCTCGGCCAAGCGGCTATACGAGATTTATCTCGATGCGGCGGCGGCAACCGGCTTTCAGACCAAGGGCGGCTTCAGCGGCGGCTGCGCCAATTCCGGCTTCACGGCGGCGGTCGGAGCGCCGACCATCTGTTCGGTCGGCCCGGTCGGCGGCATGGCCCACAGCCCGGACGAGTTCATGCGGATCGACAGCATGGTGCCCCGCGCACAGGCCTGCGCGCGGGCGATCCTGCGGCTGGACAAGACCGGGCTGTAGCGCCCTTACAGCCCTTAGGCACTCGCCGGCTACGCATCCTCCGTAAACGGATGTGACGTAACGGCGGCATGAATAAGCACCAACGTTGAACAAATCGTGGGTCAGGCCCCTTCCATGCTCCGTCGCGATTTGACCATTTTCCCGGTCCACGCTGCGCCGTGCGCGATCGAGGAATGAGACCGTGACCCTGCACCCCATGCTGTTCCGCCTGACCTCCGTGGCCGTGGCCCTGTCGCTCACTCTGGTTCCGGCGGTCTCCTTCGGCGGGGTTGCCCCGTCGCTGTCCCGCCAGGCCGGCGACCCGCCAGCCCGCGTCGGGCGACTGGCGCAGATCAGCGGCACCGTGTCGTTCCACACCGCCGACGAGGACCATTGGGAGCCGGCGACGCTCAACTATCCCGTCACCTCGGGTAATGCGTTCTGGACCGAGCCGGGCGCGCGGGCCGAAATCGAGGCTGCGGGGACGCGGCTGGTGATGGGCGAACAGACCGAGCTCGACCTCGACACGCTCGACGAGAACTCGCTGGTCGCCACCGAGCCGCAGGGCGAGGTCTATCTGCGCGTCAGCCGCCTTGCCGACGGCGAGACCGACGTGGTGCAGACGCCGCGCGGCGTGGTCACGATCCGCACGCCGGGGCGCTACGCGGTGGTCGCCGGGGACACCGAGCACCCCACCGCCGTCACGGTGCTGGAGGGCACCGCCGAGATCGCCGCCGACAATCTGTCCCAGCAGATCGGCGCCAACCAGACGGCGGTCATCACCGGCGACCAGAATTTCCAGGCGAAGATCGAGCCGGCGCAGCCTGACGCCTTCGTCACCGCGCTACTGGATGCGGAGCGCAAGACCGAGCACCCGTCGCCGCGAGCGGGCGCCGTGGCACCTCCCGCATTGGTCGCCGAGATGTCGGGCGGCGAGGATCTGGCCAACTACGGCGAGTGGCAGTCCTCGCCGCAATACGGCACGGTCTGGTATCCGCAAGTCGCGTCCGGCTGGGTGCCGTACCGCGAGGGCCATTGGGCCTATGTCCAGCCCTGGGGATGGACCTGGGTTGACGCGGCACCCTGGGGCTTCGCGCCGTTCCACTACGGGCGCTGGGTGGCGATCGACGGGCGCTGGGCCTGGGTTCCCGCCGAATATACGGTGGCCGAGGCGCCGCCGCCGATCTACGCGCCGGCGCTGGTCAGCTTCTTCGATCCGGGTGCCGCTTTCGCCGCCGGCGTGGCGGTGGGGGCGGTGGGCGCGCTGGCCGTCGGCTGGCTGCCGCTCGGACCGCGCGAGGTCTACCGGCCATGGTACCATTGCAGTCCGAACTATTTTCGCGGCGTCAACGTCCGCGAGGTGCGGAACGTCACCAACATCAGCAACACCCGCATCACCAACGTGAGGGTGAACAACTACGTCAACCGCGTCGCCGCGACCGGGATGCCGGCCGCCGCGATGGCGACCTCCCGGCCGGTTGCGGGCATCGCGCGACCCATCCCGGTGTCGCAGCTCGGCCAAATCCGCCCGATCGTCGGCCGCGTGCCGGTGTCTCCGACAACCGCGACGGCGGGCATTTCTCCGGCGCTGGCCGGCCGCCTGCACCTCAAGCCGCCCCCGGCCGGCGTGACGGTTCCCCGGCGACCGGCCGCACCCGGACCGACGATCGCCGCCAGCGCCTTCCGTCAGGGCGCCGCGCCGTTGCGCAATCCCGCGATCAGGGGCGCCGCCGTCAATGGGACCGCGCCGCCGATAGCACCTCATGCCGCCCCGCCCAACCGGCCGCCGCTGCCGCCGCTCGTCACCCCGGGGTCGCGCACCGCGACCGTCTCGCCGGGCGGCGCGCCCGGCCCTGCCATCGTGCCGCATCCGCCAGGCGCGGCGGCGGAGCGACCCGTCCCGCCGGCGGCCGAGCATCCCCCGGCGATCGCCGGCGAGCACGGAACGGCGAGCTCGGCCGGGCACCCGCCCGCCGCGCCGCTACCGCGAGTTCCGGCCGAGCCGCATCCGGGGCCGATGCCGCAAGCCAATCTGCGGCCGGTTGCGCCGCGCCCGCCGGAGACTGCGCGCCCGCCGCAGCACCTCGCCACGCCCGCGCCGCCGCCCGTCATTCATCATCCAACCCCCGCGCCGGCCTTCCATCCGCCGCCTGCCGCCGCGGTCCATCCGGTTCCGCCGCCGCAGGCCGAGTTCCATCCGCCGCAGGCGCCGGTCTTCCATCCGCCGCCGGTGATGACGCCCGCGCCGGTGCGCCCGCCGCCCGCGCAGATCGCCCGCCCGGCGCCGCCGAGCTTCCATCCGCCCGCCCCGGCGGCGGCCGTGCGCCCGCCCGAACCGCGCGCCGCGCCCCCGCCGCATAACCGCCCGGAGGAGAAGCGGCCTCAGCCATGATCGCCGGGATGGTCAGTGGGCGATCTGGCCGCGCAGCCGCAATTCGTCGAAGTCGAGTTCCTGTTCGAGGATCTGCAACACTTCGTCGTGGATGTCGCCGGCCCGGTGCATGGCGAGCAGCCGCGCCCGTTCGACCTGGATCGCGTCGAGCCTGAGCGACAGTCGAGCGGTCTGTTCCGCCCGGGCCGCACCGCCCGTCTGGTGCGAGCGCGCCGCCTGGCCGGCGCGGTCGCGGAACTCGGGGATCAGGTCGCGCGCGATGGGGCCGACGATCTCGTCGTCGCCCCGTTCCTCGATCAGCCGCAGCGCGGCGCGCTCCATCTCGGCGCGGGCGCGGGCCTCGGGCGGCACGCCGTCGCTGGCGGCCGCCAGGGCGACGCCGAGCCAGCGGATCAGCGGCCCAAGAGTGGTGCCCTGGATCAGCACCGTCACCAGAATGACGAAGAACGTCAGGAACAAGATGAGGTCGCGCCCCGGGAACTCCTCCGGCAGCGCCAGCGCGATCGCGAGGCTTACCACGCCGCGCATCCCGGCCCAGGCGATCACCAAGACGGCGGCTGGTGGCGGCGAGGGATCCCGCCCGCGCATCCGTCGTGAGAGCAGGCGGGGCAGGTAGGTGGCGGGGAACACCCAGGCGAATCGCGCCAGGGTCAGCGCCGCCGTGATGAGCAGCGCCAGCGGCAGCAGCGACACCGCCCTGGCCGCCCCGAGCCGCGCCAGCACCCCGTTCAGCGACAGACCGATCAGCACGAAGACCAGGGCCTCGAGCACGAACACCGTGACCGACCACGTGGCGCGAGCCTTGACACGGGTGGTGGAGCTGAAGGTCACGTGCTGGTACCAGCCCATCGTCAGCCCGCACGCGACGGTGGACAGGACACCGGACGCCTCTACCGCCTCGGCCGCCATATAGCTCGCCCAGGCCAGCAGGAAGCTCGCGACGATCTCGAGATTCGGATCGTGCAGCCGGCGGAACAGCGTCGCACTCACCCGCCCGAAGGCGAACCCCATCGCGAGCCCGGCCACCGCCACGTAGACGAACGTGGCCGCTGCCGGCAACGGCGAGAAGACGCCGGTCAGCGCCGCGGCCACGGCGAACCGGTACAGCACCAGCCCGGAGGCGTCGTTCACCAGGCTTTCGCCCTCGATGATGGTGCGGAGCCGTCGCGGGATGCGCAGGTGTTCGAGCACCGAGGCCGCCGAGACCGCGTCGGGCGGCGAGATGATCGCGCCGAGCGCGAAACAGGCGGCCCAGGGCAACGCGGGGACCAGCAGCTTGAGCACTACGGCGACGATGAGGGTGGTGAATGCCACACAGCCGATCGCGAGCAGCAGGATCGGCCGCAAGTTGGCCCGGAAGTCACGCCAGACGGTGAAGAACGCGCTCGACTGCAAGAGCGGCGGCAGGAACAGCGCCAGGATCAGGCCCGGGTCGAGCACGAGGCGCGGCGCGCCGGGCACCACCGCCAGCGCCATCCCGCCGAGCACATAGGCGGCCGACGGCGGGATGCGCAGCCGCCGCGCCGCCAGTGCCAACAGCACGGCGGTCGCGAGCAGCACGAGGATCAGACGAAATGCCAAGACAGGGGCCATCGCCGTAACATAGCGGCTGGCAGCGGCGGCGGCGCAGAAGCGGCCCCGTTAAACGCCCGGGGCTCAGGCCTCGTGGTTCAGCCGCAGCCCGGCTTCCTGCCAGGGCATCGCGACAAGCTCGCCGCGGCCGGAGAGGGTGATGTAAGCCGTCCTGAGATCGGGTCCGCCGAAGCAGATGTTGGTGGTGAACGGGTCGCCGGTCATCACCTGCCGCTTCATTCGCCCGTCGGGAGTAATCACGCTGATACAGCCGGTGAGCAGCGTGGCGACGCAGATGTTGCCCTCGGCGCCCACGGCCAGGCTGTCGAAGCGCACGAGGCCGCCGACCCCGTGCACCAGCCGCCCGCCATGCGGCGACGGAAAACCGTGCTTGCGGGCGACGCCAGGGGCGGTGAGATCGAACGCCCAGAGCCGGGCGGTCTCGGTCTCGGCGACATACAAGGTCCGCCCATCGGGCGACAGGCCGACGCCGTTGGGGGTGAACAGCGGCGCCGCGACCTGGACGATGCGCGTGCCGTCGGCGGTCGCATAGTAGACCGCGCCGTGATCGCGGTCGCGCTCGCGACTCTTGCCGAGGTCGCTGAAATAGAACCCGCCATGCGTGTCGAACACGATGTCGTTCGGCCCGTTCAGCCGGAAATCGCCGCACCGGTCGTAGAGCACGCGCAATTCGCCGCTCGCCGGGTCCACCCGCTCGACGCGGCCGCCCTTGTAGTCGAGCGCCGGCAGCACAGGGCGCAGGAAGCCCGTCTCCTCGCTCCATTGGAAACCGCCGTTGTTGCAGACGTAGATCGCGCCTTCCGGGCCGATCGCGAGGCCATTGGGTCCGCCGCCGGTCTTGGCGATAACCGACACGGTGCCGTCCGGTGCGACGCGGGTGATGGTCTGGCGCTCGATCTCCACCAGGATCACGGAGCCGTCTTTCATGGCGACCGGCCCTTCCGGAAAGCGCAGGCCCTTGGCCAAAACGCGCTGCTCGCTCATGCCTGAAATCCCCCACCTATGTTGTGACGATCAGCCTAGCCGATCCGCGCTGGGGGGAAAGTCGGGCGCCCATTATTCCGCTACGGGAAGAAACCAGCTCCGTGCTAAATCGTCTCTTTGCGCGAACCCGTCACGAGGAGGCACAACCATGCGGTTCCGGCCCCTGCTTCCGATGTCCGCCAGTCTGGCGATCCTGGCGTGCAACGCGAGCCTGTCCGCGTCGGCGCAGTCCGTCGTCGTCACCCAGCCCAACGGCACACGCCAGGCGATCCCGCTGGCGCCGACCGCTCAAGCACCCGCCGTCATGCCGCCCCAACCCGTGCCGCCGCGGGCCGGGACGCCCGTCGCGCCGATGGGGCAGGGGACCTTGGGCAGCTCCACGATTGGCGGCTCGCTCGCCGCACCGGGCGGCCCGCCGCCGATCGTCATCACCGGCTCCGGCATGGGGCAAAGTGCTGACTGCGCGGGGCGCGACGTCGAGATCGACGGCAGCGGCGGCCATCACGTACTGACCGGCGGTTGCCGCTCCATCGCCATCCGGGGCAGCGGCAACGTGGTGGACGCCGAGATCATGCCCGGCACGCGCATCGCGATGACGGGCAGCGACAATCAGGTTGCCTTCGTGCTCTCCGAACCCGGCCCCGACCCGATCGTCTCGGTTGCCGGCGGCAATAACCGGGCGTGGCGGGTGCAGCGCCTCGGGGCGGCGCCGAACAGCGGCATCGAGGTCGGCGCGGCCGGCATCGCGGTCCCGGGCGGTGCGGGCGCGCGCGTGACCGAGATGCCGAGCGTGCCGCAACTGATGCAGCAGCTCGGGGCGGTGCAGACCGAGCAGGGCACGCTGGTACAGATGTCCAACGACGTGCTGTTCAACTTCGACAGCGCGGCGATTCGCCCCGACGCCGCGTTGAAGTTGACGCAGCTCGCGCAGCTCATCGACCAGCTGCGTCCGCCCGGCCTGCGCATCGTCGGCAACGCCGACAATATCGGCAGCGATTCCTACAACATGGGCCTGTCGCTGCGGCGCGCGCGCTCGGTGGAGAACTGGCTGACCGCGAACGGCGGCGTGCGCGTAGCCGGCATCGACGTGAAAGGCGAGGGCTTCCACGATCCGGTGGCACCCAACCAGAATCCTGACGGGACCGACAATCCTATCGGTCGGCAGAAGAACCGGCGGGTGGATGTGCTGATCGAGAAGTAGAATTGCACCGCAATCGCGGCCATGCTCCCTGGTCGCGATCGTCGAGCCGGGAGAGTGGAATGACCGAGATCGGCCTGTTCGAGGCGATGTACACGACGCGGGCGCTGCGCCGACTGAAGCCGGACCCGGTGCCCGATGCGCTGATCGTCCGCGTTATCGAGGCCGGCACGCGGGCAGGATCGGGCGGCAACGCGCAGGGTTGGGCGTTCATCGTGGTGCGGGATGCCGAGCAGCGCCGCAAGCTCGGAGCAATCTATCGGCGCGGGTCCGACATCTCGGAAAAGATCTACGCCGCGCGTGGACGGCCCGCCCATCTGACGGACGAGCAGTATCGACGGATGATGACGGCAGGCGCGTATCTGTGGGACCACATGGGCGATGCGCCGGTGCTGATCGTGCCGTGCATCAAGTCCAATACGCTGCCGGCGAGGGAGGCGCTGCCGGCCGACATCCAGGATCGCTACGACGAGTTGCACGCGTACCAGCAGCTCATTCGCGGTGCCAGCATCTATCCGGCGGTGCAGAACATCATCCTCGCCTGCCGCGCGCTTGGCCTCGCGACCCTTATCACGACAAACCAGCTTTACTACGAAGCCGAGCTCAGGGCGGTGCTGGGCTTGCCGGACGACATGTTCCCCTGCGCGCTGATGCCCGTCGGCTGGCCGGTCGGGAAATACGGCCCAGTCACCCGCAAGCCGCTCAGCGAGGTGGCGTTCGCCGATCGTTGGGGTGCTCCGTTTGTTCGGGAGAGCTGACCCATTTCGTTATCGCGAGGAGGGCTTCGCTGAACTTCTCCTCCTCCCCTTGCGGGAGGAGGCCGGGAGGAGGGCTCCGACCCGTAATCCCGATGCTGCACGTCGCAGCGCGGCCGGTCGAACCCCTCTCCCTAACCCTCTCCCGCAAGTGGGGAGGGAACTTCCTTCAACCCGTCACCACACCCCTGCACGCAGCAACGCCCGGGCTGGCGGTTGCGGGTGATCTTGCGCGTGGGGTCGGGCGCCACCCCGCGGTCGAGCAGGCGCTCCACCAAATCCACGCGATCGCCGAGCGGGTAGTTGCGGAAGATCTCGCGCTTCATCGCCTCCGGACTGCCGCCGCCGTGCAGCGAGATCACCGAATACCAGCCGCCGGTGTGCGAGGCGGTGAGGTCTTCCATCATGCGCGCCACCGCGATGCGCTTTTCGTAGGGGATGTCGGCGCGGCCACCGAGGAGCGACGCGAGTGACGCGGCGGTCGCCGGGTTGTGGTCCTCGTCCGGGCCAGGCAACGCCACGATCAGCCCGCCCGAGACGGTGTGCGCGAGCCGCTGCATGTCGTAGATCTGTGTCGCTAGCAGCAGTTTTCCGACGTTGGAAAAGACCGTGTCGGGCATCACCGCGCCCGATGCGTCCGCCTGGCCATACACCGAGGCGGCGACGCCGCAGGCGAAGAAGCCTTCCACGATCTTGATGAGCTCCACCATCGCGTCGCGCAGATGCGCGTGGCGGTCGAAATCGAGCCCGTTGGCCTCGGTCATCAGGGCACCCGCGCCGATCAGCAAGTCACCGAACCCGGCACGCGCGGCGATGCAGCTATGGCGGTGATGCGTCGCGTAGGTCTGCGCGAGAAACCCCGCCTGATCGTGCTCGCCGGCGAGGAACACGTGCTCGTGCGGCACGAAAACGCGCTCGAAGATCACCACCCCGGTTGACTGGCCGTAGCGCCCGCTGAACTTCGCGGCGCGTTCGCCCGGCCGTCCGGCTGGGCGCGCGACGATCGTGACGCCCTCAGCATCCACGGGGACAGCGCAGCACACCGAAAACGCCGCGTCGTCGGGAGTCATCGCGCGACACGGCATGACGAGAAAGCCATGAACATAAGGTGCTGCGGTGACGATCGCCTTGACTCCGCTGATGACGATGCCGCCACGCCGGCGCTCGACGATGTGGACATAGGTATCCGTGTCGGCCTGCTCGTGCGGCTTTAGTGAGCGGTCGCCCTTGCCGTCGGTCATCGCCACGGCGAGCGTCAGATCATACTCCTGCACCTCCCGCGCATAGACGAGGAAGCGCGCGTGATAGTCGGTGCCATGCTCGGCGTCGGTGCGGAACGTCGCCTGATGAATGCCGTTCAGAGCGTCGTGCGTGAGATAGCGCTGGGCGCAGCCGACTTCCTGGCAGAGCAGCCGCACCGCTTCCAGCTTGCTCGTCAGGTCGCGCGTGTCGCGGTTGACGTGCAGCATCCGGTTCACCGTACGGCCGGTGGCCTGGTCGGTTGCCGTCATCAGCGGGCGCAGCTCGGGACGCAGCGCAAAATCGTAGGTCACGCCGATCGCGGCGATACCGGGGGCGAGACGCTTCTCGTCGGCGACGCTCTCCACTCGGTCACCATCGACGAACACGCGCGGCCGGTTGGCGCGCAGCAATTCGCGGAACTCCGCCGAACTCATCAACATGCGGGCGAGCCTTCCGAGGGCGACTTTTCCGGCGGAGTCTATCGCTCTACGGTTCGGCCAACAAATGCTGCCCGCCGCTGCCCCGGAGAAAGCCGTGTCCCTGTTCCCTCTCCCCTGGCGAGGGGAGAGGGAACAGAATTACCGTCCCGGCCCCGCTTCGGCGGCCGCCTGCGGGATGGTCGCGTCGATGATCTGCATCGCGCGCATCCGGTCGCCGACGCCGAGCGCGCGGAGGGCCTCGGAGATCTGCGAGACCGCCGGGTTGGCGCTCGGCGTGTTGGTCGCGTCATAGGGCACTGAGCGGTCGAGCAGGCGGGTCTGCGCCATCTCCAGCGATTGCTGAGCCTCGCCGGTGCGCCCTGCCGCCAGTGAGGCGCGCGCCGCCTGGAGGTACTGCACCGGCCCCGCGTTTGGGCCGAGAGCGGGCGTCGGCAAGGTCGGCGCGATGGTCGAGCGGGTGTCGGCGGGGCCGATGTTGCTGGCGCCGCCGGAGAGCGGATATGAGACGCCTTCACCCGGCGCATGGCCCGGTCGCGCTCCGGCCGGGGGGCCGCCGTAGGCCGCCGCCGGCGGATAGGCGGGAGCCTGTCCGCCATAGGTGGCGGGCGGCGGAGGGGGAGGAGCGGCGTAGGCCGGCGGCGGATACGCGGGCGCCGCGTAGCTCGGCGGCGGAGGATAGGCTGGAGCCGGCGCGGCATAGCCGGCTGGGGGAGGATAGGCCGGCGCCGGGGCCGCGTAGCCGGCAGGCGGCGGATAACCAGGCGCCGGGGCGGCGTAGCCCGGAGGCGGCGGCAGCTGGGTCGGCGGCGGGTAGCTCTGAGCCATCGCGGGCAGGGCTGCCAGCCCGGCGATTGCCGAGCACGGGAGAGCGAGAAAGCGCATCGGCGTGATCTCCTTGCGGGCGCTATCGGAACGCTCCCGCTCTGATCGGATGGCCGATACAACGCCCGAGCTTAGCCGGGGTTCACCGCCATCGCCGATGGAACCACAGCCATTGGTCGGGGTGCTCGCGCACCCAGCCCTCGATGATCTTGGCGATCATCTGCGTCGTCGCCAGCACGTCCACCTGACCGTCGGCCGCGCGGGGCAGGTCCAGCGGTCCTACCGAGGAGAGGTGGAACCGCCGGCCTTGCAGCCGGACCACGCGCACGCCGACCACCGGACAATCGTATTGGCGGGCAAGACGGGCCAGGGTGGGGTTCGCCTTGCAGCGCCGGCCGAAGAAGGTGACGTCCACGCCGCGCGACCAGTGCTGGTCGACCACCATCCCGAGATGCTCGCCCCGATTGAGCGCCGCGGCCATCTCGAACACCGCCTCCTTGCGGCTGCGGATGAGGCGCCCCATCAGTCCCTGGCGGATGCGTGCGATCTCGGCGGCCACCGCGCGGTTGTTCGGCATCCGGTAAACCACCGCCGCCGGCAGCCCGTGCGCCGCGGCGGCGACGGCGGGCAGTTCCCAGTTCGCCAGATGCGAGGCGAAGGCGAGCGCGGGTTTGCCGTCGTCACGCAGATCGAGAAACAGCCGCACGCCGCCCGCGTCCACCTGGATGCGCCCCTCGGCGTCGGGACGGTCGGGCTCGTAGTCCCAGATGTCGCCGAGATGGACGTATTCGCCGGCGACCCGCCCGAGATTCTCCCAGGCGCCGCGCAAGGTGGCCTCAATCCAGGCGCGATCCTTCTCGGGGAAGGCCGCCCGTAAATTGGCCTGGCCGATCCGGTGCGCCGGCATGAACGGGCCGATCCGGCGCATGATCGCGCCGCAGAGGTCGGAGGCGCGGTCCGGGTCGGTGCGCCGCAGCACGCCGAGCAGGAACGAGACGAGGCGGCCGATCATCCGGTCCGCCAGGCCGGTCAGCGCCATCTCACAACGTCACCAGGATCTTGCCGAATACGTCGCGCTGCGCCAGCCGGTCCAGCCCGGCGCGGAAATCGGCGAGATCGTACCGCGTGTCGATCACCGGAAGGACGCCGGAGGCGATCCGGTCGAGCGCGTTGCGAAGGCTGTGCAGCGGCGAGCCGAACGAGCCGATGATGCGGTATTGCTGCTGGAAAAGCTGCATCAAGTTGATGCTGGCAGACGGTCCTGAGGTGGCGCCGCAGGTCACCAGCCGGCCGCCGCGCCGCATCGACAGCAGCGAGCCGTTCCAGGTATCGGCGCCGACATGCTCGAACACCACGTCCACGCCCTTCTTCGCGGTCAGCCGGCGCACCACGCCCTCGAACCGGTCGATGCGGTAGTTGATGACGTGGTCGGCGCCGAGGGCGCGCGCCCGCTCCGCCTTGGCGTCGCTGCCGACCGTGGTAATGACGGTGCAGCCGAGCGATTTGGCGATGCGGATGGCGATGGTGCCGATGCCGGAGCCGCCGGCGTGGACCAGGATGGTTTCGCCTTTCTGGAGTTCGGCATTGTCGAACAGCATGTGCTCGACCGTCCCGTATGCCACCGGCACGCAGGCGGCATCCTCCAGGCTCACCCCGTCGGGGATCGGCAGGACGAGTTGGGCAGGGTGATTGACGAGATCCTGGGCAAATCCGTCGATGTGAAAGCCGCGCACGCCGGCCACGTTCTCGCACAGGTTCTCCCGCCCCGCCCGGCAGAACCGGCAAGTGCCGCAGGTCAGCGCGGAATAGGCGATTACCCGTTGGCCGGGAGCCAATCCGTCGACGCCAGGCCCTACAGCCGCGATCTCGCCCGCCGCCTCGGCGCCGACGGTCAGCGGCAGTTGCCGCTTGGCGAAAGCCATGCCGCGAAAACCCCACAGATCGATGTGGTTGAGCGACACGGTGCGGACGCGGATTTGCACCCCGCCCGTCCCCGGGGGCGGCGGGGCCTCGCGCTCGATCAGGGCGATGTCGCGCTCGGCGAGCAGTTGCAGCGCACGGATGGCGGGCATGGGTCGGGGTCCAGAAGCGAGAATTCAGCCGCGCCGCCCGCCGATGACGAGGGCACGGGAGGCCCACTATTAGCCGGGCGCCGCGCCCAGCACGAGGCAGACGTTCTGGCCGCCGAAGCCGAACGAGTTCGACACCGCCCGCGTCACCCGCGCGTCACGCGCCACGTTGGGCACGCAGTCGACCGGCAGGGCCGGGTCGGGGATGTCGTAGTTGATCGTCGGCGGCAGCCGCCCGTGCCGCAAGGCGAGCAAGGTGAATACCGCCTCGACCGCTCCGGCTGCCGTCAAAGTGTGGCCGATCATGGACTTGTTGGACGATATGGGGATCGTGCCGGCGCGCTCGCCGAACACGGCGGAGACGCCGAGCCACTCCATCTTGTCGTTCTCCGGCGTGCCGGTGCCGTGCGCGTTGATGTAGCCCACCGTATCGGGCGCGGCCCCCGCGTCCTCCAATGCCTCGCGCAGGCAAGCGATGATCGGTCGGCCGTCCGGGCTCGACCGGGTGCGATGGAAGCCGTCAGCCTTCTCGCCGCAGCCCTCGACAACGCCCAGGATGCGCGCACCACGGGCACGGGCGTGCTCCAGGCTTTCGAGCACCAGGGCGCCGGCGCCCTCCGCCATGACAAAACCGTCGCGATCCTTGGAAAAAGGCCGCGCCGCCGCGGCGGGCGGGTCGTTGCGGGTGGACAGCGCGGAGAGCAGGGAGAACCGGATCAGCGCCTCCTGAGTCACCGAGGCGTCGGTGCCGACGCACAAGGCTGCCTCGGCCTCGCCCCGGCGGATCGCCTCGACGCCGAGCTGGATCGCCGTCGCCCCGGACGCGCAGGCGGTCGAGGTGGCGACTGGCGAGCCCTTGGTGCCGAACCGGTCGGCCAGGTTCTCGCCCACCGAGCCGAATAGGAAGCGGCGGTACCATGGGCCGAAATCGCCGGTGCCCGCCGCCCGCAGCAAATCCTCGTAGGTTACTGTTTCGTTGGCGCCCGACGCCGCGGCGAGGGCGCGCCGCTGCGGCCAGTCCATCTCCACCGGCGGGACGGCGAGAAGCAGCGGGCCGGGGAAATCGCCCTTGCCGCCGATCCCGGCCTCCGCGATGGCTTCCTCGATGACTATTCCAGCCAGCTTCTCGGTGAGTTCCGCTGCGGTCGCCTCCTGCGCGCGGACGAAATCCACCGTGCCCGCGACCGTGGTGCGCAGCCCGTCGGTGGGAAAGCGGGCAATCCGCTGGAGCCCCGAGCGTCCGGCGGTAAGCGCGCCCCAATTATCTGCCTGACCCGCGCCCAGCGACGTCAGCACGCCCATCCCGGTCACCACGACCACAGGACGGGACTTCGAATCGCGATCCGAACCAGCCATCGCTGTCTCCTACGCCGCCTCGACCAGCGCCATGCCCTCGCCGCGCCAATGGCCCCAGGACGTCACCAGCACCTGCCGCAATTCTCCGGCCATCGGCGCCTCGGCCGCTTCCAATGGTCCGAACAGTCGGCCGCGCGACAGCGCCATCGCCGCCAGGGCCAGATTGGCGGGGAGCGAGGGTTCCATGCCGTGACCCAGCGCCGTCGCCGTGGCCCGCACGGGAAGCCCCAGTTCGTGCAGGAAATTCTTTTCCTCCGCCGTCGGAGCCGAAGCGCCCGAGGCACCCGAGAGCACAGCGCTCGACTCCGGCGTGAGGTGCTGCCGCATGGTCGCGAGCTGGCGCGCGGCATTGGCGGTGGCTTGTCCCGGCTCCCGACGGCAGCGGTCGGAGGCGATCGCGGCGATATGCCCGGAGGCCCGCGCGCCGCGGCTCGCCGCGTGGGCGCGGCTCTCGATCACCAGGAAGCAGCCGAGCGAGCCGAGCACCAGCCCGCCGCCCGCCGCCTGGCGCTCCCACACTGGCGCATAGTCGCCGCTCCAGAGTAGCCGGCCCATCGCATATTCAAGCAGCACGTCCGGCCGCTCGGCATTGTACGAGCCGCCAACGAGAAAAAAGTCGCCCTGGCCGGCGGCGATGCGGGCGCAGGCGATCCGCACCGCGTCCGTGCCGGACGCCTCCTCGCCCATGAAGGTCCGCGATGATCCAACGACGCCGTGCACGATGGAAATGTTCCCGGCCAGCAGGTTGGAGAGCTGGGCGAGGAACAGGGTCGGCCGCAGCTCGTTCATCAGCCGCTCGTTGAGCAGCGCCTCGGGGTTCGCCGCATGGGGCAGGGCGGAGAGGATCGCGCCGTCCACCGCGTAGTCGCGCTCGCCGCCACCCGCCGCGACGATCATGTCCATCCGGCCGAGCAGGTCGGCGTTGCCCTTCACCCCGGCATCGTCGAGCGCCAGCCCGGCGGCGTAGGTGCCGATCCGCTGCCACGCCTCCATCTGCCGCTGGTCGCCCTTCTTCGGGATCTGCCGGTCGAGCTCCAACGCCGCCATCGGATGCACCATGAAGGGCGCGAACCGAGCGGCATCGACCACCGGCCGGAAGCCGCCCGGCCGGTCCAGCGCCTCCCAATGCGCGTCGAGCCCGGCGCCCAGAGAAGAAACCAGCCCGATGCCGGTGATCACCGCGTCCCGTGGACCAGGCTTTCTTGTCTCAGGCATCGAACAACTCCGCTGGCACCGCGACGCGGCGGGCCATGTTCAGTAGCTCCTGGCGTAGGGTCTCGTTGGGGAACGGCATGACCCGGTAGGTGATCTCCGCCTCGGCCACCGGCTTGCCGTCCGAGAGAATGCGGCCCGCCGCGACGGCGTAGCCCGAGCCGTCGTGCAGCAGTCGCGCCTCGGTCCGTAGCGCCTGGCCGGGGGCGACGAAGGCTCGCATCTTGGCCTCCTTCACCTGGGCGAGGAAGGCCATGCGGGTGAAGCGCAGCAGCCCCATCACCAGCCAGCCGCCGGTCTGCGCCATCGTCTCGATCATCAGCACGCCTGGCAGGATCGGGTGGCCGGGAAAATGGCCCTCGAAGATCGGGCTGGCCTCGGGGACCATGCAGTCGGCGCTGATCGTCCGCGCCTCCGGGTCCAGCGCGCTGACCCGGTCGACCATCTGGAAATACTCGAGACGCATCGGGCCGCGTCAGGCGGCCTTGGCCGCGACCAGGGCGTCGATATTTTCGCAGAGGTGCTGGAGGACGAAATACTGGTCCGAGGAGACCTTTCCGTCGTTGACCTCCTGCGTCCACTCCTCGAGCGGCATCTTGATGCCAAACGCCTTGTCGATGGCAAAGGCGACGTCGAGGAAGTCCAGGCTATCGATCCCGAGATCGTTGATCGCGTGGCTCTCGGGGGTGATCTTGTCTCGCGGGATGTCGCAGGTCTCGGCGATGATGCCGGCGACGGTGTCAAAGGTGGAGGGCATTCAGCGGGCCTCGTGGAATTGCGGACTGGGCGCCGTAAAGCTCAGGGCAGCGCGATCGGGGCAAGACGACCCCGGCGACCCCCGGAGCGGATTGCGCCGGCAGTAACCACAGCCCTTCCCGCGCCGCAAGGGAGGGCGGACCGCCAAGTGCCTCATTTGCTCGCCAGCCGCCCCTCGGACGGAGGAGCCTCCCGCGGTCCGATCGAGCCGACATAACGGAGCCGCCACATGACCGACGGGCAGGCCGGCGCCTCGACCCGCGTATCGCGCGTGATCAAGGCCCCGCCCGAGATGCTCTGTGCCGCCTTCATGGATCCGGCCGAGCTGGTGGCCTAGGTCCCACCTGCCGGGATGACCGGCGAAATCCGCGAGTTCGACCCTCGAATCTACCCCCAGGCTTGCGGGCGGAGGACAACGAGACCGGCTCCCGATTGTCGCTGGCACAGCTGGCGCGTCGCCTTGAATGACGGGAGGCGGGTCCGCTACCGAGGCGTCAGGGCGAGGGCCAGTTCGGCCGCTCGGAATGCCCATCACTCACGTCGCCCTTGTGTTCGCGGACAGCGTCGGCTTATCGCCGCGTATGGCCGAGAGGTCGAAACGATTACCGCGAAACCGCGTCTGGGATGTGTCGCCCGGCGTAAGCCGCTGGGGTCCGAATGCTTACAACCAACGTCCCGGCTGCCAGGTCCAGACGGCGCCTGCGCGGCTCCAATAGCCGGGTTGCCACAGCGTCCCGTGGCCTGCTTGCTGCACGTATTGGCCGGGATACCACACGTAGCCTGCGCCGTTCCATTCGTAGTGGCCGGGTTGCCACACTAGCGGCACGGCCGAGACCGGGGGTTTTGGGATGATCTCGACTTCCGTGGGCGGCGGGGCCGGGTAGGGGTTCGGCTCCGGAGCGTTCACGGTGCATCCCGCGAGGACGACGCAAGCCAGCGCCGCGACGAATGTCTTGTTCATCATGCTGCCTCCGGAGATAAGGCCTCGCGCAAGGTTTGTAACGCGCGAGTCGTCGTCAGAGCGGCAGCAGCACGGTCGCGACGGCCTGTGCCGCGATGCCCTCGCCCCGGCCGGTGAATCCAAGCCGCTCGGTCGTGGTCGACTTGACCGAGATCCGCCCGCGCTCGACGCCGAGAATGCTCGCCAGCCGCGCGATCATCGCCGGGGCGTGGGGGGTGATCTTGGGCCGCTCGCAGATCAGCGTGACGTCGGCATTGGCGAGGACGGCGCCGCGCGCCGCGATCCGCTCGGCCGCGTGGGCGAGGAAGCGGGCGCTGTCCGCGTCCTTCCAGGCCGCCTCGCCCGGGGGGAAGTGGCGGCCGATATCGCCCTCCGCCAGAGCGCCGTAGATTGCGTCGCATAGCGCATGAATGCCGACATCCGCGTCCGAATGGCCGGCGAGACCCGTGGTGTGCGGCACCTCCACTCCGCAGAGCACCAGCCGGCGGCCTGCCTCCGTCGCGTGGACGTCGAAGCCGGTCCCGACGCGCGGCGTCATCGCCGGGGAAAGAATCCGCTCCAGGCGCACGCAGTCCTCCGGATAGGTCAGCTTGACGTTGTCCTCGGAGCCCGCCACCAGCAGCACCAACTCGCCGGCGGCCTCCAGCAGCGCGGCGTCGTCCGTCGCCGCCCCGCCCGAGGCTGCCCGGTGCAGCGCCAGGAGCGTGGCGAACCGGAACGCCTGCGGCGTCTGCGCCCGGTGCAGCCCTTCGCGTGACACCGTCGCGGTAATCGCCCCGCCCGTGCCGCGCTTCAGCGTGTCGGCGACCGGCACCGCGGGGATCGCGCCGGGTGCGCACCGCAAGGCCGCCAACAGGTCCGGCACGGTGCGCGGCGGGATCACCGGGCGGGCGGCGTCGTGGACCAGCACGATGTCGGGCGCGTGCGGCGCCAGCGCCTCCAGCCCGGCGCGCACGCTGTCCTGTCGCGTCGCCCCGCCAGGTACCGGCGGCAGATGCGGCATCCCCGCGAGCGCCGCCTGAATCGGCGCCGCCTCGCCGACCGGCTGGAGCAACGTCACATGCGAGGCCAGCGCCTCGGCGGCGTGGCGGATCACCGGCTTGCCCGCGACGGGCAAGAATTGCTTCGGCGTCTCCGCGCCGAACCGGCTGCCGGTGCCGGCGGCGACCAGGATTGCTGCTACTCGCATGATGGCAAACTCGCTGGCGGGCCGGTTTGCGTCAACCGCATTGCGCGCAGGCACGGGCGGCGGTAGTTTGCCCAATTCATGGGCAATTCCGATTCCATTCCCCGTCCGCTCCTGGCGCCGATCGACCTTGGCGGCGGCGTGTGCATCGACACGCCGGTCATCTTGGCGCCGATGTCGGGCGTCACCGATCTGCCTTTCCGCCGGCTCGCCAAGGAGCAGGGCGCCGGCATGGTGGTCTCCGAGATGATCGCTTCCTGGGCGATGATCCGCGAGAACCGCACCACCCTGCGCATGGCCGAGGTGGACGGCTGCGGCGGGGTGTCCGCCGTGCAGCTCGCCGGCTGCGACCCGCAAGCGATGGCCGAGGCGGCGCGGCTCGCGGTGGATCGCGGCGCCGACCTCATCGACATCAATTTCGGCTGTCCGGTCAAGAAAGTGGCAGTGGGCCAACAGGCCGGCTCAGCGCTGATGCGCGACGAGACAACGGCCGGCGCCATTCTCGCGGCGACCGTCGCGGCGGTGAAGGTGCCGGTCACGCTGAAGATGCGGATGGGCTGGGACCACGCCAGCCTCAACGCCCCGCGCATGGCGCGCATCGCCGAGGAGTCCGGGATCCGCATGGTCACGGTGCATGGCCGCACCCGCCAGCAATTCTACACCGGGCGCGCCGATTGGGGCTTCATCGCCGAGGTCAAGCGCGCCGTTCGCATTCCGGTGATCGCCAACGGCGACATCGTCTCCGAGGAGGACGCGGCCGAGGCGCTGCGCCTGTCGGGGGCCGACGGCGTGATGATCGGGCGCGGCTGTTATGGCCGACCGTGGTTTCCCGCCCAGGTCGCCCGCTTCCTGCGGACCGGCCAGCGCGCCCCCGAGCCGCCGCTGACGCGGCAGAAGGAGATGTTGCTCGGCCACTATCGCGCGGTGCTCACCCATTTCGGCGTGGATGCGGGGCTGCGGCTCGCGCGCAAGCATATTGCCTGGTACTCGCGCGGGCTGCCCGGCTCGGCCGAGTTCCGCGCCACGGTCAACCGGCTCGCGGATGTCGACTCGGTGATCCGGCTGGTTCACGGCCTCTATGATCCGCTGATCGCCCGTGGCGCGACCCGCGACGCCGTGCAGACGGCGGAGATCGAGGCGGAGGCCGCATGAGCAAGGCGGCGTTGCGCAAGGGTCCCCTGGCGATATTCGCCCGGGCCGCGGAGGCGCCGCGCGCGCCCGAGGCCCCAGGCGTCCCCGAAGCCGCGCTGATCCTGGGCGCGCTGCCGGTACCGGTGGTGCTGCTCGACCCGGACAACCGCTTCATCTACGCCAACCACGCCGCCGAGCAGTTCCTCGGCATCTCCGTTGCACAGCTCGCGCCGCTGCGGCTGAATGATCTGGTCCCCGAGGACAACCCGGTGTTCATGCTGATCGGCTACGCCCGCCGTGGCGAGGCGACCGTGTCCGACCACGACCTAACGCTGGAAAGCCCGCGCCTGCACAAGCCGGGCATCACGGTGCAGATCACGCCGCTGCTCGAAATGCCCGGCGCCGTGCTGCTGGTGATGCAGGACGCCTCCGCCGCACGTGCGCTCGACCGGCAGCTCTCTTTCCGGGGCGCGGCGCGCAGCGTGACCGGCATGGCGGCGATTCTGGCGCACGAGGTGAAGAACCCGCTCTCGGGCATTCGCGGGGCGGCGCAGCTCCTCGAGGCCAGCGTCGCCGAGCCCGATCGCGAGCTGACCTTGCTGATCCGCGACGAGGCCGACCGCATACGCGACCTGGTCGATCGCATGGAGATGTTCGGCGAGAAGCCGATCGAGCGGTCGGCGGTGAACATCCACCGCGTGCTGGAGCGCGTCCGCAAGCTCGCCCAGACCGGCTTCGCCGCGCATATCCGCTTCACCGAAATCTACGACCCGTCGCTGCCGCCGGTCTGGGGCAATCGCGACCAGCTCGTGCAGGTGCTGCTCAACCTGGTGAAGAACGCCGCCGAGGCGGTGACGAACGCCGAGACCGCGCATGCCGAGATCGTGTTGTCCACCGCCTACCAGCACGGGATGCGTGTCACCATCCCCGGCTCGCGCACCCGGCTCGACCTGCCGCTGATGGTCAGCGTGCGCGACAACGGCGCGGGCATCCCGGAGGACATAAGGCCGCATCTGTTCGAGCCGTTCGTCACCTCGAAGCCCTCGGGAAATGGGCTCGGCTTGGCCCTGGTGGCCAAGATCGTCGGCGACCACGGTGGCTTGATCGAGGTCGACAGCCGCCCCGGCCGGACGGAATTCCGCCTGCATCTGCCCGTCGTCGTCGACGAGGAATTCGACGCACCCTGACCCAAGGCTTCTGGTCGCCATGACCCTTCCCACCGTGCTGGTCGCGGATGACGACCGCTCAATTCGCACCGTTCTAACCCAGGCGCTCGGCCGTTCCGGCTATCAGGTCCGCACCACCGGCAATGCCGCGACCCTGTGGCGCTGGGTCGAGGAGGGCGAGGGCGATCTCGTCATCACCGACGTGGTGATGCCGGACGAGAACGGGCTCGACCTCATCCCGCGCATCAAGCGGGCGCGGCCCGATCTGCGTGTCGTGGTGATGAGCGCGCAATCGACCCTGATGACGGCGGTGAAGGCCGCCCAGCGCGGCGCGTTCGAGTATTTGCCGAAGCCGTTCGATCTGCAGGAATTGCTCGCCGTCGTGGCCCGTGCGCTGGCGGCGCCCACGCCGCCCGTGACCGCCATCCTCGCCGACGCACGCGATACCGACGAGTCGCTGCCGCTGATCGGCCGCAGCCCGGCGATGCAGGAGATCTACCGCACCGTGGCGCGCCTCACGACCGCCGACCTGACGGTGATGATCAACGGCGAATCGGGCACCGGGAAGGAGCTGGTGGCGCGCGCGCTGCACAATTACGGCAAGCGCCGCGGCGGTTCCTTCGTGCCAATCAACATGGCGGCGATCCCGCGCGAGCTGATCGAGAGCGAGCTGTTCGGCCACGAACGCGGCGCTTTCACCGGCGCCACCAACCGAACCGCCGGTAGGTTCGAGCAGGCCAATGGCGGCACGCTGTTCCTTGACGAGATCGGCGACATGCCGCCCGAGGCGCAGACCCGGCTGCTTCGCGTGCTCCAGGAAGGCGAGTTCACCTCGGTCGGCGGCCGCCAGCTCATCAAGGCGAACGTGCGGATCATCGCCGCGACCCACCGCGACCTGCGCCAGGCGATCCGCCAGGGCCAGTTCCGCGAGGATCTGTTCTACCGCCTCAACGTCGTGCCGATCCGGCTGCCGCCTCTACGCGAGCGGGTGGAGGATATACCGCCACTGGCGAACCACTTCCTCGAACGCGCTCGCGAGGACGGGCTGCCGGCCAAGACGCTTGACCAGAGCGCCATCGACCAGCTCAAGACGCATCGCTGGCCGGGCAATGTGCGCGAGCTCGAGAACCTGATGCGCCGGCTCGCTGCCCTCTGCCCCGACGAGACAATCGGCGGCGCGGTGATCGCCGCCGAGCTCGCCGAGGCGGCGCCGCACGCCGAGGAAGCGCCGGCGCAATCCGCGACCGCTGCCGCCGCCACCGCGCCGGAAGCGCTGGCGCAGGCGGTGGAGCGGCATATCAGGCAGTTCCTCGCCGCCCACGCCGACGGACTCACGCCGTCCGACATCTATGACCGGGTGATCGCGGAGGTCGAGCGGCCGTTGATCCAGATGACCCTCTCGGCGACCCGCGGCAACCAGATCAAGGCCGCCGCCATGCTCGGGCTCAACCGCAACACGCTGCGCAAGAAGATCCGCGACCTCGACATTCCAGTGATCCGAGGGCTGGCTTGAACGTCTCGCCGAACCAAACGGCGCTGACGCCCACGCCCGGCGATCCGAGGAGGGACGATCAGTCATCTCCCGCCCCAGGCGTCCGCTCGGCGTTCCGCCGCCTGGCCGACATTCTGTTCGGCAAGGTGGTCACGCTGGTCCTGGCGGCGATCGCGCTGGCGCTCGGCATCGCGACGTTCGTTCTGCTGGCTCGCGGCTCGCCATTCGGGCTGCGGCAAGGCGTTGGCGTCGGCATGGTGCTGGCCAATCTGTCTGTGCTGCTGCTGCTGGGCGCGGTACTCGCGGGGCGGCTCACCCGGGTCTGGGTGGAGCGGCGGCGCGGATCGGCCGGCGCCAAGCTGCATGTCCGACTGGTGATGCTGTTCAGCGTGGTGACGGTGGCGCCGACCATCGTGATCGCCGTGTTCGCCACCGCCTTCTTCCATTTCGGCATCCAGGCCTGGTTCAACGACCCGGTGCGCGCCGCGCTGAACGAGTCGCTGGCGGCGTCGCGCGGTTATCTTGAGGAGCACGAGAACAACATTCGCGCCGTCGCCCTCGAGATGGCCGCCGACATGACCCGCGCGGGATACCTGCTCTCCGCCGACCCCGACACGTTCGGCCAGTTCCTCGCCAACCAGACCGCGCTGCGGGGCCTGACCGAGGCGGTGATCTACGAGCCGGTCACGGGACAGGTGATGGCCTCGGCCGGCGTGCTGGCGGGGCTCGCCGCCGAGCCCCCGCCGGCCTGGGCCACCGAGCGCGCCCGCACCGGCGACGTCGCCGTGGTGCCCGGCGGAGATCACACGAGGGTTCGCGCCATCGTCGAACTCAATTCCACCCCGTCGCTGATGCTGATGATCGGCCGGCCGATCGACCCGCAGATCCTCGACCACATGGTCAGCACCGAGACGGCGGTCGCGGAGTACGAGCGGCTGGATCAGAACCGCTCCTGGCTGCAGATCGCCTTCGCCTGGATTTTCGCGCTTTTGGCGCTGATCGTGCTCTCGGCCGCCGTGCTGATCGGCCTCGTCATGGCCAACCAGATCGCCCGCCCGATCGGCCGGCTGATCCACGCCGCCGAGCGGGTGCGCGGCGGCGATCTCGCGACCAGGGTGCCGGAGGCGGCGAGCGAGGACGAGATCGCCGGCCTGTCGCGCGCCTTCAACCGCATGACCGGCCAGCTCTCCGCCCAGCGCGCCGAGCTGATGGAGGCTTACAGCCAGATCGACGAGCGCCGCCGCTTCACCGAGGCGGTGCTGTCCGGCGTCTCGGCCGGGGTGATCGGCCTCGATGCCAAGGGCTGCATCGAGTTGCCCAACCGCGCCGCCGGGGCGCTGCTCGGGATCGACCTGATGGCCGCCCTCGGGCGTGACCTCGCCGAGATCGTCCCGGAGTTTTCCGAACTTGTCCGCGGCGCGATGGCCGTACCCGACCGGGCTCGCACCGAAGAAGTCCGCATCGGGCCGCCCAACCATCGGCGTATTCTGCTGGTGCGGGTCGGCGCCGACCGGCAGGGTGGGCGGACCGACGGTTTCGTCGTCACCTTCGACGACATCACAGAGCTGCAATCGGCGCAGCGCAAGGCAGCCTGGGCCGACGTCGCCCGCCGCATCGCGCACGAGATCAAGAACCCGCTGACGCCGATCCAGCTCTCCGCCGAGCGCCTCAAGCGGCGCTTCGCCAAGGAGATCACTTCCGATCCCGAGACGTTCTCGATGTGCGCCGACACCATCGTCCGCTCGGTCGGCGACATCGGCCGCATGGTCGACGAGTTCTCCGCTTTCGCACGGATGCCGCAGCCGGTGATCCGCCCCGAGGATGTCGGCCGCATCGCCCGCGAGGCTCTGGTGCTGCAGCGTACCGCGCGCCCCGAGATCACCTGGACCACCGACATTCCCGCCCAAGGCCCGGTCGCGCCCTGCGACCGGCGGCTGCTCGGCCAGGCGCTGACCAACCTCCTGCAGAACGCCGCTGACGCGGTGGCGATGCGGCCGGGCGCCGGCCAGATCAGCCTCTCCGTGACAACCACCGATACTGAGTCGGGCGGCGAGGTGGTCATCGCGGTCGCCGATGACGGGGTCGGACTGCCGCAAGAGGAGCGGGCGCTGCTCACGGAACCTTATGTGACGCACAAGGCCAAGGGCACCGGGCTCGGCCTTGCCATCGTGAAAAAGATCATGGAGGACCACGGCGGTCGCATCGCCCTGGACGACCGGCCGGACGGGCCGGGCGCCGTGGCGACGCTCGTCTTGCCGCTGAGGGTGCCTGATGGCGCATGAAATACTGATCGTCGACGACGAACCCGACATCCGGATGCTGATCGACGGCATCTTGCGAGACGAAGGCTACGAGACTCGCCAGGCCGCCGACTCGGACGCGGCGATCGCCGCCTTCCGCGCCCGACGCCCGTCCCTGGTGGTCCTCGACGTCTGGCTGCAAGGCTCGCGGATGGACGGCATCGGCATCCTGCGCGCGTTGCACAGCGAGGAGCCGCAGGTGCCGGCGGTGATGATCTCCGGCCACGGCACCATCGAGACCGCGGTACAGGCGATCCAGCACGGCGCCTACGACTTCATCGAGAAGCCGTTCCAGTCCGACCGCCTTCTGCTGGTGCTGCGCCGCGCCCTGGAGGCCGCGGCCTTGGCGCGCGAGAACGCCGAGCTTCGCCTGCGCGCGGGGCCGGAGACCAGCCTCACCGGCGACAGCCCCGCCGTCACGCTGCTGCGGGCGGGTGTGGAGAAAGTCGCGCCGACCGGCTCGCGCGTGCTGATCTCGGGGCCGGCGGGCTCGGGCAAGGAGGTCGCGGCGCGCATGATCCACGCCCGCTCGCGGCGCGCCGAGGGGCCGTTCATGGTGCTGAACTGCGCGACCCTCAATCCCGGCCGCTTCGAGGAGGCGCTGTTCGGCGTCGAGACGGGCGCCGACCCGGTCGCGGCACCACGTCGAGCCGGCGTGCTGGAGCGCGCCCACGGCGGCACGTTGCTGCTCGACGAGGTGTCCGACATGCCGCTCGAGACGCAGGGAAAAATCGTCCGCGCCTTGCAGGACCAAACCTTCGAGCGCGTGGGCGGCTCGGCGCGGGTGAAGGTCGATGTCCGCGTGCTCGCCACCAGCAACAAGGACCTGCAATCCGAGATCGCCGCCGGGCGGTTCCGCGAGGACCTCTACTACCGTCTCGCCGTCGTGCCGCTGCGCGTCCCGAGCCTCAAGGAGCGACGCGAGGACGTCCCGCCGCTCGCCCAGCTGTTCATGGCGCGCTCGGCGGAGAACTCCGGGATACCGGCGCGCGAGCTGTCCGCCGACGCCCTGACCGCGTTGCAGGCCTATGACTGGCCGGGCAACGTCCGCCAGCTCCGCAACCTGATCGACTGGCTGCTCATCATGGCGCCCGGCAGCAGCATGGAGTTCGATCCGCGCCGACATGCTGCCGCCCGAGATCGGCTCCAATGCGCCCGCGTTGCTCACCATCGACCCGAGTGCCGACATCATGGGCCTGCCGCTGCGCGAGGCGCGCGACCTGTTCGAGACGCAGTACCTCCAGGCGCAGCTGCTGCGCTTCGGCGGCAATATCAGCCGCACCGCGCAATTCGTCGGCATGGAGCGCAGCGCGCTGCACCGCAAGCTCAAGCAGCTCGGCGTCAACTCGGACGACCGCAACAGCTGAGAAGATTTCTTCGCCGTTTGTCGATCGCGCGGCACCTTGTTCGACGTGACATTGGAGCCAGTGCTCCGAGACCCCACCCGCAAGGAGACACGACGATGCGATTCATGATGCTGATGATCCCGAAGGGCTACGAGACCGCCGAGCCCGGCATCAAGCTCGACCCCGAACGGGTCGCCGCGATGATGAAGTACAACGAGAGCCTGCAGAAGGCGGGCGTGCTGCTGGCGCTCGACGGCCTGCATCCGCCCTCGATGGGCGCCCGCGTCACCTTCGAGGATGGCAAGCCCAAGGTGACCGATGGCCCATTCGCCGAGGCCAAGGAGGTGCTCGGCGGCTACTGGATAATCCAGGTGAAATCGCGCGACGAGGCGATCGCGTGGGCGTCGCGCTGCCCCGCCTCGGCCAACGAGATCATCGAGATCCGAAAGGTCCAGGAGATGTCCGATTTTCCCGACGACGTGCGGGAGGCGGCCGCCGGGCTGCCTGAGCTACAGGCGCAGGTCGGGCAGCCGAAGGGCTCGTGATGCCGCCGTCGCGGCGAGGCTCGTGACGACGCGCGATCCGCACCGTGCCATCGAGGCGGTCTGGCGGATCGAGCAGGCGAAACTCATCGCCGGCATCGCGCGGATGGTCCGCGATGTCGGTCTCGCCGAGGAGCTGGCGCAGGACGCGCTGCTCGCGGCGCTCCAGCAATGGCCAAGGCAGGGCGTCCCGGATAGTCCGGGCGCCTGGCTCATGGCCGCCGCCAAGCATCGCGCGATCGACGCGCTGCGCCGCAAGGCCCGGATCGGCCGCAAGCACGAGGAACTTGGCCGGGAGACGGAGCCCGAGCAGGCGCCGGATCTCGACGCCGCGCTCGACGACGACGTCGGCGACGATCTGCTCCGCCTGGTGTTCATCGAGTGCCATCCGGTGCTGTCGACCGAGGCGCGGATCGCGCTCACCTTGCGCCTGCTCGGCGGCCTGACTACGGAGGAAATCGCGCGCGCCTTCCTGGTCGCGGAGCCTACCGTCGCGCAGCGCATCGTCCGCGCCAAGCGTACGCTGGCCGAAGCGCGCGTGCCCTTCGAGATGCCCCGCGCCGCCGACCGCGCCGCCCGCCTCTCGTCGGTGCTGCAGGTTCTCTATCTCATTTTCAACGAGGGCTATTCGGCGACCGCCGGCGAGCACTGGACGCGCCCCGCGCTGTGCGAGGAGGCGCTACGCCTCGGCCGCATCCTCGCCGAACTCACGCCGATGGAGCCCGAGGTCCACGGCCTCGTCGGGCTCATGGAAATCCAGGCCTCCCGCCTGCGCGCGCGTCTCGGCCCCTCGGGGGAGCCCGTGCTCCTGCCCGACCAGAACCGCGCGCTCTGGGATCACCTCCTCATTCGCCGCGGCCTCGCCGCTTTGGCGCGCGCCAAGGCATTGGGCGGCGCGCTCGGCCCCTACGCGCTACAGGCCGCGATCGCCGCTTGTCACGCCCGCGCCCGTACCACCGAGGAAACCGACTGGGAGCGGATCGCTGCCCTGTACGACGCACTCGCCCAGCTCGCGCCGTCGTCGGTGGTGGAACTCAACCGCGCGGTGGCGCTGGGGATGGCCTTCGGCCCGGAGGCTGGGCTCGAACTGGTCGATGCGCTGCTCTCGGAGCCATCGCTCAAAGCCTATCACCTCCTGCCAGCCGTGCGAGGCGATCTGCTCGCGAAGCTCGGCCGCTATGACGAGGCCAGAGTGGAGTTCGAGCGCGCCGCTTCGCTCACCCGAAACGCTCGCGAGCGCGCGCTCCTTCTCGCCCGCACCGCTGCTTGCCTGTCGCGCTCGGCGGATGGGAGGCACGACTTATCGAATTGAGGCGGCTCCGCTTTAGGTCGTTAGGTCGAGAACCTGCGTGATGCGGTAAGGCCACTCTGCCCCCCACTGGCCAGAGGAGCCGCCAGAACCGGAGCGTCAACGCCTCACGAGCCAGACCCAGCGCCCTTGTCGACCGCCCCGCCAAACTCCACCCAATCCTTGAACCCGCCAAGGTTATAAACCCGCTCGTATCCCATGTCCTTGAGCGTCTTGCCGCTCAGCGCCGAGCGGCCGCCGGAGGCGCAATACAGGATCAGGGTCTTGTCCTTCGCGAAATTCGGATCGTGAGTTGGCAAATCCGGGTCGGCGCGGAACTCCAACATGCCGCGCGATACGTTGACGGCGCCGGCGACCTTGCCGCTCTTTTCCACCTCCGACGGATCGCGCACATCGACCACCAGCGTACCGCCCTTCGCCATCATCGCCCGCGCGTTGGCCGGCGTGATCCGCTCCACGGCGGCATTGGCGGCTTCCATCAGCTGCTTGACGCTTGTTGGCATGATTGTCGCTCCCCTGCCGGGCGTGATCGTGCTTGGCCCGCGATCATACCCCGATCGATGGCGGGAGACACGCCGAACCGCTCAGACCGGCCGGATCGCGATGACGATCCTTTCGCGTGGACGAAACAGCGCGAAGAGCCGGAGCATCTGCTTCCACGGGAAATACTTCCGGTCGAGCAGCCGCATCCCGAGGCTGGCCTCCTCGCCCGTGACGATCCGGGCGCGGGCGTCGATCCACGGGCCGGTGACGTCGCCCCGGGCATCGCAGGGCGCGATCCGGACGGCACCGTTGTTGCGGATGCGCTTGGCCTTGCCGGTATCGCCCGTCGTGTAGACATAGACGACGGGACCGATGACGCCGGCATCCGTCGGCGCCGCGAACCAGACCGGCGTTCGCACCCCCTGGCCGTTCTTGCGATAAGTCTCGAGGCTCAGATACTTTTTTCCCGCGAGGGCGCCGAGCGACACGTCCGCTATCCCGCCGTCACTCCGAACAGCCGCCCCGAGGCGATCCGCGCGCCGTCGCTGAGGGCCCGCAGCTTCGCCCACACCACGTCCTCCGCGACTTTTCCTCGGCCCGCCGAGGTATCGAACCCGCAATCCGTGCCCGCCATCACGCGGCTCGGATCGCCCAGCGCCTTCGCCGCAAGCTCGATGCGGTCCGCGACCACCTCGGGATGCTCGACGTAGTTCGTCACCGTGTCGATCACGCCGGCGACCACCATCTGATCCTCGGGCACCTGCCGCAACGCGCGCACCTCGTGCGCGTGGCGCGGATTGGCGAAGGGCAGCACCAGCGCGCCGACGCGGGCGTGCTTCAGCACAGGCAGAATATCGTCGAGCGGCACGTCGCAATCGTGCGGGCCTTCGTAATTGCCCCAGCAGACATGCAGCCGCACCCGCTCGCGCGGCACGTTGACCAGAGCGTTGTTGATGGTGTCGATCACCCGCTCCGAGAAGCCGAGGAAATCGCCGAGCGGGCGGTCCTGGTAGGTGATGTGCCGCTCCATCGCGAGATCCGGCGCGTCGATTTGGAGCAAAAAACCGCTCTCGGAGATCGCTTCGTATTCCACCCGAAGCGCGGCGCCGAGGGCGGCGAGATAGGCTTCCTCGCTCTCGTAGTGCTCATTGAGCATCGCTGCGGCGATGATGCCGGGGGAGGGGGCGGTGAGGAACGGCTCGGCGAACCCGGCACCAGTCTCGGTGAGGGCGGCGCGGAAATCGCGGCACTCGGTCTCGATCAGCGCGCGATCGAGATATCGCACCTCGCCAACCGCCTTGGGCACGCCATCGCGGTTGCTGACATGCTCCGACGCATCCGCCTGCGCCTGCATCATCGCGCGATAGCCGGGATAGCGCGCCATGTCGGCGAAGGCAGGGCGGTTCCAGCTGCCGCCGAAGCCGCTCATGCGGTGTTGGACATAGAGAAAAAACGCCTCGCGCTGCTGCTCGCCGTTGTTGCCGATGTCGATGCCGGCCTGGATCTGCTTCGGCACCACCCAGCGCAACGCGGCCTGCCCGGCGGCCTCGATCGCCGCCGGATCGACCGTCTCGCCACGCGCCCGCTGGACGTAGAGATGCGTGAGCTGGGCAGGGCGCGGCAGGCTTCCGGCGTGCGTGGTCAGTATGCGGTCCCGGCTGTGCAGCATTGCTCTTTGCCCCCGTGCGTCGTCGCCGGTGATCCTGCCACCTCGCGCCAGCGAGGGCGAGGGTCGCGCCGTCACGGCCTTTTCGCTAATGTCCGCCCTGAAGAATCGCCCGGAGCCCCTCGATGAGCCGCGTCGCCTACGTCAATGGCCGATACCTCCCGCAACGCGAGGCCGCGGTGAACGTGGAGGATCGCGGCTACCAGTTCGGCGACGGTGTCTACGAAGTCGTGCATGTCTATGACGGACGCTTCATCGACGAGGACCGCCACCTCGCACGGCTGGAGCGGTCGCTCAAGGAGATCCGCCTGACGCAGCCGATGGGTTTCGGGTCGCTGCGCCGCGTGCTGCGCGAGGTCGTCGCGCGCAACCGCGTGCGGGAAGGGCTCGTATACGTCCAGGTGACGCGCGGCGTGGCGCGGCGCGACCATCCGTTTCCCGCCAAGCCGGTGCCGCCGGCGGTCGTCGTCACCACGCGCCGGCTGCCGCCGTTTCCGAGGGACGTTGCGCGCTGGCAGGCCGCCGCGATCACCACACCGGATCAGCGCTGGGCGCGCTGCGACATCAAGTCGGTCGGCCTGCTGCCAAATGTGCTAGCCCGGCAGGCGGCGCGCGAGCAGGGTGCCTACGAGGCGATCCTGGTCAACGCCGAGGGCATGGTGACGGAGGGTGCCGCGACCAGCGTCTGGATCGTCGACCAGCACGGCGTCCTGCGGACGCGGCATCTCGACCATGTCATCCTGCCTGGCTGCACGCGCGGTTCGCTCATCGCGCTGTTGCAAGAGGCCGGCATCGCCTTCGAAGAGCGCGCGTTCAGCGCAGACGAACTGCGCGCGGCCCGCGAAACGTTTGTCACGAGCGCCACCAGCTACGTCCGTCCGATCGTGCGTCTCGACGGCAAGCCGATCGGCGATGGCGAGGTCGGGCCGGTCACGCGGCGGTTGTTTGAACTCTTCGCCCGACACGTGCAGGGCGGCTTGCGGAATGTTGCCTGACATGCCGCTCGACCCATCGCTGGCGGCGGGCTTCCTCGTCGCCGCGCTCGTCATGACGCTGATTCCCGGACCCGACACGCTGTTCGTGCTCGGCAAGGCAATGACGCACCGCGCGCGCGGCGGCGTCGCCGCGGCACTCGGGATCGGCGGCGGCGCGATGGTACACGCGCTGGGCGCGGCACTCGGGCTTTCAGCGCTGATCGCCGCCTCCGAACCCGCCTTCGCAACGGTGCGCCTGGCCGGCGCGCTGTATCTGATCTGGATCGGCATCCAGTCGCTGCGCGCCTCGCTCGCGGGACATCACGATGCGAACGCAATCGCCCCCGAGGCGCTCTCCATGCGCGTGGTGTTCCGCCAGGCGGCGCTGACCAACATCTCGAACGTCAAGGTAATCGTGTTCTTCCTCGCCATGCTGCCGCAATTCGTCGATCCGGCACGCGGCCATGTCGGGCTGCAGCTATTCCTCCTCGGCTGCATCTTCAACGCGCTGGAGGTCGTCTACCTCGTCGGTGTCGGCGTGCTCGCGGGCAGGGCGAGCGGCTGGCTGCTCGGGCGGCGGACGTTCCGGCGCGCGCTCGACGCGGTGGCCGGCACGTTGTTTGTCGGGCTCGGTCTGCGGCTCATGCTGTCGGCGCGCGGGTCGCACTGAATGGTCCGCCCGTCGCTCCTGCTGTGGGACTGGGACAACACGCTGGTCGATGGCTGGTTCAGCATCGCGGCGGCGCTCAATGCCGCGTTCACTGCCTTCAACATGCCGCACTGGACCGTCGAGGAAACGCGCCAGCGTGCGGTCCTGTCGCTCCGCGACGTTTTTCCTGGGCTGTTCGGCGACGGCTGGCAGCGTGCACGCGAGATTTTCTACGCGCGGTACAATGACGATCATCTCGACAATGTCCGTCCCATGCCCGGCGCGCTCGACGCGCTGGACGCCGGCCGGCCCTGGCCGCAAGGCGTGGTGTCGAACAAAACCGGGAAATTCCTGCGCGAGGAAGTCGCGCATCTCGGTTGGTCGCCGCTGTTCGGCGCGGTGATCGGCGCGGGCGACGCGGAGGCGGATAAGCCGAGCGCGGCACCGATCTTGCTTGCTCTTTCGCGGCTTCAAGCGGAGGCAACGCGGTCGATATGGTATCTTGGCGATACGGCGAACGACATGCAGGCGGCGCGTGCGGCGGGCGTCACCGCTGTCCTCATCGGCGACGCATCGCATGACGGCGGCGTCGAGCGGGCCGGCGCCGATCTGCACTTCGAGCACGCGCGCGGGTTGGCCGCACGGCTTCGTGCGCTTGCGCAAGGGAACCCGGCTGCTAAAATGTGACTGTGCCTGTCTGCGTGCCACGAAGGCAGGCGCCGATAACAAGCAACAACATCAACGAGAAGAAGAAGGATCGCGCCGTGGCCAATGAGAAATCGCAGAACGTTCAGGATGTCTTCCTGAACCATGTGCGGAAGAACAAGACCCCCGTGACCGTGTTCCTGGTCAACGGCGTCAAGCTGCAGGGCATCATCACGTGGTTCGACAATTTCTCCGTCCTGCTCCGCAGGGACGGACACACCCAGCTCGTGTACAAGCACGCGATCAGCACCGTGATGCCGGGCGCGCCGATCCAGCTGTTCGACGCCACGAAGGCCGAGGGCGGCGCGGTGCGCGAGCCGGCCGCCGCCGCCGTTGAGTGAACGCGATGGCAGGGACGGCTGGCTGAACGGGGCCGGTCCCAACCGACCCACGCGGGCCGCCATCATCCTGCCGTGGGAGCGAGCGGACCGGCAGGACGCGGCGCGTGCGGCCGAGGCGCGGCTCGCCGAGGCGGTCGGGCTTGCCGCTTCGATCGGACTCGTCGTCGTGCACACGGCGATCATTCCGCTGCGCGCCCGGCGGCCTTCCATGTTGCTGGGCGAAGGCCAGGCGACGACGCAGGGTCAGGCGCTGCGTGACGCTGCCGTGACGGTCGCCATCGTCGATACTGCGCTCAGCCCAGTGCAGCAGCGCAACCTTGAACGCGAATGGGGCTGCAAGGTCATCGACCGCACCGGCCTAATCCTCGACATCTTCGGCGAGCGCGCGCAGACCCGCGAGGGCTCGCTGCAGGTCGAGCTTGCGCATCTCGAGTACCAGCGCTCGCGCCTGGTGCGCTCCTGGACCCATCTCGAGCGCCAGCGCGGCGGCTTCGGCTTTCTCGGCGGGCCGGGCGAGACGCAGATCGAGGCTGACCGCCGGTTGATTGGAGAGCGCATCGTGCGGCTCAAGAAGGAGCTCGAGCAGGTGCGTCGCACGCGCGGCCTGCACCGAACCGCGCGCCGTCGCGTGCCGTTTCCGGTCGTCGCGCTGGTCGGCTACACCAACGCGGGAAAATCTACCCTGTTCAACGCGCTGACCGGCGCGGACGTCACCGCCCGCGACCAGCTGTTTGCCACCCTCGATCCGACCATGCGCGGTTTGCGCCTGCCGTCCGGCCGGCGGGCCATCCTGTCCGACACCGTGGGCTTCATCAGCGAGCTGCCGACCGAGCTCGTCGCCGCGTTCCGCGCCACCTTGGAAGAGGTCGCCGAGGCGGACGTGATCCTGCACGTGCGCGACGCCGCGCATCCCGACAGCGCGGCGCAGCGGGCCGACGTGATCGCCGTGCTCGACGGCATGGCGCGCGACGGCACGCTCGATCCTGGCTGGCCCAAGCGCACGATCGAGGTGCTGAACAAGGCCGATTTGCTCGGCGGCGTCGGCAAGGTGCAACCGCGCGCCGGTGCCGTCGCGGTGTCCGCGATCACCGGCGATGGTCTGGGCGCGCTGCTCGCCGCCATCGACGCGCGCATCGCCGCGGCGATGGAGACCGCCGATTACAGCATCGCGCCCGCGGACGGCGCCCGATTGGCGTGGCTCTATCAGCACGGAGAGGTGGTCGGCCGGCAGGACGAGGAAGAAGCGATCCATGTCACTGTCCGCCTGCTCCCCGCCGACCGCGCGCGTTTCGAGCAGCACACTCCCGCCGAACGGACCGAATAGGGCGCGGCGCACGCGGTCGCGTCGCATGGTGGACGTCGTTTCCCTCTCTACAACCGTTCGCCGGCGTGGAATCATGCTCCTGGAGGGAGCGCGATGAAGGACAGGCACGTCCTGGAGAACGGCTATCTCAGCGCCACGATCAAGGCGGAGGGCGCCGAGCTGTGCTCGTTGCGGGACGCGGAGGACGAGGAGCTGCTGTGGGACGCCGAGCCGATCTGGCCGCGCCATTCTCCGGTGCTGTTCCCGATCGTCGGACGGCTGAAGGGCGACACGCTGCGCCATCGCGGCCATGACTATCGGATGACGCAGCACGGCTTCGCGCGCGACCGGCGCTTCGCCTGGCTGCAACGGACGGCGACCACCTGCCGGCTCGCGCTTCACGACGACCCGGAGACGCGCGCCCATTATCCCTTCGCGTTCCGCTTCGAGATCGCCTACGCGCTCTCCGACGACGCGCTGGAGATCACCTACACGATCGGCAATCCCGGCCGCGAGACGCTCCCCGCCTCGGCCGGCGCGCATCCCGCCTTCCGCTGGCCGCTCGCCGACGAGGTGGAGAAACAGGCCCATCTGCTCGAATTCGAGGCAGCCGAGCCGGAGCCGATCCGCCGCCTGCGGGATGGACTGCTCACTCCCGAGCCTCGTCCGACACCGATCGAGGGGCATACACTGCACCTCGACCCCGCGCTGTTCGCCGCCGACGCGGTGATCCTGGACCGCCCGGCCAGCCACTCCGTCCGCTACGGCGCGCCCGGGACGCCGACCATCGAGCTCACCTGGGAGGGCTTCGGCCAGCTCGGTATCTGGTCCCGCCAGGGCGGCGATTTCCTGTGCATCGAGCCTTGGCACGGAACGGCGAGCCCGGAGGATTTCGACGGCGAGTTCGCCGACAAGCCGGGCCTGATGCTGATCCCGCCCGGCGAGAAGCGTGTAATGCTCTACCGCATCAGGATTTGCTGAGCCGTTCCGCCGCCTTCACGGCCCGCCACTCGGCCTCCATCTCGTCCAGGGTCGCGTCGGACGGCGCTTTCCCCGCAACCCCAAGCCGCTGTTCGACGGCGCCGAACCGGCGCGCGAATTTCTCGTTGGCCTGACGCAGACAGGTCTCCGGGTCCAGCTTCAGCTTGCGCGCGAGATTGGCCAGCACGAACAGCATGTCGCCCATTTCGTCCGCAAGCCGCTCGGGATCGGCCAGGGCATCGGCGGTGGGCAGTTCCGCGCGCAGCTCCGCCACCTCCTCGTCGAGCTTGTCGAGCACCGCCTCGGCGTCCGGCCAGTCGAAGCCGACCCTCGCTGCGCGCGCGGTAAGCTTGAGCGCGCGGGTAAGGGCGGGCAGGGCGGCCGGGATGCCGGCCAGCGTTCCGCCCTCGGCGCGCGCCGCGCGTTCCGTCGTCTTCTGCGCTTCCCACGCGGCGGTCTGCGCGGTGGCGTCGCGCGACGCCGCGTCGCCGAACACGTGCGGGTGCCGGCGCACCATCTTGTCGGCGATCGACTTCGCGACCTCCGCGAAGCCGAACAACCCGGCCTCCTCGGCGACGCGCGCGTGATAGACCACCTGGAACAGCAGATCGCCGAGTTCGTCGGGCAGCGCGGCGAGATCCCGGCGCGTGATCGCGTCGGCCACCTCGTAGGCCTCCTCGATCGTGTAAGGCGCAATCGTCTCGAATGTCTGCTCCTTGTCCCAGGGGCAGCCCGTCTCCGGCGCGCGGAGCGCGGCCATGATGTCGAGCAGGCGGCGAAGCTCGGCCTCGGCGGTGGGGCGCATGGAAGTCCTTCGGTGAGATCGCGACCGCGCTTAGCGCCCAAGCTGGGGAGACGCAACTTCGCCAACGGGCCCGCGGTGTTGCAGTCACGCGCTCCGCGTGCCTTCCTGCCTCGCCCCGCGGCGCCGCTCGGTGCTTGCCGCACGGCAAGCCTCAGAACGTCACGCGCAGGCCACCGTACCCCGCGACAGGCGCGCTCGGGCTGTAGCTGCGCGGGTTCGTCGCACCGGGCGCCTGAGCAAGGAATACCGAGGAGGTCGGCGAGAACGTGCCGAAGGTGTAGTATTTGGAATCGAGCACGTTCTCGATCAATCCGAACAGCTGGATATTCGGCGTTACCTGATAGCTCGTGTTCAGGTTCACCACGAAATAGCCTGGCGTCTTGGGCTGCAGATTGGCGTCGTCGCCGAACAGATATTGCCCGGTGGCGCCAACCCCGGTCGCGCCGACCGTCCATTGGTCCGTCACCTTGTAGCTCACTCCGAGCTTCAATAGGTGCTGCGGAATGCCGGGCATTCGGTCGCCCGGCCGCACCTGGATATTGCCGTTGGGGTCCGCGCCGGGATTGTCCGCGCTCGATGCGATGAACCCGCTCTGGAAGGTCGCGTCGATGTAGGAGTAGCCGGCATAGGCGAGCCAACGTCCAGTGGTCAGCCGGGCGGCGACATCCACGCCCTGACGCCGCGTCGCCCCGACATTCTGAAAGAACCCGCGACCCACGACCGGGCTGTTGACGAACAGGATGTCGTCGTCGAGATCGGTGTGGAAAAACGCGGCATTCCAGGCCAGCGTCGCGTCATCCCACGGGTGGAACTGGCCGCGCAGCCCGGCCTCGATCGTGTGCGCGACGACCTGCTTCAGATCGGGGTCGCCGACGAAGAAATTCGCCAGGCTGCACGGGCTCGTAGGGCTGGCGCAGGAGAGCTCCGCCGGCGTCGGCGCGCGGTTCGCCTCGGCGTAGCTGGCGTAGACGCTCAGGCCGGGCAGCACCTTGTAGGTGACGCCGGCCGATGGATTGAAGCGGCTGTAAAAATGATTGCCGGTGAGGGCGGTGCCGTTCTGGTCGCGAAGGTCGATCTCGGCGGCGTTGAACCGGCCGGCGACGGTGGCGGAGAGGCGCGAAGTCACGTCCAGCGTGTCGGTGAAGAACACCCCGTAGTAGGCGTTGCTGATTGCCACCCGTACCGGCGCGACGGAGCCGTCCGCCTGGTCGATCACGACGCCGGGTCCGACGAACGCGCGGTCCAGCGGCGACAGGCCGCCGACCGCCGAGCTCGCGCTGAAATTCGTGCTGGCGCCATCGAAGCTGAGCCCTGCGACGAGCTGGTTAGAGCGGCCGAAGATCGTGCCGCGATAGGTGATTTGGGTCGAGGCGCCATAGCCGTTGGTGTTCGTGGTCTGCTGGTCGAGAGCGGAGTAGGGGCCGCCACTGAGAAAGTTCGGAATCGGATTGCCGGCGCGGTCGGTGGCGAACACGTTGTCCGACGCGCACAAGAACCCCGGGTTGTTATCGCACACGGCGATGTCGGTGACGTTGCCGTTGACCACGCGCTGCTGAAAATAGTCGTAATACGCGACCCCCTGCACGGATGTCGTGTCGTTGATGTCGTATGATCCGTTCAGGCTCACCAGGCCGTATTTGTTGGCGATCAGGTTGGGTGCCGTGAATTGCGCGCGCGGGTCGGCCGCCAGCAGCTCGACGGGCGAGGTGCCCGGTCCGTTCAGGCTTGTATCAGCGGCAACGATGTTGAGGTGCAGCTCTAGTTTTTCACCTCGCCAGCCGACATCGCCGTAAAAGTTGTACAGATCCGACGATTGCATATCGCGCCAGCCGCCTTCGTGCAAGGCGCTGCCGGCGATGTAGGTGGCGGTGTCGCCGATCTGCTTGCCGTACTGGAACTCGCCCTGCACCTTGCCGAACGAGCCGCCCAGCGCGTCGAACTCGGCGCCCTGATAGGAAAAGCCGTTCTTGAGCTGCACCGAAAGCGCGCCGCCGAGCGCGTTGAGGCCGAACACCGGATTGGACCCCACGAGATTGAGCCGGTCGATCGCGATGTCGGGCAGCAGGTCCCAGTTGACGGTGTCGCCGAACGCCTGGTTGAACCGCACGCCGTTCAGGTAGACGGCGAGCCCCTGCGCGTTGCCCTGGAGCGGCGAGGCCTGGAAGCCGTGATAGAACAGGTTGGGCTGGTACGGATTGCCGGCGGCGCTGTCGAGCGACACGCCGGGCACGTTCTCGTTCAGCGCGCGCAGTGCGTTCGCATTGCCGTCGCGGCTTATGTCCCGATCGGTGAGCACGTTGGTCTCGGCCGGCACCTTGGCGCGGTCGACCCCCGAACCCAACAGCGGCGTGCTGCCAATGACACTGACCGGCGGCAGCTCGGTGACTGGCGGGGTAGGGGCGGAGGGTGGCACCTGGGCGAGCGATAGTCCCGACGACAGGACCGACACGGCGGTGAGTGCGAGAGGAACCGGCAAGAGACGGACCAGCAAGACGGAGATTCCTTCCGACTCAGTTCTCCAATCGGAACACAATAGGCACCTGCGCCTCCGCGGCAACCGGGCGGCCAGCCTGGCTTGCGGGCACGAAGCGCCATTGGCGGACGGCGGATAGAGCCGCCTCATCGAGCACCGTGGAGCCGCTGCTATGGGCAATGCTCAGGGTCAGCGGCTCGCCCTCTGCCGAGACGCCGACCCGCACGATCACCCGGCCCTGATCCCCGCGTCGGCGCGCGGCCTCCGGATAGCGCGGCGGCCGATTGCTCTCCATCCCGGCGACCGGCCTCGGCGGGACCAATGACAGGGCGGCGACGGATGCCGGCGAAGTCGAGCTGCCTGGAGGCGTCAAGCTCGGCGCGGCTGGCGAAGGAGCCGGATGCATCGGGAGCGGCCGCGCCGTCGCGGCTGTCCTCGGTCGGGCGGGCGCCGGCCGGACGGCCCGATGCAGCCCGTCCGGCGACCGAAGCGGAGCCGGCGGGATCGGCTCTGCCGGGGCTGGAGCGATGCGCGCGGGCTCCGGCGCAGGCGTCGGGGCGGGTTCCGGTCCCTGTGGAGCTGTTTCCGGCGGCGGCGCCGGCTCCGGCGGCTCGATAGGCGCCTCGGCCGCCGCCGGAGGTTCGGTCGGGGGCACTGGCGGCTCTGGTGGCGGGGCGGCGGGCGTCTCGGCGGGAACCGGCTGACCGGACTGATCGGCAGCCGCGACCGGCGGCGCCGGCATGCCGGCGACAGGGCGCGCGGTGAAGATCACCGGGACACTGATCTCGGCCAGGACGGGTCCAGGCCGGGAAGCCGCGCGCGACATCAGAACGACCGCGAGAAGCGCGAAGACGTGCAGCAGCGCCGAGCCGAGCATGGAGCCGACCCCAAGAACCCGCCGTCGAGACGCAAGGCGCCCCCGGAAGGTCCAATCCTCGGCGGTCGCCTGAACCGGAGCGACGCGCGACCGCGCTACGACCCCGGCATTCAACCGGTGTGCTGCCGCCGAAGTTGCCAGAGACCGGATGCCCAATCGGCGCATATCCCTGGGTTGAGTGTCGGGAGGGGCGACCCGCAATCCAAGCGGAAGCCGAATTCCTACGACACATCAAGCCATCGCCCAACCCGAATGCAGAATGCCGCAGAAGGAATATTATGGAAACTGCTGCCGCCGCCTGGATGGGCCTCAGTCCGGGAAGTCGAGTATCAATCCGTCGTAGGCGGGCTCCACGCCGGGCGGCAGGTGCGCCAGCATCCAGGCCCAATCCAGATCCGAGCCCATATGGGTCAGCACGGTGCGGCGGGCGCCGACCCGGCTCGCCCAGGCCAACACTCGCTCGAAATGCGCGTGAGTTCGGTGCGGGGTGCGCTGGAAGCAGTCGACGAGCCAGGTGTCCACGCCCTCAAGCGCCGCGAAGGCGGCATCGTCAAGCTCCACCACGTCGGTCGAGTAGCCGAAGCCGCCGACGCGCAGGCCGAGCGATTCGGTAAAACCGTGGTCCTGGTTGAACAGCTGGACCTCCAGACTGGCGGTCCGGATGGTCGCGTCGGGCTCGACCCGGCGCTCGGTCAGAACCGGGCGATAAAAGCCGGGCGGCTGCCACGGCCGGAATGCGTATCCGAAGCGCCCGACAATTTCATCGAGGGCTTTCGCGGTTCCGAATGCGTCGAGCGGCCGGTCGATGATGCGGTTGAGCACCCGGACGTCGTCGAGCCCGGTAATGTGGTCGGCGTGGGCGTGGGTGAACAGCACGGAGTCGATCGCAGGGATGCGGCAGGCCAGGAGCTGCGAGCGCATGTCGGGCGAGGTATCCACCAGTAGCCGCGATCCCGCCTCACTCTCGACCACGATGCTGGCGCGGGTCCGCCGGTTGCGCGGCTCCCTGGGGTCGCACTCGCCCCAATCGCCGGCGCCGTCGGCCCCGCCAATCGCCGGCACGCCGGTCGACCCGCCGCAGCCCAGGACAATCACCCGCATTCGGGCATCCGCATCCGGATCAGGCGGCCTTGCGGAACAGGCGGCGGAAATTTCCCGTCGTCAGGTCCGCTACCGCCGCCATCTCCAGCCCGCGCATTTGGGCGAGCATCTTTGCGGTCTGCGCCGTCCAGGCTGGTTCGTTGCGCTTGCCGCGAAACGGGACGGGAGCCAGATACGGCGCGTCGGTCTCCACCAGCAGCCGGTCCTCCGGCAGATCGCGGGCGATCTCGCGGAGCGCCTCTGAGCGCGGGAAGGTCAGGATCCCCGAGAAGCTGACATAGCCGCCCATTGCCACGACCGCCTCCGCCAGCGCGCGGCCGGAGCTGAAGCAGTGCAGGAGGAAGGCGAACTCACCGCCGCTAGCCCGTTCATCCCGCAGGATTTCCGCGATGTCGTCATCGGCATCGCGAGCGTGGATCGCCAGCGGCACGCCAGCCAGTCGCGCCGCACGAATATGGGCGCGAAAGCTCGCCTGCTGCACCTTGCGGGGCGCCTTGTCATAGAAATAGTCGAGCCCGGATTCGCCGATGCCGATGACCTTCGGATGCTCGGTCAGCGCGGCAATCGTCTCCGGCATCGGCACCGCGCTCTCCGCCGCGTGATGCGGATGCACACCCACCGTACACCAAACCTGCGGATGCGCCTCGGCGAGCGCCTTGGACGCGCCCGCCTGATCGAGCCGCGTGCCGATGGTAACCATCTCGGTCACGCCCGCTGCGGCGGCCCGTTGCAAAATCCCGGGCAGCTCCGCCTCGGTGAAATAGTCCAGATGGCAATGCGAATCGATCAGCATCAAATCGCTATTCCGCCGTTTCGACGTAGCGCGGGAACACGCCTTGCGGCTCGGGCAGCTTCGTGCTCCCGGGCAGCGGGGCGGCGAGCGCGGCCAGGTCGCGCGCGTCCGGCGGCACGCCGAGCTGGTCCAGCATCCGCCCCATCGAGCCCGGCATGAAGGGCTGCAGCACGGTCGCGACCACGCGGAGCGTGTCGGCCAGCACGCGCAGCACCGCCGCCATGCGGGGCGGATCGGTGCGCCGCAGCGCCCACGGAGCCTGCCGGTCGATATAGCCATTGGCGGCCCGGATCACCTTCCAAATCTCCTCCAACGCCTCGTGGAAGGCCTGGCGGTCCAGCCGCTCGCGCAGCGCATCGGGCAACGCCTCGGCGGCGGCGAGCAATGCGGCGTCGTCCTCGGCGACACCCCCCCTCCCCGGCAGCGCGCCCCCGCAATTGCGCGCGATCAGCGACAGGGAGCGTTGGGCGAGATTGCCGAGATCGTTCGCCAGTTCGACGTTGATACGGGTGATGAGAGCCTGGCGGCTCACGTTCCCGTCGGCGCCGAACGGCTTCTCGCGCAAAAGGAAATAGCGCACCTGGTCGAGGCCATAGGTCGCGGCGAGCTCACGGGCCTCGAGCACGTTGCCGAGCGACTTGCTCATCTTCTCGCCCTCGACGACCCACCAGCCATTCGCGCTCACCCGCTTTGGTGTCGGCACGCCCGCCGCCATCAGAAAGGCGGGCCAGTAGACCGCATGAAAGCGCGTGATCTCCTTGCCGACGACATGCACGTCGGCCGGCCAGAACGCCCAGCGCGGCGCGGCTTGGTCGGGAAAGCCGAGTGCCGTGATATAATTGATCAGCGCGTCGAGCCACACATACATCACGTGCGCCGGATTGCCCGGGACCGGGATGCCCCATTTGAAGCTGGTCCGGCTGATCGAGAGATCCCGCAGGCCGCCGCGCACGAAACTCAGCACCTCGTTGCGGCTCGAGTGCGGCGCAATGAAATCGGGATGTTCGTCGTAGAACTTCAGCAGCCGCTCCTGCCAGGCGCCGAGGCGGAAGAAGTACGACGGCTCGCGCACCCACTCGACGGGAGCCCCGGAGGGCGCCACCTTGTCGCCGTTCGGGCGGGCCGTCAGTTCTTCTTCGTCGTAGAAGGCTTCGTCGCGAACCGCGTACCAGCCTTCGTAATGGCCGAGATAGATCTCTCCCGCCGCCTCCATGCGCTGCCAGAGTGCGACGCATCCCGCCTTGTGGCGCTCCTCCGTGGTACGGATGAAATCGTCGTACGAAATCCCCATCCGGTCCGCCATGTCGCGGAAATCGGCGGACACCTGGTCGGTGTAGGTTTGCGGATCGAGCCCCATCTCGGCCGCGGCCTGCTCCACCTTCTGCCCGTGCTCGTCGGTGCCGGTGAGGAAGAACACGTCGAACCCGTCGAGCCGCTTCCAGCGCGCCAGCACGTCCGCGGCAATGCTCGTGTAGGCGTGGCCGATATGCGGCGCCCCGTTCACGTAGTAGATCGGCGTCGTGATGTAGTAGCGTTGCTTCATTGCATACTCGATGCGGCTCCGCGCAGCAGGGACAGGCTGGAGAGGATCGCCTGGCGCTTGTCCAGGTTGAACCGCTCCGTCTCGTCCTGCAGCCGTGTCAGCGCGTGCCACACGTCGCCCCAGGCATCAAGGGGCCGCGCCGCTACCAGCCGCGCCTGTTCGGCATCGGCCCGGCCGCGCACGACATCCCGCACCGCCGCAGACAACGACGCGCGCAACAGGTCCATGAACGTGGAAAATGCCGTTTCGCTCCGCCCGAGGGCATCGGCCACCTCATAGCCGCGCGCCGGCCGCAACGCCGGCAGTTCGCCCATGATCTCGTCGACCAGCCCGGCGAGCCGCAGCCCCTCCTCCTCAGCCAGTGCCAGCGCGCGGCCCGGCGAACCCTCGCCCAAGGCGGCGAGCCGGCCCCGCTCCTCCGCCGTCATATCCGGCAGGTAGGAGGCGAGCAGCCCATCCATATCCGACGCTTCGAGCGGCGAGAGGCGCAGCCTCCGGCAGCGGCTGCGGATGGTCGGCAGCAGGCGGCCGGGCGCGTCGCAGACCAGCAGCAGCACCGCGCGCCGCGGCGGCTCCTCGAGCACCTTGAGCAGCGCGTTGGCGGCGTTCTGGTTCATGTCCTCGGCACCGTCCACCACCACGACGCGCCAACCGCCCTCCGCTGGAGTAAGGCCCATGAAGCCGTTGATCTTGCGGATATCGTCCACCGCGATCTGCGTGCGGACGCGCTTGCGCTTCTCGTCGTAGGCGCGCTCCACCGTCAGCAGGTCGGCGTGCGAGCCGGCGGCGACGCGGCGGAACACCGGATGCGCCGGATCGAGCGCCAGGCTCTCGCCCGGCTCCGGCATCCCGGCCAGCAGCCGGCGGGCGAACCGGAAAGCCAGCGTCGCCTTGCCGATGCCAGAGGGGCCGGCGATCAGCCAAGCGTGGTGCATCCGGCCGGAGCGCAGCGCATCGAGCAATACGGCCTCCGCCGCGGCGTGACCGACCAGCAACTGATTGGCACGTGGCTCAGGCGCCGTCATGCCAGGCCGAACCGCTCTCCGATGGCCTCCATGATCCGCTCATGCACCTCCGCCTCCGTCCCGTCCCCGGCGATCAGCCGGCAGCGCGCCGGCTCGGCGGCGGCAATAGCACGGAAGCCGGATCGCACGCGCTCGTGGAACGCGGCATCCAGCCGCTCGTAGCGATCCGGCCGTGCGGCACGGGAGCGGAGCCGCGCGGCGGCGACTTGCTCAGGCACGTCGAGCACCAGCGTCAAGTCCGGGCGCAGGCCGATCAGTCCGGCCAGCGTCGTTATCACGCCCAACGCCGCCCCCTGCCCGTATCCCTGATACGCCATCGTCGAGTTGGAAAACCGGTCGCAGACCACCCAGAGTCCCGCTTCCAGCGCGGGGCGGATCGTGTGCGCCACATGGTCGGCGCGCGCGGCGAAATGCAGCATCGTCTCGGCTTGCGGCGCGAAACTCGTCCGGCCCGAGAGCAGCAGGGCGCGCAACCGCTCGGCGCCCGGCGATCCGCCGGGCTCTCGGGTTCGCAGCACCGCCCTCCCGCTCGCGGCCAGTGCGTCGGCCAGCAGCCGCGCCTGGGTCGATTTGCCAGCCCCCTCGCCGCCCTCCAGCGTGATGAACCGGCCGGGACTGGCGGAGGTCGCCAGTTCAGCTCCCCGTCACGTAGTGAGACAGCACCGCCATCGCGCGCCCCGGCAGCCCAAGCTTCGGCACGTCAGCGCCGGCGAGCAGCGGAACTTCCATCGCGGGCACGCCCTGGCCGCTAACGGTCAGCTTGCCCAGTTGGTCGCCCTTGGCGACCGGTGCGCGGATCGGCGCATCATACGCGACCGAAATGTTGGCGTTCTTCCGCCAGTTGCGCGGCATGGTAACGATCAAATCGCGCCCGCCGACCAGCGGGACCGAGGGCGCGCTGCCGAGCCAGACCGGCACCCGCTCGACCACGTCGCCGGCGGTGAACAAAGTCACGTTCTCGAACTCGCGGAACGCCCATTCCATCATCCGCTCGCCTTCCTCGGCGCGCTGATGCATCGAGGTCATGCCGTTCAGCACGACGATCACGCGCCGCCCGTTGCGCTCGCTGGTGGCGCACAACCCGTAGCCGCCCTCCTCGGTGTGCCCGGTCTTGAGCCCATCGGCGGCGCCCTTCTGCACCAGGGGATTGCGATTTTCCTGCTCGATGTTATTGTATTTGAACGTCTTTTCCGAGTTGTAGTGAAGATACTCGGGAAAATCCTGGATGATGCGCCGCGCCAGGATGGCGATGTCGCGGCAGGACATGCGATGGTCCGGATCGGGCCACCCGGTGGAATTCCTGAAATTCGAATTGGTCAGGCCGAGCTGCTTCGCCTTGGCGTTCATCTGCTCGACGAACTGCTCCTCCGAACCGGCGATCCCCTCGGCCAGCACGATGCAGGCGTCGTTGCCCGACTGCACGATCATGCCGCGTATGAGATCCTCCACCTTCACGCTCGTGCCGATCTGCACGAACATCTTGGACCCGCCCATTCGCCAGGCCTTCTCGCTCACCGGCAACTCGTCGGTCAGTTTCAGCTTGCCCGATTTCAGCGCGGCGTAGACCAGATACGCGGTCATCAGCTTGGTCATCGAGGAGGGCGGCATCGAGACGTCGGCGTCCTTGTCGAGCAAGGTCGCGCCGCTGTTGAAATCCATGATGAACGCCCAGCGCGCCGCCGTATCGACCGGGCCGACCGGCGTGTTGGCCGGCGTGCCGGGGGGGATCGGGTCCTTCGGCTTGCCTTTGCCGCGAGACGCGCCGGGGCGCGCCGACGCGGGCAGCGCAATCGTCGAGACGATGCCCGCCAGCAATACGGAACGGCGGTTCATCATGGGTTCGCGCTCCTATTCCACCACGATCCGCGCATCGGGGATTCCCGCGCGAATGACTGCGTTCAGCGCCGCGTCCGCCTCCGCAACCGTCGGGAACGGCCCGGCCTGGACACGATACGTCTCCGAACGGCCGATTCGCGTTTGCTCAATCTCGGCGCTTACCCCGGCCGCGCGCGCCCTCTGCCGCTCGGCGAATTCGCGGCGGCTGAAAACGCCCATCCGCACGTAGAGCGCGCCGGGGTCCGGTGCGGACTGGGTTACCGTCTCGGGCAGCCGCGCGGGAACCCGGGGCAGCTCGCGGCGCGAGCCATCGACGCTGTCCGCCGTCGGCCCGGTCGGCGCGGCGCGAACCCGGCTGGCCTGCACCGCTCCGGCGGGCGGAGCCAGAGCAACCTCCGTCACCTCCCCCCGCGGCGCCGCCTTGACGGCTAGCGTCGGTCCCGTATCTCCGCGCAACGGATCGGCGACTGCGTGGCTCTCGCCGTCCAGCACCTGCAGGCGGACGCGCGCGACCCCGGCGTCGGCGAAGCCGAGCAGTTCCGCCGTCCGCCGGGTCACGGCGATCAGCCGCGCCGGCGAGGCGGGGCCGCGTTGGTTGATCCGTACCACCACCTGTCGGCCGTTCTCGAGGTTGGTGACGCGAGCGATAGCCGGGAGCTGCAAGGTCTGATGCGCGGCGGCGAGTGCCGTCTGGTTGAAGGTCTCGCCGTCGGTCGTCAGCGCGCGATGATCGTCCGGCTCGATGCTGGCGAGCCCGGTCTCCTCGTCATTGAAGCTCTCGTGGGGATAGGACCAGACGCCCCCCGCCAGATAGGCGCCGCCCAGCACGAAATGCGGATGAGGCCCAGGCTTTTGCGGTATTCCGCAGCCGGCCAGCGCGATCGGGAGCACGAGCAAGAAACGCCTCACGCCACGACGGAGTCGCCGAGCAACCCGACTGAGAGCGCATAATAATCGGACGGATTGTAGCGACGGATCACGTTGAAATTGCTGTACGTGGCAAACGCCTCGCCGCCCGCGCCGTCCGGCAGAACGAGAGCGGCCGGCACGTCGCCGCGCGAGAACGGCCGTCCGTCGGCGCGCGTGACGCCCATCCGCATCCACTCTCCGAGGGGGCGCCGGTTCTCCCGCCCGGTCCACGCAACGTCGAGGCTCGGCGGCACGCGCACTTGCTGGCCCCAGGGCTCGCCGGCGCGCCAGCCCGAGCGCGACAGGTAGTTGGCGATCGAGGCGAGTACGTCGGGTCGGCTGTCCCAGATGTCGCGCCGCCCGTCGCCGTCGAAATCCACCGCGTAGCGCTGATATGAGGTCGGCATGAACTGCGGCTGGCCCATCGCGCCCGCGTAGCTGCCGGTCATGCGCTGCGGCGTCACGTCGCCATGATCGAGGATGCGGAACGCGGAGATCAGCTCGGCGCGGAAGAAGCTCGCGCGGCGCCCTTCCCAGGCGAGCGTCGCCAGCGCCTCCACCACGCCGAAGCCGCCCGTGTAGCCGCCGTAGTTCGACTCCAAACCCCAAATGCCGACGATGACGCCGGGATCGACCCCGAAGCGGTTCGCGACGGCGAGCAAGGTTGGACGGTTCTGGCGGAACGCCTCGCGGCCGTTGGCGATCCGCTGCTCGGACAGGCGGGTGGCGCGATAACGGTCCCAGGTCAGAGTGAATTCAGGCTGGCGCCGGTCGAGTTCCAGCACCTTTGGGTTCGGTTGCAGGCCGGCGAGCGCCCGGTCGAGGGTGAGTTCCGAAATGCCCGCCCGACGCGCCTCGGCGCGCAGGCTCGCGACGAAGCCCGGAAACGAGTCGGCGGCGAGCGCGGGCAGGACGGGCAGCGCGGCCGCGCCGGCGCCAACCAGCAGCGCGCGGCGGGACAGCATCGAGGGGCGGGAAGGCAGCATGGCACGATCTGTGCCACGTCAGACGAGTTCGGCTTCAACTGATGTCCGGTGAAGTCCTCTCCATCTTGGAACCTCGCCCGGTTTGAGCCAGAGTGCCGCCGATCCTGGAGGGAGCCGGCCATGAGCGGCGTTACCGCGGAGCTTTCGCGTTTTAGCGCGGAGATCAGGCTCGACGAGTTGCCGCCTGAAATCGTGCAGCGGGCGCGCTTCCTGGCGCTGGACCTGGTCGGCAACATCGTTCGCGCGCGGCATGGCGCGGAAAGCACCCCTGCCCTGCTCGCCGCCGTGCGGGCACTCGGCCTGGCCGCCGGCAATTCCGGCGTGTTCGGCGATGCGGCGCGCTACACCCCCGCCGGTGCCGCGCTGCTTAACGGCGCGCTGGGCCACTCGCTCGATTTCGACGACACCCACGCGGCCGGCTCGCTGCACCCCGGCGCGCCGGTGATCCCCGCCGCGATCGCCGCCGGCGAAATGGCGGGCGCCTCCGGGGCGGACGTTCTGGCGGGCATCATCGCCGGCTACGAGGTGACGTGCCGCGTGGCGCTGGCGATGCCGGCGAAGGCGCACTACGACCGTGGTTTCCACCCGACCGCGACCTGCGGCGCGTTCGGCGCCGCCGCCGCTGCCGGGCGAGTGTTCGGCCTCGACGCCGAGCAGATCGCCGCAGCACTCGGAATCGTATTGAGCCAGGCCGCCGGCAGCCTCGCCTTCCTGCACAATGGCGCCTGGACCAAGCGTTTCCAGGTCGGCTGGGCCGCGACCAACGGCCTCACCGCCGCGACCCTCGCCCGCGAGGGCTTCAAGGGCGCCTCCGAGCCGTTGGAGGGCCGCCACGGCTTCATGCAGGGCTACGCGCCGGATCCGACGCCGGAGCGCGCCGTTCAGGATCTCGGCCAGGTGTTCGAGCTGATGAACACCGCGGTGAAGCCCTATCCTTCCTGCCGCTACGGGCACGCCAGCATCGACGCCGCACTGGCGATCCGCGCCGAACTCGGCCTCAAGCCGGAAGAAATCGAGAGCGTCACCCTGGGTCTGCCCAGGGCTGGCATGATGCTGATCGGCGAGCCGGCCGAGAAGAAGGCGAACCCGGTCAACGTCGTGGACGGTCAGTTCAGCGGTCCGTTCGTCGTCGCCTCCGCGCTTGGCACGGGCGCGATGGGCTGGGACAGCTATCGGCTGCTCAACGACAAGACGGTGCGCGCGCTGTTGCCGAAGATCGGCTCGCAGTTCGACCCCGAGATCGAGGCCGAGTTCCCCGCCAACATGTCGGGGAAGGTGACGATACGCGCGCGCGGCGGGGAGCACGTGCGCAAGGTGGTGGTGCCGAAGGGCGAGCCGTCGAACTTCCTCACCGAGAGCGAATTGCGCGCCAAGTTCGCCGGCCTCGCCGACGCGGTGCTCGGCGACGAGCGGAGCGCCATCCTGGCCGACGCGGTGCTCGCCATCGATACCACGCAGGACGTGTCCTCCCTGATCCGCCTCGCCTCCCCCCTGATGCCGGCCCGGCTCGCGGGCGAATAACATGGCCGACACCCCGATGGACGGAGCGAGGCGTACCGCCAGGACGATCTACGACGTGGGAATGCACCGCGGTGAGGACACCGAGTTCTATCTGAGAAAGGGGTTCAACGTCGTCGGCGTGGAGGCCAATCCCGACTTGGTGCGGGCGCTCCAGGCACGCTTCGCGGCCGAGATCGGGAGCGGCCGGCTGCGGATCGTCGGCAAGGCGATATGGGACCGCATCGGCGAAGTCCGGTTCGCCGTCAACCGGCAGCTCAGCGTGTGGGGCACGGCGCGGGACGACTTTGTTCGACGCAACGCCGACACGTTCGGCGCGCCGAGCGATTACATCGAGGTCTCCTGCACCACCTTCGAGGCGGTCCTGCACGAATACGGAACGCCATATTACCTGAAACTCGACATTGAGGGCTGCGAGATGCTGTGCATCGAGGCGCTCAAATCGTTGCCGGCACGGCCCCGGTACCTGTCGGTGGAGTCCAGGGTGGCGTCGCCGGGCTACGGCTTTCGCGACTCCCTGACGGAGCTGCGGATGCTGCGCGATCTCGGCTATAACCGGTTCAAGTATGTCGGACAGGTCGCCATTCCGGGCTCGGAGCGGGCGCTGGCGGCCGAGGGCGAGCCGATCACCCACACATTCCCCGAGGACAGCAGCGGCCCGTTCGGCGGCGACCTGCGAGGCGGCTGGCTCTCCTTTCGTTTGGCGGCGCTCGCGGCGCTCCTGCTGAGGAGCATCGACGACGCGTGCGGCCATAGCGGCCGCTTCTACGGCAGATCGTGGGCGCGGGTCGCACGCAAGCTCCGCCACCTGCTGACCGGCCACCGCGACCAGTGGTACGATCTTCATGCGGCCCTGCCCTACGGTTCCATCTGAAACCATCGTGCTATACGCCGCGCCGCGGCCAACCGACGGAGATCGTCCTTGCCTCGTTTGTCATCTCAGGCGCTCTACGCTCTTCCCCACCTGGTCGCGCGCCGCATGGGCAGCGAGGAGGAGGAGGCGCATGAGGTTGCCGACCATTTGATGCGCGCCAATCTCGCCGGGCATGACAGTCACGGGATCGGGATGCTCCCAGCCTATGTCCGGCTACTGAAGGCGGGACTGCTGGTGCCGAATCAAGCGTTGGAGACGGTGGTGGATTTCGGCGCGTTGCTGGTGCTCGACGCGCGCCGCGGATTCGGCCAGCGCATGGCCGGCGAGGCGGTGCGCCGGGCCATCGCGCGCGCCCGAGAGACCGGCGCCTGCGTGCTCGGCCTGCGCGACAGCGCGCATATCGGCAGGGTCGGCACCTATGGCGAGATGGCGGTCGCCGCCGGCATGTCGTTCACCGCCTACGTCAACGTCGCCGACCACCACTACGCACAGGCGCCCTACGCCTGTCGCGACGCCCGGCTCGGCACCAACCCCTTCGTCACCGCCCTGCCCGGCCCGGAAGGTCCGGTGCTGCTCGACATGGCGACGACGGCGGTGGCCGGCGGCAAGGTGCGCGTCGCCTACAACGTGGGCAAAAGACTGCCCGACGGCATCCTGATCGACGACAATGGCGAGCCGACCAACGACCCGGCGGTCTACATTCGCGACCACGCCGGCGCGCTGCTGTCCTTCGGCGGCCACAAGGGATCGGGGCTCGCCGTGCTGTGCGAGATGATGTCGACCGCGCTCACCGGCGGCCAGCGCGCGGAGGAGCCGGCCAGGGAGGGCATCCTCAACAGCATGTTGGCCATCGTGATCGACCTCGACCGCGTCCGCGGCGACGCCGACGCGCGCGCGGCGGTGGCCTCATCGGTTGCCCACATCAAGGCGTCCCGCCCGGCTCCGGGCCACGACGCGATCCTGCTCCCCGGCGACCCCGAACGCCGCGCCGCCGCCAAGCGGGGCGCCGAGGGGGTCGAGATCGACGAGACGAGTTGGCGCGACATCACCGAGGCGGCCCGCGCGGTCGGCGTGACCGAAGCGGAGATCGCCGCGGCCATCGGCTAAGCTCCGCCCGCGACGGATGGGTGGCCGAGCGGTTTAAGGCAGCGGTCTTGAAAACCGCCAGGGGTGCAAGCCCCTCGTGGGTTCGAATCCCACCCCATCCGCCAATCGACAACAGAGCTTCGAGCGCCGAGCGAGCCGCTTGCGTCGAGACGGGCGGCAACCTCTCGGCACCTGCGCGAATACCGGCTTCTATCGCCAGCAACGTGAGGACCATTGTGCTCGCCGCGAGGCAATCAGTGACTACGTAACATAGTGCGGATAGTGCGGTGGCGCCGCGCCGTCAGTCCGGCCAGGGCGGCTTTCGCCAGGCGGGCGGCGGCGGCTCCGGCGCGGCCGCCGGGGCGGGGTCGGACCACAGCGACACGGGATGCCGCCATGCGGCGCGCTTGGCCGGCGCGGTGCGCGCCGCCTCGGGCCGTGCCCGGCGGGGCCGCTCGGCCGGGGATGGCTCCGCCCGACTTGGCCTCGGCGGCGGGCGCAGCGCCTCGGGCAGCGGATCGGCGGAGAGCCTGCGCCACAGCGGCCGCGGGATCCGCCGCGCTTGCGGCGAGGCCGCGAGGAACGCCCGCATCTCGGGCTCGTCGAGCATTTCCCGCAAATGGGAGGCGGAACCTCCCATGCCATACTCGAGGAACACCGGCCCGCGCGGAATGGCCGGCGCGGGCGCCGGCGCGGCAGTGACGGGCGCGGCGGTGTCGGGCGCGGCGGTCTCGGGTGCGGGATGGTCCGCCGGGGCGCGATCGGCGACCGCGCGCCGGGCGGCCGGGCGCCGCGCCCCGGCCGGGGGGAGCCGGCCGGCGGCGAAGCGCGCGTGCAGCGCGGCGAAGCGCCGCAGGGTGTGGGAGAGATAGTTCCACAGCGGCCCCGCGATCAGCCCGAGCGAGCCCAGCGTGCCCTGCCGCCGGCGCCAGTCGATGCCGTCCGCCATGCACCGCTTCATCACCCCGATGAACAGGGCGAAGCGAGGGACGAGGCCGGTTGGGGGTTGGGGTGGGGCGGCGGCGGACATGGGCGGCGTATAGAGTTAGTTAGGACATTTGTCAAGGAATGTTCTAGGCGACCACCCGACTGATGCCGCCCTGTCGCGCATTTACCGTGGCCACTGCCTCACGGCCAGCAGCCCGCCGTCGATCGGCAGCATGACGCCGGTGATCCAGCGGGCCTCGTCGCTTGCCAGATAGACGGCCGCATAGGCTACGTCCCATGCCGTGCCCTCGGTCTGCATCGGAACCATCTGGCGGCGACGTTCGCGCCCCTCGGGGCCGAGGCGCGCGACCAGCGGCGTGTTCACGGTTCCGACAATCAGCGCATTGGCGCGAATGCCTTTCGCCGCGTAGTCCGCCGCGATCGACAGTGTGAGGCCCTGCAAGCCGGCCTTCGACGCCGTGTAGGCGACCGCGCCCTGAGCGCCCGCAAGGCCGATAGCGCCTGCGAGCGAGGAGACGTTCACGATCGCGCCGCCGCCGTTCGCCAGCATTCGGGGAATGCAGAAGCGGCAGCACAGCAAGGCGGAGGTCAGGTTGATCTCGATGATCCGCCCCCAATCCGCGAGATCGACGGTCTCCGCCGTGCCGCCGCGCCCGCCAGTGCCGACGTTGTTGTGCAGGATGTCGAGCCGTCCGTAACGCTCGACGGCGAACGCCGCCATCGCCTCGGCCGCCTCGGGCCGCGCCACGTCGGCGGCGAACGGCTCAGCGTCGCCGCCCTCCTCGCGGATCTGCCCGGCGAGCGCCGCGGCCCGCTCCCGGCTGCGATTGACCAGGACCACCTTGGCGCCCTCGCGCGCGAACAGGATCGCGGTCGCGGCGCCATTGCCGATGCCCTCGGCTTGCGAAGCCGCTCCCGTGACGATGGCGACCTTGCCGGCCAGGCGTCCCATGCCGCTCTCCCGCGTCCTGCTACGCCGACCCTATAGCAACCCGCTCGGCAGCGGCGGAATGGCCGTTGAAGCCAGCGCGGTTTCGCGACACGCTGCCACGATGCGCCGCTTGCTGGCCGCCCTCCTCCTCCTCGCTCTTCCTTCTGCCGCCGGTTGGGCGCAGGGCAGCGCGGCGCCGGCCCGCGGACTTTCCGTGGGCCCGCAAACCATCACCATCCGGCTCTCCAACTTCGCGTTCGAGCCGGACCATCTGCGCCTGCGCGCCGGGGTGCCGATCCGCCTCCGCCTGGTGAACGTCAGCGGCGGCGGGCATGATTTCAGCGCGCCCGGCTTCTTCGCCGCCAGCGCCTATTTCGCCGGCTCCGCCCCGCCGCCCGACGGTCGCATCGACGTCCCCGGCAAGTCCGCCGCCGAAATCTCGGTCGTGCCGGAACGGCCCGGCACGTACCAGGTCGAATGCACGCATTTTCTCCACAGCCTGTTCGGGATGACCGCGACGATCGACGTGGTCGGAGCGTCACCCTAGCCGAGGATCAATGGCGATGGCCGACCCGAAGACCGTTACCGTCTACAGCGATTACAAGAGCCCGTACGCCTATCTGGCCAAGGATCTCGCCTACGCGCTGGAGGCGGAGTTTCCCGGCCGGCTGGAGTGGCTGCCGTACGTGCTCGACATCCCGAGCTATCTCGGCAGCGCCGAGCTCGACCCCGAGGGCCGGGTCGCCCGCGCCGAGCGCAACGCCCATCAGTGGCGGCGCGTCCGCTACTCCTACATGGATTGCCGGCGCGAGGCACGGCGGCGCGGCCTGACCATCCTGGGCACTCGCAAGATCTGGGATTCAGCCCCGGCGGCGATCGCCATGCTGTTCGCCAAGCGACAGGGCACGGCGGTGTTCCGCCGCTATCACGACCGGGTTTTCGATCGCTTCTGGAAGCGCGAACTCGACATCGAGGATGCCACCGTCCTTCTCGCCGTGCTCGCCGAGGCCGGCGCCGACACCGACGGTTTCCCGGATTTTCTCGCCGGCGAAGGCCGACGCGAGCTCGACGCGGTCCACGAGGCCGCCCACCAGGCTGGCGTGTTCGGCGTGCCCAGCTTCGTCGTCGACGGCGAGCTGTTCTGGGGCCGCGAGCATTTGCCGGCGATCCGCGAAATCCTGCGCGCCGGCTGAACCATCCGGTCAGGAGCCGCCGGCACGCCCTGGACGCTTGCCCACCAAGCCGAGCACCACGGCCGCGAACGTCGCGAGCACCGCGAGGTATAGCAGCCATTTGAACAGGTGCAGGATCGCGCCGAGAATGGCGAAGGCGATCCACACCAGCACGATGAAGATCAGGATCGAACGGAGCGACACATCGCCCTCCCCCGAAGTGATGGCTCGCCTCCGAAACCTGTCATCAGGCGTCCTCCGCGTCGAGCGCCAGCAGCGCGAAGCTGGCGAGCCAATGTTCCGCCATGTAGTCGCCGGTCAGATTGGGCAGGCTGGCGTCGAGATGCGCCCGCGCAGCCGCCACGGCTCGCGGACGCCGCGGATCCTCGGGCGCAAACGTGGCGGCGAGCGAGCGCCAGCACCAGGCGCGGCTGAGATTGAGCCCGTCGAGATGCACGATCTTGCCGTCGCCCCGGTCGCTCACGAGGGCGGGATGGAACAGGGTCGCCGGCTCGCCGCGCGCGAGACGCGGCAGGAAGCGGTCGAGCCACGGCGCGAAGGCGCCGGCCGGCAGCGCCCGCCTCATGCACTCGGCCTCGATCAGGGCGGAGGAGAGGAAATCGTCGCCGCTCGGCTCCCAGGCCTGGCAATCGGCGTCGTCGCCGTACCATGCCAGCGCTTTCTCCCGCGCCACCGCCGCCAGTTCCGCGTGCGGCGCGCCGTCCGCGTATTCGAGCGCGAGCGCCAGGGCGAACGCGGTGTTGGCGTGGCTGCCGGCGCGGATCGGATACGTCGCCTTGGGCAGGAATGCGAGGAACCGCGCGACGAAAGCCTCGGTGAGCGGCCGCAGCACGCTCGCCTCCCCAGCGCCGTCGCCCGCAAGTTCCGCCGCCAGCATGAGCAGCCAGGCCCACCCGTAAGGCCGCTCGAACCCGTCGCGCATCACGCCACCCAGATAGGTGTTTTCTCCGGCGACGTTTTCCATCGTGAACCGGGTTGTGAACAGCTCCCCGATCTCCTCCGATACGGGAAGTTCTGGAAAACCGCGGCGAATGCGGGCCAGAAGCCAGTAGCCGTGCACGCAGGAGTGCCAGTCGAGACTGCCGTGGAACAGCGGATGCAGCTCTCGGGAACTCATCAGATCCGCCGGTCCGGTGAGCACGTGGTCGAGCTTGTTGGGGTATTCGCGCGCGACGTGGCCAAGCGCGATGCGCGCAAGTTCGGCGGCAAGCTCTGCGGTCAGCGTGGGGAGGCTCATGTTCACCCTTGTGTTTGCCCATCGTCCGATCCCGCGGCCCCGCCCGGCGCGCCCTGCCTCCGGCGAGGTGTGTGGATTCCGCCCGGACCTACGGTAAGATACTCACATCTCCTGAGTTGCCGATCGCTTCCCGCATTTGCGAGGTGGGCAAAGATGCCTGGTCCGAACCAAGATTTCACCGTCGTGATCCCGCTCTACAACCGGGAGTCGCTCATCGTCGAGACCCTGGAGTTCGATACTCCGGCAGACCTTGCCCGCCACCGAGGTGATCGTGGTCGATGACGGCTCGACGGACGGATCGCTCGATGCGGTCGCCCGGTTCGCCAGCCGGGTCACGTTGATCGACAATGGGAAGCAAGGGGTCCAGGCGGCCCGCAATGCCGGGATCGCCCGCGCCCGGACCTCGTGGGTCGCCCTGTGCGACAGCGACGATCTATGGGAGCCGACCTGGCTCGAGCAAGTCGCGCGGCTCAGGAGCGTCGAGCCGAGCGTCGATCTCGTGTTCGGCAATTTCCGCCATCTGCGAGACGGGCAGCTCAGCCAGTCCACCAAGTTCGACGACGCGCCCGCCGGCTACTGGAGCCGGGCGCAACGGCGGGTGCGGCCGGAGGGCTGGGTCTTCGAGACCTGCATCGCGGGCGAGACATTCGTCTGGCATCCCATCTTCCCCTCGGCGATGGCCTTCTCGATGGATCTGTTGAACCGGGCCGGGGCCTTCGACGTCTCGCTCGCGGGCAAGCGCAACGAGGACGGCGAGTTCACCCTGCGGCTGCTCTATCAGGCCAGGGCGGCGGCCATCGCCGAGCCGCTGGTCGCCATTCGCCGCCATGACGAGAGCGTCTCGTCGGACCGGCTGAAAATGGCGATCGACGAAATCTGGATGCTGGACTTCGCCAAGCGCACGCATCCGCAGGCGCGCCCGTATCTGGAGATCATCGACCAGGAGATCGTCAGGCGGAGCATCGCCGCGGCCAACCTCGCCTTTGTCGCCCACGACCACGATCTGACACGCCGTCTCATCAAGAGCGTCGCCTGGAAGCAGCGCCCCCTGAAGCTTCACCTCAAGCGCCTGGTCGCGGCCTTGCCCGACCCGGTCGCGATCCCCGCGAACGATCTGCTGCAGAGGATCGCCGAACGCGGGTAGATGCGACCGGCCCGCAACCGTTCCGGCTCCGTTGCCAAGCCGCGCGCGCCCGGGATAGCCTGATCTCCCAGGAGGTTTCCGGATGACGCGATACCGGAGCGAGATTCGCGGCTCGGTGTGCCCGCATGATTGCCCGTCCACCTGCGCACTGGAGGTGGAGGTGATCGCCGACGCGGAGACCGGGCTGGGGCAAATCGGCGCGGTGCGCGGGGCGGCCGCGAACAGCTACACGTCGGGCGTGATCTGCGCCAAGGTCGCGCGCTATCGCGAGCGCATCCACCACCCCGACCGGCTCACCGTCCCGCTCCTGCGTGCCGGCCCCAAGGGCTCCGGCCAGTTTTCCCAAATCGGCTGGGACGAGGCGCTCGACCGCGTCGCGGACGCGTTCGCCGAAGCCGCGGCCCGGCACGGCTCGGAAGCTGTCTGGCCGTTCTATTTTGCCGGCACGATGGGGCTCGTGCAGCGCGACGGGATCAACCGGCTGCGCCACGTCATGCGCTATTCGCGCCAGCGCATGACCATCTGCACCTCGGTATGCGAGGCCGGCTGGATGGCCGGCGCGGGCCGCTTCACCGGCACCGATCCGCGCGAGATCGCAAAGTCCGACCTCGTCATCGTGTGGGGCGGCAACCCGGTCCACACCCAGATTAACCTGATGACCCACATCACGCGGGCGCGGAAGGAGCGCGGCGCGCGGTTCGTCGTGGTCGATCCCTACCGCACCGCCACCGCCGCCGTCGCCGACGAACATGTGATGCTCCGCCCCGGCACCGACGGCGCGCTGGCCTGCGCGGTGATGCACGTGGCCTTCCGCGATGGATACGCCGACCGCGAGTACATGGCCCGCTACACCGATTGCCCCGAGGCGCTGGAGGCGCATCTCGAAACTCGCACACCCGAATGGGCCGCCGCGATCACCGGGTTGCCGGTGCAGCAGATAGAAGGTTTCGCGCGGAGCTACGGCGCCACGCCGCGCGCCTATATCCGTGTCGGCTATGGCTTCTCGCGGATGCGCAACGGCGCGGCCAACATCCACGCGGTGAGTTGCCTCCCCGCCGTCTCCGGCGCGTGGCGGCACGAGGGCGGCGGCGCGTTCTGGAACAATCGCGGCATCTATCGCTGGAACAAGACGCTGATCGAGGGCTGGGACAAGCGCGACCTCCGCGTCCGCGAGATGGACATGAGCCGCATCGGCGCGGTGCTGACCGGCGACCGGCGCGAGCTCGGCGACGGCCCGCAAGTGCACGCCATGCTGATCCAGAACCAGAACCCGGCGGTCGTGGCCCCCGACAGCAACCGCGTCCGCCGCGGCTTCCTGCGCGACGATCTGTTCGTCTGCGTGCACGAGCAGTTCATGACCGAGACGGCGAAAATAGCCGATGTCGTGCTGCCCGCGACCATGTTCATGGAGCACGACGATCTCTATCAGGCCGGCGGCCACGGCCACATCCAGATCGGCCCCAAGCTGATCGACCCGCCAGGCGAATGCCGCTCCAACCACGAGGTGATCCAGGGGCTCGCCGCCCGGCTCGGCGCGCAGCACCGGGGTTTCGAGATGACGGCGATGGAGCTGATCGACGCCACCCTGCTCGCCTCCGGCTGGCCCGACGCCAAGACGGTGCTGGAGCGCCGCTGGGTCGACGCGCAGCCCGCCTTCGAGGATTCGCATTTCCTGAGCGGTTTCGCCCACCCGGACAAGCGCTTCCACTTCGCCCCCGACTGGAGCCGCATCGGCCCCGACCACGCGCGAATGCCGAAGCTGCCGGACCATTTCGCGATCATCGACGAGGCCGGCCCCGATCGGCCGTTCCGCCTGGTCGCCGCCCCCGCCCGCAACTTCCTCAACACGAGCTTCACCGAGACCCCAGGTTCCCGCAAGCGCGAGGGGCGGCCGACGGCACTCGTTCACCCCGACGACGCGGCGCGGCTCGGGCTGGTCGAGGGTTCCCGCGTCCGGCTGGGCAACCAGCGCGGCCAGGTGGTGGTCCACGCCAAGCTGTTCGACGGCGTGCAGCCCGGCGTCGTCATCGTCGAGAGCGTCTGGCCGAACGCCGATTTCGAGGGCGGCGTCGGCATCAACGCGCTCACCAGTGACGATCCCGCGCCACCCTTCGGCGGCGCGGTCTTCCACGACACGGCGGTGTGGATGGAAGCCGTCGCCGACGAGAGTGCGCTGGTGCCGGAGGCCGCCGACTAGCGGTGACGCCCGAAGCGACGATCGGCACCGCCGGATGGACGATTCCTCGGCAGCATACCGATGCCTTTCCGACGATCGGGACGCATCTCGCCCGCTATGCGGCACGGTTCAACGGCGTGGAGATCAACTCGTCCTTTTACCGGCCGCATCGGCCCGGCACCTATGCGCGCTGGGCCGATAGCGTTCCCGCCGGCTTCCGGTTCGCGGTCAAGGTGCCGAAGGAGATTACCCACATTCGCCGGCTGGTCGCCGCAGCGGAGCCGCTTGCCCGGTTTCTCGCCGAAACCGGCTCGCTTGGCGACAAGATCGGGCCGCTGCTCGTCCAGTTGCCGCCGAGCCTCGCCTTCGATCGCGGCGTCGCCGCCGGCTTCTTCGACGCGCTACGAGCCCGGTTTAAGGGCTCGGTCGCGTGCGAGCCTCGCCACCCGACCTGGTTCACCGACGAAGCCGACGCGCTGATGACGCGCCATGCGGTCGCGCGGGTCGCGGCCGACCCGGCTCGGGTGCCGCCCGCGAGGGAACCGGGCGGATGGCCGGGCCTCGTCTACTATCGCCTGCACGGCTCGCCGCGGACGTACTATTCCGGCTACGGCCAGCCCTGTATCGACGCGCTCGCAGGCAGGATCGCGGCCACGGTCGCCGCCGGCCGAACCGTCTGGTGCGTGTTCGACAACACCGCGCTCGGCGAGGCGACCCTGGACGCGCTCGCGCTCGCCGGCCGGGTGGTGCCGGTTTCGGCTCCGGAACCCGACGCCCGGCGCTGACGGGCATGTCATCGATCCGCCCTTACGACCCTCGGTCCAGCGAGGCATCCTGCCTGGGCAATGCGTGAGGTATGGCCATGAGCGATGCGATCGACCCCGACCTTCTCGCCAGGATGAATGCCTGGTGGCGGGCTGCCAACTACATCTCGGTGGGCCAGGTCTATTTGCTGGACAACCCGCTGCTCCGGGAGCCGCTCAAGATCGAGCACGTCAAGCCCCGCCTGCTCGGGCATTTCGGCACCGTGCCGGGGCTGAATTTTGTCTATGTCCATCTCAACCGGCTGATCCGTCAGCACGATCTCAACGTGATGTACGTCTGCGGCCCCGGCCACGGCGCACCCGGCATCCTCGCCAACACCTGGCTCGAAGGCACCTACAGCGACGTCTACCCGAATGTTTCGCGCGACGAGGAGGGGCTGCGAAAGCTGTTCCGCCAGTTCTCCTTCCCCGGCGGCATCCCGAGCCACTGCGCCCCCGAGACGCCGGGCTCGATCCACGAGGGCGGCGAGCTCGGCTACGCGCTGTCACACGCCCACGGCGCGGCGTTCGACAACCCCGATCTCATCGTCGCCTGCGTGGTCGGCGACGGCGAGGCCGAGACCGGGCCGATGGCGACCTCCTGGCACTCCAACAAGTTCCTAAACCCCAAGACCGACGGCACCGTGCTGCCGATCCTGCACCTCAACGGCTACAAGATCGCCAACCCCACCATCCTCGCCCGCATCAGCCATGACGAGCTGCGGAAATTGTTCGAGGGCTACGGCTACACGCCCTATTTCGTCGACGGCGATGAACCGGAAACTATGCACCGGCTCATGGCGCGGGCGCTCGACGAGGTGTTCGCGCAGATCCGCCTGATCCGTCGGAGCCCGGAGGAGCGGCCGCGCTGGCCGATGATCGTGCTGCGCACGCCGAAGGGATGGACCGGCCCGAAATTCGTCGACGGCAAGAAGACCGAAGGCTTCTGGCGCTCCCACCAGGTGCCCATCGCCGACATGAGCAAGCCGGGACATCTTGCCCAGCTCGAGGAGTGGATGCGCGGCTACCGTCCCGAGGAGTTGTTCGACGAGTTGGGGCGCCCGCGCCCCGAGATCCTGGAACTCGCGCCGGTCGGGCAGCGGCGCATGAGCGCCAATCCGCACACCAACGGCGGCGAACTGCGGCGCGATTTGCGGCTGCCCGATTTCACCGCCTACGCCGTCCCGGTCGCGCATCCCGGCGACGCGGAGGCCGAGGCCACCTACGTGATGGGTACTTTCCTGCGCGACATGATGAGGATGAACGAGGCGGAAAAGAATTTTCGTCTGTTCGGCCCCGACGAGACAGCCTCAAATCGGTTGCAGGCGGTGTTCGAGGCCACCGATCGGGTCTGGGAGGCCGATCTCCTGCCCTACGACGAGCACCTCGCACGGCAAGGGCGGGTGATGGAGATCCTCAGCGAGCACACCTGCCAGGGCTGGCTGGAGGGTTATCTGCTGACCGGCCGGCACGGCCTGTTCAGCTGCTACGAAGCGTTCATCCACATCGTCGATTCGATGCTCAACCAGCACGCCAAATGGCTCAAGAGCAGCGACGAGATCCCGTGGCGGCGACCCATCGCCTCGCTCAACTACCTGCTCACCTCGCATGTCTGGCGACAGGACCACAACGGGTTCAGCCACCAGGACCCCGGTTTCCTTGACTACGTGATGAACAAGAAGGCCGAGACGGTGCGCGTCTATCTGCCGCCGGACGCCAACACGCTACTGTATGTCACCGACCATTGTCTGCGCGGCTGGGACCGCATCAACGTCATCGTCGCCGGCAAGCAGCCCGCGCCGCAATGGCTCTCGATGGACGAAGCGGTCCGGCACTGCGGCGCGGGTATCGGCATGTGGGAGTGGGCGAGCAACGACCGCGGCGGCGAGCCCGACGTGGTGATGGCCTGCGCCGGCGACGTGCCGACCCTGGAGACGCTCGCGGCAGTGGACCTGCTGCGCCACCACCTCCCCGATCTGCGTGTCCGCGTCGTCAACGTGGTCGACCTGATGACGCTGATCCCGGACTACGCGCATCCGCACGGCCTGTCGGACCACGATTTCGACGCGCTGTTCACCCGCGACAAGCACGTCATCTTCGCCTTTCACGGCTACCCGACCCTGATCCACCGCCTTACCTACAAGCGGACCAACCACGACAACTTCCATGTCCACGGCTACCAGGAGGAAGGCACCACGACGACGCCGTTCGACATGGTGGTATTGAACCAGCTCGACCGGTTCCATCTGGTCGCCGCCGTCATCGACCGGCTGCCCCAGCTCGGCCCGGCGGCCGCCTACGCCAAGCAGGCGATCCGCGACAAGCTGATCGACCACCGCCGCTACATCGCCGCGCACGGCAAGGATCTGCCCGAGGTCGCGGACTGGCGATGGCCCCATCCCGACTGAGGCGAGCCAACGCTCAGCCGACCTGGTCCGCAATGGTGATGGCGTCGAGCATCGCGTCGAGCAGCGTGCCGGCGTCGTCGCCCGGTGGCAGCGCGCCGAGCAGCCCGCCCAGCCGGTTGTCGATCAGCAGCACCGAGAAGCCGTGCACCAGTGACCACAAGGCGGTCGCCCGGGCGACCGCCTGAAGCGGCGCTCCCTCGTCCTCGGACAGCCTCGCCCTGGCGATGGCGGCGCGCAGTGCCTGCGCGGCGGCAGCCGTCGCATCCCGCAGCGCCGGACGCGTTTCGTCGAGCCGTTCGCTGCGGAACATCAGCATGAACAGGCTGGGATATGCCCGCGCGAACCCGACATAGGCCTTGCCCATCGCGGTCAGGCGCGCGGCCGGCTCGCTCCCTGCAGCCTCCATCGCGGCATCGAACGCCGCGCCGAGGCGCGTGAAGCCGACCGCGGCCAATTCGCTGAGCAGACCGGTCAGGTCGCCGAAATGATGCGCCGGCGCCGCGTGCGACACGCCGGCGGCGCGGGCAACCGCGCGCAAGGTCAGCGCCGGGATTCCGCCCTGTTCCAGCAGCGTCTCGGCGGCGGCGAGCAGCGACTCCCGCAGCGCGCCGTGATGATAGCTGGACGGCCGGGAACCAGGTTCGGTGTCGGTGCTCATGCTCGATCTTGACGATGGAAAGATTCTCGTTGACGAAATTCCGAGGCTGGTGATACGCCTTATCTTGCCACTGTCAAGATAAGGATCGGGAGACGCATGATGGACGACACCAACCCCGCGCTGACCAGCAATTTCGCCCCGATCAGCTTCGAGGCCGACGCGCCGCATCTGCCAGTGCTGGGCGAGCTGCCGCGCGGGCTGAACGGCACCCTCTACCGCAACGGTCCGAACCCGCAATTCCAGCCAGCCGACCCGGCCCGGCATCACTGGTTCGTCGGCGACGGTATGGTCCACGCCTTCACCATCGCGGACGGCCGCGCGTCCTATCGCAACCGCTGGGTCCGCACGGGCAAATTCCTCGCCGAGGCGGCGGCGGGCCGCCCGCTCGGCAGCGGGCTCGGGCCGCCGCCCGAGGGCCTGCCCGATAGCGGCGTGGCCAACACCAACATCCTGTTCCACGCCGGCCGGCTGCTGGCGTTGGAGGAAGGCCACCTTCCCGTGGAACTCGATCCGCGCTCGCTCGCGACGCGGGGCGCGCAGGATTTCGGCGGCGCGATCGAGGGTCCATTCACCGCGCATCCCAAGGTCGATCCCGCGACCGGCGAGGTGGTGTTCTTCGGCTACTCGTCCGGCGGGCCGCTGGTGCCGCGCATGACCTACGGCACGCTCGACCGGGCGGGGCGCGTCACCCGGTTCGAGGCATTCGAGGCGCCCTATTGCAGCATGGTCCATGATTTCGCCGTGACCGACCGGCACGTGCTGTTCCCCGTGCTGCCGCTCACCGGCAGCCACTCGCGCGCGATGAACGGCGGACCGCCATTCGCCTGGGAGCCGGAACTCGGCGGCCATATCGGCCTGATCCGCCGCGTCGATGGCGTCGCCTCGCTGCGGTGGTTCCACGCCGAGAGCTGCTACGTCTTTCACGTGCTCAACGCCTGGGAGGACGGGGAGAAAATTGTCGCCGACGTGATGCAGTACCGACGCGCCGCCGCTGTTCCCGCTAGCAGACGGCAGCCCGCCCCCCGGCGACACGTCGGCCCGCCTGGTGCGCTGGACGCTCGACCCCGAGGCGGGCACCGATGCCTTGTCGCGCACCCAACTTGACGACCTCGCCGGCGAATTCCCCCGCCTCGACGAGCGCCGGGCGGGCCTCAAGAACCGCTTCGGCACGATCGTCGCCCGTCGCGGGCCGGCCGGGATGCCGGATACGATCGCGTGGTTCGACCTCACCGCGGGGCACCGCACGCTCTACACGCTGCCGGCCGGCGACGCCGCGTCGGAGCCGGTATTCGTGCCGCGCGGCCAGGATGCGGCGGAGGGCGACGGCTGGCTGCTCGCCGTGGCGTGGCGCGGCGCCGAGAACCGCAGCGACCTCATCGTGCTCGATACGCAAGGCGTCGATCGCGGGCCGGTCGCGACGGTCCAGCTCGCGCACCGCGTCCCGTTCGGCTTCCACGGCAACTTCGTCGGCGAGGAGAGCCTGGCATGAACATCCTGCTCGGCCTCGCGCCGTTCATCGCCTTCTTCGTTCTCGCCCGCTCGATCGGCGCCGCAGCCGGGCTCTGGGCGGCGGCGGCGGTCGCCGGAGCGCTGCTGCTGCGCGCCCGCCTGCGCGGCCAGACTGAGGTGAAGGTGCTGGAGGCCGGCGCCACTGTCCTGTTCGTCGGGCTCGCGATCGTCGCCTCCTTCGTGCGGCCGGGCTGGTCGGTGTTCGAGGTGCGCGTGTTCGTCGATCTCGGCCTGGTCGCGATCACTCTCGGCTCGATCCTCATCGGCCGCCCCTTCACGCTGCAGTATGCCCGCGAGCAGGTTCCGCCGGAGCGATGGACCCACCCGCTGTTCCTCGCCGCGAACCGGCGCATCAGCGCGGTGTGGACATTCGCGTTTGTGGTCGAGACGGTGTGCAGCGCCCTGGTCGCCTGGGCACCAGGTGTTCCCGCGACGCTTCCGCTATTTGCGAACGGGTTGGCGCTGCTTGCTGCCGTGATCTTCACCGCGGAATATCCGAGGCGGCTCCGGGCGCGGAACGCGATCACGAATGACTGACACGGAGCGCCGGCACCGGTCGGGGTGCCGGGATGGCGGAACCGAGGCTGAGCGGTTAACCTCGGAGTCACAACTGGCCGGGCTCCTGGACCATGCTGGTGTGCAAATGTTGCGGCAGCGGCGCCGAATTCTTCTTGCGCGTGGACGCTTCGCGAACCTGCGAGGACCGGCGCCGACCCCCGTTCCCTCCGAGCGGGATCGGCGTCGACTACGTGCGCTGCGATGCGTGCGGATTTATTTTCACCGACTACCTGGACAGGCTGACGGAAGACCAGATCGGCTCCCGGATTTATAACTCGGAGTACATAAAGGCGGACCCGGAGTTCGCGACGATACGGCCCTCGCTCTTTGCCGACATGCTGGCTGATATGTTAGGGCCGGCCCGCACCGGGATAGAGGCCCTCGATTACGGCGGCGGCGAGGGCTTGCTGGCGAGGCTGGCGCGGGATCGCGGCTTCGCTCGGTACGACAGCTACGATCCCTATTTCAGCGATCAGCCCGACCCGGACAGGCGGTACGAACTCGTCACCGCCTTCGAGGTTGTCGAGCACAGCCGAGATCCGTTCGCGACGCTCTGGGACGCGCTGTCGTATGTCAGGCCGGACGGGGTTCTGTTCTTTACGACCCAATTGCAGCCGAGCGACGTCGGGGCGGACTGGTGGTACATTGCCCCCCGCAACGGTCACGTATCGCTTCACTCGGACCAAAGCCTGCGGACCCTCGCCCAGCGCTGCGGCGCCCGGCTGCTCTCGCTCTCCGATGCCGCGCACATCGCCTACTGGAAGGCGCGCTCGCCGATCGTGAGGACCATCCTGCGCGACAATGCGCGCGCGGCGCTGTACAACGCCTCGCTGCACGGAACGGCGGCGTTCTCGGCGACGCTCGAATTGGCGCGATGCGGCTTTCTCGGCACCGCGCTCCATCCCCGGAACATGGCCCGGCTCGCGCTGACCGCCTCCGGCTCCCCAGCCTGGGCAAGGCACCGGGCGCGCGAGCTCCAGCTTTGCGAACGAAGGAAGGCCGTGTAGAGACGAAGCCCGACAGGCGACGCGCGATCCGAGAAGAGTGAAGGACGACCGCCGAGTGGCTTGTGGATCTGCCCATGCCAGCTGACTGGTCTCTCGTACACTATGCTACCGCTCCTATAACTCCGAGGTTTGATTGAAATGACAGCGGCCCCCATCAAGCGCGTCGTGGAGAAGGTCGCCGGGGTCGCGGGTCTCGATGTCGTTCCGAGATGGCGTATACCGACGTTGCCGATGGCTAGAAAGCTGTCCATGCTCTTCGGCCGCCTGGCGATTTCAGGCGTGATCGATATTGGCGCCAACGAAGGCCAGTACAGGAACTTTATCCGCAACGAAGTCGGCTTCGCGGGACCGATCTTCTCGTTCGAGCCTGACCCGAAACTTTCGGCCGAACTCATGCGTCGCGCAGGTGCTCAAGATCCGAACTGGAGGATCTTCCCGTTCGCGCTGGGGCCGGCCGAGGGCACCCACATGTTCAACCGGATGGACAACTCGCTGTTCAATTCCTTTCACCAGCCCAATCCTGAGCAGCCCGTTCACGTCAGGGAACAGAACAAGGTGGTGAGCACCGTTCCCGTCGAGATGCGCACGCTCGACCAGATGGCGTCGGAATTCGGCGATGTTGGACGCATGTATGTGAAGATCGACACCCAGGGCTTTGACCTCGAGGTGCTGAAGGGCGGTCGGAACGTGATCCGCTCCGCGCTCGCCCTACAGACAGAAGTCTCGTTCCGCCCGGTCTACAGCGGTAGCCCCTCCTTCTCGGAATCGGTCTCGGCGTTCGAGGCCGAGGGTTTCGCCGTTTCAGACCTGTTCATCGTCTCATCCGACAGCCACATGCGCGCTGTCGAGTTCGACTGCATCATGGTCCGCAATCCGGAGGCCGCGTCGATCCGGCGGGAAGCATCGAGGCTGGATGCCGGATGAACGGGGCGATACCGCCGCCAGCAGCCAGCCCCCGCGCGCAGCACCATTCCTTGAGGGCCAGGAGACCAGGATGAGGTGTCTTGTCGTGACACCGATCACCCCACCCATACCGGGGAGGGACGTGCAGGCCGCGTACAAGCGCCTCGGCATGTTCGTCAGGACGATCCAGCGGATGGGGAGCAGCATCGAATTCCTCCATCTCATCCCGGAGAGATTCGTGCCGCCGCCCGAGGCCAGCGACGCTCTCGTACGGGATGCGTCGGAGTTCTGGGGCTTTCCGGTCAACGTGTCGGTGGCGCCCATCGATCCCCGCCCCGAAACGCTCTGGGAGCATTATGGAGCGGGTATCTTCTCGATCTTCAGCCAACCCGATTTCCGCCCGTTCTCGGGGCAACGGCAGGTTGCCGCGGTGCGGGCTTGCCTGGGCCGTCAGCCCGACCTGGTCTATGTGCAGTATCTTTCGGCCATGTGCCCGCTCCTGCGATGCGGTCAGGCGCTGCCTCCGACCTTTTTCGATCTGGACAGCATCGACCACATGATGCGGTTGCGATCGGTTTTCCATCGGCCGCTTTGGCCGGGCAAGCTCGCCTATGCGACGCATGTTCCGGCGATCTTCGCCGCCGAACGCAGCGCGGCGGCCCGCGCCCGGGCCACTTGCGTCTGTTCCGATCTCGATCGCCACCATCTGCGACGGCTCGGCATTCGCTCGAACATTGTCGTCGTTCCCAATGCCGTTCCCGTGCGCGATAAGATCGAGCCGCTCCCGGCCGAGAAAACGGTGATGTTCATCGGCGTTTACGACTATCCGCCGAACCTTGACGCGGTGGAACGGCTCGTCAATCGTGTGTGGCCTGCCGTCCGCCAGCGCGTGCCCGACGCACGCCTGTTGATCGCCGGCCGGGGAGGCGAGCACCATCCGGTTTTCCGGCAGCATGTTCCTGGAGTGGAGTTCCTGGGCTTCGTGCCTGATCTCGACGCGCTCTATGCGCGCTCGCGTGTCGTCTGCTGTCCCCTCAGCGTTGGCGCCGGAACGCGGACAAAGCTCGTCGAGGCGGCCGCCTACGGCAAGCCGATGGTCTCCACCCGGCTCGGCGCCGAAGGGCTCGAGTTCGTGCCCGAGCAGGAAATCCTGCTAAGGGACGACGACGCGGCTTTTGCCGATGCCTGCGCTCGTCTGCTCGAAGACGACGATCTCTGCGCGAAGCTTGGTTCCGCCGCGCATTCGCGGATGGTTTCGCTCTACGACATGAGCAAGATCGAAGCGCGAATCGCCGATCTCATGGAAGATGTGCTGCGGTCTGGATCCGGCCCGCTACCCGTCACACGTGCTGGCCGCCGTTGATGTGGATTTCGGCGCCGTTGATGTAGGACGAGGCGTTGGTGCACAGGAAAAAGATCGTCTCCGCCACCTCCGCCGGCTGACCGAGGCGGCGCATCGGGATCTCGTGATCAACGATGCTGCTGGTGCCGGGCGACAGGATCGAGGTGTCGATCTCGCCCGGCGCGATGGCGTTCACCCGCACGCCGTACTGGCCGAAATCATGCGCCATCTCCCGCGTCAGCGCCGCCAGCGCGGCCTTCGACGTAGCGTAGGCCATGCCGGCGAAGGGATGCACGCGAGAGCCCGCGATGCTGGTGACGTTGACGATCGAACCTTGCGCTGCCCGCAACTCGGGGAACAGGCCGCGCGCCAGCAGCGCGGTCGAGAACATGTTGACGCGGAAGACATGCTGCAGCAGCGCGGCATCCGTCTCCAGCGCGCCCAGGCGCGAGCCATCGCCGCCCTTGGGCGAAATTGCCGCGTTGTTGACCAGGGCGTCCAGACGGCCGTGATCCAGTCGCGAGCGGATGTCCTCGACCGAGGCTGGCATGGCCTCGATGTCGGCGAGGTCGATCTGCACGTGATTGCGCTCGCCGCCCTCCCACGGACACTCCGCCGGAAAACCGTGGCGCGAGACGGTCAGCACGCGCCAGCCGGCCTGAGCGAACCGCTTGACGGTCGCATGGCCGATGCCCCGGCTCGCGCCGGTCAGCAGCAATGTCCGCTGATAGTGCTCCATCGCCCGCCATCCCCGATCCTGCCGGCAAGCATACAGCAAGCCACCATTGCGGGCACGCACCGGGGAGCGGCCATTGGTTCGACCGCTTGCCGGATTTTCTTGTTCCTCGCATTGGCCGACGGGGCCATCCTGCGGGCCACCAGGCGCGCGAGATCTCAGGGGGAAATTCCGATGTCATTCACCGGCAAGGCCATCATCGTCACCGGCGCGGCCGGCAACGTGGGCAGCGCGGTCATCCGCTTGCTCGCCGAGCGCGGCGCGCGAGTGGCGGCGGTCGATGCCGTCGAGCAGCCATTGGAGACCCTGATCGCCTCGCTGCCCGATGCCGAGCGACATCTCGCCCTGTCGGGCTACGACCTGATGGACCAGGCCGCCTGCGCCACGATCGCCGAGCGGGCCGGCCGGGAGCTCGGCCGGATCGACGGGGTGGTGAACACCGTCGGCGGTTTCGCGATGGGCTCGCTCGCCGAGTTCGGGGCCGGAGCTTTGGGACCAAATGTTTGGCCTCAACCTCAAAACCGCGCTCAACCTCTATCGCGCCGTGGTCCCCGCGATGCGCGCGGCAGGCGCGGGCAGCCTCGTCGCCATCGGCGCCGCCGCCGCGCTGCGTGCGCCAGAGGGCCTGGCCGCCTACGCCTCCTCCAAAAGCGCCGTGCTGCGGCTGACCGAGAGCCTCGCGGACGAACTCAAACGCGATGGGGTGCGGGCTAACGCCGTGCTGCCTGGCACGATCGACACGCCGCAGAACCGCGCGGCGATGCCCGACGCGGACCCGTCCCTGTGGGTCAAGCCAACCGAGGTCGCCGAGGCGATCCTGTTCCTGCTTTCCGACGCGGCGAGCGGCGTCACCGGCGCTCTCCTGCCGGTCGGCGGACGGAGCTGACGGGCAGGACCGGGCGCATGGTGGATCGGAAGGTTACCTGTTGCATCGCCGGCGGCGGGCCGGCGGGCATGATGGCGGGCTTCCTGCTGGCGCGCGCCGGCGTCGAGGTGCTGGTGCTGGAGAAGCACCCGGATTTCCTGCGCGATTTTCGCGGCGACACCATCCATCCCTCCACCCTGCAGGTGATGGACGAACTCGGCCTTCTCGCCGATTTTCTCCGGCTGCCGCACCAAGAGGTCGACGAACTGTCGTTCTGGATCGGCGAGACAAGGATGCGCGTGGCGGATTTCCGGCATATCCCGTCGGTCTGCAAATTCATCGCTCTCATGCCCCAATGGGACTTCCTGAATTTCCTCGCCGACCATGCCGGCCGGCTCCCACGCTTCGGGCTGGCGCGGCAGGCGGAGGCGCAGACCCTGATCGAGGAGAATGGCCGGATCGTCGGTCTGCGCGCCCAAACCGCGGAGGGTCCGCTGGACGTCCGCGCCGACCTAGTGATCGGCGCGGACGGGCGCCACTCGACGCTGCGCGCGGCGGCGGGCCTCGTCAGCAAGGAACTAGGCGTGCCGATCGACGTGCTGTGGTTCCGTCTGCCGCGGCACGCCAGCGATCCGAACGAGACGTTCGGCCGTTTCGACCCCGGCAGCCTGATGGTGATGCTCAACCGGGACGATTACTGGCAATGCGCTTACGTGATCCCGAAAGGTGGCTTCGCCGAACGCAAGGCGGCGGGGATTGCCGCCATGCAGGCCAGGATCGCCGCGCTCGCCCCGTTCCTCGCCGACCGGGTGACCGAGCTCGATACGTGGGACAAGGTCAGCCTGCTCACCGTCGCCGTCGATCGTCTGGAACGGTGGCATCGCCCGGGCCTGCTCTGCATCGGCGACGCGGCGCACGCCATGTCGCCGATCGGCGGGGTCGGGATCAACCTGGCGATCCAGGATGCGGTGGCGACGGCCAATATTCTCGCCGCGCCGTTGCGGGAGGGACGGCTGAGCGAGACCGATCTCGCGCTGGTCCAACGCCGGCGGGAGTTCCCCGCCAGGGTCACGCAGCGGATGCAGGTCACGATCCAGAACCGCGTGATCAATCGCGTGCTAAGCTCGTCCGGCGCGTTGTCCGCGCCGCCCGCGCTCCGTCTGATGGCCTCCATTCCCCTCTTTCGCCGCATCCCGGCGCGACTCATCGGGATGGGTGTGCGTCCGGAGCACGTCCGCGCACCGGCGGTGTAGCCCGGGCGAGCAGCCGCGCGACCAGGATCGTGGCGATCCAGGCCAGCAGCTGCAATCCGTTCGGCTGGTCCGTATAGCCGACCAGCGCGTGGGCCGCCCGCCCGGCGATGGACCCGTCGGAGACGATCGCGCTCGTGTTCCAGAGCGGCGTGTCGAGGAAGGCGAGATAGCCCGCCTGCTGCAGGAACGCGACTGACTGGGATGCCATGCCCGCGGCGAGCAGGACGATCAACCAGCCCGTCACCGACAGGAGCCGGGAGGCCGGGATCACCAGCAGACCCCGGTAGATCAGCCAGGCGACCGCGACGCCGCCCATCAAACCGAGTGCGCCACCAAGGAACATGGCGGCCGCAGAGCTGCCGCCCCCGGCCGCGATGCCGTAGAGGAACAGCACGATCTCGGATCCCTCGCGCAAGACCGCGACACCGACGACGATACCGAGCGCGGTCAGTGGTCGGGAACCGGTGCCAATCTCGGCGCCGAGGGTGCGGATCTCCTGTCCGACGGCGCGACCGTGCCTCGCCATCGTCGCGTTGTGCCAGAGCAGCATGGCGACGGCGGCGAGCAGCACACAAGAGTTGAACAACTCCTGTCCCGAGCCCTCGAACAGCGATCCGATCTCCCCGGCGAACGCCGCCAGCAAACAGGCCCCGGCGACGCCGCCGCCCATGCCGAGGCCGATCATGCGCCAACGGCCAGGGACGCCGCGCGTCGCGACCAGCACGATGCCGACGATCAGCCCCGCCTCGATGACCTCGCGAAACACGATGAGCAATGCCGGCAGCACGCGCCTGACCTCCTCGCCCGCCAAGCCCGCGCCTGGCGCTCGCGGCGGAGAACTTGAGAACTATTCTCACGTGCCCTCGGTCGCTTCCGGTGTCAACCAGTCGAGAACCTGTCCCGGCAAACGCGGCGGCGGGCGTTTTCGCTGTCGGGTTTCGCGGAATGAGGCTCGACCCGGCGGCAAATGCGATGGTACGTTGGTTGTATGCGATCGGTGTGACTCGTGTTATCCGCGCATCAATGACGTCCGAGGGCCCGCGATTGAGATGCCGGCCCGATCGGAAGGCTTGCATGTCGTCAAAAAATCGTGAAAATCACGCAAATCTCGCCTCGCGTGGGCTCAACCAGGGATCCCTTCAAATGGCTCACCGTCTCCTCCGCCTCGCTGCGGCCCTGAGCCTCGCGACCTTCGCGGCAGCGGGGAGCGCCTCCGCGGCGGTGTTCCGCTGGGCCAATGACGGCGACGTGAGCTCGATGGATCCCTACACGCGGAACGAAACGGTCCAGCTCTCTTTTCTCGCCAATATTTACGAGCCGCTGATTCGGCGAAACCGCGATCTGGGGCTGGAGCCGTCGCTGGCGGTAAAGTGGGAGCAGACCAGCCCGACCGTCTGGCGATTCCACCTTCGCGACGGCGTGAAGTTCACCGACGGCACCCCGCTCACCGCCGACGACGTGGTGTTCTCGGTCGGCCGCGTGAAATCGCCGAACTCGGTGCTGCGCGCGACGCTCGCCTCGGTGAAGGAGGCCCGCAAGGTCGACGACCTGACGGTCGATCTCGACACCGGAAACCCCGATCCCATCCTGCCTCAGGAACTCACCACGTTCGGCATCATGAGCAAGGTCTGGGCCGAGAAGAACAATGCGCTCGAGCCGGTCAATCTCGGTTCCGGGCAGGAGAACTACGCGATCCGCCACGCGATGGGCACCGGTCCCTACGTCCTGGTGTCCCGCGAGCCCGACCGGCGGACCGTGATCGAGGCCAATCCGCACTGGTGGGACAAGCTCGAGGGCAACGTCACGCGCTCGGAGTTCAACGTGATCTCCAACGCCGCGACGCGCGTCGCGGCCCTGCTGTCGGGCGAGATCGACATGATCTACTCCGTGCCGCCGCAGGACATGGACCGCATCAGGAACACCGAGGGCCTGAAGCTCATCACCGGGCCGGAGCTGCGCACCATATTCCTCGGCATGGACCAGTGGCGCGACGAGCTGCTGCGCTCCAACATCAAGGGCAAGAACCCGCTCAAGGACGTGCGCGTGCGCGAGGCGTTCGCATTGGCGATCGACGAGGCCGCCATCGCCTCGCGCATCATGCGGGGCCAGGCGCACCCGACCTGGGAGATGTGGGGCCCCGGCGTCAACGGCTACGACAAGGCGCAGAACGAGCGCCCCAAGGCCGATCCGGCGAAGGCCAAGCAGCTCCTCGCGGAGGCCGGCTATCCGAGCGGCTTCAACATGAGCATGGACTGCCCGAATGACCGTTACGTGAACGACGAGGCGATCTGCACCGCGGTGGTGGCGATGCTGGCGCGGATCGGCGTCAAGGTCGACCTCACGGCGCAGACCAAGATCCGCTTCTTCAGCAAGATCGCGGCGCCGGCCTACGACACGGATTTCTACCTGCTCGGCTGGACGCCGGCGACCTATGACGCGCACAACGCGCTCTACAATCTCGTCGCCACCCGCAAGCTGCCGCAGGGCGAGGTGAACTACGGCGGCTATTCCAACCCCGAGATCGACGACCTCACCGCGACCATCAGCGTCGAGGCCGACCCAGCCAAGCGCACCGCGATGATCCATCGCGCGACCGCGATCCTGCAGAAGGATTTCGGCTACATCCCGCTGCATCAGCAGATGATCGCCTGGGCGGCGCGGAAAAACATCGAGCTTGTGCAGATGGCCGACAATTACTTCCCGCTGCGCTTCGTGCGGGTGAAATAGCGCCCTCCCCTTGCCCCGGCGCGGCGGGGCAAGGATGATGCAACCCAAGGAAACGCCGTTCGCGGAGCCGCGCGATGAATGTCCTCGCCCCCGCCCGGGCTAGGCTGTCGATCGAGATCGTGCACGATCTGGTCTGTCCCTGGTGCTTCCTCGGGGTGCGGCGGCTGACGCGGACCCTGCGGCGGCGGCCGGACTTGCTGTTCGACCTGTCCTGGCGGCCGTTCCTGCTCAATCCCGATATGCCGCGTTCCGGGATGGCGCGGCCGGACTACGTCATCCGCAAGTTCGGTGGCGAGGACCGGGCGCGTCGGCTCTATGCCTCGATCACCGAGATCGGCCGGGTGGAGGGCGTGCGGTTCCGCTTCGACCGCATCCGACGCACGCCGAGCAGCGTGGACGCGCACCGATTGGTGCGCTGGGCCGCCCGCTTCGGCCGGGCGAGCGAGACGGCGGAAGCCCTGTTCTCGGCGCATTTCACCGACGGGCTCGACATCGGCGACATCGAGGTGCTGGCCTCGATCGGCCACGCGCTCGGACTGGACGCCGCCGTCGCGCGCCGTCACCTCGCCGGCGACGAGGGTCTCGACGTCATCCATGCCGACAATCTCCGTGCCCACCGGCTCGGGATCAACGGCGTGCCCTGTTTCGTGATCGCCGGCCGGCACGCCATCGCCGGCGCGCAGGAGCCAGAGGTGATCGAGCGGCTGCTGGACGTGGCAGCGGTGGAGGCGGCGGACATCTGAACCACTCATCCCCGCCGCGCAACGGAGGGAACGATGATCGACAACGAGATCGCCTGGAAACCTCGTGACGGAGACATGGCCCGCCGGGGCGTGCTGAGGGGCGCCGCCGGGCTGACATTCGCCGCCGCGGCCGCGCCGTTCGCCGCGCTGGCGCAGCCGAGCGCCACTCGGCCCACGCCGCCAAGCGTCGTCACCAGCCCGCCGCGCCAGTGGGGGCGCGGAGCGCAGCCAAATATCTATCCCGACCCGGACATCATCGTGGCGGACGACGCCTTCAAGCAATACCTGCTCGGCATCACCCCGGTACACCGGATCTGGACCGGCTTTCTCTGGGCGGAGGGGCCCGCCTGGTCGAGCGAGGGGCAGTACCTGGTGTTCAGCGACGTCCAGGCCAACACCCAGTACCGGTTTCTCTGGGATGACCGACGGGTCACGACGTTCCGCAAGCCGTCGTTCAACAGCAACGGCAATTCCTTCGACTTCCAGGGCCGCCAGCTCTCGACCGAGGATTTCCACCGCCGGGTCGTCCGCTGGGAGCATGACGGGACGATGACGGTGATCGCCGACAGCTTCGAGGGCAAGCCGCTGAACTCGCCCAACGATCTCGTGCCGCACCCGGATGGCAGCATCTGGTTCACCGATCCCCCCTATGGCGACTCGCTCTCCGAGGGCCATCCCGACGACGCTGGCGGACCGACCAACCCGCAAGGCGTGCTCAATCCCCGCATCGGCGCTCCCGATGCCGGCGTGATCGGTGGGCGAAAGCGGGAGTTGCCGACCAACACCTATCGCTGGGACCCGAGCGGCCGACTTGACGTGGTGGTCCCTGGCGACCAGGTGCCCGACCCCAACGGCATCTGCTTCTCGCCGGACTACAAGACGCTCTATCTCATCAGCACCGGCAAGGGGCCGGGCGACACCGGCGACGGCGGCAAGGGCGTGATCTACGCCTTCGACGTGCAGGGGGAAAAGCTCGCCAACCAGCGGATGTTCACCGATATGACGGTGGACGGCGTGCATTGCGGGCCGGACGGGATGCGCGCCGACGTGGCCGGCAATCTGTGGTGCAGTTCGAACGCGCCGCTCGGCTACGCTGGGGTGCTGGTGTTCTCGCCGCAGGGCAAGCTGCTCGGCCGGATCCGACTGCCGGAGGTCGCCGCCAACGTCGCGTTCGGCGGGCCGAAGCGGAACCACCTGATGATCTGCGCGAGCCAGTCGCTCTACATGCTGCAGGTGCAGACCCAGGGCGCCGCACCGGGCTGACGGGCCGGCTCCGGTCGCGAAATCTCCCCTCTCCCGCCGGTGCGGGAGAGGGGATTGGCGTTATGGCGCCACGTAGACCATCCACGCGACGCCGAAACGGTCGGCGACCATGCCGAATTGCGGAGAGAAGAAGGTTTTTCCGAGCGGCATCTGCACCTGTCCGCCGTCCGACAAGGCAGCGAACAGCCGCTTGGCCTCGGCGTCGTCGGCCGCGGTGAGCGACAGGGCGAAGCCCTGGAAGCTCGGCTGACCCTGGCAGCGCCCGTCCGAGGCCAGCACCGTCGCATCGCCGATCTGGATGCTTGCGTGCATCACCTTGTCCTCGCCCCCCGGCGGGATCGAGCCGGGCGGCGGGTCGGGCATCTCCTTGAAGCGCATGAGCATCGTCACCTCGGCGCCGAGCGCGCGCCGGTAGAACTCGATCGCCTCCTCGCAGCGACCGTCGAAGAACAGGTAGGGCTGGATTAGCATCGGCGTATCCTCTCCAGGAGGGGTGATCGTCGCGCCCAATCGCAATGCGACGCGACGTTTACTATTGTGAACACCGTCCACAAGCTATATCAACGCTTATGGACAGTGTCCACATCAAGGAACGGTGATGCCGCGGCCGGCCGGTCCGCCGGTTCGCGGAACCTATCGCCACGGCGACCTCCGGCGGGCGCTGATCGACGCGGGGATCGAGCTGGCGCGCGGCGGCGGGCCCGACGCGGTGGTGCTGCGGGAGGCCACGCGGCGCGCGGGGGTGGTACCGAACGCGGCGTACCGGCACTTCGCCAGCCGGCGCGAGTTGCTGGGAGCGGTCCGCTCTGCCGCCCTGTCGGCGCTGGCCGTCGCGATGGAGACCGAGCTGGCCGAACTTCCACGCGTGGACGATGAGGCTGCTCTGGCCCGTGCCAGCCTGCGGGCGATCGGCGCCGGCTATCTGCGGTTCGCCCGGGCGGAACCCGGGCTGTTCCGCAGCGCGTTCGCGGTCCCCGGCGACTCCCAGGATGCCGTCGATCCCGACAAGGCCGGCAACAGCGGTCTCGATCCCTTCGAGTTGCTCGGCGCCGCGCTGGACCGGCTGGTCGCGGCCGGCGTGCTGCCGGAGGCTCGCCGTCCCGGCGCGGAATACCTGGCCTGGTCGGCGGTACATGGCCTCGCGATGCTCGTCATCGACGGGCCATTGCGCGGCCTCGCCCCCGCGCGGGCCGGCGCCATCGGCGAGCGTCTGCTCGACATGGTGGAGAAGGGCCTGTAGCCGGGCGCGATCCGGGCGGATCATGGGGGGGGCCGGACGGAACGACGCAGTAGCAGGGGCAATTCCGTGGGGGTCGACGCCCCCCGTTGGGGTGGACGCCCCAGGGGATCTGGTGCCAACAGTCTCAACCTCGACCGCTGCGCCTTCCGCATGCCGCCGGACCACCCGCTCGATCTGCTCCGGCGGCGTCGGGCACTGACCACGCCACACTCGGCGACCGGTGTCGTCCACGACACAGATCGCAGTTAGAGCGGGATGACATTACGTCCGTCATAGCCTGAGTTGGCGAGATAGTTGGCGCATTCCTGGGCGTGTAGGTTTTGAGCAGCTGGCCGATGAGGGTGCAGACGGCTGCTCGGCTTCGAGCGGCGGCCTTGCGCAGGAGGTGTTTGAGTTTGGCGAACACCTGCTCGATCGGGTTCAGGTCGGGCGAATATTTCGGCAGCAGGAGCAGACGTGCACCGGTGTTGCGTATGGCGCGCCGTATCGCTGGGCTTTTGTGGCAGGCGAGGTTGTCGGCCACGACCACGTCGCCGTGGCGTAAGGTCGGTACCAGCACCTGCTCGACATAGGCCAGGAAGCTTTCGTGGTTGATCGCGCCATCGAGCAGGAATGGCGCCTCGATCCGGTCGTGGCGGAGGGCAGCCAGAAACGTCATGGTGTTCCAGTGGCCGTACGGCACACGGCCCGGCAAGCGGCTGCCCTTGGGCGCCCAGCCACGGAGCGGGGCCATGTTCGTCTTGGTCCATGTTTCGTCGATAAACACCAGACGCTTGGGATCGATCCACCCTTGATAGCGCTGCCACTGCGCCCGCCGTCGGGCGACGTCGGGGCGATCGCGCTCGCTGGCCTGAACGGTCTTTTTTTATGCGTCAGCCCCTCGGCGTGCACGAAACGCCAGACCGATACATAGTCGACCTTGAGGCCCCGCTCGACGGCGAGCTCGCTCACCAGGCCGCGCAAGGTAAAGTCGCCACCCTTGCAGCGCGCCAGCAGCCAATCGCGGTGCACCCCCGAAAGCGTGGCCGGCTGGTGTCCGCCGATCTGCCCAGGTGCCAAGCTCCCCGTCTGCCGGAATCGATTGACCCAGGCGTTGGCCGTGCTGACGGCAACCCCGAACCGCGCCGCCGCCTGGTTGCCCGACAATCCGTCGCGCACCACCGCCATCACCACCCGCTCGCGTAGATCCTTGGACAAGGGCTTTGCCATCCGCTGCTGGCCTCCAACCCAGCCAGCAGCTTGAATCAGATCACGTCCGCGTCGGGAAAGCCCGATTCGACGCGACGTCATC
>CAWCHV010000009.1:0-805000 GCA_963795435.1 uncultured Alphaproteobacteria bacterium
GAGCCGGGCGGCGTGCTCGACGTGACCGAGGCCGTCTACGAGGCCGTGGACGCACGCACGGTGCGCGTCACCGGCTCCCGGTTCGACCGGGCGCCCTACACATGAAGCTGGAGGGCGCCGGCGGCGGCGGTTCCAGACGATCATGCTCGTGGGGATCGAAGACCCTCCGTGCTCGCCGATATCGACCTTTTCTCCACGCGCATGTCGGACGCGCTCCACAGAGGGTGCGGCGCGCCCTGGGGCTGGAAGGCGGCGAGGCCGATATCTCGTTACGGCCGTACGGATGGAACGCCGTCTCGGGCCGCCCGCCTCCGGCCGGCGCGCCCGCGCCGCTCGAGATCGGCCTGATGTTCGTCGCGACCGCCGCCACCCAGGCGCTGGCGACCGAGATCGCCAAGGTCTGCAACCCGTTCTTCTTTCATCTTCCCGTGCGCGACGGCAAGGAGCTGCCGAGCTACGGCTTTCCGTTCTCGCCGGCCGAGATCGAGCGCGGGCAGGTATTCGAGTTCCTCCTCAATCACGTCGTCGAGACGGCGACGCCGTTCGAGCTGGTCCGCACGCGCTGGGTGGGTCACTTCGCGGCAGCGGGCGTCCCGGCCCATGCCTAAGCTCAAGGATGTCTGCCGCTACGTGCGCTCCAAGAACGCCGGCCCGTTCTGGCTGACCATCGATCTGTTCTTCGACGGCCCGGACGCCTACCGGCGCCATCGCGACGACCCCGCCATCGGCAGCGCCGCGATCGCGGCGCTCTACGGTGTCGATGTCCGGCACGCCGGCGCTTCACGGTCGACGCGCTGAACGTGGTCAAGCTGTCCTTCCCGCGGACCCGCCCGCAAGGGGGCGTGCTCGAGCGCGACATGCACGGCGGGCAGCAATTCGTTCCGCTGCTCGACCTGGCGCTGCTGTCGGCGCACGGTTAAATCGTTCAGCGGGTTCCGTGGCGTGTCAGAAGCTTAGCTGAACTCGGTAAATCGTTCAGCTGTCTTGACCGCGAATCGTGCGAACTCAGTAAACCGTTCAGCAAGTCGCAGGCAATCTTTTGCGCCCGTTCGCGAGAGGAACAGGCTGCTCGGCGCGGAGTTGGATGAGGGCACGACGCATCCCGCTGTCGCATGGCGCGCACGTGACCGGCTGGCATCCGGTGCGGCGTGGCCATGGGATGGTTCGTTTCGAGAGCGCGCTCGAGCGGGACTGCATTGCCTTCCTCGCCAGCCATGACGGTTTCCTCCGGATTGAGAGCCAACCGATCAGCATCAGGTTCGCCTACGACGGGCGGGAGCGGCGCTACACGCCAGACTTCCTCGCCATCTTCGACCAACTGCCCGACGCGATCGCGCATCTCGGTTTTGGGCTCGAGACCTACGTCGAGGTGAAGTACGCCGATCAAGCTGCGGCCGACCGCGACCTCTTGACGGCTCGGCTTTGTGCGCTGAGCCGCGAGACTGGAATTGCAGCGGTACTTCTTGACGAGACCGTCATCCGTGCGGGTCACCGGCGATGACCGCGATCTGCGAGCTGACGGCTGTCGCCGCGACCGCTTGGGAGAAGGCGGTCCGGCGTGACAAGGTGCTCCGGCCGCTTGCCGAGCGAGAGGGCGCCGTCAGCCGGGCTGAGGTCGCTGCAGCGGCCGGCCGACTCGGAATCTCGGAGCGGTGGGCATTCGCCTTGATCGGCCGGCTGCGCGCGGACAGACGTGCGTCGGCGCTCGTGCCACGCGAAAGGGGGCGACCATTTGGATCGAAGCTGCTCCTGGACGACGTTGAGGCCGTCGTCGCGGGCCAGATCGGCGGGTACTTCGCTGCCGTGCAGAAGCCGTCGAAGCAGGCCCTTTTCGAGGCGATCCGGCACGAGTGCCGCCGCCGCGGGCTGAAGCCTCCCGGAAACGAGACAGTGCGGCGCCGGCTCAAGGCGGTGGACCCGGTCGACATCGCCGCGCGCCGGCACGGCCGCAAGGCGGCACGAGACCGCTACGGCCCAGCCAGGGAGCCGTTCGCGCCCTCGACGCGGCCGCTCAGCCTGGTCCAGATCGATCATACTCGCGTGGACCTGATCGTCGTGGATGAGGCCTACCGTGAGCCGATTGGCCGACCTTGGCTGACGCTGGCCATCGACGTGTTCAGTCGCATCGTGGTCGGCTGCTACGTGACGCTTGAAGCCCCGTCTTCGCTCTCCGTCGCGCTCTGCATGGCCCACGCCGTCGGCGACAAGCGGGGTTGGCTCACGCAATTGGGGATCGACACGGACTGGCCCGGCGGCCTTCCCCAGTCAATCCACCTCGACAACGCCACCGAATTCCACGCCGACGCACTCGTTCGCGGCTGCGAGGAGCACGGCATCGTCATTAACTACCGCCCGGTCGCAACGCCTCATTACGGCGGCCACATCGAGCGGCTGGTGGGCACAACGATGGGCAAGGTCCACCTACTGCCCGGCACGACCTTCTCCAACGTTGCCGAGCGCGGAGCCTACGACAGCGAGCGGCACGCAGTGATGACGCTTGCTGAGCTCGACATATGGCTCGCGCGCCAGATCGCCGTCATCTATCACGGCTCGCCGCACCAAGGCCTCGGCGGGCGCACCCCGCTTGGGGTCTGGCGCGAGGCCATCATCGCGGGACAGCCACCGCGCACGCAAGCCAACCCTGCGCGGGTGCGCTTGGACTTCCTGCCGTTCGAACGCCGACAGCCGCGCCGCGACGGGGTGGAGCTGTTCAAGATCGGCTACTGGCACGATGCGCTGCCCGCGCTCGCGGCCCGAACCCAGGGCAAGCTGCCCGTGCGCTACGACCCGCGCGACCTCTCTCGCGTCTGGCTGCGTCCGCCTGACAAGGGCGAGTACCTCGAGTTGCACTACAAAGACCTGCGGCGGCCGCCGGTGACACTCTGGGAGTGGCGAGCCGCCCGCAAGCACCTGCTTGCGCAAGGGCGGCGGGAGGTCGACGCAGTGGCGCGGTTCGAGGCCGTCGAGGCGCAGCGCCGGCTGCTTGCGGAGGCTGCGAAACAGACCAAGGCAGCGCGCCGCCTCTCACAGCGCACGGCACATGCCGGCACGGCTCGGGTCCGCGCCCGGGCCAGCAATCCGGAAGAAGCCGCCGGACCCGGGATCGACTACAGTCAGCCGCCCGAGATCCTCGACGTTGAGGAGTGGTCGTGAGAATGGCCGCGCTCGACGTCGGCCACCTCCGGCCCGAGACGCGCCAGCACGCCCTCGGGGACGACACGGCGCGCATCCGTCGGATCCGTTCCGACCGCTTCGTGCCGTTCCATCGGGCGGTCGAGGGCCTCGCCCTGTTCGAGGAGCTGCTCGCCTATCCCGGGCGCACCTGCATGCCGAACTGCCTCGTCCACGCGGATGCCGGCATGGGCAAGACGATGCTGGCGGAGAAGTTCCGGCGCGAACACCCGGCGGGCTTCGACGAGGCGCTCGGGGCAACCGTCACGCCCGTCCTCTACGTGCAGATGCCGCCGGTCCCCGATGAGGGGCGCTTCTACGCGCAACTGCTGGCCGGCGTCGGCGCGCCGCTGGAGCCGCGGGCGACGCTCGCGCGCAAGGAGGCACTTGCCCTTCGCCTATTGCCGCAGCTCAGGCCCGGCATGCTGATGATCGACGAGGTGCATCATCTGCTCTCCGGCAGCCACCGCCAGCAGCGGCAGGCGCTGAACCTGATCAAGTTCCTGGGCAACGAGTTGCGCGTGCCGATCGTGGCACTCGGCACGCAAGATGCGCTGCAAGCAATCCGCACCGACGCCCAGGTCGAAAGCCGGTTCTGGACCTTCGACATTCCGCGCTGGCGGGAGGACAACGCGTTCCGCTCGTTGCTCGCCACGGTCGCCTCGGCGCTGCCGCTGCGGCGGCCGTCGGAGCTGGACGAGCCTGCGGCCGTGCGTCTGCTGCTGGCCCACACGGGCGGGGTCACGCGCGACGTCTTCCGCATCATCGTGCGCGCGGCCGAAACCGCAGTGCGCACCGGGGCGGAGCGGATTGACACCGAACTGATCGAGGAGAGCGCCCGTGCGGAGCGGCGCGCCCGGTAAGCAAGTCGTAGGCAAGCCCGCAGTCGCCGTATCTGCGAAAGTCACACCGAATACGACCTGGTTGTTCACGCGGCGTCCGAGGCTGCCGTTGGTGCCGCCGCCGTATGCCGGGGAGAGCCTGTCCGGTTGGGTGCAGGCAATCGCAGATGCTTACGGGCTAAGCTGGTGGGGCTTCCTGCGAGTGCTCGGCCTTCCGGCTCCGCGCCGGCTGCGATCGCTCAGCATGGAGCCGCCCCGGCGATGGCTGCGGATGCTCGCCGACCAAATCGGCATCGACGAGCGCTCCATCCGCGACCGGATGACGTTCGGGCAACTCTCGCGGGATATGGCCGGGTTTGTCCACCTTGCGACGCCATGCCGAGCGTGCCCTGCAGACATTCCCCCCGGCAGGTCACGGCCGGTCGAGTGGCTTACTGACCTGGCGCCGTGGACCCTGACCTGCGACCGGCACCCACGCGCCATCGTGGCTGGCGAAGTCAGCGACCACCAGCATCGTACGCTGATCGACGACGTCAAGCTGCTGTCGAGCCGGTTGCGTGCAGCGGCGCCGTACAGTCTCAGCAGGCCGTTCCCACCGGTTCCACTACCGGCCGCCGGGTGCGTCGAGCTCGTGCGAGCGGTCAACGACCGGTTGAGGTTGCGCGTCAGCGGCGGACGGCAAGGCAACGCCGTGTTCGAGGTGGAGGACGTGCTGTCAGCGACAGACCTCGATGCGGGCTCCCGACCCTGGCCACGAAACAGCAGGGCCGTGTCCGCCTGGTACGCATGGCACGTGCTTGCGACTCCCGACGCGGTCTTCTGGCGCCACACGCGTTGCCGAGACGACGACCAAGCGTACGACCTGCTCGCGGCGCTGTTCGACCCGCGGCAGATCGGAATGACCAGCCCGATGTGGGACTACGCCCTGTCGTTGTGCGTAGCGACCGGCGCGGGATCTCTGCGTACCAAGGCGGAGATGCAGCAAGCAACGAAGGTGTGCGAAGCCAGATGCCGGTGCGTGGCTGGGAGGACCATGCCGCCGCATGCACCGCTAATTCGTTCAGCGGCTGAACGAATTAGCGAGGCGGTCCCGGGCCGTCGAACGGTTTAGTGGTGCTGCTGAATGAATAAGCGAGACGCCGACAGGGAATTGTAACAAGGGCAGCTGTTTTGCCTGCCCCTCGTCAATACGCGATAAGCTCCCTTCCCACGTGTTGACAATCCAGCGTCTATTTGACCTGGGTTCGCGGCGGCTAGGCAGACGGCCTGAAATTGGTCGAGATCTCAATGGCTTGCGTTGGACGGATTCCGGGCGTGTGTCTATGCCGCGGCGATCGTCTGAGGTGGCTCTTCGACGGCGAGGAGTTGCTTAGGCACTGGTACACCGAGGGTTTTCAGTGTCGCGGACATCTCAGCGGCGATTTTCGTGCGCTGAACAATAGCCCGGCCCTCGCAGCGGTAGCGCACCGCCTTCAGCGCGCCGAGGGTATGGGCGATGCGTGCCCAGGGAAGCTGGCAGCGGATCTCAGCGGCCCGCTGCATCTGCAGCGCCAACACGCAAAGCTTCACATGGGCCTCGATGCGGCGGGGCGTCCAATGGAACATCGGCCGTACCTGCAGGCCGGTCTGCTTCAACCGCCTAAAGCAAGACTTGATGATCCACCCCGCTTTGTATCCCAGCGCGATGTCCTCGGCCGACAGTGTGTCGTCGTTGCTGATCACCACGAACTTGCCGTCGAACTTCTCCGCCGCCTTGACCTTCGCCGCATCGAGCTGTGGCCGGCCGCGCCAATCCGCACTCAGGTAGCGGCCGTAGCGGCGTGACGCCATCAGCGCGCACGCTGCCTTCGGATGGTCGTCCTCGCGCTGCTCCAGCCGCGCCAATTCGGTGTCGAGCTCGACCAGCAGCTGCTGGCGACGCGTGCGTTCGCGTTCCGCCTCTTGCGGATTGAGGCAGAGGACGTAGCGCTTGCGTCGCTCGCCATCGCCGACCCATACCTCCTTGACCTGCAGATTGTCGGCGACCTGCTTGTAGCGGCCCGGCCGGGTCAGGACCGCAGCCTCGATGTCGCGCACGCGACGCATCGGCACGGCCAGGATGTAGCGCCCCAAGCCGCGGCTGAGCGCCGCCAGGTTGTCGGCCGAGTACATCCCGGCATCACCGACAAAGAGGCAGCGGCCAAGCCGCCAGGCGCGCAGATCGTCCTTGACGCGGGCGACCGTCGTCACGTCGGCGGTGTCGCCGGGCAGCACCCAGGAGCGCACCGGCATCCCGTCGCGCGTGACGGCGAGCGCGATGATGACCTGCGGCTGGTTGTCGCGGCCTTCCTTGCTGTGGCCTCTGCGACGCAGCGGCGCATAGAGGCGACCGGCAAATTCCTGCGCGTCTTCGTCAGGCTCGTCGATCTCGAAATAGGCCGTGGTCGTGTCGTAGAAGATCAGATCGACATCGAGGTGGAACAGGTCGGCGGCCTTGAGGAACACGTCGCGCTCGATCTGCTCGGCCCAGACCGTCAGGAAGTCGAGCGCGCGGTAGCATTGATCGACCCCCAACCCGGTCGCGTCAGGGAGCCAGGCGATGTCGGGCAGCCAGCGCTCCGCGCACGCCAGCTTGGAGAGCGGATCATCGAGCCGGTTGGCGGCCATGGCGAACAGCGCCGTCTCGTGGGGCGCGGTGAGATTGGCCCGTTCGGCGCAGGCGCGGATCGCCGCACCGATGCCGAGCTCCTCCCACAGCGTGCGGGCGGCGAGCACGACGCCGAGTTCGAACACCCGCTCGATCTCGATCTCAGGGATGTCCCGTGGGCTCCCGCCAGCAGCAGCACCAGTGTCGTCATCGAGTACCCGGTTGATGCTCTTCACCAGCCGTTCGAGAGCGGCGCGGTCGACCTGATCAGCGCGGCCGAAGCTATGGATCACATGCGCTTGCGGCTGCTTTGCGTCGGCGTTCCACACGCTTTCGGCGAGGGCGTAGTAGGCGACAGTTGAGCCGTCGCGGTTCTGCCGCTGGGTGATCCGCAGATACATGCCCATGCGTAACCCAACGCAAACGCGCGCCGCAATCACAATATCGCCGAGTCGTGTGCCTATGTTTTTGAGCCGATCGCAGCCGGGCCTGGGCTCAGAATCAAATCATATCAGCACGTTATGCGGACCGCGGCCGGCCAGATGTGCCCAGTGACCGCGAATCCGGGTTTGATCGAAGCTGCGACCATGGCACGCCAGAGCAGCGGTTCCTCTCATCGCGCGGTCATCGCGCCCTCAACCAATGGGGTCCAGCGCGCCGACGATGCGGGCCCGCCGCTCACGCTGCGAATGGCCCGTTCTCTGGCTCGCTCGCAGGTCTACCAGTCGGCGGCCGACGCGCCGGCGACGCTGCGCGCCTACAAGGCGGATCTGGCCAACTTCAAGGCCTGGTGCCTGGAGCGCAAGCTCGATCCGATGCCGGCGACGCCGGAGATCGTCGGCGCCTATCTGGCCGATGCCGGGCGCGGCTATGCGCTCTCGACATTGCGCCGCCGGGTGGCCGCGATCGCGCGGGCCCACCGGATCGCCAAGCAGCCCCTGGATACCCGGCATCCCGCGATCCGCGAGACCTTGCGCGGTATCGCCCGCACGCACGGTGAGCCGCCCCGCCGGTCGGCCGCGCTCACCACCGCAGAGATTCGACGACTCTCGATGGTGTGCGGGACCGATATCGCGGGCATCCGTGACCGGGCACTGTTCCTGGTCGGCTTTGCCGGCGCCCTGCGCCGCTCGGAGCTGGTCGGGCTCGACATCGAGCATGTGACTTGGACCAAGGAAGGCATGCGTCTGCTCATCATCCGGTCGAAGACCGATAAGGAGGGCGCCGGCGCGGAGATCGGCATCCCACGCGGTCAGGCGGCCGAGACGTGTCCGGTTGCGGCGCTGAGGCTGTGGCTTGAGGAAGCCGAGATCAAGGCCGGTCCGATCTTCCGCAAGGTCGATCGCTGGGGGGCGGTCCATACCAGACGGCTGGATCCCGACGCCGTGCGACAGATCCTCAAGAAGCGTGCCGCGCAGGCGAAGATCCGCGGCACGATCTGGGAGCCGGTCACGCCGCACGGCATGCGGGCGGGGTTCGTCACCACGGCCTACAAGAACGGCGTCTCGGACGAGGAGATCATGGGCCACACGCGCCATCGCAGCCTCGCCACCATGCGCGGCTACGTACGTCGCGCCAAACTCGGAACCGCCAGTCCGGCCGGCAAGTTGGGTCTTTGACGGCAGCGGGGCGCGAGGTCATGGCCAGCGCAGGCGTCGTAGGTGGTCGAGGAACCTCGATCCGGCCTTTACGGCGTCGGTTGCGGCATCCGGGCCCACTTCGATGCCGTGCGCGGCGTCGTTCAGCACGCGCAGCGTCGCCTGGAACGCCTGCGCGCTCTCCGGCAAGGCACCGACCCTTTGCAGCTCTTGCAGCATTGGAGCGATACCCGCCGAACGCCCCGACACGCCACGCGAAGCCGCGATGGTCCGCAGTTGCTGCTCGATCTCGACGCGCAGCTTGACCAGCGACATGAGCGGGAACTCGCGCGCGAGTTCGTCCGACGTCGGTAGCTCCCCTTGCAAATGTGTCGGCAATTTCGAGGATACCCGATAATTGGCCACGCCCATCGGCTTGACCGCGTCGCGAAGAGCATACTCCACGATCACTGCATTCTTGCCCTTGCATAGGATCATGCCGATCGTCGGCGCATCGGTCGGATGACGCAGCAGGTCGTCGACGGCTGACAGGTAGAAATTCATTTTGCCTGCGTATTCCGGCTTGAAGTCATCGACCTTCAAATCGATGACGACAAAACACCGCAACCGGAGATGATAAAATAGTAGGTCGAGATAGAAGTCCTGGCCACCCACCTCGAGGTGATACTGGCTGCCGACGAAGGCGAACCCCTTGCCGAGTTCGAGAATCAAGGACCGCAGATGTTCGAGAAGGCCGCGCTCCAGTTCCCGCTCCGAAACCTCATTTGCGAGGGCCAGGAACTCGAAGTCGTAGGGATCCTTCATGAGCTCCCGCGCCAGGTCGGACTGTGGCTTAGGAAGCGTCTGGCCGAAATTCGTGATAGCCTTGCCGTGGCGGTGGATCAGGCCGCTCTCGATCTGGTGGACGAGGACGGCGCGGCTCCAACCGTGCTCGATTGCTTGGCGGGCGTACCAGAGCCGCTCGTCGGGGCCTTTCAGGGCCTCGAGGAGGCGAAGGTTATGTCCCCACGGCAATTGTGCAACAACCTGTTGCACAATTTGCTGGTCCGGGTAGGCCTCGGCGAAGGCACGCATGTAGGTGAGGTTTCGCGGCGAGAGTCCGGTCATATCCGGGAAGTCGCGCCTCAGATCCTGAGCAAGCCGCTGGACCACCTTGGCGCCCCAACCCTCGGCCGACATGCGGGCAAGAATGTCGCGACCGATGCTCCAGTAGAGAAGAATCAGCTCATGGTTGACAGCGACCGCCGCCCGGAGCCGCGCCGCACGGATCCGCTCCTTCAGGGTCGTCAGAAGGGTCGCGTAGTCGTCCGGCGGTAACGGGAAGCCCAGAGTCGCTCATGATCTCAGCTTACCAACTCTCGACCGCTAGCGCGCGCTCGGCTTGCGACCGCTGGATGGAGCGGGGCCGAGATTCGATCCGTTCAGCCCACATGGCCTGCGCGCCTGGTTTGTCATGACGGCTTACCGCAATGCGTGGGTCGGCATCGCAGCCTGACGACGATGCGCAGCTACATTCGTCGGGGCAAGCTCAGCCGAGAGAGTCCAGTTGGCCAATTGGGACTGTAGAACGACGCCCTGCCGCAAGGACGTTACGTTACACTAAATTATGGGGCTGCTGATCAACATCGACGTCCCGGACCTCGGCCGCGCGATCGCCTTCTACGCCGGTGCGTTCGGCCTGACCGTGACCCGGCGCCTCGGTGCCGATGCCGCCGAGCTGGGTGACTGGCCGGTGCGGCTCTACCTGCTGCAGAAGCCTGAAGGCTCGCCCGGTGCTGGTGACAGCCTGCGCCGCTACGATCGCCACTGGACTCCCGTGCAGTTCGACGTCGTGGTCGACGACGTCGACGCCGCCCTCGGGCGCGCGCTTGCTGCCGGTGCGCGGGCCGAGATCGAGATCCGCGTCGAAGCCTGGGGCAAGATCGTCGTGGTGGCCGATCCGTTCGGCCACGGCCTGTGCCCGGTCGAGTTTCCCGGCCGCGGCTACGACGAAATCGCCGAGCCCGTCGAGGAGCTCCGGTGAGCCAAGATCTCGCCGTCACCAGCCGCAAGCCGGTGACCACCATTGGCCCCGGCGTCGTGGTGCCGCGGACCATCGCCGACGCCGGCGAGACCGCGACGCGGCGCTTCCTCGAATTCCTCGCCGCCACCATCCGCAATCGCAACACCCGGATGGCCTACTACCGGGCCGCCCGGCACTTCTTCGCCTGGAGCGAACACCACCAGCTCGGCGTCCTGGACGACATCGAGCCGCTGCATATCGCCACCTATGTCGAGCAACTCCAAGCCAGCATGGCCAAGCGTCGGTCAAGCAGCATTTGGCGGCGATCCGCATGCTGTTCGACTGGCTGGTCACCGGCGGGGTGCTCGCCACCAATCCCGCCCACGCCGTCCGCGGTCCCAAGCACGTCGTCAACCGCGGCAAGACCCCGGTGCTCACGTCCGACCAGGCGCGGGAGCTGCTCGACAGCATTGACACGTCCACCCTGATCGGGTTGCGCGACCGGGCGCTGATAGGCGTGATGACCTACGCCTGCGCGCGTCAGCGCCGTCCTCGCCATGCGGGTCGAGGACTACTTCGCCAATGGAAAATGCTGGTGGGTGCGGTTGCACGAGAAAGGCGGCAAGCAGCACGAGATGCCGGCGCACCACAAGCTGGAAGCGTTCCTCGACGAGTACTTCAAGGCCGGCATCGTCGAGGAAGGCCGGTCTCCCCTCTTCCGTTTCGCCATCGGCCGGACCGGCGCCCTCGGCCTGCGGCCGATGAACCGCGTCGACGCCTACCGCATGATTCAGCGCCGTGCCCTGAAGGCCGGTCTACCGGTCCTGATCGACTGCCGACGACACGGCCCTTGCTGCCTTTGACAAACTCCGCCGCTGGACCCGTGAAGCCGGCCGCGATCCAGCACAGATGGGTATCGAGCTCTGGGTCTCCCCCGGCGCCGGCAGCGAGGCCGATTGGCGGCGCGAGATTACCTTCTGGAAGGAGGCCGATGTCACCCATGTTACCGCCCACACGAATTTCCCGCGCGGTCATCACAGACGCATAACCAGCCACTCTGCCGCGGACCACCTCGCCGCGATCACCCGGGGTGCCGTCGCGAATGTGGTGGAAAAGCTGGGTGGCGTAGTCTCCGACTTGTTCAACGAGTCATGACCGGCGTTCGAGCGCCGGCGGAGACCACGCCATGGATAGGAATAGCACGACGCCGACCGCGACAGAGCTGTTTGCGGGAGAAGCTTGGTTCGATCCGATCGAGGCCGGGCTGCGCGATCGGATCCGCGGCTTCATCGAGGAGATGGTCGAGCAGGAGCTGGCGGCGGCACTGGGGCGCGAGCGCTACGCGCGGAGCACCGGCGGCAAGGGCTACCGGAATGGGACCCGCGAGCGGCAGCTGACCGGCTCCTTCGGCGCGGTGGCGATCAGCGTGCCACGGGCCCGACTGGCAGCGGAGGACGGCGGGACGCGGGAATGGCGCAGCACGGTGCTGCCTCGCTACGCGCGGATGACCCGGCAGGTGGAGGCGCTGATCGCCGGCGCCTACCTGGCCGGAACCAACACCAGGCGGGTCAAGCGTGCGCTGGGCGCGTTGTTCAAGGGCGCGGTTGGCAAGGACGTCGTCAGCCGCACCTGGCGCAAGGTGAAAGGCACGACGGCACCTCACCCGGTACCGGGATGCGGTAGCGGACCTGCTATAATCTTCAGCAGGTCGAGCCAATTGCAGTTCTTGCGGTGGGCAGCTCCGCAGAGGCCGGCCGAAGGCGGAGGTGCTGGAGGAGATGGCGCGCTCGATCAACCCCGAGGTGTCAATCCGGCGGTTCGATCAAGGCATCGACGACAGCAACATCGACGCCTTTCTCGATGGCGTGGACGTGTTCGTGGACGGCTTCGACTTTTTCGTGCTGGATATCCGCCGCAAGGTGTACGCGCGCTGCGCCGAGCTCGGCATTCCCGCGCTGTGCGCGGCACCGGTCGGCATGGGCGTTGGCTTCCTCGCCTTCCTGCCGGGAGGCATGAGTTTCGAACGGTATTTCCGTTTCGAGGGCCGGCCGGAGCTCGAACAATATCTGCGCTTTTTGGTCGGGCTCGTGCCGCGGGCGCTGCATCGTGGCTATCTGGTCGATCCGTTCCGGCTCGACTTCGCCGCCAAGCGCGCGCCGTCCACCGGGGCGTCATGCCAGCTCTGCTCGGGCGTTGCGGCGGTCAATGCGGTGAAGCTGATGCTCGGCCGCAGCGGCGTTCCGGCGATTCCATACCACCATCATTACGATCCCTACGTCGGCAAGCTCGCGGTCACGAAGCTGCGTTGGGGCAATGCGGGACCGCTGCAGAGCCTCAAGATCGCGCTGGGCAAGCGCGGCCTCGAAGCCCTGGCACGTAAGAAGCCGCCGCCATCCGAGCCGCCGCCCGGTTCGCCAATCGAGGAGATCCTGCGCGCAGCGCGATGGGCGCCGAGCGGCGACAATGTCCAGCCGTGGCGCTTTGAGATTATCGACGAGAACAGCCTGCGCGTGCGGCTCGACGCCGACCATGGCGAAAACGTATATGAGTACCGTGGCGGGGAGCCGACGCTAATCGCCGGTGGCGTGCTGCTCGAGAGCCTGCGCGTCGCCGCCACCGGCTGGGACCGTGCCATGACGTGGTCTTACGAGGGCCTCCAGGGCTCGCCGGGCCGGCACGTCATGCGGGTCGATTTCCACCCCGACGCCTCGGCCACGCCGGATCGGTGGCTGCCGCACCTCATGCAGCGTTCGGTCGACCGGCGGCGCTACCGCGCGCGCAAGTTGACCGCGCGCGAGACGCAATCCCTGACCGACGCCGCGGGCGCGGATATCCGCCTCGAATGGCACCCATCGCGTGGCGCGCGGCTGCGGATCGCACTGCTCGGCGCCCGCGCCACGGACATTCGGCTGCGCACGCCGGAGGCCTACGAGGTGCACCGCCGGATGCTGGATTTCACCCGCAAACACAGCCCCGAGGGCATTCCGGGCGGCGCCGTGGGCCTCGACCGCGCGACGCTTGCGATCATGCGCTGGGGCATGGCGCGCTGGTCGCGGCTGCGCCTGCTCAACCGCCTCGGCGGCACCTGGAGCACCGCCGCCCAGCTCGACCTGCTGCCCGGACTGGCGAGCGGCGCCTTCTTCACCATGCGCCTTGCCCATCCGGCGGGCGAACCCGACGCCGCGCCGGAGCAGCGCGTGACGGCGTTGCTGCGCGTCGGCGAGGCCGTGCAACGCTTCTGGCTGGAGGCGAGCCGGCTCGGGCTCGCCGTGCAGCCGGCGCTCGCCATCCTGGCCTTCGCGCATTACGGCGAGACCGACACGACGTTCTCCGCCGACCCGACGGTCGTGCGCAAGGCACGCGGTTTGGCCGCGCGCTTCCGCCAAGTGCTGGGCAACAGCGCGGACGAGTTCGTGTTCATCGGCCGGATCGGGCAGCCGCTGCCGCGACTGCCGGTGACACGGTCGACCCGCCTTCCGCTGAACCAGCTGGTCGAGGGCGATCATCGAACGCACAGCTCCGGTGTCGAGCGTGAGCCGGTCGTCTCGCAAGCAACTAGCGCGTGGTGCGGCAGCTCGCCCGCGAGGCTGTTCCCAAATGCGGATTGCCAGGAACCCGCCCAACTCGGCGGTCAGGATCAGAGAACCATGGTTTGATCGGGCAATCCCATTTGCCACAATCTGCGGATCGATCTGCCGGGTTGACTGTTGCGGCGCTTGGCGACTGAAGGCTTTCGGGAGGAGCGACGAACCGCGCCTCCGCGCAGACGGCTCGAGGGGGCGAGGGGGCGAGGGGGCGAGTAGGTGCGTAATCTGCTTGAGGCGGGAAACTACCCCCTGCCGTGAGCGATCGTGGGTTTATAAGGCGCTGTTGATCTCTCCGCCTCGGAGCCCTGACCCGTGCGCCACCTCGTCCTTGCCCTCCTCGCCATTACCCTTGCCGCATCCGCCGCAGCGGCGTCCCCGGTCGGGGAGCGCGACCTTACCACGATCGAACCCTCCGCTGCCGTCCGCGACGCTGCGCACAGCGAGGCGCTGCGTGTCACGGTCTGGTATCCCGCCGCCCCGGGCGCGGTAGAGGTGCCCCTCAACATCGGCCCGCCGGGCCATCCGCTGTTCACGCCGGGCAGCGCCGCGCCATCCGCGCCATTCGCCGATGCGATGCGCCATCCGGTCATCCTATTCTCGCACGGCTTCGGCGGCACCGCGCGCATCATGGCGTGGTTCGGCACCGCGCTAGCGCGCGCGGGCTACGTCGTGGTTGCGGTCGACCATCCCGGCAATAACGCGCGAGACAAGATGACTGTCCCCGGCGCCATCCTGTTCTGGGAGCGTCCGGGGGACCTCGCCGCTGCCCTTGCGCGCGTCAAATCCGACGCGGCGGTCGCGCCGCATCTCGACTTGTCCCGATTGGGCGTCGCCGGTTTCTCGGCTGGCGGCTTCACCGCCCTTGCGGCGGCCGGCGCTCACGTCGACGTAGACCACTTCCGCGCCTTCTGCGCCGCGCATCCCGCGGACGGCATCTGCGCCCCACAGAAGGAGTTTACCGTCACCCCGGCGCAAGCCGAGCAGTTCCTCGCGACCGACGCGGGGGCAGCAGAGCTGGCCCGCTCCCACAAGGACCTCGCCATCCCGGGCGTGCGCGGGGTGCTCGTCATGGCGCCGGCGATCGTGCAAAGCCTCGACCCGGAAAGCCTGCACCACATCGCCGTGCCGGTGCGCATCGTCTTGGGCGACGCCGATGCAGTCGCCCCGCCCGCGACGAACGGTGAGGTTGCCGCCAGGGCAATCCCCGGCGCTTCGATCCGCGTCCTGCCGCATGTCGGCCACTACGACTTCCTGGCCGATTGCACGCCAGCCGGCGACGCGAGACTCCCGGTCTGCCCGACGGGTGTGCCGCGCAAGCCGACACATCAGGCGGCGATCGACGACGCACTCGCCTTCTTTGGCCGCACGCTCGGCGTGCGCTAACCAATGTCCGGCACGATGGCCGCCAACTCGCTGCCGTACTCGATCCGGCCACTACGGCGAGCGCAGCGTGGCCCGACACCGCCCATCGCAGCCAGGCCAATCTGGCACTGCTGGAGAGGCACCGGCTGGTGGCTTAGTTCCAGCGCGCCAAACCCCGCGTCAAGCCAATGCCGCCGCGCAACGCCCCGCGGGCACGGGTACGAAGTCGGCCCTTCCTTGGAGTAGCCGCATGCGCAAGTTCTTCGGAGCAATGGGCTCCGTCAGGCGGCTCACCGTTGAGAGCAAGGTACTCAAGGGCAGTATCCTCGGCGACCCCGCCGAGCGCGCTGTCGACGTCTATCTTCCAGCCGGACTTGACGGGCGGGGACTTCCGTTGCTGGTGAACCTGGTCGGCATTACCAGCAGTGGTCTGTCGCAGACCAACTGGACAGGATTTCGGGAGAACATGCCCGAGCGTCTCGACCGGCTGATCGGCGAAGCCCGCATGCCGCCGGTCGTGGTCGCCTTCCCCGATTGCTTCACCCGCATTGGAGGTAATCAATACATCAACTCGATCGCTGTCGGCGCGTGGGAGGATTTCCTCATCAGCGAAATGCTGCCGGTGATCGAGCAACACCTCGGATGCGGCGGTTCGGGCCGGCGCGGCGTGTTCGGCAAGAGCTCGGGCGGTTACGGAGCGATCATGCATGCCTTCCGCCACTCGGACGTATGGTCGGTGGCAGCGTGCCACTCGGGCGATATGGGGTTTGAGCAGTGCTATCTGCCGCATATGCCGGCGACTCTCCGCTCGCTCGCCAGTGCGGGAAACTCAATCGAGACATGGTGGCGGCGGATGGAGGACTCCCTAAAACGGGGCGACGGCTCATTCCTGACGATGAACACGCTAGCGATGGCCGCCAGCTACGACCCCGACCCCGCCGAGTTCCTCGGCATGCGCCTCCCGGTCACGCTTGACACGTGCGAACTGATCGAGGAGCGATGGGCGAACTGGATGAAGCATGATCCTGTCGTCGTCGCCCACACGATGGCCGAAAACCTGCGGAATATGAAAGCGCTTTACATCGACTGCGGGGAGAGGGATCAGTTCAACCTGCTCTACGGCGCGCGCAGGCTGGCGCGGATGATAGAAGCGATGGGCATCTCCCACCGCTACGAGGAGTTTGCTGACAACCATACTGACGTGGACTATCGGATGGATGTGAGCCTTCCGCTCCTCGCCGAGGCACTGTCCAGATAAGAAGCTGCTTGGATCGGCGACCAGAAGCGGCCCAGGGGACCGAACGCCCTCGCTCAGGACTGTGCAACAACGCCGTTGTCAGCCGCGCACGTCTCCTCGGACGGGATTGTCCTGCTGGACGTATTGCTTGATCACGCCGGCGTTCCCGATGGCGTCGACACCGCTTGGGAGTCCAAGCATTATTTGGGTGCGCCGTTGCCAGGCGCGACCAGGGCCACGGTCAACATGGCTCACATGGTCGCCGCCATCGAGTTCTCCGCTGCGCAGTACGCCGAGGAGCCGGGCGAGATCTCCGGTTCAGCGACCCAGACGATTTCCGATACCATCGGGGAGCTGAGGCACGTAGTCGAGGATGCGGTCGAACGACGGGCAGACAGCGGTTAGCCGAAGGTGGGTCTGTTCTCGGTGCGGCGTGGTGGAACATATCCGGTGCCGAAGCGGCTTCTTTCGTTATCATCGTGGCATGGCACAGCCGGAACACCTGATCACCCCCACCCGCGGTCCGTCGCGCTTTCGGCTGGCGGTCAAGCCGATGACCGACCCGGTCAGACCATACGCCTGGAAAATTTTTGACGTGGAGCGCAACACCGAAGAGCCTGTCCGCCGGTCGGCGAGGTGCTTCCGAACTCCCAAAGAGGCATGGGAGGCCGGAAGGATCGCGCTGGAGAAGGTCCGGAGCGGTTCGCTGTCAATTCCGCCGCCTACGCCGGATACTTCGGACGAGCCGCGATCTCGCTGAGCGGGCTGGCGGGTCAAAGCGCGATGGCTTTGACCCGCCAGCCGACGTCCCCTATCAGATGGTGCGGGACCGTGTCGCAGAGATCAAACGTCGGACGCGTTGAGGCCAAGTCCTCGCCCGACCTATGCGATCCGCACGTATTCGGGCCGCCCAAATTTCAGCATGCGATTCAATGCACGCACACCGATTGCTACCGCGGTCGCCGGCGCGCATCCGTGCGCGATCGCAGTGTGCCGCCGATCACCTGCTTGTATCGACTGATTATGAGATGGCAGGGGCGAGTACCGAACGGACCGCAGTGGTCTCAGGGTCACGGGTCTGCCGAACTGGTGGCCATTCGACAGCCTCGCTGGCATTTAGTAGACGGCACTCGCGCGCGCGGCTGCGCCAAACCCGTCATCGGCGTCGGCGTTGCATCCCAACGCACGGGCTCGGCCTTGCACAGACTGTGAGGAGGCTGCGCAGATTCTTCATCAGCATGACGGAGATGGTGGTGGCGACAGTTGACAATCCCGACGACACCTCTGGCCGCCTCATCGCGGCGAGCAACGTGAGCGGAACGAGTGTCTATAATTCGACTGGAGAGAAGCTCGGCAGCGTGTACGACGTGATGCTCGAGAAGGTCTCGGGTAGGGCCGACTACGCGATCCTCAGCTTCGGCGGCTTCCTCGGCATCGGCGAGAAGTATCACCCCCTGCCGTGGCACGTCCTCAACTACGATGTGAGGCTGGGCGGCTACATCGTAAACCTGGATCGCGCAACGCTGGAGGAGGCACCCGCCTATTCAGCGGACGAGTTGCGAACCAGGCAGAGCTCCTGGGATCAGGGGCTCACCGACTACTATGGCCGACCGGCCGTGTAAGTCACCGAAGATCGACGCGAACGCAGAGCCGTCGAGTTGAGGCTCGCCCCGGCCATCGCCGGCGCGGGCACCGGAGAGCCTTGATGGCTGCATCGGACAGCAAGGAACCGCGGCTCGGCATGCTGCGCCAGTCCATGGTCGAGCTGGTGAGGCGAGAGGGTCGAGACCTTACCGTGCGTCAGCTGGCCATTTTCCTGGTCTGTTATCTTGAAAGTGGCGAGCAGACTATTCGCGGCCTTGCGGCGACGCTGAACGTTGGAAAGCCGGTCGTTACGAGAGCGCTCGATCAACTCGCGGCGTTCGATCTCGTTCGTCGGAGGGGCGATCCACGGGACCGGCGCAGCATCCTGGTCCAGCGCACGCGTGCCGGCCTGACTTTTCTGAAGGAACTACACGGGATTCTGAAGCAGGCTTCCGCGAAGGCGAGCAGTGACGACGCATCAAGCTGCGCCGACCCGCGTGCCGCCACCTGATCCGGTGCCCTTCATGGCCCCAGGCGAATGCCGGCGCTGGCGCAAAGGCGATCACCCCCGCCAGCATCAGGCCGGCCAGGCCGTTTCGTCGCGCGCGCATTGATCGATCCACCCTCTTCCCAACAGCGTGTCGCAGAGGGCCAGGGCGTGTATGGGCAAGGCTTGTCGCCAGCGACGCCAGCCGTGGCTGACGAGCTTGCCGCACGCCGGGCTGGACTTCGGAAGGGAAGGTCACTTTGGAACTTGCCGCCGTGCGGCGCCCCTTGGGTACCCGGCCCTGGCGGCAAGCGACCGTCCTGAGCGGAACGTCCCGCAGGTGTCGTCGCCGTTAGTCGCCTGGTGCGCGAGGGACATGGGCAAACTGGGACCAACGGCGGGGTTGCCAGCCGGCGGGTCGAGGTCACCGTCGCCGGCCCCTGAGGATGGTTGGCGCGCCCGGCGGCGCCTGTGGGAGCGAGACGTTCGTTCGGTGATCCGTGCGTCGTTCGGTCCGTTCTGTCGCGCGACAGCTCTGATGGCCGTCTTGATTGTCGCCGCGCAGGCACCGGTGCTTGCGGCGAGGCAGGGCGCCGCGTCTACTGTGGACGCGCGGCGGCGGCAGGGAGGACGCGCGGATGTTGAAAGTTCTGATTGAGCGGAACCTGCCGGCCAACTTCGCTGACGTCACCAACGACGCGCAGGCGGCTTGGCACGCCCGCATCGCCTTGAATGCGGTTGGGACATCGCGCGGCAGAATGCATTGGCTCTGCACCTATGTCACCGAGGAGCGTAAGCTGTTCGCTCTCGTTGTGGTTGAGGATGAGGCGGTCATCCACGACTATATCCGCCGCGCCGGCATCCAGGGGGAGGTGAAGCTTCACACGATCGTCCGCACGCTCGACCCCTCATTCGCCGCGCCGGCACAGCAGCTATAAGCAGCCTGCGCGGGGGCAGGTCGCCATGCTCACGCTCGGGGTTCGCGTCGGCAACGTCGAGATATCCGACGTATTCGGCGCGGTCGCGAGGACAGATACGGACATCGCGGTGCTGATCCGACGAAGCCGCGAGACGGTAGGCCGATCTGCTGACACCGTGTCGACCGCGTTCACCGACGGTTGTCCCGGCCCAATCGATTCTGGCCGAGACCGGCGTCACGAATCCACCGATCGCCGACTGGTTCTACATCGCCATGCGGCAGCAGCACGCGAAGCAGGCCGCGAGCGGATTGCCCACCGACAGCCGGGTCGGGTCCAGGCGAAGATGGCGATCGTCGCGGAGGTCGAGCGCCTGCACTGGCGGATCTGTAACGGTAAGGCCAGGAATGCCCGGCTCACGCTCGAGCGGATCCGCAAGGTTATGCACGTCTTCAAGGGCGAGCGCGGTCATCGCACCGACGGGCGTACCCTCCCGCAAGCTGTGGCACGCATTGCACGAGGTGGACGACTATCTCCGTGGCCAGAGCGCCCGGCTCGTCAATTACGTCGAACGCCACCGCGCAAGCCTGCAACTCAAGACTTCGGTGACCGAAGGTACGGCCAACTTTCTGGTCAATCGGCGAATGAACAAGGCGCAGCAGATGCAATGGTCTCGACGGGCGCTGCAGATTCGGTGTGCGGTCTACAACGGTGCGCTTGGCCCGGGATTCGGCCACCTGTTTGAGCCGGTCTCCACCTCAGCTTCGCTGGCGAAGGCGGCCTGATTCCCCCATATGCGGCCCTTTTTCTGTAGTGGGGTCACGACACGAAAGGGAACGTGACCCCTACTACGCGCCCAGTCTGCTGGCTGCAGGCCCGGTTGTTAGCCGCCCGCTCGGCGTCGCGCGCGTGCGGCGGTTATGCCGCCCAGCGCGTCGGCGAGAAGAAGCCCGAGCGAAGCAGGCTCAGGGACGGCAGCCGCTCTGATGAACCCGTCCGCTACCGGCAGCGTGGCGAGGTAGCCTCCAGTGCCATCAACCTCGCCCGGCGTGCTGGCACCGATGCCCGGAGCGACTATCATGCCGTGGATCACGATCTCCCGGTCGGTCAACGGGAAGAGGTCGCTGGCCGTGATTCCGGGATCGAAAATGCTTGTGTCGGCCAGGTTGTAGCTCTGGCTGAAGTTGATTACCTCGCCCGGTGCCGTGGGAAAGTCGGCGAGAGCACCGCCGGGCGGAGACGACAGGTCAAGCAGGATCGGTCCGTAGGATTTTTGCCCCTCGGCCAATTCGATGAAGCCATCATGGTCGGTGTCATCGGCCGGCGTCGCCAGCATGGTGTTCGGGGCATCGGCGCCGAGCCCAATTGCGAGAGGTGCGGGATATGGCGCTCCTCGTGTCATGCCGGTCGTCGTCCCTGCCCGGCCACCATCGTCGCCTGCGCATCGCGAGTAGGTCGGGGAGCGCCGACGCTACTTGTTGCCGCTCGGATGGGGGACTCACGCCTTGGGGCAGTTCGTGGCCGATTTGTTCCCGTGCTGGCCGTCGGGCAGGACGGAACGAACTGGCAGGCCGACGCTTGCGGCGCGGTGTGAACGGGGCCGGCTCAGCTAGCAGCCGGCCGCGCCCATCGGGGGCCAGAATAACCGTAGGCACGGCTGGCGCCGCCCGGCCTGAATCCGGGCGCCCCGACCCCGAAGCGACCGTCCGCCCCTCGGAGCTGGCTCACCGGGGCAGGCCGCGCGGGTCGGCATGGGCATCGTGGTTACCAAGGGTTCGGCGTCGTGCGCTCGCCGCTCGCACGATGTGGGAGGAACTCGGCATCGGTCTGCGATCCGCGCCTGGCCGGGTGTCATGCCAAACAGGCTGCGGAACGCGACTCCGAACGCGGGTTGGCTCGCATAGCCGGCAATGTCGGCAGCCTTGGCCGGACTGGCACAAGTGGTGAGCGCGCCCATTGCCTTGGTCATCCGAGCCTGTTGCCGCCATTGGCGGAAACTGAGGCCCGTTTCGGTGCGGAACAGGCGGGCCAGCGTCCTGGTGGACGCGCCCGCTACCGCAGCAAGATCCCTAACGCCGCGTGCGTCTCTAGGACGGCGCAACAGCGTCGCTACGGCCTTCTGTAACCGGATCTCGCGCGGCATCGGCAGCCGCAGCGGCAGCGCGGCGGCACGGGCGATCTCGTCCAGCGCCAGCTCCGTCAGGTGATGGCCGCGACCGCCCAGCTCCCAATCCAGCGGCTCGGCGCAGGCCGCCAAGATCACCTCGCGAAGGAGGGGTGATACTGCGATCACAGCCGTCGCGGTCCCAGCCCGGGTGGCAGCGTCCTCGCGCAGGAACAGGGCGCGCATCGCGACTGGGCCGTCCATCCTGATGCTGTGCGGGGCGTCAGCAGGCAGGAACAGCGCCGTGCTGGGCGGCACCAGAAAAGCGGCCACAGGCGTCTCGATCCGCATGACCCCGGATACGGCGTAGAGCAACTGTGCGCGGGGGTGGCTGTGCTGCCCCGTGTTAAGGCCGGCCGGATAGTCCATGGCGAAACCGACCGCGGGCCGGAGCGCGGTCTCGAATGACCGGACTTCTGCTTGGCCGATTGGCGACAAACATTGGCCTCTTGTTTCCATCACGGCAGGTTATACGGGCGCTTCCACAACAGGAACAATGTCATGGCAGCCTCGCTTTTTCCCGACCACTTGGTCTTTGTCCGCCCGGACCAGCGCGAGCCAGGTCCCGTGACCCGGGGCCAGGTCCGGGAAAAGGCCTATGCCGCGGAGGATATGGGGAGAGAGGGAGGGAAATGGTTACGACAGCATCATGTACTTGATCTCCGGCCGGTGCCGCATCGACAGCGGGGCGGATGGAGCAACCTCGACCGAGATGAAGGCGGGCGATTTCGGCTTCTTCGGCAAGGGCGTGATTCACCGCGTGCAGATTTTGGACGATGGGCGGTGCGACTACGTGTTCGTCCGGCTTGGCGAAGGTGAGAGTGTTGTCGCCGTGGGCGGTCCGGGGCCACGGGTAGTCGCGTAGCCATGGACCTTTCGCACTGGAAGGGCGTGCCGCGCCCGGACCGCGTTGCCCTGGACGGACATTATGCCCGGCTGGAGCCGCTTGATCCCGTGCGGCATGGGGCAGACCTGTTCGCCTCCGCCCAGCAGCCCGGCGCCGATGATCGCTTCCGCTACCTGTTCGAGGAAACGCCCCCCGACATGGCCGCCTTCACGCCGTGGCTGCAACAGGCGGCCGCCTCGGCGGACCCACTGTTCTTTGCCGTGATCGACCGCGCCACGGGCCGGGCGGAAGGGCGGCAGTCACTCATGCGGATTGATCCCGTAAATGGCGTGATCGAGATCGGGCACATACTGTGGGGGCCGGCCATCGCGCGCAGCCGCATCGCCACGGAGGCGCTGTTCTTATTCGCGGCTTACGTGTTCGACACGCTGGGCTACCGCCGGTTCGAGTGGAAATGCAACAACCTGAATGAGCCGTCGAAGCGTGCGGCGCAGCGGTTCGGGTTCACCGCGGAAGGTATCTTCCGCCAGCACATGATCCAGAAGGGGCGTAACCGCGACACGGCGTGGTTCGCGATGACGGACGCGGACTGGCCGCGCTTGAGGGCGGGCTATGAGGCCTGGCTGACGCCGGAGAACTTCGACGCCCAGGGGCGGCAGAAGAACAGGCTGACCTTCACGGGAGAAGGGGCGTGACGGTCGGCATCCTGCGACGCGGATGGCCTGGGGTGGGCGCATGGCTGACAGTGCGGTCGGCTTCGCAGGCGGCGTCCTCGGCGGCCTCGCCGGCCTGTCAGGCCCGCTGCCCACGGTATGGGCGACACTGCGCGGCTGGGGCAAGGACGAGCGGCGGGGCGTGTTCCAAGCCTTTAACCTCGCAGTTCTCAGTGCCGTCGCCGTGGCGCACGCGATCTCCGGTCTGATGACGGCCGACCTGGGCCGGCTGATCGTCCTTGCTCTGCCCGGCACGCTCGCCGGTACCTGGCTTGGGTCCCTCTCCTACCGTCGGCTGAGTGATCAACGCTTCCACGAGGTTGTGCTCAGCCTACTTGGCGCGTCCGGGCTGACACTTGTTTGGAGCAGTCTTTGATACAACCCGGCGGCTTCCAACTCCTCGCGATTCGGTAACGAAAAGGCCGAAACTCAGGTTTCGAGCGCAAGAAACGGGATGCGCTGCCATGCCGGGCTGCGAACGTGGCGCATCCTTGAGTGAGACGAGGTTTGCCCGTGCGACTTGCTCTCCTGATTAGCCCGTTCGTGAGCGTCGCGTTGGCGTCTGCCCTCGCCGCCGACTATGACCATCAGCCGCCTGCTGCGTCGGTTATCGCCAAGACCGGCAAAGAGCGCTTGAGCGACAAGGGCTCGGACGAGCAGCGCGTGGACGACTGCAAGGTGCCGCAGCCACGACGGACCCGCCCCAGGCCGACGACGTGCCCGTGGGACGTTGGGAGCTAAAGCTTCAGAGCCTCAGAGCGCTCGGCGAAAGGTGAGATTGATGCGCTGGCGTCCGAGCACGGGGTGTTCGCCGTCGGTCAGCGGCATGACGCCGGGAAAGGCGAGCCGCGCCGGGCCGCCCCACACCGCAACATCGCCATGGCGCAGCGCGACGCGGCGCGTCGGGTCGGAGCATCTCGGACCGCCAAATAGGTAAGGTCGCGGGCAGTCCGAGCGAGACGGAGACGATCGGCGCTTCGAGCCGCCGCTCGTTCCTGTCCTGGTGCAGCGACAGCCGCGCGCCCGGCTCGTATCGGTTGACGAGACAGGCGTCCGCCGCGAACCCCGGGAAGCCTGCTCGTGCCGCGGCCTGCCGGGCGAGGTCGGCGAACGCGTTCGGCATTCCCGGCCAGGGCAGGCCGCTCTCTGGGTCCGCCGGGTCATAGCGGTATCCCGTCCGGTCCGTCACCCAGCCGACCGCGCCGCAATTGGTCATGGCCACCGACATGCGGTGGCCGCCCGGCGTGATCATGTGGCGAAACGGAGCGGCGTCCACCACAGCGGCCAGTGCCCGGAGCAGCGCGGCCTCCAGGGACTGCGCGAAGCCGCCGAGCAGCATCGCGCCTTCGCCGAGAGGCAGGTCGCACGGGGCTTTCTCGAACAGGTCCTAAGGTCATCTCCCGTCGGCTACGTGGCGTCGTGGAAAATAACGCCAAGCGTGTGCCGCCGGCCCGAGCGCAGCGCGCTGACGCCGTGGCGCAGCACGGTGCGGTAGAAGCCGCGTGTGCCCTGCACCGGACGCTGATTGACCGCGAAGGCCACCGCGTCGCCCTGGCGCAGCGGCACGACCGAGGCGCGGGACTGCATGCGCGGGCGCTGCTCGGTGAGCACGAACTCACCGCCCTCGAAGTCCACCCCCGGCTCCGAGAGCAGGATCGCGACCTGCAGAGGGAAGACGTGCTCGCCGTATAGGTCCTGGTGCAAGCAGTTGTAGTCGCCCGGGGCGTATTGCAGCAGCAGCGGCGTCGGCCGGGTCTGGCCCGCCGCGTGGCAGCGCGCCAGGAATTCCTCGTGCGACGCGGGATAGCGCACCGCGATCCCCATGGTCTCGTTCCAGCGGTTCGCGAGCGGCGCGAGCCGGGCATAGAGCGCGTCGCGCAGCCCGGCCACGAGGTCCGGCAGGGGGTAGGCGAAGTACTGGTATTCGCCCCGCCCGAAGCCGTGGCGCGCCATCACCACCCGGCTGCGGAAGCGGCCGCCGTCACCGTACAGGCCTGCCACCTCCTCGCACTCCTTCGGTGTCAGCAACCCAGGCAGCACCGCCCAGCCTTGGACGTCCAGTTCGTTGGCGACGCTTGGCCAGTCGAGCGCCCCCGCTCGCTCCTCTGCGCCTGCGTTCGCCGCCGGCAGATCGAGGGCCGCGCTCACGCCGGCGCTCCCCGCGCGGCTAGGTCCCTTTCGCGCTCGGTCTTCAGCAGGGCACGCTTGCGCTCCACGCCCCACCGATAGCCCGACAGCCCGCCTCCGGTCCTGACCACGCGATGGCACGGGATGGCCACGGCGAGCGCGTTGGCCGCGCACGCCGCCGCCACCGCCCGCACCGCATTGGGCGCGCCGATGCGCCGGGCCACCTCGGCGTAGCTCGCGGTCTCCCCGGCCGGAATCTCGCGCAACACCTGCCAGACCCGCTGCTGGAAGGCCGTGCCACGCACGTCGAGCGGCAGGTCCAGGCCTAGGCCGGGCGCCTCGACGAAACCGACGACGCGGGCAACCAACGCCTCGAACCCAGCGTCGCCGCCGATCAACTCGGCTTGTGGGAAGCGGTCCTGCAGGTCGCGCGCCAGGGCGTCCGGGTCGTCGCCCAGCAGGATGGCGCACACGCCCTTGGCGCTGCGCGCCACCAGAATCGCGCCGAGCGAGCACTCGCCCACGGCGAACTGGATCTGCGTGTTGGTGCCTCCGGCCCGGTAGTCGCGCGGAGTCATGCCGAGCACCGCATCGGACTGCGCGTAGAAGCGGCCACTCGAGTTGAAGCCGGCGTCGTAAATCGCTTCGGTCACGGTGTTGCTCCTCTTGAGGCCGTCCCGGACGCGCCCTGCCCGGTGTGCGGCGGCGTATTCCTTGGGCGTCACGCCCGCGACCGCCTTGAAGACGCGATGAAAATGGTGCGAGCTGAGGCCGACGGCCTGCGCGAGGTTGGCCAAGCTCGGCGCCTCATCCGCCTCCTCGATCCGCCGGCAAGCCTCGGCCACCTTGGCCGCGTGTTGCTGTTCCAAGGGCGGCTGGTCGGGCTTGCAGCGTTTGCACGGGCGGAAGCCGGCCCGTTCGGCATCGGCAGGGAGGGCGTGGAACCGGACGTTCTTGGGGTTGGCCAGGCGCGCGGCGCAGGACGGGCGGCAATACACCCCAGTCGTCCGTACGGAATAGTAGAAGGCACCGTCCGCTCCGCGGTCGCGCGCGACCACGGCGGCCCAGCGCGGGTCGAGTTCGGTCGGGGTCGCGGCCGCTGGCGCCTCCCTGTGTTCCGTGATGAGAGCGTCCATAGCCAGCTCCTCTCGATATCGCATGTCGTGGGAGCAATCTGGCGCATCGTGCGGCCCCGGACACTCCGGCTCTTGCGATCAAATCGATTGAGGCGATTGGCCGCGCCTGTCCGGACCGAGCGCCAGCGAGCCGTCCTCAGAACGCACCTGGCCCGTGGCCGCATCGCACATCCGTCCGAACGTGCGCGCGCCCGATGCCCACGCCGAGCGCCGGCTTCCGCGGCCCATGGACTGCGATTCGACAGCAAGAATTCGAGGTTCGTCCGCTACCCGCGTGCAGCACCTTCGCGCTTGGCTTCGCACATCTTCGATCACGCGGTGGCCGAAGCGGCAACGGCACGGAGCGAGACCAGCTATCATGGACACCGAAATGCTGAACAAGGCGATGGTCGCTCGGTGGTTCGCCTCGTTCTGGGGCGCTCCCTACGATCCTGCCATCGTCGACGAGCTGGCCGCACCCGACGTGCTCTTGCAATACTCGATGCAGAACCCCCGACGCGGGCGCCCGGCCGTCAAGGCCTTCATGACCAGGTTCCGCACAGCCTTCCCCGACTTCGAGTTCCGCAGGATCGGCGCCCTCATTGCCGACCGCGACATCGTGGTGGTCCGTTGGGAGGGAGGCGGCACACATGCCGGACCTGCTTTCCACGATTTCGGCCTCGGCCCTTTGCCGTCGGGATCCGGCCGCAAGATCACGCTCTCCGGGCACACCGCCACCCGGCTGGAAGACGGCATGATCGCGGAGGAAGCCGTTTGGTCGACGGAGCGCAAAGCCCAACTGCGCCCCATCACGGGCGGCCTGGTGTTGGGGCTGAACGCCCGCGAGCTCGCCTCGGCATGAGACTGCGGGCGTCACGGGCACGGCCGCGACAGTAGAATTGGAGCCACAGGAATGAAGAAGTTCGGAAGCAAGGTGCTGGGGCGCGTCGAGGATGCGCGTCTGCTGCGCGGCACCGGGCGCTACACCGATGATCTTACCCTCCCGAGCATGCTGCACAGCGCAGTCCTGCGCAGCCCGCACGCGGCAGCGCGGATTCGCTCGATCGACGCAACGGCGGCGCGGGCGGTTGCCGGTGTCGTCGCCATTTATACGGCCCAGGATCTCGCGGCCGAGGGCATCGGGACGATGCCCTGCACGGCCGAGCTGCGGAACCGCGACGGCACACCCCGGCAGGACCCGCCGCATCCGGTGCTCGCGGACGGCGTCGTCCGCCATGTCGGCGACCCCGTGGCGTTCGTCGTGGCGGAAAGCTCGCAGGCGGCCCTGGACGGCGTCGAGGCGGTCGAGGTCGTGTACGAGACGACGCCTCCGGTGACTGACCTGCTCGGGGCAATGGAAGAGAGCGCACCACTCGTCTGGCCGGACGCGCCGAAGAACATCTGCTTCGATTGGGAAATCGGCGACCGCGAGCGCTGCGATGCGCTGTTCGCCGGCGCGGCCCGCGTGGTGCGGCGCCGGATCGTCAACAATCGCGTCGTCGTCGCGAGCATGGAGGGGCGGGCCGCCGTCGCCACGCACAACGATGGGCGCTGGACCCTCACCACCAACACCCAGGGCGTTTGGCTGGTGCGCGACGTGCTGGCGAACAACATCTTCAAGGTGGCGCCCGACCAATTCCGCGTCATCACCGAGGATGTGGGCGGCGGCTTCGGCATGAAGGCCGTCCCCTATGCCGAGCACGCACTCGTCTGCTACGCGGCGCGCAAGCTCGGCCGACCCGTGAAGTGGACCTCGGGCCGCAGCGAGGCTTTCCTGTGCGACACGCAGGGCCGCGACAACATCGCCTTCGGCGAGCTCGCCCTCGACAAGGATGGCAAGTTCCTGGCGCTGCGCGTCCGCAACATCGCCAACATGGGGGCCTATCTCTCCGCGTTCGGTCCCTACATCCCGACCTTCGCGGGCTCGAAGGTGTTGCCGGGCGTTTATCGTCTTGGCGCGGCCTATCTGAACGTGGTCGGCGTGTTCACGAATACCATCCCGGTCGAAGCCTATCGTGGCGCCGGGCGGCCGGAAGGCAATTACGTCATCGAACAACTCGTGGACGCCGCGGCGCGCGAGACCGGGATCGACCCGGTGGAGCTGCGCCGTCGCAACATGATTTCGCCGCAGGAAATGCCTTACCGCAGCCTGGTGGGCGAACTGTATGACAGCGGCGATTTCGGCCGCGTGATGGACAGCGCGATGGCGCGCATCGACTACGCGGGCTTTCCCGCGCGCCGCGCCGAGGCGCATCGCCGCGGCCGCCATCGTGGCCTCGGGCTTGCCTATTATGTCGAAACGACGATGGGAGCGCCGAGCGAGCGCGCCGAGATCCGCTTTGGCGCCGACGGGAACGTGGAGGTGCTTGTCGGCACTCAATCGACCGGCCAGGGCCACGAGACCGCCTATGTCGGGATGGTTTCCGAACGGCTCGGTATTCCGGAGGACCGCATCCGGGTGCGCCAGGGCGACAGTGATGCGATCCCGACGGGCGGCGGCACCGGAGGCTCCCGTAGCCTCTACTCCGAGGGTGAGGCGCTGGTGGCGACGGCCAAGACGATCATCAAGAAAGGCTGCCACGAAGCTTCGGAAGCGCTGGAAGCGGCGGTCGAGGACATCGCCTTCGCTGACGGAGAATTCCGGGTGGCCGGGACCGATCGTGGGATCGCCATCCTCGATCTGGTGGCCCGGCGCCGCCTGGATGACGGGAGCAGTGCCCTCGATGCCGCCGAGGTGGTGGACATCGAGCGGCACACTTTCCCGAACGGATGCCATGTGGCCGAAGTGGAGGTCGATCCAGAGACCGGGACGACGCAGATCGTGCGCTATATCGCCACGGACGACATGGGCCGCGTGCTGCATCCGACGATCGTGTGCGGTCAGGTGCACGGCGGCGTGGCTCAGGGGATTGGCCAAGCCGTGTTCGAGCAGACGGTCTATGATCCAGAATCGGGACAATTGCTGAGCGGCAGCTTTATGGACTATGCGCTACCGCGGGCGGCGGACTTGCCCGATATCGAGGTCGAGTTCATCGAAATTCCGTGCCTCTCGAACTCGCTCGGCGTGAAGGGGGTTGGCGAGGCCGGCGCAGTCGGCAGTTCGCCCGCGGTGATGAACGCCATCCTTGACGCGCTCGCTCCGTGCGGCGTGCCTGATCTGGACATGCCGGCGACCCCGGAGCGGGTCTGGAGGGCACTGTCGGCTGCAGCATGACGTGCGCGTACGGGCCGCGCCCGGTACAACCGCTCAGCGGCGATTTCTTGTGCTCGAATGCGGGCAGGGTCCATCGTTGTTGAAGCGCCGGACGGATGGCCGGCAGGAATACGCGCGATGAACACGCGGATGCGGTGCCCGCGCCAGGCAATACGGCGCAAACTGGTCACGTCCGCTGCTATCCAGACGGAGCGCCGCGGTGCGCCGCGGCCGCGCTCGGACGCCTCGAAAGGGGCGGTGGTCGCGGCGATGACCGAGCTGGTCTAGGCCAATCTCCAATTGCCGCCCTGCATGGGCTCGGGGTTCGACGCAAGGCCGTTCAACGCTATGAAATGGCGATGAGCTCGAGAAGGTGATCGAAGCCTGCGAGAGCGGCGCGGTAGCGGTCCTGACTGAGGGTGCTGGTACGGTTGGCCTCGAGGATGTTGAAGGCGAAGCTTCGCATGCGGGCGAAGACGCCGGGGTTGGATCGGATGCGCGAACGATCTTCGCCCATAATGTGACGGCCTGGAACTCTCCGCTCCTGTTCATCGCGTGGAAATGCACATCCGCGCTCGCGGCGGGCTGCACCGTGGTGGTGAAGCCCTCCGAGTTCGCATCCGCCTCGACCCTTGAATTCGCGGCGCTCACGCGCGAGGCCGGCTTTCCCGACGGGGTCTTCAACGTCGTCACCGGATATGGCCAGGAAGCCGGGTCGGCGCTCGTCGACCACCCGGACGTCGCGAAGATCACCTTCACCGGGTCCGACGCCACAGGCGCTCGCATCTACGCGCAAGCCGCTCGATCGTTGAAGCGCGTGACCCTCGAACTTGGCGGCAAGTCGCCAAACATCGTGTTCGATGATTGCGACCTCGACGCCGCCGCCGCGGGCGTGATCTCCGGCATCTTCGCGGCCACCGGCCAGACGTGCATCGCCGGCTCCCGCCTGCTCGTCCAGAACTCAATCCGTGATGCCTTCAGCGAGCGCCTCGTGGCCCTCGGCACCACCGCGCGCAAGGGCGATCCCATGCTCGCCGACACCAACATCGGCCCGGTGACGACGGCGCCGCAGTACCGCAAGATCCTCGATTATATCGATATCGCGAAGGCCGAGGGCGCACGGTGTATCCTCGGCGGAGGGCCCGCGACGTCACCGGACCTGCCAGGCGGCCAGTTCGTCGAGCCGACGATCTTCGTCGACGTGAAGCCCGAGATGCGTATTGCCCGGGAAGAGGTGTTCGGGCCTGTCTTGTCGATCATCGGATTCGATGACGAAGCAGAGGCGATCATGATTCGGGAGATCGGCCAGTTCGTTACTTCTGGCCAGAGGAGGTCCATACGTGGTGTTGCGCAACCGCTCCCAAATGGCCGTTTAAGGTGTCCTGAGTTCTCACCCGGTCCGTAACGTGGTTGTCCGGGCACGAAAGGGTCCTCGTCTTGGTCGTCGAGAACCCACCATGTACGCACACGCCGCGACCCACAGGCGAGGGCTTCAGACCGCGCTGCCGGTCGTGTCGCTCACCGGCTCCATGCCGCCGCTGCACACTATGCCCCGGGTCTAAGCGGGGGCACAGAGTGATCCCCCCGAAATCCTAGGCGCTTCTTAATCACTCCAGTGGAAAATCGGGAAATCGGGTCTTGGGGAACTCCTGTTCAGCGATGTCAAGCGAGATTCCAGAGACACAGCATGTGGGCGCAACCGGGCTGGTGGAGGTTGACCGCGCCGCGCAGACGCACAGGTTGGCCGCTTCGGTGTGGACCGAGATGAGGCAGCACGGGATCGTGCCGACGCCGCGCAATTACGATCTTTGGTTCAATTACCGCAGCGGCACCAATCCCGCACTCATTCAGCGTATCGTCCGTGCCCTAGAGCAGGGGCAAGCGCTCACACCCGCCGTGCTGGACGCACTCTACAGCGAGTTCCTGGCCGGCCCTGAGATCGACCTGGACGCCATCGGTGCCGGGACTGACGCGATCCAGGCGACGACCCAAGTCCTCGTGGCGAACGTCGCAGACCACCGAGCCGCCCTCACCGGCTACGGCGACACGCTAGCGCACTGGACGCAACACCTTGGCCACGATTCGAGTGTCGGCAGTCTGATGCGGGCCCTCGTCGCGCTTACATCCGAGACAACGCGTGCCGCCGAGCGCAACCGCGTGCTGGAACAGCAGCTCTCGGCCTCTGCAGGCCGCATCAGCAAACTGCGGCAGTCTCTCGCCGCGGTCAAACAAGAGGCAACCACGGACGCGCTCACCGGGATCGCCAACCGAAAAGCATTCGAGGCGAGGTTGCGCCGAGCCACGCTCCAGACGAAGACCCGGTCGGACCTAATTTCCGTCTTGCTGATCGACATTGATCACTTCAAGCGGTTCAATGACACCTATGGCCACAAGACGGGCGACCTGGTGCTGCGCCTGGTCGCCCGCGTCCTGGCTGACAACGTCAAGGGCCGCGACTGCGCGGCTCGCTATGGCGGCGAAGAGTTCGCGGTCTTGCTGGCCGGCGCCAACCTGCGCGCTGGCTGCATCGTAGCGCGACAAATCTGCGAGGCGCTCAGCAGCAAGCACCTGGTCAACAAGGTGTCGGGGCATGGTTTCGGCCATGTGACGGTGTCGATTGGCGTCGCCCAGTACCGGCCTGGCGAGAGCGCAGCGGCGCTGGTCGAGCGCGCTGATCTCGGTCTCTACCGGGCAAAACGCGCCGGCAGGAACAGGATTTGCGTCGAAGCGGCGACGGACCAGGTCGCCGCTTGACAGGGGCCGCTCGGAATAGTTACGGCGAGGCGGCCTCTGACGTTCGCGGACTTGTAGGTGCCGCAGAGATCATGGCAGCAGGATTTCGTCAACGGAGCTGCGGCGCGATTGGGCATCAATGGAGATTGCCGTGCCTTCGGAGCTGCGCCACCTCCTGTTCCGACCGGCTGAGGTCGTTCAGGCTGTCAAGGAGTATTACCGCCGCCTGGGGAAGCCACTCCCAGGGGGCGCGATCCTGTGCTGTGGCCCGGAGTGCGACGACGCTGGGGGGATGGTGCGCTTCCGCGTAACGTTGGCGCCCGATCCGGCTGATCGCACCGTACTTCCGAAATCAAGCGAAGATTGCCGCCGCTCTGATCCTCCACTGCCGCGACCGGCGGATTCCGTTACCTGCCCACGCCGACAAGTCGCTGCAGCGCTTCGGTGAGCGGGTCTGCCTGGTCGCCACCATCAATCCCAAACAGGACGAGCTGCCGCAGGCGGGACAGCTCCGGCTGTAGGCCTCCGATCCGGAGGATAGCACGTCCCGCGGCGTCGGCTGAAGGCTGCGCCGCAACGCCTTGGTGCATGGATAGCTCGAGAGCGTGGAGTTTTCCCTCTGGTTACCTATCAGACGATCCGGAGGGAGACCGGCATTCCGAGCCTCGTCATCCGGTTGAGCACGTTGGATCGATCTTCGCTTCGCTCCGTTGGTTGGGCAGGTCCGGGCGTGAGACGCCGACCGATGATTATTTTGTATCGATGCACCCACCCTTTCGATCAGGCTCCGGCGGCTGTCCTGAACTGCGCTGCCAGCCGATGCGCCGTGCTTTCCGATGGCCTCCAGATGCCGGTCAACGGGGCCGGCTCAGCGGCTGCCGGCCGCGCCCATCGGCGGCCAGAAGAACCGTGGGCACGGCCGGCGCCGCCCAGCCTGAATCCGGGTGCGCTCCGACCCTGAAACGACCGTCCGCCCCTCGGAGCTGGCTCACCGGGGCAGGCCGCGCGGGTCGGCAGGGGCATCGTGGTCACCAAGGGTTCGGCGTTGTGCTCGCCGCCCGCACGCTATGGTAGGAGTTCGGCATCGGTCCTGCGATCCGCGCCTGCGCCGCGCGGACCAAGCTGACCGCCCCGCACAAGATCGCGCTGTTCGTCATGGTCGCCAACCGGCTCGATGATCCGGTCTCCAATTCCTGGGTCAAGCCCGGGGGGGAGCGCTGGCTGTCCGACATCGCCTGGCTCCCCGACGCGGCCGGGCTGGCGGTCGATCAATGCTATCGCGCGCTCGACTTGCTGACGGTCTGGGCCGAGCGGATCGAGCGCGACGTCTTCCTCAAGGCCGCCGACCTGTTCCGCCTTGATGTCGACCTGATCTTCTACGACACGACCACGGCCTATTTCGAGATCGACGAGCCTGACGAAGACGCGCAGGAGTTTGCCGGTCGGCTGTATGCGCCGCTGCGCCGGAGAGGTCACAGCAAGGAAGGCCGCGACATCCAGCCGCAGGTCATCGTCGCGCTGGCGGCTACCCATGACGGGGTGCCGGTGCGCCCCTGGGTGTTGCCCGGCGACACTGCCGACGTGACGACGGTCGCCCGCATCAAGGACGATCTGCGCGCCTAGCGGCTTGGCCGCTGCCTCTTCGTCGGTGGTGTCGGGATGTATTCGGCCGACAATCTGGCCACGCTCAGCCGTGGATTGGGTCGCTACATCCTGGCCGTGCCGATGCGTCGCGTACGCGACATCGAGGCCGCGGTGCTGACCCGGCCGGGCCGCTACAAGCAGGTCGCTGAAAATCTGCAGGTCAAGGAGGTGTGGTCGGCGACCGCGAGCGACGCAAGCGCTACGCCCTCTGCCCCAATCCCCGGGCGAGCGCTGTTACCCTTGCCGCTCGATCTCGGTCGCCCTCGCCGCCTCTTGTGCCGCAATGACCCGGAGCGCCTGGCAAGCCCTCTCGTCGGACACCATTCTCGCCATCAGCCGGTGCCGCTCGGCCTTCTGACGCAACTCGCTTGCGCTTTGCTGATCAGAGTTGGTCAACATTAACGCCTCTCCCGATTGATACGGCAGTGTACACGCCCAGCGGTCCTGATCCGTTCCAGCACGGCTTGGATCACGAACCGAGTAGCCCTCCAGCTGAACTGCTGATCACGGAGACGCCCTCGGCCCTCGCGATGACGCGGGCGGCCGAAGAGGAGGCAGTGCAGGACATGTTGGGTTCTGGCCCTGCTGCGCGTGGCCGGGGCCGGCCGCTCGGCAATCGCGTCCCGGTGATGGCAGAGACCGTCCTTCCGGGGCGCCCCTTTTTCACGGGAAGTGGCGGCGCAGAACGCCCTGCCGATCGCCCACATCGGGGGAAGCGGTGAGGTGGCCTCCGCCGACGGCATCCGCTTCGTGGCGCCTAGCAGCGTCATCCACGCCGGACCCAACCCAAAATATTTCGGTGCCGGTCGCGGCATCACCTACTACAATTCGGTCTCCGACCAGTTCACCGGCCTCAACGCCGTCGTGGTGCCCGGCACCCTGCGCGACAGCCTGCTCATCCTGGGACTGCTGCTCGACCAGAAAACCGACCTTGAGCCGGCCGAGATCATGACCGACACCGCCGCCTACGCCGACACGGTGTTCGGTCTGTTCTGGCGGCTCGGCTACCAGTTCAGCCGACGCGGGCAAGCAGGCGGTAGCCGTCGAACTTGATTCGCTGACTCAGCCCTCTCCCTCCGGCGCCGACTTGGCGATAGAGGCCAGCTCCGGTGCAATAGATGGCGCCGGCAGCGCATACAGCCCGCTGATCACCAGCTCTAGGATGCGCGCGTCGGTCTCAAGCTTCTCGAAATCGTCCATCACGCACCCGCCTCCAGTGCCGCCCCGCGGCCGCCGCCTCAGTCGGCCTCCGCAGGCGTTATCTGCCTGTCGGCAGCCTCGACCCGGCTCGGCGCCGTGTGACAGGCTGATCTGGACGGAGTCCTGAACTGACGCAGGAGTTACCCAATGACGCTGATCTTGATTGTCATCGTGCTTATCCTGCTGTTCGGCGGTGGCGGCTACTACGGCCGCCGGCGGGGCTACTACGGCGGCGGAGGGTTCGGAGGCATCCTTGGCCTCCTGGTCATCATTCTGATTGTCTTGTTCCTGTTTGGTGGTTTGGGCGGAGGCGGGTTTCGCTACTGAAGTCCGCAGAGCGCGCCCGGCCGACTTGGGTCGCGGCGCGTCGCCCATCAGCTCTGGGTGGCGCTCCAACTTACTGACCGGTCGCTAAGTAAGGCGACACTGATCCTGCATTTGCCTGCTGCGTTTGATAAGCTGAGGCATGAAGCGCGACGGCCGAAGCTTGGATCACGGAACGCTGGAAGTCATCCGGTTGATGGCGGTCGAGCGGGTACGTTCTGGTGAGGTGCCATCCTGTGTGATCGCGTCATACGGTTTCAGCCGCACGACGATCTACAAGTGGCTCAAGGCGTCGTCGCGGCCGGGGGTTGGGTTGAAGGCGCTTCGCGCGACACCCGCAACGGGGCGTCCGCGCCATCTGACGCCGGGGCAGGAGCGTCAGGTATTTCGCTGGGTCAACGGCAAGGACCCGCGCCAGCATGGTCTGGATTTCGGGCTATGGACACGATCGGTCGTGGCCGAGCTGATCGAGCAGAAGTTTGGGCTCTGGCTCGGGCTGACCGCGGTTGGAGAATTGCTGGCCAAGCTGGGATTGAGCCCGCAGAAGCCCCTGCAGCGTGCCTATCAGCGTGATCCGAAGGCGATCGAGAGATGGCGGCGCGAGACATTCCCAGACATTGCGCGGCAGGCGAAGGCTGAGGGCGGCGAGGTCTATTTCTGGGATGAGTTTGGCTTTCGTGCCGACAGCGTGCACGGCAGGACATGGGGCGTGAAGGGGCAGACCCCCGTGGTGGAACGTCCAGGGCAACGACAATCCATCAGCGCGGCGTCGGCGGTCACAGCACGTGGCGGGTTCTGGTCTTGCACTTACCAAGGCGGCCTGAACGCGGAGTTGTTTGTCGCGCTCCTCAAGAAGATGATGCACGGCCGCAAGAAGCCGGTTCATCTGGTGCTGGATGGCTTGCCGGCGCACAAGACGGCTTTGGTCAAGGCCTATGTCGCCTCCACCAAAGGGCGCCTGACGCTTCATTTCCTGCCAGGCTATGCCCCGGAGTTGAACCCCGACGAGCTGGTCTGGAGCCACATGAAGCGGACCGGTGTCGCCCGAAACCCCTTGCGCAAGGGTGAGAAGCTCGCCGACAAGGTCGAGGCGCAGCTGGCCGCCATCGCCAAAACACCGCACCTTGTCCGCTCATTCTTCGGTGCACCGGATATCGCCTATATTACCGACTGCTGAGTAAGCATCGGCCGATCTATCAGGCATCATCGCCCAGCGCGCCCAGGGGGAGTGTCCAGCAACTGGGGGTATGAGCACGGAAGCGATATGACTGGTCGGGTCGCTGCCGGCTGGGGGATCGAGGGTGAAGTGGGTTTTGCAGTTGCCTTGGCGACATGGCGAATTTGGGGTTGACGCTGCCCGAGGCAAAGCAGGTCCTGGCGCGTGTCCAGCAAGCGGTGGTGGCCGCGCAAGCCCACGATCATGCGGTTCCGCGGCCGGACTGCTCGTCCTGCTGCGGGAGGTATCACGTCAAGGACTGGCGGCTTCATCAGGTCGCGACGCTGTTCGGCACGGTTGCGGTGCGGCTCCCGCGGTTTCGCTGCGCCGGATGTGGTTGCACCGAGACTTGTATCAGCTGGCCATCGCATTGTCGGTCGACGCCGGAGCTGTATCAGCTGCGAGCACATCTTTCCGCCCTCATGCCCTTCGTGTCGCCGCCGGCGTGTTGGCGTATCTTCTGCCGGCCGAGGCCGGCAAGAGCCCCGAGACATTCCGCGGCCATACGCTCAAGGTCGGTGAGCAACTTCGTAAGGTCCTCGCGGTCAAGCCGGAGGCGGCCGCGTCGGCCATCACCATCACTGTGGATTCGACCTTCATCCGTGGCTGCCATGACGGCGAACGGCATCTGGAAGTTCGCGTCCGCAATGTCGAGACTCCCGACGGGGCCGGCAGGTCTACAGCGCCGTCGCGAGGACCGATACCGACATCGCGGTGCTGATCCGCCGAAGCCTGGAGACGGTCGGCCGAACCGCCGACACGAAGTTGATCGCGTTCACCGATGGCTGCCCCGGTCTGCGGTCGATTTTGGCCGATGCCGGGGTCAGGTCGCCACCGATTCTCGACTGGTTCCACATCGCCATGCGGCTCCAGCACGCAAAGCAAGCGGCGAGCGGATTGTCGACCGACCAGCCCGACCGAGTGCAAGCGAAAGCCGTGATCGTCGCCGAGGCCGAGCGCCTGCGGGCGCAGCACTTTGCGCTGAAAGGGAAGGCGCTGGCCGGCCGATTACCCCATCAATGCCCTCTGCTCGGGCCGCTGGCGGGACGGGGACCATGGCTGGCATCGCCCTCCGGCAATGGCGCCCTGCCCGGCTCGGGTCCACCATCGCCAGACGCACGACGGAGATCGCTTGATGCCCGACGATTCTGGCCCGTCCCTGGCGGAGCTTCAGCCACGCTCGGTCGAGAGCCGCGCGTCCTGGGTCGCGGCGGGGGTGACACTCGCGATCCTCTCGCTGGCCTACGGCTCGACCCTGCTGATCGTGGTCGGACTGCGAGCGATGGAGCTTGATCTCGGCGTGCCGCGCTCGGTTCTGGCGCTCGCCGGCGCGCTCACCTGGATCGGGACGGGGCTCGGCGGGATCGTCATGGGTTGGCTCGCCGATCGGATCGGTGTGCGCAACAGCGTCCTGATCGGCACCGTCAGCGTCGCCGCCGGTCTCGCCTTGTCTTCCACAGGGCACATCTGGGCTTTGTTCGTCGGGCACGGCGTGCTGATCGGCTTTTCCGGGATGGGGGCGATCTATGCGCCGCTGGTGATCTATGTCAGCCGCTGGTTCGACCGCAGACGCGGCACCGCCGTCGCGCTCATTTCGTCGGGCCAATACATCGCCGGGGTTGTCTGGCCTGCCGCGTTCGAGCGGCTGATCGCCGGACCCGGCTGGCGCGTCACCTATCTGGGTTATGCAGGCGTCGTCCTGGTGGGCGTGTTGCCGCTCGCATGGCTGTTCCTCCGTCCGGCCCCCGGCGCCTTCGGTTCCGGCGCCAAGCGGGTCGCCGTCGCGGTTTCGCGGGCGCGCGTGCTCGGGCTGCGGCCCAACACGGTGCAGGCGATCATCTGCGCCGCCGGCTTCTGCTGCTGCGTGCCGATGGCCATCCCGCAGGCTCATCTGGTGGCGTTCTGCGGCGACATCGGCATTGGCGCGGCCACCGGAGCGACGATGCTGTCGGTCCTGCTCGGCTGCGCGTTCATTGCGCGCCAGTTCTGGGGCGCGTTCGCCGACCGTCACGGCGGCTTGAAGACGGTGCTCGCGGGCTCGGCCTGCCAGGCGGTTGCGATCAGCGCGTTCCTCATTACCCAGAACGAGGCCGGGCTGTTCGTCATCGCCGCCGCCTACGGGTTCGGCTTCTCGGGTATCCTCCCGGGCTACGTGGTGGCGATCCGCGATCTGTTCCCGTCAGCCGAGGCGTCGTGGCGGGTTCCCCTGGTGCTGTTCACCGCGATGGGCGGAATGGCGTTCGGAAGCTGGTTCGCCGGCCGCCTGTACGATCTTTTCGGCTTCTACGCCCCGGCGTTCGGTTCCGGGGTGGCGTTCAACCTGGCCAACCTGGCGTTGGTCGGGTTCCTGGTGCTGCGCCAATCGAGGCACGGGCGCATCTCGGATGCGCGGCTGGTTCCGGGGTGAGCGGGGTCGTCGAGCCGGTCAGAAAATACTGCCGAGGACGATCCCGGAATTCTCGCCGCCATCCCGATGGGCGGTCGAGGGGGAGCGCACTTCCACCTATTACGTAACTCCACGAAGCCGCAGCGTCTTTCCAGATTGGACGAGGAGTTATCCGCAATATAAACGGACAGTCGTTGCGGCGATTGTCCAACGGGATGATACGGCTTCCACCGATCGGCAAAGGTGCAACCGATTCGATGGGTAGGTGCATGATGGACGAGCAGATTCGGCAGTTGGCGCAGCAACTTCTCGACAGCGGCATCGGTAAGCTGTCCATCCGCGAGCGCCAGGTAGTAGCGCAGGTCGTGAACCGGCACACCGTCTCCCGCAACGTCAACCAGGCTTTCGAGGAGCGCCGAAGCGTTGGTGATCGCCTTGCCGATCAGGTGGCGGCCTTCGGCGGGTCTTGGACATTCATCATTCTCGCAATGATCTCTCTGTTGGCGTGGGTGCTGCTGAACAGCGTATGGCGTGCCGCCGGCGGTTCGAGCTTCGACCCTTACCCATTCATCTTCCTGAACTTGATCCTTTCGATGTTGGCTGCGCTACAGGCACCGATCATCATGATGTCACAGAACCGCCAGGCCACACGGGATCGTCTGGCGGCAGGTCTGGATTATGAGATCAACCTGAAGGCTGAACTTGAGATCATGGAGCTGCACAAGAAAATTGAAGGCCTACGGGATGATCATATTGGTGAACTGCTGAAGCTGGGCCAAGAGCAGTGCCGCCTACTCCGTCTGCTGCTCGATGGCCGGTAGAGAAGGCTCAAATGCGCGAACTGTGCCAAGACGCCCGAAACGATGTCGATGACGGGTCGCAAGTTGGGCCGCTGCTCGATCAAGCAGCAGGCCCGGTCGCCTCGTTCACCGATGACGGGGCTTCCGATCGACACGACGTCTCCGGTCGCTCCCCTTCGACGAACCGAGGCGATTGGCACGCACGAGAGACGAGCGGGTGTCAGGTACGAGGTGGACATCGCAAAGACGACCGGATTGCGTTCCTCCCCAGATGCAGAACGACGAAACCGCGGCCCGGCAGGAAGCCGCTGCCGACCTGCGCGCCAAGATCATGGAACTCGCCGAGGAATTTCGCCGGCAAATTCTCCGTCCGCTGCTGCGCCGGGATGAAGAATGGCGGCACCAGGGCCTGCACCGCCGTCTGGTGCACCAGCGACGATGCGGCGCGGTCCAGGACCGGGATCACGAAGTCCGAGAGTACGGGTCCGATACGGGCGCCGCAACCACGCCGGGACCATCATGGGCCGATACAAGCATCTGATCGACCCCAAGCTTCGTGCCAGGACCCTGCCAGGCCAGCGAGGAGAGGTCGCCATCGCCGTCAACGCGCTCAACCGCATGATCCGGACCGGAAAGCCTGTCATCGTCCGCGCATGCTAACGTCCAGGGACTGGGGCGAGCTATCCCTGCTACAACGCCAGTCCGCGTCGCATGAACCCAGACGGGGTTGAGGTTACTGCGTCCGTGCCGCCGATCCATGCAACACGCCCACATGCGGTCTTATCGTAGGCCGGCCAGTTCGTCACCCGATAGCGCGCCTTTGGAATGCGATGACGGCGCGCGGCGTTGTGCTTGAACGGCATCCGACGGGAGTAGCGGCGCCGTTACCGTCAGGCTACCCAGCCGCCTCCTTGAACCAACGCCCAGCTGAACTGGACGACAATCGATCGTGTCCCCTGAACTCAAACTCAACGACTCTGCCCGCGCCGCACCGGCCAGAGGGGCGGGGATCTTGTCATCCAAATTGGTCACGCCGCTATCGGGTTGTGCGACGCCAATCGGCTCGTAAAGTCAGGATGTGAGGAAGCGAGGATCAATGGCTGCGGCGCACCTCTTTCGACCGGCGGAGGCGGAGGATCGCCGCACGCGCGTCAACATCCTGCGTTTGGCGATCGCCCAGGCGCTGGCCGGCGCCAATGCTTCGGTGATCTTCGCGACCGGCGCGATCATCGGCTCGATACTGGCCCCCGATCCGGCCTTTGCCACCGTGCCGATTTCTGTGTTCGTCGTCGGTATGGCGGCCGGCACGCTGCCGAGTGGATATCTCTCGCGCCGCTACGGGCGTCGGGTGGCGTTCATGGCGGGCACTGGCTGCGGCTTCGTCACCGGGCTGCTCGGGGCGCTCGCGCTGCTACTCGGGTCGTTCCCGCTCTATACGCTCGCCGCCTTCTGTGGCGGGCTTTACGCCGCAGTCGTGTTGTCCTTCCGCTTCGCCGCCGCCGACGGTGCCAGCGACAGGCTGCGGCCGAAGGCGGTGTCCTGGGTCATGGCCGGCGGCATTTTTGCGGGGGTTATCGGGCCGCAGCTGGTGACGTGGACGATGGGGATCTGGCCACCTTACACCTTTGCGGTCAGCTATCTGGCGCAGGCAGGCATTGCCCTCGTGGCGATGGCGGTTCTCTCTGGGATAGACCTGCCGCGCCCGGCCGCCGCTACAGCCGGCAAGGGGGGACGTCCACTCCTGACGATTATGCGTCAGCCGCGCTTTGTCACCGCGGTGATTTGCGGTCTGGTCAGCTACCTGCTGATGAACTTCCTCATGACCTCCGCCCCGCTGGCAATGCGGATGTGCGGGCTGCCGATCTCGGCTTCGAACTTCGCAATCCAATGGCACATCGTTGCGATGTACGCCCCAAGCTTTTTCACGGGCGCGCTCATCGCCCGCTTTGGCCCGGTGCGGATAATAATGGCCGGGCTCCTGCTGCTGGTGAGCTGCGTGGCGGTTGCGTTGTCCGGACAGTCACTCGCACATTTCGCCGGAGCGATGGCCCTGCTGGGCTTGGGTTGGAATTTCGGCTTCATCGGTGCCTCGACCATGGTGCTGGAGACGCACCGGCCGGAGGAGCGGCATAGGGTTCAGGCGTTTAACGATTTCCTTGTGTTCGGCACGATCGCCGTGGGTTCATTCCTATCGGGCAATCTGCTGGTCAATTACGGCTGGTCGGTGGTGAACTACGTGGCATTGCCGCCAATCGCTTTGGCGTTTGCTACACTTGCGATTTCAGGGTCGCGGTCACGGGCCTCGCATGCGGGCAGCTGAACGTCTTTCCGGTCGGAACTGCCGACGACGCCTACGGAAGCCGTATCGGGTGGGCGATACGGACGGAAACTCGTGACCCGCTCGGTCGCCGCGTCCGGCATTGCGGCCGATGCGGGGAACGCCTGGCCACCCGCGCGCAGAGGCGCGGACAACCACCTCGTGCTGAGCTGAGGTGGTCCCGGCATTGCCGTCCGCACATTGCCACCCCGCTGCCGCCCAGTGCACAGTCGATGGTGCCGAAACGGGGTAGCCCGTTAGGAACGCGGAGAACGCTCACGCCTGCAACACCAGGGAACCGGCGTAATGGCCCGAGACGTCCCTCGTTCGCGTGGGATTGAGACCGGGCAATCCTGGGTGATCGCCTGTGTCGCGTTGCTGGTTCTCAGCATCGCCTATGGCGCCCCGCTGGTGACGGTGGTGGCCCTGCAACCGATCGCGGCCGAATTCGGCACCCAGCGCGCCGCACCGGCGCTCGCCGTCTCGCTGACCTATATCGGCTCAGGTATCGGCGGCATCGCGATGGGGTGGGTCGCCGGGCGGATCGGCATGCGGTACGTCGGCATGGTTTGCGGGCTGATGATCGCGCTCGGATTGTTCCTCGCCTCCAGTGGAGGGCTTTACCGGCTCTACGCCTGCAATCTGCTGCTTCTCGGCTTGCTTGGCGGGGCGGGGATGTTCTCCCCGACCATCGCCTACGTGACGCGGTGGTTTGACCGACGGCGCGGCTCGGCCGTGGCGCTGGTATCGTCAGGGCAGTACCTCGCCGGCGCGGTCTGGCCGGTGCTCCTGCAAGTTGGTATCGACCGCTATGGCTGGCGCCGCGCGATGATGCTGTACGGCATCCTGATCGCCGTCACAGTTCCGGCGTTGGCCGGGTTGTTTTATCGCCGCCCGCCCGAGCCCCAGGCCGACACTCTCGTCGCCGCGTCCACACCCTCTAGGTTACACGATATGGGGGGCCTCAACCCCAAGCTTGTGCAGACGATCCTGGGGGCGGCGATCTTCTGCTGCTGCACGACGATGTCGATCCCGCTCGCGCATATGGTGGCGTTTTGTGGCGATATCGGCATCGGCGCGAGATCGGGCGCGATCATGTTGTCGCTGCAACTCGGCGCCGGCGTGGTCGCGCAGCAAGCGTGGGGTTGGATTGCCGATCGTGTGGGCGGTTTGCGCACGATCTTCTGCGCCTCGACGGCCATGGCCGTGTCAATGACAGCCTTCCTGCTCACCCAGGATGAAATCGGGCTCTATTCGGTCTCCGCTATCTTCGGGCTTGCCTTCGGGGGTCTGACCCCGGGCTATATCCTGGCGATCCGGGAGATCTTCCCCGCTTCCGAAGCCTCATGGCGCATTCCGGCGGTGCTCTTTCCTGGCGCCCTGGGCATGGCCGCCGGCGGTTGGCTGGCCGGCGTGATCCGTGACGGATACGGGCTTTATGCCCCGGCCTTCGCTGCCGGCCTCGCGTTCAATCTCCTGAACCTCATCCTCATTGGATTTCTGTTGCCCCAGTACGCGACGCCGAAAGTGGTGATGGGCTGAGCCGTCGCGGCACGGGAGCCGCTGCGTCCGCGTGAAGTTGACCCGCCTTCGTGGAGCCCTTCAGGCTTTCGCAGAAGGTGTTCTCGATGCCGCATACCCCTCCGCCCTGGTGGACAGCACGGGGTTGAAGCTGTGTGGTGCTGGCGAGTGGCTGGTGGCGCACGGCCTGACCAAGCGTCGCCCGATGACGACACGCCAGACCGCCGGCGCGCTGGTCGCCAAGGCCCGGCCCGAGGCACGCGAGGTGCGCGGCTACGAGGCCGAATATGCGAACGGGCTCTGGCACTGGGATTGTCGGTGCGCGTAAGGTGCTGACGCCTCGCCGCGAATGGCGAACGCCAATCCTGTTCGGCGTGCTCAACGCCCGCTCGCGGCTGGCCTGTCATCTCCAATGGTATCTGGCTAAGAGTGCCGCGAACATCGCCCACGGTCTGACGCAGGCGATGCAGAAGCGCGGCCTGCCGCGCTCCGCCATGAGCGACAACGGGTCCGCGATGACGGCGACCGAGATCAGCGAAGGTCTCGGCTCGCCGGTCACATACGCGCGCCCCTGCGGCGAACTCTCGTTGGCCTGCGAGACGACGCGCCCCACGACCCCGAGATCCCAACCGCATCCGGCCTCGATGAGCAGGTTATCCTCGGCCGCGCGATACCGGCAGATTTTGCTAAAGGGGACGCCGAGAGATGCTGCACAAATTCGGGCGGCTTCGGTCAGGATTTTCAGCAGGTCGGGCTCACGGAACGCGAAGCTTCCGAATGACGCCAGCGCGGCTTGCTGTCGCAGAAGCTTCTCGACGATTCGATCGCTGCTGCTGTCTGACACTTCCGCCTGTTCCGAGAACCTTGATCATGTGGCACCGCTAACCCTCACATGCAATTGAAGGGCTCCTGTGAAACTTCGGCTACGACCGACGCGTGCAGACCCGCCCGATTCCCACCCTATGACGCAAGTCGCTACCGTAGGAGTCCGGATTGGTGCCTGAGGTCATCTCGAGCGAGGAAAACGATTCGAACGAGACGCGGCTTCGTGTGATGTCAGCCTCTCGCGTTGGCAGGTCCTCACAGGAGCAATGACGGTCCCACTGAAGTGATCCGGTCCACACTGACCGAACTGCAAGATGCCGTGCCGCGCTGGATGGCCTGCTACGTGCTGCTCGGCTTAGTGCAAAGCGGCATGGTGCCCATCATCCTGCCGCTCGCCGCCCGGCCCGGCCCGGCTGCCGGGCTGACCTACGCCGCCTTTGCCGTTACCGGAATCGCCGCGCCGTTCATCGGCGCCTGGAGCGATAGGCGCCGAAAGCACCGACTGACTCTCGCCTGCGGCCTCGCCCTCGCTGGGCTCGCTCTGTTGGCGCACATGCTACCGGGCGGGATCCCGCAGCGCATGGCGGCTGCGGCGCTCGTGGGACTCGGGGTATCGAGCGCCAGCACCGTCGGGATGATGTTCATCGTCGAGGTCGAGCCAGAACCCTGCTGGGACCAGCGCATCGGCGCGCTGCAGGCCTGCATCGGCGGCGGCCAGCTCGCCGGATTGCTGATCGCGGGCCTTCTCGGGCTGCGGCACGTCGAATACGCCTTCCTGCTCGGCGGAGCGCTGCTCCTGATTGCCGTGCCGCTGGCGCTGGCCTTTGCGCCGGACCCGGTGGTCAAGGTCGATCGTCCGAGCATCGCGCCACGTCCCTCCCGTGGCGGCGACGCGGTGCCGATGGGCCCGCAGCGCTCCTTGCACCGCTGGACGTGGCGGGCGCTCGGCAGGCTCGGTCATAGTGGGCTTGCCTGGTTTCTTGCCGCCTGGCTCGTGTCCTACACCGCGACCAACTGCCTCTCGGTGATGTTCACGGTCGCGGTGGTGCACAATTATCACGCGCCGGCGACGCTGCCGACGACGGCCTATGCAATCGGCGTCGGCTGCAGCCTACTGCTCTATCGGATGGTCGGCGGCTGGGACACCCGCTTCGGCGCATGGAATGTGCTGATCGCGGGACTCTTGCTGCGGGCGCTGGTGGTTGCGGGCATGGTGGTGCTGACTGCTCTGCATTCCAGCACGATGATGTTTCCGATCCTGATCTGCTTCGGCGCGACACAGGTTATCTGGCCGCTGCTCTCCGTCGCCAGCAACACCCTCGCGGTCAAGCTCGCGCCGGCGCACCGAGCCGAGAGCGTGGGCCTGCTCAATGCTGCGACCTCGTTGGGAGCGACGATCGGGGGCATCTTCGGTGGCGTCCTGTTGCGGTCCGGCTTCGTCTCGCTGTGCACCGCTGTGTTATGCGCGTTGCTTGGGGCGGTGCTGCTGGCTTGGCATCCGAAGGTCCGGCTGGAGCAGGCGTAATGCGCCGCAGGCATTCGTCATGAGGGCGCCGGCAGGCTCGACCAACTCCGGGGTTGACCGGCGCGCCCGAATGACCTTTCAACGCGACGGTGATCGGCCCATAGAAAATCGGCGACGAGAACCGCCCTTCCCGTTTCAGCGTGCAGGCCGAGCAAATGGCTGCCCAAGGAAAATAGCGAAGAATGATCATCGAGTCCTCGGATCAGGTTCCTCGCGCTACCCTGCTCAAGCGGTTCCCAGTGCCGAGAAATTTCGGCGTCGCCCCGGAATCGCGCATCGAACGAGGGAAGACGTGGCCAGCGCCGGCCGGTGCGGTGCGCGTCAAGTCATTCCAGATCTATCGCTACGATCCGGATTCGGGCGAGAACCCGCGCATCGACACGTTCGACGTCGATCTCGACGATTGCGGCCCGATGGTTCTGGACGCGCTTTTCTGGATCAAGAACAAGGTGGACTCGACGCTCACCTTCCGCCGCTCGTGCCGCGAAGGCATCTGCGGGTCCTGCGCGATGAATATGGATGGCACGAACTGGCTGGCCTGCATGAGGGTCATCTCCGACCTGGGACCGCGGGCGACCATCTACCCGCTGGCGAACATGCAGGTCATCAAGGACCTGGTTCCCGATCTCACGCACGTCTTCGCGCAGTACACGGCGATCGAGCCTTGGCTCCAATCCAAGACATCCGGCGCCCGAACGGGAGCGGCGTCAATCCAAGGAGGAGCGCAGCAGGCTCGACGGCTACTACGAATGCATCCTGTGCTTCTGCTGCACATCAGGCTGTCCCAGCCATTGGTGGAACGGCAACCGCTTTCTGGGCCCCGCCGTGCTTCTCCAGGCTTGGCGCTGGCTGGCTGACAGCCGCGACGAGGCAACGGGCGAGCGGCTCGACAACCTCGAAGATCCGTTCCGGCTCTACCGGTGCCACACCATCCTCAACTGCACCCGGACCTGCCCCAAGGGATTGAACCCCGGCAAGGCCATCGCCGAGATCAAGAAGATGATGCTCGAGCGCCGAAGCTGACCATCACGACAAAGTGAAACTCAATGGTGCCCCACTCCCCGGCAAAACGGCCCAGACCGCTTTCTCCCAACATCCAGATCTATCGACCGCAGCTCACGTCGGTCTTGTCGATCGTCAATCGGATCACCGGCATTCTCCTGAGCGTCTGTGCCGTGGTGCTCGTCGTCTGGCTGATGGCGGCGGCAACCGGGCCGCAGGCCTACGCCGTCGCGCAGGGTGCCCTCGTATCCTGGATCGGCCAGGTTGTGCTGTTCGGCTGCAGCTTCGCGTTCTTCCTGCATTTCTGCGGCGGCATTCGCCATCTGGTCTGGGACACCGTGCACGGGTTCGAGCTCCGGACGATCTACGCGTCGGGCTGGGCGGTCGTGGCGGCGAGCGTGGTGCTTACCGTGGCGGCCTGGGTCGCCAGCTTGTGGATGAAAGGGTAGGGCCGTGGACCGTCAAGACACGCGCTCGCCCCTGGCCCGCGCAATCGGCCTCGGTCCGGCCAAGGAGGGGGTCGGACAGTGGTGGGCGGAGCGCGTTTCAGCAGTTGCGCTCGTGCCCCTGACACTGTGGTTCGTCGCATCCCTCATCGCCCATACCGGCAGCGATTACGCCACTTTCATCGCCTGGCTGAGGGCGCCGTCCGCCACCGTCCTGATGATCTTGCTCCTGATCGCTTTGTTCCATCACGCCGCGCTCGGTCTGCAGGTCGTGATCGAGGATTACGTGCACTCGGGGGCTAAGTTTGCAGCGGTGATGACAGTGCGCCTTGGCTGCTTCGCACTCGCCGCCGCGGGTATCGTGGCTACCCTGCGCATTGACTTCAGCGGCTGAGGGGACGGGGCCCTGCATGAATGCGTGCAGCAAGACCGGCCCAGCACACGGCGGCCGCTCCTGCTGGAAATCGGTGCGTGGACAGGTGGTCGGCCGCCAAATGACTCACGAGGTGAAGCGATGCTCGTCGAAAGATTGTTGACCCCAGCGCGTGCGAGGCTTGTCACGATAGCCGACAACGCTCCAATGATCGAAGCGGCTAAACTCCTGCGCGCGGGGACCGATCTCGTCGTCGTTTGCGGTTCTGCAGGACTTTTGGTCGGCGTCATCACAAAGACGGACGTGGTCGGCCAGATCAGCCGCTGCCAAGGAGCGAGTTGCACGACGGCGGCTTCATTGGTGATGACACGCGACGTCCTGCTCTGCCGGACGGGCGACTGGCTACGTGACGTCTGGGCACGAATGAAGGAGCGGAGTTTGAAGAATATTCCTGTCGTGGATCAGGACTCGCGACCACTGGGAGTGCTCAATGCACGAGACGCGCTGCAGGTCCTCCTGGAGGAAGTTCAGGACGAGGAGGCGTTGTTGCGGGACTATGTGATGAGTGTCGGGTATCATTGATCCGGCGGAACAGACGGACGCCTGTCCTGTTCCAATCGTCGTGCAGGTTGGAGACCAGCAAATGACCCGAACTTCCGACGATTTGCGTCAGCGCCAACGGGCGCTTTCCAGGTGGGACAACGAGGGCGGCGCCATCCCGTCAGGCTCGCAGGCGAGCCTGGTATCAAGCGAGGATGAACCTCCCCTCCCCGATATGGCTAACGCCGAGCTGGAACAGCTCCACATACGCATGATCGCTCTGGAAAACCTGGTTATCGCACTGCTCGCCACGGCATCCGATCGGCAGCTCGAACTGGCTCAGGCGATGATATCCTACATATCTCCAAGGCCCGGCGCTACGCATCACCCGCTGACGATCCATGCGGCTGTCAATATGGCGAATGTCCTTGAGCGCGCCGGCCGTTTCCGGAGCGGGGAGTTGCCCTGATGCCGAAGATGCGCAACGACCCCGCCTACCTGCCCAGCACCTGGTCCCTGAGAACGACCGCATCGTTATGCGCCTCGTCGTGGGCCGAATAGACCAGCGTGACCGGCCCCTGTCGCGCGACGGTACGCAATTGGTTCAGCAAATCGCCATTCCGGTGCAGTTCCTCTGCATAGCGGCGGCGGAATTCCTCCCAGCGGGCTGGATCGTGACCGAACCATTTTCGCAGCTCGGTGCTGGGCGCGATGTCCTTCATCCATTGGTTGAGCGCGGCATCTGCCTTCGAGACGCCACGCGGCCACAACCGGTCGATCAGGATGCGGGCGCCATCCTCGGCGGCGGGAGCCTCGTACGCTCGCTTCAGTCTGACGTTGCCCGCTGGGATTCTACTGCTCATCGGCTTCGCTCCGCGCAAGCGGCCCCCGCGTCCGCTATCATCACTCGGCAGCGGCAATCCTCCGCTCGAGTTCGAGTTCCGTGCGCAGGCCATCGAGGTCTCGATGCACGACGGCCATCGCGCGCTTCTGGCCGCCGAGCCGATAGGTGATGGTGCAGTCCCTGGCATCGAGCGATCCGGCGATCTCGGTGTCGTCCCACCGTTCGGCGTGGCCGACATAGCCGAGGCCGAAATCGTATTGTTCGGTCCAGAAGAATGGCACCTGGTCGAAGCGCTCGCGCCGGCCGAGGATGTTGTGTGCCGCGGTCTGGCCCTGGCGCTCGGCGACGACCCAGTGCTCGACGCGAATCCGCTCGCCGGTGAGCTTGTCCGGCCAGCGCGCGATGTCGCCGGCCGCGAAGATGCCCGGTACGCTGGTTTCGAGGTACTCGTTTACCGTGACGCCGCGGTCGGTCGCGAGCCCCGTCCGCTCCGCCAGTGAGGTGGCCGGCCGGACGCCGACGCCCACGACGACGAGGTCGGCCTGCAGGCGTGCTCCGTCCTCCAAAGTGACGCTCTGCTCGTCGATTGAAGCCACCGTGGTTCCGAGATGGAACGTCACGCCATGCTCCTCGTGCAGCTTGCGAAAGAAGTTCCCCACTTCCGGACCCAGGACCCGCTCCATCGGGACTGCCTCGGGCGCGACCACATTCACGGCGAGGTTCCGCGTGCGAAGCGACGCGGCCACCTCCAGGCCGATGAAGCTCGCGCCGATCACCACCGCGCGCTTCGACGCCAGCGCCTTGGCGACCAGGGCACGGCTGTCCGCCACGGTCCGCAGGTAGTGCACATGCGGAAGGTTCGCGCCGGGAATGTCGAGCCGCACCGGGTCGGCGCCGGTCGCGAGCAGGAGCGCGTCATAGCCGTGCTGGCTGCCGTCCGCGAGTTGAACGTGCCGGCTCGCCGTGTTGATCGCTGTCACGCGCGCTCCGAGCTTCAGATCGATGTCGCGCTCGCGATAGAACTCAGCCGAACGGAGAGGATTGGCGTCCTCGGTCGTCGAACCCGCGAGAAAGCCTTTCGACAGGTTGGGACGGTCACAGGGGACGGACTTGTCGGCGCTCAACATCGTGAGCCGGCCGGCGTAGCCTTCGCGACGAAGCATCTCGGCCGCCGCGTTGCCCGCGCCACCGCCGCCCACGATGATAACGGAGTTTGGCACACCGGGCGCTGTGGGCTGCGGCGGCCGAGCGGCCCTCTCAAGCTTCTCCCGAACATACACGGCGCCGGCCGGCGTCTCAGTCGGCGTGAACTGGCGCGCCGCGTCGCGCACCATCTCGACCTGCCAATGGGACACCGGGTCCAGCGCCGGCGCGCGCAGCGCCTCGCCGGTGCGCAGGCTGAAACAGGCGTGATGCCACTGACATCGGACGGTGTCGCCCACGAGCAGCCCCTGTTCGAGCGGAGCGCCGTAATGCGTGCAGACGGCGCCGATCGCGAACACCTCGTCACCACGTCGGGCAAGCAGCACCGGCTCGCCGCGCGCGTGCCCGAGCAGCATGGTTCCGTCCGGGATCGTCGAGAGTTCGACGCCCTGGGTGAGATCGGGCCCGCTGAGCTCTGGCTTTTCATCGCTCATTCGATCCTCCTGTCTCAGATCGGCATCCGGTAGCCGTAGAATTCGTGATCCTCGTTGTAGCCGCCCTGACCGGCGCCGAGATCGGCGAAGTCGTTCACGAACTCGATGGCGGCGATCCACTTCACCATCTTGAAGCCCAGCTCGTTCTCGCAGCGCAGGCGTAGCGGTGCGCCGTGCAGCACGCCGAGGGGCGCGCCGTTCATCTCGTAGGCGAGGATGGTCAGCTCGTGGCGCATGTTTTCCATCCTGTGAACGTCGTAGTAGCGCCCGGCGTCGCCGCCATCCGCGAAGGAATAGAAGACGGCGTAGCGCGCATCGGCAGTCGGGCGCACCAGGTCGAGCATGTGACGCATGGGCACACCGCCCCACTTGGCGACGCCGGACCAGCCCTGGATGCAAAAATGGGTGGTGATCTGCTCCTGCTTGGGCATCGCCCGCAGCTCGGCCAGCGAGAACTCGCGTGGCTGCTCGACCAATCCGCTCACACGCAGCCGGTAGCTCGCGAAATTGTCCGCCAGCGGCGCGTCGAACGCATCCCACTTCGGCATGGTGCCGTTGATCCAGAAATGCGGCGAAATATCCTTCTCGGTGAGCTGGGCGTTCGGCTCCCACCACTCGGCGAAGCCCTTGAGCCACCCGATCATGAATGTCCCGACCTTCTGAACAAGCCGGGCGTGCCGGATCGTGAAAGGCGAAGCAATCCACCAAGCCAGCCCAACGACCAGCATGGCCACGACAAAGAGCGGGAACCCGCTCCAGGAGTTGTTCTCCACGCCGGCGAACATATGGTTTGTGTTCTCGCGCAGACCCGTGACGAACACCATGATCCCGTGCGCCAGGATGAACAGCACGAACCAGCAGAACGAGATGAAGTGGATGGATCGGGCAGCTTGCCGGTTCAGCACCGTCCCGAGCAGGCCCAGCCGGTTGGAGATCGCCGGGCTCTGCATGAGACCGGTCGCGATCGAAACCGGTGCGGCGACGAACACCGTGATGAAATAGCTGAGCTGCTGCAGGCCGTTGTAGCGGGTCCAGCTATGGTCCACCGGAAAATTCAGCGACGCGTATTGGATCGCGGTCGAGAGCGCGTTCGGGAACACGTCCCATGTGAGCGGCACCAGGCGAAGCCACTGACCGGTCGTGAACAGCAGCACGTAAAACAGGATGCCGTTGACCGTCCACAGCAGGTTGACCGAGAAGTGCCACCAGCGGGCGAGGCCGATGGAGTGGCGGATTCCGGGAATGCCCAGCCATCCCGGCAGCGTCACGGAATCGTCCTTGGAGGTCCACACCCGGCCGGTCGGGACGGCTTTCTGAAATCTGAACCAGTCGGTGCCGGGCGTGCAGTCGCGCTTCCAATAGAGCCGAGGGTGGTCAGCCAGGATCTGGATTCCAGCCCGGATGATGAACATCATGAACAGCATGTTCAGGAAATGTTGCAGCTGCAACCACCACGGAAAGCCGGAATCGACCGACGGTGCGGCCTGCGCGATCCCGGGATAGTCCTTGATGAAGGCCTGGACGCCCGAAAGCTCCCGCAAGCTCTGCGCGAGGGCGACCAGGAGAACGAGCGCCACAGCTCCGATCGGTATGGCCCACAAGGTGCTGATCCAGCGCCGGCCCACGCGAATGCGGGGAACGATTCCTTCTTGGGGCGGGAGCCAATGGTTGAGAACAATGCGGTCGTCCGCGGGGGTGAGGCTCGCCGCGATGGGATCGTGCGGTGGCGCCGTGACCTTCACCGAGTCCGTCATGGACCTGCCTTTCTCTGAGCCGTGATTGTGCCCCGAACCATACCCCGCACTTGGCGGAACGTCGGCTTCCAGAACCGGTTTGGCAATTGCCTCCCAGGATCGGATCGGCTGATCGGCCAGACCGGCCGCCGGAGGGGAGACCTGGGCGCGGCCTGGTACCGCGCGAAGGGCGGGGAGCGCCGCAGTCAATCGGGAACCCGGGGAGAGCTCAAGGCGTTTGCGGCACCGTCACTGCCCTGGACGCTGAGGAGCGGGCACGAGGACCAATGTCCTTCGAGGTCTATATACCGTCACACACGGATGACTTGGGCGACCAGCAGTCCGAGCGCGTGTTGGGCACGGGCGAGACGGAATCAGCCGCTTGGCGCACGGCGCGCCGCCACCTTTGCTTCAATGCGCAGATACACTTGGTCGCACGTTGCCACGTCCGGCAGATCACGCCACCACCCGCTCCACCCCCATTCGTCGAAAGTGAAACCGCCTACGGGATCAGCGTCACGTTTCCCCGTTCCAACTCTAATGGTTAAGTCGACCTCTTTTTTAGGGTGACGAACTGCGTCGGTGCGTGCCGGCCAGGAACACTCACCGCCGCGCAAGCAAGAGATCAAGCTCCTGACGTCGCGTCGAGGCAAGCAGCACCCAAGAGAAGCGACAGGCGGGTGGCGCCGCCGATCAGCACTGCGACGAGCACTACGGCGACCCAAAGGCGACCGGAATGCGCCGGGGTTCCGGCGAAAGACGGGGAACGCAGCGCCGCGCGGATCGTTGGGCGACCGAGGTATGGCCGCAATTTTGGAGGCGTCCGCCATCGCCGACCGCCATCCCGATCCCAAGGACCCGACTGCGCCGGCGCTGCCCGACAGCAGCCGCCTTCCCCACGCGCCTTACTACCAGGTGCTCTCCGGCCAGCCCGCGTTGGTGACCGGCGCCAATTCCGGCATTGGCAGGGCGGTGGCGCTGGGTTTGGCCCACGCCGGAGCGGATGTGGCGGTGAACTACATCACGCATCCTGAGACCGCGGACGAGGTTGCCCACGAAATCGAGGGCATGGGCCGCCGCGCGATCGCGCTACGGGCTGACGTCAGCAAGGAAGAGGACGTCGAGCGGATGTTCGCGGCCGCCATCGCGCATTTCGGCACGCTGCACGTTGTCGTCAGCAACGCCGGCCTGCAACGCGATTCCGCGTTCGACGCGATGACGCTGGAGCAGTGGAACACCGTCATCGGCGTGAACCTGACGGGCCAGTTCCTCTGTACGCGCTCCGCCGCCCGCGAGTTCAAGCGGCGCGGTGTCGTCGCCGCGGCGTCGCGCGCCGCTGGCAAGATCATCTGCATGAGCTCGGTCCACCAGGAGATCCCCTGGGCGGGCCACGCCAACTACGCCGCCTCGAAAGGCGGGGTCATGCTGCTAATGAAGAGCATCGCACAGGAACTCGCGCCGCACTTCATCCGGGTCAACAGCATCGCACCCGGCGCCATTCGCACGCCGATCAACACGGCGGCATGGGAAACGTCGGCCGCCTATGCCGATTTGATGACCTTGGTGCCCTACAAGCGGATCGGCGAGCCGGACGACATCGCGCAGGCCGCCGTCTGGCTTGCCTCCGACGCCGCGGACTACGTGACCGGCGCCACGCTGTTCGTCGATGGCGGGATGACGCTCTATCCTGGCTTTTCCACCGGCGGCTGAGGGGTTACGTGGATGCCCCGAGCCTCAGCGCAGCACGCAGGGCCGAACGATGCCCCGCTCACCGGGCCGTAGGCGCAGCAGCGCGCCGGCCAGCGGCTCGCGGCGCCGCTGCTCCGGGGTGAGCTTGTCGGACGCACTCGTCACGTAGAGCTGGTCGAGCGCCTCGCCGGCGAAGGCGCACATGGTTGGTTGGCTCACCGGTAGAGCGATGTCGCGGTCGACCGCACCCGCCGCCGTGTAGCGGCGCAGCCGGCCGGCGCCGTGCAGCGCACACCAGTAGCCGCCGTCGGTGTCGACGGCCGCACCATCCGGCAGACCGAGCGTGTCCGGGATCTGGGCGAAGAGATCGCGCGCACCGATGCGCCCGGTGCCCGGATCGAATGCGTAGGCGAACACCCGGCGCGTCTGGCTGTGCGACAGATAGAACAGTCGGCCGTCCGGGCTCCACGCCATGCCGTTATGCAGTTCGGCGGCGTCCGGCTCTGGGCGCAGGCCTTCGCCCAGGGTAAAGCTGTGCAGCGACGATGCCTGCGGGGGATGAGCGGCATTCAACGGGTCGAACATCACACCGACCCAGAAGCGGCCAGTCGCGTCGCAGGCGCCCTCGTTGAAGCGGAACAGAGCCGGGTCGAAGGGCGGCGGCGCGAGGCGCGTCAGCGAGCCCGAAGCGAAGTCGAGCCGAAAGATCCCCTGTCGCAGCGCGACCACGGCACCCGCCGTGCCCGAGAGCAACGCGAACGCGCCGATGTCGCTCGGCATCGGCCAGGACCGCTGGCTTCCCGTTGCCGGATCGAGGCGATACAGCGCGGGTCTCTTCACGTCGATCCAATAGAGCGCCTTCTCCGCTGCCGCCCAGGTCGGCGACTCCCCGATCGTCGCACCTGCGTCAAGCACCACCTCGATATCCACCGATCTCTCCGCGCGCGCCATCGCGCTGTCACCTCTATCGTGGGAACGCAGCAAAGGATGCCGCGTAGTCCTGCCGAGGGCGTCACGACCGCCGGCGCGTGAATGCCGAAGCGGCCCCGCGCAAGGGAGCGAACAACAAGCATGTCGGCAGCGAGTGACCACTACGACGTGATCGTCATTGGCAGCGGGCCCGGTGGCGCCTCGCTTGCGCATCGCCTTGCCGGCACGGGCAAGCGCATCCTGATGCTGGAGCGCGGCGACTACCTGCCGCGGTCACGCGGCAACTGGGATTCCAAGACCGTCTTCGTCGATGCCGCCTATCAGGCGAAGGAGACCTGGTATGGCGGCGACGGCAGCACGTTCCATCCCGGACTGCACTATTTCGTCGGCGGGAACTCCAAGGTGTACGGCTCGGCCCTGTTCCGCCTGCGCGAACACGATTTCGGCGAACTGCGCCACAAGGACGGGATCTCTCCCGCCTGGCCGCTCGGCTACGACGTGTTCGAGCCGTACTACACGCAGGCCGAGGCGCTGTACCACGTACACGGGCAGCGCGGCGAGGACCCCACCGAGCCCTGGTCCAGCGCGCCCTACGCCTATCCCCCGGTCAAGCACGAGCCACGCATCCAGGAGCTAAACGAGATCCTGCAACGAGAGGGGCTGCATCCATTCCACCTGCCGCTGGGCATCAAGCTGATCCAGAACCCGGACGGCACCGCCACCACCTACAGCCCGTGCATCCGTTGCGATACCTTCGATGGCTTTCCCTGTCCATTCAACGCGAAGGCCGACGCGCAGGTGATCTGCGTGGACCCGGCCCGGGCGGCGTACCCCAATTTCACGTTGCTGACGAACGCTTACGTCGCGCGCCTGGAGACGGACGCCGCCGGCCGCAGCTTGAGCCGTGTGCACGTCACCCGCGACGGCCAGCCCGAGCAGTATTCGGCCGACATCGTTGTCGTCGCGTGCGGCGCACTGAGCTCCGCCCTGCTGCTGCTGCGCTCGTCCAGCGACGCGCATCCGAAGGGTCTTGCCAATGGCTCGGACCAGGTCGGGCGCAACTACATCCGGCACAACATGTCGGTCGTGATGGCGCTGCTGAAGCAGCCGAACCACACGGTGTTTCAAAAGACGTTGGCGTTCAGCGACTACTATTTCGGGTCGGACGATTGGGAATACCCGCTCGGCCTCATTCAGATGTGCGCGACGTCGCACGGCGAGCAGATCAGGGGCGAAGCGCCGCTGCAGGCGATCACCTCATGGCTGCCGGAGATGCCGTTCGACATGATGGCCGAACACTCCATCGATTTCTGGCTGCAGAGCGAGGACCTGCCACGGCCAGAGAACCGCATCTACTATGACGGCGACCGTGTCGTGCTGGACATCCACGAGGGCAACCTGGAAGCCGCCCGCCGCTTGCGTGCCAAGCTGCAGGATCTGACTGTGCCGATGGGCGCATTCCCGAAGCTGATCGACCGGCGCCTCTATCTCGGCAAGGACATCCCGATCGGCGGCACCGCGCACCAGGCCGGGACCTGCCGCTTCGGGACCGATCCGGCCAGCTCGGTGCTCGACCTCGACTGCAAGGCGCATGAGCTGGACAATCTGTACATCACGGACGCGAGTTTCTTTCCCTCGATCGGCGCGGTGAACCCGACCTTGACGATCATCGCCAACGCCCTTCGGGTGGCCGATCGGATCAAGGAGCGGCTGTCCGCGTGAGGGTTGCTCGGGCTGCCCTGCTCCTCGCGGCGGCGGCCGGGGTGCTGGCCGCGCGCAGCCGGTCCCGGCCTCGGTTCCAAACGCGGCGCGTCCTGCGGATCAGCCGCGTCGTGTCGGACCTTGGCCGCGCGGAGGCGTTCTACCGGGAGGCGCTGGGTTTCCGCGCCGTCGCGCGTGGCCCCTCCGATCAGGCGACGCTGGCCGCGCTCGGGCTCGGTAATGCCGAGGAGGTCTTGATGCGGCTGGGTGCCGAGGAGGTCGCGCTGGTGCGATGCGCCGTGCCAGGCCAGCCCTATCCGCCGGACAGCCGGAGCGACGATTTGTGGTTCCAGCACCTGGCGATCGTGGTGGACGACATCGATGCCGCGTACGCCCACCTCGCCCGCGGCGCCGGGTGGCATCCGATCACCGACGGCGGCCCGCAATTGCTGCCCCCCGCGAACGGCGCCGTGCGGGCGTTCAAGTTCCGCGATCCGGATGGCCACCCGCTGGAGCTGCTCTGGTTCCCGCCCGGCCAGGGCCGCTCGGTCTGGCACGAGGGCGGTGCGGCCTCGCCGTTTCTCGGCATCGACCACACCGCGCTGTCCATCGCCTCGACGCCTCGCAGCCTTGGCTTCTATCGCGCACTCGGCCTGCGGGTGAGCGACCGATCGCTCAACCGAGGCCCCGCCCAGGCGCGACTGGACGGACTGCCGGGCGCGCTTGTGCGGGTCACCGGCCTGCGGCCGACCTCCGCCGCGGGGCCCGGCCTGGAACTGCTCGGCTATCGACCCCCGGGCCGTCCGGCCGGGATGACCCGGCCCAACGACGTGGCGACCGATTGGGTGACACTCGCGGTGAGCCCTTCGCCCGCCCGGTCTTGCGCCGTGCGGGACCCTGGCGGTCACCGGCTGGTCCTGGTGGATCAGGGCGGCGGCGCGATCGGGCTGCCCGCCTGAGGCCCGATGACGTGGGTGGACGCGAATGGATGCTGCACGACCTGGCTCACCGGCAATGTCCGCGGCGCCAGCACGATGAGGCCAAGGCCGCCGATCAGGCCAAAATTCTTCAGGAACTCCCAGAAGTGCTGCAGCCCCTCACCCTCCTTGAACCGCCAGAAATCGGGAAAGCGCCAGAACTGGTGAAACAACACCGCCGTTATCACGCAGAATCCCGCCAGGATGAAGGCGGCGAGCCGGTCATGCCATCCCACGACGATACAGACCGGTGTGACGAACTCGACGATGATGGAGGCCACCAGCATGGCGCGTTTGAACGGGATGCCGCCGGCCTGCTTCATGGCCGATTGCCAGTTGAGGATCTTGTCGAGCCCGCTGAAGGGAAACAGCACCACGAGGCAGATGCGCAGCACGAGCGGCGCGAAATCGTTGATCCACATCATCGCGCCGAGTGTTCCCTGAGGCCGTCGCAATCCACGGCAATGTTTTAGCGGAACAGTGTACGGGCTGGAAAGTTCGGATGGGTACAGCGCACGGACATGGACGCAGCGAATGACCGAGAACACAGGACCGCGACCGGAAATCCCCTACTGGCATCTATGGACCGACGCGGACGGCGTCAGTCACCAGAGCAAGTGCGCGCTCACCGAATTCGAGCTCAACGGTGTGGGGGGCGCCGCTCCGCAGTGGAACGACAAGCAGGAACGCTGCGGGGCAACCATCGTCTACACCGTCCAGCCCGTCGGCTGGGTGGGAGACTGGCACGAGAACCCGGCACCGCAATGGATCGTCGTGCTGTCCGGCCGTTGGTGGATCGAGGCGATGGACGGCACGCGCATCGAGCAAGGCCCCGGAGAGTTCTCGCTTGGCGAGGACCAGGGTTGCACGCCGACGGATGGACGCAGGGGCCATCGCTCCGGCACGATCGGCAACGAGCCGGCCGTCCTGATGACGGCCCAGCTGCATGTTCCGCCAACCCGCAAGCCGTGTCACTTCAAGTAGTGGGACGCTGCCACTAAATGGACGGGTTCGAAATCCTCGACCCACGCTTCCGCGCCTACGTGCTGCCGAATGCGCCGCTGGTGAAACTCGGCGACGGGTTTGCCTGGCTGGAAGGTCCGGTCTGGTTCGCCGACCAGGACTGTCTGCTGGTCAGCGATCTGCCGAACGACCGGATCATGCGCTGGACCCCGGACGGGGGATTGTCGGTGTTTCGCAGCCCATCCGGCTTTGCCAATGGACACACCCGCGACCAGCAAGGCCGGCTGATCGGCTGCTCTCACCAACATCGCTGCATCACCCGGACGGAACTGGACGGCCGCATCACCACGCTGGCCGACCGCTACGAGGGCAAGCGCCTGAACTCACCTAATGACGTCGTCTGCCGGTCGGACGGCACGATCTGGTTCAGCGACCCGCATTACGGCATCAACACCGATTACGAGGGCGGCAAGCAGACGCCGGAGTTGCCGCCGACGCTCTACCGTCTGGACCCGCAGGACGGCAGCCTGCGCGTGATGGCCGATGATTTCGATGGGCCGAACGGCCTTGCCTTCTCGCCCGACGAGCGGCTGCTCTACGTGGCCGAGAGTAGTCGCCAGTTCGCGGCCGACCCGGTCCGGCACATCCGTGTCTTTGACGTGCTGGACGACGGCAAGCGGCTGTCGCGGGGCCGGATCTTCCACAAGGTCACGCCCGGCTTCGCCGACGGCTTCCGTTTGGACCAGGACGGCAACGTCTGGAGCAGCGCCGCGGACGGCGTGCATTGCATCGCGCCAGACGGCACCAAGCTGGGTGCGATCAAGGTGCCGTTCACGGTGTCGAACCTCGCGTTCGGCGGCCGCCATCGGTCTCGCCTGTTCATCTGCGCGTCCCACACGCTGTTCGCGATCTACACGAACCAGCGCGGAGCCGAACATCCTTGAAGCGGCCACGCCTTCAGCCGCACGGCCGGGCCGCGTCTCGGTCGCCCGGCGCGGGCCGAAGATCGCGGTGCCGCCCGTGCATCGCCCGCAGCCAACCCGGGAGAACACCGGCGCGGTGAACCCACGCCCGTCCGTGGTGATCGCCCATGCGCCGAAGCGGGGCCGCGAGACGATCGGCGGCGTCGAGCTGTCGCACGCCGACCGGCCGCTCTGGCCGGGGATCACCAAGCGCGATCTCGCCGCATACTGGCTCGCCGTCGCCGAGCAGGCGCTGCCGTGGCTTGCGCATCGCCCGTTGGCGATCGTGCGCTGCCCGGAGGGGATCGGCGGCGGGCACTTCTTCCAGAAGCGCGGCAACGGCCTGCTCCCCGAGCAGATCCGCGAGGGCTCGGCCGAGGGCTCGCCTTTCCTGGTCATCGACGACGCGGCGGGCCTGGTCGCGATGGCGCAGATGTCGGCGATCGAGCTGCATCCCTGGGGAGCCGCCGAAGCCGACCCGTTGCATTCGGACTGGATCATGCTTGACCTCGATCCCGGCGAGGGCGTCGCCTTCAGCGAGGTGATCCAGGCGCCGCATGACGTGCACGACCGGCTCACGGCGCTCGGCTTCGACGCTTTCCCGCGCACCACCGGCGGCAAGGGGCTGCATATCGTGGTGCCGATCGCGCCGCGCGCCGGCTGGGAGCAGACCAAGGCGTTCCGCCGTGCCTTCGCCGAGGCGATGAGCCAGGAGGAGCCGCATCGCTTCCTGCCCACCCTGTCGAAGGCCGAGCGGCGCGGCCGCATCCTGATCGACTAGAGAGCATACAAAGTCGTGGGGAGTTCACGCTGCGGCAGGGATTGGACCGGTGTCATTCGCCGGGCGGAAGTCCGGAAAGAGTCGCCGGAATGACCCCTCCAATGTGCCGTCAAGAACAGCGACACGCACGTCGAGGAACGGTTGCACGGTCCATCTGTTCCAGCGCATCTGCTGTTTCTTGATCATGCGCCGTGCGATGATTTCGTTGATCGCGCTCTCAACGAAGGCGGTCGAAATCGGCGCGCCGCGCCGGTAGCGAACGCCATAGTTCACCAGCGCGGATTGGTTCGCCTCGAGATAGGCGAGCAGATCACGGAGGTGGCGCTGCAAGGTAGAGACACCCTCGACGTCGCGGACACACTTGGCCTCGGTCCAGCGAGAGATGCCGGCAAGCTTGATCAGGCAGCCTTTCCAGCGGCCGTGCCAAAGACGCCACTTCGCGCGCTCGACATCGTGGCGTGCTATCTCGCCGAGATAGGCACCAACTGTTCCCGCTCCGAGACCTGTCGCAGCGTTCAGGGCGTGCTCGAAACGCATGGCGATATGGAACCAGTCCAGCATAACGGTTGCCTTGGGAAGCACACGAGTTTGGAGGTTCCGCAATCCTGTGTCGCCGTCCGACAGCACGGTGGCCGGCGTACGGTCGCGCACGCCAGACCGCACCAGCGCATGTGCGAACTGCTCCGCAGACGCGCCATTGCGGGCGAAGGCAAAGCGATGCTGGGCGTCGTCGGAGCCGATTACCTTGCCGGCGATGACCTCGAAGTTGTGTTCCGGCCGCCGATGGCGGCTGCGCACATAGCCGCCATCAAGTCCGACGATCACTGCCGGCGTGACCGCATCGGCGTCAAGCATCGGCGCGCCAGCCGGCGTCAATTTCGCCACTGTCTGCCCGACGCGCATGGTGCGGTTCCGCACCGGTGGCCTGGCGGGCGGCGTGAACGGCATCGGTCTGGCCGTAATGCGCCTGGTCCGGGGTCATCAACCCGATCCCGGCGTGATGGTGGTCCTGGTTGTACCAGTCGAAGAACGCGCGGCAGAAGCTTCTGGCGTCCTCGATGCAGCCGAAGCGTTGCGGAAAGCGGGGCTGGTATTTCAAGGATTCGAAATGGCTTTCGGAGAACGGGTTGTCGTTGGAGGTGTGCGGGTGATTGTGCGAGCGAGTGACGCCGAGATCGGCGAGCAGCAGCGCGGTCGCCTTGGCTTTCATCGGGTCGCCGCGATCGGCATGCAGCGTCAGCTGACCGGGCGGCACCTTGTGTTTGGCAATTGTGTCATCGAAGAGCGGCCGGAACAGCGTGGCGGTTTCGGCGTCCGCGACGCACCAGCCCACCACCCGGCGGCTGAAGATGTCGAGGATCACGTAGAGATAGAAGTAGGACCACTTGCTCGGCCCCATCAGCCTGGTGATGTCCCAGGACCAGACTTCGTTGGGGCGTCCGGCGAGCAGCTCGGGCTTCTGATACGCGGGATGGCGGAGTTGCCTGCGGCGTTCACGAACCTCGCCGTTGCGGCCGAGCAGCCGATACATGGTACGGATCGAGCAGTGGTAGACGCCTTCGTCGAGCAGGCCGGCATAGATTTCGGCCGGTGCCTGATCGGCGAAGCGCGGCGCGTGCAGCAGGTCCAACACAACTTGCTGTTGCGGAGCGGTCAACGCCCGCATGGGCCTGCGCCGTGGACGAACGATTGCCGGCGGCGCGGTCAGCCGGATGCGCCGGCGATGCACGCTGGCCCGCGACACCCCGAGTGCCGCGCAGACCCCGGCGGTCATGCCGTCGGCCGGCACCAGGGCCACGACCGCGTCGGTCAAGGCTCGCCGTCGCTGGGCACCAGCGGGATGCCCAGCAACTCCGCAACTTTTTTTGGATCCCGATGACCGCCTCGGCACGGGCCAGGCGCAGCGTCAGACGGGCATTGTCGCGCTGCAACAGCGCCACTTCGGTGGAGAGCGGGTTGGCCTCGGCGGTTTTCGGACCACGCTTGGCTGGCGCCAGCGCCCCGAATGCTCCAGCGTCGCGCTGACGGCGCCAATCGGTCAGCGCCGAGGAGTAGATGCCCTCGCGGCGCAGCACGGCGCCGATCCCACCGGTCGCAGCGGCGCGATCGGTCTCGGCGAGGATCCGCAGCTTGTCCTGGGCGGTGAAGGTCCGCCGGCGCGGGCGATCGGCCAATTCAGGTGACGCCGCGACCGGCGCCGCCACCAACGTCGGCCTACGACCTCCGCTCGTGGCGGCGCCGGTCGCGGCGCCGATGGGCGTTTGAACCATGGGCATGGACGAGATGATCCTTCAGCACCCTCAAGGCTAAACTCACGGGGGGTCGATGTCTCATCATCGTTGGCACGGAGGGCATAATCCGTGGTGCCTGCTTTCGTGACCCGCGTCATGAAGTCCATGACAGACCGCTTGGTCGGGCCATCGTTCCAGGAAAGCAAGGGGTCGGGGATGGGCACCACATCGCTCTGCGACAATGACATCGTATCCTCCATTCCGGCGGACGGCCGTCGATCTGCGCCTTGGTGCATGGATAGCTCGAGAGCGTGGTGTTTTTCCTCTGGCTTCTTATCAGACGATCCGGAGGGAGAGCGGCATGCCGAGCCTCGTCATCCGGTTGAGCACGTTGCATCCGATCGTCGCTTCGGTCCGTTGATTGGCCAGAGTCCTGGCGTGAAGACGCCCACCGATGATTGTTTTGTATCGACACACTGCGGTTTCGACCAGGTTCCGGCGGCTGTATCCTGAACTGCGCTGCCGGCTGATGCGCCCGTGCTTTCCGATGGCCTCGAGATGTCGGTAGCGCTGTGGTGTCGTGGTCTCGCTCCGAATGGCCGTCCTCCGCGGTGGAATGATGACCGAAGCGCCGGGATGGCGTTCCGCCACAGCATCGTAAACGGCTTCGCCATCATACGCGCCGTCTGCCGTCAGCGACCCGAGGTCAGCGTCGATCTGATCGAGCGGCTCCGGCAATTCGGACACATCGCCCGCATCATCCGGCATCAATTCCACGGCAGCGATTTCTTGGGTATCGGCATCAACCCCGAGATGCAGCTTCCGCCACCGGCGGCGCGAGCGGAGGCCATGTTTCTGATCAAGCCATACGCCCTTGCCGTAAATTTTCAGGCCGGTGCTGTCGACGAGAAGATGCAGCGGCTCGTCGCGGTCGACTCGGTTCGGCAAAATTGTCAGGCCGCCGCCTCGGCGGCTGAGGGTGCTATGATCCAGGATCGCGATATCAGCCCCGAGCACGTCGGCTATCGATCGCAGCATGCCCTCGGTCTGACGCAGCGGCTGATGGAACACCAAGCGAAGCGCGAGACCCGTCTCGATGGCGATCGCCGAATAGATTGGCTGGCCGCCTCGCTCTCCGGTCATCGCGCTTTGACCCGCCAGATCGCTCAGCGAGATCGCGGCTCGTCCGGAGTATCCGGCGTAGGCGGTGGGATTGACAGCGAACCGCTCTGGACCTTCTCCAGCGCGATCCTTCCGGCTTCCCATGCCTCTTTGGGAGTTCGGAAGCGCCTCGCCGACCGGCGGACAGGCTCTTCGGTGTTGCGCTCCTCGTCAAAAATTTCCCAGGCGTATGGTCTAACCGGGTCGGTCATCGGCTTGACCGCCACCCGAAAGCGCGACGGACCGCGGGTGGGGGTGATCAGGTGTTCCGGCTGTGCCATGCCAGGATGATAACGAAAGAAGCGCTTCGGCACTGGATATGTCCCACCAAGCCGCACCGAGGACAGGCCCACCTTCGGCTAACCGCTGTCCGCCCGTCGTTCGACCGCATCCTCGACTGCGTGCCTCAGCTCCCCGACGGTATCGGAAATCGTCTGGGTTGCTGAACCGGAGATCTCGCCCGGCTCCTCGGCGTACTCCGCAGCGGAGAACTCGATGGCGGCGACCACGTGAGCCATGTTGACCGTGGCCCTGGTCGCGCCTGGCAACGGCGCACCCAAATAATGCTTGGACTCCCAAGCGGTGTCGACGCCATCGGGAACGCCGGCGTGATCAAGCAGAACGTCCAGCAGGACAATCCCGTCCGAGGAGACGTGCGCGGCCGACAACGAGATCACGCGCAGCACGTCCCCCGTGGCCAACAGAAGGCCGAATGCCCCGCGCACGGCAGTCATCCGGCTCACGAACCATGCCGGAAGTTGGCTGCCATCGTTCTCCGGGTCAGAGACGCGGGACCACGTTGCCATCTGAATTCTCCATCAAGGGGACTTTGGCCATCTCTGGAATGAGCATCTCGTCAGACACGCTGCGGCTCCGCCTTTGTTGTGTTCAGGTCGCAACCGAACGCGGCGGCTTGATGGCCGTTGCTCATGGCACCGGATGTGAATGGGGTGCACCGAAGCCGCCGAAACGCCAGCTGTCAGGCAGCACTGGTCCGCAAAACGACGCGCCTGCACTCCGCCCGGCACCGGAGATCGGCGGGGCTGCCAATGCAGCCGTAGACGATGACGAAAACCATTTTGGTTGTCGCCGCGCAGCTGCGTTGCGGCCCAGCAAGCCGGGTGCGTCGTCGATCGCTTCCGGCCGGTCGATCGCCATCGAGACGACCAGGGCCGCACCCGCTCCAGCCGCCGCGCCTCGCTGGTTTCCCGCGCCCTGGCGAACCGTGGCGACCCCGGACGGCTTCCGTGTCGATGACGCTGATGGCCGGCCCTCGCGTTCGTGTATCGCGAGCACCAGCACCGCAGTGCCAAGAGGTTGGTAAGGCAGCTACCGTTCCCCCCGATCCCGGAAGGCGGCAATTGGAGATTGGCTGATGAGCAAGTTCACGGTCCTTGCCCTTGCGTTCGCCCTGACAGCGGGGTCGGCAACCTATGCGCTGGCGGACAAGCCGGGCGCGGACTGGATGCCCGCCGAGCAGGTCATTTTGAAGCTCAAGGCCGCCGGCTATTCGGAGATCTCCAAGATCGAGGCCGATGACGGGCGCTGGGAGGGAGAAGGGACGAAGAACGGCAAAAGGATGGATTTCCACGCCGATCCCCGAAGCGGAGCCATCACTTCCGAAAAGCCGGACGACTGATATCGCTGAGCGCCGGGAGCGCGACGTGCGGCGCTGCGTCATCGCCATCGCTCTCGTGCTGCTGGCGACGCCCGCCTTGGCGGAGACCTTCTCTCCCGCGCCGGTGCCGGGCAGCGAGACACAGCCATCGAGCTCGTCTGGCGGACAGCCGGCCATGGAGGTGATGCCGGCGTTCTTCCCGCCTCGGTCGCCGGAATTTAGCGACGGGTTCCTGCCCGGTTCGGAAAGCGAGGAAGTGGATGATGAGGATTCCGCGCCGGTGCCCGGCGTCGACCTGACCATCCCCCTACGATAGAGGGTCGGGCGCCTTCCTGGACTTTCACCCGCGCCATGACCGTCGCCAGGACTGACGGGCGAGGCGTGGCCGGGAACGGGATCACCCTGCCCGGCTCCGGTGATGGGCCAGCCTCCCAGATCCTGGTCGAGCTCGGCGCGCGGAGAGCCGGGCCGATGGCGCCGCCGGTGCCGTGGCTATCGCCGCGACCGGTGGAGCCTCCAGGGCCAGCCGGGCGACGGGCGCAGCCAGCCAGGTCAAACCACGGCGAAAAGCAGCCGGGTGGGGAACTCGGTCGAGCGTGAGCCGCAGCCGGTGAGGTGGCTGCCCTCCTACAAGTCGAAGACACGGGCCGCTGAAGCCCTGATCCGTGCCGCCGACGCTGCGTTCGCGATCCGCCGCAAGGCGTCGCCGTGCCTCTGGGCTAATAGGCTGCTTACGCCGCGGCGTCGGCGCCAGGATCTGGCTCGAGGCCGAGCTCGCGCCGCACATGGGCGAATTTCTCCGGGTTCGCCAGGCGGCCATCGGCCATCATCGTGCGCAGCGCCAGGAGACCGAGCTCGGTGAAGAACAGCCGGGGCAGGTGTTGCGTGGCATCGAGGCGCATCATCCCACGATCGAGGAGGCTCTTTGCCACCGGCGACAGCTTCGGTTGGCCGGCCTGTGGCCCGCCACGCCAGGTCCTGAGCTGGAATCCCTCGGCGACGCGTGGGAACGTCGAGAAGAACATGTCCAGCTCGCGCCGAATGAAATCGCGCTCGGCGGCGGTGAAGCCGGCCAGCATCCCGTCCTGCCTCTTGCTCATAGGGCGAGCATAGCACTCTGTCGGCCCGCATCCGAGCGGCCACGGATTTCCCTACGAGCCGACTACGCCGCCCATCTGTACGCACACCGGGTCCTGCTCGCCCCCGCCTCCTACGCCCGACGCCCCACACGGGCAGCCATGGCTGCCCGTCGCAATGCGAGCAGATCAGGGAGCGCTGCAGCGGCCCGCAGCATTTCCCTCAATGCCCCTTGTAAGTGCCGCTGCAAAACTCCCCAAAAGCGCCGATTGAAAATTCCCCAGGTGGGCTGAGGTAGGCCCCCCGGCGGTCGGTCAGCGATTTGTCGCCAAAGCTTGCCCCTCGGAGATGGGGGAGCCGGTGATCCGACTGGGAGAGATTGTCATGATCCTTGATCTGCATCGACAAGGCGTCAGCGTATCGGCGATCGCACGGCGCACCGGGCTGGACCGCAAGACCGTACGCAAGGTCATCGCCAGCGGCCTCGAGCCGCCGGTCTATGGTCCTCGGCCGCCCCGGGTGACGCAGTTGCAGCCATTCGAGCGCTATCTGCGCGAGCGGCTCGCCGCGGTTCCCGAACTCACTGGCCGCCGCCTGCATCGTGAGCTTGGCCCCCTTGGGTTTCGTGGCGGCTATACGGCCGTGACCGACCTACTGCGCGAGATCCGGCCGGCCTCGCCGCCACCCTTCGAGCTGCGCTTCGAGACGCCGCCGGGGCAGCAGGCGCAGGTGGACTTCGCCCAGTTCCAGACCGAGTTCATCGACGAGCCCGGCGTCATTCGAATTGTCTGGCTGTTCTCGCTGGTGCTCGGACACAGCCGGATGATGTGGGGCCGCTTCGTGCTGCATCAGGATCTGCCGACGGTGCTGCGCTGTCACATCGCGGCCTTCGAGGCACTCGGCGGCGTACCGCGGCAGATCCTCTACGACCGCATGAAGACCGCGGTGATCCGCGACGACGCCGAGGCCGGTCACATCGTCTACAATCGCACACTGCTCGACTTCGCTGGCCACCACGGCTATCTGCCCAAGGCGTGCCGCCCCTACCGCGCCAAGACAAAAGGTAAAGTCGAACGCCCGTTCCGCTACGTGCGCGAGGACTTCTTCCTCGGTGGCCGCTTCCGCGAATCTCGACGACCTCAACGCGCAGTTCCGCCAGTGGCTAGACGACGTCGCCAACTGCCGCACCCACGCCACCACGCGACGCATCGTCACCGAGCACTTCGCCGAGGAACGCCCGCATCTGTTGCCGCTGCCGGCCGGCCGGTTCCAAGCAGTGCTGCGCCTCGAGCGGCGCATCACCCGCGACGGCATGGTCTCGGTAGGGGGCAATCTCTACAGCGTGCCCAATTCAGCCGGCCGGCGACCGGTGGAGGTGCATAGCACCGCCAGCGAGGTACGCATTCTTGAGCAGGACCGGATCATCGCCGTTCACCCGGTGCTGGAGGGGCGCGGCCAGCGCCGTATCATCGCGGGTCATCGCAGCCTGCCGCCGCCGGCCAACAGCCACACCCCGCGACAAGGCGTCGCTCCCGCGGCCCGCACCGGCGACACCGTGGCACCACGTCCCTTGGCGTTCTACGACGCCGTTGCTCGGCGTCTTGCCGCCGAGGGCCCGCGGCCATGAAAGGCGAAACGCTGGCGGACGCCCCAATCGAACGCATCCGCCGCTACCTGGTCGGCTTGCGCATGCCGCGTGCACTCGAGATGCTCGACCATCTCGTCCAGCAGATCGAACGTGGACAGGTCGGCACGATCGAGGCGATCGAGACATTGCTGGCCGAGGAACTCACCATTCGTGAGAGCCGTCGCATCAAGGCAGCGCTGCAGATGGCACGTCTCGGCACGATCAAGACGCTGTCGGGCTTCGACTTCGCCTTCCAGCCCTCGCTCGACCGGAACCGTATCCTCGCACTCGCTCAACTCGACTTCATCGACCGCCACGAAGTGGTGCATCTCATCGGCCAATCGGGCACAGGCAAGAGTCACCTTGCCGTGGCACTCGGAATTGAAGCGGTGAAGGCCGGACGCAGCGTCTACTTCTCTCCGCTCGCCGATATCATCGACAGCCTCGGCCGTGCCGACCGCGAGGGGCGGCTGCGCGAGCGCATTCGTTATCTCTGCCGCGCCCAGCTGCTGATCATCGATGAGATCGGGTATCTCAGCGTCGGCGCCGGCGCCGGCAACCTGTTCTTCCAACTGGTCAAAGACCGTCATTCATAAGGTGCGTCTCCTTTGCGGCCATGACGAACTGAGGTGGCTCGCTTTCGTGCGTCCGCGGTAGGGGTTTCCCGTAGGTGCCACTGCCAGATTTGCCCGCGTCGGACGCGGTATGGAAGGTAGCGACCGGTCGACACCTGATGCCACAGCTCGTGCTGGGAGAGTCCGGTCCGTGTCCTGATGGATGCGAAGGTGGGCAGAGTGGCGGCGTCTGGTGACGCGCCGGTCAACCTCGCGAAGTCCTCCTCGAATAATCGGACCCAGACCTTGGATCCCGGCACGCGCTGATCGTGCAGCAGCACACCATGCTTGACCCACAGATTGACGAGAGAGGCGGAGATTTGCAGTCGTTCGGCTGCCACTCTGCTCGACACCAGGCCATCTGCCCGCTCCGCCGCATGGTCGGGCTTCAGCGGACAGCCGGTCGGGATCGCGTGTTGTTTCCTCATTGAGTGAACCCGCGCATAGGTCCATTCCTTGCCACTCCGGGTCCGAAGACCTTCGGCATTGAGGTGCTCAGCGACCTGATGATCGGGTCGATTGCCGGCCAGATCGGTGAGCCGATCGAGCACACCCGCCTCGGTCCGTTGCTGCGTGCCGATCGGCGGGCAGTTCGCTGAATGCTCCGTGATCGCGCCGCCGCACCAAAGAACCTTGAACGTCGCCTGGCGCTGCTCCGGATGCGCGCTCAACGTGACCTCGGTCACGACGAGGCGCAGCAGGCGCTTGCGGTCCACCATCGTGGTCGTGGCGGCGCGCCAGAGCGCGGGCAGGTCAGCGGCCAAGCGCCGAACATTTTCTCGGTCTGCGTCGCCGAGCGGCAGCAGGTCAGTTCGCTGCAGGACAGCATAATCGCTTTGCAGCTTCTCGAGCGCTTCCAAGGCGACATTCCAGCGGGCCTCCAGGGACCGCGCCACGGAGCGGTTCTCCGGTTCCACGGCGTCGTATTGCCGCTGCGCACGCTCGGCTTCGTAGCGGGCGCGCTCGATGCGCAACTCCCAATGGCGGGCGAGATCGTGGCGCTCACGTTCCATGACGGCGAACGCCTCCAATGTCGTGTCCAGGACCGCCGGTTGCACGGCCTCGAGGAACACCGTTCCGACGGCGTCGTCGAGATGTCGGACAGGGAATGCCTGGCAGGGCGGCAGGGCGTAATCCAGCTGGGCGCGCCGGCACTCGTAGCGGCGATACTCACGGCCATGACTGACCGTCATGCGTCGTCCGCAGCGCCCACACAGCACCAGACCTTGCAGCAGCGCCAATCCCTCGCGCGGCGCACCGCGTCCTTTCTTGGCGAAGTTGTACATGTTGTCGTGCAGCTGCTGGCGGTTGCGGAGATACTGATCGTAGCTCAGATATGCCGGGTAAACGTGAGGCACGACGATGTCCCACTCCTCGACCGGCCGGCGCCGCTCGGTCATGACGGGCGGATCGCCGGGGGCCATCTCCAGCTTGCGGCGCCCATAGACGAAGACGCCGGCATAGACCGGGCTCGTCAGCACCTGCTGGATCATCTGATAGGTAGGCCGCACCCACACGAGCTTGCCCGTGTCAGCGCCCAGCTGGATGAGGCGCGGCATCTGTAGCCGTTGCGCGTTGAACTCGCGCTGCACGGCGCGTGCGTTACGCAGCACCAGGAATCGTTCAAAGATCCGGGTCAGCGTCTGACGGACCTGCTCCTCGGGATCGAGGACGACCGCCCCGTCACCAAGCCGGCGGTAGCCGACCGGTAGGCGGAGGGCCAGTTCGCCCCGACGAGCCTTGTTCAGGAGGTTGCCGCGCATGCGGGCCCGAAGGATATGCAGCTCCGCGGCGAACAGGGTTCCCTTGACCCCGAGCAGCAGGCGATCGTTGGGATCCTGGGGATCATAGATGCCGTCCTCGTCCGCAATGAGGGTGCGGAAGACGGCACACAGCTCGATCACCCGGTGCCAGTCGCTGTTCCGGCGCGACAGGCGCGACACCTCGGTGACCAGCACCATGCCGACCTCGCCCAGGCCGATCGCCGCGACCAGGCGCTGGAACCCCGTGCGCTGATGGCTACTGGCGCCCGACATCCCCAGATCATCATCGACGACCTGAACCTGCGGCGATGGCCATCCCATATGCCTCGCCCGCTCGGCCAGCTGATATTGCCGTCGCGTGCTCTCTTGGTTCTCGAGCACCTGACGCTGCGTCGACTGCCGGACATAGACAATGGCCTGCAGGCGCAGATGGCGCGGCTGCAGCTTCGGGCTGGGCAACAGCGCGACATTCATCGGCGGCTCGTGCCCCGGGCCCTGCCGGCCCGGCGATGCCCAGCTGACGCCTTAGCAGCTCGGTCCAGAGCTTCACGACCTGCTCGTGCGTCCCCGAGGGGAACGAAGTCCATACCTGAAGTTCGGTCCGAGGATGCCTGCGCATCGCCACCATCGCGCTCCACCCGAGTGCGGCAGTCGTTGATCACATTCACCAGCTCGCGGAGGGACCCAGGCGTGAAGCGAAGACCAGGCGTCGGCGATCGGCCATCCGCAAGCTCCGTGTTCCGCACGGCGATCAGCTGACGTGAGCCGTCGTTGAGCTCGACGATCACGTGCGCTTCGCCGCGATGCCGCTTGCGCCGCACCACCCGCACGACCTGTCCGGTCAGTGGATGGTGCCGCGCTGTAATACGAACAGATTGGAGGACGCCGGGATTCATCCTCCCCTTTTGTTGACCGGATGCTCGCCCGCTATGAGCGTGGCGCGATGATCCTCACTTCAAACCGCGGCTTCGCCGAATGGGGCAAGGTGTTCGGCGATGCGGTCGTCGCCACCGCCCTGCTCGACAGGCTGTTGCACCACGCCGTCGTCGTGCAGATCGAGGGCTCCAGCTACCGACTGCGTCAGCACACCGACCTGCTGGCGCAGCCCCGTCACCCTGGGCAGGCCACCATCGCCGAAGCCCCGCCACGCCGCCGCGGTCGGCCACCCAAGGCAGCGGCGCCCAGCGCGCTCGTCACGTGATGCCCCCTTCGGGCCATCGTCGACTTCGATCTCGAAAGTCTCGCCGGAATCATCGCGCCGCAGGCCTTCGGTCGCAACCGATCCGCAATAAAGTGGGGAATTTTCAATCGGCGCTTTTGGGGAAAATTCAACCGGCATTGACACCCCTTTCTTCTTCAGATTCTCCCCTCCTCCGTCGCATTGAACGGTAGTGCGACGGCGCGGCCATGCGGGCCGCATTCCGCGCTGCACGGCATCGGCTTCCTGACCGCCGGCAAGGTGGCGGAGAAGCTCGGCATCGCGAAGACCGCGATGATCCGGGTGAGGGCAGGGGTGAGCTACGCCCTGGCCGAGGCGATGGACGAAGGACACTGCGGGCTGCCCGCGGACGACCTGGCCGCACTCACCGCCAAGCTGCTCGAGGTTCCAGCGGCGCTGATCGACACCGCGCTCCTGGAGCTCGAGACCGGCGCGGTGGAGGGGCGGCGCTGCGTGTTCCTCGCCGGACTTTACCGGGCCGAGCAGGTGATCGCCGAGCGGCTGCGCGCCATCGCCGCCGGCCGCCCGTCCTGGCCGGCGATCGACGCCGGCAAGGCGATCCCCTGGGTGGAACGCAGGACCGGCCTGGCCTTGGCGGATAGCCAGAAGCAGGCGCTCGGCCTGGCGGTCGCCTGCAAGGCCCTGGTGATCACCGGCGGCCCGGGCGTCGGCAAGACCACGCTGGTCAATTCGATCCTGCGGGTGCTCCGGGCGAAAGACATCGCCGTCGCGCTGTGTGCGCCGACCGGGCGGGCCGCCAAGCGGCTGACTGAGAGCACCGGGCTGGAAGCCCGCACCATCCACCGGCTGCTGGAGACCGACCCGCGGACCGGCAGCTTCAAGCGCGATGAGGAGCATCCGCTGGAGTGCGACCTGCTGGTGGTCGACGAGGCCAGCATGGTGGACGTGCCGCTGATGCGCTCGCTGCTGCAGGCGCTGCCGGACACGGCGGCGCTGCTGATCGTCGGCGACGTCGATCAGCTGCCGAGCGTCGGCCCCGGGCAGGTGCTGGCCGACATCATCGGCTCGGGCGCCATCCCGGTGGTCCGGCTGATCGAGGTGTTCCGCCAGGCGGCGCAGAGCCAGGTGATCGTCAACGCCCATCGGGTCAACCGCGGGCAGATGCCGGACCTCATCGCGCGGGAGGGATCGGATTTCTTCTTCGTCGATGCCGCCGACCCGGAGGAGGGGGTCCGCAAGCTGCTGGCCGTGGTGCGCGAGCGCATCCCGGCGCGCTTCGGTCTGGATCCGGTGCGCGATGTGCAGGTGCTCTGCCCGATGAACCGGGGTGGCCTGGGCGCCCGGGCGCTGAACCTGGCGCTGCAGCAGGCGCTCAATCCTCCCGGCGAGAAGCGGGTCGAGCGCTTCGGCTGGACCTTTTGTCCGGGCGACAAGGTGATGCAGGGGGTCAACGACTACGACCGCGACGTGTTCAATGGCGACCTTGGCGTGATCACCGCCGTCGACCCCGACGAGGGCGAGCTCCGCGTCAGCTTCGACGGGCTCGTGCTGGCCTATGCCACGACGATCCACAAGGCGCAGGGCTCGGAATACCCGGCCGTGGTGATCCCGCTCAGCACCCAGCACTACGCCATGCTGGCACGCAACCTGCTCTACACCGGGCTGACCCGCGGCAAGCGGCTGGTGGTGCTCGTCGGGCAGCACCAGACGTCGCCATCGCGGTCAGGAACCAGGGCGGGCGCCGAAGGCAAACGGCGAAGATCTTCTCCCCGAAGATGTGCTGGTAGCCGACAGCAACCGCGATCGCGGGCACCGCAAAAACCAGCCACTCGGCAGCACCATCACCGAGCGTGCAGCCACTGCCGCAGTGCAGGGCGCCATTGGCGACCATGATCGCGAACGGCGTCTCCCGCTTGTTCGGCGGGGCTTCGCTCCGCACCGAGGCGGCTTTCGTCTGCTCGCGCGTGGCCAGCCGGCCATAGGTAAAATACTGCCAGAGAATCCAGATGGTGCCGAATAACGCTGTCACCGGCCAGACCACGTTCATGATCCACATGTGCTGTGGATGGCGGGCAACATCGACGGTGATGATGGTCGCGCAGAGCGCGCCCAGCAGCAGGTAGGCGATTGACAGGTCGTGAAGCCAGACGGGAACCATTTACCCTCGACCACCAGGCACGGTCGCGGACAGGCGTCATCGCATCCGAGCGATGTAAGCCCAACCGGCTTGCCCGATGGCAGGATGCGGTCACATTCCTGTGGACCGGAAGATGTTGGCGATCCCCAGTAGCACAGGCACCGAGTGGAACCCGACCTCTCCAGGGGGGCTGCGTCGGATTTGCTATATCGGGCTCGAGTGCGCCATTTGATGAATGGAAACCAGCTCCATAGTCGACGCCCGTTGGCGCACTGAGGAAGGACAACATGGCCGACGACGCGCCTTCACGAGCTCCGTCATCCGGCGGTGAACCATCGTCCGTTGAGACGTCCGTCAAACCGCCGCCGGCTCCGGCCGCCCAGGCCGAAGAGGACATTCGGCGAACTCCGCCTTCTGCCACTCTCATTGCTCGCCCTTATTGTCGGGATCATCACCGGCTTGGGTGCCGTGGTGTTCCGCGATCTCATCGGCCTCGTACACAACGTGCTGTTCCTCGGCCAATTCGCCTTCGACTACAATGCGAGCGTCTTCACACCCGCCAATCCGTGGGGGCCACTGGTGATCCTGGTGCCGGTGATTGGCGGCATGGGTGTCACCTGGATCGTCTCGACCTTCGCGCCGGAGGCGAAGGGGCACGGCGTACCCGAGGTGATGGACGCCATCTACTATCAACGGGGCATCATTCGACCGGTGGTCGCGGTGGTGAAGTCGATCGCCTCGGCGCTCGCCATCGGCAGCGGCGCTGCCGTCGGACGGGAGGGGCCGATCATCCAGATTGGCTCGGCGCTGGGGTCGACGCTCGGACAACTCATTCGGATGCAGGCCGGCCAGCGCATCACGCTGGTGGCGGCCGGCGCCGGCGCCGGTATCGCAGCGACCTTCAACACGCCGATCGGCGGCGTCCTGTTCGCCACCGAATTGATGCTGCCGGAGATCAGCGTCAACACCTTTCTCCCAGTTGCCGTCGCGACCGGCACGGCGACGTTCATCGGTCGCTTGTTCTTCGGCACGCAGCCCGCGTTCAGCGTGCCGGTCAATCTTGCCTCGATCCCGAACGAGCCGAGCAGCGCGCTCACACTCGTGCTCTATGCGTTGCTCGGCGCGATCACCGGCGTGGCGGCGGCTGGCTTCATCCGCGGATTGCATTGGCTGGAAGACGGCTTTGACCGAATCCCCGGACGCTATCTCCGGCACGCGCTCGGCATGCTGCTCGTCGGCGGAATGATGTACGCGCTCTGGGAGACGGCGGGGCATTATTACATCGAGGGTGTCGGTTATTCGACGATCCAGGCCACCTTGCATGGCCAGATCGTCAGTGCCTGGTTCCTTGTGCTGCTGTTCGTTGGCAAGCTTCTGGCGACCTCCATCAGCCTCGGATCGGGCTCGTCCGGCGGCGTCTTTTCGCCTTCGCTGTTCATGGGCGCAGCCCTCGGCGCCGCCTTCGCCGCCGTCGTGACAGCCCTGTATCCCGGCGCGCCGGTGAGCCTGCCGGCCTTCGCGATGGTCGGTATGGGGGCGATGGTGGGCGGCGGCACCGGTGCCGCGATGACCGCCGTGACGATGATCTTCGAGATGACGCGCGACTACGAAATCGTGCTGCCGATGATCCTGGCCGTGGCGCTTGCGCTCGGTGTCCGCCGCATGTTGTCGCGCGAGAACATCTATACTTTGAAGCTGGTGCGTCGCGGCCATCCGATCCCGAAGGCGCTGCACGCCAACATGTTTCTCGTCCGCAGTGCCGCCGAGATCATGGAGCGCGACGTTCTGGTGCTCGATGAGGCCACCCCTTTCGCGACCTTCTTGAGCATGGCGGCCGCTGAAGGCGGGCTGCGGCACGTCGTGGTGACGAGAAACGGCACCATCATCGGTGGGTTGCGCGTGAACACCGACCTGCGTAAGGCCCTCGGGGCTGCCGCTGGAGATGTGCGGCTTGGCAGTCTCGTGCGGCCGAACTTCACCACTGTTCGGGAAAAGGACGTTGCCTTCGACGTGATCACGACGATCTGGAACAAGCGTGCCACGATGGCCATCGTGATCGGTCAAACGGAGGGGCGGAATCCGGGGCGGGTGCTGGGCGTCATCACCAAGGAGCATGTCGCTGACACAGTTGCCCGCAGCGTCCAAATCTATCCTGGTTGATCTTCCTTGCACGCCAGGACAGCCGGAGTGAGGGTGTCATGCCGGTACGCCTGCCAGAGCTGAATTGGCCCCTCGAACTGCTTGAAAAGGGCCCCGAGGAGGACCCATCCATATTGCTGAGCGGAGCGGCCGAAATCGGCACCGTGCCGCACCGTATCCTCGCCTTGCGCGTCAATCCGAGCCACGCGCAGGTCGATTTTCGTGCTGATCTCGATGAGGCCGTCTATGCCGATTATCAGCTCGAGGTCATGCTCGATGAGCTGAATGTCTTCGACAATGTCGACCGGTCCGCCGTCGTGCCGCTGGAGAGCGGCGACTACGTCATCTGGATGGTGCCCTCCGCGGAACACTGAAGCGGGGATCTACACCAGCCGTTCGAGCCAGGCCGGCACCGAGGAGTGTTCGCGCGCCAGCCGGGTCAGATCGGCCGCGACGCCCTTGATGTCAGGATTGGAGGACGCCAGCGAGGGCACCAGCAGCCGCGCGGCGCCGGCGCGGTCGAACACGTAGACGGCGGAGCTGTGCGTCACCTCCTCCCCCTTGCCGCCCGCAGCGGGTGTCACCGAGTAGGCGATGCGATAGCGCCGAGCGAGGGTCGCGAGCTGGTCCGGCGTGCCGCGCAGACCGACGAAGCGGGGACCGAACAGGCCGAAATATCGGCCAAGCACCGGCAGGCTGTCGCGTCCGGGATCGACGGTGACGAACAGAACCCGCACCGCCTGCGCATCGGCGCCCATCTTTTGCAGGACGTCGCCGACATTCTGCAACGTGAGCGGGCAGACGTCGGGGCAGAAGGTGTAGCCGAAATAGAGCATGGCGATGTCGCCGCGATAATCCGCAGCCGTCACCTCCTTGCCGTCCGGCGCGCGCCGCATGGCGAACTGCAACGCGGGCGAACTGCCGCCGATATCCACGTCGTGCCACGCCTTCGAGTCGTCGCACGCCGCGATCGGCGCCACGACGGCGCCCGCCGCTAGCAGCCGCAGCAAGCCGCGCCGGCCGATCGGGCGCTCAGCGGCCACGCGGTCCCTCAATGGTGAAATTCGTCGTCAATTCACCGCCGCCCGCGAATGTCAGCGTGACGGGCATCGTGCCGCCGGGATGCAGGCCCTGCGCCGGCTGCACGCACATCAGATGATAGCCGCCGGGCGCGAACCGGATCGTGCCGTGCGCGGGTACCGCCACTTGACTGATCGCATCCATTCGCTCGGTGCCGCCGGTGTGGACCGAACGATGCAGCATCAGCGAGCCACACCCTGGCGAGGCGGCGCCGGTCAGCATGAGAGCCGACGCACCGTGGTTGTCGAGCTCGAAATAGCCGGCGGCCGTGCGCGACGGCAGGAGTAGGCGCATCCGGCCGTCGCGCACGGAGGCGTCCGGCGCCGGGGCCGCCGCGGCCAGCGCGAGAGCGGCGGCGCCAAGCGCGACGCTAGCGGCCAGTCCAGCTGCTCGACGAGACACGCATCCCTCCCGCTTCGATGTCATCCTCGCCGGGACCGCCGACATCGTCCTCGTACTTGCGGATGTTGTTCATGATGAGCAGGAAAGCGATCGCACCCATCATGCCTTGCGGGATCCACACCACGATGCCCCCGAGATGCTGGTCGAGAATGGCGCCGATCGAGGGGAACAGCCGTCCGCAGAGGTCGTAGTAGGAATACAGCACCGTGTTGGTGAATGTCAGGTGCGAGCCGATCAGGATTTGCGGGAACTCCACCAGCAGCGTCAGGGCGAGCCGCGTCGCATAGGTACAGCCGGCTTCCGCCACCGGGCGGGGATCGAGCACCAGGAACCAGAACAGCAGCCCGTCGCCGACCATGCTCCAGTTCATCACGTCGTAGAGCTGCGGCGAGAGCATCGCGCGGAAATGCACCGTCGGCTGTAGCCACAGTGCCACGAGGCCGGCGAACAGCACGCCCGCGACGAGCGGTTGCCGCGCCACGCGCAGTACGCCGTGCAGCCAGCCAGCCCGCAGCCGCCGCGCCACCCAATCGGGCATCCCACGGCCGATCGTCTCACCGGGCCACGCCAGCGCCAGCAGGAACGGGCCGACATGATGCATCGCCAGATGCTGCAGCCGGTTCAAAAAGAACATGTGCTGCGAGAGATAGACGAAGCGCGTCAGCAACGCGGTGTAGATCAGCGCGATGCCGATGACGAATGCCAGAATGCGCGGAATGCCCGGCCGTTCCGCGGCGCTGCTTGCACAGAGGCCGCGCGCATACCAGAACGTCGGCAGCGCGATCCCAAGGAACGAGATCCAGGAGAAATCGTACGGCGCCCAGGCCGGCAGCTCGGTCGGATGAATTTGTGCTGAGCCACCACGACACGGCGCCCAGCAGCACCACGCCGCCGATCCCGGCCAGCCCTGTTCCGCCGGTCGATAATGCATTGACGGAAGTGGCTTCCGAAGCCTGCAGCGACGTCGACACCCAGGCAGTTAGGATCGCGCGATACCACGCCGCAAGTTACGAACCGCTCATCCGTTGCACTCCCAGGCCGCCTCGCTGGCTTGCGGGAACGGATCGGGGCCGCTAGTCGGATGGCCGCGCATCTCTTCGGCGCTGCCGTGATCGCAGGTGGGCCGCACCGCGCGCCGGTATCATCTGAGGGGCGCGCCCTTTCAACGGGTGATGCAAGACAGAGGAGCCCAATCGGACGTGATCGCTGCCGTCATCGAACCACCCCCCGGCGACCTGAAGCTCGCGCAGCGCGGCGGCCACGCCGCCGCCGCCGCGGCGGCCGATCATGCGGCACGGCACTGGGTCAGCGACCAGGCCGGCCCGCTGCCGCCCGGATCGGAGGCGCACAAGCTGGCGGTCACGCGGATGTTCCGCGAGACCTTCAACCCGTACAAGCCGACGATCATCGACTGGCCGATACTCGGCGAGGAGGAACGCGACCGGCTGGTCAGCCTGCCGATCTGGGACATCGCGGTGCAGACCGAGGGCAAGGCGCGCATCCGGATGCTGTCATACGCCTATGGCCTTGCCGACCCGGCGTGGCGCGAGGCGATCGAACTGAACGGCTGGGAGGAGGGACGGCACAAGTCGGTGCTGTCCAATCTCGTCGACGGCCTACGGCATCGCCTTGGAGCCCGAGCCGGCCTACCCCGCGCCGCGCAACGCGGAATGGGCCTATCTGGTCACGGGCTTCAGCGAGTGCATCGACAGCTTCTTCGCCTTCGGCCTGTTCGCGATGGCGCAGCGCTCCGGCTTCTTTCCACCCGAGCTGGTCGATACCTTCGAGCCGGTGATGCAGGAGGAGTGCCGGCACATTCTCCTGTTCGCCAACTGGCTTGCCTGGCATCGCCGCACCATGCCGTGGTGGCGTCGCATCGGGTTCGAGCTGCGCGTCGCCGCCGCATGGGTGTTCCTGGGGTGGGAGCGCATCGGGTTGGCTCGGGGCATGGACGACGGGGCGGGCAACAAGGGCAAGCCGCAGGACAACAATTTCACCGTGAGCGGCACCAAGGCGGTCAGCGGCGTTGATATCGGAATGCGCGAGCTAATGGAGCTCTGCCTGGCGGAAAACGACCGGCGCTTCGCCGGCTACGACGGGCGCCTGGTGCGGCCGACGACCATGCCCAATCTGGTCCGCTTGGCGTGTCGCTTCATGCGCAAAGCTCGCCCTCGTGCGATCGGAACGGGGGAATGAAAATCCGCGCTGGATCCGAGACCCACAAGGAATCGTTCTGCCGTCAGTTCATCGAGACTCACGAGCACTACGACCCCAAGACGCTGCCTTGGCCGAAAGCTCGATGAAGCCGCTCTTACCCGTCTGCGCAGCGTACCGTTTTGGCAGGAAGTCTACCACACCGAGAGACGCGCCGGCGCCATCGTTCACGCGTTCCTGCCGCACGTGACCGACCCCGTCGTACGCGAAGCCGTGGCATTGCAGGGTATGGAAGAGACGCGCCATGCCAAGCTGATCCAGGTCATGATCGATCGCTACGGGATCGAGGCGACCGAGCAGCCTCTCGAGCAGTTCCCAGACGATCTGGAGACCGCCTTCATCGATTTCGGGTTTGGCGAGTGTCTGGACGCGTTTCTCGGGTTCGGCGCCTTCAAGACAGCCCGTCAATCACAATTCCTGCCTGGCGGAATGTTCGACATCTTTGATGTGCTGATGCACGAGGAGACGAGGCACATCGTCTTTTTCATCAACTACATGGCTTGGCGGGAGAAGCGCCGCGGCCACATCGCACCCACGCGCGCCCTGAAATGGGCCTGGTTCTACGGCCGCGCGCTACGACGGCTTCTTGGGATGGTACGCCGAGGGCAGCGTGCCAACGACGGGCGGGATTTCGCGATCACCCAGGCGGACATGTTCTTGGATGGCTTCAATTTTGCGCGATTCGTCGAGGATTGCTATCGCGAGAACGCGCGACGCATGAACGCCTTCGATCCCGATCTGATGCAGCCAAGATTGTTGCCGGCCATTGCCGGTCTTGCCCTCCGAGGCATGCGCTTGTGGCACAGAGAACGCCCGCGGCGAAAGCGCTTCATTTGAACGACTGGCGGCCCTAAAGCTGATTCAGGGTCTCGCATCCGGATGTTGCGCTCCGCAACGCCGGCGCGTCGGTCCCAGTTCACTGGCTCAAATGCCGCTTACGTGCGAGTCGAAGTTGGCGACCAAGAAAGTCCGGTTCCCTCCGGCACATCAGAAAGGGGCCGCGGGCACAAGCCCAGCATCCTGACGCTGCAGGAGCGCGGCCGTGGCGACGGACTCAACGTAGCGCTGGATGTCGCCTTGATTCCGTCGGTCTGATTTCGCGCTGTTTTTTCAAAAGGGAAGAGAAGTCATGTCGCAAGATGATCAGGAATTCGAGCTTCGCGTCCTCGAGCGCGCCTATTTCCTTTGGGTTGAGTGCGGTCGTCCTCAGGGACGGGCGGAAGAACTCTGGTGCCGCGCTCGCCAGATCGAGGAGGCGACTGACAGGGGCGAAACACCGGAGTCAGGACGCCCGCTCAATTCCGAGTGATCTAACCGAGCCTCCTTACTTTCAGCACGCACAAGCCTTCGATCTTTATAGCCGATAGCCTGCCGGAACGCAGTGCTACTGGCTACAACGGACGCCGAGGAGATCGAACGCCTTGTGCTGGATCGCCGTCAGTCTCGTCACGACGGTGAGCGGGTAGTCGAGCGTGATCGCGATGGTGATGGTGTTACGCGCCAAGGTCGCGAGATCGGCCAGTAGCGAGCGGAAGCTGTGCACCGGCAACCCGTCCTCGGTGAGGCCGGTGATCTGCTTGGTGACAGCGACCGGTGAGCGCGGCGCCTGCGCCACGACGCTCTCGCCCGGGACTCCGGCGACCTCCTTGTCGGTATCGTCGAACAGCGTCGGTGCCAGGCGCTGACGCATGTGCCATTCGAGATGATAGGCGAGCGTGCAAAGGAAGACGTGCGCGCGCACCCGCCACCAGGGTGAAGGATTTGTAGCTGCGCTCCGTCGCCGCGTCGCCGAGAGTTTCGACGGGGGAGGCTGGCGCGCACGAGGGGCGAAGCCGAAGGCCGCATCGGAAAGGACGAAGCCCATGAACGTGCTGATCAGTGGGGCGGGCATCGCCGGACCGACCCTAGCCTTTTGGCTCAGGAAATACGGATTTGCGCCGACGCTGGTCGAGAGCGCGCCCGCTTTGCGAACCGGCGGCTACGTCGTGATGGCGACCGCATCGTGACGGGCCTACACCGCAGGTCGTTAGGACCGCCGGCCAACAACGGGCAAACCGGAGGTCAGGATTAGCGGGAGGAACAATCTCTGTGGAGACACGTCGTTCGATGTTGCGTGCCGGAGGCGCGTTTCTGTTAATGGCACCCATGTGGACCTCCGCGGCAGCGGATGTGGCCCGGCATCAGGCGACGGAGAACCAAGCCAATACACCGCTCGGTCCTTTGGATATCGTAGCCAAATGGGCGTACATCATGGATCATGAGGTAGCACGCTGCTCGACAAGAACGCCAAGGAGCCGGTGCCGCCAGCGTCCGTGACCAAGCTGATGACACTTTATATCGTCTATCAGCAGCTGAAGAACGGGCAGCTGCGGCTGGATCGACAGCTACCCGTCAGTGAGCGGGCCTGGCGGATGGGGGGGTCCAGGATGTTCGTCGAAGTCGGGACCACAGTTGCCGTAGAGGATTCGATACGTGGCGTCGTTGTTCAGTCAGGCAACGATGCGAGCGTCGTACTCGCCGAGGCTATCGGCGGATCGGAGGAGGGCTTCGTCGAGATCATGAACCGGGAGGCCAAGCGCCCCGGACTAACGGCAACAGTCTTCCGCAACTGCACCGGCTGGCCGGACCCTGAGCATCATATGTCCTGTAGAAGTCTTGACATGATCTGACGGACGGTTTGACTCGGTGGGCGAAGAGGCCGGGGCGCGGAGCCATAGGCGAAGCGCGGCGCCCCGGCCGGAGCCACGGGAGAGACCGTGATGACGACAACCGAGCGCAAGGTGATCAAGGCCAAGGTCGGCTTGCTGGAGCTGGCCAAGCAGCTGGGCAGCGTAACCCAGGCTTGCCGGGTGATGGGCTATAGCCGCGACAGCTTCTACCGTTATGTTGCGGCCCGGGTTATGTGGCGCCGCCAGGGAAAGGACCGGTTTCTCCGGCATGAGCCGCAACATAAATTCGAGCGGCGGCCCGAGCGACTACAGGGCTTTCAAGAACGTCATCAGGGACGGCAGCGGCCGCTGCCATGGCCTGGTTTGCAGGCCGGAGATGTCGACGCTGGCCAGCGCCTTTGCCTTCATTTCCATGTCGACCTCAGCGTAGACGTGCGTCGTGTCCAAAGACACATGACCGAGCCAGGCGCGGATGGTGTTGATGTCGACCCCGGCGCGCAGCAGGTGGACCGCGGTCGTGTGCCGGATCGTGTGCGGGCTGACCTGCTTCGTCGCCATCGACGGCACGGTCCTGCTGGCCTGCTCGGCATATTGCCCCACGAGCCGATGGATCCCGAACCGCGTCAACGGCTGGTTGCTCCGGTTCAAGAAGACCGGTTCGTTCTTGCCACGGTTGGCGATCAGTCTCGACAGCGACGTCGCTGTGACCGGCCACAACGGGCAAGTCCGGAACTTGTTTCCCTTGCCGTGTAGCCGCACAGACGATTGCGCTCCCAGCTGCAGGCGGTCGATGGTCAGCGTCGCCGCCTCGTCGGCACGAGCACCGCTGTTGTACAAGAACAGGAGCAAAGCATGATCTCGGTCGCCGAGGGCGTGCGCCGATCCGGTTGGGCCAGCAGTGCATCCATCTCGGCCTTCTCGAGATACCCGATCCCGGTCTTGGCAGTCTTCTTGAACGGCGTCGCCCGTATCTCGGTGCACCAGGCCACATGCGCCGGTGAGCGCATGCCGATGAACCGCGCCAATGATCGGATGGTTGCGAGCCTTTGGTTGCGGGTGGTGCCACTGCATTTTCGGTCGCGTTCCAGGTGATCGAGGAAGGTGCGGACCAGGGATGGGGTCAGATCCTCGACGGTCATGCGATCGATGGCTTGCCCTCCATGCTTGCTGGCAAACGGCAGCAAGAGTGCCAGGGTATCGCGGTAGCTGACCTGCGTGTTCCGGGCGAGATTGCGTTCCGCCACCAGATGTTCGAGGAGGAACCGCCGAACCCATGGCCCCAGGAGCGTCTCATCCTTCATGATCGCCCCCCATCGCATAGAGGGCGAAGCGCTGGCTGGCCGCCTCCAGGAGTTCGGGCGTCATGCGGAGGTAACGCTGGGTCGATCGGATATCGAGGTGACCGAGGTAGGTAGCAAGCTGCGGCAGCAATCGCTGGACGTCCTGGCCGGTGCGATACCACGCGACGACACGATGTACGGCCGCGGTATGGCGGAGATCGTGCAAGCGCGGCGGGCGCGGTTCACCGATCGGGCAGTTGATACCGGCAGTTCGTCGCACATGCTGGAACATCGCGATGACGCGCGGATAGCACCATCCTCGAACGCCGCGCGACGCGAAGAGCGGCGCCGCCTTGTCGGGCGGCATGGCCAGCAGGCCGCGGCGTTCGAAGTGCGCCGCCAGCTCGCCCGCAAGCTTCGGTCCGATCGGGACCAGACGCGTCTTGAAGAACTTCGTGCAGCGAACGGTGATGACTCCTTCGACGAGATCGACATCCTGCAAGGTCAAGCGCAATGCCTCGCCGATGCGCATGCCGGTTCCGTAAAGGAGCAACAGCAGGGTGCGGTACATGGCAGGGACATGACGGCTGTGGCCCGTGCGCAAGATCGCGGTCGCGTCCAGCAGGCGGCGCAATTCTTCGGTCGAATAGACATACGGCGTCTGCTGCGGAGGTAGCTTGGGCAGAGTTGTCGGCAGCGGCGAGTTGTCGACGTACCCGCGGCTGACGGCAAACCGATAAAGTCCAGTGAGCACTCTGTGCTTGAGCACCCAGGTCGCGGTCAACGCGCCGTTGCCGTTGAGGAAGTCGAGGATCGCCCCGGCTGTTACCTCCTGGATCGGCCGCTCTCCCATTGCCCGACCGAAGCGATGGAGCAACCCTCCGGCGGACTTCGAACCGCATGCCCAGCGACCGTTGGCGGCTCAGATAGGCATCGATGACCTCGGTCACCATCATAGGACGTCTCCCACGTCGAAGGCGCCGACCTCGCGAAGCGCCGCCATGTTCACCTTGGCGTAGGTGCTGGTTGCGGACGTGCTGCGGTGCCCCAGGTGATCGCCGATCTCCTTGAGGGTCAGGCCTTCGGCGAGCAAACGGACTGCGCAGGCGTGACGTAGCGCATGTCCTCCGCGATGGGCCGCTTCAATGCCGAGCGCAACGAAGCGCCGATTGGCGACGTCAAAGATGCTGCCTGCCTTCAACGGCCGAAGGGGTGCCTGCATGCAGAGGAATACTTCCCGGCAGGATGATGGCGGTCGGACGGTGTCGATGTACCGGGCCAGAGCTTCAGCGACAGCGGGCAGCAGCGGGTAGATCTGGGGTTGCCGTCGCTTCAACCGAACGAGCCCGAGGGTTCGCATCGCCCAGTCGATCTGGTCGAGCCGCAAAGCCGCAACTTCGCCGCTCCGCATGCCATAGAGCGCCAGCAGCAGAAGGATCGCGCGATCGCGGATATCCCGCGGCTTATCGGTGTCGACGCCGGCCAGCATCTGTTGGACGGCAGACCAATCCGGGGCATATGGGAGGGATTCCTGCTGGTAAAGCCGCGGCCGAGCAATCGACTCTGCCAATCGGTTCGCGCACCACCCTTCTTTGGCGGCGTATCGCAAGAACGCGCGCAGTGCCGAGACCATGTTGGCTGTCGAGACGCGCGTCCAGCGGCCCTTTCCTTGGGTGGCGACATAGTTATCGATATCGCCCGCCGTCAGGCCTCCGAGTTGGCGGCCCGTCTGCGCGCACCACCGCAGGAACCTTGTCGTCGTTCGGCCCCATTGCTCCACCGTCGACGGCGTGAAGCCGCGCTCATGGCGCATCCAGGTGACATAGCCGTCGAGTTGATCCCGGCAGAAGGACAGGGCGTCGGGTTCCCGCCACCAGCCGAGAAACCGGAACCACGGTCGCCCGATATCGATGACCCGCCGCGCGGAGGTGGCCGCTCCGTGGAGGTTCTGTCGCTCCAGCGCGATCGCCATCAACTCCGTTACGCCGATCCCGTGCACGGCGTCCGGACGGAGACGTCGCGCAATCCATAGGAGTTCGTTGCGCTTGACCTTCAGGACCGCGGGCCTCGCGCCATGTGCCGCACAATGGCTGAGATAGCGGTCCCGCTCGTCAGCGAAGGGTTGATCTTGAACCCGACGATCGGCGGCGCTGCCGGAAGTACACAGCTGATCCATGGCGAACCTCGAATTGAGTGAGATCCGCCAAGCGAAGATGCAGCTTATGTTGCGTCAAGCGCACCGCGACCTTCCTGCCGGCAAGAGGAAAGGCGTCACAAGACAACATAACCCGGGCCGCAACATAACGGCTGATATGTGGTCCACCACATATTAGCCGGTTCCGCGACCTGTACGAGAAGGGCGGCGATCTGGCGCTGGCCGAGATCACCCGCTCCAAGCCCAACATGAAGAACCGCGCCGCGCCCGAGGTGGAAGCAGCCGTGGTGGCGATGGCCATCGACCAGCCGGCCTGGGGCCAGGCGCGGGCCGCCAACGAGCTGAAGAAGCAAGGCACCGAAGTCTCGCCCTTCGGCGTCCGATGCATCTGGATGCGCCACGACCTGGAGACCATGAAGAAGCGGCTGAAGGCGCTGGAAGCCAAGGTGGCCCAGGATGGCGGCGTGCTCACCGAGAGCCAGTTGGTCGCGCTCGAGAAGGCCAAGCTGGACAAGGAAGCCCACGGCGAGTTCGACAGCGAGCATCCCGGCTACTGCCTGGCGCAGGACACCTTCTATGTCGGCACGCTGAAGGGAGTCGGGCGCGTCTATCAGCAGACGGTGATCGACACCTACAGCAAGATCGGCTTCGCCAAGCTCTACACCCGCAAGACGCCGCTGACGGCGGCCGACATCCTCAACGACCGGGTGATCCCGTTCTTCGACGAGCACGGCATTCGGGTCGACAGGATCCTGACTGATCGCGGCACCGAGTATTGCGGCGCGCACGATCGCCACGAGTATGAGCTCTACCTCGCCGTCGAAGACATCGACCACACGAGAACCAAGGTGAAGAGCCCACAGACCAACGGGATCTGCGAGCGGTTCCACAAGACGCTGCTCGACGAGTTTTACCGGGTGGCGTTCGAGCTATGCGCGAAATTGGGTGATGGGCACGTGAGAGAGGCGGCGTATCGAGGCGGGTGACGAGCCTGCCTGAACTCCAGAAGGAGCCGATACGCCCATGACGAGCAATATCACCGTTCTTCCCCTCCGTCAGCCCGACGCTGTCAACGACCCTTTGACGGCAGTTCTCCGGGATGGCGCCCGTCGGCTGTTGGCGCAGGCGGTTGAAGCCGAAGCGGAGGCCTTCCTGACCTCAATGCAGGATGCTCGCCTGGCGGACGGACGCGAACGCATCGTGCGGCACGGCCACGGCCCGGAGCGGGTTATCCAGACCGGGATTGGCCCGGTCGAGGTGCGGCGGGTCAAGCTGCGCGATCGAGCCTCGGGGGAGAACGGCGAGCGCATCCGTTTCACCTCGGCGATCCTGCCGCGGTGGGCCCGGCGGACGCGGAGCCTGGATGCGCTATTGCCGATCCTCTACCTGCGCGGGGTCTCGATGGGTGATTTCCAGGAAGCGCTCGGGGCGCTGCTGGGCAAGGATGCTCCGAACCTGTCGCCGTCGGTGATCGCGCGGCTGCGCGGCGGGTGGGAGGCCGACTACGCGCGCTGGCAGCGACGCGACCTATCGGCCCGGCGATATGTCTACATCTGGGCGGACGGTGTTTACCTGCAGGCGCGCATGGAGCCGCAGGCCGATTGCATGTTGGTGCTGATTGGCGCGACACCGGAGGGCAAAAAGGAACTGGTCGGCTTCCAGGTGGGCATCCGGGAGAGCGCGCAGAGCTGGCGCGAGCTGCTGGTCGACCTCAAGGCTCGCGGTCTGGTCATCGCGCCTGAAATGGCCACCGGCGACGGCGCACTCGGCTTCTGGAAGGCACTCGAGGAGGTCTGTCCCGCGACGCGGCACCAGCGCTGCACGGTGCACAAGACCGCCTATGTGGACGGCCTTGAGGTGTCAACGCTCGCATCCGCTCAGAGGCCCATGCTCGCCATGTCTTGGTGCGGGCCTCGCAATTTCCATTGCCACCGCTCTCCGGTTCGATTGGCGGGTGAGTCACTCGAGGCACCTGAGTTGTGCAAGCGTCGCTGTTGTAGCGGGGAAAAGATCCGGTCAGGCGCGCCCTTATGTCCGGCCTGTGACGCGGCGCGTGCCGCTGGCCATCATGGGTGTACGCTTGCGTGCCAGGCACCAATCTAACGTGCGTGCTCGGAGCACATTGTCTTGTACGGTGTTGCCTGAACTGCCTTTACCGCAGCCTTCCCATCACGCGATCAGCGCCTCCTGCCGGATCAGACGGGCTTGTGCCCGCCACTACCATTTGCCTCGAAAATCACGCCGTCACGGCGACAACATGCCCCTTGGCCTGGTAGACCTCGTTGCCCGTCATGAGAGCCCAGGCGATGCGAGCCATTTTGTTCGCCAGGGCCACGGTCGCTAACCTAAAGGGACGCCTCTCCAGGATCCTTCTGGTCCACTGCCCGGCCGAGCTGTTCCACTGCCCAGCGCGCGACACCATTGCGGTGGCACCGAGAACCAGCAACCGCCTGACTTCCCGGTTGCCCGCCTTGGTGATCCGTCCAAGGCGGGTCTTCCCACCGGTGGAGTGCTGCCGTGGCACCAGCCCAAGCCAGGCAGCGAAATGTCTGGCGCTCCGGAAAGCCGCGATGTTGTCGCCGACCGTAGCGGCAATCAGCGATGTGGTGATCGGCCCTATGCCGGGGATCGTCGCCAGCCGCCGCGCCGTGTCGTTCTTGCGCGCGTGCGCGACAATGTTCTCTTCGAAGGCTTCGATCTTGTCCGTCGTCGCCCGACAATGCTTAAGTAATTCCGCGAACGCCTGCCGGGCTTGCTCGGGAAAGGCCGCATCTTCCTCCACGAGCGCTTTCAGATCCTCGAGCCGATGAATGCGCTTCGGGGCGACCACTCCGAACTCGGCTGCCAACCCGCGGACCGCATTGGCCAGCATCGTTTGCTGTTTGACCAGCAAGGATCGAGCAGAATGGAGAGCCAGAGCTCCTTGCTGTTCCAGGCTCTTGCTCGGCACGAACTTCGTCTCTGGTCGGGAGGCGGCGATGCAGAGTGCTGCCGCGTCGGCGGCGTCGTTCTTCCTGCCTCTCTTGACGAATGGTTTGACCGCCTCCGGCGCAATCAGCTTTACCTCATGCCCGAGGCCGCTCAGCACACGAGCCCAGTGATGCGCCGCGCCGCACGCCTCCATAACGACCATGCAAGCTTCCTGCTGCTCGAAGAACGAGATCAGCTCACTCCGCTGCAGCTTGCGTTTCAGGAAAGCTTTGCCGCTCGCGTCTACCCCGTGGATCTGGAATACGGACTTGGCAGTATCCAAGCCGATCATAGTAATCCCCATCTTGGACGGCTCCCTTCTTGCAGGATCTGACGACCCGCACTGTGGCACGCCGATGCCGCTCGGGGGTCGCGGTAGGGACGGCCATTGCTGGCCGCCCCCCGCACAGATCCCGGCGTGCGGTGCTACCGCACCGGGCTCCTACCTCGGATGAGTGACGAGGAACCGCTGCTCGGGCCACGGGTGCTGGATGCGTGGATACGGCAGGTAGCGGTCGGCGATCAGCTTCATCCGTCGCCACGGCAGCCGATGCTTCTGGCCTCGCCGTCGAATGGCATGGAGCCAGCGCTCGATGAGATGGTGACGGAACGCTGTGATCGCCGGCGCGCTCATGGGCACGGCGTAGTAGGCAAGCCAGCCGCGCAGCACTTTGGTGAGCCATTGGCCTTGCGCCTCGATGCCGTCATGACGAGTTGCCCGGAGCTGCTCCTTGATCTCCTTCAGCTTCGCCCGCATCCGCTTTCGGATCGGCGTCCGCCCCAACACGAAGCCGCTGCCGCTTCGCCGAGTCGCGCAGTAGTGCGTGAACCCGAGGAAGTCGAACGTCTCCGGTTTGCCAAGACCACGTGTGCGGCGGTCTGCCACTGCATTCCTGCCGAACTCGATGAGCCTCGTCTTGTCGGGGTGTAGGCCAAGCCCGAACTCGGCCAGGCGGGCCGAGAGGTCGGCAATAAACCGCTCCGCGTCGTGCTGGTGCTCGAAGCCGATGATCGTGTCGTCCGCATAGCGCACGACAATCACATCGCCCGCTGCGTGGCGTTGCCGCCATTGGCGGACCCACAGATCGTAGACGTAGTGCAAGTAGACGTTCGCAAGGAGCGGCGAGATCACCGCGCCCTGTGGCGTCCCCTCCACGGTCTCGATCCTGCGGCCCTCTTCGAGCACCCCTGCCGCCAGCCACTTGCGGATCAACCTGATGACCCGGCGATCCGCGACCCAGTGCTCAATGAACCGGATCAGCCACTCATGGCTGATCGTGTCAAAGAACGACCGAATGTCGGCGTCGAGGACCCAGTTGATCCGTCGCTTCCCCAGCCCGTACGCAAGCGCGTCCAGCGCATCGTGCTGTCCACGCCCGGGCCGGAACCCGTAGCTGAACCCCAGGAATTCCGCCTCGTAGATCGGCGTCAGAAGCATCACCACCGCCGCCTGGACGATCTTGTCCTCCAATGCAGCAATGCCGAGCGGTCGTTGCCGGCCGTCCGCCTTCGGAATGTACCGTCGGCGAGAGGCCAGCGCTCGATACGTTCCTCGATGCACGCGGGCATGGAGGACCGGGAGGTTTGTCTCCAGGCCCTCTGCGTACCGCGCCCATGTCAGCCCATCAATCCCCGGCGCGGCGGTCTTCTTCAAGCTGAAGAATCCCGCCCGCAGGACATCGAGGCTGACGTGGTGGAGGAGCGCTGTAAGTGGCTCCTTTCGATCCCTGGTTACGGCTCCTCGTATGCGGGCCTGCGCATGTGACACGGCTTCCCGGCTCTGCGTCCGGACCGTGGTTTGCGGGTCCGCATTCTCCTTGGTCCCGCCCCTTCGCTCCACTGAACTCCTCGGCCGCTCGCGCCGCTCCGTTCGCCAGCTTCCTCGCTACTATGGGCGAGTCCGACTTCTCCATGCCGTTCATCATCGGCTTTGGCCTCCGGCCTTCCCGACGCGGTCCGCATAACGCCACACGCGGACAGCCTGGAGATCTCCCGGTTCCCGTGCAGAAGACGTCTGCGCATGCCAGGTTCTACGACGACGCGGGGTCGGCGAGCGTCTCGCGTTCACGACGCGCGCCGTGTTGCCTTCTGCAGGACGGAGGACATCGGCACCCCGAAGTTGGTTTTCGCCGCTCAATGGCTGGCCTACGCACTCCCCTGTCAACGCTTCGCCTCGGTCCTCGCGAACCGCTGCGCATGAACTCGGGGCCGGTGTGGCTCGCTACGACCGTGTTGCAGGGATCAAACTTCGGACGGGTTGAGGCCAAGTCCTGGCCCGGGCTATACGATCCGCACGTATTCGGGCCGCCCAAGCTTCAACATGCAATTCAACGCACGCACACCGATTGCTACCTCGGTCGCCCGGCGCGCATCCGTGCGCGATTGCAGTGTGCCGCCGATCACCCGCTTATATCGACTGATATCGGCTTCCACCAGTGCGCGGTAGTTATAGCCGGACGCCTTCTGCCAACCCATGCGACCGCGCTCGGCGATGAGTTGCAGATGCTCGTCACGCTTCGTCGGCGCGGTGTCGGCCGTCTCGCTGAGGACCGCGCTCGAACGCGGCGGAATGATAACCGCAGCATCTGGATGACGCGCCGCCACCTCGCCGTAAACGTCATCTCGGTCGTACGCTCCGTCACCGGTGAAGGACGCGACGGGACCCCGGACTTGGTCGAGCAGAGGGCCGACCTGCGAGCCATCGTCAACGTCGTTGGACGTCAACGCGGCCGCTACGATCTCGCCGGTGTCGGCGTCCACGCCGAGATGCAACTTCTTCCAGGACCGGCGCGTCCGGGCGCCGTGCTTCTCTACCAGCCACTCACCGGGGCCGCACAGCCGCAGCCCGGTGCTGTCGACAAGCAGATGCACGGGCGCGCTGCTCGATGCCGGTCGCACGACGGGCAATGTTTCGGCTCGCCGGCTCAGCGTCGAATGATCGGGCACGGCGAGATCAAGACAGAGCAGGCGTATGATGGATCCGATCAGCCCTTCGGTCTGGCGCAGTGCGAGGCGGAACACAGCGCGCAAGGTCAGCGCCGTGGTGATCGCAAGGGCGGAGTAGTGCGGTTGGCCGCCGGGCGTGGTGCGCCGCTCGGCACCCCAGGCCGCTATCGCGGCCTCGGTGAACCAAACGGTCAGGCTCCCGCGCTGGCGCAAGGCAGCGTCATACTCCGGCCAATTCGTGACCTGGTGCCGCTGCTTCGGGATATGGTGCCGCCGATCCTGGTTCGCTTTGAAGGGCACAGCGGGGTCCGATGTCAGAAAGGAGGAGGCCGTCCTAACCAGCTTAGGGCCTTCCTGCCAACCGCCCGCTCCGTGCAACAAGGTCAAGCTGATCGGGTCGTTCTGAATGTCGCTGCCGCGTGCAGCCGTACCGACGACATCTGGGGAGGGAATGGACATGAGTTTGAAGGGCAAGGTCGCACTGGTCACCGGCTCGACGAGCGGCATCGGACTTGGGATTGCCGAGGCATTGGCGACGCAGGGGGCGGATCTTCTGCTGAACGGTTTCGGCGATGCCGATGCGATGGAGAAGCTGCGAGCGGCGACGGCGGCGAAGTTCGGTGTCCGTGTCGGCTATTCTCCAGCCGATATCTCCAAGCCGGCTGAGAGTGCGGCGATGGTGGCGCAGGCGGAGCGCGAGCTTGGCTCGCTGGATATCCTGGTGAACAACGCCGGCGTGCAGTTCACCGCCTCGGTCGAGGATTTCCCGAACGAGCAATGGGACCGCGTCATCGCGATCAACCTGTCCGGCGTGTTCTACACGACCAAGGCAGCGATCCCAGGCATGAAGGCGCGCGGCTGGGGCCGGATCATCAACATCGCCTCGGCACATGGGCTCGTGGCAAGCCGCGACAAATCGGCCTACGTTGCCGCCAAGCATGGTGTCGTCGGGCTCACCAAGGTGACCGCGATCGAACTCGCCAATGACGGGATCACAGTGAATGCGATCTGCCCGGGCTGGGTGCTGACGCCGCTCGTGCAGAAGCAGATCGACGAACGGGCGGTGGCGGAGGGCAAGACAGCCGAGGCGGTGACCCACGAGTTCCTAGCCGAAAAGCAGCCGATGATTCGCTTTTCCACGCCAGAGGGCGTCGGTGCCCTGGCAGCGTTCCTATGTAGCGACAGTGCGGCGACGATCACCGGGACGCCGCTATCGATCGATGGGGGCTGGGTCGCGCAGTAGACGACGAGCAGTGTCATGGGGAAGGACGGTTGCATGTGTGATGTTTGCGCGCGGGCCGGCTTAAACCGCCGCCGATTGATATTGACAGGCGCCGGCCTACTGGCCGTCGGGTCGTCGATCAGCACCGCTCAGGCTCAGCCGACCCGTGCCGCCGAGACACCGGATGCGGCGCTGGCGCTCCTGGTCGAAGGAAATGCGCGCTACGTTGCCAACCAGCCGCGCGAACGAGACTTCTCCGCCGGGCGTGCCAGCCGCGCCCTTGGTCAGGCGCCCTTTGCCGCGATCCTGGCCTGCGCGGACTCACGTGTGGCCCCCGAGCTCGCCTTTGATCAGGGTCCGGGAGACCTGTTCGTGGTCCGCGTAGCGGGGAACTTCGTAACGGATGAAGGGCTGGGCAGCCTCGAGTTTGGTGCGGCTGTGCTCGGCACCAAACTGATCATGGTCCTCGGACACACGAGCTGCGGTGCGGTCGATGCGACGGTGAAGGCTCTCCAGACGCACAATGACCTGCCCGGTCACATTGCTGGGCTCGTCCAGGCGATGAAGCCGGGCATCGAACCCATTCTGAAGCAGCCAGGCGGCGACCTGGAGCAGCGGGCGGTGGTCGCCAATGTACGCTTTAACGTGCAGCGCCTGCAGCAGGCAAAGCCGATCCTGGCTGACATGGTCGCCAAAGGTCAGCTCCGGGTGGTGGGCGGGGTTCATGACCTGGGAACTGGAAAAATAGCGCTGGTGTAAAGCCTGCTTGTGAAGATCATCGCACACGCTGCGCGCTTGCGCACGCTTCGCAGACGGCATGGCGAAGGAGCGGCGTTCTCAACAAACCGCATAAAGGCAATTCCATGAGTGACCTCGTCTTCATCGCGTTTCCGACCGAGCAGCAGGCCGAGGAGGTGCGCAACAAGATACTTACGATGCAAAAGGAGTATCTGATCGAAATCGGCGACGCGGTTATCGCGACCAAGGACATGTCGGGTCGTGTGGGGCTCAACCAGCTGGTCAACCTGACGGCGAGCGGCGCAATGTCAGGTGCGGTTTGGGGCGCGTTGTTCGGCTTGATTTTCCTCAACCCTCTCCTCGGCGCCGCTCTGGGCGCGGCCTCCGGGGCGATCCGCGGTCGGCTGACGGATTTCGGCATCAGCGACGACTTCATGAAGAGCGCCGCCGGCGCGCTGGAGCCCGGCACGGCGGGGCTGTTCCTGCTGATCCGCACGATGACCACGTCCAAGGTGCTCGCCGCTCTGGCCGGTGCGGGCGGCAAGGTGCTGCAGACGTCGTTCGACGACACGAAAGAGGAAGCTTTGCGTGCCGCGCTCGCTGGACAGGCCGGTCCGCTTCCGCAGAGCGGTGGCACGTCCTGACGCTGCCAAACGTGGCAGTCCGCCGCTCAGCGCGCGCCGCGCCGCGATCGCCGCGTCCGCGAACCAGGCCGACGGGCTGGCGCACCGGCGCAGGGCTGCCGCTCTATGTGCCGCTCGTTAAGGTGAGGGCGTGCACGCGCGCTGCGAAGGGACAGAGAGGAGGGGGGAGCGCATCGTGCCCCATCGGATCCAATGATCGTATATTGCGGCCCAGCGGCGGTCCCGGACGATCTATGGATGCGCTGGAATTTCGATCCGCTGCTGATCGCGGCGCTCGCGGTGTTGTCCGTAGCGGTCGGTTGGGGCCGTTCGTGCGACGCCCGCGCCGGCTGGGCGGCGATTGCGCTGATGGTCGTCGTCTTCGTGTCCCCGCTCTGCGGGCTGTCGTCGGCGCTGTTCTCGGCGCGAGTGTTCCACCATGTCGTACTGATCGCCGCCGTGGCTCCGCTGCTGGCACTGGCCTTTCCGCTGCGACGCGCAGGCTCGCCGCCGCTCGCCGCGATGGTCGTGACGCACGCGATCATCCTTTGGCTTTGGCACGCGCCCGGTCCCTATGAGTGGGGCCTCGCGACCGTGCCAGCCTACTGGCTGATGCAGGGCTCGCTATTGGGGAGCGCCTGGCTGATGTGGCGGGCGATCCTGGCGCCGAAGGCGCAGCCGGGCCCGGCGTTGATCGCACTCGTGGCGACGGTCGGGCAGATGGGGCTTCTCGGGGCGCTGATCGTGTTTGCGTCGCGGCCGCTCTATCCGGTGCATTTCGCGAGCACGTGGCCCTGGGGGTTCTCGCCGCTCGCCGACCAGCAACTCGCCGGGCTCCTGATGTGGGTGCCGGCGATCCTGCCCTATCTCGGCGTGGGGCTGTGGCTCGCCTGGTCGAGCCTGCGGCCGGTAGAGCTGGCTCGGTGACGCTCCTTCTCAAATTCACCCATCTCGCGGCGATCGCGATCTGGTCAGCCGGGCTGATCGTCCTGCCCTTCTTGTTCAGGCAGCGCCGGGCGCTTGATGTGGGAACGGAGCTGGACCGGCTGCACCGGATGACCCGGTTCGTCTATGTCGGAATGGCCTCTCCCGCCGCCTTCGTGGCCATCGCCAGCGGCACGGCGCTGATCTTCCTTCAGGCCACGTTTCAGGAATGGTTCTCCGTGAAGATGGTCCTGGTCGGGGGCATGGCGATGCTGCACGTCGTCGCCGGCCTCGTGCTGGCGGGCCTCTTCCTGGCGGATGGCCGCTTCGGTCGGGCATCCTATGTCGCGCTGTCGAGCGCCTACATCGTGCTGATCACGGCAATCATCTGGATCGTGCTGAGCAAGCCGCACATCAACTCCAACCAATTTGCCACGGATCTGTTCAGGCCCGGGGCGCTCGGTCAGTTTTTCGGGGATACCAGAATGCCGACGCCATGATCGAACACGAGCTTGCCCCCATGCCAGCCGGCGAAGCCCGTCATCACCGCGGCCAGGCCCGACAAGGCGAGGCCGTGCGGCAGGATCGATTCGGGATAGGCCAGCCGCAGGCCCCAGCTGGCCCCGGCGATCGCGACCAGTGTCATTGCCGCTACGGCGTGCGACCAGCTCGCCTCCAGGAGGCGGATGCCACGCACGAGCAGGAGTTCCGCAGTGCCGGCGATGCTGGCCGCGACGCCGGTCCAGAAGGCGATGCCCGCCGACCAGATGCCGACCCGAACCCAGAACGGGTCGCCCGACCACCAGTAGAAGACATCGACGCCGAGGGTCGCGAGGACGAACGCGATCGGGAAGTGCACCATGACCACGTGGATCGGATGACCGACCACGGCGACCGCCGATCCGACATCGAGCCGATGCAGCTCCAGCAGCACCGGGCTTTCGCGCGGAGTCGCCGCATCGTCTGTCTGCGCCATGCTTCCCGGCCTCCCGACTTCACCCATCTTGCACGCAGAATTCGAAATGTGTCACGTGCGGTGGTTCAACTCGGATCGGGCGTGGCGCTGGCCGGCTGCGACGGGCCGTTGTCGACCCTCGCCCCCTCAGGGCCGGCGGCGGGCACGATCGCGACCCTATGGTGGGTGATGCTGGCGGGCTCCGCGGCGATCTTCGCACTGGTCATCCTGATCTTCGCGCAGGTCATCCGCACGCCCGGCCTTTCGGCGCCGCCGAGATGTCGGCGAGTAGACGGTCCACCTCCGTCCAGTCCACCAGCGCCGCCACCTCATCCAACGACGATCTTTGGCGGCCGTGCGCATCCGCAAATCCGAGCCGCTCCTGCCCGATCCGACGACGCGCCATTCCCGCCTCCATCATGCTCCGAACACAATGGAATCAGACCGCGCCGCGTCGGCCCAAGCCATCCGCGCACAGGTCTCGTTATACCAGCCGCCCTAGTTTCTGACCTGGGCCCAGGCGCGGGTGGTGATGGATGCGATATGCTCGGGCATGCGCATGAGCTTGTTCCAAGCATCGCAGCATGCGTCCACGATGGCATCGTAACCGTCCCACACGCGGTGGCTGAGGAAGTTGGCTCGGAGAAACTCCCAGACGTTCTCGACCGGGTTCAGCTCTGGAGAATAACGCGGGAGTGGGAGCAGACTGATGTTGTCGGGGACACGCAGTTTTGGCGAGGTGTGCCAACCGGCACCGTCCAACACAAGCACAGCATGCACGCCCGCGGTCACGCGTCGGCTGATCTCGGTCAGGGTGCGCTTCCATCGCCTCGAGGTTCACCTCTGGCATCACGACAGAAGCGCCGATGCAGCGGTCCGGGCAGACCGCGCCGAAGATGTAGGCCGACGTGTAGCCTCGATCGCGCGGTGCACGCGGACGCGGACCCCGGCTGGCCCAAACACGGGTCAAGGTGCCCTGCTGGCCCACGCGGGCTTCGTCGCCGAACCAGACCTCGATCGGCGCGCCGTTGGTGTGGGTGCCGATCGCGTTCTTTACCAGATCAGCAAAGCCCCCTTAAAAGCCGCCTGGGCCGCCATGTCGTATGGCCTCGCGCCGCCACGTCTGCAGCAGCCCGCGATTGATGCCCCGCCTCCGGGCCAGCTCGGACACGTTGACCCCGGGCTGGAGGCTCTCGGCGACCGCCGCCGCCTTCTCGTCGGCGGTCCATTGACGGCGCCTCGTCGACCCGGTGATCAGCTCGATCCGCCGATATATCATCACCTTCGTGCCTGTGCTGATGCATGGCAATATCAGTCGCACTATCCATTCACTCACCCGCGCTCTTCCGATCGCGCAGCTTCAATTATTCCCCGCCGCGCCGCGAGGTGGGTCACTCGCATCGGTTACCCAGCATCTCCCGCCGCCACGTGTACAGCAGGCCAGTGCCAATTCCGTGTCGCCGGGCCACTTCGGCGATCACCGCGCCTGGAAGAAGTGTCTCCCGGACAATCCGTAGTCTCTCTTCCGGCCGCCACCGCCTGTGCCGTTCTTGCCGTACACGCAGCTCAATGTGCTCCGTAAGAGCGCTCGAACGAGGCTCGTTCGCACGCTCGTTTGTGCGCTCAATGGTCGGTGGAGCCGTTACCTGGTCCATGCCCGCCAGCTTGCATCATCGCCCAACCCGCCGGGAAGGTGGCGATCAACTGACGCTCTGATGTTCGCTTTCAAGGGGTGGGATTGCAGTTCTTCTGCCCCGTGCGGCCACGCGGGTTCCTGAGCAGGCGATGCGGTCGTGCAGGGCAGGAGACGGGACCGCTGGACGTCGGTTGGCCTGCTCTGATGCGCGGGTTGGTTACCGCCTGTCCGAATTTCGTCCGGGGCTTTTCCCAGTCTTACGGCGGGCATCGGCACGGTGCCGGCCACGAAGCGTCAGCACGGGAATTCCTCACCGTGGCCCCGTCTCCAGCCTTGCACGACGGATGCTGCGATCGGCGCGCGGTTCCGTCTGCGCGTCGTCAATCGTTTCAGGCTGTCACGCCGGACCGGCTTTCATCGTCGCGGGATCGACATGACGTGCTATGTCCCACAGAAAGGCCGCGATCTCGCGCGCGATCGCTGTGGCCGCGACAGTGGTGCGCTTGCCCCTGGCCGCGAGGTGTGGGTACCGTGCGCATAGTCGCACCTGTGCCTTCCAGGCAATGTCGCGGACCTCTTGCGGAAGCTGTTTCTGGCGACGTTGGTGCGCGTCACCGATGCCTGCAGGGTGACGGTAGGTCCACGCCGCTTCGACCAGTGCCTTGCGGGCACGAATGTTGCCTGCCTTGGTGATTCCCCCCTGACGCCGTGTTTCACCAGTTGAGCGTTCGGACGGCACCAAGCCGAGGAACGCCATCAGTTGCCGAGGATGGTCGAACCGGCGGATGTCACCGGCCTCGACGACCACCGTTGCGGCCGTCAGGAACCCGACACCACGCACCGCCTGGAATGCCTCAACGACCGGCGCCATTGTCCAGGTCGGGATGATCTCCAACAGCATGGCGTCCAGTCTGTCGATCCGCTCGACAGCCGCACGGACCGCATTCAGCATTTCTTGATGGGTCAGCCGCTGCGCCGGATGAGCGAAGTTCTGCTTATCCAGCCAGCGTAGATGCCGCCCCCTCCACGTCGCACTACCCTCAAACACACGACCGTTCCGTAAAGGGAAGGAGGTGACGTGTTGGCGCTTGCGGCGATAGTCCTGGCTGGCCGTCGCCCGCGTGCGCACCAGGTCTCGCACCGCCTCGTGCGTCTCATCAGGCACCCAGACCGCGGTCAGCTCACCGGCTCGGTGCAGCCGGGCCAATGTCTGCGCATCCCGCCAATTCGTCTTCACCCGCTCGCCCGGTTTGCGTGGGATCATCGATGGCGCTACCACCGTGCAGCTCTGCCTCAACGCCAAAATCTGCCGATACAAGCCATAGCCCGTCGGCCCTGCCTTGTAACAGAAATGCACCTCGTCATAGCGATCGGCCAGCTTGCGCACCAGCTTGGCGACCGCACCGGGGCTCGTGTCGAACTCGCCAAGATAACGGATCTCCCCCCGCCGTCCGCCCTCGGCCACCGCATTTCGCGCCTTGGCGATATCGATACCGACAAACGCCTCCCCATTTCTCTTCATGGCTCGTCCCCTATGCGTTGAGGCTCGGCCCGGCCCATCCGGGCAATCCTCGCTCAACCCCGCATACGTGGGGCGAGCCACCTCAGGCGCTTAGCGGACATGCGGTCTTGCGTCGTTTCGCCCTACGGACACGCAGCTTTCGAGGCCATCGGCCGTCATCTCCGAGAGAGCCGCCAAGGGCGACCATCTTGCTGGGCATGGACGGCGGTCAGACTCCCCGCCGTCCAGCCTGTCCCTTACGCGCCCGTCCGTTCGAGAAAGAAGCGCACCATCTCCCGTGTCGCATCGGGTCCGCGCGGATCCGTATACGAGCCCGCGGAGCTGCCGCCCGCCCACGCGTGCGGTGCCCCATGTATCACCCATTGCTCGACCACTGCACGCCCGGCTGCGTCGGCACGAATGGTCCGCGTATACGAGTGACCACCGGGCACCCGACCTTCTTCGACCCGCGTTCCAACCAGATTACCGCCCGCCGATTGCTCGGCCACTGCGTCGCCGTTGCGCAGGTTGACGGTCGTGTCCCGATCTCCATGGAACACGATGGCTGGAACGAGAGTCCGTCGCTGCGAGCTTGATCCCGGCCCGACCGCTCCCTGACGCATGGCGCTGAACGCCGAGGGCATGTCCCGCGCGGCTCCGCAGGGAAGGCCCGAGTGAACGCCGATGGCGGCGTAAACGTCGGGGTAGGTGTTGCCCATGATTGCGGCGGCCGCGCCACCTGCCGACAGCCCGGCGACAAAGACCCGCTTCGGATCTACGGAGTACTCCGCCATTACCTTCCGGGTGATGCCCGCAATCAGCGACGGTTCGCCTTCGCCTCGCCTCTGGTCGCCTTCGTTGAACCAGTTCCAGCATTTCTGCATGTTCGCCGAGCCTGTCTGTCCGGGGTAGACGACAAGGAGGTTACGTTCTTCCGCGATCTCGTTCATGCGTGTGCCCGCGGCGAAATCATCCGGAGACTGCGTGCAGCCATGCAGCATCACGACGAGCGGGACTTCCTGCCCGGCGCGATAGCCGCTCGGCACATAGAGCTTGTAGGGGCGGGTTCCAGCGTCGTTGGTGAACGTGTCCGCCAAGAACTTCGCACCGTCCGGCACGGACACCGGTGCCGATGGGGTACGGGGTTTGACGCGGACCAAATCCCGCAGGTTCACCTTGCCCAGAAAGGTTGGTGATCTCTCCCGCATCCGAAAAGCCGCCTTGGCCGACGGTGTGCCTGCACGTTCAGCTACGCCGTCGATGGTCGGCGGCTGTTTCCCGCGTGGCAGATCAGCGGCAGCTGACTTGTCCGCCAATCCACCACGTGCTCGTTGGATGGCGGCGGTCGCTTCCATCAGGTGCCCGGCACCGACGAGTTTGGCGGCCCCGCCCAGGCCGGTAGGCAGATTGTCGAACATGTCTTGCTACCTTTTCGGGGAACCCCGTTGGGCATTCCCGTTCGGAACCGAGAATCGGCTTCCGTCTTCGCGAAACTCCGGTGCGCTGAGGGGCACCTTCCCGTGGCGATGAGGTCAGCGCATGCGATCGGCGAGCGCCTGCTTGACTGCCGGGCTGGCATGCAGGGCACCGAGCACCGTGACCGATGCGATGGCCGAACGGGCCAGGTCGGGTGTTACGTCCGCTGCGATCGTCGCCAGCCCGAGCACGTTGATGTCCAGCCGATGTCCGGCGGACACCGCATCCTCCAGGGTCTGTCGGCTGTAATGCCGCAGCCCGAGGTCCAGACCCTGTCGACTGACCGACTTGCGGACGACCTCCGTATGTCGCTCGAGTTGGTTTCGTATGGCGGTCCGAATGAAGTCTGTCCTGTTCGAGTAAAAGCCGTCGGCCACCATCAGGTCGATGTGGCCCAGATCGACGTAGCCGAGATTGATGGTGATCTTCTCGCTGTCGACCGTCTTCGCTCGCGGTTCGCGTCCCCCGCCAGCCATCAATTACCATCCTATTACCATCCGTATGGATGGTATATGGAAGCCGACCATTGGCTTTCAAGCGGAGATAAATTCATTGAGCCAACGGTCGCCCCATGCGACCGCCGACCCGACACCGCGTTGTGGCGGAGCAAGGTAGTTGGAGGAACAAAATGGACGAGAACCAAATGCCAGGCGGCGCAGGCCCTGCCCTGGCGGCCCATAGCAAGGACGGATCGGCACCCGGGCCGACCAGCGCATCGAGTGCAACCGGGGATCACGGCGATCGCGCGGGCGGTGTGGCGGATACGGTGAGCAGGCTGCCCGGACAAGCCCGAGAAGCCGCAGGTCGAGCCTCGTCCTCCATTTCGGGGGCCGCAGGCAGCGCCCGCCAGACCGTCTCGGACCAGGGCGGCCAAGCCGTCGACCAGGTGTCGACATTCGTCCGCGACCAACCGCTTGCTGCCCTGGCGATCACCGGCATGATCGGCCTCGCGCTGGGCGTAATGCTCGCACGTCGCTGAATGGCGACCGCCGTTCAGCCGAGCACCGCGCACGGTTGGGCTGCGGTCACCAGCCCGAGCCTGATCATCTGATGCGATCCTCGGGTACCTGACCTGAATCCGTCGGCCGTTGTGAACCCCGACCCGCGCGACCATCTGCACGGGCCTTGAGCAAGCGTTCGCAGCGGGCAGATCCGGCAAGGTCAACCAGGCTGCCTGCGTTGATGCTCGTTTGGATCCAGCAGCGGCACGGCGTCGCCCCGCAACCGGGGAATGAGTGAGGTGATACGTCAGGAGGGCAGTTCGATGGTCAAGCGCCGCAAAGAAGAGGAGATCGCCGGGGTTCTCGAATTCGAGGGGCTCGGGAAGGACGCGCCGGAACTCGTATCCTGGATGGCGGAGCACAAACAGCGCAACGGCGGCAAAGTACGCGTGGCCCAGGGCGCTAGTGGCGCACGGGTAATCTTCAGCAATGCCGCCGACATGGTACGATGGAAGGCGCGCTGGGAGCGCATGACGATCGGGAAGAGAACCGTGGCCGCCTGAAATCCGATCATTAGGTGCGGGAGTTCGCATCGCCCCCGCTGTCTGACCTTTTCGAGCGAATATTTGTCCGTTTCCACCGTAGCGGTGCCATGCTGAGGGGTGGTTTTCGCGGTCACCGGCTTGAAAACTCGCAGCTCATCAGATAACTCGGCCTACCCACTTCACGTGCTCCCGACGCCTCTGTCCCGGCTCCCCAGGACACAGCCGCCGCACGGTGTCTCGCAGCGTGTCGGACTGCTCAAAATGATGAGAATTTCTTCGCGTCTCACGGATTTCTGCACGTAATGCGAGAACCGTTGCACTGACCTGTCTCCGATTTGCTGCACATGTGAGACACAAACCTGACCCTCGAGGCGCGGCGAAGGACGGCGTCGCGCCTTCCGGGATGGGAACTCAGGCTCATCAATAATGGGCGAAAGCGGAAGGTTGCCATCCCGGCGAGCAGGATCGTCCTCGCCGTCACCAGGCGGACGGGCCTGTCGGAGGTCCAAGGTTCCGGGACCAAATTGTCTCTCCCACCGCTCGGACAATCCAGGAACAAAGAGTTCGGCAAGCCGGCGCGTAGCAAACTGCTCGTCGACGCCCAGGCAGGCGACCGGCCCCTTGGCAAACCGGATCGCGTCGAACCGCATCGACAGCAGGCGGAGAATGGCCACCGGGGAGGAACCGGCGATCAGGGGGCGGCGCGCGAAGTTCGCCAGCAGTCGCGCTCCCTGGCGCGCGGCCGGGCGAAGGCTCTCGAACCACACGGGCTCCTCGCGGGCCGGATTGCAACGCTTCAGGTTCGGCCTGCCAGTCGGCGAGAAGGGCGTGCGGCAGCGCTCACATTCGATCTGCCAAAATTCAAACCATGCGCGAAGCGTGATCGGAAGGCGCGTTGTCGCTTGGTGGTCAGCCCGGCATCGCGAACAGACCTGAAGCGGCACGAAGGTCGGGTGGAGCGCGCGCGTTCCGGTGACATGCACCATCTCGCAAATCTCAGCGGGGTCGGTGCGCAGGGCCATGGCAACCCGGTGAACGTCATCCGTGGGCAGCGCGCGGTCGATCTCCCAAGCTCGAGACACCGACAGGCCGAAGTGCGCCGTGAGATGGCGCAGATCGACGCCGTACTCCGCAGCAATTCGTCGAAACCAGGAGGAGAGCATCTCGCCGAGGATGGGCGGCAGAATGTAGGGCGGGGGCCTGCACGGCGGCATGGTACACAGCCCTCAGGCGTAGGCCGGCGTCGCCCAAGTCATCGGGCGCCACTCCTCGATACTCGCATCACTGATACGCTCCGTTCCCGCTTGGATGGCCGCGACGGCCAGATCGTTGAACATCCTGAACACGCGCGCCGTCACGCCCTCGCTGGCCTGCAGCACCTGGCGCAGCGCACGGGCCGAGATTTGGCTGGCCAACTTCAGCGGCAGGTGCCGCAAGACGCAGACGATGAGCTCTTGGAATTCCTCGTCCCCCTGCCACCGCGGCAAGGCCAGCTCTTCGAAGCGGCGCGCGAGCTGAACGTCACCGCCGATCGCCTCGCGCGCCTCGGAGATGCCGAGGCAGACGAGCGAGATCTGTAGCTCGTTGCTCACGTATCGCAGCGTGTTCAGCAGGATGCGCTGCTCCTTCGCGCTGCCGGCCAAGATGTTGTGGATCTCATCAAGCATCAGCAACCTGACCTCCATTCGCCGCAGGTTGCGCAACGCCTGTAGCTCCAACTCAAGGACGGTGGCACGCGGGACGAACGGCACGCCGATCGCCGTCAGGAGGTGGCCATAGAACCGCCGCTCGGTCGCGTGGCTGACCATTTGCAGCGCCAGCACTGGAGAGATGAGGCGACGCTCGCCGCGATCGTAGATGGCCGGGTGAGCTCGCCGAAACCGCTCCATCAGCATGGTCTTCCCCATCCCGCTATCGGCGTAGATCGCGAGGCTCGGCATCCGCGTCGTGCGCGGCCTGGCGAGCAGATCATCCAGCAGTTCGAGCGAGAGGCGCGCCCGAGGATAGGTGATCCAACGCTCCTCGCGGATCGCCGCAATCCGGTCGCTGTCGGACAGGCTGAGCAGGCTCGCGGCACTGGGCGCAAGATGACCATTCTCAGGGTTCATCCCAGGCGCTCCCATTCTCCCGCCCGCTCGGAACCGGCGCGCTGGTATCGATGTCGCGCAGGCAAATCTCCGCGTGCCGTTGGCCCGGCGTTGGCGGGCGCCGCTCGCGGTTGCGACGGGCTCGCGCGGTCTGGCGCCGGGCGTCGTCCTCGATCGTGCGCTGCTCCAGGATTGCGGCGAAGATCATCTTTTCGTCGACCTCGCGGCGGCCTTGCGCATTCAACTGTCGCACCGCTGCGTTGCGCTCCCAGACGCTGATCGGGGGGTAAGCCAAGTTCCGGTATCGAGCCTCAACGAAGTGACCGTTGCCGCGCCTGACGAACACGTGCGAGAGGTCCCGGGGATCATAGCGCACCGCCAGCTTCTGTTTGACGCGACCGACATCCTGCGACAGCGCGGACGCCCAGTAACGTATTCCGAACAGGTGAATGCCGTCGCGCCGTAGCAGCCGCGGCGCCTCCGGCAGGAAGCTTACCCAGAAGCGCAGCCGGTCGGGGGGCAATCGCAATGGGACGGACCCCATCAGCTCTCGCCAGACGGCGATTGGCGGGCGGTGCAGGGCGGCATGCACCCTTTGATGGTATTTACCCAGGATCTCCAGCAGCAACCACCGCTCGAGCTCGCGCATCGTCAGGGTCGCGCCCGATTGCGCGTCTCGGCCCTGCCGGTTGGCCACCGAACTTCCCGCGCTGCCGGCGAGCACACGGACAGCACCCATGTGCGTGCCAATCAGCCGCTCGATATGGCCCCCATAGCGCGGGGTTCCCGGGGGCCGCCACGCCACATGGATACCGTGCTCCTGGCAGCCGCGGACGAAGGCCTTGCTACGAAATTCGGCGCCGTTGTCCACATGCAGCGTGTTCGGCAGGCCCACTGCGGGCCAAGCGAAATCGAGGTCTCTCGAGGCCAGGAACGCCGACTTCTCGAAGACCGAGTTGAGCAGACAGACTCCCACCGAGACGACCGAGGGCTCGTCCAGCGAAAGATAAGCCCCCACTACCATGCGCGTGTGCACGTCGATGGCTAAGGTGAGCCAGGGGCGGGTCATACTCTGCCGCGAGGCAGCATCGACCACGAACACGTCGACCTGGGTGTGATCGATCTGCACGACATCGAGCGGATACGAGCCGGTGAGCTCGCCGGGCACGGCTTGCGCGCGGGCCAAAGCCGCTCGGTCCTCCCGCTTGCGTGCTTGCAGCTCGGCGTCGACGCTGCCCACCCGGTCATGGACCGTCCGCCAGGCGGGAGCTGGGAGGCCCTCCTGATGACAGCGCAAGCCGATGCGCTCGATCAGGTCAGACAGACGAGGCCGCTCCGGTTTCAAATAGAAGTTTGTAATTGCATCGGCGATGATCGCCTCGCGCCGCTGGTCCAGCGAGCGCGCGCCGCGAGGGCGCCCGCGCCGCGGTGGCAAGAGCGCCGATGTCACCTCCAGCCTGCGGAATCGGGCCAGCAGGCGGTATAGGGTGGCTCGGCTCACGTTGAGCTCGGCGGCTGCCGAAACCATCAGCTTGGATTTCGCGGCTAGGTCGCCGGACTTCAGAAGGCGACGAACGATGTCGGCACGGCGCCGCGCGGCCTCCCACTGCTCATCGCCGTTCGAGCGATGTTCCTCGTCTTCGGCCATGAAAGTGCCTGCAACGTTGCGCCGGACTTCGTCTCACGTTTCGTGTAGCTGCACAAGGGCGTGTCTCGATTAACGGGCAGTCATCAAATGAGAGACGGTGCGTAAGGCGCTGTTCCTGCAAAGGCGGGAGTTCGCAGCATTAGCTACAGCACGACACTGATCGAGAGTAACCGTTGCGGCGGCATCACCTACAAATTTTGCGCGCGTGTTGAGACGATGTCGTCCGTTGCTGATTGACGGAGGGTGCGGCGATGGATGGCATGGTGAAAGGTGACGGCTTGCCCGGCGACGGCGGTGAAGGTTGGCTTCACTCTGGTTCTCGCAGGCGACGGTGGCCCGCAGCCCGCAAAGCGGTGATCGTGGCTGAGAGTTTGGTGGCCGGCGCAAAAGTGTCGGAAGTCGCGGCGCGACACGGCGTCAATGCGAATATGTTGTCGGCATGGCGCGGTCAGGTGTCGGCGGGCGGCAAGACGAGGAGCGGGCCAAAATCTGCGCCGATTTCCTCGGCTGTCACTTTTGCGCCGGTGAAGGTCGTCGCGGCAGGACCGCAGTCCGATGCGCGGGCTGATGTCCGACCAACGGCCGGCGCGATCGAGATCGTGCTGGGTGATGCAAGCATACGGGTGATGAAGGGTGTCGACACGGCGACGTTGTCGCGGGTGCTGGCGGCGGTGCGGGGCGGCCGGGCTTGATCGCGACGCGGGCGGGGCTGCGGGTATGGGTGGCGACGCAACCGATCGATTTTCGCCGCGGCGTGCACGGGCTTGTCGCGCTGGTCGCGCAAGCACTCTGCGCTGATCCATACGGGGGTGAGATATTTGTATTCCGTTCGAAGCGAAATGATCGGATCAAGCTGCTGGCGTGGGACGGCAGCGGCATGGTCCTGGCAACGAAGTGGCTGGAGAGCGGCAAGTTTTCCTGGCCGCCGGTGGCTGATGGGGCGATCTGTCTTTCATCGACGCAACTGGCGTTGCTGCTCGACGGACTGGTCTGGTCGCAAGCGGCTGCCCCTGTCGTGAAAAAGCCAGTTCTGGTCGGATAATTCCAAATCTGCTCTTGGCGACGCGGCGCGCAACTTGGGACGATTCGCCCATGCCGTTGCGCCGCGCGGACCTGCCCACCGATCCCGACCTGCTCGCCGAACTGGTGTTGCGGCTCGACGCCGACAACGAGCGGCTGCGGGCGGCGTTGCACTCGGTCAATACCCTGCATTTTGGTGCGAGATCCGAGCGTCTGGTGACCCTGGTCGAGGCCCAGATGACGCTCGGGCTCGGCGACCTGGCTGCCGGAACCATGCCGCCACCAGCCGCCAATGACGACGGCGCCGTAAAACGAAAGGCGTCGTCGAAAGGGTTCCGCAAGCCGGCGCGGCGCAACAACGGCGCGCTGCCCAAACACCTGCCGCGCTGCGAACAGATCATCGAGCCGGACAGCACGATCTGCCCGTGCTGTGCCTGCCGGATGCATCGTATTGGCGAATGCGTCCACGAAGCACTCGATGTGATCCCGGCCATTCTGCGAGTGCTGCGCACGGTGCGGCCGAAATACGGCTGTCGCGGCTGCGAGAGCGCGGTGGTACAGGCGCCCGCGCCGTCGCGGTTGATCACGGCGGGTCTGGCGTCGACCGCGCTGGTCGCCTGGGTGGTGGTCTCGAAGTTTGCCTGGCACATGCCGCTCAACCGGCAGACCCAAATGCTGGCTGGCCAGGGGGTCACGCTCGACCGCTCGACGCTGGTGCATTGGGTCGACCGCGCCGCCTGGTGGCTCGAAGGGCTGTATGACCTGCAACTGCGCACCATTCATGGCTTCCCGCGCATCTTCTGCGACGAGACGCCATTGCCGGTGCTCGAGAAGGGTCGGCGCCGCACCCGCAAGTGCCAGCTTTGGGCGCACGCGGTTGACGACCGGCCATGGCAGGGGCCGGCGCCCCCGGCGGTGGCTTACGTGTTCGCCACCGGCCGTGACACCGCGGCGATCGTCGCGCAACTCGGCGACCGCTTCGCCGGCGTGATGCAGGTCGACGGCTATGGCGCCTACAAGGCGCTGACCCGGCGCACCGAGCCCGGCCGGATCCGGCTGGCGTTTTGTCTCGCGCATGCACGCCGTAAGTTCGTCGCCGTGCACAAGACCACGCAATCGCCCATAGCGCTGGAGGTGGTCGAGCGGATCGCCGCGATCTATGCCATTGAGGACCGCATCCGCGGCGGCACGGCCGAGCAACGGTGCGTGGTGCGCCAGACCGAGAGCGAGCCGCTGATGAACGACCTGAAGCGGCGGCTGACCGGGCTGCTCGAGGGATTGTCGGTCAAGTCGACCCTGGCGAAGGCGATCCGATACACGCTTCGGCATTGGCCCGGCCTGACGATGTTCCTGAGCGACGGACGCGTGGAAGTCGACTCGAACACTGTCGAGCGTACCATGCGGACGATTGCCCAGGGCAGGCACAGCTATCTCTTCGCCGGTTCCGAACGCGGCGCGCGCAATTGGGCCATCCTCGCCTCGCTTCTCACCACGGCGCGGCTGAACGCTGTCGACCCGCTGACCTGGCTGACCGACGTGCTGGAGCGCATCGTCTCGGGCCGAACCAAGAACCATCAACTGCACGAGCTGTTGCCATGGGAATGGAAGGCGACCCGCGCCGCGCAGGACGTGAAAGCCGCGGCATGATCCACCGGCCTGCCGACCCGGCGCCGGCCGCATCCGGCGTGGCGCGGCCGCCGATGTCGCTCGACGAACTCGATCGCTGGCTGCGCGCACCACGCCAGCGCAAGCCCGCCGCCGACGGCATCGCCATGCTCGACGGTTTTGTCGCCGCCATCGTCGCCGGGCCAGCCACCTACGAGCCGCTCGGCTGGCTCTGCCCGCTGCTCGGCGTGACCAGGGACGCCATCAACGATGGCGATACCGAGGAATACGCCGTGCTCGCCGCCGCGGCCCAGCATCACAACGCGCTGGCCGTAGCGCTGAGCGAGGCGCCGGGACGCTTCGCGCCAATCTTCGGACGCGATGCCCACGGCGCCATCGACGTCGGCCCGTGGTGTCGAGGCTTCCATGCCGCCATCCAGCTCAATCCAAAATTCTGGCAAAAGCTGCTGCCCGCCCGCGGGCTGGCGCATAGGTGGCTGATCCCGATCCTGGCGCATTGCACCAACGCCGACGGCCGGCCGGTCCGTGGCGCGCCGCCGCACGGTCCGCTCACCGAATTGGCGCAGTTCGACACCCACCGCACGATCCCAGGCGATGTCGCTGCCATCCGCGAGTTCTGGGCTCCCACCCGATACAACTTACACTCCTGACCGCGCCTGCCACGCGCGTGTAATCTCGCCTCACGCAAGCCGCGTCGCCAAGGTGCTGCGCCCGCAACGGTTACGATCGAGAGCAGCTGGCGGCGCAGCGCCTCGGCCTCTTCCACCGCGGCGCGCGCCGCGGGCGCGTCGGCCGGCAGCAGCAGCCGCGAGCGCAGCTCGTGCCCAAATGCGCTGGGCCGCCGACTGGCTGGAGCGCCGGCCGCAGCTCGGCCGCGAGGTGTTCGCCCGGGGGATGCCCGAGCTCAACCCGGCTGGCCGGGTTGGCGATCTCACCGAGTTGCTGCGCGCCTGCCTAATGGCGCTGCGGGTGGGAGGAGCAGGCGGCCGCCTTTGGCCCCAAACCGCCGCCGTTGTGGCGGGCCAGCGACGCGCTCTCCCGCCTGCGCCAGCTGCTCGGCGTGCTGCCCGCTGGCAGCCCGTTGCAGGCCTTCCTGCCGCGGCTCGGCACCGAGCAGCCGGACCGCGCGTTGCGCGCCCGCGCGGCGCTCTCCAGCACACTGATCGCCGGCCTGGAACTGGCACGCGACGGCGTGCTGGCGCTGGACCAGGACACGGCATGGACGCCCGTGAGGGTCAAACGTCGAGATTGCCGAGCCGGAGACCGCTTAAGGTAACGCTGCCCACCGCAAACTACCCGCGCCGGTAGATGTCCAGCAGAAGCTGTGATGAGGACGCGGGTCGCGGCCGTGCAGGTCGGAGCGGTCCGGCCGGCATCGGGGTCGAGTTGTTTCACCCAAGCGACCCTGCTGGACTTGCAGTGCCGATGACGTCTTCGAGCCGGATGGGAAGACGTCGGATCCGCCGCCCGACCGCGTCGAAAACGGCGTTGGCAATCGCTGCCTGGATGCCCGCGGTGCCCAGCATTCCGACGCCCTTGATTCCGCCCGGAAGGTAGGGATCATCCTCGTGAACGAGGGCAACGTCGAACTCCGGCATGTCCGCGTGGACCGGGATCAGGTAGTCCGCGAAGTTGTCGCCGACGATCCGGCCCGAGGCGTGGTCGGTGAGGGTCTGTTCGTGCAGGGCCATGCCGATCCCGCCGATCAGCCCGCCGACATACTGACTTCGCGCCAGCAGCGGGTTGAGGATGCGGCCGGCGGCGAAGGCCGCGCAAACACGACGAACGCGGATCTCGCCGAGCCCGGGATCCACGCCGACCTCCGCGAACACCGCGCCATAGCCCATGGAGCTGCGGGTGATGGCTTCAGGGGGCGGAAGGAAGCCCTCGGCCACGAGCCCCTCGGGCGCTCCCCGGGCCAGAAGGTCCGTCAGGCGTTCCGCCACGTTGCCCGAGCGAGTGCGGATCAGGCCATCGGCGAAGTCGAGGCTGTCCGGAGGCTGCCCGGCGAGGGGGGACGCCTCGTCCGCTACTGCCATCCCGATCAGTTTCCCGCGCAGCTCGGTGGTTGCCATCTCCACCGCCGGCGCCAGGCTCAGCGTGACCTGAGCGCCGCCGGAGAACGGCCCTTCGGGTAACCAGGTATCCCCCAGCTCGACGGTCACCTGCGACATCGGTATGCCGAGCGCCTGGGTCGGTATTTGGCCAAGCACGGTGTAGGTGCCCGAGCCCATGTCCTGGGTACCGCACTGGACCAGGAGCGACGCATCAGCATTGAGCTGAAGGCGGGTCCTGCCACCCTGTCGCCGCTGGAAGTAGAAGGTGCTCGCCATGCCGGAGCCGAGCCGCCAACGGCCGTCAGCGCCGCCCTTCCGGCGGCGTGCCCAGCCGAACCGCTCGGCGCCGACCCGGTAGCATTCCAGCAAGCCGTTGCTGGTCCAGGGCCGTCCGGCGTCCTGGTCATGGTCGGCGAAGTTGCGCACCCGCAGTTCCACCGGATCGACCCCGAGCGCTTCGGCGGCTTCGTCCAGAGCCGATTCCACGGCGAAAGTGCCGGGAGCGGTGCCGGGCGCGCGCATCGGGATCGGCTGCGGCTCGTTGGTTCGCACCAGTCGGTGGCTGGTCGTGACGTTCGGGCAGGCATAGAGCCAGCGCGAGATCGCGGCGGTGGTATCGGAGAACTCGGTGTGCGTCGAGGTTTGCGCCAGAACGTGATGCTCGATGCCGATCAGCCGGCCCGTCCTGTCGAACCCCAGGGAGAGATCCTGCCGCGTCTCCCCCCTACGCCCCACCAGCGTGAACAGCTGGGCGCGCGTTAGTTCGAGGCGGACAGGACGGCCCGTCCGCTTCGCCGCGAGCATGGCCAGCATCATCCACGGGAACCAGAGCGGTCCCTTGCACCCGAACCCGCCGCCGACGAAGCGGGTGATCACCCGCACGTCCTCGGCGGGCAGTCGGAAGGCGCGGGCGATGGTGTCCCGCGTGCCGAAGATGCCCTGCGTGCTCGTGTGCACCGTGACTTCTTCTCCCGCCCAGGAGCAGACCACGGCGTGTGGCTCCAGCGGATGATGGTTGTTGACCGCGGTCTCGTATCGATGGCGCACGACAAGGTCGGCGCTGGCGAGGGCGGACGCGGCATCGCCTCGGCGGCTCTCGGCCGGTATCCAGCCCGCCATCGCCGGCGTGTAGGCTTGGTCCAGCGCGTCGTTCAGTGACGTAACCACGGGGCCGGTCTCGAACTCGACCTTCACCGCCTTCGCGGCGGCTCGGGCGGCGAGCAGGCTTTCGGCGGCGACCAGCGCAACCGGCTGGCCGGGGAAATGAATGGTGGGCTCGCGGATCAACGCCGTTACGCTTGACGGGCTCAGGCAAGCGGCTTCCGCATAGGAGACCAGGTCGGCAAAGCCGGGCGTCAGCCGCGCTCCGGCCGCATCGAGAGCGAGCACCTTGGCGCTGGCGACATCCGCCTCCACCAACGCGGCGTGTAGCATGTGACTGGCCGGTGTCTCGCCGGGGTACACCGCCCGCCCCGTCACCTTCAGGGCGGCGTCGAACCGCCTAACCGGATCAATGCTCATGGCTGGCCCCCATGGTTTCGAGAGCGCGGATAATGACGCGGCGGAGCAGTCCAACCTTGAAGCCGTTGTGCTCCAAAGGCCGAGCGCCCTTGACGGCGAGGTCCGCTGCATCGGCAAAAGCCCGTGCATCCGCCGATCGGCCGAGCAGAGCATCCTCGCTATGATGGAGGCGCCAAGGCCGGGAGGCGACCCCGCCAGCCGCGAGCCGCGCCTCGACGATGATCCCATTGTCCAAGCGGAGGGCCCCGGCCACCGAGACGACCGCGAATTCGAAGGAGGCCCGGTCGCGGATCTTCAGATAGGTCGAGCGCGGGGCAAAGCGGACGGCGTCGGGCACATGCACGCCGGTGATCAGCTCGCCCGGTTCCAAAATCGTGTCGCGCTCCGGCGTCTCGCCGGGCGGGCGATAGAGGTCGGGTAATCGGAAGCGCCGGTGGCCCGCCATACCGAGAACCTCCACCTCCGCGTCCAATGCCGCGAGCGCCACTGCCAGATCGGAGGGATGGCTTGCCACGCAGGCCGCGCTCGTTCCGAACAACGCGGCCCCGCGGTTCTCGCCGGCCAGGGCGCCGCATCCGGAACCCGGCGCGCGCTTGTTGCAGGCGAGTCCTTCCGTGCGGAAATAGGGGCAGCGGGTCCGTTGCAGAAGGTTGCCGCCGACCGTGGCCATGTTGCGGAGCTGCCCGCTGGCGCTGCTCAGTATCGCTTCGGCGAGCAGGGGAAAGTCTCGCGCCACCTGCATCTTGAGCGCGACGTCGGCCAGCTTGGCCAACGCTCCGACAGACAGCTCGCCGTTGACGACGTTCACCTCACGCAGGGGTAGGCGAGAGATGTCCACCACCTCAGCAGGTGTCTGGATCGAGGCCTTCCAGAGCTGCATCAGATCTGTGCCGCCGGCCACGAAGGCTGCGCAGGGCCGTGCACCCTTGATCAGCGCGTCGCCGATATCGGCAGCACGAGAGTAGGCGAAGGCTGGCCCGCTCACAGTCCCGCCATCTCGGCGATGGCCGCAACAATGTTGGGATAGGCGCCGCAACGACAAAGATTGCCGCTCATGCCCTCGCGGATAGACGCCAGGTCCCGCGGCCTTTCCGCCAGGAGCGCGATCCCGGACATAATCTGGCCGGGCGTGCAGTAGCCGCACTGCAGGGCGTCGTGGCGGATGAAGGCGGCCTGCAAGGGATGCAGTTCGTCAGGCGAGCCGATCCCCTCGATCGTTGTGATCGCCTCGCCATCGTAGGACGCCGCGAGCGCCAGGCACGACTTGATTCGGCGACCCTGCACCAGCACCGTACAGACCCCGCAGGCGCCCATGTCGCACCCTTTCTTGGTCCCGGTCAGGCCGAGTTCGTCACGGAAGAGATCGAGGAGTGTGGCACAGGGCGCAACGGACACCTCGGTGCGCTGCCCGTTGAGGATGAGGAAGACCGTGATACGCCGGTCGTCTGTCATGGAAGGCTCCGATTCTGATCTGATGCCATGGGGCTTGCGCCTGCGCGGGGTCCTCAGCGCGGAAGGTGGAGCACGGCCTTGCCCGCGAAGCCACGATCGACGAGCTGACGCGCGACCGTGGCGATCTCGGTCCACGGTGCCTCGATGCCGATGCGCGGTTTCAGTGCGCCTTGTTCGACGAGGCGAAGCAGGAGTGCCAACCCCTCTGCAGCCGGCTCCGTCGCCGCGATGTCGTCACCCAAGACGATCGAGTGCAAAGACACGCCCGAAGTACGGAGGAACACCGCGCTGTCGAAACTGACCGGTGCACCCTCCGTCACACCAACCGTGACGCAGATGCCATTCCGCTTGAGCATGGTCAGCGCGGCGGACAGCGCTGAACCCCCGAGCGAGTCGAGAATGAAGTCGAAAGGTCCAGAGGCGCGCGCCGCCTCGAGGGTTTCTCCCACGACAATGCCACCTGCGCTCGACACCTCCACAAGGGCACGCTGCTCTTGTCTGCGAACATGCGAATAGACCCGAGCCCCTGAGGCCGCCGCGAGTTGAATTGCGGTCTGCCCCACGCCCCCTGTCGCGCCATCCACCAGGACCTTGCGTCCGAGGAGAAGACCGCCCTTGCGTAGGGCATGGAGTGCCGTCAGACCGGCGACCGGCAGGCTTGCCGCCTGCACGTCCGTCACACCTTCGGGAATGACCGCGACAGAATTCAGCGGCGCGTGCACGCTCTCCGCCCACGCTCCGACCGGCAGCACCCCGACGACGCGCGTTCCGATATCCGGAGCCTCGGACACTCCGTTGGTTTGCGCGACGACACCGGCGAAATCCCAGCCGGGCGTGGTCCCGGTTTCGGTGGTCGTGAGCGCCCGTTTAACTTCGCCGCGATTGAGCGAGATCGCGGTAACACGGATGGTGATCTTGCCGGCCTCCGCCAGCGTGAGGCTCACGCTGCGAACGGCAAGTCGATCGCCGCCGGACTGATCGACAGTGATGGCGCTGATCTGATCGGACGGCATCGATCATGGTCCTTCGGTTCAACGGTAGCTGGGTTGTCGGGCAGTTCCGCAACTCGCTTGCAGAGAATGCTGCTCTGGGTTCCCGTGGGCAGGTCTCTACGGCCCGAGCACGCCGTTCCCCAGGACCAGGTCGGATAAGATCTTACCGCGAGGGGTGATCCAAAAGCCTTCAGGATTGCAGCCTTATGATAGTGTCACTCCATCGGATAAGGCCATCATCGCAAGATTTAACCGGCTTATTCAGGCCTAGCGTTATCCTAGGACTGGCTGAACCCTCCTTACTGAGAAAGAAACGGATGGACGTGAACCGAAGCGGGCTCGGCGATTTTCTTCGATCACGACGAGAGAAGCTGAGGCCTGAGGCGGTGGGCCTTATCAATGGGCGGCGACGCCGAACGCCAGGTCTCAGACGCGAGGAAGTCGCCGAACTCGCAGGCATCGGCATCGACTGGTACATCCGCCTTGAACAGGGACGGGCGGTTAAACCCTCGCCCACCACGATCGATGCACTCGCTCGTGCCCTTGGGCTCAGCAAGGTCGAGCACCGCCACTTGCAGACCTTGGCGCGGATTGCCGATCATCGTGTGTTCGTTCGGGAAAGCGTACCTGATCCGATCCGGCGTTTGGTCAAGGGTCTCCGTCAGCCTGCTTACATCACTGGCCGTCGATGGGACATCCTGGCATGGAACGCTGCCGCTGCGGACATCTTCACCGACTTCGGACAGCTCGCTGAGCAGGACCAAAACGTTTTGGTCTATATGTTGCTCGACCCGGCTGCCCGCCGGGTCTTCGGCGCCGGCTGGGAAAACGAGGCGAAGCGCATCGTCGCCCTGTTCCGGGCGACCTATGACCTTTGGTCTGCTGATCCCTCGTTCCACGATCTTTTGGAGCGCCTTCGGCAGGGCAGTCCCGAGTTCGCAGCCTGGTGGGAGATCCACGAGATCCGCAACATCGCGGGAGGCCAAAAGCTGCTTAATCATTCCCGTAAAGGCTTGCTGCGTTTCGAGCATGCAAGTTTCCAGGCAAATGACGATCCGGCCTTGAAACTTGTCGTCTACACGCCTGTCTCCGCCGTCGAAGACCAGCACAGACCGAAGTGAACGAACTGGTTGGGTAGACTGTAGACCGCGGTCGGCCCCCCTTCCCCCGCCTCCCTGTCCGATAAGGCCCCTTATCGGACAGTGCCCGCCGGTGCGGGACCTCACGGGTTCGTGAGCGTGGGCGGGCGTCAAGGGAAATACAGCCTTGTTCGACAGCAGGGCGGGTTGGGGTTACTGCGCGGCTAGTGCGGGATGACGTCGCGTCGAATTGGGCTTTCCCGACGCGGACGTGATCTGATTTCAAGCTGCTGGCTGGGTTGGAGGCCAGCAGCGGATGGCAAAGCCCTTGTCCAAGGATCTACGCGAGCGGGTGGTGATGGCGGTGGTGCGCGACGGATTGTCGGGCAACCAGGCGGCGGCGCGGTTCGGGGTTGCCGTCAGCACGGCCAACGCCTGGGTCAATCGATTCCGGCAGACGGGGAGCTTGGCACCTGGGCAGATCGGCGGACACCAGCCGGCCACGCTTTCGGGGGTGCACCGCGATTGGCTGCTGGCGCGCTGCAAGGGTGGCGACTTTACCTTGCGCGGCCTGGTGAGCGAGCTCGCCGTCGAGCGGGGCCTCAAGGTCGACTATGTATCGGTCTGGCGTTTCGTGCACGCCGAGGGGCTGACGCATAAAAAAAGACCGTTCAGGCCAGCGAGCGCGATCGCCCCGACGTCGCCCGACGGCGGGCGCAGTGGCAGCGCTATCAAGGGTGGATCGATCCCAAGCGTCTGGTGTTTATCGACGAAACATGGACCAAGACGAACATGGCCCCGCTCCGTGGCTGGGCGCCCAAGGGCAGCCGCTTGCCGGGCCGTGTGCCGTACGGCCACTGGAACACCATGACGTTTCTGGCTGCCCTCCGCCACGACCGGATCGAGGCGCCATTCCTGCTCGATGGCGCGATCAACCACGAAAGCTTCCTGGCCTATGTCGAGCAGGTGCTGGTACCGACCTTACGCCACGGCGACGTGGTCGTGGCCGACAACCTCGCCTGCCACAAAAGCCCAGCGATACGGCGCGCCATACGCAACACCGGTGCACGTCTGCTCCTGCTGCCGAAATATTCGCCCGACCTGAACCCGATCGAGCAGGTGTTCGCCAAACTCAAACACCTCCTGCGCAAGGCCGCCGCTCGAAGCCGAGCAGCCGTCTGCACCCTCATCGGCCAGCTGCTCAAAACCTACACGCCCCAGGAATGCGCCAACTATCTCGCCAACTCAGGCTATGACGGACGTAATGTCATCCCGCTCTAAGCGGCTGATTGACAAGACTCGGGGTCCGATCACCGCGCCCGCCGCGCGCACGCCGAGGTTCCCCGGCAGGGCGCCCCGCCCTGGGAGGGCGGTCTCTGGTTGCCGTTGTTCTTGTCGGCGCTCGCCGACGAGGCGGCGCACTTCCATGACCTGCTGCGCGAGATGGAGCGCGCCTGGCTGCGCGCCCGGCGCCTGGTCGCCGTGGCACGGCGGAAAAACTCGCGGGCGGCGGCGGCGATCGACATCCTGGCGGCGGCGCCGCTCGTTTCGCCGCGCACGCTCGCCGCGGGTCTGGGCATGGCGGTCGGCAACGCGGCAAAACTGCTGGAGGATTTCTGCGCCGCCGGCATCACGGTCGAGGTGTCGCACCGCTCGAAAAGACGACTGTTCGGGCTCGCCGGCCTGGCGCCGCTGCGCGACGCCACCGCGCCGCCACGGCGGCCCGAGCCGGGCCGGGGGCGCGGCCGGCCGCCCCTTCTGCGTTGAGGCGAAGCCGCCGCCGCTGCCCGCGCCGGCACTCGAGCCGGTGCTGCGGCGCGACCTCGACTACAGCGACCTCAGCCATTGGATGGCAGAGGTCGACAGCCATTGGATGGCAGAGGTCGACAGCCATTGGATGGCAGAGGTCGACGCCGCCATGCGGCAGACGCGCCGGGTGCTCGCTCAACTCAGCGCCGCATCGGCCGGCCCGCACGATGCGATCGATGCCGTGGCGGAGAGGATGGACTCCGAGGGCGAGGGCGAGTGAACCGGGCGCGGCAGGGGAGGGACGCCCGGAGCACTCAGGGCGCGACAAGGCCTCGCTCACGATCTGCCGGCGGAGGGCGGCCGTTGCGGCTCCGGTCGTCTCGGATCGCGCAGCGGCTTGCTGCATGCGGGTGGCCTCAGATGCTCGTGTTCTGGGAGGCGAAGCATCGTCATTCGGCGGCTCTGCCGTAAGCCTTGAGACACAGCCGAGCGGCGCAAAATCAGTCGAATGCCGGTCCCGACCGGGCGCAGTGCAGAAGCAGGTCCGTCTGGTTGCCCGTCGATAAACGCCAGCAGCTGCCCCGGCTGCTTCACTCGTGCTAGGCTTGCGGTCCTCGGTGATGGGAGAGTGCGCGATGGTCGACACGGGCGTCGTACTGACGCGGCACAAGCTGGATGTCGACGACTACAGCCGGATGGCCGACGCAGGCATTCTCGGCGAACAGGACCGCGTGGAACTGATCGACGGGGAGCTGATCGACATGGCACCGATCGGTCAGGGTCACGCAGCGATCGTGAACAGGGTTAACCGGGCCTTGGTGCTGGCCTGCGGCGACCGGGCGATCGTGTCGACGCAGAACCCGGTCCGGCTCGACCGGCTGAACGAACCGCAGCCGGATTTCGCCGTGTTCCGGCCACGGGCCGACTTCTACGAAGGCGGTAGCCGTCCTGGTCCCGCTGATATTCTGCTTTTGATTGAGGTGGCGGACAGCTCGCTGCGGTTCGACCGCGCCGTGAAGCTGCCGATGTACGCCCGGGCCGGGATCGTGGAAGTATGGATCATCGATCTCAAACGCCGCGTGCTGGACGTCTATCGCGGTCCGGCTGGGGATGGGTATCGGGAGACGGCGACGCATCAACCTAACGACTCCGTGACATTGACCTTGGCGCCGGAAATCACGCTACAGCTGGACCGGGTGTTCGGCTGACGGGGGTGGCCGCGGTCCCAATGATGATCACCGTCGAGATCGACTGGACCCGGACGAGCTGCGCCAGACCCTCGGCTTGCCCGACCTGAAGCCGATGCAGGAGGCCGTCATGGCGCACATGGAGGCGCGAATGACCGCGGCGGCCGATCGCTTCTCGCCGGAGGCGCTGCTGCGGTCATGGATGTCGCTAGTGCCGCAGACGCCGGAGCAGCTGGAGGTGGTTGGGCGGTTCTTCCGCTCGCCTGTCCAGGGTGGACCGGAGAAGGTCTGAAAAGGCATTGTCAACTGCCGGTCCGGCATGGTCCAGGTTCGCGACGCGAAGGCCCATGCCGTTCGAGGTCGTCTTTGTCGCCCCTCGCACGACGCGCGAGGGAAACGCCCGCATCGTGGCGCGAGGCCATGCGGCGACACGAAGGGGAAGAAAGGTCATGCCAGCGATCGGACGGCGGATCTTTTGCGGCTGTGCCTGCGCCGCGGTGCTGCCGAGCTTTGCTCGCGGGGAGGGCGGATCTCCCTCCGCCGGTCCGGCTGGGTTCTGTCAGCAAACGCGCCGGCCGGGGGCCGAGGTGGTGGCCTCCAGCTATCGTAGCTACGCTCTCGCCGTCTGAGGAGGACGAGGCTGAATGCGCTGCCCGAGGTGCCAATCGACAGCCGTCAGAGATCGACCTGAGCGTACCGCGCAAAGCTATCGCCGGTACCGTTGCCCGGACTGCACGAAGCAGTTCAACGAGCGCAGCACCGGTCTGCTGAACCGGACGCAATACCCGAGTGACGTGATCGCTCTCGTGGTGCTCTGGCGGCTCCGTTACAAACTGAGCCTGCGGGATCTGGCCGAGATGTTCCTGATCCGCGGCTTCGTGTTCAGCCACGAGGCCGTTCGCGACTGGGAAGCCAAGCTCACGCCGGCCCTGGCTGAGGATCTCCGGCGGAGACGAAGGGGCAAAGTCGGGCGGAGCTGGTACGTCGACGAGACGTACATCCGCGTCCACGGCGATTGGAAATATCTCTACCGCGCGATCGACCGTGATGGCGCCCTGGTCGACGTGATGCTCAGCGAGAACCGCGACCTCGCCACGGCCAAAGCATTCTTTCGCTCGGCCAAGGCGCTCACCGGCGTCACCCCGGACCGAGTGACGACGGACGGCCACGACGCCTATCCCCGGGCGATCCGGACCGAGCTCGGCAAGCCGGTGCGGCATCGGACCAACCGCTACCTCAACAACCGCCTTGAGCAGGATCACCGCGGCATCAAAGGCCGATGTCGACCGATGCTCGGCTTCAAGAGCACCCCGTCAGCCAGGGTATGCTGCCAAGGCCACGACGAACTCCGAAACCATATACGCGGTCGAACTCGCATGTGCCAATACATTCCGGCCTCAACCCGGCGCTTCCACCACATGCGCAGAACAGCGATCGCGCTCGGCATCCTCGAAGCGGCTTGAACAGAAGACTCCTGCCTGCACTGCGGTTGACGCAACGGCGCCAAAGCTGACAGAGCCATTCCTGGGTCGCGCGGTATTCTCAACCGCCTTGGATTGCGACGCTCAGCGCTGCGAATTCGTGCAACTGAGAGATCATCGCCCGCGCCGCCGGGCTAATCACACGCCCGGCGACCGTGACGATGCCGATACGGCGGATCAGCCGCCCCCCACGGATCGGGACGGTCCGCACGCCATCCATGTTCAGGAGCGAACACACCATCGGAGTCACGAACGTGACGCCCAACCCAGCCCGTACCATCGCGATCGAGGTCGAGCCGTTGCGCGTTTGAAATGCCGGCCGGAACTTCCACCCGACATTGGCAAACGCCTGGCGCAGGCTCTCCTGATACGCGGATTCCGGCGGTACGGAAATCAACGGCAGCGCTGCAATATCCTCCAACGACAGCGATTGTGCGGCCGCCGACGGATGTCCCGTCGGCAGCGCGACAGCGAAGGCCTCCGTTATTAAGAGATCGAACTCGAAGCCGGGCTGCTCAGGCTCAAACGGAAGTACCGCCAAGTCGACCTCGCGCCGCGTCAAACGGTCGAGCGCGCGGCCGAAGAAATCGTCATGCAGCACCAGTTCGATCGCCGGCCAGCGCCGCTGAAAATTTCCGATCACGCCCGGCAAGAAGCCGGCGCCCACCGACGGCGTTGCGCCCAGGACGACCCGGCCGCGCCGCAACCTCAACTCGTCCTGGAATTCCTTCGTCAATTCGCGCAGCTCGCCCATCGTGTGTTCGACGCGTTGATGCAGACGCTCGCCGGCCTTGGTGATGTTCACGCGCCTTGTCGTGCGGTCGAACAACCGCGTGCCGAGCACGGCTTCCAAATGCTGGATTCGCGCCGAGATGCCGGGCTGCGACACGTTCAGCCGCTCGGCGCTTTTGCGGAAGCTGCCGGTGTCGGCAACGACGAGGAACGCTTCCAAATCACCCAGAGACACATTGATCAGCGACATCTATCAATTGATATAGGATCGGTATTTGTCTCGCAACACCTTGTGCGTAACGCTCACCCCAACGGCCACCATAAATGGCGGGGTTGGGAATATGTTCGGCCAAGCCCGACAGGACACTTTGCGGGCCTGACGGGCTCCGTGCCTTCACCGGAATGTCCCGCGAGCAGCCGGCGACGGCTATGAAGGTATCGCAGGTGCTATGCGTGGTCGGCAAGAGCTTCGCCCGCATCTTTGGGCGCAACGCGATCGACGCCGGCATGCCGGCCCTCGTCAACCCCGGGCCCCTGCCGGCGCTGCCGGAGGCGATCGTCATGGCCGGGGGCTTGGTCCCGTGGGTCAAGGCGCAGCGGCCGCTTGGGGCGGCTCCGGAACTATAGGGACGCAGATGGAGAGCGATGCCATTCGGCAAGATCGAGGGCCGATGCCTGCGCCAGGCGAACCCGGGGATATCAGGGGCGCAACAGAGATCCTTGCGGAGTTTGTCGTCGGGACTAAGCTTGAGCATCTGCCGGAACAGGTCGTTCCTCGTCTGCGCGGCTTGCTTCTCGATTGGTTGGGCCTGGCTGCCTTCGCCGCTTGCCGTGCCGATAGCAGTCCGGCGTTTCGCGCCGGCATCGAGCAGCTCGATGTCTACGGCGGACCGGGAACGGTCGTTGGCGCAAGCCGGGGGTTCAGTTGGCCGTACGCAGCGCTGCTCAATGGCGCGCATGCCCACTCGCTCGATTTCGACGACACCAACCTGATCCAGAGCGGCCACCCGGGCGCTCCCGTTATCGCCGCCGCGCTGGCCGATGCCGAGCGGCTGGGCGCCAGCGGCGGTGGGTTCTTCGAAGCGCTTGCCGTGGGGTACGAGGTCGCCTGCCGGGCCGGCGCGGCACAGGGCGAGGGCGGCTATAGTCGCGGCTTCCACATCACGGCGACAGCGGGGATTTTCGGGGCCGTTGCGGCAATCGCCAAGCTTCGCGGATTCGATAGCAAGATGCTTCGGAGCGCCTGGGGGCTGGCGCTCAGCAAGGCGGCCGGGACGATGCAATACCTCGAGAACGGCGCCTGGAACAAGCGGCTGCATCCGGGTTTTGCGGCCCACGACGCCCTTGTGTCCGCCGCCCTCGCCGAAGCCGGGGTCACCGGCGCGGCCGCCGCCTTCGAGGGAAAGTACGGCTTTCTGGTCGGATACACGGGAGTGCCCCACCCAGAGGCCTTGACCCGGGAACTTGGCAAGAGCTGGACGCTGCTCGCGACCGCGGTCAAACCCTACCCTTCATGCCGGTTAGCCCACGGCGCGGTGGATGCCGTGCTGGCCTTGCGCCACGCCGTGCCGGCAGCGGACCGCGCACGGGCATCGATCAGCATTAAGCTCTCACCGGTGGCGATGCAGATCGTGGGCGAGGACCTGCCGAACAAGACGGAGCCCAAGAACTCCGTCGACGCCCAATTCAGCGTGTACTTCCAGTGCGCGACCGCCTGGCTGGAGGGACAGGTCGAATGGTCAGCCTACGACCGGCTCAACGAGCCGGGACGTGTGGCGTTGATGAAACGCATCCGCGTCCAGCCAGATGCCAGCCTCAGCAAAAGTGGCGCGATCGTCACCATAGAGTGCGGCAGCAGAACCTTCACGGACATCGTACGGGTTCCGCTTGGGGAACCCGAGAATTGGATCGGGGATGATGGACTCCGGCGGAAGTTCATGCTCCTAGCGGTCCCCATCTACGGCGAAGACCACGCGGCGATAATCGCAGATCGCGTCCAAGCGCTTGGCAATGATGACCCGATCGGCGGCATAACAACGCTGCTCCAACTTCGCATCCCGGAGGGCGTCGAATGAGCCGCGGGCCCGCTGAACAAGCGTCCATTCGCTGCGTGCTCGCTCGCGGCGGCACGAGCAAGGGGCTGTATTTCCATGAGCACGATTTGCCCCCAGCCGGTGCCCATCGGGACAAGCTGTTGCAGCGACTGATGGGATCGCCCGATGTGCTGCAGATCGATGGGCTGGGGGGATCACGGCCGATCACCTCGAAGGTTGCAATCATCTCCCGATCCAAGCGGAACGATGCTGACGTGGACTACACTTTTGCCCAAGTCGAGATCGAGAGTGACGTCGTCGTCTACACCGGGAACTGCGGTAACATCTCTGCGGGGGTGGGCCCATTTGCGGTGGACGAAGGCCTCGTTCCGCTGACGGAAGGCAACACTCAAGTCCGGATTTATAATACCAACACCGGCAAAATGATAATTGCCGAGGTTCCGGTGAGCGGCGGCAAGGCGAAGGTCGACGGCAGCTTCGTCGTGCCCGGCGTTCCCGGCACTGGGGCAGAAATCGCCATGAACTGGGCTGACTCGGTCGGCGCCGCGACCGGGCGTCTGCTGCCGACCGGCAATGCTACGGATCGAATCGAACTCGAGAACGGCAGGGTCATCGAGGCCACGTTGTGCGATGCGGCAAACCCCTGCGTGTGGCTGCTTGCATCGAGCGTTGATCTGGAAGGCGGCGAGCTGAGCAATGAGATCGACAGCAACCCGCGCCTGATCGACGCTATTAGGGAAGTGCGGGGAAAAGCCGCGGTCTTATTCGGCTTTTGCCGGAACTGGCGACTTGTGGACGCGGAGTCGCCCGGACTGCCGATGGTCGGCCTGGTCGCCCCTCCCAAGGACTACGTCACCTTGAGCGGCGATCATGCCGCGGAGCACGACATGGACTTGCGGGTCCGGCTGATCTTCATGAACCGTTTGCACGAAACCATCGCGGGAACCGGCTCGATCTGCGTGGCGGCGGCGTCGCGCGTCCCGGGCTCGGTCGTTCACGCCGTGGCGTGCAACCGCTCCGGGGATACGCTGCTGATCGGCCACCCGTCCGGCATCACCCCGTCGCAGGTCAAGGCCCGTCCGATCGAAAAATCGCCCTTCGTCGAGTTCGAGACGCTAGGGTGTGTACCCATTGCATCGGCTACGGCGGGTCTGATTCACCCTCCCCGGGAGGGCGCGAATCATGGCCGAGCAATTCTGGTTGAGCGATACGCAGTGGGCGGTGATCGAACCGCTGTTGCCGCAGTTGGGTGGCAAGCCGCGGGTCGATGATCGACGGGTGATCAGCGGCATCCTGCACAGATATCGCGAGGGTTTACGCTGGCGGGCAATTCCGGCCGAGTATGGCCCGCGAACCACGCTGTTCAATCGGTTCAACCGCTGGAGCCAGCGCGGGTTGTGGCAGGGCTTGCTTGCAGCGCTCGCGGGCTGCGCCGAACCGCCGGACGTCGTCATGGTCGACAGCACCTCGATACACGCGCACCGCTCGGCGGCTGGCGCAAAAGGGGGGAGCAAGATCAGGCAATCGGGCGCTCCCGTGGCGGTCGCACGACCAAGATCCACGCGCTCTGCGACAGCGAGGGACGTCTCTACGCCCTGATGCTCACGGCCGGCCAGGTGCATGACATCATCGGCGGCCGCGCCCTGCTCGCTAGCGTGCCCGCCATGCGACAGTTCATCGGCGACAAGGCATATGATGCCGACGATGTGCGCGACCTTCTTGCCGGCCAGGGCACCGAAGCCGTCATCCCGCCCATGTCGCGCCGCCTGATGCCGCCGAGCTACGATCCCGTCGTCTATCGGCTGCGCAACATCATCGAGCGCGCCTTCTGCAGGCTCAAGGACTGGCGCGCCATCGCCACCCGCTACGACAAGACCGCGCGCAACTTCCTGGCCGGCATTTGCCTTGCCGTCGTCCTCACGAGTTGGCTTCAATGAGTCCACACCCTAGGCTTCAGTCGGACGGCGCGGCGTCTTGTGGACTGCACCGCCTACTACCCGCGGAGCACGCTCGAATCCGTCGATGCACCGACGGACCCGCAGAGCTAGATACGCGGAGCGTGAGAAACGTGAAACACGATGTGACGAGGGGCGGCGCTTCATCGTCCCGATACATACTCGGCCTGCTGTTTACCGGATATCTCTTGAGTTTTGCTGACCGGATCGCATTCGGACTGGTGCTGAAACCGATCAAGGTCTCTCTCGACCTGACAAACTCACAGGCCGGTCTGCTCGCAGGTGCGGCGTTTGCGGTTTCCTACGCGGTGTTCGCGCCGTTTGGCGGGTACATCATCGATCGCCGCCCGCGCCGCGCGATCTTTGCCTTCGCCGTTGCATTCTGGAGCGCCGCGACATTCTCGTGTGGTCTGGCCGCGTCATTTATCGCCATGATCATGTCGCGCAGGGCGTCGGGGCCGGCGAAGCCCTCCTGCACCCGTTGGCCGTATCGCTGTTCGGTGACACGGTGCCGCTTGGATCCCGGGCCAAGGCGTTCGCGATCTACTTCGCCGCCGGCACGTTCGGCACAGTTGGGGCGTTGCTGCTGGGGGGTGCGTTGGTCCAATGGCTCAGCTCGATGCCGGGGCTCTCGCTGCCGCTGGTCGGAGCGGTCCAACCTTGGCAAGCCCTGTTCATGGCCTTGGCGGTCCCCGGCCTGTTACTGGCGGCGGTGGTGCTCGTCACGCTGAAAGAGCCGGCCCGGCATGCGCCGGCCCACTCCGCCGCGGATGCAAGCTCCGCGATGGCTTTCCTGCGCGCCAACCCCGGTCTCGCCAGCGCCTTCTTCGTTGGAGTGCCTTTGCTGCAGATGGCCGGCTATACGTTCTCCGGCTATACGTTCTTGAGCTGGGTGTTCATCTTCTTTGACCGAGTGCACGGCTGGGGCGCCGGCAAGACAGGCGTTATCTTCGCGCTGACGTGCGGTCTGGCATTCATCGTTGGTTGTCTGTTCAGCGGCCGGTTGATCGGCCTGGTCCGCCAACAGGGCCATGCCGACGCCTCGCTGCGCGCCTGCGTGATCGGTGGCCTGGGATTTTCGGGCTTTGCGTCGGGTGCGCTATTTATGCCGACGCCGTATCTCTCTCTAGCGCTGCTCACGTTGGCATTCCTGTTCGGCTACCTGCCCACGGTCGGCGGGTACAGCGCCGTCAGCGAGGTAGTTCCACCGCCGATCCGTGCCGGGTTGGCGGGTTTCAACACCTTGACGATCGAACTCATCACCAACTCCCTTGGGCCGTTTCTGGTCGGCTTCTTTTCCGACCATTTCTTCCCCGCTTCGGACGGGATTCGTTGGTCGTTGCTGACGATGACGGCGATCTCCGTCGTCGGCGGGACTTTGGCCGTCGTTGCTGACTCCGGCCGTTCCGTCAGCGACTCGGCGAAGGCGTCGAGATCGAGGGCGCCGAGAAATCCGCGCCCGGACTGGCTATTCGTCATGAATGAAGACGTGGCAAGGAAATCGGGGAACGGAACGATGAGCGCAGGATCGGCCGACGCGAGAGATCAGCAAACGTTGCCCACCGATATCCAGACCCCGCCCAAGGCGCTGAACGCGAGCGCGCCGTCGACCTACATCTATCCCCTCCTGATCAAGCATCTGCTGCACACGCCGCTGCGCAACGCGCCCGGTCAGGAGATCGTCTACCGCGACGCGGTGCGCTACGACTACCGAACGCTGAGGCAACGCATGGGGCGGCTCGCCAACGGGTTGGCGCGCTTAGGCGTCAAGCCGGGAGACACGGTCGGCGTGCTGGATTGGGACAGCCACCGCTACCTGGAATGCTATCTCGGCATTCCCAGCATGGGGGCGGTGCTCCACATGGTGAACATCCGCCTCACGCCGGAGCAGATCCTCTACACGATCAACCACGCCGACGACGAGTTTCTCCTGGTCCACACCGATTTCCTGCCAATGCTGGAAAGCATCATGGACCGGGTCGCGCCGATGAAGGGCATCGTCGTGCTTGCAGACGGCGCCGATGTACCCGCAACCACACTCGAGCTCGCAGGCGAGTACGAGGCGTTGCTCGCCGGCGCCGCGCCGGACTACGCCTTCCCCGACTTCGACGAGAATACTCGCGCCACGACCTTCTACACCACGGGCACGACTGGGCTGCCCAAGGGCGTGTTCTTCAGCCACCGGCAGCTCGTGTTGCACGCGCTTGCCCTCGCAGCGGCGTTTGGCAGCTCGGCAACTCAGGGGCGGCTCCATCGGGCAGACGTCTATATGCCGATCACGCCCATGTTCCACGTCCACGCGTGGGGCTTCCCGTATGTTGCGACCATGCTGGGGATCAAGCAGGTGTACCCTGGCCGCTACGCTCCGGACATCCTGCTCGAACTCCTGCAAAAGGAGAAGGTGACGTTCTCCCACTGCGTGCCGACGCTGCTGCACATGCTGCTGACGAGCCCAGCAAGCACCGCGGTCGATTTCAGGGGGTGGAAGCTAGTCATCGGCGGCTCCGCCTTGTCAAAAGGGCTCGCCAAGATGGCGGTCGATCGGGGCATCGACATCTTCAGCGGCTACGGCATGTCGGAGACCGGCCCGATCCTGACCGTAGCGCATCTCACGCCCGAGATGCTTGAGGGCAACATGGACCAACAGCTTGAAATCCGGACCAGGACGGGACGGCCGGTGCCGCTGGTGGACTTGCGCATCGTGGACCCTGAGGCGAACGAACTGCCCTATGACGGCAGGAGCGCGGGCGAGGTCGTGGTGCGCGCGCCTTGGCTGACGCAGGGCTACCTCAAGGACCCCAGGAACTCCGAGGTCTTGTGGCAGGGCGGCTACCTGCACACCAACGACATCGGATACGTCGACCCGGCCGGTTACCTGCAGATCACCGATCGCTTGAAGGACGTGATCAAGACGGGTGGCGAATGGATCTCGTCCTTGGAGATCGAGGACATCGTCTCGCAGCACCCTGGCGTGAGTGAGGTCGCCGTGATCGGCGTGCCGGACGCGAAGTGGGGCGAGCGGCCGCTCGCGGTCGTGGTGGCCAGAAGCGACCATGCGGACAGCCTTACGGAGGACGCGATCAAGGCTCACCTGCGTGCCCTCGGCGACAAGGGCGTGATCTCCAAGTGGGCGGTTCCCGAGCGCGTCGTTCTCGCGAACGCGATCGACAAGACCAGTGTCGGGAAGATCGACAAGAAGGCATTGCGCGAGCGCTTCGGGCGCGCCGCGTAACGGGCACCGACGCGCTCGCAACGAAAACAAACCTGCGGAGAAAGCGCATGAGCACGATGCAAGCTGTCTCAGTCGCGCAGGCGGATCTCGCTGCCGTGGCGGCGGAGGATGCAGGTGGCGCGGACGCAGCGGCCGGTCTCAATCCCCTTGTCAGCCTCGGCAGCGCCGACATGGTCGCCGCCTTTCAACAGTCGGCGCAGGCGCTTAAGAATCCCTGGTCGCTGGCCGCGCAGAACGCCGCATTCCTGCCGAAGCTGGCCGACGCGTGGCTCGGCAAATGCGATGTCGAGCCGGCGCGGGGCGACAAGCGGTTTGCCGATCCCATGTGGAACGACAACCCGTTCTACCGGGCGTTGAAGCAATCCTATTTGGCGTGGGCGCAAGCGCTCGACGGCTGGGTTGACCGGGCCGGTTTTGACCGGACAAACGAGCCGCGCGCCCGGATGATGATCTCGCTCCTGACCAACGCGGCAGCGCCGACAAATACGTGGCTGGGCAACCCGGCTGCCATCAGGCGGCTCTACGAGACCGGCGGGGCCAGCGCGGTACGCGGCTTCGGCCATATGCTTGAGGACATCGCCGAGAACGGCGGCATGCCGGCCCAGGTCGACAAGAGCGCGTTTCGGGTCGGCGAGAACCTAGCCACCTCTCCCGGCGCCGTGGTGTTCAAAAACGAGGTGCTTGAGCTGATTCAGTACGCGCCGAGCACCGGGAAAGTCCGCAGCCGACCGCTGCTCATCGTGCCCCCGCAGATGAACAAATTCTACGTGTTCGACTTGGCGCCGGGACGAAGCCTGATCGAGTTCCTGACGGCCAATGGGCTGCAGATGTTTGCTTTGAGTTGGCGCAATCCGACGTCGGCTCATGCCCACTGGAAAGTCGAAACGTACCTCAGAGCGATGATCGAAGCGATTGACGCCATCTGCGAGATCACCGGCAGCGAGGATGTCAACGTGGGTGCCGCGTGCTCGGGCGGTATCTCGGCGGCGTTGCTGCTCGGGTATCTCGCTGCACGAGGCGATCGGCGCATCCGCGCCATGACGCTCATGGTCGCCGTGCTCGACACCAGCGCGGAGTCCCAGATCGGACAGTTCGCCACCCGGGAAACGATCAAGGCTGCCCGCCTCGGCTCCCGCCGGAAGGGTGTGTTGGAAGGGCAGGATCTCGCGCGCGTGTTCAACTGGATGAGACCGAACGACCTGATCTGGAACTACTGGGTCAACAACTACCTGCTTGGCCACGAGCCGCCCTCGTTCGATGTCCTCTACTGGAACAATGACGCCACCAGCCTGCCCGCGGCGCTTCACAGCGACTTTCTCGACCTGTTTCTCGAGAATCCGTTGCCCCGCCGGGGTGCGCTTGCCCTGTTCGGAACCCCGATCGACCTCGCGAAGGTGGAGTGCGACACGTTCATTCTGGCGGGGATCACGGACCACATCGCGCCTTGGCATGGCTGCTACGCGACCACGGGTTTCCTGGGCGGGAAGAAAGAGTTCGTGCTGAGCTCGAGCGGCCATATCCAGGCCATCATCAATCCTCCGGGCAATCCCAAGGCCAAGTTCTTCCGCAATCCGCAGCTGCCTTCCGAGCCCGCCGCATGGCTCGCTGCCGCGAAGGCGCAGCCCGTCCCTGGTGGGAGTATTGGCGGGACTGGCTCAAGGCGCGCTCCGGCGAGGAGAAGTCAGCCCCCGTATCGCTCGGCAGCTCCAAGCACCTGCCCGGCGTGACGGCGCCCGGCACCTACGTTCTCGAGCGCTGAACATGTTCGAGCGCTGAACACATGACGGAGTTGGCGGACGAGACAAGGGTCAGGTACGCTCGAGGTCGAGGGGCAGTTGCTGCGGGTTGCCGTGCGACCGGGCGACCACGAGCAGCTGCCGCTTCTTCTGCTCAACGGAATCGGCGCCAATCTTGAGTTGTTGCAGCCCTTCGCCGATAGGCTTGATCCCCGGATCGAGACAATCCGCGTCGACCTGCCGGGCACCGGCCAGTCGCCGGCTCCGTCGATCCCGTACCGACCGTCAACACTCGCCAGGCTTTTGGCGCGACTGCTCGACAAGCTGGCCTATTCCGCAGTGGACGTGCTCGGCGTCTCGCTGGGGGGTGCCATTGCGCAGCAGTTCGCCCGCGATTGGCCCGCGCGCTGCCGGCGGCTCATTCTGGTGAGCACCGCCACCGGCGCGGTCATGGTGCCCGGCTCGCCTTCCGTGCTGAGCAAGATGGTGACGCCACGACGTTACAGTGACCCCCTGCACATGGCCGCGATCGCGCCGCAGATCTATGGCGGCCTGCTTCGCGAAAACCCCGGGCTGCTTGCAGGCCATGCGGCGCCATGCGGCTAGGCGGCTCGCTTGGCTACTACTGGCAGCTCCTTGGCATCACCGGCTGGACGAGCATTCATTGGCTGCATCGGCTGGGCCAGCCGACCCTAGTCCTTTCCGGAACCGACGACCCCATCGTGCCGCTGGCCAACGCAAAAATCATGGCGCGCCTGATCCCGAACGCGCGGCTGCACTTCTTCGAGGACGGCCATCTCGGTCTGCTGACGTCGGCGAACACATTGGCGCCGGTTGTCTCGCAGTTTTTGACCGAGAATGAGGAGGGAAAGAATGGTGCGAACGGAGGTTGACGGCGATTTCTACCGCATCGCTGGATTACTCGATGCCGAGGAGCAGGAACTGCTCCGGCACGTGCGAAGCTTCATGGAGGAGAAGGTCGCACCGATTATCACGCAGGTACTGGGCACGGGCGGAGTTCCCTTTCGAGCTGATTCCGGGCTACGCAGAGCTGGGCATCGTCGGCCTTGCCTATGACGGCCCTGGCGGCGCAGGACGGAGCATGCTGCTGGACGGCTTGGTCATGCTGGAGCTTGCCCGTATTGATTGCTCGATCGCCACCTTTCATGGGGTGCACAGCGGCCTTGCGATGGGATCGATCTATCTGTGCGGGTCCGAGGAGCAGAAACGACGCTGGCTGCCGCCGATGCAGCGCTGCGACAAGATCGGCGCTTTCGGGCTCACCGAGCCTGACGTCGGCTCGGGAGCCGCCCGGGGCCTCGGCACCAGCGCGCGTCGCGACGGCGACAGCTGGATACTCAACGGCGAGAAGGCTTGGATCGGCAACGCCACCTTCGCCGACGTGACGGTGATCTGGGCGCGCGATGTCGAAGACAATCAGGTAAAGGGCTTTCTGGTCGAGCGAAATACTCGCGGCTTCAGCACCGAGAAGATGGAGCGCAAGATTGCTCTGCGCGCGGTGCAAAACGCGCGGATCAGGCTTGAGAATTGCCGCGTCGACGAGGCGAACCGGCTGGCCAACGCCCACTCGTTCAAGGATACCGCACGCGTGCTGCGGGTGACACGCACCGGTGTCGCATGGGAGGCAGTGGGCTGCGCGCAAGGCGCCTACGAGCATGCTCTTCGCTACGCGACGGAGCGACAACAGTTTGGCAGACCAATCGCGCAATTCCAGCTTGTCCAGGACCTGCTGGTTCGGATGCTAGGCAATGTGACGGCGTCGAAGTGCCTGGTTGCGCGCCTGTCACAGCTGCAGGATGCCGCGCAGATGGACGAGGAGCACGCCTCGCTTGCCAAGGCGTTCTGCACAGTGCGGATGCGCGAGACCGTCGGGTGGGCCCGCGAACTCATGGGCGGCAACGGCATCCTCCTGGACTACAACTTCGGTCGCTTCGTAGCCGATGCCGAGGCAATCTACTCCTACGAAGGCACACGCGAAATCAACACGCTCGTGGTCGGCCGCGCGATCACCGGTCTCGGGGCGTTCGTTTAGAGGGCGGCTGGCGCAGAAGGTCTGTCAAGAGCTACGGTGCTGGCGAGTGGGTATAGGAACCGTTCCGTCGGCGTTCATGCAAGCGCCTCCACGTCGCAGATCATGCAATCACCTGAAAGGAGAGCATCATGACGCAATGCTCGGATTTGCGGAACCTACTAGGCGGCGGGAAGCTCGTCGTAGCCCCGGGCGCCTATGACGGAATGTCGGCGAGATTTGCCGAACAGGCCGGCTTTCCCGCCATCTACATGACAGGTGCGGGCACATCGGCCGCTCTCGGCTATCCCGATATGGGGATCATTACGATGAGCGAGATGGTCGCCAACGCGGGAACACTCGCCCGCTCGGTCTCTGTCCCGGTCATCGCGGACATGGACACCGGCTACGGCAACGAACTGAACGTCACCCGAGCCATTCGCGAATACGAGATGCGCGGCGTTGCCGGTGCGCACCTGGAAGATCAGGTCGCGCCGAAGCGGTGCGGGCATCTCGACGGCAAGGAACTCGTCCCGAGAGAGGAGTTCGTTGCCAAGATCCGCGCCGCCGTGGCGGCGAGGCAAGACCCCGACTTCCTGATCATCGCCCGCAGCGACGCCCGCGCTGTCATCGGCCTGGACGAGGCGATCGAGCGGGTGAACGAGGCGATCGCCACGGGAGCCGATATGGGCTTCGTCGAGGCGGTGCAGTCGATGGAGGAACTGGCGGCGGTGCCCAAGCGGGTGAACGGGCCGTGCCTGCTCAACGTCGTCCGCGGCGGGAAGACGCCCGACATCGATTTCCGCACCGCCCAGGAGATCGGCTACCGGCTGGCGATCCTGCCCAGCCTCCTGCTTGGCGCGGCGATGGACGCGTTCGACGCCGTTCTGAAGATCACGCTCGAGACGAACGCACCCCCGAGCTCCGTCGGCAGCATGCCGGTGGCCGATCGGTTCCGCCGGCTGGGCTCGGACGAATGGGCGGCGCTCAGTACCCGCCACGGCATCACGACGAAACCTGCTCGCGCGGCGGAGTGACGGCCATGGCGAGGACGCTTCTGGACAAGCTTTGGGAACAGCACGTCGTTTCCGATCTGGGCGATGGCTGGTGCCTGCTCCATATCGACCGCCATCTGCTGCACGACCTGTCCGGCCCCCGCGGACTGACGGAACTCGCCGAACGGGGTTTGAAGCCACGCAACCCCGAACTCGCGTTCGCGACCCCGGATCACGCCGTCTCGAGTGCGCCAGGACGGACCGGGACCACTTTCCCGGGCGGGGCAAAGCTGTGGGCCGGGCTGAAGACCATGTCGGGCGAGGCGGGCATCCGCTTCTTTGACCTGGGCCAGATCGGGCAGGGCATCGTGCATGTCATGGGGCCGGAGCTTGGCATCACCCTGCCGGGGGTGACCCTGGTCTGCGGCGACAGCCATACCTGCACGCATGGCGCTCTCGGCGCGCTCGCGTTTGGTATTGGCTCATCGGAGCTGACCCACGTGCTGGCGACGCAGACGCTTCGGCAACGCAAGCCAAAGGCGATGCGGGTTCGTTTCGAGGGCGAGATGCCGGAGGGTGTCACCCCGAAAGACCTCATTCTTCATCTGCTCGGACGGATCGGCGCGGCCGCCGGGACGGGCCACGCCATCGAGTACGCGGGTTCCGCGATCCGCGCCATGCCGGTGGAAGGCCGGATGACGATCTGCAATCTGTCCATCGAGCTTGGCGCCAAGATCGGCTTCGTGGCGCCCGATGAAACGACGTTTGACTACGTCAAAGGTCGGCCCTTCGCACCGAAGGGAGAGGCTTTCGACCGGGCGGTCGCGTATTGGCGCCCGCTGCGCGGCGACCCCGATGCCGTGTTCGAGCGCGACGAGGCGATCGCCGTCGCCGATGTCGCGCCGACGATCACCTGGGGGACGAGCCCGGAACATACGATCGCCGTCGACGGAAAGATCCCCGACCCGGCGAGCGCGACCGACCCCGCACGCCGGACAGCCTGGCGCGAGGCGCTCGACTACATGGGGCTGGAGCCGGGACCCATCGCGGGGACCAAGGTCGATTGGGTGTTCATCGGCTCCTGCACGAACTCCCGATTGCCCGACCTGCGCGCAGCCGCGCGGGTCGCGCGCGGTCGCCGGGTCGCGGAAGGGGTGACAGCGTGGGTCGTGCCCGGGTCAGAACGAGTTAAGCGCGACGCCGAGGCCGAGGGTCTCGACGCGGTCTTCCGCGATGCCGGGTTCGAGTGGCGTGAGCCCGGCTGCAGCATGTGCGTCGCGGCCAACGGGGAGCAAGTCCCGCCCGGGGCCCGGTCTGTCTCGACCTCCAACCGCAATTTCGTCGGCCGGCAAGGTCCGCGCGCCCGCACGCATCTGGCGAGCCCGGCCATGGCGGTCGCGGCCGCCGTGACGGGTGCCATCACCGACGTCAGGAGGCTGTGAGATGCAGGCCTTTACGAGGGTCACCGGCCCGGCAGCGCCGTTGCGCCGGCCCAACATCGACACCGACGTGATCATTCGGATCGAGCGCCTGACCAGCCTGCCACGTGACCAGCTCGGGCCTTACGCATTCGAGGCGCTGCGCTATCGCGAGGATGGAAGCGACGATCCGGAGTTCGTGCTCAAGCGCCCGGCCTTCTGGCACGCCCCCATTCTGCTCGCCGCCATCAATTTCGGCTGCGGTTCTTCTCGCGAGGGTGCGGTATGGGCGTTGATGGCGGCCGGCCTGCATTGCGTCATCGCGGAGAGCTTCGGCGACATTTTCTACAACAACTGCTTCCAGAATGGCCTGTTGCCAGTGGTGCTTCCGAGCGAGCAACTTGACCAACTGTCACGCAAGAGTGCCAACGGAGAACACGTTACCGTCGATCTCGTCGAACGTAGGGTGGTCGCGCCGGACGGCACCGCATTCGGCTTCGCCATCGACGCCCAGCGCCGGGAAACCCTGCTCGAAGGGCTGGACGATATCAGTCGCACCACGAAGCGGTCGGATGAGATCGACGAATGGCAGTCGCGCGATCGGTTGGAACGACCGTGGGTCTGGAGCTACGCCGAGTAACGTTACTTGATCGTCCGGCCACGAGGCGGCGATCCCATCACAAGGCGAAGATGGACATGCAGACGACACTCACGCCATCGGTGACGGACGATACCGCCTCGAACGCCGACAACCGCGTTATCCCCGCCATGGTGGCGGCACGTCTCGATCGCCTTCTCGCCAGTTTCACGCTTTGGAAGCTGGTCGTGCTCATCTCCCTCGGCGGCTTTTTCGAGTTCTACGAGTTGTTTTCCAAGGCGTATGTCGTGCCAGGCTTGGTCCGCGCCGGCATTCTCACCGACAACGACGGTCGGCTTTTTCGGCCTCAACGGCATCGCCAGCTACATCGCCGCGACATTTATCGGCATGTTCCTCGGCACCTTCGCTTTCGGCTTCGTGTCGGACCGCGCTGGACGACGTTCGGTGTTTACGCACTCACGGCATTAGCAAGTTGTTGAGGCGACGGTCGCGTTGGGCCGAGCGGCATGACCGCGTGTAGGCTCATACCGCCTTCTGAGCACACGTCTCCTCGCGCCAGATCCGAAAGGCCCTGGCGCGGGCGCGGCGGTGTTGGGCTGCGGTCATCAGATGACGGCGCGGACGGAAATGGCCATAGATCATGGCGTGAGATGACAGGAAGCGCTGCGCCTGTTTCGGCGACTTGAACCGATGTATCTGGCGCTCTCGCCGCCGCGTCGGTCGGTGCGAGTCTTCGGCTCTGTTGTTCAGGCTAGCGGCGGTTCGGTGCCGAACCTCGGGCAGGATGTCGAACTCCGGCATGTCCGCGTGGACCGGGATCAGGTAGTCTGCAAAATTGTCGCCGAATATTCGGCCCGAGGCGCGGTCAGTGAGCGAAATCCACTCGAGCTTGGCGACCTATTGGGCACCAGTGTGCAAGTGAGCTGGACGGCAACGTGCGAACTACGCCTCGCTACGGCCCGACGTCGCTGCGTGCGAAACAAGCAACTGACAGCCCGGCTCCGGCCTGACAGGACGGATGTGCGTCAGGTCGGCCAGTAAGCTTCCACCGGCTGCGCCTTCTTTACACGTCGACGCGACGCGATCACACCAATAAAGCTGATGACGGCGGCAACGGACAGCCAAATGGCCGGCGACGCCCGGTTCTCGATTTGATCAGCCATGTGGACACGAGCGGCGTGAAACTGCCGAAGACCGCAGTGGCGAGGCTGAACGCGAGCGAGAACGCCGCCGTGCGCACGGCGGGAGGCATCATCTCTGCGAGCAGCGGGATCATCGCGCCGTTGTAGAGCCCGAAGAAGCTCGAATACAGCATGACCACCGCGAGGAGTTTGGCGAAGCTCGGCGCCCCGACAGCCAAAGCATGGCGGGATACGACAACGCGATGGCCAGCACGGGAATTGCGAACAGCGGCGGGTAGTGCCCGATCCGGTCTGAAATGGCGCCCCCTACCGGCAACCAGATGAAATTCGCCAAGCCGGCGCACACGGCCACAACCAGGACGGACGTGCCCTCGAGGTGAAGAGCCTCCCGTCCGAACGTCGGCGTGTAGGCCGTATTCAGGTAGAACGTCGTCGTGGTGAAGGTCGACAGGCCCATGCCGATGAGCACGAGACTCCAGTTTTGCGCCACCATGCGGAACGCTGCCGACGCACTGCGCGTTCTGGATTTGATGGAACGCCTCGGTCTCCGCCAAGGAGCGCCGCAGCCACAAGATCACCGGAATCACACTGCAACCGATCAGCAGCGGAATGCGCCAGCCCCAGGCCGCCATGTCCGCCTGGGAAACCGACGCGGAAAGGGCCACGCCTATCAAAGCCGCAACGATGGCGGCGACCTGCTGGCTGGCGGACTGCCAGGAAGTGTAAAAGCCACGGTTGCCCGGTGTCGCGAGCTCGGCCAGGTAGACCGAGACGCCGCCAAGCTCGACGCCCGCCGAGAAGCCCTGCAACAAGCGGCCGACGAGCACGATCAGGGGTGCCGCCATCCCGATCTGCGCATAGGAGGGCGTGACCGCGATCGACAAGGTTCCGACCGTCAGCGACAGGATCAGTCCGACCCGGCGCCCGTGTCGATCGATGTAGGCGCCAAGGATGACCGCGCCGAGCGGCCGCATGAGGAAGCCGACGCCAAACGTGGCGAAAGACAACATCAGCGACGCGATGGGATCTTCATTCGGGAAGAACGCGCGGCCGATGTAGCTGTCGTAGAAGCCATATACAAAGAAGTCATATTGCTCAAGAAAATTGCCGCTTGCGACGCGAATGACATCACCGATCTTCTTGCGGCGGTCAGCTTGCGTCAGGTTGGCCACGGGTCAGCTCCCGGCGCGGGCGAGGATCGCCGTAAGCTCTTCCGTGGATCCGAGGCGCTCGAAATCCGCGACGAGTGCCACCACCCTGTCGAGGTCGGCCTCGGGCAGGCAAGCCAGCGCGTTGGCGCGGAACTTCGCCTCAATGGCCTCACGCCCAACCGGGTTCTCGGGACTGCCGTGGCGGTCGTAGACGTCGTGGCGTAGCGTCCTGCCATCACGCGTGACGAGGGTCATCCGGCTTGCGTGACGGGCCTGGCGGCCCATCGCCTCGACCTCCGGGTCCTCCGACACGGTGATACGGCGCATGATGTCCAGCAACGCCGGGTCGACCAGACGCTCCTCGACGAAGGCGGCTGGGGTCACGGCGCGGCTGCTTGCCATGACGGACAGGCCGTAGAACATGTTCATCTGGGCGGCGGTGACGCCGGCGGGCTTGTATTCCCACGCGGTGTGCACATACGTCATGTGCCCGACGCCGACATGGATGGTGGCGATGTCGTCCGCGGCAAGGTCATGGCTCCGCATGATCGTGTCCAGGGCATCCAGGGCGGCATGGATGCTGGTGACGCTGGGATACATTTTGAAGCCGACGCTCAGAGTTTCCCACTCCTCCCCGAGGCCGTGAGTAAGCCGTGCCATGTCGGGCTGGCGGGACAGGGCGCTGAGGAAGCCGCCATACCCCGCCTCGAGCACGTTGGTGATCCCGGTGAAGCCGCGCCGGGCAAGAAGTGCCGCGTAGACGCCGCTCTGTGCGGCCCGGCCAGCGTGGAGGCGCTTGACCATCGCGCCCTCTTGCGCCGCCATCAGGCCGCTCGCCATCGACCCGGCGATGCCGAGGGCATGCTGCATTCCGGTGGCGTCAAGGCCCGCCAGCTTCCCCGCGGTTGCGCCGGCGACGAACACGCCGCTGGTGCCCTGGGGATGGAAGCCATTGAGAAACAGTTGCGTGGTCGCGGCGTTTCCAACCCGGGTGCCGACCTCGTAGCCGGCGACGATCGCGGTGAGGATTTCGGCGCCGGGACGGCCGCCCTGCATCTCGGCATAACCCAGCGCAACCGGCACCGTAATCGAGTTGGGATGCAGCACTGATTCCTTGTGCATGTCGTCCATTTCGAACGCGTGCCCGGCGGTGCTGTTCGCGAGTGCCGCATGCGACCATGACGTCCGTTGCTTGCGCCCCCACAGGGTGGCGGCGGGGTTACTTCCTTCGGCGACCACCATGTCCTGGACCATCCGGGTCCACGGCAAGGTCGCGCCGTGCAGGCAGACGCCGATGCCATCCAACAGGCAGAGCTTGGCTTGCAGCACCACGGCCGGCGGAATGTCGGCAAAGTCGAGTTTCGCCGCGAAGGCTGCGAGGTCGCGGGTGGCGCCTTCCTGCAGGCTCGGGGTCGAGGTGGTCATCGCTTCCTCCGTCTTGATAAGATATTGCCAACCGCGCTGCGCCCGACTTCGAGCACGCAGTTTGTATGACACGCCTCATTGATGAGGTGCTGTCCTCCTCGAACACTGGCAAGCGGAAGTTGGCGTCCGGGTAGGGCTGTCTGTGGGCGCTGAGATGACTCACGGCCGATCAGGAGGGTTTCGCTGTCACTTGCCGAGAACGTTGCTGATATCGGCCTCCGTCTCGCCCTAGGTCGCGTAGCGGCTCTGGATCTCGAGTACGCCTCGTTCGCACCGCCGTACCTTGGCCCGCGCAGCGCGACAACGCCACCGATGACGGCGCTGTATATGTCGGCACCGGGCGCCAGCGATGACCCGCGCGATGAAGGTCGATGCATTGAACTCGTCGTGGCGCACAGGACCAGGGCCATTTCGTCGCGCGCACCCGCTCCATTCCCGGCGACATCCCATGCAACAAGTAGAAAGTGCCCACCTACGCTATCGTCGTTGGTCTCCACCTCTATCCGGCATCCATTGCAGCGATGCCGAGCGAGGCGGCAAGCCCCAGCCTTCGCCGGCGTGACAGCATGGTTCCTCCCCCGGTCTCCCCCGGAACGATGCCACGCCGAAGTGTCGGGCACGAGCGCGGGACGTCCCGCCCTGGTCCGCCGCTCCACCGTGTCGCCGGAAGCGGGGGAGCGCCCGCAAGGCAGATTGCCAGAGGCCGTCTCGCGGCGTCGCCGGCCCGGGCGCCTCCTTTGCGCGTCGCACCTCGACCGCCCCGAAGGTTTGCGCGGAGCGGCCGGGTCCTGACCTGACAATTTCCATGCGTGTCATGTGGGACGGCAAAGATCCGGGTATCCTCGAAGCGATGGTGGATGCCTATGCCGCAGCCGGGGTGGAGCATCTTCTGGTCGCGCCGGTGGATCGCAACGTGGATGACTGGGTGTCGGCCGACATTTAACGGCGAGATTTTCTCGGCAGAGCTAGGTTTGCGACATTTAACATGAGAACTCGTTACAGCTACCCGTCTCAGGTTAACTGCTATTGGTGAGACTGAGTGTGATCGGCATTTATGCCCAGGCCGGACACAAGAGGACCAAAGTCGCGATGGGGTGCGTAAGAGGTCGCGCTCTTCAACACACTGAGCGCCGCCCCGCGATCGTCGAGAACCGTCGCCATGCCCGCGAGCAGGATCGGCCTGGCGGTCACCAACCGGACCGGACGCTTGTTGGTCCAGGGCTCCGGGACCAGGTTCGCGTGCCATCGCTCGGCCAAACCGGGCACGAAGAGTTCGGCCAGCCGCCTTTGCGCCACATCCCCGCGCAGGCGCCCGTCGGCGAACGCAACGGCGTCGAAGCGCATCGACAAGGGACGCAGGATGATCACCGGCGACCCGCCCGTGGCGAACGGCCGCCGGGCGAAATCTGCGAGCTTCCGCGCACCGATCCGAGCCGCTTCTCGCAGGCTCTCGAACCACAACGGCTCCTCGCGGGCGGGATTGACCCGATCAAGCCTCGGGGCGCCAGCCGGCGAGAACGGCCTGCCGCAACTGCGCACTCGATCTGCCAGAACTCGAACCACGCGCGGATCGCGACCCGGGAGCGTGTGGCTGGCTTGTGATCGGCTTGGCAGTTCGGGCACAGTTGCAGGACGAAGGCGCTCGGCCCAAGGCCGAGCGCCTTCGGCACATGCACCATGGCCTGCAATTCGCCCGGCCCCAACCGCAGCGCGCTCGCCGCAAGGCACAGATCGTCCCTCGACAGCCGGTGGTCGATCAGGGATGCGCGCGAGACTGGTAGGCCGATATGCGAGGCGAGATGCGCAAGACCGACGCCATACTCGGCGGCGACGCGATGCAGCCAAGATGAAAGCAACTCGCCGGGAAAGCATGGCGGAACGTAGGGCAGGGGAGGGGTCCTCCTGAGCTCGGGCATCACACGTAGGCTGGCGTCGCTTTGCCGATCGGTCGCCAGGCCTCGATGTTTGCGTCCTCGATGCATTCCGTACCGGCGCGGATCGCCGAGACCGCGAGATCGTTGAACATCGCGAAAATGCGAGCGGTGACGCCGTCAGTCGCCTGCAGCACCCTGCCGCAACGCCCGGGCGGAGATCTGGCTCGCCAGCTTCAGCGGCAGGTGCCGAAGAATGGTGACGACCGAATGCTCGAACTCCTCGTCGCCCTGCCAGCGCGGGAGTGTCAGCTCCTCGAATCGCCGCATCAGCTGGATGTCGCCGCCGATTGCCTCCCGGGCATCGGCGATCCCGAGACAGACGAGGGAAATCTGCAGCTCGTTGCTGACGAAGCGCAGCGTATTCAGAAGGATGCGCTGCTCCTTGGCGCTGCCGGCGAGAAGGTTGTGGACCTCGTCGAACATCAGCAGCTTGACCTCCATGCGCTTCAGGTTGCGCAAGGTGTGCACCTCGAGCTCGAGCACCGTCGCTCGCGGGACGACCGGGGCGCCGACCGCCTGCAGAATGTGCCCGTAGAAGCGCCGCTCGGTCGCATGGCTCGCCATCTGCAGTGCGAGGACGGGCGAGATCAGCCGGCGTTCCTCGCGGTTGTAGGTCGGCGGATGAGCGCGGCGAAAACGCTCCATCAGCATCGTTTTGCCCATCCCGCTGTCGGCGTAAATCGCGATGCTCGGCATCCGGGTGGTTCGCGGCCGATCGAGCAGCTCGTCGAGCACCTCGAGTGATCGGCGAGCCCTCGGATAGGTGATCCAGCGCTCCTCACGGATGGCGGTGATCCGGTCGCTCTCGGATCGGTCGAGCAGGCTTGCAGCGCTCGGAACGAGGTGGTGCTCAAGGCTCATCCCACACGCTACCCTTCTCCGCGTCGTCGCGCGCGGGTCTGCTGGTATCGATCCCGCGTAGTCGGATGTCTGCCGTCGCTCGCTCCGATGAGGTCGGTCGTCGATCTATGTTCCTGCGCGCCCGCGCAGATACACGGAGCGCTTGGTCCTCGACCGCACGCTGCTCGAGCACGGTCGAGAAGATCACGCGCTCATCGACTTCGCGATGGCCTTTCTCGTTCAGAATCGCAATGGCCGCGTTCCGTTCCCATAAGGTGATTGCGGGGTTCGATAGCTCGCGATACCGCGCCTCCACGAAGTGGCCGTTGGAACGGCGGAAGAAGACGCGAGAAAGATCACGGGGGTCATATCGCACGGCAAGCTTCCCGCGAACGCGCCCGGCATCCTGGGCGAGCGCGGGTGTCCAATAGCGGATGCCGAACAGGTGGATGCCGTCGCGCCGGAGCAAACGCGCCGTCTCCGGCAGGAAGGATACCCAGAAATGCAGGTGGTCGCCCGACAGTCGCGCCGGGACAGAGCCCATCATCTACCGCCAGACGGCAATCGGCGGCCGGTGAAGCGCTGCATGCGCCCTTTGATGGTACTTGCCGAGGATCTCCAGCAGCAGCCATCGCTCGAGCTCGCGCATGGTCATCGCGGCGCGGGCCCGGGGATCGGACGCCGGCCGGTCGGCGACGCTGCTTCCGGTGCTGCCGGGAAGCACGTGCACGGCGTTCATCTGCGTTCCGATCAGTCGCTCGATATGGCCGCCGTGCCATATTCGCGGCAGCCGCGAACAAAAGCCCGGCTTCGAAAGTCGGAGCCGTTGTCAACGAGGATGGACGCAGGGAGACTTATCGTGGGCCAGGGAAAGTCGAGCCCGCGCGCTTCGAGGAACTCCGACTTCGGGAAGATCGCGTTCAGCAGGCACACGCCGACAGAGACGGCCGACGGTTCATGCAGCGCGAGCTAGAAGCCGACGACCATGCGCGTCTGGACGTCGATCGCGAGGGTCAGCCACGGCGGCACCACCGTGACATGACGAAATTGACCTACGAGACGACACCATCCTGGGCGCCATCAGATTAGAAGGGTGGGCGGCATCAGATTAGAACGATGCGCGGATAAAGCTCGGTATACCCGGGCGGCTTCGTCGGAATCCGCAGATGACCCTGTATTCGACCTCGCCATTCATACGGCCAAGCCTGGCCGCTCGCGGGCGATCGATCGCTATGCCAAAGCCGCGGCGCTCTCATCGGACTCCGGACCGGCGCACATGCTGGAGGCGATCTGTGGGGCACGGTTCTCGATCTGGCGGATTGAACACCACCACGAAACGCTGGGGTGGTTGTCGCCGATGTACTCCGCGACGACGAGACGTGGCTGGTCGACGAAGCGCTGACGGTCAGCGGGCAACCCGGTCTGACATTCGCCAGCCGGCTCTGTTGGCCAGCTGAATTTGCCATGACCTGCGGTGTTGTCGTGCCCGTCGATGATGAGTTGATGGAAGATGTCCTGCGCGACTGTATGGCTTGGCTGCGACATGCCGGCTTCGAGCAGGTAGCCGACGAACCTCGCTTCGCCTCAGCGGTCTACCGCGGCGCTCTCGATGCCGGCATCATGGACAGTGTCGTATTCGACGCGCCTCTGATCGCCTCTTGACCTCTAAAAATGACCAAAGCCAAGCTTAGCCTCCGATACAGAGGATTCCAGAACGCACCCGCGGCAGGCGCCTTGAGCGAAAGGCCGCGGGCGCGTAGCACCCCGCCCGGGGCGCGCCGTTCCGGCGCGCTTGCGTCCAAGCCCGATCTCCTTGGCCAACGCGGAACGCCGCGCGGCATATTTCGGTGCCGCCATCGGGTAGTTGCGCGGCAGGCTCCAGCGCCAGGGGCGCGCCGCTCCAGAACCCCCTCCTCCTCAATAAGGGTATAAAGGTTGCATGAGAGCAGGGGGGACAAGATAATGGCAAGTTCCACTTCTCCGAGACGCAGCGGAATGAGGCGCCGTTCAATGCTTGTCGGCGCAGCTACAACCGCGGCAGCGGTAGCGGCACGATTTCATGGTCCGGAGGCTGAAATGGCGTCTGACTCTCTTGAATCTTGGAACGAAGGACCGGCCAAGGCGGCAATCCGGGAATTCGTCCGGGTTGCCACTGATCCGTCCAGCAGAGACTTCGTGCCGCCGGAAGACCGTATCGCCACATTTGATCAGGACGGCACTCTGTGGGTGGAACATCCGCTTTACACCCAAGCCATGTTCGCGCTCGACCGTGTCCATGCACTCGCGCCGCAGCACCCGGACTGGCAGAGCCGCGAGCCGTTCAGTGGGGTTCTCTCCAACGATCAAGCGGCGATAGGAAAGCTCAGTGAAGCCGATTGGGCAGAGATCATCTTTCTAACTCATTCCGGCATGAGCCAAGAGGGTTTCGAGGCATTGCCGGGCAATGGATAGCGACGGCGACGCATCCGAGATTTGGGCGGCTCTACACGGAACTGGTTTATCAGCCCATGATCGAGGTGCTGAACTACCTGCGTTCGAACGGCTTCAAGACCTTCATCGTCAGCGGTTTTGGGCAGTTTTTTGTCCGCATCTATACCCAGCAAGTTTACGGCATCCCACCGGAGCAGGTTTTGGGATCAAGCGTGGTTACGAGATATCTGATCGAGGACGGCGCTCCGAGATTGATGCGGGAACCAAAGCTATTCTTGAACTGTAATTTCGGGTGCAAACCGGTCGCGATTGATCTCTTTATCGGCAAACGCCCCTACGCCGCGTTCGGGAATTCCACCGGCGACCGAGAGATGCTGGAGTGGACGGGTGCCGGAGATGGCACGCGTTTGAGAATGCTTGTTCATCACGATGATCCGGCGCGAGAATACGCCTATGGTCCGGCACAGGGGCTGCCCGACACCACGGTCGGCATGTTCGACCAGTCGCTGATGGATCAAGCCAAAGCCCAGGGCTGGGTGGTCGTAAGCATGAAGAGCGACTGGAAGCGGATCTTCGCATTCTGAGCCCGAAAGCTCCTCGGCCCCGCTGGCCCGGCGATCAGGATGTCGCCGGGCAGACCCTTCCGCATTGCACAAGCGATTGTCTATCTGACAACCGACGCTCTGCCCTCAATTTGGTGAAACCGCCCGCGCTGGCTAGGGGCTAGGGAGAATGCCCTGCGCCGCGTCAACGAGTGGCTGCACGGGCACTTGGATCAGCCCGCGAGCCGGCCGGTCGAGATTGACGACCAGCATGATCACCACGGCCACCGTGAGGGACATAATCAGCGTGGCGACGCGGCGGTGGGAGCCAGCCGCGCCAGCGTGGTAGCCGGTGAACCCCATCGCGACCATCGCGACACGATCAGCATAGCATCACCGCGCCTGGAACGTGGTAGCGCAGAGCAGTCAGTCGCCTTTCATGGATGTTGTTCATCTCGTTCAGCGAGGCCACGAAGCGGTAATTCGGCAGCGATTGCGGCGTCGCCGCAGTCACCGCCACCACCAGTTGCCACAGCTTGGTCTGGAGATCCAAGGATCGCGCGACGTCCCGCGCTAGCTTCTCAGGGTCGCAGGGAACACCGAGACCGATCCGCACGGCGGTATAGTCGCGCAGCAGGCTTAAAATTGGACCGCGCGCCAACTCCGGCAGCATCAAGGCGAAGTTCGCCGTGCTGCCGATCGCGTTGGCCTCCTCCAAAACGAGGGCGCGGCGCGTTTCATAGCGCGACAATGCAAAGGAGAAGCTAAACGCGAGCAGCAGCGCGAGCAAACCGAGAGCTGCACCGGTTAGGGTGCTAATGTCGGCTTCACCGGCTGCGCCGTCGCGAATCCGCCGTCTGGTCCAAGTGCCAAGCTCCGCCGCTCCCGCAACCAAAACTATGGTTGCGGGATACAAGATCGGACTCATACAGCAGGTCGAACATTCGTACCTCAGATGATCATCATGACCCGTGTTCGAAGCTGCCACGTTGGGCCGTTTCCGGGCGCATGATTCGATCGCCCCAAGCGGTTCCCGGTTCGTAATGGCCGGGCGTCAGCACGAGCGCCTACCGCTGCATCAATGATGTCCGCTGCTCGCCGCCTCCTCTATCTGCCGCAGCACGGCGTCAAGGTTGAACGCGGCCGGCTTCTGACGCGGGGGGAATTGCTCGAATGCCGCGATCTGCTGCGCGACGAGCGCCTGCATTCCATAGAGCAGATAGGCATGGGAGATGACCCAGTCCCAGTAGGTGTTCGAGTTTTCATCGGCCCGCTCGAACGGGTCGCGGCGCAGGTTGAACATCTTCGGCGCCCGCAGCTTCACGAACGGCTCGAACCAGCACATCAGTTGTTTCGCGCGTTGTTCCATCAGCACCATCTTCCAGTCGTTCACGCGAATCGCCAGGATGTCGCCGTCATCGCTGATGTAGAAGAAGAACTTCCTCGGACTCTGCTTCACCTCGCCCGTAAGATACGGCAACAAATTGAACCCGTCGATATGCACCTTGTAGGTTCTGTCGCCGATCTGGTGGCCGTTGAGGAGTTTCTCGTTGATGTCCGGCTCGCCCGCGGCGGCGAGGAAGGTCGATAGCCAGTCCTGGTGGGTCACGATGTCATTCAGGACCGAGCCCGCCTTGATCTTGCCGGGCCAGCGCACGAAGATCGGCACACGCCAACCACCCTCCCAATTGGTGTTCTTCTCGCTGCGGAACGGGGTGATCCCGGCATCCGGCCAGCTGTTGTAGTGCGGGCCGTTATCCGTCGAGTACATGACGATGGTGTCGTCGGCGATGCCCAGCTCCTCGAGCTTGGCCAGCATCACGCCGATGTTCTCGTCATGGGCCACCATGACGTCGTTGTAGTCCCCCTGGCCGCCGCTCTTGCCCTTGTGCTTTTCGGCGCAATGGGTCCGAAAATGCATCGCCGTCGTATTGTACCAAACGAAGAAGGGCTTCCCCTCCTTGTGGCTCCTGTCGATGAAGTCGAGAGCGTGCGCGGTCGTCTCGTCATCGATCGTTTCCATGCGCTTTCTGCTGAGCGGGCCTGTGTCCTCGACCTTCTGCCCACCCTTGCCGTCGGCCCAGCAGTGCAGCACGCCCCTGGGTCCGAACCGCTGCTTGAACGCCGGGTCCTTCGGATAGTCGGCGTCCTCGGGCTCCTCCTCGGCATTGAGGTGGTAGAGGTTGCCGAAGAACTCGTCAAAGCCATGCGCCGTCGGAAGGCACTCATCCTTGTCCCCCAAATGGTTCTTGCCGAACTGGCCGGTCGCGTAGCCCAGGGGCTTGAGCAATTCCGCGATCGTCGGATCTTCCGCCCGGAGACCAACATTTGCTCCGGGCATCCCGACCTTGGTCAGGCCGGTGCGGATCGGGTTCTGGCCGGTGATGAACGCAGCGCGGCCGGCCGTGCAGCTCTGCTGGCCGTAGTAGTCGGTGAAGGCGACGCCCTCGTTGCCGATACGGTCGATATTGGGCGTCCAGTAGCCCATCTGGCCCCGGTTGTTGTAGCTGATGTTCCACCAGCCGATGTCGTCACCCCAGAGGATGAGGATGTTTGGCCTGCCTGCTTTCGCCATCTCGATCTCCTTTGAGTGGGTCGATGATTTTGGAGGTTTTCGTCAGTCGTGGACGCTCGGCCCGAGCGGCTACACAAGACGCAGCAGCACGGCGAAAAAGGCGAACAGACCGATGCAGATGAGAAGGACGGCGATCGCAAGAACCGGCGATTGCATCCCCTCTCGCGTCATTCCGGCGATCGAGGCGAACGATCCGCCCCACAGGTAACGAACCGTCCATCGGTACTGCCACATCGAGATCAGGAGCGCCAGAATGCCGCAGGCGATCAGCGCGAGGCCCAGGAACCGCGGCGCGTCTGGACGATCGGCCGGGCGCACTCCAGGCATCTGCTGCAAGTGCTCGAAGAACTGCACGATCGCGAAGCCGAAGCCAATGAGCGAAACCGCCGTTCGTACCCACGACATCATCGTGCGTTCGAGACTGAGGCGCGTGCGGAGCCAGCCAAAATGGCTATCCGCCGTGACCCTGACTTCGAACCGGTCCGCGCCTGCGACGGTGGATGGGTCTGCCATGCCCGTAGCCTTCTATTGGCACTTCATGTCGACGCGATCACGGGATTGGCGGCGAGGACGCACCGCCGAGCCACCTGCGCGCGATCCGCACGACAAGCCCTCGGAGGATCACGTACGGAATGAAGGCAAGCAGCAACGCAACGATGAGTGCTTCGTTCGGATAGAACCTCTTGAGCACCAGGATCTGGTAGATCGTATCCATCACGATCCCGAGAAGAATGATCCTGGCGGTCGCGTTCAAACCCTCGCGCAGCCGCCCGACGCGCTCCTGCGGTTTGCGCAGAACCGTCCAAAAGTAAGGAGAGCGGCCGGCCCGCGCATCCTTGAGACCGTCGTGAATCGCGGCGACGGCAGCCATCGCCGGCTGGAGAATGCAACGGAACGACATCGGCCCGCTCGGTCGCTCGATCAGGTCATGCCAGATGCGTGCGAAAGTCCCCAGCGTGACGCCGTGCCACAGCACGCCGGCGACGATCAGCACCGCCGCGGACGCGATGACCAGCCTGGCGAGCAAGCCCAGTTCCTGCGGATTGGCCTCGGCGGTCATGCGGCTTCCCCCTGCCTGACGCTGCCTTAAGTCACGTCACGGTCGGATGACGCATCGGAAGCCAACGTGACTCATTCCCGAGTCGATCGGCTGCGCGTGACGGGCTGCCGGTCGGTAACGGCGGCAGTAATTCGGTGCGCAGAGATGTGAGCCGCCCTTGACGACCTTGCACGGAATTTGTGCCGGCGAGCCGTACCGGTCATGACTGTCGGTTTTACGTCGACCTCGCGGGTTCTCGGGGATGCAACAAGCCTTGGGCGCATCCACGGTGTGTCGTGCGGAGAACCAATCAGCAGTCCATTCCCATACGTTGCCGATCATGTCGAACAGGCCATAGCCGTTCGCCGGAAATGCTCGGACGGGCGACGTTCGCGTGTAGCCGTCGGTCGCAAGGTTCTCGTTTGGGAAGGCGCCCTGCCAGGTATTCGCCATGTGACGCCCGTCCGGCGTCAGTTCCTCACCCCAGGCAAACTCCGCCCCATCAAGCCCCCCGCGCGCGGCGTATTCCCACTCCGCTTCCGTCGGCAGATGCTGGCCCGCCCAGGCGGCATAGGCCTCGGCGTCCTGATAAGCGACATGCGCCACCGGGTGATCGTCGAGACCCCGGTTCGAGCGGCCCCGACCGCTTGGGCGCCGCCAGTTCGCGCCGAACTCGAAGCGCCACCATTGCGACCAGTCGCGAAGGTCGAAAGCGTGCCGGGGCGGAGTAAAGACGAGCGAGCCCGGCTTCAGCATGTGCGCTAGCGCGCCGGGATAGTCCTTCGGGTCCGGCACGACCTCGGCGACAGTGACATAGCCCGTCGCCTCGACGAACTGGCGGAACTGGCGGTTCGTGACCGGCGTGCGGTCGATCTGGAAGGGCGTGACCGTCACGCGATGAGCGGGCGCCTCTTCCGGGTAGTGCCGGTCCGAACCCATGCGGAACGTGCCGCCCGGGAGCCTCACCATGTCGAGGCCACCGGGCGCTCGGACCGGAGCATCGGACGCGCGTTCCCTACGAACTCGAGAGCTCATCCAAGACTTCCCCCGTTGAGCGACGGTTTCGCTCGTTCAGACTGGACGGTACTCTTCGTCTGCGAGAGCCCTCACTTTGGGCAGTCGACCGGTATCTCTCGCATCCCCGCCATCGCCGTGCATTTGCCGTTGGCGGACGGGACGATCGATCCCGTATCCATCTGTACCTTCTCGGCGCCAGCACATCCGCTCACCAACAGAATGAGCAGAAACGATCCGACAATCGCTTTCATGTGTTTCCCCTATCGTCGTCTGGCGGCTGCGCCCGACATCTTGGGCAGGCGGAGGCTGAGCCCGGCGGGTGTGCCGTGGCTATCCATTTTTGGCAGAACTGGCGGGAAAAAGTCCGGCGACGCGATTTGCCGAATGCCCCCTCCGGGTCAGCGTATTTGTCCTCTGAGGAGGTACCGGGACAAGGGAGCTGCCGGAAGGTCCGGATGCGATGGTCCAAGGCGAAGTGAGCAGCGAAGGCGCAGGAAGGGCTCTGCTCCACGATCTTTGCTAAAAATGGATAGCCAGCCCGCGCTCGTCGGGCGAGCCTCGGGCCCCACTACAAAGTCGACTTCTGATCCGGGTCGTAGGACGAAGTGCGGTCGGGTCGGTCGGTGTCGGAGTGACGGGAGATGCCGGGCAGCACGATATCGTCGTTTGGCGAGCCGGACGACTACCAGGCTGCCCTGCGCCGCCAAGGTGGTTTCGATCTCCTTGTCACTGGCCAAGGCGAATTCGGCGCGCAGCTGGCGCAAATCTCTCTCGCTCGCGTGGACCTGGTAGCCGGCCAGGAAAATCTCGCGCGAATCGCCTTCATCGACGTGGCACCGTCTCGGGTGCGGGTTCTGCTGCCAACGCGCGGCGACGTTTCAATGGTCTGCGACGGGATCCCCGTCCGCGCGGGCGAGATCGTCACGCACGGTCCGGGTCAGCGCCTCCATGAATGGACCGACGGCCCATGCCGCTGGAGGGCGATTTGGCTTCGATCAAATGATCTTGCCCGATACGGCACAGCGATGGCCGGTGCCGGGTTCAACGTTCCGGGAGGGGCATGTCGGTGGCGTCCTAGCCCTCAGGCTCTTGGATCTCTGAAGGGCTTGTACGACGACGTCCTGCGCGCGGCGAAGACCCAGCCAAGCGTGACGGCCAGGGCTAGGGCGGCTCATGGACTCGAACAGCAGGTCATCGAGGCGGTGGTGGAGTGCCTCTTGTTGAAGCCGATCGACGAAAGGGCTTCAGCAAGCGTCCGGCGCACCGCAATCATGAATCATTTTGAGGATTTGCTCCTGGCCTCCCCGGATCGAGCGCTCTCCCTCGGGGAAATCAGCGGGATGCTTGGCGTGCCGGGCCGCACTTTGCGGGCATGTTGCCAGTTGCATCTGGGGATGAGTCCTCAGAGGTATTTGCGACTGCGCCAGATGCAGTCGGCGCGTCGCGCATTGCGCGATCTGGACCCCGGCACGGGGCGCGTGTCGGACGTCGCGCGACGCTATGGCTTCGGCGGTCTCGGCCGGTTTGCCGCAGCCTATCGCAGGCAATTCGGCGAGCTGCCCTCGACCACCCTGCAGCACAAAAGCGGTGGGTAATCCTCCACTCCCTATCGGCCAGCCCCGCGGTGTCGGCGACAACGCGACTTGCTTCGCATCGATGCCAGGGCTAAACGTGTCGGCACGGCAGTGACACGGACAGATCCGAAGAGGGGTCCGATATGCCGTCGAGCAGCATCCGAAGCTTCACCGATCCAGGTTACTATGGATCATCGATACGCGGGATCAGGCCGGAACTCACGGTCATCGATCGCGGGGATTTCAGCGCCACCATAACGCGCATCGATCTACATCGTCTATGGATGCAACGGTTCTCGGAAAACACGCCGCGAATCCTGCATTCGGCCCGCGGGAGCGGCCGGGCCATCATCACGTTTCATACACAGCCCGGACCGAGTCTGCTCCGGGGCGGCAGGGAGGCGAATTCCGCCAGCATAGCGCGACTTGCCAACGACCATGACTATTTTCAGCGATCCTCCGGCGCTGTTCACTGGGGTTCCATGTCGCTTACAGCGCAAGACATGCACCTGATCGGCGCCACGATGGCTGGATGCGACCTGACGCCAAAGCGTGATGAGCTGATCGTCACCCCGCCGGCCGCGGCAATGGCGAAACTTCAGCGGCTGCACGCCGCAGCGGGAGCTCTCGCGGAAGATGCCCCCGAGGTCATCGCCCATGACGAAGCGGCGCGCGGACTCGAGCAGGCACTGATCCTGGCGATGGTCGCCTGCCTCGACACGCAGGACGAAGCCGAAGATGCGTCGGCACGTCGCCGTCACACAACGATCATGCGGCGGTTTCGCGCAGCAATCGCCGAACGTCCGGAGGAGGCGATCTACATTCCGGATCTCTGTGCGGCAATTGGCGTCCCCCAGCGGACGTTGCACTTGTGCTGCCACGAGAGCTTGGGCATGGGTCCCAAGCGATATCTGCTGCTGCGGCGTATGGCCTTGGCGAGGCACGCCCTACGGGAAGCCGGTGCGGCCAGGACCACAGTGACCGACATCGCCTCGCGTTTCGGCTTCTGGAACTTCGGCCGGTTCGCCGTCGAGTTTCGTGCCCTGTATGGCGAAACGCCGTCCACGACGCTGCACAGTTCGCCACCGTAGCGCCACCCAATCTGCATTTCTGGTTCCCTTGCCAAATTCGGATAGCACCGACTGTGGTCCCCACACCAATCTGCCAGAAAGTCTCGGTTACAAGTCTGCACGTGGACCAGCTCGCGGAGGGAACGCATGAAACAAGTCGCAGGCGTGATGGTCGCCTCGCTGATCCTATCCGGGCTCTCGGGCTGTGCGGGGATGGCAAGGCAGGAGGACGACCAGCTCGTTCTCTCCGGGTTCACCAAGTCAGTGGCCGACACGCCCCGGGAGGAAGCCGCGTTGGAGTCGCTTCCTCCGCACCGTTTCGTGCATCAGACGGTGAACGGTGTGCCGACAGTCTTCTATGCCGACCCGGTGGGATGCAAGTGCGTCTACTCCGCCACGGCGCAAGTTTGTGCGGATTATAAGCAGACGCACAGGGAGGTGGTGGCCGTTTTCGACTGGTCTCTCTCCGCGGGCGATTCCGGCAACGGACACAGAGCGCGACCTCGGCCAGACGTAGCTGGCGGTCAGGCTTGAACAAGGGAAACGCTGGTCGTGATCTGGCTCCCCGGGCGGATGTTGGAATGCGCCGTGTCCAGCGGCGTCGCGATCGCCCTATCCGTGAGTCCGGCGCTGGCGCAGTTCTCCGCCCAGGACGGCTACGCGCCGGATGGCAGTGCGCGGGTACAGGTGGAGCTAACGCCATATCTGTGGCTGCCGGCCACCAGTGGAACCATCCATCTAAAAGGAAACTTCGGCCGGCAGGTCGATTTTGACAGCGGGCCGCCCAGCATCGCCGATTTGGCGCACTCGCTGCATGGCGCCGTCGTCGGATACGGGCTGGTGCGCTATGGACCTTGGTCGACGGAACTCGACATCCAGTGGATCGACGCCTTCCACAAGAGCACGGTCCAGCCCGTTCCGGGTGGTCCGGGCGGGACGCTCAAGGATACCGTGACACTGTTCCGCATCGCGCCGGGACTGGGTTATCAGATCTATTCGGGCGCACTCGCGGGCATTCCAACGACCGTTGATGCTCGCGTCGGATTCTCCGTCCTGAGCTGGGATGCATCGGCCAAGATCGAGGAAACTCCGTTATCCGGCGTCAGCGTCAGCCGTAGCTTCGTGCAGCCCTGGGCCGGATTTCGCGCCAGCTTCTATCCGTGGACGGACTGGCGCGTCGAACTCGCGGCGATGGGCGAGGGCTTCGGTGTGGATGGCGGCGTCTGGGGATGGGGAGCATCCGCCCTCGTCTCCTACTCCATCACCAACTGGCTGGACGTCACGGGCGGCATTCGCGCTCTGGGCACGAGCGGCCGTGGCAACGGCTCTGGCGTCTTCAAGCGCTCGATCGACCTCGTGGCTTATGGCCCCCTCATCGGCTTCGGATTCAGGTTCTGAGGCAAAAGGAAAGCGGCTTGTACCCGCTCGATCGCAATACACATTCTCGGGAGTGGACGATGTCTTGGACGAAACGGCTACCGTTGACACGAGCGGCCCTGATCACCGCATTGTTGTTCGTGTCGGCCTGCAATCAGCAGACCCCAGGTCCTGAAACGAAATTCGAGGGCGCGACACCCGATGCGACGGTGGACATGAACGAAGTGCAGGCCGCCTATATCGGCAGCGCCGGTGGAGGCAGCGGAACGCTGTTCTACCGAGGCTCCGCCTATCCATTTACCGTGGCCGGGCTCGGCGTCGGCGGCATCGGCGTCTCCACGATCGACGCGACTGGCGATGTCTACAATCTCCGGTCTGTCGCTGTGTTTCCAGGTGCCTACGCCCAGGGCCGCTACGGTTTCGTGGTCGGCAGGATGAGCAGTGGCGACCTATGGCTGCAGAACGAGGCCGGAGTCGTCATGCATCTCAAGGCGAAGCGCGAGGGCCTGATGCTCTCCCTTGGCGGCGACGTCATGGATGTAAGGATGAATCGATAGTGGGCACTCCGATAAGCCAGGATTTCGTTCCATGCGGCATCCTAACCCGATCACGAAGCTCAGCCACACCACCAACCGAAGGAACAGCCTGACGATCCGATCCGCCGATCCTGGGGCGCGCCGATCAGAAACTGCGTGAACACGAACTTATCGAGCTGGCCGCGAACCCGATTACGGTCCTGCTCGACCATATTCCGCAGCCCGCAGATCACCGTCGAACAAGCGAAGCAACGTATCCATCCGGCGAATACCGCGGTTTAGGCTGACCGCTTAGCAGGCTGCTGAAAATCGTATGGCGGCGCGGGACGGCTCGTGATTCCCTTTGTCTGGGCTTGGCATGGAGCAGGGATGCGCGGGAGATTTAATACGGTGAATACCGCGGTTAAGGCTGACCGCTTAGAGCGGGCTGGCGGTAGGGACCATCGCTTTGCGAGAGCGGCTATGGCGCGAGCGTGGCTCTCGACGTCGGTTGCATTCGGACTGAATTCCTCGCCGCACGGCTCTACGCTCTCGTAGTGGCGTTGATGACGGGATAGGCGAGCGCTTCGAGGAGCTCGCGGTAGCCACAGGGTCCGCCAACGTCCTCGGGTGGGCAACGTCGGCCGCTTAGAGCAGACGTGGATAAACGAGCTCGGGGATGCTTCGGTGATGCGCTCGATCCGGACGTGTGTTCCAGCGTGCCGAAGTCGTAGAGGTATTTGAGCGTCTTGCCGCCGACATCTTTCAGGACGTCGATGAGGCGGGTCTTGCGCGCGTAGAGAGTGTGTCGCCGAAGTCCGGGTCAGGCACGCCCAGCCGACGTCGCGCGCGGAGTTCATAGAGGTGGCTGTTGGTCCAGCCAGCGCCGCTGGAGAACCAGATGCAGACGATAGAGCCGGATTGCGAGCGGCACCTCGAGCCGGCGCACGACGCCGGCTCGACGTCATCCAGCTTGACTTGAGATGGGCGATGCTGCCGGCGGTATGCCGCCAGGCTACGTCGCTCCTGTCTTTCGCCAGTGCCAAGGCAGCAACTCATCCAGCGCGATGCGGGATGATCGGCGATGAGGGCGAGCACGTCGGCCAGCGAGGCGCGGGGATAGATGTCGTTGAGTTTGCGTGACGATCAGCGAATACATGCTGCGGCGCTGCCGCCGCGATCGGAGCCGGCGAACAGCAAGCCTCTGCGAGGGCAATCGCGCAGGGCTCGCTCGGCGCATGTTGGTCAGGCAAATGCGGCTATCGCCGAGGAAGCGCGTGAAGGCCTCCAGCGCTTGAGCATGTAGTCATCGCCTTCGCCACATCGGCGTGACGCGAGAGCTTGCGCGTTCGCACGCATCCACGCTCGAGGGAAGCCACCAGCGGTGCGAACGCACTTGTCGCACAGCGGCGCGGCTCGGCGGCAAGTGTTGATCTCGCGCTCGACGTCGAAGATCGCGTGATCGGCGCACGGCCTCGATCGCCAGCGGCGACTTCGCGAGATCGGCGAGCACGAACAGCTTGCGGCGGCATGCGCCAACAGGCGGCTTCGAAGATAGAGCGGCTTGCGGCAGGATCGTAGAGATCGTTGAACGGAATACGGTGCCTGCAGGATCCATGGTAGCTCGCGAGATGTGGCACGGATGCTGGCCGGCACGATCGCGCGAGTAGTAGAAGATCGCTGCGGCTGCGACGGACCACGAACGGGCGATCGTCACGCACATAGACCACAACGACGGTGATGGTTTCGCTTGGCTAGCACGGCACGTGGTGTCGTCGCGTGGATACGCTCGGCGGCATCACGTGCGTACGGATCAACGTCACTAGTGGCGACAGCGCGGTGTGCAGGCGCGACCAGTCAGCGAGCGTCGACACGCTGAGATCGATGCCTCACGAGCAAAGCGCTCGCTTTGGCGGTTCAGCGGCTGATGCTCGCGAACTTGCATGCATGATGGTCGCCAGCAGGTCTGGGCAGCGCGGCCACGAGCGATGGATGGAACGGTACGGGTGGCTGAGTGATGTTGCAAGCGGCAGGAGAACTTCGCACGTTGGATACTTGTAGGTGCGGGATGTTAGAGCGTTCGGTGATGGTTCGCGAGCTTGGCGAGCTGCGCGCAGCACGGGCAGCTCGCGGTGATGGAAGCACGACGCGTGTGGCAGATGTGCGGCAGCGGCGCGCACGGCTTGGCGCGCGTGAACGGCGCACGGTAGTTTGTAGCCTCCGCGGGCTGCGGCGCTCGTCTCGGTGGCGGCTGTCTCGAGTTCCTCGAGCTGCATCTCCAGCTGGTAGAGCAGCTTGCGGCGCGCTGGCGGAGGGGGCGAAGCGATAGTGCTTGAACTTGGCGATTGCAGTTTGAGATGGGCGACATGCTCGGCGCGGCGGCGCGCGCCTCGAACTCACGACGTGCGGCACGCTCGGCCAGCAAGGCTGCCTTCAGCGCGTCGATGTCGTGGGGAGCGTGTCGGGCGTGGTGTTACGCGAGCGAAGGAATACAGCGTGTAATCATGCACGGCTTTTGACCGAAATTGTGCCTTTCTGTGTCACGTCATCCGGCCAGCTCGGGAGACGAGTACGCTGCGGATGGCGCCAGTCAACCCCTTCCAACATGTAGCCAAGTTGCCCCGCGTGATGGCAACAACACGTCGCAGGCGTGGGACAGATGAAACGGCCCCGCTCCAGCCTCTTGGCATACAGCGACATTCCCAGGCCGTCGTGCCAGAGGATCTTCAAAAGATTGCCTCGACGACCTCTGAAAACATAGACGTCGCCGACGTGTGGATCGCGCGCAGCGCCTGCTGCACTTGCAGAGCCAAACCGTTCATCCCGCGACGCATATCGGTCGCCCCTGCGGCGAGCCAGACGCGCACGCCGGATGGCGGCGTCATCATCCGCGCAGAACCGATATCACGCGGCGGAGCGCCGCCACAGACACATTCTCGTCGACGCTCACGCGCACGCCGCCGCTCAACTCGATCTCGATCAGCCCTGTTCGCCGCGGTTTCGTCGCTCCGGCCGGGCGTGCTCCCGCCGGCGCCGGCCTCTCACCCGGTGTCGCCGCGATCCGGACCGGAAAGAGGTGCATCGCCGAGTAGCCCGCCGTGTCGATGCACGCGGCGCGGCGCCATCGATAGATCAGGCTTGGGCAGACCCCATATCGCGCGGCAATGTCCTGAACGCGGGCGCCAGTCGCGACAGACTCGGTCACGATCCTCGCACGGAACTCAGCGTCGTGCGCGCGACGCCGCTCACCCACGATCTCAATTTGTGGCCTCGCCTCTACATCTGAGGCTGCCACAGTGGCAGCCTCATGCTTGCTTCTGCTCATGCCGCGCAGGAGATCGATCTGCTGCTATGCCGGCAAGGCGGTCGTCAGCGTAGGGATCGATGCGGTGGTTGGATCGCTTTTCAGCTACGTGGACCTGGAGAAGCGGGTGCGCGCTGATCACCCGCTGCGGGTGATCCGGGGCGTGATGAACGCCACGCTTGCGGCGATGTCGGCGGAGTTCGACGCGCTGTATGCGCCGGGCGGTCGGGTGTCGATCCCGCCCGAGCGGTTGCTGAGGGCGCTACTGTTGCAGGCGTTCTACACGATCCGCTCGGAGCGGCAGTTGGTCGAACGGATCGAGTTCGACCTGCTGTTCCGCTGGTTCGTCGGCCTCGGCATGGACGACCCCGTGTGGGATGCGACCAGCTTCACCAAGAACCGCGACCGGCTGCTGGCCGGCGAGATCGCCACGCGGTTCCTCGTCGCCGTGCTGGCGCAGCCGAAGGTGAAAGCACTGCTCTCGAGCGAGCATTTTTCGGTGGACGGCACGCTGCTGGAAGCCTGGGCCAGCACCAAGAGTTTCCGCCCCAGGGACGGCTCCGGCCCGCCGGCTGATCCGGGGCGCAATGGCGAGCAGGATTTTCACCGCCAGAAGCGCAGCAACGAGACGCACGCCTCGACCACCGATGCCGACGCCCGGCTCTACAAGAAGGGGCCGGGCAAAGAGGCGAAGCTCTGCTTCATGGGCCACGCGCTGATGGAGAACCGCAACGGGCTGATTGTCGGGGCCGTCGCCACCCGCGCCTCGGGGCACGCCGAACCGCTGGCGGCGCAGCACCTGGTCGAGCCGCACGCCGACGATGCGCGGCGCATCACGCTCGGCGGCGACAAGGGTTTCGACACACAGGACTTCGTCGCCGAGATGCGCGAGATCAACGTCACCCCGCACGTGGCCCAGAACGACCGCGGTCGGCGCTCGGCGATCGACGGCCGCACCACCCGCCACCCCGGCTATGCGGTCAGTCTGCGCATCCGCAAGCGCATCGAGGAAGCGTTTGGCTGGGCCAAGACCGTCGCCGGGCTGCGCAAGGCGCGCCATCGCGGATTGCCCAAGATCGACTGGCAGTTCACCTTCGCCATGGCCGCCTACAACTTGGTTCGGCTGCCCAAGCTGCTCACGGCGGCGACATGACACCCGGAGTCCGTCCAGACGCTGACGATACCGCTGAAACGCCGATCTCCAGCGGCCACCGCAGAGCCTCCCCCGGCGCAATCGCTCGAACCGCAGCGAAAGTGGACGCGACAACCACCGTTTTCAGCAGCCTGCTAGAGCGGGCTGGCGGTCGGGACCATCGCTTTGCGAGAGCGGCCACGGCGCGGGCGTGCTCCTCGACGTCTACTGCATTCGGATCGAATTCCTCGCCGCACCGCTCCACGCTCTCGTCGTGGCGTTCATGGGCGGGACCGGCGAGCGCTTCGAGGAGCTCGCGGTAGCCCCAGGGTCCGCCAACGTCCTCGGGTGGGCAACGTCCGGCCGCTTCGAGCAGATGTGGATAAGCAAGCCCGGGGATCGCCTCGGTGATGCGCTCGATCCGGACCGTGTGTTCCCAGCCGTCGCCGAAGTCGTAGAGATATTTGAGCGTCTTGCCGCCGACATCTTCCAGGACGTCGATGAGGCGGGCCTTGCGCGCATCGAGAGTGTCGTCGCCGAAGTCCGGGTCAGGCACGCCCCAACCTACGTCGCGGGCCCGGAGTTCATAGAGATGGCTATTGGTCCAGCCCAGCGCCGCCTGGAGAACCAGATGCAAACGGTCGAGCGGGATTGCGAGCGGCACCTCGATCCGGCGCACGACCGCAGGCTCGACGTCATCCAGCTTAACCTTGAGATGGGCGATGCTGCGGGCGGTCATGCCGCCAAGCTACGTCGCTCCCGGTCTCGCGCCCAGTGCCAAGGCAGCAACTCATCCAGCCGCGATGCGGGATGATCGGCGATGCGGGCGAGCACGTCGGCAAACCAAGCGCGGGGATCGATGTCGTTGAGTTTGGCGGTGACAATCAGCGAATACATTGCTGCTGCGCGCTCGCCGCCCCGATCGGAGCCGGCGAACAGCCAGGCCTTGCGTCCGAGCGCCATCACGAGGTCATTCTGCCCATGTCGGGCAGGAAGTGGTTGTTTGCTACCGGTGGCATCCGCTTTGCGGGGCGTCGGGTACGCCGGCAATACAATGAGCGACGAGCTACTGGCGAGGTCATCCATGTCGAGGTTGGACCTGGTGTGATCACTGCGGTGGCGGCGTGGATGCTGGATCCTATCGCTTGCGCTGGGATGAAGATTGGGGCACCGCGCGTTGCGCTGTCCGCGCTGCTCGACCTGCATCATCTGCTAATCGCACTTGGTTTCAGAACAGACTCCCGAGACGACTCGAACGCTGTCCGGGAGGATCATGATGAAGTCAACGAGACGCGAGCCACCTTCGATCGCCCATCAACTGGCCATGGCGCTCGACCCGGTGAAGCTTCGAGGAATGTGCCCTGCCGAACGCGACGCCGCGGTGGTGTTGCTCGCCAGTTTGTTGATGGAGACTGCAGGCGTCGCGGTGGGGGAGGATGCCAGTGACCGCGTCTGACCTCCTGCCGGCCGCGGTGCTGCGGCGCAAGGCCGTAGTCTACGTCCGGCAGTCCACCCAGGCGCAGGTCCAGATCAATACCGAGAGCAGGCGGCGGCAGTACGAACTCGTCGAGGTCGCGCGGCATCGGGGTTTTCGGTCACGACCCTTGTACGGAACTCAGCGTCGTGCGCGCGACGCCGCTCACCCACGATCTCGATCCGCGGCATCGCCTCTACATCTGTGGCTGCCACAGTGGCAGCCCCATGCTTGCTTGTGCTCATGCCGCGCAGGAGATCGATCCGCTGCTACGCCGGCAAGGCGGTCATCGGCGTAGGGATACAGATAGGCCGCCACGTTTGCGGGTGCAAAGCACATTGCAAGCCCGACGATCAGCACCACCCGCGGCCAGACCGCCTGCCCCGGACTGATGTCCAGGTTCATCTGCGACATCCAGTAATTCCCGGCCGCCATGGTTAGGAGACCCGCGGCAATCACCCACCGCCCATCGGTTCCGCGACCGAGCGTGCGCCCCACGAACGGCATGGCGACGACGGCAAAGAAGCCGGCCGGCGACATGACCAGTCCAGCGTTCAGCGCATCGTAGCCAAAGAGCGACTGGAGCAAGGCAGGCAGCGACGTGCTGGCGGCATACAGCACCGCGTAGGCACCAAAAATGATGATGCAGCAGGCAACAAAATTCCGCTCGCCCAACGGCCGGAAGTTGACCACCCGACTCGCATGGCGCAATTCCCAGAAGACCAGCCCCGCCAGGCCCACGGCGAACAAGATCGCCAGCGTCTGCACACGCCAGAACGGGTCGTCCAGCCAGTCCCATTCCTGGCCCTTGCTGAGCATCACCTCCCAACAGCCCATGACGATTACCAGCAGCGACAGGCCAACGCCGTCAAAGCTGAACGGTCGCTTCCGCAACTCCATGCGTTGTGCCGTGAGGTAATCGGGGTCGCGGAGTGTGATGGCACACGCACCCAGGGCCAGGAGGCCTATGGGCACGTTGATCCAGAACACCCATCGCCAGGAGTAGCTGTCGGTGATCCAGCCACCGAGCGTCGGACCGACCACGGGCGCGATCAGGGCGGCCAGGCCGAACAGCGTCATGGCCATGCCTTGCCGCTCGACCGGGAAGGCGTCCAGCAGCACGCCCTGGCTGGACGGCTGAAGACCACCGCCGGCAAGACCCTGGAGCACGCGGAACAGGATCAGCTGGCCGAGGCTCGTTGCGATCCCGCACAGCCCGGAAGCCAGGGTGAAGACGCCGATCGAAAGCAGGAAATAGTTGCGGCGCCCGAGATGCGCGATGAGCCAGCCGGTGAGGGGCAGGACGATCGCGTTGTCGGCAAGGTAGCTTGTGATGACCCACTCGCCGTCATCGACCGTGGCCGAGAGCCCGCCCGCGATATAGCGCAGCGCCACGACGGCGATCGTGGTGTCGAGCACCTCCATGAAGGTCGGCACCACGACAACAGCGGCGACGATCCAGGGGTTTATCGCCGCGCGGGATCGGGAATTCGAGGGTCCCGCCAAAATCGCCCGCCTCTTCGATGATTCGGATATTGGTGAGGCGGGCGCCGACGAGCAGTCCACCGAACCCGCCGCCGGCCACGATGACCTCGCTGTGGTCGACAATCGGCAGCCGCTCGAAGTTCGGATCGACCCAGGGATCCTTGCCAAAATCGGCGAACTTCCCGTCGATGGTCGAAATGTATTGGCCGTTTCCCTCCGGCAGGATGCGTCTGTTGCGCTCAAAATCGTATTTTCTCCTGAGCGCGATCGCGTCGAGTTCCAGCGGCCCGACAATGTCCTTGATCGCTCCGAGCGTGAGTGCATTCATGAGCGAGGCACCTTTCACAGAATGTCAGGATCGGCACGCGCGGACGGTGCCGCGGTGGCCGAGCTCATTGATCTCCAGCTCGCTGTAGCCCAGCAGATCGCGAAGGATTTCCGTCGTGTGCTGTCCGAAGCCGGGCGCGGCGACGGGATCGGCCAGCGGGGTGCCGTGCAGGCGGAAAGCCAACGCGATGTTCGGAACGGTGGCGCCGGAGGCATGCGGCAGTCCGCTGACCAGGCCGCGCTCCTTCATCTCTGCCGAACCGAACGCCTCAGCCAAGTTGTTGATTGGGCCGCCGGGCACGCCCGCCGCGCGCAGCCGGCGCATCCAGTCGGCGCGCATGTCGGCCGCGAAGATGTCCCCGAGAATTGCCAGCAGGCGATCGCGATGCTGCACACGCATGCTGTTTGTGACGAAATCAGGATGCTCGGCCAGATCCGGTCGGTGCACCACGTGTACCGCGAGGCGCTGGTACGTGCGGTCGTTCGAGCAGGTGATGTAGAATGGCCCGTCGGATGCCATGAACGCCGCTGTCGGCACCGTGTCGCGGCTGTCGTTTGCGAAGCGCGGCGGCACTTTGCCACTAATCAGGTAATTCATCGCGTGAAAACCGGTCATCGTGACAGCCTGATCGAACAGCGCGCAGTCGATGAACTGGCCGATGCCGAGCCGCTCGCGGGCGAACAGCGCGGCAAGCACCGCGTTGCTCGCCATCATGCCGGTGGAGATGTCGATGATTGACGGGCCAGACCGCATTCCGGGATCCTCCGGGTGGCCGTTCATCGACATGTAGCCACTCTCGGCCTGCGCCACGGGATCGAACCCCATCCGGTCTTTGAGCGCGCCGTCGCGGCCGTACGCGGAGACCGAGCAATAGATCAGGCGTGAGTTGAGCTCCGCCATCGCGGGGTAGCCGAGGCCGAATTTGTCCATTACGCCGGTCGAGAAATTCTCGACCAACACGTCGGATCGGCGCACGATTTCGCGTGCGATGCGCGCACCGTCCGGCTGCTTTAGGTCGAGCGCGATGCTGCGTTTGTTGCGGTTGCCGAAGAGGAACGGCCCGCCCTCCTCGGGCGATACCGCAGGGCCGACGCGGCGGAAATCGTCGCCGCCATCAATCTTCTCGATCTTGATCACTTCGGCGCCGAGATCGCCCAGAATCATGGTGCAGACCGGCCCTGCAAGGAAATGACTGAAGTCCGCCACCCGGATACCGGCGAGCGCGAGGGGGGCGCCTGCCGGCCGGGGTTGCGGCGCATCAAGCGCCGGCGGTCCCTCGGGCAGTGTCATGGCACGTCCCCCGTGCGGCGCCGGATGTAGGTGCCCATGCGCTCGATCGCCTCGCGCCCCTCCGGGATGATATCGGCGAAATAGGGCCAGATATGGATCATCTCTTCCCAGACCTGCAGCTCCACATCAACGCCAGCCGCGCGCGCCCGCTCGGCGATCCGTGTCGAAATCGTCGAGCAGCACTTCCGCGGTTCCGACCAGGATCAGCATCGGTGGCAGGCCGCGGAGGTCGGCGTAGAGCGGCGAGGCGAGCGGCGCCATGAGGTCGCCGTTCTCGCCGACGTAGCGTCGGGCGTAGGCGGCGCTCGACTGCGGCGTGACCATCGGATCGAGCGCCACGCGTGAGCGCATCGATTCGCCGGTCTTCGCTAGATCGGTCAACGGCGACATGCAGACCAGCGCGGCCGGCAGCTTGTCCCCCGCATCGCGGAGCGCCAGGCAGGCGCCGATCGCCAAACCGCCGCCCGCAGAGTCGCCGGCAAATACCAAATGCTCCGGCTTAACGTCGTGCCGTAGCAGCCAACGCGCTGCCGCCACCGCGTCCTCGACCGCGGCCGGAAACGGATGCTCCGGGGCGAGCCGGTAATCGAGCGAGAGGATGCGGACGGTTGATGCCTTGGCGAGCTTGCCGACCAGGTGACGGTGCGAGGCGACGGACCCGATGCCGTAGCCGCCGCCGTGCAGGTAGAGGATGGCGCGCCCAGGCTCCGCGTGCGGCAACTCGGCCCACTCTGCCGGCACGCCGCCGGCATCCACGCGGGTGAACACGACATCCTTCGGCGGCGCGAACTTGCGGCCTATCTCCTCCATACCGGCCCGCAATTCCTCAATGGGTTGCGGGGCGGCTGGCCGCCGCTGACGCATCCTTTCGATGAGGCGATAGAACTCCGGGCTCGCCATGGCAGGTTCTCCCGTTCAGGACGTGCAACCACGTTGCGCAATTCAGAACCAAAATTCCTGAGAGGTCAACCTCCGGCGCCTCCGTCGCCGCTCTCGACGGCCAACTATCTGATTTCCGGTGGTTGACCTGCTCCGTCGCCCATGCAGAATGCGCAATGCATTTGCAGATTCTGGCAGACCATCGCGCGAGGAGGCGTTTTCCGATGCATGTCGGCTACAGCCCGGTCTTCCAAAACCTCACCGGCGACCTCACCGACTGGGAGGTTTATGCCGAGGAGGTCCGGCTGGCGGACCTTGCGGAACCGCTAGGCTTCGACTCGATCTGGACGACCGAGCATCATTTCACCGAATACGAGATGATCCCGAGCCCGACGCAGTTCCTCACCTACATGGCGGGACGCACGCAGCGGGCGAAGCTCGGCACGATGGTCATCGTGCTGCCCTGGCACGACCCGATGCGCGTCGCCGAGGAGGTGGCGCTGCTCGACGTGCTTTCCGGTGGACGCATGATCCTGGGCATCGGACGCGGCCTCGGAGCGATCGAGTTCGAGGGTTTCCGGCTCGATATGAACCATTCGCGCGAGCGGTTCGTCGAATGCGCCGAGGCGGTGCTCAACGGGCTGGAACAGGGCTATGTCGAGTATGATGGCCAGCACGTGAAGCAGCCGCGGCGGGATATCCGACCGGCGCCGTTTCGCAGTTTTCGCGGCAGAACCTACGGCGCGGGGAATTCCTCGGACTCGATGCCGATCATGGCGCGCCTTGGGGCCGGGATGCTGGTGGTCCCGCAGAAGCGCTGGGACGAAGTAGGGGAGGGGGTCCGGATGCACCGCGAGGAATGGGAGCGCGTGCATCCCGGCGTCGCGCGCCCGAGATCCGTCCTGGTCGGCTTCTGCATCGTCGACAAGGACGCCGGCCGGGCGAAGGACATGGCGGTCAAGTATATCGGCCGCTACTACGAGAGCGTCCTCAAGCACTACAACATCGGCGGCGGCCATCTCACGGAGACCAAGGGCTACGAGCAATACGCCGCCATGACGAAGGCGGTGCAGCAGGACAAGGCGCGGGTCACGGAGAAATTCGTCAACCTGATGCCGTGGGGCACGCCGGAACAGGTCCTGGAAAAGCTCAAATACATCGACCAATACATCGATATGGGCACGTTCATCGCGCATTTCGCGTTTGCGGGTATGCCGTATGAGGACGCCGAACGCTCGATGCGCCTGTTCGCGTCCGACGTGATGCCCGCGCTCAAGGCGTGGAAGTCGGAGGCGACCCCGGACAACGCACCGCTCCTGCGTGCGGCCGAGTAGGACAAGATGGCCACGAGGCTCGAAGGAAAAGCGGCTGTCGTCACCGGGGCGGCCCGCGGCCTGGGACGTGCCTACGCGCTGCGGCTCGCGCGTCTGGGCGCCAACGTCGCGGTCGTGGATATCGACTTGAATGCGGCTGCCGAATTCGGCGAAGCCCTGACTGCCTCGAGCGTTATGGACGAAATCATCGCGCTCGGCCGGCGATCGGTCGGGTTTCAGGCCGATCTCGGCCGGCGCGACGCCGCGCATGAGGCCATCGCGCGCGCTCACCAGGCGTTCGGCCGGATCGACGTGCTGGTGAACAACGCCGGCGGGGCGATCACGCCGGTGGAGCGAAGCGCGGCCTCCGTGGCACCCGAGGAGGACATCCAGAGGATGCTCGACGTCAACCTGATGAGTGCCATCCATTGCTGCCAGGCGGTGGCGCCGATCATGAAGGCGCAAGGCGGCGGAGTGATCGTGAACATCTCGACGATGGCCGCCGCGACCGTGGTTGGGCGGGGGGTGCTCGCGCCGTACGGCATGGCGAAGGCGGCAGTGGCACAGTACACGCGCTATCTCGCTGCCGAGCTGGGGCCCGACGGCGTTCGCGCGAACTGCATCTCACCCGGCCCGATCCAGACATCGCGCGTGGTGGCGCAAGCGGCGGCTCGCGGGATCGCCCGCCCGGACGATGCGCGCCGTATTCCGCTTCGCCGGCTTGGGACCACGGAGGATTGTGCGAACGTGCTGGAGTTCCTGGCCACCGATCTCTCATCCTATGTGACGGGCCAGTGCATTTCCGTTTGCGGCGGCTCGGTGCTGTCGCCGTCGTGACCACGAGGGGAAACGCCATGCCCGCGAGAACATCGAACCGCGCCGCGTTGCCGCGCCGGGCCGCGCCACCCTCGGCGAGGCGGGGTAGCCGGGCCGAGGAGGACGAGGGCAACCTCATCAAGTCGGTCGGCAAGGCGCTGGCGATCCTCGAGGAGTTGTACGCATCGGGCCGTGCCTTGCGGGTCGGCGATCTCGCGGCTCGCCTCGACCTTTCGCCCAGCGCCGTCTCGCGCCTCGTCACCACACTCGGCGTCAGCCGCCTCGTCGATCAGGACCAGGAGAGCGGGCGCTGCTATCTCGGCATGGGGCTGGCCCTGCTCGGTCATGCGGCACTCGGCCGCCGCGAGCTCGATCAGATCGCGCTTCCGGTGCTGGCGGATTTGTCCCGCCGCTTTCCGGCTTACGCCAGCCTATGTCGCGTGTATCGCGACAAGGTCATCATGATCCGTGGCCGCACCAGCGAGACCTTGCAGCGCGACTCAAGCCTGATGTGCGTGCACCCCGTCCATGCCTGCGCCTCGGGCAAGCTGCTGCTCGCCCATATGGCGCCGGCGGAGCTCGCGTCGGTGCTGGAAGGGCATCGGATGGACCCCTACACGCCGCGGACAATCACCACCCTCGACGCGCTCAACGAAGAGCTCGAAGCAATCCGCCGAGACGGTTTCGCGGTGGATGACGAGGAGCTGCTGCACGATTCGCGTCATGTCGCCGTGCCGATCCGAGACCACACCGGCGCCGTCGTCGCCGCGCTGTCAGTCGGAGGGCGCACGGTGGAAGTCGCGGAACAGTTCGACGCACTGACTCAGGCGGCAATCGTCGGCTCGCTGGCGATTTCTCGCCAGCTCGGCTACCGTGATCCACCGGCACCACCATCGAAGCGAAAGGCCGAGGCGCCCCAGGCGCCGGCGTCCGCCTCATGAAGGTCTGCATTTTCGGTGCCGGCGCGATCGGCGGCTACATCGGCGCGCATCTTGCCCGCGCCCCCGGCGTGGAGGTCAGCGTGGTGGGTCGCGGCCCCCATCTCGCCGCGATCCGCGCGCATGGCGTGCGTGTGGTCGGTCCGGACGCCGAGTTTGTCGCCGCGTTGCGCGCCACGGAGCGTGCGGAAGAGCTGGGGCCGCAGGACTATGTCTTCATCACGCTCAAATCGCACCAGGTAAGCCCCGCGCTCGACGGCATCGCCACATTGATCGGGCCGCGAACGACGGTGATTCCACCGACCACCGGCATTCCGTATTGGTATTTTCACGGTCAACCCGGAGCTGCGGCAAATCGGCGGCTCGATGCGCTCGATCCTGGTGGGCGGCAATGGGACGTGCTGAGGCCCGAACGCGCGCTCGGCTGCGTCTACTGGGTCGCGACCGAGGTCGAGGCGCCCGGCGTGATCCGCCATGGCGGAGCGGGCGCGAGCTTCCCGATGGGCGAGCCGGACGGCACGATATCGCCCCGCCTCGAGCGTCTCGCCGCCGCGACGCGCGAAGGCGGCCTGAAGGCGCCGATGACGGACAACATCCGCGGCTGGTTGTGGATCAAGATGATCAGCAGCCTGTGCTGGAATCCCGTCGCGACGCTCGGTCATGCGACCCTCGGTGAGGTGCACGAGCGTCCGGATGCCGTCGAACTCGTGCGGCGCATGATGATCGAGGCGGAGACCGTTGCCACCGCGCTCGACGTCACGCTGCCGGTCGCTCGCGAGAAGCGCATTGCTGGGACCAAGCTCGCTCCCGGCCACAAGATGTCGATGCTGCAGGATTTGGAGCGCGGCCGGCCACTGGAGATGGACGCTCTCGCCGATTCCATCGTGACCATGCGGGACATCGCCGGCATCGAGACTCCCACGATCGATCTCGTGCTCACGCTGCTGCGGCTCCGTGACCATGCCGCGCGATCGAAGGAAGCAGCCAACGCGCCGCATTGATGCAGCGGTCACGGCCGCCACGAGGGAGGGAAGATAGCAATGACAGAGACGGCAAGGGTCGCCCTCATCACCGGCGCGGCCAGCGGGATCGGCCTCACCTCGGCGGAGCGGCTGGCGAGGGACGGGTTCGCCGTGGTGCTGCTCGATCGTGCCGAGCAGGTGACGGAACGGGCGGCGGCGCTGCGCGACCAGGGCCTGCGGGCCGACAGCCTGGTCGGCGATCTCGTCGATTCCACGACGATCGCGGTGACGCGACAGTTCCTGCAGGACCGCCACGGACGATGCGACGTGTTGCTGAACAACGCCGGCGTCGCTTCGCGCGTGTTCGGCAAGGAACCGTCATTCCTAGACGTCGCACGGGAGGAGTGGGAGTTCGTCGTCGCGGTGAACATGACGGCGCCCTTCCTGCTCTCGCAAATGGTGTTTCCGCTGATGCAGGCCAACAAATGGGGTCGCATCATCAATATAGCCTCGCGCGCCGGACGCACCCTGGTACGCGGCGCGGGCGTGCCGTACCACTCGACCAAAGCGGGGATCATCGGCCTCACCCGCGCGCTGGCCGGGCAAGGTGGACGGCACGGCATTACGGCGAACACGATCGCGCCGGGACGTGTCGTGACGCCGCTCTCCGCGCAGACGCCGGATGACCTTGTGCAGGAGGCGTTGCGGAGCATCCCGGTCCGTCGCCTCGGCGAGCCGCGCGACATCGCGTCCGCGGTGTCGTTCCTGGCGTCCGAGGAATCATCCTTCATCTCCGGCGCCGTGCTCGACGTGAACGGCGGGGGATTCATGGCCTAGCCGGAGCACGCGTGTCCTGAGGTCGGCTGAAGGACGAACAAACTGGCGGGGGAAATGCAAATGAGAATTTCGGTGCGGCTTGCATTGCTGGTCGCGATTGGCGGTCTGGGCATCTGGCCGGCAATGGCGGCGGACAACGCTCGGCCGGTACGGGTCGGCTTCCTCACCGACATGTCGGGACCGAGCGCGATCGACGACGGGCCCGGCTCGATCACAGCGGCTCGCATGGCGATCGCCGATTTCGGCGGCACCGTGCTCGGCCGCCCCGTTGAGCTGCTGACCGGCGACCATCAGAACAAGCCGGATATCGGCCTGTCGATCGCCAAGCAATGGTACACCGAAGATGGCGTCGACGCGATCATGGATGTCAACAACTCGGCTGTGGCGCTCGCGATCCAGCAGCTCACCCGCGACCAGGACCGGGTGTTCATGATCACCGGGGCATCCTCCTCGTTGCTCACCGGCAAGGCGTGCTCGCCGAACGGCGTGCAGTGGCTGACCGACACCTACTCCCTTGCCCGAGCTGTCGCGCTGCCGACGCTCGAAGACGGCGGCAAGAGCTGGTACTTCCTCACTGTCGACTATGCGTTCGGCCACGCGCTCGAGCACGACGCCACCGGGGTCATCGAGGCGAATGGCGGCGAGGTGCTGGGCGCCTCCAAGTACCCGTACGGAACCACGGATTACTCCGCCTATCTCGTGCAGGCGCAGGCATCGGGGGCGCAGGTGCTCGGCTTCGCCAATTCGGGGCAGGACATGGAGAATGCAGTCAAGCAGGCACGGGAGTTCGGCCTGCGCCTGCGCCTCGTGCCTTTGCTCACGCTCATCATGGACGTCCATAGCGTCGGGCTCGAGCAGATGCAGGGCGTGCGGTTCGCCGACCCGTTCTACTGGGACACGAACGACGCCACGCGCACCTGGTCGAAACGCTTCTTCGCAGCGGAGAAGCACATGCCGACCGCACTGCAGGTCGATGCCTATCGCGCCATGTGGCACTATCTCGAGGCGGTCAAGGGAACAGAGACGACAGAAGGCCGCGCGGTCGTGCGGCAGATGGAGAAGGCCCCAATCAAGGACGTGCTCGGCAATGGCGGCACGATCCGCGAGGACGGCCGCGTGATCCGCGATCTGCATTACGTCGAGGTGAAATCTCCGGCAGAATCGAAGTACCCTTGGGACTACTACCGGGTGATCCGCGACATTCCCGCGGCGCAGATCTATCGGCCGCTCAGCGAGAGCGAGTGCCCACTCATCAAGCATTGAGCCTCCGGAGGACCATCATGCTGTCGCGCGAAGAGAACGAAATGCTTGTCCGTGTGGCGGCCGGCACGCCCATGGGTGCGCTGATGCGGCTCTACTGGATCCCGTTCTTTCCGTCGGCCGCCCTCATTGCCGATGGCCAGCCGAAGCGGATCAAGCTGCTTGGGGAAGATCTCGTCGCTTTCCGCGACAGCGCGGGCAGGGTCGGCCTGATCGCCAATGCCTGCGCGCATCGGGGCGCGCCGATGATGTTTGGCCGCAACGAGGAGTGCGGCTTGCGCTGCGTGTACCACGGCTGGAAATACGACCTCGCCGGCGCGGTGATCGACATGCCCGCGGAGCCGCGCACGAGCCGGCTCTCCGAGCGGGTCCGGATCAAGGCGTACCCCTGCAAGGAGCGCAACGGCATCGTCTGGGCCTACATGGGCCCCGACGTGGCGAACCCGCCGCCATTGCCGAACATGGAATGGAACCTCGTTGCTGCCGAAAACGTCGTCGTCACTTTTCGTGTGCAGGAGTGCAACTGGCTGCAGGCGCTGGAAGGTGAAATCGATTCCGCTCATGCGCCGATCCTGCATGGTCGGGTGGACGATCAGGGCGCGATCAACGATTGGATTGCGCGGCAGGATCTGCGGCCGATGCTGCAGTGCCTACGGCAGGATTTCGGCGTGAGCATCGCCGCGCGGCGGCAGCTCGGAGACGGGATGCTGTACTGGCGCGTGAACCAGTTCCTGTTGCCGTTCTACACCCTGGTGCCACCGCAATCGAAATTTCCTGATCTCAGTGGCCATGCCTGGGTGCCGATGGATGATGAGAACACGATGTGCATCATGTTCTCGTACCACCCCACCGAGCCGCTTTCCGCCCGCACGCGGGAGATTTTCCTCGAAGGGCACAACGGGCGCGAGAGCGGCCATGCCAGTCGGCACTGCTATGCGAGCAAGCCGCCCACCACGCCCTACGCCGACTATTGGACCAAGTACAATCCCGAGACCGGCTATCTGTTCGATCATCAGAGTCAGACGACGACGTGGTTCTCCGGCCTACCGGGGCTCTGGGTGCAGGACGCGGCGTGCCAATCGGGTGTGTCCGCGATCTATGACCGGACGCAGGAGCATCTCTGTTCGAGCGATGCGGGGCATCGTCATGACCCGCCGGCTCCTGCTCGACAGCGCCGCTGCGCTGCACAATCGCGGCACGCGGCCGCCGGGGGCCGGCGATCCGGACAGCTTCATGGTGCGCGCCCTGTCGATGCGTCTACCGGAGAGCACGCAATGGGCGGACGCAGGCGAGCCTTTCATGCGTGCGAGGCTCGGGGCTGGGTTCGGCTACGAGCTCTGAATTGCGTGTCGTCCAACCGTGGAGGTTGTTCCGAACCATACAGGCCCCAAATCCCTCCAACTTTCAGCAGGTGCGCGAGCGCGAACACACGTCGCTAACGCCGCTGTGTGATTTTACTCCTAAATCGCCTCACTCGTCCGGCGCCGAGGCCGGTGGCCTTCTCGTAACGCGGCTCCAAATGCCCGGAAGAGGGCCCGATTGGCAGGGTTGGTGCGCGCGTCGACTTCTGCATGCCACTGGACGCCCAAAGCGAATGCGGAAGCACCCGCGATGCGTATCGCTTCGATCGTGCCGTCCTCGGCCATCCCTTCCACGACAACGCGATCGCCAGGCTCGCGGATGGCCTGACCATGCAACGAGTTCACGCGGATTGTCAGGCAACCAAAGAGACTGGCAAATACGCCGTCGGCCGCGAACCGTACCTCATGGCGATCGGCAAACACGACCTTCGGATCGCGATGAAGACTTCCATCTTCTGCGCGTGGCGCACGGTGGTTCATGCGGCCCGGAAGGTCTCGCACCTCCGGATGCAGCGAGCCGCCGAAAGCGACATTCATCTCTTGAAGTCCGCGGCAGATCCCGAGCAGGGGCACGCCTCGGTCGGTGCACGCCCTTATGAGGGGTAGAGCTATCGCATCGCGATCACGGTCGTAAGGCTCGTACCGGACATCAGGTTCAACGCCGAAACAGGACGGATGCACGTTGGCTCGCGCACCGGTCAGCAGAATCCCATCTACGGTGTCGAGAAGAGCGTCGATGTCGGTGATGCCTGGACAGCCGGCGAACATCAAAGGGAAAGCATCCGCAACATCGCTGATGCACAGAAGGCTGTGTTCTTCAACGTGCTGGACGTTCAGGATGTGATGGATCAAATGGGCGTTACCAATAACGCCGACTATTGGCTTGCGCATTTCTCCTCCGGCCTCCGCAAGGTGTGAATGTACACGAGCCGATGCGAGATTCAGGCAGTCCGAGCCGGTGCGTCCGCTTTGAGCGCGCCAACTCCTGGAATCCGTTCAAAGCTCCAGCCGCTGGGCAAACAGGATCCAATGGATGTCGACGTTAAACCGACAGATGGTTGTGCTTCCGCAAGCTCTTGTCGAAAGCGAACTCGGGGACAAACGGCGCAAAATTCTTACCTGGCGCGCCAGCCTTCCAAGGCATAGCGTCTTCTCGGCACCTGCAGCCATTGGCCGATCCTTTCAAGCGGCGACGGCTTCGCGAACCTGTTCGCCCGCCGCATCCAGAAAGGCTTGAGCGAGGTCGGGGTCATTGACGACCCGCGATAGCGTCAGCGCACCAACCATCGTCGAGAGAATGGCCATGGCCTTGCCCTTTGGCTCCTCGCCGTGGGGCGCGGAAATCAAACGGCCAAGGACTTCGAGATGCGCCTTGATCCCGGCTTCGAATGCCGCTTTCACGTCGCCACCCTGTCTGGCGGCATCTGAACCGAGCGCCACGAGCGGGCAGCCGTCCATCTTTTCGTCGCGATGCTCAGCGCTGAGGTAGAACGCGATGACCGCGCCCAGCGGATCCTCAGGATGCGCTGCGGCGGCCGCCGACCATCGGCGCGTGGCGCTCTCCAAGGCCCGCCCGGAGGCCTGTGCCGCGAGGTCCTCCTTTGACGCGAACTGCTTGTAAAAGGCGCCTTGGGTCAGCCCGGCACCCTGCATCAGATCCTTGAGGCCGATGCCATCAAAGCCGCGCTCGCGAAACAGGCGGCTTGCCACATTGATCACGGTTTGGCGGTTTTCCGCGGCCTGAATGCAACTCACGCGCATCGTCAACACTCCGTCATTTAGATTGCGTCCGAACTCTATATCCGATATAGAGCTCGAACGCAATCTATTCGGCGGACCCGCACGAGGCAATGGGCATGAACAAGAGACCGGTTATGGCGCTGGGAGGCATCCTGAGCGTGGTGCTCGGGGCGGCCGCCTTCGTCACCCTTGCTCTTCGCGGGCAGGAAGCCTCTGCCGTGAGCGACCCGAGGCAGGAAGCGCCGATCGTCAGACTGGCGACGCCAACGGGGGTGACCGGATCCGAACGCGGCTTCACGGGCATCATAGCGGCGAGGGTGCAGAGCAATCTCGGCTTTCGCGTCGCCGGCAAGATCGTGGAACGGCTTGTGAATGCCGGTCAACAGGTCAAAGCCGGTGAGCCGCTGATGCGGATCGACGAAACCGACCTTCGCCTTGCGCTGACGGCGAAGCGCAACGCGGTTGCCGAAGCCCGTGCATCTGTCGTTCAGACGGACGCGGATGAGCGGCGATACGCCAGCTTGGTCAGCAACGGATGGGCCTCCCGGCAGCGCTACGAGCAAGCGAAGGCCGCGTCGGATACCGCCCAAGCGCAACTTGCCGCCGCCGAGGCCGAAGCGCGGGTCGCCGAGAATGAAGCGACCTACTCGGTCCTGGTGGCGGACGCGGATGGCACGGTGGTCGAAACGCTTGGCGAGCCGGGGCAGGTCGTCTCTGCCGGCCAAACAGTGGTTCGGCTTGCCCAGGCCGGCCCCCGCGAAGCCGTGGTCGCGCTTCCCGAGACGATCCGGCCGGCGATCGGCTCGGTGGCCGGGGCCAGCGTGTATGGGGCCGATGGGCGACGCTCTACGGCGCACCTCCGGCAGCTCTCGGACTCCGCCGATGCCCAGACCCGCACCTACGAGGCCCGTTATGTGCTCGACGGCGCAGCCGCGGCGGCACCGCTTGGCGCGACCGTAACCATTCGGCTGGCAAGCCAGGCAAGTCAGCCGGAAGTCGAGGTGCCGTTGGGGGCCCTGCTCGATGACGGCCGGAGGACCGGCGTTTGGGTCTTGGACCGCGCCACCTCGACGGTGCGCTTTCGGCCCGTCAGGCTTGTACGGGTGAGCGGCGAAACCGCCGTGATCTCCGGTCTGAACTCCGGTGAGCCGATTGTTTCGCTCGGCGCTCATCTCCTGCAGGAGGGCGCTCGCGTCAGGACCGCATCTGAAAGCAGGGGCAACTCATGAGCCTCAATCTTTCCGCGATCGCCGTTCGCGAGCGGGCCGTCACCTTGTTCTTCATCGTCCTGCTGGCAGCCGCAGGCGCTTACGCCTTGCTCATGCTCGGACGCGCGGAGGACCCCTCCTTCACCATCAAGACCTTGACGGTCACGACGGCATGGCCGGGCGCGACGGCCCGCGAGATGCAGGACCTCGTCGCCGAACCGCTGGAGAAGCGGCTTCAGGAGCTGACCTGGTACGACCGGGTGGAGACCACCACACGCCCTGGCTATGCGTATATGACGGTCACGCTGAAGGACAGCACCCCGCCGAATCTTGTGCAGGGGGAGTTCTACCAGGCCCGCAAGAAGCTCGGGGATGAAGCCCGCAACCTGCCGTCCGGCGTGCTCGGCCCCTTCGTCAACGACGAATATTCGGACGTGAGCTTCGCCCTTTATGCCCTCAAGGCCAAGGGGATGCCGATGCGGGAACTGGCGAGACAAGCCGAGACCATCCGCCAGGACCTTCTGCATGTGCCCGGCGTCAAGAAGATCACCATCCTCGGTGAACGTCCCGAGCAGATATTCGTCGATTTTTCCTATGCCAAGCTGGCGACCCTCGGCGTGTCGGCACAGGATATTATTGCTGCCTTGCAGCGGCAGAACACTATCACACCGGCAGGCTCGATCGACACCCGAGGGCCGCGGGTCTTCATCCGGGTCAACGGCGCTTATGACAGCGTCCAGGCGGTCGCCGACACGCCGATCGTCGCCGCGGGGCGGACGCTGAAGCTCTCCGACATCGCCGATGTCCGCCGCGGCTACGAGGATCCTCCCACCTACCTTATCCGAAACCAGGGTGAGCCCGCCATCATGCTCGCGGCGGTCATGCAGGAGGGCTGGAATGGCCTCGCGCTCGGCAAGGCGCTGGAGGACAGGACTGCGGCCATCGCACGCTCACTGCCACTCGGGATGACGCTCGACAAGGTGACCGATCAGGCCGTCAACATCACCTCGGCGGTCGGCGAATTCATGATGAAGTTCGCGATGGCGCTCGGCGTGGTGATGCTGGTGAGCCTGCTCAGCCTGGGCTGGCGCGTCGGCATCGTCGTGGCGGCTGCCGTCCCTCTGACGCTTGCCGTCGTATTCCTCATCATGCTGGAAACCGGCCGGTTCTTCGACCGCATCACGCTCGGCGCCCTCATCCTGGCGCTTGGTCTGCTCGTGGACGACGCCATCATCGCCATCGAGGTGATGGTGGTGAAAATGGAAGAGGGCATGCACCGCATCAAGGCGGCGGCCCATGCGTGGAGCCACACCGCGGCGCCGATGCTGTCCGGAACACTCGTGACGATTGCCGGGTTCCTGCCGGTGGGCTTCGCGCGCTCGACCGCCGGCGAATACGCCGGCAACATCTTCTGGGTCGTGGGGTTCGCCCTCATCGTCTCCTGGATCGTCGCGGTGGTCTTCACGCCCTATCTTGGCGTCAAGATGCTGCCCGCGATCAAACCGATCGAAGGCGGTCACCACGCGATCTACGGCACACCGAACTATCGGCGTCTGCGACGGCTCATCACCTTTGCCGTGCGCCACAAGTTCGTAACCTGCGTTATCGTGGGCATCGCCTTCGCGCTTTCCGGCGTCGGCATGGGTTCCCTCAAACAGCAGTTCTTCCCGACATCCGACCGCCCCGAAGTGCTGGTGGAGGTTCGCCTGCCGGAAGGCACCAGCATTGAGACGACGACCGCCACGGTCGAGAAGCTCGAACACTGGCTGGACCATCAGCCCGAGGCCAAGATCGTCACGAGCTATGTCGGTCAGGGCGCTCCCCGCTTCTTCTTCGCGATGGCGCCGGAACTGCCTGATCCGGCCTTCGCCAAGATCGTCGTGCTGACGCCGGACGCGGAGGCGCGCGAGGCTTTGAAGCACCGGCTCCGGGAGGCGGTGTCACAGGGGCTCGCCCCTGAGGCCTATGTGCGCGTCACTCAGCTGGTGTTCGGGCCCTATACGCCGTTCCCGGTCGAGTTTCGGGTCATGGGACCTGATCCGGCGCAACTGTACAGCATTTCCGAGAAGGCCCTCGACATCATGCGGGGCGTCCCGGACGTGCGGCAGGCCAACCGCGATTGGGGCAATCGCACGCCCGTACTCCGCTTGATCCCGGATCAGGATCGACTTGACCTCATCGGCCTCTCGCCAGCGGAGGTGGGGCAGCAGCTTCAGCTGCTCCTCACCGGCATCGCCGTCACGCAGGTCCGCGAGGACATCCGCAATGTCCCCATCGTGGCACGCAGCGCCGGCGGCGAGCGGCTGGACCCGGCGCGTCTGGCGGATTTCTCATTGATGAGCCGGGACGGTCGCCAGATTCCGCTCGACCAGATCGGCCATTCGGAAGTCCGGCTGGAAGAGCCCATCCTGAAACGCCGTGATCGCACACCCGTCATCACGATCCGCTCCGACATCAATGAGGCGACCCAGCCTCCAGAGGTTTCCAAGCAGATCATGACGGCTCTTCAGCCGCTGATCGCATCCCTTCCAGCCGGCTATCGCATCGAATTGGGGGGATCGATCGAGGAGGCAGCCAAGGCCAACACCGCGCTGGGGAAAGTCTTCCCGGCCATGATCGCCGCCATGCTGATCGTCATCATGCTGCAGGTGCGATCCTTCTCAACGATGGCCCTGGTCATGCTGACGGCACCGCTCGGCCTCGTCGGCGTCGTGCCCATGTTGCTCGCCTTCAACCAGCCCTTCGGATTCAATGCCATTCTCGGCCTGATAGGACTGGCCGGCATTCTGATGCGCAACACGCTGATCCTGACCGAACAGATCAAGGAGAACCGTGCTGCCGGCCTTGACAACTATCACGCTGTCATCGAGGCCACGGTGCAACGCACGAGGCCCGTGATCCTGACCGCCGTTGCCGCCGTGCTCGCCTTCGTCCCCCTCACACACTCCGTCTTCTGGGGATCGATGGCCTATACGCTGATCGGTGGCACGGCGGTCGGCACGATGCTGATCCTGCTCTTCCTTCCTGCGCTCTATGCCGCGTGGTTCCGGATCAAGCCGACTGCTGACGACGTCCACGAGCCATCCCACTCGGCGCGGGAACTGGGACTGCGAACGGCAATAGCTGCCGAACATGGTCGGTGACACTTCTGACAGCAGGAGAGGTCAAATGCTATACAGTTACATTGTCAAGAAACAAATCCGAAAGACCTTCGACCATGTCAATAACCATCGCTGGGACGAGGTGCTGAAACCAGTCGCGCCGAATGTCCATCACCGCTTTGCCGGCGCCCACTCGCTCGGTGGTGAGCGCTACGACAAAGAATCCCTGCGCCGCTGGTTTGAACGCCTCGGCCGCGTCCTCCCCAATGTCCATCTCAGGGTCAACAACATCTGGGTGACGGGCTGGCCGTGGCATACCACCGTCTTTGCGCAGTGGGACGGCACCGCAACGCTGCTCAATGGTGACGCTTCGTACTTCAACCATGGTCTCCATGCGTTCACCCTGCGCTGGGGCAAGGTATATGCGCTCGACATGTTTGAAGACACGCAAGAAGTGGCGCGCGGTCTTGCCGCCCAAGCGGCAAGTGGCCTCGAAGAAGCAGTTGCCGAACAAATTGTAAGCTAGGGTCTTGCATCCGGGGAAGTTGTCGTTGCCTCAACAAGCTGCTCCCGACGCCTCATTGCCCGGCTCTTGGCGTCGTGTCATCCCAAGATGCCTCATCGATTGACGCCGCCCCGAATACCATTCGGTACGCCATCTCGCGCCGCCACTCATTCAGACGGCGCTGTCCACGGCCCAGGCACGAGCCGGACGACGCCGCCTCAGTTGCGGTCGCCGGGGCGCACCGGTTCAGGCGAGGCGTTCGCGGCCCCGTCCAACCCCAACTCCGCCAACACGTCCCGCGTATGCTCTCCCAGTCCAGGTGCCGGCGAGGGCACCCACGGGGGCGCGCCCTCGAACCGCGCCGCCGGACGCGCCTGTCGCACCCGGCCCAGGTGCGGTTGATCAAACTCGACGATCAGACCGTTCGCCGCGACCTGCGGGTCCGTCAGCAATTCCCTCCGAGTCAGCACCGGGGCGCATGGCACCTGGGCCGCGTCCAATCGTGTCAGCCAGTCCGCGCTGGTGCCGGTCGCGAATACCTCACCCACCACCGACAACCGCGTCGCCGCGTTCGCCGACCGCGCCGTACCCGTGCGAAACCGGGGGTCCTCGATCCAGTCCGGCCGGCCCAGCACCGTGCACATCCCGCGCCATTCGGCATCGGACAGCGCGCCGGCCGTGATGTATCCATCGGCGGTCCGGAAGATCAGATCCGGCGCCGCCGGCCGCGCGCCGGAATCGGTCTGCTCGACCAATGTCAGTTCTTGGAACCCCTCGGGCCAAAGATACGCGACCATGACGTCCAGCATGGCGAGCCGGACATGCTGCCCCTCACTGCGGACCGCCTTGTTGTAGAGCGCGGCGCAAATCGCCTGCGCCGCCGCCAGCGCGGTCGTCTTGTCGGCGATCAGCGTGCGCACCATGCGGGGCCGCCCAGTCTCGGTATCACGCTGGATGTCCGCGAGTCCCGACAACGCCTGAATCACCGGATCGTAGACGCGCTTGCGAACATAAGGTCCCGTCTCGCCCACACCGCTGATGGACACGTAGATCAGTCCGGGACTGATAGCGCGGGCGGCAGGCTCCCCGAACCCGAGTCGGTCGGCCACACCGGGTCGGAAATTCTGCACCAGCACGTCGCTGACCGCGATCAGCCGGTGCAGTACGGAGAGTTCTTCAGGCTGTTTTAGGTCCAGGACAACCGAGCGCTTGCCGCGGTTCGACGACACGAACCCCGGCGTCATGCCGCCGCGGCGCATGATGTCGCCCTCGGGGGCCTCGACCTTGATGACGTCGGCGCCCTGGTCGCTCAGGATCATGGCAGCGTGTGGACCTGACACCACGCTGGTCAGATCGAGCACCTTCACGCCGCGCAAGGGAGCGGTCATGGTGATTGCCTCCAGAAAGCGGGGTCATTGGCGGCGGCGGCGGCGGCATAGGCGGGGCGGGCGGTCGCACGCTCGCGATAGCGGACAAGGCTGTCGCCCAAAGGCTGCTCCAGGCCCGTGGCCCAGGTCAGGCAGGTGGTCATGAGAATGTCGGCGCCAGTGAAGCGATCGCCCATCAGCCAGGCGCGCCCGTCCTTCAGCGTCGCTGCCACGCTGCCGATCTGGGTCTGGAAATAGGCCAGCGCGGACTCGACCGCGATCGGGGCGGCACCGTAGATCTCGGGCAGGCTCAGATGACGACGCTCATACTAGTGGATGAAATCTGACGGTCGAGTCCTTTTGGGATTCCCCCGGCTCGGATCGGCGTGCGACTCGGGCGTATGCGCACTGGCACCATCGTCGACGTCACTCCTGCGGATCGCGAGCGGCTGCTCGTCATCGCCGCCGACCGCAACAGGCCACAGAAACACGCCTGGCGCGCGCGGATCGTGCTGCTGACCGCCGAAGGTTGCGGCACGGCCGAGATCATGCGTCGGGCGCGGGTGGCCAAGACCTGCGTTTGGCGCTGGCAGGAGCGGTTCATGCAGGAGGGCGTGGATGGCCTGCTGCGCGACAAGACCCGCCCGCCGGGCATCGCACCGCTGGCCCCGGAGGTCGCCGAACGGGTGGTGGCGCTCACACTCGGGCCGCCTCCCGGCGAAGCGACGCACTGGACCGCGCCGGCGATGGCCAAGCAGGTCCTGATCAGCGTCAGCTCGGTGCAGCGCATCTGGCGCGTGCATGGCCTGCAACCCCACCGGCTGCGCCAATTCAAGCTGTCCAACGACCCGCGCTTCGCGGCCAAGCTGCGTGACATCGTCGGTCTGTGCGTCGATCCGCCGGCCCACGCCGTCGTGCTGTCGGTCGACGAGAAAAGCCAAATCCAGGCGTTGGACCGCACCCAGCCGGGTCTGCCGCTCAAGCGCGGACGGTGCGGCACGATGACGCACGACTACAAGCGGCACGGCACGACCACACTGTTCGCAGCCCTCGACGTGCTGGCGGGCCGCGTGATCGGCCGTTGCATGCAGCGCCATCGCCACCAGGAGTTCATCCGCTTCCTCAACGCCATCGAGCGCGACATCCCCGCCGGCAAGCTGATCCACGTGATCCTGGACAACTACGCCGCCCACAAGCACCCCAAGGTGATCGGATGGCTCGCACGGCACCCGCGCTTCACGTTCCACTTCACGCCAACCTCGGCGTCCTGGGTGAACGCCGTCGAGGGTTTCTTCGCCAAACTCACCAAGCAGCGGCTCAAGCGCGGCGTGTTCCATTCCATCGTCTCGCTCCAGCAGGCAATCAATCGCTACGTCGCACAGGCCAACGACGACCCGCGCCCCTTCCGCTGGACCAAGGACCCGGACAAGATCATCGCCGCCGTGCGTCGAGGGCACCAAGCGTTAAATTCGCTCCACTAGAGGCTGGTCGCATCCAGCTCGGTCATGACGAAATAGGTCCATTCGTCGTAGCGGGCGCGTTCGCGCGCACCGGTTGGCACCAGTGCCGTGCTTGGCGTGCCATAGACGGCGGACAGATAGGCGACGATCGCCGCGCTTTCCGCGACGACGAAATCACCGTCCACCAGTGCGGGGATTTTCTGGCGGGGCGCGATCGCGGTGAAACGCTCGGTCCTTGTCTCGCCCGTGCGCGGCCTGATCGGCTCGCACCGGTACGACAGGCCAAGCTCGTGCAACGCCCAATGGGCCCGGATGGTGCGGGACGTGGTGGCTCCCCAAAGGACCAGATCGGCCACGGCTCGCTCCTCACCAACGTTCGACGGAAGGGCGCAGGATGCCCTGTGGCCCGAATTCGCGCGCGAGGCTTTGCGCGACGGCACGCAGCCCGCCTTCGCGGCGGCGAAGGCGGCGAACCCTGCTCCGCCGCGCAGGCTGGCGGTGGCGCCGGTGAACAGCATCGTGCCGCGGCCGCGCGGCAGCATGTGGCGCTCGGCTTCACGGCCGGTCACGAATCCGGCGAAGCAGGCGAGCTGCCAGAACTCACTGAAACAGCGCGCCGGTGGTTTCCAGCGCGCCCGTCTGGGTGTTGGCGCCGGCGTTGAACAGGCAGACCTCGAGCGAGCCGACATCGCGCTCGATGGTTTCGAACAGGGTGACGACGGCGCTCTCATCGCGGGCATCGAAGCTGAACCCGCGCTTCTCCACCGGCCGCGACGATGGCATCCGCGTGCGCCGCGGCTTTTTCGAGGGACCGGCGGATCACGCAGACAGTGTAGCCGCCTTTGGCGAAACGGCGCCCGACGGCGGCGCCGATGGCGTCTCCGGCGCCGACGATCGCGACGACCTTACAAGGTTCTGTTGCATTCATTGGCTGGCTCCGGCGGGCGTTTCGTCAAATGAACGGGATGATGTCTGCCAACTCGCGCCATCTGGGGCGCTCCGAATGAACCGGCCGGCGAGAGTGTCGTGAACGCGACCTCGACGGCTCCAACCTATGCGCACGAAACTGTAACGACTGTCGAGTTAGTCGAGGCGATCGAGAACTCTGCAGTCCCATCCGCAGCGCAGGCGAGGGCGTCTGCGGATCGCGCTAGGGACGCCTATTGCTGAGCACCCCCGCACAGGTCCGTACGTGCGCGATTCACGCATATCGGCTTGTCCCACTGCTCGCGAGCATCGCGCGGAGCTGCTGAAGACCATCGGGCGCGTCCTCGATGGTGTTGGTCATCGTGCTCACCATCGCTCATGGAAGGGGCGGGCCTCAGCGAGGAACGACCAGGCATCGCGCGGTTGATGCGCGAGGTGATGGACCCCAGCGGCGATCGAGGCGGGCGAGATGAAGAAATCGTCCGGCGCGTCGGGCAGAATTTCGTCCTGGCTGATGGCCTGCATCGTGTCGTTCATGTCTTCCACCTGATCGTCATGGGTTGCGCTGCGGCGTCGGGGAAGGCCGGCGGCGGGGACGTGGTCAGCCGTTACGAGCGCCGGTCACCACTTCTCGACCCATGGCCGCAGCACGATTTCAAACGCCCAAGTCGACCGATGCTGGCGGTGTAGCTGCAAGTAGGTTTCCGCGATATGGTTTGGGTCGGCCATGTTGTCGTCGACGGTCGTTCCTGCCCGCCGATGGGCGCGGCTGCCGTCTTCCTGCGTCCAGCCGATGGCAGCGTCGATCGGCACGTTCGCTACATGGATGCCGTGCGGCATCAGCTCTCTCGCCATGCTTTGCGCGAGCCCGGCCTTCGCATGACACGACATCGCAAAGGCCCCACTCGACGGGTAGCCCTTGAGCGCTGCGCTTGCGTTGGTGAAGATGATTGTTCCCCTGACACCGTTGGCGTTGGGCTCGTTCTCGCGCATCAGCCGGGCTGCCTGCTGACCCACCAGGAACGCGCTGAATGCCGCGTTTCGAATCGTATCGAATGCCATGCGTGGGTCGGCTTCGGTGATCCTCCTCCCGAAAATGCCGGGGACCCGCCCGTCGATGTTGTGCACGACAAGCGTGGGAGACCCGAGGTCTCGAACGACATTCTCAAACAGCCGCCTCACGGCCGCTGGGTCGCTCGCATCGCAGGCGTATCGACGTACGCCGTGCGTCTTCGCCAAATCCAGCAGAACTGGCTTATCCGGGTCTCTGGCCGCGACACCGACAGCCATGCCGTTCTTCGCGAACAATCTCGCACAACTGGAGCTGATGCCGGGGCCACCCCCAACGATCAGTGCGACGTCTCGAGTGTCGCGCTTGCCGGATTCGGTCATATGTCGTGCTCCCGTGAGCTGTGACATGAGTGTTGGTCGAACCTGCCTGGGCCCGGTGGCTAACCCGCCAATCTTGTCCGCGCGGCGGCTAGGATGCGGTCCGACAAGTCCGGATCGTCGACGGCGCGTGCCAGGGTCAGCGCGCCGACCATTGTCGCCACAATGGCCAGGGCCGCGTCCTCGGACTTGCGATTGCCCGGCACCAGGCCGGCGATCCGTTTCACCATCGCCCGCACGGCGTCCGTGAAGCTGCGCCGAACCGCTGCACCCTGGCGCGGAACTTCACCCGCCAGCGCTGCCATCACGCAGCCATCCCCGCGCCGATCCCGATGGTCAGCGGACAGGTACCGGGCGACGTAGTCGTCCAGGGTTCTGGCGTCGCCCATGCGTGTCGAACTCGTGCTCAGGGCGTGGCTTAGCGCGTCGACGGCCAGTCGTTCCTTTGAGCCGAACTGGCTGTACAGACTGCCGTGAGTCAGCCCGGCGGCCTCCGTCAGGGCGTCGACGCCAACGCCTGAGATGCCGCGCTCGCGGAACAGCCGGGCGGCCTCGGCCAGAATCCGCTCCCGGTTTTCCGCCGCTTTCTCCTTTGAAACCCGCATGTCTCCCCTTCCCGGGCGCGCGAAAACACGCCTTGACATTGTTAGTGGCGGTCGTCATTAAAAGTCAATCGTGACGACCGTCATCAATGATGACCCCGCGGGGGACCAGGATGTCAAACACCAACACCGCGCTCATCACCGGCGCATCCGCCGGCATCGGCGCCGTCTACGCGGACCGCTTGGCACGCCGTCGCCATGACCTGATCCTCGTGGCGCGCGACGAAACCCGGCTGAATGCGCTGGCCGAACGCCTGCGGGCGGAAGCCGGCCGCTCGGTGGAAGTTCTGACCGCCGATCTGTCGGCGCGACCGGACCTGCTTCGGATCGAACATCGGCTGCGCGAGGATCCATCCATCGCCATGCTCGTGAACAACGCGGGGATCGCCGTCTCCGGGCCGATGCATGGCTCCGACGTGGACCGCCTCGAGACGATGGTGGACATCAACGTTACGGCGGCGCTCCGCCTGGCGCACGCGGCCGTCGCCGCCTTCGTCGTGCGAGGTCGCGACACGCTGATCAGTGTCTCTTCCGTGCTCGCCCTTACGCCCGAGCGGTTCAACGCCGTCTACAGCGGGACCAAGGCCTTCATGCTGAACCTCAGCATGGCGCTCGGGACGGAGTTGTCGCAGACCGGCATCCGCGTCCAGACGGTGTTGCCTGGTGCCACGCGCACCGACCTCTGGGGCAAGGCGGGCGTCGACATCGCGGCGATGCCGGCGGACATGCTGATGAACGTCGGCGAGATGGTCGATGCGGCCCTTGCGGGCCTGGACTTGGGCGAGGCGGTGACGATCCCGTCCTTGCCGGACGCAGCCGACTGGTCGCGGTTCAATGACGCGCGCCTGGCGTTGGGACCCAATCTGTCGCGGGCGCACGCGGCCGAGCGATATGGAAGAGCGGGAGCAGCGGCGTGAGCGCCCCTGCGAGGCCGGGTCAGGTCCTGGCCATCGTTTGCGCCGGCATCGTGCTGGCCAATCTCGACCTGTTCATCGTCAACGTGGCGCTGCCGGACATCGCCCAGGACTTCGGTGACGCGAATCTCGGGAACCTGTCCTGGATCCTGAACGGCTATGCGATCGTCTACGCGGCCCTGCTCGTGCTTTGCGGCAGGTTGGCCGAACGGTATCCACGAAACCACAGCTTCCTCGCGGGAATTGCCCTCTTCACCGTCGCGTCGGCCTCTTGCGCGCTGGCGAACAGCGTTGAAATCCTGGTCGCGTTCCGCCTTCTGCAGGCCGCGGGCGCGGCGCTGCTCACGCCGACATCGCTGGGATTGATCCTTGCGACCTTCCCGGCGGAGCGCCGCGGCGGGGCGGTCCGCACCTGGGCCGCTATCGGCGGTTTTGCCGCAGCTTTGGGGCCCTTGGTGGGCGGACTGCTGGTCACGGCCAGCTGGCGATGGATCTTCCTGGTCAACGTGCCGATCGGCTTACTCGGGCTCCTGGTGGGCTGGATCAAACTCCCTCAGGTTCCCGGCCACGATGTTCCGATACCGCGTGTTTGGGCAGCCGCGCTGATCACCGTCGCCATCAGCGCGCTGACATTCGGCATCGTGAAGCTGAACGATTGGGGATGGAACTCATCTGGCGTCTCACTCAGCCTCGTGACGGCCTTCGCGACGCTGGCGCTGTTCGTCGCGCACTGCCTGCGCTCCGACAACCCGTTCATCGATCCGGCCCTGTTCCGGATCCGGGATTTCACCCGTGCGACCTTGACGATCGCACCGTTCTCGACCGCGTTCGGCGGTTTGCTGCTGTCGCTTGTGTTGTGGGAGGAAGGCGTATGGCACTGGTCCGCCATGAAGATCGGCCTGGCCATCGCGCCCGGTCCCTTCATGGTTCCCGTCACCTCGTTGCTCCTGGCCGGACGGTTGATCGCCCGCTTCGGCGTTACGATGGTCGTGACGGCAGGGCTGGTCGTCTTCGCCGCGGGCGTGATCGTGTGGGCGGTCCTGGCGGGACCGCGTCCCGACCTGGCATTCGCTGTCCTATGCGTCATCCCGTCCGGTATCGGTGTCGGACTGACGCTGCCGACGCTGATGGGGCTGGGCACGTCGGCGCTTCCGGCCTCGTCGTTCTCGACCGGATCCGGTGTGATCAACATGATCCGCCAGATCGGTTTCGCCGTCGGCGTCGCCATTTTTGTTGCCATCGTCGGATCACCCAACTCGGTGGAGGCACAGATGGCGGCATTTCGCATCGCCTGGTGGGTGATGGCGGCGATCACCGCGCTTGGCCTGATGCCGCTGCTTCTGCTGATGCGGCGGAAGCGCGCCGTTACGGCCGTGGAACTCGCGTAGATCGGGCGCCCCAGTCGCGGCGAGGTGCTGCCGCGCCTCGCGATGGCGAACGGCGTCGCGCTCAGCCCGGACGGCAAGGCGCTGTGGGCCACGGAGTTCAGCAGGAATCTCCTGCACCGGGTCGAGCTGGCGGACGCGACGACCGTCGCGCCGTTTGGCACGGCCGGAGGTATTCGCTGAGCTGCGTCGTCTGCTGACTGGCGTTCCGATCGCCGGCAAGCAGGTGCACGACGCCAATATCGTCGCCACCACGCTGGCCCATGGCATCACCCGCCTGCTCACCTTCAACGCCGCGGATTTCCGTCGCTTCGGCAACCTAATCGAGCTCGTTCCGCCATGAGGTCGATCCATCACCAGGCGAGCCGCGGCCCCGGACCCGCTGGTGCGGCCAGGTAGTAGTGCCCCAACTCGGCGACGGCGGCGGGCGAGGCGCGGGCTCTGGGATCGGACCGGGCGGAACCGGCCGCGGACGTGGCGGAGCAGCGTCAACGATGACCTGGTCAGCGATCGCGCGTCTTCGTCCGGTGGCGACGCGCGGGCTTGACCGGGGGCAGGGGCTTCCATCCGGCGATGGTGCGGACGCAGCGCTGTGCCTCGGCGTTATCGGTGATGAGGGGGAAGTGGCGGCGCAGCTCGACCACGGCGGAGAGTTCGCCGCCCTGCTGCAGGGCGGCCCGGATGGCGGCGGCGGTCGCCTCGTCGACGACGAACATGCCGTCAGCATGGGGTCGCCCGGGGCGACGGGCAAGCGCGCCGGCGGCGCGTGCTTGGCTCGCAGCACCCGCGTCACGATCGCGGCCCGGCCGGCGTGGGTGGGGTCGGGTCATCCAACCATAACGGCACGGCGCAGATCGTCGCCCGTTGCCTCGACCCAGACGGCGCCGCCCTGGCAGCAGGCGAGCAGCTGGACGAGGTCATTGCGGCGGATGGCGTCGGCCACGCGAGGGCGAGGACACCGGCGCGCGGCCGGGATCGTTGCTCCGTGCTCGTGCCGCGTAACCTGGCTGTCGATTACTCGCCTTCGCGTGACGCCCGGATCCGCCGCGTTCCGCGAATGACTGGAACCGATAGGTCCATCACGAAGCGGATGCGCGGCAGATCGGTGTCGCTGAGGCTCGCGGTCGCGACCACCGGGTGAACCGCGCGAACGCCGGGGGCGTTCCAGGCCTCGGCATCGAAGCGCCCGATTTCCGGCCGGCCGCGTTCGGCCTTGTGAATCGTGTGGCGCGGGTCGACCTGAATGAGCAACGGACCGGTCGAGCCTCCGTTCGAACCGGCCAGCGGTGCGAGCGCCAAGGTCACCCAGTTGATGAACTGCACGTCACCGCCGGAGATCGGCTCGGGGTTGATCAAGCCACATTCAAGGACGACCTTGCCGTCGCGCGACGCCAAATCGGTGATCCGGTCGTGGCGGCGGACGAGCGACACGTCGCCAGCCAGCGCCGATAGGCCCCAGCGCGCGCTAAGCGCCCGCGCCGCCGCCTCGGTGCTAGCGACCGCGCCGAGCATGAGCCCCCGCGGATGCGCCCCCGCGCGACGGGACGGATTCCGGTCCGTAACGGGATATGCTGACTTGCGGCCGTGCTCTCGTCCAGGGGTCGCAAAGCGAGCCCCGGGCGGAGACGGCCGGCCGCAGGAGATCTCGGACGCGAACGCGCGATCACAGGCGGTGGTGCTACGCGGGGCTCCGGTTTCCGGCTGACATCGCGTCTGCAAATTTTGTCCGCGCTAGGCTCCTACATGCGGGAACAAATCGGGTCCATGATCGTTGCCAGGGGTATGAGCACCAATCCCAAAACCGATCTCGATGATGGAAACCTGCCCTCCAACGCGGTCAAGAATCCCGACGATTGGACGACCGGCGACGAGCGAATGACAGGCGCCCAAGCCTCCTACCTGAAGACGCTCTGCGAAGAGGCCGGCGAGCCATTCGATGATACGCTGGCCAAGGCCGAGGCATCGAAGCGGATCGACGCGCTTCAGCAGAAGACAGGGCGGGGATAATCGGCGCAAACGGGCGCCGATCCGGCAGACTACCTTGCACTGCTATGTGACTGGTTCCCAACTCGCCCACGCTTCGATACCCAGGGCGATCCTGCAAGCAATGAGGCACGCCATGGCGATCCTCCGCTTCCAATGCCCCGAATGCGGCTTCGGTCACCGCGAGATCGGCCATCTCATGGATGAGGGCGAGATCTACTGCGTCGTCTGCGTGGAAGAGCAGCGGCGCTATATCCGCGTCCGCTGCTGGGAAGAACCAGATCAGGCCCGCTTGCGTCCACCTTTGGAGGCCGCCTGAGGCGGCTTTGCGGCCTCTTCGGCGGCTTCGGTCTTGCCGCCCTTGATCGCCAGCTTGAGACCGGGCTGACGGCGCACATCGTCGGGTGAGGGAGATTTCTTCTTCTTGGGCGCCGGCGCGCTCTTCGCCGCGACGGTTTCTTTCGGCTCGTCGACGGTCTGACCCAGGCTCTTTTTCAAGGCTGCCATCAGGTCGATCACGTTGCTCCGCTCGGCAGGAATTTCTTCCTCGGTGTCCACGCCCTCGCCCTTGAGCTTGGCGTCCAACATCGCGCGAAGCCGGGTCTCGTAGCGATCCTCGGTGTCGGCGGGGTCATACTGGGCCGACTGCCGTTCGATCAGCTGGGTGGCGAGCGACACCATCTGCGGGTCGGTCTTGAGCCGCCCGGCGTCCTCGAACAGCTCCTTGGGGCTGTTCAGGTCCCGCTCCTCGTAGAGCGTGTGGGCCATCAGCCCGGCGCCCATGGGGCGCAGCGCGACGGTTCGCTCCCGCTGCGCGATCACCACCCGCGTCAGCGCGACTTTGCCCGTTTGGGCGATGGCCTCTCGGAGAACCGCATAGACGTCCTCGCCCGCCTGGCCGTCAGGCGCAAGGAAGTAGCTCGCATCGTAGTACATCGGATCGATGGAATCGGCGTCGATGAATTTCTCCACCGTCATCACCGCGGAGCTCTCGACCTTGACGCTGTCGAGGTCCTCCTGGGTCACGATGAGGTAGTGATCCTTCTTGAACTCGTAGCCCTTGACGAGATTGCGCCGCTCCAGCTCCTGCCCCGTTTCACCATCGACCGTCACCATGCGGACGCGGTTGCCGGTGTCCGGATTGATTAGGTTGAAGCGGACGGCTGACCGGTCATGCCGGGCGTTGTAGAGAGCCACCGGACAGGAGACGAGCGCCAGCCGCAGGTGGCCGCGCCAAACCGGTCTCGCCATCAGGCGTCTCCCACAGGCTGTCGGGACCACTGCGCCTGCGCCAGCTCGCAGCCGCCAATATCCGTCCTGCTGAACGTGCCAACCCAATCGCTTGTCATGTTTTCAACTCGCTAACGCCATCCGATCTTGCATCACCATGCAACGAAGGATTGCCACGGCGAGACGTTAGGAAAAGGCGGAGCTGAAGCTGAGCTCGATTGTTTTGCTGAGATCGCAGATGAACCCGGCCAGCTAAGCCGCTAACACGATGGACGAAGCACCTGCCCGGACGTCCTCGCTACACTCTTTGGTGATCGGCGACTTGCCGGAGACATTCGACTAGGATCGGTGCAAGGAGAGGCACGATTGCACGGCCCAACCGCCGCTCACCGATGTCACTCATCGCGGCCGCCTTCGAATTGCTGTCGATCACGCCTTCCCGGATCGCAGCCGCTTCGGCATAGCGACGGGCGACGGTGTCGTACCGCGCCCCCTTGACCGGCCTGAGGGCACGCGCGGGCTCCTTGGTCCAATGTGGAACCAGCCCCCAGTGCAGAACGTCCAAGCGGCGCTCGTCGGTTTGCGGGTGGCGGCGCAGCACGGGGGCGGATCCGTCGTCGCAATCCGCCAGGAGGGTGCAAAATTCGGCAGCGGCGCATCGAGGGTGAGGCGGAATTGCCGGGCAAGCTCGCGAGGGGAGCGACCGAGGTGATAGAGGCGGCACCTGCCGCGAGCTTGAGGCCGCACCGGCGAATTCTCAACAGGCTGCGGCGGCCATGAAGCAGCGTGGCGATCCCGCTGGCGGCACCGCGCCGGCCGCGTCGGCGCGCGGCGGCGGCATCGTCCGCGACACCTCGATCCGCGCCTATCGTGCCAAGCGCGACTTCTCCCGCACCGCCGAGCCGGCGCCCGCGCCGGCGATGGGCGGCGAGGGCGCGCCAATGTTCGTGGTGCAGAAGCACAATGCCCGCCGCGCCGGGCTGCATTGGGACTTCCGGCTGGAGCATGGCGGCGTGCTGTGGAGCTGGGCGGTGCGCAAGGGACCCTCGCTCGATCCCGCCGACCGGCAGCTCGCCGCGCATGTCGAGGACCATCCGCTCGACTATGCCGACTTCCAGGGCCGCATCCCGGAGGGGCAGTACGGCGCCGGCGAGGTGGAGACCTGGGACCGCGGCACCTGGGAGCCGATCGGCGATCCCGAGGCCGCCATGCGCAAGGGCGACCTGCAATTCGTGCTGCACGGCACCCGCCTCAACGGCGGCTTCCACCTGGTTCGGCTCAATCGCCGCGAGCGCTCGCGCCAGGACGCCTGGTTCCTCATCAAGGGGCACGACGAGCACGAGCGCCCCGGCATCGACGCGCTGGCCCTCGAGACCGAGGTGCCGCCACCGGCGCCACCCGCCCAGGAGACCGGCGGCCGCGCCAAGCGTCCCGCTGCCGGCGCGGTGCGCGGGGCACTGCCGCGCGAGCAGGCGCCCGAGTTGGCTTCGATCGCCGAGGCGCCGCCGGCGGGCGAGGGCTGGGTGAGCGAGATCAAGTTCGACGGCTACCGCCTGCTCGCCCGCGTTGATCACGGCGAGGTCTGTCTGCTGACCCGCAACGGCCATGACTGGGCGGATCGCCTGCCCGCCGTGGCCAAGGCGGTCGCGGCTCTCGGGGCCCGCACCGCGCTGCTCGACGGCGAGCTGGTCGCCCTGCGCGAGAGCGGCGCCTCGAGCTTCCCCGATCTGCAAGCCGGGCTCTCGGACGGGAACGACGGCCAGCTGACGTTCTTCCTGTTCGACCTGCTGCATCTCAACGGCTGGGACCTGCGGCCCTGCGCCTTGCGGGATCGCAAGCAGGCCTTGGCTGGCCTCGCCGACTGGAACGGCATGCTGCGCTACAGCGACCATGTCGAGGGACACACGGCCGAGTTGCGGCGGCGGGCCTGCGGCATGGGGCTGGAGGGCATCATCTGCAAGCGCGCCGACGCGCCCTACCGGCCCGGCCGGGGCAAGGACTGGCTCAAGGTAAAGTGCCAGGGCCGCGAGGAGCTGATCGTGCTGGGCTGGACCTTGCCGGGCGGCAGCCGCACGGGTCTTGGCTCCTTGCAGCTCGGCTACCACGACCAGGCCGGCGGCCTGCACTACGCCGGCGGGGTTGGCACCGGTTTTACCGAGCGGGAGCTGACCGAGCTGCGCGGCCGCCTCGACCCCGTGGCCGCCGAGCCGCCGACCGAGCTGCTGGTCGCCGGCGAGCCGTTGGAGCCGGGGATACACTGGGTGCGCCCCGAGCTGGTCGCCGAGATCCAGTTCACCGCCTGGTCGGGGGCGGGCAGGGTCCGCCACCCGGTGTATCTTGGGCTGCGAGGATAAGAGCGCCGAGCAGGTCGTGCTGGCCCCGCCCGACCCGGAGGCCAAGCGCAGCGTGGTCAAGCCGCGCGCCGCGCCGGGCCGCGTCTCGGTCGCCCGGCGTGGGCCGAAGATCGCGGTGCCGCCCCTCCGTCGCCCGCAGTCAGCTCGGGAGAGCACCGGCGCGGTGAACCCACGCCCATCCGTGGTGATCGCCCATGCGCCGAAGCGGGGCCGCGAGACGATCGGCGGCGTCGAGCTGTCGCATGCCGATCGGCCGCTCTGGCCGGGGGTCACCAAGCGCGACCTCGCCGAGTACCTGGCTCGCCGTCGCCGACTAGGCGCTGCCCTGGATTGCGCAGCGGCCGCTGGCGATCGTGCGCTGCCCGGAGGGGATCGGCGGCGAGCACTTCTTCCAGAAGCGCGGAAACGGCCTGCTCCCCGAGCAGATCCGCGAGGGTTCGGCCACGGGCTCGCCCTTCCTGGTCATCGACGACGCCGCGGGCCTGGTCGCGATGGCGCAGGTGTCGACGTCGAGCTGCATCCCTGGGGTGCCGCCGAGGCCGATCCGCTGCATCCGGACTGGATCGTGCTCGACCTCGATCCCGGCGAGGGCGTCGCCTTCAGCGAGGTGATCCAGGCGGCGCACGACGTGCACGACCGGCTCAAGGCGCTCGGCTTCGCCGCCTTCCCGCGCACCACCGGCGGCAAGGGGCTGCATGTCGTGGTGCCCATCGCGCCGCGTGCCGACTGGGAGCAGACCAAGGCGTTCTGCCGCACCTTCGCCGAGGCGATGAGCCAGGAGGAGCCGCATCGCTTCCTGCCCACCCTGTCGAAGGCGGAGCGGCGCGGGCGCATCCTGATCGACTATCTGCGCAACGGGCTCGGCAACACCGCGATCGGCTCGTTCGGCCCGCGCGCGCGGGCCGGGGCAACCGTCGCCATGCCGCTTTCCTGGAGTGGGGTGAAGCCCGGGCTCGATCCCGCCGCGTTCACCATCCGCAGCGTGCCCGACCTGCTGCGCCGATGGACGCGCGATCCGTGGGACGGCTTCCGGGAGACCGCCCAGCCGATCCCCGAGCTCGCCCTGCAGCCGACCAGAATCGCGACCACCAAGTCAGCGGGGCCGCGCGCCACGCCTGCAGCCGGCGGTCGCGTCTCCGGCATCGTTGTCGCGCACAAGCCGCCAAAGCGGAGTTAGCTGCTTGGCCGACCGATGCGTAGTGGGAATTCGGGCGGCTTGTCTCCGGGGATCGGGGCCCGATCTACCGACCAAGCAAAAAACGGAACTCGATGTGACCATCGCAACCACAGAGCCGGACAGCCGTACGGCCGTCCGCTATAAGTGGACACTTAGCGATCCACATTAGGTGGAACGAAGGATCCCAAATCTGCGCTCTGGATGGTAGGCGGGTTTCAGCGGACGCTTATACCAGGACTTCTCTGATCAGTACCCATGCGCCCAGTCTCGCAGCCCAAGGGACATGATTCTCCAAGGTTGATCGACGAGTTTGTTCCAGGCGTCGCAGCAATGGTCGACCAGGTTGTCGTAGCAGGTGAACACTCGGTTGGAGAGCCAGTTGTCGCGCATGAACTCCCACACGTTCTCTTGCGGGTTCAGCTCTGGGCATTTGGCGGGCAGCGACACGATTGTGAGGTTGTCGGGCACGACGAGCTTCTCGGACGTGTGCCATCCGGCTTGATCGACAAGAAGCGCCGCGTGCCGTCCGGGCGCGACCTGCGCCGAGATCGCCGCCAGATGCAGGCCCATCGCCTCGGTGTTGCACCAGGGCAGGATCAGGCCGACGCTCTTGCCCTCTTTGGGGCAGATGGCACCGAAGATGTAGGTCGAGGCCGTGCGCTGGTCGTGTGGGGCGGATGGCCGGGTGCCGCGTTTCGCCCAGCGTCGCGTGATCTTGTTTTTCTGACCGATGCGCGCTTCATCGCCGAACCAGATCTCTACATCGCCGGGAGCGACGCCCTTCTGGCGCGCGATCGCGTCCAGCTGCGCGGGGAAGCTTTTTTAAAAGCCTCGATGGCGCCCTCGGCCTGCGCGTGATGACGCGGACGCGCGGACAGCTTGCGATACCCCATCGCGCGCAGCTCGCGGCCGAGCGTCTGCTTGGCGATGGTGACCTGGAACTCGTCCCAGACCCATTGGCACAGGTCGATGATGCGCCAACGCACCACGCCATGAATCGCGGGGATCGGCCCGCTCTCGATCATCTCGGCCAGCGCCGCGCGGTGCCTGTCGTTCAGCCGCGACGGCTGACCGGGCGCCTTGCGATCGACCAGGCCGTCCGGGCCATGGGTGTTGAGCTTGACCACCCAGTCGCGCACGATCTGCAACGTCACACCGCCGATCCGGGCCGCCTCCGTGCGGCTCGCACCATCGTAGATCGCCGCCAACGCCAGCAATCGCCGCGCCTGCGGACCGTCCTTGCTCCGGCGGGCAGCGGACCGCAGCTGCGACGCATCAAAATCGGCCCGAAGCGGGATCGGCATGGCGAACTCCTGCGTTCGCCGTCTTGAATCAGAACGCCGCCGCGTCGGGGAAGCCCCTCGAGTCACAATCTCGAAGCCTTGGTATTACTGATGGCGCGGGCGAGCAGACAGACGGCGATACCCCATGGCGCGCAGTTCACGGCTCAGCGTCTGCTCGGACACGCTGACCCGAAACTCCTCCCACAACCACTGACACAGATCGACGATGCGCCAGCGCACCACGCCATGCACGGCTGGCATCGGCCCATCCTCGACGACGGCCGCCAGTGCCGCCCGATGAGCTGCATTCAGTCGCGGCCTCGCGCCAGGAGCCTTGCGGTCGATCAGCCCTTCGGGCCGTGCGCGTTCAGCTTCAGCACCCAGTCCCGGATAATCTGCAGCGTCACCCCGCCGATCTGGGCCGCCTCGGTGCGCGTGGCGCCGTCATAGATCGACGCCAGCGCCAGCAGGCGACGGGTCTGACCGGCGTCTTTGCTCTCGCGTGCTGCCAATCGCAGGCGCGAGGCATCAAGATCACTCCTCAGCGGGATCGGCATGGCGACGCTCCTCGGTTCTGGTGCACGCCGTGCTTCGTCGCCAGCTGCGCCGTCGTCAGCTCACCACGCAGCGCTCGAGAGCGACCTTCGCCTTCAATTCCGCCGAATACCTCTTCCGCTTGCCCGTCATCGGGTCCGTCCTCCAGCCAGGGCGAACCAAGCTTAAGCACCTGTCCGATTTTCCGGGACCACCTCAACCTTCCAAAAACGCCACCTTGGCCTTCGCACCGAGCAAGGGAAAACGTTATGATCGACCGCTATACGAAAATCGTTCTGACCGTGATTGCCGTCTGCCTCGTTGTGCTGGTGGGGCAAAAGTTTGTCGGCCTCGCGAAAGCTCAGTACCGTGGCCCGACGCACGTTGTCGTCGATTCTTGGGGAGCCTACGTGGCGACCTTTCCAATTCCGGTGCATCCACAGTGACGGCCGATTAGGCGACTTTCCATAAAGCCGTTCTGGCACTTCGGCCTACTTTCCTTCCGCTGCAGACTCTCTCGCTGGCCTCGCCGATACTGGCGCGAGTGCCGCACCGAGTCGGGTGAGCTCGGCCGCATTCGCGACCTGGTCGTCGGTGAACGCGGACCAGATGAAGCGTGCCGTGCGGTCCGACAACACCCAGTTCAGCGGGACCGGGGTGCCGTGATCGGCAGGCAAAAAGAAATGCACGAACCGGGAAGGCTCACCGCAGAACTGGTCATGCGCTTGCCGCAGCAGCACGGCCGAGTGACCGCCGCGAACGTGATTGAGGCCGAGGACCGGGGCCAGAATTTGCCAGGCACTGTGCTTACTATCTGGAATGAACGCCCCATCGGATACGTTGGCGCAGGTCATGACGTCGGCGGTGCCCACACTCGCCTCGCCATCGCCGGTTGCCTGCACGATGATCGGCTGCACCAACCGACTGGACGGGGGGTGGGCGGCGAGCCATTCGGCGAGCTCGAGCGCGGTCTGCAGCCCCTCATTCTCGAAATACCCGCCATCGACCAGGGAGCCGACCTGCGTTCCTCCGCCGGCCGGGAGCATCTCGCCGAACGGCTCGAGGTACGGGAAGCGCGCCGTATTGTTGATCGCCGTGGAGATCGGCACGTCGGCCTTCATCAGCGTACGGAAGTCGCGTGCACCCCGGAACGGCCACGGCGCGGTGTCGTCCCGGTTCGCCGGCGCCGCGATCGGCGCGGTGATCACCCGATTGCCGGTCGTCGCGTCGGTGCCGTTCGCGAACCAGAGCGGCATGCCCTCCCGGTACGTGCCGGCGTGATCGGTGTAGAATAGCGAGAGGAAGGGTTGGTCCCATCCCGGCGCTCCCTCCGGCCGTGCCGCGCGCCAGAGATCCTCGAACCCGTGCTCGATCGCCTCGGCGCTGTCACCGCCACGTGGCTGATGGCCCGTTACCCAGCGGATCACCGCCGCGATCGGATCGAAGGCAGCCCGAGGGATGTCGTTGAGCAGCCATCCGCCGAGCAGCGGACCGAGCGCATCGCCGGCCAGCGGCACCGGCTTGTCCGTCACCGGACGCAGCGAGGCGAGGTCCGCAGTATGGCAGGGCGGGTCCTCTCGGCTGAGCAGGGTCATTGCTCCGGCCACCCCGAGGGAGCCTCCCGACACGCTACTGACCGCGAACAGCGCCGGGCCGCCGGGCTGCTGTGCCTGCAGGACACGGTCGAGCACCGCCGCACCCCATAAGCCAGCCCGCGTGGCGCCGCCGGAGACCGCGACGATGACCGGCTGCACCGGCCCCGTGGCGGGCGCGCAGCGCCGCGTCCACACGGCGAACAAGGTATCCAGTGACTGGCGCCGCGCCGGCTCGGCATCGATCACCCGCACGGTGTGCACGTCGAAGAGCGCCGGAACGAGCACGAAGACGTAGAGCAGGATCAGGATCAGCACCGGCGGCCGGCGGAGCCCGAGGCGGAGCCGCCCGATCCGCCATTGCAGCGTCAGTCCGTCGCACACGAAGGTCGCCGCGACCAGCGGGCCGATCATCAGACCGAGCAGCAACAGGGCGATCGCCGGCCCAGGAAACAGGAGGGGCAGGCGATTGGGCAGGAGCAGTGCCGAGGTGAACGCCTCGATCGATCCGAGTACCAACGGCAGCAGTCCGAGCACCAGGAGCGCCATCGCCGGTCCGGCACCGAATGGCGCCCGCTGTATCAACGCGCGCAGACGCGCCGATGCGCCACCTCGGATCCAGGTGCGGACCCCGCCTCGCGGCGCCGGCGGCGGACCTGATGATGCGCGATGAGGCCGGACGATCGTGATCAGCAGAGCCAACCCGCCTAACACGGCGGCCCCGGCAACCGTCCAGAAGCTCTGGCTCTGCATCTCGATCACCAGGCCAACCAGGAAGGTGGCGACGAGCATGAGGCGTGGCAGCCAGGTGAATGCCGCCCAATCGAAGTCGGGACTCGGCGGCTGGCGACGCTGCAAGTCGTCGATGCCGAACCGGGCGGCGAGTGCCGCACGCGACCAGAACCAGGCGGAGCCGCCAAACACTATAAGGGCGAGCTGGAAGCTGATCGCCGCCCACACCCGATTGCTGTCGAGAAAGGCGAGCATGTCCCGTGTCTGCGGAGGAAGGGTCAGCCCAATTCCGCCGATCAGCAGCACCGCCACGGCTGCCCGGGCGGTGCGCACCATCGATCCCCAGGAGCGGCGTGCCCCTTCCCGATCCACAGTCACAGCTTGCCTCCTCACGGGGACTTCCAGCTGGAAAGGCTACCCCAGCGGCGCTCGCAACGCATCCGTATTCATTGCGAAAGGCGGAAATACTCGAGGCATGCTTCTGCGCGCCTGCTCGACCTCGCCGACTGGCGCGACCACACTGTGGGGCTCACCCGGCACGCCTTCCAACGTTGCGACTGACAAGAGCGCGACCATGGGATCGAATGGTGGCATGTCGATTGGCACTGCCCGGGGGCTCGAGACCTCCCTCTATGACGCCGTCAAATGCTTCCTTGAGGCGCAGGGCTTCGAGGTGAAGGGAGAGGTGTGCGGCTGCGATATCGTGGCTGTGCGCCAAGGCGAACCGCCGGTGCTCGTGGTCACAGAGCTGAAATGATCCTCTCCTTGGAGCTGGTGCTGCAGGGGGTCGAGCGTCTGCGCGTCGCGGATGAGGTCTGGTTGGCGGTTTTGGCGACGCGCCGTGGCCGGGATCGAGATCATCGGGCGCACCGTCTCTGCCGGCTGCTGGGCTTTGGCTTGCTGGCGGTGCATCCGGCACGGAACCGCGTCGAGATCTTGGCCGAACCCGCGCCGTATCGCCCACGGCCGAATCTCCGTCAGCGTCGCCGCCTGCTGAAGGAGCACGCCGCGCGGCAAGGTGATCCCACACGCGGAGGCTCGACGCGACAGCCGATCATGACCGCCTACCGGCAACAGGCCCTAACCTGCGCCGCCGCGTTGCAGGTCGGGCCGCTGCGCCCGCGAGACCTGAAGCCGATTGCGCCCAATGCCGGGCGGATCCTGCTGCGCAACGTCTACGGATGGTTCGAGCGGATCGAGCCTGGCTTATACGGGCTTGCTGAAGCCGGCGCTGCGGCACTGCGCCGCTGGACGGTTCTTCCGGGATCGGTTCGATCCCTCGAGGACCCGACGGACGCCCGCTTCCAGCGATGTGCCGGCAGTGCGGGGTCAAGCGTACCGCCGGCAACTACGCTATCCTGAATGGCGCCGCCACGATTGCCGCCCGCGCTCGCGATCAGCGCGATGACGACGGCGAGCTATGCCGGCGTCCTAGCCGGCGCCGCAGTGATAGGTTTCGTGTCCGCGGCGATCGGCCTGCATAACGCCATCTGGATGCTGGCAATGTCGTTCTTCCTCGTGCCGCCGACTGCGCGTTTCGTTGCAGTTGGATCGACCACCAAGCGGCCACAACGCCAGCGCGCCAACAAGTTCGTCGTGCTGCGGCCCCAGCACGACAACTCCATTACCAAGACTGTTGCGATCGCGCCGCTGCGCCAATGCGAGCACCTTGCGCCGCTCGGCGAGTGGCTCGCCTGCGACACGGCCGGTTGCGTCGCGGCCATGATCTGGGAGGATGAGACCCAAGCAAGGGCCCGATGCCGGTCGGACAGACTTCGCCGGAGGAAGACGCGAATGGAACGACACTACGGCTGGGTTATCGTCGCTGTCGGCGCGCTGATGGGCTGCATCGGCATGGGGTCGATGTTCTCCCTCGCCGTGTTCCTCGACCCCATCGCCGCCGGGACGGGCTGGTCGCGGGCCGGCATCTCCGCCTCCATGACGGTCGCCTTCCTCGCCATGGGGGTCGGCGCCTTCGGCTGGGGCTGGGTCTGCGACCGCCACGGCCCGCGGATGGTCGGTGTCGCCGGCGGGCTGCTGCTCGGCACCGGGCTGGTGCTGGCCAGCCGGGCGACGAGCCTGCTTGCTTTTCAGCTCGCCCACGGCCTGTTCCTCGGGGCGGCGGTCGGCGCCTTCTTCGCTCCCATGATGGCGACGGCGAGCGCCTGGTGCGACCGCCACCACGCGCTTGCCGTCTCCCTCGTCTCCGCCGGGCTCGGCATAGCACCGGTGACCGTCGCGCCTTTCGCGCAGGGGCTGCTCCTCTCTGGCTATGACTAGCGCACCGCCCAGCTCGTGATCGGGCTCCTCGCCTGGGCCGTCCTGCTGCCGGCCGCTACTGCGCCGTCCGCCGGCGATGCCCTCAGCCGCCGCGGCGGCCCGACCGGCGGGCGAGGGCTTCACCGTGTGCCGGGCCCTGGGTAGTCGCCAATTCGTGGTGCTCGCGGCGACCTTCTTCGCCTGCTGCCTCGCGCATTCCGGCCCGATTTTCCACGTGGTGAGCTACGCCATGGTCTGCGGCCTGTCCGCCTTGGCCGCCGTCAGCGTCTACAGCCTTCAGGGCTTGGCGGGACTTGGAGGGCGCCTGCTCCTGGGAGTGCTCGCCGACCGCCACGGCGCCAAGCTGGTGCTGATCGGGGGGCTGCTGCTGCAGGCGCTCGCGATCGGTGCCTTCCTCCCGGCCCGCAGCCTCGGGCAGTTCTATGCCGTCGCCGCGGTCTTCGGCCTGGCCTACGGCGGAGTGATGCCGCTCTACGCGGTGCTCGTACGCGACTGTTTCGGCACCCGCATCATGGGCACGGTGTTCGGTGCCGCAATCATGGCCTCCTGCGTCGGCATGGCGGCGGGGCCGCCGGTCGGCGGCTGGATCTTCGACCGCTTCGGCGACTACGCGGGGATGCACCTCGCCTCACTGGCCGTCGGGCTCGGGGCCGTGGCGATCGCCCTCACCTTCTCGCCGTCGCCCCGGACGAGGCCCGAGCGCCTCAAGCCGGCGTAGCACCTCGGTAGGAACGATCATAGTACGCGGGGTCACCTTGAGGGGACTGTATTATGGCCATTGCGCAACGAGACCCGCGGCACCACATTCACTCAGCAAGCCGTCGCGGGGAGATGCCCGATGAAGACGCTTCTGCTCGGAGCTGCGGTCGCGCTGCTCGCCCTGGCTCGCGCACAAGCCGATACAGTGATCGACTTTACCGAATTCGCGAGCGAGTTCGGCACGCTCAGTGGTCCGTTTGAACTCGAAGGGATTCCACTTCGACAACAGCGCCGCGCATAGCGGCGCCTCGCCGTTCTTCTTCTATGGCCTCGATTATCCTTGGAGCGCCGATCCGGCCGGCACCACCCTGTCGCAGGAACTCGCCGGAACAACAACGACGCTCACCCGCCTGGGCGGCGGCGCGTTCGACCTGGACGCGGCCGATTTCGGCGACGTCTATAACCGAGCGGGTAATCCCGAGGACGTGACGTTGGTGGGGACTCGCGCAGATGGCACCACCATCTCTACCGTGGTGACCACGAATGGCCTCGCCGGCCTCACCCATTTCACCTTCGGCGATTTGTTCCAGGACATGGTGCAGCTCGCCTGGACGCCAGGCAACGGCGCCCAGAACGATTTCCTGCAAATCGATAATGTTTCGGTCAGTGCCCTGGCCGCGATTCCAGAGCCGCCCCCGCCGCTGGTCTTTGCGGGTGAACTCGTGGGGCTGGGGCTGGGGCTGCTGCGCCGCCCCGCGACATAGGCCGAATGAACGCCAATCAGAGAATATTCAAAGCCCACTTTCGGGGAGAACTGCAGGACCGATGACACCGGCCCTCCAAGCGCGCTCTTTCGGATGACCCTGTCCGCACATGGATGACCCTGTCCGCACATGATGGCACCAGAGCGCAGGGAGCCGATCCACGCAGCTGGACGCGGACCTGCCGCGCTTGCAGACGGTGATCAGCGGGGCGGTGGCCTACGCGGAGGTCGGCTTCTCCGGATCGGTACCGAAGGACGGGGCGGCCACGGCGGAGATTGCCGCCCTGCTGGGCGAGTTGCGCGAGATTGGCGGGACGTCGTAAACTCGCCAATCCGGAAAGATGTAAAGGCGGGAACCTGATGGCAGCGAAACAGTTCAAGAGCGTGGCGGAGCGGCCGGCGAGTGCCGCCGTGCTGCATCAGGAGGCATCGGAAGCCGGGCGGGCTCTGCCTCCGGCGGTGGTGGCGCGCGGCCGGCGGACGGTGCTGGTCAACGTGAAGCTGGCCGAGGAGTCGGCAATCGCGTTGGCGAAGCAGGCAGCGGCCGAGGGGATCACGCAGAAGCAGTTCATCTGCCGGGCCTTGGCGGCTGCTGGGGTGCCGATGGACAAGCTGGACCTCGAGGATCGGACGCCCCGACGGCGGGCGGCGGCATGAGCCGCGCACTCGTCGCCCTCGGCATCGCCGGCGCCCTGACCCCCTCCGGGACCACGCAGGCGGCTTGCCGCTGGACCTTTGTCAACGGGCAGAACGAGCAATTATGCGACAGTCCGACGGACACGCGGTCGGCCACAACGCCGTTGGTCATCCCGCCCCTGCTGCCGGCGATCATGCCTCCCATCCGGCCGGCAGTGATCCCGCCGCTCGGCACCTCCTGCCGCCAGGCGCAGGTGTGGAACGGCTCCGCGTATCGTTGGCGGACGTTGTGCCAGTGATCGAACGGGCAAGTTCAGCTTCCGCGCGAGCTGGCGGAGCGGAGTGCTCGAAATGCTCGGCGAAGCGTGACGGCGCGTGACGTGATGAGCCGGCTTCGGCGCGACGGATGGACGGAGCGGCCGGGCAAGGGCTCGCACGTGGTCTTCAGCAAGCCGGGGCACCGCAACATCAGTGCGCCAAGGCACCCCGGCGACCTGAAACGCGGCTTGTTGCGCTCGATCGCGGAAGCCGCCGGCTGGGAGTGGCCGCCGCAGCGGTAAAGGAGGGGCAAATGCAGCACTATTACGCCGTGGCCGAGCCGGACGATGCCGGCGTGTTCTGGATCAGCTTCCCCGACCGGCCAGGGATCACATCGGCAGCGGCGAGTGCGGGCGCGATCGTGTCTCAGGCGCAGGACGCATTGGAATCGGTGCTGATGTATCCGCCGGGCGATTTGCCGCCGTCGGTGGAGGACGGCGCCAGGCCGCCGGCCAATCTGGCCGACTACGACAATCCCATCGTCGTGGTGATTCCGTTCGAGCCGCCGGTGGCGGCGCGGGCCGCGTAGGTGAGGCTGGTCAGCATCGGCATTGCTTTTCAGGCCCGGCAGGTAAAGAGGTGATCCCTCTCAGCCCCTCCATGCGCTGCAAGTTCGGCACGCGCGCACGCTGGCGGATGTGGCGCAAGGCGCGCGGCTTCCTGCCGCTGCGGCGCACGCTGTTTCACCGGAGGCTGAGGCGCGCGCCAGCCAGGAAGGTGATCGAGATGCTCGACTGGCAATGAGTGTGGCCGCCCGCCGCTTCCCGCCGCCCTGGACGGTCGTGGAGACACCCGGCGGCTGGCAGGTGATCGACGCGACCGGCTTCCCGGTCGCCTACGGCGCGGCGCACCGGACGGCGCTCGCCGCCATCGTCGAGAGCGGACCCCGGCGATCCACGGCGTCGTGCGCTGGCGCATCATGACGCGCCTGGCTTTCTGCTTTGGGGCTTACACCTCCCCCAAGCCGTACAGCGCGTTCCCGACCCACGCCAGGTCTTCGGCCAGCGTCCGCGCGCACGGGCGCGCCTTGGGCGGCGTCCCGCAGCGGTCCGCCAGGAAGCCGATCGCGCAGGCGGCGCTGCACAAGCGGATGCGGCCGCGGTCGAGCCTTGTGCCCGTACGTGCGTGAGCTTGCTTGCGTCGGGTTACTGTGCCGGACGCAGGGCCGGCCGCGCCCGGTCGGTTTCGCGCATGAACGCGCCGACTTCCCGGTTGAAGTCCGCCGCGTTCGCCAGTCGCACGAAGTGGTTCGGAGAACGAACAACGATATGGCGCCCGTGCAGCAACTTCGCCAGCACGTCGGCGGCCGTGTCGAAGCTTCGGTTCCAACCACCCGTGACGATCAGCACGGGGATCCGGGCCTGCGCCACAGCCTTCATCGCGCGTTGCAGGTGGTCTGAAGTTGACCCGCCTTCGTGGAGCCCTTCAGGCTTTCGCAGGAGGAGCACTCCATGCCCAAGACACGCCCGCCTTACTCGCCGGAATTCCGGCGCCAAATGGTTGATCTGGTCCGCGCCGGACGAGATCCGGCGGACCTAGCCCGTGAGTTCGAACCGTCCGCGCAGGCGATCCGCAATTGGGTCGCTCAGGCCGACCGACCGAAGGGCCGCCGGGAGGAGAAGGGTGACGTTGTGACGCCGGCCGACCGCGATGAGCTCGTTCGGCTGCGCCGCGAGAACAAGCAACTGCGCCTGGAGCGCGACATCCTCTCTCGAGCGGCCGCCTGGTTTGCTCGCGAGACCGGCGCGGTGCCGTCCGGATCTTCGAGTTCATGAGCGCGAACCAGGCCGTCTTTCCGATTGCGACCATGGCGCGCGTGCTCGGCGTGTCGGAGACTGGCTACCATGCGTGGCGACATCGTCCACCGTCCGCCCATGCGATCGCCGACGCGGCGCTGCTGAAGCGGGTGAGAACCGTGCACGCCAGCTCACGCGAGACATATGGGGCGCCCCGTGTGCACGCCGAGCTGCGGGCAGGAGGAGACAGACACGGGCGCAAGCGGATTGCGCGGCTCATGCGCGACGCCGGTCTCGTCGGCGCCAGCCGCCGCCGCACTGGGCCAATCACGACGCGGCGGGACAAGGAGGCCCGACCAGCACCGGACCTGGTCGACCGCCGGTTCTCCACCCCCGGCCCGAACCGGCTCTGGGTCGCTGACATCACCTTCATCCCGACCGTCGCGGGTTCCTCTACCTTGCAGTCGTGCTCGATGCCTGGAGCCGCAAGATCGTGGGTTGGGCGATGGCGAACCATCTCCGGGCCGAGCTGGTGCTGGAGGCGCTCGAGATGGCCGTCGGCCAGCGGCGACCGCGCGACGTGATCCATCACAGTGATCAAGGGAGCCAACTCGGGTTCAACCGGTCGTCGCAACACCCATGTGAACCGACCGCAGGTGCTCGTCAAACGCCTCGGCAGGTGTTTTCCAACAAAGGGTCTTTCGCGGCCTGGTGTTGAGAGCCAGCGCGACCGCTTGGAGAGCACTCTTGCTGTGTGCGCTCAGGTCGGTGCCCTTCGGAAAATACTGACGTAGCAGCCCGTTGGTGTTCTCGTTGGTGCCGCGCTGCCATGGGCTGTGTGGATCGCAGAAGTAGACATCCAAGCCCGTGTCGATCTTCAGCCGTGTGTGTTGCGCCATCTCCGTCCCCTGATCCCAGGTCAGCGACCGGCGCAGCTGCTCCGGCAGGTCGGTGATGGTGCCAGCGATGCTGTCGCGGACGGCTTCGGCGCCATGCCCGGCCAGCGCCGGGCCGTTCTTCATGCGAACGCCCACACCGTGCTCCGCCATCCGCGGCAAGTGCAGCAGCATCGTGAAGCGCGTCGTGCGCTCCACCAAAGTGCCGATTGCCGAACTGTCCAATCCCAGGATGAGGTCGCCTTCCCAGTGGCCCGGCACAGCCCGATCGGCAACTTCCGCCGGGCGCTCGCTGATCATGATCTCCGGCACGATGAAAGACTTGCCTCGTCCACGGGTGCGCGCCCGTGGCACACGCAACGCCCGCCCGGTGCGCAGACAGGCAGTCAGCTCGCGCCGAAGAGCCCCGCGGCCTTGCACGTAAAGCGACTGGTAGATGGCTTCGTGGCTGATGCGCATCGTCTCATCGTGAGGGAAGTCGAGCCGTAGGCGGTGGGCAATCTGCTCCGGGCTCCACGCCGACGCCCATCGCCGATCCTTCCGAGGTCCGTGTCGGCGGCCTTTCCACGATACTGTCGGTCCGTGAACCGCAGCACCGCTTGGCGTGACGACCATGCCGGCCAGCCGATCCTGCACGTAGGTCCGCAGTAGCGCGTTGTGCGCCAGCTTCGCAGGCTTTCGGCGCCTGGCAGCCCGTTCAGCATGCCACTGCGCCGTAGTGGCCCGATAATTCAGCTCGCCGCCCCGCGTGGCGGCGTTGCGACGCAGCTCTCGCGAGATCGTCGATCCCGACCGCCCCATGTGCCGGGCGATCTGCCGCACCCCGGCGCCCTGGGAATGCTGGATTGCAAGCTCCTCCCGCTCGGCGAACGACAGGTATCGCCCGGACAACGGCTGCGATGATGGCGCAAGTGTCGATGGTGGCATGCCGCCTGCCTTTCGGAACCACCGTGCTCCTACCGGCGCCGACACGCCCGCGCCAATCGCCGCGTCCTCGCTCGATAGACCACCCGCAATCAAGACCCAAAAACGCCGCCGGTGCGCCTGCTGCGCGACCGGAGGTCGTCCCGGCGAACGCAGCTTACTTCGCAACGCTCGATCCGACCGACGTCGACCTGCCATCCCAACATCCCTCCAGAGTGTTGCGACGACCACTTGAATTCACCCAATACACGTCGTTGGCGTTCGGCAAGCGCTGCAAGGAAGCCGGTGTTCGGCCCTCCATGGGCTCGGTCGGCGACGCCTATGACAACGCCATGTGCGAGAGTTTCTTCGCAACCCTCGAGTGCGAACTGCTGGATCGCCGCCGTTTTGCGTCGCAGGCCGAGGCGCGCATCGCGTGCTTCAGCTTCATCGAGGGATTCTATAACCCCGTGCGGCTGCACTCCGCCCTGGGCTACCGATCGCCGATCGCCTACGAAACAGCAGGCCACATGGTCACGACAGAACCGTAATCAGCCAAGCCCTCGATCACTCCACGAAACTGGGGCAACTTCATCTCGGCTTCGAGCGGCGGCCTTGCGCAGGAGGTGTTTGAGTTTGGCGAACACCTGCTCGATCGGGTTCAGGTCGGGCGAATATTTCGGCAGCAGGAGCAGACGTGCACCGGTGTTGCGTATGGCGCGCCGTATCGCTGGGCTTTTGTGGCAGGCGAGGTTGTCGGCCACGACCACGTCGCCGTGGCGTAAGGTCGGTACCAGCACCTGCTCGACATAGGCCAGGAAGCTTTCGTGGTTGATCGCGCCATCGAGCAGGAATGGCGCCTCGATCCGGTCGTGGCGGAGGGCAGCCAGAAACGTCATGGTGTTCCAGTGGCCGTACGGCACACGGCCCGGCAAGCGGCTGCCCTTGGGCGCCCAGCCACGGAGCGGGGCCATGTTCGTCTTGGTCCATGTTTCGTCGATAAACACCAGACGCTTGGGATCGATCCACCCTTGATAGCGCTGCCACTGCGCCCGCCGTCGGGCGACGTCGGGGCGATCGCGCTCGCTGGCCTGAACGGTCTTTTTTTATGCGTCAGCCCCTCGGCGTGCACGAAACGCCAGACCGATACATAGTCGACCTTGAGGCCCCGCTCGACGGCGAGCTCGCTCACCAGGCCGCGCAAGGTAAAGTCGCCACCCTTGCAGCGCGCCAGCAGCCAATCGCGGTGCACCCCCGAAAGCGTGGCCGGCTGGTGTCCGCCGATCTGCCCAGGTGCCAAGCTCCCCGTCTGCCGGAATCGATTGACCCAGGCGTTGGCCGTGCTGACGGCAACCCCGAACCGCGCCGCCGCCTGGTTGCCCGACAATCCGTCGCGCACCACCGCCATCACCACCCGCTCGCGTAGATCCTTGGACAAGGGCTTTGCCATCCGCTGCTGGCCTCCAACCCAGCCAGCAGCTTGAATCAGATCACGTCCGCGTCGGGAAAGCCCGATTCGACGCGACGTCATCCCGCTCTGGCACGGTCCGGCACCGGCTCGGCCGCTCGTGCCATCCGTGAAATCGCGTGAGTCAGCTCGGCGTCAGCCACGCGCGGAGCCGGCGCGGCGCCTTCGGGCGATCCGAGGCCGTTTGAAACCGCGATCGGGACATCCCCTTCCCCGTTCCGCGCCTCAAGTTCGACCTGGAAGCGCACACTGCGTGCCGACTCGGCCGCCAGCAGTTCACCTACACACGGTGAGCAGCAGCGTCGCGCCGAGGGTAAAGATCGTCGTGGCGAATGCGGCGATCGTGGCCCAGATGACCGCGGTGTGAAAGAAAGCGCCGGTCTGACCGAAATCGAGCGCCGGGCCGATACGGCCGAGGCGACGCCACATCCAGCCGATCGCGGCCAGATGCGCCAAAAGCACAAGGGCCAGGCCGAGGTGCAGCGGACCGGCCGACCAGGCAAAGGCGCAGCCGATGGCATGGAGGGCGTAGAGAGCGACCAGCGCGCTGCACCAAACGGCGAACCCGGCCGCGAGCCACAGGAGGTATCCAGGCGGAACTGGACGTGTGCTCACGGTCATCTCCCCAGGATCCCCACCAGGGCGGGCAATGCGAGCACAAGGCCGAGCGCGACAAAGCCGGTCACCAGGGTGTAGTCGAGCCACACCCGCGTCAGGCGCAAATCCAGCGACCGCCGGGGCGACGCAAAGCCGGCGCCGAGGCGCAGGAGATTGCTGAGGAGGAAGAGCAGGCCGATGCCGGCGTGCAAACCGACATAAGCGAGCAGCGCGGCGGCGGTCGCGCCGAGCGCGTGCTCGGTTGGACGCGGGACGATACCGCCGATCAGCCACACAAGCGCGGCAATGGCAACGACAAGCCCGAGCCCGGCGAGACCGATCCAACCGCGCGCCGTGTCGTCGGCGGCAAGCGACCGCAATGAACCGCGGGCGGCCGCTGCGGCGGCGACGAGGGCCACGGCGGCCGCGACGGCGAGCCTGAGATCCGGCGCGAACGTCTCCGCCGGCGGCCAGTTCGGCGCGGCGATCCAGAGATAGAGTGTTCCGAACACCAGGGACGTGAAAAGCGTGCCGTCGGCGACCAGCGTGAAGATCAGCGCCCACCACGGCGGCGAGCCGGCTACCTCGGTATGCGGCGGCACGCTCACGCCGTGGCCCACGGGCATCGGGCCGTAGTCTCGGCCGAGGCCGGCGCTCTGCCCAGCGAGGACGAATAGCCCGGCGACCACCAGCGCCGCGGCGAGCGCCGGCAAATAGAGCTGGAAAAGCAGCGCCAGCACCGCCGCCGCGGTGGCGAGCGCCGTGTAGAGCGGCAGGTATGTCGGGCGCGCCAGCACGATGAGCTGCTCGGGTTCGCCGGACGTCATGTGCACGCCCAGCGTCTCCTGCCAGCCGTTGCGCGCGAAGCCGAGATATCCCTCGCCTCGCGCCAGCGACACCGCAAGCCCGTCAGGGGCGGTGCGGTCGGGTCCGGTCCTGACATGCGGGATCGAGGCGAAATTATACGGCGCCGGCGGAATCGGCATGGCCCATTCCAGCGTCCGCGCGCTCCAGGGATCGCGCCGCACGCGGCGTCCGTAGCGGAGTTGCGCAAACAGGTCGATCACCACCAGGGCGAAGCCGATCGTCATGATGAACCCGCCCACCGAGGACAGCAGATTGAGGGAGGTCCAGCCTTCCTCTCCCGAATAGGTGTAGATGCGCCGCGGCATGCCGCGCAGACCCGTCAGGTGCATCATGAAGAAGGTCAGATTGAAGCCGACGAAGATCAGCCAGAAGGCGGGCACCGCCAGCAGGTGCACCGCAGTGCGTCCGGTCAGCAGCGGCAGCCAGTAATACAGCGCCGCCAGCATCGGAAAAGCGAGTGCCCCGGCCACGACATAGTGCAAGTGCGCGACGACGAAGTAGCTGTTGTGCGCCTGCCAATCGAACGGCACCGTGGCGAGCATCACGCCGGTCAGCCCGCCCATCACGAAGATGAAGAAGAAGCCGAAGACGTAGAGCATCGGCACGTTCCAGCGTGGCCTGCCATGCGCCAAGGTGGCGAGCCAGGCGAAGACCTGGACGCCCGTCGGCACCGCGACGATCGCCGAACTCGCGGAGAAGAAAGCGAGAGCGAGATGCGGAATGCCCACGGTGAACATGTGGTGCACCCAGATGCCGAAACTCACGAAGGCGAGGGCAATGATCGCGACGACGATCGCCCGGTAGCCGACGAGCGGACGGCCGGCGAGGACAGGGATGATCGTCGACAGGATGCCGGCCATCGGCAGGAAGATGATGTAGACATCCGGGTGGCCGAACAGCCAGAACAGGTGTTGCCACAGCAGCGGATCACCGCCCCGCGTCGGGTCAAAGAACGGCAGGTGGAAGGCTCGCTCAGTCTCGAGCAGGATCGAGCCGAGGATCAGCGGCGGGAAGGCCGCCACCATCATCAGCGCTGTGACCAGCATGTACCAGCCGAAGATCGGCATCTGGTCGAGCGACATGCCCGGCGCGCGCATCTTGAGAATCGAAACGACGATCTCGACCGCCAACGTCAGCGCCGAGATTTCGACGAAGGTCACGCCGAGCAGCCAAACATCGGCATTGACGCCCGGTGTGTAGACGGTCGAGCTGAGCGGCGTGTACATGAACCAGCCGCCGTCCGGTGCGACTCCGGCGACCAGTGCGCATGTCAGGATCGTGCCGCCGAACAGGTAGCACCAGTAGCCATAGGCGGTCAGCCGCGGGAATGCAAAGTCGCGCGCCCCGAGAATCTTCGGGGTCAGATAGACGGCGATGCCTTCCACCAGAGGGATGGCGAACAGAAACAGCATCATCGACCCGTGCATGGTAAAGACCTGGTTGTAGGTCTCCGGCGCCATGAAGCTCGCCATCGGCGTCGCGAGCTGCACGCGGGTCAGCATGCCGAGCACGCCGCCGATCGCGAAGAAGATGAACGCCGTCGCCATGAAGCGCACGCCGACGACGGAGTGATTGACGGCGGCGAGGCGCTGAACGCCCGGGCCAGTCGCCCAGATCGCGGCGAGCTGTCGGTGCAGCCGCAGCGCTTGGCCTCCCTGCGGCGATTGGTCGGCGGACGCGCTCATTCGTTCACCTTTGACGAAGCGGGCGCGTGGGCGAGCGCAGCGGAAAAGTCCTGCGCCGGATGGACGATGACGGCGAACCGCATCCGAGTGTGGCCGATGCCGCAGAATTCGGAGCACTGTCCTTCGTAGCGGCCCGGTGCATCGGCCTGGACGCGGAGGATGTTCATATGGCCCGGCACCGCGTCGATCTTGCCGGCAAAGCGCGGGATCCAGAAAGAATGGATGACGTCGACGCTGCTCACCACGATGTCGACGGGAACGCCCGCTGGCAGATGCAGCACATCCACGGTCTGCACCCCGCCTTCGCCGGGATAGCGGAAACTCCAGCGCCATTGCCTGCCCTCGGCTTCGATACGCTCCCGGGCAGTTCCCGGCAGCGGCAGTAGCCGCTCGCCCGCGATCAGCGCATAGGCGACGAGCGGCGTCAGGACCAGGGCCGGCAGGACGAGGCCACCGAGCACGATCCAGCGTGCCGGCGATACGCTCGAACCCCAGCCGGGCGTGCGGATGACCTGCGCGAAGATCAGGATGACCAGTGCGAAGATCGCCGCGGAGCCCGCCAGCATCACCCACCATAGGGTCGCGATCGTGCCCGCCGCCGGCCCTGAGGGGGCGAGGGTCGACAACGGCCCGTCGCAGCCGGCCAGCGCCACGCCCGATCCGAGTTGAACCACCGCACGTGACACATTTCGAATTCTGCGTGCAAGATGGGTGAAGTCGGGAGGCCGGGAAGCATGGCGCAGACAGACGATGCGGCAACTCCGCGCGAAAGCCCGGTGCTGCTGGAGCTGCATCGGCTCGATGTCGGATCGGCGGTCGCCGTGGTCGGTCATCCGATCCACGTGGTCATGGTGCACTTCCCGATCGCGTTCGTCCTCGCGACCCTCGGCGTCGATGTCTTCTACTGGTGGTCGGGCGACCCGTTCTGGGTTCGGGTCGGCATCTGGTCGGCGGGCATCGCCTTCTGGACCGGCGTCGCGGCCAGCATCGCCGGCACTGCGGAACTCCTGCTCGTGCGTGGCATCCGCCTCCTGGAGGCGAGCTGGTCGCACGCCGTAGCGGCAATGACACTGGTCGCGATCGCCGGGGCCAGCTGGGGCCTGCGGCTGGCCTATCCCGAATCGATCCTGCCGCACGGCCTCGCCTTGTCGGGCCTGGCCGCGGTGATGACGGGCTTCGCCGGCTGGCATGGGGGCAAGCTCGTGTTCGATCATGGCGTCGGCATTCTGGTATCCCCGAAAAACTGACCGAGCGCCCCGGGCCTGAACAGATCCGTGGCAAATTGGTTGGAGTCGATGTGCGGCTTGCTCAGCACGATCCAGATGATTGCCGTGATCAGCACGATGTAGGCGCTCGACAGCGCGACATAGGATGCCCGACCGAAGCGGCCATCCGCCAGGAAGAGGCCCGCCAGCACGAGGCCGGCGACGACGTGCAGCATCGCCATGCCCCCGACCAGGACCATCTTCACGGAGAACCATTCCTGAAACGTGGCCTGAAGGAAGATCAGCGCCGTGCCGCTGGCGATGGCCACGAAGGCGGCGGGAGAGGCCATTCCGACATAGACGAACCGGGTCATCCGGTGCAGCCGGTCCAGCTCCGTTCCCACATCAAGCGCCCGGCGCTGCCTGAACAAGAAGGGCAGGACGATCAGCCCGGCTGACCAGATCGCGATCGCCGCGAGATGGGTGAATTTGAGAAGGAGCGTCACCGAGCCAGCTCTACCGGCCGCAGGCTCGACCAGGCGAGCCACAGCCCCACGCCGAGATAGGGCAGGATCGCCGGCACCCACATCAGGAGCCCGGCGAGTTGCTGGTCGGCGAGCGGCGAGAACCCCCAGGGCCACGTGCTCGCGAAATGCACCGGATAGAGCGGCCGCGACGCAAACACGATCAGCGCCCCGAGAAGCCCCATCTGCCCGACCGTCGCCACGAGTGCGATCAACGCCGGGCCCGGCTGCGCCTTCGGCGCCAGGATCGCCCGCCACATCAGCCAGGCGCTCCCCAATAGCGAGCCCTGCATCAGCCAGTAGGCTGGCACGGTCGCGAGGCCCCACTCATAGGGACCGGGCGCGTGCCAAAGCCAAAGGATGATCGCGTGCGTCACGACCATCGCGGCGAGCGGCGGCGAGCCTGCGCGTCGCAGCGGAAAGGCCAGTGCCAGCAGCGGAGCCACGGCGGCGATCAGTACCGACATGGTGGAACACTCGCGCCGAGAACAGCGCCGACGACAGCCCGCAGAGCGGGGACACGAAGACGACGACCATCAGCGCAATCGCCGCCCAGCCGGCGCGGGCGTCGCACGAACGGCCCCAACCGACCGCTACGGACAACACCGCGAGCGCCGCGATCAGCAGCGGATCGAAATTCCAGCGCATCCATAGATCGTCCGGGACCGCCGCTGGGCCGCAATATGCTATCAGCGGGTTCGGCATGACGTTCCCCTCATCGATCGCATAGAGTATAATGATACAAGTTCGCTTCGTGGGCGAGCCCATCGGAAGGTAGAGTCTATGCGCGTTCGCTACTCCGTGCGTGGGGTCATCTGGATCGCGGTCTATCTTCTTTTCATTCTTGCCCCGATGTTGGTGCTGCTGACGGGTGCATTGCCAGCGGCGCGCGGCTTCTCGACCGAGTTCGCGGTCGCGCTCGGCTATTCCGGCCTTGCGATGATGGGACTGCAATTCGGCCTCACGGCGCGCTTCCGCTTCGTGACCGAGCCGTGGGGCGAGGACGTCATCTATCACTTCCATCGCCAGATCTCGCTGATCGCGGTCGGCCTGATCGTGGCGCACGCGGTCATCCTAACAGCGGGCCAGCCGGAAGTGCTTGCGCCGCGCAATCTCCTCCAGACGCCGTGGAGCGCGCGTTTCGCCGTTCTCTCGATCATCGCGCTCATCGCGCTGGTGGTGACGGCGCTGTGGCGCCTGCGATTGAAAATCGGCTACGAGGCGTGGCACCTCAGCCATATCCTGCTCGCGCTTGTCGCCATCGCCGCCGGGATGGCGCACATGGTGGGATCGGGCTTCTACCTGGTCGACCCGTGGAAGCGGGCGCTATGGATTGGCCTGACGATTTTCTGGATCGGGCTGCTGCTTTACGTCCGTGTGGTCAAGCCGCTGTTCATGCTACGTCGGCCGTACCGCGTGGCCGCGGTGCGTCGGGAACGCGGCGACAGCTGGACGCTGGTGATGCAGCCGGACGGCCATCCGGGCTTCCGGTTCAGCCCGGGTCAGTTCGGCTGGCTGACCGTGTTCGGAACTCCATTCAAGATCACCGGGCACCCATTCTCGTTCTCGTCCAGCGCGGCCGCCGAGGACGGGCGCGTCGAGATGACGATCAGGAACCTCGGCGACTTCACGAGAGAGATCGGGAACGTGCCGATGCGGCAGCGGGTCTACCTCGACGGGCCGTATGGCGCGTTCACCATCGATCGGAATCCGGCGGATATGCACGTGCTGATCGCCGGCGGCGTTGGCATCACACCGATGATGAGCATGATCCGCACTCTGGCTGACCGCGGCGACCGGCGGCCCGTCGTCCTGATCTATGGCAGCAAGGATTGGGGCTCGATCACCTTCCGCGAGGAGCTGGAGACGATGAAGGCACGGCTCAACTTGACGGTCGTTCACGTGCTCGCGAATCCGCCGGCGGGCTGGACGGGAGAGCAGGGCTTCATCACGGCCGAAATGTTCAAGCGCCATCTGCCCCCGCCGTATGCCGATCATGAATACTTCATCTGCGGACCGAGCAGGATGATGGATGCGATTGAAAAGGTCCTCGGCACACTGGACGTGCCGCTTTCCAAATATCATTCCGAGCGTTACAGCTTCGTCTAGGGGAGGCTCTCGATGCGCCGTTTGGTTGCCGACAAACTCGTTCTCGCCACGGCAGCGATCGTGATCGCGATGGCGGCTGTGTTCGCGCTATTTCGCGTTGCCGGCTAGGCCAGCCCGGCGATCGTGACAATGGGCCTGCTCGGCATCTTTCTCGGTCTCGCGCTGCTGACGCGGCTTGCCTATCGTGGCTGGAGCGTCCTCCTCGTCGGGCCCCTTGCGGCGCTGATGACGGCGGCGCTCTCCGGCCAGCCGCTGCTCGCCCATTGGACGCAGACCCTCATGGGCGGCGCGGCGCGGTTCGTGGCGCAGTTCTTTCCGCTGTTCCTGCTCGGCGCGCTGTTCGGCAAGCTGATGGACGACACCGGCTCAGCGCTCGCGATCGCCCGCGCTCTCGCCGATCGGCTGGGCCGGCAGCGCGCGATCCTCGCCGTGGTGCTGGCCTGCGGGGATACTGACCTATGGCGGCGTCAGCCTGTTCGTCGTCGCCTTCGTGGTGGTTGCGGATGCGCTGTTCCGCGAAACCGAGGTACCGCATCGCCTGATGCCGGCCGCGATCGCGGTTGGCGCTTTCACCTTCACCATGACCGCAATGCCCGGCAGGCCGCGATCAGCCCGAGGCCGGGCGGCGTTCAGCCAGCGGCTACAAGTCACACTCGTCGTGAAGACCAGCGGCCATCCTTTCAGAAACTTGGCTTTGGTTTAGGCGCTGGTGAGAACAACGGGACCGATCGGGGTCACTACACGATCGGGTGAGAGTTGTCATGGTCAATGTCCATGAGAATTGCGACCTTCAACGTCAACAACGTCGGCCGCCGGCTTTCGAACCTACTCGTCTGGTTGCGCGAGACGCAGCCCGATATCGTCTGCCTGCAGGAGTTGAAGACGACCGATGCCGGCTTTCCCGCGGAGGCGATCGAGGCGGCCGGATATGGGGGGGTGTGGCAGGGCCAGCGAAGCTGGAACGGCGTCGCCATTCTCGCCAAGGGTGTCGTGCCAGTCCTGACCCGTCGTCGGCTTCCGGGTGATGCCGCCGACGAGCAGAGCCGCTACATCGAAGCCGCCGTCGCGGGAATGCTCATCGGGTCAATCTACCTGCCCAACGGCAATCCCCAGCCGGGGCCTAAGTTCGACTACAAGCTGGCCTGGTTCGAGCGACTGATCGTGCACGCGGCGGAGCTGCATGCCACGGGATTGCCGGTCGTCCTCGCCGGTGACTACAACGTCGTTCCGACCGACGCCGACATCTACCCCTCGAAGTCCTGGAAGAACGACGCGCTGCTGCAGCCTCAGAGCCGCGCCGCGTTCCGGCGGCTGCTGGCGCAGGGATGGACGGATGCGATTCGGGCGCGGCATCCGCGGGACGCGGTCTATACGTTCTGGGACTACAAGCGCGACCGTTGGCGGCGGAACGCCGGGCTGCGCATCGATCACATCCTGCTGAGCGCGGCATTAACGGAGCGCCTCGTGGACGCGGGTGTCGACACCGCGGTGCGCGGCCAGGACGGCGCCAGCGATCACGCCCCGACATGGGTCACCCTTCGTCCCACTGGACACAGCGGCAGTTCGCGTTATCTGACCTCGCCGACTCCCCGCCAGCCGGGAAGTAGACGCCGATGAAGGTTGCCATCCGGATCGACGACACGCTCCTCGTATCGGGCCTGTTGCAGGTTCCCGCGGGGGCGCGTGCTTGCTACGTATTGGCCCATGGCGCTGGCGCCGGGATGACCCATCCATTCCTGGCGGCCATGGCGGCGGGGCTCGCCGAGCGCGGTGTCGCCACCCTGCGCTATCAGTTCCCATCTATGGAGCAAGGCTCGCGGCGGCCGGATCCGCCCAGTATCGCCCATGCCGCTGTGCGCGCCGCAGTCGCCACCGCCGTTCGGCTGCTTCCCGCAATTCCCCTTGTCGCGGGCGGCAAGTCCTTTGGCGGGCGGATGACATCACAGGCGCAGGCCGTCTCGCCTCTCCCACGGGTCGGCGGTCTCGTCTTTCTTAGCTTTCCGCTGCACCCCGCCAAAAAGCCCTCGGAGGATCGCGCACGGCACCTGTTCGCCGTGCGGATCCCGATGCTCTTCCTGCAGGGAACCCGCGACCAGCTGGCGGACCTTGAGCTTCTGGCTCCGATTGTCGAAAGGCTGGGCGAGCGCGCTACATTGAAACTGCTCGCGGGCGCGGACCATTCATTCAACGTCGGCCGCCGCGCCGTGCCTTCCGCTGATACGATCAGAGACGAAATCCTTGATGCGGTCACAGACTGGATCATTCGGTTCGTTACCTGATCGGCGCGGCGGCATCCATCCCGGCCTTGCGCCGCCGCTCGCCGCGGGCCAGTCTTGTCCAGAGCAGGGAGTACCCGGCGATGAAGGTCGAGATCGAATACTGCGGCATGTGAGGCTACAAGCCCCGAGCCCGTGAGGCCCGTGACTTGATCCTAAGGAACCATCCCGACGCGGACATCTCCCTACGGAGATCGAGCGGCGGTGTGTTCGAGATCACCGTGGACGGCGGCGTGCGCTACTCCAAGAAGGCGTCCGGCCGGTTCCCCTCGACCGGCGAGGTGCTCGGCGCCATCCAATGACGGCCCAGCCGTCGTATCGTCGTACGATCTGAGCGATGTTATCCCCGCCGAGTTAGGCACCCGACTGCACCTCGTTGGCGTCAAGGCGATGCGGCCGGGGTTTTCCAGGCGATGCACGCAGCCGAGCGGGAGATAGATGCTCTCGTTCTGCCGCACGAGCTTTTCGTCGTCGTCGTCGCATGTCACCAGGGCGCTGCGGACGACCTTCCACATTGCTATCGGCAACGCAGACCTAGATGGCACATGCGGCGGCGCGCCGACGGCTGACGATCCCCTGCAGCAGTGCGTTGCCTTGGTGCGGCGCACCAGGCCTGCCCCGCACCGTAGTGAGCGAGGTTGTCTGCCAGCTGCCTGCGGTTCGCCATGAACTCGTCCCAGCCGAGATAAGCCGGTTGGGCATCCTTGAGACAGATCGACCAATCCTCGCGCCTTGACCACATAGGACACGCTGACCCCGAACCGGGCCGCTGCCCGCCGCGCACTCAGTGCGTCGGCTGCCAACACTCGCACGGAGATCCTGTGAATAGGCCTGCCCACGCCGCCACGAAAACATCCCACCTCCGGTCCATGCCAGACATCGATGAAGCACATGAGCCAGCCGCGCCGGAAGCCCCTATCTGCCGATTCCGACCGGCTGAAATGCTCTAGCGCTCGGCCTTCCGAAGGCAGGGCACACGCGGCGCTGGCGGAGTTCTACCAGTTGGCAGAACGCCGCCTAGGAGACAACCGCCGCGTCGCGGATGCTGTCGGCATCAAGCCAAGTACGGGCGGCACAGACAAGCGCGCCGCAGGGGTGCGGATCAGATACCCAGACCGCGCCCCCGCACGCTGTCTGCGGGCGCGCCCCAAGGGTCCACCGGCGGCCTAGCGCCCGTTCGGGCATCATTGTGATGTACGGTAGCAGACGTCGAGCGTGGCGGCCACGCCTTGCGGTGTTACGATCGGAGCGGCCGCCGCTCGTAGATGCAGAAGGCCCGGCGCAATATTCGATCTTCGGTTGCACACCGGGTTATCCACAATTCATCCCCAGAAACGAGGAAGTTTCGAAGCCAGATTGGTCAGCCTATGTCCGGGGGTGCCGCAATCCGCTAACAAGGGACGTCACCGGCGTCGGAGTTTGCGCGCCACGACGATCACCAGGATGCTATGGCGGTCGGCGGGCAGGTGCAGCACCACCACAAAGCTTATGCCGCTCTCGGGCGGCATGTTCTCGAAGAGATCCCGGAGCGGATTGCGGATGACGCCTGAAGTCTACCCACGCGCCGCGTGACGTTCTGGGTTTCTCCGCTATGCGTACCGGGAGGCCAGTTCGTTACCTCTGGCCTACATGCGTGCCGGAAGCCAGGTCGCGATCGCGGGAAACGCGATGAGGATCGCGAGGCGGCAGAGATCGGTGAGCACGAACGGTGTCACGCCGATGAAGATTGTCGCGAAGGCCACGTCCTTCACCACCGTCTTGATGACGAACACGTTCATCCCGACTGGCGGATGAATCAGTCCGAGCTCCACCGTCATCACGATGATGACGCCGAACCAGATCGGGTCGAAGCCCAACGCGGTGATCGCGGGGAAGATGATCGGTACGGTGAGGATCACCATCGCCATCGCATCCATCAGGCAGCCGAGTGCGAGATACATCCCCATGATGAGAAGGAGCGCGCCGTAGCGGCCGAGGCCGAGGCCGGTGATGAACTCCGTCACCCTCTGCGGGGTTTGTGTAACCGTGAGGAAATAGCCGAACAGGATGGCGCCGATCAGCACGGTGAACACCGCGGCCGCGGTGCGGGTGGCCTGCAGCAGCGAGGCGAGGATTTCCCCCCGTAGCAGCCTGCCCCGCGCGACACCGATCAGAAACGCGCCGCCCGCGCCCATCCCGCCAGCCTCCGTCGGGGTGAACAGCCCGCCGTACAGCCCGCCGATCACGAACACGAACAGCAGCAGCGGCGCCCACACCTCGCGCAGTCCCGAGGCGCGCTCCCGCCACGAGCCGCGCGGCGTCGTTGGGAGAAACCCGGGTCGCGCCGCGCCGATTATGCCAATGGTCGCCATGTACATCGTGACCGCGAGAAGCCCGGGGAAGACGCCGGCCATGAACAGCTTGCCGATGTCCTGTTGCGTGATGAGCCCGTACACCGCGAGCACGATCGAGGGCGGGAACATCGCGCCCAAGGTGCCGCCCGCGGCGATCACGCCGGTGGCGAAGGATTGCGGATAGCGGTGGGCGCGCATCTCCGGATAGGCGACGGTGGAGAAGGTCGCCGCGGTCGCGCCGAGGAGCCGCTGATCGCCGCGAAGCCCGCGTAGGCGGCGATGGTCGCGATCCCGAGTCCACCGCGCAGGTGGCCGACGAAGCGGTTCGCCGCCTGGAACAGCTCGCGGCTCATGCCCGAGCGCGAGACGAAGGCGCCCATCAGCAGAAACATCGGGATCACGCCGAAGGTGTAGTCTGTCACCGTGTCCGCGCAGGTGGCCGACGAAGCGGTTCGCCGCCTGGAACAGCTCGCGGCTCATGCCCGAGCGCGAGACGAAGGCGCCCATCAGCAGAAACATCGGGATCACGCCGAAGGTGTAGTCTGTCACCGTGCGCATCGAGGTCTGTCCGACCATCTTCAGCGCCGGCTCGGCGCCGACCAGGTAGCCGAACCCTGTGACGCCCACGAGTCCCATCGCCATGCCGACCGGAACGCGGAGCAGGATGAGCGCGAACAGCACGACGAAGCCGGTCACCGCGACCGCATCGGGGCCGAGTTCCATCTACTCGACCGCACGCACGGCGGTCGCCTCCGCCACATCGTCGGGGCGAACTATGAGGCGGAACGTACGCACCGCGATCAGCAGCACCGCCGAGACGTCGCCGAGCCAAGCCAGCAGCGCGAATGGCCAGGTCGGCAGGTTGAGGTCGAAGGTGAGCACGTTGTCCGCGCGTGTGAGCCGCACCCTGTCGAACAGGGTCGCGGTCTGCACAGTGACCACGAGCAGCAGCACCAGGGTCGCGAAGATGTCGATCGCGCGCCTGCCGCGTGGCCCCGCTGCCGCCCAGACGAGGTCGACGGTGATGTGCGTTCCACGGTAGCTCGTCGCCGCGATGCCCCAGAAGATCAGGATGCCGAGCAGCAGCTTGCCAAAATCGTAGCTGTCGGGAATCGAGGCCCCGAAGAAATAGCGCAGCAGCACGCTCGCAAAGATGTCGAACGCGACGAGGCCGACGAAGAACGCCGCGATCCACTCGATTAAGTCGATGAACCGGTCCATTGCACGGCGCAGCTGCATGGGGCTAGAACGCCGCTCCGCGCTTCTTCAGCTCGGCGACGAGCTCCTCGTACACCGCGTCCGCGTTCGGCACCCGAGCCGCCCATTTCGCGTGCAGCGGCTCGGCGGCCTGCTTCCAGAGCGCCACCTGCTCCGGCGTCGGCTTGACGATCTAGTGTCCCGGCTCGGCCGCGATCTTGTCGCGCCCGGCATGCTCGAAATCCGCCCAGGGGCTCGCCACCTTCTCGGCCCACTCCGTCGTGCAATGGGCGTCGATCACCTTCTTCTGCGTGGGCGACAGCGCCTCGTATTTGGCCTTGTTCATCACCCAGACGAACGGATTCGAATAGAGCGGCAGATCGAGGTGGAATTTGACCGCCTTGTCAATGCCGAACAGCACGATGCAGGGGAATCGCTTGAAGGGCATTATACCAAGGCTTCGAGATTGTGACTCGAGGGGCTTCCCCGACGCGGCGGCGTTCTGATTCAAGACGGCGAACGCAGGAGTTCGCCATGCCGATCCCGCTTCGGGCCGATTTTGATGCGTCGCAGCTGCGGTCCGCTGCCCGCCGGAGCAAGGACGGTCCGCAGGCGCGGCGATTGCTGGCGTTGGCGGCGATCTACGATGGTGCGAGCCGCACGGAGGCGGCCCGGATCGGCGGTGTGACGTTGCAGATCGTGCGCGACTGGGTGGTCAAGCTCAACACCCATGGCCCGGACGGCCTGGTCGATCGCAAGGCGCCCGGTCAGCCGTCGCGGCTGAACGACAGGCACCGCGCGGCGCTGGCCGAGATGATCGAGAGCGGGCCGATCCCCGCAATTCATGGCGTGGTGCGTTGGCGCATCATCGACCTGTGCCAATGGGTCTGGGACGAGTTCCAGGTCACCATCGCCAAGCAGACGCTCGGCCGCGAGCTGCGCGCGATGGGGTATCGCAAGCTGTCCGCGCGTCCGCGTCATCACGCGCAGGCCGAGGGCGCCATCGAGGCTTTTAAAAAAGCTTCCCCGCGCAGCTGGACGCGATCGCGCGCCAGAAGGGCGTCGCTCCCGGCGATGTAGAGATCTGGTTCGGCGATGAAGCGCGCATCGGTCAGAAAAACAAGATCACGCGACGCTGGGCGAAACGCGGCACCCGGCCATCCGCCCCACACGACCAGCGCACGGCCTCGACCTACATCTTCGGTGCCATCTGCCCCAAAGAGGGCAAGAGCGTCGGCCTGATCCTGCCCTGGTGCAACACCGAGGCGATGGGCCTGCATCTGGCGGCGATCTCGGCGCAGGTCGCGCCCGGACGGCACGCGGCGCTTCTTGTCGATCAAGCCGGATGGCACACGTCCGAGAAGCTCGTCGTGCCCGACAACCTCACAATCGTGTCGCTGCCCGCCAAATGCCCAGAGCTGAACCCGCAAGAGAACGTGTGGGAGTTCATGCGCGACAACTGGCTCTCCAACCGAGTGTTCACCTGCTACGACAACCTGGTCGACCATTGCTGCGACGCCTGGAACAAACTCGTCGATCAACCTTGGAGAATCATGTCCCTTGGGCTGCGAGACTGGGCGCATGGGTACTAATCGGAGAGTCCTGGTATTACCCCGCCTGAGTGATGGCGTTGAGGAGGAAGGCGTCGTCCCATCCGGCGGATTTTCGTTTGACGGCGAGGCTTTGCTTGCCCGGGGCGGATCGCAGCAGGTTGAGGGCGATGTGGCGGACGGTGGCCATGTTGGCGGGTCCGTGGTCGGTCCGCAGGCGCATGAGGTCATCATGGAAGACCACGTCCATGACCCAGTGCAGCCTGTTCTCGACGCCCCAATGTGCGCGCACGGCGCGTGCGGCCAGCCGGGCATCGAGTGATGCCGAGCTGAGATAATAGCGCCGGGCGGTGGTGGTGTTGTCGTCGCGCTCGACCTCCGCCTCGACCATGACGAGGGCGGCCAGGCCGGGAAAGCGCGGTTCGCCCGGGAAGCGGCGGCTGGTGGTCAGCCAGCTCACGTCATGGGAGACGGCGTGGCGCCGGGTTTCGATACGGCCGTGATCGCCGTCCACGATCTCGTGGCTGTCGAGGGCGCTGGCGGGTGTGCGCTCGAAGAACAGCCGCACGTCCTCGGCCAGCGTCGCCCAGTTGTCCTTCAGCGCCAGCAGGTAGTCGGCACCCTTGGCGCGGATGGCTTCGGCGATGGCACGCTGGCAGCCCATGGCGTCGATGGTCACCAGGGCGCCGGTCAGTTCCAGCCGCTCGAGCAGCAGTGGGATGGCGGTGATCTCGTTGCTCTTGGTCGCCGTGGCCTCCTGGCCGATGACCAGGCGCTGCCGGGTCGCCCAAGCCGATACCAGGTGGAGCGGGTGGGCATCGCCCCGGCGCGCCCGGCGCGAGGTCTTGCCGTCGATGGCGACGATGTCGGGCTCGGCGGCGCGCAGGCTCTCCACCCATGCCGTAAAGCATTCGGAGAAGGTCCGCGCGTCGAGCGCGTTCATCACGTCGTTGAGCGTGTCGTGCGAGGGGACGCCGCGCGCGAACGGCCGCAAACGACGCAGGAAGTCGAGCTTGTGCCCGGCCCATTGCCTGATCTCAACGAAGTTCTGGCCGCCCGCCAGCGTGCCGCACAGCACACCAGCAGGATCTCGGACAATGGGAACGCCACCTCCCAGGGCTGGCGAGGGTCCGCCAGAGCCGAAAAATGATCCAGAAGCGCCGGGCCAGCCATCGGGAAACCTCCGCATCAGAGGCCTCCCAAAAATCAGACTTCAGCCCGCGCCGGAATCCCCCAACCGTTCAAGCGATCGCCCTGGAGACGACGCCGGAGCTTTGGGCCTCGGCTCTGCGTGACGTCAAGGTGCGGATGCGTCCGTTGTTCAAGCAGGAACGGATGGCCGTTTCGGCCGGGCTGTTCCTGGAAGGGCTGCTCGGCGAGGAGTGGCGCAAGACCGGCTGGATGCGAGCCGAGGCGGCGGGCGACCCCGGCCCCTGGGAACAGGAGGAGCGGCATGAGGGTAATCGGGTTGACGTGCAACGAAGTTTCGCCCAGATGGCGGAGCTCGAGGAAGGCGTGCTGCGGCGGCGTAGCCGGGTGGACCTGGTCCGCGGCAAGGTGCTGCAGTTCGCGCGCGCACACGCTGCGAATGGACGACGAGGTCGTGCTGCAAGCGACCGGCAACACGATGGCGATCGTGCGACTGCTCAAACCGTATGTAGGTCGGGTGGTGGTCGCCAACCCCCTGCAGGTGCGTGTGATTGCCGACGCAAAGGCGAAGACCGACCGGATCGACGCGGCGGCAGACGTCGTAGAGCCCCATCGTGCAGTTGGTCAGATGACGTTTGGCCAGTGCGGTCTCGATCGCGGGCTGGCATTCCAGTAACCAGTCCAGGGCGGCGTCGACCTCGCCGAGACCAAGTGCTTCGCCAAGACTCGAGGCGGCGGTAGCGGGGGAGAGCGCACGGGCGGTCGGCGAGCTTGGAGGCGGGTTCGAGGATTCGGCCGACGAGGAGCGTGAGGACGAGGTCGCGGCAGCGATTACCGTCGGGGCCATCACTTGTTGGCTGAACGTTGCAGCCAATCCAGAGAGGAGGCAGAGATGGCAGTAGCAAGCGTATCGAAGATCACCGCGGCTTCGCCGACCAGTTTCGATGCCGCGATCCAGGAGGCCTCGCCCGCGCCAACAAGACATTGCGCGGGATCACCGGCCTTCACGTGATCGAGGAGAAGGCGAGCGTGAGCAACGGCAAGATTGCGGAATACCGGGTGACCATGGAAGTGACCTTCATCCTGGAGGGATGAGCCCAATCGAGGTGGTGAGCGCGCTCCGCCCAACCGCAGGATCGTCGGGCGGCTGACGCCGGGCAGGTGTCGGCCGCCGCGCCGAACGCCCTCTCGGGCTTTCCACCCCTTCGCGGGTCAGATCTCGACCTCAAGGCCGACCTCCACGACCTGGGCGGCCGGAACCCCGAAATACGCGGCCGGGAGATTGGCGTTGAGGTGCATCGTGGCGAACAGGGATTTTCTCCACACCGCCATGCCGCGGGCCTTCGCGAGGGGGATCACCATCACCCGCCGGAAATAGTACGTGATGTTCTGTGGATCGATGCCGCGAAGTTCAGGCTCGAGGCAGGCCAGTTTCAACCCCTCCATCACGTCGGGTGTTTCCATGAAGCCGAAATGAAAGAGAACGCGAGTGATCCCGGCGCCGACCGGCTGCAGGATGATGCGTTGCTGTGGTTCCACCCGGGGCACATCGGTAATGATGGTGCCGATCAGCAGCACCCGCTCGTGCAGGACGCGATTGTGCCGCAGGTGGTGCGTCAGGCCGAGCGGGATGCCGGTGCTCGCAGCCGTGAAGATCGCCGCGGCCCCGGGTAGCCGGATGGGCGGACTGTCCAGCACCCAGGCCACGAACTCATCCTCGCGCTGGCGCAGCTTGCCGCGCTGGACCTCGAGCAGCCGCCACCCGGTTCGCCAAGTCAACATGACAAACGCGATGCCACAGGCCAGCAACAGCGGAAACCAGCCGCCTTCGAGCAGCTTGGTCGCGTTCGCCGCGACGAAGATCAGATCGACGACGAGGAACAGCCCGTTGACCGCCAGGACGGCGAACAGGTTGTAGCCCCATTGCAGCGCGACCAGGGCGGCGAGCACTGTCGTGATCGCCATCAGCATAGAGACGGCGATCCCGTACGCTCCCCCGAGTGCGTCCGACGAGCCGAACGCGCCGACCGCCCCGAGCGTGCCCGCGGCGAGAAGCCAGTTCACCAGAGGAATGTAGATCTGGCCCTTCTCGTCGCTCGCGGTATGGAGCACGCGCATGCGGGGCAGGAAGCCAAGCTGGATGGATTGCTGCGTCAGGGAGTAGGCGCCCGAGATGATGGCTTGGGACGCGATGATGGTGGCCACGGTGGCAAACGCCACCATGGGATAGTGGGCCCACCGCGGGGCGAGCAGATAGAATGGATTGGCGATCGCGCCGGCGTCGGACAGGAGCAGCGCGCCTTGTCCGAAATAGTTCAGGACGAGACAGGGCAGGACGACAGCGAACCAGCCGAGACGGATCGGCAGACGGCCGAAATGACCCATATCGGCATACATCGCCTCCCCGCCCGTGACGGCCAGGAAGGCGGCGCCGAGCACCGCGAAACCGATAGCGGGTCCGGCGTGGAGAAGGAAGCTCAGCGCGCTGAACGGGCTGAGCGCGGCCAGGATGGCGGGCGCGCGAAAGATCCCGGCGAGACCGAGGAGGCCGATCACGGCGAACCACAGCAGCATCGCTGGTCCAAAAATGCTGCCGATGAAGCCGGTGCCCTTGCGCTGAACCACGAACAGCCCGATCAGGATGAGGACGCTGATGGGCACGACCATCGGCGCGAGCTGCGGCGCGTCGACCTTCAGTCCTTCCACGGCACTCAGGACTGAGATCGCCGGCGTGATGACGCCGTCGCCATACAGCAGCGCAGCTCCGATCAGCCCGACGACGAGAAGGGACGCGCGCCAGCTTCCTGGCAGCGCACGCCGGGCGTCGAGAAGCGCGAGCAGCGCCACGATGCCACCCTCGCCGCGATTGTCGGCGCGCATGATGAGAATGGCGTATTTCACGGAAATGATCATGATCAGCGACCACAGGATCAGCGACACGATGCCCGTGATGCTCTCGGGTGACAGCGTTCCGCCGGAATCGGCCGCCTGCTTGAACGCGTAGAGCGGGCTCGTGCCAATATCGCCGTAGACGATGCCGAGCGCGGCGAGAGCTGCCGGTACAGGAATTCGCCGAGCGCTGTGCCGGCCTGATTCCGCCGCTCGAAGAGCTTCGGTCATCTATTCCGCCTCCGTCCGCGACGGCCGCACGCCACGCGCAGCTACCGTCATCTCGGCCACGCGAGCGCGCGCCGCCCGCGCCGCGAGAGGAAGACTATACAGGACCGTGACGAAGTCGGCGAACCCGACCGCGCCCGGCACGGTCGCCAAGTTCGCGAGAGCGGCTTCCCCGGGCCGTGGCTCCAGTTCGCCGACCACGCACAATGCTGGCCGTCATGCTACATTGCCCCCAATTGGGGAGCGAAGCTGACACGGAGCGGAGGAAGCTATCGACGCGATTGCCCCATGGCCGATGTTCGTGTCGCTCGAGCAGGCTGCGCAGTTCGGGCGCTGGCTGTTCGGCGACGCCCTTTCCTTGGCCAATATCATCCAGGTCCCTGCATTGATCCTGACCGGGGGGATTGCCTGGCTCCTCTGCCGCCCGGTTCGAGGCTGGATCACCGCCTGGATCGGCGCGGTTCCGGAGCATCATCGTTTCGAGTGGCTCGCGCATCGCCGGTCATGGGTGGCCGATCGGTTGGTGCCGCTGATCACGCCGACCACCTGGGTGGTGGGACTATGGATATCCATTACTGTCGCCGAGCGCGCAGGTTGGCCGCACGCCGTCGCCCAGATAACCGTGAACCTGCTGCTGGCGTGGCTGGTGATCCGCCTGGCGGCGGACGTGGTGCCCAACGCGGCGCTCGCGCGCCTGATCGCGGTGCTCGCCTGGACGGTGGCGGCGCTCAACATCGTGCACCTCCTGGGGCCCGCGCTTGATCTGCTCGACAGCGGCGCGATCTTCGTCGGCGGACTCCGGGTCTCGTTGCTGACGGTCGTCAAGGGTGTGCTGTCGCTGACCGTTCTACTCTGGGCGGCTTCCTTGGGATCTCAGCTGTTCGAACGCCGAATCACCCACGTTTCGCAGATCACTCCCCGCGCCCGGGTGCTGCTCGGCAAGCTGCTCAAGACAACGCTGATCACCCTGGCGGTGGTGCTGTCGCTGGCCAGTGTCGGGGTGGACCTCTCCACTTTTGCGATCTTCACCGGCGCCCTTGGCGTGGGTGTCGGGCTGGGGCTGCAGCGCACCGTCTCGAACCTGTTTAGCGGGGTCGTCCTGCTGCTGGACAAGTCGATCAAGCCGGGGGACGTCATCCAGGTGGGCGGCACTTATGGCTGGGTGTCCTCGCTCGGCGCCCGCTACGTCGCAGTCGAGACTCGCGACGGGACGGAGTTCCTGATCCCCAACGAGGACATCATCACCCAGCAGGTCATCAACTGGTCCCACAACGACGACCGTGTCCGGCTGAAGGTGCCCCTCCGAGTACCGCACGATTCCGATCTCGACCAGGTCATGGCGCTGATGCTTGAGGCGGCGAGTTTGCCACCGCGGATCCTCGCCTCACCGAAGCCCAACGTGCTGATCATGGACTTTGGCGAGAGTGCGATCGAGCTCGAGTTGCGCTTCTGGATTGCCGATGCGCAGAACGGTGTCCACAACGTGAAGAGCCAGGTCCTGTACGAGATCTGGAGATTGTTTCAGCAGCAAGGCATCCGCATTCCCTACCCCAAGCGCGATCTTTACGTGCGCTCCGCACGGGCGCCTGACGGGTCCGGGCAGGCGTGATCGTTGCTTGAACGGACCGGGGCGAGGCCGCGTCGTAGAGTCGACCAACCGCGCAGGGAGCTCGGGTATCTCACAGCGGGTTGTAGTTGCGTAGTCGGTCAGACCGCCAGAAGGCTGGATCAACACCGCTCGACGATCAGGTAGATCAGTGCCTCGGCCGAGGGGTCGAGATTTTCGATCCCATGCGGGGCGTCGGTGCGACAGCTGCAGCTGTCGCCGGCGGCGAGTTCGGCCGTTTCATCACCCACGGTGACGCGGACGGCTCCGGTGGCCACATGCATATGCTCGACCGTGCCAGGAACGTGAGCGGCCGTCGGCCCCAGGACGGTCGCCGGAGGAATCTGATACCGTACGAAGTCAATGCGGCTGCCGGGGGCCGCGGGCCCCAGGCTGCTCCACCGGGCGGGGTGCTCACCGCCGGCGCCCTCGCCTCGGCGCAAGACGCGAATGCGCGGCGCCGGACCCGTACCCCCATCAATCAGAGCCGCCGCACTGACCCCCAGCGCCTGGGCGAGCCGGACCACGGTGATGACGGTCGGCGACTTCGTCCCACGTTCGATGTCCGAGATCATCGAGGACGAGATGCCGCTGCGCCCGGCCAACTCTCGCAGGCTGAAGCCGGCGGCCTCGCGCCGCCGCTTGAGGGCGCGCCCTGTGCGGAGGCTAATTTCGTCCTCTAAAGTTGACAACATGTCCTCCATAGTGCACGAACGGCCCCTCCAGGCAAGGAGCAGAGGCGATGGACCAGACCGAATTCAAAACTGATCTGCGGCGCGAGGGCTATCGCGTCGTGAACAGTGCTGTGAAGCCCAACCTGACCGCGCCGAATCATTGTCATGACTTCGACGCCAAGGCGTTGGTCCTGGGTGGCGAGATCACGATCACACGCAATAACAACCCGACCGTCTTCCGCACCGGGCAGTGCTTCGAGGTCCCGACGGGCTGCATGCATGCCGAGCATGTTGGGCCGGAAGGGGTCGCCCTTCTGTCGGGCCGACGCCGCAACGGTCCGCTCACCCGTGAGGCGTTCGAGAGCGACCTGCGCCGAGAGGGTTTCGAGGTCGTGCATGGCGGTCTGAAGCCCTGCTTTTCCGAGGAACTGCACGCACACGACTTTGACGCGCGGATCATGGTGTTGAGCGGCGAGATTACGGTGACCCGCGACAATAAGGCGGATACGTTCCGGGCCGGCGACCACTGCGAAATACCAGCCGGTTGTCAGCACACTGCGAAGGTAGGACCGGAAGGTGTCGCTTATATGGTCGGCAAGGCTTATCGCCGAGCATCCGTCAACTGAACGAATCTCCAAGGCTTCCTGCAAACGGCTGGTTGTACCGGTCGCTTTTCAGTCGTTTGCAATTCGTCGCGTGTTGACCTGTGCGCCGTTCTCAAGCGCCATCGAGATGAAGGTGGCGCGCATCGAATGCGCTGAGTAGTCGCGTGACTCCGGCGAATAGTCGAAGCAGCGGCGCGTCGTGCTCACGCGCTGCATCCGGTCCCATGCGATGACAGCGCGATGATCGATCTGGCGCAGTTGATCCGTGTCGGCGATTCATGAAGTGATGTACGTCGAGCCGATAAGCGCGGCGCGTGCGCGCGCTCTATTGCTTCGCCAGCCAGCGCTTTGAGACAATTGGCTGCAGCCGGCGCGCCCGCCGCCTCGATTGCCGCGCGGACGCCGGCGCACCGGGCCGCCACTGCGGTAGCGTCCGGCGCCGAGGTGCCAACGGAGCGAAGGTTGAGGTCCGTTTCAGGTCGCATCGAAGTCTTAATGCCGCTTTCGTCAGCAAGTCGAAGTCAGGACCGATGACGGCATTGCGAACCCCCACCAACACAGGATTCGATGCACCCCATGCCGAAACCAGAATCCGCATCCACCCGGCTTCCGCGCGGGACCAAGCCCGTCGCGCAAGCATTCCTGACCGCGCTTGACGCAGTGCCGGAAGCATCGCGAGCGGCGGTGTCCAAGGCTTCCCTCGGGATGATCCGGGACGAGCTCAAAAGCCGTCGTGAGGTGCAGCGTGCGGCGAGAAGCGGATTGGCCGCGCCGACGAAGACGGCACGACGCGCGCAAGCCGTGCCGAAGACGCGCGCCAAGAAGCGCGGGAGGATCGAGGCTGGCGGAGTGGAGACGGGTGCGGACGAGACCGCCTCGAGATCCTGATCCAGGACTGAGCGTCAGTTCAGATCGCGGCCCTGAGTTCCCTGGAAGGCGAGGCGATCTTCTGGCCGATGACGGCCGGGGAGGGGAGAGCTCAAGGACCGGTCCACCGCCCGCCGGCATTCGAGAGCGAACCCGATCGGACTTGACGAGCAGGGACGTGCATCAGCGATTTCCGTCAAAAGCTCATTCGGCGTTGCCCTGGGATTGATTGACGACGCTGCGTGGTTGTTCGTTTGTGGCCCCACCGAAGCCTTTTGCCGGGCCGAGCCGGAGGCCGGCGACGATGCATGGTCGAGCCGTCGCGCCTACAGGCTGCGCCGAGCGCATGCCGGCTAACTCGCTCCCCGGCCGGGCCGGTCAGTCAGTTGGCTCCGTCAAAGGCCAAGCTTGCCGGCCGGGCTCGTGGTCCCGAGTTTCGCGCGTCTGACGTAGCCCCGCATGGTGGCGAGGCTGCGATGGCGCGTGTGCCCCATGATCTCCTCGTCCGGGACGCCGTTCTTATACGCCGTCGTCGCGAACCCCGCCCGCATGCCGTGCGGCGTGACCGGCTCCCAGATCGTGCCGCGGATCCTCGCCTGAGCGGCCCGCTTCTTGAGGATCTGGCGTACCGCGTCGGGGTCCAGCCGCCTGGCGTGGACCGCTCCCCAACGATCGACCTTGCGGAAGATCGGACCGGCGTTGATCTCGGCCTCCTCAAGCCAGAGCCGCAGGGCCGCAACCGGACAGGTCTCGCCCGCTTGAGCGCGCGGGATCCCAATCTCCGCCCCGGCGCCTTCCTTGTCGGTCTTCGACCGCACGATGAGCAGGCGCATGCCTGCCCTGGTCCAGGTCAGGTGCTCGACATCGAGCCCGACCAATTCCGAGCGGCGCAGCGCGCCGGCAAAGCCGATCAGGAACAGCGCTCGGTCCCTGATGCCCGCCATATCGGCTCCGCACACCATCGAGAGCCGCCGGATCTCAGCCGTGGTGAGTGCGGCCGATCGGCGGGGCGGCTCGCCGTGCGTGCGGGCAATGCCGCGCAGCGTCTCGCGGATCGCGGGATGGCGGGTGTCCAGGGGCTGCTTGGCGATCCGATGCGCCCGCGCGATCGCCGCCACCCGGCGGCGCAGGGTCGAGAGCGCATAGCCGCGGCCGGCATCGGCGAGATAGGCGCCGAATAGGCAAAGCGCTCATGACTACGGATGCCAGCCAAAATGCTTTGGGCCAACCACTTCACGGTCGGCATGCACCAGGGCGGCGCGGCGGCGTCGGTCCAGCGCCATGCAGAATGGCCGGCATCCAGTTGCGGGCCCGGCGCGCGAGCCGCGCTTCCTTGCTTTCGCCCTCATAGTCCGGTGCCGAGGGTATCTCCGTGAACGCGGCGCGGTCGGCAAGGCTGTTGATGTTGGCCACCGCGCGCAGGCCGAGGGCGGTGTCGCAGACCGCGCCCAGGTAGACGCCGCAGCGACTACAGACCAGGTAGTCTGCCGTTCGCGAGCCGAAGCGGTACGGCACGACCATCGACCAATCCTCCGCCCAGACCTGGAAGAGACCGTCGGGATCGGACACGGTACGGGTCGCGTGCGCACGACAGAAGGCGCAGGAGTACGCGCGAAGCGCGTTCTCCTGCGGCGGCTTGACGAGCTGCAACCGGACCCGAATGTTACCGCAATGGCAGCCGCCCGAATGCTCCATGCCCGCAGAGTGGGCTGCGGCGCCGGTCGGCGTCAACGGGCTCATGCGCACCGATTTGGAAGACACCGCTCTTGATGGTCCCATTCGCAACCGCCGGAGCTCGCCTCTGGGATACGGTCATCATCGGCGACCGTGCCGGGCCCGACGCAGACCTGGACGGCCGACGCCGCGTCCGTCGCTCGCGCGCGGAGCCCCGCCGGTCACGCTGATCTGTCGACTCCAAAGGCGAGCGGGGATACTGGCGATTGCGGAGACGCGGAGGCCGGAAACTCAGCGCTCCGCCGACTTGGGGATCGCGACCCGCTGGGGCGCGAAGCGGCCGGTCGCGGCATCGGCGTGACACGCCTCGCAGTCGCTTCGCCGATACACCGGCTTCGTGGTGAACACGACGTCCGGAATATGCTGGTGGGTTCGTCGCCAGCCAGGCGTGTCGGTGATGCGCAGCGAGGCCGCCGCCGGCCGGCGCAGCAGGTGCGACGGCCGCGTGTCCCAGTGTTCGGCGGCGTTCGCGTCCAGCCAGGCGCGGATATGTGCGACCTGCTCGGCGGACAGCGTTGCGTCCGCACCGAAATGATGGGCGAGGTCGGCGAGGATGGCGTTCCAGGTGGCCGCCTGCGCCAGACTCGGCGGGAAGGCCAGGTGGCAGGCGCCGCACTGTTCCGCGAACATTGGGTCCCGCGATCTGCGCGAGGCAGCGGCACGGACGCGGGACGCGGGACGCGGGACGCGGGACGCGAAAGCGGCGCGTCGGGTGCTGGCCATCGCGCTGGTCCTGGAAGGGTGCTCACGGGAAGTTGCGGCGGAGACCTGCGCGATGGACCGCCAGACGCTGCGTCATCCAACACTGCTTATCAGAGGTTCCCTGGCCTTCCGGCACAGTCCTGTTGTAGAACCCAATCGCGGGCAATTGCTTAGATGGGACACACATGCGTTGGGATGAGCTGGCGGAAGAGCCTTGTTCGATGGCGCGAACGGTCGCTGTGATTGGCGACCGCTGGACCCTGCTCATTCTGCGCGACTGCTTCCTCAAGGTCCGCCGCTTCGACGATTTCGAGGCGCGGCTCAACATTACCCGCCATATCCTTGCGGACCGGCTCAAGAAGCTGGTGGACACCGGCGTGCTGCGGAAGGTGCCCTATCGCGAACGGCCGGTGCGCTACGAATACCGGCTGACGCAGAAGGGCCTCGACCTCTATCCCGTGCTGATGACCATCGTCCATTGGGGCGACATTTATACCGCCGGGAAGCAGGGCAGACCGGTGCTGCACCAACATCTCATCTGCGGGCACCAGTTCGATCCCGTGCTGACCTGCTCGACCTGCGGGGCCGCGGTCAACCCCCGCGAGGTGCGGGTCTTGCCCGGGCCGGGGGCCGTCGCCGGGCGGGGCGTAATCGCGGCGGAGCAGGCGTGGCAAGCCACATCTGGCGACACCGCCTCCGCAACGCCTACCCGCAAGTCGCGCCGGACCCGCGCCGCGGCCTAGCTGGCCGCCGAGAAATCTGGTTCCGCGCTTGCCGGCCCACTCTCGACCGGCGCCTGGGGGAGCACTCTCCCGCTTGACGAGTTCCAAATCGGAACCTACAAGATCTCCTGAACGGCCGGGAGAGAGACATGGAACCCATCAATGCGGCGGCGGCCGTTGTCGGCGCCGGAGATTTCGTCGGAGGCGCGATCGCCAAGCGTTTCGCGGCCGAGGGGTTCACCGTATTCGCCGGCCGGCGCAACGGTGAGAAGCTGGCGCCACTCGTCGCGGAGATCGAGGGCGCGGGCGGCCGCATCCATGCCCGTTCACTGGACGCGCGGCAGGAGGCCGACATCACCTCGTTTCTCCAGGAGGCCGACCGCACGGCGCCGCTCGAGGTCTGCATCTTCAACATCGGCGCGAACGTGAACTTTCCGCTGGTCGACACCACCGAGCGCGTGTTCCGCAAGGTGTGGGAGATGGCGTGCTACGCCGGCTTCCTCGCCGGGCGCGAAGCCGCGCGGCTGATGCTGCCGCGCGGCCGCGGGGCGATCTTCTTCACCGGCGCGACGGCGAGCCTGCGCGGCGGAACCGGCTACGCCGCGTTCGCCGCCGCGAAGTTCGGGCTTCGCGCCGTCGCCCAGAGCGCCGCGCGTGAACTCGGGCCGAGGAACATCCACGTCGCGCACCTCGTCATCGATTCCGGCGTGGACACTGCCTGGGTACGGGAGCGGATCAAGGAACGCGAGGGCGAGGAGGCGCTGCGCAACCTCGACCCGAACCGGCTGATGCGCCCGGAAGCGGTGGCGGAGACGTATTGGCGCCTCTACCAGCAGCCGCGCGACGCGTGGTCGTCGGAAATCGAGATTCGTCCCTTCGGCGAGAGGTGGTGAGACGATGAGCAGCGTGGAATTCCATTTCGACTTCGGCAGCCCGAACGCATATCTCGCGCATCTGGTGCTCCCGGGGATCGAGCAGCGGACCGGCGCACGCTTCGTCTACGTGCCCATTCTGCTGGGCGGCGTCTTCAAGCTGACCGGCAACCGCTCGCCCGTCGAAGCCTTCGCCGGCATCCGCAACAAGCCCGAGTACGAGCGGATCGAGACCCGTCGATTCGTCGCGCGCCACGGCATCACACGCTTCGCCCCAAATCCGTTCTTCCCGGTCAACACGCTGGCGCTCATGCGCGGTGCCGTGGCCGCACAACGGCTTGGCATCTTCGAGCGGTATGTGGGCGAGATCTTCCGGCACATGTGGGCCGATCCGAAGAAGCTCGACGATCCGGCAGTGCTGCACGCGGCTCTGGTGGAATTGGGGTTCGATGCCGACGCCCTGTTCGCGCTCACGCAGGCGCAGGACGTCAAGGACGAACTGCTCGCCAACACCCAGCGTTCCGTCGACCGCGGGACGTTCGGCTCGCCCACATTCTTCGTAGGCGACGAGATCTTCTTTGGCAAGGACAAGCTGCGCGACGTCGAGGACGCAATCATCACCCGCCGGCAAGCCGGCGCGACGGCAGGTTGACCGTGCGGCTCCTCGTCGTCGGCGCCGGGGCGACCGGCGGCTATTTCGGCGTGCGGCTCGCCCAGGCGGGACGCGACGTCACATTCCTCGTGCGCGGGCGGCGGGCGGAGCAGCTTGCGCGCGACGGCCTGCGGATCGTGAGCCCGCACGGCGACGCCACGATCCAACCGAAGCTGGTGACCGCCGACCGCATCGAAAGCCCGTTCGATGCGGTCCTTTTGACGGTCAAGGCATTCGGGCTTGAAGCAGCGCTCGGCGACATCGCACCGGCGGTCGGCGCGGCGACCATGATCGTTCCCGTGTTGAACGGGATGCGCCATCTCGACACGCTGACGGCCCGGTTTGGCGCGGGCGCTGTGCTCTGTGGCGTCTGCGTCGTCGCGACGATGCTCGACGATGACGGGCGCATCGTGCAGCTCACGCCGACGCAGGAGCTCGCCTACGGCGAACGCGAGGGCGCGCTATCGCCGCGCGTCCAGCGGCTGCACGCGGGTACTCGCGGGGGCCGGGTTCACAGCCCGCGCCTCGACAACGATCCTGCAGGAGATGTGGGAGAAATGGGTGTTCCTTGCCTCGCTTGGCGGGATCACCTGCCTGCTGCGCGGCACGGTGGGCGACATCGAGGCCGTTCGCGGCGGTGCCGATCTCGCCCTGCGCTTGCTGCACGAATGCGCGGAGGTTGCCCGGGCCTCCGGGTTCGCGCCGCGCGAGGATTTCATGGCGCGCATCGCGGGCGCGCTGAGTGCACGCGGTTCCGGGCTGGCCTCGTCGATGTATCGCGACCTGCAGCGCGGCAATCCGGTGGAGGTCGATCATATCCTGGCCGATCTGCTGGCGCGCGCGAGCAGCTTTGGTCAGGACGCCCCGTTGCTCGCGGCCTCGGTCGCCCAGCTGTCGATCTACCAGAACCGGCCCTGTAAGGGGCGCGGTCCCGCCACCGGTCAGTGAACTTCCCAACAAGCAGAAGGCGAAATCCATGTCTGCGCGCGATATCGCTCTCTGCCACCCGTCCTTACCGCGATCGGTGCGTTCAACGGTTCGCTCAAGTCCATGCCGGCGACGGAGCTCGGCGCCATCGCCGTGCGCGAAACCCTCAGCCGGAGGAAGATCGAGCCGGGGCAGATCGGCGCCGTCGTGATCGGAAACGTGATCCAGGCGGGCAACAAGATGAACCCGGCGCGCCAAGCCACGTTAGGCGCCGGACTTCCCGTCTCGGTTCCGGCCATGACGCTCAATCGCGTCTGCGGCTCGGGCGCGCAGGCCATTGTCACCGCCGCCCAGGAAGTGGCGCTCGGCCTGCATGATGCGGCGATCGCGGGCGGCATGGAGAACATGGACCGCGCGCCCTATCTGCTGGACGGCGGTCGCTGGGGCTCTCGGATGGGGTCTGCCGAGATCCACGACAGCATGCTGCGCGACGGCCTTAGCGACGCCTTTTCCGGCGAGCACTCCGGCTGGCACACGGAAGACCTGGTCGCGCAGGCGCAGTTGAACCGCGAGCGGGCGGCGATGCGGAAATCGCAGGCCAGAGCGATCCCGAGGCCCGCGCCAGCCGCCGGTCCCGGCAGCGCCGCCACAGTGGGCCTGCGCAACGCAACCAGGGCGCCCGTCAGCGTCTGCTGCTTCTGCTTCAGGTCCGCCGCCCGCTCCTCGAAGGAGAGCCGCCGCGCATTCCCCACACCTCCCATCCCCTTGATGTCGCCGCCGGCGCAGAACGCGGAGCCCGACCCCGTTATCAGCAGCGCGCCAATCTGCGGATCCTCGGCGCATCGATGGATCATCCGCCGCAGAGCGGGCGTCAGCCGGTCGGACAAGGTGTTGCGCGCCTCCGGCCGGTTAAGCGTGACTATCGCCACCCCCCGCGCAGATGGCAGAGAAGCTCGGTTGTCCCGGTGTCGATCTCCGTTGTCGTCATGGCCGTCTCCTGCCGATGGGCTGCGGTGCACGCCGGCCGTGCTGCAAAGCGCATCTCATCGTCCGCGAAGCCGCTTAGCCGACGTTCCGGAGCCGGTCTTCGCCTTGGTCGAGCAAGCCCATCAAACGCCCGCGGATGATCCGCTCGGCGCCGTGCATGAAGACGGGGCTGCCGGCGGTGGCCGCGCGTGCAGCACACCCGCCGCCGCAAATCCTTCGATGTCCGCTGCGGAGTAACCGAGTTCGGTCATGATCTCGTGGTTGCCGGCGCCGAGATAGGGCGCCATCCGCCGCACGGTCACGGGCGTGGCACTGAAGCGCGCCGCCGGCCGGGGCTGGCGGACGCGGCCCAGCAGCGGGTCCTCATGCACCTCAATGATGCCGTTGACCGCCAGCTGCGGATCGTCCAGCACCTCCATGCGGCTCAGGATCGGTGCACATGGCACGTTCTCGGCGCGCAGCCGGCCAAGAATCTCCTCCGATGGCCACTTCGCCAGCTCGGCACTCATCAACGCCCGCCGCTCCGCGACGTTTTGCGAGCGCGCCGCAACGGTGACCGAACCGCTCATCCTGGATCAGGTCGGGCCGCCACAGCGCCCGGCACATGCCCTGCCATTCGTCGTTTGAGACGGCACCGGCGGTGATGTAGCGGTCCTGCGTCTTGAACACGAGGTCAAGCCCCGCCTGCCCGCGCGCCGGATCGGCTTCGTCACCGACGAAGCTGAGGCTGGCGCTGGCATCCGGCCAGAGATAGGCGATCATCGTGTCGAGCATGGCCAGCCGCACATGCTGCCCCTGGCCGGTGCGCTCGCGGGCGAACAGCGCGACAGCGATCGCCTGTGCCGCGGTGACGGCGGTGGTCTGGTCGGCGATCACCGTTCGCACCATCCGCGGTTCGCCGGTTCGCCGGTCTGCCTGGATCTCGGCAACTCCCGACAACGCCTGAATGACCGGATCGTACACCCGCTGGCCGGCGTAGGGGCCATGCTCGCCGAAGCCGCTGATCGAAACATAGATGATATCGGGCTTGACGGCGCGCACGACGGCTTCGCCAAGACCCATGCGCTCGATGGCGCCGGGACGGAAGTTCTGCACCAGCACATCCGCAGTGGCTACCAGCTTGCGCATGATCTCCAGTCCGGCCGGTTCCTTTATGTTGAGCGTCAGAGATCGCTTGCCGCGATTGTTGGACAGGAACGACGACGACATGCCGTTGCGCATCACGCCGTAGTGCCTCATCAAGTCGCCGGCGGGCGGCTCGATCTTGATAACATCGGCACCCTGGTCGGCGAGCATCATCGTCGCCATCGGGCCGGAGACCATCCCGGTCAGGTCAAGCACGCGTATTCCGTCTAGGGGACCGGGCATCTCAGGCGCTCCCTCCCGCGGCGTGCACGCACAGCTCGGGCGGCGGTGCGATGGTGGGATCGTTGCGGCGCGCGGCCTCGCGATAGGCCGGACGGGATAGGGCACGATGACAATAGGCGGCGACCGAATCAGGCAGGACGATGCCGACGTTCGCCGCCCAATCGAGGCAGGTCGTCAGCAATATGTCCGCAACCGAGAACCGCCTGCCGAAAAGGTAGGCCTCGCCCGCCTCGCCTACGCGGAAGCGCGGTTCCACAGCCTCAACCTGCTCTCGGAAGTAGACCTTGGCGGATTCGACGGCCGTGGGCGCCTCGCCGTAGATGTGCTTCAGGCCAACGTGTCGTCGGATCACGTACAGCGTGTGACCGTCAAGTTCGTTCATCACGAAGTAGCACCACTCATTGACCTTGGCGCGTTGCGCCGGATCGGCTGGCACAAAAAAGCCGGCGGGAGGAATGAACTGGTCACAGAGATACTGTACGATCGCCGCGCTCTCGGTCAGCAGCAGATTGCCGTGTTGCAGAAGCGGTATCTTGTGACGTGGATTCATGCCGACATATTCCTGCGTCAGCGTTTCGCCGGTGCGCGACTGTATGCGGCGGGAGATGTAGGGCAGGCCGAGCTCCGCCAGCATCCAGTGCGCCCGCAGCGCCCGAGCCGTTCCGATGCCCCACAGAATCAGCGGCGGATCGGCCAGGGCCGTCCCAGGCGGCCCCCACAAGACGGCGCCGCCATCCACGGCTGCGACCATGGTTCCCTCCCATCAAAATTTTTCGGCGAACGGCCGGACCTCGGTTTCCAGGGTCCAGGCACTGCGATGCTGGCGGTGGATCCGATAGTAGGTATCCGCGATCGCGCTTGGCGCAAGCAGGCTGTCCTCGGCTACCGTCGCACCTGATGCCGCATAGCGTCGGCGGATCTCCGGCATGTCGATGCCGCCGTCGATGACAACGGAAGCGACGTGGATGCCCTGTGGCCCAAATTCCCGCGCCATGCTCTGGGCGATTGCCCGCGTGCCGAACTTGGCCGCCGCGAATGCTGCGAATTGTGGGCCGCCGCGGATCGAGGCGGTCGCACCGGTGAAGATCACCGTGCCTTGCTTGTGCGGCAGCATGTGGCGCACAGCCTCGCGGCCAAACACGAAGGCGCCAAAGCAGGCGAGCCGCCATACCTTCTCGAACGTGCTGCCGGCGGTCTCCAACAGCGGCTTGCGATACTGTGCCCCCGCATTGTAGATCGCCACGTCAATGCGGCCGAGGTTCTCGGCCACGTCGCGAAACAGGGCGACCACCTGCTCCTCGTCGCGCAGATCGACCGCACGTCCGGAGGCGGCTCCGCCCTGGTCCGCTATTTTTCGCTCGAAGAGGCACAACCGCTCTGCCGAGCGGGCGAGCATGATCACCTTGTGCCCCTCCGCGGCGAAGCGTTGCGCGACAGCGAACCCGAGGCCTTCCCCGACACCGCCGACGACGGCGACGCCGGGCGAAATCTCCCGATGCTCGGACATCACGTCTCCTTTCAACGGAGCCTGCTTGCGCAAATCGTCGGTTCCGTTATAGAACCTTCTGGCACGGGCCCGAGGCATCGTCAAGCCGGTTAGCGGCATCCTTACGATGCGGTCAGCGGTGAAGCGATCCCTGTGCATTGTGCATCCCATTGCGAGAGGAGTTACCGATGGAACGCGACTTGGTGGAGCGTGAGGAGCGCGGCCCGGTTTCCGTCCTCACGATGGTGGCATGTCCGGCTACTACGCGCAGCAGAACGCCGGAAAACGCAACGTCAGCATCGATCTCAACGTGCCGGGTGCGCGCGACCTCGCGCTGCGGCTCTGCGACACGGCCGACGTCGTGGTCGAGAATTTTCGCGCGGGCACGCTTGGCTTCTTCGGCCTCGACTATGAAACCCTCGCCGCCCGCAACCGGCGCCTGATCTACGCTTCCGTCACCGGCTACGGGCAGGGCGGACCGTGGCGGGGCCGGATGGCCTACGCGCCGACGGTGCAGGCCGAGGCGGGCTACACTGCCCATAGCCTGCGTCACTACGGCGAGACGCTGACCGAGCAGCGCACCGACAGTCTCTCGCACGCCGATGTCTATTCCGGCTTCCAGGCAGCGGTCGCGATCCTCGCCGCGCTGCACCGCCGTTCGATCACCGGCGTCGGCCAGTATATCGACGTCGCGATGGCCGCGACCTTGATGGCCGTGAACGAGCAGGCGCATGTCGATCTCAACGACCACGATCTCGGTGCGGAACCGGCAATTCTCGGCGCAACCGATTGCCCGTTTTTCACTGGGCCCGGGGGCGAGCGATTCACGGTGGCGACGAGCATGGTCGGCTCCCGCACGTTTCCCTCGTATCTGCGGGCGATGCGGCGGGCCGACCTCGCGGACGATCCGCGCTTTGCGACCGCGACGGCACGCAGGGCGAATCTCGCCGCGCTGAACGACATCGTGCAGACCTGGATCCTGACCTTCTCCGACATTGGCGCGCTGGATGCCCAGTTCGACGAAGCCAAGATCGCGATGGGCGAAGTGCGCTCGCTGCGCGCGCTCTCTGAGACCGAATGGGCAGCGTATTGGGGAGCGGTTCAGCACGTCACCGACCGCCACGGCGGAACCTATCGTCTGCCGGGGCGCCCGTGGCGGTTCTCTCGCGATCGGCTCGAGCCGATCGGCGATCCCGCGTTCCAGGGCGAGCACAACCATGCGGTCTTCAGTGAGCTCGGCCTGAGTGAAGGCGAGATCGCGCGCTTCACCGCATCCGGCGCACTCGTAGGCACCTCGCTCCCGAGGCCCGCGCGGCCCACGGAACCCGCAACCGCCTAGGCTAGAAACCGCACGCCAATGCGACCGCGAGCTCGCCCGGCGCCATCGAATAATCGGTGAAAAACATCCCCGCCCCGAAATCCATCCCTGTCTCCGCTATGTAGGTTCGCAACCTGCGACGTGACGGATGCCGAGCCCGTCATGCTTTCGCCTCGCCTTACCAGGTCTCGCCGTACGGGCGGAGCTCGACGTTGAACGACCAGGCGCTGCGCTCCTGGTGCGCGACGTGCCAGAGTTCCTCCGCGATCGCGGCGGGCTTGATGAAGAAGTCGTCCGGCTTCTCCTTGTGGCGCTCGCGCGCCCAGGGAACGTCGATCACGGCGTCGATCACCAGATAGGCGACATGCACGCCCTTGGGGCCAAGCTCGCGCGCCATCGCCTCGGCGAGGATGCGCTGAGCCGCCTTGGTCGGCGCAAAGCCGGCGAAGCGCGGGCGCCCGCGCAGCGCGGAGGTGTTGCCCGTCACCAGGATCGCGCCACGCGCCGCCGCTACCATGGCCGGCGCGACGCGGCGGGCGAGATAGAGCAGGCCCATCGTGTTGACCTGGAAATTGTCATTGAGCACGTGCGGCTCGATCTCCAGGAACGAGCCCCACGCGCCGCCGACGGCATTGTGGATGAGCGCGGTGGGCGGGCCGAGCTCACGCTCCACCGCATCGAGGGCGCGCTCGACCTGCGCCGGATCGGACACATCGCAACGAAAGCCCCTGGCTTCGGGCAGCTCGCGCTCGAGCTCGGCAAGCCGGCTTTCATTGCGCGCCAGCATCGCCACGCGGTAGCCGCCGCGGGCGAAGCGCCGGGCCAGCGCCGAGCCGGTCCCCGGGCCGACGCCGGTGATGACGCAAACCTGTTGCTGCTGTGACATCGTGCCCTCGCCTATGCGGTTTGTTGGAGCGTGGCAGCAACGAAATCGAGCCGGTCGTTGCCGAAGAACATCTGATCCCCGACAAAGAAAGTGGGGGACCCGAACACGCCTCGCTCGGCGGCTTCCCGCGTGGCGCTCTCGAGCTTCCGGTCGTATTCCGGCGTCGCCGATCGTTCGATCACGCGCGCGCCGTCGAGCCCGGCGTCGTCGAGCAGGGCGGCGAGCGTCGCGGGCTCGGCCAGATTCGCCTCCCCTGCCCACAGGGCGCGAAAGATCGCGAGCACCGCGGCCTCGCCCCGGCCTTGCCCGATCGCGACCAGCGCCGCGCGGCGCAGCGCGTCCTGGTCGAAGGCGCGCATATGCGGATTGCGATGGTACGGCACGCCGTAGCGTGCTGCCCAGCGTGCGATGTCGATGCGGGCATAGTTGTTCTTGTTCTGGCACTCGACCGTCGTCGGCCGGTTGCCGACGAGTTTCATCAACTCCAGCATCCGGAAGGGCTTGTAGACGATCTCCGCCGCCGCACGCAGGGTGGCGAACTGAGTCGTGGCCAGATAGCTGTAGGGGCTGACGAAGTCGAAGTAGAATTCTATCCGTCTGGGCATGAGGCACCTTTGGTGCGGCGGGTCGCGGTTAGGGGATGTCTGTTCTGGTTTCGTCGGCTCTTGCTGTTCCAGCTTGGCGAGATATGGCGCGCGTCGAGGAACGCCGCGGTTTTGAACAAGGTCCCGGTGAAGCCGGTACGGCCGCGGACCCGCGCGGCCTCCGCCTCTGCCCACTCCTCGCCGGACAACGGCCGCGCATCGAAATCCCAGAGCCAGTCGCCAAGCTCCGCAGCCTTCGCGCCCCGGATGTCGACCGCCGCGCCGGTCAGCCGCGCGGCGATGGTGGCCTTCCAGATCCGCGGATTGGGCAGATAGGAGAAGATCCTGAGCTGGCTCACCGGGTTGGCTCCTCCAGGGGTCCTGGGGTCTCAGCCCGCCATTGGGTTCCTCTTTAGAACTCATGTCAAGGGGCAGCCGCTGCGCGCGCCTGTCCGCGATGTGATGACCACGGCTGACGCCCCAGAGGTGCTGGGTTTCGCCCCGACGAGTTCGACGGGTAGGGGGACGATTTCGCCGGCAGCGGTTCAAGCTCAAATGATCATGCTTTGGCTCCGGACACTCCCCCGTCAGCCCTCCAGACAAACAGCATGATCGCCGCTACGAAGCACAGGATCTTCGAAATGACGTTCAACGCGAGTGGCAGCGGTTCCGCGGGAAAGGCGAACCCGAACGCAGCCCAGACGGCGAACACCACGAACATCCCTGCCACCGCGTAACAGGCGTACGCGGTCACCCGCACCGAAGGCAGCAACATCAGCAGCGATATCGTTGATAACTCGACCAGGAACAACGGCAGGAAGAAGAGCTGCCGATACAGCATAGGACGGGCCGGGATCGGCGGATTGGTCCGCGCCATGACGATCAGATCGAAGGGAAGTTCGAAGATCATCGGCGCGGCGGCGGTGCCGATGACGGCGCTGGCCAGCGCGATCTTCCAGCCCCAACGCCACGTCAGGTAAAGAATCACGAGGAAAGTCACCGGCGCATCGACGAACGTGCCCACGCGCACGCGGGCCGCGGCGAAGCTTGGATAGGCCTGTTTCACTTGCAGTCCATAGACGAACGTGGCGACAAGCATGTTGTAGATCGCCAACAGCCAGATCGCGATCATGAAAGCGGCGACGACACCTCCTGGCGGCGTGACCCTGAGAGGGGTGCGTAGCCGTCTGCCGGCATAGGCAAATCCGCCGGCCACCGCGAGCAGGACAATCGCCAGATAGATCGCCACGCCACCGCTATAGGGAACCCAGTGGGCGACCGCGTGCGGCGGCGGCGCGCCTCCTTGGGCCTGTGCAAGCTGGATAAGCGCATCGGCGCGCATTGAATCCTCAGATATCCCTGGCTTCATCGATCGAACTCCGATCGCACGACCACACTCCATTCAAGCGTCAATAACCATGTCCGCGCCCCGGTGGGGATGTCACGCCGATCTCTCGGCCCGCGCCAGTGCCGCGATTCCACAATCGCCTACCCGACGAAGAACCGTCGTCCCCCGATCTGTCACAAATATTCGCTCTTGAACCGTCGGCGCTCGGAGAACGACGATGTTCGGCCGAGAGGACACGATCCTCGCCTACGCATCATCCAAGGCCGCCGTGACGATGCGGACAATCCAATACGCCAACGCCTTTCGGCGGAGCCCGGCACATGCCCACATCAAGATCACACTGCAACACCTGGATACAGTGCAGTGCGAATGGTCTCAACAACTTCAGCGGCGACAGAACGGTCGACGAGGGTTCACGGATCGTGGTTCATCTCGCTACCCGTTCCAGACGACGGACCTAGCGCATTGACGCATTCTGCCGATTTACAATCGGGCGGGCGTCGTGCGAATCTGCGCGCATGGCACAGACGGCATGCGTGGTCCTGCGTGCGTCGGATAGCGAACGGCTGGCGGTGATTGCGTCGGATCGCAACCGCCGGCGCAAGCACGTGGAGCGGGCGCGCGTGGTGCTCGCGTCGGCGGCGGGCGGCCCGGTGCAACGGGTGGCGGCGCTGCTCGGGGTCAGCCGGCCGACGGTGTGGCGATGGCAGCAGCGCTTCGCCGAGCAAGGCGTGGATGGATTGCTGCGTGACAAGCGACGGCCCATAGCGCCGACGTGGGCGCGGGGACGCAGCACGGCTCGCTCAAGTCACCGGGGCGCATCGATCGTATCTGTCCTCGGAAAGTGTCGGGTCGGCCGGCCAAGCCTTCCTCGGTCGGCGGTCCAGTCGCCGAGATGTGGGATGACTGTCATGCCCTCTCCTGATCGCTCCGAAGGGCGTAAGCTGAACCCGTTTCTCTGCAATTCGGTTCGAACGGAGGATAACGATCATGGCCGACAGCCAGATGATGTCCCAGATGTCCGAAAAAGCCGGCTTTATAGCCGCGCTGGATCAAAGCGGCGGTTCGACACCCGGCGCCTTGCGCCTCTACGGCATCCCCGACAGCGCCTACAGAGACGACGCCGAGATGTTCAGGCTCATGCATGAGATGCGGGTGCGTATCATGACCGCGCCCTCCTTCACGGGCGCCAAGATCATCGGCGCTATCCTTTTCGAGGGCACCATGGACGGGTTGGCCCAGGGACAGCCCGTCGCGGCGTTCCTCTGGAACGAGCGCGGGGTCGTTCCCTTTCTGAAGGTCGACAAGGGGCTCGAGCCTGAAAAGGACGGTGTCAGGCTGATGAAGCCGATCCCGGGGCTCGACGCGCTGCTCGACCGGGCCGCGGGCCTTGGCATTTTCGGCACCAAGATGCGCTCCGTCATCAACCTGGCGTCGCCGTCCGGGATCGCGGCGGTCGTGGCGCAGCAGTTTGACGTAGCCGCGCAGATCGCCAGGCACGGGCTCGTTCCGATCATTGAGCCGGAAGTGTCCATCAAGAGCCCGGACAAGTCCGGGGCCGAGGCAGTTCTCCTCGCGGAGCTCACCAAACATGCCGACGCCTTGCCAGACGGGCGCCAGGTGATGCTCAAGTTGACCATCCCGGACGTTCCGGACCTCTATGCCCCGCTGATCGGCCACAAAGGCATCACCAGGGTTGTCGCGCTATCGGGTGGCTATACGCGTGACGATGCCTGCAAGCGTCTCGCCGCCAATCACGGCATGATCGCGAGCTTCTCGAGGGCCCTGACGGAAGGCCTGGTTAAATCGATGAGCGATTCGGAGTTCAATGCCGCCTTGGCGAAATCGATCGACGAGATCTATCGAGCGTCGACTGAAAAGACTTGAACACTCCGTAACGGTCGGAAGTCGGATATGGTCGCGGGCGGCCGTCGCATCGGGGTCGCTCGGGTCCGAGGCATGCGCCAGCGGCGACCGCGATGCGATCAAGGTCGTCGCCAAGGATCTCCTGGACGCCCGCGACGGTCTCCATCAGGATTGGCTAGACTAAACTGCATGGCCAATGGTCTCTCTCTCAGCGGCCTACGATGTGATGTCCTGCCATGCATGGAACCCTTGTCGCCTCCGCCGAAGATTGAGATCAGTCGCTGCAAGCGGGCGATTCGCGACATGCGGCGAGCTTGCCGACAGTCACGGGCGTGGGCTGCCAGCTCTCGGGAAACAGCCGTTCGAGACTGCGCACCTTCGGGATGTCGTAGATGGCGATGTATGGGGTGTTCGGGTGGAGCGTGAGGTAATCCTGATGGTACGCCTCGGCCGGATAGAACGGCCCCGCGGGATCGATGCGTGTGGCAATCGGACGGCCGAACACGTGCGCGGCCTCGAGTTGCGCCACGTAGGCGCGCGCTACCCGGTCCTGCTCGGGATTGCTCACGAATAGCTCGGAGCGATATTGCGTGCCTCGGTCCGGACCTTGTCGATCCACCTGCGTGGGATCCAGCGCGACCGAGAAGAAGATGCGCAACAACGTCCCGTAGCTGACGTGGGAGGGATCGAATGTCACACGGACTGCCTCGGCATGTCCGGTCCTGCCCGAACTCACCTGCTCGTAACTGGGATCCGAGACCCTACCGCCCGTGTAGCCGGAGACCGCCCGCGTCACGCCCCTCACGTGCTGGAAGACGCCCTGCACACCCCAGAAGCAGCCGCCCGCGAACACGGCGGTTTGCTGGTCCGCGCCACTCGGCGTGACGTCCAGTGTCGGCTGCGGGAGGGTTCGGGCCATGTCGCCGGCGCGGGCCGCTTCGGACGGACCGGCCAGCGCCAGCGAGGCCAACGCGGCCCAGAGCAGGAATGTCTTACGTCGGGTCATGATCGATCTCCGGGTCACGCCTTGGTCTGTCAGGTGCCTCTTCGTCACACGTTCCTCGGTTCGATCCGGTAAGCTGGAGGTTACGTAGCGGACGCCAGGAACGCGGCGAACTGGTCCTTGCAGTCGGGATGCCAGCGCGACGGGACCTGATGCGGTATTACAATCGGGCCGGTCACGGTCCCGGCAGCGGCACGGCATAGGCGCGGAAGGGCAGCCTGGGCCTCCGGTCCTTCATCTTGGGATCGAGCAGATAAGGGAGCTGCCCTTCCAGGACCCAGGCCGTATTGCCGATCTGCGTCACTGAAACCGGGCCATCGTAGCCCTCCTTGAGCGTGTCGATCTTCGCTTGCTCGCCGTCCACCGTGACGCGATCGAGCCGGCCGGCGCCCTCGATCATCAGCAGCGTGTTCTTGCCGTACCGCCGCATCCCGTCGGGCAGCTGGATTGGACGTGACGTCTGCAGCTGCGTGATCTGTCCGGCGGCGCCGTTCCCGGTCACCTCGATCCGGAACAGTCCGTTGCCGTTGAAAGTATTGACATAGGCATTGCCGTCGCCGCCGAACGCGATGCCGTCGAGACCCGCGCCTCCCTTGACGGTGAAGCGCGGATCCGTGGCCCAGCTCTCGAGCTGATTGCTGCCGGGCCTCAGGCGAAGGACGTGCGGATTGAATGAGTTGGTGACATAGGCGGCGCCGTCCGGCCCGATCGCGATGTCGTTGCACAAGGTGCGCCCGCCCGGGAGCGCGACGCTGCCCTTCGGATCTCCGGTCTTGAGATCGAAGGATTTCAGTGCGCTTCCCTTCGCGGTCCCTGGCGTGACCACCCCCATTCCCGACAAATCGTTGGAGCAAACCCAAAGCGTCCCGGAACGATCATCGGCGAGGACACCGAGCGTGGATCGGCTGTCGTTCGCACCGGGCTTGATCCACGGCTCCGCCTTTGCATCGCCTGGGGCTACTCGGAAGATCCCGCCTTCGGCGAAGCTGCCGATGAAGATCGTACCGTCCGACGAGGATGATAGACTTTCGGGGAATGCGCGGTCGCCCGGAATTGCGATCTGCGATGGCTCCGCCGCGCCGGCTCCGCAGGCCAGCGCCACGAGGCCAGCGGCAACGAGGCCCAGCCAGGCAGGCCGTTCGTATCGGCACCCGATGTGAGATGAAAACGAACGGAAGGACATGGTTCTCTCCAGTTCGAGCAGACCTCGAAGTACGCGAACATCAGCCACGACGACGGGGACAGCGCGGCCATACCGCAGTCGCCTTGCCCTCCGGCGGCGGCGGGCGTGGCATTGTATAGCGCAGCCTGTCGAGCCGACCCAGGCATTCTACCCCATCAGGGTGGCCTCGAGGCAGATATCGTCGTGCTGAAACTGTGGCCGTTGGCGATCGCTGCACCGGTGCTGGTGATGCCGATCTCCCGCCGTGCATCGACCAGTGCTGTGTTTCGACTGGCGTAGCGCCTTGCCGCTTCCTAATTCGATCCCGCTAGCAGGGGACATCTGCTTTCCGACAAGGGCCGGAACGCCTCGAACTCCAGGGACCGTCCTCACGACCCTGACCAAGTCCCATGGGCCGGTGGACTCGCTGGGCTTCTTCGCCTGTACGAGATACATGTCGTGCACCATCAGTCCGTCCTTACGCAGCACCCCGTGCTTCGTGAACATGTCCTCGATCGGCATCTCGCGCATCTTCGTCATGACCGCGTCGGCCTGGTCCGTTCCCGCCGCCCGGACGGCTTTGAGATAATGGAGGACGGCGGAGTAGACGCCCGCCTGCACGGCGTTCGGCATGGCGTTCTGCTGCGCGAAGAAGCGCTTCGACCACTCCTCCGCTTCCGAGCTCGCATCGGTGACCCAAGCTGCCGGGAAGAGCAAACCGCCGGCCTCGTCGAGCCCGATCGCGCGTAGATCCGAGACGAACACAGCTGTGCCGACGATCCTCTGGCCCCGTTGCGAAAGGCCAAACTCGCGCGCCTGCTTGATCGTGTTGATCAGATCGGCGCCAGCGCCGGCGAACGCGATGAATTGGGCGCCAGAGGCCTGCGCGTCGATCAGAAACGGCGACATCTCCGCCGTATGCTGCGCGAAGCGGACGCTGCCCAGGACCTTCGCCCCGCGCGCTTGCAGGAACGGGGTGAGCGAGTTCTGCAGCGCCTCGCCGCCGGAGTTGTCGGCCGTGATGAAGAACCAAGTTGAGCCCGGCGAGGCCAACGAAGCGGCGACCGTCTTGCCGACCGCGTAGCTGTCGTAGGTCCAATGGGCTCCGTAAGCCGAGCACTGCTGGTTCGTGAGCACGTCCGTGGCTGCGGACGAGGTGATCGAAACGCGCTTCTTCTCGCCCGCAATCGCCTGAACTGCCAGGGCGACAGGGGAGCTCGGCAGATCGACAATCAGGCTTACGCCCTCGCGGTCGAACCAACGGCGCGCGATCGCGCCCGCGTTGTCCGGCTTGAGCTGAGGGTCTGCCGAGACGACGCCGATCGGTTGGCCGAGCACCGACCCGCCGAAGTCGTGGACCGCCATCTCTGCGGCGACGACCGATCCACGACCACCGATATCCGCAAAGGGACCGCTTAGGTCAGTGAGCACGCCGATCTTGATGGGCTCCGTGGCGACCTGGGCACTCGCGGTCAGGGCATTCGTCAATGAGACTAGCGCGAACGCCAGCATGCCCCAGGTGAACGGTTTCGTGCGATTGTTCGGTGGCCTCAATGGACGTTCTCCACTTGCGTCTCGTCGCGGTCGTCGGACCGGTGCAGCGCGCGCCGCGGCTCCCGCCTACAGAGGCGTATCGGGCTTGATCTCATGAAGAGACGTCAACGACGCAACCCGTTGCTGCCCATCGAGCTGCTTGATGGCGGCCAGCAGTCGTCGGGCACGATTCTCTCCGAGAATGTCGAGCGTCAGCTCGGAGAACTTGGCGTCGAGATCGGGTTCCGACATGGGGTTCTCCGCAGTCCCGATCGAGTCCTCGACGAACACCCGCTCCGAGCTCCCGTCGCGGAATGTCCCGACCACCTCAGCCACGAACTTCGCCGGGTATCGGCGGTCGAGCTCGGGGCTCTCCGTAATCTTGATCAGTTTTGCGGTTCGCAGGATCTTGCCGCCCGGGCTCAAGTCGATCTTGCCTTCCAGGCAATCCCGGTGGACCTGATAGCCGTTGCCGAAGCCGAGCAGGGTGAACGCAAGCTCGACGGGAAGACTGTATTGAACGTGTTCGATCGTCTCAGGAACATAGGCTTGCGCGTTCTTGTTCCCCACGACGACGTTCGCCGACCGCTGGATGAACAATTCCAGCCCGACGATGTCATCGGCGCGGTGGGCGAGCTGGCGGACGGCGTCGATATAAGCGTGGCAGCACCCACAGCAGAGATACGGCTTGATCCAGACCTTTTCGATCTGCATCGGAGCCTCGGCGCTGAACCAGCTTGCATCCGTCTCGCTTACCTTCTTCTGGATGAAGCTCTGGTAGAAGCCCTTCGCGCCGCTCAGGTACGCGAGCGGACCGGTGATGCCTGCATCGGCCATCTGGGCAGACCTGATCCCGTTCCGCACGCCAATGCCTGAGTGTACCCGCTTTACGGAGCCGCCGGACGACGAGTATTCAGTGATGCCCGACGCATGGCTCGCCGCGATCGCGAGCGCGTGCCAGGTCGTCCGCTTATCGAATTTTCTGAGCTTAGCCGCGACCGCCGCCGCACCGTAAGTGGATAGGATCGCATGCGGGTGGAAGCCGCGGATCAGGAGCTCCGGAGCGGCGATCGATCCGATTCTCGTGTACACCTCATATCCGACGACCAAGGCGGTGAGGACCTCATCGAGCGTGGCACCCTGCTCCTCGCCGATTGCGAGCGCGGTCGCCACGACGCAGGAGCCCGGGTGACTCGCGCTCTGCCGGTGCGCGTCGTCGTATTCGAAGGCATGTCCATACGTTGCATTCACGAATGCGGCGTCCGCCGCGCAGAGGGTTTCCGCGCTCGCTGTGACGCGCGACGTCCCCGGTCGGCTCTCCGAGAGGGTGAAATCGAGCACCTGCTTGGACCACGGCAGCTGCGAGCAGCCGACCTGAAGACCGATTTGATCCTCTATCAGCGTCCTGCAAGCGGCTCGCACCCGCTCGCTGAGAGACGCGGCCTCGAAGGCGTGGATGAAGTCAACGAGCGCCTGTTCGAGCGGGTATTGGGCTGACATGTCTTGCATCACGGCACCTTCTGAGCAGCAGCAGGATAGCGGCGGGTGGCGGTTCTTGCCCGGCTGACGGGGTGCTTCTCCTCCTCGAACGGCTGCGGCTGCATTTTTCCCGATCCTCACTCCTGCCGCGCCGCGCAGGCTTGAACGGCAAATCCACTCAGACTACCTAACGTACATCAGGTTGCGACCGGTAGTCAATAGATGACGCAGCTTCATTCTGATTGTCTATTGGTGGTGGGGAAGTGCATGAGGCGACGAGGATGCGCCCGCGCTACCGCGGGACGCGACGCGATTATGAACTCGGAAAAGGGCGACAGGCCGCTGCCAACGGCTCACAATCGCGCGCCATCGCCGCCGAGTGGAACGGTCCATCCTGTGCGTCGCGGTCCGCCGCCCGGCGGACAAGAAGAGGGGCCATGTCATGGACGTAACTGAGAGCGGGGCCGCGACGGGCACGACAGGGAAGGACGCTTTGGAAGCGCTGCTGAATGGCCGGCTCAGCTGCCGCGGCTTTCTCCAGCAGCCGGTCCGCCGCGGCGATATCAAACGGATGCTGGAGCTCGCCCAACGATCCCCGTCGTGGTGCAACTCGCAGCCGTGGCAGGTCCATGTCACGAGTGGCCCGGCCACCGAGCGGTTCCGTGAGAGCCTATGCGCCTATGCCACGTCCCAGGGCGGCGGGGCGCCAAGCAACCCCGACTTCCCGTTCCCCACGGCCTATACGGGCGTCTACAGGGATCGGCGTCGCGAGTGCGGCTGGCAGCTGTACGAAAGCGTGGGGGTCGCCAAAGGGGACCGCGCCGGCTCCGCCAAGCAGGCGATGGAGAACTTCCGCTTCTTCGGCGCTCCCCACGCGCTCGTGGTGACCACGGAACGCGATCTGGGCGTCTACGGAGCGGTCGATTGCGGATGCTATATCGCTTGTCTCGTGCTTGCAGCACAGAGCCTGGGGATCGCCACCATCCCGCAGGCCGCGATCGCGGGGTGCGCCCCGGTTGTCCGCCAGTTCTTCCAGTTGCCCGACAACCGCCTGGTCCTGGTCGGGATGTCGTTCGGCTATGCGGACCCCGCCCACCCGGCTAACCAGTTCCGGACCAGACGAGCTGCGGTCGCCGACGTGGTGCACTGGCAAGAAAATAAACCGCAAACGGGTGGCGCTCTCCAGGGTCGGATAGGCGCCAGCAGTCCGACGATTTCGGGGCCGCCGTGCTGAGGAGTTATGCCGCCGAGCCCGTGATCGTTGGCGGCCGCAGCCCGACAGATCCTGATGCTCTCCTATTTGGCCGCTCGCTGTCCGCGACGGCCTAATATTTGGGGGACCTCACGCCTCGCTGGCCGTGGGGAATTGCGGACTTCGCTTTTCCAGGAGCGAGCGTAGCCCCTTCAATGCTGATCAGCATTGGTGGCCACGCTCACGCGGCGGATCTCGTCGAGCGCGGCCAGATTGTCGACCGACGACAGGTCGCCGGGCGGCAGCCCGGCATAGATGCTGCGGATCACCCGGCGCATCACCTTCGAGCTCTTGGTCTTCGGCAACTGGCCGACGACATGGACTTGCGAGGGTCGGAACGGCCTGCCGAGCCGGGCCTCGACGTGCGAAGAGGCGCGTGCGGCGAGGCCGGAACCCGCGCCCTCTGCCGGGACGACGAAGACGATCAGTTTCTGGCCCTTGACCGGGTCGTCCACGCCGATCGCCGCCGCTTCGTTGACGCCTGGGAGTTCGAGCAGGACCTCCTCGACCTCGGCCGGGCCAAGCCGCTTGCCGGCGATCTTGAGGGTGTCGTCCGAACGGCCGCGCAGCAGGAAGCCATCCTCGCGCAGGCGGATGGCGAGATCGCCGTGTACCGCACCCGGTTTCCTGGACACAAGGTTGCTGTTAAGCGGCGGCCTGCATGACGGCCTGGTGCCAGGCTGTTCTCGCATCAGTCGGACTGCGCAAGCCGTTCGTCTCGATCAGCCACGCGGCGTTGTAGCGGGCGACGAAGTTGCGGACGGCGTCACGGACCTCGTCGATGGTCTGGTAGATCCGGCCATGCACGATCTGCTCCTTGAGGGTGCGGAAGAAACGCTCGATGACACCATTGGTCTCGGGCTCGCCGACGAACGCATAGCTGGGGGTCATGCCCCAGAAGCGGATCTGATTGTAGAAAGTGGTCGGCGAGGAACGCGCTGCCGTGGTCGTGCCGCAGCGCCACGCCGCGCGCCGCGCTGGGGCTGACCTGGCCGAACGCATTGCGGACCGCCATGCCGACGGCCTGCACGGCGGCGTAGCGATCACCGCGCTTGGCAACGTGCCAGCCCAGTGCTTCGGCGTTCCAGTGCTCGACAACGCCGAACAGCCAGACCTTACCGTCCTGGACGGTGATGATCTGGGTCGCGTCAGTCGCCCACATGATGTTCGGCGCCTCGGTGATGATGTGACGATCGTGCGGCGTGTCGTCGCGCGTGCGGGCACGGTGCGGCGACAGCAGGGCGTTCTCGACGCATCAATCGCAGCACCCGTTTGCGCGCGACCCGGATGCCGTCCATCACCCGCAGCCTAGCCCACACCTTGCGATGACCCTCATCGTGCCAGGGCGAGCGCGCGAGATCGGCGCGGATCGCCGCCAGCAGGGCATCGTCGGACACCACCGGCTTCGGTCCGCGGCGCTGCGCCGGGATTGGCGTCGTTGTGTCGGCCCGCTGCCGGTGCAGCGTAGAACGTCGAACCGCGGCAGGTCCCACATCCGGCAGACCTGGGCGATGCCGTAGCGGCGGCCGGTGGTCGGGGAAATCGCCGCCGCCATCACCAGCGACCTCCTGCGGCCCGAAGGGCCAGGGCGCTCGATGCGAGAGCGCAGCAGCTCGTTCTCGATGCATAAGCTCGCCGATCCGCTGCATGGCCGTGGCGAGCTCACCGACTCGGCCGCGATCCGTCTCGCGTTCCTTCAACGCGCCATCCAGCGCGGCTTCGGCCTTCTGCCGCCAGCGCTCGAGCTTGTAGAGCGGCACGCCGAGCTCGCGCGAGAGATCCTCGGCGGCCTCACCGCGCAGCAGGCGAAGCACCACCTCGCGCTTGCCGGCTCACGCTCGAGCGTTGGCCCGGCGCCAGCGGCCCACTCGGAGCCCACCCCGCCGCCGCGCCGTTGTGGCCTGTGGACAGCGCGGACGGGCTCCGCCCGCACCTCGTTGCCCACAGGCCCATCAGCCACATCATTTCGCATGATCCTGTTCATTCTGGACTTCACCATATCTGCCTCCGGGTCGGACAAATCGGCTGTCCAGAGAAATCGGGGGCAGCTCATGGCGAGATCGCCGTGCACCCATCTGCCGGGCAGCGTGCGCCAATAGGTGTCGAGATAGCGCTCGTCGTCCTGCCAAAACGATTGCGTCATGCCGACGAACGGCTCGAGGACCACCAGTTCTCCGACCGTCTCCTCGACCGAGTGTCCCTCGGTGTCCACGACATCGACCGCGATGCCGGGCGAGGCCGTGTTGAAGACGGCGGGCTGAATGGGCCTGACCGGCACGCTCGCGAGCAGTGCGCCGGAGACTTCCGTGCCGCCCGTGTAGTTGATCATCGGGCTGACGCCCTTGCCGAAGACCCGTTGTTGCCAGACGAAATGCTCCGGAGCGATCGCCTCGCCGGCCGTGATCAGCAGGCGTACCGAGGAGGTGTCGCCCGTCGTGGACAGCGGCTCGTTGGCGGCCAGTCCACGGATCAAGGTGGGCGCGGCGCCGTACTGCGTTATCTTGTGCCGCTCGATCAGGCGGGACATGCGCGACCAGTCCGGAAAATCCGGAGCGCCGTCATAGGTGACAAGGGTGGCGCCGCGCAGCAGCGCCGAGGAGATCACCAGGGCGCCCGCGACCCAGCCCATATCGGCCGGCCAGCAGAAGACGTCGCCGGGCTTTACATCGAAATGGACTGCCGAATCATGGGCGATCTTCAGCGGAAATCCGCCATGCGTGTGCACCGTTCCCTTCGGCCGACCGGTCGTGCCGGAGGTGTAGATCACCATGAACGGATCATCGGGCGACATGCGCTCGGCTTTTGCATCGCCCGCGTCGGCATCCACGGCGGCGTAGTCCACGGCGTGGGCGACCTGGGGACGATGGCCCGCCGTCGGCTTCAGGACGAGCAGTTCGATGCTGGGGACGCGCTCGCGCGCCTCGTCGACCACCGGCGCGGTGTCGACCAGCCTGCCGCGACGAGAGAACCCCGCCGTGGCGATCAGCGCCCGCGCGCCGCAGGAGCCCAGCCTCGACACGATCGCGTCGCCGCCGAAACCGCTGAACAGGGGAACAATGATCCCGCCTATGCAGGAGACCGCCAGCAGCGCGATCGTCGCCTCGATGCCGCTCTCCATCAGCAGCCCGATGCGATCGCCGCGTCCCAGTCCTCGGGCGCGCAGCCCCGCGGCAAAGCGTTCGACGCGACGTTTCAGCTCCCGATATGTCACCCGGGTGACCGTCCCGTCCTCGGTCTCGGCGACGATGGCAGGCCGTTCGGCGACGTGAGGCCGCTCGCACCAGGAAAACACCGTGTCGGTCCAGTTCAGCTCACCGCCGACAAACCAGCGCGGAAATTCCTTGCCGCGCGACAGGTCGCAGTAGGCCTCATACGGCTTCGACCAGACGATGCCGCAGAACGCGCCGACTGCCCGCCAATATGCCGCAGGGTCGGCGACGGAGAGGCGCTGGAGCGCGTCCAAGCCCTGTAGCCCGAGGCTGGCGGCGAGCTTCGTGACGTTGGCCTCCGCGATCTGCTGCCGGGTCGGATACCAGGTCGATGGTGACGAGGAGGTCATGTCCATGTCCTTCGGAGCGCTCGCCAGGCAGGCACCAGCGAGCCAGCAAGCATCCTCATTGCGAGGCTTTGACCAGAGGGCAGGCGCTGTCGGACAAAGGACGAAAGGCCTCGGCTCCGGGGATGACCTTCACGATCTTCACCAAATCCCACGGCCCTGTGGACTCGCTTGGCGTCTTGGCCTGGACCAGGTACATGTCGTGTACCATGCGGCCGTCTTTGCGCAGCACGCCGTTCCTGGCGAACATGTCGTTGACCGGAAGCTCCCGCATCTTGGCCATGACGGCCTCGGCTTGATCCGTCCCGGCCGACTGGACGGCCCTGAGGTAGTGCAGAACAGCGGAGTAGACGCCTGCTTGGACGTCGTTGGGCATGGCGTGATACAGCTCGAAGAAGCGCTTCGACCACGCCGCCGCCTCGGGACTGGCGCTGCTGACAAAACCGGTCGCGAAGAGCATGCCGTTCGCGGCATCGAGTCCCATCGCCTTCAGCGTTGACATGAAGACCGTCATTCCCACGGGCGTCTGACCACGTTCCGCGAGGCCGAACTCTTGCGCCTGCTTCATGACGTTGACCAGATCCTGTCCGGCGTTGGCCAGCGCGATGTATTTGGCTCCGGAGGCTTGGGCCTGCAGAAGAAAGGACGACATGTCGGCCGTGCCAAGAGGATGACGAACGCTGCCCAGAACCCTTGCCCCATTCGCTTGCAGGAACGGGACGAGAGCCTTCTGCAAGCCCTCGCCGCCGGCATTGTCGACGGTCAGGAAGAACCACGTGGAGCCCGGTGCTGCCAGGGACGGGGCGACCGTTTTGCCAGTCGAGTAGCTGTCGAACACCCAGTGTGCCCCGAATGGCGAGCATTGCTGATTTGTCAAGGCATCGTTCGATGCTGTCGTCGTGATCGCGATCCGCTTCTTCTCTGTCGCGAGCGCCTGAACGGCGAGCGCCATTGGGGATCCCGACAGGTCGGTGATCATTTCGACCCCCTCGTCGTACCAGCGTCGTGCGATCGCGGTGGCCACGTCAGGCTTTTCCTGATTATCCGCCGAAAGGACGCTGATCGGCTTGCCCAGGACGGAGCCGCCGAAATCTCTGACCGCCATTTCGGCCGCGATGACCGATCCACGCCCACCGACATCAGCATACGGGCCGCCCATATCGGTGAGCACACCCACCTTGACGGCGTCGCCCGCCCGCGCCTTTCCGGTCGGCAGGCCCAGGATCGGCACAAGTGCAAGGGCCATTGCTGCGGCGGCGATGCGTTTCACGGTTCTCTCCCTATTGCGGTTTGATGGACGAGCCGCCGGTCGCGCGGCACGTCAACCTCGCAACGACTCGCAAACTCATTTGGCTGCGATCGCCTGGTCCCTCACGGCCGGGCTCGCGTTCGCACTCCTTCCAAGCCGGCGCATGATTGGGCGGATATCATCCACCGTCTCGAGGTTGAGGATCGTGCTCACGATCTCGCTGATATTCTCGCCCGGCAGCACTCCCGCCGCGTTGTGGCGGAACTTGACGGCGAGTTCGTCGGTGCTCAACGAAGTCTCGGGATCCGGGGAGGGACTCCCCTTGGGGTAGCGCCGCTCGCCTAGGAAGGTTTGACCACGTGCCGAGACCTCGATGCGGGCCGGGCGGCTCGCGGCATGGCTGGTCAGCAGTTCGACATAGTTCGGATGAACCTCAAGCGTGACCTTCGTCATCAAGCCGAGGACTGAGGGGCTGAAAACGAGCTTCGGATCCTGCCATGCCCTGCCGGGCGGCACGCGATGCGCGCCCAACGCGAGGCCGTGGGCCATGCTGAACTGTGCGTCGTGGACGTGCTCAATGGAGCGGTTGAGCCAGACCGGCTGCTCGACGAAACCTTCGACCCAAGCCTTGATGCCGTCGATCTCCTCCGGCTTGATGTCGTTCGCTTCGACGATCTCGTTCAGCGCGTCGAGCAGCGCATGCAGGATACGGCAGTGCGGATACGGCTTGTATGACTGCTCGGCGGGGAACTGCCAATCTGTTCCGAGGTTCTCGGTGATCCGATCCGGTTCCCAGCGCCTCGTCCCGATGAAGCGCGGGTAACCGAATTCGCGGTCGTCAAGGATCCGCACGTCGCCACGGTGGCCCAATTCGGCCATATGCACTGCCGTCATCGCCGCCTGCGTCAGCACGCCCGCCATCAGGTATTTGATCGTCGAGCTAGGGGCGTGCTGGAACCAGGCGGTCTGGGACTGGACTGGAGAGATGCTTCCGGCGATGCCAAGCGCATTCGCTAAGACATCCTTCGAAAGTCCTTTCAACTTGATGATCGCCGCGGCCGCGCCGAAAATCGTGCTGCTGTATCCATAGACGGGCGGTGGAGACACTTTGCCGTCCTTGGTGTCCCGCAGGTAGTCCATCGCCTTGCCAAGCCGATAGGACATCTCGTGGGAGATGGCGACCGCTTCGATGAGATCCTTGCCTGAGGCGCCAACGGCCTCAGCCACGGCGAGGGCACCCGGGAGGACATACGGTGTCACGTGCCCGGGGGGAAGGACCGCGTCGAAATCCAGCGCATTGATCAGCTCGCCATTCGCAAAGGATGCGCCAAAGACCGACACCCGATCGCCGGTTCCGATGATCGTGGCGTTGCCATTCGGGCCACCAACCATGCGACCATACTCGATGCCGATCCGGCCTTTCGGCTCGTCGACGGCGGCCAGAGCACACCCCAACGAGTCCAGAACGAGCCGCTTGCATTCGTCAACGACGACAGCGGGCAATCGGCTGAAGTCGGCCTCGGTGGTGAAATCCGCGAGCTGCTCGATAATGGTCTCGGGCATTGCAGGTTCCTTTCTGTCCGTCGAGCGTGATCCGTCGAGAAAGACGTCCAACTAAGCCGCTGCACTGCCAGCTTCAGGCCGGCCCGATGCAGGGGGAAGGGAGCTCTTCTTGATCATCAGCCCCGTACGGCGGAGGCTCACCACCATCTCCCCGCGCTGATTGAATCCGCGGGTCTCGAATTCGACGATGCCGGCGTCTGGGCGCGACTTCGATTCGCGGCGGCTGATGATCTCGGTCTCCGTGTAGATCGTGTCGCCGAAGAACACCGGCTTCGTGAACTTGACATCCGTGAAGCCGAGATTGCCCTGAGTTGTACCCAGCGTGAGATCGCTCACCCCGACGCCGCAGACGAGGGACAGAGTGAACAGGCTGTTGACGATGCGCCGGCCGTACATCGTCGTCTTCGAATACTCCTCGTCGGTGTGCAGCCAGGCCGAGTTGTACGTCAGCGCGCTGAACAGCATGTTGTCCATCTCGCTGACCGTCCTCGTGATGGCGTGCTTGTACACCGCGCCAGGCTCGAGCTCCTCGTAGTACTTGCCTGTGGCGAGCTCCTGGTAGTTCACGGCCATAGTCGTTCTCCCTGCATTCCGTTGCGAAATCTATATGACGCCGCGGGCCTCGAGTTCCTCGAGTTCGGCTCCACTGATTCCCAAGAGCCCGCCGTACACGTCGCGATTGCTCGCGCCGAGCTCCGGCGCTGGTTGGTCGAATCCGGTGTGGGCGCCCGAGAACCTGATCGGCAAGCCAGTCCCCGCGACATCGATCGGTCCCAGCCGAGTATGGACCAGATCCTGTACGGCTCCGGTCGCGCGGAGCATGGGGTCATGAAGCACCTCGCCGGCCGAGCGCACCCGCGCGCACGGGACGCGGCGCTTCGCATGAAGCTCGGTCATGACCTCCTCGGCCGTGAGAGCCCGGGTCCAGGCCTCGATCAGCGCGTTCAGTGCATCGGCGTTGACGACGCGTGGTCCGCGGCCGCTGAAGCGGGGGTCCGCGGCAAGCTCCGGCTGCCCCATGGCTTCGACTAGCGACCTGAACCAGCCGTCCGTCACTGCGGCGATCGCCACATGGCCGTCGCGCGCGGCGTAGACCCCGAACGGGCAGAGGCGGTTTTGGTGATTGCCGGTGCGCACCGCGAAGCCGCTGCGCTGGAGCACATCGAAATGCTCGACCGCAAGCAACGAGGCCATGCAATCCAGCATGCTGACCTTGACGTGCTGGCCGCTGCCCGTCCGACCCCGCTGGATGATGGCCGCGAGGATGCCGCTGGTCGTGTAGAGCGGCGCGACCAGATCGGCGATCGGCAAGCCGAAGCGCATCGGCGGACCATCCATGAAGCCCGTGACGTCCATGACGCCGCTCAGCGCCTGTACGATGATGTCCATCGCCTTTAGGCCTGGAAACGGGTTTGCCTCGCCGAGGCCGGAGATTGAAGCATAGACGATGCTGGAGTTCGCCGCCCGCACCTCCTCATAACCGACGCCGAGGCGGTCGGCCGTGCCATCGCTCAGGTTCTCGACCACAACGTCGGAGATTCGCGCCAGGCGCAGGAAGATCGCGCGGCCCTCGTCCGTCTTCAGGTCGAGCGTGATGCTTCTCTTGTTGCGGGCGCGGCTGAGAATTGAGAGCGAGGTGCCGCCGCCTGCCTTGGCGTCGAAGTGGAGGCCCTCCGGCCCGTAGAAGGGAGGACTGTTCCACGAGAGGTCGCTGCCTCCGGGACCCTCGATCTTGATGACGTCCGCCCCCAGTCCGGCCAGGAGGAGGCTGCAATACGGCCCGGCCAGCGCGACGGTGAGATCGAGAACCCGGATGCCTGCCAGCGGGCGCGGCAGACTTCCATCGTCGAGATCCTGCTTGTCCGTTTCCATTGTTCTCTCTTTCATAGGCGTTGATGCCGATGATTTCGTAGACGCGGCGAGCGCCGGTGCTAGGGCCGGTCGAGGGTGCGCGCCAGTTCCAGGATGTCGCGCGCCGTCTTGGCGTGGGCGATGTCGATGTGCTCACCGTCGTAGATCGCCGATGCGCGACCCGCCGCCTGCGCGTCCTCGAGCGCCTTGATCATCCCCTCGTAATAGGCGACGTCTTCGGCGGTCGGCGTGTACGTCTGGTTCACGATCGGGACGTTCGTGGGATGCAGCACGAGCTCGCCGTCCATCCCGAGGGCGCGGTCGCCTCGCGAGGCTTGGGCCAACCCTTCCAGATCGCGCACTTGCTGCCAGATGCCGCCGATCGCGCGCTTGCCGGCGGCGTGCGCCGCCATCACGATCCGGGACTTGAAGAAGAGCGCTTCCCGGCCTTCCGCCGACCACACAAAACCGAGCGCGCGAGCCACGTCGGCGTTCTTCGCACTGGCGCCGACGATCGCCGACACACGGGGCCGACACGCGATCTCGTAGGCGAACTGCAGCGCTTTGGCGGTTTCGAGCAGCGGGATGAGCGTCACCGATCCGATAGCGAGGCCGTTCCGCATCTCGGCCTCGGCGATCATCGCCGAAGCGGTATCCACGTCCTCGCAGCCGTTCGGCTTCGAGATGAAGATGCCTTCCGCTCCCGGACGCACCACGGCGAGCAGATCGTCGAGATCGTAGAGATGCGGGCTGCGGTTGATGCGGACGTAGACGCGCTGCTCCTGCTCCGCGAGCCAGGCGATCTTCGAAGCAACCGTCTGCCGCGCCGCTTCCTTTTCGGCCGGCGGCACGCTGTCCTCAAGATCCAGGATGAGGGCGTCCGCGCCGGACGAGACCGCTTTTTCGATCCATGCGGCCTTGTTGCCGGGGACGAACAGAAAGGACCTGATGGGCTTCATGGGTATCTCCGAAGGTCTTGCGCCGGTTGTCAGTACGACTTCGGCAGTCCGAGCCTCTTCTCCGCGATATGGCAGAGCGCCAGCTGCGGACTGACGGGCGCGATGTAGAGGATCATCGCTTCCCGCAGGAAACGCTCGACGTGGAATTCCTTCGCGTAGCCGTAGCCGCCGTGGGTGAGCATCGCGATCTGGCAGGTGCGCACCGCGGTTTGCGACGCAAGCAGCTTGGCCGCGTTGGCCTCCGGCCCGCACGGCTGGCCCCGGTCGTAGAGGTTGGCGGCGGCCAGCATCATGTGGTTCGCCGCCTCAAGCTCTGCCCAAGCCTGGGCGAGCGGATGCTGGATGCCTTGGTTCATGCCGATCTGCCGGTCGAAGACCACGCGGTCCTTGGCATATTGAACGGCGCGCGCGAGCGCGGCACGACCGATGCCGATTGCCTCGGCGGCGACGAAGATCCGCTCGGCGTTCAGGCCGTGGAAGATGTACTCGAGCCCTCTCCCTTCCTCGCCGATGCGATCCTCGACCGGCACAGGCAGGTTGTCGATAAACAGTTCGTTCGAATCGATCGCCTTGCGACCCATCTTGTCGATCTCGCGCACAGTCACGTAGCGGCGGTCGAGCTTGGTGTAGAACAGGCTCAGGCCGTGGGTGGACTTCTTCACCTGCTCGATCGGCGTGGTCCGGGCGAGGATGAGCATGTTGTCCGCGACCTGCGCGGTCGATATCCAGACCTTCTTGCCCGATAACAGGTATCGGTCGCCGTCCCGGACCGCCTTCACCTTGAGCTTCGTCGTGTTCAATCCGGCGTCGGGCTCCGTCACGGCGAAGCACGCCTTCACCTCGCCGCGCGTGAACGGCGGCAGGATGCGCTGCTTCTGCTCCTCGGTTCCGAACAGCACGACGGGCTGCAGGCCGAAGATATTCAGATGTATGGAGGAGGCTGCGGCCATGGCGCCTCCGCCCGCCGCCACCGTGCGCAGGAAGAGGGCGGCCTCGGTGATGCCGAGCGCGGCACCGCCATAGGCCTCGGGCATCGCGATCCCGAGCCAGCCCGCCGTCGCGACCTCCTTATAGAACTCTTCCGGGAAGCCGCCGACGCGGTCGCGCTCGAGCCAGTATTCCGGGGGAAACTTGGCGCAGATGCGCTCCGCCGCGTCGACGATGGTCTGCTGCTGCTCGGTGAGTTGATAATCCATCGCTCCACTCCCTTTCGGTTGCCCGCCCGGAACTCTCGGTCCGGCTGCTGATCAACCTAACAAACATTAGGCACTATCGATGACCAGTGTCAATACCGATTTCAAGCGGAGCCGCCGGGCGGATCGTGGGCCGGGCTGGCAGGTGGTCCGGAGATTCGCGCGGGCAACGCCGCGAGGCGCGGGCACCCGACGGAAGTGGGAGGCGCGGGGCCGCTGGGGCCGCCTGATGCCGCCCGAATACGTCCGGCCGTACGTGAAGGCGCAGAAGAACGACGACCGCGACGTCGAAACAATCACCGAAGCGGCCATCCGCCCCACCATGCGGTTCGTGCCGCTGAAGAAACAGCGCAGCTGGATGTTCAGGCTTTGCATCGAGTACGCGAGCGCCTGGTCGCAAAGCGGACGGAGCCGATCAACCGGATGCGGGCGCTGCTGCAGCGACACCGGGTCGAGAACATGATCGGCCGCTTCAAGGGCACCCACCCCGACGTGAAGGCAGTCCCGACGCGGAACCTGCCGACCATCCAGCGCCATCTGGATAAGCAGCAGAAGATGTCGGCCCCGGGGCGCGTCCGGCGTATCGGAGCGCGCATCGGCCGATCAGCGGTAGGCGGTCAGGCGCTCGCGGCTGGCCGGACCGCGAGGGTCTGGCCCTGCTGCCGGGCCGGCGCGTGGGTGTCCCAGACCACTTGTCCGGGCGTGCCGCAAGTGGGGCAGGCGGCGCGCCACGCTGGCAGGGTTGTGCCGCAGGCGGCACAGCGCCACGCCGGGTCGGGGCCGGCCTTGGCGGCCTGGCGCAAGGCGTCTCGCTGGGCGGTGCGGCTGGCCTCGCTGTCGCCTTCCGCCTCGGCCACGTCGGCGAGCAGGGTCCAGACGCGGCGCTGGTCGAGCCCGGTGTCGCGGGCGACCTCGGCGTGGCGGCGTGCCTCGCCGGTCAGCCCGGCGTCGAGCGACATGCGCGCCAGCAGCAGATGGCTCTCCGGATGGTCGGGATTCTCCTGCGCCAGCCGCTTGGCTTCCTGCACGCGGTCGAGTGGGGCTCCGAGGGGTTCCAGCGCGAGGGCGGCGATGTCGGGGTGCGGCGTGCTGGCCCAGGTGCGGCGGAGCACTTCGAGCGCCCGGCCGGCGCGCCCCGTCTCGCGCAGCCGGCGGGCATAGGCGAGTGCCGCGGGGACCAGGGTGGGGTCTTCGTCCCAGGCCTGCTTGGCGAATTGCAGCGCCCGCGCGGGGTCGGGCTCGGCATCCGCGGCGGCCGCGGCCAGCGCCGCCTTGGGCGCGTCGGCGTCGGCCAGCGCCAGCGCCTCCGACCACGCGCCGGTACGCATCGCCAATTCGCGCCGCTCGCCGCGCAGCCAGGCGGCGCCGGGATGCGCCTGCTCGGCCTGCCGAGCGAGGGCGGCCGCCTCGGTCCAGTCCTGCCGCGCGATGGCTTGCCGCAGGAGGCCGCGCAGGCCGAGGAACGCCGAATCGGGCCGTGCGGCGAGGGCGCGGAAGGCGGCGGCGGCTTCCTCTTCCTGCCCGGCGATACGGCCCGCCTCGGCAGCGAGCACCAGGGTCTGCGGCGTGTCGCCGAGCAGCCGGCGGGAGCGCGCCGCCTCGCGTCGCGCGCCGTCCGCCTCGCCAGCGCCGAGCGCGAGCAGCGCCTGGGTGACGGCGGCGTCGCCTTGGACGCGGCGGCGCTCCAGACGCCAGCGGCGGAAGCGTCGCGGCGCGAAGATCAGCCCGCCGATCAGCCGCACGATCAGGTACAGCACGAGGAACAGCACGAGCAGCCCGAGCCCGACCACTGGTGCCGCCGCCTCGAAGCTGTAGGCGCCGATCTCGGCGGTCACGGTGCCGGGCAGGGCGCCGAGGAACCAGGCGATCGCGACGACGATCGCCGCCGTGACCAGGATGACGATGACGCGCAGCATCAGCTGTGAGCGGCCATGACGGCGAGGGCGGCGCGCGCATCGAGCAGCGCCTGCGCCTGGGACTTCCAGCCGGCCATTGCCTGCGCGGCGGGGCCGCTCAGTGCGTCGAGCGCGCTCACCGCGCCGGCGAGGTCGCCCGCCAGCAGCGCGCTCCGCGCCCGCGCGATCACCCCCGAAGCCGGGTCGCCGACGATGACGTGGTCGCCCTCGCGGAGGGTCACGAGATCTTGAGCGCGGGTCCACATGCGGTCGAGGAAGGGCTGGCCCTGGGTCGAGGGGCGGCTGGCCTCCTCCGCGGCGCGGGCGGCGGCGGGGAAGGACAGGCGAAGCTGCGCCTCGGTGGGAGGGCGGGTCTGGGCGAAGCGGGCGAGCGAGGCAGGAGCGCCGGGCAAGTCCCCGAGCGGCTGGCCGGAATCGAGGGCGGTCTGCGCCGCCTGGATGCGGCCGATCCGCCCCGCCTTGTCGGCCAGCACCGCGATCTGCCCGGCCTCGTGTTCGACCACGCCGAGGCGTTTTTCCACCGCATCGACCTTGCCGGCGAGGCCGGAGAGCCCGGCGGCGTCCTGCTCCAGCTTGCCGATCCGGCTTTCCGCCGCGTCGAGCTTGTTGCCGAGGCCGGTCTCCAAACCCTGCTGGCGGGTCGCGAGCTGGTCCTCACGGCCGGCGATCGCGTCAATGCGGCTCGCCAGGTTGGCGAGATCGCCCTTCGTCGCGACGTCGCCGGGCACCTGCGGCCGTTGCTCGAGCGCGGCAATCCGGGCCTCGATGGGGGCCAGATCAGGGACCGGGCGCTGTTCGAGTGCCGCGAGCCGTGCCTCGACGGGGGCGAGATCAGGCGCGGTGTGTTTTTCCAGCGCCGCGACGCGGTTCTCCAGCGGGCGCAGGTCGGTCGGCTGCGGCGTCGGGCGCTGCTCCAGGGCCTGCACCTGTTGGCGGAGCGCAGCGATCTCGGCTGGGTCGATGGCGGGGCGGGCCGGCAGGGGTGGGTTGCGCCACAGCCAGATGATCGCGCCGGCGAGGATGACGAAGCCGACTAGGTACAGCGCAGGGACCAGCGGCGCGAGCCGCTGCCAGGGCGGCGGCGCCGGGTCGGGGTTTTCGGGAGGCGCCCGAGCGGGGTCCGCCGGAGGGGGCAGCGCGGTCGGTTCGTTCATCGCAGCAGCGCGAGCATCTCGTCTTGTGTGGGCCGGGCCGCGACACGGATCGCCCGCCACGGCAGAGGCTCTAATGCCACGCCAGCCGGGCGGCCGATAGCCAGGGCACCGACATCCGCCACACGAGACGCGAGGCCGGCCGCTAGGACCAGGGTCACGAAAGTGCGCGCGGTCTCGGCCGAGAAGAACAAGGCGGCGCGCAAGGTTTCCCCCCGTAGCGCCTCGGCGGCAGCCCGCGGCAGCGTGTGCGCCGGCGTGGCCGCGTAGACCTCGCGGCGGATCACCACGAAGCCGCGCCCACGCAATTCGGCCGCGAGGCGCTCGCCCTGCCCGGCGCCGCTCGCCAGCAACAGCGGCTGGCCGGGCACCGGCAGGAGCCGGGCGGCGAGATCGGCCAGTGCCGAGGTGTCGCCGTTGGCGCTGCGCGCGCGCAGGAAGCCCGCCCCGCGCGCCAGTCGCGCGGTGGCGTCGCCGACCGCGAGCAGCGGGGCCCCGTGCCAGGACGCGGGGAGAAAACGGATTGCGTTGGCGCTGGTGGCAAGGACGGCGCGCACTCCGGCGGGGTCGGGCAGATCGGCGGGCAGGGCGGAGATGTCGAGGAGCGGTGCCACGACCGGGTCGAGGCCGAGCGCCGCCACACGGCCGGCGGTCGCGGTCGCGCCTGGTTCCGGGCGAGTAATGAGGACAGCGCGGCGGCTCAGGCGAAAATGTCCGGCGGCGAGTTGGCGCGCAGACTGGCGCCGAGCGCCGTGCCGAGCCGCGCCGCGTCCACCGCCGCGCCGTGCGCGCTCCGCTTAAGCAGGAACGAGCCGTCGGCGCGCGCGACCAGGCCGGTGAGGTGCAGCGTGCCGTCCGGCAGAAGACGCGCGTAGCCGCCGATCGGCGTGCGGCAGGAGCCGTCGAGTTCCGCGAGCAAGGCGCGTTCGGCGGTCGAGACCGCCTTCGCCTCGGGATCCTCGATGGCGGCCAGCAGCTCGCGCAACTCGGTGTTGTCGGCCCGCACCGTGACCCCGACGATGCCCTGGCCGGCTGAGGGCACCATCGCCTCGGGATCCAGCACCAGCGAGGCGCGATCGGCCAGCCCGAGCCGTCGCAGGCCGGCGAGCGCCAGCAGGGTCGCGGCACAGTCACCTTGCGCGACCCGATCGAGCCGACGCTGCACGTTGCCGCGCAGCAGGGCGATGCGCAGATCGGGCCGGGCGTGCAGGAGCTGGGCTTGGCGGCGCAGCGAGGAGGTGCCGATAGTCGCACCTCCGGGCACCGCGGCGAACGGGTCGCCGGGGTCGGGCGGCGGGCAGCCGGGGCCGAGGACCAGCGCGTCGCGGGCGTCCTCTCGCTTGAGCGTACAGGCCAGCGTGATGCCGGGAGGCAGCTCGGTTTCGAGGTCCTTGAGGCTGTGGACCGCGAAATCGATGCGTCCGTCGGCCAGCGCCTCGTGGATCTCCTTGGCGAACAGGCCCTTGCCGCCGATATCGGCGAGACGGCGGTCCTGCACGGTGTCCCCGGTGGTGCGGATCTGGTGCTCCTCGAACAGGTCGAGGTCGCGCATCACTGGGCAGAAATGGCTGATCCGGGCGAGGAAGGCGCGCGTCTGCACCAGTGCGAGCGGCGACCCGCGGGTGCCGACGCGCAGCGGCAGCCGGCCGCGATGCGGCTGTACGGCCGTGGGCGCCAAGTCTGACGGGGGCTGGGCGGAGGCCATGCGCGTGTCCTATTACCCGACCCCGCCGAAGGAAAGCTGAATTCCATGCGAACCGGCCCGGTCCTGGGCCCGATACTGGGCATCGAAAGCTCCTGCGACGAGACCGCCGCCGCCGTGCTGGACGGCGATGGTCTTGTCCTCGCCGAGACGGTGCTCAGCCAGGAAGGCGAGCACGCGCCGTATGGCGGCGTGGTCCCGGAGATTGCGGCGCGCGCGCATCTCGCCTGTCTGCCGGGTTTGGTCCGCGCGGTGATGGAGCGCGCCGGCGTGGAGTTTGCGGCACTCGGCGGCGTGGCGGCGAGCGCGGGTCCGGGGCTGATCGGCGGCCTGATCGTGGGCAGCGGAGTCGCCAAGGGCATCGCGATCGCCAAGGGGCTGCCCTTCGTCGCGGTGAACCATCTGGAGGCGCACGCGCTCACGGCGCGGCTGCCGGGCCTGGTGCCGGGCGGGGCGGCGTTCCCTTATCTGCTGTTGCTGGTGTCGGGCGGGCATTGCCAATGTGTCGCGGTGGAGGGTGTCGGGCGCTACCGGAGGCTCGGCGGCACGGTGGACGATGCGGCGGGAGAGGCGTTCGACAAGGTCGCAAAACTGCTCGGCCTGCCATGGCCCGGCGGCCCGGCGCTGGAGCGGCTCGCCGCGACGGGCGATCCCGCGCGTCATGCATTTCCGCGCCCGATGCTGGGGCGGCCAGGCTGCGATTTCAGTTTCTCCGGGCTGAAGACGGCAGTGGCGCTGGAAGTCGGGCGGCACAAGGCGGGGCCGCTCGACCTGAAGGCGGCGGCGGATATTGCCGCCTCGTTCCAGCGCGCCGTGGCGGAGACACTGGCCGACCGGGCCGGGAACGCGATGGCGATGTTCCCGGAGGGCAGGCTGCTGGTGATTGCCGGCGGTGTCGCCGCGAATGGGGTGATTCGCGCGGCGCTGGAGAGAGAGGCTGCCGCGCATGGATTCCGGCTCCTCGCGCCGCCGGTGCGGCTCTGCACCGACAATGCGGTGATGGTGGCTTGGGCGGGGCTGGAGCGGCTGCGGCTGGGGTGGGCCGATCCGCTGGGGTTCGCGCCGCGCCCGCGTTGGCCGCTGGATGCGGGGGACATGCGGCCTTGAGCGTGCACGACCCCCTCACCCAACCCTCTCCCCCAAGCGGGGGAGAGGGCTTTCTTCTCCCTCTCCCCCGCTTGGGGGAGAGGGCCGGGGTGAGGGGGCAGCCGTGAACTACCGGCACGCCTTCCACGCCGGAAACGCCGGCGATTGCCTCAAGCACGCCCTGCTGGTTTGGCTGCTGCGCGCCCTGGCACGAAAGGACGCGGCGTTCGCCGTGCTCGACACCCATGCCGGCAGTGGACGCTACGACCTCGCCTCCGGTCCCGCCGAGCGCACCGGCGAGTGGCGCTCCGGCATCGCGCGGCTGCTCGACGATCCGCCGGAGGCTCTGGGCGACTACGTCCGGATCGTGCGCGGGCTCGGTCTGTATCCCGGCTCCCCCGCTCTGATCCGCACCCTGCTGCGCCCGCAGGACCGGCTGACCTGCTGCGAACTGCACCCCGACGACGCCAACGAACTCCGCCGCCTGTTCGTCCGCGACCGGCAGGTGGCGGTGCATCATCGGGACGGCTGGGAGGCGCTGGGCGCGCTGCTGCCGCCGCCGGAGCGGCGCGGGCTGGTGCTGATCGACCCGCCCTATGAGGCGTCCGGCGAGTTCGACCGGCTCGTCGCCGGCCTCCGTGCCGCCCATGCGAAATTTCCCGCCGGGGCCTATGCCGCGTGGTATCCGATCAAGCATCGTGCCCCGGTGCGCGCCTTCCACGCCGCGCTGCGTGGAAGCGGGCTGCGCGACGTCGCGGCCGCCGAACTGCTCCTCCGCGAGCCGCTCGACCCGGCGCGGCTCAACGGCAGTGGCTTGCTGCTGGTCAACCCGCCCTGGCGCTTCGAGGCCGAGGCCGCGCCGATTCTCGCCGCCTTATTGGACCGGCTCGGCGATCGCGAACCCGGCGAGGGCACCGCGCTTGTGCGGATCGCCTATGGATAATGTGGCAATCCTCGGCGCGGGCGCCTGGGGGACCGCGCTGGCGCTGCAGGCGAGCCGTGCCGGATGCAGCGTGACCTTGATCCCGCGCAGCCCGGCTCGGGCGGCCGAGATGGCCCGCTCGCGCGTCAATTCGCGCTTGCCCGGCGTCGCCCTGCCGGAAGGCATCACACTGGCGAACACGGTTCCCGGCGATGTCGAGGCGATTCTGCTGGTCCCGCCATTGCAGCATTTGCGCGAGGTAGCCGCCGGGCTACCGCCGGGCGAGGCTCCGCTCGTGGTCTGCGCCAAGGGCATCGAGACGGGCACCTTGCGACTGCCGCTGGAGATCGTCGCCGAGCTGCATCCCGGCCGGCCGGCGGCGTTCCTCTCCGGGCCGAATTTCGCCTACGAGATCGCCGCCGGGCAGCCCGCCGCGACCGTGCTCGCTTCACCCGACCCGGCGCTGCGGGCGCGGCTGACCGGACTGCTCGCGACGCCCGAGTTCCGCCTCTACGGCAACGAGGACGCGGTGGGGGCGCAGGTCGGGGGTGCGGCCAAAAACGTCATCGCCATCGCGGCGGGTGCGGTGATCGGCGCCGGGCTCGGCGAGAACGCGCGGGCAGCCCTGATCACCCGGGGCGTCGCCGAGATCAGCCGCGTGGCCGAGGCGTTGGGCGGGCGGGCGGAGACGATGATGGGGCTCTCGGGACTGGGCGACCTGCTGCTGACCTGCACCGGCCCGTCCAGCCGGAATTTTTCCCTGGGCCTGGTGCTTGGCCGGGGCGAGCGGTTGGCCGACGTGCTGGCCTCGCGCAGCACCGTGACGGAGGGCGTGGCGACGGCGCCCGCGCTGGTCGCGCGCGCGGCTGGCGTCGATCTGCCGGTGTGTCGCGCGGTCGCGGCGTTGGTCTCCGGGGAGACCACGCTGACGCTGGCCATCGCCGAACTGCTTGCCAGGCCGCGACGCGACGAGTGACGCGGTGCTGAACGCGGGCTAATCAGCAGCGACGGCAAGGAACCCCTCACCCCGGCCCTCTCCCCTAAGCAGGGGAGAGGGAGGAGAAGCCCTCTCCCGCCTGGGGAGCGGGTTGGGTGAGGGGGTCGGCCGCGTGTGAACCAAGGAGGGTTCGTGCTCCGGGGCGTTCTGACGGTCGGCGGCTGGACGATGGCCAGCCGGGTGCTGGGCTTCGCCCGCGACATGATGATCGCGGCGATGCTCGGCGCGGGGCCGATCGCGGATGCGTTCTTCGTCGCGCTGAAGCTGCCCAATCTGTTCCGCCGGCTGTTCGGCGAGGGCGCGTTCAACGCCGCCTTCGTGCCCGCCTTCTCCGGGTTGCTCGCCGCCGAAGGGCCGGCGGCGGCTCGCCAGTTCGCCGTCGAGGCGTTCAGCGTGATGACGTTCTGGCTGGGGGCGCTCACCATCCTCGGCGAGCTGTTCATGCCGCAGATGATGGCGGTGCTGGCGCCGGGATTTCAGGCGACGCCGGAGAAATTCGCACTGGCCGTGGAGCTGTCGCGGATCACCTTCCCCTACCTGATCCTGATCTGTCTCGCCGCATTGCTCTCGGGCGTGCTGAACGGGCTCGACCGGTTCACCGCCGCCGCCGCGTCCTATCTGCTGTTCAATGCCGTCTCGATCGCCGCGATGCTCTGGCTCACGCCGTACGTGCCGACGGTGGGCCATGCGCTGGCCTGGGGTGTCACGGCATCGGGCGTGGTGCAGCTCGCGCTGCTGATGTGGGCGACCTCGCGCGCCGGAATGCCGATGCGCGTGCCGCGCCCGCGCCTCACGCCGCAGATGCGCGTGCTGCTGCGGCGCATGGCCCCAGGGCTGGTCGGCGCCGGGGTCACCCAGCTCAACCTCGCGGTCGACGTCATCATCGCGAGCCTGCTGCCGGCGGGGACGGTTTCGCTGCTGTACTACGCCGACCGGGTGAACCAATTGCCGCTCGGCGTGATCGGCACCGCCGTGGGCACCGCGATGCTGCCGCTGCTGTCGCGTCAGGTGCGCGCGGGCGAGGCGGTGGCGGCGCGCGGCACCTTGAACCGCGCGCTGGAATACGCGCTGTTCCTCACCTTGCCGGCGGCGATGGCGCTTGGGGTCGCGGCGTATCCGATCATGTGGGTGCTGTTCGGGCGCGGCGCGTTCGACGCGGAGAGTGCGAGGCTGTCGGCGCAGGCGCTCGCCGCCTACGCGCTCGGGCTGCCGGCCTTTGTCGTGGTCAAGGTTCTCGCCCCCGGCTTCTTCGCGCGCGGCGACACGTCGACGCCGGTCAAGATCGGCGTCTGCGCGGTGGCGCTCAACCTCGCCCTCAATCTCGCCTTCATGGTGCCGCTGCGCCATGTCGGACCGGCGCTCGCGACCAGTCTCGCGGCGATTTTCAACGTCGGCTGGCTCGCCGTCGCGCTGCACCGGCGCGGGCATTTGCAGCTCGACCCGCAAATCCGCCGCCGGTTGCCGCGCATGGTGCTGGCGGCGGTGGCGATGGCGGCGGTGCTGTATTTCGCGGCCGGCCCGCTGTTCGCGGCGGCGGAGGCGGGGCGCGGACTGAGATGGGCGGCGCTCGCGCTGCTCGTCGCGCTCGGCTTCGCGGTCTACGCCGTCGTCGGCCAGGCGATCGGGGCATTTGATGTGCGGCAGACGACGCGCCGACTCTTCCGGCGGCGGCGGAACGCGACTTAGCCGTAGCCCGATGTGCTCCGCAACATGCAAACGCGCCGCTGCTGACTGTGCCGGTCAACAGCCTCCACGGCGGGGCGCTCAGTGGGCACGGAGTTGTGTCAGGGCACTGAGCCAGTTCTCCAGATGATAGGTCTTGACGATCTTGCCATCTTGAACGGTCTGAATGTCGATCGCCATTATCCTGAAGCTCCTGCCGGTGTGGGGAACGCCGAACAGATCGCCGGCAGGCGTTCCCGTCACCTCGCCCCGCACGATCACGCGGTCACCCGCGACGAGCACCTCCTTGATGGCGAACCTCATATCGGGGATGGAATTGGCAAAGTTGCCAACGACTTTGATCGACGTGTCGCGGCCCCAGCATTCGCCCGGGCCGTCGCCCGAGCAGGATTGATAGTCGGGGGTTAGGACCTTTTCCTGAATGGTCTTGACGTCACCTCGAGTGGCGACGTTGAACTGGCTGTACCAGGGTGCGATGACAGCGCGGGCCTGAGCTTCGGTCAGGCTTCCCGCCGATGCGGCCGTAGCCAGGCTCATTGCTGCGACGACAGCGAACGGGAACCAGGAGAATTTGGTCATGACGCGTCCTCTAGTATGGCCGACGTCGGACGGATCCGCACGACGGGCGGCCGGTAGATATGACGACCGGCATAGTATGTCGGTCGTCATATAGATTTGCAAGTGGTATATGTTGGGATGCCCCATGAGCCCGGTTCGAAGGAGAAAACCATCGCCGCCGCAGCCAGTCTGCTGCGTCGGCAGGGCTATCATGGGACCGCGTTGAACGACATTCTCGACGAAGGCGGCGCGCCGCGCGGGTCACTCTATTTCCACTTTCCCAAGGGAAAGGAGGCGGTCGGCGAGGCTGCTTTGGCGTTTGCTGCAGAAGCGGTTCGCCAAGCCATTGCCGACGCCGCAGCGGGTTCGGCCGATGCGGAAGTCTTCCTCACGCGGATCGCCCGCGGCATGGCGGCCGACCTCGCCCGGTCCGACTACAAGGAAGGCTGCCCGATCGCCACCACCGCGCTGGAGACTGCGGCACAGTCAGAGCGTCTCGGCGCCGCTACTCGCAACGCCTTCCAGACATGGGAGGCAGAGATCCGGGGCGGCCTGGAACGCTTCGGCATACCGGCTGCCGACGCGGCTTTCGTCGCGACCACGGCGCTCAGCCAACTCGAAGGCGCGCTCCTGCTGGCGCGCACCTACCGCAGTCTGGAACCCATGAACCGCGCAGAGGGGGTGCTGAAACTACTGCTAGCTACGCCCCGATCGGCAAAAGGAGTGGTCTCCGCCGCCGCGTCAGCTCCTGAGGCGGAATAGCACGGTCGAGCGGCCCGTCACCTCGTAGGTGTCGCCCACGTCGAACGATTCGTTGCGCGCCTCCGGCGCGTTGGTGTCGAACAGCAGCGACCAGTGACGGATGCCGGCGCATTCCGGCATCGTGAACTCCACCACGTCGTGATGCGCGTTCAGCACCAGGAGCAAGGTCTCCGCGTTGCCCGGCCGGCGGATGCCGGTGGCCTGCGCGCGGCCGTCCATCATCATGCCGAAGCAGCGCATCATGCCATCGTCCCAGTCCTCCGGCTTCATCTCGTCGCCGGTGGCGTTGATCCAGGCCACGTCCTTGACGCCGAGCTCCTCATTGTATTCGCCGGTGAAGAAGCGGGCGCGGTTGAGGATCGGGTAGGTCTGGCGAATGCGGATCAGCCGGCGGGTGAACTCGGTCAGCGCGCCGCCTTCCGGTGTGACGTCCCAGTTCACCCAGCTGATTTCGTTGTCCTGCGCGTAGGCGTTGTTGTTGCCCTTTTGCGTGCGCCCGAACTCGTCGCCGGCGAGCAGCATCGGCGTGCCCTGCGCGAGCAGCAGGGTCGCCAGCATGTTGCGCTTCTGCCGCTCACGGAGTTCGATGATCTCCGGGTCGTCGGTCGGACCCTCGATGCCGTGGTTCCATGAGCGGTTGTCGGAATGGCCGTCGCGGTTTTCTTCGCCGTTGGCTTCGTTGTGCTTGTCGTTGTAGCTCACCGTGTCGTTGAGCGTGAAACCGTCATGCGCGGTGATGAAGTTCACGCTGGCCCACGGCTTGCGGCCGCGCCGGTTGAACAGGTCGGCGGAGGCGGACAGGCACGCGGCGAGCCTCGACGCCTCGCCCTCGTCACCCTTCCAGAACGCGCGCGTGGTGTCGCGGAATCGGTCGTTCCACTCGGCCCAGCCGGGCGGGAACTGGCCGACCTGATAGCCGCCCGGCCCGATGTCCCAGGGCTCGGCGATCAGCTTGACCGAGGAGAGCACCGGGTCTTGCCGGCAACTGTCGAGGAAGCCGCCGCCCTCGTCGAAGCCGTATGGCTCGCGCCCGAGGATCGTCGCGAGGTCGAAGCGGAAGCCGTCGACGTGCATCTCTTGGACCCAGTAGCGCAGGCTGTCCGTCACCATCTGCAGCACGCGCGGATGCGACAAATTGACCGTGTTCCCGGTGCCGGTGTCGTTGATGTAGTAGCGCTGCTGGTCGGGGATGAGCCGGTAGTACGAGGCGTTGTCGATGCCCTTGAACGACAGGGTCGGCCCGCGCTCGTTGCCCTCGGCGGTGTGGTTGTACACGACGTCGAGGATGACTTCGAGGCGGGCGCTGTGCAGGTGCGCGACCATCGCCTTGAACTCGCCGATCGAGTTGGTCGCGGAATAGCGCAGGTCGGGCGCGAAGAAGCCGATCGTGTTGTAGCCCCAGTAGTTCGTCAGCCCCTTGTCGAGCAGCAGGCTGTCGTTGATGAAGCTGTGCACCGGCAGCAATTCGACCGACGTGATGCCGAGGTTGCGGAGATAGTCGACGACTTCCTTGACCGCGAGTCCGGCGAAGGTGCCGCGCAACTCCTCGGGCACCGCCGGATGCAGCTTGGTGAAGCCGCGCACATGTGTCTCATAGAAGATCGTCCGCTCCCACGGCACGCGCGGCGACTGGTCGCGCGCCCAGGTGAAGGCGGGATCGACCACCCGGCACTTCGGCATCAACCTGGCGCTGTCGCGCTCGTCGAAGGTGAGGTCGTCCTCGGATTCGAGCTGGTAGCCGAACACCTCGGGCCCCCATCGGAGCTGCCCGACATGGCCCTTCGCGTAGGGGTCCATCAGTAGCTTGTTGGGGTTGAAGCGGTGACCGTTCTCCGGCTCGTAGGGGCCGTGGACGCGGTAGCCGTAGAGCGTGCCGGGGCGCGCATCCGGCAGATAGCCGTGCCACACCTCGTCGGTGAACTCCGGCAGCTCGATGCGCTCGAGTTCGATCTCGCCGGTTGCATCGAACAGGCACAATTCGACCTTGGTGGCGTTGGCCGAGAACAGCGCGAAATTGACGCCGAGACCGTCCCAGGTCGCGCCCAGCGGATAGGGCAGGCCCTCGGTGATGCGCGTCTTGGTGACAGTGAGCGCCATGCGCGCGTTCTCCGGGTTCGATGAAGACTGCCGTGGTTAATGCGGCGCGCCGGTTCCGGTTGCTCGCCTGCGGGACTATTCCGCCGCCGCGGGGGTCGGCACGTCCTGGTTGGCGGCGAGCAGCGGCAACATCGGCAGGAGCGCGGTGAGATCCCGCTCGGCGACGCAGACGAGATACTGTGTCGAAGGCGGCGTCACGTCCGGCGTCTCCGGCATCGGCAGCCCGTCATCGCCGAGCGGCAGCGCGGTGAGGCCGAGATCGCCGTAGATCTTCAGCAGGCCGGGGCCGGCGCGCCAGATCGCGGGATCGAGCCCCTCCTGCTGGGCGAGGTCGCGCAGCCGCCAGATCGCCGATACGCGATCGCCGAGAGGGCCGGCCGGGTCGCCGAGCGCGAGCAGGATGCGGCCGCAGCGGCGGAACGGGATGCCCGCCTGCGCCAACTCGCCCCACACCACGCCGTCCGCGTTCGCCGGTGGCAGGCCGCCGAGCATGGCGAGCCGCCTTCTCGCCTCGATGCTCCAGGGCTGCCAGCTCACCCGGCCGGGGCGGATCAGCCGCCAAGTGGCGATCAGGGCGAGGGCGACGGTGACGGCGACGGTGGCGCGCAGCGAATTCGGCACCTCGCGCGATAGCACGATCTCCCACCAGCTGTTGTTCGAGAGAAAGCGGACATGCGGCTCGAACGCGGCGAGGGCGAGGATGCACAGGATCAGCGCGAACAGCGGCACCGCGGTCGAGGCTTGCAGCGGCCCGCTGAGCAGCCGCGCGTGACGATAGAAGCAGCTGCGGAACGGCGCCACCAGCATGGTGGCGAGCACCAGCACTGCGGGAATCCACAGCCGCTGTCCCTGTGCGACGGTGAACGCAGCGCCGGCCATCAGCATGACCATCGTGGCACCCCAGGCGAGGTTCACCCGGCGCGACAGTCCGATCGCCAGCACGATGAGCGCCGCCCCGATCAGCGAGGGGACGAACTCGCCCGCTTGAAGGGCGAGATCGGCGAGATCGGCGTCCATCCAGGAGAAGTCCGGGGCCGGCGATAGCACGCCGAGGGTGAGCAGCATGGCGCCGCACAGCGCCACCGCGCCGGTGACGGAGGCGACGGCGAAATCGGGCTCGCTCCAGCGGCCGAGCGATTGGACCGAGCGGAACATGCTGCCGCCGCGCAGCAGGATCTCATTGCCCGCGAACATGCTGCCGGCAAGAAACAGCGGGATAATGTAGTAGAACAGCCGGAACACCAGGATCGCGCCGACGATGTGCGGCGGGTCGACCCAAGGCGAGAGGCCGAGCAGCATCGCGGTGTCGAACACGCCGATGCCGCCCGGCAGATTGGCGGCGAGCCCCGCCGTGTAGGACGCGACGTAGACGCCGAGGAAGCGGAGCCAGGTGAGGCCGGTCGCCTCGGGCAAGAGCGCGTAGAAGATCGACGCCGTCACCGCTACGTCCACAGTGGCGAGCAGCACCTGTATGATCGCCATGCGCCAGCCCGGCAGCTCGACGGTGTGGCCGAACATCCGCACCGTGCCGAACACGCGCGACAGCGTGACATAGCCCGCGACGATCGCCCACAGCCCGGCGCCGGCGGCGTACATCACCCATCGAGGCAGGAACTCGCCGAAGAACGGCACCGACGTCGGCTCGACGAACAGGATGGCACCGCCCAGCACCATGCCGCCGAGCCCGAAGGTGAGGCTGCAGAATGCCACTGTCTTGGCGATCTGCACCGGCGTGAGGCCCCAATGCGCGTACAGCCGGTAGCGCACGGCGGCACCGGAGACGGCGGCGAAACCGAGATTGTGCGACAGCGCGTAGGCGCAGAACGAGGCGAACGAGACGCGCGCGTAGGAGACCTTGTGCCCCGCGTAGATCGTTCCCAGCCGGTCGTAGAAGGTCAGCACGCCGTATGACAGCACCGTCCAGAGGAACGACAGGATGAGGGCGTGCGGCCGGATCGAGTTCACCGCGTCGGCGATGTCGTCGAGCTTGAGGTTGCGGAACTCGCGCTGCACCACGTAGATGGCGCCGCACAGCAGCACGACGCCGAGCACCGCCGGCAGGTGGCGAAGGTATTTGATCGCGGTCTCGCGCACCCGGCGGTCCAAGCGCGTCAGGCCGCGTCAGCGGGACGGGCGAGGGCGGCTTCGATCAGGGCGATGGTCTCGCCGATCCCGTACAGCGCGACGAAGCCGCCGAACCGGGGGCCCTCCTGCTGGCCGAGCAGCACCTGATAGAGACAGCCGAACCAGGCGCGCAATTCCGGGAAGTCGTGGCGCTTGCCCACCTCGTAGACGACGTTCTGGATGGCCTCGCCGTCCGTGCCCGGATCGAGCCCGCGCAACGTTTCCGCAAGGTCAGCGAGGGCGGCGCGCTCGGTGTCGGTCGGCAGGCGGTACTGCTTGGCGGGGCGCACGAAGTCCCGGTAGTAGGCGATCGCGTGATGCACCAGCCGGTCGAGGAACGGCATCGCGTCCGGGCTGGCGTCGGGACTGTAGCGGCGGATGAAGCCCCACAGGATGTCGGGCGTCTCGGCGTTCACTACGCTGGCGAGGTTGAGCAGCATGGCGAACGATACCGGCGAGGCGGCGTCCGCGCGGCCGCCGCCGCCGATGTGCCAGGCTGGGTTGGTGCGCTTCTCGACGTCCGGCTGCACGCGCTCCTTTGCGGCGTTGGCGAGATAGTCGTCGACGGCGCGCGGGATCACGTCGAAATACAGCCGCTTGGCGCGGTGTGGCGCATTGTACATGAAGTGCCCGAGCGCCTCCTGGGGGGCATAGCGCAGCCACTCATCGACGGAGAGGCCGTTGCCCTTGGACTTGCTGATCTTCTGCCCCTGGTCGTCGAGGAACAGCTCATAGGTAAAGTCCTGCGGCGGCGGGCTCCCGAGAATACGGCAGATGCGTCCCGAGAGGCGCACGCTGTCGATCAGGTCCTTGCCCGACATCTCGTAATCGACCCCGAGCGCGTACCAGCGCATCGCCCAGTCGGCCTTCCATTGCAGCTTGCAGGCGCCGCCCTGCACCGAGGTCTCGAACCGCTCGCCGGTCTCGGGATCGGTCCAGGTCACGGTCGCGGCGGCGGCGTCCCAGGCATCGGGCTTGACCTGCATGACGCGGCCGGAGCGCGGATGGATCGGCAGCACGGGCGAGTAGGTCGCGCGCCGTTCGGGGCCGAGCGTGGGCAGGATGACGGCGACGATCTTCTCGTATTCCTCCAGGACGCGCACCAAGGCGGCGTCGAATCGGCCTGCCTTGTAGTAGTCGGTCGCCGATGCGAATTCGTATTCGAAGCCGAATCCGTCGAGGAAGGCGCGCAGGCGGGCGTTGTTGTGCGCTCCGAAGCTCTCATGCGTGCCGAACGGGTCCGGCACTTGGGTGAGCGGCTTGCCGAGGTGACGGGCCAGGAGGTCGCGGTTGGGCACATTGTCCGGCACCTTGCGCAGCCCGTCCATGTCGTCGCTGAAGGCGAGCAGGCGCGAGGGCAGGCCGGTGAGCTCGCTGAAGGCATTGCGCACCCAGGTGGTCCGCGCGACCTCGCCGAAGGTGCCGATATGCGGCAGGCCGGACGGGCCGTAGCCGGTCTCGAACAGGGCGTGGCGCTTGCCCGCGGCGGCCAGCCGGTCGCGCAGCTTGGCCGCTTCCTCGAACGGCCAGGCCTTCGGCACGGTCGGGGCGGATGTGTCGGAGTGTGTCAGGGACATGCGCGGAAGCTAGAAACCGGGGGGGTCTGGGTCAATTGGCGCTTGCGCGCCCCGTTTTCATCTGGCCCGCGAACCCCCTCACCCCGGCCCTCTCCCCCAAGGGGGAGAGGGAGAAGGAGCCCCCTCCCCTTGCGGGAGGGGGTTGGGGGAGGGGAACGCGGTATAGTGAGCCGATGACGCCATTACCCGACACCCCGGCGGTCGTCGCCGGCCACGGGCGCGCCGCGATCCTGACGCCGGACGGGGAGCTTTTGGCGCTGCCCACCGCCGAGGCCGCCGCCTGGCTGCGCTCCCTGCCGCCGCCCATGATGGTGCATGTCCCTGCGAACCTGCGCCGGCTGGGGTTGCGGGCCACCCCGGCGCTCGATTTGCTGGAGCTGTTCGCCTTCGCCCTGCCGGCCCGCGCCGCGACCCCGACGCCGCGTGGCATGTGCCTCGCCCTCGACCTCGATCCTCCCGAGGGAGGGCTCGAAAGCGAGGCCGCGGCGCTGCCGGACATCGCGGCGGCGCTGCTGCGGCGGCTCGCGCAGGGTGCCGACCTGCCGGCCAACCGCGACGCCGCCGCGATCGCCGCCTGGATGGGCAAGGCCGGCTGGGGCTGGGCCGCCGCGGTGATGTCCGCCCTCGGCGAGCCCGCCGCCAGGCCGGATCGCGACGCGCTGCGGATCTGGAGAAACCTGCCCGAGTGGGAGGAGACCGCGCCGCCGCCGCCGCCCGCCGCGTATCCCGTGGCGGAGATGGAGGCGCGGGCGCGGCTCGCGGCCATTCTGGGGGAGGGCGCCGAGCAGCGCACCGGGCAGGCCGACTACGCCGGGGCCGCTGCCGCCGCCTTCGCGCCGCGCGAACAGAGGGGCGACCCGCACCTCGTGCTGGCGGAGGCCGGCACCGGGACCGGCAAGACGCTGGGCTACGTCGCGCCGGCGATCCTGTGGGCCGAGAAGAATCGTGGCACGGTGTGGATCAGCACCTTCACCCGCCATTTGCAGCGCCAGATCGACGACGAACTAGGCCGCGTGTTCCCCGACCCGATACGGCGGCGGGCGCGCGTCGTGCTGCGCAAGGGGCGCGAGAATTATCTATGCCTGCTGAACCTGGAGGACGCCGTCGTCTCGGCTCAGGGCGGTTTCGCGACCGGGTCAGCGATCCCGCTTGGCATCCTGCTGCGATGGGCCGGGGCGACGCGGGACGGCGACATCCAGGGCGGCGATTTGCCGGGCTGGCTCGCCGAGCTGTTCGGCCCGGCGAGCATCCTGTCCCTGGCCGACCGGCGCGGTGAGTGCGTCCACGCCGGCTGCCCGCATTGGCGGCGCTGCTTTGTCGAGCATACCATCCGCCGTGCGCGCGGCGCGGAATTGGTGGTTGCCAATCATGCGCTGGTCATGGCCCAGGCGGCGTGGGGCGGGCTCGACGACGCGGCGGTGCCGGGGCGCTACGTGTTCGACGAGGGACACCACCTGTTCGACGCGGCGGACGGCGCGTTCTCGGCGGAGCTGTCGGGGGTGGAGACCGCCGAGCTGCGGCGCTGGCTGCTCGGCGCCGAGGGCGGCCGGTCGCGGGCGCGCGGGCTTCGGCGACGGGTCGAGGAGCTGACCGCCGGGGAGCCCGAGCTGGAAGCGCCGCTCGACGCCGCCCTGATGGCGGCCCGCGCCTTGCCCGCGCCGGGCTGGTCGGCGCGGCTCGCGGAGGATTCGCCCGAATTGGGCGGCCTCGACGCCGGGCGGCCGAACCCGACCGAGGCGTTCCTGCGCGTCGCGCGTCGGCAGGTACTGGCGCGGCTGCCGGGCGAGGCGGAGCCGCACGCGAGGGGCGCGCTGGAATGCGACCTGCATCCGGTCGCGCCCGAGCTTCCCGAGGCGGCAGAACGGCTGGAACGCGCGCTGGCGCGGATCGCCGAGCCGTTGGCGCGATTGCGCGAGCGGCTGCTGGCGCGGCTCGATACCGAGGCGGAGGAGCTCGACAGCGCGACGCGGAACCGCATCGAGGCGATCGGCCGCTCGCTCGGCCGCCGCGCGCTCGATCCGTTGCGCGCCTGGCAGGCGATGCTGCGCGCGACGCGCCTTCCGCCCCCCGAGCCGGGCACACGGCCGGAGCACGTCGCCTTCCTGCGGCTCGACCGGCGCGAGGCGGGCGATCGGGATGTTGGGCTGCTGCGCCACTGGCTCGATCCCACCGTGCCGTTCGCCGCGACCCTGGCCCAGCCGGCGCAGGGCCTGCTGGTCACGTCCGCGACCCTGCGCGATTCCGGCGACCGCGACGCCGAGAGCGCGTGGGAGGCGGCCGAGGCGCGGGTCGGCGCGCCGCATCTGCCCTCGCCGGCGATCCGTGTCGCCGTCGCGAGCCCGTTCGACTACGCGGCACAGACCCGCGCCTTCGTCGTCACCGACGTGATGCCGGGCAATATTTCCGCCCTCGCGGCGGCTTATCGGGCGCTGTTCATGGCCGCGGGGGGCGGCGCGCTCGGGCTGTTCACGGCGATCCGGCGATTGCAGGCGGTCCACGCGAAAATCGCGCCGGAGCTGGAGGCGGCGGGCATTCCGCTGCTGGCGCAGCACGTGGACCCGATGGACAACGCCACCTTGGTCGACATCTTCCGCACCGAGGAGGAGAGCTGCCTGCTCGGCACCGACGCGATGCGCGACGGGGTGGACGTGCCGGGCCGCGCCTTGCGCCTGGTGGTGTTCGAGAAGGTGCCGTGGCCGCGCCCCGACATCCTCCATCGCGAGCGTCGGGTGCATCTCTCGGGCGGCGACCCCAAGGGGTATGACGACCGCATCGCCCGGCTCCGGCTGCGCCAAGCGTTCGGGCGGCTGATCCGCCGCTCCACCGATCGGGGCGTGTTCGTCCTGCTCGATCGCCAGACGCCGAGCCGGCTGCTCTCCGCCTTCCCGATGGGGGTCGCGGTACGCCGGGTCGGGCTCGCCGAGGCGGCAGCCACGACAAGCGCGTTTCTCGGCGAGGCTGCCCTCTCGATACCGTGAGCCGGCCTCGCTTGATCTCAAGCACGGCTTCGCGCAGGGTCCGCCCGTACAATGGAGAAGCCTTCTATGCTCGCCCGCACCGGTCTCGACCCGCAGGAGGCGCTTGTCTGCACGATGGTGCTGGTCGCCGCCGCCGACGGCGGCATGTCCGACCGCGAGATCGGCGTGATGTCCGGCCAGGTGCAGACCTTGCCGATCTTCCAGGATTTTTCCACCGAGCGTCTGGAGGCTGCGACCGACGCGGCGGTGGGCCTGCTCGGCGAGGACGAGGGCCTGAGCCACGCCGGCCGGCTGATCCGCGAATCGCTCGTCCCGGCGCTGCGCGAGACCGCCTACGCGCTGGCCTGCGAGGTGGTCGCGGCCGACCACGATGTCGGTCAGCAATCGCTCGAGATGCTGGAGTTCGTGATGAACGAGTTGCGCCTCGACCCGCTTGTCGCCGCCGCCATCGAGCGCGGCGTGCGGGCGCGGCATCAGAGGGGGTGAGCGAGATCCGCCACGGCCGGGTGCGCGCGAACGGCGTCGAGTTGCACGTCGCGCGCGCCGGAGCGGGGCGGCCGTTGGTGCTGCTGCATGGCTGGCCGGAGTTCTGGCTCACCTGGGAGCCCGTGATGCAGCGCCTCGCCGGGCGGTTCGAGCTGATCGCGCCGGACCTCCGCGGTTTCGGCGAGAGCGAAAAACCCGATCTCGGCCCCTCGAACCGGGCCGGCGCGGAGACGCACGCAGCCGACATCCTGGCGCTGATCGACGCACTCGGCCTGGCGCGGGTCGGCGTGGCGGCGCATGACGTGGGCGGCGGCGTCGCGCAGGTGATGGCGCGGGCGCGGCCCGAGCTTCTGGCCGGGCTGTTCCTGTTCGACACGCCGCATCCCGGCATCGGGCCGCGTTTCGCCGATCCAGGACATCTCAAGGAGATCTGGTACCAGTCCTTCCACCAGCTCCCCTGGGCGGCGTCGCTGGTCGGCGCGTCGCGGGAGAGCTGCCGGACCTACTTCGCGCATTTCCTGCGGCACTGGTCGGTGCGGAAGGATGCGTTCGACGACGTGCTCGAGACGTGGATCGACAATTTCATGCGCCCCGGCAATTTGCAGGGCGGCTTCAACTGGTACATCAGCGCCAACGCCGCCCGGCTCGCGGTGATGCGCGGCGAGGCGCCCGTGCTGCCGGCGATCACGCTGCCGACCTGCGTGCGCTGGGGCGAAGGCGATCCGGTGCTGAAGGTGGAGTGGGCAGACCGGCTGGGCGAGACTTTTGCCAATCTCGATTTTGCGCCCTTCGAGGGCGTCGGCCACTTCCCCCATCGCGAGACGCCCGACCGCGCGGCCGAGATGATCGGTGCGTTCTTCGACCGGATCTGGCCGGGGTAGGCGCGCGTCGTCGGCGGCGAGGCCGCACCTCGCATCGTCAATGGAGCGCCAGCGCGCATCCATCGCACCGGCCCCGGCTCGCGACGGCCACCCCCTTGAACCGGATTCGCGGCTGCTTAAATCGCGGTCGCCAAACGCCGGTTGTATGGGTTTGGCAATGGCCGGAAAGGCCATGTCGCATCCATGTTGTTCAAGGAGGATGTGGCGGGCACGGCTCTCGCGATGGACGGGGACGCCTGCCCGCCTGCGCGATGGAGGTGAACAATGGTGGCATTGACGAACCTGATCCCCTGGGCGAGCCGCAGCCAGTCGCTGGCGGGCTCCCGCTACAGCGAGGAAAACGATCCCTTCCTCACGCTGCAGCGTAACATGAACCGGATTCTCGACGATTTCACCCGCGGCTTCGGGGTGCCGACGCCGGCCCGCTTCGGCGTCTCCGGCGCGTGGCCGCATGTCGAGGTGAGCGAGACCGACAAGGACGTGAAAGTCGTGGCCGAGCTGCCGGGCCTGGAGCAGGACGACGTCAAGCTGTCGCTGCAAGACGGCGTGCTGACGCTGACCGGCGAGAAGAAGTCGGAGAACGAGGGCGCCCTCTACAGCGAGCGTTGGCACGGGCAGTTCCAGCGTTCGCTGCAGCTCGGCCCCGAGGTGGACCCCGACAAGGTGAACGCCTCGTTCAAGAACGGCGTGCTGACGGTGACGCTGGCCAAGCGCCCCGAGGCGCAGAGCCAGGTGAAGCGGATTCCGATCAACCACTCCTGAGCTTCGGAGGCCGAGACGCGGCATGATCTGAGCGAGGCATCGATGATCCGTGGCGCGCATCCCGCGTTGACGGGTGCGCGCCCGGCGGCCGCGCCGGCGCGCGCCTGTGTCTGGCCCCCGAATCAGGTGGAAATTCGTTGCCTGACGATCCCCGGCTGGAGGCGGCGCTCGCCGTCGGCGACAGCGCGCGCGTGGCTTGGCGGGGATGAGCCGGAGCGGCGTTACCGCCAGCGGCGCAAGCGCGCGGCGGCGTCGCGCATGTCGGCCTCCGGGCCGCAATAGCTGAATCGGAGGAATCGATTGCCGCGCGTCCGGTCGAAATCGACGCCGGGGGTCGCGGCGACGCCCGCCTCGGCCAGCATCCGGGCGCAGAACGCGACGCTGTCATTGGCCCGCTCGGCGATGTCCGCGTAGAGGTAGAACGCGCCCTCGGCCGGGCTCAGCCGCGTGAAACCCGCCTTCGGTAGCTGGTCCAGCAGATGGTCGCGCGAGCGGCGATAACGGGCGACGTTGGCTCGCAGCTCCGCATGGCAGTCGAACGCCGCCTCGGCCGCGACCTGCGATACGTGTGGCGCACTGATGAAAAAGTTCTGCGCCAGGCACTCAACCGGCCGCACCAGGTCCTCCGGCAGCACCATCCAGCCGATCCGCCAGCCGGTCATGCTGAAATATTTCGAGAAGCTGTTGATCACCACCGCGCCAGGGCTGAACGCGGCGGCGGTGGCGATCGGGCTGTCGTAGTTGAGGCCGTGATAGATCTCGTCACTGATGAGCCGCACGCCGTTGGCGTCGCACCAGGCGGCAATATCTTGCAGCTCGCCGACATGCAGCATCGTGCCGGCCGGATTGCACGGGCTCGCGACGATCAGGCCGTCGGGCCTGGGGTCGAGCGCGTCGAGCAGCGCCACTGTCGGCTGGAAGCGGGTTTCCGCCGAAGTCTCGATCACCGCCGGCTCGATGCCGAGGGCGGTCAGGATGTTGAGGTAGGGCGGGTAGAAGGGGGCCGCCATCGCCACGCGGTCGCCGGGGTCGAAGGCGGCGAGGAAGGCGAGCGGGAAGGCGCCCGAGGCGCCGACGGTGACGGCGATGCGGTCCACGGGCGGCGCGGTGCCGTACCAATCGCGGCAATGCGCGGCGATGCGCTCGCGGAGACCGCGCCGGCCGAATGCCTCGGTGTAGCCCATCGGCTCTCCCGCCCGCAGCGCGGCAACGGCGGCCGCGACCGCGCCGGCAGGCGCCCCGGTGCCGGGCTGGCCGACCTCCATGCGGATGACGTGGGGCTCGTGCGCCGCGAGTCCCGCCTGGCGGGCGTTGGCCGCCGCGATCACGTCCATCACCATGAACGGTGGGGCCGAGGCGGCGCGGCCGATCTTCAGCGCCATCAGTTGCTCCCGATCGCGAGCCCGGCGCCGCGCGGGTCGGTGGCCCAGCCGCAAGTGCCCTCGCTGCCGGGCAGATAGCGGCTGCACGCGATGACGTTGGCGCGGCCGGGGTCCGGCACCGGGACGGCCATCGGCTGGTTGGTGCGCAGCGTGTTCATCATCGCGGCGGCGGCGGCGAGCGGGGCCGCGGCCTGGCCGGACCCGCCGACGGCGGCGCGGAAGGCGTGCAGCGGCTCGTTCCAGGCGATCGCGGCGGCGAGCAACGGTGGCGGGAACACGCTCGGCGACGCCGCCAGCAGCAGGCCGGTGCCCGGGATGATCCGGCCGGTGCCGAACAGATTGTTCATGGTCAGCGCGCAGGCCACGGCGTCGCCGTCGCGGTCAAGCGTCAGGAACGTGGTCGAGGCGGGCAGCTCCGGCAGGCCGCCCGGCGGCAGATCGGCGGTAAGCAGCGCCCGCGGATCGCCGCCCGCCGCCCGCCAGCGCGAAGCGACCGCGATCGCGCGGGCCTGCGCGCGATCATACGAGGCCGGATTGTGCTGCAACGCGGCGAAGGCCGCCGCCGCCGCCAGCCCGCCATCGGCCGGCGGCGGCAGGAAGGCGACATTGTCGCGGCCGTTTTGCAGCGCGATCGGCGGCAGGGTCTGCGGCAGCGCCGTGCGCAGATCGTCGATGGAGAAGGTGGCGCCGGCGCGCGGGGCGGCGTCCACCAGCCGGTGCGCCAGCGCGCCCTGGTAGAAATCGCCGACGCCCGCGACGCGGATTTGCGCCAGGGTCGATCCGAGATCGGGCTGGATCAGCCGGTCGCCCTCGCCGAGCGGCGTCCCGTCATGGGAAAAGACGCCGCGCGCCGCGGGGTCGGCGAACAGCGGGCCGGATACCAGGGCGAGGTCGCGCACGAAGGCGCGCGAGGCCGGCACGCCGAAGCGGGCCATCTGCTCGGCGGGCGCCAGCAATCCCTCGAACGGGCGCTTGCCGTAGCGGGCGTGCAGCGCGAACAACCCGCGCGCCATCGCCGGCACCGCCGCCGGCCGATCCGCCGCGGCCGACGCCCGCGCCGGCGAGACCGGAGTGAAAACGATGGCCTCGGGGACGCCCTTGTTCACCGAGTCGCGGCCCGGGCTGTAGGCGACGCAGGCCCCGCCGCCGCCGAGGCTCGCGCGCGACGGCAGCGTGACCGACAGCGCGAAACCGAGTGCCACCGCCGCATCTGCCGCCGTGCCGCCTTGCGAGAGCACCTCGCGGGCCACCACGGCCGCTCGCGGCTCGTCGGCCACCACGCCGCCGAGAAAGCCGGTGACATGCCCCGCCGAGCCCTCGGGAGGCGCGGCGGAGAACATCGTGTTGGTGACGGAAGATATGGTGGAGCAGGCGCTGATCGTCACGCCTAGAGCGAGGGCCGCGCCGAGGCGCAGCCGGGAGACGCTGTTCCGCACCTTCGCCAATCCTTCGCCAAAAGGCGGCCAGCCAAGCCGGTCCGGTCCGCGTCGCATTTCTAGCAAACCGTGCCATAACCGGCTTCGCCCCTACCGGCAACCGTGAGCGGCAACCGTGAGCGGCAGCCGTTCGGCCGCCCCGCCTCCCGTCAGGAAAGCAAAGCCATCGTGCGATTCATCGGCCTTATCCTTCTCGCCCCGCTGCTGCTCGCGGCCGCCGCGCCGGCCCGCGCCGACCCGTTCACCCCCGCACAGCGCGACGAGATCGTGCGGATCGTGCGCCAAGCGCTGAAGCAGGACCCGACCATCCTGCGCGACGCCATCGAGGCATTGCAGACCGACGAGGGCTCGCGCCAGGAGGCGGCGGCGCGGAGTGCGATCGCCGGCTCGCGCCAGGCGCTGACCGCCGATGCTGCCGATCCCGTGGGCGGCAATCCGCGCGGCGACGTCACCATCGTCGAGTTCTTCGACACCCGCTGCCCCTATTGCCGCAAGCTCGAGCCGACGATGGCGGCGCTGTTGAAGGCCGATCACGGCGTCCGACTGGTCTATAAGGATCTGCCGATTCTCGGCCCGGCGAGCGTGGTCGGCAGCAAGGCGCTGCTCGCCGCGCAACGCCAGGACAAGGTTCCCGGCGCCTACGAGAAGCTGCGCGGCGCCCTGATGCGCCCCGGCGCCGAGCAGACCCGCGAGGCGATCCTGGCCGAAGCCGGCCGCCTCGGCCTCGACGCGGCGCGACTCGCGCAGGACATGGACGACCCGGCGATCCAACGGCGCATCGACGTCAATCTGCGGCTCGCGCGCACGCTGGGCATCCAGGGCACCCCGGCGCTGGTGATCGGCGACACGCTCATTCCGGGCGCCGTCGAGGCGGGCGAGCTGGAGCGGGCGATCAAGACGGCGCGTGCTGGCGGGCGGTAGCGCACCCTGGAGGGACAGTCGGCATCACCCGTCATGGTCCGCGCAGGCGGACCATCCACGCCTTCCTTGAGCGCGCGCAAAGTCGTGGATGCCCGTGACAAGCACGGGCATGACGGTGGACGTATGAGAGCGACAGGCTCAATGAAAAGTCCGCCCGCCGTCCACCGCCAGCGCCACCCCGGTCACGAACGACGCCTCATGCGCGGTGAGGAACAAGATCGCCGCCGCGATCTCCTCCGGCGCCGCCGCGCGCTTCAGCGCGTAGCGCCCGGCGATCGCCGGATCGACCGCGCCGTCGGCGCCGCGCAGGAAGCCCGCCGTCATCGGCGTCTCGACCGCGCCGGGGCAGATCACGTTGACCCGCACCTTCGGCGCCAACTCGAAGGCCAGCACCTTGGTCAGCCCGATCACCCCCGCCTTCGAGGCGACATAGGCGGTGCTGCCCGGCCCGGTGGGCGTGAGGCCGACGCCCGAGCCGATGTTGACGATGCTGGCGCGCTCGTTCTGTGTCAGGAACGGCGCCGCCGCCTGCACCACGAGGAACGTGCCGGTGAGGTTCACCGCCAATGTCTGGGCGAACATCTCGACCGGGGTATCGGCGAGCCCGTTGCCGTGAAAGATGCCCGCCGCGTTGACCACGCCGTCGAGCCCGTCGAGCCCGCCCGCCGCCTGCTCGACCGCGCGCCGCACGGCAGCCGCGTCGGCGAGGTCCACCGGCACCGAGATGCCGTCCACGCTCTCCGCCACCGACCGCGCGGCCTCGGCGTCGCGGTCCAGCACGGCGACGCGCGCGCCCTCGGCGGCGAACAGGGCCGCGGCGGCCCGCCCGATGCCCGAGGCGCCGCCGGTGATGAGAATTTTCCGCCCCGCCAGCCGTCCTGCCATCGTCGTTCCCCCCGTTCTTCCCGGGAAAACGCTATGGTCGGCGGAGACTCGGGTCAAGGAGAGGACCGATGCCCAAGGATACCATAGCCCGTGAAACCATCTCGATCACGGCGCAGGACGGCGGCACGTTCAGCGGCTATCTCGCACGCCCCGCGCAAGGCTCCGGCCCCGGCCTCGTGCTGCTGCAAGAGATCTTCGGCGTCACCGCTGATCTGCGCGCGCTGGCCGACCGCTACGCCGAGGAGGGCTATGTGACGGTCGTGCCCGACCTGTTCTGGCGCCTCGAACCCGGCGTCGAACTCGGCCACGACGAGGCCGGGCGGGCGCGGGCGTTCGCGCTCTACGAGAAATTCGACGAGGCGCGCGGCGTGGACGACATCGCCGCCACCATCGCGGAATTGCGCGCGCTGCCCGACCAGGCGGGCGGCGTCGGCTGCGTCGGCTTCTGCCTGGGCGGCAAGCTCGCCTATCTCGCGGCAACCCGCACCGACGTTGACTGCGCGATCGGCTATTACGGCGTGGGCATCGAGAACGCGCTCGACGAGATCGCCAACATCTCCGCCCCGCTGATGCTGCACATCGCCGCCGACGACGATTTCTGCCCGCCCGAGGCGCAGGCGAGGATACGAGCGGCGTTCGAGCACCGCGCCAACGCCGCGATCCATGTCTATCCCGGCTGCGGCCACGCCTTCGCCCGCGAGGGCTCGGCGAATTTCGACAAACCGGCGAGCCTCATCGCCTACTCGCGCACGCTCGGCCTGCTGCGCCAGGTGCTCGGCCCGGTCTTCGACCTCACCGCCTTGTGGGAGAAGCACTGCTATTACGAGTTCGGGACACGCGACGTCGACGCGACGATGGCGACGATGGTTCCCGAGCCCTACGTCAACCACATCCCGACGATGACCGGCGGCGTCGGCCACGACCACCTCAAACGCTTCTACCGATACCATTTCGTCAACGCCAACCCGGACGACACCAGGCTCATCCCGATCAGCCGTACCGTGGGGTCGGACCGCGTCGTGGACGAGATGCTGTTCTGCTTCACCCACACCCGTGAGATCGACTGGATGCTGCCCGGCGTTCCGCCGACCGGGCGCTACGTCGAGGTGCCGCTGGTCGCCATCATCCGCTTCCGTGGCGACAAGCTCTACAACGAGCACATCTACTGGGACCAGGCCTCGGTGCTGGTGCAGATCGGCAAGCTTGACCCGGCGGGGCTGCCGGTCGCAGGCGCCGAGACCGCGCGCAAGCTGGTGGACGAGACCCTGCCGAGCAACGCCCTGATGGCCGCCTGGGCGAGCAGCGAGGGCAAGCCGATCTGAGGTCTTGGTCTCCTCGCACGACACAAATCGTCGCTTGCGGCCGGCGTGTCACGCTATGATTTGCGCGAAATCCGAGCCGCAAGGAGCCCGCCGATGGCCATTCGCAAGCTGTTGCTGCCGCTGCCCGGCCCCGTCGGTGGGGAGGCGGCGCTCTCCACCGGGCTCATGGTGGCGCGGATGTGGGACGCGCATCTCAGTGTGATGCATGTCCGGGTGGACGACCAGCGCGCCCAGGCGGTGCGGGCGCTGTTCAATGGCTTCATGGCGACGCACGGCGTCACCATCGGCGAGGCGAGCCCCGGCGGCGGCGCTGGCCTCGCGAGCTTCGCCTGGGTCACCGGCCGGGAGGCGGACCAGGTGGTACAGCAGGCCCGTCTGTCCGACATGACGGTGGTGCCGCATCCCCAGGCCGGCGAGGACGTGTCCTCCTCCGATACCTTGCACGCGGTGCTGTTCGACAGCGGCCGCCCAGTGCTGATCGCGCCGCACGTCGTGCCGCCGGCGATCGGCACGCGCATCTGCCTCGGCTGGAACGGCACCGCCGAGTCCGCTTCGGCCGTCTACGTCCTCACGCCCTGGCTGAAGCGCGCGGGCGCCGTCCGCATCCTCTCGGCCGAGGGCTACCAGCGGCGCGGCCCGGCGGCGGCGGAACTCGCCGACTATCTCGCGATGCACCGCGTCGCGGCGGACTGGGTGGAGTTCCCCCCGATCGGCGGCGTGGTCGGCGCCGGGCTGCTCGCGGCAGCGGAGGAATTCGGCGCCGATCTGCTGGCGATGGGCGCCTATTCGCACTCCCGCTGGCGCCAGATGATCCTGGGCGGCGTGACGCGCTACGTGCTGGCGAACTCCAAGTTGCCGGTCATCATGAATCGGTAGAGTTCGTCATGCGGGCCCGCACTCGGGACGTTCAATCTCCCGTCGGGAGCCGAAGCGTAACCGAAGTACCCCGGCCGGGCTCGGAGACCGTCCGCATCTCCAACCCGATCTGGCGCGCGAGCGCCTGCACGATGCTGGTGCCGAGCGAGCGGGAGCGCGTCGCGCCGGGGTCGATGCCGCCGCCGCGATCCGCTACCGAAACTTCCAGAAAGCCCGGCGTTCGACGCGCGCGCACCTCGATCGTGCCGGGCGCGCCCTCGGGATAGGCGTGGCGGACGGCATTGGTCAGCAGTTCGGTGACGATGAGGCCGAGCGGGATCGCCCGCTCGGCGTCGACCTCCAGACTTGCCTCCACATCGCAGCTGATCGCGACCGACGGGCCGAGCTGGCCCGCGTGGTGGCAGAGGTCATGCAGCATCTGGTCGAAGGCGATGGTCCTGAGATCGCGGCTCTGGTGCAGCGCGCGATGCGCCTCGGCGACGGCGCGCACCCGGCCGATCGCGTCGTCGATCGCCGCCGTCGTGTCCGCGTCGGTCAGCTTCGATCGTTGCAGCGACAGCAGGCTGACGACGAGTTGCAGGCTGTTCTTGATCCGGTGGTCAGCCTCTCGCAGCAGCAGCTCGCGCGCCTGCAACGAGTGTTCGAGCTCCGCTTCGCGGCGGTTGCGCTCGATCGCCACGCCGAGCAGGTTCGCCGCCGCCTGCAGGAACGCGATGTCCTCCGCGAGGAACTCGCCGGGCCGGGGACTGTCGGCTTCCAGCACGCCGAAGGCGGTGTCGTCGCCTCGGATGATGACGTTGATCGCGCGCTGGATGCCGTGCTCGGCCAGCAAGGCCGGCGTGCGGAACCGCTGTTCGGTCGCGAGGTCGTTGGCGATCACCGGCTCGCAGGTCTTGAGGGCGTGGCCGGCCGGCGAGGCGTCGTCGGCGCCGAGCGTCGCCTGCCCGACCACGCCCGCGCGCCAGCCTACGCCCGCGCGGACCAGCAGGTTGTTCTTCGCCGGACGGTATTCGAGAACCTTGGCGAATTGCGTGCCCATGCCCTCGGCGACGATCCGGGACGCCTCGCCGAGCAGCGGGTCCAGATCGCGGCTGCGCAGCGCCTCGGTTCCCAGTTCGGCCAGCAGATCCCGATGACGGAGCCGGAGATCGGCCCCCGGGGTGGCTTCATTCATGCGCGCATCCCTGCTGTCGCGTCGCTCTCACGGCCGAGCTTGAACGCCCCCCTATCGTGAGCCTTTCCGGCGGCCGAGGCAAAGCCGGAACCGTCGCCGGTTCAGGCCGGCACGCCCTCGACCGGCGCCGGCGGGTCTCGGCCGCGTATCATGTCGGCGGCCTTCTCCGCGATCATCATAGTGGACGCATAGGTGTTGGCTGAAACCATGTTCGGCATGATCGAGGCGTCCACCACGCGCAAACCCTGCAGCCCATGCACGCGGAGCTGGTCGTCCACCACGGCGGTCGGGTCGCTCGCCGGCCCCATCCGCGCGGTGCCGATCAGGTGATAGGAGGTGGAGCCGTAGCGGCGGGCGAAGTCGAGCAATTCGTCATCACCTTTCACGCGCGGGCCGGGCAGGTGCTCGCCGTCGAAATAGGCGTCGAGATCAGGGGTATGTAGCAGCCGGCGCGCCAGCTTCATGCCGCCGAGCAGCACGCGCTGGTCCATCGGATCGGCCAGGTAGTTCGGCTGGATCGCCGGGTCGTCGAACGGATCGGCCGAGCGGGCGCGCACGTAGCCGACGCTCTCCGGCCGGTGCGGCCAGACGCCCGCCGTCATCCCAGGAAAATCGTCGAGCCGGCCGATATAGCCGTCCTTGTAGCTCGCCGGGCTGAACACGCCCTGCAAATCGGCGCTGTCGAGGCGCTCGTCGGATTTCCAGAACCAGTGCACCAGCGACGGGCTCACCGACAGGATGCTCGGCCGACCGGCGGCCCAGCGGGCGATCTCGCCGGCGAGGCCGAGCCCGGTCGCCAGTTCGTTGATGGTGCGCGCGTTCTTCACCCGCGCCACCAGCCGCACGCCGTAATGGTCGCGGAAGTTCTCGCCGACGCCGGGCAGCTCGTGGACCACCGGCACGCCGATCTCGCCGAGCAACGCCGCCGGGCCGACGCCCGAGATTTGCAGCAGCTTCGCCGTGTTCACCGTGCCGCTGCTGAGGATTACCTCGCGGCGCGCGCGGACCACGTGCGCGCTCTTGCGGTCGCGGTCGTCGAGATAGCGCACGCCAACCGCGCGCCTGCCGTCGAACAGCACGGCGGCGGCGCGCGCGTCGGTGCGCACGTCCACGCGGCCGGTGCGGCGCGCGGGTTGCAAGAAGGCGCGCGCCGCGCTGTGCCGCCAGCCGCTTTGGATCGTGCGCTGGAAATACCCCACGCCCTCCTGGCGCTCGGCGTTGTAGTCGGGATTGCGCGGCAGCCCGAGGCCCACCGCGCCCGCCATGAAGGCCTCGCAGACCGGATGGAACCAGTCCATGTCCGTGACCGGCAAGCGCCCCTCGCGACCGTGGTATCGCTCGTCCGCCACGCCGATGCGGTGCTCGGTGCGGCGGAAATACGGCAGGACATCGACGTAGCCCCAGCCGCGATTGCCGCGCTGCGCCCAGTTGTCGAAATCGGCGCGCTGACCGCGATTGTAGATCATGCCGTTGATCGAGCTTGACCCGCCGAGCGTGCGCCCCTGCGTTGTCGGGATGCGCCGCCCGCCGGAGCCTGGGGCGGGCTCGGTCTTGAACTGCCAAGTGTACTTCGGGTTGAACAGCATCTTGATGAAGCCGGCGGGGATGTGGATGTGCGGGTGCCGGTCGGGTGGCCCGCATTCCAGCACGCAGACCGTGACACCGGGCTCCTCGGCAAGTCGCGCCGTGAGCACCGACCCCGCCGCCCCCGCGCCGACGATCACGTAGTCGAATTCCGCGTCCGGCACCCGCGCCATGCCTCGCCCCTTGGTTGTTCAATCCCCAGCCAGCGCATCCGGACGCACCGCCGGCAGGACGGCCGGGTCGCGCGGCGGCATGTAGGTCAAGCCCGCGTCGCGCGCGAGCGGCGCGAGCGCGTCGCTCCCCTGAAGCGCGGCGATCGCGGCGTTCACGCCGTCGATCAGCTTCATCTCCGACGCCACGCCGACGAAGCCCATGTTGAAGACGATGGAATGGACGTAGCCCGTCGGCGTCAGCCCGTCGCTGCCGTGCCGCAGCTTCCAGGCGTCCAGCTCGCGCAGCGCGACGAACGCGGCATCGAGCTCGCCACGCTGGAGCCGGCCGAACAGCGCGCGCGCGTCGGGCAGGTGCACGACATGCTCGATCAGCCGGCCGCCCGCGTAGCGCATTGCGATGGCGTCGGCGAGGGTCGCGGTCTGCACCCCGACCTTCAGCCCGTCGAGATCAGCCAAGGTATGGATCGGGCGATTGGCGTCTTTCGCCGCGAGCACCACCGTCAGCACGTCGAGCCTATACGGTTGCGTCGCGACCAGTTCGCCGAGCTCGATCCAGCGGCGGCGGTCCTCGGGAGTGGCACCGTCGAACGGCGGCAGCTTGGCGGTGGGCGCGTACGGCCGCCCGAGCATGTCGGCGATCAGCGGGTATTCCGCGACGAGCTGGCAATGGCCGTCGGACAACAACGCATTCGAGTCCTTGGCGAGATTGGCGTCCGGGTCGTCGCGGCTGACGAACCATTGGACGCGCAGGTCACGGCCGAGCCGCTCCGCGATCTTGCGTGACAACGCGACGGCAAAACCCTCGCCGCCGCTCACCGACAGCGGCGGATCGTTCGCCTGCAGGCACACCGTCAAACTGTCGCGCGCCATCGCCGGCCCGACGAGTGCGGCAAAAACGGCCGCGAGCAGCGCCACCCGCGCGCTCATTGCGGCGCCTTGCCGCCGGTGCGGACATAGGCCCAGATCGCCTCGATCTCATCGGGGTGCAGCACGTCCTTCCACGGGGGCATACTTTTCTTGCCGTTGAGCACGTCGTTGAAGAAGCGCGCGCGGTCGTCGTGCGGGAACTTGCGCAAATCGAACGACGCATTCCCTGGGTTCACCATGTGCGGTCCGTGGCAGTGCGAGCAGATGCTGCCGAACAGCTCCTCGCCCTTCGCGAACTGGTCCGGTGACGGCGGGGGTTCGGGCTTCGGTTGCGCCGACGCTGCGAAGGCGCAAAGGGTCAAGCCCGCGACGAGAGCGGCGACGGATTTCATTCCGTTCTCCGATTGGCGAACCGAGGCGTCCCGCGCGGGACGCCTCCGCGCCGGGTTATTGCAGCGCGAACACCCAGAGTGAACCGCCGGCCGGCACGGCCGACAGGCGCTCGTCACCCGAGAACAGCGCGTAGACGCCGCCGATGCCGCTGGAGACCGCGATGTACTGCACGCCGTCCTGCTGCCAGGTGATCGGTTGGCCCTCGATGCCGGAGCCGGTCTTGAACTGCCACAGCTTGTTGCCGGTATCAGCGTCGAACGCCTCGAACTCGCCGGTCAGCTTGCCGGTGAAAACCAGGCCGCCGGCCGTCGAGAGCACGCCGGCGAAGCGCGGGATGTCGCTTGGCTGCTCCCAGTTGGCCTTGCCGGTCATCGGGTCGATCGCCTTGAGGTAGCCGCGCGGGCCGTTCGGCCATACCCAGTCGATGTCCGCCCCCCAGTAGGTCAGCCCGGCGCGGAATTGGGGCGTGGTCGGCTTGTAGTGCATCCCGAAATTCAGCGTGTTGGCGTAGACCAGCTTGGTCTCGGGATCGAACGACACCGGGCTCCAGTTCTTGCCGCCCATCGCCCCCGGCCAGACCTCCTGCGGCTGACCCTGCCGCACCTTGTCGGTGATCTCGGTGGGGATTGGCCGGCCGCTCTCAGGGTCGATGCCCTTCGCCCAGGTGAGCTTGTCGATGTATTGATTGGCGGTGATCAGCTTGCCGTCGGTGCGGTCAAGCACATAGAAGAAACCGTTGCGGTTGGCGTCCATCAGCACCTTGGTCGGCTTGCCGCCGATATCCAAGGTCGCCAGCACCATCTCGGCCACGCTGTCATAGTCGTACGGATCGTTGGGCGAGAACTGGAAGTGCCACTTGATCGTGCCGGTCTTGGGGTCGAGCGCCAGCACCGAGCAAGTATACAGATTGTCGCCGGGGTGCGTTGTCGGGTTCCACGAGCCGGTGTTGCCGGTGCCCCAGTAGACCGTGTGCAGGTCGGGATCGAACGAGCCGGTGATCCAGGTCGAGCCGCCGCCGTGCAGGTAGGTGTCGCCCGGCCAGGTCTTGCCGTTCGGATCGTCCGGCCCGGCGACGGTGTAGGTGCGCCACAGATGCTTGCCGGTGTCGGGATCCCAGCCGTCGATGAAGCCCCTGATGCCGTACTCGGCGCCGGAGATACCGGTGATCACCACGCCGTCGGCGACCAGGGGCGCCACCGTCATGGAGTAGCCGTCCTTGAAGTCGATGGCGTGCGACTTCCAGAGCTGCTTGCCGGTCTTGGCGTCGAGTGCGATGACGTTCGCGTCGAGCGTCGTGCGGAAGATCTTGCCGTCGTACAGTGCGAGCCCGCGGTTGATGATGCCGCAGCAGACGATGCGCGGCGTCTCGGGCGGATAGTCGATCTTGGCCTTCCAGAGCTGCCGGCCGGTCTTGGCGTCGAGCGCCATCGTCGCCGCGTTGGTGGTGACATACAGCACGCCCTGGTAGATCAGCGGCTGCGATTCTTCGCTCTTGTTGTCGTCGTAACTATAATTCCACACCGGGACGAGGCGCTTCACGGTCTGGCGGTCGATCTGCGTCAGCGGACTGAACCGTTGCAGATTGTAGCCCATGCCGTAATTGAGCACCTCGGACGGGTCCTGCGCGCCCTTCGTGAGGTCAGCGGCCGTCTGGGCATGGCCTCCGAGTGGCAAGAACGCGGCCAGCGCCGCGGCAAGCAGAAGCTTTCGCACGTTTCTTCCCCTCCATTTTTCGTGTGCCGTTGGCCGGCACACTTGCCGCGCCGCTCCGCCGCCTTTTCCCGGCGGCGTCCGACGCCAATATCCTAGCGGCGGTCCGCCTGACTCCGATAGTGGGCTGACTGCGATAGTGGGCTGCCTGCGATAGCGGGCATCGGTTGACCGGCTGGCGCGGAGTGGCGTCTGATGAGTGCGTCGCAGCGCCGTCGCTGCCTCAGAAAATTGGAGGGACGCACATGCGCTACATTTGCGACGCTCCCGGGGGAAAGACCTGGTTCCGGCTGGAAACCGAGGGCGAAGCGGAGGCGGAATCCGCCGCCATGCGCCACGCCGTCGAGAAATATTTCCGGCGCGAGCGCGAGAAGGCGGCGCAGAGTTTTCGCCCGCGATCGACCGTGTTCTTCGAGCAGGAGATCGGCCTCAAGGACCACGTGCAGCGCGAGATGCCGCTGTTCCTTACTTTGCGCGACGAGGACGGCGTCGGGCTGGTCACGGCCATGGTGCCTCCGGAGGGGCGCGAGGAGCGCGGCTTCCGCTGCATTCTGGTCGGCCCCGGCAACGCCGACCCCTATCCCGCGCACGGCGAGGCGATCCGCGCCCTCGCCGACCATTTCGGCATCGCGCTCGACCGCGCGCGCTGCTACCCGTATCGCTGACGCCGCAAACCAACGCCGCAAACGGGGGCCCATGATGGGACACACGCTGAGCAGCTTCGCCGCCGATTGCCGTCGCATCCTGGCCGCCGAGCCCGGTCCGGCGGGGCGCGAGAAGGTCCGCGCGTTGCTCGAGGACGTGCTGCGGGACGAGGATTTCGTCGCGACGCATCTCGGCGACGACGTGCCGGAGCGCAAGGTGCTCTATGAAGACCCGCAGCTCGGCTTCTGCGTCCTGGCGCACGTCAACCGAGGCGCCAAGGGCAGCAAGCCGCACGACCACGGCCCGACCTGGGCGATTTACGGCCAGGCGGCGGGCGAGACCATTATGACCGACTGGGAATGCCTGGAGCGGCCGCACGACGGCCAGCCCGGCAAGGCCCGTCACATCCGCGACTACGCGCTGAAGCCGGGCATGGCGCATCTCTACAACGAGGGCGTGCTGCACTCGCCCCGGCGCGACGGCGCCACCCGGCTGATCCGCCTCGAGGGGGTGAATATGGACCGTGTCAGCCGGCTGCCCTACGAGGCGGTGGGTTAGCGCGGCTCCGGACAGACTGCGCCACCCGATCCGGGCCGTCATGCCCGTGCCCGGATCGGTCCGGGAGACGAGCATGACAGATGCGCCATACAGCTTCTTGGGGGCTGCCCTGGATACAGGAAGCGTGTAGACCGCAGCCATGAACGGCCCCCTCACAGCGGGCGACCCCCTGGCGCCCCAGCCGTCCCCAGGCGGACCCTCGCGCGACCGCCGGCCGCCCAAGCGGCCCGCCAAGCCGCGCTCGCCGCTCCGCTGGATCGCCCGGCTGGGCGGCGCGCTGCTCGGCCTCTTGTTCATTGTCGGCGTGGTCGGCGCGGTGGCGCTGTACGGGGCGTATCGCCACTTCGCCGCCGACCTGCCGGACGTGGACGGGTTGCGGAACTACCAGCCCAAGGTGATGAGCCGGGTGTATGCCGGGGATGCGCGCCTGCTCTCCGAACTCGCGGCCGAGCGGCGCATCTTCGTCCCCTACACCGCCATTCCCGAGATCGTGAAGCAGGCCTTCGTCTCCGCCGAGGACCAGAACTACTGGAGCCATCGCGGCGTCGATCCCGTCGCGATCGCCCGCGCCGCCTTCACCGACTTCATGCAGATGGGGCAGGGACGCCGACCGGTCGGCGCCTCCACCATCACCCAGCAGGTCGCCAAGAACATGCTGCTGGACAACCAGCTCTCGCTGGCGCGCAAGGTGAAGGAGGCGATCCTCGCCATGCGGATCGAGGAGAGCCTGACGAAAGAGCGCATCCTCGAACTCTACCTCAACGAGATCTATCTCGGCCTGCAGTCCTACGGCGTGGCGGCGGCGGCGCAGGCCTATTTCAACAAGCCGCTCGACCAGCTGAACATCCAGGAGGCGGCTTTCCTCGCCGCCCTGCCGAAGGCGCCCAACAACTACAATCCCTTCCGCTATCCCGAGGCCGCGAAGGTCCGGCGGGACTGGGTGCTGGACCGCATGGCGGACAACCGGGTCATCACCGCGGCCCAGGCGGCGGCGGCCAAGGCGCAGCCGATCATTCCGGCGCAGTTCCGCCGCCCCGAGCCGATCGCCGGGGCCGACTGGTTCGCCGAGGAGGTCCGCCGCCGCCTGATCGACCGGTTCGGCGCGGATACCACGACGCAAGGCGGGCTGATGGTCCGCACCAGCCTGAACCCGACCCTGCAGCTCGCCGCGGAGAAGGCGCTGCGCGACGGCATGATGGGCTACGACCGCAAGCTCGGCGGCTGGCGCGGTCCGGTCTCGCGTAGCGGCGCCGCCCCGGCCGCGCTGCGCGCCGATTGGGCGAGTCTGCTCGGCTCGGCGAGCCGCCCGCCCGGGATGCTGCCGGACTGGAAGCTCGCCGTGGTGATCGACACCACCGAGACGGAGGCCCATGTCGGCTGGCTGGATCGTCCCGCCGGAGCGGCCCCGGGCGGCGCGGCGGAACCCATGACGGGCGCGCTCTCCCTGTCGGATCTCGGCTGGGCGCGGCCAGTGCATGACGGCCGGCTCGGCGGCTCCCCCCGCCGGATCACAGACGTTGTCCGCCCCGGCGACCTGGTGATGATTGAGGTGCCGGCCCAGTCGCAAGCGTCGGCTCATCCGCAGATCGTGAAGGCCGGCCGCGCGGCCGGCGCCGCTCCCCGGCTCGAACGGGTGCAACTGCGGCAGATCCCGCAGGTCCAGGGCGCGCTGGTCTCGCTCGACCCGACCACCGGACGCGTCATCGCGATGGTCGGCGGCTGGAGCTACGAGATGAGCCAATTCAACCGCGTGACCCAGGCGATCCGCCAGCCGGGGAGTTCGTTCAAGCCGATCGTTTATCTCACGGCGCTCGAACAGGGCATCTCGCCGAGCCAGAAATTCCTCGACGCGCCGATCGTCATCGACCAGGGAGCGGCCGGCCAGTGGCGGCCGAACAACTACGAAATGAATTTCAGCGGTCCGGTACCGCTGCGCATCGCGCTCGAGAAGTCGCTCAACCTCGTCACCGTGCGGGTCGCCGAGAAGGTCGGGATGGAGGCGGTGGCGCAGACCGCGATCGCCTTCCATGTGGTCGACAACATGCCGCGCGTGCTGCCCACCGCCCTCGGCGCGGTGGATACCACCGTGCTGCGCATGGCCGGCGCCTACGCCTCGCTCGACGAGGGCGGGCGGGAGGTCGTGCCCACCCTCATCGACAGCGTGCAGGATCGCGACGGCCACGTGGTCTGGCGCGCGCCGGGGCGGGATTGCGAGACCTGCGACAGCGACTCCACGCCGCCGACCCTCGGCGACACGCGCAAGGAAATCGCTGATCCGGCGAGCGTGTTCCAGATCGTGACGATGATGCAGGGGGTGGTGGCGCACGGCACCGGCTACGAAGCGGGAAAGGGCATGAACCGCCCGATCGCCGGCAAGACCGGCACCACGCAGGACTTCAACGATGCCTGGTTCATCGGCTTCACGCCCGACCTCGTCACCGCCGTCTGGATCGGCTTCGACAATCCGACCAGCCTCGGCGACAAGGAGAGCGGCGGCACGGTCGCCGCGCCGATCTGGCGCAACTACATGACAACGGCGCTCAAGGACCATCCGGTGCTCGATTTCCCGCAGCCGCCGGGTGTGACGATGGCGCGTTGGGACACCGGCTCCGGCTCGCGGACCGACGCCTTCAAGCCCGATCAGACGCCGGGCGCATCCGGCCCGGTCGGCGGCTGGACGGCGTCGGCGAACAGCGACGACAGCGGCAACGCCAATGTGCCGGCCGGCGGGGTCGACAGCGGCATGGGCGGGTTGTATTGACCCGCCCCACCTTGCTTCGGTGCGTTCCCACCCCTGATAAGCAGCCGCCATGTCCGCCGAGTCCGACGCCCTCAACGACCAGATCAAGCAGTCCACCGCGCTGCTGAGGAGGCATCTTTGACTGGGATGCAGCCCAGGCCCGCCTCGCCGAGCTGAACGCCCGCGCCGAGGACCCCGCCCTGTGGGACAAGGCCGACACCGCGCAGAAGCTGATGCGTGAGCGCAATCAGCTCGCCGGTCAGATAGAGGGGGTCGAGACGCTCGAGCGCGAGGTATCCGACACCTTGGAGCTGATCGGCATGGCCGAGGCGGACGGGGACGCCGCGATGGTGGCGGACGGCGTGGCGAACCTGCGGGCGCTCGCCGCCGAGGCCAAGCGGCGCGAGATCGAGAGCCTGCTCTCCGGCGAGGCCGACGCCAACGACTGCTACATCGAGATCAACGCCGGCGCCGGCGGCACCGAGGCGCAGGACTGGGCCGAGATGCTGATGCGGATGTATCTGCGTTGGGCCGAGCAGCACGGCTACAAGGCGCAACTGCTCGAACAGAGCGAGGGCGAGCAGGCCGGCATCAAGTCCGCCACCTTGCAGGTGAGCGGCCCGAACGCCTATGGCTGGCTCAAGACCGAGGCGGGCGTGCATCGGCTGGTTCGCATAAGTCCGTTCGACGCCAACGCCCGCCGGCAGACGAGCTTCGCCTCGGTGTGGGTCTATCCGGTGGTGGATGACACCATCGAGATCGAGATCAACGACGCCGATCTGAAAGTGGACACGTTCCGCGCCTCGGGCGCCGGCGGCCAGCACGTCAACAAGACCGAGAGCGCCATCCGCATCACGCACGTCCCGTCCGGCATCATCGTCGCCTGCCAGACCGACCGCAGCCAGCACCGCAACCGCGCCACCGCGATGGCGATGCTGAAGGCACGGCTCTACGAGCAGGAATTGCAGCGGCGCGAGGCGGCCTCGGCGGCAGTGGAGAGTGCGAAGACCGATATCGGCTGGGGCCATCAGATCCGCAGCTACGTGCTGGCGCCGTACCAATTGGTGAAGGATCTGCGCACCGGGGTCGAGAAGGGCAACCCGGACGCGGTGCTGGACGGCGACCTCGACACGTTCATGGCGGCGGCGCTGGCCAGCCGGGTGGGCGCCACCCGCTCCGAGGCGAGCGCGCAGGCCCGATAGCGCGACAGATGATGGAAACAGGGTAGGAGAGCGGGCTTCGCGATGAGTGGCTTCAAGGGCAGCAAATTGGACGAGCGGCTGAACGCCGCGGCGAACGCGAAGAAGGCCATGCTGGAGAAATTCCGCGCCCGCCCGGGTCCGGACGACCCGGCGGTGCGGGAGCGGGAGGCGGTCCGCAAGGCGATCGCCGAGGCGCGCGCCGTGCGCGCCGCCGAGCGCCAGGCCGCGCGCGAGGCCGAGGCGGCGCGCCTGGCCGAACTCGAAGCCGCCCGGAAGGCGGAAGAGGCAGCCCGCCTCGCCGCCGAGGCCGCCGCCCGCGCGGAGGAAGCCGCCCGGCAGCGCGCCCTGCTCGCCGAACAGAAGGCCGCCCGCGACGCGCGGTACGCGAGGCGCAAGGCCCGACGGTAGGGCGACCGACCGCGCGGCGGCCGCTATCGCTGCAAAGCGCCGAGGGATTCCTCGGCGAATTACGATTTGCCGCCCGAACGCAATCCCGCCATCGCGAGCCAGACCTTCTGAGCGAGGCCGGCGGCGTCCTGTGCGCCCGTTCGCAAGGCGTCCACGCCGGCTACTGCCATTTCGGGTGTCGCCCTGTCGACCGCGTCCGCGGCCTGGATCACCGCCCGCACCTCTTGAATGTAGGCCCTCCACATCGGGACCATGGCGCCGCTCTTCAGGACCGGTTCGTCTGGGCTGAGGCCATGAAACGCGCACAACGCTCGCGCGCCGGCCTCGATCCGAGGATCTTCAGGCAAAAGATTTCCTCCCGCTTGGTCCCCCCATTGCCAAACCCGTACGACCAAGCGTCTGGCGATCGGCGATGTAGGTGAGCGAGCGTCGGGTTCAAGCGAGGTCATCAAACATTCGGATGCTTCGAGAGCAGGCAGGTTCCAGGCCCACTGGGATTTTCCGCTCGCGTCCTTACCTTGGCGCGGAGATCGCGGGGGCGTTGGGGTGAGCGAATGGGACAAGATGCTGGCGGGCGGATTGTATCGCTCGGCGGACCCAGAATTGGCCGCCGCCCGGCCGCGCGCCGCCGACCTGCTGCTGCGCTATAACCGGACCGAACCCGCCGACCAGTTCGGCCGGGCCGCGCTGCTCAGCGAGATGCTCGGCGGGGGGGACGCGACCGTCGCCGGCAATCCTGCGCGGCCGCTGCGCCGGTTGGCAACCCAGACATGAATCCGGGTCGCATCCGCCCGGCGGATGGAGTAACGGCCCGCAAGGCGTAGGAAGGGGGCGGGATGCGTCGATTGGTCGTCCTGGTTCTGGGCGTCCTGGTACCGGGAGTCCTCATTCTGGGCTGCTGTCTCGCGGCGGCTGCCGCCCGCGCGGAAACCGAGGCGCCGGCGGAAAGGTCCGGGGCGTCGATGAGCGTCGCCGACCTGATCGCCAGCGTGATGCCCGCCGTGGTGAACGTCTCCACCGTGCTGGCGCCGCGCCCGCCGATGACGCGCGCCGCCCAGGACCTGCCGCAGGAGCGCTCGAGCCCGCCGCCGGCGGTGATCCACGGCTTCGGCTCCGGTTTCATCATCGACGGCGACGGGATCATCGTCACCAACCGGCACGTGGTCGAGAACGCCGTGCGGATCACGGTGACGCTGCAGGACAACACGATCCTTCCCGCGACCCGGATCGGCCGCCTGAGCCGGGCCGACATCGCGCTGCTGCGCGTCAAGCCGGCTGCCAGGCTGCCCACGCTGAAACTCGGCGACAGCGACCAGGTGCGCGTCGGCGACACGGTCATCGCCATCGGCAACCCGCTCGGCCTCGGCGGCTCGGTCAGCTCCGGCATCGTCAGCGGGCTCAACCGCGACATCCGCACCACGCCGTTCGACGACTTCATCCAGACCGACGCGGCGATCAACCACGGCAACTCCGGCGGGCCGCTGTTCGACCGGCGCGGCGAGGTCATCGGCATCAACACGGCGATCTATTCGCCCACCGCGACCAGCGGCTCCATCGGCATCAGCTTCGCCCTGCCGATCAACGACGCCAAGTTCGTCATCGAGCAGACGCTGCAATACGGACGGGTGCGGGCGGGCTGGCTCGGGGTCAGTATGCAGTCGGTGACGCCCGATGTCGCCGAGGCGATCGGGCTCGGCGTCCCGCGCGGCTCGATCGTGGCCGGGGTGGACGCGGGCGGCCCTGCGGCGGAGGCCGGGGTGCGGGAGGGCGACGTCATCATGAGCATCGGCAGCATGACGCCGCGCGACTCGCGGGCGCTGTGGCGCGCCATTGCAGTCGCCCCGCTCGGCAAGCCGATCGAGCTGACGATCTGGCGCGACGGAAGCGTGCTGACCGTCTCGCCGACGGTCCGCGAGATGGCGCCGCTTCCCGATCCCGGCGCACCGGCCAACTCAGCTATCCACACGGTCGCGGCGGCGCCGTTCAGCCCAGGCTTCCAGCTCTCCGCGATCACTGAGGCCGCGCGGACAAAATACCGGATCGCCCCGGGACAGAGGGGAGTGGTCGTGACCGGCGTGGCGCCGGACAGTCCGGCGACCGAGCGCGGCCTCGTCGCCGGCGACGTGATCCTGCGGGCGGGCTCCGCCCCGGTCGCCCAGCCGTCGGACGTGACCACCCGGATCACGGCCGCGCGCCAGCGGAAGGAGCAGTTCATGCTGCTGCTGGTGAGCGGCCCCGGCGGACAGCGCTTCGTCACGTTGCCGCTGCACCCGGACGGGTAGGCGCCAACCGCGTCGGCAAGGAGCGAGGCGTACGATGATCCGCCGCTGCATGGGCCTGGTCGCGATCTGCTGGCTGGCGGCCTCCGCCGCCGTCCCGTGCATGGCCGACCAGCCGCCCGTCGCCCTGGCGGAGCCCGAGCCGGGTCCGGCGATGAGCGCCGCCGACCTGATCGCGGCGGTGATGCCGGCCGTCGTCAACATCTCGACCTTGCTCGTGAGCGAGGCGAAGGACGCCCACTCCAGCCAGGAGCCCAAGACGGTGCATGGCTTTGGGTCTGGGTTCATCGTGGACAAGAGCGGCGTCATCGTCACCAATCGCCACGTGGTCGAGCGCGCCGCCCGGATCACCGTCACCTTGCAGGACCAGACGACGCTGCCGGCCACCATCATCGGACACCTGAGCATCGCCGACATCGCGCTGCTCCGGGTGAAGCCGGCCGCGCCGCTGCCGGTCCTCAGCTGGGGCGACAGCGACCGGATGCGCGTCGGCGACCCGGTGATCGCCATCGGCAATCCGCTCGGCCTCGGCGGCTCGGTGAGCTCCGGCATCGTCAGCGGGCTCAACCGCGACATCCGCACCACGCCGTTCGACGACTTCATCCAGACCGACGCCGCGATCAACCACGGCAGTTCCGGCGGGCCGCTGTTCGACATGCGGGGTCACGTGATCGGCGTCAACACCGCGATCTTCTCGCCGACCGCGAGCAGCGGCTCCATCGGCATCAGCTTCGCGCTGCCCGCCAGCATCGCCGAGATCGTCGTCGAGCAGACGCTGCGCTACGGCCGGGCAACGGCCGGCTGGATCGGCGTCCGGCTGCAATCGGTGACGCCCGACATGGCCGACGCGCTCGGCCTCGGCGCAGCGGGCGGCGCCATCGTGCTTGGCCTTGAGCCCGGCGGCTCGGCGGCGTCGGCCGGCGTGCGGCAGGGCGACGTGATCACCAGCATCGACGGCTTCTCGCCGGCCGACGCGCGGGCGCTGTGGCGGGCGATCGCGCTGGCCCCGATCGGCCGGCCAGCCGAGCTCACGCTGTGGCGCGAGGGCGAGACGCTGACCGCCCGCCCGGTGGTCAAGCTGATCCCGGAGCCGCCCTACGCCGACCCCGCCGCCGACCCGGCGATCCGCCGCGCCGCCGCGATGCCGTTCGATCCCGGCCTCAAGCTCGCCGAACTCACCCCGGCGGCGCGCGCGCGGTACAAGCTCGACAGCGCCGTCCAAGGCGTCCTGGTGACGGGCGTGGCGCAGTACAGCCCCGCCGACATGCGCGGCATCACGCCGGGCGAGGTGATCATGCTGGTCGGCCAGGCCCCGGTGGCGCGGCCGGCGGACGTGCATAGCCGGATTGCCGCGGCGCGCGAGCGGAAGCAGGACTATATTCTGCTGCTGTTGACCGGCGGCGGCGCCGGCGAACGCTTCGTCACGCTGCCGCTGCATCCGGCGCAGCTACCGGCGGCTACGCGGATTGCCCCGTCACCTTGAAGGAGGCGGCGAAATAGGCGTCCACCGCCCGCTTCATCGCCGCCGCGACCTGCAGCCGGTGTTTCGGCTTGCGGAGCGCCGCCTCATCCTGCGGGTTCGACATGAAGCCCATCTCGACCAGCACGCTCGGGATGTCGGCGGCCTTCAGCACCACGAAGCCGGCGTGGCGGGACGGGTTTTCGAGCAGCGTCACGTCGGGCTCGAACGCTCCCACCACGCTGCGCGCCAGCCGCGTCGATCCGCGACGGGTCTCCTGGCGGACCAGGCTGGCGAGGATCTGGGCGACCTCGGGCGAGACGTCCTTGAAGCCAGACCCGCCGTAGCGGTCGGCGCTGTTTTCCCGCTGGGCGAGTGCGGCGGTCTGCGGGTCCGACGCGGCGGTTGAGAGCGTATAGACGCTGGCGCCGCGGACCGCGTGATTGGAGACGGCGTCGGCGTGCATCGAGACGAACAGCGCCGCGCCACGGCTCTGCGCCCGCGCCACCCGCTCGTCGAGCGGCACGAACACGTCCCGCGTGCGGGTCAGCTCGACCCGGTAGTTCCCGCCTGCCTCCAGCAGATGCCGCAGGTCGCTGGCGGCGGCCAGGGCGATGTTTTTTTCGTAAGTGCCAGAGACGCCGATGGCGCCGGGATCCTTGCCGCCATGTCCCGGGTCCAGCATGACCAGGGGCGCGTTCGGCTTCTTCGTCGACTTCTCGGGATGGGCGGGCCTGTGGACGCTGCGGGCGAGCGCCTCCTGGAACCAGGCCGGCACCAGGAAGGCGCCGGTGACACCGGCACCTAGCAGCAGTCGCCGGCCGATCGGGACGCGCGAATCCATGCCCGGCAACTTAACACAGCGGATGCGGACTCGCACGCTTGTTGTTGATTACAGCAGGTTCATGCGAGGTGGCCGTCGGCTCAAGACGCGCTCGTGCCGGTGGGGATACCGTCGGCACACGCCCGCTCGGGGCTCGGCGTCTTAGTTTGATTGGGCACGCCGAGGGAGGATTGTGGCGGGCCGAAACCGAGCGAGCATTGTCGGCGCCGCGCAAACGCAGCGCGTCACGCCGGGAACGGACGGCACCGTGATCGCCTATGTTCCGTGGCGGGGCTCCTCCAAGGTCATTTGCGCGATGTAGCCGGAGCGGCTTTCCCCGGCGGCCCGGGCCAGGGCGTCGAGGCGCTTGAGCACGCGACGCGGCAGCGTGATGTTGACGCGCTCGGTGCTGTCGTCGAGCAAGGCCGGGTCGAGCGTGATGACCCCGAACGTCCATCCGGCGAACTCAGGCTTCAGGCGGAGGGATTCAAGGCTCGTCGGTGCGGGGATTGCCTGGCCCGCGTCCAACGCGGCATCGACCCAAGCGGCCGCGGCTTCCTCGGCAGCGGATATGGCTTCGTCCAACGTGTCTCCCGCCGAGAAGCAGCCGGGCAGATCAGGGACGACGACGCCGAAGGCCGTCGTGTCGGTGCCGAGTTCGATCGCGACGGGGTAACGCATTCTCCGCCTCCTAAAGGCCAGCTTGCTTGCGGATCGCGGCGACCAAGCCGGTGCCAAGACTTCTTTTCGGATGCGGCACGACGACATGACCCGGGCGAGCTGGATGCCGAAAGACGTGATGCGAACCACGAATCCGATCCAAGACCCATCCGGTGGCCTTCAATTCCCGGATGAGGTCCGCACTCTTCATCGTGTGTATCATACACCGCGCATCGCGCCAGTGCCAACGATACACATTGAGATCGCCTGCGGAGAGATCCCTTGCGATCCGGCGGTCTTTGCTTCATGGTCCCACGGCTCTGTGACGTGGTTGGCGAGGCGCGATTTGCGTGCCCGTCTGGCGCGATCCTGGCGGTTGCACCGACCTGCTGGCCACCAGCCTATGATCGAGAGCCGCCCAGGATCGAGGGTTGCCGGCCGGGGACGCCCGCTTTCCGCCGAGACCTACTGTCACTGCCGCGCCATGCGCCGCGTGAAAACCGGCCGGGGCGCCGGGTCCGGTTTCAAAGCCGGGCGGGAGCGACCATCTCGAATGGGGCTGCGTCCTTCCAGGACGGCCCGCCCGTATTGCAGGACCCTATGACCGCCATCCCGCTCCCTTCACCCGCCCACGCTCGTCCGCCCCGGATCGGTCGTGCGGCGTCTGGACGCGCGAGATCAGGCCTATTTCCTGTCTGGGCGGCTCGGCCCCCCTCCTCAAGCCTATTTCGCCGACCGCTGCCGCCGGCCCGATCCGGGCTCGCGACGCTGTGCCGGTCGGCGCACCGGAGTTCAGGATTACATGACCAAGCGTATGCTGATCGACGCCACGCACGCGGAAGAAACCCGCGTGGTGGTGCTGGACGGTAACCGCCTCGAGGATTTCGACGTCGAGACGTCGACCAAGCGGCAGCTCAAGGGCAACATCTATCTCGCCAAGGTCGTTCGCGTAGAGCCCAGCCTGCAGGCGGCGTTCGTCGAGTACGGCGGCGGCCGGCACGGCTTCCTGGCGTTCGGCGAGATCCATCCCGACTACTACCAAATCCCCGTGGCGGACCGGCAGCGCCTGCTCGACATGCAGGCCGAGGAGGCGCGCGAGGAGGAGGAGGAGGAGGACCGCGCCGCCGCCGCCGCCGAAGCCAGGAGTGGCGCATTGAACGGCGGCGCGCCCGACGGTGAGCCCGCGACCGAGCCGGTGGAAGCATCCGCCGTGCAGCAGGCCGCCATCCCGAGCGAGGCGGAGGCGGAAGCCGGATCGGAGGGCGGCGGCGAGCCCGCGCCGCAACCCGAGGCCGAGCCGGAAACGGAGTCGTCCTCGGCGCAGCCCGCCGCCATCCCGCACGAGACGATCTCCGGCCCCGATCTCACAGAACCCGCGCCGGCCGCCACCGACCTCCTGGTGGCGGATGCCGCCGGGCCGGACCTCGCCGTCCCGGAGCCGACCGGCGCCGAGACCGCCGTTGCCGAGCCGCCCCCACACGCGGAAACCGAGCCGGTGTTCGCCGTGGTCGCGCCGGAGACGACGGAGGCGACGAAGTCCGGGCCGGAAGCCCAAGTCGAACCTGAGTCCGGGTCCGGTCTGGCGGAGGCGGCCGAGGCCGAGGACGATGTCGAGGAGACCGGCGAGACCCACGCCGAGCCGGCCGCCGACCTGCCGCCTCCCGAGACCGTCGGCGGCGACGGCGAGCACGGCGACGACCGGCGCGACCGCCGCATCCCGCCGCGCTTCCTGCGAAACTACAAGATCCAGGAAGTCATCAAGCGGCGGCAGATCCTGCTGGTGCAGGTGGTCAAGGAGGAGCGCGGCACGAAGGGCGCGGCGCTCACCACCTATCTCTCCCTCGCCGGCCGCTACTGCGTGCTGATGCCGAACTCGCCGCGCGGCGGCGGCATCTCCCGGAAGATCACCTCGGCGGCGGACCGCCGGCGGCTGAAGGAGATCACCGCCGAGCTGGAAATCCCGCGCGGCATGGGCCTCATCGTCCGCACCGCCGGCGCCAACCGGCCGAAGCCCGAGATCAAGCGCGACTGCGAGTACCTGCTGCGGCTGTGGGACGACATCCGAGAGCACACGATGCGCTCGGTGGCGCCGGCGCTGATCTACGAGGAGGCAAGCCTCATCAAGCGCGCCATCCGCGACGTCTACTCGCGCGACCTCGACGAGATCGTGGTTGACGGCGAGGACGGCTGGAAGGCGGCGCGGGACTTCATGCGGATGCTGATGCCGAGCCACGCCCGCAAGGTGCAGATGTGGCGCGACAGCCAGACGCTGTTCGCCCGGCATCAGGTCGATGCCCAGCTCGACGCCATGCTGATGCCGACCGTGCAGCTCCGGTCGGGCGGCTATCTCGTCATCAACCAGACCGAGGCGCTGGTCGCGATCGACGTCAACTCCGGCCGCTCCACCCGCGAGCGCGGCATCGAGGAGACGGCTCTCAAGACCAATCTCGAAGCCGCTGATGAGGTGGCGCGGCAGTTGCGGCTGCGCGACCTCGCCGGGCTCATCGTCATCGACTTCATCGACATGGAAGCGAAAAAGCACAACGCGATGGTCGAGCGCCGCCTCAAGGAGGCGCTGAAGAACGACCGCGCGCGCATCCAGGTCGGGCACATCAGCCATTTCGGCCTGATGGAGATGAGCCGCCAGCGGCTGCGCCCGAGCCTCGCGGAGACCAGCTTTACTCCGTGCCCGCATTGCGGCGGCAGCGGCCATGTCCGCAGCATCGAGAGCTCCGCGATCCATGTGCTGCGCCAGATCGAGGAGGAGGGGGCCAAGCGCCGCTCCGCCGAGGTGGTCTGCTACGCCGCCACGCCGATCGCGCTCTACATCCTCAACCACAAGCGCCAGCGGCTGTCGGAGGTCGAGGCAAGGCACGGGCTGCACGTCGCATTCGCCGCCGACGATACGCTGGTGCCGCCGGAAATCCGCATCGACCGGGTGCGCGCGGCGGTGCCGAGCGAGCTGCCGCCCGCGATCACGCCGGACGCGCCGCTGCCGACCGCCATCAGCGAGACGGACGCGGTCGAGGAGGCGGAGGAATTCGAGGCCGACGAGGATATCGCCGCCGAGGCGGCGGAGAAAACCGGCGCCGAGACGGCGGCCGGGACCACGGCGCCTGCCGGCGGGGCGGGCGAGAATGGCGACGAGGCGGAGCGCCGCCGCCGCCGTCGTCGCCGGCGGCGGCGGGGGGGCCGCCGCGAGGACGGCGTCGCGCCGGGCGCCGAGGATGGCGCGGAAGCCGATCGCCCGCCCGCCGCCGCGCCGGAGGGAACGGCCGGGGAAGCGACGATCGGGGAAGCGACGGTCGGGGAAGCGATGGTCGAGGAGGCGATGGAGGGCGTGCCCGAGCGTCCGGGGGAGGAGGAAGCGGTCGCGCGGGAGGACCAGGCGCGTGGCCGGGGCCGCACGCGGCGCGGCGGGCGGCGCCGTCGGCGCGACGGCGCGGAAGACGGCAGCTCGCCGGTCGCCGCTCCGGGCGCGGAGCAGCCGGACGTGCCCTATTCCGGCCCGACGCCAGCCAATCCCTTTGGCGGCCAGGCGTTCGACATTTTCGACCTCATCGACAACGCGGACGAGCCGATCCACCCGACGGGCGCCGCCGGCGGCGAGCCCCAGCCCGCCCCGGAGCCCCAGCCGGCCGCCGCCGCGCCGGAGCAGACCCCCCCGCCGCGGCCCGAGCCGATCATGGCCGCGCCGGAGCCGGCTACCCCGCCCGAGCCCGAGCCGATCAACGTCGCGCCCGAGCCGGTCGCCGAGCCTGGAGCGGCCGAGCCGGAGGCCGCCACCGAACCGGCCGCGGCGCCAGCCGAACCGGGACCACCTTCGCCCGAGCCGACCCCCGAGCCAGCGAACGACACGGCGGCCGAGCCGGCGCTTCAGCCGATCATCGTCGGCGCGGAGGCCGATCCGGCGGTGGACAAGAAGCGGGGTTGGTGGCGGCGCTGAGCAGCACCCCCGGCCTGCCGATGGGTCAGCGAACGGCTCAGCGAATGGTCTTCGTCAGGTGCTCCTGCCAGCGCTTGGACGAGGCCGGCTGGACGGCGCGACCGGTGTTCGTGTCGATGATCTCCGGCTCGCAGTCCGGGTGACGCCGGAGTTCGTCGCGCACCCGGTCGAGTGCGGCTTCCGACGTGTCGAACGTGCCGACCGGCTTGCTGTCGATGCGAACCTCGTAGGCCATCGTGCCCTCCTGGACTGAAATCACAGCAATGGTTCCAGCAATCTCGCACCCCATTCGTCCAGCCGCTCGCCGAGCGGGCGGCGGCTCCAGGCCGCCGGATCAATGCGGCGCGAGTCCGCGAGGTCGTGGGCGAACAGCCGCTCCATCTCGGCCCCGAAATCGCGATCGATGATCACTGCGTCGATCTCGTTGTTCCACAACACGCTGCGCCAATCGAGGTTCGACGAGCCGATGATCGAATAGGCGCCGTCGATCACGGCGGTCTTGGCGTGCAGCACGACGCCCTGCCGCTCGTAGACCTGCACGCCGGCTTCCAGCAGATCCTGGTAGCTGCCGCGTCCGGCTTCCACCGCGAGGCTGCTGTCGCTGTGCGCGGGCACGATGACCCGCACGTCCACGCCGCGCCGCGCCGCGTCCTCCAGGATGCGCGCCAGATCGGGGGTGGGGGCGAAGAAGCCGGTCGTCAGATGGACCGAGTGCCGCGCCAACGTGATGGCGACCGCGAGCGTGCGATAGATGAGCGGCTGGCCGTTCTCGGGCGCGCCGTCGATCGCCTGCACCAGGGCGTCGCCGCGCACCCAGCCCGGCGTCGGCGGGGGCGGCGGCAGCGCCGGACCCTTCTGCTCGCGCCAGGTCTCGTCGAACAAGCGCTGGAATTGCGCCACCACCGGACCCACGATCCGCACGTCGGTGTCGCGCCAGGGCAGCTCGCTCGGGCTCTCGGCCCCCGGAGGCGCGGCGCGGTTCTCGTAGACGCTGGTGACGTTGACCCCGCCGGTGATCGCCAGCGCGCCGTCCACCACCAGCAATTTGCGATGGTCGCGGTCGTTCACGTCGATGCCGACGCGCGAATTGGGGGTGAGCGGGTTGTATTCGAGCACCTGGACCCCGCCCGCGCGCAGCCGTTGGAACAGCGCGGCCGGCGCGTCCTTGCTTCCCCAGGCATCGTAGATCAGATGAACGGCGACACCCCGCGCCCGCGCCGCCAGCAGCAGATCGGCGAATTGCGCGGCCGTGCTGGTGTCGAACTGGTAGCTCTCCATGTCGATCCGCTGGCGCGCGTCGCGGATCGCCGCCGCCATCGCGGCGTAGGTTTCGGGACCGTTCACCAACAGGTCCAGATGGTTGCCGGGGACGAACGGGTGATGCGCGATCCGCTCGCCCTGCTGGCGCATCAGCGCGATGGCGCGGCCCTGGTCGGCGCCGCGCGCCGCCTGCGCGATGTCGGCGTCGAGCGAGGGCACTGCGGTGCAGCCGGCCAGCGCCACCGCCGCCGCGATCAGCACGGCGCGGGCGCCGGAGGAAATCAGGTGGCGAGGCGGGAGACGAAATCCCGCAATCCGCTCGTCTGCCTGGCGGTGGCGAGGCGTGCGGCGTGCAGCACCGCCCGCACGGCCGCGACCGCCGCGTCGAAATCGTCGTTCACTATGACATGGTCGAACTCCGGCCAGTGGGCGATCTCTTCCCGCGCCTTGGCCATGCGGCGGGCGATTTCGGCGGCGTCGTCGCCGGCGCGGGCGCGCAGCCGCCGCTCGAGGTCGACGAGCGCCGGCGGCAGGATGAACACGCCGACCACGTCGCCCGGCAGCGCCGCCCGCAGATGCCGATGACCCTGCCAGTCGATGTCGAACACCACGTCCCGCCCCTCCGCGAGCGCACGCTCGACCGGCGCCCGCGGCGTGCCGTAGCTGCGCCCGAAGACATTCGCCCATTCCAGCAGCCCGCCGGCGGCGACCAGCGCGTCGAACTCCGCCTGGGTGCGGAAATGGTAGTCGATCCCGTCCCGCTCCCCGCCGCGCGGCCGGCGCGTGGTGACGCTGACCGACAGCGCGAGATCGGGCTCGCCCGCCACCAGCGCCTGCGTGATCGAGCTCTTGCCGCCCCCTGACGGCGCCGCGATCACCAGGCAGAGCCCACGACGTTCGATGTGGGTCATCGCGCCACCCGTCATTCGATGTTCGCGACCTGCTCGCGCAATTGCTCGATCGTCGCCTTCAGCCGCAGCCCGGTGGCGGTGAGCGCGGTGGAGGCCGACTTGCTGCACAGCGTGTTGGCCTCGCGGTTGAACTCCTGGATGAGGAAGTCGAGCCGCCGGCCGATATTGGCGCCTTCCGCCAGCAAGGTCCGCGCCGCCTGGATGTGGCTCGCCAGCCGATCGAGCTCCTCGCGCACGTCCGACCGCGAGGCGAGCAAGGCGACCTCCTGGGCGATACGCTCCTCCGGCAGGGCGGGGGACTCGGCGAGCAGCGCCTGGAGGTTTTCGATCAGCCGCGCGCGCTGCGCTGCCGGCTGGTCCGCCGCCTCGGCCGATGCCAGATCGTGCAGGCCAGCGATCTCGTCGAGCTGCCCCGCCAGCACGACGCCAAGCCGCGCGCCCTCGGCGCGGCGCGCGGCGGCGAGGCGGTCGAGGGCGGCGGCGAACCCGGCGCGGATGGCGGCGGATACCGCCTCGGCGCGCTCGTCGGTCCCGTTGCCGGGAACGGCGGGGCGAAGCACGCCGGGCAGGGCGAGCAGCGCCTCGGCGCGGGGCGCGGGGCAGCCGGGAATGCGGGCCTGGAGCGCGAGGGCGAGGCCAAGCGCCTGTTCGAGGGTGGCGGGATCGGGCGCCAGCCGCGCTTGCTCGTCGCGCCGGATTGTGAGGCTGGCGGTGACGTTGCCGCGCTTGAGCCGCTTCTGCGCCGCCTCGCGCAGTCCGGGTTCCAGCGCATCGGAGCCCGGCGGCAGGCGGAAGCGCAGATCGAGGCCGCGTCCGTTGACGCTGCGCAGCTCCCACGCCCAGCTCGTGCCGCCGGTCTCGCCCTCGGCGCGCGCGAAGCCGGTCATGGAGGCGAGGGCGGCTGTCATTCGTGCTCCCGGACGGTGTTGCCGGCTTGTGCCATCGGGGTCTCTGTTGTTCCAGGGGATTCGCGTTGGGCCGCCGGGTCCGTCCGCCCCTTTCGTCGTCGCGGGGCTTTGACCCGGCGATCTCGCGCGGCTGCTTCCGTGGCGCCCGATTTCGAGCCCGGCCATGACGAAAAGAAGGCAATTTTGCGTCATGCGATAATGGCTGCTCCCGACTCCGAAGGAGACCGCGCATGTTCGCCCCGCATCGCCGCCTGCTCCCCGCCCTCGCCCTGGTCGCCGCGCTGCTCGCCGGTCCCGCCGTCGCGCAGAACCCGTCTCCGCCCGCCGCGCAGCCGGCGCCCGGCTCCGGGGACTTCCTGCTCACCGTCTTTCTCCGCCACGACGAGAGCAAGACCTTGGGCGAGATCAACGAGCATCTGCGCCAGAGCGGCTTCTTCAAGCGATTCCCGCCGCCCGGGATCGAAGTTGTCTCCTGGTACGTGATGATGGGCATTGGCCAGGTCGTGACGCTGCGGGTGCCGCCCGACCGGCTGCGCGAGGTCAATCAGGTGCTGGAGCAGACCGCCTGGGGCGGCTTTCGCACCGAGTTCTACCCGACCTACGACTACCGCGCCGGCGCCGCCGAGATCAGGCGGCAGATGAACCAGTAGCGCCTCCGCCGACGGTCGGGGCGGTGCGGTCCGATGTGGTGCGCAGGTTGGGCTCGGCCAGCGTCGTGACCTGTCCGCGGCTGACGCGGTGGATCACGGCACCCAGTTGCGCGGGCTTCTGCACGGTCATCCAGGGTTGCTCGGCGAGCGCCTGGCTCATGTCCGCGTAGCCGGCGGCGCGCCGCTCGGCGATCGAGACGCGGGAAAACTCGGCGTCGCTGGCCGGGATCTGGTCCTCGGCCGGATGGTAGATGACATGCACGATGTCGAGCCGCTGCCCCCCGCCGGGCGCGGCGGCGTCCGCCTTCGCGTCCGTCTTCGCCGCCAGCGCGTGGCGCAGGTTCACCTTGGTCGCCACCGCATCGATGTGATGCGCGTTGCGGCTGGCGTACTGGATCTGCTTGGCGCGCCATAGCACCTCGTTCATCGTGGTCGGCGCGGGCCCGGTGGGACTCCACAGATCGATCACGAATGCCACCGTGTGGCCCGGCGGCGTGTCGTTCAGCACTGCTTCGAGCGGGGTGTTGGAGACGCAGGCGCCGTCCCAGTAGAACCGCCCGCCGATCTCGGCCGCGGCGAAGCCGGGCGGCAGCGAGCCGCTGGCGACGATGTGCTCGGGGCCGAGCCCGCCCGGCGTCGCCCGGTTGTCGAAAAACGACAGCTCGCCGACCGTCACGTCCGTCACCCCCACCGAGAGCCGCGGCCCGCCGCCCTGGTTGATGCGCGCGAAATCGGCGTGGTCGAGCAGCGTCTGGCGCAGCGCCGTGGTGTCGTAGAAGCTCTCCGTCGCCGGCGTGCCGGAGGGGGCGAAGAACGGGTTGATCGGACGCGGGCTGAAAAACCCGGGCTGGCCGAACGCCAGCGCCTGTGCGCTGCTCAGCGTGTTCCAGAAGCCCTGGATCGCCGCGTTGGGGGAGTGCGGCAACAGCTCAGGCCAGGAGATCGCCTGCCAGAGCGCCTCCAGCCGTGCCAGGCGTTGCTCCGGCGGGTTGCCGGCGAGGATGGCGGCGTTGATCGCGCCGATCGAGATGCCGCACAGCCAATCCGGCTCGAAGCCGTGCTCGTGAAGCGCCTGGTAGACGCCGATGTGATACGCGCCGAGCGCCCCGCCGCCTTGCAGCACGAGCACGCAGGTGGGCTTCTGTCGGCGAGCAGCTTCCTGTTGCATGGTCCGGTCCCGATGAAGACGCTCCTGATCGTGTTCCACTCCCTGACCGGCGGCACAAGGCAGATGGCCGAGGCGGCGGCGCGCGGCGCCAAGGGCGAGGCGGAGGTGAACGTCCGCCTGCTGGCCGCCACCGCCACGCAGCCCGAGGATTTGCTCGCCGCGGAAGGCTACATCTTCGCGACGCCGGAGAACCTCGCCGCACTGGCCGGGCTGATGAAGGATTTCTTCGACCGGACCTATTATCCGGCGCTCAACCGCATCAACGGCCGGCCCTACGCGACGCTGGTTTGCGCCGGCAGCGACGGGCAGAACGCCGTGCGCCAGATCGAGCGAATCGTCACCGGCTGGCGTCTGCGCGCGGTCGCCGATCCGCTGATCGTCTGCACCCACGCGCAGACGCCCGAGGCGATCCTGGCGCCCAAGACGATCGGGCGCGACGATCTTTTCCGCTGCGAGGAGATCGGCGCCGCACTCGCCGCGGGGCTGGCGATGGGTATCTTTTAGGCACCAGGTCCCCGTCTCCATGCGATTTCGCATCGCGAAGCTTTGTCGGACCGTTCCGCGATAGAGTAACTCGACGGTTGCGCCTTCGTTAACAACTTGTTAACAAGTCTCCACGGAAGCCGGGTAAGCGGCTCCTCGCAAGATCAGGGTGGGGGCGGTGGCATGGCTGGTGGAACTGTAACAGTTGCAGGCGGCAGCCAGGGCACGAACTCGATCACGCTCACCAACAATCAGACCCTTGTTTTGGCCCAACAGATCGCGACCGCGATCAACGCCGCGGCGGTGGGCGGCACCCTGACATCCTTCAATCTGCCTGGACTCACTCCGGTGATCCCGCCGGGCAATATCGGCGAGGCCGTCATTCCCGCGACGGCCGCCGGCGGCACCTTCAACGGACCCGCCGGGTTTGCGTTCCTCACCAGCGCGGCGGCCGTTCCCGTCACCGTCGATGGGGCCGTGAACCAGACCGTGCTGGCCGGAACCGGCGGCACGACCTATTTCGGTCCGACGGGCGGCACACAGGAGGTCGTTCTCGGCGGCGGCGCGAACCTCGTCGCGCTCGGCGCTGGTTCGATCGACCAGGTGAACACCGGCGAAGGCAACGACACGATCTACGCCAACGGCTCCTCGACGATCGACGCGGGCGGCGGCGCGAACCTCGTCTTCAGCGGCGGGATCGGCACCAACACGACGCTCAATCTCAGCAATTCCGCCAACAGCACGATCGTCGGCGGCGCCGGCAACACGACGATATTCGGCAGCAGCAACGGCAACGACGTGTTCCTTGGCTCGGGCAATTCGCTGGTCATCGAGGGCGTGGGCGCGGACACGATCAATGCCGGCACCGGGCCCGCGGTGATCTTCGGCAACACCGGCTCGGACCTGATCTTCGGCAACACCGGCGCGCTGCTGTTCGTGGCCGGAACCGGTCCGAGCACGGTGTTCGGCGGAGCCACCAGCCCGACGCTGTTCGGCAGCGCCGGCAGCGACATCGTCTACAACAGCAGCCAGGCCGGGGCGCTCTACGTCGCCGGGTCGGGCATCGAGACGCTGAACGCCGCCGCTTCCAAGGGCGCCGACACGCTGTTCGCGGGCACCGGGGCGGACTCCATCGTGGCCGGTTCCGGCAACGACACGATCGTCGCCAATACCGGCACGATGACCGCGACCGGCGGGGCGGGGAACGATCTGTTCGCATTCTTCGACGGCCACGCCGGCGGGGTGGACTTCCTCCAGAACTTCAGCTCGAACGATTTGGTATTGCTCTCGGGCTACGGCCCGAACGGCATCGCCTCCTCGGTCAGCGGCGGCGGCAGCACGACCCTCACTCTATCGGACAACACCAGCATCACGTTCTCCGGTGTGTCCAGCCTGAACCCGAACCAGATCGTCAAGACCTGATCACATCGACCGGTGTGGGGCGGAACTCATTCCGCCCGCACCATGCGGTGATATTCGCGGTTCGGCATCATGTCCGTCGCCGATGCCATGCGGTTCGACAGGTTGAAGAACGCCGTCGTCTCGGACAGGTCGAAAACATCCGCCTCGGTGAGCCCGGCGCGCCACAGCGTGTCGCGGTCGGCATCGTCGACCAGCCAGGGCGTGGCGGTGAGCTTCCAGGCATAGTCCAGCATCGCGCGCTGGCGGGCGTCGAGCTTCGCGACGCGATAGTTCAGCGCCATCATCTCGCCGAACTCCGCGTCGCCCGACAAGGCCCGCACCGCCGCGCCGTGCGCGACCAGGCAGTAGTAGCAACGGTTCGCGCTGGACACGACGACCGCCACCATCTCGCGTTCGAGCTTGCTGAGCCCCAACTCCGACAGCATGATCTCGTTGTACATCGCCATGAAATTGCGCAGCCGCTGGGGACGCAGGCTGTAGGCGCTGAACACGTTCGGCACGAAGCCGAGCTTTTCGACGCACTTGCTCCAGATCGCCTGCAGGTCAGGGTCCAGCGTTGACGGATCGGGAACCCCGAGCTTGGAGATGTGGTCGGGCTGCGGCATGGCGGGCACTCCGGGTTGGTCGGCCGGCCGGCAGCGTGGTCCAGCCGGCCAGGTGGCGCAAGAACCGGTCGGGCCGCCGCGTGTTGATCCCGGGCCGCCTCATGGAACCCGCAAGTGTCGTTCTTTTCGCTCCACCACCTGACCGAACTGCTGCACAGCTACGGCTACGGCCTGGTCGGGCTGGTGGTCGGATTGGAGGCGATGGGCCTGCCGCTCCCCGGCGAGAGCCTGGTGATCGCCGCGGCGCTCTATGCCGGCAGCACCCATCAGCTCTCGATCCCGTTCGTGGTCGCCGCCGCGGCGGCCGGCGCGATCATCGGCGACAATATCGGCTACCTGATCGGCCGGATCATCGGTCTGCGGCTGCTGCGGCGCTACGGGCATTATATCCTGCTGCCGCCCGAGCGTCTGGAGGTGGGACGACGCCTATTCGCCAAGCACGGCGGCAAGGTCGTGCTGTTCGGCCGCTTCATCGCCATCCTGCGAACCTTGGCCGCGCTGCTGGCGGGCGCCAACGGAATGCCCTGGCAGCGCTTCCTCGTCGCCAACGCGGTCGGCGGCATCGCCTGGGCGTGCTTGTACGGCTTCGGCGCCTATGCGCTCGGACACGAGATCACGCGCGTGCAGGGGCCGCTCGGCATCGCCGCCGTGGTCATCGCGATCGCGGTGATCGCCGCGACCGTGATCTATACCCGCCGCAAGGAGCGTCGACTGACCGAGGCCCACGACGCCCCTAATCCAACGCCTCCTTGTTGACCACGTTGTCGCGGTTCGGCTGGCCGTCGATCACGCTCAGCATGTTGCGCGCGGTGGCCGCCGCCATGCCGGCGACCGACTCCACGGTGACGCCGGCCATGTGCGGCGCGGCGATCACGCGGTCGAGCTTCAGCAGGCTGTTCGACACCGGCGTCGGCTCCATGTCGAACACGTCGAGCCCGGCGCCGGCGAGCCGACCGGAGGTCAGCGCGTCGTGCAGTGCCGCCTCGTCGATGATGCCGCCGCGCGCGGTGTTGATCAGGCAGGCGCTCGGCTTCATCCGCGCGAGCCGGGCGGCGTTGAACAGGCCGATCGTCTCGGCGGTTTTCGGACAATGGATGGTGACGAAATCGGCGCGCGGCAGCGCGGCGTCCAGATCGCTCGCCGGCTCGTATCCCGCATCACGGATCGCGGCGGCGGGCACGTAGGGATCGTGGACCAGAACCTTCAGCTCAAGGGCCGCGAGCCGCCTGGCCGAGCGGGTGCCGATCCGCCCGAAACCCACCACCAGCGCCGTCTTGCCAGTGATTTCCATTGGCAGCGTGGTGTGGCGATCCGCCCAGCGGCCCTCGCGCACGATGGCGTCGAGCGCCGGGCCGCGCTTGGCGAGCGCGAACACGAAAGCGACCGCCTGCTCGGCCACCGAGGTCGAGTTCGCCGTGCCCGTGACCATCAGCGGAATGCGCCGCGCGGTGAGCGCCGGCACCTCCACCGCGTCGTATCCGACGCCGATGCGCGCGCAGACCACAAGGCTCGGAGCGGCCTCGATCTCGGTGGCGCGGAACGGCGTACCCGAGAGCGCGATGCCGTGCGCGTCGCGCAGCAGCGGCAGCAGGTCGGCCTGGCTGATGGTCGCGGGATAGACCACCACCTCCACGTCGTCGCGCGCGCGCAGCAAATCCGTTCCGGCCGCGCCCATGCTGTGCGGCACCAGCAGCTTGTGTCGGTTCGTCGCCATGCGTTGCTTTCTCCTCAGAGCCGACGTTGCTGGGCGGCGATGTAGCCGCGATTCCAGGTGGGCGAAATCTGGATCTCGTTGACGCAGACGCGGGCCGGCAGCTTGGCGACATAACGGATCATCTCGCCGAGATCCTCCGATTGCAGCATCCGCGCGCGTTCCTCGGCGCTCACCGGGTTCGGCCGCTTGTCGAGGATCGGCGTCGCCACCTCGCCGGGCAGGATCACGCAGGAACGGATGCCGTTCTGGCACTCTTCCATGTTGATCGAATGGCTCATCGCCACCACGCCGTGCTTGGCGGCCGAGTAGGCGGTGCCGCTCATCGGGCTCGGCGTGCGGCCCGATAGCGAGCTGGTGTGAATCAGCAATCCGTCCTTGCGAGCGCGCATGATCGGCAGCGCAACTGTCACGCAGTGATACGCGCTGGTGAGGTTGCCGTTGATGAGCAGCGCCGCGCCCTCGGGCGTCAGCTTCGCCCAACTCCGGTCCAGAATATTCAGCCCGGCATTGTTCACCAGGATGTCGAGCCGGCCGAGCGTGCCCTCGATGAACGCGCCGATCCGCTTGACTTGCCCGGCGTCCATCAGGTCGCCGGGCTGTACATGCGCGGTGCCGCGATTGCCCCGGATGCGCGCCGCCACCGCCTCCAGCGGCTCGGCTCGGCGCCCGGTGAGCACGACCTCGGCCCCTTCTTCCGCCAGCGCCAGCGCCGCCGCCTCGCCGATGCCGCTACCCGCGCCCGTGACCCAGGCCACCTTGCCCGCAAGCCGTGTCATGTGCTCCCCCCGCGTTTCGCGGTCATTGAACGGGCGCGACCGCCGCTTCGCAAGAGGGAGCCGCTACGTACGATCTTCCCGCCCGGCGGAGGCAGGGCATGACGGGGAGATGCAAGAACCGTCGTGAACGGTGCCGGCTATTGCTTCGGGCAAGGGAACCGCTCGCCCATGAAGCGGAGGAACGCCTCGGATGGCGGAGCTTTCAGCCGCTCGGGCTGGGCGCGGACCCAGGTGACGAACTCGTCGAGCGTCGCGCTGCGCTTCGGCACCGGGTTCGGGAAGCAGATGCTGCGCGGCTGGCTGGCGGCGCGCTCTTGGGTGAGTTTCATGTCAACCACGGCCTGCGTGAAACCGTGGCAGAAATTGATCCCCGCCACGCCGTCCCGCTCTCCCGGCTTCGCCGCGCACAGATTGGCGAGTTGCCCGGCGTTCTTCACCTCGAAATCCCGAGGCTCGACGGCGCCGGCGACCACGGGTGTCAGGAGCGCGGCCAGGCCGGCGGCGGCAATCGTCGTTCTCAGCATCGTCGATCAGTTCCTTTCATTGGCAACAAATCCGGCCCGCCAACGCTGCCATCCGCGGGCGCGCAGCCCGCACGCGGGACAGGAGCCGCAGCCGTAGCCCCAATCGTGGCGATGGATGCGGTCGCCGAGATAGCAGGTATGCGTCCGCTCGACGATGAGGCTCACCAGCGGATCGCCGCCGAGCTTGTGCGAGAGCTGCCACGTCGCCGCCTTGTCGAGCCACATCAGCGGGGTCTCCAGCACGAAGCGGCGCTGCATTGCGAGATTGAGGGCGAGCTGCATCGCCTTGATGGTGTCGTCCCGGCAGTCCGGGTAGCCGGAAAAATCCGTCTCGCACATCCCGCCGACGATGCGCCGCAGCCCGCGCCGATACGCCAGCGCGGCGGCGTAGGTGAGAAAGAGCAGGTTTCGTCCCGGGACGAAGGTGTTCGGCAGGCCCTCCTCGGTCATCGCGATGGCGGCGTCCGAGGTCAGCGCCGTCTCTCCCAGCGCGGCGAGCGAGCGGGCGAGATCGACCGTGTGATCCGGACCAAGATGCGCGCCCCAGTCGGCGATTGCGGCGATGCCCTCGCGCGCCGGCCCCCGGCATTCGAGCTCGACCGCGTGCCGCTGGCCGTAGGCGAATCCCACCGTCTCGACGCGCTCATAGCGGGCGAGCGCCCAGGCGAGGCAGGTGGTCGAATCCTGACCGCCCGAGAACAGGACCAGCGCGCCGTCGTCCGGCTGTTGCATAGCGCCTCCCAGGGGACAATCTTCGCCTCAAGGCGAAAGGTATTGTCATGGACCTCGACTTCACGGAAGACGAAATCCAGCGCTACTCGCGTCACATCCTGCTCGGCGAGGTCGGCGGCATCGGACAGGCGAAGCTGAAAGCCGCGCGCGTGCTGGTGGTGGGCGCGGGCGGGCTCGGCAGCCCCGTGCTGCTGTATCTGGCCGCCGCCGGGGTCGGCACGATCGGGCTCATCGACGACGACCATATCGAGGTGTCGAACCTGCAGCGCCAGATCGCCCACACAACCGAGCGGATCGGCGTCGCCAAGGCGCGTTCGGCGGCGGCGGCCGCCGTCGCGATCAATCCGGGCGTGCGCGTCGAGACCTACGAGCACCGGCTCACCCCCGAAAACGCGATCGCGCTGATCGAGCGATACGACATCGTGTGTGACGGCACCGACAATTTCCCCACGCGCTTCCTGGTCGCCGATGCCTGCGTGCTGGCGCGCCGCACCCTGGTTTCGGCGGCCGTGCTGCGCTTCGAGGGGCAACTCTCGACCTTCAAGCCGCACGCATCGCGGGATGGGGCGGACGCACCCTGCTATCGCTGCCTCTATCCCGAGCCGCCGCCGCCCGGCCTGGTGCCGAGTTGCAGCGAGGCCGGCGTGCTCGGCGCGGTGACGGGCGTGATGGGCACCTTGCAGGCCACCGAGACCCTGAAGGAGATCATGGACATCGGCGACAGCCTCTCCGGCCGGCTGCTGATCTGGGACGCGCTCGCGGCACGCTTCCAGACCATCCGGCTGCGCAAGGACCCGCATTGCGCGCTGTGCGGGCCGGAGGCGACCATCACCGACCTGTCGCGGCACGCGGCCGTCGCGGAGCCCGCCTGTGCCGTCTGACCCTTTGGGCATCCTGCTCCTCTCGGGCGAGCACGACCGCGCGCACTACGCCTTCGTGCTCGCCACGGGTGCGGCGGCGCTGGGCCGGCGCGTGGTGCTGTTCGCGACCAACGCCGGATGCCGTGCGCTGCTGGCCGACTGGTCGGGTCTGGCGGAGGCCGGCCGTGACGCGCGCGTGCGTCAGCGCGGCGTCGCGGGCATCGGCGAGCTGCGCGAGGCCGCTATGGAGCTCGGCATCCGCATGATCGCCTGCGAGGCCGGGTTGCGCGCCGAGGCATTGGCGGACGCCAAGCTGATGGAAGGCGTCGAGGTGGCCGGGGTCGCGACATTCCTCGCCGAGACGGCCGGCGGGCAGATCGTCGGCATCTGATCGCGCGCATTGCCAAGACTTACCTTGACGCGATTCGCGCTGTGTTGGCACGCATGGCCCATGCCCGCCGCGCGCCTGCCTCTCCTGACATTGGGCCTTTTGCTGCTCGCCTCTCCTGGCGCGTTCGCCGAGCAGACCACGCCGGCCACGCCCCCATCGGGCACGCTGGAGCTCCCGCCGAAGAAGGCGACCGAGACGCCGCGCGCGGCGCCCAAGGCCGCGCCGGTGGCCCCGGTGCACAAGGCGGGCGAACGCGGTCACCCACATGCGACAGGCCAGAAGCCCACGCCGGTCGTCAATCCGAAGAACACTCCGGCGAAGCATCCGCCGCATGGCAAGCCGCCGCCCCCCGCCGCTGCCGTTGTCCCCGCGCCCACGCCGCCGCCGGCCGAGGCGAAGCCGGCGGCTCCCGCCGAACCGCCCAAGGGCACCGCGACCGGCCTGCCGCTGCCCCGCTTCGCGGCGCTGCGTTCCGACGAGGTGAACCTGCGTAGCGGGCCGGGCACGCGCTACCCGATCCAGTGGGTCTACAAGCGACGCGACCTGCCGGTGGAGATCGAGCGCGAGTTCGAGGTCTGGCGGCTGATCGAGGATCCCGAGGGGGTCAAGGGCTGGGTCCATCAGGCGACGCTGACCGGGCGGCGCAGTTTCGTCGTGACCGGGTCGGAGCAAACGCTGCGGCGCGAAGGCAAGGATGATTCGGCGGCGGTGGCGAAGCTCAAGCCCGGCGTGGTCGGCCACATCCGCAGCTGTCAGCCCGGTGCGGCCTGGTGCCAGGTGCAGGTCGGCGAGTATCGCGGCTGGCTGAAGCGCGGCGAGTTCTGGGGCAGCTATGCCGGCGAGGCGGTGAACCCGTAGCTCAGGCGCCGCCGACCAGGCCGAGTGCCGCCAATTCCCCTCGCAGCGCGTCCGGCCCGGTGAAATGGATGCCGTGCAGGCCGAGCGCGGTGGCGGCTTCCGCATTGCGGACATTGTCGTCGACATAGACGAGCTCTTCCGGCCGAAGCCCGTAGCGTTCCATCAGAACGCGATAAATGCGTGGGTCGGGCTTGAGCAGCCGCTCCTCGCCGGAGACGACGATGCCGTCGAACCAGGCGAGGAAATCGAACCGGGCGCGGCCGATCGGGAAGGTCTCGTGCGACCAGTTGGTCAGCCCGTAGAGCGGCCGACCAGCCGCCTTCAGTTCACGAAGTATCTCGACCGTGCCCTCGATCGGGCCGCCAAGCGTTTCCTCCCAGCGCAGATGGTAGGCGTCGATCCGCTCGGCCTCGGCCGGGTGCTCGGCCTTGAGCAGCGCCGTCGCCTCGGCCCAACTCCGCCCGGCATCCTGGCCGGCGTTCCACTCCGACGTGCAGATTTCGGCGAGAAAGCGCTCCATGCCCTCGGGGTCTTGCGGGAACAGCTTGCGGTAAAGATGGCGCGGGTTCCAATCCACCAGCACTCCGCCGATGTCGAACGCGATCGTGGTCCGCGGTGGCAATGACATGGCGGGCTCTCTCGGATGGGGACTGGCCCGCCACCCGTAGCGCAAGCCGCGCGGGCGGCGCTATCCTGTCCGCATGGAACAGGACACCAAGCGGGCGCATCACGATCTGGGAGGCGTCTCGAACTTCATGTGCGACGCGGTGGACACCGAGCCGCACGCGCTGACCGAGTTCGACAAGGAAGTCGACGCGATCCGCCAGATCCTCGGCATGAAAGGCGTGATGACGGTGGACGAACTGAGGCGCGGGATCGAGGCGATTCCCGAGGCCGAGTACCATCGCCTCAGCTATTACCGCCGCTGGATACGCTCGATCACGGACAACCTGATCCGCAAGGGCGTCATTTCCGAGGCCGAGCTGCGCGCGGCTCTGGAGGCGTCGTGACCAGCGGCGATTTCGCGCCCGGCGCCAGCGTGCGGGTGCGCGACGATTGGCCCGAGACGCGCGGCCCCGCGCATATTCGCACGCCGCATTACGTGCGCGGCAAGCCCGGCCGGGTGGTGCGTCGGCTCGGCGCCTATCCCAATCCCGAGGATTTGGCGTTCGCGCGCCCCGCCGCGCGCGTGACGCTGTACCACGTCGCGTTCGATCCCACCGCGATCTGGCCGGACGCGAAAGGCGGGGACGAGTTGCTGATCGAGATCTACGCGCATTGGCTGGAGGCATCGCCATGACCACGATCCTGGAGAGCGATGGCGAGCGGCTGCTCGTCGCGGTGCGCGCGCTGCTCGCCGACAAGGGCATCGCCTCGATGGCGGAGATCGCCGAGCGCATCGCCGTGACCGACCGGGCCTCGCCGGCGCAAGGGGCGCGGATGGTGGCGCGCGCCTGGACCGACCCGGAGTATCGCGCCCTGATGCTGGAAGACGGCGCGCGGGCCGCCGAGGCGATGGGCGTGCCGATGCGCGGCGCGCCGCCGCTGGGCGTGCTGGAGAACACCGAGGCGCTGCACAACCTCGTCGTCTGCACCTTGTGCAGCTGCTATCCGCGCGCGGTGCTCGGCTATCCGCCGTTCTGGTTCAAATCCGCCGCCTACCGCGCCCGCGCCGTGCGCGACCCGCGCGGATTGCTGGCCGAGTGGGGCACGGTGCTGCCCGAGGGGATGAAAATACGCATCGTCGACAGCACCGCCGATTATCGCTGGATGGTGCTGCCCCGCCGGCCCGAGGGCACCGATGGCTGGAGCGTCGAGCAACTCGCCGCCATCGTGCGCGAGGGCGACATGATCGGCGTCACAATTCCGACCGCATGAGGGAGACGACGATGCCGAAGGGCTACGTTCTCGCGGAGGTCGAAGTCACCGACCCCGCCCTGTTCGAGACCTACCGCCCGATGGCGAGCGCCAGCATCGCCGCGTTCGGCGGCCGCTATCTGGTGCGCGGCGGCGATCCGCGCAGGATGGAGGGGGACCGCCCGTTGTGCCGCATGGTGCTGCTCGAGTTCGACAGCCCGGAGCGAGCGCTCGAGTGGTACCGTTCGCCGCAATACCAGGAGGCGCTGGCGATCCGCGAGCGGGCGGCGACGACGCACATGCTGCTGCTCAACGGGCACGCGGCGGAGCCGTAGCCCTATTCAGGCCCGGGCCGGTCTGATCCTGGCTGTTCGGGAAACCAATCTCCCAGAACCCTATCCTGATCGTAGCGAGCGCCCTCCGCCTGAAGCGCGGCAGCCTCCGCCGGGGACATCTCGCTTCTGCCTTGGAGTTCTCGAGCGACCAAACGTGCGACCCGCGTCGACACTCGTTCGATGTCGCTCGGCACGCGAGCGCGAAGGCTGGGGCTCTCGTCGAGGAGGTCTTCGATGATGCCGCGTTCCCGCTCAATGGTGGCCTTCGACCCTGGGTGGGCCTGAACGGCGGGAGAAAACTCCAGCTTCATTAGATGCTCGATGATTGTGGCGATCCGGCTGCCAAGCTCGTGCTTCAGCGCGATCCCCAACGACTCGACCTCCTCGATCAGATTTTCGTAGTCGAGCCGCGCATTTCCTCCGGCCGCGATCGACCGCAGCGCGGCGGCCTGCTCCTGCGTCCAGCGAACGAAGTCTTGCTCGTAGACGCTTGCCTCCGGTGCATCGACTTTGGCTTCGGTCATCCGACCTCCTGCCGAATTGTATCACTTCCCCGATAAATCGAGCAGCGCCGCGAACCCCGTCTCCGTGCCGAACGCGAGCTGCGCGCCGTCCGGACTCCAGGCCAGCGCCGAGACCGGACCATTGCCCGGCGGGGCGATCGGCGCGATGCGGCCCGAGGCGATCTCGGCGACCACCACGAGACCATCGTTGAAAGCGGCCGCGACGATCTCCTGCGCCGGGTGGCAGGCGACGCGCGTGCACATCACGCCGTCGCCGCCGGCGACCTCGGTGGGCGCCTTGCCCATCGGGCCGCCGCCGGTGAACGGCCACAGTACGACAGACTCCGCGCCGCTGCTCGCCAGCCATTTGCCGTTCCTGGTGAACGAGAGGCTGTGCGTCTTGGCCGGATAGCCGCTCATCCGCATGTGCTGTCCATCGGACAGCCGCCAGCCATGCAGCGCGTTCTCCTGCATCGCCGTGATCACGCTGTCGCCATCGGGCGAGATCGCGATGCCGGTGTGGCTGCCCTTCCATTCCAGCCGGCGCGGGTTATCGGATTTCGCCGCGACGAACCAGAGCGAGGCGCCGTTGTAGTGCGACGCCACCACCCGCTTGCCGCGCGCGTCGAACACCAGGCCGGTGACGCTCGACGGATGTTCAAGCTGCTTGAGCTTGGCACCCGACTGGTCGAACAGGTGAACCTGCTTGCCGACGGCGCAGGCGAGCAGGCCCTTGCCCTTCTCGGCGGTGAAGCTCGCGACATGCTCGACCCATTTCATGCCGAACGACGCGATCTCACTCGGCGCGCCGTCATCGCGGACGCGACGGAAACCGCCATCGTCGCCGCCGCTGACGAAGCCCGACGCCGCGGCATCCGGCGCGAGCGCCAAGGTCGCGCCGTCATGCACCGGAACGCGCGTCCAGGTCTCGCGGTCGGACAACTTCACCAGATGCAGCACGCCGTCGCCGAGCGCGAACGCCGCCGTGCGGCCCGCGCGATCGAAGGCGCAGCCGACGACGAACGCATCCAGCGCGCGACGCACGCCGCGCGTGTCGAGCAGGAAGTTCGGTGCGGCAGTCGCGCTCATGCCGCCTGGCAGGATTCGAAGCCGCGCCGGAGCTGCGGGCGGTTGAGATTGCGGCCGATGAACACGATGCGGCTGACGCGGGGCTCGCCTTCCTTCCACGGCCCGATGAAGTCGCCGTCGGCGATCATGTGCACCGCCTGGAAGGCGAAGCGCCGATCATCGTTCGCGTAGGCGAGAATGCCCTTCGTCCGCAGCAGGTCGGCACCCTTGTCGGCGAGCAGCAGGCCGATCCAGGCGTTGAAGCGCTCCGGGTCGATCGGCTTGTCCACCTCGAAGCTCACCGAGGTGATCTCGTCGCTGTGCTCGTGCTCGTCGTCGGTGAGAAAGGCGGGCTCGCGCTGCAGCACGCGATCGAGGTCGAACGCGCCCTGGTCGAGCACCTGCGCGATCGGCAGGCTGGCCCGCTCGGTGCGGTGGATCACGGCGAAGCGGTTGATCGCGCGAATGCGCCGCTCGACGTCGTCCAGTTCCTCGGGCGTGACCAGATCGGTCTTGTTGAGCAGGATCACGTCGGCGAAGGCGATCTGGTCCTCCGCCTCGTGGCTGTCCTCGAGGCGCTGCGGCAGGTGCTTGGCGTCCGCCACCGTGACGATGGCGTCGAGCCTCGTCTTGGCGCGCACCGTGTCGTCGACGAAGAAGGTCTGCGCGACCGGCGCGGGATTGGCGAGCCCGGTGGTCTCGATGATGATCCCGTCGAACTTGTCGCGCCGCTTCATGAGCCCGCCGACGATGCGGATGAGGTCGCCGCGCACCGTGCAGCAGACGCAGCCGTTGTTCATCTCGAACACCTCCTCGTCGGTGTCGACGACGAGGTCGTTGTCCACGCCGAGCTCGCCGAACTCGTTGATGACCACGGCGTATTTCTTGCCGTGGTTCTCGCTGAGGATGCGGTTCAGCAATGTGGTCTTGCCGGCGCCGAGATAGCCGGTCAGCACCGTCACCGGGATCTGCTCGGCCGTCCGTGAACTCTCCGCCATGTATATCTGCTCCCGATTGGTGCGAATTCTCAGATGGAGGCGGGGGCGAGCCGTTCAATGCGAGCCGCCCGCTCGGCCAGCACCTCGCGCCGCAGCGCGGCGAGGCGCGAGGCGGCCAGCGTCACATCGAACTGGCGCGCCCGCAACGGCCCCGAGTTTTCCATGACCTGCCGCCGCCCGGGGTCCAGCGCGAGATTTCGGATGGCGTCGGCCAATGCGAGCGGATCGTCCGGGTCGGCGTAGACCGCGGCCTCGCCGCCGATCTCCGGCAAGCCGCCGCGCCGCGAGCAGATCAGCGGTGCGCCGCACGCCAGCGCCTCGAGCGCGGTCAGGCCGAACGGCTCCTGCCACCGGCTCGGCACCACGACGATTGCCGCCCGCGCCATCGCGGCGAGCACCTCGGGGTGATCCCGGTAGCCGAGCAGGGCCACCCCGCCCACCCGCGCGGTCTCGCGCAAGGATCGGATGAAATCGGTGTCAGGGCTGTCGGCGCGGAAGCGGTCGGCGCCGATCATCTCGGCCCGCCACCCAGGCAGCGCCGGGAGGGCGGCGGCGCAAGCCGCGACGAAAGTGTCGGCGCCCTTCTCGGGCACCAGCCGGCCGGCGAACAGGATGAGTTTCTCCCGCGCCGCCCGCGGGGGCAGGCTGGCGAGGTCGATGCAATTGTGCAGCACGAATGGCGGGCGCGGCGGCGCGGCGACGCCGTCCAGCAGCCGCGACCGCAGCCAGTCCGACGCGACCATCACGCGATCCAGCCGGCGCAGCAGCGCGGCGCGCTCACGAGGCCGGCGCGCGCAGCGCATCGCCTGCGGGTCGTTGTTCAGCAACGCCGTGACCGGTGTGCCGGGGAACCGCGCCGCGAGGGAGAGGGCGATCTCCGGCCGGTTGTGCACCTCGATGAGCGCCGGTCGTATCCGGCGCAGCGACCGCGCCACATTCGCGGCGAAGCGGAGATTGACGTTGCCCAAGCGCCAGATCGCGGGCCGGACGGCATGAAAATGCGCGTCGGCGAACACCGGCCCGGATTGCGGGCCGCCGAACACCGCCGTCCGAAAGCCCGGTGTCGCCAGCAATCGATGGGCGATCATGCCCAGCGCTCCGGTGCGACCTGGCCCGAAACCCTCGCGCGGGGGGAGGATGACGGCGACCAGCGGGGGCGCGCCGCACGGATCGGCGCCGCGTGCTTGCATGGGGCGGGTACCTACCGGGCCACCCGCCCTGTGTCGAGGCGTGGCATGACGGGGAAGTTCTCGCCGCCATCCGGAACCGCGCGGGTGTGCCGCCGGTTGGAGGCTATAGCCGCCGGAGGTTGCGATCATGGCTCGAACCGACGTCAATCTGTATTGGTCCCGGCCGGGCGAATTGTCGGCCTATCGCGGCCACTCGATCCTCGTGACCGACGCGCATGGCCGCGTCGCCGCCGGCCTCGAAGGCTTCTACCTCCACCGGACCCGGTTCATCTCGCGCCTGGTGCTGAAAGTCGACGACGCGGAGCCCACATTCGTCTCGGCCAACCCGGTCACGTCCCATTCCCTCATTTCTTACCACCTCGCCCCCTCCCTGGCCGGCGCCGCCGCTGGTCCGACCCCGGACAAGGCCGAGGATGCCGGCGGGGAGATCGCGGAGAAGGGCATCGAGGTGCAGATCAATAGCTTCGTCGGAGGCGGGCTGCGGCAGGACGTGCATGTCACCAATCGCGGGATGGCGGAGACCACGGTGACGCTCGCCTGGGAAGTCGCGGCGGATTTCGCCGACCACACGGAGGCGCAGAGCGGCAAACGCCAGCAGCAGGCATCGGTAGAGGACGCCGGGGCCGACCGCGCCGACGGCGCGGAGCTGACGTTCCGCTACCGTCACCCCGAGCTCGACCTCGCCACGATCCTGCGTTTCTCGGGCGGCGGCGCAACGGATTGGGCGTATGCGAACCGGGGCGGAAGCGTGGTGTCCTGCAAAATCGCGCTGCGGCCGCAGAACACGCGCACGGTGGGCATCGACGTGGCGCCTGTGTTCCGCGGCGAGACCTTCGCGCCGATGCACGGCCTCGATGGCGTCCCCACCGGAGACCCCGCCGCCGCGCGTGTGGCCGAGGAGTGGATGGCGGGATGCGCTCGCCTGTCGACGGCCAATCCGACGGTGCAGATCGCTTGGGACCGCGCCGCCGCCGACCTGGGATCGCTTCACCTGCTGGAAGGCGAAGGGCCGGAGCGGTTCACCCTGGCGGCGGGCATTCCGAACTATATCGGCCTGTTCGGTCGGGACTCGCTGATGGCTTCCTGGCAATCGGCGTTGCTCAACCGGGAGACCTTGCGAGGCTCGCTGCGGCTGGTCGGCCGGTGGAACGCCGAGCAGCGCGACGACCGTTACGACGCGCAACCGGGGAAAGTCATTCACCAGCGCCAAATGGGGCCGCTCGCCACACTCGGGATGACGCCCTTTCTGCATTATTATGGGGACTATTCCGCCCCCGGCCTGTTCCTGCTCGGGATCGCGACGGACCTCGCGCATACCGGCGACACGGATTTCTTCCTCGCGATGCGCGACAAGGCGCTCGCCACCCTCGAATGGATGGACCGCGAGGGCGACCTCGACGGCGACGGCTTCTACGAATACCGCACGCGGGCCGGCGATTCGGGCATCAAGAACCAGGGTTGGAAAGACTCCGGCCAGGCCATCCTCCACGAGGACGGCCGCATGGTGCCCGACCCGATCGCCGTCTGCGAGGTGCAGGGCCTCTACTATGCGGCGAAGCAGGCGATGGCTCTCGCCTTCGCCGCCGCCGGCGAGCGCGCCAGGGCCGCCGACCTCTTGGCGCAAGCCGACGCGCTGAAGCAGCGGTTCAACGAGCGCTTCTGGATGCCGGCGGAGCGGTTCCTGGCCCTGGCACTCGACCCCGACAAGCGGGCGGTGAGGAGCGTCGCCTCGAACGCCGGAACGGCGCTGGCCTACGGGATCATCGACGACGAGAAGGCAACCCCCGTGGCCGAGCGGCTCATGGCGCCCGACATGTTCAGCGGGTGGGGCATCCGCACCCTCTCGAGCCGCCATCCGGCCTTCAATCCGCTCGCCTATCATCTCGGAACGGTGTGGCCGTTCGCCAACGCGCTGGCCGGCTACGGCCTGAAGCGGTACGGGTTCGACGCCGCGCTGCACCGGCTCGCCAAGGGGCTGTTCGACGCCAGGGAGCTGTTCCATCTCGGCCGGTTGCCGGAAGTGTTCGGCGGCCACGCGCGCGACCGGCGGCATCCGCATCCCGGCATCTATCCCGGCGCCTGCACCCCGCAGGCGTGGTCGGCCAGCGCGGTCATCTTTCTGGTTCACGCCATGTTGGGCATCACGCCGCTGGCGCCGGCGCGAACGCTGATCGTCGATCCCAGCCTGCCCGACTGGCTGCCCGAGGTGACGCTCGAAGGCGTCCGGGTCGGACCGGCGCGTGTCGACCTGCGCTTCCGGCGCGATGCCTGCGGGACGACCAGCCATGAGGTCCTCGCCTCGTCGGGCGATCTGAGCGTGCATCGGCTCGAACGGGGCGCGAGCGGGTCCGGCCCGATGGATCGGCTCTCGGCCTCGATCCGCGAGGCGCTGGGCTGACCTCGCCGGAGGCCATCTTTCGTCCCACCCCGCCCAGGCGTAGGCTGTTCTCCCATGCCCCCGGCTCCTCCGTTCTGGAAGACCAAGACGCTGGAGGAGATGTCCCGCGCCGAATGGGAGTCGCTGTGCGACGGGTGCGGGCGATGCTGCCTGCACAAGCTGCGCGACGACGACACGGGCGCCCTGTCGTTCACCAACGTCGCCTGCCGCCTGCTGGACCTCAAATCCTGCCAGTGCGGCGACTACGCCAACCGCACGCGCCGGGTGCCCGATTGCGTGAACCTGACCCCGGCGGCCGTGCGGGCGATCGACTGGCTGCCGCCCTCCTGCGGCTACCGGCGCGTGGCTGAGGGCAAGGACCTTGCCTGGTGGCACCCGCTGGTGTCGGGCGACCCCGAGACGGTGCATGAGGCCGGCGTCTCGGTGCGCGGCCGCGCGGTCAGCGAGCGGCGGGCGGGGCCGTACGAGCACTACATCGTCGACTGGCCGGGCCGGCAGCCACGCGGCCGACGGCCTCCCAGGGAAGACAATCGGGAAGAAGAGCCATGATGTGCGATGCCTTGTTCGGCGGAATCAACGCCGCCGTCCTCACGCCGATGCGAGATGATCTGTCGCCCGACCTCGACCGCATGGCCGGACATTGCCGCTGGCTGCTGGGCAACGGCTGCAACGGGCTTGCCGTTCTCGGCACCACCGGCGAGGCCAACAGCATCGGCATCGCGGAGCGGATTTCGCTGATGGAAGGGCTGGTCGAGCGCGGCGTGCCGGCGGCCAAGCTGCTGCCGGGCACCGGGACCACGGCGATCACCGACACGGTGCTGCTGACCCAGACCGCCGAGCGCCTGGGCTGCCGGGGCGTGCTGGTGCTGCCGCCGTTCTTCTACAAGAACCCCTCCGAGGACGGGCTATTCGCCTATTTCAGCGAGGTGATCCAGCGTACCGGCGGCGCGCCGCGCGTCTACCTCTACAATTTCCCGCAGCAATCGGCGGTGCCGTTCAGCCTCGGCCTGATCGCCCGGCTGCTGAGGGCCTATCCCGGTACCATCAAAGGCGCCAAGGACAGCAGCGGCGATTTCGCCAATTCGAGCGCGATGGTCCGCGAGTTCGGCCGCGACGGGTTCGAGGTCTATGTCGGCTACGACGACGGGCTGCACGAAATCCTCAAGGCGGGCGGCGCCGGGTGCATCACGGCGGCGGCCAACGTGAACAGCGCGGTGGGTGCGCGAGTTTACGCCGGCTGGGACCGGCCGGCAGGGGTCGAGGCGCAGACCGTGCTCACCGCGACCCGCCGCGCCGTGACCACCGTGCCGCTGATCCCCGGCCTCAAGGCCCTGATGGCGCGTCACACGGGTGAAGCCGCCTGGCACAATACGCGGCCGCCCCACCTGAAGCTCTCCGCCGAGGAGCAGGCGAGATTGTTCGCCGTGTTCGACGCTTGCGGCGCGGTGCTGGCCAAGGCGGCCTGACCGGTTCAGTTCGCGGCCATCGCGGCGGCGAACAGCGTCGTGTTGTGGCGGAACATCGCGAGATAGGTGTCGGCCGGGCCGCCTGGCGGGGAGAGCGCGTCGGAATAGACCGTCCCGCCCACCACCGCGCCGGCCTCGCGCGCCAGCGCCCGGGCGATGCGCGGGTCGGTCATGTTCTCGACGAACACCGCCCGAATGTGCTCGCGCCGGATCTGCGCCGCCAAGCGGGCGATGTTGCGCGCCGACGGCTCGGTTTCGGTGTCGATCCCCTGTGCGGCGTGGAACTCGATGCCGTACCGCGCGCCGTAATAGCCGAATGCATCGTGGCTGGTGATGATCTTGCGCTTGGCGGCCGGCACCGGGGCGAGGGTGCGCTCGATCCAGCCATCCGTATCCTGGATTGCCGCGACGTAGCGGCCGCCCTGGACGCGGATCAGCCCCGCGCGATCCGGGACCGCGCGGATCAGGCCCTCGATGATCGCGCGGGCGTAGAGCACGCCGTTGCGCGGATCCTGCCAGGCATGGGGATCGAGAACCTGCCGACCGCCCTCGCTCATCCGCCGAGGCGTCACCCCGGCGCTCGCGACCACCCGCTCGATGCTGCCGCCGGCGGTGCGGATCAGCCGGTCCATCCAGGCGTCGAGCCCGAGCCCGTTCGTCACCAGCAGTTTGGCCGCCTGGATCGCCCGAAGGTCGGAGGGCCGGGGCTCGTAGGTATGGGCGTCCCCGTCCGGCGGCACCAGCGCCGCCACGGCGACCTCGTCCCCGCCAATCTCGCCGACCATGTCGGCGAGGACGGAAAAGCTCGCCACCACCTCGATCGGCTCCGCCGCGATCGCCGGGACCGCGAGGGACGCCAGGGAAGCGAGCAAGGCCCGTCGCCGCATCGGATGCCTCAAGTGTTATACTATAACAGGCTAGCTTCGGACACGGCGAGCTGCAAGGCCGTGCGGGCACGGACACGGCGAGCTGCAAGGCCGTGCGGGCGGCGTCTCTTGCGTCGCGGCGGAATCGACGGCATATCGCCGGCCCTGAGTTCGTCCCAGCGGCCCCCGGGGGAATTGCCGATGACCTACGTGGTCATAGAGAGCTGCATTCGCTGCAAGTACATGGATTGCGTGGAAGTCTGTCCGGTGGACTGCTTCTACGTCGGCGAGAACATGCTGGTGATCCATCCCGACGAGTGCATCGATTGCGGGGTGTGCGAGCCGGAATGCCCGGTCGAGGCGATCGTGCCCGACAGCGACGACCGCGCCGCCGCCTGGGCCGAGCAGAACCGGACCTACGCGGCCACTTGGCCAAACATCACCCGCAAGGGCGAGCCGCCGCCGGACGCCGACGAGTGGAAGGACAAGCCCGACAAGGCCGAGCTGTTCTCACCCGAGCCCGGCAAGCCCTGAAACCTGGAAATCCCTGAAACCTGGCAATTCCTGAAACCTGGCAATTCCTGAAACCCTGGCAGCGGCGCTGCCATGCTTGCAGGCCCATGACGGGCCCCCCATTTTCGTGCTATAGATATTGAGACGGGAGAGACCGGCCGAAAACAGTCGGCGGGCGCCCGATTCTCAGGAGCCGGTCCTACGGAGCGAAGGCTGCGGAGCGAAGGCTGGGCCAGGCGCACCGCGCCCGCGACGGGTGCGCGGCCCGGGATCAAAGCGAAGGAGACGAGGTGTCGAGCATGAAGGCAGCCCCTGCGGCGGCAGTCACAAGCCGAGTTACCAGAGGCACGACGGCGAGCGGCAAGGCAAGGGAGACGAAGGCGGGAGCGGCCAAAACCGGAGCGGCGGCCAAGCCGGGAGCGGGCAAGCCGGCCAGCGCAAAGCCCGCCGCCGCGCCGAGGCAGCAGGCGAAAGCGGCCCCCGTGGTGGCAAGCAAGCCGCCTGCCGCACGGAAGCCGGCGGCCAAGGCATCCGAGTCGCCCCGAGCTTCCGGCTCCGCCAAACCGGCCGACACCGCCCGGCCCGCGGAGGCCGCCAAGGCCATGCTGCGGCAGACCGGTCCCGCGGCCAAGCCGGCAACGGCCGCCGCCGCCGCCAAACCGGCGGCCTCCGCCGCCGCCAAGCCGTCCACTCCCGCGATGAAACGGACCTCCGACCCAGTGAACGGCATCTCGAACGCCACGACGCGACCGACCGACCCGCAGCAAGCCGCCCCGGCGCCGAAAGCCGCCTCGCCGCGTGCCGAAGCCCCGCGGCCCGAGGCCCCGAAAAGCGAGGCCCCGAAAAGCGAGGCAAGGATCGAGCCGAGGCCGGCCGCGCCCCGCCCGCCGTCGCGCCCCGGTTTCGCGGAGGCGGCGCAGGCGCCCGCGCCCGTGCCGCCGCCGAACCACGCGCCGCCGCGCCATATGGGGCCGCCCCCCCGCATCGCCTCCAAGGCCGAGACCTTCGTCGAGGGCGACCACGTCGTGTATCCGACTCATGGCGTGGGCAAGGTGGAGCGAATCGCGATCGAGGACATCGCCGGCCATCGGCTCGAGCTGATCCACATTACGTTCGAGGAGAACCGCATGACCTTGCGCGTGCCGGTGGCCAAGGCGCGCAGCGCCGGGCTGCGCAAGCTCGCCACGCGCAAGATGTTCGACGAGGCCCTGGGCGTGCTGAAGGGCCGCGCGCGGGTGAAGCGCACCATGTGGTCCCGCCGCGCCCAGGAGTACGAGGCGAAGATCAACTCCGGCGACCCGCTGGCAATCGCCGAGGTGGTCCGCGACCTGCACCGCAACGCCGGCCAGCCCGACCAGAGCTTCTCGGAGCGCCAGATCTACGAATTGGCGATGGACCGCCTGGCCGCCGAACTCGCGGCGCTCGATCAGACCGACAAGTCGACCGCCGTGGTCAAGCTGGCGGAGTTCCTAAAAACGGTCTAGCCGACGGCCACCGGGTCAGGCGGCGCGGGTCAGCCGCTTGACGAAAGCCGAGATGCGGTGCCGTCGCAGCTCGGAGCGGGCGAGCTGGTCGGTGGTCATGTAGTTGAGCTGCACGCTATAACGCTGGCCGACGAACTGCTTGTGGCCGTGCCAGCTCTCCGGGCCGTTCGGAAACACCAGCAGCGTGCCGTTCACCGGCGGCACCTCGACGGCGAAATCCTCGAGATCGTCCGCCCCGCGCAGCAGCCGCAGGCAGCCCTGGTGCTCGGCGAACGCCTCCGTCGCCGGATTGAGGTACAGCAGCACGGTGACGCGCTTTGCGGTCGAGTCGCAGTGGATGCGCCCGTCCTTGTCCCGCGTCCGGCCGCGCACGGTGAGCATCGTCGGCGCGTCGCCGAGGTCGAGCGAGAACCGCTCGGCGATGACGGCGCGCATCTCGGGGCCTTCCAGCGCCGTCATCAACGCCCGCGCCCGAGGTCCGAGCCGCACGGCATCGGGTGGGAATGAGCCGCCCTTGGCGATCGGCGGCAGGTCGCGCACGACCCCGGCCAGCGCCGCCGGCGGCACGAAGTTCGGCACCACCACATGGGGGAACGGGTCCGGGTTGACCGGGGTGGCTCGCAGGGCAGGGAAGTCGAGGTCGATCACGTCACTTGCACCGGGGTTCGGGCGGCACCCCCCTCACCCCGACCCTCTCCCCTGAGCAGGGGAGAGGGAGAAGAGGCGAGGGGTTCGCGCCGCGTTCACTCGCGTTGACGCCTGCCTACCATACACCGCCCCGCCCCTAAAGATCGTCTGCCGGCAGATCGGCCGCCATCGGGAGGGGAGTTATCGCCGCATCGAAAGATGCTATCATCGCTCCCGGCGCAATGTTCATCCGGGCAATCTCCGCGGGGGAGACAAGCGATGAGCGAGTCGAATTCGGCCATAATCCGCAAGGCATACGAGGACTTCGCGCGGGGAAACACCGCCGACGTGTTCGCCGCATTCGATGCGGACATTCGCTGGCACGTGCCCGGTCACAGCCCGCTGTCGGGCGACTATGTGGGCCACGACCAAATCGGCGCCTTCTTTCAGCGCACGATGGAACTCTCGCAAGGCGAATTCAGCATCGATGTGCAGAAGGTGCTGTCGGACGACGATGTCGTCGTGGTCCTGGCGACGGTCAACGCGCGGCGGAACGGAGTGGCGGAGTCGTTCCCCGAAGTCCACGTCTGGCGCATCCGGAACGGAAAGGCGACGGAATTCCGCGAGTATCAGGGCGACGAACAGCGAGAGGATCGGTTCTGGTCCTGAGCCCCGCGATCGTCCTGTCGCCGGCTCACCTTCGCGTCAGATTGCCGTGTGCCGCGCGCTGGTGATTGGGGAGCCGAATCCCGCGTGAAACGATGATCCTCTAACTCGTCCCCGCCAGCATCCGCTTGAAGCTCGGCACCGTGGCGGGCAGCGTGGCCGGGTCTATGGAGGCGAACGCGCCGTTGAAGTATCGGATGAAACGATTGACGTGGTTGGGCGTGCCGATCGGGTATTGCCGCAGCCGCCATCGGTTGGCTGGCGTCCCCTCGTAATAAACCCCGCCGGCGTTGTACGCCGCGGCCACGAGCGGCGGATCGAACCTCGTCTGACGGCCCTGCATGAAGACGTAGGCGGCGCCGGCGGCGATCGATTTCTGCGGATCGGCGAGACTCTGCAGCGGCAGGGTGGGATCGCCGAGGGCGGTGCGGGCGGTGCTGAGCAGGGTCTGCATCAGCCCGAGCGAGACGCGCGAGGGGGTGCGCTCGGGATTGTTGGTATCGCAGCCCGGCTCGCGTCGGAGCGCGCTCGCGTTGCCGCTGCTCTCGGCGCAGATGCAGGCGACGATCAGCTCGATCGGCACGCTGGAGAGCTGCCCCGTCAGCACGGAAGCGAGCGGCTGCGCGAAACGCTGCAGGACGTTGGCGGCGAGCGTCCTCTCGGAAGCCGAGGGCTGGTCGCCCGCCGACCCGCTTGCGTCCTGCACACGGACGCCGTCGGCGGTCAGGCTCCAGGCGCAGCTGTCCTTGTAGTGCTGGTGCGGGCTTCTCAGGGCGTCGAGCACGCCCGGGGCCAGGATCGTGTTGGCGTCCATCAGCGGCAAGCTCACGACGGGCGCGCCGGGCGGCTCGAACAACCGCCCCCAGGTCGCCTGACCGACGATGCCGTCGGCTTCCAGGCCGCAGCGCTTCTGGAAATCGACGACGGCGGCGCGCGTGCTCTGTCCATACAGTCCGTCGACATCGATTGCGGCACCCGCCGCGTGCAGCCGCTCCTGCACCGAGATCACGTCGTCGCCGCGCATCATCGGCGAGGCAAGCCAGATCTGCCTGCTCATCTCCGGCATCAGGTGCAGCTCCTCTGTCGCATGGTGCTCTCGATGAGCCCGCGCAGCGGCGGCACGCGCTGGGCGAGATCGGCCGGCAGCGGCGCGCCCGGAAGACCGGCCCGCGCCGAGCGCAGCTCGTCGCAGGCCGCGGCGCCGTCGATTTCCTTGGTCAGCACCCGGTTCAGCGCCGCGTCGGCGCGGTAGTAGCCGGCGTACGGCGCGCCGCCGGGCAGTGCGGCGAGGGCGGGGGGAAGCTGGTCGAGCTCCGCCTCGTCCCGCTGCCGCGCGGTCGCGTCCAGCTCGTTGTCGCGCGCGATCTTCAGGGCGTTGGCGAGCCCGCGCGTGGCGGCGAGCCGGTCGGCATCGCTCGCATTGGCGGGCAAGAGGGCACGCGCCTGACGGAACGCACGCAGCGCGCAGGCGCGCATCGCGGCGCGCTCGGCGGCGCTCTGCGCCTCGCTCAACCGCTCGCAGGCCGCTCCCTGCTGCATTTGCAGACGCGCGCAGACCGGGTCGGCGGCATTGCAGGCAATCGTGGCGTTGGCGACGGTCCGATCGTCGGCGGTCTGGAAACTTTGAAGCTGCGCGAGGTCGGCGCTGGTCGGGTGGCCGCAGCCGGCCAGCAGCGCGCCGGCCAGCAACACGGGAAGCAGCCGGAGCAGCGGCCTCATTGCTGCTGGTCCGTCTGCTGGCGATTGATCTGCGAGAGGCCCATGCCTTTTGCGAGCGCGACTTGTGCGAGGCCGACCAGCTTGTCGGGGCCGAGCCCCAGCTTGCCCAGGGCCTCGACGACGTAGACCAGCTTCTCGATGTCCGAGGCGGCGCGCGGGTCGGCGCTGAGCCTCACCGCGCTGGTCAGGAGAGCGCCCAGATTGATGCTGCTCGCGGGCTGGCCGCCGCCCGCCGGAATGTCGATGCTGTCCTGCAACTGCGACCTGGCGTTCACGAACACGATGCCGCCGCGGTATTCGGTGATCGCCTCGGCCAGCTCCTTCTCGTCCTTGAACTTGCCGTGCAGGCCGAGTTCCTGATCGGGCGCGAACAGCTCGGCCGCGAGCGTGTCGGCGGGCAGCGGGTCGCCGGAGGGACCGGTCCGCAGCATCGCGCGCATGAGGTCGGTGGCGAATGCCGGGGGCACGGTGCCGAGCCGCGCCGACATCAGCGGGGCGACGCTCGGGTCCAGCGCGGCCAGCGCCATTGTGCCGTCCACCGTCGCCGGCATGAGCGCGCGGTTCATCGGAGTGCGCAGCAGGGCCGCCTTCCAGGCGTCGAACTTCTCCTTTTGCTGCAGCAGCTTGATGCCGCTCATCACGATGCCGAACACGATCCCGGCCGGCCCTCCGGAGATCCCGGAGACGATCGGGGCGAATGCGCCGAGCGTGCCGCCGATCCCGGCGATGGTGTCGCCGAGCACACCGGGCAGCCCGGCATTGTCCAGTCCCTCGAGCGCCGTCTGCGCCTTGTCCATGACGTCGCCGATCTTGCCGGGGTCGGGGCTGCCGCTGAGCAGCGGGTCGATGGCGTCGAGCAGGCCGCTGGCCGTCTTGGTCAGCGCGCCGGCGTCCGCGACGATCCCGGTGCCGACCCCGAGGCCGCCCAACACGCCGATCACCTGTGAAGCGGTTTGCAGCTCGCTCTTGACGGATTGCAGCTTGGATTGCTTGTCGGCGATTTGCGGGTCGGGCGCACCCGCGGCTGCGCCGGCCTGGCTCGTCGCCTGTTGCGCCGCCGTCGCCGCCAGTTGGGCCGTCTTCGTCGCATCGCTCGCCGCGTCAACGACTTGATTGACTTGCTGTTGGGTCGCCTTGACGGTGTCCTGAACCTGCGTGACGGTATCCTGAACCTGCGCGGTCGCCTTGTTGGCGGCGTCGACGGCGGTGGAGACGGCCTTGTTCGCCTGATCGGCGTTGCGGGCGGTGAAGTAGAACGTAATGACGATGCCGATGAAGCCGGCAACGACCTCGACGTTTTGCAATCCGAGCTGGTTCTGAAAGATCAGCACCAACAGTCCGAACACGATGACGTAGAACGAAATCAATCCCCGGATCGAGCCCTCCGGCGCACCGAGGGGGAGCTGCATCAGGTAGTTGCGCCAGGTGTCCTCGGGCGGAACCCTGCTCGCGGTCGCGGCCCAGAAGACCTTCTGCGTCTTGTACGACAAGGTGGCAAGAGCGACGGCGCTGAGAATCAGGAAAACGAGCGTGAGCCCAAGCAGACCCAATATCGCGTAACCGCGCGCCGACTGATTGTCGGATCGCGCCAGCTCGCGCGCCTGATCCAGCTGCGCGTTGAGACCATCGACCGACGCCTGCAAACTGTCCGGCAGCGCCTGATTGCCGCGAAGCGCGACCCCGGTGTCGTGAGCTTGCTCGAGGAGCGCGCCAAGTTCTTGTCTAGGGTGAGGGGGTTGGCCATGTGCGGTCCCGAGTGCGCTGAGAGCCAACAACAGAACCACGAATGCCGAGCGCGTAAATGCCTTTGCGACCATTCTGCTGGACGCCCATCTTCGTTTCTAGCCTGTGACATTCCATCACACGCCCGTATTCGCTTCAACAGTTTTATCGGTGCAAACGATCCGAGGTCCGATCGTTGACGCGCGGACCGGAGACAGCGATGAGATCAGGCGGAGGACGCCACCGCCGGAGCCAACGCGGGCATCTTCGCCGCCGGATGGGCGGGATTGCGGAAGCGCAGTTCGCCGTCCTCCGCGGCGTCGGGTGCGGGGATGCCGAACAGCTCCAGCCGCGAGGCGCAGGTGACGGCGACCACGGGCCGCGCCTCGGCATGGGTGAGGAATTGCCGCGCCTCGCCCTCCAGCTCCAGCTTCTCGCGCAAGGTCCGCCATTCGGCCCGGTCCGTATCCTCGACGAACATCGCCAGTATGCCGGGCCGCGTGCCGGTCAGGCGGGCAGGCGCGATCGCCTCCATGCGCTTGCGGATCGCCACCGCCACCTCGTTCTCGCGCCCCGCGCGCGCCGCCATCACGAACACGCCCTGTCCCGCCGCCGTCACCGAGAGATGCGCCTCGGGTCCGAACTCGCGACGCAATGACGAAAGGAGGCCGAGTTCGTCCGCCTGCGCCGCCGCCAGCAGCAGCGGGTCGAGCCGCAGCACCAGCGCCTCGTCCTGATCGGCGCGGCGCTGCCCGGCCAGCATGGCGCGGATGCGGCCGTGAAGAGCGGCGAGGGTGTCGCCGTCCGCCGCGTCCTGCCGCAGCCCGCCGCGCAGGCCGAGCGGCAGGGTCATTTTCAGCACGTAACGGCCGGGGTGTGAGGCGAGCCAGGTCTGCAACTCGGTGTCGATCTGGTCGGCGAGCCGGAACCAGGCGCCGCGATGCACGCCCCGGCCGGCCTCGGCGGAGACGATGTCGCAGGCGACCTCCGCCTCGGCTCCGCCGCGCTCGAGCATCAGGTCGAACGGCGCGCCGTCGTCGAGCCCGGCGAAGCCGACGGCGAAGCCGCGCGAGCGTTGCATCGACGCGGTGCGCAGCAGATGGAAGGCCGGGACCAGGGTGCCGTTCGCGTCGAGCGCCGCCCGCAGCCTCGCGCGCAGCCGCTCCCTGCCCCGGCGGGTCAGGCGGTCGGCGAGCGACACCGCCTCGCCGGCGAGTGCGGCCAGCCGAAGCTCCGCCGGCAAGGGCGGCCGGTTCTGGCGGGCGCGCAGACGTTCGATGGCGAGTTCGATGGCGTGGTACTGCAGCAAGGCCCGGCCGGCCCGCGAGCCACCGGTGGACCAGGAACGGATCGCCGCCAGCCGCCCGGTCCACGCGCGCTCGCCGACCAGCTCGACGAAGGCGTCCAAGGCAGAGCAGTCGATCGATCCGGTCACGAGGTCATCTCCGGCGAAGGCGGTTCGGCTCGCTGCAATGCAGCATAACCGCAGTCTGTCCCGATCGCGCCGGTTCGGCAACACACGAGCGGCTGAGCGACGGTGCCGGCTTCTGGATGAGGCCCTCAACGCGCCGGCGCGGGCGTTGCGATCGCATTTGACATCTCTACTAACTGACTCTATGTTCCTCCCATGCCTCGTGCCCCCAACCCCTCACCCCCCACCGGACTGATCCCCCGCTTCTCCGCCTTCATCGAGCGGATGGTGCGCGGCCTCGGCGACGGCATCGGGCGCCGGCACGACACCCTGGGGCCGCTCGGGCTGCTGCTGTGGAAATATCTCGGACACACCGGCTCCGTCTGGCCGCGCTGCACGCCCGCTTCGCCGCCGGCAAACTCCCCGCGCCGCGCCGGAGACCGGCACCGCGCCCGGAACCTCGCCCGGAACCTCGCCCGGGAGCGGAGCCCCGGCCGCCGGGCATCCCGGCCGGGCCGGTGATGCTGCAGTTCGGGATGGCGTATTTCATCCCGCAGTTCCAGGCGCTGCTCGACGATCCCGAGATGCGGGCGCTGCTCGCCGCCTCGCCCCAGGCCGGACGGTTGCTGCGGCCGCTGTGGCGCAAGCTCTCCCCCGACCCGCTGCCCGAGGTGCTCCGCCCGCCGCCGAGGCCAAGTCGGGCGCGCCGGGCGAAGCCATCCCCGGCCGAGCGGCCCCGCCGGGCACGGCCCGAGGCGGCGCGGACCGCGCCGGCCGCCGGCGCCGCATGGCGGCATCCCGTGTCGCTGTGGTCCGATCCCGCGCCGGCGGCCGCGCCGGAGCCGCCGCTGCCCGCCTGGCGAAAGCCGCCCTGGCCGGACTGACGGCGGAGTGACCTCTGCTCCACGGGACTGACGGCGAGCGCTCCTCGCCGGTGCCTTACGTTGAGAATTGGCAACGAATTGCCCGATCGGCCTAGTTCCTGGGGATTGCCGCCCGGCCCGGCGCGTCCGGGTTCTGCGCGCGGTGGCGGAGCAGATGGTCCGCCAGCACGCACGCGAGCATCGCCTCGCCCACCGGCACCGCGCGGATGCCGACGCAGGGATCGTGGCGGCCCTTGGTGGACACCTCCACTGCCTGCCCCTGGCGGTCCACCGAGCGGCGTGGCGTGAGGATCGAGCTGGTCGGCTTCACCGCGAACCGCGCCACGATCGGCTGGCCGGTCGAGATGCCGCCCAGGATGCCGCCGGCGTGGTTGGAGGCGAACGCGACGGCGCCCTCGGCCATCGCCATCTCGTCGGCATTGGCCTCGCCGGTGAGGGAAGCGGCGGCGAAGCCCTCGCCGATCTCGACGCCCTTCACCGCGTTGATCGACATGAGAGCGCCCGCCAGATCGGCGTCGAGCTTGGCATAGACCGGCGCGCCCAGTCCGGGAGGCACGCCGTCCGCCACCAGCTCTATCACGGCACCAGCCGAGGAACCCGCCTTGCGGACCTCGGCGAGATACATCTCCCACTCCGCCGCGACGATCGGGTCGGGACAGAAGAACGGGTTCTTGTCCACCTCCGCCCAATCCCAGCGCGCCCGGTCGATCCGGTGCGGGCCGATCTGCACCAGCGCGCCGCGGATACGCACATCCGGGCCGAGCGCGCGGCGCGCGATCGCGCCGGCCGCGACCCGCATGGCGGTCTCCCGCGCCGAGGAGCGCCCGCCGCCGCGATAGTCGCGGATGCCGTATTTGAGCTCGTAGGTCAGGTCGGCGTGGCCCGGACGGAAACGTTGCGCGATCTCGCCGTAGTCCTTCGAGCGCTGATCCACATTGTCGATCATCAGCGCGATCGGCGTGCCCGTGGTCATGCCCTCGAACACGCCCGACAGGATGCGGATTTGGTCCGGCTCCTGCCGCTGCGTGGTGAATTTCGATTGGCCGGGGCGGCGGCGGTCGAGCCAGGGCTGGATGTCCGCCTCCGACAGCGCGAGGCGCGGCGGGCAGCCATCCACCACGCAGCCGATCGCCGGCCCGTGGCTCTCGCCCCAGGTGGTGACGCGGAACAAATGGCCGAAGCTGTTATGCGACATTCGCCGCTCTCGCTGTCAGCCCTCGCCCGCGGCTTCGCCAACGATCGCGATGTCGGGCGCGGCGGGGTTCTTCATCCCCACCAGATGGTATCCGCAATCGACGTGGTGAACCTCCCCCGTCACCCCGGTCGAGAGATCGGATAGCAGGTAGACGCCGGCGCCGCCCACCTCGTCGGTCGTCACGTTGCGCTGCATGGGCGAGTTGAGCTGGTTCCAGCGCATGATATAGCGGAAATCGCCGATGCCGCTGGCCGCCAGGGTCTTGATCGGGCCGGCGCTGATCGCGTTCACCCGGATGCCGTCGGCGCCGAGATCGGCCGCGAGATAGCGCACCGACGCCTCCAGCGCCGCCTTGGCGACCCCCATGACGTTGTAGTGCGGCATCCACCGCTCGGCGCCGAGATAGGTGAGCGTCAGCAGCGAGCCGCCCCGCGTCATCATCGGCACGGCGCGCTGGCAGACGGCGGTGAAGGAATAGGCGGAAATGTCCAGCGCCTGGAGGAAGGCGGCGCGCGGCGTCTCGAGGTAGCGGCCGCGCAGATACTGCTTGTCGGCGAACCCGATGGCGTGGACCAGGAAATCCAGCCGGTCCCATCGCTCGGCCACGGCGGCGAAGGCGACGTCGATGCCGGCCTCGTCCGCCACGTCGCACGGCACCACGAGATCCGAGCCCACGCTCGCGGCCAACGGGCGCACGCGCCGCTCCAGCGCCTCGCCCTGGAAGGTGAAGGCGAGCTCCGCGCCTTGGGCGGCGCAGGCGGCGGCGATGCCCCAGGCGATGGAACGGTCGTTCGCCACTCCCATGACCAGGCCCCGCTTGCCCGCCATCAGCGTGCCGGTGGGCTGGGTTGCAGTGTGAGGCATGAGTTCGATCCTTGGTGGCGGAGGGAGCGCAGGGTGGTGGCACAGGCGCGCGAATGGGAGCAAGGGGCCGGCCTCCTGGCCTTGGGGCGCCCCTGGCCTTGGCGCGGCGGGGACGGCAGATTGCGGCCCGAAGGAGCCCCGACCATGCCAGAGCCCGACCCGTTCGCGAAGTTCCATGAATGGATGGCCGCGGCCGAGCAATCGGAGCCGAACGATCCCAACGCCATGACCGTGGCGACCGCGACGCCTGACGGTGCGCCCTCGGCCCGCATCGTGCTGCTCAAGGGGATCGACGGGGCGGGCGCCGGGCGGCGCGGCTTCGTCTTCTTCACCAACCGGGACAGCCGCAAGGGCGGCGAGCTCGCGGCCAATCCCCGCGCCGCGCTGCTGTTCCACTGGAAGACGCTGGGGCGGCAGGTCCGCATCGAAGGCGGCGTCGAACCCGCCAGCGGCGCCGAGGCCGACGCCTACCACGCGACGCGCGCGCGGAACTCCCGGCTCGGCGCCTGGGCGTCGGACCAATCCCGCCCGCTTGGCTCCCGCGCCGAACTGGAGCGCCGGCTCGCCGAATACGAGGCGCGCTATCCGGCGGAAGAGATTCCCCGCCCGCCCTATTGGGGCGGCTATCGTCTGGTGCCGGCGTATTTCGAGTTCTGGCAGAACATGCCGTTCCGCCTGCACGACCGTACGACCTACACGCTCTCGGAAAAGGGCTGGACGGTCGGAAAACTGTTTCCGTGAGCATCCCGGCGGGGCAGGAGGAGGTCTGCGCGTTTCTCCGCGAGCTCTCCGGTTCCGACCCGGTCGAGACGCACATCTCGCTGGTGTTCGTCGGCCGGGACACGGTGTGGAAGCTCAAGAAAGCCGTGCGGCTGCCGTATCTCGACTTCGCCACGCTCAACGCCCGCCGCCGCTTCGCGCTGCGCGAGTTCGAGTTGAACAGCGTCTCCGCACCCGGCCTGTACCGCGATGTCGTGCCGCTGATCCGCGCCTTGGACGGAAGCCTCGCGTTCGGCGCTGCCGCCGACGCATCCCGCGCCGTCGAGTGGGTGTTGCGCATGGCCCCGGTGCCCCCAACGGACTTCCTCGACCGGATCGCCGACGACGGCGGACTGACCCCCGAACTGCTCGACGCCACGGCCGACGCGGTGGCCGCGTTCCACGCGAGTCTGCCGGCGGTCCACGGCGCCGACCCGGTCGCGGCGATGCGAGGCATCGCGGAGGGCAACGTGCCGTCCGCCCGCGCCGCCGGGCTGCCGGCCGACGCGATCGGGGCGTGGCGCGCGGCGTGCCTCGCCGAACTGGACGCGATCGCGGATTGGCAGCGCGGGCGCGCCCGCGACGGCTTCGTGCGCCGCGCGCATGGCGACCTGCATCTCGGCAACATGTGCCTCTGGCGAGGCACGCCGGCGCCGTTCGACGCGCTGGAGTTCGACGAGGCGCTGGCGACGATCGATCTCGGCTACGATCTCGCCTTCCTGCTGATGGACCTCGACCATCGCGTCGGGCGGGCGCAGGCGAATCGGGTGCTCAACCGCTACGTCGCGCGAACCGGCGACGCGGCGCTGACGCGGGGCCTGCCGGCGTTCCTCTCGCTGCGCGCGCTCATCCGCGCGCATGTCCAGGCGGCGCGGCGGCGGCGCGACGCCGCACTCGCTTACCTGAGCGAGGCGGAGGCGCATCTGCGGGGCCATCCGGCGGTGATCGTCGTTGTGGGCGGCCTGCAGGGCACCGGCAAGACCACCCTGGCCCGGGCACTCGCCCCCGAGCTCGGCCGCGCGCCGGGCGCGCTGGTGCTGCGGAGCGATGAGATCCGCAAGCGCCGGTTCGGCGTCGCCCCGGAGCAGCGCCTGCCGGAGCGGGCCTATGCGGAGGATGTCACGGTCGCGGTGTTCACCGAGATCGCGGAGACCGCCCGCGCCGTGGCGGCGGGCGGCCATGCGGTCATTGCGGATGCAACCTTCCTCGATGCGGCGTTCCGCGCGCGGATCGAGACGGAGGCCGGTGTGGCCAGCGTGCCGTTCATCGGCCTATGGCTCGACGCCGACTTGCCCGAGCTCGAGGCGCGGATCGCGGCGCGGCGCGGCGATGCGTCGGACGCCACCAGCGAGGCCCTGCACGCCTCGGCGCGGGCAAACCCCGATGTCGCCGCGCGGCTCGGACCAGGGTGGATCGTGCTCGACGCCGGCAAGCGGGAGGCGGTGCTGGCCGGCGCGCGCGAGGCTGTCCGCAGCCGCGTCGCGACGTGCTAGGCTGTTCCGGCTTCCGTTACCGGAGAGAACGAGATCATGGAAATCTGCAAGATCCTGCTGCCGCTGACCGGCACCGCGGCAGGGGGGGCCGCGCTGCAGACCGCGCTGATGATCGCGCGCATCTGGAGCGCGCATGTGACGGCGCTGCACGTACGGGTCGACTCGCGCGACGTGGCGCCGCTGGCCGGCGAGGGGCTCTCCGGCGCGATGATCGAGGAGATGATGGCGGCCACCGAGAAGGAGAGCAACGACCGCGCCCACGCGGTCCGCTCCATGTTCGACCGCTTCGTCGCCGACAACGAGGTGACGGTCTCGGACGGGCACGGCGGCCTCCAGGGCGCCACGGCGAGCTTCGCCTCCGTCACCGGCCGCGAGGAGGATCTCGTCGCGCAGCAGTCGCGGCTGGCCGACCTCACCGTGGTGCCGCACCCGGAGGCGGGCGAGGACGTCTCCTCCTCCGACGCGCTGCACGCGGTGCTGTTCGATAGCGGACGCCCGGTGCTGATCGCGCCCCAGCTCGCGCCGAGCACGATCGGCACGCGGATTTGCGTCGCCTGGAACGGCACGGCGGAATCGGCGGCGGCGGTCTACGCCGTGCTGCCCTGGCTGAAGCGCGCCGAGGCGGTCCGCGTACTGTCCGCCGAGGAATACCAGCGCCGCGGTCCCGGCGCGCAGAATCTTGCCTCCTACCTGGCGCTGCACGAGGTCCGCGTGGAGTTGGCGACCTTCCGGCCGATCGACCGCGACGTCGGCGCCGGGATGCTGGGTGCGGCGCGGGAGTTCGGCGCCGACATGCTGGCGATGGGCGCCTACTCCCACTCGCGCCTGCGCCAGCTCATTCTGGGCGGCGTGACCAGGCACGTGCTGGAGCACGCCACCTTGCCGGTGATGATGTGCCGCTGACGGCCGGCGGGTGAGGCCGGCGTGCCGGTTCGGCCGGTGGGGGTGGACGATCCCGCCATCATCGAGGCGCTGCGCGCCTACGTGAAGCTGCTGCGGGCCGGCAAGGCGGTCGTGGCGCGGGTGGAGCCGCGCCTCTCGGCGCGCGGCCTCACCGTCACGCAGCTCGGCGTGCTGGAGGCCATCCTGCACAAGGGCCCGCTTACCCAGCGCGAGCTGGGGCGCAAGGTGCTGACCAGCGCGGGCAACATGACCGACCTGATCGACAAGCTGGAGGGCCGCCTCCTGGTCTGCCGCTCCCGGGTCGCGGGCGACCGGCGCAGCGTCCGCGTCGCCCTGACCCCGACGGGGCGCAGCTTGATCGAGGCGCTGTTTCCGTTGCACGCGCGCGACATCGCCGAGGCAATGGGCGGATTGACCACCACGGAACTCGGCGAGCTTGGCCGCCTGCTGCGCAAGCTGGGCATGGCTGCCGCGAGCGAGGACAGGCCCCACCTTGCGCCGGCGGCACCGGGGGCCCACCTCCAGCCCGACCGTTCGATACCGAACGAACAGGACAGGAGAGATCACGATGATCGAGGTGCGGCCGTTCGGCAGCCTGGGCCGGTTCCAGAATGATTGGCTCAACGCGCGCCACCATTTCAGCTTCGGCGAGTATCACGACCCCGCCCGCATGGGCCTCGGCCGGCTTCGGGTGTGGAACGACGACGAGATATCGCCGGGCCAGGGGTTCGACCCGCATCCCCATCGCGACATGGAGATCGTCACCTACGTGCGGCAGGGCGCCATCACGCATCGCGACAGCCTCGGCAACGAGGGCCGCACCGAGGCAGGCGATGTGCAGGTGATGCACGCCGGCACCGGCATCGTCCACGCCGAATACAATCGGGAGGCCACGGCGACGCGGCTGTTCCAGATCTGGATCTTGCCGGATCGGCGCGGCGTCGCGCCGGGCTGGGGCGCGCGCGAGTTCCCCAAGGCGAATGGCGGGCTTTCGGTGCTCGCGAGCGGCCGGCCCCAGGACGAGGCCGGCGAGGCGCTGCCGCTCCATGCCGATGCCGCGGTGCTCGCCGGCACATTGCACGCCGGCGAGACGGTGCGGCACGCCCTGGCGCCGGGGCGCGCGGCCTATCTGGTTCCCGCGAGCGGCGCGGTGGAGGTGAATGGGGTTGCCGTCGCCACGCGCGACGGGGCCGCCGTGAGCGACGAGCGTGAGCTGACGATCAAGGCCGTCGAGGATACCGAACTGGTGCTGGTCGAGGTCGCCAACTGACTCTTAACCCGCGCCGGGTTATGGTTCGGTTCTGAACCGGTGGGGGAACGAGGCCGTGCGGTTGGCGATACGCTGGGCGCTCGGCCTCGTTCTTCTGCTTGGCGGCGCCGGGCGTCTCACGGCGGCGCCGGACCCGGCGCTGGAGCAGCAGCTCCGCGCATGGCTGTCCGGGCTCACCGGGGTCGCCATCCCCGAGCTGACGCTGCGGATCACGCCGGAGGGCGACCATTACCGCGCGGCGCTGCCGATCGCCGGCGCGGGCGGCGCGGGAACGATCTCCGCCACCTTGCGCCCGCTCGATGGCGGGCGCTGGGCGGTGGAGGATCTCGCGCTGCCGCCCACCTCGCGCTTCTCCATGCGCGTGCCCGCACCGGACGATCCCACAATGACGGTGCCGGCCGAGGCCACGCTGAGCCTGGCCGGGCAGGATGGCCGGATGCTGATCGACCCGAGCCTCGGCAGCCCGTCGAGCTTCGAGGCCCGGCTCCGTGGCGTCGTGCTCGACGTTGCCGGCGGCGTTCAGCACCAGCACCAGCAGATGGACCGCTACGAGACCCACGGCACCGCGACGCCGGCGGCGGGCGGGCGGCTCGATTTCGAGCAGGACGCGACGATCGAGGGCTGGCGGATTTCGGCGGACCGGGCCTCGGCGGAGGCCTTCGCCTTGCAGGCCCGCGCACTCCGGGCCAATGGCCGGCTCGATGGTCTGAACCCCGACCGGCTCGCACCGCTGGCCCACGCCATCGCCGCGCTCACCGTCGCTCGACAGCGCGACGACGCAGCGACGCGCGACGCGCTGCACCAGCTGGTCGAGGCGCTGCGCGACAGCGTTCGGTCCGGCCGGATCGAGGAAGCCTTCGACCACCTGCAAATCGCGATGGCGGGGCGGGAGGCGACGATCGGCACCCTGCGTCTCGCCTTCGCGGCGGACGCGCCCGAGAGCCGGCTCGCCAGCTCGATCAACCTCGAACTGGCGGGGCTCGAGATCCCGTCCCTGCCGCCGGCCTTCGCGCCCTGGGTGCCACGCCGGATCGTGCTGCATCCCGTGCTGTCCGGGGTGGGCGTCGCGGAGCTGACCAGGGTTGCCCTGGCCGCGACGGCGACCCCACCGGACGACGAGGCGAGGGACGCCGCGCTGGCGGGCCTGTTCGACGGCCCCGGCGTTACCATCGGCGTCGATCCGCTGACGATAGAGTTGCCCGCCGCGCGGCTCGACGCCTCCGGCAGTGTCGTGGTGCATGGACCCGGCCGCTATGCCGGGCGCGCGAAGGTGGTACTGACCGGTTTCGACGCGTTGATGGCGCAGGCGCAAGGCGACCCGAACCTGCGCGCCGCCGCACCCGTGCTCATCGTGGCGCGCGGCCTGGCGAAAACGGAGGGCGACCATCTGGTCTGGGACGTGGTGGCCAGCGAGAAGGGCGCGACCGTGAACGGAGTCGACATCTCCGGCCTGGCCGGCGGCGGTCAGGCCCCGTCTCAGCCGCCGCCCGGACGCTCGTCCCCTCCGGCGCCCAAGCGGTAGAGCACCACCTCCCGCGCGGTTCGGTCCTCCAGTTCAAGCGTGGTCGGGACGCGGTATTCGGCAAAGCGGAAAAGACCTTCGCGCGGCAGGTAGGCGCGGCCGGGGTCGGCGACCCACACCTCGGCCTGCCGCGCCATCGCGCGCAGCCAAGGCAGGATGTGGCCGGTCATCGGCGCCTCGTAGCAGACGTCGCCGCACAGGATCAGATCCCAGCGGCAGTCGGAGCCCACCACATCCTCGGCGACCGCGCTCACCTCGGCCTCGTTTGCACGTGCATTCAACCGGATCGCGGCGGCGGCTAGCGGGTCGATCTCGGCCGCTTCCACGAATGCCGCTCCGGCGCGCGCGCAGGCGATCGCGGCGATGCCGCCGCCCGCCGCGAAATCCAGCACCCGCCGACCCGAAACCAGCGTGGGGTGATCCAGCACGTGCCGCGCCAAGGCTTGCCCGCCGGGCCAGGCGAAGGCCCAGAACGGCGGCTCGAGGTTGTTCGCGGCCAGCCACTCCTCCGTGGCCTGCCAGATCGGCGTGATCTCGCTCGCCAGATGCAGGGCGATCTCCGGCACCAGCGGCGCGCGGGCGATCAGCGTGTTGCGGCGGACGAACCCTTCCGCCTCGCTCACATCCGCCCGATCAGCAGCGCGAGCGCCACGGCGAGCCCCGCCTCGCGATTGGCGCGGAACTGGCGCAGGCAATTCGCTGGGTCGTCGATGTCGAGCGCCGCGATCTGCCGCGCGAACAGAAACGCCGGCAGCAGCAGCGCGGGATAGAACCAGCCCGACAAGCCGGCGAACCAGCCGGCGCAGGCGAGCGCCAGCACCGTGCCGGCGTAGCAAAGCACGAGGAACGGCCGGGTGCGCTCGGCGAACAGCAGCGCGGTGGAGCGCACGCCGACCAGCGCGTCGTCCTCGCGATCCTGGTGCGCGTAGATCGTGTCGAAGCCCAGATCCCACATGATCGCCGCCGCGTAGATCGCCAGCCACGCCGCGTCGAGCCGCCCCGCCCCCGCCGCGTATCCGAGCGGCGCACCGAAGCCGAAGGTGAAGCCCATCACGAGCTGCGGCCACCAGGTGACGCGCTTGGCCAGCGGATAGAGCCCGACCAGCAGCAGCGAGCCGGCGCCGAGCGCCTGCGCGAGAGGCGTCAGTTGCAGCAGGATCAGCAGCCCGGCGAGCAGCAGGAGGACCAGGAAGACCAGGGCGTGGCGCGGCCGCACGGCGCCGGACGCCAGCGGCCGGCCGGCGGTGCGCGCCACGCGCCGGTCGATGTCGCGGTCCCACAGATCGTTCACCACGCATCCCGCCGCTCGCATCACCACGCTGCCGACGGCGAACAGCACGACCAGCCGCACGCTTTCCGCCACACTCCGGCCGGACAGCAGGATGCCCCACAGGCCGGGCAGGAACAGCAGCCAGACGCCGATCGGCCGGTCCAGCCGCGCCAGCAGCACGTAGGGCACCCAGCTCGCCGGCAGCCGGGCGACCCAGCCTCCGGCGGCGATGTCGGTATGGGCGGCCATGGTGCTAATCTGCCCGGCGGCATGTCGGGGTCAATCCGCCTCTTCGTGAGCGCGCCCCTGGCCGAGGGCGCGGAGGTCCACGCCACGCCCGGCCAGGCGCATTATCTCGGCACGGTGATGCGCCGCGGCCCGGGCGCGCTGGTGCGCCTGTTCAACGGCGCGGACGGCGAATGGCAGGCCCGGCTGGCCACCGTCAAGCGGGATCGCGCCGAACTCACCATCGAGACGCGGCTCCGCGCGCAGGCGGCGGAGCCCGATCTCTGGCTCGCCTTCGCCCTCCTGAAGCGGGACGCGACCGACCTCGTCGCACAGAAGGCGACCGAACTCGGGGTGGCGGCCCTGCTGCCCGTGACCACCGAGCGGACCAACGCGGAGCGGATCAACGCGGCCAGGATGACCGCGATCGCCATCGAGGCGGCAGAGCAGTCGGAGCGGTTGACCGTGCCGCGCGTCGCACCGATCCAGCGCCTGCCCGACCTGCTCGCCGCGTGGCCGGCCGAGCGCAGGCTGTTCGCAGCGATCGAGCGGTCGAACGGGGCGCCGCTTCGCCCCGGCCGGAGCGAGGACATGGCGGCGCTGCTGGTCGGGCCGGAAGGGGGTTTCAGCGGGCGGGAGCTTGACGCCCTGCGCGCCCAACCCTTTGTTGTGCCGGTCAGCCTGGGGCCGCGCGTCCTACGTGCCGAGACGGCCAGCATCGCCGGTCTGGCCCTGTTGCAGGCTGGCGACTAGATGACCTGAAACGCCGAAACGCCCAAACACGTCGAAACGCCCAAAGACGTCGAAACGCCCAAACACGTCGAAACGCTGGGAGCCAGATGTCCAACCCCGGAGATGCCGACGCGACCCCGATCACGTCGATGCGGCAGCTGGCCGACTATTTCGCGGCCGGCTGCAAGCCGCCGGAGGCGTTCCGCATCGGCACCGAGCACGAGAAGTTCGGTTTTCGGCGGACCGACCTCGCCCCTCCGCCCTATGAGCACCGTGGGATCAAGGCGCTGCTCGAAGGCGTGTCCGCCATCCGGGGAGAGCCGATCCTCGACCATGGCAACATCATCGGCCTGAAGCAGGGGCCGGCGTCGATCTCCCTGGAACCGGCCGGGCAGCTTGAACTCTCCGGGGCGCCACTCGCCACGTTGCATGAGACGCGCGCCGAGTTCGCGGCGCATTTCGAGGAGGTTCGCGCCGTCTCCGCCGGGCTCGGCCTGGGTTTCGCCCCGCTCGGCTTCCACCCGACAGAGACCCGGGCCGCGATGCCCTGGATGCCCAAGAGCCGTTACGCGGTGATGCGCGCCTACATGCCCAAGGTCGGCACGATGGGCCTCGACATGATGACGCGTACCTGCACCGTGCAGGTGAACCTGGATTTCGCCTCCGAGGCCGACATGGTGCGCAAGCTTCGCGTATCATTGGCCCTGCAGCCGCTCGCCACCGCGTTGTTCGCCAATTCGCCGTTTACCGAGGGACATCCTAACGGTTTCTTATCCTTTCGCGCCCACGTCTGGACGGACACCGACAACGAGCGTTCCGGGATTCCCGCGGTGATGTTCGAGGACGGGTTCGGCTTCGAGCGGTACGCGGAATGGCTGGTGGACGACGTGCCGATGTATTTCGTGTACCGAAACGGGCGATACATCGACGTGGCCGGGCGATCGTTCCGCGACTTCATGGCCGGCCGCGTGCCCGAACTCGCCGGCGAGGTGGCGACCGTGGGGGATTTCGCCGACCACATGACCACGGCCTTCACCGACGTGCGGCTCAAGCGGTTTCTCGAGATGCGCGGTTCCGATGCCGGCCGGCCCGACATGATGGTGGCGCAATCGGCGTTCTGGGTCGGGCTGCTGTACGACGAGGGGGCGCTCGCGGCGGCCGAGGCGCTGGTGCGCAGGCAGACCTGGCAGGACACGGTCGCATTGCGTGCGGCGGTGCCGCGTCACGGGCTCGACGCGCGGCTCGACACGCACGGAGCGGGTCGGAATTTGCGCGAATTGGCGCGCGACGCGCTGGCAGTGGCGCGGGACGGGCTGCGCGCCCGTCGGAGGCTGGATGCGTCGGGGCGCGACGAGGCGATCCATCTCGCACCGCTGGAAGAAATCGTTGGCGGCGGCCCGACCCAGGCGGAATACTGGCTCGGGAAGTACCATGGCGAGTGGCGCGGGGACGTGCGTCCTATCTTCGCCGAAGCGGCCATCTAGCGTCCGGTGTGACGGTCTCCTGGTACGGCATGTGCAGGCGAACCTTGCAAGAGAACTTGCTTATGCGCCCGCGTTCCGACCATATGAGCATATGAATGTAGGTGCCGCACAACGTCTGCAGGGGCAGGTCGTGATGCCAGGCGCCAGCGGGCCCGTCACCGTCCGGCTGCGGCTGATCGGGCAAATGGAAGCGTGGACGCTGACCAGCGAGAGTGTCCTGCCCGCTGGCCGGAAGACGCGCGCCCTGCTGGCGGTGATCGCCTTGTCCGCCCCGCGTCCGGCGCTGCGCGGCCGTCTGGCCGAACTCCTTTGGAGCCGCCGACCCGAGGAGCAGGCGCGCGCCTCGCTGCGCCAGGAGATCCATCGGCTGCTCGACGCGCTGTCGCCCGCCGGCGCCGAGATACTGTCCATCACCCGCGATCACCTCTCGCTCAAGCCCGGCGCCTTCTGGGTGGACGTGGAGGAGGTCATGCGGGCGACCACCGCCCAGCCGACCTCGCTCTCGCTGCTCGACGGCGACCTGCTCGAGGATCTCGACGGTGTGGACCCGGCCTTCGACACCTGGCTCACCACCGAACGGGAGCGGCTGCGCGACCGGGCGCGCAATCTCGCCGAGGCTCTGCTGCGCGAGCAGGTGGAGCCGGAGGCGACGATCCCGGCTGCCCAGCAGCTGCTGTCGATCGACCGGGCGCATGAGGGCGCCTGGCGCGCGCTGATGCGGGCGCACGCGGCGCGCGGCGAGCGCGGCATGGCGATCCAGGCGTACGAACGCTGCCGTGGAGTGCTCGCCGATCTGCTGGACGCGGCGCCCTCGGCCGAGACCCAGCGCCTGCTCGCCGAGATCCGCGGCGGCGGCAGCCGGGCCGCGTTCCGCCCCTCGCGCCCACCGCCGGACGAACCCGAACCACCGCCGATCCTTCCGGCACAGGAGGTCCGGCCGGAGCCCCGCGCGGCGGCGCGCGGCGGCGCCAGGCTCGGGGTGATGCCGCTGCAGCTGGTCGGGACCGGCGAGGAGGAGGCGCATCTGTCGCCCGGGCTCGCCGAGGAGATCACCACGGCGCTCGCCCGCTTTCGTTGGATGTTCCTGGTGTCCAGCAACTCGCTCGGCCGGTTCGCCGCCGACAGTCGCGACGAGGGCGAGATCCGGCGCACCTTCGGGCTCGATTTTCTCCTCGACGGCACCATCCAGAAGGTCCGCAACCGGCTGCGCATCACCTTGCGCCTGCTCGACCTGCGCGCCGGCAACCAGGTGGTCTGGGCTCGCCGGTTCGACCGGCAGACCCACGACCTGCTCACCCTGCAGGACGAGATCGCCGCCGAGGTGGTGGCGCAGATCGACCCCGAGATCCTACTGATCGAGGCCAAGCGCGTCACCGCCCGCCCGCCGCACGATCCCACCGCCTACGATCTGCTGCTGCGCGCCCTGCCGCTGATCGGCCGCATGGAGCACGTCCCCTTCATGCAGGCGGGCGAACTGCTCGCGCAGGCGATCGCGGCCGAGCCCGACTATGCCGGCGCCCATGCGTGGTACGCCTACTGGCACATCTTCCTGGTCGGGCAGGGTTGGGCCCCGGACGCCGAAACCGCGCTGAGCACGGCCGGACAGCACGCCGAGCAGGCGGTGACGCTCGACCCTTCCGACGCCCGCGCGCTGACCATCGCCGGCCACGTCCGCGCCTTCCTGCATCACCGGCTGCGCGAGGCGATCGCGCTGCACGAGCGCGCGCTGTCGGCCAACCCGAACCTCGCGATGGCGTGGAACCTGTCGGGCGTGGCCTATGCCTATCTCGGCGAGTGGGACGAGGCCGAGCGGCGCATCACCCGCTACAAGAAGCTGTCCCCGCTCGATCCGCACGCCTTCTTCTTCGATACCGCCTTCATCATCGTGGCGCTGCTCAAGCGCGACTACGAAAGCGCCGTCGCCTATGGCCGCGCGGTCAGCGAGATGAACCCATCCTTCTCCGCTGCCTGCAAGCCGTATCTCGCCGCGCTCGGCTATCTCGGCCAGATGCAGGAGGCCGCCGTGGTCTGCCGCCGCCTGCTGGCGATCGAACCCGACTTCACGGTCGCCCGCTTCCTGGAGACCAGCCCCTTCGAGCGCCCGCAGGACCGCGACCATTTCGCCGCCGGACTGCGCCTGGCCGGCGTGCCGGACGGAACGAAGGCGGATGACTGAAGCCGCCCCCCTTGGTTTCGCGCGACGGCCTACGCCAGCCCGGCCTTGTCCAGATACGCCTTCATCGTGTCGATGACATAATCGGCGACATAGCGTTGCGTGAGATATGCGCCGGCGATGCCGAGCAGCGCCTTGAAAGGCGTGCCGGATAGTTCCTCCGAAAATACGGCGCGAAAGCGCGCCTCGATCGGGTCGCGCAGCGTGTCGGGATTGAGCTTGCCCCTCGGCCAGTCGGCCAAGGGCTGCGCCGCAGCCGCCGAGCCGACCAGCGGTATGATGGGCAGCATTCGCGGATCGGATTTGACGACGAAATCAGCTCGCTGAGTGTCGGTCCAGCCTCCGAACAGCGGGTTGTCCTTCGACAGGACGAACTCGTTGAGCAGGTAGTCGCGGCAATTGGCGCGCCCGAGCAGGTAGTCGAAGCGCATGAAATCGGGGCAGGCGAAGCCGATGAAGGCGCCGACGCCGCCGCTCGCGATCGCCTGCTCCCCGGTGAGGCCGTCGCGGAAGGGCGAGAGCATGAACCGGCTGAACTCGTTCTCGTCCGCCGCCATCAGCACGTCGGCGGTGCTGTAGCGGGTCTGCTGCGTCAGGGTCGTGATGATGGCGCCGAGTTCGCTGGCGAACGGAGCGGGTGCCGCGGGCCCGAGTGCGGCGCGCCCGGCGAACGGGTCGATCAGCCAAACGGCGCGCGTCGCCGTGGCGGGATCGCGCGGATTGCGCCCGAGCAGGCCGGCCAACGCGGTGCGGGCGAGTTGGATCGGCTCGTTATCGGTCGCCCCGCCGTCCACCGCGAGGAAATCCCAAGTCTCGGGAACGTCGCCGCCAGGCGAGGCCATCGCGTCCCAGTCGGGGGGAACCCACATATAGGTCTGCGGGCCCGTTGGTCCCGGCGGGTAGGGTATCACGCGCCATCGGTAGTGGCTGGTCGGCCGGCTAAGCGCGCGAGCGGGAAAGCCCGCGGGAAACGCGGCCGTCGCCTTGGCGAATTCGCTGAAGGGCTTCCAGCCAATCGCCTGTGGCGGTTGTTCAGCGCCGAAACCGAGCACCTGCTCGTCGGGCCGCGCCTCGGCGAGGACCTGGCCGGGATAGACGAAGGCGAATCGCGCGTAGTCCGCGTGATCGATGTAGGTCTGGCTGAGCTTGGCGCCCAGCTGGGTCCGGTAGGGCACACCGCGCAGGCTGGTCAGCGTGAGAATCACCCGGAGCGGCGAGGCCACCCAAGGTCGCGCCCTCGCCGGACCGGACTGGAAGCCCGCTATCTGGTCCCCGCCGGCATCGATCGGGCCGCCATTGAGCAGGGAGGGCACGTCCCGCTTGATGTCGTCGGTTTCGAGAAAGCGGTCGAGCCGCAGCGTCTTGATCCAGGTGTCATAGAACGGGTTGCCGGTCATGGCCGCGCCGACCGGAGTGCCGAGCACGACATGCGGGAAGTCGTAGGCCAGCGATCTCGCCGCGATGGCGGCGTTCACGCCGCCGCCGGACGTGCCGGCGATAAGCTTGAGCACGACGCCGTGACGCGGCGCCGCGCCGGCCGCCTTGGCCGCCGTGAAGCAGTCCAACGCTTCGGTCAGGAAGTCGACCGCGCCGGCCGTGTAGGCTCCGGCGGACACCGTGCCGCCGAGTACCGAGGGCAAATTCGAAGGTGCGGGGCTCAACCGGGCGCACGTCGAGAAACCATTTCTCGATTTGATCCTCGGACGGCTTGCTCCTGTCGAAGGCCATCCGCGGCGCCCCTCCGGAAGTTCAGTGCGACTCCATAACTGTAGCGATCCGAAAACGCTCCCGCAAGCGGCGCGATCAGGCGCCGATCAGTCGCTTTACCTTCGCCGCCGCCGCCGGGGTCGCCCAATCCGCCGCCCCTGCCAGGCGAGCGCGCTCGCGGCCTTGCTTGTCGACGATGATCGTGGTCGGGATGCCTTGCACGCCCCAAGCCCGGGCCGCCGCGCCCTTGGGGTCGAGCAGCACCGGCAAAGCGCCGATCTCGTGGGCCTCGTAGAATTTCCGCACCGCCGCCGCGCCGCCCCGATCCGACGAAAGCGGCAACACCGCGATATCGTCCGGCGCGAGGGTCTTGGACAATCCCGCCAGCGCCGGCATCTCGGCCACACAGGGCACGCACCATGTCGCCCAGAGGTTCACCACCATGCCGTGGCCGCGGAATTCCTCGAGGTGGTGCTCGGTCCCGTCAGCATCGACGAAGGTGATCTCGGGCAGCGGCTTGGGCGGATCGGTCGGCTTGAGGGCGGAGAGGTCGCCTAATTCCGACTTGCCGGGATCCTCGGCGAGCGGTTTGCGCGCGACGGCGGCCGTCGCTACGGTCCCGGCCGCCGCGAGCACCAGCCGGCGAGACATCAACTGCATTTCGGGCGACCTTCCAACCAGGGTGAGATACGGGACTTGAGCGAAACGCCGGAGCGCCGCAACAGCGAGGCGAACAGACAATGGGGCGGCCGGTTCGCCGCCGGCCCGTCGGTCATCATGCAGGAGATCAACGCCTCGATCGGCTTCGACCGCAAGATGTGGCGTCAGGATATCCGCGGCTCGCTGGCGCACGCCGCGATGCTGGCGCGGATCGGCCTCATCGACGCCGCCGACGAGCAGGCGATCCGCGACGGGCTAGGGGCGATCGCCGCCGAGATCGAGGCCGGGCGCTTCCCCTTCGCCGCGGCGCTCGAGGACATTCACATGAACATCGAGGCGCGGCTGACCGAGCGCGTCGGCGAGGCCGGCAAGCGTCTGCACACCGCGCGCAGCCGCAACGACCAGGTGGCGACGGATTTTCGCCTATGGGTGCGCGACGCGATCGACGGACTGGACGCGCAGCTCGCCGACCTCGTGCGCGCGCTGGCGGAGCGGGCCGAGGCCCATGCGGGCGATCCGATGCCCGGCTTCACCCATCTGCAGACCGCCCAGCCCGTCACCTTCGGCCACCACCTGCTGGCCTACGCCGAGATGTTCGCCCGCGATCGCGGGCGGCTGGCGGACGGGCGCCGGCGGCTCAACGAGTGCCCGCTCGGCTCGGCGGCACTCGCCGGCACCTCGTTCCCGATCGACCGGGAGATGACGGCCGCGTCGCTCGGTTTCGACCGGCCGACCGCGAACTCGCTGGACGCGGTGTCTGACCGCGATTTTGCCCTCGAATTCCTCTCGGCCGCCGCGATCTCGGCCGTGCATCTCTCGCGCATGGCGGAGGAAATCGTCATCTGGTGCAGCGCGCCGTTCCGCTTCATCCGGCTGTCCGACGCCTTCACCACCGGCAGCTCGATCATGCCGCAGAAGCGCAACCCCGACGCCGCCGAGCTGGTGCGGGCCAAGACCGGGCGAGTCACCGGGGCGCTGGTGGCGTTGCTGACCGTGATGAAGGGGCTGCCGCTCGCCTACGCCAAGGACATGCAGGAGGACAAGGAGCCGGTGTTCGACGCCGCCGACGCCTGGGCCTTGTCGCTCGCCGCGATGACCGGAATGGTGCGCGACATGACACCCGATGTCGCCCGAATGCGCGAACTCGCCGGCAGCGGCTTCGCCACCGCCACCGACCTCGCGGACTGGCTGGTCCGCGTGCCGCGCCTGCCGTTCCGCGACGCCCATCACGCCGTCGGCCGACTGGTGGCGATGGCGGAGGCCAAGGGCGTGGACCTCGCGGAGCTGACCTTGGCCGAGATGCGGCAGGTGGAGCCGCGCATCACTGAGGCGGTTTTCTCCGTGCTGACGGTCGAGGCGTCGGTCGCGTCCCGCACAAGCTACGGCGGCACGGCGCCGGCAAATGTCGCCGAACAGGCGCGGCGCTGGCAGGTGGCGCCGTCGTGAGAGCCGCGGTCCTGCTGCTCGCGCTGGTCCTGCTTGCCGCCTGTGGCAAGAAAGGCCCGCCATCCCCGCCCGGTCCGCCGAACGAGATCATCTATCCCCGGACCTACCCGACCCGGTGAACCCGGACGGAGACGGATCCTATCAAGCGGCCAGAGCGAGGCCGGAGGACATCGTGGCGGTCGAGCCGGCGACCGACGCCGCCGCGCTCCCATAGGACTGCAGCGCCTGGGCGACATCCGCGACCAGCGAGTTGGCGAAGCCCTGGATCGATCCAGCCGCGCCGCTTTGGCCGTTGGGGGCATTGGCGCCGGATGCCGTGCTTGCCGCGTTGCCCGGGGCCGAGCCGGTGGCGTCCGAACCCTGTCCCGGCGCGCTGGCGTGCGGCTGGTGATGATGGTGGTGGTGCGCCCCGGACACCGCGCCGGTCCCGGTCGGATCGGTGCTGGTCGCCGCCGTGCTGGTCCCCGGCTGGGCCGCGGTGGTGCCGGGAGCGGCGGCGCCGCCTCCCTGGAGCTGCACCAGGAACGCCTGCAGCTCGGCGCTGAGCTGCTGGGTCGGGTCGCTGGAGCTGATCGTGGCGGCAGCGGGCGAAGTGCCCGCGGGCGTCGCGGACGTGCTGGTGGAAGATGCCGGCGCCGCCTGCGTGCTCGTGCTGGAACAGGCGGCGGCGCCGTTGGTGGTGGGCCACCACGGCGACTGGCTTACGCTCGTGACCGACATGGGATGGTTCTCCTCTCGCGGGAGCCTCGCCTCGTTGCAGCTCCCTTCACCGTCGCTGCAAGCGATGGGCCAGCCCCAACCGCGGTTTCAGCGGCATTTGCGCGGCAGAATGTGCCGGGTTGGCCGGATGCGAATGCCGGCCGGCAGAATCTGCCTGCTGTCGCCTGGGCCAGATCCGTCTGCCGCGCGTCCACCTCAGCCCGACCAGTCCCACCCCGAGCAGGGCGAGGGAAGGGTCCTCGGGGCTCCCGGTGGCCGCGTTTCGTCAGACGCTCTATCCTCACCCGATGCACGCCCCCACACCCGATCACCCGGCCGGCACCGCGGAACCCTCGATCGCCGAGCTGATCGCCGCGCGGCCGCATCTCTCCATGCACGTGATGGACGGGCTGGTGATGGACGGCGTGCCGCTCGCGCGCGTGGCCGATGCGCTGGGCACGCCCGTCTGGGTCTACTCGGCGGGCGTCATGCGGACGCGCTATCGCGCGCTGGCCGGCGCGCTGGCCGGCGCGCTGGATGGACTCGGGGCGCGCATCCACTACGCGGTGAAGGCGAACGACCATCTCGCGGTGCTGCGCGTATTCGCGGCCCAGGGCGCCGGCGCCGACGTGGTGAGCGGCGGCGAACTGCTGCGCGCACTCGCGGCTGGCATCGCGCCGGAGCGCGTCGTGTTCTCGGGCGTCGGCAAGAGCGCGGCCGAGCTGCGCCTCGCGCTGGAGAGGCGGATCGGCCAGATCAATGTCGAGAGCGCGGAGGAGCTCGACATGCTCTCCGGCATTGCCGTTTCGATGGGCGGCACGGCGCGGATCGCATTGCGGGTCAATCCGGACGTCGAGGCCGGCACGCACGCCAAGATCAGCACCGGCCGCGCGCGCGACAAGTTCGGCATTCCCTACCGCGACGCCGCCGCGCTGTATGCCCGCGCCGACGGCCTGCCAGGGATCGCACCGGCGGGGCTCGCGGTTCATATCGGCAGCCAGAATTCTCTCCGTGGAACCCTACCGCGCGGCGTTTGCCCGTCTCGCCGAGCTGGTGCGGGGCTTGCGCGCGGCGGGCCAATCCGTCGAGACGATGGATTGCGGCGGCGGCCTCGGCATCGGCTACCGCGACGAGCCCGCCGCCAGCCCGGCGGCGCTCGCCGGCGCCATCCGTGCCACGCTTGGCGGGCTCGGTCTCGCGCTGGTGGTGGAGCCCGGCCGCTGGCTGGTCGGGCCGGCGGGTGCGCTGCTCGCCTCGGTGGTGCTGGTGAAGCGCGGCGAGGGCACGCGCTTCGTCGTGCTGGACGCGGCGATGAACGACCTGGTGCGCCCGGCAATGTACGACGCTTGGCACGGCATCGTGCCGCTCTCGGCGGTGGACGCGGCGCGCCCGGCGACATCCGCGGACATCGTCGGGCCGGTCTGCGAGACCGGGGACACGTTCGCGCGCGACCGCGCCCTGCCGCCGCTCGCGCCGCACGCGCGCGTGGCGATCCTGGATGCGGGCGCGTATGGTGCGGTGATGAGTTCCACCTACAACGCCCGGCCGCTGGCCGCCGCGGCGATGGTCGCGGACGGCGAATGGGCGACGATCCGCGCCCGTCAGCCGGTCGAGGCGCTGTGGGCCGGCGATCGCGTGCCGAACTGGGTCTGACGAGCGGAGACGGATGAGCGAACCCCCCAAGGGCGAACGCCGGGAGAGCGTACGGGCAACCGGAGAGACGGATCGGCTGCTCCGTCGGCTGCGGGGCCGGCGGGCCGCCGCCCGGCTCGCGCTCTTGTTCGAGCGGGTCTGGCCCGCGCTCTGGCCGCCGCTCGGCGTCGCCGGACTGTTCGTCTGCCTCGCACTGCTCGGCCTGCCGCGCGTGTTGCCGCCTTGGGCCCACACGCTGCTGCTCGCCGCGACCGCGCTCGCCATCATCGTGCTCCTGGCGCGCGGGCTGCGCGGGCTCGCGGCGCCGGACGACGCGGCGGCCGATCGGCGGCTGGAGATCGCATCGGGGCTGCGGCATCGCCCGCTGTCGGTGCTCGCCGACCGGCCCTCGCGCGCCGATCCCAAGGCCGATTTCGGGGCCGATTTCGGGGCCGACCCGGCGACCGATGCGCTCTGGGAAGCGCATGTCGCCCGCGCGGTCCGCCAGGTGCGCCGGCTGCGCGTGGGCGTGCCGCGGCCGGGGCTGGCCCGGCTGGACCGGCGGGCGCTGCGTGGCGGCCTGGTGGTGGCGCTTGCCGCCGCGCTGGTGATCGCCGGCTCCGACGGCCCGGCGCGGCTGGCCGACGCCATGACGCCGAACCTGCCGATCGCGCCCGCTCCGCAATCGGCGCAGCTCCAGGTCTGGGTGACGCCGCCCCGCTATACCGGCCTCGCGCCGCTGTTCCTCAAGCCGGAAGGCGGCCCGGTGTCGGTGCCCTCCGGTTCGCACCTCACGGCCAGCCTCACCGGGGGCGAGGGCGCCCCACCCACCCTCGCGTTGAACGGTCGCACCGAGCCGTTCCGGGCACTCGATGCCGCGAGCTTCCAGGGCGACCTCGATCTGACCGGCGGCGGCCGCCTCGCGGTGCGTCGCGGCGGGCGGGAGCTCGCCGGCTGGGATCTCTCCGTGCTGGCCAGCCGGTCGCCCTCCGTCGCCTGGGCCGAGCCGCCCGGAGCGGCGCCGAGCAGCCTGCAGACGCGGCTGCCCTGGCAGGTGTCGGACGACTACGGGGTGGTGCAATTGCGGGCCGAGCTGCGGCTGCGCGAGCGGCCCGACGCGCCGCCGCTCACGCTGAGCATTCCGGTCCCGGGCGGCTCGGCAAAATCCGCCAAGGGCGTCAACCTGCAAGACCTCACCGCCAGTCCCTGGGCTGGGCTCCCGGTGGTTGCCCGGCTGGTCGGGCAGGATGCCGCGGGCCTGACGGGGTCGAGCGCCGATGCGGGTTTCGTGCTGCCCGAGCGCGTCTTCCATCACCCGGTGGCCCGCGCGCTGATCGCCGTGCGGAAGCAGTTGAGCCTCGATCCCGACGACCGGGCCGGCGCGGTCGCGGAATTGGACAAGCTTTTGCTGGCACCGGAGGCGCTCGGCGGCGACACCGGCGCGTTCCTCAACCTGGCGGACACCTATTACCGGCTGGTGCGCGGCCGCGCACCGCAATCCGTCGAGCAGGCGCAGCAACTGATGTGGGAACTCGCGCTGCACCTCGAGGAAGGCGGCGCCGAGCGCAGCGCCCGAGCCCTGGAAGCGGCGCGAGAGGCGGTGCGGCAGGCGCTCGACCGCGCCACCGAGAACCCCAGCGAGAGCAACCGTACGGCGCTCGACCAGAAGCTGAAGGAGCTGGAGAACGCGATCCGCCAGCGCCTCGAGGCGCTGCTGGACCAGGCGCGGCGCGAGGGCGCGGACCTGTCGTTCGATCCCGAGGCGCGGCATCTCGACAGCCGGGACCTGCAGCGGATGGCCGAGGCGGCGCGCGAGGCAGCGCGGCAGGGCAAGATGGACGAGGCCCGCAACCGCATGGCCGAGCTGGAACGGATGCTCGACCAGCTACGCAACGCCAGGCCCGAGCACGGCCAGGCGGACGCAAAAAACGCCGAGAAGCGTCAGCGCGGCCAGCAGCAGATGGGCGCGCTACAGGACATGATCGGCCGGCAGGGCGGGCTGCTCGACCGTGCCGAGAATCGCGCCGGGCAGACGGCCGATCAGCGCGGCGAGCCGCAGGACCCGCGTGGCGGCCGGCGCAATGCCGAACGCGGCGACCAGTCCTCAGAGGGTGGGCAGCAGTCGCAGCGCGAGGCCGACCGGCGAGTGCAGCAGGCGCTGCGCCGCGCGCTCGGCGAGCTGATGCAGCAATTCGGCGACCTCACCGGCCAGGTGCCACAGGGCCTGGGCGAGGCCGACCAGGCAATGCGCGACGCCGGCCAGGCGCTGGGCCACGGGCAGGACGACGCCGCCGGCCAGTCCGAGCAGCGGGCGATCGAGGCGCTGCAGAAGGGCGGCCGGGAGATGGGCCAGCAGATGGCCAAGCAGTTCGGCCCTGGCCAGTCCGGCGACAGCGACGAGGGCGGCGATCCGAACGGCAACATGGGCCTCAGTCTCCAGGACGGGCGGGGCGACCGGAACGGCACGGCGGAGGGCCCGCTGCCCGGCCAGCACGGGCGCGGCGACAAGCGCGACCCGCTCGGCCGCCAGCTTGGCCAGGGCAGCGCCGGCTCCGACGAGAGCGACGCCGTGCGGGTCCCGGAGGAGATGGAGCGCCAGCGCACCCGGGCGATCCAGGACGAACTGCGCCGCCGGGGCGCCGACCGCGCGCGACCGCAACCGGAGCTGGACTACATCGACAGGCTGCTGAAGCAGTTCTGATCCGTCACCGAGCGCTGGATCGTCATCGCGAGGGCCTCGCGGCGACGGTGTTGCGGGCACGCCGCCTTGCGGCCCTTCTCGCCGGACCGGCTGATCCGTCGGAAAACTTTACACTCCCGGAGCAAACCTCCGCGTTACCCCAGCCTAGCGCGCTGAAATCATTCCGGTTACCGTTCTTGGCACAAGTTTTGCTCCAGGCATTGACGACTGCGTCTAGTCGAGCAGACAACTGGTCGAGAAGGGAAAGTTTCAATGAGATTTCGTCAAATCCTGGTCGCCGGGACTTTCCTGGCAGGTACCGCGCTGATGGCGGGCGCACCGAAGGCCGAGGCCGCGGTCTGCCCGGCATTCGGACACGACACCACTTGCGGCGTGATCATCACGTACAATGCGAACGGCAGCATCAGCTCCAGTGTCACCGGGCAAGGCCCCTATGACGGTGCCGAGGACACGCTGCTCGGCGTCGTCAACAACAGCAGCCACCCAATCTCGGGCCTCGGGTCGGTAAGCTCGAAGCTCGACATCTTCGGCTTCGACGGCGACGGCATCGACGCCTACGGCGCTCCCGGCAACGCGAGCGACACCACCGGCTATGGCGGCCCGGATACCTTCTTCACGAACATCGCGGCCAATCATCGGTCGGGAACCATCAACTTCGTGACGCCGCTAGCCCCTGGCGGCACGACCTACTTCTCGCTCGAGGAAGCCCTCACCCTTCACTCGATCGTCGTCCCGGAGCCGGCCACGATGGCCGTCCTGGGTGCCGGCCTGCTGGGACTCGGCATCGCCCGCCGTCGCCGCAAGGCCTAAGTCAGGGCAACGCGACACTGCCCCCCGTGGCTACCACCACGGGGGGCTTTCGTGCGCCCCCCCTCGGGCGGCCGGAACAACACCGAGATGTCGGCCCGGACCTAGCGGTCCTCGTGCAAGTCACGCAGCGCACCGAGCCAGGGTTCGTACCTCCGCCAGCGCTCGACCGCGTCCGCGTAGACGGCCTGACGCGCCTGCCAGACGCTCGCCGTACGGATCGCGCTGCGGCTCCGCTCGGGATGTAGGCAAGCGTCGTCCCAGTCGAGCCCGCAGAACGCCACCATACGGCGAGTCTCCGCCTCCCGCGCGGCCACCAGCGTCTCATAGTCGACCTCCAGCAGCCGATCACTGGGCAGCACGGTCCGCCAATGCGCCATCAGCCGGGCGTATTGCCGGTAGTAGAGCACGAGGTTTTCCCGGCTGCTCATCCAGCCCTGATCGAAGTCGAACGGCGTGCGATAGATCGACAGACAGGTATCGACCGGATCGCGCCGAACATGGACGAAGCGCGCATTGGGGAACAGGATGTGCGCCAAGCCGATCCACTGGAAATTGTACGGCATCTTGTCCGTCACCCGTGCCGCTTCCGGCGCACGCTCGCGCAGCAGCGTTCGGTATGCGGAGATCATGCGGCGCGCGGTCTCCGCCCCCAGTCCGTCGCGGTGCCAGGCCCGCCCCTCGACATTCCAGAAGACGAGCTCGCCGGCGGCGCCAACGCGCGAGTGGCGCGACACGATCTGCTCGATCAGGGTGGTTCCCGAGCGGGGCATCCCCAGGATCAGCACCGGCGTCGCGTCCTCCGTGCCGAGCGCGGCATGACGCGCGACATAGTCCTTGGTGAAGGCGCCGATCAGACGATCCACCCAGCTTGCGAGGCCATCCGCGTCGAACGTCCAGAGGCGCGCGCGAGCCGCGTTCGCCGCGTCGTAGTGCCGGATCGCCCGCGCGGGCTCGCCGAGATCATCGAATGCCTTGCCGAGCGCGAAATGCAGCGGCATCCGGTGCATGTCGCCGAGCCCCGGGCGCTCCGCCAATTCCGCCACCCGGCCCAGCAAGGGCTGGTCGGCCGGTGTGACCCGGCGGCCATTGAGCAGGCCGAAATAAGCTGCCGCGTCGCTCGGATCGAGCGCGATGGCCCGTTCGTAGCAGGAGGCGGCCTCGTCGAACCGGCCGAGTTGGTCGAGCACGGTCCCGAGCAGCCGGTGGGCCTCCCGGCGTATCGGCTCGCGCGCGACCACTTCCCGCAATGGCGCCTCAGCCGCCTCGGTTCGGCCGTGCTCCAGCGCGAGCTTCGCCTCGCAGAGGAGCGCCACCGTCGAACCGGGCGCCGCCGCCGCCGCCCGGACGTAGCTTTCGCGCGCCTCGCCGCGCCGCCCGCTGGACGCCAGCGCGTCGGCGAGCATCGCGTGGGCTTCGGCCAGTTCGGGCTCGCGTGACACCGCCTGGCGGTAAGCCTCGATGGCGGCCACGCTCTGGCCGAGCATCTGCAAGGCGATCCCAAGGTTCTGGTGCGCCGCCGCGAACTCCGGGTCGAGCAGGACGGCGCGACGCAGGAGGGTTTCGGCCTCCCTCGGCTGCTGACGGTTCAAGGCGATGACGCCGAGCGCATAGGGCGCGTCCGGGTTCTCGGGATCGAGCCGGACCGCGGCGTGCAGCTCCGCCTCGGCCTCCGCCGTCCGGCCGGCGGTCAGCAACTGGCCGGCGCGCTCCACCAACGCCTCTGCCGCAGAGGGCGCGTCGCTACACACGCTCAGGGTCCGCCCGGGAGCAATCCGAGCGCGGCATAAAGCCGTTCGCTCGCCGGCCAAGCGTGCATGATCTCGGTCCGCCAGCTGTACGCTCCCCAGGCCAGCAGCACCAGGACCAGCACGCTGGCCCCCCAGGCGAGGCGGAGCAGCGTTCCCTCGCGGCGCGGGCTCGGCTCGACGACCAGGGCCTGCTCCGTGGACGCGGTCAGCGACGGTTCCGCGATGGGCTCCTCGTCCCGTATCGCCGCCGGAGCGACAGGTGCCGGCGTGGGCGGCGAAGGCGCGTCGACCACCGAGACGGAGAGCCCGGTCGCGCTCTCCGGGAGTTCGCCGAGGCGCTCCACCACGGAGCTTCCAGGCGGCGGCTCATCGTAGACTTCCACCGGGTGGGCTTCGGAGGGTCCAGACCCGATCGCTGCCTCCGGTAGCCACTCGTGCCCGCACCGGGCGCAACGCACCGGCCGGGGGGTGTCGAGCAGCGCGTCCGGCACGTCGTAGGCGGCCGAGCAGGCCGGGCAGACGATCCGCATTCGGGGAAAGCTCCATCACGAAGTCGCGCAATGGTCGCTCAATGCCGCACCCCGTTGCAATGCTCACCAGCGGGGGGCGATTGCGGCACGCGGAGGTACACGCAATCCATAGACGCGGGTTTCGGCGGGGCGCTTGGAGTGGCAAGAATGCCGCCGGCACGGGACCGGGAGCCGGATGGTTCGATTCGAGTCGGTTGGGCTTCGTTATGGTCACGCCGGCCAGGCGGACCCCGAGGTGTTGCACGACCTGAGCTTCGCGATCCCCGAAGGGGGCTTCCGCTGGCTGCTCGGCCCCTCCGGCGCGGGCAAGACCAGCCTGCTGCGGCTGATGTACCTCGCCGCGCGGCCGACACGCGGGCGGCTCTCGATTCTCGGCGCGGACATCGAGCGGGCGGAGCGGCGCGCGCTGCCCGGCCTGCGCCGACGGATCGGCGTCGTGTTCCAGGATTTCCGCCTCCTGTCGCATCTATCGGCCTACGACAACGTGGCCCTCCCCTTGCGCCTCGCCGGCCGCCCGGAGGGACAGATCCGCGCCGACGTGATGGAGATGCTGCGCTGGGTCGGGCTGACGGACAAGCTCGCCGCCCGCCCGGCGCAACTGTCGGGCGGCGAGCAGCAGCGCGTCGCCATCGCGCGCGCGGTGATCGGCCGGCCCCGCCTGCTGCTGGCCGACGAGCCCACCGGCAATCTCGACGAGGTGCAGGCCGAACGGCTGATGCAGCTGTTGAAGGAGATGAACCGGATCGGCACCACGGTGGTGGTCGCCACCCACAACGACGCGATGGTCGCGCGGCATGTCGCACGCTCCCTGCGGCTCGACCACGGCCGGCTGGTGAGCGCCTGAGATGGACCGCCCGTTCCGCCGCCGCCGGGCGCTGCTGCGGCCCGCCGGCTTTGACGAGCTTGGCCTGCGCCGCGCGCTGTCGGACCGGATGCTGCCGTTCCTGGTCGCCGCGATGGCGTTCCTCGCCGCCCTGGCGCTCGCCGGCGCGGTCGGCGCGGCCTCCCTCGCGCGGCACTGGCGGGAGGGCGCGGGGGCCTCGCTGACGGTGCAGGTCCCGCGCGGCGAGGCGCCGGCGACCGGTCAAGCGGGCACGCGGCTCGCGGCTGTCGTGGCGCTGCTGCGCGCCACGCCGGGCATCCGCGAGGCGCGCGCCCTGAGCGACGACGAACTCGCGGAGCTGCTGCGCCCCTGGCTCGGCGGCGGCGTCGAGCGCCTCTCGCTGCCGCTGCCCGCGGTCGTGCAGGTGCGGCTGGCCGATGCCGCGGCCGAGCTCCGCGGGCTCGCGCCGCGCCTTGAAGCGGTGGCGCCGGGCACGCTGGTCGAGAGCCACGGCGTCTGGATCGCCCGGCTGACCGCGCTGGCGCGCAGCCTCCAGGCCTGCGCCGGCGTCGCCCTGCTGGTAGTGGCGGCGGTGGCGGCGGCGGTGATCGCGGTGGCCACGCGCGCCGGCTTGGCGGCAAGGCGGGAGGCAATCGAGATCGTGCACGGCTTGGGGGCGACGGACGGCTACATCGCGGCCCGCTTCGCGTTTCGCGCAACCCGGCTGGCCGCGGCGGGCGGTCTGGTCGGCGCGGTCGCCGCCTTGCCGGTCCTGCTGGAGCTTGCCAGCCTGACGGCGCCGTTCGCCGGGTTGCAGCCTGACGGCGTGGCGCAAGGCGGGCTCGGGCTCCTGCCGGCCGTGCTGTGGCTGGCGCTCCCCGGCCTGCCCCTCGCCGCCGCCGTGATCGGCTTCCTCACCGCGCAGGGTACCGTCCGGCGTTGGCTGCGCAGGCTGCCATGAGGCGTCGGCTCGCGGCGGCGGCTGGCCTGCTGGCGATCCTGGCGCTCGCCTGGGCGGGCGGCTTCGCGTGGTTCGTGCATCGCGCAAACCTCGAAAGTGTCGCGCCGGCGAGGGCGGACGGGATCGTCGCCCTGACCGGCGGGTCGGGCCGGGTGGAGACCGCGTTGCGGCTGCTGGTCGAGGGGCGGGCGCGCATCGCGCTGCTCTCGGGGATCGGCGGCGGCGCGGAACTGACCCAGCTCGCCCACCGCGCCGGGCTCGACCCGGCGCCGCTCGGCGGCCGCGTCACCCTGGGCCGCAACGCCACCAGCACGCGGGGCAACGCGGCGGAGACGGCCGCCTGGGCGCGCGACAATGGCGTCCGCTCGCTGATCGTGGTGACGGCCGGCTACCACATGCCGCGCGCCCTCACCGAACTGGCCCATGCGATGCCGGACGTGGCGCTCTACCCCGTACCCGTGATGCCGCCAGCGATGCAGGCGCCGGGCGGGGTGCGCGACGCCGCGACCCTGCGGCTGCTGGCGGAGGAATACACCAAATGGCTGGCCAGCACGCTCGGCCTGTCGGCGCTTGGGCCGCCGCACGAGGCGGTACTCGGCCGCACGGCCCATGCCAGCGCCGCGCCATGACCTTCCTGCGCTCCGCCTTGTTCAACCTGTTTTTCTTCGCCAGCACCTTCCTGCTGTCGGTGTACGGCGCCGGGGTCCGCCTGGTGGCGCCGCACCGCGCCTATCATGTCGTGCGGACCTGGGGGCGGCTGCAGGTCGGGGCGGCGCGAGTGCTGTGCGGCATCCGTTTTTCAGTGACCGGGCAGGAGCATCTGCCGCCGGGCGCCGCGCTGATCGCCTCGCAGCACCAGTCCACCTTCGATACTGTGATCTGGCTCTTGCTCGTCCCGCGATGCAGTTACGTGCTGAAGCGGGAGCTGGCCCGAATTCCGCTGTTCGGCGGCCTGGTGAAGCCGTCAGGCATGATCTCGGTGGACCGCGACGCCGGCGGGACGGCGATGCGCGGGCTGATGCGCGACGGCAAGCGGGCGGCGGCGGATGGACGACAGATCGTGATCTTTCCCGAGGGCACGCGCGCGGCACCCGGCAGCGTGCTGCCGATCCTGCCCGGAATCGCCGCGCTCGCGGCCAGCACCGGCCTGCCCGTCATCCCGGTCGCGACCGATTCCGGCCGGCTCTGGGGGCGCCGCGCGTTCCGCAAGCTGCCGGGCGTCATCCGCATCGCCATCCTGCCGCCGCTGCCGCCCCGGCTCCCCCGCACCGAGCTGCTGGAGCGGCTGGAGGCGATCTACCGCGCCGGGGTGCCTGTGGAAAACTCTGTGGGCAGCCCCCATGACTTGCTCGCGCACAACGCGAGCCGAAAGCGAGAACCTCTTGATCACAGCTAAGTCTAGGGCGGTTCGCTGTTGCCCGGCCGTCGGTTTCGGAGAATGGGGATGAACGGCTCCGGAATGCCGACCCGGAGGCGCGGGCGCGGCGTCGGGTTGTGGATTGTCGTGCTCGTGCTGGCGCTGCTGGCGGGGCACACGCTGTACTGGCGCTGGGCCACCCAGCGGCTCGAACAGGGCTTTTTGGCCTGGGCGGCGGATCGGCGGGCGCACGGCTGGGTGGTCCGGGCCGGCGAGCCGGAGCGCGGCGGCTGGCCGCTCGCCGCGGCCGTCAGCCTGCCGGGGCTCCATGTCGAGGGCGGTCAGGCGGACATCCCCGGCGGGTTCGCCTGGAACGCCGAGCGCGTCCGTCTCTCGATCCGCCTGCTGCAACCCCGATTGCTCACGATCGCCGGCGAGGGGATGCAGCGTCTCCGGCTCGGCGAACTGCCGGAGATCCCCTATACCGCCGACCGTCTGCACGCCGAAATCCCGCTCGAGCCGGGAGTTCCCGCGCACGTGGCGGATATCGCCGCGCGAGACCTGCGGGCCGGGATGCCGGCCGGCAAGGACGCGACAAGCGGGCTCACCATCGGGCTGCTGCAGATGCATGGCGAGTTCCGGCCGGCCGCGCCGCAGGGCGAGCCGGCGCTTGCCTTCACCACCAGCGCCGAGGCGATCGGCCTGCCGCCCGATCTGCGTTGGGCCTTGGGCGGCCGGATCTCGTCGTTGTCGGTGGATGGGGCGTTGAACGGTCCGCTACCCCGCGTGCCTGGCTTCGCCCGCCGGGCCGCGGCCTGGCGCGACGGCGGGGGCAGTCTGGCGATCCAGCGCCTGGCGCTCGGCTGGGGTCCGCTCGGACTTTCGGGCAGCGCGACCGTGGCGCTGGACTCGCGCTTGCAGCCGATGGGGACGGGCGTCGCGCGGATCGTCGGCTACGCCGAGACGCTGGACGCGCTCGCCGCGTCCGGCGCCGTCACCCGGCAGGCCGCGATGGCGGCCAAGGCGCTCGCCGGCTTGATCGCCCGCACGCCGGAGGACGGCGGCAAGCCGGAGATCGAGGTGCCGCTCACCTTGCAGGACCGCACCCTGTCGATCCGTCAGATCCCCCTCGCGCGCATTCCGGAGTTGATCTGGCCGCCGGAGTGATTCCCCTTTCCGAGCGCAGCGGGGCGGCGCTATGCTGCGCGGATGACCACCCGGACGAACATCACGCGAATTAGCGGCCCGGCTGCCTAGCAGCCGGGGCTTAGCCGCGCCTTCGCCTTCGCGTTTCGTCTGGAGTTCACTCCCAATGTCCGATCTCAGTCCCTCGCCCTGCGAGGTTGCCGTTCGTTTCATGCTCGACGCCGATGCCTCGCCCGGCCTGCTGCCGCGTCTGCTGCAGCCCTTCGCCAAGCGCGACCTCACGCCCGACCGCATGTGGTCGCACCGCAGCGGCGGCGTGGTGCATGTCGAGATCGCACTGGAGGCGATGCCGGCGGAAATGGTGTCGCTGGTCGAGGGAAATCTTCGCCAGGTGGTCGGCGTGCACGGCCTGACACAGGTGCGGCCGGCCGCGCTGTCGCGCGTCGCGTGACCTCTCGGCCACGGCGCACCGCCTTGTCATCCTCCGCTGCTTGGCAAGCACGAGCGGACCTGCGTACGGTGGCGTGAGCGGCACCAGCCGCGGTCACGTTCGGGACGCTCCGCATGGGTCACGGCATCACCGCGCTGCTTCTTGCACGGGCGCAGTTCGCCTTCACCCTCGGCTTCCATATCGTGCTGCCGGCGTTCTCGATCGGCCTGGCGAGCTACCTGATGGTGCTGGAGGCTCTGTGGTTGCGCACCGGTCGTCAGGTCTACCTCGACGTGTTCCAGGTACTGGCTGAAGATCTTCGCCATCAGCTTCGCGATGGGCGTCGTCTCCGGCGTGGTCATGTCCTACCAGTTCGGCACCAACTGGGCGGTGTTCTCGGACAAGGCCGGCCCGGTGATCGGCCCGCTGATGGGATACGAGGTGCTGACCGCGTTTTTCCTGGAAGCGGGGTTCCTGGGGGTGATGCTGTTCGGCATGAACCGGGTGCCGCGCGCGATCCATTTCCTCGCTAGCTGTCTGGTGGCGGTGGGCAGCCTGATGAGCGCGTTCTGGATCCTCGCGGCGAATTCCTGGATGCAGACGCCGCAGGGCTTCACCCGCACCCCGGACGGCCGCTTCGTGCCGGCCGATTGGTGGGCGGTCATCTTCAACCCGTCCTTCCCCTACCGCCTGGTCCACATGGTGATCGCGTCCTATCTCACCGTCGCCTTCGTGGTCGGCGCGGTCGGCGCATATCATCTGCTGCGCGATCGGCAGAACGTCGCGGCGCGCACGATGTTCTCGATGGCAATGTGGATGGCGGTGATTGTCGCGCCCATCCAGATCTACGTCGGTGACGCGCATGGCCTGAACACGCTCGAATTCCAGCCGGCCAAGATCGCGGCGATCGAGGGCGATTTCACCTCCGTGCCAGGCCAGCCGCTGATCCTGTTCGGCTGGCCCAACATGCGGACCGAGACCACCGACTACGAGGTCTCGGTCCCGCACCTCGGCGCGCTGGTGCTGACCCACACCTGGGACGGCTCGATCAAGGGGCTCAAGGATTTCCCGCCGCAGGACCGCCCGTATTCGCCGGTGGTGTTCTTCGCGTTCCGCGTCATGGTGGGCCTTGGCCTGCTGATGGCGGCGGCGGGCATCGCCGGCCTTGTGCAGCGCATCCGCGGACGCCTCTACGACACGCGCTGGCTGCTGCGGACCATCGTGGTGATGGGGCCGGCGGGCTTCCTCGCACTCCTGGCGGGCTGGACCGTCACCGAGGTCGGGCGGCAGCCCTTCACGGTCTATGGCCTGCTGCGCACCGCCGACAGCGTCTCGCCGATCGACCTGCCGGGCGTCGCGACCTCGATCGCCGCCTTCGCGGTGGTGTATTTCATCGTGTTCGGCGCCGGCCTCGTGTTCCTGCTGCGGCTGATGCGCCGCGCGCCGACCGTGGGCGAGAGCGGGCCGCCCAAAGGCATCCCGGTTCGCAGCGCCGGTATCACGCCGGCGCCCGCGCTGGACGAGACCCACCCCGAGCATCCGGTGACGTCATGATCGACCTGCCGACGATCTGGGCCGCCATCATCGCCATCGCGGTGCTCGCCTACGTGCTGCTCGACGGGTTCGATCTCGGGCTCGGCCTGTTGTTCGCCGTCGAGCGGCAGGAGGAGGACCGGGACGTGATGGTCAACACCATCGCCCCCGTGTGGGACGGCAACGAGACCTGGCTGGTAATGGGCGGCGGCGGGTTGTTCGCGGTGTTCCCGCTGGCCTACGCGGTCATCATGCCGGCGCTGTATCCGACCATCATCGCCATGCTGCTCGGCCTCGTGTTCCGTGGCGTGGCGTTCGAGTTCCGCTTCCGTGCGATCACCGAGCGCGGGCGCGTCTGGTGGGACCGCGCCTTTCTCCTGGGGTCGCTGGTCGCGACGGTCGCGCAGGGGCTCACCCTGGGCGGCTTGCTGCAAGGCATTCGGGTCGTGGATCGCGCCTATGCCGGCGGCTGGTTCGACTGGCTCACCCCGTTCAGCGTGCTGTGCGGCGTGGCGCTGGTGATCGGTTACTCGCTGCAAGCCTCGTGCTGGCTGATCTGGCGCACCGAGGGCGCGCTGCAGCGCCGCGCCCGCGCGCGCGCCCGGGGGCTGGCGATCGCCATGCTGGCGCTGATCGTCGCGGTGAGCATCTGGACCCCGCTGCTCTCCACGCACTTCGCCGACCGCTGGTTCGCCTGGCCCAACATCCTGCTGCTGAGCCCGGTGCCGGTGCTGGTGGCGCTGGTCGGCTGGGGCTTCTGGACCGGCCTCGCGCGCCAGCATCATCTCACGCCGTTCCTCTGCGCGCAGGCGTGGTTCGTGCTGTGCTACGCCGGGCTCGGCATCAGCATCTGGCCGATGATGGTGCCGCCCTCGATCACGGTGCATCAGGCCGCCGCCCCGCCCGAGAGCCAGCTGTTCCTCCTGGTCGGCGCGGTGATCCTGATCCCGATCATCCTGACCTACACCGGCTTCGCCTATTGGGTGTTCCGCGGCAAGGTGAAGCCGGGCGCGCACTATCACTGACCGCGATGGGAGTTCGCCGATGCGGCGGATCGCGACACCGGTACTGATCGCGGGTGGCGGCCCGGTCGGGTTGTCGCTCGCGATGGACCTCGCCTGGCGCGGCATCGAGACGCTGGTGCTGGAGACGCGGGCGGAGGGCGAGCCGCCGAGCGTCAAGTGCAATCACGTCGGCGCCCGCACGATGGAGATTTTCCGCCGGCTTGGCGTGGTCCGGAAGGTGCGCGACGCGGGACTGCCGGCCGACTATCCAAACGACATCGCCTTCCGGACCACGACGACGGGGAGGGAGCTGTCGCGCATCCCGATCCCCTGCCGCGCCGACCGCTACACCGCGACCGGGGGGCCGGATACGTGGTGGCCGACGCCCGAGCCGCCGCACCGGATCAACCAGATCTATCTCGAGCCGGTGCTGTTCGCGCACGCCGTCGCGATGCCGGGCGTGCGCGTGCTGAACCGTGTGCAAGTGGTGGATTTCGCGCAAGACGAGAACGGCGTGACCGCGACCGCGGAAGACCTCGATGGCGGCGAGCCGCTGACGATTGCCGCGCGCTACATGGTCGGCTGCGACGGCGCCCATTCCACGGTGCGCCGCAAGATCGGGGCCACGCTCGCCGGCGACGCGCATCTGGAGCAGCGGCAGTCCACCTTCATCCGCGCCCCGGCCCTGACGCCGATGATCCCAACGAAGCCCGCATGGGCCAACACGTCGCTCAACCCGCGCCGCAGCGCCAACATGTTCGCGATCGACGGGCGCGAGACCTGGCTGGTCCACAATTACATGCGTCCGGGCGAGACCTTCGACAGCGTGGATCGCGACTGGTGCATTCGCCAGATCCTCGGCGTCGGCCCATCATTCCCGTACGAGATCATCACCAAGGAAGATTGGACGGCGCGGCGCATGATCGCCGACAAGTTCCGCGACCGCCGCGTGTTCCTGTGCGGCGACGCGGCGCATATCTGGGTGCCGAACGCGGGCTACGGCATGAATGCGGGGATCGCGGACGCGATGAACCTCGGCTGGATGCTGGCAGGCGTGCTGAAAGGCTGGGCCGACCCGGCGATTCTGTCGGCCTACGAAACCGAGCGGATGCCGATTACCGAACAGGTTTCGCATTACGCGATGGACATTTCGATCAACCTCGCCCGGCAGCGCAGCGCGATTCCCGCCAACATCGAGGAGGACGGGCCGGAAGGCGATGCCGCGCGCGCACGCATCGGCCAGGAGGCGTACGACATCAATGTCGGTCAGTTCTGCGCCGGCGGGCTGAATTTCGGCTATTTTTACCCGTCATCGTTGATCATCGCCTATGACGGCGAGGCGGCGCCTGGGTATGACATCTACAATTTTACCCAATCGACCGTGCCCGGTTGCCGCACCCCGCATGTCTGGCTGCGCGACGGACGCTCGCTGTTCGACGCGATCGGCGCGGATTTCACGCTGTTGCGCTTTGATCGGGCGCTGGACGTGAGCGGATTTCTGCGCGCCGCGGCACAACGCGGCGTGCCGGTCGCCGTGCTCGATGTGGACACGGATGAAACCATCTATCCGGAGAAGCTGGTGCTCTCGCGCCCGGATCAGCACGTCGCGTGGCGTGGGAATGCGGCGCCGAGTGACCCGCTCAAGCTCATCGACCAGGTACGCGGCGCGCGCGGCTGAACCCCTCACCCAACCCTCTCCCCTAAGCCTTAGGGGAGAGGGCTTTTTCTTCTCCCTCTCCCCTTCTCAGGGGAGAGGGCCGGGGTGAGGGGAGGCGCGCACGGGTGGACTATCCGTCGCGCAATGCCGTCTCCACCGCCGCCGCGATGGCGAACAGCCGAGCGTCCCCCGACGTCTCGCCCATCAGCATCAACCCGACTGGCGCCTCGCCCGGTCGATGGCAGGGCAGGCTGATCGCGCAGCGGTCGAGGAAATTGCCGAACGCGGTGTTGCGCAGCAGGAGCAGATTGATCCGGTTGTACTCGCGCTCGTCATCGAGTTCCGCGACGCGCGGCGGAACCAGCGGGCAGGTGGGCATGAGCAGCGCGTCGAAGCCGCCCGTCGCACGGTCGAACTCCGCCACGAGCCGGCGACGGGCCGCGAGCAGCTCGACATAATCCGTGCCGCTCTGTGCCTCGCCGCGCGCGATCCGCACACGGATACGCGGATCGTACAACGCGCCCTTTTCGGCCAGCAGATCGCGATGCCAGGCGAACGCCTCGGCCGAGGCAAAGCCGCCCTTCGCGTTGACGGTCGAGATCGCGTCGAACGCCGGGAACCGCGCCGGCACGATCCGCGCTCCCCCTTTGGACAGGCGAGAGACGGCGCGCTCGAAGCTCGCCGCAACCGTCGCGTCCATCCCGTCGAGCACGACATTTTGCGGCACCGCGAGCCGCAGGCCCGACAGCGACGCCGCCGCGAGCCGCGCGGGCGGCTCGCCGGCGAGCACGGCGTCGAGGATCGCGCAGCATTCCACCGTCGGCGCCAGCGGCCCGACCGAGTCAAGGCTCGGCGCCAGCGGCAGCACGCCCGCGATCGGCACCCGCCGCGCGGTCGGCTTGTAGCCCGTGACGCCGCACAGCGCCGCGGGGATGCGGCACGATCCGCCGGTGTCGGTGCCGAGTGCGCCGAGCGCCATCCCGTCGGCGACCGAGACCGCCGCACCCGACGAGCTGCCGCCCGGGATGCGAGCGGACGCGCGGTCCCACGGGCTGAGGGGCGTGGCGTGATGCGGGTTGATGCCGAGGCCGGAGAAGGCGAACTCCGTCATGTTGGTCCGCCCAACCGGCACGAACCCGGCGGCCAGCATCCGCGCGACCACCGGCGCGTGGGCGGCGGCGGGCGCCGCGTCATCCAGGGCGCGCGAACCGGCGCGCGTGACCTCGCCCGCGACGTCGAACAGGTCCTTCAGGCTGATGGGAATCCCGGCGTAGCGGCCCGGCGCGCGCCCCACCCGGCGCAGCGCGTCCATCGCGTCGGCCGACGCGCGCGCCTGGTCGGCGTAGACGGTGATGAACACACGGCCGCCCTCGCCGGCCGGATCGGCGATGCGCGCGAGGGATTGCTCAACCAGCTCGCGCGCCGTGACATGGCCGGCCTCGAGGGCGTCGGCGCAATCCTGGATCGTCTGCATGGCGCGAGCCTGCCGCGCGATCCGGCGGGACGCAAGCTGGTGGTATAAGCGCCGATCACGACGGAGGAACGCCGATGCCGACCATTCCGGAAAAACCCGTGCTGCTCACCGGCGCGTCGGGCGCGCTCGGCCGCCAGCTGGCGCGTGCGCTCGCCGCCGAGGGCTGGACCCTGCGGCTGACAGACATCGCGCCGTTCCCCAATGCGCTGCCGGCCAAGGCGAGTTTCACCAAGGCGGACCTCAACGACGGCGTGGCGATCCTGCGGCTCGCCGAGGGCTGCGGCGCGATCCTGCATTTCGGCGGCGTCTCGGTGGAGCGGCCGTTCGAGGAAGTGCTCGGCCCGAACATCCGCGGCCTGTACCACGTCTACGAGGCGGCAAGGCGTGAGGGGGCGCGAGTGGTGTTCGCCTCCTCCAACCACTCGATCGGCTTTCACGAGCGCAGCGAGACGATCGATGCCGACTGCCAGTTCCTGCCCGACAGCTACTACGGATTATCGAAGGCGTATGGCGAGCTGATGGGACGGCTCTACTGGTTCAAGCACGGCGTCGAGAGCGTGTTCGTCCGCATCGGCTCCTGCTTCCCCGAGCCGGTCGATGCGCGGATGCTCGCCACCTGGCTCTCCTACGCCGACCTCGCGCGACTGATGGTGCGATGTGTGCTCACGGAGAAGGTCGGTCTATCGGTGATCTGGGGTGCCTCGAACAACGCGCGCATGACTTGGTGGCGCGACGACGCGCGCGGCGCGCTCGGTTGGGCGCCGCGGGACAGCGCCGATCCGTTCGCCGGACAGCTCGCCGGCAAGGTGAGCGACAGCCCGGTCGCCGAGCGCTACCAGGGCGGCGGCTTCACCGCGATGGAGTACTCGCGCGACAGCCGCTCAAAAAGATGACCGATCGACCCGCTTGCCGGCCGATCGCCCGATAAGCGTGCCGATGTCGTAGGCGAGCTGCTGTTCGTTGCTTGTCCGCACCTGGCATTGGATCGTGGCGATCCACAGCGGCAGCCCGGTCGCCGCGTCGCGCAGATCGGCGCGCAGCATCAGGGTCCGCGGGCCCGGGCTGGGCGCGGCGCCGAAGCGCGGCATCCCCGGCTGCTCCATCGGGACGCCGCCCGACATGCCGCCCCATTCGCTCTGCGCGCCCCACTGGTCGTAGCTGTTGCGCGTCCGCCCATATCCGCCGCCACCGCCGCCGGACAGGGTGTAGGAGACGCTGAGGCGCACGTTGCCGGATCCGGCGGTCGTCATCCCCCCGTCGTTCATCCCTCTCGTCAGCGCCTGTGACAGCCGCATGTTGCGCGGCGAGTTGTCGAGCACGTCCAACGCCGCCACGGCGGGTTGCGGCAATGGCCTCAGCGCGGCGGCGGAATACTGGCCGCTGCAACTGCTCATCGCCCACGCGCCGGACGGGCCGATCGCCGCGAGACAGAGCGCGATGGCCGCGAGGCCGCGATTGAGTGTCGTGTCGATCATCAGAATGTGCCCGTCCGGTCCGCCTCGAAATCGTAGCCGCACGCATCACCGGCGATCGCGCCCTGCATGTGGCCGGCCCTCACGGTGCCGCGAATGAAGGTCGGGCCGTCGCGGCTGACGAAGGAGCCGTCCGGCGCGACGCTGACATCGAACGCGCGCGTGCTTTGCTCGGGTAACTGCGGCTGGTTCAGCACGAAACGGAAGTGCCCACCGCGCACGGCAATGGTCATCGGATCCTGCGAACCGCACAACTCGCCGCCGCGGACGCTCTGCATCGTGCCGTCGTATCGGCCGTCGGGCGTCACGGGTCCACTCGATGCCAACGGGTCCGGCGGCGGTGGCGCCCGGCCGTGGTCGGAACAGCCGCCCAACGACACACCCAGCATGGCGCAGAGCAGGCCGATGCCGCGTCTCACGCCGCCTCGGCGCGGATCGCGTCATCCAGCACGCCGAAGATGCGGTCGATGTGCTTGCGCTCGACGATCAGCGGCGGCGAGAGGGCCACGATGTCGCCGGTGGTGCGGATCAGCACGCCGTGGTCGAAGCAGCGCTGGAACACGCGCGTCGCCCGGTCGGTCGGCAGGTCGGGGCGCGGCGCCAGTTCGATCCCCGCGATAAGGCCGAAATTTCGCAGGTCGATGACGTTCGGCCGGCCCTTCAGGCTGTGCACCGCGTCTTCCCAGTAGCCCTCGATCGCACGCGCGCGGCCCGGCAGATCGTCGCTCTGCTGCAGGTCGATCGAGGCGATCGCGGCGGCGCAGGCCAGCGGGTGGCCGGAATAGGTGTAGCCGTGGAAGAACTCGATGCCGCCCGGCGCGCCCTCGACGATCGCGCTGTAGATGCCGTCATGCACCGCGACCGCGCCCATCGGCACGGCGGCGTTGGTCAGCCCCTTCGCCATCGTCATGATGTCGGGCAGCACGTCGAGGCGGTCGGAGCCAAACGCCGTGCCGAGCCGGCCGAACCCGGTGATCACCTCGTCGAAGATCAACAGGATGCCGTGCCGGTCGCAGATTTCCCGCAGGCGCTGCAAATAGCCGACCGGCGGGATCAGCACGCCGGTCGAACCAGCCACCGGCTCGACCATCACCGCCGCGATGGTATCCGCGCCGTGCAGCGCCACCAAACCTTCCAGCGCGTCGGCGAGATGCGCGCCCCATTCCGGCTGGCCGCGCGCAAAAGCGTTGTGCTCCGGCGAGTGGGTATGCGGCAGGTGATCGACATAGGGCAGCAGCGCGCCGAACTGCCGGCGATTGGGCGCGATGCCGCCCACTGAGATGCCGCCGAAGCCGACGCCGTGATAGCCGCGCTCGCGCCCGATCAGCCGCACCCGTCCCGCGTCGCCGCGCGCGCGGTGATAGGCGAGCGCGATCTTCAGCGCGGTGTCGGCACTCTCCGAGCCCGAGTTGGTGAAGAACACCCGATCGAGCCCGTCGGGCAGGAAATCGGCGAGCTTGGCGGCGGCCTGGAAGGCGATCGGGTGGCCCATCTGGAAGGTCGGCGCGAAATCCATCACGGCGGCCTGACGCTGGATCGCCTCGGTGATCTCGCGGCGGCCGTGCCCGGCGTTGACGCACCATAGTCCGGCGGTGCCGTCGATGATTTCCCGCCCGTCGGCCGCGTAGTAATGCATCCCCTCGGCGCGGGCGAGCATTCGCGGGTTCGCCTTGTACGCCCGGTTGGCTGTGAACGGCATCCAGAACGCTTCGAGATTGTTGGGCGGCGGCGTGGTGGTCTCGCTCATGGCGCTCTCCGGTCGGACGGCGCACGTTGGCGCTTTGCGGACGGACGGGCAACTGGCATCGTCGCGGCACCCAGCGAGGAACCATGACGATGCCTGACGGCCGCCTCACCATCGCCACCCGCCGCTACTCGTCCTGGTCGATGCGCGGCTGGCTGGCGGTGCGACTGGCCGGGCTCGATGTCGAGGAGATGGTGATCCCGGTCAGCGGCACCGGCACGACCGAGGCGATCCGCCGCGTCTCGCCGAACGGGCGCGTGCCGTTCCTCGAGCATCGCGGCCACCGCGTCTGGGAATCGCTCGCGATCGTCGAATACTGCGCCGAGCTGTCGCCGGCCATCTGGCCCGCCGATCTCGCCGCGCGCACCCATGCGAGGGCGATCGCCGCCGAGATGCACGCGGGCTTTGCCGCGCTGCGGTCGGCGATGACGATGAATCTCGGACGCCCGGATTTCGCCGGACGCGGCCGCACGCCGGAAGCGCTGGCCGACATCGAGCGCATCGAGGCGATGTGGGCGGAGACGCGGGCGCGGTTCGGCGCCGGCGGCCCGTTCCTGTTCGGCGCGGCGTTCAACGGCGCCGACGCGATGTTCGCGCCCGTGGTGACGCGCTTCCTCACCTATCGGCCCGATCTCACGTCCGCGACGCGGGATTATTGCGACGCCGTGCGCGCGCATCCGCTGGTCGATGAGTGGTACGCCGCCGTGCCGGGCGAACCCGATTCCTGGCTGGCCCCCGCCTACGAGAACCCCGCGTGAGCAGCGCCGAATTGCTCGATCACGTCGGCATCGCCGGGCGCGACCTCGGCGCGTTGGCGGCCGCGTTCGAGCGACTAGGGTTTCAGCTCACGCCGCTCGCCCGCCATTCGGGCAAGCGCACACCGGACGGGCCGGTGGTGCCGTTCGGCACCGGCAATCGCTGCGTCATGCTGCGCGAGGGCTACATCGAGCTCATCGCCATCGTCGATCCGGCGGCGTTCAGCAACACGCTCGACCGCTTTCTCGCGCGTTACGCCGGCATCCACATCATCGCCCTCGGCATCGACGACGCGGCGTCCAACCTCGACCGGTTGCGCCGCGCGGGGATCGACATTCCCGGTGTCGCCTATCTCGAACGCCCGGTGGACGACGCCGACCCCACCGGCCCGCGCGCCCGCTTCGCCCGCCTGCCGCTGCCCGACGCGCCGGAGGGCCGATTGCAGCTCATCCGCCACCTGACCCCCGAGGCGATCTGGCAGGAGCGATTTCTTGTTCACCCCAACCACGCCGTGGCGCTGCGGGAGGTGGTGATCGCCGTCGATCAGCCCGCCGAGGCCGCCGCCCGCTTCTCCCGCCTCGCCGGCCGCCCGGTGGTGCCGGACCCGGCGGGCGGCTTCGCCCTGCCGCTGGCGCGCGGCACCGTGCGGCTGCTGCCGCCGGACGTAATAGGAGCGGTGTTGCCCGGTACCGCGATTTCCTCGCTGCCATTCATTGCCGGGATCGCGGTGCGGACGGACAATATCGAAGCCACCGCCCGGCTGCTTTCCGAGCGGGGCGTCCCGCTCTCCCAGCCCGCCGCCGATCTGCTGGTGGGCGCGGATCACGGCGCGGGCGCGGCGATTCGGTTCACGTCCTGAACCTCAGAAGGGTTGAGCCTTGCGCGTGGCCTCATTCGCCGTCCTTGTAACGAGCGGTGCATTGCTTTGCGGCGGGGCAGTCGCACAGCCGCTGCTCTCGCAGAAGGTGCTCGGGGTCGAGCAGGCGCAGGAGGCCGTGGTCGCGGCGATGCAGGCGTGCCACGCGCAGGGCTACCTTGTTTCCGCCGCGATCGTCGACCAGGGCGGCACACTCCGCGCTTTCGTGCGCGAGGACGGGGCAGGTCCGCATACAGTGACCAGCGCCCAGCGCAAGGCGTTCACCCCGGCGAGCCTGAAGCAGCCCACCCAGGTCTTTGTCGAGGCACTGGAAAAGAACCCGTCCAACGCCGGCCTGCGCAATCTCGACGACCGCATCCTGATCCTCGCCGGGGGACTGCCGATCAAATCGGGAAACGAGGTGATCGGCGGTATCGGGGTAGGTGGCGCGCCGGGCGGCGACAAGGACGCGGCCTGCGCCCAGAAGGGCCTCGACAAGATAGCCGACGTGCTCCGCTGAACAAGGCGAGCCCGGCCGCGATCAAGGTTCAGCGACTTTCGCTCGCATCCGAAACCAGCGCGGCCTCAACGCCCGAAGCGATCGCCCGCAGGTCTTTGAGAACATGCTTGACCTGCTCGGCCGGCACATTGACCGACAAGTCGCCATGCACGATCGCATTGCGCAGCTTCGTCATCTGTCGGAGGCGGTCGGCCGCATCATTTTCGATGTGACCTTCCTCGGCCAGCGTCTGGATTACCTGAAGCGGGGAGAGACTTTCGGCTGATCTGGCCCTGCTGTCCGCGCTCGCCAAACGCGCCACCGATTCTAAGGCAGCCCACACAGCAACAAATGCGGCAGCCGAATGGCCGCCCCTCATCAAGGCTTCGATTTCTCGAAATGCGTTCTGAAGTTGCTGTGGGGTGGGCTTCGCGATGGGAGCTTCCTCATCAACCGGCGAACTAAGATAGATCGTGCGAAATTCCCAGCCCTTCTGGCCAGAAACTCTCCTGGCGATTTCCGCGAGCTGCTTCTCGGAGCCAGGACTTCTCCGATGCTTCACCTCAACGATCATCCCCCCTTCCGGGCCCCGAGCTATCGCATCCGGCTGAAAGTCACCAAGAAACTCGGGGACGACATCGCGCGGCGGATTGACATAGAACCTCATGCCGCGCGCCTCGGATGCTTCCTGTAGATTTCTCAGGATGCTGCTTTCCCGGAACTCCGCCTTGGACATCATGGCACCTGCCTCCAGCTGAGGTCGTCGTCAACTCGGATATAGAGCACCGGCGGTTCCATATTCGCCGCTTGTGCAAGCGTCGGCGTTAGGGAGCCGAAGACCACTTCAATTTCTGGCTCGAACTTCTGAACGATGACGCGCTCGATCACTCGATCGTCAGGATACAAACCGCGACCATCCCGTCGACGATGAGCTTCACGAAGTTATCTACATCTCCCGTCATTGGGGCCGGAGGAAAATAGAAAATCGTCGCAGCCAAGGGGCGTTGGTCGATCACAAAGAAATCTCGCAAGGTGCTCACGTGCGCACTCGCGATCTCTCCGACTTTCCGCTTCCAACGCTCCTTACCTCTCGCGTTCGTCGACTGATGTGATCGCGGGGTATCCCTGATGATGAACTCGATGGGAAAAGGCAGGCTGGTATCCGCCTCGGGTCCGCCGCTCAACCTCGCGACTCCAACGCCCGCCAGCCGATATCCTCGCGATAGAACCCCTCCGGCCAAGTGATCGCCTTCACCCCCGCATACGCGGCATCACGTGCCGCGCGCAGGGTGGGCGCGGTGGCGCAGACCGTCAGCACCCGGCCCCCTGCCGCCAGCAGCCGGCCATCGGGCGCGAGTTCGGTGCCGGCCTGAAACACCTGCACACCCGGAACCGATGCCGCGCGGTCAATCCCGACGATCTTCGTCCCCCGCACGGGTTCCCCGGGATAGCCCTTGGCGGCGATCACCACGGCGATCGACGGAGCGGGGTGCCAGCGGAGGTCGAAATCCGCCAGTTCACCGTCGCAGGCGGCGACCAGCGCGGGGAGCAGGTCCGACATAAGCCGCGGCATCAGCGCCTGACACTCCGGGTCGCCGAAACGGACGTTGAACTCGATGAGCACCGGGCCGTCGGCGGTGAGCATCAGGCCGGCGAACAGGATGCCGCGAAATGGCGCGCCACGTCGCGCCATCTCGGCCAGCGCCGGGCGGACGATCCGCGCCATCGCCTCCTCCTGCAGCTCCTCGGTGAAGCCGGGCGGCGGCGAGTAGGCGCCCATGCCGCCGGTGTTGGGGCCGGTGTCGCCCTCGCCGACGCGCTTGTGGTCCTGCGCGGCCCCGAGCGGCAGCGCGTGCGCGCCGTCGCATAGCGCGAACAGCGACACCTCCTCGCCGTCGAGACATTCCTCGATCACCACCGAGGCGCCCGCGGCGCCGAGGCGGCGCGCCTCCATCATCATCTCGATCGCCGCCAGCGCCTCGGCCTCGGAGCCAGCGACCACGACGCCCTTGCCGGCGGCCAACCCGTCCGCCTTGACCACGATCGGCGTGCCGCGCCGGCGCACGAACTCCTTCGCCGCCTCCGGGTCGTCGAACCGCTCCCAGCGCGCGGTCGGGATGCCGGCGGCCTCGCAAATCTCCTTCATGAAGCTCTTGCTGCCCTCCAGTTGCGCGGCGGCGGCGGCGGGGCCGCAGCAGGGGATGCCGAGGGCATCCAGCGCGTCGGCGAGGCCGGCGATCAGTGGCGCTTCCGGCCCGGGCAGCACCAGATCGACGCGGTTCTCGCGGGCGAAGGCGGACAGGGCAACAATGTCCGTCGCGGCGATCGGCACGTTCTCGGCGACCTCGGCGGTCCCGGGATTGCCCGGCGCGCACCACAGTTTGTCGAGCAGCGGGCTTGCCGAAAGCGCCCAGCATAGCGCGTGCTCCCGTCCGCCCGATCCGACCACCAGCACGCGCATCTCAGCACCCCTCCTTCAAGCCGGGCGGCTGGTAGCATAGGCTGGAGCGATGGACGAACTCGCTCCCGCTCCTGTCACCAACCTGCCCGAATACACCGTCTCCGAGATTTCCGGGGCGGTGAAGCGAACGCTGGAAGGCGCGTTCGGTCGCGTCCGCGTGCGCGGCGAGATCACGGAACTCAAGCGCTACCCCTCCGGCCACATCTATCTGTGCCTCAAGGACGAGGGCGCGAAGATGCGGGCCGTCGCGTGGCGCTCCGCCGTGCCGCGGCTCGGCATGGTGCCGGAGAACGGCGTCGAGGTGATCGTCACCGGCCGCCTCTCCTCCTATCCCGAACGCTCCGAATACCAGCTCATCATAGAGCGGATGGAATACGCCGGCGCCGGGGCGCTGCTGGCGCGGATCGAGATGCTGCGCGTCCGGCTCGCCGCCGAGGGCCTGTTCGACGCCGACCGCAAGCGCGCCCTGCCGATGCTGCCGCGCGTCATCGGCGTGGTGACGTCCGAGCGCGGCGCGGTGATCCAGGACATCCGCACCACCATTCTGCGGCGGTTCCCGCGCGAGATCCTGCTGTGGTCCGTGCCCGTGCAAGGCGAGGGTGCCGCGGCGCGCATCGCGGCGGCGATCCGGGGCTTCGACGCTCTCGCCGAGGGAGGAGCGGTACCGCGCCCCGACGTGCTGATCGTGGCGCGCGGCGGCGGCAGCCTGGAAGACCTGATGGCCTTCAATGAGGAGGAGGTTTTGCGGGCCGTGGCGGCCTGCCGCATCCCGCTGATCTCTGCGGTCGGGCACGAGACCGACACCACGCTGATCGATTTCGTCTCCGATCGCCGCGCGCCCACGCCGACCGCCGCCGCCGAGCTTGCCGTCCCCGCGCGGGCCGACCTGGCGGCGGACATGCAGCACAAGGCGGCGCGGTTGCTCGGCGGCCTCAACCGGCTGGTGCAGGAGCAGCGGCTGCGGCTCGGGCGCGCCGAGCGGGGCTTGCCGGACCTGCCCGCGCTGGTGGGCACCGCGCGGCAGCGGGTGGACGACCGCTCGGAGCGGCTGCGGCTCGCCCTGCCGAACCTGCTCATGGCGCGCCGCGCTGGCCTGGCGCGGGCCGAGCGGGCGATGCCGGATTTGCCAGGCCAGCTCGCCGCCTGCCGCGAACGGGTGCGGGACCGGGGGCTGCGGCTGCGCCTCGCGCTGCCCAACCTGGTCTCGGGCCGCCGGGCCGAGCTGGAGCGGCAGGGACGCCTGCCGCCGCCGCAGCAGGCGATCGCCGCCCGGCGCGCCGGGCTGACGGTCGCGGGCGCGCATCTCGCCGGCGGACTGCGCCATGCGGTCGCCGCGGGCCGGGTGCGAGCGGGCCGTACGCTCGCCCGGCTCACCCCGGCGCCCCTTCGCGCGGGCCTCCGCGAGGGCCGGGCGCATCTTGCCGGCCTGGCCGCCCGGTTGGACTCGGTGTCGCCCGAGGCGGTGCTGAAACGCGGCTACGCGCTGGTATTCGACGCCGCGGGCCACGCGCTGACCACCGCCGCCGCCGTTGCGCCGGGCGCTCGGCTGCGGCTGAAATTCGGCGACGGCGACGTGCGCGCGACCGCCGACGGCGGCAAGCCGGCGAGCCGGCAGGGAATGTTGCCGCTGTAACCTTCGAGGCAGAACTTGTACCAGCGGCCGGTACTACTCGCGCCAAATCCCTCTCTCCGTCCATCCGAGCTCCTTGAACTCGGCGGCGCGCAGCGGCGCCTCCGCGATTGGGAAGAACTCGTCGAGCTGCGGCGGCGGAATCTGTGTGCCGCTCAGCATGGCGTGTGCCTGGCCGCGATGATGGACCTGGTGCTGAAAGAGGTGCAGGAGCAGCCGATCGGCGCGCTCGTTCTGTACATGCGTTCCGCGATGCACGCGGATGATCCGGTCCGGCCCGTGCTCGTCGAGCGAGGCGCACCAGTCGATCAGCCGACGGTCGACCGCGGCCTGCGCGGGGTGCAGCTGCGCGAGCGTCGGACAGGGTATCGGGTCCGCCCAGGCGGCCGGGCCGAGCGTGCCGCCTTCGAGCGCGTCCACATAGAATCGATCGATGGTCAAAAGGTGATTCAGCGTCGCCTGGATCGATGGGAAAAAGCTCGTTCGTGGCGCCTCGAATTCCGACCGGGTCAGCCCGGCGCAAGCGGTGAGAAGGCGATGGTTCGCCCAGGCGTTGTTGTAGGCCATGGCATTGATGGCCAGGAGAAGCGAAGCTGGCATGTACCCTCTCCCGAAGCGCGGCCGTCTGTCGCCACCGATGAGCTACCGGAGATAATATGCCTGCGCGGCGAGGGTTGGCAGCACGAGAGCGCTCGCGAGCAGCGCGAGGGCGATGAGCGACACGCAGGCCACGCGTAGGAGCGGCGCGCCCGGCACTTTGACGCGGGGCAGCGCCAGCCCGAGCAGTGCCAGGAGCGGCAGGAGGTAGCGGCCCTGGACTCCCTCGATGCGCTCGGCGCCAACCAGGGTCCAGCTGAGATAGAGCGCCAGGTAGGTCGCGAACAGGCAGGCGACGCCGATCGCCCCGACGAGCAGCGTCTCTTGTGCCTGGGATCCGTCTCGCCTGCGGCCGGCGAGCATGTCGCCCAGCACGGCGGCGGCCAGCACGACGGTCCACAGCCCATACAGCCAACCGGGCAGCGGCAGATCGAGCCGCCCCAGCACCCCGATCGCCTCGCGCGCCTTGATTCCGGCCTCGTCCCGCATGGTTCGCAGGGGCAGCGCGAGCAGCCTCAGCGGATCGGCCGTGAGCACCCGGAGCTGCGCCGCCGCGTCGGTGGTGCGGAACATCGTACCGGGCGGGCCGGGAAACAGCGGGCCGGCGGCGTAGGGCTCTCCCCGGACGAACGGCACGGCCACTTCGCGCTGCGCGTAGGCGGTCCAGCCGAGTCCCAGGATCAGCGCGAGCGCCGCCGCGCCGATCCGGGTCGCAACGGCGCCTCGGCCGGCCCAGGCGGATCGGCGCAGCGGCAGCAGCAGCAGGCCGGCCATCGGGAACAGCGGCGGCTTGAGCGCGATGACACAGCCCAGCAGCACCGCGCCGACCCATACCGACAGCCCATGCGCGCGCTCCCCCGCCAGCCATCGCCCGATGAGGGCCGCCGCGAGCGCGACACATGCGAGCATCGGCGCGTCGGGATGCACTGAGGCGGCGAGCCATAGGGTCATCGGCAGGCAGAGCATCGCCAGCATCAGCAGTCGCCCCCGACGCGCCAATGCCAGCGCGACCGCGCCGATCAGCACGGTGGCCAGGGTGTTGGCGATCCGGGCGGTGAACAAGCCAACGAGCGGCGGAGCGCCCGACCAACGTGCGACCAGCAGCCCAAGCGCCGACGGCAAGTAGAACACCGGCGGATAGGCGGCGGTCTGCGCCGGATAGAGTTCCGACGTGCCGCCCCAGCGGAGCGCCCCCATCCGCTCGAGCGTCTCCCGCTCGGGCGTCTCCCGCTCGCGCGGCTCCAAGGCGAGGTTTCGCGCGCCGGCGGGCAACTCGGGGCCCATCAACATCAGCCGGCGGAGGCCAGGGTCGCCGTGCAGCACCGCCTCCAGACGCGGGCCCTCCGGCGTCGGGATCGTGGCGCGGGCGCCGATGAATTCGCCATGCAGCAGGCTGTCCGCCCGAAGCACCTGCGCACCCTCGTCGGGCGCCTCGGCGGGCGGGATCAGCGGGGCGAGCACGAGGCAGAGCGGCAGCGCGAGCAACAGGTACAAGGCGGGCAGCGCCCAGCCCCGGCTCGGCACGATCAAGCCAGGCGTTCCGCCAGCCGCATGAACACGGGGACGGCGGCGGCAAGCTCGATGGTAGACACCTTCTCGCCCGGCGTATGCGCCTCGGCGATATCGCCGGGACCGAGCACGACGCAGGGCGCCAGCGCCTGGAGTTCCGACCCGTCGGTGCCGTACGGAGCCGTGCGAGCCTCGGCTCCCACCGTCTCGGCGCAGAGCCGCACGAGCGGGTGGTCGGGCGGCAATTCCGGCGGCGCCCCCTCGCGCGCTTCGGTGACGACGATGCCGTGCCGTGCAGCGGCGTCGCGGACGGCGGCGAGCACGGGTGCCGGGTCGATCCGGGCGGAATAGCGGAACTTGATGCGGGCGGAGGCCTTGGGCACGGTCACGTTGATCGCCGTGCCGTGGTTGTCGATCACCGGGTTGAAGTCGCTGAACGGCGGGTCGTAAGCCGCATCCTGCAGGCTCGCATCGGACCGCAGCCGGTCGAACACCCCGCGCATCTCGGTCAGGAACGCGATCAGCTCCCAGTTCGCGTTGTGCCCGCGCCCGGTGCTGCTGTGCGCCTGAACGCCGGTCGCCACACAGGTGAAATTGATGTGGGCGCGGTGGCCGCGCACCGGCGCCATCGAGGTCGGCTCGGCGATCAGGATGCCGGCCGGCTTGACCCGCCGCACCAGCGCCGAGCGCTGGACGATCTCGCGCGCGCCCTGCTTGGTTGTCTCCTCGTCCGCGGTGATCAGCAGCAAGACGGGAACATGCGCAGGCAGGGCGCGGGCGGCGATGATGATCGCGGCGAGCGGCCCCTTCATGTCGGTGCTGCCCAACCCATGCAGCACGCCGTCCGCACCGAGCCGCGCGGACCAGGGATCGTCCTGCCAGCCAGTATCCGGCACGGTGTCCATGTGCGCCGAGAACGCCGCGCCGCCGGTCATCCCGGCCCGGCCCGCGACCAGCGCGCGCTTGGCGGTCCCGGCCTCGTCGGCATAGTCCAGCCGTTCGATCTCGAAGCCGCCGAGTGCCGCCTCCACCCGATCGGCGACCGCCAGGTTGGAGACGAAGCTGCGGCTGTCGAGGGAGACGAGATCGCGGGCGAGGTCAGTGACGGCGGCGAGGTGATCGGTCATGCGGGGGCCTTCCGGGAACCGGCACTCTCCTCCGGCCGGCGCTCCGCTGGCAACGCCTTCCGCTTGCAACAAGCTCCCGCGCGCGTCAGCTTTCCGCAACGGAGGTGAGCCGATGACCGCCGCCTATCTCGATCCCAGGACGGGCGAGACCTTTCCGCTGGACGAGCCGCGCTGGTGCGGCCGCGACCGCGCGCCGCTCGTGCTGACGCAGTTGCCGGGCCTGACCCGCGCCGAAATCGACCCCGCCGTTCGCGGCCTCTGGCGCTACCGCGCCGCGCTGCCGATGGCGGTCGAGGAGCCGATCACGCTCGGCGAGGGCGGCACACCCTTGCTCGCGCGCTCCCTGCACGGCGCGAGCGTGCTGCTCAAATGCGAGTGGATTATGCCGACCGGCAGCTTCAAGGACCGGGGCGCCAGCGTGATGCTCTCCCTGCTGCGCGCCCAGGGCATCCGCGCCGTGCTGGAGGACAGCTCGGGCAACGGCGGAGCCGCGATCGCGGCCTACGCGGCGGCCGGCGGGCTGGCGGCGACCATTCTGGCACCGGCCTCGACCAGCCCGGCCAAGGCGGTGCAGATGCGGGCGCACGGCGCGACGATGGAGCTGGTCCCCGGTTCTCGGCAGGACACGGCGGACGCGGCGGTGCGGCGCTCGGAGAGCGTGTTCTACGCCAGCCACAACTGGCATCCGTTCTTCCTGCACGGCACCAAGACGCTGGCCTACGAACTCTGGGAGGAGCTTGGCTTTCGCGCGCCGGACAACGTCGTCGTGCCGTGCGGCGCCGGCTCCAACGTGCTCGGCTGCGAGATCGGCTTCTCCGAGCTTCTGCGGGCCGGCGAGATCGAGGCCATGCCGCGCCTGTTCGCCGCCCAGCCGGCGAACTGCGCGCCGATCGCCGCGAGCTTCCTCGCCGGCACCGACCAGCCGGTCGAGACCGAGGTCCGCCCGACCATCGCCGAGGGCACCGCGATCGCGCGGCCGATCCGCCTGGCCGAGGTGCTCGGCGCGCTGCGCGGCACACGCGGCGGCGCGGTCACGCTGACCGAGGAGGAGATCGCGCAATCGACCCGCGACCTCGCCGCGTCGGGCCTCTACGTCGAGCCGACCGCGGCGCAGGTCGCGGCGGCGTTCGGCAAGCTGCTCGCCTCGGGTGCGGTCGGGCCGGAGCAGACGACGGTGCTGGTCCTGACCGGCAGCGGCCTGAAGGCCACCCCGCGTATCGCCGAAATGCTCGGCATCGACCTGTGACATGTCAGGAGTGCGCGCCGCCATGAGGCTGGACGATCTGCCGACGCCCTGCCTCGTGCTCGATCGCGGGATAATGCAGCGCAACATCGCGGCAATGGCGGCGGCGCTGGCGCGGCACGCCGTGCCGCTGCGCCCGCACATGAAGACCGCCAAGTCGATCGAGGTGGCGCGGCTCGCCCTCGCGGGCCAGCCCGGCGGCATCACGGTCTCCACCCTGGCCGAAGCCGAGTATTTCGCCGGGCACGGGATCACCGACATCCTCTACGCCGTGGGCATCACGCCGCGAAAGCTCGACCAGATCGCCAAGCTGAACGGCAACGACACGGCGCTCACGGTGATCACCGACGATCCCGACACCGCCGTCGCGATCGCCGCCCATCCGGCGCCGCCGCGGGCCCTGATCGAGATCGACACCGGCGAGGAGCGGGGCGGCGTGGCCCCCGACGATCCCGCCCTGCTCGCCATCGCGGACCGGCTCGGCGGCCTCCTGGACGGCGTGATGACCCATGCCGGGCATAGCTACTCGGGCCGCAGTGTCGAGGACATGATCCGCATCGCGGAGACGGAGCGCGCCGGGATCGTGCGCGCGGCCGAACGGCTGCGCGCCGCCGGCCACGCGGCACCGGTCGTCTCGATGGGCAGCTCGCCCACCGCGCTCCACGCCGCCTCCTTGGACGGCGTGAGCGAGGTTCGCGCCGGGGTCTACATGTTCGGCGACCTGTTCCAGGCGGAAATTCACACGCACGGGGTCGCGGACATCGCGGTGACGGTGCTGGCCAGCGTCATCGGCCGCCGGCCGGCGCGGAATCGGCTGTTGATCGACGCCGGCGGGCTGGCGCTATCGAAGGATCGCAGCACGGAGGCGGCGCCGCTCGACTACGGCTTCGGCCTCGTGCTCGACGCGCGAGGGCGGCCCACTTACGGCCGCGCGATCGTGCGTCATGCCTATCAGGAGCACGGCGTGGTCGAGATGGGCGCGGCGACCGCCTCGGCGGACCTGCCGGTCGGCGCCAAGGTGCGCGTGGCGCCCAACCATACCTGCATGACGGCAGCCGCGCACGACCGCTACTACGTCGTCGAGGGTGGGGATGAGGTCGTCGCGATCTGGACCCGGGTCAACGGGTGGTGAGCAAGGCGCTCCGTTGGCTCGTCAGACCAGGAAAATCGCCATCAGGATCAACAGGATCACGACGCCGATGGTCACGCCGATGACGAAATGGGTCCACGAGACCCAGAAGGCCTGACGGTCGGCGAGGAAGGCCTCGGGCGTCTCGGCTCCGGTGACGACGGTTGTCTGGTCGGCCATGATGAAACGTCTCGATCCTTGCGAAGGAAATGCGTGGCGCGGTTTTATGTCACGCCGGCGGGGACCGGCAAGGGGTTCAGGAGGGCGGCGTCGGGCGAGGCCTCGTCCCGCCGGCTCTCGCACAGAATCCGAAGTGCCAGGGGGTAGATGACGTGCTCCTGCGCGAGCACGCGGGCCGCCAATGCCTCCTCAGTGTCGCCGGACAGCACCGGAACCGCCGCCTGGGCCAGGATCGGGCCGTCGTCCATCGCGTCGGTGACGAGGTGGACCGTGCAGCCATGCAGCTTCACGCCGGCCGCCAGCGCGCGCGCGTGGGTGTGCAGGCCGGGGAATGCGGGAAGCAGGCTGGGATGGATGTTGAGCATCCGTCCGGCCCACCGCCCGACGAGAAGGGGCGTCAGCAGCCGCAGGTATCCGGCCAGGCAGACGATTTCGGCGCCGGCCCCGCGCAGGGCCGCGTCGATCGCCGTCTCATGCGCCGCCCGGTCGCCGGGGAACACGCGGTGGTCGACGATCGCGGTGCGAATGCCGTGCTCCGCCGCGTGGCGTAGTCCCGCGGCATCGGGGCGGTTCGACAGGACCAGGGCGATCTCGGCAGGGTAGGCGGGGCTTCGCGCGGCGTCGGTCAGCGCCGCCATGTTTGACCCGCGGCCGCTGATCAGGATGGCGGCGCGGCGTTTCATGCGGGTGAGGGGTCGCCGGTTCACTCGAAACTCGGCATCGCGTCGAACCGCACCGACGCGGTCCCACTCCCCGCCGCGATACGGCCCAGCCGGAACACCGTCTCGCCTTCCGCCTGCAGCAGCGCCTCGGCGCGATTGGTGTCATCGACGACGAGCGCCATGCCGACCCCGCAATTGAACACCCGCAGCATCTCGACGGCCGCGACTCCGCCGTTTGCGGCGAGCCAGCGAAATACCGCCGGCACCGGCCAGGGCTCGTCCAGTATCGCGACCGCCCCGTCGGGCAGCACGCGCGGCAGGTTGCCCGGCAGGCCGCCGCCAGTGATGTGGGCCGCCGCCTTGAGCAATCCGGCGCGGTGCAGCGCGAGCAGGGGTTTCACGTAGATGCTCGTGGGTGCCATGAGGGAAGCGGCGACCGTCGTCCCGGCGGCGAATGGCGCCGGCGCCGCCCACCCGATCCCGCTAGCCTCGACGATGCGGCGCACCAGCGAAAACCCGTTGGAATGCACGCCTGAGCTTGCCAGCCCGATGACCGCGTCGGCCGGCGAGACAGCGCGAGGCAAGAGGCCGCCACGCTCCGCCGCCCCCACCGCAAATCCGGCCAGGTCGAAATCGCCGGCCGCGTACATGCCCGGCATCTCGGCCGTCTCCCCTCCCACCAGGGCGCAGCCGGCTTGCAGGCAGCCCTCGGCAATCCCGCCGATCACCAGCCGGGCCTGCTCGACCGAGAGGCGGCCGGTGGCGAAATAGTCCAGGAAGAACAGCGGCTCGGCGCCCTGCACCACCAGATCGTTGACACACATGGCGACCAGGTCGATGCCGACGGCGTCGAGAATACCGGTCTCGATGGCGACCCGGAGCTTGGTGCCCACGCCGTCCGTGGTGGAGACCAGCACCGGATCGGCGAAGCCGGCGCCCTTTAGGTCGAACAGCGCGCCGAAGCCGCCGAGCGAGCCCATCACCCCGGCGCGCAAGGTTGAGCGGGCGAGGGGCTTGATCGCCTCGACCAGCGCCTCACCTGCGTCGATGTCGACGCCGGCCTGGCGGTACGTGAGACCGTGATCCGCCGGGGCCGGCGGATCGTCATCGGCTCTGGTCATGGCGGCCCTCCATACGGTAAGGCCCTGGTCCGGGAGACAACAGAATGCCGGATCGCGCAAGGCGGGTGAGCGGGCGCGGAAACAATCATAGGCCGGCCGGGCTGGCAACGGCCTCCGGCGGCAACCATGCCTGACGGAACCCAGCTCGGCACGGGATCGTCCTCAGCCCTGCTCACCGTCCCCAACATCATTACCTTCGCCCGGTTGTGCGCCGTGCCGCTCGCGGTCTGGCTGGTGTTGCAGCAGCGGATCGCGGACGCGTTCTTCCTGTTCGTGGCGGCCGGCCTGTCGGACGCGGTGGATGGCTGGCTCGCCCGGCGCGGCGCCGCCAGCGCGCTCGGCGCCCTGCTCGATCCGGTGGCGGACAAGGCCCTTCTGGTATCGATGTATGTTACACTGGCGGCCGTGAGCGCGCTGCCCAGCTGGCTGGCCATCCTCGTCGTGTTCCGCGATCTGCTGATCGTGGGCGGCGTGGTGTGTCTCGCGGTGCTTGGTCAGCCGGTGCGGATCCGGCCATTGCTGATCTCCAAGCTCAATACCGCCCTGCAGATCGTGCTGATCGCGGTGACGCTGCTGCTGGGCGGCTTCGGCCTGGTCGCGCCCATACTCATCACCGTCCTGGTCTGGGCGGTTGCCGCCAGCACGCTCGCCTCTGGCGGCGCCTATGTCTGGAAGGCGGCCCGCGCGCGATGAACGAGCTGCCTCCCCCGCCGGTCCCGCTGCCGGCCTCCGGGTCGAGCTCCCGCCCCGCAGGATCTCCGCAATCGGACTGGCGGGGCGAGCCGGCATCGTCTCCGCTTCCCCCCTCGCCTCCGCGCCTCGTCCCGCACGCGACGCGAGGGCAGCGGATCGCGCTGCTGGCCGGGCTCGTCGTGGTGGCGTGGCTGGCGCTCCAGCTGTTCGCTTCCATCCTGCTGCCCTTCGTGGCGGCTGCCGGGATCGCCTACGTGCTCGACCCGGCGACCAGCCGGCTGACCCGGGCGGGAATGCCGCGCGGCTTGGCGGCGTTGCTGATGATCGTCGCCGTGCTGGCCGCGGCGCTGCTGTTCGCGCTGCTGCTCTATCCGGTCATCCTCTCGCAAATCAGTCTGCTGATCGGGCGCATCCCGGAATATGTCATGCTGCTGCAGGGCTGGGCGCGGGAGGTCATCACGCACCTCCAGGAACGGTTCGGCACCGACGTGGTGGACGATAAACTGCGCGACCTGGTGGGCGGACAGGCCGGGGCGATGCTGTCCTTCCTTGCGTCGGCGCTCTCCCACGTCATCGGCGGCGGCTTCGCGCTGTTCAACGTGGTGAGCCTCATCATCGTCACGCCGGTGGTGGCCTTCTATCTGCTGCGCGACTGGCCGGGCGTGGTGGCGCGGGTGGATTCCTGGCTGCCCCGCCGCTACGCCGAGGTGATCCGCGCCCAAGTTCGCGAGGTCGATCGCATCCTGTCGGCCTGGGTGCGGGGGCAGGCGCTGTGCTGCGTGCTGCTGGCGCTGTTCTACGCCGCCGCCCTGTCGGTGGTCGGGCTCGATCTCGGGCTGATCGTGGGCATCGCCGCCGGCGTGCTGTCGTTCATCCCCTATGTCGGCTCGATCACCGGCGGGCTCACCTCGATCGGCCTCGCGTTGGCCCAATTCCCGAGCTGGCGCGGCGTCATCATGGTCGGGATCGTGCTGGCCGTGGGGCAGATCCTCGAGGGCTATGTGATCTACCCGCGGTTCCTGGGCGACCGGGTGGAGCTGCCGGCGGTGTGGGTGATCTTCGCGCTATTCGCTGGTGGGGCCGCGTTCGGCTTTCTCGGGATCATGCTCGCGGTGCCCGTCGCGGCGACCATCGGCGTGCTGTGCCGCTTCTGGCTGCGGCGATACCTGAGCAGCCCGCTCTACCTCGATCCCCCTGGCGGCCGGCCCGGCGCATGAGCGTGATCAGACAGCTGACGCTGCCGTTCCCCGAGCGATCCGATTACGCCGCGGCGGATTTCATACATGCCCCGTCCAATGCCGAGGCGCTGGCCTGGCTGCGCCGAACCGCCGACTGGCCGGACGGGCGCCTGGTGATCTGGGGCGAGGAGGGTTGCGGCAAGAGCCACCTCCTGACCGTCTGGGCGGCGGAGGCGCAGGGGCGGCTGTCGCAAGCTCCGATCCTGCGCGGGCTGCCGGACCTGCCGAATGCCGGTCGCATCGCGATCGACGACGCCGACGCCGCGGGTGACGAGACGGCCTTGCTGCATCTGCTGAATGCAGCGCACGAGACCCGCATCCCGGTGCTGATGGCCGCGCGGTCGCCGCCGGTGCGCTGGAAACTGCGGCTGCCAGACCTCGCCAGCCGGGTTCGCGCCGCCGCCGCCGTGCGTATCCTGCCGGCCGAGGAGGAGCTGCTGCGCCGGTTGCTCACCCGGCTGCTGGCGGGGCGACACGTCCCGGTGACGCGACCGGTGCAGGAATGGCTGCTGCTGCGCCTGCCGCGCACCCCGGCCGCGATCCGCGAGGCCGCCGCCCGGCTCGATCGCGCCTCCTTCAAGTGTCCGGTCACGCGCAGCGTCGCCGCTCGCGTTCTCGACGATGTCGCGGCGGGCTTCCACCTGGACGAGGACGAAAGCCGTTCCGCCGGCTGCTCGGCGGACTCGTCCGCGAGCCATGCGCTCCTGTAGGATCGACGCATGACGAAGATCTCCGCCCACGCCCTGCTGGCGGACGCCGCGCTGCCGCCCGCGCTCGAACACCCGGTGCTCGCGCCGCCGCCGGGCATCGCGCCAGACCGTCCCGGACGCTTTATCAACCGGGAACTTTCGTGGCTCGACTTCAATCATCGCGTGGTCGAGGAAGCGGAGAATCCGCGGCATCCGCTGCTGGAGCGGGTTCGTTTCGTGTCGATCAGCGCTTCCAACCTGGACGAGTTCTATTCCGTGCGCGTGGCCGGGCTGATGGGCCAGGCCAAGGCGGGGGTGGCGACGCTCTCGCCGGACGGCCGCACGCCCGCCCAGCAGCTCGCGGAAATCCGCGTCCGCTCCGAGGCTCTGCTGGCCGACCAGCAGCGGGTGTGGCGCGAGTTGCGCGACTTGCTTCGCGACGCCGGAATCGAGGTCTGCGACCCGACGCAGCTTTCCGCCGACGATGTCGCCTGGCTCGATTCCTGGTTCATGGAACGCGTGTTTCCCGTGCTAAGCCCGCTGGCGATCGACCCGGCGCACCCGTTCCCGTTCATCCAGAACATGGGCCTGGTGATGGCGTTGCGTCTGGTGCGCGAGGAGGACGGGCAGGCGATGCGGGCGCTGATCCCGTTGCCGACCCAGGTGGAGCGGTTCGTCCGCCTGCCCGCGCCGGCCGGCGAGCCGATCCGGTTCGTGATGCTGGAGGATCTCGTCGGCCTGTTCATGGACCGGCTTTTCCCCGACTTCCAGCTCAGCGGCCGGGGCATGTTCCGCCTGATCCGCGACACCGATGTCGAGTTCGAGGAAGAGGCCGAGGATCTGGTCCGCTCGTACGAGACCGCGCTGAAGCGCCGCCGTCGCGGCGTCGCGATCCATCTCACGATGGATGCCGACATGCCGCGGGAGCTGCGCGATCTCGTGGCCGGCGAGCTGGATGCGAGCCCGGACGAGATCTATCTGCAACACGGCCTGCTGGCCGTCGCCGACCTCAGGCAGCTGATCGTCGACGATCGGCCCGACCTTCAGTTTCCCCCATACACCCCGCGTTTTCCCGAACGCATCCGCGATTTCGGCGGCGACTGCTTCGCGGCGATCCGCGCCAAGGACATCATCGTCCACCATCCGTTCGAGAGCTTCGATGTGGTGGTGCAGTTCCTGCGCCAGGCGGCGCAGGACCCCAATGTCGTCGCGGTGAAGCAGACGCTGTACCGCACCAGCCGCGACAGCCCGATCGTCAAGGCGCTGATCGAGGCGGCGGAGGCCGGCAAGGCTGTCACCGCCGTGGTCGAGCTGCGCGCCCGCTTTGACGAGGAGGCCAACATCCGCCTCTCTCGCAGCCTCGAAGCGGCAGGCGTGCAGGTGGTGTTCGGGTTCGCGGCACTCAAGACGCACGCCAAGCTGTCGCTGGTGGTGCGCCGCGAGGGCGGCTCGGTGCGCTCCTACGCGCATTTCGGCACCGGCAACTACCACCCGATCACCGCGCGCATCTACACGGACTTGTCGTTCTTCACCTGCGACCCGTCGCTGACCCGCGATTCGGCGCGGCTGTTCAACTTCCTGACCGGCTACGCCCGGCCGGAGCTGATGGATGCGCTGGCGTTCAGCCCGATCACCACGCGCGAGGTGCTGGTCGAGCTGATCGACCGGGAGATCGCCTTCGCCCGGGCCGGCAAGCCCGGCGGAATCTGGCTGAAGCTCAACAGCCTGGTCGACGAGGCGCTGATCGACAAGCTGTACGAGGCTTCCCGCGCGGGCGTGAAGGTGATGGCGGTGGTGCGCGGCATCTGCTGCCTGCGGCCGGGCGTGCCTGGCTTGTCCGAGCACATCCGAGTCAAGTCGATCGTCGGCCGGTTCCTGGAGCACAGCCGCATCTGCGTCTTCGGCAACGGCCATCCGTTGCCCAGCCGTCACGCCCGCGTCTACATCAGCTCGGCCGATTGGATGGCCCGGAACATGGACTGGCGGGTGGAGACCCTGGTGCCGATCCACAACCCCACCGTCCATGCCCAGGTGCTGGACCAGATCATGGTGGTCAACCTCAAGGACACGATGCAGTCCTGGGAGCTCGGCGCGGACGGGACGTGGCGGCGCGTGGCGAAGGGCAAGAAGCCGATCTCGGCGCACCATTACTTCATGACCAATCCGTCCCTCTCGGGTCGCGGCTCGGCCTTGCATGGGCAGCTGGTCGCCGCGCCCGTGGCGATGCCGCGCCGTCCCGACCGCGTCAACCAGGATTAGAGATGCCATTCACGCCTCCCGCCGATGCGCCTCGCTGCGCGGTGGTCGATCTTGGCTCGAATTCCGTGCGTCTCGTCGTCTACGAGGGGCAGAGCCGCAACCCGGTGGCGATCTTCAACGAAAAGGCGGTGCTGCGCCTCGGCCGGGGCCTGCAATCGACCGGGCGGCTGAACGAGGAGGGCATGGCGCAGGCCTTCACCGTTATGCACCGCTATCAGGCGGTAGCACGCGCGATGGGTGCCGAGCCGTTCGAGGTGCTGGCGACGGCGGCGGTGCGGGACGCGCGCAACGGGCCGGATTTCGTCGCTGCCTTGCGCGCGCGGATGCCGGGCGTGTCGATCCAGGTGCTGTCGGGCGCGGAGGAGGCCGGCTACTCGGCCGACGGCGTGCTGTGCGGCATTCCCGAGGCGGACGGGATTCTGGCAGATATCGGCGGCGGCTCGCTCGAACTGGTGCGGCTGGAGCACGGCGCGAAAGGCCCCAGCGCCACCCTCGGCCTCGGCGTGATCCGGCTGTCCGAGCGGTCCGGCGGGGAGTTGGCGCGGGCGCGAACGATTGCTGACGGCGATCTCGCCACCGTGCCGTGGCTCGACGACGGCGCGGCGGGACGCGATCTCTACCTCGTCGGCGGGGCCTGGCGGGCGCTGGCGCGGATCCACATCGCGCAGACCGGCTATCCGCTGAACATGGTGCATCACTATACGCTGGACCGGGAGGAGGCGCGCGAGTTCGCCGTTATGATCGCCGGCGCCAGCCGACGCGCCCTGGAGCGGCTGCCCGCCGTCCCGCGCCGCCGCATCGATGACCTGCCCTACGCCGCCACGGTGTTGCGCCGGCTGCTGCGGAGCGCCACGCCGGGCCGCGTGGTATTCAGTGCAAGCGGCATGCGCGAGGGCTGGTTCATGCGTCGGATGCCCGGAGATGTGCGCCGGCTCGATCCGCTGCTCGCCGCCGGCCGGGAATATGCCCGCTGGCTCGGCCGCGACCCGTCCTTGCCGCCTGCCTTGCTCGACTGGACCGATCCGCTGTTTCCCGCCGAGACCGGCGAGGCGCGGCGGCTGCGGGAGACCGCGTGCTGGATGTCGGACATCGGCAGCCGCGATCACCCCGAGTTCCGCGCCGAGCAGGCATTTCTGCGCGTGTTCCGCCAGCCCGGCGTCGGGCTCGACCACCACGCCCGGGCCTTCCTCGCCCTGGCCATTGGCATCCGCTATGAGGCTGCCCCCGACGCGCCCTTCCTTCAGCCGGCCCGCAGCTTGCTCGACGTGGAGAGCGCGCTCGGCGCCGAGACCCTCGGCGCGGCGCTGCGCCTCGCCTACACGCTGAGTGCGGGCACGCCCGACCTGCTCGCCGGCACCGCCATCGAGATCGCGGGCGGACGCCTCGTGCTGCATCTCGGGGCCGAGAACGGAGTGTTCGCCGGCGAGAGCGTGTTGCGCCGGCTGGACCGCCTCGGCCAGACCCTGGGATTGCGGGTCGCGATCGATAGCTCACGCATCGCGGCCGCCTGACTTCGACAAGCCCGGTGGGTGACGAAAGATGCGGGTGCGGCGTTCCGGCATCGAAAGGCGGTACCGGGGCGTATTCGAGATGCAGCTGGATCGTCTCGGCCGGCGCACGAGAGCGCGCACGGGCCTCCACCAACCGTCAGGCCATGACGATCAGCACGAGACCGGTTGCGGCCAACGCGCCGGTCCACAGCAGATCGAAGTTGATCCAGCTCCGCCTGAGGAACGCCAAGCCGATCCAATCGTGCACGACGAGTGCCACCAGCCCCGTGACTGCCAGCGCCGCGAGCGTGTGTACCGCCACCGCGACGAGAGACACCGGTAGCGATCTCGCGTCGACGATGGAGCCGCCGGCGCAAAGGGGCATGAGGGCCGGCACCAGCATGAGCCCGGCGCCGTGCGCGGTCGTCATCAGGAACGACCACAGGACAAGGCCCGCCAAGCCCGTCGTCATGCCGATGCGCACCCGCTGGCGGTGGCCATAGAACCAGTGATAGGCCGCCCAGAGCACGAGAATCACGCCTGCCGCCGCGCGCAGGGCCGCCGCGTCGAGCACCGCTCCAATCGCCATGACGGACGTGGCCACCAGCCCGATCGAGAGCGCATGGCCGAGCGCCATCGGCGGCAGCGATAGCAGGACCGCTTGCCGGCCGCCCCGATGCAGGCCGAGCGCCACGGCGAAGAGCCAGCCCATCGCCGGGTTCAATCCGTGGAACACGCCGAGGCCGGCGAGCGTGAGCCAGGGCCACGCGCCGCTTATCGCCATCCCGCGTGCGCGGATGCCGGGGACGGAGCCGGTTCGGGCTTCATGGATAGCAGTAGGAGTCCGATGAGCAGTCGCCGCCTTCGAGGCGCACCTGATGGGGCCGGTGCGTCTTCGGCCACTCGAGGAAGAAGTTCGGGTCGAGCGCGATCCCCCCCGCGGCCCCGGCGTCGAGCTTCACCATCCAGCCGTCGAGTCCCTCGTGATAGAGCTGCTCGTCGATCGCCCCGTAAAGCGAGTTGGTGAAATAGACGCGCCGCCCGTCGCGGCTGATCTCGACCATCTGCGGCCCGCCACTGAGCCTGCCGTTGGCGGCCTTGGGATGGCTCGCGCGCGAGACGACGCCGCCGATCCTGACCGTTCCGGCGAGCTTCGGTGCAAACGGGTCGGACACGTCGGTACTGCCGCAAGTCGCCGGTACCCCAGCACGCGACATAGAGGAAGCGGTCATCCATCGAGAGGTCGATGTCGGTGACGAACGGCGGCACCGCGGCGAAGCTCTTGAGGATGGGCGGCAGCAACTCGGGGTCGGCGGGCTCGGCCGGAATCTCGATGATTTTCCGCGCCGCCCAGGCCCCGTTTTCGCGATACCAGGTCCAGATGGACGCGGAGAGATTCTTGAGGCTGATCACCGAGTTGACGAAGCCGTAGGCCTTGGTCGGGTCGTGCGCCGGTCGCAGCTCGAACACGAGCTGGTTCTCGGCGCCGAAGTCAACCTCCTGGATGTGCTTGCGCGCATGCAGGTCCCAGAAGTGCAGCCGGTGGCCATACTTGCCGCCGAGCAGGATCTCGGGGACGAGGCCGTTCTCGAACGTTGCCGGCAGGCCCCATTCGCTCGTCACCAGCGTGTCGTGGCCGAGATGCCACCACGCGTCGTAGGCAAGTTGCTGCGGCCCGCGGTCGATCTCCCAGCGGCCGCGAATGTCGAACGTCTCGTGATCCATCAGGAAGACGCCGCCGGGCGCCTCGCCGCGCGCGTTGCCGAGGGCCGCGACATAGATGCCCTCCGGCCCGCAGTGGATCGTGTGCGGTCGGGTGTAGCCGGACCGCTCCGCGACCTCCTCGGGCTCCAACACCCGGACGATGCTCGGCTCGCGCGGGTTCGCCTTCGTATCCAGGATGTGAATGCGCGACGAGCGCAGGCCGGGCACGACGAGGTAGCGTCGCTCGGAGTGCGGGTGTGGCGCGTTCGGGCATAGGCACGAACTGCAGGCATTCCAGCCGAAGTGGTGCAGTTCGTCGCCAGTGTTCGGCATCGCCACGGTCCCGATCACGCGCGAGTAGGTTGCCGAGCCCGGATCAACATCGACCACGGTGATCGCGTCTGGAACCCGGCGTGTGGGGTCGAAGCTCGCAACATAGGCAAGCTTCTCCGCCGGCGCCTTCATGGCCATGCGTGGTGAAGGGTAGAATGTCGGATCCGGCGTCCAGGTCGGCATGGTCGTGCCCTCCTGCTTCCAGCTCTGGCGGCATTGTGCCCGCGCGAGCCGAGCCTAGGCGGTCCGGTGCGTGCGTTCCATAAGAATGAACTCGGCGGCCACGCCTGCCGCCAGCGGCGATCAGCCGGCCGCCAGCAGCTTGATCCGCCGGCCGGCCACACCGAGCGCGATCCGCCCTTGCTTGAGCGCCAGCGCGTCCTTGCCGAACACGTCCATGCGCCAGCCGTGCAGCGCCGGGATCGCGGGGGCCTCCTCGGTCGCGAGCCGCTCGATGTCGTCGGAGCTGGCGACCAGCTTGGGGGCGACGTGGTGCTGCTCGCACTGCGCCGCGAGCAGCACCTTGAGCAGCGAGACCAGCGCCGGCGAGGCGCGCGGGCCGTCCTTGCCGCGCTGCGCCTCGGGCAGTTCCTCGTCGGGAAGCGCCTTCGCGGCCTCGATGGCGGCAAGCAGCGAGGCGCCAGAGCGGCCCTCGGCAAAACCGCGCGTCACGCCGCGCGCGCGGGCGAGCGCCTCGGGCGTCGCGGGAGCGGTCGCGGCGATCTCCAGCAGCGCCTCGTCCTTGAGCAGCCGCTGGCGCGGGATGTTCACCCGCTGCGCCTCGCGCTCCCGCCAGGCGGCGATGGCCCGCAGCACGCCAAGGAGCCGGCGGTTGTTGGTGCGTGGTCGTAGCCGCTCCCACATCGCCTCGGGGTCGGCGCGATAGGTCGCGGGGTCGGCGAGGGCCGACATCTCCTCGGCTACCCATTCGAGCCGTCCGTCCCGCTCCAGCCGCGCCCGGAGCTGTTCGTACACGCCCCGAAGGTACGTCACGTCGGCGGCGGCGTAGGCGATCTGCGCCGGCGAGAGCGGGCGCGCGGACCAGTCGCTGAAGCGGTGCGCCTTGTCGATATGCCCGCCGGTGAGCGAGGCGACGAGCGCGTCATACCCAACCTGATCGCCGAACCCGGCCACCATCGCGGCGACCTGGGTATCGAACAGCGGCCTCGGCACGTCGCCGAAGCGCAACACGAAGATCTCGATGTCCTGCCGCGCGGCGTGGAACACCTTGGTCACGCCCTGGTCGGCGAACATTGCGCCGAGCGGGGCGAGGTCGATGCCGGGGGCCTCCGCGTCCACCACCGCCACCTCGTCGGTCCCGGCGAGCTGCACCACGCATAATTCGGGCCAGTAGGTGCGCTCGCGCATGAACTCGGTGTCCACGGTCACGAATTTCTCCCGCCGCAGCCGGGTGCAGAGCCCGTCGAGGGCCTCGGTCGTGGTGATCAGCGTGGGCGAGGGAAAATCCGGGCGGGCGGGGCGGGGCATCCGGCGCTTCTACACGCGCCCACGCCCAGGCGGAAGAACAGGCCGGGGAAGGCGCGCTTGACTTGCCGAGGGGCGGGGGGTTGTCTCCGCCGCCTGTCAGCCCGGGGCTCCCGATGCACGCCTACCGCACCCATACATGCGGCGCGCTCCGCGCCAGCGACGCCGGCCAGACCGCGCGCCTCTCAGGCTGGGTTCACAGCAAGCGGGACCACGGCGGGCTGCTGTTCATCGACCTGCGCGACCATCACGGCCTGACCCAGTGCGTGTTCGCCGCGGGGAGCCCGGCCTTCGCGCAGGCCGACGCGATCCGGGTCGAGAGCGTGATCACCGTCACCGGCGAGGTCGTCCGCCGCGAGCCGGGCACGGTCAATCCCCGGCTGCCGACCGGCGAGATCGAGCTCCGGGTCGCCGAACTGGTGGTGCAGTCGGCCGCCGAGGTGCTGCCGATGCAGGTGGCGGGGGACGAGAAATTCCCCGAGGAGATCCGCCTCAAATACCGCTTCATCGACCTGCGCCGGGAGAAGCTGCACCGCAACATGGTGCTGCGCGCCGAGGTCATCGCCTCGATCCGCCGGCGCATGATCGCAGCCGGCTTCACCGAGTTCCAGACGCCGATCCTGACCGCCTCCAGCCCCGAGGGCGCCCGCGACTTCCTGGTGCCGGCGCGGCTGCACCCCGGCAAGTTCTACGCGCTGCCGCAGGCGCCGCAGCAGTTCAAGCAGCTCCTGATGGTCGCCGGCTTCGACCGCTATTTCCAGATCGCGCCCTGCTTCCGCGACGAGGCCTCGCGCGCCGACCGCTCACCGGGCGAGTTCTACCAGCTCGATTTCGAGATGAGCTACGTCACCCAGGAGGATGTTTTCCAGACCATCGAGCCGGTGATTTCCGGCCTGTTCGAGGAATTCGCCGCCGGCCGCGCGGTCGATCCGCCGCCCTTCGTGCGCATTCCGTACGAGACGGCGATGCTGGAGTTCGGCACCGACAAGCCCGACTTGCGCAATCCGCTGCGGATCAGCGACGTCACCGGGCATTTCGCCGGATCGGGCTTCGGCCTGTTTGCGCGCATCGCGGCGTCGGGCGGCGTGGTTCGTGCGGTTCCGGCGCCGGGGGCCGCCTCCCACCCGCGCAGCTTCTTCGACAAGCTGAACGAGTGGGCGCGGAGCGAGGGCGCGGGCGGCCTCGGCTACGTGATCTTCGACGCCGACGGACCCAAGGGGCCGATCGCGCGCAATCTCGAACCCGACCGCGCCGAGGCGATCCGCGTTGCCTGCGGGCTCAAGCCGGGCGACGCCGTGTTTTTCGCCGCCGGCAAGCGCGAGGATGCGGAAAAGTTCGCCGGCGCGGTGCGGACCAGGCTCGGCCAGGAGCTGGACCTGATCGAAAAGGACGCCTTCCGCTTCTGCTGGATCACCGATTTCCCGATGTACGAGTTCAACGAGGAACTGGGAAAAGTGGATTTCAGCCACAACCCGTTCTCCATGCCGCAGGGCGGGATGGCGGCGCTGGAGACGCAGGACCCGCTGACCATCAAGGCGTTCCAGTACGACATCGTCTGCAATGGCATCGAGCTGTCCTCCGGTGCGATCCGCAATCATCGGCCGGACATCATGCTGCGCGCCTTCGCCATCGCCGGCTATCCGGCCGACGAGGTGGAGGCGCGGTTCGGCGGCATGCTCAACGCCTTCCGCTACGGCGCGCCGCCGCATGGCGGTTCGGCGCCGGGCATCGACCGCATGGTCATGCTGCTCGCCGACGAGCCCAACATTCGCGAGGTGATCCTGTTCCCCCTCAACCAGCAGGGCGAGGATTTGATGATGGGCGCGCCCGCCCCGGTCCCGGCGGCGCGGCTGAAGGAATTGTCGCTGCGGATCGAACTGCCGCCTAAGCCGAAGGCAGCCGCCGGCTAGAAGGACGCTTCTCGCACGGTTCTGCCTGTCGTTTCGACACGCGGTCGCTGGCGGCCTGCCAGCGGTCCGGCTATGTTCACGCAACCGCACCCCGGAGACGCCGATGCGCCTTCCCGCCGCCTGCGCGGCCCTCCTGCTGCTCGCCTCGGGTTCCATCTGGGGCTCGGCGAACGCCGCCGACATGGCCGCGCATCGCGCCCTGTACAAGCTCACGCTGGAACCCGGCCGCGCCGGCGACGTGGTCGCGGCCAGCGGCAAGATGGGTTACGAGGTGATCGACGCCTGTGACGGCTGGGCGGTGCGTCAGCGGCTCGAGATGACGCTGACCAACCACGACGGCCAGGATGTCCAGATGGTCTCCGATTACGCGACCTGGGAATCCAAGGACGGGCTGTCCTTCCGCTTCCACATGAAGCAGACCACGGACACCGCAGTCACCAGCGAGACCGACGGGGACGCCAAGCTGGAACGCGCCGGCGGCCCCGGAGAGGCGCACTACACCGCGCCCGACGAGACCACCAAGGCGCTCCCCGCCGGGACGTTGTTCCCGATGGCCCACACCGAGGCCATCCTCGCGGGAGCCCGGGCGGGCAAGAAGTTTCTGTCCTTGCCGCTGTTCGACGGCACGGTCGACGCCGGCGCGCAGGACAGCTTCGTCACCGTCCTCGGCGGCATGGCCGAGCCGCGGAAGGAGAAATGGCCCGCGCTCTCGTCGCTGGCGAGCACCCGCGTGCGGATCGCCTTCTTCGACCGCGACGCCTCGGCGCAGACGCCGGACTATCAGGTCGGGATGCGCTACTGGGAGAACGGCGTCGCCGACGACCTGCAGATGGATTTCGGCGACTTCGTGATGAACGGCGCCATGACCGAGTTCACCCTCCAGCCCCGCCATTGCTGACGGCGTGCGGGAGCCGCGCGTCGTCAGCGCTGAAACAGGAGACGCAGCCAGGGGGGAGGACAAGTCGCCCGCTCGGCCGGAGCCGGACACCCCCAGGCCGGGCACGTGGCGGGCGCGAGAGCGGGCGCCGGCCATGCCGCTTCTCCCTCTCCCCTAGTCAGGGGCTTGGGCTGCGAAGAGCAGACCAAGGGTTGGGGTGAGGGTTGCCACCCCGAGAGCCCTGCCGCGCCGCGTGAGGCGGGGCCTTGGGCCGGCGCGGCCTCGGCGGCTCCCGCAGCGCCTCGGCAGCGGATCGGGGGTGAGCTTGCGCCACAGCGGCCGCAAGAGCCGTCCCGCTTGCGGCGAGGCGGCGAGCAAGGCCCGCATCTCGGGATCGTCCAGCAACGCGCGCAAGTGGTCGGCAAACCACCCGATGCCGGTACTCGACAAACACCGGCCCCGGCGGAATGGCGGGCGGCCGGCGCTCTGCTCGCGCCCGCTCGGCGGCCGGGCGGCTTGTGGCGCGCCCGCGCGGCGCCGCCGGCAGGCCGCCGCCGGGTGTGCACGAGATAGTTCAGCAGCATCCCGACGAGCGGCCCGAGCGGCCCCAGCGGGACCACCGCCTGGCGGTAGCGGGCGCCGTCCACCAAGCCCCGCTTCATCGCCTCGATGAAGAGGTAGAACCGGGGCATCAGGCCGGTTGGGGGTGAGGGTGAGGCGGCCGCGGACATGGCCCAGGTTATAGCGTTAGTGAGAGCGCCTGTCAATCGTCATCGCGAGCCGGCGCGGCCGGGGTGGCGATCCATGCCGCCAGCCGTACGAAGACGCGATAACGGGCGCGATCAATCGCCCTCGGCAATCAGCCGAAATACCGCCCATCCTCGCCGCGCCGGGCTTGGCCGAGGGCGGCAAGCGTTTCCAGCATTTCGCGTACTTTTCCGCTGTTCGCCCGCTGGAACCGCCGCGACAGCTCGGTGGGTCGCGCGGGCCCGGCCGCGAGCAGGGCGCGCAGCGCGACATAGCGCTCGGGGTCGCGCGTCGCCCAGCGCGGCAAGGCTGGCGTCCTCGCCCGGCTCAGCTGGGATATAGCGCCCTAGTCATCCTTTTCGAATACCGAGCGGTGGTAACTGCAGAGGCCTGAGCCATCCTGATAATCGTCAAGTGTCAATCGTTGGCTGCATACGGCGCACGTCGCGGAGTCCGGCAAATCGAAGCCGCATAGGGTGCAGCCCCCCTCCGAGAAGACATAGGTCTCCTCGCCGCACTCGGGACAGTTTCCAACCGCAGGCTCTCCGCCGTCTTTCGCGGCCAAGTACGCTTCAGCGCTGTTTGCCTCCTCGACCGCCGCCACCATAAGCGGAACCGTGTCGATCTCCTCCCCGCACGCGGAGCACATGAAGTGCGCGTGCTCCTGGTCAGTGTTGGCGGGATCGAGTTGCTTAACCAGTTTGGAGCCGCAGTCCAGACAGGCAAACTCCTGCGAGGCAGCCCGCGCGCCCTCGGTCTTCCATTGTATCGCCTCGAGCGTCTCGCGGCAGGCTGCGACTTCCTTCTCAAACAGCTTATTGTTCGCCAGCAGCGAGCCCCAGCATTCCATACCGAGGGCGCCGACCGGTTCCTCTTCAAGTACCTGTTGCGAGTAGCTCACGGATGGCAAGAAACGCGTCCGACACCGCCTCCCGGGCCAATGCTTCACCACCCTTATAAAACATGTGTTCCATGTCGTTCCGAATCTGGGTGACACGGTCGATGTCGGTCCACTTGAAGGAGATGCCGAGGCTTCTGAAGCGCTCCTTGAGGCCATGGACATCAACTGTCTTTTTGCCGATGCCCTTCAGCGTGATCGCCCCGCCAGATGTCATTGCCGGCTCAAGCCTTTGCTTCAAGAGAGCCTCACCGTCTGGAGAAAGACGCCGCAACTTCTCTTTGCACAACAGGAGCGTTCCGGCATGTATGTTACGGACGGCGGACAGCACCCGCCGAGCATCGTCGGATGCGAGGTCTTCCACACCAATCTGGATCGAATGAAGGGCGTTCTCGAATAAGCTCATGGCAGAGAAGTGTGGTTCACTTGTTGATAGCGCGCCAGTGGCCTCGAACACGCGAAGTTCGCTTTGAGCCGTAAGTCGGCGTTGCGGCAGTCTGGCTGGGGTGCCTGACCATATCCGCTACCGCAATGACCGGCCCCGGCCAATAACCCCCGCCCCGAACCGCCCCCGCAGTCGATCAATCGCCCACTGGGCGGCGGCGAGACGCGGGGGGCGCGAGTCCGCGAGATCGCCGTGATCGGCCTCCGCCAAGGGCAACAACTGGCTCGCGCCGACGCCGATCAGACGGAATGCGGTGCCGTCGCACTCGCGCACCAGCAGCGCCCTCGCCGCCTCGAACAGTCGGTCGGGCAGCGCGGTCGGGCTCGGCAGGCGGGCGGCGCGGGTGCGGGTGGCGAAGCCGGCGGTCTTGAGCTTGAGCACCACGCCGGCGGCGGAAAACTCTTTCTCGCGCAGCCGGCGAGCGAGCTTTTCCGACAGATGCCATAGCGGCCGCTCCAGATCCTCGACGCGGGAGAGATCAGCGTCGAACGTGGTCTCGGCGCTGATCGACTTGGTCTCGCGGCCGGGGTCCACCCGGCGCGCATCCTCGCCCCGCGCCCGCCGGCACAGCGCCGGGCCATCCTCGCCCAACATGCGCAGCGCCTCGCGATCGCCCAACGCCTGCAAGTGGCCGAGCTGGGTGATGCCGCGCTGCGCCAGCCGCCGTGCCAGCGCCGGGCCGACGCCGGGCAGCAGCCGAACCGGCTCCGGCGCCAGCAGGCCGCGTGCCTCGGCAGCGCCGATCACCGCGAAGCCGCGCGGCTTGTCGCGGCCGGCGGCGATCTTGGCCAGCAGCCGGTTGGGCGCGAGCCCGATCGAGATGGTGACGCCGACCTCCCGCTCGACCTCGCGCGCGAAGCCGGCCAGCACGGCGGCGGGCGGCGCGCGGTGCAGCTCGGCGGTGCCCGACAGGTCGAGCACGGCTTCATCGATCGACAGCGGCTCGACCAGCGGCGTGAGACGCGACATCAGCGCGCGGATCTGCCGCGAGGCGGCGGTGTATTTGGAGAAATCGGGGCGGATCACCACCGCGTCCGGGCACGCCTTCAGCGCCTTGAACATCGGCATCGCGCTGCGTACGCCGGACAGCCTCGCGACGTAGCAGGCCGCCGTGACCACCCCGCGCACGCCGCCGCCGACGATCACCGCCCGGCCGGCGAGTTCCGGCCGGTCGCGCTTCTCCACACTGGCGTAGAAGGCGTCGCAATCGACATGCGCGATAGCGAGGGCGAACAGTTCGGGATGGCTGACGATGCGCCGGCCGCCGCAGGACGCGCAGACGCGGGCGGCGTCCGGTGCGGTCCACAGGCAGTCGCGGCACAGCGTGTTCATCTCAATCCGCCGGCCACAGCCAGGCGGCGCCGCGCACGCCCGAGGAATCGCCGTGACGGTTGCGCAGCACGGGCGTATCGCAGACATCGCTGAACACGTGGCGCGCCAACAGCGAGGGAACCGCGGCGTAAAGATGCGCCATGTTGGACAGCCCGCCGCCGAGCACGATGCAATCGGGGTCCAGCAAATTGACGACATCCGCGAGGCCGCGCGCCAGCCGGTCGGCGTGGCGGTCCAGCGCCGCCTTCGCCCGCGCATCGCCCGCGGCCGCGCGCTCCGGTAGCTCACGGGCGTCGCGCGCGTCCGGTCCATCGCAGTCGCGCGCCAGGGCGGGGCCGGAAAGCCAAGTCTCAAGGCAGCCCGAGCAACCGCACCAGCAAGCCGGTCCCGGCACTTCGTCCGCTCCGGGCCACGGCAGGGAATTGTGTCCCCACTCGCCGGCGACCCGCTGCCGGCCTCGCAGCACCGCGCCGTCCACCGCGATGCCGCCGCCGCAGCCGGTGCCGAGGATGACGCCGAACACCACCCGGCGGCCGGCCCCCGCGCCGTCCGCCGCCTCGCTGAGCGCGAAGCAGTTTGCGTCGTTCTCCACCCGCACTTGGCGTCCGAGCAGCGCCGCCATGTCGCGGTCCAGCGCGCGCCCGTTGAGCACGGTGGAATTGGCGTTCTTCACCAGCCCGGTCGCCGGGCTGATCGTGCCGGGAATGCCGATCCCGACCGTGCAGGTGCTCCCGAGTTCGCGCTCGACCTCGCGGACCAGCCCCGCCATCGCGGCCAGGATCGCCGTGTAACCGTCGGGCGTGGCGATCCGCCGGCGGGTGCAAAGGCCGCCGTCCGGCGCCAGCGCGGCGACCTCGACCTTGGTGCCGCCGAGGTCGATGCCGAATTCGGTGACGTACCATCCGGCGGAGTGTGATGCCCCGAGCCCGCCGCCTCAAGTGATCGGGGCGACGCAATGGCGGCCGCGCGCAGCCGAGCCATGTCCGTCGCGGCCTGGGCTCCTGCCGCGGCACCTGCGATGACCCGCGCCCGCGAAGAGAGGACGCATGAGAATTCCACGCTGGTTGCCATTGCTGCTCGGCTCCCTGACCGCCGTCGGGCCGGTCTCGATCGACATGTATCTCCCCGCCTTCCCGCAGATCGAGACGGCGCTCGGCGGCGCGCCGGGGACGGCGCAGTTCACGCTGGCCGCGTTCTTCGCCGGGTTGGCGGTCGGGCAGCTGATGCAGGGCAGCCTGTCGGACAGGTTCGGCCGGCGCGGACCGCTGCTCGCGGGCACCGCGCTGTACACTCTCGCCTCGGTCGGCTGCGCGCTGGCGCCCAATCTGTTCTGGCTTTCGGTGTTCCGGGCACTCGCGGCGCTCGGCGGGTCGGCCAGCATGGTGATCCCCCGCGCCATCGTGCGCGACCTCGCCGACGGCCACGAGGCGGCGCGGCTGATGTCGCGGCTCATGCTGGTGATGGGGGCCGCGCCGATCCTCGCGCCGACGCTCGGCGGCCTGGTGCTCGCGGCGGCGGGGTGGCAGGCGATCTTCTGGGTGATCGCCCTCTATGGCGCGGTCTGTTGCCTGGCGGTCTGGCGTTTCCTGCCCGACACCCTGCCGGTGCGATCGCGCGTCAGGCTGGGACCAGGCGCGCTGGTCAGCCGCTATGTGTCCGTCCTGCGCGAGCGCGGCTTCGTCACGCATACGTTCGCCGGCGGCATGTGCTCGTTCGGCATGTTCGCGTACATCGGCGGATCGCCGGTCGTGTTCATCGAGCATTTCCACCTGACCCCGGAGCAGTTCGGCGGCGTCTTCGGGGTCTGCGCCGCGTGGCTGATCGCCGCCTCGCAGGTCAACCCGCTCCTGCTGCCCCGCTTCGGCACCGGCCTTGTGCTGCGCGCAGCGCTCCGCCTCTCGCTATGCGCGACGACGGCGCTGACGGTCTTCGCCTTCCTGAACCGGGGCGGGATCTGGGGGGTGCTGATCCCGCTGTTCTTCAACATGTTCAGCTTCGGTTTCGTCTGGCCGAACGCGACGGTGCGCGCGCTGAGCCGCCACGCGGCCCACGCCGGCAGCGCCTCGGCGGTGATGGGCACGCTGCAATTCGTGCTCGGCGCGGTGAGCGGGATGCTGGTCGGTGTGCTGAGCGACGGCTCCGTCCGGCCGATGGCGCTGTTGCTGCTGGCGGGCGCGATCGGAGCCAACATTGCCGATTTCCTCCGTCCACGGACATAGTGCGCGGCGCAACAGGGGGAGAGTCGCGGCATGGACCTGCAATTGGCCGGCAAGCGCGTGCTGATCACCGGCGGCTCGAAGGGCATCGGCCGGGCGAGCGCCGAGGTATTGGCGGACGAGGGATGCGACCTGATCCTGGTCGCGCGCGATCCCGCCGCGCTCGATGACGCCGCGGCGGCCATCCGGGCGCGCCGGCAGGTCAACATTCGCGTTATTTCGGCGGACCTCTCCGACGACGCGACAGTGCGCCGCGTTGCGGACGAGGCGGGCGAGATCGACGTGCTGGTGAACAACGCCGGCGCCATCCCGCCGGGCAACCTCTCCGGCGTGGACGACGCCACCTGGCGCCGCGCGTGGGACCTCAAGGTGTTCGGCTTCATCTCGCTGTGCCGGGCCGTCTATCCGTCGATGGCGGCGCGCCGGGCGGGGGTGATCGTCAATGTGATCGGCGCGGCGGGCGAGCGGTTCGACCCCAACTACATCGCCGGCAGCGCGGGCAATGCCAGCCTGATGGCGTTCACCCGCGCGCTCGGCCGCGCCGCGCCCTCGGACAACATCCGCGTGGTCGGCATCAATCCCGGCCCGATCGCCACCGCGCGGCTCGAGATGCTGTCGCGCAAGCGGGCGGAGTTGCAACTCGGCGACGCGGAGCGGTGGCGCGAGCTGTTCGCCAAGATGCCGTTCGGCCGCGCCGGCGCGCCCGAGGAGATCGGCAACGCGGTGGCCTTCCTGGCCAGCCCGCGTTCCGGCTACACGTCCGGCACGATTCTCACCATTGATGGAGGTGGCGCATGAAATTCGCCGCGATCGCTCTTGCCCTGCTGTCCCTCGGCGCATGCAGCGGAGGAGCAGCCATGCAGCAGCCCGCCGCGGTACCGAAGATCCTTTACCAGACAGCTCCCATGAACAGCCCGGGCTACATCTCGACCTGCGCGGGTGGGCAGCCAGGCATGAACTATAACTGCCCGTCATTTCAGAACTGAGCCGCCGCAGCAGCGAGCGGGTCGCTGAGCGGAGCCGCCTCGATGCGCTGGCCCGGGTTCGATGCGTGGGTGTTTTCGGTCAAGACGTTCGCCGGGGCGATGCTCGCGCTGTTCATCGGCTTCGGCGTCGGCCTGCCGCGTCCCTACTGGGCGATGGCGACGGCCTACATCGTCGCGCAGCCGCTGACGGGCGCGATGCGCTCCAAGGGCGTGTTCCGGGTTTGCGGCACGCTGCTGGGCGCCTGCGCCTCGGTGGCGATGGTCCCCGCCCTGGCGAACGCGCCCGTGTTGCTGTGCCTCGCTCTGGCGCTGTGGACCGGGGCCTGCCTCGTTCTGGCGCTGCTCGACCGGACGCCGCGCAGCTACGTGTTCATGCTGGCAGGCTACACCGCCGCGATCATCAGCTTTCCGAGCGTGACCGACCCAGGCGCCATCTTCGATACGGCAGTCGCGCGCACGGAGGAGATCAGCCTCGGCATCCTATGCACGACCGTCGTGGGGGGCGTGGTGTTGCCCCGCCCGGTCGGCCCGGTGCTGTCGTTGCGTATTCGGGCTTGGCTGGTCGACGCGGCGCGCTGGAGCCGGGAGGCGCTCTCCGGCCAGCCGGCCGACGAGGCGCGACTCGCGGCGCGACGCAAGCTCGCCAGCGACATGGTCGAGATCGACATGCTTTCGACGCATCTCGCCTACGACATTTCCAACCAGCAGCGCGCGACGCGCTGGGTGCGGGCCTTGCAGGCGCGCATGGCGTCGCTGCTGCCGGTCTTGGCCTCGATCGCCGACCGTTTAGCGGCTTTGCGGCAGGGTGGCGTGGCGGTGCCGCCGGGCGTCGAGAGAATCCTCGCCGAGCTGGCCGGCTGGATACCCGCTGGCCCGCGCGATGCCGCGCCGGATTTCCGCAGGACGATCGCCGAGCTCGAACCCTCGATCGGCGCCGACGCGGGGTGGCGCGAGATGATGTTGTCCAGTCTCCTCCTGCGCCTGCGCGAGCTGGTCGACATCTGGCAGGATTGCCGCGAGCTGTGGCGGCACATCGAGCGGGGCGGCGGCGCATTGCCTCACCGGCTCGCCTTCCGAACGGAAGCGGCGCTCCTGCGCCATCGCGACCCGCGCATGGCGCTGCTCTCGGGCTTCGCCGCCGCTGTCGCCATCCTGCTCGTCTGCGGGTTCTGGATCGGCTCGGGCTGGGCGGACGGGGCCGTGGCGGCCGAAATGGCCGCCGTCGCCTGCTGCTTCTTCGCCGCCCTCGACGACCCAGTGCCGGCGATCCTGTCCTTCCTGTTCTATTCCCTGGTGGCGATCGCCATCGTCGCCGTCTATCTCTTCGCCGTGCTGCCGATGGTGCATGATTTCGTCATCCTGGCGTTGGTGCTGGCGCCGGCGTTCCTGTTCTTCGGCCTGCTTTCAGCGAATCCGGCGACCTACGCGGCCGGCATGGCGCTAGCCGCCAACGGCGCCACGCTGATGAGCCTGCAGGACACCTACAACGCCGATTTCGCGGTGTTCGCCAACAACGCAATCGCCCTGGTGATCGGCGTTGCGTCCGCCGCGGCGGTGACGCGGCTGATCCGCTCGGTGGGGGCGGAATGGAGCGCCCGACGACTGATGCGCGCGGGCTGGGCCGATCTCGCCGAGGTGGCGTCGCGACCCGCCGGATCGCGCCAGGGCGCGCGCGAGCGGGCCGCGTTGGCCGGGTTGATGCTGGATCGGCTGATCATCGCCGTGCCGCGCCTCGCGCTTTCGGACGCGGGCGCCGACGCCGCCGCGCGCGCCATGCTGGCCGACGTACGCATCGGCCTCAACATCCTCGACCTGCAACGTCATCGCCGGACGTTGCCCGGCCAGGCGCAGGGCAGCATCGAGGCGCTGCTGCTGGCGCTCGCGCGATATTTTCATGGCCGCGCGCGGCGCGGCGGGATGGTGTCCTCCCATCCAGCGCCGCTGCTCGACCGGATCGACGCGGCGCTCGCCTCGGTCGCCGCCAGCCCGCCCGCCTCGCGTCGGCGGCTGAGCGGCCTCCTCCTTGCCCTGGTCGGCATCCGGCGCGGGCTGTTCCCCGGCGCGCCCGATTACCGCCCGCCTGACACGAGCGTCGCGGTATGATCGCCGAGGTCAACGTTTATGGCGTGTTCGTTTCGCCGCTGCTGCTCTATGCGCTGGCGGCGTTGGTGCTGATGGCGGCGCTCCGTCGCGGTTTGGCGGTGGTGGGATTCTACCGCACGGTATGGCATCGCGCGCTGTTCGACCTGGCGCTGCTGGTCATCCTGCTGGGCGGGATCGTGTTCACCGCCGATCTCCTGGAGGGGCCGTGAGACGGTGGCCCGCCTCGCTCGGCCGGGTCGCCCTCACGCTGGTCGTGGTGGCGATCGCCAGCGTCATCGGATGGCAGCTCTGGGTCTACTACATGGAGGAACCCTGGACGCGCGACGGCGTGGTGCGGGCCGACGTGGTCGGCGTCGCGCCGGACGTCTCCGGTCTGGTGAGCGAGGTGCTGGTGCATGACAACCAGCAGGTCCGCAAGGGCGACGTGCTGTTCCGCATCGACAAGGAACGGTTCACCATCGCCCTGCAACAGGCCGACGCGGCGCTGCGCGTCCAGCGCGCCAGGCTGCAGCAGGCGGGGCGCGAGCTGGACCGCTACCAGGCGCTGTCCAATGTCGAGGTCTCGAAGCAGAAACAAGAGCAGGTGATGGCCGCCGCGGAGGAGGCGGGGGCGGCCTACCAGCAGGCGACGGCGGACCGGTCGCTCGCCCAGCTCAATCTCGACCGCTCGGACGTGACCGCGCCGGTGAACGGAACGATCACCAATTTCGACATGCGCCCGGGCGATTACGTCACCGCCGGGCACGCTGTCGCCGCGCTGGTTGACAGCGGCACGCTCTATGTCGCCGGGTATTTCGAGGAAACCAAGCTGCCCCGCATCCATGTCGGCGACCCCGCCTCGGTGCGGCTGATGGGCGAGCGCACGGTGCTCCGGGGCCACGTCCAAAGCATCGCCGGCGGCATCCAGGACCGCGAGCGCCAGACCGGCGGCGGCCTGCTCGCCAACGTCAATCCCACGTTCAGTTGGGTGCGTCTGGCGCAGCGCATCCCGGTGCGCGTGGAGATCGACAAGGCGCCCCCGAATGTCCGGCTGCTGCCCGGTCGCACGGCGAGCGTCTGGATCGGCCGTTCGCCTCCGTAGGTGCGGCGAACGAAATCATCCGCCCGGACCGGGCGAACCCTTGTATGCCGGAATCCGGACCGTCACCGGCGCGCTCAGCGCGAGGCGCTGCCATCGCTGGATCCCGCCGTCCACGCCTTCGCCAGCTTCAGGGTCATCAGCCTGCGGCGTCGTCCCATAACCTGCACATACCGACAGCCGGTACTCTCCAGGCCTTGGCGCGGCGATCCGGTCGGCGTTCCACAATCGGTCGAGCGCCAGCGGCCATGAGAGGGTGAAGCGTCGTTCAGCAACTTCTCCCGGATCGAGCCGCGCCACGGCCGGAGGGAAATAGCCGAACACCTGCGCGCCCGCTTGAAGCCGACCGCGCGCAAAGGAAAGCTCGATCGAGTTGCCGTCCTGGCGGAAGATGAGCCACCCGTCATCGACCATCCACGCAGGCCGCCCACTGGCATTGCGGACCGCATACTCGACCGTCGTTGCCGGCGGTTGCGCGGTGCTCGCGACGGAGGTGATATCGACAACCAGACTGCCGGACATTCGCTGCTCTTGGCGTCTCCCCACTCGCTTTGTCTCAGGGTATCGTATCGGTGATCTTGTAGTTGGCCTTGTGGGCTTTGTTGTAGGCTTCGCGCCATTTGATGCACAGCGCGCGGGCAGTGGACCAATTGACGGTACCAGGGGATGTCTTGCTCCGCCAGAACGACTCGCCGCATTGCGGGTCCTTGAAAGTGCCGCGTAGGTCGATGCCATGCTCCGCGCGCAAAGCGTTTTCTCGTGCAACGGTCTGCTGGTGGCCGCCCTCGCCGCGAGTTGCCGCCGCGTCCGGTCCGTGCATTCCGCTATTGCCGAGCCACGCATGACCGCAGAGTTCGTGGCCGAGCACCAGCCAAGGGTCGATGTTCAACGCCGTCCCCGACGCGGTGGCCGCTCCCCACAGCTTTGTGCTGTTCGGCGACGGCGCCGTTACGTTCCCCCCGGAGCCGCCCGGGTTCACCCCGTTCGCCTTGTCACGGTCATCGAAATCCGTATGGGGCCAGGATTTGTCGTCGACCGTGATCTTCCAGAGGTTCGGCGAACCCGCCAGATCGCAAATGCAACCGCAGCCGGTCGAGGTCTTGGACTGCTGCGCGCCCGATGGTCCAGGCGGGCCGGCCATGCCGGGCGGCAAAGCGGGCACCGCGCAGAACGACGGATCGATCTTCGCCTCGCCAGTGGCGGGATCGACACTCGGGGTACCGCTCGGGCACAGGGTCTTCAGATAGGAGTCGATGGTCGCGGCGTTGGTCTGCACCGCGCCCTTGCCGCCGGGCGTGTCGATCATGTCGGCGGGTTTGCTCACCATGAGCTTTCGTTGCATACGCGGCTGCGAGGCGGGCGCACGGCCCTGCTGCACCGTATGGGCCAGTTCGTGCGCCAGGAACCGGCGCCCGGCATTGGTGCCGGCCGCGTACTCGCCCCTGCCGAAGACGATGTCCCGACCGACCGTATAGGCGCGCGCGCCGACCGAGCGGGCGGACGCGGCAGCGCGCTCGTCGTGATGGACCCGCACCTCGCCGAAATCGTGCCCGAAGCGGGGCTCGAAGAAACCCCGGATCGCCGGGTCGAGCGGTTGGCCGGGCGAACGCAGAACCTCATGCACGATGGCAGACCCCTGGCCGGCCGCGGCTTCGGTCGGTCCGGCCCGCTTGGTTTGCAGCGTCGTCTGCTCTTCCTTCTCGCAGGCAGCGCATTTGCGGCTGATCTGGGGCGCGGCGGCACCGAAGGCGAGTTCGGGGTCGGGCGCGCGCATCACCTGATCGGCGACCCGGTCTGCCTCATGCTCCAGCGGATCGTCGGCCTGCCCGACAATGAGCTTCGGCTGAATGATCCCCGGCCGCGGAGATGAGCCCCGAAATCGGTTGGCCCGCTCAGGAGGGAGCAGCGACATCTTGCTGAAATCCCATGAGGCGCCAGTCCGCTGCGGGAAAGGCCGCGGCGCCGCCTGGGTGCGGATCGTGCTCGGGAGGAAACGCGCCTGCCGCGCCGGTTTGGCCGCCGGGCCGGCGGCTCGCTTCGTCTGTGTCCGGGCGACCGGCGGAGCAAACATGGCAGCAGCCTCTGACCGATGCGAAGCCGACGCAATGAGGCGAAATCCGCGCCTCAGCCGAAGGTTTTCGCCATTCCGAAACGTTCTCGGCTAGTATAGACGCTTTCGAGGCGGACAGACGCTCGGAAACCGCCCTTGGGCCAATCTGGGCCAAAGTCGATAACCTCAGGCCCCGACCCCTCGAAGGCATGGCTGCAAAGCAGACAAGGCTGGGTGAAGGGGGGTGGGGCCACCGCGTCAGGCGATCCGTATCACCACCTTGCCGACATGCCCCTGCGATTGCAGAAGCCGATAGGCGTTCTTCGCCTCGGCGAAAGGAAACACGCGGTCGACCACCGGCGTGATCCGGTGCAACGCGACGGCGCGGTTGAGCGCCTCGAACATCTGGCGCGAGCCGACATAGATGCCGCGCAGGGTCAGGCTGCTGCGCATCACCGGCGTCGGGTTGATCTCGCCGCCGGTCAGCACGCCGATCAGGTGCACCTGCCCGCCGACGCGCGTGCACGCCACCGAGCGCGGCAGCGTGCCGGCGCCGCCGACTTCGACGACATGATCCACGCCCTCGCCGCCGGTCAGCGCGCGAACCCGCTCCTGCCACTCCGGATGCTGCTTGTAGTTCACCCCGTCGCTCGCACCGAGGTCGCGGGCGCGCGACAGCTTTTCATCGGACGACGATGTGGCGATGACGCGCGCGCCGGCGGCGTGCGCCAATTGCAGCGCGGAGATCGACACGCCGCCGGTGCCGAGTACCAGCACGCTCTGGCCGCTGACCAGAGGATGACCGCCGAACAGGGCGTTCCATGCGGTGACGCCCGCGCAGGGCAGCGTGGCGCCTTCGTCGAACGACAGGTGCGCCGGTAGATGCACCAGTCCGTTCTGGTCGAACAGCACGTATTCCGCGAGCACCCCGTCGATCGCGCCGCCGAGCGCGCTGGCGCCGTCCGCCGCGGTGATCGCGCCGCCGATCCAGCTCTGCATGAAGATGCCGGCCACCCGATCGCCCGGCTTGACGCGCGTGACATCGGCGCCGGTCTCCACCACCTCGCCCGCGCCGTCCGACAGCGGCACGAGGTTCTCGGGTGCGGCGCCGCGCGCATAGCGCCCGCTCGCGACCATCAGGTCACGGTAGTTGAGCGACGCGGCCCGCATCCGCACCAGCACCTGCCCGCGCGCCGGGCGCGGAATGTCGCGCTCCGCGAGGGTCAGCGTGTCGATGCCGTCGGGTTTCGGGAAATGGTAAAATTTCATACGGTGCTCCATCAGTAGCCGCGCGCGGTGTCGAACAGGTTTGGCAGGGGCCGCCCGTCGCGCAGCGCGCGCAGATTGTCGAAGAAGATGTCGAGGCTGAGCGGATTGTAGGTGCGCGGATCGTCGGCCGAGGTGTGCGGGCTCATCACCAGATTGGGCGTGCGCCAGAGCCGGTGGCCGGGCGGCACGGGCTCGGGCGTGAACACGTCGAGCACCGCGCCCGACAGGAGCCCGGCGTCGAGCAGGTCGCACAACGCTTCCTGATCGAGCAGCCCGCCGCGTCCGATATTCACCAGCCCCGCGCCGCGCGGCAGCAGCATCAGGCGCCGGCGGTCGATCAGGCCGCGCGTGGCGTCGGTGAGCGGGCAAGCGAGAAGCAAACACTCCGTCGTGGGCAGGACGGTGTCGAGGTCGGCCGTCGCGATCACCCGCTCGCAATGCGGATGCGCGCCGCCGGTGGCGGTGCGGACACCGGTGACGCGCATCCCGAACCGCGCCGCCTGCATCGCCGCCGCGCCACCCAGCGTGCCGAGGCCCACGATGGTGATGCATTGCCCCGCCAGCGTATGGCCCCACCGCTTTTCCCAGCGCCCGGAACGCTGGGCGGTGAGCATGGCGGGCATCCCGCTCGCGAGCATGAGCACGGCCATGATGGCGAACTCGCCCGCTTTCGCCGCGTGCGTGCCCCGGTTGTTGAGCAGCATCGCGCCGCCGGGCAGCCAGTCGAAGGGAGCCAGCGTGTCGAGCCCGGCAGAGGTAACGAACACCAGCTTCAGCCGCGCCGCATCGCGTGGCGGCAGTCGTCGCAATGTGTCGACATCGGTGACCAGCGCCTCGGCCTCGATCATCGCGTCGGCGAACTCGCGATCGGTCTCGCCGATGCTGACATGGTGATCCGCCCCGATGGCACCCGCGCGCGCCGCTGCCTCGGTCCATTGCCCGCGCGTGAAGGCGAACAACTCGTCGGCCGGCGGGTTCTGGATGTGAACGCGCATCCCGCTCCCTTCCGCCCAGGTCCCGCGCCTGTCAACCTGCCGCGCCATGCCGCCGATCCTGTTCCGTGACCAACGTTTCGTGGTGCTCGACAAGCCGGCCGGGCTGCCGGCGCATCCGGGACCGCGCGGCGGCCCGAGCGTCGAGGACTTTTTCCCCGAGCTATCCCGCCGCCGCGACGGGCCGTGGCTCGCGCACCGGCTGGACGCTGACACGTCGGGCTGCCTCGTCATTGCGCTGCGGCGTGCGGCGCTGATCGCCGCCCAGTCCGAGTTCGCCGCCGGGCGGGCGAGCAAGACATATTGGGCGGTGGTGCGCGGCGGTCCGGCGCGGGATGCGGGGACGATCGAGAACCGACTGCTCAAGGTCACGACGCCGGCCGGCTGGCGGATGGCGGCGGACCCGCGCGGTCAGCCGGCCGCAACCGACTGGCGTGTGCGCGGCCGCACCGGAGACGTTGCCTGGATGGAGCTGACGCCGCGTACCGGGCGGACGCATCAGGTGCGGGTGCATTGCGCCGACCTCGGATGTCCCATCGTCGGCGACCCCGTGTACGGCGGCGGCGAGGGCCGGCTGCACTTGCTGGCGCGCGCCATCGAACTCGCGCTCGAACCGGCGCTGCGGGCGACCGCGCCTCCGCCGCCGCACATGGGCGCGGCACTCGCCGCCTGCGGGTGGCGGGGCGGGGTGTGACTCGGGTCACTGCGGCGCGAAGCGCGGCCGTCTAGGTCCAGGTTCGCGTCATTCACGCCACCAGAGGAGGCCACGATGATCCACCACGTCTCGATCCCGGCAACCGAGCCGGCGCGGGTCGCGGACGCCCTCGCCGGACTGATGCAGGGCCGCGCCTTCCCGTTCCCCGGCCCGGTGCCGGGCGGCTTCATGGCGGTGAGCGGCGACGAGCACGGCACCATGATCGAGGTCTATCCGGAGAACATCGTCTTCCGGCCGGGCGAGGGCCAGGAGCAGGTCGTGCCGATGACCGGCGCGCCGGTGCGCGACCACGCCTTCCATCTGCTGCTGTCGGTGCCGGTCGATCAGGAGACGGTGCTGCGGATCGGCAAACACATGGGCTGGATGACGAAGCTCTGCGGCCGCGGCGAGCCCGGCCGTGAGCCGCTGTTCCACGTCATCGAATTTTGGGTGGAGAACCGGTTGATGATCGAGGTCGCCACGCCCGAGATGGTCCCGGCCTACGCGAAGCTGAGCCAGTTCCCGGTGCTCGAGACGCTCTTCTCGGAGCGGCGGGCGGCCTGAGCGCCCCTATATTTAGCCGATCAGGAACCACGCCTTGAACAGCAGCGTCTCGGGCCAGGTCTGGCGATAGAGGCCCCTGGTCCGGCGCAGCACCCGCATCCGGTCCAGCACGCCGCCGCGCAACGACGCGGCCACCGCCTGGACCTGCTCGCGGGAGGCGTCGGAGAGAAGATGCGGCTGCTCGGCCAGGGCGAGGACCTGCTGGCGGAACACGTTCATGAACACGCCCGGACCCCGGCGCAGCGCGCCCAGCGCCCGCCGCGGCATCGAGGGCGGCGCGCCGACAAGATTGCCCCCGTGCTGGCGATACAGCACCGAGGGCTTCTCGTCGGCCAGCACCCTTCCGCCGGCGGCCGTCACCAGCGCGTAGCTCCACCAGTCGTGATACGAACTCGACGGCGGCCGGCTGCGCGAGACGAGGGAGGCGGCGGGGCGGTTCAGCATCAGGGTGCAGCCGGTGGCGACGTTCTGCGTCAAGGCCGCCGGAAAGCCCGGCGCCCGCTTCAGCCGGCAGGAGAGCCCGATCCGTGCCAACGCCTCGTCGACGAACACTTGGCGCGCGCAATAGAGCGCGGGCGTCTCCACGGATGCCACGGCGAGCGCGCGCATACCACGGGCCAGCTTATCCGGCAGCCATACGTCGTCCTGATCGGCGAAGGCGACGGCATCGAAGCCCATCGCCACGGCGGCTGCCAACACCCGCAGGAAACTCGGAGTGGGTCCGATCCGCGTGCCACCCTCGACCTGCATCGACCGGCCATGCCCCGGGCCCGCCGCGAAGTCCCGCAGCAGCCCCGGCGTGCCATCCGTCGAGCCGTCGTCGCGCCAGAACAGAACCCAGTCGCGATGCGTCTGCGCGGCGAGGCTGGCGAGTTGCTCGGCCAAGAACCGCTCGCCATTGTATGTAGATAGCAAGATGGCGACCCGCGCGCCGCCTGACCGGTCGGTGACCATGTCAGACCGGTCTACGCCCTGCCGCCGAAGATTTCGTCAATCGTGCGTGACAGGCTGCCTTGCCAGCCAGGGAGGCGCACGCCGAAGGTCCCAGCCAGCTTCGCGCAGTCCAGCCGCGAGTTGGCTGGACGTCGTGCCTGGGTGGGCCAGTCGGCGGTGGCGATCGGCTCGACTGCGGGAGCCGCGATGCCGTGCCTCGCCGCGTTCGCGAAGATCGCCTCGGCGAACCCGTGCCAGGTGGTCCAGCCGGTGCCGGCGGCGTGGAAGATGCCGCCATACTCGTCGCGCCAGCCGGTTCGCCGCAGCCGGATGGCGATGGCGACGATCGCCCGGGCCAGGTCGGACGCCACTGTAGGGCAGCCCTTCTGGTCGGCGACCACGCGCAGCCGATCGGTCCGTCGCGCCGCGTTCAGCATGGTGAGCACGAAGTTCTTTCCCTCGGACGCATAGACCCAGGAGGTCCGCAACACGATCGCGTGCGCGCCGGAGCCCAGCACCGCCTGCTCGCCGGCCAACTTGCTCGCGCCGTAGACGCCCCGTGGGGAGGCCGGGTCGGTTTCCGAATAGGGCGCGCCCTTGTCCCCGTCGAACACGTAATCGGAGGAAATGTGGATGAGCGGGATGCCGGCAGCCGCTGCCAGGGAGGCCAACCGGGCGGGTCCGTCGTGATTGGCGCGGTAGGCCGTCGCCTCGTCGGCCTCGGCGGCGTCCACGGCCGTATACGCCGCCGCGTTCACCACCAGCGCGGGGGTGTGAGCGCGCATCAGCGCGTCGAGGCTGTCGGGCCGATCGAAGTCGAACTCCGGACGGCCGACGCGAAGCGCCGCGATACCGGCGGCCCGCGCCGCCTCGTCGAGCGCACGCGCCAACTGGCCGCCGCCGCCGGTGATCAGGACCGGTGCGTCGGCCACCGCTCAGGCCTCGAACCAGGCGGGGCACTCGGAGAGCCGCGGCAGCACTCGGTCCTTGTCCGAGAGCAATGCCTCGTCCCCGCCCACCGGCCAGGGCAGGTCGAGCTCCGGGTCGTTCCAGATCACGCCCCGCTCGGCCGGCCGGTCGTACGGCGCGGTGACCTTGTAGATCACCTCGGTGTCGGGCTCGATAGTGCAGAACCCGTGCAGGAACCCCGGCGGAACCCAGAGCTGCGCCCAGTTCTCGGCGCTCAGCATCGCGGCGACGTGGCGGCCGTAGGTCGGCGAGCCGCGCCGCACGTCCACCGCCACGTCCCAGATGGCGCCGCGCACCACGCGCACCAGCTTGCCCTGCGCGTTCGGGCCGATCTGCAGGTGCAGCCCCCGGATCACGCCCCGCGGGACCGAACGGCTATGGTTGTCCTGCACGAAGGCGGGGCCGATCCCGAGCTCGGCGTAGGGTGCCTCGCTCCACGTCTCGGAGAAGAAGCCGCGGGGGTCGGCGTGGCGGGCCGGCTCGACCAGGATCACGTCGGGGATGGCGAGACGCTCCGCCTTCATGCGTGCTCGCCCTCCGCGAGCTCCAGCAGCACGCGGCCCAATTCTGTCTTGCCGAGGCCCCTCGCATGGCTGGCGAGCCGCGCGGCATCGATGTAGCCCATGCGGAACGCCACCTCCTCGGGGCAGCCGACCAGCATCCCGGTGCGGGACTGCACGGTCTGCACGAAGGTGGCCGATTGCAGCAGGCTGTCGGGCGTGCCGGCGTCGAGCCAGGCGCAGCCGCGCGACAGCCGTTCGACGCGCAGGGTGCCTTCGTCGAGATAGATCCGGTTGAGGTCGGTGATCTCCAGCTCGCCGCGCGCCGAGGGCCGGATCTCGCGCGCCAGATCGGAGACGCGCGCGTCATAAAAATACAGCCCGGTGACGGCCCAGTTGGAGCGCGGCGCGGCCGGCTTCTCGACGATCTCAGCCGCCCGCCCGGCCCCGTCGAACGAGACCACGCCGTAGCGTTCGGGATCGCGCACCTGATAGGCGAACACCGTGGCGCCGTGCTTGCGTTCGGCCGCACCTTGCAGCAGCGCCGACAGATGGTCGCCGTGGATCAGGTTGTCGCCGAGCGCCAGCGCGCAGGGCTCGCCGGCGATCCAGTCGCGCCCGATCAGGAAGGCCTGCGCGATGCCATCCGGCCTTGGCTGCTCGGCGTAGGCGACGCTGAGGCCGAAGCGCGACCCGTCGGCCAGCAGACGGCGGAACTGCGGCAGATCGTCGGGCGTGGAGATCACCAGCAGGTCGCGGATGCCGGCCAGCATCAGGGTCGAAAGCGGGTAGTAGATCATCGGCTTGTCGTAGATCGGCAGCAGCTGCTTCGACGCCACCAGGGTCATCGGGTGCAGCCGCGTGCCGGAGCCGCCGGCGAGCAGGATGCCCTTCATGCGGCACTCCCCAGCCGCTGCCCGGCGTAGCGCGCCGCGCGCACGCTTTCCCACCAGGCGCGGTTGTCGAGATACCAGTCGATGGTCCGCGCCAGCCCGGCCTCGAAATCATGCGCCGCCCGCCAGCCAAGGGCGGCGGCCGTCCGCGAGGGGTCGATCTCGTAGCGGAAGTCATGCCCCGGCCGGTCGGCGACGAAGCGGATCAGGCGGCTGCGCGGCCCGGCGGGGTCAGGCAGCCGGCGGTCGAGATGGGCGCAGATCGCCCGCACCACGTCGAGGTTGCTGCGCGGCTGGCGCGCGCCGATGGCGTAGGTGGCGCCGGCCTCGCCGCGCTCCAGCACCCGCACCAGCGCCTCGGCGTGGTCGTCCACGAACAACCAGTCGCGCAGATGGCCGCCATCGCCATACACCGGCAGCGGTTTCCCCTCCAATGCGTTAAGCGTGACCAGCGGGATCAGCTTCTCGGGGAATTGCCAGGGGCCGTAATTGTTTGTCGTGTTGCTGACGATCACCGGCAGGCCATAGGTATGCCCCCAGGCGCGCGCCAGATGGTCCGACGCCGCCTTGCTCGCCGAATAGGGGCTGCGCGGATCGTAGGCCGTGGTCTCCGTGAAGGGCCGGTCGTCCGCGCCGAGTGCCCCGAACACCTCGTCGGTCGAGACGTGATGGAACCGGAAGCACGACCGCCGCCCGGCCGGCAGCGCGGACCAGTAGGCCCGCGCCGCCTCCAGCAAGGTGAAGGTGCCGAAGACGTTGGTGGCGATGAACGCCGCCGGGCCGTCGATCGAGCGGTCCACGTGGCTCTCGGCCGCGAGATGCATCACCGCGTCCGGCTGGTGGGTCGCGAATACCTGCAGCATCGCCTCGGCATCCGCCACGTCGGCGCGGACCAGGGTATGCCGAGAATGCGGCCCGGCCTCCTCCAGCGCCTCCTCGGAGGCGGCGTAGGTCATCTTGTCGACGTTGACGACGTGATGATCGGTCTGCCGGAATAGGTGGCGGATCACGGCGGAGCCGATGAACCCGCATCCGCCCGTCAGCAACAGCTTCATGCGCAATCCATTCCGTTGCCCGCCCGTCAGCCGGGGTCGCCTGTGCCCCAAATTGGCAGCGTGACCCGTGGTAGCGCAACCGTGTCGCGTGCCGGAACCGAAACACCGCACGGGGGATGAGGAAGGAGGTCGGATCGTGACGGTAAGCGGCGACGAACTCCGCGCGGCACAGGTTCTGACCGGCGCGGCAATGGCGGTCTGGCTGATGGTCGGCCTCGCTCCGGGATTGCGCCGACACGCGGGGCCGATCCGCGCGGCCGTACTGGCCGCTTATCTGATCGGTTGCGGGGCGTTCCTGGTCTGGCTGACGGTGCGCGGCTGAGCAGTCGCCGTCACTGGGACCGCTTTCGCTCGATCAGCGAGGCAAAGTCGCCCACGCGGCGCAGCGCGTCCATCTCGCGGGTCCGCAGCTCGATGGCGAAGCACTCCTCGACCGCAAGGAGCGGCTCGGCGCCGGCTCGGCGCTAGGCCGAGCTCGCTATTATCGCCGCCTCGAAGCGAAGCATCAGCTTGTCCAGCGGCAACATGATCCCCCGTCGAGGCGAAATCGGCCGTACTGTGTCTGGCCGTGCGACCGTCGACAAGCAGGGCGGCACGAGGTCGTGACCGCGTGCTTGCACCCACGGCGGGGCGGCCCGAAGCTGCGCTTTATGCACGAGGCCCTGCACGCTTTCCTGCTCGGGTTTCCCGCGCTGTTCTCCATCGTTAACCCACCGAGCGCCGCCTTCATCTTCCGCGAGGTGACCGCCGACCGGACACACGCGGAGCGGGTCCGAATCGCGCGGCGGGTTGGCGTGTACGCCCTGCTGGTGATGGTGAGTGCGTTGTGGGCGGGATCGTACGTGCTCGGCTTTTTCGGCATCACGCTCGCCGCGCTCCGGGTGGCCGGCGGCTTGGTGGTGGCGGCGAGCGCCTGGGATTTGCTGCGGATGCCGGAGCGCCACGACGCGCGCAAGCAGGAGCAGGCGCAGGCCTCGGAGGGCAGCGAGGATATTGCGTTCTTTCCGCTGACCTTGCCGATCACCACCGGCCCCGGCACGATCGCCGTCGCCATCGCGCTGAGCTCTGGCCGGCCGCAGGGAACCCAGATCGCCTGGTTCCTGCTCGGCACGACGGGAGCGGCGGCGGCAATGGCGGTCGCGATCTGGCTCACCTTCCGCTTCGCCGACCGGATCGTCGACATGCTCGGCCCGACCGGCAGCCGGATCGTCACCCGGCTGGCCGCCTTCCTGCTGCTCTGCATCGGGGTGCAGATCCTGATCGGCGGGGTGGCGGACGTGCTGGGGCCGATGCTGGCGGCGCGCTGAGGAGGCCGGGGCGTGGAGACTATCGGGCTTGCGTGGTTCGTCTCGGCCCTCGCCTTCGCCGTCTCGATGTCGGCGACGCCGGGGCCGAACAACACCATGCTCACCGCCTCGGGCGCCAATTTCGGCCTCCGCCGCAGCGTGCCGCACATGCTCGGCATCTCGGTCGGCTTCCCCGCGATGCTGCTGGCCGTCGCCCTCGGCGCGGGCGAGTTGCTGCGGGCGCATCCCCTCGCGCAGACCACGCTGCGCTGGGCCGGCGCGGCCTACCTGCTCTGGCTCGCCTGGCGCATCGCGACCGCCCGGACGGCGGCGCCGGGGGACGGCCGCGAACCGGGCGAGACCGGCGGCCGGCCGTTCTCATTTTTCCAGGCCGTCCTGTTCCAGTGGGTCAACCCGAAGGCGTGGGTGATCGGCCTCGCCGCGGTGCTCACGCAAACGACCGCCCGCGGCGCCGCCCAGATCGCCGAGGCCGTCCTGTTGGCGGTGATGTTCGTCGTCGTCACCATGCTGACCGGCGTGCTCTGGACCCTGATCGGCGTCGGCGCCGCCCGGGTGCTGCGCACGCCGCGCGCGCTGCGAGGTTTCAACGTCGCGATGGCGGTTCTGCTCGTCGCCTCGCTGCTGCCGCTGCTGTGGGGCGAGTAGCAGCTTCCGTTCCAGGCCTCATCGGTGTCCGGTCAAACTTCCCGCCAATTCAGCTGGCGTCCGAGTGCTTCCACTCCCGCACCGTCTTGGTCGGCGCAGGCCGACCATCCACGACTTCGGCTGCGGGCGGCAAAGTCGTGGATCATCGGGACAAGCCCGATGATGACGACGTATTGGTTGGGCAATAGGGTGCTAAGCTTGCGGCCAAACAGGGTAGACCCGCACCGCGCACAAAATCCGCGCCACACGCCGGGCGACGAATTGAACTTCCTGATTTCCCCCTGGGTGACCCGGTAGGCGTCGCGCGGGATCGCCGCGAACACGGAGATGGGCGCTCCGCTGTGCTTCCGGCAGCTCTGGCAATGGCACCACGCCACCCATTTCGGTTCGCCGGTGGCGACGAAGCGGACCGCGCCGCACGGGCAGCAGCCTTCGATCGGATCGCTCACGCCGCCGAGGCTATGACGGCGGTTCCGCGGCCGCCAGCCCGAACAGCATCTGCATCCGGGCGAAGCCCCGCAGACGGAAATGGCCGATCTCGTACATGTCGGCCTCCAATTGAGCGGCAAAGTCGCCCGACATGATGAGCTCACGACCCATCTCGCGGCACAGCCGCTCGATGCGGCTCGTCAGGTTCACGTCGGGTCCGATCACGGTGAAGTCGAGCCGGTCCTCGGCGCCGATATTGCCGTAGGAGACCTGCCCGTGGTGCAGCGCGAAGCCGGCGCGCAGCAGGATGCCGCCGGGCGGCTCCGCGGCGTTGGATTGTTCCAGGGCCGCCAGCCCCTCGCGCGCCGCCTCGAAAGCCGCGCGGCAGGCGTCACGGGCGTCGCGCTGGCTATTCTCGTTGAAGATCACCAGAATGGCGTCGCCCATGATCTCCATGATCTCGCCGCCGCGGTGGCGCACCGGGCCGATGATGCAGTCGAAATAGCGATTGAGCGTGTCGATGACCGCGCGCGGCGACAGCGTGTCGGACATGACCGTGAAGTCGCGCAGATCGACCAGCATCAGGGCGGCCGTGGTCGTGAGCACATCGCCGCGCCGCACCTGGCCTTGCAGGATCAGATCGGCCGGCTCGCGCCCGACATAGCGCGCCAGCAGGTCCGAGGTGAAGCGACGCAGGCTCCTCGTTTCGACGGTGAGCGCGAGCGTCGGCAGCAATTGCCGCAGCAGAAGGAGGTCGTCATCCGCGAAGCCGGCGGGATGGCGGGTCGCCCACGACACCACATTCACCGCCTTTCCGTCGGAGAATATAAGGGGCGCTATCGCGTAGTCGCGATACCCTTCCTCGCGCATCTCCTCGAGCAGCGGGAAAGGCAGCGCCTCATCGTGGTCGAGCCGCCAGCGACAAAACTCCTTCCGCTCGACGACGTGCCGGACCGTGCTTCTCAGGAAGGTATCGCTGGTTTCGAAACCGTATGGCAGAAACTGAACGACCACCGGCGCATCGCGCTGCCACTTCCGCGACACGCCGGCGAAGTCCGGGTGCCACGCACGGACATGCAGCCAGCATCGGTCGAGCGGCACGCCCGCCGCAATGACCCGAGGGCAGAACCCTTCCAGCAGCGCCGTGTTGTCGGCGGCGAATCGTCCCTCCCGAACCAGCCAGTCCGTCAGCCGGACGCGACGCTCCGCGTCGGTGTGATGCAGTGCCGCCTCCGCCAAAGTCACCCCGCTTTCATCCCACCCGGTTGCCGACCAGTTCCTCCACCACCGCCGGATCGGCGAGAGTAGAAACATCGCCCAGCGCGTCGGTCTCGTTGGCGGCGATCTTGCGTAGGATGCGGCGCATGATCTTTCCCGAGCGCGTTTTGGGCAGGCCGGGGGCCCACTGGATCGCGTCGGGCGAGGCGATCGGGCCGATCTCGCGGCGGACCCAGGCGACCAGCTCCATCCGCAATTCCTCCGTGGGCACCTCGCCGGCGGTCAGCGTCACGTAGGCGTAGATGCCCTGGCCCTTCAGTTCGTGCGGGAAGCCGACCACGGCGGCCTCGGCGACCTTCGGATGCGCGACGAGCGCGCTCTCCACCTCGGCGGTGCCCATGCGGTGGCCGGAGACGTTGATAACGTCATCCACCCGGCCGGTGATCCAGTAGTAGCCGTCGGCGTCCCGCCGCGCGCCGTCGCCGGTGAAGTAGAGGCCGGGGAATGTGGAGAAATAGGTCTGCTTGAACCGCTCGTGGTCGCCGAACACGGTGCGCATCTGGCCCGGCCAGCTATCGGTGATGCACAGATTGCCCTCGGCGATTCCGTGCTGCTCGTGCCCCTCGCCATCGACGATCAGCGGCTTCACCCCCGGCAACGGCAGCGTGGCCGAGCCCGGCTTGAGCGCGGTGGCTCCCGGCAGCGGGCTGATGAGGATGCCGCCGGTCTCGGTCTGCCACCAGGTATCGACGATCGGGCAACGGTGCTCGCCCACCACCCGGTCGTACCACAGCCAGGCCTCCGGGTTGATCGGCTCGCCGACGCTGCCGAGGATGCGGAGCGATTTGCGCGAGGTCTTCTTCACCGGCGCCTCGCCGTCGCGCATCAGGGCGCGGATCGCGGTCGGCGCCGTGTAGAAAATGTTCACCCGGTGCTTGTCCACCACCTGCCAGAAGCGGCTGCTGTCCGGGTAGTTGGGAATGCCCTCGAACATCAGCGTGGTGGCGCCGTTCGCGAGCGGCCCATACAGGATGTAGGTGTGCCCCGTGACCCAGCCGACATCGGCGGTGCACCAGTAGATTTCTCCGGGCCGGTAGTCGAACACGATCTCATGGGTGAAGGCGGACCACACCATGTAGCCGCCGATGGTGTGCAGCGCCCCCTTGGGCTTTCCCGTGCTGCCTGAGGTGTAGAGGATGAACAGCGGGTCCTCCGCGCCCATCGGCTCCGGCGGGCAATCGGGCGAGGCGCGGGCGACCAAATCCTCGTAGCGATGGTCGCGGCCCGGCTGCATCGCGACATTGCCGCCGGTGACGGTCACGACCACGACGGTCTTCACGTCCGGGCAGGACTTCAGCGCCTCGTCCGCATTGGCCTTCAACGCCACGCGCCGCCCGCCGCGCCGCCCCTCGTCGGCGGTGATGAGCAAATTCGACTCGCAGTCCTGCAGCCGGTTGGCGAGGCTGTCCGGTGAGAAGCCGCCGAACACAACGGAGTGCACCGCGCCGATGCGGGCGCAGGCGAGCATCGCGACCGCCGCCTCGACCACCATCGGCAGGTAGATCGTCACCCGGTCGCCCTTCTTCACGCCGAGCGACTTCAGCGCGTTGGCGAAGCGGCAGACCCGTTCGTGCAAATCCCGGTAGGTGATCTTTTGCGAGACGCTGGGGTCGTCGCCCTCCCAGATGATCGCCACCTGATCGCCGCGCGCCTCGAGGTGGTGGTCGAGGCAGACGGCCGAGGCGTTCAGCACGCCGTCCTCGAACCACTTGATCGACACCTCGCCCTCGAAACTGGTCTCCTTGATTTTCGTGGGCGCGCGCATCCAGGTGATGCGCTTGGCCTGCTCCGCCCAGAACGCATCCGGGGCCCGCTCGGCCCGCTCGTACATCTCCCGGTATTTGGCGGCGTTGACATGCGCCTTGGCGGCGATCTCGGGCTTGACGGGGATGATGTCGGGCTCACGGGCATCGGTCATTGGCATGGCTCCTTGAGACGGAACGACCATAGGGCGCGACACGCGGCACGAAAAGTACGGGCCGGGAGGCTACAGGCCCGCATCCGCCGGGATGAGGACGGCGCCGTTCTCGACGCGGACCGGGACCGCTTCGAGCCGGTCGCCGGAGCACGGGCCGCGCAGGCAATGGCCGTCCTCGATGCGAAACTCCGCACCGTGGGTTACGCACACGATCAACGCGCCGTCCGCCGAAAGGAAGCGGTCGGGAAGCAGATTGAGCGACGTGCCGATATGCGGGCAGGAGTTCACATAGACAAAAACGCGCTCGCCGCGGCGGACGGCGAACAGGCCGATGAAGCTGCCGGGCGGCCCGGGGAAGCCGCGTGTCGTGCCGTCGGGAATGTCGTCGAGGCGGCAGAGTTGACGGAGGGGTGGCGTCATGCCGGGCAGCGGCATCCCGCTCACCCAACCCTCTCCCTCTCCCGCGCTTGCGGGAGAGGGCCGGGGTAAGGGCAGTGCTTCACCCCTTCCACCCGCCCATCCGGCAAATCAAATTCCAATGCGCCTTGGAAACTGGGACCACCGACAAACGCGACAGACGCACCAGGGCGAAATCGGCGAATTTCGGGTCGGCCTTGATCGCCGCCAGCGTCACCGGCTTCGGCATCGGCCCGACCGCCTGCATGTCGACGCTCACCCAACCGCCGGATTGTGCGCTCGGGTCCGGATAGGCCTCGCGCACCACCTTCACCACGCCGACGATCTCCTTGCCCACATTGGAGTGATAGAAGAACGCAAGGTCGCCCTTCCGCATGGCCATGAGGTTGAGCTTGGCCGTGTGGTTGCGCACCCCGGTCCACGGCTCGGTCCCATTGGCGACCTGCTGGTCCCAGCTGAAGGCGTCGGGCTCCGACTTGACGAGCCAGTGGTTCACGGCGGTTCCGGCCTGATGTGGGGCGAGACTATCGATCCGACCCCGTCTGCCACAATGCCATCGCCTTTCATATCGGGCAGCCTGCGTCTATGTTCGCGCCCGTGGACGCCAGCACCGCATTCGCACCCAATCCCGGCTCGCCGAGCCCGGAACCTAAGACGCCTGGGCGGAATTTGCACCGCTTCGCCAATCCCGGCCGCTTCCTGCGGCAGTCGGGCGCCGTGCTGCCGTGGTTGTCGCTTGCGGCGCTCCTCCTTACGACAACCGGCCTCGTCTGGGGCCTGTTCTTCGCGCCCTCCGACTGGCAGCAGGGTGACGCGGTGCGGATCATCTACATTCACGTCCCGGCGGCGTGGCTCGCCTCGGCCGGGTACTTCGCGCTGGCGCTCTGTTCCGCCGCCTCGCTGGTCTGGCGCCACCCCCTGGCTGACCTCGCCGCCGCCGAGATCGGGCCGGTGGGAGCGGGCTTCACGGCGCTGTGCCTCGCCACCGGCAGCCTGTGGGGGCGGCCGATGTGGGGCGCGTGGTGGGTGTGGGACGCGCGGCTGACATCGGTGCTGGTGCTCTTTTTTCTCTATCTCGGGCACGTAGCACTGGTGCGGGCGTTCGACGATCCGCAGCGCGGCTATCGCGCCGGCGCGGTGCTGGCGCTCATCGGGGTGGTGAACCTGCCGATCATCAAGTTCAGTGTCGATTGGTGGAATACGCTGCATCAGCCGGCGTCGATCTCGCTCACCGGCGCTCCCACCATGTATCTCCCCATGCTCTGGCCCCTGTTCGTCTCCGCCATCGGCTACTCGCTGTGCTTTGCCGCCATCGTCATCGCGCGCACACGGGCCGCGGTGATGGAGCGGCGCATCCGTGCGCTGCTGATGGCCCGGGCCGAGGCCGCCCAATGACGCATCTGCCCTTCATCGCCGCCTCCTATGCGCTCGGCGTCGCGATCCCGGTCGGCTTCGCCGTGGCCGCCTGGACCCGCATGGCGGCGGCCCGCCGCCGGCTCGCCGCGATCGACCCGCGCCAGGGCCGCCGCGCCCGATGACCCGCAAGCGTCGCCGCCTCTGGCTGCTGGTGGCCTGCGGCGTGGGATTGGGTTCCGCGACCGCGCTCGCCCTGTCGGCGTTCCGCGACAATCTGGTGTTCTTTGTCGCCCCCTCGGAGATCGCCGAGAAGGCGCCGGCGGCCGGGCGCACCTTCCGGCTCGGCGGGCTGGTCGAGCAGGGCAGCGTGCATCGCGGCAAGGAGGCCGGCCAGCCCACCGCCGAGTTCCGTGTCACCGACGGCCGCGGCACGGTCGAGGTGAGCTATGTCGGCATCCTGCCCGACCTGTTCCGTGAGGGGCAGGGCGTGGTGGCGCTCGGCACGATGCGTCCCGACGGAACGTTCCGCGCCTCCGAGGTGCTGGCCAAGCATGACGAAACCTACATGCCGAAGGATGTTGCGGACGCGCTAAAGAAGACCGGGCACTGGAACCCCAGCGCGGGGCCGCCGCCGCCCGCTTCGACCTGGAACGCGCTCGATCCGAGGCAGAAGAAGGGATGATCCCCGAGCTTGGTCATTTCGCCCTCGCACTAGCCGTGGCGCTGGCGACCGCGCAGGCCGTGATCCCGATCTGGGGCGCGCGGGGGCGTGACCCACGGCTCATGGCCGCCGCGCCGGCGCTGGCGCTCGGTCAGCTCATCGCCCTCGCCGCCTCCTACGGTGCGCTGGTGTGGAGCGCGGTGACGGACGACTTCACCGTTCTGAACATCGTCGAGAACAGCAACACCCTGAAGCCGCTGATCTACAAGATCACCGGCACCTGGGGGAACCACGAGGGCTCCATCCTGCTGTGGTGCCTCATCCTCGCGCTGTGCGGCGGCGCGGTCGCGACGTTCGGCCGCAACCTGCCCTCCGCGTTGCGCGCCCGCGTCATCGGCGTGCTCGGTTTCGTCTCGGCCGGGTTCCTGATGTTCGCGTTGACCGAGAGCAACCCGTTCCTGCGCGTCTGGCCGCCACCGCTCGACGGGCAGGACATGAACCCGCTGCTGCAAGACCCCGGCTTGGCGATCCATCCGCCGGTGCTCTACGCCGGCTATGTCGGGTTCGCGATCCCCTTCGCCTTCGCCATCGCCGCCCTGCTCGAAGGCCGGGTCGACGCCGCCTGGGGGCGTTGGGTGCGGCCCTGGACGCTCGCCTCCTGGTGCATGTTGACCGGCGGCATCGCGCTCGGCTCCTGGTGGGCGTACTACGAACTCGGCTGGGGCGGCTACTGGTTCTGGGATCCGGTGGAGAATGCCTCCCTGTTGCCCTGGCTTACCGGCACCGCGCTGCTGCACTCCGCGATCGTCGTCGAGAAGCGCGAGGCGCTGAAGACCTGGACCATCCTGCTCGCCATCGGCACGTTCTCGCTGAGCCTGTCCGGCACCTTCCTGGTACGCTCGGGCATCCTCAACTCGGTGCACTCCTTCGCCAACGACCCGGCGCGCGGCGTGTTCATCCTCGCGCTGCTGGCCATCGTGATCGGCGGCTCGCTGGTGCTGTTCGCGTTCCGCGCGCCGGTGCTGGCGCCGTCCGGCCTGTTCGCGCCGATCTCGCGCGAGGGCGCCTTGGTACTCAACAACATTTTCCTCTGTTCGATCGCGGCTGTCGTGTTGACGGGGACGACCTATCCCCTGTTCGCGGACCTGCTGTTCGGCGTGAAGATCAGCGTCGGGCCACCCTATTTCCAATCCACCGTGCTGCCGCTGGCCGCCCCGGTGTTCGCGGCGATGACGGTCGCGCCGCTGCTGGCGTGGAAGCGCGCGCGGCTTGGCCCGGCGCTGATCCGGCTCTGGTGGGCGATGCTGGCCGCCGCCGTCGTGGGCGTCGTCGCCGCCCTCGGGCTGCAGCGCGGCCTGCCGGCACTGGCCTTCGCCGCGTCCGCCTGGCTGATAGTCGGCGCCTTCGCGGAATTGGTCGAGCGCACGCGGCTGTTCCGCGTTCCGCTCCGTACCAGCCTGGGGCGCCTCGCCGGCGTGCCGCTCGCGGTGTGGGGATCGAGCATCGCCCATGCCGGCATGGGCGTCACGATCGCCGGGATCGCCGGCATGTCGCTCGCGGTCAGCACCATCGTCGCGGTCAAGCCGGGCGCCACCGTGCCGCTCGCCGGCTACGACTTCACTCTCGAATCGCTGCACAATGAAGCCGGCTCCAACTACAACTCGCGGGTGGCCGACATCCTCGTGTCGCGCGGCGGCAAGGCCCTGATGACCATGCACCCGTCGCGCCGCGCCTTCACCACGCAACAGACCACCGTGACCGACGCGGCGATCCACACCAACGGGTTCGCCGACATCTACACGGTGCTCGGCGAGGAGCACGACGGCGAGGCGGTGCTGCGGCTGCACTACAATCCGCTGGCGCCCTGGATCTGGTTCGGCGCGCTGGTGATGGCGGCGGGCGGCGGCCTGTCGCTCGCCGACCGCCGGCTGCGCGTCGGCGCGCCGGCCAAGCGCAGCCTGGCGGTGCCGGCGTGAGATGACGGATCGGACGCTCAACCGCCGCCTGGTCCTGCTCTCCCCGCTCGCCATCGCGGCGGCCGGCGGCGTCGGGTTCTGGGCGATGCTCGACCGGATGAGGGATGGCACGTTCGACCCGCGCGGCGTGCCCAGCATGTTGGTCGGCAAGCAGCTGCCCGAGTTCTCCCTGCCCGGCCAACCTCCGTCAGCCGGCTTCTCCAGCGCCGATGTGGTGGCCGCCGGCCGGCCGGTGCTCATCAACTTCTTCGCCAGTTGGTGCGTGCCGTGCGTCATCGAGGCGCCGCTGCTGATGAAGCTGCACGCGCAGGACACGCCGATCTGGGGTATCGCCTACAAGGACAAGCCGGACGCCACGGCGGCCTTTCTCAAGCGCACCGGCGACCCCTACGCCCGCGTCGCGCGCGACGAGCCCGGTCGGGTAGCGATCGACTTCGGCGTCTACGGCGTGCCGGAGAGTTATCTCGTCGACCGCACCGGCATCGTTCGCTGGCGCTGGGCCGGACCGCTTTCCGAGGACATTGTCGCGCAGCAGCTCGATCCGTTGCTGCGGAAATTCGCGTGAGCCCCGCTCCCCCTCACCCCGGCCCTCTCCCAGAGGGAGAGGGAGCAGAAAAGCCCTCTCCCTCTGGGAGAGGGTTGGGTGAGGGGATCGCCGCGATCGTGATCCTGATAGCGCTCGCCCTCGCCCCCGCCGCGCACGCCGTCAGCAACCCGTCGGAACTCATGGCGGATCCCAAGCAGGAAGCCCGCGCCGAGGCGATCGGCCACCAGCTCCGCTGCCTCGTCTGCCAGAACGAAAGTGTCGAGGAGAGCGAGGCCGATCTCGCGCGCGACCTCAGGAAGATCATCCGTGCACGGGTGGCGGCCGGCGACAGCAACGAGGAGATCATCGCCTGGATGACGGCGCGCTACGGCGATTTCGTCCGGCTGCGCCCGCCCTTCAACGCGCTGACCGCCGCCCTCTGGGGCGCGCCGGTGATCGCGCTACTGCTCGGCGGCGGCGCGGTGGTGCTCGCCCGCCGTCGCCGCAACCCCGGCCCGACGCCGCTATCGGATGAGGAGCGGCGGCGGCTGGCCGATCTGCTCAAGTCGTGATCTGGCTCGCGATCCTGGCGCTGGCGGTGATCGCGATGGCGCCGCTCGCCCTCGGGCTGCGCCGCTCGGCGGCGGCGCGCGGCCGGCGGGAGGCGGCGCTCGCGCTGCATCGCGCGCAACTCGTCGAGCTCGACCGGGATCTCGCGGAAGGCCGCATCGCCGCACCCGAGCACGCAACAGGCGTGCTAGAGGTCCAACGCCGCATCCTGGCCGTCTCGGAGGACCGCGACGCGCCGACGGCGCTCACCTCGCGCGGCCCGCTGGTCTTCGCCCTGGTGCTCGTTCCGGGGATCGCTTTCGCCCTCTACATCGTGGGCGGCGTGCCCTGGCTGCCCTCGGTCGGCGATGATCCGCGCCTGGTGGCGATGCGCGAGCAGGCGCGGCAGGAGGCGGCGCTGATCCCGATCCTGCGCCAGAAGCTCGCGACCCTCGACCGGCACTCCGAGCAAGCGCGACAAGGTTATCTTCTGCTCGGGGGGGCGGAGGCGCGGCGACGCGACATGACGGCGGCGGCGGAGGCGTGGCGCACGGCACTCGGCATCCGCTTTGACCCGACGCTGGCGGTCGAGACGGCCGAGGCGATCACCGAAAGCCAGGGCCGCGTCACCGACGAGGCCGCCGGCCTGTTCCGCCGCGCGCTGGCCGAAGCCCCGCCCGACGCGCCGTGGCGGCCGATGGCGGAGAAGCGGCTCAAGAACGTGAAGTAGACGCGGAAGACATTCGTGACCAATTCCATCGCGTGCCGTTTTGACGCGGACTGCATCGCGAAGGAACTGACGGTGAGCGAGAAACAGGACGACGCGGCCACCGAGACGGAGGCTCCGCCGAAGAAGGAGTCGCCAAAACTGCCCAAGGAGATCGGCGGTCCGAAGGGGCCGGAGCCGACCCGGTATGGCGACTGGGAGCGGAACGGCCGCTGCACGGATTTCTGACCCGTGCGATTCGCCGTTGCCCTTTCGGTCATTGCGGGGCTTACTTCCCAGTAGCACAGTCAGGGATAGTGAGCGATGGCGCACGAGATGAACCTGGTCATACGTGGCGGCACGGTCATCGACGGCACCGGCAAGCCGGGGTTCGAGGCCGACGTGGCGGTCAAAGACGGCATGATCGTCGCGGTCGGCAAGGTTTCGGCGAGCGGTGCCGAGGAGATCGACGCGCGCGGCCAGATCGTCACGCCGGGCTTCGTCGACATCCACACGCATTATGACGGTCAGGCGGTGTGGGACAGCCATCTGGCACCCTCGTCCTGGCACGGCGTCACGACCGCCATCATGGGCAATTGCGGCGTCGGCTTCGCCCCGTGCAGGCCGGGCGACCGCGAGCGGCTGATCGAGCTCATGGAGGGTGTCGAGGACATCCCGGCACCGGTCATGCACGAAGGGCTCGACTGGAACTGGCAGAGCTTCGGCGACTATCTCGACGCGCTCGATCGCAAGCAGCGCGACATCGACATCGGCGCGCTGCTGCCGCACTCGGCGGTGCGGGTGTTCGTAATGGGCGAGCGGGCGACCTTCCAAGAGAACGCCAACCAGGGCGACATCGCCCAGATGCGCCAGATCGCGACGGAGGCGATGAAGGCGGGCGCGTTCGGCTTCTCCACCTCGCGCACGATCAGTCACAAGACCTTGGCGGGCGAATACATTCCGACGCTGCGGGCGCAGGAGGAGGAGCTCACCGGCATCGCGATGGGCGTGCGCACGGCCGGCGCGGGGATGCTGGAACTGGTCTCCGACTGGAACCAACCGGACCCCGCGACCGAGTTCGCGATGGCGCGGCGGGTGGTTGAGAAAACCGGACTGCCGATGGTGTTCACGCTCAACCAACGCCACGACCGCACCGAGGTGTGGCGCGAACTGCTGAACCTGTCCGACCAGGCGGCGGCCGACGGACTGACCATGCGCCCGGTGTTCCCGCCGCGACCGGTCGGCATCCTGCTCGGCCTGCAAGGCACGCAAAACCCGTTCTCCGGCTGCCCGAGCTACAGGAAGATCGCTCATTTGCCTGTGGCCGAGCGGGTGGCGGCGATGCGCGATCCCGAGCTGCGGCGGCAGATCCTGTCGGAGGATCCGATCAAGGAGAGCACGTTCCCGCTCATCCAGCGCATCGGCTACGACTGGATGTTCCCCTTCGAGGAACCGCTGAACTACGAGCCCTCGAAGGCCAACGCGATCACCCAGATCGCCGCGCGCGAGGGGCGCAGCGCCCCGGAAGTGGCCTACGACCTGCTGATCGCCGACGAGGGCAAGAACTTCATCCTCGCGACGATCGTCAACTACGCGCACTACAATCTGCAGCCCGTCGAGGAATTCCTCGCCCACAAGAACTCCATCATGGGTCTCGGCGACGGCGGCGCGCATGTCGGGTTCATCTCGGACGCCAACTTCCAGACCTTCATGCTTACCCATTGGGGCCGTGACCGGGCGACCGGGCGGGTCGCGGTGGAGGAGCTGGTGAGGCGCCAAACATCGGACACCGCACACGCCGTCGGGCTCACCGATCGCGGCGTGATCGCGACCGGCAAGAAGGCCGATCTCAACGTGATCGACTTCACCAATCTGAAATTGCAGCGGCCATACATCGTGTTCGACCTGCCTGCCGGCGGACGCCGCCTGCTGCAAAAGGCGACTGGCTACACCGCCACGGTCAAGGCCGGCGAAATCACCTTCCGGGACGGCGAGGCGACCGGCGCGTTGCCGGGCAAGCTGCTGCGCGGCGGTCCCGCGGTGGCGGCGTGAAGCTCGGCCGCACGATTTGACTTGACAGGCCGGACGCGCCGTATCGTACGTTTGGGAAACGATCGGAACGGCCGGGCCGTCAGGCTGAAGCCATAAACCGGGCCGCCCGCGAACGTTTCCGAGACGATGGGGCCATCGCAATGTCTCGAACCTGTCTCCGCGCCGCGCTGCTGGCGTCTGCCGTCATGGGTCTGGCTTGGTCGAACCCGGTTTCCGCGCAATCCGTCGGCAAGGTCGGGGATGTCAACTTCCCGATTTCCTGTAGCGCTGCGGCGCAGCAGCAATTCACCCGCGCGGTCGCCCTGCTGCATTCCTTCTGGTACGAGGAGGCCGCAAACGCCTTCACCGGCGTAACCGAGACGGACCCCAGCTGCGCCATGGGCTACTGGGGAGTGGCGATGAGCCACTGGTATCAGCTCTGGTATCCGCCCGACGCGGAGGCGCTCAAGGTGGGATCGGCGGCCGTCGCGCAGGCCCAGGCTCTCGATGCGAGGACCGACCGCGAGCGGGCCTATATCGAGGCGATCGCGACGTTCTATCAGGATAACGACAGGCTGGACAATCGAACGCGCAGCGTCGCCTACGAGCGCGCGATGGAGCAGTTGCACCTCCGCTCTCCCGACGACCGGGAAGCCGCGGTCTTCTACGCGCTGGCCCTCGACGCGACGGCCCAACCGACCGACAAGACCTACGCCAATCAGAAGAAGGCCGCGCTGATCCTGAAGGGCGTGTTCGCTGAACAGCCGAACCATCCCGGCGCTGCGCACTATCTCATCCACAGCTACGATGCGCCGCCGTTGGCGCAGCTCGGGTTGCCGGCGGCAATCTGCTATGCGGACATTGCGCCCGCGGTGCCGCACGCACTGCACATGCCCTCGCATATCTTCACCCGCGTGGGCCAATGGCCGCAATCCATCGCCTCGAATCGCGCTGCGGCCAGGGCGGGCCAGGACTATGCCGGCAGGGTGTTCGGCGCAGGGACCGTCTGGGACCAGTCGCTGCACGCGATGGACTATCTGGAATACGCCTACCTGCAGACCGGACAGGACGTCGAGGCCAAGCGCGTACTGGATCAGGTGCAGTCATTCCAGAAGGCGACACCCGGCAGTCTTGCCGCAGGCTACGCGATCGCCGCGATTCCCGCGCGGTACGCGGTCGAACGGCAGAACTGGGCCGAGGCCGCCGCGCTTTCGGCGCCCCCGGTCGCCTTTCCATGGGAGCGATTTCCGTGGACCACGGCGATGATTACATATGCGCGGGCCTTGGGTGCGGCGCATACGGGCGACTTCGCCGGCGCCCGTAACGAGATCGGCAAACTGCAATCGGTCAGGGATGCGCTGATCGCGGCCAAAAACACCTACTGGGCCGGGCAGGTCGACATCGAGGTGCAGTCCGCGTCCGCGGTACTCGCATTCGCCGAGGGACGGAAGGACGAGGCCTTGGCGTTGATGCGCGCCGCCGCGGACGCCGACGCTGCGGCCGACAAGAACAACGTCACGCCGGGACCGATCCTGCCGCCGCGCGAAATGCTCGGTGACATGCTGCTGGCGGCGAATGAGCCGGCGCAGGCGCTGGCCGAATACGAGCGTTCGCTCGACGCGGCGCCGAACCGCTTCCGCAGCGTGGCCGGAGCCGGTGCCGCCGCCGAGCAGGCCGGCGACGCGGCTAAGGCGAGGCTCTATCGCCAGCGTTTGGTGGAGTTGAGCGCCAAGACGAGCACCGACCGGCCGGAAGTGCTGGAGGCGAAGCGCGGTCTCGGGAAGGGCTGAAGGGCGTCCCCTGCGCCGCCGCGGGCCAGAAATGCCTCGCTTCCGAGCCCGATTTCACGGATATTGCCGCCGCACTCTTGTGGCGAGCGTCTCTGCCTTGCCCCCTGGGATTAGCCGCCGCGGGTGGCTTCGGAGCAGGCCCCGCCTGCTTACCCAACTAGGCAAGAACGGCAGCCGGTCTCACCGCTGCCGCGCAGGGAGTGTACACCATGAGAAAGCCGCGCCGTATGACGCGCCGCCGCGCAATGCAACTGGCAGCGGCAACATCCGCACTGCCCCTGGTGCACATCCGCACCGCGGGTGCGGCCGGCAAGCTGTCGATCGGCTTCTGGGATCACTGGGTGCCCGCGGGGGATGCGATGCTGCGCAAGCAGATCGATGCCTGGGGCGACAAGAACAAGGTGGACGTAAAGGTCGACTTCATCACGTCGGTCGGCTTCAAGCTCATGCTGACGGCAGCCGCGGAGGCGCAGGCCGGCAGCGGGCATGACGCCATGCAATTCGGGCAGAATCAGTACGACGTGTACAGCTATGCCAGCAAGCTCGAGCCGGTCGACGATGCGATCAAGGAGATCACCGACCAGTGGGGTCCGTATAACCCGTCCTTCGAATATCTGGGGAAGATCAAAGGCCATTGGATGGCCATACCGACCTCGACCTATAGCGGGTGCCGGCCGACCCTTGCCCGCATCAGCCTGATGAAGCAGATCGCCGGGATCGACGTCCAGGCTCTCTATCCGCCGCACAAGGTGGAGCCGCCGGAAGCGCCGGAGTGGACCTATGACGCCTTCCTGAAGGCGGGCGAGGCGTGCAAGAAGGCGGGCTACCCCTTCGGCCTCGGCATCGGCAACACCGGCGATTCCGTCGGCAACGCGGCCACCTGGTTCGCCGCGTTCGGCGCCGAACCGGTGGATGCCAACGGCACGATCACCGTCGACTCGGACAAGATGCGCAGCTTCCTCGAATGGGGCCAGAAGCTGGTCAAGATCCTGCCGGGAGATGCCCTGAGCTACGACGATGCCTCCGACAACCGGGTGATGATCGCCGGCAGGAGCGCGCTGATCTACGATCCTCCGTCGCCCTACGCGGTGGCGAAACGGGACAACCCGAAGCTCGCCGAGGATATGTGGAGCTTCCCCTGCCCGGCCGGGCCGGCGGGCCGGTTCGTGCCGTACGGCCATGCCTTCTCGGGCATCTGGTCGTTCAGCAAGAACAAGACGGCGGCGAAGGAGCTGAATGTCTATCTGTCGGGGCGCCAGCAATTCGAGGAGCGCGCCAGGGCAGTGGAGGGCTTCGACAACCCGGTGCTCGACAGCATGTTGGATTCCACTGTCTGGGACGAGGTGGGACCGCCGAAGGGCGTGTTCTACAATTACCCGCTGCGGCCGTGGCACCAGGCCGTCGCCCTGACGCCGGGCTGGCCCGCGCCTCATGATGTCGCGGCGCAGCTCGTCAGCCGGGCGACGATGCCCAACATGCTGGCGAAGCTCTATTCGGGGCAGTCGATCAAGCAGGTGATCGCCTGGGCGCAGGAGGAGCTGGAGGGCTTCAAGCGCGGCTAGGCCCCTCGCCCGCCCGGCGGGTGGGGCGGCGCCGTTCGGCGGCGGTGACCGTGTTCTCCAGCAGGCACGCGATGGTCATTGGACCGACGCCGCCGGGAACCGGGGTGATCGCGCCGGCGACGGGCAGCGCCTCGTCGAACGCCACGTCCCCCGCCAGCTTGCCGTCCGGCCGGCGATTCATGCCGACGTCGATCACCGTGGCGCCTTTCCCGAGCCAGTCGCCGCGCACCAGTTCGAGCTTGCCCACGGCGGCGACCAGCACGTCGGCGCGGCGGCATTCGGCGGCGAGTTCGCGGGTGCGGGAATGGGCGATGGTCACGGTGGCGTTGGCGGCCAGCAGCAGCGCGGCCATCGGCTTGCCGACGATCGCCGAGCGGCCCACGACCAGCGCCCGCGCGCCGGCGAGCGGCACGTCGGCAGCGGCGAGCAGCTTCATGATGCCGAGCGGGGTGCAGGGAACCAAGCTAGGCACCCCGTCGGCGAGGCGGCCGACATTGATCGGGTGAAAGCCGTCCACGTCCTTCGCGGGGTCGATCGCCTCGATCACCGCCTGCTGGCTGATCTGCGGCGGCAAGGGCAACTGCACCAGGATGCCGTCCACCGCCGGATCGGCATTGAGCCGCGCCACGATGGCCAGCAACTCGGCCTCGGTGGTGTCGGCGGGCAGCCGGATCGATTCCGTGGTGAGCCCGGCCTCGGTCGCCGCGCGGTTCTTGCTCCGCACATAGACGCTGCTGGCCGGGTCAGCGCCGACCAGCACCACCGAAAGCCCGGGCCGGTAGGCGAGCCCGGCCACCCGGCTCGCGACCTGGGAGCGGAGTTCGGCGGCGATCGCCCGCCCGTCGATGATGCGTGCGCTCATGGGACGGACAGCCTCAGCTCAGGAAAAGCTGCCAACTGCCGAACAGGATCCCCCGTTGAAGCGCGGCCACCAGGGGCACGAGGATGAACTGGATCAGCAGCAGGGCGATCATCGGGCTGATGTCGATGCCGCCGAAATTCGGCATGAAGTTCCGGATCGGCCGCAGTGCCGGCTCCGTCACCCGATAGAGGAAGTCGCCGATCGACCAGACCAGCCGGTTGCGCGTGTCGAGCACGCCGAAGGCGGTCAACATGCTGAACACGGCCGCGAGGATGATCGCCCAGAAATACAGGCGGATCAGCACGAAAATCAGTTCGAACAACGCCGAGATCACGAGCCCGCCTCCTTCGGTGGGCGGAAGCTAGCGGCGGCACAGACGCTCCGCAACTGCCACGCAAGGCGTGCTTGACACTGGAGGGCGCCATCAGCATTGTCCGCCGCCGAACGGGACGGGGCTGTAGCTCAGTTGGGAGAGCGCCTCGTTCGCAATGAGGAGGTCAGCGGTTCGATCCCGCTCAGCTCCACCATCCGTCCCGCGGCGGCATTGGAGCGCGCCGGCCTCAACGGCGTCGGCGGCGCAGCCGGCTGATGACCAGCCAAGCCGCCCCGAGCACGATGGCTCCGAGCACCACCGCGTCCATGCTGTGCAAGACCGTCCGCAGTCGGGGGTCGCTCTCCCATCGCCGGCCCAGGACGTAGCCGACGTAGGCGAGCGCGAAGCACCACGGCCAGGAACCGGCGAAGGTGTAAAGCTGGAACGGCAGTTGCGGCATCCGGGCCATGCCGGCCGGCAGCGCGATGAAGGTGCGGATCACCGGCAGCAGCCGTGCGATCAGGACCGCGATGCCGCCGAAGCGGGCGAAGAACCGCTCGGCGCGCGCCAGGTCGTCGGAACCCAGAAGCACGAAGCGGCCCCAGCGCTCCACGAACGGCCGCCCGCCATACACACCGACCGCATAGGCCACCGTCGATCCGATGTTGCAGCCGATCGCACCCGCGGTCGCCACGAGCGGCAGCGAGAACCGTCCGGTCGAGGCAAGATACCCCGCGAACGGCATGATGATCTCGGAGGGCAGCGGGATGCAGGCGGATTCGATCGCCATGAGCCCAGTCACGCCGGCATAGCCAGCCGCCGAGATCACCGCGACGATCCAGGCGGCGACGCTTGCAACCAGGTTTTCGAGCATGGGGGTTCCTGGCAGGTCGGCCCGCCCGGTTCAAGTGAGGATCAAGACGAGGGCGCGGCGTCCCCCGCCGGGCCGGCTGCCGCGATGACCGTCGCTGGCGTGCGCGGCTTCAGCATGGTGACGAGCAGCACTCCCATGACGATCAGCGCCGCGCCGGCGAAATCGTAGCGGTGCAGCCTCTCGCCCAGCACCAGGCAGGCGAGCACCGCAACGAACACGGTCTGCAGATAGAGGAAAATGCCGGCGCGGGCGGCGCCGAACGAATCCACGCTCCAGTTGAACAGGTAGTACATCAACGCGCCGCCGGGTGCCGCGACATAGGCCAGCGCGAGCAGCCCGTTGGTGTTGAGCGCGGTTCGCTCGTCGTGCAGCATCTCCCACACATAGAAGGGCAGCGCCGTCAGCGTCGCCGCCCCGAGCAGCAGGAGCAACAGCGGCAGCCGTTCTAGGGCGAAGTTCGCCCGCCTGAGCAGCACGCTGTAGAGCGCGAAGCATAGCGCCGAGGCGACGATCCAGAGTTCGCCCGGATTGAACCGCAAGGCGGCGAGCGCCGCCAGATCGCCCTGCGCGACGATCACCACCATGCCCGCGAGTGCCGTGGCCGCGCCCACCGCCTGCCACACGCCCATCGCCTCGCCGAGCACGAAGCGGGCCAGGATCATGGTCACGATCGGCATGAGCGCCATGATGAGGCCGGCATTGACGGCCGTGGTGGTCTGCAGGCCGACATAGATGAGGCCCGGCGACATCCCGAGCCCGATGCCGCCGACCAGCAGCACGGTCGGCGTCCGGGTCCGCAGCACCGCGCCCATCGCGGCATAGTGGCCGCGCACCGCCGGCAGCAGCAGCAGCGCCGCGATCGCCGGCCGCCAGAAGCCGAGCGCCCAGGGCGGCATGTCCGCCTGCGCCCATTTGGCGGCGATGTAGACGCCGGCCGAGAGCAGCCAACAAAGGATCACCGTGCCGTAGGCGGCCGCGGCGGCCGGCCGCGGAGTACCGGGGCGCGGGGCGGCGCTCGCGGCGTGGACCGGCAGGAAATGGGACGCCATCTGTGGCCCCGCGGCCGCGCTCGGCGGCAATCTGGCTGTTTCTGTCGTGCATTGTCGCGGGCCGGTCGATGCGCGGCAACATCTATTCGCGGCTTCCGGGCGGCGCGCGAGGAGGATTTTCCGGCCGGGGGCCGGAACGTGGTCGAACCGACCGGCGTTGAGCCAAGCCATCCCAGCAGGACCGATAGCCAATGCCCGACGACCAGCCAGCCGTGACCTCCGCTCCGCTCGCCGGCCACGGCGCCGCGCAGCTCGCCTCCGTTATCGTCGATACCTACAACGCCGAGCTGCGCGACACCGAGGGCTTCGTCGGCGACCGTGCCAGCAAACGCGCCTTCCAGGCCATCGTGGAGGATTGGCGCGAGCGCCTGCGAAAGGTCGCCGCGGACCCGCTGGGCGAGACCCCGACCGACGAGATCGGCAAGAAGAAGCTCGACAAGCTGCTGGTCGACGGCGACCCCGAGGCGGCGGGCCTGGTCCACGGCGCGATCGAGGAGTTCGCGCAGGAGCTGGCCGGCGTCATCCGCCGCTTCCTGCGCATCAAGGGCTGGCGCGGCACGCAGCGGATCGCGGTGGGGGGCGGCCTGCGTGCCGGCCGCATCGGCGAGCTCGCGATCGGCCGGGCCGGCGTGCTGCTCAAGGGCGAGCATGGCCACGAGGTCGAGCTACGGCCGATCCGCCACCACCCGGACGAGGCCGGGTTGATCGGCGCGATCCATCTGGCGCCGGCCTGGATCTTCGCCGGGCACGACAGCATCCTCGCCGTCGATATCGGCGGCACCAACATCCGTGCCGGAGTCGTCGAGCTCAACGTCAAGAAGGCGCGCGATCTGTCGGAGGCGCACGTGATGGGCTTCGAGCTGTGGCGGCACGGCGACGAGAAGGCGAGCCGCGAGGAGGCGGTCGGGCGGCTTGGCGACATGCTGCGCGGCCTGATCCGCCGGGCCGCGAAGGCTGGTCACAAGCTCGCGCCGTTCGTCGGCATCGGCTGCCCCGGGATCATCGCCGAGGACGGCTCGGTCAAGCGCGGCGGCCAGAACCTGCCGGGCAACTGGGAAAGTAGCCGGTTCAACCTGCCTGACCGCGTTCGCGAGCAGGTTCCCGACATCGGCGGCCACGAGACCATCGTATTGATGCACAACGACGCAGTGGTGCAGGGGCTGAGCGAGGTGCCGTTCATGGCCGACGTCAAGTGCTGGGGCGTCCTCACCATCGGCACCGGACTTGGCAACGCCCGGTTCACCAACCGTCGCGCGCCCGATAAGGCGCCCGACAAGGAATGATGTCGCGATGCCCTCGATCGAGGTGCGTCTGAAGGATCTGCTCGACGAGACGCGCCTCGCCATGCTGGGCACTCAGCTGCTGATCGGGATCCAGTACCGTGCCGCGTTCTCGCCGGGGTTCGACCGCCTGCCGTCCGCCTTTCGGTGGCTGAATGGTGCGGCATTGCTGCTGATCCTGACGACCGCGGCGCTGCTGCTCGCCACACCGTCGTTTCACCAGATCGCGGAGGGCGGACACGCCACCGGCCGGATGCTCGCCCGCGCCTCGGGCAACCTCAAGATCGCGCTCCTGCCGCTTGCCTTGGCGCTCGGGATGAACGCGGCGATCGGCCTCGCCTCTAGCACCGGGCCGCGCTGGGCGAGTGCCGCGGGTGCTGCGTTCGTCATGGCGGCGTTGTCGGCCTGGTACGCCTTGCCGCTGCTCTCGTCCACGCACCGGCAGCGCCGGGAGGAAAGGATGGAGGACACGAAGCAATCGCTGGAAGCGCGCATCGAGCAGGCGCTGACCGAGCTGCGCGTCGTGCTGCCAGGCGCCCAGGCGCTGTTCGGCTTCCAGTTCATAGCGGTCCTGACCGACAGCTTCGAACGCCTGCCGGCCGCTTCGCGCGCTGTTCATCTGGTCAGCCTCGGGTTCGTCGCGGTCGCCATCATCATGCTGATCGCGCCCGCTTCGTACCATCGCATCGCGGCCGGCGGAAACGCGGAGGAAAGCGTGCTGCGCTGCGCCGTCGCGATGATGCTTCCGGCCGAGGGCCTGATCGCCCTCGGACTGGTGGGTGACGCCTACGTGACCGTCCGGCTGATTTCCGGGAGCCATGCGCTCTCGCTGTGGCTCGGCGTCGGCGCGACGCTCGGCTTCATGGCGTTGCTCTACGTCTTCCCGCTCATGTCGCGTCGCGGCGGAGGGTAGATCGCGCAGGAACGGGCGAGCAGGCAAGCGGGTGGAAAACCAGCCGGCGCCGATGCGTTCAGACCCTCGACGCAGGAGGAGAAGCAGCATGAAACAGCCGCACACCGAGCAGACGGTCGAGCATACAGAGGACCAGCAGAACACCGGCAACCACAAGAAGCCCGGGGCGTCCGACAAGGCCGGCGCCGACCGCTTTGGCGGCACCAGGACGGGACAGGAGAACGTCGAGGCGGACAAGCCCGCCCGGGATCGTTAGCCGAAGGCGGTTAGCGGAAGCGGACCAGCCGCCCCGACGGGGTGCCGAGCACCTCGTCTTCGCGCATCACCACTTGGCCGCGGACAATGGTCGCCACCGGCCAGCCGGTGATGTCCATTCCGGCGAACGGCGTCCAGCCGCAAGGGGAGGCGATCCAGGATGCCTCGATCCGCCGCCATCGTCGCAGGTCGACCAGGGTGAAATCCGCGTCGTAGCCCGCCGCGAGCCGCCCCTTGCCGAGTGCCCCGTAGACCCGTGCCGGGCCGGCACAGAGCAGGTCGACCAGCCGGGAGAGGCTGAGCCGGCCTGCGTTCACATGGTTTAGCATCACCGGCACCAGGGTCTGCACCCCGGTCAGGCCTGCGGCGCATTCGGGCCAGGGGAGTTCCTTCCGCGCCCGGCTGTGCGGCGCGTGGTCGGAGCCGACCGTGTCCACGGTGCCGTCGCGGATCGCCGCCCACGCCGCCTCCCGGTGGCGCGGGCCACGGATCGGGGGGTTCATCACGCCGAAGCCGCCCAGGGTCTCGTAGACGTCGGGTGCCACCTGCGTCAGGTGGTTCACCAGCACCTCGGCCGTCGCGATGTCGCGGAAGTCCTTCAGATAATCGAGCTCCTCCGCGGTGGAGACGTGCAGGATGTGCGCCGGCCGGCCGGTCTTGGTCGCCAGCGCCATAAGTCGGCGGGTGCCGAGAAAGGCGGTCTCCTCATCGCGCCATTGCATGTGGCTCGCGTAGGGATCGCCCGTCCTGAACTCTGCCTTGCGCGCTTGCAGGCGGTACTCGTCCTCGCTGTGATAGGCAATCCGGCGGCGGCCCGAGCGCATCACGCGCTCCAGGTTTTCGTCGTCCTCTACCATCAGGTCGCCGGTGGAGCTGCCGGCGAATACCTTGATCGCGCACACGCCGCGCCCGAGCTCGAGTTCGGCGAGGGCGGGAATATTGGTCTTGGTCGCGCCGACGTAGAGGCCGACGTCGCACCAGGCGTTCTTCTCGGCGTAAGCCTGCTTCCAGGCCAGACGCTCGGCATCGATAATGGCGGGGCTGGTGTTCGGCATGTCGAACACCGCCGCGAGGCCGCCGAGCACGGCGGCCCTGGTGCCGGTCGGGATGCTCTCGACAGCGGCGTCGCCCGGATCGCGCAGATGGACGTGCGGGTCGATCAGACCGGGGAGCACGTGCAGCCCGGCGGCGTCTATCGTCTCGTTCGCTGTCGCCGGGGCGGCAACGCCGAGTGCGGCGATCCGACCCTCGCGCACGCCGACATCCGCAGCCTCCAAGCCCCAGGGAAGGACGCAGGTGCCATTGCGGATCAGCAGGTCGTAGTGCGGCGGCGGCATGGCATCGTTCCTCGCGGCTGGTCCGGCACGGGCGAGATTAGCGCGTCGCCAGCACCTCGAACACATCGCCGCCGGACGGCAATCCCAGGATGTGCCGGTTGTGCCAGAGGGCATAGAACAGCAGGCTCCATGCGGCGAAGCCGCCTGGCCAGCCGGTACCGCAGTTTCGGAACAGCGCCTCGACCTTGGCGCGGTCGGCGATCTCCGCCACGCCCGGCTGCCCGGCGACCAGCGGGCCGAGACGGCTGCCCTGTCGGGCGATCCAGGTGCCCACCGGAACCGTGAAGCCCTGCTTGGGCGCCCACGGGTTCGCTTCGGGCAGATGCTTCTCCAGCCATTTGCGAAGAAGCCACTTGCCGCGCCCCTTCCGCACCTTGAGCGCGTCGGGCAGCGGGAAGCCGGCAGCCGCGACGCCGGGATCGAGGAACGGCGTGCGACCCTCGACCGCGTGCGCCATCAGGCAGCGGTCGAGCTTGAGCAGCAAATCGTGCGGCAGCCAATCCGCGATATCGGTCGCCTGCGCGGCGGCTAGGCGGGAGCGGCCACCCTCCGCCGCGCGGCCTTCCGACGCCGCATAGCCGTCGCGCCAGCCGACCGGCGGGGTGTGCAGTACGTCCACCCGGTCGAAGCAGCCGCGCGCGCGCATCACCCGTCCGCCGAGCCACCACGGCCGCATGGCGCTGCGATAGCGCCCATAGCCGCCGAAGATCTCGTCCCCCCCTTCGCCGCAAAGCACTACCTTGACGTCCTGCCGGGCGCGGCGGGCAAGGAACCAGGTCGGAATGATGGCATAGTCGGCCGTCGGGTCGTCCATGCAGGCGACGATCTCCGGCAGGTGCCGCCAGACCATCGCCTCAGTAATCTCGATCGTCTCGTGCCGTGCGCCGGCGGCGCGGGCGACCGCGGCGGCGTGCGCCCGCTCGTCCGCCGCGCCGCCATCCCAGCCGGCGGTGAACGCCAGCACCGGCTGGCTGTTCAGCCTCGCCATCAGCGCGAGCAGCGTCGCGCTGTCGATGCCGCCCGACAGGAACATGCCATAGGGCACGTCGCTGCGCTGATGCAGGTCGACGCTTTCCTCCAGCGCGCGGTCGAGCCGGACGAGCGCCTCGTCCTCGCCGATGGATTCTGTCGGCGTGTCGGGCAGCGCCGGAAGCCGGTTGCGGCTCAGCACATGCCCGTCCGAGCAGGTCAGCGTCTCGCCGGGCAGCACGCGGTGGATGCCCTCGAAGATCGTCTCGGTGCCGGTGGTGAACTGCAATTGCAGCAACTCGGAACGGGCGGCGGCGCGCAGCCGGCGGGAGACCAGCCCCGTCGCCAGAATCGCTTGCGGCTCGGACGCGAAGGCGAGGCCGCCGGCGATCTGCGCCGTGTAGAGCGGCTTGATACCGAACGGGTCGCGGGTGAGCGTGATGCTGCGTCCCACCCGGTCATGCACCGCGATCGCGAACATGCCGCGCAAATGCCGCGCGTAGCCGCCGGGGCCGTCGCGCAGCCAGAGATGCAGCGGCGGCTCGCAGTCGCTGTTGGTCGCGAAGCTGACGCCGGGCAGCCCGGCGCGCAACTCACGATAATTGTAGACCTCTCCGTTGGCGACCAGCGCGGCCTGTCCGGCGAACAGCGGCTGATCGCCAGTCTCCAGGTCGATAATGGCCAGCCGGTTGTGCAGCAGCGCGATTCGGCCGACGACCGTGTGGCCGGAACCGTCCGGGCCGCGATGCGCCAGGCTGCCGATCATGGTCGCGAGCGTGGCGGGGTCGGGCGGCGGCGCGCCCGGGGCGAGGATCAGACCGGCGATGCCGCACATCAGACGTTCTCCACGGCGCCAAGGAACTCCCGCCAGCGCGCCACCACGGGCGCCTCGGCGAACTCGGTCTCGAACCGCCGCCGCCCGGCACCTGTCAGCAACGCGGTCCGCGCCGGATCGTCCATCACGCGGCCAAGCGCGTCGGCCAGCGCGGCGGGATCCTCGGGCGGAACCAGAACGCCGTCGTCGGGCGTGATCAGCTCGCTCGGACCCTCGGACGCGGCGGCCACGACGGGCCGGCCGGCGGACCACGCCTCGATCACGACGTTGCCCAAGGGTTCGTGGCGAGAGGGGCAGGCCAGGGCGTCCGCTGCCGCCAGCAGCGGGCCGGTGTCCTGCCGCCAGCCGGTCAGGTGCAGCCGCTCGGAAACTCCCTCCCGCCGGGCGAGATCCAGCAAGTCCGCGTGCTCCGGGCCCTCCCCGGCGATCACGGCGTGGGCGCCTGGGAGGCGGGGCAGGGCGCGGATGAGCATGTCGAAAGCCTTGTTGCGGTGCAGCCGGCCGAGCGCCAGCACCAGTCTCTGATCCGGCGGAACGCCCAGCGACTGGCGGGATGCCGGCGCGGCGCCGGCCAGGTCGTCAACGAAGTTCGGCACGTAATGCACCCGCCCGCCGGTCCAGCCCTGGTCCGCAATCCAGCGGACGATCCCTCGCGTATTGCCCACCAGATGGTCGCAGCGGCGATAGTGGGACAAGTCGTAGTAGCCCCCGAGCCGTCCCGCCAGCACCCAGTCGCCGCGCGGCGTGAAGCTTGCCGCGCGGTTCATCCAGGCGACCACGACGCGGGGGCCGAAGCGGCGGAGCAGCGCGCGCAATCGCGGGCCGGTCAGCAGGTCCGCCGGGCCGCCGAAGCCGAGCTGTCGCGGAACCAGGCCCGCGGCGGTGAGACGCGCGGCCCGGTTCTCGTTGCGGCGGATCACCGGCAGCACGCCATCGCCGGCGCGATGCAGGGCGATGCTCAGCCGCTCGAAGAACAGCTCCGCGCCCCCGGTGGGCGCACCCGCCATGATCTGCGCGACCCTCATCTCTTGCTGCTGGCGCCGCGTGTGGGACTGGTCCGTCGGATCGTCATTTCGCCGTTCTCTACACGCCTTGCCGCATCGCGCGCGAGAGCCCAACTCGGGTGCATGACGCAAATGGCCTTGCTGCCCGACCGGGGCGTGGTGGAGATCAGCGGGGAGGATCGGGTTTCTTTCCTGCAGGGGCTGGTGTCCAACGATGTGGCCGAGGTTGCCCCCGGGCGCGCCGTGTGGGCGGCGCTGCTGACGCCACAGGGCAAATGGCTCGCGGATTTCTTTATCCTCTGGGACGGCGAGCGCCTGGTGCTCGATTGCGAGCGCGGGCAGGCCGCGATGCTCGCCCAACGCCTCGGCCGCTACCGGCTGCGCTCGAACGTGCAGGTGCGGGACATCTCGGCGGAATTCGCGGTCCACGCGGCCTGGGGCGGAACGCCCGAAACGACGGGGACGGTCGCGGCGCCCGATCCGAGGCTGCCGGAGGCCGGCTGGCGGGTTCTCGCTCCGGCGCCACTGCCCGCCAACGCTACGCCGGCCGATTGGGACCGGCATCGGCTGGCGCTCGGATTGCCGGACGGGTCGCGGGATCTGGAGGCGGAAAAATCCACCTTGCTGGAGGCCGGGTTCGACGAGTTGAACGGGGTCTCCTGGAGCAAGGGTTGCTACATGGGCCAGGAGCTGACCGCGCGCACGAAGTATCGCGGGCTGCTGAAGCGCCGCCTGGTGCCCGTGCTGGTGGACGGTCCGATGCCGGAGCCTGGTGCGGCGGTGACGCGGGGCGCCGCCGAGGTGGGCACGATGCGCTCGGGGCGTGATGGGCGGGGGCTCGCGTCGCTGCGGCTGGATGCGCTGGACGGCGTTCTGGCCTGCGCCGGGGCGACGCTGTCCCCGCGTGTGCCGGGCTGGTTCGCCCGCGAGGCGGCCCCGACGGCCTGACGCGACCGGCGGATCAGGAACGATCCGCGAGCAGCCGGTCGTACCCTTTCCAACGATAGATCAGCGCCGAGGCCGCCCAGCACAGCGCGAAGATGCCGATGACCACGAAGCCGAAATCAGCGAGGTCGTCGTTGAGGCCAGAGACGACATCCCAGATACCCCCCGCCAGCCCCATCTTGTCCGCGACCAGCCCCAGCGCCTCGATGCCGCCGATCAGCAGCGCCACGACCACCGAGGCGGCGGTGATCGTCAGGTTGTACCAGAGCTTGCGGATCGGGTTGACGGCGGCCCAGCCATAGGCCCCGACCATCAGCACGCTGTCGGCGGTATCCACCAGCGCCATGCCGGCGGTGAACAGGGCGGGAAAGATCAGTGTCCGCCAGGGCGACAGGCCTTGCGCCGCCTGGGTGGCGGAAATGCCGAGCAGCCCGATCTCCGTTGCCGTATCGAACCCGAGGCCGAACAGGAAGCCGAGCGGATACATGTGCCAGCCGGCTCGCACACCGCGCATCACGGGGCGGAGCAGCCGGGCCAGCAGCCCGCCGCCGGCGAACAGATCCTCCTCTGCAAGCGCCGCACCCTGACGCGCTCTGCGGAACCGGCGCCACACGTCGCGCAAAATGCCGAGATTGACGCCGGCAATGGCGAGCAGAAAGGCGGCGGAGACCGAGGTGCCGATCACCGCGCCGATCACTCGCGCCCCTTCCAGCCTGCCCTGCATCGACGATGCCGCAGCCACCGCCACGCAGGCCAACATCACCAGGGTGGAGTGGCCGAGCGAGAACCACAGGCCGACCGTGACCGACCGGCTGCCGTTATGCATCAGCTTGCGCACGACGTTGTCGATCGCCGCGATGTGGTCCGCATCGACCGCGTGGCGCAGGCCGAACACCCAGGCCAAGAGCGCGGTCCCGAGAAGGGTCGGGCGATCGGAGAAGCTCGTCCAGGCCCATATCCAGGCAGCGGCATTGGCCGCCGCCAGTCCGGCGATGAGCGGAACGGCCGTGCGTCTGGGCTCCATGCATCTCCTCAAGCTTTGGCGGCGCAGCCTATCCCGGGTTCGTACCTCGCGCGAAGCCACTCGGCGCCCGCGCGCCCTTGATCGCAGGCGGGGGAAAGCCGACCGAGGCTCGGTATTGTTCTGGATACGCCCTCCGATTCCGACTAAAGAACGATATTAAGCTGCAACAGAATGGATCGGAGCTCGCCAGGGGGGCTCGATGGATCGGCTCACGAGCATGACCGTCTTCGCGAAGGTGGTGGAGGCGAACAGCTTCTCCGCCGCTGCCCGGACGCTCGGCATTTCGCAGGCGACGGCGAGCAAGCACGTGCAGATGCTGGAGGCCTGGCTCGGCACGCGACTGCTCAACCGGACGACGCGCCGGGTCGGCATGACCGAGATCGGCGAGGGTTTCCACGCCCAATGTATCCGCATTCTCGACGACATCGACGACGCGCGGAACGCAAGCAGGAACGGGGCAAACCTGCGCGGGCCGCTGCGCATCGCCGCTCCGGTCTGCTTCGGCAGCACCAAGCTTGGGCCCATCCTGCGCGGCTTTGCGAGGATGCACGCGGCGGTCAGGCTGGAGGTGTTTCTGAGCGATCGGGCGGTGGACCCGCTGGAAGACGGGTTCGATGTCGCGATCCAGCTGGGTACCGGCCAGGGGCCGGGCCTCGTCGTGCGCCGTCTGGCGGCCTTGCCCCACGTGCTGTGCGCGGCCCCCGGCTACCTCGCGGAGCGGCCCGAGCCGGCGTGGCCCGAGGATCTGGCGGATCACGTCTGCCTGCTCGACCGCCAGCTATTCCCCGATGGCTGGCGGTTTATCGGGGTCAACGGGGGCTCGGCGCCGCGTCTCACCTACCAGGTCAGCGCCAACAACGCGCTGGTCCTGCGCGACGCGGCGGCCGAGGGCGCCGGGGTGCTCCTGGCGCCGGAGTTCTGCGTGCAAGGCGCACTGAGCGAGGGTCGGCTGGTCCGCCTCCTGCCGGAGTGGAGCGCGCTGCCGACCGAACTGAGTGCCGCCTTTCCGACCGCCCGCCAGCTCTCGGCCAAGATCCGAGAAATGGTGGCCTACCTGGCCGAGCACGTGGCGACAGCCTGACGCACCGACCGGCCGGCTTACCCGCCGGCGACCCTCGGCTCCCCGGCAGGCGCCCGTTCCAGCGCGCTCTCGTGGCGCAACAGCAGCACGACGATCATCGCCAGCAGCGCGAAGGCCGCGATGACGAGCAGCCCCGCGGCGAAATTGCCGGTCGCCTGACGCAGCCAGCCCATGACGAACGGGCCGAAGAATCCCGCGAGATTGCCGATCGAGTTGATCACGGCGATCCCCGCCGCCGCCGCCGCGCCACTCAGGAAGGCGGTCGGGAAGGTCCAGAACACCGGCAGCACGGCGAATACGCCGAACGCGCCGATCGACAGGGCGATCATTTTCAGCAGCGGGTCGTCCACCAGCGCCGACGCGCCGATCCCCAATGCGGCGATTCCCAGCGCTACGGCGGCGTGGCCTTTCCGCTCCATGTGCCGGTCGGAGCGTCGGCCGTACCAGACCATGCCGATCGTGCCGACGATGTAGGGCACGGCGGAGATCAGTCCGTTCTGCCAGTTGGCGACACCGAACGCCTTGACGATCTGCGGCAGCCAGTACGCGGTGCCGTAATTCGCCGCGACGGCGCCGAAATACACGATCGACAATGCCAGCACCCGAGGCTCGATCAGCGCCTGCCCGACGCCGATGTGCTGCGCCGAGTTCCCGCGCCTGTTGCTCCGCGTCGAGCCGGGTCTGCAGCCAGTCGCGCTCGCCGGCTTGCAGCCATTTGGCGGCGGCGGGCCGGTCGGTGAGATAGAAGAACACCACGAACCCAAGGATGATCGCTGGCACCGCCTCGAGGATGAACAGCCACTGCCACCCGGCGAGGCCGAGGCCGCCGTGCAGGTAGAGGATCCAGCCGCTGATCGGCGAGCCGATCACCGAGGAGAGCGGGATCGCCGCCATGAAGTAGCCGACGATCCGCGCGCGGTACACGGCGGGAAACCAGAGTGTCAGGTAGAAGATGATGCCCGGAAAGAACCCCGCCTCGGCGGCCCCGAGCAGGACGCGGACGAGATAGAACGAATACTCGTCGCCTAGCCCGGTTACTCGTCCGATCCACGGGATGAATGCCATCGCGCCGGACAGGATGCCCCATGAGAGCATGATTCGCGCGATCCACTTGCGCGCGCCGAACCGTTCCAGCGCGAGGTTGGACGGCACCTCGAACACGAAATAGCTGAAGAAAAAAATACCGGCGCCGAAGCCGTAGGCGACCGACGAGAGGCCGAGATCCTTGTTCATCTCGAGCGAGGCGAAGCCGACATTCACCCGGTCGAGATAGGCCACGAAATAACAGAGCATCAGGAACGGTACGATCCGACGCGTGACCTTCGCGATCGTTGCTTGCTCCACGACGGTCTCTCCCGCTCCGCGATTGAGGGCTCAACGTGCCCGCAGCAGGTCGGTTCGGCAACCGGACCGCCGAGCGAGCGTTGCCGCTGGCTCGACCAACAACTGGAGTTTGCGAATGATACGGACCGTTCTCACCATCGCCGCGTTCGGCGCGACGCTTGGCCTCGCCGCGTGCGAGCAGCCTGGCCCCGCGCAGCGGGCCGGCCAGAGCATCGACCGCGCCGGGCGCGATCTCAGCGACGCGGTGAACCCGCCGAAGGGGCCGGCTGAAAAGGCGGGACGGTCCGTGGATCGGGCGCTGGGCGAGTAGTTGCCGTTTTCTCCTCCTCCCCTGCTCAGGGGAGGAGGTCGGGAGGAGGGGTCCGGGTCGGCAAGCTGATGTCTCCGAGTGTGGCACCCCCTCACCCCGGCCCTCTCCCCCAAGGCGGGGGAGAGGGAGATATTATCCTTCCACGTAGGGATTCTTCGTCCCGCGCAGCTGCAATCGGATCGGCGTGCCGGGCAGTTCGAAGTGCTCGCGCAGGCCGTTGACCAGGTAGCGTTGGTAGTCCTCCGGCATCTGCTCGGCGCGGGTGCCGAAGGCGACGAAGGTGGGCGGGCGGGCTTTTGCTTGTGTGATGTAGCGCAGCTTGAGCCGCCGCCCATCGACCAGCGGCGGCGGATGGCGTTCCAGCGCCGCCTCGAACCAGCGGTTCAGCTCGCCTGTCGCAACGCGGGTATTCCAGACCGCGTGAGCGCGCCGCACCGCCGGCAGCAGCCGGTCGAGCCCCGCGCCGGTCAGGGCGGAGAACGTGACCACGGGGATGCCGCGCATCTGCGCGAGGCTGGTTTGCAACCGGTCGGTTATGGCCCGCCGCGTCGCGTTTCGGTCGGCGACCGCGTCCCATTTGTTCAGCGCGAGGACGCAGGCGCGGCCCTCGCGCTCGATCAGCTTGGCAATCTGCAAATCCTGGTCGTGGATGCCCTCCACGGCGTCCACCGTGAGCACCACCACCTCGGCCATCTTCAGCGCCTCGATGGCGGCGCTGACCGACATCTTCTCCAGCGCCGCCTCGATCCGCGCCCGGCGGCGCAGGCCGGCGGTGTCCACCAGCTCGATTTCCCCGTGGTCGTCGGCGATCCGCACCGCCACGGCGTCGCGCGTGAGGCCGGGCTCGGGGCCGGTGATCATCCGCTCGGCGCCGAACAGCCGGTTGACCAGCGTGCTCTTGCCCGCGTTCGGCCGCCCGACGATGGCGAGCTTCAGCGGCCGGTCCGGCTCCGGCACCGCCGCGGCCTCGAGCGGCACGCGGTCGGCGATCTCGGCCATCAGCTCGGAAATGCCCTCACCATGCTCGGCGGAGACTGCCAGCGGCTCACCCAGCCCGAGCGAGAAGGCTTCGAGCACGGCGGAATTGCTCGAACGCCCCTCCGCCTTGTTGGCGATCAGCAGCACCGGCCGGCCCTGGCGGCGCAGCCAGCGGGCGAAATGCTCGTCGGCGGGGGTGATCCCGGCGCGGGCGTCGATCAGGAACAGCACGAGGTCCGCCGTCGCCACCGCCGTCTCCGACGAGGTCCGCATCCGGCCCGGCAGGGTCTCGGGTGCCGCTTCCTCGAGCCCCGCCGTGTCCACCAGGCGCACATTGCGCCCGCGCAGCATCGCCTCCGCCTCCTTGCGGTCGCGGGTCACGCCGGGGGTGTCGGACACCAGCGCCGAGCGCCGCCCGGCGAGGCGGTTGAACAGTGTGGATTTCCCGACATTGGGCCGGCCGGCGATGACGACGAGCGGCAGCATCAGGCAGTGAATTGTTCGGCGATGATGCGCTCGGACAGGCCCTGATCAGGGTCGAACAGCACCGTGACCTCGACGGCGCGATCCTCGCTCACCGCGACCGAGACGACGTCGCGCACCTCGGTGAAGTCCGCTACCGCCGCGACCGGGCGCTTGTCGGTCTCCAGCACCTCGAACAGCACCTCGGCCGAGCTCGGCAGCAGCGCGCCGCGCCAGCGCCGCGGCCGGAAGGCGCTGATCGGCGTGAGCGGCAGCAGATTGGCCGAGAGTGGCACGATCGGACCGTGCGCCGAGAGGTTGTAGGCGGTGGAGCCGGCCGGGGTGGACACCAGGATGCCGTCGCAGATCAGCTCATCGAGCCGGACGCGGCCATCGACCGTGATGCGGATCTTCGCCGCCTGGCGGAGCTGGCGGAGCAGGCTGACCTCATTGAGCGCCAGCGCCTCCTCGATCGCGTCGCTCATGGTCACGGCGCGCATCCGGAGCGGATGCAGCACGGCCGCCTGCGCGGCGAGCAGCCGCTTCGGCAGATCGTCCTCGGCGAACGGGTTCATCAGGAAGCCGACCGAGCCGCAATTCATGCCGTAGACCGGGATGTCGCGCCCAAGCCCCCGGCGTCCCAGCACCCGGTGCAGCGTCTCCAGCATGAAGCCGTCGCCGCCCAGCGCCACCACGCAGCCGGCCTCCGGCAGCGGGCAGTCGCCGTAGCGCGCCGTCAGCCGCGCCCGGCTGTCGGCGGCAAGCCCGGTGGGGGCGTTGACGAAGGCGATCTCGCCTGGCCCGACCCGCAGCGAGGGCAGGGCGGCGGCGGAGGTGAATTCCGGAACCAGGGGACTCAAGCGAGCTTCCGATGCTCCAGCACCCGATGCTCCAGCACCGGCATGTCGCGCCGCACCCTCGCGGTCACCGCCTGGTCGATCCGCGCGGTGGCCCAGCCGGTGCCGTCCGAGACCTTGGCGACGATGGTGCCCCACGGATCGCAGAGCAGCGAATGGCCGTAGGTGAAGCGCGGCTCGCCGGCGCCGTCGAGGTGCTTGCCCCAGGTGGCGGGGGCGGCGAACCAGCACTGGGTCTCGATCGCGCGGGCGCGGATCAGCACGTCCCAGTGATCGCGCCCGGTGGGCACGGTGAAGGCCGAGGGTAGGAAGATCAGCTCCGCCCCCGCCCGGCGCAGTGCGAGAAACAACTCGGGGAAGCGGATGTCGTAGCAGACCGCGCAGCCCACTTTCACCCCGTCCGCTTCATACGTGACGATCTCGTCGCCCGAGCCGTAGGTGGAGCTTTCGCGGTAGCCCTTGCCATCCGGGGCGACGATGTCGAACAGGTGGATCTTTCGGTAGCGCGCGATCTCGGCCCCTTCGGGGTCGAACACCACGGTGGTGTTGAACAGCTTCTCCCCACCCCGTTCGGCGAGCGAGCCGCCGTGGACGTGGATGCGCTCCTTGCGGGCGACCGAGCGCAGGAACTCGTAGGCCGCGCCGCCGGGCTCGTTGGAGCCAGCGCGCGGGCAGAATCTCGGCTTGCTCGAACTTGGCGCCACGGTTGCCGCCAAGGCAGGTCCACATCTCCGGCAGGCTGACGATGTTGGGCCGGTCGGCGGCGATCGCCTCGCCGATCAGCCGGCCGGCCTGGGCGATGTTCTCCGCCTTGTCATGGCCGGGGCTCATCTGCACGACACTGACGCGCATACAGGCTCTCCTTCGCCGATGGGCTGCATCAAGCACGTCCGGCCCGGCTCGGGCAAGCCGACGGCTTAGCGCGGCCAGTCTAGGCGCGGTTCGGCGCGCGGCTCGCCGCGGCCGGAGTCGCCGCGACCCGGACGCGGGGTGCGAGCCGGATCGGCGCGGCGCGCACGCAGGTCGTCGGGCCGGCCGTCGTCGAGGGTACTGTGAAGCGGGCGGGATCGGTGGGCGGCCTATCACCGGCTCGGCTCGCGGGCGCGGCGGCACCCCGGGCGGTGGCGCCGCGTAGATCGCCTCGTCGTAATGCGCGTGATGCACCGGCTCGGGCATCCGCAGGGCGAGGCTGCGGATTTCGCCCTGGATCTCGTCGAGCCGCGCTTCTATCGCCTCCAGCCGGCCTTTCACGCCGAACACCGCGAAGGGCATGAGCAGGAGCGCCAGCGCGTAGAGCAGCGTCGGCACCAGGACGAGGATCGGTACCCACCAGGGGAGCCAGTCGGGCAGCGCGGGCATCGGCATGGCACGATCCTAGCATCGCCGTGCCGGGCCGATCCATCCTCGACGCTGCTGGATTCTTGCGCCCGGCCGTGTCAATTGCGACGGATGCTCCTGCTGATCCCCGGCCCAGTCGTCACCCGTCCCGAGGTCCGCGCCGCGCTGGCGCATGATTTCGCGCCTTGGGACAACGATTTCCGTCCGCTCTACGCCGGCTTGCGCGAGCGCCTGCTGGCGATCGCCGGCGGCATCCCGGAGACGCACGCGACCCTGCCGCTGCAGGGCTGCGGCCATTTCGCGGTCGAGGCGACGGTCCGCGGCTTCGTGCCTCCTGGAGGAAAGCTGCTGGTGCCGACGACGGGCGCCTATGCCGACCGGATGATCCGGCTGGCGCGGGAAGCCGGGCGGCTCGTGGTGCCCCTGCCGACGCCGTTCGGCGCCCCGGTCGAGCCCGGGACGGTGGCGGCGGCGCTGGCCGCGGACCCGGCGATCGGCCATGTCGGGCTGGTCTATAGCGAGACCGGCTCGGGCGTGATCCACGATCCGCGCGGGGTCGGCGCGGCGGTGCGGGCGGCCGGACGGCGCTTGCTGCTCGACGCGGTCTCGGCGTTCGGCGCCCTGCCGCTCGACCTCGCGGCGCACCCCGAGATCGACGCAGCCGTGTTCACTCCCAACAAGTGCCTGGAAGCGATCGCCGGGCTGGCCTTCGTGCTGGCCCGCGTCGATCGACTGATACCGGGCCAAGCGGGAAGCTGGTCGTTCGACCTCGCCGACGTTTACGCCCACGCGTTGCGCAACGGCTGGGGCAGCTTCCGTTTTACTCCGCCGGCGCAGGTGCTGAACGCGCTCTCCGTGGCGCTCGACCTGTTCGAGGCCGAGGGTGGCCAGCCGGCGCGTCTCGCGCGCTACACGGCGAACATGCGTACGCTGTACGATGGGGTGCGCGCGCTGGGCCTGACACCGTATCTGCCGGCGAACGTGCAGGGGCCGGTGGTGATGAACGTGCGGGCGCCGGCCGATCCGGCCTGGAACCTGCAAGCGTTCGTCGACGCGCTGAAATCGCGCCGCGTGCTTATCAGCAATTTTTTCAACACCCCGGAGCCGAGCTTCCGGGTCGGCTGCATCGGCGCGGTCACGCCGGACGACATGGCACACGCCGTGGCGGCGATGGAGGCGGCGCTGGACGAGATCGGCGTTCGGCGGCGTGCGAGCGCATTGGCGGCATAGAACGGAAGGAAGACGTCGTGGCGAGCGACCTCGAGATTGCCCGCGCGGCGCGGCTGCGTCCGATCGCCGAGATCGCCGCTCGCGCCGGCATACCGGAGCAGGCGCTGGAGCCGTACGGGCGCACCAAGGCCAAGATCGGCTTCGACTTCATTCGCGGGGCCGAGGCGCGGCCGGACGGCGCGCTGATACTGGTCACGGGCATTAGCCCCACGGCTGCCGGCGAGGGCAAGACCACCACCACCATCGGGCTCGGCGACGCGCTGAACGCGCTCGGTCGGCGGACCATGATCTGCCTGCGCGAGCCGAGCATGGGCCCCTGCTTCGGCCAAAAGGGTGGCGCAACCGGCGGCGGACGGGCGCAGGTGGTGCCGATGGAGGAGATCAACCTGCATTTCACCGGCGACTTCCATGCCATCACGGCGGCCAACAACTTGCTGGCCGCGATGGTGGACAACCACCTGTTCTGGGGCAACGCGCTGGGCCTCGATCCGCGCCGGGTGAGCTGGCGGCGGGCGCTGGACGTGAACGACCGCTCGCTGCGGGGCATCGTCAACGGCCTTGGCGGAGGCGCCAACGGGGCGCCGCGCGAGGACGGGTTCGACATCACCGTGGCCTCCGAGGTGATGGCGGTCTTCTGCCTCTCCCGCGATCTGGCCGATCTGCAGGACCGGCTGGGACGCATCGTCGTCGGCCAGCGGCGCGACGGTTCGATGGTCACGGCGCGCGACCTCAAGGCCGACGGGGCGATGGCGGCGCTGTTGCGCGATGCGTTGATGCCCAACCTGGTGCAGACCCTGGAGGGCTCGCCGGCCCTCGTGCATGGCGGACCGTTCGCCAACATCGCGCATGGCTGCAATTCGGTAATGGCGACCCGGCTCGGGCTGAAGCTGGCCGAGGTGGTGGTGACCGAGGCTGGGTTCGGCGCCGATCTGGGCGCCGAGAAATTCCTCGACATCAAGTGCCGCTCCGCCGGGCTGTGGCCCGCTTGCTGCGTGGTGGTCGCGACGATCCGCGCGCTCAAGATGCATGGCGGCGTCGCGAAGTCGGCACTCGACCGCGAGGACATCGGCGCCGTGGCGCGCGGCGTCGCCAACCTCGAGCGGCATGTCGAGAACATGCAGAAATTCGGGCTCCGGGTGGTGGTGGCGCTCAATCGCTTCACCACCGACACCGACGCCGAGTTCGCGGTCGTGCGCGACGCGATGGCGGAGCGCGACGTGGAGGCGGTGCTGTGCACCCATTGGGCCGACGGCGGCGCGGGCGCGGCGGACCTCGCGCGAGCAGTGCTTGCCCGGCTCGGCGGGAGCGCCAGCCCGGCGCTGCTCTACCCCGACGCCATACCGCTCGCCGACAAGATTCGCACCGTGGCGCGCGAGATCTATCGAGCCTCCGACATCGTGCTCCCCGCGCCGCTCGCGCGTCGCCTCGCCAGCTTCGAGGCCGCCGGGTTCGGCTCGGTTCCGGTCTGCATCGCGAAAACCCAATACAGCTTCAGCGCGGTGCCGACGATGCTCGGCGCGCCAGAAGGGCATATCTTGCCCGTCCGCGACGTGCGGCTGTCCGCCGGGGCCGGGTTCGTCGTAGCGGTGTGCGGCGACATCATGACAATGCCGGGCCTGCCGCGCGTGCCGGCGGCTGAAACGATCGGCCTCGACGCCGGCGGGCTGATCGAGGGCTTGTTCTAGAGACGCTTGGGCGCCGCCGCCCGCGCGCCCGGATGCGCATCGAGCAGGCGCATGAGCGAATCGGGGACAGGCTCGTGCTGGATCGCGGCGTACTCCCGCCGCAGCGATTCACGTAGCCACCGCTCGAACGCCGCGTCCGACACTTGTTCCTCCCTAGCCATGTTGCTCATGCCACAGTCCATGGGGGCGGTAATGCGCCTCGGTGCGCTCGGGTTGCCCAGCTTGGCCGTTGATGTGCTCACGGTTGTCCCGCGCCTGTCAGGAGAAACTGCGCGAGGGTGGCGCCGACGCAGGCGTGCAGGGTTTCCAGCACCGCCTGACGGTCTCCCTTGACGGCCCGCTCCAGGTCGATCCGCCCGGCCACGACCCAGTCCCGCGTGAGATCGAGCCGATCGAACAGCACGGCGTCGGGCAGGTCGGCAGTGTCCCGCAGCGCCTGCTCGTAGGGCGCGAGATCGGCCTTGCTGCTCAGGATCCGGCTGAATTGCGGACCGATCAGCACCAGGTCCGCGCCCGCCTTGCGAACCAACTCCGCGCCGACCCGCAGCGTCGCGCGCAATTCCGCCGACGGGATGCCCCGCACGGCTTCCACGGTCCCGGTCTGCCAGAGCACAAGCTGGAAGTGGCGCTCCTTCAGCGCTGCCGCGATCAGCGGCAGCATATCCGCTGCTTGCATCCCGATGCCGCCGCGCACGGTCAGCCGAAGGGAAATCCTGGGCAGCGCCTTCTGCAATGAGTTCGCGGCGCGGCGCGGGAAAGCATTTTCGCCGCTGCTGTCCTGACCGCTGGTCGTGGCCGATCCAACCGCCAGGATGTCCACGGGCCCGCCCGCCTCGATCGCCGCCGCCAGGCGGTCCAGGTGCCTTGCCGGCCTGGTGAGCGACGCGGCGGCAGGGCACCGCGAATCGGACATCGACGCGCCAGCGGCGGGATCGCCCCGGGCGAGAGCCGGCAGGCAGCACAGGATGAGGAGGGCGGCGACCGCGGCGCGCATCACGGGGAGCCCGGTTATCAGGCCGGCATCGCGGCGGCAAGCCGCGCCGCCTGGTCCGGTTCGAGCGTGAGCGTGACGGATTCCACGTCGCTGGCGGCGGCGCTCGCCGGATGCCGGGTCAGCAGCAGCGCCTGACGGCGGATCGCGTCGCGTACCCGGTCATCGCGCCGGATCACGCCGGCAAGGGGCGGCGCATGGCCGAGAAACGTGGCGCAGGCGCGCGACAGTGTCGCGTGGGTGCGCTCCCCGGCCGGGCGGGAACTCGCCTGGTTGATGACGACCCGCGCGTCGCCGCCCGCCCGGTCCGAGGCGTACAGCTTGAGCACGGCGTAGGCATCCGTGAGGCTGGTCGGCTCCTCGGTCGCCATCACCAGCAGCCTGTCGGCGGCGGCGGCCATGCGGCGCGTCGCCCGATCGAGGCCGGCGCCGAGATCGAGCAGCACGAAGTCGCGTCGCTCTGCCTCCCTCCGCAGCGCGTCGAGGATCTGTTCCAGCAAGGGCGCACCGAGGGTCGACAGCGCGCCGGAGCCGGATCGGCCGGCCAGGATATCGAAGCCGCCCTCGGGGTGGTGGAGCGCTGCCTCGGCGATCGTGGCGCGGCCGGCGACCACCGAGCCGAGATCCCGCGAGGGCGTGAGGCCAAGCTGGATATCTACGTTGGCGAGCCCGAGATCGCCGTCGAACAGCAGCACGTCCCGCCCGGCGCGTGCGAGGGCGTGGGCCAAGGTGATCGCGAACCAGGTTTTCCCAACGCCCCCCTTGCCGGAGGCGATCGCGACCATACGGGGCGAGGACGAATTGGGGCGGGGTACCGAAACGGCTGGCGGGACGGTCATGGCGCACGATCCGGATGAACGTGGGTTGGCTCGGCGAGCAGCCGCTCGGCGAGCAGGGCGGGTGTCATCGGCACCAATCCGTCCGCGGCACCCGGGCCGATGCCGGCTTCGGCGAGTGCGAGGCCGCCCGCCTGGGCGGCGGCGAGCACGGCGCCGAGCCGGCGGGCTACATCGAGCCGCGTCGCAACGAGCATGGTGGCACCGGCGGCGGCGAAGGCGCCGGCGAGATCGGCGGCCTCCGCTGGGTCAAGCCCGGCGGGCAGTACCAGCACCACGCTGGCATCGGCCGTGGCGGCCAGCGCCGCGACCTCGTCGCGCTGCGCCGGATCGAACGGATCGGCGCCCGGAGCGTCGATCAGCATCGGCGCCCCGGCCTGCCGGTGCGCCATCGCGCGGCCCAATGTGGCCGGATGATTGGCCACCAGCAGGTTGAGCCCGAGCAGCCGGGTAAAGGCGGCGAGTTGCTCGGTGGCGCCGGCACGCCGTCCGTCCGCCGTGACCACGCTCGGCGAGACCCCGCCGATCACCAGCCGCGCGGCCAGGCGCGCCACGGTAAGCGTCTTGCCGGCTCCGGCGGGGCCGGCGAACAGCAGCGGCCGCGCGCCGTGGCTCAGCGGCAGGGGCGCGAACGGCAGCGCCTGCCCGAGCGCGTCGGCCAGCGGACCGTCTCGCAGTCGGTCGGCGAGTGCTGCGGGCACGTTGTGAAAGGCGAGCGACGCCAGCCGCGCGGGATCGGGCGCCGGCGGCGGCGGGGGCGGCGGGTGGTCCTCCTCGTCCGGCAGCGCGGCGGTGACTTCGACGCCGGTGCCGACCCGGCGCGTGGCTAGGATGAGCGCATCGACGCCAAGCTCGGCACGGATGCTGCTCATGGCTTCGGCCATGCCGGTGGCGCGGTAGAGCTTCAGCCGCATGGGGCGAGTCTCAGCGGGCATGACTTGCCAGGAGGTTGCCACGCCCGGCGACTCGCGCGCTAAAAATGCCTCGCGGCGGGCTCAAACGCTGCCCACGGTGCGGATGCGGGCGCGCGGAAAGATCTCCGTCTGCGACAGCACCGGCGTGCTCGGGCGGATCCGCTCGACGATTGCCCGGACATGGGATCGGATGGCGCTGCTGGTCAGCAGCACCGGCGCTTCCCCCGACGACGCCGCGCCGTCGAACGCGCCGCGCAGCCGCTGCATGAAATCCTGCAGTTTCGACGGCGCCATCGCGAGCTGGCGATCCTCCGTCGGCCCGACCAGCGCGTCGGAGAAGGCCTGTTCCCAGTCGGGCGACAGGGTGATCAGCGGGATATAGCCGCCCGGACCGACATGCGCGTCGCTGATCTGGCGGGCGAGGCGCGCGCGGACATGCGCGACGATCGCGGGGATGGCGCGCATCGCACCGCCGCACGCCTCCTGGACGCCCTCGAGGATGGTCGGCAGGTCGCGGATGGAGACGCGCTCCGAGAGCAGCGCCTGCAGCACGCGCTGCACGCCGCCCACCGTGATCTGCGAGGGGATGAGGTCGCCCACCAGCTTCTGCTGCTCGCGCGGCAGTTCGTCGAGCAGCTTCTGCGTCTCGGCGTAGGACAGCAGCTCGGCCATCGTCTCGCGCACAAGTTCGGTGATGTGCGTGGTGAGCACGCTCGGCGGATCGACCACGGTGCAGCCGCGAAAGATCGCCTCCTCCTTGGCGGCCGGGTCGATCCAGCGCGCCGGCAGGCCGAAGGCGGGCTCGGTGGTCTGCTCGCCGGGCAAATCGGGCAGGACGCCGCGCGGGTCCATCGCCAGCAGCATGGTGGGACGCAGCTCGCCGCGCCCGGCCTCGATCTCCTTGATGCGCACGGCGTAGCCGTTGGCCTCCAGCGCCATATTGTCCTGGATGCGCACCGGCGGCAGCACGAAGCCGACCTCGGCCGCGATCGAGCGGCGCAGGCCCTTGATCTGCTCGGTGAGGCGCGGCGCATCGCCGCCGGCGAGCGAGAGAAGCCCGTAGCCGAGTTCGAGACGGATCATGTCGATGCGCAAGGCCTCGCTGATCGGCGGCTCCGCGGTGAGCGCCGGCACGGCCGGGCCATCGGGCGGCTCCGGTGCGGGCGGATGGGTGTGGCGCAACCACGCGCCGCCGCCGGCCAGGCCCGCGAGGGCGAGAAAGGGCAGGGTGGGCACGCCCGGCATCAACGCGAGCACGCCGGCTGCGCCGGCGGCCATCGCCAGCGGCTTCGGGCTGCCGCCCAACTGCCGGATGAGCGCGGTGTCGGCGGTTCCTTCGACGCCGCCTTTGGTCACCACGATGCCGGCGGCGGTCGAGACCAGCAGGGCGGGGATCTGAGACACCAGGCCGTCGCCCACGGTCAATGTGGTGTAGGTGGCCGCGGCGTCGGCGAACGGCATCCCGTGGCGCAGCAGGCCGATGGCGAAGCCGCCGAAGATGTTGATCGTGGTGATGATGAGGCCGGCGATGGCGTCGCCGCGCACGAACTTGGCAGCGCCGTCCATCGCGCCGTAGAAGCCGCTCTCCTCCTCGAGCTCGCGCCGGCGGCGGCGCGCGACCTTCTCGTCGATCAGCCCGGCGGAGAGATCGGCGTCGATCGCCATCTGCTTGCCCGGCATGGCGTCGAGGCTGAACCGCGCCGCGACTTCGGCGATGCGGCCGGAGCCCTTGGTGATGACCATGAAGTTCACCACCAGCAGGATGGCGAACAGGATCAGGCCGATTACCACGTCGCCGCCCATCAGGAAGCCGCCGAACGCGGCGACCACGTTGCCGGCGGCGGTTGGCCCCTCGTTGCCGTGCGACAGGATCAGCCGAGTGGTCGCGACGTTGAGCGACAGGCGCAGCAGCGTGGTCAGCAGCAGCAAGGTCGGGAAACTGGTGAAGTCGAGCGGCCGCTGCAGGAACAGCGCCACCATCAGCACCAGCACCGAGCCGGTGATCGACAGCGCCAGTCCGAGGTCCAGCAGCAAGGTGGGCAGCGGCAGGATGAGCACCGACAGCAGCGCCACGACCCCGAGGGCCAGCCCGACATCGGTGCCGGGTGCAGCGCGGCGCAGTCTGGCCGAGAGCGCCGTGACGAAGGGGGGCAGCGCGATTTCCGCCATCGCGCGTCAGGCCGCGACGAAGGAAGCTGCCGTGCCGGCGGCGGGCGGCGGCACCGGAGCGCCCTGCGCCGCGTAGTCGCGCAGCTTGTTGCGCAGCGCGCGGATCGAGATGCCGAGGATGGTCGCGGCGTGCGTGCGGTTGCCCAGCGTGTGTCCCAGCGTCTCTAGGATCAGATCCCGCTCCACGTCGTCCATCCGCCGGCCGACCAGGCTGGCGATGCCGCCGGGTCCGGGCTCGGCGGCGGCGCGGGCCGGCTCGATCTGCGTGGCGGGCGGGCCGACTTCGATCGCCTCGGCTTCGATCGTGTCGCCCTCGGCCAGCAGCACGGCGCGGTGGATGGTGTTCTCGAGCTCGCGCACGTTGCCGCGCCAGACATGGACGGCGAGGCGCCGGAGGGCCGCGTCGCCGAGCGGGCGCGCCGGCAGGCCGTTCACGTCGGCGTAGCGGCGCGCGAAATGCTCCGCGAGGGCCGCGATGTCGGCCGGACGCTCGCGCAGCGAGGGGGTCCGCAAGGTGACGACGTTGAGCCGGAAATACAGATCCTCGCGAAACGTGCCGCGCGCCACCTCGGCGGGCAGGTCGCGGTTGGTGGTGGCGAGAATGCGCACGTTCACCTTCACCGGCGCGCTGCCGCCCAGCCGGTCGATCTCGCGCTCCTGCAGCACGCGCAACAGCTTGGCCTGCAGCCGCACGTCCATCTCGCTGATCTCGTCGAGCAGCAAGGTGCCGCCGTCCGCCGCCTCGAACTTGCCAACGCGGCGAGCCAGGGCGCCGCTGAACGCGCCCTTCTCGTGGCCGAACAATTCCGATTCGAGCAGGTTCTCGGGGATCGCCGCGCAGTTCAGCGCGACGAATGGTCCGGCGGCGCGGCGCGACCGACGGTGGATGTGGCGCGCCAGCACCTCCTTGCCGGTGCCCGATTCGCCGGTGATCAGCACCGACGCCTCGGAGCCCGCGACCTGCTCAGCGCGGCGGATCGTCGCCTGCATCGCCGGATCGCGCACCACCATCGCGTGGCTATCGCCGGACGCGGCCTCCAGGATCGCGGCGATCAGTTCCGGGTCGGGTGGCAGGGGGAGGAACTCGCGCGCGCCGTCGCGGATCGCGCGCACCGCCGCCTCGGGGTTGTCGCCGGTGCCGCAGGCGACGACGGGGACGGCGATCCGCTCCGCCGCCATCGCGCGCACCAGCCCGCCGACGTCGTGCGCGAGGTCGCACAGCACCAGATCGACCCGCGCATCGGCCCGCAGCCGCGCGAGGCCCGCCTCGACGTCGTCCGCTTGTTCGAGCTTGGCCCCACGCGCCATCGCGATGCGCGCGGCCTGGCCCAGCTCGGCGGCCAACGATCCGATGATCAGCACGCGCATGGCGGAACTTCCTGCAAGCTCGGATGGCCCAAGTTCTCAGATGGCTCGATCGGCCTTGACGATTTCCGTCATCGTCACGCCGAGCCGGCTGTCGTCGACCATCACCACCTCGCCGCGCGCGACCAGACGGTTGTTGACGTAGATGTCGATTGCCTCGCCGAGCTTGCGGTCGAGCTCGACCACGGCGCCGCGCCCGAGCTTGAGCAACTGGCTCACCTGCATCGTCGCCTTGCCAAGGACGGCGCTCACGGTGACTGGGATGTCATAGACCGCCTCCAGGTCTCGCGCGCCGCGCAGAGCGGCACCTTCCTGGCCGGCGGCCTGGTCGGGCAGCTCGGAAAAATCCGTCTCATCGGACACCGGCGCTCTCCTTCGCATCCTCGTGCATCGGCGGCTTGCTCCTCTCCGGCGGCGGTTCACTCGGGAACAACCCCTGGCCGGACAGCACCGCCGCGACCTCGTGCCACACCGCCCGCGTGTCGCGCACCGCCACGCCATCGTTCCACGCGACCCGGATATCGCCCGCCGGCATCGCCTCGGTCGGCAGCAGCCTCACCCGCTCGGCGAGGTCGGGATCGAGCCCGGCGATCTCGTCCCGCACCGCATCCGCGATCAGCGGGCTGACCCGCACCGTGACGGAGGGTTCGCGCGTGAGCGGCGGCAACACCGCGCGGATGACTTCCCGCACCTCGGTGTCGCCGTGCCGGGCGCACAGCGCTGGCAACAGGGTCATCAGCCCGTCGAGCACCAGGCGCGCAATCTCCTCGGCGGCCTGCTCCGCGAGCCCGGCGGCGACTTCCGCCGCGTTGCCGAGCTCGGCGGCGATCGCGGCGAGTGCGGCGCGCGCCGTGGCGGCGCCGGCCGCTTCCGCCTCGGCGAGGCCCGCCTCGCGCCCCTCCGACCAGCCGGCGTCGCGCGCCGCATCGAGGTCGGCGGCGGTGAACACCGGGGCGATGATCTCGGGCTCGGCCGGGGCCTCGATGATGGTCACGCCGGGAGCGAGGTCGAACTCCTCGGCGAACAGCATCCGCGCCGCGCCGACCCGACGCGGGCTCATCAGCGCGTTCATGGCAGGACCTGCATATTAATAGACCAGCTCCTCATCCTGGCTCTCGCCGATCTCGATCTGGCCTTGCGCGGCGAGCTCCTTGGCGACCAGCACGATCCCGGCCTGCGCCTCGTCCACGTCGCGCAGCTTGACCGGGCCGAGCCCGTCGATCTCGTCGCGCAGCATCCGCCCGGCGCGCTCGGAGAGATTCTTGAGGAACATGTCGCGGATCTTTTCCGACGCACCTTTCAGGGCGATCGGCAGCTTCTCCTTCTCGATCGAGCGCATCAGCGTCTGCAGTGCCGGCGGCGAGAGGCGCTGGAGATCGTTGAAGGTGAACATCAGCGACTTGATCCGCTCGGCGGCCTCGCGATTGCGCTCCTCTAGCGCGGCGATGAAGCGGGTCTCGGTCGAGCGGTCGAGGTTGTTGAAGATCTCCGCCATCATCTCGTGCGCGTCGCGCCGCGTGCTGCGGGCGAGGTTGGACATGAACTCCGCGCGCAACGTCCGCTCCACGCCGTCGAGCACGTCCTTCTGCACGCTCTCCATGCGCAGCATCCGCATCACGACTTCCATCGCGAAGGAATCCGGCAGCAGGCCGAGCACCCGCGCCGCGTGATCCGGCCGCACCTTGGAGAGCACCACGGCGACGGTCTGCGGGTATTCGTTCTTGAGATAATTGGCGAGCACCGCCTCGTTGACGTTGCCGAGCTTGTCCCACATCGTCCGCCCGGCGGGGCCGCGAATCTCCTCCATGATCTGCGCCGCGCGCTCGCGCGGCAGGGCGCGTTGCAGCAGCCGCTCGGTGCTCTCGTACGAGCCCACCAGATTGCCGGCGCTGCCCATGTTGTCGGCGAAATCGACGCATAGCCGCTCGACGATGTCGGCGCGCACCTGGCCGAGCTGCGCCATCGCCGAGGACACCTCGCGTATCTCATCCTCGTGCATCATGCCGAACAGGCGCGCGCACAATTCGTCGCCAAGCGTCAGCATGAGGATCGCCGCCTTGTGCGGGCCCCTGAGCGCCCGATAGTCCTCGTGCGTCGCCATCTCAGGCGGGCTCCTCGGCCATCCAGCCGCGCACGATCGCCAGCGTCTCCTCCGGGTGCTTCTCCACCAGCCCGGCGATCCGCCGGAGCGAGGAGGCCCGCATCTGGCCCTCGATATTCGCGATGTTCATCATGCTCTCGTCCTCGATCAGCCCGGCGATGCCCGGCGCGCCGAGCTCGGCCGGCACTCCCAGGCCGCCCAGCGCGAGCGGCGATCCGCCGGGGAGCGAGGCGGTCGAGGCGCCCGAACTCAGCGCGGCGGCGGAGCCGGGCAGCGTGGGCTGCAGCGTCGTCAGCCGCAGCACCATCGGGCGCAGCACCAGCAGCAGCCCGAGCAGCGCGATCAGGCCGAACAGCAGCGTCTCGGCCAGCCGCATCAGGTCGGCCTTCTCGAACTTGACCCCGAGCATTCCGCCGCGCTCAGCCGCCGGGCTGTCGTCGCCCGTGGCGAAGCGCATACTCACCACATCCACGTGGTCGCCGCGCTTCTCGTCGTAGCCGATCGCGCCGCGCACCAATGTCGCGATGCGCGCGAGCTCGTCGGCCGATCGCGGCTGCCAGGCCGCCGGCTTGCCGTCGGCGCCCGGCTCGACGACGCCGTCCACCATCACGGCAAGGCTGATCCGGTGGATCTGCGGCTGCTCGCGGATCAGCGTGCGGACGGTGCGGCTGATCTCGTAATTGGTGGTCTCCTCCTGCCGGCCCTCCTGGCTGCCGGCGGCGTTGTTGCCGGCGTCGGCGTTCGGCAGATTGTTCTGCACCGAGACGGCGCCGCTCGCCTCCGTGGTGCGGCTGTTGTTGTTGAGGCTCTGGGTGCTGCGGACCACCTGACCGTCGGGGTCGTAGCGCTCCTGCGTCTCGTTCACCTTGTCGAAATCCATCTCCACGGCGGCTTCGGCGCGGACACGGCCGGGGCCGAGGCTGCGCTCCAGCATCTCCTCGACCGCGCGCGACAGGCGCAATTCGGTGGTGCGGCGCATCTCGTCGCCGCTCAGCGCGGCGCCGAGCGAGCCGACCGGCTCGCCGGCGCGGGCCAACATGCTGCCCCGGCTGTCCACGATGGCGATGTCCTGCGGCTTCAGCCCGGGGACGGCGGCGGCGACGAGATTGAGGATGGCCTGCACGCCCTCGCGGTCCAGCCGGGCGGCGCCGGTCATGGTGAGCATCACGCTGGCCCGCGCGTCCTGCCGGTCGCGCGCGAAGGGTTCGCGCTTGGGCAGCACGAGATGCACGCGGACCGCGCGGATGCCGTCGATGACGCGGATGGTCCGCGCCAGCTCCCCTTCCATCGCGCGGGTCTCGTTGATGTTCTGCTGGAACTGGGTGGCCGCCAGCCCGTCGCCACGGTCGAAGATCTCGTAGCCGATCGAGCCGCCGGACGGCAGGCCCTCGCGCGCCAGCAGCAGGCGGGCGCGCGGCACCTGGTCAACAGGGACGAAGATCTGGTTGCCCTGCCCCGCAATCCGGTAGGCGATGTGCTGACGGCCGAGTTGCTCCACCACCTGCGCGGACTCGCGCAGGTCGAGATCGCCATAGAGCAACGCCATCTGCTCGCTGCCGCCCCGCAGCGCCAGGAAGGCGAGCAGCCCGAGCATACCCAGCGCGACCGCCCCCATCGCGGCCAGCCGCGCCGGCCCGAGCGCCTTCAGCCCGTCAAGCGCGGCCTTCATCCTGCGATCACTCGCGCGTGGCGCGAGGGCGCGCTCCCGGGCGCGGGTTGCGGTGCTCTATCCTGCATGTGCGGCCTGTTCCCTGGCAGCGCGGCATCCTGCCGTGCGGGAACCTTGCCGCGAGATCGCTTACCGTCCCGTTAACCGGCGGCGTTTCTCCCGCGCGCCATTTCTCCCCGGGGCTACTGTCCGCCGGCCGACGTGCCCGCGACCGATTGGACCGTCGTGAAGTCGGTGGTCAGCGCGCCGAGCTGAAGCTGGACCGCGTTGCCCGATTTCTGCACGCCGGTCGCGATGCCCAGCACGTTGAGGGGCAGCGCCGCGGTCGTGCCGTCGGTGTTGGCGCCGATCACCGCGACCCGGTAGGAGCCATCCGGCACCGAGTTGCCGTTGTTGTCGGTGCCGTCCCAGGTCCAGGTATTCTGGCCTTTGGTCGCCGTCACCAGTGCGTCGCGAATCTTGCTTCCCGCGTCGTTATAGATGGCGATCGCCGCCGGCTCGGCGGCCGGCGCGGTGAAGGTGAGGGCGCCAGAGCCGTTCTGCAGCGGCATATGGTCGGACTGCACAGTGACCTGCTTGCCCATCATCGCGGAGGCCTGCATCAGCTCGCTGCCCTGGGTGAGCTGGATCAGCTGCGTGAGGCTGGTATTGGCGTTGATTTGCTGCTCGACGCCCGCGAACTGCACCAGCTGGCTGGTGAACTGGTTGGTGTCCAGCGGGCTGGTCGGGTCCTGATTCTGCAGCTGGGTCATCAGCAGGCTGAGGAAGTCGCTGAAATTGCCCGACAGCGAGCTCAGCGCGTCACCTCCAGTGGCAGTACCGCTGGCCGTGCCGGTGGTCGCGCCGGTGGACGCGTTCCCCGAGGCGGCGGTGTTCGCGGCGGCGACCGCGTTTTGCGCGGCGGAGTTCTGTTGTGCGGCAACCGAGGCGAGGCTCATGGGTCAGTTTCCTTCAGGCCGTGATGTCTAGTCCGTCGCGCAGCCGGCGCTGCGCGGCCGATGGGGTGAACCGGTAGACGGGACCGTCCTCGTCAGCTCCGTCCCGCCGGCTCCGCCCGGAGCCGCCGCCATCGCCGCCGCTCCCGTAGCTTTCGCTCCTGGCTCCGCTGTCGCCCGCGGCCGGCTGGCCGCCGTCGCTCTGACGATGATCGGACAAGTGGGCGTCGTTGCGTGCCTGCGGATCTGGCGTGGCGATCTGGAAGACGACATTCCGGCCCTCGGGGGGAATCCCGGCCTGGTCCAGGGCCCGCTGCAGCTCCGGCTGGTCGCGCAGCAGGAGCGACAGGGTTTCCGGCCGCTCGACGGTGATTTCGACCCGCGCGGGGCCGTCCCTCGGGCGATCGACGCGGACCTGCACGGCGCCGAGCGCTTCGGGATCGAGCCGCACGGTCATGCGCCGGCTCTGGTCAGGACCGGAGCCGAGCGCCACCAGCGGAGCCGCGATCTGCTGGGCCGGAGACGCGGCGTCCGCCCGCGAAGGCTCCGCCGTGGGCTGATCCGCCGCCGTCGCGCGACTGGCGGGACCGGCGATCGGCTGACTGGCCTCGGCAATGGCGCGAATCACGGCCTCGGCGGCAGAAGCCTCATGGGCGGTGGGAAGCGCGGCTATCGTGGAGTCGGTCGCAGTCTCGATCGGAGATCGGGGCGGCATGGCATCCTGCGCGGCAGGCGGTGTCTCCGCCGTCGGTGAGTCGGCGGGCTGATTCTGGGCGGTCGCGTCGGTCCGGTGGGGAGCCTCGTCGCGCGTCCCGGCTGCTGGAGGCGTGCCGCTGCCGGTGGCCGCATGGGCAGGATGCGCGGTTCCCGCCGCGCCGTCCCGGGGCGTCACGGATGCGGTGCTCGGCGGCAACGGCGTGGCGGGTTCGAGCGGCGCCGTTCCCGCCAACGTTGCCGGATCGTTCGCGGCGGCATCTTTGCTGGAGCCCGATTCCGTGGCCGCGGCACGTCCCGCGCGCCCGGGACCGGCGGCGGGCTTGTGGGGCGCGGGGCCCGGGGCATTGCCTGGTTCGGCTCTGCTGGGATCCGGCTTGGCCGCCGTAGTCGCCGCCGTCGGGTCGCCCGGCGGGGCTGGCAGCGCGCCAGAGGGAACGGCGAGCGAATCCGGGCTCGCGGGGGTCGCCGCGTGCGTACCCGCTTCATCGCCGTTGGTCGGCAATTCCGCGCCGGCGGTCGCGGCGGGAGCTTGCATCGCCACACCCGCATCCGGCGGCGCGGCGGAATGTCCGAGCGCCGCCCCCAGGCGCTCTATGAAAACGGGCGCGGCTCGGCCTGAGGCACGCGCGCTCGCGCTCCCGGCCGGAGGCGTGGCGGCCGGTGCGAGCGGACCTACGATGCCGGTCAACGAAGCGGACATTCGGGTTCCTTCCGGGATCGCTACCGCAAGAACCGGGCCGCAAGAACCGGGCCAGCGAAGCAGCCGCGAAATCCGGCTCGCCGGGACGGATCGGTCGTTAACCGGCAGGAAATGCCGGGCTGCTATTGCCGGGCGGTCGCCACGGCCGGGGTTTCGCGGATCGGAACGGGCTTATTCCGCGCGCATCTGCCTTGGCACGGTTCATGCTGCTTTTGCCGGGAAGTTGCAGGAGTTACCGATGTCTCTGTTCGGCGCAATGAGCACGGCGATCAGCGGTCTGTCCGCGCAATCCAGCGCGTTCAGCAATATCAGCGACAACGTCGCCAACAGCCAGACGGTCGGTTTCAAGCGGACCGACACGAGTTTCAGCGACTATCTCACCACGAGCTCGGCGACGGTCAATGAATCCGGCGCCGTGGTAGCGCGGCCCGACTACGTCAACAGCGTGCAGGGCACGATCTCGCAGACCGACAATCCGCTCGGCCTCGCCATCGCCGGCCAGGGCTTTTTCCCGGTCAGCCAGCAAAACGGCGAGGTCAACAACCAGCCAAGTTTCAATCCGCAGCAATTCTACACCCGCGCGGGCGACTTCACGATGGACAAGAACGGCTACGTCGTGAACTCGGCGGGCGACTTCCTCAACGGCTGGTCGGTCGATCCCGCGACGGGCACGGTGAACCGCAACGCGCTGGCGCCGATCCAGGTGAGCCAGACCGTGTTCAACCCGGTCGCCAGCACCCAGGTCACGCTGTCGGCCAACCTGCCCGCGACGCCGGCCGCCGGCAGCCCGATCTCGTCGCAGATCCAGGTGTACGACGCGCTCGGCACCGCTCACATGGTCTCGCTCGACTGGACTCAGAACGCCGCCAACGACTGGACGGTGTCGGTCAACGTGCCGGACGACACGGGCGGCGCGGCGCGCGGCACGGCGGAGGTCACGTTCGGCGCGACCAGCGGCAACGGCGTCCCGGAAGGCACGGTCGGCAACATCGCCAACGTGACCGGCAGCGTGACCGCGGCTGGTTACGCCAGCGGCAGCCCGGCGGCGATGTCGTTCACCGCGAATTTCGGCTCGGGCCCGCAGACCATCCAACTGAACCTCGGCACCTATGGCCAGGCGAACGGGGTGACGCAGTACGCGGGCACCGAATACAGCCTGCGTGGTCTGACCCAGAACGGCGTGCCGCCCGGCAGTTTCAGCAGCCTCTCGACGCGCGCCACCGGCGACCTCGTCGTGAACTACGACAACGGCCAGTCCCGGACCATCGGCCGGGTTCCGGTGGTGACATTCAACAACCCCGACGGGCTGCAACGCCAGGACGGGCAGGCCTTCACGGCGACGGTGACATCGGGCACGCCGCTTGCCGAGGACGCCGGCACCAATGGCGCCGGCAACCTGGTCACGTCGTCGACCGAGAGCTCGAACGTGGACATCGCCAGCGAATTCACCAAGCTGATCGTGGCGCAGCGCGCGTATTCGGCGAACACCAAGATGGTGACGACCGCCGACGACATGCTGCAGCAGACGATCGACATGAAGCGTTGAGCGCGGGACGGCCGCCATGAGCCTCGACGCCTCGCTGTCGATCGCATCTGGCAGCCTCGCCAACATCAACCGCCAGCTCGCGCTGGTGTCGCAGAACGTCGCCAATGCGGCGACGCCCGGCTACGCGCGCGAGGTCTCGACACAGCAGAGCGTCACCGCCGGCGGGCTCGGGATGGGCGTGCATTCCGGCCCGGCGCAGCGCACCGTCGACGCGGCGCTGCAGGCCGGCATGTTGCAGCAGAACGCCACGGTCTCCGGCCTGCAGACGCGGCAGGCGGCGTTGCAGGCGATCGACGCGGCCCTCGGCACGCCAGGCCAAGGGAGCGATCTGCCGAGCCTGCTCGGCAACATGCAGGATGCGTTCTCCACCCTCGCCAGCGGTCCCGACAACCCGACGCAGCAGCAGGCGGTGGTCAGCGCCGCCGGCACGCTGGCCAGCGGGATCAACAGCCTGAGCAGCGCCTACACCGGCCAGCGGCAGGCCGCGAACGACGCCATCCAGTCGGACCTCAACACGCTGAACGGGGCGATGGGCACGATCTCCTCGCTCACCAAGCAGATCATCCAACTGAAATCATCCGGCCAAAGCACCGCCGACCTCGAGAGCCAGCGCGACGCGGCGCTGCAGAGCGTATCGAGCATCGTCGATCTCAAGGTGCTCAACCAGGACAACGGCAACGTGGTGCTGGTGCTGGGCTCCGGCCTCAGCCCGTCGCTCGACACGCCGAACCCGTTCTCCACCCCTCCTGCCGCGGTCGGCGCTGGTTCGTCCTACCCTGGCGGCGGCATTCCGCCGATCACGCTGGGCGGGGCGGACGTGACGTCGCAGCTGGTCGGCGGCACGCTCGGCGCCAACATCACGCTGCGCGACAGCACCTTGCCCACGGATCAGGCCGAGCTCGACGAGTTCTCGCAGAATCTCGCGTCGCGGTTCGACGCGCAGGGGCTGCGGCTGTTCACTGATCCGTCCGGAAACGTCCCGAGCGGCGGCGGCGTGCCGGTGCAGGCGGGCTACGTGGGGTTCGCCGCCGGCATCCAGGTCAATCCGGCGGTGCAATCGGCGCCGTCCCTGGTGCGCGACGGCACCCAGGCCGTGACGGGGAGCCCGACGGGCGCCAGCGCCTTCACGCCGAACCCGCCGGGTGGTCCGGCGGGCTTCACCACCCTGATCACGCGCGTGCTTGATTTCGCGCTCGGCACCCAGGTCCAAGGCGGCGTGACGCAGCCGGCCTTACACACCGTTGGCCTCGGCCCGGCCGGAGCCGCGTCTTCGCCCTATTCGGGGTCGGGGGCGCTCGGCACGCTGGCGACCGCGATGGTGGGCGCGCAGGCGCAGGAGAGCGCCGCCGCCACCGGCCAGCTCGCCACCGAGCAGGCCGTGCAAACCACGCTGCAGAGCAAGTTCTCGGCCCAGAGCGGCGTCAGCATCGACACCGAGATGTCGACGATGGTGCAGCTGCAGAACGCCTACGGCGCGTCTGCCCGGCTGATCTCCGCGGCGCAGGCGATGTGGTCGCAGTTCCTCAACGCGGTACAGTGAGAACCCGCCCATGAGCTATGCGCTGAGCGGTGCGAGCGACTATGGCGGGCTGACCCGCCTGATCGGCGACAGCACCAGTGTGCGGCAGCAGCTCGATACGCTCACCCAGCAGGCCGCGACGGGCCGTATCGCCGACACCTACGCGGGCCTCGGCAGCAGCGGCGCCGCCGCCTCGCTCGATCTGCGCCCGCTGATCGCGCATCAGACCACGTGGCAAGGCAATATCGACGCCGCGACCGGGCGGATGACGGTGGCGCAGACCGCCATGACGCAGATCCAGCAGGTGGCGTCCAATCTGTACGCCCAGCTCAACAACCTTAACGGGCTGAGCGCGGACGCCGTGGACAGCGTCGCGGCGTCGGCGCGGCAGGCGCTGCAGCAGGTCGCCGGATTGCTCAACACCAAGGATGGCGGCGTCTATGTCTTCGCCGGCCAGGACACCGCCAATCCGCCGGTGCCGAACTCCGATCAGATCCTCAGCAGCGGCTTCTACACGCAGATTTCCAGCGCGGTCTCCGGGCTCGGGACGACCGCGGGGCCGGTCGTCGCGGCGACCTTGGCGACCGCCTCCTCGAACGCGGCGGGCACCTCGCCGTTCTCGGCGTCGCTGTCGCAGCCCGCCGCGTCGATCCCGCTGGCGACCGTCGAGACCGGCGAGGGGCAGCGGACGCCGGTCGGGCTGGTCGCAAGCGCCAACGCCTTCACGGCCTCCACCGGCAGTTCGACCACGGGCTCCTACATGCGCGACGTGCTGCGCGCGCTGGCCACCATCGGCTCGCTCAGCAGCAGTCAACTCAGTGCGGGCGGCTTCCAGGATCTGGTGCAGGACACGCGCACCAGCCTGAGCGGCGCGATGTCCGCGATGGCGGGCGATGCCGGCGTGCTCGGCAACGCCCAGAGCCGGCTGGCGACGACCAAGACCCAGCTCTCCGACACGTCCACGGCACTGACCTCGCAGGTCTCGTCGGCGGAAGACGTGGACATGGCGGCGACCCTGTCGCGGATCACCCTGACGCAAACCCAGTTGCAGGCTTCCTACCAGCTGATCGCCAATATCGGCACCCTGTCGCTGATCAAGTTCCTCCCGGTCTGACGAGAAAAGCGCGGGCGGCTTCACCCTCCCTTAACCACGATGCCGCAAGATGCCGGCAGGCCCGCAAAAAGGCGGGGACATGCGAAACACTATGGACAGAAAGGTAAGACACCATGTCCCTGAACTCCGTAAACACCAACTCCGGCGCGATGATCGCGCTGCAGTCGCTGAATGCCACCAACTCGCAGCTCGCCGCGGTGCAGAAGCAGATCTCCACCGGCTACCGCGTGGCGGATGCCAGCGATGACGGCGCGGCCTACGCGATCGCCCAAGGCGTGCGCTCCGATGTCGGCGCGCTGACCAGCGCAAACCAACAGCTTGGCAACGTGCAAGGGCTGCTCTCGACCACGAGCTCCGCCCTGACCGGTGTCTCGAACACCATGATCAATATGAAGGATCTGCTGGTCAAGCTGGCGGACGGCAACACGCAGGGCGACGCCCGTACGCAGGATGTCACATCGTACAATGCGATGCTCACTCAGCTCAAAGGCAACATCACCGACGCGGTGTACAGCGGCAAATCGCTGATCGGCAACATCGGCGCTCCGAGCAGCTTCGGCGCGGTGAACGTCGTTCGCAACGAGGTCGGCTCCACCTACAATATCGGGACCTTCAGCGGCTCGGCGCTCTATGGCGCGATTACCGTCGCGTCGGCCATCACCGCCGGCGCCGCCGCCGCCCTCATCACGGCCGGCGGCAGCTTCGTCAAGCAGTTCAACAGCGTCAGCACGCAGCTCAATAGCTACGGAGCCGCCTCGACCTTCGTGAACAGCCAGATTAGCTACAACAACAACAAGATCGACGCGCTGAATTCCGGGCTCGGATCGTTGATCGATGCCGATCTGGCGAAGGAGTTGGCGCAGATGCAGTCGTTGCAGATCCGCCAGCAGCTCGGCACGCAGTCGCTGTCGATCGCCAACCAGGCGCCGCAGAGCCTGCTCAGCCTGTTCAAGTAGCCGGCGTCCCCGGAGGCGGGCAGCGCGCCCGCTTCCGGGAGCTGACACCAGCCGGCTCGCCGGCGAAACCGCGAGCGAGACCCACGCTTGCGCGGACGAACAGGAAAAGGCGCATGTCGAACTTGGTCTTAGAGCTGCGCCAGGGCGAGACGATGATCGTCAATGGCGCGCCCATCCGCTTTCGCACCAAATCCCGCATCGAGCTCACCGCCAAGGCGCGGTTCCTGTTCGGCAAGCAGATCATGCCGCCCGATCAGGCGGACAGCCCGGCGCGGCGGATCTATTTCGCCTTGCAGGCGGCCTATATCGGCACCGACGAGGAACGCGAGCGCGGGCTCGTCTCGGCGCGGGACCTGGTCGAGGCGTTCAAGGGCGCGACCACCTCCGCCCTGGCGCGCGAGATCCTCGACCGCTCGCTGGCCCATGCCGAGGCGGACGATTGCTATCAGGCACTGAAGCTCGCGCGGCGGATCATCCGCCACGAGGACGCGGCGCTCGGTCGGACGAATTTGCCGGCGGCGTCGGCCAATTCCTATGGAGAGCAAAGCCTACCATGCACACCATGACGCGCGCGGCCCGCGCCTATGAGGTCTCGTCCTCCCATCGGAACCTGCGAGACCAGGAAGCGGACGTGTTCCGCCGCGCCAACGGCGCGCTGCGCTCCGCGCGCGATCAGGGCATGGTCGAGCGAGTGCGGGCCGTCGCCGACAACCGCCGTCTGTGGATGGCGACGATCGACCTGCTGCGCGACGGCGCGAACGCGCTGCCCGAGGATCTGCGCGCCTCGATGGTCTCGGTCGGTCTCGCGGTGCAGCGCGAGATGGATCGCGCCACGCCGGATTTCGACTTCCTGATCTCGGTGAACGAGAACATCGCCGCCGGCCTGTCTGGCACGCCCTGACCGGCGCTCGTCATGGGCACAACTCTCGCCAGCTATCTGCCGTCCCTGTTCGGGTCCGGCAGCTCGACGGACAGCAGCGGTCTGCTTGCCACGCTGTACGGCTATGCCGGGCAGTCCGCGGCGTCGTCCGGCCAGAACCCGGTTACCGCCTTGTTGTCGGCCGAGCAGAACGAGACCAAGAGCGTCGCCGCGACGGCGGCCCAGCCCGCGGTGGCGCGCGACATCGCGGCTTTCCGCGCCGGGGTGGCGAGCGCCAAGGACCCCGCCTCGCTGCTGTCCAATCCGGCGGTGATGAAGGTTCTGCTCACCGCCAACGGTCTGGGCGACCAGCTGCAGTACACCGCCCTGGCCTCGAAGGCGCTCCTGTCCAACACCAACGACCCGAACGCGTTGGCCAATCAGCTCACCAACACGCAGTGGAAATCGACCGCGCAGACCTACGATTTCGCCAACAAGGGGTTGACGGTGATCCAGAACCCGAAGGTCTTGGACACGCTTGCCAACGCCTACGCCGAGGTGACGTGGCGGCAATCGCTGGACGCCACCACGCCGGGCTTGTCCGACGCGCTCACCTTCCGTGCCCAGGCCGCCAGCGTCACCTCGGTCGATCAGATCCTCGGCGACCCGGTGCTGCGCCAGGTGGTGACGACGGCACTCGGCATCCCGCAGGAGATCGCCTTCCAGGACCTCCCGGCGCAGGAGAAGGCGATCAGCACGCGGCTCGATATCACGCAGCTCCAGGACCCGCGCTTCGTCGAGAAGTTTGCCCAGCGCTACCTGGTGGCGGCGTCCAGTTCAGCCTCGAGCAGCTCGACCGCGCCCGACCTGATGAGCCTCGCGATCCAGGCCCGGGGCCTCGTCGTCTGACCCCGCCATTCCCTTGCAATTGGCTCAAAAGGAGCCCGACATGGACGCTTTGCCCAGTCTCGCCGACCCGGACGCGCTCATTCGCCGCGTCGCCGCGCTGATCGACGCCGGCCGGACCGGCGCCGCCCGGCCGCTGCTCGCGGCGGTCCGTCGGATGGCGCCCCCCTCGCCGGAGGTGACCTGCCTGTCGGTCCGCCTTGCGATGCGCGACGGTCGCCCGCTCGACGCCCTGGCCGAGCTCGACGCGGCCGTCGCTGCGAGCCCGTTGCATCCCGCCTTGCGCGTGCTCCGGGCCGAGCTGCGGTTGCACACCGACGATCCCCCCGGTGCTGCCGCCGATGCGGCGGAGGCGGTGATACTTGATCCGAGCAACCCCATCGCCAAGGCGCTGCTCGGCATGGCGCTGCTGGGGGTCGGGCGCACGGCCGACGCCGTTTCGTGCCTCGCCGACGCCGTCCGTATGACGCCCGCCAATCCGTTCTTCCGTCAGGGCTTGGCCGAGGCGTGTGAGGCCGACGGCGACATTGCTGGAGCGGAAGAGGCACTGGCCGTCGGCATCGAGCTTTGTCCCGGAGCCATCGGCCTGCGCAACACGGCCGTCCTGCTGCGGGTGCGGCGCGGCGATTTCGCTGGCGCCGTCGCCGCGGCCCAGGCGGCGCGCCGCGTCGGCGTGGTGGATGCCTGCGTGCTAGGGCTGCAGGGCCACGCGCTGTCGAGCCTCGGACGTCACGACGAGGCAGCGACGGCGTACCGCGAGGCGCTGAAGCTTGGTCCCGACGACGTGTATGTGCGTCACATGGTCGCGTCCTCCGGCGCGTTGCCGTGCGGCGACCGCGCGCCGGAACCCTATGTCCGCGCCGTGTTCGACGGCTATGCCGAGCGGTTCGAGACGCATCTGCTGGCACTCGGCTATCGCGTGCCAGGGCTGATCCGCGCCGCACTCCTGCGTCATCTACCGGTGTCCGGGCCGGGGGACGCGCGGCCGGCGGTCCTGGATCTCGGCTGCGGCACGGGGCTGCTCGCTGTCGCGAGTTGCGATCTGCGGCTCGGACCGTGGGCGGGCGTGGACATCTCCGCGCGGATGCTGGCCGAGGCCGACGCCAAGCAATTCTACGCCGAGCTGCACGAAGCCGACCTGATGGCGACGCTTTCGACGGAGGAACGGCGATGGCCGGTTGTGCTTGCCGGCGACGTGTTCTGCTATTTCGGCGCGCTCGATGGCGTATTCGCCCGGGTCTACGATCGGCTGCTCCCCGACGGCCTCTTCGTGCTCTCCCTGGAGGAGCGCGAGCCCGTGTCGGACGGCGCACCGGCGCTGGACGCCGGCTGGCGCCTGGGGCGGCAGGGCCGCTACGCGCATGATGCTCGCCATGTCGAGGCGGCGGCCCGCTCGGCCGGCCTGGAAGTTCGCGCTCTCGACCGCGAGACGTTGCGCCGCGAGGCCGGCGCGGCGGTGCCTGGCTTGATTGCCGTGCTCGCGCGCCCGCGATGACCGTCGGGATCCCGGCGTTGGCAAGGTCGATCGCACTGGCAGCGCCGAGCGCGCCGGCAAGGCCGATCGAGAGCCCGGACGACGACACGCCGGTGACGCTGCTGAAATGCGCTGTCGCGCTGTCGCGCGACGGAAATGGCGAGGCCGGCCGCAGGGCGTTGCGCAAGCTGGCCGAGGCATTTCCCGATTGGGACGAGCCGCCGCTGCGTCTGGCGCACCGGCTGCGGGAGGATGGCGACGTCGCGGCGGCCGAGACGGCGTACGAAGCGGCGCTGGCAATCAATCCGGGGCGGCCGGAGGCATTGCTGGGCCTGGGGGCGCTGTACCTGCGGCGCGGCGAGCCGTTCCGGGCGCAATCCCTCCTGGTCCGCTGCTGCGGCGTCGCGCCGGAGCGGGCGGATGTATGGGACGCGCTTGGCCTTTCGCTGCTGATGACCGGCGATCCCGCGACCGCCGGGACCGCCTTCGCCGAGGCCCAGCGCCTGGCGCCGCTCGTGGTGGATTTCACGCTGCACCGGGCCGAGGCTGCGCTGGCAGCGGGAACGGGCGTGGCGGAACTGGCGCGTCTGGAGCTGGCGAGCGGGGAAGAGCCGACGAACGTCGCGCTGCTTTGCGCGAGGGGGTTGTTGCTCGACCGGCTGGGGCACCGCGCCGAGGCCGCCGACGTCCTGGAAGCCGCCGCCGCACTCGCGCCCGATGACGCCGCGCCGGCCGTGTTGCTCGGGCGCGTGCTGGCGGCGCGGAGCCGCCCGCGCGAAGCGGAAGCCGCGCTGGCGCGAGCGATCGAGCTCGATCCGGACAACCCGCAGCCGCGCAACGACCGCGCCGTGATGCTGATCCGGATGCAGCGCTACGCCGAAGCGAGGGATTTGCTGCGCGAACTGATCGAGACGCACGGGCGGGATCCCACCGTGCTCTGCAACCTGGCCAATGCAACGGTGGCGCTGGGCGAGCAAATGGAGGCGGTGCGTCTCGCGGAGGAGGCGGTCGCGCTGGCGCCCGACGCGGCGCTGCCCTGGCGCACGCTGTGCAACACGCTGCCCTATCGTGAGGGCACCGGCGGGGACGAGCTCCTCGCCATATCGCGGGAATGCGCCCGACGCCTGCCGCGCACGCCGGCGCCGCCCTGGAACTGCCGTCCCGATCCGGATCGTCGTCTGCGGATCGGCCTGCTATCTGGCTCGCTCAAGACGCATCCGGTGGGCTGGCTCACGATCGCCGGTTTCGAGGCGCTGGACCCGGCGGCCTTCGAGATCGTCTGCCTGGCGCAAGATGGCGCGGACGATCCGCTGGCACGGCGCTTCCGCGCGGTCGCGTCGGGGTGGCACGAGGTCAGCGGGCTCGACGACGCGGCGCTCGCGACTTTCGCGCGCGAGCTGGCGGTCGACGTGCTGATCGAGCTCGGCGGCTACGGCGAGGCGGGCCGGATGCCGGCTTGCGCGTTCCGCCTGGCGCCGGTTCAGGTGAAATGGGTCGGGATGCAGAACCACGGCAGCGGCCTGCCCGAAATGGACTGGTTCCTGACCGACCCGTGGGAAACCCCGGCGGGCTTCGAGCGCTTCTACGACGAGCGCCTGCTGCGCCTGCCCGACGGGTATGTCTGCTACAGCCCGCCGGCCCATGCGCCGGACGTCGCACCCTTGCCGGCGCGGGCCAACGGCTTCGTGACCTTCGGCTGCTTCAACAATCTCGCCAAGATCACGCCGTCGGTCATCTCGACGTGGGGCCGGATCCTGCGCGACCTGTCGACCGCGCGGCTGGTGCTGAAGACGCACCAATTCTCCGACGCCGGCACGCGCGACCGCATCCACGCTGATTTCGCCAAGCACGGCATCGAACCCTCGCGCATCGAGCTGCAGGGAGCGTCGGGCCACCGGCAATTCCTCGCGCAATACAATCGCGTCGATCTGGTGCTCGATCCCTTCCCGTATTCCGGTGGGCTCACGACCTGCGAGGCGCTGTGGATGGGCGTTCCCGCCCTTACGCTTCCGGGCGAGACGTTCGCGTCGCGCCACAGCATGAGCCACATGTGCAACGTCGGGCTCGCCGACTGGGTGGCCGCGGACGTGGAGGACTATGTCGCGCTCGCCGCGCGCAAGGCCGCCGATGTCGACGCGCTCGCGGAGCTGCGGGCGGCGCTACGGCCACGAATGCGAGCGAGCCCGCTCTGCGACGCGCCGCGCTTCGGCCGTGCCCTTGGCGCGGCGCTGCGCCAAGCCTGGCGGCACTGGTGCGGACAACGGGCGGCGGAGCGGGAATGAACCGCACTTTCCGCGAGCAAAGACAGGAGCCATCCGACAGGAGCGGTCGGCTCATGCGCGTTTCGTCGCCGTGGAATACGGATCGATCGCAGTCGCGGAGTCGGCCGCGGTGTTCGACGATCTCCCCGGCGGCGGGGCGCCGTCGGTCCCGGTCCGCTCCCAAATCCGGTACGCCTCGAGCTGCCGCTCCGTCGGAAACGACGCCGTTACGGCCCCGGACTCCGAGTGAAACTCGATGATGACCATGCCGAGCGCCCCGTCCAGGCGCAACGAGGGGTTGGGACGGGCGGTGTCACCCGGCGGGAGGCGCGACGAGACGGCGTCGGGCTCGGCGTCCCTGCTCATGGGCATCTCCGAAACCGGTGCGATCGGTGGCGTGGGGCGAAGCGCGAGATCGTTCGGCATGGCGGGCGACCTATGCTGACGCCGGCCTGTCGCGGGCGATGCGTCTCAATATCCGCCACATTCGTTCACGAACGGTTAAGCGCGTCAGCCCGGCTGCCAATTGAAGCGAGTGGCGAGCCAGTGCCGCAGCTCGAGCAGGGCTCCCGCATCGGCTGCGATCGCGCCGGTGATCGCCGCGGCGGCAGCGCCGCTCGCCGGGCGGACAGATGCCGCGTCAGCCGCCGCCTGCAGCTCGGGGGAGTCCGCCGCCTGCACCGCCGCGCGACGCCAAAGCGCCACGATCGAGGCTGGCGTGAGCTGGGGCAGCATCAGGCCGAAATCGAGCCGCGCCGCCGCCGCCGCCGCCGCATAGGCGTCGAACAGTCGCCTGGCCGGCGGTGTGCCGCGCAGGCTGCCACGAAGTTCGCTCATCCGGGGCAGGTCGGGAAACAGCGGATCCCGCGCGGGGTTGCCCTCGGCATCGAAGGCCCCAAGCGAGAACAACGGCCGCACTCCGACGGGGACGAAAGTTGCGAGACGGTCTGGCACGTGCGGCCCGGACAAAAAGACCAGGTCCAGCTCGCCGCGCGCGAACGAGTTTCGGATGGCGGCGGGCTCCGCCAATCCGAACACCGGCACCGGCTCGGCGCCGAGCAGGTCGATCGCGAGCAGCGCCGCCAACTCCGGCCCGCCGGGGCCGGCGGCGGCGATGCGCAGCCGGTTGCCCGCAGCCAGCATGGCCGGCCCGACCCGGCCGGCGACGATACCCGGCGTCATGCCGGTCATCACCGGGACCCAGTGTGCCGCATCGAATTGCGCGCGCGGATCGCCGGCGAGCCAGGCGAGGGCGGCCGCACCCGGTACCAGCAGCACGGTCGCGCCGTCGGGCGCCGTTCGCGCGTCGAACTGGTTGGCCCCGGTCACGCCGTCCGCGCCCCCGGCGCTCAGCACGCGAACGGCCGGACCTTGCGGGAGGTAGCGCGCCAGCACCGGCGCCAGGATCCGGCCCCAGCGATCCAGCTCCCCGCCATCGGGGCCGGCGACGAGGATCGACGCGCCCGCCGGGAAGAGCGTCGCCTGCGTAACGACGGCGAACCGAGGGCCGTTCGAGGCCCCGGCCGCCAACGCGGCGCCGGCCCACCCGATCGCGGGCAGGCTTGCCAGAAACCGCAGCGCGCGGCGCCGCCCCCGTGAAGGACGGTCCGGCGGCGCCAGGGCATCGCTCATCGAGGGCTTCCTCTCGTCGAGGGGCAATCCACGGCGATCCACCCCCGCGCTCTCCTAACCCGGAGCGCCCGGATGTCAAACCACGATGCACGCGAAGGCGTGGCTATCGGTCGTAGGAGACCAGCGACTCGCACGGCACGTCGAGCCGCGCGCGTCCGTTCAGGAAGGCGAGCTCGATGAGCGCGGCGGCGGCCGGCACCACCGCGCCTACCCGGCGCAGCAGGGCGATGCCGGCGGCCATCGTCCCGCCGGTCGCCAGCAAGTCGTCCACTACCACGATGCGCTGCCCCGGCTGCACCGCGTCGGCCTGGATCTCGATCCGATCGGAGCCGTATTCCAGCGCATAGTCGAGCCCGACCGTTTCGCCCGGCAGCTTGCCGCGCTTGCGGAGCATGATGAAACCGCAACCAAGTTTCAGCGCCAAGGGCGCCGCGATCAGGAAGCCGCGACTCTCGACGCCGGCGACAAGGTCTGGGTGGTAGGCCCGCACCGCCCGTGCCATCCGCCCCATCGCCACCTGCCAGGCGTCCGCGTCGCGCAGCAAGGTCGAGATGTCGTAGAACAGGATGCCGGGCTTCGGGAAGTCGGGGATGCCCCGGATGTGATCCTTGAGGTCCATGAGCGGCTCCGGCTGCTGCCCCGGGGTGTAGAGGGCGCCTGGCCCGCCGGCAACCTCGCCCGGTTTGCGCCGGACCCGCGAGCGGATAAAAGCCGGCGCCATGCCTCGCGTTCTCATCGCCACCCTGGCCGGACTGGCTGGCTTCGTCCTCTATGTCGCCGCCGTCGTGACCCTGGCCGACCCGGTGGGGCGGCTGCACTGGAGCGTCCAGGCGCTGTACTTCCTCGCCGCCGGCCTGCTGTGGACCATTCCGGCGCGCTGGCTGATGTACTGGGCCGCGCGCCGCTGAGCGCCGACGCATCCAGTCTCCCGCTTCACCGAAGCGTCATGGTATCGTGATGGCAGCGCAACGCGGCGGCCCTACGCCGCGAGCACACAGCTGGGGATCTCGTCCGATGAAGCGCCGTACCCTGCTCGCCGGCTCCACGGCGCTCGCCGCCGCGTCGCTCGCGCGCCCTTCCCTGGCTCAGGCCCGAACCAAGGTCGTCTGGTGGCACGCCATGACGGCGGCGCTGGGCGACGAGGTGAACCGGCTCGCCGCCGCCTTCAACGCGGGCCAGGGCGAGGTCGAGCTGACCGCGCTCTACAAAGGCAGCTACCCCGACACGATGACCGCGACGATCGCCGCGTTCCGCGCCGGCCAGGCGCCGCATCTGGTGCAGATCTTCGAGGTCGGTACGGCGTCGATGCTCGCGGCGGGCAAGGCAGTGAAACAGGTGTGGGAGTTGGCAAAGGAGACGAACACGCCGATCGACCCCGCCGCCTACATCCCGGCGGTGCGCGGCTATTACAGCCTGCCGGACGGGCGGATGGCCTCGATGCCGTTCAACTCCTCCACCGCGATCACCTGGATCAACAAGGATGCGTTCGAGAAGGCCGGGCTCGACCCCAACAAGCCGCCCGCCACCTGGGACGAGGTGATCGCCGCCGGCCGCGCCATCAAGGCGAAGGGCGCGGCCGACGTCCCGGTGACAACCTCGTGGCCGAGCTGGATCCAGTTCGAGCAATACAGCGCCCTGCACGATATCCCGTTCGCGACGAAGGCGAACGGCTTCGAGGGGCTCGACGCCGAGCTCGTGGTGAACAGCGCCAAGCACGTCAAGCACGTGCAGCGCCTGATCGACATGGCGAAGGAGGGCGTCTTCAAATATGCCGGCCGCGACAACGCGCCGGACCCGCTGCTGATCTCCGGTCAGGCGGCGATCTCGTTCAACTCGTCCGGAATGCGCGGCGATCTGGCGAAAAGCGCCAAATTCGCCTGGGCGCCGGCGATGCTGCCCTATGACCCGACGCTGATCGCCACGCCACTCAACTCGATCATCGGCGGCGCCAGCCTGTGGCCGATGACGGCGCCCGGCCGCACCCCGGCCGAATACAAAGGCGTCGCGTCGTTCCTCGCTTTCCTCTCCACCCCGGAGAACGCCGCCGCCTGGCATCAGCACACGGGCTACGTCCCGGTGACCCTGGCCGGCTACGAGTTCTCGCGCAAGCAGGGGTTCTACGAGAAGAACCCAGGTGCCGATCTGCCGATCCATCAGCTCACCCGCGGCACGCCCACGGCCGACTCGAAGGGCCTGCGGCTCGGCCGACTGCCTGAGATCCGCAACATCATCCAGGAGGAGCTGGAGAAGGCGCTCGCGGGCCAACAGGGCGCGCAGGCGGCGATGGACAGCGCGGTGGCGCGCGGCAACCGCGTGCTGCGCGAGTTCGAGCGGTCGGTGAGGACGTGAGGCGGGCAGGCGCTAGCGTGCGGTAGCGAACTCGATCCCAGTTGTGCACGGGCTTCTCCTGGCCCGGCTTCGATCGGCCAAAGTCGCTTCTCGCAACTTTATGCCGGCGCGTCAGGCAAAGCGCGAGCCGAAGATCTGCGCGAACTTGTGGCGCTTCAGGAGGAGATCCGGCCCGAAGCTCGGGACCTCCTCGACCGCGAACGCGCGACAGCCGCGACGCCGCCAGTCGCGCCGGAGATGTTGGATGCTGGGCAGCCTGCGCGGCAGGTGTGCTATTCGCGATCGTCACCGACCAGACCGGCCCGACCAAGATGCCGTTCCTGCGGCGCAGGGTGCAGGACGCTCTCGGCATCGTCGTCGAGGATGTCGGCGGGGTGGACCCGATGACGGCCGTCGCGGCTGGCGCGGCAATCTACTGCGAGGGCCGCGATTGGTCGGCGGCCGGCAGCACGGCGAAAATATCCCACCGCTCGGAGAGCAGCGGCGAGAGGGTCACCGTCGCCTATGACTATCAGGCCCGGACGTCCTCGGTCACAGCACGCCTGGAGGTCAAGCAACGCACGGGTTCGATCAAGACGAGTTCTGCGCCGTTTGGTTCGACCGGGAGCGGAGCAATCGCCACCTCGCCGCGAACCTACCTGAGTTCGATCGGCTCGTCGCCGAGCGGAATTCGAGCTAGGGCGACGGCCGACGCTCCGGCGGTGCGGCGCGCGCTGGTCGGCGTCTTGGTGGACCCTGTCGGCGGCGAGTTCAGTGGCGCCGAGCGGGCTTCGTTGATGCGCCGCTGACCTTGGCAAACCTGTTGCGACCAGCCGTTCCTTCCTGGCCGACTTGGGCTAGAACGTCGCTGTGTTCGGCGGGGAAGGGGCGGCCTTGGCGGTCGGGGCAGAGTTGAGCAAGGCGGATCCTGCCGGGGAGACTTCCCGTCACGTTTGGCGGGCCGGGGTGGAACGGTAATGGACAGACGCACGATCTTCCCGCACCGCGCGCTTCCGGTGCTCCTCGTGGCCCCGCAACTGCTTCTGACGGCGTTTTTCTTTCTGTGGCCGGCCGCGCAGGCAATCTGGTCGAGCTTCACGCTGCAGGACCCGTTCGGGCAACGCAGCGTGTTCGTCGGTTTCGAGAATTTTTCTCTCCTGCTGGGCGATCCGCTATACCGGCAATCCATGCTGCTTACCCTGGTGTTCTGCGTTGCGGTCAGCGTCATCTCGATGGGTGTCGCTCTGTTCCTGGCGGTGTTCGCCGACCGCGAGATACGGGGCCGGGCGATCTATCGCACCCTGCTGATCTGGCCCTACGCCGTGGCACCCGCCATCGCGGCGGTGCTGTGGCTCTTTCTGCTGAGCCCGCGCATCGGGCTGCTCGGGCGCTGGCTGGACGCGGTCGGGATCGACTGGAATTATTACGTCAACGGCTCGCAGGCGCTGGCGATGGTGATATTGGCGAGCGCCTGGAAGCAGGTGAGCTACAATTTCATCTTTTTCGTCGCCGGCCTGCAATCCATCCCGCGCGCTGTGATCGAGGCATCCCGCATGGACGGCGCGCGCGGCTGGCGCCGCTTCCGCACCATCACTTTTCCCCTGTTGTCGCCGACGATCTTTTTCCTGCTGGTGGTGAACCTGGTCTACGCGGCGTTCGACACGTTCGGCACCATCTGGGCGCTGACCGAGGGCGGCCCGGGCAAGGCGACCGAGACGCTGGTGGTGAAAGTCTATCGCGACGGCTACCTCAACGCCGACATCGGCTCGTCCGCCGCGCAATCGGTGGTGCTGATGGTCGCCGTGATCGCGCTGACAGCGGTTCAGTTCCGTTTCCTGGGCCGCAAATCCCAGCCGTAAGCAAGCGCATTGAAGCGCCAGCCGACTTCCGGTCAGCCCGACGGATTCGCTGCCGTACGCAGCTTGTTCGCGAAACGCGAGATCAAGTCGTCGCTTCGCGTCAGGAACAGCTTCAAGATGGGAGACGTGTTTGCCTTGTTGTAGCCGATCACGAGGTCGATCGTGGGCGCCTCGCCTTCCAGGGGACGGCTGACCACTGATCGGGGCAGGAAATTCCGCGCGTAGGCGGGCAGGAGCGCCACACCTCGGGTCGAGGCGACCAGCGAGATCGCCATGCCGAGATTGTCGACCTCGTGCTCCGCGAGGATATCGACGCCCGAGAGTCTCAGATAATCGTCGATGATCACCCGCAGCGTTGGAGCCGTCTTCGACATGCCGATGAACGTCTCATTCGCGACCTCCTGGATCGCGACGGCCTTGCGCGATGCGAGGCGATGATCGATCGGCAGGACGGCGACGAGCGGCTCCTGCGTGACGGCCTTGTATTCGAGATCAGGCATCCGCGGTTCGGGCCGCAGGAAGGCCAGGTCGAGCCTGCCACGCATCAGGCCGTCGGCGAGCTCGGGCGAATACTGGCTTGAAACGGTGACATCGATGTTGGGCAGTTCGCTTTTTAGGATGTTCATGGCTTCGGGCAGCCAGTCCATCTCCTGCCCTGTGAGGAAGCCGAGCGCGAACGATGGTTTGGCCGGCTGGGCCGCCCGCCGGGCGGCTTGCGCGGCGGCTTCCGTCTGGGCCAGCGCCAGCCGGGCGTGTTCGAGGAACGCTCGTCCGGCGGCGGTCAGCTCGATCCCGCGGGCGCTACGGGTCATGAGTTGGACGCCGACTTCGTATTCGAGGTCCCTGATCTGGCGGCTGAGCGATGGCTGCGCCGTGTGCAGACGCCGCTCGGCCGCGACAGTGAGGCTGCCCTCCTCGGCGACGGCGACGAAGTAGCGAAGGTGCCGCAGCTCCATTGCTGACATGCCTGCCTAGTATGGGGCCCAACCTACAAAGTCTTTTTCGCTGACGCCAGGACGCTCTAGTTCCACGGCCAGCGGAACACGGCCAAACCTTCTCCTTTGATTGAGCGCGGCCAACTCGCTTCCGCGATCGTCCGGCAGGTCCGGTCCTATCCAGGAGGTATGGCAGCATGAGCAACCCCGTCGTTCTGATCACCGGCGCCCTGACCGGCATCGGTCGCGCCACCGCGACGACCTTCGCCAAGGAAGGCGCTCGCCTCGTCGTCTCCGGCCGCCAGGACGACGCCGGCCAGGCGCTCGCGGCCGAGCTGCGCGATCTCGGCGCCGAGGTGGAGTTCATCCGGGCGGATGTGCGGCATGACGAGGATGTCCGAATGCTTGTCGACAGGACCGTGGCGTATTTCGGTCGGCTCGACATCGCGGTGAACAACGCGGGAACCGAGGGCCAGCCTGGACCCATCCCGGAGCAGTCCGCCGCGACCTACGCCGCGACGTTCGATACGAACGTGCTCGGGACGGTGCTGGCGATGAAGCACGAAATGCGGGCGATGCAGGCGCAGAGAGCCGGCAGCATCGTCAATGTGTCATCGACGATGGGCCACAAGGGCGCGGCGGGGGCGGCGATCTACACGGCAAGCAAGCACGCGGTCGAGGGATTGACCAAGTCGGCGGCGCTCGAAGGCGCACCATTCAACGTACGGGTAAACGCGGTGGCGCCGGGGCCGATCGAAACGGGAATGTTGGACCGCTTCACCGGCAGCGCCGAGCGCAAGGCCGGCTTGGTCGCGGGTGTGCCGATGAAGCGCGTCGGGACCCCGGACGAAATCGCCCAGGCAATCGTGTTTCTCGGCTCCGACAAGGCGAGCTTCATCACCGGCCATATGCTTGCCGTGGACGGTGGCAAGTCCGCCGCCTGACCCCAGACGACGCTGATGGACCGGCAAAGCGCCGTCGTGGCTGGGTGCTTCGGGGCGGAGGCGGACAGCGTCTCCGCCCCGGAGCCGATGCGGAGCGACACGGGCACGAGCCTTTCGCGCGGCAGCATCATGGTTCTCGCCGCTGCCTGCGGCCTCGCCGTGGCCAACACGAATTATGTCCACCCATTGCTGGTCGATATCGGCCGCTCGTTGGCCCTGTCCGACGGAACGGTGGGGCTGATACCCGCCTTGACGCAGCTCGGGGTCTCGGCGGGCATCCTGTTCCTGCTCCCGCTCGGCGATATCGTTCCGGCGCAAAAGCTGCTGACGGTCGCGATCGCGGTTCAAGCGATCGCGCTGTTCGGAATTGCCTTGACGCCCGACGGGTCCGCCCTTCTCGCGTTGAGCCTGCTTGTCGGCTTCTTCGGCATCACGCCCTAATATGCTGCCGCCCTACGCCACTCTCCGGACGCCGCTCGCGCAGCGCGGGCGCATCACTGCGCTGCTGGCGCAAGGCGTTCTCGTCGGAATGCTGCTCGCGCGCAGCGTGAGCGGCGTGATCGGGCTTCATTTCGGCTGGCGCTGCGTCTATGCGCTCGCCGCCGTCGCGATGCTCCTCCTGCTCGTCCCGCTGCGGCGCACCGTGCGGCTCGAGCCGGCGGGCGCGCGCGTCTCCTATCCCGCGCTGCTGCGCAGCCTCGTTGACGTGTTCCTCGCGGTTCCGGTCGTGCGCTGGTCTGCGCTTTGCCAGGCGTTCAGCACCGGGTCGTTCACCGTGCTCTGGATCGGCATATCGTTCCACATGCAATCCCCCGCGTTTGGCTGGCGCAGCGACGGCGTCGGCGGGCTGGCGCTGATCGGCGCGGCGGCGGTCGTCTGCGCGCCGTTCGTGGGCGGGATCGCCGACCGCAAGGGACCGCGCCGCTCGCTGCTGCTGGCGCTCTCCACCGTGCTCGTCGCCTGGGGCTTGCTCGGCGCCTTCGGCCACACCGTTGCGGGCATCGTCGTGGGTATGATTGTGCTGGACCTGGGCGCGACCGCGGCCGACATCTCGAATCGAACAGTGATTTTCGGTCTGAGGTCCGATATCCGGACACGGCTCGCGACAATCTACATGGTCGGCAAGTTCGGCGGAGCGGGCGTCATGGCCTGGCTCGCCGGGCTCGTCTGGTCCATCGGCGGCTGGCCGGCCCTCTGTGCTTTGGGCGCGACCACCGCCGCGCTCGCTTTGCTTGCCGCGTGGCGCGGTGTCGCCATGAATTCCTCCAATCGGGGACTGGACATGAAAGCGGGCTGAGCGCCTGTATCGAGGGCGGAAGGCTTTGGCGTATAAGTGGCCGGCGCATGAGAACCCGCCCGGACTGGATCACACACGCCATTCTCCTCCTCGGCGTCGCGCTGTTCGCGCTGCCGGTGTGGCTCGCCTTCGCCGGCTCGACCCAGGACCCCGACGCGATCGCGCGCGGCGAGCTGTCCCTCCTGCCGCGCCTCTCCGGGCTCGGCGTCTACGCGACGGTGCTCGGCGAAGGCGTCCCGGGCGTCACGCCGGTGTGGCACATGCTGCTGGTCTCGCTGGGCATGGCGCTGGCGATCGCGCTCGGAAAAATAGTCATTTCGCTGCTGTCAGCCTACGCGGTGACGTTCTTTCGCTTTCCGTTCCGCATGGCGGCGTTCTGGACCATCTTCATTACCCTCATGCTCCCCGTCGAGGTGCGGATCATCCCGACCTACGCGGTGATGGCCGATTTCGGGCTCATCAACCGCTTCACCGGCCTCACCCTGCCGCTGATCGCCTCGGCCACCGCCACCTTGCTGTTCCGGCAGGTGTTCCTCACCATTCCCGACGAACTCGTGGAGGCGGCGCGGATGGATGGGGCGGGGCCGTGGCGCTTCCTGCGGGACGTCCTGATCCCGGTCTCGGCGGTCAATCTCGCGGCGCTGTTCGTGATCCTGTTCGTCTATGGCTGGAACCAGTATCTCTGGCCGCTGCTGGTCGCCACGGACCCCTCGCTCGACACCATCAATATCGGCCTCGTCAAGATGATCGGGGTCGAGACGCAGACCGCGTGGGATCGGGTGATGGCGACCGCCGTTCTCGCCCTGCTGCCTCCCGTGGCGGTGGTGCTGCTGATGCAACGCTGGTTCGTTGCCGGGCTGACGGAAGGGGAGAAATAGTGGCGACCCTGGAGATCGCCGGGCTGCGGAAATCCTTCGGCATCACGCCGGTGCTGCACGGCGTCGACCTGACCCTGGCGGACGGCGAGATGCTGGTCATCGTCGGCGCCTCGGGCTGCGGCAAGTCCACCTTGCTGCGGCTGGTGGCGGGTCTGGAGACGCCGAGCGGCGGGCACATCGTGCTGGACGGGCGGGAGATCACGGCGCTCGACCCCTCCGCGCGCGACATCGCGATGGTGTTTCAGAACTACGCGCTCTATCCGCACATGAGCGTGTTCGACAACATGGCCTACGCGCTGCGGGTGCGCGGCCTGAGGCGGGCGGACATTCGCCGGCGGGTCGAGCAGACCGCCGGGATGCTGGGGCTCAACGAATTGCTCGCCCGCAAGCCGCGCCAGCTCTCCGGCGGCCAGCGGCAGCGCGTGGCGATGGGCCGCGCCGTCATCCGCGAGCCAAAGCTGTTCCTGTTCGACGAGCCGCTGTCCAACCTCGACGCCAAGCTGCGCGTGCAGATGCGGGCCGAGATCCTGCGGCTGCAGCGCCGCATGGGTGTCACCAGCCTCTACGTGACGCACGACCAGGTGGAGGCGATGACGCTGGGCGACCGGCTGCTGGTGCTCCACGAGGGGCGCCCGGCGCAGCTCGCAACGCCGATGGAGGTCTTTTCCCGGCCGGCCGACACCTATGTTGCCGGGTTCATCGGGGCGCCCGCGATGAACCTGCTGCCGGCGACCCTGGCCGGAGGCGGCACGGCGCTGCGCCTCGAGTGCGGGCCACTGGTCGCGATGGACGGCACCTGGGACGGGCCGGACGGGCGACCGTTGACTGTCGGGATTCGGCCCGAGGACCTCGAGCCGGGCGAGGGCGGGTTGCTCCTGGCTGTGGAGCTGGTCGAGCGTCTCGGCTCCGAGTCTCTGGTGCACGGCCGCATCGCCGGTGGTGGGGCCGTTGGAAACGAAACGCTGGTGGTGAAGCTGCCCGGGCCGGTCGCGCCCGACGGGGCTATCCCGTTGATCCTGCCCGCTGGGCGGCTGCATCTGTTCGATGGTGACACCGGACGGCGCATCGAGCCGATTGCGTGGGAAAAGCCGCCGCAACGGCTTGCTGGCGCGAACGCCGACCGATAGGGTTCCGCCGGCGTTCCAAAAAGGGTGGCTGATTTCGCATGGGTCTCCGTCCGGCGGTGTCCGTTCTCCCTCTCAGCCCGGAGGAGATGGATCAGATGATCTCTCGCGCCGGGCTGGTGCTCAATGCCGGCCAGATCGCCGACCTGGTGCTCGCGTGGCGGCAGGTGAGCCAGCTCAGCGCGCTGATCCCTCGCGACCGGCCGCTCGCGGATGATCTCGCGATCGCCTTCCGGTTGCCACCGCCGCAGCCGAGGAAATCCCGTGTGGCGGCTCCCGCGAAACCAGCCGTGAAACGGGGCTCGAAACCTGCCGCGCCGAAGCGGTCGGCGCGCCGCAAGACGGCCCCGAAAAGGCGATGAAAGGCATCCCTCCGGCCTTTCCGACCATCGCCGAAGCCGCCAGGCTGATCGCCACCAAACGTCTCTCCCCGGTCGAGCTGACACGGGCGCTGCTGGCGCGGATCGAGGCGGTGAACCCCAAGCTCGATGCCTTCATCACCGTCACCGCCGATCGCGCTCTCGCGGGCGCGCGCGCCGCCGAGCGGGCGGTGCGGGCGGGGCGCAAGGGGCCGCTGCTGGGCATTCCGCTCGCCTACAAGGACATCTTCGAGACCGCTGGGGTGCTGACCACCGCGTATTCGCGCCTGCTCGCGGAAAACGTGCCGGAGCGTGACGCCGAGGCGGTGCGCCGGCTTTCGGCGGCCGGCTCGCCGATGCTGGGCAAGCTCGCGACGCACGAATTCGCCATCGGCGGCCCCTCCTTCGACCTGCCCTGGCCACCGGCGCGCAATCCGTGGGATCCGCGGCGTTTCACCGGCGGATCGAGCTCGGGGGCCGGGGCGGCCGTGGCGGCGGGGCTGTGCCTGGGTGCGCTCGGTTCCGACACCGGCGGCTCGATCCGGCTGCCCGCTTCCTATTGCGGCATCGCCGGGCTCAAGCCGACGCCCGGCCTCGTCTCGCGTCGCGGCGTGATCCCGCTGGCGCCGAGCCTCGACACGGTGGGGCCGATGGCCTGGACGGCGGAGGATTGCGCGATCCTGCTCGACGCGCTGGCCGGCCACGATCCGGGCGATCCCGCCTCGGTCGCCGGCCCTGAGGTGAGTTACGCGCGGGCCATCGCGAGCCCGGTCAAGGGGATGCGGATCGGCGTGCTGCGCCAGTTTTACGAGCGCGACGTCCCCGCCTCGCCCGACGTGCAGAAGATGATGGCGGCGGCGCTCGCCGTCTTCCGCGGGCTCGGCTGCCGGGTGGAGGACGCGACCCTGCCGCCGGTGCGGGAGTACAACGCGGTGGGCCGCATCATCATCTCGGCCGAGGCCTACGCGATGCACGAGGCCAGCCTCAAGGCGCGGCTGTCGGACTTCTCGCGCGTGTTCCGGGTTCGCGTGCTGGCCGGCGGATTGCTGCGGGCGGCCGACTATCTCGCCGCCCAGCGCCGCCGCACCGATCTGATCGCCGCCACCGCGCGGATGTTCGAGCGGTTCGACGCGCTGATCTACCCGGCGACCGCCGCTGCGGCGCCGATGCTGACCGAACAGCGGCTAGACGACGGCTTTCTCCGGCCGCTGCTGACCACGGTCGCCAATGTCGCGGCGGCGCCGGCTCTCGTCGTGTGTGGCGGCCGCACCTCGGCTGGCCTGCCGCTCGGCCTCGAGATCATGGGTCCGGCTTGGGGCGACGCCGCCGTGCTGCGGCTCGGCCACCATTTCGAGCGGGCCGCCGGCACGCGGGGAACCCGGCCGTCACTGTAGTGGCCCGGATGGCTGGTCGGAGTGAGAGGATTCGAACCTCCGGCCCCTGCGTCCCGAACACAGTGCTCTACCAGGCTGAGCTACACTCCGGCCAAGGCGCGGCATATAGCGGCGCGCGCGGGATCGGGCAAGCCGCCCCGCGCTCTGCCGCTCGCCGCCGCGACGGATCAGGCCGCCAGGCTGCGGGAGGATGTTTCCGCGGAGCGGTATTTGCCGTTCTCGGTGAGATAGTCCCACACGTCCGGCTGATCTCGCCCGACCCGGTCGAGCAGGCTGTCGAGTTCGCTGAAGCAGGGCTGCCTCGGGCCGTGATAGTCGACCAGCGGACCCAGTGCCTCGAAATAGATCGAGTTCGATTGCAGGAGCCGGAGCAAGGGCCGCTCCATGACGGCGCACCAATGCGTCATCCCGAGCCCGTAGCTGAGCCTGACCAGACCCTGCACCAGGCCCAGGCGCATCAAGCCGGTGGACAGTCCGCTGCGGCGCTCCTTCGAGATCGCGAACCGGGAAATCTCGACCGTCGATTCGATCGGGATGTCGCCGAGCACGCGGGGCCGACAGACCGCTTGCAGGGGGAAGCTGCTCTCGGGGTCCTCGGCCGACGGGAGCACCATGCGGACGGTTCCGACGATCTGTCCGAGATCCCGGCTGATGAGGACCACATGGCGGGAGCGTTCGTCGTATTCGTCATATTCAAGGCCACCGATACCATCGAGATAACCTCGTTCGACGCAATAGACTTGATGTCTGAGCTGGAAGGATTGGCGAATCAGCGATGGTTCGTCGGCCACCACCACGTCGAATTCGTCGCGAACGGCAAATACGGCCTCTGTCAATGACATCTGGTTCATTCTAGCTCCCCCGCTTCACCAAAAGGCGCCTGTGGTGGCCTGCATACTGGGCGCAATAGCTGGACTTTGGCCGGAACCGTCCAGTCCTGGTTCCAAGGATTGTAGATCAGCTATACGCTTCTTGGGCCGAGTTGCCGGTGGGCCGAGTTTTTTCTCGGTACGCTTTGCCATTGTTCGTTGCAAACAATGGTCGGATATCGAACGTCTAACTCCGATCGTGACCTTCCGGCGATCGCGTTCGGTGATGTATCCCATTGTAGGCCGAAGGTCCATCACCGACCCGTGATCAGGCGGTTAAATCTGGATCAACCGCAGATTGATTGTTGCCTGATTATTTAGGCAAATGGTTGAGAAGGCGTAAACCCATCGGCTCGAGAGGCAGCAAAATACCTAGTAACGGGTGCGTCTAGGGCGCCCAGGGCCAGACGGTGTCGGCCCATCCCGCGAGGGTTGCCTCATCCAGCAGTCCAGGCTGGCTCACCTTCAACCATCGCCCAAGGTTCGTCTGATCGCGGAGGTTTGACCAGTGGCGCCTGACCACGACGCCGAGCGACTCGGGAAAGTCAGCCGCGCCGGACGCCCATCCGATCGCCGTATCACTCGCGACCCGCAAAGAATTGCCGCCCGAGTCGGAAACGGCGAGCACAATCTTGTCCGTCCCCGGCAAGGGCGTTGCCGTGTAAGTAGATGGCCAGAATAGGTCCGGCTCCTGCTCATCGATCCACCGCAAAGTAAAAAGATGCCGGCTCAAGGGAACAATGCTGGACGGCCGCACCGGCTGCCGCGGATCGGCCGTGAAGATCATTCCGCAGCCGGCGTCGGGGACCGGCGCGACGGTCGCCCCCAGTCGCGGATGGCGAAGCTGCACCCGCTCGAGGACGGCCGCGACCGCCACGTCCAGGGCCGAAGACAATGGCGGCGGCGCTCCCAGACGCCACCGGGCCAGGATCCGCTTGATGGATGGATCGGAGCCGTTGCTGAACCAGCTTCGCAGTACCCGCCGCTCATCCGCGGTGAACAGATCGGCGGAAGGCGCCGGACATGACCGGCCACTAGACATCGAAGCGGCTTTCGGCGGGAGGATCCCCAGCATGAACGAACCCGATGGCCGAAAGTTGTTCACGCCGGGATCCCACTCGCCGGTCGGGCGCTTTATCGGGCGCCACCGGCGGCCGGCTAGCGCGACTGCGCGACGACCTGGTCACGTTCGACATCGCGGCAGCTCGTTCGGTGATCGATCTCGATCAGCTGCTCGAGCGGAAGCCGGGTCGATCGGGTCACCGGCAGTCTCGGCAGCGGTTCCCCGACCCGCCCGATGAAGACGAACCCGTCCGCGCCGTCGCCGAGCACCCGGCGGAAGCGGGCGGCCAGTTTGCGTGACTTGCGGACGACCGCCGCGTCGGCGGAGAATGCCGTGTTCGCGTCGCCGTGATGGGCGAAGGCCAGGATGGCCAGCGCCGGCTGCACGACGAGCCCGAGCCGGCTCGCCTCCAGCCAGAAGCGCTGCACGGCCTCGCCCACGCGCAGCAACGCCGTCACGCGCTGCTCCGGCGCGGCGTCTGGACCGCTTGCCAGATGGGCGAGGCGCATCGTGAAGAAGGCGCCGCTCGCCAGGCCGGGCAGCAGATCGAGCTGCGCGGCGGTGCTCCAGGTGCCGCCGAGCCGGTTGAGCAAGCGCAGCCGCGACCAGCTTGCCATTCCCCAGCGCATGATCGCGAGCGTCGCGCGGTCGAGGCCCACGGCGCCGCCGGGGATCCCGTCCGGGCTGTGCTTGCGCCCGAAATCCAGCATCCGGCGATGCACCTCGTAGGTCTCCGGCGCGCGCAGCCGGATGTCCGTGGCGCGCGCGCCGAGCAGTGCGAAGCGCAGCCGTGCGCCGAGCGATTGATGCCATTCGACGCGGACATCCGCGCCGGCGGCGTCGGTCAGGGACTGCGCCTCGCGCGCGGTCAGCGGCCGCGCGCGATAGCGTCGCCGGTCGACCGAACGCTGCATGAGGTGCGGCAGCCAGCGGTCCGGCGTGACCGATGTGTCGGGGTGGAACTCGACCCGCGCGACATGCCGGCCGGGCGAGCCCCGGAGGCTCGGCTCTTGGAGGCCCTCGTACGACCATGTCATGGCGCGGCCCCAGCCCGTCGCGGCGACGCGCAGGCTCTCCAGCAGCACGCCGCCGGCGATCAGCGTCGGCTCTCCGTCGCGATACTCGTAGACGTTGCCGGCATGGTCGGCGTCGAGCAGCACGCGCACGCTGTTCTCGTCCAGGATTTCGAAGCGCCAGGGCTGCACGTTGTCGCCGCTCGGCGCCCAGCGCGCGGCGCGCAGGATCTCCTCGATCGGCGAGCCCGGCGGCGGCTCGGCCGGCGGCGGCTTCTGGCGCGCCAGCGCCGCGAGCCCGCGCTTGCCGAGCGCGATCTTGAGGCTCTGCAGCGGCCCCGCGTTGCCCCAGCGCAGCTTCGTCACCGCCAGCTTGCCCACGTAGGGATCATAGTGGTGGTGATACGGAACGGCGGCGACGCCGCTGCGGCCCAGCATAAGCTTCACGGCGTTGACGGCGGCGACGCCGGAGCAGAGCTGGCAGGACGCGCCGGTGGAAGGTGTGCGTTTCGCGGCGAAGTCGAGCCGCGACGGATCAACCAGGTAGGCGCGATGCAGCGCCCTCGGCACGAGCCCGACGAGGAAACGCAGATACTGTTCGAGCTCCGGCCTGCCTTCGAAGCGAAAATATCGTTCGAAACTCATGCCGCCCGGCAGGAAGGCGAGAAAGCCGACGCCCATGCCCACCGGCGCGGCGCACAGCGCGGGAATGCCGAGCTCGGCGCAGCGCGCGTACACCTTGCGGCGGATGCCGAGCACGAAATAGTCGAAGCCGTCCACGAACACGTCGGCGCCGTCGAGGAAGGCGTCGATGTTGCCGTCGTCGATGCCGTGGTCGAACCGCCGGATCAGCACCTCCGGGTTGATCGAGCGCGCCATCTCCTCCAGCACCTCGGCCTTGGGCCGCCCGATGGTCGCGGTGTTGGCGCCGATCTGCCGGTTGAAGTTCACGACATCGAAACTGTCGAAATCGGCAATGCTGAAGGCGCCGACGCCGAAGCGCGCCAGGGTCAGGAGATGCACTCCGCCGACGCCTCCCATGCCCGCGATCGCCACCCGCTTGAACCGCAGGGCCTGCTGCTCCCAGTCGGTCAGCCAACCGATGTTGCGGTCGAAGGCGAGATCATAAGAGAACCGCGGCATCTATTCCCCCAGGCTGTCGTGGACGGCGCGGATTGATCCGCCGGGTCCGGCCGGCCAAAAAATCACCTCGTCGTGAGGCTGGGGCCGCGGACCACCCACTTCCCCGAGCGGGCGCACCGGCCGATCCAGGACCGCGAGAGTGGAATTGAGCACGGCGAACCATCGTATCCAGCAGGATGTGTCGGGAAACTTTACACGCCAGCGGCGGGAAAATGAACGGCGATTAACAACCACCCGGGAATCTGCCATGAACTACGGGAAAAGCATGCTGCAAGTTCAGTAGGTTACCTCTTTAGGACGCAAAAATGGGACAACCTAAGGTTATTGATCCGGATGGATGTCCGCTGCGATGGAAAAAAACCTCGCCGCATCCTCACGAAACCGAGAGAAGTCGCTCTCTTGCGCCCGCGATTCGGATCAGACTGTCGGAAATCCTTACACCGTTCCGCCGGGAAACTAGTATGAGCGGGCCAATCCCCAGCATTCGCGCGGCTATGTCGCGCTGGCCCGGCCCTTGCATTCGCTGCTGGTAGCCTGTTCCCGCGCTTGCAAATCGAGGGGCGACTGGACAGGGAGCGTTTAGGCCGGACGGAAAAAGGGACTACGAATTATGACGCGCAACAAACTCTGGTTCGATCTTGCTAAGGGCACGGCACTCGCCGGCGTGCTCGGCATCGCCGCGATGGCCACCGCACACGCGACGCCGGTGACCGTGACCTTCGATCCGGCCGGGGCCGGATTGGGCACTCAGGGGCCATTCCAGGCGGATCGCTACACGCTCGGCGATTACGCGACGGCGACCATCAACAATGCGACCGGCGCGTTCACGGAAACCGGCACGATAAAGCTGGCGTTCTTTGCTTTGGGCAACAGCTTCGTGCTTCCGGGAACCTCGGGTCTGCAGAACGGGACCGGAGCGTCGGCGTACGGCCTTTACAAGACGTTCACGGGGACCGGCACCCTGCCGGGATGGAACGCAGCGAGCCCCACGACACCGATCAACGGAAGCTTCAGCAGCCTCGACTACACGTTCCTCGGTGATCCCGGCAACCTGGACACGGTCAGCAATGGCGGCGTCCATACGGACGTAGGCGGCAACGATATTACCCTGGGCTCTGGAACGCTCGCCGGCACTCCACCCAATTCAGTGGGGATCGGCGGGTCGGGGACGCCAACTGCGGACGTCCTGCTCAACTTGTTCCTGACGAGCGCGGGCAACTCCTTCATGACTGCGCCGAAGAACATCAAGTTCCAGGAAGACGCTTTCACTAACACGACCAGCGTGTTCAGATTCGTGAACAATGGAGCGACAACCACGCTGACGATCACCAATGGCGGTGGAGACGGCACGTTCGCGGTAGGGACCACTCCCATCCCGGAGCCCGCCTCGATGGCGCTGCTCGGCGCCGGCCTGGTCGGTCTCGGGCTGATCCGTCGCCGCAAGAGCTAAGCCTCAACGCCCATATCTACGGAAGCGGCGCCTTCGGGCGCCGCTTTTCGTTTCCGATTTGCGGATACTCGGCTTCATTCCCGCTCCCGCGACCAAACTATGCTTGACGCTCCGCGCTCGAGGGGCAAAAAGTCGCGCCCTCGGGAGCAGAGCCGCACGCTCCTCCGTCTGCTTAGCGACTCGTTAAGCAATTCCTGACATCCAGGCCCGACAGAGGTGTCCCTGTTGGAATCCTACCCCGTCGCGCGTGCCATGCGCGTTCTGCCGATCCTCGCCGCCCTCTTCCTGGCGCCCGTCGGGCTCCGGGCGGCGGAGCCGCGGCCGGTCCGCGTCCAGACCGTCGAGATGACGTCCTCGGAGGTCTCGCTGACCTACTCCGGCACCGTCCAGGCGCGGGTGCTGGCCGATCTCGGCTTCCGCGTGGCCGGCAAGGTGGTCGACCGGCCGGTCAATATCGGGGACTTCGTCCACGCCGGGCAGGTCATCGCCAAACTCGATCCCACCGACCTCAGCCTCAACCACGAGGCCGACGAGCAGGCGGTCGCCGCCGCACGGGCGTCGGCCGTGAACACGCGGGCCGAGTTCGAGCGGTACGGCAAGATGGGCCCGAAATCCGCCGCCTTCCTGCCCTCCGAGTTCGACAAGCGCCAGGCCGCGATGCTGAGCGCGGAGGCCAAATTGGCCCAGGCCGAGCGCCAGCTGGCGCTGGCCAGCGATCAGCTCTCCTACACCACCCTGCGCGCCGACGCCGATGGACTGATCACCGCGCTGCCGGCCCAGGTCGGCCAGGTGATGACCGCCGGGCAGACCGTCGCGAGCATCGCCTACGCCGCCGAGACCGAGGTGCTGGTGGACGTCCCCGAGAACCGGCTGGCCGATGTGCGGGCGGCCAAGGACATAACCGTCTCCCTCTGGTCGAACCCGGGCGAGTTGCTCCACGGACGGCTGCGGGAGATCGGCGCGCTGGCCGACCCGGCCAGTCGCACCTTCGCCGTCAGGATCACCCTGCTGGACCGGCCGCGCAACCTTGCCCTCGGCATGACGGCGGCGGTGCGGTTCACCCATCCGGCGGGTTCCCCCGTGGCCCTGCTGCCGGCCACCGCGATCGCCGATCAGGACGGACATCCGGCGGTCTGGGTGCTCGATCCGCGGCGCCAGCGCGCCGCCCTGCGTCCCGTGCAGGTCGGCGCCTACCATGCCGACGGCACGGTCGCCATCGCGTCGGGGCTGGCCGCCGGCGACGAGGTCGTGACCGCCGGCAAGCTCCAGCTCGACCCCGACATGCCCGTGACGGCATGGAGCGGTCCCACCCGATGAGGTCGCCCAGATGAGCGTGCCCCGGTGAGCCAGCGCTGGGCTGGCAGAGGGGGACGCCTGAACCTGTCCGCCTGGGCGCTGCGGCACCGTGTGGTGACGCTGTACGCCATGCTGGCGATCCTGGCCGCCGGCGCCTGGGCCTACATGGCGCTCGGCCGGGCCGAGGACCCGCCCTTCACCATCAAGCAGATGATCGTCGAGGTCGACTGGCCCGGCGCCTCGGCCGCCGAGATGGCCAGCGAGGTGACGGATCGGATCGAGCGCAAGCTCGAGGAGCTGCCGTCGCTCGACTATACCGAGAGCGCGACCCAGCCCGGCCGCGCGATCATCACCATCTCGCTGCGCGACGACACGCCGCCGGCCAACGTGCCCGGTCTATGGTACGAGGTCCGCAAGAAGATCGGCGACATCCAGGGTACTTTCCCGTCCGGCGTGCGCGGGCCGTATTTCAACGACGAGTTCGGCGACGTGTTCGGCATCCTCTACGGCTTCACCGGGGACGGCTTCAGCCTGCCTCAGCTCAAGCACGTGCTGGAGGATGTGCGCGAGCGGCTGCTGAGCGTGCCCGGCGTCGGCAAGGTGCAGATCTTCGGCGAGCAGGAGGAGCGCATCTATGTCGACTTCTCCTACCGCAAGCTCGCCGAGCTCGGCCTCGACGCGCAGGCGGTGTTCGACGTCCTGCGCCGCGAGAACGGCGTGGTCGCCGGCGGCTTCGTGGACACCAGGCACGACCGGGTGTTCGTCCGCACCGGCGCTGGGATCGACGGCCCGGCGATGCTGCGAAAGCTGCCGATCGGCGTCCACGGTCATCTGGTGCCGCTCTCCGACCTCGCGACGATCAGCCGGGGGACCGTGGACCCCCCGGAGTCGACCTTCCGCGTGAACGGCCGCCCGGCGCTGGCACTCGGCATCTCGATGGCCAAGGGCGGCAACATCCTCGACCTCGGCCGCCGTATCGACGAACGCATGGCGGAGATCGCGCCGAGCCTGCCGGTCGGGGTGAACGCCGTGCGGGTGAACGACCAGCCCGATGTCGTCGCCAAGGACGTTGGCGAGTTCCAGGACAGCTTCCTCGAGGCGCTGGCGATCGTGCTGCTGGTCAGCTTCATCAGCCTCGGCTGGCGCAGCGGGCTGGTGGTCGCGATCAGCGTGCCGGTGGTGCTGGCCGGCACCTTGGTCGGGATGAAGCTGCTGGGGATCGACCTGCAGCGGATCTCGCTCGGCGCCATGATCATCGCCCTCGGGCTGCTGGTGGACGACGCGATCATCGCGGTCGAGACCATGCTGGTGAAGCTGGAGCAGGGCTGGGACCGGATGCGAGCCGGCAGCTTCGCCTTCACCGCCACCGCCTTTCCGATGCTGACCGGAACCCTGGTGACGGCCGCGGGCTACCTGCCGATCGGCCTCGCCCAATCCTCGACCGGCGAATACACCCGCGACATCTTCCGCGTGGTCGGCCTCTCGCTTGTGCTGTCCTGGATCGTGGCGGTGGTGTTCGTCCCATTCCTCGGCGCGGCGCTGCTGCCCGTCCGCAAGCCGCCGCGCGCCGACGGCATCGAGCACGATGTCTACCAAGGCCGCCTCTATCGCCGCTTCCGGCGCGTCATCCGCTGGTGCGTGCGATGGCGCTGGGTGGTGATCGGCGGGACCGTGCTGGCCTTCGCGCTGTCGGTGGTCGGCTTCGCCCGCGTGCCGCAGCAATTCTTCCCGGCGTCCGACCGGCTCGAGGTGCTGATCGACCTGCGGCTGCCCGAGGGCAGCTCCTTCGCGGCCACGGCAGCCGAGGTGGCGCGGCTCGAGGCGGTGGTCGGGCACGATCCCGGCGTCTCCTCCTACGCCGCCTACACGGGGGTCGGCACGCCGCGCTTCTTCCTGGCCTTCTCGCCGCAGCTCGAGAGCGCCAACTACGCCCAGTTCGTCATCAACACCCACTCCATCCCGGCCCGCGAGGCGCTGCTCGCCAAGCTAACCAAGCTGGCGGACGAGGGCGCTGCCTCGGGCTTCGCCGACATGCGTATCCGAAGCTCGCGCCTGGAGCTCGGCCCGCCGGTCGGCTACCCGGTGCAGTTCCGCGTGACCGGCCCCGATCCGGCCGAGCTGCGCCGGATCGCCCGCGAGGTGCGCCAAGCGATGCGCGCCAACCCGCACCTGCGCAACGTCAGCGACAGTTGGGGCAATCTGGCCAAATCGGTGCAGGTGACGGTGGACCAGGACAAGGCCCGAATGCTCGGCCTCTCCAGCGGGGACGTCGCCGCCGCGCTGCAGACGGTGCTGACCGGCTTCGCGGTGACGGACTACCGGGAGGGGACCGACCTCATCCCGGTGGTCGCGCGCGCCACGGACGCCGAGCGGCAGGATCTCGGCAATCTGGCGCAGATCGCCATTCGCGCGCCGAACGGCCGGACCGTCCCGCTGGCGCAGATCGCCACGGTCAGCTACGGCCTGGAGGAACCGATCCTCTACCGCCGAAACCGCACGCCCGAGCTCGCGGTGCGCGGCGACATCGCGGACGGGATGCAGGCGCCGGACGTGACGGCGCAGGTCCTGCCGGCCCTCGCCAAGATCAAGGCCGACCTGCCGGCCGGCTACCGCATCGAGACCGCCGGCGCGGTGGAGGAGAGCGCCAAGGGGCAGGCCTCGATCAACGTCATCATGCCGCTGATGGTGCTGGTGATGCTCACGCTGCTGATCGTCCAGCTCCAGTCGTTCAGCCGGGTCGCGATGGTGCTGCTCACCGCGCCGCTCGGGCTGATCGGGGTGACGGGGGCGCTGCTCGTGACCGGCGCGCCGTTCGGCTTCGTCGCGATGCTCGGGTTCATCGCGCTGGCCGGCATCATCATGCGGAACTCGGTGATCCTGGTCGACCAGATCCAGCAGGATTTGCGGCGCGGCCTGTCGCCGGCGGAGGCGATTGTCGAGGCCACGGTGCGGCGCGCCCGCCCGATCCTGCTCACCGCCGCCGCCGCGATCCTGGCGTTGGTCCCGCTGGCATTCTCGGTGTTCTGGGGGCCGATGGCGATCGCCATCATGGGCGGCCTGGTGAGCGCCACGGCGTTGACCCTGTTCTTCGTCCCGGCACTCTACGCCGCCTGGACCCGCGTGCCGCGGACGATCGGCGCGGCGGGACGGGACGCCACGGACGCCGCCAACGTCCGCCCTAAGATGCCGGTCGGCGCCTCCTAAGCACGCGCGGCGGCTCGCCCGATGGCGGGGTGAGCAGGGTTTCCGGCATCACGAACCGACATGCCAGCGCCCCGGCGAGACCGGCCGCGGCGAGCGCCATGAACGCCGCCGTATCGCCGAAATGGTCGGCCGTCCAGCCGGCCATCATGGTGCTGAGCGAGGCGCCCACGAACACGGCGAGCCCGAGCACGCCCATGCACAGGTTGAACCGGCCGCTGCCGACGGTCACGTCGGCCGAGATCAGCGGGAACATCACCCCGAACACCGCGCCGCTGATGCCGCCCAGCGCCTGCAGGGCGATGAGCAGAAACGCGTTGGGAACGAGCGCGATCAGCACGCCGCGCAGGGCCAGCATCGCCCAGCCCAGCACCAGCAGCGGCCGGCGGCCCCAGGTCTCGGCGCGCGCGCCGACCCAGGGCGACATCAGGGCAACGACGATCTGCGGCAACACGATGCAGGCGCCCACGATCATGCTGGCGAGGTCGCCGGCGGTCTTGGTCACCGACGCGGCGGCGAACGGCAGCATCGCGGCGTTCGACAGATGGAACAGCAGCGTGCAAAGCCCGAATGCCAGCACCCGCCGGTCGGCGACCAGGTCGCGCAGCCCATGCCAGTCGAACGGGTCCGCCTTGAGCGGCCGCTCGGCCGGTTCGACCCGGCCGACCATCGCGAGGGCCACGAGGGCCGGAGCGCCCAGCGCGGCGGTGAGCCAAAACACCGCTTCCGGCGACACCGCGCTGCCGATCACGCCCATGACGCCGGCGGCGATGCCGTTGCCGACCGAAGCGAACCGCGCGTTCCGCCCGAGCCGCTCGCCGAGAGCGGCGTGCCCGACCAATGCCAGGCTGACCGCCGCGATCGCCGGGGTGAGCACGCAGCTGGCGAGGCCATGCAGCAGTTCGGCGAGGTAAACAGGCCCCACCAGGGGGAAGAGCGCGAACAGCAGGGCGCTGAAGCTGACCGCGACCACGCCGACCATCGCCGCCACGCGCTTGTTGTAGAGAGCATCGACCAGCGCGCCGGCCGGCACCTGCCCGATCAGCGCCGCGATGGTGCCGAGGCTGAGGGCGACCCCGATCTGGCCGTCGGTCCATTTGTTCGCGGTGAGATAGACGGCGATGAAGGGTCCGAAGCCGGTCTGCACGTCGGCGACGAAGAAATTCACCATGTCGAGCGCGCGAGCGCTGCGGGCGTGGGCCATAAGTGAGGGACTCGCTCTAGCCGGAAGGGCCTGGCTTCACCGCATCAGGCTTGCCTGCATCCGGCTGGGTCGCGTCCGGTGGGGGCGCATTCGGCTGGGTCGAGTCCGATTTGGTCGCATCCGATTTCGCTGCATCCGGTTGGGGCGCGTTCGGCTGGGTCGTTGCGTCCGGCTGGGTCGTCCCGTTCGGCTTGCCCGCGTCCGACTTGGCCGTGTCCGGCAGCGGCGCCGCCGGCTTGGCCGTGTCGGGTGGCTGCGCCGCCGGCTTGGCTGTGTCCGGTAGCGCCGCTGCCGGTTTGGGGAGCTCCGCCTTGACCGCCTCCGACTTGACGACGTCGGGCTTGACCACGGGCGCCGGCTGCTGGTCCTTGTAATCCGGCGCCGCGCGGACCTGGTCGGGCGCGAGTTCGAGCGTGATCGGATGGGTCTTGTCGCCCGGCGAGAATTTCAGGGATTTCCAGTCCACCGCGACCTTGCGGTTGCCCACGCCGAGGAAGCCGCCGAAGTCGATGACCGCCGCGACCGGCCGGCCATCCTGTCCGACCAGCACGTCGGTCAACCGGCCGACATCCTTGCCGGCCGGTCCCTGCACCGTCACACCCATGATCGACATCGCCGATTCGGGCGCGACCTGCTCGACGGGCGCAGGAGCGGGAGCGGCGGCGAGGAGGGCGAGCAGGCCTATGGCCGGCGCGGTGGCGCGGAGCGTGCTCACCACGCCGCCGCCCAGCCGTCGTGCCGGGGGTCGGAGCCGGCGATCCGCACCCCGTTTTCCGCCACCCGGATGACCTGGACGCTGCACGGACCCTCGAGCGGACCCACGCGGTCGAGCCGATGGCCGAGCGCCTCCAACCCGCGCAGCACGTCCGGGCCAAAGCCCGGTTCGACGGTGAGGCGGCCGTCGCCCTCGTGCGGCCAGTTGGCGCCTTGGCCTTGCTGAACGCTGGTCCAGCGCGGCGCCTCGACCGCCTGCTGCGGGTCGGCCCCGAGATCGAGCATGGCCGTCAATACCTGAAGGTTGACCTGCACCTGGTTGTCCGCCCCCGGCGTGCCGAGCACGCCCCAAAGTTTGCCGCCGTTCAGCACGATCGGCGCGTTCATCGTGTGGCGAACCCGCTTGCCGGGCGCCAGCCGGTTGGCGTGGCCCGGCGCCAAATGCCAGTAGGCCATCCTGTTGTTGAGCAGGATTCCGGTATCACCGGCGGTGACACCCGAGCCGAACAGCGAGTTCAGGCTCTGGATGGCGGATACCGCATTGCCGCTCTCGTCCACAACACAGAAATAGGTCGTATCTCCCGCCCGCTCGGGCTCCGCGAGCGGCAACTCGGCGGCGCGGCGCGGGTCGATGCGGGCGGCGCTCTCGTCGGCATGGGCGTCCGACAGCAGGCGCGCGATCGGCACCTCCTCGTGGCGCGGATCGGTGCCGTACCGCTCGCGGTCGAGGAATGCGAGCTTCTTCGCCTCCACCATGACGTGGATGCGCTGCACCGGATCGAGCCTCGCGAGGTCGAACCGCTCCACCGTCCGCAGCATCTGCAGAAACGTGAACCCGGTCGAGTTGGGCGGCGTCTGCGTGACCTCGAAGCCGCGATAGGCGATGGCGATGGGCGATTGCAGCTCGGCGGTGCAGGCGGCGAGGTCGGCTTCGGTGATCGGCACCCCGGCCTCGCGCATCCCGGCGGCGAGTCGGCGGGCGAGGCGGCCGCGATAGAAGGTCTCGGCGCCGTCAGCGGCGATCTCCTCCAGGGTGTGCGCCAGCGCCGGCTGGCGGATCAGCCCCGCGATCGGCGGCGCCGCGTCGGCGCCGGCCAGGAAGGCGGCGCGGCTCAGCGGATCGGGGGCAAGCGCCGCGAGGCTCTGGCCGGCATAGTCCCGGTAGGCCCGCGTGGCGGCGAATCCGTCCCGCGCGTGACCGATCGCAGCGTCGAACAGCCCCGACCAGGGCAGCCGCCCGTGGGCCGCGTGCATCGCCTGGAGAGCCGCCAGCGCGCCGGGCACCGACACGCTGCGCGGCCCGCGCACCGCCACCCCGTCGGCGAATCGCTCCGGGTGGGCTGAGGCGGGCGCCGGGCCGGTGCCGTTATAGACCTCGGCCGCGCCGCGTGCGGCCAGATGCGCGTGATAGAAGGCATCGCCGCCAAGTCCCGACATGTGTGGTTCGACCACGAACAGCGTGGTCGCGACCGCGACGGTGGCGTCGAACGCATTGCCGCCGGCGCGCAGCGCGTCGAGCCCCGCCTGCGCGGCCAGCGGATGGTTGGCGCCAACCGCCCCGCGCCGCCCCATGACGAGTGGCCGATAGCTGCGCGCGAAGCTCTGCATTTTGCCTTCTCCCTGCTCCCGTCGAACATAATCACGGCTTCGTCCCGGACGAAGGGTTGAATTACGGCCGCCATTTTCTCCTACCCCATCGTGTCCGGCAGAGAGCGGGAGCTTGCGCGGCCGGGCGCTCGCCTGGAAGATTTACCGATGGCGGCCGATTCCGCGACAGGTCTACTCGGCTGATGCCCAGAATCGTCCTCGCCCGCGAGACGGACTGGGACGGCTGGCGCCGCGCCACACGCGCGCTAGTGCTCGGCGGCGTGCCGCCCGAGACGATCCTCTGGTCCGTGGGCGCCGACGGATCGGCGGGAGATCCCCTGCCCCCGGCGACAGAGGATACGTTCAATGTCTCGCGGGCGCTGGTGGCCTTGGCCGGGACCGCGATCCTGGCGCGCGAGCCGGAGCGGTTCGGCCTGCTCTACCGGCTGGTCTGGCGCGCCCATCGCGGCGAGCGGCATTCATTCGAGCGGGCGACCGACCCGGAGATATCGGGCGCCCTGGCGCTCGCGCGGTCCGTGCGGCGAGATCTGCACAGGATGCGAGCCCTCCTCCGCTTCCGCGCGATCACCAGACCGGATGGCACGTGGTACGTCGGATGGTTCGAACCGGACCACTACATCCTCGAAGCCAACGCGGAGTTTCTCGCCCGCCGCTTCACGGCGCTGCGCTGGTCTATCCTCACGCCCGACGCAAGCGGCCATTGGGACGGCCGCGGGTTGCGGTTCGGCCCAGGCGTCGAGCCTCGCGACGTGCCGGACGACGACGCGCTGGAGGCGTGTTGGCGCAACCTGCCCGACCCCGCGGCGCTTCCGCTTACGACCCGGTCGGCATCGGGCTGGACCGAGGAGATCGTGGAGCAAGTCTTGCGCGCACCGGACAAGCTGCCGCTCGGGCCCGTCCGCACCCGCTCGCGCGAGAGCGGGCCGGCGGCTCGCAACACGCCGCTCGCCCGCGCCGCGCACGAAGCCGAGACCTGCCGGCGCTGCGACCTGTGGGAACCGGCCACCCAGACCGTGTTCGGCGAAGGCCCGGCGGATGCCCGCGTCATGTTCGTCGGCGAGCAGCCGGGCGATCAGGAGGATGTGGCGGGGCGCCCCTTCGTCGGCCCCGCCGGCCAACTGCTGGACCGGGCGCTGGAGGAGGCGGGCATCGACCGGCGGACCGTCTACGTCACCAATGCGGTGAAACACTTCAAATTCGTCCCGCGCGGCAAGCGGCGCATCCATCAGAAGCCGGAGAGCCCGGAAATCGCCGCCTGCAAGTTCTGGCTCGACATCGAGTTGCGCGAGGTGCGGCCCGACCTGCTGGTGCTGCTCGGCGCCACGGCGGCGCGCGCGGCTCTCGGCCGCGCCGTCACCATCGGGCGCGAGCGCGGACGACGCATCGACCTGCCCGACGGGCAGGCGGCGTTCGTCACGGTGCATCCGTCCTTCCTGTTGCGCGTGCCGGACGAGGAGGGGCGCGCGCGGGAATACCGCGCGTTCCTCGACGATCTGCGCGAGGCGGCGCGGCTGGCCGAGGAAATCGCCGGCGAGCGCGCCGCCGGGTAATTTCCCCGATAATTTCATCGGCCCCTGCATCCGTCGGGAACGTCCGTCAGTAGGGATTGCAGCGGTCGAGTGCGGCCGCGACCGCAACCCCGAGGAGTTTCCCGATGAAGCATATCCTTGCCGCCGCCGCGCTTGCCGTCGCGTTCGCCGGACCCGCATTCGCCGAGCAGACCGTCATGGTCGGCGGAGAGGCGATGTATCCGAGCAAGACGATCGTGCAGAACGCGGTGAACTCGAAGGACCACACCACCCTGGTCGCCGCGGTTAAGGCGGCCGGGCTGGTCGACACCCTACAGGGCAAGGGCCCGTTCACCGTGTTCGCGCCGACCAATGCCGCCTTCGGCAAGCTGCCGCCCGGAACGGTGGAAAATCTGCTGCGGCCGGAGGAGAAGGTAACCCTGACCAAGGTGCTGACGTATCACGTGGTACCGGGCCGCTATACCTCCAACAAGCTGCGCGAGATGATCCAGGAGGGCCACGGCCAAGCCACGCTCAAGACGGTCGAGGGGGGTACGCTGACCCTGATGATGAACGGATCGAACAACATCGTCATCAAGGATGGCAGGGGCGACGTCGCGGACATCGTGGTCTACGACGTGGCGCAATCGAACGGCGAGATCTTCTCGATCGACCAGGTGCTGATGCCGGCGTCGTGACGGGCGGCGGCGGGCGGTTTCCTCCCCGGCCGCCCGCCGCGACAAGGCTCGTAGCGGAGAAAAATCCTTGCGTATCCATCCACTGACGGTTCGGATCGTCCATTGGACCACGGCGTTCGCGGTCATCTGCATGATGCTCAGCGGCTGGCGGATCTATGACGCCTCGCCGCTGTTCGGTTTCACTTTCCCGCCGGCGATCACGCTCGGCGGCTGGCTGGCCGGGGCCATTGCCTGGCATCTCGCCGCGATGTGGCTGCTGGTGGCGAGCTTCGTCGTGTATCTCGTCTACGGCATCGCCAGCGGCCATTTCCGCCGCCGCATGTTTCCGGTGCGCCCGGTCGAGGTGGCACACGATCTTGGCCTCGCGCTGCGCTTCCGGCTGCCGCATCGGACCGGCATGTACAACGCCGTGCAGCGCGTGTTCTATCTCGGTGTCATCGTGGCACTGCTCGGCGCGCTCGCGTCCGGTTTCGCGATCTGGAAGCCGGTGCAGTTCGCGCCGCTGACCGCACTGCTTGGCGGCTACGATACCGCCCGTTATGTCCATTTCTTCTGCATGTCGGCGATCGCCGCGTTCATCGTCGTGCACCTCGCGCTGGTCGCCCTCGTGCCTCGCGTGCTGCCGACGATGATTACCGGCGGCCATCTGCCGCAGGGAGGGCCAGCCGAATGAGCAAGTCCTTCGTAGCCGATCATCGTCGCGCGCTGTCGCGTCTGGACCGCCGGATGTTCCTGCGGGGCGGGTTTTCGGTCGGCGCGCTATCGCTGCTCGGCGGCTGCAATCTGTCGGACGGCGACGCGGTGGACCGCGTGCTGTGGACGATGTCGCGGCTGAACGACCGGCTGCAGGCCGCGCTGTTCAGTCCGCACCGACTCGCCGCGACCTTCCCGGCGAGCGCCATCACCGAGCCGTTCCCGTTCAACGCCTATTACCCTGAATGGCGCGCGCCGACGGTGGACGGCGCCACGTATCGCCTCGAACTCGGCGGACTGATCGGCGACACGACGCCTTGGACGCTCGATCGCTTGCGCGCGCTACCGCAGACCTCGCAGATCACGCGACATGTCTGCGTCGAGGGATGGAGCGCGATCGGCGAGTGGCGCGGCGTCACGTTCAGCGACTTCCTGCGCCGGATCGGCGCCGATCTCCATGCGCGCTATGTCGCGTTTCGCTGCGCCGACGACTACACCAGCAGCATCGACATGGCGACCGCGCTGCATCCGCAGACCTTGCTGGCACTCGGATGGCGCGACGAGGTGCTGCCGCGCAAATACGGCTTCCCGATGAAGCTCCGCATCCCGACCAAGCTCGGCTTCAAGAACCCCAAATACATCATGGCGATGAGCGTCACGAACACGTATCCCGGCGGCTATTGGGAAGACCAGGGCTACAACTGGTTCAGTGGACTCTGACGCTGTCACGGCCGGCCCGCGGTCGGGCCGTGCGCGGCCCCCTCACCTAACCCTCTCCCCCAAGCAGGGGAGAGGGCTTTGTCTTCTCCCTCTCCCCTTCTGAGGGGAGAGGGAGGGGTGAGGGGTACGACGCCATTTTCCCGTTGCCCGGATCGCTGCGGTCGCGATACAGATTTGCCGAGCCGCTGATGGGGAGGGAGCGATGGGCTTCGGCGAGGCAATCGGATCGTGTTTCTCCAAATACGTCACGTTCAGCGGACGGGCGTGCCGGTCGGAGTACTGGTTCTTCGCTCTGTTCGTGGTCATCGTCGATGTCGTCGCCAACGTCGTCGACGCGGCCGCCGGCACGTCGTTGCTCGGCGTGATCATCGGTCTCGCCTTGTTTTTGCCGAACCTTGCGGTGAGCGTGCGTCGTCTGCACGACATCGATCGGTCCGGCTGGTGGGTGCTGCTGGGCCTCATTCCGGTCGTGGGCTGGGTTATCGTCATCGTCTGGGCCTGCACGCGGGGCACTCCGGGGCCGAACCGGTTTGGTCCCGATTCGCTGCCCGGTTTTGCCGGCGCGATCGCCTGACGCGAGCCGGCGGCCTTAAAGCCGCTTCAGCGTCCCGGAATAGATCACCGGTCCGGTCGGCTGGCCGGTCGGCGAGCCGCCCGTGGGTTCCAGGCTGACCATTAGCTGTGTCGAGCCGGTCGGAAGGTTGCGCATCGACACGCTGCGGCCGATCCCTGGAAGCACGCCGAGCGAGACCGGGGTTTTCGCACCCGGCGGTAGCGCCCACAGCTCCATGTCCTTGCCCTGGGCCGCTTGCACCGGCGCCAGCGGACGGACCATGAGCGAGCCGTCGGGCGACATCTGCGCGAGGAACGCGGGCGCCGGGGCGCCGGCCGGGGCGAGTGCCGCAGCGTAGGTCGCGGGCTCGGGGCGGGAGAGGAGGGCGATGCCTGCGAACGCGGCGGCCAAGGCCAGCGCCGCCGACACCCCGCGCCATACCGCCACGCTTCGCCAGGCCTGTCCGAGCGGCGTCATCTGCGCCGGCAACGTCGGCGGCGGCTCCGCCTCGGCTTCCGCCGGGCCGCCGATGCTGGCGTCGATCCGGCTCCAGAGATCGGCGGGGGCGGGGCGGGGCGGGATCGCGGCGGCGAGCGGGGCGAGTCGGTTCTGCCAAGCCTCGATCGAGTGGGCGACCGCGCCATCGCGCGCCGCCAGTTCCTCCACCGCCCGCGCCTCGTCGGCTTCGAGCGCGCCGAGCACGTAGATGCCGGCCAGGAGGTCGAAATCCTCGCTCTCGCCGCTCATCTCGCGCCCTCGGGCTCAAGGCATTGCCGCAGCCCGGCCAATCCGCGCCGGATCGAGGATTTCACTGTGCCGAGCGGCATGGCGAATCGATCGGCCAGCTCGGTGTGCGTCAGCCCGTCCATGAAGGCGTGGACGATCAGGGCCCGCCGCTCGGCGTCCAGCTCCTCGAGGCAGCGACGCAGCGCGGCACCCTCGGCGCTCCCGAGGAGACGTGCCAGCGGGTCGGGGTCGTCGTCCTCCTGCTCGGGGAGGTCGAGCCCGGTCACTTCGCGCACGCCGCGGCGCACCAGGTCGAGCGCCCGGTAGCGGACGATACTGGTTAGCCACGCCTCCCCGGCTCCGCGCGCCGGATCGAATCGGTCGGCATATTGCCAGACGCTCACGAAGGCCTCGTGCATGGCGTCGGCGGCGAGGGCGGACTGGCGCGTGATGCGCAGCGCGACGGCGTAGAGCCGGCCCGATTGCAGGTCATAGAGACGCCGGAACGCCGCGCGGTCGCCGTCGGCGCTGCGCTGGAGCAGGGCGGCGACGTGCTCGTCGGCCCGATCGTGCGGAGATGCGCTCAGAAGGACCTCATCGCGTTCAGCTAGACGATACCCGCCGACCCCCGGACCAACAAGCAACCCAACCGGGAGGGTGACGGGCATCATGTCCGTGTTACTTGCGGAGCCGCCCCCCGGATGCAGCGCCGTGGCCGGTCTGCCGACGGATTTCGGCCGGGCTCATGCGGTTCTTGCCCTGCTCGCCCACCGCCGCCACGGTCCTGGTACAATCGGTGTCCTTGCCGAGCCCGAGTTGGATGGTCGGCAGCAGCGCGGCGAGCGGGGTGAGGAGCACGCCGAGCGCCGCCGCAACGCCGCCCCGCGCGGCGAGTGCCGCCGGATCGGGCAGGATGCCGGGGCCCTTGAGCGGGCCGCGAATGTCGATCGGCGCGGGGAGCGAGCCGATGGTGAAATGCTTGGGATCGGTCTTGAGCTGGTAGTCGATGGTCTCGTTGCGCAAATTGATGGTTCCTGAGCCGATGATGTTGGCCTCGGTGGTGTCCAGCAGCAGAATGCGGGTGTTCAGCACGCCTTGCTGCAGCGGCAGGTCGGCGATCATGCAGCGCACCTGCGTACGTTCGGGCAGCCCGAGCGCCGAGAGCAGCGCATTGCCGAATTCGAGACCGGCGAGATCGACCAGCAGGCTGCTGAGATCGCCGCCGGTCATGAACAGCTTCAGGTCGCCGTTGCCCTGCCCCATGATTTGCGCGAGCGAGTTGCCCGACCCGTCGAGCACCGCGCGGCCGCCGATCGTGCCGGCGCCGCCGAACGTATGCGTCGCGGCCAGGAGCCGCGAGACGTCGACCTGATGGAACTCCACGTCGGCCTTGACCGCGAGCGCCTTGCCCTTCGGCGTTAGGTCCACGGTGCCGGAGATGCGGCCCCGGCCGACGCCGAAGCTGACCGGATGCACGCGGATGGCCCCGTCGCGAATGGTGAGGTCGACCGCGAGATCGTCGAGCGGGATCGAGCGGCCCTGGATGCGATGCCCGCGGTACTTCAGGTCCACGTCGGCGGCCTGCAGCTTGGGCAGGCTGATCGGCTGATCGGGCAGCAGGTTGGGGCTGCGCGCCGCGGCCGCCTTTTCCCGGCGCTGCTGTGGGGTCTGACCGCCGCCGGCCGGGCCGGGCGTGGCGCCGATGAAGCCGCCGAGATCGGTAAGGTCCACCAGCTTCGAGGCAAGATCGGCCGTCATGTGCGGCCGCTCCGCGCCGGGATCGACGGCGATCGAGCCTTCGAGGTCGCTGTGCCCGACGCGGCCGGTCATGTGGTCGAAGCGGATCTTGCGTTCGGCGTAGTCCAGATTGCCGGTGATGCGATAGGGCGGCGTCTCGGGGATCGGGATGCCGGTGAGGTGGTAGAGCTGCGCCATGTCCGGCCCGGCCAGGTCGAGCTTGATGTCGGCGCCCTTGAACGCCAGCGGGTCCTGCACCGTACCGGTGATCGCGACGTGCGTGGGGCCGTTCTCGACGTGCAGGTCGATCGGATAGGGGCGGGCCTTGTCGCGGAGGGAGAGTAAGGCGCCGCCCACGAACCGCCCGGTGATCGGCTGGCCGGCGTAGGTGCCCTTCGCGTTCACCAGGAGCTGCGCGCCCTCCGAGTCGGTGGCGGCCTCGGGCTCGCGAGTGGCGACGTCGAGCGCGAAATCGGCCTTCAGCTTCGGGATCACCACCTTGGCGTGCCCGTTATCGATCCTGATGTCGCCGATCTTCACGGATGGGCCACCCGATGACGAGGACATGGCGAGCTTCCAATTCGGCTCGCCGGATGGCGACGTTCCGATGTCGAACACCGGGTGCTGGATTTCGACGCGGGGAACCAGCACCACCGAGCGGTCGTGCAGCAACGCGCCCAAATCGACATCCACGGCAAGGCGGTCGATCCGGCCCATGCGGCTGTCGGGAGGGAAGCCGTCCGGGTTGGCGATCTCGACGTCGTCGGCCACGATGCGCGTCACGCCGCCGGGGTGGACGTGCAGATGGGCGATCGTCACCGGCCGGCCGAGGGTCGTCGAGGCGCGGGCCTGCACGAAGGGGATGAACCAGTCCCAGTTCCAAAACACGACGACGAGCACGATGGCGGCGAGGAACACGCCCAACGCGATCAGCCATCGGGGGAAGCGATGCTGGGCCATCGCAGCCCGTAACGGCCCTGCCGGCTCGGCGGTTGCCACTCGCTTGCCCAGGTGGCCGGATCACGGCAGACCTATGGCCCGAAGCCTCGATGGGAGCACCACGATGCGCCGAACCGCCATGAGCATTGCGGCACTGCTCTGCCTCGGCTGCCCTGCATGGGCGGAGGACCAGCCGCGCACGTCCGATCCGCCACCGCCGCCCCGAGCGGCCCCGCAGCCGGAGACTCGCGCGGACACGACGCCCGCGCCGACCGCGCATCCGGTGCCGCCGAGCGCGCCGCCGGGTTCGCTCACGGTGCGGCTGAACGGCCGGATCGGCGTCTCCGGCGGGGTCGGACTGCGCTGAGCCCCGCTCAGGCGGTCGCCGCGCCGTCCACCGGCATGGCCACGCCGGAGACGTAGGAGGCCTCGTCCGAGATCAGGAACAGCGCCGCGCTGGCGATCTCGTCGGGCTTGCCGGGGCGGCCGAACGGCACGCGGCCGGCGCGCTCCGTCACCAGGGTCTCGACATCCTTGCCGGCCGGCGCCTGCTGGTCGGGGCGGAGCACGAAGGTCCGCAGCATCGGCGTGTCGATCGGGCCGGGGCAGATGGCGTTGACCCGGATGCGGTCGGGCGCGAGGCGCTTGGCCAGCGAGCGCACGAAGCCGACCACGCCGAACTTCGCCATCGAGTAGACCGGGCTGTTGGGCGAGCCGGTCAGACCGGAGATGGACGAGGTGAACAGCAGGCTGCCGCCGCGCCGCGCCCGAAGGACGGGGATAGCGGCCTCCGTGGTGACGAGCACGCTGCGGCAATTAAGATCCATCGCCAGCGCGTAATCCGCCATGTCGATCCCCTCCAGCGAGGCGGGACCGGGATGGCCGACATGGTTCCAGACGAAATCGAGATTGCCGAATTCGGCGACCGTGCGGCCAACGATGTCCTTGGCGAATGCGTCCTGCGTCAGATCGCCCGAGATCGCCACCGCCTTGCCGCCGGCCGAGCGGATTTCAGCGGCCACCGCCTCGGCCTGCCCTGCGTCCAGATCGACCACCGCGACCGACGCTCCCTCCTTGGCGAACCGCACCGCGCCGGCGCGTCCCATGCCGGACGCCGCCGCCGTGACGATGCCGATTTTTCCCGCGAGCCGCATGGTTCCCCCTTCCTGCTTGTCTGGAGCCGAGCATAACGCGGCGGCGTCAGCCCATGTAGCTCTCGATCACCCGCGGGTCGGCCGCCACATCGCGCGCCGTGCCGTCGAGCACCAGTTCGCCAGCCGCCATGAGCTAGGCATGGTCGGCGTGGCGCAGCACCTCGCGGGCGTTCTGCTCGAAGCCGCGACACCGAGCAGCCCGCCCGAGACGAGGCCGTTGACCAGGAGCTGGAGTGCGAGGCTCATGCGCGGCGATCAGTCATTCCGGTTGCTGGCCCCGCCGTCGACCGTGACCACCGTGCCGCTGATATAGCCGGCACGCGGCGAGGCGAGGAAGGCCACCAGGTCGGCCACCTCGCCGGCGTTCGCCATGCGGCCGAATGGCAGGTTCATCTCGGCTTCCAGCTCGCGCCAGCGCGCTTCATTGCCCCAGCGTTGCAGCGCCCAGCTTCGCAGCATGGTCTCGGCCCGGTCGGTCGCGGTGAGCGCCGGGTTGACCGCGACGACGCGGATGCCGTCATCGGCCGAGCGGCCGCCGACCGCGCGGGTGAACGCCATCAGCGCCGCGTTGCCGGTCGAGCCGATCACGTAGTCGGCGCGCGGCCGCTCGCCCGCCGCGCCGACCACGTTGACGATCACGCCGCCGCCGCTCGCCTTCATGGACCGATAGCATGATCTCGCGAGGTCGATGTAGCCGAACACCTTGAGCTCCCAAGCCGCGCGCCAGGTGCCGTCGGGCGTGTCGAGCAGGTTGCCGCCGGGATTGGCGCCCGCGTTGTTCACCAGGATGTCGACATTGGCGCACAGCTCGGCGACCCGCGCGCGCTCGTCCGGGATAGAGAGGTCGGCGGCGATGGCGCGGATGTGGGCACTCTGATGGCCGGCGCGCAGGGCGGCGGCGAGATCGTCCAGCGGTCCGGCGGTGCGGCTGACGAGATCGAGGTGGCAGCCCTCGCTGGCGAGCACCTCGGCGACGGCGCGGCCGATCCCCTTGCTCGCGCCGGTGACGAGTGCCCGCTTGCCGTGCAGTTGCAGGTCCAATTCCGTTTCTCCCGATACTAGACGGTGAGCACGATCTTGCCCGCGTGCTCCCGAGACAGCAGCGCGCGCATCGCTTCGGCGACATTGCTCAACGGAAAGGTTGTGGAGACGCGCGGGCGCAGCCTGCCCTGTTCCCACCAGCGCAGCAGCTCGCGCAGCTTGCCCGCCGAGGAGGCCGGGTCGCGCTCGGATTGCGCGCCCCAGACCACGCCGATGATCGAGACGTTCTTGACCAGCACGAGATTGGCCGGGATCGCGGGCACGCGGCCGGAGGCGAAGCCCACGATCAGCATTCGCGCCTCCCAGTTCACCGCCCGCAGCGCCTGGTCGAAGGCGTCGCCGCCCACCGGATCGTACACCACGTCGACGCCCGCGCCGCCGGTGAGCGCGCGCACCCGGTCGCGGATGCTCTCGCGCCTGTAGTCGATCACCTCGTCGGCGCCGTGCTCGCGTGCGATGGCGCATTTCTCGGCACTGCCGGCGGCGGCGATCACCCGCGCGCCGAGATGCTTGCCGATCTCCACCGCCGTCAGCCCCACGCCGCCGGCGGCACCCAGCACCAGCAGCGTCTCGCCGGCGCGAAGGTGGCCGCGATGGGTCAGCGCGAAATGCGACGTGCCGTAGGCGACCGGGAAGGCGGCGGCGGTGACGAAATCCATCGCGTCGGGGATCGGCACGACCAGCGCGTCGCTGACCACCAGTTCCTCGGCGAACCCGCCGGCAGCGCGCAGGTAGGCGATGACGCGCATCCCCGGCCGCAGCGTCGCGACACCCGCTCCGATCTCGGCGATCTCGCCGGCGATCTCGATGCCGGGGGTGAAGGGGAAGGGCGGCTTGACCTGGTACTGGCCGGCGATCATCAGCGTGTCGGCGAAATTGAGCCCGCAGGCGCGGATGCGAATGCGGACCTCGCCGGGTCCGACCGGCGGGCTCGCCACGTCCTCGAACGTCAGCGCGTCCGGGCCGCCGAATGCGCGGCAGAGGACAGCCTTCATGGATCGCATCCTCTTCGTGGAAAGGCGGCCGGCGACAGCGAAACGACGCCGGCTTATGCGCGTAAACAGGCTGGCCGAACCGCTTTGGTCGGTCAAGCCGATCAAGCGGAGGACGCTGCATGTCGCTGGCCAGGAAGTTCACCGAGTTCGCCACCGGGGTCGCGCACGCGACGGGCCGCCCCTCAAGCTTCGCGGTTTGCGTGGTGCTGGTGGTCCTGTGGGCGGCGAGTGGTCCCTATTTCCACTTCTCCGACACTTGGCAGCTTGTCATCAATACCGGAACGACGATCGTCACGTTCCTGATGGTGTTCCTGATCCAGAACACCCAGAACCGCGATGGCGCGGCGATTCAGGCCAAGCTCGACGAGCTGATCCGCACCGGGGCCGCGCAGAACCGCTACATCGGCATCGAGAGCCTCACCGAGGGAGAGCTGAACGAGCTGCGCGAACGCTGCGCCATCCGCGCCAAGGTGGGGGTGCTGGACAGCGCGCAAGAGGCGGCCGACGCGGCGCAGGATGCGGCGAATGCCCGCGCGGCCCGCGCGGTCGAGGAGGCCAGCGGCCTCGCCTGATCAGCCCGACGAAGACTTGGCGATCCCGGCGACGGCGGATACGATCGGCGTGTCCAAGAAACAAGACCGCTCGCGCAATTCGTCACATGGGCGGATTCGGGCTGAACGGGGAGGAGCTTCGCTATGCTGACCAGACGGACCGCGCTCGCCGGTGCGGCGGCACTTACGGCGGCCGGCGGCATTCGCCCTGTCCGGGCGCAGGGCGACACCACCATTCGCATCGGCGTGCTCAACGACAAGTCGGGCGTGTATCGGGACGTCGGCGGCCCCGGGTCGGTCGCCTGCGTGAAGCAGGCGGTCGCGGAATTCGCCACCCAGCATGGCCTCAAGGTGGAGGTCCGCGTCGCCGACCATCAGAACAAGCCGGATACCGGGGTCTCCATCGCCAGGCAGTGGTTCGCGGAAGGTGTCGACGTCATCACCGACATCCAGGGCTCGGCGATCGCGCTCGCGTTGCAGAGCGTCGTGAAGAACGCCGACAAGGTGATGCTGGCGTGCAACGTCGGCACCTCCGACCTGACGGGCAAGGCCTGCTCGCCGAACACCATCCATTTCGCCTATGACACATACATGGTGGGCAGCGCGACCGGCTCGGCGGTGGTCAAGCAGGGCGGCGACACCTGGTTCTTCATCCGCGCCGACTATGCCTTCGGCAAGTCGCTGCAGAGCGACACGACGGGCGTGATCGAGCGCAGCGGCGGCAAGGTGATCGGCAGCATCGCGGTGCCGTTCCCGAACACCGATTTCTCGGGCGCGCTGATCGCGGCGCAGTCCTCCGGCGCCAAGGTGATCGGGCTCGCCGAGGCCGGGACCGATCTCGTCAACTGCCTCAAGCAGGCGGCGGAATTCGGCATCACCAAGCGCGGCCAGAAACTCGCGGCGCTGCTGCTGTTCATCAACGACGTGCACGCGCTCGGGCTACGGGCGGTGCAGGGGCTGGTGCTGTCCAACACGTTCTACTGGGATCTCAACGACCGTACGCGAGGCTTCACCGCCCGCGTCCGCGAGGCGATCGGCGCGCCGCCCAACATGTCGCAGGCGGCCAACTACACGGCCGTGCTGCATTATCTGAAGGCGGTGGCGGCGATCGGCGTGCCGGCGGCCAAGCAGTCGGGGCTCGCCGCGATCAAATGGATGAAGGCCAACAAGATCGAGGACGAGGCCTACGGCGAGGCGACGATCCGGCCGGATGGCCTGACCGTCAGCCCCGGCTATCTGTGCGAGGTGAAGACCCCGGAGGAGAGCAAGCACCCGTGGGATTATTACCGGGTGCTGGCGACGATCCCGGTGGAGGCGGCCTGGCGCCCACTGTCCCAAGGCGGCTGCCCGCTCGTGACCTGAGTGTCCGCCCAGGAGCAGGCTGGGCCAACTTCGTCTCCGCGCCGACAGCCGCGACCGGACCCGAAATCCCCGGCAGCGCCTACCGGCGCGCCTCCAACACCATGTTGAACGGCGTCTCGGTCGCCTTGCGGAATCGGGTAAAGCCGCCCTCGGTGACGACCTGGCGAAGCCGGATCTCGCCCGCCTGGGCGCCGAGGCCGAGCCCGACTTCCTGCGACAGCGAGGCGGGGGTGCAGATCATGGTCGACGCCGCGTAGTACAGGCGGCCGACCGGGTTCAGGTTGTCGACCAGCCGGTCACCGGCTTGCGGCTCGACGATCATCCATGTGCCGTCGTCTGCCAGAGTCGAATGGACGTGACGGGCCGCGCCGGCCGGGTCGCCCATGTCGTGCAGGCAGTCGAAGAACGTCACCAGGTCATAGCCGGTGCCGGGGAACTGCTTGGCCGCCGCGACCTCGAACGAGACGCGGTCGCTGACGCCGGCCTCCATCGCGGCCTCGCGCGCCGCCTCGATCGAGGGCGCGTGGTAGTCGAAACCCCGGATGCGGGCCTCGGGGAACGCCTTGGCCATGATGATGGTGGAGTTGCCGACGCCACACCCGACATCCGCCACCGTGCCGCCGCGCGCGAGCCGGTCCGCGACGCCGTCGAGAGCCGGGATCCACTCCTGCGTCAGATGGTGCAGGTAGCTGGTGCGGAAAAACCTCCCGGTGCCGCAGAACAGGCAGGAGTCCTGCTCGTGCCAGCCCACGCCGCGGCCAGAGCGGAACGCCTCGATGATCTTCGGCTCGGCGCGGAAGGCGGCGGCGATGATGTCGTACATCCCCGCCAGGAAGGCCGGGCTGTCCTCGTTGGCGAACACCATCGCCTGCTCCGGCGGCAGGGTGAAACGCTCCGTCGCCGGATCGTAGGTGACATACTCGGACGCGGCCTGTGCCGCGAGCCACTCGCGGACATAGCGTTCCGCGGTTCCGGTCTTGCGCGCAAGCTCGCGGGAGGTCACGGGACCCTCGGCCATCGCCTTGTAGAGGCCGAGCTTGTCGCCCACGAGCGCCAGCGAGGCGTTCATCGCGGACCCCAGGTCGCCTACCATCCGGCCGACGAACGCGTTGAGCTTATCCATGTCGGGCTGTGCGGCTGCGTTCTGCTGCTGCATGTTCGCTCTCCCCATGCGTATCGTTTCGCACGGGAAGCTATCGGTCGGCGGTCAGCGGCCGCTTCGCCCGAACGGGCCATGCCGGCATGGCCCGTTCGGGCCATCGCCTCAGTGCGAGCCGGCAGCGATCGCGGCGGCCGCGGCACGGCTGGGCAAGTCGAGCTTGAGCAGGATGTTGGCGACGTGGCGCTTGACCGTGTGCTCACTGAGCGCGAGCTCGGCGGCGATCCCGGAATTGGTCATGCCGCGCGCCAGGAACGCCACGATCTCCCGCTCGCGCGGGCTGAGTGTCGCCAGATCGGCGCGCCCGGAGCGGCGTCCCGCCTCGCCTGGGTCGTTGCGGAGGGAGGCCGCGAGCAGCCGGATGGGCTCGGACAGTCCCGCCAGCGCGCACTCGCCGCGCTCCGAGAACACCAGCGCGCCGTCGGTGGCGAGATCGCGTACCATCCCGGACACCAGCACGTCGCCCATCCGCGCCGCCGCGGCGATCCGCGCCGCGACGCGCAGCGCGTGCCCGCCGGCCGCGTCGCCTCGCCTCTCCACCTCGCCGGTATGGACCCCGGCGCGGACCGCGAGGCCGAGCGAGCTGGCCTCGTCGCGGATCGCCATCGCGCAGCGCACCGCGCAACTCGGTCCATCGAACAGCGCGACGCCGGCCTCCGGGGTCCGGCCGCCGAAGCGCGCCACCTGTTCGGCGACGAGTTGCGCGAACCGCGCCGCTAGGTGCCGCGCGTCGGCGATTTCGATTGCCAGGACGGTTGCCAACACGGGGTGATCCGTCGGCGCCGGCCGCGCGCCGGTGAGGAAGTCCTCGACTTCGTCGAGGATCGCGTCGGTGTCGCCGACCCACATCGGATGGTCGCTGCCCTCCAGCTCGACGTGCCGCGCGCCTTGGATGTGACGCGCGAGATAGCGCCCGGCCTCGACGTTCACCCGCACGTCACCGCGCCGGTGGAGCACCAGGGTCGGCACGCGCACGCTGGGCAGCACGGGCCGCACGTCGATCTCGGCGTTCATCCGCGCCAGCGCGATCGCCCCCGCGGGGCTAGCGCCGAGCCGCTCGAAGCGCGCCCACCAGGCCCTGAACCGTGCATCTCCAAGCAGGCCGGGCGCGAAGGCCCGCAGGCTCTCGCCGGTGCCCCAGCTCGCGTCTACGCCGGCGACGAATTTCTCCACCGCCTCGCGCGACAGCACCCATGTACGGAAGTGCGCGTAGGCGCCGTACAAGATCAGCGCGGCCGTGCGCTCCGGGTGGGTGGCGGCGAACAGGATCGACATCGGCCCGCCCTCGGAGCCGCCGATCAGCACTGCCCGGCGCGATCCGGCCGCGTCCATCACGGCGCGCACGTCCTCCATCCGCGTCTCGAGGGTCGGCATCTCCGTCACCCGGTCGCTGAGGCCGGAGCCGCGCTTGTCGAACAGGATCAGCCGGCCGAAAGAGGCAAGGCGCGTCATCAGATGCGCCAGCCCCGGCTCCTCCCACTGGACTTCCAGGTTGGAGATGAAGCCCTGCACGAAGACGATATCGACCGGACCCTCGCCCACGACCTGGTAGGCGATGTGGACGTCCCCGCTCCTGGCGTAGCGCGTCTCGGGCCGGGCCATTGCGGGATCGGTATAGCACGTCCCGCTAGCGCGCGACGAACATCCGGCTGGTGGCGTAGGACAGCCAGACGTGCCGGCCGGCGAACCAGCTCGCGCCGAGCAGCATCGGGGTCGCCTCGCGCACCTGCGTCACGGTTATGACCGGATGGTGAATTGTGACGCCGCCGATGGCGAGGGAGCCGAAGCGGTGCCAGTGGAACAGCACCTCGCGCATGTCCACCCCGCCGCTGATGCCGCCAGGGTCGCGGGCCAGCGCGTCCTCGCCGACGCCGAGGCCGAGCGCCGTCCGGGTGTCTAGCGCGACCGATAGCGCGCCGGTGTCGAGCAGCGCCTCCAGCTCGTGGCCGTCGAGCCGGACGCTTGCGATCAGCCGGTCGCCGGATCGGCGCAGCGCCACGATGTCATGCGCCCAGGATACCGGCGTTTCGCACCCGCCCAAGACCTGGTGCAGCGCGAAGCGGCCGTGCCGCGCGTCGATCTCCACGTCGAAACCGGACAGCACGTCGGCTCCCAGCAGGCCCGCCACCGGCGGCGTGATGCGCGGCACCGCCGGAAGCGGCCCGACCGGCACGCTGCGCGGCGGCAACTCCAGGCCACCGACCGCGAGGCCGCCCAACATGACATGCGGGATCACCGCGCCCGCGCCGCCGGTGCCCTGCACGAGGGTTTGCCGGCCGGGATCGACCGGCAGGCGCAGGCCGAGCGCGGCGTCGGGCGTGAGCAGCCCGGCCTCTGCGCCCGTGTCGAGGAGCAGGGAGACCGGCGTTCCGCCGATGGTGGCCTGGACGGTAAGGAAGCCCACCACGTCCCGCAGCTTCGTCTCCGCCACGGTCTCCACCTCGCACACGGCCGAAGCCGCGCCGCCGAACGCCGTCGCGGCGAGGCCGCCAAGCAGCGAGCGGCGCGTGAGCGATCGGATCGAACGCATCAATTTGACAACGCGAACAGCGCCACCTCAGACTCCCGGCTCGCCGCGCGAGACGGGACAGCCGCCATGATCCTCACCAAGTCAAGCACCGAGGCGCGCGAAACTTGCCGCGACGCAAGCAGCGACAAGGGCTTTCATGCTACGCGCGGCGCGGCTGCCTGACCAGGGCGAGACCCCGGGTTCAACATGCGAAACCCGCTGCGAAACCCGCCGGCGGCGGCGCGAGCCGCGCTGGAAGCACTGTTTCCGCCCGATCCGGCATGGCTCCGGCTGCTTGCGGCGAGCCGCGCGACGCTCGGGGCCCTGCTGACATTCGGGCTGGTGGTGCTGCTCGGCAACTGGCTCCCACTGTCGCCGTCGGACCGCGTGCTCGGCTTCGCGCTCAGCCTGTTCGTCGCGACGACCGCGCGCGACCCACGCCGGGGTCAACAGGCGGTCACCATGCTGGTTGCCCCGGTCCCGGCCATCGCCGCCACCGCGCTCGCGGCGGTGCTTGCCGGGAGCGGCTGGCTCGGCGCGGCCGCGATGGTGTCGCTGGTGTTTTGCGCGATCTACGGCGCCGCGCTCGGTCCGCGCTGGGGAGCGTTCGGCACGGTGGGGCTGATCGCCTTCGTGCTGAGCCTCGTTGCGCACGGGACCGTCCAGCATCTGCCGGCTGCCTGCCTGGTCGCCGTGTTGGCCGCCGCCGCCGCCGCGCTGGTCCGCTTCGTCCTGCTGCCGGAGCGGCCGGCGACCGAGTTGGTCCGGCTGCGGCGCGCGATGCGGCGCGGGGTCGCGCGGGTATTAGACGGAATCGAGCCGGCGTTGCGAAGCGGCGTGTGGGCGGCCGGCGCCCGCGAGCGGCTGATGGCCGACGTGCAGCGGGTGAGCGAGGCGGCGATGATGGCGCAGTTGCGGCTCACTGGCTCCGCCACGACCGACGGCACGGCCGCCGCCGCCAGCCTGCGGCTGGTGGAACTCGAACTCGCCACCGAGGGCACGGCGCGGATCGCCGCGATGGATCTCGGAGGCGCCGCGGAACGCCCCCAACTGCACGCGCTGCTGATCGCCTTGCGCGACGCGCTGCGCGCGGACCACATGCCGTCCGCCGGGCCGGCGACCGAGCGGTTCGAATCGCGGCTCGGCCGGATGCTGGCCGGGTTCGCGCACCTGCTGGACACGCCGCTCCGTCCGATCGCCGTCCTGCCGCCCGCCCCCGCCGCAATCGCGGCGACGTCCGGGCTGCGTCCGGCGCTCCAGGGCTCGCTCGCCGCCGGGCTCGCCATCGTGGGCGGGGAGCTGCTCTCGCCGAACCGCTGGTACTGGGCGGCGTTCGCGGCCTTCGCGCTGTTCCAGGGCACCCGCTCGCGCGGTGAGTTGATCGCCAAGGCGGTGCAGTTCATGTCGGGAACGCTGGCGGGGGTGGTGGCGGGGGTGCTGCTCGCCACCCTGCTGGCGGGCCAGACCTTGGCCAGCCTGCTGGTGCTGATCGCGGCGGTGCTCCTGGCGTTCGATTCGTTCGCCGCCGCCTATGGGATGATGGTGTTCTGGATCACCATCGCCCTCGGAATGCTGTTCGGGATGCTCGGCTATTTCGCCCCCGAGGTGCTGCTGCTGCGCCTGCAGGAGACGGCGGCCGGCGCGGTCTGCGGCATCGGCGTGGCCTGCGTCGTGCTGGCGCGGCCGACCCGCGACGCCACGCGGCCGCCGCCGAGGCGCTATTGCCCGCCATCGGCGCGCTGGTGTCGCGCGCGGCGGCGGCCCTGCTCGCGGGTGCTCCGGACCCGGCGGTGCTCGGCCTGGTGCTCACCGCCGAGCAGCGCTTTCAGGACCTGCGCGCCGCCTCGCGGCCGGTGCTGCACGGATTGACGGGCGTGGGCCATGAGGCGCAGCGCCGCCGGCTGCTGTTCCTCGCCGTGTGCGTCTTCTGGGCCCGCGAACTCGGCGATCTCAGCCTTGCCGCGTTCCGGCCGCCGGAGCCGGCGGTAGTGCCGACAATTCGCGACACGGCCGCCCGCATCGGCGTCATCGCCGACCGGCTGCGCGAGCGATGGCGAACTGTCGCGGCGGATGCGCCCGAAGGAAGCGACGACCTGCTCGCGACCCTCCCGGCCGGTCTCGGCCATAGCGATCCGGGCCACGATGCCGCCCGCCTCCTGCTGCGTATCGACGCCGCCCTCAGCCGGCTCGCGCCCTTGGCCGCCAGCGCCGCTGCAATATAATGCAGGCGGCGGCCCCATGCAGGATAATGCATATGGCCAGCGGCGCCGCGTAGCCGCCCGTCCGGTCGTGCACCACGCTGAGCAGGGCGGGGCTGAAAGCGTAGACGACCTGGCCGACGGCGGTGGACAGGCCGACCACCAGCCCGAACGACGCGGCGGCGAACTCGCGCTGCACGATCACCGCCGGCAACAGGATGAGGCTGCCGACGCCGAGCCCGAACAATGCGCTCCCGGCGTACAGCGCCGCCGTGTGATCGCGCAGCGCCAGCATCAGCGCGAGGCCCGACGCCTGGGTGAGAAACACCATCGCCGCCGCCCGGCGCTGGTCGAGCCGGTCCACCACCGCGCCGAGCCCCAGTCGCCCACCCAGCGCCGCGACGCTGCTCCCGGCGATCGCGATCGAGGTACCGTCCGCGCCCAGCCGGGGCAGCAGGAAGGCGACCTGGTGGACGATGAAGCCGACCTGCGCCGAGATCGCCAACGCGAACGGCGCGGTGAACGACCAGAAATGCGCGTTCCGCAAAGCCTCGGCCTGGCCGCTGATCGCGGTCAGCTCCCGCCCCTCGCGATCCGACGTCGCGAGCCGCCGCGCGGCCGGCGCGTGCCCACCCCGCACCGCGACGAGGATCAGCGGAATCAGCAGGAGCATCAGCCCGCCGGCGACCCCGAGCACCGCGCGGGCAAACCCCGCGCGGGCGCTCAACGCGACCAGCGCCGGGGCCACCGCGAAGCCGCCCGCGCTGGCGCCGCACAGCGCCAGACCGAGGGCGAAGCCGCGCCGCCGGTCGAACCAGCCGGCGAGCGTCGTCGCGATCGCGGCGGAGCTCGACCACGCCCAGCCGAACCCCATCACCAGGTCGCACCCATAGAGCTGCCAGGGCGCGCTCACGCGGCTCACCCCGATCGCACCCACGCCGAGCGCGGCCACGCCGCAGCATAGCACCGAGCGAGGCCCGAGCCGCTCGACCGCGCGGCCCACCCAGGGCAGCAGGCAGGCGCCAAACAGGAAGGACAGCGTCGTGCCGGTGCCGATCACCGAGGTCGACCAGCCATGCGCCTTCTTGAGCTCGGCGAGAAACACCGCCTGCCCGTAGGAGCTGAGCCCCCAAGCCAGCACCGCCGTTCCGAAACAGGCCAGGACCACCGGCCAGCCGCGGCGAAACTCGCCCGGGGCGACGTCTTCGCCTGCGGATGCGACAAATGCTGGCACCGCGGATCGCCCTTCCGTGCGATTATGCGTGCAAGCTAGGGTCCGGGCGTGGGCCATGTCCACGGCGCCGGATCGCGGAGGAGGGGCCCGGTGACACGGCGAAGGCGCGCGACGCTCGTGCTGGGGGCCTTGCTTGCGGTGTTCGTCGCCTACGAGGTTTTCACCAGCGTCGTTGCCTACACCGATGACGCCTATGTCCGTTCCGATCTGGTGGGCGTGGCGCCGCAGGTGACGGGGCAGATCGTCGCCGTCCATGTCATCGACAACCAGCCGGTGAAGCGTGGCGACCCGCTGGTCACGATCGACCCGGTGCCGTTCCAGCTCCTGATCGCCCAGCACCAGGCGGAGATCGACGAGGCACGCGCGCAGATCGCGGCCGACCAGCAGGAGATCGCGGTCGCGCAGGACAACCAAGCCGCAACCGTCGCCACGGCGCGGTACGCCCAGGAGACCCAGCGGCGCATGGTGTCGCTGAGCTCGAACCAGGATGTCTCCCGCCAGACGCTCGATCAGTCGAGCGAACAGCTGCGCGTCGCGCAGGCGGCACTCGACACCGCGACCTCCCGGGTCGTCAAGGCCCGCGCGCAGCTCGCGATGCACCAGGCGGGGGAGGCGCGCGCCGAGGCCGCGATGGGCACCGCGCAATGGCAACTCGCGCGCACTCACGTCGTCGCCCCCGCCGACGGCACGATCAATGCGCTGACCACGCGCACGGGCGACACCGCGCGCGAGAACGTGCCGCTGATCGGCATCGTGGACGCGCACGCCTGGCGGATCATCGCCAACTACAAGCAGGACTACATCCGCGGGTTTCGCGAGGGCGGTACCGCCTGGGTGTGGCTCGATTCCGAGCCCTGGCGTCTCCATCGCGGCCGCATCGCCGGCATCGCCCGCGGCATCAGCCGCGACCCGGACGCCGCGAAGCTGCTTCCCTACGTGGCCCCCAGCACCGACTGGATCCGCCTGCAGCGCCGCTTTCCCGTCACCATCACGCTGGACCACGCGGACGGGCTCACGCTCTACATGGGCGCCGACGCGCGCGCGGTGATCTTCCCGTGATCGGGGCCTGGCGCAAGTCCGTGGACGAGTTCGTCGCATTCGACGGTCTGCTGGATGCGCTATGGGCCGAGCTCAAGGAGGTCCGGCCGGCCGGTCCCCGCGCCCGGCAGGCGACAATCGCGGCGCTGTCCGTCGGCATCTCGGTCACGTTCGCCCTGCTGGGCCACATGGACATGCCCTGGTGGGCGGGGATCAGCGGCTTCATGTCGGTCCAGGCCACGCGGCCGGGCTCCATCCAGCGCGCGATCCTCAGAATCGCCGGCACGATCGCCGGCGCCGCGGCGGCGCTCGCGATCGCGCCTTTCGCCATTCACGACCACGTCGCCGGCTCACTGTTCCTGTTCGCCGCCGCGGCGGTCGGGATGCTCGGCTCCCTCGTCAGCCCGCACGCCTATGCCTGGCTGTTCTTCGCGATCACCGCCAATCTCGTTGTCCTGCTCTCGATCAACGATCCCGCCTCGACTTTGCATTTCGCGCTCTATCGGGTGGGCGAGGTGACGATGGGCTCCCTCGCGGCGCTGCTCGTGGTTACGGCCCTGGCACCGAACACGCCGCCCCCGCCCGCGCCGCCCGCGCCCGGCTGGTCGGACCTGTTGGGCGCGCGCTGGCCGGCGGTGCTGCACGCGATCCGCACCGGGATCAGCGTGATGCTGCTTCCTTGGGCGTGGAGCTGGTTCGACCTGCCCGGCCTGTCGCAAATGGCGGTCACTGTCGCCGCCGTGATGGCGGTGCCGGTGCTGAGCGATCATCCGCTGGAGAACGGACGGCTGATCGCCGGCCGCGCGGTGCAGCGGGTGCTAGGCTGCGCACTCGGCGGCATCGCCGCGCTCGCCGCCCTCGCGCTCTCGTCCGGCACCTTCCTGCCCTGGATCCTCCTGCTCGCGGCCGGCGTCTGGCTCGGCTCCTACGTGCAGACCACCGCGCGCGGAGTCGGCTACATCGGCACGCAGGCCTCGATCGTCTGGATCATGATGATCGTGCAAGGCTGGGGGCCGCCGGACAGCATCCTGCCGGGCCTCGACCGGTTGGCCGGCATCCTGGCCGGGCTTGCCATCCTGCTCGTCGTCTCGCTGCTGCTGTGGCCTGCCGAGCCCGCGCCCGCCCCAGCGGCGGAATGACTTCCGCCCCTCAATTCGCCCGGTTCTCCCCGATCCGCACCAGCGCCCCGCCGTCCACGGGCAGCGCCACGCCGGTGACGAACCCGGCCTCGTCGGACGCGAGGAACAGCGCCGCGTTGGCCACGTCCCAACCCGTCGCGTGATGGCCCTTGAGCGGCACCCGCGCCGCGCGCTCGGCGGCGATTTCGTCGCGCGGCCGGCCGGTGAGTTGCGCGCGCCGGTCCACCCCCATCGGCGTGTCCATCAGCCCTGGCAGGATGGCGTTGGCGCGGATGCCGTACTCCGCGTTGTTGATCGCCTGCTGCTGCGTGAACGCGATCAACGCCGCCTTGGTCGCCTTGTAGGTGACGAACGGGTAGATCTCGAACGCCGAGATCGACGAGATCATCAGGATCACGCCCGAGCGTTGCGCGCGCATGATCGGCAGCGCGTATTTGCACGCCATCACCGCGCCGCGCAGATTGACCGCGCAGATCCGGTCGAACGCCTCCTCGGTGATTTCCGTGACCGGCGCGTCCTGGCCCTCCAGGCTGATGCCGACGTTGTAGTGCAGGATGTCGATGCGCCCGAAGCGACGTTGCGCCTCGTCCATCGCCGCCTTCAGCGTCGCCTCGCGCGTCACGTCGGCCTCGAACGCGACGCACTCCGTCCCCTCGGCGCGCGCCAGCTTCGCGGTCTCCTCGGCCAGATCGGCGCGACGATCCACCGCCAGGATTCGCGCGCCCTCCTGCGCGAAACGGAGCGTGGTGGCGCGGCCGTTGCCGATCGTCTGGCCAGGATTTTGCCCGGCGCCGATGATGACCGCGACCTTGTCCCTGAGACGCATCATTCCTGCCTTTCACATCGAATGGGTCCGCGCGGGCGCCGCGTCACACGACTGCCCTCGCCGGCTGATGCGCGCGGAGGAAGGTGCGCACGTGCCGTACTGCCTCCTGAGTGTGTTCCTTGGAATCCTTCCACGGAAATATGCTCACCTCGGCGTTCGGAGCGAGACGCGCGGTCTCCATCGCGACGGCGTACGGGTGTGGCGGGGTGTCGTCCGGCAGCACCAGGATCGGCGTCTGGCAGGCGCGCACGAAGTCGCGTGTCACGGTGAAGACGAAATCGGCGTTGGAGCGGTACATCCTGTTCAGGAAGGCGTCGACCATCGCCATCGTGACGTCGGGCCGCCGCGCACACAGCGGCGGACCCCAGCCGGTGATGTTGTTCTGGTAGAACAGATCCGGCATCTCCGGACGGAACCCGCTGGGCTGCGCCAGCACGGCGGCAACGACACGGTCGGGCGCGCGCCGCAACAGGTTCCAGATGAACGGGCCGCCGATGCAGAAACCCATCACCAGGAATCGGTCGATCCCCAGGTGATCCATCAGACCGAGATGATCGTCGGTGTACGCGTCCCAAGGCCGATCGATCTCCAGCGGGCCGGAGGATTGGCCGCCATTGGCATTGCGCAGGTCCGCCACGATGCAGCGGTACTCGCCCTTGAATTCCTCGATCGCGTTGAAGGGGCCTTTCTCGGTTACGAACGGGATCGTCGAGTTCAACCCCCCGCCAGGAATGAGCAGCAAAGGGAAGCCGGAGCCGGCCTCCTCGTAGTGGATGCGGACATCGCCTCGTTCGTAGAACGGCATGACAATTTCTCCCTGCCCGATGCGCGCAACTCGGGGTGCCGAGAGTTATAAACCCCAGCGCGGGGAACTTCCTGTCCGGGAGCCCATTCGAGCACCCCTCGGGCGGGCTCGCATCTGCGGATTTCTCCTGTCGGGCGGCCCATCCGCAATTTGCGCTTGCACACGAATGCGTGATCTGATTCACTCACGAAGTCGTGATTTAGGAGCATCTGAATGGCCGAAGCTCTCAATCAATCCGTCCTCGCCGCGGTGGTGAGCGCCATCCGCCACGCCGTCTGCTTGCCGGATGTTCAAATCACCCCGCAGACGCGGTTCTCCGAGGACCTCTCGCTGGACAGCCTCGACCTCGTCGAGCTCACGATCGAACTCGAGGAGACGTTCGAGACCGAGCTTCCGGCCAACGCCCTCAATCGCTTCCGGAGCGTGGCGGACGTGGCCGCGTATTTCAGCCGCCGCTACCTCTCCGACGCTCCGAGGCCGGAATTGCGTCGCGCGGCCTGACTGGACCTGCCCAATTTGCACGACCTTCTTTTCGCGACGGATGGCTCGATCAAGCCGGGCCATGATGAAAGTGGAACGATTATTCCCTATATGGCGACCCTAGCCGGTCCCCGCTTGCGGCGGGAAGGGCCGGCGGGCTAAGAGGCTGCTGGCTCGCACCGGCCAGCCGCATTGGCCATCTGGGGCGCTTTTCATTGTTCCTTGTCGAAATCCGGTCACAAGCTCGCTCCCCGGGATTGCGTATGCAGGAGTGGGGTCGGGATGCCTGAGCAACCGCAGCGATCGATCGGCCGCAATATCGCGGCGGCGTCGCTGTTCATGATCGGGCTCCGCATGGCCTTCAGGGTCATCGGGGTGTTCAGCTCGCTCCTCCTGATCCACCTGCTCCTGCCCACCGATTTCGGCCTGGTCGGGGTCGCGATGGCGGTTGCCAGCGGGCTCGAGACGCTGACCGAAACGTCGTTCGGCCTGGCGCTCATTCGTCTGCCGACCATGACGCGCCAGCATCTCGACACCGCGTGGACCTTCCAGATCATCCGAGGGCTGCTGATCGGCGTCCTCATCGCCGGGACCGCCGGGCTCGCCGCGGACTGGATGCGCGAGCCGCGGGTCGAACCGATCATGTGGGTGATCGCCGCGACCTCGTTCGCCCAAGGCTTCGAGAACATCGGGATGGTGGAGTTCCGCCGAGACCTGCGGTTCGGCCGGATCTTCGAGATCCGGCTCTATAGCAAGATCATCGGCCTTCTGGTGATGCTCCCGGCGGCCGCGATCTTCCATTCGTACTGGGCACTGGTCGCCGGCACCGTGACGCTGCGGCTGTCCAACATGCTGCTGAGCTACGTCTGGCATTCGTACCGGCCGGGGCTGTCTCTCGCTGCCTGGCGGGAGCTGTTCCATTTCTCGAAATGGCTGCTGTTCGGCAACGTGCTGTGGGTGATCGAGTCGCTCGCGCCCACCGTGCTGTTCGGCCGGATCGTCGGACCGACGGGTGTCGGCTTGTTCCAGGTGTCCTATCAGGTCGCGAGCCTGCCCGCGAGCGAGATCGCGGCGCCGATCCGCGAGCCCATCTACTCCGGCTACGCGAAGCTGTTGAGCCAGACGGCGAAGCTGCGCCAGCAATACGTGACCGGGTTCGGGGTGCTGCTGCTGGTGATCACCCCGATGTCGATCGGCATCGCGCTGACCGGCGACCTGATCACGCCGGTCGGCCTCGGCCAGCAATGGACCGCGGCGTCGGCGCTGATCGCGCCCTGCGCGCTGTTCGCGCTGCTCGACGCGATCGCCCACTTCCCCGGCAACCTGTTTGTCGTGCTCAACCGCCAGAAGGGCTTCATCATCACGCTGGCCGCGATGCTGTGCATCCGATTTCCGCTGTTCATCTGGGCGGGAGCGGTCTGGGGGATGGTGCCGGCCATCTATGTCCTGGTGGCGACCGCCGGGCTGGCCGCGATGGTCTGGACATACTCGGTCATGCGACTGCTCGACCTCGGCATCCGCGAATTGTTCGAGCCGATCTGGCGCACCGTGGTCTCCACCCTGGTGATGGCGGTGGTTCTGCTCGCCTTCGCCGACCTTCACGCGGGCGGCGATCCGTACCGGGTCGTTCTGGTCCGGCTCCTCGCCGTGTCGGCCTGCGGCGCGGCGGTGCAAACCGGCACGCAATGGCTGCTCTGGATGGCCGCGGGTTCGCCGGAAGGGCCGGAGACGAAGCTGCTCGGGCTGGCCCGCTCGTTCGCGCGCAAGCTGTACGGCCTCCGGTTGCGTCGTCGGAGCGCCCCCGTTGGCTGAGATCCGGCCGGATCAGAAGCCGCGGGCGAACAGCGCGTGCGCCTCGCGCTCCAGCCGCTCGCGGTGGTCGGGGTGGGCGATGGCGATGAGCCGCCGTGCTCGCTCGCGGATCGGCTGGGCGCGCAGCTCGGCGGCGCCGAACTCGGTCACGATGACGTCGGCATCCGCCCGGGGCGTCGTGACGCTGCCCGACAGACGGCTGACGATGCGCCCGTCGCCGCTTCTCACGGTCGACGGGAGCGCCAGGATGGCGTGCCCCGCCGGCGCGCGCTGACCCACGCGCATGTAGTCGGCTTGTCCACCGATGCCGCCCAGATATTGGTCCGCCGTGTGCTCGGCGCCGACCTGGCCGGTGAGGTCCACCTCGATCGCCGAATTGATGGTGACGAGATTGGGAATGCGAACCAGCGCCGCGTCGCCGTGTGTGTAGAGCGCGTCGCGAATCCCGATGGTTTCGTTCAGATGAGCCAGCCGGTACAATCGCTCGGTGCCGACCAGGATGCCCGCGATCGACACCCCTGTGTCGATCGGCTTGCGCGCGTTGGTGACCACGCCGGCCTCGACGAGGTCGACCAGCGCATCGGTCACCATGCCGCTATGCACGCCAAGATCCCGCCGGCTGCCGAGCGACTGCAGTATGGCGTCGGGGATTGCGCCCACCCCCATCTGGATGGTCGCGCCATCCGCGATGTAGCGTTGCGCATGGGCGGCGATGGCCTGCTCAAGAGGCCCGATTGGCGTTGGCGGGACCGCGATCACCGGACGCGAGGTGGGCACCAGCACGTCGATCCGCTCGGGAGCAAGGGCGGCGTCGCCAAACGTGAATGGCGTTTGCTCGTTCACCTCGGCGATCACCGTGCGCGCGCGGGCGACCGCGGCGGAGATCGAGGCGCCGGCCACGCCGAAACTGTGCATCCCGTGCGGCCCCGGCGGGCTCGCCTGGACGAAGGCGACATCGCAGGGGACCGCGCCGTCAGCGATATAGTTCGGAACCTGCCCGAAATGGCCGGGAATGATGTCCATGACCCGCGCGCGCGTCAGGCGGCGCAAGGTTCCGATCCCGCCGATGCCCCGGAAGCGGATGTGATCGGCGTGCTCGGGCCGGAGGGTGTCTGAGAAGGCGACCGTGAGGAAGACCGAAACTCCGCCCAGCCTGTCGCGCTGCGCGACAAGCGCCTCGGTCAAGGTCTGCGGCTCGGCCGTACCCTCGCCCCAGAAGATGGCGTCGCCAGGACGCACGAACTCCCGCAGATCGAGATCCCCGGGCCGGACGACGCGCGCCATCAGTAGGACTTGGGCAGGCCCAGCACCCGCTCGGCGATGAAGCTGAGGATGAGCTCGGGGCTGATCGGCGCGATGCGCGGGATCAGGCTTTCGCGCAGGTAGCGCTCGACATGATATTCCTGCGCGTAGCCCATGCCGCCATGCGTCATCACCGCGCGCTCGCAGGCGCGGAACCCGGCTTCGGCGGCGAGATACTTGGCCGCGTTCGCCTCCGCGCCGCACTCCTGTCCGCCGTCATAGAGCTGCGCCGCCTTGAGCATCATCAGGTTGGCCGCTTCGAGGTTGGCCCAACATTCGGCCAGCGGATGCTGGATCGCCTGGTTCTGGCCGATCGGCCGGCCGAACACCACGCGGTCCTTGGCGTATTGCGACGCGCGGGCCAGCGCGACGCGCCCGATGCCCACCGCCTCGGCGGCGATCAGGATGCGCTCGGGGTTCATGCCGTGCAGGATGGCGCGGAAGCCCTGGCCCTCCTCGCCGATGCGGTCCCCAACCGGGATTTCCAGGTTGTCGATGAACAGCATGTTCGAGTCGACCGCGTGCCGGCCCATCTTCTCGATCAGCCGCACCTCGACCCGAGAGCGGTCGAGGTCGGTATAGAACAGCGTGAGCCCGGCGGTCTTCTTCGCCACGTCCTCGAGCGGCGTGGTGCGGGTCAGCAGCAGCACCTTGTTCGCCACCTGCGCCGTCGAGGTCCAGATCTTCTGGCCGTTGACCACGTAGCGGTCGCCGCGCCGCTCGGCGCGGGTTTTCAGCTGCGTGGTGTTGAGCCCGACATTCGGCTCGGTGACGGCGAAGCAGGCCTTGTCCTCGCCGCGCAGCAGCGGCGGCAGCATCCGCCGCTTCTGCTCGTCGGTGCCGAACACCACCACGGGATTGAGGCCGAAGATGTTCATGTGGATGGCCGAGGCGCCGCTCATGCCGGCGCCCGATTCCGCCACCGCCTGCATCATCACGGCGGCTTCCGCGATGCCGAGCCCGGCGCCGCCGAACTCCTCCGGCATGGCGATGCCGAGCCACCCAGTCTCGACCATCGCGGCGTAGAACTCGTGCGGGAATACCGCCTCGCGCTCCTTCGCGAGCCAGTAATCGTCGCCGAACCGGGCGCACTGGCGCAGGATCTCCTGGCGGATCTGCTCCTGCGCGGAAGTCAGCGCGAAATCCATCGCCTCTCTCCATCAGACCCCGCGCCAGTCTGTGAACTTGGCAGCCGGGCGCGTCAACCTGCTCCCCGGCGGTTCAGCCGCGTTCGGCGAGCAGCGCCTGCATCCGCGGCCAGACACGCTTGAACAGCGCCTCCTTCACCGCGCGCGCCGGCTCGTCCCCGGGCGAGGAGTCGGGATGCAGCTCCCGGGCGATCAGGCGGCGGACCGCCTCCAGCTGCTGTTCGATCCGCGGGTCGCCCCGCTCTCGCGTGGGAGACCCCTGCGGCTCGGGCGCCTCCCCGGGCATCTTGTCGGTCACGTCCCGCCACCCGGTCGGCCGCATCGGGCCGACGATGCCCTCCCGCTCCATGCGGTCGAGATAGGCGCGCGCGAGCCGCCAGTCAGTGCCGATGCTCGTGCCCAGCTCGAACTGGCGCACCCGCCTCATGCCACGAACGCAAGAAACGGCGGATTGGTAAGACGCGGAGCGATATCCCATCGGTTCCTGCCTGCTTGGGCGGCGAGCATGGGACGGGTCGGTTAACGTCCGGCAAACGCCTGCTGTTGCCCTCATCGCCATCTGGCGCGATCCTGCCGGGAAAGTCAGGGAGAAACGCAGATGGCCGAGGCGCGGCCTAGCCTGGCGCGATGGTAGGTCTCGCGGACAAGGTACCCCATCGCGCCCTCATCACGGTGGCGGCGATGCTGTCGGTGCTGATGCAGGCGCTCGACTCGACCATCGCCAACGTGGCACTGCCCTACATGCAGGGATCGCTGTCGGCGAGTTCCGACGAGATCACCTGGGTGCTCACCTCCTACGTCATCGCCGCCGCGATCATGACCGCGCCGGTCGGCTGGATGGCGGTGCGCTTCGGCCGCAAGCGGCTGTTCATCGCCTGCCTGGTCGGCTTCACGATCAGCTCGATGCTGTGCGGCGCGGCGCAGTCGCTGGAGCAGATCGTTGCGTTTCGGCTGCTGCAGGGCATGTGCGGCGCGGCGCTGGTGCCGCTGTCGCAGGCGACCATGCTCGACATCTATCCGTTCGAGCGGCGCGCGCAGGCGATGGCGATCTTCGGCATGGGCGTGATGCTCGGGCCGATCCTCGGTCCGACGCTCGGCGGGTATCTCACCGAGTGGTACAACTGGCGCTGGGTGTTCTACGTCAATCTGCCGTTCGGCATTCTCGCCATCACCGGCCTCATGCTGTTCATGCCCAAGACCTCGCCGAAGACCGAGCTGCGCTTCGACTGGACCGGCTTCGGCGTGCTGGCGCTCGGTGTCGGCGCGTTGCAGCTGATGCTCGATCGCGGCCAGGATCAGGACTGGTTCAGCACGCGCGAGATCATCGTCGAGGCGGTGCTGGCGGTCCTCGGCATCTACCTGTTCATCGTCCACATGCTGACGGCGGAGAAGCCCTTCTTGGCGCCGGCTGTGTTCCGCGACCGCAACTTCGTCTGCTGCATGACCTTGATGTTCTCGGTGCAGATGGTGCTGATGTCGAGCTCGGCGCTGCTCGCGCCCTATCTGCAGAACCTCGCGGGCTACCCGGTTTCCACCGCCGGCCTCGCGATGGCGCCGCGCGGCATCGGCACGGCCGCCGGCATGTTCCTCGCCAGCCACCTCGCGCTGCGCCTCGATCAGCGCAAGGTGATGGCGAGCGGCCTGCTGATGCTCGGCTGGTCGCTCTACGTGATGAGCGGCTGGACCCCCGACGTCTCGCGCCAGGAATTGATGACCACCCTGGTGGTGCAGGGCTTCGGCATGGGGCTGGTGTTCAATCCGATGACCGTCGTCGCGTTCACCACGCTGGCGCCCTCGCTGCGCGGCGACGCGACCTCGATGCAGGCGCTGGCCCGCAACGTCGGCGCGGCGATCGGGATCTCCGTCACCACCTTCATGCTTGCGCGCAACGTGCAGACCCTGCATCAGGAAATCGGTTCCTACATTACGCCGTTCAATCGGGCGCTGCAGGCGGGCGGCGCGATCGGCGACTACTGGATCTGGGCGCCGATCCACGGCGCGCTGGTGACACCGCAACAGGGCACGGCGATGCTGGACCAGCTCGTGAACCATCAGGCGCAGATCATCGCCTACAGCAACGACTACCGCATGATGTGCCTGGTGGTCGTGCCGCCGTTGCTGCTGCTGCTCTTCATGCGCCGCGCCAACCGCCACGGCCCGCAATCGTCATCGGCACCAGCGCCGGCAGAGGCCGATTGATGCGCCGGTCCGCACACGCGCAACGGGAGTAACGGCATGAACTGGCAGCCCGAGCTGGACGAGCTGCGGCGGCGCGAGGCATTGGCGCGCGAGATGGGCGGCGCCGACAAGGTGAAGCGCCAGCATGACGGCGGTCGGCTCACGGTGCGCGAACGGATCGACGCGCTGCTCGACGGCGGCAGCTTCCACGAGGTCGGCGCGATCTCGGGCCGCGCCGAATACGATCACGCCGGAAATCTCAGCGGCTTCACGCCGGCAAATTGCGTGTTCGGCCGCGGCACGATCGACGGGCGGCCGGTCGTGGTGGTGGGCGACGACTTTACCGTGCGCGGCGGCTCGGCGGACGCGACCATCAAGGAAAAGACCATGATGGCCGAGCAGATGGCCAACGAGTTCCGTCTGCCCATCGTGCGCGTCATCGAGGGTTCCGGCGGCGGCGGCTCGGTCAAGACCATCGAGACCACCGGCCGCGCCAATCTGCCGGGCCGCGTCGGCGGCAGCGCCGGATACCATCTCGCGGCGATCAACATGGGCACCGTGCCGGTCGTCGCACTCGGCCTCGGCTCCGTCGCCGGGCTCGGCGCGGCGCGGCTGGCGGCGAGCCATTTTTCCGTGATGACCAAGGAGACGTCGGCGATGTTCGTCGCCGGCCCGCCGGTCGCCGCGCGCATCGGCCCGGCACTCAGCAAGCAGGAGCTCGGCGGCTGGGAAATCCAGACGCGCAGCGGCGCGGTCGATCACGCGGTCGACACCGAGGAGGAAGCGTTCGCAGCGGCGCGCCGGTTTCTCTCCTATCTGCCTTCGTCCATTTACAGCCTGCCGCCGATGCTGCCCGCCACCGACGATTCGCGTCGCCGTGACGAGAAGCTGGCGACCGCGATCCCGCGCGACCGGCGCAAGGTCTACCGGATGCGCCCGATCATCGAGACGCTGGTGGATCAGGGCACGTTCTTCGAATTGAGTAAGATGTTCGGCCGCCCGGTCATCACCGGGCTCGCGCGCATCGACGGCGTGCCCGTCGCGGTGATGGCGGGCGATCCGCATTTCTACGCCGGCGCCTGGACCGCCGATGCCTGCCAGAAGATCGTGCGCTTCGTCGATCTCGCCGAGACGTTCCATCTGCCGGTGATGCATCTGGTGGACTGCCCCGGCTTTCTCGTCGGGCTCGACGCGGAAAAGGCCGCGACCATCCGCCACGGCGTGCGCGCCATGTCGGCGCTCGACCAGACCACGGTGCCGTGGTGCAGCGTCATCATCCGCAACGTGTTCGGCGTCGCCGGCGCCCTGCACCAGCCGCCGGGCCGGCTCTCGCTGCGCTATGCGTGGCCGTCGGCGTATTGGGGGTCACTACCGCTGGAGGGTGGCATCGAGGCGGCGTACCGCGCCGACATCGACGCGGCGGACGATCCCGTGGCGAAGCGCGCCGAGATCGAGGACCGGCTCAACAAGCTGCGCTCGCCGTTCCGCACCGCCGAGAACTTCTGGGTCGAGGAGGTCATCGACCCGCGCGACACACGCCGTCTGCTCTGCGAGTTCGCGCGCCTCGCCGAACCGCTGCGGACGCCCGGGCGCGCCGGGACGATGATGATGCGGCCGTGAGATTCTTCCTCGCGCTGCTGCTCCTGGCTGCCGGTGTAGTGCCGGCGCACGCGGAGGCGCCGCGACAGGCCGCGCTGTTTCCGGTCGAGTTCGTCGATACCAGCCCCGAGGCGCCGACGCCGGCCGAATTGGCGCGCGTCAAGGCGCTCGGCGCGCAGTTGCGCGACCTCCTCGAGAAATCCGGGCGATACGCCTTCGTCGACACCACGCCGATCGCCGCCGAAGCTGCCTCGCGCGATTTGTGGAATTGCGACGGGTGCGAGACGGCGCTTGCCAAGAAAGCCGGCGCGCAGGTCTCGGTGGTGGCCTGGGTGCAGAAGGTCTCGGACCTGATCCTCAACATCAACGCGGTGATTCGCGACGCGAACACCGGCAAGCCAGTCGCCGCCGGCAGCGTCGACATCCGCGGCAACACCGACGAGACCTGGAGCCGAGGCCTGCGCTACCTCGTGCAGAACCGGCTGCTACCCGCGCGATAACCGACCCACGAACTCCGCATTGGCCTCTGCGAGCCTCGGTGCCCCATGCCCGATCCTCGGCCGCACGCCGTCGAACGAAAGCGGCAGCGCGGTGAGCGAATAATCCTCGCCGGGCACCTCCTGGCGCATCCCGAGCGCTTGCACATGCGGTTCCGCCAGCGCCTCCGGCAGCGAGTTGATCGGCGCGCAAGGCACCCCCGCCGCCTCGAATTGCGCGATCCACTGCGCGCGCGGCCGCGTGCGCAGGATGGCGTTCATCTCGCCCACCAGCGCGGATTTGTTGTCCATCCGCTTGCGGTTGGTGACGTAGCGCGGATCGGCGGCCCAGTCCAGCCGCTGCATCTCCATCGCCAGCCGCGCGAACAGCCGGTCATTGCCGCAGCAGATGAGGAACGGCCCGTCGGCCGCGTCGAACGCCTCGTAGGGCACCAGGTCGGGATGGCCCGACGCATGGCGCGGCGGCATCTTTCCCTCGTTCACCCAAGCCTCGGATTTCTGCGCCGACCACACGAGCGCCGTTTCCAGCAGCGAGGCGTTCACCACCCCGCCGCGCCCCGTCACGCTGCGCCGTTGCAGCATCGCCAGCGCGCCGATCACCGTCCACATCCCGGCGCCCTGGTCGCACGCCGCGACGCCGAGCCGCATCGGCGGATCGTCGGGGCCGCCATTGATGCTGGAGAGGCCGGAGAACGCCTGCACCAGAGGCTCGTAGCCGGGGCGGCGCGCCATCGGCCCGACATGCCCGAACGCCGACAGTTCGCAAAAGATCAGCCGCGGATGCCGCCCGCATAATTCCGCGCCGCCGATGCCGAACAACTCCGCGACACCCGGACGCAGATTGTGGATTAGGATGTCGGCCGTCGCGGCGAGCTTCTCGAAGGCGGCGAGCCCGTCCGCGCTTTTCATGTCGAGCGCGATCGAGCGCTTGCCGCGATTGAAGATCGCGAAGGTGAGCGAATCGTCGTGGCGAAACGCGCGGCCCATCCGCCGCGCGTCGTCGCCGCCCTCGACGCGCTCGATCTTCAGGACCTCGGCGCCGAGATCGGCGAAGATGGAGCCCGCGAAGGGCGCCGCCAGCACCTGGCCAAGCTCCAGCACGCGGACCCCTTGCAGGATGCCCATTGGTGAGGATCCTCCGCCGCTCACGGCCACCCGTCGCCCGCCACCTCGACGCGCGCGATTTCGATGCGGCCCTGCTTCGCGTCGCGCGATTCGGGGCCGCGCACCGCGCTCGTGCAGAGGAACAGCGTGCGCCGGTCCGCGCCTCCGAGCGCGCAGGCGTACACCGCGCGCCCCTCTGCCACGCTCACCGTCTGCGCGATGCGGCCGCCATCCAGCACGCGCAGCGCCTGGTTGGCGCGCGCGTGCGCCACCCACACGGCACCCTCGGCGTCGAGGCAGATGCCGTCCGGCACCACGCCGGGCAGTTCGGCGAACACGCGGCGGCCGGAGAGCGTGCCATCCTCGGCGATGTCGAACCAGGTCAGCCGGTTGGCGTAGCTCTCGGCGGCGATCAGCGCGCCGCCATCCGGCGTGACCACCATGCCGTTGGGAAAATCGAGCCCGTCGGCGGCGAGCGTGCAGGCGCCGCCCGGGTCGACGCGCACGATGCCGGCCGGCTGACGCTGGGCGCCGGCGAACATGTTGAACCCGAAATTGCCGACCCAGGCGCGTCCGTGCGCGTCCGTCACCATGTCGTTGCACGGTCCCGCCGCGAGCGCCGACAGGTCGGCGTACGGTCGCAGCGCGCCGTCATCCATCCGCAGCAGGCGCCGGTCGTTCATCGAGACGACGAGCAGCTTGTTGTCGGCGGTCCAGCCGAGCCCGGATGGCCGCTCGGCGACCTCGGCGATCAGCTCCGCGCGGCCCGACAGATCGAGGGCGCGTACGACACCGCCGAATATGTCGGAGAACCACAATTTCCCATCGTGCCAGCGTGGGCCTTCGGGGAAGGCCAAGCCATCCAGCAGCGTTTCGACTTTCGCGCTCATCCGAGAACTCCGATACCCGCGACGGGTGCGTGCGAGCCTATGGCCGGCGATCGGGATAGTCGATGACCCGCACCTCGTCGGTCGTTGGGTCTAGCACGGCGCAACTGAGTTGCCGCCCATTGCGATGGTCGCGGGCGTCGCCGGCGGACCCCGGGTTGATGACCAGCGGGCGCCCCACACGCTTGACGATCTGCGAGTGCGTATGGCCGTACAGCACGAAGTCCGCTTCCACCTGGGCGAAGCGCTGCAATGTCGGGCTGTCGGGATAGACGTACTCGCCGTGCTGCCAAGGCGTGGAATGGACCATCAGCAGCGTCTTGCCGGCGAAGCTGAGTTCGCGGCGGTAGGGCTGCTCCGCCAGCCACGCCATGTGCGACGGGTCGATCCAGTCCGCCTGCCGGGCGCGGACGCCGTGGGGGGCGAAGAAATCGTCCTCGTGGTTCCCCAGGATCACATGCGCGCCACGTTCGCGCAGCAGCGCCACGACCTCATTCGAGAAGCGGTACTGGAAGATGGCGTCGCCGAGGCACAGCAGCTCGTCGACGTCCCCCATCGCTTCCAGCGCCTGCTCCAGCCCGTAGATGTTGCAGTGGATGTCGGAGACGATGCCGATTTTCAAACGCGCTTCCCGTCGGTGCTGTCGTGCGGATCGATCAAGCTTAGATACCCGCCGGTAGAGATCAATCCCGGCTGGAACATATCAGGCACGCAGCGGCCGGCGGAGCGCCCAGAACGCGATGCAGCCCGTCGCGTAGGCCGCGATCGAGAGCCCGAATGCCACGTGGTAGCTCCCCGTGAGGTCGAACACGAACCCCGCCGCCCAGGCGCCGACGGCCGAGCCGATGCCGGTTCCCACGGTGATAACGCCGAGAATCGTGCCGAGCCTTGGGCCGGGGAACAGATCGGCCGTCTTGGCCGTGATGGTCGGTCCGCGCGCGCCCCAGGTCAGGCCGAAGAAGCAGGCGTGCAGCCAGAGCAGCCAGGTGTCGCCGGGGCCGGTGATGAACAGCGCGAACACCACGCCGAGGATGGAGACCCCGTATGCGATGATCGCCGAGAGCTCGCGGCCGATATAGTCCGAACTCGTGCCGGTCAGGATGATGCCGGGAATGGCGAGAAAGCTGCCCATGCCGAGCACGCCCGCCGCGTACAGCCGGTCGAAGCCCTGATCGACGGCGAATGCGAGCTGGTGCAGCGAGACCAGGAAGCTGCCGAGGCCGGTGCAGAGATACACGATGAACAGCAGCCAGAACTGCGGCGTGCGCATCGCCTCGCCCAACGTCCAGTTCTCCCGCGGCGCGGCGATCGGAGCCGAGCTCGGTGCCAGGGGCGCTTGCACGGTGTCGGTCGCGGGACGATCGGCGCCGCGAAACAGCATGGCGAGGGGCAGCACGAGCAACCCCATCAGCGCGCCCTGCGCCAGATACGCCTCACGCCAGCCGAGCCCGGCAATGAGCAGCTGCGCGCCCGGCGCCGAGATCGCCCGTCCGGCGCCGTTCGCCGATTGCAGCACCGCGACGGCCATGCCGCGACGGCGCACGAAATGCCGCGAGATCAGCGGCGCGAACACCACCATGCCGAGGCAGTTGGCACCCACCGTCATCACCACGCCGTATAGCAGGATCACGTGCCACAGCGCCGTGGCGAAGGCGCTGCCGACCAGCCCGAGCGTGAGCAACGCGCCACCGAGCAGCACCAGACGGCGCGAGCCCAGCCGGTCCACCAGCGCGCCGACCAGCGGCGAGCTCAATCCGCTGACGAGCTGCGAGACCGAGTAGGCGACGGAGCTTTCCGCACGGCTCCACGCGAACACCTGGATGAACGACACCAGGAACACGGTGTAGGAGTGCATCATCCCAGCGCTGATCGCGAACGTCGCGAAGGAGGCCGCGAGAATGATCCAGATGTTCAGGCGCGGACGGCTTGTGGGCTGCAGGCTGGACGGCATGGAAGCCTGACTCGGTTTGCACCGCACCGTACCGGCGGCGGTGCGACGATGCAAACCAGAGACAGGCCACGAGGGATGTGTGATCCTCAGTGCTCGTATGCCGTCGAGCCGCGGGAGAAAAGCATGACGCTGCGCCTGCGCCAGATCTGTCTCGTCGCACCCGAGCTGGAGCCCGCGGCCGCCGCGCTGCGCGACGTGCTCGGCATCGAGATCAGCCATCGCGACGGCGCGGTCGGCAAGTACGGGCTGGTCAACGCGGTGCTGCCGGTCGGCCGTTGCTTTCTCGAAGTGGTGGCGCCCACGCGCGGGGGGACCGCGGCGGGTCGCTACCTCGAACGGCGCGGCGGCGCCGGCGGCTACATGGTGATCCTCGACTGCGACGACATCGCGCCGTGGCAGCAGCGGGTGAACGCGCTCGGCGTGCGGGTCGCCAACGACCTCGACTATGAGGGGAAGTATCGCGGATTGCAGCTGCATCCGCGCGACACCGGCGGCACGCTGCTCGAGATCAACTGGACGCCGGGCGGCGCGTCGCTTGACGGACCGTACCATCCGGCCGGGCCGAACTGGCAATCGGCCATGCGCACCGGCGTCACCGAGAGCCTGCTCGGCGCCGAGATCCAGACGGAGAACCCGGCCGCGCTGGCCGCGCGCTGGGCGGAGATCCTCGACCGGCCGGTGCGCCACGAGCCCTCCGGCGTCGCCCGCATAGACCTCGATCTCGGCTTTATCCGCTTCGTTGCGGCGACCGACGGGCGCGGCGAGGGGCTGTCGGGCATCGACATCCTGCCCGCCGACCGCGAGGCGATCCGCGCGGCCGCCTCGGCGCGCGGCGTGGTCGTGACCGAGGACATGGTAGCGGTGTGCGGAATGCGCGTCCGGCTGGCGCCCGAGCGCGCCGCATAGCTTGACGGCGGCGTGATGAAACGTGTCAGGATCGCGCCGCCGCGCCAACCCCAGCCAGGACGGAACCATGATGAAGCGACGCACGCTCCTCCAGACGGCCGGCGCGGGCGCGGCCGTGCTCGCCGCCCCGCGCCTCGCGCGAGCGCAGAAGGAACGCGTCCTCAAGTTCATCCCGCAATCGGATCTGACGGTGCTCGATCCGATCTGGACCACCGCCTACGTCACGCGCAATCACGGCTACATGATCTTCGACACGCTGTTCGGCACTGATGGCGCGCTGCGGCCGTCGCCGCAGATGGCGGAGGGCCTCACCGTCGAAAATGACGGCAAGCTGGCGCGCATCGTGCTGCGCGACGGGCTCAAATGGCATGACGGCGAGCGCGTGCTCGCGCGCGACTGCGTCGCCAGCATCGAGCGTTGGGCCAAGCGCGATGCGTTCGGTCAGACGCTCGTGGCCTATACCGACGAGCTGAGCGCGCCCGATGACAAGACCATCCAGTTCCGCCTCAAGAAGCCCTTCGTCTTGCTGCCGACCGCACTCGGCAAGTCGCCGACCAACTTCCCCGCGATGATGCCGGAGCGGCTGGCCAAGACCGACGCCTTCAAGCAAGTCACCGAGATGGTCGGCAGCGGCCCGTATCGTTTCAACGCGAAGGAACGTGTGCCAGGGCACCTCATCGTTTACGAGCGGTTCGCCGACTACAAGCCGCGCGAGGGTGGCACGCCAGTATGGACGGCGGGACCGAAGATCGTGAATTTCGATCGTGTCGAATGGCAGATCATCCAGGACCCCGCCACCGCCGCCGCCGCGCTCGAGAGCAACGAGGTCGATTGGTGGGAGAACCCCACCGGCGATCTGCTGCCGCTGCTGCGCCGCAACGGCCATATCAAGGTGGAGATCCAGGACCCGACGGGCCTGATGGGCTGCATGAGGCTCAACCACCTCACCGCGCCGTTCAACAATCCGGCGATCCGCCGCGCGCTGCTCAAGGCGGTGAGCCAGGAAGACTTCACCATCGCGGTCGCAGGCGACGATCCGAAGATGCGTCACGTCCCGACCGGCCTGTTCTGCCCCGGCACGCCGATGGCGACCGACGCGGGCCTCGACGTGTTCCGCGGCAAGCGCGATTACGACGCGGTGAAGAAGGAGATCGCCGCCGCCGGCTACAAGGGAGAGAAAGTCGTGCTGCTGGCGGCGACCGATTTCCCGGTGCTCAAGGCGCTGGCCGACGTGTGCGCCGATACGATGCAGAAGGCCGGGTTGAACGTGGATTATCAGGCGATGGATTGGGGCTCCGTCGTGCAGCGCCGCGCCAAGAAGGATCCCACGGATCAGGGCGGCTGGAGCGTCTTCAACACGTTCTGGGCGGGGCTCGACCAGTTCAACCCCGTGGGTCACGCCTTCCTGCGCGGCCAGGGCGAGGCTGGCGGTCAGCCCGGCTGGCCGTCGAGCCCGCGCATCGAGGAGTTGCGCACACAATGGCTCGACGCGCCGGATGTCGCTGCGCAGACGAAGATCGCCGAGGAGCTGCAGTTGCAGGCGCTGATCGACGTGCCCTACGTGCCGCTCGGACAAGTGCTGATCGCGACGGGCTATCGCGATTCGCTGGCCGGCGTGCTGAACGGGTTCGTGCTGTTCTGGAACGTGAAGCGGGTGTGACTCTCTGGCTAACTCGTGACCGATCTACCGCCAGCCGCCGCCGCCGTTCACATACACCGTGTCCGCCGTCATGAACTGGCAGGCGTCGGAGCACATGAACAGCACCAATTCGCCGATCTCCTCGGGCTCGCCGAAGCGCTTCATCGGCACGTCGTCGCGGAATCGCTGGACCACCTCGGGCGCGGTCTGCGCGGCGGCCTGGAACGGCGTGTTGATCGGGCCGGGCGAGACCGACAGGCAACGGATGCCGCGATCGGCGAATTCGCGCGCGACGCCGAGCGTCATGGTCAGCACCGCCCCTTTTGCCGAGGCGTAGTGCACCGAGGTGCCCGGGCCGCCGCGCTTGTGCGACATGCTGGCGACGTTGACGATCACGCCGTGCCTGTTCTCCAGCATGTGCGGCAGGATTGCCTGCATCCCATAGAACACGCCTTTCACGTTGAGGTCGAAGGTCTTGTCGAACAGCGCGTCGTCGATCTCCAGGAACTTCGACCGGCGGAGCGCCGCGCCGGCCGAGTTGAACTCGAAATGCACCGTGCCGAACTCGTCGATGGCGCGGCGCACCATGTCCGTCACCTGCTCGCGCGAGGTCACGTCGGTCGGCACCACGAGCGACTTGGCGCCGAGCTGCACCACCTGCTCGCCGGTGCGGCGCGCGCCGTCGGCGTCGATGTCGGCGGAGACCACGTTGGCGCCCTCGCGCGCGAAGATCAGCGCCGTCGCGCGGCCGATGCCGCTCGCAGCACCGGTGATGATGACGGTCTTGCCGCGGAAATAGTCTGGTGTCTTGGCCATCGTGCTCTCCTTGTCAGCCCCCTGGGTCAGCCAACGTAGGTGCCGCCGTTCACGTCAATCAGCGCGCCGGACATGTAGCTCGCGGCGGGCGTGCAGAGGAAGGCGATCACCCATGCCAGTTCCTCGGGCCTGCCCATGCGCCGCATCGGCAGTTGCGGAGCGAGATTGAAGCCGGTCGTCATCGGTGTCTGCACCGGCCCCGGCGCCACGCCGTTCACCAGCACGCCGCGCGCCACCGCATTGCGCGACAGCAATCTTATCAGAGCGTGTACCGCGCCCTTGGACGCGGAGTAGTCCGGCGGCGTCTTGGGAGAAGTGCCGCCGGTGCGACCGGCGACGGAGCCGATCAGCACGATCGAGCCGCCGCCGTGATCCGCCATGTGATCGATCGCGGCGGTCGCGAGTTGCAGCGGGACGCGCACGTTGACGTCCATCACGCGATGGAAGCGATCGCGCCAGTTCTGGTCCTCGCGCCACGGCCGGCCGTCGAGGATCGCCGCGCAATGCGCCAGCGCGTGCAGCCGGTCGCCGGCGAGGAGTTGGGCGAGAAACGCATCATCGGTGAGGTCGCCCTGCATCTCGGTGCACGACACGCCGAACGCTTCCACCTCGGCGCGCGCGTCGCCCAGCGGCGCGCGATCGGTGATCACCACATCCGCGCCGAGTTGGGCGAGAACGCTGGCGGTCGCGCGCCCGATGCCGCTGGCCGCGCCCGTCACCAGCGCCCGCCGTCCTTGCATGTTGAGCGCGGCCGGCAGCGGTGGTGTCGCGGTTGCCATCGTCAGCTTCCTCCTCGCGCCAGCTTTTGCTCGACGAACTCCAGCCGGTCCTGGCCCCAGAAGATCTCGTCGCCGATCACGTAGGTGGGCGCGCCGAACACGCCGCGCGCGAGGGCGGCTTCGGTGTCCGCCTTCCGCTGCGCGAGCCATCGCGGATCGGCGCCGAGCCGCGTCACCGCATCGGCGTCGAGGCCGACATCGCGGATCAGTTCCGAGAGCGTCGCGGGGTCGCCGGTGTCCTGCTCCTCCTGCCACAGCGCCCGCAGCACGCGATACGCGAGCTTGATCGCCGGCGTGTCGCCGATCGTCTCGCGAACGGCGATCACGCAGCACGCCGCCGGCAGTTCGTTCGCCGGGAAATGCTTTGGCTGGATGTGGATCGGCTCGCCGAGACGCTCGCGCCAGCGTCGCAGCTCCACCAGCCGGTACGCCTGCCGCTGCGGTGCGCGTTTAGGCAGCGGCAATCCGCCGGACGCCGGGAAGATGGCGGAGAAATCCACCGGCCAGATGCGGATGCTGGCGCCGTGTTTGGCCGCCATCGCCTCGATGCGCGCGGCGCCGAGATGGGTCCACGGCGAGTTGAGCGAGGCGTAGTAGTCGATGTGCTGCGGCATCGGGCGCCTACTTGTTCTGCCAGTTCGGCTTGCGCTTCTCGGCGAACGCCTTGGGGCCTTCGACGTAGTCCTGGCTCTCCGCGTTCTCCTTCTGCGCCGGGTAGGCGGTGCGCAGCGCCTGCTGCAAGGTCGGCTCGTCGAGCCCGCGATACGCCGCCTGCTTCGACGCGCGCACCGCCTTGGGCGAGCATTCGAGGATGAGCGCCGCCCAACGTTTCGCCCCCTCCAGCGCCTGCCCGGCCGGCACCACCTCGTTGACGAAGCCGAGTTCCTTGCCCTCGGCGGCGAGGACGCGGCGGCCGGTGAGGATCATGCCCATCGCCTGCTTGCGCGGGATCATGCGCGGCAGCCGATGCACGCCGCCGGCGCCCGCGATCAACCCGACGCGCGGCTCCGGCAATGCGAAGACAGCGTTTTCCGAGGCGACGATGATGTCGCAGGCCAGCGCGATCTCGAACCCGCCGCCCATCGCGACACCGTTGACCGCCGCGATCAGCGGCTTGTCGAGGTCGAAACGCGAGGTCAGTCCGGCAAAGCCGTTGCGCGTCGGCGGCCCGCGCCGGCCGGACGCCTGTACCTTGAGGTCGTTGCCGGCCGAGAACGCCCGGTCGCCGGCGCCGGTGACAATGCCGACCCACAGGTCGTCGCGCGCGGCGAACTCGTCCCACACCTTTTCGAGTTCCTGATGCGCGTCGCTGTGCAGCGCGTTCATCACCTCCGGGCGATTGAGCGTGACGATGCGCAGGCGGCCCTCGTCGGCGACCTTGCAGAATTGATATTCAGCCATGATCCGTTCCCCCTTCGATCAGCCGATCACGCCCGCCGCGCGCAGCGAGCGGATTTCCTCGGCATCGTAACCCGCCGTTCGCAGCACGTCATCGCTATGCTCGCCGAGTTTCGGTGCGTGTCGCGGTGCGACCTTCTCCTGACCGCCTATCCAGAACGGGCTGCTGACGGTCAGTAGATCGTCGCCCGCGAACGGCACCAGCGCGCCGCTCACGCGCGCCTGCTCGTCGTGCGGAATGTCCTCCATCTCGGCGACGATGCCGAAAACGAGGCGGCTCGCGTCGAGGATGGCGCGCCATTCCGCCAATGGCTTGGTCGCGAAGATCGCATCGAGGGCGGCGACGAGATCGTGGGCGTGCTCGGTGCGGCTCTGCATCGTGGCGAAGCGCGGATCGTGCAGCAGCCCCGATCCCATCGCCTTCTGGAACACGCTCCAGCGCCGATCGTCGTGCACGATCGAGAGCAGCAGCCATCGCCCGTCGGCACAGCGGTAGTGATTGCGCAGCGGCGCCTTCGAGTCCGGCCGAGGCGGCTGCACCGCGACCGTCTCGCCGCACAAGGTCGCCTGCACCGAGCAGCCGTTCGCCCATAGCCCGTTCATCAGCAGCGACGAGCCGACGTGCAAGCCGCGCCCGGTGCGCTCGCGCTGATAGAGTGCCGTGACGATCGCCGCGTACATCGCCATCGCGGAAGGATGATCGCCCATTCCGGCCAGCGAGCGCGCCGGCGTCGCGTCCTCGCCCGAGCGCACGAGATGCATCAGCCCCGAGCGCGCCCACCAGGCGGTGGCGTCGAACCCCGGCTTGTCGGCCTCAGGCCCCATCTCGCCGTAGCCGGTGAAGGAGCCGTAGATCAGCCGCTCGTTCAGCGGTGCGAGGTCGTCGTAGGTGATCCGCAGTTGCCGGCGCACGGGCGGTGGGAAATTGGTGATGAACACGTCCGTCTCGCGCACCAGGCGGCGCAGCACGCCCTGCCCGCTCTCGGTCGCGAGATTGAGCGCCAGGCTCTTCTTGTTGCGCGCGTCCAGCACCCAATTCGGGCTCACCGGATGGACGTGGCCGGGCGGCGTCTGGACGCGGGTGCGGTAGGGGTCGCCCTTCCCCGGCGGCTCGACCTTGATGACGTCGGCGCCGAAATCCGACATCACCGTGGCCGCAGCGGGCCCGGCGATGTAGCTCGCGCAGTCGATCACCCTCAGCCCCTCGAACAGACGCTCGGCCAACCTCTCGCTCCTTCCCGGCTCTTGCGGTGCAACACTCGACGATGCTCGCGATCCCGGCAAGGGCACCGGTGCCCCGCGGTTGACAGCCCCGGCGATCGGGCCGGGAATAGGCGGCCGCCTGGGAGGGAACTCGCGCATGAAGATCGGCATGTTCGTGACCCTGGAATGGGAGGCGGCGAACGATGACGGCCGCCATCTGCGTAGCCTGATCGAACAGGTGCGAACGACAGCGGCGTCAAGCGCGCCGCCGAGATCGGCGATTCCTGGACCGCGCGGGTGCGATGGGAATGGCGGAGATGAAGCACTGGTGGGACTTGTTCCACGACACGCGCGCGGAGCTGGGCAAGCCGCTCGACTATCCGCGCCAGGTTTCGCGCGAGTGTTTCTGCGGTCCCGACATGGCGTCGGCGATCGCGGTCGCCAACGGCCCGATCGCGGCGAAATACACGCGCTACGCCGGATACGGGTTCGGCGGCTTCGATGCCTCGGCGGGCGACGCGGCATTCATGCAGTTTGCGCGCGACCGGTTCGTGGTCGGCGACGAGGCGTTCGTGCGCGACGAGCTGCAACGCTATCGCGACGAGCTCGCCGCGACCGAGTTCCGCTTCCGCATGTTCTGGCCCGGCTTGCCGCAAGCGGAGGTGCTGGCCAGCATCCGCCGCATCGGCCGCATCGCGGCGACGCTATGAGCAGCCCGTTCGAGCTGACGGCGTGGGAGGCGCGTCGGCTGATCGGGGGGAAACGCCTGTCGCCGGTGGAACTGCTCGAAAGCTGCATCGCGCAGATCGAGCGGATCAATCCGGCGGTCAACGCCGTCGTCACCGATTGCTTTTCCCGCGCGCGCGCCGAGGCGAAACGCGCCGAACACGCGGCCGTCGCGGGCGAGGCGCTGGGGCCGCTGCACGGCATTCCCATCGCGATCAAGGACAACCAGGACACCGAGGGCGTCCGCACCGCGCACGGCTCGCCGCACTACCGGGACCACGTGCCCGCTGCCGACAGCGGCATCGTCGCGGCGATCCGCCGTGCGGGCGGGATCGTGGTCGGCAAGACGAACATCCCCGAGCTGAGCATCGGCGCCAACACGGTGAACCGGCTGTTCGGCGCCACCGGCAACCCGTTCGATCCGCAACGGACCTGCGGCGGTTCCTCGGGGGGCTCTGCCGTCGCGGTGGCCTGCGAGATGGTGCCGCTCGCCACGGGTTCGGACCACGGCGGCAGCCTGCGGATCCCGGCGAGCTTCTGCGGCGTCGTCGGGCATCGCTCCAGCGCGGGCGTGGTGCCGAACGAGAAGCGCGCGCTGGCGCACAGCGTCTACAGCGTGCAAGGCCCGATGGCGCGCTCGGTCGCCGACGCGGCACTGCTGCTCTCGGTGATCGCCCAGCGGCCGACGCGCGATCCGATGGCCTTCCCGCTCGACCCCGCGCCATTCGCGCGTCTCGACGAGATCGACCTCGGCCGATTGCGTGTCGCGGTGTCCGCCGATCTCGGTGGGCTGCTCGTTTCACAGGAAATTCGACAAACCTTCCGCGAGCGCGTGGAACGCTTCGGCGGGCTGTTCCGCGAATGCGTCTGGCATGACATCGACCTCAGCGACGCGCCGGACGTCGATTGGAAGCTGCGGAGCGAAATCTTCATCGCGCAGTACCACAAGGACGCGGACGGCTGGGACGCCGATTTCAACCCGAACATCCGCAACAACTACGCGGCCGCGCTGCAGATGCCGATGCGGGACGTCGCGATCGCGCACCGGCGGCAGATGGAACTCTGTCAGCGCTTCCAGCGCGTGTTTGACGAGTTCGACCTGCTGTTTTGCCCCACCGTGTCGGTCTCGCCGTTCCCGTGGGCCGAGCTCTATCCGCAGAGCGTCGATGGCCGGGCGATCGGCACCTACATGGAATGGCTCGGCCTCACCGCGTCGCTCACCGTGGTCGGGCACCCCGTCACCGCGTTGCCGTGTGGCCTGGATGCGAATGGGATGCCGTTCGGCCTGCAGATCGTCGGGCCGAATTTCGCCGATCACGCGGTGCTCAGCGCGGCACGGGCTCTGGAAGCGGCCTTTGGGGCGGAACCCGAATTGGCCCGGCCGCCGCCAGACTTTACCAAGCTCGAGGCGGCACCACCACTCCGGGAGGAGACCAAACGATGAACCCGCTTGGCGCGTGGGAACTGCCAGAGGAGCTCAGGCTGCTGCAGGAGACCGCGCGGCGCTTCATGCAGCATGAAGTCAAGCCAGTCGACGACGCGCTGCCGCACGATGCGTTCACCGTGCCCAAGGAGCTTCTCCTGCCCTTGCAGGAAAAGGCGCGCGCGGCGGGGCTGTGGTGCATCCGCACGCCGGGGGAGTACGGCGGCGCCGGCCTCAACCTGCTCGGCCAGGCGGTGGTCGCCGAGGAGGCGGCGCGCTGCCGCATGGGATCGTATATCCCGGCCTGCGGCGCGTTCGGACGCGATCCGCCGAACGTGATCTTCATGGGCACGCGCGAGCAGATCGACCGCTACGCGCTGCCGACCGTCGAGGGGAAGCGGAAGGCCTTCGTCGCGATCAGCGAATCTTCCGGCGGCTCGGACCCGGCGCGCGCCATTCGCTGCCGGGCGGTGCGCGACGGCGACCGCTACATCGTCAACGGCGCGAAGATGTGGATCACCGACGCGGGCAATTGCGACTGGGGCATCCTGTTCGCGCGCACCGGCGAGCAGGGGCAGCGCGGCGGGATCACCTGCTTCATCGTCGATAGCGACACGCCGGGGATCAGCTTCAAGCGCATCCCGGTGATCCGCTCCTACTCGCCCTACGAGATCCACTTCGACCAAGCGGCTATCCCGGTGGCGAACCGGCTCGGCGAGGAGGGGCAGGGCTTCAAGGTCGCCGAGAAGTGGCTGATCGAGGGGCGCGTGTCCTATGCGGCGAACGTGATCGGCACCGCTCAGGCGGCGATCGAGATGGCGACCGATTGGGCGCTGCAACGCGAGGCCTTCGGCTCGAAGCTGTCGCAGAAGCAGGCGATCCAGTGGATGATCGCCGACAGCGAGATGGAGCTGCGCGCCGCGCGTCTGCTGGTCTACCAGGCTGCGTGGGCCGGCGACCTCGGCCGCGACCTCAAGATAGAATCCTCCATCGCCAAAGTGGTCGCCACGGAAACCGCCGGACGGGTGGCGGACCGCGCGATCCAGATTTTCGGCGGCCTCGGCGTGTCGCAGGAGATGCCGCTGGAGCGCTGGTACCGCGAGCTGCGGATAAAACGCATCGGCGAGGGGCCGTCGGAGGTGCAGCGCATGGTGGTGGCGCGCCACCTGCTCGGGCGGAGGGGCTGAAATGTCGATCGATTTCGAGCTCGACGCCGGCGGGATCGCCACGATCACGATCAACCGCCCGGAGCGGCGCAACGCGATGGACGCGGAACACTATGCCGCGTTGTCCGCCGCGTGGGTGCGGGTGCGCGACGATCCGGAGGTGCGCTGCGCCATCGTCACCGGCACTGGCGATATTTCCTTCAGCGCCGGGGCCGATCTCAAGTCGATGGTCGGGCGGCCGAGCCAGCTCAGTCAGCTCTGGCTGACCCAGCAGAACCAGATTCTCAATCGCGGGCTCGAAGTCTGGAAGCCGATCATCGCCGCCGTGAATGGCTACTGCATCGGCGGCGGTACCACGCTGCTGCTGGCGACCGACATCAGGCTCGCGGCACCGCACGCGACCTTCGGGCTGTCGGAGGTCAAGCGCGGCATCATCGCCGGCAACGGCGGAACCCAGCGCATCCTCCAGCAACTTCCTTATCCCATCGCGATGGAGATGCTGCTGACCGGCGACGCGATCGACGCCGAACAGGCTGCGCGCTGGGGGCTCATCAACAAGGTGGTTCCGGCCGCCGAGCTGATGACGGCCGCGCGCGCCTACGCCGAGCGCATCGCGGCCAACGCGCCGCTGGCGGTGCAGGCGGCGAAGGAGTTGGCGATCCGCTCGCGCGACACGAGCCTTGCCGACGGGCTGCGACTGGAGCAATTGGTCAGCCGCGTTCTGCAATCCTCCGAGGATGTGCGGGAGGGCACCGCGGCCTTCGCGGAGAAACGCCAGCCGCGCTTTCGCGGTCTCTGAGATGGATGGAGCCGAATTGACCGACCGACCGAACCTGCCGCTCGCCGGCGTGACCGTGATCGACCTTGGGCAGATCTATCAAGGTCCGTACGCGACCATGCTGATGGCCAAGGCCGGAGCCAACGTCATCAAGGTCGAACCGCTGGGCGGCGAGCCGATCCGCGCGCGTACCAAGGTGGGCCGTCACGCGGCGTTGCCGCTGGCGATGCTCAACTCCAACAAACGCGCGGTCACGTTGAACCTCAAGGCCGAGGAAGGGCGCGCGCTGCTCAAGCGCATGGTGGCGCGCGCCGACGTGCTGCTGGAAAACTTCGCGCCCGGCGTGATGGACCGGCTCGGCGTCGGCTGGGACGTGCTGCGCGAAGTCAATCCTCGCCTCGTCTACGCATCCGGCACCGGCTACGGCCTGTCGGGACCGGATCGCGACAGTCTGGCGATGGACCTCACCGTGCAGGCCGCGTCCGGCGTGATGAGCGTCACCGGTTTCCCCGACGGGCCGCCGACCAAGGCGGGGCCGGCGGTGGTGGATTTTCTCGGCGGCATTCATCTCTACGCCGCCGTGCTGACCGCGCTGTACGAGCGGCACTTCACCGGGCGCGGCCGGCTGGTGGAAGTGGCGATGCAGGAGACGGTGTACCCGGCGCTCGCCTCCAATCTCGGCTTTGCCTACAAGACGGGCGGCGAGGTGCCGCCACGCACCGGCAACCGGCATGGCGGACTGGCGAGCGCGCCGTACAACGTCTACCCGGCGAAGGACGGCCACGTCGCGGTGATCTGCGTCGTGGAAGCGCACTGGACCGCGCTGCTCGACGCGATGGGGCGGCCCGAGCTGAAGGACGATCCACGGTTCGTCGACAACGCGCACCGCGTGGCGAACATGGAGGCGACCGACGCGCTGGTGCAGTCCTGGACCGAGCGCCTGACTCGGGGCGAGGTTTTCGAGGTCGCGCGGCGTCATCGCGTGCCCTGCGCGCCGGTGCGCGATCTGATCGAGGTGATGAACGACAAGCACATGCACGGTCGCGAGATGCTGGAGTGGATCGACCATCCCGAACTGGGCCGCATCGTGGTGCCGAACTCTCCTCTGCGCTTTCACGGCGCCGACCGGGTTGCCACCGTTCCGAGCCCGCGTCTCGGCGAGCACAACGCGGAAATCTACGGCGGCTGGCTCGGTCTGTCGGATGCGGAGATCGCCGCGTTGCGCGAAGCGGGCACGATCACCTGAGATGCCGCGCAGCAGCGTGATCGCGGACCCGGCGGCACAGGAGCACTTTTTTGCCGAACTGATGCGCGTGCCATCGGACAACCCGCCCCAGGTGGTCGCCCTCGCTCTGGCATCCCCTGCTCAATGATGGCAGCGCAGCGGAAGGAGAAACTGCATGACGGAGATCGGCGGCTACGAGGTGCTGGGCCTTGGGCTCCATTTCGAGGACCTGCCCGTGGGGCGGAAATTCCGTACCGTCGGGCGCACCTTGACCGAGGCCGATCTGGTGAACTTCATCGGCGTCACGGGAATGACGGAGGTGCTGTTCTCCAACGTCGAATTCCTCAAGCACGAGAGCGACATCAAGCAGCGCGTGGTTCCCGGCGCGATGGTCTACTCATTCGCCGAAGGGCTGCTCGTTGGCGCGACCATGCAGCACACCGGCTTCGCCTTCCTCAACATGGAACTGAACGTCGAAAGCCCGTGCTTCGCGGGCGACACGATCCATGTCGAGTGCGAGGTGGTGGAGAGCCGGCGCAGCGCCAGCCGGCCGAACCGCGGACTCGTGCGAACCTTCAACCGCGTGGTCAAGCAGGACGGCACGGTGGCGATCACCTACAACCCGCTGCGGATGGTGAAGGCGCGCGAGGTCGGCTGAACTGCTGTCGTGGGGCGGCGCAAGCCACAACTGTCCGGTTTAGTCCCAAGGCAAAGCTTGCTCTCGCCCATACACTCCGTCGTCATCATCGGGCTTGTCCCGATGATCCACGACTTCGCCGCCCGCGCGTAAAGTCGTGGATGGTCGGCCTCCGCCGACCATGACGGTGCGGTGATGAAAACGGACCCTCCGAAATCCAACAGGTTTTGCGAGGACAGTCAGAGCGGCGGGCCTGGCGGAAAGGAGGGTGCGCGTTTCTCACGGTGCGACGCGAGGCCCTCGCGCACCTCCGGGCCGGTGAAGCCGAGGAACTCCAGCGCGAGCGAGGTGTCGAAGGTCGGCCCCATCTGGCGCAGCCAGTTGTTGAGCGCGTATTTGGTCCAGCGGATCGCGCTCTGTGCGCCTTCGGCGAGCCGCGTCGCGACCTCGGCCGCGCGCGCGTCGAGGTCCGCGTCGTCGACCACGAGCGAAATCAGGCCGATCCGCTCGGCCTCCTGGCCGGCGAGCGCGTCGCATGTGAGCAGGTAGTATTTCGCCTTCGCCATGCCGCAGAGCAGCGGCCAGACGATCGCCGCGTGATCGCCGGCGGCGACGCCGAGGCGCGTGTGGCCGTCGATGATGCGGCAGTCGGGCGTGGCGATCGAGACGTCCGCGAGCAATCCGCAGACAAGTCCCGCGCCCACCGCCACGCCGCGCATCGCGCTGACCACCGGCTTGCCGCAGTTGACGACGTTGTAGACGATGTCGCGCGCTTCCTTCCAGACGCGCGCGCGGGTGTCGAAATCGTCCGCGATGCCCTCGACCAGCGCGAAATCGCCACCCGCCGAGAACATCTTTCCCGCGCCGGTGAGGATCGCGACGTTCACGGAGGGGTCCGCGTCGATGTCGCGCCAGATCTGCGCCAGTTCCGCGTGCATCGCAGCGTCGGCGGTGTTCATCTTGCCGTTCGACATGGCGACGCGCAGCACTTTCGGATGCGGCCGGTCGAAGTTCAGCCGCGTGTAGCGGCCGTAGCGCTCGGTGTCGGACATGGGACCGCCTCTCTCCTCTTGTTCAGACCGTCAGACAACCGCAACTGGCGACGCTCGTCATCAACTCAGATCACGGCCCGGTCTGTTCCGGCCCGCGCGATGTCGGGCAGAGCGAAACGGGGGCAAAGCGAAACGGGCAGCAGTGGCCCCCCGCCAAAACGATTGACAAACGCGCTCACTAACACTATACACCACCCATGTCCGCCGCCGCCCCACCCCAACCCCCAACCGGCCTCGTCCCCCGCTTCGCCCTGTTCATCGGGGTGATGAAGCGGTGCATGGCGGACGGCATCGACTGGCGCCGGCGGCAGGGCACGCTGGGCTCGCTCGGGCTGATCGCGGGGCCGCTGTGGAACTATCTCTCCCACACCCTGCGGCGCTTCGCCGCGCTGCACGCGCGCTTCGCCGCCGGCCGGCTCCCCCCGGCCGGGGCGCGGCGCGCGCCGCGCCCGGCCCCGCGTGCGGTCGCCGACCGCGCCCCGCCGGACCACCCCGCGCCCGACACCACGACCCGCGCCCGAGACCGCCGCGCCGGCGCCCGCGCCGCCCATTCCGCGCGGGCCGGTGTTCCTCGAGTATGGCATGGGAGGTTCCGCCTCCCACCTGCGGCAAATGCTCGACGAGCCCGAGATGCGGGCGTTCCTCGCCGCCTCGCCGCAAGCGCGGCGGATCCTGCGGCCGCTGTGGCGCAGGCTCTCCGCCGATCCGCTGCCCGAGGCGCTGCGCCCGCCGCCGAGGCCGCGCCGGGCGAAGCCATCCCCGGCCGAGCGGCCCCGCCGGGCACGGCCCGAGGCGGCGCGCACCGCGCCGGCCAAGCGCGCCGCATGGCGGCACCCCGTGTCGCCGTGGCCCGACCCCGCCCCGGCGGCCGCGCCGGAGCCGCCGCTGCCCGCCCGGCGAAAGCCGCCCTGGCCGGACTGACGGCGCGCCGCCCTCGCGCATTCGGATGTCAGTGCGCGTCGGCCCAACTCGCGCCGCGCCCGGTCTCCACCACCAGCGGCACGGAGAGTTCGGCGGCGGCTTCCATCACGCGCTGGGCGACGCTGGCCAGTTCCTCCGCCTCCTCGTTCGGCGCCTCGAACAGCAGTTCGTCATGCACCTGCAGCAGGAGGCGCGAGCGCAACCCGGCATCCCGCAGCGCGCGCGGCAGACGCACCATCGCGCGCTTGATGATGTCGGCCGCTCCACCTTGCAGCGGCGCATTGATCGCCTGACGCTCGGCATAGGCGCGCCGCGCCGGGTTGCGGTCGGCGATGCCGGCGATCCAGCAGCGCCGGCCGAACGCCGTGGTGACGTAGCCGGCGATGCGCGCCTCCTCCTTGGTCCGCTCCATGTAGGCGCGGATGCCGGGATAGCGGTCGAAATAGGCGGCGATGTAGCCGCGCGCCTCGGCCGCCGAGATGCCGAGTTGGCGCGCCAGGCCGAACGCGCTGATGCCGTAGATGATGCCGAAATTGATCGCCTTGGCGCGTCGCCGCGTCATCGGCTCCATCCCCTCGATCGGGATGCCGAACACCTCGGCGGCGGTGCGCGCGTGAATGTCCTCACCGCGCGAAAAACTCTCGCGCAGCTGCGGGATGTCGGCGACGTGCGCGAGCAGCCGCAGCTCGATCTGCGAGTAGTCGGCGCTCACCAGCACATGCCCGGGCTCGGCGATGAAGGCGCGGCGGATGCGGCTGCCCTCCTCGGTGCGGATCGGGATGTTCTGCAGATTGGGGTCGGTCGAGGAGAGCCGCCCGGTGGTCGCGACGGCCATCGCGAAACGGGTGTGGACGCGCCCCGTCTCGGGGTTGATCTGATCGACCAGCGCGTCGGCGTAGGTGGATTTCAGCTTGGCGAGCTGCCGCCAATCAAGGATGCGCGCGGGCAGATCGTGGCCCTGCTCGGCGAGGCTTTGCAGCACCGAGGCGTCGGTGCCCCAGGCGCCGGTCTTCATCCGCTTGCCGCCGGGCAGGCCCATCTCGTCGAACAGCACCTCGCCCAGTTGCTTGGCGCTGCCGAGATTGAACTCGCGTCCGGCGAGGCGGTGGATCTCGTGCTCCATCCCCGCCATGCGCTGCCCGAAATCGGCCGACATTCGGCGCAATTCATCGGAGTCGACTTTCACTCCGGCGCGCTCCATCTCCAGCAGCACCGGGATGAGACGGCGTTCCATCTGCTCGTACAACGCGAGCGCGCCGCTGGCGCGCAGGCGCGGCCGCAGGATGAGCCAGAGCCGCAGCGCGATATCGGCGGCCTCGCCCGCGTGCGCCGTGGCGCGTTCGATCGGCACCTGCGCGAAGGGCAGCCGATTGCGTCCGGTGCCCGTCACCTCGTCGAGCGCCAGTTGCGTGTGGCCGAGATGCAGCGGCGCGAGGTCGGCTAGCGTGTGATCGTGCAGCCCGGCTTCCAGCGCGTACGAGATCAGCTCGGGATCATCGGTCGGTGTCGCAAGCGGAAACCCGGCGCGCGCCAGCACCATCATGCCGAGCTTGGCGTTCTCGATCACCTTCAGCACGGCGGGATCGGTGAGCAGCGGCGCGAGGACGCCGATCGCGTCCGACAGCCCGACCTGTTCAGCAAGTCCCCGTTCGGCAACTCCCTCGTGCAGCAGCGGCAAGTAGCAGGCGCGGCCGGGTGCCACCGCGAGCGAAATGCCGATGAGCCGTCCGCGCGTGCCGTCCTGCGAATCGGTCACCACCTCGAGCGCGAACACGCCCGCCTTCGTCGCCTCCGCGACCCATACTTCGAGCGCCGTGCGCGTGGTGACGGTCTCGTACGGGCCGAACGCCTCGGTCGGTCGCGCCGCCTCGATCTCCGGCGGGTGCTCGGTGTCGACCGGCTTTTGCGGCCGGTCCACCTGCAAGGCGACCGCGACGGGCGTGTTGGCGTCCTCCAGCCCGAGCCGCGCCAGCGTGCTGCGAAAACCCATCGCGGCGAGCCAGCCGCCGAGCTTGGCGCGGTCGGGCTGGCGGGCCTCCAGCGCGTCGATCGGCAGCGGCAGCGGCGCGTCGTGGCGCAGCGTGACGAGCTCGCGCGAGAGGCGCGCGTTCTCGGCGTGCTCGATCAGCGCGTCGCGCCGCTTCGACGGCTTCATGGCGGGCGCGGCGGCCAGCACGGTTTCGAGGTCGCCGAACTCGGCGAGGAGCTGCGCCGCCGTCTTGGGGCCGATGCCCGGCACGCCGGGCACGTTGTCCACGGAATCACCCATCAGCGCCTGCACGTCGATCAGCTTCTCCGGCACGACGCCGAACTTTTCCATGACCTCGGCGGCGCCGATCGGCTTCTGCCTGATGGGGTCGAGCATCCCGACGCCCGGCCGGATGAGCTGCATCAGGTCCTTGTCCGACGAGATGATCGTCGCCGAACCGCCTTGCGCCGTGACCTCGCGACAATAAGAGGCGATGAGGTCGTCCGCCTCCCAGTCGTCGAGCTCGATCGAGGGCACGCCGAAGGCCGCCGTGGCGTCGCGCACCAACGCGAATTGCGGCCGCAGCTCGTCCGGCGGTTCGGTGCGGTTTGCCTTGTAGCGATCATAGAGCCGGTTGCGGAAGGTGTGGCTGCCGGCGTCGAAGATCACGGCCAAATGCGTGCTGGTGTGTTCCCGGAGGAATTTGGCCAGCATGTTGGTGAAGCCGAACACGGCGTTCACCGGCACGCCGTCGCCGCGCGTCATCGGCGGCAGCGCGTGGAAGGCGCGGAAGATATACCCGGATCCGTCGATCAGGATCAGGTGGACGGGGGAGGCTGCCGCCGGCGCCGCTTCCGGCCCCGGATCGACCACGGCCTGATCAGTGCTCGCCGTCGTGGCCCGCTCCCTCGTTCAGCACGTAGAGGCGTGAGCAGTACGGGCACATCACCTGCCGCTCCGGGATGCGCAGGAACACGCGCGGATGGCCGAGCGCGCCATCGCCGCCGTCGCAGGCGACCACGCTGTGGTCCACGTGGAAGATTTCGGTCGGCGTCTTGGCGTTCGCGCTGTCCAGCATGAGTTCTCTATGGCGGAAAAGTCGCGCCGATGATAGCGATGCGATCCGCGTATTCAACTACCCGTGACGGCCCCGATGCGGCCCTATCTAAGCCTGACGGCCCTGCTCTTGATCGTGATGGTGACGGTGGGCGGGTGCGCCGGTCGCATGATTCCGCCGGCGCTGATGGAAAAGACGCCGCCGCCCGCGGGGGCGTTCGTGATGCGGGACGGGGTGCGCCTGCCCTATCGCGAATGGCTGCCGCCCTCCGGCGAGCCCTGGGCCGTGGTGCTCGCGCTGCACGGGATGAACGACAGCCGCGACGCCTGGGAGATCCCGGCGCCCGAGATGGCCATGGCCGGCATCGCCGTGTTCGCGCCGGACCAGCGGGGCTTCGGCGACACACCGACCCGCGGGTTGTGGCCCAGCGAGCAGGCCCTGGTCAGCGACGCCGACACGATGGCGCGCAAGCTGCGTGCCCGCTACCCGCGCGCCAAGCTGATCCTGATGGGCGAGAGCATGGGAGCCGCCGTGCTCATGTGCCTCGCGACCGACCATCATCCGCCGCCCGCCGACGGCTACGTGCTGGTCGCCCCCGCGGTGTGGGGCCGGGCGGAGATGAACGTGTTCCTCCGCTCGACGCTCTGGCTCGCGTCCAACCTGGTGCCCGACATGGAGCTCTCCGGCGCGCCGCTGAAGGTGACGGCGAGCAGCAACCGCGCGGCGCTGATCCGCCTGTCGCGCGACCCGCTGACCCTGCGGAGCACGCGGGTGGATGCGGTGAAGGGGCTGGTCGACCTCATGGACGCCGCCCTCGCCTCGGCGCCGCACTTCAACGCCCCGGCCCTGTTCCTCTACGGCGGCAAGGACGAGCTGGTGCCGGATGAGGCCACGGCGGCGACCTGGCAGGCGTTGCGCCCCGGCGAGCGGCGGGCGTTCTATCCCGACGGCTATCACCTCCTGCTGCGCGACCTCGACCGGGAGAGACCGATCGGCGACGTGATCGCCTGGATCCGCGACCCGAAGACGCCCCTGCCGTCCGGCTCCGAGGCCGCCGCCGCCACCTGGCTCGCCCGGCAGGACTGACCCTTCCGTCCGGGTCGGATTCACGCTATCTAGGGCGCGCGGGACCCGTAGCTCAGCTGGATAGAGCGTCGCCCTCCGAAGGCGAAGGTCGCACGTTCGAATCGTGTCGGGTCCGCCAATCTTTTCAAAGATTTGTCAGAAGATCTCCGTGAAGGAGCTGCGCGGCCAGCTGGTGCATAGCTAGCGCGAGACGAAGGTGAGGCGCCAGCCTGGCTGAGCGCCGGGGCTTGCCGCGATCTTCTCGCCGGTCGACGGCACCTGCGCGACGTGCTGGCGGAATTGACAAAGCGGGTCGGCGTGCCGGCAGACCAGCTGCGCGGCGTGGTCGGCGTCGCGCTGGCGCGGGCCGGCGCGCCGCTGGAGACCGGCGCGGCGGGCGAGGTCAACGGCACGCGGTGTTCCGGCTCGATCCCGACCTGCCCGCCTTCGGCACGGCGGGATGGGCCGAGGCGCTGGACACGTTGCGGATGCGCCGGCGGGGCCGCAGCGAGAAGTTGCGCGACTGGCGGGCCGCCGCTCCGCTGCGCGCCCTCTCGTTCACCCCGACGATCACGGCCGAGGGCGCCGACGCCGAGGGCGTGGTGCAGCTCCACCTCGAGCACCGTCTGGTCCGCCGTCTGCTCTCGAGCTTCGCGGCACGACCCCGCTGCAGCCATTCGCCACCCAGGGCGAGGAGACCACCCTTGCCCAGCTGGAGCAGGCGCTCAGCACGCCGCGCAATCCGCCGCCGGCGATCGTGGAGCGCATCCGCGCCTTCGCGGCGCGCGACGCCAGCGACCTCGAACCCGAGCTCCGCCGTCGCGCCGCGCTGCGTCGCGCCGATGTCGCCGTGGACCTCGCGGCGCGCGGCGAGAAGGAGGCTGCGGACCTGGCCGCGCTGTTGCAGCACCATCGCGACCACATCGCCGAACGCCAAGCCCGAGGAGATGCAGCTCACGCTGTTCCGCGACGATGAAGCCGAGCAGCGCCGGCGGGACCGTCCCGCGTGGCAACGCAAGATCGCCAACCTCGATGCGCAGCTCGAGACGGAGCCCAAGCGCGTGCGGGATGGCTATGCGATCCGCGCCGACCGCGTGGAGATCGTCGGCCTGCTCTATCTGTGGCCGCGGTGAGCCCGGTGCTCGACGGCCGGCAGGTGTGGCGGATTTCTGCTTATCTGGTCGAAGGCGACCTCGACGCCTCCCCCGCCTGCCTCGCCGCCACGCCGGCAAGGCGTTCCAGGGCTGCATCATCCTCGGCCTCGGCTTCACCTTCGACGACGCGGCGGCCGCGCAGGGCAAGGCGAGCCCCGTCTCCGAGATGCACCGGCTGATCGCCAAGGACCAGTGCAACGCCGAGCGCATCTTCCCCTACCGTCGCGCGGCGCGGAGCGGCATCGAAGCTCCGGTGTTCCCCGAATGGTTCGCGTGCGATACGGCCGACGGCGACACGCCGGGGCGGCGGCGCTTGGTTCGCTTTGGTGATCTCAAGCCGCCGGCGCGAAAGGAGCACGAGGCAGACGACGGCAAGAAGCGCCGCACGTCGCCGGTGCGTTTCTCGCTGGCGCCTGTAAGCTAGCGGCCGACTACTTTGTGCCCACGGCCGAACGGGTGTTCGGTGACGCGGCCGCCACCCAGCCGAGCGCAGCGCCGCCACGCTCGCCAGATGGATTCATCCGCGAGCCGACGCAGGAAATACACGTGCGCGTGCGCAGTTTGCAACGGGAGGTGCGGCGATCGTGGCCCGCCGCGTGGTGTAGGAGCGGCGTTTCTGGGCAGCGTTGGCTGCCTGGTCAGGCCGCCAGGGGCTGGCAAGCTGACAGGGATCATCGCTGAGCGGGGCGATAGTTTCCAGCGTTATGTAGCGGGCGCGCTGCATCGCCCATTCGTCATTCTGCTCCAGCAGCAATGCGCCGATCAGCCGGGTGACCGCGGCCTCGGTGGGGAAGATCCCGACGCATCGCTGCAGCGTTTGATCTCATGGTTCAAGCGCTCGATGGGATTTGCGCCGTGCAACTTGGTCCGGTGCTGGACCGGGAAGCCCATGTAGGCCAGCACGTCAGCCTCGGCCTCGTCCATGAGGGCTGCCAGCTTGGGCACACGCGGCCGACAGCAGACGCAGCCGTTGGACAGGCTGACCATCCCGTCCTCGCTGCCGACGACGAGATCGGCGTCGATGTTGATGGCGCCGAAATCGTTGACCAGCACGCCGATCCTCAGACCGTGGCCGCCTCGCAGGATGCGGTTGAGCAGTGTGGTTTTGCCAGCGCCGAGAAAGCCGGTCAGTATCGTCAATGGCGTGGCGAGCGCGCGCGCAGCGGCTGCATTGCCGAGCATCATGTGCCGGTGGCTCCGCGCGGTTTCATAGATACCGTATGCGCCGTCAGTACCCGGGCGGTGCAGCGGTCACGAGATAGGCGACGCTGCCGCTGACATAGCCGGGCGTGAACCATGTCGAGCCGCACTGGAGCCGCCGCCGCCGCGACCGCCGCCGCCTCCACTGCCGCGGCTGCCCCCACCAGGTTGCGCCCAGGTTTCGGCACTATGGGCTACAAGGATCAGACAGGCGGCGGCCGCCGCGGCAAGCCGCAGGGCGCCGCGGGACCCACTGCTCATTTCTTGCCTCCGCGGCGATCCATTCCGGGTTTGTTTTCAGCAGGGACCATGAATGCGACCTGGTGCGCATCCGCCGGCGGAGTGAATGCGAACGCAGCCGGATCGATCAAGGGATTAAAGTTCCAGTCGCGCAGATCGGCCCAGAACTGCGGCTCACCGTCCGCATTCTTGTACGTGAGGAATTCTTGTACGTGAGGACAACGCGCAACGGCACCGGCCCGTCGCCCTGCGCGATCCACGCCTGAAAATCGACATCGTTGGTGCGTGCGGCGATGTGGTCGACCGGCTTGCCGGCCAGCGTTTCGCGCTCGACCAGCGTGACTTCGGTGACCCGCTTTTCCATCTCCTGCGGCAGCGATGTGGCGAGCAGCAACGAAAGCGGCACCGGCGTCTGCAGGTCCTGGACGAGATGATAGAGCATCTGGTCGATAGTGCCGGGCCGCTCGAGGCTGCCGAACACGTTCTCCCGGGGGAGAACATCGTCATGCGCTTGCCATCGAACAGCACGAGCTGCTTCGAGCCGTCGCGCCGCTCGATCTCGATGCGCAGATTGTCCGGGCGATCGACGACAATGCGGCGGGTCTGGCCGAATTCGATCTTCTGCCCTGATTCTTACAGGACTTCGTAGCCGGACTCGTCGGTGACGGAGAACCGCTTGGCCTTTGGCGAGGAAGTCGGCCATGCGGATGAGGATCGCCTTGCCCGGCTCCGCGTCCGTCGCCCCGACTCCGGCCGCTGCCGGGGGCGAGCCCTGTTGTGCGCCCGCCAGAGGCATCCACCCGACAGCGACGGCACAGATGGCCAGAGCCGCTGCGTAGGACGCGGTGCTCCGGAATGACGAGGTGCGGATCGAAAGGCGCAAGCGCATGCCGCACTCCATTGACATTCCGCCAATGATGGTGCGTCAATGACGCTTCGTTCTTAACGGCAAAAATTTCGGCTAAGAAATGCCCTCGAACGCCAAATCGCGGCGGTCACAGCTCATTACGATAAAGTTCGTGCTCGGTAAGGAACAACATGCCCAGAGGACGGCTTGCCGCTGGTGAACGATACGCCGCCGGGGCGGAGCGGTTTGCCGCAGCACCGCCGCGAAAGGGTGCCTCGCGTGGCCGCCGGTCCCGCGAGGAGGCCAAGCGGGAGATCGTCGAGGTCGCTCGGGAGGTACCTTGCTAAGAACGGGTTCCAGGGCTTGACGGTCGACAAGCTGATGCAAGAGACCCAGATCGGGCGATCCGCCTTCTACGTCTATTTCAAGGATCTTTACGACCTGGCCGGGTTCTTCATTCTCGAGTTGTCCGGTCGGGTCGAAGAAGGGCTGGCGGATTGGTTCGACAATTCGGGTCCCCCGCTCGAGCGGATTCGGGCCGGGCTCACCAACGCAATCGCGTTCTGGGAAAAAAACGGGAGAATGATTCGCGCCCTCGAGGCGGCCGCGCAGCAGGATGAACGGCTTCGGGACCTCTGGCGCGGCGAGGGCGCGGTGCGCGTGAATCGCTTGACCCAGGTAATCCTGCGCGACCAGGCGGCGGGTCTGATCGGCCCGATGGACGCGTACGAAGTGGCGGTGGCGCTCAATCGTTTCAATGTGACCTACCTGAACGACAGCTTCGGCGGCCGCCGCAGCAAGGACAAGCAGAAGGCGCTCGAAACCATGGAACGAGTTTGGATCGGCACTCTGTACGGACGCTTGCCAGCGGCGCGGATTCTCTCTCCCGGAAAACGCCGATGAGACGCGCGCGGGCTTGGCGGACCCTGCGATGTGTGGCGCTGAGCGCCCACTCGGTCTTGCTGCTGCTTCTCCTGGGTTGCGCAACCCCGATCCAGGTCGAGCGCAGCGATCCGCGCCAAGTGAATCGCGAACTGACCAGGAACGTGATTTCAACAGGAGAGTTGAGCAATCGCACCGAGATAGTGCTGCGCCGCGACGATCTGGCGGCGTCGTTTGCGAGTAATCCGGAAGCGGCGATCGCGGCGCTTCATCGCACCGCGACGCAGGGGGCGCCCAACCCTGATGCGCTGTACGCGCTCGCCGAATTGTCGTTCCGCCACGCCGAGGATACCGGCGACAAATCCTATTACCTCGCGGCTGCGATTTATGCGTATGCGTTCCTGTTTCCGAGCGATCCGAAGCTGCGGCCGAACGGCTTCGATCCGCGATTACGCACCGCGAGCGACCTCTACAACCGCAGTCTCACCTCCGGATTCGCATCGCCCGACCGTTCGCGCGTCGATCTGCGATCCGGGCGTCTGGCGCTGCCGTTCGGCAGCATCGACGTGAATTTCGATCCGGCGTCCGCCCGTTGGGGCGACCTCGCCTTGTCGAATTTCACGCCGGCTGACGAGTTGCACATCACCGGCTTGCAGAACCGCTATCGGCAGCGTGGGATCGGCGCGCCGCTGGCGGCCGACGCCACGGCGCCTCCGAAGGAGAGCGGGTTGGAGCTTGAGTCCGTGGTGAAGGTGCCCGTGACGGCGTTGATGCGTATCGACGTCTCGCAGCAGGCGCTCGCGCAGGGCAAGCTGAGCGGTCGGATCGACGTGTATCCCGCATTCGAACCGAGCAACGTCGAGATCAGCGGCCAGAAGGTGCCGCTGGAGGTGGACACCAGCGCGGCCTTCGCCTATGGGCTCAGCGATCCGAAGATCTGGGCCAGCGAATACAGCGGCTTTTTGAAGAGCCTCCTCGGGGACAGGACCCCACTCGGCGGCCTCGAGCCGTACCAGCCTGGGCAGATCCCAGTGGTGTTCATCCATGGCACGGCGTCGAGTTCCGGCCGCTGGGCCGATCTGGTCAACGACCTGCAGAGCGACCCGGTGATCCGCGACCATTTCCAGTTCTGGTGGTTCACTTACGACACCGGAAACCCCGTGCCCTTCTCCGCATTGCGGCTGCGCAAGGCGCTCGAGTTGGCGGTGCACCGGCTCGACCCTGAGGGCCATGATCCGGCGCTGCGGCAGATGGTGCTGATCGGGCACAGCCAAGGCGGGTTGCTGGCGAAGTTCATGGTGATCGACAGCGGATCGAAGCTCTGGGATTCGGTCAGCACGGGGCCGCTCGATCAGATCCCTGCCTCGGACGAGACGAAGAACCTGTTGCGCCAGGCGCTGTTCGTGAAGCCGGTGCCGGAGGTGAGGCGGGTTATCTTCATCGCGACGCCGCAGCACGGCAGCTACGTCGCCGGCTCACGGATCGGACAGTTCCTGGGCAGCCTCGTCAAGTTGCCGGTAACCCTCCTGTCGTCGTTGGGCGAGATCGCGAAGGGCAACGCGGTCAGGCCGGGCTTCGCACCGCGTGGATTTGGCAGCGTGTGGTCGATGACCCCCGACAACCCGGGCCTGCAGGCCTTCGCCGCCATTCCGATCGCGCCGAACGTCGCCACGAATTCGATCATCCCGGTTCTGGGCGATGGTCCGTTCGCGGACGGCGACGACGGCGTCGTGACTTACAAGAGCGCGCATATCGACGGGGTGGAATCCGAACTGGTGATCCAGCCGGCGGCGCATTCGGTGCAATCCGATCCGCGCACCGTCGCCGAGGTACGCCGCATCCTGTTGCTGCATCTCGCGAAGGCGTGTCCAACCGGGTGCATCCCGACGGAGCCGACGCGCGCGCTCGCCGCGCCGCTGGCCAAGGCGCCGCGCGCGTCTCCGAAGGGCACGAACTTCAGCCGCGTTCTCGGGTCCGCGGACTGATGGGGCGCATGAGGCTGAAGCTGCGGTATCTGCTGCGCTGGCTTGGTTTCGCCGTTCTGGCCCTGGCGCTTCTGCTGGTCGGCGCGTGGTGTGCGCTCGCCGTTTGGTTCCGGTGGGGTTCGAGCCAGCCAGGGGACGGCATCCTGGCCGGAGGCCTGGTGGTCCTGGCGCTGGCGGTCGCGTTCGGGCTCGCGACTTCCCGGCGATGGCTCGCCTTCGGGGGTTATCTAATCGCGGTGGCGGCCGTGCTGGTGTGGTGGTCGACGATCCTGCCGTCGAACAATCGCGACTGGGCGCCGGACGTGGCGCACAACGTTACCGGGACGATCGACGGCGACACGCTTACGGTCGACAATGTGCGCAATTTCAATTGGCGCAGCGACACGGATTTCGACGCGCGCTGGGAGTCGCGGGTCTACGATCTGTCGCAGGTCAGCCACGTCGACCTGATCCTGTCGTACTGGGCGGGCGAGGCGATCGCGCATTTGATCGTCAGCTTCGGCTTCGAGGACGGGCGGCAGCTCGATTTCTCGATCGAGACCCGCAAGCAGCGTGGCGAAGAATATTCGACGATCGCCGGATTCTTCAAGCAGTACGAGCTGATGATCATCGCGGCCGATGAACGCGACGTCGTGCGCGTCCGCAGCAACGTTCGCGGCGAGGACGTACGGATCTACCGGCTTCGCATGCCCCCGGCGTACGCCCGGAAACTGCTGCGCGCATATGTCGACGACATGAATGACCTCGCGCGCAAGCCGCGCTGGTACAACACGCTGACCGGCAACTGCACGACGCTCGTATTCGCGATGGTGAGCACCCTGCGTCCCGGGCTGCATTTGGACTACCGCATCCTGCTCTCCGGCTACCTGCCAAATTACGCCTACGATCTCGGCGCGGTCGATACGAGCGTCCCGTTCGCGCAGCTTCGTGAGCTCGCAAGAATTCACGACAAGGCGATCCACGCCGACGACGCCGTCGATTTCGCGGCGCGCATCCGCGAGGGGATCCCGACGCCACACTGACGCCACGAAGGCGTGGCCTGCCCTCCGGGGTGGGTGCGTGGCAGCATCGGTGTCGGCGAACCAGCCAGAGGAAGTCGATGACGCGGTGTATGGTAGTCGTGCTGGCGGTTCTGCTGATCATGCTCGAACCAGCGCCGGGCGATCGCGTGGCTGGGCCATGAAGGAGAGAGCGACCGGGACGGGGCGCACGCCGCCCTGTTCGCGACGCTGGGCGAGATCGACGAGAGACCGTACGACGGCCTTGCTGCCCGCACGCTCAAGGCGTCGGCCACGCTGTTCTCAATCGACGCGGAGACCGGGCCGCGCGGTGGCTTTCCCTGGATCAGGGCCGCCCAAGCGGAGCTCGTCATTAGCCTCGCCTAGCGTCCTTTCCGAGTCCTGCCTCAGCGCGCATCTTGAAGATGGGATCACTTTGATCTCGATGATGGTGGGCCCAGTCCGGCCTGATTGGCGGCGTCTCGCCAAGCACGAGCCGCGTCGATTCGAACACCACGATGCGCCGCATCGTACGCCACTCGCCGTTCCGCCGCTCCACCCGGTCCACGTAGCGGCCGAATTGCGAGATTTGCACCGGACCGTCACCGCGTTCCGCGCCATATAGTGCCTGCGCCTCGCGCCCGAGCGTGTGCGCAGTCATGAAATACGTCTCGACAACGGCGATGTCACGACTGGCGAACTCGATCAAGCAGGAACCCAGGAAATGCATGACCTGAGGTGCGCTCCCGGTTCGCGACTTGGCGTAGACGATGAATCCGTCGACTCCGCCCTTGTAGTCGCCATGGTTGTCGAACGCATCAGGATGATACGTGGCGCGCAGGCCCTCCCAATCGCCTCGATCGACGCCACGCACATAGCGCGCCATCAGATCGCGGATCTGGTCCTTGTCGATCAGTCGCTGCAGTGCGTCGTCCATCCCCGACTCCTTCGGTTCCAATCAGTTGATCTGGCGCGCCCGATCGCGGCCGTCGCCGGCCTCTTGTCAACGTTCAGAGGTCAGCATAGTATCCTATATCGTGAATTCGTCGCCCCTGTCGATTTGCCAAATTGCGGCAGGCCGCGGTGACCGAGAGACCATGCCGGATCATACGCCTGACCAACGGAGTTTGGGGGGATCGTGGCGCCGATAAGGCCCTTCCAGTGGAAGCCAAGTGACCGCCCGGCCCGGCGCCTGTCGACAAGGCCTTCGAACGACAAGAAAAGGATCAAGGAGGACGGAGTGGGACAATTCGTTAGGACCGCAATTGTAGTCTGCGGTCTTGCCCTGATGATGCTGTTGCCGGCTGTCGCCCAAACGGACAAGCCATTCGTCGTCGGCGTGCTCAACGACATGGAGGGACCCTATTCGGCCATCTCCGGAACGGGGTCGGTGGTGGCGGCGCAGATGGCCGTAGAGGATTTTGGTGGCGCGGTGCTTGGCCGTCCAATCAAGGTCATCTCCGCCGACCACCAGAACAAGCCCGACGTTGCATCGGCAATCGCCCGCAGCTGGTATGATACCCAGGATGTTGAGGCGATCCTTGATCTGCCGACTTCGGCGGTCGCTCTTGCTGTGCAGAATATCGGGCGCGAGAAGCATAAGATCACCATCATCACCTCGGGCGGCCCTGAACTGGCGACGGGTGCGCAGTGCTCCCCGACCGGAATGCACTGGGTCTACGACACCTATTCCTTGGGCAAGACCATCGCCACCGCGATGCAGCACCAGAAGAAGGAGAAATGGTTTTTCATCGTGCTGGACAGCGTGGCCGGCGAGTACCCTGATGAAAGCGACTGTCCGATTCGTGGTGCCCGCGGGCGGCGTCGTTGTGGGATCTGTCAAGCATCCGCTGAACACGGGCGACATGTCATCCTATCTTCTTCAGGCGCAGGGATCCGGTGCGGATGTCATAGCGGTCGGGAATGCGGGAAATGATCTCGTCACGCTTGTGAAGCAGGCCCGGGAATTCGGCATCGGAAATGACCATCAGAAGATCGTCTCCATTGCCACGTTCATAACCGACATCAAGGCGATGGGGCTCGAGACGGCGAATGGCCTCTCCTACGCGACCGGCTTCTTCCCCGGCCAGAGCCCAGAGGCACAGGCGTGGTCCGAGCATTTCCTCGAGCGACACGGCGCCATGCCGTCAGACGGCCAGGCGGGCGTCTATTCCGCTCTGCTTCACTATCTCAAGGCAGTGCAGGCGGTTGGATCGGATGACTCCACGCGGGTCACGGAGAAAATGCGGCAGACGCCCATCCATGACATGTTCACACACGACGGGCAGGTCCGCATGGACGGACGGATGGTGCACGATACCTTCCTGGTCACGGCGAAGAGCCCGAAGGAATCAACCGGCCCGTGGGATCTTGTGAAGCTGGCCGCCGTCGTGCCTGCGGATCAGGCCTTCCGCCCACTGTCCGAGAGTGATTGTCCTCTGGTGAAGAAAGGCAACTGACCAGCGGACAGGACCAAGCTGCAACGTACCAGGACAAAAACGACGGCGATCAGAGAGGTGTGACCATGGCCGAGACACTTCAGCGCTTGGTGGACAGAGCGAATATTGAGGACGTCATGCTCCGCTACGCCAGGGGAGCCGACCGTCGGAACTGGGAGTTGGTGCGGACGACTTTCCACGAAGACGCCACGGATCATCACGGCGACTTCAAAGGCACGCGCGACGAGTTCATCGATTGGGTGAGCACGAGCCATGCCTCCGTCGCGAAGTCGACGCATTTTCTTGGTAATTGCCTCATCGAATTCGGTACCGATGACGTCGCCGCAGTCGAGACGTATTTCATCGCCGTGCTGCGCCTGGGTGCGGAGGCCGAAAGTCATCGCCAGATGTTGGTCGATAATGCAGCTTCGGGAAAGCCGGATGATCTTCGGGTCGAAGTGATCGGACGATATGTGGATCGGTTCGAGCGCCGGGAGGGGGCATGGCGGATCGCGAGACGGCGGGTCGTGTTCGATACCATCCATACACAGGCTGCTGCCGGGAATGTCGATGCAAATACCGGCTGGGCACTTGGCAAGCGTGACTTAGCGGACCCGGTGTTCCTCAACCGATCCGAATGCGGGCTGCCTGTCCCGTTCTGACACGGTCCGGGATACGGATGCGGGTTAGCGCGACGCCTGCCTTGAAGCTCGTGCCCATGACGAGTCTCCAGTCTGAACTGGAGTCAACCGGGGAGATGACATGATACGCCGTCGTACGTTGCTGGTTGGCCCAGCCCTCGCCGTGGCCACGCTGAGCTTGCCCAGCGCGGTGGGCTTCACCTCTGCCAGGCCGCGGATCGACCCATCGGCATCGGCGTTCTGACGGACATGAACGGCCCCTACTCCGATATCGCCGGGACGGGTTCGGTTCTTGCCGCTCAAATGGCGATCGAGGATTTTGGCACGAAGGCCCTGGGCAAGCCGATCCGATTCATTTCCGCCGACCATCAAAACAACCCCGATCTAGGGGTTTCGATCGCACGCGAGTGGCTCGACAGTCAAGGCGTCGACATCATTCTTGACCTTCCGAACTCGGGCGTGGCGCTTGCGGTGCAAAATCTCGCTCGTGAAAAGAACCGGATTTCGGTGATTTCATCCGCCGCGACCGACGTGGCAACCAATCAGCAATGCTCACCGACCGGCGCCCACTGGACCTATGACAGCTATTCAGCCGGCAAGGTTTTGGCGACGGCGCTGGCGAAGCCCGGCTCGACGTGGTTCTTCATCACGGTTGACTATGTCGGCGGGATATCTCTGCAGAATTCGGCGACGCCCTTTATCGAGGCCGCTGGCGGGAAGATCCTCGGCAGCGTTCGACATCCGCTTAATTCGTCAGATATGTCATCCTACCTCCTGCAAGCCCAGTCGTCGGGCGCGCAATACGTCGCGTTCGCCAGTTCGGGCGCCGACCTTATCAACGGAGTCAAGCAGGCGCGCGAATTCGGATTGACATCCCACGGTCAGCAGATGGTTGGGATTGTCGTCTTCATGACGGATCTGAAGGCAATCGGTCTCGAGGCGGCCGACGGGATGGCTTTCACCACCGGCTTTGCCGCGGACTCGAGCCCCGAGGCGGCGGCGTGGGCGACGCGTTTCCTGCGGCGGCACCACGCCGCGCCAAACGACTGCCAAGCCGGCGTGTATTCGTCTGCTCTACACTATCTCAAGGCCGTGCAAGCTGTCGGCACGAACGACTCCTTGCCGGTGATGGCGAAAATGCGCGAAATGCCGATCAATGACATGTTCGCGAAGCACGGAGTGCTGCGGAAGGATGGCCGAATGGTGCACGACATGTACTTGGTAAAGGCCAAGAAGCCGAACGAATCATCAGGCCCTCGGGATCTGGTCAGGCTCGTGCAGACGATTCCGGGAGAACAGGCCTTCCGCCCGCTCAGCGAAAGCACATGCCCGCTTGTAAGGCAGGAGGCCAAATAGCCCCCTTGCAGGCTGACGCCGCAGCATTGCGCCGGCTTCTCCAGCGATGTGAGGTCGAAGCCAGCTTCGGAACCAGGGCTTATGGGCTTGCTCCGCAGAACGTGCTAGCTGGGACGAATAGCGAGGAACGACCGCCGGATCGCAACGATGACAAGCGAAGCCTCACGCACGATCAAGGATGACAAGAGGGTCACGAAAACGCCGAAAGACGTCGGGGCGGTCGTCAATGCGGTGCGCATCCTCGCTTGCCTGGCTGCATCCACGAAGCCGCTCGGCGTCGCGGCTGTCGCCAGGTCGACAGGGGTGAGTACGAGCACGTGCTTCAATATCCTCCGGACGCTTGCTCGCACGCGGTATGTGTCCTTCTCCAGCGCGAACAAGACCTATGCGCTCGGTCTAGCCGTGGCGGAACTCGCCTCGGGCCTCATCGGCACGAGCCCAGCCGAACTGATCCTTCCGGAAATGGAGCGGCTGGCCGTCAAGCACGAAATGCTCATGCTCCTCTGGCGCGTGACGGAGGACGGCCACGTCGTGCTGATCGCACGCGCTCACAGCCACACCGTCATCCGGGCCGAGATCAGCGTCGGCTTCCGGATGCCCGCGCTGGCCGGCGCCGTGGGACGCTGCATGGCCGCTGCGATGAAGCTTTCGGACCCGGAACTCCGCCGGCGATTTTCGGGCCTGCGATGGGAGATGGCCCCCAGCTTCGAGCGCTACCGAGAACAGGTGCGTGAGGCACGCGAACGTGGCTGGTCCATCGACGACAACAGCCTTTACCGGGGCATCATCAGTATTGGCGCTGTCATCGAGGACCGGACCGGCTCACCTCGCTTTGGCCTGAGCGGCGTCTGCATTGCGGGTCGGCGGAAGGCGCGGGCGTTTCGAGACGCTGGCGAGGATCTCCGCGCCCTTGCAGAGGTCGTCAGCAGGTCCCTTTACCCCGAGCGGAAAGATGAAACCGAGCAATTCGGCCGTGCTGCGGAATAGGCCGGGGGACGGCGCAGCTTGCAGCCTGCGCGTATCCCATCTGACGAGTTCGGCGGCGGCGGCGATCGGTCACGGTGAAGACGATGCGCGAACGACGGTTTCGTTGATTTGCTCAACGAACTTCAGGATCGATGTGAAGTCCTGCTCACCCCAGCCGGCCTCGAAGGCCGAGTGCCATGTTACGCGGGCCTGATCGATGACCGGCATGTTTACGCCAAGCGTGTTGGCCTCCTGCAGACCGAGCGTGACGTCCTTATCGAGGATGGACAGCGCCGCGCCGTAGTCGAAAGTTCCCTGCACGCCCCTGCGCAGTATCTCGCATCCGGCAAAGCTCTGCCCGGTACCAGCCTTCAGCACCTCCAGCATCAGCCCCGCATCCAGACCGGCCTTGGACCCCATGGCGAGTCCCTCGCACGCGACGACCATGTTGGCGGCCATGATTAGGTTGTTCACGACCTTCATTGCCTGGCCCAGGCCTGGCCGGTCGCCGATCGTGTAGATGTCCTTGCCCATCATAGCCAGCAGCGGCCGCACCGTGTCCAAAGCTGCAGGCTTTCCGGCAACCAGCATGGTGAGCTTTCCCGCCCGCGCGACGGGAGGACCGCCGGTGACCGGTGCGTCGACAATTTCAGTGCCTTTCGCCGACAGCCCGCTAGCGATCCGGTCGATCGTTTCCTTGCCGATCGTCGCCATTTCCGCATACACCTCAATCACCGACCCGTGCACCACGCCGTCCGGTCCGAGCGCGGCCGTCAATGAGACCTGCTGGCTCGGCAGACAGGCGAACACGACGGCGGCCGCGTCGGCAACGCTCCTCGGGGAATCATGGGCAATGGCTCCGCCCTCGATGAAGGGCTTCATCGCGGTAGAAGACGGATCATGAACGTGCAGGCGAAATGGCTTGTGTAGCAGGCGCTCTGCCATGGCGCCTCCCATCCGGCCCAGGCCGAGAAAACCGATTTCAGCGGATTCCTTCACTCGATCCTCCAACGCACGCTAAATGACCGCGCGAGTCGCCTCATGCCATCATCTCGCCGATCCACGCGGCCGTGCTGGGCTAGCGTCTTTCCCCGCTCGCCGAAAGCGCACCTTGCGGTCTCCAGCGCCGTCAGGAAATGGAGAATCCACCATCGATGGGGAAAATCTGGCCGGTCGTGGTCCTGGCCTCATCCGACGCCAGATAGAGGGCTGCATACGCCACCTCCCTGGGCTCGACCAAGCCGAACAACTGCCGCTCGCTCGTCTTGCTGAGGACCTCCGGTTGCTTCTCAACGAGGCCAAGAACCCGCTGCGTTTTGGTCACGGCCGGCGCGAGAGCATTCACGCGGATTCCATACGGGGCGTACTCCACCGCCATCGAGCGCGTGATGGCGGCAACCCCGCCCTTGGCGGCGGTATACGCGTCCTTTGCATGGGTGCCGACCAGCGCGAAGACAGACGTGCTGTTGATCACCGAGCCGCCACCCGTGTTCATCATTGAACCGATGCCGTACTTGCAGGTGATCCAGGTTCCGAACAGATCTAGGGTGTGTACCCATTGCATCGGCTACGGCGGGTCTGATTCACCCTCCCCGGGAGGGCGCGAATCATGGCCGAGCAATTCTGGTTGAGCGATACGCAGTGGGCGGTGATCGAACCGCTGTTGCCGCAGTTGGGTGGCAAGCCGCGGGTCGATGATCGACGGGTGATCAGCGGCATCCTGCACAGATATCGCGAGGGTTTACGCTGGCGGGCAATTCCGGCCGAGTATGGCCCGCGAACCACGCTGTTCAATCGGTTCAACCGCTGGAGCCAGCGCGGGTTGTGGCAGGGCTTGCTTGCAGCGCTCGCGGGCTGCGCCGAACCGCCGGACGTCGTCATGGTCGACAGCACCTCGATACACGCGCACCGCTCGGCGGCTGGCGCAAAAGGGGGGAGCAAGATCAGGCAATCGGGCGCTCCCGTGGCGGTCGCACGACCAAGATCCACGCGCTCTGCGACAGCGAGGGACGTCTCTACGCCCTGATGCTCACGGCCGGCCAGGTGCATGACATCATCGGCGGCCGCGCCCTGCTCGCTAGCGTGCCCGCCATGCGACAGTTCATCGGCGACAAGGCATATGATGCCGACGATGTGCGCGACCTTCTTGCCGGCCAGGGCACCGAAGCCGTCATCCCGCCCATGTCGCGCCGCCTGATGCCGCCGAGCTACGATCCCGTCGTCTATCGGCTGCGCAACATCATCGAGCGCGCCTTCTGCAGGCTCAAGGACTGGCGCGCCATCGCCACCCGCTACGACAAGACCGCGCGCAACTTCCTGGCCGGCATTTGCCTTGCCGTCGTCCTCACGAGTTGGCTTCAATGAGTCCACACCCTAGTTTAATTGCGCGCCAGAACTCCTCTGGGTCGCAGTCCGTCACGCGCGCATCGGCAGTGGTGGACCCGCCGGCGTTGTTGTAAAGCACGTCTATACGTCCTGCGAGCTTGACCGCCGCGGACACGGAGTCGCGCACGCTCGCCTCGCTCGTTACGTCGGTCCGGATGAATGTGGCCCGGCCGCCTGCCGCAGCGATCGCTTCAGCGGCTGCTCGGCCATTCGCCTCGTCGAACTCAGCGATGGCGACGTTGGCCCCCTCGCGGGCAAACAGTTCCGCCGCCGCGCGTCCGATTCCTGCGCCGGCGCCCGTGATCAGGACGACCTTGCCTTCCAGCCGACCCACCCTTCCGCTCATACTCCACCCCCCAGGAGCTCGGCAGCGGCCGCATCCGCGACCTCCCTGCTTGCCACGTCCCGTTGCGGCCCTGCGGCGCGAGTGAGCACAAAGCCCGCGTAATCGGCCGCAGCCACGTCGTCGCACTTCTTCCGATATGCGCCATGACCGCCGAGATACGGGAGGAACACGCGCGGCTTACCGGGCACGTTGGCCCCGAGATACCAAGAGTTCGCTTTCATATACAGCGTGCGCTCGGCCAATTCTTGCACGTGCTTCATCCACTGTTCCTCGGCCTGTCGGTCGGCGTCGATCCGATCCAGCCCGTGCTTGCGCATGTACTCCATGCAGCCGGCGATCCAGTCGACGTGCTGCTCGATGCTCATCGACATGTTCGCCAGCGGGCCAGGGCTTCCCGGGCCGGTCACGATGAACATGTTCGGGAATCCGCTGGTCACCAAGCCAAGCCACGTTTTGGCGCCTTCCGCCCATTTGTCGGCGAGCTTGCGCGCTCCCACGCCGCGCACGTCGATATGCGTGAGCGCGCCGGTGAGTGCATCGTAGCCTGTCGCGTAGATCAAGCAGTCGAGCTCGTGCAAGCCCTCGGTCGTCTCCACACCTTCCGACACGATCCTGGTGATCGGGGTTGCCTTCAGGTCCACGAGGGTCACGTTATCGCGGTTGAACACGTTGTAGTACGTGTCCCCGAGGCAAGGCCGCTTGGTCCCGAAGGGAAATCCGCGTGGCATCAGCTTCTCGGCCACGTCCGGCTTCTGCACGATCTCACGAATTTTGCCACGAATGAACTCGGCGACCGTTTCGTTGGCCGCCTCGTTGGACAAGATGTCGCCGTAGCACATGCGAAAGCCCAGCAGCTGGCTGTTCTCCCACGCGTTTTCATATTTCTTCTGGCGCTCGTCCAGGGTGGCGTCGAGCGCGGACTCGACCGGCATCGGCACTGCGATACCAAACCGTGTAAGCCGACTGATTGTCCGGCGCTCCAAATATGTCGCACGCACCCGCGCCCGCATCTCAGGCGTCAAAGGATGGTTCTTGGCAGGCACCACGTACACCGCCGTGCGCTGGAACACCGTGAGTTGCGCAGCGTTGCCCGCAATCTCCTGGATCGCCTGTACACCGGACGATCCGGTTCCGATGACGCCAACCCGCTTGCCCGTGAAGTCGACCTCGTGGTGCGGCCAGGCGCCGGTGTGATAGCTCTCGCCCTTGAAGGTATCGATGCCGGGGATTTCCGGAGGCTTCGGAAATGACAGCACACCCGTTGCGGGGACGAGAAAGCGCGCCCTTATTGTCGTGCCGTCTGACGCGCCGATACTCCACAGGTTTTCCGCCTCGTCGAATTCGGCGGAGATGACCCGTGTGTTGAACCGGATGAGCTCACGCAGCCTGAATCGGTCAGCGACATGGTTCAGATATCGCATCAGCTCGTTCGAGCTGGGGTAGCGCTCGGGCCAGTCCCACTCATCCTGCAGTTCGGGAGAGAACGAGTATGAGTAATCCCAGCACTCGAGGTCGACGCGGGCGCCGGGATAGCGGTTCCAGTACCACGTGCCGCCGACGCCGTCGCCCGCCTCGAAAGCCTGGACGGAGAAGCCTGCGTCACGCAGGCGCTTGATCGCGTAGAGGCCGCCGAAGCCGGCGCCGACCACAACCGCGTCAACGGTTCTCAAATCACGGTCCATAGCGGGTCTCCTTGGAAGCAGAGGTCCGACCTTCGGGATATTGAGCTTTGCCGATGGTCGCTCCGGGGTGAATGGTCGTTCGCAGCGAGATGCGGGGCGCGCATCCGGATCTCCCAGGAGGGACCGATCGAGTTCGATGCGCCGCCTTGGGCATTCACGCACCGTTACCCCTGACCGCCACGCTCACGCGGCGGATCTCGTCGAGCGCGGCCAGATTGTCGACCGACGACAGGTCGCCGGGCGGCAGCCCGGCATAGATGCTGCGGATCACCCGGCGCATCACCTTCGAGCTCTTGGTCTTCGGCAACTGGCCGACGACATGGACTTGCGAGGGTCGGAACGGCCTGCCGAGCCGGGCCTCGACGTGCGAAGAGGCGCGTGCGGCGAGGCCGGAACCCGCGCCCTCTGCCGGGACGACGAAGACGATCAGTTTCTGGCCCTTGACCGGGTCGTCCACGCCGATCGCCGCCGCTTCGTTGACGCCTGGGAGTTCGAGCAGGACCTCCTCGACCTCGGCCGGGCCAAGCCGCTTGCCGGCGATCTTGAGGGTGTCGTCCGAACGGCCGCGCAGCAGGAAGCCATCCTCGCGCAGGCGGATGGCGAGATCGCCGTGCACCCATCTGCCGGGCAGCGTGCGCCAATAGGTGTCGAGATAGCGCTCGTCGTCCTGCCAAAACGATTGCGTCATGCCGACGAACGGCTCGAGGACCACCAGTTCTCCGACCGTCTCCTCGACCGAGTGTCCCTCGGTGTCCACGACATCGACCGCGATGCCGGGCGAGGCCGTGTTGAAGACGGCGGGCTGAATGGGCCTGACCGGCACGCTCGCGAGCAGTGCGCCGGAGACTTCCGTGCCGCCCGTGTAGTTGATCATCGGGCTGACGCCCTTGCCGAAGACCCGTTGTTGCCAGACGAAATGCTCCGGAGCGATCGCCTCGCCGGCCGTGATCAGCAGGCGTACCGAGGAGGTGTCGCCCGTCGTGGACAGCGGCTCGTTGGCGGCCAGTCCACGGATCAAGGTGGGCGCGGCGCCGTACTGCGTTATCTTGTGCCGCTCGATCAGGCGGGACATGCGCGACCAGTCCGGAAAATCCGGAGCGCCGTCATAGGTGACAAGGGTGGCGCCGCGCAGCAGCGCCGAGGAGATCACCAGGGCGCCCGCGACCCAGCCCATATCGGCCGGCCAGCAGAAGACGTCGCCGGGCTTTACATCGAAATGGACTGCCGAATCATGGGCGATCTTCAGCGGAAATCCGCCATGCGTGTGCACCGTTCCCTTCGGCCGACCGGTCGTGCCGGAGGTGTAGATCACCATGAACGGATCATCGGGCGACATGCGCTCGGCTTTTGCATCGCCCGCGTCGGCATCCACGGCGGCGTAGTCCACGGCGTGGGCGACCTGGGGACGATGGCCCGCCGTCGGCTTCAGGACGAGCAGTTCGATGCTGGGGACGCGCTCGCGCGCCTCGTCGACCACCGGCGCGGTGTCGACCAGCCTGCCGCGACGAGAGAACCCCGCCGTGGCGATCAGCGCCCGCGCGCCGCAGGAGCCCAGCCTCGACACGATCGCGTCGCCGCCGAAACCGCTGAACAGGGGAACAATGATCCCGCCTATGCAGGAGACCGCCAGCAGCGCGATCGTCGCCTCGATGCCGCTCTCCATCAGCAGCCCGATGCGATCGCCGCGTCCCAGTCCTCGGGCGCGCAGCCCCGCGGCAAAGCGTTCGACGCGACGTTTCAGCTCCCGATATGTCACCCGGGTGACCGTCCCGTCCTCGGTCTCGGCGACGATGGCAGGCCGTTCGGCGACGTGAGGCCGCTCGCACCAGGAAAACACCGTGTCGGTCCAGTTCAGCTCACCGCCGACAAACCAGCGCGGAAATTCCTTGCCGCGCGACAGGTCGCAGTAGGCCTCATACGGCTTCGACCAGACGATGCCGCAGAACGCGCCGACTGCCCGCCAATATGCCGCAGGGTCGGCGACGGAGAGGCGCTGGAGCGCGTCCAAGCCCTGTAGCCCGAGGCTGGCGGCGAGCTTCGTGACGTTGGCCTCCGCGATCTGCTGCCGGGTCGGATACCAGGTCGATGGTGACGAGGAGGTCATGTCCGCGATCCTTGTCAGCGCGCGGCGGCCGTTGCCTGCTAGGCGGTTGCCAAGGCGCTCCGTTTGCCCATCAGCCCCGTTCGCGCAGCCGGCCTCTTCAATGTTCAGAGGTCAGCATGGTATGCCGTATCATGAATTGGGTCTCCTGTCGACTCAGCAAAGTGGCTGCAGGCCGCGACGACCAAGAGGCCAGAAGTAACGAACGGGCCTCCTGGATCGCGGTAGGGACGTCCATTACTGAGCGCCCCCGCACAGAACCGTACGTGCGGCTTTCCCGCATACGGCTCCCACCTTGGGTTGCCCGGCGCTCGGCTTGGGCAATTAGCCCTGCGCTGGTACAAACGGACGGCAATCGGACATGGATGACCGCTGGGAGATGACGAACCGGATCTGGCTCGATGTCGAGGACATCTTCGAGTACGCCGCCTTCAATTCGCGCCCGACCGGCATCCAGCGACTGCAATACGAGCTGTGCAGCGCCCTGGTCGAACTCGACCCATCGGGCGAGCGCATCGGCTTCTTGCGCCATGACCCGGGCAGCCAGTCCTTCAGCGCGATCCGCTGGGAAGGGGTGGCGTCGGTCTTCGAGCGGCTTTCGGGCCAGGTGCAGCCGAGCGTGCCGGCGCCTGTTCAGATGCGGGACGAGCCGCCGGCGGGTGCGCGCCCGGGGCTTCGGCGGCTCGTCTACCGGATGTCGCCCCGGCTACGCCAGCCGCTGGTGCGCTATCTGGTGCAGCAGCGCGAGGCGGCGTCGTCGCTGACGGCATTCCTGCGCGCCTGCATGACGGGCGGGCGGGCCTCCTCGCAAGCCGGCGGACCGGTCGCGACCCCGGCGCTGCGCGGCGCCGACAGCTTCGACGCGCGCGCCCGGTCCGGCGATGTCGTGCTCGTGCTCGGCGCGATGTGGTTCCACCCCGGACACGCCGACCTGGTCCGCGCCGCCTGCCAGGCCAAGGGCCTCCGCTTCGCGGTCTTGATCTACGACATCATCCCGCTGCGCCGTCCGGAGTGGTGCGAGCGGGGTCTGGTGCGGATCTTCGCCGCGTGGTTCGGCTCGATCATCGGTCTGGCGGATCATATCCTGTCCATTTCGCATTCCAGCGCCCAGGAGATCGAGGATTACGCGCGGGCGCACGGCATCGCCCTGCGCGAGAGGGTGCGGGTGATCCCGCTCGGCACCGGGTTCGGCAAGGCGGTCGCTCCAAACCCCGCTCTGGCACCCGCGCGATCGCTCCCCGAAGCCGGCACCTACGCGCTGATCGTCTCGACCCTGGAGATCCGCAAGAACCACGCGCTGCTGTTCCGCGTCTGGCGCCGGCTGCTGGACGAGATGCCGCGCGAGCGCGTGCCGACCTTGGTGTTTGCCGGGCGGGTGGGCTGGATGGTCGCCGACCTGATGCAGCAACTGCGCAACTGCGACTTCCTCGGCGGCAAGATCGTGCTGGTGGAGGACCCGAGCGACGCGGAGCTGGAACGGCTCTACCAGGGCTGCCTGTTCACCCTGTTCCCCTCGTTCCACGAAGGCTGGGGGTTGCCGGTGACGGAGAGCCTGTCTTTCGGGCGGCCCTGCATCATCTCCAACGCGACTTCGCTGCCCGAGGCCGGCGGCGCGTTGGCGCGCTATTTCGACCCCGACAACGCGACGGAGGCAACCGCAACCATCCGCGACGTGCTGCTGCACCCCGAGACGATCCCGGCGTGGCGCGAGCGCGTGGCGCGCGAGTTCCGGCCGGTGGCGTGGCGCGAGACCGCCGAGACGGTGTTGCGCGCGTTGACAGCGGCCGGGTAGCCGCTCAGGCCGCCTGACGAAGCGCCATCTCGGGCCGCCGGCTGCGCCAGTCGGTCGCCCGCTCGTAGGCGTGCGCCGCGCGGAACAGCGTCGTCTCCGCGAATGGCCCTGCGGCGAGCTGGATCGCCACCGGCAATCCGCCGTCGCCGAACCCCGAGCAGACGCTGATGGCCGGATATCCGGTCACGTTGAACGGGATGGTGAAGGACGGTTTTGCCAAGGTCGCCCATTTCGGCACCTCGGCGATGAGCGGCGCCTCGCCGGCCTGCGCGGCGGAGACGAGAATGTCCACATCCGCCATTGCCGCCCGCATCTCATCGCACAGGATGCGCCGCCGGCGGATCGCCTGGACGTAATCCACGCCGCGCACCAGCCCACCCAGGGCGACGCGATCGCGGAACAGCTCGCCGTAGTCGCCGAAGCCACTTTTGAGCCAGGGCTCGTGTATGGCGTAGGCCTCGGTGATCATGATGAGGAAGCCGCAGGCGTGATACTCCGCCATCGGCGAGAGCGAGGCCTCCTTCACGGTGGCGCCCATGCCGCGGAACAGGTCGAGTGCCGCGTCGATGCCGTTGCGGGTGGTCTCGCTCACCGGGTTGTCGCGCTCGAAGAAGTGCCGCACCACGCCGATGCGCAGGCCCTTCGCCCCGGCGCCGAGTTCGGCGGTGAAATCGGGCACCTTCCGGTCCGCGCTGGCGGGGTCGTCCGGGTCGTGGCCAGCCATCGCCTGTAGCAGCAGGGCGCAGTCCTCGACGGTCCAGGCGAGCGGGCCGGCGTGGTCGAGAGTGAAGGCGAGGGGCAGGATGCCGGCGCGGCTGACGAGGCCGTAGGTCGGCTTGATGCCGGCGATGCCGCACAGTGCCGCCGGGCCGCGGATCGAGCCGCCGGTGTCCGATCCGGTGCCGCCCAGGATGAGCCCCGCCGCGACCGCAGCCCCGGTGCCGGAGGAGGAGCCGGCGGTGAAATGGTCGGAGTTCCACGGATTGCGCGCCGGCGGCCAGGGCAGATCGAAGGAGGGGCCGCCGAAGGCGAACTCGTGGGTGGCGAGCTTGCCGAGCATCACCGTGCCTGCCTCGGCGAGTTTGCGAACGGAGGTCGCGTCGCGCTCCGGAACGAAGGTTTCGAGGTGCTTGGAGTGGCCGGTCGTCGGGATGCCGGCAGTGCCGTAGATGTCCTTGTGCGCGATGGGGATGCCGTCCAGCGGCCCCTTCGCGGAACCGGACATCACCCGCTGCTCGGCCGCGCGCGCGTCCGCCAATGCGCGCTCCGGGGTGACGCGGATGAAGCTGTGCAAGATCGGGTCGAGCGCCTCGATGCGCGACAGACATGCCTTGGTGAGTTCGACGGGCGACAGCTTCCGTGCGGCGATCTGCCGAGCGGCCTCGGCGATGGTGAGGAGTGGGGCCATCACTTCGGCTCCGCGCTGAAGGTGAGCGCCGGCTCGGCCTCGCGCGGCAGCGGCGCGTTGACCCGGGCGATGAAGGATTCGAGGTAGCCGTAGCCCTCGTAGATGCCGGCCAGTTGCGCGTCGCTGAGCGGGATGCCGGTCTGTGCCATCAGAGCCTTGAAGGTCTCGGGGCTGATACTCGGTTCCATGCGGGCTTTCCTTTTCGGCGAAGATCAGGCGAGGACGGGTTCGGCGGTGCGGATGCAGCGGACCATGACGCCATCGGCGGGACGCACCACCGGCGGTTCGGCGTCGGTGCAGGCGCGGATCGCGTAACGGCAGCGCGGCGCGAAGGCGCAGCCCGGCGGCGAGTGTGCCAGATTGGGCGGGCTGCCGGGAATCGTTTCCAGGGTGCGGCCGCGCAACCCGCCATGCACGGTCGAGGAGAGCAGGCCCTCGGTGTAGGGATGGCGCGGCCGGCGCATCACGCTGCGCGCACTGCCGGCCTCGACGAAGCGCCCCGCGTACATCACCGCGATCCGGTCGGAGATTTCCGCCGCGACGCCGACGTCGTGCGTGACGAACACGATCGCCATGCCGAGTTCTTCCTGCAACTGACGCAACAGAAGAAGAATCTGGATCTGCACCGTCACGTCGAGCGCCGTGGTCGGCTCGTCGGCGAGCAGCACGGAGGGCGAGCAGGCCAGCGCCAGCGCGATCATCGCCCGCTGGCGCATCCCGCCGGACATTTCGTGCGGATAGTTCTTCAACCGGCGCGCGGCGGAGGGGATTTTCACCCGTTCCAGCAATTCGAGCGCGCGGGCATTGGCCGTGCGCCGATCCACCGCGTCGTGCTTGACGATGGTCTCGGCGATCTGTTCGCCGATCGTGTACACCGGATCGAGCGCCGTCATCGGCTCCTGGAAGATCATCGAGATCTCCCGCCCGCGCAGCCGCGCGAGCACCGAGGAGGGCAGCGCCAGGATGTCCTGCCCGTTCAGCCGCACCGCGCCCTCGGTGCGCGCGTAATGCGGCAGCAATCGCATCAGCGCCTTCAGGCTCACGCTCTTGCCCGAGCCGGACTCGCCCAGGATGGTCAGCACCTCGCCCCGCGCGAGCGAGAACGACACGCCGTTGACCGCCGTCGACGCCACGTCCGCGCCGGAAGCGGACGGTGAGGTCCTCGACCGCCAGCGCCGGGACGTCCGGCATGATTGCTCCGTCAGCCATTGAGAAACCTCCCGGCCTGCTGCGCCTCGACCAGATGGCAGGCAACCAGATGCGGCGATTCGGTGTCCTCCGCCGCGTCGTCGAGCGGCGCCGCGAGCGTCGGCACGGTCTCGGCGCAAATCGGTTGCGCGAATGCGCAGCGCGTGCGGAAGCGGCAGCCGGAGGGCGGATTGATCGGGTTGGGCGGATCGCCGGTGAGCGGCATCTCGGTGGTGCGCCGGTCGGGATCGAGCGTCGGCTTGGAGGCGAACAGCGCGCGTGTAGGGGTGTCGCGGGCGGCGATAGATCGCCTCCACCGGTCCGGTTTCGACCACGCGGCCGAGATACATCACCATCACCCGGTCGCTGACATACTCGACCACGTTGAGATCGTGGCTGATGAACAGATAGGTGAGGTTGAATTTTTCCTTCAGCGCCCTCAGCAGGTTGAGCACCTGCGCCTCGACCGATTTATCGAGTGCCGAGACCGCCTCGTCGAGGATCACCAATCGCGGCTCGAGCGCGAGTGCCCGGGCGATGTTGACGCGCTAGCGCTGGCCGCCGGAGAGCTCGTGCGGATAGCGACGCTTGTACTGGCGCGGATTGAGCCCGACCTGCGCGAGCAGATTCTCCGCCCGCTCGGTTGCCTCCTTGGCGCGCGTGCCGTGCATCCGCGGCGCGTACGCGATGCTCTCGGCGACGGTCATGCGCGGGTTGAGTGACGCGTAGCTGTCCTGGAACACCATCTGCACCTGCCGGCGCATCGCGTTCACGGTGATGCCGGTATGGTCGCCGACCGTCTCGCCGTCGAAGATCATGCTGCCCGCGTCGGGATCGATCAGCCGCATCAGCAGCCGCGCCGTGGTGGATTTGCCGCAGCCGAACTCGCCGACGATGCCGAGCGTCTCGCCCTTGCGGACGGAGAACGAGATATCGTCGACGGCTTGCACGGTCGCCGTCTGGCGGTTGAGCCAGCCGCCGCGCACCGGGAAATGCTTGCGTAGCGCATCGACGATCAGCAGCGGCTGGGCGCGGCCGCCGCGGTCGCGCGGATCGGCTATCGGAGAGGGGAGAGCGGCCATGTGAAAATCCCTATCTGTTGAGCCGCACGTCCATCGCGCTGCGAAACCCGTCGCTCATCAGGTTGAAGCACATGGAGGTGACGAAGATCATCACGCCGGGCAGCGCCGCCACGTAGGGCTGCACATAGATCGCCTGGCGCAGCGAGTTGAGCATCAGCCCCCACTCGGCGTTGGGCGGCGTGACGCCGAGGCCGAGAAAGCTGAGGCCGGCGGAGAGGATGATCGAGACGCTGATGAGGCTTGTCGCGTAGACCAGGATGGGGCCGAGCACGTTGGCCAGAACGTGATGGCGGATCACCTGCGGCGTGGTGGTGCCGGAGGCGCGCGCTGCCTCCACGAAATCCAGCCGTCGCGTCTGTGCCGTCACCGTCTCGCTGATCCGCACCATCGGCGGGATGAACACCACGGACAGCGCGAGCACGGCGTTCGACAATCCGCTGCCAAGCAGGCCGCAGATCGCGATGGCGAGCAGGATCGAGGGGAAGGCGTAGAACACGTCCATCGTTCGCATGATGAGCGAGCCGACCAACCCGCCGGTGTAGCCGGCCACGACGCCGAGCAGCCCGCCCACCAGCAGCGCTACGGCGACCGGCAGGATGCCGGCGAGCAGCGACAGCCGCCCGCCGTAGCAGAGCCTTGTCCACAGATCGCGTCCGGTCTCGTCAGTGCCGAGCCAGTGGCCAGGCGTGCCGATTGGCTTGAGGCGGGCGAGCACGCTGCCGGCATAGGGATCGGCGTGCGTCATCAGCGGCGCGCAGACCGAGATGAACACGATGCCGAGCAGGATCAGCGTCACGCCGACGGTGACGGGATCGCGCGCGAGGCGCCGGGCGACGGACTTCCAGTACCCTTGCGCCGGTGCATCCGGCGCGGCGATCTCGGCATTGCGTTTGGCGAGGGCGAGTGTCGCGTCCGACATACCAACGCCGGCTCCTGCTGCGACACTCTCAGCCCTTGCGGCATGACAGCAAGGCTGCCTAAACACAAAAATCGGCCTCGTCCAGGGCCGATGCTGCCTAATTGTGCGCCAGTCGGCCTAGAGGACCATACGTAGCTTAGATCGTTTGCAGTCAACCCGGCCCACCCTGGGATAATGGAGCAAAAACATGCACAACAGCCCGTAACCGTGCCTCGGTTGCTTAATCGAAAATTGTCCGATACAGATGCGGTCAACGATCAGAGGGGGGTGACGATGTTCGCTGCTTTCCGTATCGGGACGAAATCCACGCACGCAGCTGCGCTCGGAGTGGCAATGCTGATTGGCGGCGGCGTGTCAGCCCCGTCGGCGCGGGCAGCCTACACGGTGACGCTACTGCAGCAGGGGCCTGACGTGGTCGCGACCGGGAGCGGAAGCATTGACGAGAATGATCTGACTCCCCTCCGTGGTCCCCACGCGGGCGTCAGCGCAATAGACCCCAGCAGGGGGTTCATAGGTACCGGCGTGGCGCTGCCAACTCAATCCGAAGTGTTTTTATTCACGGGGTTCACTGGACCAACGAGTTTCGGAAGTGGCGGGATCACCTTCGCGAGTAGCGGCAACGGAGACTCCGTGGGTATCAATGGCGTCGATGGCAACCTCTTTGTGCCATTGCTCTACTTCGGCGGTCCCCTGTCGGACACAGCGACCTACAACACCGCAACCTTCAGCAGCCTCGGCCTGACACCCGGCACCTACGAGTGGACCTGGGGAACGGGCGCGAACGCCGATAGCTTCACGCTTCAGATCGGACCCGCCGCCGCGCCGGAACCCGGATCGCTGACGCTGCTTGCGGTCGGCCTCGCCGGCCTGGGCATGGTGCTGCGCACGCGGCACGCCTGAGCCGATCAGCGCAGCTTCTCGGCGATCGGCGCTTCATCTCCCGGAACATCGCATCGGCGCCATCGCCGCGGTGCTTGTGCTCCTCCGGCGTCAGCCGCAGGATCTGACCGTCCCGAAGCGCCGGTTCGGCGCCTTCGTGCCCGGCGCATCCGATCTGCACGCCATCCTGCAGTCATGCGGCATCGACACGCTCATCGTTCGACCCAGAAGTACAAGTTCGACCGGCGCGTGCCAAGTCGCTGTTGGCGGAGGCGGGCTACGGGCCGGACAAGCCGGTGCGCGCGAAGATCATGATCTCGACCTCGGGCTCGGGCCAGATGCTGCCGATCCCGATGAATGAGTTCATGCAGCAGAACTTCAAGGCCGTCGGCAGGGAGATCGACTTCGACGTGGTCGAGTGGGGCACCATGCTGGTGGCGATCCGCAACGCTCCGACCGCGCCGCAATCGCACGGCGTGGACGGCATCAACATCAGCCTGAGCTACACCGACCCCTCGTCGATGTTCCGCTACTACGCGAAGGACAGTTTTTCACCCGTCAACTACAATTGGGGCCACTGGGACAACGACGCGGCGACGGACCTGCTGCGCCGCGCGCAGGCGACGTTCGATCCGGGCGAGCAGACGAAGCTGCTGGCGCAGGCTCACGCGATCGTCGTGGACGAGGCGCCGTGGCTGTTCATCGTGCACGACCTCAATCCGCGTGCGATGAGCAAGAAGGTGCAGAATTTTCATCCGGCGCAGAGCTGGTACCAGGATCTTACGCAGGTGACGATGGGGTAGCCCGGCGCGAGCGCCTCACATCAGGAACACGCCCTTGCCCTCGGTCTGGCGGTCGAAGATGCGGTAGGCTTCCTCGGCCTGGTCGAGCTTCCAGCGATGGGTGAACAGCTTGTCGACGTCGACGCCGCGCTCGACGACGAAGCGCGCGCATTCCTCCTGGCCGATGCTCGAGAAGGTCCAGGAGGCGACGATTGTGACCTGGCGGCGCAGCATGTCGGGGCTCACGTTGATCGTCACGTCGCCTTGCTCGCCGACGAAGCAGCATGTGCCCCATACTTTTACGCTCCGCACGGCCGCGATGCGGCCGGCGGGGGAGGCGGAGGTGTCGAGCGAGAGCTCGGCGCCGCGTCCGTGCGTGAGATCCTTGATCGCGCCGACGGGATCGTTCGAGCCGGGATTGACCACCTCGTCGGCGCCGAACTCGCGGGCGCGCGCCAGCCGCTCCTCGCTGATGTCGAGCGCGATCACCCTGGCACCCATCGCCTTCGCGAGTTGGGTGGCGGAAAGCCCGACCGGCCCCTGGCCGAAAATCGCGATGGTGTCGTGGCCGGACAGATTGATCCGCCGCAGCGCGCCATACGCGGTGCCCGTGCCGCAGGCGATCGCCGCACCCGCCTCGAACGTCAACTCGTCCGGCAGCGCCACCAGCGTATTGGCTGGCACCAGCATGTAGGGCGCGTGGCCGCCGTCGCTGTTGTTGCCGTAGACCTTCACCGGCACGTTTTGGCAGAGCTGCTGCCAGCCGGCGCGGCAATGCTCGCAGTTGGTGCAGCCTTGATAGTGATGCACCATCACGCGCTGGCCGACCTTCGCCCGTGCCGGATCGACCGCGGAGCCGATCGCCGCGACGACACCGCACGGCTCGTGGCCGGCGATGACGGGGCGGGTGGGCATCGGCAGTCCGGTCGCCTGCGCCCCACCTTTCGGCCGCCGATACTGATGCAGGTCGCTGCCGCACATGCCGGACGCCTTCATCTCCAGCACGACGTCGTGCGGACCCGGCGTGGGGTCCGGAAAGTCCAGGAGTTGCAGCTCGCGATCGCCGAGAAAGGACACGCCACGCATCGGTTTTCTCCCCGGCCGGGCGCTTGACGGTGTCGCGCCGGCTCCACTAGCGTCCGAGCGCAGCGATAAAACAAGCCATTCCGCGGCACAAGGGAGACAACATGGTCCGGACCACACGACGCGCCCTGCTCGGCGCTGCCGCGGCTTTTCCGATTCTGTCGGCGCGCGCCGCAGGCAAGGCCGACCGCAAGGCCGAAAGCAAGGCCGAAAGCAAGCACGCGCCTGGCATCAGCGACACCGAGATCCTGTTCGGCCAGACAATGCCGTACAGCGGACCGGCCTCCTCCTACGGCACGATCGGTCGGGCGCAGGCGAACTACTTCAAGATGGTCAACGAGCAGGGCGGGGTGAACGGGCGCAGGCTCAACTTTCTCAGCCTGGACGACGGCTACATCCCGCCGCGCACCGTCGAGCTCACGCGGCGCATGGTCGAGCAGGACAAGGTGGCGTTCCTGTTCGGCCCGCTCGGCACGCCGACCAACAACGCGACCCGCAAATACCTCAACGAACACAAGGTGCCGACGCTGTTCGTTGCCACGGGTGCGACGCAGTTCGGCGATCGCGAGCACTTTCCCTGGACGATCGGCTGGCAGCCGACCTACCAGGTGGAGGGCCGCATCTATGGCAAGTACATCCGGTCCACCGTCCCGGGCGCCAAGCTAGCGGTGCTGTATCAGAACGACGATTCCGGGAAGGACTATTTCAAGGGGATCAAGGACGGCCTCGGCGACCAGGCGAGCAAGCTGATCGTCGCGACCGCCACCTACGAGGTGACGGATCCGACCATCGACAGCCAGATCGTGTCTCTGAAGGAGGCGGGCGCCGACGCGCTGTTCTTCACCGGCATTCCGAAGTTCGCCGCCATGACGATCCGCAAGGCGTACGATATGGACTGGCGGCCGAAGCCGTTCTTCATCTCGAGCACCAGCTCCTCCGTCGCGACCGGCATCGTGCCGGCGGGCGTCGAGAAGGCCAAGGGCGTCATCACCACCGCCTATCTCAAGGACCCGACCGACGCGCAGTGGGAGAGCGACGCGGGCTACAAGGGCTGGCTCGACTGGATGAAGAAGTATTACGCGGACGGGGATTTGAAGGACGTCAACAACGTCTACGGCTACTGCACAGCGCAGACGCTGGTCCAGGTGCTGAAGCAGTGCGATAAGGATCTGTCGCGCGAGAATATCATGCGCCAGGCGACCAACCTCGACATCGAGCTGCCGATGCTGCAACCCGGCATTCGCGTCAAGACCACGCCGACCGACTATTATCCGCTGAAACAGATGCGGCTGGTGCGGTTCGATGTGCAGGCCTGGGTGCCGTTCGGGGAGGCGATCACGGGGTAGTTCTTCGCGCGTGCGGAAAGTCCACGGCCCAAGGCGGTTTCGGGAAGACGCTATCCATTCATCGGCGTCATGGCCGGACTTGATCCACTGCTGTCCGGCTTAACCCCAAGTCAAGGCTCGCTTTTGCCCAAATGCTCTGTCGTCATCCTCGGGCTTGTCCCGAGGATCCACGACCTTGCCGCCCGTGTGTAAAGTCGTGGATGGTCGGCCTCCGCCGACCATGACGGTGCGGGCGCGGTGTCACTCGGCTTAAAGCCTGACAGGAGAGGCGGATGGAACCGGATAGTCTTTGCTGGGAAGACGTCGAGGAAGGTCAACCGCTTCCGCCCTTCACGTACGAGCTTAGCCTTCTGCGCCTCGTCGCCTTCGTTCGCGCGAGCGGACTCTACGACTACGTTCACTTCGATGGGGACTACGCGCGAGCGGCCGGCGCGCGGGACGCCTTCATCTCGACGCCACATGTGGCGGGCCTCTTTGGACGGCTCCTGACCGACTGGTCCGGCCCCGAGGCGGAGATCAGGTCGCTCACTTTCAGCATGTTGACGCAGAGCTGCACGAACGACGTATTGAGGGTCAGCGGCCGGGTCGGGCGGCGCTACCGCGGCGAGGACGGGGCCTATCTCGTCGACCTCGTCGATCTCAACATCGGCCACGCGCTCGCCGCTCATGCCGCGACGGCGACGGCCACCCTGTCGCTTCCCTCGCACTCGGGGGAGAAGGCGCGATTGCTCGACCCGGCCCGAGCCGGCGAGGCGGAGCGGCCGGCGGCCGACGTGCCGGACTTCGCGCGCCCCTTCGTCGGCAAGTCGCGGCCCGGCGGGAATCTCCCCGCGAGACCGCTGACCAGGGACGAGATCCATCTCTGGTGCGAGGCACTGGAGGACTGGAACCCGCTCTATTGGGACGAGGCGTACGCCGCGTCGAGCCGGCATGGCGGCATCGTAGCCCCACCCACCGGGATGTTCTTCGGCGCGGGCTCCGCGGCCGGGTTGGGTGTCGGCTGCATGAAGCCCGGTGAGCGCGTGCCCGACGCCGTGCGCCAGGGACTGACCGGGATCGCGCTGCTGCAATCCTTGCGCCAGAATCTCGTGCAGGCCGGCACCTTGGTGACCCCGCCCGACTGTCCCGAGATCGCCGTCGTCCAGGCGGCGTCACGCTTCTTCACTCCGCTCAGACCGGGCGACACCGCGCGAAGCGAGCTGCGGATGAAGCGGTGCAGCCAGAAGAAGGCGACGAAGCTTGGCGAGGGCTATTTCATCACCACCGAACGGTCGTTCTATAATCAACGGAACGAACTTGCCCGGACTCAGGACTTCACGGTCCTGCACTACCGCGTCTAGCCCGTTCCTGCGGCGGCGGGGCGATCCGGGCCGAGTTGATGACGGCGGGTATCATTCCGCCGCCGCGCGTCTGACCTCGGCGGTTCTCGCGCCGCGCACCAGGCGCCCCGGCAGGGCGCCGGTCGCCTCGCCGTTGCGCGACACCGGGATGCCCGAGACGATGGTGGCCTCGTAGCCCTCGGTGCGCTGCACGAGCCGGCGCCCGCCGGCGGGCAGGTCGTAGCGCACCTCGGGCGCGCGGACGTTGAGCCGGTCGAAGTCGATCACGTTGACGTCCGCCTTGAAGCCAGGCGCCAGCACGCCGCGATCGGTGAGGCCGACCGCGAAGGCGTTGTCGCGGGAGAGCGCCTTCACCACCCATTCGAGCGGCAGGCGCGCGCCGCGCGAGCGGTCGCGCGCCCAGTGGGTGAGCGTCGTGGTCATCGTGCTGGCGTCGCAGATGATGCTGACATGCGCGCCGCCGTCGCCGAGGCCGAGGATGGTATTGGGGTCCTCCATCATCAGCTTCACGGTATCGAGCGTGCCGTCGGCGTAGTTGATGATCGGACGGTAGAGGATCGCGCGGCCGTCGCGCTCCAGCAGCAGGTCGTAGGCGACATCTTCCGGGCTGCGGCCCTCGCGCACCGCGCGGGCGGCGATGCTTTGCTCCGGCGGCGGTTCGTAGTCCGGCGGATCGCTCAGCGGGAAGATTTTGTCCCACGTGTTCAGCCGATGCCGCATCGCGGGGTCGGCGGTCGGCTCGGCGAGCAGGCGGGCGCGGAACTCCGGGGTGCGCAGCACGGCGAGTTTTTCCCCAAAGGGCAGGTGCTTGACGTGTTGCCAGCTCGGGCGGCCGATGAACGGGTTCTGCGAGATCTCGAAGCCGAGCATGATGCCGATGGGACGGCCCATCACCTGCGCCTTCATGTTGAACCCGGCGCGGTTCACGTCGGCCACCTTGTCGAGCAGCTCGCGCCACAGCTTCGGGCGCTGCTCGCGCTGCAACAGGGAAAACGTTATGGGCCGGCCGGATTGCTCGACCAGGCGGCGCAACATGGCGAACTCCGCCTCGGGGTCGTCGAAGTCGGAGATCACCTGCATCCAGCCCTCGCCGACGCCGCGCATGGCCTGGGCAATGGCGGACAACTCCGCCTCGGCGGCGCCGAGCGTCGGGGTGGGTTCGCCGGCCAGCGTCTTGTGCGCGATGGTGCGCGAGGTGGAGAAGCCGAGCGCGCCGGCGCGGATGCCCTCGGCGGCCAGTTGCGCCATGCGGGCGCGATCCTGCTCGGTGGCGTCCTCGCGCTCGGCGCCGCGCTTGCCCATGACGTAGACGCGCACCGCCGCGTGCGGCACCTGCGTCCCCACGTCGAGGTCGTAGCGCCGGGCGTCCAGCGCGTTGAGGAATTCCGGAAATGTCTGCCAGTTCCAAGGCAGGCCCTCGGTGAGCACCACCTCGGGTATGTCCTCGACGCCTTCCATCAGCTTGACCAGCATGTCGCGCTGGCTCGGCAGGCAGGGCGCGAAGCCGACGCCGCAATTGCCGATCAGGACGGTGGTGACGCCGTTCCAGGAGGACGGGCTGATCTGGCTGCCCCACGTCACCTGCGCGTCGTAATGCGTGTGGACATCCACGAAGCCGGGCGTCACCAGCTTGCCCCGCGCGTCGATTTCTTCCCCACCCTTGGGCAGCGCCTTGCCGATGGCGACGATCCGGTCGCCGGCGATCGCTACATCCGCCTCGTACGGCGTGCCGCCGGTGCCGTCGACGACCGTGCCGCCGCGAATGACGAGTGTTTCAGCCATCGGCCGCGCCTCCAGGGGTTCCTACTGAAGAGTAGGATGCCCATGCGGTCCGGTAAAGCCGCGATCAGTCGACCAGCGGGCGCCTCGGGCCGCCGCTGGCGCGCTCCCAGGCGGCGGCGGCCCGCAGCACGGTGGCGTCCTCGAAGTAGCGGCCGACGAACTGCACCGACAGCGGCAGCCCGCCGCGCGACAGGCCCGACATCATCGCCAGCGCCGGATGGCCGGTGACGTTGAACGGCGTGCGCGCCTGCCGCGGGTAGGTGCGGGCGGTGGCTTCGGCATCCTCGATGGCGCTGGGCGGCTCCATCGAGCTGGCGCAGAGGAGGATATCCACGTCGCGAAAGGCGTCCTGCACGGCGGCGATTATCTCCTTGCGCCGCCGCTGCGCGCCCACGTAGTCGCCGGCCGAGACGAAGGCGCCCGCCATCAGCCGCCGGCGGCTGAGCTGGCCATAGTCGCCGGGTCGCTCGCGCAGCCAGGGCGCGTGGATCGACCAGGCCTCGCTGGTGAGGATGATCCGGTTGACGGCGGCGAACTCGGCGAGCGAGGGCAGGGCGACCGGACGGACCCTGGTGCCTTGCTCGGCCAGCGTGCGCCCCACCTGCTCCAGCGCCGCCGCGACTTCCGTGTCCGCCACGAGGTCGGTCTCGTGAAAGTGCCGCACGAAGCCGATCCTGAGATCGCCGACGCCGAGGTCCAGCAGGTGGTCGAACGACCGGGACGGGCCAGGGGCGCTGCCGGGGTCGGCCGCGTCGTGCCCCGCGATCACGTTCAGCAGCAAGGCGTTGTCGGCCACCGTGCGGGTCATCGGCCCGACATGGTCGAGGGTGAAGGACAGCGGGAACACGCCGCGCCGGGAGACCAGGCCGTAGGTGGGCTTGAGGCCGACGATGCCGCAGGCGCTCGCCGGATTGCGGACCGAGCCGCCGGTGTCGGTGCCGAGTGCCAGGGGAAACAGCCCGGCGGCGACACCCGCGCCGGAGCCGGAGGAGGAGCCGCCGGGATGGTGATCGCGATTCCACGGGTTGCGCGCCGGCGGGAAGGGCAGGTCGAAGCTGGGGCCGCCGATGGCGAATTCGTGCGTCGAGAGTTTTCCGACGACGATGGCGCCCGCCCCGCGCAGCCGCGAGACCACCTCGGCGTCGGAGTTGGCGACATTCTCGACCAGGATCTTGGAATGGCAGGTGGTCGGCAGGCCCGCCACGTCGATGATATCCTTGATGCCGACCGGCACGCCGTGCAGCGGGCCGCGGATGCGCCCCGCCGCGATCTCCGCCTCGGCGGCGCGGGCCGCGGCGAGTGCCGCGTCGGCGTCGAGGCGGATAAAGGCGTTGATACGCGGGTCGATCCGGTCGATCCGCTCCAGCAGCGCCTGCATCAGTTCGACCGGAGAGAGGCGACGCGCGGCCATTTCCCGCGCGGCTTCGGCCGCCGTAAGCCAGTGCAGCTCGGTCACAGCCGGTCCCCCGCCTGCATCGGCGGCCAGGGTTCGGCGGCGGGGTTGGTGGGGAAGGCGATGGTGCCAGCCTGGAGCTCGGCTTGCGCGGCAGCGGCGGCGACGTCCTCAGGGAACTCCGCGAGGGCCTTTTCCAGTCCCGCCGCACGCGCCAAGGTCGCCACGAGAGCCTGGTCCATCGGGTATCCCCCGTTCTGTGCCGGGAGGATGCTCGCATGGCGCGCGGGGCCAAAAAGGGGGCGGCGCCCCACGCGGAACGTGGAATGCGCCGCCCGCGAAGTTGCACGCGGCACGGCCGCGCTGATCGGGGAGGAAACAGGACACCGACGCAACGCCGGGGTCCGTGCGAGAACGTATGCCGTCAATCGGTTTCTGAAAGGTTAACGGGACGGGTTGCGAGCGCGTCCGGCCGGTTCTTTCATCAACATTAACGGAAGAGGGGTGTGGGATGGATGCGCCGCCGCCGCGGACCGGTCCGCTCGTCGGGCTCAAGGTGCTGGAATTGGGCCATTATATCGCGGGGCCGTTCTGCACCCGCGTTCTCGCCGACCTTGGCGCCGAGGTCATCAAGCTGGAGCCGCCGGGCGGCGACCCGATTCGCGGCTGGGGGGCGGCGGTCGGCGGCAACTCGGTGTGGTTCAGCATCCACGGGCGCAACAAGCTATCGGTGGAGCTCGACCTCAAGCGGGACCGCGATATGGCGTTGAAGCTCGCCGCACGCGCCGATGTGCTGGTGGAGAACCTGCGCGCCGGCGGGCTGGAAAAGCTGCGGCTCGGCCCCGGCGAGCTGCACGCGGTCAACCCGCGCCTGGTGATCGCGCGCATCTCGGGCTACGGGCAGGACGGACCCTACCGCGACAAGCCGGCGTTCGGCGCGATCGGCGAGGCAATGGGCGGCATCCGCCATCTCACCGCGCATCCGGCCGGCTCGTCGAACTTGCCGCCGCCGCGCTGCGGCATCTCGATCAGCGACGACCTGGCCGGGATGTACGCGGCGATCGGACTGCTCTCGGCGCTGTGGCAGCGCGACGCGACAGGCACCGGACGCGGCCGGGTGGTGGACGTCAACCTAGTGGACAGCGTGTTCTCCCTGATGGAGGGGATGCTGCCGGAATACGCGCTGGACGGGCGCATCCGCCAGCCGGTCGGGGCGGCCATCGCGACGGCCTCGCCGACCAACACCTATCCTTGCGCGGACGGCAAATGGCTGTGCATCGCGGGCAATTCCGACCTGATCTTCGCCCGGCTCATGGCGGCGATCGGTCGGCCGGAGCTGGCGCGCGAGGCTCGCTTCCTCACCAATTTCGACCGCTGCACCCATCGCGCGGAGCTCGACGCGGCGATCGCGGCGTGGACCCGCACGCTGCCGGCCAAGGAGGCGGAGGCGCTGCTCGAGGCGGCCGACGTGCCGTGCTCGCGGCTGTTCGACATCGCCGACTGCGCGGCCGATCCGCATTTCCGCGCGCGCAAATCGGTCCAGGAGGTCGACGACAAGCTGATCGGCCGCACCTTGCACCCCGGCCCCGCGATCCGCCTCGACGGCGACCCGCCCGAGGCCGCGATCGGCTGGCCGGGTCCGGCGGTGGGAGCGCACAACGAGTACGTGCGGCGGGAACTGCTCAGGATGGCGACATGACGGCCCATCCACCAAACATCGCTTGCATGGCGCCGCGCGTCGCGCCATTTCCACTAGGAGCGAGGCGGCCGGGCTGCGCCCCACGGCCGCGGGACGCGGCGGCAATCGGTTTCGCGCGGAGGGATCATGGGTAGCTTCAGCATATGGCACTGGCTCGTCGTGCTGCTGGTCGTCCTGCTGCTGTTCGGCAGTGGCAAGGTCAGCAATCTGATGGGTGACTTCGCCAAGGGCATCAAGTCGTTCAAGAAGAACATGGCGGACGACAACGACGCCTCGATGGAGGAGGCGAGCACCGAGAAGCCGACCGGCACGCTTGCCGGACCAGGCGCGCAGGCCGCGTCCAAGACCCGGGAGACCGCGCGCCAAGCCTGAGCCGGCTTGACGCGGCCGGCTGACCAGGCACCCTCCGGGGCAATCCGCCGGAGGCTTCGATGGTCGCGCACCGCATCTCCCCGACGCCCCAGACAGTCCGCTGGGGAACGTTCGACGCGGCTTGTCCGCCCGTATTGACGGTGCGGTCCGGCGAAACCGTCGTTCTGGAATGCGTCTCCGGCGGCCCCGAGGTGATGCCGGAGGCCGGCTCCGGCTTTGCGATTCCGCCGGCGCTCGCCGCCATTCACGCGGCCAACCTGCCGCGCGTTGGCGGCCATATCGTCACCGGTCCGGTGGCGGTGGAGGGCGCCGAACCGGGCGACATGCTCGAAGTCCACGTGGAAAAGATCGAGTTCGGCGCGGATTGGGGCTATTGCGGCTTCCGCCCGCTGGCCGGGACGCTGCCCGAGGATTTTCCCACCCGCTACCTGAGCCACATCCCGATCGACCGTGCCCGCCGCACCTGCCGGCTCCCCTGGGGGACGGAACTCGGACTCGCGCCGTTCTTCGGCGTCATGGGAGTGGCGCCGCCGCCCGCCTACGGCACGATCTCCACCGTCCAGCCGCGCGAGCACGGCGGCAATCTCGACAACAAGGAACTCGGCGAGGGCAGCACGCTGTTCCTGCCGGTCTGGGTGGAGGGCGCGTTGTTCTCCGCCGGCGACGGGCACGGCGTGCAGGGCGACGGCGAGGTCTGCATCAACGCCCTGGAAACTTGCCTGACCGGCACCTTCCACCTCACGCTGCACAAGGCCGGGGGGGCGAAGACCCCGTTGCTGCGCTACCCGAGGGCCGAGTCGGCGACGCATTTCATCAGCATGGGCATGAACGAGGATCTCGACCTCGCGATGAAGCAGGCGCTGCGCGAGATGATCGCGTTCATCTGCGCGCGCGCCAATCTCTCGCGCGAGCAGGCCTACCAGTTCTGCTCGCTGGCGGTGGATTTCCACGTGACGCAGACTGTGAACGGCGAAAAGGGCGTCCACGGCCTGCTACGCAAGGGCTTGTTGTTCTGACGCGAGTTGTCCACAAGTTTTTGTGCCCGGCCCGCATTGCGCCGTTGAGCGCCGTATCCGCCCTACAGTATGTTGTGGTCACGCCAGCCAGGAGACCACGACATGGAGTGGACCGAGGAAACGATCGTGCGGCTTCGCGGCCTTTGGTCGGAGGGTCATTCGACCGCCGAGATCGGTCGCCGGCTGGGTGTGTCGAAGAACGCGGTGGTCGGCAAGGCCCATCGGCTCGATCTACCGGCCCGCCCCTCGCCGATCCGGCGGGACGGCCCCCGTGCCGGCCAGCCCCGGCCGGCGCCGCGCCGGCTCGCCGGGCCGACCCTGCCGCCGCTGCCGAGCGCGCAGAAGCCGGCTCCGGCCCCGCGTCCGTCCGAAGCCCCGCGCGTGGCGCGACCCGCCGCCGTGCCGCCGCCGCCGCGGGTGCAGGCGGTCGCGCGGCCTTTTGCACGGACCGTCGCGTGCTGCTGGCCACTGGGCGAGCCGGGCACCAAGGATTTCCGTTTCTGCGACGCCGGTGCGGTGCCGGGAAAGCCCTACTGCGGCGAGCACGCGCAACTCGCCTACGTGAAGATCCGCGATCGCCGCGAGGACGCCGCCTGATCGGGATTCGTTGCCCTCGCCCCGGCCCGCGCGTATCGTTACGCTCGGGCAGGCTGGTCAAGGCTTCCCCGCGGGAAGGGGCTTCCACAACAAGGGCCAACTTGTCTGCCCTCTGGGGAGGGCGCCGGGCCGGGCCGCGTCCACGGCCGGTTCCGCCGCCCTGCAATCAGGCGATCGCCGCATGGTTCCGCTTCGTGGGGCCGGGCGCGGTCGCCGCAGGCAGAAAGGCAGCACGTCGATGCCTAAGGGCACCGTGAAGTGGTTCAACCCAACCAAGGGCTATGGGTTCATCGCCCCGGATTCGGGCGGCAAGGACATCTTCGTTCACATAAGCGCCGTGCAAAAGGCGGGGCTCCGCAGCCTCAACGAGGGCCAGAAGGTCGGTTTCGAGGTCGAACAGCAGCAGAACGGCCGCAGCGCGGCGGTGAACCTCGCGCCAGACGACTGAGGACGGACGCCAAGACGGACCCCCGGGCCAGGCGATCGGCGCTCCACCGGAGGACCGATCGACCCCGGAGGCGGCCGGAGCGGCATGATGACGGGCGCGTGAGGGCGGAGCCGGCAGAGCTTGCGTGGATCGGCGACGGGGTCTACGCAGCCTGGAGGAAGGTCAGTCGCCCCGCATGAGCCAGGCTTTGCAGTCCCGCCGCGCCGCGCGGGGACAGGATCCGACGCCCCGATCGTCGCTCGATGCCGACGCGGTCAGAGCCGCGTATCGGCGCTGGGCAGGCGTATACGACGCGGTGTTCGGCGGGGTGTCGGCGATCGGCCGGCGCCGCGCGGTGGCGATGGTCAATCGCCTGCCGGGCACGCGCGTGCTGGAGGTGGGCGTCGGCACCGGGCTGGCCCTGCCGCATTATCTTCCGAGCAAGCGGGTGACCGGGATCGATCTGTCGGCCGAGATGCTGACGCGCGCGAGGACGCGGGTGGAGCAGCGGGGGCTGGCCAACGTCGGTGCGCTGCTCGAGATGGACGCCGAGGCGATGGCGTTCCCGGATGCCGTGTTCGACGTCGCGGTGGCGATGTTCGTCGCCTCCGTCGTGCCGCATCCGCGCCAGCTGCTGGCCGAGATGCGACGCGTGGTGCGGCCCGGCGGGCATCTGCTGTTCGTCAATCATTTCGCGGCTGAGGCGGGCCCGCGATGGTGGATCGAGCGTTCGCTGGCGCCTGCCTCGCGCGCGCTGGGCTGGCACCCCGATTTCGCCCCCGCCGCGCTGTTCGAGCCAGAGGACCACGCCCGGGCCGATACTTCGCCGGTGCCGCCGTTCGGCCTCTTCACCCTGGCGCATCTGCCGAACTGATCGGCGGAGCGCATGCCGCCCCGCGCCGTACACCGTTCCGCCCAAGCCCTTGATCTGGAGCAAAGGCTCCGCTAGGCCCAAGGCCGCGGGTCGGAGTGCTGTTCTCCGGCCTTAAGGAGCCGGACCGGGCGGTTCGGCGGGACGGAAGTGGGGTGGATCGGTCGATGCAGCTTTTCCGGCGGCTTCTTGCCGCGATCATTGTCGCGGGGGCGGCGCCCGCGGCGCTGGCTCCGCTCGGCTTGAGTTCGCCGGCCCACGCCCTCGGCGCGCCGCGTCCCTGGGAGATCGGGATGCAGGCCTCGGCTGGACCGATCAAGACCCAAATCATCAATCTGCACGACCTGGTGATGGTGATCATCACGCTCATCACGCTGTTCGTCGGCGTGCTGCTGCTGTGGGTGGTTTTCCGCTACAATTCGCGCCGCAACCCGACACCCAGCCGGACCAGTCACAACTCCGTGCTGGAGATCGCCTGGACCGTGCTGCCGGTTCTGATCCTGGTGATCATCGCCATCCCCTCGTTCCGGCTGGTCTACTATCAGGACCGCACGCACGACCCCGACATGACGATCAAGGTGACGGGGCATCAGTGGTACTGGGAATACACCTACCCCGATCACGGCAATCTCGACTTCAGCAGCTACATCGTGCCCGATGACCAGCTGAAGCCCGGCCAGCTGCGGCTGCTCACGGTGGACAACGAACTCGTGGTGCCGGTCGGCAAGAACATCCGGGTGCTGACCACGAGTTCCGACGTGATCCACAGCTTCTTCGTCCCGGCCCTCGGAGTGCAGCGCTACGCGATCCCCGGGCGAACGATCGAGACCTGGTTCAAGGCCGACAAGACCGGCACGTTCTACGGCGAGTGCAACCAGATCTGCGGGCAGAACCACAGCCGGATGCCGATCGTGGTGCATGCGGTGACGGATCAGGAGTTCACCGCGTGGCTGCAGCAGGCCAAGGCCAAGTTCGCCGACACCGCGCCGGCGCGGCCGGAACAGCCAGTGTCCGTCGCGGCGGTCCAGCGTTGACCAAAATTGGCTGGTGCGTGCTCCGGGAGGGCATATTCCCGGTGCACCGGAAGGAGCTTTGACGATGTCGGCCACGACCCACGACCACGCGCATGATCACCACGACCACAAGCTGAGCTTCGCGCAGCGCTGGTTGTTCAGCACGAATCACAAGGATATCGGCACGCTCTACCTGACCTTCGCGGTCTGCGGGGGGCTGCTCGGCGCCATCCTGTCGGTGATCATGCGGGCGCAGTTGATGCACCCGGGCAACACGATCGTGACCAGCGGGCAGGAGTGGAACACGATCGTCACGGTCCACGGGCTGGTGATGATCTTCTTCGCCGTGATGCCGGCCATGATCGGCGGCTTCGGCAACTGGTTCATTCCGCTGATGATCGGCGCGCCGGACATGGCGTTCCCGCGCCTCAACAACATCAGCTTCTGGCTGCTGATCCCCGCCGCCGCCCTGAGCATCACCGGCTTGGCCCTTGGCGAGTCGGGCACCGGCTGGACGCTCTATCCGCCGCTCTCGAACATGACCTTCGAGCCCGGAATCGGGATGGACTGCACGTTGTTCTCGCTGCACCTCGCGGGCGCCAGTTCGCTGCTCGGCGCGATCAACTTCATCACCACCATCTTCAACATGCGCGCGCCCGGCATGACGATGCACAAGATGCCGCTGTTCGTCTGGTCGATGCTGGTGACGGCGTTCCTGCTGCTGCTGTCGATCCCCGTGCTGGCGGCGGCGATCACCATGCTGATCTGCGACCGCAATTTCGGCACCGCCTTCTTCGACCCGTCGGGCGGCGGCGACCCGGTGCTGTTCCAGCACCTGTTCTGGTTCTTCGGCCATCCCGAGGTCTACATCATGATCCTGCCGGGCTTCGGCATGATCAGCCACGTCGTGTCCACCTTCAGCCGCAAGCCGATCTTCGGCTATCTCGGCATGGTCTACGCGATGGTCGCGATCGGCGTGGTCGGCTTCGTGGTGTGGGCGCACCACATGTTCATCTCCGGCATCGACGTCGACACCCGCGCCTACTTCATGGCGGCGACGATGGTGATCGCGGTGCCGACGGGCATCAAGATCTTCTCGTGGATCGCCACGATGTGGGGCGGCTCGGTCGAGCTCAAGACGCCGATGCTGTGGGCGATCGGCTTCATCTTCGTGTTCACCATCGGCGGCGTGACCGGCGTGGTGCTGGCCAACGCCGGCATCGACCAGATCGTGCACAACACCTACTACGTGGTGGCGCATTTCCACTACGTGCTGTCGCTCGGCGCGGTGTTCTCGATCTTCGCCGGGTTCTACTACTGGATCGGCAAGATGAGCGGCCGGCCGTATCCCGAGTTCTGGGGCAAGGTGCATTTCTGGCTGACTTTCATCGGCGTGAACCTGACGTTCTTCCCGATGCACTTCCTCGGCCTGTCGGGAATGCCACGGCGCTATCCCGATTATCCGGAGGCTTTCGCGGGCTGGAACTTCGTCGCCTCGATCGGCGCCTTTATCTCGTTCGCCGCGTTCCTGGTGTTTCTCTACGTGCTGTTCCGCACCTTCACGTCGAAGGAGCACGAGCCGGCCAATTACTGGGGCGAGGGTGCGACCACGCTCGAGTGGACGGTCAGCTCGCCGCCGCCGTTCCACACCTTCGAGGAGCTGCCGCGCATCCGATGAGCGACCTGTCACCCGTCCATACCGGCAAGTCCCCGGCGCCGCGCATTGCTCCCGGCGTCGTGCCGGGAGACGCCGATGTGCGGGACTGGATCGCGCTGCTGAAGCCGCGCGTGATGAGCCTGGTGGTGTTCACCGGCCTGGTCGGGATGCTGATCGCCCCCGGCCACCTGCATCCGGTGCTGGGCTTCACGGCCGTGCTGTGCGTCACGGTCGGCGCGGGGGCGTGCGGCGCCATCAACATGTGGTACGACCGGGACATCGACGCGGTGATGCGCCGCACGCGGTCCCGGCCGATCCCCCAGGGGCGGATCGCGCCGGGCGAGGCGCTGGGCTTCGGCGTGGTGCTGGCGGTCGCCTCGGTGCTGCTGATGTATCTCGCGGTCAATGTCGCGGCCGCTTCGGTGCTGGCGCTGTCGATCCTGTTCTACGTGTTCGTCTACACGGTGTGGCTGAAGCGCCGCACGCCGCAGAACATCGTCATCGGCGGCGCGGCCGGCGCCTTTCCGCCGGTGATCGGCTGGGCCGCCGTGACCGGCAGCATCGACCTCATGCCGTTGATCCTATTCGCGATCGTGTTCTTCTGGACACCGCCGCATTTCTGGTCGCTCGCGCTCTGGGCGAACGACGACTACCAGCGCGCCGGAGTGCCGATGCTGCCGGTGGTGGCGGGCGCCAAGGAGACGCGCCGGCAGATCGTGATCTACACGCTGCTGCTCGTCCCGTTGTCGCTCCTGCCGTGCGCCTTCGGCTTCGCCGGGATGGTGTACGGGGTCACGGCGACGGTGCTAGGCGCGGGCTTTCTCTGGAAGGCCGCGATGGTGGCGCGTGACCGGCAGGATGAGCGCGGCGTCAGCCTGACCCACGACGCGCCGGCGAAGGCCGCGTTCAAATACTCGATCGTGTACCTGTTCGCGCTGTTCGGCGCGCTGCCGATCGACCGGTTGGTCGGCTGACCGGGATGGCCGGCGATCTCCCCCCGCTGACCCAGGCCGAGTCGGACGCGGTCGCGCGTCGCCGGCGGGGGCGAAACTGGGCGCTGCTCGTGGTCCTGCTGCTTCTGTGCGCGATCTTTTACGCGATTACCGTCGTCAAGATGACGAAGTCTTGAGCACGCGCCCCCGCAACAGATTTCTCGGGATCGGGCTGGCTGCGGTCGTGGTCGGCATGGTCGGGCTGTCGTTCGCGGCGATCCCGCTGTACCGGGTGTTCTGCTCGGTGACGGGCTATGGCGGCACGCCGCAGGTCGGTCCGGCCGCGGCACCCGGCGCGGTCTCGCGGACCGTGACGGTGCGGTTCAACGCCGACACAAATCCGAACCTTCCGTGGAAGTTCGCCCCTGAGCAGGCGGCCGTGACTTTGCCGCTCGGTGACGAGCAGGTCGCGTTCTATCACGCCCGCAACCTGGCAAAGACGCCGGTGACGGGGATCGCGGTCTACAACGTGACGCCCGACAAGATCGGCAAGTATTTCCACAAGACGGCCTGCTTCTGCTTCAACGAGCAGACCCTGGCCCCCGGGCAGGAGATGCAGTTCCCGCTGAGCTTCTGGGTGGACCCAGAGCTGGCGAAGGATCCGAACACCGCCGACGTGCGGACCATCACCTTGTCGTACACCTTCTTCCGTTCGCTCGACGACGCGGCCAAGGCCGGCGCGCTGGAAAAAGCCGGCCCGCATGTCGGCCCGCGCGCCGATCTGGCGCGGTGACATGCGCCGGCTGGCACTGCAAGAACGCGAGACCTTGAACCTCCGGCGTTTTTTGCGATGATGCGCCACCGTTTCCGGGGCGGTTTCCCCGGCTGATTCGGCTATCGGAATGAGTATTGGGTCAGGCATGGACAGCGACGCGGCAGCCACGGTTCCAACCAGCTCGGGCCTGAAGCAGCCCTACCACCTCGTCAATCCGAGTCCGTGGCCGGTGATCGGCGCGCTGGGCGGCGGGCTCCTGCTGTTCGGGATCATCGTCTGGGCGCATTTCGGCGAGCGGATCATTTTTTCGATCGGCCTGCTGATTGTCCTCTGCGTGATGTTCTTCTGGTGGCGCGACGTGGTGCATGAGGCCCGCACGCCGGGCCTGCACTCGCCGGTGGTCCGCCTGGGCCTGCGCTACGGGATGATGTTCTTCATCGCCAGCGAGGTGATGTTCTTCGTCGGCTTCTTCTGGGCCTATTTCAACTACGCGCTGTTTCCCGAGAACGTCTCGGGCGCCACCACGCCTATGTGGCCGCCTGCCGGCATCACCACGTTCGATCCGTTTCATCTGCCCTTCCTGAACACCATGATCCTGCTGCTCTCGGGCACCACGGTGACCTGGGCGCATCACAGCCTGCTGGAGAACGACCGCAAGGGTCTCCTGTGGGGGCTCGCCCTGACCTTCCTGCTTGGCATGTGCTTCACGGCCTGTCAGGCGATCGAGTATTCCGACGCGCCGTTCAAGTTCTACGGCGGCGGGGTCTATCCATCGGTGTTCTTCCTGGCGACCGGGTTCCACGGCTTCCACGTGATCGTCGGCACCATATTCCTGATCGTGTGCTGGTTCCGCGCCCGGGCCGGGCAGTTCACGCCGCAGGTCCATTTCGGCTTCGAGGCGGCGGCCTGGTACTGGCATTTCGTCGATGTCGTGTGGCTGTTCCTGTTCGTCTGCATCTATTGGTCGGGCGCATCGGCGAGCGTTGCCCACATCGGACCGGGCTGAACCGGGAGAGGACGTGCCCGGGCCGCGGGTCAGCCTGCTCGGGGCGGCGTTGCGCTGCCGGTGCCCGCGCTGCGGCCAAGGGCGGCTCTACGCAGGCCTGCTGACCGTGCGAGACGCCTGCGAAGTTTGCGGTCTCGACCTTCGCGCGCATGATTCGGGCGATGGCCCCGCGGTTGCCGTCACCTTCGTGCTCAGCGCGATCGTCGTCGCCTTGGCGTTCTGGGTGGAGTTCACCTTCAGCCCGCCGCTCTGGGTGCATGTCGTGCTCTGGCCGGTGGTGACGATCCCGCTGGCCGTGGCGATGATGCGGCCTTTGAAGGCGGCGCTGGTGGCGATGCAGTACCGCGTCCGTGCCTCCGAGATGGGGTTGTGAGCCGCTCCGGCCGCTGGCTGCCCCTGCTCTGGCCGGGGCTGATGACGTTGGTGATGCTCGCGGTCCTGGTCGGGCTTGGCGTCTGGCAGGTCGAGCGCCTGGCGTGGAAGACCGCACTCTTGCACGCGATCGACCGTGCCGAGGCCGCGCCCGCCGCGCCGCTGCCGCCGCACCCCGCGGCCTTCGAGAAGGTGCGCGTGCAGGGCCGCTTCCGGGCCGACCTTCGCGCGCTGTACGGCGCGGACGTGCGCGATACCGCCGAGGGGCCGCAAATGGGGGCCGGGCTGCTCGTGCCGCTGGAGCGGCGCGACGGGCCGCCGGTGCTGGTGGATCGCGGCTGGGTGCCGCTCTCTCGACGCAACGCGATCGCGATGCCGCAGGGCGAGGTGAGCGTCGAGGGTTATGTCCGGCCGGCGGTGCAAGCGGGGCTGTTCAGCGCCAGCGACGATCCCGTGCGGCGGCATTTCTACACCCTGGACCCGGCGGCGATCGGGCCGGCGCTCGGGATCGCCGGCCTCGCGCCGTTCACGCTGGTCGCGATGGGAGCCCCCCCGCCGGAACTCTACCCGGTTCCCGCGCGGCATCTGCCGCGACCGCCGAACAATCATTTGTCCTACGCCATCACTTGGTTCGGCCTCGCGGCCGCGCTGCTGGTGGTGTTCGTCGTCTGGGCCAGCAAGGTGATCCGAGCATGAATTCCGCCTATGACCGTCTGGCCGCCCGTTTCGCCCGCATCGCAACGATCGGCGAGGCCAACGCGATGTTGGGCTGGGACGCCTCCGCGATGATGCCGCCGGGCGGCGCGGCCGCGAGGGGCGACCAGCTCGCGGTGCTCGCGGGACTCGCGCACGGGCTGCTGATCGCACCGGAGGCCGGGGAAGAACTGGACTGGGCGGAGTCCGAGGGGGAGGACGCCGATCCGTGGCGGGCGGCCAATCTCCGGCTGATGCGCCACGCCCATACACGGGCGACCGCGCTGCCGCCCGACCTTGTGGAGGCCCAGGCGCGGGCCAATTCGGCCTGCGAGAAGGTCTGGCGCGAGGCGCGGCGGACCGCGGATTTTCCCCTGGTCCGCCAGCATCTCGCGGAGGTGGTGAGCCTGACCCGCCAAGCGGCTGCCGTGTTGGCGCCGGCGCTCGGCATGGCCGAGTACGACGCGCTGATGGACGGCTATCAGCGCGGCGTGGGCGTGGCGGATGTCGCTCCGGTGTTCGCCAATTACGAGGCGTTCCTGCAATGGGCGCTGCCGCAGGCCGAGGAGCGCCAGGCGCGGGCGCCAGTGCCCATGCGTCCCGAGGGTCCGTTCCCGGCGGCGGTGCAGGAGGCGCTGTGCCGCCGCCTGTCCGAGCGGGCCGGGCTCGATTACGCCCACGCCCGGCTGGACCGCTCGACGCACCCGTTCTGTGGCGGCACGCCGAGCGACGTGCGGATCACCACGCGCTACGACGAGGCGGATTTCGCCCAGAGCCTGCTCGGGGTGCTGCATGAGACCGGCCACGCGCTGTATGAGCGCGGGCTGCCGGAGGCCTATGCGCGTCAGCCGGTGGGCGAGGCGGCGGGCATGGCGGCGCATGAAAGCCAGTCGCTCATCGTCGAGATGCAGGCCAGCCGATCGGATGCCTTCCTGTCATGGCTTGGGCCGGAGCTGCGCGCGACCTTCGGCGGCGATCCCGCGCCCTATGCGCCGGCCAACCTCGCCCGGCTGTGGCGGCGGGTGGGACGGGGCTTCATCCGCGTCGACGCCGACGAAATGACCTATCCGGCGCATGTCATCCTGCGCTTCCGGCTGGAGCAGGCGCTGATCGCGGGCGACCTCGCGGTGGCCGATCTGCCGGGCGCCTGGAACGAGGGATTTGCCGCGTTGCTCGGCCTCACGCCGCCGGACGACGCGCAAGGCTGCCTGCAGGACATCCACTGGTACGACGGCGCGTTCGGGTATTTCCCGAGCTACACGCTCGGCGCGATGGGAGCGGCGCAGCTGATGGCGGCGGCGCGGCGCGCCGTCCCGGAGCTCGACGTCGCACTCGGCCATGGCGATTTCGCGCCGTTGCTCGGCTGGCTGCGGGCCAACGTGCACGGCAAGGGCAGCCTGCTCGGGTTCAACGACCTGCTGCGCGCGGCCACCGGCAAGCCGCTCGATCCGGCGGATTTCGAGGCCCACCTCACCGCGCGATATCTGGCGTGACGGCATCTGGCGTGATGGGGGCCGGGCCGCTAGCTTGCCCGCCATGCTGGAAGTCAGACCCAATTGCGAGTGCTGCGACCGCGACCTGCCGCCCGAAAGCGCGGTTGCGCGGATATGCAGTTTCGAATGCACCTTTTGCGTGGACTGCGCCGAGGGCGTGCTGGCCGGGCGATGCCCGAATTGCGGCGGCGAACTGGTCCGCCGCCCCGTCCGCCCGGCCGACCGGCTGGCCCGGTTTCCGGCCTCGACGACGCGCAAGCTGAAACAGGGCGGCTGCGCGGTGGCATGACCCGTTTTGCCCGACCGGCCCTGATATGGGCGGTGTGCGGTCTGATCGCCGGTTGCGCCCGGCCCGCTCCGCCGCCGCCGGCCCCCGCCCCGCCGCCCGCTCCGAAGCTGACGCCCGATCAGGTCGACGGCATCTATCGTGGCACCAGCACGCGGTTCCGCGCCGATTCGCGAGCCTGCCCATCGCCCGGTCTGGTGGTGTTGCGCGTGGTGAACGCGCAGTTCCAATACCGCTGGAACGGCCGTATCTCCGTCGAATTCGAGCATAGCCCCGGACGGCACGGTACAGGGTTCGGCGGGAGAGATCAGTCTCGACGGCAAGCTGGCCAATCGCCGGATCGAGGGCGACGTGTCGAGCGAGAGCTGCGCCTATCATTTCCGGGCGGTGAAGCGGAGCCGATAGAGGCGATCGCCGCCAGGGAAGCGGCGAGTGCCGGTCCGAGCCTCAGCCGAAGGAAATTGCCCCGAGGTCCGCGAGCCTGGCGATCTCGTCTCCGGCGTAGCCGAGTTCGGTGAGCACCGCCGCGGTATCCGCTCCGCAAGCCCGTGGCGCTTCCTCGGGCGCGAAGGGCGCTCCATTGAGCTTGAACGCCGTGCCGAACAGCTTCATGCCGCCGACATCGTGCAGAATCTGGCGCGCGCCGGTGTGCGGCTCTGCGACCGCCTCGGGGATCGTGCGCACGCGGCCGGCCGGAACGTCGGCATTCATCAGCAGCGGCTCCCATTCCGCCGCCGGCCGCGTAGCAAGCGCCCGGCCGATCTCGGCTCGAAGCAGGGCCGCGTTGCGCGCCCGATCCGTACGCTCGGCGAAGCGCGGATCGGCAAACAGGTCGGGCCGCGCCAGCGCCGCGCAGAGACGCTCGAATTGATGCTCCGTGTTGGCGGCGAGGGCCAGAAGCCCGTCCTCGGTCGGGAACACGCCGGAGGACGGGCTGTCGCTCGCCGGGATGTTGCCGGCCGCCTTCGGGATGACGCCAGCGTTGAGATGGGCGGAAATCACCGACGACATGGCGGCGAACGCGCAGTCCCGCATCGCGATGTCGACACGCTGCGATACGCCGCTGCGCTCGCGCGCCGCGAGAGCAGCCATGATCGCGAAGGCGGCGTGCAAGCCGGTCAGGTAGTCGACCACCGGCGGCCCGACGCGCAGCGGTCCGCTTTCCGGGGTTCCCGTCATCGACATGAGCCCGGACATCGCCTGAATGATGTGATCGTAGGCGGGCCAGCGCGCGAACGGCCCGTCCTGCCCGAAGCCGGTGATCGAGGCGTAGATCAGGCGTGGGTTGAGCGCCCGCAGCGAGGTGTCGTCGAGCCCGGCGAGCGCGGCGACGCCCGGAGTGAGGTTCTCGACGAACACGTCGCAGCCGCCGGCGAGCCCGCGCACCACCGCGGCGCCCTCCGGCAAGCGGATGTCGACGGCGATCATCCGCTTGCCGGCGCTCTGGGCGACGAAGCCGGGACCAAGTCCCGCGCCGGACCGCGCGTCCGGCGCCCCCTGCTGGCGTATCCATTCGCCGCCAGGGATTTCCACCTTGATGATTTCGGCGCCGAGCAGCCCGAGCAGGTACGTGCAGTACGGGCCGGCCAGCACATGCGTCAGATCGACGACCCGGATGCCTTGCAGCGGACGCTCGGCCATTGTTGCGCGCGCCCCGTTCAGGACAGCGGCACGCCGTCGAGCGTGATGCGGTGGAGCAGCCGGCGCTCGCCCTGATAGTCGTTCAGCGCGTAATGCCACGTCGCGCGATTGTCCCAGAACGCGAGCGAGCCGGGCTGCCAGCGAAAGCGGCAGGTGAACTCGGGCCGGCTGGCATGGCGGTAGAGGTAGTCGAGCAGCGGACGCGACTCCTCGGCGGTCCAGCCCTCGAATTGCAGGGTGAATCCTGGATTGACATAGAGCGCCTTGCGGCCGCTGCCGGGGTGGCGGATGACCACCGGATGCGTCGCGTCCTGGGTGGCGAGATCGGGGTTCAGGATGCGGTCGTTGAGGTCGCTGTTCTTCCGTCGCGGGTTGTTGGCCCCGAACACGTGGCGGCTGGAATGCATCGCCCGCATTCCCTCGAGTGTCGCCTTCAGCCCATCGGAGAGGGCGTCGTAGGCGGCGTACATGCTGGCGAACATCGTGTCGCCGCCGGTGGGCGGGACCTCGCGCGCGTAGAGCACCGAGCCGAGTGCCGGCACCTGGTCGTAGCTGTGGTCGGTGTGCCAGCCGCCGCCGATATTGGCCTTCTGGCCCGGCTCCTTGCGGACCTCCGCGATCATCGGATAGCCGGGCGCGTGGGCGAAGAAGCGGTTGATGTTGATCGGCGCGAACCGCTCGCCGAACGCGACGTGCTGCTCGGGGGTGAGGTGCTGGTCGCGGAAGAATACCACGCCGTGCTCGAACAGCGCCGAGCGCACCGTCGCGACTTCGTCCTCGTCGAGCGGGTGGGAGAGATCGAGGCCGTGGATCTCGGCGCCGACGCTGCCGCCGAGCGGGCGGATGTCGATGCGGTCGTTGCGGATGTCCGGGGCGCGGGATGCGGCGCTGTTCATCTCGAATTATTCCTTCTCATGGGTGTTGTTTGTCCGATCGTGTCTTAGGGGCGCAGCCGGGCGCGGAAGGCGCGGCGGCCGATCGCGGCGCGATGCACCTCGCTGGCCCCGTCATAGATGCGGAACGGCCGCAGCTCACGGGCGATCAGCGAGATCATCGTGTCTTCCGACACGCCGAGCGCGCCGGTGAGCTGCAATGCCCGGTCGGCGACGCGGTTGACCGCCTCCGAGACGAACACTTTCAGCATCGAGGATTCGTGCCGGATGGAATGGCCGTCAGCGAAGCGCCGCGCGACGTGCGCCGTCATCTGGCGCGCGGCGAACAGGTCGATATGCGCGTCGGCCACCATGCCCTGCACGAGTTGCTGCTCCGCGAGCTTATAGCCAAATGAGGCGCGCTCGGCGCAGTAGTCCTGCGCGACTTCCATCGCGCGCGAAGCAAGCCCGATGTAGCGCATACAGTGAAACAGCCGCGCCGGCTCCAGCCGCCGCTGGATCAGCGCGAGACCCTGACCGATCCCGCCGAGAACGGCGTCATCGGGGACAACGCAATCCTCGAACGTCAGCTCCGTGTGGCCGCCGATCCCAAAGCCGTCCAGGGTGCCGATGTCGCGCACCAGCCGGAATCCCGGCGTGCTGGCATCGACGATGAAGAGCGTGATGCCGTGGTCGGTCTTGGCGACCACGATCGCGAACGCCGCGCCGCGGGCGCCGCTGGCGAACCATTTGCGCCCGTTGATGACCCAGCCCGATGCGCCGCGAACGGCGCTGGCGCGCACCATCGAAGGGTCCGACCCGACCCCCGGCGCGGGTTCCGTCATCGCGAAGCAGGAGCGGACGTCCCCCGCCGCGAGCGGCCGCAGGTAGCGTTCGCGTTGCGCCGGCGTCGCGCACGTGTCGAGCAGGACGATGTTCGGCTGATCCGGCGGCGCGCAGTTCAGCGCGGCGGGGCCGAGCAGGCTGCGTCCGGCTTCCTCGAATACCGCCGCGCACACTTCCCATGACAAGCCAAGGCCGCCGAGCGAGGATGGCACCTGGGGCGCGTACACCCCGGCCGCGCGGGCTTTCCCGCGCAATCCGGCGACGATCCGGTCGAGTGCCGGGATATCGTGGGCGAGCGCCGCGCTCTCCGCCGGGATGCACGCCTCGGCGACGAACTCGCGGACCTGTTCGACGATCTCGCGCTCCGCGCCGCTCATCCGAGCAGCCCGGCGCGCAGGACGACCGCGTATGCGGCGATCAGCAGGAGCGTCACCCAGGCGGTGCGCGCATAACGCGAGAATAGCGCGTCGCGCAACATTTTGGCCGGTTCTCTCGAACGGTTCGGCATCAGTCCGCTGCCTGTTCCTCGATGCTGCGCGCGCCCGCTCGCGGTGTCGCGAACGGCGCGAAACGACGCTCCCGCTCGCGAACCGACGCGAGGCCGGTCGCCGTGATCGTGATGAGGTCGCGCGAGAATCCCGGCAGGACGGTGCGCGGGATGCTGCTGCGGGGGACCGCCGCGTCCCGCTGCCAGTCGGAGAGCGCGAAGATCGCACCGCGGCAGCAGATGGCGAAGCGCTCGCGCAGCAATCGCGAGGCGAGGTCGGGATGCCGCGCCCGGTAGAGCCGGTAGCAGCGCCGCATCCCCTGATCGGTTTCTGCTGTCGAGCGATACGCCGATTCGGGGCGCTCGGTGACATAGGCCTGCGACAGAAAGCGCAGATAGTTGCCGCCGCGCGGATCGCTCAGCATCAGTTCGACGAGCGGAATGATGACGCCGGCGGCGATGGCGTTCTCGTCCATCTCGACGCCGTCGCGCGCACACTCGTCGAGCAGCTCCACCCGGCGCGCGTCCACGGCGGCGCGGCGGAATTCGAGGATCGCGAGAACCAGTTCCTCGCGTCCGCCGATGTGATAGCCGAGCGCCGAGGCGTTGCGCTGCCCGGCGGCGGCCACGACCTCGCGCAAGGGCACGGCGTCGATCCCCCGCTCGCCGAACAGCCGCTCGGCCGCCAGGATCAGCTTGGTCCTGGTGTCGAGGTCTTCCGTTTCGAATTCCGCCGTGTCCATCGGGGCCAAGATGGCGCCGTCCATTGCCCTGGTCCAGAACTATTTAATTCACTCACATTAATGTGATGGGATTAATATGTTGGACCGTGATACGGACCGGGCCACTGCGATGCGAAGGTCGCCACGCGAGCGGCCGCGGCTGACGATAGGCCGCGATCAGGGAAGGAGCCTCTATGGACACGGATCGGGTATCGCCGCGCGGCTGGCTGATCGTCGCCATGCTGTTCTGCTTCATGCTGATCAATTTCGCCGACAAGGCGGTGCTCGGCCTGTCGGCGGTGCCGATCATGCGCGATCTGCATCTCGATCACACGGAGTTCGGCCTGGTCGGTACCAGCTTCTTCGTGTTCTTCTCGCTGTCGACGGTGCTGGTGGGGTTCCTCGCGAACCGCGTGCCATCAAAGTGGATTCTGTTCGCGATGGCGCTGTCCTGGTCGCTGTTCCAGCTGCCAATGATGCTGCCGGTCGGGCTCGCGGCGCTGGTCACCAACCGGATGCTCTTGGGGCTGGGCGAGGGGCCGGCGTACCCGGTCGCACTCCACGCCACCTACAAATGGTTCCCCAACCTGCGCCGACCGTTGCCGACCGGCATCATCGCGCTCGGTGGGGCGGTCGGGACGGGTATCGTCGCGCCCGTGATCGTCTACGTCATCATCCACTATTCCTGGCGCACCGCCTTTGCGATGCTCGGCGTGGCCGGGCTGGCGTGGTGCGCGGTGTGGCTGTTTGCCGGCAAGGAGGGGCCGTTGACCTCGGGCGCGCCCGGCCCCGGCGCAAGCACCTATGCGCGCGTGCCCTACGCGCGGCTGCTGACCAGCCGTACCTTCGTTGGCCAGACCATGGTGGGATTCGCCGCCTATTGGCTGCTCACGTTGGCGGTGGTCTGGCTGCCGGCCTATCTCACGAAGGGCGCGGGCTATACGCCGACCGAGGTCGGCTGGATCGTCACCCTGCCGGCGCTGGCGCAAATCGTGCTCATGCCGAGCGGCTGCGTTTTCTCCGAATGGCTGAAGCGGCGCGGCCTGTCGAGCCGGCTCGCGCGCGGCGGACTGGCCTGCGCCGGCCTGCTGATCGCCGGCCTGCTCGCCTTCGCCTTGCCGGGCGTATCCGGCGACGTGCTGCCGATCCTCTGTGCGGCGCTCGCCTTCTCGTGCGGAACGCTGATCTTCAGTCTCGGGCACGTTATGGTCGCCGAGATCACGCCGGTCGCCCAGCGCGGCTCGATGCTCGCCATCGGCAATGCCACCGCGACCTTGGCCGGCCCGCTCGCGCCTGTCGTGATGGGCTTGATCGTCGATACAGGCTTCGATGCGGTCGCGGGGTTCCGCACCGGGTTCATGCTGACCGGAGCCGCTGTCGCTGTCGTCGCGGTCCTGGCCATGATCCTGATCGACCCAGAGAGCGACCGGGCGCGCTTCGCCGAGGCCGATGTCGCGCCTGATCTGCTCGGCGCCGGAGCGGTGGCCGACGGCTGAGCGTGGTGGATTGTATGGCGGAATGGTTCGGCGCCTGCGAGATCGGGAGGAACGGTCAGTGGAAACATCGGAGGAGTTCGGCGGCAGGATCGGGCGGACGCGCGAGGAGTTGGAGGCCTGGTATCCCGAGCGCCGCACCGGACCCAAGGGCGCGCCAAACATCGTCATCCTTTACATGGACGACATGGGCTGGTCTGACCCGGGCTGCTTCGGCTCGGAGATCGACACGCCGCACATCGACGCGCTCGCATCGTCCGGTTTGCGTTTCACGCACTTCACGAGCCATCCGATCTGCTCGCCCGCGCGCGCGGCACTGCTGACCGGCATGAACGGCCACGCGGTCGGCACCGGCTGGCTGGCCAACAACAATCCAGGCTATCCCGGCTATTCCGGCGAGATCCCGCTGGACGCGCCGACATTGGCCGAGACCCTGCGTGCGGCAGGATACGCGACGTTCATGACGGGTAAGTGGCACAACACGCCCACGGTGGACAGCACGCCCTCATCGCCGAAGCACAATTGGCCGTCGCAGCGCGGCTTCGACCGCTTCTACGGCTTCATGGAAGGGGAGACCCATTTCTTCTTCCCCACCTATCTGATGGCGGACAACCAGCTGCTGCCCATCGACGAATACCCGCGCGACTACTACGCAAGCGATGACTGGACGGACAAGGGTATCCAGTTCGTCAAGGAACTGCGCGCGTCGTCGCCCGCGAAGCCCTTCCTGCTCTACGTCGCGCACAACGCCGTCCATGCGCCGCTCCAGGCCAATCCCGGCGACCGCGCGAAATACAAGGGGCGCTACGACGCCGGCTGGACCGCGATCCGCGAGGCGCGCCATCGGCGGCAGATCTCGATGGGGCTGATCCCGCCGGACACGCGCCTGCCCGCATCCGACCCGCGGGTTCCGCGCTGGGAGGACACCGATCCCGCCGACCGGCCGATGCTGGCGCGGCACATGGAGGTGTTCGCCGCGATGCTCGACAACGTCGACCAGAATGTCGGCCGCCTGACGGCGTTCCTCGACCAGATCGGCGAACTGGAGAACACGATCATTCTGTTCTCCTCGGATAATGGCGGTACGGATGCCGGCGGCCCGACGGGCATGTTCAACAACAGCCGCCGCTATATGGGCCTCGCGTCGCCGCCGCCCGAAATCGAGCGCGCCAATGCCGCGGACCTCGGAACGCCACGCAGCGCCCCGCTCTACCCGACCGGATGGGGCGAGGTGTCCAACACGCCGTTCCCGTCCTTCAAGACCTACACCGGCGCGGGCGGCAGACGGGTCTCCTTCATCGTCTCCTGGCCGAAGCGTATTCAGGAGGGTGGCGCGATCCGGACCCAATTCACCCATGTCACCGATGTGATGCCGACGCTGCTCGATCTCGCGGGAGTGCCGGCGCTCAAGAGCATCAACGGCGAGCCGGCACGGGAGATGCACGGGAACAGCTTCGCCCAGGTGCTGTTCGACACGGACGCCCTGCCGCCCCGGACGGAGCAGTACTACGAGTGCTGGTCAAACCGCGCCTACTATCGCGACGGCTGGGTCGCCTGCTCGATCCAGAAACGTGGCGACCCGATCGACATGGACCGATGGACGCTGCACGACCTCACGCACGATTTCTCGGAAAGCACGGATCTGTCCGCGCATCACCCGGAGAAGCTTAAGGAGCTGGTGCAAGCCTTCGATCAGGCCGCGTGGCAGTACTTCGTCTATCCACTCGACAACCGCGATCGTCTGGAAAAATTTGCGGACCTGCCGCCCGAGTCGCTCGCCTACGCCGACCAGCCGCGGATCTTCCTGCCCGGCGCGCAGACCACTCACCGGATCGACATCTTCCCGCTGATCAGCGCCCGTTCCTACCAGATCACCGCGAAATTCGCTCACCGCGCCACCGATGAGGGCGTGATATGGGCGATCGGCGATCCGACAGGGGGCATGGTGATGTATATCGAGGACGGCCTCCTGCGGCTTCACTACAACGGCTACGGCGATGCGACGGACCTGTCGCCGGTCGCCCTGCCGCCGGGCGGACGGGCGGTGACGTTCGACTATGAGGCGACCGGAGGCCGCGAGGGCCGCGGCCAACTCCTGGTGGACGGCAATGAGTCTGTGCCTTGGACGCCCATGTCTCCAACCATGGTGCTCTACGGCATCTTCGAGGGGCTCGATGTCGGTCTGGATCGACGGGGGCCGGTGCTGTGGCCGCTCTACGAACGGCACGGCAGCTTTCGCTATACGGGCGAGATCAGCCATGTCGCCGTCACGCCCGGAGCCCGCGCCTCGGGCTGAGGAGCGTGCCATCGGCACACCGCGCGCGGCGGCCGCCATTTGGCTTGGGTGACGCCACGCCTTAGTTTGGGTCCATGCATTACATCTCCACGCGCGGCCAAGCGCCGGTGCGCGACTTCGCCGGCGTGCTGCTGGCGGGGCTCGCCGAGGATGGCGGCCTCTATGTGCCCGAATCGTGGCCGCATTTCTCACCGGCCGATTGGCGCGCGATGCGCGGCCTGCCCTACGCGGAGCTGGCGGCGCGGGTGATCCAGCCCTTCGCGGGCGGCGCCATCCCATTCGACACGCTGCGGCGGCTCTGCCGGGAGGCCTATGGCGGGTTCGGCCACCCGGCGGTTGCGCCGCTGGCGCAGCTCGATGCCGGGCTGTGGGTACAGGAGCTGTTCCACGGGCCGACGCTCGCCTTCAAGGACATGGCGATGCAGCTGCTCGGGCGGCTGTTCGACCATGTCCTGACCGCGCGCGGCGAGCACGTCACCATCGTCGGCGCGACCTCGGGCGACACCGGCTCGGCCGCCATCGAGGCGTTCGCCGGCCGGGAGCACGTCGATGTGGCGATCCTGCACCCGCACGGCCGCACCAGCGAGGTGCAGCGGCGGCAGATGACGACGGTGCTGGCGCCGAATGTCGCCAATATCGCCGTCGAGGGCAATTTCGACGATTGCCAGGATCTGGTGAAGGCGATGTTCGCCGACGCCCCGTTCCGCGCCGAGATGCGTCTGTCCGCTGTCAACTCGATCAACTGGGCGCGGATCGCGGCACAGGTTCCATACTATGTCGCCGCCGCCATCTGCCTCGGCGCGCCGGACCGGGAGGTGGCGTTCGCCGTGCCGACCGGCAATTTCGGCAACGTGCTGGCGGCCTGGGCGGCGCGCCGGATGGGGCTGCCGGTGGCGCGGCTGGTGGTGGGATCGAATCGCAACGACATCCTGACCCGTTTCCTCGCCGCCAACGACATGTCGGTGCGGGGCGTCGAGCCCAGCCTGTCGCCGAGCATGGATATCGGCGTCAGCTCCAATTTCGAGCGCCTGCTGTTCGAGCTGCTGGACCGCGACCCCGCCGCCACGTCGGCGGCGATGCGCGGGTTCCGAGAGAACGGTCGCATGGCGGTGCCCGACGGAGCGTGGCAGCGCGCCACCCGCCTGTTCCACGGCTTCTCCTGCGATGATCGGGCGACCGAGGCCGAGATCCGCCGGTTGCACGCGGCGGCCGGCTACCTTGCCGACCCCCACAGCGCCATCGGCATCGCCGCCGCCCGGGCGCTGCCCTGCGGGCACGGCGTGCCGATGGTCGCCGTCGCCACCGCCCATCCGGCCAAGTTCCCCGAGGCGATGGCACGGGCGACCGGCATCACGCCCCCTCTGCCGCCGCGCCTCGCCGACCTATATGACAGGGAGGAACGCTATACCCTGGCGCCCAACGACCTCGCCGCAATCGAGGCCCGCGTCCGCGCCATCGCCCAGAGGAATGCCGCATGACCAATCCCGCCGGTGACGCGATCCGCGTCACCCGACTCCCCTCCGGCCTCACCGTGGTCTCCGAGCGGATGGACCGAGTGGAGACCGTCTCGCTCGGCGCCTACGTCGCCACCGGCACGCGCAACGAGCTGGCGGAGGAGAACGGGGTCTCGCATTTCCTCGAGCACATGGCCTTCAAGGGCACCGAGCGGCGCAGCGCCGCCGAAATTGCCGAGGAAATCGAGGCGGTGGGAGGGCACATCAACGCCTACACCGCGCGCGAGCAGACCGCCTACTACGTCAAGGTGCTGAAGGAGGATACCGCGCTCGCCGCCGACATCATCGGCGACATCCTGACCCACTCGGCCTTCGAGCCCGAGGAGCTGGAGCGGGAGCGGGGGGTGATTCTTCAAGAGATCGGCCAGGCCAACGACACGCCGGACGACATCATCTTCGACCATTTCCAGGAGGCCGCGTTTCCCGCCCAGCCGATGGGCCGGCCAGTGCTCGGCACCGAGGAGGTGGTCCGCGCTCTCTCCCGCAACGCGCTGACCGGCTACATGCGGCGGCACTACCCGGCGAGCAACGTCGTGGTCGCCGCCGCCGGGCGGCTGGAGCACGCGCATATTCTCGATCTCGTTCACAACCACTTCGCCGATCTTCCCGGCGCGCCGCCGCCGCCGGTGAGCCCCGGCCTCTATCGGGGCGGCGAGTTCCGCGAGGCGCGCGACCTCGACCAGGTGCATATCGTGCTCGGGTTCCCCTCGGTCGCCTATGGCGACCCCGACTACTATCCGGCCCTGCTGCTCTCCACCCTGCTCGGCGGCGGCATGTCGTCGCGGCTGTTCCAGGAGGTGCGCGAAAAGCGCGGGCTGGTCTATTCGGTCTATTCCTTCACCGCCCCCTACATGGATGCCGGCCTGTTCGGCATCTATGCCGGGACCGGCGAGAGCGAGGCGGCGGAGCTGATGCCCGTGACCTTGGAGGAGCTTCGCAAGGTCCAGGAGAGCGTGTCGGAAGCCGAGCTGGCGCGCGCCCGCGCCCAGGTGAAGGCGTCTCTGCTGATGTCGCTCGAGAGCACCGGCAGCCGCTGCGAGCAGCTGGCGCGGCAGATCCAGGTGTTCGACCGCGTGATCCCCACCGCCGAGACGGTCGGCAAGCTCAACGCCGTGACCACCGACGATGTGCGCCGGGCCGCGGCGCGGGTCTTCCGTGCCACGCCGACCCTGGCGGCGCTCGGCCCCGCCACGCGCGTTCCCGGTCTGGCCGAGATCGCCGACACGCTGGCGGCCTGACCCGCATGAGCGACCAAATCGCCCTGCTGCAGGATCTGATCGCCCGGGCACGCGCCGCCGGGGCCGACGCCGCCGACGCGGTGATGGTGGGCGGCACGTCGCTCGGCGTGCAGCGCCGGCTGGGCCAGACCGAGCATGTCGAGCGCTCGGAGGGGCAGGACCTCGGGTTGCGGGTGTTCCTCGGCAATCGCTCCGCCATCGTCTCGTCCACCACGGTCGATCCCGCCGGCTTCGCGCAGCTCGCGGAGCGCGCCGTGGCGATGGCGCGGGTGGTGCCGGAGGACCCGTATGGTGGACTGGCGGCCGAGGCGGCGCCGGCCGATGCCGGCCCGCTCGACCTCGACGATCCGGCTGAGCCGGATACCGATGCCCTGGCCGCGCGCGCCTCGGCGGCCGAGGAGGCGGCGCTGGCGGTTGCGGGCGTCAATAACTCGGAGGGTGCCGAGGCCGGATATGGCCGCGTCGAAATCGTGCTGGTCACATCCGCCGGGTTCGCCGGGCGTTACATCCGCACCAGCCACTCGGTCTCCGCGACCGCCCTGGCTGGGCAGGGTACCGGGATGCAGCGGGACTACGACTACTCGAGCACCGTTCATCTCGCCGACCTCGAGGACGCGGCCGCGATCGGCCGGAGTGCCGGGGACCGTGCGATCGCAAGGCTCAACCCCGCCCGCCCCAGGACGGCGAAGTTGCCTGTGGTTTACGACCCGCGCGTCTCGGGCGGGCTGGTCGGCCATCTCTCAGGGGCGATCAACGGCGCCTCGGTCGCGCGCGGCACGACCTTTCTCAAGGACAAGCTCGGCAGCCCGATCTTTCCTTCAGGAACCATAGTGCAGGACGATCCGCTGCGCCGCCGCGGCCTGCGCTCGCGGCCGTTCGACGGCGAAGGGGTGCCGACCCGGCCGCTCGCCATCATCGAGGACGGGGTGCTGACCACCTGGCTGCTCGACAGCCGCTCGGCCCGTCAGCTCGGTCTCAAGACCACAGGCCACGCCGCGCGCGGCACCGGCGGGCCGCCTTCGCCGTCGGCGAGCAACCTCTACATGGTGGCCGGCCCGCTCAGCCCGGCCGAGCTGATGGCCGACATCAAGGAAGGCCTCTATGTCACCGAGCTGATCGGCATGGGCGTGAACGGCGTCACGGGCGACTACAGCCGTGGCGCCGCCGGGTTCATGATCCGCGACGGCGCGATTGCCGAGCCGGTGGCGGAAATCACCATCGCCGGGCACCTGCTCGAGATGTTCTCCCATCTCACGCCGGCCAGCGATCTCCGGTTCAAGCGGGGCACCGACGCCCCTACTGTGCGAATAGAAGGCATGACGATGGCGGGGGCCTGACCGGCTTCCTATATCCCGCCTTCCATCACGGAACAGGAAACATGCGCCGCACCTCTTTCGCCCTCGCCGCCTTCGCCGCCCTGGCGCTTGCCCTGGCGCCGGGCTTGGCCGACGCGCGGGCCGGCGGCGGCGGCTCGATGGGCAGCCGGGGCGGACGCACTTGGTCGGCGCCGCCCTCGACCGGCACCGCGCCCTATTCCGCCCAACCCTTTCAGCGCAGCGTGACGCCGAACGCGCCCGCGTCTCCCGGCTACGCCGCGCCGGGCTACGGCGCGCCCGGCTACGCGGCGCCGCGCTCGGCCTTCACCTCGGGCCTGCTCGGCGGGCTGGTCGGCGCGGGCATCGGCGGGCTGCTGTTCGGCCACGGGTTCTTCGGCGGAATGCATGGCGGCTTCGGCTTCCTGGGTTTCCTGCTGCAGATCTTCATCATCGTGATGGTGGTGCGCTGGCTGATCCGGCGGTTCCGTGGCGGGCGGCCGAGTTTCGCGGGCGCCGGCAGCTTCTTCGCCCCTCCCAGCGCCGGGCCAAGCCCGACATCGATGGGGGGGCCGATGGGCAGTGGCGGCGGAATGCCGCCGCGCGCGCAGGCCGGGCCGCCGATCGCCATCGGCCCGGCGGACTACCAGGCGTTCGAGCAGAATCTCCAGGCCATCCAGGCGGCCTGGAGCGCGCAGGACCTCAACGCCCTGCGCGCGCTCGCGACGCCGGAGATGGTCAGCTACTTCGCCGAGCAGCTCGCCGAACAATCGAGTCGCGGCGTACGCAACACCGTGACCGACGTGCGGCTGGACAAGGGCGATCTCGCGGAGGCCTGGGCCGAGAACGGTCGCGAATACGCCACCGTGGCGATGCGCTTCTCGATGATCGACGTGACGCGCGACGCCTCGGGCCGGGTCGTGGACGGCAGCCCGAGCGAGCACGTCACCGCGACCGAGCTCTGGACCTTCCTGCGCTCGCCCGGTGGGCGCTGGATCCTTTCGGCCATCCAGCAGGCGCGGTAAGCGGGGTTACCCGACCACCACCTGGATCGGCCCGGGCGCGTCCGTCACCGTCAGCGGCGTGAAGCCGGCGACGTCGCCATCGGCCTGCGCCGGGATCTTTTCGTTGCCGACGATCTGAATGTCGCTGGCCCGGAGGCGGCGGATACCGGGCGCGCGTGGCAGCATGTCGAGCGGCAACGCGGCGCCATACAGCATCGCGGCGTACGGACCGGCGTGCTCGAACAGCACCACGGAAAAGCCGGGCTCCCCGGGCCGCGCCTCCGGAGCGAGCCGATACCGGCCGGCGTAAAGGCAGCCCTTGGTCACGATTACGCTGCCGGCTTGCAGTTCCGCGCCGTCCACCAGCAGCCGGACGGGCGGGAACCGGTAGCGCGGCAGTTCGCGCAACGTCTGCACCACGTACGCCGCGTGGCCGATAACGCGCTTCAGCCGGGGCGACACATGTTGCACGACATGCGCGTCGAACCCGACGCCCAGCATCTGCACGAACAGCCGCGCGCCGTTCGGACCGAGGACAATTCCCGGCCATAGCGGGCGGGTCCGGCCGAAGGCGAGGGCGGCCGCCACGGGGCGCGGCGCGAACGGCAGGGACAACTCGCGCGCCAGCACGTTGGCCGTCCCGAGCGGGATCACGCCGAGCTTGGCCGCGCTCCCCATCAGGCCGTTGGCGACCTCGGCGATGGTGCCGTCGCCGCCGGCGGCGACCACCATCGGCGCGCCGGACTCGGCAGCGCATCGCGCGAGGTGCTCGGCGTGTCCCGGCCTCGTGGTCTCGGCGATCTCCAGTCGCATCCCGTTCGCGACCATCACGTCGAGCACCCGCCAGAGCAACTGCGCCCGCCGCCGGCCCGCCGCCGGATTGAACACGATCACCGTCACGGATCAGATACTTTCAAAAGCGCACGAGGCTCGAATCGAAAGCAGGAAATCGAAGCGATCCTGATGACAGGAGACCGTTCCAATTCAGTGACATTTGCAGGTCAATGCAGTGAAGTTGCCGGTCCCGTCAAGGAATTTCGCGGGTCATCGAAACTTCACTGACGCGGCGCCGAAGCTCGCCCTATTGGCTGCTCACGCATGAATGCAAGCAGCGGAAACCGGCCCGTCGCATGAACGCACCCGGCATCGACCGCCACCGGCCGGACTACCGCAGCATATTCATCTCGGACACGCATCTCGGCACCCGCGGCTGCCGCGGCGCGTTCCTCGCCGATTTCCTGCGCCGCGTCTCATGCCAGAACCTGTTCCTCGTCGGCGACATCATTGACGGGTGGCGCTTGCGGAAATCCTGGTATTGGGATGCGAGCCATGACGAGGTGCTGCGCCTGATCCTGCGCCACGCGCGCGGCGGGACAGCGGTGACGTACATCCCCGGCAACCACGACGAGATGTTCCGCGCCTGGCTGCCGCTGGGCCTCGAGGTCGCCGGAATCCGTCTGCGCAAGGACGCCGTGCACGTCACCGCCGCCGGCAGACGGCTGCTCGTGATGCACGGCGACGAGTTTGACAGCGTGGTGCGCTACGCCAAGTTCCTCGCCGTGCTGGGCGACTGGGCGTACACCGGCGCGCTGATCGCGAACCGCTGGTTCAACGCCGCGCGACGGCGGCTCGGGTACCCGTACTGGTCCCTGTCGGCGTGGCTGAAGCAGCGGGTGAAGGAGGCGGTGAAGGCGATCGACCGCTTCGAGAGCGCGCTGGCCAGCGAGGCGCGGCGGCGCGGGCTGGACGGCGTCGTCTGCGGCCACATCCACCACGCCGAGATGCGCGTCGTGAACGGCGTGCTCTACATCAATGACGGGGACTGGGTGGAGAGCTGCACCGCGCTGGTCGAGCATCACGACGGACGGCTCGAACTGGTGGACTGGGCCGCGCTGAACGGGTTGTCCTTCTTTGCCCCGAACGGCACCGCCGCCGACGCCTCGACGCTGGCGCGCCTTGGCTGATCCGCGCCGCATCGCCATCGTCACGGACGCCTGGCGGCCGCAGGTCAACGGCGTGGTACGTACCCTCGCGGCCGTGACCGACGAGTTGCGCGCGATGGGCCACGCCGTCGAGGTGATCGGGCCGGACCGGTTCCGCACCGTCCCGCTCCCCACCTATCCCGACATTCCCATCGCGCTGCTGCCGCGTCGCAAGCTGGTCCGCCTCATCGAGGCGTTCAGCGCGGACATGCTGCACATCGCGACCGAGGGGCCGCTCGGCATGGCGGCCCGCGGCTGGGCGATGCGGCAGGGATTGCGCTTCACCACGTCGTTTCACACGAAATTTCCTGAATACATCCGAGCCCGGACCGGCCTGCCGACCGGGCTCGCCTATACCTGGATGCGGCGCTTCCACGGCGCCGGGCATGGCACGCTGGTCGCCACCGCGAGCCTGCGCGACGAGCTCGCCGCGCGCGGCTTCGCCAATCTGCGCGCCTGGTCGCGCGGTGTCGATCTCGAGCTGTTCACCCCGGAGCCGCGCGAGGACTGGGGACTGTCGCGCCCGGTGTTCGTCTATGTCGGCCGGGTCGCGGTGGAGAAGAACATCTCCGCGTTTCTCGATCTCGACCTGCCCGGATCGAAGGCGGTGGTCGGCGGCGGGCCGCAGCTTGCGAGCTTGCAGAAGGCCTATCCCGGCGTGACGTTCACCGGACCGCGCTTCGGCGCGGCCTTGGCGCGGGCCTATGCGGGAGCGGACGTGTTGGTGTTCCCAAGTCTGACCGATACGTTCGGCCTGGTCATCCTGGAGGCGCTGGCTTGCGGCACCCCGGTCGCGGCGTTTCCCGTGACCGGCCCGAGGGACGTGCTCGCCGGCGCGGACGGTCCGGTGGGCGCGGTCGGCGACGACTTGCGACAGGCGGCGCTGCGTGCATTGCACGTCGACCGGACCGCCTGCCGTCGTCACGCGGAGCGCTTCGGCTGGCGCGCCTGTGCCGAGCTGTTCCTGTCGTATTTGGTGCCGATGCGCCCCTAGTGGCTTTCGCCGATCATGGCCGCGTGCTACCGGCGCGGCCATGATCGCAGCCCGCATGAGCCTCCTGCCCCTCTGGGCGGGTGCGGCGACGATAGCGTCGCCCGGTCTGCGCCTGCTGCTCCGCGCGCGGGTGCGGCAGGGCAAGGAGATCGCCGCGCGGCTGCCGGAGCGGCGGGGGATCGACCCCACGCCGCGCCCGCCCGGAAGGCTGCTGTGGCTGCACGCGGCGAGCGTGGGCGAGACTGTCTCGATCCTTCCCGTGCTGACCGAGCTTGTAGAGCAGGCGCCCGATGCGAGCGTGCTGCTGACCACCGGAACCCTGACCTCCGCCCGGCTTCTCGCGCAACGCCTGCCGGAGCTTGGCCTGGAGCGGCGGGTGCTGCATCGCTTCGTGCCGCTCGACGTGCCGGGCTGGGTCGCGCGGTTCCTCGATCACTGGCGACCGGACGCGGCGGGCTTCGTCGAAAGCGAGCTGTGGCCCAATCTCGTTGCCGCCTGCCGGGCGCGGCGCGTGCCGGTGATGCTGCTAAACGCCCGCCTCTCCGAGCACAGTTTCGCGCGGTGGCGGCGGCTGCGTGGTGCGGCGCGCGATTTGCTCGGCGGATTCACCCGTATCGAGGCGCAATCCGACGCGGATGCCGAGCGGCTGCGCGCGCTAGGCGCGCACGCCGTCATCGTGCCGGGCAATTTGAAATTCGCCGCGCCGCCCTTGCCGGTCGACACGACGGAACTGGAACGGCTGCGGAACCGCCTGCAAGACCGGCCGGTGTGGCTCGCCGCCAGCACGCATCCCGGCGAGGAGGCGATCGTCCTCACGGCGCATCGCGCGCTGGCCGAGGCGCATTCCGGGCTGCTCACCATCATCGCGCCGCGGCACCCGGAGCGAGGGGCGCGGGTGGCAAAGGAGGCGGACAGGTTTTTGCGCGCCGGTGTGGCCGGACCCCCTCACCCAACCCTCTCCCCCAAGCAGGGGGAGAGGGCTCTTCTTCTCCCTCTCCCCCTTGGGGGAGAGGGCCGGGGTGAGGGGGGGCCGTGCGAAAGCGTGACGCAACGGTCCGCCGGCCAAGACCCGCCCGAAGGCGGCGTCTGGATCGCCGACACGCTCGGCGAACTCGGCCTGCTCTATCGCCTGAGCCGTATCGCCTTCATCGGCCGCAGCCTGCTGCCGCCCGGCGGGGGGCAGAATCCGCTGGAGGCGGCGCGCCTCGGCTGCGCCATCGCGGTCGGGCCGCATACCGGCAATTTCTCCGACATCGTCCGCATCCTGGAGGAAGCGGGCGCCGCGGCGCGCATGGCCGACGCGGAATCGCTGGCGGCATGGGTCTCGGCGATGCTGCGCGATCCCGGCGCGCGCGAGGCCGCCGGTCGGGCCGGGGTCGCGGCGGCGGCACGCTACGCCGACCTGCCCGCGCGCACTGCGGCCACGCTGCTCGATCTCATGTCGGCCCGAACGCGGCCGGCGGTCGCGTGAGGTGAAACGCGCGCCGGAGTTCTGGGTGCGCGACGGGCTTCTGCCGCGCCTGCTCCAGCCGGCGGCGTTCGTCGCGGCGGCGATCACCGCGCGTCGCGCCGCGCGGCCCGGCTGGCGCGCCTCCGTCCCGGTGATCTGCTGCGGCAACGTGAGCGTCGGCGGCGCGGGAAAGACCACGGTGGCGCTCGATCTGGCGACGCGGATTGCCGCGCGCAGTGTGCGCGTGCATTGCTTGCTGCGCGGCTATGGCGGCCGGGAGCGCGGGGTGCGTTGCGTGCGTGCGGGCGATTCGGCGGCGGAGGTCGGGGACGAGGCGCTGCTGCTCGCCGAAATCGCGCCGACCTGGATCGGCGGCGACCGCGCCGCCAGCGCCCGCGCGGCGATCGCTTCCGGCGCCGAGGCGCTGGTGATGGATGACGGGCTGCAAAACCCCACCCTGCACAAGGATTCTTCTCTCCTCGTCGTCGATGGCGGCTACGGCTTTGGCAACGGGCGCGTGCTGCCGGCGGGGCCACTGCGCGAGCCGGTCGCCACCGGCGCGGCGCGGTGCCGGGCGGCGGTGCTGATAGGCGCCGATGAAGCGGGCGTCGCATGCGCGCTGCCGCCGTCGCTACCGGTGCTGCGGGCGCGTCTCGTGCCTGCCCCGGATGCCGCGCGGATCGAGGGGCGGCGGGTGCTCGCCTTCGCCGGAATAGGCCGCCCGGAGAAGTTCTTCGCCACGGTCGAGGCGGTCGGCGGCGTCCTGGTTGGCCGCCGGCCGTTCCCGGATCATCACCCCTACACGGACGCGGAACTCGCCGGGCTGGTCGCCGAGGCAACGCGACTCGACGCGCTGCCGATCACGACGGCGAAGGACGCGGTTCGTATTCCGGCGGCACTGCGGGAACAATTCGCGGCGCTCGGTGTCAGTGTGGGCTGGGAGCAGCCGGAGGAGATCGAGGGGCTCCTGACCGAGTTGCTCAGCGCGCCGCGATCGCCGGGCTGAGCAGCCGGTAGTCACCCTGCGGCGATGCCTCGCCCTTCGCCGCCGCCGCGAGGTCGCGCGCCAGCCGGTCGGCGATGCCGACGCGGTAGTGCGCCGAATCCCAGTAGTTGTCGTCGTCGCTGGTGATCGGGCTCGGGATCATGAAATCCACGACCACTGTGTTCGGCGTTCGCGTGGCCAGCGAGGTGACCCGCTGCTTGCATCCGTTCCATTCGGCAAGCAGCTTGCCCGCGACCGGCTGGAGGACGTGGTTGAGCGGCGTGAAGAACACGACCTTGGTGGTCGGGCCGGGGATTGCCGCGAGATCGTCGCGCAGCAGGTCGATCGCCGGGTAGGGCAGGCCGGCGGCGGAGGCCGGCGCGGTGTCTTTCGGCATCGCCCGCGCGGCCTCGTTGAGATGCACCGCGACGCGCGCCGGATCGTACTCGCTGTCGTCGGGGACGAAGCTCGTATAGCCGTCGCGGCCGTACACCTCCGGCTTGAGGCCCAGCAAGGTGGCGAACTGGATGCCGGCCTGCTCGACCGCGTAGAGGTTGAGCAATTGCGTGTAGCCCGCCCAGCGGTTCTTGCCGTACATCCATTCGGGGAACGGGCGCGGCGTGTAGAGAACGGGCTTGCGCGTCAGGCACCAGATGTCGTCAAGCCCGATCATCACCGCCTTGGGCGCGGCGTGGGCGCGCAGGAACACCTTGAGAAGCCGCGATTGCTCGTAGGCGGTGGCGGCGTTCATCGCGAGGTTGGCGAAGCGCGCGCCGAACTCCGAGTTCAGCATCGCCGGGCGCAGCAGCCGGCTCGTGGAGGAGCCGAACACCGCGCTGTCGAACTTGTCGGAGCGCGCCAGGGCGGGAAACGAGAAGCGGGCGTTGGTTGCGATCGGCGCGCGATCGAACGGCGGCGAGAGCGGCAGCGTGTCGAACGGATCGACGATGGCGACGAACAGGTAGACGAACGCCGTGACCGCCGCCGCGGTGCCGGCCGCGAGACGGAAGAACCGGCGCCACGCGGCTCGGTCGGAGGTCGGCTCAGAACTGGAAGTAGATGAAGACATTCGGCAATCGGCCGCCTGTGAGCAGGAGCAGGTAGACCATCGCGACGCCGGCGGGAACCGCGATCCATGCACGTGGCGCCAAGCGCGACAGCGCCGCCTCCTGGCTGGTCGGCCCGAGCAGCGCGACCGCCGCGCCCGCCGCCAGCGCGATCAGGTTCTCCCGATCGAGCCGGATGTGGCCGAGGCCGTGCGCGCCTCCCATTGAGGCGAGCACGCGGCCGGCAGTGGCAAAACTTTCGGCCCGAAACAGCACCCAACACGCCATGACGAACAACAGCGTCAGAATCCAGGCGAGCGGGCGCGGCAGGCGGAAACCCCACCCGGACCACACGTGGTTCGCCGCCAGCGCCGCGCCATGCAGACCGCCCCAGGCAACGAAGGTCCAGTTGGCGCCGTGCCACAACCCGCCGAGCAGCATCGTCGCGATCACGTTGACCGCCTGTCGCACCGGCCCGCAGCGATTGCCGCCGAGCGGGATGTAGAGATAGTCCCGCAGGAAGCGCGACAGCGTCATGTGCCAGCGCCGCCAGAAATCGCGCACCGACAGCGAGCGGTACGGCGCGTTGAAGTTGAGCGGCAGGCACAGGCCGAACATCAGCGCGAGCCCGATCGCCATGTCGGAATAGCCGGAGAAGTCGAAATAGATTTGCAGCGTATAGGCGCCGGTCGCGACCCACGCCTCGGCCGCGCTGAGCACGCCGGTCGCGGCCTTTTGGAACAGCGGGTCGGCGATGTGCGCCACGGTGTCGGCGATGGCGACCTTCTTGGCGACGCCGATGAGGAACAGAAAGAAGCCGCGCGAAAGATTCTCCCACATCGCGGGCCGGCGCGGGTCGAGGCGGAACTGGTCGATGATCTCGTTGTGACGCACCAGCGGGCCGGCGATCAGTTGCGGGAAGAACATCACGAACATGCAGAAATCGAGGAAGCCGTAGATGTGCCGGTCGCCGCGCCTGAGGTCGATCAGGTAGGAGATCTTCTGGAACACGAAGAAGCTGATGCCGAGCGGCAGGATCAGGCTCCACGGCTGCCAGTCGTCACCGAGCACGCCATACACGGTGCCGCGAAAGAAATCGGCGTATTTGAACACGCCGAGTGTCGCGAGGTTGAGCACCACGCCGAGCACCGGGACCCACGGCGTGCGGGCGCGGGCGAACCACCGCACGATCAGCCAGTTGGCGACGGTGAGCCCGACCAGCAGCGGGACGAAGCGCACGTCCCACCAGCCGTAGAAGCCGAGCGAGGCCAGCACCACCCAGCCCTGCCGCCATGCGCGGCGCGACGCCAGCGCGTAGTAGCCGGCGAGCACGACTGGGAGGAACAGGAGGATGAAGACCTGCGAGTTGAACAGCATGGGTCAGGTGCAGCCCTCACCTCGGCCCTCTCCCGCAAGCGCGGGAGAGGGAGAGGAAAAGCCCTCTCCCCTTGGGGGAGAGGGTTGGGTGAGGGGCTGCCGCGAGCCGAGAAAATCAGTCCAACGCCTCCAACAACCCCGCCATCAGCGCGGCGCGCGGGGCGAGATGCTTCCACAGGATATGCTCGTGGCTGGCATGGGCGCCGGAGCCGAGGCAGCCGAGGCCGTCCAGGGTGGGCACGCCGAGGGCGGCGGTGAAATTGCCGTCCGAGCCGCCGCCGCGCGTCTGCTTGGGCATCTCGATCCCGACCCCGGCGGCGATCGCGCGGGCGCGGTCGTAGAGCGCCGTGATCCCCGGCGTCTCGGTGAAGGGCGGCCGGTTCATGCCGCCCTCGACCGTCACCTTGCAGCCCGAGGTCACGGCGGAGAGGCCGAGCACTGCCTGCTCCATGCGCGCCCCGTCCTCGGCCGTGTTCACCCGCAGGTCGATCTCGCAGCCGGCCTCGGGAGCGATGACGTTGGGCCGCGTGCCGCCCCAGATCGGCGCCACGTTGAGCGTGATCCCCCGCTTGCTGTCCACCATCGCGTGAATGGCGGTGATCTGCTGGGCCAGTTCGACCACCGCCGAGGCGCCGTCGTGGAAGCTGGTGCCGGCATGGGCGCCGATGCCGGCGACCCGGAGCACGAAACGCCCGACCCCCTTGCGGCCTGTCACCGCCGCGCCACCGGCCCCGGCGGGCTCGGGGATCAGCACATACGCCGCCTCCGCCGCCTCGCGTTCGATGACGTCGCGCGATGTCGGGCTGCCGACCTCCTCGTCAGGGGTCAGCAGCAACACGATCGGCCGCCTGGTCGGCACCTTCTGGCGCAAGATGCTTCGGACGGCGTGAAAGGCGATGAAACTGCCCGCCTTCATGTCGAAGATGCCCGGCCCGTGCGCCCGCGCGCCGTCCACCCGGTAGGGCATGGTGTCGATGGTGCCGAGCGACCACACCGTGTCGAGATGTCCGGCGACCAGGATCGGCTTGCCCTCTCCGGATGTGCGGGCGATCAGGTTGTCGCCGTAGCCGCCCCGGCCGGGGATGCGGGTCAGCGCGGCGCCGGCGCGGGAGAGTTCGCCCTCGGCCACGTCCATCAGCCGGTTGACGCTCGTCGGGTCGGTGGTGGGGGTTTCGAGCCTTACCCAACCGGCCAGTTCGGCGAGCAAATCCTCGGAGCGTCCCACCTCGGTTTGCGGCATCGGTGCATCCATGCGATCTGGGGAGCCGAGTTGTTTGCACGCGAGGGGCAGGCTTGTCCAACAGCGAGACCCGGCGGCGCGGCGCGGCGCCCTCCCTGTCGATCCATCGCGACTGGCGCGGCCTGCCGCCCGAGGCTCGCGGCGCGACCGTGGCGCTGGGCAATTTCGACGGGGTGCATCTCGGCCACGTCAAGCTGCTGCGCGCCGCGCACGCCGCCCGCCCCGGCGCCAGGCTGGCAGTGCTGACCTTCGAGCCGCACCCGCGCGAGTTGTTCCGCCCCGACGACCCGCCCTTCCGCCTGATGCTGCCGGCCGAGCGGGCCGACGCGCTGGCGGCCGAGGGCGTGACGCTGCTCTACGAGCTGCCGTTCGACCATGCGTTCAGCCTGATGTCGGCCGAGGATTTCATCGCGGAGGTGCTGCATGAGGGGTTGGGCGCCAAGCACCTCTCCTGCGGCACCGATTTCGCCTTCGGCCACCGGCGCGGCGGCGACACCGGCCTGCTTGCGGCGCGGGCGGAGCGGTTCGGCATGGGGCTGACCCTGGTGCCGCCGCTGACCGACGCCGAGGGCCCGCTCTCCTCGACCCGCATCCGCCGCGCCCTGCAGGACGGCTACCCCGAGCGCGCCACCGCCGAGCTCGGCCGACCCTGGGCGATCCGCGGCGTGGTCGCGCACGGCGACAAGCGCGGCCGCACCATCGGCTTCCCCACCGCCAATATCGCGCTCGGCCGCCATCTGGAGCCGGCGCGCGGCGTCTACGCCGTCACCGTGCGGCTGCCCGACGGCAGCGTGTACCGAGGCGCTGCCAATATCGGCCGCCGTCCGACGGTGAATGAGGGGCCGGAGAGCCGCCTCGAGGTCAACCTGTTCGACTTCGACGACGATCTCTACGGCCAGGAACTCACCGTGGCGCTGCACGCCTATCTCCGGCCCGAGGTGAAGTTCTCAGGCCTCGACGCCCTGAAGGAGCAGATCGCCCGCGATGCGGCCGAAGCACGGCGATTGCTTGCCGACTGGGAGTGCTGAGTCCAACGGGCTCCTAGGCCCGCGCTCGCCCCCGTCCTCGCTCGGCAAGGCGATTTCCGAATTCGATCATCGGCTGCTCGATGGCACGGAAGGAGGCCCCGGCGATGAGGAGGGTGAGGATGGTGGCAGTCGCGAAGATCACGCAGTACCAGCTGATCCCGGCCAGTCCGGCGAGTGTTCTGGGGCCGATGACCAGTCGCGCCACTTCCAACGGCACCCAGTGCCATATGTAGACGCTGAAGCTGATGCGTCCGACGTGGCAGATGAAGCGGTTGACCAGCGCCTTGCTCGGCCAGATCGCCATCCCGAGGACGAGCCCCAGCGCGCTGGCGGAAGCGATCAGGTCTCGGCTGAAGGGATGTTCCCAGGAGGCGGTGAACGGGAGGGGCCAGGTGGCCGTCGCCAAGATGCAGGCGAGAGCGAGCCCGATGAGCACCCGCCCGAGAGAGCGCCAACGCGGCAGAATCGGGACGAGATGATAGGCAAGAAAGCCGAACGAGAAGGCGACCAACTGGTTTGGCAGCCACGTGTAAGCGAAGAACCTGTTGGCCGCGCTGCCCGTCAAAGGGAAAAGGTGATCCGCAAGCGGTGTCGCGGCGAAGCAGAGAAGATAGGCCGCCGCGGCGAACAAGATCGCCCACCGCAGGCTCGATACCGCTAGGGCCAGTCCGGGAAACAGCACGTAGAAGGCCATCTCGGTCGCAATCGACCAGCCTCCGGGCACGACCGCGTTGATGGTCGAGGGCAGCCAGCCATGTGCAAAGATCAGTGTCAGCCCGAATGCAGTAGGTGTGATCGGGACGTCCGCCCAGAACGGGTGCCATAGGCCGCCCAAGGCTCCATAGAAATAGGCTGCGATCCAGAATAGCGGCGCGATCCTGCAGAGGCGCCGGATGTAGAAATCTTGAATTGGGAATGCGAGATCGGGCGATCGACGTCGCCAGGACCGCAGCAGGGTCAGGGCGCTGAGCACGAAGAACAGCTGGACGCCATGCCGGCCCTGGGCGACGACCGCACTGAAATGCCACGGCAGTCCCTGGACCATGATGAGGCAATGCGTCGCTATCACACCAAGAGCGGCGATCCCGCGCAGGGCGTCGATGTAGCCCAGTCGCATGGGCAGCGGGGCAGGAGGCGAGGTCGTCGTCACACACTCTGATTAGACCGTCCCGATTACCGCTCGGTTAGGCCCCGCCGAGAAATAGACCCGAGTCGCGCGCCAGGGCGCCAATTGCTTGACGTGTCGCATGCGCCATCAGCATAGTCCGCCGCATGGCATCCGTGTATAGGGCAGCGCGAATTACCGTCCCGGCCGTGTAGCGGCCGGGAGTTTATGCGCGCCCCTTGGACCAGCGCGGCGGCGGGCCGCGGAGATTACCATATGACTGATTCTGCCCCGACCAATTCCAAGGCGACGGACGCCAAGGCGAGGGACTACCGTGACACGGTGTTCCTGCCGGCGACGCCGTTTCCGATGCGCGGCGACCTGCCGAAGAAGGAGCCGCGGATTCTCGCCCGCTGGGAGGAGATGGGGCTGTGGGAGAAGCTGCGCGAGGCGTCGGCGGGGCGGCCGAAATTCATCCTGCACGACGGGCCGCCTTACGCCAACGGCAACCTGCATATCGGCACCGCGCTGAACAAGATCCTCAAGGACGTGGTCAACCGCAGCCGGCAGATGGCCGGCTACGACGCCGAGTACATCCCCGGCTGGGATTGCCACGGCCTGCCCATCGAGTGGAAGGTCGAGGAGGATCACCACGCGGCGGGGCGCAATGCGGCGAAGGACGAGGTGCCGGTGCTGGAGTTCCGCGCCGAGTGCCGCGCCTATGCCGAGCACTGGCTCGGGGTGCAGCGCGGCGAGTTCCGCCGCCTCGGCGTCGAGGGCGACTGGGCCAACCGCTACGCCACGATGGATTTCCCCTCCGAGGCCGCCATCGCCGGCGAGATCGGCAAGTTCCTGCTTAACGGCGCCCTCTATCGCGGCCTGCGCCCGGTGATGTGGAGCCCGGTGGAAAAGACCGCGCTGGCCGAGGCCGAGATCGAGTACCACGACCATACCAGCACGACGATCTGGGTGCGGTTTCCGATCAAGACGATTCCCGGGAACGTCGGGTTTGCTGCGACGCCCCATCAAACTGAACTTCGCGACGCATCGATTGTGATTTGGACGACTACTCCTTGGACCATCCCCGGCAACCGGGCCATCGCTGTGGGGCGTGGAATTCGAATATGCACTCGTGCGCGTGGACGGTGTCGCTGACGGCTCTCTCGCGCGAGTGGGTGAAAAATTACTGGTCGCGTTGGCTCGGATCGGTGAATTCCTGCAAGCAGCCGGGATCACAAATCACCACTCGATGCATGTGTTTGACGGACAGGAGCTAACCAACTCCGTGTGTAGGCATCCGCTCCAAGGACGTGGGTACGACTTCGACGTTCCGGTCCTGCTGGCCGATTTCGTCACCACCGAGCAGGGCACCGGCTTCGTCCACATCGCCCCCGGCCACGGCGAGGATGATTTCGCCCTCGGCCGGGCACACGGCATCGAGGTGCCGGAGACGGTGGGCGATGACGGCACGTTTAACGCCTGGGTGCCGCTGTTCGCGGGCGTGCATGTCTACAAGGCGGCCGATCCGGTCTGTGCCGCGCTGGCGGAGGCGGGGACGCTGCTGGCGCGCGGGAAAATCGTGCATTCCTACCCGCATTCCTGGCGCAGCAAGGCGCCGCTGATCTTTCGCGCGACGCCGCAATGGTTCATCCGCCTCGACGGGCCGGAACGCATCCGGGAGAAGGCGCTGGCGGCGATCGACGCCACGGTGTTCGTGCCGGACCAGGGGCGCAACCGTATCGGCAGCATGGTCGCGAGCCGGCCCGACTGGTGCGTAAGCCGGCAGCGCGCCTGGGGCGTGCCGATCCCGGTGTTCGTCGAGAAGCGCTCCGGCGAGCCGCTGCGCGATCCGGCCGTCGTTTCGCGCATCGTCGAGGCGTTCACCACCGAGGGCGCGGACGCCTGGTACTCGTCGCCGCCCTCGCGTTTCCTGGGGGGCGACCGCGACCCCGAGGACTACGAACAGGTACGCGACATCGTCGACGTGTGGTTCGAATCCGGCTGCACCCATGCCTTCGTGCTGGAGGCGCGCGGCCTGCCCTGGCCGGCGGACCTCTATCTCGAGGGCTCCGACCAGCATCGCGGCTGGTTTCAGTCATCGCTGCTCGAATCGATCGGCACGCGCGACGCGGCGCCTTTCAAGGCGGTGCTGACGCACGGCTTCGTCAATGACGAGCAGGGCCGCAAGATGTCGAAGTCGCTCGGCAACGTCACCGCGCCCGAGGAGGTCGCGAACCAGTACGGCGCCGACATCCTGCGGCTCTGGGTGATGAACTCCGACACGACCGAAGACATGCGGATCGGCCCGGAGATCCTCAAGCAGCAGAGCGAGCTCTATCGCCGGCTACGCAACACGCTGCGCTGGCTGCTCGGTAGCCTCGCCGGCTTCACCGAGACCGAGCGCGTGCCCGAGGCGGAGATGCCGGAGCTCGAACGCTGGGTGCTGCACCGGCTGGCCGAGTTCGACGCGCAAATCCGCGCGGCGACCGAGAGCTATGCGTGGACCGGCGTGTATCCGGCGCTGCACGCCTTCTGCGCCACGGATCTTTCGGCGTTCTATTTCGACGTGCGCAAGGACGCGATCTACTGCGACCGTCCCGACAGCCTGCGCCGCCGCGCCGCGCGGACGGTGCTCGACCATCTGCATCGCTGCCTGACGATCTGGCTCGCGCCGGTGCTGTGCTTCACCGCCGAGGAGGCCTGGGGCGCGCGGTTCGGCGACGAGGGCAGCGTGCATCTGCAACTCTACCCCGCGCTGCCCGCCTCCTGGGCCGATGCGGACCTGGCGGAGCGGTGGGCGGCGATCCGCGAGCGGCGCCGCGCGGCGACGGTGAAGCTCGAGGAGATGCGCCAGCAGAAGGTGATCGGCTCGTCGCTGGAGGCCGAGGTGACGCTGTTCTTCGAGCCGGGCGAGGATACGCTGTTGTCGGCCGAGGAATGGGCGGAAGTGCTCATCGCGTCGCGAGTGGCGTTCGCCGGGCGCGACCCCCTCACCCAACCCTCTCCCCCAAGCGGGGGAGAGGACTTTGCCGCTTCTTCCTCTCCCCCTTCAGGGGGGGAGGGCCGGGGTGAGGGGGCGTCCGCCCGCCGGATCGACGACGGCGTCAAATGCGCGCGTTGCTGGCGGGTGCTGCCCGAGGTCGGCTCCGACCGCCGCCATCCCGCGCTCTGCCTGCGCTGCGCCGACGCGGTGGAATCCGGGCTCGTGTGCCGGGCGGCGGCATGAGGGGCGGCGGGCGCACGAGCCTCGGGATCGTCACCGCGCTGTTCGTGCTGGCGGTCGATCAGGCGAGCAAATACTGGGTGCTCTACGTGCTGCACCTCGCCGATGTCCGCCAGATCACCCTGCTGCCGGTGCTCAACCTGACAATGGTGTGGAACCGCGGCGTCACCTTCGGGCTGCTCAACGGCTTCGGCGCCTGGAGCCATTTGGCGCTGGCGGCGGTGGCGCTCGCGGTGGTGGTGGCGATCGGGGTGTGGCTGCACCGCGCCGAGTCGTCGCTGGTCGCGGTGGCGCTGGGCGCCATCGCCGGCGGGGCGGTGGGCAACGTGATCGACCGGCTGCGCTACGGCGCGGTGGTGGATTTCATCCACGCGCATGTCGGCCAATGGTCGTGGTACGTGTTCAATGTCGCCGACGCCGCGATCGTCTGCGGCGTGGCCGCGCTGGTGCTGGATGGCCTGTGGCCGCGGCGTACCACCAGGAGTTGCTTGCGGGTGCCCGACCCTGCGGCTAAGGAAGCGCCCCATGCGGAGAACAACTAAAGTCGCGGCCGGGTGTTCCGTTCTGCTGGTCAGTCCGCTCATGCTGGCGGGCTGTGCGGACTACGGCACGAGAACGTTCGGCGTTCATCGCGACGCGCAAGAGCAGACCCGCGTGATGACCCCGCCGCCGCTCTCGCTGCCGCCGATCCTGACCCAGCGGAACATGAGCCGGAACGACAACGGTCCGGCGCCGGGCACGCAGGCGGCCGAGGAGGCCGGCGCGTCGGCGGCCCGGCGTGGCGCGGCGCCTGCCGCGCCGCCCAGCCCGGGTGAGGAGTCGCTCCTCGAAGCGTCCGGCCCGAGCGCGCCGGGCGATATCCGCCAGAAGGTCGACCAGGACGCCCAGATCGGCCGGGCCGATCCAGGCCTGTCCGACCAGCTGCTCTACGGTCAGGCCGGTCAGCGCGGGGCGGCCGGCGAGAAGCCGATGATCCAGCGGGAGGACCGGTCCTGGTTCGATCGCATCTTCTAGGAGCCCCGATGGGTTCGTCGAACATTCCTCGCCTGAGCTGGCTGCTGTGCGTCCTGGCCGTGCCCTGCCTGGCCGGCTGCTCGGGGCAAGAGTTGACCAATACGCTCGGCCTGACCCGCGACGCGCCCAACGAGTTCACCGTCACCACCCGCGCGCCGCTGGCGATGCCCACCCAGTTCGACCTGCCGCCGCCCGAGCCTGGCGCGGCGCGTCCGCAAGAGCAGTCCGAGCGCCGCAAGGCCGAGGAAGCGCTGGTGCCGGCGACTGCCCTGGCGTCCGGCGCCGGCGCGACCAGCCCGGGGCAACAGGCGATCCTGCAGGCCAGCGGCCCGCCCGCTCCGCCCGACATCCGCGCCGAAGTGAATGCCGAGAGCGCGCTCGACAAGCCGCGCCAGACGTTCACCGAGCGGCTGATGTTCTGGCAGAAGCCGCCGCCGTCCGGCACCGTGGTCGACCCTGCCAAGGAAGCGCAGCGGCTGCGGGAGAACGCGGCGCTCGGCCACAGCGTCGAGGCCGGCGACACGCCGATCGTGCAGCCCAAGCGCAAGACACTGCTCGGCGACATTTTCGAATGATCTTGTTCCCCCACCCCTTGCGGGCTTGAGCCGCCAAGCGGATCAAGCCCGCGGGGGGAGGGGTTTCTCGTTCCCCGCCATCTTCCATCCGCTACAATCGGCGATCATGGAGTCGCGCATCCGCCTGCTGTCCGTGGCGACGGTCAATCGGATCGCCGCCGGCGAGGTGATCGAGCGGCCGGCGGCCGCCGTGAAGGAGCTGGTCGAGAACGCGCTCGACGCCGGCGCCTCGCGCATCAGCGTGGCGCTCACCGACGGCGGCATCGCGCGCATCGAGGTGGCCGACAACGGCCCCGGCATGAACGCCGCCGAGCTGGCCCTCGCGGTGCAGCGACATGCCACGTCCAAGCTCGCCGACGAGACATTGGTGCGGATCGCCACACTTGGCTTCCGGGGCGAGGCGTTGCCCTCGATCGGCGCCGCCGCGCGCCTCGCCATCACCTCCCGCCCGGCCGACGCGCCCCATGCCCAGGCGATCCGGGTGGAGGGCGGGCAGGTGTCGGAGGTGGCGCCCTGCGCCGGTGCGCCGGGCACGCGGGTCGTGGTGCGGGACCTGTTCTTCGCGACGCCGGCGCGGCGCAAATTCCTCAAGCATCCGCGCACCGAGGCGGAGTACGCGGAGCTCGCGGTGCGGCGGCTGGCGCTGGCGGCGCCGGGAGTGGCGTTCCGGCTGGAGAGCGACGGGCGCCTCGCGTTCGACCTGCCGGGGCGGCCGCGCGAGGCGCGCGTGGCGGCGCTGCTCGGCGCGGACGCCGCCGCCGCGCTGCTCGCGGTCGATGGTTCACGCGACGCGCTGCGCCTGTCCGGGTTCGCCTGCGCCCCGGCGCTCAGCCGCGCCACCGGGGCGGCGCAGTATCTCGTAGTGAACGGCCGGCCGGTGGCCGATCCGGTACTGAAGGTCGCGGTACGCGTCGCCTATCGCGACGTGATCGCCGCCGGCCGACATGCGGTGGTCGCGCTATTCCTCGATATGCCGCCGGACGAGCTCGACGTGAACGTGCATCCGGCCAAGGCCGAGCTGCGCTTCCGCGACCCGGCCGCGATCCGCTCTTTCGTCATCTCGACGGTGAGCCGGGCGCTGTCGGGCGGCGCCGGAACCGCCACCCCGGCGGCCGCGCTTCGCTTGATCCAGTCGCGTCCGGCCTGGCACGCGCCACGGCCCGCGCCGCCGCCGGGCTTCGCCGAGACCGCCCCGGCGCCAATCTGGCCCGGCGCCCCGTTGCCAATCGATGTCGCGCCCGGCGCGCGGCGGCTCGCGCCCGAGGCACCGTCGGCCGACTATCCTCTCGGCGCCCCCGTGGCGCAGGTGCTGGACACCTACATCATCGCCGTCGCCGCCGACGGGAGCCTGGTGCTGGTGGACCAGCACGCGGCGCATGAGCGGCTGACCCACGAGGCGCTGCGGGCGCAGATGCTGGACGGCGGCGTGCGCAGCCAGCCCCTGCTGCTGCCCGCCGTGGTCGAACTCGCGCCGGCGGACGCGGCGCGGCTGCTCTCCCGCGCGGCGGAACTGGGCCGGCTCGGCCTCGAGATCGAGGCGTTCGGCGGCGGCGCGGTGCTGGTCCGCGCGCTGCCGGCCGCGCTCGGTGCGCCCGAGCCCCGGCCGCTGCTGCGCGACCTGGCCGACGAACTGGCGGAGATGGACGAGAGCACCGCGCTGGAGGCGCGGCTCGACGCGGTGATCGCGCGGCTCGCCTGCCACGGCAGCATCCGCGCCGGCCGCCGGCTCGGGGCGGAGGAGATGGCCGCGCTGCTGCGCCAGATGGAGGCGACGCCGCGCGCCGCGACCTGCAGCCACGGCCGGCCGACGTTCCTGAAACTCTCCAAAGCCGAGATCGAGACGCTGTTCGGCCGCCGCTGAGGCTACCCGCCGGTCGCCCTACCTTCATTCAGAGGCCGGGATTTCAGGGCGGCCATGAAGGCGAGTTGACCAAGCACCGTCGCGGCGATGAGCACAGTGGAGGCCGTGAGCGCCGGATGGTCCGGCCAAACGCTGACCACGACGGTGCAGAGCGCGCCGAAGCCCATCTGCACGAAGCCGTACAGGCCGGAGGCGGCGCCGATCATCGTCGGCTGGGCGCCGAGCGCGCTGGCGAGCGCCATCGGGCTCGCCGCGCCGACGCCGACCGAATAGACGATCATCGCGCCTAGGATCGTCGCGACGCTGAGGTGGCCGGTGATCGCGACCGCGAAGAACAGCGCGGCACCGAGAACGGCGATGCCGCTCGTGACCTGCAGCAGCAGCCCGATCCGCATCCGCCGCACCAGCCGACTGGCGGCGAAGCTGCCTACCGGCACCCCGACCATCACGGCGAGATAGTAGAGCCCGACCTCCTCGGCCGGCCGGTGCAGCATCTCGGTGAAAATGAACGGCGAGGCGGAGAGATAGGCGTAGAAGCTCGTCGTTGTGAGCGCGCCGCCGATCATGTAGCCGCGGAGGGCCGGCGTGCGGAGCAGCCGCATGTAGCTGCTCAGCATCCGCCCGGAGGCCGAGCCGCGCGACCCGGCGGTCTCCGGCAGGCTCAGCAAGGTCGCCACCAGCGTCACCAGCCCGAGGGCGACCAGGGCGGCGAAGATCGAGCGCCAGCCGAACCAGGCGCCGAGATAGCCGCCCACCGCCGGGCCGACACCCGGCGCGAGGCTCTGCACCATCGTCAGCATCGCCATCTGCGACGCCGCCTGCCCCTCCGCCGCGCCGTCGCGCACCACGGCACGGCCCAGCACCAGCCCGCCGCAGCCGCCGAGCGCCTGCACCACGCGGGCGATCACCAGCACGGCGATGTTCGGCGCCAGTCCCGCGACGATGCTGGCGCCGACATACAGGATCAGCGCCACCAGCAGCGCCGGCCGCCGCCCGAACCGGTCCGATACCGGCCCGTACAGCAGCTGACCCCCCGCGACCCCGAACAGATAGAGCGTGATGGCGAGTTGGATGGTGCCCGAGGAGACGGCGAGATCCTCCGCCGCCAGCGGCAGCACGGGCACCAGGATGTGCATCGCCAGCGTGCCGGACGCCGTGACCGCGACCAGCAGCCAGAACGGCGCTCGGACGCAGCCGCGCAGCAGCGGAGTGGTCAGCCATTGCATCGCACAATGAGAGGGCAATGGGCCGCCGAGGTCCAGCCCTCCGGTACGCAACTCTACCGTGAGGTAGCCCGCTATCGTGCGGTCGCGTTGTACGCCGCCGCCGCGGGCGCGGCGGAGGTGCCGGCGTCCACCGGCAGCACGATGCCGCTGACCCAGCGCGCCTGCTCGCTCACCAGATAGAGGACGCCATTGCCGATGTCCCAGCCGGTGCCCTCTGTCTTGAGCAGCGAGCGGTTGCGTCGCGCCTCGCGCGTCGCCTCGCTCATGCCGCCGTCCGTGACCATCGGCGTGTAGACCGCGCCGGGAGCGACGCAGTTCACTCGGATGCCCTGATGCGCGTGGTGGGCCGCCATCGCGCGGGTGAGGTTGATCACCGCGCCCTTGCTGGTCGGGTAGAACAGCGAGAGGAAGCCGCCGAACAGCCCGGCGAACGAGGAGAGATTGACGATCGCCCCGCCGCCGGCCCGGGCCATCTCCGGGACCGCGTATTTCGCCATCAGCACCATCGAGGTGAGATTGACCCGCATGGCCTGGTCCCACGCCTCGGGATCGACCTCGACGGCGGTGCCGGCGGGGCCGAGTATGCCGACATTGTTGACCAGGATATCGAGCCGCCCCCAGGATTCCACGGTGCGCCGCACCGCCGCCTCGCAATCGGCGGGCTTGGTCACGTCGGCCAGCACCACCTGGCAGGTGCCGCCCTCGTCGCGGATCATGCCGGCGGTCCGTTCGGCCCACTCCGCCACCTGATCGAGCACCGTCACCTTCGCGCCATGCCGCGCCAGCAGCACCGCCGTCGCCCGCCCGTTGCCGATCCCCTCGCCCCGCGACCCCGCGCCGGTGACGATCGCCACCTTGCCGTTCAGCCGGTCGTCGTCCGTTTGTGGCATCCCGTTTCCTCCTGCTTCTATCGGTGCGGAAGGGGCGCCAGCCCGCACAGGCGGTCAAGGCTGAGCGGAACCCCGCCGACGGAAAAATCGCCGGTCAAGGCCGAGCGGTCCCGGTCCGCCGTCCAGGCGGCGCAGACTTTCGGCCGCAGCGGGCTTGCTTCCGTGATCGCGCCGGCGGCCAGCAGGTCCATGAAGCGGCCGATCGGCTGGTCGTAGAAATCCGAATGCATCCCGCGACCGCTGGTGTCGGGCCGCGCGCCGCGCAGCCGGTCCAACTCGTCCTCCTGGGCGGCCGTCGCCAGCGGCAAGGCCGCGAGGGCAAGAGCGACCAGAAGTCCGGAAACCTCGATGCGTGACATCTCGCGCCTCCCGTCCGGCGCGCCGCGCTTCCGTTCGCGGCGGCATTGGTTCTAGCCTCTTCCGCACGGCCGAAAACGGCAGTCGGGGGAGGGTACGACGCATGTTACCAGCATCGCTTCGCGCGGCGGGATTAGCCGTCGCGTTTCTGGCGGCGCCGCTCGCCGCGCGCGCCGACATCGCCGTCGTGTCCAACGACGCGCACACCGTGCTCGACAACGGCAAGCAGGTCGTGGCCAAGGACGCGCCGGCCGATAGCGTCGCGGTGGTCGATCTGAGCCAGTATCCGCCGAAAATCACCGGCACGGTCGCGGCGCCCGGCAGCGTCGTCGGCCCGCCGATGGCGGTCGCGGTGGCGCCCGACGAAAGCTGGGCGGTCGTCACCTCGGCGACCAGGGCGGAGGGCGGCGCCCTCGTGCCGGACGACCGCGTGTCGGTGATCGACCTCACCGCCTCGCCGCCCAAGGTGGTGCAGTCGCTGGGCGCCGGGGCCGGGGCCACCGTCGTGCGGTTCTCGCCCGACATGAAGCTGGCCCTGGTCGCCAATCGTACCGAAGGGACCGTCTCGATCTTCACCATCGAGGGCAAGCGCCTGACCTCGGCCGGCAAGCTCGATCTCGGCAACCCGAAGGCCGGTCCGAGCGGCATCGCCATCCTGCCCGATGGCAAGACCGCGCTGCTGTCGCGCGACGGGGACAGCATGGTGAGCGTGCTGCATATCGACGGCGCCAAGATAACGGTCGATCCGCGTCCGGTGACGGTCGGGATGCGGCCCTACACGCTCGACGTCAACGCCGCCGGCACGCTCGCGGCCGTCTCCAACATGGGGCGCGGCGATGGCGACGCCGACAGCGTCAGCCTGATCGATCTGACCAGGACACCGTTCCGCACGGTCGCCTTCATCACCGTCCCCAGCGGGCCGGAGGGGCTGAAATTCTCGCCGGACGGCAAGTTCCTCGCGGTGGGCTCGCAGAACGGCACCGGCAAGCCGCCGGGCTCGCCGTTCTACAACGAGCATGGCGTGTTCCTGCTGTTCGCCATCGACGGGCACACCGCGCGGCAGGTGGCCGAGGCGCCGATCGGCGCGTGGAACCAGGGCTTCGCCTTTTCGCGCGACGGCAAGACGATCCTGGTGTGCAGCATGGTCGACCGCGCGCTCGGAGTGTTTCAATGGCAGAACGGCAAGCTGACCCAGGGCCAGCCCCTGCCGCTCGGCGCCGGGCCGGCCGCGATCCGCACCGCTTGGCCATAGCCGGAGCTTCGCCTTAGCTCTTTCGTGCTCCGCCTCCGGCCTCGGCCGCGTCCCACATCAGGCGCGGGTCGAACGCGCGCGTCGCCACCATCGAGAGCACCACGCTCGCGGTGAAAAATGTCGAGCCGATCATGATGTCGACATGGGCGACCTGGTTGAACTGCACCATCGGGGCAAAGACCATGACGGTGAAAGGGTCGAGATTGGACCAGCGGCCGATCTCGTCGATGAAACGATATAGCCGGGTCCGCTGCACCAGCCACCGAGACCATCGGCGATGCACCGCGACGAGGAACAGTGAGAGCACGATCAGCTTGGCGAACGGCACCGCCACCGAGACGATCAGGAGAACCACCCCGAACGGCCAGAACCCGCTGTGGAACAGCAGGTCGATGCCCTCGATGATGGTGTGCGGATGCGGCTCGCCTAGCTTCCACAGTTCGCTCATCGGCCACCCGTAGGCGACCGGCATCAGCGCCCAGCACGCCAGCAGCAGCGCCGTGCATTGCATCAGCGCGAACGGGCGGCGGCGATGGATCGGCGCGGCGCAGCGCGGGCAGGGACCGCCCTCCGCTTCGCGGGGCAGCACCAGGTCGCAGGTCGTACAAGAGATCGTTCCCTGCTCGATCCGCGAGGGTGTCAGGCGGCGCCACACGGCGCGGCGCTCAAGGCTCGCGCGCGTCACCATCGTCATCACGGCGGCGGCGACGAAGCACCAGCCGCCCACGTCGATATGCACCGGGATCTGCGACCCGACGCGCCCGTAGCCGATGCCGGCGCCGATCAGCAGCACGTCGGCCATCGCCCATAGGTCGAGCTTCTGGCAGAGGCGGAAAGCTGGCCCCATCCAGCGGCCCCGCACGCCGAAGCGGATCGCCGCGAGCGTGGCGGAGAGCAGGCCGAACCGAACGAACGGCAGGACCACCCCCTGCAAGCCCAGCACGATCGCCAGCAACGGCCAGCCCTGCCGCCAAGAGGTGACGAGTCCCGAGGCGAGATGCGTCGACGACGTGGTTCCGGCAAGATGCACGGTCATCACGCTCATGAAGTTCGCGGGAACCAAGAGAAGGAGTGTCGCCAGAGCGCAGGCCAGCGCGACGTCGAGGCTGCGCCCGGCGGTTCTCTCCAGCACATGACCGCATTGCCAGCACTCGACCCAGCCCTTCGCGGGAGGCGAGGGCATCCGCTGAATGGCCGCGCAATCGGGACAGGCAATCAACATCATTCCGGCCCGGGCAGCCCCTGGCGGAGTTCCACCGGAAAACGCCCGCCATCGCATCCGGGTTCGATGTAGCCTGTTGTGGCCGGCCGCGAGCGATGGCCGCGAGCGATGAAGGAACAGCACGATGACCGCGACCCAGAGCGAGCGCGCAATCCGGTTCGCCGAACTGCACAGGAGGCCCGGCTCTTTCGTCATTCCGAACCCGTGGGACGCGGGATCGGCGCGGATTCTCGCCTCGCTCGGCTTCCAGGCGCTGGCCACCTCGAGCGGCGCCTGCGCCGGCACGCTCGGCCGGCGCGACGGGCGGGTCAGCCGCGAGGAGGCGCTGGCCCACGCCGCGGCAATCGTGGCGGCGACCGATCTGCCGGTCTCGGCCGACCTCGAACGCGGCTTCGGCGACGCACCCGCCTACGTCGCCGAGACAATCCGCCTCGCCTCGGGAGCGGGCCTGGTCGGCGCCTCGATCGAGGACGCGACCGGAGTGGCCGAACGGCCGCTCTACGGCATGGCGGAGGCGGTCGAGCGGGTGGGGGCGGCGGCGGAGGCGGCGCGCGGCCTGGCGTTCCCCTTCATGCTGGTGGGGCGCGCGGAGGGTTTCCTTCGCGGCAATCCGAGCCTCGACGACGTCATCGCCCGGTTGCAGGCGTTCGAACGCGCCGGCGCCGACGTGCTGTTCGCGCCGGGCCTGCCGGACCTCGCCGCCGTACGCACGGTGTGCGCCGCGGTGTCGAAGCCGTTCAACTACATGGCGGGGATCAAGGGACGCTCGTATCCGGTCGCGGAACTCGCGGCCGCGGGCGTCAAGCGGATCAGCATCGCGACCTCGTTCTATCGCGCCGCGATGACCGGACTGCTGGAGGCGGCGCGCGAGGTGAAGGACGCGGGCACGTTCGGCTATGTCGATCGCGCAATCCCAACCCCTGAGTTCAACGGCTTCATGCAGGGCTGAACGGATGCCATCCCAAGCGGGTTCGACGGCCCGCTTGGGATGGACCGCGAACGCAAAGCCGCTACGCGGCTTTTCCTCGCGCGAGGGCGTGTACGTCGGCAGTGGTCAGGGCGTTGCCGCCGATCCCCCAGTCGCCGCTTTCCACCTCCTCGACCACGCACCAGGTGACGCCGCGCATGGCCTCGCCTTCGATCGAGACCATCGCGTCTGTCAGCCGGCCGATGATCTGGCCCTTCTGCTCCTTGCTGAACACGTCCTTGATGACGCGAACCTGAATGAGCGGCATCGGATTTCTCCTGTCTCTGTTGACAACCGCCCAACAGTGCCGAACACTTGCCAGTACAGTAATAGACAGTTTCGATGTCGATTGGCTTGACTGTACTGGTCCGGCGGTCGGGCCAGTCCGAGCGAAGCGGGAGCCGGCATGTTCTCCCTGACCGTCAGCACGAAGCACGACCAGCCGCTCGCGGACCAGATCGTGGCGGGCATCAAGCGGCAGATCGACGACCGGCACCTGCGGCCGGGGACCAGGCTGCCGTCGATCCGTGGGCTTGCCGAGAGCTGCAATGTCAGCCGCTTCACGGTGGTCGAGGCGTACGACCGGCTGGTCGCGATGGGCTGTCTGCAATCACGCCGAGGCGCCGGCTTCTATACCGCGGCCGCGCCCGCGCCCGCCGCGCATCCGTCGCCGTCCGACAATCATGAGCGCAACGAGCAACTGGTCTGGCTCATTCGCCGCCTGCTGGAGGCAGAGGACAACACGCTGCTCGCGGGCGGCCCGTGGCTGCCGAATTCGTGGCTCGACGAAGCGGGCATTCGTCAGAGCCTCAACGTGCTGGCGCGCAAGAACGGCGCCCATCTGCTCGAATACGGCCACCCGTTCGGTTATCTGCCGCTGCGCGAGCATCTCGCGCTGATGCTCGGCGGGCTCGGCATCACCGCACATCCGGGCCAAATCCTGCTGACCCAAGGAACCAGCCAGGCGCTCGAGCTTGTCACCCGCTATTTGCTCAAGCCCGGCGACGCGGCGCTGGTGGACGATCCCGGCTACTACAACATGTTCGGCAATCTGCGCCTGCATGGGGTCGAAATGCTGGCAGTGCCGCGCAACCCCGACGGGCCGGACATAGCCATCCTCGAAAGCCTCGCGGCGGCACGCCGGCCGAAGGTCTATTTCACCCAGTCGGTGATGCAGAACCCGACCGGAACCGACATGAGCCCGCACGTCGCGTTCAAGGTGCTGCAAGCCGCCGAGCGCCACAACTTCACCGTCGTCGAGGATGACATCTTCTCCGATCTCCAGGTGAAGCCGACGCCCCGGCTCGCGACGCTCGACCAGCTCAACCGCGTGATCTACGTCCGCAGCTTTTCCAAGACACTGTCAGGCAGCCTGCGCGTCGGCTTCGTCGCCTGCGCGCCGGATATCGCGGGCGAGCTCGCCGACATCAAGATGCTGACCAGCATCACCACGTCGCAATTCACCGAGCGGCTGATCTACCTGATGCTGGTGGATGGCCACTACCGCAAATATCTGTCGCGCCTGCACGAGCGGCTTGGCGAGGCGCGCCTTGATGTCGTGCGCGCCTTCGAGCGCATCGGACTGGAATTGTTCGCCGAACCGGGGGATGGGATGTTCGTCTGGGCGCGATTGCCAGAGGTCGCGGACTCGCTGGCGCTGGCGGAGGCGTCCCAGCGCGACGGCGTGATGCTGGCGCCCGGCACGGTGTTCCGTCCGCATCTCGAACGCTCGCCGTGGATGCGCTTCAATGTTGCCATCTGCGAGGACCCGCGCGTGCAGCGCTGGCTGCAGCGCCTCGCGTCCAGCGCGAGGGCGTAGCGCAACTCTCAGCGCGCGCGCCCGAGCCAGGTCGCGGCGAGGAAGCAGGCGAACAACGCGACGAACAGGCCGAGCAGGCCGTTCGGGTTCCAGGCGTCCATCGCCGATCCGCCGAGCGTCGGGCCGACCAGCGAGCCGATGCCGTAGGCGACAATCATGGCGGCGTTGGCCGTCACCATCTCGGCGCCCCGGAAGCGGTCGCCGGCCATGCTGAGCGCCACCGGGTAGATCCCGGCGGCGGTACCGCCCCACAGGAACAGCAAGCAGAACAGCACCGGCGTGGAGACCGGGACGGTGGCGAGCAGCGCCGCGCCGGCGAGCCCGGCCGCCCCGCACAGCCGCAGGGCGGTCGGCCGCGTCATCTTGTCGGACAGCCAGCCGATCGGCAACTGCATCGCGATCGAGCCGAGGAAGATCACCGACAGGGTGGCCGCCGCGAGGTCTCGGCCGAGCCCCGCGCGCACGCCCCAGACCGGCAGCAATGTCAGCATCGCCTGCTCGTAGAGGCCGAACATCGCCACCGCGAGCAGGATCAGCGGCGCCTTCCTGAACACGCCGAGCGGATTGCCGCCGCGCTCGCGTCCGAGATCGCCGGTGCTCGCGCCGGCGGCGAGCAGCGGCACCGCCGCCGAGGCCGAGATCGCGCCGTTGACGATGAACGGCAGCCAGCCCTCGATCCCGGTGAGCGACAGCAGCAACGGGCCGACGGCGAAGCCGGCCGAGAGGGCGGCGGCGTAGAAGCCGATGACCCGGCCGCGCGCCGCGTCGCCCGCGAGCAGGGTGATCCACGCCTCGCTCGCGGTGAAGATGCTGGAGCCCACGATGCCGAGCAGCACGCGCAGCACGAACCACGCGGGCAGGCTGTCGAACAGCCGCATCAGCGGGAACAGGGCGACGTCGAGCGCGAAGCAGATCAGCAGGAAGCGCCGCAGCCCGAGCCAGCGGACGGCGCGCGGCGTCAGCAGCGGGCCGAGCATCACGCCGATGAAAGCGGTACCGGCGTTGAGCCCATTCCACGTCGCGTCCACGCCGCGCGCTTCCAGCATCAGCGAGAGCAGCGGCCCGCCTTGGCCGATGCCGACCCCGAACACGGTGACGGCCGCAATGGCCGCCGCTAGGCTCCAGCGGCGGTTGGTCGGGGTGAGTGTGGGCGGCGCGGCGGGACTGGTCATGACGATGCTTGCGTGGCGAGGGCGAGCATCTAGGCCATTGCCACCTCGGCTCCAAGAGCGTGTGCGGCAGACGCCATCCTGGCATCGAATGTTGCGAGGGCGGCGCCCGCCCGCTGCGCTATCGCGATGTTGAGCGCGTCCGGCGTGCGAAGATTCAGGTCCAGGCGACGAAGAAAGGCCTCGGCACCTCGAACATCCGCTGTCGTCGTCTCGATGCGCTCGGTGGACCGCGTAGCCCAGGTGTCCAAGGTCGAGAACGCGATCCTGGCGTCCTCGATCGTGATGTCCCCGGTTCTCACTCGCCGCGCCACCGCCGAGGCGAACTCGGCTGCCGCGAAATCGCTGAGTACCAGAACCGGGGCTTGGGCAAGGAGAAAGGAATTGGTGCGAGCCGTCAGCGGATCGTCGGTCAACAGCGCCACCAGCACACTGGCATCGAGATAGACCCTCATCGCCTGTCTTCGTCGCGCATCCTGCTCACGAGTTGTCCGGCGTCGTCCCCAGATGATCGCGACCCGACCCGGTGCGCCGCCAGCCATTCAAGATCCTGCCGAGACACCGGGCGTGCCGGTGGGTGCACGGGTCTGAGTTCCACCACGGGCCGACCGTGCCGCGTAATGACCACGCCCTCGCCGGCGAGGGCGCGGTCGATCAGGTCGGACAGCCGGTTCCTGGCTTCGGCGACACTATGTTGGCTCACGGTGCGAATATGGCTATCGGATAGCCATTTTGTCCAGAACCTGTTGCCGTCTCAGGCGGAACGCGAGTTTCGTCGTGGCCCCGTCCCGTTACCGCGTGCCGGTCCTCGCCTTCGCCTTTTCGAGGTCCGGCACGTTGCTGGCCGAGGCGCCCAACATGGAGGATTTGGTGACCGCGAGGGCGGCGGCCGCGGCCTCGTTCTCGACGATCTTGGCCATGACGGCCTCACGGCTGCGGTCGAACACGGCGCGATTGTTGGTGACGAAATCCTGCGACTTGCGCAGCCCGGCGAGGTAGCCGTTGACCTCCGGAACGACGTAGCGCGCCACCATGTCCCAGCTGCGCGCGGTATTCTCCGGGTTCGCCCAGTCGTGCACGAAACCGACCACGGTGCCGAAGCCGCCGCTGATGTCGAGCACCGACTTGATCCGCTGCACCAGGTCGTCGGGCGTGCCGATCGTCGCGGCGGCCGCGTCGGAGAACGCGGTCTTGTCCACCGCCTCGTCGGGTGTCTTGAAGGGGCGCGCGCCGGGCCGCTGCAGCGTCCCGGTGATGTATTCGTTGTGATGCCGCATCAGGCCGTCGCGGGCTTCGGCGCGCGCCTTCTCGCGGGTCTCCGCGATATGCCAGCTCAGGAGCACGCGCCAGTCGCGGCGGTCGACGGTCGTGCCGTGTTTCGCCGCGGCGGCCTCGGCGAAACCCCATTGCGTCGGCAGGGCGTTCAAGCCCTCGTTCGACAGCGAACCGATCGAGATGATGCCGATGCCGTGTTTGCCCGCGAGCGTCATGCCGGAGGGGCTGATCTGCGAGGCGACCGCGAAGGGCATGTCCTCCTGCAAGGGCAGCAGTTGCAACGCCGCATCCTGCAAGGTGAACCACTCGCTCCGGGCGGTCACGCGCTCGCCCTTGAACAGCCGGCGGATGATGCCGATGGCTTCGTCCTGCCGGTCGCGCAATACCATCGGATCGACGCCAAGCGTGTGCGCGTCCGACGCCAGCGCCCCCGGACCCGAGCCGAAGATCGCCCGGCCGCCGGTCATGTGATCGAGCTGCGCCATGCGCTGCGCGACATTGAACGGGTGATGGTAGGGCAGAGAGATCACGCCGGTCGCAAGTCTGATGCGCCGGGTGCGCTCGCCGGCGGCGGCCAGGAACATTTCGGGCGAAGCGATCATCTCCCAGCCGCTGGAATGGTGCTCGCCGCACCAGAACTCGTCGTAGCCGAGCTGATCCAGCTTCTCGACAAGGTCGAGATCACGGCGAAACTGCAGCATCGGATGCTCGCCGACGGGATGGTGCGGGGCAAGGAAGGCGCCGAAATTCAAGCGTGGCATCGAGAAGGCTCCTGGATTTGAACGACGTCTGAACTGACCAACCGAGATTGATGAGTATGCTCCGGTGCAGGCAATCCGCGAACCGTCGGCCGACCGGACCGATGAACCGAGGCAGCCCGCACCCTTTGACCTCGCGCGCGAGATGGTCCAGAGGGGCGGGCGGATCGGGTGGCATACCATGATCCGGCGGGCGCCGAATGCAGGCTCCGCGGCCCCTCGCAAGCGGGGCGACGCCGCGTCGGCCGCTGCAACCGCAGGCTCGACGGCGAACGCGGTGATCCGGGGAGGATGAGATGGCTGGCTCCGAAGAGGTCTTCTACTCCGGTTGCCGCGCGCGGGGCTGAGCCTTGAGACTGGTTCCCGCCAGGATCCCTCTTGGATGGCGTCCTTTGCTCGGGCTTTGGCTCGGACTCATGTGCGTCGCGGCGGTTCTGCAATGGCTCGGGCCGCCTTCCGACCGCACGTCCCGCGATGACGGCGGGTCGGCGGCGCGGCAATCCGCCCGACCGGTCGGCCCCGAGCCGGTCGCGGCGACGCCCGCGCAACCGCGACCCGGGCGTGATGAGCAAGTGGCCGCGCAGAGCGAGGCGCGATCCTCCGTCCCCGTGCCGCCCCCGGCCATCGCGGCGCCGCCGGCCTCGCCCACCGATGCGCCGCCGACCTCGCCGGACCCGCGCGTTTCCGAACGGGAGGACACGCGCCAGGCCGTCGTCATCCTCTACGCGCCTCGGTCCCAGGCCGCGCAAGCGGCCGCGGAGCAGCTCGCGCCACTGGTCGGACTCGCGCCTGGTCAGGTCGAGACGCGGGCGGCCGCCGATATACCCTCGCGCGCGGTCATCCGCTTCTACGAGAGCGGGGATCACGCATTGGCGCGACGGATCGGGCACGAACTCTCACGCATGGGTTATTCGTGGCGGATCGAAAATCGGTCGGATCGTCCGCCATCCGAGCATCAGGTCCCGGAGATCTGGCTTCCGGACCGATAGCGCGACGGTCCGCTCTATTCCGCCGGATGGCGTTCGCGGCCCCGGAACAGCCGCGCTGCGCGCTGTGTCAGGAGCTCGAAGGCGACAAACAGCGCGGGGACGAACAGCACGCCGACAAAGCTTGCCAGGATCATGCCGCCGAACACCGTGGTTCCGATGGATGTGCGCCCGCCGGCGCCGGCGCCAGTCGCCACCACCAGGGGCACCATGCCGATGATGAACGCGAGCGCTGTCATCATCACCGGCCGGAAGCGGGTCCGCGCGCCGTCCGTTGCGGCGTCGCGCACGGAGATGTCGCCGCGCTCCAGACGATCCTTGGCAAACTCCACGATCAAGATCGCGTTCTTCGCCGCCACGCCGATCAGCAGGATGAGGCCGATCTGCCCATACACGTCGAGCGCCATGCCGCGTATCAGCAGCGCGATCAACCCGCCGAGCGACGCGAAGATGACGGGCAGCATCACCGATAGCGGCAGCGTCCAGCTCTCGTATTGCGCCACCAGAAACAGATACGAGAAGACGATCGCGAAGATAAACGCCGGGGCCTGCTGTCCGGCCGATTGCAGCTCCTGATACGACATCGCGGTCCAGTCGTAGCCGAAGCCCTTCGGCAGGACCTTGGACGCGACCAGCTCCATCGCCGCGATGGCCTGACCCGTGCTTTTTCCGGCGGCGGCGGCGCCGTTGACCAGCACGGCGGGAAAGAGATTGTAGGTATTGAGCGCGTCCGCGCCCTGGATCGTGCTGATGCTGACCAGGCTGCTGAGCGGCACCATCGCGCCCTCGGCGCTGCGGACATAGAGCTGGTCGATGTCGCTGACGGCGTCGCGGAATCGCGCCTCGTCCTGCACCAGAACCTGGAACACGAAGTTCTGGTAGTTGAACTGATTGACGTACTGGCTGCCGAGATGAGCCTGAAGCGTCTGATAGACGTCGGCCGGCGTAACACCGAGCAGCGCGGCCCGCGTCGTGTCGACATGCACCATGATCTGCGGCGTGGCGGCCGAGAAGCTGGTGAACACCGCGCTGAGATCGGGGTTCTGGTTGGCGGCGAAAATCAGGGCGCGCGAGGCCGCCGCGAGTTGCTGATAGGACTGGCCGGTGCGCGCCTCGAGCACGAAATTGATCCCGCCGGTCGTGCTGATGCCGGGGATCGACGGCGGGTTGAAGCTGACGATCTCGGCGGCCGGAATGGCGTCGAGGACCGGCGTCAGCTTCGCGATCACCGCGGTGATGGATTGGCTGGCGCCGCGCTCGTCCCACGGTTTCATGATGGCAATGACGCTGCCGGCATTCGGCTGTTGTGCGCCCGCAACCAGGCTGAAGCCCGACAGTTCGATGGTGTGCGCCACCCCCGGCGTCTTGCCGATGATCTGGCTCACCTCTCGGACCACCGCCTGCGTGCGGCCGAGCGAGGCGCCGTTGGGCATCTGCACGTTGACGAAGAAATACCCCTGGTCCTCGTTCGGCAGGAAACCCGACGGCGTGACCTGGAGCGCGAGATAGGCGACGACGAAAGCAGCGACGAGTCCGCCGATCATCGGCAGCAGCCAGCGCGACAGGAAGCCCACCACGTCGACGTATCGGTCGCGCATGAACGTGAACCCGCCGTTGAACCAGCGGAAGCCGAGGAAGCGCGCCTTCTTGGGCGGCCGCAGGATCAGCCGGCACAGCGCCGGGCTCAAGGTCAGCGCGTTGATCGCCGAGATGACGACCGAGACCGAGATGGTGACGGCGAACTGCCGATAGAGCGCGCCGGTGATGCCGGAGACGAAGGCGATCGGCACGAACACCGCGACCAGCACGAGCGTCGTCGCCACCACCGGGCTGAAGATCTCCCGCATCGCCTGCTCGGTCGCCTCCGCGACCGGACGATTGGGATTCTGCTCAAGGTTGCGGGTGACGTTCTCGACCACGACGATCGCGTCATCCACCACCAGCGTGATCGCCAGCACGATGGCGAACAGATTGACCGTGTTGGCGGAGTAGCCGAGCACATAGAGTACGGCGAACACACCGATCAGCGACACCGGGATCGCGATGGTCGGGATCAGCGTGGCACGCCAGTCCTGCAGGAACACGTAGGTGACGGCCACCACCAGGATCAGCGTGATGGCCAGGGTCAGGACGATCTCGTCGATGTCGGCGCGGACGAAGTCGGTCGAATTGTAGACGATCGCGTATTTCAATCCGGGCGGGAATTGCGATGCGAACTGCTGCATCTGCTGCTCGATCGCGTTCGCCACGGTCAGGGCGTTGGCGGTGGGCGCCTGGTAGACCGCGAGCGTCGCCGATGGCGTGCCGTCGAGCGCCGAGGAGGACGTGTATTGCTGGGCCGCCAGTTCCACCCGCCCGATGTCGCGGATCCGCACGATCCCCCCGTTCGGGTTGGTGCGGATGATGATGTCCTCGAATTGCTGGACGGTGGAGAGCCGGCCGGTCGAGAGCACGGTGAGCTGCTGCTGCTGGCTGCCGCTCACCGGCGGCTGGCCGATCTGCCCGGCGGCGACCTGGATGTTCTGCGACGCGATGGCGCCGGTCACGTCGCCCGATGTGATCCCCAGCGCCGTCATCCGCCGCGGGTCGAGCCAGATCCGCATCGCGTATTGACGCTGCCCGAAGATCTGCGTGTTGCCCACGCCGGGAATGCGCGCGATCGGCTGTTGCAGGTGCATGTAGGCGTAGTTGGAGATGAACACCTGGTCGTATTTGTTGCCCGGTGAATAGAGGTTTACGGCCAGCACGAAATTGCTGGAGGCGGCGCGGATCAGCATTCCTTCCTGCTGCACCTCGGGCGGCAGTTGCGGCTGGGCGAGCTGCACGCGGTTCTGCACGTTGACCTGGTCGATCGACGGGTCGGTGCCGAGCGCGAAGGTGACGACCAGGTTGTAGGTGCCCGAGCTCGATGTGGTGCTCTGCATGTACAGCATGTCGGGCGCGCCGTTGACCTGCACCTCGATCGGCTGTGCCACGGTCTTGGCGATGGTTTCGGCGCTGGCACCCGGATAGGTGACGGAGACCGTCACCTGCGGCGGCGTGACGTTGGGGAACTGCGCGACCGGGATAGCCGACAGCGCCAGCAGGCCGGCCAGCGTAATCACGACCGAGATGACGATGGCGAATTTGGGCCGATGAATGAAGAAGCTGGACAGCACCTGCTAGCCGTTCTGGCCGGTCTGAACGCTTGCGCCGGACGGGCCGCTCGGGGCCGGCTGCGGATTGACCGTCTCGCCGGGCTTCACCTTCTGCACGCCGGCGACGATGACGCGCTCGCCGCCCGAGAGGCCCTTCTCGACGATGAAGTTCTGCGCGATCTGCCGACCCAGCGTGACCGGCTGCTGCTTGACCTTGTTGTCCTGCCCGACGATCAGCACGAAGCTGCCGCTCTGGCTGGTCTGCAGCGCTTCCGCCGGCACCAGCGGCCGCTCCTGCGGCTGGGCGCGGCGCACCTCCACGTTCTCGTAGGCACCCGGCAGCAGCAGCCGGTCGGGGTTGGGGAAGTCGGCGTAGACGCTGACCGTGCCGGTCTTGGGGTCGACCTCGTTGCCCTGGAAGGCGATCTTCCCGGTGTGATTGTACGCGGAGCCGTCGGGCAGCTTGAGATTGAGCGTGAGGGTGGCGGCGATCTCGCTTGAGGTCGCACCGGTCTTGCGCAGCGCGCTGACCATCACCCGGTCGCTGACCGAGAACACGACGCGGATCGGGTCGAGCTGGTTGACGGTGGCAAGGGCGGGGGTGCTCGGCGTCACCAGATTGCCCTTGGTCAGCGTGATCGCGCCGATCCGCCCGTCGATTGGCGAGGTGATGGTGCAGTAGCTGAGGTCGAGCCCCGCCTGCACCACCTTGGCCTGCGCGGCGAGCACGTTGGACTGGTCCTGGTCGCGGGTGGCGATCGCCTGGTCCAGATTGGCCTGCGCCTCGAAGCCCTGCTGGTTAAGCTTGGCCGCCCGCTCATAGGCCACCTGCGACTGCTTCAGCGCCGCCTGGGCAGAGGTGAGCTGCGCCTGCGCCGATTGCAGCGCCGCCTCGTATTGCGACTTCTGCAGCTGAAACAGCACTTGCCCGGCCTTGACGTCGCTGCCTTGCTTCACCGGCACGTCGTCGATGAGGCGGTCACGCGCGGCACGACGTCGACCGACTGGATCGCGATGACCCGGCCGATGAAGCTGTACACCGGCGCCACGTCGCTCAGGACGATCGGCGCGACCGTCACGGCGGGCGGAGGCGGTGCGGGCTGCCCGCCGAGCGTGGCCGGGATGGCGGCGAGCAGCAGGGCACACGAAGCCAGGGCTCGATTGACGCCGGAGCGGGTCCACAACCCAAGCATGGCCACCGTGGGGCGCTGGGGTGAGAGCACGATTGCGGAGTAGCTGGAAAGCTTCATGCCGCCCCTGCGATGCACAGGCCGGGCACAAAACCCGGTGAGGGGGGAGCCTACGGACTGCGCCAGACCGTCAGCCTTGCCGCGCCGTGGGCGCGCTCGGCGAGGGGTTCGATGCCGGGCAGTTCTTCCTCGCGTCCGGTCTCCGCGATGATGAGCGCGCCAGGGACGAGGCGGCCCGCCGTACGCAGCCGGGCGAGCGCGCGGGGAACCAGGCCGCTTCCGTAGGGCGGGTCGAGGAACACCAGGGCAAACTCGATGCCTTGGGGCAGCGCGAGCAGGTCGGCGGCGAGCACCGTGCTCCGCGCCTCCGCCCGGCAGCGGGCAATGTTGGCGCGCAGGGCGGCGAGGGCGGCGCGGTCCTGCTCCACGAAGGTCGCGTGCGCGGCGCCACGCGACAGCGCCTCGAGGCCAAGCGCGCCGGTGCCGGCGAAACCGTCGAGCACATGCGCGCCCGCCACGACGTCGCGGCCGCCCCACGGCGCGTGCAGCAGCATGTCGAACAGCGCCTGGCGGACGCGATCGGCGGTGGGGCGCGTATCGCGTCCCGGCGGCGCGGTCAGCGCCCGCCCGCGCCACTCACCCGCGACAATTCGCAAGGGATGGGCGATGATTCGCATGGGAAGAGGCGTCGTCGCGCGGCAGTTGGTCGCGCAGCACGCGGCCGGACACCTCCTCGATCTCGCCGCGCGGCAACAGGCCGAGCTGGAACGGCCCGTAGGCGACGCGGATGAGCCGCGACACCTGCAAGCCGAGATGCGCCATCACCCGCCGTACCTCGCGGTTGCGGCCCTCGCGGAGGCCGACGCTGATCCAGGCGTTTTCCCCCTTGCGCGAGTCGAGCCCGGCCTCGATCGGCCCGTATTTGACGCCCTCCACCGTGACGCCCTTGGCCAATGCGGCGAGATCGGCGGGATCGACGGCGCCGTGGACCCGCACCCGGTAGCGCCGCAGCCAGCCGGTCGCGGGGAGTTCGAGCTTGCGCGCGAGGCCGCCGTCATTGGTCAGCAGCAGGAGGCCCTCGCTGTTGAGGTCGAGCCGGCCGACGCTGACCACGCGCGGCAGGCCGGGCGGCAGCCGCTCGAACACGGTCGGCCGTCCCTCCGGGTCGCGGTGCGTGGTCATCAGCCCGTCCGGCTTGTGATAGCGCCACAGGCGGGTGCGTCCGGGCGGATCGACCACGCGGCCGTCCACCCGCACGATGTCTCCCGGTGCCACGAAGGTTGCGGGGTGGGTCACGGCGGCGTTGTTCAGCTTGACCCGGCCGGCGCCGAGCATCGCCTCCGCGTCGCGCCGGCTGGCGATGCCGGCGCGGGCCAGCCATTTGGCGATCCGCTCGCCCCGCTCGGGTTCGGGAGCGGGGTCGTCGGTCATGCGCGGCAGGCGGCGACGAGGGCGGCGAAGATGCGCCGGTCGCCTTGGTCGATGAAGAACTCGGGGTGCCATTGCACGCCGAGGCAGAAGCGGTAGCGGGCATCCTCCACGCCCTCAACCACCCCGTCCGGGGCGCGGGCGTTGACGATGGCGGACGGGCCGGGATCGCGCACCGCCTGGTGGTGCGCCGAGTTCACCCGCATCTCGTCCGCGCCGACGATGCGGTGCAGCAGGGTGCCCGGCACGACGCGGATGGCGTGACCCGACTGGTGGCGCGGGTTGGTCTGCTCGTGTTCCAGCGCGTCGGCCACGCTGTCGGGGATGTGCTGGATCAGCGTGCCGCCGAGGGCGACCGCCAGGAGCTGCTGGCCGCCGCAGATGCCGAGCACCGGCAGGTCGCGGGCGAGCGCCCCCTGCGCCAGCGCCATCTCGGCGGCGGTGCGGTCTTCCTTCAGCGTCACGGTGGCGTGCCGGGCGCCGTCGCCGTAGAGCGCGGGATCGACGTCGAACGCGCCGCCGGTGACGACCAGCGCGTCGATGCGGTCGAGATACTCCCCGGCGAGCGCCGCGTCGTGCGGCAGCGCGATGGGCAGGCCGCCGCACGCGATGATGGCCTCGGCGTAGTTCGCCCTGAGCGCGTACCACGGATAGGCGGAATAGCCGCCCGGCTGCTCGGCATCGAGGGTGACGCCCACCAGGGGGCGGCGTTCGCGTATCTCGTCCATGCGGCGTTGCTAGACCCCGGCGCCGTGGGCGGGCAAGAAGCGCGTATGTCGCCGATGCAGATCGCGCTGGACGAGGCCCGCCGTGCCGCCGCGCGCGGGGAGGTGCCGGTCGGCGCCGTCGTCGTCGGGCCGGACCGCGGCGTGCTGGCCCGCGCCGGCAACGCCGTGGAGGCCACGCGCGACGCGGCTGGCCATGCCGAGCTGCTGGCTTTGCGCGCGGCGGCGGCGGCACGGGGCGAGGCGCGGCTGCCCGATTGCGACCTGTTCGTGACCCTGGAACCCTGTCCCATGTGCGCCCAGGCGATCAGCTTCTTCCGCATTCGTCGCCTGGTGTTCGGCGCCTACGACCCCAAGGGCGGCGGGGTCGAGCATGGCGCCCGGGTGTTCGACGCGCCCTCCTGCCATCACCGCCCGGACATCGTCGGCGGCGTGCGCGAGAGCGAGGCGGCGGCGCTGCTGCGCGACTTCTTCGCCGCGCGCCGCTAGCGGTTGGCGATCCTTCCGGCGCCGCCCAATATGGGGGGCATGAAACATTCGGATTTCCGCTCGGTCTATCGCCACGGCTTCGTGCGCGTCGCGGCCTGCACGGTCCGGAGCGCGCTCGCCGACCCGGCGGCCAACGCGGCGGCGATCCTCGATCTGGCGCGGACCTGCGCCGACCAGGCGGCCGGGCTCGCGGTGTTCCCCGAACTCGCGCTGTCCGCCTACGCCATCGACGACCTCCTCTTGCAAGACCCGCTGCTCGACGCGGTGGAGCGCGCGGTCGCCGCGCTGGTCGAAGGCTCGAAAGATTTGCTGCCGCTGCTCCTGGTCGGGGCGCCGCTGCGGCACGGCAGCCGGCTCTACAACACCGCGGTCGCCATCCATCGCGGCCGGCTTCTCGGCGTGGTGCCGAAGGTGCATCTGCCGAATTACCGCGAGTTCTACGAACACCGCCATTTCGCCTCGGGCGAGGGCGTCGTCGGCGAGACCATTCCCGTGGGCGGGCTCACGGCGCCGTTCGGCACCGACCTCTTGTTCGCCGCCGAGGATGTGCCGGGCTTCGTCGTCCATGCCGAGATCTGCGAGGATCTGTGGGTGCCGCAGCCGCCTTCTGGGGCGGCGGCGCTGGCCGGGGCGACGGTGCTCGCCAACCTCTCGGCCAGCAACATCACCATCGGCAAGGCGGAGACGCGGCGGCTGCTCAGCCAGTCGCAATCGGCGCGCTGCCTCGCCGCCTATCTCTACGCCGCCGCAGGCGCCGGGGAGAGCACCACCGACCTCGCCTGGGACGGGCAGGCCTCGATTTTCGAGAACGGCGAGGCGCTGGCCGAGACCGAGCGGTTTCCCCCCGGCGCGCAATTCGCCATCGCCGACGTGGACCTCGACAGGCTGCGCCAGGACCGCGCGCGACAGGGCACGTTCGAGGACAACCGCCGCCATAGTGCTGGCGATGTGGCGTTCCGGCGTATCGGCTTCCGGCTCGATCCGCCGGGCGGCGATGTCGGGCTGCTGCGCACGGTCGCGCGCTTCCCCTTCGTGCCGGCGGACCCGGCGCGGCTGGCGCAGGATTGTTACGAGGGATACAACATCCAGGTCGCCGGCCTGATGCAGCGGCTGGAGGCGGCGCGCATCAGGCGCATCGTCATCGGCGTCTCGGGCGGCTTGGATTCCACGCAGGCGCTGCTCGTCGCCGCGCAGGCGTTCGACCGGCTGAAACGCCCACGGGCCGACATTCTCGCCTACACGCTGCCGGGCTTCGCCACCGGCGACCACACCAAGGGCAATGCGTGGCGCCTGATGCGCGCCCTCGGCGTCACCGCGCAAGAGCTCGACATCCGCCCGGCGGCGCGGCGGATGCTCGAGGATATCGGCCATCCCTTCGCGCGCGGCGAGCCGGTCTACGACATCACTTTTGAAAATGTGCAGGCCGGCCTGCGGACCGATTTCCTGTTCCGCCTCGCCAACCAGCAGGACGGCATCGTGCTCGGCACCGGCGATCTGTCCGAGCTGGCGCTCGGCTGGTGCACCTACGGCGTAGGCGACCAGATGTCGCACTACAACGTCAACGCCGGCGTGCCGAAGACGCTGATCCAGCACCTGATCCGCTGGGTGAGCGGCCACGGCGAGTTCGGCGCGGAGGTGTCGGAGACCCTGGAGGCGATCCTCGCCACCGAGATCAGCCCCGAGCTGATTCCCGTCGGCGAGGGCGAGACCCCGCAGAGCACCGAGGCCAAGGTCGGCCCCTACGCGCTGCAGGATTTTTCCCTCTACTACACGCTGCGCTTCGGCTTCCGCCCGTCGAAGATCGCTTTTTTGGCAATGCACGCCTGGGAGGATGCCGAGAGCGGCGCCTGGCCGCCCGGCTTTCCCGCCGAGTTGCGGATGGCGTTCACCTTGGGAGAAATTCGCCACTGGCTCGGCGTGTTCCTCCGGCGGTTTTTCGCCTTCAGCCAGTTCAAGCGCTCGGCGATGCCCAACGGCCCGAAGGTCGCCGCCGGCGGCTCGCTCTCGCCGCGCGGCGACTGGCGGGCGCCGTCGGATGGCAACGCGCGGGTTTGGCTGGAGGAGCTGGAGCGGAACGTGCCGGAGGGGTGAGGGGGACAATAGCAGCCGCGACCGCATCCTTTACGCAGCCATGTTGCTGATGAGGGGTCGACGATATCGCTGCGGATGAGGAGGCGACAACGTGCGTGCCATCTTCTTGCTGCTCCTGCTCTCGGGATGTGCGGCGATCGGCAGGCCTCCTGCGGAGGACGCCAGCTCACCAGCCTCTCATCGGAGCGATGAGCACGGCGGCAGCAAAGCCAAGCCGCATTCCGCGGACGATTCAGTTTCCGGCATCACCATCAATCCGGACCCCCAAACCGTTACGGTTTCCCCCGGCCAAACCAAGCCTAAGTAGGTTCCGTGTGGTGGGTGAGCGATCTCAGTGGAGCCGGCGGATGCCTGGTTCCTGTGGCGTCCGCAGTTGCGCGACCCGGACGACGAGTTGGTGCTGGAGGCGGCCGTGAGCGGGCGTGCCGCCGCAATCGTCACCTTCAACCGCCGCCACACCATCGCGGCGGGCGGGTCACTGTCGCCGCGCGGGGATTGGCGGGCGCCGTCGGACGGCAGTGCGCGGGTTGGCTGGAGGAGTTGGAACGGAACGTGCCGGAGGGGTAGCGTGGGCGCGGCCGAGACCAGTCAAAGCGGCCGGTTTGGTGGTTTCCGGACCCGGACACTCAGCCGTTGGCGAGAGTATGCTGCTGCTCCTCATTCAGCCTCTCTGGCGTGCGCGGTTGTAAGCGTTTGGACTTCACGGTAACAGCGTCACATGATAACCCGAATCGAAATTGACGGATTCAAGACATTTGAGAGCTTCGGCCTCGATCTGGAACCCCTTACGGCAGTCGTTGGGCCCAACGCGAGCGGCAAGTCGAACTTGTTCGATGCCCTCCGGTTTCTTTCTCTCCTTTCCCAGTATGACATTCGGACTGCGATGCAAGGTCTGCGAGGGGAGCCCGAGGAACTCTTCCGACAAGCACCCACGGGAATCTGGAGGCTTCTGTGAGGTCGCGCGACACCGAGGTGGCGTCGCGCTCCGAGCGCGAGCTCATTGAAGCCGGATTGAACTGAGCCGCGGCTGAGGGTGCTATGGGCGTTGGATGGCTCGCGCCGTTGCGCATGATGACTGGTGCGGCGTTGCAGGAGCCGCTTGCCGTCGTGGAGAATACGCGGGCGGCCTCAGGATCGGCGGCGGCCGCTGATGGCTGACGCGCTGGTACGCCGCAGGCGGATCGCAAAGTGGGCGGTTTGTCCGTCATCGGCTCGCACTCGGCGGTGCCGATGCAGAGATCGGCGTCGCAGCTTGGTCGGTTCGGCGAGTGGACTGGTCCCCGATCATGAGCTGTCGCACCAGAAGGGCGCGCGTGGCGGCGGCGATCGCGGAAGTGGTCCGCGCTCCAGCATCGCGCCGCCACAGTCGGGACAGACGTCGAGGGCCTGGCCGGTCAGCCGACGGGTGCGATCGCGGTAGCTCTCCGGCGTTGGCGGCTCGGGCGTCGGGGCTGCGAGCAAGGCGCGGCATAGCGCCAGCTTCTCGGTGCGGTGGCGGTTGGCGAGGAAGCCGACATGGCGGATGCGGTGGAACCCGTCAGGTACGGCATGCAGCAGGAACCGGCGGATGAACTCGTCCGCGGGGAGCGTCATGATCTTGATCTTGTCGTGGTGGCGGTAGTCCTTCCAGGTGAAGTCGACCTGGCCGTCGGCGAGCCGGGTCAGCCGGCTGTTCGCGAGGGCGACGCGGTGGGTATAGCGGCCGAGATAGGCCAAAACCTGCTCGGGTCCGGCAAACGGGCGCTTGGCATAGACCACCCATTCGGCGGCCCGCAGCGTATCGAGGCGCCCGGCGAAAGTGCCGGGCTCGGCGAGGGCCGCGAGCGTGCCCGAAAAGCGCAGCTCGCCGGCGGTGAACGCCGCCTGCAATCGTGCGAGGAACAGCGTTCGGAACCGCCGGGAGAGGACGCGCATGGGAAGCAGAAACCCCGGCCGGCAGGGGATCCATCGCGTTTGGTCCGGCGAGAGGCCGCCACCCGGGACGATGCAGTGCAGATGCGGGTGGTGGTGCAGGGTCTGCCCCCAGGTATGCAACACGGTAACCGCGCCGATCTCGGCGCCGAGGTGGCGCGGGTCGGCGGCCACGTCGCGCAGCGCGTCGGCGGCGGCACGGAACAGGATGGCATAGACGACACGCTTGTTGTGGAACGCGATCTCCGCCGCCGGCGCCGGCAGAGTGAAGACCACGTGATAGTACGGCACCGGCAGCAACTCGGCATGGCGCGCCTCGAGCCACTCGGCGCGCGCCAGGCCCTGGCACTTCGGGCAGTGCCGGTTGCGGCAGGAGTTGTAGGCGCAGCGGACCAGCCCGCAGTCGCCGCACTGCTCGACGTGGCCGCCGAGCGCTGGTGTCCGGCAGGCCTCGATCGCCGCCATGACGCGTCGCTCGACGCGGCCGAGATGCGCGCGGTGGCTGCGACAGAACGCCTCACCGTGGCGGCGGAAAATGTCCGCCACCTCCAGCGCGGGTCGCATCGCCACGCCTCAGGGCGGCGGGGTGACCTCCAGCCGCAGCCGATCGAGCGGGCTTGGCGTCCGACCGATGGTGCTGGTTGCCACATGCGTGTAGCGCGCCGTGGTGTGCAGGCTGCTATGGCCGAGCAGTGCCTGGATGATGCGGATGTCGGTGCCGCTCTCCAGCAGATGGGTGGCGAAGCTGTGGCGCAGGGTATGCACGGTGACCCGCTTGGCGAGCCCCGACGCCGCGCACGCCGAACGGCAGGCCGCGTGCAGCACGACGGGATGGATCGAATGCTCGCCGTCGCGGCTGGGAAACAGCCACTGCATGGGCCGCGCGATGCGCCAATACGAGCGCAGGATCCCGAGCAGCTGCGGCGACAGCATGGCATAGCGGTCGCGACCTCCCTTGCCCTGCTCGATACGGATGACCATGCGGTTGCTGTCGATATCGGCGACCTTGAGGCTCGCCGCCTCGGACGCGCGCAGTCCGGCCGCATAGGCCGTGGTCAGCGCCGCGCGAGCCTTCAGGCTCGGCACCGCTTCCAGAAAGCGCACGACTTCGTCGGCGCTCAGCACCACCGGCAGCTTCTGCGGCTCACGAGCATGCGGGATCCGCTCCGGCAGGTCCGCCTGTTTGAGCGTCACGCCGTACAAAAAGCGAAGGGCGCAGACGGTCTGGTTCAGCGCCGGCCACGATATCCCGCCGGCCACGAGATGAACCTGGAACGTGCGGACGTCTTCAAGATCGAGCCGGTCGGGAGAGCGGCCGAAGAAGCGACCGAACTTGGCGACGGCGTGCACATACGATCGTTGAGTCGCCGGCGACAGATTGCGGACCGTCATGTCCTCGATCATGCGGCGGCGCAGCGGGCTCATCTCGGCCATCGGGGATCTCCCGGCTCGGGTTGGGGTGCAGCACCCCAAACCCTCGCAGACGAAGACCTCGCGCCCCGCTCCCGCAGACCGCCTTGCCGCGTCAGCGGCTTAGTTCAATCTCCGACTGCATGTCCTTTGCGGTCGAGGTGCTCCTCGGTCGAAAGGGGGTTGACGCATTCGGAACGAATTATGAAATCCCAGCGCAGCGTCTTCGTTACGAGCTGAAACTGGCTCTAACCCAAACGCCCGACGGTACGCCGAAGGGCATCTTCGTCCGGGACGAAAGTTGCTACCCGATTGCAAAGAGGGATGACCGCGCCACTTACCTGCGCGATCCAAAGTTCAAGTTGAGCTATAATGCTCGCGTCGCCCCATTCATCAGACGGAGCGATGGGGGCGACGCTATATTGGTACGGCAAGACGGCCGTCAAAAACACGGTCGCCCAGTAACACTTTCTCTTAAAGAAGCGTCTGGTACCGCGCTCTCTACCATTACGACTGCGGAATTCCCGCATCTTTACGCGCTTCGAGAGACACTATCAAGCATAAGATTTCTCGAAATAAACCCTCGAGCGGCAAGGAATGCAAACGATCGCTTTGAGGACAGTGTCCTAAAGCCTGATGCATCGAATCTGGCGGCAGTTCTGGCGAATTTGAAGGAAGAAACTGCAGAAGAATTACGCCCTGACGGTGTGCTTTCCGACATCTCAGCCGATCTCTCGTCGCTTATTCCTTCTGTTAGGCGTCTTGAAATTCGAAACGATCCGAATCAGAGGCAATATTCCTTTAGCTTAGAGTTTAGTGGTGATATAATCTTTAGTTCAAGAGTTATATCGGACGGCACACTAAGGCTTTTAGCCTTATTGACGGTTCTAAACGATCCAGCAAGGCGGGGCACGTGGAGTTTCTTCGGGGCGCCGCGAGCATTTCGACTGATCCAGAAATTCCGTCCTTTCAAATCCTGCTTAATACTCACCCACCGAAAGTCATGGCCGCACTGCATGACCGAGAAATTGTGGCGGCCGATAGTGTGATCAGCATAGATCCTGCAACTCGGATTCGCTCGACAAAGACACGGATGCGCACTGGTATTCAATCGACGGGCGATCTTTTTAACCCGGAGACACATCTTTCCAGATCCGAGGTCGAACGCTTGCTCCAGAATCTAACCGACGCCGCATGACTTATGTGAGCTGGGCGGCCCTCTACGAGGGCGGAACGGATCAGGCGTATTTTGATCTGCTAATTCCGCGGGTTATGGAAGATATCGTCATGCTTCAGGGAATCAGACACTCGACGATTCCCCCTGCTCCAGCTCTCGTTCTGCGTCGACGGAGGGTCGAAGAGGTCGCCCAGGAAGCTTGCAACGCGAGAGATGCGTTTCAGCTGATATTTATCCATGCTGATACGGGAGGCCGCAATCTCGAAGCCGGTTTGGGCGGCCGATCAATCCGCTTCTGTGAAGCCATGCTCGCCCTTTGTCGCTGGCCTCTTGCTCGGTGCGTTGCGATCTTACCTCGTCGTGAGACGGAGGCCTGGGTCCTTGCTGACCCTCAGGCAGTTATAGGGGCCCTCGGGTACCTTGGTTCACCTCACTGTCTCGGATTACCTACCGATGGAGGTGAGGCCGAGCAGTTGGGTGATCCAAAGGCCGTCTTAGCAGCCGCAGTCCGACAAATACGCGGCAGACGCCGGCCAGCTAACGTCCAGCAGATTTTCCCGGCAATCGCTCAACGGCAATCTCTGGCCAACCTGCGCCGAGCGAAGTCATTCATCGAGTTTGAGGATGGCCTCCGAGTAGCCCTCGCAAAACTTGGGTGCATCTGAGAACTGCTGTCCGACGTGAATACTTGGCCTCAACTCCTAGGCGGTGGCAGCGGCTGGGACTGCACCGGCCCGCGTGGCTGCGCGGCGGGGGGCGGCGCGAGTTGCATCGGCTGCTGCTGCGGCGCGTATTGTGCTGGCGGTGGGGTCTGCGCCGCGACGGCGGGGCCGGGGGTGCCGTAGCGGGTGAGCATCTCGCGCAACGGGTCCGCACCCGGATTGCGGGCCTGCATCAGCATCACGATCTGCCGGGCGGCGAGGGGCTGGCCGTAATAGGCCTGGTTGTAGTCGGTGCGGGACTTCATCAGGCTGCCCTGCAACGCGACGCCGGCGAACAGGCCGCGGCTCTCCGCCGCGACCACGATGTCGGCGCCGAGTGCCGCCGTGGTCGCACCCTCCACCCCGGCGCCGAGCGAGACGAAGGCGACCGAGGCGTCGGCGCCGAGCTTAAACTGGCTGTCCATCACCGCCGACATGCCCTTGTCGGTGAGGATCATCATCATTATCGCGCTGTCCTGGATGCCGATCTGAAAGCCGGCGCTGCCGCTGCCCATGCCGTAAAAGGCGGGATACGACCAGCCGCCCGCCGCGTCGCGGCCGACCAGCACGCAGTCGGAGCCGGAGCCGCCGAAGATGAAGGCGATGCGCAGCACCTGCGGGCAGATCATCACCCCCTTGGCGCGGCGCAGCAGCGAGGGCGGGTCGTTGGGCGTCGCCTTGCTCATCAGATCCTGCACGGTGAGCGTCGCGCGGTCGACCAGCGACTGCTGCTCCATCTGCGCGCGGGCGGCAACCGGCATCCAGGCGAGCAGGGCGCCCAGGGCCGCGCCCCAGATGGCGCGCGGGAGAAAACGGATCATCGGCGGACTCCTGTGGTCAGTAACCGGGCAGCTCGTTGACGCACACGACTCTCCACCCTTCGGGAGTCCGCTCGATTCGTGTCAACGAGAGGTTCTGCACGCTTAGGTGAAGCGCGTTGTCGGGGCCGATGTCGAGCGCGTGGGCGACGGCGGCGCGGATCGCGCCGCCATGCGCGACCGCGACGATTTCCTCGCCGGCGTGCCGGTCGGCCAGCCGCTCGAGGCAGGCGCCGACACGCAGGATCACGTCGGACATGCTCTCCCCGCCGGGCGGGCGCTCGCGGCCGCCATGCGGCCAGAACGGGTGCGCCGGCATGGTGAGGCGCGCGGGCAGCTCCTCGTGCGGCAGGCCCTGCCACTCCCCGAGCCCCTGCTCGATCAGGTCGGGTTCTTCCGCCAGCGCCGTCGCGGGATAGCCGGCGGCGAAGATCGCCTCCGCCGTGCGCCAGGTGCGCGACAGGGGGGTGACGATCCACGACGCGGGGCGCGGCAGGCGGCGGGCGAGGCCGGCGTACATCGGCTGCTGCTCGATCAGGCTGGTCGGGCAAAGCTCCACGTCCATCGTGCCGTAGAGCACGGCGCGGGCGTTCTCCTCGACGATGGCGTGGCGGATCAGCCAGAAGGAGGTGGTGCTCATCGCGTCGCTCACTCGCCGATGCTGAGCAGCGCGCCGCGCTCGCGGGCGGCGCGGAACTGGCCGGCGAACAGCAGGGCGGCGGCGACCATCCAGACGCCGTTGAGCGCGAACGCGGCCGCGAGATGGCCCCAGGCGATCGTTCCGGTGAGCATCGCGGCGCGCATTCCCTCGAACACATGCGCCGACGGCAGCGCCAGCGCGACCGGCCGCACCCAGACGGGCAGCACCGAGACGGGATAGAACACCGCCGAGAACGGCGTAAGCCCGAACAGCACCGACCAGGCCAGCGCCTCCGCCCCGGCGCCGTGGCGCAGGATCAGCGACACCACGCCGAGCGCCACCCACCAGCCCATGATGAGCAGGTTGGCGAAGAACAGCACGAGGATCGGGCCGAGCGCGAACAGGTTGAAGGCGTAGAACACCCAGGCGAGCAGGATCGCCGGCGCGAGGCCGATCGCGGTGCGGATCACCGAGATGGCGATGAGTGCCGCGACCAGCTCGCGCGGGCGCAGCGGGCTCACGAACACGTGGCCGAGATTGCGCGACCAGATTTCTTCCATGAAGGAGATCGCGACGCCCATCTGGCTGCGCAGCGCCACCTCCCACAGCAGCACCCCGCCGAGCAGCAGCCCCGCCGCGAAGGTGACGCCGGTGCCGGCGCGGGCAGCAAGGAAGGACGCGGTGAAGCCCCAGATGCACATCTGCAACGTGGGCCAGTAGGCCAGCTCCAGCAGGCGCGGCCAGGAACGGCGATAGAGGGTCAGGTGGCGATACATCATCGCCCAGACGCGGCGGAGGGCGGGCGATCCCATCCTATCACCCCGGCCCTTGGTCTGCTCTTCCCAGCCCAAGCCCCTCGGCAGGGGAGAGGGAGAAGGAAGCCCTCTGGCCCTTGGGTTTCGCCTGGTTGCGCCCATCACCCCACCCAATCCAAACCCCGCCGAAGCGGGAGACGGAGAAGAATAACCCTCTCCCCCGCCGGGGGGAGAGGGCTGGGTGAGGGATTGCCCGGATGAGCGCCGATCCGGGCATTTCGACACTCCGATTACGGGCGGGTCGGGGAAGTTGCCGGTCCTGGGGCGGCTGGCGGCGGCATCTGACCGGTGCCGGTTCGGCCGGCGCCCGTGTAGGCGCTCCCCATCGGGCCGGAGCCCGTCCGGCCAGCGCCCATCTGGCCAGCTCCCATCTGATCGGCGCCCATCGGGCCGGCCCCGTTGTACCCGCCGGCGGGCTGGTTGGCGCCGCTCTCGGCGACCGACTGATCGAGGATACGCCGGGCGCCGGCGATGTCGTGGCGGCCGAGCGCCTGCCTCGCCTGTTCCAGGGTGTCCATCATCGGAATGCGGCCCTTGTCGGCCTGATGGAGCTCCAAAACCCGTGTCTCGGCGCGCTCCAGCGCCTCCTGCGCCTCGCCGGTCCTATTGCGCCGCAACGCCTCCTGCGCGTCGCTGACGTAACTCTCCGGACTCGCGTTCTCGCCTGCCTGCGGCGTGGGCAGACGCGGCGCGATCTGCGAGCGGGTGTCCGCGCGATCGATGTTGCTGGCGCGGGTGGATGCCGGCTCGGAGACGCCTTCGCCCGGCGAGTGGCCGGGGCGTGCGCCTTCCGCCGTCATGCCGCCCTCATGCCGCGCCGCGCGGTGCATCCTGTGCATCGGGCGCGAGGTGCCTTCCTCACTCGTGCCGGTGGGGTTCGGCGTTGCGTTCGTGCCGGCGGGATTCATGCCGGTGGGATTCGTGCCGGTCTGGCCGGTCATTCCCGGCTGGGCGGCCGTCGGGTTCGTCCCCTGGGCGAAGGCGGGCGCGGCGAGGGCAAGTCCGAGCGTGGCGGCCGTCATCAACAGCGTCTTTCGCATGGCATGATCTCCTCTCCGGTCCAACACGGGATGCGCGCTGCTCGCGCGGTCATGCGACAGGAACGCAAGCCCGCCGGATGGTTTTGCCTCCGTGATGCCCACAAGCCCGTGAGGGCGGTCAGCCGGTCACGGCCGCGACCAGCCGCTTGAGGTCCGCCTGGGGCCGCGCGCCGAAGTGGCCGATCACCTCGGCGGCGGCGATGCTGCCCGTCCGCCCGCACGCCTCGAGGCTGCGGCCGGCGGTGAGAGCGGCCAGGAAGCCGGCGGCGTAGGCGTCCCCGGCGCCCGTCGTGTCCACGACGGTCACCGGCTCGGCCTCGATCCTGATCGTCTCGCCGCCCTGCACGATGATGCTTCCCTGCTCGCTGCGGGTCAGCGCCGCGAGCGCCACGTCGCGCCGCGCGGCCTCGGCGGCAACCATGAAATCGTCTTGCTCGTACAGGCTGCACAGCTCCGCCTCGTTGGCGAACAGGATGTCCACGTGGCCGCGCACCAGGTCGCGGAACGCCGCGCGATGGCGGTCGACGCAGAACGGGTCGGACAGCGACAGCGCGACCCGCCGCCCGGCGCGGTGCGCCGCCTGCGCCGCCAGCCGGAACGCCGCCTGGGCGGCGGGCGGGTCGAAGAGATAGCCTTCGAGATATGTGACCTGCGCGTCCGCCACCAGCGTCGTGTCCACGTCCGCCTCGCTCAAGGTGACGCAGGCGCCGAGGAAGGTGTTCATCGTCCGCTGCCCGTCGGGCGTCACCAGGATCAGGCAGCGGGCGGTGGGCGCCCCGCCGATCAGGCGCGTCGAGGGGAAATGCACCCCGGCGGCGGCGATGTCGTGCACGAAGACGGCGCCGAGCGTGTCGTCGGCGACCTTGCCGAGATAGGCGACCTTGGCGCCGAGGGCGGCGGCGACCGCGCAGGTGTTGGCCGCCGAGCCGCCGCTGCTCTCCTGGCCGGGCGGCATGGCGCGGTACAGCGCCTCCGCCGCCGCCTCGTCGATCAGCGCCATCGACCCCTTGCGCATGTCGTGCTTGGAGAGGAAGCGGTCCTCGGCGGCGGCGACCACATCGACGATGGCGTTGCCGATGCCGAGAATGTCGAAGCGTGGGGCGGATCGGGAATGGGCGGTCGCGGGATGGGCGGTCATCGGCAAGGGAACTCCGGATCGGTTGCGACCGCCTAACATCCCGACCCCAAGCCGTGCAACGGAGAGACCTCGATGAGTGGTGGCCCGCTGAGCCCCCTGGCCCGCGCGATCGCGCAGTTGGACGACCCGGTGTTCCTGGGCGTGCTGTGGCGCAGCCTCGCCTGGTCGGCCGCGTGTTTCCTGGTTCTGCTGGTCGGCGCGTTGTGGGGCGTCCAGCATGTTCTGACCGGACACGCGGTCTGGGCGTGGCTCGCCGGCATCCTGAGCGGGCTCGGGGCGGCGCTGCTCGCCTTCTGGCTGTTCCTGCCGGTCGCGGCGGTGATCGGCACGCTGTACCTGGAGCGGATCGCCCGCGCCGTGGAGCGGCGCTTCTACCCCGCGCTGACGCCCGCGCAGGGGGCGCCCGCCGCGGCGCAGGCGTGGGACGGGCTGGCGGTCGGAGTGCGCATCCTGCTGCTGAACGTAGTGGCGCTGGTCCTGGCGCTGCTGATCCCCGGCATCGGCCTGCTGATCGCCTGGGCGATCGGCGCATACGCCATCGGGCGCGGGTTGTTCGTCGCGGTGGCGATGCGCCGCATGAGCCGGGCGGAGGCGCAGGCGCTCTATCACCGGCGCCGCGTGCCGGTGCTGGCGCAGGGCGCGATCCTGGCGCTGGCCGGCTATGTCCCGTTGCTCAATCTCCTCATTCCGGTGATCGGGACGGCGGCGATGGTGCACATCCTGGATCGGCCGCTTGATCGGCGCGACGGCTGAACCGGGTTCGGTTGCGCCGGCGGATCGGTGTGGATAACCGGCCGGATAACCGCCTGACCCCCGTTGTTCCGGCGCGCGACCGTGTGTTAGGCCCTGCTTTCGCCACTACGACGAGATAGAGAGCCCGTGTTCAAACTTCGCAAGCCCGACGAGCCGCAAGGCGCCGGGCCGCTCAGCGCCTTCCAGCCTGGCCGAGCCGGGCTGAATGACGGCTCGACGCAGGGTGGCCCCGCCGACCGCCAAGGCGCGCCGACCGGACCGGCGGACTCCGGTCTGGGCGTTCCTCCCTTCCGTCCCGCCCCTCAGAAGGAGGCATCGAACATGGCTCGCAGCCCGTTCTCCACCAGCCCGCAACCCGCCAGTCAGCCCACGCCGACGATGCCCCCGCCGCCCGGCGCGTCGCCGCCGCAGGGCGCCCGTCCGGCCGTCATGCCGGGAGGCCCGCGCCCGATCCGCGATCCGGCGGAGCGCCGCACCCTGGTGGTCGGGCGCGGCATCAGCGTGCAGGGCACCGTGCAAGACGCCGAGCGCCTCGTGGTCGAGGGCACCGTCGAGGCCAGCATGATCCACGCGACCGAGCTCGCGATCTCGCCCGGCGGCGTGTTCAAGGGCGAGGTCGAGGTCGAGGATGCCGAGATCGCCGGCACCATCGACGGCACGCTCACGGTCCGCGCCGGCCTCGTCGTCCGCTCGACCGGGCGGGTGCTGGGCACCGCCCGCTGCCGCCGCTTGCAGGTGGAGGATGGCGGTCAGATCACCGGCCGGATCGAGATGCTGACCGACGGCGCCGCCCCTCGTCCCGAGCCGGTGCGCGCCACCACCCCCGAGCCCGCCGCCAGCGCCGACTAGCTGGTCCGCGCCACCCGCCGCAGTCGTGCTCGGCCGATCACGGCCGAGCGGACGTGCTCGAAGAAGCGGAAGGGCGCCGGGCCGTAAAGCCAGAAGGGCGAGGCCGAGCGGCCCGGCACCGGTCGGAGGTCGGGGCCGGGCCAGCGGAAATCGTTGCCTTCGCCGATGAGAACCCAGCAAGGAACCGCCCGCAGGCCGATGCGCTCGACCGTCGCGGCAGGGATCTCGAACCCATCCGCCGTTGGGGGTCGCTTGGTGCTGATCGGCAGAAGGATGATGCGCGCGGGAGCCGGCTGCTCCTGAACAGCCAAAACCATGCATGGTCGCACTTTCTCGCCCTCGTCCCGGCCGCGCGCCGATTGGCCCGCCCAGAGATAGCTGTAGGAAATTACGTCACCTGGTCGAGGGAGTCTCGGCGGGGAATTCGCCGTCAAACTGCCGCGTTTCCTCGGACGGCATTGAGGTCGCGATCAGATGCAAGTCCGATTCGTCGAGGTCCTCGGAGCGAAATGCCCGGCGATCCTGGCTCGCAAGGCGCTCGTATTCCTCCACTGCGAGCAGGACCAGCCGTGCCCGTCCGTGACGCGTAATCCGAATCGGATGCCGCATCGCTTCGTCTTGCCACCTGCCCAGCTCCCGTTGGAAATCGCGTGCGGTGACATCATAAGGTAAGGTCATACAGACTGTCCATATAGTATGGTATAGACAGACTATATGCACAAAGTGACTTTGTGCAAAGTTACAATATGACTTTGTGAAAGGCTCACTCAGGTGAGCTTGCGATTGCTCGCAAGAAGCTTCCGGGCGCCGCGCGTTGGCGAGGGGCGCGTTTCGCGCTAGTGGTCTGGCAATGAACCGCACGGCAAGCCTGACACGCACGACGGCGGAGACCGATATCGCGCTGAGCCTCGCTCTCGACGGGGCGGGGAAGGCCGAGATCGCGACCGGCATCGGCTTCCTCGACCACATGCTGACCGCGCTGGCCCGTCACTCGCTGATCGACCTCACCGTGCGCGCCACGGGCGACCTGCATATCGACTACCACCATACGACGGAGGATGTCGGCATCGTGCTCGGGCGCGCGCTGGCCCAGGCGCTCGGCGAGAAGCGCGGCATCCGCCGCTTCGGCCACGCGCTGGTGCCGATGGACGAGGCGCTGGCGGAGGCGGCCATCGACATTTCCGGCCGGCCGTTCCTCGCCTGGGACGTGACGTTCGAGCGGCCCAAGGTGGGCGAGATGGACACCGAGCTGTTCGAGGAGTTTTTTCGCGCCTTCGCCACCAACGCGCTGCTCACGCTGCATGTGACGCGCCGCGCCGGGCGCAACGCGCACCACGTCGCCGAGGCCTGCTTCAAGGCGACGGCGCGGGCACTGCGCATGGCGGTCGAGCCCGACCCGCGCGGCGGCGACGCGGTGCCCTCCACCAAGGGCTCGCTATGAGGTTCTGGACCGCCCATGTCCGCGCCGGGCGGCGGCCGGAGCTGGTGCGCGAGGGATGGAGCTGGGGCGCGTTCTTCTTTGGTGCGCTATGGTTGTTGCTCCAGCGTGCCTGGATCGCCGCCGTGCTCGATCTCGTGCTGGGGGTCTTGATCGGCGCCCTGACGGACGACGGCACCCGCCTGGTGCTCGCATTCGGGCTGGGGATCGGCCAGGGGCTGCTCGGCCGCGACCTGGTCCGCTGGTCGCTGGAGCGGCGCGGCTACACGCTCGCCCACGTGATCGCCGCGCGCGACGACGAGGCCGCGATGGGGCGACTGCTGCAGGGGCGGCCGGACCTCGCTCATGCTTTCGTGCCGCTCGGCGAGCTGCGATGAGAGTGGCGGTCGTCGACTACGGCAGCGGCAATCTGGCCTCCGCCTCCCGCGCACTCGCGCTGGCCGCCGAGCGGGCGGGGCTCGCGGCTTGCGTGTCGGTGACCTCCGACCCCGAGGCGGTGGCGCGGGCCGACCGGATCGTGCTGCCGGGCCAGGGCGCCTTTGCCGATTGCGCGCGCGGGCTGGGCGAGGTGAGCGGGATGCGACAGGCGATCGAGGCCGCGACCGATCGCGGCGCACCGTTCCTCGGCATCTGCGTCGGGATGCAGCTGATGGCCGAGCGCGGCCTGGAGCACGCGGTCACGCCGGGGTTCGGCTGGGTCCGAGGCGAGATCACCGCGATGGACCCGCCGGGGCTGCGACTGCCGCAGATGGGCTGGAACGCGCTCAAATTCGTGCCGGGCGCGCATCCACTCCTTGAAGGCATCGCTCCGGGTGACCATGCCTATTTCGTTCACAGCTATGCCCTGGCCGGCGCCGATCCCGGCCAGGTCATCGCCCGCGCGGAGTATGGGGGCCCCGTGGTGGCGATGGTGGCGAGCGGCAACCGGGCGGGGACGCAGTTCCACGTCGAAAAGAGCCAGGAGGTCGGAATCCGCATCCTGACCAATTTCCTCGCATGGTCGCCCTGATGAGGGCGCCCTGATGGCGGACGCGTCCGACCTTCCGGCGATGGCCAAGCCGCCGCCCGACGAACGAGTGGTCGAACGGGCGGAGAGCTTGACCGAGGAGGAGCTGAACGCGCTGTGCGAGGCGGCGCATTCGGCGATCATCGAGGGCGGCGGCTTCGGCTGGATCAACCCGCCCGGCCGGCTGGCGCTCGAGAGCTATTTTCGTGGCGTGCTGCTGGTGCCCGAGCGAGAGCTGTTCATCGCTCGGCTCAACGGCACCATCGTCGGATCGGCGCAACTCCTGCGGCCGCCGCGCAACAACGAGGCGCAGGCGTTCGCGGCGCATCTGATGCACTCGTTCATCGCCCCCTACGCGCGCGGCCACGGCCTCGCCCGCCTGCTCACGCTGCGCCTGGAGGAGGGCGCCCGCGCGCTCGGCTACCAGGTGCTGAACCTCGACGTGCGCGAGACGCAGGAGGCGGCGATCCGGCTGTATGATTCGCTCGGCTATGTCCGCTGGGGCACGCATCCGCATTACGCGCGGGTGGGCGGCGAGACGATCCGGGGGCATCACTACTACAAGCTCCTCAAGCCGCGCACGCGGAAGGCGTGATGCCGGGGCTGACGCTCTATCCGGCGATCGACCTCAAGGACGGCGCCTGCGTCCGCCTGCGCCGGGGCGAGATGGACCAGAGCACGGTCTACTCGGACGATCCCGGCGCGCAGGCCCGCGCCTGGCAGGATGCCGGCTTTCGCTGGCTGCACGTGGTGGACCTCAATGGCGCGTTCGCCGGGCGGCCGGTGAACGGCGACGCGGTCGCCGCGATCCTGCGCTCGGTCACGATCCCGGTGCAGCTCGGCGGCGGCATCCGCGACATGGCGGGGATCGAGGCTTGGCTGCGCGCCGGCATCCGCCGGGTGATCCTGGGCAGTGCGGCGGTGAAGAACCCCAACCTGGTGCGCCAGGCGTGCCGCACCTTCCCCGGCCGCGTGATGGTCGGCATCGACGCGCGGTACGGCTACGTGGCGACCGACGGCTGGGCCGAGACCTCCTCGATCCGCGCCCTCGACCTCGCCCTGCGCTTCGAGGACGCGGGAGTGGCGGCGATCGTCTACACCGATATCGGCCGCGACGGGATGCTGTCCGGGCTCAATCTGGAACAGACGGTCGATTTCGCCTTCCAGCTTACGACGCCCGTCATCGCCAGCGGCGGCGTCGGCAGCCTCGGGGATCTCGAAACGCTCAAGCGCGCCGCCGAGGACGCCGGGCCCGGGGTGATCGAGGGCGTGATCGTCGGCCGCGCCCTCTATGACGGGCGGGTCGATCCGGCCGAGGCCCTGGCGCTGCTGTCGCCCTGAACGGGGCCGCCCGCGGATGAGTTGGCAAGTGATCCGCACCCGATCCCGTGCGTGCGCCCCGGTCATGCGCTAAGCACTTGCGCCGCCACGGCTAGTTGATTCTAAACGAAGGGGGAGGAACCGAATCGCGTGCTGAAGCTGCGGGTCATACCCTGTCTCGACGTGAAGGACGGCCGCGTCGTCAAGGGCGTCAATTTCGTCTCGCTGCGCGACGCCGGCGATCCGGTCGAGCAGGCCCGGGTGTATGACGCGGCGGGCGCCGACGAGCTGTGCTTCCTCGACATCACCGCGAGCCACGAGAACCGCGACACCATCCTCGACGTGGTGGCGCGCACCGCCGCGCGGGTGTTCCTGCCGCTCACCGTGGGCGGCGGCATCCGCGCCGTCGAGGACATGCGCCGCCTGCTGCTGGCGGGCGCCGACAAGTGCAGCATCAACTCGGCGGCCGTCGCCCGGCCGGAACTGGTGCGCGAGGCGGCGGAGAAATTCGGCAGCCAATGCGTCGTGGTCGCCGTCGACGCCAAGCGGACCGGCGAGGACCGCTGGGAGGTGTTCACGCATGGCGGCCGGCGCGGCGCCGGGATCGACGTGATCGGCTGGTGCCGGCGCGTCGCGGCGATGGGCGCGGGCGAGATCCTGCTCACCAGCATGGACCGCGACGGCACCGGCCTCGGCTTCGACACCGCGCTGCTGCGTGAAGTATGCGCCGCCGTGCGGGTGCCGGTGATCGCCTCGGGCGGGGTCGGCTCGCTGCGACACTTCGTCGAGGGCGCCGAGGCCGGTGCAACCGGCCTGCTCGCCGCCAGCGTGTTCCATTTCGGCACGTTCACGATCGCGGAGGTGAAGGCCGCCCTGCGGGATGCGGGCCTGCCGGTTCGGCCGATCGAGCGGGCCGCCTAGGCGACGCCGATGGCAAAAGCGACGAAGGCGACCAAGAAGAAGCGCCCGGCGAAATCCGCGCCGCGTGGTCCCAAGTCGCGCGCCAAGCCGAAGAAGGCGGTTCGCCGCACGCAGCCGGCGGAGGTTTCGCGCCCGCCGCCGCCATTGGCGCTCGGTCCCAGTGCCGCCGTGCTCGACCGCATCTGGACGGTGGTGACCAACCGCCGCGACGCCGACCCGGCGGTGAGCCACTCGGCCCGCCTGCTGTCGCGCGGCACGCCGAAGGTCGCGCAGAAATTCGGCGAGGAAGCCGTCGAGTGCCTGATCGAGGCGGTGGCCGGCAATCGCGACGCGGTGGTGGCCGAGAGCGCGGACGTGCTCTATCACCTCATCGTGCTCTGGGTGAACGCGGGGGTGCGGCCGGACGAGGTGTGGGCGGAACTGAAGCGGCGCGAGGGCGTCAGCGGCGTCGCCGAGAAGGCCTCCCGCGCCAGGGCGTTGCCGGCGGTGTTCGGTCTCGACACCACCAAGATTCCCTGACTGATCGGAGAGGTCGAGGATGTACGCCACCGGGCTGCCGCCGTACGACGACGCCAACGTGTTCGCCAAGATCCTGCGCGGCGAGATCCCGAGCCGCAAGGTCTACGAGGACGAGTGGGCGCTGGCGTTCCACGACATCAATCCGCAGACGCCGGTGCATGTGCTGGTGATCCCCAAGGGCCGCTATTGCTCGCTGGCGGATTTCAGCGCGGGAGCGAGCGACGCCGAGATCGCCGGCTTTTTCCGCGCCGTGGGTCACGTGGCGCGATCGCTCGGACTGGAGGCGCCGGGCTACCGGACGCTCGCCAACATGGGCGGCGACGCCAACCAGGAAGTGGGGCACTTCCACGTCCACATTTTCGGCGGCCGTCCGCTGGGCCGCATGATCCAGCCGGCGGGCAAGGGATAAAGCGATTCGGCGCCGCTCAAATTGCTCGTCATGGTCGGCGAAGGCCGGCCATCCACGCCTTCCTTGCCGGCCCGCAAAGTCGTGGATGGTCCGCCTTCGCGGACCATGACGGTGCGAGCGGGTTTCGTTGTAAACGCCGGTGCCCGCCATAGCTTCTGTTGGTCCGGGGTTCCCGGAAACCGAAGCGACAGGAGCGCACGAGCATGGCCGGCATTCCCGACAAGTACCTCGACTTGCTGCAGCAGAAGAAGGCGTTCGCCGAGCTTGCCACGGTGATGCCGGACGGCTCGCCGCAGGTGACGCCGGTGTGGTTCGACTATGACGGGAAGCACATCCGGGTGAACACGGCCAAGGGCCGCGTGAAGGCCCGCAACCTCGCTCAGGGCTCCAAGGTGGCGCTGGCGATCATGGATCCCGACAACGCCTATCGCTACCTCCAGGTGCGCGGCCGGGTGGAGCGGGTCAGCGAGCAGGGCGCCGAGGCGCATATCGACGGGTTGGCGAAGAAGTATCTCGGCAAGGACAAGTACCCCTGGAGCCAGCCGGGTGACGTGCGGATCATGTACGAGATCGCGCCGGATTCCGCCTCCGGCATGGGCTGATCCGACGCGCGATCGCTTCGGGCGGCACCGAAGCGATCGCGCGCGACTGGCAGGGGCACGGCCTCTATCTCCCGGAGACATTTTCGGGAGACGGTCATGCCGCTCAATCGGCCCCGCGTTCTGTTCATCGTCTGCCTCGGCGTGCTGATCGCGCAGCTCGACACCTCGGTGGTCAACCTCGCCGCGCGCAGCATCGGCGCCGATCTGCGGGCCGGGGTGGGCGCGCAGCAATGGATGCTGGACGGCTACAATCTCGCCTACGCCTGTCTGCTGCTGACCGGCGGGACGATGGGCGACCTCTACGGGCGGCGGCGCGTCTTCCTGCTCGGCATTCTCGCCTTTGCCGCCGGCTCGCTGCTCTGCGGCCTCGCGCCCGGCGTCGCGGTGCTGATCGCCGGACGGGCGCTGACCGGGCTCGGCGCGGCGCTGGCGCTGCCGAGTTCCCTGGCGATCATCGCGGACGTGTTCCCCGCCGGGCGCGAGCGGTCGCGGGCGATCGGCGTGTGGGCGAGTTGCAACGGGATCGCGCTCGCCGTCGGGCCGACGGCGGGCGGCGTGCTGCTGGAGTTCGCGGGTTGGCGGAGCATCTTCCTCATCGTGGTTCCCGTCGCGGCGCTCGCCGTGGCGATGGGGCTGCACGACCTGCCTGAATCGGCGAGCCCGGAGGGGCGGCGGCTCGACCTGCCCGGCCAGAGCCTCGCCATCGCCGCCCTTGGCCTGCTGTCGCTGGCGGTGATCGAGGGGCCGCGCTGGGGCTGGGGTGCGACGGCCACGCTCGGCTGCGGCATCGCCGGAGCGCTGGCGCTGTCGCTGTTCCTGCTGGCGCAGGCGCGCGGGCGGGCGCCGATGGTGCCGCTCGGGCTGTTCCGCTCGCCGCCGTTCGCGGCCGCGATGCTGGTCGCCGCGCTGATGACGTTCGGCATCTACGCGATGCTGTTCCTGCTGCCGATCTATCTTCAGGCGGTGCACGGCGTCGGCGTGCTGTGGACCGGCCTCGCCATGCTGCCGATGGCGCTGGCCTTCGTGGCGGTGTCGCGCCGATCCGGCGCGCTCGCCTCCGAATGGGGCGCCCGCGCGGTGATGGCGGCGGGCATGGCGTGCATGGCGGGCGGGCTGCTCGGCCTGGCGCTGGTCGGGCGGGCGACGCCGTTCTGGGTTGAGCTGTTTGCCCTCGTGGTGGGCGCGGGGCTTGGCCTCAACGGCGGACCGGTGATGGCCGTGGCGGTGGCGAGCGCGCCGGCCGAGCGATCCGGCACCGCGTCGGGCCTCGGCAACACCGCGCGGATGGTGGGCGCCACGCTCGGCGTGGCGGTGCTCGGCGCGGTGTTCGCCTCGCACGCCGGGCAGGGTGCGTCGGACGTATCCGGCGTGCTCGCGGGGTTCCGCGCCGCGATGCTCGGCAGCGCGGCGAGCGCCTTCGCGGGATGCCTGGTGTCGCTCGCCCTGATCGACCGGCGTGCGTTGGTTGCCCGCGCCTCTTGTACCGATGCGGCCTCTTCGCGAGGCGCGTAGCGTCGAAACGATCCGTGCGGCCATCCGCGTGCGGCGACATGGATCGCCGCGCTTCGCCCGCAATAGCCGCTTGACATTTGTTGGTCTTGGTCCAAGTCTGCTCGAGAAAGACCAAGCGCCGCACGTCCATTTTGGATTTCAGCTCATCCCACAGGCGACGCGCCTCGGCGATATCGGCGCGCCCCCGCTCGGCCGCTTCGAGGCACTTTTTTTGAGCGTCAGGCCGAGCCGGCGCAGCGTGTTCCACATCGTGCCGATGCTCGCCGACACGCCGAACTCGGCCAACACCCAGGCGCATAGTTCGGCCAGCGTGGCATCCGGGTGGGTGCGCACATGGACGTCGATCGCCGCGTGGTGCTCGGCCAGCTTGCGCGGCGTCCACGAACGCTGCGGACCCGGCCTCGGATCACCATGTCGATCGCGGCGCTGCCGCGCTTTGATCACATACGAGACGCTGACACCGAACCGGTCCGCCGCCTGTCGCGCACTCAGTTCATTGGCCGCCAGCACCCGATCACGCAGATCCTGCGAATAGGCTTGCCCACGTCGCCACGAAAACATCCCCGCCTCCGGTCCATGCCGGAGAACGAGGAATCACATTAAGCGCCCGTGCCGGAAGCCCCCATCGATCAATTCCGGAGCACCTGAAAATGCTCTAGATTTAACAAACACTATACCCGAGGCATGGCTATTGCCTCCCTGGCCCCGTCCGGCCTCGTCCCCCGCTTCGCCCTGTTCATCGGGGTGATGAAGCGGTGCATGGCGGACGGCATCGACTGGCGCCGGCGGCAGGGCACGCTGGGCTCGCTCGGGCTGATCGCGGGGCCGCTGTGGAACTATCTCTCCCACACCCTGCGGCGCTTCGCCGCGCTGCACGCGCGCTTCGCCGCCGGCAGGCTCCCCCCGGCCGGGGCGCGGCGCGCGCCGCGCCCGGCCCCGCGCGCGACCGCCCCGCTGGACCACCCCGCGCCCGACACCAACAACCCCGCGCCCGAGACCGCCGCGCCCGACACCGCCGCGCCCAACAACCCCGCGCCGGCGCGCGCCGGCCATTCCGCGGGCCGGTGTTCCTCGAGTATGGCATGGGAGGTTCCGCCTCCCACCTGCGGGAACTGCTCGACGAGCCCGAGATGCGGGCGTTCCTCGCGGCCTCGCCGCAGGCGCGGCGGATCCTGCGGCCGCTGTGGCGCAGGCTCTCCGCCGATCCGCTGCCCGAGGCGCTGCGCCCGCCGCCGAGGCCGCGCCGGGCGGAGGTCACGCCGGAAGCGAGCGCCGCACCGGAACCGGCGAAAGCCGCGCCGGCCCAGCCCGCCGCGCCGGCTCCCGCTCCGGCCTGGCGCCCGGCTCCGCCGGCCGAGCCACCGACCTCCCCGCCTCCCTGGCCGCCGCGGTTTTGGGACCGATGACGCGCTGCCTCTGCACGTCCATTTCGTTCTACATAAGAAACGACATTGTCATCGCGAATGAAGCACGGCAATCCATGCTGCCTCACGCGGATGGCGGGATGGATCGCCACGCCGGCTTCGCCGGCTCGCGATGACGGAATTGGAACAATATGACGCGAGGGGTCCTCTGTCAGACATTGGCGCCCTCGATCAGGTCGCCGAAGCGGTCCCAGGTCTTGCCGTTCCAGCGCATCATCTGCAGCTGGCGCAGGGGGCGGTAATTGGTCGGGCTGGTGGTCTGGGTGATGCCGGGGAGCAGGATCGGGTTCGGCAGGTGATCGAGGCTGAGCGCCTGGCGCATGATGTTCTCGCGCGACAGGTCGTTGCCGCAGGCGCGCAGCACGTGGACCATCGTCTGGGGCAGGCCGTAGCCGTAGACGTTGCCGGAATCCTTCAGGTCGCCGTCCGGGTAGTATTTCGCCATGAAGGCGCGCCAGCCCTGCATCCCGGGATCGTTGGCCCAGGCGGGGTCCGTCGAGTCCTTCAGAAAGGCGGAGCTGACGACGCCGATGCCGCGCTCGGGCCCGGCCGGGTTCATCACCACGCCGACCGAGACCGAGACATTGCTCATCAGGTGCAGCGGATGCCAGTCGAGTTCGCTCACCTTGCGGATGACGAGGGCGGCGAACTTGGTCGAGGCCGCGTTCATCAGCACGTCGCACCCGGCGCTCTTGAGGCTGACCAGCTGGCTGTCGACCGTCGCGTCGGTCAGTTCGAAGGAGACGGTGGGGATTTCCTTCATCGCATCGGCGCCGAGCACGTCCTGCATCCCGGCGATGTAGTCCTTACCGAAATCGTCGTTCTGGTAGATGATGCCGATCTTGCCGTTCGGCTTCTGGCGCTGGATGTATTTGGCGTAGATCTGCGCCTCCACCCGGTAGCTCGGCTGCCAGCCGATGGTCCAGGGGTGCTCCTTGTAGTCGCCCCATTTGTCGGCGCCGGTGGCGAGGAACAGGTGGGGCACCTTCTTCTGGTTGAGGTATTTGACGACGGCGGTGTTGGACGCGGTGCCGAGCGTGTTGAACAGGCAGGCGACGCCGTCCTGCTCGACCAGCCGGCGGATCTGCTCGACCGTCTTGGGCGGGCTCGCCGCGTCGTCGTAGGTGATGAAGTTGACCTTTCGCCCGTTGATCCCGCCCTGCTCGTTGAGCATCCGGAAATACACCGCCTCGCACCGCCCGATGGCGGCGTAGCCCGAGGCGGGGCCGCTATACGGCATGGTGTTGCCGATCCTTATTTCCGTCGCGGTGACGCCGGGGGTCTCCGCGTGCGCCCGGCGGGCGAGGCCGGGGGCGGCCAGCACGGCGGCAGCGCCGCCCAGAACGGTCCTTCGACGCAGCATCGTGGTCCTCCCGGTTCCGGCGCGGCTCTCTGCGGCCGGCTCGGCGGCAGGATACCGCCGTTCGGGAGGGTGGCGAACACGAAAAGGGCGGCCTAGGGCCGCCCTCGTTCAGCAGATACTGAAACCGCGGGTCAGGCGGCGCGGCGGCTCGCCAGCGCGGCGGGGAGTTGGCTGATGGCGTGGTCGATCAGGCCCGCGTCGGCCTCGGCGCTGAGGCCAGTCGCCAGCACCTGTCGGGCGGCGGCGGTGGCGACCTCGGCGGCGGTGATGCGGACCTCGTCCACCGCCGCCTTCTCGGCCGCGGCGATGCGGTCGACCGCCATCTGCTCGCGCCGGCGCGACGCCGTCTCGGCCTCGGCGGCCGCCGCGGCGGCGACCTGGGCGGCCTGCGCCTGGGCGCCTTCCACCAGCCGCCGCGCATCCTCGATGGCGGCCGTGCGGCGCGCTTCGGCGTCGCGCAGCATCGCCTCGGCTTCCTGGCGCAGCCGGGACGCCTCGGCGAGACTTTCGCGAACCGCCTCGGTGCGTGCGTCCAGCATCTTGGCCATCGCCTGCCACAGCTTGCGGCCGAAGATCACCACGAACAGGATGAAGGCGATGACGACCCAGGTCTTCGGATCAGCCAGAAGGTTTGCCTCGTGCATGGCGGGTCCGCCTTCCTGTGCTCAGCGGCCGCGGGCGGCGAGCGCGCTGCCGACGGCGCCCTCGACCGCACTCATCTCGGGCGCGGTCCCGGTCAGCCGCTGGATGACCGTGGTTGCCGTGTCGGTCGCCACCTGGCGCAAGGCGCCCATCGCGGAGCTCCGCGCCTCGGCGATCCGTTCCTCGGCCGCTTGCAGCTGAGTTTCCAGCCGCTCGTTCAGCGCGACCGATTGCGCCGCGGCTTCCTGCTTCGCGCGGTCCACCGCCGCGTTGATGGCGGCCTGCGCCTCCGATCGCGCGCGCGCGATCGTCGCGGTCAGTTCCTCCACGGCCTCGGTGGATTTGGATTTCATCGCATGGGCGGCCTCGAGGTCCGCCTCCAGCGTCGCGGCGCGCTGGTCGAGCACGCGCGCGACCTGGGGCAGCGCCCACCGCGACAGAAGGATGTAGAGCACGATGAAGATGATCGCGCCCCAGACCACTTGGCTCGTCGTCAGCGGGTTGCCGAAGTCGAGCTGCGGCATTCCCTCCGCCGCCATCGCCATGCCCGGAAGGCACAGCGCGGCGGAGGCGATTGCCGCGATCCGGCACGCGATCGGGCTCGTATTCCGGCTGGGGCGCCGCATCGGGATCAGACGAACAGGATGATGAAGGCGATCACGAGCGCGTACAGGGCGACGGCTTCCGTGAGTGCGAAGCCCAGGATGGCGAGGCCGAACACGTTGTCGCGGGCCGCCGGGTTGCGGGCGACGCTGTTCACCAGGGCGGCGAAGATGTTCCCGATGCCGACGCCCACCCCGGCGAGCGCAATCACGGCGATGCCCGCGCCAAGCTGCTTTGCAGAGATCAAGTCCATCGGTAATTCCTTTCGTTACGTGCAAGTGGACCGGGCGGAACTCGCCCGGCGCCAAGCTGTGGAGGATGGGGTCAGTGGAGGTGGACCGCGTCGTGCAGATAGATGCAGGTGAGAATGGCGAAGACGTAGGCCTGCAGCACGGCAACCAGGAACTCGAAGCCGATCAGCAACACGTTGACGCCGAGCGACACGGCGGCGGGCAAGATCCCGAGCAGTCCCGCGGCGCCGAGCATCACGACGAACGCGCCGAACACCTCCAGCATCACGTGGCCGGCCATCATGTTGGCGAACAACCGGACCGAGAGCGAGATGAGGCGCGAGAGGTAGGAGAGGATTTCGATCGGCACCAGGAGCGGCAGCAGCACCTTCGGCACGCCCTGGGGGACGAAGTAGCTGAAGAAATGGAAGCCGTGCATCCAGATCCCGACCACCGTCGTCATCACGAAGACCAGGATGGTGAGCGCCAGCGTCACCGCGATGTGGCTGGTGAAGGTGAAGAACAGCGGAAACACGCCAAGCAAATTGCCCAGCAGGATGAAGGCGAACAGCGTGAAGATGAACGGAAAGAACCTGCGGCCGCCGTGGCCGATGGTCTCCTCGCACATCGACAGCACGCCGGTATAGGCGAGTTCCGCCAGCGACTGCAGCCGCCCCGGCACCAGCGCGCGCCGCCGCATCCCGATCACCAGGGTGCCGAGGATGAGCACGCAGGCCACCAGCATCATCAGGTTGGACTGCGTGAAATAGACCGACGCGCCAGGCTCCCCGAGGGCCGTGGTCAGCTTGAACTGACCCATCGCGTCGATGCCGCCGCCCGATTCGCTCGCCACCTTGCCGTCCCCGCTCCCGATCCGTCGTCATCCGCCGCTCGACGGCGCGCCTAGTGTCGCGGCGCGAACACGCGCCAGACATTCAGCACCCCCGCCGCGCCCCCGAGAAAGACGAACACGATGAGAAAGGCCGGGCTCGTGTGCAGCCAACGGTCCAGCGCCCAGCCGATGGCGACCGCCACGACCAGCGCCGAGACCAGCTCCACCCCCACGCGCAGACCGATCCCGAGAGGGGACGGGCCGAAATCGCCGGGTTGCTTCCCGGGGTCCGGCGGGGGCTTGTCGAGCCCCTGTCTGGCGCGCGCCGCACGCAGACGGTCCTCGAAGGAATTGCCCCCCGAAGAACCATCCGGGCCGCCCTGCTTCTCGCTCATGCTCGCTCCTGGCAAGTCGCCCTGCCGGAAGGCGTGGGCTTGCTAGCGGGGGGTCCCGGCACTGTCAAGAATGGTTGATTTTTCACTTGCGCGAAAACCGCCCGACTGGAACCCGCCCGCCTGAAACCCACCGGACTGCCGGTGCCAGAGCCGCGCGTAGGCGCCGCCCGCGTCCAGCAAGTCGTCATGCGTGCCGCTCTCGACGATGCGGCCGCCGTCGAGCACCACCAGCCGGTCCATTCGCGCGATGGTGGAGAGGCGATGCGCGATGGCGATGACGGTGCGGCCGCGCATCAGCCCGTCGAGCTGCTGCTGGATCGCCGCTTCCACCTCCGAATCGAGCGCCGAGGTGGCCTCGTCGAGCACCAGGATGGGCGCGTCCTTCAGGATCACCCGGGCGATGGCGACGCGCTGGCGCTGGCCGCCGGAGAGCTTGACCCCGCGCTCGCCGACATGGGCATCGTAGCCGCGCCGGTCGTGCCAGTCCTGCAGCCCGACGATGAAGCCGTGCGCCTCGGCCTGCCGCGCGGCCATTTCCACTTCCTCCTGCGTCGCCTCGGGCCGGCCATAACGGATGTTGTCGCGGATCGAGCGGTGCAGGAGCGAGGTGTCCTGCGTCACCATCGCGATCCGCGCCCGCACGCTCTCCTGTGTCACGGTCGCGAGATCCTGCCCGTCGATCAGGATGCGCCCGGCCTCGGGGTCGTAGAAGCGCAACAGCAGGTTGACCAAGGTCGACTTGCCCGCGCCGGACGGGCCGATCAGCCCGACCCGCTCGCCGGGGGCGATGGTGAGGTCGATGCCGTGCAGCACGCCGGCGTCGGTGCCGTAGCCGAAGCGCAATCCCTGGAAGCGGATCTCGCCGCGCGTCACGACCAGTTCGGGCGCGTCCGGCCGGTCGGGCATCAGGCGCGGCAGGTCGATCGAGCGCATCCCGTCCTGCACCACGCCGATATTCTCGAAGATGTTGGTCAGGTTGGTCGCGACCCAGGCCGCCACGGAGGAAATCTGCCAGGACAGCGGCAGCGCCATCGCCACGGCGCCGACCTTGATGGTGCCGTGGCTCCACAGCCAGATGCTCACGCCGCCGGTGCCGACCACCAGGCCCGCGTTCATCACCGAAAGCGTGAAGGACCACAGCGTCGCCAGCCGCGTCTGCCGCCGGAATGCGGCGGTGTGGTCGTCGACCGCGTCGCGCACGAAGGCGTCCTCGTCGCGCGCGCGGGCGAACAGCTTCACCGTGAGGATGTTGGTGTAGCTGTCCACCACGCGGCCGGTGAGCGTGGAGCGCATCTCCGACATCGCGTGGGAGCGGGCGCGCAGGCGCGGCACGAACGCGCGCAGCAGGCAGGCGTAGACGGCGAACCAGACCACCATCGGCAGCGCCAGCCGCCAGTCCGCCGCGGCGAGCAGGCCGATCGCCGAGCTGCCGAACACCAGGATGTACCAGACCGCGTTGATCGCGCCGACCACGGTCTCGCGCAGCGCCGGGCCGGTCTGCATCACCCTCTGCGCGATCCGGCCGGCGAAGTCGTTCTGGAAGAACGTCCAGCTCTGGCGCACGACGTGCCAATGGCTCTGCCAGCGGATCATGTTGGACAGGCCGGGGTTGAGCGCCTGGTTCATGATCGCGTTGTCGGTCAGCATCGCCAGCGGGCGCAGGATCACCAGCAACACGGCCATGCCGAGCAGGACGCGCCAGTTCTCGGCCACCATGCGGGCCGGGTCGCCCGTCGAGACGAGCGTCACGGCGCGGCCGATGCACACCGGCACCGCCGCGTCGAGCAGCGCGACGCAGATGCCGGCCGCGAACAGGGCGGCGAACAGCCAGCGCGCCTGGCGCGCGTAGTGCCAGTAGAAGCGAAGCACCCCGCTGCCCGGCGGCGGCTCCGGCCGCGCGCCGGTCGGGTCGAGGAGTTTCTCGAGAAACCGCAGCATGGCACTGGGGTGGACCCGGCCATGCCGGCCGTCAACTCATCCCGGCCCGCCGCTGCCGCCGGTGTCGCCGCCCTTGTCGTCGTGCTGGGGCGAGCTGTCGTGACCCTGGTCGTGATGGCTGCCCGCGCTTCCCTGGCCGCCGCCGCTGCCGCCCCCGCCGCCGCCCGCGCCGTCCTGGGCCAGCGCGGGACCGGCGAGACCGAGCGCGAGAGCGGCCGTGAGAACCATCATCCTTGCCATGCCAATGCCTCCGTTGCCGCAAGCAAACGGGCCGGGTGGCGAGCCGTTCCTGGATCTCGCGACCGTTTGCCGGTGGTCTCAGGGTCCCAGGGGCACGGGCGCGGCCAGACGGGCCTGAAGGTCGGAGACCTGCCGGCGCAGGCTCTCCCGCTCCGCCTTGCCGTAAGCAAGCGCCGCGTCGCCGGCCAGACGCGCCAGCATCGCTTGCTCGTCATGCGACAGGTCGGCGCCGGTGGCGTGCGGGCCGTACAGCGCGACCGCGTGGCAATCCAGCCGGTTGCCGATCGGCACCGCGACGATGGGCGCGGCGAGCCCCGGCGGAAACCCGAGCCGTTCGGCATCCGTGGGGTCGATCGGGAACGGCTCGCCCCGTTCGATCAGGACGAGAGCGGCGTCGCGCGGGTCGAGCGTGTCGGCCATGCGGGCGGTCCAGCCCGCGCCGTCCGCATGGCGACGAAAGATCGCGCCGTGGCGGCGGAACACGGCGGCCGAGGCAAGCGCCAGCGCCAGCATCGGCGCATCCACCATCCGCGCCTCGATCGCATCGACATTGTCGAGGTGCAGAATGTCGCTCGCGAGCCTCCGCAGCGCGGCGACTTCCCGGCGAAAGGCGCGATTGAACACCTGGTCGGCAAGTTCGACGCCGAACTCGTGCGCGCGCCCGGCGAGGAACAGCAGCACGGAGGCGAGGCCGATCCAGGCCCAGGTCGGCAGGTGCAGGGTATGGTGCAGCTGCTCGATCTGCTGATGCAGGAACAGCACGGGGACGCTCAGCATCAGCCCGAAGATGGTGATCCGCCGCAGCGGGATCGACACGCTGACCACGCGCGGCCGACGCACCGCCTCGAACACGAACCAGCCGAGCACGCCGTGCAGCGCGTACAGCCCGGCCGGTACTTCGGCGGGAACCTCCGCCACGCCCCAGAGCGATTGCCACAGCGTCGTCGATTGCAGGATGGCCCCCATGATGAACGCGGGCAGGCCGATCGCGCAGCCCCAGAGGATCCAGCGCATCCGCTGATAGTCCTGCGGCGGCAGACCCCGGCGGCGGCGCAGGAGGATCAGGAGAGCGGCGGCGTCCACGGCGAACCCGGCCAGGAATGTCGCCCGCGACGCTATCTCGGTCCGGTAGCCGAAGGCGTTCGCGTAGCTCAGCAACTGGAGGACGAGGAACGCCAGGGCCACCAGCGGCAGGGCGAATTGCCATCGCCGCCATGCGGGCTCGGTCCGGTCGGCCGGGACGCGCAGCACGAACAGCAGGAATCCCGCATACGCCACGCCCTGCATCACCGCGCCGGCGAACTCCTCCGCGAGCAACAGCGCGGGCCGGTCCTGCAGCAGGGCGTAGAACATGTAGTTCTGGCCGGAATTGAACCAGCACGCATAGAGGAAGAAGCCCCAGGTCATTCCTCCGGGTCGGGTCCAGACCAGCCACGCCGCGGCAAGGACGAACAGCGTCGCGATCACCTCGTTGAGCACCAGCACGCCTTGGGCCAGCCTGTTCGTCGCCGGCCGCGCGGCGGCGATCCGCACGATGCGCGGCGGTCCGCCGTCATCCGGAACGAGGGCGAGCGTCAACACCCGTCCGGGCTGCACCAGCTGCATCCCGCCCATGCCGCCGACGACCGCGAGCAGGTCCATGCAGGAACGCGAGGCAAGCGAGCGGCAGGCCATCGCCCGAAGATCGAGCCGGTCTCCCGGACGCAGTCCGGCCTGCCACGCGGGAGAGAGCTCGGGGGCCGGGAATGGACCCCGAACGTCGTGGATCACTCCGTCATTGTCGACGGCGAAGCCGGCCGAGGCGAGCGGACGGGCGATGCGGTAGAGATCGGGAACGATCATCAGCAGGGCCCAGGCCGCCAGCCCGACCAGCAGGATCCGCCCGGCGAGGCTTCGGTTGCGCCCCACGCCTTCGCCTCTCCCCGTGCCGCCGCCGAGCCATCCTAGCAGATCCGGGCAGACCCGGCACCGCGTGCGCGAGCGGCGGCGCGTGCGCCTACTCGGCCGCCATGCGCGGCGCGTCCACCAAGTCGCCGGCGCTCCGCAGGTCGACCGACAGCAGGCGCGAGACGCCGCGTTCCTGCATCGTCACGCCGTACAGACGGTCCATCCGGGCCATCGTCAGATGGTGATGCGTGACCACCATGAAGCGCGTGCCGGTCTCGCGCACCATGTCGTCCAGCAGATTGCAGAACCGCTCGACATTGGCGTCATCGAGCGGCGCGTCCACCTCGTCGAGCACGCAGATCGGCGCGGGGTTGCAGCGGAACACCGCGAAGATCAGCGACAAGGCGGTGAGCGCCTGCTCGCCGCCGGAGAGCAGCGAGAGGGTGGCGAGCTTCTTGCCGGGCGGCTGGGCGTAGATCTCGAGCCCGGCCTCCAGCGGGTCGTCCGAACCGACCAGCGCCAGATGCGCCCGCCCGCCGCCGAACATGCGGGTGAACAGCGACTGGAAGTGCCGGTCGACGGTCTGGAACACGTCGTTGAGCCGCTCGCGCCCCTCGCGGTTGAGATGGCCGATCGAGCCGCGCAGCTTGGCGATGGCGGATGACAGCTCCTCGCGCTCGGCGACGATGGTGGCGATCTGCTTCTCCACCTCGTCAGCCTCGATGTCGGCGCGGAGGTTCACCGGCCCCATCTCCTCGCGCTCCTTGAGCAGCCGGTCGAGCCGCCGGCGCGCCTTGTCCTCCGCCTCCGCCGAGAGGTCGGCGGGCGGGTCCGGAAGGGCGGGGTTGGCGCCGAGCCGTTCGAGGATGCGCTCGGCGACCGCGCCCCAGGCGTGCCCGGCCTGCTCCGCGTTGCCCTCGGCGCGCACCGCGTCCTCGCGCGAGCGGGCGAGGGCAGCTTCGGCGGCGCGGGCGGCGCGGTCGGCCTTGTCCTGATGCGCCACGGCGGCGGCGAGCGTCTCGGCGGCGCGGCGATGCGCGGCCTCGGCCGCTTCGAGCGCATCCAGCGCCTCGGCCCGACGCGCGGCGATCTGGGCGGGGGCCGCTTCGAGCGCCGCGTGCTCGGCGGCCGCCTCGGCGCGGCGGGCGGCCAGGTCCGTCACGCGGCCCGCGGCGTCGCGGGCGCGCATCGACCAGTCCTCGCGCTCGGCGGCGATCGTCTTGCGGCGGCGCAGCCTGGTCTCGTGCTCGCGGGCGACGCTGTCGCGCGCCGCGCGGGCTTCGGTCTCGCGCGAACGGGCGGCGGAGAGTGCCGCGCGCGCCTGGTCGACGGAAGCGCGGAGTGCGGCGATGTCGGGCAGCGCCGCGTGCGCCTCGCGGGCGCAGGCCAGCGTCGCCTCGGCCTCGTCGGCCTCAGGCGTCAGGCGCAAGACCTGCTCGGCGGCTGCCTGCAATCGAGCGGCGACGGCGGCGGCCTGGGCGCGAAGCTGCGCCCCGGCGGAGCGGGCACGCTCCATGCGCTGCTCGGCCTCGCGGCGCGTGGTGCGGGCGCGCGCCTCGGCGGCGGTGCTTTCGCGCTCCGCCGCCTCGGCCTCGGCGCGGGCGACGCGCGCCGCGCTCGCCGCGTGCTCGGCCTGGGCGAGCCGCGCGCGCAGGGCCGCCAGCCGGTTGCGCTGCTGCAGCCGCACGGCGGCGGCGGTCGGGGTGCCGGCGCGGATCGTGTAGCCATCCCAGCGCCAGACCGCGCCGGCGCGCGAGACCAGCACCTGCCCCGGAGCGAGCAGGCTTTGGCGAGCCTCGCCCGCCGCCTCGTCCTCCACCAGCCCGACCTGAGAGAGCGCGCGGGCGAGCGCCGGCGGTCCCTCGGCCAGCGCGGCGAACGGCTCGGCGCCCTCGGGCAACGCGGGCGCCGGATCGAAGGGCGGCAGGGCGCGCCAGTGGCGGGCGGCGGCGGGATCGGCGGCCGAGGTCAATTCCTCGCCCAACGCCGTGCCGAGGGCGGCTTCGAGGCCGGCGGGGACGCTGAGCGCGTCCACCATCGGTGGCCATTTTTCGCCGTCCTTCACCGCCAGCACCTCGGCGACCGCTTGCGCCTCGGCGGCAAGCTTGGCTCGGGCCGACTCGGTGGCGGACTGCCGCTCGCGGGCCGATGCCAGCGTCGCGTGGGCGGCGACCTTGGCCTGCTCGGCCGCTTCCAGCGCCGAACGGGCGGCGCTCGCCGCGGCTTCGGCCTCCGCCTGCTCGCGCGCCGCGGCCTCCAGCCGGTCCGGCGCGACAGCCTGGCCGGCGATGCGGTCGTGCTCGTCGGCGAGTTTCTGCCGCTGCTCGGCCAGACGCCGGGCGTGCTGCTCGGCCTGGGCAAGGAACTGGGTCGCGGCCTGGCTGCGCGCGTTGGCCTCGGCGGCAGCCTCGGTGGCGCGATCGGCCTCGGCCTCGGCCAGCCGCACCGCCTCGGCGTGCTCGGCCGACGCGGCTTCCAGCTCGCCGGCCTTTGCCGCGTACCCGAAATCGGCTTCGGCGAGCGCCGCGTCCTCGGCACCGAGCCGGGCTTCGGCGGCCCCGGCGTCACGGCTCAGCTGCTCGGCATGGGCGAGATCGCGTCCGGTCTGGGCGAGGAGTTGCGCGGCGGCCTGCAACGCGGCGCGGGCGCGCTGCTCCTCGGCGGCGATCTGCTCCTGGGCGACGCGGTGGCGCTCCAGCGCGGTGCGCGCTTCGCCCTCGGTCTCGCGCAATGGCGGGAGGGCGGCAACGGCCTCGGTCGCGGCGGCGGAGGCGGCGGTCGCGGCCTCGGTCGCCTGGGCGACGGCTTGCCGCGCCTCGTGCAGCGCCTGCGCGGCGGCGGCGCGGGCCTGCTCCACCCGGGCGCGCTGGAGTGCGAGCAGTTCCGATTCGGCCTGGCGGATGTTGCCCGAGATGTTTCGATAACGGCTGGCCTGCCGCGCCTGGCGCTTGAGCGCGCCGTGCTGCTGTTCCAGCTGGCCGCGCAGATCCTCGGCGCGCGAGAGATTGGCCTCGGCGGCGCGCAGCTTGAGCTCCGCCTCGTGGCGGCGGGCGTGCAGGCCGGTGATTCCGGCCGCTTCCTCCAGGATGGCGCGGCGGTTCTCGGGGCGCGCCGTGACCAGCGCGCCGACGCGACCCTGGCTGACCATCGCCGAGGAATGCGCGCCGCTGGCGAGGTCCGCGAACAGGGTTTGCACGTCGCGCGCGCGCACCTCGCGGCCGTTCACCCGGTAGGTGCTGCCGGAGCCGCGCTCGATGCGGCGGCTGATCTCGAGTTCCGGCTGCTCATGGAACGGCGGCGGGGCGTGGCCGGCGGTCTCGTCGAGGCTCAGCGTGACCTCGGCGATGTTGCGCGAGGCGCGGGCGATCGAGCCGGCGAAGATCACGTCGTCCATCTCGCCGCCGCGCATGGAGCGGGCGCTGTTCTCGCCCATCGCCCAGCGCAGCGCCTCGACCACGTTGGACTTGCCGCAGCCGTTCGGCCCGACCACGCCGGTCAGGCCCGGCAGGATCTCCACGGTGGCGGGTTCGGCGAAGCTCTTGAACCCGGCGATGCGCAGGCGGGAGAAGCTGACGGGCAAGCGGAACTCCAGACTAAGCGGCGGCGGAGACCAGCTTCTCGAACGCGGCGTAGTCCAGCGCGCCGGCCTGCATCTTGCCGTTGATGATGAAGCTCGGGGTCGAGTTCGACCTTCCATTTTTTCTGCGCCTCGTCCTGCTCGCGCAGGATGAAGGTCTTGAGCGCCGCGTCGTTGATCGCCGAGTCGAAGGTCTGGCGGCTCATTCCCGCCAGCGCCGCCATCTTCCACAGCTCGTCCGTGCTGTTGACCCCGCGCGCGAAGGCCCAGCGATCCTGGCTGGCGAACAGCGCGCTGACGAAAGGCTCGTAACGCTCGGGCGGCAGGGCGCGGGCGACCATCGCGGCGGTGAGAGCCACCTGGTCGAGCGGGAAGTCGCGGAACACGTAGCGGATCTTGCCGGTGTCGATCAGCTTCGCCTTCACGTCCGGCATCGTGGTCTGGGAGAAGTGGGCGCAGTGCGTGCAGGTGAGGGAGAAATACTCCTGGACCGTGACCTTGGCGTCCGGCTTGCCAATGCTCCGCTCCGAGGTGCGGGAAGCGTCGTCGGCCCACGCCAAGCCCGGCGCGGTGCTGACGGCGGCAACAACAGCTAGTAGGGCGCGGCGTGAGAGCTGCATGAGAACCTCTATATGTTGGGGGTTCTACCGCCGGGGCCTGGCGGCTGTCGAGGGGAGCGCTGCGTCAATACCGCCCGGCCCAACGCGGCCAGCGCGTCTCGCAGCGGACCCGGCGGCACGGCCGAGGCGGCTTCTTCGGCGGCGGCCACGGCAGCCGGCGAGGGGGTGGGCGGGACCGGCCGGGGCGCCGGGGGCAGCGCATCCTGCACGAACCGCAGCCGTGTGACTGTCTGGCTGCCGAGATGGCGGTTGATCCGGGCGAGCAGTTCGTCGGCGAGGTGCTGCAACTCCATCGCCACCGGCCCGGCGCAGGCGAGGGTCAGAATGCCGGATTGCAGGCGGCGCGGCGTGGTGACGGCGGCGAGGGCGGGGCCGACGATGGCGGCCCAGTCCGCCATCACCTGAGCGGCGGCGGGCGCCCGGCGGCGGAAGGTCGGACGGGTCAGTGCGGGGATCAGCGCCCCCAACGGGCGTGGGCCGTAGACGTGCCGGCCACCGCTCGCCATACCGCTCCTCGTGTCGTCCGCCATTGTCCTTTCCCGCGCCTTGCCGGCTTCGTTGCTGGCCTGGTACGACCGGCACCGCCGCCGCCTGCCCTGGCGGGCGCTGCCGGGCGAGACGGCCGATCCGTACCGGGTCTGGCTCAGCGAGATCATGCTACAGCAGACCACCGTCGCGGCGGTGATACCGTACTACGAACGCTTCGTAACCCGTTTCCCCAGCGCGGATGCGCTCGCCGCCGCGCCGCTGGAAGCGGTGCTCGCGGCCTGGGCGGGTCTCGGCTACTACGCCCGCGCGCGCAACCTGCACGCCTGCGCCCGCGCTGTCGCCGCGGCAGGCGGCTTCCCGCGCGACCTGGAGGGCCTGCGGGCACTGCCCGGCATCGGCGCCTATACTGCCGCCGCCGTGGGCGCGATCGCCTTCGGGGTGCCGACCGTTCCAGTGGACGGCAACGTCGAGCGGGTGGTGGCGCGTCTGTTCGCGATCGACGAGCCGCTGCCCGGTGCCAAGCCGGCGATCGCGGCCGCGGCGGCCACGCTCGGCGCCGACCGGGATGTGCGCGCCCGCCCCTCCGACTTCGCCCAGGCGCTGTTCGATCTCGGCGCGACGATCTGCACGCCGACCGCGCCCGCGTGCGCGCTCTGTCCGTGGCGCGATGCCTGCGCCGGCCGACTGGCCGGCGTGGCGGCCGATCTGCCGCGCAAGGGGCCCAAGCGGCAGCGGCCGGTGCGGCACGGCGTGCATTTCTGGCTGACCGATGTGGCCGGACATGTGCTGCTGCGACGGCGGCCGCCGACCGGGCTGTTCGGCGGCATGACGGAACTCCCGGGAACACCGTGGCGCTCCGAAAGCTGGACCGCGGCCGACGCCGTCCGGCACGCGCCGATGCCGGCGGACTGGCGCCCGGCCGGGCAGGTGCGTCATGGGCTCACGCATTTCGAGCTGGTGATCGACCTCCTCGCCGCCCACGTGTCCCGCATCGAGGCTGAAGGTTTCCTCCGTCCGGTGAGCGCGCTGGACGAAGAGGCGCTCCCCTCGGTCATGCGCAAATGCGTGCGCATGGCTGCCGGAGGGAACTGAGGCCGACCCGCATTGATCGGCCTCCCGTTCGCTGCTGACAGAACGCTGTCAGCAGCCGGAGGCTACCTTGTCCCGTCCCGGCGAGAGGATCGGCATGGCGGCGGACCGGAACGAGCAGCGGCTGACGCTGGCAGCGACGAGCATCAGCTACGTCATTGTCATTCTCGATACTTCGATCGTGAACGTATCCCTGCCGCCGATCGCGGCCAGCCTCTCCGCCGGGCTCGCCGGGCTGCAATGGGTAGTGAACGCCTATACACTCAGCTTCGCCTGCCTGCTGCTGACCGGTGGCGACGCTGGGCGACCGGCTCGGGGCGCGGCGAGTGTACATGGCCGGTCTGGCGGTGTTCACGGCGGCCTCTCTGCTATGCGGGGTCTCGCTCTCATTGGCAATGCTGATCGGCGCTCGCGTCTTGCAGGGGGTCGGCGCGTCGCTGCTGGTGCCGTGCTCGCTCACGCTCCTCAACAGCGCCTATCCGGATCAGGGCGACCGGGCCAAGGCGATCGGCTACTGGGCCGGATGGGGCGGTGTCGCCCTGGCGGCGGGTCCGCTGGCGGGCGGCGTGCTGATCGCCGCGTTCGGCTGGCGCAGCATCTTCTTGGTGAACGTGCCGATCGGGCTGGCCGGCATCTGGCTCACCGCCCGGATCGGGACCATTGGGGCGGCGGCGCGGGCAAGGCGGCATCTCGACTTGCCCGGCCAGATCGGCGCGATCGTCGCACTCGGCACCCTGATCGCCGTGCTGATCGAGGGGCCGGTGCTGGGCTGGGGCTCCGCGCCGATCCTCGCCGGTGTGGCGGTCTGCGCGCTCAGCACCGTGGCCTTCCTCGTCATCGAGGCGCGCGGCCGAGAGCCGATGATGCCGCTCGGCTTCTTCCGGAGCACGGTGTTCTCCGCCTCGGCCTTCGTCGCGTTCGTCGGCACGTTCACGTTCTTCGGGCTGATCTTCGCGCTCAGCCTCTATTTCCAGCGGGAGCGTGGTTATTCGCCGCTCTGGACGGGCCTCGCCTTCCTCCCGGCCACGGCGGTCGTGACTGGGGGGAACGCGGTCTCCGGCGCCCTGGTCAAGCAGCGGGGTGCCCGGCTTCCGGTACTGCTCGGCCTGGCGGCGTTGGCCATCGGGTTGCTCGGGCTGCTGCCGATCGGGCGGGCGACGGCTTACGCTGTGATCGCGATGCCCCTGCTGGCCGTCGGGCTGGGCGGCGGGCTTGTCACCCCCGCCGCGACGGCGGCGCTGATGGCGGCGGCCGATCAGGCGCGGGCCGGCATAGCGGCCGGCATCCTGAACACCGCGCGGCAGGTCGGGTCGGCGATGGGGGTCGCGCTGTTCGGGCTGCTGATGGCCGGGCGAGCGCAGCTCGGCCTCGGGGTGCGGATCGCCCTGCTGCTCTCCGCCGGACTGGCCGCGCTGGCGCTGCTTGCCGCCTGGCGCGCGCTGCCGGCCGGCCGCGCCGCGCGTGGCTGACCGCCGCGTCCTGAGCCGTTCGGCCTATTTGACCGTGAGCGCCACGCGGAACTCGCGATCCGCGCCCTCGACCGAGATGAGCTCGAAACCGAGGTAGTCCGAGCCGGAAAAACCGGGTGCTGGCGTGTAGAGCAGGGCCACTCCAGGCACCTTCGCCTCGTTGCAGTCCCAGCGGATATTGCTCGGCGGAAATTTGGGAAAATCCGTTGTCTTTTGCACCCGCGCCGCACCGTGCGTCGGTTGCTCCGTGACGCGGATGGTATTCAGTCCGCGTGACGTGCAATCCGGGTTGACGCTGTACGCGAAGATGAGCCGCAGCGTCGTACCGGCGGCCACCGTCTTGGCAAACTCTCGCGGGGTCGCAGGCGCGGCCGCGACTGGACCAACGATCCCGGGTCTCGATGGAGCGACTTCCGGAGAACCTATCTCGGCGGCTGCGACCACCCGGGCCGGCGCGATGCGCGCCCCCATCTGTTCGAGCTCGTTTTGCGAGAGCCACGCCATCTGGCCCGGCGCCGTGGTGACCATGCGCCCGGTGATGGCGGCGGGCACGCCATCTTGCGCTGCCTCGCGCGCCATCAGCGTGGTGGCGCCGAGCGTGTCCATCGTCTCGTTGCCGCCGGCAACCGAGGCGCTGTGCACGCCAATCCTGGCGCCGGGCACCGCCACCTTCTCGCGCGCCGCCGCGAACAGCATGAAGCAGGCCGAGGCGCACTCCGCGCGCTCCGGCACTACCACGGGGACGCGCAGCGCACGGATCGCGCGGGCCATGTCGCGCGCCTCCAGCAAGCTGCCGCCGGGGCTATTCAGCAGGAGGGCGGAGAAAGTTTCTCCGGCCAGTGCCTGCCTGAGCCGGGAGGCGTCGCCCGGTACGACGCGGCCTTGCAGCAGCAGCGCGGGCGCCTCCTTCCCGACCACCGGAACGCGCTGCACTGTCATCGCGGATGCCGGCGCCGCAATCAGCAGCAGGTGCGCCATGCAGGCCGCGAGGCAGACGGTCGCAGCGGTGAGCCACGGAGTAGCCCTTGAAGCCATCTGCTTGCTCCCGCGCGAAGTCGCCCGACCGGCGTCAATATCGACTTATTCGGTTCCGCGCGGAGGCGCAACATTGGCCTTTCGATCTAAATATCAGCCCGCCGGAGCCGTGCGCAAGCTATCCAGCGGCACCAATCTGCCCTCCTGCTCGAAATGCCAGAAGGTCCAGCCATTGCACGATGGCGCGTTCTGCACCGCCGCGCCGACCTGGTGGATGGAGCCGCGCAGGCCGTCGGAAACCAGCGTGCCGTCGGCGGCGACCGTGGCGCTCACGCGGCGATGCTTGTCGGTCAGCATCGTGCCGGGGGGCACCAGGCCGCGCTCGACCAGGCTGCCGAACGGCACGCGCGGGACATCGCGCTTCGAGGGGGTGATCCCCATGCCATCGTGCGAGGCGCGGGCGATCCGGCGGATGCGGCCGAGGGCCGCCTCGACATAGGCGGGGTGGCGCTCGATGCCGATGAAGTGGCGGTGCAGCCGCTTGGCGACCGCCGCCGTGGTACCGGTGCCGATGAACGGGTCGAGCACGATGTCGCCAGGTGCCGTGCTGGCCAGCAGCACGCGGTGCAGCAGCGCCTCGGGCTTCTGCGTCGGGTGCAGCTTGAGCCCGTGCTGGTTGCGCAATCGCTCGGGGCCGGTGCAGAGCGGGATGAACCAGTCGCTCCGCATCTGGATGTCCTCGTTGAGCGCCTTCATGGCCTGGTAGTTGAACCGGTGCCGGCTGTCCCGCTGGCGTGCCGCCCAGATGATCGTCTCGTGCGCGTTGGTAAAGCGCCGGCCGCGGAAGTTCGGCATCGGGTTGGCCTTGCGCCACACGATGTCGTTGAGGATCCAGAAGCCGAGATCCTGCAGGATCGCGCCGATGCGGAAGATGTTGTGATAGGCGCCGATCACCCAGATGGTGCCGTCCTTGCGCAGCAGGCGGCGGCACTCGGTGAGCCAGGCGCGGGTGAAGGCGTCGTACGCGGCGAAGTCGGTGAAGCGGTCCCACTCCTCGTCGACCCCGTCCACCAGGCTGTCATCCGGCCGGCGCAGCTCGCCCCGAAGCTGAAGATTGTACGGCGGATCGGCGAACACGCAATGCACCGAGGCCGCCGGCAACATGCGCATCATCGGCACGCAATCGCCCAGCAGCACCTGATCGAGCGGCAACTCGCGGACGATTTCCACGGAACTCCCAAGCATCGTGATGCGGACAGGACCGGGTCGCTGCCGACCGGCTATCGTGACGTAGCGCCAGAAGCCGCGTCAATCGGCGGTGTCCACGGCGACGGCCTCTACGGCGAGCAATAGCTCCCGGACGGTGCCGAAATCGGGCCGGTGATGCCGGCTGGGGCCGAGCCGGTGCAGCGCGTCGCGATGATAGGGCGTGGCGTAGCCGGCGTTGGCCTCCCAGCCGTAGCCCGGCCAGCGCAGCGCGAGGCGGGCCATCGCCCGGTCGCGCAGCACCTTGGCGACGATCGAGGCGGCGGCGATCGACAGGCTCAGCCCGTCGCCCCCCACCACGCACTGCACCGGACAGGGCAGGGCAGGCGGCCGGTCGCCGTCCACCAGCGCGAGGTCCGGGGCGGCGGGCAGGCGGGAGACGGCGCGGCACATGGCCAGCATCGCCGCGTGCAGGATATTCAGCCGGCCGATCTCGGCCACCGAGGCGGCGCCGACCCCGATCTCGGCGAGGCCCGAGGCGCGCAGGGCGAGGAAGGCGGCGAGCCGCTCCTCGGCGGTGAGCTTCTTCGAGTTGTCGAGCAGGCGAGCGAGCCGGCGGGGCACGCCCCTGGGGAAGACGACGGCGGCGGCGAGCACGGGGCCGGCGAGCGGGCCGCGTCCCACCTCGTCCACCCCGGCCACCCGCCCGCCGGCCTTTTTCTCGAGCGCGAAGTTCGGCATCGCCACGCCGATAGCAGAACAGCGGGGAGTCGCGCTACGGTTGTGCCATGCCGCCCCCCTCCGTTTCGCCCGCGCCGGCCGGCCGCATGGCCGACATCGACCGCGCCAAGGGACTCGCCATCCTGCTCGTCGTGTTCGGCCATCTCGTCGCGCGGCAGGACCCGGCGGGGGTCGGCTGGTACGAGCCGCTGCGGATCCTGGTCTATCTGTTCCATATGCCGTTCTTCATGTACCTGAGCGGCTACGTCGTTTTCCGCTCCGGGACGGCGCGCACGCCGCCCGCGGACTGGCCGCCGCTCGCGCGACGGCGCGCCGAGCGGCTGCTGCTGCCCTTCCTGCTGTTCGGCCTGGTGATCCTGGCGGGGAAATTCGCCGCCGCGTGGCTGGTGACGGTGGACAATCTGCCGCCCGATGTCTGGCACGGGCTCCGGGCGCTTATTTGGGACACCGGGGCGAGCCCGGCCACGTCGGTCTGGTATCTCGGCGTGCTGTTCGTCTACAGCCTCGCCACCCCGCTGCTGGTCCGGAGCGGGCGGTTTCTGTGGGTGATCGCACTGGCGCTGTTCGCGCTCCCCGCGCCGCCCATTCTGTACGCGGATCGCATCTGCGCCTATTTCGTGTTCTTCGTCGCCGGCGGCATGGCGGCAGACGCGCGGCAGCGCTGGCTCGACGGCATCGACCGCTGGCGCTGGCTATCCGGCGCCTGCTTCGCGGCGCTGCTCGCCGCCGTCGCCGCCGGGCTTTTTCCCGTCGACTTCAACGCCGGCACGCGGAGCGGCGGCTACAAGGCGCTGATGCTGGCCGCGAGCCTGCTCGCGATCCCAGCGATCCACGGCCTGGTCCGAGCCGCGCCGCGCGCCGGTTCGCGCGTGCTGCTCTGGCTGGGCGGCGCCAGCTTCGCGATCTATCTGCTCAACACGATCTGCATTGGGGTGGCGAAAGGCGTGCTGCTGCGGCTGGTGAACTGGGACGGCGCGAATTTTCTGCCGTTCGCGGTCGCGTTGATGGCGGCCGGCACGCTCGGCCCGGTGCTGGTGCGCCGCCTGCTGTTCCGGCGCGTGCGCGCGCTCGACCGCCTGACCGCTTAGCGCAATTGCGCCACCTCGATCGGCCGCGAGCGGTTCTCGACCCACAGCGCATGGGGCGATGCCGAGCGCTGCGGCGGCTGCACTTTGGGCAGCGCGACGGGGCCGCCGATGCTCGCGCAGGCATTGCCGGTCGAACTCACGTTGATCCTCGGCGCGGCCGCGTTGCCCGAATAGACCACCCGCTGCGTGCAGGTTCCGCGCCCGTCGGAGAACGATGTCACGACGACGCCGGAGACCGGGCCCTCGGCAGCGGGGATCCCCTGCATCGCCGCCTCGATGGTGCGGTCCGGATTGGTCCAGGCGGGGTTTGCGAACGCGCGCTGCGCGTCCAGCATCATCTGGTCCATCTGACGCACGATCCGCGCCGCATCCGGCATGGCCGGGAACGGGAACGCCGCGTCCAGCGTCGGGCCGGACCAGGACATGGCGGGCACGGCTCCGGCCGGCAGGATCAAGACGACGGCGCCCGGCGGCACCTCGATCACTTGACCTGCGCGACTCGGCGTCTGCGCGGCGGCGATCCCGGCGGTGCCGACCAGAGCGAGCGCGGCGGCCGCGCCCAGAGTGGCGAGATTGGGTTTGCGCATCGACCGACCTCCCCGACTGTTCATCCGATGATGTCAACCTAACGCCTCGATCCGCTACCGGCGGCTTGGCACGGCGTTAAAAGTACGAAAGCTTCTCGGCGATTTGGCGCGGTGGATCAGGCCTGCTATTGCGGGCCGTCGCGTCGGCAACACGGGGGTCGGTCCGATCTTTCCCGACAGGCTCATCGCAGGTCATCGCGCCTTCCTCGGCGGCCGCTTCGCCCGCGAGCGGACGCGCTACGAAATGCTGGCCGAGACCGGGCAGCGGCCCGAGATCATGGTCATCGGCTGCGTCGACTCGCGGGTCTCGCCGGAGGTCATTTTCGACGCCGCGCCGGGCGAACTCCTGGTGGTGCGCAACGTCGCCAACCTGGTGCCGCCGTACGAGCCCGACCGCGAGTCGCAGCATGGCACCAGCGCGGCGCTCGAATTCGGCGTTCAGGCGCTGCGGGTGAAGCACATCGTGGTGCTTGGGCACGCCTTCTGCGGCGGCATCCGCGCCTTCGCCGACGAGCAGGAGCCGCTGTCGCCGGGCGACTTCATCGGCCGCTGGATGTCGCAGATCGCCCCTGCCGCCGCGCGCCTCGGCCCGCGCGGCGAGCACGACGCCGAGTATTTGCGCCGGCTCGAATTCGCCTCGGTCGAGCTCAGCCTCGGGAACCTGATGAGTTTTCCCTGCGTGCGCATCCTGGTCGAGCGCGGCAAGCTGCGGCTGCACGGTGCCTATTTCGGCGTCGCCAGCGGTCGGCTGCTGGTGCGCGACCCCGAAACCGGGCGCTTCGAGCCGATCGCGGAGGATGCGCGTCAGCCGCCGCCGAGCGCCAGGTAGGGCGCCAGCCCGATCAGCGCGAAGGCGCAGGGAGGTTCAAAATAGGCGACGCCTCGCAGGCGCCGCCAATTTGAGCAAATCGTCGATCAGGCTTACGCGGCGTGGTTGCGGCGACGGCGCATCATGCCGAGGCCCAGCACGCCGACGCCGAGCATCGCGAGCGAAGCCGGCTCAGGGACCGCCGTGAGATCGGCCGTGATGTAGAGCTTGGCCGTGTTGTTCTCGGGGTTGTACCATTTGCCGGTGACGGTATCGAAGGTGCTGTGCTTGGAACCCGCATCACCCAGAGTGAACTTCACGTCCGATACCTTCAGTCCACTGAAGGTCATGTCGAACGGCGCCAGCGCGGATAGCACAAGGTTCGTGATGCTGTCGCCGGCCGGATTGGTGGGCTGCTGGATATTGAGGTTCATCGACGAGGTGATCGCCTGAACGCCGGGCGCCGTGAACTTGAGCGTCAACGAGTACACGTCGTTGAAATTCGAGTCGGTGTTCGTGGTCGGGACGTTGGTCCAGTCGATCTCGCCGATCTTGAAGTCGTTCTGCGGCGTCGACGTGGTGGTGCTGAAGTCGATCGCGTTCAGGGTGCTGTATGGCGTCGTAGGCTGCCCCCACCAGGTGGTGCCGGTGCCGAGGATGAGCTGATTGCCGCCGTTGGTGACGGTGCAGGCTGGGGAACTGACGAAGCTGCAGTTGGTCGGGTTGGCGAAGCTCCCGTCAGAGCTGAAGCTGACGGGCAGCGCGTTGGCCGAATATGCCGCGAAGGCGAACGGTAGCCCAGCCACTGCGGCCAGAATGCGTCTACGGAACATGAATGCAAACCTCCGGTTGTCTTCTCACAACCGTCTAAAAAGCAAGTGTCGTGCCTAAATAAATGTACCAATCCCGTCAACGGGTTGCTGGCCTGGTCCCACGGCGTCGGGCGGCGAGGTGTAAGGATTTCCGACAGGTGCGCCCCGATCAGAACAGGGACATCTGCCTCTCGGACGTGTCGGCCTCCGCGGCGGGAACCGTGAAGCGGGTCGTGTCCAGCCCGTCGCGCTGCTCGTCGAGGCCCCATTGCCTTGTGGCGCGGGTGAAGCGGCGCAGCAGCAAGTCGGCGTAGACCCCGGTACCGGCGAAGCGGTGGTGGAAGCGCGGCTCGTTGAGCGCGCCGGCGCGGGTCTGGCGGATAAGGCTCAGCACGTGCTTGGCCCGGTCGGGGAAATGCTCGCCGAGCCACGCCTCGAACATCTCCCGCAGCTCGTGCGGCAGGCGCAGCAGCACGTAGCCCGCGTGACGCGCGCCGGCGCGGGCGCTGGCCTCGAGGATCTTCTCCATCTCGGCGTCATTGAGGCCCGGGATCATCGGCGCCGCCATCACGCCGGCGGGCACGCCGGCGCGCGACAGCCCGGCGATCGCCTGCAGCCGGCGCGCGGGCGCGGCGGCGCGCGGTTCCATCTTGCGCGCCAGCGCCGGGTCGAGCGTCGTCACCGAGAGATAGACGCGCGCCAGCTTGCGCGAAGCCATGCGCGTCAGGACGTCGAGGTCGCGCAGCACGCCGGCCGACTTGGTCACGATGCTGACCGGATGGTTGAAGCGGTCCAGCACCTCGAGCACGGCGCGCGTCAACTTCAGGGTGCGCTCGACCGGCTGGTATGGATCGGTGTTGGTGCCGAGCGCCAACGTGCGCGCCGTGTAGCCCGGCTTGCGCAACGCCGCTTCCAAGAGCTCCGCGACATCCGGCTTGAAGGTCAGCTTGGTCTCGAAATCGAGGCCGGGCGAGTAGCCGAGATAGGCGTGGGTCGGCCGCGCGTAGCAGTAGATGCAGCCGTGCTCGCAACCACGATAGGGGTTCACCGCGCGATCGAAACCGAGATCGGGACTGGTGTTCCAGCTGATTACGGATCGCGACGCGTCCCGCGTCAACGTGGTCGGTAGCGGCGGCAACTCGGCGAACCCGGTCGCAAGCGTCTCCCAGCCGTCGTCGAACGGCGTGCCGCTCTGTTTGTCGAACCGCACCGCGGGATTGCCGGTGGCGCCTCTCCCCTTGCGCGCCAGCGACGGCATCGCGGCCGGCGGTTCCGCGTCCGGGACACCGGCCATCTCCAGCGCCGCGACCGCATCCCGGTCGAGGCTCGACCGCTTGTCAGACCCGGCAAGGTCACGCATGATCTTGTTCCCTATCCGTTCATTCCTTAACGTCGGCCGGAACGCCGGCCCAAATCCGTGAAGCCCGGAATCCACCAAGCCCGACCAGAGACCGTCCGAATGATGAGCGACAGACTGGCAAGGCAGGTCGGCGAGGTCAAGAACATTAAGAGAACAGATCCTTGCTAAGCGTCGTCCTCCCGACCTTGAACGCGGCCGATTGCCTCCCCCGAGCGCTCGGGTCGGGAGCCGGCTGGCCGGTCGCGGAGATCGTCGTCGCCGACGGCGGCAGCGCGGACGGGACGCCGCGCTTGGCGGCCTCGCTCGGGGCGCGCGCCATCGCCGCGCCGCGCGGGCGCGGGCCGCAGATCGCCGCCGGGGTGGCGGAAGCGGCCGGGCCGTGGCTGCTGCTGCTGCACGCCGACACCGAACTTGGCGCGGGCTGGCGGGAGGCCGTCGCCGAGCATATGCGGGCTGGGCCGGAGCGGGCGGCCTATTTCCGCTTTGCCCTGGCCAGCGACGATCCGCACGCGCGCCGCCTGGAGCGGCTCGTCGCCTGGCGCTGCCGGGTTCTGAACCTGCCGTATGGCGATCAGGGGCTGCTGATCCATCGCGACCTGCTGGAGCGGATCGGCGGTGTACGCCCGCTGCCGCTGATGGAAGACGTGGACCTCGTGCGGCGCGTCGGGCGACGTCGGCTGGTGGCGCTGGACGTGCCGGCCGTCACCTCGGCGGAGAAGTGGGAGCGCGACGGCTGGCGCCGGCGCTCGTTACGCAATCTCGCCTGCCTGACGCTGTACGCGGCGGGCGTGTCGCCCCGCCTCATCGCGCGGCTCTATACGTGAGGGACACGGTAATCGTGTTCGCACGCGCCCCCCGGCTCGGCGCGGTGAAGCGCCGCCTGGCTCGCGACATCGGCGACCGCGCCGCGCTGCATTTCCATCGGAGCACACTGGCCCGGCTTGCGCGCGCGCTGGCAGCCGACCGCCGTTTCCGCACGCTGCTCGCGGTCACGCCGGATCGCCTCGGCTTCCGGCTTCCCGCGCGGCTGCCGCGAATCGGACAGGGGCGCGGCGACCTCGGCCGCCGAATGCACCGCGCCTGCACCCGCTTTCCGCGTGGGCGGGTCGCCATCATCGGCAGCGACATCCCTGATGCCGGCCCATCGGATCTCGTGGCGGTCTTCCGCGCGCTCGGCCGCGCGGAGGCGGCGTTCGGTCCCGCCGAGGATGGCGGCTACTGGCTGGTGGCGCTCTCGCCGCGACGGCCCGCCAGACCCTTCTCCCGCGTTCGCTGGTCGAGCGAGCACGCGCTCGCCGACACGCTCGCGAATTTCCGTGGCCGGCGGATCGCGTTCCTTCGCCGGCTTGACGATGTAGACACGGCGGCGGATCTGGCGAAGCTCCGCGCATGAAGATGCCGATCACCCCCGAGCGCCGCGCGCGCTTGCGCCGCCTCGCCCGGATGCCGCTGGTCTCGCCACGGCTGTGGATACGCCGCCTCGTGTTCTGGTTTGGCGCGACGCTGGTCGCGGTGGTGGCGATCGGCTTCGCCACCGGCGCCGACATGGCGATGCGGGCCTTCCTTTGGGTGCTGGACGGCCGCCCGTGGCTTGCCTTCGTGATCGCCCCGGCCGGGCTCGTGATCTCCCTGCTGCTGACGCGACACGTCTTTCCCGGCGCGCAAGGCAGCGGCATCCCGCAGGTGATCGCCGCGCTGCACATGACCGACGAGGCGCTGGTGGCGCGGGTGCTGAGCCTGCGCATCGCGGTCGGCAAGATCCTGCTGACGCTGCTCGGCCTCGCTTGCGGCGCCTCCATCGGCCGCGAGGGGCCGACAGTGCAGGTCGGCGCCTCGATCATGTATGCGGTCGGCAAGCGGCTGCGTCTGCCGCGTGTCGAACTCCAGCGGGCACTTGTGCTCGCGGGCGGCGCCGCCGGGATCGCCGCGGCGTTCAACACGCCGCTTGCGGGCGTGGTGTTCGCGATCGAGGAGCTCAGCCATTCCTTCGAGGCGCGCACGTCGGGCGTGGTGTTCACCGCCGTGATCATCGCCGGCGTCACGACGCTCGGCCTGATGGGCAACTACACGTATTTCGGCCACACGGCGGCCGAGCTCGATTTCGGCACGGCGTGGTCCGGGGTGGCGTTGTGTGGCGTTACCGGCGGGCTCGCGGGAGGATTGTTCAGCTCCGCGCTGCTGGCCTTCGCGCGGGGCCTGCCCGGCCGCACCGGGCTGTTCCTCGCGCGCCATCCCGTCCTGTTCGCCGCCCTCTGCGGCTTGGCGATCGCGGTCTGTGGCTGGCTGTCCGACGGCAGCACGTACGGCACCGGCTACGCGCAAGCGCGCGGCATCGTCGAGGGTCACTCGACGCTGCCCGCCAGCTACGCCGGGCTGAAACTGGTCGCCAACGTCGTCTCCTACATCAGCGGCATCCCGGGCGGCATCTTCGCCCCGGCGCTGGCGGTCGGCGCCGGCCTTGGCGAGTGGTTGTCACACGTCGTTCCCTCCGCGAGTTCCGGCGCCGTGGTTCTGCTCGGCATGGTCGCCTATTTTTCGGGCGTCGTGCAGGCGCCGATCACCGCGACGGTGATCGTGATGGAGATGACCGACAACCAGCGCATGACGATCCCGCTGATGGCGGCTGCCTTCCTGGCGTTCGGAGTATCGCGGCTGGTCTGTCGCCGGCCGATCTATACCGCCCTCGCACGCCGCTTCGTCGCGGCGCAGACGCGCGCTCCCTAAGTGGGCTGGAACTTACGATGCTCAGGCGATCCCAAGGAACACGGCAAGAGATCGGTTTACCTCCAGCATCGCCATATCGCTCAAGTGACCGATCACCTGGCCGATTTTCCTTAGCGGCTGCGTCACTGCCTTGTCGATCATCACGTGGGAAGTCTGGGACAACCCGTTCTGTGCATCGGGATCAATCTGGACGCGCAGCAGTGGAGCATTCTCGAGCGTGCTCGTGAGCGGCAAGAGGGTAACGGCCGGAAGGCGGTGGAATTGGTCCGCCTGGATCACAAGTGCCGGGCGCGGCTTTCCCAAATTACCCGCAAGTGCGACGGTGACGAGATCGCCACGCCTCAAGGCGTCCATCCATCCACGTCATCCGCCGCGTACCAGGCCTCGTGGGTGTTTCCCTCGGCCGCCGCGATGAGGCGGGATTGTCGCTCGGCCTCCGCAGCGAAGCCCGGCGCGCGGGTGTCAGGCACCCATATCTGCACAGGCCTCAGGCCCGCGGCACGCAGCTTGTCCCGCCGACGCTGGACACGCTGCGCGCTCCCTTGATGCTTGACCATGCATTACATGTAACGCAGGCCATTGCGCAATTCAAGTCGCCCGCTGCTCCGGACCCGCTACCCTGCTGGCGCCGAGTATCGTGGCCCATCGGCGCTGTCGGAGAGGCGTCTCATCTCAGATGCTCCTGCAACCGAGGCATCAGTTCGACCAGGTTGCAGGGCCGATGCCGGCTGTCGAGCTGCCACAGCAGAATGTCGTCCCAGCCGTCCTTCACCGCGCCGGTGCTGCCGGGCAGCGCGAACAGGTAGGTGCCGCCCGCAACGCCGCCGATCGCGCGGGACTGCATCGTGGACGTGGCGATCTTCTGGTAGCTCAACATGCGGAACAACTCGCCGAAACCCTCGATGCGTTTCTCCATCACGCGCTCGAATGCTTCGGGGGTTACATCGCGCCCAGTGATGCCGGTGCCGCCCGTGCTGATCACGACGTCGATCGTTGCATCTGAAATCCATGTGCGCAGCAGCCGCTCGATCGCGTTCGCATCGTCCTTCTCGATGACGCGAGCCGCCACCCGGTGCCCGGCCTTGGTGATGCGCTCGGTCAGCGCGTCGCCGGACGTGTCGTTCGCCGCGCTGCGCGTGTCCGACACGGTGAGAACGGCGATGTTGACGGGAACGAACGGACGGCTTTCGTCGATGCGCGCCATGAGTTTCCTCCTGCCGCGCTAATGGACGCGGGGCGCAGCGGCTGCGATTGTCTCAGTTTCCTCGGTCGGCGTGAAGCGCGGGAACGCGCCGGCCGCCATCGCGTCAAGGCTTGGCGACGGAAGATGCAGCCGTGCCGCGTAGATCCACGTGTAGGCCAGCGTGTGTTGCACGAAAGCGCGGGTCTCCGGAAGCGGGATCGCCTCGATGAACATCAGAGGATCCCCGCCGTCGCGGACCGTGCCGCCCCAGCGCGCGAAGCTGCCCGGCCCCGCGTTGTAGCTCGCCAGAACGCGGATGAGATCGCCGTCGATCCGATCCTGTTCCGCGAGATAGCTCACATAACGTTGCCCGAGTTCGAGATTGAGCGCCGGATCGTGCAGTCGCGCGCCGCTCGATGCGAGCGAGGGGTCATCCGCGAGATAGCCGGCGGTAACGGGCATGATCTGCATCAGCCCGCGCGCGCCTACGGGCGAGATCGCGCCGGGGTCGAAATTCAATTCCACCCGGGCCAGCGCGTAGACCAGCGCGGGATCGACCTGAAACCCGCTCCTCGGCCGCAGCTTCGGGACCGGGAAGCGGTCGAAATCGCGTGGCTTGCCGTCGGCCGCCTGCACCAAGGTGGCGAGTTGCGCGGCGAGGTCGGTGAAGCCCGCCTCGCGGGCGACCAGCAGCACGGCGTTGCGCAGAGAGGCGTCGTCCTTGGCCGTGGGCCATAGCATCCGCAACTCGGCCTCGGCGCGATCCGGCTGTCCGACTTGCAGCAGCGCGAACGCCCGCAGCCCCTGCGGCGTGTCCGCCACCGCCTCGAGATCGGCGCCGCTCAAGGTCTGCCGGCCCCACGCGAAGCCGCCGCCCACGCCGAGCATCCGCCGCGCGATCAGGCCGTAGAGCGTGCGCGGCTCCTCGGTCGCCCGTTTCATCCAGGGCGCGAAGCCGGACAGGCGGCCAACGCGCAGGTGCGCGCGCGCCGCCCAGAACGCACCCGCGGCGCGCACCTTGGCGGGCGCGTAAGCGGCTCGGACGGCGTCTTCGAAACAGGTGAGGGCCAGATCGGGCCGATTCAGCCGCCAGGCGGCGAGGCCCGCGACGTAGCCGGCGAGGCCCACCTGGTCGTTCGCCGGCGTGCGGCGGACCGTGTTGCTCGCGACCTCGAGCGCCTCGGCGTCCTCGTTGCGGGTGAACAGGATCTGCGCCACCTCGGCGCGCAGCAGTGCGGCATAGGCGGGCTTCATGCCCTTGGTCCGCGCGATCAGCCGCAGCGCCGAGGATGCGTTGCCCTGGCTCGCACGTTCCGCGACGGTGCGGTCCAGCGGCGGGTTGCGCGAGATCGACCGTTCCCTTGGGTCGTCGTCCTCCGGCACCGGCATCTGTTCAATGGCCGCGGGGAGGCCGGTGGCGGTGTCCGGCAGCGGCGGCACCGCCGTGCCCTTGGGCACGCGGCGGATCAGGAGGTCACGGATGGCGGCGGCGTCGGGCTCGTCGGCGTAGCGCGACAGCCAGGCCGTCAACTCGTCGGCGGTCGATCGGTGGAAACGGCCCAGGTAGCGATCGGCCTGAATGTGTCCGAGCAGGGTCGTGCTTGTCAGCAGCCCGGTCTCTTGCGCCGCCTCTGCCATCCGGCCGTGTGCCTGCAGGGCAAAGATCCGGCGGATGCGGGCGGCTTCGCTTGGAGCGAGCGGCTGGGGCAGGCCGACGGCGCCGCCCGTCAGCGACGGCGCGCGCGGAATCGCCATCGCGGCTTCGTCGCCCGAATTCGGTGTGTCCTGCGCCTGCGCGGCCGGGGCGAACGCTCCGGCGAGAATCGCGGCCCCGGCGACGATGGCCCGGGCGACTGGCAGGCGGGAGAGCGCTGAGCCGATCCCTCGCATCGGCAGCGCCCCTACACGCCCGACTCCTCGGCCGCAACCCTTCGGGGGGAGACGAATCCCATCCGGCGAGACACCACAATGGATTTCCAGGCCTTATCCGACGGCTTGGAAGTCACGATTTTGACAGGTCTCCGTCCAGAGCCCTGCGCAGGACGCGCAGGTCGGCCCACGCGGCGCGCCGACCGGCGGCGCTGGCGAGGAGTGACGCGGGGCTTGCGGTCGCCAGGGCAGGGACCGGCGCAGCCAGGCCTGGGACGGCCAGGTCGACCCATGTGCCACGTGTCCGGCGGCGCGATCCCGTGGCGGGCAGCAGGGCTCGAGCCGCCAGCGGCCCGAGCAGGACCAGCCGTCGCGGTGCGGCGAGGGCAACGTGCCGCAGCAGGAACGGCAGGCAGAGTGCGATTTCCGTCTCGCTCGGCGGCCGGCCGCCGGGCGGACGCCAAGGAACCAGCATGGCGATCCGTATATCGTCGCGGGCCAGTCCGATGCCGGCGAGCATCCGGTCCAGCAAGGCTCCGGCGGGTCCGACAAATGGGCGCCCCGAGCGATCCTCGTCCGGCCCCGGCACGTCGCCGACGAGCATCAGGTCGGCCTTCCTTCCCTCGCCAAAGACGAGGTTCGCTGCCGTGTCGCGGAGCGCGCAACCCTCGAAACCGGCCAAAGCGGCACGCAAGGCGTCGAGGCTGTCGGCCCCGGCGGCGGCCTGCTCGGCTTGGACGACGGACGCCACCGTGCGGGCAGCCGGCATGACAGCGCGCGGCGGCGCTGGCGCCTCCCGGGTCGGACACGGGGCCGGGGCCGGTGGCCGGGCGCGATTGACCGGTGCCTCGTCGAGCGCCTCGTCGGCACCCCACTCGATCTGCAGCTTCAGGGCGGCGAGCGCGTCGTCCATGTGGCTATTCCTGCCCGTCGGGGCGACTTTGCGCAACGCGGTCACTCTGCCTAGTTTGCCGGAAATGCCCAAGACGAACGCTCGGATGGGACAAGTGTCGCGGGCTGGGCCGGAGGGGAAGATGGCGGAAGACGGATCGGCGGATGGTGGGGCGCCCCGGGAGGCGATGGAGTTCGACGTGGTGATCGTCGGCGCTGGCCCGTCGGGGCTGGCCGCCGCCATTCGCCTCAAGCAGATCTCGCCGGATGCGTCGGTTTGCCTGGTGGAAAAGGGCGGCGAGGTCGGAGCCCACATTCTCTCAGGGGCGGTCGTGGAGCCACGCGCCCTGGACGAGCTGATCCCGGACTGGCGGGAGAAGGATGCGCCGCTCACCACGGAGGCGAGCGATGACCGCTTCCTGTTCCTCACCGCGACCCGCAGCTTCAAGCTGCCGACGCCGCCGCAGATGAACAATCACGGCAACTACATCGTCTCGCTGGGCAACGTCTGCCGCTGGCTGGCGCAGCAGGCCGAGGCGCTCGGCGTGGAAATCTATCCCGGCTTCGCCGCCGCCGAGGTGCTGGAGGAGGACGGCCGCGTGGTCGGCGTCGCGACCGGCGACATGGGCATCGGCAAGGACGGCAAGCCCACCGAGAACTTCCAGCGCGGCATCGAGCTTCGCGCCACCTACACCTTGCTCGCGGAAGGCTGCCGGGGCTCGCTCTCGAAGCGGCTGATCGCGCGCTACGACCTGCGCGCCGGGCACGACATGCAGACCTACGCGCTCGGCATCAAGGAGCTATGGGAGATCCCCGCCGCCAACCACAAGCCCGGACTGATCGAGCACAGCATCGGCTGGCCGCTCGATCGCGGCACCTATGGCGGATCGTTCCTGTATCATTTCGGCGAGAACCTGGTTTCCTACGGCTTCGTCGTCGGCCTCGACTACAGCAATCCGTGGCTGTCGCCCTTCGAGGAGATGCAGCGCTTCAAGACGCATCCGGCGGTGCGCCGGCATTTCGAGGGCGGCCGGCGCATCAGCTACGGCGCGCGCGCGCTCAACGAGGGCGGGCTGCAGTCGATCCCCCGCCTGACCTTTCCGGGCGGCGCGCTGATCGGCGACGCAGCCGGCTTCCTGAACGTGCCGAAGATCAAGGGCACGCATACCTCCATGAAGTCCGGCATGGTCGCCGCCGAGGCCGTCGCGGAGGCGCTCGCCAATGGCCGCCCGGCCGAGCCCGCCTCCTACCCCGACAAGCTCCGGGCGAGCTGGGTCTGGGATGAACTTTCCGCCGTACGCAACATCCGCCCGTCCTTCGCCAAGTTCGGCATGTGGGGCGGACTGGTCTACTCGGCGCTCGACACCTACCTGTTCCGGGGCCGCGCGCCGTGGACCTTCCATCATCCGCACAAGGACAACGAGACGCTGATCGAAGCCGACAAGGCGCCGAAGATCGCCTACCCGCGTCCGGATGGCGTGCTGACCTTCGATCGACTCTCGTCGGTGTTCATCAGCAACACCAACCACGAAGAGAACCAGCCGGGGCATCTGCACCTGCTGGACCCGTCGAAAGCGATTTCGGTGAATTGGGACCACTATCGCAGCCCCGAGACCCGCTACTGCCCGGCCGGGGTCTATGAGATCGTCGGCGCCGAGGAGGGCCATCCGCAGCTGCAGATCAACGCGCAGAACTGCGTCCACTGCAAGACCTGCGACATCAAGGATCCTGCCCAGAACATCGACTGGGTGACGCCCGAGGGGTCCGGCGGGCCGAACTATCCCGGCGGCATGTAGCGCGATCAACCCTTCGGCGAATTAACGGAGGGGGTGCCGCGGCGCACATGACACGGGCAAACAGGGACTGATAGTCTGTGCGGATGCAGCATATCCGCGCCAGCCTGATCGCCGTCTCCCTCCTCACCGCATGGGGTGCGGCCGCCGATCCCTCGCCCGCGGCCCCGGCCGCCCCGCGGACGGCCCGCTTCGCGCCGACGGGGCTCTATGCCGACTACCTGGACGGGCGCTTCGCGCTGGCCAGCTCCGACGCCAACTACGCGGCGGAGTCGTTCCTCCGGGCGCTTGCGATCGACCCCGCCAACGCGGAACTGCGACAGCAGGCGTTTCTCGCCTCACTGCTGAGCGGCCGGCCCGAAGCCTTGCAGCTCGCCCGCCAGATGACGGACGACGCCGCCGCGCAGCTGCTGCTCGCGGACCGCGAGGTGAAGTCGGGGAACTGGGAGGGGGCGGCGCAGCGGTTCCGCTCCCTGCCGCGCCAGGGCGTCACGCAGGTGCTGCAGCCGCTGCTGCTCGCCTGGGCGCAGCAGGGCTCCGGACACACCGACGCCGCGCTCGCCACGCTGCGTCCGTTGGTGGAGGGGCAGCGGTTCCGCGGTGTCTATGCGCTGCATGCGGCGCTGATCGCCGACGCCGCCGGACGCGCGGCCGAGGCCGGCCGCCTCTATCAGCTCGCGGGATCCGATTATGGCGGCATGAATGTGAGGCTCGCGCAGATCCTGGCCAGCTGGCAGGCCCGGCAGGGACGCAGCGCCGAGGCCTTGCAGACGCTCAAGAGCCTCGCCGAGAGCGCGCCCGACGTGGCCATCGCATTGCCGACGCTGGCGTCCAGCCTCACGGCGCGGCCGGTGTCGCGTCCGGCGGAGGGCATCGCGGAGGCATATTTCGCGATGGCCGCCGCGATGAACGGACAGGACGCGACGGAATTCTCCATGCAGCTGCTCCGCCTGGCGCTGGACCTGCAACCGGACTTCACCGCCGCGCGGATGCTGCTCGCGGAGACCTACGAGCTCGGCCATCATCCCGCCGCCGCCCTGCACACGTTGGCGTCCATTTCGCCCAACGACCCGGTGGCTTCGATCGTCCAGCTGCGGCGCGCCGCCTTGCAGGACCAGATGGGCCGCACCGACGAGGCGGTGAGCGCGCTCGAGCAGATCGCCCGCGAGCACCCGGACAGCCCGTTGCCGCTCGCGCAGGAGGCCGACATGCTCCGCGCCAAGAGCCGGTTCGCCGATGCGATCCCGGTCTATGACCGCGCCATCGCCCGGGTGTCGGAGCCCACCCGGTCGGCCTGGCCGCTGTTCTACGCGCGGGGCATCGCCGAGGAGCGCTCGCACCAGTGGCCGAAGGCCGAGGCGGACTTCAAGGAGGCGCTGCGCCTCGCGCCGGACCAGCCATACGTGCTGAACTATCTCGGCTATTCCTGGGCCGATCAGGGGCAGAACCTCGCCGAGGCGCGCCAGATGCTCGAGAAAGCCGTGGCGCTGCGGCCGAATGACGGCTCGATCATCGACAGTCTCGGCTGGGTGATGCTGCGCCAGGGCGAGACCGAGCCGGCGGTGCGCTCCCTTGAGCAGGCGGTGGAGATGTCGCCCGAGGACGCCACCATCAACGGCCATCTCGGGGACGCCTATTGGGCGGCCGGACGCAAGCTGGAGGCCGGCTATCAGTGGCGCCGCGCGCTCACGCTCAACCCGGACCCGGACGACGCCGCCAGGCTCGAGGCCAAGCTGCACAATGATTTCGGCGGCACGAGCTCCAGCGCTGCGACGCCGGAGCACACCATCCAGTAGCCGGATCACCTTTCGATGCTGACCGAGGCGGCCCCGGCCAAGGTCAATCTCTTCCTTCGCGTCACCGGCAGGCGACCCGACGGTTACCACGAGCTAGACAGCCTCGCCGTGTTCGCCGGGGCCGCGGACGAATTGCGCGTCGAACCGGCGGAGGCTCTCTCGCTCGCGCTGCGCGGCCCATTCGGCGCGGCGCTGGAAGCGGAGCCGGACAACCTCGTCCTGCGAGCCGCCCGCGCCCTCGCGGCGGCGGCGGGGCGCGAGCCCCAGGTGCGACTCACGCTCGAGAAGAATCTGCCGGTCGCGTCCGGCATCGGCGGCGGCTCGGCGGATGCGGCGGCCTGCCTGCGGCTGCTGGGCCGCCTCTGGAACGTGACGCCGCCTACGGATCTGGCCGTGTCGTTGGGCGCGGATGTGCCGGTGTGCCTGGCCGGGCGCGCCGCGCGAATGACGGGGGTGGGCGAGCGCCTGGCGCCGGCGCCCGGGCTGCCGGAATGCGGGATGGTGCTGGTCAATCCCGGACTGGCGCTCCGCACCGCCGACGTGTTCCGGGCGCGCCGGGGCGACTTTGCGCCCGCCGCCGTGCTGCCGGAGTTTTGGCCGGACGCCCGGTCGATGGCGGAGGGCCTCGCGGCGCTGGGCAACGATCTGGAGCCGCCGGCGATCGGCCTTTGTCCCGCGATCGGCGACGCGCTGGCGGCGCTGCGGGCGACGCCCGGCAATCTGCTGTCGCGAATGAGCGGCTCGGGGGCGACGTGCTTCGGCCTGTTCGCGGACCCCGCGGAGGCCGCGCCGGTCGCACGGGCGCTGGGCCGGGCCGGATGGTGGAGCTGGGGCGGGGCCATTCGCCGCGCGTGAGGCGGCTGGACTTTACGGACATCGCGGCACCACCTATCACGAGCCACGCATGGGGCGTCGCCAAGTGGTAAGGCAGCGGATTTTGATTCCGCCATGCGGAGGTTCGAATCCTCCCGCCCCAGCCAGCGCCAATCCCCCCGATCCAGGACCGGTAAGACAATCTTCGCCAAATCGCGCGAGTATGGGCTTGCGGATTCGATCATTTTGTACGCGACAGGAGACGCGGTCCTTGCCAGATATCGGGTTTGCGAAGTGCGGAAGGGAGCACGCGATGGCGGCGGCGGACGCCGCGCGTCTTGGCGGTCCGGCCGCCCGGCGTCTCCCGGCGGGACAGGCGAGCGTTGTCGCGTACGACTTCATTGTCGTCGGCAGCGGCCCGTCGGGGCGGCGGGCCGCCGTGCAGGCGGCGAAGCTCGGCAAGTCGGTGCTGGTGGTCGAGAAAGGGCGGCGCGTCGGCGGCGTCTCGGTCCACACCGGGACGATCCCGTCGAAGACGCTGCGCGAGACCGTGCTCAACCTGACCGGATGGCGGGAACGGGGGTTCTACGGTCGGGCCTATCGCGTCAAGAAGGACATTCAGGCGCGCGATCTGATGGCCCGGCTGCACATGACCCTGGACCACGAGGTGGACGTGCTGGAGCACCAGTTCGCCCGCAACTCGGTAAGTTCCGCCTGCGGCACGGCGAGCTTCCTCGACCCGCACCACATCGCCGTCACCTCCGACACCGGCGAGACCCGGGTGTTCGAGGGGGAGAAGTTCCTCATCGCCGTCGGCACCCGTCCGCACCGGCCGGCGAGCGTGCCGTTCGACGGCCGCCGCGTGCTCGACAGCGACGAGATCGTGGACATCAAGCAGCTGCCGCGTAGCCTGACGGTCATCGGCGCCGGCGTGATCGGGGTCGAGTACGCGACCATCTTCAGCGCGCTGGACGTGAGCGTCTCGCTGGTGGAGGCGCGGCCCGGCATCCTCGAGTTCATCGACCACGAACTGGTCGATGATTTTCTGCACCAGCTCCGGGATCGCGGCGTCACCCTCCGGTTCGGCGCCAAGGTAGAGCGGATCGAGTTCGAGCATGATTGGCCGATCACGATCCTAGAAGGCGGGCGGCGGGTGCGCTCCGAGATGCTGCTCTATTGCGCCGGGCGCGACGGCGGGACCGACCTGCTGAACATCGCCGCGTGTGGGCTCGCCGCCGATCCGCGCGGCCGCCTGAAGGTCGACCCCAAGACTTTTCGGACCGAGGTCTCGCATATCTACGCCTCGGGCGACGTGGTCGGCTTCCCGAGCTTGGCCTCGACCTCGCTGGAGCAAGGCCGGATCGCCGCCTGCCACGCCTTTGGCATCCCGCTTCCGCCGGCACCCGAGTTCTTTCCGTACGGCATCTACTCGGTGCCGGAGATTTCGACGGTCGGCATGAGCGAGGAGGAGGCCCGCCGGCGAGCAATCCCCTACGAGTGCGGCATCGCCCGGTTCCGCGAGACCTCGCGCGGCCACATCATGGGCCTCGGCGCGGGAATGATGAAGATGATCTTCGCGCTCGGTACCCGGCGGCTGCTCGGCGTCCACATCGTCGGCGAGGGCGCCACCGAACTGGTCCATATCGGCCAGGCGGTGCTGAACCTCGGGGGCACGCTCGACTATTTCATCGAGAACACGTTCAACTACCCGACCTTGGCGGAGGCGTACAAGATAGCCGCCTTGGACGCCTGGAATCGGATGTTCCGGGTCTGACAAACGGTCACGGTCGCGGAGGCGCGTCCGCCCACCATGCAGATCCCCGCAGAAATGGGAAACCGGCCGGAATCGCCGGTGGCCCTATGCCCAGGGCGCGGCGCGATCAGCCGAACGGCCGATGTCGGAGGTCCCCGATCGCCGCCCGGTGCGGCGGAATTCGCAGATAAGGGCATAGACGGACTGCCAGCGATCATGCTCGGCCGTGTCGCCGCTGGCGCGCATCTGCGCCGCCCGCTCCAGAGCCATTGCGGAGGCCCGTGACCCGTGCAGCTGGATCATCTGTTGGGCTGTATCCCTCAGGGTCTCGCTTCGCATTGCCGGCACTCCCGCTTCGGGCGGGCCTGTCCCGCCCTGGTGGAGGCTAAACGCTCCTTTCGCTACGCCGTTGCAGCTCGCGGCGACCCGGTAGCGGCGCGTCCCGCATCAGCGCGACCGGGATCAGGCAACCGGGATCAGGCAACCGGGATCGGGCAACCGGGATCAGGCAGCTGGGGATCAGCGCGGCGATGCGGTCCGGCCGCCGTCAAAGCCGAGGAAGCCGGCGGCCGGGATCGGCGTGCCGCCGTCGCCAGCGAAGAGCGGGGCGGTTCTCGGCGGCGAGGCCGCGGCCTCGCGGACCGGTCCCGCGGCCCGGTGCTCCGCGCGCTGCTGGCGTTGCGGGGCTTTTTTTGGCGGCGGCGGAAGGGGGGCGGCAGCCGTCTTGGTCGACCGCGAGGCACTATCGGTCCCGCGCAAGGACAGCAGCAGGAACGCGATGTTATTGCGCCCGAGATCGACCGAAAGCTCCATGGGCGACATGCCCAGCAGGTTATGCCCATTCAGATCGGCCCCGCGGGAGATGGCGTCGCGCGCCGAGGTGATGTCGCCGCGGTTGATCGCGTCGAACAGCGCCTCGGTCGGCGGCAGGTCCATCGTCGATTTTTCCGTCGGCGTCACGCGCTCGCTGTCGGGCTGCGCCCCCGGCAGCGCCGGCGGCGGCTTCGGCGCGGGCTTGGCCGCTTGCGGCTTGCCGCCGCCGCCAGCCATTCCCGGCCCGGGGATCAGCTGGGCGTGGGCGGCGGAGGTCCAGCCGGCTAGACACAGGAAAGCGAGCGACGCGGCCGTGCCGACGCGAATCGGGGTCATCTTCATGCGGGCACCATACGGGTTTTCCACCGCGGAAGGGAATGCACCGACGCCCGTCCGGTTCCAGTCAGATATGGTTGAGCCAGCAGAAGCCCGCATCCAGATAGGCCGCGAAACAGGCCCAGGCGAGATAGGGTGCCATCAGCCAGGCGGCGGGCCGGCTCACCCGTGCGAAGGCATGGATCGTGAACCCGGAGAGCACCAGCATCGCGGCGATCACCAGCAGGCCCAGATCCGGCCGGTGCAGGCCAAAGAAGGCCGGCGCCCAGAGCGCGTTGGCGAGCAACTGCCAGCCCCAGAGGCGGAGCGGACGCGCGCTCTCCGTGCGCCGCCACACCAGCCAGCCCGCGACCCCGATCGCCACGTACAGCACAACCCAGACCGGCCCGAACAGCCAGCGCGGCGGCGTCAGCGGCGGCGCGGTCAATGTCAGGTACCACGTGCGGAGGCTGGCCGCGGTCAGGCCGCCGGACGCGGCGCCCACCAGCAGACACAGACCGACGAATCCCAGCAGCGCAAGCTTGGGAGAGAGCGGCGTCGAGGAGCCGGGGAACCAGCCTCGCTCATGGGGATCGAGGTTCTGGAAGACACGATCCTTTCTCAATCGAGAGGCGCTGATGAGGATGTAGGCGTGTTCGCCGGACGCGCAAAGACCGGAGAGTGCGGGCTTACGCGCCCTCGCGACGCCAGGCGATCAGGGCGAGGCCCAGGATCAGCGGCAAGGCAAGCCAGGGCGGCAGAAGCGCCAGGGCGGCGATCCCGGTGACCACATGATCGTGACGGCGCTGCAGCCCGATCCAGCCGGTGCCCGAGGCCTCCCGATCCGGCTCGGTGCGCAACAGCGTCGGGACGGTCCCGTCGGCGCTGCCGTTATCGAGCCAATGGACGCCCCCGCCCGAGGCGCGAGCGATCTTGTACAGCAGGGTGCCGGTGGCCCGCAGATCCGCCAGCTCCGGCGGGTTCGCGGCGCCGGCGGCGGCGTAGGCGCTGCGCGGCCCGTCAGTGACACGCCACACACCCGGCGCGGTGGCGGCCAACCCGGCGGACGCATGGCCCGGCCCGAGCCGGTTCAGCTTGACGGTCTCGGACCGCCCGTCCGGGTCGGTCACGGTGACGCTCTCGGGAGAGACGGCATCGGTCGAGCGTCGGTCGATCCGCAACTGGCCGGCCTCGACCCGGGCAGTGAGCGCGTTCTCCTCCAGCTCAGGCTCCTTCATCAACCAGTGGGCGATCCTCCGCAGCAATTCGGCCTGCGGGCCGCCGCCCTGGTGGCCGCGCGACCACAGCCAGATCTGGTCAGACAGCAGCAGCGCCGCGCGACCCTCGCCCACACGGTCGACCACCAGCAGCGGGTCGCCCTCCGGGCTGCTCATCAGCACCTCGCCATGCACGTCGGCGGGCTCGACGCGGCGATACCAGGAGCCCCAGCTCGGCGGGGTGTTCGGGGTGTCTTGCGTGTTCGCGCCCTGCAGCGACTCCGTCACGGGGTGGCGGGCGCCGAGCGGCGTCACCTCGGGGCGGAAGGCGCCGTTCACCACGGCGTTGACCCCGGCGGGCCGCGCGGGGAGCACGTCGCCGAGCGGGGTCGCGGCAAGGCTCGCCGCGCCGGAGAACTCCGGGCCGACACTCAGCAGCAGCGCCCCGCCGTCGGCCACGTAGTCGGCGATGTTGCGCAGATAGGGCAGCGGCAGCAGGCCGCGGTTCTGGAAGCGGTCCAGGATAATGAGGTCGAACTCCTTGATCTTGACCTGGAACAGCTCGCGCACCGGAAAGGCGATCAGCGCGAGTTCGTTGAGCGGCGTGAGGTCGTCCTTCTCGGGCGGGCGGAGGATGGTGAAATGCACCAGATCGACCGCCGGATCGGCCTTCAGCAACCGCCGCCAGGTGCGCTCGCCGGAATGCGGCTCGCCGGAGATCAGCAGCACGCGCAGCCGGTCGCGCACGCCGTTGATCTCCACCACCGCGCGGTTGTTGATGGTGGAGACCTCGCCGGGCAGCGTGTCGGCCTGCATCTCGACCACGGTCGGCCCCGCCCGGGTGATCGGCACCTCGATCGTGTGCTCGCGCCCGATCGGCACGCTCTCGACCACCGGCGGCTCACCATCGCGGCGGATGGTCAGGCGTGCCGCCCCGGCCGGATGCGCGACGCCGAGATCCTCGATGGCGACGCGCAGGGTCACGGGCTTGCCCACGATGCCATAGGACGGCGCCTCGACCACGCGCAGGCGCCGGTCGATCTCCTCGCCCTTGGCCGGGATCAGCACATTGAGCGGCGCGCCGCCGGGCGCCGCCTGCGGAATGTCGTGCACCTGCCCGTCGGTGATTGCGATCACGCCCGCCAGCCGGGCGCGGGGGATGTCGCCGAGCGCCCGGTCGACGGCGGTGAAAAGACGGGTTCCGGCGTTTCCCGATTCGGGCACGGTGATGGTGCGCAGCTCGAGGTCCGGCAGCTTGGCCGCCTGCGCCTCAATCGCGGCTCGCGCGGCATCGGCGAGATGCGCCCGCTGGCCGACCTGCATCGAGGCGGTTTGGTCCTCCACCAGCAGTCCGATGTCGGGGAGCGTCTGGCGGGTCTCCTGTACGAGCCGGGGCCCGGCGAGCCAGAGCAGCAGCACCGCGAAGGCCAGCGCCCGCCACACCACGCCGCGCGCCCGCCGCCAGATCGCGGGGGTCAGCGCGAGCAGGCAGAGCACGCCGAGGGCGATCAGTGCCCAAGGCGGGATCAGCGGATCGAAGCGCAGGGCGGCGATGGCCTGTTCTGGATGCATATGTCTATTGCCCCAGCCGCTCGAGGATGGCGGGCACGTGGACCTGATCGCCCTTGTAGTTGCCGGTGAGCGCGTACATCACGAGGTTCACGCCGAACCGGTAGGCGATAGTGCGTTGTCGTGTTCCACCGGGGATCACCGCGTAGGGGTTGCGGCCGCTCTGGTCCACCGCCCAGGCGGCCGCCCAGTCGTTGCCGCCGATGATCACCGGGCTCACGCTGTCGTTGGCGCGGTCCTGGTCGCGCTGCACCCACACCGTATCGCCGGTGAAGCGGCCGGGGAAATCCTGCAGGAGATAGAACGCGCGGGCCAGGACGTGCTCGGTGGTGAGAGGCGCGAGCGGCGGGATCACCAGCCCTTGCGCGACGTGCTGCAGCGCCGTGTCGGCGCCGGGGGCGAACCCCTCGCCGCTGCCGCTGTCGCGGGTGTCGATCAGGATGATGCCGCCCCGGCCCATGTAGTCGTTCAGCGCCGCCGCCGCCGGCGGCGCGAGCGGCTGCGCGTCGGCGGTGATCGGCCAGTAGAGCAGCGGATAGAAGCTGAGATCGGTCTCCCCCGGCACCACCGCGTCGGGCTCCACCAGCGTCGCCGCGGTGCGCCGGTTGACGTAATCGGACAGGCCCTCGAGCCCGGCGCGCGAGACGTTATCGACCTGATCGTTGCCGGTGACGATGTAGGCCAACCGGGTCGCGAGCGCCGGCGGCTGGTTCTGTTCGAGCGCACGGGCCGGTGCCAGCGGAAGCAGCAGGGCAAGCGCCGTCGCCGCCGTGACAATGCTCCGCCGCAGCAGGCCGCGCAGCGCGAGCGAGATCAGCAGGTCCGCCGCGAGCAGCAGGATGGCGGCGGCCAGCAGCCACGGCCCGAGTGCGCGCTCTGGGGCGGTCGACGAAAGCCCCTCGACCCGCGCCCCAGGCACCACCGGCGCCGGACCGAGGGACGGCAGCGCGGCGCCGAGATTGAGCGCCTGGCGTCCGTTCTCGGGGCCGTAGAGACCGGGCGGATGCCGTGGCGAGGCCGTGGTCTTGGCGAAGGCGTCCGCGGCAAGCCCGGTGGCGGCCGGCGGCGGGGGCGACAGCATTCCGTAGCCGTCCAGGGTTTCGGCGGGGGCGAGGACTGCGTGCGCCTCCGTCCCGGCGACCCCGGCCGATAGGTCCACCAACCGGCGCAGCATATCCACGAACAGCCCGGACAGCGGCAGATTGGACCAGTCGGCGTTGGCGGTCACATGGAACAGCACGATGCGCCCTGCGCCTTGCACGCTCTGCGTCACCAGCGGAGTGCCGTCGGCGAGGGTCGCCCAGCTCTGCTGGGTCAAGGTGGCGGAGGGTTCGGCGAGCACCTGCCGCGTCACCTTCACCTCCTCCGGGACGGCCAGGCCGGCGAAGGGCGAGCTGTCGGCGAATGGCGCGAGCCCGGCCGGCTGACTCCAGGAGAGCGCCCCGCCGAGTTGGCGATTGCCGGCGAGCAGCCGCACCGGCATCAGCGGATCGGTCTCGCCCATCGGCTGCTCGGCCGTGCGCGGGCCGGCGAAGCGGATGAGCAGTCCGCCCTTCCGAACCCAGTTGGCAACCGCGTCCCGCTCGTCGCCGGCCGGGAGCGGCAGGTCGGCGAGGATGAGCACGGAGAGGTCGCGGGAGAGCAGACCGCGCAGGTCGCCCTCGCGCACCTCGGTATACGGCGCGAGCGCCCGGCGCAGGTAGTAGAGGGAGCCCGTAAGCGGCGCCTCGGCGGCGGCCATGTCACCGGCCAGCAGGCCCACGGGGCGCCGCCGCCAGCGCTCGTCAAGCAGCACCACCGCACCGGCCGACGGCGGACCTTCGAGCACCAGCCGTCCGAGCCGGTTGCGCAACTCGGTCGGCAGCGCGATCGGCGCCTCGGCGGTCGCGGCGCCCGCAGGCAACGTGACATTGGCGCGGGCCAGGGTGCGGCCGTCGCCGCTCTGCGCCAGGACGGCGACCTCGGTCGGCACCGGCTGGGGCACCTGGGCGACGCGGGCCACCAGCCGATCCGGCTCCGAGCGGGGCGGCAGCAGCAGGCGGGCGGGTGGCGCGTCGCAGCATATCTCAGTGACCGAACCGGCCGAGCCGAGGGCATCGGCGAAAGCGGAAAAATCCGCCCCGTCGGTCAGTCCGTCGGCGACGTAGACGACCGCGGTGCCGGGCCGTTTCCAGTCGCGCAGCGCACGCGCCGCCGCCGCCCGGTCCACCGGCCAGGGCTTGGGACGCAGCGCGGCGACGCGGGCGCGCAGATCGGGGACCGGCATGGGAGCCGTGGCCCGCGGGGCGGCGTTGCTCTCGTTGGGCGCGGTCGCGAGCAGGGCGGCCTTCCGCCCGGCGCGCTCGGCGCGGTCGAGCGCGGTCGAGGCGGCCTCGATCCGGCGCGGCCAGTCCGCCGCCGATGCCCAGCCGTCATCGAGCACCAGCAGCATTGGCCCCGTACCGGGCAGCGCCGCTCCGGCGTCGAGTATCGGCCGGGCCAGCGCCACGATCACCAGCCCCGCCGCGAGCACGCGCAGCGCCAGCAGCCACCAGGGGGTGCGCGCCGGGGTCTCCTCCGTGGCCTTCAGCCCGAGCAGCAGGCGGATCGCGGGGAAGATCTCGCTGCGCGGCGCGGGCGGCGTGACCCGCAGCAGCCACCACAGGAGAGGCAGCGCGGCCAGCGCCAGCAACACCCAGGGATAGACGAAGATCATCGTGCGGTCAGCGCCGTGTAGAGGGCGAGCAGCGCGCTCTCCGGGGGATGGTCGGTGCGATGGACACCGAAGCTGAAACCGGCGGCCGAGCAGATCGCCGCGAGCCCCGCCTGATGGGCCGCGAGCCGGCGGCCATACTCGTCGCGGATCGTCTCCACCCGAGGGATCAACGTGTTCGCGTCGCGTTCGACGCCCCGGAACCGCACCCGGCCGGTGTAGGGGAGCACCGCCTCGGCCGGATCGAGCACCTGGAGCAGATGTCCGGTTACCGGGATGGCCGCCAGGCGCGCGACGCCCGCCTGCACCTCATCCAGCGGGGACAGGAAATCGCCGAACAGCACGACCCGCGCGTGGCGCGGCACCGGGATAGCGGGCGGCAAGCCGGACGCCTCCCCGCCCGCCCCGCCCCGCTCGGCGCCGATCGCCGCGGCCAGCCGGTCGAGTCCGGGGAGGCCGGCGATCGGCCGCGCGCCGGGTTCCATCAGCACCACCCGCTCGCCGCCGCGCAGCAGCAGGGACGCCAACGCCAGCAGCAGCAATCCCGCCCGCTCGCACTTGTCGGTCGCGGCTCCTCGGGAGCGCCAGCGCATACTGGCCGAGCCGTCGCGCCACACCGCGACGGTCTGCGCGGCCTCCCATTCGGTCTCGCGGATGAAGGCCCGCTCGGATTTGGCGGACTGCCGCCAATCGATCCGGCTGGTCGGGTCGCCCGTCACGAAGGGGCGGAACTGCCAGAAACTGTCGCCCTGCCCGACACGCCGCCGGCCGTGCACCCCCTGCGCGACAGTGGCCGCGACGCGCTCGGCGGCGACCATCAACGGCGGCAGCCGGGCGCCCAGCGCCTCGGCGCGACGGGCCTTGACGCTGGCCTCGTCCGCGATCGCCCTAGCCAAGACGCTCCACCAGCCGGTCGATCACGTCGGGCAGCAACACGCCGTCGGCGCGCGCGGAAAAGGTCAACGCCATGCGATGGCGTAGCACCGGACCGGCCAGCGCCACCACATCGTCGATGCTGGGAGCGAGGCGGCCGTCGAGCAGCGCACGAGCGCGGCTGGCCAGCATCAGCGCCTGAGCCGCGCGCGGGCCGGGTCCCCAGGCGACGTTGCGGCGCACCAGATCGTCCTCGGATGTCTCCGGCCGCCCGCCGCGCACCAGAGAGAGGATCGCCTCGACCACGCCCTCGCTGACCGGCACGCGGCGGATCAGCATCTGGGTGGCCATCAGCTCCTCGGCCGACATTGCCCGCGCCGGGCGGGCCTCCGACGCGCCGGTGGTGGCCAGCAGCATGGTGCGTTCCGCGGCAAGGTCCGGGTAGCTGACCACGATTTCCAGCAAGAAACGGTCGAGCTGCGCCTCGGGGAGCGGGTAGGTGCCCTCCTGCTCGATCGGGTTCTGCGTCGCCAGCACGTGGAACGGACGCGGCAGGACGTGCTCGACGCCGCCGATCGCGACGCGCTGCTCCTGCATGGCCTGGAGCAGCGCCGATTGCGTGCGCGGGCTGGCACGGTTGATCTCGTCGGCCATCAGCAACTGGCAGAACACCGGGCCGGGAACGAAGCGGAAGCTGCGGCGCCCCTCGGCCTCGTCCAGCACCTCGCTGCCGATGATGTCGGCGGGCATCAGGTCCGGCGTGAATTGTACTCGTTTGGTGGCGAGCCCGAGCACCACGCCGAGCGTCTCGACCAGCCGGCTCTTGCCGAGACCAGGCACGCCGACCAGCAGCACATGGCCACCGGACAGCAGGGTGATGAGCGTCTGATCCACGACTTCCTGCTGGCCGAAGATCACCCGCCCGATAGCCGCGCGCACCGCGACGATACGCGCGCCGAGCGCCTCGACCTCGCCGAGGATGCCGCTCGCGTCCGAGTTGTGGATCGCCGGATTGTGTGACGGATGCGCCATACTGGCCGACATGCGGGCTCCTGCCTCTCTGTTTTGGTCCGCCGCGTCTCAGCGGGCACTTTCACGGACAGGGGGATGCTACCTATATCGGCCCTGCCAGAGGAAGCGTGGCGAGAAGTAAGGACGCGGACGTGAATGACGAGTCCCGATTTCTCGCGCCGCCCGGCTGGAACGAGCACGGCGGCCTCAAGCAGGGAAGGGATCGAGACATGGGGACCAGCTTGACGCCTCAATCGGCGCATCCGCGCCCTGGCGCGGCGGCCAAGACGCCAGTCGCGGAGAAATCCGCTCGCCCCAAGCGCGTTCCCGTCGATTGCGGCGATCTGCCGTTCGTGATCCAGCGCGACGGCACTTGGCTCTTTCGTGGCAGCCCGATCGGCCGGAAGGAACTGGTCTGCCTGTTCGCCAGCGTCCTCAAACGGGAGGCCGGCGGCGATTACTTCCTCGAGACCCCGGCTGAGCGCGGCCGCATCGCGGTCGAGGATGTGCCCTTTGTCGCGGTCGAGCTCGATTGGGCGGGCGACGGCCGCCAGCAGACTCTCTCCTTTCGCACCAATGTCGACGAGGTCGTCACCGCCGGGCCGGATCATCCGATCCGCGTGGGTCACGATCTGCTGACCTGCGAGCCAACGCCCTATCTCCTGGTGCGTGGCGGCGCCGGCTCCCTTGGCATCGAGGCGCGGATCAGCCGCGCCGTCTATTATGAGCTGGTGGCGCTCGCGGTGCCCGAATGGGTCGGCTGCCGGCGGATGCTCGGGGTATGGAGCCAGGGCAAGTTCTTCTCACTGGGCGAGTTGCCGCCCGGCGGGGATGCATAAGGGAGACCACCGGGGTTGGACGCCGAGGCGTTGCGGGCGCGGCTCGCCGGTATCGCGGGCCACGCGGACAAGGGTGACGTGCTCGCGATGCCCCCGCCGGCCGGCGCGCTGGCCGCCCCGGTCCGGTCGGATGACGCCATTGATCTGGCCGAAGCCGATCTCGTTTCGGCGGCCGTACTGGTGCCGATCATCTTTGGCCCGGCGCCGGGCATCCTGCTGACCAAGCGCACGTCCCATCTCGCCAAGCACGCCGGCCAGGTGAGCTTTCCGGGCGGCCGCACGGACCCGGACGACCCGCACCCCGAAGCCACCGCGCTGCGCGAGGCGGAGGAGGAGATCGGGCTCGACCCGGCGAGGGTGGAACTGCTCGGCCGGCTGGCCGACTACGTGACCGGCACCGGCTACCGGATCACCCCGGTGCTCGGCCTGGTGCCGCCGGGGCTCGATTTCACGCCCTCGCCGGAGGAGGTGGAGGCGGTGTTCGAGCTGCCGATGGCGGTGCTGCTCGACCCCGACGCGCCACAGCAGCGGCGGGCGCACTACCGGGGACGCTGGCGGAACTTCTGGGTCTGGCCGCACCCCGATCACTACATCTGGGGTGCGACCGCCGCGATCCTCGTGCATCTCGCGCACGTGCTGCGCGCGGAATGAGGCTGTAGTGCTGCGGCTCCTGGAAGTCGCCCTTTTCCTGGTTCCTTTTGTCGCCTTCGCGGCCTGGTGGTGGCTGGCTGCCGGGCGTGGACCATCGCCCATGCTGGTAGGCGCCGCCGTGGCGGCCGTGGCCGCGCTGGCCGCCGCACTCGTGTGGTTTGCCGCCCATGACACGCTCGGGCCGGGCAAGGTCTATGTGCCTGCCCGGCTGCAGGGTGGCGAGATCGTGCCCGGACACGCCGCCTCGCCGTGACGGACCAAGCCGCCGCGCGCATCCCACCGCCGCCGTTCCTCGCCGATCCCGCGCTGCGCTCCGTACTGGCGGCGCTGCCGGAGGCGCGGCTGGTCGGCGGCTGCGTCCGCGACGCTCTGGCGGGGCGGCCGGTGGCCGACATCGACCTTACAACGCCCCGCCGTCCCGAGGCGGTCTTGCGGGCGTTGCGGGAAGCCGGCATCCGGGCAGTGCCGACCGGGCTCGACCACGGGACCGTGACCGCCGCGGTCGATGGGCGCGGCTTCGAGATCACCACCTTGCGCCGCGATCAGGAGACCGATGGCCGTCACGCGCGCGTCGCCTACACCGACGATTGGCGGGAAGACGCGGCGCGGCGCGATTTCACGATCAATGCCATGTCCATGACGCCCGACGGCGCGGTGTTCGACCCGTTCGGCGGCATCGCCGACCTGGCCGCCGGCCGGGTGCGCTTCGTGGGCGACGCGGCGCGACGCATCGCCGAGGACTATCTCCGCATCCTGCGCTTCTTCCGTTTCCACGCGCGCTACGGCCGGGCGCCACCCGATGCGGAGGCGCTGGCCGCGATCCGGGCTGGTGTCGCGGGGCTTGCGCGGCTGTCGGCCGAGCGGGTGTGGGGCGAACTGCTCCGTATCCTCGCCGCACCAGACCCCACCGGGTCCGTGGCGCTCATGGCCGAGCTTGGCGTGCTCCGGGAGGTGCTGCCGGAGGGGGCGGACCCGGACCGGCTGGAGCGGCTTGTGCGGGCCGAAGCGCCGGCCGATCCGCTGCTCCGCCTCGCCGCCCTGCTCACCGGTGATCCCGAGGCACTGGCCGACCGGCTCAAATTGTCCACCGCCGACCGCGAGCGGCTGGCGGCCCTCCGCTCGTCGCCGGTTCCCAAGCCGGAGGCCAGCGATGACGATTTGCGCCGCCTGCTCGCCGACACGCCGGCGGACATCCTGATCGGCCGCGTTTGGTTGTCCGGCAACGGCAGCCCAGAGGCCGCCGCCCTGCGCGCCCGGCTGGCCGCGCTCCCGGTGCCGGTGTTCCCGCTTGAGGGCCGCGACGTGCTCGCCCTCGGCGAGCAGCCCGGCCCCCGGATCGGCGTCCTGCTTCGCGAGATTCGGGCCTGGTGGCTGGAGGGCGGCTGCGTCGCGGACGGGGCAGCCTGCCGGGCGGAACTGGCGAGGCGCATCGGCGGCTGATACACGCCCGCCGATGGATGCCCCGACCACCCACTTGCGGCCAGACGACGAGACCACCCGCGCCCTGCTGCTGCGCCTGTGGCGGGAGCACCTGACCCATCACAAGCCGCGAATGCTGCTGGTCCTGGTGCTCACGGGGATCATGGCCGGCACCACGGCGCTTTATCCGGTGGTGATCGACCGCGCCTTCTCGATGTTCACCGGGCGCGACGCGCGCATCCTCTACCAGATCCCCGCCCTGGTGCTTGCCGTCACCTCGGTGAAGGCGGCGGCGCAGTATTTCCAGAACGTGCAGGTCCAGCAGATCGTCCTGCTGGTGATCCGCGAGCTGCAGGGCCGCATGTTCTCCCATCTCGTGCGGTCCGACCTCGCCCGCATGGAGCGCGAGGCCCCGGCCCAGCTCGCCGCCCGGTTCACCACCGACGCGACCATCATCCGCGAGGCGTTGACGCGCGCGGTGAACGGCGTCGCGGATGCCATCACCGTGGTCGGGCTGGTCGTCTCGATGCTGTATCTCGACTGGGTGCTGAGCCTGATCGCCGCCGCGCTCTATCCGCTGGCGGCGATGCCGATCCAGCGCATCGGCAAGCGCGTCCGCCGCGCCTCGGGCGGGATGCAGGAGCGCATGGGCGAGACCGCCGCCCTGCTCAACGAGAGTTTTTCCCAGGCCCGTACGGTGCGCGCCTACCGGCTGGAAGCGTCGGAGACCCACCGAGCCGAAACCGCCTTCGCCCAGCTCTATCGCGCGCTGCTGCGGATGACGCGCAGCCGCGCGCGGGTCGATCCGGTCCTGGAGGTGCTGGGAGGAGCCGCGGTCGCGGCGGTGATCGGCTTCGCCGGCTGGCGCGCCGCGGTCGGCAGCAACACGATCGGCAATTTCACCGGGTTTGTCGCCGCCCTGCTGATCGCATCGCGCCCGCTGCGGGCGCTCGGCTCGCTCAATGCGGCGATCCAGGAGGGACTGGCCGGCCTCGTGCGCGTCTTCACCGTGGTGGACGAGCGCCCGCATATCCGCGAGGCGCCCGATGCCGTGCCGCTGCCGCCGGGGCGCGGGCATGTGCGGTTTTCCGATGTGCGCTTCGTCTATCCAGACGGCCGCGCCGGCCTCGACGGGCTAAGCTTCGCCGCCGAGCCCGGCACCACCGTCGCACTGGTCGGCCCCTCGGGGGCGGGCAAGTCCACCGCGCTGTCGCTGATCCCCCGCCTGCACGACGTCCCCTCGGGGTCGGTAGCGATCGACGGCGCGGACGTGCGCGCGGTGATGCTGGCCAGCCTGCGCGACGCCATTGCCTATGTCGGGCAGGACACCTTGCTGTTCGACGACACGGTGGCCGCCAACATCCGCATGGGCCGCCCCGATGCCACCGAAGCCGAAATCGAGGCCGCCGCCAGCGCCGCGGCCGCCGACTTCATCGCCGCCCTGCCGCAAGGCTACGAAACCCCGGTCGGCCCCGGCGGCCAGCGCTTGTCGGGCGGCCAGCGCCAGCGCGTCGCATTGGCCCGCGCCCTGCTGCGCAATCCCCGCATCCTGCTGCTCGACGAGGCGACCAGCGCGCTCGACGCCGAGAGCGAGATGGCGGTGCAGCTCGCGCTGTCCCATTTGCGCGCGGGCCGCACCACGATCGTCGTCGCCCACCGCCTCTCGACCGTGCGCGACGCCGACCTCGTGGTGGTCCTCGCGGACGGCCGCGCGGTCGAGCAGGGCACTCACGCGGCACTGCTGGAGCAGGACGGGCTGTACGCCCGGCTGGTGCGGAGCCAGGCCCTGGTGCAGTGAGGGCCTTTTCGTCATGGCGAGCCGTCCAATGGCCCGCGAGCCCGCCTGCCGCCCGAGGCGGCCGGCAAGCCGGTGGAGGTCTGGTTCACCGATGAAGCCCGCGTCGGTCAGCAGGGGACGCTGACCCGGGTCTGGGCGAAGCGCGGCTCGCGCCCGCGCGCGCCGCGCGACCGACGCTACGAATGGGCCTATCTGTTCGGCGCGGTCTGCCCGGAGCGCAGCACCGGCGCCGCGGTGATCATGTCCGAGGTGAACATTGAGGCAGTGTCGCGCCGATCCAAGCCCGCTGCGCGGCGACCTCACTGCACGCTCGGACAGCGGAAATCCTGCAGCACGCCGGGGGCGAACGGGTTGAGCACCGAGGCGGCGCGGATCTCGAAGGCCGCCTCGCGGGAGCCTGCGCGGAATGTCAGGTTGTAGCGCTCCGACGATCCGGCCTGCTGCAGGCTGGCGTGGCCGAACAGGCGGAACATCGACCAGGGGCCGGTCTCCTGCAACGCGCCGGAGCCGTCCGCGGGCGGCGGGTCGAACACCAACCGCACCGTCTGCATCCGGTTGGGGCCCGGCCAGGTGACCTGGGTGGCGCGCGGCGGCCCGTGCGCCGAGACGATCGTGGTGCCGTCGAGATCGAGCGTCACCTGACGCGCGCCGGAATCGAGACTGACCGGCGTCATGTCGAAGCGGACCGTGGGCGTCGTCGCGCCGCTGGCGAAGAACAGGTCGCGGATCGTCGCGGCGCGCTGGAATTGCGCCACATCGGCCGGCGAGACCGGGGCGGCCACGCCGTCGACCGGCTGCGGGCGCCATACCTTGCCCGAGGTGTTCACGTAGGGCCGCAGCTGGGTGTTGAAGAACCCGTCGAGCAGTCCGCCGGGCGCGAACAGCCGAGCGAAATCGTCGAGCGGCACGTCCTTGGACGAGCTCGGCACGAACGGGTAGCGCCCGTCGATGGCGAGGGTGCAGAGCTGGGCGGGGCCGCCGCTGCCGTTGAACGCGGCGACGAGCTGCTGGCGGGCGTTGCCGCCGCGCAGCGCGGTGCCGCTGCTCGCCATCGCGGCGAGCCAGCGCGACAGCGGCTGCGGCTGGCGCTGCGCCTCGGCGCGCAAGGCGAGCGACGGGTCGTCGCCCGCCGGCGCGGGCGCGGCGCCGGCTGGGGCGGCGGCCATCTTGGCCAGCTGTTGCTGCAGCTCGTTGAGCGATTTCAACACGAGGTCGATCGGCGCGCCAGGACCGCTGCCGACCAGGTCCCGCAGCGCCTTGTAGCGTTCGTCGATCTCGTGGCCGGGCGGCGGGGGCGGCGGCTGGCCGGGTTGCGCGCTGCCGAACGACCGGCTCAGCGTCTCGTCCTTGGCCGCCGCCGCGGCTGCCACGGCAGCCGGTACCTGCTGCCCCGGCCTTCGCGGCGGGCGCGGCCGGGGGCACGGACAGGGTGAGCTCACGGGCAGCGGAGGCCAGGAGGTCGCGCATCGGCGACTGCGGCGAGGCCAGGATGTAGAGGTCCTGCGCCGCCTGCGTCAGGCTGCGTAGCGGCACGACGTTGAGGTCGGTCAGCATTGCGTCCCAGGCCTGCGCGTAATCGGCCTCGTACAGCGCGATCACGTCGCGCTCGAGGGCGCGGAGCTCGGGGCCGTTGGGGTCGAGTTCGGTGCGCGCGCCGAGCACCCAGCTCTCCGACGCGACACTTTTCGCGGCGCTGGCGAGCGAGGGCAGCAGCACCTTGTGGAAGCCCTCGATCGTGAAGAAGCCGGGGATGCCGTCGTCCATCGACTTGCCCGAGGCGCGGACGAACACGCCGACGCCCGCCGCGCCGAGCGCGTCGCGCGGCCGCCACGGTGGGACGCGCTGGGCCGCGGCCGACGGACGGATGCGCGAATAGACGCGCTGCGCCAGCGACACCCGGCTGAAGGTCGTGCGCGCCTTGGCGACCAGCTCGCCGTCGAGCGTGACCGGCGGCAGCGGCTCGGCGAGCAGCGCGTCGAGATGGCGCAGCAGGGCCTCGCGCATGGGCGCGTAGGTGGCGCCCGGATAGGCCTGCTGCCAATCGAGCATCATCCATTCGTGCACGAGGCCGCGGTCCAGCGGACCGGCGCTGCCGAGCATGAGGTAGACGCGCGTTGCTTCGTAGAGGAAGTCGGGCCGGTTCAAATTGCCGCGCATCTGCGCTTCCAGCCGCCAGATGAGGCGCGGCAGCAGGGCGCGTTCGAGGGCGTGCCGGTAGACGGTGCGCCCGGCGGCGGCGAGCTTGGCGTCCTGCGACAGGCCGAAGCCGAGCCACGAGCCGGCGGGTTCTCCGGCGTTGTCGGGGCTGCGCGGCAGGGCGCGGGCCTGGTCAAGCAACGGCGCCAAGCGCGGCAGGTCGGCGTCGGCCACGGGGTCGAGCGGCAGTGAGCTTGCGGTCTTCTCATACGCGGCGAGGGCGGCGGAGGCGGCGTCGATCTCCTGCTGGCCGGCGCTCCTCGCGTGCCACAGCAGGCCTCCCACGACGAGCACAGCGAGCAACGCGGCGGCGAAACCGGCGGCGCGCGCGAGCAGCCTCCGACGCACCGCCCCCGGCCGCTCCGAGACCAGCATCGCCTCGCCGAGGATCACCTCGCGCAGCAGGCGTTCGAGGAAATAGCTGCGTCCTTGCTCGGGCCGCAAGCTCGGTGCGCGGCGCTGATCCAGGCCGAAGGCGCGCGCAAGCGTGCCGGTCAGCCGGTCGATCGGCGTGCCCTCCTGCGTGCCGGAGGTCAGGTACACGCCGCGCAGCAGCGGCGCCCGGTCGAGCCGCGAGCCGCCGAACGCTTCCTGCAGGAAGGCCATCAGCGGCTGCTCCAGACTGGCGACCTGGGCGGGGAAGCCGGCGATCAATGCCCGGCGATCGGGGCTGCGCTCGGCCTGGAGACGGTCGAACAGCCGCGCGTCGAGCCGCTGCACCAGGGCGTGGAATTCCTCGGCGAAGGATGCCACCGGCCCCGCCTCGTCCACGCCGAGCGGAAAAGTGGCACCCCAGACCTGCGCCCGCTTCTCGCGGTCGAGGTCGTCGAAGAACTCGGTGAAGCCGGCGATCAGGTCGGCCTTGGTGAGCATCGCGTAGACCGGGATGCGGGCGCCGAGGCGGGTCTCCAACTCGGTGACGCGACGGCGGATGGAGCGAGCATGGGCGAGGCGCTCGTCGGCGGAGGCTTGGGCGATGTCGCTGAGCGCGATGGCGACGATCACGCCGTTGAGCGGCTGGCGCGTGCGGGTGCGCTTCAGCAGGCCGAGGAACGCCTCCCAGCCGCCGCGGTCGACGGCGGCGTCGGAATCCTGCGTGGTGTAGCGGCCCGCCGTGTCGATCATCACGGCGTTCTCGGTGAACCACCAGTCGCAGAGCCGCGTGCCGCCGACGCCGGCCACGGCGCCCTGGCCCATCTCGGCGGCGAGCGGGAAGCGCAGGCCGGCATTGAGCAGCGCCGTCGTCTTGCCGGCGCCGGGCGGGCCGATGATCGCGTACCAGGGCTGCTCGTAGAGATAGCCGCGCGTGCCCCGCGCGCGTTTCAGCAGCCGCAGCGCCGTCGCCATCCGTTCGCGCAGCGCGGCACTCTCCTCGGCCACCGCGACGGCGGTGGGATCGGCGGTGCCGGCTGCCACACCCTCGGTCAGCGCCGCTTCGCGCCGCCGCCTCCGGAGATCGAGCAGGAGATTCGCGCCGGCCCAGACCAGCAGCATCACGACGACGATCACGAGGCGGACCAGCCATCCCTCGAACGGCGCCAGCAGCGGACCGAAGAACCAGATCAGGGCGGCAAGCAGGGCGGTTCCGACGAAGCTGAGAGACCAGCGCGACAAGAGAAACGAGACGACGGACTTCATGGGCCTCAATTCCTGGCGGCGCGGCTGTTCGGTCGGGATACCTTGCCGACCCGAGACGATTGTAGCCTGCTTGCGCGTCGATCCGCCGCGAAAATCGAGAGCCGCTACGACCGCCCGTAGGTATCCTCGATCCGCACGATGTCGTCCTCGCCCAGATAGGCGCCGGACTGCACTTCGATCAGCGTCAGGGGGATGCGGCCCGGGTTTTCCAGTCGGTGCACGCAGCCGAGCGGGAGGTAGATGCTCTCGTTCTCCCGCACGAGCTTTTCGTCATCGTCGCATGTCACCAGCGCGCTGCCGTTGACCACGACCCAGTGCTCGGCGCGGTGGAAATGCTTCTGCAAGGAGAGCTTGTGGCCGGCATTGACCACGATGCGCTTGACCTGGAAGCGGTCGCCGGAGATCAGGGTCTCATAGAAGCCCCACGGCCGATAAACCCGGTTGTGCGCCACCGCCTCGTGCCGGCCGGCCTGTTTCAGCCGATCGACCAAGCGCTTGACGTCCTGCGCGTGGTCGCGGTGCATCGCCAGCACCGCGTCCTTGGTCACCACCACCACCGCGTCGGCGAGGCCGACCACCGCGGTCAGCACGCCGTCGCTGCGGACGTAGCAATTCTCCGCCGCCTCCAGCAGCACGTCGCCCTGGGCCACGTTGCCGCCCTGGTCTTTCTCGCCGAGCGCCCACAGCGCGCCCCAGCTGCCGACGTCGGACCAGCCGAGATCGGCCGGCACGACCGTCGCCCGGGCGGTCCTTTCCGCCACCGCGTAGTCGAGGCTGATGTCAGGCCCGGCCGCAAACGGCTCGGGGGCGAGGCGGACGAAGTCGAGATCCTGGGTCCGCTCGGCGACCGCGCGACGCACGGCGTTCAGCACCTCGGGGGCATAGCCCTCCAGCTCTTCCAGCAGCGTGCGCGCGGTGAACACGAACATGCCCGAGTTCCACAGATGCCGCCCCGAGGCGGCGAGCCTGGCGGCGGTGGGCGCGTCGGGCTTTTCGACGAAGCGGGCCAGCGCGTGGATGCCGGGCAGGCCGGGCAGCGCGTCGCCTACCTCGATGTAGCCGTAGCCGGTCTCCGCCGCCGCCGGCTTCATGCCGAAGGTGACGATGCGCCCCTGCCGCGCCGCCGCGACCGCGAGCGCTAGCAGTCGGTGCAGCGTCTCGGCGTCCGGGATCGCGTGATCGGCCGGCATCATCCACAGCACCGCGTCCGGGTCGCTCTCGGCGACCAGCAGCGCGGCGGCGGCGATCGCCGGGGCGCTGTTGCGGCCAACCGGCTCCAGCACGATGCGCGCCCCATCGATCCCGGTGGCGCGCAGTTGCTCGGCGATCAGGAATCGGTGCTCCTGGTTGCACACCACGATCGGCGCGGCGAAGCCGGGGCCGTGGGCGCGCAATGCGGTCTCCTGGATCATCGAGCGTTCCGAGATCAGCGGCCAGAGCTGCTTGGGGAAGCTCTCGCGGGAGACCGGCCAGAGCCGGCTGCCCGAGCCGCCGGAGAGGATCACGGGGATGACGCGCTGTTCGCTCATGCTGATGCTGCGGCTCCGAAGCCGGCGTTCTATAGCCAGCGCGACCGGCTGCTGCAAACGCCCGCATCACCGGGATCGCGGCGGACTGAGATTCGCCCTGCGAGTGAGCCGAAATCCGCGTGACAGTACGGCGGAATTCATTCCGCCTCCGCGACGCGGGCGTTAGCGTATGATGATCTCCACGCGCCGGTTCTGCGGCTCGCGCACGCCGGGGCCGGTGGGCACCAGAAGGTGAGTCTCGCCGAAACCCCGCACGCTGATCGCGTCGCGCGGCACGCCGTCGCGCACCAGCTCGGCGGTGACGGTCTGCGCCCGCCGGACGGAGAGGCGCTGGTTGTATTCCGGGCTGCCGGAGGTATCGGTGTAGCCGTTCACCTCGATGCGAGTGTACTGCACGCGGGTCGAGTTCTCGGCCGCCTCGCGGATGATCTGCCGCCCCCGGTCGGTCAGGTCGGCGCGATCCCAGTCGAAGAAGATCAGATAGGAGCGCGCAGGGGCCGGGGCGGGGGTCGCGACGGGCGCGGGCGCGGGCGTCGGGGGCGGGGCGACGTTGAAGGCGTAGCGCAAGCCGAGCAGCACGCTGTGGTTATACTGGTTTCGCAGGTCGAAATTGCCGGCGCCGAAGGTCGGCGGCGCGCCCTGCGCGGCGGTCGCCTTGAACGACTGCGGGCCGAGCGTCTCGAAGAAGCGGTACTCGCTGGTGATCGAGAGACCGGGCACGTTCGGGATGGGAAAGGACAGGCCGGCGATCACTTGGTAGGCGAAGCCGCCCTGGGTGTCGTCGGTGCGAAGCGCGAAGGGGTAGTTGGTGCCGGTCGCGGCAAGATTGTCGAGCGTGGTCCAGGCATAGCCGGCGCCCAGCCCGACATACGGGTAGAGCCAGGGCACGCCGATATCCATGTCGAACAGGGCGTTGGCCATTATCGCCGCGGAACGCAGGTCGCCGCCGAGCGCCGTCGGGAACACCGTACCGGTGAGGTGTCCGGGCGAGGTCTGGCGGTAGTTGCCCTCGAGTTCCAGTCGGACGCCGTTGCCGAAGCCATAGCCGACGCTGCCCACGCCGGCGAAGCCGCTGTTCCCAGTGAGATTGAGGTTGGGGGTGCGCAGCGCCGGGGAGGGCCGCACGTTGACGTCTTGCAGGAAATTATAGCCGGCGCCGGCGCCGATATAGATGCCTTGGAATGGCTGCGCCCGGGCCGCCACCGGAAGGGCGAGGAGGCTCGTCGCGAACAGAGCAACCCGGAAACGCATGGCCTTCCTCTCTTGATCCCCGCCCATGTTGGCCGGGGCCGCCTCGGGAATATCGTCCCGCGGCATTCAACGCGCATCCCTAGTAGCACGGGAATGGTCACCGAATGGTATCGGCCCGTGCTGTTTTGCCGAACTGTGCTTTGGCGACAACAGCCGTACGCTCGGCGGGGCGCCTTTCGGCGCCCCCAGTCCGGCGTGTCATTTAAGGCCGAAGCTACTGAATGATGATTTCCACGCGGCGGTTTTGCGGCTCGCGCACACCGGGGCCGGTCGGCACCAGCAGATGCGTCTCGCCGAAGCCCTGGATCGAGATCGCGTTGCGCGGCACGCCGTCCCTGACCAGTTCGGCGGCGACCGCGTTGGCGCGGCGGATCGACAGGCCCATGTTGTATTTCGGCGTGCCCGAGGTATCCGTGTAGCCGTTTACCTGGATGCGGGTGTACTGCACGCGGGTCGAGTTCTCGGCCGCCTCGCGGATGATCTGCCGCGCGCGGTCGGTCAGGTTGTACTTGTCCCAGTCGAAGAACACGAGATAGGAGCGCGCCGGGGCTGGAGCCGGGGCCGCGACCGGAGCGGGCGCGGGCGGCGGCGGGGCGGCTGCGTTGAAGGCGTAGCGGACGCCGAGCAGGATGCTGTGATTGTACTGGCTTCCTGCCTTGGTTTCGATGAAGGAGCGGTTGAACCCGGTGTCGACCGCGCCGTGATACTTGGCGCCGTCGAGCACGCCGAAGAAGCGGTATTCGGCGGTCAGCGACAGGCCAGGGACGGCGGCCAGCGGATAAGCGATACCGGCAATGGCCTGGTAGGCAAAATTGCCGGCGGTATCGTTGGACTTGTAGAAGAACGGGAAGTTGGTGCCGTAGGAGTGCAGTGAGTCGTAGCTCGTCCAGGCATAGCCGGCGCCCACGCCTATATAGGGGAAGACATAGCTCTGGCCGCCGGTCCAGCTCGCGATGTCGAAGTCGTAGAGCACGTTCCCCATCGCGCCGTACGTGATCTCGTTGCCGCCGGAGTTGGTCGGGAACGGCGTGCCGGTCAGCTTGCTCACTCGGTTATTGCGGGCGTTGCCTTCCAACTCGACACGCAGGCCATTGCCGAAACCCCAGCCAAGGCTGATGACGCCGGCGTAGCCGACGCCGTACTCCTTCTGCAGGCCGGTGTTCACGCCGAGCGGCACGCCGGCGAACCCGGATCCGAGGACGATGCCCGTACCCGGGCCGTTCACGACCTGCAGGCCCTTAACGTTCTCGTCCTGCCTGAAATTGACGCCGGCGCCCGCTCCGACATACAGGCCGGTCACCGGCTGCGCATGTGCGGCGAACGGCGCTGCCAGTACCGTTGCCGCCAGTAACGCACCTCGAAATTGCATTCGCCGTCACTCCTCGTTCGATCGGTCGGTAAGCGGCAAGGACCACCCCGGCGGCAGTCCGTAAAGCCACATTCCCGTGCGTGATGAACGCAGGTGCAGCATCGAGAGGGTAGTAGTTTCCGGCAGTTGCAAAAAATATTTTCGTCCGGTGGCCGGAATGCCACAGGCGATGCGGCGGCGCATCTGGAGCCAGCAGGCCGGACAAGAAAAAGGGGCGCCTCGCGGCGCCCCTGATCCGGCCTGTCCAGTAAAATTCGAAACTACTGGATGATGATTTCCACGCGGCGGTTCTGCGGCTCGCGCACACCGGGGCCGGTCGGCACCAGCAGATGCGTCTCGCCGAAGCCCTGGATCGCGATCGAGGCGCGCGGCACGCCGTCCCTGACCAGTTCGGCGGCGACCGCGTTGGCGCGGCGGATCGACAGGCCCATGTTGTATTTCGGCGTGCCCGAGGTATCCGTGTAGCCGTTCACCTGGATGCGCGTGTACTGAACGCGGGTCGAGTTCTCGGCCGCCTCGCGGATGATCTGCCGCGCCCGATCGGTCAGGTTGTACTTGTCCCAGTCGAAGAACACGAGATAGGAGCGCGCCGGCTGCACCACGGGAGCCGGTGCCGGAGCTGCGACCACCGGCGGCGGCGCGGCGTTGAAGGCATAGCGGACGCCGAGCAGGATGCTGTGGTTGTAGTTGTCGGTCGCCTTGATGGAGGAGTGGTAGAGGCCCGCGGGAACGCCGAGGGGCGCGAGCGAACCGTACGTGACGAACGACCCGTCGTAGGTGCGGTCTTCGGGAAGCGCCATGAACCGGTATTCGAGGGTCAGGGCCAGGCCGGGCACCGCCGGGATCGGGAAAGCCGCGCCGAGGATCGCCTGCGCAGCGATGGAGCCTTCGGTCTTGTTGAAGCGGAACTGATTCCCGAAATTGTCGAAGGTCCGCACGTCGTGCCATTCGGCCCACTGATAGCCGACGCCGACGCCGACATACGGGGTCACGTAGGGAACCGAGTTGAAGTCGTACAGGATGTTGAACATCGGCCCGTATTTCTGCTCCGTCCCGCCGCTGTGGGGAGAGCTGAGCCCGCTGATGTTGTTGGTGGTGAGCTTGTCGACAGAATTGTCGCGGTAGCTGCCTTCCAGCTCGACGCGCAGGCCGTTGCCGAAGCCCCAGCCGAGGCTGCCCAGGCCGACGAAGCCGGTGTTCATGCTGACGCTGCTGCCGGTCAGCGAAGCGCCGTTCGGCAGGACCGAGATGCGGCTGCTTTTGACCTGCTGGTCCTGCATGAAATTGGCGCCGACGCCCGCGCCGATATACAGGCCCGTGATGGGCTGAGCCTGGGCATTCGCCGCCGTCGGCGCGGCGAGCAACGCGGCCGTCGGCGCGGCCAGCACGGTGGCTGCTAGAAGCGCGCTCCGGAAGTTCATCTCTTCTCTCCTCAACTTGTCTGCCTACGCGATCCGCGCAGCCGGGGCATCGACGCTGGATCGCGTCTCAAGCCACTCGGTTGATGCAACCTAACACCATCATCGAGCTTGGGGAGAGGGGTGTGATGCGTTTTTCCCTCAGTGTGGCCTGACTACAACAACGAGCCGATCTGCGCAACAAAGTCGGGTTCCTCGGCCGCCTCGAGACAGCGGCAGTCGAGCCACAGGCGACCGGCGCCGATGCGTCCGAGCACCGGGACGGTAAGGGCGCGCAGCCGGGCGGCGAGGCGGTCCAGACCGTCGCCGCCCAAGGTGATCGCGGCGGAGTCCAGCAGATCGAGCGGCCGCGCGCCCGAGCCGATCTGGCTGCGGCAGTACGCCACGTCCACCGAGCGATCCGGGAACGCCGCCCGAAACGCCGGGGCGAGCCGCGCGGCGGCGACCCGGATCTCGTCAACGGGGCGGGCGAGCAGCCGCAAGGTGGGCAGCCGCGCGGCCAGACGCTCGGGCATCAGATAGAGCCGCAGCACCGCCTCCAGCGCGGCGAGCCGGGCCTTGTCGAGACGCAGGGCGCGCTTGAGGGGATTGGCGTTGAGCCGCGCGATCAGGTCGGCCCGGCCGACCACCAGCCCCGCCTGCGGGCCGCCCAGCAGCTTGTCGCCCGAGAAGGTGACGAGATCGACGCCGGCGGCGAGCGATTCCGCTGGCGTCGGCTCGTGCGGCAACCCCCATTCGGCGATATCGACCAAGCTGCCGCTGCCGAGATCCTCGACCAGCGGCAACCCCGCCTGCTGCGCGATCGCGGCCAGCTCGGGGAGCTTCACGGCAGCGGTGAAGCCGGTCACGGCGTAGTTCGATGGATGCACCCTCATCAGCAGCGCCGTCTCGGGGCTGATCGCGTCACGATAGTCGCGCGGGTGGGTGCGGTTGGTGGTGCCGATTTCCACCAATCTCGCCCCGGCTCCGGCCATGATCTCCGGCACCCGGAACGACCCGCCGATCTCCACCAGTTCGCCACGCGAGACCGGCACCTCGCGGCCGAGGGCCAAGGTGTTGAGGACCAGCAACACGGCGGCGGCGTTGTTGTTGACCACGGTGGCCGCCTCCCCCCCGGTGAGCCCGCGCAGCAGATCGCTGATCGGCGCGTCCCGGTCGCCGCGCCGCCCGGTCGCGAGGTCGAATTCCACCGAGGTCGGATTCGCCAGCGCCTCGGCGGCGGCGGCGGCGGCCTCAGGGGGCAGCGGGGCGCGCCCAAGATTAGTGTGCAATATAGTTCCGGTCAGGTTGAATACCCGCCGCTGCACCGGGGCGAAGCGCCGCGCGAGGGCGTCCGCGGTGGCGTCAAGGATCGCTCCGGCCGACACCGGGAAGCGCCGCGCCGCGCGCAGCCGTGCCAGTTCCTCGCGCAGCGCCGCCAGGGTAGCCGCTCGGCCGAAGCGGGTGAGCAGCAACTCGCACGCCGGCGCGCCCAGCAGGGTGTCGAGCGAGGGCAGGGGGCTCGTCATGCCCCGACGATCGCCTCAGACAATCCGGGCCTCGAACGGCGGCAACAGGTCGGGCGCCTCGAACTCGATCACCCAGAGATCGGGGTCGAAACGGAGCTGGCGGGCGATGTAGGCGTCGGCCGCCTCCTGATCGACCGGCGCCGCCCCGGTGCCGCGCATCCAGGCCGCCGCGCCATCGGCCGCGCGCACCTGCGAGAGCACCGACAGTCCCTCCCGCCCATGCAATACCAGCAGCACGCCGCCGGCGTCCGGGTCGCCCTTGCGGACGATGGTGCCGGGCCGGCCGTCGCGGTCGCCGAGGCGCAGCGCCATCGCGATCCACAGCCCGGCCTTGACCCTCGGCGTCGCGTCCACCGCCCGCCCCTACGGCGCCGCCAGCACGCCGCCGTCGACCGGCAGCGCGTGGCCGGTAATGCTGGCCGCCCCCGCGCCGACCAGGAACGCGACCACCTCGGCCACCTCCTCGGGCGAGGTGATCCGGCCGCTCGGCACGCCGGCGGCGGCCTCCTTCTCGGTGATTCCGAGGTCGCGAAAGCGCTGCTCGGCCATGTCGGTTGCCACCCAGCCGGGGCAGACCGCGTTCACCGTGACGCCGCGCGGCGCCAGCGCCAGGGCGAGCGCCCGGGTGAGCCCGACCACGCCGTGCTTGGCGGCGCAATACGCGGTCTGGTCGGCGACCCCGCGCAGCCCGAGGATCGAGGCGATGTTGACGATCCGCCCGGTGCCGTCCGGCAGCCTCCCTAGCGCCGCCTTGCAGCAATGATAGGCGCCATGCAGGTTGCTGCCGACGATCGCGTGCCAAAGCGCGTCGTCGCCGTCGAGCGGGTTGGCCCCCGCCAAGCCCGCATTGTTGACCAGGACGTCGATCCGATCGAGCGGGTCGAAAAGGGCGGCGACGGACCCGGCATCAGCGACGTCGCAGGCGGCGAAGCGAACCCGCTCCGGCAACGCCCGCGCCGGCTCTCGCCGGGCGGCGGCGAGGACATCGAACCCGTCCGCCGCCAGCCGCGCCGCGATCGCCCGGCCGATTCCCCGCGTCCCGCCGGTGACTACCGCCAGCCTCATTGCGCGGTGGTCCCGCCATCGACAGGCAGGATGACGCCGGTGACGAATGAGGCGGCGTCGGAAGCCAGGAAGGCGACCGCGGCGGCGACCTCGGCGGGGGCCGCGAAGCGACCGAGCGGCACGCTGTTCCGATACGCCTCGTCGGAGCCTCCGGCAAACCGCTCGGGATAGCGTTCGGCGAGCTGGCGGATCACCAGGCCGAGCATCGCGGTGTCGGTGCTGCCGGGGGCGATGCAGTTCACCCGGACGTTGTGTGCCGCCCAGTCGAGCGCCGCGCTCCGGGTAAGCTGCGCCAGCGCCCCCTTGCTTGCGCCATAGGCGGCGCTGACCGGCTTGCCGATCAGCGCCTGATCGCTGGCGATGTTGACGATGGCGCCCCGCTCGCGGGCGATCATGCCGGGCAGCACGGCCCGCATCAGCGTGTACGGGGCGATGAAATTGACCCGGAACACCGCCTCGACCTCGGCCGGCGAGGTCTCCAGCACGCTGCCGAGCACCGTCACGCCGGCGCTGTTCACCAGGATGTCGACCGGCCCGCGCGCCGCGATCAGCGCCGCCGCGCGGGCTTCCAGGGTGGCGATGTCGGATAGGTCGAAATCCGGCAGGTCGAGCCCGATCACCTCCGCGCCCTCCGCCTCGAACAGCGCGGCGACGGCGCCGCCGATCCCGCCGCGATGGCCGGTGACGACCGCGCGGCGCCCCTCCAACCCGAAAACGGCCTGTCGCGTCGCCGCCGCCATGTCCGTCCCTTCATCCGTGGGCCGCCCGTATAGCCGATCCCGCCGGTCCCGGCCTAATCTCGCCGGGCTTTGGGGGGCCCCACATGAAGCGATTCGCTGGCTGGCTGGCTCTGGCGGCACTCCTGGCGTTCGCCGGGCCGGCGTTCGCGCAGGACAAGATCCGCTTCGGCATCGACTGGACCGCCGAGGCCGAATACGGCGGCTTCTATCAGGCGGTGGCGACCGGCATCTACAAGAAGCACGGGCTCGACGTGACCATCGAGCAGGGCGGCCCGCAGGTGAACCATCTGCAATTGCTCATTGCCGGCCGGCTCGACTTCGCCATCATCTCGAACAGCCTGCTGGCGCTCAACCTGGTGCAGCAGAACGTGCCCTATCGCGCGATCGCCGCGATGTTCCAGAAGGATCCCTCGGTGCTGATCGCGCATCCCGGCGCGGGCAACGACGGTTTCGAGGCGCTGAAGGGCAAGCCGATCATGATCAGCGCCGACACCCGCGCCGGCTGGTGGAACTTCCTCAAGGCGCGCTTCGGCTACACCGACGCGCAGGTGCGCCCCTATACTTTCAATCTGCAACCATTCCTCGCCGACAAGAACGCCATCCAGCAGGGTTTCCTCGGCTCCGAGCCGTTCTCGATCCAGCAGGCAACCGGACAATACCCGGTGGTGATGCTGATCGCCGACGCCGGCTATACCGGCTACGGCAGCATGATCGGCACCTCGGACAAGAACATCAAACAGAACCCCGACCTCGTGCGGCGCTTCGTCGATGCCTCGATCGAGGGCTGGTACTCCTACCTCGACGGCGACCCCGCGCCGGGCAACGCGCTTATCCGCAAGGCCAACCCCGAAATGACCGACGCGCTGATCGCCTACGGGCGGGATTCGTTGAAGAAGCACGGCATCCTGACTTCCGGCGACGCGGCGAAGGACGGCATCGGCGCGATGAATTCCGCGCGCTGGCAGGATTTCTACCAGTCGATGTCGAAGGCAGGCCTGTATCCGCCGGGGCTCGACGTCAAGCGCGCATACACGCTGGAATTCGTCAACCATCGCGTCGGTCTGGGCGCGAAGCCCTAATGTGCTGACCATCCGCGCGGTCGGCCGCCGGTTTCCGGGCGGGGTGGAAGCGTTGCACGGCGCGTCGCTGCGGCTGGGCGCGGGCGATTTCGTCGCCCTGCTCGGCCCCTCGGGTTGCGGCAAGTCAACCTTGCTGCGGCTGATCGCCGGGCTCGACCGGCCCGATACGGGTTCCCTCGACTGGGATGAGGGCCACACGCTAGCGCCCGGCGACGCGGGATTCGTGTTCCAGGACGCCACGCTGCTGCCCTGGGCGACGGCGGAGGACAACGTGTTCCTCCCGCTCCGCCTGCGCGGCATGTCGCGCGCCCGGGCCATGCCGGCGGTGCGCGACGCCCTGGCCCATGTCGGGCTCGGCGGCTTCGAGCGTGCCCGGCCGCGGACCCTGTCGGGCGGGATGCGGATGCGCGTCTCGATCGCCCGCGCCCTCGTCACCCGGCCGCGCCTGTTGCTGATGGACGAGCCCTTCGCCGCTCTCGACGAGTTCACCCGCCACAAGCTGCAAGCCGACCTGCTGGCGCTGTGGCGGGAGCTCGGATGTACAGTCGTCTTTGTCACCCACTCGATCTACGAGGCCTGCTTCCTCGCGCGCCGCATCATGTTGATGACGCCGCGGCCCGGCCGGGTGGCGCGGGAGATCGCCTCCGCGCTGGCGCACGGTCCCGAAACGCGGCTCGACCCTGCCTATGCCGCGCTGGTGGCCGAGGTTTCGCGGTCGATGGAACGCGCCCTGGAGGCCGGATGAAGGCCGCGCCGCTGCTGTTCGGACTGCTGGCGCTGATCGCCTGGGAGGCGGTGGTGCGCGCGGCGGGCGTGCCGGCCTACATCGTGCCGGGGCCGGTGGCGATCATCGCCGCCTTTGCCGCGGCGCCGCTGTCGCTGCTGACGGCGCTCGCCTCGACCCTGGTGGTGACCTTCATCGCCCTGGCGATCGCCGCTCTGCTCGGCGCGGCCCTGGCGCTCGCCATGTCGGTCAGCCGGCTGGCCCAGGCGGCGATCCAGCCTTGGGCGGTGGTCCTGCAGGTGACGCCGATTGTCGCCATCGTGCCGCTGGTGATCATCTGGGTCGGCTATCTCGTCACCTCGCCACGGATCAGCACGCTGATCACGCTCGTGGTCAGCGCCACCATCGTCGCGTTCTTCCCGATCTTCGCGAACACTGCCGAGGGTCTCGCCTCGGCGCCGGCGGAGTTGGGCGACCTCTTTCGTCTCTATGGCGGCGGGCGCTGGCAGACCCTTGGGCTGCTCCGGCTGCCCGCCGCGCTGCCGTATTTTCTCACGGGGCTACGCATCTCGGGCGGGCTGGCGCTGGTCGGCGCGGTGGTGGCCGAGTTCGTCGCGGGCTCCGGCGGGTTCGCCTCGGGCCTTGCCTACACCATCCAGGAGGCCGGGTTCCGCCTTCAGGTGCCGCGGATGTTCGCCGCGCTCGTGCTGCTCTCGCTCGCCGGCATCGCGATCAATCTCGGCCTCGGCGCGTTCGCCCGGTTCGTGCTGCGCCGACGCGGGATGGCTTGAACCGGCCGATCGAGCCTGCCAGAACGCCGTCGATGGTGATGGCGGCGAGGGCGCGATGAGCACGAAGAGCGGCAAGACACTCACGGAAGGCCAGCGTGCCTACGAAGCCAAACGCGCCGCCAAGGCGGGCATGACCCTGGAGAAGTGGCTGAACGCCAAGCAGCGCGACCAAGAGGCCGAGGCCCGCGCCCGCCAGAAGGCCAGCGAGCCGCCGAAGGCGAAGAAGGACACGTTCTTCTCGCGCCTGCTGGAAAAGGCGCAGAAGCCGCTGTAGCAGAATCCACCAAGCGCCAACGGGGTCGATCACGATGGAGGGTCCGATCCGGGCCGATCCGGCTGCGCCGGTTCGCCCTGCCCGACTGACCGGCGCGATCGTCCTTCTCGTTTCATCCGCTGTCCTGAGTCTCGCCTTGCTGGATCGGCCGGGGTTTTTCATCTCCTCCGATACGCTGTTGCCCGCCTCGTTCGTGTGGGACGCGCTGCACCACGGCTACGCCTGGTCGGGATTCCAGCAGGCCCGCGTTCCCAGCCTGTTTCCTGACATGCTATTGTATGCGATCGTTCAGATCGCGGCTGGCGGCTGGCGCCTCGCGGCCGCGGTGTGGGTTTTCGCGACGGTCGGCTGGCTGATGGCGCTCGGAAGCTGGATCGTCGGTCGAATAGAGCGGCGGGGGCCGGAGGTCGCTCCGCTCTGCTTCGCGCTCCTTACCCTTGCCGTGCTGACGTGCGCGATGCTCGGCTTCCCAAGGTTCTCCGCAGACGCGGACATCGCCGGCTACTTCTTCCCCTATCTGTTCGTGCTTCTGCCGTTCACCCACGGCGGACCGTTCCTGCTGGCCCTCACCGGCGCGGCGGTGGCGAGCCGGGAATTGGAGCGGCCGCTCGAACCCAAGACCTTGGCCCTAGGCGCCTTGACCTGGGCGGCGGCCCTGTCCGACATGCTGTGCTTCGTCAGCTTGCTGGTGCCCCTCACCGCCGCGCTTCTGGCTGGCCGCCGCGCCGAAGCGATCCCCCGAAGAACAATGGTCCGTCTGCTCGCCGCCGCCTGGAGCGGCGCCGCGTTGGGCTGGGCGTCGGCGCAACTGCTGAACCGCCAACCGATCCCCTTCCCGAGACGGGCCGAGATTCCCGCCCACGTGGCTCGCTTCATCACGGACCTGCCGAATCATCCCGGCATGGCGCTGACCATGATCGTGCTCGTGCTGATCCTGGCGGCGGATGCGTGGCGCCGAGGCTGGCGGGGCTGGCTGGCAAGCTTCTGGTCGGTCTTCGCTGCGACCTCGGCGCTCGCCTCCCTCGGTCTGACGATCCTGCTCTATGAGGAGATTTGGTCCTACCGCTACGCGCTTCCGTTTCTCTGGTGGACCATCATTCTTTCGGCGGCGCTGCTGAGCAGGCTCGTCGCGCGTCTCGCGTTGCCCCGCATCGCGCTGGCCTGCCTGGTCGTTGCGCTGCTCTTCGTCTTCTCGAACAGAGGCTGGCATATGCCGGGGGTGCTGACCTGGAACTCCGCGCTCGCCGCCTGCCTGCAGCGGAAGGGCCTGCGAGCCGGACTCGCCGAGGTACTGGCAAGCCCGATCGACCAGCGCCGCCAGCGACTGGCAACTTCAGGTGGATCAGGTGACGCCGGATGGCCGAGCCTATTACTGGGGAAACGACCGATACTGGTTCATTCATGACGTGCATGACGGCCGCGCTCCGCCCCCATACAGCTTCATCGTCATGCACGGTCTGGACGAACCGGTCATCAAGCAGCGATACGGCCGACCCGACAGGGCCATCGACTGCGACGGAACCCCCGTCTGGGTGTATGACGACCCCGCGCGGGTGCGCGATGCCTTGGCCCGCTATTCGGTCGAGCTCTTCGCCACCTTCGCGCGGAACGGGATCTGCGTCCCGGCGGAGACTTCGCTCGGCCGATGCCAGTGAACGTCGGTCCCATGCTCGCCGCCCATGCCGATTGGAGCGTCGATCCGCGCAAGCGCTGGGTGAGTGTCGCCCGCCGTGGCGCGGATGGCTGGCGGATCGCCGCGCCCCGCTTGGTCGGCGAGGTCGGCCGCTTCCTTCCCGCGCTGCTCGATGAGGCCGCTGGGTCGCCGGTGGCCCTCGGCGCCGATCTGCCGCTCGGGCTGCCGCGCCATTATGCGGCGGGGCGGCCGGAATCCGGGTTCATCGCGTTCCTGCGTGGACTGGCGCTGGACGCCTCGTTCTTCGACGTCGCGGCGACCATCGCGGAGATCGGCCCCGACAGGCCATTCTATCCGATGCGCGGCATCAAGGGCATGAGTCAGGCTCCGCACGCCGCCGCCCTCGGCCTTGGCGGACCGCTGGCACTCCGCCGCGCCTGCGACCACGCGACCAGCGAGCGCCCCGCCGGTGCGCCGCTGTTCTGGACCTTGGGGCCGAACCAGGTGGGCAAGGCGGCCGTGAGCGCCTGGCGCGAGATGCTGATCCCGGCGCTGGCCTCGGGCGTGCCGGTCAGGGTCTGGCCGTTCGAGGGTAGCTTCCGTGCCCTGCTTGCTCCGGGCGCGATCGCGCTGGCTGAGACCTATCCGGCCGAGGCGCTGCGTCATCTCGGCTTGAGGCTCGCAGGCAGCAAGCGACGCCAGCGCGATCGCGCGGCCATCGCCGCCCCGCTGCTCGCCGCGATCACGGCACTCGACGCGATCCCGGACGCCGCGCTCGGGGAGGCCATCGCCAACGGCTTCGGCGCGGACGCGGCGGGCGAGGATCGGTTCGACAGCCTGCTCGGCGTGCTCTGCGTGCTCAACGTGCTCGCCGGCAACCGTCCCGACCGCGCACCCGATGACCCCTGGATCATGCGTTGGGAGGGCTGGGTGCTGGGCCAGACCGCCATGCCCGCCGGCCGCGCGCCCGATCCGCCGTGGCCTGACGATAGGCAATTCCGAGCCAAGGGAGTAATTTCGCCCGCATAAAGCGACGGAGGACGCCATGAAGCTCAGCAGCGAGCAGATCCGCCAGTTCGAGACCGAGGGCTGGTTCTTCCTGCCGGAAGTTTTCTCCGCCGAGGAGGTCGCCATCCTGTGCGACGAGGCGCAGGACATCTTCCGCACCAAGCGGGAGGAAATCTGGCTGGAGAAATCCGGCGCGCCGCGCACCGCCTTCGCCGCGCACACGTACAACGAGGCCTTCCGCCTGCTGGGCGCCGACAAGCGGCTGATCGAGCCCGTCGAGCAGGTGTTCGGCGAGCAGCTTTACATGCACCAGTTCAAGATCAACGCCAAAGCCGCGTTCGACGGCGAGGTGTGGCAGTGGCACCAGGATTACGGCACCTGGAAGCGCGACGACGGGATGCCCGAGCCGCGTGCCATGAACATCTCCGTGTTCCTCGACGAGGTGACCCACATCAACGGCCCGCTGATGCTGGTGCCGCGCAGCCAGAACAGCGGCACCTTGCCCGCCGGGCACGACCTTGCGACCACCTCGTACCCGCTCTGGACGCTCGATCACGAGACCGTCACGCGGCTGGTCGACCAGGGCGGCATTGTGACGCCGATCGGCAAGCCCGGCGGCGTGCTGATGTTCCACGGCAATCTGGTGCATGGTTCCGCGGGCAACATCACGCCCTATCCGCGCAAAATCGTGTATCTGACCCTGAACGCGGTCTCCAACTACATCCGCACGCCGACCCGGCCCGAGTGGATAGCGCACCGGGACTTCTCCCCGATCATCCCGGTGCCCGAGGACGCGCTCCTGCGCTACGCCCGCTCGGCCCGGCAAGCGGCCTGAAATCCTTCTCCCTCTCGCTCTTTTGGCGGGGAGAGGGCCGGGGTGAAGGGGGGTGCCGCCCACCGGAACGACGAGTGCCCCACGCCCCGACTTGGCCGTTGGAGTGAGCGCAACGCGCGGATGGCGGCGAGACTGTCCCGGCCCCAGATTGCCGCCATGACCCACGCACAAGGCCACCCCGCCATGAACTACATGCCAGCCGACGAGATCGTCCGGGACGACGACGCGCTCTGGGACACCGTCAATCGCCGCCAGGCGGCCGACTTCCTCTATGCGGTGACGACGATGGGCGTCTATTGCCGGCCGAATTGCCCGTCGCCGCGACCGCTGCGCCGCAATGTCCGCTTTTTCGACACGCCAGCCGAGGCCGAGACCGCCGGTTTCCGTGCCTGCAAGCGCTGCGACCCCAAGGGCGAGCGCGCCCGGATCGCCGAGGCCGTGGTACGCGATGCCTGCGCGCATATCGAGGCCGGGGAGACCGTTCCCTCGCTCGATGCGCTGGCCACGCGGTCCGGCTATTCCCGGTTCCACTTCCTGCGGATGTTCCGCGACCACACTGGCCTTACGCCGCGCGGCTACGCGGAGGGCGTGCGCGCCCGCCGGCTGCAAGCGGCGCTGGCGGACGGCGCCCGGGTAGCCGACGCGGTGGCCGGGGCCGGCTACGGCTCGGAAAGCCGGGTCTACGAGAAGACCGGCTCGCTGCTCGGCATGACCCCCGGCGCGCTGCGTCGTGGCGGCGCCGGCGAGGAGATTCGCACCGCCTTCGCCGATTGCCCGTTCGGACGGCTGCTGGTCGGCGCCACTGACAAGGGCGTCTGCTTCCTTGGTTTCGCGGAGCCCGACGAGGCGCTCCTTGGCGATCTGCGCCGCCGCTTCCCGCGCGCGCGCCTGTGCCCGAATGACGCGCAGTTGCAGGGCGTGGTGCGCGCAGTGCTCGATTTCATCGAGGAGCCGAGCCGGGCGCTCGCCCTGCCGCTCGACCTCCGCGGCACCGCATTCCAGCAGCGCGTCTGGCAGGCGCTGGGCCGCATTCCGGCCGGCGAGACGCGCAGCTACGCGGAACTCGCCGCCATGATCGATGCGCCGAAGGCGGTGCGGGCCGTCGCTCGGTCCTGTGCCGCCAACCCGGTGCCGCTGGCGGTGCCGTGCCATCGCGTGATCGGCAGCGACGGCAGCCTGACCGGCTACCGCTGGGGGGTCGAGCGCAAGCGTGCCTTGCTCGCGGCCGAGCGCGCGGTGGCCGGCGCTCGCTGAACCTCCCGCGCGCTGCCACGTATCTGCCTCTATCTTCGCCCATTCTAGAGGGCGGATGAACCCAGGGAGGCGACGATGCGTCGCGCGATGGCGGTGCTGCTGATAGCCGGGTCAGCCGGCCTGACAGGCTGTACAGCAGCCACCTACGACGGCTCGGCCGGTTATGCCGGCGGCTACGGGTATGACTATGGGTATCCCGGCCCGGTCTATGGGGCGCCGCCGGTCGCCTATGGGTATGGCGGGCCCGCCTATACTGGCGGTTCGGTGTATATCGGCGGCTATGACGGTGGACCCGGCTGGTACCGGGGCGACGACGGGGCTTGGCGGCGGCGCGAGTGGCGGGAAAACGCGGAGAACCCGCAACGCTTCCAGCAGCAACAGCAATATCGCCAGCAGGTCGAGCAGAACCGCGCCACCTACCAGCAGCAGGTCAATCAAAACCAGGCCACCTACCAGCGGCAGGTGCAGGAGAACGCGGCGAAATACCAGCAGCAGGTCCAGCAGAACCAGGCGCTCTACAACCAGAATCTTGCCAAATACAACCAGCAGGTCCAGGAGAACCGGGCGATCTACCAGCGCCAGCAGATGGAGGCGCGGCAGAAGCAGTTGCTAGGCCAGTAGCGGCCTGGGGCCATCGGCTCCCTCTCCCCCGCTTGGGGGTGAGGGAGGTCGCGCGGGCCGATCGTCGGGACTAGTTCAGCCCGTAAAACCCTTTCGCCCCACCCGCCATCACCTGGTGCACGGTCTCGGCCGAGAGGCCTTCGAGGTTCTTTCGCACCATCTCGGGGGCGCCGGGGAAGAACCCGTCCGGATGCGGGTAGTCGGTCGCCCACAGGATCTTGTGGGGGCCGATATAGTCGGCGAGCACCCTGAGGCTGCCTTCCACCGGCTCGAACGAAATCCAGCAATTGCGCTGGAACAATTCGCTGGGCCGCATCGACAAGCCGGAATCGTTGAAGCCCTGATCGACGTAGTGCCGGTCCATGCGCTCGAGCCACGGCACGATCCAGCCGCCGCCGGCTTCGAGAAAGCCGATGCGGATCTTCGGGTGCCGGTCGCACACGCCGCCCCAGACGACGGCGAGGCAGGCCATCATCATCTCCATCGTGTGCGTGACAATGTGCCGCGCGCCGCGGGTCTCGAAGCGGTCGAGCCCGACCTGCGGCATTCCGCTGCTGCCGCCGCCGCCCTCGTGGAAGCCGATCGAGATGTCGAGATCCTCGGCGGCGCTCCAGAAGCGGTCGTAATCCGGGTGATGGATCATCTTGCCGCCGTACGGGTTGGGCCGCAGGAAGACGCCCTTCATGCCGAGTTCGCCGCGCGCGAAGCGCATCTCCTCGATGGCGAGATCGACCGACTGCATCGGCAGCATGGCGACACCGAACAGCCGATCGGGGTACGGCTTGCAGTAGTCGGCGAGCCAGCGGTTGTAGGCGCGGCAGATCGCGGCGGAGAGGCGCACATCCTCGACCGCGCCCGCGAACAGGCCGATGCTCGGGTAGAGGAATGCCGCGTCGATGCCGTCGAGATCCATGTCGGGGATGCGGGCGTGCGGATCGAAGCCGCCCTTGCGGCCTTGCTCGTACTCCCTGGCGTCATCCACAACCACGGTGCCGTCGCGCGCACCGACCGCGCCGAGATTGCCGAGCCCCTTCTCGCTGCCCAGCATCTTGCCGCCGATCAGCAGCCGGGTCTTGCCGTTCTCGTCGAGGACCGTGCTCGGCGCCTGATCGCGGTACGCCGGGTCCATGTACCGCGCCCAGAGATCAAGCGGTTCGAGAATATGTCCGTCGGCGTCGATGACATTGTAGGTGCGACTCATGAGCCGTCTCCTCCCGAGGCGATTCAGGGACGGTCCCGCGATCCGTCAGCCTCGGCGGAGCGAGACTTCCTTGGACGTGCGACATGCTTGTCGGCCCGGTATCGTCCGGACTGTCGCGATTTGACGACAGAATGACACTCCGAGCCGCCGTCGGGCAAGCGCGACGCGCGAGCGCTATCGCACGGTAGAAACCCGCAGTGCGTTGGTGGTGCCGGAGTGGCCGAACGGCACGCCGGCCGCGACCACGATTTCCTGGCCATGTGCGGCGAAGCCCTCCGCCAGCGCGATCCGCGTCGCGCGCGACACGGCCTCGCTCATCGTATGGACCTCCGGCACGACGACCGCATGTATGCCCCACACCACGGCGAGGCGCCGCGCGGTCTCCTGGTTGGGCGTGAGGCCAAGCACTGGCCCCTCCGGGCGCTCTCGCGCGAGGCGCAGGGCGGTGCCGCCCGAATCGGTGAAAGCGACGATCGCCTGCCCGCCGATGGTGTGGCCGACCTGCCGCGCGGCGGCGGCGATCGCGTCGGCCGTCGAGCGTTCGGGTTCGGGGCGGCTCGCCTCCGTCAGCGCGCGCCAGCCAGGATCGAGCTCCACGCGCGCGACGATGCGGTCCATCATGTTCACCGCTTCGTAGGGAAACTGCCCCGCGGCGGTCTCGGCGGACAGCATCACCGCGTCCGCGCCGTCGAACACAGCCGTCGCGACATCGGAGGCTTCGGCGCGGGTGGGCGCGGGGGCGGTGATCATGCTCTCCAGCATCTGCGTCGCGACGACGACGGGCCTGCCCAACTGGCGGGCGGCGCGGACGATGCGCTTCTGCGCCAGCGGCACCTCCTCGGGCGGCAACTCCACGCCGAGATCGCCGCGCGCCACCATCACCGCGTCCGACAAGGCGAGGATCGCGTCGAGATTTTCCAGCGCCTGTGGTTTTTCCATCTTCGTCATGATCCAGGCGCGACCCGCCACCAGCGCCTTCGCCTCCGCCACGTCTTCCGGCCGCTGTACGAAGGAGAGGCCGATGTAGTTGACGCCGTGGTCCAGCGCGAAGGCGAGGTCGGCGCGGTCCTTGTGCGTCAGCGCCGGGATCGGCAGCACCACGTCGGGCACGTTGACGCCCTTGCGATCCGATAGCGCGCCGCCGACCACGATCTCGGTCTCCAGCGCGTCGTCGCGCTTGTGCGCCACGCGCAGCCTGAGCTTGCCGTCGTCGAGCAGCAAGGTGCAGCCGATCGCGGCGGCGGCGATGATCTCGGGGTGCGGCAGGTTGACGCGCCGCGCGCTGCCCGGCGTCGGGTTGAGGTCGAGGCGGAACTCCTGGCCGGTCTGCAGATGCACCCGCCCGCCGCCGAAGCGCCCGACGCGCAGCTTCGGCCCCTGCACGTCGGCGAGAATGCCGATCGGCCGGCCGGATCTTTCCTCGAGCTCGCGGATCATGGCGATCCGCGCCGCGTGATCCTCGTGCGTGCCGTGCGAGAAATTCAGCCGGAACACGTCCGCGCCGGCATGGAACAGCCGGCTCAGCACCTCCGGCGTGGAACTGGCCGGTCCGAGCGTCGCGATGATCTTGGTGCGCCGGCGGCGGCGCAGCTTGGGGCGGGCGGCCATTCTGGCTCCTCGTCAAGGTCAGGCAATCAGAATAGCGCGCAGATCGTTCACGTTGGTCAGTGTCGGGCCGGTGCAGATCAGATCGTCAAGCGCCGCGAACAAGGTGTAGCTGTCGTGGCGGTCCAGCACTGCCCGCGCGTCGAGCCCGAGTGCCCGGGCCCGGGCCAGCGTGTCGGGCGTCACGAAGGCGCCCGCCGCGTCCTCGGTGCCGTCGATCCCGTCCGTGTCGCCCGCCGCGGCCCAGATCCCCGCAGCGCCGCCGAGCGCCACCGCGAGGGCGAGCAGGAATTCGGTGTTGCGCCCGCCGCGTCCCGCGCCGCCGCCGCCGATCGTCACCGTCGTCTCGCCGCCCGAGAGCAGCACCGCCGGCGGTGCGACCGGCTCGCCATGCGCGCGCACGCTCCGGGCCATGCCGGCCATGACCGCGCCCATCGCGCGCGACTCGCCTTCGAGCGCGTCACCCAGGATCAGCGGCGCGAGGCCCGATTCGCGCGCCACCTTCGCCGCCCGGCGCAGCGCCATCATCGGCGTCGCGATGAGGTGGAACTCGGCGTGCGGCAGGCTGCCCGGCTTGGGCGTATCGTCCGCCGCTTGCGCCAGCACGGCCTCCACCTGGGGCGACGGGATGATCCCGTAGCGCGCCAGCAGCGCGCGGGCATCGGCGAAGCTGGTCGGGTCGGGCACGGTCGGGCCGCTGGCGATGACGGCGGCATCGTCGCCCGGCACGTCGCTGATGGCCAGCGTCACCACCCGCGCGGGTGCCGCGGCTTGCGCGAGCCGGCCGCCCTTGATCGCCGAGAGGTGCTTTCGCACCGCGTTCATCTCGTGGATCGTCGCCCCCGAGGCCAGCAGCGCGCGGTTGATTTCCTGTTTGTCGGCCAGGATCAGCCCCGGCGCGGGCAGCGCCAGCAGCGCCGAACCGCCGCCGGAGATCAGCGCCAGCACCAGATCGTCCGCCGTGAGGCCGCGCACCGCGTCGAGCACGGCGCGCGCGCCCAGTTCGCTGTTGGCGTCGGGGACCGGGTGGGACGCCTCGATCACCCGGATGCGCGTGGTCGGGATGGCGTGGTCGTAGCGCGTCACCACCACCCCGGAGAGCTTCACGTCCGGCCACGCCGCTTCCAGTGCCGCCGCCATCAGCGCCGCCGACTTGCCGGCGCCCACCACGACGCAGCGCCCGGCGGGCTTCGGCGGCAGATGGGCCGCGAGTACCGCGCGCGGATCGGCGGCGGCCACCGCCGCGCCGAACATCGCCCGCAATGCCGCCCGTGCGCGCGTGTCGTCCCAGCCCATCCGGCCGCCTCCTCTCGCCATCGGGGAGTATGGCGAACTGGCGTCCGACACGCCATCTTGAGGGCCAGAGCAACACCGGAGGTCCGCGATGACTGTCCCGCAACTCGACGACGCCACCCGCACCGAACTGGAAGCCGCCGCCTTCCGCCGCCTGGTCGATCACCTGCGCGAGCGCACGGACGTGCAGAATATCGACCTGATGAACCTCGCCGGCTTCTGCCGCAACTGCCTCTCGCGCTGGTACCGCGAGGCGGCCGAGCAGCAGGGTGTGGCGCTCGCCGATCCCGACGCGCGCGAGATCGTCTACGGGATGCCCTACAAGGAGTGGCAGCAGAAGTTCCAGAAGGAATCTTCGCCCGCGCAGACAGCGGCGTTCGCCAAAGCCAATCCGAATCATTGACCGCTGCCCGCCCGGAAGGCTAGACCCGCCGCCCTTGCCAGACCAACGGGGGTGATCGGGATGGCCCTGGATTCGATCGAGCCGAAAACGGACTACGCCAAGCCGGACGACATGAAAACGGGCGGCATCGCGGTCGAGCGCCTGCGCAGCCTGATCGACCGCATCGAGCGGCTCGAGGAGGAGCGCAAGGCGCTCGGCAGCGACATCAAGGACATCTACGCCGAGGCGAAGTCCGCCGGTTTCGACGTGAAGGTGCTGCGCCAGCTCATCCGCATCCGCAAGCAGGAGCCGGCCGAGATCGAGGAGCAGGAGACGCTGCTCGACGTGTACCGGCGCGCGCTCGGGATGTAGGGTCCCGCCGCACTTGCGAAGCGGGCGTCGAACTTCGTACGGTCGGCGCTCCATGCGACTCGGTGAAAGACGATGGACGCGCTGCTGGCGGCCCTGACGAGCTTGCCGCCGGCCGCAATCGCGGCGATCGGCGCCGGTCTCATCTTGCTTTTGCTCGCGTGCCTCGCGGCGCTAGGTTCCGGTCGCCGCAAATCGGCGATACAGCTGGATGCGCTGGAGCGGCGGCTCCGCGATGACGGCGAGGCGTTGCGGCGCGCGCTGACGGAGCTCGACCAGGGGCTGCGGCGCGAGGTGGCGGACAGCGCCTCGCGCGGGTTCGCCGCCGCGTTCGACAGGGTGCAGGAAGGCGCCCGCGAACAGGGCATGGTGCTGCAACGCTTCAATCTCGCGACGCAGGCCAGCCTCACCGAATTGCGCACCGAGATCGCCGACCGGCTGCGCGCCGGATTCGACCGGTTCGCCGAGCAGAACCGCGCCGAGCAGGAACAACTCCGCGCCCGCGTCGACCAGAAGCTCGAAGCGATCCGCGCCGGCAATGAGGCCAAGCTCGAACAGATGCGCGCGGCGGTCGACGAGCAACTGCAATCCGCGTTGGAGAAGCGCGTCGGAGAAAGCTTCAGGCAAGTCGCTGAGCAGTTCGCGCAGGTGCAGCAGGCGATCGGCCAGGTCCAGACGGTCGCCGGCCAGGTCGGCGACCTCAAGCGGCTGTTCTCCAATGTGAAGGCGCGCGGCGTGTGGGGCGAGGCGCAGCTCGACGCGGTGCTGGAGGACGTGCTGCCGCATGGTTACGAGCGCAACTTCCGGGTCCGCGAGGGCAGCGGCGAGTCGGTGGAATTCGCGCTCAGGATGCCGCTGAAGGACCGCGACGACTCGGTTTATCTGCCGGTGGACAGCAAGTTCCCGACCGAGGACTACGACCGCCTGCTGCTCGCCGCCGAGGCGGCCGACAAGGAGGCGGAGCAGGCCGCCCGCCGCGCGCTGGAGCGCCGCATCCGCGAGGAGGCGGGGCGCATCTCGGGCAAGTACATCGTTCCTCCGCGCACGGTCGATTTCGCGATCATGTACCTGCCCACCGAGGGCCTGTTCTCCGAGGTGAACAGGGTGCCGGGGCTCGTCGAGTTCGTCCGCCGCGACCACCGGGTCATGGTGATCGGCCCGAGCCTGCTGCCGGCGTTGCTCCACACCGTCCGCATCGGCCAGCTCTCGATGGTGCTGGAGCGCCGCAGCGGCGACATCGCGACCATGCTCGGCGCGGTCAAGACCGAGTGGAGCAAGCTCAGCAAGGCGCTCGACGGCATGGCGGAGCGTGCGGAGAGGCTGAGCAAGAGCATCGACGACACGCGGGTTCGCACGCGGCAGGTGGGCAAGAAACTCGGCAACGTGCTGACCATCGAGCCGGGCCAGGCGGACCGGCTGCTCGGGTTCGCCGCTCCCGGATCGGCGGAGGAGGCCGCGATGGTCGGCGAGGAAGTCGAGGACGTGGACTGACCTCGCCGCCGCCGCCGCCGGGCTAGACGGATCGGCGCGCCCGCTTGCGGCGCAGAACGCCGAGGCCGAGCAGTCCTGTCCCGAGGAGAGCGAACGAAGCCGGTTCGGGCACAGCTGCCGCGGGATCGGCGGAGGCGAACGCGGCGAGGGTCGTGAACGGGGCGGCATTCTTGCCATTCCCCCTGCCGGATCGCAGCGTACCCGTGATGTCGGACTGGGTGGCGACCTGGATCGTGTAAGGCGAGGTGAAGTTGTATTCGCCGGGCACGTGCAGGACGTCGAAGTCGAAGCCCGAGAGCGGGCCAACGACGAATTGATGTTTCACCTCGTCGATTGACGCAGACACGCTACCCGAGATAACCCCGGTCGTTCCCGACAAGGTGAGGTGCCCGTTGATGAGCGACCCTTGCTCGAGGGTCGTCACCTGGCTGAGCTGTCCGCTGACGAGGGCCGCCCCCGTGGTCGGGTCCAAACCGCCGAAGCTCGCCAAGCCGTTATAGCCGACGATCTGGTAGCCGAGCTGCCCGTAAGTGGCGTTCAAACCCCCGTCGGACGTGGGCATCACGGTGCCGGACGCGGCGAATGCGACGTACGCGCCCCAGCCCTGCCCGAGCGGATCGTTGAACCCGGCGGGCACTACGGCGCGGCCGCCAAGCGTGAAGCCCTCAACCGGCAGATAGCCCGAATCGGAGAAGGTGCCATCGGCGTGTAGCACGACCTGGGAGTAGTCTGCGAGCAACATGGTATCGGCGCTGAACTTGGTGCCGTTCAGCTTCACCGCGCGCGGGTTCCAAGAGAAGATCTCGCCCGCTTGCGCCGCGCCAGCAGAGATGAGGGTGGCCGCGACGGCAAAGATGGCAAGCGGACTCTGTAGGTACATTCGTATGTCTTTCCCAGTTCGGTGCCCGCGTATCACGGGCAAGCTGGAAGGGGAAATCCCGACGGCCGAAGGCGTCACTCTGCTGACCAGCGACCCCGTGGTCGCGCGCTACCCCGGACCCGGGCGGCACGTGTGACGCATCACTCGGCGGCCGACGGAGCCGTTTGGCGCAATCGCAACATGCTCACCCCCGCCGCTCCGATCGAGAATCCAGCGCCCACCAGCAGGGTGAGCGTGGGGCCGTGCGTGGGCGCGAGGCCGAAGATCACCGCGACGAGCGCCGCTCCGCCGGTTTGGCCAAGCAGGCGGGCGGTCGACAGCATCCCGCCGGCGGCGCCGCTGCGCGAGCGCGGCGAGGCGCCGATCATCGCGCGATTGTTGGGCGTCTGGAACAGGCCGAAGCCGAAACCGCACACCGCCATGCGCCAGATGATGTCAGGCGTCGCGGGATGCGCCGGCAGCACCGCGAGCAGCACCAGTCCGACCGCCATCGAGACCAACCCGATGCCGCCCAACAGGCCGGCGGGATAGCGGTCGGCGAGGCGACCCGCGATCGGCGCCACCACGGCGACCGTCAGCGGCCACGGCGTCATCAGCAGCCCCGTCGCGACCTGCGAACGGCCGAGCGCGTCCTGCAGGAAGAAGGGCAGCGACACGTACGCCAGCGTCTGCGCGGCGAACGAGCAGATCGAGGTGGCGATCGACAGCGCGAAGATCGGGATGCGCAGCAGATCGACGGGCAGGAGCGGGGAGGCGCGGGAGAGCTGCCGGCGCACCAGCAGCCAGCCGGCCATGCTGGCCACCACCAGCTCCAAGGTCACGAGGGCCGTATTCTCGCCCTGACCGAGCCCGTCGACGGCGACGATCAGCAGACCTAGCGTCAGCGCGTTGAGAGCGGCGCTCAGGCCGTCGAAGCGGTGCGGCGATTGCCTGGTGCGCGGCAGGGTCCAGAGGCCCAGCAGCAGCGCCGCGAGGCCGGTCGGCACGTTGACATAGAAAAGAAACTGCCACGGCGCGACCGAGAGAATGCCCGAGGCGACCGTGGGGCCGACCGCGGAAGACACCGCGACGATCAGCGCATTTACCCCCATCGCAGTGCCGAGCAGCCGGCGGGGATAGATGAAGCGGATGAGGGCGGTGTTGACGCTCATGATCCCCGACGCGCCGAACCCCTGCGCCATTCGCGCGAGCGCCAGCGTGGTCAGCGAATCCGATCGCGCGCAGAGCAGCGAGGCGAGCGTGAACACCACCAGCCCCGCCTGATAGACACGCCGGTAGCCGATGATGTCGCCGAGCGAGGCCAGCGGCAGCAGCGAGACGGTGACGGCGAGCTGGTAGGCGTTGACCACCCAGACCGACGCGGCCGGGCTCGCGTTGAGATCGCGCGCGATGGTCGGCAGCGCGACGTTGGCGATCGCGCCGTCCAGCACCGCCATGATCAAGCCGAGCGCGATGGTGGCGATTGCCCAGTAGCGTTGCGGGATCGCCAGCCCGTCCTGGCTCAGCCCGTTCGGGGTCTTGTCCATGCGCCTCCTTGTCCCGGGTCTGGGCGAACGCGCGCTTCTACCCAGCCGGGAGCGGGGGCGTAAGGCCGGGCTGTCATGCCCTCACGGCATGACCCGCGTATTCCCGCAGCACCAGCAGGCGGCGGATCTTGTGCGTGGGCGTGAGCAGGCCGTTCTCAACGGTGAACGCCCCGACCACGCGATGCCGGCGGATGCGCTCGGTGACCGACAGCCGCAGATTGGCCCGCGAGACCGCGACCGACACCGCGACATCATCGAAGCCCTGCTCCGCCACCACCAGCGCGGTCAGCCCGGAGCGGCCCTCGCCGACCACCACCGCCTGGGCGATCTCGGGCTCGGCCATCAGCATCCCCTCGATCTTCGCCGGGGAGACGTTCTCGCCGCCGGAGAGCACGATCATGTCGCGCTTGCGGTCGGTGATGCGAAGATAGCCGTCGGCGTCGAGCGCGCCGATGTCGCCGGTGTGCAGCCAGCCGTCCCGGATCACGGCGCGCGTCGCCTCCGGCTGGCCCCAGTAGCCGTCCATCACGAGGTCGCCGCGTACCAGGATCTCGCCATCCTCGGCGATGCGGAGATCCACGCCCTCCAGCACCTTCCCCACCGTGTCGATGCGGATTGCCTCGGGCGGGTTGGCGCTGATGACCGGGCCGGCCTCGGTCTGGCCGTAGCCCTGCATCACCGGAATGCCCATCGCCTGGAAGAATTTTCCCACCTCGGGCTCCAGCCGGGCGCCGCCGGACATGGCCGCTTTCAGCCGACCGCCGAAGCGGCCGCGGACGCGGCGACGGACCAGCACGTCAAGCAGCGGATCGGCGATCCGCTCGCCGATGCCGAGGCCGCTGTCGAGCTGCCGCAACCCATTGGCGAGCGCCCGGTCGAACAAGGATCGTTTCCACGCTGACTCGCGTCCCATCTGGCCGAGCACGCGCGTCCGGATCGCCTCCAGGATGCGCGGCACGACCGTCACGATGGTCGGCCGCACGGTCAGCAGGTCGGCGGCGAGGTTCTCGACGCCGCGCGCGTAGACCACCTCGGTGCCGACGCTCAGCAGGAAGAACTGGCCGCCGGTGTGCTCGTAGGAGTGCGACAGCGGCAGGAAGGAGAGATAGACCTCGTCCTTGAGCCGCAGCGGCCGGAACAGCTCGAACGCGCCCCGGCAGTTCGACAAGATGGAGCGGTGCGGCAGCATCACCCCCTTTGGCGTGCCGCCGGTGCCGGAGGTGTAGATCAGGCAGGCCAGAGCGCCCGGCGGGATGCCCGCCGCCTCGAAGGCGATGTCGTCCGCTGGCAAATCATCGGTGACGAGCTCGGCCCAAGGCAGCAACCGCGTTTTCCCGAACGACCCCGGCGTGCCGTCGTCCATCGTCACCAGCAGGTCGAGCCCGCCGCCCGCCTGGGCGCCAGCGGCCAGCAGGCGCGTCGCGAGTGTCCCGGAGGAGACAATGGCCGCCTGGGCACCGCTGTCGCGCAGGACATGGGCGTGGTCGGCGACCGTGTTCGTCGTGTAGGCCGGTACCGGCACGGCGCGGATCGCCATTAGCGCGGTCTCGGCGATGGGGTATTCCGGGCGGTTCTCGCTGGCGATCACGACGCGGTCGCCGGCCGAAATGCCGGCTGCCCGCAGATGGCGCGCCGCCGAGGCCGCGAGGCGCGCGAAGCGGCTCCAGGTGACGCCCTGCCAGTCACCGTCGCGAAATACACGCAGCATCGGCTTGTCGGGCCAGGTGCGCGCCAGTCCGAACATCATCGCGGCCAAGTTCGGCCAGTGCGGGTATCTGTCCAAGCCGCCTCCACCCCGACACGGGTTGCAGCCCGCGCAACCCTTTGACGCCGCTCCCTACAACCTTACATGCAGCAGGGAAACAGCAGGACAGGACCAGCCTCCGATGCGCCACAATGGATTTCCCCCCGGCCCATCCGGGCTCGCGCGCGCGCCGGACGCGGCGGGCGGGGCGGAGCCGGGCCTGCCCTCCTGGGACCTGACCGACCTCTATCCCGCCCTCGACAGCCCGGCCGTCGAAGGCGATCTCGTTTCCGCCGAGGCCGCCGCCCGGGCGTTCGCCGCCGCCCGTGCCGGACGGCTCGCGGCGCTTCCCGGCGCCGAACTCGCCGCCGCGATCGCCGAGTACGAGCGGATCGAGGAGGTTCTGGGACGGCTGATGTCCTACGCCCAGCTTCTATTCAGCGGCGATTCGACCGATGCCAGGCTCGGCCAGTTCTATCAGACGGTGAACGAACGGGTGACGGCGATCAGCAGCCATTTGATCTTTTTCACCCTGGAGCTCAATAGGCTCGACGACGCGGCCCTCGAACAGAAGCTCGCCGACCCGGCCTGCGCGCGCTTGCGGCCCTGGCTGCGCGATCTCAGGGTGTTTCGCCCGCACCAGCTCTCCGATGAGCTGGAGAAGCTGTTGCACGAGAAGGAGGTCACGGGCCGCTCGGCCTGGAGCCGGCTGTTCGACGAAACCGTCGCCGGGATGCGCGTGGCGGTGAACGGCGAGCAGCTCACGGTGACGGACGCGCTCAACAAGCTTTCCGACCGGGACCGCGCGGTGCGCGAAGCCGCCGGCCGCGGGATCGGTCAAACGTTCGCGGACAATATCCGGCTGTTCGCGCTCACCACCAACACGCTCGCCAAGGACAAGGAGATCATCGACACTTGGCGCCACTATCCGCGCCCCGGCAGCTATCGCAACCGCTCCAACATGGTCGAGGACGAGGTGGTGGACGCGCTGGTGAGCGCGGTGAGCAGTTCTTATCCCCGGCTGTCGCACCGCTACTACCAGCTCAAGGCGAAATGGCTCGGCTTGCCAAAATTGCAGCACTGGGACCGCAACGCGCCGCTGCCGGACGACGACGACCGGCAGATCTCCTGGCCCGAAGCGCGATCGCGCGTGCTGTCCGCCTACGGCGCGTTCAGCCCGGAGCTGGCCGCGATCGGCGGCCGGTTCTTCGAGCGCCCGTGGATCGACGCCACCTTGCGTCCCGGCAAGGCGGGCGGCGCCTTCGCGCATCCCACCGTGCCGTCCGCGCATCCCTACTTGCTGCTGAATTATCACGGCCGCACGCGCGACGTGATGACGCTCGCCCACGAACTCGGGCATGGCGTGCATCAGGTGCTGGCGGGCGCGCAGGGCTATCTCATGTCCGGCACGCCGCTCACCCTGGCGGAGACGGCGAGCGTGTTCGGCGAGATGCTGACGTTCCGCGCGCTGCTCGATGCCGAGACCGATCCGCGGCGGCGCCGGATCATGCTCGCCGCCAAGGTCGAGGACATGCTCAACACGGTGGTTCGCCAGACGGCGTTCTACCAGTTCGAGTCGCGGCTGCACGACGAGCGGCGCGGCGGCGAGCTGGTGCCCGACCGCATCGGCGAGATCTGGATGCAGGTCCAGACCGAAAGCCTCGGCCCCGCCTTCGAGTTCACGCCCGACTACAAGGTGTTCTGGTCCTACATCCCCCACTTCATCCACTCGCCGTTCTACGTCTACGCCTATGCGTTCGGCGATTGCCTGGTGAACGCGCTCTATTCGGTGTTCCAGTCGGGGCATCCGGGATTCCAGGCGAAGTATCTCGACATGCTGCGCGCCGGCGGCACCAAGCGCCACAAGGAACTGCTCGCGCCGTTCGGTCTTGACGCGGCGGACCCGGCCTTCTGGCAGAAGGGGCTCGACGTGATCGCCGGGTTCATCGACGAGTTGGAGCGCACAGGCTGATGGCCGAAAATCCCGGCGTCGAGCGCAGCACGTTATTCGGCGAGCTGCGCCGGCTGGCGCGTACTTCCGGCGCGGTCGGCGGCATCGCCGCGCGCGTCGCGGGCTCGCGGGTGCTCGGAATGCGCACGGACCGCGCGGCGCACGCGGAAGACCTCAAGGCGATCCTCGGCGGGCTCAAGGGGCCGCTGATGAAGGTGGCGCAGTTCCTCTCCACCGTGCCGGACGCGCTGCCCGCCGAATACGCGGCCGAGCTCGCGCAGCTGCAGGCCAACGCGCCGGCGATGGGCTGGGCCTTCGTGCGCCGCCGCATGGCGAATGAACTCGGCGCGGACTGGCAGGCGAAATTCGTCGAGTTCAGCCACGAGGCGGCGGCGGCGGCAAGCCTCGGCCAGGTGCATCGCGCGCGCTTGCCGGACGGCACGGACGTCGCCTGCAAGCTGCAATACCCCGACATGCCGAGCACGGTGGAGGCCGATCTCCGCCAGCTGCGTCTGGCGATGGCGATCTATCACCGCATGGACAACGCCATCCAGCACGAGGAGATCTACAAGGAGCTGACGCAGCGGCTGCGCGAGGAGCTCGACTACAAGCGCGAGGCGGCACACATGCGGCTCTACGCCATCATGCTGCGGGATGATCCGACCGTGCACATCCCGCTGCCGGTGGAGGGCTACTGCACCACGCGCCTGCTGACGATGACGTGGCTCGACGGCCGCCCGCTGATGCACCGACTGGAGGAAGACCCGCCGCAAGAGGAGCGCAACGCGCTGGCGCGTGCGCTGTTCCGCGCCTGGTACGTGCCGTTCTACCGCTTCGGCGTGATCCACGGCGACCCGCATCTCGGCAACTACCAGGCGCGGCCCGACGGCACGGTGAACCTCTTGGATTTCGGCGCGATCCGTGTGTTTCAGGCGAAGTTCGTACGCGGCGTGATCGACCTCTACGAAGCGGTGCGCGACGGCGACGACGCCAAGGCGCACCACGCGTACGAGACCTGGGGCTTCACCAATCTCACCAAGCAGACGGTGGACGTGCTGAACCAGTGGGCGCAATTCCTCTACGAGCCGCTGTTGCAGGACCGCGCGCGCCCGATCCAGGAGAACGACGACCCGCAATACGGCCGCGAGGTGGCCGAGCGCGTCCATGCCGGCCTGCAGCGCACCGGCGGCGTGCGTCCGCCGCGCGAGTTCGTGATGATGGACCGCTCGGCCATAGGCCTCGGCGGCGTCTTCCTCCGCCTGCGGGCGGAGCTCAACTGGTATCAGCTGTTCCACGAACTGATCGAGGATTTCGACACCGACGCGCTCGCCGCCCGCCAGGCGGCGGCGCTGGGCGAGGCCGGAGTGCCACCTGCAGGATAACCTTGCTTCCCCCTAAAGTTGGACGATATACATATCCTCTGTGTATCCACGACACTGGAGGCGGTTGGAGATGCAAGTAGGGAAGTGGGGCAACAGTCTGGCGGTTCGTCTGCCCGCGTCGGTGGTGGAACTGCTTGGGCTCAAAGAGGGCGACGAAATCGAAATCGAGGTCGCGGGTGAGCGCAATCTCCGAGTGGGTCGGGACAGCAGGCGAGAGGAAGCGCTTGCGCGGCTCAAAGCCCTGGCGCGTCCCTTGCCTCCGGGATTTAAGTTCAGCCGTGATGAAGCGAATGAACGATAGCGCGTTCTTCGACACGAATATTCTTGTCTATGCGACGGCTGAGCAGGATTCGCGGTTTTCTGTGGCGACTGATTTGTTGGCTCAAGGGGGCACGATCAGCGTTCAGGTATTGAATGAGTTTGCAAACGTCGCGCGGCTGAAACTGAAATGGTCATGGCCCGAAATCAAGGAGGGCCTGCATGACTTCCAGCTGCTTTGCTCGGGGCCAATCCCGATCGGGGTTGCCACCCACGAAGCCGCGCTTCGGATCGCCGAGCGGGACGGGGTTGCATTCTATGATGCCCTGATCGTCGCCTCCGCGCTGGAGGCGGGTTGCACCACCTTGTTCACCGAGGACATGCAGCACGGCAGGATCATCGCGGGCCGGCTGACGATCCGAAACCCGTTCGCCGGGGCCTGACCCCTCACGCCGGTTCGCCCTGCGGCTTGTCGCCGAGGCGCAGCAGCGGCACCAGCACGAACACCAGCGCGGTCGCGGCGGCCGAGACCAGGATGAGCGGCGCCAGCGCCCGGTCGAACACGTGCTCGTACAGGAACGAGCCGACATTGTCGGCGACCGGGACGGCGAGATTCGTCACCGACATCATCGCGGCGAACACGAAGCCCTCCGACCGCTTCGGGCAGTAATCCGCCGCCAGGGTGAGCGTCGCGACGTTGGCGATCATGCCGGCGACGCCGCCGAGGAAATACACCACCGCGGCACTGGCCTCGCCGCGCAGCAGAAGGTAGGCGAGCGTCGCCAGCGTGCCGCCGAGGATGCTCAGGTTGAGCAGCGCGCGGGAGGAGAGCCGTTCGAGAAACCAGCGGTGCAGCAGCGCGCCCGCGATCCAGCCCGCCGCGCCGATCGCGGACAAGGTTCCTATGTAGCCTTGCGAGAACCGCAGCTCGTCCGTGAGATGGAAGTAGAGCGGCGTGCCGAAGCCCGGGCTGAAGTAATACAGGAACAGGAACCCCGCGATCACGTACAGGCTGCGCGAGCGCAACGCCGTGGCCAGTGATCGCAAGGTTCGGCGCAGTTCCGCGACGTCGATGCTGGTCCGCTCCTCGTCGACCAGCAGCATCACGCCGAGCGCCGCCGACAACGGCGCGGCTGCAGCAATCGCGGCAGCGGCGTGCATGGCACCGCGCGGCGACAGGAATTCGATGAGCTGGCCGCCCAGCACCGCCGTCGCCATGATCGCGACGTTGAACCAGAGCCATTGCTGTGTAACGAACGCGCCGCTGGCGCGGTGGCGCTGACCGTTCTCCACCAGCAACGCGCCGCACAAGGTGCTGGCGATCGCCATTGCGAACGAGGTCAGGGTCAGCGCGAACACCAGCCGCGCCGGCGCGTCGGTCAGCGTCACCCAACCGTAGGCGGCCACCGCCGCGACGTTGGCGAGCAGCAGGTAGGCGCGCCGCCGATAGCCGAACAGCGGGACGAAATCGGAGAACAGCCCGTACAGCGGCTTGATGATCCAGGGCAGATCGAGCACCGCCAGCGACACGCTGATCTGTACCGGGGTCCAGCCGAACACTTCCTTCAGGTAGTGATTCAGTGGCTGCCAGATGATGCCGACCTTGGCTTGCCCGATCCCCTCGACGACATAGACCACGGCGAAGAACCACATCAGCCGGCGTACCGTGAGCCGCGCCGTGGGGTCGGCGACGTGGCCGGACGGGCGCGGAGCTCTTCTCGTGTGATGCAGACCACACCTCTATCGAAACAATCCCATGCTATCGTGAGTTGTCTAAGGCCTCATGGGAGGGAAACCAGGATGGCACGAAATCCGCTCAAGGGCAGCGAGCGCCAGCCGATGCGGGGCGGGAAGGCCGTCGGGAAGGCCGATCCGTCGGAACGCCTGGAGGTAAGCGTGCTGCTCCGCCGGCGGGACGGCGACCGCTGAAGGACAGGGTCAGGAAGATCGCGCGGCGCGAGGCGGTCGGCGGCCATCTCGGGCGCGAGGAGTTCGACCGGCAGTTCGGCGCCAGCGCGGAGGACGCCTGATCGCGCGGATCAACGCGGCGAAGGGCGCCTCGGTCGGGCTGGTCAATCCGGCGCTCTACGCGGCCCCCACCGCTCTGCGCGACATCACGCAAGGCAATAACGGAGACTTCGCAGCGGGCCCCGGGTGGGACGCCTGCACGGGCCTCGGCACCCCGGACGGCACCAAGGTCGCCGCCCTGCTGACATCGGCGCCGACCAGCTGACGGGGCACGGGGGCAGGGGCGTTGGAGCGCGCCGCCCTCCCTCATCAGACCGCGGCCGCCTCGTGCTCCGATAGCGTGTTGGTCAGGTCTCGCTTGAGCGCAAGGAATGCCGCCGCCAGGCGGTCGCGCGGCGAGGGCAGGTCGAGCGGCACGTCCGCGACGATACGGCCGGGCGGTCCGCGCAGCACCAGCACGCGATCAGCGAGCGCCAGCGCCTCGTCGATGTCGTGCGTGATGAGCACCATCGTCGGGTCGTAGTGGCGACGCACCGCGATCAGGTGGGCCTGCATCTGCGCGCGGGTGAGCGGGTCGAGCGCGCTGAACGGCTCGTCGAGCAACAAGAGCGCCGGCCGGGCAGCGAGCGCGCGGGCCAGAGCGGCGCGCTGTGCCATGCCGCCCGACAGCTCCTTCGGCAGCAACCCGGCGGCCTCGGTCAGTCCGACCACCGCCAGCGCCTCGTCCACCGCTGCGTCGCGGTCGCGGCGTGGCAGGTGCGACAAGCCGAACCCGGCGTTGCCGCGCACGTCGAGCCACGGCATCAGGCGCGGCTCCTGGAACACGTAGCCGATGTGCCTGCGTTCCAGTGTGCGGATTTCTCCGAATGTCGGCGCCTCCAGTCCGCCGAGGCAGCGCAGTAGCGTGCTTTTGCCGCAGCCGCTGCGGCCGATGATCGCGGTGAGCGACCCGGTGGCGATCCGCGTGCTCACCGGGCCGAGCACCTGCGCGCCGCCGAAGGACTTTTCCAAGCGGTCGATGGTGAGCAGCGCGTCCGTCACGGCTTCACCGTGTCCTGCCAGCCGACGAGCCTGCCGCCGAGAACCTCCACGCCGAGGTCGGTCAGCTTGCCGCAGATCGCGAACAGCAGGATCGCGCCGATGACCACGGCCGGGCGGCCGGTCTGCTCGCCGTCGGTGAGCAGGAAGCCCAATCCCTCGCTGGCGCCCATCAGCTCGGCGGCGGCGACGAACATCCAGCCGAGCCCGAGACCGCCGCGCAGCCCGGTGACGTAGGCAGGCAGGGCGGCGGGGAGCTGGATGCGCCACAGCACGCGGAGCGGCGAGAACCCGAGCACGCGGCCGACCTCGATCAGCTTTCGGTCCACGCCGGCAATCCCGGCCATCAGGTTGAGGTAGACCGGGAAGAACACGCCGACCGCGATGAGGGCGATCTTGGAGCCCTCGAAGATGCCGAGCCAGATGATGAACAGCGGCACCCACGCGATCGAGGGCACGCTGCGCAACGCCTGCACGGTGGGGTCGATCAGCCGGCGGGCCAGTGGGATCGCGCCGGTGAGCGCACCCGCCAATGTGCCGGCCGCGGCACCGGCCGCGAAGCCGAGCGCCATGCGCGCGAGCGTCGCCTCGAGATGGGCCACAAGCTCGCCGCTGGCGGCGAGGTCCGTGAGCGCGCGGAGAACCGCGGTCGGAGCCGGCAGCAGGTCGGGTGGAACCAGCCGGCGCTCCGAAATCACCTGCCAGGCCGCGACGCACAGCACCGGCAGGATGAGCCCGGTCCAGGCACCGAGCCCGAGGCGCGATCGGGGCCGCCGCGCCGGCGTGGCGTCGGCCGGAAGTGCCTGGGGGAGCGCGAGGTCCGACATCAGCGGCTCGCGGCAAGCCGGTCGGTGAAGCTTGTGTCGATCAGTTCGGCGGCGGCGCGGTCGAGATCGGCGTCGGGCGAGACGCTGCCGCTCGATTTCAGCACCTTCGCGGCGGCGATGATGCTGTCGCGCTGCGCGGGGCCGATCTTGCCGGTCGAGAGGTCGGTGCGCTTCAGTTGCAGGGCGGCGACGTCGGGCGCCAACTTGGCGTCCCGGGCGAGGATAGCGGCCAGTTCGTCGGGGTGCGCGAGGGACCACACACGCGCGCGCTCGTAGGCGGCCAGCACCTTGGCTACGAGACCGGGATGCTGGGCGGCGAACTCCTCGCGCACCAGCAGCGTGCCGGGCGTGTTCATCGCGCGATCGCGGAAGAACAGCCGGTCGTGATTCTGCAACTCGGCCTGCGCCATGAACGGGTCCAGGCCGGACCAAGCGTCGACGCCGCCCCGGTCCAGCGCCAGCCGCCCGTCCTGATGCTGCAATGGCACAAGGGTAATATCGGCCTTGGTCAGCCCGGCCGTCGCCAGCGCGCGGAGCAGGAAGATTCCAGGGTCGGTGCCCGGCGTCGCCGCCACGCGCTTGCCCCTGAGGTCCGCGACGGTGTGGATCGGACTGTCCGACCGCGTCACCAGCGCAGTCCATTCCGGCAGCGAATAGACATAGATCGCCTTGATCGGCGTACCGTTGGCCCGCCCGAGCAGGGCGGCGGAGCCCGCCGTCGAGCCGAAGTCGATCGAGCGGCCGCGCAAGAACTCCAGCGCCTTGTTGCTTCCGGCGCTCAGCACCCACTGCACCGCCACACCGGGGCCGAGCTCGTCCTCCAGCCAGTGCTTGTCCTTCAGCACGAGGCTGACGGGGCTGTAATAGGCATAATCGAGTCCCACCCGTTGCTGCGCCTCCGCGCGTTGCGGAACCCACATCGCGAGGGCCAGCAGGCAGAGCGCCGCAAGGCGGGCCACGGCACGGGAAAGCACCCGATCGGTCATCGCGTCGGTCCTTTGCGGGAGGGCGGTGGCTTCCTACTCCGCACGGCGAGAGGTGGGCGAAATCACTACCCCATTCGCCACAATATGCAAGACCCTCGTAATATACCTATGAATAAGGTGATTTGCTGGACCGCTTGTGCGTGGCTTCCCTCTTGCGCGTCAGCGGTGCCGTGGGCATGGTGCGGCCGGCCGGATGGGGCAGCGGCGACACTCGATGTCCTATCGCCGTGTTCCCCCTGAGCAGAGGAATAGAGCGGATGCGCCTTGCGGTGCTGAAGGAGCGGCGTGCGTCCGAGACGCGGGTCGCCGCCACGCCGGACACGGTGAAGAAGCTGGTCGCCTTGGGGCTGACCGTCGTGATCGAGGCAGGCGCGGGTCTCAGCGCCGCCATTGCCGATGCGGAATACACCGCCGCCGGGGCGGAGATCGCGCCCGATGCGGCGACCGCGCTGAGCGGATCGGGGATCGTCTTCGCGGTCCAGCTCCCCGAGCCCGAGCAACGCGCGTTGATCCCCCGCGGCGCGCTGCTGCTCTGCACTGCCAACGCCTTCGCCGACCCCGAGATTGTGCCAAGCTTGGCGCAGGCCGGCATCGACACGGTGGCGATGGAGTTGCTGCCCCGGATCACGCGCGCGCAGTCGATGGACGTGCTGTCGAGCCAGGCGAACCTCGCCGGCTACCGCGCGGTGATCGAGGCGGCGGCGACGTTCGAGCGCGGCTTCCCGATGATGATGACGGCGGCCGGCACGGTTCCACCCGCGCGCGTGTTCGTCATCGGCGCGGGTGTCGCCGGCTTGCAGGCGATCGCGACGGCACGGCGTCTCGGCGCCATCGTCTCGGCCACGGACGTCCGCCCCGCGTCCAAGGAAGAAATCAAATCCTTGGGCGCGGCCTTCGTCGGCGTCGAGGACGACGAGACGGCGGCGGCGCAGACCGCCGGCGGCTACGCCCGCGAGATGAGCGAGGCATTTCGCCAGAAGCAGGCCGAGCTGATGGCGACCACCGTCGCCAAGAACGACGTGATCATCTGCACCGCGCTGGTGATGGGCCGCAAGGCACCCACGATCGTCAGCCGCGCGATGGTCGAGACAATGCGGCCGGGCAGCGTGATCGTCGATCTCGCGGCCGAGGCGGGCGGCAATTGCGAGGCGACCGTGCCGGGCGAGAGCATCGTCACCGGCAACGGCGTGACCATCCTCGGCTACCGCAACTGGCCGGCCCGCATTCCGGTCGCGGCGAGCGCGCTCTATGCGCGCAACCTGCTGACCTTCCTGAGCACGTTCTGGGACAAGGAGGCGCGCGCGCCGAAGCTGCCCGAGACCGACGACATCGTAAAGGGCGCGCTGCTGACCAAGGGCGGCGCGGTGGTCCACCCGCAATTCCTGCCGTCTCAGGCAGCCTGACGAGCCGGAGAGAGATCGAGAGATGAACCCGTCACTACTGGCCGACGAGGCCTCGCGCCTCGCCGTGCGGGCCCAGGAACTGGCCGAGCAGGCCCGGATGATGGCCGAGAGCAGCGGGCTGCCGACCACCGCCGAGGCCGTGGAGCCGTTCATCTTCCTGCTGGCGATCTTCCTGATGGCCTGCTTTGTCGGCTACTACGTGGTGTGGAACGTCACCCCGGCGCTGCACAGCCCGCTGATGGCCGTCACCAACGCGATCAGCTCGGTCATCATCGTGGGTGCCATGCTGGCGACCGGGCTCGCGCTCAGCGGCTGGGCGATGGGGTTCGGCTTCGTCGCGGTGCTGCTCGCCAGCGTGAATATCTTCGGCGGCTTCGTGGTGACGCAGCGGATGCTGTCGATGTTCAAAGCGCGCGGGAAATAGGCCGCCACGATGTCGCCCAGCCTGACCGCTCTCGCTTATCTCGTTGCCGCGATCCTGTTCATCCTGGCGCTGCGCGGCCTCTCGAGCCCGGCCACCTCCCGGCAGGGCAACCGCTTCGGCATGGCCGGCATGGCCATCGCGGTGATCGCGACGCTGGCGCATCACGGCATGTCCGGCGCCGGCTACGGGCTGATCGTTCTCGGCATCGTGATCGGTGGTGGGATCGGCACCTTCGTCGCGCGGCAGATCCAGATGACGGCGCTGCCGCAGCTCGTCGCGGCCTTCCACTCGCTGGTCGGTCTCGCCGCGGTTTTCGTCGCGGCCGCGGCGCTGAACGCGCCCGAGGCGTTCGGCATCGGCCGGATGGGCGACATCCACACGCAGAGCCTGATCGAGATGTCGATCGGGCTTGCGATTGGCGCGATCACCTTCTCGGGCTCGCTGATCGCCTTCGCCAAGCTGCAGGCGCTGATGAAGGGCGCGCCGATCAGCTTCCCCGGCCAGCACAAGCTCAATCTCGGGCTCGGCATCCTGCTGGTGGTGCTGATCGTCATCTTCGTCGCGAGCGGCGGCAGCCAGCCGGTGTTCTGGCTGATCGCCATCCTGTCGATCGGGCTCGGCTTCCTGCTCATCATTCCGATCGGCGGCGCCGATATGCCGGTGGTCGTCTCGATGCTGAACAGCTACTCGGGCTGGGCGGCGGCGGGCATCGGCTTCACCATCCAGAACCTCGCGCTCATCATCACCGGCTCGCTGGTCGGCGCCTCGGGCGCGATCCTGTCCTACATCATGTGCAAGGGCATGAACCGCAGCATCATCAACGTGCTGCTAGGCGGCTTCGGCACCGAGAGCGGGGCAGCGGCGCTGGGCGGCGGCGCCGCGGACCGCACCGTCAAGACCGGCAACGCCGATGACGCGGCGTTCATCATGAAGAACGCCTCGAAGGTGATCATCGTGCCGGGGTACGGCATGGCGGTGGCGCAGGCACAGCACGCGCTGCGCGAGATGGCGGACACGTTGAAAAAGGAAGGTGTGGAGGTGAAATACGCCATCCATCCGGTGGCCGGCCGGATGCCCGGCCACATGAACGTGCTGCTCGCCGAGGCCAGCGTGCCGTACGATGAGGTGTTCGAGCTCGAAGAAATCAACAACGAGTTCGCGACCGCCGATGTCGCCTATGTGATTGGCGCCAACGACGTGACCAACCCCGCCGCCAAGACCGACCGCGCCTCGCCGATCTACGGAATGCCGATCCTCGATGTGGAAAAGGCGGGAACCGTGTTGTTCGTCAAGCGCTCGATGGCCTCGGGCTACGCCGGGGTGGATAACGAACTGTTCTTCCGCGACAACACGATGATGCTGTTCGGCGACGCCAAGAAGATGACCGAGGAGATCGTGCAGGCGCTGGGGCATTAGGGCGCACGCAGGGCGGCAGGCGGACTGCGTCCACCCTACAAGCCACCAGCCGTAGGGCGGACGAAGTCCGCCCTCGCCGAGGCGGTTCCGTCGAGAGGATTACGACCGCCGGCGGCCCGCGAAACCCAGCCCGAGCAAGCCCGCGGCGAGCAGGCCGAAGGAGGCGGGTTCGGGAACCAGCTCGGCAGTGCCGGCGCCGTTGTTGACGAGCTGTATGGTGCTGCCATCGGGCTGCGGTATCGCCTGGAAATGTTCCGGCAGCGTGGTCAGGTTGATCGCAAGCTCCAGTGGCACGCCGACAGGAGCAACGAAGAAACCGGCCTCGCCTGGCGCCGGGACAAAAGTATCCAGGAAATGCGCTCGGCGGATGCCGGTGACGGGATCGAGCATGAAAGTGGCTGAGACAAGCGTGCCGCTCGCCAGCAGGAAGTCGTTGGCGACGCCGCCCGGATTGGAGAACCCGATACCCGCCAGCGTCGAGCTTACCGTGCCGTCATCGGCGTTGCGATCGGCCATCAGCCGCACATCGAGGCTATCGAAATGCGGGCGGCCCACGAAGCTGCCCACAGCCTGGATCTCGAAATAGAGTCCATAGGCGCTGCCGAGGCCGGGTGCCGCAACGGTGCTCCCGTTGCGCTGGAAGGATGTGATCGGCTGAATGAAATGTTCCGGCGTCAGGCCGTTGGTCTGGGCCACCGCATAGAGGTAGTTCGTCAGCATCATGCTGTCCGCGGTAAAGGCCGCCCCACCCAGCGGCGGACTGGCCCCCGCTGGGTCCCATGTGAAGGCGACGCCGGCCATCGCCGGTGATTGGCCGCTCGCGACAAGCCCCGCGCCGATCGCCGCCGCGACTGTCAGGGCTCTGTTCATTGCGCCTTCCTCCGGATTGTGCCGAAGGCAGTCACGGCGCTTTTGCCGGCGGCGCGCCATGCGGCGGCTGTGAAATGTTCGAAACGGCTCTAAAAGGATGCTAATCTGCCGCAGGCGACCCTCTCGAAGGGGCTCACCTTCCGCTAAACGCCCATTTCGACGCCGACCCACGCGATCCCGGACGGGAGACGGGGATGGACGCATCCACCGGCGATGACGTGTTCCTGTTCGACGGGTTCCGCCTCGACCAGAATGGCGGCGGGCTGTTTGGCGCGGACGGGAACTCGGTTCCGCTCGGCTCGCGGGCGCTCGACCTACTGAAGCTTCTGGTCGAACGGAACGGCCAACTTGTCCCAAGGCAGCAGATCATGGACGCGGTCTGGCCCGGACTGGCGGTCGAGGAAGGCAACCTCACCGTGCAGGTCTCCGCGCTGCGGAAGGCGCTCGACCGCGGGCGCAGCGGAGCAAGCTGCATCCAGACCGTACCGGGGCGAGGCTATCGCTTCCTCCCGGCGGTCACCCGGCCGGCGCGCGACGAGGACGCCGCCTCGCACGCCGATGCGGAGGTCTCCGCGCAGCCCCTCACCCCGTCGATGCCCGAAGCGGCCCCGCCGGGCCGGCGCTCGGCGCGACAATGGCGAAGGCTTGCCGCCTTCGTCGCCGCCTGCGCGACAGTCGCGGCGGTGCTGCTGATCGCGGGCTTCCCGCCCGCTTGGTGGCACTCAAGGGCGGCCGTCCCGCCCCGATTGTCGGTTGTCGTGCTGCCGTTCGAAAACCTCAGCGGCAATCCAGGCGACGACTTTCTTGCCGATGCCGTCACGGAAGACTTGACCACCGAGCTGTCGCGGTGGCCAGCAATGGTCGTCATCGCCCGCCAGTCCGCCTACGCCTACCGCGGCAGCCCGGTCGACGTCCGCAAGATCGGCGAGGATTTTGGCGTGCGCTACGTGCTCCACGGCAGCGTGCGGAAGATGGACGACACCTTGCGCGTGAACGCCCAACTCGTTGCCGCCGAGAGCGGCACGCATCTCTGGGCAGAGCGCTTCGACCAGGGACCGAAGGCGCCGAACGCCGGCCAGGAGGGGATCGTTGCAAACGTCGCCCAGGCGGTGAACATGACGCTCATGGACGTCGAAAGCGCCCGCGGCAAGCGAGAGCGACCGACGGACCCTGACGCGCTCGACCTCGTCATCCGCGCCCGCTCGCTAGCGCTCCATCCCATGGGCCCAAAGGAGGATGCCGAGCGGCAGCCGCTGTACGAGCAAGCGCTACGGATCGATCCGAACTCCATCCCTGCTTTGACGGGACTTGCCCAGTCGCTGATCTGGGGGGCGAAAACCGAGGACGAGCTGGAGCGTGCATCCCACCTGCTCGCGAAGGCCGCATCAATAAGCCCCGACCACTTGCTGGTGTTGCAGAACGTGGCTCACCTCATGCTCGCACAGGAGCGGTTCCTTGACGCGTTGGCTGCCTTCCGCCGAATCCTGGACGAATATCCGAACGCCCCTTTCGCGTATGCGAACATTGGCGATTGCCTGGTCCGCACCGGCCGGACCGAGGAGGCGATCCCGATGTTCGAGGCGGCGGATCGTCTCGATCCACGGAACGCGTTCAGGTGGAACTGGTATGGCAATCTGGGTTTCGCGCTGCTGCTGCTCGGGAGAGACGAAGAGTTGATTGTCTGGACCCAGCGCGCGCTGGCTGCGAACCCGAGCGCTGTCCCGTTCGTGCGCGCGTGGTTCAATCTCCGCCTCGCAGCTTCCTCTGCACGGCTGGGGGATCAGGAGGGGGCGCATCGCGCCGTGGCGGAAGCAAACCGCGTCTGGCCCTACGACACTGTTCGGTCGCACTGGCCCGACGACCCCTCCAGTCGCGTGTACGCGGCGCAGATCGAGCGTTTCCAAGCGGCAATGCGGCTCGCCGGGCATCGCGACCACGCGGAGGAGGATGCGGATTTCGGTGCGACACCGGACGACAGCTTGCATCTGGAGCTGGCCGGCCTCACGCCGACCACCGTGCCGGGCGCGGCGATTATCCGCACCGTCGAGCTCGCGTCATTGCTCGCTAATCAGAAGCCGATCGTGATCGACCCGTTGATGTACTCCTGGGGTCGCTCGATCCCAGGCGCGATTGGCCTCCGACGTGTCGGCTGGGGCGGGAGCACCTCGGACCACGCACAGGAGCGTCTGCGCCGGAAGATGCAATCGCTAACGCGCGGCGACCTTTCGCAACCGATCGTCGCGGTCGGCTTCAACTCGGAGCGGTTCGACGGGCGCAACCTCGCACTCAGGCTCGTGGCGCTCGGCTACAGCCACGTCTATTGGTACCGCGGCGGCCGCGAAGCGTGGGAGACTGCCGGACTGCCGGAGACCGAGACCGACGTGCAGGATTGGTAAGGCCTGACACGCTGGCATCGAACGTCAGCCCACTCCCGCCCGACCCTTACCCGATGACCCGCAACGGCTCGCGCCGCGTCGCGCCCAACTCGCGGTAGAGCGCGAGGTAGTCCATCGCCATCCGCCGCGCGGTGAAGCGGCTCTCGAACCGCTCGCGCACGGCGTGGCGCGACAGGGTCTCGATCCGACGGATCGCGGCGACGGCGCCGGTCTCATCCTCCACGATGAAGCCGCTGACGCCGTCGTCGATCACCTCGGGGACCGAGCCGCGGTTGAACGCGACGACCGGCGTGCCGCAGGCCATCGCCTCGATCATCGCCAAGCCGAACGGCTCGGGCCAGTCGATCGGCATCAGCAGCGCCATCGCCCCGCTGAGAAAATCCGGCTTCTGGGCGTCGCCGATCTCGCCCACCATCTCGACCCCGGGTCCGTCCAGCAGCGGGCGGATCACATGCTCGAAATACTCCTGATCCGCCCGGTCCACCTTGGCTGCGATCTTGAGCGGGATCCCGCAGCGGCGCGCGATGCGGATCGCCCGGTCCGGGCATTTCTCCGGGCAGATCCGGCCGAGGAACGCGAGATACTCGGGTTTCACGGGTTGCGGAGTCAGCAAGGTCTCGGGCAATCCGTGGGCGACGGTGGCGATGAACCGCGCCTGCGGCAGCGGTCGGCGCTGCGCGTCGGAGATCGAGACGACGGGTATATCCGGAAACGTCGCGAAGACCGGCTGCAGTTCCGGCAGGTCGAGCCGGCCATGCAGCGTGGTGACAAACGGCACGCGTTGGCGGCTGAACAGCGAGAAAGGCCAGTAGTCGAGATGGAAGTGGAGCACGTCGAACTCGTCGGCGCGCTGCCGCACGGCCTCCATCATCAGCATGTGCGGCGCGACGGTGTCCCGCACGCCGGGGTCGAGCCGCAGCGCCTTTGGCCACACGGCTTCGAGGGTCGCGTCGGTGCGGGAGTTGCCGCTGGCGAACAGCGTCACGTCGTGGCCCAGCGCCACCAGTTCTTCGGTCAGGAACGACACGACGCGCTCCGTCCCGCCGTATAGCTTCGGGGGCACAGCCTCGTGTAGAGGCGCGATCTCGGCAATTCGCATGATTGTCTCTCTGCTGGGAATGGAAGTCGCAGTTAGAAACGCATGGAATGGGGCGAAAAAGCGGCGCGTACCGCCTAAGAGTTGCTGCTATCGGAGTGTTTAATCCTCGCAAGACCGGACGATTGGCGCGCTGCCGCGTAGAGGCGAGCGGGCCGATCGTTCGGACGCCACAGGCACGCGGGAGATCGCTCGATGGGGAGCTCCACGAATTCCGGCACGATTTCCGTGCGGCAGGCACGGAATCCGATCGCCTTCATGCTGCGCTACGTGCGCCAGCATCCGATCGGGCACGCCGTCGTCCTAACCTCGGTGCTGGCCGCCGTAGGCTGCGCGATCGGGTCGCAATACGCGGTGAAGCATCTCGTCGACGTGCTGGCCGGCGGGCCGGACGGACCGGTCTGGACCGCGTTCGCCCTGCTGGCGGGCCTTGTCGCCGCCGACAACATGATGTGGCGTGTCGGGGGCTGGACGGCCAGCCACACCTTCGTGTCCGTCACCGGCGCGCTGCGGCGGGATCTTTTCCGTCATCTCACCGGCCACGCCCCGTCCTACTTCGCGGATCGGTCCCCCGGGACGTTGGCGAGCCGGATCACCGCTACCGCGAACGCGATCTTCACGGTCGAGAGCTCGTTCGCCTGGAGCGTCCTGCCGCCCTGCATCGCGGTCGCCGGCGCGATCATCGTCCTGCTCACCATCAGCCCGACGATGGCGCTGGCTCTAATCGTGATCTCGGGCCTGCTCTGCGTCATCATCGCCCGCATGGCCAAGGCCGGCCGCAAGTTCCACCACGCCTACGCGACCGAGGCGGCGGGGGTGGACGGCGAGCTGGTCGACGTCATCAACAACATGCCGCTGGTCCGGGCCTTCGGCGCCACCTTGCGCGAGCGCGAGCGGTTCGCCGGGCGGGTGGAACGCGAGATGCGGACCCGCGGGACCAGCCTGCGCTACCTCGAAAAGCTGCGCCTGTTCCACGCCGCGACGACCGCCGTGCTCACCGCCGGCCTGCTGGCCTGGGCGATCCTGCTCTGGCGCCAGGGCATCGCCAGCACCGGCGACGTGGTGCTCGTGACCACGATGGGCTTCACCATCCTGCACGGCACGCGCGATCTCGCCGTCGCCCTGGTCGACATCACTCAGCACGCCGCCCGGCTGTCCGAGGCGCTCGATACGCTGATGGTGCCGCATGAGCTGCCGGACGCCGAGCACGCCCAGCCGCTGCAGCACGCGCGCGGCGGGGTGACGTTCGAGGATGTCCGCTTCTCCTATCCGGGCAGCGGCTCGGTGCTGCGCGGCATCGACCTCAGGATCGAACCCGGCGAACGGGTCGGCATCGTCGGCCGCTCCGGGTCGGGCAAGTCCACCATGCTGGCCCTGCTGCAGCGCACGCGCGAGGCGGATTCCGGCGCGATCCTGATCGACGGCAAGGACATCACCCAGTTGCGCCAGGACAGTCTGCACCAGGCAATCTCGGTGGTGCCGCAGGATGTAATGCTGTTCCAGCGATCGGTGCTCGAGAACATCCGCTACGGCAAACCCGAGGCGCCGGATGACGAGGTCTACGCGGCGGCAGCGGCGGCCGGGTGCGACTTCATCAATGAGCTGTCCGAGGGCTTCGACACGATGGTGGGCGACCGGGGTGTGAAGCTCTCGGGCGGCCAGCGCCAGCGGCTGGCGATCGCGCGCGCCTTCCTGTGCGACGCGCCGATCCTGCTGCTCGACGAGGCGACCTCGGCGCTCGACAGCGAGTTGGAGATGGCGGTGCAGCGGGCGCTCGACCGGCTGATGACCGGGCGGACGGTGATCGCGGTGGCGCACCGGCTGTCCACGCTGCGGGACTTCGACCGCATCGTGGTCATGGACGCGGGCCGGATCGTGCAGGACGGCAGCCCGAGCGCCCTCGAGCATAACCCGGGGCCGTATCGGGAGCTGCTGCGGCGACAGGCTTTCCATCTGGTCGAGGCAAGCGCGGCCGAGCCGGCCAAGGCTGCCTGAGCCGGGGCGCACGGGCCACTGCCGGAAACGCTCGCGCCGTGCGGCGCGGGCGTTTCCGCGCGGTCAAGCTCGTCAGCGCGGGCAGGCTCCGGGCGGCGGCGTCACCAGTTGCGGGTCGACCCCCATCTTCACGAGGTCGGCGCCGTGCGTTCTGAAGGCGAGGCATGTGATGGGCTGCCCCCACTCTCTCGCCGCCAGACCTGATTCATGGTTGATCTCGGGCATTTCGCCCACGTATTTCCGCCCGAGCGAGGTCTCCCTGAAAACCTCCTGGTGCTCCGGCGTCTGGTCCTTGGCGATATCGCGCAGCCCGGCAATCTCGGCCGGCGTGAAGTGCTGGGCCCAAATCGCCGCCAGCTTGCGCTCAAGCTCGCCGTAATGCGCGACGTAGGCCGGCATGAAGTACTCGTCGATTGCGCGCGTCGCGTCCCCGGATGACAGCTTGCTTCGTTCGACCAGGGCGTTGATCATGCCGGTGCGGAACGAGTTGAGGAAGCTCCGGGTCGGGTCGCGCGCGGACATCTCGCGGACAAAGGCGAGCGCCTCGTCCTGCGGCGCGACGGCATTCCCCTGGCTCGGTTGAGCCTGACTCGGTTGAGCCGGACCGGATTGGGACGGATTGGTGGGCGCGGGCTCGGCGGCATGGCCGAGTGTGGCGCATCCGAGCGTCAGCGCGAGAGCCGGAAGGGCGGCGCGAGCCCAGCCCCCGGCCATTCGCACTCAGAAGCCTTCGCGCTCCAGCCGCTTGCGCTCCATCTTGCGGGCGCGGCGCACGGCCTCGGCGGCTTCGCGGGCGCGGCGCTCGGACGGCTTCTCGTAGTGCCGGCGCAGCTTCATCTCACGGAAGATCCCCTCCCGCTGCATCTTCTTCTTGAGCGCTTTCAGCGCCTGGTCGACATTGTTATCCCGAACAAGAACCTGCACTTGGCCGCCTTCTCCTCTTGCCTAACCGGCCCCGCACCGGGGCGCCACGCCCAAACGACCCGCCGTCGGCTGCCGACGCGGGGACCGGCCATATAGCATGGGCGCCGGGCCTGACCAAATGGTATCGGGCGCCCTATTTGGAAGGACAGCCCGGAGCCGCGCATGTCCATTCTCAAGATCGCCCGCATGGGCCACCCCGTCCTGCTCCAGCGCGCCGCTCCGGTCGCCGATCCCGGAGCGCCCGAGATCCGCCGCCTGGTCGCCGACATGATGGAGACGATGGAGGACGCCTCGGGCGCTGGTCTTGCCGCCCCGCAGGTCCATGTCCTGCTGCGGCTGTTCGTCTTTCGGGTTTCGCCCGAGCGAAGCGGGGCGGAACCGGACGACACGCCGGTCGGCAACACGGTCGTCATCAACCCCGAGCTCGAATTGCTGAGCGAGGAGCGAGTGCTGCGCTGGGAAGGCTGCCTGTCGATCCCCGGCCTGCGCGCCGCCGTGCCGCGCGCGCCGCGCATTAGCTACCGGGGCGTGGATTGCGACGGCCGGCCGGTCGGCGGGGAGGTGTCGGGGTTCCATGCCGGGGTCGTGCAGCACGAATACGATCACCTCGACGGCATTCTCTATCCCATGCGGGTGCGGGATTTCTCGTTGTTCGGCTTCAACGAGGAGCTGACCCGCGCAATGCTCGCCCGGCAGGCCGAGCAGGCCGGCCGTTCATGATCGCCCTCCCCGAGCGCAGCCCGGAGCGCGACGCGGCGATCGATGCCCTGTTGCCCAACGTGCCGTTCGAGGGCTGGACGCTCCGCGCCCTGCGCACGGGCTTGCGGGCCATCGGCTGCCCCGAGGCGGACGCCGAGCTGCTGTTTCCCGGCGGCGCGACGGACATGGTCGAAGCCTATTGCGACCTCGCGGACCGGCGGATGGAGGAGGGAGCGGCGAGCCTGGACCTCGCGGCGATGCGGCTGGCTGAGCGGGTGCGCGCGCTTCTCGCGCTGCGGCTGCGACAGAACCGCGCGCACAAGGAGGCGGTCCGGCGCGCGCTCGGACTGCTCGCGCTGCCCCGTCACGCGGGGCTCGCGGCCCGTTGCACGGCGCGGACCGTCGATGTCGTCTGGCACGCCGCCGGGGACCGCGCGGCGGATTTCAGCTGGTACACCAAGCGGGCGATCCTGGCGTCGATCTACACGGCGACGGTGCTGTTCTGGATCCGCGACCAGAGCGAGGACGACGCCGCGACCCTGGCGTTCCTCGATCGCCGGTTGGCCGAGCTGGGGCGCATCACGCGGATGCGCCGCCGCCTCGCGGGGCGGTTCCGCCGTCGCGCCTGACCAGTCGGTTTTGCGCCCGGCAACCTCTGCCTTGCCCCGGGCGTTGCCCCCCGATCGCGAGGCGCGAAAGGGAGACGAAGAGTGCGCGGCATCCTGCTCTGGCTGCTCGGGATTCCAATCCCGGTCATCATCCTGCTATGGATCTTCGGCGTGCTTCACTGAAGGGCTGCAAGATCGGCAATACCTAGCCCATCCTCGCGCTCGCCTCGCGCCATCAGCGATAACCGCCCGGCCGGGGGCGGCCGTTGCAGCGCGAGCGCGGTTGGCACCTCCGCCTCGAGCCAGGCGTCGCATTCCTCGCCGGTCAGGATGACCGGCATCGCCTTGGCGTGGACTGGCCGAACCACATCATTGGCCTCGGTCGTCAGGAAGGCGAACAGCAGGTGCTGGCCCATTTCGCCTTTACGCGTGCCCGTCCAGGGCCGCCACAGCCCGGCGAAGGCGAACGGCCTGCGCTCGGCATCGAGCGCGAACCAGTGCGGCACCTTGGGCTGGTTGTCGGTGTACTCGCAGAAGGCCGTGGCCGGCACCAGGCAGCGGAACTCGCGCTTGAGCCAGCCGCGCCAGTAGGGGCTTGCCGTGTTGCGGATGTTGGTGACCGGCCGGCCGCCGAGCGTTGGCGGGAAGCCCCAGCGCATCGTCTCCATGATGAGCGCGTCCTTGTCCTCGCGCGCCATCGGGTCCTTGCGCACCACCGGCGCGAGCTGGTCCGGATAGATGGCGGGCAACGGCGGCTGATTGCCCGTCTGGTCCCAGCCGACGCGAAACAGCCGTTTGATCTCGTCGCGGCTTCGCGCCAATGAGTACAGATTGCACATGGTGCGGTCACGCCTCGCAAGGCGGCGTCTCAGCGCCACGGCGGCGGCCGGATCGCTCCGGCGGCCGTTTTTCGCGGGCGCGGCGCCTAGACTAGGGTGTGGACTGATTGAAGCCAACTCGTGAGGACGACGGCAAGGCAAATGCCGGCCAGGAAGTTGCGCGCGGTCTTGTCGTAGCGGGTGGCGATGGCGCGCCAGTCCTTGAGCCTGCAGAAGGCGCGCTCGATGATGTTGCGCAGCCGATAGACGACGGGATCGTAGCTCGGCGGCATCAGGCGGCGCGACATGGGCGGGATGACGGCTTCGGTGCCCTGGCCGGCAAGAAGGTCGCGCACATCGTCGGCATCATATGCCTTGTCGCCGATGAACTGTCGCATGGCGGGCACGCTAGCGAGCAGGGCGCGGCCGCCGATGATGTCATGCACCTGGCCGGCCGTGAGCATCAGGGCGTAGAGACGTCCCTCGCTGTCGCAGAGCGCGTGGATCTTGGTCGTGCGACCGCCACGGGAGCGCCCGATTGCCTGATCTTGCTCCCCCCTTTTGCGCCAGCCGCCGAGCGGTGCGCGTGTATCGAGGTGCTGTCGACCATGACGACGTCCGGCGGTTCGGCGCAGCCCGCGAGCGCTGCAAGCAAGCCCTGCCACAACCCGCGCTGGCTCCAGCGGTTGAACCGATTGAACAGCGTGGTTCGCGGGCCATACTCGGCCGGAATTGCCCGCCAGCGTAAACCCTCGCGATATCTGTGCAGGATGCCGCTGATCACCCGTCGATCATCGACCCGCGGCTTGCCACCCAACTGCGGCAACAGCGGTTCGATCACCGCCCACTGCGTATCGCTCAACCAGAATTGCTCGGCCATGATTCGCGCCCTCCCGGGGAGGGTGAATCAGACCCGCCGTAGCCGATGCAATGGGTACACACCCTAGTGGAGCGAATCTAACGCTTGGTGCCCTCGACGCACGGCGGCGATGATCTTGTCCGGGTCCTTGGTCCAGCGGAAGGGGCGCGGGTCGTCGTTGGCCTGTGCGACGTAGCGATTGATTGCCTGCTGGAGCGAGACGATGGAATGGAACACGCCGCGCTTGAGCCGCTGCTTGGTGAGTTTGGCGAAGAAACCCTCGACGGCGTTCACCCAGGACGCCGAGGTTGGCGTGAAGTGGAACGTGAAGCGCGGGTGCCGTGCGAGCCATCCGATCACCTTGGGGTGCTTGTGGGCGGCGTAGTTGTCCAGGATCACGTGGATCAGCTTGCCGGCGGGGATGTCGCGCTCGATGGCGTTGAGGAAGCGGATGAACTCCTGGTGGCGATGGCGCTGCATGCAACGGCCGATCACGCGGCCCGCCAGCACGTCGAGGGCTGCGAACAGTGTGGTCGTGCCGTGCCGCTTGTAGTCGTGCGTCATCGTGCCGCACCGTCCGCGCTTGAGCGGCAGACCCGGCTGGGTGCGGTCCAACGCCTGGATTTGGCTTTTCTCGTCGACCGACAGCACGACGGCGTGGGCCGGCGGATCGACGCACAGACCGACGATGTCACGCAGCTTGGCCGCGAAGCGCGGGTCGTTGGACAGCTTGAATTGGCGCAGCCGGTGGGGTTGCAGGCCATGCACGCGCCAGATGCGCTGCACCGAGCTGACGCTGATCAGGACCTGCTTGGCCATCGCCGGCGCGGTCCAGTGCGTCGCTTCGCCGGGAGGCGGCCCGAGTGTGAGCGCCACCACCCGTTCGGCGACCTCCGGGGCCAGCGGTGCGATGCCCGGCGGGCGGGTCTTGTCGCGCAGCAGGCCATCCACGCCCTCCTGCATGAACCGCTCCTGCCAGCGCCAAACGCAGGTCTTGGCCACCCGCGCCCGACGCATGATCTCGGCCGTGCCGCAACCTTCGGCGGTCAGCAGCACGATCCGCGCGCGCCAGGCGTGTTTCTGTGGCCTGTTGCGGTCGGCGGCGATGACGAGCAGCCGCTCGCGGTCCGCAGGAGTGACGTCGACGATGGTGCCAGTGCGCATACGCCCGAGTCGCACGCCGATCCGAGCCGGGGGAATCCCAAAAGGACTCGACCGTCAGATTTCATCCACTAGGTAACCTGATCGGCCAGGCGCGCGAGATGGTGCGCCGTGTCGCCGAACATGTGCTCGATCACCATGACGCGCCGGAAATAGTGGCCGACCGCGTACTCCTCGGTCATGCCGATGCCGCCGTGCAGCTGGATGCCCTGCTGCGAGACGAATTTTCCCGCTTGTCCGACGCCCACTTTCGCCATCGAGATGGCGTGCGCGCGCTCCTTGGGGTCCGGCTCGTCGACCGAGACGGCGGCGAGCATGGCCATGCTGCGGCCCTGTTCGAGGGCGACGAACATCTCGGCCGAGCGGTGTTGCAGCACCTGGTTGCGGCCGATCGGCTGGCCGAATTGTTCCCGCGTCTTGAGGTATTCGAGCGTCATGGAGTGGATGGTTTCCATTGCACCCACCACCTCGGCCGAAGTCGCGGCGATGCCAGCTTCCATGATGCGCTCGATCACCGGCAGCGCTTCGCCCGGATCGCCGAGCACATCGGACTTGCCGACCTTCACGCCCGACAGCGCGATCTCGGCCGCCCGCGTGCCGTCGCGCATCGTGTAGCCGCGGCGCGCGACGCCGTTCGCGCGGGCATCGACCAGGAACAGCGTGATGCCGTAGGGATCCTCGCGCTCGCCGGCAGTGCGCGCGCTGACGATCAGCTTGTCGGCGCTGTCGCCATGCGCGACGACACTCTTGCCGCCCTCCAGAATCCAGCCTTGGCCGTTCTGCTTGGCGGTGGTGAGCACGTCCGTCACGTCGTAGCGCGACTGCCGCTCGCCATGCGCGAAGGCGAGCTTCAGCTTGCCCTCGCCGATTTGCGGCAGGAGCTCGGATTTATGCGAATCCGACCCTGCCAGCTTGATCGCGGCGCCGCCGAGCACGACGGTGGAGAGGTAGGGCTCGAGCGCGAGCGCGCGGCCGAACGCCTGCATCACCAGCATCACCTCGACCGGGCCGCCGCCGAACCCGCCGTACTCCTCGGCGAAGGGCAGGCCGAGCAGGCCGAGTTCGGCGTATTGCGACCAGAGCTCGGTGCTCCAGCCCTCCGGCTCCTTGAGGAAGCGCTTGCGCGCCTCGAAGTTGTATCGGTCGGCCAGCAGGCGCGTGACACTGTCCTGCAACAGCCTTTGGTCGTCGTTCAGGTCGAAATCCATCAGAGCCCCAGCACTGCCTTGGTGAGAATGTTCTTCTGGATCTCGTTCGATCCGCCGTAGATCGAGGCCGCGCGCAGGAACAGATACGCCGCGGTCGCCTCCGAGGCCCAGTCAGGCCCGAGTTCGGGCTCGTTGCTCAAGGTCTCGCCGTTCTTGTGCCAGAATGGCATCGACAGCGGGCCGCCGACATCCATCGCGAGTTCGGTGGTGAGCTGCTGCAATTCCGAGCCCTTGATCTTGAGCGCCGAGGAGAGCGGGTCCGGCTTGCCGTCCTGCTGCTTGGCGGCGGCGGACACCAGGCGGTTCTGCGTGATCTCCAGCGCCTTGACATCGACCTCGAGCTGCGCGACGCGCTGGCGGAACGCCGGGTCCACGATCAGCGGCTTGCCGCCGGCGCGCATGTCGCGCGCGTGCTCGACGGCGAAGCGCAGCCGCTCCTTCGACTTGCCGATGCGCGCGATGCCGACGCGCTCGTTGCCGAGCAGGAACTTCGCCACGTCCCAGCCCTTGTTCTCCTCATAGACGAGATTTTCCACCGGCACGCGCACGTCGTCGTAGAACGTTTCGTTGAGGTGATGCGCGCCGTCGATCGAGATGATCGGCCGTACCGTGACACCCGGCGTCTTCATGTCGACCAGGATGAACGAGATGCCCTCCTGCCGCTTGCGCGCGTTGGGGTTGGTGCGGACCAGGAGAAACACCCAGTCCGCGAGGTGCGCCGTCGAGGTCCAGATCTTCGAGCCGTTGATGACGTAGTGGTCTCCGTCGCGCTTGGCCGAGGTCTTGAGCGAGGCGAGGTCCGACCCGGCGCCGGGCTCGGAGAAGCCCTGGCACCACCAATCGTCGAGATTGGCGGCGCGCGGGAGGAATTTTTTCTTCTGCGCCTCGGTGCCGAACTGGATCAGCACCGGGCCGATCATGGTGATGTTGAAGCCCGACAGCTCGGGCGCCGGGGCGAGCAGGTTTTCCTCGAGGAAGATCATCTTCTGGATCGGCGTCCAGCCCGGCCCGCCGTATTCCTTGGGCCAGCCATAGGTCGCCCATCCCTTCTTGTTGAGGATGCGCTGCCAGGTGACGATGTCCTCCTTGCTCGCCTTGTCGCCGAGGTACATCCGCTCGCGGATGTCCTTCGGCAGATTGTCGCGGATGAAGGCGCGGACCTCCTCGCGAAATGCCTGTTCTTCCGGCGTGAAGCGCAGGTCCATGCGTGACCTCCCCAGGATTGCGTGTGTCTACCGATCGGTAGGGCGGATTGTGTTCCGGTTGGGCGGTGTGGGCAAGGGAGGGGGAGGAGCTGAGCATGATCGCTTGGCCGCAGGGCGCGCTTGAGACTGAGATCGGGCTTCCGGCGAACAGTGCGGGCGGCCTCGGGGCTCGACATGGCGGCAGGCGGCGAGGTTGCGCCCTCCTCACGCTCCGGAGCGGGCTTGGAGTATAAGACAACAAAAATTCAGCAATGCCGGTGTTGCCGGTCGGTTCCGCAATTCACCGTCGCAACTTGTCGAGCGTGATCGGCAGGTCGCGCACGCGCTTGCCAGTCGCGTGATAGATCGCGTTAGCTATCGCCGCCGCCACGCCGACGATGCCGATCTCGCCCAGTCCTTTGATGCCGAGTGGATTGACGGTGTCATCCGGCTCGTCGACGAAGATGACCTGGACGTCGTGCACGTCGGCGTTCACCGGCACATGATATTCGGCAATGTTCGCGTTCATGATGCGGCCAAACTTGTGGTCGATGAGGGTTTCCTCGTGCAGCGCCATGCCGATACCCCACACCACGCCGCCCATGATCTGGCTGCTGGCAGTCTTCGTGTTCAGGATGCGGCCGGCGGCGACTGCACTAACGACGCGGGTGACGCGGATGATGCCAAGCTGCTCATCCACCTTCACTTCGGCGAAGATCGCCGAATGGGTGTTGTGCGCCTGTGAACCGTCATCCGTGAAGGTGGTGGACCGCTCCTGCTCGACGCGATCCACGCCGGCATGCCGCATCACTTCCGCGATCGACACTTGGCGGGATTCTTCCTGCTTGCTCACGAGCCTGCCGTCCGCAAGCGCGAGCTCGGCAGGGGTCGCCTCGGCGAACGGCGAGTTCGGCACCTGCTTTGCCAGACGCAGCAGCTCCTCACGGATCGCGTCAGATGTCGTCACAATCCCATTGGATACAGACGCCGCTATCCATGATCCGCCTTCAACCGGCGACTGCGGCAGCGTCGAGTCGCCAAGTTTGATGGAAACACTGTCGAGCGGCAATCCAAGCATCTCGGCCGCGACCTGCGTCATGATCGTATAGGTGCCGGTACCAATGTCTGATGTGGCGCAGGAAACTTCTGCATGTCCGTTGGCCGTGAGCACGATCCGCACCGCAATCGGCACCTGCAGGGCTCCCCACACACCGGTCGCCATGCCCCAACCCACTAGATCGGCGCCGTCGCGCATCGAGCGCGGTTCGGAGCTGCGGTCGGACCAACCAAAAGCCTCGGCGCCCTGGCGATAGCAATCGCGCAGGCTCTTGCTGCTGTAGGGCCGGTTGCTGTGCTGGTCGCGCTCCGAATAACACCGCAGACGCAGTTCAAGAGGATCCAGTTGCAGGGCGACGGCGAGCTCGTCCATGGCGCATTCCAGTGCATAGACCGCGGACGCCGCGCTCGGGGCACGCATGTCGCATGGCGTAGCAAGGTCGAGCCGCGCGAGCCTGTGCGCGTATTTTGCGCTGTCGGACTTGTAAAGCAGGCCGGACCACCCGGTCTCTTGCCGGTAGTAGTCCTCGAATTGCGAAGTCACCGTGACAGCTTCGTGCGCAATCGTGTCGAGTGTTCCGCCGGAGTTTGCACCCAACGCAATCCGCTGGATCATGGCGGGCCGGTAGCCGAGCGCATACATCTGCTGTCGGGTCAGGACGAGGCGCACGGAGCGCTTCAGCGCACGTGCCGCCAGCGCGGCCAGAACCACCTGGTACTGCGGGCGCAGTCCGGAACCGAACGCGCCGCCCACATAGGGTGAAAGCACCCGCACATCGTCGGATGTCATGCCCAGCACGCTACACACATACCGCTGAACGTTCTGCACGCCCTGGGTCTTGTCGTAGATCGTCAGCTTGCCGTCGACCTCATAGATCACCGTCGAGACATACAACTCCATTGGGTTATGGTGCTCGATCGGGACATAATATTCGGCGCTGTGCCGTACCATGGCTGCGGCGAACGCCTTCTCGGCGCTGCCGCGTGGCTTTGGCGACGCGAAGGGATTCTCGGCCGGGTTTGCAGGCGGCTCAAGGGCGAAGGCGCCATCGCGTTGGCCGTACAAGTCCGTCGCGGGCTCTTCCTGTTCATACTCCACCCGCACCAGCGATGCCGCGAAGCGCGCGATCTCGGGATCTTCGGCGATCACCAGCGCGACGGGCTGGAAGCTGAACCAGATTCGGTCGTCATATAGAGGTCGGAACGGTGCACCTTCCGGCGCCACGTCGTCCTTATAGGCGGCATCCTCGGCCGCCATGTGCGGCCGGTTCTGATGAGTGAGTACGTCGATCACGCCTTCGACGGTAAGCGCTTCGCCGGTCTCGATGCGCGCGATGCGGCCTTTGGCGATGGTGGAGGCAACGACACTGGCGTGCGCGAGGCCGGTCTGATTGAACTCGCCGGCGTATTTCGCCGCGCCGGTGACCTTGGCGCGGCCATCAACGCGGGATGTGGCGGTGCCGATGTAACTGGTCATGGGCATGCTCGCTTTCTGCTCACGCGATCATCTTGTTGGACTGCGATTGCGGGGTGCCGTTGGCTGCCTGCATCAGCGCACGCACAATCGCGCGGTGAGCAAGATCGATCTTGAAGGCGTTGTGCTCGAAAGCCTTGGCGTCGCGAAGCAAGATATCTGCCGCGCGGGTGAACGTCGACTGATCGGCGGCCTGCCCGCGCAGAACCGCTTCGGCTGACGCGTCGCGCCACGGCTTGTGTGCCACCCCACCCAGCGCCAGACGGGCCTCTTTGATCCTATCTCCGTCGAACTCCAGCCCGGCGGCGACGGAGACGAGCGCGAACGCATAGGAAAGGCGGTCGCGCACTTTCAGGTAGGTGTAATTGGCTGCAAAGCCCCGGGGTGGAAGCTCAATCGCGGTAACGACCTCGTTCGGCTGCAGATTGGTTTCGCGCTGCGGCGCATCTCCTGGCAAGCGGTGGAAATCCGGAAACGCGATCGCGCGCGCCCCCGACGGCCCCGTTACATGGACCGTCGCGTCAAGCGCCGCCAGCGCCACGCACATGTCGGAGGGATGCGTCGCGATGCACGCCTCGCTCGTGCCGAGGATTGCATGCATTCGGTTGAGGCCTATGATGGCCGAACAGCCGCTGCCTGGCTCTCGTTTATTGCAGGGTGTCGCCGTATCGTAAAAGTAGTAGCAGCGCGTTCGCTGCAGAAGATTTCCACCGGTCGACGCCATGTTGCGCAACTGCGCCGATGCGCCGGCCAGGATTGCGCTCGCCAGCATGGGATACCGTTGCGCAATCAGTGGATGATAGGCGACGTCGGAATTCGGCACGAGAGCGCCAATCCGTAATCCCCTCTCCGGCGTCTCCTCGACGTTCTTGAGCGGCAGTCGGGAAATGTCGATCAGTCGCGAAGGGCGCTCAACGTCGTCTTTCATTAGGTCGATCAGGTTGGTCCCGCCCGCGATGAATTTTGCAGCCGGATCTGCGGAGATCTGACGCACCGCGTCGGCCACGTCTGTGGCCCACACGTACTGGAAATTGATCATGACCGCGCCATCGCCTGTTGAATCGCCTGAACAATATTCGGATACGCGCCGCAGCGGCAGATGTTGCCGCTCATGAGTTCGCGAATTTCATCCGCGCTCGTTGCCCTGCCTTCGGCAATCAGGCCGGCAGCCGAACAGATCTGTCCGGGCGTGCAGTAGCCGCACTGCAGTGCGTCGTGATCGATGAACGCCTGCTGGAGTGCATGCAGCACACCATCCGTCGCCAAGCCCTCGATGGTGGTCACTTTGGCGCCGTCATGCATGACCGCGAGTGTGAGGCAGGAAATTATCCGCCGGCCATCCACCAGCACCGTGCACGCACCGCATTGGCCGTGGTCGCAGCCCTTTTTGGTCCCCGTAAGGTCGAGACGATCGCGCAGAAGGTCGAGCAGGCTTGTCCACGGCGCGACGCTGAGCTGCGTCCCGATGCCATTAATAGTCAAAGACAGCGGGATTTTTTCTGGTACCGGCATTACACCCTCGTTCAGCTGTGGCCAATCCGTTCGCGTCATCTGGCTCTCTGCACGTCACGTGAGTATTCTCGGCGACGCAGCGTCGTTTAGCAGCGACATACTCGGCGCGGTGTCGATTTTGTCCTCCGCTGACATCACTGTTGCGATAGGCAGCTTGTGACGGGGAAGACCGTCATGTCCCAGAGAACTCCGTGGCAACCCGCCGGGGCTCCATTCCATAGTGACTTGGATCAATCAGCCCGAGCTCGTCTTGACCAATCAAGGCGCCGCGCGCGTCCGTCAGGAACGTAGCAAGTATAAGGGCCATGCGGGGAGAGTCCGCATCAAGCTCAAGTATAGGGCGGAACAACGTGGGGGGATTCTTCGCGCCGCCTCTCGATGGCCGCCGAATTCGCCTGGTGCCGAATTCGCCACGCTTTTTCGCCCTACACGGGACTCTTCGAGGGCCGCCTCTCCCGCCCCATCCCCAGCAGCGCGCCGTCGGGGGTTTCCGGCTTGCCCATGCCGCGCGCCTTGCCGACCTGCTCGCGATACGCGGCTTTCCCACCCGCCACCGCCATGCGGGCGATCAGGCGGGCGTATTCGGCGCGGGTCAGTCTGCCGTCGTCGCGGAACCAGAGGACGTAATACGCGGCCATCGCGGTGAAGCTCGCGGCCACGGGGAACAGCAGCGCGCGGCGGCGGGCGAGGCGGGGGACGGCGCGGAGCAGGACGCGCTCGATACGCCAGATCAGGCCGCGGAAGAGATGGCGCAGCCCATCCTCGGACAGCTCGGGCAGCGTGTGCAGGGCCGCGAGCAGCACGCGCTGGCCATCCTGGCGCTCGGCCAGCGCGTCGAGCAGCGCCAGCGCGATCGCGTCCATCCGCTGCATCGGCGGGACGTGAAGCTGCGGATCGGGCTCGCCCCAGCTCGGCACCGGGTCCGCCACCTCCAGCGCCGCCTCGATCGCCGCCGCGTGCTCATACAGGATGGCGTGGACCAGCTCGTCTCGGGTCCGGTAGTAATGCGTGCAGGTGGTCAGGGGCATTTTCAGCGAGGCGGCGATCTCGGAAAAACTCACCCCGTCGAACCCGCGCTGGGCGAACAGGCGCGCGCCGGCCTCGCGAATCCACACGCGCCGCCGCTCGGGGTCGGGTGGGGCGAGCTTGGGCGGCTCGAGCGCGCGGGCCGCCAGCTCCTCGAACATTTTTTCCCGCGCCGCGTCGGTGTTCCCGTATGCGATGGTCATCTGGCATATCCCGTTGTGTCAGGTAGAAGATCTAACACAACGACCCGGATCGGGGCAATGCCGGAGTGCTTGGCAGCCCGCATCCGGGCACAGATTCGTCGGCCGCGGCCCGCATCCGGGTAAAGTTTTCGGCCCCTCAGCCCGCGTCGGGGCAATCGCGGGGTGTCAGTCGGGCAGCACCTCGATCGCGTCGCCGACGGCGAAGCGGCCGCCCTCGATCACCTGGGCATGGAGGCCGAGATCGACATGGCCGTAGAGCCGGCGCAGCTCGGCCACCGGGTCGGCGTCGCGCTCGGCGGTCTCGGGGTTGACTTGGGTTGCCGGGCAGCGGGCGATCCGCTTCAGCACGCGCAAGGTCGCGCCGCCGAGCTGGATCTCCTTGCCCACCCAGTCGAGCTCGCTCCAGGGGGTCGCGCCGGAGAACCAGACATTCGCGCGGAACCGCCGCCGGTGCCGCCGCGCCCCCACGCGGGCTTCATAGTCGCGCAGGCTGGACAGGCTGATGAGGCTCACCACGGGCAGCTTCTGGTCGCCGAACACGTGGCCGGGTACGTAATGGAAGCGCGGCGCCCCGCGCGCCTCCTCGCCCATGAACCGGGTCAGGAATGCGCCGACGCGCTCGCGCCCTGCCTCGGTCAGCACGTTCTCCGACACCCTCTCGCCGTTCGGCGCGCGGATGGTCAGAACGCCCGAGCGCGGCTCGAAATGCGAGCGCAGCCGGGCGATGATGGCGTTGCGCTTCAGGCACATGAAATTGTCCTTGGGCAGCCACGCGGGCGCCTTGGGGTCGAACGGCGCATCGCCCTGAGCGAGCGCGAAGGCGCGGTCCCACGGAATCGCGCCGCCCTCGGCAACCTCCGTCGTCTCAAGGGCTTCGGCGGTCAGTCCCTTCACCGGAAAACGGTAGAGATACTCGATGCGCATGGGCACAACCTCTTGAGGCGGTCGGACCCATCTACCATGTGGTTTGACGAAGGTCGCGCCCTTGTTGCCTGCTGCGGGACGGGGGTTGGCCTGTCGCCTGAGCCATAGGGACGCACATCATGGATATCGAGAAATTCACCGAGAGGGCGCGCGGCTTCCTCCAGGCCGCCCAGACCATCGCGATCCGCGACTTCCATCAGCGGATCACTCCGGAACATCTTCTGAAAGCCCTGCTGGACGATGAGGAGGGGGCCGCCGCCGGCCTGATCCGCGCCGCTGGCGGCGACCCGCAGGCCGCACTTGCCGCCGTGCAGGGCGAGCTGGCGCGCTTGCCGAAGGTGCAGGGCGCCGGAGCCGGACAGCCGCAATTCACCCCCGAGATCGTCCGTGTGCTGGACGCGGCACAGCAGGCCGCGACGCGGGCCGGGGACGAGTATGTCGCCCAGGACCGCCTGCTGGTGGCGATCGCCGCCTCCGATACGCCGGCGGCGCGCGCGCTGCGCCAGGCGGGCGTCACGGCGCAGGCGATCGAGCGCGCGCTGAACGACGTGCGCAAGGGCCGCAAGGTGACGAGCCAGAACGCCGAGGCGAATTTCGACGCGCTCAAGAAATACTCCCGCGACGTGACGGCGGTGGCGCGCGAGGGAAAACTCGACCCGGTGATCGGGCGGGACGAGGAGATCCGCCGCACCATCCAGGTGCTCGCCCGGCGCACCAAGAACAATCCCGTGCTGATCGGCGAGCCCGGCGTCGGCAAGACCGCCATCGTCGAGGGCCTCGCGCTGCGCATCGTGAACGGGGACGTGCCCGAGGCGCTGAAGAACAAGCGTCTGCTGGCGCTCGACCTCGGCGCGCTGGTGGCGGGTGCCAAGTATCGCGGCGAGTTCGAGGAGCGGCTCAAGGCCGTGCTGAAAGAGATCGAATCCGCCGAGGGCGAGATCATCCTGTTCATCGACGAGATGCACACGCTGATCGGCGCCGGCCGCGCCGACGGGGCGATGGATGCGTCGAACCTGCTCAAGCCGGAGCTGGCGCGCGGGGCGCTGCACTGCATCGGCGCGACCACGCTCGACGAGTACCGCAAGCACGTGGAAAAAGATGCCGCGCTGGCGCGGCGCTTCCAGCCGGTGTTCGTCGGCGAGCCCAGCGTCGCCGATACCATCAGCATCCTTCGCGGCATCAAGGAAAAATACGAGACGCACCACGGGGTGCGTATCACCGACGGCGCGCTGGTCGCCGCCGCCACCTTGTCGAACCGCTACATCACCGACCGCTTCCTGCCCGACAAGGCGATCGACCTGATGGACGAGGCGTCGAGCCGGCTCCGGATGCAGGTCGACAGCAAGCCGGAAGAACTCGACGAGCTCGATCGGCGGCTGATCCAGCTCAAGATCGAGCGCGAGGCGCTGCGCAAGGAGAGCGATGCGGCGTCGCGCGACCGGCTGGAGAAACTCGAGAAGGAACTGTCCGAGCTCG
>CAWCHV010000009.1:810000-1299056 GCA_963795435.1 uncultured Alphaproteobacteria bacterium
AGCTGTGGCTAGGGGTGAAAGGCCAATCAAACTCGGAGATAGCTGGTTCTCCGCGAAATCTATTGAGGTAGATCGTCGTGTGTTTACCCCGGGGGGTAGAGCACTGGATGGGCTAGGGGGGCCCAAAGCCTTACCAAACCTAACCAAACTCCGAATACCCGGGAGTATAGCGCGGCAGACAGACGGCGGGTGCTAAGGTCCGTCGTCGAGAGGGAAACAGCCCAGACCGCCAGCTAAGGTCCCCAAATCGTGGCTAAGTGGGAAAGGATGTGGGAATTCCAAAACAACCAGGAGGTTGGCTTAGAAGCAGCCATCCTTTAAAGAAAGCGTAATAGCTCACTGGTCTAACAGAAATCCCGCGCCGAAAATGTAACGGGGCTCAAGCCACGTACCGAAGCTGCGGGTGCACGCAAGTGCGCGGTAGCGGAGCGTTCCGTAAGTCGGTGAAGGGAGAGGGGCGACCCCTCCTGGAGATATCGGAAGTGCGAATGCTGACATGAGTAGCGACAAACAGAGCGAGAAACTCTGTCGCCGAAAGTCCAAGGGTTCCTGCGCAAGGTTAATCCGCGCAGGGTGAGCCGGCCCCTAAGGCGAGGGCGAAAGCCGTAGTCGATGGGAACCAGGTGAATATTCCTGGGCCTGCTGGAAGTGACGGACGAGAACTGTTGTTCGGGCTTATCGGATTGTCCGGGCTTTGTGATCGTTCCAGGAAACAGCTCCAGCGTCATGGACCGTACCCGAAACCGACACAGGTGGACTGGTAGAGCATACCAAGGCGCTTGAGAGAACGATGCCGAAGGAACTAGGCAAATTGCTCGCGTAACTTCGGGATAAGCGAGACCCGGCGTTGGGCAACCATCGTCGGGTGGCACAGAGCAGGGGGTAGCGACTGTTTAGTAAAAACACAGGACTCTGCGAAGTCGAGAGACGACGTATAGGGTCTGACGCCTGCCCGGTGCCGGAAGGTTAAGGGGAGGAGTGCAAGCTCCGAACCGAAGCCCCGGTAAACGGCGGCCGTAACTATAACGGTCCTAAGGTAGCGAAATTCCTTGTCGGGTAAGTTCCGACCTGCACGAATGGCGTAACGACTTCCCCACTGTCTCCGGCATCGGCTCAGCGAAATTGAATTCCCCGTGAAGATGCGGGGTACCCGCGGTCAGACGGAAAGACCCTATGAACCTTTACTGCAGCTTTGCAGTGGCATTAGGAGAGCACTGTGTAGGATAGGTGGGAGGCTTTGAAGCCGGGGCGCCAGCTTCGGTGGAGCCATCCTTGAAATACCACCCTGGGCGCTTCTGATGTCTAACCGCGACCGGTCAGCCCGGTCCGGGACCCTGCATGGCGGGCAGTTTGACTGGGGCGGTCGCCTCCTAAAGAGTAACGGAGGCGCGCGATGGTGGGCTCAGGCCGGTCGGACATCGGCTGCTGAGTGCAATGGCATAAGCCCGCCTGACTGCGAGAGTGACAGCTCGAGCAGAGACGAAAGTCGGCCATAGTGATCCGGTGGTCCCGCGTGGAAGGGCCATCGCTCAACGGATAAAAGGTACTCTAGGGATAACAGGCTGATCTCCCCCAAGAGTCCACATCGACGGGGAGGTTTGGCACCTCGATGTCGGCTCATCACATCCTGGGGCTGGAGCAGGTCCCAAGGGTTCGGCTGTTCGCCGATTAAAGTGGTACGTGAGCTGGGTTTAGAACGTCGTGAGACAGTTCGGTCCCTATCTGCCGTGGGTGAAGGAGACTTGAGAGGATCTGTCCCTAGTACGAGAGGACCGGGATGGACGCACCTCTGGTGCACCGGTTGTCGCGCCAGCGGCACGGCCGGGTAGCTATGTGCGGACGGGATAACCGCTGAAAGCATCTAAGCGGGAAACCCACCTCGAAACCAGGTCTCCCAGGGGGCAACCCCAGGAGGGCCGTGATAGACCATCACGTCGATAGGCCGGGTGTGGAAGCGCGGCAACGCGCGAAGCTGACCGGTCCTAATCGCCCGACAGGCTCGATATCATGGGTCCATCGAACATGTTCGGTGGCCCGCCCGCCATGCGCAGCAGTCATCCACACCTCCGCTGTGGAGCGCCGCGACGCACCGGCCATTGCCTCGACCGGCACACGACCAAAGCCAGAACCTCAGGGCTCCCATCGCGCTGCGCGAGGGGGCCCGATCGCCCGATCCAGGGCCGGCCCCGATCACGTGCCCCGATCACGTGCCTCGTGGCCCCTGGGCTGGACGACCTGGTGGCCATGGCGGGGTCCCCCCACCCGATCCCATCCCGAACTCGGCCGTGAAAAACCCCAGCGCCCATGGTACTGCGTCCCAAGACGCGGGAGAGTAGGTCGCCGCCAGGTCTTCCAACCCAGGGAACCAACCCCCCACCACCACCCAACGCGGGGTGGAGCAGCCCGGTAGCTCGTCAGGCTCATAACCTGAAGGCCGCAGGTTCAAATCCTGCCCCCGCAACCAACTCCCCATACGGGCAGGCTTGACCGTGCGGCTTGGCAACAAGCGATCAAGGTTGCGAGTTCCGCGGCCCCTTGGGCCGTGAGCGCGTACCAGGCACTCGCAGGCGATATTCATACGAAAACCGCCCCTTGATCATGCGATTGACATAACGGCCCTTGGACTCGGCTTCCTCAAGCTCGGCAAAGGTGTCGCGGGGGACGCCCCAGTACCGATAGGCGCCGGGCGAACTGTGATACTCGACCCAAAGCTCCTTCGTATCCTCGTCGTATCCGACCGCGCGGATGCCCGACGATTTCACCCGCCGCATCGTCACCATGCGCCAGACCTCCTGCCCGATGCCGAATAAACGTAACCGTTGCGGCGGCATCACCTACAAATTTTGCGCGCGTGTTGAGACGATGTCGTCCGTTGCTGATTGACGGAGGGTGCGGCGATGGATGGCATGGTGAAAGGTGACGGCTTGCCCGGCGACGGCGGTGAAGGTTGGCTTCACTCTGGTTCTCGCAGGCGACGGTGGCCCGCAGCCCGCAAAGCGGTGATCGTGGCTGAGAGTTTGGTGGCCGGCGCAAAAGTGTCGGAAGTCGCGGCGCGACACGGCGTCAATGCGAATATGTTGTCGGCATGGCGCGGTCAGGTGTCGGCGGGCGGCAAGACGAGGAGCGGGCCAAAATCTGCGCCGATTTCCTCGGCTGTCACTTTTGCGCCGGTGAAGGTCGTCGCGGCAGGACCGCAGTCCGATGCGCGGGCTGATGTCCGACCAACGGCCGGCGCGATCGAGATCGTGCTGGGTGACGCAAGCATACGGGTGATGAAGGGTGTCGACACGGCGACGTTGTCGCGGGTGCTGGCGGCGGTGCGGGGCGGCCGGGCTTGATCGCGACGCGGGCGGGGCTGCGGGTATGGGTGGCGACGCAACCGATCGATTTTCGCCGCGGCGTGCACGGGCTTGTCGCGCTGGTCGCGCAAGCACTCTGCGCTGATCCATACGGGGGTGAGATATTTGTATTCCGTTCGAAGCGAAATGATCGGATCAAGCTGCTGGCGTGGGACGGCAGCGGCATGGTCCTGGCAACGAAGTGGCTGGAGAGCGGCAAGTTTTCCTGGCCGCCGGTGGCTGATGGGGCGATCTGTCTTTCATCGACGCAACTGGCGTTGCTGCTCGACGGACTGGTCTGGTCGCAAGCGGCTGCCCCTGTCGTGAAAAAGCCAGTTCTGGTCGGATAATTCCAAATCTGCTCTTGGCGACGCGGCGCGCAACTTGGTACGATTCGCCCATGCCGTTGCGCCGCGCGGACCTGCCCACCGATCCCGACCTGCTCGCCGAACTGGTGTTGCGGCTCGACGCCGACAACGAGCGGCTGCGGGCGGCGTTGCACTCGGTCAATACCCTGCATTTTGGTGCGAGATCCGAGCGTCTGGTGACCCTGGTCGAGGCCCAGATGACGCTCGGGCTCGGCGACCTGGCTGCCGGAACCATGCCGCCACCAGCCGCCAATGACGACGGCGCCGTAAAACGAAAGGCGTCGTCGAAAGGGTTCCGCAAGCCGGCGCGGCGCAACAACGGCGCGCTGCCCAAACACCTGCCGCGCTGCGAACAGATCATCGAGCCGGACAGCACGATCTGCCCGTGCTGTGCCTGCCGGATGCATCGTATTGGCGAATGCGTCCACGAAGCACTCGATGTGATCCCGGCCATTCTGCGAGTGCTGCGCACGGTGCGGCCGAAATACGGCTGTCGCGGCTGCGAGAGCGCGGTGGTACAGGCGCCCGCGCCGTCGCGGTTGATCACGGCGGGTCTGGCGTCGACCGCGCTGGTCGCCTGGGTGGTGGTCTCGAAGTTTGCCTGGCACATGCCGCTCAACCGGCAGACCCAAATGCTGGCTGGCCAGGGGGTCACGCTCGACCGCTCGACGCTGGTGCATTGGGTCGACCGCGCCGCCTGGTGGCTCGAAGGGCTGTATGACCTGCAACTGCGCACCATTCATGGCTTCCCGCGCATCTTCTGCGACGAGACGCCATTGCCGGTGCTCGAGAAGGGTCGGCGCCGCACCCGCAAGTGCCAGCTTTGGGCGCACGCGGTTGACGACCGGCCATGGCAGGGGCCGGCGCCCCCGGCGGTGGCTTACGTGTTCGCCACCGGCCGTGACACCGCGGCGATCGTCGCGCAACTCGGCGACCGCTTCGCCGGCGTGATGCAGGTCGACGGCTATGGCGCCTACAAGGCGCTGACCCGGCGCACCGAGCCCGGCCGGATCCGGCTGGCGTTTTGTCTCGCGCATGCACGCCGTAAGTTCGTCGCCGTGCACAAGACCACGCAATCGCCCATAGCGCTGGAGGTGGTCGAGCGGATCGCCGCGATCTATGCCATTGAGGACCGCATCCGCGGCGGCACGGCCGAGCAACGGTGCGTGGTGCGCCAGACCGAGAGCGAGCCGCTGATGAACGACCTGAAGCGGCGGCTGACCGGGCTGCTCGAGGGATTGTCGGTCAAGTCGACCCTGGCGAAGGCGATCCGATACACGCTTCGGCATTGGCCCGGCCTGACGATGTTCCTGAGCGACGGACGCGTGGAAGTCGACTCGAACACTGTCGAGCGTACCATGCGGACGATTGCCCAGGGCAGGCACAGCTATCTCTTCGCCGGTTCCGAACGCGGCGCGCGCAATTGGGCCATCCTCGCCTCGCTTCTCACCACGGCGCGGCTGAACGCTGTCGACCCGCTGACCTGGCTGACCGACGTGCTGGAGCGCATCGTCTCGGGCCGAACCAAGAACCATCAACTGCACGAGCTGTTGCCATGGGAATGGAAGGCGACCCGCGCCGCGCAGGACGTGAAAGCCGCGGCATGATCCACCGGCCTGCCGACCCGGCGCCGGCCGCATCCGGCGTGGCGCGGCCGCCGATGTCGCTCGACGAACTCGATCGCTGGCTGCGCGCACCACGCCAGCGCAAGCCCGCCGCCGACGGCATCGCCATGCTCGACGGTTTTGTCGCCGCCATCGTCGCCGGGCCAGCCACCTACGAGCCGCTCGGCTGGCTCTGCCCGCTGCTCGGCGTGACCAGGGACGCCATCAACGATGGCGATACCGAGGAATACGCCGTGCTCGCCGCCGCGGCCCAGCATCACAACGCGCTGGCCGTAGCGCTGAGCGAGGCGCCGGGACGCTTCGCGCCAATCTTCGGACGCGATGCCCACGGCGCCATCGACGTCGGCCCGTGGTGTCGAGGCTTCCATGCCGCCATCCAGCTCAATCCAAAATTCTGGCAAAAGCTGCTGCCCGCCCGCGGGCTGGCGCATAGGTGGCTGATCCCGATCCTGGCGCATTGCACCAACGCCGACGGCCGGCCGGTCCGTGGCGCGCCGCCGCACGGTCCGCTCACCGAATTGGCGCAGTTCGACACCCACCGCACGATCCCAGGCGATGTCGCTGCCATCCGCGAGTTCTGGGCTCCCACCCGATACAACTTACACTCCTGACCGCGCCTGCCACGCGCGTGTAATCTCGCCTCACGCAAGCCGCGTCGCCAAGGTGCTGCGCCCGCAACGGTTACGAATAAACGAGGTCGCGGCCACGAGGTGCCCTCATCGGAGGCTTTTGAAGCGGCTCGGAAGCCGTGCTGACGGTCAGCGCTGCGTCATGGCTGCGCCAGGTTCAAGAGCTCCGACGTGACGGACAGGGTGCCGCCCGACCAGAGAGGCAGATAGGTCATCTTGATGCCGGCGCCGCCGGTCACGACGGGTTGGATGCCGGCCGCTGTGCAAGCGCCCCCGAAGCCCTGTGTCGTCCCTGCCTCGAACAGGTGGTTCTGGACATCCGGCAGCGTCCAGCCCGCCTTGGTCGTAAGTTGCGCGAGTTCGGGAGGGACCAAGACGAACTGCTCGCCGCCCGGGCGGGGCCGGCCGGCGCTGCTGGCGGTCCACACCCCACGCATCGCCGCCACGACCGGGCCGAAAATCGCCTGCGGCTTGGCCTCCCCGCCAACGGGCAGCACCTCCATCGTGCCGGATACGCCGAGCACGGTCGTCGCGCTCTGCTCCGGGGCGAAGCCGCGTCGGACGTGCAGTGGCGGCCAGGCGGCATCCTCGCCCTCGGCGAAACAGAAGGTGTATTTGCCGGGCTGGCCCATCGTCGCCATGTCGCCGATTCCCGGCCGCGCGCCGCCGATATTGGTCAGCGCCAGCCGCACCGCCCGGCCGATGCAGGCATTCGCCCGGTTTCCCGGCCCGAGGCAATTGGCCCCGGCGTTCATGCCGAGCGCGCGGACGATCGGCCCATGCACGATCACGGCGACGGTCGGCGTGCCCGTCGTGGTCTGGATACCGAGCAGGTTGAATTGCGGCTCCAGGCATGCGGCAACGGCCGTCAACACGACAGGCAATTCGGCGGGAAGGGAGCCGGCGAGGACGCATTGATACGCGGCGGCAGCGGCGGTCAGGTCGCCGAACAGCGGCGGTACCAGTCCGTACGACTGCTCGGGCGCCGCCACCCCGGCCAGCATCTGTGTTATCCGGCGGGCGGTTGGCGGCACCAGCGGCAAGCCGTCGCCTAGCCCGAGTGTCTCCAGCCGTTGCTGCGCGTCCTCCCAGGATGCCGTCTCGGCGAAGAGCGGCGCCTCGTCCGAGTCGATCATTGTGCCGGCGTCAATCCGGCAGCCTGACACGCACGGAGCAAACCGCTGTTCCGCCGAAGGAGGGGATCCAGGCGGAGTGCTTGCCCGGACCGCCCGCGACCAGGACGTGGATGTCATCCGGCCCGGGCGAGACCGGATAACGGCCGCCGACCGGACGGTGCCCGGATTCCTCGTATTGCACCTGATTCTCGTGCGAGACATTGGCGATTGGCACGCGGGCCCGCTCGAACAGCGCCTGCTGCAGCGCCGGGATCGTCCAGCCATCGCGGTGCAAGGTCGCGGCGTGCTCCGGCCCGATCGCCACGACATACGGTCCCTTGCCGTAGACGGTGTTGGCGCCCGGCTGCGCGATGGAGGCGGCCATCGTCGTGAGCAGGCCCTCGCCCGTCGTGCTCGCGTGGTCGTTGATGTTGTGTGGCCCTTCACCCGACATCACGGTCACGACGTTATCGGTCGCGTCGAAGCCTCGGCGGACGTGGTAGGGCGGCCACGGACTCGCTTCTTCGTTCTCGCCGAAGCAGAAGGCGAACTTCGCCGGCGAGCCCTGGGTGGAGCGGTCCATGATGCCAGGCTTCGCCCCGCCGACATTCAGCAGGACCAATCCGAGCGCGCGGCCGATGGTGGCGTTCGCCCGCCATCCCTGGCCAAAGCAGTTGCCGCCGCTGTTGATGCCGAGCCGGTCCCGCAGCGGGCCGTTCACCAGGATCATCGGCGCGCAAGGATGAGTTGTCGCGAGCGTGCCGTGCAAATTGTAGTCGGGCGCGAGCACGCCGCGCAACGCCGCCAGCACGACTGGAAAATACTCCCGCCTACAGCCCGCCATGACGGCGTTGGCGGCGAGGCTGCGCAGGGTAGGGACGACCTGGCGGGGAGATATCGGCGGAAAGGGCTCGTTGTCGCCCCGGCAGACCGATATGAAACTCTCGACTGCCGCTTCGGTGGGAGGGACCAGCGGGAACCCGTCGCTCCACCCCTGCTCGATGGCGTACTCGGTCCACGCCTCGGGGCCGCGCTCGCCGATGTCGATGATCTCGGCCTCGGATTGATCCGTCATTCCGCCTGCATTTCCTTCACGAGCCCGGCGAACGCCGCGTCGATCCGTTCCGCCAATTCCTCCGCGTTGAGGCCGCCAACCGGGTGCTTCACCACGATCAGGTGCGGCTCGACGTTGCGCGCCTTGGCCTGCGCCAGCACGAGCGGGCGAAACGTCTCGGTGGCGATCACCAGACTGGCGACGCCACGCTTCCTCAGTTCGACACTGTCGTGGAAACTCCACGACGAGCAGGAGCCTCAGTCGCCGAGAGCGAGCAGCGCCGCTCGGTATTTCTGCGCCACCGCATCGATCATCGCGGCTGGGCCGGGCTGGCTGGCGCTGTTCTTGTGGATGTAGTCGACATTGTCGATGCGCCGCAACGCGCCAAGCTTGGCGCGGACGCCTTCCAGCAGCTCTCGGGCGTTCGGCTTGTTGTTGGAGAACAGGACGATCGGGTCCTCGCTCCAGTCCACCTTGCCGATGGCGGTCGGTTCGGCACCCCGCGGGGCCACGCCGAAGCTCGGATTGACGATGCGCATCACTTAGCGTCCTCCCTGCTGCCCGCCCTGGCGCACCGCAAGTAGCCTTGCCACCGCCATTCCGGCGAGCCGCCCATCCGCGATCGCCGAGACGATCCGCTCGAGCGCCCCGACACGGACATCACCCACAGCGTATGCCCGCCTCTCGCTCGCGCACAAGTCGCCATCGACGCGCACGCGGCCTTCCGCATCGGTGGCCAGTAAGCCGCTGGCGAAATCCAGGGCCGCGCGTCGGTTGCATTGCACGAACACCGCGCGTGTCGATTGCCTCTCCTGGGCCGCGCCGCGCTCGATGACGACCGCGTCCAGTCCGTCCGTGCCTTCCAGGGCGACAATGCGGCCACATCGCACAGTGACGTTCGCCAATCCGGCGAGCCGCGCCGCCCGTTCGCCCGAGGGCCGCGCCACTTCGTCCGGGCAGATAAAAGTGACGTGCCCGGCCAAGCCGGCGAGATCGAACGCGTCCTGGACCGCCCATTCGCCCGCGCCCGCGACCACGACGTTCTCGCCCTTGTAAAGCGGTCCGTCGCAGGTTGCGCAATGGGACAGACCAAGTCCCTCGAAGCGCTCCTCGTCGGGGACGCCGAGACTGCCCGGTGTCAGCCCTGTCGCGATGATGACTGCGCGGGCCTGATAGATCTCGTCCGCCGTCGCGATCCGCCAGGGCTCTCCGGGCCGGAGTTCGCGAACCTCGCCGAAGGCCAGTTCGACACGGGCGGCGGTCGCCTTATCCATCAGGCCCGCCACCAGGTCGGCGCCGGTGGTCTCGGGGGGAAGATCCGGGCAATCGTGCAGGAGGCCGAGATTGATGAGTTCGCCGCCGGGGGCTAGCCGCTCGATGCACAGGCAGCTCAGTCCTTGCGCGGCGGCGACCTGCGCCGCCGTCAGTCCGGCCGGGCCGGCGCCCATCACCACAACGTCCCAGCATTCCGGCATGGAGATCCTCCAGGGCTGGCGCGGATTATGGGCCCGAGCATGGGGCGCGGCAACGAAGTGGCACGCTCACGCCCGCGCCAGATGTTGCCCGACCGCGATCTCCAACTGGGCGGCGACCCGCAAAGCCGCTGCGCGGTCGCCGCGCCGTTGTGCCGTTGGCACCTCGACTTGCGCGACGATCCGGGCCGGGCGCGGCGACAGCACAAGAATCCGGTCGGCGAGTGCCGCCGCTCCCACCGGATCGTGCGTCACGAGCAGCACCGAGGTCGCGCGTTGGCGCCACGCTTCGAGCAAGACGTCCCGGCTACGCTGCGCCATCTCCGGGTCGAGCGAGACGAACGGCTCGTCGAGCAGCACAAGCTCCGGCGCGATGGCGAACGCCCGCGCGATCGCGACGCGGCGCGCCATGCCTAGCGAGAGAGTCGGCGGGAAATTGTCGCGGAACGGCCAGAGCCCGAGGTGGCGCAGCAATTCGTCTGCGGCGGCATGGGCGTTCGGCGGCAGGACGAGGGCAAGATTCTGCCGCACGGTTCTCCAGGGCAGCAGCCGCGGTTCCTGAAATATAGTGCCGATCCTCGGAGACGCGGTGCGGCCGGACCAGTCGATCGTGCCGTCGAAGTCGGCATCCAGCCCGCCGATGATCTTGAGCAGTGTCGTTTTGCCGCAGCCGGACGGGCCGACCAGGGCGACGATCTCGCGCTCGCCGAGGTCGAACTCGAGGTCCTTCAGCACCGGTTTGCCGTCGTACGCCTTGCAACGGACGCGGACCCGCAGGCTCATCGCCGCCACCGCGAAGCTCGCCGCTCGAGCGGCTGCAGCAGGCCCCACTCGATCAGCTGCACGACCAGGATAAAGGCCAGCGTGTAGGCCAGGATGCCCGTTACGTCGAATAGTTGGAAATAGACCTGGATTTGGAAACCGACGCCATTGCTGCGGCCGAGCAGCTCGACGACCAGCACGATCTTCCAGATGATCGCGAGCCCGGACCGCGCGGCCGCGAACAGGTAGGGATAAATCTGCGGCAACACGACGTGTCGGATGACCGGCCAGCGCCGCATCCCGAAACTGTGCGCCATTTCCAGCAGATCGCGGTCGAGCGCGCGGGCGCCCTCGCGCACCGTGACCGCCGTGCTCGGCAGCTTGTTCAGCGCCACGGCGGCAATCGCCGCCACCTCGTTCATGCCGAACCAGACATACATGAGCACGATCACGACGACGGCCGGCAGGTTCAGCAGCACGGTCAACCAGCTGTCCAGCGCGACGTCCACGCGGCGCCAGACCCCCATCGCGAGGCCGAGCGCCGTGCCCAGCACCATCGAGACCACGAAGGCGACGACGACGCGCGCCATCGTTATCGCGAGATTCTCGGGCAGGTCGCCCGATACGGTCTCCCGCGCGATCGCCGCGAGGACGGTGCTGGCCGGCGGCAGCAGGGGATTGCCGATCAGCCGCGCCACCACCTCCCACAAAATGAAGAAGGTAAGCAGCGAGAGCAGCCGTCCGGGTGCCGTCCAGGCACGAGAGCGCGCCCGTCGGTCACGCACGAAGCGGCTCAGAGAAAGGCGGCCGGCCAAAACGTCCCCGGTGCGATCGTCGAGGCTGAGCCGACCAGGTTCGGGCCGCCGATTTGCGCCAGAACCTCGTAGAGCCGCGCCGCCGCTTGCTGCTCGGTCGGTCCCCAGGCTTTAGGGATGCCGCGCCGGTAATGGGCGCGCAGATGGTCGAGCTCGGCCTGATTGGCGGCGCCGGTCAGCGGCATGAGCGATTGCCACTCGGCATCGGATGTCGCCAGCACATCGCGCGCCTTGCGCGACGCCGCGAGGAAGCCGGCCAGCGCCGCCTGGTTACGGTCGGCCCAGGCCTGCGAGAACACATAGCCGATGAACGGGACCTCGGCATTGATCCCGAGGCCATGAACCGCGTCCTCGACCGGCAGGATCGTACGCATACCGCTGGCCTCGGCCTTCGCCGCGAAGGGCCAGAAATTGAGCATCGCGTCCAAGCGCCCGAGCTTCGCCTCTTCCAGCAGCAGGGAAGGGGCGCCGAAGCTCCTCTGCGTTGCCTCGTCGGGATCGAAGTCATAGCGCTTCTTGACGTAGGCGCGAAGGATGAGCCAGTTCTTGTCGAGCGGACTGCCGGCGATGCCGAGCCGCCGGCCTTTCAGGTCCGGCAGTTCACGCACAGGGGATTGCGCCGGCGCGACCACCGCGCCGGTGGCGCTGGAAAACGGGACGAACGTCCAGTCAGCGCCCTCGCTGCGCTGGCGCGATACCCACAGCCAATCGAGCACCACCATGTCGACCCGCCCGGCTTGCAGCGCGGTCTGGGTGGCCTGGGACGTGGCGAACTGCACCGGATCGATCGCGACGGCCGCCTCCGCGGCGAAACCATGCCGGCGGATGACGTCGAGCTCCCACGACACGGTGCCGAACCGCAGCAGCCCCACACGCACTCCAATGGGCGCGGCAGCTTGGAGCGATCTCGCGATGGTGCCCGAGGTGGCGGCGAGCAGCAACGCACGGCGCGCGATCATCATGGTGCGTCCTCGTGCCGTTAGGTGCCGCGGAAACGCTATCCGGCGGCCCGAGCGCAGTATCCCCCAAGCCGCCGATCGCACAAGCCAGCTGTCCTGGTCGGGAAGAGAATGCCGAGACCTCAGGCGCGCCGAGCGGCCGGCGTACCATTCTTGCCCGCTGCCACGTCCTCCGGAGCTTGGGACTGCCCGATTGAGTCTACAAGCGGTCGGCGTGCCCGGACGGCGCTCGGGTTGGAGTTCCGATCCCTTGCCCGATGCGAACCAGGCAAAAACTGTCGCCGATTGCAGACGGTCAGCGGGGGGCGCCCACCGCGACGGCTCAGCCCATCACCGCTCTCGGCGTCGCATATCGGGGCAGCAGAGCTCCAATCAGAATCAGGTTCATGAGATTGAACGCGAGACCGGCCGCGAAGGCCGGGGCATAAAACCCGTATCCGTCATGGATCACGCCGGCCAGCCAACCGCCGGCCGCCATGCCCAGGGCGCCAGGGAAGAGCACCGCCGGAATGCGCCATGACGCCTCAGAAGCAGGGAAGATCTCCCGGATCGCCACGACATAGCCTGGGATCAGCCCGCCAAAGGCAAGTCCGAAGACGGCGGAGACCGAATAGAGCCCGATCTCATCTTGGGTGAGCAGGAAAGCCGTCATCGACGCGGCCATCGCCGCCGAGGCGTAAAAAATTGTGCGCAACCCGCCAACACGATCAGCGATCCAACCCCAGGCCTGTTGCGCGATCACGCCGGTGCCGAGTTGCAGCGACAGCATGATCGCGCCCGATCTCGCGCCGACGCCGATATCGCCGCAGAACGCGACAATATGCGCGAGCGGGATCGACATCGTCGCGCAGCAGCAAAAGATTGCCGCGCCCAGGGTCGCCTGCACAAAATTGGGCTTGCGGTCCGTTGCGGGACCGAAGCTGGCCGGTCCGAGTGGCGCCGAGTTCGACTTCGGGAGGGCGGCGATAGAAAAACCCGGTCAACGCCGGAACCGTGACCGCGATCAGGATGCCGTACAGCATCATCGCGCGGCGCCAGCCATAGCGGTCGATACCGATCTGCAAGAGCACCGGCCAGATCGCGCCGGCGACGTATTGGCCCGACGACACCAGCGCGACGGCCGAGCCGCGCCGTCGGTCAAACCACCGCGTCACGTAGGCGATGGTCGGCGAGAACATCCCCGCCCCGCCAAGCAAACCGAGAAGCAGCAGATTGCAGGCGTATAGCCGGTAAAGTCCTCCACGGGACGCGAGGAACAGTCCGAGCGCGATCATCAGCCCGCAAACTATGCCGACGTACCGCATCCCGATCCGGCCGGCGACCCACCCCATCACGATGCCGCCCATGCCCGAGCCGATATACGTCAGCGAGACGGCGAGCGCCGGTGCGGCGCGCTGGGTGCCGAACTCGGCCGCGATCGGCTGAAGGGCCACCACCGTGACCAGCGGGGCGCCATAGGCGATGCTGAGAACCAGCAGCGCGACACAGGCGATCAGCCAGGATTGCCCGGTCTCAATCCCACGGGGACGAGGGACGTCTCGGGCCATTACGCCGCTCCCCCCTGCCTTGCAGGCATAGAGTGCACTCAGCGATCCTGACGGGCCGTCCCGTTTCGGAACCTTGGATTGTGCACTGGGGGTCGGTGGAATGGCAATGTGCGAGCACGGGACGCCGGTCAAGGTTTGTCTCCCACCAGACCCGCACCGCAACCCTTTGTGGTATTCGCGCCTGACCAAGTGCCTGGACTCCCGCCTCGCGCGGGCACGACTATCTCCCGTGACATGACATTCTTGCTCGCCCCCGTTTCGGTCGCCACGAACGCGCCGAAGGGCCGCTGGTGAAGGTGAACCGGGCATCGCGTGCGCGCCCGTCCGGCCTGGCGAGCACGTTCGTGAAACTGGCCAAGGAAGCCATCGCCGCTCAGGTGGTCTCGGCCTTCACCGATCGATCGCAGGATGGCGACAGACGGCGTCGCAAACCTCCTGCCCTGTTGGCGGAGGAACGACTCTTCCTGCCGGGCGCGGTCGTGCGGCGGGTGCACGGGGATGTCACCACGATGATGGTGGGCGGCGTTTCGGGACTGCTGCTCCAGATGCTGCATCCGGCGGTGCTGGCCGGGGTATGGGACCATTCGAGCTTCCGGGCCGACTTGCAGGGCCGCTTGCGCCGCACCGCGCGCTTCATCGCGGTGACCACATATGGCAGCAGGTCGGAGGCCGAAGCAGCGATCATGCGGGTGCGCCGGATCCATGACCAGGTCCGAGGTGAGTTGCCCGGCGGCCCCTCATATGCCGCAAGCGACCCTTCTCTCCTCGCCTGGGTGCATGTCACCGAGACGACGAGCTTTTTGAGCGCATGGATCCGTTATGGCGAACCACGCATGTCGGAGGCCGATCAGGATCGGTACTTCGCTGAGATGGCGTGCATTGCCGGTGCGCTGGGAGCCGACCCGATCCCGCGGAGCAGGCGGGAGGCGCGGGAGCTGATCGAGGCGATGAAACCGCAGCTCGTGTGCGACGCGCGGACGCGCCAGGTCGCGCTACTCGTGCTGACCGCGCCTCCGCCAAATTGGATGGCCGCCCCGGTGCAAGCGCTCGGGATGCACGCCGCCATCGATCTCCTGCCTGATTGGGCGCGTCGCATGCACGGGCTCTCCACTCCGGCGCTGGGGGTCCCCATCGTTCGTGTCGGAACCATCGGACTCGCATGGACACTCCGCTGGGCATTCGAGTGAGCGCATCGCAGGACGATACGGCGCGCCCAGTGGCGGTCTCCGGGTTGGCTGATCATCGAGGCGCGGGGGCGCCCTCTCGGATTCTAGCCGAGAAGTCGGGGCGGCGTCGGCCCGCGCCGAAGGTCGTCGATGTCTTTGAAATAGACATAGAAAGCGGATCGGCCGATCCGGGCGCCCTGCATCAGCTTGCCGAGCGTCAGGCCGCGAAATCCGTGCTTCGAAAAGCGCCACCGGCTACATGGGGGCTGAGCCGCAGGATTGCGCGACCGCGTGCTTGCCGCCGGTGGCGAAAGCGCGCGCGAGCGAGTGAGCGCGCGCGCGAGGACATTGCCGCGGCGCGCCAACTCTTGGCCGAATTGCAGCCAGGCTCTGTGTCCGCCGGCTCGTCTTCCTCGACGCGATCTTGATGAAGGCGCAGTGGCAGCGGGCGTCAGTAGGCTCTCATAGGCGGCATCCTGACCTAGCGCGCTTGAAGATATAGGCGGCCTCGACGCCCTCGCCGCGACGGCATCCGGTTTAGCCAGGCCAACAGCGAGGCCTGCAATGTTGCCGGAACGGTCGGTCGGCATCGTCCCCGGGCTCCCCTGGGGCGCGGCTTTCACGACCGCCTTCGCCAATTCCTCGACAAATAGCGGCACGCCGTCCGACCGTGGGACTATCCGGTCGAGCAGCGGCTGGGTAGGGCCAGTCACGTTGCGAGCCGGCGGGCGAGCCTTGCTGCTTCGCAGCCAGCGGGCTGGTGAAATGGCCGGCGACGAGCGACGTCTTTGCCGCGGCATCCGCTCGCCTCGGGCCGAGCGCGCAATTTCCTTGCCCGCTCAGCCGGCGAGCGGTCCCGGAGCAGCCATCACTATGGCCTCCACCATGGCATTTGTCCGTGAGACGGTCGGCTGCACCGAGTTCAGGTTCGGGGCAAGTACACGGGTTGGCGTCGCGGTCGCGAACCAAACCTTGGCTGGGTTTTGCGTCGGGTTCGTCGAGTTGGTCGCAAACCACGATCTACTGGCAGCGACGAGCCGCTCATGCATTCGGCAGGGTGAAGACGGCGCAGGGCGCCGCGATACCGCGCAGAACGTGTTCGCCCAGCGGCAGCAGCCTCGTGGTGGTCTCTGCGGCAACCGCGCCCGAGATCAGTACCGACCGGCCGAGCGGCCGGCATAGACCCTCCAGCCGGCTGACCAGGTTGACCGCGGGTCCGATGGCGGTGAAGTCCAGCCGGTCGGCCGCGCCGATATTGCCCCACAGTATCTCTCCCAGATGCAGCGCGGCGCCGAAGGGCAGCGGCGGCAGCCCCTGCGCCTGCCGCGCCGCATCAAGATGGGCCATGCCGGCGCGCGCGGCGACGACCGCGCGCAGCGCCGCCTCACAGGCCTCGGCCGGCGCGCCGGTGACCGGGAAGATCGCCAGGGAGCCGTCGCCGATGAACTTCAGCACCTCGCCGCCGAAGGCGTGCACCGCCCCGGCGACGCGGTCGAACCAAGCGTCGAGGGCGGCAATCACCGCCCCGGGCTCGGTCGTCTCGGACAGGGCGGTGAAGTTGCGCAAGTCCGCATAGAGCAGCACGGCGCGGATGGTCTCCCCGGCGCCGCGGCGCAGCGCGCCGGCCTGTACCCGGGCGGCACTACGCCGGCCGAGATAGGCTTCGAGAAGCGCTGACAGCGCTGCCCGCGCGGTCAGCGCGGCCAAGGGCGCTGCGGCGAAGCGCGCGGCCTGGCGCAGCCGGCCCGCTTCGGCGGGATCGAACGGCCGCGTACCGGCCCAGCTCAAAACCGGACTGTCCGGCGCCGGGCCGACCGTGTCCTCCTCCACCGGGCCAAGTCCCGCCAGCCAGTCGCGCCCGGCTTGGCCGAGCGGACCGTCAGCGAAGCCCAGCGCCTCGATCACCGCCCCGGTCTCCGCCCGCCACAGCCAGGTGCGGCGGGTAACGATCGGGTGTGGCACCGCGAGCGTCAGGGCGCCCCCGGCCAGCGGCAGGCCGTCTGCCAGCAGCCGTCCGCCGAGTTCCGCCAGAAACCGGTCAGGGCCGGGCGAGGCGCCGGCCTCGTCCACCAGCCAAGCGAGGGGCGTGGGTAGATCCATGCCGCGATCATGCAGCGACGGCCCGTGGCCTGCCATCTTCGCCAGGGCGATGGCGCAGCCGGCGCGGCCCGTCTATCCTCGGGGCAGAGGCAGGCTCGCAACTGTGGGGAAAACCGATGCAAGAGGCCCTCGCCGTCCACCGCGAGACCCACATCCCGGCGCCGCCCGCCGCGGTGTTCGCCCTCCTGACCGATCCGGAGAAGATCCTGCGCTGGATGGGGACGGAGGCGGAGGTCGAGCCGCAGCCCGGCGGGCTCTATCTCGTCAACGTCACCGGCGCTCGCTTCGCCCGCGGCTCATTCCGCGAGGTGGTGCCGGTACACCGCTTGGCCTACAGCTTCGGCTGGGACGGCAGTGAGGTAGTGCCGCCAGGATCGAGCCTGGTCGAGATCGACCTGATTGAGCAGCCGCACGGAACACTGCTACGCCTGACCCACACTGGCCTGCCCAATGCCGAGCAATGCGCCAGCCACGCGGAAGGGTGGGCCCATTACCTCGGCCGGCTGGCCGAGGTTGCGGCCGGGCGCGACCCGGGTCCGGACCCCTGGCACGGCCGCACTGGGAGCGAGTGACCGGTCTTTACGTGGGCGTAGCAGCCACCGTCACGTGCGCCAAAGCGAGTATTCTGAAACAACCACCGCTGGCCCCGATGACGACCGCGACCAGCTTTAACTCCTGGCCCGGACCGCGACCATCCGGGGAGCCGTCTCAACGATAGCTGGCGAACACCATCGTCATTCCGGCGTCCATGAAGCGTCTTCTCCCGCTGGGACTCATCAGCTCAGCGAGATACCCACATAGCCATTGGCCGCCACTTCATCGCAGCGGGCCCGATAGGCCGGCGCACCGCCCTGGTATTGCAGAACCCGCCGCACGTTCCGACCCTCTACATTGGAGTTGATGCCTGTCGCCCATGAGTCGACCTGGGTGTAGAGCATTCCGGCAGCGAGTTCCTCGACGTGACGCGACCAATCGGCCTCGGCCCCCGCCATCGCCTCGAATCGCGTGACACCGTGGTCGCGTATATTGCCCATAAGCCCGGTGACCCACTCGACGTTCTGTTCGATGCAGCGCGGAATGTTGCAGCGGGTGGAGGCATTGTGCGGCCCGACGATGGTCAGCATGTTCGGAAAGCCGGCCGACATTAGCCCAAGATAGGTCTTCGGCCCGTCCGCCCAGTGATCCTTCAGGCGCAAACCGTGAACGCCGCTGAAGTCGATCCGATCGAAGGCGCCGGTGACCGCGTCGAAGCCGGTTGCATAAATGATAATGTCGAAGTCGTACGCGTCGTCGCTGGTCCTGATGCCGGTCTCGGTGATCCGCTCGATCGGCATCCGGCGTGTATCGACGAGCCGAACGTGTGGCAGGTTGTAGACTTCGTAGTAGCCGGTTTCCTGCGGCACCCGGCGCGTGCCGAAGCCGTGGCACTTCGGGATCAGCATCTCCGCCACCGCAGGATCCTTCACTCGTTGACGGATCTTGCGGGCGACGAAGTCGCTGAACAGCGCATTGGCCCTGGCATCCGTCAGCACGTCGCGGAAATTCGCCATCCAGATGCCAAACCCTGGCTCGCTGTAGAGTTTTTCCCAGAACGCCTCGCGTTCCTCCTCGGTCACGTCGAAGACGCTGCGGGGGTCGGTGTCGTGAATGTAGCAGCCCGGCGTCTGCCGCAGCAGCTCGAACATTGCCGGGTATCCGGCCTTGATCTTCCGCTGCTCCTCATCCGTTATCTTCCGGTTGTGGAGCGGCGTGCACCAGTTGGGCGTGCGCTGGAAAACAGTCAGGTGCCCGACCAGCGGCGCAATGGTCTGAACGACCTGAACGCCGGTCGCCCCGGTCCCAATTACGGCAACCCGCTTGCCGGTGAAATCCACCGGCTGCTGTGGCCACTTGTAGGTGTGGAAGGCCTGGCCGCGAAAGCTGTCGGCGCCGGGAATGCGTGGGAGCGTGTAGGCGGAAAGAGGACCGATCGCCGTGATGAGGAACCGAGCCGAGTAGCGTTGGCCATTGTCCAACGTTACGTCCCAGCGGCGCCTCGCTTCGTCGAACGCGGCGGCAGACACACGGCTGTCGAGCTGGACATCACGCCGCAGGTCGAACCGGTCGGCGACGTGATTCAGGTAGCGAAGCGTCTCCGGCTGAGCAGCGAAATGCTCCGACCAGCTCCACTCTTGCAGCAACTCCTCCGAGAAGGAATAGCCATAGGTATAGCTTTCGAAGTCGAAGCGCGCCCCGGGGTAGCGGTTCCAGTACCAGGTCCCACCGACCCCATTTCCAGTCTCGAAGGCGCGGACGGAAAGCCCAAGCTCGCGCAGGCGATGGAGCTGATATAGCCCGGCGATGCCCGCGCCGACCACGATCGCATCGAACGAGGCGCACTCGCTTGCCCCTTCCGCCGGAAAAGGCGCCGTCGTCGTGTCAAGCGGGACCGGTGTCATATGTCCTCCGCGGGTCGTCCTACCAAGAAGTACGCATGAGTACCATATAGTAGGGGGCCGAGGCCGGGCAGTCAAGTTGGCTGGCAAAGCCGTCGGGAGGCCACCGGGTATGCGCCACCTTTGCCCGGAGAATTCCCGTATCGCAAACGGTCCATCGAAGCCCTGGACACGTCCTACCAAATGATAGACAGTCCCGTCGAGCACAGATGCTGTCAAGCGAGAGGTGGCCTGCGACGGCGCGAAAAAGCGCTTGGCGGGCTGACATGGGAGGACTGGGAAAGGATGAACGACGTGGCGGATCTCCGGACAACCAAACTCGACGCGCTGGTCATTGGCGCGGGCTTCGGAGGGCTGTACCAGTTGCTCTGCCTGCGCGATCGCCTCGGTCTATCCGTGAAGGCGCTGGAAGCGGGCAGCGGGGTGGGTGGCACCTGGTATTGGAATCGCTATCCTGGCGCGCGGTGCGACTCGGAAAGCCACGTGTATTGGTACACATTCTCCTCCGAGCTGATGCGGGAATGGGAATGGTCCGAGCGCTATCCCGGCCAAGCCGAGATTCTGGGGTATCTGAACTTCGTTGCCGACAAGTTCGACCTGAAGCGCGATATTCAGTTCAACAGCCGCGTGACGTCCGCGCACTACGATGACGCGACCAATCGCTGGCGCGTGCGCACCGAACAGGGCGAGACATTCGTCGTGAAGTTTCTCGTCACTGCTGTCGGCTGCCTTTCCACAGCCAACGTACCCACGATTCCTGGCCTGCGGGATTTCAGGGGCAGCTGGTACCACACCGGCCAGTGGCCGCACGAAGGGGTGGATTTCACCGGCAAGAGCGTCGGCATGATCGGCACTGGGTCGACCGGCATTCAGGCCGCGCCAGTGATTGCCGAGCAAGCCAAGCATCTGACGGTATTTCAGCGCACCGCGAACTATTCGGTGCCGGCACGCAACGTGCCGCTGACGCCGGAATTCAAGCAATACGTCAAGCAGAACGCGCAGGCGATACGGTCGGCGACGCATGAGACCTATAATGGGATGGCCTTCAAGGTCGAGGATCGCAAAGCGGTCGAAACCTTGCCCGAGGAGCGCGAGAAGATCTACGAGGCAGCCTGGCAGCGCGGCGGGCTACAGTTCCGTGCGGCGTTCCACGACATGCTGATCAGCAAGGAAGCGAACGACACCGCGGCAGATTTCATCAAGCGCAAGATCTGCTCAATTGTGAAGGATCCCAAGACCGCGGCGATCCTGTCGAACATTGACCACCCCTACGCGGCCAAGCGCCCGCCGATCGATACCGATTACTTCGAGACCTATAATCGACCCAACGTCTCGTTGGTCGACGTGAAGGCCGCGCCCATTCAGCGGATCTCGGAGGCGGGGATCTGCACGGCCGAAACTGAGTATCCCGTGGACATCATCGTCTTCGCGACCGGCTTCGACGCGATGACCGGTCCGCTGCTGCGGATGGATATTCGTGGGCGGGACGGCGTAGCACTGAAGGATGCGTGGAAGGCGGGGCCACACAACTACCTCGGTCTACAGGTCGCCGGATTCCCCAACCTGTTCACCATCACCGGTCCTGGCAGCCCGTCGGTTCTGTGCAATATGCCGGTGGCAATCGAGCAGCACGCGGATTGGATTGCCAATTGCATCGACTACATGCGCTCGAAGGGGTTGGAACGGATCGAGGCGCTGCCTGAGGCTGTGGAGAAGTGGGTGGCCAAGGTCAATGAGGTCGCCAGCCAAACGCTGCTGCCAATGGCGAGGCATTCTTGGTATCTCGGGGCGAATATCCCGGGCAAGCCCCGAGTGTTCATGCCGTATGCGGGTGGCATGGTCCGGTACCGTGAGATCTGCCACAACGTGGTTGCACGGGACTACGAAGGATTTGCCCTATCATAACGGAGTCCGCGGCGCAGTCCGGTCCAGGCAGCGCTTCAGTCCACGCGTTCCCGATCTGTAGGACACACACTCATGGGCTGACGTCCCAAGCTAATCGTCGCGAGCCCACGCCGAGAATCCGTCTCTCACGCCCGCCGGGATTCCCAATTCGGTGAAATGTTCGCAGGCGTGTCGGGAGCGAGCCCCATCGCTTAGCGCCTATCCCGCGCACCAGCCGACAACCGGACGGACGGCAAACGCGGCGGCGCCCCGCATCGCCGCCCGCTGGACGCCGGAGGCGCGGCTTCGGACCGTGCGGCAGATCTCGCCTCCGCGCACGCCCGCCGTCAGACCTGGGATCCGCAGTCCGAAACATGATGCACGACGTTGATGCAGCTTTGCTCGCGGCTATTCCCGTCGCCGGCCCACCCCGTACAGCAATACCGACGTGGCGAGGTCAGCAACATCCTCGCTGCCGGAACCAATCGAGCGCAGCCAATCCGGAACGCGGTTGAGCCCGCCGAGGAAGTAGGGAACGAGCAGCTTGAGGTTGACATAGGGGTCAACCTCGTTCCGCCGAACACCGTCGGCGAACAGGTCGAGCCAAAGCTTCGCGTATTTCTCGCGCACCCTGCGTCCCTTGCGCTTCATGGCAGGCGGCAGATGCTCGTAGACCTGCATCAGCTTCTTGTCCGACTGGAACATGCAGGAGAGATGCGCGGAGACTGCTGCCTTGAGCCTCGACGGGAAGGGCGTCTCCTCGGGCACCTCGTCGATCGCATTTCTGACGTACTCGTGGAGCTCCTCGATGCCCGAGGTCAGGATCTCCTCGACGATCTGCTCCTTCGACGGGAAATGATAGTAGAGGCTGCCGGCTTTGACGTTGATCCGACCGGCGATCTCGCGCATCGTGCAGCCCTTGTAGCCGTGCTCGACAATGATGCTGGCAGCGGCGACGAGTATCTCGGCCCGCATGGGGCTTGGTCTTTTCACCTCGGCGACCCTCGCCGCCGGCGCGATTGCTTGTCCCGAACCAACCGACTTCCTCTCGGATCTCGATGCCGTCGCCGCTACGCCGGAGCCGTTGCCGCTCCGCGCTGGCGCCCGTCGGGAGGGACGTGAAGATGTATGATCGGCGGCGGCGTTCGTCACTAGTTTGCCTTCCAGCAATATACGACCAATGTGGACCTTTGCTGCTTCTAACCCATTTGCCGGCCTGCGTCCAACCAAACGATAGTTCGCGCGCCGCCTGCTCAGTACCTCATGAAGCCGAGAGGGGTTTCGATAGCGATTGCTGATGCCACGGCGACCCCGCTGCAAGCGCCGAGAGCGTGGCCGCAGGGCGATCGCTTGAACGGTTGGGGGATTCCGGCGCGGGCTGAAGTCTGATTTTTGGGAGGCCTCTGATGCGGAGGTTTCCCGATGGCTGGCCCGGCGCTTCTGGATCATTTTTCGGCTCTGGCGGACCCTCGCCAGCCCTGGAAGGTGGCGTTCCCATTGTCCGAGATCCTGCTGGTGGTGCTGTGCGGCACGCTGGCGGGCGGCCAGAACTTCGTTGAGATCAGGCAATGGGCCGGGCACAAGCTCGACTTCCTGCGTCGTTTGCGGCCGTTCGCGCGCGGCGTCCCCTCGCACGACACGCTCAACGACGTGATGAACGCGCTCGACGCGCGGACCTTCTCCGAATGCTTTACGGCATGGGTGGAGAGCCTGCGCGCCGCCGAGCCCGACATCGTCGCCATCGACGGCAAGACCTCGCGCCGGGCGCGCCGGGGCGATGCCCACCCGTCGCTTCCGCGGCAGTCGAGACAGGCGCAGGTACCCGCCGGCGCAAGCGGAAAGCAATCCGTTTCAGAAGGCGCCGAGACGATTGGGTAGTCGAGGTGTGAGGGCAGCTGGTGGTCAACGATGGGAAGTGCTGAACAGAATGAGGCGGCTGCCGCACAAGCGAGGATACGGCGCCGCACCTCCGCGCGGGCCACTTGCACATGGAGGTCCGGGTCATCGCTCACAGTCCGTCCTCCATCGTTGCCAATGTGAATTCCGCTCGCGCGTCGGGTCGGCGCGGTGGCGTGTTGGCGGCGCGGATCGCGAGTTCTTCGGCGAGCTCAACCGCGCGACGGCGCACCTCGACGTCATCCAGCAAACGCGCGCGATCGGCGGCGGCGAGGGCCACGTCGACTTGTAGAAGTCGACGAGCTGCTGCTCGCTGTGTGCCTGCACTGCTTCTGGTGCGACCCGCACCAGCGCCCCCCAGACCAGTTGTCGGACTACCCCGCCGGCGGCAACAAGCTGCCGACCAGCAGTGCATCGCGTGCGGGATTGGTAAGCGGGTTCACGCTCAGACCGGGCGTGCGTGCGGCCACCTCGATGGCCGCTACCACTTCTGCCTTGCCTCCTCCAGCGGCAGCGGCGCGCGCGAGATCGCCGTCTCCTCGACGGTTAGATCGGTCAGCTTCTCGCGCAGCTCGTCGATCGTGGCGCAATCGAGATCGCGGTCGATCACGACGCGGAACGGCGCGGTTACGGCACCCCAGCCATTCCGGCACCCCGGCCATTGCTCTCCAGGCTCAACGTCGCGGCGGGCTGCGGTCGTGATCGCGGTCAGTTCCGAGAATGCCGCCCGCTCGCTTTCCACCATCCGATCGTGCCGTGCCAGATCCTTCTCCGCATCGGTAAGCGCTCGCCAGCATGACGCGCACAGCCTCGAGCTGCTCGCCAAATTGACGCATGACAGTCGCGCGCTGACCCGCGCTGAGGTCGCCAGGCAAGGGCGGCATACGCGGGAGCTCGCGGCCCCGGCGCTCGGCACGGCAGCGGCGCGTCGAGCTCGGCGGCCGACTGCCCGCGCTGCAATTCGAGATCGAATACGCGTTGCCGCAGCGATGCATGCCGGCCCACCAACCGCTCGGCGCACTCGCGCAGAGCCGCCATCCGCCGCGAGGCGTGGCTGAAGTCCAAGCGCGATCTCGGTCATGCTCGCATAGCGAAAGCCTGTCTGCATCAGCGACGTCGGTAACATATCGAGCCCGAGCGCGTCCGATCCGACCGTCGGCGCGAGCACGAGGTCGTGCTGGTCGGGATGCGGCATGTCGCGATGCAGCCGCGGCACATGACCAGCGGGCCGGCGTTCTCACCGCGCCAAGTCGCGCGCACCATGCGGGCGAGGAACGCGCCGCTCGGCGTCGGGACGTGCCGCTTGTGCCCCAGCAAGCGCCATTTCCCGGCGGCCTGCGATGACTGCGGGATGGGCGGTCAGGACCGCGGCCTCCGGGTCGGCACCGACGTCGCGCTCGATCAGACGGGCGAGCGCGTGCTCTTGCACCGTCAGCGCCCAGAGCGAGCAGCCGACACAGCTCGCCCGCGCAGACGGCGAGCACGAGCGTGCAGCTCTGCAAGCCCAATTCGTTCACCGGCGCCGGGTGGATCGGCCTTGACGGCACGAGCGTGCGCCAGATCGCCAGCGGCGGACGTTCGAGGGCGGCGACGAACTCGGCGCGGCCGTCGAGTCTTCGGAGAAGCGCGATCCGGGCGCGGGTGCGATCACGGCGGTGCAGGGGGGCGGCGGCCCGGTGCTACGCCTTGGGATCATCGAACGCGCGGCGCCGCGCCAGGAGGGCGAGCCACTGCCGCGCCCTGGCTCTCGCTTCAGTGCCGATCGGGCGCGACATTACGCTCACCGGCGTCGATGACTTGCAGTCCCGGCCAAAGGTCGGATTGGCGAGCTTGAGCAACACGTCGCAGAGGCAGGCGAGTGGAGCCCACCAGCACACGAGGTCACGGCCGCGCAGTTCCTCCAGCCGGGCGAGCAAGTGCGGCTGCTCCGCGATCCACCGCTCGTAGCGGGCGACGACCGTGGCGCGGCTGCCGTTGCAGCCGACGCGGAACGGATTGCCGAACGGCGAGGGACGGCCGCAGTAGATCGCGCCGGCCGGGATGCGATCGCGCTGCTTGTTCAGGACCTGCGGCGGGTCGCTCATCAGTCATTCTCCGCGACGATCCAGGGCGGGCTCGACGTCGGCGTATCGGCGTCGGTGTGAGAGTGGCGGCCCGGTGCGGTCCGCGCGCCAGACGCCCCAGGTGTTCGACCAGCGCCCGCCGCCGCGTGTCCCTGGCAGCCAGACCGGCCGCCAAGAGCACCCCACTCCGAGTCGGCGCAGTTGAGCGCAGCGGCGCGCTTGCCGGCTGATAGTGCGTCGTCGCGCAGCAGCAGCACCAGGGCGAAAACCTTGCCACGGTCGAGCAGGCCGAGCCCGCGCACGATGAACCCGTCGAGCGCGTTGAACGGCGGGTTCGTGACGACCGCCGCGCCGCGCGTCTCGGCCGGCGGCGGGTTGTGCAGGAAGTCGTGCCGCAAGACTCCGGGAGCGCGCGGCACCAGGTCGGAGGCAAGCACGGTCCGGCCATCGGCCCGCAGCGCCGCCGAGAGCCGGCCATCCCCGGCCGCCGGCTCCCAAATCGGGCCGGGCAGCGCTGGCAGCACAAAGCGGATCACGGCGGAGACCAGCCATGGCGGCGTCGGCCACCAATCGGCATCGTCCCGGGCGGGCTGGGGCCGCAGGGAGGGCTGGTCGCGCGTCCACGCCGTTCCCGTCATCGCCGACCCGTCCAGGCTGACGCGCTTCGCGCGTGAGTTGCAGTCGCCTTCGGACCCCGCCGCTGGTGGGGGGTTTTGCCGCGATCCCGCCCAAGAGAAGCCCGAGGGGGCACCAGTGGCGGACCCTCCGCCGCTGGTGCTTCTTCTCTCAGGCGGCGGCCATTAGCGGCGAAGCGGAAAAGCCCGGTTTCGCCATTGAACCGCCGGTCTTCCGCTGTCGGGCTCGGCTTCATTGCTGCGCGCATTCTTCAACCCCGCGCACCTCTGGGCGACCCTCCTGGGTCCGGAGCCCTTGAGCCTTCTTCCCGTCACGGTCGTGGTAAACCGCGCTCTCGATGCCCAGCTCGGCGAGCGCCGCCAAGGCCAGCTCTTCGGATACCCGCGAGACGCCGTGCCGCTCGAGCAGGCGGCGGATGGAGCGCGCCCGCACCTCCCGCTTGGGTGACCACGGCTGGCTCCGGCGTCCGGGCAGCCACGGCCGGCGGAGCGTATGAGCCGCGGGCCCAGTCCGGGCGGAGGTAAAAATGTCGGTGGGCGTGATCGACGCCGAACGCGTCGGCCTCCTCGCGGGTCATCTCCACGACCGTGAAGGCGACCCGCGCGGCGCCGCCGATCGCGCCGGCACCGCGCGCGGGGTCGAGGTCGCCGGGCGTCACGGCGCCCTTTCTGGCTGGCGGCTGATAATTACCGCGAGGTCGAACTCGCGCGCCAAGCCACGGAACCGGGCGATCACCGCCTTGAGCCGCGTATTGTCGTTTTCGTCGGCCGTGTGAAATTCGACCAGCTGGTCGAGCACGAGCACGTCCGGCGCGAAGTCGGCGACGGCGGTGCGGAGCTCGGCCCAACCCGCCGCCGGGATCACCTCGCCGGTGTCCTTGTCCACGGTCAGCAGCGTCGCGAGATCGGTCACGACCAGCCGGCGGATACACGGATCGACATTCTCGCGCGTGGCGCCGAAGGCACGCAGCGCGGCGCTGAACCGGCTGGCCTGCTCGGCGTCGTCTTCTTCGGCCAGCACCAACAGCACCCGCAGCCGCGACAGCGGCCGGAATCGCCCGAGCCGACGGCCGGTCGCCAGCGCCACGGCCCAGGCGATCAGCAGCAAGGTCTTGCCCTGGTCCGGCGGCCCAAACGGCAAGCAGACGGCACGTCGCAACAGGTAGCCCTGCACCAGCCAGGGGCGCGGCGGGATGTTCGCCTCAGCCGGGAGGCTCGCGCGCAGCTCGAAGACCGCGGAGGCTCCGCGTCCGTTTCGTCCTCGACGAGGTCCGCCGCCTTTTCCCACATCCGGCGGAATTCTCGCCGCCCGGTGGGCTCGCCCTTGTCCCGCGCCCATGCCGCCGTGTCGGCGTGCAAGTACAGCGCGGCGGCCATGTCGACGAAGCTAAAGCCGGCGCGCTTCAACGCGCCGCCGAGCACCATCGCCCGGCCACTGCCGGTCTGATCGCGTAGTCCCGCCCAGTCGCCGGCCCAGCGCCGATGCAGCGCCTTGTTGTACCGGGCCGCCCGGCGGATGCGCGGTACCAGCTCATCGTCGGCAGCGGCATCTCCGCCAGCATCGGCGCCGGCGTCCCATTCCTCACTTGCATCGTCGTCGGCATGGTGCCGCCCATTTGGCCTCCGCAGTCCGCCCGCGAAGGCTGGGCCGGTCTCGCGCATCAGCGTCAGCAGCTGGTCAATCGGAACGATGCGCAATTCGGCGTCAGGGGCTTCCGCATCATCGTCGAAGCGTTCCCGCTGCCACGTAACGGCGAAATAGCGGTCGTGAGATGCAGCTCGATCGCCGGCGCGTGGCCGTCGTCCCCCGGCTCGGCCGGCCGCGCCCACTTCTTGCCGTGCAGCGCACCGCCCATGTGCTGGCGGAGCTCGGGCAGAAAATCGGTGCGGTAGAGGAAGTAGATTTTCTCGCCGGTGCCCGACGGTGAGACCTCGCAGTAGGAATGGATCTCCCTGATGAGCTCGCGCGCCCACGCTTCGATCGCCCCGGTGCGCGGATCGCGGCAACGATCGAGATCGAGCCCGCCGAGGCTGTAATCGGGCAGCAGGCCGGAGCCGAGCATGATACCGATGCCGCCACCCTGCCCGTTCACGATCCGCCGCGCCAGTTGCTCGGCGGCGCTCAGCGTCAGCCAAGTATCGGGATCGGCATGGCTGGCACGGCGGCCCAACGCGCGAAAGGGTTCCTTGGTCAGCCGCCCGTTGCGATCCTCATTCCGCCATGCCACCCAGCACCGCTCGTCGGCGAAGGCGATGAGCCCGACCTTCGCGCCGCTCATGTCGCGCCGTCCTCGTTCTGTTCTTGCAGCCGATGCAGGCCCAGCCCCGGCTTACGGCCGCACGCATCGGCGAAGGCGCGGAGCTCGGCCTCGCTCCGCGGCTGGCTGATGATCTCGCGGTAGCTGCCGGTGTGCGCCGCATAGATCGGCGCGCGATGGCCGGAGCTATGGCGCAAGCGCTCGATATCGTGCGCCTGGTAGTCGCGCAGGATCATCGCTGCTACTTGGTCAGCCGCTTGCGCACTACGGGCAGGCCATCGAGCAACGGCCGGGCCTTGGCGCACGGCGGCTTCACCGGGACGACGCAGCACACGACATCGAGGTGAGCGGACACGAACATCTCGGGTTTGGCGCGCTTGGCTCTTCGCGGGTGGCACACCAGATGCGATCGACCGGCGGCGGGGGCGTCCGCGTCTCGCCGCGCAGCGTCACCCGGACGATTGATTTGCTCAGCGGAGCCTCGCCAGTCCTGCCGGGTCAGCCAATAGCCGAGCGACGCTGTGGAGGATGCGTCCATCGTGGCGTCTCCGGTTTGTGACCGGATGGACGCGTAGTGCGGATCACACTATATGCGAGATATGCGAGGCGCTCCCTGCCTCGATTTGCCTGATCCGCGCGCCGGCTCCATCGTGGAGGGTGGTTGCCGGTCAGGCGGCACTCTGTTCCTTAACAGTTGCCCGCAGGCAGGCGAGCTTGGCCTTACGCCGCGCAGCTTTTGCGTCCTTCGCCATCGACCGCCGAGCCACGATGGCCGTGTCTAGCTCGGCCCGGACCCATCGGGGCGCCTTCGGCGCGACATAACTGGGCGGCGGCAGCCAAGCCGAGGCGACGTTCTTCCAAAAAGCGGGGAGTGACAGCTGCACGTCGCGGGCGGCGTCCTTCGCGGTCAGCAGGGAAGCGGGTTCCATAAGCGCCTATTCCATCGCTGGGGCGCTAACCCGTCCGGCAACACGCAACGGAAGGAAGTCTCATTCGTGCGCGTGCTCACGTTCGCGCGCAGCCACGCGTCGGCGCTCGTGTTGATCCGCATTGTTCGTCCGGTTTCGCTGTTGCGGCTGCCCCGCACGATGAGCGACCCGCTGCCGGTTCGATCCCTGAACGTCTGAACTTGTGTCGCGACGCGCTGACCGGCAGGGCTCAGCGAACGCGGGCGGCGTGGCGGCTGCCTGCTAGCCTGGAGACCGCGAAAAATTGGGCTGAGATCGGCGGCTCCTGCTCGGGTTCAACCGGTCGTCGCAACACCCATGTGAACCGACCGCAGGTGCTCGTCAAACGCCTCGGCAGGTGTTTTCCAACAAAGGGTCTTTCGCGGCCTGGTGTTGAGAGCCAGCGCGACCGCTTGGAGAGCACTCTTGCTGTGTGCGCTCAGGTCGGTGCCCTTCGGAAAATACTGACGTAGCAGCCCGTTGGTGTTCTCGTTGGTGCCGCGCTGCCATGGGCTGTGTGGATCGCAGAAGTAGACATCCAAGCCCGTGTCGATCTTCAGCCGTGTGTGTTGCGCCATCTCCGTCCCCTGATCCCAGGTCAGCGACCGGCGCAGCTGCTCCGGCAGGTCGGTGATGGTGCCAGCGATGCTGTCGCGGACGGCTTCGGCGCCATGCCCGGCCAGCGCCGGGCCGTTCTTCATGCGAACGCCCACACCGTGCTCCGCCATCCGCGGCAAGTGCAGCAGCATCGTGAAGCGCGTCGTGCGCTCCACCAAAGTGCCGATTGCCGAACTGTCCAATCCCAGGATGAGGTCGCCTTCCCAGTGGCCCGGCACAGCCCGATCGGCAACTTCCGCCGGGCGCTCGCTGATCATGATCTCCGGCACGATGAAAGACTTGCCTCGTCCACGGGTGCGCGCCCGTGGCACACGCAACGCCCGCCCGGTGCGCAGACAGGCAGTCAGCTCGCGCCGAAGAGCCCCGCGGCCTTGCACGTAAAGCGACTGGTAGATGGCTTCGTGGCTGATGCGCATCGTCTCATCGTGAGGGAAGTCGAGCCGTAGGCGGTGGGCAATCTGCTCCGGGCTCCACGCCGACGCCCATCGCCGATCCTTCCGAGGTCCGTGTCGGCGGCCTTTCCACGATACTGTCGGTCCGTGAACCGCAGCACCGCTTGGCGTGACGACCATGCCGGCCAGCCGATCCTGCACGTAGGTCCGCAGTAGCGCGTTGTGCGCCAGCTTCGCAGGCTTTCGGCGCCTGGCAGCCCGTTCAGCATGCCACTGCGCCGTAGTGGCCCGATAATTCAGCTCGCCGCCCCGCGTGGCGGCGTTGCGACGCAGCTCTCGCGAGATCGTCGATCCCGACCGCCCCATGTGCCGGGCGATCTGCCGCACCCCGGCGCCCTGGGAATGCTGGATTGCAAGCTCCTCCCGCTCGGCGAACGACAGGTATCGCCCGGACAACGGCTGCGATGATGGCGCAAGTGTCGATGGTGGCATGCCGCCTGCCTTTCGGAACCACCGTGCTCCTACCGGCGCCGACACGCCCGCGCCAATCGCCGCGTCCTCGCTCGATAGACCACCCGCAATCAAGACCCAAAAACGCCGCCGGTGCGCCTGCTGCGCGACCGGAGGTCGTCCCGGCGAACGCAGCTTACTTCGCAACGCTCGATCCGACCGACGTCGACCTGCCATCCCAACATCCCTCCAGAGTGTTGCGACGACCACTTGAATTCACCCTGCAAGCCCCGCGCTGTATGGATTGACGCCATAGAAGTGGTCCGTCGGATAGGTGATGCGCCTGGCCGATCGCCACGGCCAAGCGGCGCATCGCGATCGCCCGGCTGCAGCCCACGGTCGAGCCACTCCAGGAGCGGAACGCGGTCGTCGGCCACGGCCGCCTCACGCGCGCCGACGCTCGGTTCCCTTTTTCTCAGCTGGCCGATTGCAGATCAGCGCCGCCACATGCTGCTGCCAGACCTTGACTGCCATGATGATCTCGTCCGCATAGTCGTGGACGTTGTAGACGCGCTTCAGCGCGCTGCGGCCGGAAACGTGGTTGAGCGCCACCTCGGCGTGCGCGGCGTCAACGCCCAGGCGGGCCATGCCGGTGCGCGCGGTCCGGCGCACGTCGTGCATCGTCCAGGGCGTCTCAAGCTCGGCGTGCTTGTCGAGCCGGCGCTTGATGCCGCTGATCCCTTGCAGTCCCGATCCGGCGAAGGCACCGAGCAGCCGGCAGTCGGGCAGCGTCGGCATTTCGGGCAGCACGGCGGCCATTTCGGCCAACAGCAGCGGATGCAAGGGCAGGGTGATCGCGCGCCGGTTCTTCGCCCGCTCCGCTGGGATGGTCCAGCGCGCGGCTGTGAGGTCCAGCTCGCCCACGGTGATGCTGACGGCCTCGCCCACGCGGCAGGCGGTCAGGATCAGCAGCCGCACGAAGCAGCGGCCCTTGTCCGACAGCGCCGCGCTCGCCTGCCACACGCGCCGCAACTCATCGTCATCGAGCACGCGTTGGCGCGGCTCGACCTTCGGCGCGATGACCGTCAGACCCTTGCGCGGCAACAGCGCCGTCGCGATCCAGCCATGCGCCTCTGCGTAATTTAGGAACGAGCCGGAGAGCTGAAACAGCCATGTCGCGGTGGCGGGCCGCTTGTCCCGGTGCGCCGCGATCATATCCACCCAGTCCTGCCGCGTGGTCTCGGCCAGTGGTTTCTTGCCCAGCACGGGCTCGATCAGTTTGGCGCTGAGCCGGTCGATCTCGTCCCGGCTTCATTCGACGCTTCGCCGTCACGCATGCCGCGCGCCACGATGGCAGTCAGCTCGCAGCAGTGCTCGATCCTGCCAACACCGCCAGTGAGGTCTGGGCCGATACCGCCTATCGGAGCAAAGCCAATCTGGCGCTGATCGACAGACGCCGGCTGGTGGCGCAGTTCCAGCGCGCCAAGCCGCGCGGCAGGCCGATGCCGCCGCACATCGCCCGCGGCAATGCGACGCGGGCACGGGTGCGCAGCCGAGTTCGAGCACGTCTTCGCCGCGCAGAAGCGTCGCATGGGTCTGCTCGTGCGCACCATCGGTCTGGCGCGGGCAACGGCGAAGCTCACGCTCGCCAACCTGGCCTACAATCTCTCGCGCCTCGTCTGGATCGAGGGGCGCAGTGTGTCCGCGTGAGAGCGCAAGCCGCGCTGCATCCGTCAAATCCCTCCCGCGAAACCATGTTTGGCCGCAAATTGCGGCGCAGACCGTTCCGGTTCCATCAACCTGATCAAGGAAGCCCGCTTCTCGAGTAATTCGAGGTGTCCAATAGTCGGGTCGTCTCGTCGCCGTCCATCTCTCAAAGCCGGTTCGCACGCCGGCAATGGAGCTCGACAAGCTGCCAGATCAGCAGAATGGGAACGCCCAAAGCCAGGTCGCGCGCTCGCCGGAGGAGTGAGACCCCCAACGAGAGTTCCGGCGGCTGGCCAAATAGCGCGCCGACCCCGGCGTACGCCGCCTCCTGCACCCCTGCGTAGCCGGGAACGAGAATAGCGGTCGCCAGCACGGCGTGCAGGAGACCCTCGATCCCGAGCGCCCCGAGGAAATCGATGTCGGCGCCGAGCAGCCGGAAGGCGATCCAGCTGGCGACCCCTGTTCCGAACCAGGCGAGGAGGTGCAGCCCGGCGCAGAGAGCGACCCGCCACGGGTCGCCATATATCGCCGTCAGCTTCGTCTGAACCGCCGTGATCTGGATATCCGCGTCGCGGACCCAGTTGCCAAGGATCCGGCTGCTCAGTCGCATCAGCGGCGATGTCGCGCCGCGCTGGAGCCACACGAAAGCCAGGCCGGCGATCAGCGCCGCGATCAGGCCGATGCAGACAGGCAGGGTCATCGAGGAGCCGGGCGACCGGGCCGATAAGATCAGCACCCCGATCAGTACCAGGCCGATCTGGGCGAGAAACTCCGCCGTGACGCCGACCACCGTCGAAGCCGTCGCGGTTGGCCACGGGATCCCATGCAGCGTCACCGCGCGGGCGCCCGCCACGAAGCCCCCTACCAGCGAGAAGGGCAGGCAGTTTCCCGCCGCATCGCGCACCATCCGCCCCCAGATCAGAACCCAGGCCCGCCAATTTCGGCTCGGCGGCAGGAGCACGTACCAAGCCACACCCAGCACCGCGAACAGCACGAACTGCCAGGCGCAAACCGCGGCGAAACCCAAGGCGCCGACCGACATGGTCGCGGCCACGACCCTCTCGAAGCCGAACCAGCCGATCAGAGCGGTGCCGAGCAACAGACCAGCGAGGCCGAGTACAAGCGACAGGCCCTTCAGTCGCTTCCGATCGATGCCGTTCCTCCGTCGTCTGTGTCTCACGCTCGCGACCTCTACCTTGTCCGGGCGGTTGGGACGAGGTCAGAAGGGCGACGACCTCAGGCCGGCAGGGTGTCATCCTCCGCGATCTCCGTCACATCGCCGAGTGGCTGGCCGCGCGGCGCAATTCCGCGATCGGCCTGCATCGTGTGGCCCCGCCATATGACCTCGTCGTTCCAATGACTCACCACGATCTCGACCGCCGACAGCACGTCGCGGGCCGGCAGGAGCCATAACGGGGTCGACCGCGGCGGGCGCGCTAGCCGACCGCGAAGGGCGCGGTCGATGTCCCGGACCACCGCGGCCCGAACGATCCAAGCGGCCGCGAAACACCCGACGGCCCAGGTGGCTCCGCCCGACAGCACAATGGCGAGAAGCGCCCAGAACAGCGGGAACTGCAGCACGGAGGCGCTGAACGCGACAGGCGCCAGCGCACCGATCGTTCGAGCCCAGCGGAGTTCGTGCAGCCAGAGAGCGAGAAAGGATTGCTCCTGCACCGTGACCACGGGGACCGTGTCGGCGAGCCGAATGGCCAGTCCCAACCGACGGATCTTCTGGCCGAGCACGTTGTCATCCGCCAGATGCCCGACCAGCGCGCCCAGGCCGCCCACCTGCTCGAGCGTCTGCCGGCGCAGCGCCATCGTGCAGCCGAGACAGTCTTGTCGCCCGAGTGCCACGGCCAGCAGCGAGCCGGGCAGGAAGGAGTGTGAGATATGCGTCGCGCCCAGCAGGGCCGGAATGCCCTCGACCGCGGGCTTCCCGCTGGAGAGTGTGGTCACGAGTCCGGTGCCCGGCTGCTCGAGCGCGGCCACCACCCGAACCAGATAGTCCGGCTTGACGTGAAGGTCGCTGTCCGCGAACACCAGCAGATCGTGCTTGGCGAACGGCAGCATGTTCATCAGGTTCGCGATCTTGCGATTGGGTCCGTGAAGCGTGGGGTCGGCGACGACGGTGATGTCGCATTCCGGAAAGCGAGCTTGCAAACGGCGTATCACCTCGAGAGCGGGGTCGCTGGGATCATGTGCGCCGACCAGGAGCTGGAATGCGGGATATTGTTGAACGCAGAACGAAAGGATCGCCTCCTCGAGCATCGGCTCGTCGCCGCAGACCGGCTTGAGGATGGTGACGGGTGGCAGCGATTCTGCGGGATGCTGCCCCCGGCCGGCAAAGACGCGCACCGCAAGCAGGCCGGCAACCGCCTGCGCCACCCCGAGCGCGGTCAGCAGTATCAACACGTAGCACAGCATATGCATGAGGGAGCCGCCTCCGGCCTTACATGGTTCCGCCGGAGAGATCCGCGATCCGCCGCTGCAGACGGCCGATCAGCTCTGTGGCGCCGGTCTCGTCGAGCGAGGCCCGGAAATCGGACCGCTGCACACTCACTCTACTGATCGTGCCGTTGAGCAGCACGTCGGCTGCCTTCCAGATGTCCTCGGAATTGTCCGATGCAGGATGCATCACGTAGTCGATCCGGATCGCGGAGCCCGCGGGCTGGAGGATGCGTGTCCCGACGATCCGCTCAGCCCCGGCCTGTCGCGGATCGGGATCGATCTCGATGGTCTGCCCGGCGTAACGGGTAAATCCGGCGACATACGACGCGACCGTATAGCGTTCGAAGACCGCGAGAAGGGATTTCCGGTCCTGCGCCAGCAATCGTATCCAGTGCGGTCCGACGCTGGCGCGCAGGATCGCCGGCAGGTCGAGCGCTCGCGTCACGACTTGCTGCAACATGCGATATCGTTGCTCGAACGATGCGTCGGTTCCTGCTCTCCACGCGGCCAGAATCGCCTCGTCCAACGCCGCGATCGGCAGTATGACGTCGCCTGGCGGTGATGCGATCGACGCTCCGGGCAAGGCGACCACGCTGAGCAGCGAGAATGCCACAAACCTTCGGCGGTCAAGCCAACGCATTCCGCCGTGACATTCGCAATTTCCCCGCCTTCGCGCCGGTCTGCAATGTTGAACCAAGGCACCCATTGCTTGATCCACCGGCCGTGGATACGAGCACCCTGCAAAGTTACCGTCAACTCCGGAGGGTTCCGGCCGTTCTCGTCCAGCATTGGCCGCGCGGCGGCCGGCCTTCGGCTAGAACGCCTTCGGGCTACCCGGCGTCGTCGCCGGCGCGTCACGTCCCGGCTGCGAGAAAGGCACGATCATGGTCGCCGATCCGTTTGATCTGAACCGCTTCGTGATGGCGCAGGCGCCGGTCTTCGAAACCGCGCTCACGGAGTTGAAGGCGGCGAGAAAGGCAAGCCACTGGATGTGGTTCATCTTTCCCCAGTTGCGCGGACTCGGTCATTCCTCGCTTGCTCTATTCTACGGAATCGGGTCGCTTGACGAAGCGCGTGCCTATCTCAATCATTCGCTGCTGGGTCCACGCCTGATGCTCTGTGCGCGGACGGTCCTGGAAAGCTCGGGACGCTCGCTGCATGAAATCTTCGGCAGCCCGGACGATCTGAAGTTCCGCTCGTCGATGACGTTGTTCGAAGCGGCCGCCTCGCAGGGGGAGCGTGTGTTCGGGTTGGCGCTCGATCGCTGGTGCGCCGGCCAGCGCGACCGGCGGACACTCGAGCTCCTCTCGCCGAGCCATCCGGTGTAGCGGAAGGGGCGACGACCGCGAACAGCGGAACGGCGCCACTCGGTCCATCAGCGTTCGCGCATCGAGAATCGCGAACCCGACCCAGCGAACGCGCGCTCGCTTGGCGCTCGCGTTCGCGCCTATGTCATGGCCGGCTACATCTTCACCTCGCTCACCTGGATCACCGGCTGGACGTTGGTGTAGTTCGGGATATCGGCCATGATCGAGGCCGTGTGCGGCGCGAACGCGGCCTGGAACTCGGCAACCGAGTCGAAATAGAGATGGCCCATTGCGACATAGGCTGGCGGCGTCCCGGGCGCACCCCCCGCCAGTCCCTGTTCGACGGCCGTGCTCTTGCAGGCCGCCCCAAGTTTCTGCTGAACCATCGGCATGTGGCTCTTGCAATAGTAATCCATGTCGAACTTCGCGCCGTCGCCGGCCGGATAGAGCACGCTCACCTTGATCATCGACCTTCTCCCTGGTTCCCCCGCCGGCTTCGCCCGCCGGCGACGGACATGGACACTAGACCAGGGCGCGTACCCGTTGCATCGATTACCGCGGGCTTGCCACCGAGACCGCAAGGGACGCCCTCACGCCGGCCACTCCCCAGATGCCATGCCCTTTTCGGCCAGCTCCTGCCTGGCGCGCTCGTTCTTGGCCAGGTGCGTCAGACCCATGCCGCGCAGGACGTTGGGGGCCTTGGTGAACTGGATGTTGTCATAGCCGACGATCTCTATGCGGTTGCCCCATGGGTCGCGGAAGTCAAGGAACGGGCCGTCGAGCAGGGCGACCCCGGCGGCCTCTAGGGCACTGCGCGCGGCTTCCTTGTCGTCGACCACGAGGCCGAAATGCCGGCCATCGTCCGCGGACTGCTTGCGCCCCTTCTGAAGCGCGATGAACTGGTCGCCCAGATCGATGAACGCCATGCTCTCGCCCTTGCCGCGCAGCTCGAAGTCGAAAAGGCGGCCATAGAACGCGAGCGCCTCCTCGATGTCCCCCACTTCCAGCGCTACGTGGTTGAAGCCGATGACGCGCGCCCTTGTCGATTTCGCCATTGGACACTCCTATGTCAGCCGGCGGATCAGGTGGGGAGAATTATCCGATGGCGCAACCAGGGCCGCGCTCGGCCCTCCCCGGTGCCTGCTCGACCAGCCACGCGCGTGGTGTCCAAGTGGCGGATTGGCTGGTTCGGGAGGGACGATTCGCCGCCGACAATACCGCGCTCCTGGATGGATTCTGCCCGCGAGTCATTGCGGTCGGCGTGCCGCTCGACTGGCCGCATGGTCGTGCCTGGGGCTGCGCGCCGGCTTTGCGCTGCACCACGGGCAGGTTTCTTATGGCAATATCGGCGCCGAGGACCGGCTCGACTTCACCGTGGTCGGACCCGACGTGAATATGACCAGCCGCATCGAGCGGCTGTGCCGCGAGATGGGGCGGGAGCTCATCATGTCCGGCGACTTCGCCGCCCTGCTGGAGATCGACACGTACAGGATCGGCCGCTTCCATCTCCGGGGGTTCGCCAGGATGCAGATATTGTTTGGAGTGGCGGACGCGGAGGCGGGCGCGTCCGACCCGTGACCTCCTCAACGCCAAGTCATTCGCCGAGCAAAAAGGGCACCCTCTCGGGTGCCCTTTTCGTCGGTCGGTGGCGCGGGGATCAGAAATCCATACCGCCCATGCCGCCCATTCCACCCATGCCGCCGCCGCCCATGCCGCCGCCGGGACCGCCCGCCGCGGGCTTCTCGGGGCGTTCGGCGACCATCGCCTCGGTGGTGATCATCAGCGAGGCGACCGAGGCCGCGTGCTGCAGCGCCGAGCGCACGACCTTGGTGGGGTCGATGATGCCGGCACGCACGAGGTCCTTGAACTCGCCGGACTGGGCGTCGAAGCCCCAGGCGTACTCGTCCTTGTCTAGCACCTTGCCGGCGATCACCGCGCCGTCCTCGCCGGCGTTCTCGGCGATCTGACGCAGCGGCGATTGCAGCGCCTTTCGCACCACCTCGATGCCGAAGCGCTGATCGTCGTTGTCGCCCTTCAGCGTGGCGAGCACCTGGGAGGCGCGGGCCAGGGCGACGCCGCCGCCGGGCACGATGCCCTCCTCGACGGCGGCGCGCGTCGCGTGCAGGCCGTCATCGACGCGGTCCTTGCGCTCCTTCACCTCGACCTCGGTGGAGCCGCCGACGCGGATCACCGCGACGCCCCCGGCGAGCTTCGCCAGCCGCTCCTGCAGCTTCTCGCGGTCGTAGTCGGACGTGGTCTCCTCGATCTGGGCGCGGATCTGCGCGCAGCGGCCCTGGATCGCCTTCTTCTCGCCGGCGCCTTCGACGATCGTGGTGTTCTCCTTCTCGATCAGCACCTTGCTGGCGCGGCCGAGCATGGCGAGCGTCACGGTCTCGAGCTTGATGCCGAGATCTTCGCTGATCATCTGGCCGCCGGTCAGGATCGCGATGTCCTCGAGCATCGCCTTGCGGCGATCGCCGAAGCCCGGCGCCTTCACCGCCGCGACCTTGAGGCCGCCGCGCAGCTTGTTGACCACCAGGGTCGCCAGCGCCTCGCCCTCGACGTCCTCCGCGATGATGAGCAGCGGACGGCCCGACTGCACGACGGCTTCGAGCAGCGGGAGGAGGGATTGCAGGCTGGAGAGCTTCTTCTCGTGGATCAGGATGTACGGCTGATCGAGATCGGCCGTCATCTTCTCGGCGTTGGTGATGAAATACGGCGACATGTAGCCGCGGTCGAACTGCATCCCCTCGACCACGTCGAGCTCGGTCTGGATGCCCTTGGCCTCCTCGACCGTGATGACCCCCTCGTTGCCGACCTTCTGCATCGCTTCCGCGATCATCCGGCCGATCTCGGCCTCGCCGTTCGCCGAGATGGTGCCGACCTGCGCGGTCTCGGCCTCGGTGGTGATCTTCTTGCTGCGCTTCTTGAGCTCGTCCACCACGGACGCGACAGCGCGATCGACGCCGCGCTTGAGGTCCATCGGGTTCATGCCGGCGGAAACCGCCTTGCCGCCCTCACGGATGATGGCGTGGGCCAGCACGATGGCGGTGGTGGTGCCGTCGCCGGCGATGTCGTTGGTCTTGCTGGCGACCTCGCGCACCATCTGCGCGCCCATGTTCTCGAACTTGTCGGAGAGCTCGATCTCTTTCGCGACGGTCACGCCGTCCTTGGTGATGCGCGGCGCGCCGTAGCTCTTGTCGAGCACCACGTTGCGGCCCTTCGGCCCGAGCGTCACCTTCACCGCGTCGGCCAGAATGTCCACCCCGCGCAGCATCCGCTGCCGGGCGTCGCCGCCGAACCGTACGTCCTTGCCAGCCATAGTGAGTGTCCTTCCGCGATTCTTATCGACTGATCTTGTTGGGCGCCTGGATCAGGCCGCCTTCTTCTTCGCCGCCGGAGCGCCCTCGATGATGCCCATGATGTCGCTCTCCTTCATGATGAGGAGCTCCTCGCCATCGAGCTTCACCTCGGTGCCCGACCATTTGCCGAACAGGATGCGGTCGCCGGCCTTGACGTCGAGCGGCACGATCTGGCCCTGTTCGTCGCGCGCACCGGGGCCGACGGCGATGACCTCGCCCTCCATCGGCTTTTCCTTGGCGGTGTCGGGGATGATGATGCCGCCCGCGGTCTTCTCCTCGGCGTCGAGCCGACGGACCACGACCCGGTCATGCAGGGGTCGGAATTTCATGATTTTTGTGTCCCTAAGTGATGCAACGGGCCGCCGAGCCGCTTGCGATGCGACGGCGGTTCTCGTCCGGGAGAGGGTCTAGCACTCATCGACCGAGACTGCTAGCGCCTTTCGCCCGTCATTCGCGAGTGGGCTTGGGGGGCGTGCGGGTGATCGAGCGGATGTCCGCACGCGGCCGGCCCGAGGCGAGCGAGATCTCGCGGTCTTGCGCCTCGATGATGGCGCGGGCCGGGGTATCGCCGTCGAGACCGCCGAGTTCGGTGAACGGCACTCGGCGGTTGGAGCTGCGGGTGCCGTCGACATAGAGCACGTCGAAGACGACGAAGCTGCTAAGGATCTTGCGCTTAGGCGCCATCGGACGGCCCGGGGGACGGACCGGGGCTGGAGCCTTCAGCGGGGTTGGCGCCGCCGCTCTGCTCGAGCTCCTTGCGACGGGCTTCCTCCTCCCGCTCCAAGCGCTTGGCCTCCTGCTTGGCCTCTTGCTTGGCCTCCTGCTTGGCCTGCTTCGCGCGGTTCCGCTCCGCCCGCTGCTGATTGTAGTTCGGCTTGTAGACCATGACATCCTTCCACGCGCTCGATGGGATTCCGCGTTGTGCCACGCCCGCGGCCGGGCAGCCATCGCTCAGGTGGGAACGAGCCTTGCCGGTCCAGGTTTACGTCACACGACCGCCCAGCGCGCGGGCGCCGAGCGCGCGGGTGGCGAGCACGACGAGGGCGATCGCAAGGGCGTGGACGGCGAGATCGGTTGCCGCGGCGTCGAACGGATGGAACAGGTTGAGCAGGGTGGCGGCCGCCGCCGCCGAAGCGAGGCCGCCGAGCGTGGCGGTGAGGCCCGGCCGCAACGGGCAGGCGCGCCGCAGCATCAGCACCAGCGCGATCGCCAGCGGCAGGGAGACGCAGACGATGAACACCAGGCAGTCGCGCGGCTCCACGGCGAGGGCGGCCTCGGACGGCGGCACGATCCAGCTCCGCAGACAGCCGAAGCCGCTCGCGGCCATCCAGAGCAGCGCGGCGGGGACAGGCAGGAGGGCCCAGCGCGGGCTGCGTCCCGGCACGCTGGACTGGAACGCGGCGAAGGCGGCGAGCGGGGCGGTGAGGGTGGAACCGAGCACGGCCAGCCAGGCATCCGGGGCGGAGGCGAGGCGATGACGCGCAACGTCGAACCCGGCCAGGGCCACGAGGCCCGCGCCGACGGCGATGACCAGCACGAGCCACCCGGCCGCCCGCTTCCACGGTGGCGGCAGGCGGCGCACGGGCCGCAGGGAGCCCGCGAGATCGCCGATCAGCCGGTCATGGCGCGTGGCGTCAGACATCCTCGCCGGCCTCCCCGCCGAACCGGCTGCGCAGTGCCTTTAGCGCGCGGTGCAGGTTGACCTTGAGCGCGCCCTTGCTGCGCCCGGTGAGAGCGGCCGCCTCGTCGAGCGAGCGGTCGGCGAGGGCCAGATGCTCCACGGCCTGCCGCTGGCCCGCCGGCAGCGCGGCGACGGCTTCGCCCACCAGACGCGCGCGATCCTGCCGCTCAATCGCCTCGGACGCCGCGTCGCCGCTGCTGGCGTGACCCTCGTAGGACTCCGGATCGTAGATCTCGCGGGCTCCCTGGCGGCCGTTGAGGCGGGCCGCGTCGATCGCGCGGCGGCGGGCGATGGCGCGCAGCCAGGGCAGGAAGGGCCGCGCCGGATCGTAGGTGGCGCGCGCCCGGTGGATGGTCAGCAAGGTATCCTGCACCACGTCCTCCACGCGGTCGGGCGGCAGCCCGAGGGCGCGCACCGTCCTCGCGATGACCGGCACGCACTCGCGGAGCAGGTGCTTATAGGCAACGGCGTCGCCCTCCTGGGCCGCTTGCATCCGCCCGGCCAGCCGTTCCTCGACCGTCTCGCCGCCCATGACCGGCCGCGCGCTCCGTTCTGCCTCTCCGGCAGCTTAGCCGATCCGGCGGAATTCGCGCAGGCCGATCGTCTGATCATTCGGTGCGCCGGGCCGGGAAGTTACCGTCAGTCCATGATCGCGTGCGTATCGACCGGCCCGGCGGCCTGGCCGAGCTTCGGCCGCCGCAGCAACAGGAGCAGCAGAATCGCCGGGAGAGTGGTGAGCATCATCAGTTTGAAATCGTCGAGATAGGCGATGATCGACGCCTGCTGCGTGACGACCTGGTCGATGAAGGCGAGACCCTGCCGGGTGCCGAGATCCCAGTAGTCGCCGATCCCGCCGCCCGCCTGCAGCGCCCGATTGAACGGTGTGACGGCGGCGCCGATCTGCTCGTGCAGCACCTGGTTGTTGTGCGCCATCGTTGCCGACATGACGGAAATGCCGATCGCGCTGCCGACGTTGCGGAACAGGCTGAGCAGCGAGGTGCCGTCGGTGCGGTATTTCGCCGGGAGCGTCCAGAACGACAGCACCTGCAGCGGCACGAACACCAGGCCCAACCCGGCGCCTTGCAGCAGGATGCAGACGATGATGTCCCATTGCGACACATCGGGGGTCCAGGCGGTCATCATCCACAACGAGTAGACAAGGATCAGCAGCCCGAAAAACATCAGGATGCGCGGATCGTAGCGCGCCGACAGCCGGCCGCCGATCAGCATCGCCGCCATCGTGCCGATGCCGCGCGGCGCCAGCAGCAGGCCGGCGGCGGCAACCGGGTAGTCGGCGAGGTTCTGCAGCCAGGGCGCCAGCAGGGCGGAACTCGCCAGCAGCACCGAGCCGACCGCGAACATCATCAGCAGCGACGCGGTGAGGTTGCGGTCCTTGAAGACCGCCAGCTTGATGAACGGGTTCTTCGCGGTCATCAGATGGACGACGAACAGGTAGAAGCCGAGCCCCGACAGCACCGCCTCGGTGATGATCTCGGGCGAGCTGAACCAGTCCTGATCCTGCCCCCGGTCGAGCATCATCTGCAGGCAGCCGATGCCGAGCGAGAGGACGGCAAACCCCAGCCAGTCGAACCGCAGGCCGGACTGCACACGCTCCTTGGGCATGAACCAGATGAGGCCGAGCGTCGCCAGGATGCCGACCGGCAGGTTGACGTAGAACACCCAGCGCCAGTTGTACCATTCGGTGAGGAAGCCGCCGAGCGTGGGGCCGAGGATCGGCCCGAGCATGACGCCGACGCCCCACAGCGCCATCGCCGAGCCGCGCTGCTCGGCCGGGTAGATGTCGAGCATCGTCGCCTGCGACAACGGCACCAGGGCCGCGCCGAACACGCCTTGCAGCAGGCGGAAGATCACCATTTCCGAAAGCGACTGCGCCGCGCCGCAGAGCATCGAGGCGACGGTGAAGCCGATCACGCAGACGAGGTAGAGGTTCTTGCGGCCGAAACGCGCGGCCAGCCAGCCCACCGGCGCGGTCATGATCGCCGCCGCCGTCACGTACGACGTGAGAACCCAGGTGATCTCGTCGTAGCTCGCCCCGAGGCTGCCCTGCATATAGGGGAGCGCCACGTTGGCAATCGTGGAATCCAGCGCCTGCATCAGGGTCGCGGCCATCGTGCAGGCCGTGATGATGCCGCGATGCGGAACCCGGACGAAGCCGGGCGAGGCCTCAGCCATCGGAGTGGACCTCAGAGCAGGTCGGAGAAGGTGCGGCGATGGCCGGTATCGATGGTCGCCTCGACGCTCATGCCGGAGCGCAGCGGCGGCTCGTCGTCCGTGCGGTCGACGCGGATGCGGACCTGGATCCGCTGCACGACCTTGACCCAGTTGCCGCTCGAGTTTTGCGCCGGCAGGACAGAGAACTCGGCGCCGCTATTGGGCGCAATGCTCTCCACGACGCCCTTCCAGACGCGGCCGGGATAGGTGTCCACCGTGATCGATACCGGATCGCCGGGCCTGACCCAGGTGAGCTCGGTCTCTTTCGGGTTCGCCTCCACCCAGACGTGCTCGCTGGAGACGATGCCGAAAGCCGCCGTGCCGGCCGTGAGATACATGCCGGGCTGCACGCTATCGACCATCGTGACCACGCCGGTATAGGGCGCATACAGCGTCGCGTGGTCGAGCTGGCGCTGCGCCTCGTCCACGGCGGCCTGCGCCTTGAGGTATTCCGGCGTCTGCTTGACGTCGACATCGGGCGAGCCGCCGAGCTTTGCGAGCTGCACCTGCGACAGCATCCGCAGCGATTCGAGCGAGCGCGTGTCGGAGAGCAACTGGAACCGCGCAGTATCATAATCCGAGCGCGATACGTCGCCGCGGTTCACCAGATTGGCGCGCCGCTGAAATTGCGCGGTGTCGAGCTGCACCTGCGCCTGCTTGGCGTCGATGTCGCGCAGCATCCGCTGATAGTCCTGCTTCATCGCCTCCATGCTGAGGCCGACCTGCGTGAGGTTCGCCTTGGCGCCGTCGAGCGCGATCTGGAACTGGCGCGGATCGAAGCGCACCAGCACTTGGCCCTTGTGCACGAGTTGGCCCTCATGCACCGGCACTTCCGCGACGGTGCCGCTGATGTCGGTGGACAACGTCTCCTTGGCGGCGCGGACATACGCGTTGTCGATCGAGATGTAGCGGCCGCCCTGCACCCACCAGACCAGCGAGCCGATGGCAACGACGAGGACGCCGCCGATCATCAGCAGTGGGCGGAGCAGCCGCCGACGCGAGCGGGAGCGGACCGGGGCGGGCGCGTCGGTGACACGCGGGGCGATCTGGGCGGAGCTGTGGGTGGTGGACGACATCAGACCGCCTCCCCCGCAACGGCAAAGGCCGGTCCCGCTCGACGCTCCACGGCTGAAACCGTCCGCCGGGGGGCGCGCGCCTCGGCGCTCAGCCTTTCCTTCATGCGCAGCAATGTGTCGGTGGTGCAACGCAGCGAGTCATGGTCGATCCCGTGCGTCAGCATCTCGGTTATCGCGGCGCGCTGTTCGTCGATTTCACCCAGAACGGCGAGTGCCGGAGGGCGAAGATGCAGGCGCCAGATGCGGCGGTCCTTCGGGTCCGGCCGGCGCTCCACCATCCCGCGCGCCTGCAGCCGATCGATCAGCCTTGCCACCGTGATCGGCTCCACCTCGAGGATTTCCGCCAGCTCCTTCTGCGAAAGCCCCGACTGGCGCTCCAGCCAGATCAGGATGGCCCATTGGGCGCGGGTCATCCCGTGCGCCCGGGCGCGCTTGTCCGCGTCCACCCGGAGCAGCCGGGCGACGTCATGGATCAAAAACAAGAGGTCGCGATCGAAGTCGGGCACGTGGGCTACCTTGCTAAGTCCGAGTGATAGTAAGGTGCGTTACTATAACTTCGCCAGACGAAACGCCATGCGATCCGCGCAGGTCCGGGCCGCTCGGCGCGCCGTGCTTCCCTGATCACCTGGGCTGCCCCAAGATGACCTGGCAGCGACGACACGGGAGGGCGGTCCTGGTCTATCTGTGGGTGGGGATCGGAGGCGCGCTCGGCAGCGTGGCTCGTTTCTGGCTGACCGCCGTGATGGTGTCGCTGACCGGCCCACGATTCCCCTGGGGCACGCTGCTCATCAACGTGCTCGGCTCGTTCGTGATCGGGCTCGTCGCCGGACTGTCCCTGATCCCCGAGCGGGTGGTGTGGCACCCGGACATACGCATCTTCCTGATGACCGGGATTTGCGGAGGGTTCACCACCTTCTCGGCATTCAGCCTGCAGACTTTCGAGCTCGTGAAGGCGGGAGATGTGTGGGATGCCGGCTTCTACGCGGTCGCCTCGGTCCTGCTGTGCCTGCTCTTCACCTGGGCGGGAGTCGCCCTGGGGCGCGCCTGAGCGTCACAATCCGACACGCACCGGACGCATTGCGGCCGCGTTCATCGCGTTGTGTGAGGCGTGGCGAAGGAGTGCTTATCGATGCGAACCAGCATGGCAATGCGAACCAAATGGCTTTCCGTGGCGCGAGCGCTCGGAGCGATCGGCATGGTCCTGGCGCTGTCCGGCTGCGTCGTCGTCCCTGCCTACTATCCGCGCTACCACTACGCCTACCCGTATCGGTACTATTACCGCTAGCGGGGCCGGGCCGCTGGGGAGATCGCGATGGAATACCGCAGGTTAGGCCGCAATGGGCTGAAAGTCTCGCCGTTGTGTCTTGGCACGATGATGTTCGGCGGCCCGACCGATGAGCCGACCGGCGCGCGCATCGTCGCGCGAGCGCGCGAGCAAGGCGTCAATTTCATCGATACCGCGAACGCCTATACCGGCGGCCGCTCGGAGGAGGTGGTCGGGCGGGCGATCCGGCGCGACCGGCATTGGTGGGTGGTGGCCACCAAGATCGCCAACCGGGTGGCGGAGGGGCCGAACGGCGGCGGCCTGTCGCGGCGCGCGGTGTTCGAGGCGACCGAGGCCAGCTTGCACCGGCTCGGCACCGACGTGATCGACCTGCTGTATCTGCACAAGGAGGACCACGAGACGCCGCTCGACGAGACGGCGCGCGCGCTGGCCGACCTGGTCCGCCAGGGCAAGATCCGCTCCATTGGTGTCTCCAACTACCGCTCGTGGCGGCTGGCGGAGATCTGCCGACTGTGCGACCAGGCGGGCATCGACCGGCCAGTCGCCAGCCAGCCGCTCTATAACCTGCTGAACCGGCAGGCCGAGGTGGAGCATCTGCCGGCGTGCGGCCATTTCGGGCTCGGCGTGGTTGCCTACAGCCCGCTGGCCCGCGGGGTGCTGACCGGCAAGTACAGCCCGGACGCGCCGCCGCCCGCCGGCACCCGCGCGGGGCGGCAGGACCGGCGGATGCTGGAGACCGAATGGCGGCCGGAGAGCTTGCACGTCGCCCGCGAGGTGGCCGAGCACGCGCAGGCGCGCGGCTTGACGCCGGGACAGTTCGCGATGGCCTGGGTACTGCAAAATCGGCTCCTCACGGCGGCGATCGGCGGTCCGCGCACCGAGGAGCAATGGGAGGAATACGCCAGTTGCCTCGACGTGCGGCTCGGCGCCGAGGACGAGGCGTTGGTCGACCGGCTGGTGGTGCCCGGCCATGCTTCCAGCCCCGGCTACAACGACCCCGCCTATCCGATCGAGGGACGGCCGGCGCTGACGCACGTGGCGCAATGAATTCCGCCCTGCGCCGTCGGTTCGCGTAGCTGCCGGACGCTACTCGCCGGGTGAGACGACGCGCAGGCGGCGGACCTCGAGGAACTGCCATACGAGCAGGACCGGGACACCGATCGCGAGGTCCTTGGCGCGGCGCAGCAGGGACATCCCCAGCGCGATGTCCGGCGGCACGCCGAACAGCATTCCGAGGCCGGCATAGGCCGCCTCTTGTACGCCCGCGTAGCCGGGAACGACGAAGGACACCGCGAGCACCGCGTGCAGCAGCGCCTCGATCGCGATGGCGTCGTCGAGGTCGATGTCGACGCCCAGCAGACTGAAGCCGATCCAGGTGCCGATGGCGGTGCCGATCCAGCCGAGGAGGTGGATGAAGGCGCCAATCGCCAGCCGCAGGGTGCGGCCGTAGATCAGGCCGATCTCGCCCTGCAGGATCGCGACGCGCTCCTGCGCGTCGTGGAACCAGTGGCCGGCGATGCGGCGGCCGAGCCTGTCGAAGATCGCGCCAGCGCCCTGCTGGCCCCAGATGAAAGCGGCCATCGCGGTCATCGCGACGCCGATGCCGATGGCGATCGGCTGGGCCAGCGGCGTGTAGGGGTCCTGGGCGATCAGGATGCACAGCCCGATCAGGGCGAATACCATCTGCGCCAGCACCTCGGCCGTCACGTCCACCACCACCGAAGCGGTGGCGAGCGGCCACGGGACGCCCAGCAGCGTGATCGACCGGGCGCCCAGGACGAACCCGCCGACCGGGGAGAAGGGCAGGCAGGTGGTCGCCGAATCGCGCACCATGCGGCCCCAGAAGAACACCCCGAGCGCGACCTCCGGCCGTCCGGTGATGACCCCCCATGCCGCCGCCAGCACGGCGAACAGCAGCAGCTGCCAGGCGATCAGCAGGCCGAAGCCGCCCCAGCCGACCGAGAACACGGCTTCGACCACGTGGTCGAAGCCGAACCAGCCGACTAGCACGGTGCCAGCCAGAAGACCCAGGGCGGCGAGCGATATCGACAGCTTCTTCAAGGAGGGTTCCGGATGGGGTTGGCGGGCGGCTCTACACCAATCCGCCAAGCCCGGGCTATAGCGGGGCGATGCAGACCCTGAACGCCCCAACCTTGGTCACGGGTGCGACCGGCTTTGTCGGTTCGGCGGTGGCGCGCGCGCTCCTGACGCGCGGCCATGCCTTGCGGGTGCTGGCGCGACCGACGAGCGACCGGCGCAACCTCGCCGGGCTCGCCGCCGAGGTGGTGGAGGGCGATCTGACGGACGACGCGTCGCTCACCCGCGCTGTGGCGGGCTGCCGCTGCCTGGTCCATGTCGCCGCCGACTACCGCATCTGGGTGCCGGACCCCGAGGCGATGATCCGCGCCAATGTCGGCGGCACGCTCGCGCTGATGCAGGCGGCGCAGGCGGCCGGGGTGGAGCGGATCGTCTATTGCAGCAGCGTGGCCGCACTCGGGCTGACCAAGGACGGCACGCCCGCGCGAGAGACCACGCCCGTCACCGAGGAGGCCATCGTCGGCCTCTACAAGAAATCCAAATACCGGGCCGAGCAAGCGGTGCTTGATATGGTTGCCATGCGGGGTCTGCCGGCCGTGATCGTCAATCCCTCCACCCCGGTCGGCCCGCGCGACATCAAGCCGACCCCCACGGGCAAGATGATCGCCGACGCCGCCTCGGGCAGGATGCCCGCCTATCTCGATACCGGGCTCAACGTGGTGCATGTCGATGACGTGGCCGAGGGACACGTCCTCGCGTTGGAGCGCGGCGCGGTGGGCGAGAAATACATCCTCGGCGGCGAAAATCTTCTCCTGCGCGACCTGCTGGCGCTGATCGCCTCGGTGGCGGGGCGGCGGGCGCCGCGAATCAAGTTGCGGCATGAGATGCTCTGGCCGGTCGCGGCGGCCTCGGAGACGCTGGCGCGGCTGACCGGGATCGAGCCAATGGTGACGCGCGACCATCTCAAGATGGCACGAAAGCGGATGTTTTTCTCCTCCGCCAAGGCGGAAGCGGAGCTCGGCTACCGCGCCCGCCCGGCCCGCGCGGCCGTCGAAGACGCGGTAGCCTGGTTCCGCGCCAACGGGATGGTGCCCCGATGACGGCGCTCGCCGTCCTGTCGCTGGCGATCTGGGCCTATCTGCTCGGCTTGCACGGCAAGTTCTGGCAGTCGGCGCCGGAACTGCGGCCCGATCGGCCGCTCGTCGTACCCGGCGTAAGCATCGTGGTGCCGGCGCGCGACGAGGCGCCGGTGATCGCGCGCAGCCTCGCGTCCCTGCTGGCGCAGGATTACGCGGGAGCGCTCAGGGTCGTGCTGGTGGATGACGGCAGCGGCGACGGCACCGGCGACATCGCGCGCCGCTTCGCCGATCCGCGCCTGACGGCGCTCGACGGCCGGCCGCGCCCGGCGGGCTGGAGCGGCAAGCTGTGGGCGGTAGCGCAAGGGGTGGCGGAGGCGGGCGAGGCCGAACTGGTGCTGCTGACCGATGCCGACATCGAGCACGATCCGCGCCACGTCGCGACCCTGGTGGCTCAGGCCGAGCGCCACGGGCTCGACCTCGTCTCCGAGATGGTGGCGCTCAACTGCGAGAGTTTCGCCGAGCGCGCGCTGGTTCCCGCTTTCGTGTTCTTCTTCCAGCTGCTCTACCCGTTCGCGTGGGTGAACAATTCGCTGCGAGCGACGGCTGCGGCGGCGGGGGGCACGATCCTGATCCGGCGACGTGCGCTCGACCGGATCGGCGGCATCGAGGCGGTGCGCGGCGCACTGATCGACGACGTGGCGCTGGCGGCCGCGGTGAAGCGGGGCGGGCGTATCTGGCTCGGCCATAGCGGGCTCGCGCGCTCGATCCGGCCCTATCCGGCGGCGGCCGATATCTGGCGCATGGTGGCGCGCACCGCCTATGTGCAGCTGCGCCGCTCGCCGGTCCTGCTGGCGTTCTGCCTCGTCGGCATGGCGTTGACCTGGCTGGTGCCGCCTGCCGCCGCACTGTTCGCGCATGGCGCGGCGCGCTGGATCGGGCTGCTCGCCTGGGCCGTGGCGGCGGGCTCCTACCTGCCGACCTTGCGCCGCTTCGGCCGCTCGCCGCTGTGGGCGCCGTTCCTGCCGCTGGTCGCGGTGTTCTACATGGCGGCGACCATCGGCTCGGCCCTCGACCATGCGCGCGGGCGCGGTGTGGTGTGGAAGAGCCGGGCCTATCAGGGAGCCGACGCATGAGCGCCACGACGCTCCACTCCGTGGAAACATGGTCCGGCAAGGACCGGGGGGACGAGAACTTTCCGGTGGGCTCCGCGCTGATCGCGCCGCGCCTGCGCCCGCATGTCCACGCCTTCTACGCCTTCGCGCGCAACGCGGACGACATCGCCGACAGCCCCGCGCTTGCCGCCGAGGACAAGATTTTTCGGCTCGACACGATGGAGGAAGTGCTGCTCGGGCGGCGCGATGGGGGCTCGCCGAGCGCTCTCAGGCTGCGGGCGAGCCTCGCCGAGACCGGCGTGACGGAGCGCCACTCGCTCGACCTGCTGGTGGCGTTCCGCCGCGACGCGACCAAGCGGCGATACGCGAGTTGGGACGAGCTCCGCGATTATTGCCGCTACTCGGCGATGCCGGTCGGCCGGCACGTGCTCGACCTGCACGGGGAAGACGTGGCCACGCACGCCCCGTCGGACGCGCTCTGCACCTCGTTGCAGGTGCTGAACCATCTGCAGGACTGCGCCCGCGACCTCGCGGGGCTCGATCGCTGCTATCTGCCGGAGGACTGGCTGGCGGAGGCTGGGTCGGCAGTCGAGGACGTACGCGGGGCGGCCGAGACACCGGGGCTGCGCCGCGTGTTTGTCCGGTTGCTCGACCAAGTGGACGCGCTGAACCGGGCGGCGGCGGATTTGCCGCGGCGCACGCGCGACCGGCGGCTCCGCCTGGAGACGGCGGTGATCGTCGGGCTGGCGCGGCGGCTCGCCGGGCGGCTCAGGCGCGGCGATCCGTTGGCGCGGCGGGTGAAACTGACCAGGGCCGACGCGGCGCGGAGCGCGGTGGCGGCGATGAGATTCCTGCCGTGACCGCGCTCGACGCCGATCAGGCCGATCTCGACGCGGTGGAGGCCATCGTGCGCGCCGCCGGCACGTCGTTCTATCGCGGAATGCGCGTGCTGCCGCCCGACCGGCGGCTCGCGATGTACGCGATCTACGCCTTCTGCCGGAAAGTGGACGACATCGCCGACGAGGAGGTGGCTTTCGCCGAGAAGGGGCCGCTGCTCGACGCCTGGCGCGGGCGGATCGACGGGCTCTATCGCGGCGCGGCGGACGACGCGGTGACGCGCGTGCTGCTGGGCGCCGTGCGGCGCTTCGGCCTGCGGCGGGAGGATTTTTTCGCGGTCATCGACGGGATGCAGATGGACGCCGAGACGGCCATCGTCGCGCCCGACCTCGCCACGCTGGATCTCTATTGCGACCGCGTGGCCGCCGCCGTCGGGCGGCTCTCGGTGCGCGCCTTCGGCGATGCCTCGGCGGATGCGGACCGGGTCGCCCACGCGCTCGGCCGCGCGCTGCAGCTCACCAATATCCTGCGCGACGTGCAGGAGGACGCCGAGCGTGGCCGTCTCTACCTGCCGCGGGAATATCTCGACGCGGCCGGCGTGCCGCACGACCCCCGCGCCGCCCTCGGCGCGCCCGGCCTCGCGCGCGCCTGCCAGCGTGTCGCCGACCTGGCGCACGACTATTTCCGCGAGGCGCACGCGGCGATGAGCCGCTGCGATGAGCGCGCGATGAAGCCGGCCCGGCTGATGGGCGCCACCTACGCGGCCCTTCTCTCCCGCATCGAGCGGCGCGGCTGGGACCGTCCCGCCGAGCGGGTCAGCCTGCCCAAATGGCAAAAACTCTGGCTGGCGCTGCGCCACGGTTTGGCGTGACTCGCCTGCATTATAGTGCGCCATGAGCGCCGGCAGGATGGTTCATGTGATCGGCGCCGGCCTCGCCGGGCTCTCGGCGGCGCTGGCGCTGGCGGATGCCGGCCGGGCGGTCACGCTCTATGAGGCGGGGCCACAGGCGGGCGGTCGGTGCCGCTCGTATTTCGACCGTGAGCTCGGCTGCGTGGTGGACAACGGCAACCACCTGCTGTTGTCGGGCAATCGTTCCGCGTTCGCCTATATCGACCGCATCGGCGCCCGCGACACGCTGGGCGGACCGGGCGAGCCGTTCTTCCCGTTCCTCGACCTGCGTAGCGGCGAGCAATGGACCGTGCGCCCGAGTGCCGGGCGACTGCCGTGGTGGATCTTTTCCCGCCACCGCCGCGTCCCCGGCACAAGGCCGGGGGACTATTTTTCGCTGTTGAAGCTGCGGCTGGCGCGCGCCGATGCGACTGTCGCGTCGGTGCTGCCTCACGGCACGCTCTACGGACGCCTGCTCGAACCGCTGTCGATCGCCGCGCTGAACACCCGTCCGGAGGTCGGGCTTGCCTCGCTGCTCGCCGCGGTGGTGCGCGAGACCTTGATGCAGGGAGGCGACGCCTGCGTGCCCTGGTTCCCGCGCGCCAGCCTCGGCGCGTCGCTGGTGGACCCCGCGCTCGACGCCCTGCGCGCCGCCGGGGCCACCGTGCGGCTCGGCCAGCGGATCGCCGCGCTCCGCATCACGGCCAACCGCGTCGCCGAAATCGGCACGCCCGCCGGGCCGATCCCGGTGGCACCGGGCGAGGCGGTGCTGGTTGCGGTGCCGCCCTCGGTCGCCGCCGACCTGGTCCCTGGCCTGCGCTGCCCCGACGCCTTTGAGGCCATCCTCAACATCCACTTCCGCGCCGAGGCGGATGGCGGCCGCGCGGGGTTCGTGGGGCTGATCGGCGGGGTCGCGGAATGGTTGTTTGTCAAGCCCGGTCATGTCTCCGTCACGATCAGCGCGGCCAACCGCATGATGGACCAGCCCGCCGAGAGCATCGCCGCCGCCGCCTGGCCGGATGTATGCGCCGCTTTCGGCCTATCCGGCCCGATGCCGGCCTCGCGGGTGGTGAAGGAGAAACGCGCCACCTTCGCCGCCACCGCCGAGCAGGAGCGGCGGCGCCCGCCCGCGCGCACCGGCCTCGTCAACCTCGCCCTGGCCGGCGACTGGACCGCCACCGGCTTGCCCGGCACCATCGAAGGTGCCATCAGGTCAGGCCGTACCGCCGCCGAGCTTTTCATCCGTGCGGCCTGACACGGATTTCTCCATGCCGCTCGAAACCGCCTCTCCCGCGAGCCTGTCCGACGAGCCGGTGCCCCTGGAACGGGTCGCGCACGCGATTGCCCGCGCCGGCGAGGCGCTGGCTGGCCGGCAGAACGCCGACGGCCACTGGGTGTTCGAACTGGAGGCGGACGCCACCATCCCGGCAGAATACGTGTTGCTGGAGCACTTCCTCGACCGCATCGAGCCGGAGCTCGAGAGCAAGATCGGCGTCTACCTGCGCGCCATCCAGGGCGCGCACGGCGGCTGGCCGCTGTTCCACGACGGCGCGTTCGACCTCTCGGCCAGCGTGAAGGCCTATTTCGCCCTCAAGGCGATCGGCGACCGTCCCGACGCGCCGCACATGATCCGCGCCCGAGAGGCCATCCTCGCGCATGGCGGCGCCGAGCGCAGCAACGTGTTCACCCGCGCCCAACTCGCCCTGTTCGGCCAGGCGCCGTGGCGCGCGGTGCCCGTGATGCCGGTGGAGATCATGCTGCTGCCGCGCTGGTTTCCCTTCCACCTCAGCAAGGTTTCCTACTGGTCGCGCACGGTCATCGTTCCGCTGCTGGTGCTGATGGCGCTGAAGCCGCTTGCCCGCAATCCGCGCGGCGTCGGCGTCCCCGAGCTGTTCCGCACGCCGCCCGCGCGGGTGCGCGACTGGATCCGCGGCCCGTACCGCTCCCCCTGGGGCCGCTTCTTCAAGGCGGTGGACGTCGTGCTGCGGGGAATCCAGCCGTTCTTCCCCGCCAACACGCGCCGCCGCGCCATCGCCCGCGCTGTGCGGTTCGTCACCGAGCGGCTGAATGGCGAGGACGGGCTCGGCGCGATCTACCCGGCGATGGCCAACAGCGTGATGATGTTCGACACGCTCGGCTATGCCCCCAATCACCCGAGCGCGGCGATCGCCTGGGCCTCGATCCGCAAGCTGCTGGTGATCGAGCCAGACCGCGCCTACTGCCAGCCTTGCCTGTCGCCGATCTGGGATACCGGCCTCGCCGGCCACGCCGTCGCCGAGGCGGACAGCGCCGCCGCCCCCTGCGTCGATGCCGCGTGTGCGTGGCTGCGCCACCGGCAGATCAACGACGTGATCGGCGACTGGGCCGATGCACGGCCCGGCGCGCCGCCCGGCGGCTGGGCGTTCCAGTACAACAATCCGCACTACCCGGACGTGGACGACACCGCCGTGGTCGCCATGCTGTTGCACCGCAACGGCGACCCGGCGCACGCCGCCTCGATCGAGCGCGCGCGGGCTTGGGTAATCGCCATGCAATCGCGCAACGGCGGCTGGGGCGCGTTCGACGCCGACAACACGCACTACCACCTCAACCACATCCCCTTCGCCGACCACGGCGCGCTGCTCGACCCGCCGACCGCCGACGTCACCGCCCGCTGCGTCTCGTTCCTGGCACAGCTCGGACGCCCCGAGGACCGGGCGGTGATCGAGCGCGGCCTCGCCTTTCTCCGGGCGGACCAGGAGGCCGATGGCAGCTGGTTCGGCCGCTGGGGCACCAACTACATCTATGGCACCTGGTCGGTACTCTGCGCGCTGAACGCGGCCGGTGTCTCGCCCGACGATCCCTGCGTGCGCCGCGCGGTGGAGTGGCTCGTCTCGGTCCAGCGCTCCGATGGCGGCTGGGGCGAGGACGAGGCGAGCTACGGGGACGCCCCGCGCGGGCAGTATAAGGAGAGCACGCCGTCGCAAACCGCTTGGGCGCTGCTCGGCCTCATGGCGGCGGGCGAGGCGGAGCATCCGGCCGTGGCGCGCGGGCTCGAATACCTCGTCGCTACCCAGGGCAGCGACGGCGAGTGGCGCGAGCTGCCCTACACCGCGGTCGGTTTCCCGCGCGTGTTCTATCTGCGCTATCACGGCTACCGGCTGTTCTTCCCCCTGCTCGCCCTGGCGCGCTACCGCAACCTGCGGCGAGGCAACGCGCGCAAGGTTGCGTTTGGCTTCTGACCGAATAGGGATCGTCGTCGGACTCCGGGCGGAGGCGCGGATCGCCCGCCGCAGCGGCTGGCCGGTCGCCATTGGCGGCGGCGCTCCCACGGGCGCGGCGAGCGCGGCGCGGGAGTTGGTGGCGCAGGGCGTAACGGCGCTGGTGAGCTTCGGCCTCGCGGGGGGGCTCGATCCCGCGCTGCGGGCGGGCGACCTCGTGATCCCATCGCATGTGCTGCTGGCTGGCTCGCTCCTGCCGACCGATCCCACGCTTCTGGGGCGTGCCGACGGCAGGACGCTGCTTTGCGGCGAGACGGCAGTGGCGGGCGTGGCTGAAAAGCGCCATCTCTTCGAGATGACCGGTGCGGCGGCGGTGGATTTGGAAAGCGGCGCGGTCGCGCGGGTCGCGTCGGAGCATGGGCTAGGCTTCGCCGCCCTGCGCGCGATCTGCGACCCGGCAGGGCGCGACTTGCCGCCGGCAGCGCTCGTGGCGCTCGATGCGCGGGGCGCCATCGGTTTTTTCCGGGTGCTTCACTCGGGTACCTGGTGCGGCCGGGCCAACTCCCGGCGCTGCTGGCGCTTGCCCGCGACGCGGCCGCCGCCCGGCGTATGCTGGTGCGCGCGACCCCCTCACCCCAACCCTCTCCCCCAAGCGGGGGAGAGGGAGAAGAAAAAGCCCTGTCTCCCTTGGGGGAGAGGGTTGGGTGAGGGGGTCGCGCCCGGCAGCGCGCACTTTCGCAGCCTGCCTCCTGCTCCTCCTCCCACTCCCCCTGGCCGCCCGCGCCCAGCCCGGCCCGCGCCAGACCGCCCTCTGCGCCCGGGCCATCGAGCAGGCCGAGCACAGGCACGACACCCCGCCCGGCCTGCTCGTCACCATCGCCAAGGTGGAAAGCGGCCGGCGCAACGCCGAGGGCCAGCTCGAACCCTGGCCTTGGACGATCAACGCCGACGGGCAGGGCTATTTCTTCTCCTCCAAGGCCGACGCGATCGTGTGGGCGCGGCAGGGCCTGGCGAACGGGGTGCAGTTCATGGACGTGGGCTGCATGCAGGTCGACCTGCAGATGCACCCGAGCGCCTTCCGCTCGCTCGACGACGCGTTCGACCCCGCCATCAACGCCGACTACGCCGCCCGCTTCCTCCGCTCGCTGCACGACGGGGCAAACGGCAACTGGTATGCCGCGATCGGGCTCTATCACTCCCACACGCCGGAACTCGCGAGCTATTACCGGCTGGCGGTCGCGGCGGTGGGCGCTGGCCTGCCGGTCCCCGGCGGCCCTCGCGTCGGCCGCGCCGGCATCACACGGGTGGCGCTCACCGGGGGAGGGGCCACGATGCTGAACCTGCATCGCCAACCGGCGCGCATCCGCCGACCGATCAGCCCGTGCCGCATCGCCGCGGTGCTCGGCCCCTATCTCCGCTCCGCGCCGGCCGGCTGCAAACGGTCCTGAGCGCGTTTCGCCTCTGCCGCGTTCATCATCGCGAGCCAGCGAAGCCAGCGTGCCGATCCATCGTGCCCACAGGGGCGGTCGCTTGGACGGCCACCTCGCTTCCGCTCCTCGCTATTTCGATTGATGGCTGATCGACATGACGTAGGCTGTCGCTTGCCAAATCTCCTCGTCGCTCAAAACTTCACGCCATGCCGGCATCCGTATGCCGTTCTTCTCGCGTCCCTCGGCGATGGACTGGAAGACGCCGGCGGGGTCGAGATCGCGCTTGGCGAGGTTGACGCCACCCCGGCCATCTTCCCCGTGGCAATGCGCGCATTGCTTTTCCAGAAAGAGCGCGTGGCCGGCTGAAATCATCTTGGGGTCCTTCAGGTTGGCAGCGCCCTCTTCCGCCAAGGCCGTGGCGCCAATGAAAATCCATGCCGTGGCCAGCACAAATCCGTAGGTCATGCAGATATCTCCAGGGCAAGCCGAAGTCGCGGGGCTGCGGAAATCCCGCCGCCCCGCCGCTGCTCACTTCGCCAGCTTGAAGGCGATCAACGTCGATGCCGCCGGTACCTTCTCGAGTTGCGGAAAAAGCGGCGGCAGCAGGATCGCCGCGTAGGATCCCCAGCCGCTCGGAACCAGGATGTACTGCTCGCCGTCGACGGCGTAGCTGATGATCCCGCCGCGCATCCCGGAGCCGGTATTGAAGCTCCACAGCACCTTGCCCGTCTCGGCGTCGAAGGCTCGCAGGACGCCCATCGGGTCGCCATTGAACACCAGCCCGCCGCCGGTGGTTAGAACACTGGCGAAGCCAGGAACGTCCATCTCGTAAGTCCATTTGCGCTGACCCGTGACCGGATCGTTCGCGTCGAGCCGGCCAGGCTTGCGGCCGTCCGGCGCCATGACCAACCGGCCGAAATCATTGGATCCGGTATGACCCGTGCCATAGTCCTTCGGGTCCACCTTCTGCGCGACCGGCTTTAGGTATCCACAGAAATCCAGAACGTTATTGTACCAAAGTCCGGTCTTCGGATTGTAGGCGCCGGAATTCCAGCTACGTCCCCCGAAGGTCGACGGGCAGATCAGCGTTTCCTGATTCATCGGCAATTCGACGCGCCCGACGAGCTCTCCCGTCTCCTTGTCGATGTCCTTCACGAAGTTCTTGACGTCGCTGATCGGCCAAATGTTCTCGATGTTGCCGTTTTGCTTGTCCAGTACGAATACATACCCGCTCTTGTTCATGTGCACGATCAGGTCTTTGCCGTTCTTCTGGAACAGCATGACCTCATAGGGGGAGTCGTAATCCCATACGTCCTGCTTGATTTCCTGCCGATACCACTTGAGATTTCCGGTCTTCGCATCAAGCGCGACCACCGAGTCCGTATAGAGATTGTCCCCTTCCCGCTCCGAGTTGACGAAGTCCTTGCCGGGGTTGCCGGTCCCGTAATAAACCGTCCCGGTTTCGGCATCATACGTGCCCGGCATCCAGGCTCCGCCGCCGCCGTATTTGCCGCTCTCGCCCGGCCAGCTCTTAGGGTCCTGCTTAATCGTATTGAACTCCCACGCCTTCCTGCCGGTCGCGGCTTCGACACCAAAGATCTTTCCCTGTGTCGCCAATTCGCCCGCCGTGGAGCCGAACGTCAGCATGTCGCCCGCGACCACTGGCGGCGACGTGAAATTGCAGCCGTGACAATTGGCGAAGTCGGTGAGCTGGACCTGCCATTTCTCCTGGCCGGTCTTTTGATCGAGAGCGATGCCGCGCCCATCCACTGTGCCGATGAAGACCATGCGATGCCCGACCGCCACGCCACGGCTATACGGCGAGAACAGCACCTTCTTCGTGAGCGCGGCGAGTTTGGGCTCGTAGGTCCAGATCACGTCTCCAGTCTTTCCGTCCAACGCCGCCACTTTGTCGCCCGACGTGATGGAGTAGATCACGCCATCTATTGCCAACGGCGTCTCCTGGATCCCCATGGTGATGTCACCGCCATGGGCGATCCAGGCCACGGTGAGCTTGCCGACATTGTCCTTGTTGATCTGGTCGAGCGGACTGTAGCGCCAGGCGTTGGCGGTCCGGTGGTATTGCGGCCAGTTGTTGGGGTCTTCGGTTCCGGGGTCCGCCGCGACGGCAACCGTTGTCGCGCAAAGGGCGAAAGTCAAACCGATATATGTTGCCAAGCATACTATGCGCATTGTTTTCCTCCCCTGGATTGCGTCAGCTTCGTTGAGAAACCGCGGTATTCAATCGCTCAAGAGTGAGGCGCACGCGGGAAGGCCATTTTCAGGCCGTTCCCAATCTCCAAGACTGTGTTGTAATGAGGGCCGCCAATCTCGGCCGCCTCACATGCAGCTGAGGCGGACCCTAGCGTAAGTGGCTGACTGCCGCATCAAAAACCCGAAGTCCCGTGTGTCCAGTGCGCGGTGCCTCGCGAGCGAGCGAAAGAGCGGCTCCCGAGTCTCAATCCCCCGCCTCGGCCACCCGCGAGCGCTTGCCCTTCGCCCTGATCCGCGCCAGCGCCTGCTCCACGTGCCGACTGAACACGAACTCGGCCGGGCGCTGGTTGTCGAGCGGGATTTCGGCGGCCATCGCGCCCTCGGTGCGGATGCCGCGCAGCGCCTGCGCCGCCGCTTTCCAGGGCTTGCGGATGGTCTCGGTCACGGCGGTCGCCTCGTAGCCGCTATGCACCATGCAGTCGGCGCATTTCTCGTAGTTGCCGGTGCCGTAGCGGTCCCAGTCGGTGGTCTCCATCAGCTCCTTGAAGGTCTTCGCGTAACCCTCGCCGAGTAGGTAGCAAGGCCGCTGCCAGCCGAAATAGGTCCGCGTCGGGTTGCCCCAGGGCGTGCAATGGAAGGTCTGGTTGCCGGCGAGGAAGTCGAGGAACATCGAGGACTGGTTGAACGCCCACTTGCCCTTCCACGAACCCTTGCCCTGGCGGGCGAAGATGCCGCGGAACAGCTCCTTGGTGGCGCGCCGGTTGAGGAAATGCTGCTGGTCCGGCGCGCGCTCGTAGGCGTAGCCCGGCGAGACGCTGATCCCGTCGATCCCCATCGCCATCACGTCGTCGAAGAACGACGCGACCTTCTCCGGCTCGGCGTTGTTGAACAGCGTCGCGTTGATGATGGTGCGGAAGCCCGTTTGCTTCGCCTTCGCGATGGCCGCCACGGCGCGGTCGTAGACGCCCTCCTGGCACACCGAGGCGTCGTGCTCGGCCTTCGAGCCGTCGAGATGCACCGACCAGGTGAAATATGGGCCGGGCTTGAACAGGTGCATCTTCTTTTCAAGCAGCAGCGCGTTGGTGCAGACTATGACGAACTTCTTGCGCGCGATGGCGCCCTCGACGACCTGCTCGATCTCGCGGTGCAGCAGCGGCTCGCCGCCGGCGATCACCACCACCGGCGCGCCGCACTCGTCCACCGCCTCCAGGCACTCGGCGACCGACAGGCGCTGGTTGAGGATCTCGGCCGGGTAGTCGATCTTGCCGCAGCCGGCGCAGGCGAGATTGCAGCGGAACAGCGGCTCCAGCATCAGCACCAGCGGATAGCGCTTCCGCCCGATCAGGTGCTGCTTGAGCACGTAGGCGCCCACGCGGATCGCCTGATTCAACGGCACGGCCATGCTTACTTCCCTTCAGGCACCCTGTTCAGGTATCGGCGAGCTGCGCCGGGAAGCGGAAGCGCACGTCCTCCGCCACGCCGGCGAGGGTGGAAATGCTCACATCCCCGAACTCGCGCAACCCCTCCAGTACGCCTTTGACCAGCATCTCGGGCGCCGAGGCCCCCGCCGTGAGGCCGACCGTCGCGACCCCGTCGAACCACTCGGCCTTGAGATGACTGGCGTCGTCGATCAGGTAGCTCGGCCGGCCCAACTCCTCGCCGATCTCGCGCAGCCGGTTGGAGTTGGAGCTGTTGCGCGAGCCGACCACCAGGATGATCTCGACCTCGCGGGCCAGATCGCGCACCGCCTGCTGGCAATTCTGCGTCGCATAGCAAATATCGCGCACGTCCGGCCCCACCACCGCCGGGAAGCGCTGCTTCAGCGCGGCGATGATCCCGCGCGTGTCGTCCACCGACAGCGTGGTCTGCGTGATGTAGGCCAGCCGGTCCGGGTCGCCGACATCGAGCCGCGCCACGTCTTCGGCGGTCTGCACCAGATGCACCTTGCCGGGCACCTGCCCGATGGTGCCCTCCACCTCCGCGTGCCCGGCATGGCCGACCAGCACGATCTCGCGGCCTTGGGCGGCGTAGCGGCGGCCCTCGTTATGCACCTTGGCGACCAGCGGGCAGGTCGCATCGATCACCGGCAGGTCGCGCGCCGCGGCTGCCTCCTCGACGCGCCGGGCGACGCCGTGCGCGCTGAACACGGTCATGGCGCCGGGCGGGATCTCGTCCAACTCGTCCACGAACACCGCGCCCCTGGTGCGGAGATCCTCCACCACGTGCCTATTGTGGACAATCTCGTGACGGACATAGATCGGCGGCCCGTATTTCTTGAGGGCGCGCTCGACGATCTCGATCGCCCGCTCGACCCCCGCGCAGAAGCCTCGGGGCTGGGCCAGGACGACGCGCATCACGCTGCTACTCCAATCCTCATCGGGGTCATCAACTCTCCTGGCTCGCCGGTCCTCGTCTTCCGGACCTTGCTTTCCGCCCGTATGGCATGGACCGGGCCGATAGGCTAAACCGCCGCCGGCCACGGAGTCACATATCCGTCAAGGCGCTGTGGCCTTTTGGCAACATAGGCGCGCCGGACATTCGAGGTGCCCGCGACCCAGGGTCTCGATCAAGCCTCCATGCCTATGTAACGCCCGTAAGGTGTGGCCCGGTTCTCCTACGAACCAGGTTCTCCTACGAATCGGAGAGCCTTGCCGCATCCGAGGCTCTTTGCGGGGGGGTGATGCGTTACTTGATGACATACCAACGAAGGCGAATGGCATGAGCGCTGTGCGGACCCCGTTGCTGGACCGTGTATTGGTTCCGGCGGATTTGCGGAATTTCTCGGCCGAGCAGTTGCGCGCGGTGGCCGATGAGCTGCGGGCGGAGACGATCGACGCGGTGTCGGTGACGGGGGGGCATCTCGGCTCGGCGCTCGGGGTGGTGGAGCTGACGGTGGCGCTGCACGCGGTGTTTGACACGCCGCACGACCGGCTGATCTGGGACGTCGGCCACCAGGCCTATCCGCACAAGATCCTCACCGGCCGGCGCGACCGCATCCGCACCTTGCGCCAGGGCGGCGGGCTGTCGGGCTTCACCCGCCGCGCCGAGAGCGAATACGACCCGTTCGGCGCGGCGCATTCCTCGACCTCGATCTCCGCCGGCCTCGGCATGGCGGTGGCGCGCGACCTCAAGGCCGCCAATGGGCAGCCCGATGAGCGCAATATCGTCTGCGTGATCGGCGACGGGGCGATGAGCGCCGGGATGGCCTACGAGGCGATGAACAACGCCGGCGCGCTGCATTCGCGCCTGGTGGTGATCCTCAACGACAACGACATGTCGATCGCGCCGCCGGTGGGGGCGATGAGCGCCTACCTGTCGCGGCTGATGTCGTCGCGCTCGTTCCTCTCCTTGCGCGAGCTCGCCGTGCGCATGGCGAAGCGCTTCCCCAAGGGGATCGAGCGCACCGCGCGAAGGGCGGAGGAATACGCCCGCGGCATCCTCACCGGCGGCACTTTGTTCGAGGAATTGGGCTTCTACTATCTCGGGCCGATCGACGGGCACAATCTCGACCATCTGCTGCCGGTGCTGCGCAACGTGCGGGAGGCCGAGGAGAGCGGGCCGATCCTGCTGCACGCGATCACCCGCAAGGGCAAGGGCTACGCGCCGGCCGAGGCGGCGGCGGACAAGCTGCACAGCGTCTCGCCGAAGTTCAACGTGATCGCCCCCGAGCCGAAGGCGGTCAGAGAAGGCGAGAAGCCGGCGAAACCGGCCGAGCCGGCCAAGCCGCCGGCCTACCAGAAGGTGTTCGCCGACGCGCTGATCGGGCTGGCCGAGGGCGACCCGGCGATCGTCGCGATCACCGCGGCGATGCCGTCGGGCACCGGGCTCGACCGCTTCGCCAAGCGCTTCCCCGAGCGCTGCTTTGACGTCGGCATCGCCGAGCAGCACGCGGTGACCTTCGCCGCCGGCATGGCGACCGAGGGGTTGCGGCCGTTCTGCGCCATCTACTCGACCTTCCTGCAGCGCGCCTACGACCAGGTGGTGCACGACGTGGCGATCCAGCGCCTGCCGGTGCGCTTCGCGATGGACCGCGCGGGGCTGGTCGGCGCCGACGGCGCGACCCACGCCGGCAGCTTCGACCTCGCCTATCTCGGCTGCCTGCCGGGGATGGTGCTGATGGCGCCGGCCGACGAGGCGGAGCTCATGCACATGGTGGCGACGGCGGCGGTGATCGACGACCGGCCGAGCGCGCTGCGCTACCCGCGCGGCGAGGGCACCGGGGCGGTGTTGCCCCAACGGGGCGAGGTGCTGGCGCTGGGAAAAGGCCGCATTCTGCGCGAGGGGAGCACGGTGGCGATCCTGTCGCTCGGCACGCGCCTGGCCGATGCGCTGCGTGCGGCCGACGAGCTGGCGGCGCGCGGGCTGTCGGCGACGGTGGCCGACGCGCGCTTCGCCAAGCCGCTCGATGTCGGGTTGATCGAGCAACTGGCGCGCCACCACGCGGTGCTCATCACCATCGAGGAGGCGGCGGCGGGCGGCTTTGGTGCTGCGGTGATGCACCACCTCGCCTGGGCCGGCCTGCTCGACGGGGCGGAAGGACGCGGCGGCATCAAGATCCGCCCGATGACCCTGCCCGACCGCTTCATCGATCACGACACCCAGGCCAGGCAGCTCATCGCCGCCCACCTCACCGCCCGCGACATCACCCAAACCGCCCTCCAGGCGCTCGGCATCGCCGATAGCCCGCGCAAGGCGGTGATCGCATGATGATGCGGCGGGGTCTGCTCGGATTGCTACTGGCCGGGCTGGTGGCCGGACCGGTCGCCGTGCGCGCCGCCGAGAGCACGGCGACGCGGCCGGTTTCCGAGCTCAACGAGGCATTGGTGATGGTGATGAAGGCGGGGCCGACCGCGCCCTTCCCGCGCCGCTACGAGATGCTTTCGCCGGTCATCGAGAACGTGTTCGACCTCCCGGGCGTCCTGCGGGCCTGCGTGGGTCCGCGCTGGAACGCCCTCGCGGGGCGGGACCAGATCGAGCTGCTCGACGTGTTCCGCCGCTTCACCGTCGCCTCGTACGTGGCGAATTTCGACGACTATGCCGGCGAACGCTTCGAGGTGCTGCCGGACAGCCGCGCCGCCGGCGGCGACGAGGTGGTCGGAACCCGGATCGTCGGCGGGTCCGGGCGGGCCGTGCGGATCGACTACGTGATGCGCCGGGAGGCGGATGCCTGGAAGGCGGTGGACGTGCTGCTGGATGGGACCATCAGCCGGGTGGCGGTGCAGCGGTCGGATTTCCGCGGCTTGCTCCGCGACGGTCCTGACGCATCGAGCCTGATCGTCAGCCTGCAACAGAAAGTCGCGGATTTGTCGCGCGGCACCATGTCCGGCGGATGATCCTGCTCGCCTGCCTCGCCGCCGCGATCGGCTGCATCGGCCTGCTGCTGGCTTTGGCCGGTTGGGCGGCCGCCAGCCGGTTCGCCCGGCGGACCACGCCCACGCCCGCGCTCGCCGCCCGCCCGCCCGTCACCATCCTCCGGCCGCTGCACGGCGACGAGCCGCTGCTCGAGGAGGCGCTGGCGAGCGTCTGCGCGCAGGACTACCCTGCGTTTCAGGTGGTGTTCGGCGTGCAGAACCCGGCCGATCCCGCGCTCCACGTGGTGCGGCGGCTCCAGGCGCGGTTCCCCGGATGCGACATCGCCGTGGTGGTCGATGCCGCGCAGCACGGGTCGAACCGCAAGATCGGCAATTTGATCAATATGTTCGCGGCTGCGCGGTACGATATCCTGGTGATGGCCGACAGCGACGTGCACGTGACGCGCGACTACCTGGATCGCCTGGTCGCGACCTTGGCCCGGACCGGCACCGGGCTCGCCACCACGATCTACACCGGAATTCCAGCCAATGGCGGACTAGCCGCGCGGCTCGGCGCGACACAGATCACCCACACCCTGCTGCCCGGCGCGCTGCTCGCCCGCATGCTCGGCCGCCAGGACTGCTTCGGCGCCTCGATGGCGCTGACCCGCGCGACCCTGGCGCGGATCGGCGGCCTGCACGCGCTGGCGGACCACCTCGCGGACGACAACGTGCTGGGAAGGTTGGTGCGCGAGCAGGGGTTGGCGGTCGAGCTTGCCGCGACGGTGCCGGCGACCACGGTGCCGGAGACAACGCTGCGGGCGTTGTGGATGCACGAGCTGCGCTGGGCGCGGACCATCCGGGCGCTGGAGCCGCTCGGCTTTGCCCTCTCCGCCGCTCAGTATCCGCTGGTCTGGTCGGCGCTGGCGGTCGGGCTCTCGGGCGGCGAAACCTGGGCGGTCGCGCTGTTCGCGCTGGCCTGGAGTGTCCGCGGGCTCGCGGCGCGCGGGGTGGACCGCGCGCTCGGGCTTGCAATCGCCGCCCCGGTCTGGCTTCTGCCGCTGCGCGACGTGCTGTTCGTCGGCGTGATGATCGCGAGTTTCCTGGGGGGCCGCGTGGAGTGGCGCGGCTACTCCCTATATGCGGATAACGGTCGTGTGCCGAACCCGACGCGCCCGCTTCGTAGTAGTCCTCCCGAGGAGGGTGTGAGCCTGTGATGAAGACCCTGTTCCTGCACCCGCCCTCCTTCGACGGGTTCGACGGCGGCGCCGGCTCGCGCTACCAGGCGCGTCGCGAGATCCGCTCGTTCTGGTATCCGACCTGGCTCGCCCAGCCGGCCGCGCTGGTGCCCGGCAGCAAGCTGATCGACGCGCCGCCGGCCGGCACCCGCCTCGAGGCGGTGACGCGGCAGGCGCGCGATTTCGAGCTCTGCGTCATGCACACCTCGACGCCCTCCTTTGCCTCGGACGTGCGGGTGGCGCAGGCGATGAAGGACGCCAACCCCGCGCTCAAGATCGGCTTCGTCGGCGCCAAGGTCGCGGTGCAGCCGGAGGAGAGCCTGACGAAAGGCGGCCCGATCGACTTCGTGGCGCGCAACGAGTTCGACTTCACGGTAAAGGAGGTGGCGGACGGCCGCGACCTCGCGGGGATCGACGGCCTCTCCTGGCGGGCGCCGGACGGAAGCATCGTTCACAACCGGGACCGCGCGGTGCTGGAGGACATGGACCAGCTGCCCTTCGTCACCGAGGTCTACAAACGCGACCTACGGATCGAGGATTATTTCATCGGCTACCTGCTGCACCCCTACGTCTCGCTCTACACCGGGCGTGGCTGCAAGTCGCGCTGCACCTTTTGCCTGTGGCCGCAGACCGTCGGCGGGCATCGCTACCGGGTGCGCTCGCCCGAGCACGTCGCCGAGGAGATCAAGCTGGTGCAGCGGTATTTCCCGCAGAACCGGGAGATCTTCTTCGACGACGACACTTTCACCGACAATCTCCCCCGCGCCGAGGCGATCGCCAAGGAATTGGGGAAACTCGGCGTCACCTGGTCGTGCAACGCCAAGGCCAACGTGCCGCGCGAGACGCTGAAGGTGCTGAAGGACAACGGCTTGCGGCTGCTGCTGGTCGGCTACGAGAGCGGCAACCAGCAGATCCTGCACAACATCAAGAAGGGAATGCGGATCGAGGTCGCCAAGCGCTTCACCAAGGATTGCCGCGAGCTCGGGATCAAGATCCACGGCACCTTCATCCTCGGCCTTCCGGGCGAAACCCGCGAGACCATCCAGGAGACCATCCGCTTCGCCACCGAGATCAACCCGCACACCATCCAGGTGTCGCTCGCCGCGCCCTATCCCGGCACGTTCCTCTACAACCAGGCGGTCGAGAACGGCTGGCTCGACGCGGAGCACGCGGAACTGGTGGACGACCACGGCATCCAGATCGCGCCGCTGCACTACCCGCATCTGTCGCACACCGAAATCTTCGATTCGGTCGAGACCTTCTACAAGAAGTTCTATTTCCGCGCGCCGAAGATCGCCTCGATCGTGGGCGAGATGGTGGTGAGCCCGCAGATGATGAAGCGGCGGCTGCGCGAGGGCGTGGAGTTCTTCCAGTTCCTGCGCGAGCGCCATACGGCTGCCTAATCGCATCATCCTGACCGCCGACGATTTCGGCCTCTCAGAGGCGGTGAACGAGGCGGTCGAGCGGGCCCATCGCGAGGGGATTCTCGCCGGAGCCAGTTTGATGGTGGGTGCGCCCGCCGCCGCCGATGCGGTACGGCGCGCGCGGGCGCTGCCGTCGCTGCGCGTGGGGCTGCACCTTGTGGTGATCGAGGGACCGGCCGTGCTGGCGGCGACGGAGATTCCCTTGCTGGTGCAGCGCGCCAACCCCCTCACCCAACCCTCTCCCCCAGGGGGGAGAGGGCTTCCCCTTCTCCCCTTCCCCCTTGGGGGAGAGGGCCGGGGTGAGGGGGTCGCCTTCCCCTCCAACCAACTCGCGCTCGCCCTCCGCTACGCCTTCCCCCCGGTGCGCCGACAGCTCGCCGCCGAGATCCGCGCGCAGTTCGCGGCTTTCGCGGCCACCGGCCTGCCGCTCGACCACGCCAACGCGCACAAGCACATGCACCTCCACCCGACCGTCGGGCGGCTGATGATCGAGATCGGACGCGAGTACCGGCCTGCGCGCGATCCGCGTCCCCGCCGAGCCGCCTCATGTGCTTGCGCGATGCGGCCGCCCCTCCACCCTCGGCGATCGGGCCCTCCATCGCTGGACCGCGCTGCTCCGTCGCCGCGCCCGGCGCGCCGGCATGGCGAGCAACGATCATGCGTTCGGCATCGCCTGGAGCGGCCACATGACCGCCGAGAAATTGCTGCGCCTGTCCGCGCATTTGCCCGACGGCGTGAGCGAGATCTACTTCCATCCCGCGAGCCGGCGCGATCCGGGCTTGACGGCGCTGATGCCGGATTACGAGCATGAGGCCGAACTCGCGGCGCTGCTCGACCCGGCGGTGCGTGCGGCGTTCGCGGCGGCAGGTGCCACGATGACGAGTTTCAGCGAGCTGGCCGCGCGCGCAGCCTGGTAAGGAGAAGGCGATTGGACCCGATCAAGCGACCTGTCCGCTATCACGAGCTCGCCGACCCGCAGGCGCAGCCGCGTTACACGGGAATTGCCACGTTCTTCCGCGCCCCCTACACGCAGGATCTGTCGGAGGTCGACATCGGCGTCATCGGCGTGCCGTTCGACGGCGGTGTGACCAATCGCTCGGGCGCGCGCCACGGGCCCCGCGCGGTGCGCGACCAGTCGAGCCTGCTGCGGCGGATCAACGGCGCGACCGGCGTGCGTCCGTTCGAGCTCGCCCGCGTCCGCGACCTCGGTGATGCGTGGATCGAGCAGCCCTACGATCTAGAACACGCGCTGGAGGAGATTGCTGCCTTCTATCGCGCTGTCGCCGGCGCAGGCGTCGTGCCGCTGTCGGTCGGCGGCGACCATTCGATCGCGCTACCGATCCTGCGCGCCCTCGGCGCCGGGCAAAAACTCGGCATGGTGCATATCGACGCGCACGCCGACACCGGCGACGACTACATGGGCTCCCGCTTGCATCACGGGGCGCCGTTCCGCCGCGCCGCCGAGGCCGAGCTACTCGACCCCAAACGGGTGATCCAGATCGGCCTGCGCGGAACCACGAACGATCCGGCGCTGTGGGAGTTCAGCACGGCGAGCGGGATGCGGGTCATCGGCATGGACGAGCTGCACGACAAGGGCTGGCGCTTCGCGGTCGAGGAGGCGCGGCGCATCGCGGGCGGCGGGCCGACCTATCTGTCGTTCGACATTGACAGCCTCGACCCGTCCGAAGCGCCGGGCACGGGCACGCCGGAAGCGGGCGGCATCCGCATGATCGAGGCGCTGCGCATCCTGCGCGGGCTGCGCGGGATCGATTTCGTCGGCGGCGACGTGGTGGAAGTGGCGCCCTCGTTCGATCCCGGCACGCTGACCGCGTTCAACGGCGCATCGGTGCTGTTCGAAATCCTTTGCCTGCTGGCCGAGGCGCGTCACGCACGCGGCGCGCGCTCGCCGTCGCAAATCAGATGACGCGGCAACCGCGCCGCGCCGCGCCCGTTCCCCAGAGCACGCATACTCGGGAGAACGGCGATGAAAACAATTCTGACCACGGTTGCCGCGCTGGCGCTCGTCGCCGCCCCCGCAATCGCGCAGACGAACCCCAAGCCTGACCAGTCCGACCAGACCTTCGCCAACGAAGCGGCGACCGGCGGCAAGGCGGAGGTCGACCTCGGCCGCTACATGGAAGAGCACGGCCACGACGTGAAGGTCCGCGAGTTCGGTCGTCGGATGGTGACGGATCACACGGCGGCGGACACCAAGCTGAAGGGAGCGGCAGCCCAGGGCAATGTGAAGCTTCCCGCGGCACCCGATCCCGAGGAGAGAAAGACGCTGAGCGAACTGCGCAAGCTCAGGGGCGCCGCGCTGGACCGCGCCTATATCGACGACATGGTGCAGGACCATCAGAAGGACGTCCAGCTGTTCCAGCAGGAGGCGCAGTCGGGGACCAACCCGCAAATGAAGTCCTTTGCGCAGGAGACCCTGCCGACCTTGCAGCAACATCTCTCGCAGGCGGAGGAGTTGCAGAAGACGGTCGGGTCGAACGCGGGGCAGCATCGCTGAGTCGTTGCTCCCTCTCCCCTTGCTTGGGGGAGAGGGCCGGGGTGAGGGGGGTTGCCGTCCGCGACACAGGGCCGCCGCGGTTCCCCTCACCCTCGCTCTCCCGCAAGCGCCGGAGAGGGGAACATTTCAGCGCACGCCGATGATTTCCACGCGCGGCACGCGATGGCCACTCAAGACGTCGCCCGCGCCCTCACCGCGCAGCACCTCTCCCGGCGGCCCCGCCAGGACATCGCTCGCCGGACCAGACTCGCTATCGCCGGGGGCCTGATCGGTGCAGGCCATACCCGGCGCCTTCATCGGAATGTTGGCGCCGACATAGCCGCCGAGCCCGCGTGGCGCGCTGCGCATTCCCTGCAGGTCGAGCAGCAGCGGAATGGCGTCGCCGGGTGCCGGCGGCTCGGTCGGGCAATCGGCCGGCTGGCCGAACGCGGCGGCCGGCGACAGCAACGCGCATATCAGGGCGACCAAAGTACGCATGGCGCCATCCTGCGCGGCCTGGGTTAACGGTTCCTTGGCGGCGGCACGGCGGCGAGCAGCGACGGGATGAACACGAGGCTCGCCAGCAGCGTGCAGCCCAGGCTGATCAGCAGCAGCGTGCCCATGCTCGCCGTGCCGGGATGCGGCGAGAGCGCCAGCGAGCCGAACGCCGTCCCGGTGGTCAGCGCCGAGAACAGGATCGCCCGCGCGGTCGCCGAGCCCAGCATCACGGTTTCTCGGGCCCGCCAGTTCATCACGAAATAGATGTTGAACGACACGCCGACGCCGAGCAGCAGCGGCAGCGCGATGATGTTGGCGTAATTCAGCGCGATCGGCGCGGAGGCCACGACCACCACGGTCAGCAGCCCCGACAGCAGCAGCGGCGCCAGCACGAGCGCCACGTCGAGCACCCGCCGCAGGGCGATGAACAGGATGACCGTGATCGCCGCCAAGGCCCCCAAGGCCGCGGTCCGGAAGGCGTTGACGATGGTGTTGCTGGTCGCCTCGATCGTCACCGCCGCGCCGCCGGCGTCGGGCGCCACGGCGCGCACCTCGGCCACGAACTCGCGGAGGCCCGCGGGGCTCTGCGCCGCGGCCTTCGGCACCGCCTGCACCCGCGCCCGGCTGTCCGGCAGCACCCAATCGCGGGCGATGTCGGGGGGGATGTCCTTCAGGGCCAACGGTTGCGCGGTCAGCGCCGTCCGCAGCGCCTCGATCTGCACCGGCAGGAAGCGCGTGAGAGCCCGGTCGAGCCCGATCACCACCTGGTCGGACGCCTTGCTGACGCGGTCGAGATCGGCGGCCAGGGTCGCCAGGATATGGTCGGCGGGCAGCTTGGCGAGAGCCGGCGCGATCTGATCGTGGGCCGTCTTGGCGGCCAGCCGGACCTGATCCGGCGTCACCGGAGCCGCGGGTTCATGCGGCGTCAGTGTCGCGGAGAGAATGCTGTTGGCGTCCGTGATCAGCGCGAGCTTGGCTGGCTGATCGTCGGGAATGAAGCTGTTGATACTCAGGGTCTGAGCGACCAGCGGCAACTTGGCGAGCTTGCCCGCGAGCACCTTGGCCTGCGCCGCGTCGGGCGCCAGTACGTCGATGGTGAACGGGTTGGTCAGCGGCGAGTCCATGAGGTCGTATAATGTGCGCATCGCCTCGGTGTTCGGGTCCTTGGTGTGCAGCGGGTCCGGATCGAACGTGATGCGTGGCAGCAGCGCCGCTCCCAGCAACGCCAGGGCCGCGAACACCGCCAGCACCGGCCCGCGGCGGCGCCGCAGCAGCGGATCGAGCGGCGCGGCCCAGCGGAAGCCGACCTCCGCCGCCTCCGCGCGGGGGCGGAACAGGGTCATCGCCGCCGGCAGGAAGGTGAGCGTGCAGGCGAAGGCGATGAGCATCCCGACACCGGCGATCAGGCCGAGCTCGGCCACGCCGGCGAAGTCGGTCGGCACGAAGGCGAGGAAGCCCGCCGCGGTGGTGGCCGCGGCGACCGCGATCTGCGCTCCCGCCCGCCGGCCGGTCTCCGCCAGCGCCTGGCCGATGTCGGGCAAATGCGATCGGATGTCGCGATAGCGCACGCTGAACTGGATCGCGAAATCCACCGCGATGCCGACGAACAGGATGCCGAAGCCGACCGAGACCAGGTTGAGCGTGCCGATCGCGGAGGCGGCGAACAGCAGCGTGAGCGTCAGCCCCAACCCCAGCGTGAGCAGAATCGGCGCGATCAACCGCCAGGTCCGCACCGCGAGGAAGAGCCAGAGCGTGATCAGCACGATGCTGCCGATCAGGCCGGCGACGGCGCCCTCCGCGACCGTCGCGAATTCCTCGTCGGCGAGTGCCACGGACCCGGTGATCCGCACCCGCGCCTCGCCCGACTTGACGAAATCGAGCCCGGCGGCGGCGACGCGGATGGCGTCCGTCCCGGCGCGGCCCGGCTCCAGCGCGCCGTAGTCGAGCTTCGGCTGCACCAGCACGAAGCGGTACTTGCCGGCGAGGTCGGCGACCCCGCCGCCAAGCAACCGACTCCACGACAGCGGATGCGGATGCCCTTCGAGGGCGCTCACCATCGACTGGTGGAAGGATTTCAGGGTGGCGGAATAGGGCCCGAGATCCGCCTGGTCCTTCTGCACGCCGATGCCGAGCAGCGCGAGCGCCGCGAACAATCCGCGCGCGCTCGGGTCGGCGGCGAGCTGGCCGAGGAAAGGCTGCGCGTCGATGGTGCGGTTCATCAAGGCTTCGAGCTGCTTGGTGTCGAGAAACAGCAGCCCCTCGCGCGACAGGAAGGGCGAGGCGTCGGGCCGGCGGACCGATTTGAAATGCGTATGGTCGGCGGCCAGAGTGTCGGCCAGCGCCGTGGCTGTCGCGTCCGCCTCCTCCGGCTGGTTGGCGTCGATCACCACGGCCAGGAGTTCCCGGAACTGCGGAAAGTCCTCCTGCAGCGCCATCTGACGCTGCCGCCAGGGCAGGCTGGCCGCGAACATCTGGTCGGTGTCGGTGGTGATCCCGAGATGCCCCGCCGAGTACCACGCGGAAAACGCCGCGAGCAGGACGCCCACGAGCACGACGAGGCGGGCTTGGTGGTGACAGGCGGCGACGAGGCCAACGAGCAGGCGCGGTAGGTTCATGAGAGCCGGAGGGTCATGGGGATCAGTCTACATCCGCGGCAAAAATGCCTCAGACGGGACCTCGGAAGGTCCCGCGTGAGCATCGCCATCACTCGGGATGCGCGACCGTCGTGTGATAATCGGTCCGGGTCAGCGGGTCCATGCTGCCCAGGCCGAGCAGCACCAGCAGCCAGAACAGGCCGGCCGCCGCGAAGCCGCGCGCCGCCGTCGGCGCGCGGCCGATTTCCATGAACACCATCCCCACGGTCGCCGCCATCGCGAGCGCCGGCAGCAGGATCAGGACACGCAGCCAAGGCGCCAGCGGCAGGAAGGCGGCGCCGAACTGGATGGCGAGCAGGACCAGGAGGAGCACCCAGGCGAGCAGCAGGCGGGGCAGACGCGGCGGCATCAGCTCCTCCCGATCAGGTAGATCAGCGGATAGAGGATGATCCAGATCATATCGACAAAGCTCCAGTACATCCCGACCACCTCGACGGGCGTGACATAGAGCGGCGAGAACGCGCCGCGCCGGGCGCGCCAGGCGATCATCCCGACCAGGACCACGCCGCCCACCATGTGAACGCCGTGCAGGCCGGTGCCGATGAAGTAGAACACGTAGAACAGCCGCGCGCCGCCCGCCGTCGGGTCGCCGGCGAACTTGAAGTCGGGGCCGACCGGCCAGAGGTGCTTCGCGAAATCGTCCGACCACTCCAGGCCGAACTTGAGCGCGAGAAAGGCGAGCCCGAGGCCGATCGCGCCGAGGCAGCACTGCACCAGGCGCCGGTTGTCGCCGAGCCGCGCGAAGGCGAGGCCGATCGAATAGACCAGGCTGCTGGTCAGCAGGATGACCGTGTTGAGGGTGCCGATCCACAGCTCCGTCTCACGCGCCCCGGCGTCGAATCCCGCCAGGTTCTGGCTGCGGGCGTATATCCAGGTCAGGAACAAGCCGCCGAAGAACAGCACCTCGGTGGCCAGGAACAGCCACATCCCGGCAATCGCCGTCCCCGCCTGGTGTTCGGCGCTGGAATACTGGAATTCGTGCGGAGCGTAGGTATCAGACACGGTTCTGCACGAGCTCGGGTGGGGGATACGTGTACGGCGGCTCGGTGACGACCGGCGTGCTGGCGAAGTTCTTGGCCGGCGGCGGCGAGGGCGTCTGCCATTCGAGCCCCGTGGCGCCCCACGGGTTGGCCGGCGCCCGGTCGCCGCGGAAAAGCGACCAGGTGAGATAGCCGAGCGGCAGCAGGTAGCCCGCCGCCAGGATCGTCGCGCCCGCCGAGGACAGCACGTTGAGCACCTGGAAGTCCGCCGGATAGGAGTGATAGCGGCGCGGCATTCCGAGATAGCCGAGCAGGAATTGCGGCGCGAAGGTGAGGTTGAAGCCGATGAAGATGATCAGCGCAGCGGCGCGGCCCCACATCTCGGGATACATGCGGCCGGTGATCTTCGGCCACCAGTAATGCAGCCCGGCGAAATACGCCGTGACCATCCCGCCCACCATCACGTAGTGGAAATGCGCGACGACGAAATAGGTCTGCGTCAGGTGGACGTCGGCCGCCAGCGCGGCGACGAACAGCCCGGTCAACCCTCCGATGGTGAACAGGCCGATGAAGCCGATCGCGTAGAGCATCGGCGCGTCAAACCGGATGAAGCCCTTGTGCATCGTGCCGACCCAGTTGAACACCTTGATGGCCGACGGCACGGCAACGGCGTAGCTCAGCAGGGAGAACACCACGCTGGCGTACAGCGACTGGCCGGAGACGAACATGTGGTGTCCCCAGACGAAGAAGCTGATCACCGCGATGGACACGCTGCACCAGGCGACGAACTTGTAGCCAAACAGCCGGCGTCGGCAGAACACCGGGATGACCTCGCTGATAACGCCGAAGCCCGGCAGGATCATGATGTAGACCGCCGGATGCGAGTAGAACCAGAACATGTGCTGAAACAGGATCGGGTCGCCGCCGATCGCCGGGTTGAACACGCCGATGCGGAAGACTCGCTCGAAGGTCAGAAGCAACAGGGTGATCGCCAGCACCGGGGTCGCCAGCACGAAGATCACGCTGGTCGAGTACAGCGACCAGACGAAGATCGGCATCTTGTACCAGGTCATCCCCGGCGCCCGCAGCCGGTGGATGGTGACGATGAAGTTCAGCCCCGTGGCGATCGAAGAAAAACCGGAGACGAACACGCCGACCACCGCGAGCACGACATGGCTCTGGTTGAAGCTGGTCGACATCGGCGGGTAGAACGTCCAGCCGGTGTCCACGCCGCCGATGAACAGCGCGTAGAGCTCGACGAGCCCGCCGGCGATGAACAGGTACCAGCTGAGCAGGTTGATCCGCGGAAACGCGAGGTCGCGCGCCCCCAGCATCAGCGGCAGGATGAAATTGCCGAGCGTCACCGGCACGGCGGGGACGAGGAAGAACCACACCATGATCACGCCGTGCGTCGTGAACAATCGGTTGTAGGTCTCGGCCGACGGGATCAGCCCCTCGGGCACGAGCAGGTTCAGTCGAACCAGCGCCGCCGCAAACCCGCCGATGAAGAAAAAGAAGGTTATCGAGCCGAGATAGAGGATGGCGATCCGCTTGTGGTCCGTCGCCAGCAGCCAGCTCGCGATCGACACCTTGTCGGTGAGATAGCTCCGCTCGAGTTCCGCGGTCTCGACGACGGTGGTGCTCATGAGCTCTTCTCCGGCGCCAGCGACTTGATGTAGGCGATCAGCTTGATGAGATCCTCTTCGCTGATCTGGCCGGCGAAGGAGGGCATCAAGGGCTCATAGCTCGCGACGCGCTGGGTTCCCGGTATCAGGATGCAGTCGCGCAGGTAGCGGTCGTCCGCGATCACCGTCGAGCCGTCCACCAGGGTAACCGGGCTGCCGTACACGCCGTTGAGCGAGGGCGCGTGCACGGTGCCGTGGCCGCCGTGGCAGCCGCTGCATCCGAAGCGCATGAACAGCACTTGCCCGTCCGCGACGAGGGTTCCGCTGGTGCCGTTCTGCTCGAGCCATTGCTGATACTGCGGCCCCTCCATTGCGATGATCTTGCCGGTCATGTGTGCATGATCGGTGCCGCAGAAGCGGGTGCAGAACAGATCGTAGGTCCCCGGCCGATCCGCGCGGAACCAGAGGGTGTCGTAGCGTCCTGGCAGCACGTCGTGCTTCACCCGGAAGGCCGGGACGGAGAAGTCGTGGATCACGTCCTCCGACGTCATCACCAGCTGCACCGCGCGGCCGGTCGGCAGATGGACTGCGTTGATCTCCCGCTGGCCGCCGATGTGTTCGGCCTTCCACATCCACTGCTTGGCGACGATGTAGACCGTCAGCGCATCCGCCGGCGGCTGCGACAAGCGGAGGTAGAGGTCGGCCCCCCAGATGAACAGGCCGAAGAAGACCAGCAACGTGGCCGCCGTCCAGGCGCTCTCGATGCGCCAGGTCTTCTTCGCCAGCGCGCCGCGATCGACCTTGCTGCCGGCGCGGTACTTGAAGACGAACAGCAGCATCAGACCGAACACCAGAGCCAGCACGGCGAAGGCGATCAGCGTCAGCGCGATGAGCAGATAGTCGACCTCGCTCGCCATGCTGCTCGCGGCGGGCAACCATAGGCTCATGGCGCCCTCCTCTCGCGACGGAACGCGAGGAACAATGTGCCGCCGATCACCAGCACGGTGAGCCCGGCGCCGAGCTTCAGCAGCTTGAGGATCGCGAGCGTGTAGCGGCCGGTCGTGGGATCGAAATGGAAGCACAGCAGCAGCACCGGCAGCGCGCGCGCGGCGATGCTGCCGGTGCTCGCGCGCGTCACCCCGAGCCGCACGTCGCCCGCCGCATAGCCGACACCCAGCAGGTAGCTGGAGACCACGCCGCCCGGCGTGACGAACACGATCCCCGCCGGATGCAGGAATTGCTTGAGCCGCGCATCGAAGCGATCGCGAAACCCGACCGCGTCGGACACCGCGCGCAATTCGGCCGCCGAGCCGGTGAGGAAGTGCCAGTCCCGTGTCGAGCCCGGCAGCGGATATTGCGCGATGTCGGTGGCCTTGGCCTTCGCGGCGTCGTTGCTGGTTTCGGCCGGGTCGATGCTGAGGGCGATGAGCGTATAGTCCTTGCCCGCGACCATGCCGGTTTGAGCGAGGGCGTTGTACAGATCGGCGCGCACCACGCCGCACAGATTGGGGCAGCTGAAATAGCCGAGTGCCAGGATCGCGGGCCTGCCGCGCAGCAGGTCGGCGATCCGCACGTCGCGTCCGGTCGCGTCGCGGAAGGTCCCGCCGGACGGCAACCGCGCGCCCGGCTTCTGCTGATAGGCGAATTCGCGCAGGTCGGGTTGCGCCGCGTGTGCCGAGGCCATCCAGAGCAGCAGGAGGATTGCGAGTCGGAGAAGCTTCATCTCGGCCTGTCCGGCGGCGTCGGCCAGTTCGGGATGCCGTCATGCGCGATCTCGCGCATGGCGTCGCCGATCGGGATGTGCGCGACCCCCGCGGCCTTGTCGATCCAGCCGGTGCCGTTCAGTTGACGCATCTCGCTGGCGTAGAAGCGCTGCATATCCTCGCGCGGGCTCGGTTGCAGGCGCGGTTGGGGATACGTTGGCAAGCGCTCCGACAAGGTGCGGTCGAGATGCGGCAGGGGGAAGGCGATCAGCACGCAGACCGTGATCACCAGCAGCGAGCCGAGGACCAGCGCGACCGCGCCGAGGATGAAGCGGTTGGTGACATCGGCCGGCTCGTGCGTGACCGCCGGGATGACCTTTTCCGGTTCAGCCATGACGGTTCGCCGCCGCCGTTTGCAGGGATTGTATCGGCGCCCGCAGCGCGACGCCTGCGCCCAGGCCGAACACCGCCAGCATCGCTAGCACATCGAGCAAGCCGAACCCGTGCCCCGAGGCCGGCCGCACCAGCCACCACGCGCGCAGCACTTCGGCGGCGACGAGGGCTCCAGCGATCGTGCCGAGCGCGCGGCGTGAGCCTTGCACCTGCGGCCAGAGCAGGAGGAAGAACGGCAGGAAGAAATGCAGCAGGGCGATCGCGCCGGCGACGTACTGCCATCCGCGCGTCACGCGCGGCAGGTAATACGCCGCCTCGCTCGGTAGGTCCGACTGCCAGATGATGAGGATCTGCATGAAATCGAGATAGGCCCAGAAGATCACCAGCCCGAGCATCAGCTTGCCCAAATCCTCCCTCGCTCGCTTGTCGGACGGCAGCGCGACAGCCGCGCCGAGCACGGCGACGGAGAGCGCGAACAATGCCGCCTCGGTGCCGACCACCAGGCCGTAGACGCTCGACTTGAACTCGGGGTCGAGCGACATCGTCGCGTCGATCGCCGCGAAGGTGACGGTGACTGCGAGCAGGATCAGCCCCGGCGGCGCGATGCGATACAGCAGCGGCTGTGGATCGTCTCGTCGCAACGCCCACAGCACGGCACCTCCGAGCGCCAGCCACACCGCGATATAGACGATCCCGCGCGCGTAGAAGAACGGCAGGTTGAGGTAGAACGCATTGTGCGGATGCGCGTCCGGGTGCGACCACGGATAGAGCGTCCCGAGCACGAACAGCAGCGGGACGACGAACGGCACCACCAGCGGTAGGGTCGCGAGCCCGGCGACGAGCTGCGGCCGGATCGCCCAGCCCCAGCGCCCGCCGGTGAGCGCGTGGATTAGCAGGAGCGCCAGGCTGCCGAGCGGCCAGCCGACCCAGCACACGAGGGCCGCGAGCCAGGCGTGCGGGAACAGTTCGGGGACGATGATCCAGCCGATCGCGGCGCCGATCACACCGACCGCGCCGCCGATCCAGCAGCCGCGCTCCGTGTCGCGCCGCGTCATCGCAGCTTGTCACGCTGATCGGCCGGCACGTCGTCTATCGAGGCGTGCTGACTGAGCTGCAGCGCACGGATATAGGCGGCGATCGCCCATCGGTCGGCGGGCTGCACCCGATTGGCATAGGAATACATCGCGCCGTAGCCATGCGTGATTACGTCGTAGAAATGCTCGACGGGGGCCTCCCGCAGCCGGTCGATATGGTAGGAGGGTGGTGGTGGAAAACCGCGCTGCACCACCATGCCGTGCCCGTCGCCGAGCTCCGAATGACAAGGCGTGCAGTAGATGCGGAAGCGCTCCTGACCGCGCTCCAGCAGCGCCAGCGAGACGGGCGGCGGCGTTACCGGCTTCTCCTCGAATTGGACCGTGTTCTCCGGCGTCTTGGCCGGCGCGACCAGCGGCGCATAGACCTTCTGCTTCGGCTGCGAGGTCATGTCGTCGCAGCCCGACAGCGCGGCGAGCGCGATCAGGAAGAACGCCGCGCGCCTCACGGGATGTCCTCGACGACCGCCGGGTTGAGCTTGTCGAGCACCGCGCGGGCGTGCGACAGGCGCTCGGCCTCGTCGGTGCGGATCGCCACGAACCAGCCGTCGCGCATCGCCTCGCGGAAGCTGTCGCATTCGTCGACCGCATCGTGGAGGCGCGGCATCCGGCAGACGATGAAATAGCCGAAAAAGCCCGCCGTCATCGCGCAGAGTACGCTGAGCTCGAACGCGATCGGCACGAAGGCGGGCCAGGAGAAATCGGGCCGGCCGCCGATGTCCAGCGGATAGTGCCAGACATCCGCATAAGCCATCAGCGCGAAGAACCCCACGAACCCAAGCATCCCGGTGACGAACATGACGAGAGGCAGCGGCGAGCCGGACGGATGCTCGTCCAGGGCGACCGGCGTGTAGGTCTCCAAGGGCTCGATCCGCTCAGCGCGGAGCCGCTCGATCGCGTCGCGCAGATCGTGCTCGGTGTCGAAAGCGGCGAGGATGCCGGTCATGCCGGCCGCTCGCCGCGCCGCCTGCCGATCAGCGCGCGCATTTCGTGCATGGAGATCGCCGGCACGAAACGCAGCGAGAGCAGGATGCCGCTGAGGAACAGCCCGACCGTGCCCGCCAAGGTCGCCCAATCCCAGAACGTCGCGTGGAAGATGCCCCAGGCGGAGGGCAGGTGCGGCCGGTGCAGGCTGGTGACGACGATCTCGTAACGCTCCAGCCACATGCCGACGATGACGCCGAGCGAGATCAGCAACACGAGCGGTTGGCGCATCCTGAGCGCGGGCACCCACAGCAGCTGGGGGATCACGATGTTGAACAGGATGGCGCCATAATAGACGGGCATGTAGATGCCGTGCACCCGCACGCCGAACATCGTGATGTCGGCCGGGTCGCCGCCGTAATAGGTGGTGAAGGCGTCCATCATGTAGGCGTAACCGAGCAGCAGGCTGCTGGTGAGCAGCAGCTTGCACAATACGTCGAGATGCCGCCCCGTGATGAAATCCTCGAGCCGCATCAGCCGGCGGACCGGGATGACGATCAGCAGCACGACCGCGAACCCCGAGAGCAGCGCGCCGAACACGAAGAAGGGTGGGAACTCGGTCGAGTGCCAGCCGACCGTGGCGGCGCCGGCGAAGTCCAGGCCGACGATGCTATGGATGGACACCACCACGGGCGCCATGATCGCCGCCATGATGCCGTATGTCGCGTGATAATGCCGCCACTGCTTCTCCGATCCCCGGAATCCCAGCGCGAAAAAGCCGTACACCCATTGCCCCGCGCGCGTCTTGGCGCGGTCGCGCACCGTCGCGAGATCGGGGAGGAGCCCGAAATACCAGTACAGCACCGAGGCGAAAACGTAGGTGTACAGCGCCCAGAAATCCCACAGCAGCGGACTGCGGAACTGCGCCCACAGCCCCATCGTGTTGGGATAGAAGAACAGCCAGTAGGCAAACCACGGCCGGCCGAGATGCAGGATCGGATAGACGCCCGCCGACGCCGCGCCGAACAGCATCATCGAACTCGGCGACCCGGTTGATCGAGGTGCGCCACTCTACCCGCACCAGGAAGAAGAGTGCGGAGATGAACGTCCCGCCCGAGGCGATGGCGATCCACCACACGTAGCTGAGGATCGCGAAGCCCCATACCACCGGCCAGTTGATGCCCCAGATCCCGATGCCGGCCCAGAACAGGTAGCAGATCGAGACCACGAGCAGCATCAGCAGCAGGAAGCTCGGGATGAACGCGATCCACCACCAGATGAACGCCCGCTCGCGCAGCACAATGGCGCAGATGCGGTCCGTCATCGAGGCTGCGGTGGGTCCGGGCAACAGCACTGGATCGTCAAGACGCGGCGCCCGAACGCGGCGCTTTCCCGCGTGGGCGAGACGCTGCTCCAGGTGCAGTTCGGGCGAGGCCGGCGTCTCGCTCATGCGCCGCGCCGTTCCAAGGTCGGGTTGCGGTTGAGGATGCGCCCCTCGTAGGTGACGCGGGGGTTGGTGTTCTGCTCCTCCAGCAGCGCGTAGTCGAGCGGGCTCTGTTTGCGCTTCGCGACTTCGCTCGCCGGGTCGGCGAGATTGCCGAAGGTGAACGCCTGCGTGGGGCATGCCGCCTGACAGGCGGTCCGCACCTCGGGCGCCGGGCCTTCGGACTGGTCCGCCTCGATCCGCGCGGCGGCGATGCGTTGCAGGCAGAAGGTGCATTTTTCCATGACGCCGCGCGCGCGCACCGTCACGTCGGGGTTCCATGATTCCGGCGGCCGGTCCTGCTTGTGCGAAAAGGCGAAGTAGTTGAAGCGGCGGACCTTGTACGGGCAGTTGTTGGAGCAGAACCGCGTGCCGACGCAGCGGTTGTAGATCATCACGTTGAGCCCCTCGGCATCGGTCACGGTGGCGCCCACCGGGCAGACGATCTCGCAAGGCGCCTGCTCGCAATGCATGCACAGGATCGGCTGGAGGAAGCTGTCCGGGGCGTCCGGGTTGCCCTGGTAGTAGCGGTCGATACGCAGCCAGTGCATCTCGCGCTCGCGCAGCACCTCCTCCTTGCCGACCACGGGGATGTTGTTCTCCGCCTGGCAGGCGACGACGCAGGCGTTGCAGCCGATGCAGGCGTTGAGGTCGATGCTCATGGCCCACGCGGCGGGGCCGGGCGGACGAGTGCGGTAGAGATGCGGTTCGGCGTGATCGTCGTGCAGGAAACGCGGGTTCGCCTCGAAGGCGTCGAGCGGGCCATGCCGGACGAATTCTCCCGCATGGTCGAAGATCAGAGCGTGGTGTTCGGTGCTCGCGAGACGGGCCGTTCCGTGCGCCTTGCGCAACTCGGGCGTGCCGCTCCATCCGGTCAGTTCGTAGAAATCGAAACCCGCGCCTTGCGCGACGAGACCCGCCTCGGTTCGCCCGAACCCGAGCGGCGCGGTAACGCAGTCGGGCGCCTGCCCCGGCAGCAGCCACACCGGCGCCGTCAACTCGGCGCGGCCGACGGACAGCCGCACGCGGTCGCCGTTTGCGACGCCGAGCCTGCCCGCGAGAGCGGGCGCGATCAGCAGCGGATTGTCCCAGGTGAGCTTGGTCAGCGGACGCGGCAACTCCAGCAGCCACGGATTGTCGGCGAACCGCCCGTCCCAGACATGCGGGTCGGGCCGGAACAGGATCGTGAGCGGCTGATCCGCCGGCGCTGGCGGCACGATGCGCGCGACATCGGAACGCAGGGTGGCGTCCGTCCGGCCGCTGGCGCTGCTGGCAACGACGCCGCTCGCCAGCGCGTCGTGCCAAACATCCGCGAAGCGGTCGCCGAAGCGTGGCTTCCATGTCGCCTCGACGCTCTCGCGGCTCGGCGCTCCGGCGGCGTCGGCGAACAGCGACAGGAGTTCGGACGCAGCGGTGCCGTCGTACAGCGGCAAGGCCTGCGGTTGCATGATCGTGGCAGTGCCGTCGAAGGCGCGCCCGTCGCTCCAGCTCTCCCACGGATGCGCCATGGGCGCGAACCATTTGGCGGTGCGCGCGGTCTCGTCCGGCGCGCGCGATAATGCAAGACTGAACGGCACATGCTTCAGCGCCTCGGCGAAGCCGAGCGTGGCCGTCGCGGCATAGACCGGATTGGTGTCGATCATCAGCAGTGCGGTGACGTGGCCAGCCCTCATATCGTCGACCAGCGCCTTGAGCGAGGCCGCCTGATCGACCGGCCCGTGCTCCACGGGCTCGATGAGATCGAGCGTCGCGCCGCGCGCACCCAGCGCCTCGTTCATCGCGTGAACCAGCGCGTGCGTCTCGGCGGGCTGATCCGGGCCGACATGCACGAGCGCGCGCCCATGCGCCGACTTGAGATCGGCCGCCACGGCGCCGACCCAATCCGGCGCGTCGCCCGGCGCGGCGCCGGTCAGCAGCATCGCGGAAAGCGCCGTCACAACCCGGTGCATCTCGCGCGGCCCGGCGACGAAGCGGTGATCGGCGGCGGTGCCGATCAGCGTCGGCGTCGGTTCGGCGGCATAGACCCGGCTCATCCGCCGCGTCCGCGTCGGGTTGCGGCGCGAGGCGAAATCGCGTGCGTGGCGCAGGTGCCCCGGCGACGAGCTGATGAGATCGCTATCGAGCGCCAGGATCACGTCGGCGCGATCGAGATGCGGCACGATCGCGACCGGCTTGCCGTAAGCCAGCGTCGCCCCGGTGCGTACCGCATCGCGCGACACCGGCTCCCATTGGTGCCAGCGCGCCTCGGGATAGTGCCCGAGCAGCGCGTCGATCTGGCGCGCGAGCGTGGGCGAGGTGATCGTCCCGGTCAGGATGCGGAACCCGGCGCCGTGCGTCGCCGCGATCTGGCCGCGCTGCCCGACCAATGCGGTGAGCAGCTGCTGGCGCTGCGCGGGCGCGCCGTCCACGGTGAGGGAGGCGCGACGGTGCGGGTCGTAGAAATCCAGCACCATCGCCTGCGCGAACGCGTCGGTCGCGCCGAGGCTCGCCGGATGGTGCGCATTGCCCTCGACCTTGATCGGCCGGCCCATCCAGTGCTTGACCACGACGCCGCTGGCGTAGCCGTCGATCACGTTCGCCGTCGTGTAGTAGTTGGGCAGCGAGGGAATGATGTCGGGCGGGATGCGCACCGCCGGGATCAGCACGCCCTCGGGTTCCAGCGTGTCGCATCCGGACAGGCCCGCCATCGCGAACGACGCCGCCATCAGTTGCAGCACGCGGCGGCGGTCTACCGGTGCTGCGAGCCCGTCCGCGAGGCTCGGAAATTCCTGTGCCGCGCGCGCGATGAAGGCGGGATCGTCCGCCAGTTGCCGCAGGCTGCGCCACTGAGCATTCATCGGTGGCATATCGAGCAATCCGTCAGGTTGCGGTCGGGGACGTGGTACAGCCTCATCAAGTCCGCCGGCGACGGCGTGTCGGCCGTGCGATGCCACTCGGTGTTGAAGATTTCGCTTTGCGGGCGGAGGTTGGGGCCGGGATTGCTGTGGCAGCTCGTGCAAAAACCCATCGTGAAGGTCGCCTGCTTCGACATCAGCGGCATCCGGTCCACGGCGCCGTGACAGCTCGAGCAGCCGACGCCCTTGGCGATGTGGATGCTGTGGTTGAAGTAGACGTAGTCGGGAAGATCGGTGATCCGGTGCCACACGATCGGCTGGCCGTTCGCCAAGCTGTCGCGCACCGGCGCCAGCAACGCCGCGTTGGTCCAGATCTGCGAGTGGCACGTCATGCAGGTATAGGTCGGCGGCAGGCCGGCATTGGACGCGACCTCGACGGAGGTGTGGCAGAAGCGGCAGTCGATGCCGAGACCGGCGACGTGGTGTTCGTGGCTGAACGGCACCGGCTGGTCCACCGTCCAGCGCAGGCCGCGTGCGTAGTTCGTGCGGGGAAAGCCCCACCACCAGGCGATCAGGGCGGCGAACACGCCGGCCGTACCAAGCAGGATCAGCTTGGCCGCCAGATTCGCGCTCGGCCGAAAGATCGCTGCCATCGTGCCCCACCCGTGCGGAACAAACCTTGGTCGCGCGGCGGGGTTCCGGTTTCGCAGGATCGTGATGCGACAGATGGCTTTGACCGGCAGGGGATGCTGCGGGAGAGTGAGCGGCGACAGGGAGGATTGCCATGCCAGAAACCGCCTCACCGGCGAACAAAATATCGCCGCGCGTTCGGCCGCCGTTCCGCGCCGACCATGTGGGCAGCCTGTTGCGCCCCCGCGAGTTGCAGGAAGCGCGCTCCGCGTGGAAGTCCGGCGCGATGTCGCGCGAGGCGCTGCGGGCCGTGGAGGATCGCTGCATCGAGGCGGCGATCCGCCGGCAGCGGGAGATCGGCCTGCGCGCCGTCACCGACGGCGAGTATCGCCGCGCCTACTGGCATTACGATTTCGTCGCCGGTCTCGACGGGGTGGAGATCTACGAGCCGGAGCAGAAGATCCAGTTCAAGGGCAATGTGCCGCTGCCGCATGCGCTGCGCGTGACCGGGCGGATCGGCTGGTCGAGGCCGGTGATGATCGACGACTACCGCTTCGTCGCCGGCCACGCCGGCAACGCGGTGGCGAAGCAGACGATCCCGTCACCCAGCGTCGTGCATTTCCGCGGCGGCAGGCGGGCGATCGACGCCATCACCTATCCCGACATGGACGGGTTCTTCGCGGACCTCGCTTCGGCCTATTGCGACGCGGTGCGCGCGTTCGCGGCGGCGGGCTGCCGCTACCTGCAGCTCGACGAGGTGAACATCGCCTATCTCTGCGACCCCGAGCAGATCGCCAGCCTCAAGGCGCGCGGCGAACATGTGGAGAACCTGCTCGGCATCTACGGCGACATGCTCAACACGGCGATCAGCGGCCGTTCGCCGGACATGACCATCTCGATGCATCTCTGCCGGGGCAATTTCCGCTCGACCTGGGTGGCGAGCGGCGGCTACGAGCCGGTGGCCGAGGTGCTGTTCAACAAGATCAACGCCGACGCCTATTTCATGGAATACGACACCGACCGCGCCGGCGGCTTCGAGCCGTTGCGCTTCGTGCCGCGCGGCGAAAAAATCGTCGTGCTCGGGCTGGTCACGAGCAAGACCGGAGAACTGGAGAGCAAGGACGAGCTGAAGCGGCGCATCGACCAGGCGGCGAAATACTTGCCGCTGGAGCAGCTCGCTCTCAGCCCGCAATGCGGCTTCGCCAGCACCGAGCAGGGCAATCTGCTCACCGAGGAGCAGCAATGGGCCAAGCTGCAACTCTGCGTGGACGTGGCGCGGGAGGTTTGGGGCGGGGTGTAGCGGAGAACCCCCCTTGCGGGAGGGGGCAGGGGGTACGCGGCCGCGCTATATCGGCGTGCGCCAACCCCTCACCCCGGCCCTCTCCCGCAAGGGGAGAGGGAGAAGGTCTCGCCGGCAAGAAACTCCGCCACTCCCGGCACCGCCTTCAGCTCCGCCAGCTCCCGCTCGCTCGGAAGTTGCGGCCGGTCGCGATCGGCGTTGACCATGCAGAGGAAGCCGAGCGGCTCGCCCTCGGTCGCGCGGAACTGGTGCCAGGTCCAGGACGGGATCGTGACGAGGTCGTGAGGCCCAATTTCGCGCACTTCGTCGCCAAGCAGGCAACGGCCGCGCCCGCGCAGGATCATCACCGCGTGAACGTGCTCGTGCCGCTCCAAGGTGGAATGCCCGCCCGCCGCCATCTCGAAATAGCGCAGTTCGCAGCCGAGCTTTTCCTCCGCGAACAGCACCTGCCGCGAGATCGCCTTGAACGGCGCCGACCCTTCCTCCTTGTAAGGCAGGTGCTTGACATCCGCCCAGCGATAGTCGGGCCGGGATTCGCGCAGAAGCTTGTCCATATGGCCTATCCGTAGCGGTGCGCGGCAACGGCGCGGGTGAAGGCGGCGGTCTCTTCCGTCAGCCGCTCCCGCGCCATCAGCAGGCTGCCGCCGATCAGCAACATCGTCTCCGGCCCGTAGAAATCAAGTTGTTCGCCGATCCGCCCCAAGGTCATCCCACCCGCCGGGACCGGCAGGGCCGACGCCGCCCGAGCGTTCCCGGCGAGCGCCCGGCAGGTCGCCCGCGAATAGCCGAACCGGCCGCCATAGGTCGGAAAGATCACCGCATCGGCGCCGATCAGCGGAAATAACTTGCCGATCAGCAACTCGGGCGCGATGCGGGCGGTGCCGCCCATAGTCGGGTGGGCGAGGAAGGCGAAATCGGGATTGTCCCGGATCAGCGCCCGGGCGCTGGCGAACCCGGCGAGGACCGGTGCGATCATCACCGTGTCCACGCCCTCATTCCGGGACAACGCGATCTGCCCGCGCATCCGTTCGAAATCGCCCGACAGGCTCGGGACATAGCGGGTCGGGTGGCCGGTCGCGGCGGCGGCGCGGCGGGCGGCGGCGGCGCGGCGGGCGGCGGCGGCGCAGGCGGCGACGCGCTCGGCGAACGGGGAATAGGCCTGGTCGGCCAGCCCGTGATCGTCCTTGACGAAATCGAGCCCGCCGCGGGCGAACCGCTCGACCAGCCCAGCCAGCCGGTCGGGGGGAAGCCCCTGCGGCTTGATCGCCGAGCAGGTGAGCGCCCGCTCGGCCGCGCCCGCCCGCAACCGCAGCCCGGCAATGCCGTGGCGCGGGCCGCCGAACCCGGCCGCGAGATCCGCCGGCAGTTCCACGTCGGTCAGCGTCACATCCTGGTGCAACGACGTGTTGCCGAACAGCATGTTGAGAAGCTGCCCGGCATCGGTCCCGACGGTCGCCGCCGCCAGCCCGATCCGCACCGCGAATTGCCCGCCGCCCTGATCCTCGATCGCCTCCACTCGGCCGACGATCTCGTCGAGGATTCGAGCATCGTCGATCGCGTCGAGCGGCATCTCGACGCTCTGCTCGACCGCGATCGCCCGCGCCCGCGCCTCGATCGCGCCGGCGTCGCTCTGCACTCGATAGGTCGCGAGCAGGCGACTCACGCGGGGACCAGCGGACAATGTCCCTCGCTCATCGGACGGAACGCCTGGTCCGGCGGAATGGCGCGGACCAGCTTGTAGTAGTCCCACGCATAGCGGCTCTCGCCGGGGGACTTCACCTGGAACAGGTACATCGGGTTGAGCTTGCGGCCGTCGGCGCGGATGCTGCCGCGGCCGTAGACGGAATCCTCCACCGGCATCGCCTTCATCCGCTCGATCACGGCGCGCCCCGAGCCCTTCGCGCGATCGGCGCCGAGCGCGGCCACCGCCTTGAGGTAATGCGTCACGGCGGAGTAGTCGCCGGCCTGGATCATGTTCGGCATCTTGCCGCCCATCAGCGGGGAGTAGCGCTTGGCGAAGGCGCGGCTGCCGTCGTTCATGTCCCAGTACCACGCCTCGGTGAGCAGCAGGCCCTGCGCGGTGGCGAGGCCGAGCCCGTGCACGTCGGGGATGGTGAGCAGCAGCGCGGCGAGCTTGGTGCCCGAGCGGGCGATGCCGAACTCCGCCGCCTGCTTGACGCAGTTCACCGTGTTGTCGCCGCTATTGGCCAGCCCGATCACCTTGGCGCCGCTGGCCTGCGCCTGGACCAGAAAGGTGGAAAAATCCGTGGTCTCGGGGAACGGGTGCATGACGGTGCCGAGCACCGTGCCGCCGGCGGCGATGACGGCGCGCGACGTGTCACTCGCCAGCAGTTTGCCGAAGGTATAGTCGGCGGCGATGAAGAACCAAGTGGTCCCGCCCTCGGCCACAAGCGCCGTGCCGGTGCAGTTGCCGAGCGACCAGGTGTCGTAGGTCCATTGCACGTGGTTGGGGCCGCACGCCTTGCCGGTGAGGTCGGAACTCGCGGGTGCCGTGAACACCGCCGCCTTGTCCTTCTCGCGCACCAGGCTGGCGATGGCCAGCGCGGCGGCCGAGTTGTTGACGTTGGTGATGACGTCGACGCCTTGCCGGTCGAACCACTCCCGCGCGATGCCCTGGGCGATGTCGGCCTTGCTCTGGTAGTCCGCCGCGATCACGTCCACCGTCCATCCCGGATGCGCCCCCGTGAAATCCTCGGCCGCCATCTTCGTCGCGTTCACCGATCCCTCGCCGGTGCCGTTGGCGTTGGGGCCGTTGAGGTCGGTCAGGATGCCGATGCGGATCGTGGTCGTTTCGGCACGGGCCCGCGACCCCGCCACGATGACTAGCCCGCCAGCAGTGGCGCCGAGCAAGGCGCGCCTTCGGATCAGTCCTGGCATTGCGAACCCCCCGCTTCCGCTGACCTCATGGTATGGGAGGTGGATGGCCACGTGAACCAGGGGCTAATCGTTGCGTATTAGGAACAGTAGGGCCGTGCGAGAGGGTTGCGCCGTTAGTCCGGCCAAGGCGGCTTTGGCCAGGCGGGCAGCGGCGGCGATGGTTCGGCCGTGAGGGCGGGGTCGGACCACAGCGACACTGGATACCAGGCGGAGCGCCCCGCTTCTCCCTCTCCCCTGGTTAGGGGCTCGGGCTGCGAAGAGCAGACCAAGGGTTGGGGTGAGGGGTTGCCACCCGGAGACTCCTGCCGCGCCACGCGGAGCGGCTTCGGCCGGCGCGGCCTCGGCGGCTCCCGCAGCGCCTCGGGCAGCGGATCGGGGGTGAGCTTGCGCCACAGCGGCCTGAGCAATCTCCCGGCCTGCGGCGACGCCGCCAGCAGCGCCCGCATCTCGGGATCGTCCAGCAACGCGCGCAAGTGGTCGGCGAAAAACCCGATGCCGTACTCGACAAACACCGGCCCCGGCGGAATGGCGGGCGGCCGGCGCTCTGCTCGCGCCCGCTCGGCGGCCGGGCGAGGCGCTGCGCCTCGGCGCGGTGCCGGCAGCTTGCCGGCGGCGAAGCGGGCGTGCAGCGCGTCGAGCCGCCGCCGGGTGTGCACGAGGTAGTTCAGCAGCACCCCGATGAGCGGCCCGAGCGGCCCCAGCGGGACCACCGCCTGGCGGTAGCGGGCGCCGTCCACCAAGCCCCGCTTCATCGCCTCGATGAAGAGGTAGAACCGGGGCATCAGGCCGGTTGGGGGTGAGGGTGCGGCGGCGGCGGACATGGGAGAGGTATAGAGTTAGTTAGACCATTTGTCAATACGCATGATGGCGGGTAGCACGGCAATCGGCCAACAATCCGAGTTGACAGCAAGCTGGGAGCCTGACCTAAGCCCGCCGCATCGCCGGGAGCACTTCCGTCTCCAGCAAGCGCCGCGAGGTCGTGGCGTCCTGCTCCGAGACGCCGCGTATCGCGCCGGTTAGCGCCACCTTGTCGAGCCCGAGCGCCGCGAGCCCCCGCAACCGGGCGACGCACCGATCAGGCGGGCCGGCGATGGCGAAGCGGTCGATGAACTCGGGTGTCAGCACCCCGGCCTGGCGCGAATCGCCTCGCGTGTGGGCGCGCATGTCGTAGCTGTTGCGCAGATCGATGAGCACCGCGCGGTCCCGCTCGCTCACCGGGCCGTTGGCGCGGCCGTGCATCACCGAGAACCGCGCGAAAGTGGTCAGGCCGCCTTTCACCAGGTTGCGGGCCGCATCGAGATCGGGATGGCAGCCGCAGTTGAGATAGGCGCCGAAGGCGATCCCCTCCGGGTCGAGCCCCGCGCGGCTGCGGGCTTCGCGGGCGAGGCCGATGCCCCAGGCGATCCGCTCCTCGTCGGCGCCGAGGGCGAACATCACGCGATCGGCGTGCAGCGCGGCGATGGCGGTCACCTTGGGGCCGCTCGCCGCCACCTCGACCGGCACCTTGGCGCCGCGCTCGGCGATCCAGCCGATACGGCTCGCCTCCGGAGCGTCGGCCAGTTCGAGCTCCGACATCGGCGGCGCTGTCTCGACGGGAATGTCGATCTCCTCGAACGGCACCGCTTCGCCGCGCAGATAGGTCTGCAACTGCCGCAAATACCGCTCGAACGAGGCCAGCCGCGCCGGCGCCCGGCCGAGATGGGCGAGTGCCGAATCGCCCCGGCCGATGCCGAGCACGGCCCGGCCGCCCGAGAGGAGCTGGATGCTGGCGATCGACCCGGCGGTGACGGCGGCGTGGCGCGTGACGCTGTTCGTCACCCCGGTCCCCAAGCCGATCCGGGCGGTCGCGGTTGCCGCCATCGCGAGCGCCACGTAAGGGTCGCCCGAGAGGTTCTGTGAATCGACCACGAGGAAGCCGTCCCAGCCGGCCGCCTCCATCTCGGCCGCGGCGCGCGCGGCTCGGCGCGGTCCGGCGACACCAGTTGTCCAGATCTGCACGCTGCGTCCTCCCGACCGTCTGGCCGATCAGTGTAGCGGGCGGCTAGATTGCCGGGAAAGGAGCCCCCCGAATGCTCGCCACCAGTTCGGCCTTCAAGGAGAACGCCCGCCGCGCCATCGCGGATACCGGGTTGCAGAAGGCGCTCGCCCGCAGCGGGCCTAGCTTCGTCGCGCGCCGCACCGCCGCCGTCGCCGCCCTGCCGGAGTTCGAGCAGCTCCGCGAGATCGGCCGGGAGATCAAGAACCACACCTTGGCCAATCTCGACTTCTACCTCGAAGCCTACGAGGCGCGGGTGCTTGCGTCCGGCGGCCAAGTGCATTGGTGCGCGACAGCGGAAGATGCGCGCTCGGCGGTGCTGCGGATCTGCCAGGACGCGGGGGCGCGCACCGTGACCAAGGGCAAGTCGATGATCAGCGAGGAGCTCGGCATCAACGAGCACCTGGAGCGCAACGGCATCGAGCCGGTCGAGACCGATCTCGGCGAGTACATCATCCAGCTCCGCCACGAGGCGCCGAGCCACATCATCGCCCCCGCGTTCCACCTCAACCGCGAGGACTGGGAGGCGAGCTTCCGCAAGTCCCACACGGAACTGCCGGCCGACCGGGTGTTCCACGAGCGCCGCGACATCCTCACCGAGGCGCGCAGCCGTCTGCGCGCGCGTTTCCTCGCCGCCGACGTGGGCATCACCGGCGCCAACTTCCTCATCGCCGAGACCGGCAGCTCGGTGATCGTCACCAACGAGGGCAACGGCGACCTCACGCAGACCCTGCCGCGCGTGCATGTCGCGCTGGCCAGCCTGGAAAAGATCGTGCCGACCCTGGAGGACGCGACCAGCCTGCTCCGCCTGCTCGCCCGCTCCGCCACCGGGCAGGATCTATCCGTCTACACCACCTTCAGCACCGGCGGCCGTCGGCCGGGCGACCTCGACGGGCCCGAGGAATACCACGTCGTGCTGGTCGATAACGGCCGCTCGGCGATGATCGGCACCGAGTTCCAGGACATGCTGCGCTGCATCCGCTGCGCCGCCTGCATGAACCATTGCCCGGTCTACGGGGCGGTGGGCGGGCACGCCTATGGCTGGGTGTATCCGGGGCCGATGGGGGCCGTGCTCACACCGTCGCTGATCGGCGTGGACAAGGCGGCCAACCTGCCCAACGCCTCGACCTTCTGCGGCAAGTGCGAGAGCGTTTGCCCGGTCAAGATCCCGCTTCCCAAGATGATGCGCCACTGGCGCGAGCGCGAGTTCGAGCGGCATCTGACGCCCGCCACGATGCGGCGCAATCTCGGCCTGTGGGCGTGGTTCGCCCGCCGGCCCGCCGTCTACCGGCTGGCGACGCGCGCGGCTGCGGCGATGCTCGGCCGCATGGGAGGCCGGCGAGGCCGCTTCGTCTCTCTGCCGATGGCCGGCGGCTGGACCGGCGGGCGCGACTTGCCGGCGCCCGAGGGCGAGACCTTTTTTTCCCGCTACGCCCGCGCCCAGCGCGAGCGGCGGCTCTAGTGTCAAAGGAGCAAATCCTCGGCGCGATCCGGCGCGGCCTGCGCCGCGGTCCCTTGCCGGCCGATCAGGCGGCGCTCCTTGCCGGGCGGCTGGCGAGCCATCCCCGCCAGCTCATCCCGGCGCGCAGCCGCATCCCCCGCCCGGCCCAGATCGACCTGTTCGTCGCCAACGTCGAGAAGGAATTCGGGACGGTCGCCCGCCTGCCCGATTTCGCCGCCGTTCCCGAGGCGGTCGCCGACTATCTCGCCCAGCAGAACCTGCCGCCCGCCTTCGCGATGGCGCCGCATCCCGAGCTGCGCGCGATTCCCTGGTCGGAGCGCCCGCTACTGCAAATCCACGAGGGCCGGGCGGAAGCGAGCGACACCGTGGCGCTGCAGCACGGTTTCGCCGGGATCGCCGAAACCGGCACGCTGATGCTGCCCTCGGCGCCCGAGCGTCCGTCCACCCTGAACCTGCTCGCCGAGACCGCGCTGGTGCTGCTGCGCGCCAGCCGCGTGGTGGGGCCGTACGAGGAGGCGTGGGACATGCTGCGCGCCGAGCGGGGCGAGGGGGACATGCCGCGCAACGTGATGCTCGTCACCGGCGTCTCGCGCTCGGCGGACATCGAGCAGACCCTGGAGCTCGGCGCCCACGGCCCGCGCCGGCTGCACGTGCTGCTGGTCGAGGACGATCCCGACGCGCGATAAGCCGCTCCCATGACGCCTGCGCGATTGACCGAGACCGACCGGGCGGAGTGGGCGCACTACGCCCGCCGCGTCGTCCCGCTGCCCGGCCGCGCGCGGCCCGAGATGCCGGCCGAGGCGCCGCCCAGCGCGGCATCCCGGTCCCGGCAGTCCGTCTCGAACGTGACCGTTCCGCCCCGCCGCCTCCCGGAAGCGGTGGCGATCGGCGCGAAGCCGCCGGGAGTCGACAAGGCCACCTGGCAGCGTTTCCGCACCGGCAAGCTGCCGGCCGCAAGGACGCTCGATCTGCACGGACGCACGGCGCAGCGCGCCTATCACGCGCTGGAGGCGTTCCTGCGCGGCGCGCACGGCGACCGGCTGCGCTGCGTCGAGATCATCACCGGGCGCGGCGCCGGCGAGGAGGGCGGCGTGCTGCGGCGGGAATTGCCGCTGTGGCTCAACCTCGCCCAGCTTCGCCCGCTGATCCTCGCCGCCGCGCATCCGCATCCGGCCAATCCCGGCTCGGTGCGGCTCTTGCTGCGGCGCGTGCGATGACGCCGTTCGGCGCCCGGCTGCGCGCGCTGCGGGCCGACCGGGGCGTGACCTTGAAGCAGCTCGCGGCGCAATTGCAGGTGTCGGCGGCGTATCTCTCGGCGCTGGAGCACGGCAAGCGCGGGGCGCCGAGCAGCGGGCTGGTGCATCAGGTCAACGAGTTCTTCGGCCTGATCTGGGACGACGCGGAGGAATTGGCGCGGCTCGCCCGCCTCTCGCATCCGCGCGTGACCGTCAACACCGCCGGCCTGTCGCCCGAGCAGACGGCGCTCGCCAACCGCGTCGCGCAAACGATCCATCATTTGCCGCCCGAGACCGTCGCGGCGATGCACGCGCTACTCGATACCACGGCGTCGCGGAACAAGCCGCGGCTGCGGCGGGCCGCCGGCAAGGGCAGGGCGTTGCGCGCCTGAGCGCCTCCCGGCGGGAATGGAACCGTCCCGCTCATCCGCGGCCACCGTGCAGTGACCGTGGCCCTGAAGCCGCACGTCGATCTCGCTCACGAACTGCGAGATGTCGGGGCTCTCCGCCGTGATGCCGTGTCCGGTCGCCAGCAGCGCGCAGGCTTCCTTGAGCCGCAAAACGTCGGTCTCCGCCAGACTGCCCGCGGGAACCTGCGCGCTCAGCGTCTTGGCGAGGTTGAAGTAGGGGTAGTCGAGACCGAAGGCGGTCCGGTACGGCGGGCGGGGATCGAGCTCGATGGATTTCCGGTATTGCGCCGTCGCCTCGTCCAGTCTGTGCTCATCGAACAGCACGTCGCCGAGATTGTTGTGGGCGCGCGCGTTGCGCGGATCGGCGTCCAGAGCGCGCCTTAGTTCAGCGGTCGCCTCATCCCGCCTTCCCTGCTGGCTCAGCGCCTTCCCAAGATCGTTGTGGATCATGGAGACGTTGGGGTCGAGCGCGATGGCACGGCGATATTCGGCGATCGCCTCGTCCAGCCTGCGCTGGTCATGAAGCGCGCTGCCCAGCAGGCTGTGAGCGCCGGCGTCATGCGGATCAAGCTCGATGGCGCGGCGGAATTCCGCGGCGGCTTCGTCGAGCTTGTGCTGGCCGTAGAGCGCCTGACCCAGGTTGGTATGGAGCGTGAGGTTGCGGGGATCGAGAGCGATGGCGTCCCGGTATTCGCCGACTGCTGCGTCCAGTTTGCGCTGGTCATATAGCGTATTGCCCAACCGGTTATGGGTTTCGGCGTTGCGCGGATCGAGCTCGATGGCGCGGCGGTATTCGGCGGCGGCATCGTCCTGCTTGCGCGCGTCGCGAAGGGTATTGCCCAGGTTGCCGTGATAGGTGGCGTTGCCGGGATCGAGCTCGATGGCGCGCCGGTATTCGCCGGCCGCCTCGCCCAGTTTGTGCTGGTCATATAGCGCGTTCGCCAAGAGATTGTGGGCTCCGGCGGCGCGCGGATCGAGCTCGATGGCACGACGGAATTCGGCTATCGCCTCATTCGCCCTATGTTCGTCGCGGAGCGCCATGCCCAGGGTGACGTGAGCCGGAGCCAGCGGATCGAGTTCGATCGCGCGGCGGAGTTCATTGACCGCCTCGTCCGTCCTATGCTGGTCATACAATGCAAAACCCAGGTTGCCGTGGGGTGGGGCAAGAAGCGGATCGAGTTCGATCGCCCGGCGGAATGCGGTGACGGCCTCGTCTAGCCGATGCTGGCTGTACAGCACATAAACCGAGGTTGCTGTGGACTTGCGCGAGGAGCGGATCGAGTTCGATCGCGCGGCGCAGTTCGGTAAGCGCCTCGCTTGCCTTGTGCTCATCCTGGAGCGCCATGCCCAGATTGTTATGGGCTTGCGCAAGAAGCGGATCGAGTTCGATCGCGCGGCGGAGTTCGGTAACTGCCTCGCTTGCCTTGTGCTCGTCCTGGAGCGCCATGCCCAGATTGGAGTGTGCCATGGCGAGACGCGGATCGAGTTCGATCGCGCGGCGGTATTCGCCTATGGCCTCATCCAGCCTGTGCTGGCCATAGAGTGCGTAGCCTAGATTGTTGTGGGCCCTCGCCGCGCGTGGGTCGAGCTTGATGGCGCGGTGAAGTTCCGCAAGCGCCTCATCCCGATTGTGCTGATCGGAAAGCGCAAGGCCCAGGTTGCTGTGGAACGCGGCGACACGCGGATCAATTTGGATCGCGCGGCGGAATTCCCCGACCAATTCGGCCAGCCTGTGCCGATCCCACAGGACGTAGCCCAGGTCGTTGTGCGCGAAAGCGTTGCGGGGATCGGTCTTGATTACCACCCGGAACGCCCTGTCGGCGTCTTCGTCCTGTCTGCGGTCGATCATGATGACCCCGGCGAGGATATAGGCCCAGGGCACGTTCTCATTCTTTTGCGGAAGATCCCGCATGATGCGGGCGGCCAGCGTGAGGGCGCGATCCTGATCGGATTGTGCATATAAGGCCGCGATGATTACCGGAGACGTCGCGCCAAGCACGGCCAGGGCGGCGGCGTTCATGGCTTCGTCGGGCCTGTCGGGATCGACCCCGTCCGATGCCGAGTAGAAATCTCTCCCGTTCATCCGCAGCCTCAGCCAGAGACGCTTGTCGCGTTCGACGAACTCGCCGGCAATGCTGCGCCATTGTCTCGCCCCGAAAAGGGTCCGGGCCACGGCGGCAATCGCGTCGAGCGGGATGCCGAGCTTGGGAACGACGATATCCGGCGCTTCCGCGTGCAACGACACGTTGGTCCCTGAAACCGGAAAGGCCGCCTGCTCGGTCACGTGGAGGATGGCATCGCGCAGCCGGGCGGCGGCGATCCGATCGGTGTACCCGCGATCCGCGACCTCCTTGGGGACCGAGATCGGGTCAATGCTGACGGTACGGCGCAGAAGCTGCTGCCCCAGGAGGATGAGCAGGGCGCCCACGATCAAGACCCCGCCAAGGGTCAGCACGAGGGTGGTCAAACCCTTCCAGAGCGCGATGACGCGGGCGGTGAAACCGAGGGGCTCGTGGTCCGTTGGCGCGGCGGCGTCCCCGCGCCGGCGGGCTTGGGCGGAGGCGGCATCCTCCTGGCCACGCTCCGCGTCCGTCGCTCGCAGCAGCTCCCGGCTCAACCTCGCGACGGCATCACGCGCGGACTCTGGCATGACCAGCAGCGTTCCGTTTCTTGGAGACAACATGCTAGCATTTTCCGTCCCCGAGGAACAATCGCGCAATGACAGCGCCGCTGACACGAGCAAGCGATCTCGAGCTAACGTTGCTCTTTCGACACGCATTTGTGAGAATTGCGGAGTGGCATTATCGTTTCGGAAACAGTAACGTCCAGCTGGTTAACGAATTTCCGCCGGTCAGGTGCCAGTCAGGTGCCCCGGTCAGGTACCGAGGAGCGAATCATGAGTGTGGATGCACGAGCGGTCGAAGGCCGATCCGGCTTGGCGTGGAATCTGGACACCAAGCCGCCGCCACGCGAAGGAGGGGAGCGCCCCGAGCGCGGGAAATTGGGCCCCCGGAGGCAGTCCGTGCGGTTCAGCCCCGGCAACGTCTCCGACCATCTGGGCCTTCTCAAGCATCTCGCCGGCAACTGGGAAGGCGAGGGCTTCAACCTCATCGCGCGGCCCGATTTTCACGACAACGCCGATCTCTATTTGCAGCTCAATCGGACGCGGGAGACCCTGAAGTTCGATCCCATCGGGTCGCCGATCCCGAATCGCGGCTTCGGCCAGGACGACATCGAATTGTTCGGCCTGACCTACCTGCAGAAGATCAGCGACTTCCATACCGGCGGCGCGCTGCACATCGAGCCCGGCATCTGGGTAAGGCAGCCCAACACCAGCTTCCCGCCAGAGAGCGCGCCGCCCGGCGCGGAGCTCGTCGCGCGAATGGGCTCCATCCCGCACGGCAACGCCATCCTGGCGCAAGGCATCGCGGAGCCGTTCTCCGGGCCGCCGACGCTGGCTGGAGCCGGAGGCCCCTATCACGGGTCGCGCTTCCTCTCGTTCAACAGCACGCCGATCGCAGCGCCCCCCACGGTGCCCGCGACGGCGCCGCCGGTATTCAGCGCCGCGACATCGTCCGCGAAGGGGACGTCGGCGGCCAATCCCGGCGTCGTCCCGCTGTTCAACGAGTACGATCTGAGCGTGCCCCCCGGCGCCGCCAATCCGCGAACGCCGTTCGCCACGAACCCGCCGGAGCCGCCGATACCGAATACGCCACATAACCAGGCGATGGTCGATGATCCCATCGTGCTGCTGCAACAGGTGATCGATAAGCAGGTGAAGGAAGGCTATACGTTCGAAGGGACGGTGCTCAACATCGCCACGGAAGCCGAGATCGACTTCTTCGCCGCACCCAACAGCATCGTCACCGGACCGACGGTGCCCGTGACCCTTCCCGACTTCGGCGGAGGCGCCGAGAACATCCAGTTCCTTTTTGACGGGCAGTCGCCGCCGGCTCCGCCGGCGAACGCGCAGACCGCGGTGATCTACGCGACGTTCTGGATCGAGCACGTCACGCACAAGCACCACGGCCACTCATTCATGCAGCTGCAATACGCGCAGATGGTGACCCTGAATTTCCCGATACGAAGCCTGTTGCCCGCGGTGTTCGTCAATCTGGGGTGGCCGCACATCACCGTCGCGACGCTTCGCAAATCCTTCGGCTGAGCACGCGCCGGCGCCCGCGTCACGGCACGGGCCGCTTGCGGATGACGAAGCGCTGCGTCCCTTGCAGCACCAGCTCGCGCCGCTGGTTGTGCACCGTGCTGGTCAACCCGACGACGCCGGTGGTGCGGCCCGGCGTGAGTTCGCTGATTTCGAGCGCCGGATAGACGGTGTCGCCGGCGAACACCGGCTTGAGAAATTTGCTCGACTGTTCGAGGAAACCGACGAGCGATTCCTCCGTGAGATAGGGAAACAGACCGGCACCCGGCGCGGTCTGGATCAGCGTCTGGAAACCGTGCGCGAGCATGTGCGGCATTCCGCGCGTGCGGCAGTATTCCATGTCGTAGTGCACCGGATGATTGTCGCCGCTCGCTGCCTGGAAGGCGAGGAACACCGCTTCGGTCATGGTACGGCTAGGCAGCACGAACCGCTCGCCCAAGGAGAAATCCTCGAACCAGCGCTGCGCCGGCACCATGCGGTGCAGGGCCGGGTCGAATTTGGTCAAAGCGCACCCGCGCCGCGCAAGTCGGCAATCTCCGCCGCCGAGTAGCCGAGTTCGCCGAGCACCGCGTCGGTGTGCTGGCCAAGCGCCGGCACGTCGCCCATCACCGCCTCGAAATCGCCGAAGGTGAACGGCGGCAGCAGCGCGCGGATCGCGCCGCCCGGCGTATTGGCCTCGCGCCAGCGGTCGCGGGCGGCGAGCTGCGGGTGATCCCACACGTCCATCGGCTCGTTCAGCCGCCCGTTGGCGATGCCGGCGCGGTCGAGCAGCGCGATCACGTCCTGCGACTTCATCGTGGTGAACAGCGCCTCGATGATCGCCGTCACCTCGGCGCGGTTCTCGACCCGCGCCTTGTTGCCGGCGAAGCGCGGATCTTCCACGAGCTCCGGCCGGCGCAGCACCTCGCGCGCGAAGGTCGCCCATTCGCGGTCGTTCTGCAGCCCGAAGATCACCTGTCCATCCGCCGTGCGATGCGCGCCGTAGGGGGCGACCAGCGGATTGCTCGCCGCCTCGCGCACCCAGGGCATTTTCCCATATGCGGCGCGGTACATCGGGTAGTGGATCCACTCCGCCAGCGCGTCCAGCATCGCGACCTTCACCGAGGCGCCCACGCCAGCCCGCTCGCGGCGCAACAGCGCGGCGAGGATGCCCTGATGCGCGTAGGTGCCGGTGCAGATGTCGGCCAGCGAGATGCCGACACGGGCCGGCTGCTCGGGCGTGCCGGTGATGCTGATGACGCCGGATTCCGCCTGGATCAGCAGGTCGTACGCCTTCTTCTGGGCGTACGGCCCGCTCTCGCCATAACCGGAGATGTCGCACACGACGAGGCGCGGATGCTTGGCCGCCAGCGCGTCGTAGGAGAGGCCGAGCCGCGCGGACGCACCGGGCGCGAGGTTCTGCACCAGCACGTCGGCCCGCGCGACGAGTTTTTGGAGCACGTCGCCCGCCCTCGGGTGCTTCACGTCGATTGTAACGCTCTGCTTTCCGCGATTGAGCCAGACGAAATTGGTCGATTGCCCGAACGCCGCCGCGTCGTAGCCGCGCGCGAAATCGCCCGTCCCGGGCCGCTCGACCTTCACCACGCTGGCGCCTAGATCGGCCAGATGCCGGGTGCAGATCGGCCCCGCGACGGCATGTTCCAGCGCCACCACGCGCATCCCTTCCAGGGGTCGCATTCGTCTCGTCCTCTTTCGGCTCGCGCTCCCAGCAAAGCCTTCGGCGCGGCTGGTGTCAAAGCGCGGTGAGATAGGGGAACGCGGCGCGGCCCGTGCTCCCCTTGTGCGGGGAAAAAGGCCACGCGTAATGTCGTCGGCGTGGAGAGTACGACATGCAGCATCATTCCAGCGTATCCACCGCCGGCGACTGGCCCGAGCTTACCCTCGCGGACTGGGCGGACACCTGCGCGACGCTGCATCTTTGGACCCAGATCGTCGGCAAGATCAGGCTGGCCCACGCGCCGATGATCAACCACTGGTGGCAGGTTCCGTTGTACGTGACATGTCGTGGATTGACGACCTCGCCGATCCCCTATGGTGCGCGGTGTTTCGAGATCGATTTCGACTTCATCGATCATTGCGTGGAGCTGCGGACGAGCTCAGGCGAGATCGAGACCGTTCCGCTCAGCGCCCGGACCGTTGCCGATTTCTACGCTGAGATCATGGGCCGGCTGCGTGGGCTCGGGCTGGAAACCCGGATCTGGACGATGCCGGTCGAGATCGAAGGTGCCATCCCGTTCGAGCAGGACACAGAGCATGGCTCCTACGACCCGGAATACGTCAACCGGTTCTGGCGCGCTCTCGTCCAGGTGGATCGGGTCTTCGCTCAGTTCCGGTCGGCATTCCTCGGCAAGGCCAGTCCGGTGCATTTTTTCTGGGGGAGCTTCGATCTGGCGGTCACGCGCTTCTCCGGGCGTCGCGCGCCACCGCTGACGAGCCAGTCACCCAACCTCGGCGCCTGGGTCATGCGGGAAGCCTACTCCCACGAGGTCAGCAGCTGCGGCTTCTGGCCGGGCAATGGCGGCTTCGGCAGGGCGGCGTTCTTCAGCTACGCCTATCCTGAACCGCCCGGCTTCGCGCAGGCGCCGCGCCGCCCCGAGGCGACGTATTACGACGAGGACCTTGGCCAGTTCATCCTGCCCTATGACGCGGTTCGTCAGGCCGCGTCGCCGGATGACGACCTGCTGGAGTATCTGCGCAGCACGTATGAGGCCGCGGCCGACCGGGGACACTGGGACCGTGCCGAGCTGGAACGGGCGGCAGGCAGATAGCCCCGGTCTCGGGCGGCGAATGAGTTCGACAAGGCGGCGGGAGAGTAACTACCCTCCCGCGGGCGAGCACGGGAGGGTTCCATGCGGTTGGAAGGCGGATGTTACTGCGGCGGCGTGCGCTACGCGGCGGAGGGCGAGCCGATGATGAAGGCGCAATGCCACTGCCGCGAGTGCCAATACATCACCGGCGGCTCGCCCAACGTGTTCATCGCGATGCCGGTCGCGGGCTTTTCCTACACCAAGGGCGCACCCAAGCAATTCGCGCGCAAGGATCTCGAGCGGCCCGTGACGCGGGAGTTCTGTCCCGAGTGCGGCACGCACGTCGTGACCCGTCCGCAGCGGTTTCCGGCGGTCATCGTCAAGGTGGGCACGCTTGACGATCCATCGCTCTTCGGCGGACCGGACATGGCGATCTACACCATCGACAAGCAAAGCTTCCACCAGATCGCGGACGGGGTGCGAAGCTTCGAGCGGCTTCCCGGATAGAGGGCCGGCCGCACCCTACTGGCCGAGGGCAACGCCCTCGCGTCGAGGATCGGCGCTGCCCGCCAGCCCCGACGGCGTGACCGCTATTATCGCCGAGCCAGATAGCAGCGGCCGGACGATGACCTTCTGACCCCGCGCCGCCAGCGCCGGTGCGAGCTGAACGGCCGGCGTCTCGGCCTCCAACTCCACCGCGTCGCCGGCGCTGAGCACGTGCGGCGCGGCGAGCGCCTGGGCCGGCGAGCGGCCCCAATCGAGCGTTTCCACGAGTTCCTGCGCCACGTAGCCAATGATGCGCGCACCGCCCGCCGAGCCGACCACGAGTTCGAGTTTTCCCCCGTGATCGAACACCAAGGTCGGCGCCATCGCGCTGCGTGGCCGCTTGCCCGGCTGCACGCGGTTCGCCACCGGCCGGCCGTCGATCTCTGGGCGGAACGAGAAATCGGTCAACTCGTTGTTGAGCACGAAGCCGTGGACCAGCAGCCCGCTGCCGAACTCGGCCTCGACTGTCGTCGTCAGCGCCACCGCGTTGCCGTCGGTATCGACGACGGCGACGTCGCTGGTGCCGTGCTCCGCTTGCGCCGGCTGCGGGGCGGGGGCGGGCCGGGCCGCCGGCCAGAGCGGGTTGCCGGCGCGCGGTTGTGCGATCGTGTGGTCGAGGTCGATCGCCTGGGCGCGGATGGCGAGATAGTCCGGTGCCACGAGCCCGGCCACCGGCGCCGGCACGAAGTCGGTGTCCGCGAGGTAGCGCGCGCGGTCGGCATAGGCCAGCCGCTCGGCCTCCAGGAGCGCCTGCGCCGCGTCGGCGCCCTCCGGAGCCATGTGCGGCATGTCGAAATGCGCGAGTACCTCCAAGGATCTGCAGCACCGCGACGCCGCCGGACGATGGCGGCCCCATGCCGCAGACAGTGTGCTCGCGATACGGGCCACACACCGGCGGGCGCTGCTTCGGCGGATACGCCGCGAGATCGTCGGGGGTCATCCCGCCAGGGTTCGGATCGGCGCGCGCCGTCGCGGCGATGTCGGCGGCGACGGCGCCCCGGTTCAGTGCATCGGCCCCCTCGGCAGCCACTGCGCGCAGCATGTCAGCGAGCGGCTGGTTGCGCAACGTCGTGCCGGCGGCGAGCGGCGTGCCGTCCGGGGCGAGGAAATAGGCCCGCGCCGCCGCCTGGCGCCGCAGCTTGTCCGCGTTGGCGGCGATGTCGTGAGCAAGCCGTTGAGAGACGGAAAAGCCTTCGTCCGCCAGCCTGATCGCCGGCGCGATCAGGTCGGCCCAGGGCAGTTTGCCGTACGCCCGATGCGCCGCCTCAAGCATCCTCGCCGTGCCCGGAACGCCAACCGAGCGGCCGCCAGGGACCGCCTCCCGGAGCGGCAGCGGATTGCCGTCGCGGTCGAGGAACAGGTCCGGGCGGGCGGCGGCCGGCGCGGTCTCCCGCCCGTCCCAGCTCGTCACCCGTCCGCTCGCCGCGTCGTAATGGAGCAGCACCGCGCCGCCGCCCAGCCCGGAGGATTGCGGCTCCACCACGCCGAGCGCCATCTGCACCGCCACCGCCGCGTCCATTGCGCTGCCGCCCGCTTTCAGGATCGCCAGCCCTGCCGCGACCGCGCGTGGATCCGCCGCCGCGACCATCGCGGTGGCCGGCGCGGCCGCGACAGGCTGGGTCAGGACAAGTAGAAAAAACAGGATCAGGCGGGACATGCGGGCACTCCTTGTCGCCGCCATGTTGCAGTGCCCCGGCGGATCGGTGAACCTCGCGGATGGCAACAAGACAGCAATCGGGCGGGCTGTCGTACGGGCGCGGGATCGACGCCGAGGCGGTGGCGTGCGCCGCGCTGGAGGCGGATGGCTGGACCGTGCTCGGCCGCCGCCTGCGTACCAAGGCGGGCGAAGTGGACGCGGTTGCCGAGAAGGCCGGCCTGCTCGCCATCGTCGAGGTGAAGGCCCGCCCGACGCTCGGCGAAGCGGCCGGGGCGATCTCGCTCCGCCAGCGCGCCCGCCTGATCGCCGCCGCCGGATGCCTGCTGGCCGACAACCCCGGCTGGGGTGCGGCCGGTGTGCGGTTCGACGTGCTGGTGGTCGACGCGGCGGGCACGGTGCGGCGGATCGCCGACGCCTTCCGGGACGAGGGCTAGCTACCGGCGCAACCGGGGTTGTCACCCGGCGCCATTCAATGCGTTGATTTGTGCGACCATCAACCGGAGACCGTCATGAGCCAGAAGCCCGCCACCAGCCAGACGCCGGCCAAGCCTTTCCTGACCGACGTGAAGACGTTGCGCGAGCGAGCGCGCCAGCATCTCGATAAAGGCGCGGTAACGCAGGATTATGGCGGGGACGTGCAGCAGACGATCGACATCCTGCAGACCGTGCTCGCCACCGAGATCGTTTGCGTGTTGCGCTACACGATGCATTCTGTCGCGGCGACCGGCATCTCCAGCGACAGCGTCAAGCAGGAGTTCGCGGAGCACGCGCGGGAAGAGCACGCGCACGCGATGGAAGTGGCCGAGCGGATCAATCAGCTCGGCGGCAAGCCGAACTTCAACCCGGAAGGCCTCGCGACGCGCTCCTCCTCGCAGTACGCGGAGGGCGAGGACCTCGTCGACATGATCCGCGAGAACCTGGTCGCGGAGCGCATCGCGGTCGAGCACTACCGCGAGCTGATCCGCTTCTTCGCCAATCACGATCCCTCCACCCGGGTGATGCTGGAAGGGATTCTTCGCAAGGAGGAGGAGCACGCCAACGACATGCACGACCTGCTGGTCGCGCATGAAGGACGGCCGATGCTGCCGAAGGAGTAGGGTGGACGACTCCCACCCCGGCCCTCTCCCAAAGGGAGAGGGAGAGAAAAGCCCTCTCCCCTTTGGGAGAGGGTTGGGTGAGGGGGGCGGGGCTACCCGCCGGAACGCCCCGGCATCCGATGCCGAAACGCCAGTGCCTCGGCCACGTCCTGTCGCCGCACGGCCTCGGCGCCGGCAAGGTCCGCGATGGTGCGGGCGACGCGCAGGGTGCGCGTATAGCCGCGCGGCGACAGGCGCAGCCGGTCCATCGCCTTTTCGGCCAACTCCTGCGCCTCTCCGGCGATGGCGAGGTCGCGGGCCTCGGCCTCGGCGTTGCTCGCCGGCCCCTCGTCGCCGTAGCGGCCGCGCTGCGTCTCGCGTGCGTGGCCGACGCGCGCGGCGACCACCTTGCTGCACTCGCCGGACGGCGCGCGAGCCAGTTCGGCGGCAGAGGCCGGCTGTACTTCCACCGTGAGATCGACGCGATCGAGCAGGGGGCCGCTGATGCGGTTCTGATAATCCTCCCCGCAACGCGGCGCCCGGCCGCATTCGCGTGCCGCGTCTCCGAGATAGCCGCAGCGGCACGGGTTCATCGCCGCGATGAGTTGGAAACGGGCCGGGTAGGTGACGTGGGCGGTGGCGCGCGAGACCGTGGTGCGGCCGGATTCCATCGGCTGGCGCAGCGCCTCCAATGCCTGCTTCGGAAACTCCGGCATCTCGTCGAGGAACAGCACGCCGCGATGGGCCAGCGACACCTCGCCCGGACGTGCCCGCTGGCCGCCGCCGGTCAGTGCGGCCTGTGACGCGCTGTGGTGCGGCTCGCGGTAGGGCGGGCGCATCACCAGTCGGCCGCCGTCGAGCATCCCGGCGACGCTGTGGATCATGCTGACCTCCAGCGCCTCGCGCGGCGTGAGGTCCGGCAGCAGCGCGGGCAGGCGTGCGGCGAGCATCGACTTGCCCGCGCCCGGCGGGCCGATCAGCAGCAGGTTGTGGCCGCCCGCCGCCGCGATCTCCAGCGCGCGCCGGGCGGTCTCCATGCCCTTCACCTCGGCGAGGTCGGGACCGGCCGGAACCTCGGCGGCGCCCGCCGGCTCCGGCGGGGCGAGCACCTGGGTGCCGCGGAAATGGTTGATCAGCGACAGCAGATCGGTCGGCGCCAGCACCTCGATGCGTCCCGCCCAAGCCGCTTCACCACCTTGGGCGCCCGGGCAGATCAGCCCGAGATCGCGCGCCGATGCGCCGATCGCCGCCGGCAGCACGCCCGCGACCGGGTTCAGCGAGCCATCGAGCGAAAGTTCACCCAGGGCAGCGAACCCGCCGACCTCCTCGCGCGGCAGCACCTCCATCGCCGCCAGCACGCACAGCGCGATGGGCAGGTCGAAATGGCTGCCTTCCTTCAGCAGGTCGGCGGGCGCGAGATTGATGAGCACCCGCTTGGGCGGCAGCGCCAGCCCCATCGCCGTCAGCGCCGCCCGCACCCGCTCGCGCGCCTCCCCCACCGCCTTGTCGGGCAGCCCGACCACCAGGAAGGCAGGCAGCCCGGAGGAGATCTGCACCTGCACCTCCACCGGCATCGCCTCAATGCCGGAGAAGGCGAAGGACTGGATTCGGGCGATGGTCATGCGGGCGGGGCGATCTTTGCAACCATAGGGATTGCGGAATACCCCATCATGCGCGCTGTAGTCGAGATGAGTTCAACCTTTCGGCGATCTTATCCCCTCACCCGGCGCCGAAGCCGCCGATGAAACGCTCCAGCAACCGCCCGAGCACGTCCACATTGTAGCCGCCCTCCTGCACGATCGCCGTCGGCAGCCGCACCGCGCCAATCGCTTCTCCGGCGCGTGAAAACCCGTCCGCCGTCACCGAGAGCGCACTCAGCGGCTCGTCCTTGGAGGCGTCGAAGCCGAGGCTGACCACCAGAGCCTCGGCGCCGAAATCGCGGGCGGCGTTGACGCCCTGGGTCACGGCTTCGAGCCAGCCGGGATCCCCGGTGCCGAGCGCCAGCGGCAGATTCAGGTTGCAACCCGCGCCGGCGTCCTTGCCGCGCTCCCCGGCGCGGCCGGTGAACCAGGGATAGTAGCCGTCGGGGTCGCCATGCACCGAGACGAACAGCACGTCGCCGCGCTCCCAGAAGATGCCCTGGGTGCCGTTGCCGTGGTGGCTGTCGATGTCGAGGATCGCGACCCGCGCGGCGCCGCTTGCACGCAGCCGCTCGGCGGCCAGCGAGGCGTTGTTGACATAGCAATGACCACCGGCGCGGGCCGGATAGGCGTGATGCCCCGGCGGACGCGCCAGCGCGTAGGCGCTGCGTCCCGCCGCCGCCTCTTCGGCCGCCGCCAGCGCGCAGCCCGCCGCCGCCTCGATCGCCGGCCAGGAGTCCTTGCCGATCGGGCAGGCCGCGTCGGACATGTACCAACCCGCCTGACCGGCGATGCCCTCGGGCCGACGGGCGCCGTTGCGGATCATCTCGGGGCTCGGATGGATGTTGGCGACGATCTCCGGTCCCGCGTCGGACTGCGCCGCCCAGACCGCGTGGCCGTCGGCCAGGAAATCCAGATAATCGGGTGTGTGGACGCTCAGCATCGCGGTGCGCTCCGCGGTCGGCGCGGCGACGATGTCGAGACCGAGCGACCGGCAGCCTTCCAGCAAGGCTTCGGCGCGCGCGGGGATCTCGAAATTCGGCCGGGGTTGGCCGCGCAGCAGGAAGAATCGCGGCGTGTGCGCCAGTTGTGTCGGGTTCCAGAACGCCTTCATGGTCGCCTCGTCGGTTCCATGCTGTAGGCTTACCTCGGAAACGGGGGGACGGCATGAGCCTGCGTATCGCCATCGGCGGCTTCCTGCACGAGAGCCATTCATTCGCGCCACGCCCCGCGACCTGGGCGGATTTTCTGCGACCCGGTGGGTTTCCGCCGCTGCAACAGGATGGGCTCGTGGCCGCGCTGCGCGGGACCTCGGTGCCGAGCGCCGGCGCGATCGCCGTCGCCGAGGAACCGGGTGCCGCGCTGGTGCCGCTCGCATGGGCCGTCGCCAACCCCGCGGGGCCGGTGCAGGACGAGGCGTTCGAGCGCATCGCCGCGCTGATCGGCGCTGGCCTGTCGCGCGCCTTGCAGGAGGCGCCGCTCGACGGCGTGTATCTCGACCTGCATGGCGCCGCATTGGCCGAGAGCTATCCGGACGCGGAGGGCGAGCTGCTGCGCCGGGTGCGGGCGATCGTCGGGCCGCGCCTGCCGCTGACCATCAGCCTCGACCCGCACGCCAACCTCACGGCGCGGATGGTGGCACTGGTGGACGCGGCGGTGCCGTATCGCACCTACCCCCATGTCGACATGAAGGACGCCGGCGCGCAGGCGATGCGTCTGCTGCTGGCGCGCATCCGGCGCGGCACGCCGTGGGCGCGGGCTTTCCGGCAGCTCGATTTCTGGATACCGATCACCAGCCAATGCACCCTGGTCGATCCGATGAGGGCGGTGCTGGCGGAGCGTTCGGCGCTCGCGGAGCGTGCCGGTCTCGCCGAACTCGCATTCTGCTTCGGCTTTCCCTACGCCGATTTCCCCGAATGCGGCGTCGCGGTGGCGGCCTTCGCCGACACGCAAGCGCAAGCAGATGGCGCGGCCGACGCCTTCGTCCAGCACGTCGCCAGCCAGGAGCATGCATTCGATCTCGGCGTGATGCCGGCCGAGCAGGCGGTCGCCGAGGCGATCGGTGCCGCCGCCGGCGCGGCGCGCCCGGTGGTGCTCGCCGACACGCAGGACAATCCCGGCGGCGGCGGTTACGGCGACACCACCGGGCTGCTCGCCGAGCTGATGCGTCAGGGCGCGCGGGGTGCGGTGCTGTGCCTCATCAACGACGCCGAGAGTGCGGCCGCGTGTCACGCGGCGGGCGAGGGCGGCGAGGTGGCGCTGACCCTGGGCGGCAAGTCGGACGGGGTGCCGCTGCCATGCACCGCGCGGATCGAGCGGATCACCGACGGCCGCTTCACCCTCACCGGGCCGATGGGCGCCGGCAATCCGGCCGATCTCGGGCCGACCGCGCTGATCGCGATCGAGCCCGGCATCCGCGTCATGGTCGTCAGCCGCAAGACGCAGGCCTACGACCAGGCCATCCTGCGCCATGTCGGCATCGAGCCGGCGGAATGCCGCATCCTCGCGCTGAAATCCTCGGTGCATTTCCGCGCCGATTTCGGCCCGATCGCCGAACGCATCATCGTCGCCGCCGCGCCCGGACCCGTGGTCGCGGATTCCTCCGGGCTGCCGTTCCGCCATCTCCGCCCCGGCCTGCGGTTGCGGCCCGGCGACAACCGGACTTGGATGGCATGATGGAGAGGAGCGGCCAGACGGACGCGGACGCCCTGAAGCGCCGGATAAAAGTGTGCATGTTCGATCAGTACGGCACGATCGTGGACATGCAGATGGGGCTGTGGGAGGTCGCGGTCGATTTCCTCAAGGCGAAGGGCTGGACGGGAAATGCGTATTCCTTCGTCACCTGGTGGCGACGGACGCATTTCGAGAACTCGATGATCGACGCGCTGCTCGGCCAGCGCCACACCTCTTATCGCGAGATCGGTCATTTGTCCGTTCGCCAGGTGATGCAGCGGGCCGGCATCCGCCACACCGAGGAGGAGGTGCGTTTTCTCGTCGGCTGCATAGAGCGGCTCAAGCCGTTCCCGGAGGTGCCGGCGGCCCTCGACCGGCTGCGCTCGCGCTACCGGCTGGTGGTCCTGTCGAACGGCGATCCCGACATGCTGGAGGCGGCGCGCGCGCATCATGGCATTGCGTTCGATGCACTGATCTCGGCGGCGGCGGGAAACGCCTTCAAGCCGCACGTCGCGACCTACACCAAGGCCGCCGAGATTTGCGGCGTCGCGCTGGACGAGGTGCTGTTCGTCGCCAACCACGAGTTCGACTGCGTCGGCGCCAAGGCCGCCGGGATGCGCGCGGCGTTCATCGATCGCCGCCGCCGGCCGTTCGCCGCGTGGCGGCACCAGCCCGACCTGATCGTGGCGAGCATGACGGAGCTCGCCGAGCTGATCGCGTAGGGCGCGCTTGACAGCGCCGGGGCGGATGGCGCGCGATGCCGGGGTCGCAACGCGGGAGGAATTGCCATGCCGGAAGGTGTTGCCGTGGCGCGGAGGCGCCTGCTGGCCGACGAGCCCTCGCCGCCGTCGGTCTATCTCAAGGTGGGCGAGATGCCGTGGGAGGAGACGAAGTTTCCAGGCATCCGCATGAAGGTGCTCTACGCCGAGCCCGATTCCGGCATGTCCACCATCCTGTTCAAGCTGGAACCGGGCGCCGAGATCCCGCTGCACGAGCATCGGGCGGTGGAGCAGACCTACGTGCTCGAAGGCCGCTTCGTCGACGACGAGGGCGAGGCGCTCCCCGGCGAGTTCGTCTGGCGCCCGGCCGGCAACACGCACGTCGCGCGGGCGCCGGAGGGCGCGCTTCTCCTTGGCATCTTCCTCAAGCCCAACTATTTCGCCGGCGGGGAGAAATTCTTCACCGAGGACGGGCGAGAGTAGAGCCATTTCCGATAGACCGTCAGCCTACCCCGTCATGGTCCGCGAAGGCGAACCATCCACGACTTTCTCGGCGCCGCAAAGTCGTGGGGGACCGTGACAAGCACGGGCATGACGGTGAGAGAATGGGGTGACGGTTTACCTGATACCGCGCTGCTCACCCGGAGCCCAGCGGCTGTTCGCCTCGGCCCAGTGGCGCAGCCGGGTTGATTGCTGCTGCAGTCCTATTAGCCTGGTCCGCAACGCGGTGAGCCGCGACCGATAGAGACCGAGGTTATCCTCGATTGAACGGGAGGCGCCGCCAAGAGCCTCGATCGAGCCGCGCCAGGCGGCGATGGCCTCGCGCTGACTGTCCAGTGCCGCCTGCAGTTCGGCGAGGGCCGTGCTCAGCCGGGGGTCGGAAGACGGCGGGCTCCGGTGTCGGCCGGGAAAGGCGATGATCTCGGCGCCTGATTGCGGCATCTCGGAAGCTCCGAACATTGCGATCGGGTTAACAAACCATGAATCGCACCCGCTGACCAGGAGGAAGTCTAAAAAATGATATACCCCCTGGCTACTGATGTGAGCCCACCGGTTCGCCATCCGCCAGGACGTTGATCGTCGGCCCGCGCGCGTTCCAGCGGTATTGGTGCGTGCTGTTGCACTGGGCATGTTCGTCGGCGCAGCGCGATGCGCCCATTCCGGCGAGCCGGCCGCCGCCAGCATAAACCGGGCAATAGCGCTCCTCGATCTGACCGCAGGTCAATTGCCATCTGGCATCGTTGGGCGGCGGGTTCTTGGACGTGGACTGCGGCGGCTGCGGGCAGGACGCAAAACCTGCCATGCAGCTCAACGGCAGAATTGCTCGAGGCGCCGAAGGCTTGATGTTCGGGCTTGCCTTCATATCGGATGCGGTCTGATCCATTTGAGCCAATTCAGGAACGAACTGCAAGTTCCTAGACCGCTCCGTCGGCGTCCCTGACTGGACATTGGAGCTAGGCCAAAGGAGGTCGTAGATCGAAAGACATGTTGCCCGCCACCACCGGTATCCGGCAAGCATAGGTCTGGTTTCCGTCCTGGGCGCGGACGGGGGCATCGCCCTGAAGGGCATGGCGCGGGGACCACCGAGCATCGGGAAGAAAGCGCCCGCGCAATGACGCGGGCAGGAGACACCCGTTCTATGGCCAGAACGATCAGCAGCGCGACGACCGGGCCCATTCGGCTCGGCACGAGCGACAACCCGCTTAGCGTCACCAGCACCGGCCAGGTCACTTCCACCGGCACCGCAGACGGCATTGACGGTTCGGCTGGCACCGTCTGGAGCATCACGAACGCCGGCACCATCAGCGCCGCGACCGGCTTCGGCATCTATCTGTCCGGCGCGGGAGTGGTGAATTCCGGCGGGATGATCACCGGCGAGGACGGGGTCATCATCCACGGCGGCGGCAGCGTGACCAACACCGGGTTGATCAAGGCGGTCGGCGCCGTCGGCGGCGGCGCGTGGGTCGGCGCTGGCGTGTTCCTAACCGGTGCAGCCGGCACCGTCAGCAATGGCGGCACCATCAACGGCCAGGCTTACGGCGTGGCGGTGGATGCTGGCGGATTGGTCACCAACACCGGCAGCATCATCGGCGGCGAGGATGGCGTCCGTTTCTACGGGCTCGGGACGATGATCAATTCCGGCAGCGTCGTCGCCACGGCGGACGACGGGGTCGGCCTGCACAGCGGTGGCAGTGTCGCGAACCTCGCGGGTGCTTCGATCGTTCTCCAGGGCACCCAGGGCGCCGCTATCTACACCGGTAACGGGGTCGGCACCGTCACGAATTCCGGGGCTGTCTCGGGGATCGACTATGGCGTTGACGCCGCCGGCGGCGGCAGTGTCACCAACAATGCCGGGGGGAATATCACCGGCCACCGCGGCGTGAACATCCAGGGCGGTATCGGCACCGTCAACAATAGCGGCATCATCAGCGGACCGAATGATTTCGGGGTCGGTCTGTCGGCCGGCGGGCAGCTCATCAACGCCGCGGGCGGCTCGATCTCGGGATTTTGGGGCGTCGCTGTCTACAACGTCGCCGGCACGGTCACCAACAACGGCACCATTTCCGGCACCAACCATGCCGTCAAGTTCTCCGGAAGTGGTGCGAACCGGCTCGTGATGGGCGCTACCGGGGTGCTGATCGGCGATGTCGTCGGCAGCACCGTCGGCGGCAGCAGCAACACGCTGGAGCTGGCGGGTGGCACGGGAACGCTGAGCGGCCTCTCGGGCGGTGCCGGCAGCATCACTGTGAACGGGCATAGCTCGACGTTCTCCTCCTTCAACGCGCTCGCGGTGGACGCCGGCGCCGCCTGGACGCTGACCGGCAAGAACAGCATCGCCACACTCGCCGACAGCGGCAGCCTGACCATCGCCAGCGGCGGCAGCCTGACCATTAACGGCGCGGTGGACCCTGCCAGTTCGGGCCTGTTCAGCCTGGCCGGCAACGCGGTGCTGGATTTCGCCAATGATGTCGGGCCGGGCGTGCAGGTCGCCTTTCAGGGCCCGACCGGCGTGCTCGAACTCGCGGACATCGCCGGCGGCGTGGTGCGGCAGTTCGGCGGCGCGATCGCCGGGCTCAACGCCGGGACCAGTACCACTGTCCCGACCAACGCCGTCAACATCCAGACCACCGTTACCGGCGCCGTGCTGTCGGGCAACACGATCACCGTTGCGAACAACGCGACGACAGTGGCGACACTGGTGCTGAGCGCCGCGCCGGCCGCGGGCACCTCCGTCACCACCCGGGCGGACCCCACGCTCGGAGGCTACGACATATTCCTTACCAGCAGCGGCAATCCCTTGCCCACGGTCACGTGGTCTCCCGCAACCGAGATCGGAGTGGAGGGGAGCGCCATCGGCCTCGGCACCATCACGCCGGGCGGCACCGGCTTGACCTCGGTTCTGGTCAGCGGGATTCCGGTCGGCGCCACGCTGGGCGACGGGACGCATTCCTTCACCGCCTCGGGCGGCACCACCTCGGTCAACGTGCTCGGCTGGAACTATGCCGCGCTATCCATCAAGCCGGTCGGTGACGCCAATTTCGCTCTGTCCGTGCAGGCGACCGATGGCTCGGGCAATGTGAGCGCTGCGGTCAGCGAGGCCGTCACGGTCAATCCGCTGGCGCCAAGCGTCGCGCCGGTGGCGGTATCGGGGACCGCCGGGCAGGCGATCGCGCTCAACCTCGGCATCACCGCCAACGGCCTTGCCGGCGACGGCAACAGCCTGTCGGCGGTGACGATCGGCTCCATCCCGAGCGGCGCGACGCTGAGCAACACCAATGGCAACACGCTGACCGTCAGCGGCGGCAGCATCACGTTTTCTGCGTCGCAGATCGCGGCTGGCTTCCTCAACGGCCTGGCGATCACGCCATCGAGCGCCGGAAACTTCTCGCTGAGCGTGTCCGCCACCGAGCAGGACGCCCAGGGCAACACCAGCACCACCACCACCGCGACCGAAGCGCTGAACGTCAGCGGCAGCACCTTGCCGACGGTCACGTGGTCGCCCGCAACCGAGACCGGGGTGGAGGGGAGCGCCATCGGCCTCGGCACGATCACGCCGGGCGGCACCGGCTTGACCTCGGTTCTGGTCAGCGGGATTCCGGTCGGCGCAACGCTGGGCGACGGGACGCATTCCTTCACCGCCTCGGCCGGCACCACCTCGGTCAACGTGCTCGGCTGGAACTATGCCGCGCTATCCATCAAGCCGGTCGGTGACGCCAATTTCGCTCTGTCCGTGCAGGCGACCGACGGCTCGGGCAATGTGAGCGCTGCGGCCGGCGAGGCCGTCACGGTCAATCCGCTGGCGCCGAGCGTCGCGCCGGTGGCGGTGTCGGGGACCGCCGGGCAGGCGATCGCGCTCAACCTCGGCATCACCGCCAACGGCCTGACTGGCGACAGCAACAGCCTGTCGGCGGTGACGATCGGCTCCATCCCGAGCGGTGCCACGCTGAGCAACACCAACGGCAACACGCTGACCGTCAGCGGCGGCAGCATCACGTTTTCCGCGTCGCAGATCGCGGCCGGCTTCCTCAACGGCCTGGCGATCACGCCGTCGAGCGCCGGAAACTTCTCGCTGAGCGTGTCCGCCACCGAACAGGACGCCCAGGGTGATCCCAGGTCACCGCCACCGCAGGCACCGAAGCGTTGAACGTGAACGGAACGGTTGGAGCGGGCCGCACGATCAGCACCAGCGTCGCAGGGCCCATCACGCTCACCGCTGCAACCAACCCGCTCACCATCACCGGCACGGGGACGGTCACGACCGGCGGCAGCGGCGACGGCATCAGCGGCGCGTCCGGCACGAGCTGGACGGTAAGCAACAGTGGCACGATCAGCGCGTCGACCGGCTCGGCCTCCGGCATCCGGCTGAGAGGACCGGGAACCGTCACCAACAGCGGACTGATCACGACCGGCGGCACGGCCTATGGCGTGGGGCTGGATCACGGCGGCACCGTAACCAATACCAGCACCATCATCGGCGGCGAGGACGGGGTCCGAAATCACCACCGGGATCGGCACCTTGATCAATTCCGGCAGTATTGCGTCCAAGATCGATGATGGAATCGGGTTCTTCTCGGGCGGCCTCGTGGCGAACGGGGTGGGCGGCTCGATCTCCAACCTGGGAACCAAGGGTGCCGGCATCTACATCACCGGCGGCCTCGGCACCGTGACCAATTCCGGCGCCATCACGGGGATCGACTATGCCGTCGATGTCGCCAGCGGCGGCAGCGTCACCAACAATGCCGGCGCGACAATTACCAGCCACCGCGGGGTGAACTTCGAAGCCGGCATCGGCACCGTCAACAACAGTGGCAGCATCGGCGGCACCACATCATTCGGAGTGCGGCTGAAGGCCGGCGGGCAGGTCACCAACGCCAGCGGCGGGTCGATCTCGGGGCCGCTGGGGGTCGCGGTGTACGGTGCCGCAGGCAACATCACCAACAGTGGCACCATCTCTGGCACCAGCCATGCCGTCAAGTTCGCCGGCAGCGGTGCGAACCGGCTGGTGATGGGCGCCACCGGCGTGCTCATCGGCGATGTCGTCGGCAGCACCGCCAGCGGCAGCAGCAACACGCTCGAACTGGCGGGTGGCACGGGAACGCTGAGCGGCCTCTCCGGCGGGGCTGGCAGCATCACTGCAAACGGGCATAGCTCGGCGCTCTCCTCCTTCAACACGCTCGCGGTGGATACCGGCGCCGCCTGGACGCTGACAGGCAATGACTCCATCGCGAACCTGCTGGACAACGGATCGGCGACCATCGCCAACGGCGGGAGCCTCGACGTCACGTCCGCAGTCGATCCCGCGAGCGCGGGGGTGTTCCTGCTGACCGGCAGCAGCAGACTGGAAGTGGCGGCGGCGCTGGGCACTAACACGCAGATGAGCTTCATCGGCAGCGGCCAGCTCACCGTCGACAATTTCGGGTCGTTCGGCACCAATGTCGGCAGCACCGCCTATGCTGGGCCGCAACTGATGAACTTCGCCGCCGATGACGCAATCGATATTCTGCGATTCAGTGCGTCCGGCGACGCGCTGAACTATAATGCCTCGACCGGCGTGCTACAGCTCTCCAACGGCGCATCGCAGCTGGCGAGCTTGAGTTTTCAGAATGCCACCCTGGGCAGCGGAACATTCCATGTGGCCTCGGACGGCGGCAGTGGAATCCTCATAACCCATGCCTAGCCCTGCCTTGGCAATCCTACGGCTACCGGCGGCCGTGCCTCCCTGGAACTGGCCTCGGCGCTGCCTGGGAGAGCAGCGGGTTTGGGCACTCGGTCGCGAAAAGCGGCCGAACCGTGCCCGAAGGAACGCGGCGCAAAGACCGGCCCACGACGCACTCAGTCACCGGCGCCGCTGCGCGCCATCATGCCGGAGACTTGGCTTGGCACCGGCGCGGCGGCCACTGGCAGTGCGACACGCCGGCCGGCGGGTCTCGCGGCAACGACGGAGGTGAACACGGCGGCCAGATAGGGCAGGGACTGGGTGAGCAGCACCACACACCACAGCGTCGCCTCCCAGGTCGATAGACGGTGCGCGATGGCCACGCCGACCAGCGCCGCCCAGGTGAGCGCCAGCAGCGCCAGTTCCTCGCGCGCCATCACCAGGCCCTGCACCAGCGCCGGGGCGTTCTCCATCTTCGGCGTGCGTAGAAAGGGCGCGCGCCGTGTCGCGAGGCCTATCCAGACCGCCTTGCCGATGGTGTGACTCAGCGCCAGCCCGGCGACGGCCGCACCCAGACGGTCCGCGAACCCGCAGGGCACCCGCTTGCCGTAGAGCGCCAGGATCTGCACGAGTTTGAAGACGAACAGGCCGATCGAGGGCAGCATGAACAGCACGATGGGGAACTCGAAGCGCATCGGCGCGACGATCAGCCCGACCGACCAGGCAAGCCCCATCAGCAGGAACAGCAGTCCGAGCGCATCGCCCGCCCAGGGCAGCCAGCCGGTGACGAAGTGCCAGCGCTGGCCCCAGGTCAGGTCGCGGTTCAGCGGCGAGAGCAGCGCGCCACGATGCGCCCGGCAGATCTGCATGGCGCCGTAAGCCCAGCGGAAGCGCTGCTTGCGGAAGGCGGCGAAATCGTCCGGCATCACGCCGCGGCCGAAGCTGCGCGTGGCGTAGACCGCCTTCCAGCCGTGACGGAACAGCCTGAGGCCAAGCTCGGCGTCCTCGGTGATGGTCCACTCGGCCCAGCCGCCGGCCCGCGCGAGCGCGGTGCGGCGGATCAGCGTCATGGTGCCGTGCTGGATGATCGCGTTGCGCTCGTTGCGCGTCACCATGCCAAGGTGGAAGAACCCGGCATATTCCCAGAACATCAGCCGCTTGAAGAACGACCCAGCGCGGTCGCGGTAGTCCTGCGGCGACTGCACGAAACCCACCTCGGGATCGGCGAAGGCCGGCGCCATGCAGCGCAGCCAGTCCGGCGACACGATGTAGTCGCTGTCCAGCACGCCGACGATTTTGGCGTCGGGCGCGGTCTCGCGCAGGGCGAAGTTGAGCGCGCCGGCCTTGTAGCCGGGCCATTTGCCGAGGTGGAAGAAGCGGAACCGGGAGCCCAGCCGGGCGCAGTGCTCGGCGACCGGCTCCCACAGCGCCGGATCGGAGGTGTTGTTGTCGATCACCAGGACCTCGAAATCCGGGTAGTCGAGCTCGGCGAGCGCATCCAGGGTCGCCTGCACCATGCGCGGCGGCTCGTTGCAGATCGGCACGTGGATCGACACTTTCGGCAGCCGCGCGCCCGGGGCGGCCGGGACCGGCTCGAAGCGGCGCTTCCACACCCGGCCCCACACCGTCTCGGCCAGCTCGAAGCTATCGGCGAGCAGCAGCAGGAGCAGCAACGCCTGTCCGGCGGCCAGCAGGCCCCACATCATCGCCGCCGGACCGCTGAGATATTTGCCGCTCATCGCCAGCAGCACGGAAGCTAGGATGGCCACGAAAGCCTGCGTCAGCCCGGCGAGCGCGAGCTTGCCGGGCAGGCGGATATCGGGTCGGCGGGACAGCAGCAGCCCCGCCAGGAGGGCGGCCACGGCGATGCTGCCGCCCGCCCAGACCGGCCAGTTCGGCGTCTCCGACACCGGGCCGGTCATCGCCCATTTGGCGTGCCGGTCGAGGTCCATGATGCCCCAGTAGCCGGCGGCGCGGCCCTCGAAGCTGGTCTTCCAGGGCTGGTCGAACGCCTCGATGACGAAATAGTCGAGCCCGCGCTGGCGGGCGATGTTGAAGAAGCCGCGCAGGAACGCCGCCTGGTTCACCCGGCTGGCCCGCGCGCCGCCGATATCGACGCCGTTCGAGGGCCAGCCCACCTCGCCGATGACGATGTGCTTGCCGGGGTAGGCCGCCCGCACCTGGTCGTATTTCTCCATGATGAAGCGCAGCGACTGGTCGACCGGCAGGCCCTCCCAGTAGGGCAGCAGGTGGATGGTGATGTAGTCGACGGCGGCCGCCAGTTCGGGATGGGCGAGCCAGACGTGCCAGGGCTCGGCGGTGGAGACCGGCACTTCGACCGATTGTTTCACTTGCCCAATATCGGCGATGAGCTGCGCCGGTGTCAGGTCGCCGCGCAGCACCGTTTCGTTGCCGACCAGCACGCGGTCCACGTCGCGGTGCGCCTGCGTCGCGGCGATCAGCCGGCGCAATTCGGCGGCGTTGGTCACGGCGTTGCGGTCGAGCCAGGCGCCGAGCGTGACGCGCAGCGGCAGATCGCCGGCGAGGCCCGGGATGTCGCCGAGCACGCCCTGCACCGTGTAGGTGCGTACCCGGCCGGTCAGTTGGGCGGCCTCGACGAGATCGGCGCGGATCTGCTCGCGCGACGGGTAGGTGTCGCGCTCGGGGCTCTGTCCGCGCTGGAACGGCGAAAAGGCGAGGCCGCCGATCTCGCCGGTGAAGTCCGGCACCGCGACTGGGCGTTCGAGGACGGTCCACGTGCCCAGCGCGGCGAGGGCGCAGAACAGTACGGCGAGCAATGTCGTGGGATGCGGGAACGCGCGCCGGCGTTGCTTCCGGGCCGCCCGAGGCAGCGAAGCGGTGGTCGTCATCGAATTTCTTTTCCAGCTCCGTGCGGGACGTTCCGAAGCCCGCCTTCCGGGCTAGTCAACCCTCCCAGTGCGGCGCACCCCCGGCCTCAATATGGCGGAAGCTGGGCAGTGCCAATATCGCAAGTGTCAGCAGGTGTCGCGTCGTGCGGCGCCCGCCTATGTTGGCGCTTCGCGGAAAGGAGCCGGACAAGGCATGGCTATCGGTTTCGAGATCGTCGTCATTCTGCTGCTGATCGTGGTGAACGGGCTGTTCGCGATGAGCGAGCTCGCCCTGGTCTCGGTGCGGCGCGCCCGACTCGCCGTGCTGGAACGCAAAGGCGTGGCCGGCGCGCGCACGGCGATGATGCTCGCCGAGGATCCGCAGCGTTTCCTGCCGACGGTGCAGGTCGGGATCACGCTGGTCGGCATCCTGGCGGGCGTGTTCGGCGGCGCCCGGCTGGCGACCAGCGTGGGCGCGTGGATGACCCAGTTCGGCATGAGCCAAAGCCTGGCCGACACGCTCTCGCTCGCCGTCGTCGTGGTCATCATCACCTATCTGACGATGGTGATCGGCGAGCTGGTGCCGAAGCAGCTCGCTCTGCGGCGCCCGGAGCAGATCGCGTCCTGGGTAGCCCGCCCGATCGTCTGGCTCGCGCGAATGGCGGGTCCGGCGGTATGGGGGCTGAACCGCTCCTCCGGTCTCATCCTGTGGCTGTTCGGCCTCAACCGCGCACCGCAGCAGACCGTGACCGAGGAGGAGCTCAAGGCGCTGCTCGCCGAGGGCACCCAGGCCGGCGTGCTCGAGATGGAGGAGCGCGACATGATCGAGCGCGTCCTCCGCCTGGCCGACAAGCCGGTGCGCGCCATCATGACGCCGCGTACCGAACTCGCCTGGATCGACCGGACCGACCCGGCCCGCGAGATCGCCGCGACCCTGAAATCCGCGCCGCACTCGCGCTTCGTGGTGTGCGACGGCTCGGTGGATAACGTGGTCGGCGTGGTGCAGGCCAAGGATCTCCTCGACCGCATCCTCGGCGGCGGCGAGCTCTCGCTCGCCGCGGCGCTGCGCCAGCCGATGGTGATGCCGGACACCGTGACGGCGCTCGATGCGCTGGAACGGCTGCGCCCCGACCCGCTCGGCATGGCGCTGGTGATGGACGAGTACGGCAGCTTCGAGGGCGTCGTGACGGCGGCCGACGTTTTGGAGGCGATCGTCGGCGACCCGACCGATGTCTCGCCCGTGTCGGGCGGGGCCGAGCCGGACGGTGAGGCCGGAATGGTGATGGACGGCCTGATGCCGGTCGACGAGCTGAAGGACCGCCTCGTGCTTCCCGACCTGCCGTCCGAGGGCAGCTATCACACCCTGGCCGGCCTGCTGCTCGCGCTGATGCGCCGGGTGCCGAAGGTCGGGGACCGCATCGTGTTCGGCGGCTGGCGGTTCGAGGTGCTGGAGGTGGACGGCCGCCGGGTGGACCGCGTGCGCATCAGCCGCGAGCCCGCCGCCGGGGCGTGATCCCGGAAAAGCCTTGCCATTGCCTTACAGTTTTGCTTGGTTCACGGCCCCGTGATAGATGGGAACGTGAATGCTGCGAGTCGCGTTGGGGTTCCTCGTCGTTTTTCTCGGCGCCTCCGCCCGGGCCGAACCCGCTCCTCTGCGGCGCGACAGCTGGACCGTCACCGTTCGGCTCAATCCTGACCTCACCTATGTCGAGACGATCGAGCAGGAGTACACCTTCCTCACCAAGGCGGGCATCCCGCTGGCCGACCGCGACTACGTGCCGTTCCACCCCAAGTCCCAGTCGCTCGAACTGGTCGACGCGTACGTGATCCAGCCCGACGGCACCCGGGTGGACGCGCCGGCCGGCGCGCGCTTCACCCGGCCGAGCCAGGCGGCGCAGGATACCCCGGGATTTTCCGGCGGCGAGACCACCACCGTGCTGTTCCCGCAATTGCGCGAGGGCAGCCGCACCCATGTCACCTGGCGGCTGACCCAGAAGACCCCGTCGGTGCTCGGCTTCAATCTCGCCATCCGCCCGCTGCTGGAATGGCCGACCGCCCACATGGCGGTGCGGATCGACGCCCCGCCCGATTTGGCGCTGCGCTGGGCGGAGCGGGGCGGCTTCGCGGTCCACGATGTGCTGGCCGACGGCCGCCGCCGGATCACCGCGGAACTCGATGATGTGCCGGGCCAGGAGGGCGAGCGCGACATGGTCTCGCCCAGCGACTTTTTGCCCTTGTTCGCCGCCACCACGCTGCCGTCCACCGAGGAACTCGGCGCGATCTACCACCGTCAGGCCGCGGACCGAGCGGAGGTGACGCCCGAGATCGCGGCCCTCGCCGCGCGGATCGCTGGCGACCGCACCGGGCTCGACGCGGCCCGGGCGATCCACGACTGGATCGCGACGAACATCCGCTACGTCGCGGTCTATCTCGATCCCAACGACGGCTGGGTGCCGCATCACGCTGCGGAGGTGCTGGCCAACGGCTACGGCGACTGCAAGGATCACGTGGTGCTGCTCCAGGCGCTGCTCGCCGCGCGCGGCATCCGCGCCGAGGCGGCGCTGGTCGATTGGGGCGGCCGCTACCAGCCATATCCGCTCGGGGTGCCGCAGCAGTTCAACCACGTGATCGCCTGGCTGCCCGATTTCGGCCTGTTCGCCAACCCGACCAATCCCTACGCCCGCCTCGGCACGCTCGACCGGCGACTGTCGGGCAAGTCGGTGGTGATCGCCACCGAGCATGGAGCGGTGGCGCGCACTCCGGACTCGCGTCCCGAGGCCAACCGGTACCGCCTCGACAGTGAGATCACCTTGAACTCCGACGGCCGGATCGACGGCGAGAGCCGTTTCGCGATGGACGCCAACATCGAGATTGGCGCCCGCGAGGACGTCGCCGGCGCGTCGTCCACCCGCGAACTGGCGGAACGGATGCTGGCGGCCACCCCCGAGGGCGGCTACGGCGAGCTTGACGCGAGCGACCCCAAGGACCTCGGGCATTCCTTCACGGTGCAAGCGAACTGGTCGAGCCCGCACGGCATCGCCTTCCAGGACGGCGAGGCGTATTTCAGCACCCCGACCGGCGTCGATTTCGAGCAACCGGCCAGGCTGCTGCGGCCCTATCTGTCGAACGGCGAGCCGCGCCGCCACGCGGTGCAGATCGGCGCTATGGAGCTCGAGTGGCGCTCCACGCTGCATCTTCCGCAGGGCTACGCGATCGTCCGGCTGCCCAAGGAGGTGAGCTTCACCAACGGCACCGGCCGCTACACCGCCCGCTATGAGCGAGCCGGCCCGGAAATCCACGTCACCCGCACACTGCGCGTGGACCGCGATGTCTACCAGCCGGAAGAATACGACAGCTTGCAGCGGCTGTTCTTCACCGCGCTGGATGACGTGCGGGGGGTTTTCGTGGTTTCGCGGATGGAGGCGCGGAACTGATGTACGCCGCCGCCAACGCGCGCGGGATGCAGGGCTACGCGGTCGGCGGTTGATGCGCCGCCTGCAACAGCCCGGACCGGCGCACGCCGAGCGGATCGAGAGCTACGAGGCTAGCTGCGTCGCGCTGGAGATCGCGCTCGAACCGGGTCTGACCTTGAACGAGGCGCTGACGCGCCCGTTGGTCACGGCGGGTCTCGCCGGCGGTACGCTGGTGTTCGCCGACGCAATGCTCGGGCCATTTACCTACGTGGTGCCGCACCCCGCACCCGATGTCTCCCACGTCGCCTATTTCAGCCCGCCGCGCACGCCGCCCGGCCGGACGCATGTGGAGATCGCCAACGCCACGTTCGGCTGGCGCGACGGGGAGCCGTTCGTGCATTGCCACGGCGTCTGGACCGAAGCGGACGGCAGACGGCGCGGCGGCCATATGATGCCGCATGAAACCATGATCGCGGAATCTGCCACCGCGCGCGCCTGGGCATCGCCGGACGTCGCGATCCGCGTCGAGCCGGACGCGGAGACGAATTTTCCCCTTTTCCGCCCTGTTCTGTTGGCGGCTCCGACGCGACACGCGCGTGCGGTCATCGCACGCATTCGGCCGAACGAGGATCTCTGCACGGCGGTCGAAGCGATCTGTCGAACGCGCGGTCGTGCAACGGCGACCATCAGGGGCAGCCTTGGCAGCCTGATCGGCGCCGTGTTCGCCAGCGGCGGCACGGTGCCCGACACCGCCACGGAAGTGCTGGTGCTATCGGGCAAGGTGTCGCCGGACGCGACGGGTGCGCCGCGCGCACGGATCGACATGGCGGTGATCGACATGCGCGGCGAGGTGCATCAGGGCACGCTGGCGCGGGGCCGAAACCCGGTGTGCATCACTTTCGAGCTCGTGCTCGACAGCGGCTGATCTCAGCGGACTTCGACGTCCTCCCAGAATCCGAAGCGGCCCCCGACCTGCTGCATCGATGGCCGTGGCGCTTCGTAGGACCAAGCTGCGCGCGCGTGGCGGATACCGTCCGTGACCACGTCGTAGAACTGCACGCCGTGCGGGCAGGCGCGATCGGAGTCGGTCTTTTCGGCTTTCTCGAGCCATTCGGCGCGAACCGAGGAGGCCGGAAAATACTGGTACCCGCCGCACTCGACGATGTCGTCGCTCTCGGCGACCACCTTGTCCTTCAGCATTGCCTTCATCTCGGACTCCTTCTCACGTTGGCGCAACTCTTAGCTTCACGTGGGCTCACCGCTTCGTCGGCTTCCCGCTCGTCCTCGTCGCCGGCTTCGCGCGACGTGCCGCCGCCCGCTTTGGCTTTGCCGCCCCGCCGGCGCGCAGATCGGCGATGGTGGCACGAGACGTGATCTGGTCGGGGTTGGTGCGCAATTCAATGACGGCGGGTTTGCCGCTCTCCACCGCGCGACGGAAGGCGGGGGCGAATTCCTCCGTCGTGCTCACCACCTCGCCGTGGCCGCCGAACGCCTCGATGTATTTGGCAAAGTCGGGATTGGTCAGCGCTGTGCCGGAGACGCGGCCGGGATAGGCGCGCTCCTGGTACATCCGGATGGTGCCGTACATCTGATTGTTGAACACCAGCACGATCGGCGCGACGCCGTGATGGATCGCCGTCGCGATCTCCTGTCCGGTCATCAGGAAGCCGCCGTCGCCGACCAGGCTTACCACCATGCGCTCGGGGAACGCGATGTTCGCGCCGACCGCCGCGGGCACGCTATAGCCCATCGCGCCGTTGGTCGGGCCGATGTAGCGCTGATCCTCGGAGAAGTTCATGAAGCGCGAGGGCCAGCCGGCGAAGTTGCCGGCGTCCGTCGTCAGGATGGCGTCCGGTGCGAGCAATTCCTCCAGCTCGCGCATCGCCTGCGCGACGTTGAGCGGCCCGGCTTGGTCGGGCACCTCCCGCTGCTTCTCGCGCAGGCGGCGCAACTCGTCGGTCCAGCCGTTCCAACTCGCCCGCAGCGGCTCCTTCGCCGCCACCGCCGTCGCGAAGGCGTTGAGGTCCGCGACGATGCCGAGCGCGGGGCGGAACACGCGGCCGATTTCTCCCGCTTCCGGGTAGACGTGCACGATCGGCACGCCGCCGGCCATGTCGAGCAAGGTGTAGCCCTGCGTCACCGCCTCGCCCAGGCGCGTGCCGATGGCGAGGATCAGGTCGGCCTCCCTCGCCTTGGCGACCAGCGCGGGATCGGAGCCGACGCCGAGGTCGCCGGCGAAGTTCGGCAACGTACCGTCGTAGAGCGCCTGGCGACGGAAGCCGACGGTCACGGGCAAATGATTGCCGAGCAGGAACTCGCGGATCGCCGCGCGCCCCACCGGCGTCCAGGAGGAGCCGCCGAGGATCGCCAGCGGCCGCCGCGCGCGGGTCAGCATCGCGAGCATCCGTTCCAAGGCGGCGGGATCGGGATGCGGCGTCGACACCGGCGCGCGCGGCAGGTCCGGCACCTCGGCGACGTGCTTCTGCATCTCCTCCGACAATGCGACCACCACCGGGCCGGGACGGCCGGAGGTGGCGACGTCGACCGCGTGTGCGACGGTCTCCGGGATGCGCTTGGCGTCGTCGATCTGCGTTACCCATTTGGCGATCGGCGAAAACATCCGGCGGTAATCGATCTCCTGGAAGCTCTCGCGGTCGGTCTCCGCGAAGGGAATCTGCCCGACGAAGAGCAGCATCGGCGTGCTGTCCTGCATCGCGACGTGCACGCCGATCGAACCGTGGCAGGCGCCGGGTCCGCGCGTCACGAACGCCGCCGCCGGCCGCCCCGTGAGCTTGCCATGCGCCTCGGCCATGTGCGCGGCTCCCGCCTCGAACCGGCAGGTGACCAGCTTGAGTTTCTGGCGCACCGCGTACAATCCGTCGAGCGTGTCGAGAAAGCTTTCGCCCGGAACGGAAAAGACGTGATCGATGCCCTGGGCCACGAGCGCGTCGGCCAGGATGCGCCCTCCTGGCCGCGCGACGACCCGGGCCTTGCGTGCCTGTCCGAGGTCCATCCTGGTCTCCCGTCTCATTGCGCGAACCATACGGGGTCGGCACTCGCTCGTCACCTCGCCGCGTGGCATGGTGCGCGGGTCAGCCGGAGGGATCGGGATGCGAGCGATCTTCGTGATGATAAAATGCGAGATGGGCATGGCCTACACCGTCGCGCAGGAGGCGGCGGATCAGATCGAGCAGATGTCGGAGATGTATTCCACCTCCGGCCAATACGATCTGCTGGGAAAGTTCTACCTCGACGCCGAGCAGGACATCGGCCGGTTCGTCACCGAGAAAGTGCAGACGTTGCGCGGCGTAAAGGACACCTACACCCTCATCACCTTCAACGCCTTCACCGGCGGGCGAAGCTAGTAGCCGAGCGCCATGCCGTCCTTGCGCGGGTCGGAGCCGCCGATCAGGCAGCCGCGCGCGTGGTCGATCCAGATGGCCTGGCCGCCGCCATGCGGGCGCTCGATGCCCTCGATTTCGTGGCCGAGGCGCGAGAGCCGGTCGACCACGTCGAGCGGGATGCCGCGCTCCACTTGCACTTTTCCCCGGTGGGGGAACAGGCGCGGCAGATCGAGCGCCTCCTGGATGTCGAGGCCGTATTCCAGCAGGTTGGTGAGGAACAGCGTCTGGCCCATCGGCTGGAAATGCCCGCCCATCACGCCGAACGGCATCACCGCCTGGCCGCCCTTCATCATCATGCCGGGAATGATCGTGTGCATCGGCCGCTTGCCGGGCGCGATGCAGTTGGGATGACCGCGCTCGAGGCGGAAGCCGAAGCCGCGATTCTGCAGCATCACGCCGCTGCGCTCGGCGAAGATGGCGGAGCCGAAGCCCTCGAACAGCGAGTTGATGAAGCTGCACGCGTTGCCGTCCCGATCGACCACGCAGAGATACACTGTGTCGCGATGCGGCGGCAGCAGCGCCTCGCCGGGAGCCGGCATGTCGCGCATGGTACGCGTGTCGTCGATCAGGGCGCGCAGGCCGGCAAGGTAGTCGGGGCTGGTCAGACGCGCCACCGGCACGTCGGATTGCGACGGGTCGGCGAGGAAGGCGTCGCGGTCGCGATACGCGAGCCGCGCCGCCTCGATGTGGCGATGCAGCCGGGTGACGCCGAGCGGCCCGTCGGGCGCGGTATCGATGCCACCGAGGATGCCCAGCATCATCAGCACGAACAGCCCCGAGCCGTTCGGCGGGCACTGAAAGACCTCGTGCCCGCGCCAGCCGATGCGGATGGGCTCGACGAACTCGGCGGCGGTCAGCCCGGCGGCGAAGTCCGCCTCGGTTTGCAACCCGCCTCTCGCGCGCAATGTGGCGACCATGTCGGCGGCGATCGGACCCTCGTAGAACGCTCGCGCGCCCTTCGAGGCGATCGCGCGCAGGGTCTCGGCGAGCGGGGGGTTGGCGAAGCGGTCGCCGGCGCGCGGCGCCGCGCCGTTCGGCAGGAACGCGGCGGCACCCGTCCGGCGCAGCTTGTCGGCGGCGATCCCCCAGTCCCAGGCGACGCGGGGATGCACCGGCCAGCCGTCGGCGGCAAAGCCGATCGCCGGGCGCAGCACCTCCTCGAGCCCCTTCGTGCCGTGCGCCCCGAGCAAGGTCTCCCAGGCAGAGATCGCGCCGGGTATGGTCACGGTGTGCGGCGAGGTGTTGTCGAGGGCGACGATGCCGTGCTGCTCGTACCAGTCGATCGTGCTGGCGGCGGCGGCCCGGCCCGAGCCGTTCAGCGCGATGACGCGCCCGGTTCCGGCCGGGGCGTAGAGACAGAAGCAGTCGCCGCCGATGCCCGTCGATTGCGGCTCTATCACCGCAAGCACGGCCGCCGCCGCCACCGCCGCGTCGAGTGCGTTGCCGCCGTCGCGCAGCATGTCGAGAGCAGTGAGGGTCGCTGCGGGCATCGAGGTCGCGGCCATGCCGTGCGTGGCTAGGACCGGGCTGCGTCCCGCCAAGTGAAAGTCGCGCATCCGCCGCTCCTCGCTGCCTCGATGCGTCTTTGCACGGAGTCAGCGGGTTGGCAACAAGCGCGAGCATGGCCATCATCGGTGCGCGGATGAAGCCGCTTGGGAGGACACGCGGATGGCAGAGACGATCGCTTTCGCGGATTTCGAGCGGGTGGACATTCGCGTCGGGACCATAGTGGACGCCCAAGCCTTCCCCGAGGCCCGCAAGCCGGCCATCAAACTTACGATCGACTTCGGTGACGAGATCGGGGTCAAACGCTCGGCGGCGCAGATCACGGTTCACTACAAGACGGATCAGCTCATCGGCCGGCAGGTCTGCGCCGTGGTGAATTTTCCGCCGCGCCAGATCGGCCCGTTCATGAGCGAGGTGCTGACCCTCGGGATGCCCGACGAGGACGGCGCGGTCGTGCTGATCAAGCCCGACTTCAAGGTGCCGGACGGCGGCCGCCTGTTCTGATGACGACCCATTACTACACCGTCACCTGGGACCAGTTGCACCGCGACGCCCGCGCGCTGGCTTGGCGGCTGATCGAGCGCGGGCCGTTCACCGGCATCGTCGCGGTAACGCGCGGCGGGCTGATCCCGGCGGCGATCATCGCCCGCGAGCTGGAATGCAGGCTCATCGAGAGCGTCTCCGTCCTCACCTACGAGGAGGAGGAGCGCGGCACCCCCGTCGTCATCAAGCACCCGGCGGTGGCCGGCGACGGGACCGGGTATCTCATCGTCGACGACCTGGTGGACACCGGCGCCACCGCCCGCGTGGTGCGGGCCCTGCTGCCGCGCGCGCATTTCGCCGCCGTCTACGCCAAGCCCGCCGGGCGTCCCTTGGTGGACAGCTTCATCACCGAAGTATCGCAGGACACCTGGATTCTGTTTCCCTGGGACACCGAGCCGCAATTCGTCCCCCCGCTGGCGCGGCGCGGGGCGTAGCGGCGGCTACGGCTGCGCTCCGTCGACGCGCAGGATCTCGACCTCGGGCGGGCGGGTCAGGATCTCGCTGAAGGCGTGCATCCAGTTGCCCGATTGCTGATTCGCCGATTGCTGACCGGGGCTCGCCGAGCTCTGGCGGAACTGCTCGAGCTGGTCGAGGCCGGTGAGCTCGATCTCGAATTGCAGCGCGGCGCCGCCCGGTCCGCGTGTCAGCGGCACCAGCATTCGCGCGTTGAGGCCACGCTTACCGGCGGCGGCCGCCTCGCCGCGGATGAAGTCGATCGCGCGTTGCCGGTTGATCGGCAGCACGTCATACGAGAACCGGGCAAGATACATCGCCAGTCTCCTGATCGGGGTTGCTACGACAGGTCCACGGCGTGACGCTTGAGGTCCGCCAGATCGCAGAACGCCAGCGCCTCCTCATGCGTTGCCCGCAGCACGATGCGCGCCGCGCTCCCCGCCTCCAGCGCCTCCCGCCAGCGCGGCGCGCAGAGGCACCAGCGGTCCCCCGGCTTGAGCCCGGCGAAACCGAACTCCGGTCGCGGCGTCGAGAGATCATTGCCGTGGGCACGGCTGAATGCCAGGAACTCCGCCGTCATCACCGCGCAGACAGTGTGGCTGCCGAGGTCTTCCGGCCCGGTATTGCAGCAGCCATCCCGGAAGAACCCGGTCATCGGCGCGATCGAGCAGCTCTCCAGCAGCCCCCCGAGCACGTTCCGCGCCCGGCCGGCCCCGCCTCCCTCGCCTGGGGGATCGAACGGCATGGCCCTGCCTCCCTTCGGTTGCTTGTTCGGGTTAGGTGGGGAACAGGGTGCCACAGTCCAGGGTTGCCAGGGCGGCAAGGCGGTTCGTCGCCCGATGCCCTTTCGGCTAAAACGCAAACATTGGGCGGTCGCGGAAGTCGATCGCGAAACCCATGCGCGGCGCTGAGGCGGGCGGCAAGGTTTGGCGCGTCGATCGCGGAGGAACAATGCTGGTTCTGATCGTCGGGCCGTCGGGGGCGGGCAAGGACACGCTCTTGGATGCGGCGAGGCAGGCGTTGGCCGACGATCCGCGTTTCGTGTTCGCCCGCCGCTGCATCACCCGTCCGGTCGATGCCGGCGGCGAGGCCCACGAGGCGCTGGACGAGGCAGCGTTCGAGACACGGCGAGCGGGCGGCGGCTTCGCGCTGTGCTGGCGCGCGCACGGTCTCTCCTATGGCATCCCGGCTTCCGTGGAGGCAGAGATCGCGGCGGGGCGCGTGGTGATCGCCAGCGTGTCGCGCGCCGTCATCGCCGAGGCGGCTTGCCGCTATGCTGTGCGCGTTATCGAGATCACGGCGCCGCCCGCCGTTCTGGCGAGCCGGCTCGCGCGGCGGCGGCGCGAGGACGCGGGCGGGATCAGCGAGCGTTTGGCGCGTCACGTCGCGTTGCCCGACGGCGTGGAGGTGGCGCCGGTGGTGAACGACGGCGGCATCGAGCAAGGCGCGGCACGCCTGCTCGATGCGATCAGCCGCGCAGCGCAAGCCGCTCCGCGATGACGAAATCCTCGCCCGGCGCGGACTGGACGAACAGGCAAAGGTCTGTCACTCGCCGTCGCAGCGACAACGCTGGGGCGAAATGCGCCTCGGCGGCCGAACGCCAGACCGATTTTTCCGCCTCGCTCAGCCGGCGGGTCAGCGTCATGTGGAAGAACCACGTATCGAACACGTAAGGATAGCCCCAGCGCGTCAGCATCGCGTCCTCGGCGGCGCTCAGCCGGCCGTTTCGGCGGCGGGCCAGCTCGGCCTCGGACGGAGGCGCGCGGAAAGGGTCGAGCTGTTCGACGCAGGCATCCGCGAATGCCTGCAACGCCGGACACGGCGCGGTCTCGCGCAGCGCGAGGAAGCCGTGGACGTCGGCGACCGCGAGGGCGGGGAGATCGAACGGCGCGATCCGGCCGGCAAGCGTGCTCGCCGCACTCACCAGCCCGGACCAGGAGCGTTCCGCCGCGAGGCGCATCGGGGGCTTCAGCGTGGCGTGGAAGCCGTAGACGCGCGGCTCGGCGGTGATCGCGTGGATGCCCGAGAGATCGGGTTGCGGCGCGGGTGCTGTGCTCTCCAGGTCACGGCCGAGCCATGTCGCGCCGGCGGCGAACAGCGGATCGTCCGGGTGGGGCGCGTAGTAGACGGCGACGCGGGCGCCGTGATGGGCAATCAGGCGACGCGCTCCCCGGCGCGCCAGACCTGCCGCACGATGGGCAGCCCGTCATGCACCCGCACGCGCACCAGGTCGGCGCGCAGCCCTTCCTCCAGCCGTCCCCGGTCGCCCAGCCGCGCCATCCGCGCCGGGCGGTCCGTCACCAACGCGACGGCTTGCGGCAAAGTGATCCCGGTCTCGGTCACGCACTGAAACGCCGCTTCCACGAGGCTCGCCGGCACGTAGTCCGAGGCGAAGGCGTCCACCGCGTCGGCACGGACCAGCTCGGCGGCCGATACGTTGCCGGAGTGCGAGCCGCCGCGCACGATATTGGGCGCGCCGGCGATCACCTCCATGCCGACCGCCTTGGCGGCGCGCGCGGCGAGCATCGTCACCGGGAACTCGCTGAGGCGGATGCCGTCGGCGTGGTTCTCCGCGATTTCTTCCGCGGTGCGGTCGTCGTGGCTGGCGAGCGCGATGTCGAGTTCGGCGACACGCGCGAGCAGCGCCTGACGGTTCGGCCCGCGCAGCCGCTCACGCTGCTCCCGCATCGAGGCGAGGAGACGTTCGACTTCCTCGGGCGATGCGCCATCCTTCAGCTTCAACGCGCGCCAGAAGTCGAGATTGGCGTATTGCCCGACGCCGGGGCTGTGGTCCATCAGACTGATCATCCGCACGCGGGGATGGTCGGCTACCGGATCGACCAGGTCCAGCATGTCGGAGGCCGGCAGCTCGCAACGCAGGTGGAGGAAGTGCTCGGCCTTGAGCAATCCCGTGTCGCCCAGCGCGTCGAGATCGGCGACACCCTCGCGGAACGTCCGCATCCGGTCCTTCTCGAGCCCGAGATCGCCTAGGCAGAGCGCGTCCAGCACCGTCGTGACGCCGGCGGCGGCGCATTGCGAGTCGTGCGAGACGAGCGCCGAGCGGGACGGCCAGCGCGCGTTGCTGCGCGGCTGCACCTGGCGCTCCAGATTGTCGGTATGCACGTCCACCACGCCGGGGATCAGATAGTCGCCGTCCATGTCGAGCGCGGCCGCGCCGGAGGAGCGCCCGACGCCGATCGCGGCAATCGCGCCGTCGCGCAGCATCACCGTGCCACCGATCACCTCGGCGGGCAGCACCATGCGGGCGTTGGTCAGAACGACATCCTGGCTCATGCGGCTTCCTGCAATGGCGTCACCTCGAACAGCCGGTCGGCGACGCGGTCGCGCACCTCGTTATCATGGAATATGCCGATGATGGCCGTACCACGCGACTTGGCCTCGCGAATCATCTCTATCACGACGGCGCGGTTCCCGGCATCCAGCGATGCGGTGGGCTCGTCGAGCAGCAGGATGGGGTGGCCGCCGATGAAGCCGCGCGCGAGGTTGACCCGCTGCTGCTCGCCGCCCGAGAAGGTGGCCGGCGGCAGCCCGTGCAGCCGGGGCGGGATGTTGAGCCGCAGCAGCAACCCGGCCGAGACCCCGCGCGCTTCGTCGGCGTCGACGCCGCGCCCGATGAGGATGTCGGCGACCACTTCCACCGCCGGGACGCGAGGCATCACCCGCAGGAACTGGCTGACATAGCCGAGCGTCTGGTCGCGCACCGCGAGGATGGCGCGCGGATCGGCGGCGGCGAGATCGACCATCGCGCCGCGATGACGCACCAGGATGCGCCCCGCGCCCGCGCGGTAATTGCCGTAAAGACTGCGCATCAGCGTCGATTTCCCGGCCCCCGACGGTCCGCTCAGCGCGACGCACTCGCCGGCGCTGAGATCGAGGTCGAGCCCGGCCAGGACCGGGATGTGGACGCCGCCCCGCAAGTGCAGGGTAAAGCCCTTCGACAGACGCTCCGCCCGCAGCACGATCATGCCTGCAGCACCGAGCTGACGAGCAGTTGCGTGTAGGCGTGCTGCGGGTCGTCCAGCACCTGATCGGTGAGCCCCGTCTCGACGACGCGGCCGCCCTGCATCACGACGATCCGGTGCGCCAGCAGCCGCGCCACCGCGATGTCGTGCGTGACCAGCATCACGGCGATGTCGAGCCGCGCGACCAGCGTACGGATGAGGTCGAGCAGACGCGCTTGCACCGAGACATCGAGGCCGCCGGTCGGCTCGTCCATGAACACCAGGCGCGGGTGCGTCACCAGGGTCCGCGCGATCTGCAGTCGTTGCAGCATTCCGCCGCTGAACGTGCTGGGGAAATCGTCGATGCGATCCGGGTCGATCTCCACCTGCTCCAGCCAGTCGATGGCGGCCGCGCGGATGTCGCCATAGTGCCGCGCGCCTTGCGCCATCAGCCGCTCGCCGACATTGCCGCCGGCGGTGACGCCCATGCGCAGGTTCTCGCGCGGGTTCTGATGAACGAAGCCCCAATCGGAGCGATGCAGCCGGCGCAACGCCGGGTCGGGCATCGCGTGAACGTCATGCAGCGCACTGTCGGGGTCGCGATACCAGACCACGCCGTCATCGGGACGCAGCCGGCCGGAGACGACATTGAGCAAGGTCGTCTTGCCCGACCCGGATTCGCCGACGATCGCCAGCACCTCGCCGGGCCACAGGTCGAGCTCCACATCCCGCAGCGCGCGGATGGCGCCGAAGGCAAGCGACACGCCGCGCGCGGATACTAGGGTTGGCTCGTTCACTGCGCCGCCGCCTGCGCCGTGTCGCGACGGGACGCGCAGTAATCGGTGTCGGAGCAGACGAACAGCCGACCGCCGCGATCGTCGGTGACAACCTCGTCAAGATAGCTGTCGGTGGCGCCGCAAAGACCGCAGGCGTGCGGCGCGCGCGTCGCACGGAACGGGTGGTCGTCGAAATCCAGCGAGCGCACGTTGGTATAGGGCGGGATGGCGTAGATGCGCTTCTCGCGCCCAGCACCGAACAGCTGCAAGGCGGCCATCCCGTGCATCTTCGGATTGTCGAAGGCCGGGATCGGGCTCGGCGACATGAGATAGCGGTGGTTCACCATCACCGGATAATCGTAGCTGATCGACACTTGGCCGAGCCGCGCGATGTCCTCGTAGAGCTTCACCTGCATCAACCCGTAATCCGCCAGCGCGTGCAGGCGCTTGGTTTCCGCCCGGCTCGGCTCCAGCCGGGACAGCGGCTCCGGCTGCGGCACCTGGTAGACCAGAATCTGGTCCTCCCGCAGTGGTTGTTCGGGGATGCGGTGGCGGGTCTGGATGACGCTCGCCTCCCCGGTGCGCGTCGTCGTTCGCACGCCGGCGGTGCGGGCTAAGAAGCGGCGGATCGAGACGGCGTTGGTGGTGTCGTCGGCCCCCTGGTCGATCACCTTCAGCGTGTCGTCCGGCCCGAGCACCGACGCCGTGACCTGGATGCCGCCGGTGCCCCAGCCATAGGGCAGCGGCATCTCGCGCGAGCCGAACGGAACCTGGTGTCCGGGGATCGCCACCGCCTTGAGGATGGCGCGGCGGATCATCCGCTTCGTTTGTTCGTCGAGATAGCCGAAATTATATCCCTTCATTCCGCCGCCTCCGCGACCGGCTCGGTCGCCGCCGCGCGCATCCGGCGCACCGCTTCGAGTTCGCTCTGAAAATCCACGTAATGCGGCAGCTTGAGGTGCTCCACGAACCCAGTCGCCTCGATGTTGTCGCAGTGGGACAGCACGAATTCCACCCGCTGCGCCGGCGCGGTCGCCTCCTCGCCGAACTCCTCGGCGCGCATCGCCCGGTCCACCAGCGCCATCCCCATCGCCTTGCGCTCCGCGTGGCCGAAGGCGAGCCCGTAGCCACGGGTGAATTGCGGCGGCACTGCCTTCGAGCCGTGGAACTGGTTGACCATCTGGCACTCGGTGACGGTGATGTCGCCGATGTCGATGGCGAAGTCGAGCTCGGGCGGGACGATCTCGACGGCGACCTCGCCCACGCGAATTTCGCCCACGAAGGGATGCGTCCCGCCCCAGCCGCGCTGCGTCGAGTAGCCGAGTGCAAGGAGAAATCCCTCGTCGCCGCGTGCCAGCGCCTGCAAGCGCAGGTCGCGTCCGGCCGGAAAGGCGAGTGGCCCGCGCGTCAGGTCGCCGGGTTCGCCTTCAGCCAAACCGTCACCCTCGATCAGCGCCTCGTGGCCGAGAATATCCGACGCGCGCGGCACTCTCTCGCTGGCGGCGCTCGCCTGTGTGGCCGGTGACGGCGTGTTGCCGGCGGCGAGGGAAAAATCGAGCAGCCGATGCGTGTAGTCGTAGGTCGGGCCGAGCATCTGGCCACCGGGCAAATCCTTGAAGATTGCCGAGACGCGGCGGCGAAGCTGCATCCGGCCGGTCTCCACCGGCTCGGAATGGCCGAAACGGGGCAGGGTGGTCCGATAGGCGCGCAGCAGGAACGCGGCCTCGATCAGATCGCCCTGCGCCTGCTTGATCGCCAACGCCGCCAGTTCGCGGTCGTACAGCGAGCCCTCGCCCATCGCCCGGTCGACCGCGCGGCCGAGCTGCCCGGCGATCTGGTCGAGCCCGAGCTCGGGCGTTGATGTCTCGCCCCGCCGCTCTTCCGCGAGCCAGGTGTGGGCATTGTCGATCGCTTTCTCGCCACCCTTGACCGCGACATAGGCCATCTCACGCCTCCTCGATCGCGACGCTGCGCGGCAACGCCGTCAACGTGGTTCCCGCACACAGCACGAGGTCGATCCCGCACGGGAAACCGGCCCGGTTGGCCGCCCAGGCATCGGCGAACCCGGACGGCAAGCCGTCCACGGCGAGCAGGCACGGCGCGCGCAGGCCGGGGCCGGACAGCCGGTAATCCCGGCCGCTGCCGAGCGCCGCGACTTGCAGGATCAGGGTCGTGGCTTCTTCCGGAGCCTCGTGGGTGCCGGCAGACAACGCCGCGAGATCGGGGAAGGACAGGGCGAGCGCGAACGCGGCATCTCGCGCGTCGCTGGTGATGGGGGCCCCGGTATGAAACAGCAGCCAGTCGCGCGCGGCCGAGGCCGCCGGATCCAGCCAGACCGGCGCGTCGCCGTCCGCCAGGGTCAGCAGTATCGCGGCGGTCGCCGGATGCAGCGGCGGGGGCGGCGTGAGCCCGATGCCGACCGGGTGCAGGCGGCCGGGTCGGGCCATCGCGTCCATCGCGGCGCGGAAGCAGGACTGCGCGTCCAGCACCGGGTCGGCGAAACCGGGCAGGTCTACGCCGCTCATGCCCGCATGTTCGTCATGGTGAAGAACTCGACCCGCGTGGCCGCCGCCTTGCGCGATGTCTCCGCGCGCCGGGTCTCCTGCGCGGCGGCCAGTGGCTCGACCACCGCCTCCCGGAGCGCCGGCTGCTGGGCGGGGTCCTGCATCATCGCGTCCACCAGCGCGGCCAACTCGGCCTGGCGCGCGTCGCGCCCCGCCACATAGGCGTGGCCGACACGGCCGCACTTGGTCCGCACCGTGCAGCGTGTCACCGACATCTCGCCGATGTTGAACGCCGCTCCGCCGCCGCCCATCCGGCCGCGCACCATCACGAGCCCGATCTCGGGGCCGCGCAGGCGCTGGTATTCCGGCCATTCGCCGCACGCGCTCAGGCGAGCCTCGATGTCCGGCGCGGCGGCGCGAGCCAGCACGGCCATCCAGCGTCGTCGTGCATCGTGGGGCGCGGGAGGGGATGGGTCCGGCATGACGGGCTGCTCTCGTTAGACATCTAGACAGCTAGACGTATCCCGGCCTATCGTCAAGCCGGTCTCGCATGAGCACTCTGATTCAATGAATGAAATTCCCATGACGCGCGCCCCCGTGACCCATGATGCGGGAGAGCGCCTGGTCTCCCGGCAGGACGGCGTGGCGCTGTGGCGGCAGATCGCCGGCAGCCTGCAACGCGACATCGGCGGCGGCACCTATCCGCCGGCTTCCCGCCTGCCGACGGAGGCGCAGCTCTCGGCGCGGTTCGGCGTCAATCGCCATACCGTCCGGCGCGCGCTGGAGGAGCTGTCCCGCGCCGGGCTGGTGCGGGTCGAGCAGGGTCGCGGCTCTTTCGTCACCGAGGACGTGATCGACTATACGGTGGAGCCGCGCACGCGGTTCTCCGAGTGGATACGGCGACAAAACAAGGAGCCGTCGGGACGCGTCCTGCAGCTCAAGGAGACTGCCGCGGAGGCGCAGGTGGCCGCCGGTCTCGGCGTCCGGGCCGGAACGCGGGTGATCCTGTTCGAGCGGCTGGGCCTTGCCGACAATCGGCCGGTCAGTATCACCCGACACTATTTCGCCGCTCCCCGGTTCCGCCGGCTGCTCGACCTGCTGCGACACTCGCCGAGCATCACCGAGGCGCTGAAGCAGGTCGGCGTGCCCGACTACCTGCGCCAGACGACGCGGGTGACGGCGCGGATGCCGAACGCGGACGAGGCGGAGCTGCTGCGCGCTCCGCGCACCCGCCCCGTGTTGGTGGCGGAGAATGTCAACGTCGAGCGCGGCGGCGCGATCATCGAGTTCGCCGTCGGGCTCTACCCGACGCCCCGTGTGCAGATCGTCTTCGAACCCTGAAGGAATCCGGATTTGAGCCAACTGAGAATTGTCGGCGGCCGAGTTTTGCTGCCCGGGACCGGCCTCGTAGCCGCAGATCTGTCGCTCGACGAGGGCCGAATTGCCGCGATCGGGCCCAGCACGGCGAGACGAACGCTCGACGCGCGCGGGCTGCTGGTGCTGCCCGGCATCGTGGACATCCACGGCGATGCGTTCGAGCGGCAGGTGCAGCCTCGCCCCGGCGTGGATTTCGCGCCCGACATCGCGCTGCGCGACACCGAGGCTCAGTTGCTCGCCAACGGTATCACCACGGCGTTTCACGGAATCACGCTCTCCTGGGAGCCGGGGCTGCGCGGCCTGGAGGCGTGGCGGGCGCTGGTCGATGCGATGCAGGCGGATCGCTTCGTGTGCGACATGCGGGTCCATCTGCGCTGGGAGGCGTTCAATCTCGCCGCCCTCGACACGGCGCTCGCCGACATCGCCGCCGGGCGGGTGCATCTGCTGGCGTTCAACGATCACACGCCGGCGATCCTGCGCCGCGTCGCCGATCCGGTGACGGGCGCCAAATACAGCGACCGCGCGGGCATGAGCCTCGCGGAGTTTCGCGCCCTCGCCGGACGCATCGGCGCGCAAGCGGAGGCGGTGCCGGCGGCGCTCGACCGGATCGCCGCGGCGGCGCGGGCCGGGGGCCTGGCATTGGCGAGCCACGACGACGAGAGCATCGCCATGCGCGAGGCGCATCGCGCCCGGGGCGCGGCGATCTGCGAGTTTCCCGTGGCCGAGGAGGTCGCGGCGTCAGCGCGGGAGGCGGGAGACTGGGTGGTGATGGGCAGCCCCAACGTGGTGCGCGGCCGCTCGCATCTCGGCTGGGCCTCGGCGGCGAGGATGGCGGAGGCCGGGATCTGCACCGTCCTGTGCAGCGACTATTACTATCCCGCGATGCTGCGGGCGCCTCTTATTCTGGCGGGGCGCGGCGTGCTCGACCTGCCGCGCGCCTGGGATCTGATCTCCGCCAATCCCGCCGCGGCGGCGGGGCTCGCCGATCGAGGCCGGATCGCGCCGGGATTGCGGGCCGACCTCGTGCTGATCGACCCGGAGGATGCGCGCCTCGTCGCTACCCTGGTCAGCGGGGGCGTGGCACACGTCAGCCGCGCGGGGGCCGAGCGACTCGCCTGACCGATTTGGTGGCGGAACGCTTATCACAATCGCGCGAGCAGTGAAGCGGACCGGTCCCGGACAGAATGCGTTTGTCTGCTGATTGTCTGGCGGTCGCGACCGTGAAACCACCATTGAGGCTAAGAGCGCCAGTGGCTTAGCGGAGTACGCGCGGGCTCGCTCCGGATTTCCACCAAGTCGAGCATTCCGGGCCAGAATCGCACGTGATCGGTCGGTCTGGAGATCCCGGCCGTTGGCACTAGACCGTTCGGAGAGACTCGGAGACGCGCCTCTCCGCTCGTATGACTTGATGCTCAATCGGGTCGATGGGGGAAACGTGCATCATCGTGGCGCTAGCGCGGACTATGTGTCTGACCCGGTGCAGAGCGTTTTCGTGCCAGCCGACGTCGCTGGCACGACGACGTTCGACCCGACGGCTTCGCTGGCGCTCGCGTCCGCGCCCGTCCCGGCCTACTCGCACATCGTCGTCGTCGTGGAGGAGAACCACGATTACAGCCAGATCATCGGCGACACGGTCGATGCGCCATACATCAACGCGCTCGCCGCGGGCAACGCGCTGCTCACCAATTACACCGCGATCTCGCATCCGAGCCAGCCGAACTACTATGCGCTCTACGCCGGCAGCACCTTCGGCGTCACGGACGACAATCCTCACATGGTGCCGGACCCGTCTTTGGCGACGATCCTGCAGGGTGCCGGGCGGACGTTCGTCGGATACGTGGACACTCCGAACCAGTCGTACGATCACAACCCCTGGGAATCCTTCCCCGAGGGTTTCACGGTCGAGCAGGATTTCAGCACATTCCCGACCACCAACTTCGCCTCGCTGCCGACGGTCTCGTTCGTCATCCCGAGCGTCGACCATGACATGCACACTGGCACGATCGCTCAGGGCGACGCTTGGCTGCAGGCCAATCTCGGCGCGTACGCGATATGGGCCAAGGCGAACAACTCCCTGCTCGTCGTCACCTGGGACGAGAATGACGGGAGTGCCGGCAACCACGTCGCGACGATCCTGGACGGCGCCAACGTCAACCCCGGCGCCTACGGCACTGCGTACAACCATTACAATCTGCTCAGCACGATTCTCGCGTCATACGGCCTGACGGGGCCCAACAACGCCGCCACCGCGGCGCCGATCGGCAACGGGGTCTTCTCGGTCTGTTTCGCGGGCGGGACGCATATCCTGACAGCGCGCGGCGAGGTCGCCGTCGAACGACTGTCGGAGGGCGACATGGTCGTCACCGTGTCGGATGGACGGCAGGTGCTTCGGCCGGTGCGATGGCTCGGCGAGCGGCGGATCGATATAGCTGCCCATCCGCGGCCGGTGACGGTCGCACCTATCAGATTCCGGCGGGGTGCTTTCGCCCCCGGCGTGCCGAAGCGCGATCTGCTGCTGTCGCCGGACCATTGCCTGTTCATCGACGCGAAGCTTATCCCGGCGAAGCTGCTGGTGAACGGCATGACCATCGCGCAGGATCGCGCAGCCCGGAGCGTGCATTACTATCATGTCGAATTGGAACGCCACGCGGTGCTGCTTGCCGAGGACATGCCGGTGGAGAGCTATCTCGACACCGGCAACCGAGCGTTCTTCGCCAATGCCGGCCTGGCCTTGGTGCTGCATCCGGAGTTCCACGTGAACGCCGGCCTGAAATGCTGGGAGGAAGACGCTTGCGCGCCGCTCGCGGTGAGCCCAGCGGCCCTCGAGCCGGTCTGGCGCCGTGTGGCCGAACGCGCCGAACGGCTCGGCTACGCGCCGCCGTGTCACGAAACGACGGACGATCCAGGACTTTATCTGACGGTGGACGGACGCGCGCTTCGCGCGGTTGCGGCGGATCATGGCCGGTATGTGTTCGCCGTGCCCGCCGGTTCGTCGGTGCGCCTCGTCTCTCGCGCGGTGATCCCGTCCGACGTTTTTCCGTGGCTCGACGATTTCCGTTCGCTCGGCGTCGCGATCAGTCGGATCGTGCTGCGCACGGCCGACGACGAGGTTGCGATCCCGGTCGATCATCCTTCGTTGACCCGAGGATGGCATGCGGCGGAGCGCGAGGGTGCGAGGATGTGGCGCTGGACCGACGGCAACGCCGAACTGCCGACCGGACAATGGTCTGGCGGCGTCACGCTGGAATTACACGTTGCGCACTCGGGCACATACATCATCGCCGCGCCGTCTCTGCTCGAGCGGATGGCCTCCTGATCGCCGCTCACCCACAGGATTGGACATTGACACGGTGACCACGGCGGTCGACCTGCGTCTTGATCGCCGCGCACGTTGCTGCATAGCCGGCACTTTGCCGCGAAAGCAAGGGCGCGTGTCCGGCCTCAGTCCAGCGGCGCGTAATCCCGCTTTTTCGTGGCGAGCCGCCATGCGACGTGCCGGTCCCAAAAGACGTATGCCCGACCGAGTGGCCCTTTGAGCCTGCAGGTACGGTAAACCGCGAGCTTGAGGGCGTGGTCCGCGGTAAGCCCGATCAGCGCCGCGGCGATCGGCCATGAAAGCGGGATGCGTTGCCGAAACACGAGGTCGCGCACCAGTGGCAGCAGCGAAAATATTCGATCAAACCAAGCCTTGTTGTCCTTGGCGACCGCTGCGAAGTAGTCCTCCTGCGGCGTGTCGTCTCGGAACATGAGGGTTTCGGCGATCTCTTCGTGCTTGCCGAAGCGAAGGGTCCCGGCTGTCGCCGCCCAGTCATAGCCGTGGAAATGGCGCGGCGGGAATGCCTGGGCCAGCACCGCGCGCCGGAACAGCGCGTAGAAACGTGCATTGTCCGTTGACCAGCCCGACAGAAAGATCGCCAGGTTCTCGCCCGGCGAGTGCCTGAGCGGATATCCTCCCGTCCCGAGCCGCGAGGCGCCGTCGCGAGAAAACTGCACGCGCGAGACGCAGGCGACCACGTCGGGGCGCGCTTCGAGGACGGCCAAGGTACGTTCCACGTATGTCGCAGCAACCCAGTCATCGGCCGCCAGCCACATGAAATACTCGGTCGTGGCTTGTTCGAGCAGGAAGCCGAAATTGCCGGCGGGGCCGAGATTGGCTGGATGCAAGGTCAACCGGATTTGCGGATGTTCGGCAACAATTGTGCGGGCGACCTCGCGGGAGCCGTCGCGTGATCCATCATCGGCGATGTGGATGATGCAGTCGGAATGGGTCTGAGCCAATAAGCTATCGATGCACCTGCGCAAGGTGGCTTCACCATTGTACAGCGGCACGCCGATCGTAACCGTCGCGCTCATGCTGCTTCGTTAACAAGTGGACGCGAGGCGGCGTGAGCCTGGCGGGCAAACCCGAGCATGGAAAACCAGAACGCCGCAGCAGTGATCTGCGTTGACGCGTGGATCATGGGATAAGACTAGGGAGGACGCGATGGCCGAGCAAGTGCCAAGCCCGAGCTGCGCTGGCCGAGTTCGTCGCCGAGGCGGAGGCAGCGAAGCCTATGGTTGGTGTCCGCATGAGCCCTTCCGGCGATGCTTCGAGCACCTGTTCGGAATCACGCCTTCCCCGGCCATCCAGCCCTTCAATTCATCCGCTCCATGTTGATTACAAAATGGCCCAGATAATCTGGATCGGGAACGACACTACATTGGACGACATATGGTTTCGGCAGAAGCCACCTAGGAACGAGTGACGCGCAGGCCGCGCTGCTGACCGAGTCCGCGCGCGGCACCGGCGGCCGGCGGGCGAATTCCGGCTGGAACAGGCCCGCCGGCTGGAGCGGATCAGCTTCGCGGAGGCGCTGCGCGACGCTGTGCTGATCGGCACGCCCGCGACGATCGGCGAACGGCTGCTCGGGTGCGAGAGGAGCTTGGCCTGACTGGCGTGCTGACGGAGCTGAACGCGGGCGGCCTCGCCCCTCATGCCCAGGTGAAGTGGGCCCTCCGCTGCTATGCGCCGAGATCATGCCACGCTTTCATTGATGTCGTTGAGATTGGCGCCGATCAGGTCGCTCCGAGCATCGCCAGCGCCTGGTCCGAACCTGCCAGGACCTCGACCATGCGGACCTTGTCGGCAAGGGTGAGGCCGGGGCGCTCGTTCAGGCGCATCACGTCCTGCGCGGTGCTCCGCAGCAGCGTGTCGTAGTCTTTCGCGCTGCCGATGCGCCGGCCTGCCGTCTCGATCTGGCGCAGACTGCGCGCCGTGTCCTCGAGGCCGTTGATGTCGATCAGCCCCGCTTCGAGTTGCTCGCGCAGCGGTGTGACGAACTCGGACGCCATGCCTTCCTGAAACCGGGTCCGGCTGCTCACGTCGAGGGCGTGGCGGAGTTCCTGGATTCGGCGGCGGCGTCGCGGGGTGGCGTTCGGTCCGTCGATGGCCTCGAGCAAGGCGGCGATGCGTCGCACTTCGTCGCCGACCGTTGCCAGTTCCGCGTCGCCGACCGGCCCGCCCGCGCCGCGATCTTCGAGACCGCTCAGCACGGCCTCCGTCACGCGATCGGCTCGGGCGCGGCTTGCCGGATCGGTGCCGCGCGCGGCGCTGGCGGCGACCCGCTGGAGCAGCGGAGCGGGGTCCGGCAGTCGCGCCAGCAGCATGGCGAAGGTCAGGCTCCAGGCCTCTGGCCCACGCTTGGCTGCCGCGTCGAGCACGGTGTCGATGATCTCTGGTCGAACGGCGAGGCCCAGATGCGCTTCCGCGACGGTGCGCTGCACGGCGGGCGCGCTTTCCAGCGCCCCCGCCACGCCGCGTGAGATCGGCGCGAATTCTTCCGATTTCAGACCGCTCTCAGACCAGCCTCGCGGCGGCTCGGCGTTCGCCAGCGTGCGCGCCGCGGCGGGCCAGAGCAGAGCGCCGGCATCGGCGACGGCTTGCGTGTCGCCGCAGGTGATCCCGGCGAGTGACGCTTCCACCTGTGCGACGACGTCGCTGGCCGATGTCTTGACGACGTCGGCGAGCGGCGCCAGCGCGGTGCGCGGCACCAGCGGCTCGCCCGAACGCCAGCGCGCCGCGGGCACGATGAGGGGATCGAGCGGCACGAACAGCAGGCGGGCGAGGCGCACCGGCCGCGGCGGGCGCAACTGCTGCAGGCGGGGCCGCAACGGCGCGATAAGCGCGTCGGCGGCGCTGCGATCCGCGAGCGAATCCACCATCGCGACCACGCGTGCGATCTGCTCGTCGCGCGCGGCGATCAGGTTGCGCTGCATCTCCCGCGTCTCGGGAAGGTTGCCGCGCCCGGCGCCACGATCCGACATGTTCGACCGCTCCATCGGTTCAGGCGGCGAGCGCGCGCAGATGCTCGTTGCGCGCGATCAGGTCGAACACGGCGCTGCCGGTCCGCCAATCCTCGTTCAGGGTCACGGTGCGGCGGAAACGCATCGCCCCGTCCATATCGATCGGCATTCCCACCCAGTCCGACGCCTCGCGCGGGATGATCGGGACGAGCAGGGCCATCTCCGCCAGCACGGCCCGCCGCGCCGCGTCGTTCTCGCTGCTTCCCCACAGCAGACAGACCTGCTCCCAGCCGTCCAGCAGCCATTCCGGACGCGCGGTCAGCTTGCGGATGCTGGTTGCCTCGGTGCCCCAGCGGGACAGCATCCCGGCCATGTCCGCGGTCAAGCCATGGGCCTCGTCGAGCGTCGTCTCGGTGCAGGAGATGGTCAGTTCCGCGACCCGCGCGATCATCTCGGCTTGCGCGCCGCTCTCGTCGCGGTGCATCTGGCTCCAGGCCATCGCTTCGGCGTGCAGCCGTCGCAGCGCATCCAGCGCGCGCGCGCATCGTGCGTGCGCGGTCTGCCGGCCGACGCCGATCGCCGCGAACACCGGGGCCATGTCCTCGAGCATCGACGCGATGATCTCCGGGGGGCGCCCGACGCGCGGTGCCATCCGCGCGATGGCGCGCTTGGCACGCGCCTCCAGGATCTCCTTCTCCTCGGAACCGGTGCCGAGAGCGTGCCCTTCGGCTGGCTCCATCTGCTCGACCAGCGTGAGCAGCAGCAGGAAATTGGTCAGCAGGGTTTCTTCTCGTTCGGTGTCCCAGCCGGTCTTGGCGGCTTCCAGCGCGTCCCGGCCGGCAAGGCCTTCGGCCGCTACCTCGCGGGCCGCCTTCCTGATCGAATGCGGCGTGACGCTGGCGAGAGCGTTGACCTTATGGTTCAGCCGGCTGTCATGCACCGTCGGCCGGCACAGCTCCCGCACGCCGGACCAGGCCAGGATGTAGACCCCGCGCCCTCCCGACGGGCTGGGGACGAGCAGCTCCGGTCCGCCCCGCTCCCCTGGGCGGGCGCGCGCACCGCCGAGCAACGGCGTGGTGAACGGCACCACGACCCCGCGCTCGAGGAACGTCGTCGGATGATATGACTGCACGAGCGGCATGTTGAGGATCGACATAGCGGAGCAGGCCATCCCAATGACCGCCGCATCGTGCAACGGAAACGTCAACCGATCGTTCCGGCGCGTCTCATAAATGACCCCGCGCGGAATGGGCTCGCCTGCCGGGCACAAACAAAATCCCGGGGAAATGCAACGGAGTGCAACACGCCCTGCCGTCGCGCCGCGTCATTGCCTATGGTCCCGGCATGGAGCAGACGCCGCACATCCTTGTCGTGGACGACGACCGCGAAATCCGTGATTTGTTGGCGCGGTTCCTCGAACGCCATCGCCTGCGCGTGACCGGCGCGCGGGATGGCCGCGAGGCGCGGCGGCTCTGGCCAAACGGACACTATCACCTCGTGGTGCTCGACCTGATGCTGCCCGGCGAGAGCGGCCTCGATCTCGCGCGCTGGATGCGTGGCCAGTCCGACGTGCCGATCGTCATGCTCACCGCGATGGGCGACGAGACGGACCGGATCATCGGCCTCGAACTGGGCGCGGACGACTATGTGGCCAAGCCGTTCAACCCGCGCGAGCTGCTGGCCCGTATCCGCGCGGTACTGCGCCGCGCCGGGGATCCGGTGGAGCAGCGCATCGAGCGGGGTGCGCGGCCGCTCCTGTTCGGCGGCTGGACCCTGGAGCCAGCGCGCCGGCGCTTGCTGAACCCGGAGGGCGTCGAGGTCGCGCTGACCGGCGGCGAATACGACCTGCTGGCGGCCCTGGTGGAGCGCGCCAACCGGGTGCTGACCCGCGACATGCTGCTGGATCTGCTGCGCGGCCGGCAAGCGGGCCCATTCGACCGGGCGATCGATGTCGCGATCAGCCGACTGCGCCGCAAGCTCGAGGATGACGGACGGCGCGCCCAGCTCATCAAGACGGTGCGCGGCGGCGGCTACGTGCTGGCCGCGACCGTGGAGCGCGCGTGAATCCGCGCCTGTGGCCGCCCAGTTCCTGGCCGCTCCGCTTCTGGCCACAGAGCCTCGCGGCGCGAACCGCTCTCGTCTTGCTGCTCAGCCTGACCGCGGTGCAGGTCGCCGGGCTGACGATCCACGCGCTCGACCGGATCGACCTGCAGCGGCTGGGGCTGGCGCGCGATATCGGCGTGCGGACCATGAACATCTATCGCGTCATCGCCATGACCTCGCCGGCGGACCGCGCGGCGGTGTTGAAGGAGCTCACGCCGACGCCGGGGTTGCGGGCGAGCCTGTCGGAGGCGCCGCCGCCGCCCGGCGGTCTCCAACCCTCGCCGCTGCCCTGGCACCATCTGGTTCGCGTGAACATGAATCCGATGGGGCTGCCGGCGGCCGCGCGCCCGCATGAGTTCGTCTTCTACGGCGGGCCGGCACGGCAGCGCATGGTGATCGGGATGCTCCTGCCGGACGGCGGTTGGCTGAGCGTCACCTCCGGGATCCCGTCGCCGCGCCCGTGGCATTCCCGCACATTCCTCATCGCCTTCCTGCTGATGACACTGGCTGCCGCCGGGCTCACCATCTGGGCGGTGCGCCGGCTTACCGCGCCGGTGCGTACCCTCGCCGCCGCCGCGGAGGCGCTGGGGCGCGACGTGAATGCCCCGCCGCTGCCCGAGGACGGGCCGACCGAGATCGCCACCGCCGCCACGGCGTTCAACACGATGGCCGGCCGGATCCGCCGGTTCGTGCATGACCGCACCGAAATGCTGACCGCGATCGGCCACGACCTGCGCACGCCGATCACCCGGATGAAGCTGCGCGCCGAGTTCATGGAGGACGACGAGCAACGCAGGAAGATGCTGGCGGATCTCGAGGAGATGGAGGCGATGGTCACCGCCACGCTCGCTTTCGGCCGCGACGCCACGAGCGCCGAGCCGGTGGCGGCACTCGACCTGCCGGAGCTGCTCCGCACGTTGCTCGATGAGGCCGGCGACGCGCGGCCGGGAAGTGCCGCGACGCTCTGCTACGAGGGCCCGCAACGCCTGACGATCCGGGCCCGCCCGCTGGCCCTAAAGCGCGCGCTGGCCAATCTCGTGGCCAACGCGCTGAATTACGGTGGCGGCGCGCGCATCCGGCTCGCGGCACCCACGCGCGGGTTCGTCGTCATCGAGGTCGAGGATGACGGCCCCGGTATCCCGCCGCAGGAGCTCGACCGCGTGTTCGAGCCGTTCCACCGCCTCGAGGCCAGCCGCAATCGCGAGACCGGCGGTGTCGGCCTCGGCCTGCCGATCGCGCGCAACATCCTGCGCGCGCATGGCGGCGACGTGACGCTGGCCAATAAGCCGCGGGGCGGCGCGCGCGCGACGGTGCAGTTGCCGGCCTGATCGGTCGCCGCGAGGCGGGTCATGCCGGCTGCATCACGGCCCCGAGTTCGGCGGAGGTGATCGGCTGCTGGCGGATTAGCACAAGGTAGATCAGCGCCGATACCAGCCCGATCGCGGCGCTGACCAGGAGGGCCGGCACGAAGCTGCCGGTCGCCTGCACAATGAAGCCGGTGATCGTGGGCGCCAGCGCGCCGCCGAGATAGCCGCCGAAATTCTGGATCGAGCCGAGCGAGGCGGTGCAGTTCGAGGGCGCCACGACGCTCGATAGGGCCCAGGACATGCCGCTCGCGCAGGCGCCGAACATAAGCGCGGCGGAAATGCTGGCGACCGCGAGCGTGTCGCTCGCGGCCTCCGCCCCGATCACGGTAAAGGCCGCCATGCCGAGCAACCCGACGATGACCGGCAGCTTGCGGCTGTTGACCGGCGAGAACCCCGCCCGCATCAGCCGGTCGGCGATCCAGCCGCCGCCAACGCTGCCGACCACGCCAAAGGCGAACGGAATCGCGGCCACGAGGCCGGTCTTGGGGATGGACATGTGGCGCTGGATCTCGAGATAGCCCGGCAGCCAGGCGAGGTAGAGCCAGCCCATGTAGACGATGCCGAAAAAGCCCAGCACCAGCCCCCAGGTCGTGCGAAAGCGGAACAATCCGCCCCATTCGCGCAAGGTAATGCGATGTGCGACCGGCGCTTCCTCGCTTTCCGTCAGATACTGCCGTTCCTCCCCGGTGAACGGCGTCTCGGCGGCGTCGCGGTAGACCAGGAACCAGACCGCCGCGACCACCAGGCCGACAATCCCCATCGCGACGAACATCCAGCGCCAGCCGAGCGCCAGCATCAGGCCGGTAAGAATGGGCGGGGCGATCGCCGGGCCGAGCGAGGAGGTACAGTTCCAGATGCCGGTAGGCAGCCCGCGGTCGCGCACGTTGTACCAGTCCCGCACCACCCGGACGGCGGACGAGAACATCGGCGCCTCGCCCAAGCCGAGGAACACGCGCGCGATCGAGAACTGCCAGAAGCTGGTCACGAAGCCGGCGGCTGCCTGTGCGACCGACCACAGGGCGAGCCCGGCGCTGAGCAGCCGGTGCGGTCCCACCCGGTCCACCAAGGCGCCGCCGGGCAGTTGCGCGAAGGCGTAGGCCCACAGGAAGGCCGACAGCAACAGGCCCATGTCCGCGATGGACAGGCCAAGCTCCTGGCGGATGAGCGGGTTGGCGATGGACAGGGTTGACCGGTCCAGATAGTTCAGCGTGCCGGCGATCACCAGCATGGTCAGCGCCGATCGCTGCGCGCGCCTGACGCGGCCTGCCGCGTGGGTTCTCGTCATCCGAATATTCTTCCCGACCCTCGAGTGCCTGCGGATGCAGGATCGGTCAGGATTCCCGTCGAGGCAATCGGGCGGGTTGGATCAGCGGCCGGTTCCCAGTGGGACCGTCACCCAGTGCTGGCCATCCTTCTTCTCGACCAGCAGCAACGCGTTGCGATGTCCGAGCGCGCTGGCGGCGGCAAGTCCTTTCGCCACCTGCTCGGGCGTGGCGACCGGGGTCTCGTGGATCTTGACGATGACGTTCCCGGCCGCGAGCCCGCGGCCCGCGCTCACGCTGTTAGGCGTCACGTCCTCGACCAGGACGCCGGACACGTCCGGAGCGAGCTTGTACTTGACCCGCGCCTCCTTGCTGACCGGCCCCAGACGCAGGCCGAGCGCCACCGGATCGGTACTGCCCGCCGGTGCGGCGCCGGCGGCCGCGCTTTTGGGGGTGGCGGGCGGCTCCTGTGGCCATTCCTGCACCGTCACCGATACGGTCCGCTCTCGCCCATCGCGCCAGACGGTGAGCGTCGCCGGCTGGTCGGTCGGCGCCTCGGCGATCATGCGCGCCAACGCGCGATTGTCCTTCGGCACCTGGCCATCGAAGCGCAGCACCACGTCGCCCTCCGCGAGACCCGACTTGGCGGCGGGACTTCCAGGGTCCGTGCTGGCGACGACGACGCCGCGCGCCGGCGCGAGCCCGATTGCCTCGGCGATTTCGGAGGTGACGTCCTGTGTCCGCATCCCGATCCAGCCCGGGCGGAGTTGGCCGAACCGGCGCAGCCGGTCGATCGCGAACTGTGCGTCACGCGCCGGGATCGCAAAGCCGATGCCGATCGACCCGCCGTTCTCGGTGGGAGAAAAGATCGCCGTGTTGACCCCGATTACCTCGCCGTGCGAATCGAACAGCGGGCCGCCGGAATTGCCGTGGTTGATCGCCGCGTCGGTCTGGATGAAGTCGTCATAGGGCGAGATCAGGATGTCGCGGTTCAGCGCGCTGACGATGCCCGAGGTGACTGTTTCCCCCACGCCGAGCGGATTGCCGATGGCGAACACCTGGTCCCCGACCCGCACCTTGTCGCTGTCGCCCCACCGGACCGTCGGCAGCGGCTTCCCAGGGTCGACCTTCAGCAGCGCGATGTCGATGCTGGTCGCTGTGCCGATGATCCGGGCCGGCAGTGTCGAGCCGCCCTGCAAGGTCACCGAGAGTTGCAGAGCTCCCTCGACCACGTGCCGATTGGTGACGATGATCCCGGAGGGATCGACGATGAAGCCGGAGCCGTAGAACTGCGTCAGGTGCGGCTCGGGCGGGGCGCTCTGGCCCGGGGCCGGCGGCTCGGACTTCTCCTTGGTCATCAAGACGTTGACCACTGTCGGCAGCACGCGGGCCAAGCGGTGGGTCCGGCCGAACGGCACGAGGTCGAGCAGGCGTTCCGCCCCAACGGGATTGGGCAGTCCGGCGAGCACGGCGATCAGCGCGGCGCAAAGCAATGGGCCGCGGCTCACGGTCAGACGCATGGGTAAGCGCTTCCGAGTAGAGGTCCGACCCTCCGCGGGGCGCTCGAATTTACACGAGCCGGCGGCCGCACGGTTGACAGTTGGCCAAACCGTGCGGCCGCCGTTTCGTCCGTCACGTTGGGTCGCGTGCCCCGGCAGTGCCGCCTTGGGCTACTTGCACGGATCCGCGATGCTCGCGAGCTGCTGCGACGCACCACGCTGCTCGGCCTGGGCCATATGCGGCTTCCCGGCCTCGGCCTGCGCCATCTGCGGCGTGCCGCGCTGCTCGGCCTGGGCATTCTGCGGCGCCCCGCGCTGCTCGGCCTGGGCCGCCTGCAACGTGCCGCGCTGCTCGGCCTGGGCGTTCTGTGGCGCCCCGCGCTGCTCGGCCTGGGCGTTCTGTGGCGCCCCGCGCTGCTCGGCCTGGGCCGCCTGCAACGTGCCGCGCTGCTCGGCCTGCGCGCTGCTGACGCACCCGGCTTGCGCCATCGCCGGCATGGACAGGATTGCGCCGAGGGCCAATCCAAAACCGACCGTCAGAAGTTTTGCATTCACGTGCTTTCTCCCTAGTGATGAGACGAGTCGGCAGTAATCGTCGGGGCCAGTTTCGACCCATACCCGGTGCCGCATTGTGACATATGAAGTTCGTATCACATAGTGGATAATGGAAGGGTTCCGTCTCGGACAATCACTGCCGTTTGGCGTTGCGAACCGTCGGGTGCGGCCCTCGACGGTAAAGTCGCCCGCGACGGCCCACTTTCAGGGGATGACGAAGCATGACCATGGTCGAGGGGCTGGGTTATGTCGGCGTGGTCCTGGTCGTCGCCACCAACCTGATGAAGACGATGATTCCGCTGCGCGCCCTCGCGATCGCCGCCAATCTCGCCTTCGCCGGGTATTTCTACATGCACCAGCTCTATCCGAGCTGTCTGCTGCAACTTCTGCTGCTGCCGATCAACGGCTATCGGTTGCGGGAGATGATCCAACTGACCCGCCGCGTTTCGCAGGCCTCTCGCGGAGACACCATGAGTTGGCTGCAGCCCTTCATGCGCCGCCGTCGCTACCGGCGGGGCGATGTCTTGTTCGCCAAGGGCGACGTCGCCAAGGAAATGTTCTTCGTCGTGAGCGGCCGCTATTGCGTGACGGAGTTGGGGGTCGACCTGCTGCAAGGCGAGGTCTTCGGCGAACTCGGGCTGCTGGCGCCCGAGCAACTCCGCACGCAGACCATCGAATGTGTTGAGGATGGCGACCTGCTGGTCATCAGCTACTCGCAGGTCAAGGAGCTTTTCTACCAGAATCCGGAGTTCGGCTTCTACTTCCTCCGCCTCGTCGCTGGACGCCTGTTCACCAACCTCGAGAGCATGGAGCGCCGGCTGGCCGCGCTGTCCCGCCCGGGGCCAAACTCCGCGCTCACCTGATCCCGCCGCTCGAAATCGAGGATACAGATCGACATGAGATGCCTGATGCTGCTCACCGCATTCGCGATGGTCGCGCTCCCTGTGGTGCCGGTCCTGGCCGAGAGATGCCCTGGCCCAGAAGCGTATCACGCGCCGCAGCCGGTGCTGCCGCGGGAAGAACTCGTCATCGTCGGCGCGAACGGCCAGCAACACGCCTTCCAGGTCGAGATGGCGCTGACGCCGGAGCAGCAGGAGATCGGCCTGATGGCCCGGAAATCGGTGCCGGCCGACGGCGGGATGCTGTTCGACATGGGCAACCCTCCCGAGCAATCGCGGTTCTGGATGTGCAACACAGTGGTTCCGCTCGACATGGTGTTCATCAGGGCCGACGGAACGATCGATTCGATCGCCGCGAACGCGGTCCCGTTCAGCCTCGACGAGGTCGCCAGCAAGGGACCGGTGCGCGCCACCCTGGAGCTTGCGGCCGGGACGGTCGCACGGACTGGCATCCGCGCCGGCGACACGGTGCGCCAGCGGATCTTCGGCAACGCGCGCTGAGCCTTCGTTCAAGCGACGATCAGAACGCCGCGCAGCTGGGGCTGAGCAGGATGCCGACCGATTTCTGCCTGAAGCGCGTCTTGTAGGCGTCCGCTACGTCGGCGAGCTTGCCGGGCGCGGACCGTGCGTCATCGGTGGCGACGAGCACCACGCGGGACGGCGCCGCGCTGATGCGTCCGGTCGCGGGATCGCGCCATTGGCCGTTGCCGTCGAGCACCGTGAGCCCTTCCGGGAAACGCGGCGTCACCACGTCGCGCATGAAGGCGGTCCACTCATCGTTCGTCACCGGCCCGCGTCCCGGCACGCCGAGACCGAACAAGAGCGTGGCGACGAGGGCCTGGTGCGCGCCCACGTCGCGGCACGGATCGGGCGCCGTGCACGCCGCGAGCGAGGCCAGCGCCGCGAACGCCAGCCAGCGCCTCACAGCAACGCGCGGGCGAGCAATTCCCATTCGGCGTCGAGCGAGTCCTCAGCCGGCGACTTGCCGGCGCGGGCGTACCAGTGACCGGCGTTCGACAGGTCGCCCTCCTTGCGGTGCAGATAGGCGTGCACCGCCGAGCCGTCCGGGCTGGTGTCCGCCATCGCGCATTTATGCGCCCGGTTCCAATCGCCCTTGGCGTCCCACCACAGCGTCTGCAGCGCGAGACTCAGTCCGGGCGGCGGCTCGGAGCCGGCCGTCGTCGCGCGGAATCCGGTGATGTCCATGTGCGTCTCCCGTTCCGGTCAGCCCGCCAGCAACGCGCGATCCTGCCATGAGGACGCCGAGCCGTCGACCGGCCCGGAGCGCCAAACTCAATGCGTGGCGAGCTTGAGCCCCGCGATGCCGACGACGATCAGGCCGATGCAGGCGAGCCGCAGCGGATCTGCCAATTCATGGAACAGCGCGATCCCGAGCAGCGCGGTGCCGACGGTGCCGATCCCGGTCCACACCGCGTAGGCGGTGCCGAGCGTCGGGGAGCGGAGGGCGAGGCCGAGCAGCACGACGCTGAGCACCATCGCCGCCGCCGTGCCGAGCGACGGCCACAGCCGGGTGAAGCCCTCGGTGTACTTCAGGCCGACGGCCCAGCCGACCTCGAACAGACCGGCGACGATCAGGACGAGCCAGGGCACCGCTCATCTCCATTGCTGGTGATGAGGTCGTCCCCATCGCGCCATCCGGAAAAGGCAGGGTCGTCCCCGCCGGAGGGTTACATGACCCCGCTGCGCTGACGGTCAAGGCTCAACGTCATCGGGCGACGGTCGCCGATCAGCACTCGCGGCGGGGAAAAATGGTGGGCGCACAAGGACTCGAACCTTGGACCCGCTGATTAAGAGTCAGCTGCTCTACCAACTGAGCTATGCGCCCGCCGAGCGACCGTGCGGCGCCGCCCTATAGCAAGGCCGGGGCGGGTTTGGAAAGGGGCGGACCACCCTATTCCTGCGGATAGCGCCAGGGCTTGGCGGGCTGCTGGGCGGCCTCGTCGATGGTCCATTGCGGCAGCGAGAGGCCGGGGGCGACGTCGGTGAACACCATGCGCAGGCGGGTGCCGATGCCGACCGTCTTCACCAGGTCGGCGGGGGCGAGCGTGCCGTCCGGCAGGGCGAGGTTGCCGGCGACCCGGATCGCCTCGTCGGCGGTCGGCTGACCCTTCTGCGTGTCGAGATCGACCAGCAGGATCATGTAGGGCGTGTGCGTCCTGAAGGCCGGCTGGATGGCGTGATGCACCTCGCCGTAGGAATGCACGGCGCCCTTTCCCTCCACCCTGGTCCAGCGCGCGCGCGGACTGGCGCACCACGGGCAGCCGGTGTTGGGCGGGTAGCGGATCAGGTTGCAGTCCTCGCATTGCTGCAGGTGAAAATCATGCGCCGCGCAATATTTGAAATATTCGAGGTTCTCGACGTCGAGGTCGTTGACGTCGAGCCCCATGCCGAGATGCGTGCCTTGCAGTGCCATCGCTCGTTCTCCCCGCTCAGCCGCGCCGCATGACCATCGCCGAGCCGGTGCCCGGCATCGCCCAGCCGAGATTGGCTGTCACCTCCACGTCCTTCACCTGCCGGCAGCCGCCTTCCTTGTAGTCATAGGTGTGCTGGCGCTTGCCGTCGGGGCCGACCGGGCAGCTGTCGTCGATGTCGTGGCGCAGCTGGCGGGCGTTCTCGATCACCATGTTCATGCCGTGCGTGTAACCCTCGCACAGATGGCCGCCGCTGGTGTTGTTTGGGCGCTTGTTGCCGAGCCGCATGGTGCCGTTGCTGACGTAATCGCCGCCCTCGCCACGGCCGCAGAAGCCGTAATCCTCGAGCTGCAGCATGGTGGTGAAGGTAAAGGCGTCATACGCGCCGGTAACGTCGATGTCCTGCGGTCCGACGCCCGAGTTCGGCCACAGGATGTCCTTGGCGTACCAGCCGGCGACGCGCGAGATCGGGCCGGCCTGATAGTGCATGTCCATGCGCGGCTTGTTGCAGCGCCCGACCACGCCGCGGATCAGTGCCGGGGTGTGACGCAGATCCTTCGCGTGCTCGGCGCGGGTGACGATGATGCAGGTCGCGTTGTCGGTCTCGACGCAGCAATCGAGCAGATGCAGCGGCTTGCAGATCAGCCGGCTGTTGACCACGTCGTCCACCGTCATGCGCTTCTTGTAGAGCGCCTTGGGGTTGTTTGAGGCGTGCTCGCTATGGATCACCTTCACCGTCGCGACTTGCTCGGGCGTGGTGCCGTAATCGTGCATGTAGCGCATGAAGGTGGGTGCGAAGGACTGGCCGGCACTCTGCCAGCCATAGGCGCGGCTGTGCAGCATGTCGCCGGTGACGGGCGCCGCGGAGCGTGCGCCGGTGCCGCCGATGCGCACTTGCGAATAGCCGTTCATCGAGCGGAAGATCGCCACGCATTTGCACAGGCCGGCTTCCATCACGCCGATGGCGATGCCGATCAGCGCCTCGGTCGAGGAGCCGCCGCCGAACACGTCCATGTAGAAGTTGAGCCGCATGGCGCAGTCGCCGGCGATCATCGGGCCGAAGGTTGAGTCGACGCCCTGATACGAGAGCATCCCGTCGACATCGCCCGGCTTCAGCCCGGCGTCGGCCATTGCGTTGCGTACCGCCTCGCTCCCCATCGCCCGCGTGGTGCGGCCGGAGCCGCGCGTGTAGGCCGTCTCGCCCACGCCGACGATCGCGTACTTGTCGCGCAGATATTTTGGCGTGCTGGCGTCGGTATCTGCCGGTAACGGCATGGACTTCTCTCCCCACGAGTATCGACGTGATTGCACGGCCTCGGGGAGAGTGTGTCAAGCAAGACGCTTCTCCTCCTCCCCTTGTGGGCTTGAGCCGCGAAGCGGATCAAGGTCGGGAGGAGGGGTGCTCGCGCGGGCTTGTTCGTGCGCGCTCCACCAACCCCTCACCCCTAACCCTCTCCCACAGGGGGAGAGGGAACGGATTCAATCCTCGGCCGGCGTGAGGGTCAGCTCGACGGCGCGTGCGCGGCGGATCACCTTTGCGAGCAACCGCACGCTGGATTTCTCGGCGGTGAGCAGGCGGTGCAGATCGTCGACGCCGGAGACGTTGTCCTCGCCGAGTGCGACGATCACGTCGCCGTCGCGCAGGCCGGCGGCGGCGGCCGGGCCGTCCGGCTCCACGCCCGTCACCATCGCGCCGGAGCGCACCACGAGGTCGTTGTGGCGCACCACGCGCGGGTCGAGCGTGACGGTCTGGCCGGACAGGCCGATGCGGCTGCGGCGCACGCGCCCGTCGCGCATCAGCCGCGTCGCGACATCGATCGCGGTGTCGATGCCGATCGCGAAGCAGATGCCCTGCGCCGGCGCGATGATCGCGGTGTTGATGCCGATGACGCGCCCGGCGCCGCTGACCAGCGGGCCGCCGGAATTGCCCGGATTGAGCGGCGCGTCGGTCTGGATCACGCTGTCGATCCGCCGGCCCGAGCGTCCGCGCAGGCTGCGGCCGAGCGCGCTGACGATGCCCGCCGTGACGGTGCATTGGAAACCGAACGGATTGCCGATGGCGACCACGAGTTGGCCGACGCGCAAGTTCGACGAGCGACCGAGCTCGGCATGCGCGTGACCGGAGCCGCCGAGCCGCAGGACCGCGAGATCGGTGCCGGGATCGTCGCCCACGAGTGCCGCGTCGACCATGCGTCCGTCGGTGAGCGAGACCTTGAGCGAGGCGGCGCCGCTCACGACGTGGCTGTTGGTGAGCGTGTAGCCGTCCGGCGTGAACACGACGCCGGAGCCTTGGCCGATCGGCCGCCCGTCCCCCCGCGCGCCGGTGATGTGCACGACGGCGGGACCGGCGCGCTCGAACGCGCCGACGATCTGGGCGGAGTAGGGATCGAGGATGTCGGTATCGGAAGTGCTGTCGAGCGGCATGGTTCGTGACCCGTTGCAGGTCGGCAGAGTTGGGCGGTCGCGCGCGCCGGTTCATCCCCGCCATCCGGCCGGGTGTTGTCCTGGCCATTCGCCCGATGGGCGGCGCGGACCGGGAGGTTCATCTTCGCGGTCAGCAAGGGAGTTCATGCCATGTCCGCGACCATCACCGACCCATTTTCCGCCTTGTCCGACGCCATCGCCGACCGCGTCGACGCCAGCACGTCGCTCGTCGCGGCGGTGCGCGTGAGGGATGGGCGGCAGCTCAGCGGCATCGCCTGGCGGCCGGACCTCGTCGTCACCTCCGACCAGGCGCTCCCGGAGCGCGACGGCTATGAGATTGTGCTGTCGGGCGGCGGCGCCCAGCCGGCGACGCTCGCCGGCCGCGACGCGGGAACCAATGTCGCCGTGCTGCGCGTCGGCGCGTCGGCCGTGGAAACCGCGCCGGTGGCCGGGGCGGCGCGCACCGGTGCTCTGGCGCTGGCGCTCGGCGCGGGGTCCGACGGCGGGGTCACGGTGCGGCTCGCGGCAGTGCGGCAGGCTGGGCCCGCGTGGCACAGCGCGGCGGGGGGGCGGATCGACGCGCTGCTGCGGCTCGACATGCGGGCGAGCCGGGCGGAGGAGGGCGGACCGGTAGTCGACGCCGCGGGCCGGCTGATCGGGATGGCGACGGCGGGGCCGCGCGGGCGCGCGCTGGTCATCCCGCACGCGACGATCGCGCGAGCGGTCCAGTCCATCCTGGCGCACGGCACGATGCGCGGCGGCTGGCTCGGCGTGGGGTTGCAGCCGGTGTCGATCCCGCAAGCGCTGCGCGCGGCTTGCGGGCAGGAGTCCGGGCTGATGGCGGTGAGCCTCGCCGCGGGCGGACCGGCCGAGCAGGCGGGCATCCTGCCGGGCGATATCCTCCTGGCGCTGGACGGCGAGGCGATGATTCGGTTGCGTGGCATCCGCGGCAGGCTGGGCGCGGAGCGGGTGGGGCAGACGGTCGAGATCAGGCTGATGCGCGGCGGCGTCGTGCAGGCCGTGCAGCTCACCGTGGGCGCACGCCCCGCGCGATGAGCGGCACGCCGCCGCGCGACGAGGGATTGCGGGTGGCACTCGCGCCGGCCGATCCCGAACAGCGGGACCGGCTGGCGCGGATGGTCGCCGAGGCCGGGCACGTCGTCGCGGCGGGTCAGGCGGACGCCGATGTTCTTCTGGGCGACGTGCCCCTCAACATGACAACGCGGGCCCTGGATGCCGCGCTGCGGGCGGTCGCGGCCGGGCTGCAGGCGCGGCGCCTGGGAGAAGTTGAACCGGCCGGCTTCGCCGCGGCTGAGGAGGAGGAGCCGCCGGTGTTGCTGACCCCGCGCGAGATGGAGATTCTGAGCGCGATCAGCGAGGGACTGAGCAACAAGCACATCGCCCGTCGCCTCGGGATCTCGGCCCACACCGTAAAGTTTCACTTGGAAGCGGTGTTCGCCAAGCTCGACGCGGGCAGCCGCGCGGAGGCGGTGGCGAAGGGGCTGCGGCGCGGTCTGATCGAACTCTGAACCCGTCACCAGATTCCCGGCAGGAGACGGAAGCGCACCTTGGCGGTGTATTCGCGGTATCCCGGCAGGCCGTCCATGAGCACGGCTTCTTCGCCGAGTGCGCGCGCCGCGAGCAGCGGCATGGCGAGGACCACGCCCAGGAGACCCCATAGGGAACCCAGCAGCAACGGCGTGCCAATCAGCAAGGGCAGGACGTAGGCGTACATCGGATGGCGCACGACCGCGTAGGGACCGGTCGAGATCACCGTCTGGCCGCGCTCTTGCTGCACCCGCACCTTGACCGACGCGAAGCTGTTCGCGCGCAATACGGTGGCCCAGCCACAGAAGGCGCCCACGATGAGCGCGGCGCCGATCGCCTGCGCCCAGATCGGCGTATGCGACCAGGCGAAACGGCGGGCGTCCAACGGCATGAAGACCAGCCAGGCGCCCAACGAAACCATGATGGCCACCATGATCGCCCGGTCGCGCGGTCTCTGGTCGGCGCTGAAGGGTGATTTCATCCGCTCGGCCAGGAGCGCCGGATCGGTCTTCAGTAGCCAGAATCCAGTCGCCTGACTGCACCCGACGAATAGCGCGAGGAATATCCAGCCCTGCGGCCACGCCAGGGTGCCGGCGGGCAGGAATAGCAGAAGAGCGAGAAGGACGGTAAAGGCGATGTTCTGGACGACCGCTTTGAGCATCGCGAATGCGCTCCGGTTCGTGGCCTCGTGAGTGACGCGCGGCCGCTTTCTTGCGCCGGGAGGGAGAACCACGCCGGGATCGCCGGTATCACGCAAACCGGGGGAGTGGATGTCCGACCCGACCACCGACGCGACGCGCGCGCCGCTTACCGGCGTCACCGTGCTGGATTTCGACCAGGTGTTCCAGGGGGATACGCCACCATGCCGATGGCGAAGGCCGGCGCCGGCGCTCGATCGCGACCTCGGGCACGTCGCTGTCGCCGGCGATGATGAACGCCAACAAGCGCGCCATCCCCTGCCGGTGCGCGATGTCGCCGAGGTGATGAACGACCCGCACACGCACGGGCACGGCATATTGGAGTGGATCGGCCGCCGACCCTGCCGAGCCCGGCGCACGGCGCGCATGACGCGGAGGTCTACGGCGGCTGGCTCGGCTTGTTGCAGGGTGAGATCGCGGGGTTGCGGGATTGCGGGAGGATGGGGTGATCTGAGTCTCCCGCCCCTCTGGCCTCGGCGCCCTCTGGCCTCAGCGGTCGAGATGGGCGACACTGGCGCGAGCATGTTCTCCATTGATTTGCCCAGCCGATGAGGCGGCCGGTTCGGCGGCTGCCGGCGCGGCGCCTGCGCGCCGAGATCGAAGCGACCATCCTGCCCACCAGGGACGCGCCGCGCCCGGTGTCCGCGCCCGGCGCGATCGTCTTCGCGCCCGCGCCGGGTTGGTTGGCGCGAGGACGGCGGGTCTACGCCGTGGGCGATGTCCACGGTTGCGCCGACCAGCTTGCCGCGCTGCACGCCGCCGTCGCGGAGGATCTGGCGCTGCGGCCTGTGCCGGACGCGTTGCTGATCCATCTAGGCGACTACATCGACTGGGGGCCGGACAGCGCGGGCGTGATCGAGCGTCTCGTGCAGCGCCCGCTTGATGATTTGCGGACGATCAATCTCGCGGGCGATCACGAGCAGATGCTGCTTGACGCGCTAGACGGGGACCGCGCGGCGGCGACGGACTGGCTGGTCGCGGGCGGGGCGGACGCACTACGCAGCTGGGGGCTCGATCCCGAGACGCCGCGCGAGCAATGGGCGGCGGCGCTGCCGGCCGCGCATGTCGATTTCCTGCGCGGCCTCGCGCTCAGCCACCGCGAGGGCGAGTATTTGTTTGTCCATGCCGGAATCCGTCCAGGCGTGAAGCTCGCCGATCAGGTGCGCGACGATCTGCAGCGGATGCGCCAGCCCTTCCTCTACACGGAGCGGGATTTCGGCGTTGTCGTCGTACACGGGCACAGCACCACCGGCGTCGCCACGGTGCAGGCGAACCGCATCGGCATCGACACCGGCGCGGGTATCGGCGGCAAGCTCACCTCTGCGGTGCTGGAGGAGGACGGGGTCGGCTTCCTGACCGCGTAGCGCGGGGCTAGCATGATGTCGGGACAATTGGAGGGAACCGACATGAGCACGACGATTGGCTCCTCGCACACGATGACGACCGCCGTTCCGAGCAGCTATTTGCCGGTCCGCAACGACTGGCTGGAGCGCAGGGTCGAGGCGACGTTGGAGCCCGGGCTGCCGATCATTGATCCGCACCATCATCTGTGGGAGCGGCCGGACTGGGTCTACATGCTTCCCGACCTGCTGGTCGACATCAACACCGGGCACAACATCGTCGCGACGGTGTTCGTGCAGTGCCGTTCGATGCACCGCGCGCGCGGGCCGGAGGAGTTCCGGCCGGTGGGCGAGACCGAGTTCGTCAACGGCGTCGCGGCGATGAGCGCCAGCGGCGGCTATGGGCCAGCGGAGATCTGCGCGGGTATCGTCGGGCACGCCGATCTGCGCCTCGGCGCGCGCGTGCAGGAGGTTCTGGAGGCGCATCTGCGCGCCGGCGGTGGCCGGTTTCGCGGCATCCGCCACATCACCGCCCATGACGCCGACCCGTCGCTGATGAACCCCGCGTATTCGCCGCCGCCCGGTCTGCTGGGGGATACGACATTCCGCGAGGGGTTTTCGCGGCTTGCACCGCTCGGGCTCTCGTTTGATGCGTGGCTGTACCACCCGCAGATCGACGAGCTGACAGCGCTCGCGCGATCCTCCCCGGAGACGCGCATCGTGCTCGACCATGTCGGCGGTCCGCTGGCGGTCGGCGCTTACAAGGGCAGGCGTGACGAGGTGTTTCCCGTCTGGGCGGCCTCGATCCGCGAGCTGGCGAAATGCCCCAACGTGTTCGTCAAGCTCGGCGGGCTCGGGATGCGGATCAACGGCTACCATTTCCACGAGCAGCCCGATGCGCCGTCGTCGGACGAGCTGGCCGCCGCATGGAAGCCGTATATCGACACCTGCATCGAGGCGTTCACGCCGGCGCGCTGCATGTTCGAGAGCAATTTTCCGGTGGACAAGGGATCGTACGGCTACGGCGTGTTCTGGAACGCCTGCAAGCGGCTGGCGAGCGGGGCGAGCGCGTCGGAGAAGGCCGACCTGTTCGCCGGCGCGGCGGCACGGTTCTATCGGATCGAGGTTCCGGCTTAGTGGGGGAGCGGCGATCCCCTCACCCCGGCCCTCTCCCCCGAGGGGGGAGAGGGAGAAGATATAGCCCTCTTCCCTTGGGAGAAGGGTTGGGTGAGGGGGTTCCAGCGAGGGAAAAGAAACAGATGAAACAAATCCAGATCGGCGGCGCGACGATCACCAGCATCATCGAGCGCGACGGCCCGTGGCGACGGCCGCAGGACTTCTTCCCGAGATACGATCGGGAGGTGGCCTATCGGCATTTCGCCGAGATGCCGGATTTCGTTTTCGATAGAGCCTCCGACCGCATGGTGATCACCTATCAGACCTTCGTGGTACGAACGCCGCATCACACGATTCTGGTGGACACCTGCACCGGCGAGGACAAGGGCCATCCGCCCCCGTTCGATTTTCCGAAGCAGCGCTGGCTCGACGAGTTCAATGCGAGCGGGCTGCGCTTCGAGGACATCGACTACGTGTTCTGCACGCATCTGCACATCGACCATTGCGGCTGGAACACCCGATTGGTGGACGGGCGCTGGATGCCGACCTTCCCGAAGGCGAAATACATCTTCCACAAGCGCGAATACGCAGCGTGGGAGCAGGCGACCAAGGAGGGAAAAGACCCGCCCGGTAACGTCTGGCGCTTCAACTGCGAGCCGGTGATGCAGGCCGGCCAGGGGCTGCTGGTCGATGACGAATACACGCTCGACGATCTTGTCACCCTGACGCCAACGCCGGGCCACTCGCCCTGCCATTGCTGTGTCAACATTTCCTCGAACGGTCACCGTGCGTCGGTGGTCGGCGATCTCATGCACCACGCGCTGCAGGTGCGCGAGCCGGACTGGTCGGCGGGCGTGGATTGGGACCCGGTGCAGTCCGCGCAATCCCGCCGGCGCTTCTTCGGCGCGGTGGCGGACACCGGGACGCTGCTCCTGCCGGTGCATTTCCCGTCGCCGACAGTCGGGCAGATCGAAGGAGGCAGCGACGGGTTCCGCTATCGGTTCCGCACGGAGTGACGGCGCGCGTTCTCAGGCTTCGGCGAGCACCGCCGCCGCGGCCGTACTGATATCGGCGCGGGACGGGCGCGCTGTTTCGACCCGCTTCGGACGGTTCGTTTCGCCGGCCGCCAGGCGTTCGAGCGCCTGCTTGCCGAGGCGACGGTCGCGCTCGATGCGGCCGGCCCTGAGCTTGAGGAGGGCGCGCGAAAACGCCGTGCTCCAGGCGCTGGTCCCTTCCGGCGCGGCGCAACGGATGGAGACGTGGGTTCCGCCTGTGGGAGAGGGCGTGAGCTCCACCATCTGACGCACCGTCGCGCCGAATGGCCACGCGATCTGATAGGTCACGTAATCGAACGGCCGCCAGTCGACGATCTTGTTGCGAGTGATCAATCTCCCGTGGGTGCAATGCTGGATGGACCCAGGACCTACTCGGCCTTTCTGCAGACCGCTCATGGTCATGCCGTCGAAGCCCTGCTGCCAGCGTTGCTGGTACTTCACATCCGTGACGTAGGCCCAGGCGAGAGCGCTCGGCACCGGCAGGTCGGCTTCCATCGGCGCGAAGGCGAGCGGCTCGTCGGGCGCGACCACGACGCGCCGAGCCAGGCTTTGGCGCTCCCAGACGGGGTGAAGGTCATAGACCGTGACCGGTGTGTCGCCGAGTTCCGTGCTCGGCTCGACGTAGCCCGGCAGATCGGCGAAAAACTCCGGCAGCTGCATGGCCGCCTTGGCCGCCTCGGTGACGAGGGCGTACGCCTTGATCCCAGTGGTCGCGGTGGCCCGGTTCTTCAGCAGGCGATGCGCGCGGATCACGTCGGCGCCTTGCAGTTCCTGCCGGCCGCCGATCGTCTGAAGCGCGTACTCTCCGTGGTGCAGGATGAATTTCAGGTCGAGTTGCGCGGTGTTGCGGCAGGCGTTGCAACCACAGCTTGTATCGCGCTGTAGCTCGGCCTTGGTGGCGGCGAACGCGCAGTAGAGCCGTTCGATGGCCTCGAGCAGCAGCTGCCCCTGCGACACGCCGTCCTCGGGGATGTGAACGAGCAGGGCATCGCCCTGGAAGTTCGACAGGACAAGCGGCTCCTTGACCTCGTCGAGCAAGGCCTCGAAGAAGGTCTCGAGAATGGCCTGCGCGTGCTCGAGCTCCGATTTGGTGAGAAAGATCGTGTAGCCGACAAGGTCGGCGATGAGGATGTACCCCCTCCGCAACATGGCTCGCCCTCCCTGGTTCAGCCACGCTTGCCAAATGAACCGGCAGCGCGACTTTGCAAGGGCCGGCTCGCCCGGATCGCATAAATGTTCCGCGACAGGGCGGGCGACTAGGTCTCCGACGGCCCGGCGTGGCCTTCATCGCAGGTCGCCAGCATCAGCGCGGAATGCGCGTAGGCGCCGCCGGCGCGCATTTCCGCCGCCACCCAAACTGCCTCCATGAGCTCCTTCTCGGTCGCCCCCGCCCGCAAGGCCGCCTTGGTGTGACCCTTGATGCAGTACGGGCACTGCGTCACGTGGGCGACGGCCACCGCGATGATCTGCTTGATCTTCGTCGGCAACGCGCCATCGGCGAACACCGCGCGGCCGAAGGCGTCGAACGCAGCCTGCGTATCGGGCGCCAGCGCGCGCCGAGCCTTGGCGATCTCGCGAGTAGCCGGTGGATACATCGTGTCAGGCATGGACGCCTCCTGGAGGTTTCGTGAGTGATCCGACGCCCTCCGCGGGGGAAGTAAGCCGCCGCACGTCCGATGATGGCAGCGCCAGATCGGCCAGCGTGTAGCGGGCCAGTGTGGCCGTGAAGGCGTGGCGTGCGTCGGCCAGTACGCCTTGCAGCTTGCAGCATCCGGTGATGACGCATTGGTTGCCCGAGCCGAAGCACTCCACCAGGCGGAAATCCGGCTCGGCCGCCTCGATCACCTCCCGCAAGCCGATCTCGGCCGCCGGCTTGCCGAGCACGAGGCCGCCGGAACGGCCCCGCACCGCCTTCAGGAACCCTGCCCGGGTGAGCAGGTTGGCGACCTTCATCATGTGCGCGCGGGACACGCCGTAGGCGGTGGCGACCTCCTCGATGGTGAAGCGCCGCTCGCAGCCCGCCCCGTACATCAACATGCGGAGGGCGTAGTCGGAGAACACAGTGAGCCGCATGGCCCGCCCCTTAACAAACCCTTGACATGTATCTTTATGCCTTGCAGATTATTAGATACATCGTCCGTGATTGTTTTACCAGGAAGTGCGTATGTCCCTTGAGTCTGCCCCTCGCGGACCCCACCCCGACGCTCCCGGACTGCCGGTCGGGATCGATGAGGCTCTCGTACGCGCCGTCGTCGAGACCTTCTACGCCTCGGTGCGGCGCGATCCAGTGCTCGGGCCGATCTTCGAGGACGCAGTCGAGGATTGGCCGGCGCATATGGGCCGGCTATGCGCCTTCTGGTCGTCCTTGACGCTCATCACCGGGCGCTACAAGGGCAATCCGTTCGAGGCGCATTTGAGGCTTCCGGCCGCCCTTGGCCCGGATCATTTCGCGATCTGGCTGGGCCTTTTCGACAAGACGCTCGCCGCCTTGTGTACGCCCGAGCAGGCCGAGGTGTTCCGGGTACGCGCCAGGCGCGTCGCGGAAAGCCTCAGCCTGGGCCTCGCGATCCGGCGCGGCGAGCTGCCGATGACCGGCGCGCCCCGCCGTCAATCTCCGGACTGATCGACCGCTTCAGCGGACGCTCGCCGTGCGTTCTCGTATTCCCCGATCGTGCGCTCGACCAGCTCCGCCGCGCCGCGCACGGTATCAACACCCGAGACCGAGTGTCCCGCGCTCCACACGTCGGCCCAGCGCCTCTTGCCGCTCGCGGCTTGCTTGCCGCCGAACATCTCCGTCGCGTGCCGCGCCGTGACCTGCTCGTCGAGCTTGGCCGGGTCGAGCCCGGACGCCTTGATCGAGGGGAGCAACATGCTGGTGTCGAGACCGGTGAAAGCGCGGTGCCGCAGCAGGCAGGCGAGATCGTCGGCGAGCCGCGGCTGGCGGATGATGAGGTTCGCGCAGTGCGGTGCGGGTTCTGGCTTCGCGTCGCTCGTCATCGCGGCGATGTGGCAGAGCCACGCATCGAGTTCCTCGACCGATCGCGCGTTGGCGGTCGGAAACGCGCCGATCACGCCCGCGCGGCACGCGGCGATGACCAGGTCGGGGCCGGAAACTCGTAGCATCGGCGCGGCGATGACCGGCAGGTGCAGGCGTCGGGCGATGCAATCGGGCAGCGGGAGAGTTGCACGCCCGTCGCGCTATCCGGCCGGCGGCATGGCGGGCGGCAGGCTCACCGTGAACACGTCGCCGCCGTAACCGGCCTCGATCGGAATACGGAGCTGACGCGTGCCGTTCTCGGTCTTGAGCGGCACCGGCTCCACCGTCACGACGGGCGTGGCGCGCGCGGCCGCGACGGCGGAGGTGACATCGTGGTGCCGGCCGAGCTTGGCGAGATTCATGTGCGTGGGAAACACCATCTTGAAGCGACCGGCCGTCACCCCGGCGAGCGCCTGCTCGGTGGAGATCCAGACGGAGTCGACCAATTCCGAGCCGTCGTGCACGCCCACCTGGTCGTCCGGCGCCACGGCGAGGAAGAAATGCGTGTCATAGCGCTTGGCCTGGTTGGCCGGGGTGATCCAATGCGCGAAGGGAACCAGCAGGTCGGTCGCGAGCACGAGGTCTTCCGTGGCAAGAATGTCGGCGAAACTGACTTCGCCTTGGCAGAGCGGCACGCGCTGAGAGCTTTCGATGTCGCGCAGCCGCTCGGCCGGGATGAGGCGGTCGGAGCCGCGAGCGCGGGCGAGCAGGATGCCGCATTCCTCGAACGTCTCGCGGATGGCGGCGACGCGCAGCGCCATCGCCATCGCGTCGATCCCCTCCGGCCCGGGGCAGAGGTCGGGCCGCTCGGCGATGGCGTGGTCGCCGGTATCGACGCGCCCGCCGGGAAACACCAGCGCGCCCGAGGCGAAGTCGATCTCGTGGTGGCGTACCACCATGAACACTTCGAGCGCGCCCGCGCCGTCGCGCAGCAGCAGGACGGTCGCGGCGGGACGCGGGGCGACGTGGTTGAGCGCCACGATCAGCCCTCGCCTGCGCGCGGCACCCAGCCTCGCCGCGGCGTGCTGCCGCCGAACATGCCGCCGTCGATCACCAGCTCGGAGGCGGTCATGTAGCTCGACGCGTCGGAGGCGAGGAACAGCACGCCGTTGGCGATGTCCTGCGCGGTGCCGACAACGCCGGTCGGCACGCCCGCCGCGAGCTGCTGCGGGTCGATCGGCGTGTTGGAACGGCTGGCGACGCCGCCGCTGCCGACCTTGGTCCAGATCGGCGTGTCGATGACGCCGGGGTGGACCGTGTTGACGCGGATGTGGTCCTGCATTGCGGCGCACTCCATCGCCACCGCCTTTGCGAACAGCCGCACGCCGCCCTTGGTCGCGCAGTAGCCGGCGAGCCCCGCCGAGCCGCGCAGGCCGGCGGCCGAGGAGGTGATGATGATCGAGCCGCCGCCCGAACGCCGCATCGCCGGGACGGCGTATTTGACGGACAGAAACACGCCGTCGAGATTGATCGCGGTCTGCCGGCGGAAATCGGCGAGCGACATCTCGAACACCGAGCAGATGATGCCGATGCCGGCGTTGGAGAACAGGACGTCGAGCCGCCCGAAGCGCCGCTCGGTCTCGGCGACGACCTCCTGCCAGCGCGCCTCGTCGGTGACGTCCTGCTGAAGAAACACCGCCTCGCCGCCCGCGCTCGTGATGCGACCGACGACCGCATTACCGCCCGCCTCGTCAATATCAGTAACAACGACTTTGGCACCCTCGCGCGCCAACGTCTCCGCGCTGGCGGCGCCGATGCCGGACGCGCCGCCGGTGACGATCGCGATTTTCCCCGTGACCTGACCCATTTTCGTGCCTTCCCCTGGGTGCCCGGCATCCTGACGCCTGCCGCGCGACGCCTCAAGCCGCGTTCGCGTCATTTCTCCGACTTGGCGCCCTCCCCTCGCATCGCCGGGCTCGACCCGGCGATCACGCGCGGTTCGCGGCGGAGGTGCTGCCCGTCGGCAACGACTTTCGTATCGCGGCAAATGGCCGGGTCGAGCCCGGCCATGACGAATTCGGAACGGCCCCTTGGGCGGCCCGCTACTCGGGAAGACCAGCGTCGCGCAGGGCCTTTCTGTAAGAATCCCACGCTGGACGGTGGCCGAGGTTCCCCAGGTAGTGTGTGGAGAGCCGGAAAGCAGGATCGGCAACGAGCACCCGTCGGGCCGCCGCTTGCGCTTCCTCGACCCGGCCTGCGTGCATAAGGGCGGCGACCCTGATCCGTAGCGGCGGGAGCCAGTCGGGACGTGAGTGCACCGCGCGTTCCGTGCAGTCGAGAGCCTCCCGCACGCGGCCTGCGAACAGGTGTGCCAAGCCGAGCCAGGCCAGAGCCAGCGGCGCCTCGGGTCCGAGCGGGTCCAGCCGCAGCGCTCGGGAGAGGCACTCGATCGCGGGCGCCGGCTGGCCAGCAAGGCAGTAGACGTATCCCGCGCTTCCCAGGATCGCGGCCGAGTTCGGATTGAGATGCATCGCGCGTTGCAGCAACGCGATCCCTTGCTCCGTCTCGCCGGCGAACCACGCCAGCGCATGACCGGCTGCACGGAGTGCCGCCGGATCCTCGCGTCCTTCGATCGCGCATTCGCGAGCCAGGGCGATCGCTGCTTCCTTCTCGCCCGGCTCGGCCCAACCCTGCCCCTGGCGATGAACGTAAGCAATGACCAACGTGCCCTTGGCCGGCGTGAAGGACGGGTCGATCGAGAGCGCCCGTCTCAGTAAAGCCTTTGCCTTGCCAGTACCTGCGCGCTCTGTCAAAAGCATTGCTCCCAGGGCGCGCAAGTAAAGATCATAAGCGTCCAGGCTTTCGGTGAGCTTCGCCTGCGCTCGCTTTATCTCGGCTGTCAGCAAGCTCGGCTCGATCGCGCCGACCACGCTCTCCGTGACCCGGTCCTGCAGCTCGAACACGTCGGCAAGATCGCCGTCGAAGCGATCGGCCCAGACGTGATGGCCGTTCGTGGCGTCGATTAGCTGGGCGGTGATGCGCACCCGGCCGGGTGCTTTGCGGACGCTGCCCTCCAGCACGTAGCGTACGCCGAGCTCGCGGCCGACCTGCTTGATGTCGACCGCGCGGCCTTTGTAGGTGAAGCTCGAATTGCGCGAGATCACGAAGAACCAGTGCACGCGAGAGAGGCCGGTGATGATTTCTTCGACCATCCCGTCGGCGAATACTCTTGCTCCGGATCGCCGCTCATGTTCTGGAAGGGCAGCACCGCGATCGAGGGACGGTCGGGCAGCGGCAGCGCAGGCCTCGACGGCGCAGCTTCGGGGACGACGCGATAGGCCCGGACCGGGCGGGCGATGTTCTTCAGCGACTGGTCGCCCACATCCACGAAGCCGCAGCTTACGCGGCCATGCACGGTCTCGTGCACCGCGCCGGATACCAGGATGCCGCCCGGGTCGGCCAGGGCTTCGAGGCGCGCGGCGATGTTCACCCCGTCGCCGAAAATGTCGTCCGGTTCGGCGATCACGTCACCAAGATGGATGCCGACGCGAAAGCTGACCCGACCGTCCTCGGCTTCGGCTTCGCAACCGGCCCAGATTTCGGTTTGGAATTGTAGCGCGCATTTAACCGCTTCCACCGCGCTGCCGAACTCGGCCAGGAAGCCATCGCCGGTGCTCTTGACGATGCGCCCACCGCGGCCGGCGATGGCCGGCTCGATTACACCGGCCATCAGATGCGTGAAGCGGGCGTGGGTCGCCTCCTCGTCGGCGTGCATCAGCCGCGAATACCCGGCGATATCAGCCGCCATGATGGCGGCGAGGCGGCGTGTGGTCATGCCCGACGGCCCAGTCCGTGCCAGTCCGCAATAAGACCACGGGGACGGCCGGCATTCCAGTGGGGCTAGGCGGAGAAGGCCCGGAAGCGGTGCGGCACGGCGCGGACCGCCTCGACCACGCGGCGCCGCACCTCCGGCCTGTCCTCGGGAAGAAACTCGAAGCTCACGCTATCGACCACGCCGCCGAACCGCTTCTCGATCGCTTCGGGGAGCCGGTCGTAGGTGGCGCGGGCGACGAACAGGTCGAGCACCTCGTCGGGAACTTGCTTCGCCATCTCGCTCCACTCGCCGCGCCGCGACATCTGGTTGAGCCGGTCGCCGAGCTCGCCGTGGCCGTGCAGGTCGAGCACGCCGCGATAAGCGGGCGTCGAGCCGTAGAACGCGACGCGGTAGCGAATGTCCTCGGCGGCCTTCGTGACCGCCGCTTCGTCGGGGCCGGTGACGACGAAGCCACCGCCCGAGACCTCGAAATTCTCCCACGACTTGCCCGCCTTCTCGCGTTCCTCGGTGAGCATCGGGCGCACCACCTCCTCGAGATAGCGGCGCGTCGCGAAGCCGTGCAGGCGCACGCCGTCGCATAGGCGCGCGGCCGTGCGCAGCATAACCGGGCCGACGGCGGCGATGCTGACCGGCGGCGCGGCCACGTCCTGTGGGCCGGGGGAGAATTCCGGCGTCATCAGGGTGAACTGGTAGTGCTTGCCTTGAAAGTTCAGCTTTTCCCCGGTCTGCCACGCGCGCCAGATCGCGCGCAGGGCCTCGAGATATTCGCCCATCCGCGCGGCGGGGGCGATCCACGGCACGCTGAAGCGGCGTTCGTTGTGCGCGCGCACCTGGCTGCCGAGGCCCAGGGTGAAGCGTCCGTTCGAGTTGCGGGCGAGGTCCCAGGCCTCGCTGGCAACGATCATCGGGCTGCGCGGGAAGGCGATCGCCACGGATGTGACCATGTGAATGCGCGTCGTCGCCATCGTGGCGAGCGCGAGCGGCATGAACGGGTCGTATTTGATTTCCGGGAATTGGAGCGCGTCGAACCCGGCCTCTTCCGCCGCGCGGGCGGTGGGGCCGACATCCTTCCAGTCGCGGAGCGGTAGATGGGTCGAGACGCGCATGGCTTGTGCTCCGGTTCAGGCGGCGGCGAGCTGGCGGGGGCGCCAGATCGCGGTGTGCAGGACGTGCGCGACGGGCCGCCCGTCGGCCAGCACGAGCGCGTCGAGATCGACGAAGCGGTGTCCCTTCCGCTCGTCGTTGCCGGTGATCCGGGCACGCGCTGTGAGCGTCTCGCCGACATGCGCGACGCTGAAATGGCGGACCACGGAGCCCACGTGAATCCACGGCCCGAGCACGACATTGTGCGACAGCGCCCAGTTGCACAGGCGCAGGATGAGGCCCGGATGCGCGATGCCCTCGCGCGCGTAGAGTGGGTCGGTCTCGCGCAGATCACGCAGGTATTGAGCGGTGAATTCGGGCGTCACGGCGATCGGCTTCGAGTTCAGCCACAGCCCGGCGGCTAGCGAGGTTTCGCTCGCGGGGGGTCTCGCCTCGGGTGGTGCTATGACATCGTAGCCGTAGGGCGTGGGGGTTGGGCTCTCGTCAGGCAAGCGGGCGGTGCCGGTCGCGCAGAGTTCGCCCCGGCTCGTCACCTCGATAGTGAGCCCTTCGTCCGTCTCGGTCGCGGTGACGGTGGCGGTCTCGCCGTCGTAGACGGGCTTGAGGAAGCGGCAATCGGCCATGCCGCGATCCAGCCAGGCGCGGCCCCATCGCTGCACGGGCAGGTGCGTCATGTAGGCGTAGACATCGACGCCGGGGACCAGCCCGCCGGTGAAGCCGAATTTTCTCGCTATGCGGTCGTCGTGGATCTTGTTCTCGGATTCCTTCGCAGTGTTGTACGCCTCGACCTGATAGGGCGCGAGCCGTGCTGCGCTCGGTTCACTCATGGACGGTTTCCTTCCGTGTGGCCGCATCATCGAAACGCCGCCTCTCGCGGTCAAGCCAGGTCGGCGGATTGCCGCGGCACGGCAAATCGGCTTTCCTGCCGACAAGCCATGCCGGCTGGGAAAAGGGGGGCCTGATGAGCGAAGTGCTGCTGATCGACAATCCGCTGCCCGGCGTGCGCCGGCTGACGATGAACCGGCCGGAGAAGCGCAACGCGCTCAACAACGCGCTGCGCGGCGCCATCCTCGCGGCGCTGACCGAGGCCGACGCGGATCCGGACGTGCGGGTGTCGATCCTGCGCGGCGCCGGGCCGAGCTTTTCCGCCGGCTACGATCTTTCCGCGAACAACGCCGAGAACCAGCCGTATTATACGGCCGGGGGCCCCGGCCAGTGGGCGCGGCACGTGGTCGAGGGCTGGACGCGCATCTGGGACCTCGGCAAGCCGGTGATCGCGCAGGTGCACGGCTACTGCCTCGCCGGCGGCAGCGAGCTCGCGACGTGCTGCGATCTCGTCTATGTCGCGGAGGACGCCAAGATCGGCTATCCGCCGACTCGGCTGATGAGCCCGCCGGACAACCAGTTCCATCCCTGGCTGCTCGGGATGCGCCGGGCGATGGAGATGTATCTCACGGGCGACGCGATCAGCGGCGTGGCGGCGGCGGCGGAGGGTTTCGCCAATCGCGCCTATCCCGCCGACAAGCTCGACGAGGAAGTGCTCAAGATGGCCGAGCGCATCGCGCTGGTGCCGGCCGAGCTCAACCAGATCAACAAGCGCACCATCCATCGCGCGATGGAGATCATGGGGCTGCGCGCGGCAATCCGCTCGGGCACCGAGTTGCAGGCTTTGGCCTTCACCACGCAGGCGAGCCTCGATTACCGCAAGCAATTCCGTCGCGACGGCGGCAGCGTGCGTGAGGCGCTGAGCGCACGGGATGCGGCGTTCGGGGACTATCGCGAAAGCGAGAAGAAGTAGCCCTCACCCCGGCCCTCTCCCGCAAGCACGGGAGAGGGAGAAGCAAGCCCTCTCCCCTGCTCGGGGGAGAGGGTGGGGTGAGGGGGATGGCGCGTATGTTGGAGATAGACCATGCCTGACCTGAACACATTCCGTGCCGAGACGCGCGCCTGGCTCGAGCAGAACTGCCCGCCGTCAATGCGCACGCCGCAGCCCGATGACGAGGCGGTCGGCGGCGGCAAGCGGGAGAAATACAAGAACCCGGAATCGAAGATCTGGCTCGATCGCATGGCGGCGAAGGGCTGGACCGCGCCGACCTGGCCGAAGGAATACGGCGGCGCCGGGCTTTCGGAGCCGGAGGCGCGGGTGCTCGCCGAGGAGATGCAGGCGCTCAATTGCCGGCCGCCGATCCGCGGCATGGGGTTCTCGATGCTCGGCCCGACCCTGCTGGAATACGGCACCGAGGAACAGAAGCGAGAGCACCTGCCGAAGGTCGCCACCGGCGAAATCAGATGGTGCCAAGGCTATAGCGAGCCGGGCTCGGGCTCCGACCTCGCGAGTCTGTCGACCCGGGCGGTGCTGCAGGGCGAGCACTTCCTGGTCAATGGCCACAAGATCTGGACCTCGGGAGCGCATTTCTCCGACTGGATTTTTTGTCTGGTCCGCACCGATCCCACGGCGAAGAAGCACGAGGGGATCAGCTTCCTGCTGATCGACATGAGCGACCCAGGCGTGCGGCCGCAGCCGATCCGGCTCATCAGCGGCTACTCGGTGTTCTGCGAGACCTTCTTCGACAACGTGCAGGTACCGGCGAAGAACCTGGTCGGCGAGATGAACAAGGGCTGGACCATCGCCAAGCGGCTGCTGGAGCACGAACGCAAGGGCATCGGCGGGATCGGGGAGCGCGCCAAGGAGCGCTCGGAGCAGACGCCGGAGGCGCTGGCGAGGAAATATGTCGGAGAAAAGGACGGCCGGATCGCCGACCCGGCGCTGCGCGACGCGATCGCGCGGTTCGAGATCGACCAGCGCGCATTTGGTCTGACGCGGCAGCGCACGGCCGAGGAGGCCAAGGCTGGCGCGCCGCCCGGCCCGGCCTCGGCGATGTTCAAATACTACGCGACCGAGCTAAATAAGCGCCGCTACGAGCTGATGCTCGATAGTGCGGGGACCGAGATGCTGGGCTGGGAGGGCGAGGGGTTCGAGCCCGACAATCTGCGGACGACGCGCGACTGGCTGCGCGCCAAGGCCAACACGATCGAGGGCGGCACGTCCGAGATCCAGCTCAACATCATCGCCAAGCGCGTGCTTGGCCTGCCGGACTGAGGTCTCCCAAATGACGCTTACGCTCTCCTCCGAAGCGCGGCTGGTGCAGGACACCGCGCTGGAATTCTTCCGCGACAAATCCCCGATCACCGCGCTCCGCAAGCTCCGCGACACGCGGGACGCCGACGGGTTCTCCCGCCCGCTCTGGCGCGAGATGGCGGAGCTCGGCTGGACCGGCTTCCTGGTGCCCGAGGAATGGGGCGGCTCCGGCTTCGGCCATGTCGGGCTCGGACTGGTGATGGAGGCGGCGGGACGCACTCTCGCGGCGACCCCGCTGCTCTCCACGTCGCTGATCGGCGCCAGCGCGCTAGTGCTGGCCGGCAGCGGGATGCAGAAGGACACGCATCTGCCGGGCCTCGTCGCCGGCGACACGATCTTCGCGCTTGCATTGGAGGAGGGGCCGCATCACGCGCCGACCCGCATCGCGACGGCGGCCAAGAAGCATGGCGGCGGCTATCGGCTCTCCGGCAAGAAGACCTTCGTGCTGGACGGGCATGTGGCCGACACGCTGATCGTCGCAGCGCGCACCTCGGGCGGCGTCAACGACCGCGGCGGGATCACGTTGTTTCTCGTGCCGGCAACCGCGCCCGGCGTGTCGCGCACGCGCACGATCATGGTCGATAGCCGCAACGCGGCGATCGTGCGGCTCGACAATGTCGAGGTCGCGGACGAGGCGGCGCTCGGGCCGATCGACGGCGGCTCCGATTTGCTCGAGGCGGTGCTCGACCGCGCGCGGGCGGGGCTGGCGGCTGAGATGCTGGGCAGCGCGGCGGAATGCTTCGAGCGCACAGTGCAGTATCTCAAGGACAGAAGACAGTTCGGCGTGGCGATCGGCTCGTTCCAGGCGCTGAAGCATCGCGCGGCACAGATGTTCTGCGAGCTCGAGGTGACCCACTCGGCGGTGCTGGCGTGCCTGTCCGGTCTCGACGATGGCGCCAACGACGCAGCCGCGCTGGCGAGCCTCGCCAAGGTCAAGGCGAACGATACGTTCTTCCTAGTCGGCAACGAGGGCGTGCAGATGCACGGCGGCATCGGCATGACCGACGAGCACGAGATCGGCTTCTTCACCAAGCGCGCGCGGGTCGCGCTGGCGACCTTCGGGACGAGCGCCTTCCACCGGGACCGCTACGCGGCTCTCAACGGCTACTGACCAGATCATCACGGAGAGAAACATGGGCCCGCTGGCGGGAATCAAGCTGATCGAGGTGGCCGGGATCGGGCCGGGGCCGATGGCGGCAATGATGCTGGGCGATCTCGGCGCCGACATCATCCGCGTCGATCGCGTCAATCCGAACACGCCGGCGCGCTACGCCGATCCGCGCTATAACGTGCACGGCCGCTCGCGCCGCTCGATCGCCGTCGATCTGCAGAAGCCGGGCGGCGCGGAAGTCGTGCTGCGGCTCGCCGACAAGGCGGACGGGCTGATGGAGCCGTTCCGCCCCGGCGTCGCCGAGCGGCTCGGCATCGGCCCCGACGTCGCCCTCAGGCGCAATCCGAAACTGGTCTACGGCCGGATGACCGGCTGGGGCCAGGAGGGGCCGCTGGCGAAGGCGGCGGGGCACGACATCAACTACATCGCGCTGACCGGCGCGCTGCACGCGATCGGCTCGCCCGACAAGCCGATGCCGCCGCTTAACCTGGTCGGCGATTTCGGCGGCGGCGGGATGTTGCTGGCGTTCGGCATGGTGTGCGGGTTGCTGGAGGCGATGCGCTCGGGGCAGGGGCAGGTGGTCGACGCGGCGATGGTGGATGGTGCGGCGGCTCTGTTCGGCGGCATCTTCGGGATGCACGCGGCGGGCATCTGGAAGGACGAGCGCGGCGTCAACATGCTCGATGGCGGCGCGCATTATTACGGCACGTATGAAACTTCCGACGGCAAGTTCGTCTGCATCGGCTCGATCGAGCCGCAATTCTATAAGCTGCTGCTGGAGAAGACCGGGCTCGCCGGGCAGGAATTGCCGGAGCAGCTCGATCGCAACAGCTGGCCGCGGATGAAGGAGCGGCTGACCGCCGTGTTCCGCGGCAAGACGCGCGACGAGTGGTGCCGGATCATGGAGGGCACCGACATCTGCTTCGCGCCCGTGCTGTCGATCGCCGAGGCGCCGGAGCATCCGCACGCCAAGGCTCGCGGCGCTTATGTCGACGTGCAGGGCGTCAAGCAGCCCGGGCCGGCGCCGCGTTTCTCCCGTACCCGCGCCGAGGTGCGCGCCGCACCTGAGCGGGGGGCCCATACCGACGAAGTGCTGGGCCAGGGCGGGTTCAGCGCGAGCGAGATCAAGGAGCTGCGGGCGGGCGGCGTGATCGGGTGAGTGTGGAGGAGAGGGCTGGGGTGAGGGGGTCAGCGCTCGCTGATTTCCATCAGTAGCTTGTAGCGGATCGCGACCGCGAAATCGTCGAAGCTCTTTGCTTCGATGACGAAGCCGTCCTCGGTGACGACATGGCCGCGATAATAGTCGGCGACGTCGGGTTCGTCGCCGCGGATCGGCAGACCGTTGACGGTGATGCCGCGCGCGTGGGCGCGGACGCGCACGTCGTCCGGGGCGGCGCTGCCGTCGTTGTTGCGGCCGTCGCCGGATACGTCCATCACCTTGCGGACAGGCTCGCACGGCGCTCGGTCGAAGGCGGCCACGCCCTCGACCATGGCGTCGCCCATCGCGGTGGAGCCAGTCATGCTGCGCTGCGCGCCCTTCAGCGTCTCGGCGACGGCGCCCACGTCATCGGTGGTCTGGATCATGCGCCACGGGACCACGACGTGCCGCCGGTCGCTCCACTCGATGACGGTCATCGCCATCCCGCCAGGCTGTGCCAGCAACACGTGCTGAACGTGCGGGTCGGTCAGCGCCTGGGCAACACCGGCGTGCTGCAACTCGTAGCGGTCCGGCGACACCGAACCGGAGACGTCCACGAGAAGAACCAGGGCAAGGGCACAGGCATTCATGCGTGCGGACCCTTCAAGGCCGGAGCGGCGGACCCGCATCACGGCGGGAGGATCGCCACACTGGCCCGGCCAGCGGCCAAATGGCGGTCACATTCTCGTTGACTGGCCGGATCAGTCGGTGTCGCCGCCCTTGCGGAACGGCGATTCATCGGCGAGCGCCGCCATGTCGGCCAGGATCGCGGGGCGCTCCTCGTCGAGGAAGTTGGCGATTGCGCGGCGCAGGCCGGCATGGGCGATCCAATGCGCCGAGAAGGTCGGACGAGGCACGTAGCCGCGCTGGATCTTGTGCCGTCCCTGGGCTCCGGCCTCGACGCGCTTCAGCCCTTGCGCGATCGCCCAGTCGATGGCGCGGTAGTAGCAGAGCTCGAAATGCAGGAACGGCCAGTCGCCCCGGCAGCCCCAGCTGCGGCCATAGAGCGTGTCGGTTCCGGCCAGGTTGAGCGCGCCGGCCACCGGCGTGCCGTCATGCTCGGCGGTCATCAGCACAACCGCATCGCCCAGCCGCTCGCCGAGCAGGGTGAAGAACTGACGGGTGAGATACGCGCTGCCCCATTTTCGATCCACGGTGGAGCTGTAGAAGCGATAGAAGGCGTCCCAGTCGCGCTTGCCGATCTCGCCGCCACGCAAGGCGCGAAAGGTCAGACCGGCGGCGTTGGCGTCGCGCCGCTCCCGCCGCAGTGCCTTTCGCTTGCGCGAGCTCAGCGCGCCCAGGAAGTCGTCGAAGCTCGCGTAGCCCGCGTTATCCCAATGGAACTGCATCCCGAGTCGCTGCAGCCAGCCCGCTTCGCCCAATTGCTCCCACTCCGCCTCGGTGCAGAAGGTGGCGTGGACGGAGGAGAGGTCGAGCTCGCCGCAGGCCTGCACCAGTGCGCCGGCGAGCGTGTCCAAGCTGACCCCGCTGTCCGGGCGGACCAGCAGGCGCGGGCCGGGGACCGGGCTGAACGGCACCGCGACCTGGAGCTTCGGGTAGTATTTTCCCCTCGCCCGCTCGAAGGCGTGCGCCCAGCCGTGGTCGAACACGTATTCGCCGTAGCTGTGCGACTTCGCGTACATTGGCGCGGCAGCCATCACGTCGCCGGCGGAATTGCGCAGGACGGCATGTTGCGGCAGCCAGCCGGTGCGCGGCCCGGCCGAGCCGCTATCCTCCATCACGCTGAGGAAGGCGTGGCTGACAAATGGGTTGTCGCCCCCGGCACAGGCATCCCACTCCGCCGGGTCAATTTCGGCGATGCGGGAATGCAGTGTCAGCGTGAGCGGTTCGGTTCCGTCGGGCATATCGGACGATATGGCACCGCGGCGGCGCATGGAAGGCAAGGGCGAGGTGCCGCGGTCAGCCGATCTCGAACATTCCCTCGACCTCGACGGCGAAATCGGCGGGTAGCGAGGGCACGCCGACCGTGCTGCGGGCGTGCCGTCCGGCGTCGCCGAACACCGCGACGGCGAGGTCCGAGGCGCCGTTCATCACTTGCGCGTGCTGGGTGAAGCTGGCGGGCGAAGCGACGAAGCCTCCGAGCCGCACCACGCGGCGCACCCGGTCGAGATCACCGCCGCACGCGGCGCGGAGCTGAACGAGCACGTTCATCATGCAGAGGCGGGCCGCTTGCTGGCCTTGTTCGACCGAATGGGTCTCACCGACCTTGCCGGTGAAGGCAATCTTCCCGTCGAGCGCCGGCCCTTGCCCGGAGACGACGACGAGGTTCCCGGTAACCACATAGGGGACGTAGTTGGCGAGCGGCGCCGCCGGAGTGGGGAGGGTGAGGCCGAGTTCAACGAGTTTCTGCTCGACGCGGCTGGGCATGGCGGGAGGCTCCATTGTGGAGAGCGGGCGAAAGGCCAAGTTGAAGCAACCGTGATCAGGCTACCCTAATCCTGGGCGAAAGGCATCGGCATGAGCGAGCGGCGGCAACTGCGGTTGGGGGCCTTCATGCGGCCCGTCAGCATCCACACGGCGGCGTGGCGCTATCCCGGCGCTTTCCCCGATGCCAATTTCAACATCGAGCACCTGGTGCGATTCGCACAGACGCTGGAGCGCGGACGGTTCGATGCGTTCTTCATGGCCGATCATCTCGCCGTGCTCAACATGCCGATGGCGGCGCTCAAGCGCAGTGCGACGGTAACGTCGTTCGACCCGCCGACCTTGCTGCCGGCGCTGGCGATGGTGACGCGGCATCTCGGGCTGATCGCCACCGCCTCGACCACCTTCGAGGAGCCGTACCACGTGGCGCGGCGCTTCGCCTCGCTCGACCACCTGAGCGGCGGGCGCGCCGGGTGGAACATCGTGACCACCTCGAACCCCGACGCGGCGCTGAATTTCGGGCTGGAGGAGCATGTCGAGCACGACGAGCGCTACCGCCGCGGACGCGAGTTCTTCGACGTGGTCACGGGACTGTGGGATAGCTGGGCGGACGATGCCTTCGTCCGCGACGTAGCGAGTGGAATCTATTTCGACCCCGAGAAGCTGCACGTACTGAACCACAAGGGGAAGTATTTTTCGGTACGCGGACCACTCAACGTGGCGCGGCCGATCCAGGGCTGGCCGGTGATCGTGCAGGCCGGCGCGTCCGAGGCCGGCAGGCAGATCGCGGCGGAGACGGCGGAGGTGATCTTCGCCAGTTCCCGCACGATCGCGGAGGGGCGGGAATTCTACGCCGATGTGAAAGGGCGGATGGAAAAACTCGGCCGCGCGCGCGACCACATGAAGATCCTGCCGGGGGCGTTGGTGGTGGTCGGCGACACGGTGGCGGAGGCGCGGGCGAAACGGGAAAAACTGGACAGCCTGGTACATCCGGATAGCGGCATCGCGTCGCTGTCGATCGCCCTCGGACACGATGCGTCGGGCTTCGATCTCGACGGCCCGCTGCCGGAGATCCCGGAGACCAACGCGAGCCAGAGCGGACGGGAACGGGTCATCGCGGTGGCAAGGCGCGAGGGGCTGACGGTGCGCCAGCTTGCCCAGCGCGCCGGCGGCTATGGCGGGCTGTCGATGGTGGGCACGCCGGCGACGATCGCCGATACCATGCAGGAGTGGCTGGAGGGCGAGGCGTCGGACGGGTTCAATGTGATGTTCCCGTACCTGCCGGAGGGGTTGGACGATTTCGTCGAGCGCGTGGTGCCGGAGTTGCAGCGGCGTGGGATTTTCCGTAGCGAGTACCGAGGGGGGGACGTTGCGGGAGAATCTGGGGCTGCCGTGGGTGCCAAACCGTTTTTTTGAGGGCAAGGTGCGAGCTAAGCCCTAAGACCCGCATGACGGCCGACAGCTATGACCGCCGACGTGCGCAGCAGGTCTCAGCTCGAAACTACTTTGAGCGCGCGTCGTCTCGCGCGCGGCGACGCTGCCTCCGCCGGGAGGTCGAGCGGCAACAGCGGAGACGGGTCACGCGCGCCGTGGCCCGGCGTGTCCGCCTCTTCGATCTGCGCCTCCGGGATGTCGCGGCGGCCGAGATAGTTGCCGGCGAGGTGGCGGAACACGTAGTCGAGCAGCGAGGTCGCTCGGCCGATGCCAGGGTCGCCCTCGACCGCGCCGGAAGGGCCGAAGCGGGTGAGTGTGAGCGCGTCGACATAGGCTTCGAGCGGCACGCCGTGCTGCAGGCCGAGGCTGACCGCGCCGGAGAAGGCGTCCATCAGGCCACGGAAGGCGGCACCCTCCTTCTGCAGCGCGATGCTGATCTCGCCGAGCCGGCCGTCCTCGTATTCGCCGGTGCGGATGAACAGCGTGTGTCCGCCGACCGAGGCGCGCTGCGTGTAACCGGCGCGGCGAGGGGGCAGATCGCGGCGGCGCGCGGGTGGCGGCGCGGCAGCTGCTTCGCGCGTGCTGGGGCGGGGCGGCATGGCGGCGACGAAGGGAGCGACCGCGTCGTGCATGGCGGCGTGCGCGGCCACGTTCGGACGGGGGAAAAAGGAATCCCCATCGAGCATGGCGGCCAGCGCGGTCTCGGGCGCCACACCGCGCGCCGCTAGAAACGCGCGCGTGGCACGGCTGAGGCCTCCGGCTGAGTTGAGCGGCGAGAAAGCGGGAGCGATGCCGCCCGTCTCGGCCCCGAGCAGCGCCTCGGCCGGGCCGGGCGGGGTGATCGCGAGGGTTGTCCCGCGCGACGCGACCGAGGCGCGCGCGGTGGCGGCGGCGTCGCGGGCGATGTCGCGCGCCGCGTCGCTGTCGTAGTCGAGGCCCAGCGCCGCGAGCAAGCCGGCGAGGTCGGCCAGACGGATGGCCGGGCGGCGGGCGCCAGGTGCGACGAGGGCAAGGGCCAGGGCGGCGGTCTCGGCCGCTTCGGCCAAGGCCTCGACATCCAGCCCGGTGGCTGGATCGTGGAAGGCGGCGAGGTTGAGCACGAAGCCCGGCGCCTCGACTTCGGTGCCCTGCCACACACAGGCGTCCGGCGCGCCGCGACGGAGCAGGAGCAGCCCGTGCAGCCGCTCGGCGAGCAGGGACCTGGCTCCGGCCTGACCGGCGCGCCTAGCAATGGGCCGGACCCAGGCGTCGGCCGCGTCAGCCAGGGTCGTGTCACCACCGCCGGGCGCCAGGGTGGCCAGCGCGGCGGCGGCGGCATCGTCCCAGCCGGTCGGGATCGTCACCAAACGCGGCGGGCCGTCCGGGTCGGTGCCCGTCAGTACCTGCCGCATCCGCACGCCGTGCCAAGCTGGGGTCTTGCTCATGGGAGCGATCCTAAGCGCGGCAGGCGCAACTCGGAAAGCACATTTTGGGGCCAACGAACCGATCATACACAAAATCCTGTGGACGAACGCGCAGCGCCGGCCTCCAGTGGACCCGGCCGCACGGGCTGCGTATATCGACGGAATGAACATCGGCACCCGGCTTTTCACCCTGCTGCACGGCCGTCGCGTCGGCACCGACACGGAGGGCAACGTGTACTATCAAGAGCGCCGGCCGCGTGCCGGGCTGCGCGCCCGGCGGTGGGTGGGCTATGCGGGTCCCGCCGAGGCGAGCGCCGTGCCGCCGGAGTGGCACGCGTGGCTCCACTACACGACTGACGCGCCGCTCACTAACATGCCGCGCTGGCCGTGGGAGAAGCCGCACGAGCCGAATCTCACCGGCACGCCCGAGGGCTATCGTCCGCCCGGCCACGACTACCGGGGCGGCGTGCGCCCCCCCGCGCCCGGCGACTACGAAGCCTGGACGCCGGGCGGCTGAGGCGGACGTGGTCGGTCGTCGCAATGTCGGAGAAATCCTGGTCGGCGCGGTGGTGCTGCTGGTCGCCGCCGCGTTCCTTGGCTACGCGGTGGCGCATTCGGGCCGCAGCGGCGTCTCCGGCTATGAGCTGCACGCCAGCTTCGATCATATCGACGGCCTCAACGTCGGCGCCGACGTGAAGCTGGCCGGGGTCAAGATCGGCTCGGTGGTCGATACGCGGATCGACCCCAAGAGCTATCTCGCCAATGTCACGCTGAGCGTGCAGGACGGCATTCAGCTGCCCAAGGACACCAGCGCCGAAGTCACCAGCGAGGGCCTGTTGGGCGGCAAGTTCCTCGGCCTCACGCCTGGCGGCGACACGACGATGCTGAAGCCGGGCCAGGCGATCACCATCACCCAGGGCTCCGTCAGCCTCGAGCAACTGCTGGGCAAGTTCATCTTCAGCGTAACCAATATGGTCAACGCCACCAAGGGAGGCGGGGACAACACGCCGGCGGCGCCGAAATGAGCGGGCCCGCCCTTTGGCCGCAACCCGACGGCACGCCACTGGCCTGCCGCGAGAAGCTCAAGGTGCTGGCGGAGAACCACGCCGAGCTCGCGCAGGTGATGCAGGATGCGTTCGAGGATGCGGTGCTGATGGGCGTCGACGAGCAGGCGATGCGCCGCATCCTCGCCGCGATGGTGGATGCCCTGGAGAGCCCTAAGCGGCGTGATCCGGCCTGATGAACTATCGTGCCGGTTGCGCTGCCTGCACTATAATGCTGGTCAGCGCCGTCGCCGCGGCTCAGGCCCCTCCCGCGCAACCGCCCGCCGCGATGCCGGCCGCGCCGGGTCCGGCGTGGCTGCCGCGCGGCGAGGCGGTGCTTCAGGCGCTCGACAAGGTGAACGCGCGCAGCCAGACGCTCAGCGTGCGGGTCGGCGCATCCGCCCATTTCGGCTCGCTGACCATCGCGGTCCAGTCCTGCGTGGCGCGCCCGCCCGACCAGCCGGCCGATGCGGCGGCGTTCCTCGTCGTGACCGACGCCACACCCGGCTCGCCGGCCTTCCACGGCTGGATGTTCCAGTCCGACCCCGCCGTGTCGATGCTGCAGCACCCGATCTACGATTTGCGGGTGCTCGGCTGCCGGCCCTGAGCGCTCCGGCACCCTCACGGTTGTGCGATGCGCTGCAACCCGCTGCTTCGTTCCCGGTTCGTATCGCATGACTGCCTTCGTTAGTCATCCGACCCCGGGGCCGCTGCCGCCGTTCGGCCGCGCCGCCCTGCTGCTCGACATGGACGGAACCCTCCTGGATATCGCGCCGACCCCGGACCAAGTGGTGGTGCCGGAGGAATTGCCCGAAACCTTGCATCGTCTGCGCGTGGCGTTGGGGGACGCCCTCGCGGTGGTCAGCGGTCGGCCGATCGAGCAGCTCGAGGCGCTGCTCGGCGACGCGCCCTTCGCGCTGGCCGGCGAGCATGGCGGGGCGATCCGCCACCGGCCGGCCGCCGAGGTCGAGCGCCCGCCGCTGGCGAGTCCCGATCCGGCCTGGGTGCGCCGGGCTGCTCGGCTCACCGAGGCGCATCCCGGCGTCCTGCTCGAGACCAAGCAGCACGGTTTCGTGCTGCACTATCGCGCTGCCCCGGAACTCGGTCCGCTGCTGCGCGACGCGCTCGCCGAGCTGTTGCGCGGCACGCCCGCCTTTACCTTGCTGCCGGCGCGCAAGGCCTGGGAGGTGCGTCCCGCCGGCGCCGATAAGGGAACCGCCGTCGTCGCGCTCATGCGCGCGGCCCCGTTCGCCGGCCGGCTCCCGTTGTTCATCGGCGACGACGTGACCGATGAGGACGCCATCGCCGCCGCGCGCGCGCTCGGGGGCGCTGGGCTGCGAGTCCCGGAGGTGTTCCGCAATCCCACTGGCGTGCGCGCCTGGCTCAGGCGGGCGGCGGAGATTGGTGCATGGCCCGCCTTGTGATCGTCTCCAACCGGGTGCCGCCGCCGCGCGAGCGCGGCCAGCTCGCGGGCGGGCTGGCGATCGCGCTGCGCGACGCCATCCGCGACCACGACACGCTGTGGTTCGGCTGGTCGGGGGCCACCGGCACACGGCAGGAGCCGCATCTGTCGAAGGCGGGCCGCGTCAGCTTCGCCACCGTCGACATTCCCGAGGCGCAGTATCGCGGCTACTACCAGGGCTTCTCGAACGGGATGCTGTGGCCCCTGTTTCACTCGCGCATGGGACTCGCGCAGTTCCATCGCGACGATCTGCTCGCCTATCGGGCGGTGAACCGGTTGTTCGCCGAGGCGCTGGCGCCGATGTTGCGGCCCGACGATATCGTCTGGGTGCACGACTACCATTTGATCCCGCTGGGTCGCGATCTCCGGACGCTCGGCGTCACGTGCCGGGTCGGCTTCTTCCTGCACGTGCCGTTCCCGACGCCGCAATTGTTCGACAACCTGCCGCAAGGGGACGATTTGCTGCGCGACTTCACCGCCTATGACGTCCTAGGCGTGCAGGTGCGGCAAGACGCCGACAACCTCAACGCCTTGCTGGCGGCGCGCAATCTTCGCGCCCGCGCCCGCGCCTTCCCGATCGGCATCGACCCCGAGAATTTCGCCGGTGCCGCCCGTCGCGCCGAGGGCACGCCCGACGCGGTGCGTCTGCGGGAAAGCCTCGCCGGCCGTGCGCTGATCCTCGGCGTCGACCGGCTCGACTACTCGAAGGGCCTGCCGCAGCGCTTCCGCGGCTACGCGCAGCTGTTGCGCCGCTTCCCCGAGCATCGCAAGGGCGTGACGATGATGCAGATCGCCCCCGTCTCGCGCGGCGACGTGGCGCAGTACCGCACTCTGCGCCGGGAACTCGACGAGCTCGCCGGGCGCATCAACGGCGAGCACGGCGAGTTCGACTGGGTGCCGCTGCGCTACATGACCCGCGCGGTGGCGCGCAACACGCTCGCCGGCTTCTACCGCTACGCCCGCGTCGGGCTGGTGACACCGCTGGCCGACGGGATGAACCTGGTCGCCAAGGAATACGTCGCGGCGCAAAACCCCGACGACCCTGGGGCGCTCGTGCTGTCCCGTTTCGCCGGCGCCGCGAACGAGCTTACTGACGCGATCCTGGTCAATCCGTTCGATCCCGACGAGACGGCGGAGGGGCTGCACCAGGCGCTCACGATGCCGTCCGACGAGCGCCGCGCCCGTTGGCGGCGGATGGACGAGGCGGTGCGACGGAACACGGCGGCGACATGGGCAGGCGGCTTCCTCCGCGCCCTCGAACCCACGGCGGCGCGCGCGGCGTAGCCGATGATCCGCGCCGAGACCTTGTCCGACATCGCGGCGATCCGCGCGGTCGAGGAGCCGCCTTCGCGCAACCCGCCGAGGCGGGCCTCGTCGATGCCCTGCGGGCGGCAGGCGACGCGGCGTTCTCGCTGGTCGCGATCGAGGACGAGCAGGTCGTGGGGCACGCCATGTTTTCGAGGATGGACGCGCCTTTTCGGGCGCTGGGGTTGGGGCCGGTGGCGGTGCGGCCCGACCGGCAGCGCCAGCGGATCGGTGGACGGCTCATCCGCGAAGGCCTGGCCCGCGCCGAGACCGGGAGTTGGCAGGCGGTCTTCGTCCTGGGCGATCCGTCCTACTACCGCCGGTTCGGTTTTGGTCCCGGGATGGCTAGCCGCTTCCAGTCGCCTTGTGCCGGCCCCAATTTCATGGCCCTCGCTCTCGGGGCCGACGAGCTTCCGCCGCGAAGCGGGCGGGTCGAGGTACGCTTCGGCTTTCGCTGCCCTGGAATAGTCGCTGGGCGGCGACCCGCAAGTACGGTCGCCATCGCCGCGAGTTCGACGGCGGCGGCGATGCCGAGCACCGGGCCGTAGCCGCCGAACAGGTCGTGCAGTACTCCGTACAGGCCCGGTCCGAACGCGGAGCTGAGCGCGATGACGGTGGCGGCGACGCTGTAGATCGCGCCGAATGACGTCGCGCCGAACTCGCGCCGCACCACGATGGGCGAGAGCGTGGTGATCTGGCCGAGGCAGAACCCGTAGACGAGGCTGCCGCCGATCAGCACCGGCGCCATGGGAAACAGCGCGATCAGGGCCAGCGCCAGGGCCTGTGCTGTCAGGATGCCGGCAGTGTAGCGGCGCAAATTCACCCGGTCGGCGACCCGGGCGAGCCACAGCCGCCCGAGCACGCCCGCAAAGCCGGTGGCACTCACCAGCCAGCTCGCGCCGGTCGTGCCCAGAACCGGTTCGGCCAGCTTCACCTGGTGCGCCAGAAACCCGACCTGGACAGTGAGGCCCAGCGCGAATCCCACGGCGGCGGTCCAGAACGCCACGGTCGCCATCGCCGTCGTGCGCGTCCAGTGCCGGGCCGGCGCGATCTCCGGCGCTCCCTGCCGGGATGGCACGGCGATGTCGCCGTCGGGCGCCAGCCCGAGTTCCTCGGGCCCTCGGTAGCGCAGCACCACCAGCGCGAGCGGCACCAGCACCGCTATGGTCAGGCCGCCGCCGCCCAGGACGGTCATCGCGAAGCCGAAACGCCCGATCGCCAGCACCAGCTTCGGCACCACGAGCATCGCGCCGAAGCTGGCACCCGTAAGTGCCATCGCGAGGCTGCGTCCCTGATGCCGTTCGAACCAGGGCGCGATGGTCGCGGTTAGCCCGGTGAGCGACAGCGAGGCATAACCGAACCCCATGAGCACAAAAGCCACGTAGAGCTGCCACGGCGCCGCGACCTGCCCGATGGTCGCGACCCCGAGCCCCAGGGCGAGGGTGCCGCCGACGAACACGGGCCGCGAGCCGAAGCGGTCGACGAAGCCGCCGATCGCCGTGAGGGACAAAGCGTTGGTGAGATAGAACGCGGTTACCGCGCCTGACACCAGCGACACCGACCAGCCGCGCAGCCGCGTGACCTCGCTGAGGTACACGCCGGAGCCGAACACGCCGAACCCCCAGGTGAACACGGCCGCCACGAAACACACCGCGACGACACGCCAGCCGTAGAACAGGGGGGAGCGGGTGACGGTGGGAAGCTTCACGCCGCCGTCTCCATTCGCGCCACCAGTTGCCCACCTCGCGGGTCGACCGTGATGGCGAACGGGTAGCGATCGACGTCGAGCGCACACCACGTCATGGCCGGCGAAGGCCGGCCATCCACGGCTTCCTTGAACGTCTGCGAAGTCGTGGATGCCCGCGACAAGCACGGGCATGACGGTGAATGTGGTAGCGGACGCTCTCCTGTTTGTCTGTCGCCGTTCTTGCGAGGCCGAACTCTTCCTCGAGCGCGCCGACCATGTCGATCGTCATGACTCGGGTGCTCCATTCAAACGCGGGAAGGTACGCCAGGCGCGACCTTGCCGAAATGGGTTATCTTGATGGCGCTCGATCGTCGTGATATCGTTTGGGTCAGACAACCAATCGAGAGTGCGCCGCGATCGCGCGGACAGGATTGGGTGGATGGCATGTCGGATCCCATCGTTCAGCGGCTCGACGCGGCGGTCGCGCGTGGCGACGTGCGGGACGGCATGTCGGCTTACGCTACCCTGCTCGACCGGTTTGAGAAGGAGTTCGAGGACCAATCCGGCCGCGGCAAGAGCCAACCTGCAAGGCGATTTCGTCGGCCTGACGGCGCGACGTTACCGGCGCGCGACGGGCCGGAGCGTGGAGCTGTTCCTGTTCAGCGACGGCGCCAATCAATGCCTGTTCGACGCGACGAACGAACGCACCGTGCTGATGTTCGGCAATACCGTCGCGGTCGCGCCGAATTCGCGGGACACCAGCTATCACAAGGGCTTCCCGATCGCGGGGCCTGGCGACGACAAGGGCCATGCGCTATCGCACGCGCAAGGCGGCCTGGAAGGCGGTCCAAACTATTTCAAGCAGAACCAACTCGTGAACCGCCGTCTGTCGGCGGTGGGGCATCTGTGGCGCGACATCGAGACGTATCTTTCCGCGAACGCCGGACTGTTGGCGTTCGTTCGGCTGCTCTATGCCCGCGGCAACGCGACCGAGCGACCGAACGAGGTCGAATACTCCCTACTGAACGGCAAGCGGCAGTTCCGGTCGGTGATCTTCCCCAACTGAAACCAGACGACGACGTCCGGCTTTCGCGGCTATGACGAAGACGGTTGCCCAGCGGGATCTGGCGGCGAGGGCCCATCGGAGGAACCGCCCGGATCGTGCGCGAGCGGCGCCGCCTGTGGCGCCAGGATCGCGAATGGCCGTTCCAGATGCGACGGGGCCGCCGTGGCCATGCTTTGGCCCGCGGCCACGAGGGCCAAGAGGATCGCGGCGGCGGCCATGAAGTAGAACACGCCGTCAATATCGAAACGCGCCATCAGGCTCGTGCCGACCAGTGGACCGATGACCGAGGCGAGCCCGCTCACCAGGATGAGCCGGCCGCTGACCGCCACCACGCGATCGGCCGGCATCCGGTCGTGCGCGAGGGCCACGCAGACCGGGTAGAGCGTCGACATGAAGCCGCCTAGCAGGGCCGCCGCCGTCAAGACCATCGGCAACGAGCGCGGCAGCAGCACGAGGGCAATGGACGTGGCCGCGAAGCCGACGCCGAGCGCCGCCAAGACGGCGCGCCGGTCGAAACGATCGGAGAGCCGGCCAACGGGGACCTGGAAAACAAGTCCGCCCAGCACGGCCACAAGCATGAACAGCGCGATCGTCGCCTGCTCGATGCCCTCCCCCTGCATCCACGCGGGCACGAGCGCGTAGAACGCGCTGCCGACGAGCCCGCTGACCACGCAGCCGACCACCGCGATGGGTGCCGCGCGCGTGAGCTGGCCGTATGGAAGTGTCGCCGCGGCGGCTATCTGGGGCGGCTCGGCCCTGGTCGTGCTCACCATGGCGAGCGCCACTGCGAACAGCGCGGCGATCGCGCTGAACGGTGCGGCCGTCTCGATCTCGGCACGCCCGATCAGGAGCTGTCCCAGCGCGAGGGCCAGGAACGTGCCGACCATGTAGACCGAGAAGACCCGGCCGCGTTCGGACGGCTGGGCCTTGGCATTGAGCCAGCTCTCGGTGGTGACAAAGATCCCCGAGCAGCCGAACCCTATGACCGCGCGCAGCACCAGCCATGGCCATGGTCCGACCCAAAGCGGCATCGCCGCGGTCGCGGCGACCACGAGGCCGCCGAAGGCGGCATAGGCGCGGATGTGCCCGATCCGCTCGATGATTCGTCCGCAGCGCAACGCGCCGATAGTGAAACCGGCGAAATAGCTGCTGAGCACCAGGCCGGCCTTGGTCGCGCCGAAATCCTCGACCGCCACGCGCAGGGAAATGAAGGTGCCAAAGAAGCCATTGGCGAGCTGGATGACGCTCGTCGCGACAACCAGCGCTCCGATCTGCGCGCGCATCGATCCGCTCGGCCGCATCGCTCTCCACCGTCTGCCTTCCGACGAGGCAGGATCGCGCTCAGGGCCGGCCAGCGCAACCGGCGCCGGGGGGAAGGTCAGACGAGCGGTCTCGCGACGTGCGCCGCGTAGGCGGGCCGTTCCAGGAGCCGATCGTACCACGCTCGCAGGCGCGGCGCCGGCGGCCGGTCGATCTGCATGGTGAACCAGCGATGCACGTGCACCCCCCAAGCCATGTCGGCGATGCTCAGTGCGTCGCCGGCGATGAAGGCGTGGCGGGACAGCGGCGCCTCGAGGAACGCCCAGACCCGCCCGGCATCGGTCACGCCCTGCGCGAGCGCCGCGCCGTCGCGGTCCTCCGGCTTGGTGCGGACCATGCTCCAGAACACCACGCCCATCGGCCGGTTGAGCTGCGTCTGCTGGCAGTCGAGCCACTGGTCGATCCGGGCGCGCAGACGGGGATGGGCGGGATAGTACGGCGTGTCGCCGGCCGCGCTGGTGCAGAGATAGCGCAGGATGGCGTTGCTCTCCCACATCGAGAACTCGTCCTCCTGCAATGTCGGCACGAGGCCGGTGGGGTTCATCGCCCGGTAGGCCGGCGTGTCGGTCTGGCCGAACGCGCCGCCGACATCCTTTCGCTCGTAGGGGAGCTTCAGCTCCTCAAGTAGCCAGATCGCCTTCATTACGTTGCTGGACGTGTCGCGGCCCCATAGAGTGCGGCGCATCGGCGGTTCCCTCCTGGTTTCCCGCCCGGAGCGTAGGACGCTTGCGGGGCGCCACAAAGCGGAGCACATCGCGCCGATGACCCCCTCCGTCCGCACTGCCGCGTTGCTGAGCACGCTCGCGGCCGCCCTGGCCCTCGGCATCGCCCTGGCGTCCGCAGCTTGGGGAGGGCTGGTGCCCTGCGCCCTCTGCCTGTGGGAGCGCTGGCCATACCGCATCGCGATCGTGCTCGGGCTGGCCGCGATGGTGCTGCCGCCCCGCGCGGGGCGGCTCGCGCTCGGGCTGCTGCTGGTCGCGATCCTGGCCGGCGCGGCGTTGGCCGCGGTGCATGTCGGGGTCGAGCAGGGCTGGTGGCCGAGCCCGCTGCCGGAATGCGCGGCCCCCACCTTCCACGGCGGCAGCATCGCCGAGCGGCTCGCCAATATGCCCGCGACACCCGCCAAGCCATGCGACGACCCAACCTATCTCGTCCCCGGCCTGCCGATCTCGATGGCGCAGATGAACCTGCTCTATGCCCTGGGCTTCGCGGCCATTCTCGCCCTTTATCTCGGACGGATGCTGCGGAGGCCGCGATGAGGCTACCCGGCGACCTGCCCGCCAGGAAAAGCGTCGCGCGGATGATCCGGGTTGATCACGCCGGTGAATACGGCGCCGCGCGCATTTATGCCGGCCAGCTTGCCGTGCTGGGACGCGGCGGCAAGGGGGACGTGCTGCGCCACATGCAAGCGCAGGAGCAGCGCCACCTCGACACCTTCGACGCCTTGATCGCCGACCGCCGCGTCCGCCCGACCGCGCTGCTGCCGCTGTGGAACCTCGCCGGCTTCGCCCTCGGCGCGGCAACGGCGGCTTTGGGGGAGCGGGCGGCGATGGCCTGCACGGTCGCGGTGGAGGAGACGATCGACGCGCACTACGCGGGCCAGGTCGCCGAACTCGGCGAGGACGAGGCCTCGCTGCGCGACACGGTCGAGACCTTCCGCCGCGAAGAGGTCGAGCACCACGACACCGCCCTTGCCCACGAGGCGGAGCGCGCCCCCGGCTACCGGCTGCTCACGGCAGTGATCCGCACCGGCTGTCGAGTGGCGATCCGACTCAGCGAGCGGGTCTGATCCGTAGTTCGGAAAACTTGACGATGATATCGTTTTTGATATAGTGGCTTTCGATCAGCGGCTGTGCCATGCGGCACGATCTCTCCCAAAAACGGGCAGCACACGACGGGGAGAATGTCGGGATGCCCGTACGCGGTCTCGCGGCCATCATTTCGGGTGCGTTCGTTCTGGGGCTGGCCGCCGTTCCGGCCCCGGCGGCGGCGTTGACCGCGTCGAACATCCTCGGCGAGTTCGACGCGGTCGTGTTCCACGATGTCAGCGGCGGTTGCTGCGACTTCGAGGGTCCGATGGAGATCGGCGGCTATCTCAGCGGCGGCGGCAGCTTCTTCAACAAGAGCGCTGCGGCTCTGCCAGCTGACTACGGCATCGCCAACGTCTACGTCAACGTGAGCGGCCAGTTCAACGCCAACGGCGCGCAGGTCTACATCTCCGGCAGGGACTTCGCCAGCTTCTCGCTCGACGTGAACGCCGCCAGCACTGTGGTCGTCAACGTTTCCGGCAACTACACGCAACAGGCCAAGATCCGGAACATCGTCGAAGCCGACCGAACAAAGGTGATCTGGAACTTCTACGACGCGGCCATCCTCAACCTCACGCAGTTCGGGGGCGTCGTGCTGGCGCCCTACGCCACGGTGCACAATTCGAGCCCGATCGAGGGCACCCTGATCGCCCGTGCTTTCAACCCGGGCGGCGAGTTGCACTATCATCCGTTCACCGGCGACCTGTCGTCTCTCAAGCTCACCGACGTCGCCGCGCCCGCCGGCACGGCGATGCTGGGCGTCGGCCTGCTCGGCCTGCTCGGGCTGCGGCTGGCGGGACAGCGGCGCTAGCTCTCCAGTTCGGTGTCCCAGTAGAGAAAGTCGCGCCAGCTCTCGTGCAGGAAGTTGGGCGGGAAGGCGCGTCCCTGGTCCTGCAGCTCCCAGGTGGTCGGCTGGCGCGGGCTCATGCGCGGGAACATGCGGCACTCTCGTGGCAGGCGGGAGCCCTTCCGCAAGTTGCAGTCGCCGCAGGCGGTGACGACGTTCTCCCATGTCGTCCGCCCACCCCGGCAACGCGGAACTACGTGATCGAACGTCAAGTCCGGCGCCGGGTGACGGCCACTGCAGTACCTGACAGACGAAGCCGTCGCGCAGGAACACGTTGAACCGCGTGAAGGCGGGGCGGCGCGCCGACGGAATGTAGTCTTTCAGCGCGATGACGCTGGGCAGCCGCATCGTCAGGCTCGGCGAGCGCACCTCGGTCTCATACTCGCTCAGCACGGACACGCGGTCGAGAAACACGGCCTTCACTGCGTCCTGCCAGGACCAGAGGGATAGCGGAAAATAGGAGAGCGGGCGGAAATCCGCGTTCAGAACCAGCGCGGGGAACATTTGGCCGCCGTCGGGCAAACGCCGCTCCTTTCCCTACGGGAGCGCAAGGACGGGGCTCAGATCACAAGCGAGCCACCATATGTTGTGCGCCGCCGAGAACCTTCGCGTTTATCGCAGACCGAGTTGCGGGCCGCAAGCCGGGCCGCCGCGGACAGGAGCGGGATTTCACTCGCCTGTCACGCCGCGAACGCCCGTTGCAGCGCTAGCGCGCCGAGCGAAATGCCCGCCGCGTCGATGCCGTGCGGCAGTCCGGGGCACCACAGCGTGTCGACCGGCACCCCCGCCGCGGCGAGCGCCGCCCCGGCCTCGCGGGAACGCGTGATCGGCACCACGTCGTCGTCCTCGCCATGCACCAGCAGCACCGGCGGCCGGTTGCGCAACTCTCGGGCCAAGGTCTCCGGGGCGATCAGCCCGCCCGAAAAGGCAAGAATGACGCGCGGCGGAACCGCCCGGCGAAGGCCGGTGAACAGGGCGGTCATCGCCCCTTGGCTGAACCCCATCAGCGCGTAGGCGTCGGGCGGCAGCGCCAGGCGGGCGAGCTCCGCGTCAAGGAAGCCGTCGAGCGCCCGCGCGGCGCCCCGCACGCCCTGCTCCATCCGGGCGGGCGAGCGATCCGCCACGCTGAACCATTGCCGCCCCGTCGGCCCCATGTCGCAGGGAAACGGCGCGTTGGGCGCGGCGAAGGCGGCGTCGGGCAGCGCCGCGCCCCAGCCGGGGGCGAGGTCGATGAGGTCGAACCCGTCCGCGCCGAGGCCGTGGCACAGCACCACAAGCTGCTTCGCGGCGCCGCCCGATTTCGGCCCCCAGCGCGGCCCGTCGAGTTCCGTCATGACCTCTCCCCTTCAGGGCTGCGACCCGAGTAACCTTCGCCGCTTCGCCATGTCCACCGTCACACGCTTCGCCCCGAGCCCGACCGGTTTTCTCCACCTCGGCCACGCCCACGCGGCGCTGTCGCCTGGCGGCACGCGCGGGCGAACGGGGGAAGATTCCTGCTGCGGCTGGAGGACATCGACCCCGGCCGCTGCCGCCCGGAATTCGCCCGCGCCATCGAGGAGGATCTCGGCTGGCTCGGCCTCGACTGGGACGGGCCGGCCCGCGTGCAGTCCCGCCATCTCGCCGAGTACCCGCGCCACGCTCGACCGGATGGCGGCCCGCGGCCTGCTCTATCCGTGCTTCTGCACCCGCGCCGACATCCTCCGCGAGATCGAGCAGGCCGCCGCCGCGCCGCACGCGCCTGACGGCGGCCCGCTCTATCCCGGGCTGTGCCGCGCCCTTTCGCCCGCGCAACGCGCCGCCCGCATCGCCGCGGGTGAGCCGCACGCGCTGCGGCTCGACATGACCCGCGCGCTCGCCTGCGTCACGACGCCGCTTGAATTTGACGAGGTGGGCGAGGGCCGCATCCGCTGCCGGCCGGAACGCTTCGGCGACGTCGTGCTCGCCCGCAAGGACGCGCCGGCGAGCTATCATCTCTGCGTCACGCATGACGACATGGCGCAAGGGGTCACGCTGGTCACGAGAGGCGTCGACCTCAAGCCGGCGACCGACCTGCACCGGCTCATCCAGGCCTTGATGGACTGGCCCGCGCCGGCCTACGCGCATCACACACTGTTGACCGGCCCCTCCGGCCGGCGGCTCGCCAAGCGAGACCGCGCAGCGACCTTGCGCGATCTGCGCCGGCAAGGAACCAGTCCCGCCGAGGCCCGCGCGCTGGCCGGCTTTCCCGATTGAGCGGCCGGATCGAGCGGCAGGCGGGCTACAGCACGTAACGCATGTTGTAGTGGGATTCGCAGATCGGCGTGCGTACGGTGAAGGCCAGGCGTCCGCCGGCCATGCGGCCATCCAGCACCGCGGGACCGCTGACCGCGTAGATGGTGCCGTCGGGCCGGATCGGGGCAACGAACATCGTGTTCGGCAGATAGGCAAAATACAGCGTCTGGTCGCCGATCTCGATCTTGCCGAAGCTGCTTCCCGGGCAGGCCGGGGACTGCGTCGCCACCAGATTCGCCGCACCCTTGTAGTTGCCGTCGACCTTGTCCGATTCCGGGGTCGGCAGTTCGGGAGCCTGACCGTTCGCGTAGTTCAGCAACATGTCGTTCCAGCCGCCGCATCCGGCGAGACCCAGGGGGAGCATGGCGGCGAGCAGGGCGGCGAGCGGCGTTTTCGACACGGGGTCATCTCCGGGCGGGTCCAGCGCGATCAAATCGCAAAGCTAAGGTTCGAGCAACCAGAACGTGCTTCTCTGGCCGCCCCATTCCTGCTTGAAGCCGGCCGTGACTTTCCTCACCGATTTCGCCGACCAGGCCGTGCTGCTTCCCGTCGCCCTCGGCCTGGCGATCGTCCTCGCCGTGCTCGGCTGGCGGCGCGGCGCGCTGGCCTGGATCGTCGGCGTATTCGGGACACTGACGGTGATGCTGGCGCTGAAGCTGCTGTTCGCCGCCTGCGGCCCCGCGATGCCGCTCTCCGGCATCCGTAGCCCGAGCGGACACACGGCGGCAGCGGCCGTCGTCTATGGCGGGCTCGCCGCGCTCCTCGGGTTGCCCGCCGCGATCGCCCTCCTCCTATTGGCGGCAGCGGCGATGCTGTTCGGCGCCTCGCGTCTGACACTCGGTATCCACACCCTGCCCGAGGTGGCGATCGGCGCCGCCGTCGGCTGTGTCGGCGCCGCGCTCATAGTCCGCCTGGCCGGCCCGAGGCCGCCGCGAATGCGCAACACCGCTCTCCTCGCAGTCCTGCTAGCGACGATGGTGCTGTTTCACGGCGTCCACCTCCATGCCGAACCCGCCATCGGCCAGATCGGACACCTCCTCGAGGTGTGGCCGCTCTCGATGTGCCGGCCAGGTTAGATGGCACGATCCGGCCCAGCTTGATGCTGCGAGCTATTCGCAATAACACGTCACGCATGTCGGATCCCCATTCGCTCGCGTTCCTCCGCATTCCGTTCGAGACGCTCATCGCGCTGGACTGGCGGCCGTACCACTTCGCCGTGCAGCCGATGCACCATCTCGTGCGGATGCTGCACATCCTCTCGATGGCCGCCTTTTTCGGCGCGATCGGGCTGCTCGACCTGCGGCTGATGGGCTGGCGCGGGACGGTGCCGCTGCGGGCCTTCGCCGATCACGCGCTGCCCTGGCTTCACGTCACGTTCGGGACGGCCGTGGTGACGGGCTTGGCGCTGTTCTTCTACGCGCCGGTGCAGGTCGGCAGCCACGCCTACTTCGTTCCGAAGCTGATCCTGATCGGCCTCGGCATGGCCAACGCTGTCCTGTTCCACCGCACCAGCTATCTGCGGGCGCTGGCGGTCGAGGGCCCCATGCCGGCGAGTGCCCGGCTCGCCGGCGCCGCATCGCTCGCCATCTGGACGGCCGTGGTGGTCTGCGCCACGCTCAACGTCGAGGCCGCGCCAAAGGTGCTGCTGCGGTGAGACCACTCGCGGCCGATGTCTCGAGCGCGCAGTATGGGGACCGGCACAGGGAGAGAACCAGCATGGCCGCCGACACATTCAGCCCCCCGGAGCACCTCGTCGAGACCGCGTGGTTGCAGGACCATCTTTCCGACGTGAATCTGCGCGTGTTCGACTGCACCACGCACCTCATCCCCGATCCCAAGACCACCTACACGGTGAAATCGGGCCGCGAGGATTTCGAGCGCGGCCATATCCCCGGAGCACAGTTCATCGACCTGCAGGCGGACCTCTCGGACAACGCGCAGAAGCTCCGCTTCATGCAGCCATCGGCGGACCAATTCGCCGCCGCGATGGGGCGGTTCGGCGTCGGCAATGACAGCCGTATCGTGCTCTACAGCACCGCCAATGTGTGGTGGGCGACACGCGTGTGGTGGCTGCTTCGCGTGTTCGGCTTCGACAACGCCGCCGTGCTGGACGGCGGTTTTCAGAAATGGACCAAGGAGAATCGGCCGGTCGAGACCGGCCCCGCCAAGTCAGGCCCGGCCGCCGCATTCACCGTCCGCGAGGTGCGTCCGCTGATGGTCGGCAAGCAGGAGGTGCTGGCCGCCATCAGCAACGGCGCGATGTGCACGATCAACGCGCTGCAGTCGCAGCAGCACGCCGGCACCGGCGGCAATTCCTATGGCCGCCCCGGCCACATCGCCGGCAGTGTCAACCTGCCCGCGGCCCACCTGCTCGACCCCGAAAGCAACGCCTTCCTCCCGGCCGCCGAGCTGCGCCGCCGCTTCGAGGCGATCGGCGCGATGGACAAGCAGGTGATCACCTATTGCGGCGGCGGCATCGCCGCCAGCGCCGACGCGCTGGTGCTCACCATGCTCGGGCACAACGACGTGAAGCTGTACGATGCGTCGCTCTCGGAATGGGCGAAGGACCCGAGCCTGCCGATGGAGACGGGCTGAACTCGGACCCGCGGGGAGCGGGGTCAGTTACCGCGCTAACCCGCCGTCCACCCGCCATCCACCACCAGCGCCGCCCCCGTCATCAGCGCCGAGGCGTCGCTGGCGAGGAACAGGATCGCCCCCATCAGATCCTCGACCTGGCCCACGCGCCCGAGTTTGATCTTCGAGAGTACGTAGCTTTGGAACTCGGGATTGGCGAGGAAAGTCCGGGCGAGCGGCGTCTCGATGAAGGTCGGGCCGAGCGTGTTCACCCGGATGCCGTGCGGCCCGAGCTCCATCGCCATCGCCTTGGTCATTCCCTCCAGCGCCCATTTCGACGCGCAATACACGGTGCGCTGCGGGCCGCCGACATGGCCCATCTGTGAGGAGATGTTTATCAATGAGCCCGGCTTGCCCGCCGCGACCAGCCGCCGAGCCACCGCTTGCGCCACGAAGAACGCGGCGCGCACGTTGAGCGCCATGATCGCGTCGTAATCCTCGACCCGCACGTCCAGCACATGCGCCGGGCGGTTGGTGCCGGCGTTGTTCACCAGCACGTCGAACGGCGCGGCGGCCTCGATCGCGCGCGCGGCGGCATCGATGTCCGTCACGTCGAGCAGCAAGGTCTCGGCCGCTCGGCCCCCCGCCCGGATCGCCTCGGCTGCGGCGCCGATCTCGTCCGGCGTGCGCGCGGCCAAGGTGACGTGCGCGCCCGCCTCGGCCAGCGCGGCGGCGGCGGCGAACCCGATGCCGCGCCCCGCACCCGTCACCAGCGCGCGCTTGCCGTCGAGCCGGAAGGAGGGCGTGCGCGGCAGTTTTTTGTCAGTACTCATTCCGCCGCCGTCGCGTAGGGAATGTTGCGTCCGCCGTAGCGTCGCACCCGCAGATTGGCCTGCTCGGCATGGGCGACGAAGCCCTCCAACATGCACAGCCGCGAGCAATACTCGCCGACCATCGCGGAAGCCTCGTCGCTGAGCACGCGCTGATACGTCACGGTCTTGAGGAATTTTCCCACCCACAGCCCGCCGGTGTAGCGCGCCGCCTTCCTGGTCGGCAGCGTGTGGTTGGTGCCGATCACCTTGTCGCCGTACGCGACGTTGGTGCGCGGACCGAGGAACAGCGCGCCGTAGTTGCGCATGTGGGCGAGGAAATACTCGGGATCGCGCGTCATCACCTGCACGTGCTCGGACGCGATGCGATCGGCCTCGCGCACCAGCTCCGCGTCGTCGTCGCAGACGATGACCTCGCCGCAATCCTCCCAGGCGCGACGCGCGATCGGCGCGGTCGGCAGCATCCCGAGCAGCCGCTCCACCTCGGCGATCGTCGCCCGCGCCAGCGCCTGCGAGGTGGTCAGCAGCACCGCCGGGGAGGTCGGTCCGTGCTCCGCCTGGCCGAGCAAATCGGTCGCACACATCTCCGCGTCCACCGTCTCGTCGGCGATCACCAGCGTCTCGGTGGGACCGGCGAACAGGTCGATGCCGACGCGCCCGTAGAGTTGCCGCTTGGCCTCCGCGACATAGGCGTTGCCCGGTCCCACCAGCATGTCCACGCGGTCGACCGTCTCGGTCCCGAGCGCCATGGCGCCGACCGCCTGTACGCCGCCGAGGCAATAGATCACGTCTGCCCCCGCGAGGTGCTGTGCGGCTACGATCGCCGCGGCGGCCTTGCCCTGGTAGGGCGGCGCACAAGTAACGATCCGCTCGACGCCGGCGACCTTCGCGGTGACGACCGACATATGCGCCGACGCCACCATCGGATATTTCCCGCCCGGCACGTAGGAGCCGACCGAGCCCACCGGGATGTTCTTGTGCCCGAGCACGACGCCCGGCAGCGTCTCGATCTCGACATCGCGTAGCGCGGCCCGCTGCGCCTCGGCGAAACGGCGCACCTGGGCTTGCGCGAAGCGAATATCGTCAAGCTCGCGCTTGCTCAGCGCCGCAAGGCAGTCGCGGATTTCGGCGTCCGTCAGCCGGTAGTCGCGCCGGTCCCAGCCATCAAATTTCACCGAAAGCTCGCGCACCGCCGCGTCGCCGCGCGCGCCGATATCGGCAAGGATGCCTTCGACCGTCGCGCGGACTCGTGCATCGTCCTGGGCGATCTCCGCCGCGTCGCGGCCCTGCTTGAGATGGCGTGCCATGATCGTTCCTCCGAAGTCCCGGCCCGTCGTTTGTCGCGCATTCCGGCCGAAAGGAACAGCGCAGGGGCGGCAGAGTCGCCGCTACGGTCCACTCCGTCATGGCCGGCGAAGGCTGGCCATCCACGACTTCCTTAAGCGCCGCAAAGTCGCGGATCCCATGACCAGCACGGGTATAACGGCGTAACCGATGAAAGCGCTAGTAAATGACCGGCAACGACAATCCTACGCCACAGCCGCCGCGCGGTGGGCGGCGTGCTCCAGCACGAGGCGTTCGAGGTCTCGCGCCCGGTGCGCGGCGGTATGCTCGGCCAGCACTCGCTTCCGACCGGCGTTGCCGATCGCGACGCGCCGCTGCTCCGGCATCGCCAGCGTGGCGAGGACCTGTTCGGTGGTGTGCGCGATGACGATCTCCCGGCCCGGCCGGAACAGCGCGTCGAGGCCGTCCCACGGGTCGGAGATGATCGGCACGGCGCAGGACGCTGCCTCGAACAGCCGCACGCTCGGGCTGTGGCCGGCAGCCACCATGTCGGCGCGCGTCACGTTCAACGTCCAGCCAAGGGCGGAGTAGAACGCAGCGTGCTCCGCCGGGGGTAGGTGCTCGATGCGCTCGACGTTGCGCGGCCATTCGATATCGGCGGGATAGAGCGGACCGGCGACGACGAAACGGCGATGCGACGCGCGCCGCGCCGGCTCGAGCAGCAGCCGGTCGAGCACCGGCTGGCGATCGGAGCTGTAGGTGCCGAGATATCCTAGATCCCACCTCCGCGCCGCGTCGGTCGCCGCGTAGAGTCGCGGATCCACGGAACAATACAGCGCGTGCGCGCTGCGGGCGCCGAGCTGGCGCTCTAGCCGGCGCAAGGTCGGGCCGCCGGTGAATGACAAATAGAGGTCGAAACCTGGGATGGCGTCGGGCGCGAGGTATTCGTGATCGCCGGCGGCGAGTTTGGCCAAGGTGACAGGCGTGTCTATGTCATAGAATGCCGTCACCCCCGCCGCGTGGCGCTGCACGAACTCCGCGGCCGCGACGCCCTCGGGAACGTATGAACCGATCACCACCGCATCGGCCGCTGCGATCTCCTCGCCCCAGCGTTCCAGCTCGGCGAGACTGCGATAGAACGCCAGTTCGCAGAAATCCGGTCGCGCCATGTCGCGGTGCTCGGCGTACCAGGGCTGCTCGCGTTCGAGGAACAGGATGTCGTGGCCGCGGCTGGCGAGTGCGTGCAGCAGTGCGCGATACGTTGTGGCGTGGCCGTTGCCCCAGGACGAGCTGAGGCTCAGGCCGAGAAACACGAAGCGCAGCGGCTGCCTCATGCCGCCACCGCCTCGCGCTTTTGCGCCAGCGCGTGGGTCAACAGACTATGCACGGTCTCGGCGCGTTGCGCGTAGGTGTGGTCCGCCAGCACACGTCGCAGTGCGCGCGCGCCGATCCGCCGCGCCCGCTCGGGCGTGAGAGCGTCGAGATGCGCCGTGACATCCGCCCCGTCGCGTGCAACCAAGATTTCCTCGTCTGGCTCAAGGAACAGATCGATCCCCTCCCACGCATCGGTGATGAGGCACGCGCCGGCGCCGGCAGCTTCAAACACGCGCGTCGCCGGCGAAAACCCGACCTCCGCCATGCTGTCGCGCGCCACGTTGAGCACGGCGAGTGGAGTCGAATTGAAATTGTTATGCGCAGCGGTGGGCACGTGTCCGATGGTGCGGACATTCGTCGGCACCGCCTTGTCGCCCCAGCCGGCGCCACCGAGTAGGAATCGGCGTTGCGGCAGCATGCTCGCGGAGTCGAGAAAGAAAGAACCAATTCGCGCCTCGCGATCCGGCAGCCGGTTCGCCAGCAGTGAGAGGTCCGCCGCGAACGCGGGATCGGGCGGCGCGGGATGGTGCGTCCCCGGGTCGAGCGCGTTGTAGACTGGCACGCACGCGCGCGCGCCGAAGCCGCGATAGGCGGCGACCACCGGCGGGCCGCCGCCATAAGTTAGCACCATGTCAAGCGAGCGGAGCGCCGCGTGCAGTGGATGCGCCGGGTCGGCGCGCAGCGCGGCAAGGGTCGCCGGCGCGTCCACGTCCCAGAACACGCGGAGCGCACCAGGCGCCGCCGCCGCGATCGTGCCCGCGAGCAACTCGTCGTCGAACACGCCGACGCCGCTCGCCTTCACCACCACATCGGCTCGCGTGGCCTCCGCCATCACGGCGCGCACCGCCTCGGGGGTCGCCGGATAGACGACGACGCTCGCCCAATCGGGCGGCTCGATGTCGCGGTGCTGCTGACGCTCGAAGGCGTCAGGCTCGTAGAACGTGATCCGATGGCCAAGCCGCGCCAGCGCCCCGAGCAGGCCCCGATAGTAGGTCGCGGCGCCGTTCCAGTACCGACGACAGCAGGCTGGAGCCGTAGAATGCGATGTGCATCAGGCAGCCACCGACTGGCGGAGCGTCGCGACGATGCGTAGCAGCTCGTCCACGCGATGCGCGCAGGTGTGGCGAGACCGGATGGTCTCGATCCCGCTGGCGGCGAGCGATGCGCGCAGGTCGGGGTCGTGGTCCAGCGCCCGCAAATGGTCGTGCATGGTGTAGCTATCCTTTGATACGAGATAGTCCCGGCCGGGTCGGAACAACTGCTCGGAATCGCGCCACGGTGCGGAGACCAGCGGAATGCCGCAGGCGAGCGCCTCGAACACGCGGATCGTCGGAATGCCCGGCAGCGCGTCGGCGTAGTAGCGGCGCGGCACGTGGACGGTCGTCGTGTGACGCGCGAACACCTCCGGTGCCCTGGCGTTTGCCAGCCAGCCGTGATAGCGCGCACCGAGTTTTTGCAGCAAGGCGAGCGCATCGGCGGGATAGCGCACACCGTACACGTCGAGCGGCAGCCCGGCGCGCGCGGTGGGTTCCAGCAAGAATTCGCGCAGCTCGTCGCCGCGTTCTCCATCGCCCCAGTTGCCGACCCAGACCACGCCCGCGCGCGGGCCCTCCTGCATTGGCGGGCGGAACAGTTTCGTGTCGGCCGCCTCGTGCCAGACGAACACGCGCTCGCCCCATCCGCGACGGCGATACACCGCCGCGAGCGATGCGCCGAAGGCGAGCACCGCATCATAGCCCGACAGGTCGATAGCATCGAGCGCCGCCGCATCGCTGACGCCGCGGTGATGCGTGTCGTGGAACAGCAACGAAAAGCGGCCGCCCTGCTTGCGCAGCTGGCCCAGCGCCGCAACCAGCGCGGGGTCGGTCCATTCATGCACCATGACGAGATCCGCGCCGTCCGTCGCCTCGACCGGGTCCAACTCCGCGCCATACGCAGTCGACGACAGCTCGGGAAAATCTCGCGCGAACCGATCGAGCGCCGCGCTCCCGTGATCCGCCAGCAGGTTGGCGCGGCTCCAGCCGTCCGCTGGCTCGAACACGCGCAGCTCATGCCCGCGCGCCAGCAACTCACGGGCGATCCCGCGCAGGAAATGCGCGTTGCCGTGATTCCAGCAGGATGCCAGCGAGTGCGTGAACAGGGCGACCCGCATCACGCCACCGACGCAAGCGGCCTGCGGAGCAGCACCGCGCGGTGAACCGCCGCGGTCTGCTCCACCATCGCTTCCACTGTGTAGCTCCGGGCGCGTTCCCGCGCGAGGGCACCGTATTGGGCGATCGCCGCCGGGTCGCTGAGCAGCTGCGTCAATGTGCGAAGCAGTTCGTCATCAGACCGGGGTGCCGCGTACAGTGCCGCGCCGTCCCATAACTCGCGAAACGTCGGAATGTCCGATAGCACCAGCGCCATGCCGGACTGCGCGGCCTCCAGCACGCCCAGACCGAACGGCTCGTAGAGCGCAGGAGAGGCGAAAACCGTCGTTGCCGCGTAGCGCGCCTGCAACGCTGCTTCGTCGAGCTCGCCCAGCACTCGCAGATTCTGGAACTTGATCGCGGCGCCATTCGGCCCCGCGGTCGGCCCGACGGCGTAGATCGGGGCGCAAATCCGGCTTGCCACACGGTCGAGCGCGACGACATTCTTCCCGTCGTCCCACAATCGCCCGACCGTCACTACCGCAAGCTCCCGGCTCGCGCACAGCTCGGGCAGTGCGTGGCGGCCGTTGTGGACGACCGTGATCCCGATGTCGTCGCCATAGGTCGCGCGGAGTTCGGCGGCGAATGCGTGGCTCGGCGCGATCACCGCGTCGGACGCTCGCAAGCCGCTTGCCGTCGCCGCCACGCGCCAGGCGAAATCATCCGGCAGCTCGGTGCCGCGCACCGCGCTCCACCAAGTGCCGAGGCAGGAATGGGCGACCGAGACCACCGGCACCGGCCAGCGCGCCAATCCGGCGAAAGCCGGCGCGTGAAGCTGCACCAAGTCTGCGCCGGCGCGCGACGCAAAGGCGGAGAGTTCGCGAGCGGCGCAGGCGAGCGCGTGCGCGCTCTCTGCGGTCCAGTCGAGCGGCAGGCCGGTCTCGATCAGCCGCGCCACGCCGAGCGCCTCCCCGCACCGTGCACGGGTGGGAGACGGACCCAACATGGCGATGACCGTATCGATGCCGCGCGACTTAAATCCGCCCGCAAGTTCGAGCGAATAGCGCCATACCCCGCCCACAGCGTCGGCGGTGAGCAGCACGCGGCGCGGGTTCAAGCCAGGCATTCCGCTTCCAGCTCCCGCAACGCAAGCGGCGCGTCGTCCTGGATGTCGCTGAAACGATCGAACTGCGCAAGATAGTGCCGGTGGGCGCGCTCCCACGCGAGATCGTCCGGCGCTCCCCACAGCCGCCGGTAGTCGGGCGCGCTGGGATACGGGAACAGTGGCACGGGATCGTTCGCCCATACGTCGTGACGCGACAAGCGTTCGCGCCACGCGCGCACCAGCGCGGGATCGTCGTCCGCCATCGACAGCAGGTTTGCCTGCACGAACGCCACGTGCCGGCGCGCCAGGATGAGCAGCTCGGCCAATTCATCGGTGCTCTTGCGGCATTTCTTGTCGAGGGCGGCGCGCCCGTCCTCGGTGAGGCTTTCGACACCCGCCTCGATCGACACGCAGCCGGCGCGCCCAAGCAGCGCGATCATCTCAGGCGTCCACAGGTCGATCCGCGTCTGCACGCCGAATTTCAGTCCGAGCGGCACCAGCGCCTCGAGCAGCGCGCGCTGCGGGAGGAAAATCTCGTCAATGAAATACAGATAGGTGACACCCTGCGCGCGCAGCCCTTCGATCTCCCGAAGCAGCGGCGCGAGGTCGCGCCTGCGGTAGCGATCGCGATAGTCGATCTTGGCGCAGAAGGAGCAGGAATACGGACATCCCCGTGACGCTTCGACTTCGGCACCTGGCGTATTCGGCCTGGTGTCGAAGCGGTGATGGTGATGGTGATGCCGGCGGACCCACTCGTCCGGCCAGCGCAACGCCGGAAGGTCGATGAGGCGCGCGGCTTGGGGCGGACCGTTCACCCTTGCTACGCCATCGCGCAATACCGCCGTCCCCGGTATGGAATTCCGCCGGCGCACCGGAAGCAATCGCGGCAAGCACCTCTTCTGACTCGCCACGCACGACAATATCGACGCCGAGCTTGCGCAGCGTGGCGCCTGGTGTCGCCGAGCCGTGCGGGCCGATGGCGACCGTGGCGCCGCCGCACCCGTCGAGGGCGGCGAGCATCGCGCGCGGCACGCGCAGTTCGGGCGGCGCGCAACGCCAGAACAGGTAGCTCGGCGCGGTCGGAACCACTGTCATGTCGGGCCGGAACGCCAGGACCTGGCCTGCGAGGTCTGCCAACTGCTGCCCGAACAGATGGCCGTCGAGCATGAGGACAGTGTGCCCGTCGCGCTCCAGCAGCGCCCGCGCGTAGCCGAGCTCCAACGGCAGATGCGGGGCGCGGCAGCCGAAATAGATGCTGTGCTCGAAGCTCCAGGGCGGGTTGACGAGTGCTACCCTCATTGCGCTGCCTCGGCGCGAAGCAGCGTGCCATGCTCTGCGCCGAACCAGTCGGCGAGCAACGAGATGCCGCTGCGCCAATCGCGCGCTGGCCGCAATCCCAGCGCGGCCCGCGCGCGTCGCGTGTCTGCGACGAAGTAGCGCTGGTCGCCCGGCCGCCAATCCTCGAAGCGCAGTGCTGCGGGGCGGCCGAGCAGTTCCTCGATGCGCGCGATCACCTGCCGCAGGCTCACCGAGTTCGCCGGGCCGCCGCCGAGATTAAAGGCGTGCCCGCGGACGTCGCCGATGCGCTGCCACGCCGCGACGTAGGCATCGACCGCGTCGTCGATCCACAGGATGTCGCGCACCTGCCGCCCATCGCCGTAGACGGTGATCGGCTCGTCGTGCAGCATCCGCAGCAGGAAATGCGCGACCCAGCCCTGGTCCTCGGTGCCGCGCTGGCGGCGGCCGTAGATGCAGCTCATGCGCAGCACTGCCGTCGGGATGCCGAAGCTGCGGCCATAGTCGATCACGTACTGGTCCGCCGCCCCCTTCGAGCATCCGTACGGGGTGTGAAAGCTTAGCCGGCAGTCCTCGCTGACGCCGTGCTTTCGCAAGCTCGCGTCGCGCGGCTGGTAGGCCTCGCCGACGCGCACCAGCTCGATGTTGTCGAGATCACCGTAGACCTTGTTGGTGCTCGCGAAGATCGCCGGCGGCGGGTCGGGGCGGCGGCGCAGCGCCTCGAGCAGGTTCATCGTGCCGAGCAGGTTGATCTCGAAATCCTCTTGCGGATCCCTCATGCTCGTGGTGACGGCGACCTGGGCCGCCATGTGGAACACTGCGCGGGCGCCTGCGGCGGCATCCTCGACGGCCGCCCGGTCGCGCACATCGCCGACCAGGGTTGTGATCCGGTGTGGATGCTGGCGTTGCAGCCACGCCAGATTTTCCTCCACGCCCGGACGCGCGAGCGAATTGAACACGAGCACGTCGTGCCCCGCGCTCGCCAGCCGGTCCGCGAGGTTGCTGCCGATGAAACCGGCGCCGCCGGTGATCAGCACCTTGTCGCCGACGCTCATGTCACGAGACCTCGTTCCACGAGTTCGCGCCTCGCCTCCGCGACCCGATCCACCGCGCGCTGCCGGCGTACCCAGTCGGACAATTCTTCGAGGCTGTCGTCGAAGCAGCGGCGCGGATCGAAGCCGAGTGCTGTGCGCGCGGCGGAGATGTCGGCGAAGCAGTGGCGGATGTCACCGACCCGCGCCTCGCCGGTGATATCCGGCATCAGGTGCGGCTTGCACATCGCCGCGGCGATGGCGTCGGCGACCTCACAGATGCTCACGTCGCGTCCGCTGCCGATGTTGAACACCCCGCCGACCGCCTCCTTACGTTCAAGCGCGAGCAGGAAAGCGCGCGTGACATCCTCGACATGCACGAAGTCGCGTCGCTGCTCGCCGTCCTCGAACACCAGTGGACGCTCGCCGTTCAGCAGGCGCGACGCGAAAATCGCGAGCACGCCGGTATAGGGGTTGGACAAGGCCTGACCCGGCCCGTAGACGTTGAACAGCCGGAGCGCCACGCCTTCCATTCCGTAGGCTTGGGCGACGGTCAGCGTCAGGCGCTCCTGGACGTATTTCGTGATCGCGTAGACCGATGCGAGTTCGGGGCGCTTCCATTCCGGCGTGCCGACAGGTGTGAGTAATCCGCCGTCCGCACCCGCCGGATCCCAGCCGGTCCGCACGCGACGTTGCGAGGGACGCACGGCATCCTCGATCATTGCGCCCGCCGCGTCGCGATAGAGGCCCTCGCCGTAGATGCTCATCGAGGACGCGACCACCACGCGTTCGACCGGATTGCCGATCAGCGCCTGGAACAGCACCGCCGAGCCGTGATCGTTGACCGATATGTAGCGGTCGATCGCGTACATGCTCTGGCCCACGCCGACCTCGGCGGCGAGATGGACCACCTTGTCGACGCCGCGTACCGCCCGGGCCATCAGGGAGGCATCGCGCACATCGCCGTGAATGAAGTCCACCTCGTCGAGGAGGCGGTCGGGCGGGCTGCCGTGATGCACCTGGTCAATCAGGCTATCAACCACCCGCACGGCGTCGCCGCGTTCGAGCAACGCGCGCACGACATGCCGACCGATGAAGCCCGCCCCTCCGGTCACAAGAACTAATCCGGCCATTCGGCTGGTTCAACTCCGCGCTAGGGTTCGATCCACCCGCGAGCGGTGCGTCACGGGCGTGGTCCGGGCCCGCACCGGCCTCGCGTCGCATGGCCGTGGTCCGGGCAAGCGTCGCAGAAACGCGAGGCAGGAACATAGGTTTCGCCCCCTGGTGCATGTCGGCGATCGTGGACCACAATAGTTGCACCAAAGAGCGAGATGGATCGGCGAATGGCGGACACGGTGGACCAGCTTTGTATCCGGACGGACACCCTGGAGATCGCCTATGAGCAGAGCGGCCCGCCTGACGGTCAACCGTTGATCCTGTTGCATGGCTTCCCGGACGACCCGCGGACGTGGGACGGCGTGGCGCCCCGCTTGGCCGAAGCGGGGTGTCGGGTGCTGGTCCCGTGGCTGCGCGGCTATGGGGCGACCCGCTTCCTCGATCCGGCGACACCCCGTTCCGGCCAACAGGCCGCACTCGGGGCCGATCTCCTGGCATTCATGGATGCACTCGGCCTCGCTCGCGCGTCGCTCGCCGGCTACGATTGGGGCGGTCGGGCGGCGTGCGTCGTCGCCGCCCTTTGGCCGGAGCGGGTGAGCGCGCTCCTGTCGATCAACGGCTACAACATCCAGGACATCGCCGCGTCAGGCCGACCGGCCGCGCCGGAGCAGGAATACCGGCACTGGTACCAATGGTACTTTCACACGGAACGAGGTCGCGCCGCGCTGGCGACGGATCGGCGTGGGTTATCGCGGCTGCTCTGGCGGCTCTGGTCGCCCAATCTGCATGTCACGGACGCCGATTTCGAGTGCACCGCCGAGAGCTTCGACAATCCCGATTTCGTCGACGTGGTGATCCAGTCCTACCGCCACCGTCACCGCGCGGCGCCGGGCGATCCCGCATTGGAGAGGATCGAGCAGCGGCTCGCCGAGCGACCGTCGATCACCGTGCCGACGATCGTCCTGCATGGCGCCTGCGACGGGGTCGATCCTCCGACCAACAGCGAGGGCCACGTAGGCCGCTTCACCCCGTTGCGGCGGCGCGAGGTCGTCCGGGCGGCCGGCCACTTCCTGCCACGGGAAGCGCCCGAGGCGGTGGCCGCCGCGCTGCGCGAACTGGCCGGCGCGACCACGAATTGATCGATTACCCCGAGAAACGCATCGAATCTCTTGTTCTGCGGCGGGAAGCGTGATTCTGTAGACGGAAGGGGCCGTAAGCCCCGATTCGAATAGCGAGGCGACGATCATGGCGAAGAAACCCGCGCCGGCGAAGAAGACGGCGGCGGCTCCCAAGAAGGCCGCCCCGAAGGCCGCGACGGCGAAAGCCGCCGCTCCGGCCCGAGGTGCCAAGGCAGCCGCCGCCCCCGCGACCGTGACCCTGAAGCATCTGGCCGCGCAGCTCGCCGAGGATCACGAGATGGCGAAGCGGCAGACCGACGCGGTGCTGTCGGATCTGGTCGGGCTGGTGGTCGGCCACCTGAAGAACGGCGATCGCATCCGCATCGGCGGCCTCGGCATCCTCCAGGTCCGCGAGCGTGCTGCCCGTATGGGGCGCAATCCCGCGACCGGCGAGGCGATCAGGATCAAGGCGAGCAAGAAGATCGCCTTCCGGGCGGCGAAGGAACTCAAGGAAGCGATCTGACCCGCGGCCGGGTCGCCGCTTCGGGCTGAGTGGCCGGTCCCGGCGGGTCCGGCCGATTTGCGTTCTGCCTCTCGCGTGAGTGACGGCGCGCGAGGAGCTGTTGGGAGTGCCAGCATGAGCGATCAGCCCGGCGTGACGATCCTTGGCATTTCAGGGAGCCTGAGAAAGGCCTCTTACAACACGGCGGCCCTGCGCGCCGCCAAGGAACTCGCTCCGCCCGGCGTGATGCTGGAGACCTTCGATATCGCTCCCATCCCTCTCTACAACGAGGATGTGCGCGCGCAGGGCTTCCCGCCGGCAGTCGAGGGTTTCCGGGCACGGATCAAGGCTGCCGATGCTCTCCTGATCGTGACGCCGGAATACAACTACTCGATCCCCGGCGTGCTGAAGAACGCGATCGATTGGGCCTCACGCCCGCCGGAACAGCCCTTCAACGGCAAGCCGATTGCCTTGATGGGGGCCAGCGTCGGCGCGCTCGGTACTGCGCGAGCGCAGTACCATCTGCGGCAATCCTTCGTCTTCATGAACGGCCTTGTGCTGAACCAGCCCGAGGTGATGATCGGCGCGGCCGGCACCCGCTTCGACGCCGAGGGCAACCTGACAGACGAGAAGAGCCGCGAGCTCATCTCGGCGCTTTTGGCCGGGCTGCGGGACTGGACCCTCCGGCTCCGACGCTAGGGCGGGTAGTAATAGGCGGGCGGCGGCGCGAAGTAGGCAGGCGGGGGCGCGTAGTAGACCGGCGGCGGCGGGGCGTAATACACCGGCGGTGGCGCCAGGGCGCCCGCGACAACGGCGCCGACACCGAGACCAAGCAGTGTACCGGCGACGACCGGACCCGGCCCCCAGTGCGGCCGATACCCCCAACCGCCCGGGCGCCAGCCACCATGCCAGCCGCCACCATGCCAGCCGCCGTGGCCGTGCCAGTCGGCATGAGCAGCGGCCATTGGCATGGCGAGCAGCCCTGCGGCGATCGGCACTGCAATCAACAAGCGCGCTCTCGAAGTCATGAGACCCTCCGCAATCACGAGAGGAAGACCCTGGCTGGGCCTCCGTCCGTGAGCGGAAAATGGTGCCCGGATGTGTCCGCTTTAAGGCGACCGGGTGATCATCGCGGGGCGGTTTGGGACGTCCGGATTGGCGTGCTCGCGCTCTGCATCAACAGCTCCAGCGCCGCTCGGGGCTGCGGATCGAGGCCGGCACCGCCCTCGGCGAAATGCGCCAGAATGGCGGCGCGCATCCGTGGGTCCCAAAATTGCCGGATGTGGCCTGCGATCAGCTCGGGCGCCCGCTCTCCGCGATGGGCGAAGAACAGGCCGATCTGGTTCGCCATCGTTACCAGTCGTTCAGCCGACATGCGCCGGCTCCTGCAATACGATCCGGTCGGGATGCGTGAACAGCTCGAAGCCGTCGCCCCGCGCGATCCCGAGCAGGGTGATGCCCGCCTCCGTCGCGACGCGCAGCGCGAGCGCCGTGGGCGCCGAGACCGCCATGATGACGGGCGAGCCGATCACCGCCGTCTTCTGGACCATCTCCACCGACACCCGGCTGGTCAGCACGACGACGCCCTGCGAGGCATCGACGCCCCGCCGGGCCAGCGCGCCTGCCAGCTTGTCGAGCGCATTGTGCCGTCCGACATCCTCGCGCACCAGCACGATGCCGCCGGCTTCGGTCCAGAACCCCGCCGCGTGCACGGCGCGAGTCGCCGCGTTGAGCGACTGCCACTCCGCGAGGGCGGTTGGCACGGCGGCCAGCGCGTCGGCCGGGACGCGCAGCGTGCTGCTCACGGCGGGCGGCGCGCGTGCCGCTTCCGCCAGGCTCTCCATCCCGCAGAGCCCGCAACCGGTCGCACCGGTGAGCACGCGCCGGCGAAGCAGCAGCGCATCCATGCGCCCGCCGGCGACCGACATGCGGAGCTCGATCCCCTGCTCGCCGCCGACGACCTCCAGCTCCTCCATCTCGGAGGGGGAGGCGATGATCCGCTCGGCGAGGCTAAAGCCGACGGCGAAATCCTCGAGGTCCGCGGGGGTCGCCATCATCACCGCGTGAGTCATGCGCCCGTAGGTCAGCGCGATCGCGGTCTCCTCGGGAATGCTGCGAATACCACGCACCGCTCCCTGCGCCCGCCAGACCTCGACGGGGACGGAGAAATGGGAGGGCGGCGCGCCACTCATTCCGCGGCGAGGATGCGCCGGCTCGCCTCGGAGTGGGCGCGGTAGCTCTCCTGCCACTCGGTCGGGCCGTTCGAGCGTGACACCTGCACCGCCGTGACCTTGTACTCGGGGCAGTTGGTCGCCCAGTCCGAGTAGTCCGTCGTCACCACGTTGGCTTGCGTCGTCGGATGATGGAACGTGGTGTACACGACGCCGGGCGCCACGCGCTCCGTCACCTGCGCGCGCAGGCTGGTGGCGCCCGCGCGACTCTCTAGCCGAACCCAGTCGCCGTCGCGAATGCCGCGCTGCTCGGCGTCGTGCGGATGCACCTCAAGCCGATCCTCCCCGTGCCAGATCGTGTTGTCCGTACGCCGCGTCTGCGCGCCGACATTGTACTGCGTCAGGATGCGCCCGGTGGTGAGCAGCAGCGGGAAACGCGGCCCGGTCCGCTCGTCGGTGGGGAAGAATTCCGTCACCACGAAATTGCCCATGCCGCGCACGAAGTGTTCCGCGTGCATGATCGGGGTGCCCGTGGGTGCCGCGTCGTTGCACGGCCACTGCACCGAGCCGAGTTCGTCGAGCTTGGCGAAGGACACGCCGGCGAAGGTCGGCGTGGTGCGCGCGATCTCGTCCATGATCTCGGAGGGGTGCGAATACTGCCAGTCGCAACCCAGCGCGTGCGCGATGGCAAGGGTAATTTCCCAATCCGCCATCCCGCCCTTCGGCCGCACCGCGCGGCGCACCCGGCCGATGCGGCGTTCCGCGTTGATGAAGGTGCCGTCCTTCTCGAGGAAGGTGGAGCCGGGCAGGAACACGTGTGCGTAGTTCGCCGTCTCGTTGAGGAACAGATCCTGCACGACCACCAGTTCCATCGCCGACAGCCCGGCGACGATGTGGCGTGTGTCGGGGTCGGACTGCGCGATGTCCTCGCCCTGGATGTAGAGGCCCCTGAACGAGCCGTCCATTGCCGCGTCCAGCATGTTCGGGATACGCAGGCCGGGCTCGGGGTCGAGCGACAATCCCCACTCGCGCTCGAAGATGCCGCGCGTCGCGGGATCGGCGACGTGGCGGTAGCCGGAGAACTCGTGCGGGAAGGAGCCCATGTCACACGAGCCCTGCACGTTGTTCTGACCGCGGAGCGGGTTCACCCCCACGCCAGGCCGTCCGATATTGCCGGTTGCCATCGCAAGGTTGGCTATGGCGATGACGGCGGTGGTGCCCTGCGCGTGTTCCGTCACGCCAAGTCCGTAGTAGATTGCGCCATTGCCGCCGGTCGCGTAGAGGCGGGCGGCGCCACGGATCGCTTCGGCCGGCACACCCGCGAGCGGCGCAACGGCCTCCGGCGAGTTGCGCGGCTCGGCGACGAAGGCCGCCCATTCGGCGAACGCTTCCCTATCGCAACGCTCGTAAACGAACGCCTCGTCAACCAGCCCTTCGGTGACGACCACGTGCGCCAGTGCGTTGAGCATCGCCACATTGGTGCCGGGCCGCAGCGCAAGATGGAATGCGGCCTCGACGTGCGGCATCCGCACCAGGTCGATCTGGCGAGGGTCGATCACGATGAGCTTAGCGCCGGCGCGCAGCCGCCGCTTGAGCTGCGAGGCGAACACCGGATGCGCGTCGGTCGGGTTGGCGCCCATCACCAGCACGATGTCGGCGTGTTCGACGCTGTCGAAATCCTGCGTCCCCGCCGAGGTGCCGAAGGTCGTGCTGAGCCCGTAGCCTGTCGGCGAGTGGCAGACGCGCGCGCAGGTGTCGATGTTGTTGTTGCCGAAGCCGGCGCGCACCAGCTTCTGCATGAGGAAGGTTTCCTCGTTGGTGCAGCGCGACGAGGTGATGCCGCCGATCGCACCGACGCCGTGCTCGCGCTGGATGCGGCGGAACCCGTCGGCGACGCGCCCGATCGCCTCCTCCCACGTGGTCTCGCGCCACGGATCGGTGGTGCGCTCGCGCACCATCGGCTTGAGGATGCGGTCGCGATGCGTGGTGTAGCCCCAGGCGAAGCGGCCCTTCACGCAGGAATGCCCGTGGTTGGCGCCGCCGTCCTTGTAGGGGACCATGCGGACGACCTCCTCGCCGCGCATCTCCGCCTTGAAGCTGCAACCCACGCCGCAATAGGCGCAGGTGGTGATGACCGAATGCTCCGGCTGGCCCGTTTCGATCACCGATTTCTCGATCAGGGTCGCGGTCGGGCAGGCCTGCACGCAGGCGCCGCAGGAGACGCATTCGGACTCGAAAAAGCTCTCGCCCATGCCCGGCGAGACGACGGACGAGAAGCCGCGACCCTCAATGGTCAGCGCGAAGGTGCTCTGCACTTCCTCGCAGGCGCGCACGCAGCGCGAGCAGACGATGCATTTCGCCGGATCGAAGGCAAAATACGGGTTGCTCTCGTCCTTCGCCGCGCTCAGATGATTGGCGCCGTCCATGCCGTAGCGCACGTCGCGCAAGCCGACCGCGCCCGCCATGTCCTGCAGCTCGCAATCGCCGTTGGCCGCGCAAGTCAGGCAGTCGAGCGGATGATCGGAGATGTAGAGCTCCATCACCCCGCGCCTGAGCCGCGCCAGCCGATCGGTCTGAGTTGCCACCACCATGCCTTCGACGACGGGGGTGGTGCAGGAGGCGGGCGTTCCGGCGCGGCCTTCGACTTCCACCAGGCACAGCCTGCAGGAACCGAATGCGTCTAGCGAGTCTGTGGCGCAGAGTTTCGGCACCTGGACGCCGGCGAGCGAGGCGGCGCGCATCACCGAGGTGCCTTCCGGCACGCTCACCGGAAAACCGTCGATCGTCACCCTGACCATCCGCTCGGAGCGGGCGGCCGGTGTGCCGTGATCGAGTTCCTTCAGGACGGGCATCGCAGTCTCCTCACGCCGCGGCGCGGCGTGCAGTGGAAAAATCCTCGGGGAAATGCGTCAGCGCGCTCATCACCGGCAACGGCGTCAGGCCGCCGAGCGCGCAAAGCGAGCCGAAGCGCATCGTGTCGCACAAGTCGCGCAGCAGGACGAGGTTTTCCGCCGTGCGTTCGCCGGCGACGATGCGGTCGATCACCTCCATGCCGCGCACCGAGCCGATGCGGCAGGGAGTGCACTTGCCGCAGGACTCGAAGGCACAGAACTCCATCGCGAAGCGCGCCTGCTTCGCCATGTCCACCGTGTCGTCGAACACGACAAGCCCGCCGTGGCCAAGCAGGCCGTCGCGCGTGGCCAGCGCCTCGTAGTCGAACGGCGTGTCGAACAGCGCCGGCGGGAAATAGGCGCCGAGCGGGCCGCCGGCCTGCACCGCGCGCACCGGCCGGCCGCTCGCCGTGCCGCCGCCTATGTCGTGCACGAGTTCTCCGAGCGTCATGCCGAAGCCGGCCTCAAACAGGCCCGCGTGACGGATATTGCCGGCGAGCTGGATCGGCATGGTGCCGCGCGAGCGCCCCATGCCGATTGCCGCGTAGGCATCCGCGCCATCGGCCAGGATCGTCGGCACCGCGGCGAACGACAAAAGATTGTTCATCACCGTGGGCTTGCCGAACAGGCCGCGATGCGCGGGCAGGGGAGGGCGGGCGCGCACCATGCCGCGCTTTCCTTCCAGGCTGTCGAGCAGCGCGGTCTCCTCGCCGCACACGTAGGAGCCGGCACCGCCGCGCACGCTCATGTCGAAGCTGAGTGCCGAACCCTGAATGTTGGCGCCGAGCAGTCCCGTCGCCCGCGCTGTCGCGATCGCCGCGTTCATCGTCTCGATCGCGTGCGGGTATTCCGAGCGGATATAGACGAACCCGACGCTGGCGCCCGTCGCCAGCGCCGCGATGGTCATACCCTCGATCAGCAGGAAGGGATCGCCCTCCATGATCATGCGATCCGCGAAGGTGCCGGAATCGCCCTCGTCGGCGTTGCACACGACGTATTTCGGTGCGCCCTCGGCCCGCAGCACGGTCTGCCACTTGATCCCCGTGGGGAATCCGGCGCCGCCGCGCCCGCGCAGGCCCGAGCGGATCACCCGGTCCACGATTTCTTCGGGGCCGAGCGAAAGCGCGCGCTCCAGCCCGCGATAGCCGCCATGCGCGCGGTATTTCGGGAGGGAGCGGGGGTCGACGATCCCGCAGCGGGCAAACGTCAGGCGGGTCTGGCGCGCGAGGAAGGGCAACGCCTCCGGCCGACCAAGCCGCAGCGCGTGCGGCCCGCCATCGAGCAGCCCCGCGTCGAGCAGTCCCGGCGCATCGCCGGCGCTCACCGGGCCGTAGGCGATGCGGCCCTCCGGGGTCTCTACCTCGACCATTGGTTCGAGCCAATAAAGCCCGCGCGAGCCCGTCCGCACGATTTCCGCTTCACGGCCTCGCTCACTCAGCCCGGCGGCGAGCGCCCGGGCGACGGCTTCGGCTCCCACGGCGAGCGCCCCGGCATCGCGCGGCACGAACAGCCGGGCGGTCATGCGAGCCCGTCCAGCAGCGCGTCGATCCGGCCAGGGTTGAGCCGCCCCACCGGCTCGCCGTCCAGCATCGCGGAAGGCGCGCAGGCGCACAGGCCAAGGCAGAATACCGGCTCGACGGTCAGCGCACCGTCCGGCGTTGTGCCGCCCCAGTCCACCGCCGCCCGAGCCAGGGCGTGCCGGGCCAGCGCCTCGGCGCCCATCGACTGGCAGGCCTCGGCCCGGCATAGCCGCAGAACGTGCCGCCCGAACGGCTCGCTGCGCAGGTCATGGTAGAAGGTGAGAACCCCGTGGACCTCGGCCCGCGTCAGGTTCAGCGCCTCGGCGACCGCGAGGACCGCCTCCGGGGGGATGAAGCCGAACTCAGCTTGTAGGGCCTGGAGAACCGGCAAGACGCCGCGATCGGGCGCGCCATGCGCCGCGATGATTTCGCTCGCCCGTTTTGCTCGCCAATTTGACGTAACCGGCATCTCCGACCAAGTCTGCCTAAAATGCGGCCGGATTGACGCGCGCTCAAGGGGGCGCGCTAGCGTGGCGGCGAGAATGCCGGGGGGCCCTGATGCAATTTGGCTTCAATCTGCCGATCAGCGGCCCGATGTCGGCCCCCGAGGTCGTGGCCCGGCTCGCCACCGAAGGCGAGGCGCTGGGCTACGATTACCTGACCCTGACCGACCATCTGATCCTGCCCGATGCTGCCGCCCCCGGCTATCCCTACTCCGAAAGCGGCGAGTTCTACGGCTCCGGCCCGACCAACCGGCTCGAATTGCTCGCCGCGACCGCCTGGATCGCCGCCAAGACCAGCCGCATCCGCCTGGTCACGGCCGTGCTGGTGGTGCCGCACCGCCCCGCCGTGCTGGCCGCCAAGACTTTTTCGTCCATTGACGTGCTGTCGGGCGGGCGGCTGATCGTGGGCGTCGGCGCCGGCTGGCTGAAGGCCGAGTTCGAGGCCGCCGTGACGACGCCCTTCGCCGAACGGGGCGCGGTCACGGACGATTATCTCGACGCCTTCCGCACGCTGTGGACCGAGGCCTCGCCGCGCATCGACGGCAAGTATGTGCATGTCGCGGATGGCCTGGCGTTCGAGCCCAAGCCGGTGCAGAAGCCGCACCCGCCAATCTGGGTAGGCGGCGAGAGCGGCCCCTCGATGCGCCGCGCCGCCCGCATTGGTGATGCGTGGTATCCGATCGGCAGCAACAATAGCCACCTGCTCGACACGCTGCCGCGCCTGCGGGCGGGGATCGAGCGGATGCGCATGCTGACCGAGGCGGCCGGGCGCGATCCGGCGCGGATGCAGGTAGTTTATCGCGTGAAACGCTACGGTTCGGTGGTGTCGCCGAAGGCCTCCGACGGCGAAAGGCGGCTATTCTCCGGCGGCGACGTCGACGTTCTTGCCGACTTGCGGAGCCTGCGGGAGATCGGCGTGACCGGGCTCGATTTCGATTTCGAGTGGACCGAGAGCGCGGACGCGGCGCTGGCCGAGATGCGGCGGTTCAAAGAGCAGGTGCTGGCGCGGGTCTGAGCCGACGTCAGGGCCTGGCTGACGGGGAAGTTCTCGCGCCAATGGGATGCGGCGCCTATAATCAGTCACAATCCGGCCGTAACTGGGGATGACGGCCGGAGGTAGGGAATACGGCCATGAAGTCGATACTCTTGCTCGGGGCGAGTGGCGCGCTTGTGATTCTCACGTCGTTTCCGTCGCCGATGCATCCTGCCCTGCTCGAGAAGCTGAGGGTGAAGGGGATCCGCAAGTTCATTGCCTTCGAAATTCCGCTTGATCTGGCGAAGCAGCGCTACGGCGGGCATTTCACCGTGGTCGAGAAAGATCTCCACGAGACCGACGATCTGCGCGTGCTCGATTTCGATGGACCGCATGCGCTCCAGCTGTTCCGTTTCGCGGAGCTGGGCCAGCCGATCCTTCAGGACGAAACCAGTTCGGGGTGACATTTCCGAAGGCCGTTAGGGCATTGTCCTGCTCGCGCCAGATACCCAATGAATTGCGCACAGGGAGATTCTTCGTAGATGAGTGTGAGCAGCCTGCCTCACCGGGATTCTGACATTATTCAAAGACTTTGCTCGCATTATTTTATTCCAGCGACCCTGATGCGTGAGAATGTCGATAAAATCGATAAAAGAAGAGAAAAGAAAGGCGGTCTGTCTCACCAAGATGAGGTGAATAGATTTAATTATTTGCGACTATGGTTGGCGCTTCTGTACGTTGTTATAGAAGGTCCCTGCGACACAGAAATAAAAAAGGAATTGGCAGGAAGACAATCCTCTTTTAATGCGGCTAAAGCCTATCAATACCAGATCGAAGAGGCTGTAGCCGAACACGTAGATACTCTCAAGCTATTTAGAAATGCCACATTTCATTTCCAAGAGTCTGCCACGCGTGCGTCCGATGGTGACGCGGGTGGAGCGCTATGCCGCCCAGTGCCGCTGCTGTGGCGCCACCACGCTGGCGGCGGTGCCGGAGGGGCTGGAGCCGGGCACGCCGTTCAGCCTCAACATCGTGGCACTCGCGATGTATCTGCGTTTCGTGCATGCCGTCAGCTACCAGCGGCTGGCCCGGCTGCTGATGGAGTTGTTCGGCCTGGCGATCAGCGAGGGCGCGCTGGATGCCGCGTTCCGCCGCGGCAAGCCGCGGTTCGATGCCGATGTCGCGGCCATTCTCGCTCGGCTGCGGCGTGCGCGGGTGGTGTATTCCGACGAAACCGGCGTGCGTATCGATGGCAGCGGCCACTGGAACTGGGTGTTCCAGAACGCCGAGGTGGTGATCCATGTCGTCCGCCGCAGCCGTGGCGCGGACGTGGTGGCCGAGGTGCTGGCCGGGCATCGCCCGGCGTTGTGGGTCTCCGATCTCTACGGTGCACAGCAGGGCCATGCCGAGCTGTGGCAGGTCTGCCTCGCCCACCAATTGCGCGATTGCCAGTATGCCATCGACGCTGGCGATGCGGTGTTTGCGCCGCGCATGAAGGCGCTGCTGCTGCGCGCCGTGGTGCTGGCGCGGCGACACCGCGGTCTGGCCGACAGCACGCGGCGCGAATACCGCCGCCGTCTGGAACACTCGCTCGATGCCGTCATGGCGCTGGCACCGGTCAATCGCGACGGCCAACGATTGCGCAAGCGCTACGCCCGCGTTCGCGACCACCTGTTCACCTTCCTCGATCATCCCGAGATTGCCGCCGACAACAACAGCAGCGAGCGCGAACTGCGCCCGACCGCAACATACCGCAAGGTCACTGGCGGCTTCCGCTCCGACTGGGGCGCCGACCTGTTCGCCGCCGTCCGCTCCGTTATCGGGACCGCCGCCCGTCGCGGCATCGACGCCTATCAGGCAATCCGTAATACCCTATGCGGCCAACCCGTTCTCGCCCCGGGTTGAGCAGCTACCAGCCAGGAAGCATCTACCATTCCTGTCGGGAGAAATGGGTCAGCTCGAATGGGCAACAAGCCTCCATGAGGGCATTTCCATGTTTTTCCGGGAGTACCGGATAGCGTCTATGGTCACCTATGCGATTGAGGGCCGGTTTGAAGAGTCAAGGTCATTGGTCACACCTGATGCTTATTCAACTTTGAAGGGACGGCGACGGTCATCAGCGCGCCAGGATCGACGCAACCAATAAGTGCCCAGGCCCAGTCAGATTGAGACGGACCGAAGGTCGTCCGCCACGACCAGTTCCGCCCCTGTCGCCGCCCGCACCTGCTCGACCTCGATTCCCGGCGCGATCTCCAGCAGCCGGAATGCATCGCCGGCCGGCTCGAACAGCCCGTAATTGGTCATCACCTTCTTGACCACCCCGCGCGCGGTCGCCGGGATGGCGCATTCGCGCACTAGGCGCGGCGCGCCGGTGCGGGTGGTGTGTTCGAGGATGAGAAAGACGTTCTTGGCCCCCGCCGCGAGATCCATCGCGCCGCCGATGCCGCCGCCCTTCGCCCCCGCCACTTTCCAGTTGGCGAAGTCGCCATTGCACGCGACCTCGTAGGCGCCGAGCACCGTGACATCGATGCGGCCGCCGCGGATCATCGCGAAGCTGTCGGCGTGATGCACAACCGCCGCCCCCGGCCGCAACGTGACGTATTGCCCGCCGGCATTGACCAGGTGCAAATCCTCCTCGCCGGAAGGGGCGATCGGGCCGTAGCCGATCACGCCGTTCTCGGAATGGTAGATAATGTCGGTTTCGCCGATGTCGGTGTTCGAGCATAGGGTCGGCATCCCGACGCCGAGATTGACGATCCAGCCGTCCTCGAACAGATGCGCGATGCGGTCGGCCATCTGCTGACGGCTCAGTCCGGCGGTCTCGCTCATCTCAATGGCTCCCCGGACGCTGCGGCCACCAGGCCTGCGGCGCCGGCGGGATGCGCACGACGCGGCTGACGAACACCCCGGCGGTGTGGACCTGATCGGGGTCGATCGCGCCGAGCGGCAGGATGTCCTCCTCCACCTCAGCGACAGTGATCCGCGCGGCCATCGCCAGAACCGGATTGAAATTCCGCTGCGAGCGTCGGTACTGGAGATTGCCGAACGTGTCCGCTCGCCAGGCGCGCACGAAGGCATAGTCGAGCGGCAGCGCCTCCTCGAGCAGATACTCCCGCCCGCCGAACGTTCTTGTCTCACGCCCCTCGGCCAGTTCGGTGCCGACGGCGGTCGGCGTGTAGAACGCGGGTATTCCCGCGCCGGCGGCGCGCATCCGCTCGGCCAAGGTGCCCTGCGGCACCAGCTCGGCCTCGACCTTGCCCGCCTCGTAGAACTCGGTGAAGGGCAGCTTCTGCGAGGCGCGCGTCGCGGCGGTGAAGGCGCAGATCGCGCGGCGCACCTGTCCACGCGCGACCAGCATCCCGATGCCGGGATCGTTGCGCGTCCCGCCCGTGGTGTTGGCCACCAGCGTCAGATCCTTCGCCCCCTGCTCGGCCAGGGCAAGAATGAGATTGCCGGGAAGTCCGGGGAGCGCGAAGCCGCCGAAACCAATGGTGGCGCCGTCCGGGATGTCGCGGATCGCCTCCAGGAAACCCGGATGCACCTTATCCTTGAGCGCCATCGTCCCCCCGCCCAGCTTCGCGCCCGCATTGCACGAGCCACGCTTCGGGGTGTCAAGCGGCGGGCGATTGTGTCCCAGCCGGCGATCTGGTCCATAATCCGCCCGGCAAGCGTGGGAGGAAGCAAGGTGCTGGAAGTTGAGAAGCCGGCCGACATGGCGGCGCATATCGGAAAAGATATTGGGACCAGCGAATGGGTGCTGATCGATCAGCCGATGATCGACCTGTTCGCCGACGCGACCGGCGATCACCAGTGGATTCACGTCGACGTGGAGCGCGCCAAGAAGGAGATGCCGGGCGGCAAGACGATCGCGCACGGCTTCCTCACGCTCTCGCTGCTGCCACGCTTGTCGACCTACCGCATCCGGAAATCCTCGCGCGGCATCAACTACGGCACCAACCGGGTGCGCTTCACCAATCCCGTGCAGGTCGGCTCGCGGGTGCGCCTGACCCAAAAGCTGAAGGCGGTGGAGCCGATCGAGGGCGGCCAGCGGCTGATCTGCGAAAGCATTGTCGAGATCGAGGGCCAGGCGCGTCCGGCGCTGGTGGCCGAGACCATTTCCCTCGCCTACGACTGAGGATTTTCAACATGCCCGACGCATTGACCGACACCAACGCCAGCCAGCCCGACGCCAAGACCATCGCGGAGCTCGCCGCCCAGCTCGACCAGCTGCTCCGGCTGCGCACCTTGCCCATCGGCATGAAGCTGTTTGAGAGCCGCGAGGAGATGGAGGCGGTGCCGGGCTTGCGCCGCCCGCCCAAGGAGAAAACCTTCTCGACCTGCCAGCTCGTCACTCAGTCGCGCATGGCCGGGTTCACGCTCGGCGTCACCACCGAGAACGTGCCGGAGTTCTCCAATTGCAGCGGCGTAATCGGCCTCAGCCAGCCGAGCGAGCTTTTCCTGTCGGGGCGCAAGATGGAAGGCGTGTGGTTCGAGAATCGCGAGGCCTCGGCGGCGCATCAGGCGCAGATGCCGCGCGTGCCATCGGGCCGCTATCACGGCCTCGCCATCTCGCCGTTGCGCGGAGCCCGGCTCGATCCGCCGGACATATGCCTGTTCTACGGCAACCCCGCGCAGATGATCCTGTTCATCAACGGGCTGCAATGGAAGAACTACAAGCGATACGATTTCAGCATCACCGGCGAAAGCGCCTGCGCCGATAGCTGGGGCCACGCGCTCAAGACGCGCGAGGTCAGCCTGTCGATCCCCTGCTTCGCCGAGCGGCGCTACGGCGGTGTCGCCGACGACGAGATGCTGATGGCCTGCACGCCCGCCGACCTCGCGCGCGCCGTGCAGGGCTTGCAGGGCTTGTCGAAGGCTGGTCTGCGATACCCGATCATGCCGTACGGGCCGCAAGCCGAGCCGGCGGAGGGCATGGCCAAGAGCTACGCCGGCAAGAGCTGAAGCCTACGCGAAATCGACCCAGATTGCATAACCGATCGAACGGCCGCTCGCCGGATGGGTGATGCGGCTGTGCTCGATCGCGCACGTGCCCGGCGGCGCTTGCCACGCTTGCGCGACGGTCGCGATCGCGAGCTGATTGGCGGCGTCAGCGGCGGTGGTCGGAGCGACCGGCGGAAGAGCGTGCGCGGCGAGTTCCGCCCCCGGACGGCCGCCGTCCAGCTGCATCAGGCGCAGGGTCGCGCCCCGATCGAAATCCAACACGACCCAGGCGACCACGGAGCCGGCCAGCTCGGTGCCGAGCCCCGCTGTCAGCGGAGGGGTTGGTGGCGTCGCATTGGCGGGCAGGGTCCAGCCGCCGGCGAGGGCCAACGATCCGACGGCCATTCCGCCGGATCGCAGCAGCGTTCGCCGATCGAGCTGTGCCGGAAGCATCAGCGCCGCTCGGAGGGCGCGCGCCCTTGGCCGAGATTGCCCTGGCCTGACGTGCCGGAGCGCATCTCGTTGGATTGCGACGATTTGCCCCCGCCGTGCTCCTGCATTTCGTGCTGCAGCGGGTCGGAGACGTACTGGAACGCCGGCTCGCTGTTCCAGGGGCCACGCTGGTCGGCGCCCGGACCGGAAGAAAGATTGAAGTAGAGATTGACCGTCCTGTCGGGTTTGAGATCGCCGAACAGCGGCTGGTCCAGCGCATTGAGCGAGCGCAGTGCCTCCATGAACATATGCGAGTGGGAGACCTCGCGCGTCGCGAGATGGACGAGCGCGTCGCGCGTGCCGTCATCCTGCGCCATCGCGATGAGCTGCTCGTAGGTGTTGAGCGCGCCGGCCTCGGCCGCGATGTCGGCGCGCAGGTCGCGCACGACATTGCCGCCCTCGTTGACGTAGCGGCCATCCCACGAGAGGCCCTTCGAGTTCGATCAGATGCGGTCCCGGCCCGCGGATCGCGAAGAGGGTGCTCTGATACGCTTTGTCCTGCAGGTTGGACGAAGCGCGCTTGGTGTGCTGCTCGATCAGCATTGCCACGATTTCGAGATGACCAAGCTCCTCGGTTCCGATGTCCTGCAGCATGTCACGAATGCCGGCATTGTCGGTGTGGAAGGACTGCGTGAGGTAGGTGAGCGAAGCTGTCAGTTCGCCCGTAGCGCCGCCGAACTGCTCCAGCAGCTTCTCGGCGAACACCGGATCGGGGTTCTGCACCTTGACCTCGTGGAGCATCACGGATTTGTGGATGAACATTGGGGGGCCTCTTACGGTGGGATCGCGACTGCAACCGGCGGTTCGGACGGGGGTTCCGATCAACACGGCGTGCTCCGCCTCTAGCGGCCGATGCTCGCGTCGGCGGGTCCGGCCGCTATGATGGCGGGCCAGACCCGGAGTCCCCCGCCCGTATGGACCTGCTCGACATCCTGCACGGCACCATCCCGCTCGTGCTGCGTGCCGGGGCGATGGTGCGGGCCGAGTTCTTGCGCCCCGACGGCCCGCGCGGCTCGGGCCACAAGGCACCGGTCGATATCGAGATCGAGATTTTCCTTCGGGACGCCCTGCTGGACGTGCTGCGCGTGCCGTTCGTCGGCGAGGAGACGGCGCCGGTGCTGGACGGCGATCGCTCCTGGTGCTGGCTGGTCGATCCGCATGACGGCACGTCGGAGTTCCTGCGCGGCGCGCGCGGTTCTTCCGTGGCGGTCGCCCTGCTGCGCGAAGGCGTTCCGGTGCTCGGCGTGGTGCACGCGCCGCTTAGCCCGGATCGCGGATCCGACCTGATCGGTTGGGCGGAGGGCATGGATCATCTCGTCCGCAACGGCGCCGCCATCCGTCCTGACCTTGCGTCGCGTGGCCTCACGCAAGACGAGTTCGTCTTGCTCGCCTATCGCTCCTACGCGAGGCCCGCGACCAACATGCGGCGCGTCGCACCGGCGCGGTTTGTCTCCAGCAACAGCGTCGCGTATCGACTGGCACGCGTCGCGGCGGGCGATGCGATCGCCACGGCGTCGCGCCAATCGGGGCTCTCCGCCTACGACTACGCGGCTGGGCACGCGCTGCTGCGTGGCGCCGGCTGCATCCTGGTCGACGGCGCGGGAAACCCGCCGGTCTATGGACCGGACGGCACCGGCGGCATGGACAAATGTTTCGCGGGTGCGCCATTGGCGGTGCGCGCGCTGCTCGGCCGCGACTGGTCGCTCGGCCATCCGCCGGAGACACCATTGGCGGAGCGTGTCACGCTGGCGCCGCCTCGCGCGGATCACGGCCTTGACCGCGCCATCGGTTGCCTCGCGGGACTCGCGATCGGCGAGGGATCGGGAGCCGACGGACTACCTGGCCAGCCCGGTCCGGGGATGGAAGCGGCGCTGATCCTCGCGCGCGGCCTGATCGCGGGGGATGGATCGCGCGTCGAGGCCCGCGTGGACGAGCCGGTGTTGCGTTGCGCCCCGTTCGGCATCGGCGCGCGACCGAGCGAGGCCACTTCACTCGCCGTCGCCGATGCGCGGCTCACGCATGGGAATAGAAATTCCGTGCTGGCCTGTGCGCCAGTGGCGGCTGCGATCGCGACCGCGGTGGGCGGCGGCTCGCGCGACGACATGATGCGCGCGGCGCTCGGCGCGGCGGCCGTGCAACCCGATGCCGACGTGCTGCGTGCGCTCGAACCGACGAAGGCGCAACCATCCGAACACGGCGATCGCGCGCTCTTCCTGCTGTGGAGCGGCTTTTTCCATCTCATGCGCGGCACGCCCATCGCCGAGATACGCGGCATAAGTCCGATCGGCGGCGCGCTGCTCGGCGTCGTCGGCGGCAGGGGTGCGTTGCCGCCACGCGACATGCTGGATGTGCTCTCCTGCCGCCCGCTTGCCGCGTTCGGCGCACGGCGGCCGCGTCCGCCGGAGTGCTGGGCCGACGATCTGCCGCTGCTCGCCGAGGCGCTGCTCAGCCGCGCGACGCGATCAGCGCCTGATCGAGATCGCGGATGATGTCGTCGGCACTTTCAAGCCCGATCGACAGACAAATCACGTCCGGCCCGGCGCCCGCGGCATCGCGCTGCTCGTCGGTGAGCTGGCGGTGCGTGGTGGAGGCCGGATGGAGAATGAGGCTGCGCGTGTCGCCGATATTGGCGAGATGCGAGAACAGCCGCACGCTCTCCACCATCCTGATCCCCGCCTCGTAGCCGCCTTTCACGCCGAAGGTGAATACGGCACCGGCGCCGCGCGGCAGGTATTTCCGCGCGAGGTCGTGATAGCGATTCTCCGGCAGCCCGGCATAGGACACCCAGCCGACCCGCTCGTGCGAGGCAAGGAATTCCGCGACCTTTTGCGCGTTGGCGACGTGCCGATCCATCCGCACCGGCAGGGTCTCGATGCCGGTGATGGTAAGGAAGGCGTTCATCGGGGCCATCGTCGGGCCGAAATCGCGCAAGGCGACGGCGCGCGCCTTCATGGTGAAGGCGAAATCGCCGAAATTCTCGTGAAACTTCAGCCCGTGGTACGCCGGTTCGGGCTCGCTGAGCGAGGGAAACTTGTCCTCCGCCGACCAGTCGAATTTTCCTGAACTCGACGATCACGCCACCCAGTGAGTTGCCGTGCCCGTCGAGGAACTTCGTCGTCGAGTGGCAGACGAGGTCGGCACCCCACTCGATCGGCTGGCAGAGATACGGCGTTGCCAGCGTATTGTCGACGATCAGTGGCACGCCGGCGTCGTGTGCCACGCGCGCGATCGCTTCAAGGTCCACCACGATGCCGCCGGGGTTGGCGAGGCTCTCGACGAAGATCGCCTTGCAGCGCGGCGTGAGCGCGCGGCGGAAATTCTCGGGGTCGTGGGGATCGACGAAATGGCAGGTCCAGCCGAGCTTCTTGAACGACAACCCGAACTGCGTGAGCGATCCGCCGTACAGGTTCCGGGAGGCCAGGAACTCATCGCCGGGTTCGAGCAGCGTTGCAAAGATGAGGAACTGCGCCGCGTGTCCTGATGCGGCGGCGAGGGCGGCGCGGCCGTTCTCCAGGCTGGCGATTCGCTCCTCCAGCACCGAGACCGTGGGATTGGTCAGCCTGCCGTAGATGTAGCCGAAATTGTGCAGATTGAAGAGCGAGGCGGCGTGATCCACGTCGTCGAACACGAAGGCCGTCGTCTGGTAGATCGGCGTATTGCGCGCGCCCGTGGTGGGATCCGGTGCGGCGCCGGCGTGCACCGCGCGGGTCTCGAAGCCGTAGGAGAGATTGTCGGGCGGCAGCTCGACCGGCCGCGCGCGCTGGGCGGTGGGCGGCTCGGCGGCGCGATTGCGGATGATGCTGGAATTGACGCCGCTCCAGGACAGCTCGCCGCCGAGCCGGCCGAACTCGATCTTGGGGCAGCGGTTCATCACCACCTCGAGCCCAGCCGCCTCCGCCCGCGCGCCCGCCTCGTCGTTGCGCACGCCGAGCTGCATCCACACCACCTTGGCGCCGATCGCGATGGCGTCGTCGACGATCGGCCCCGCCTGATCCGAGGCGCGGAAGACGTCGACCATGTCGACTGGCTCGGGAATGTCGCGCAGCGAGGCGTAGGCGCGCTCGCCGAGCAGTTCCTGGCCGGCGAGGCCGGGGTTCACCGGGATGACGCGATAGCCCTTGCCCTGCAGATACTTCATCACGAAGTAGCTCGGCCGGTTCCAGTTCGACGACGCGCCGACCAGCGCGATGGTGCGGACGCTCGAGAGAATCCGCCGCAGCTTGGCGTCGGGGTAGGGGATAGCTTCGAGTGCGGCCATTGCGACGCTCCCAGCTCAGTCGAGCGCCTTGTAGACCTCGCCCTCGAACGCGTCCAACAGCCCGAGCACCGTGGGATCGCCGAAGGGCAGGATCTGCGTCAGCAGCACGCCGGCGACGCGCTTCTTCGGGTCCAGCCAGTAGTAGGTGTTCCGCAGTCCGGCCCAGCACAGGCTGCCCGCGCTGCGCCCCGTGTCCGCGTCTTCGGTGTTGATGAGGAAGCTGAGCCCCCATTTCTTGGTCATGCCGGGGAACAGCTCGACGTGGTTCGACATGAGGGGCTCGGCGGTGCGCATCGGCAGCACGTCGAGCGCGCCCATGTGGTTCTGGCCCATTAGCGCGACGGTGTCCGGCTTGAGCACGCGCTCGCCGTCCAGGCTGCCGCCGTGCATTAGCGCCTGGAGGAAGCGCAAATAGTCCCGCCCGGTCGAGAACAATCCGCCGCCGCCGGGGAAGAACTCGGGGAAGCTCGGCTTCTGGTACGGCGACGGCGTCAGCGAGCCATCGGGTTCGCGCACGTGCATCCCGGCGCCGCGCGCGGCCTGCGCGTCGCTCGGTACGAAGCCGGTATCTGGCATCCCGAGCGGACCGAACAGATGCGCGCGGAAATACGTATCCAGATCCTCGCCGCTGATCGCCTCGACAATGCGGCCGATCCAGTCGATGTTGATGCCGTATTCCCAGCGCTCTCCGGGATCGAACGCCAGGGGCGCGTCGAGCCCGGCGAGCAGGCCGGTGCGGGCGCTCGGTTTGCCAGTCACTTGGGCATAGCGGTGCAAGTCGGCGTTCCACACGTCGTACCAAAAACCGGCGGTGTGCGTCATGAGGCGGCGCAAGGTGATCGCCCGACGCGCGGGGCGCAGCCGGGGAGCGCCGGACGCATCGAAGCCCTCTAACACCTGCGGCTCGGCGAGCTGCGGCGCGAACCGGCCGAGCGGTTCGTCGAGCGTGAGTTTCCCCTGTTCGACGAGCTGCATCGCGGCGGCGGCGGTGATTGCCTTCGTCATCGACGCGATCGAGAACACCGTATCGACGGTCATCGGCTGCGTGCTGCCCAGCATCCGCTGGCCGAACGCGCCCTCGTAGACGATGCCCTCCGCGCTGGCAGCCATCGCGACGACGCCGGGGATTTTCCCGGTGTCGACCGCGGCACGCAGCGGCGCATCGATCCGGCCGGATTGGATCATCTGGCGTCCTCCGTTAGAGAGTTTCGACCTCGAGCGGGAACAGCGCGTCGAGATCATGCGCACGCATCAGGTGGTAGATATTGAAACGAAAGGCCGGCCCGATCGACACCTCGGGCGGCGTGAACGGGAAGGCGAGATTGCCGGCGGTGGACTGCCGGCCGGGATAGCCGTGATGCAGCAAATATTGCTTCATCGTCCGCACCACCTCGGCGGCGCGTGCGCGGGTCGGTGCGATGCACTCGCCGAGGACAAAGATCTCGTTCGGCGGTGCCTCGCCCGGCGGCACCGCGGCGCGCACGCCGTTGGCGCCGTACACCCGCCAGAACAGCGAGTAATCCTGCGGAGTGTTCTCGCAGACCAGCTCGCGCACCACCTCGGCGACCTCGGCGAGGATGGTCTCGGCGCGGGCGATGAAGCGCGGATCTGCGGCACCGGCGAGCAGCACCGCGCGCTCGCCAACGAGCCGCGCGCCTTCGAGTTTTACCCATGTCTCCGCCGCCTCGTGCCAGCGCGCGCCGGTGACGCGCGTGCGGCGGTCGTCGATCGCCGCGTAGCGCGCCTCGCGCAGGTCGAGCCGGCCCTCAGGCTCGGCGACGGTGTAGGGGTCGCCCTGCTCGTAGAGGCTGTGCGCGGCGACCGATACTGGGGTCGCGCGGCGCTGCGGCGCCATGCTTTCGAGCTCGAAGCCGTCCTCGTCCAGTGTGGCAAGAATGGAATCGCGCCCGCCCGGCACGCAACACAGCGAGGCGCACTCGATGACCTTCGCCATGTGCACCGCAAGCCCCATCGGGAAGCCGAGCATCCCTGGCAGCGACGCGAAAATCGCCGTGTCGCAGGCGCGGCCGGCGATCACCACGTCGACATCGGCGGCGAGCGCGCGCTGCATCGCGCTGGTGCCCATCTGCGCGACGATGTTGCTGGCGGCGTCGATGTCCTCCGCCGTCAGCTCTGGCGAGGCGTCGAACGAACGCACCTCGCCGGCGCGCAAAGCAGCGTGCAGCAGCGGCTTCGGAATGTCGGCGCGCAGCACGCCCAAGCGAAAACGCAGCCCCTCGGCGCGGGCGATCTCGCGCACGATGGCGAGCGTCGCATCGAGATGCGGCGCCGCCCCCGCCGATCCGGCCGAGCCGATCACCAGCGGGATGTCTTTCTCCCGCGCGCCGAGCAGCACCTTGCGCAGATCGCGCCGTGTGGCGTCCGGAGCGGTCGCCATCTCGCCGCGTCCGAGATAGCTCGGGCCGATATCGGTCGAGCCCATGTCGCAGCCGATAAGGTCCGGCTCGCGCGCCAGCCCGGCCTCGAAGGCGGGGGTCGGGATGCCGTAGCCGAGCTGGCCGGACGCACCGAGCAGGCGGATGCTGCGCCGCGCGCCGGCGCCCTCGAATTGCGCGCGGACCCGCGCAACCGCGCTCACAGCTCGATCCCGAGCAGCGGCGTGTGCTGTTGCGCGCCGTACACGTCACGGTCGCCGGGATCGCCCGAGGTCAGGCGGCGCGGCATGGTGATCTTGATGGCGCGGCCGAGCGGATACTCGATCACCGCCACATCCTGCGCCTCCAGGCCGTACAGCGCGGCGATGCGGCTGGCGTTGAGTGCGCCGGAACTGGCGACGCGGCGGTAGTCGGAGTCGTCGGCGAACATCACGTCGAGCGTCAGCTTGCGCGGGCCGGCGTTCTTGCTGCGGATGACCTGGGCGATGTCTTGCAGGCGCATGGCGATCACGGCCGATGCTCGACCGTCTCCTCCTCGATGGCGTAGTGCTCGTCGAGCCCGATGATGTCCTCGATGCCCTGCCGCGCGCGGACAAACTCTGCTTCGGTAATGCCGGCGACCGCGCCGGTGTCGCGCAGCTCGCGCAAGGTGCGCTGCATGGCGATGAACGCCGCGCCGAGCACCACCTGCGCGTCGATGCACGCGGCGTAGCCCATCTGCTCCAGCTGCTGGCGGGTGAAGATGGGCCGGCCGTCGCGGTTGCCGCGGCTCATCACGTAGACCAGCGGCACGCGGCACGCGCGCGGCGCCCGCTCGGCCTCCACCGGGTTGCGCGGGAACAACAGTCCCATGTCGGCCCCGGCATCGGCGGCGCGGTTGATCCGCCCGGCCGCCTCGTCGAGCCCGAGCTCACGACAGGTGTCGGTGCGCGCGATGATGAGGAAGTCACGGTCGACGCGGTCGCGCTCGCGGCAGGCGTAGTGGACCTTGGCAACGAATTCCTCGGTCGGGACCGCGTGCGCCTGGTACTTGTGATAGTGCGCGCGCTTGGGGAACAGCTGGTCCTCGATATGGATGCCGGCGATCCCGGCGCGGGCGAACTCGCGCACCGTTCGCATGGTGTGCAACGGCTCGCCGAACCCGGCCCCCGCGTCGGCGATCACCGGGATCGTGACGCTGGCGGCCGCCGCACCGGCGATCGCCACCTGCTCGGTCATGGTCATCAACGGTTCGCTGATCGCGCTGGAGCCGCCGCTGACATAACCGCCGACATAGGCCGCCTCAAAGCCGGTCTGCTGGACCAGGCGCGCGCCGATCGGATCGTAGACCGAGGGCATGTGCAGGAATGTTCTCGATGCGAGCAGCGCCCGCAGCGCACCGGTTTGCCCTGTCATGCCGTCCCTCCGCGTGGCGAGGAAGAGTGGGAGTCCGGCGCCGGTCGTGTCAATTCGCCGGCACCGGACCAACCGGCCAAAGGACTGGAAGCCGACGTCCGGTCAACACAACTAGCAGTTGATAAGCGCGGGTGATCAACCATAGGATGAATCCCGCAACAAGCCATCGCAGCTGACAAACGAGGGTAGATGATGTGGGTTGAGGCGCGTAGCCCGTCGTCGGGTCACCCGGAAGAAAGCGCGCATGGGCCGGAATTGGCTGTCCGAGAGAAGCTCAGCGTGTTCGTCATTTCCTACAACCGGGCGCCGATGCTGCGTACCTGCCTCATGGCGTTGGGTTTCGCCGACGAGGTCATCGTGGTGGACAAGTCCTCCACCGATGACAGCCCGGCGGTGGCGGCGAGCCTCGCCGATCGAGTGATCTCGGTCCCTTGGTCGCCGACTGTCGAGGAGACCCGCGCGTTCGCGCTGTCCCAGTGTTCGCATGACTGGGTGCTATGTCTCGATGACGACGAATGCCTCAGCCCGGAAGGGGTCGCGTTCATCGACGCCGAGCTGCGCGCCCCGCGCGCCGATATCTACTTCCTCCCAACTCGCCACTACATCTTGGGTCGGCACGATGAGCGTGCCTACTACTGGCCGGAGACCCACCCCCGGCTGTACCGCCGCGGTTGTGTCTCCTACATCCCGACCGTGCATGCCGGCGTCGTTCGACACAGCGAGCGCTCCTTCGAGGTTCCGGCGGAGGGAGGCGCCTGCACCCATCACCTGTCATATCACGACGTGACCGAGTGGATGGCCAAGACGAACCGCTACACCTCGCGACCCGACCGCGCGCGTCCGTCGCAGGACGAGCGGGATTTGAGCGTCTTTGCGCACCAGAGGATCGACTTCTGGATGGCTCGCACGCGCGGGGAGGGCGGGGACGACTATCCGGCAGCGGTCGCTTTGCTGCGGGCGATCTACGACATGGTCGACCGGCTCAAGATCTGGGAGGAGACGGCGGGACCGGGCGGCGACGTGTTGTTCCCGCGCATTCGCCGCCGTCTCGAAGCCGGCTATGAGAGGCATCTGGCGCCGCCTCGGCGCGAGCATCGCGCCCGGTTTCTGGAGGGGGCGGCCGTGCCTTTGGACAATTCCAGGGCCGTGACGGTCGCCGCGCTGCACCGGACCGTCGCGGCCTTACGGGGCGCGCTCGCCCGCGCCGAAGCCGAGCGGGAGACGGCCAGCCGCGAGTGGGAGGAGCTGCGGCAGCAGGCAGGGCGTGAATGGGAGGAGCAACGAAAGGCGTCGGCCCGCGAATGGGAGGAGCAACGAGAGGCAACGCTCCGCGACTGGGAGCGCGAGCGGGAGAGCGAGCGGGCGGCAGCGGCGGACCAGTTGGAGTGCGCCCGTGCCGAACTCGCCGCCGTTCACGCGAGCACGCTCTGGCAGCTGACCGGCCCGCTCCGGACGCTGGCGTCCCGCCATCCGTGGCTGGTCCGGCTGGGCCGTCATGCGGTGCGCCTCATCGCGCGATCGCGGCGAGCCTTCCGGCAGTGGCGGATCGTTCCGTCGGCGGAGATGACGCCCGCGGAGCCGCGTTTCCCGAGCTTGGGCCCGGCTCGCACGGTCCCGGATTGCTTCGCCTCGGGTTGCTTTTCCCCGGATCGTTTGGCCGTGGCAAGCCCGTTCCCAGCGAGCATACCCCCCGAGTGCCGGCCGGAGCCGAGCGTTCCCGAACCGGCGTCGCCGGTCGAGGGTGACCCGGTGCGGGCCGCGCTAACCCTGATCGAGACGGCCGAGCCGGAGGAGATCGCATTTTCCGAACCGACCGCCCGGGTCGTCGTCTCGGTGATCGTCCCGACATTCGGTGAGGTTGGCTACACGCTGCGCTGCCTCGCGTCCGTGGCGCGGAACCTGCCGGAGGTGGCAATCGAGGTCATCGTGGTCGACGACGCCTCGCCCGATCCCGAGGTCGAGCGGCTGGCGCGGGTGCGGGGCATCCGGCTCGTCGCCAACAAGGCGAATCTCGGCTTCCTGCGCAGTTGCAACGCGGCGGCGCGGCTCGCGCGGGGGGAGTTCCTGTTCTTCCTCAACAACGACACTCAGGTACTGCCCGACTGGCTCGATCCGATGGTCGCGCTGATGCGGGCGCGCGCCGACGCGGGGGCAGTCGGGTGCAAGCTGCTGTTCCCCGACGGCCGCCTGCAGGAAGCCGGCGCGATCGTCTGGGACAACGCGACGGGACAGACCTATGGCCGTGGCGGCGATCCGGACAAGCCGACCTACAACTATGTCCGCGAGGTGGACTACGTCTCGGGCGCCGCCTTGCTGGTTCGAGCCGAGCTATTCGGCCGGCTCGGCGGCTTCGACGAGACGTTCGCGCCCGCCTACTGCGAGGATTCCGACCTCGCCTTCCGCATTCGTCAGGCAGGGCTGAGGGTGCTGTACCAGCCTCGCTCCCGCATCGTGCATTTCGAGAGCGCGACGAATGGGACCGATCCGACGCGGGGGATCAAGCACTTCAACGAGGTGAACCAGCCGAAGCTGCTGGAGAGGTGGTCGCGCGAGCTGGCGGCCGAACACTATCCGCCCGATACGCATCTGCTGCGGGCCTGCGAACGCGGCCGCAACCGCCGCATGGTCCTGGTGATTGCGGGGGAAGCGGCTCCCGCCGACCTGCTCCGGTCTTTCGCGGAGGCCGGTCTGGTGGTGAAATTCGGCTCCCTGGATAGCGCGGACGTCGCGATGCTTCAGGACCTCGGTGTCGAGGTGCTGAGCGTCGGCGCTGCCGGGGTCCGCGCATGGCTCGCGGAGCACGGCGCCGAACTCGACGCCGCCATCCTGACCGATGTGATCGCGGCGGAGGCGCTGATCCCGGCGCTTCGGTTGGAAAGCCGGGCGCGCTTGATCTATCGCAGTGCGTGGAGCGGATCGGGCGCGCCCGAATGGCGCGAACGCGCCATCTGGCGCAGCGTGGAGGCGGTGCTGCATGGCTCGGAGCAAGCCGCGCGCGAGGCCGAATGGCTGGAGCCCGCCGCCGACGCCGACGTGCTGGGCACGTCGCCGGCGACGATCGCCGCCTCTCTCGGGTTGGACGAACCGAGACGAGACGACGCGCTTGGCCTGCCGGCTGCCGAGGAGCACCTCGCCGGCATCGAGGCGGCGCTGGCGGCCTGATCAGGCGGCCAGCGCCCGCCGCCAGCTTGCGATCAGGCTGGCGATGGTGTCCTCCCAGGTAAAGGTCGCGGCCCGTGCCAGTCCTAGGCGCCGCAGCCGGTCGGCGGTGGCGGGATCCTCGATCGCCGACCGCAGCGCGTCGGCGATCGAGTGTTCGTCGAGCGGGTCGACAAGCAGCGCCGCGTCGCCGGCCGTCTCGCCGGTGGCGGTGGTCGAGGCCGCAATCACCGGCGCGCCGCACGCCATCGCCTCGATCACCGGCAGCCCGAAGCCTTCATAGAGGCTCGGGAAGGCGAAGGCGGAGCACTGGGAATAGAGCGCGACCAGTTCCGGGTCCGCAACATGCCCGAGCAACCGCATATGCCCGGCCCGCAGCGCCCGCTCCGCGTGCTTGTCCTTGAGCGCGTCGCCCCATCCCTCGCCCCCCGCGATCGCCAGTGGGTGATGCGCGCGCAAGGCGTCCGGCAGGAGCGCGTGGGCGGCGAGCAGGCGGTCGAAATTCTTGCGCGGCTCCAGGGTGGAGACGGACAGCACGAAGCCGCCGGCGCGGAGGCCGTGCCGAGCCAGCGTCGCTCCGGCCTCATCCCGCGGGAGCGGGCGGAACAGGGCGGAGGGGGCGAGCGGCACCACGTCGATCCGCTCGCGCGCGATGCCGAACTCGCGCACCATCTCGCCGGCGGTGAAGGCCGAGATGGCAACGAAGCGCGTGGCTTGCGCGATGCTGCTCGGCAAGCGGCGCTCGATCCAGGCGGTGCGCTGGCCGGGGTGGAAGCCCCGGTCCGCGCGCCAGGAGAGATCGTTGATCGTCAACACCGTGGCGCCACCAAACGGGCGCGCGATGAGGTTCGGCTCGTGGTAGACGACCGGCGTTGGGAGAGCCCGCGCTATCGCGTCCATGCGCCGCCGCAGCCAAACGGATCGCAGCGCCGCGGCTCCTGGCAGCCGGCTGAGTCGCCCCCGGACGCCTGCCCCGTCCGCCGCGGGGCCGATGTCCGCCTCCGGCGCATCGAGCCAGTCCGGCGGCAGGGTGCCAGCGCCAACCAGCAGCCGGTGCGCGCCGATCTCCCGGTGTTCACGCAGCGCCCGCGCGATCTGCCAGGCCATGCGCCCGACCCCCGAGCGCCGGCCGAGCAGGCTGTCGGCGCCGAGCAGGACGCTCAGCTTCGCGGCGGCCAAGGGGACAAACCGATCGTTGCGCGCACGTGAACCCGCTTGAAGTAGATGGCCGGTTGAGGCCAAGTTCACCGGAGCCCGATAGCACGCGCTTTGGAGCAAGGGGATGATCGTTAGACGGGACCGTGCGATGACCGCCGTGTCCATCATGCTGGATATCGCGTTCCACGCCGGCCGGTCCGGCACGGTCAGCGCCGCCGACATCGCCGAACGGATCGGGCTTGCGCGGCGCGGCATGGAGCCGCTGTTGCAATCACTGTCGCGCGCCGGCCTGCTCGACAGCGTGCGTGGGCCGCGTGGCGGCTACCGGCTCGGCCGGCCGCAGCGTGACATCCGCCTGGCGGAGATCGTCGCCGTCAGCCTCACCGAGGACGACGAGCAGCCGGCGCACGGGCCGGGCGGCAAGCTGCAGAATGCCGTGGTGGACCCGCTATGGACCGACCTCGACAACGGGCTGCGGACCCGGCTGCACGAGCTGTCGCTCGACGACCTGCTGCGCCGCGCGGCGGCGGCGGGATTGCGCCGGCCGGCGGCCGAGCCCATCACCTTTGCGATCTGAGGCCGCGACCCGATATTCGGGCCATGGCAACGGCAGGAGGCACGCCATGTCGATACAGCTTGGGCAGATCGCCCCGGATTTCGAGCAGGACAGCACGGAGGGACCCATCCGCTTCCACCAGTGGCTGGACGGCAAGTGGGGCGTACTTTTCAGTCACCCGAAAGACTATACCCCGGTCTGCACTACGGAACTCGCGGAGGTCGCGCGGCTGAAACCGGAATGGGACAAGCGCAACGTCAAGGCGATCGGGCTCTCGGTCGATCCAGCGACCAGCCACAAGGGCTGGGAGAAGGACATCGAGGAGACCCAGGGCCAGGCATTGAACTTCCCCGTGCTGGCGGACCCGGACAAGAAGGTGTCCGACCTCTACGGCATGGTGCATCCCGAGGCGGACCCGACCATTACGGTGCGCAGCGTGTTCATCATCGACCCGGCGAAGAAGGTGCGGCTGATCCTGACCTATCCGCCGAGCACGGGGCGTAATTTCGACGAGATCGTGCGGGTGATCGACAGCCTGCAACTCACCGACGACCACAAGGTCGCGACGCCGGTCAACTGGACCAACGGCCAGCCGGTGATCATCGCGCCCAGCCTGTCTGACGAGGACGCTAAGCAACGCTTCCCGCAGGGCTGGAAGACGTTGCGGCCCTACCTACGCGTGGTCGATCAGCCGAAGCTGGCGCACGAGAAGACCTGACGCGAACCGACCAATGATCGAGCCGAGGGGCGCTGCTCCGGAGGGGCGGCGCCCTTGCTTTGACCGGGCCGACGGGATGGCAGGATCGGACTCACCACTCCCCCCGGAAGCCGCGCATGATGACCGATGGGGAGGCGGATTGGAGGCCGATCGTGGGAGACACGACTACCGGACGCTGCACCGCGCCGTGACGCCATGAACGTCATCCCGCACATCAACCCGCTGTACTCTCTGTCGGGCTTCGTGGTCGGCGTGCTGGTCGGACAGACCGGAGTCGGCGGCGGGTCGCTGATGACGCCCGTGCTGGTGCTGCTGTTCGGAGTCCACCCGGTAACGGCGGTCGGCACCGACCTGCTGTTCGCCTCGGTGACCAAATCGGCCGGCACGCTGGTCCACGGGATGAACAAGACGGTCGACTGGCGGGTCACGGGCAGGCTGGCGATCGGCAGCGTGCCCGCGACGATAATTACGCTGTACCTGGTCACTCGCTTCGACCTGATCGGCAAGAGTTCCGCCGGCCTGATCTCGACGATCCTGGGCTGCGCGCTGATCCTGACGTCGGTCGCCCTGGTGATGCGGCGGCGGGTCATGGCCTATGCCGGGCTGCATCTGGCCGGATTCAGCGTGCGCAAGACCGCGATCCTCACCGTCCTCACCGGCGCCGTGCTGGGTGCGCTGGTGTCGATCACCTCGATTGGCGCCGGCGCGCTCGGTGTCACCGCGCTAATCCTGCTGTATCCGCGGCTGCCGATCCCCAGCATCATCGGCTCCGACATCGCCCACGCCGTGCCGCTGACCCTGATAGCCGGGCTCGGACACTGGATGCTGGGCTCGGTGAACGGCTCGATGCTGGTGTCGCTGCTGGTCGGCTCGCTGCCAGGCGTCATCCTCGGCAGCTATCTGTCGGCCCGGCTGCCCGACGTCGTGCTGCGCGGCCTCCTGGCGGCGGTGCTGGCGGTGGTCGGCGCGAAGCTGGTGTTCTGACCCGACCGGAGAGATAAACAGCGCATGAGCGCCAGCACCGGCCCGCGCCGCCGCCCTCCCGAACCCGCCACCAGCGCCGTGACCGCCCGCGGCCGGATGTTCGGCAGCATCCTTGAGACGATCGGCGCGACGCCACTGGTCCGGCTGCCCCGGCTGGTCGCGGCGGAGGGCCTCGCGGCCGATCTCGCCATGAAGCTTGAATTCTTCAATCCGCTCGGCTCGGTGAAGGACCGCATCGGCCTCGCAATGGTCGAGGCCGCCGAGCGCGCCGGAGAGATCAGGCCCGGGGTGACGATTCTGGTGGAACCGACTTCCGGCAACACCGGCATAGCACTCGCCTTCGTCGCTGCGGCCAAGGGATATGAACTGATCGTGGTGATGCCCGACGGCGCCTCGATCGAGCGGCGGAAGATGCTGCGGCTGATGGGGGCCAAGGTCGAGCAGACGCCCTCCCGGCAAGGGATGGCGGGCGCGATCGCCCGAGCGGAGGCGATTGTCGACCGCACGCCGGGCGCCTGGATGGCGCGTCAATTTGACAACCCCGCCAACCCCGACATCCACGCCGCGACCACTGCGGAGGAGATCTGGATCGACACCGAGGGCCGCGTCGACGTCGTCGTCGCCGGGATCGGCACGGGCGGCACGGCCACCGGGATCGCCCGCGCCCTCAAGCCCCGCCGACCCTCGCTCCGGGTGATCGGCATCGAGCCAGCCGAGAGTGCCGTGCTGTCTGGCGACGAGCCCGGCCCGCACGCGATCCAGGGCATCGGCGCCGGTTTCCGTCCGAAAGTGCTGGAACTCGAAAACCTCGACGGCATCCGCCGTGTGACCGAGCGCCAGTCCATGGCCGCCGCCCGCCGGTGCGCCGAGTTGGAGGGCCTGCCGATCGGCGTCTCGTCGGGTGCGGTGCTGCACGTCATGCTGGAACTCGGCAAGGAGCCGGAGAACGAAGGGAAGCTGATCGTGGGGATCGCGGCTTCGTTCGCGGAGCGGTATCTTTCGACGGCGTTGTTCGCGGGGCTGTAGCAGCCAGCCAGATCTTCAGGCAGTTTTCGCCGGCCGAGGATCGTAAAGCGGCATTCAACCGGCTCGCGGCGGAATTTCTCGGGGATCGCGTGCCGGGTAGTCGCGCTGCGGCTCGCCCGGTTTTCGTTTTGACACCATAGTAGGTCGGTCTATGGTGCCGCCCGCGCCCCTGGGCGCGACCGGAGGACCAGTGAGCAGGATGCGCGATCCCGGTTCGGTGCCCCGTCGTGGCAGGTCGCGGATCGCCGACGGCCGGCACCGCCTGCCCGAGCCACGCCCGTCGCTTGCTCCGGCCCGGCCGACGGAGACCTGCCCCGCGTGCAACGTCGCGACGCCGCCTGGGGCACGTTTCTGTCCCCAGTGCGGATCGGGCCTGCGGGTCATAGAAAGCACGACCGCACCGCCCGCGGCAGAGCGGCGTCAGCTCACGGTCGTGTTTTGCGATCTGGTCGGATCGAGCGAACTCTCGACGCGGCTCGATCCCGAGGATCTCGCGAGGCTGATCGGACGGTTCCATCGTTGCGTGTCGGAAACAATGGGACGGTATGGCGGCTTTTTCGCCCGCCCGATGGGTGACGGCGCCCTGGTCTTTTTTGGCTTTCCGCAGGCCCACGAGGATGATGCCGAACGCGCCGTGCGGGCGAGCCTGGCCACGGTGGAGGCAGTGGGAGCGATCGCGCGACAGGATGGCCGCGCCTTGCAAGTCAAGATCGGCATCGCGACCGGCGTCGCGATCGTCGGCGATCTCGTCAATGCCGGCAGCGATCGCGGCCTGGACGCGAGCGGAGAGGCGCCGAACCTGGCGGCGCGGCTGCAGGCGCTTGCTGAGCCCGACACCGTTCTCATCCCGGAGAGCGTCCGGCGGCTGGTCGGTCCTCTCTTTGTCTATCGCGAGCTCGGGCACCACAGCCTGAAAGGGTGGGAGGCGCCGGTCGAGGTCGCGCAGGTGCTGCGCCCGGCGGCGAACCCCAGCCGCTTTGACGCCCGGACCAACCATCGTCTCACGCCGCTCGTCGGCCGGGACATCGAGGTGGACCGGATGGCGGCATCCTGGCGCAAGGCGCGGCAGGGCTCCGGGCGCGTGGTTCTCATCACCGGCGAACCGGGGATCGGCAAGTCGCGGCTCGTCGCGGAACTGCTGGCCGGGACGGTGCTGGAACCTCATGCGCGGCTGCGCTGCTTCTGCTTCGCGCACCAGCAAGGCGTCGCGCTGTATCCCTTCATCCAGCATATCGAGCATATCGCCGGGCTGGCCTCCGAAGACCCTCCTGGGCTGCGACGGGCCAAGCTCGAGTCCATCCTGAGCGACGCGCCGGAAGACGAGTTCGCGCTCGTCGCGAACCTAGTGATGGTGCCCTTCGATCGGCGCTCGCCAGTCATGCAATCGTCGCTGAAGCGCCGCCACGACCGGACGCTGGGGACGCTGATCAATTGGCTGGTCCGCAGCAGCCGCCGCCATCCGGTGCTCGCGATCGTGGAGGACGCGCATTGGGCTGATCCGAGCAGCTTGGAATTGCTGAGGCTCATGGTCTCGCGCGCGGCCTCGTTGCCGCTGTTGCTCGTTGTGACCGCGCGGCCCGAATTCAAGCCGGATTGGACCGACGGCGCTCATGTCGAACGGATCACGCTCTTGCCGCTGAAGGCGCCCGACGGCGCGGCGCTGGTGCGCGGCATGGCCGGATGCGACGCGCTCGCCCAGGATGTGGTCGAGGCGATTGTCGCGCGGTCCGACGGTGTGCCGCTATTCCTCGAGGAAGTCACGACGGCCGTGCTCGAAGCCGGCGACGGGGACCGAGATGCCCCCCTGCGGGGCGGACCCGGCGCGGTCCCGCCTTCGATCCATGCCTCGCTGCTGGCTCGTCTCGACCGGCTTGGAGCCGCCCGCAGCGTGGCCGAGGCGGCGGCGGCAATCGGCCGTGAATTCAGCGTGGATCTGCTCCAACACGCGCTCGACGCGAGTGATCCGGATCTGGACGACGCGATCCGTCGCCTGATCGAAATGGGACTGGTGCTGCCGGGTGGCCAACCGGGTGCCGGTCGGCTCCGCTTCAAGCACGCCCTGATCCAGGACACCGCCTACGGTCTGATGCTCCGTGACCGGCGGCGCTTGCTGCATGAGCGGATTGCCGTGGCGCTGGAAGCCCGCCTCCCGCAGATTGCCGCCGCCGAGCCGCAGATCGTGGCGCATCACTTCACCGAGGCGCGGCTGACCGAGCGGGCGATGACCTGGTGGTTGCGCGCCGGGACGCAATCGTTGTCGCGCGCGGCGACAGCCGAGGCGATCGCCCAGCTCAGGCGAGGCCTGGAACTAAACGCCTCGCTGCCGGAGATGGACGCGAGGCGGCGCCAGGAGCTTGACCTGCGGATCCTGTTGACCAAGGCGATCGTGGCCAGCCAGGGGCACGGATCTCCCAGCTTTGCGGTGGAATGTGTCCGGATGCGGACCCTATGCGACGAGTTGGGGTCGCCGCCGCAACTGCTGACCGTGCTGTTCTTTCAATGGACTCGGGTGCTGCTGCAGGCCGAACTCGCCACGGCGGCGCGTCAGGCAGACGAATTGCGGACGCTTGCCCGCAAGCGGGACGATCGGAAGTGGGAGTTTCTCGGTTGCTACGCGGCCGGCTTCACGCAATTCCATCTCGGCGCGTTCCGAAACGCCCGCCTGCTCCTGCGCCGCGCGCTGGAACTTTTCGACCCGGATCGCCGTGAATGCTACGGCACGGCGGGCGACCCGCGCGTGCTGCTGCACACCTATCTCGCCTGGGAGCGGATGTGCGCGGGCCGTTTCGGCGAGGGGTGGGCCGCGTGCGATGCGGCGGTGAGCGAGGCAAGAACGCTCGGGCAACCATACTCGCTGGCGCACGCGCTCACGAAGCAGGCGCATCTGCATCTCTGCATCGGCCTACCCGCGACTGCTTCGCCTATCGCCGCCGAATTGCAGGCGCTTACCGATGATCACGGGATGGTGCTGTACGGCGCGTTCGCGACCTGCTTCCGGGGCTGGTGTGGCGCCCTGCTGGGGGATGTACGGCCGGGGCTGGCCTTGGTGCGGCGGAGCACGGCCCTGTACCGCGACACCGGGACACGTCTCAACCTACCAAGCCTGCTGCGGGTGGAGGCCGAGCTCTGTGGCCTGGCCGGCGACGCGAAGGGGGGTCTCGCGAAGATCGCCGAGGCCTGGGCGTTGTTGTCCGAGACGGGCGAGCGGATGGAGGAGGCGGACCTCGGCCGCACCGAAGGTGTGTTGCTCGGCCGGATGGGCGACTTCGCGGGAGCCGAGGCGGCGCTAACCGTCGCGCACGACGTCGCGGTGGCGCAGGGCGCGCGACTCTTCGCGCTGCGCGCTCGTACCTCGCTCGCGGAACTGATGGGTCGGCAGGCCCGTCAAGCGGAAGCCAAGGCCACGCTTGCCGGCACGCTGCGGCAATTCGCACCGGCCGCCGATATTCCCGACGTGCTGCGGGCGCGACGGATCCTGCGCGAGTTGCGCTGAGACGGAACGCAGGCCGTCCGAATCTCGTTGCTACCACATAATCTTTGGGCTAAGCACGCAAGCGGGCGCGACGTGCCGCAATCGTTCTGATTCCGGCGTAGAGCGTCGCGAGGGCTCACGGATCGGGGGGAAATCGCACATGCGCATTCGAGGCCACGCGGTCCGCGATCTTGCGGGCGCATGGGTTCTCTTGCTCGCCATGCTGGCGAGCGGCGGATCGGGCGCGCGCGCGGACGATGCGCCATGCGACCCCGGGGCGGCGGCGCGCGCCGGCATCACCTATCTCTGCCAGGGATGGGACGCTGCCAAGGCGACGTGGTGGTATCATGTCAGCCAAGGCACAGCGATCATGCCCTATGACTGGTTCATGGCGCTGGAGCAGGCCTCGGGGACAGAGCTTTTCACGGCCCCCGGCCATCTCGCGCGGCTCGGCTTCCTCGCCGACCCGCCGAGCGAGAACAATCCAGACGGGCTGCCGGTCGGTTTCGCTCGACGGGAGCTCGATTTTCCCACGACTGAGCCATACAAGTTTCACGACGGCCGTTGGATCGGCTTCGCCTGCGCCGCCTGTCATACCGGGCAGATCCGCTACCAGGGCGCGCAGATCCGCATCGACGGTGGACCGGCGCATCTCGATCTCGAGGCGTTCGGGAGCGATCTGGTCCAGGCGATCCGCGCGCTCGACACCGATCCCGACAAGCGGGAGCGCTTCATCCGCCGCATCGTCGCCGCCAGCGGCACTCCCGCCGCGGGGGTGCCGCAACTGGAGAAGAACATCAACGACTTCTTCGCGGCCTTCCTCAAGCGCGTCGGTCTTCTGGTTGTGGCGCAGCAGTCCTCCCCGGACCAGCCCGTCTCCGGGCTAGGGCGGCTCGACGCCGTGCAGCGCGGTGGCAACCTGATCCTGGCGACGCCGTTGCTCCAGGCCAAGAATTACGCTTCGAACGCCGCGCCTGTGCGCTATCCCGCCCTGTGGGACACGCCCTATTTCGACTGGGTGCTTTACGACACATCCATCCGCCAGCCGCTCGCTCGCAACATGGTCGAGGCGCTGGGGGTCGGCGCGCCGTTCGATCCGAACACCCTGCTGTCCGGCAACATCGTCCACGACGTGCTCATGGACAACGTGGTCAAGGTCCACCGCGCGTTGACCAATCTCGAGTTGCCGCGCTGGCCGGAGCACGCGCTGCCGGTCATCGACACGCGCAAGCTGGCGCGCGGCGAATGGCTCTACAAGGACAATTGCGCCAGTTGCCACACGCTGGTGTCTCGCGGAAATCATGCCCCGCTCGGCACTCCCGCCGAGAGCGCCGTCAGGATCGAAGTGCGAACGGTCCCGCTCGATCAAATCGGCACCGATCCCCGCCAGGCGGCAACCCTCGCGTCCCGGATCATATCGCTTGAAACGATCCCTGGCGGGCCGCGCGCCATGCTCTACACCGAGGCGGTGCAGGCGGTCACGGGCGGCATCGTCGAGCAATGGGCAAACGAGTTCACCGAGAACCGGAAGGCCGAGCAGGAGGTGGACGCCGGCCGGCCCAACGAGTTCCGTGGCATTTTCGTCTATCGTGCTCGACCGCTGAACGGCGTCTGGGCGATCGCGCCCTATCTGCACAACGGTTCGGTACCGAACCTGCACGCCCTGCTCATGCCACCGAAGGCCCGACCGAAGATATTCTACGTCGGCAGCTACGAGTTCGACCCAGTGAATGTCGGCTTCGACTCCGCGAGCCCGGTCGAGAACGGTTTTCTCCTTGACACCGCGAAGCCGGGCAACCGGAACACCGGACACGAGTACGGCACCGGGCTCTCGGAGGAGGACCGGATGGCGCTGATCGAATTCCTCAAGACGCTCTGACGGGTCAAGCTACTCCGCCGCGATGGCCGCTGGCCTGGTGATCGTGTCCGGCGTCAGCGTCCGCAGGCGCGGCAGCACCTCGCGGGCAAAGAGAGCGATATTCTCGACCGTGTCCTTGTGGTCGAGATAGCCGCCCTGGCCGAAGAACAAGATATGGCCGATCCCGCCCATGCGCTCGTTGAAATCCTTGATTTGCGCGTAGACGTCGTCGGGCGTGCCGGCGAACACCGTGTCGCTTGCCATGAAGTCGTCGAGCGACGCCTTCGTGCGGTCCTTCGCCCCATCGTCGCCGACGAAACGATTTTTCACACTGCCCGCTTTCATCAGCGCCACGTTGGCGGCGACGGCGTTGTAGCCAGGCGGATTGGTGAACGGCTCGGCGACCACTGGCGATGTTCGTACGTAGTCGGCCACCAGGTTCGCGCGGCGGCGGCCTTCCTCGCGGGTGTGGCCGACGCCGATGATGGCGGCGTAGGCAAGGCGGTCGGGCCCCGCGGTCCAGCCGAGTTCTTGCGCGCGCTTGCGGTAGGCGTCGAACATCGGCTTGGCGATGCCGCCCGACAGCAGGGTGCCGACCACGTGGCCGCGCTCGGCGGCGAGCGTGCCGGTGCCGGCGGAGAGGCCCGTCATCCACACCGGCGGCGTCGGCTGCTGAATTGGCCGCGGCCAGATGTTGACCTTGCGGTAATGGAAGAACTCGCCCTCCCAGTTGAACGGGCCGTCGGTCGTGCTCATCGCCTTGAGGATGAGGTCGTGCGCCTCCCAGTAGCGGCGCATCAGGGTGGCCGGATTGCTGTTGGCGGGCGCGATCTCGGTACGGCGCACCCTTCACCAGCCCCATTTCCAGCCGCCCGCCGGAGAGCACGTCGAGCCACGCCATCTCCTCGGCAACGCGCACCGGGTCGGGCCGGTTGGCGATCGGCGTGCCGAGCGAGAGCAGCCGCGCTTTTTTGGTTTCGCGCGCAATGATCGCCAGCGCCATCGGTACCGAGATGGTTAGGCAGGTCGCGGTGCTGTGGTGCTCGTTGACCATGATGTCGAGCCCGACCTCGTCGCACAGCGCGAACTCGTCCAGGTAGCGGTTCAGCAGCGAGTGGCCGGTCGCCGGATCGAAGTTGGAATTGGGCAGCACGACGCGCAGCGAGCCGCGCCTGAGGCCCTCCTCCCAGGCCGGGTGAAACGCCATCTCCGAGAAGTACCAGACGCGCATGGTTCGGTTCTCCGCTCGGTCGTCAGTTGGCCGACGTCGCAACGGCCTCGGCGAACGCTTCCGGCTGTTCCCAATGGGGAAAATGGCCGGCGTCCGGGATCACTCGCATCGTGGCACCCGGGATCGCCGCCCGGTAGCCCTCGCCGTAATCAGGGGTGACGATGCGGTCCTGCTCGCCCCACAGCAGCAGGGTCGGGATGTCGATGCGGTGCAGCCAGTGCTTGAGGCGCGGATTGTGCATGTACGGCTTCCAGCCGAACTGCGCGAAGGCCTGCTGCCCGCGCACGATCGCGGCGAGCTCGCTCTCCGGCATCTGCGTGTAATCAACCACAGCTTTCGCCGGGTCGGCCCAGGCCATTTGGAGAAACGTCTCGCGTGGGACCGCGTGCATGTCGGCGATATCGCGGTCGGTAATGCCGCCGTGCTTGACGCCGAGCGCGCCGACCAGCGCGAGGCGGCCGAAGCGGCGCGTATTGCGCACTGCCATCTCGGCCGCGATCCAGCCGCCGAAGCAGGCGCCCACGAGGGTCGCATCAGTCAATGCCAGGCGGTCGGCGAGGTCGAGATAGAGATAGGCGAGATCGTCCACGGTCATCATCCAGTCTGGCAGCGAGGACCGTCCGTAGCCCGGATGCGACGGCGCGATGACGCGGTAGCGGCGGGCGAGCAGATCGAGCCACGGGCGCTCGGGCGCGAGGCCCTCGCCGGCGTGCAAGAACAGCAGCGGCGGTCCCTCGCCGCGCTCCTCCAGTTCCAGATCGACCCCCGCGATTGCCATCGTCCTCGCCATCGGCCGCTCCTCCGCGCTTGTGCAAAGGCTAGGAGCCCACCCCTATTTTGACCAGGGCGGCCCATCGGCGCATTTCGTTGCAAACTAGGATCTTAATGACCCAATCTGCCGCACGGTGATCGTCGAGGCGCGGATGCACGCTCCACCACAGACGCAGCCGGAAATTCGCGATCGGCAACCGGCCGGAGGTCAACGCCGCCGCTTGGCGCCCCGCCCCCGTCGTGGCGCGGAAGGTACCGGCGCTCATCGCTCCGAGTTTTTCAGCGTCATGGTCGGGCTGTCGTGCTCGGCGAACGCGACCATCATCGCTCGATCGGAACCAGCACGGCACAAGACCATTCACGGTGTCGTTAGCCGGCTCGAAAAAATGGCCATTCGGTTGGCACGCCGGTTGTAGACCGGCTAGGTTCATTCGCGGATCTAGCCTGGATCCAGGATGCCTACAAGCAGTGCGCGACAAACAACCTCTCACCTATGGAGCAGGCATGACAGCTATTGCCGACGCGAAGAGATCATCCGAGAACGATCGCGGTCAGCACGCCGATCGGGCGCAGGCGGATACGGGCCAGTCCGCTCATCGGCTTCGTGAGGCCGGCGAACGCGGCGCCTCCGCCGCGGGACAGGCGACGGACGCATTTTCTCAGGCAGCCCGCGACACCGCCGCGCAAGGCCGAGACGTCATCGACGCGGGAATTCGCATGATGACCAGGGCCCAGGCACCGCTCGCCGATGCCGGATACCACCAGAGCCGACGGCTCATCGAATCATCGGCGCGCGTCACCGACGCATACCGCGAGGCAGCCGAGCGCAGCGCGGAGGACGCGCAGGCGCTGATTGCGGCCTGCACGAGCATTGGCCGCGGACTACAGCAGTGGAATCACGCCTGTCTCGACCTCGTGTCGCAATCGGTGGAGCGGAGCGCGCAGAAACGGCAGGCATTTTTGCAGTGCAACTCGGTGGTAGACCTCGCGCACGTACAGCGGGATCTTTACCTCGACACGATCGACGGGTTGTTCACGTCAAGCACCACGTTGCTGCAACTCGCTGGCCGCATCGCGCACGATGCCCTTCGGCCCTTGCAGGATCGGGCGAGAGAGAGCCAGCGCGCCTGACCGAGGGAGGTCGGCCGAGGCAATAGAAGCCGCGATGGAGCGTGTTCCGCCGGGACACGCTCCATCCGGGCCACGCTCTGTCATTGTGTCATCTGTTCGCCCAAGACGGACCCGCGCCGGGCCGTCCCGTCGTCCCGCGCAAAGTCGTCACACTTTCCCCGGGCAGCATCAATCCGGCGGAATCGCTTCCAGCGCGGTCTTGACCGATGCGAACTCGCCGAGCTTGGCGCCGCTCATCCGGTGCCATAGGCCGAAGCGCCGCCTCGGCGATGTGACGCCGCGGACGGTCCAGAGGTCGCCTCCGCGATAGGCCACGACAACGTCCTCGGCGAAACTGCCCAACGCCTCGTCGAAGCCGACCTGCGCGTACCCCGTGCGGCGGGCCGTCTTCTCCCACGCGACCGCTTCGGCGCGATCCTCGGGCCCGAGCCGCCGCGACGTATAGCGGCTGTCGGGAAAAGCAATGATGACCGCACCGTTTCGGCTGGCGGGTTCCATCAGCGGACACCTTCACAAGATCGTGATCAACGATACGCCACAATGACGGAGATGAGAAGCAACGCTTTCGTTCGAGATAAACGCCCGCAACAAACGCTCACAACAGGAACGATGGGCCGCTGCTTTGGTCGCTCGTTCGGCGACGAGTTGCAGGTCTTGCGCGCGATGCCGCCGTCAACGGTCTAGACGAGTTCAGGTACGAAACAGCTCCCGGTCCCAGCCGGCGTCAAGCAAGTCGATCGTCGGCAGGCTCGCGCAATGCGGGATCGCGTCCAACGCGCCGCGGACCGAGGGGAACACGCCGAACGCTCTCGCGCTGCCCCCGTGCCACAGGCCGAAGCGACGCTCGGTCGAGGCGAGGCCGCGCACTGTCCAGGTCTCGCCCCGGCAGGAGGCGAGCAGCATGTCCTCGGCCGCCCCGCCCGGTCCCTTGTGGAAGCTGACCCTCGCATGGTCCCGGCGCGGATCGGAGCCTTCCCACTCCAACGCCTCGGCCCGGTCCCGCGCCGTCAGCCGTTTCGATGTCCACCGGTGGGCGGGGAAGGGGAGGATCGTCGCACTGTCTCGGCTGGCCTGGCTGGGCATCACGCATCTGCTCACGAAACCGTGAGATCAACCATACGTGAGGATGCAAGGAGTTGCAAGCGTCCTGTCAATGCAACCGAGCGAAATTAGGCCATCGTCAACCCGCCCGAGACGCTTATCGTCTGCCCCGTCATGTAGCCGGCGTCATCGGACAGCAGGAAGGCGATCATCCCCGGGTAGTCCTCCGGCTCGCCGATGCGCCGCAGCGGGATCGCCCGCGCCATCGCGTCGCCAATCTTGGCGCCGGCCGGGGAGGCGGCCTTGAAGCCGTCGAACAGCGGCGTGTCGGTGGGGCCGGGGCAGACCGCGTTGAGCGTAATCCCCTTGCTCGCCAGCTCGCGGGCCAGGGTCTTGGTGAACGCGATGATGCCGCCCTTGCACGCGGAGTAGACCGCCTCGCCCGAGGAGCCGACCCGTCCCGCGTCGGAGGCGACGTTCACCACCCGCCCGGCACCACGCTCGGCCATGCCGCGCAGCACCACATGGTGCATGTTCATCGGGCCATAGAGATTTATCTGGATAACCCGGTCCCACAGCGCGCGGTCGGTGTCGAGGAAGTTCACCGGCACGTCCCAGCCGGCGATGTTGGCGAGCCCCTCGGGCGGGCCGCACTCCTTCTCGAATGCCGCCGCCGCGCTCTCCACCTGGTGGCGGTCGGTAATGTCCACCGTGTAGGCATGGCCCCGCTCCGCGCAGCGCGACGCCGTCTCTCTCGCTCCGGCTTCGTTGAGGTCGAAGATGCCGACGATGCAGCCCTCCTCCGCCAACCGGAGTGCGGTCGCCCGCCCGATGCCGCTTGCCCCGCCGGTCAGGATCACCCGCTTGCCTGATAATCCGCGCATGTTGCTTGCTCCCCCAGAGCGTTGACCTTCGCACCGCACCTCAAGCCACTCGGGCCTCGCCGAGACCTCGGAGCGGGTCGGCTAGGCCCACCTATGGATGCCGGTCACGCATGTCGGAGCCGCGCTCGCCTTCCTCGAGGTCGAAATCGTCGAGCTGGCCCATATGCACCGAATGGTCGCCATGATGGCGCAGGATGTCGAGCTCGCGCGGGCCGGCGAGGCGGTCGATGATGTAGACTTGCTCGAGTTTTTCGGCCTCGGCCAGCGAGCGGGCCGCGTGCAGGGCTTCGGCGACGCTCATCGGCGTGCCATCGGAATGCAGCGCGCGGCGCGTCTCGCTTGGACCGCCGCCGCGCGAAATCACCATTTCCAGCACAATGCGGCGGGGGTCGTCCTCCTCGAAGCGGCGGAGTAGCACCACGTTCCGCCCGCCGTCGGGCAACGGGTCGTGCGGCTGGAGCTTGCGGACCTGGGCCATCGCGGTTCCTCCTGCGAGGGAACGGCCTTGCCGGTCCCCGGTTCGGCAACCCTGTCCGAGAGCGCCTCCATGAACATAGCGATTATCGTCGTCATCGTCGTCGTGCTGCTGATCCTGGCGCGCAGCATCCGCATCGCCTCCGAGTGGCAGCGCGCCGTGATCCTGCGGCTCGGCCGGTTCCACAAGGTCAAGGGTCCCGGGCTGTACCTCGTGCTGCCGGTGATCGAACTCGGTGGCCGCGGTGATCGACATGCGTATCCTGACCACGACCATCACCGCCGAGCAGGCGCTCACCCGCGATACCGTTGCCGTCGGCGTGGACGCCATCGTGTTCTGGCAGGTGCGGAACGCCGAGCAGGCGGCGGTGCGCATCGCCAATTACCGCGAGGCGATAGAGCGGGTGTCGCAGACCAGCCTGCGCGAGATGATCGGCGCCTCGGACCTCTCGCGCATCCTGTCGGACCGCCGCGCCGCCGACGAGCAGCTGCGCGCGACGATCGGCGAGAAGACCGCGAGCTGGGGCGTCGGCGTGGTGTCGGTCGAGATCAAGGACGTGGCAATCCCGCGCGAATTGCAGGACGCGATGAGCCGGCAGGCGCAGGCGGAGCGGGAAAAGACCGCCCGCGTGACGCTCGCCTCGGCCGAGCAGGCGATTGCCCAGCAGGTGCTGGAGGCCGCGGCACTCTATGCGGAAAACCCGATGGCGCTGAAGCTGCGGCAGATGAACCTGCTGTACGAGATGAACAAGGATCGCGGCACCACGGTGCTGATCCCCACCGACATGGCGAACAGCCTCGGCGAGACCGTCGCGATGGTGCGGGCGCTGGGCACCACCGGAAAAGCCGGCTGAGACTGCCAGCAGGAGCCGTCCCGGAAACCCGATCGGCGTGCCGGGCATATCGCAACGACGCACCTCGGCGGTTACGCCGTGCTCCTGGAAGATTGCAGGACAATCCTGCGCTCTGCCGCTGTCTCGGCGCGCACCGGCTGCCAAAACAACTTTGCGGCTCGGCGGCTTGTGTTTCGGAATGGCTCGAAGTTTGGATCGATCTCCAAGAGCTGGCCCAACCGGTGAACGATGTCTGCTGTTGCGTTGAGAAGATGCTTTTCGTCGCCGATTTCGGCTCTCCGCAGTAAATTCAACGGCCCCAGATCGTGATGTGCTATTCGCTTATTGCGAAGAGCTTGAAGACTACGAGTAAACGGTCACATGATACCTTCCCAACCAGGTCGACTAGTTCCTCGTCGGCCTCATCGAAAGCGAGCTTTTGGCCGGCGTCTTGATGTTCTCGAAGCGACAGCAGTTGCTCCTCAGTGAGTTCGGGGTCAATCAACCGTAGCTGCTCAATCATGTCGTACGCCCGGATTCTCTGTCGGATAAGGATCTCTCTCAGCGGTTCTCCACCGACCTGGCCTGCCATCCGTGGGATGCTCAAGCTGCGGGGATCCCTGTCCCACATACGCGATAGAGCCAATACCAATGATCGGTACAGGGAATGACGCACTTGCTCAAACGCGCGTCCTGCGAAGCTTTTTCCCAACCGACTTAGAAGATCCTTGTCGCGGGCGGCTAGGGACCATAGTTCCCACAAGGCGAACGCCTCGCGCATGTGCTGTGAAAGGTCGTTGAACTCGGCCCGGAGTCCTTCAAGCGACGATGCCTCTGGCTCAGTCGGCTTCCGGCGCTTTTTCTTCGCCATCGTATTCCTCAAGCTCCAGGTACGCTGATCCACACCGCAGATCCCCCTCTCACCCTCGCGGCGCGATCCGGCCGGCCACCTCGTCGCCCGCGCTGCGGGGCATCATCGCCGAGAGCGGTGCCGCCAGCAGCGCCACCGCGGCGACCGCCACGAACGCCACGCTGAAATCCCCCAGTTGCGGCGTAGCATGGCCTTGCAGGCGCATCGCGATCCCCAGCGAGGCGGCGCCGATCGAGATGCCGACCACCTGGCAGAGCTGCTGCATCGTGCTGTAAAGGCTGGTCGCCGCACTCATCCGCGAGCGCGGGATTTCAGAATAGGCCAGCGTGTTGTACGCGGTGAATTGGAGCGAGCGGAAGAAACCGCTGACCAGCAGCACGGCGTAGATCGCGGCGGCCGGCCAAGTCGGGCGGAAGCTGGCGCAGACGGCGAGCAGGATCGCGCTCAGCACGCCGTTCCAGATCAGGGTGTCGCGGAAGCCCACACGGCGAAGCGCGCGCTGCGCCACCGGCTTCATCACCAGCGCGCCGGCGGAGCTGGCGAAGGTGACGGCGCCGCTTTGGGCTGCGGTGTAGCCGAAGCCGAGCTGAAACATCATCGGCAGCAGGAACGGAATGGCGCCGATGCCGATGCGGAACAGCGAGCCGGCGAACGCGCCGACCGCGAAGGTCGGCTCGCGCGCGAGGGTGAAGTCGAGCAGCGGCCGGGGGTGCCACCGCGCGTGCAGCCAATAGAGCACCCAGGCCAGGACGCCGGCGCCGACCATGCCGAAGCTCAGCGCGGGCGCCACCACGCCGCGCCCGATGGTCTCCAGCCCGAACAGCAGCGCGGACAGACCGATGCCGCTGAGCACCAGCCCACGGAAATCGAGCTTGCCGGCGCCGGGCTCGCGCACGTCCTCGACGAACAGGGTGACGAGCACGATGCCGAGCAGCCCGATCGGCACGTTGATGTCGAAGATCCAACGCCAGGAGAAATACGTCACGATCAGGCCGCCGATCGGCGGCCCGAGCACCGGACCGATCATGGCGGGCATGGTCAGCCACGCCATCGCCGCGACCAGTTCGTTCTTGGGCGCCGTGCGCAGCAGCACCAGCCGCCCAACCGGCACCATCATCGCCCCGCCGATGCCCTGCAGCACGCGGGCGGCGACCAGGAAACCCAGGCTGTCGGCCCGCCCGCACAGGATCGAGCCCACCGTGAACACCGCGATCGCGGCGCGGAACACGGTGCGCGTGCCGAACCGGTCGGCCATCCAGCCGCTCGCCGGGATGAACACCGCAAGGCTTAGCAGGTAGGAGGTGAGGGTGACGTTCATCTGCACCGGCGCGGCGCCGAACGCGCGGGCCATCGTCGGCAGGGCGGTGGCGATGATCGTCGAGTCGAGGTTCTGCATGAGCAGCGCGCAAGCGACGATCAGCGCAGTCAGGCGGGTGTGGCGGGAGGTCTTCTGCGGCGCGCGTCTCTGGGGGTCATGGCGAGTCATTCCCCCCATTGTCGCGCCGCGCCACGCGAGGGGGAAGGGACCTCAGGACGGGTCAGGATTGAGTAGGCGCAGCGTGGGACGGCCCTATCAGGAGCCGGGCTTCCATGCCGCGTCGCTGACGTTGATTGGCCTCGGGATCAGATGGAGCTTGGCGAAAGCGTCGGCGATCTTCTGTTGCTCCACGAGCATGGCCGCGTCAACCGGCCTCGCGCCGAATTCGGTCCGCCTGATCCACCGATCGACGACGTCGGCCGGAATGCCCATCGCGGCGGTCAGCTCTCCGTTCAGCTTGTCCGGGTTCTGCTTCATCCAAGTGTCCGTGTCTTCGATCGCGGCGAGCACGGCAACGAGCACGTCGCGATGCCCCTCGGCCATCTGCCGCGTAGCCATGTAGTACGAGACGTTGCCGGCGAGGTCCGTGGCATCGGCCACCATCCGCGCTTGGAGGGCGATCTCGGTCGCGGCGTAGTAGGGGTCCCAGATTACCCAGGCATCCACGGCCCCGCGCTCGAACGCGGCGCGTGCGTCGGCGGGGGCCAAATAGACCGGAGTCACGTCGGTGTAGGCCAGGCCGTTCGCTTCGAGCGCGCGAACCAGGAGGTAGTTGACGTCCGAGCCCTTGTTGAGCGCCACCCGCTTGCCCTTCATGTCCGCGATCGTCCGGATCGAACTGTCCTTGGGGACAATAATGGCCTCCGTCTTCGGCGCGGGCGCCTCGCTGCCGACATAGACGATGTCGGCGCCTGCCGCCTGCGCGAAGATCGGCGGCCCCTCGCCGACCAAGCCGAAATCCGCCGCGCCGACATTGAGCGATTCGAGGAGTTGCGGGCCGGCGGGAAATTGGGACCAGGCGACGGACCAGCCGAGCGGCTTGAGCGTCCGCTCAAGCGTGCCGCGCTCCTTCAGCACGAGGAGTACGCCAGCGCCCTTCTGCCATGCGACGCGGAACACCTTGTCCTCCGCGCGGGCAATTGTGGCGACGCCGCACGCCAGCAGGAACGCGACGAGAATGCCGATACGCCGGTGGGTACGTGTGAGCATCACGAAAGCTCCTCCCTTAGCGCCTGACCGATGTACATAATTCATTCCGCCGCCGGAAGTCGCCGTGCTGTCGGCGCTGCTCGGCCGTCTGCGCGAGCTGCACGCAACGCGGAAAATTGATGCCGGCATCGGCCTGCGAGCTCGCGTGGCGCCAAGCGGCCACGTGATGGCCGGTCTCGTGCAGGAACGCGCCGAGCTTCATCCGTCTGGAACGCATCCCGATATCCCCCATTTAAGCGGGCGCGAGCCGGTCAGAGAATCCACCGGGTAGCCGCGACAATGCAGACCCACCCGGTGAGGCTTCCACCCGCGATCAGTAGAGCGCAGGCGCCGATGGGCAGCGGCTTTCCATCTGACGACCGATGCCGATGACTAACATCGACAGCGGGGGTCCCCGAGACATTCGTCCGCACGATCTTGGAGGCAAGCCGATCCATCGGCTTCGTCCCTTGCTGCAATCGCGTTCCGTATCGTGCTAACAGGATTCCACGTCCATGTTTCGGTGGTCAACCTAAAACCCTTCCTAGAAACGTGCGAATGCAAAAAAAGCGGTTCTCTATGTCCAGCGGACACCGGTATTCCGCCAAGCTCCAGAACTCCGTCGGGGATCGCCTGCCACTCCACGCGATCGCGATGAACAAGCCGCGCGCCGGCCGTGCCGCTTGGCGCGTCGGTGCGGGCCACGTACCCGGCGAAACGCGGCATGGCCGCGAAGCTGCCCGGGCAAACACCTTTGCCTCGAAGCGGAACGGGCCGCTGCCGAGCAAAAGCCAGACGGTCGGCTATGCAGCCAAATGATTGCGCAGAAAACCTACGATCGGCTCGATCGACCCGGTTGCCCGCGCCGCCTGCTCGACGACCATCAGCTCGATCTCGCCGCCGGCCTTCCGGTAGTTCGTCGCAAACCGCTCCGGCTCGTTGCCTGGGATTGGCGATTCGGGGTCGCGATAGTCGTGGATCGTGTCGGGCCGGCCCTGCACCCACAGGGCGGGCGGCGTGAGCACGGCTTCGGCGCGTTCGAGGGCGAGCATCGGGTTGCCCTCGGCCATGTTGGCCTCCGAGCCCCAGTAGAGCTCGTGTTTCTCGGGCAACGGGACGGCCCACACCGGCGGGTCCGCGCTGTCGCGCAGCCGGCGCGCGTGGCGGTAGCGCGATAGCGGGTTGATCACTGGCCAGGCCATCGCGACGCAGCGCACGCTGGCATCCAAGGTGCCGGCGGCGGCTTCGTGCAGCGGGATCGCGGCGTAGCGTGGGTCGTTCGGCCGCATCGCCGCGAGCATCCCCAAATGCCCGCCGCTCGACTGGCCGCAAAGCCCGATTCGATCCGGGTCGACGTGGAACTCGCCCGCGCGCGCCTTTAGCCAGCGAATGCCGTAATTGATGTCGGCGAGCGAGCTCGGGTAGCCGTCGCCGGCGTGCCGGAAGTTGAGCGCGGCGACCACCAGGCCGCTCCGAGCCAGCGCTTCGTCGCGCTCCTTGCATTCGGCAAGATCGCCGCCGGTCCAGGCGCCGCCGTGCAAATCCACTACGGCGGGGAACGGGCCGTCGCCGCGAGGGACGAACAGCCGGGCCATCAGCGCCTTCTCGCCATGACGCAAATAGGCGACGTCCTGGGTCGTGAACTCATGCGTGCCGGTCGGCATGGGCGATCTCCCGTGCGTTACGGCAGCAGCACCGTGCTGCCGGTCGTCTTGCGCGATTCGAGCGCCGTGTGGGCGGCTCCGGCGTCCTTAAGCGGGAAAGTCTGATTCACCTGGATCTTCACCGCGCCGCTCTGCACGACGTCGAACAAATCCTTCGCGGTCGCCTCGAGATCGGCGCGCTTGGCGGTGTAGGTGGCCAGCGTCGGGCGGGTGAGAAACAGGCTTCCCTTGGCGGCGAGGATCGAGATATCGACCGGCGGCACCGGGCCGGAGGCGTTGCCGTAGCTCACCATCGTCCCGAGCGGCGCAAGGCTGTCGAGGCTCGGCATGAAGGTGTCGCGACCGACGCTGTCGTAGACCACCGGCACCATGCCGCCGCCAGTGATGCGCTTGACCTCCGCGGGGAGGTTGGCGTGGCCGATGATCGTGTGCGCCGCGCCATGCGCTCGGGCGAGCTCCGCCTTCTGCTCGGTGGACACCACGCCAATCACCGTGGCGCCGAGATGCTTGGCCCACTGGCACAGGATGAGCCCGACCCCGCCGGCGGCGGCGTGCACCACGATCGCGTCACCTGCCTTCACCCGGTAGGTCCGCCGGAGGAGGTATCGCGCCGTCATGCCCTGCAGCATCATCGCGGCGGCGGTCTTGAAATCGATCGCGTCGGGCAGCTTCACCAGCTTGTCGGCGGCGATCACCCGGTCAGTCGCGTAGGCGCCGATCGCGCCGGCATAGGCCACCCGGTCCCCCGCCCTCAGGCCCGTGACATCGGGGCCGACCGCTTTCACCGTGCCGGCGCCCTCCATGCCGAGCGTCACCGGCATCATCGCCGATTTGTACAGGCCGGTGCGGAAATAGACGTCGATGAAGTTGAGGCCGACCGCCTCGTGATGAACCAGCGCCTCGCCAGGTCCGGGCTCGGGGGTTGGTACATCCTCCCATTGCATCACCTCGGGGCCGCCATAGGCGTGAATGCGGATGGCCTTGGAACTCATGGTGTTCTCCGTTGCGGGCCGCAATCTGGCCGGCGCGTCACGCGGCTGTTCGTGTGGTCTCGAGGGCCAGCAGGTAGCGCTTGGTATCGGGGCCGTCGCCGCCCGAGTAGCCGCCGAGACCGGCGCTGGCGACAACGCGGTGACAGGGGATGAAGATTGGGATCGGGTTGCTGCCATTCGCCTGCCCCACCGAGCGCGCCACGCCGCCGGCGAGGGCGGCGATGTCGGCATAGGTGCGGGTCTGGCCGAACGGGATATCGCAGAGCGCCCGCCAGACGCGCCGGCGGTAGGCGGTCCCGCTCGGCGCCAGCGGCAAGTCGAACGTGTCGAGCGCGCCGTCGAAATAGGCCTCGAGCTGATCGAGCGCGCGGCGCAGCAGCGGCGTCTCGTCCTGATCCCGCCCCCAGCCCCAATCGACGGCGACGATCTCGCCGTTCTCCTCGGAGACGGTGAGATCGCCGATCGGGCTGTGGAGCGAGAGCTGGGGCAAATCCGTTCTGATCCTCACCGCCGGGGCGGGATGGCAGACCCGGCCGGGGATTACTGTCAAGCCCGTGCTTGTGGCTAGGGCTCGGCGCCGAGGTCGAGCGACAGCAGCCGCATCGCCGCCCGTTGCACCGGCGCCCCGAGGCCGCGCCGCTCGGGGTCCACCGGGCGGAAGAAGTCGAGCGCCAGGCGCAACGTGCCGTCCGCGATGGCGGAGCGCGGAACGCGCAGCACCGGGGCGCGCGTCTCGCGGTCGGGAAGGTCGAGTTCCGTGAGGCGCTGCCGGCCGGCGCTCACGATCACGTGGCGCACACCGCCTGGCTCCGTGGCGATAGCTTCGACCCGCAGCGCGAGCCGCAGATCGCGCCCGGGCTCGACGCCGAGCAGCAGAGTGGCCCGCGGCCCCTCGGACCACACGCCGCCATCCGACCCCACGCGCCAGCCGAAGCCGAGATAGGGCGCGAGCCCCGGCCCGGAGAGCCCGCTCACGGGAAGCTGGAGCCGCGCCGCCGGGCCGGTCGCGGGCACGGCTTCCCCCGCCGGCATCGCAACGTCGCGACCGCACAGGATCGCGCCAACATCGCGGTGGCAGCTCGTGTTCGGGCCGAGCAGCGCCGGACGTAGCGCCCGCTGCGTGGCCGGATCGGTGAACACCCGCACTTCGTGCGGCCGCAGCGGCAGTTCGAGTCCGTCGGAGAGCACCTCCTCGCAGTTGAACCAGGATGGCGCGCGGCCCACCCCGACATCGCCGAGCCGCATCCCAGCGCGCACCCCGGCGAGCAGGACCGGGCTGCTCAGCGCCCGCGAAGTGGGGTCGGTGCCACACCCCGGCGTCGGCAGCACGCTGAGCAGCGTCGCGTCCGTGGGCAGCGCGGGCAGCGGGCCGGCGGCGGCGATGCGGCCTGCGAGCGCGTCCTCGGCGTCGAGGCGCAGCGGCGTCGTGTCGATCAGTTGCAGCACGATGGCGACGGCGAGCAGCGGCAGGCGGAGCGGTGTTGGCAACCGGCACACGGCGGCGACGGCAGCGATCACCAGCGCGTATCCCACCGGCCAGAACGCCCGGCCGGAGGCGCGAAATACGGCAAAAATGTCCTCCCAGGGCTTGGCGCCGAGGTCGATCAGCTTGACGTGTCCGGCGTAGACCCGGCTGCTCAACGCGATCAGGGTCAGGCCGGCAAGCACCGCCACCAGCCCCGGCCAGCGCCGCAGCCCGCCCAGCTGGGGCAGCGCTGCGACGATCAGAAGCAGGCTGCCGGCGCCGAGATAGCAGAACCCCTCGGTACTGGCCGCCGGTCGCATCTATCACCGGCAGGTCGGCGCCGAACAGGCCCGATCGCTGCGGCCAGAACGGCGACAGCAGGTTCATCGAATAGGTGACAAACCCCTTGTCGCCGCCGCCCAACGTGCCGGCGAGCGCAACGAACGCGATCACCGGCACGACGCAGGCGACGAGATAGGGCGGCCATGCGCGCCACCAGCTCGGACCACGCCGGATCGTCGCCTGCACAGGCACGGCCGCGAGCGTCGCGGCGCCGGCCATGAACAGGTACGGGTGGCACAGGATCGCCACCGTCAGCACCGCCCCGGCGGCGATCCAGCGCCGCCGCATCGCCTCGTGCAGCAGCCGCAGCGTCAGGCCGAGCGCCAGCAGAATCAGGAAGTGCCCGCACAGATTGACGTGTCCGATACGGAACAGCAGCGCCGGGAACAGCCCGGCCAGCACCGCGACCGTCGCCGCCCCTGCCGGCGAGCGGCTCAGCGCCCGCAGCGCGTAGACGGCCGCGACCGGCTGCAGCACCCAGCAGCAGGCGAGCCATAGGCCGAGCAGGTTCATCGGTCGGGGTGCCAGGAGTTTCGCCAGCAGGGAAAACAGCGGGTTGCTGTCGGTCAGCGCGACGCTGACGCCGTGCGGCCAGAACAGGTTTTCCGCGAAGAGCGGCGGGAAGCGCCACGCATCCTGCTGCAATGCGAGATGCCCGGTGAGGCTCTGCGCCATGTCGGCGGCGGGCGAGCGCCACAGCCCGCCCGATCCGGTGATCGCGTCGAGCGGCATCAGCGTGAACAGCAGCACGACGCCGCACGCCAGGGCGATGACGTAGGCGGCGGCTTTCCGAGTCGGCGTGTCGCGCGACATGCTACGGTCGGCGGACAAGAAGTTTGAAGGAGGAACGACCATGTCAGATCATGCCGCCATCGACCGTGTCCTCTCGGCCGCCACCGCGAACGGCGAAATTGCCGGCGTGGTCGCCGCCGCTGGCACCAGCGGCGGGCAGCTCTACCAAGGCGCCGCCGGCCGGCGCGACATTTCCAAACCCGACCCGATGACCGTCGATACGGTGTTCTGGATCGCCTCGATGACCAAGGCGATCGTCTCCGCCGCCGCCATGCAGCTGGTCGAGCAGGGCAAGGTCGGGCTGGACCAGGATCTCGGCGGCATCCTGCCGGCGCTCGCCAGCCCCTCGGTGCTGGAGGGCTGGGACGCCGACGGCAAGCCACGCCTGCGCCCGGCCAAGGGCGCGATCACGCTTCGGCACCTGCTGACGCACACCGCCGGGTTCAGCTACGAGATGTGGAACGCCGATATCGGGCGCTATCAGGAACACGCCGGCATCCCGAGCATCACGACTTGCGAGAACAAGGCGCTGACCACGCCGCTGATCGCCGATCCCGGCACCCGCTGGGAATACGGCATCAACATCGACTTCGCGGGCAAGCTGGTCGAGGCGCTGAGCGGGCAGCGGCTCGACGCCTACCTCCAGGACCACATTTTCGCCCCGCTCGGGATGCGCGACACCGGCTTCAAGCTGCGCCCCGACCAGCGCGCCCGTCTCGCCGCCATGCACGCCCGCTCGCCCGACGACGGCAAGCTCGCGCCGATCCCCTTCGAGATGCCGCAGGAGCCCGAGTTCCACATGGGCGGCGGCGGGCTCTACTCGACGGCGGGAGATTATCTCGCGTTCTGCCGCATGATCCTGAACCGGGGCACGCTTGACGGTGCCACCGTGCTGCGGCCCGAGACCGTCGAGCTCATGGGGCGGAACCACATGGGGGACATCAACGTGACCAAGCTGGTGACGGTGGCATCCGCCGCGTCCTTCGACGCCGAGTTCTTCCCCGGCATGGTCAAGAAATGGGGCCTCGGCTTCATGCTCAGCACCGAAGCCGTGCCATCGCGGCGCGGCGCCAACAGCCTCACCTGGGCGGGACTCGGCAACACCTATTTCTGGATCGACCCGGCGAGCGACGTCGCCGGGGTAATCCTGACGCAGAGCCTGCCCTTCGCCGATCCCGCGGTGCTGCGGTTGTACGAGGCGTTCGAGACGGAGGTTTATCGGGAGAGTGGGGAGCGCCGCGCGGCATAGGCCCCTCAACCCGGCCCTCTCCCCCAAGCGGGGGAGAGGGAGAAGCAAAAAACCCTCTCCCCCGCTTGGGGGAGAGGGTTGGGTGAGGGGGTGCCTCACGCGGAATCCGGGGGCGCCAGCAGCAGCCGGTTAACTCGCTCCAGCCCCGAAAACGTCGCTGCCCAGGCGCGGGCGAAAACCTCGGGACCACTACCCCTCTCCGCCAACGCCTTGCCGATCTCCGCCACCGTCCGCTTGCCGTCCACCAGCCGCAGGATCGCGGCCGCCAATGGCGGCAGCGGCACCGGCGCGCGCAGCCCGTCGAACAGGAACGGCAGCGTGCCGTCCGGGCGGACGTGCTTGGCGAGTTCCTCGCCCGGCATCTCGCGCGCCACCGGCACGGCCTCGGGGCGGGTGGGGTCGGCCGGCTCCACCGCATCATCGGCCCGCCGGCAATACACCACATGAGTGCTGATGTTGCCGACCAGCGCCTCGGCCAGCGCCGCCCGCGAAACGGGATCGAGCCCGGCGGCGCGGGCGCGCAGCTTGGGGTCGGGCAGCCAGGTCGCGGGATCGTAGCGCATCGGCTCCATCCAGCACGTCACGCTGAGCCCGGCCCGGTCGAGCAGCGCGTGCAGCGCCGGGACGGTGAACGACACGTCGCGGGGATTGAGCAGCAGGTCGTAGAGCCCCGCCTCGCCGCCGTCGATGTGGTCGGCGAAATAGCCGTTGCACCGCAGCCAGGCGCTCTCCGGCAGGTGGCGCAGCACGCGGCGCGCGACGTCGAGCCGGGCGGGGGGCGCCTCGTCCGGCGATGCCAGCAGCCGCAGCGCGTCCTGCGCCATGTAGACGCCGGTGCGCCCGTGCGGCGCGTAGACCATCAGCCCGAGGCCGCCGCCGGGCGCCAGCACCGAGAGCAGCGCATCGAGCCCCGCCGCTGGATCCGGAAGATGGTGCAGCACGCCGCAGCAATCGATGTAGTCGAACGGCCCCAGCCCCGACCCCGGAAGCTCGAGCAGCGAGCGGCGCTCCCAAGCGATGTTTTCAAGCCCCCGCGCCTCGGCCCGCGCCCGCGCGATGCCCTCGGCGGCGGCCGAGCGGTCGAGCCATGTCACGGTGCCGGGCCGGCTGGCGCGGGCCATCTGCTGGGCGAGCATGATGGTGGCGTCGCCCGTGCCGCCGCCGGCGATCAGCGCGTTGAGCGGCCGGCCCGTCGGGCGGCGGGCGCCGAACACCCAATAGTCGATTTCCCGCATATGCCCGGGACTGCCGACGATCAGCCGCTTGGCCTCCTCGCGCGGGTCGCGCTTGGGGTAGGGATAGGTTTCGTATTGTGCCGCCAGATGCGCGTCCGTTGCGTCGGTCATGGCGGGGAGGCATAGACCGGCCGCATGGCGGAGGCCAAGACACGGGGTTATTTCGGCATCGGCGTGGAGGGTGTCTCCAAATCCGCCAATGTCGGCGCGCTGCTGCGCACCGCGCACGCCTTCGGGGCGGCGTTCTGCTTCACCGTGGGCGCCGGCTGGGACGCCCGCGAGGGGCGCCTGGCGGACACCGCCGATACGCCGGGACATGTGCCGCTCTGGCGGTTCTCCTCCGTCGAACAGCTCGGCTTGCCGCAAGGCTGCGTGCTGGTAGGCGTCGAGCTGCTGGACCGCGCCACGGACCTGCCCTCCTTCCGCCATCCGCTGAACGCCGCCTACGTGCTCGGCCCGGAGCGATCCGGGCTGTCGCCCGCCATGCTGGCGCGCTGCCGCCATGTCGTCCGGGTGCCGACCCGCTTCTCGCTCAACCTGTCGGTGGCCGGCGCGCTGGTACTCTACGACCGGCTGCTCCAGCACGGCCGGTTCGCCGAGCGAGCGGTGAGCAGCACCGGGCAACCCGGTGGCGTGCCCGCCCGCTCGGGCCACGGCGCGCCTCGCTTCCGCCGCAACATCCCCGCCTGGGTGGACCGTGACGAGGAGACCTGAACCGGCGCTTGTTCCCCCGCCGCGCGCGCCGTATCTCTGCGCCCATGCCCTCCCGTCCGTCCCTCGCCGCCCGCTGCCTGGGTCCGCTTGCCCCGGCCATTCTCGCCCCGATCTTCTTGGTCAGCTCGCCGCCCGCCACGGCGGCGCCCAAGCACCATCCGGCCAAGGAGGCGCCCGGGGCGAAGCAGCTCGGCAAGTTCGACGACTGGACGGCGGTGACGCGCGACGAGGGCGGCCAGACGGTCTGCTATGCTTTCACCTATCCCACGGCATCGGTGCCCAAGCTGTCGGGGCGAGGCAAGCCGGTCCTCACCGTGACCGAGCGGCCGTCGGGCCGCGACGCGGTGGCATTCAGCGCCGGGTTCGCCTTCGCGTCGAACGCCGAGACCAATCTGCAGGTCGATCAGGCGAGCCTGCCCTTCTACACCGCTGGCCGCTTCGCCTTCGCGCGCGACGGGGCGGCGGCGGTCGCGGCACTGCGCAAGGGCCGCGAGGCGACCATGCGCTCGCCCGCGTCGCGCGGCGCCCAGGTGTCGGACACGTTCAGCCTGCGCGGCTTCGAGGCCGCCTACGGGGCCATCGTCAAGGCCTGCCCGGCGCAATGACCGCTACCCTGACCGCCGAACTGACCGAAGCCGAACGCGCCCGCATCCTGGCCAAGTCGGCGCTGTTCGCCCCACCGCCGGCGCGGCTCGCGGACGGCCGGCGCGATCTCGTGGGTCTGTCGCGCGCCGAACTCGCCGCCGAAATGGCCGAAATCGGCGAAAAGCCGTTCCGCGCCAAGCAGCTCTGGCACTGGATCTATCATCAGGGCGCCACCGATTTCTCCCGCATGTCCTCGATCGCCCGGCCGTTGCAGGAGAGGCTGGCCGAGCGGTTCGTGATCGGCCGCCCCGAGGCTGCCTCGGTGCAGACCAGCGAGGACGCCACCCGCAAGTTTCTGTTCCGTTTCCGCGACGGGCAGGAGGCGGAGACGGTCTACATTCCCGACCGCGAGGAGGATCGCGGCGCGGTCTGCGTCTCCTCGCAGGTCGGCTGCACGCTCTCGTGCCGGTTCTGCCACACCGGCACGCAGGCGCTGGTGCGGAACCTCGGCGCCGCCGAGATCGTCGGGCAATTCATGGCGGCACGCGACGCCTATGACGAGTGGCCGAGTCCCAAGGGCGAGACGCCGCGCCTGCTGTCGACCATCGTGCTGATGGGCATGGGTGAGCCGCTCTACAATTACGAGAACGTGGCCAAGGCCATGACCATCGTGATGGACAACGAGGGCATCGGCCTGTCGCGCCGGCGCATCACGCTGTCCACCTCGGGCGTGGTGCCGATGATGGAGCGCTGCGGCGCGGAGCTCGGCGTCAACCTCGCCGTGTCGCTGCACGCCGTGCGGGACGAGCTGCGCGACGAGCTGGTGCCTCTCAACCGCAAATACCCGATCGCTGAGCTGATCGCCGCGTGCCGCCGCTACCCCGCCGCCTCGAACGCGCGGCGGATCACCTTCGAGTACGTCATGCTGCGGGGTGTGAACGACACGCCGGCGGATGCGCGGGAGCTGGTACGGCTGATCGCCGGCATTCCCGCCAAGGTGAATCTGATCCCGTTCAACCCCTGGCCCGGCAGCCGGTTCGAGACCAGCGCGCCGGCGGCGATCGACCGCTTCGCGGGGATCGTGATGGACGCCGGCTTTTCCTCCCCGGTGCGGAGCCCAAGGGGGCAGGACATTCTCGCCGCTTGCGGGCAGTTGCGGACCGCCAGCCGCCGGAGCCGGGACGAGACCGACAGCAGCCGGAGCCGGCCGGCTGCCTGAGCAGCGTCAGCCCGTCCTGCCGCTGAAGCTGCTGGCGGCGGCGGGGTTTCTCTCCTCGGCGGGGGCGCGCATCGTCGACCCGCTGCTGGCGCCGATCGCCCGGGACTTCCATGCGACGATGCCGCAGGTCTCCATCGTGATCGCCGCGTTCGTGCTGCCGTACGGGCTCAACCAGATCATTCTCGGCCCGGTGGGCGACCGCTTCGGCAAGCTGCGGGTGATGCTGGGCGCCCTGATTGGCTACACGGTGTTCATGGGCGCCTGCTCGCTCTCCGGCAATCTTTCCACCCTCACCGTGCTGCGCGCCTGCGCCGGGGCGTCCAGCGCCGGCCTCATCCCGGTCTGCCTCGCCTATATCGGCGACGCCGTACCCTACGCGCTGCGTCAGGTCACAGTGAGCCGGTTCCTCACCGGCGTCGTGCTGGCGCAGACCCTGTCGGGGCCGATCGGCGGGTTGTTCGGCGACCATGTCGGCTGGCGCGGCGTGTTCGTCCTGTTGGCGGCCTGCGGCGCGGTGGTCGCCGCGAGTCTCGCGTTGCGGATCCGCTCGCTGCCTGACCGGCGCGGCCCGGCGAGCTTCCAGTGGGCGAACTACGTCGCGATGGCGATGACGCCCTTCGCCCGCCAGTTGCTGATCGCGACGGTGGTGGAGGGCGCGTTGCTGCCGGGCAGCTTCCCGTTCATCGCACCCTATCTGAGCCAGCATTTCGGCCTGTCCTACGGCGCGGTCGGGCTGATCCTCGCCGCCTTTGGGATCGGCGCGTTCGGCTACACCCTCTACGCGCGCAGCCTGATCGCGCATCTCGGCGAAAGCGGCCAGGTCCTGCTGGGCGGCGGCCTGATCGCCGCCGTCCTGGTGCTCGGCATGATGAGCCCGAGCTGGCGGGTGTTCATCCTGGTGCAGGCTGGGATCGGGCTCGGCTATTTCGCGCTGCACACCGTCATGCAGGCGCGCGCCACCGAGTTGCTGCCCGACGCCCGCTCGACGGCGGTGTCCACCTTCGTGTTCCTGCTGTTTCTCGGGCAGGCGGTGGGCGCGCTGGCGATGGGCGCCGCGATCGGCGCGTTCGGCTACCGGACCGCGTTCCTCGGCGACGCCGCCGGCATCATCCTGCTGACGCTCTGGCTCGCCCGGTTCATGCGCCGCACCGGTCAGCAGGCGGAAGGCGGCGAGGCGCTGGTGGCGAAGCGCAGCAGGCAGGCGCCGTAGCGTTCGGCGAACGCCTGGCTGCCGGCCGCCCCGTGGCCGACGAAGCCGGCGGGACGGTCGATCAGCAGCAAAGCGCCGATATGCGGCCGCAGCGCGTCGAGCGCCCGCACCCGGTCGTCGAGATCGCCGGCGAACAGATCCCCGCCGAACTCGGCGACCGCAAGTCGCAGATGGGGGGCGTCGGCCTCGTCGATGATGCGCCGCAGGTCGTCCGCTTGCCGCAGATAGAGCGAGCTGGACGCGGTGCCCTGCGCGGCCGGCGAGATCGCGATCACCACGTCCGCCGCACTCGCCGCGTCGAGCATCTGCAGGCTGGTCCAGCCGCCGCGCAATTCACCTCCGGCGACGATGCGCCGGTAACCCATGCGGCGTAGCTCGGCCAACCCGTCGCGCAGCCACCCGGCGGCGCGGTTGGGCTCGTCGGCGAGCGGATAGCGGTCGAAGCGGACCACGTCGAAGCCGGCATTGTTGAACGGCCGAACATTCGCCTGCGGCTGCTGACTGCGATTATCGGTGTCGATCGCCGGACCCTTGCCGTGCGACCAGACATAGACGCCCGCCGCCGCCCGTGGGCCGCGCCAGAAATACCGCTCGTCGGGCACGAAGGCGTAGTTTCCCGTGCTGATGAGCGGTCCCGGCGGAGCGACCGATTGGCGTGGCCGGTCCTGCCAGACCACATCGAGGTTCTCGGCGTAGACCCTGCAGCCCACCCCGCCGATGCTCGCGCAACGCTGCACCGCGACTGAGCGGGCGATGTCGAGGCTCGGCGCGGGACCGGCCCAGGCGGCGCGGCCGTTGGCCGAGACGGCGAAGGCGCGCGGCAGGTTGGCGATCAGGAATTTGCCGTATTCCGCCCGCCCGGTCGCGTCGAGCCCCGGCACGGCGGCCACGTCGAGTATGGGTTGCGCGGCGGCGGGGAGGGGGAAGGCAAGCGCCAGGACGGCGAGGATCGTGCGGAGTCGCATGGCGCCCAGCTTGCGCGGAATGGCCCGTGGGGGCTACTCCCCGCCGGCTGAATACCCCTCTCGGAGACCGCCATGCGCGTGAAGGACGTCAAGAAAGTCGTGCTCGCCTATTCCGGCGGCCTCGACACGAGCGTGATCCTGCGCTGGCTGCAAACCACCTATGGCTGCGAGGTCGTCACCTTCACCGCCGATCTCGGCCAGGGCGAGGAGCTGGAGCCGGCGCGCAAGAAGGCTGAGATGCTCGGCGTGAAGGAGATTTTCGTCCGTGATCTCCGCGAGGAGTTCGTGCGTGATTTCGTATTCCCGATGTTCCGCGCCAACACGCTCTACGAGGGCCAATACCTGCTCGGCACCTCGATCGCCCGGCCGCTGATCGCCAAGCATCAGATCGAGATTGCCGAGCAGGTGGGCGCCGACGCGGTGGCGCACGGGGCGACCGGCAAGGGCAACGACCAAGTGCGGTTCGAGCTCGCCTATTACGCGCTCAATCCGGACGTGAAGGTGATCGCGCCGTGGCGCGAGTGGGAACTCACCAGCCGTACCAGGCTGATCGAGTTCGCCGAGGCGTATCAGATCCCGATTGCCCGCGACAAGCGCGGCGAGGCGCCGTTCAGCGTGGACGCCAACCTGCTGCACTCCTCTTCCGAGGGAAAGATCCTGGAAGACCCCGCCGTGGAGCCCGACGAGATCGTCTATCAGCGCACCATCCGCCCGGAGGACGCGCCTGACCGCGCCACTGTCACTAGCATTGACTTCGAGCGTGGCGACCCGGTGGCGATCGACGGCGTCCGGCTCTCGTCCGCCGCCGTCCTGACCCGGCTCAACGAACTCGGCCGCGCCAACGGCATCGGCCGGCTCGACCTGGTGGAGAACCGCTTCGTCGGCATGAAATCGCGCGGCATCTACGAGACGCCGGGCGGCACGATCCTGCTCGCCGCGCATCGCGCCATCGAGAGCATCACGTTGGACCGCGAGGCGGCGCATCTCAAGGACAGCCTGATGCCGCGCTACGCCGAGCTGATCTACAACGGCTTCTGGTTCAGCCCCGAGCGGCGGATGCTGCAGGCGCTGATCGACCAAAGCCAGCACTCCGTCACCGGCAGGGTGCGGCTCAAGCTATACAAGGGCAACGCCACGGTGGTCGGCCGGGAGAGCCCGAACAGCCTCTACTCGATGGAAGTCGTCACGTTCGAGGACGACCAGGGCGCCTACGATCAGTTCGACGCCCAGGGCTTCATCAAGTTGAACGCGCTGCGGCTGCGGCTCGGCGCGCGAGCCGGGAGGCCGGGTGGCGGGCTCTGATTGCGACAGAGGCGGCAATGACCATCGTGAGGCAACGACTGTACGCCCCAGCAGATATGGAGACCATCTCGAGATCGTCGGAGTTCCGGCCGACCTACTTCAAGGCCGGATCGGAAGGACATACCTATTCACGGCATATCGCGATCACCAGAGCGGAAATGGCAGATCGTGGAACAAAGATCGCGAAGCGCGGCGGGAATCCGCTCATTGCAGTCACGGCATTTATTACGAACGACGATGCCTTTCGAGCCGGCGCGCAGCTCCTGAACACGAGGGTAGCTCAGTCGGCCCTCGGCGATTTTGATTCAGGACATACCGGAATGCGTGCAGTCATGACGGTATTACTGAACCCGCCGACCCGCGTCCGCTATTTGACCGGAGGCGACGAGGTCAAGACCATGCCGTCCTACTGGTTCCGGATGATTGTCGATCGGAACGAGGTGCTCCCTTACGGGATCCATTTGCAAACGTTTTTTCCGCTGCTCAGCGACGCCGATCTCAAGGACAACGCGATAATCGTGGCAAAGGACGGGAGGCCCTGGAAAAAGCCGCCCACGTGATTTCTCCGAACGCGGTGTCGACGAGCCCTAGTCGTCCCCCCGGTCCGCCGCACCAGCACCTCCCCGCTTGCCGACGGCCGGGCCGACGATGCCTTCCTTTTCCATCTGCTCGATCAGCTTGGCCGCGCGGCCTCCGCCTTGTGCCGCCGAGTTCGCGCCGGACGAAGCACGAACAAAGCGGCGAGCACGACGGCGAAGTTGGCGACAGCGGCGGCCATGAACACCCTTTGCCATCCGCCCGGCCCGGCTTGGATCAGGTTGGCGAGCGGGACCAGCCACGCCGAGGTGCCCTTCGCCGTATACAGCAGGCTGGCGTTCGCCGTCGCGTATTTCGTCCCGAACAGATCGGTGCAGGTGGACGGGAACAGGCTGAAGATCTCGCCCCAGGTGAAGAAGATCAGTCCGGCGCAGATCACGAAGCCCCAGGGGTGGTGGCCGAACGCGCCCAGCAGCCCGTAGCTGAGCCCGCCCAGGCTGAAGGCGATCGCCATTGTCGCTTCTCGCCCGATCCGGTCGGATAGCGCGCCGAAAAACGGGCGCGCCAAGCCGTTCATGACGTTGTCCACGACCAGCGCGACGCTGATCGCACTGGCGCCGAACAGGATGAGCTGGTTGGCGATGCCGAAATCCTTGGCGATCGGGGCAAGTTGTGCCGTGGCCATCAGCCCGCTGGCCGAGACTGCGATGAACATCGCATAGAGCAGCCAGAACACCGGGGTGCGAAGCACGCGGTCCGGCGCCAAGCTGATCGCCGACTGGGGCAAGCGCGGCGGCGCGGCGATCTGCAGCTCCCCGGCCAGCGGACCGCGCATGATCGGCGCGATCAGCAGCAGGATCGCGCCCTGCCCCAGCCCGAACCAGAAGAAGGCGCTTTGATAACCCGCGCCCGCGATCATGAACCGGATGGGCACGACGGTCAGAGCTGCGCCCGCGCCGAAGCCCGCCGCGGTCAGGCCGACGGCCAACCCGCGCCGGTCGGCAAACCACTTCACGGCGTTGCCGACGCAGGTTGCGTAGATCGCGCCCGCTCCGGTGCCCGAGATGGCCGCGCCGGCGTACAGCATCCCGAGCGAGTCCGCGTAGGCGTTGATGATCCAGGCGGTCGCGACCAGCACGCCGCCGAAGCCGATCATGAGCGGCGGGCCCCGGCGCGGACCGAGCCGGTCTACGATCCAGCCCTCCACCGGTGTCAGCCAGGTCTCGGTCGCGATGAAGATGCTGAAGGCGATCTGAATCTCGGCAATGCTCCAGCCGCGCGCCTGGTGCATCGGATTGACGAACAAGGTCCAGGCGTATTGCAGATTGGCAATCAGGATCATGCAGACGACCCCGAGCCAGAGCTGCGACCAACGGCTGGCTCGACTGGGCGAGATGCTCGTGGTCATCCTCGTGCCCCGTTCGCTTTTCGCGGCTATGCCCCCGCCGGCGCGCGTGAACATCGGCCGAATGGACCGCCTGCGTCAATCCGGCGCCTCGCCCTGGGTCTTTCGCGTGCAACGGCGGCTCGAGATCGGGGGAGCTGCCTAGTCGTCCACGGTCCGCCGCACTAGTACCTCGCGCTTGCCGACGTGGTTGGCCGGGCCGACGATGCCTTCCTTTTCCATCTGCTCGATCAGCTTGGCGGCACGGTTGTAGCCGATCGACAGATGGCGCTGGATGAACGAGGTGGACGCCTTCCCCTCGCGGGCCACTACCTGCACCGCCTGGTCGAACAGGCCCTGCTCGCCGTCCGAGGCGCCGGCCATGCCGGGCAGGCCGGCCAGCCCGTCGTCGTCCTCCGCTTCCGTTACCTCCTCCAGATAGGCGGGCTCGCCCTGGGAGCGGAGGAAGCTCACCACGTCCTCGACCTCGCGGTCGGAGACGAAGGGGCCGTGGACGCGGGTGATGCGGCCGCCGCCGGCCATGAACAGCATGTCGCCCTGGCCGAGCAGCTGCTCTGCGCCCTGCTCGCCCAAAATGGTGCGGCTGTCGAACTTGCTGATCACCTGGAAGCTGATGCGAGTGGGGAAGTTGGCCTTGATCGTGCCGGTGATGACATCGACCGACGGGCGCTGCGTCGCCATCACCACGTGAATGCCGGCGGCGCGCGCCATCTGGGCCAGGCGCTGCACCGCCTGCTCGATCTCCTTGCCGGCGACCATCATCAGGTCCGCCATCTCGTCGACCACGACGACGATGAACGGCAGCGTCTCCAGCGCCAGCGGCTGCTCCTCGAAGGTCGGGCGGCCGGTGTCGGGGTCGAAGCCGGTCTGCACCCGCCGCGTCACGACCTCGCCACGGGCACGCGCCTCGGCCACCCGGTCGTTGTAGCCACCGATGTTGCGTACGCCGAGCTGGCTCATCGAGCGGTAGCGCCGCTCCATCTCGCGCACCGTCCATTTCAGCGCGGTCACGGCCTTGGCGGGCTCAGTCACCACCGGCGCCATGAGGTGCGGGATGCCCTCGTAGACGGAGAGTTCGAGCATCTTCGGGTCGATCAGGATGAGCCGGCACTGGTCCGGCGACATCCGGTAGAGGATGCTGAGGATCATCGCGTTGACGCCGACCGATTTGCCTGAGCCGGTGGTGCCCGCGATCATCAGATGCGGCATCCGCGCGAGGTCGGCGATCACCGGCGCGCCGCTGATCTCCTTGCCGAGAGCCAGGGTCAGCCGACCGGAATGTTTGCTCCACTCCTCGGTGGCGAGAACCTCGGAGAGGAACACGGTCTCCCGCTTGGCGTTGGGCACCTCGATGCCGATTACGTTGCGCCCAGGCACTGTCGCGATGCGGACGGCGGTAACGGAGAGGCTGCGCGCGATGTCGTCCGCGAGCCCGATCACCCGCGCGCTGCGGATCCCGGGTGCGGGCTCCAGTTCGTACAGAGTGACCACGGGGCCAGGGCGGATTTCGACGATGCTGCCCTGCACGCCGTAATCCGACAGCACCGTCTCGAGCAGTCGGGCGTTGGCCTCCAGCGCCTCGGCACTCGGCCCCGTCGAGGCGCGGGCCGGGGCCGGCTTGAGCAGGGAGAGTGCCGGGAAGCGCCAGGCGCCATCCGCCAGCGGCAGCGCCTCCTGCTTCGGCTGCGCGCGGCGGGCGACCGCGGCCGGCTTCAATCGTGCGACCGCCGGCGGGCGTTCGTCGGCGGGCGGCGCAGGGCGGGGCATCGGCATCACCACGCGCGCCTCGGATCGGACGATGCTGGTTGAGGCCGGTGCCTCGTCAGTCTCGTCGTCGGTGCGGCCGAGCCCGGGCAGGCGACCGAGCAGCTGCCCCAGCGGAGCCAGCGCCGTGCCGGCGCCGGAGCCCAGCCGGCCGACCATCCCGGCCGCCCCGATGCCGCGAGCCGAGGAGTAGCGCGCGACGGAGGCCGCGCCGCGTCCCGCTGCCCGCCACTCGCCCGCCGTCAAGCCGAGCGCCAGCAGCACCAGGGTCAGCGCCAGCCCAATCCCGATCAGCGCCACGAGGCCGGTGCCCACCGGGCCGAGCACGTCGCGTCCCGCCGCCAGCGCGCCGTTCCCGAGCAGCACGCCGACCGCCCCGCCGAGGCCGGCGGAAGTCGGCCAGGCGAGATGGCCGCGGCCCAGCGGCACGACGACGAGCACGGCAGCGAGCACCGGCAGCGCCGCCAGGGTCGCGGCGATCCGCGCCGCCAGGCTGCCCAGCCCGCGATGCGAGGCGATGCGCCACGCCCAAGCCAGCATCGCCAGCCCCGGCAGCGTGCCCGCCACTCCGAAGCCCTGCAGCAGCAGATCCGCCAGCATCGCCCCCACCGGCCCCGCGAGGTTCGTCACGGTGTGGCCGCTGGCGGTGTTCAGCGAGGGGTCGCGCGCGTCGTAGGTCGTCAACGCGACCAGCATGGCAAGCCCCGCCAGCCCGAACGCCAGCCCGCCCAACTCGGCGAGGCGGCGGCGGGCCAGCGAGCGAAGCGTCGGCGAGGCAAGTCGGCGAGCCTGGGCGGCGGCGGCCATGAGGTGTCTTCCGGTCCTCGAATCGGGTCCAGCGGCTCAGGCCGCAGGTTCGATATAACCCACAAGTGGCACACGCTGAACCGAAAACCACTTTTCTCCCTGGGTCGTGCCCCCCACCCAACCCTCTCCTCCAAGCGGGAGAGGGCTATTTGTTCTCCCTGTCCCCGCTGGGGAGGCCGGGGCGAGGGGGTCGCGCCCACTCAGAACACTTGTTCGCCATGCAGCACGATATCGAGCCCCTCGCGCTCCTCCTCCCGCTCTACCCTGAGCCCGAGCATCGCGTCGGTGAGCTTGAGCAGCAGATAGGTCGCCGCCCCGCTGTAGAGCAGCGTCGCCACGATCGCGAAAATCTGCACCCCCAGCAGCCCGAACCCGCCGATGGCCGACCCTCGCGGGTGCTCCGGCGTGGCGGTCAGCGGGCCGTAGGCGAACCAGCCGGTTGCCAGCATTCCGAGAATGCCGCCGACGCCGTGCACGCCCCAGGCGTCGAGGCTGTCGTCATAACCTAGCCAGTGCTTCACCGTGGTGGCCGACCAGAAGCAGACCGCGCCCGCCGCGACGCCGATGAGCAGGGCAGGGCCGGGCAGCACGAAGCCAGCCGCCGGGGTGATCGCGACCAGCCCCGCGACCGCCCCCGAGATCGCCCCGAGCACGCTCGGCTTGCCGCGCAGCGCCCACTCCGCGCCGGTCCAGGCGAGCGTTGCACCGGCCGCCGCCGCCTGCGTCGCGATCACCGCCATGCCCGCTCGCCCGCCGGCGCCGAGTGCGGAGCCCGCGTTGAAGCCGATCCAGCCGACCCACAGCAGCGACGCTCCGACCACCGCGTAGGCGAGGTTGTACGGCGCCATGTTCTCCTGCCCGAAGCCGAGCCGCCGGCCGAGCACCAGCGCGCACACCAGCCCGGCGGTGCCGGCGTTGATTTCGACCACCGTGCCGCCTGCGAAATCCGCCACCCCCATGCGGCCGAGGAACCCAGTGGCGCTCCAGACCCAGTGCGTAATGGGCGAATAGACAGCGAGCGACCACAAGCCCATGAACACGAGGAGGGCGGAGAACTTCATCCGGTCGGCGAAGGCGCCGGTGACGACGGCAGGCGTGATGATGGCGAAGGCCAATTCGAACATCATGAACACGCTTTCCGGGATCGTCGTCTGCACCGCGCCCGCGCTGCCCGCGCCGAGCACGAACGGATCGTTCCAATGCTCGACCAGTCCGTCGAGGAAGAAGCGCGAGCCGTCGCCGACCCAGCTATTGCCGTTGGTGAAGGCCAGGCTGTAGCCGAACATGATCCAGACCACCGTCACCAGCGCGCAGATGCTGAAGGACTGCATCATGGTGGCGAGAATGTTCTTCTTGCGTACCATGCCGCCGTAGAACAGCGCCAGGCCCGGCACCGTCATCAGCAGCACCAGGATGGTGCAGAGCAGCACCCAGGCGGTGTCGCCGGTGTCGATCCGGGGCGCACCCGTCTGCGCCGAAGCCGGGGCGACGAGCAGGCTCGCGCACAGGAGCGCTGTGCATCCCCGGAGCAGGCGGGATCGGATCATGGCGGCGTATTCCTGGGAGATTGCGTGCCGGCGATAGCGATTCCCGTGCCATACGCCCCGGCTTGCCGAACCCCCGCACGGGTGCCAGTTTGCCCAATCGCCATGCATCCCATTTTGCCCACCCGCACGCCACAAGCCGTCGCTTTGCCCGCGACGAGGCCACAAGCTCCTGCTTGTTTCGTGGGCAGCACCCTCCAGTGACGGAAACCATCGCGTCGGAAGTCTGCGTGGTCGGCGCCGGGCCGGTCGGCGGCACGCTCGCCTGCCGGCTGGCGGCGGCCGGGGTGAACACGGTGGTCGTGGACCGCGCGCCGCTGCCGCCGATGGAGCACCCGGATTTCGACGGCCGCGCCTTCGCCATCGCCGCCGGCTCGCGCGGTCTGCTGGAAGCGGCCGGGCTGTGGGAGCGGCTGCCCGAGCCGACCTGCCCGATCGAGCACATTCGCGTCTCCGATGGGCGGATCGGCCGCCCGGCCTCCCGCTTGTTCCTGCATTTCGACCATCGCGACCTTGGCGAGAAGACGGGGGGCGAGAAGACGGGGGGCGAGAAGATGGGGGGAAAAAAAAGGGAGGGCGAGGAGACCGGCGCGTTCGGCTGGATGGTGGAAGCCCGCAGCCTGCGCGTCGCGATCAACGCCCATTTGCACGCGCTGCCAGCTTTGCACTGCCTCGCGCCGGCCGAGGCCAGCGTCGAGCGCCGCGCGGACGGTGCGACGGTGCGCATCGCCGGCGGCCCGACCATAGCGTGCCGCCTCGTGGTCGCCGCCGAGGGTCGCAACTCGCCGCTGCGCCGCCAGGCCGACATTCCGGTCACGCGGCTGCCCTACGGCCAGACCGGCATCGTCTCCGCCATCGCCCACGAGCGCTCGCACGGCAACACCGCGCTCGAGCACTTCCTCCCTTCCGGCCCCTTCGCCCAACTGCCGATGTGCGGCATCCCCGGCGCCGCGCATGTCTCCGCGATCGTCTGGACCGAGCGCACGCCGATTGCCGAGCGGGTGCTGGCGATGGACGATGCCGGCTTCGGTCGCGAGATCGCCAGGCGCCTCGGCGACCATCTCGGCGCGGTTCGTCCGATCGGCCGCCGCTGGCGCTATCCACTCGGCGCGCTGCACGCCCATCGCTATTTCGACACGCGCTTGGCACTGGTCGGCGACGCCGCGCACGGCATCCACCCGATCGCCGGGCAGGGCCTCAATCTCGGCTTCCGCGACGCCGCCGCGTTGGGCGAGGCGGTGATCGCGGCGGTCGAGTCAGGGGCCGATCCCGGCGCCCCCGACCTCCTCGCGCGCTATCAGGCGGCCCGCCGCCCCGCCAACCTACTGATGCTGGCCGCGACAGATGGGCTCGACCGGCTGTTCAGCACCGACAATCCACTGATCCGCGCCACCCGCGACCTTGGCATCGGCGCGGTCCACCGGATGCCGGCGCTCAAACGAATATTCATGCGTCAGGCAATGGGCCGGAACGTCCCGATTTAGGCCCGTCGGTCCCGGTGTGTCCGCCGTTTCGCTCCTATCGTGACGCCGATTTCACGCGCTCGAACATAGTTCACCGCTGATACGGCGGACTAGATCCTCCCGCATTCCCGCCATGAATCCAGGAGCCTAGCGCGTGACCTCTACCGACGGCCCGTTCCGCGAACGGCCTCAGGCCAATGTGTTCTCCCGGGCCGACGTCGCTTTGGTGCGTTGCTGGGCTGTCCAAGTCGCCCGCCATCGCTGCTTTCTCTCGGAGGGCGAGGCGGGCCGCATCGTCAGGGCAGACGAGCAGGGTCGTGAGTTCGATCGCGGTGGCGCTCGGCGATCCGGCGCTGGAGCCGACCCGGCTTGTGTCACCGCGTGGCGACTATTGGATCGTTGAGGGTCATCAGGGTGGTGTCCTCGGCATCTATGAGAGCTTGCACGCGGCTCTCCAGAGCATCCAGCCGACGAACCGTCGCGACGAGCCAGGCGTCTGATCTCCGCCGCTCCTGCCGCCGGTGCCATTGTGCCCACGGCCAGAGCTCGTCTTGGAGAAGCGGCAGGTGCGTCAGCCCGAGCTTATCGGGTCGGGTCAGGTCGCCCGGGTTTTCGATTTATAGGAGGGCAGCCACCATTTCACCGGCTGCGGCTCGCGTTCGGCCGCGCTCGCCGCGGCCTTGCGACGCGGCTTGACCAGGGCCGGCTGGCTTGGCGTGACCGCCTGCTCGGATGATGCCGGCGCGGGCGGCGGCGCGGCTGCCATCTCGGCCAGACGCGCCTCCAGCGCGTCCCGCGCCACGTTGGCCTCGGCGAGCGACGCCTCCGCCAGCTCGCGCGCCCGGCGCTCGGCGGCCAGCGCCTCGCTGTGCGCGAGGTCCGCGTGGGCGAGCTTGGTCTGGACGTGCTGCAGGGTCGCCTGAGTCTCGCGCAAGGTCCGTTCCGCCCGTTCCCGTGCCGCGCGCTCGCCGCGGAGCGCCGCCTCGGCGGCGGCGATCCGGTTGACCGGCGCCGGGCCGTCCGGGCCGTGCTCCCTGGACTGGCTCAGCACGACCACGGGAACCTCGCCGTCCTTGACGAAGCGGCGGGTCCGGCGGTCCTGCTCGCGCCGCTGCGCGGGCCGCTCGTTCGACTGATCGCCGCGCAGGCCCAGGGCCTGACGCATTCGATCTTCCTCGTCCGGCGCCGCTTTCGGCGCTGGACCGAATGGATTCAAGGGATCCGACATCGTTGCTCTTCGCTGTGTTTCCGTGTTGGCAGGCCGGCAGCCTTCGAGGGCCATCCGGTTCCGTGCCGTGCTCGGCGGCTCGTGGTGGTTCGCGGGGGCCCCGCCGGTCCTGGCGGAAGCCGACGGCTACCGCGAAGAACCGGAAAGGGGCTGCCGGGTTGCATAGCACCCCGCAACAGTCGCCGCTACATCATCCTTTCATCAGGGAAGCTCCAGACGGACGGCCACCGCGGCGCTGGCGATCACCGCGATGTCCTTCCCCTCGTCGTCCGGCACATCGAGGCCGCCCTTGACCACGCGCACCGTGACAATCCCGTGTGGCAGCGAGGCTCTGACCCGTTCCGTATCGACGCTCTCGGGGCGCTGCACCCCGATGGTGACTTCGACCTGCATCGACCCCGGCGCCACGTTGAGGGAGCGGAGCATGGTGAGCGAGCTGTGATGGATCGCGTCCTGCACGGCGCGGAGCGCGGCCTTGGTGTAGTCGCCGCCGTGCAGGTCGTTGCCGGTGCCCATCTCGAGGATCACGCGCTTGGCGGTCATGGTTGGCGGCTCCTACCCGACCTCGAGCCGCACCACGGCGGCGGCGTTGGCGATCAGGGTCGAGTTGGTCCCGGCGTCGTTGCGGATCTCGAGCCCGCCTTCCACCACCCGCACCGTCCCGGTGCCGTGCGGCAACACCGCCAGCACGGCCGACTGATCCACCTCGCTCGGCCGCGGCACGCCGACCGTGACTTCCACCTGCATTGAGTCGGTCGGCAGGCCGAGCGCGTCGGCGACACCGAGCGAATTGTGCCACAGCGCATCGCGCAGAGCGCGGACCGCCGCCTTGGTACAATCCGCGCCGCGAATATCGGTGCCCATGCCGATCTGCAGCACCATCCGCTTCATCGCCATGACTGCCTCATTTCACGAGGGATGAAGCCCTCTCCTGCTCAGGGAGAGAGGGCTGGGTGAGGGGGCGCGCACGCGCCAATGACGCTGCCTGGGCGCTCACTCGACCGTCACTTCCTCGTACAGCAACCGTGCCTCGGGCGCCGGCCCGCGCCGGGTGGCGAGCGCCTGCACGCGGACCACTCGCACCGCGCCACGCAGCGGCACGGTCAGCACGTCGCCCACTCGCAGCCGCGCGTGGGGCTTGTCGGTCGGCTGGCGGTTGATCCGCACCAGCCCGTCCGCGACCAGCCGGGCGCAATCACCGCGCGCTTTCATGAACCGGGCGCACCAGAGCCATTTGTCGAGCCGCTGCCAATCCCGATCCTCAGCCTCCATCAGCGGCGAAGCGCTGCCAAGGCGGCGAACGGGCCGGACCGGCGGGGTGCGATCTCCGGCGCCGGAGCGGGGCGCTTGCGCCGCAACGGCGCGATGGTGGCCGGGGCGGGCGGGCCGTATTGATCGGCCGCCAGTCCGGCCGCGGGGATCACCCGGACGCCGATCCGGTACAGAATCACCGGCAGCAGCTCGGACTTCACCGAGAAGCGCGAGGCAAGCCCGGCAGGCAGCGCCAGCGGGCCACCCCGTGCGGCCCAGGCAAGCTCGGCGGCCACCCGCTCGGCCACGTCGAGCCGCAGCAGCACCGGCCCGGCCTCGATCCAGCCGATCGCCTCGGCGAAGCCCGCCGGCCAGTCCGGCGGCGGTGGCAGCGAGACCAGCGCCGGCCGCGGCAGGCTCGGCAACGGACGCTCGTGCCGCAGCGCCCAGAGCCGTGCGCGCATGGCCGCCGCGCGCGGCTTTAGCAGCGCCGGCAGGAACAGCGCGAAGCGGCCGGCGCGCACGCCGATCGGCTTGAAGCGGGCACGCAGATCGGCCGGGATCGACGTCTCGGTCGGGCCCGGAACCAGCCCCAGCGTCTCGGTCAGGCGATGCAGCGCGCCACGAAGCGCCGGATCGGCCTCGGCGCGCTCCACGGCGGCGAATAGCGGCGCCAGATCGCGGCCTATCATGTCGTCGATGAAGCGTTGCAGCCTGAGCCGCACCCGCTCGCGCTGCGCGCCGTCGAGGAATTCGCTGTCGAGGGCCTCCGCCATCGGTCGCAGCGCGGTCGCCCCGCGCCGCACTCGCGCCACCGGGACACCCTCCCAGCTCACGCGCTGGCTCGCATCCCACGCAAAGGCATCGTCCCCGGCGGCTTCCAGCAGCCCGACGCGGCGCGGCATCTCCTCGCGCAATGCGCGGCGTGCGGCGCGCAGCACGAGTTTCTTCTCCTCGCCTTCGGCCAGCGGATCGGGGATGAACGAGAACCCGCCGATATGGCCGACCGGATGGCCCTCGACCACGACCTCGCCACGGCGCGTCACGGCCGACAGCAGCTCCACGCCGTCGCCGGCGTCCAGGCGGCGCATGAGATGCGCGGCGCGGCGATCGACGAAGCGGCTGGTCAGCCGCTCGTGCAGCGCGTCGGACAGCAGATCCTCGACTTCTCGCGCGCGCGCCTGCCAGTGCGGCGCGTCGCGCACCCAGTCGGCGCGGGCCGCGATGTAGGACCACACGCGGACCCCCGAAAGCCGCTGCATCAGCGTGTCGATGTCGCCCTCGGCGCGGGCAAGCGCGGCAATCTGCCCGGCCAGCCAGTCGGTCGGCAGCCGGCCCTCGCGGGCGATATGGCCGAAGATCCGCGCGCAAAGCCGCGTGTGCGTCTCGTCGGCCAGCTTGCGGAAATCCGGCACCTGGCACGCCTCCCACAGCAGCCGCACCCGGCCGCGGCCGCGCGCGAGCTCCCGTATCTCCGGCTCCCGCCCCAGCGCCGCCAGCGCTTCGAGGTCGGATGCGTCGTTGCCGCGGATCAGCCCCGGCGCGGGCGGCGGCGTGGTGAGGCTGGCAAGCAGCGCGTCGACATGGCTGAAATCGAGGTCCTCGTTGCGCCAGCACAAATGCGACAGTGCTTCGAAGCTGTGGTTCTCCACCGCGTGCACCAGATCGTCCGTTAGCGGCCGGCAGGTCGCGGTGGTGCCGAACGTGCCGTCGCGCATCCCGCGCCCGGCCCGCCCGGCGATCTGCGCCACTTCCGCCGCTGTCAGTCGGCGCGGCCGGTGCCCGTCGAACTTGCCGAGCCCGGCGAAGGCGACATGGTCCACGTCCATGTTCAGTCCCATGCCGATCGCGTCGGTCGCGACGAGAAAGTCCACCTCCTTGTCCTGATACAGCGCCACCTGGGCGTTGCGGGTGCGCGGCGAGAGGCGCCCCATCACCACCGCGCATCCGCCCCGGCGCCTGCGGATCAGCTCGGCGATGGCGTAGACCTCGCCTGCGCTGAATGCCACCACGGCGCTGCGCGGCGGCAGCTTGGAAAGCTTGGCGTGGCCGGCATGGGCAAGCTGCGACAGCCGCGGCCTGGTCTCCACCGAGGCTTGCGGCACCAGCCGCTGGAGCAGCGGGCGGATGGTCTCGGCGCCGAGAAACATCGTCTCCACCATGCCGCGCGCGTGCAGCAGGCGCTCGGTGAAGACGTGGCCCCGGTCGGGGTCGGCGCAGAGCTGGATCTCGTCCACCGCGACGAACTCGGCCCGCCGGTCGAGCGGCATCGCCTCCACCGTGCAGGCGAACCAGCGCGCCTCGGGAGGGACGATCTTCTCCTCGCCGGTGATCAGCGCCACGTTGCGGATGCCCTTGCGGGCGACCATCCGGTCGTAGTTCTCGCGCGCCAGCAGCCGAAGCGGAAAACCGATTATTCCCGACGAATGGGCCAGCATCCGCTCCATCGCGAGATGCGTCTTGCCCGTGTTGGTGGGACCGAGAACGGCCTTCACGCGCGGAGCGAAACCCGACATAGGCCGATGTTTGGGGTTGTTCCCCCGCATTGCAAGCACGGCGCCGAGTCGCCCGGGTCACAAATTGCATCGCGATTGAAACTCTGCCGATTCAGGCACATATGGCGCGCCGCGAACAGGGAGACTGGGGTATGAGCGAGGTGGACGCGAAGGCGGAACGACACGGTTTCGGCGCCGAGGTGGGGCGGTTGCTCGATCTCGTGGTGCACTCGCTCTACTCCGACCGCGAGATCTTCCTCCGCGAGCTGGTCGCCAACGCCGCCGACGCGATCGACCGGCGGCGCTTCGAGGCGCTGACCGACCCCACCCTCGCGTTGCCCGAGGACGCCGCGATCCGACTTGTCGCCGACAAGGACGTGCGCACCCTCTCGATCGCCGATACCGGCATCGGCATGACGAGGGACGAGCTGATCCAGAATCTCGGCACCATCGCCCGCTCCGGCACCCGCGCGTTCGGCGAGAAGCTTGAGGGGGCCAAGCCGGAGGAGCGCCCGAACCTGATCGGCCAGTTCGGCGTCGGCTTCTACTCCGCCTTCATGGTGGCCGACCGAGTGGAGGTCACGTCGCGCAAGGCGGGCGCCGAGGGGGCTTGGATGTGGGCCAGCGACGGCGCCGGCGCGTTCACCATCGCACCCGCCGAGCGCGACGCGCCCGGCACGCAGATCGTGCTGCACATGAAGCCCGACGCCGACGAGTTCCTCGAACCCATGCGGATTGAGACGATCATCCGCAAATGGGCCGACCACGTGACCGTGCCGATCACCCTCGCGCGTGATGGCAAGGATCAGCCGATCAACGAAGGCACCGCGCTGTGGCGCAAGTCGCGCGCCGACATGAGCGAGCAGTCGGCGACGGCGTTCTATCGCCATCTCGGCAACATCTTCGACACGCCGTGGGCGACCTTGCACTGGAAGGCCGAGGGCACGCTCGAGTTCTTTGCGTTGCTGTTCATCCCCGGCATGAAGCCGTTCGAGGCGGTGGAGGGCGAGCGCCGCTCCCGCGTTCGGCTGCACGTCCGACGCATGTTCATCACCGACGAGGCCGAGCTCCTTCCCTCCTGGCTCCGCTTCGTGCAGGGCGTGGTGGACACCGAGGATCTGCCGCTCAACGTCTCGCGCGAGATGCTGCAAGCGACGCCGGTTCTCGCCCGCATCCGCCGCGCCGTCACCAGCCGGGTCTTGTCCGAGCTCAAGACCCGCGCGAAGGAAAACGAGGAATACGCGAAGTTCTGGGAGAATTTCGGTCCGGTGCTGAAGGAGGGCGTCTGGGAGGACACCGAGCACCGCAGGGAACTGGCCGAGCTCCTGCGCTTCCGCTCGTCATCGGCGGAGGGCTGGACCAGCCTTGCCGAGTACGTCGGGCGGATGCAATCCGCCCAGGACGCCATCTATTACCTGGTGGGCGACGATGCCGACGCGCTCCGCAGTTCCCCCCAGCTCGAGGGCTTTCGCGCCAAGGGCCTCGAAGTCTTGTTGCTCGCCGATCCGATCGACGCCTTCTGGCCCGACCGTTTCGACACCTTCGAGGGCAAGCCGCTCCGCAGCATCACCCAGTCCACCGCCGACCTGTTCCACCGCCCCGCCGACGCCGCGCCCATGCCGGACGTGTCCGCCCTGGCCTTGGCGCTCAAGGAGGCGCTCAAGGGTGAGATCTCTGACGTGCGCGCGACTGACCGGCTCGTGGACAGTGCGGTTGTGTTGGCGGCTGGCTCGGGCGGCCCCGACCTGCAGATGCAGCGCCTGCTGCGCCGCTCGGGGCGCGGGACGCCGTCCGCGCCCCCGATCCTGGAGATCAATCCGCGCCATGCGTTGATCCAGAAGCTCGCCGGCGAGACGGGTGGCGAAGGGTTTGCTGAGGCGGCGGGCACCTTGCTCGATCTGGCGCGCGTGCAGGAGGGCGACCTGCCGCGCGATCCGGCGGCTTTCGCCCGGCGCGTGACGGGGATGCTGGCGGGGAGCTAACCCGCCAAGCAAGTCTCACTCGCGGCGCCGGCGCGGTACGATGCGCGTCGGTGCCGTCGCGAACCCCGACTTGACATTGCCTGGATCCGCGCTTGCGCCGACGGCGCTTGCTTCCCCGACCCTAATTGTTACGACTATGCTCCGCATGGCGCCGTTCGGCTCGGCACCCGGAGAGGCTCGATGGCACTCGAATGGTTCTACGGACTGGACCTGCTGGTCCTCTATCCGGCGATCTTCATTCTGGTCGCCGGGGCATCCGAGTTCGGCAACTGGATCGGCCGGCGGTCCCGGCGCGCGAAGGGCGAGGCGGCCGATGTCGGCACCCTGGCCGCGGCGGCGCTCGGCCTGCTCGCTCTCCTGATAGCCTTCAGCTTCTCGATGGCGCTCGGGCGGTACGATGCGCGCCGCGACCTCGTGCTGGAGGAGGCCAACGCGATCGGCAGCGCGGCGAACTTCGCCCTCATGCTGCCGGAGCCCGAGCAGCGACCCATCCTCGGCCTGCTGCGCGACTACGCCACCGTCCGGGTCTCGCTCGGCGTGCCCTACGATCCGGCGAAGCTCGACCGCGACATCGCCCGCTCGCTCTATCTGCAATCCCGGCTATGGCAACGCGGCGTCGCGCTGACGGCGGCAACGCCGCAATCGCTCCCGGCCTATCGTTTCGTCGGCTCGCTCAATGAGATGAACAACATCCATGAGAAGCGGCTGACGGCGTTGCGCAATCACGTTCCGGTCGCGGTCGTGTTGATGCTGATCGGCACGGCGATGGTGGCGATGGGCTTCACCGGCTTCAACACCGGCATCGTCGGCCCCCGCCGCCGTCCCGCGAACGTCCTCATGTCGCTCACGGTCGCCCTGCTCATCATGCTGGTGATCGACCTGGACCGGCCCTATCGTGGGTTGATCGAGGTGTCCGCACAAGCGTTGGTGGATGCGGTGAAGGGGATTCAGATTTGAGCGACGTGGACGTTCCAGACGAGCTTACCGAGGCTGTGGCGGGCCGAACCGACTTGTCGATTATACCCTTAACCAAAAGGCCCACCACATGGACAAAGCCGAACTCACCGCATGGGCACTCGCGAACGGCTGGCAGATCATCGCCGGGCATCCGAGCCTGGTGAAACCATCGCGGCCCAAGGAGGCCATCGTGCGGATGGTGCTGAAGGCCGCCGTGGTCGCCATCGAGGTCAAGAAGCCGGCCGGCAAATGGGAGAAGTTCTCTAGCGCCAGCTACACCCAGGTGACGGCCGACCCGGAGAGCGGGATGCCCGAGGGGCTTGGGCTCTCCAGCATCCCGGGTTTCGCCATGCTGATGCGCGAGAACAAGGACAAAATGGTGTTCGCCAGGATGGGCGGCCCGACGAAGCCCTGAGCCCGGCAATAGCGTTCCGGCCCGGATCGCGCCACACTCCCCGGTATCGACCGGAATACCGGCGAGCGATCACTGGGAGAAAACGTCATGCACCATCAGCCGACCCGCCGCGCCGTCCTGGCGGGCGGGGCCGCCACCGCCGCCACCCTCGTCGCTCCGCGCGCCCGCGCGCAGGATAACACCATCCGCATCGGCGTGCTGACCGACATGGCCGGCACCTACTCGGCCCTCACCGGCCCCGGCACCGTGCTCGGCGCGCGGATGGCGGTCGAGGATTTCACCAAGGCGCACCCCGACATCAAGGTCGAGCTTTTGCAGGCCGACCTGCAGCTCAAGCCGGACGTCGCGCTGGCGATCGCCGGGGACTGGTTCGACAGCAAGGGCGTCGACCTGCTCACCGATGCCCCCCTCTCCTCCGCCGCCATCGCCATCGGCGAGATGGCCAAGGCAAAGGACAAGCTGGCGATCTTCACCGGCGCCGCGTCGGCGCAGCTCACCGGCCCGCATTGCGGCCCCAACCATCTGCACTGGGTCTACGACACCTGGGCGACGCCGCACGCCGTTGTGCAGGCGACCGTGCAGGAGGGCGGCACGAGCTGGTTCTTCATCACCGCCGACTACACGTTCGGCCATTCGCTCGCCAATGACAGCGGCGCCTTCGTCAAGGCAGCCGGTGGCACGGTGCTGGGCGAGGCGGCCTACCCGTTCCCTGGCACGATGGACTTCTCCGCCTTCATCGTCCGCGCCCGCGCCAGCGGCGCGAAGGTGATCGGCCTCGCCAACGGCGGCGAGGATTCGGTGAACTGCATCAAGCAGGCGGCCGAGTTCGGCATCATCAAGGGCGGCCAGCGGGTCGTCGGCCTCGGCCTGCTGGTCATCGACATCCACAGCATCGGGCTGCAATCGGCGCAGGGCGTGCTGCTATCCGAGCCGTACTATTGGAACCTCAACGACGGCACCCGTGAGTTCGGTCGCCGCTTCGCCGCGCGCATGACCGGCGGCGCCATGCCCGATTCGGCGCAGGCCGGCGAATACTCCGCCGTCACCCACTACCTCAAGGCGATCGCCGCGATGGGCGTGGAGAAGGCCAAGTCCAGCGGCCGCGCCGTCATCGCGGAAATGAAGGAGATCCCGGTCCAGGATCAGATCTTCGGCAAGAGCACGATCCGCGCCGACGGCCGCGTCATCCACCCGATGTATCTGTTCGAGGCGAAGAAACCTTCCGAGTCGAAGGGGCCGTGGGATCTGCTGAAACTGCTGCGCACCATCCCGGCCGACCAGGCGTTCCGCCCGCTCAACGAGGGCCACTGTCCGATGGTGCGGAGCTGAGAACCACTCAGCGCGCCGGCGAGGCGGCCGGCGGGGCGGCCGGGGGCGGGTTCGCCGGGACCGGCTGGCCGGGCGGGACGACGGTGACGCCGTTGGGGTAGGTCAGCGGCCCGCGATAGTTCTGGTTGAGCTGGCCCGCGTTGAGCTGGTCGACCTTTGAATCGCCCGTGTCGTTGCCGGCATCGTTGCGGTGATCGACGTTGCCGTAGGGATTGTCCGCGTTCGCGGCTCGCCCTTGCACGGGGGCCAGGGCGAGCCCGGCGGCCACGGCGAGGGCGAGGGCGAGGGCAGGAAGCAGCGCGACGGGTCTCATGGCAAGATCTCCAATCCGGTTGCGTCACGGCCCTAACGCATCCGGAGGCCGAACGATCCGCCGCTAATTCGCGGCCCCTACGCCCTCTATTTTGGCCCCTACTCGGGCGGATCGGCGCGACATCGGCGGCGGCGATCAGTCGGTCCAGGCGTCGAGGATCGCTCCGGTCTCGGCCGCCTCGATCTGCTGGCCGAACCGCTCGCGGTAGAGCCGCAGCAGCGCATCGTGGGTGCGGTCCGACGCGCTGCACAGCGCGTCGGTGGCGAGGATCACCCGATAGCCGTGGTCCACCGCCCCGAGCACCGCCGCCAGTACGCACACGTCGGTCTCTGCGCCGGTGACGATCAGCGTGTCGATGCGCTGCGCCCGCAAATGCTCGCGCAAGGCAGGTTCGACGAAGGGCGAGTAGACCCGCTTGTCGATCACCGTCGCCGGGGGCACCAGCGCGGCAAGCTCGGGCACGAGTTCCACCATCGCCGGATCGAGCCGGTCCAGGGTCATGTCCCGCCAGCGCCGGTAATAGCGCCGCCAGGTACCCGGCATCTCCTCCGGCCGCTCGGGCGGGACGAAGCGGGTGAAGATCGTGCGGTGGGCGCGGGCGCGGGCGAGGCGCAGCACCGCCGGCAACACGCGCTCGAGCCAAGGCAGGTGCCAGTCGGTGCGCTCGGCGAACACCGTCTGCATATCGATGCACAGATGCGCGGCGTTTGGACCGAGCGGCCCGTGCGGCAATCCGTTTGCGGCTTCGGTCTGATCGGGCTGTGCCTGCATCGAGGTCGTGTCGGAGGTGGCGTGGGGCTCCGGCCAGAACGGCCCGCCAGCATCCCCGGTTTCCGGAAATGGCGGATTCGCGAAATCATGGCTTGTCCGATTCGTTGCAATCTGCCGAGACTGGCCTGCTACCAGAACGGGAGTGACACTCATGGACATGTCTCGGCGAGTCGGAGCGGAGTTCTTCGGCACATTCTGGCTGGTGTTCGGCGGCTGCGGCGCGGCGGTGCTGGCCGCCGCCTTCCCGGCGCTCGGGATCGGTTTTCTAGGCGTCGCCTTCGCCTTCGGGCTCACCGTGCTGACGATGGCCTATGCGGTCGGCCACATCTCGGGCGGGCACTTCAACCCCGCCGTCACCTTCGGGCTGTGGGCCGCCGGCCGGTGCGCCAACAGGCACGTGATCCCCTACATCATCGCCCAGGTCATCGGCGCGATCTGCGCCGCGGCGGTGCTCTGGTTCATCGCCTCCGGCAAGCCGGGCTGGGAGCCGGGCGGCTTCGCCTCCAACGGCTACGGCGATCTCAGCCCCGGCAAGTACGCGCTTCCGGCCTGCATGGTGATCGAGTTCGTGATGACGTTCTTCTTCATCTTCATCATCGTCGGCACCACCTCGAAAGGGGCCGCCGTGGGCTTCGCCGGCATCCCGATCGGGCTGGCGCTGACGCTGATCCATCTCGTGACGATCCCGGTCACCAACACCTCCGTCAACCCGGCGCGCAGCACCGGGCCGGCGCTGTTCGCGGGCGGGGAGTACATCAGCCAGCTCTGGATGTTCTGGATCGTGCCGCTGGTCGGGGCGGGGATCGCCGGGCTGCTGTCGCGCTGGATGTACGAGGCGGACGTCGTCATCGACACTGTCGTCGTGGAGGAGCGCGGGGTCGTCTGAGGGCCTTGTGATCCTGCTCACTGCGTGACAGCGTGCGTTGCGCTTCCCTCGCTCCCGGAGATGATCGGGGGCGAGGGAGATGTACATCCTGATCGCAATGGGCCGTCTGCCGGTCCGCGTGCTGGCCTGCATAGGACTGGCGCGCCCGCCGGCGCGCTTCGTCTCCCGCTGGGTGACAGACGCCGAGACCGGCAAGCTGTTCTGCACCTGGCTGCCCGCCGACGCTCCCGGTGCGCCGGCAACGGCCGAGCTCCGCCCGGTGCGAGATGGCGAGGGCGCGCCGCGTCCGTAACGCTTAGCGCTTGCGTCCGCCGTCGGACGCGCCCATGTTGCGTCCAGCGCCTGCCACGCCCCTGGCCGCGGGCGCTTGAGAGAGGTCAGCGCTCCCGCCAGTACGCCGCGAGGAGCGTTCATGGGCCAATCGGATCCGCACCCGTCGTCCACCCGCAACCTCCTGCTCGCCGCCTTGCCGGCCGATGCGCTGGCCCGGGTGCTGCCGAAGCTGACCTTCGTGGACCTATCGGTACGCGTGACGGTGTACGCCGCCGAGGGACCGATCGACGAGGTCCTTTTCCCCGAGGCCGGGATGGTGTCGCTGGTTGCGGCACTCGAGGATGGCGGACGCGGCGAGGTGGGCATTGTTGGGCGGGAAGGCATGGTCGGAACGCCGTTGATCGTCGGCGTCGAGAGTGCCTTCACCGAAGCGATGGTGCAGCTGCCGGGGACCGCCCTGCGCATGGGCGCCGCCGCGTTCAGGCGCGAACTCGAGGAGAGCCCGCCATTTCGGGCCATCCTGTCCCGCTTCAGCGAAGCGGCGAACGCTCAGGTCGCGCAGACCGCCGCCTGCAACGCCCGGCACGGGCTCGAGCAGCGTCTCGCGCGCTGGCTGCTGATGGCGCAGGACCGGTTTGAGGATAACGTGCTGCCCCTCACACAGGACTTCCTGGCGATGATGCTCGGCGTCCATCGTCCCAGCATCACCGTCACCGCGGGCATCCTGCAGCGGGCGGGCCTCGTCCGCTACTCCAACGGCCGCATCACCGTGCTCGACCGGGACAGTCTCGAGACGGCCTCGTGCGAGTGCTACGCGCTCGTGCAGCAGCGCTTCGCAAGCCTGCTCGGCAATTCCGGCTTGCCTGGCCCGTACGGAACCTGACCGACACCGTCCCCGATGTGCCTAAATTGGGTACATGTTCAGGCATCCTCAGTGACCCTGACAATCATACCGCGCAGACAGCAATCGGTGGACCACGACCAGAAGTTCGGACGGGGTAAACGGCTTCTCGACCAGCGCTTCGTTCTCGCCGAGCGGAGCGGCGCCGCGCAGCGCGTCCGGGCGGCCCGTGGTGTAGACGACGGGCACCTCGGGATGCTGTGCGTGCATGAGTTGGGCGACGCCGAGGCCGTTCAGCCGTCCCGGCATGTGGATGTCGGTGACCAGCAGGGTGAAATCCGTGCCGGCATCCTCGATCAGGGCCGCCGCCCGGTCGCCGTCCTCGGCGACGCGGACCTCGAAGCCCTCCGCCTCCAGCTCCTCGACGAGCAGGAGACGGATCAGCAGTTCATCCTCCACAAGGAGGATGCACATGGTTCAGGCCGCACGCGCGAGCACTGGCTCCGCTCCCAAAGACCCACACTGAACGCATGGCGGGCTCCCCCGCCAGTGGCCGAACGCACAACCGCCTTCCCAAATCGAGCACGAATGCGAGATTATGGCCGTGCTTTGGCGGGAAATTGGTTCCCATGAGCGAGAAAGATTTTCCCTGGGGCGCGGAAACAGGGCTGGGCGAGCGGCCGCGCCAGGCGGATGACGGCGGCGCCATGTCAGGAGAGACGACGCAGGTGCTGCGGATCGAGGCGCTCGGCGCCGTCACCGCCGGCGTGGCCCATGAGTTCAACAACCTGCTCACCATCGTGCTCAGCAGCCTCGAGCAGTTGCGCCGGCAGAATCTCGACGATCGCGGGCTGGAACTGCTCCGCCGCGCCGAGTGGGGCGCCCGTCAGGCCGCGCGCGTCACCGGGCAGGTGCTGTCGTTCGCCCGCGCCGAGGACCACACGGCGCGGCTGGCGGACCTCAACGAAGCCGTGATCGGGTGCGACAAGGTCCTGGCCCACGCGGCCGGCGGCGGCACGGACGTGATGTTCGACCTCGCACCTCGGCCGCTCCCGGCGCGCCTCGAGCGGGGTCAGCTCGAACTCGCCTTGATCAATCTCGTGCGCAACGCGAGCGACGCGATGTCCGGCGTCGGGCGGATCGTCGTCCGCACGTCGGGATGCCGGACGGACGGCCTGGGCGGGCAGCCGACCGTCGAGGTCGCCGTCACGGACATCGGCCCCGGCATGGACGCCGAACTGGTCCGGCAGGCGACGGAGGCGTTCTTCACCACCAAGGCATCGGGCGAGGGCACCGGCCTCGGCCTGTGGATGGTCGAGCGCTTCATGGAATCGTGCGGCGGGAAGCTGACGATCGAAAGCGAGCCCGGCCGCGGCTGCACCATGCGCCTGGTGTTCCCCCGCGCCGCCGAGGATCGCTAGCCGCCCACATCAACTCGGATCGTGCTGGAGAGCGACGCCCGCCCGCTGGCCGGCGCGCGGGCATCGTGCAGAATGGCGCCGGAATTCGCCAACTCCAAGCCGGCACCGAGGAGCGACCCGCATGAACGACATCGGCGCGATCACCAGCTATCACGCGCATATCTATTACGACCCCGCGACCCGCGACATCGCCGCGCAGGTTCGCGAGCAGGTGTCGGACCATTTCCTCGTGCAGATGGGGCGCTGGCGCGACGAGCCGGTCGGGCCGCACGTGCGCGCAATGTATCAGATCGCCTTCGACGTCGCGCTGTTTCCCAAGCTGGTGCCCTGGCTGATGCTCAATCGCCAAGGGCTCACCATTCTCGTGCATCCCAACACCGACCGCCCGCGCGACGACCATCTCGTGCACGCGCTGTGGATGGGCGAGGTGCTGCCGATCAAGCCGGACGTGCTGCGCGAGACCCGCGATGACGAGGAGACGATCGGTACCGAACACGACGCCCCGGCTCGCCTCTGCTTGACAAGGCCATGACGGGCTTCATGCTTCCGTGAATTGGTGCGCGGCGGGACCCCCTCCTTCTCCCTCTCCCCTGCCTTTGGGGAGAGTGCCGGGGTGAGGGGGAACGCCGCGCCCGCGAAGGGGAGAAGAAGCATGGCGCGGCTGGACGGCAAGGTGGCTTTCATCACCGGCGCCGGGACGGGGATCGGCCGCGCCGCCGCGCTGCTGTTCGCCCGGGAAGGCGCCAAGGTCTGCATCGCCGAGATCGACGCCGCGGCGGGCGATGAGGTCGCGCACGCGATCGAGGCGACGGGCGGGCAGGCCATCGCCATCCGCACCGACGTCACCGAACCCGACAGCCTGCAAGCCGCCATGCGTTCGTGCGTGGACAAGTTCGGTTTGCTGAATGTGCTCTACAACAACGCCGGCGGCTCGACCGCGCGGGACGCGAGCGCGGTCGATGCGCCGCTCGAGGAATTCTGGCGGGCGATCAAGCTCGATCTGTTCGGCACGTTCCTCGGCTGCCGCTTCGGCATCCCGGAACTCATCCGCGCGGGCGGCGGATCGGTGGTCAACATGGTGTCCAATGTCGCGCTCATGGGGTTTCCGGGACGCGACTGCTACACCGCCGCGAAGGGCGGAATCGCCGCCATCACGCGCTCGCTCGCGGTGGCCTACGCGCCGCAAAAGGTGCGCGTGAACGCCATCGCCCCTTCCGTCACCCGCACCGACCGCGTGGTGAAGCTGATGGAGGGCAACGCCGTGGTCGCGAAGATCGCCGACGCGCACCTGCTCGGCCTCGGCGAGCCGGAGGACGTCGCCTACGCGGCGCTCTATCTCGCGTCGGACGAATCGAAGCGCACGACCGGCTCGATCCTGCTGGTCGATAGCGGCGTCACCATTGCCTGACGTGTTTGCCTGAGATGGGGAGAAACCTGCCATGACCAACCTGTCCCGGTGCTTCAACATCGCCGATCTGCGCGAGGCGGCGCGGCTCAGGATGCCCAAGGGCATCTTCGAGTTCATCGACCGGGGGGCAGAGGACGAGATCGCGCTGCGCGACAATCGCGCCGCGTTCCAGGCGCTCAAGTTCAGCCCGCACGTGCTGGTCGACGTTTCGGGGCGGAGCACGGAGACGACACTGTTCGGCAAGAAGCTTGCTCTCCCGATGGCGGTGGCGCCGACCGGTGCGGCGGGATTGTGCTGGTTCGAGGGCGAGTTGCAGCTCGCCAAGGCCGCCGCCAAGGCTGGCGTGCCGTTCGCGATGGCGACCGGCTCGATCACCGCGATGGAGAAGATCGCCGAGGTGGCCGGGCCGCAAGCCGGCGGCCAGCTCTGGATGCAGCTCTATATGTGGCGAGACCGAAATCTCTCCTACGAGCTGGTCAAGCGCGCCCACCGCGCCGGCTGGGAGGCCTTGATGCTGACGGTAGATACCGCCGTTGGGCCGAATCGCGAATATAACGCGCGCAACGGCTTCAGCCTGCCCTTCCAGATCAATGCCCGCGCGGTCTGGGACATGGCGCTGCATCCCTCCTGGACGGTGGGCGTGATGGGCGCTTATTGGCGCGATCGCGGGATGCCACGGCACGAGAACTATCCGCAGGAGTTCCAGCGCTCGATCACCGCCGACCCCGGCAACAAGACCGCGATGCGCAACGACACGCTGTGCTGGGAGGACATCCACCGGCTGCGCGACATCTGGCCGGGCACGCTGATGATCAAGGGGGTGATGCGCGCCGACGACGCGGTGCGCTGCGCCGAGATGGGCGCCGACGCGGTGATCGTCTCCAATCACGGCGGGCGCAACCTTGACAGCGCGCCGCCGACGCTCGAGATCCTGCCGGAGATCGCCGCCGCCGTGGGTGGCCGCATCCCGCTCATCCTCGACAGCGGCATTCGTCGCGGCGCCGATATCGTCAAGGCGGTCGCGCTCGGCGCCAAGGCGGTGCTGACGGGGCGCGCCACGCTCTACGGCACGGCGGCGGCCGGCGAGGCCGGGGCGAGCCACGCTATCAATCTGCTCCGCCGCGAGATGGACACCGTGATGGCCTATGTCGGCTGCAACCATGTCGACGAGCTCGGCCCCGAAATCCTGCGCCTCGCCCGCCAGCCCGCCGACGCGACGCGCCGGCCGGTGTACGAGCCGGCGTAAGGGGAAGCTGGTGCGCGTGAAGATCGGTGTGCCGCGCGAGATCAAGACACAGGAGTATCGCGTCGGCCTCGTGCCTGCCTGCGTGCGCGAGCTGGTCGCGCACGGCCACGAGGTCCTGGTCGAGCGCGACGCCGCCGTTGGGATCGGCTTCTCGGATGACGCCTATCGCGCGGCGGGGGCCAGCGTGGCGGCGAGCGCCGAGGAGGTGTTCGCCGCCGCCGATCTGATCGTCAAGGTCAAGGAGCCGCTGCCGGCCGAGATCGCGCGGCTGCGCGCGGATCAGGTGCTGTTCACCTACCTGCATCTCGCCGCCGATCCGGCGCAGACGCACGGCCTCATGCGGTCCGGCGCCGCCTGCATCGCCTACGAAACGGTGACCGACGCGCATGGCGGTTTGCCGCTGCTGTCGCCGATGAGCGAAGTGGCGGGGCGCATGTCGGTGCATGTCGGGGCGCATTGCCTGGAGAAGGAACAGGGCGGCGCCGGCATCCTGTTGGGCGGCGTGCCGGGCGTGACGGCGGCCAAGGTCGTGGTGCTGGGCGGCGGCGTGTCCGGCACCAACGCGGCACGGGTCGCGATCGGCTTCGAGGCGAGTGTGACGGTGATCGACAAATCGCTCGCACGCCTCAAGGAGCTCGACCTGCAATTCGGCGCGCAGGCCCAGACCCTGTTCGCGACCACCGAGTCGATCGAACACTCCGTGGTGAACGCCGACCTGGTGATCGGCGCGGTGCTGGTCCCGGGCGGCGCGGCGCCGAAGCTGGTCACGCGGGCGATGGTGCGCCAGATGCGGCCGGGCTCGGTGCTGGTGGACATCGCCATCGACCAGGGCGGCTGCTTCGAGACCAGCCGCCCGACCACGCATTCCGCGCCGACCTACGTGGAGGAGGGCGTGGTGCATTACTGCGTCACCAACATGCCGGGCGCGGTCGCCCGCACCTCCACCTTCGCGCTGAACAACGCCACCTTGCCGTTCGTGCTGGATCTCGCCGACAAGGGCTGGCGACAGGCGCTGCGCGACGACCCGCATCTGCGCCACGGGCTCAACGTCCATGCCGGCCGCATCGCCCACGCCGCCGTGGCGCGCGATCTCGGCCTCGCGCACAGCCCGCCGGAATCGCTGCTCTAGCCTCGGCCCGCCGCATAGGTCTTGAAGCGCTCCAGCGCGGCCCGCATCTCGTCCGGGGTCAACAGGCGTGGCGTGCCGGCGGAGCGCGCCAGCAGGTACTGCCGCGCAAGCATCTCCAATTGTTGCGCGAGCAGGAGCGCGTGCGCGGCGTCGCCGCCGTGCACGATCATGCCGTGATTGGCGAGCAGGCAGGCGTTGCGGCCCGCGATCGCCTGCACCGCCTGCTCGGCCAGTTCGGGAGTGCCGAACGTCACGTAGGGCGCGCAGCGCACGTCCTCGCCGCCGAACTGCGCGATCATGTAATGGAAGGCCGGGATGCCTTCGTTCAGGCAGGAGAGCGCGGTGCAGGCGTCGGCGTGGGTGTGGATGATGAAGTGTGCGTCCGGGTGGGCGGCGTAGATGCCGGCGTGCATCGCCCATTCGCTGGAAGGGATGCCCCTCACCCCGGCCCCCTCCCGCAAGGGGAGAGGGTGAAGAATAGCCCCCTCCCCTTGTGGGAGGGGGTTGGGGGAGGGGTTGCGCGCGAGGGTCATCCCGACGAGACCATCCGCTGAAATCGTCTCGGCGGACACGCCCGAAGGCGTAATGATCATCCCCGGCGCGAAGCGGATGCTGACATTGCCCGTGCTGCCGGTGTTCATCCCGAGGCGGCCGAGCGCGCGATAGGCGTCGACGACCAGCGCCCGGGCCTCCGCTTCAGTCATCGCGCGGGCGCTTGTCCGCGTAGAGGCCGGTGAGCGGAAACGCGCTGTGGACGTGCGGCTCGGTGACGCGCGCGCCGAGATGAAGGTAGCTCGGGTTCAGCGCGTCGAGGCTGGTGGCGCCGAGCAGCGCGAGGTCCACGCCGATCTCGTGCTCCAGCACTTCCAGCAGTCGCGCCACTCCGGAGGCGCCGTCGGCGGCGAGGCCGTAGCAATAGAGCCGGCCCACCGCCACCGCGTCGGCGCCCAGCGCGATCGCCTTGATGACGTCGGTGCCGCGGCTGAACGCGCCGTCGATCACCACCGGGGCGCGTCCGCGCACCGCTTGCACCACCTCGGGCAGCACCTCCATCGCGCCACGTCCGTGGTCGAGCTGGCGGCCGCCGTGGTTGGAGACGTACACCACGTCGACCCCGAGCTCGCAGGCGGTGGCGGCGTCCTCGGCGGTGGCGATCCCTTTCAGGATCAGCGGGATCTTGTGCTTGTCCTTGAAACGCCGGACGTCGTTCCAGTTCAGCGCGGCCTGGTATCCGATGCCGGTCGCGGAGGTCCGCCACGGCTTGACGAAGCGCTTGGTGATGTCGCGCTCGCGCCGGCTGTAGGCGGCGGTGTCCACAGTGAGGCAGAACGCATCATAGCCGACATCGACGGCGCGGCGGACATAGTCGTCCACCCAGGCATCGTCGCCGCGCACGTAGAGCTGAAAGATGCGCGGCCCGTCGCCGCAAGCCTGCGCGCTCTCCTCCAGGCCGGGTTTTGTCACCGAGCTGACGATGATCGGCACGCCGAGCCGCGCCGCGCCCCTTCCCGCTTCCGCGGCGCCCTCGGGGTGGAAGGATTCGAGCGAGCCGACCGGCGCCAGCATGACCGGGATGCGCAAATCCCGCTCGAGAAACCGGCCGGCGCAGCTCACGGAGGAAACGTCGCGGAGCACGCGAGGGCGGAACGCGATGCTGTCGAGTGCGAGGCGGTTGCGCCGCAGCGTGGTCTCCGTCTCCGTGCCGCCGACCAGATAGTCCCAGATACTGTCGCTGAGCTTGGCGCGTGCCGTCTCGACGAACTCGTGCAGGCATTGCTGATCGCCGGTCGGCTCGGTCAGGTGGCTCTCTGGCATCTGGTCTGCTCCCTCCGCGGCTGGTCTCGGCTCGAGCGAAGAAGTCGCACCGCTCGCGCCCGGCGGCAATCCCGTCAGGCCGGCTGTGCCGCGGCCATCCGAGGCGCCGGGCGGGTTTCCGGCATGACCCACCATAGCAGCGCGACGGCGCAGAGGCCGCACAGGGCGAGCGCCAGCAGGGCCGCTTCCGTGCCGAGGCTCTGCACCATGAGGCCGGCGAAGCTCGTGCTGACCGTGGCGCCGATGCCGATGGCAAGCGCCATCGCCGCCATCGTGACGTTCAGTCCGCCATGCCGTTGCGTCAGATCCGCGGCCAGCAGCGGGATCATGACGCCAAACACGGCGCCGCTGATCCCGTCGAGACTTTGGGCTGCGAGGAGCGGCGCGACACCCGGCAAGATCGCCAGCAGCAACCCGCGCAACGGCAACGCCGCGAAGCCCAGCAACAGGACGGTCCGCCGCCCCTTCGACTGCGCGATCCGCCCGAGCCAAGGTGCGAGCGCGGCAGAGACCAGCTGGGGAATGATGATCGCCCCCGCGACCACCAAGCTGCCGCCTCCCGTGTTCCCTCGATCCAGCTGGGTCAAGGCAAACGGCAGGATCGCCGCGTCCGCCAGGGCATAGAGCGCGGCGCAGGCCAGGAAGGCGATGAGGCCGTGTTCGGCGAACACCCGCCATGTCCGCGCGCCGGACGCCCGGCGCACCCGCGGGTGCAGGCAGGCGGGATGCTCGTCCTCCCGCGCCGCCTCGCGCGGGCGCAGCGTCCGCACGTGGAAGACCGCTCCGAGCGTCGGGATCGTCAGCATCGCCGTCATCAGCAACGGCCCGCGATCGGCGATCCACCAACCGGCGCCGCCGAGCAGCAGGGCGGCGGCGGCGGCGCCGATCGCGGCGTAGCGCGTGTTGGTGCCGACCCGCTCGCCGAACGCGCCGTGGCCCACGATCGCCAGCGTCATGGAGGCGATCGCGGGATTGACGATGCAACTGGCGAAGCCGTGCACCGCCTCGGCGACCAGCACGGCGCCGTAGCTGGGCCAGCAGGCGAGCAGCAGGGCGCTCGCGCCAATGCCGAGGATCGCCAGCCCGGCGGCGAGCCGCTTGTCGTGCAGCGCGTCCACCAGCGCGCCGGCCGGCAGTTGGCTGGCCATCGCGGCGAAGGAACCGACGGAGAGCGCGAAGCCGATGTCTTGCGGCTTCCAGTCGGCGCCGGCCAGGAACACTGGGATGAACGGGCCGAAGCCGGTCTGCAGGGCGGCGACGAAGAAGTTCAGCCAGTTCAGGCTACGCTGGCTGCTCGTCGCGTCCATGCCGCGCGATCCCGTTTGGTGGCTCGCGACCATACGCAGCGCGGGCTTTCCCAGGAAGCCGGTGCTCCGCTCAGAACCGGGTCGTGAGGTCGGTCAGCCAGTTTGGCGAGGCCCCGACAAGGGCCGCTTCTATCGACCGATCGGCGCCGGTCAGGATCAGCACCGCCATCGCGAGCGCCGCCCCGCCCAGCAGATGAGTGCCGAGATTGCCCGCCCCCGCTATGCGCCGCCGCCACCGGCCCAGCGCCTCGCGCGAGAGCGCGCCGATCGCCAGCAGCACGATCGCGCTGCCGGCGCCGAATGCGGCCATCACCGCCGCGACCAAGCCAAGGTCGCGGCCCTGCGACGCCAGGATCGAGGCGGCGCCCAGTGTCGGCCCGACGCAAGGGCTCCACATCGCGCCCAGCACGAGACCGATCGTGAACTGACCGAGGAGGCCGTCCGGAGTGAACCGCCCCAGCAACCGGTTTGCCGAATTGCCGAAGCCGGATATGGCGACCGCGAAGCGCCGCTTCAGGACGTCGAGCAGGAGTACCGCCCCGATGGCTGCGAGCAGGAGGGCCGAGACAACGCGGAACACATCGCCGTCGAGGCCGATCGCGAAGCCGACCGTGGCGACGAACAGGCCGACCGTCACGAAGGACAACACCAGCCCCGCTCCCAGCGCCAGCGCGCCGAACCGGTGGGCGTTGATCGCGCTGCCCAGAACCAGGGGCAGAAGCGGCAGCACGCAAGGCGAGAGAACCGAGAGCGCTCCGGCGAGGAAGCCGAACGCGATACTCCCGAGTGTCACGCCGCTTCAGCCGTTCGCTTTCGCAAGCAGGGCGCGGATCGCCGTCGGGTCCGTCTCGCCGGTCGCGCGGCCCTTCTCGGCATCGCCGTGGAACACCACCATCGTGGACTGCATGGTTGCCTTGAACCGGCGCACGACGTCCTTCTGGGTGTCGAAATCGACGTCGAAGATCGCGAGATTCTTGAACGCCGGGTCGCCCGAGAGCTGTTTCAGGATCGGCCGCTGCTTGGCGCAGGTCGGACACCAGCTCGCCTCGATGAAGACGAGAATCGGCTTGCCGGCGTGCTGAGCCGCCGCGAACGCATCTTGCCCGAAGGTCGCCTCGGTCGCCGCCCGCGCGGAGCCGAGGCTCAGCAGGGCCGCCATTAAGCTGGCCAGGATCAACCGGCGGTACATCGCGTAACCCCCTGAATGCTGTGTGATCCGGGCGAATCTTCGTCCGGTCGCGTGGGGAGGTTACACGTGGCCCGGCGCGCGGCGGTCAATCGCCCACCGCGCGCAGCCTCGGCGTCTCGGTCAGCAGCTCGTAGACCTCGGCATAGTCTTCCGCCATCCTTCGCGCGGTGAAGCGGCGCTCGAATTGCTGGCGGACCCGCGCGCGGTCGAGCTCGCCGAGCCGGCCGACCGCGGCGATCGCGGCCGCCTCGTCCCGGACGATGAAGCCGGAGATGCCGTCGTCCATCACCTCGGGCACCGAGCCGCGATCGAACGCGATCACCGGGGTGCCGCAGGCCATCGCCTCGATCATCACCAGGCCAAACGGCTCCGGCCAGTCGATCGGGAACAGCAGGGCGTGAGCGCCGCTGAGGAAGTCGGGCTTCTGCGCGTCGTTGATCTCGCCCACGAACTCGACGTGGCCGGCGCCCAGCAGCGGCCGGATCTCCCGGTCGTAATAATCCTGGTCGGCGCGGTCGACCTTTGCGGCGACCTTGAGCCTCATGCCGGCTGCCGACGCAATGCGGATCGCCTTGTCGATGCCCTTCTCGGGCGAGACGCGGCCGAGGAACGCGAGATACTCCTGCTTGACCGGTCGCGGCGTGAGCAATTTCTCCGGCAGCCCGTGCAGCACGGTCCGCATCCAGCCGATGCGCGGCAGCGGCAGACGCTGATGGTCGGAAATCGAGATCACCGGCACGTCGGGGAACAGGTTGTACACCTGCGCGAACTCGGGGAGGTCGAGCCGGCCGTGCAAGGTGGTGACGAACGGCGTCCGCTGCTGCTTGAACAGCGAGAACGGGAAATAATCGATGTGGAAGTGCAGCACGTCGAACTCGTCGGCGCGCCGGTAGACGAGCTCCAGCATACGCATATACGGGGCGATCCAGTCCTTCACGGCCGGATCGAGCCGGATCGCCTGCGGCCGGACGGCCTCGAGCCGGGCCGAGGTGACGGAATCACCGCTGGCGAACAGCGTGACGTCGTGGCCCAGCGCCACGAGTTCCTCTGTCAGATTGGAGACGACCCTTTCGGTGCCGCCGTACAGCTTGGGCGGAACGGCTTCGAACAGCGGCGCGATTTGAGCGATACGCATAAGTAAACAGCCCCCTTTCGGTTGAGGCAATATTTGCAGAACTTCAGGTTTTCTTGGACTTGACTGCGGACCCGGAACACTTTTATCTGATTGTGAGACTAGACAACGAATGTGGCAAAAAATCGGCGCGGTTCCGGGCCGGTAACAATGGGATGCCTCCGTAATGGGCACGGTTGCATGGGCGCTCGAGCCCGAACTGCGTACTGTCAGGGAACCGCCTCCCGACCAGGCGGTCGGACGAGCGGCTTCTCGGCACCGGCGGCCGATAGGCTTCCTCGCCCACTATGTCGGCCGGCACGCGATCGGGCACGGGATCGTCCTGGCGTCGGTGCTCGTGGCGGTGATGTGCGCGGTCTCCACCCAGTACGGTCTCAAGCACCTCATCGATATCGTCTCCGCCGGCCCTGGTTCGGGAAGGGTCTGGGCTGCTTTCGCGCTGCTCTGTGGACTTATCGCGGCCGATAATCTTTCGTGGCGGGTCGGCGGCTGGGCGGCGGCGCACATCTTCGTGACGGTCACCGGCGACATTCGCCGCGACTTGTTCGCGCACCTCTCCGGCCACGCGCCGGCCTATTTCGCGGAGCGGCTGCCGGGATCGCTCGCCAGCCGCATCACCGCGACGGCGAACGCGGTGTTCACGGTCGAGAACACCGGCTCATGGAACGTGCTGCCGCCGTGCATCGCGGTGGTCTGCTCGATCGCGCTGGTCTGCACGGTCAACCCGCTGATGGCGCTCGTGCTGGTCGGGCTGAGTGCCGGGCTGGCGGCGCTGATCTTCACGATGGCGCGGAACGGCACGCCGCTGCACCGCGCCTTCGCGGCGCGCGCGGCCGCCGTGGACGGCGAGTTGGTGGATGTGATCGGCAATTTTGGCGTGGTGCGGGCGTTCGGCGCGACGTTGCGCGAACAGCACCGGTTCGCCCGCATCGTCGAGGGCGAGATGACGGCGCGGCGCACGAGCCTGCTCTATCTGGAGCGGCTGCGCCTGATCCACGCCGTGCTGACCGCGATCCTCACCGCCGGGCTGGTCGGCTGGGCCATCCTGATGTGGCAGCGCGGCCACGCGACGCCGGGCGACATCGTGCTGATCGCCTCGCTCGGCCTCACCATCCTGCACAGCACGCGCGATCTCGCCGTGGCGCTGGTCGACCTCACGCAGCACATGGCGCGGCTGGAGGAGGCGATCGGCGCGCTGCTCACCGGGCACGACCTGACCGACCATCCGCAAGCTACCAAACTGATCCGGGGCGCCGGCCAGGTGCGCTTTGAGGGCGTGTCGTTCTCCTATCCCGGTCGCGGCGCCGTGCTCGAGGATTTCGACCTCGCGATCGAGCCCGGCCAGCGGGTCGGGCTGGTCGGCACGTCGGGGGCCGGGAAGTCCACCGTGTTGGCCCTGCTGCAACGCTTCTACGACGTTTCCGGCGGACGCATCCTGATCGACGGGCAGGACATCTCCCGGATCACGCAGGAGAGCCTGCGCCGTCAGCTCGCGATCGTGCCGCAGGATATTTCCCTGTTTCACCGCACGGTGCTGCGGAACATCCGCTACGCGCGTCCGGACGCGACCGGGGACGAGGTGATGGCGGCCGCCGAGATGGCGCGGTGCCGCGACTTCATCGAGGCGCTGCCGGACGGGTTCGCGACGATGGTGGGCGATCGCGGCGTCATGCTGTCGGGCGGCCAGCGCCAGCGCATCGCCATCGCCCGCGCGCTGCTGAAGGACGCGCCGATCCTGCTGCTCGACGAGGCGACCTCGGCGCTCGACACGGACAGCGAGCGGGCGATCCAGGCGGCGCTCGACGGGCTGATGCGCGGGCGCACCGTCATCGCCATCGCCCACCGTCTCTCCACCCTGAGCAGCTTCGACCGCATCGTCGTGGTGGATCGCGGCCGGATCATCGACGACGGCCCGCCCGCGATCCTCGCCGGGCGGCCTGGCCCGTATCGCGACCTGCTGTGCCAACAGCAGCAATTCACCGAACTCGCGGCGGCGGCGGCATGAACGTCTGGTCCGGCATTCCCGGCGCGTCGCGGCTCGTCGTCGTCTCGAACCGCGTGGCCCCGATCACCGAGGGTCAGCCGACCGCCGGCGGTCTCGCGGCCGGGGTCATGGACGCGCTGCGCCAGCGCGGCGGATTGTGGTTCGGCTGGAGCGGCGAGCTAAGCGATGGGGACGTGCCCGGTTCGCTGCGGGAGGCCGCCGCCGGACCAGTCACGCTGTTCACCCCCGATCTGTCGCGAATACGTCGCGGCCCAGAACCCCGACCTGGCGTGCTGATCCTCTCTCAGTTCGCCGGCGCCGCCTGCGAGCTCGACGCCGCGCTGATCGTCAATCCGTTCGATCCTGCGGAGACGGCGGAGGCGCTGGAGCGCGCCCTCGCCATGCCGCTCGCCGAACGGCGGGAGCGGCACGCGGCGATGCTCGGCGTCATGCGCCGCAACAGCCTCGATCGCTGGCGGGACCGCTTCGTCGCCGATCTCGCCGCCCCCGCTCAGACCGCGAGCGCGACGCCGTCATGGCCGGGGTCGGCGCCGCCGTCGAGGCCCTTGTCGGCCACACGGATGCCGTGGACCGAGGCGAAGCCGAACGTGTAGGGGCTGCGGACGATCTCGTACCCTTGGGCCTCCAACTCGCGCGTGACGTAGCGAGGAATGCGGTTCGCCACGTCGATGGCGTTGCTGGTGGCCGAGAAGCGCGGCGCGCTGACCGCCTCGGTCATGGTCATGTCGAAATCGAGCACGTTCAGGATCGCCTGCAGCACGCCCATCGCGATCTGCGTCGCCCCCGGCGCGCCGATGACCAGGTAAGGCTTGTCCTCTCGGAACACGATCGACGGGCAGACCGAGGAGAAGCGCGCCTTGCCCGGCGCGATCGAGCCGGCGCGGCCGGGGCGCGGGTCGAACACCGCCATGCAGCCGTTGTACATGAAGCCGAGCCCGTCGGTGATGACGCCCGACGGCATCCCGAGGGAATGCGTCATGGTTACGCAGTTGCCCTCTCGATCAATGACCGAGATGTGCGTCGTGTCCTTGCTTGGCGTGCCCGCGTTGAGCCGCGGCACGTCCGCCTTCCGCCCGGCCTTGATCTCGGTGGCGAGCCCGGCCGCGTACTCCTTGCCGGTCAGCCGCGCGACCGGCACGTCGAAGAAATCGGGGTCGCCGACATGGCGGTCCTTGTCGATGGTCGCCCGCTTCATCGCCTCGGCGACGACCCGCAGGTATTCCGCCGAATTGTGGCCGAGTTCGGAAAGGTCGAATTTCTCCAGGATGTTCAGCATCTCGACCAGCATGATCCCGCCGCCCGGCGGGTTGTTGGTGGCGAGCCTGAACCCGCGATACTCGCCCCAGAGCGGCGGCAGGCGGCGGGGCCGATAGAGGCGCAGGTCGTCACGCGAGACCAGCCCGCCGTGAGCCCGCATGTCCTCGGCGATCCGCTCCGCGATCTCGCCCTCGTAGAACACGTCCGAGCCCTTCGCCGCGACAAGGCGCAGCACGCCGGCGAGGTCGGGGTTGCGTACCGTGTCGCCGACGCGCTTGGGCGAGCCGTCGGGGCGACAATAGAGCGCGCGGCCCGACGGCGTGAATGCCAATCGCTCGGCGCCCGGCGCGCTGCCGAGGAAAGGCTGCTCGGCCCAGAAGAATTGTACATGGGGCCGCACCGTCCAGCCCGCCTCGGCCCAGGCGATCGCCGGCCGCACGATCTCCGACCACGGCAGCGCGCCGTATTCGCGCTGCGCCGTGTAGTACGCCTTCAGGCTGGCGGGGACGCAGATCGACTGGTAGCCGATGTCGTTGACGTTGCCTTCGAGGATGAAGCCGTAGCCGTCGCGTGACTCGCCGACGATCAGTTTCTCCCACATGTCTGGCCGGGCGGCGAGCGGGGCGGGGGCGTGGAAGTCGATATACTCGTGCCGGCTTCGCTCCGGGAAATACACGCCCATGCTGCCGAACCCGGCGAGCCCGCACATCATCGGATCGACCACGCCCTGCACCAGCGCGCAGGCGATCGCCGCGTCCACCGCGTTGCCGCCTGCCCGCATGATCTCGACGCCGGCCTCGGCCGCCTCGGGCTGCGGCGCCGAGATCATCGCCTGGTTCATGGCTTCGTCCCTCCGATGACAGATTTGGCCGGACCCCGTATGGTCCACGTCGACCGAATCGTGCCGCGCCAGAGGGAGACGTTCAATGCCTGTTTCGATCCGCCAGATCCATCCCGTGTTCGTGGGCGAGGTGAGTGGCGTCGATATCAGCCGGCCGCTGTCGCACGATGACGCGGCGGCGATCGCGCGCGGCATGGACGAGTTCGCTGTTCTGATCTTCCACGACCAGCAACTGACCGACGAGCAGCAAGTCGCGTTCAGCCGCAATTTCGGCGAGATCGAGCGCGCCGTCGGCAGCAACGTGACCAAGATGGAGGATCGCCGGCTCAGTGTCGAGATGGCCGACGTCTCCAACCTCGACAAGAACCAGAAGCCGCTCGCCCGCGACGACCGCGCGCGGCTGTTCAACCTCGGCAACCGGCTGTGGCACTCGGACAGCTCGTTCCGCGCCATTCCCTCGAAATTCTCGCTGCTGTCGGGGCGCATCGTCGCCGATAAGGGCGGCCATACCGAGTTCGCCGACATGCGCGCCGCATATGACGCGCTGGACGAGGAGACCCGCGCGCAGGTCGAGGATCTCATCACCGAGCACTCGCTGATCTACTCGCGCGGCAAGCTCGGCTTCACCGACTACACGGACCAGGAGCGCGTGACCTTCCGCCCGGTGCGTCAGCGTCTGGTCCGCACGCTGCCCTCGACCGGCCGCAAGTCGCTCTATCTCTCCTCGCATATCGGCACGATCGTCGGCTGGCCGGTTCCGGAGGCGCTCGATTTCATCCGCGAACTCACCGAGCACGCGACGCAGCGCCAGTTCGTCTACTCGCACAAATGGCGGCCGAACGATCTGGTGATGTGGGACAACCGCCAGACCATGCACCGCGTCACCCGCTTCGACGAGACCAAGGTGCGCGACATGCGCCGCACCACGATCGCCGGCGAGGGGCCGACGGTGGAGCAAGTTCAGGCGGCATAGGACACACCGGCGCGAACCCCTCCCCCAACCCCTCCCACAAGGGGACGGGCTTTCTTCTCCCTCTCCCCCGCTTGGGGGAGAGGGCCGGGGTGAGGGGGTAAACGGGGGAGACCAAATCATGGCGACATCACGCTGGACGAGGCGGCCGGAAGGCTCGACCTGGGGCGACTGGGGACCGGACGACGAGCTCGGCCGGCTCAATCTCGTCACCAGGGAGAAGGTGCTGCAGGGCATCATGGAGGTGACGGAGGGCCGGACGTTCTGCCTCAGCCTGCCGCTCGACTATCCCGGCCAGGCGATCCTCAATCCGCGCCGCCATCCGCCCGTGCTGACGCCGACCGAGCGCAACGGCCGCCCCAACATGGGCTATCCGATGCGCTGCGACGATCCCACGGCGCTCGATCTCGTTTGCGACGACAAGGTGCTGCTGACCCTGCAGGTACTCGACGCAATGGGACACGCTCGCCCATGTCGGCGCGATGTTCGACGTCGACGGCGACGGCAAGACGGAGGACGTGTTCTACAACGGCTTCCGCTCCGGCCAGGACATCGTCGGTCCGGTGACATGGCAGGGAACCGACGCGGTGCCGCGCGGCGAGCATGTCGGGGCGAAGCATCTCGGCGTCGAGAACATGGCGATGCACGGCGTCCAGGGCCGCGCCGTGATGATCGACCTCGAGGCGCATTTCGGCCGCACCGGCAGGGCGGTGGGCTACGACGACCTGATGCGGGTGATGCGGCAGGACGGCGTGCAGGTGGAGCGCGGCGACTTCGTGCTGCTCCGCACCGGCTTCGACCGCGCACTGCTGGCGATGAACAAGACGCCGGATCCGCAGGAGCTGTTCAGGACCACCTCCGCGCTCGACGGCCGCGACGACCGGCTGCAGCAATGGGTGACGGATAGCGGGCTGGTGGCGCTGATCTCCGACAATTACGGCGTCGAGAGCACCCCGGCGCGGCCCTGCATGGACGACTACTGCGCCATGCTGCCGCTGCACCATCACTGCCTGTTCAAGCTCGGCGTCTATCTGGGCGAGATGTGGTACCTCTCGGAGCTCGCCGACTGGCTGCGCGAGAACAGGCGCTCGCGCTTCCTGCTAACCGCCCCGCCGCTGCGCCTGCCGGGCGCCGTCGGCTCTCCCGCCTCGCCGATCGCCACGGTGTAGCTGTTTCATAGTAGTTGCGTATTCAGCAACATTAAGGCCGTGCGAGGGCGACCTAGCCCGTCACTCCCACCAAAGCGGCGGCGGCCAGGCGGGCAGCGCCGGCCGCCGCCTGGGCCGCGCCCAAGCGGGCCGCCGAACTTCTCCCTCTCCCCCGCTTGGGGGAGAGGGTTGGGGTGAGGGCCGGGGTGAGGGGTCGCCACCCCGAGACTCCGCCCGCGCCAAGCGGGGCGGCTTGGGCCGGGGCGGCCTCGGCGGCGGCCGCAGCACCTCGGGCAGCGGATCGGGGGAGAGCTTGCGCCACAGCGGCCGGAGCAGCCGCCCCGCCTGCGGCGAGGCCGCCAGCAGCGCCCGCGTCTCGGGATCGTCCAGCAGCGCCTCCAGGTGACCGATGGCCCAGCCGAGGCCAAACTCGAGGAACACCGGCCCGCGCGGGATGTCCGGCCGACGCGTCGGTGCCTGGTGCGTCCGCGCCGGCCGCTCGGCGGCCGGGCTTGGTGCGGCGCGCCGCCGCGGCGCGGGAAGTTTGCCGGCCGCGAAGCGCGCCTGCAGCGCCCGGAGGCGGCGCAGCGTGTGCCCGAGATAGTGCCACAGCAGCTCGGCGAGCGGGCGCAGCAGCGGCGACACCGGCGCGATCACCCGCCGGTGCTCGAAGGCCTCGCCCAACCCCCGCCGCATCATCGCGACCAGCAGGGAGAAGCGGGGGAGGATGCCGGTGGGTGGGGAGGGTGGCGCGGCGGGCATGGCAGGAATATATGGTTAGTTAAGGAGGGTGTCAATCCAAAATGCCTCGTTCCCGTGATGAGTGGCGAAGGCCGCACTGAGGTCCGGCTCAACTGAGCCGAATGCTTCCCCTCCCGCACCGTCATGGTCGGGACAAGCCAGATACGACGAATGGAGTACGTGGGATGCGGCTCAACCGCCTTATGGTGAGGAGCGCAGCGGAGGCTGGCCCGCGACGGCCAGCGTGAGCGGACCTGAGGCGATCATGCGTCCGAGAGCCTGTCTTTGAATGAGAACGGAATGGGCGCTTCCGACCCAAAGCGGACATTCGCACCGGACTTTCGCACGCTGTAAGCTGCTGATGTCATTGGGCCGGAGCGACGGTTCGCAATTCTTGAATTTCGCAACTGCGGGACCGGCGCGGGGCTTGGAGTGGACACGAGATGGGAGGTTGCCCGGGGATCTCTTTCCCTACGTGGCGATCTATGAGAGCCTCGCCTGCAGCCCGTGTGTTAACCCGCCGGCGTGCGATGGAGGAAAGACAAGGTGGCGCAGGTTCCTCAGACCCCTTCTCAGACCAGGCCAGTGGTGTTCATCGGATCGTCGACAGAATCACTAGAAGTTGCCCAAGGAGTAAATGCTGGCTTGACGGTAATTGCTCACCCCGGTGCGGGTAGCGGGTGCGGCACCGGCGTGTTGAGTAGGGCGGCGCGGAGGGCATCAAGGACAGAGACGCGGTTGGCCTTTGCGGTGCTGACGACGGAACGGAAGGCAGCGTAGGTTTCGGCGCCCCATTCACAGCGGAAGCCGTTGGTCACCTTGCGGAAGATCACGCTGGGCCGGAGGTTCCGCTCGGAGACATTGTTGGTGTAGGGCACATCGCGGGCGGTCACGAAGACGAACAGGTGGGCGCGGTTGGCGGCGATCCGCTTGCGCAGCTTCCTCCCCGGCTCGCCCATTGGGCGCAACGTCATGATGCGATCGAGGCGCCGATCCAGATCGGCGCGATACAGCGCCAAGGTGGTATCCCTCAGTGTCTCCCGCCGTCGCCCGATGGCCACAGCGCGCAGCAGGAGCCATTTGAAGGCGGCGCCGAAGGCGGCATCGCCACAGTCGATGGCGTATTGTGCGTCGCGCAGCAGATGCGCGAGACACACCTGCCAGTCCGCTCCGTGGCCACGCTGGCTGCCCAGCATGTCGGAGACCCAGACCGCCGGGCGGATCGCGCCGAACAGGGATCGCGGCACCGCCTTGCCGCGGCTGGGGCGGATGATGTGCAGCACGGCGAGCGTGCCGACGAACACCCATTCCCACCAGGTCTTGCCGCTCACCCGCGCCGACGTCTCGTCGCAGCAGACCACCCGGCTGGCGGTCACCGTCTCGCTGATTGCCGTCGCGGCGGCGAGCAGCGGCTCACGCGCACGGGCCAGCATGTTGCTGAGCGCGCCCTCGCTGATGGAGAGGGCGAACATCTCGCCCATCAGGGCCGCCAGCCGCTCCAGCCCGATCGCGTGGGCGTAATGCAGATACACGACCATCGCCGCGATCGACTGGCCGAACGGCGAACCCGGCTCCAGCCCCGCCGGGGCGGAGGCGATTACCCGCTCGCCGCAGCACGCACAGCGCCCGCCGAACAGCCGCACCCGCGTCACGTCAGGCCGGATCGGCGGCAACTCGATGCGGTCGTAGACCTGCTGCGGCGTCTGCGACGCGGCGGGGAAGATCGCTTGGCAGTTCGGGCAGCCCGTCAGCGTCGCATCCACCACGCGATCCGGGTCGGCATGCAGCGACCGACCGACCCCAGGGCGAGATTTGCGCGGCCGCTTGTCTGCGTCTTCGCGATTGGCTTTCTCCGCCGTCGAGGGCGGCCTGGAAGAGTTGTCCGGGGTTTTCGGTGGTCGCGTGAGGTCAGTGATCCGCGCCTTGAGCGCGGCGATCTCCGCCAGTGCCGCGTCAAGCCGCGACGCGAGCGGCAGAAGCGAAAGGATCAGCGCGTCCTTCTCCGCCTCGGTCAGCTTGCGCAGGTCGATATCGGTCGCCACACATAGCTTGAATTGAGTCGCCCGTGGCCGCGTCAAGCATCGTGAGACACCGCGCTACCGGGGTTCCAGGCACCCCCGACGGCCCCCAGGGTGAGCAATTACGCTTGACTCGCTTTGTAAACGGGCGACTGTGGTCGACAGGCGTATTCGGCCTCGGTGGCCTAAACATTGAGGCCCTGGCGGACGCGGCTGATGAGGCAGACTTCGCAATACTAATAATGACCGCAGACGACCTAACAGAAGCAAGAGGGCAGCAGCATTACTCGCCACGGGACGGTGTAATATTCGAACTTGGCTTGTTTATGGGGAAAATTGGCCGTCTTCGAACTATTATTGCCTATGATCTTTTGCATCCGCCCCACTTGCCGAGCGATCTTGACGGCATTACGCGCGTTGGCTTTTCGACCTCTCCGAAGGACCCGCGAGGCCAAGCCGCTGCCATCGATGCGTTATGCTTCCAGATAAGGCAGCACATGAATAGAGTCGGTCTCCGAGTTCCGGGGAGTAGAACTTCCCGAGGAGATATTTGCATCGGTAAACCCTGACTGGTTTAAGGAATATGCATTCGATCAGACCGGCAGGCTGTATAAGGACTCTCCGAACAGGATTGACCTTCGTCGTGGAAATAACCTTTTTTGGCTGGTAGCTGCTCAACCTGGGATCCGCTGACGGTAGCGATCTGAGGTGAAGGCTCAGCGGGAATGGGGTTGACGCGGTAACGGGCGACTCGATTCAAGGTCGGGGTGAGCGCCGACCTCGATCTCAGCAAGCTGTCGCACGCGGAGAAGGACGCGCTGATCCTGACGCTGCTGGCGCGGCTGGACGAGGCGCACAAGTTGATCGCCGAGTTGCGAGCGCGGATCGATGACCTCACGCGACCGGGCAAGACGCCGAACAATTCCAGCGTGCCGCCATCGAAGGGGCACAAGCCGAACCGGCCTGACAAGATCAAGCGTGAGGGACCGCGCAAGGGCAGTCTCGGCCGCATGGGTGGCGGGCGGGCACTGACCGCCGATCCCGACGAGGTGGTGCTGGCCAAGCCGGCGCGCTGCCACCACTGCCAGCATGCCTTCGTTGATGCCGATCAGAGGCTCGACGCGCGCTACGACAAGATCGACTTGCCGCGCGTGCGTCCGATGGTGACGCGGGTGGAGCGCTATGCCGCGGAATGCCGCTGCTGCGGCGCCACGACGCTGGCAGCGGTACCGGAGGGGCTGGAGCCGGGCACGCCGTTCAGCGTCAATATCGTGGCGCTCGCGATGTATCTGCGCTTTGTGCATGCGGTCAGCTACCAGCGGCTGACCCGGTTGCTGATGGAGTTGTTCGGGCTGGCGATCAGCGAGGGCGCTCTGAATGCCGCGTTCCGGCGCGGCAAGCCGCAATTCGACGCCAATGTCGCCGCCATTCTCGCCCGCCTGCGGCGCGCGCGGGTCATCTATTCGGATGAAACCGGCGTGCGCATCGACGGACGCGGCCACTGGAACTGGGTGTTCCAGAATGCCGATGTGGTGATCCATGTGGTGCGTCGCAGCCGTGGCGCGGACGTGGTGGCCGAGGTGCTGGCCGGGCACCGCCCGGCGCTGTGGGTCTCCGATCTCTACGGTGCACAGCAGGGCCATGCCGATCGGTGGCAGGTCTGCCTCGCCCACCAATTGCGCGATTGCCAGTATGCCATCGAGGCGGGCGATGCGGTGTTCGCGCCGCGCATGAAGGCGCTGCTGCTGCGCGCCGTGGTGCTGGCGCGGCGACATCGCGATCTGGCCGACAGCACGCGGCGCGAATACCGCCGCCGTTTGGAATGCTCGCTCGATGCCGTCATGGCGCTCGCGCCGATCACTCGCGACGGCCAGCGATTGCGCAAGCGATACGCCCGCGTCCGCGACCACCTGTTCACCTTCCTCGATCATCCAGAGATCGCCGCCGACAACAACAGCAGTGAGCGCGAACTGCGTCCGACAGCGACATATCGCAAGGTCACCGGTGGCTTCCGCTCTGACTGGGGCGCCGACCTGTTCGCCGCCGTCCGCTCGGTCATCGGGACCGCCGCCCGGCGCGGCATCGACGCCTATCAGGCAATCCGCGAAACCCTACGCGGCCAATCCGCGCTCGCCCCAGGTTGAGCAGCTACTTTGGCTGGCCCACGATATTTTATGGTCTGCTATAGTCTTGCTAACAAACAAAGATATAAATCAGGGACGACGAGGGCTAACAATGGCAGCTTGGCAAATGGAGCAAGCAGGACTTAGGTAGCTGCTCAACCCGGGGCGAGAACGGGTTGGCCGCATAGGGTATTACGGATTGCCTGATAGGCGTCGATGCCGCGACGGGCGGCGGTCCCGATAACGGAGCGGACGGCGGCGAACAGGTCGGCGCCCCAGTCGGAGCGGAAGCCGCCAGTGACCTTGCGGTATGTTGCGGTCGGGCGCAGTTCGCGCTCGCTGCTGTTGTTGTCGGCGGCAATCTCGGGATGATCGAGGAAGGTGAACAGGTGGTCGCGAACGCGGGCGTAGCGCTTGCGCAATCGTTGGCCGTCGCGATTGACCGGTGCCAGCGCCATGACGGCATCGAGCGAGTGTTCCAGACGGCGGCGGTATTCGCGCCGCGTGCTGTCGGCCAGACCGCGGTGTCGCCGCGCCAGCACCACGGCGCGCAGCAGCAGCGCCTTCATGCGCGGCGCAAACACCGCATCGCCAGCGTCGATGGCATACTGGCAATCGCGCAATTGGTGGGCGAGGCAGACCTGCCACAGCTCGGCATGGCCCTGCTGTGCACCGTAGAGATCGGAGACCCACAACGCCGGGCGATGCCCGGCCAGCACCTCGGCCACCACGTCCGCGCCACGGCTGCGGCGGACGACATGGATCACCACCTCGGCGTTCTGGAACACCCAGTTCCAGTGGCCGCTGCCATCGATACGCACGCCGGTTTCGTCGGAATACACCACCCGCGCACGCCGCAGCCGAGCGAGAATGGCCGCGACATCGGCATCGAACCGCGGCTTGCCGCGGCGGAACGCGGCATCCAGCGCGCCCTCGCTGATCGCCAGGCCGAACAACTCCATCAGCAGCCGGGCCAGCCGCTGGTAGCTGACGGCATGCACGAAACGCAGATACATCGCGAGTGCCACGATGTTGAGGCTGAACGGCGTGCCCGGCTCCAGCCCCTCCGGCACCGCCGCCAGCGTGGTGGCGCCACAGCAGCGGCACTGGGCGGCATAGCGCTCCACCCGCGTCACCATCGGACGCACGCGGGGCAGGTCGATCTTGTCATACCGCGCGTCGAGCGTCTGGTCGGCGTCGGTGAAGGCATGCTGGCAGTAGTGGCACCGCGCCGGCTTGGCCTGCATCACCTCGTCGGGATCGGCGGTCAGCGCGCGGCCGCCGCCCACGCGGCCGAGACTGCCCTTGCGCGGACCTCGGCGCTTGATCTTGTCCGGCCGGTTCGGCTTCTGCCCCTTCGAGGGCGGCACGCTGGAATTGTCCGGCGTCTTGCCCGGCCGCGTGAGGTCATCAATCCGCGCGCGCAACTCGGCGATCAATTTGTGCGCTTCGTCCAGCCGCACCATCAGCGTCAGGATCAGCGCGTCCTTCTCCGCGTGCGACAGCTTGTTGAGGTCGGGGGCGTTGCTCACCCCAACCTTGAATTGAGTCGCCCGTTATCGCGTCAATCCCGTTCTCGCCCACCATTCGCCTCAAGCCGCTATCGCCAGCCGAGGCCGGGTTGAGCAGCTACGGACTTAGTGGATGGGCTACCTATCATCTTCTCAAGTCGAGTGTCGAAAGGGATGATGGTTTTGAAGGTACCTGGACGCAGGAGCGCCGCAAGGACTTATCGATTTCATTGATTAGAGAAGTACACCGAATTGGTGAGGCTTTAAATGTGCACCTGATAAATTTGTAATTGCTCACCCGGTGCGGGTAGCGGGTGCGGCACCGGCGTGTTGAGTAGGGCGGCGCGGAGGGCATCAAGGACAGAGACGCGGTTGGCCTTTGCGGTGCTGACGACGGAACGGAAGGCAGCGTAGGTTTAGGCGCCCCATTCACAGCGGAAGCCGTTGGTCACCTTGCGGAAGATCACGCTGGGCCGGAGGTTCCGCTCGGAGACATTGTTGGTGTAGGGCACATCGCGGGCGGTCACGAAGACGAACAGGTGGGCGCGGTTGGCGGCGATCCGCTTGCGCAGCTTCCTCCCGGCTCGCCCATTGGGCGCAACGTCATGATGCGATCGAGGCGCCGATCCAGATCGGCGCGATACAGCGCCAAGGTGGTATCACTCAGTGTCTCCAGACGTCGCTAGATGGCCACAGCGCGCAGCAGGAGCTATTTGAAGGCGGCGCCGAAGGCGGCATCGCCACAGTGGATGGCGTATTGTGCGTCGCGCAGCAGATGCGCGAGACACAACTGCCAGTGCGCTGCGTGGCCACGCTGGCTGCGCAGCATGTCGGAGACGCAGACCGCCGGGCGGATAGCGCCGAACAGGGATCGCGGCACCGCCTTGCCGCGGCTGGGGCGGATGATGTGCAGCACGGCGAGCGTGCCGACGAACACCGATTCCCACCAGGTCTTGCCGCTCACCCGCGCCGACGTCTCGTCGCAGCAGACCACCCGGCTGGCGGTCACCGTCTCGCTGATCGCCGTCGCGGCGGCGAGCAGCGGCTCACGCGCACGGGCCAGCATGTTGCTGAGCGCGCCCTCGCTGATGGAGAGGGCGAACATCTCGCCCATCAGGGCCGCCAGCCGCTCCAGCGCGATCGCGTGGGCGTAATGCAGATACACGACCATCGCCGCGATCGACTGGCCGAACGGCGAACCGGCTCCAGCCCCGCCGGGGCGGAGGCGATTACCCGCTCGCCGCAGCACGCACAGCGCCCGCCGAACAGCCGCACCCGCGTCACGTCAGGCCGGATCGGCGGCAACTCGATGCGGTCGTAGACCTGCTGCGGCGTCTGCGACGCGGCGGGGAAGATCGCTTGGCAGTTCGGGCAGCCCGTCAGCGTCGCATCCACCACGCGATCCGGGTCGGCATGCAGCGACCGACCGACCGCAGGGCGAGATTTGCGCGGCCGCTTGTCTGCGTCTTCGCGATTGGCTTTCTCCGCCGTCGAGGGCGGCCTGGAAGAGTTGTCCGGGGTTTTCGGTGGTCGCGTGAGGTCAGTGATCCGCGCCTTGAGCGCGGCGATCTCCGCCAGTGCCGCGTCAAGCCGCGACGCGAGCGGCAGAAGCGAAAGGATCAGCGCGTCCTTCTCCGCCTCGGTCAGCTTGCGCAGGTCGATATCGGTCGCCACACATAGCTTGAAATGAGTCGCCCGTGGCCGCGTCAAGCATCGTGAGACACCGCGCTACCGGGGTTCCAGGCACCCTCGACGGCCCCCAGGGTGAGCAATTAATAAATTTCGGCCCGCGTGGGTATTTACCCATTCCACCGCGTGACGACAATTTGGAAACCTTGACCGTTTATGGAAGCTCCCGAGTGATGAGCCTGCCTCGCGGGGCGGTGCGTTTGTCTTGAATTTCGCACCAAACGGATAGGCGGCTTCAACGGCCGTCGTCCGTTCTCCACCTATAACGGCCCTTCATGAGCGACCAATATCACTCCGCTCTCATTCAAAGACAGGCGCTGAAGGCGTTCAGGTAAGGAACACCCCGCCATTGACGTGAATGGTCTGCCCGGTGACGTAGCCGCCCTCCGGCCCGGCCAGCATTCGCACCATCGCGGCGATTTCCTCCGGGGCGGCCTTGCGCTTGAGCGGGATCGTATCGCTTCCGAGCGTGCCGGGCAGGGCGCCGGCGGAAGCCCCGCGCACCGTGTCCACGGCGCCCGGCGCGATGCAGTTGCAGGTGATCCGGTGCGGCGCGAGTTCTATTGCAAGCGCCCGCATCAATCCCTCCAGCCCCGCCTTGGAGGCGGAGACGTGACAGCGGTTTGGCGTTCCCACATGGGTCGAGATGCCGGACAGCGCGACGATCGCGCCGCCGCCGCGCCGGATCATGCGCGGCACGGCGGCGCGGGCGAGGATGAACGCGCCGTCGAGCGCCACCGACAGGATTTCCCGCCATTCCTCGAGGCTCATGTCGAGGAACGCGGTCTGGCGGCGCAGGCCGGCGTTGCTGACCAGGATGTCGAGCCCGCCCATCGCCGCGGCCGCCTGCTCGATCATCGCCCCGACCGCCGCCGCGTCCGTCACGTCGGCGATGCAGCCGATCGCCTGACCACCCAGCGCGTTGATCTCGCCGACCACGGCATCGACCACGGCGCGGTCCCGCCGGCCGTTGACGACGACCGAGGCGCCGTCGCGCGCCAAGCGCAGCGCGATCGCGCGGCCGATGTTCTTGCCCGCGCCCGTGACCAGGGCGACCTTTCCAGCGAGCGGCTTGTCCATCCCGATCTCCTATCGCGCGATTTCCTGTCGCGAAGTCCCAGTCAGCTGAGAAGTCCAGTCAACTAATCGGCGTCTCGTAGAGCACGCGCAGCACCACCATCCAGGGATAGCGCGTGTCGAGCACCGTGCCGTCCGGCTCGGCGAGCTTGCCGTCCGGCGTGGTGGGAACGTGCTTCATCGTCACCGCGTCGTCCACGTTGCCGCCGATCACGGAAAGCTGGCCCGGCGCGGCCTGCACAACGATGTCGCAATGCGCGGGAAACCGCCCGGCCGGCAGATCGTCGTAGCGGAGCGCCCCGGCGCGGCCGCGCCCCATGCAGATCAGGTCGCCTGGACGCGGCGCATAGGCGTCCGGGCGCTCTGCCGCGACCGCCCAGCCGGAGGTCTGGCCGAGCGACATCTCGCGGGCGACGTCGATGTAATCGGAATGGGTGGGCGAATAGGGAAAGCGCGGCCCGGCCCCCGCGATCCGCATGACGTAGGACACGAAGGCGGCGGACCAGGCGTAGCGGCCGTCCTCGTTGGCGGGGAACTCGATCCCGTTCTCGTCGTGCTTGCCGGTCCAGGCGGCCTCTCGGTCATTGGGATTGACGCCGAGCCACCAGTATTCGCCGACGCGCTGCCACAGGCCGGGCCAGCGCTCGGGTTTCTGATCGGGCTCGGGCGGCGGGCGGCTGCCTGGCGGGTCGTCGTCGACCCCCTGCCCGAACAGGCGCCACTCGCGCAGCGCGATCCCGACCACTGCGTCGCGCGACAACGGCTCATAGGGGATGCGAGCGAAATTCGGCGCGTGCGCGTCCGAGGGAACTGGTTGGGCCGCCTGCCCCGGCGCTGCCGGCGGGACGGTTCTCGCGCAGCCGGCGACCACGAGCAGCGCCAGCGCGGGTGCGAGGCGGCGCATCCCTACGCGGCCCGAAGCCGCGCCAGCCGGAACAAGGACAGGTCGAATGCGCTCTCGCCCGTTATCGCCAGATCCGCGAGGATTTCCCCGATCACGCCGCAGAACTTGTAGCCGTGTCCCGAGCAGGGCGAGGCGACCACCACTTGCGGGCAGCCGGGCAAGGTGTCGACGACGAAATGCTCATCCGTGATGTTGGTGAACATGCAGGGCGCCAGGCCCATCGTCGCGCCGTCGGCGTGCGGGAAATAGCGTCGCACGGCGGCGCGAAGCACCGCCTCGTCGGCCGGCGTGCAGTCCCGCTCCATGGTGTCGGGATCGACCGCTTCGCCGAGATGGTGATATCGGCCGATCTTGAGCCCCGGCATCCCCCAGATCGGCAGGCCGTAGTAGCGGCCTTCGTCGAACAGCGTGTTGAACACGGGAAAGCGATCGGGACGGAACAGCGCCGGGTCGTCAGGCTGGAACCAGCCGAGCACCTGCCGCTCCGGCGCCGCCGCTCGGGCGAGCGGGGCGACGAACTGGCCGATCCAGGCACCCGCGCTCACCACCAGCCGCCCCGCCTCGTAGCGGCCGCGCTCGGTGGTGACGCGCACCCCGTCGCCCAGCGGCTCCCATCCGAGTGCCCGTTCGCGCGCCCTTATGTCCGCGCCGTGCGCCTGCGCCAGCGTCACATGCGCGACGATGGCGCGCTCGGAGGCGATGAAGCCGCCCTCGGGCTGGCACAGCGCGCGATGCGAGGAGGGCAGCGCGTAGCCGGGAAAGCGGGCATTGACCTCGTCGCCGCTCAGCACCTCATGCGGCAGGCCATGCTCCGCGCAGGAGGCGAGCGAGCCCAGGAACACCGCGCTGTCGGGCGGCCCGGCATCGATCGATCCGGTGACGAACAGCAGTTGCTCGCCGAACAGCCGTTGCGTCTCCCGCCAGGTCTGGTAGGCGCGGCGGAGCAGCGGGACGTATTTCGGGCTCTCGTAATAGGCGAGCCGGATGATGCGGGTGAGGCCGTGGCTTGAGCCCATGCGATGCGGGATGTCGAACCGTTCCAGCCCCAGCACGCGCTGGCCGCGCCGCGCCAGGTGGAACGCGGCGGCGCTGCCCATGCCGCCGATCCCCAGGACGATGACATCATAGGGCGCGGTCATTCCGGCGTTCCGACTGCTTCAGGCGTGTTTGGGAAACAGCGTGCGTAGGCCCTCGGCGGTCGCCGCGCACCGGCCGCGCTCGGTAATCAGGCCGCTGACCAGCCGCGCCGGGGTCACGTCGAAGGCGGGATTGGCGGCCGGGCTGTCGAGCGGCGCCACGCGGACCGTGGCGATGCGGCCGTCCTCGGTGCGGCCCGTCACCGCGGCGACCTCCGACTCGGCGCGCTCCTCGATCGGAATTTCCGCTATGCCGTCGGCGACGCTCCAGTCGATCGTGGTTGAAGGGCAGGCGACCCAGAACGGCACGTCGTTGTCCTTCGCGGCCAGCGCCTTGAGATAGGTGCCGATCTTGTTCGCCACATCGCCGGCGCGCGTCACCCGGTCGGTGCCGACGATGACCAGATCGACATCGCCGTGCTGCATCAGATGCCCACCGGCATTGTCCGCGATGAGCGTGTGCGCCACGCCGTGCCGGCCGAGCTCCCAGGCGGTGAGTGCCGCACCCTGGTTGCGCGGCCTTGTCTCGTCGACCCAGACATGCACGTCGATCCCCGAATCGTGCGCCTTGTAGATCGGCGCGAGGGCGGTTCCCCAGTCGACCGTCGCCAGCCAGCCGGCATTGCAGTGGGTCAGCACGTTCACCCGCTCGCCGGCCTTCACTTGCGCCGCCGCCTCGATCAGCGCGAGCCCGTGCTCGCCGATCGCCTCGCACTGCGCCGCGTCCTCGTCGCAGATGAGGGCCGCCTCGGCGTAGGCGGCGCGCTCGCGCTCGGCGGCCGGGGTGTTACGCAGCCGCGTCAGCATCCGATCGAGCGCCCAGCGCAGGTTGACCGCGGTTGGCCGTGTCGCCGCGAGCATCGCCGCGTCGCGCTCCATCGCCTCGGTGGACGCATCCTCCCGCAGTGCCAGGGCCAGTCCGTAGGCGGCGACCGCGCCGATCAGCGGGGCGCCGCGCACCTGCATGGAGCGGATCGCGTGCGCCGCCGCCGCCACGTCGGTCAGGCGCGGGATCTCGATGTCCCAGGGCAGCTTGGTCTGGTCGAGGATGCGGACGGACCAGCCGTCCTCCCGGTCCACCCAGACGCTGCGATACGGCGTGCCGTCGATCTTCATCGCCCGATCTTCATGGCCGGGGGCTTCCCTTCAGATGCGCTGGTGGAGCACGCAGACCAGGGTGAACAGCCGCCGCGCGGTCTCGAAATCCATCGCGATCTTGCCCTCCAGGCGCTGTGTCATCAGCTCCGCGCCCTCGTTGTGCAGGCCGCGCCGGCCCATGTCGATCGCCTGGATGCGCGCCTCGCGCCCCTCCTCGACCGCCTTGATGTGGCTGTCGACCAGCAGCTGGTAATCCTTGATCAGCCGGCGGAACGGGCCCAGCGCCAGCACGATGGCCGTGACCGGCGTGCCGTCCTCGCGCCTTATGTCGAACACCAGGCGGCCTTCCTGGATCGAGAGGTGCAGCGCGTATGGCCCGTGCGCCGCGATCTTGGGCGCGATGGGGGCAAAGCGGTTCTCCGCTTCGAGATCGGCCACGGCCTGCGCGCGGTCGGCCTCGATGATGGGCGAGAGGCGCGTCAGGGCCTCGCCGTCCAGCACCACGCGGACCAGCCGCGCATCGGTCTCGGTCGCCGCGGCCGGGGTCATCGTGGCTCAGTCATCGGCATTGGCCTTGACCACGCCCAAGGTCAGCACCAGCCCGACGGTGCCGCCCTTGACTACGGGCGGCAGCAGGGGGATGCGGTTGGGCTGCCAGCGGGTCGGAGCCATGCGGAGCGTCCTTCGTGCGGGGAAAGGGCCAAGGCGGCCCGAGCCGCGCCAGGAATCCGCGCTGGTGTTTACTTGATGCGCGCGGTGGCGGGCATCAAGAATTGTGCATGGCACACATCCGGGTCATCAAGCCGGCTCGGGGCGCCCTGCTCGGGAGGAGCGGATCGCCGGCGGGCGTCGCACGAAGCGGCCCGTGCCGGGCTCGGCCCGTACCCGCTCTCCGTCCCAGATCAGCCGGCCGCGCAGCACGGTGGCCGCGACGCGGGCGCGCATGGCGCGGCCGTGATAGGGCGACCAGCGCGTCTCCGGCCGATCCTCGATCGCCGCCTCGTCGAAGGTGAACTGACCCCGCTCCAACACCAGCAGGTCGCAGTCGGACCCGACGCGGATGGCGCCCTTGCGCGGAAACAGCCCATGCAGCCTGGCGCTCCGCTCCGCGCAGTAGGTCGCCATCAGGGTCGGCGGCAGCCCGCGCTCGTCGAGCAAGGTGAACATCAGCGGCGCGAAGCTCTGCAGTCCCGTCAGCCCGGCGCCGTTGGCGAAGATGTCGGCGGATTGCTTGCGCTCGAGCGGCCAGGGCGCGTGGTCGGTCGAGACGTAGGCGACCTTGTCGTCGAGCAGCGCCTGCCACATCCGCTCGACCTCGCCCGCGGTGCGGAGCGGCGGGTTGCACTTGCCGCGCCCGCCGAGCCGGACGATGTCGTCCTCGGTCATGCATAGATACTGGATGCAGGCCTCGCCAGTCGCCCGCGCGCCCATGTTGCGGAATGTTTCCGCGATCGCGAATCCGCGCGCCAGCGACGAGTGCGCGATGTGGACGTGGGCACCGGTTTCCAGTCCGATCTCGAAGATCTCCAGATCCGCCATGGTCTCGGCGAGCGGCGGGCGGGTGCGGCAGTGCATGATCGGGTCGGTCCGCCCCGCCGCGCGGGCCTCCGCGGTGAGCCGTTCGACCAGCTCCTGATCCTCGTTGTGAACGGCGACCGGCAGGCCGGTCTTGGCGATCTCGCGGAACGCCGCGACCATCGTGGGATGGTCGATGCGCGGGAAACGCACCGGATCATACTCGTAGGTCGAGAGCTTGAACGCGGACACGCCGGCCGCCGCCAGCCCGGCGATCGCGCCCACGCCGCCGGTCTTCAGGATCGTGCCGTAGAGCGCCATGTCGACATGCGCGGTGCGCTCCACCCAGTCGACCTTCTCGGCGAGCAGGGTCGCGTCGGTCACCGGATGCGGCACGTCGTACGGCATGTCGACGCAGGTGGTCACGCCGCCGGCCGCCGCGCTGCGGGTCGCACCCTCGATGCCGGGCCAGCCCATCGCGGACGACGTGTGCATGTGCCCATCGACCAGACCGGGCAGGATCAGCTTGCCCGCGTAGTCCAGCACCTCGGCGGCCGGCGGCGGCGCGCCCTGGCCGATGGCGGCGATGGTCTCGCCCCGCGCGGCGACGAAGCCGTCGGGAAGAATGGCGTCGGCGCTGACCACGTCGCCCACGAACACCCGGTCGAATGAGGCGGACACCTTATTTATGCACCCTGGTTGCGTGGCGGCCGTGCGCTTGCCGTTGCATCGGCGTGACCTTACGAAGATTCGGCTCGGAGGCTAGACCGCGCGGGTCAAGTCGCCAACCTGTCCGCGCCCCACCCTGGTTGCGCCATCGGAGGATTTGCATGAAGCAGCACGAACTGAGGGTTTCTCCCTCGAAATCGAACCTGAAACGGGAAGATCAGCTCGCCTGGAAGATCGCCGGCGTCGCCACCGATCGGGTGGGCGTCGAGCGCGACGTCTCCGCCATGATCGTCAACCGCATCATCGACAATGCCTCGGTGGCGATTGCGGCGATCAACCGCCGCCCTGTCACATCCGCCCGTGACATGGCGCTCGGCCACTCGCGCAGGGAGGGGGCGATGGTGTTCGGCGTCGCGTCCAACAAGCGCGTGAGCCCGGAATGGGCGGCCTGGGCGAACGGCACGGCGGTGCGCGAGCTCGACATGCACGACACCTTCCTCGCCGCCGACTACTCGCATCCCGGCGACAACATCCCGCCCATCCTGGCCGTCGCGCAGACGATGGAGAGGTCCGGCCGCGACCTGATCCGCGGCATCGCGACCGGCTACGAGATCCAGATCGACCTGGTCCGCGCCATCTGCCTGCACGCGCACAAGATAGATCACATCGCCCATCTCTGCCCGGCGCAGGCCGCCGGCATCGGCACCTTGCTCGGCCTCAAGCAGGACGTGATCTACCAGGCGGTGCAGCAGGCGGTGCACGTCTCCTTCACCACGCGCCAGTCGCGCAAGGGCGAGATCAGCAGCTGGAAGGCGTACGCGCCCGCCCATTCCGGCAAGCTCGCCGTCGAGGCGGTGGACCGCGCGATGCGCGGCGAGGGCGCGCCGAGCCCGATCTATGAAGGCGAGGACAGCGTCGTCGCCTGGATGCTGGACGGGCCGGACGCGCAATACGAGGTGCCGCTGCCCGAGGCCGGCGAGCCCAAGCGCGCGATCCTCGACAGCTACACCAAGGAGCACAGCGCCGAGTACCAGTCGCAGGCGCTGATCGACCTCGCGTTCCGCCTGCGCGAGCAGATCGCCGATCTCCGGCAGATCGAGCGCGTCGTGATCCACACCTCGCACCACACGCACTACGTGATCGGCACTGGCGCCAACGATCCGCAGAAGATGGACCCCAAGGCCAGCCGCGAGACGCTGGATCATTCGATCATGTACATCTTCGCCGTGGCGCTGGAGGACGGGCGATGGCACCACGTCGACAGCTACGCGCCGCGCCGCGCGTCGCGCGCCTCCACGGTCGAGCTGTGGCACAAGATCGAGACCCAGGAGGACGCCGAGTGGACGCGGCGTTACCATTCCACGGACCCCAACGAGCTCGCGTTCGGCGCCCGGGTCGAGGTGTTCATGCGCGACGGATCGAGGATCGAGGACGAGATGGCGGTGGCGAACGCGCATCCGATGGGCGCCGAGCCGTTCAGCCGGCCCGACTACATCCACAAGTTCCAGACCCTGACGGACGGCATCATCTCGACCAGGGAGTCGAACCGGTTCCTGGAAGTCGTGCAGGAGCTGCCGCGCCTCCAGGCCGGCGAGCTGCACCTGCTGAACGTGGCCTTGCCCGCCGGCACGCTGGCGGTCGGCAAGCCAGGCATCTTCTGAGCAGAGGGAGAGAGCACCGTGAGCGATACTCAGATACCGGGCACCCAGACCCTGGCCAACCGGCCCAAGAAGTCCGTGGCGCTGTCGGGCGTGACCGCCGGCAACACGGCACTCTGCACGGTCGGGCGCACCGGCAACGACCTGCACTATCGCGGTTACGACATCCTGGACGTGGCCGAGACCTGCGAGTTCGAGGAGATCGCGCATCTCCTGGTACACGGCGCGCTGCCCAACGCCGCCGAGCTGCGGGCCTACAAGACCAAGCTGCGCGCCATGCGCGGCCTGCCCGCCGCCGTGAAGTCGATACTGGAGGCGCTGCCGGCGGCGGCGCACCCGATGGACGTGATGCGTACCGGCGTCTCGGCGCTCGGCTGCGTGCTGCCCGAGAAGGAGGACCACAACAATCCCGGCGCGCGCGAGATCGCCGACCGGCTGATGGCCTCGCTCGGCTCCATGCTGCTCTACTGGTATCACTACGCGCATAACGGCCGGCGGATCGAGGTCGAGACCGACGACGAGAGCATCGGCGGGCATTTCCTCCACCTGCTGCACGGCCGGCCGCCGAGCGAGCTGTGGGTGCGCGCCATGCACACCTCGCTGATCCTCTACGCCGAGCACGAGTTCAACGCCTCCACCTTCGCCTGCCGGGTGGTCGCGGGGACCGGAGCCGATATGTACTCGGCGATCACCGCCGGCATCGGCGCGCTGCGCGGGCCCAAGCACGGCGGCGCCAACGAGGTCTCCTTCGAGATCCAGAAGCGCTACGACAGCCCTGACGAGGCGGAGGCGGACATCCGCAAGCGGGTGGCGAACAAGGAGGTGGTGATCGGCTTCGGCCATCCCGTCTACACGATCGCCGATCCCAGGAACAAAGTGATCAAGGGCGTCGCCCGGCATCTGTCGGAGGAGGCGGGCTCGACGGCGATGTTCGACATCGCCGACCGGATCGAGGCGGTGATGGCGGACGCCAAGAAGATGTTCGCCAACCTCGATTGGTTCAGCGCGGTCAGCTATCACATGATGGGCGTGCCGACCGAGATGTTCACCCCGCTGTTCGTCATCTCCCGCACGTCCGGCTGGAGCGCGCACGTCATCGAGCAGCGCGTCGACGGCAAGATCATCCGCCCGACCGCGAACTATGTCGGCCCCGAGGATGTGCGCTTCGTGCCCTTGGCACAGCGTCGCTGACGCCCTTGATACAGCGTCGCTGACGCTCGCGGCACTCGCAGCGAGCGCCACGAAAGCCGCCGTGACGAACTCCGTCGCGGCGGCTTCTTTGTGTCCGCGTCGCCGCATTTGCATCCGGCGCGGATTTTTTCACCGCACGCAGGTTGAATCGGTTGCTTTTTGTTGACATGCGAATGTCAGAGGCGGAATAGCGGAAACGGCATGTGTGCGCCCGATTCGGCGGTTCGTTCGGCACACGCATGTCACGCAAAGAAGGACGGTCCATTGACCGCGGCTTCGTTCAGGCGACGCGCAGCCGGCCAGCATCGCACAAAGATGTCGATCCGGGCCGAATGGAAGGATGGCGGCGGCACCGGTCAGGTCACTGGCCCAATCAACAGGCGTCCGCAGGCGCGGCGATGCCGCCGAATGCGGATAAACTTGGAACCGGTTGCCGGAACAGCCGTTCCGTTATCGCATGTTCCCCGACACAACGGCCCTGACACAAGGGCTTCGAGTTCCCTGGCAAGGGTATGAACAAGGAGTTCGCACAGTGAGTAGCGAAGAAACCACCACCGACCGGCCACGCGCTCAGGCGATGGCGATGCGGACAGGCACACGGAAGACGACGGCCCGTTCGGCCACGCGGGCGACAGGAACGCGGGCCACGGGCGCGCGCAAGACAACGGCCGCGAAGCGCGCGACCGGCGCGAAGAAGACGACCGCCACCCGCAAGGCCGCGCCGAAGCGCGCGGCCGCCGCGAAGAAGCCGGCCGCCCGCAAGACGGCGACGCGCGCGACGACTGCCCGCAAGGCAGCGAAGCCGGCCGCGCGCAAGGCCGCGACCCGCACGGCAGCCGGACGCAAGACGACCCGCGCGACCGCCGCCCGCAAGACGACGGCGCGAAAGGCGACCACCACGGCCCGCAAGACAACGGCCCGCAAGACCGCCGCGAAGCCGGCCGCCACACGTCGTACGACGGCCGCGGCGAAGAAGGCGCCGGCGACGCGCCGCACCGCGGCAGCCAAGCCCGCCGCCAAGCGGACCGTCACGCGCCGCGCCGCCGCCGCGAAGCCCGCGACCCGTCGGCCGCGCAAGACAGCGGTCACGCCGGAGACGATGACGCCCGAGATGGAGCAGGCGTCGCCGTCCTCCTCCTCCGAGTTGATCATCTGAACTTGGCCATCTGAATTTGGCCGATCGGCCCTGATGGTGATGGAAGGGCGCCCGCGGGCGCCCTTCCTCGTTTCAGGCGTCCGATCCGCTCATCCGAAACTGGCGAGCAGGTCGTCGACCTGCGGCGGCGTCAGCAGCCGGGGCGCGCCGCCGCGCAGGATGAGGAACAGCTTGGCCGCCTCCTCGAGTTCCTCGGCGGCATACACCGCGTCCGTAAGCGCCTTGCCGGACACCACCGGCCCATGATTGGCCAGCAGCACCGCGCGCGCGCCCCGCGCCGCCTCCGCGATCGCCGGCTCCATCGCCGGATCGCCCGGTCGAAAATAGGGAACCACCGGCATCCGGCGACCCACGCGCATGACGAAATAGGGCGTCAGCGGCGGGATCGGATTGGCCGCGTCCACATCCGGCAGGCACGCCACCGCCGTCGCCATCGTCGAGTGCAGATGCACGACGGCTCCCGCTTCCCGCCGCGTCGTGTAGAAGGCCCGGTGCATGAACACTTCCTTGGAGGGCGGGTCGCCGCCGACGTGGCGAAAGTTCGCGTCGAGCCGCGACAGCCGCCCCGCATCGAGCCGTCCGAGCGAGGAATTGGTAGGCGTGATGAGATAGCCGTCGGCGAGGCGCAGGCTGATGTTGCCGGCGCTGCCTACTGAGAAGCCGCGCGCGAACAGGCTCCGCGCCAGCTCCACGAGCAGGTGCCGCTGGTCATCCTCGGTCATCGCGCTCTCCGTCAACCGGATTGCTGGAAGGCTTTCAGGAAGAAGTCGCGCGCGCCGAAATTGCCGGATTTCAGCGCCAGCAGCAGCGGCGCCGCACCGCCCTCCGCGTAGGTCCACGGCACGCCGGGGTCGATCTCCGCGCCGATGCGCAGGCTGCGCACTCCGAGGCGCGACACGACGGCACCCGACGTCTCCCCGCCGGCCACCACCATGCGCCGAACGCCACGCGCGACCAGACCCTCCGCGATGGCGGCGAGCGCGTGCTCGACCAGCGCGCCCGCCGCCTCGCGACCGAGGCGCTGCTGCAAGGCGGCCACCTTGTCGGGCGGCGCTGAGGCGGCGATCACCACGGGTCCGGCTCCGAGCTTGCCATCCGCCCACGCAAGCGCGTGTGCGCTGAGTGCGGCGGCGTCGGATGTGGTGAGCGGATCGAGTTCGAGTGTCGGCACGTGCTCGCGAGCCGCGCCGATCTGGAACAGCGTCGCCCGCGAACAGGAACCCGCCAGTACCGCCGCATGTCCGGAGACGGCCGGCAACGCAGCCGAATCCGTGCGTGCTGGCAGCATGCCGGCGCGGCGGAAGTTTTCCGGCAACCCCATCGCCACGCCGGAGCCGCCCGTGATGAGCGCGTGACGCTCGGCGGCGCGGCCGATCTCGACGAGATGCGCGTCGCTCACCGCGTCCACGATGGCATAGCGCCGTCCCTGCTCCTTCAAAGCAGTCATGGCGCGGCGGATCGCGTCGGCGCCCTGCTCGACCGTGGCGTAGGGGACCAGGCCGACCGTGCCGTTGGTCTGTCGCCCCAGAACGCGGACCAGGTTCGCGTCCTTCATCGGCGTGAGCGGATGGTTCTCCATCCCGCTCTCGTTCAGCAGCGCGCCGCCGACGAACAGATAGCCCTGATAGACGCTGCGCGCATTCGCCGGAAAAGCCGGGTTGGCGAGCGCGAAGCCGCAATCGAGCGCCGCGACGAGCGCGTCGGCGACGGGTCCGATATTGCCCTCGTCGGTGCTGTCGAAGGTCGAGCAGTATTTGAAGAAGAACTGCCGGCAGCCGGCGCGCCGCAGCCACTCGAGGGCCGCGAGGCTCTCGCCGACCGCTTGTCCGACCGGCGCGGTGCGCGACTTGAGCGCCACCACCACGGCATCGGCTTCGGGCACCGGCGTCTCCCTCCCCGGCACGCCGATGAGCTGCACGGTGCGCATCCCGTTCCTGACGAGCATGGAGGCAAGGTCGGTGGCGCCGGTGAAGTCGTCGGCGATGCAGCCGAGCAGCGGCCCCTGTGACGCCATGCGGCACTCCTACGCTGGGACCGCCAGTATGTCGCGGCGCCCGGCGCGGATGGCAAGCCCGCCGGTCATGCGACGGCGAGAGCGGCGACGAATGCGTCGGTCTGCGCCGTCCATGTCGGCAGCGCCTGCCCGGCCTCCCAGGCAACATCGCTCATCGCGCGGCGTAGGCCGCGGCCGAAGATCAGGCGGCGCAGCGCCTTGGACAATCCGTCATGATCGCCGGGCTCGCACACCACGCCGCCCTCGATCGGCACCAGCGCTCCCGCCGCGCCGCCCGCCGTGATCGCCACCGGCAGGCCGCGCTTCAATGCCTCGGCGATCGCCATTCCGTAGCCTTCCCAATAGGTCGCCAGCGCGAACAGGTCGGCCTCGCGCCAGAGCCGTTCGAGTTCGGTGTCGCCGATCTCGCCGGCGAAACGCACCCGGCTGGCGATGCCAAGCTCCTCCGCGAGTGCCGACAGGGTGCGCGCGTGCACTGGGTCGCGCTGCGTGGAGCCCGCGATGGTCAGGCGCCAGTCGAGATCGAACAGACGCGCGAGGGCGCGCAGCAGCACGTCATGGCCCTTGCGCGGCACGAGCGTGCCGACGGAAAGCAGACTGCATCCGTCGCTGGCCGAACCCGTGCTGCGCGGCGCGTCGTCGGTGCCCGGCACGACGACGACGACCCGGTCGCGCGAGACGCCGAAATCGGCGGCGAGGCGCTCCGCGGTCGGCTCGCTGGTGACGATCACGCGGCGCAGCATGGGCATCAGGCGCCGCTCGGCGGCGCGCAAGGTCTCGCGCTGCTCCTCGGTGAAGCCGGTCTCGAGCGCGGTCGGATGATGGATCAGCCCGACCGCGCCGCGCGCGACGAGCTGCTCCGCCAGCTCGTCGAACGCCGGCAAGGCAAGTCCGTCGATCACCGCGCGCGCATCCTCGGCGAGAGCGGCCCAGGCGCGGCCGGCGGCGCTGCGTGCCTCCGCGTCGGTGAGCGGATGGCCGCCGGTGAGCTCGACTGCGTCCACCGCGTGGCCGGCCTCGCGCAGCCCGGCGATCATGCGCCGGTCGTATGCGTAGCCTCCCGACAGCGTGGTGAACGGCAGCGGCGCGACGAAGGCGACGCGCATCAGAGGACGGGTCCCTCGAATGCCGCCCATGCGACCGGACTCTCGCGCAACACGATTTTCAGCCCCGACAGGCGCTGTCCGCCCGGGCCGAGACGACCCTCGCGGCAGGCTCGCGCGAGCAGTCCGTGAAGATGACAGGCCAGGTACTCGATCGTGGTGTTCATGCCGGCGAAAGCGGGGTTGTCGTCGAGATTGCTGTAATCGAGCGGATCCAGCACACGGCGGAGTTCCGTCTTCGCCAGCCCGATGTCGATGAGCAACTGAAGCTCGTCGAGCCTGGCGGCGCGGAACTCCGCCTCGACGACGAGGGTGATGCCGTGCAGGCGCGCCGCGCGCCCGAAGGCCTCGCCGTGGAAGCTGTGCGCCGTCAAGATGTGGTCGCAGACGGTCACGCTGTACATGCATCGGCTCCATAGGTGATGACATGGCAAAGGCCGCCGGGCGCCAGGATGCGCGGCATGGCGGCCGGCAGCATCTCGAACTCGGTGGGGCCTTGCAACAGCGCGTCGTAGGCGGGGTTGGTCAGCAGGCCGAGCGCCAGCGCCAGACGTTCGGCGTGGCCGCGGCGATGGCGCATCGCGGGCGCGACGGCGCCGACCTGCGAGGAGATCAGCCGCAGCCGGCGCGCGTGGAACGCTTCGCCGAGCGGCAGGGCAGGGGCGAGATCGCCGAACCAGCTGGCCTCGACGATGCGCGCCTCGAACGCGGCGCGCGAGAGCGCCAGCCGCAGGCCCGCTTCGGTGCCCGAGGCATGGATGAGCAGTTCCTGCCCGTCGGGTGCGGAATCCGGCGTGGCGAACGCGCACGGCAGGCTCCGCGCCAGGCCCGCCCGCGACGGATCGCGGTCCACCACCGTCACGCTCGCGCCCGGGATTCCCACGAGAAGCGAGGCCGTGAGCAGGCCGACGATGCCCGCGCCGATCACCATGATCCGTTCGCCGGGCAGCGCCGCCGCGTCCCAGGTCACGTTCAGCGCGGTCTCCATGTTCGCGGCGAGCACCGCGCGCGCGGTCGGCACCGCGTCGGGCACTGGGATGCACATCGCGGCCGGAGCGACGAAACGGTCCTGGTGCGGATGCAGCACGAAGACGCGCTCGCCGCCGGCCAGCAGGCCCACGGCGCTGTAGCCGTATTTGACCGGGAAGGGAAAGCCGCCGCCCATCAGTGGCGCCCGCATCGCCGCGTGCTGACTGGCGGGGACGCGACCAGCGAAGACCAGCGCCTCGGTGCCGCGCGACACGCCGGTCGCCACGGTGCGGACCAGGCGCTCGTTGTCGGCGGGCGGATCGAGCCGCTCCTCGCGGATTTCGCCGCGCCCCGGTGCCACCATCCAGAATGCGCGTGCGGTCAGCCGCATGACGCCGGGCGCGACCGGCCGAGCGGAATGTCGAGCAGGAGATCCGAGCCGACCCGATGCAGCGACCAGTCGAGGCGCATCCCGTCCGCGAGCACGGGCGCGTCGGGCAGGGTGAACGCGGGAATGCCGGAGCCGATGAGCAGCGGGGCGATGGTGACGTGCAGGCGATCGAGCCCACCGGCGGCGAGGAAGCGCGACACCGTGACCCCGCCGCCCTCGACGAGGATCCGGCGCAAACCGCGAGCCGCGAGCATCCGCAGCCCGCTTGCGATGTCGAGCCCCCGGCCTGCCCGGGGGAGCCGAACCGTCCGGGCGCGGCCATGCGCCTCCGGCCCGGGCGCGTCGGCGGCGCAGAGCAGCAAGGTCTCGGGACCGTCGCGGAACACGCGATACCGGTCATCCAGGCGCCGGTCGGTGTCGATCACCACGCGCACCGGGGAGGGGCCTTCGACGTGGCGCGTGGTCAGTTGCGGATCGTCCGCCCTGACCGTCCCGGCGCCGATCACGACGGCGTCGAACAGCGCCCGGAGCCGATGGGTGTGCTCGATGTCCTCGCGGCCGGTGATCCACTGCGATTGGCCCGAGACGGTGGCAATGCGTCCGTCCAGCGATTGGGCGATCCGGCCGAGCACGAAGCAGCCATCGGGTGAGGTCGGCGGCCCGATCACCGGCCCGTAGAGCGGGGACAGATGCGTGTCGTCGGGGCAGCGGCGCAGCAGGCGCCGCCACGTGTCCGGGTCGAGCCCTTCCATCTCGCCGCAGTATCATGCGGCCAACCGATGCGATAGCCGCTCTCGTTTCCCGGTGCGTCCCGTGGTCAGGCGCGCGCGGACAGGGCGATCGCGCCGGGCCGGCCGGCGGCGGTGCGGCCGCCGTGCGCGCCGTAGCCCAATGTCTCCGGCCGTACCGCCTGCGCCAGCGTGCCGATCACTCGCCCCTGCACGGCGATCGCGCGTTCGAGCAGCCGGCGGTTCTCCTCGGCGAGCATGCCCAGACGCGCGGCCACGTCCCTAGCGGCGGCGTCCGGCCGGGCGGTCGCGCCATGCGACAGAAGCGATTGCGCGGCAAGGAACGCATCCGCCGCGCGCTGCTTGTCGCCCAGCATCCCGGCCGCCCGCGGCAGGTCGAGTGCCGCGAGCGCCTGGTTCTCGCGGGCGAGCGCATCGGCCAGCCGGATGGCGGCGTCGATCAAGGCGGGGCTCATTCCTGCTTCTCCGATGGGGCGGTCGGGGCCTTCCGCGCCACGCTATCCCGGGTTCGCGCCTCCTGGGCGCGCAGCATTTCCACGAAGACCGGGTGGGCGATGCCGATCCCGCCATGCGCCGCCAGGCTCTTGGCGATCGCGTCGACGAACATCGGCTTCCATGCTTCCTCGCCCGAGCCGCCACCGAATGCGCCGTGCGCCGTGTCGACCGTCGCCAACATCGGCTGCAGCAACTGCCCCAGCGCCATTGCCTCGAAATCCTGCGCGGCCTTCCACGCCTTCGCGACCTGCGCCTCGGGCAGGCTGGTGGCGACAGGCTGGTCGGCCGGGGGAAGGATGCCGACACTCATCATCGCACCTGCAGATCGGCCTGGAGCGCGCCGGCGGCCTTGATCGCCTGGAGAATGCTGATCAGGTCGCGCGGCCCGACGCCGAGCGCGTTGAGGCTCGCCACCAGGTCGCGGAGGGTCACGCTGCCCCGCACGATGCCGAGCTTGCGGTCATGCTGGTCGTCAATCTGGATGTTGGTGCGCGGCACCACGGCGGTCTTGCCGTTGGACAACGGTCCGGGCTGGCTCACCTCTGGCGTCTCCGTCACCCGGATGGTCAGATTGCCCTGGGCGATCGCTACGGTGCTGACGCGGACGTTGGCGCCCATCACGACGGTGCCGCTGGCCTCGTCGATCACCACGACGGCGGCGCTGTCCGGCTCGATCCGCACGTCCTCGAGGCGTGCGAGGGCATCGATCGGGTCGCGTCCGTTGAGGTCGAGCGCCACGGTCCGCGGGTCGATGGCGCGGGCCACCGGCCCGCCGAGCGTCTGGTTCACGGCCGTCGCGATGCGACGCGCGGTGGTCAGGTCCGGGTTGCGCAGGCCGAGGCGAAGCCCCGCGCTCTTGTCGAGCCGGAACGCCACCTCCCGCTCGACCGTGGCCCCGTTGGCGATGCGTCCGGCGGTGGGCACGCCGCGCGTGACCGACTGGGCGGCGCCCCGGGCCGCGATCGCTCCCGTGCTGAGCGCGCCCTGCGCCACCCCGTAGACGTCGCCGTCGGCGGCCAGGAGCGGCGTCACCAGCAGAGTGCCGCCGGTGAGGTTGGTGGCGTCTCCCAGGGCGGAAACCGCGACGTCGATGCGGCTGCCGCTGCGGGCGAAGGCCGGCAGGTCGGCGGTGACCATCACCGCCGCCACGTTCTTCGTCTGGAGCTTGGTTTCCTGGTCCCTTGTGTTGACCCCGAGCCGCTCCAGCATCCCGATCAGGGACTGGCGGGTGAACACGGCATTGTCGAGCTTGTCGCCGGTGCCGTTGAGCCCGACCACCAGGCCGTAGCCCACCAGCTGGTTCTCCCGCACCCCCTCCACATCCGCGATGTCCTTGATCCGCACCTGCGCCGCCGCCCGCGACAGGGGCGCCAGCGCGGAGAGGACGAGCGCGGTCAGGGCGAGCACGGTCAGGGCGAAGGCCGGCAGGATGCGGCGGGACAGGCGGGACAAGGGCACCTCGGTAGCGAGGAGGAAAGGTTTGCGCGTCAGTCTCTGGATCTGTCTTGGCAAGGCCCGTGCCACGGCAGCTCGCGCGAAAGCCGGGGAAAGCGGGCCAGAGATCCCGGCAGAAGCTGCCGGGCGGCACGGCAAGCCGGGTAGCGAAGGGGGTGGGGTAGCGATGAGTGGCGTATCGGGTGTGGGCCGCGCGACCGCCGGGGGAGCGGGCCGCGCCCGGACGGCGCAGGCGGCCGGCGGCTTCTCCCTCGGAACCGGGGCCGCGTCGGGCGCCGGCGAGGCGGCTGCGGCCGTGCCGGTGTCATTGGGGTCCATGCTGGCCTTGCAGGAAGCGGGCGCCGAGCCGGTGCGCGACCGGGCCGCCCGGCGCCACGGCCATGCGATGCTCCAGCTCCTCGCGGCGCTGCAGCGCGCCATGCTGGGCGGGGGAAGCGGAGACGAGGCGGAGCTGGGCCGGCTCGCCGCATTGTCGGCCGAGATCCCGCCGACATCCGACCCCGGCTTGCGGCAGGCGGTCGCCGCGATCGCGCTGCGCGCCGCGATCGAACTGGCCCGCCGCCGAGGCTGATCTGACGCGACGGTTTCACAGGAGCTTCTTGATCGTTTCGCCATGAGCTCTTGGCGCAATAGTCTTGCGCCGCTATAAGCCCGCGCGACACGACCCGGCACCGGCTCGGGGGCACCGAAGCCCCGGAACGTAAGTTGGGCTTCGGACAAGAAAGCAGGATCGGCGCGCATGATGGTGACTCTGCCCCCTGACTACCGCCCCTCGGACGCGGAGGAGTTCATGAACCCCCCGCAGGTCGAGTATTTCCGCCAGAAACTGTTAAGATGGCGTGCCGATTTGCTCCGCGAGGCGGACGGAACCCTGGCCAGCCTCTCCGAAGGCGGCATCCACGAAGCCGACATCACCGACCGCGCGAGCGTCGAGACCGACCGGGCCCTCGAACTCCGGACCCGGGATCGCGCCCGCAAGCTCATCGCCAAGATCGACCAGGCGCTGCTGCGGATCGAGACCGGCACCTACGGCTATTGCGAGGAGACCGGCGAGCCGATCGGCCTGCGCCGCCTGGAGGCCCGCCCGATCGCCACCCTCTCCATCGAGGCCCAGGAGCGCCACGAGCGCATGGAGCGGGTCCACCGCGACGACTGATCTTGCTTCTTCCGGGCCGGGCGCCCAGATCGACCGTGCCGGAGGATGGAATGGGTGAGACCAGCCTGTACGACGAGGATATCCTCGCCTGGTCGGAGCAGCAGGCGCAGGCTCTGCGCCAGCTCGCATCGCGGCGGGACCTGCCGAACGATCTCGATCTTGAGAACATCGCCGAGGAGATCGAGAGCGTGGGGCGGAGCGAGCTGAACGCGGCCAGGAGCTTCTTGCGCCTCATACTGGGCCACATGATCAAGGCGTGGTCCGATCCTGACGCGGAACCTCTCGCGCACTGGGCGAGCGAGGTTCGCAACTGGCACTTTCAGCTGTTGGACGCGATCTCGCCGGCGATGAAATCCCGGATCGATCTCGATCAGCTCTGGTCGCAAGCAGTTCGCCAAGCCCAGGCCGACCTTCTGGTGCAACGGCGAGAGGGCCCGTCGAGCCGGATCGACGCGACACTCGACAAGCGTGTTTGCCCGATCGGTCTGGACATGCTTTGCGACCCAGCTTTCGACTTGGCCGAAGCTCTCGCCGCACTGCCTTCCTAGCCCTGCTTGGCCGGTCTAGGCTGCTTCCCGACCCGCACGGGCCAATGGGGAGGAATGAATGATCCGTCGTCGTCGCCTGCTGCAGGCCTCGGCCGGCCTGCTGGCCGCGCCCGCCATCGTCGAGAAGGTGGGGGCCGAGAGCGCCTTCGACTGGAAGCAGTTCAAGGGCCAGAAGATCGAGGTCAATTTCCAGAAATCGCCCCGCGCCGACGTGGTGCAGAAGCACCAGCGCGAATTCGAGGAGCTGACCGGCATCAAGGTCGGCTTCGAACAGATCCCCGAGCAGCAGCAGCGCCCGAAGGTCGCGGTGGAGATGGCGTCCGGCCATCCGAGCTTCGACGTGGTCAATGTCGGGATGCACGTCCAGAAGCGGCTGATCGAGAAGGCCGGCTGGATGGACGATCTGCGGCCCTATCTGTCGAACGCGGCGCTGACCGCGCCGGACATCGACATGGCGGATTTCAGCGCCGCCGGGATGCGCGTCGCGACCGGCGCGGACGGCAAGCTCAACGTCCTGCCGCTGAACCAGGACGTGTTCATCCTGTTCTACAACAAGCAACTGCTCGCCGGGAAAGGCGTCGCGGTCCCCCGCACGCTCGACGAGCTCATGGTCGCGGCCGAGAAGCTCACCGACAAGCCGAAGGGCGTCTACGGCTTTGTCGGCCGGGGCCTCAAGAACGCCAACGTGGTGCTGTACGACAATATCCTGCTCGGCTGGGACCAGGAGACGGTCACGCCGGACAACAAGACCCTGCTGACCGATACGCCGGCCGCGATCGACGCTGGGACGTACTACCAGAAGCTGCTGCGCGACTACGCGCCGCCCGGCGTGGTCGGGTTCAACTGGAACGAATGCCAGACCACGTTCAGCCAGGGCCGCGCCGCCTTGTGGTTCGATGCGATCGGCTTCTCGGCGCCGCTGGTGGACAAGACGAAGTCGAAGGTCGCCGAGGTCGCCGGCTTCGCCCCGCCGCCCGCCGGCCCCAAGGGCCAGTGGTCGGCGACCTTCATGGACGCCATCGGCATCCCGAAGCAGGCGAAGAACAAGCAGGCCGCCTGGCTCTACGTCCAATGGGCGGCGAGCAAGCCGATCATGAACGAATATCTGCGCAGCGGCTCGGGCACGCCGCCGCGGGCCAGCCCGTACAGGCAGACCGACCTGCTCAAGAGCAGTCCGTTCCCGAGGGAATGGTTCGATACGGCGCTAAAATGCCTCTCGATCGCTCGCTCCGGGCTGCCCGAGATCGTGCCGGTGACGGAGTTCCGCGACACGCTCGGGGTGGCGCTGACCAACATCGTCGGCGGGGCGGACGTGCCAGCCGAGCTGAAGAAGGCGACCGATGCGTTCCAGCCGGTGCTGACCAAGTCCAACGAAACCTGAGCGCGGCCGCCGGGGCGGACCTCAGAGCGCGGCTCGCAGGAGCGCGTCGATCCGCGCGGCCGCCGCGGCCCAGGTGGCGTTGGCGCGGACCGTCGCGCGCGCCACTTCGCCATGCGCGCGCCGCGCTGCCGAGTCAGCGAGCAGCGCGACGACCGACGCCGCCATGCCCTCCGCCGTGGCGTGGACCAGCGCGCGATGCCCCTGGGGCAGCTGGAGGCCATTGGTGGCCAGTGGCGTCAGCACCACCGGGCGTCCGCACGCCCACGCTTCCAGCACCTTGTTCTTGATCCCGACCCCCGAGAGCATCGGCGCGATCGACACCCAGGATCGTCCCAGCACATCCGTCATGTCGGCGACGTTGGCGCGCACCTCGATGCCCGGCTGGGCCGCCAGCTCCGACACCGCCGGGACAGGATCGCGGCCGGCGATGACAAATTTGGCGTCGGGCACGGCGGCGCGGATCCTTGGCCAGATCGCCCGGGCGGCGTGAAGGGCGGCATGGACGTTGGGCGCATAGTTCAGGGTCCCGACGAAGCTCAGGGTCGGCGTCGGGTCCTCCGCTGGAATGTCCGCCGGGATGTCGACGCCGTTCGGCACGACATGAACGCGAGCGCGCGGCCCGACCGGGCGCAGCCAGCGCGCATCCTGCTCGCCGACGCAGACGGCGGCGTGGAAGCTGCGCAAGGTGCGGGCCGCGTAGACCGTCGCGACCGCCGCCTCGCGCAACCGATAGGCGCGGCGGCGCAGGCTAATGGTGTCCATCGCGCTCCGACAGAATTCGAGCGTGTTGCAGTCGATCATGTCCATCACCGCCGGCGGCAGATCCCGCCGCCCGAACCACAGGGCCTCCGCACCCGGCCAGACCAGCGCGCGGTCGGGGCGATGACGGGCGATCGCGCCGTCGAATGCCGCGCGCAGCGCGGTCTGCTCGAAGCGCCACGGATAGGTGAGACCGCGTCCCTCGATCCGGACCGGGATGTGCTCGGCGACGACCGCCGGGATCAAGTCGTCGAGCGGCGTCTGCTCCGGCGCGATCAGCGTGATCGTCCAGCTCCGGGCGAGCTGCCGCAGGAGGTGGAACACCCGCAGCGAGTAGCCGTCGCGAACCGGCCAGGGCGGCAGCGTGCAGATCCCGAGCAGGCTCGGCCGGCGGTGCGCGGCGGGGCTGTTCATCGCGCGATGGTATCCGCGGACGCGCGGCGATCCTAGAACGGCAGCAGGATGTCGCCGACCTGGGTGCCCCAGCGCGGGGTCTGCACGGCGGTGAGCTGGCCCCGGCCGCCATAGGCGATGCGGGCCTCGGCCAGCCGATCGTGGCGCACGGTGTTGTCGCTGGCGATGTCCTGCGGGCGGATCACGCCGCTCACCTGCAATTCGCGCAGCTCGCTGTTCACCCGCACCTCCTGCCGCGCGGCGACGACGAGGTTGCCGTTGGGCAGCACCTGGGTGATCTCGCCGGCGACCCGCAGCGTCACCGTCTCGTTGCGCTTGATCGTGCCGGTGCCGTCGGCGCTGCCCGTGCTGTTGACGGACAGCAGCTTGCTCGGATCGACGCCCTTGGGCAGATAGTTCGACAATCCGAACAGCGCCGGGATCCCGGTCGTCTGGTCCATGTTGCGGTTCGCCGCCGAGGCATTCTTCCAGTCGGCGGTGTCGGAGATGTTGACCAGCACGGTGACGATGTCGCCCACCTGAGCGGCGCGCTGGTCCTTGAAGAAGGCGCGGGAGCCGGCGCGCCACAGGCTGTTCGCCTCGACCGGCGCCGGCCTCGGGGTGGGCATCGGCATGGTCACGGGGCGCCACGCGGGATCCCGGGTCGGGTCGGTGATCGACGACATCTCGGGCGGGCGGCCCACTTCGGACAGCCGGCTGAGCGCGCCGCATCCGCCCAGCAGGATCGGCGCCAGCAGCGGCACGAGCACGCGGACGCGGCGGCTCATCGTCCGGCCGCCAGCCTGGTGCGCCCGGCGCCCTCGGCGGGCGCCGAGATGAGCGGGACGGAATCCGGCCGGACCCTGACCTGACCGGGGCCTGTCACCTCGGCCTCCAGAACCGCGCGCGAGACCGGGTTCAGCACCCGCACGCGCTCGCCGATGGCGCCGGGCTCCAGCGCCTGGCCCTGTGCGGCGACCGTCAGACCGGCGCTCTCCAGCAGCATCTGCACCGCCCCGCCCTTCTCGACGATACTGGGACGAACCAGATCGGCCATCGGCAGCGGCTGGCCGGCGCTGACGGGATGGCGCAGCGCCATTCCGACGGCCTGCCCGGGTTCCCTCGCCACGTCGTCGCGCGCCAGGGCGGCGCGGATGCGGGCCATGTGGACATCCTCGGCGCGGAGCACCGCGCCGGCGGGCAGCCTGGTCGTCGCGATGGGCACCTCGATCGTCTCCTGCACTCGTCCCGCGAGCCGCATCGTAACCGGCTGCATGAAATCGCCGGTTAACGACAGCGCGGCCGAAAATCGTCCCGACGGGGCGTCGTACTGCAACTGCGTGACGACGGCCTGCACGTTGCCCGTCAATGCGACCTGCGGCGGCGCGAAGCCGGGCACCTCGATGTCGCAGCTTGCGGAGGCTCCCGCCTCGATCAGCGCGGCGCGAACCGGCGCCATCGCCTCGTCGCGCGGCATCGGGCGGCCCGGCCGGTCGAGCAGGGCACGGTCGGCCGGCGAGGATGGCCGCCAGTCGACGCCGAACTGGCGGGCGATGGCCGCCAATTGGGGGGCCTCGACGACGATGTTGCCGCCGAGCGCCGGCCCCGGCCCGAGCACCCGCGCCGCGTTCGGCCCGGCATCGTCGAACAGGTCGGACAGCCGAACCGTGGGTCCGCTCAGCGAGGTCATCGGCCGCAGCGTCGCCGCCTGGCACGGCAGCGAGACCATCGCGGCGAGGCAGAGGAGGATCGGTCGCATGGCGTCACCGCAGATTGGTGAGGGTGGAGAGCATCTGGTCGCTCGTGGTGATCACCCGGCTGTTCATCTCGTAGGCGCGCTGGGCGGTGATCAGGTTGGTGATCTCGCTCACCACGTTGACGTTCGAGGTCTCGATGAAGCCCTGCATCACGGCGCCGAACCCGGGCGACGCCGGGGTCCCGGTCGCTGGATTGCCGGACGCGGCACTCTGCAGGAGCAGGTTGTCGCCCTGGGCCTCGAGCCCGGCCTCGTTGGGGAACACCGCGAGCTGGATGGTGCCCACCGTCTGCGGCGCGGTCTGGCCGTCCAGCGAGACCTGCACCTGGCCGGTGTTGTTGATCGTCACCGACTTGGCGTTGCTCGGGACGGTGATGCTCGGCTGGACCGCGTAGCCGTCCGCCGTCACGATGGTGCCGTCGGGCGACAAGCCGAACGTGCCGTCGCGGGTGTAGGCGGTGTCGCCGCTCGGCAGCGTGACCTGGAAGTAGCCGTTGCCCTTAATGGCGAGGTCCAGGCTGTTGCTGGTCTGCTGCAGATTTCCCTGCTCGGAGATCCGGTAGACCGCCGCGGTGCGCACGCCGAGCCCGACCTGGGCGCCGGCCGGCACGATCGTTCCCGAATCGCTGCTGTTGGAGCCGACGCGGCGCAGGTTCTCGTAGATCAGGTCCTGGAACTCGGCCCGCTGGCGCTTGAACCCCGTGGTGGTCATGTTGGCGATGTTGTTGGAGATGACCTCCACATTGGTCTGCTGCGCCTGCATCCCGGTGCCGGCGATATCGAGCGAACGCATTTCTGGTGGTCCTCTGATCGGATTTGGTCGCGAGCGCCGGTTCCGCCGCCCTCGGTCAGGTACGGCGGGTGAGGATCTTGTCGATGGCGCTCTGCTGGCGGTCGGACTCGCCCTGGACGAACTGGCTCACGAACTGGAATTCGCGCAGGCCGGTCATCATCCGGGTCATCTCGACAATCGGCTGCACGTTGGATTCCTCGACCGCGCCTTGCACGATCTTCGGCGTGGCGACGGGGGTGGTCGGCGTGTCGGCGCGGGCGAGCCTTCCGCCCTCCGTCTGCAACCGCCGCGGATCGGCGGGCTTGACGATGCCGATCTTGCCGATCTGGCCGTTCTGGCTGCTGATCGTGCCGTCGCCGGCGATGGTGATCCGGGTGTCGGCCTGGGCGATCTTGAGCGGCTTGCCGTTGGTATCGAGCAGCGCGTTGCCGGCGCCGTCGGCGATGGTGCCGTCCGGCATCAGGGCGAACTTCCCCGCCCTGGTCAGCCGCGGGCCCTGCGGGGCGCTGACGGTGAAGAAGCCGTCACCCGTGATCGCGACGTCGAGCGGGTTGCCGGTATGCGAGACGGAGCCCGGCTCCAGCTCGCGATAGGTCGCCCGATCCTGCGTGTAGGCGATGGTCCGCCCGCCGCGCGGCGGCTGCGCGCCCTGCTGGCGCGCCAGCCAATCGCTGAACAGGACACGCTCGGCCTTGAAGCCGGGCGTGCCGGAATTCGCGATGTTGTCGCCGAGCACATCCATGGCCCGCTGCTGCGCGACCAGGCGGGAGGTGGCGACGTAGGTGGCGGTCTCCATCGGGCGGCACTCCCATCGTGGCGAGATAGCGTCGTGGCCAAGCCCGGCAGCAACGTCCGTGCCAGCGCCGATAGCCCCAGGCGGCGCGCGCAAATCGGAGCCAGGGGTCCGCCCGACAGGCAGAAGCTGCCGGGCGCGTGACGAAATTGCCGGGGCAAACCGGGAGCGGCGTCCTCCGCAACCGTTCGTTAACCGGCCCCTGACAGCTTGCCCGGCAGCGGCATCGGTGCGCGCGACGGGGGGCTGCATGAGTGCGGTGGCAGCATTGGAGGAGGCGGCGCCCGCCGACGGCGGTGCGACGAAGGGCGGCCGGAAGAAGCTGGTCATTGTGGCACTTCCGGTCCTGCTCGTGCTGGTCGGCGGCGGTCTGTGGTTCAGCGGCGTACTGCCTCGCGTGCTCGGCCTCACACACGAGCAGCCGCACGGGGCGCGGCAGGAGAACGCGCCGCCGTCGGCGCCGATCTATGTCGAGGTGCCGGAACTGGTCGCCAATCTCAACGGCAATCCCCGCCGGCCGGCCTACATCAAGGTCAGGCCGCGGCTCGAGGTCGCCAAGCAGGACGATGTCGCCCGCGTGCAATCGGCCATGCCGCGCCTGCTCGACATGTTCCAGACCTTCCTGCGCGAGACGCGGCCGGAGGAGCTTCGCGGCTCCGCCGGCATCCATCGCCTGCGCGAGGAGCTGATCGCGCGCGCCGACATCGCCGTCCCGGGGGGCGGCGTGACCGACGTGCTGTTCACGGAGATGCTGATCCAATGAGCGGGTCGTCGCCATCGAACGAACCCTCCGAGGAGGATCCCACGGCCGCCTGGGGGGCGGCGACGGAGAGCGAGGACGAGGGCCAGTCGGCCCGCGTGCTCAACCAGGCCGAGATCGACAGCCTGCTCGGCTTCGACGACGGGCCGGCGTCCGGCGAAAACCGGACGGGGATGCAGAAGATCATCAGCTCCGGCCTCATCTCGTACGAACGGCTGCCGATGCTGGAGATCGTGTTCGACCGGCTGGTGCGGATCATGTCGACCAGCCTGCGCAATTTCACCAGCGACAATGTCGAGGTCAGTATCGACAACATCCTCAGCCTGCGCTTCGGCGACTATCTGAACTCGATCCCGCTTCCCGCCATGCTGGCGGTGTTCAAGGCGGAGGAGTGGGATAATTACGGCCTGATGGTGGTCGACAGCTCGATGATCTACTCGATCGTCGACGTGCTGCTGGGCGGTCGGCGCGGCACCGCCGCCATGCGGATCGAGGGACGCCCCTACACCACGATCGAGCGCACCCTGGTCGAGCGGCTGATCACCGTCGTTCTGGCCGATCTCTCGGCGAGCTTCGATCCGTTGTGCCCGGTCACCTTCCGTTTCGAGCGGCTGGAGGTCAATCCGCGCTTCGCGACGATCAATCGCCTGTCGAACGCGGCGGTGCTGGCGCGGCTCAGGGTGGACATGGAGGATCGCGGCGGCCGGATGGAACTGCTGCTGCCCTACGCCACGCTCGAGCCGGTGCGCGAGCTGCTGCTGCAGCAGTTCATGGGCGAGAAATTCGGCCGCGATTCGATCTGGGAGACCCATCTCGCCGAGGAGCTGTGGAGCACGGATGTCGATCTCGACGTGGTGCTCGACGAGCAGGTGATGCGGCTGTCGGACGTGATGGAGTTCAAGCCCGGCACCCGCATCGTCCTGAACGCCGCCCCCAACGCGCCGGTCCAGCTGCGTTGCGGGGCAGTGCCGCTGTTCGAGGGCAAGCTCGGTCGCCGCAAGAGCCGCATGGCGGTCCGCATCGAGCGGGATTTGCCGCGCAACCAGGTCGTGGAGCGATGAGCGACCCACGATTGATCGAGCGATGAGCGACCCACGATTGATCGAACGATGAGCGACCCACGATTGATCGAGCGATGAGCGACCCACGATTGATCGAACGACAAGCAATCGGCGATTGACCGATCGCTAACCCGGAGTGGCCAAGATGGCCGGAATGGAATGGTTGCTGGAAATAGCATTGGTCGGCCTGCTGGCGGCCACGCTGTTCCATGCTTTGCGGCTCGAACGCGCGCTCGGCGTGCTGAAGCGCGACCGAGCCGTGCTGGAGGAACTCGTGACAGGATTCAACGCGAGTACGCGGCAGGCGGAGGCCGGGATCGACCGTCTGCGCGATGCCGCCGAAGGAGCGGGGCGACAGATTGCCCGCCAGATCGAGGCTGCTTCCCTGTTGAAGGACGATCTTGTTTTCCTTACCGAGCGCGGCGAGCGGCTGGCCGACCGCATCGACGCGCTCGTACGTTCGGGCCGCCCGCTTGCCGCGGAGCCGGCTCGCCCGGTTGCGGTGGAGCCGGTTCGCTCGCCGAGCGCGGATCCCGAGCCGGCCGAAGCCCGTGTCCGCAGTCAGGCCGAACGTGACCTGATCAAGGCGCTGAGGCTGGCGCGATGAGCCTCCGCATTGCGCCTCCCCGGCTGTTGCCCGTCACGATCTTCGCGTTGGCCGGCCTGCTGGCGGTGAAGTCGGTCGACCTCGTGCGCGCGGCGGTGCCGGCAAAGGCGGCAGAGCCGGCGCCGGCCGCGTCGGTCGCGCCACCCCCGGCGCATCCGAGATCGGCGGCCACGCCGGCGCCAGCGTCGGCGACCGGGCCGGCTTCGGGATCGGCGACCCCGACCGCCCCTGGCGTGGCGGAGCCGGTTCCGGTCAGCGACAGCGAACGCACGCTGCTGCTCGAGCTGCGCCAGCGCCGCCAGGAATTGGACGCCCGGGAGGCGACGCTCACCGCCCGCGAGGCGGTGCTCGCCGCCGCCGAGCGCAAGCTTACGGCGCGGGTCGATGAATTGCAGGCGCTGCAAACCCGCCTGGAGGGGATCGAGAGCGCGCGCAAATCCCATGAGGAGGCGAACTGGCGCGGCCTGGTGAAGCTCTACGAAAGCATGAAGCCGCGCGACGCGGCGCTGATCTTCAACGAGCTCGACATGCAGGTGCTGCTGCAGGTGGTCGATCGGATGAAGGAGGCGAAGGCGGCCGCCGTGATGGCCGCGATGCTGCCCGACAAGGCGCGACAGGTGACGACCGAGCTGGCGCAGATGCGGACCCGTGCCAGTTCCGACTCGAATCCCGGAGCCGGCGGCTGACCGGTGCCATGCCTTTCCGAACCCGCGAGGATTGAAGGATGCCGATCGACAAGTCGACGAACGTGCTGATCGTGGATGACTACAAGACAATGCTCCGCATCATCCGCAACCTGCTGAAGCAGATCGAGTTTCACAACGTCGAGGAAGCGACCGACGGCGCCGATGCGCTCGCCAAGCTGCGGACCGGGCATTTCGGCCTGGTCATCAGCGATTGGAACATGGCGCCGATGACCGGTCTGCAGCTGCTCCAGGAAGTTCGGGCCGACGCCAGGCTCGGCGCCACGCCGTTCATCATGATCACCGCCGAAAGCAAGACGGAGAACGTGATCGCCGCCAAGCAGGCCGGCGTCTCCAACTACATCGTCAAGCCGTTCAACGCGGAGACATTGCGCGAAAAGGTCGAGCAGGTGTTGGGGAATGCCTGACGCGGTACTGGCGACGGTGTCCGCCATCGCGGATCGTCTGTCCGGGATCGCCGGCCGCTTTCCGGGCGCGCAACCCGAGCTCGTCGCGGACGTGGTTCGCGCGGTCCTCGGCATGTCGGACGACGATCCGGACCCGAGCGAAACCTCGCTCATCGCCGAGGTCGAGGAACTGGGCCGGACCATCGCCTCGGCCAAGGCCGAGATCGCGGCGCTGTGCGTGGACGACATCACCGACAACCACATTCCCTCGGCGACCGACGAGCTGGACGCGATCGTCGCGCACACCGCCGCCGCGACCGACCAGATCCTCGAGACCTGCGAGACCCTGGACCGCGTCGCCGGCGAGCTCACCGGCGAGCCGGCGGCCCGGCTGCAGGATGCGACCACGCGCATCTACGAGGCGTGCGGCTTCCAGGACATCACAGGGCAGCGGATCACCAAGGTCGTCGCCACGCTCAAGACGATCGAGGCAAAGGTGGCGCACATGGTGGCGGCTTTCGGAACGTCCGCAAATCGGTGCAAGGCGGAAGCGCTGGCGGACCCTTCCCTGCTGCTGAACGGGCCGCAACTGCCGGCCGCGGCGATGGACCAGTCGGACATCGACAAGCTGCTGGCCAGTTTCGACTGATGCGCGGCACTCGGCTTCTCGCCGTTCCGCTGCTCTGCGTGTACGCCGCGCTCTCTCCCGCTCTCGGGGCGGAAGGCGATGCGGAGGTGCGGGTGCGGACCGGCGACCACCCCGGCTTCGGTCGCGTGGTGTTCGATTTCCCCGAGCGGGTCTCATACAAGCTGAGCCGGGACGGCGATCGGGTCCGCCTGCGGTTCGATGGCGCGGGCAGGATCGGCTCCGCACCGTCGCGCGCCCGGAACATCCAGCGGATCACCGGGGGCGACAGCCAGGCGGACCTCATCGTTTCCCCCGCCACCCAGATCCACCCGTGGCGGATGGGCAACGGCATCGTAATCGACGTGCTGGATCCGGGGCCGGAGCCCGCGGCCGGCGCCACGCCGCCGTCGGGCGCGCCCACACCCCGATCCCCGCCGGAGAAATCTTCCGCTCCCGCGCGCGGCGCCGAGCATCCGTCCGACGTGGCGGGCGCGCCGACGCTCCCGCCGTCGCCCGTCACGGCGGAACGGTCGGCGAGCAGCCGAACGGTCGCGTCCCCCGCGTCCGACGCCAAGCCGGCCGCGCCCCAGGAGCCTCCGACCCAGGCATCTCCCAGTCCGGCACCTCCCGGTCCGGCACCTCCCAGTCCGGCACCTCCCAGTCCGGCATCTGCCAGTCCGGCGTCCGTCGGCCAGGACGCAGTGGGTCAGCGAGGCCCAAGCCAGGATCTCCCACGGGCCGAATTTGCGCCAGCTTCCACGGTTGCGCCCGCTGCCGGTGGTCCGCTGGCGCTGGTCGTCGGCCGCGTTGCACCGCCCGCCGGTGTCGTCGGCTCGGCGATCTCGCTGCCGTTCGGATCGGCCACAGGCCTGGCCGCCTTCCGCCGCGGCGATACCGCCTTGCTGGTGTTCGACGAGGCGCGGCCCCTCGATCTCGCGGCATTGCGCGGGGACGGCGTGTTCGGCTCGGCGTCGATCCAGTTGCTTCCGAGGGCCACCGTCGTCAGGTTCCATTTGCCGCCAGGCACCGAATTGGCTCTGGCGCGCGGTTCGACGGGCTGGATAGTAACCGCCGCCACCGCTGTGAGCGCCGCCGAGGCGATCGAGCCCGTGCTGGACAACCGTCATCTTGATTTTACCACGGCCCTCCCGGGAGCGGTCGTCAGCGTCTCCGATCCTGAGACCGGCGGGATGATGCTGGTCGGCACGCTGCGACAGCCCGGGCAGGGAGTGCCGGTTTCGCGCCGCACCAGCGAGTTCGTCCTGCTGCCGACGTGGCAGGGGATTGCCGTCGAACCGCTATCCGACAAGATCCTCCTGCGCGTCGTGCAGAGCGGCTTCCGGCTCGGCGCCGCGCCGGCCGGTCTTGCCCTGGCCGCCGCGCCGCCGGATGCGGCGGCCTACGCCGGCGCGACCAGCATGACCCGGCGGTATGACTTTCCGCCCCTGCCGGCCCCGAGCCTGCTCCGGCAGTTGCAGACCGAAATCGATGCCGCGGCGATCGCCCCACCGCTGGCCCGGGCGCCCGCGCGCCAAGCCGCCGCGCAGACCATGGTCGCACTCGGTCTCGGTGCGGAAGCGCAAGCCATGTTGCGGCTGGCCGCCGCCGACGACGCGAGGGAAGCCGACAATCCCGATGCGATCGGACTGGGCGCGATCGCGGCCTTGCTGGCGGATCGGGATTGCGAGGCCGATGGCCTGTCCGATCCGCGGCTGACCGGGACCGACGAGATCGCACTCTGGCGCGCCGTGCGGGAGGCGCGGCAGCGCGAGGGCTCCCCGGCCGCTGCATCGGTGTTCGCCGCGACCCTGCCGTTGTTGCTTTCCTATCCCGAGGAATTGCGCGGCCGCCTGCTCCCGCTCGTGGCCGAGACCATGGCGCTCAACAAGTCGGATGGCGCCGAAGAGCTGTTGTCCCATCGTCCCGACGACCAGAGTCTCGCCCTCGCGCGTGGGTTCTTGCTGGAGGCGAAAGGGGACAAAGCGGGCGCGCTGGCGATTTTCGATCGGCTCGCCGCCGGCCCGGACCGGCTGACGCGCGTCCGGGCGGCGCCACGCGCGGTGGAATTGCGGCTCTCGACTGGTGCGATCGATGCGAAGCAGGCGGCCGATGCGCTGGAAAGGCAGTTCTACGCCTGGCGCGGCGACCAGCACGAACTTGCCTTGCGGGAACGCGTGGCCGAGCTGCGCAGCCAGTCGGGGAGTTGGCGGGCGGCTCTTACGCTGCTGCGCGAGACCGAAGTACTTTCCCCGGACGACCAGCCGGCGATCCATGCGCGCCTGAAGGAGATCTTCGCCGCGTTTCTGGGCGACCACAACGCGGACCGGCAATCGCCGTTCGAACTGGTGGCGCTCGTCAGCGAAAACGCCGATCTGCTGCCCGACGGCGCGCAAGGCGCCGAGATGGCCGCGCGGTTGGCCGACCGCCTGCTTGCACTGGACCTGCCGAAGCGCGCCGATCCGATACTCGCGAAGCTGGTCCAATCGTCGACCGGCGCCGCGCGCGCTGGATTCGGCGCCCGTCTCGCGTCCTCGCGGTTGCGCGAGGGCGACGCAGACGGGGCGCTCGCGGCCCTGTCCGCCTCGGACCAGGACGACCTGCCGCCGCAGGTCAGCCAGCAGCGCGTCCTGGTCAAGGCGCGCGCACTGGCCCGGCGCGGCGATCGCGGCGCCGCCGTCGCGCTGCTCGAGGAACTCGGCAGCGCCGAGGCCGACGCGGCGCGCGCCGATATACTGGAAGAAGCACGGGATTGGCGCCAGGCCGAGCGCGCGCTCGCCGACTATGCCGGCAAGACCGTGCCCGCCGCCGGATCGCTCAATGACGCGCAGCGCCGGACGTTGCTGCGGTTGGCGGGAGCGACGGCGCAGGCCGACGATCCGGCCGCGCTGGCCGGGTTGCGGCAGCGCGAGGGCAAGCGGATCGGCGGCGGCCCGCTCGGCGACATGTTCCGCCTGCTGACCTCCGGCCCGATACAGGGCAGCGCGGATCTGGGCCGCGCGGGACGCGAGATCGCGCTGGCGCGCGGCATCCCGGCGGACCTGAAGGCCATGTCGCCGCTCCGTCAGAACCCTTGAGCCGCCTGCATATCGGCGCGTCGCGGCCATGCGGATTTGGACGGAGCGAGGGGGAGAATTCCACTTGCATGACCCCCCCCTTTTCCCCATGTTCCGCCCTCCTTGGCCCCAGGGGGTTCGCGCATGTCCGCGCGTTCCCAACAGGCCGTCTACTGGTAGGAGAGTACGCGATGGACGCACTCAGCCCGCTGGGGATGGTCTCGGAACTTCCGAGCGAGAACCAGACGACGCTTAACGACCCGGGGCTTGGCTCCCGTGAGGAGCAGAAAGACTACTTCGTCGAGAAGGACGGGGTGAAGTTCGCCGGCACGCATCTGCTGGTGGATCTGTGGGGTGCGAGGGATCTCGGCGACAAGGCGGCGGTGGACGCGGCGTTGCGCGAGGCGGCGATCGCCGCCGGTGCAACGATCCTGCACAGTCATTTCCACCATTTCGGACCGGATGCCGGCGTCTCCGGCGTGGTCGTGCTGGCTGAGAGCCACATCTCGATCCACACCTGGCCGGAGCGGGATTTTGCTGCGATCGACATCTTCATGTGCGGCTCGTGCAATCCTTATCGATTCCCTTCCGGTGCTGAAGGCGGCGTTCAAACCGACTTCCATCCATCTCGGAGAGCAGCGGCGCGGGCTGATCGCCTAGCCCTGGGTGCTCCCTGACCTGGGCGCTCCCTGAATAGATTGGCCAAGCAACGGCCCGGGTCCCAGATCCGGGCCGTTGCGTTTTCGGAGGATTTGATGGCGACCGATAGCTGGATCAACGAGACGCTGTACGCCGATTGGGGCCAGCGCTTCCGGGTCGGGCGCGAGCTGGCTCGCGTGCGCAGCGCGTTCCAGGACATCGTGATCTTCGACAGCGCCTCGCACGGGCGGGTCATGGTGCTCGACGGCGTGATCCAGATCACCGAGCGCGACGAGTTCGTCTACCAGGAGATGCTGACCCACGTGCCGCTGCTGGCGCATGGCGCGGCCGCGAGCGTGCTGATCATCGGCGCCGGCGATGGCGGGGTGCTGCGCCGCGTCCTGCGGCACCGCGCCGTCCAACGCGCCGTCATGGTCGAGATCGACGGCGAGGTGATCCGGCTGGCCAAGCAGCACCTGCCCAACATCGCCGGCAGCGCCTGGCACGACGCCCGCGCCGACGTGATCGTGGGCGACGGGATCGACTACGTGCGGCGCGCGCCCGACGCCTCGTTCGACGTCGTCATCGTCGACAGCACCGACCCGATCGGCGTCGGCGAGGTGCTGTTCACGGATGATTTCTATGCCAACTGCGCCCGGGTGCTCACGGCGCGCGGCGTCGTGGTCAACCAGTGCGGCGTGCCCTTCATGCAGGCCGACGAATTGCGCGAGACCAGCGCCCGGCGCGCCCAGTTCTTCCCGCACGTCACCGCCTACGTCGCGGCGGTGCCGACCTATGTCGGCGGCTTCATGACCCTCGGCTGGGCCGCAAAGGATCCGGCGCTGACCCAGGCGACGGTGGCCGAGATCCGCGACCGCGCGGGGACGGCGGGCATCCTGGGCACGACCCGCTACTGGACGCCCGAGATCCATGTCGGCGCGTTCCATCTGCCGCCCTACATCGCGGAGCATCTGCCGCGATAGCTCGCGCACCGGTCAGCCGTGCGTGTCGGCGAAACTCTGCACCAGGCTGCCGCAGACCAGCCGCCAGCCATCGACCAGCACGAAGAAGATCAGCTTGAACGGCAGCGCCACGACGCTCGGCGGCAGCATCATCATGCCGAGGCTCATCAGCACGCTGGCGACCACCATGTCGATCACCAGGAAGGGCAGGAACAGCAGGAACCCCATCTCGAACGCGCGGCGCAGCTCGCCGACCATGAACGCCGGCACCAGCGCGCGCCACGGCGTCTGCTCCGGCGAGGGCGGATCGGGCAGCTTCGCGAGGTCGAGGAACAGCTGCAGATCGCTGCCACGCAGGTTTCCGCTCATGAAGTGGCGGAACGGCTCGGTCGCGAGACGCAGCCCTTCCATCTCGCCGACGCGGCCCTGCGTCATCGGCAGCAATCCGCTGGTCCATGCCTGGTCGAGCACCGGCTGCATCACGAAGAAGGTCAGGAACAGGGCGAGCCCGATCAGCACGGTGTTGGGCGGCGTGCCTTGCGCGCTGAGCGCGCTGCGCAGCAGCGACAGGACGATGACGATCCGCGTGAACGCCGTCACCATCACGAGCAGGCTGGGGGCCAGCGCCAGCACGGTGACCAGCGCCGTGAGCTGAACCAGTCGCGAGGTGGCGCCGGCCTGCCCGGCGCCGCCCAGATCGATGTTGACGGATTGCGCGGCGGCGAGCCCCGGCAACACGAGCATCGCCACGAGCAAAACGGGGATCAGGCGCCGGATCATGGCGCGGCCCGGTCGGACAGCCAGCCGACCACGAGGTCCTGCCCACCGCCGGTGAGCAGCAGCACGCGGCGCCCCTCGCAGCTCACCAGGTGCAGCCGCCGCCTCGGATCGAGCGCGATGGCTTCCTCGACCTTCAGGAGGCGCCCGGCCGGGCGCCGGCTCCCGATGCCGCTGAACTTGGCGGCGCGGCTCGCGGCCCAAATCAGCGCCAGAACGGCGAGCAGCGCGACGATGGCGGTCAAGATTGGTTGCATTGACAATAGCATTGGCGCGGCCTTTTGCCGGCGGTGAGCGGAATGGTCAGGGGTCGAGCGGCGCCATCGCGGCGGTGAGCGCGGCGGACAGGCCATCGATCTCCCGCAGCATGGCGGAGAGTTCCGGGATCAGCTCGCGTCCCTGCTCGGGCTGCAGGTCGAGCGCCTTGGCGCAGAGCAGGCCGATGATCCTGTCCAATCCGGCGAGATCCACGCTGCGCCCGGTATCAACCAGGGCTCGGGAGAGGCGGATCGTGGTCGCGACCCCGCCCGCGAGCGAGCGGGTTCGGCCGATCCGCGTGCGGTCGGCCAGCAAATGGGAGTCCTCGGCCAGTCCCGCGCTCGGTTCCATGCTGGTGAAAAGACCACGCTTCTATTACCGAAGCGTTTCCGGGGCGCGCTTAACCCGGCATTCAGTCCTCGGGCGCAATCTGGCGGGAGTGGACCGAACGATGGCGGCGCGGATGGATGTCTCCCAGATCGGATTGTTTGCCTTGGCCGACAAGCGGCTTGCCTGGCTCGACCGCCGGCAGGAGGTGCTGGCGCACAACGTCGCCAACGCCGACACGCCGGGATGGCGGCCGCGCGACCTCGCCCCGTTCGCCGCCGCGCTCTCCGCGACGGGCGGGGTGGCGCCGGTTCAGACCCGGCCGAACCACCTGCCGGGAACGGCCGCCGCCGCTTCGCCGGATGTCGTCGAGCGGCCCAGCGAGCGCGCGCCGGATGGCAACGCCGTGTCGATGCAGCAGCAGCTCATGAACGTCGCCAATACGGAGAGCTCGCAGGAATTGGTGACCGATCTCTACACGAAATACCTCGGCTTCTTCCGCCTCGCACTCGGGCATGGCTGACAGGGACGGACCGCGATGGATCTCACGAAGGCCCTGACGATCTCGGCGCAGGGAATGGACGTGCAGACCACCCGGCTGCGCGTCATCGCCGAGAATCTCGCGAACCAGGATACGACGGGCTCGACGCCGGGCGCAGATCCGTACCGCCGCAAGACCGTGACCTTCGAGAATCGCATGGATCGCGCTCTCGGCACCGAGGCCGTGCGGGTCAAGGAGATCGGTCAGGACAAGAGCGCGTTCGCGCAGCGCTACGATCCGTCCCATCCGGCCGCCAACGCGCAGGGCTACGTCAAAACCTCCAACGTGAACAGCTTCGTCGAGGTCATGGACATGCGCGAGGCGCAGCGGTCCTACAGCGCCAATCTGCAGGTCCTGGAAGTCACCCGCGGCATGTTGACGCGGGTGATCGGCATGTTGAAATGAGCGGCATCCCGACCATCACGGTTACGCCGTCGGCTGCCGCCGGCGCCTACGCGCGGGTCGACGGCGGCGGCCAGGCGGCCGATGGCGGCGGGTTCGGCGGCGCGCTCCAGCGGGCACTCGAGGGCGTCGTCGAGACCGGACATCAGGCCGACGCGCAGGCGATGACGGCGATCGCCGGCGGCGGCAATCTCACCGAGGTCGTCACCGCCGTCTCGCGCGCCGAGCTGGCCCTGCAATCGACCGTCGCGATCCGCGATCGCGTCGTGCAGGCGTACCAAGATATCATGCGTATGCCGATCTGACGCATGACCATCCCGGCAGGAAGGCGGTGATGGCGGAGGCCGATATCGCGGGGCTGATGCGCGAGGCGATGCTCGTGATCCTCAAGCTCGGCGGCCCGCCGCTGATCGTGGGGCTGGCGGTCGGGCTCGTCGTGTCGCTGCTGCAGGCCGTCACGCAGATCAGCGAGTCGACACTGGCCTTCGTGCCCAAGGTGCTCGCCCTGTTCGCGACGCTGTTCCTGCTCGGCCCCTTCATGCTGTCCACCCTGACCGACTACACGCACCGCCTGTTCGATGCGCTGATTGCGGTGGGCGGCTCGTGAGTGCCGATGACGTGGCGGTGCTCGCCGCGCTGCCGGGATGGGCGTTCGGCTTCGTGCTGGTCCTGTCGCGGGTAAGTGCGGCGATGATGCTGCTGCCCGGCGTCGGAGAGGCCGAGTTGCCGGCGATGGTGCGGGCGGGCATCGCGCTCGCGATGACTTTCTTGCTCCTGCCCGGCCTCGTCCCGCTGCTTCCGGCGGCGCCGGACAATCCGATCGCGGCCGGCGGGATGGTGGCCGCCGAACTCGTCACCGGGCTCTGGCTCGGCTGGCTTTCTCGCCTGCTGGTGTATGCCTTGCCGATGGCGGGACAGTTCATCTCCTACATGCTCGGCCTGTCGAACGTGCTGCAGCCCGATCCGGTCCTGGGGGCGCAAGCCAGCGTGATCGCCAGGCTGTTCGGGTTTGCCGGACCGTTGATCCTGCTGGTCTCCGGCCTCTACGCGATGCCGCTCGCGGCACTCGGCGGCAGCTTCCGCCTGATCGCCCCGGGTGCCTTGCTTCCGGCGGATGGCGTGGCGGAGACGGTGGTGGGGTCGGCCGCGGAGGCATTCGCGCTGGCTTTGCGGCTCGCCTCGCCCTTCGTGCTGGCCGCGATCGTGTGGCAGGTGGGGCTCGGCCTCATTGCCCGGCTGCTGCCGCGGATGCAGGTCTACATGGCGGCGATGCCCGGCCAGATCCTCGGCGGCCTGCTCCTGTTGGCGGCACTCGCCGGGGTGCTGTCGACGGCCTGGCTGGAAGCGGCGCGCGACGGGTTCGGGCATCTGCCGGGACTGCCGTGACCGGCGATGGCCGAGGGCAGCGAGCACGAAGACCGGACGGAAGCCGCGACGCCGAGACGGCTGCAGAAGGCCCGCGAGCAGGGCCAGGTCCCGCTCTCGCGCGAGATCCCGGCCTTGGCGGCGCTGGCGAGCACCGCGCTCGTCCTGACGACGGTGGCGCCGCTGGCGGCGCGCGACATGGCCGGGCGGTTGAGCGTCTTCCTGGCGCAGGCGCATCGCTGGGACATGTCCGACGGCGGCCTGGGCGCCGTGCTCAGCGCGGGCGCCGCCGCGTTGCGGATGGCGGCCCCATTCGTCCTCGCCGCGCTGGCCCTCGGTACGGCCGCCGTCCTGCTGCAGACGCGCGGCCGGCTCAACTCCCACACGCTGCGGCCGGATCTATCGCGCCTCAGCCCGCTCGCGGGCCTCCGACGCCTGATCAGCCTCGACAGCCTGGTCGAGACCGGGAAGTCCCTGGTCAAGCTCGCGATCATGGGCATCGCGGCCTGGTCCGTGTTGTCCGGACACCTGTCCGACCTCGCCGCCGCCTCGATCACCGATCTTCGGCTGTTGCCGGCGCAGGCGGTCCGGCTGATCTTGCGGGTCCTGTTCGCGATCCTGGCTGTACAAGGCGTGATCGCGGCGGCCGACGTGATCTGGGTGCGCCTTCGTCACGCGCGAAGCCTGCGCATGAGCCGGCACGACATCCGCGAGGAAATGAAGGAAACCGAGGGCGACCCGCGCATCAAGCAGCGGCTGCGGCAGATCAGGATGCAGCGGGCGCGCAAGCGGATGCTGGCCGCCGTGCCGAAAGCGACCGTGGTGATCACGAATCCGACACACTATGCTGTGGCATTGGCATACGACCGTGCTAGCAACGCGGCGCCACGTGTGGTTGCGAAGGGAGTCGAACTCGATGGCCGCCCGCATCCGGGAGGTTGCAGCCGCGCATCGCGTTCCCTCGGTGGCGAACCCGCCCCTGGCGCGCGCCCTCTACCGCGTCGAGCTGGAAACCGAGGTCCCCGCTGAACACTATCAGGTCGTGGCCGAGATTATCGCCTATGTCTGGGGCCTGGGGCGGCGCGCGCGGAGTGGCCCGCCGGCTGCTCCGCGATGAGGGTCTTCACCGCACGGCGTCGGCTCTCTGGGCATTGGTTTCTCTCCGGGCACTGGTTTCCCTCTGGGCATTGGTTTTTGGGGGGGCGCCGATTTTTGGGGCGACATGCGCCGCCGCCCACCCTGGTCGACCGCTTGGCGGGACCGCTCGACGAGCTCCTTCGGGTGCTGTTCCAGGAGGCCTCCGCCCGCGTGCTGATCACCGACCGGTCCGGGCGGATCGTGCGGGCGAACGACACGCTGCGACGCATGGTGTCGCGCCGGGTGGATCTCACGCCGGGTCAGCCGGCCACCTTCCTGTTCCAGGAAGCCGAGCGCCCGTCGATCGAGGCCGCCTTGCGGGCCGCGCTGAACGGCGGCGGGCTTCCTTCCCCCTGATCGCCCGCCTGGAGCGGGGCGAGCCCGATCCGGACCACCGGGTGGATGTCTCGGGCTCGGTGCTGCGCGAGGCCGACGGGAGCATTTCGGGGCTGATCCTGCGGATCACCGACCTCACCGCGCAAACGCGGCTGGAGCGGCAACTGGCGAACAGTCAGAAGCTGCAGGCGATCGGCCAGCTTGCCGGCGGCATCGCGCATGATTTCAACAACCTGCTCACGGCGATCCTGGCCGGGACCGATCTGGTGCTGGGTCGGACCGACCTCGACGGCGAGGCCCGGGAGGACATCCGCCAGATCAGGCGTGGCGCCGAGCGGGGCGCGGCCCTGGTCCGGCAGCTTCTGGCGTTCGGCCGCCAGCAGACCCTGCAACCGCGCGTGCTCGCCATCAACGAGGCGATCCAGGATCTCGCCGGCCTGCTACGGCGGCTGCTGGGCAGCCGGATCAGCCTCGAACTCGACCTCGAGACGCCCGGCCGCCTGATCCGGGTGGACCCCACGCAGCTCGATCAGGTGCTGGTCAATCTCGCGGTCAATGCGCGGGACGCCATGCCGGAGGGTGGGCGGCTGGCCCTGCGCAGCGGCCATGTCACGCTGTATAGGCCGCTGGTGCGCGGGCAGGAGACGATCCCGCCCGGTCGCTACGTCATGGTCGAGGTGGAGGACACCGGGATCGGCATCCCGTCCGACGTGTTGCCGCGCATCTTCGACCCGTTCTTCACAACGCGGCGCGAGAGCGGCGGCACCGGTCTCGGCCTGTCGACCGTGCACGGGATCGTGCGCCAGTCGGACGGCTTCCTCGCGGTGGAGTCCGAGATCGGGAGGGGCACGCGCTTCCGCCTCTATCTGCCGCGCCACGACGTGGCGGAACTGGTCGCGCCGCCGCCCGCGCCGAAGCCGGCGTCCGTTGCCGTTCCCGTGGCCCCCCGGCCGGGATCGGATCGCGGCCGGACGGTGCTTCTGGTCGACGACGAGGACATGGTTCGCGGCCTCGCCGAGCGGGCGCTGCGCCAGCGCGGCTGGGAGGTGCTGAGCGCCGATTCGGCCGAAGCCGCCCTTGCCTTGCTCGAATGCCGCCGTGCCAACTCGGCGCGGCCGCCGCCCTCTGTGCTGGTGTCGGATGTGGTGATGCCGGGCATGGACGGCACCGCGCTGGTTCAGGCCGTGCGGGCGGATTATCCCGAGCTTCCCGCCATCCTGGTGTCCGGCTATGCCGAGGAGGCCCTGCGGCAAGACTGCACGGGGCCAGGAATCGTTTTTCTCTCAAAGCCTTACACGCTCAAGGCCCTGCTCGCGACGGTGCGGGACGTGACCGCCGCCGCCGCCGAGCCGGCCTCCACGGGGTCGTGCTAGAGCACGATCGGCCTGACCGTGCTCTCCGTATGGTTCCGCGTTAGCGGAATTGCCTTGTGCTCGTGAGGCCCGCGGAACATACAGGCAACCCGACGCTCGCCGGCAGCTTGCGAGCTTCGGTTGCAGGCGCATTCGCTTCTATGAGACAGTGGCGGGCCGGCAATCCTGGGGCGAATCGCTTGGCCCAGAATACAATGGAAGGTTGAGGCGGGGAACTCATGGAAAAGAACAAGGCGCTCGACGCCGCGCTGTCGCAGATCGAGCGGGCCTTCGGCAAGGGCTCGATCATGCGCATGGGCGCGCGCCCCGGCGACGAGCAGATCGAGGTGATCCCCTCGGGCTCGCTCGGGCTCGACCTGGCGCTCGGCATCGGCGGCCTGCCGCGCGGGCGCATTCTCGAGATCTATGGGCCGGAGAGCTCCGGCAAGACCACGCTCGCACTGCACGCGATCGCCGAGGCGCAGAAGCGCGGCGGCACCTGCGCCTTCATCGACGCCGAGCACGCGCTCGACCCGCTCTACGCCCGCAAGCTCGGCGTCGACGTCGACAATCTGCTGATCAGCCAGCCCGACGCCGGCGAGCAGGCGCTGGAGATCGCCGACACGCTGGTGCGCTCCGGCGCGATCGACGTGCTGGTGGTGGACAGCGTGGCCGCCCTGGTTCCCCGCGCCGAACTCGACGGCGAGATGGGCGACACCCATGTCGGGCTGCACGCGCGGCTGATGAGCCAGGCCTTGCGCAAGCTCACCGGCAGCGTGTCGCGCAGCAAGACGATGCTGATCTTCCTCAACCAGATCCGGCTCAAGATCGGCGTGATGTTCGGCAACCCGGAAACCACCACCGGCGGCAACGCGCTCAAGTTCTATGCCTCGCTGCGCATGGAGATCCGCCGCATCGGGCAGATCAAGGAGCGCGACGAGGTGGTGGGCAATCAGACCCGCGTGAAAGTGGTCAAGAACAAGCTGGCGCCGCCGTTCCGCCAGGTCGAGTTCGACATCGTCTACGGCGAGGGGATCAGCAAGGTCGGCGAGCTGATCGACCTCGGGGTGAAGGCCAACGTGGTGGAGAAGTCGGGCGCCTGGTTCAGCTACGACAGCCAGCGGATCGGCCAGGGCCGCGAGAACGCCAAGCAGTTCCTGCGCGACCACAAGGACATGGCGGACGCGATCGAGCGCAAGGTGCGCGAGCAGTCCGGCGTGGTGGCGAACGCCATGCTGGCCGCGCCGGATGAGGGCGAGGAGGCCGAGGCGGCTGACTGATCTTCTGCCGCCGTCCGCGCTCATAGCACTCGGCGGGGAGGTATCACCGCTGAGCGGCCTGGAACCGTTGCCGTTGACCGACGCCGACCACGAGCTGGTCGCGGCCGCCAACGATGTCCTCGCCCGCCTGTATCGCCCGTTCTGGCACACCGTCGCGGCGGCGATCCGCGGCCGGGACGGGCGGGTTTGGACCGGCGTGCATCTCGGAACCACGGTCGGCCGGCTGTCGGTCTGCGCCGAGCCGATCGCCTTCGGCCGGGCGGTGCTCGAGGGCGACGGCACGGTCGACACCATCGTCGCGGTGCGCCATCCGAAGCCCGAGGAGACCGACCGGGAACTCGCCGTGGTGTCGCCCTGCGGCGCGTGCCGCGAGCTGGTGCTGGACTACAGCCCCGATGCGCGGGTGATCCTGAAAGGGCCGTCGGGATTGCTGAAAATCCCCATCCGCGCGCTATTGCCCTCGCCCTACCGGCGCTAGGCATCATCCTGCCGACCGAAATCACCTTGGAATGAGGGGAGAAGCGCATGAGCCGGTTGTTCGGGCCGCTGCGGCAGATGGGCTACGTGGTGCGCGACATCGAAGGGGCGATGGCGCATTGGGCGAAAGTGTGCGGCATCGGCCCCTGGTTCTATGCCGAGAAACTGCCGCTCACGGCGTTCAGCTACCGGGGCCGGCGCCATGACGGGATGCACGCCTCGATCGCGCTGGCGAATTCGGGCGACGTGCGGATCGAGCTGATCCAGCAGCGCTGCGACACGCCGAGCCTGTACCAGGATTTCCTCCGCGCCGGGCACGAAGGTCTGCAGCACTGGTCGAGCTGGCCGGAGGATTACGACGCGATCTATCAGCGCGCCCGGGCTGCCGGCTACGAGGTCGGCCAGGAGGGGGACAGCGCGCGCGGCCGGTTCGTCTACTTCCTCAACGAAGGGCATCCCGGCACGGTCATCGAGATGGCCGACATGACCCCGGCGCGACGCAGCATCTTCGACAAGGTCCGCGAGGCCGCGATCGGCTGGGACGGCAGCGATCCGGTGCGTCTCGACTGGCCCAGCCCGGATTAGCCCCGCCGCTCATCCCCCCGCCGCCGCCTCGGCCTCGGCGGGCACCGTGACCAGCGTGCCGGGCCTGCCCTCGTCGCGGCGGAACACCATGCGCTGGTCGTGGAACGCGGCGACAGCCGGTCGATGGGCGATCGAGACGATGGTAGTGCCGGGCAGCCGCTGCTTGAGGACGCGGTAGAGCTGCGCCTCCGATTCCGGGTCGAGGCTGGCGGTGGCTTCGTCGAGAAACAGCCAGTCCGGCCTGGCGAGCAGGGCGCGGGCGATCGCCACCCGCTGTTGCTCGCCGCCGGAAAGCCGCTGGGGCCAGTTCGAATCCTCGTCGAGATGCGCGACCAACTGCGGCAGTCCCGCGTCCTCGAGGGCCTGCGCGACCCTCGCCGGATCCTGGGTCTGCGCGTCAGATGGATAGGTCACCACTTGGCGCAGCGTGCCGAGCGGGATGTAGGGCCGCTGCGGCAGGAACAGGGAACGGCCCGCCGGGCGTTCCACGCGGCCCGAGCCGAACGGCCAGATCCCCGCGAGCGCGCGGAACAGGGTCGATTTCCCCGAGCCGGACCGGCCCGTGACCACCACCGAGCGACCCGCGGTGAAATTCAGGTCGGCGTGCCGCAACAGAGTGGCGCCGTTCGGTAGCTCGATGCTGAGATCGCGCGCCGCCACCCGCCCCAGCGGCCCATCCGCCGAGACCAGCCCGTGCCCATAGGCGGCGCGGGCGGCGACGATCGCCTTGTGGAAGGTGGTGAGACGCTCGACGGTGGCGCGCCAGGAGGCCAGCGAGGCGTATGCCGAGACGAACCAGGAGAGCGAATCCTGCACCCGGCCGAAGGCGCCGGCTGTCTGGGTCAGGCCGCCGAGCTGGATCTGGCCGGAGAAGTAGCGCGGCGCGGCGACGATGATCGGGAACACGACCGCGACCTGATCGTAGCCGGAGATGAGCGTGTTCAGCAGCTTGGTCCGCCGCATGATCATCCACCAGTTGCCGATCACGTAGCCAAACCGGTGCTTGAGATTATCCTTTTCCTCGCCCTCGCCGCTGTAGAGCGCCACGCCTTCCACGTTCTCGCGCAGCCGCACGAGGGCGTAGCGGAAATCGGCCTCCACCCGCTGCTGGCGGAAGCTCAGGCCGACCAGCGGGCGTCCGATCAGGTGCGTGAGAGTGGTGCCGACGGCGGCGTAGATGATCGCCACCCACACCATGTAGCCGGGGATGGTGACGCCCAGCAGCGTCACGCTGCCCGACAGGCCCCAGAGAATGCCGACGAAGCTGAACAGCGAGACGACGTTCGACAACAGCCCGACCCCGAGCGAGAGCGTGCTGTCGACGAAATCCCGCAAATCCTCCGCGATGCGCTGATCGGGGTTGTCGGTACCGATCGCCTCGCCCTCGGTGGTGAGGCTGATCCGGTAATAGGCCCGGTCCGCGAGCCATTCGTCGATGAACCGCCGCGTCAGCCAGCGCCGCCAGCGGATCTGCAGCCACTGGTTCAGGTACGTCCGGTAGACGGCGACGATAATGTACACCGTCGCCACGCCGCAGAACCCCGGCAGCAGACCGCTATCGGTCCGACGGTAGAAAAACAGGAGCTGGATGAAGGCGTCCCAGTCCTTCGCCTGGAGCGCATTGTAAAATTCGCGGTTCCAGTAGTTCAGCACCACCATCAGGAACACGGCGGTCAGGTTCAGCGCGATAATGGCGAGTAGCAAGACGCGCGCCGACCATTTCTCCTCGGAGCTGAAGTAGGGCCGGGCGAGGCGCCAGGCGCTTCTCAGGAATGGGCCAAGACCGCGCATCGGGCGTCTATCTTTCCGCTGGAAGGGAGGCGTTGACGGCAGCAAGCCACGCTTGGAGGCGCCGGCGGTTCACGCCGAAATCGGAACGGCCATAGAGGCTGCGCGAGTACAGCGCCAGGGCGCTGTCCTCCGGCCCGCGCGGCTCGACCCGGGCCGTGATCACGTCGGGAAAGTTCCACACCGCGCTACGGGCGACCCAACTCCCGGCCATGTCCATCCCGTCGCCGGCAAGCCGCCATGTGCGTGGCTGGATGTCGGCGACGCCCTGGACCGTTTTCCACAGCAGGGGCGCCGCGAGGTGGAATACGGGTGTCACTATGTCTGGCCGCCCGCCGAGGCCTTCCGGGGCGGCGAGGGCAGTATTGGGCGTCGCTGGGCGCTCGAAATGGGCGAGATCGAGCGGCGGGGGTATCGGGATGCCCGCCGCCCCCGCGCTGCCGCAGGCCGGCAGGATCAGCCCCAGCAGCCAGGCGAGCGGCGTCACGCAGCGGGGTCCGGCCGGGCGCGCAGGCGGATGACGCCCTTGACGCCTTCCGGCGGGACGGGCCGGCCCTTGCGCAGGATCTCGATGCGGCCCGCCACCGCCAGGCGGATCGCGGCGCGCCTTGTGGCGCCCGCCAGCCGCTGCCAGTCCGTATCGAGCCCGCGGGCGACCTCGCTCGGACAGACCGAGCGGCCGGGCTCGCAGGAAGCGACGAGACGCAGGATGGCGGCTTCGATGCGGTCCGGTTCGTCCATGACAGCCGAGATGGCAAGGGTGGCGGCAATCGGCAAGTTAACGAGAGGTAAGTGGCTCACGTGATGCAAGCGGCTGGCGTGAGGGCGGCTGGGCGGAACCGAGTTTCCGGCGCAGTTCGGCCGCGGGCAGCGGGCGGCTGATAGTGGAGCACGAAGCTTTCCCGTGCGATCGCCTCGCGCAGGTCGTGCAGCAGCCGCCGTCGCTCCGCCAGCTCGGCGCCCCGGTCGAAATCGGCCCCGGACGGAGGGCTTCCGGGGACGCGACGCGCGGCGGTGTCGGTGGCCGGCATAAGACGGTTCCGGGATTGCACATCCCATCCCAACATCCCGCCCGGACGGTAAGGAATGGATTAACCCGGTCGCGCGGGACTGGGACGCGGGCGGCCCGCCAGCGCCCGCTCCAGAACGCGTACGGAATGGATCGCCGCGCGGCCCGACAGGTCGCCTATCTGGTGCCGGCAGGAGGTGCCGTCGGCGACGATGATGTCGCTCGCCCCGGCAGCCCGCACCGCCGGCAGCAGGTCGCGCTCGGCCATCGCGACCGAGACCGCCTGGGTCTCCGCCTGATAGCCGAACGCGCCGGCCATGCCGCAGCAGGAGGCGGCGATCGGCCGCACGGTCAGCTCCGGAACCAAGCGCAGCATCGAGACGGCGGCGGGCAGAGCGCCGAAGGATTTCTGGTGGCAATGCCCGTGCAGATGCGCGGTGACGGGGAGCGGATCGAGGGTGAGATCGGGTTTCCCTCCCACCAGGAACTCGCTCAGCAGCATGGCCCGCTCCGCCAACGCCGTGCTTTCGGCGCCCGGTAGCAGCGAGCGGAACTCATCGCGCAAGGTCAGCAGGCAGGACGGTTCGAGCCCGATCACCGGCCGGTCGCCGGCCAACGCGGCGAGCGTACGGCGCGCCTCCGCGCGCGCCCGATCGACCATCCCGGCGGCGAGCCAGGTCCGCCCGCAGCAGAGCGGCCGGCCACTGGCGGCGGGAACCATCGCGCGATAACCGGCGGCCGCCAGCACGCGAAGCGCCGCGCGCAAATTCTCCGGCTCGAAGTAGCGGTTGAACGTATCGGCCAGCAGCCACACCTCGCCGACCGGCTGGGCGGGTTCCACCCGTTTTGCCTCCGAGTTGCGGAAGCGGTCGTGCCGCCATCGGGGCAGCGCGCGGTCGGCGAGGCCGAGCCGTCGCCGCAGCTGGGGGGCGGATTGGAGCCAGTTGGCGAGCGGCGCGATGGCCGACAGCAAGGGGGCAAAGCGCGGCAGCTCGGCCACCAGCCGGTCGCGCGGCCGCACGCCCTTTCGCTCGGCCCGGGCCGCCAGCACCTCGATCTTCATCTTCGCCATGTCGACCCCGGTGGGGCACTCGCGGCGGCAGGCCTTGCACGAGACGCACAGCTTCATGGCGTCGGCGACCGCGTCCGAGGCCATCGCGTCCGGCCCGAGCTGGCCGGTCAATGCGAGGCGCAGGGTGTTGGCCCGCCCGCGCGTGACGTGCTCCTCGTCGCGCGTCGCCCGATAGCTCGGGCACATCACGCCGGCGTCGAAGCTCCGGCAGGTGCCGTTATTGTTGCACATCTCGACGGCCCCCAGCATCCCGCCGAGCGGGCCGGGGTGGTCGGACCAGTCGAGTTTCGGGGTGAAATCCGCTGGCGTGTAGTCCGGCCGGTAGCGGAACAGCGACCGGTCATCGAACCGCGGTGCCCGGACGACGCGATCGGGGTTGAGCAGGCCGGCCGGGTCGAAGGCGTCCTTCACCGTCTCGAAGGCGCGCACGAGGCGCGGGCCGAACATCGCCTCGTGGAACTCGCTGCGGGCGAGGCCGTCGCCGTGCTCGCCGCTATGCGAGCCCTTGTACTCCCGCACCAGGGCAAAGCATTCCTCCGCGACGGCCCGCATGGTGGCGACGTCGGAGGCGTCCTTCATGTTCAGCACCGGCCGGACGTGCAGGCAGCCGACCGAGGCGTGCGCGTACCAGGTGCCCATCGTGCCGTGCCGCGCGAACACCCCGTTGAGCCGCTCGGTGTAGTCCGCGAGGTCGTCGAGGCCGACGGCGCAATCCTCGATGAAGGAGACCGGCTTCCCGTCGCCCTTCATCGACATCATGATGTTGAGCCCGGCCTCGCGCACCTCGGCGATGCGCGCCTGAAAGCCCGCCTCGGTCGCCCGCACCACCGCGCCGGGATGGCCGAGATCGCCCATCAGCATGTCCAGCTCCGCGAGCTTGCCGAGCAGCTTCGTGTCATCATGGCCGTGGAATTCGACCAGCAGAAGGGAACCGGGTTCGCCGATCAGCATGTCGTCGATCGTCGCGCGGTAGATCGGGATGCCGCGCCCGAGGTCGATCATGGCGCGATCGACCAGCTCCACCGCCTCGGGGTCGAGCTTCACGATGTGCCGCGTCGCCTCCATCGCGGCGCGAAAGGTGGGAAACTGGCAGATGCCCAGCACCTTGCGCGGCTTGATCGGCGCGAGCGCCAGCTCGATCGCCGCCGAGAAGGCCAGCGTGCCCTCGGAGCCCACCAGCAGCCGCGCCAGATTGTCCCGCCCGGACGCGCGGGCAGCCGGGGTCAGCGCGTCGATGTTGTAGCCGCCGACCCGGCGAAGCTGGCGCGGGAATCGCGCGGCGATCTCGTCGGTCTCGGCGGCGCCGAGCGCCCGCAGGCGCTGCACCAGGTCGGCGATCCGGGGCGGCAGGTCGGCGTCGAGATTGTCGGGCACGGCGCCGAACCGGTGCCGCGTGCCGTCCGCCAGGATGGCGTCAACGGTCAAGACATTGTCGGCCATGAGCCCGTAGCGGATCGACTTGGAACCGCAGGAATTGTTGCCCGCCATGCCGCCCAGGGTGCAACGGGCGTGGGTCGAGGGATCGACCGGGAAGAACAGCGAGTGCGGCCGCAACGCGGCGTTGAGATGGCCCAGCACAAGGCCCGGCTCGACCAACGCGGTGCGCGCGTCCGGGTCGATCGCCAGCACCCGGCGCAAGTGCTTGGAACAGTCTATCACCAGCGCGCGGTTGACCGTCTGGCCGCACTGGCTGGTCCCCCCGCCGCGCGCCAGCACCGGCACGCCGACCTCGCGGGCGATGGCGAGGGCGGCCGCCACGTCCTCCGTGGTCTTGGGCACGATGACGCCGACCGGCTCCATCTGGTAGATCGACGCATCCGTCGCGTAGCGGCCACGGCTCGCCGGGTCGAACAGCACCTCGCCCTCGATCGCGCGGCGCAGGCGGTCGGCGAGGCGGGGGTCGCCGTGGCTTGGATGTGTGTCACGCCTCGGATGTGTGTCACGCATGGCGGCGATCTCGGGGTGTCCCTGGGGCGGGCTGGCGTCGGATGTTAACCCGTGGTCAATGAGCCAGCCGCTATCCGCTGGCAATCCTCGCGAGCGCGGCCCAGGGCTTCGTGACGACTCCGGGGAGGGAAGGAGAACAATGGCCTATTTCCAATCGCGGCACGTCCCGGGACGGCATTTCCTGCATGTCCCCGGGCCGAGCAACGTGCCGGACCGCGTGCTCCGCGCCATCGACAACGCCGCGATGGACCACCGCAGCGCCGATTTCGGCCGGCTCGGGAACCAGATCCTCGCCAGCGTCAAGCTGCTCTTCCAGACCGAGCAGCCGGTCATCATCTATCCCTCCTCCGGCACCGGCGCGTGGGAAGCGGCGCTGGTCAACACGCTCTCGCCGGGCGACGCGGTGCTGATGTGCCGCACCGGCGCGTTCGCCAATCTCTGGCAGGAGATGGCGCTGCGCCTTGGCCTCGAGCCCCACATGATCGAGACCGACTGGCGTCGCGGCGCGGACGTCCCGGCCATCGCCGCCGCCCTCGCCGAGGACCATTCGCACCGGATCAAGGCGGTCTGCGTGGTCCATAACGAGACCTCGACGGGCTGCGCTTCGGACATCGCGGCGGTGCGCCGGGCGATGGACGAAGCCGGCCACCCGGCGCTCCTGATGGTGGACGCCATTTCCTCGGTCGGCAGCATGGAGTACCGGCACGACGAATGGGGCGTCGACGTCACCATCTGCGGCTCCCAAAAGGGCATGATGCTGCCGCCCGGCCTCGGCTTCAACGCGATCAGCCGGAAGGCGCTGAAGCTCGCCGAGAGCGCCCGCCTGCCGCGCAGCTACTGGGACTGGCGGGCGATGCTGGAGATCAACGCCGCCGGCTTCTTCCCCTACACGCCCGCCATCAACCTGCTCTACGGGCTGAACGAGGCGATCAAGATGATGCAGGAGGAGGGCCTGGCGAACGTCTTCGCCCGCCATGACCGCCACGCCGAGGCGACCCGTCGCGCGGTGCGCGCCTGGGGGCTGGAGACCCAATGCGCCGATCCGCTGGCCTTCTCGTCGAGCGTGACCGCGGTGCGCGTGCCGGAGGGCCACAGCGCCGACGCGCTCCGGGCGGTGATCCTGGAGAAGTACAACATGAGCCTCGGCACCGGGCTCGGGCTCATCAAGGACCGCGCCTTCCGCATCGGCCATCTCGGCGATCTAGGCGACCTGCAGATCCTCGGCGTGCTCGGCGGCGTGGAGATGGGGTTGCGCGCGGCGGGCGTGCCGCACCAGCCGGGCGGCGTGCAGGCGGCGATGGACCATCTGGCGGGAAACGCCTGACCGACGCGGCGCGTGCGTCGCCCGGCCAATTCCCCCAGTCGGTGATCGGCGGAGGCCGACCATCGACGACTTTGGCCGTGGGCGGCAAACGCCGTGGATCATTGGGGGACAAGCCTGGTACCGCTCACGCGGCGGGCGTGTAGCGCCAGACGCTCGCGGGAGGAAAATTCAGCGGCGTCCAGGCCTCCCGCTTGGCGGCGAGGCGGTGCTTGCGCCACGGCAGGGGCGAGGTGGCGCAGTAGCTGTAGTGCAGGAAGCCCCGCCCCGGCGCGACCGCCTCGATGCTGTCGATGAAGCGGCGTTGCTCGGCCAGAGGCAGCAGCACGAGCGGGATGCCGCACACCACCGAGCCGATCCGGCCGTGCCACCGCGAAGGGATCAGGTCGGGGAGGAAGCGGGCGTCGCCCTCGACCACGCTCACGCCGGGCAGCGTCCGCCGCAGATGCGCCGCCATCGAAGGTACGATCTCCAGCACGAAGAGCTGCTCGGGCGGTACGCCGCCGGCGAGCAGGGCTCGGGAAATGACGCCGGTGCCGGCGCCCAGTTCGAGCACCGCCTCGCCGGGTCCGCGGCGGATCTGCGTCGCCACCCGGCGGCAGAGCGCGGGCGACGAGGGGATCACCGAGCCCATTTGCAGTGGATTGGCGAGCCAGCGGCGGAAGAACATCCACGGGTCCGACGCTGGGGCCCGGTTCGAGATTTGGGAATGGTTCGACACCCTGGGCGCCGTTGCCGGTTGGCACACATCATCCGTCGCGCGGTTCATCAATCCGTCACTCTCGTTTGCTATCGGTCCCTGGGGAAAAGCGAGGGCGAGAAGGCAGGTTCGGAAACTTGCTGGCTAGCGCAACGATAGCGGTTGCGGAAGCTTCCACTGCGCTTCCTCCGGAGCGTCTGGACCGGTATCCTGCTAGACTTTGCCTTGCCGCACTGAATTGCCGATGACCGGAAGGTGTGCTCATTGCGATGACCGCGCGTATCCTGATCGTCGATGATGTTCCTTCCAACATTCGGTTGTTGGAAGCTAAGCTGGCGGCCGAATATTACCAGATCGCCTCGGGGCAGGACGGTGCCGAGTGCCTTCGCCTGGCCCGCTCCTGGCAGCCGGACCTGATCCTGCTCGACGTGATGATGCCTGAGATGGACGGCTACGAGTGCTGCCGGCTGCTCAAGGACGATCCGCTGACCTTGCATATTCCCGTGGTGATGGTCACGGCGCTCGGTGAGCAGAGCGAGAGGCTCCGCGGCCTTGAGGCCGGCGCGGACGATTTTCTCACGAAACCAGTGGATTACGATACGCTTCTTGCTCGGGTTCGCAGCCTGGTGCGGCTCAAGCGCCTGCTCGACGAATGGCGCGCCCGGGGCGAGACGGCGAGGGCGCTCGGGCTCACCGGCCAGCAATCGGCCATCCCGTCCGTCACCGGGGCGCGCGCCCTGGTGGTCGATGATTGGGATCTCGGCGCCGAGCACGTACAGCAGGCGCTGTCGCGCGAGGGCATCGTGCCGGGCCGGGCCCGGACGGAAGCCGACGCGATCGCGCTCTCGGCGGCGATCCCGTTCGACCTCATCGTGCTCAGCCTTGGCATCAGCACGGTCGATCCGCTGCGCCTCGCCTCCAGCCTGAGGGCGGCAGACGCCACGCACGACATTCCGCTCCTGCTCCTCGCCGAGGCCGAGCAGCGCGGCCGGTTGCTGCGGGGCTTCGACCTCGGCGCCAGCGATTGGCTGTTGCGGCCGATCGACGAGAACGAACTGCGGGCGCGGGCGCGGAACCAGATCCGGCGGAAATTCTACCAGGACCGGTTGCGCGCCGATCTCGGGCATGCGCTCGAGATGGCGCTGACCGACCCGCTTACCGGGCTGTACAACCAGCGCTATCTGCTGCGCCACCTGCGCGGCCTGCTGGACGGCGCCCAAGGCGCCGAGATCGCCCTGCTCATGATCGACGTGGATCGCTTCAAGGCGGTCAATGACGGCTTCGGCCATGCCGCCGGGGACCGGGTGCTAAAGTCGATCGCGGACGCCTTGCGCGGCAAGACCCGCGTGTTCGATTCGGTGGCGCGCTACGGCGGCGACGAGTTCGTCGTGGTGATGCCGGGGACCGGGCCGGCCGACGCGGCGAGCGCCGCTGAGCGTCTGCGCGCCGCGATCGAGCAGCTTTCGGACGCAGCGGCTCCGTACCGGCCGCCACGGCTCAGCATCAGCATCGGCGTGGCCTGCAGCGCGGGCCGCGACCTACCCGCCGAGATGTTGCTGAGCGAGGCCGATCACGCGCTCTACGCCGCCAAGCGCGGCGGCCGCAATCGGGTCGAGATGGCCTGAAACGGCGCCGGCCGCCGCCCTACTTGATCTTGGCTTCGCGGAACGCGACGTGCTTGCGCGCCACGGGATCGTATTTCTTGAGCTCCAGCTTGCCGGTCTGAGCGCGGGCGTTCTTCTTCGTGACATAGAAATAGCCGGTGTCGGCCGACGAGACGAGCCTGATCTGGATGGTGTTGCTCTTGGCCAAGGGATGATCCTCCGTGCGGCGCGCGTGGTCCACGCCGGATAGGCGAGGGACAAGGCCGGAAAATGCGTATCCGGAGAGCCCGCGTCAAGCTAAGCCCGCGTGAAGCTAGGGCTGCGCCGGATTGGCTCGCACGTTGAGCAATGGAGGCAGCAGCGCCGTGGCATAGGCGCCCGGGTTGTCGATCAGCGCGCGGGCGGTGGCGAGATCGCTGTCGCGCCCCTCCGATGCCGGGCAGGCGCTGCGGATCGCCAGGATTTCCGCCAGCGGCAGCGGCGCGCGGGCCCGTTCGTGCCGGGCCAGCGCCGCGGCCATCGGCTGGCGCCCCGCGTCGAGCTCGTCCATTTGGCGGGCCAACTCGTCCTGTCCGAGGCTGGTGCAGACCTGCGGCAGCACGCCGAGCCCCTGGATCGGCCAACCGCGCGGGGCCAGCACGCGGCTCCAGGTCACGAACAGCTCGCCGCCATCCGGCAGCGGGTCGATCGTCTGCACCAAGCCTTTTCCGAGGGTGGAGCTGCCGATCACGACGGCGCGGCCCCGGTCGGCGAGCGCGGCGGCGAGGATCTCCGCGGCGCTCGCGGTGCGCCCGTCGACCACCACGACGACGGGAAGGCCCGGCGCCATCTCGGTGCCGGTAGAGCGCCAGACGCGCGAGGCGTCCGGGTCGCGCCCGGCGGTGGTCGCGACGATCCCGTCCGGCAGCAACACGTCGGCGGTGGTTACCGCCTCGCGCAGCAGGCCGCCCCGGTTGCCGCGCAGATCCAGGATGAGCCCCTGCATCGGTCGTGGTCCACGCCCCGAAGCCGGAGCGAGATTCCTCCCGACCTCGGCGGCGATCCGCTCGTCGGTGCGGCGGCTGAACGAGGTCACGCGCAGCAGCAGCAGGCTGCCCGCACGCTGCGCGAATACGGTTTCCGGCGGCACCGACGCGCGCTCCATCTCGGCGTGACGCGGCCTGCCGTCGCGGCCGCGCCACTCGATCTCGACGGTGGTGCCCTCGGGTCCGTCCATCCAGCCCGACACGGTGGCCGCGTCGCGTCCCCTGGTCGATTGGCCATCGACCGCCAGGATGCGGTCGCCCACCCGCAGACCCGCCTCCGCGCCGGCCCCGTCGGGGATCGAGTCGGTAACGACGATCGCGCCCCCTCGGCGCGCGAGGGTCAGTCCGGCCCCCGCCTTGCCGCCGCGGTGCTCGCGATCCTCCCGCGCGTCCGCCGGCCCGACATAGCGCGAATAGGGATCGAGGTGATTGAACAATTCATCGAAGAAGCTTTGGATGACGCCCTCCGTCCCGGCGCGGCGCACCGCCGCCGAGACCGGCCACGCGGCGGCGGCCATCCGCGCTGCGGCGTTGCCCCAGGCGGCGGGGGTCGCGTCCGCAGGCAGCGGATCGGCGGCGACGATGCGGTCCCGCAGGTTGAGCACCAGCCCGGCGCTGCCGGCGGCGGTGCCGAGCTCCGGATCGAGCGCCGTCAGCCCGCGCAGCCCCCAGGTCGCCAGTTGCGGCACCGGCACCGGCTCCAGGATGCGCGGCGCCATGAAGGTGAGGGCGCGGGTGTAGACCTCGGCCGCCATTCGCGCGTCGAACCCCTCCGGTGGTGCGGTCTGGGCTCGGGCGGGAACGGCGGCAAGGACCAGGAGAAGAAGAGCGATCCGCCTCACCGGCCGCGCGACCGTCTGGCCGGAGGCGCGCGCTCGGCGGACCCTCCCCCCAGGATGTGGAACACCAGCCCGCCCGTCACCGGGCTGGCCTCGGACAGCCGCACCTCGACCTCCTCGGCCAGCCGGAAAGTACGGCGGCTGCGGCGGCCGGTCAGCGTCTGCGTTCGTTCGTCGTGCATCCAGAAATCGTCCGGCAGCGTCGACACCGGGACGATCCCACTCGCGCCGCTGCCGTCGACTGTTACAAAAAGGCCGAACCGCGTCACGCCGGAAATGCGCGCGGCGAAGATCGCACCCACTTTGTCCGCCATGTATGCAGCGAGGTAACGGTCGATCGCGTCGCGCTCCGCCAGAGCCGCGCGGCGCTCGGTCGCCGTGATGTGCTCGCCGGTATCGGCGAAGCGCGCCGGCTCGTCGGCTCCGAGCCGTCCGTCGCCGAGACGCAGCCCGCCGATCAGGGCGCGATGCACCAGCAGATCGGCGTAGCGGCGGATCGGGCTGGTGAAATGCGCGTAGCGCGGCAGGGCGAGGCCGAAATGGCCGATATTCTCCGGGCTGTAGGCGGCCTGCGACTGGCTGCGCAGCATCACCTGATTGACCAGCGGCGCCTCGTCGGTGTCGGCGACCTTTTTCAGCACCCGGTCGAGGTCGCTCGGATGCAGCTGGTTGCCCGGCGGCAGCGGGATGCCGAGTCCGTGCAGGAAGCCGCGCAGCCCCTCCAGCTTCTCGTCCGACGGCGGCGCGTGGACCCGGTACATGCAAGGCAGATGCCGTCGCTCCAGTTCCTCGGCGGCGGCGACGTTGGCCAGCACCATGAATTCCTCGATCAGCCGGTGGCTGTCGAGCCGGGGACGCGGCGCGATCCCCGACACGCGGCCGTTGGCGTCGAGCAGCACCTTGCGCTCGGGCAGGTCGAGATCGAGCGTGCCGCGCTCGGTGCGCGCCGCGAGCAGCGCCCGAAACGCGGCATAGAGGGCGGGGAGCGGCAGGCCGAGATCCTCGCCCGCATCCCGCGCCTTCTGGACCTGCTCGTAGGTGAGGCGCGCGGCGCTTCGCATCAGGCCGCGGCCGAAGCGGTGGCTGGCCTTTCGCCCTGCGGCGTCGACCCGCATCTCGACGAACAGGCAGCCGCGCTCCTCGTCGGGGCGCAGGCTGCACCAGCCGTTGGACAGCGCCTCGGGCAGCATCGGCACCACGCGGTCGGGGAAATACACGCTGTTGCCGCGCGTCCACGCGGCACGGTCGAGGGCCGAGCCGGGCCGCACGTAATGCGCCACGTCGGCGATCGCCACGATCAGGCGAAACCCGTCGCCCTCTGGCTCGGCGAACACCGCGTCGTCGAAATCCCGCGCGTCCTCCCCGTCGATCGTGACCAGCGGCACGTCGCGCAGATCGGTGCGCCGGCCGGCCGCCACGCCACGCGCACCCGCCGCCTCGTCGAGCGCGCCGGCGGAAAATTCCGTCGGAATATCATGGGTGTGGATGCAAATGAGGCTGACGGAGCGGGCGTCGCCCATGCTGCCCAGCCGCTCGACGACGCGCGCCGGCTTGAGCCCCAACCCGTGATGCGGGAGCGCCGCGGCGAGCACGATCTCCCCCGCCTCGGCGCCGCCCTCCTCGCCTGGCGGCACGACCCATTCGGCCTTGGAGCGGCGATCCGTCGGTACGATGCGCCCGCCTCCTGGCCGGCCCTTGGGCGCCGGGCGGAACACCCCCAGAACGCGGCCCGGCTCGTCGGTCAGGCGCTTGACGGTGCGGCCCTCGTAACGCCCCGGCCCGATCGGGCGCAGCCTGGCGAGCACGCGCTGACCGGGCGCCAGCGCCGTCTGGCCGCGCCGTTCGGGCGTCATCAGGATGAGCGGCGGCGGCCCGTCGCCCTGCCAGCCGACCGGGCGGGCCAGCGCGTCGCCGTCCGGATCGGTCCCGGTGATCTGTACGATGGTCGCCTCGGGCAGCCGTCCAACCGGGCGGACCCGCCGGGCGCCGGCCGGCTCGGTGGACCCCTCGGCCCGCAACTCCTTCAGCAGCGCGCGCAGCCCGACGCTGTGCTCCGGGCCGAGCCGGAAGGCGCGGGCGATCTCCCGCTTGCCGACGCGGCCGGTCTGCCCGGCGATGAACCGGCGCACTTCGTCTCGCGAGGGCAGGGCGGCGGGCGCCGCCCGGGGCGGCCTCACCGGCAAGCGTCTCGCCGCGCGTCTCGGGGGGTTCGGGTGGGGCCGTCGATCACGATTCTGGCTCTAAGCTGTGGCGTTGGGGCCGGCGCAGCCGACCCCATTGTGGTCGCGATCGGGGGTCGCGCTCAAGGGCGGCACGGTTCTTATCGCCCGGATCCGGGCTCGCACGCCAAACAGATTGCCCGGATCCGGGCTCTCGCGCTCCCTGGTTTTTCCCGGATCCGGGCTCATTCGGGGCTCCGATTGCCCGGATCCGGGTGCGTGGATAGGTGAATAGACCTAACATACCACGACGGCGCGCATCGGCAAAGACGGAGCCGCCCGATGGAGTAAGCTCGGCGCCCGAGCGGCAGCGGAGGGTGGCATGACCGGATACGACGCGCTCGTGATCGGCACCGGGCAGGCCGGGCCGCCGCTCGCCAAGCGGCTGGCCGGGGCGGGCATGAGGGTCGCGATCGTCGAGCGCGGCGCGTTCGGCGGCACCTGCATCAACGCCGGCTGCACGCCGACCAAGACGATGATCGCCAGCGCCCAGGCCGCGCACATGGCGCGACGCGCGGCGGATTTCGGCGTGGCGATCCAGGGTGCCGTCACCGTCGATATGCGCCGGGTGAAGGCGCGCAAGGATGCCATCGTCCGCGAATGGACCGCGGCGACCGAGGCGTCGCTGCGCAAGACGGCGAACTGCACGGTCTATCAGGGTCAGGCACGCTTCCGTTCGGCCCGCGCGGTCGAGGTCGGTGCCGACCTGCTCACCGCCGAGCGGATTTTTATCAATGTCGGCGGGCGGGCCAGCGTGCCGCCCATTCCGGGGCTCGACCGGGTTCCCTACCTCACCAACTCTTCTCTCCTCGATCTCGATGCGTTGCCGGACCATCTGGTGATCGTCGGCGGCAGCTATGTCGGGCTCGAATGCGCCCAGATGTTTTCCCGGTTCGGCAGCGAGGTGACGATCCTCGAGGCTGGCGAGCGGCTGATCGCGCGCGAGGACGAGGAAGTGTCCGCCGCGATCCGCGAGGTGCTCGAGGCGGAAGGCATCCAGGTGCGCGTGGGTGCCCGCGACCTGTCCGTCGCGCCGCGCGGCGACAGCTTCGCGCTGAGCTTCGCCTGCCCATCCGGCGCGGGCTTGCTCGACGGCTCGCACCTGCTCCTCGCGGCCGGCCGCCGTCCCAACACCGACGATCTCGGCCTCGAACAGGCCGGAGTCGCGACGGACACGCGCGGCTACATCGAGGTCGACGATCAGTTGCGCACGAACGTGCCCGGCATCTGGGCGCTCGGCGACTGCAACGGCCACGGCGCGTTCACCCACACCTCGTACAACGATTTCGAGATTGTCGCCGCCAACCTGCTCGACAATGATCGCCGCCGCGTCACCGACCGGATTTCCGCTTATGCGCTCTATACCGATCCGCCCCTGGGACGCGCGGGCATGACGGAGACGGAGGCGCGCAAGCAGCGGAAACAAGTGCTGGTCGGCCGGATGCAAATGGCGGACGTCGCGCGCGCCATTGAGAAGGGCGAAACGGCGGGGCTGATGAAGCTCGTTGTCGACGGTGACACCAAGGAGATTCTTGGCGCCGCCGTCATGGGTCCCGGCGGCGACGAGGCGATCCATTGCGTGCTCGACCTGATGTACGCGAAGGCGCCGTACACCGTCCTGCAACGCGCCATGCACATCCACCCGACCGTCGCCGAACTCCTGCCGACGATCGCCGGAGAACTTGCCTCCTAGGCCACGCTCGGCGCCGGCGGCGCGGCCAGCAGCGGGCGGGGCGCGCGGAAGGTGGAGGCGACGGCGATCGCGCCGAGGCCAACCCCGAACGAGGCGATGTAGAGCCACGAATAGCCGCCGAACCGATCGAACAGCCAGCCGCCGGCCCACGGGCCGATCGCCATGCCGAGCGTCGAGGCCATCGCCACCGCGCCGAAAACGGTGCCCATGATGCGGGCGCCGAAATACTCGCGCACCAGGATCGCGTAGAGCGGCATCACGCCGCCATAGGCGAGGCCGAACACCAGCGACAGCCCATAGAAACTCGCCGGGGCGCGCGCGAAGACATAGAGATAGATCGCCACCGCCTGGATGGTCAGCCCGACCAGCAGCGTGGGTTTCGCACCGAAACGGTCGCCCACCAGCCCGAACACGACGCGCCCGCAGAGTGCGGCCAACCCGGCGGCGCCGAACACCACGGCGGCGGTCATGGCGCCCACGCCGCAGTCGATCGCGTAGCTGACCATGTGGAAGATCGGCCCGGAGTGCGCCGCGCAGCACGCGAAGAACGTCAGCGCGACGGCGGCGAATTGCGGCGTGCGCAGCGCCTGCGCCACCGTGAATCCGCGATCATCGGCGCCCGCCTGCGTACCGGCGCCCGCAGCGGCAGCAACCGCCGGCGGGTTGCGCACAAGAAACGCGACGGGAACGATCACCACCCAGGCGAGCGCGCCGATCACCAGCATCGCGGTCCGCCAGTCGTAGCTCGTGATGAGCCAGCGCGCGAGCGGCGCCACCGTCATCGAGCCGATGCCGGTTCCCGCCGTCACCAGCGCCACCGCCAGGCTGCGATGCCGCGTGAACCAGCGCGTCGCGGTCGCCGTCAGCGGCGCGTAGAAGCTCCCCGCCGCCAGGCCGGCGACCGCGCCGAACGCGACCTGGAATTGCAGCAGGCTCCCCGCCTGGCTCGCCGCCATCAGGCCCACGCCAAGCAGGATGCCGCCGCAAACCACCACCGAGCGGGTGCCGAACCGGTCTGATAGCGCGCCCCACAGGAACGATCCCGCGCCCATGCAGAGGAAGCTGAGCAGTGCGGCCGTCGAGATCCCGGTGCGCGACCAGCCCATCGCGCCCGACATCGGCTGCAGGAACACGCCGAGCGCGAAGATCGTCCCGAGCCCGATACAGGTTATCACGACCCCCGCGCCGACGATGACCCAGCCGTAGAACAGTTTCATTGCCGAGCCTTCCTGGGCTAACAGTTTACCGAATGGTTAAATATCAGGCGAGCGACCCAGCTGTGTCAACTCTCCTCGATCCGCCGTCGCGCCGTGCCGGTCCGCCGCCAGATCGTTGCCGGCCGGGGTAAGGGACATGAGGCGATCGAGGCGGATCAGCCCGTCCCACTGTCGCGGCGCGGCGAACCGCGCCGAGGACCGCGCGGACACTCACCCGGTGCGCCGCCTTGAGCGCCGCAGGTGAGAAGGGCCGAGGGACAAAACGCAGGCCATGCTGACGCCTCTCAGAATGACGGGAGGCAATCATACGCTAATGCGACGCATTCGCAATTCCAGACCTGCCCCAGGGACCTGTGCACAGATCAAGAAATTCTTACCACGGCGTAGGTCGGCTCTCGATTCTTCTCAGACATTCGCGGCCGGCCGCCTCAGGTCCGGTTTTAGCCGTAAAGAGACTGGCAGGTTTCGGGTAGAGAGAGCAAAAAGTTGTGCTGCGTTCAGCCCTCGGGCGGTCGCAATGCCGACGACGCCCGAAGCCGACCTCCACCTCGCCGTGGGATGGGCAGGTAGGTCATGCCGGAGGTGGCCGTCCGAGCTCGACAGACATTCCTGTCTTGGCAGACGTGCTCGTTCGGCGGCATGATCCCGTCAGAAATCGAGCCGAATGCCACGAGGCGTCCACGAGATGGGCTTCCCAAGGAGACCAGTCCAAATTGTCTAACACCCTTTTCACGAAGGTCGATTACGCGCTCGGCTCGCTAATCGACGCGATTTACCACGGTCAGATCGGCTTGCCCGACATCCAGCGCCCGTTTGTCTGGAAGAATGTCAAGGTAGCTGCTCAACCCGGGGCGAGAACGGGTTGGCCGCATAGGGTATTACGGATTGCCTGATAGGCGTCGATGCCGCGACGGGCGGCGGTCCCGATAACGGAGCGGACGGCGGCGAACAGGTCGGCGCCCCAGTCGGAGCGGAAGCCGCCAGTGACCTTGCGGTATGTTGCGGTCGGGCGCAGTTCGCGCTCGCTGCTGTTGTTGTCGGCGGCAATCTCGGGATGATCGAGGAAGGTGAACAGGTGGTCGCGAACGCGGGCGTAGCGCTTGCGCAATCGTTGGCCGTCGCGATTGACCGGTGCCAGCGCCATGACGGCATCGAGCGAGTGTTCCAGACGGCGGCGGTATTCGCGCCGCGTGCTGTCGGCCAGACCGCGGTGTCGCCGCGCCAGCACCACGGCGCGCAGCAGCAGCGCCTTCATGCGCGGCGCAAACACCGCATCGCCAGCGTCGATGGCATACTGGCAATCGCGCAATTGGTGGGCGAGGCAGACCTGCCACAGCTCGGCATGGCCCTGCTGTGCACCGTAGAGATCGGAGACCCACAACGCCGGGCGATGCCCGGCCAGCACCTCGGCCACCACGTCCGCGCCACGGCTGCGGCGGACGACATGGATCACCACCTCGGCGTTCTGGAACACCCAGTTCCAGTGGCCGCTGCCATCGATACGCACGCCGGTTTCGTCGGAATACACCACCCGCGCACGCCGCAGCCGAGCGAGAATGGCCGCGACATCGGCATCGAACCGCGGCTTGCCGCGGCGGAACGCGGCATCCAGCGCGCCCTCGCTGATCGCCAGGCCGAACAACTCCATCAGCAGCCGGGCCAGCCGCTGGTAGCTGACGGCATGCACGAAACGCAGATACATCGCGAGTGCCACGATGTTGAGGCTGAACGGCGTGCCCGGCTCCAGCCCCTCCGGCACCGCCGCCAGCGTGGTGGCGCCACAGCAGCGGCACTGGGCGGCATAGCGCTCCACCCGCGTCACCATCGGACGCACGCGGGGCAGGTCGATCTTGTCATACCGCGCGTCGAGCGTCTGGTCGGCGTCGGTGAAGGCATGCTGGCAGTAGTGGCACCGCGCCGGCTTGGCCTGCATCACCTCGTCGGGATCGGCGGTCAGCGCGCGGCCGCCGCCCACGCGGCCGAGACTGCCCTTGCGCGGACCTCGGCGCTTGATCTTGTCCGGCCGGTTCGGCTTCTGCCCCTTCGAGGGCGGCACGCTGGAATTGTCCGGCGTCTTGCCCGGCCGCGTGAGGTCATCAATCCGCGCGCGCAACTCGGCGATCAATTTGTGCGCTTCGTCCAGCCGCACCATCAGCGTCAGGATCAGCGCGTCCTTCTCCGCGTGCGACAGCTTGTTGAGGTCGGGGGCGTTGCTCACCCCAACCTTGAATTGAGTCGCCCGTTATCGCGTCAATCCCGTTCTCGCCCACCATTCGCCTCAAGCCGCTATCGCCAGCCGAGGCCGGGTTGAGCAGCTACATGTCAAGGTCCGAGAACTCTTCGATTCGATGTACCGAGGATATCCAGTTGGATACCTGCTTTTTTGGGAAACCGGCGTTAACGCCGGCACAAAGAAGATCGGCACCGATGAAAAACAACTCGCCCCCAATCGTGCAATTGTCGATGGTCAACAGCGGCTAACATCGCTTTATGCTGTTATCAAGAGCACCCCGGTAATCCGAGAGAACTACGTGTCCGAGAAAATCGAGATCGCGTTCAATCCGCTCGATGACCGTTTTGAGGTGCCTGATGTGGCGATCCGCCGAAACAAAGCATTCATTCCAAGCATCTCAGCGATTTGGGATACAAACACAAACTTGATTCAGTTTGCAGTTAACTATATTTCTGGCTTGCAGAGTTTCCGTGCAGTCTCACCTGAAGAGATTGACCGAGCACAAAAGGCGATCGGACGCTTGCACTCCCTACTTCAGTTCCCGTTCACGGCACTTGAGTTATCCGCGCAGGTTGAACCCGAGCAGGTCGCTGATGTCTTTGTGCGGATCAACAGTGAGGGCAAGAAGCTCAATCAGGCTGACTTTATCCTAACGCTGATGTCGGTGTTTTGGGACGAAGGCCGGTCCAAATTGGAGGATTTCAGTCGTCGTGCTCGCACGCCGAGCACCAGCGAGCCATCGCCGTACAACCCGCTGTTCCGTCCAATGCCTGACCAGTTGCTCCGCGTGGCGGTCGCTGTGGGGTTCCGCCGAGCTCGGTTATCGGCGGTGTACGCGATCCTTCGCGGCAAGAACGCCGATGGCGGCGAACTGACGGTCAGCCGCGAGCAGCATTTTGAGGCGCTGAAAAGCGGTGAGGCAGCGGCGCTGAAAATCCAGTTCTGGCATGATTTCCTCAACTGCGTCGTCCTGGCCGGATACCGTACCCCAAAAATCATCAGTAGCGAGCTCGCCCTGGTGTTCGCATACAGCCTGTACTTAATCGGCCGAACACAGATTTACGTTAACGAGCATAAACTCAGGAAAATAATTGCTCAATTTTTATTTATGTCGAGTCTCACCGGGCGTTACGCCAGTTCACCGGAGTCTCGGATGGAATTCGATCTTGCTCGCCTTCGCAATGTAAAGGCACCCGACGAATTTTTTGGCATTATCGATGAAATCTGCGCATCGACGTTGACCAATGATTTCTGGTCGATCACCCTCCCGGGCGGTCTGGCCACGTCTGCCGCCCGTGGCCCTTCAATGTTTGCGTTCTTCGCTGCGCTGAACGTCTTAGACGCTCGCGCGCTGTATTCGAATCACAACGTGCGCGACCTGATGAACCCGGCAATCCACAGCACGAAGAGTAGCCTCGAGCGGCACCATCTCTTTCCGATCGCATTCCTCAAGACCCGGGGAATCACTGATCAGCGCGATTACAATCAGATCGCCAACTTTGCCGTTGTTGAGTGGGGGGACAACACGGCGATCTCAGCCACTCCACCATACGAGTACGTGCCAACTCTTGAGGCACGTTTCGAGCCCAAGGTGCTCCAAGCGATGTATCGGCATCATGCGCTTCCTCTCAGCTGGTACAACATGAGTTATGATACCTTCCTTAAGGAGCGGCGCTCCCGGATCGCCCAAACAATCCGAGAAGCCTACGAAAAGCTGACCGGCAAGATCGACGCGCAGCCGAGTGCCATCAACGTGTCCGACCTGATCGCGTCCGGTGAAACGGGCGCAATTGAATACAAATCGACGCTCCGTACCAACCTCCATACGGGTGAGAAAGATCCTCGAATGGAATTGGCGGTTCTCAAGAGCGTTGCTGGGTTCCTTAACGCCAAGGGTGGCACCCTGATCATCGGCGTTGCGGATGATGGAGCACCGGTCGGCCTAGAGAAAGACGGCTTCCCCGATGAGGACAAGATGGCTCTTCATCTGATAAATCTGTTAAAGGACCGGATCGGAGTACAACACTCGATTAGTATTGAGCCACACTTTGCTGACTACAATGGTGTTCGAGTGCTCGTAGTCGAATGCTCACCTTCATCGATCGCTGTGTACGTCAAAGATGGCTCGGCGGAAAAATTCTTTGTCCGTTACGGCCCATCCACCCTAGAACTCACTGGCAGTAGTGCACAGGAATACATAAAACAACGATTTTAAGCTTCTGAGCTATCTAGCACTGAAACCGACGGATCGCGCCTTCTCCGAGGGACTTGCTCGTCCCCTTCAGCTCGATCAGCCGTGGGAGAGGGTTGCGTTCAGCGTCACGGCCGCGCGAATGAGCGCCTTCAATGCGTCCTCGTCGATCTTCTCGCCCTCGCGGAAGTCGATGGCACGCCGGGTGTTGCCGTCGAGGCTGGAGTTGAAGAGGCCGGACGGGTCGTCAAGCGCGGCGCCCTTGGCGAAGGTCATCTTCACCACGTTCTTGTAGGTCTCGCCGGCGCAGATCATTCCGTCGTGATACCACACCGGAACCCCTCTCCATTTCCACTCCTCGACCACCTCGGGGTCGGCTTGCTTGATCAGTGCGCGCAGCTCGGAGAGCATCTCGCCCCGCCAGTCGCCGAGCGCCATGATCCTCTCGTCTATCATCCGGGATGGAGAATTCCCTTCCTGGGAATCGCCCTTGCTCATGATGCCGCTTGCTTTCCCTTCCTCTGCTTTGACGTGTCCCGGCGGATTTCAGTCCGTCCGCGCCAATAGCTGTTCCAGGGCCGCAAGGAACCGTGGCCACCCGCCCTTGGCGCCTTGGTAGGCTTGCTGCTGATCCGGCCGGAAGCCCGACTGCTCCATCCGCAGGTGGGTCCCCGCGCTCGAAGGGGTGAGCGTCCAGGTGACGACACTCTCGAGGCCATAGGCGCCCCACGTGTAGGACAGCGTCTTGTGCGGCTCGACCGCCAGCACATGGCAATCGACAGCGCCCCAGTCCGCGCGAAGATCGAAACGGTGGCCCACCACGGGCTTGAAGTCGTTCTTCATCAGCCACGCCTCGATCAGGTGTGGTTGGGTGAGCGCGCGCCAGATCTTTTCCGGCGGATGAGGCATCTCCCGTTCGACGACGACGGAGAGCGTTTCGGTCGATTTTTCGGTCATTGATCCATCCTGTTCAGCAGGTCTTCGAGGTCGTCGAACCGGCTCTGCCAGAACTCGGCCATTTGGCTTGTCCAGTCGATCAGCGGGGCCAAGGCGCCGCGCCGGGCGCTATAATGCGTCTGGCGGCCTTCGTGGCGGTCGAGCACCAGCCCGGCCTGCCTCAGGACGCCAAGATGCTTCGAGACGGCCGGTTGCGAGACCCCGGCCAGAGCCGTCAGAGCCCCGACCGTCTGTTCCCCCTCGCGGCACAGCCGCTCGAAGATGGCTCGCCGCGTAGGATCGGCGAGCGTTTTGAAGAGCACGTCGTGACCATGCGGCATCGGGACGCATAACTCGCTGGCTATTGATCTAATCAATAACCAGCGGGCTATGTGTGTCAATCGAGAACTTCGGGAGCGGCGACCTTCGTGCCCATCTCAACTGCCCTGCACCGCCTGAGGCGCATCTCGGTAACGCAGGGCATCGACCAAAAGCGCGAAGGCAGCCGTGTGTTGCCGGCGGCTCGGGTAATAGAGATGGTAGCCCGAGAAAGGAGGACACCAGTTCCCGAGCGCCCGGAGGAGCTCGCCGCTCGCAAGCTGTTTCTGCACCTGCTGCTCGGGCAGGTACGCCAGACCAAATCCGGCGACGGCCGCATCGAGAATCATGGCGGTCGTGTTGAACACGAGCTGGCCGTCGACGCGCACCCTCAGCTCGCGTCCGTTCTTCTCGAACTCCCAGGCGTAGAGGCCGTGCCTCGGCAGGCGAAGATTGATGCAGTGGTGATGCGTCAGATCCTGCGGCGCGCGCGGCGGGGGATGGTGCGTGAAATAGGCGGGTGCTCCCACCACGGCCATGCGTATGTCCGGCCCGATGCGCACGGCGATCATGTCCCGGGCGACCTGCTCACCGAACCGCACGCCGGCATCATACCGTTCCGCTACAACATCGGCTAAGCCATAATCGATAACGATCTCCACATTGATGTCCGGATAGTTCGGCAAGAGCCTCTTTAGGGCCGGCCAGAGGACCACCTCGGCGGCGTTTTCCGTGGAGGTGATGCGAATGGTGCCGGCGGGCTTTTCTCTGAGCTCGCTCAGCGCGGCGAGTTCGGCGTCGATCTCGTCGAGCTTCGGCCCCACGCTGCGGAGCAGGCGGTCGCCCGCTTCGGTCGGCGCGACGCTGCGCGTGGTACGGGTCAGCAACCGCAGCCCGAGCCGTGCTTCGAGGCCGCGGACGGTCTGGCTCAGCGCCGATTGCGACACGCCGAGCCTGGCGGCGGCCCGGGTGAAGCTCCGCTCCTGCGCCACCGCGAGGAAGGCGTTCAGGTCGCCGATGCTCTCGCGCGCCATTCAGAAGGTCCGCTTATAAGTCCATGCAGACCATACCGGCTAATCATGCCGAGGTGCAGCCGCCAATTATCCACCCGGGCACAGGAGCGGCCGTCGCGAAGCGGCCGGGCGTCCAAGCGAGCAAAGGAGAGCGAACATGGAAATCAGGCGCAGCGGTTCGCAGCCGTCCGGCAAGGGACCGGCGGAATGGTTCACCGGGACGGTACGCATCGACCCGCTTTTCAGCCCGCCCGATCCGGCCCGCGTTGCCGGTGCCAGCGTCACCTTTGAGCCGGGCGCGCGCACGGCATGGCACACGCACCCGCTCGGCCAGACCCTGATCGTCACCGCCGGCCGCGGCTGGGTGCAGCGCGAGGGCGGGCCGGTCGAAGACATCCGGCCGGGCGACGTGGTCTGGTTCGCGCCGGGCGAGAAGCACTGGCACGGGGCCACGGCGACCACGGCGATGAGCCACATCGCCATCCAGGAAAAACTGAACGGCAAGGCCGTCGACTGGATGGAAAAGGTGAGCGACGAGCAATACCGGGCTTGATGAAGAAGGCGCGCACCAATGACGAATTGGACGAGCGACGAACTCGATAAGATCGGACAAGCGGAAGAACTGGAGATCGCTCCGCTCCGCCGCGACGGCACGCTCCGAAAGCCGGTGACGATTTGGGTCGTCCGTCACGGCGACGGCGTCTACGTCCGATCCGGTTACGGGCACGCCGCCGCCTGGTTCCGCGGCACCCAGGCGCGCCGCGAGGGCCACATCAGGGCCGGCGGCGTCGACAAGGACGTCACATTCGAGGACGCCGATCCCGCGCTCAACGACCAGATCGACGCGGCGTACCGCACCAAGTACCGCCGTCATGACGCACAGTACCTCAACCCGATGGTGAATGATGAGGCACGATCCACGACAATCAAACTTCTGCCGCGCGCGGCAAGGTCGTAGGGCGCGATCAACCCAATCGAAACCAACCGCTCATCGCGGGAGCGAAGCGACGCGGCAATCCACGCGGCTGTTCCAGCCGACAAGTCGGGAATACTGAACGCAAGGACGGGACCATGCCCCACGTAATCGTCAAGCTCCTGTCCGGCAGATCCGAGGATCAGAAAGCCAGGATCGCCGACGAAGTGACAGAGGCCATCATGGCGAGCACAGGGAACGGAGAGGACTCCGTCTCGGTCGCCATCGTCGATGTCGCGCCGGCCGACTGGGTCGAGACGGTCTACAAGCCGGACATCATCGGCAAGCCAGACCAGCTCTACACATTGATGCCATCACAAGGCACAACCTAAATTAAAGGCGGCAAGCGACGTCGGACGGGCGTAGCGCCCTTTCGCGGAGGGGCGTACCCTCCTTCCAGCCCGATTCGAGCAGTAGTATACGCGACGCGTTGTCACTCTGCTCGGACTAGGCTACGGTCTGTTCCTATTTCGTTCACGGAGATGGTCTTATGCTCGTCAAAGCTCACCGCACTGCCAAAGGCCCAGGGCCATCCGAGGTTGTCATTGGGGTGAGAACTGTCGATGGCGTTGAGGAGGTGGTCGTCCAAGAACGAGACCTCAAAGGAAGCAATCTTGAAGTTGGCCGGATTCTCGGTATTAGAGACAACAAAGCCCTAGTGGAACTACCCAGAGAATCCACGACGGGTAAGTGGCGCATATGGGTGCCGGAATCTGAGGTTCTTCAGACAGCCTAAAACATCATTGGTGGTGGCGCGGAACGATGATCCTTACCGACAGAGAGATAGTAGCAGCTCTGCGTTGCAACCAAATCATCATTTCCCCGCCACCAAACGATGACGCACTTAGCCCCACAGCGATCGATCTTCGACTTGGGGATTCATTCAGCGTTTGGGGTAATACCAAGGCTTCGAGATTGTGACTCGAGGGGCTTCCCCGACGCGGCGGCGTTCTGATTCAAGACGGCGAACGCAGGAGTTCGCCATGCCGATCCCGCTTCGGGCCGATTTTGATGCGTCGCAGCTGCGGTCCGCTGCCCGCCGGAGCAAGGACGGTCCGCAGGCGCGGCGATTGCTGGCGTTGGCGGCGATCTACGATGGTGCGAGCCGCACGGAGGCGGCCCGGATCGGCGGTGTGACGTTGCAGATCGTGCGCGACTGGGTGGTCAAGCTCAACACCCATGGCCCGGACGGCCTGGTCGATCGCAAGGCGCCCGGTCAGCCGTCGCGGCTGAACGACAGGCACCGCGCGGCGCTGGCCGAGATGATCGAGAGCGGGCCGATCCCCGCGATTCATGGCGTGGTGCGTTGGCGCATCATCGACCTGTGCCAATGGGTCTGGGACGAGTTCCAGGTCACCATCGCCAAGCAGACGCTCGGCCGCGAGCTGCGCGCGATGGGGTATCGCAAGCTGTCCGCGCGTCCGCGTCATCACGCGCAGGCCGAGGGCGCCATCGAGGCTTTTAAAAAAGCTTCCCCGCGCAGCTGGACGCGATCGCGCGCCAGAAGGGCGTCGCTCCCGGCGATGTAGAGATCTGGTTCGGCGATGAAGCGCGCATCGGTCAGAAAAACAAGATCACGCGACGCTGGGCGAAACGCGGCACCCGGCCATCCGCCCCACACGACCAGCGCACGGCCTCGACCTACATCTTCGGTGCCATCTGCCCCAAAGAGGGCAAGAGCGTCGGCCTGATCCTGCCCTGGTGCAACACCGAGGCGATGGGCCTGCATCTGGCGGCGATCTCGGCGCAGGTCGCGCCCGGACGGCACGCGGCGCTTCTTGTCGATCAAGCCGGATGGCACACGTCCGAGAAGCTCGTCGTGCCCGACAACCTCACAATCGTGTCGCTGCCCGCCAAATGCCCAGAGCTGAACCCGCAAGAGAACGTGTGGGAGTTCATGCGCGACAACTGGCTCTCCAACCGAGTGTTCACCTGCTACGACAACCTGGTCGACCATTGCTGCGACGCCTGGAACAAACTCGTCGATCAACCTTGGAGAATCATGTCCCTTGGGCTGCGAGACTGGGCGCATGGGTACTAATCAGAGAGTCCTGGTATAAGATACCCGGCGTTATGATCAGGCCGGGAGTCCCCGGATATAGCTATGCTAAACTTCTACCGTTTCAAGAAACAAAAAAGCAACTGACCTTCACCGTTAAGCCGCAAATGCTTGTCCTTGCCTGGACCGAAGAGACATTAGAGATACCGACGACTTCGCGACTCGCGGCAAGAGTTGAAGGAAAAAGCTCCTTAGCACGACTTGGCATTGGAGTGCACATTACTGCTCCAACCATTCATGCTGGATTTCGCGGTCAGGTCCAATTGGAGATGTACAACTTCGGACCCCATGAGATAGTACTTGATTCTGGTATGCGGGTTTGCCAGCTCATTTTCGAACAGACTCTTGGAATCCCTGAACAGGGCTACGGTGGAGTATTTCTCGATCAAAAATCGGCCTAATCGGCGTTCACCGAGCAATCTCCCATGGCACGAGCTGCCCCGTCGCGCGCCGCCGCAAAATCGTGGCCTTGCGATGGGGGGCGTACACCGCCTTCCTCGACCACCGCCTTCCTCGACGTGGCGCTCGGGTTCGGCAGCCCGTTCTGGGATTGATCGCGGGTTGGCGCGGCTGGGCGCGGTGTTCCTCGCGGGCGCATTGATCGTGCTGTGCGCCGCGGCCGTCGCGGTCCGCTTGCTCCATGCGTCAAGTCAGCAATCCTGAACCCGCCGCCGGGGGCGGGCCCTTTGCTGGCGCAAACTGCTACTCTGCGGCCTCCACCGCCCCCGTCCGCCCCGGCGCCCCATCCGCGCGGTAGCTCTCCTCGATATGCGTCGCCAGCGCGTCCGTCACCGGCTGATGCGGGTGCGGGCCTTTCAGCAGGAGGATCCCGAAATCGGGCAGACGAGGCAGGCCCTCGTCGGCGCGCATCGGGCGGAGGCCGGGCGGCAGCCAGGTGAGCGCCGAGATGGTCACGGCCAGGCCCGCCATCACCGGCGCGTGCGTGCCGACTTGGCTCGCCGACGAGTAGGCGAGACGGTACTCGCGCCCGTCCGCCTCCAGTGCCGCGATCGCCGCGCGTGCCCAGGCGCAGTCCCGCCGGGCGACCGCCAGCGGCAGCGGGTTCTTGCGGTGCGGCGCGTGGCGGGTCGAGGTGATCCACACCAGCGGGCCGCGCCATAGCGGCGTGGCCGGCCAGTCCACCGGCTGGTGGCCCTCCGACAGCAACGTGAGGTCGAGGTCGCCCGCCATCAGCCGCCCCGGCAGCTCTCCCGACGGCGCGCACAGCACCTCCACCTCGACCGCCGGGTGGGTCTCGGCGAAGCGCGCCAGCACCGGCGGCAGATGGCTCAGCGCGTAGTCGTCGGGCGTGCCGAGCCGAACCCGCCCGGTGATCGCCGGGGCGCGGAAGGTGCCCATCACCTCGTCGTTGAGCGCCAGGATCGAACGCGCGCGGCTCAGCAGATACTCGCCGTGCGGGGTGAGTTCGACCTTGCCGCCGCGGCCGCGTTCCAGCACCGGCTCGCCGAGCAGTTCCTCCAGCCGTTTGACCTGCATGGAGATCGCCGACTGGGTGCGCCCGACCAGCGCCGCCGCGCGCGTGAAGCTGCGTCCCTCGGCGATCAGCACGAAGGCCCGCAGCAAGTCGGGGTCGAGCGACAGCGGCGCCGGCATGGTCATCACCGTAGCTGATTTTCCGTATCAGGACAATTCGTTTCCGTGATCCTTTGGGAAGGGCCAGATTGCTTCTGGCATCGGATCGTCGATGCAGGAGGTAGCCATGTCCGCCCGCCTTTCGCCCGACCTCGCCTGGCAGACGCCAACCCTGGCCCGCCGCACCGGCAGGGGACGACGGGGTGCGCCGCTGCGCGTGGTGCTGGCCGAGGCGTGGCGGCGCTGGCGCACGCGGCGGATGATCGCCGAGCTCGACCCGCGGATGCTGAAAGACATCGGCGCGAGCTGGCCCGACGCGCGCGAGGAGGCCAACAAGCCGTTTTGGCGCGTCTGAGCCCGGACGCTCCTACCGCGCCAGCCCCCGCATCGAGGCGGGCTGGCCGGGCAGGCTCAGCGTCTTGCCGGTGTCGGCCAGCTTGCCGCCGGCGATCCGGTAGACCTGCAGGTTCTTGTCGACGTAGTTGCCAACGTAAACATAGTGGCTGTCGGGGCTGAACGCGACGCCCTCGGGCACGCCGCCGGCCGGCAGCTCGTTCACCGCTTGCAGCTTGCCGGCGGAGCTCAGGCTCATCAGCACGACGCTGCCGTCCTTGGTGTAGGACCACCGGTCGTGCCTGGAGGCCGAACCCTTCAGCAGCGGCACCGCGACCCAGACGCCGTTCGAGCCGATCGCCATGCCCTCGGGCGAGTCGCCCACGGCGGTCTGGTCGATGACGCGCGGCGGATTGGCTGCGGCGTCGATGGTGACGATGGTGTCGACGTTGCCGGACAGCCCGCCGCCCTGGTTCACCGAGAGGGCATACTTCCCGTCCGGCGTCACCTCGACATTGTACGGCGTGTAGCCGGCCGGCATGTCCTGAGACTTGTCGTATTTCACCTTCTCGCCGTCGATCGACAGCACGCCGATCCGGTTGGCGAGGTTCTTCACCACGAAGCCGCGCTTGCCGTCCGGCGTGATGGCGACTGCCGCCACCTCGTCGTCCATCGGCACCTCGGCCACCTGACGCACCTTGGCGCCGTCGATCGAGAGGACGGAGACGCTCTTGCCGGCGCGGTTGGCGACCAGCGCGAGCTTGCCATCGTGCGAGATCGCCAGCCCCGACGGCTGCTTGCCGACCGTCACCGTGTCGATCAGCTTGGGCGGATCGGCGTCGAGATCGACCACGAACAGCTTGTCGTCCGGCACGTTGCTCCACTTGCCGTCGGTTTCCTTGGTAACGACCGAGTTGGCGAGCAGCGCCAGCCGCCCGTCCGGCGTGATCTGCAGGTTGGTGGGCGGCCCGATCACCGAGTTTTCGAGCTTGAGGGTGGCGCGGATGCGCGGGTTCGCCGCATCGCTCACGTCCACGATCACCAGGGCGTCATCGCCGCCCGGGCCGATCTTGATGCCGCCGGCCTCGAACGTCGCCTTCTGGTCGACCCCGACCAGGATGTCGTTCTTGCCCGCCTGCGCGAGCGCCGGCGTGAGCAAGATCACGCTCGCCAGGAGCACGGATTTGAGCGTCATGCGTTTCTTCCCCATCGCGGCTTTGTCGCTGCTCGTCCGGGGACCGTACGGCACGGCGGTCCGGCATTCAACATCGGCCGACGCGCGCTTGACCCCATTCCGGGCCGCGTCGATCATCGGGCTCCCCGCGCGCAGGCTGCTTCACACGAAAGTCGCGGGCCGGAGGCGTCCATGAGCATCGTCAACATCGCTTCGCCCCGCATGATGCTGGTGGGCGGCGGCGCGGTCCGGCAGCTGCCGGACGTGCTGGCAAAATTCGGCCTGTCGCGGCCGCTGGTGGTGACCGATCCGTTCATGGTCTCGTCGGGGATGGCGCGGCACTGCCTCGATCGGCTGGCCGAGGCGGGAATGCCCGTCACCGTGTTCAGCGACACCGTCTCCGACCCGACCGACAGGGTGATCGAGGCGGGCGTCGCCGAGTTGGCGCGTGGCTCGTTCGACTGCCTGATCGGCTTCGGCGGCGGCTCGCCGATGGATACCGCGAAGGCCATGTCGATCCTCGCCGCGGGCGGGGGGAAAATGCGGGACTACAAGGCGCCGGCGCAGGCCGATCGCGGCGCGCTGCCGATCATCGCCATCCCGACCACCGCCGGCACGGGCAGCGAGTGCACCCGCTTCACCGTCATCACCGACGTCGAGCGCGACGAGAAGATGCTGATTTCCGGCCTCGGCGCCCTGCCGCTGGCGGCGATCGTCGATCATGAGCTGACCGTCTCAGTCCCCGCCCGCACCACCGCCGACACCGGCATCGACAGCCTGACCCACGCGCTCGAGGCCTACGTGTCGCGGCGCGCCAACCCGTTTTCCGACGCGCTGGCGCTCGCCGCGATGGAGCTGATCGGGCGGCACCTGCGCACCGCCTATCACGAGCCGGGCAACCCGGCGGGGCGCGAGGGCATGATGCTCGGCGCGACGACGGCGGGGCTCGCCTTCTCCAACAGCTCGGTGGCGCTCGTTCACGGCATGTCGCGGCCGATCGGGGCGCATTTCCACGTGCCGCACGGCCTCTCTAATGCCATGCTGCTGCCGGCGATCACGCGGTTCAGCGTGGCGGGCGCGGAGGCGCGCTATGCGGAAGCCTCACGGCGGATCGGCTTCGCCGGGTCGGGGGATTCGGACGCCGTCGCGGCGGGCAAGCTGGTCACGGGCCTGGCCGAGCTTAACGCCGAACTCGGCGTGCCGACGCCCGGCGGCTACGGCATCGACGAGGCGGGCTGGAACGCCAAGATGGCGCTGATGGCCGAGCAGGCGCTCGCCTCGGGCAGCCCCGGCAACAACCCGCGCGTGCCCGACAAGGCGGAGATCGTCGGCCTCTATCAGGAGGTGTGGTCGGGCTCGCCGCGCAACGCCTGAGCCAGTTGCGCGCGCCGGGCGGCCCATGCGTCGAGCCAGATCGGCAGCGCGGCGGCGGGCAGCGGGCGGGAGATGAGAAAACCCTGCGCGTGATCCACGCCGTGCGCTTCCAGCCGGCGCCAGCTGTCGCGGTCCTCGACCCCCTCGGCGATGACCGTCATGCCTCGGGCTTTGGCGGTGTCGATCGTGTCGGACAGGAAGGCGCGGCCGTCCTCGGCGTGCATGTCCCTGATGACCTCGATGTCGAGCTTCACGGCGGTGAACGGCATCCGCAGCAACGCCGCGTGGTGCGGCACCGACGGCCCGAGATCGTCGATCGCCAATCCGTAGCCGCCTTGCCGCACGCGCTCGATCGACCGGCGCAGCGCCGCCAGATCCTCGACCGGCCGGCTTTCGGTGAGTTCGACGACGATCTGGTCCGGGCGAACCCCCGCGGCGGCGCATTGCGCATCGAGACGGGCCATCGTCTCCGGCACCAGCACGATGTCGAGTGGGAAGTTCATCGCGATGGTCAGCGCCCGCCCTTCAAGGGCGGGCCGGGACAGTTCGGCCAGCGCGTGGCGCGCGACGGCGTCGGTCAGTTGCCCCGCGAGGCCGGCATCCTCGACCTGCGGCACGAAATGGGTCGGTGCGAGCATCCCGTGCGCCGGGTGCCGCAGGCGGGCCAGCGCCTCCAGGCCGACGCAGCCGCCGTCGCTCATGCGCACGACGGGCTGGTATCGGGCTTCGATCAATGAGCCCGCCAGCGCGTCCTGCAGATCCTGCGTCGGCACTCCGGGAGGTTTGCCGTTCGGCCAACCGGCCGCGCCGCTGGCCAATGCCGCGCCGACCGAGCGCGGAGTGGCGCGCGCGATCACCTGGATGCGCGGCGCCGGGGTGGCCGGCGCGCCGAGCAGCAGAAGCCTCGTGTCCGACCCGGCCTCGCCCGAGGTCAGGCCGTGGAGATCCTCGATCAGCCCGTCGGAGCAGCTTGGCTGGACGAGCACGTGCGAGTAGGGGCGCGGCGTGTTGACCAGCCTGGAGAGCGCCTCCCGGCCCGACCCGGCCGCCTCCACCGCGCCCGCGCCGATCCTGGCCGCCGCCGTCTCGACGGCACGGGTCCATTCCCGGCTGGTGCTGACCAGCAGAACGTGGAGGCCAGTCGGCCGCATCGTGTTTCCTGTTGCCTGCGTTCGGGTTGCCTGTCTTCGGGTGGGGCAGCCCGCAAACTCTCGTAACAAGATATTGCGAGTCGTCTTACGTTACGAGAAGTATCTGAGACCCGGTGTTGAGACGGATCGCAGGCCGAAATTGCCGGAGCCGCGCCTCAGCCCGCGCCGGTGGGCAGCCAGGGATCGGATTCCCAGAGTGCCGCCAGACCCTCCCGCTCGGCCGCCGCCGTGGCGGTCCAGCCGGGGCCGGCCAGCCAGTCGACCAAGAAGCCGCTCTGGTCGGCCTGCGCGGTGAACTCGGGATCGGCCGCCACCGCCTGCATCGCGTCGGCGAAACCGGCTTCGATCTCCGGCGGCAGCGCCGCGGGTGCCGCGAGGCCGCGGCGGATCGTCATCGAGACCGGCAAGCCGATGTCATGCAGCGAAGGCAGGTCGGGGAACGCCGCGCTGCGGGCCTTGGAGGCCAGGCCCAGCCCGACCAGCTTGCCGTCGCGCAGCCCCTCGATGCTATCGCCGAGGCCGAGCGCCGCCGCGGCGACATTGCCCGCCAGCACCGCTTGCCGGGCGGCGGCCGAGGAGGGGAATGCCACCACGTTCAGCCCGGTGCCCGCGACGGCTTGCAGCCGCAGCGCCGCCAGATGCGGCGGGCTGCCCGCCGGTGGGGTTCCGAGCGGCACGCCCTCATGCTCCGCGGCGGAACGCTCGATGAGGTCCCGGGCCGTGGAGACCGGGCTGCTAGCGGGCGAGACGAACGCGATCGGCTCCTTCTGGACGGACCCGATCAGGCGCAGCCGGTCCAGCAGCCCGGCATCGGCGTGATCGATCATGCGTGAGGGCAGCGCGGGCGTGCCGACCCAGCCGAGGACCGCTCCCCGGGGCGCCGCCTCGGTCAGGGCGCGATAGGCGGTGAGCCCCGCCTCGCCGGGCACGTCGCGGATCTCGATCGAGGTGCCGGGCAGGTGCCGCTCCAGGAACGGAACGAAGGCGCGGGCCACCTGATCGGAGTTGGAGCCCGGCCGCGCTCCCACGATGAGCACCAGCGTGGTGCCGGACCTGGCGGCGCGGGCTGCGCGGGATGCGGCGAGGCAAGCGGCGCCGCCCAGCAGCGCGCGCCGGGCGATCACGGTCGCGCCGCCGTGGGGGCCTTGGTCTTGGGCGGCTGGGCCACCGCGCTGTCGCGGCGCAGCCGGTGCTCGCCGAGGAACAGCAGGATGGGGGCGGCAATGAAGATCGAGGAGGAGGTGCCGACGACGATGCCGAACAGCATCGCCCAGGCGAAGCCGGAAATCGACGCGCCGCCGAACAGCGCCAGCGGCAGCGCGGCCAGGAAAACCGTGAAGGACGTGCCGAGGGTCCGGTTCAGGGTCTCGTTGATCGACAGATCGATCAGGTCGCGCAACGGCATTGACTTGTACTTGCGGAGGTTCTCGCGCACCCGGTCATAGACGACGACCTTGTCATTGGTGGAATAGCCGATGATCGTCAGGATCGCCGCGACCATCACCAGGTCGAAGTCGATCCGCGTGATCGCGAGAAAGCCGATCGCCTTGGTCACGTCGAGGAGCAGGGTTGCGACCGCGCCGACAGCGAATTGCCACTCGAAGCGGAACCAGATGTAGACCAGGATGATCAACAAGCTGATGCCGAGCGCGAGCAGGCCGTTGCGGAACAGCTCCGCCGAGACGCTGGCGCCGACCGCGTCGGTGCGCAGGATGCGCGTGCCCGGCATCGCCTGCTCGAGCCCCGCGCGCACCCGGTTCACCTCCTGCTGCGTCGCCGCCTCGCTGGGTGCGGTCGGCAGCCGGATGAGCACCTGATCGTCCGCGCCGAAGCGCTGCACGCCCTGCTCGCCGACGTGCTCGCCCGCGATCGCGGCGCGGATCTTGTTGAAGTCGGCCGGCCCCGGCGTGCGGACCTCCATCACGATGCCGCCCGAGAAGTCGATCCCGAGATTGAGGCCGGGATGGAAGTACAAAATGATCGAGGCGGTGGAGAGCACGGCGGACACGATCAGCCCCATGAACCGGCCGCGCATGAACTGGATGCGCGTGCCGTCGGGGACCAGGCGGAAGAGCGGGCGGATGAACATGCGGAGCGGGACCGGCTAATAGACGGGAAGGGCTTGCGGTCTCGTGGAGACGTACCAGCGCGAGATCAGCAGGCGGGTGAGCAGCCAGGCGGTGAACATGGTGGTGGCGATGCCGACGGTGATGGTGACGGCGAAGCCGCGCACCGGGCCGGTGCCGAACACGAACAGCATCACGTGCGCGAGGAAGGCCGTCGTGTTGGTGTCGAAGATCGTCGCGTAGGCGCGCGAGAACCCTGCTTCGAGGGCGGCGAGCGGCGGCCGCCCGTGCTTGTATTCCTCACGAATGCGCTCATTGATCAGGATGTTGGCGTCCACCGCCATACCGAGCGTCAGCAGAATGCCCGCCATGCCCGGCAGGGTCAGCGTCGCCTCGAGCAGCGACAGAACCGCCATCATCAGCACCAGGTTCACCACCAGGGCGAGATTGGCGAACCAGCCGAACAGCCCGTAGAACGTGCCCATGAAGCCGATCACGAGCAGGAAGCCGACGGCGAGCGAAAGGGCGCCGGCGCGGATCGAATCGGCCCCGAGCTCGGGGCCGACGCTGCGCTCCTCGATCACCGTGAGCGGGGCGGGCAGCGCGCCGGCGCGCAGGAGCACCGCTAGATCGTTAGCCGATTGCGCGTTGAAATTGCCGCTGATCTGGCCGCGTCCGCCGGTGATCGGCTCGCGGATCACCGGGGCGCTGATGACCTGGTTGTCCAGCACGATGGCGAAGCGGCGGTTGACGTTCGCGCGCGTGATGTCGGCGAAGCGCCGCGCGCCCACCGAGTTGAAGGTGAAATTCACCACCCAGTCGCCGGTCTGCGGGTTGGAGCCGGCCCGCGCGTCGGTCAGGTCGCCGCCGTCCACGTCGACGCGCCGGCGCACCGCGATCTTCTGGTTGGGTTGGTTCTGCATCGGCAGGAACTCGACGCCCGGCGGGGGCGGCCCGCCGGTGGCCGGGTTGGCGCTCTCGTCGACCAGCTGGAAGGTCATGTGCGCGGTCTTGCCGAGCAGCTCCTTAACGCGGTTCGGGTCCTCGATGCCCGGCAACTGCACCACGATGCGCTGCTCGCCCTGACGCGCGATCTGCGGGTCGGCCACACCGGTCTCGTCGATGCGGCGGCGCACGATCTCGATTGATTGCTGCACGGCGGCGGTGGCGCGTTCGTTGAGCGCGACCGGCGACAGGGTCAGCGTGATCTGCCCGTCCGGCGTTGAGGCAAGATCGATGTCCGGCCGGTTCCCCGGGCCTTCCGACGCGACCAGCGGCCGCAGCGCCGCGACCGCCTCCTCGAGCTTGCCGGCATCGCGCAGGCGCAGCACGATGCGGTTCTGGTCGGGCTGGGCCACCAGCGTCTGATAGAAGATGTTGCCCGGCCGCAGCGCCTGGCGCACCGCGTCGAGCAGCCCATTGAGGCGTTCCTTCACCACCGCCTTCATGTCCACTTCGAGCAGCAGATAGCTGCCGCCGCGCAGGTCGAGGCCGAGATGCACGGTGCGCCATGGCAGCCAGGAGGCCGGCGGGGCGACGAGGTTCGGGATGCAGAGCAGGAAGCCAAGCAGGCACGCGCCGAGAACGAGCGCGGTCTTCATGCGGCTGAAAAACATCATGGTAGGCAGGCAGCTCCCGGCGGCGCCATCCGGCCGCGTGTCGTCCCGGCGGCAGCGGATGGGGCTGGCGGCCGAGTGGGCGCGGAGAATGGCGATCCGTCTTCCTCCTTGCAAGCCCGCGCGGGCTGGTGTGGCGGAATCGTCCGACGGCTGATAACTCTCCCCGCGAAGGAGACGCGGCCATGCCGCAGCGACGATTGCGCATCGGGGTCGCCGGTGCCGGGCATTTCGGACGATATCACGCCCTCAAGGTAGCCGCTTCGGAGCGGGCCGATCTGGTCGGTATCCACGACCCCGACGAGGAGCGGGCCAAGACGGTGGGCTGGGAGGCCGGCGCCCCCGCGATGGGTTTCGCGCCGCTGCTTGCCGCGAGCGAGGCTCTGGTGGTGGCGGCACCCGCCGAACTGCACCACCCGCTCGCCGCCGCCGCGCTGCGGGCCGGGCGGCACGTGCTGGTCGAGAAGCCGATCGCCGCAACCTTGGCCGAGGCGGACGAGCTCGCCGCGCTGGCGGCCGAGCGCGGGCTGGTGCTGCAGGTGGGCCATCTCGAACGCTTCTCGGCGGCGCACGGCATGGTCGAGGGCCGGATGGGCCAGCCGCTCTATATCGAGGCCACCAGGATCGCGCCCTTCAAGCAGCGCGGCACCGACGTCTCGGTGATCCTCGACCTGATGATCCACGACCTCGATCTCATCCTTTCGCTGGTGGACAGCCCGATCGAGAGCGTCGACGCGGTCGGCGCGGCGGTGGCGAGCCCGCACGAGGACATCGCCAACGCCCGCGTGCGCTTCGCCAATGGGTGCGTGGCCACCGTCACGGCCAGCCGCATCTCCTTCCGAACCGAGCGGCGGATGCGGATTTTCGCAGCGGAAGGTTACCTGGCGGTGGATTTCGCCGCCCGCCGGCTAACCCTGATCGGCCGGGGACGCGGCAAGCCGATCCCCGGCATCGGCGAGTTCGGCGCCGAGGACGTCTCCTGGGAAGACCGCGACGCACTCGCCGCCGAGCACACGGCGTTCGTCGCCTCGGTGCTGGACGGCGCGCCGGTGCTGGTCGATGCCGCCGCCGGACGGCGGGCGTTGGCGGCGGCCCTGGCGGTGATGGAGGGAATGGCGGCGAGCCACGCCCGGGCAGTGGCTTCAGGCTTGATCAAGCAAGGCAAGGACCGCGCGCGCGGCCGCGTCTGACGGCGTGCCTTCCGGCGGGCGGAGCGCGTCGAGTACCGCGCCGAAGCCCCGGCGCTGGGCCTCTGCGGCGGCGTCACCCAGGAGCAGCGGTTTCAGCATCGCGGCCAATCGGTCCGGCGTGCAGTCCTGTTGCAGCAGCTCGGGGACGATCTCCGATTCCGACAGAAGATTGAGCAGCGAGGCGTGGCGCACCTTGACGATGCGCCGCGCGATCGTCGCGGTGACCGGGTTGACGCGGTAGGCGACCACCATCGGCACTCCCGCCAAGGCGAGCTCCAGGGTGGAGGTGCCCGATTTGGTGAGTGCGGCGTCGCTGGCGGCGAAGGCATCGTGCTTGTCGGCCGCCTCGACCACGATCACCGGGCGCGCCGGCCAGCCGGACGTCGCGGCCAGCACGCTGCGCGCCACCAGGGGCGCCACGGGCACCACGGGAACCAGGCCGGGCACAACGGGAGCCAGGCGCTGCAACGTCGCCCCGAGGATCGGCAGCAGCCGGCCTACCTCGGTGCCGCGACTGCCGGGCATCACGGTCAGCACCTTGGCCTCGGGGGCGATGTCGTGTGCCTCGCGGAACCGCGCGCCGTCGCCCCGGTCGGCGCCGCTCTCCAGCACCGGGTGGCCAACGAAAGTGGCGGGCAGGCCGTGGCGGGCGAAGAAGGCCGGCTCGAACGGCAGCAGGCAAAGCAGCGTCTCCCACCGGCCCGGATAGTGTTTCACCCGCCGCTCGCGCCAGGCCCAGACCTGCGGTGCGACGTAGTGCGCGCGCGGGATGCCGAGCGGGCGGATCGCCTGCAGCAGGCGCAGCGTGAAGCCCGGACTGTCGATCGTCACCACGGCCGCCGGGCGTTGCCGGGCGATGTCCGCGCCGGTCTCGCGCAGGCGGCGGCGAAGCTTGCTCAGTCGCGGCAGGACTTCGAGGAACCCCATCAGCGCCAGCTCCCGCATCGGGAACAGGCTGGCGAGGCCGCGCCGCGCCATCTCGTCGCCGCCGATCCCGGCGAAACGCAGCCCGGGCCGCAGCGCCGAGAGGGCGTCCATCAGCCGCGCGCCCAGCACGTCGCCGCTGGCCTCTCCGGCGATCAGGTAGATCAGCGTCATTGGCTTTTAGGAGCGCGCGCCGTAGAGCGCCTCGGGCGCGATCGCGGGGGCGGCGATCTCCACCAGCGCGCCATCCCGCGCCGCCCGGAAGAAGCAGTTGCGCCGCCCGGTGTGGCAGGCAACGCCGGTCTGATCGACCAGCAGCAGCAGCGCGTCGCCGTCGCAATCGACCCGCAGCTCCACCAGCCGCTGCGTCTGCCCCGAGGTCTCGCCCTTTCGCCACAATCGCCCTCGGCTGCGACTGAAATAGCAGACCTGCCCACTGGCCACCGTTTCCTCCACGGCCTCGCGGTTCATCCAGGCCATCATCAGGACCTCGCCGGTATCGTGCTGTTGCGCGATGGCGGGCACCAGGCCGTCGGCGTCGAACGCGATGGCGGCCAAGGTCGGGGCGTTGGCCGGCTCTGTGGCATGTTCGCTCATGGATGCTATTTTGGGGAGTGAGACCTGATCCTAAAAGGAGAGAGGGATGGAAGCGGGCCGGTTCTCGCTCCGGACCGAGACATTGCTCGACCGCGCCGGCCGCATCTGCGAGGGGCGCGGCGCGCGGCTGACCAATCTGCGCCGACAGGTGCTCGGGCTGATCCTGGAGACGCCGGGGCCGGCGGGCGCCTACGAGCTGCTCGACCGGCTGCGCCCGACCCGCCATAGCGCCGCGCCGCCGACGGTTTATCGCGCGCTCGATTTCCTGCTGGAGCATGGGCTGATCCACCGCCTCGAACGACTGTCCGCCTTCGTCGGCTGCGTCGCCCATGAGCACGAGGACCACGCCGCACAGTTCCTCATCTGTATCGGCTGCAAGCGGGTCATTGAGCTCGAGGATCGCGGCACCGCGGACGCGCTGGCCGAGGCGGCCGGTCGCGCCGGTTTCAGCGTGAGCCGGGCGACGGTCGAGGCGGAGGGGCTGTGCGAAGCCTGCTCCCGCGCCGGGCTAGTCCCGGTGGTCGCGGAGCGCCAATAGCGCCTGCTCCAGATCCGCGATCAGGTCGGCGGGCTCCTCCAACCCCACATGCAACCGCACGGCCGGCCCGCCGAAATTGCCGCTGCCGGCGGAGCGGGTGACGAAACCAGAGGTCGGCACGGCGAGGCTCTCATAGCCGCCCCATGACGCGCCGATGCCGAACAGCTCCAGCGCCTCGACGAAAGCGTGCGTCGCTGCGACGCTGTACTCGGGCTGGAACACGACGCCGAACAGGCTGGCGGCGCCCGAGAAGTCGCGCTTCCAGAGCGCGTGCCCCGGCGCGTCGGGCAGTGCCGGATGCAGCACCTGCTTGACCTCCGGCCGTCCGGCGAGCCAGCGCGCCACGGCGATCCCGGACCGCATCTGCGATTCCAGCCGCACCGCGAGCGTCCGCAACCCGCGCAGCGCCAGCCAGCAATCGTCCGGGCTGGCGTACTGGCCGAGCAGCAGCGCCGTCCCGCGCACGCGCTCCCAATCGGCGTCGCTGTTGGTGGTGACGCTGCCGAGCATCAGATCGGAATGGCCGCCGGCATACTTGGTGAGCGCCTGGATCGAGACGTCCACGCCATGCGTGAAGGGCTGAAAGAAGTGCAGGCCCCAGGTGTTGTCCATCAACACGCGAGCGCCGCGCGCATGGGCGGCGCGGGCAATGGCGGGAACATCCTGCACCTCGAAGGTATGGCTGCCCGGGCTCTCGACATAGACCACCTTGGTATTCGGCCGCGATCAGCTCGGCGATGCCGGGCTCGTCGATCTCGGGCCGGTAGTAGGTCGTCTCGACGCCATAGTCGCGCAGGAAGCGGTCGCAGAAATTACGCGCCGGGCCGTAGACGCTGTCGGGCATCAGGCAGTGGTCGCCGGTCTTGAGATAGGCGAGCAGGGGGGTGGTGACGGCGGCCAGCCCCGAGCCGACGATCTGGCAGCGCGTGCCGCCCTCGATCCCGGCGATCATGTCCTCGAGCATGAAATGCGTCTCGGAGCCCATGATGCCGTAGACCAGTTCCTGCTCCAGCCGCTTGGTCTGCGAAGCCCGACGCTCGGCCATGTTCGGGTAGAGCACCGTCGAGCCGCGCAGCAGCGGCGGGTTGACGAACCCGTGCACGTGCGTCCCTGCGCGACTGCCATGCGACAGGCGGGTGCGGAAGCCGCGATTCGCCTGTTTATTGTCGGTCATCCGCTCAGCTCTCCACCGGCGTATCGGCACGCCCGCCCCATTCCGTCCAGGAACCGTCATACACCGCGCCGGCCGGCAGCCCAGCGAGGGTCATGCCGAGCGTGAGGATGCAGGCGGTGACGCCGGAGCCGCAGCTCGTCACCACGGGCCGGGTGCCATCCACGCCCGCTCTTGCCAACCGATCGCGCACCGCGGGAGCGGGCAGGAAGGTCTGATCGGCGGCGAGCAATTCCGTGTAGGGCAGGTTGCGCGAGCCTGGAATGTGCCCGCTCCGCATCCCCGCCCGCGGCTCCGGCGCCGTTCCCGCGAACCGCGCGGCGGCGCGGGCATCGAGGACCAACTCGGCGGGCTCTTGGACGTTGCGCAGAACATCGCCGATGCCGCGTAGCCGGGTCGCCCGGAAATCCGGCCGGAACGTGGCAGGCCGGGCGGCGGCGGGCTCGCCGCGTTCAGTGGGCCGGCCCTCCCGCACCCACTTGGGCAAGCCGCCGTCCAGCACTGCCGCGCGATCGTGGCCGAACAATCCCATCATCCACCAGCCGCGCGCCGCCGAGGACAGCCCCTTCTGATCGTAGAACACCACCCGCGACGCATTGGAGACGCCCATCGAACCGATCAGGCGGGCGAAGCGTCCGGGCGCCGGGACCATGTGGGGCAGGTCGGTCTCCTGGTCCGCGAGCTCGCCAATGTCGAAGAACCGCGCGCCGGGGATGTGGGCGGCCAGATATTCCGTCTTGCCGTCCCGGTTCTCGTTCGGCAGGTAGAACGTGGCATCGAACACCACCAGGTCCGGCTTGCCGAGTTCGGCGGCCAGCCACTCCGTGCTCACCAGCGGTTCCATGCAGGCTCCTCTCAGCGGGCCATCAGTCAGCCGGCGCGATGGTGATGCGCCGGTTCTGCTTGCCCTTGTTCTCGATCTTCAGGACGCGCATCGGCCCGATCTCGCCGGTCCGCGCCACGTGCGTCCCGCCGCAGGGCTGCAAATCGACGGGTCGTTCGCCCGCGCCGATGCGGACCAGGCGGACGCGCCCGGCGCCGCGCGGCGGCTTGACCGAGAGCGTGCGAACCAGGCCGGGATCGGCGTCCAGCACCGCCTCGTCGACCCACTCGGCACTGACCGGATGGTCCGCCGCGATCTGCGCGTTCAGCTCGGTCTCCAGCGTTTCCTTGGCGGGCGGCGTGGGCAGGTCGAAATCCAGCCGCGAGCGGTCGGTGCCGATCTGTCCGCCGGTCACGGCGGCTCCCGGGATCAGGCTGCACAGCAGATGCAGGCTCGTGTGCATCCGCATCAGCCGCTCCCGGCGCGACCAGTCGATTTCCGCTTCGACCGTCGTTCCAGGCGGCGGCAGCGTCGCGTCCGGCGACGGCACGTGCAGGATGGCCTCGCCCTCGCCCTTGACCGTGTCGATCACCGGGGTCTCGCCGCCCGCCCAGCGCAGGCTGCCGGTATCGCCGGGCTGACCGCCGGAGCGCGCGTAGAACACCGTCCGGTCCAGCACCACCCCGTCAGGTCCGCTGGCAACCACGATCGCGGCGACGCTGGCGCGGGTCGGTTTGTCGAGGAAGATGCGTTCGGTCATGCTTCGCTCCAATGCGCGCGCAGCCAGTCGCGGCGGCTGGCGAGCCAGAGCAAGGCAAGGCTCGTCACCGAATTGGGAAAGCCGCCGGCCAGCGCCGTTTCGATGGCCCGCGACGCCGGCCAAACGCGCGCCCGGATGTCCTCCTGCTCCGCCGCCAACCCGGCGTGTCCGGCGATGCCGTCCGGGTTGGCCGTCGGCGCGCGTACCCGGCCGACGAAGAGCGCGCTGAGTTCGTCGGACCCGCCCGGGGTCAGCAGGAAATCGCCGATCCGTTCCAGCCGATCGACCGCAAGCCCGATCTCCTCGCGCGTCTCGCGCACCGCCGTGGTCTCCACCGCCTCGCCCGGGTCGCACAGGCCGGCGGGCACCTCCACGAGCACCGGGTCGAGCCCTGCGGCCAGCGCGGGCAGGCGGAACTGCTCGATCAGCACCACGGCGTCGGCCTCCGGGTCGTAGGGCAGCACCGCCGCCGCCCGGCCGCGCCGCCACAGTTCCCACAGCCGCTCGCCCGACAGCGCGCCGTCGAACCGGCGATGGCGGAAGCGGATCTCGTCGAGCGGAAAGCGGCCGTCCCACACGCGCCGCTCGGACAGGAGCGTCACGTCGGGATGGATATGCAGCGGCAGGATCGTCCGGGGAACCATCGGGCCAGAATAGAGAGCCAGCCCCGGCGGGCAAGGCCGCGCGGCGAGTTCAGCCGCGGGCCACGCCGAGCAGTTGACGCAGCCGGGCGGCGCCGGCCGGTCCCTTCACGGCCTCCCGCCAGTTCGCCTCTGCCACGCGCTGATGCGCGGCGACGGCCTCGTCCGCGCTCGTGATCATCGCCACGCCGGTCTGCCCGCTCGGATGCGTGTCGGTCTGGAACGGGTTGATCCCGAGGCTCGCCCGGTCGCGCGCGCGGAGGATCTGGAAGGACGAACTCGGCTCGGCGCCGGTCAGCAGGCCGAACTGAAGCCCCATCGGCTCGGCATCCATGAGCGAGGCGATATTCTCCACCTCGGTCGCCGCGACTTGGCGGCAGATCCGCCGCACCCGGTCCGAGACGATCACCGATCCGGCGACGCCCGCGTCGAGGAAGCGCTGTACCGCCGAGACCGCGATGATGGCGATGATCGAGGGATGGCGCATCGCGTACATCTTCTTGCGTGCGACGAGCAGGCCCATGACCTGCTCGGCCATGCCGCGCATTGCCGTCCGTTCCGCCGAGGCCTGTTCGGCGGCCTCGTCGAACGCCTCGCCCAGCGCCGCGTCATAGGCATCCGACGTCGTGAGGTAGCACACCGGCCCGGCGACCTGCAGGATTTGGTCGGCGGTCTCCTCGACTTGGCGCAGGCGCTCGAAGAAGCCGATCGGGCGGTTGTAGTATTCGACGCCGATCCCCAGCAGCGAGAGCGGCGAGATTTTCAGCAACTCCGCCAGCCGCTTGATGGTGTCGAGCTTGATGACCTCGCCTTTTTCGTAGCGGTAGAGCGCGGCGCGGGACACGCCGAGGCGCGCGGCGATCTCCTCAGCGCGCAAGCCGGATTCGAGCCGATAGGCCCGCAATTGCTGACCGATTTCGGTGAAGCGCATCATGGTCGACCAGGCCTTTTCAACGCGGGCGCGCAACCTCGGGCGCCAACTCGCGTGTCTCAGAATCGAGTTTGAGCGCGAAGCTTATGACCGTGTCGCCGGATCTTTCAACCACGAACAAGATTCGCGACTCGCGCCCGAGCCGAGATGATGCTCACCCCTTCTTCGGAATCTCGAAATCGGCCAGCCCCTCGATTGCCTTGACGAGCGCGGAATGGTCGAGATCCGCCTCGCCATGCGCGGCGCAGGCGGCGAACATCTGCTGCGCCATCGCAGTATTCGGCAGCGACACCCCGAGATCGCGCCCCGAGGACAGCGCGAGGTTGAGGTCTTTTTGGTGCAGCCGGATGCGGAAGCCGGGGTCGAAGCTGCGGTTGAGCATTCGCTCACCGTGCAATTCCAGCACGCGCGAGGCGGCGAACCCGCCGGAGATCGCCTGGCGCACCTTGGCAGGGTCGGCGCCGGCCTTGGCCGCGAACACCAGCGCCTCGGCGACCGCCTGAATGTTCAGCGCCACGATGATCTGGTTGGCGACCTTGCAGGTCTGCCCGTCGCCGTTCGCCTCGCCGACATGGGTGATGGTCTTGCCCATCGTCTCGAACAGCGGCTTGGCGCGCGCGAAGGCCGCCGAAGGTCCGCCCACCATGATGGTGAGCGTCGCCTGGGTGGCGCCGACCTGCCCGCCCGAGACCGGAGCGTCCAGGTAGTCGCAGCCCCGCGCGTTGATCCGCTTGGCAAATTCCTTGGTGGCGACCGGGCTGATCGAGGACATGTCGATCAGCAGCGCCCCCTTCGTCAGCCCCGCCGCGACGCCCTTGTCGCCGAACAGCACCTGCTCGACGTCGGGCGTATCGGGCACCATGAGGATCACCACCTCGGATTTGGCGGCCACGCTTTGCGGGTCCGCCACCACCTCGGCGGCGGCGCGGATGTCGTCGGTAAGGCTTTTTCGCTCGGGCACGATCAGCGTGTGGCCGGCTTTCTTGAGGTTCAGCGCCATCGGACGGCCCATGATGCCGAGGCCGACAAATCCGATTTTCATTCCGGTTTCCCCTTCATGCCGCTCGCCCATACCCCTCCCCCAACCCCCTCCCGCAAGGGGAGGGGGCCCTTCTTCTCCCTCCCCCCTTGTGGGAGAGGGTCGGGGTGAGGGGGTTTCACACGCCGAATCGCCGCCGCCACCCCAATCCCTGAACGGTATCCCCGGCCGGCCGGTATTCGCACCCGACCCAGCCCCGGTAGCCAAGCTCATCCATCCGGCGGAACACGAACTCCCAGCCGATCTCACCAGTGCCGGGCTCGTTGCGCGCGGGCACGTCGGCGATCTGGATGTGCGCGATCACCGGCATGAACGCCTCCATGCGCCTGGTCACGTCGCCCTCGGTGATCTGACAGTGATAGATGTCGAACTGCAGCCCGAGCCGGTCCCGCCCGATCGCCTCGACCACCGCCGCCCCCTGCGCCTCCGTGTGGAGGAAATACCTCGGCATGTCCCGGTGGTTGATCGGCTCGATCACCAGCTTCACGCCGGCGGGCTTGGCGAGCTCCACGGCCCAGGCGAGGTTGGCGGCGTAGAGGCTGGCCGCCGTCACCGGCGCGACGCCCTCGGGCACGATCCCGGCCATGCAATGCACCAGCTTGCAGTCGAGTGCCGCGGCGTAGTCGAGCGCCTTCTGCGCCGATTGGCGGAACTCCTCGACCCGTCCCGGCAGGCTGGCGAGGCCGCGCTCCCCCTTCGCCCAGTCTCCCGGCGGCATGTTGAACAGCGCCTGCGTCAGCCCGTTGTCGTCGAGCCGCTGGCGCAGATCCTTGGCGGGGAAATCATAGGGAAAGAGGAACTCCACCGCCTCGAACCCGGCCTTTCGCGCGGCGGCGAAGCGGTCGAGGAACGGCACCTCGTTGAACATCATCGACAGATTGGCGGCCAGGCGCGGCATCGCTGTTTCCTCCCCTGCGGCCCCCCGGGAGGCTACAGTCGAGGGGTGTGCTTGACCAGCCGCTACGGGCAAGGCACGCAGGCCGAGGTCACGCAAGCCAGCGCGGAGGTTACGGGTCGGGAATGGCGGACGGCGCATGATAGCCGAGCGCGTGCTCATGGGATTGCTGCTCGGCGGCATCGCGGTGGGCTGCGTGCTGGTGCTGTACCCGTTCTTCTCGGCGATCCTGTGGGCCGGGATACTCGTCTTCACCACCTGGCCGGTGGCCGAGTGGCTGCGTCTGCGGCTCCGCGTTGGGCATGGCGGCGCGGCCGCGATCATGGTGGCGCTGACCGCCGTGGTGATCGTGCTGCCGCTCGCGCTCGCCGCGCCGACCAGCGCCACCGATGTCAACCACCTGCGCGCCCTGGTCGCCGACGGGCTGCGCGCCGGGCTGCCCGAAAGCCCCGGGTGGCTCTACGCCATACCGATGTTCGGCCCGATGATCGGCGATCTCTGGAATCACTGGGCGGCCGACATCACCGCGATGTTCGAGGCGTTCCGGCCGTATTTCGGGATGCTGGTCGAGGGCGGGTTCAGCCTGCTGCTCGGCATCGCCAACGGCGTGGTGCTGTTTCTGCTGGCGCTGTTCATCGCCTTCTTCTTCTATCTCTACGGCGAACCGATTGCCGACCGCCTGCAGGGTGTCGCGCGCCGCATCGCCGGCGATCAGGCCGAGCGGCTGATCGAGGTGACCGGGACGACCGTGCGGGGGACCGTCTACAGCATCCTCGGCACGGCGATCGTCCAGGGCGTGCTGACCGGCTTCGGCCTATGGATAGCCGATGTCCCGAGAGCCGTGCTGCTGGCGGTGGTCGCCGGCTTTCTCGCCGTGCTTCCGGTCGGCGCGCCGCTCGTGTGGATCCCCGCCAGCATCTGGCTGCTGAGCATCGGCGCCACCGGGAAGGGGATCTTTCTCGCCGTCTACGGCCTCGTGGTCGTCACCGGCACCTATCACGTCATGCAGCCCTGGATCCTGTCGCGCGGCGCCAAGCTGCCCTTCCTGCTCACCGTGCTCGGCGTGCTGGGCGGCGTGCTGGCGTTCGGGCTGCTGGGCATCTTTCTCGGCCCCGTCCTGCTCGGGGTCGGCTTCAGCCTGGTGAACGAATGGGCGCGCCCGCCCGAGCCACCGGCGGGCGAACCGTCCGCCTGATCGGCAAGCCCTTTGCGCCAAACCCTTTGCGCCAAACCCTTGGCGAGAGCCATGCGCCTGCCGTAAAGCTGTCCCGACGCCATGGCCGCTTTCATCCTCTCCCGCATCCTGCAAGCCGTCCCGGTCCTGCTGGTGGTCGGGTTCATCGCCTTCGCGCTGTTCGCCTTCGTGGGCGATCCGGTCGTGACGATGCTCGGCCAGGACTACACCGAGGCGCAGCGCCAGGCGCTCATTCACTCGCTCGGTCTCGACCAGCCCTTTTTCGTGCAGTACGCGCGCTTCATCTGGGCGGCGCTGCACGGCGATTTCGGCATCAGCTACCGCCTCGCCCGCCCGGTCGCCGGGCTGATCGCCGAGCGGCTGCCCGCGACCCTGGAGCTCTCGGCGACCGCCTCCGTCCTTGCCTTGCTGGTCGGCCTGCCGATGGGCGTCTACACCGGGATCTACCGCAACGCGGTCTCGTCGCGGCTGTTCCTCGTGTTCAGCCTGATCGGCGTCTCGCTGCCCACCTTCCTCATCGGCATCCTGCTGATCCTGGTGTTCAGCGTGACGCTGCACTGGCTGCCGAGCTTCGGACGCGGCGACGTGGTGCATCTCGGCTGGTGGAGCACCGGCTTCCTCACGGTCTCCGGCCTCAAGGCGCTGGTGCTGCCGGCGATCACGCTCGGGCTGTTCCAGATGACGCTGATCATGCGCCTGGTGCGGTCCGAGATGCTGGAGGTGCTGCGGACCGACTACATAAAATTCGCCCGCGCGCGCGGCCTGACCGATCGGGCGGTGAATTTCGGCCACGCGCTGCGCAACACGATGGTCCCGGTCATCACCATCGTCGGCCTGCAATTCGGGCTTGTCGTGGCGTTCTCCATCGTCACCGAGACGGTGTTCCAGTGGCCCGGCGTCGGGCTGCTGCTGATCCAGTCCATCGCGGTCGCCGACATCCCGATCATGTCCGCCTACCTGCTGCTGATCGCGGTGCTGTTCGTCCTCATCAACCTCGTCGTCGACCTGCTGTACTACGCGGTCGATCCGCGGCTGCGCATCGAGCGCCGCGCCGCCCAGGGTGCGCGATGAGGGGGGCGGCGCGAGCCCTGGCGCGCTTCGCCGACAGCGACTTCGTCTACTCGTTCAGCCGCTCCCCAGTCGCCATCGTCTCGTTGCTGGTGGTAGCGATTTGTATTCTCGCCGCCGCCTTGGCCCCGCTGATCGCGCCGCACGACCCGTTCGACCTCGCCAGCCTCAACCTGATGGACAGCTTCCGCCCGCCGCTGCTCAGCCCCGACGCGGAGTGGACCTATCCGCTCGGCACCGACGACCAGGGCCGCGACGTGCTGTCCGGCATCATGTTCGGAATGCGCATCAGTCTGCTGGTCGGCGTTGCCTCCATCGTGTTCGCGAGCGTGGTCGGCGTCGCGATCGGACTGGTCGCGGGCTACGCGGGCGGCACGCTGGACGCCGTGCTGATGCGCGTCGCCGACATCCAGCTCACCTTCCCGGCGATCCTCATCGCGCTGCTGGTGGACGGCGTGGTCCGCGCGGCGCTGCCCAAGGAGATGCACGAGGCGCTCGGGATCTACGTCATCATCCTCGCCATCGGCATTGCTCGATGGCCGCAATTCGCCCGTACCGTGCGCGGCTCCACCCTGGTCGAGCGCAACCGCGACTACGTGATGGCCGCAAGGGTGATCGGCTTGTCGCGCGCGCGCATCATGGCGACGCACATCCTGCCGAACGTGCTCGGCCCGGTGCTGGTGATCGCGACACTCACGCTCGGCCTCGCCATTCTCGACGAGGCCACGCTCTCCTTCCTCGGCGTCGGCCTGCCGGTGACGCAGCCCTCGCTCGGCACGCTCATCCGTATCGGCAACGACTTCCTGTTCAGCGGCGAGTGGTGGGTGACGATCTTTCCCGGCGTCGCGCTGGTGCTGATGGTGCTGTCGATCAATCTGCTGGGCGATTGGCTGCGCGACGCCCTCAATCCGCGGCTGCGCTGATGGCGCTGCTCGACGTCGAGGAGCTCACCGTCGAGTTCCCGACGCGGCGCGGCGTGCTGCGCGCGATCGACGGCATCTCCTTCGCGATCGGGGCGGGCGAGGTGCTCGGCGTGGTCGGCGAGAGCGGCGCCGGCAAGTCGCTCACCGGGGCCGCGATCATCGGTCTCTTGGAACCGCCCGGCCGCATCGCCGGCGGCCGCGTGGTGCTCGACGGAAAGCGCATCGACAATCTGCCGCCCGCCAGGATGCGCGAGATCCGAGGCCGGCAGATCGGTGCGATCTTCCAGGACCCGCTGACCACGCTCGATCCGGTGTATCCGGTGGGCCGCCAGCTCACCGAGACGATGCAGACGCATTTGCGCCTAAGCGACGCCGACGCCCGCCGGCGCGCCGTCGCGTGGCTCGAACGGGTCGGCATCCCCGCCGCCGCGCAGCGGGTGGGCGCGTATCCGCACGAGTTCTCCGGCGGGATGCGGCAGCGCGTGGTGATCGCGCTGGCCCTCTGCGCCGAGCCGCGCCTGGTGATCGCCGACGAGCCGACCACCGCCCTCGACGTGTCCATCCAGGCGCAGATCATCGAACTGCTGAAGCAGATCACGCGCGACCACGGCACGTCGGTGATGCTGGTGACGCACGACATGGGCGTGATCGCCGAGACCGCCGACCGGGTCGCGGTGATGTATGCCGGGCGTATCGCCGAGATCGGCCCGGTGCGCGCGGTGGTGAAGCAGCCGGCGCATCCCTACACCGAAGGGCTGATGGGCAGCATTCCCTGGATCGAGCGCAAGGTCGAACGGCTGCGGCAGATCGACGGCACCATGCCGCGTCTCAACGCGATCCCGCCGGGCTGCGCCTTCAACCCGCGCTGCCCGCACGTGTTCGACCGCTGCCACGTCGAACGGCCGGACCTGCTCGACGCCGGCGCGACCCGCGCCGCGTGCTGGCTGCACGATGCCTGACGCGCCGATGCTTGAGGTGAATGCGGTGTCGCGCGTGTTCGACGTGTCGCGTCCGTGGCTGCAACGGCTGCTCGCGCGCGAGCCGCGCCTCAGCCTGCGCGCCGTCGATGAGGTTTCGTTCGCGATCGATCGCGGCGCCACGCTCTCGCTGGTCGGCGAGAGCGGCTGCGGCAAATCCACCGTCGCGCGCCTCGTGGTCGGGCTGTTCCCGCCGACCTCCGGAAGCATCCGCTTCGAGGGGCAGAGCCTGTCGACGGCGCGCGCGCAGCCCGCGTTGCGCCGTCGGACGAACATGATCTTCCAGGACCCCTACGCTTCGCTCAACCCGCGCTGGCGGGTGCGCGACATCGTCGCCGAGCCGCTGCGCGCGTTCGGCCTGCTCTCGGGGCGCGAGGACATCGGCGACCGCGTGGGCGAGCTGCTGCGCCAGGTCGGGCTCGCGCCGGCCGACGGAGAAAAATTCCCGCACGAGTTCAGCGGCGGCCAGCGCCAGCGCATCTCGATCGCCCGCGCGCTGTCGAGCGAGCCCGAGTTCCTGGTCTGCGACGAACCGACCAGCGCGCTCGACGTCTCGGTGCAGGCGCAGATCCTCAACCTGATGAAGGATTTGCAGCAGCGGCTCGGGCTGACCTACCTGTTCATCAGCCACAACCTCGCCGTGGTGCGGCACATGTCGGACCGGCTCGGCGTGATGTATCTCGGCCGCATCGTCGAGAGCGGCCCGGCCGAGGCGATCTTTTCCGCGCCGCTCCACCCGTACACGCGGATGCTGCTCGCCGCGATCCCCGATCTCGACATGGTGGGAGAGCGGCGGATCCCCGTCGCGGGCGAGGTGCCAAGCCCGATCGACCCGCCTCCCGGCTGCCCGTTCCACCCCCGCTGCCCGCTCGCCAACGCGCGCTGCCGCGTCGAGCGGCCGGGCCACACGCCGGCCGGCGACGTGCTCGTCGCCTGCCACGCGGTCGAGGAGGGACGCGCGTCGCCATGAGCGAGGATCCCGACGGCGGCTCACGCGGCCGGGCGCTGGCCGGGCTCGTGGTGATCGTCCTGATCATCGTCGCGGTGGTGTTCGTGATCGGCCGCCTGCGCCAATCCGCGCAGATGCAGGACTGCCTCGCCTCCGGCCGCACCAACTGCGCCCCGATCGAGGCGCCGGCGCGGGGTGGGTGAACACAGAAGGCTGGCTGATGTGGAGCCTTAGGTACAAGCGAAGGCCATGACCTACAAGCCGCAGGATGACCCTGACTGACGCGATTCCGATGCCGCCCTGACGGAAATCTATGGTGAGCGTTTGAAGGCGTCGGCTGTTCGGGTCGCGGCGCGCGGCGACGAGAAGGCGAAAATCGGATTACGACGTGGCCGTTTTCATCAAGGACGCGGGGAGGCTACCGCGAGAGGCCGCCTCTGTCAGAGTGCGTCGCGGCGCGGGGCGGTCGATTGCCGCCATGCGTTCCTGCCGATTGGTCTATCGCGAGCGAACCGGCTTCATGCACGAGCTCCCCGGATCGCGCGATCTTCGAGCGGCCGAACCGCCGACTACCGGAAGGCACGGGCCACGCTGACCGAGCCCCGAAAGATCGGCATACTTGCCGCACATTCGCCCCTGCCTACAATGCGGAGCACCGGGCCTCTACGGTGAAAAAATTCGCGAATTGACCCAGGACAGAAGGTCTGACCGGAAATATGCGGTCAGCCCACCCCACGTCAGTATCACTGCCGAAAACGTCGTGATCGCAAGAGCGGCTCCGTAAGATCGCCTAACACTCCTAAGCAATTTCAACGTTTGAGCCTGCCGAGATGGCGAACCAATGCCAATTCGCTGAATGACAACCTTGAGCAACCCTAGACGTTGCTCATGCGCATGTAATGCGATATAAGCAATCCCAATAAAAACATGGCACAGAAGATATAATGAGAGCATCGAGGGTCGCTCGAAACCTCGTGCGCGTCACCACAGTCGTAACGCACAGCTGAGGACGAACATGACCTTGCCGAGATTGAGACGACGCCTCTCCAGCTCCTCGACTAATTCATTGAGCTTGCCGCGCAATGCCGCCTTTCGTGCGGCCGGCAGGTCGGAGGCATCGATAATTTCCCGAAGGCGCGAGATGTAGTGCCGAATTTTGGTCCGCGTGTTGTCCATGAGTTGGACCGAAAGGGATCCACGCGAACGGCGTCCCCGGATGCGAATCCGGGCGACCTCCCCCTGAACGGCCAGTGAAAACCGGCTAAAGTTCTCGTAGAAACCATTGTCGCTTTCGAGGGTATGTGGCTGGGAAAGGTGGGTGAGGCCGCATTCCACGGCGACGGAAGAAACCGCCGCCATGTATTGTGCCTGGACGGACTGATCAAAATTGGCCCTCGTGTCTTGGTTACTCATCCGGGTCATGTTCCGGCGGCATATCGCCTCGAATTCGACGAAGCACTGTTCATCGTCCTCGGGTAGGTTGTCGAATTCCTCGGCGGAAATCAGTTCGAAATCCATCACCAGCCTGTCGAAATCGATTTCGCCTGCGCCGAGTCATCCACCCGTGCACCGAGGGCTATTCGCGCTGCGACTCTTGTTCTGCGCCATGCGCTGGGGCCGGCGGTATCACGTCGGCGCTCCATTCACGTACGGCTTCAGCGCCGCGTACAGCGCGGCGGTCGCCGGCGTCGGCACCCCGAGCTCGCGCCCCAGTGCCACCGCCTTGCCCGCGAGCCACGGCAACTCGATGCGGTTGCCGCGCAGCAAATCGACAGCCATCGACGCCATCCCCGTCGCCGGAAACGATTTGACCGCCGCGAGCAACTTGTCCGCGAGATCGGGCGCGAGATCGACGCCGCGCGCCCGGCCAACCGCGACCACCTCGTTCATCACCGTCCCATAGAGCCCCCACAGATCGGGATCGTCGCGCAGCTTGCCGACCGGCAGGCGAGTGACGGCGGTGATGCTGCTCATCGCCACCAGCAGGACGAATTTTTCCCAGAGCGCCCGCTCGATATGGTCGGTGAGCGTCGCGTCGAACCCGGCCTCGCGGCACAACGCCAGGAACCGCTCGCCGCGCGGGCTGCGCCCGGCCGTCGAGCTCGCCGAATACCAGGCGCTGCAACGCGCCGGTCTGGCGGATCACGCCGGGGGCCTCGATCGCGGCGCTGACCTGCGCGACGCCGCCCATGACGGCCCGCTTGCCCAGGATCGGGGAAAGACGCTCGCTCGCGTCGATGCCGTTCTGCAGCGGGATCACCGCCGTCTCCGGCCCGACGATGGGGCGGATCTGCGCGCCCGCGCTCTCCACGTCCCACAGCTTGACGCAGAACAGGATCAGGTCGACCGGGCCGATCGAGGCCGGATCGTCGGTCGCCTGCGCCGGCCGCAGCAGACATCTCGCCGCGTCCGCCCTCGACGCGCAGGCCGTGCTCGCGCATCGCGGCGAGATGCGCGCCGCGCGCGACGAAGGTGACGTCCGCGCCCGCCTTGGCGAGCGCCGCCCCGAACACGCCGCCGACGCCGCCTGCTCCGATCACCGCGATCCGCATGTGCCTGCTCCTATGATTTCTGCCGGGGCTGCCCGATCGGCGCCACCTCGCCGGTCAGGCCGGCGAGAACCTCCGCCACGTGCCGCGCCCGCACCGGGCTGCCCTCGCGGCTCAGACGGCCGGCGATGTTGAGCAGGCAGCCGAGATCGCCCGCGAGCACCGTGCCAGCGCCGGTCGCCGCGATGTCGCGCGTCTTGTCGGACACCATGCGCACCGAAATCTCGGGATACTTCACGCAGAAGGTGCCGCCGAAGCCGCAGCAGATTTCGGGTTCCGCCATCTCGATGATCGTCACCCCCATCGAGCGGAGCAGCCGGCGCGGCTGTTCCTTGATGCCGAGCTCGCGCAGGCCCGAGCAGGCGTCGTGATAGGTCGCGTCGCCGCCGGTCCACACCCCGGCGACGCTCTCGACCTTCATCACGTCGGTGAGGAAGCTCACCAGCTCGTAGGTGCGCGCGGCGAGCGCGTCGGCGCGGGCGCGCAGGTTGGGGTCGTCGTCGAACAGATGCGGCATGTGGTGGCGCAGCATCCCGCCGCAGGAGCCGGACGGCACCACCACGTAGTCGTAGCCGCCGAACGCATCGAGGATGCCGCGCGCGAGGTCGGCGGTCGTGGCGCGGTCGCCCGAGTTGTAGGCCGGCTGGCCGCAGCAGGTCTGCGCGCGCGGCACCTCCACCTGGCAGCCCGCCTCCTCCAGCAGCTGGATCGCGGCGAAGCCGACGGTGGGGCGGTGCAGATCGACGAGGCAGGTGACGAACAGCGCGACGCGCGGCTTGAGTGCGGGCATGGCGGGCAATCTAGGCCCGCGCCATCGCGCTCGCCACTCGCTCGCGCGCGATGGTGAGGTAGGAGGGGTCGAGCTCGATACCGATCCCCCGCGCCCTCTCCAGCGCCGCCGCGACAATGGTGGTGCCGGTTCCGGCGAAGGGGTCGAGCACGGTCGCGTCCTCCTTGCCGTGCAGGCGGATGCACCAGCGCGGCAGGGTCACGGGGAAGGTGCCGGGGTGGTGGAACTTCTCGGCGCGGCTCTGCACCGTGTCGTAGGGGATGAACCAGGTGTTGCCCCGACAGCGCAGATCCTGGGCGTGGCCGCGCCGCGCAATGTTGGACTTGTCCTTGAACGGCACGCCGATCGCGAGCCGGTTCAGCCTCACGTCACCCGAGACCGTCAGGTGAAAGATGTGCTCGTGGTTGTGGTGCAGGAAACGCTGTCCGCCGATCGGCTTGTAGTGCCCGACCGATGTGTCGCCCGCCGCGATCGACTTGATCCAGGTGATGTGATTCTGCAGCACGAACACCGGCCGCAGTCGCACGATCAGCTCGAACGGCAGCCAGGGCCGGCTGGAAGAGCCCGAGACGTTGAGGAAGAACGAGCCGCCCGGCTTCAGCACGCGCCGCACGCCCTCTGCGACCCGCACCATCCAGTGGAGGTACTCGTCCTCCCCGCGACGGTCCCGGTACTGCCGATAGCTCAGCCCGAGATTGTACGGCGGCGAGGTGACCGCCATGTCCACCGTTCCGGGCGCCATCTCCGCCATGATGGCGATGCAATCGCCGCAGATCAGCCGATGCGGCTCGACCGCGATCTCGATCGGGAATGCGAGCTGGTCCACCTGCGACCGGCGGCGCTGCGAAAACCGCCTCAGGCGCTCCGTGCCGCGATCAGCCGCCAGCTCGGGTCGCGCGAGGCGAGGTCGCGCTCGAAGGTCCAGAGGTCGGTGATCTCCGTCACCGCGTCGGTGCCGGCGACGATCTGGCCATCCTTCGACAGGGTCGCGTTGATCTGGTCGGAGACGAAGCGGACCGTGATCGAGGCCAAGGGTGCCGCGCAAATCCGCCTGCTCGATCGTCGCGGCGTGGATGCCGCGGATCTCCGTCTGCTGCGTCTGCCCGGCCGCCTCGCGCGCGTCGATGGCGGCGACGAAGCCGCGATAGGTGTCGTCGGACAGCAGATTGCGCAGCGAATCCCGATTTCCGGCGGCGAACGCCTCGACGATCATGCGGAACGCCTGCTCGGCGCCATCGAGGAAGCGTGCAGGCGCAAAGCTGCGATCCACGCCCTGCATCTGTGTCAGCGTGGCGCCGAGCGGGCTCGACGGATCGGGCACCGCGCGAGAAGGGGCGGCGGGCAAGGGCTCGGCGCGGCCGTCGATGGTCGGGGCGCCCGGCGCGCCCGTCTGCGGCTGATAGGGCTGCGGCGGCCGCTCGTAGCCGGTGCGCCGGCCCAGGATGCTGCGCAGGCGCAGCACCAGGAAGCCCGCGATCATCGCGAACAGGACAAGGTCGATCGGAAATCCGCTAGAGCCCATAATCACTCTCCCTGGCCTCACAGATAAGGGCGCGGCGGCACTTCCACAACAAATGTCGAGCTACCCGGGATTGCCGGCGGTCGAACCGACCGGTATTGCCCCTCGATGATCCTGCTGCGGCACGGCCAGAGCGAGTTCAACCTGCACTTCACGGCGAGCCGCCGCGATCCCGGCATCCATGACCCGAAGCTCACCGAGCTCGGCCATGCCCAGGCCGAGGCCGCGGCGGAGGCGCTGGCCGGGGAGCGGATCAGCCGGATCATCGTCTCCCCCTATACCCGCGCGCTGCAGACCGCCGACCCCGTCGCGCGGCGGCTCGGGGTGCCGGTGTTCGTCAATCCCGTGGTGCGCGAGCGCTATTCCTTCACCTGCGACATCGGCACGCCTCGCACCGAGCTGGAAGCGGCCTGGCCGGAGCACGATTTCACCGCGATCGAGGAGATCTGGTGGCCGTCGGTGGACGAGCCCGGCGCCTCGATCATCGGCCGCGCCGCCCTGTTCCGCGCCGAGATGGCGGCGCTGCCGGACTGGTCGGACACGCTGGTGGTCAGCCACTGGGGCTTTATCCTGTGCATGACCGGGCAGAGCGTGATGAACGGCAATTGGCTGCGCTGCGACCCGACGGCGCCCGCGCCAGAACAGCTCGTCTGGAAGGTCTGAGCATCGGCGGCACGGAGTTGCGTCGGGCGAAGACCGGCATGGCGCGCACGCGCCGGGCGTGCTACCCGCCGCGATGATCCGGCACCCCTCGCGGCGCTGACCGACCCGGCGCCGTCGTGGCGCGACTGAAACGGAGCCCAACCATGTCCCAGACCTCCCCCGGCCCGCAGACCCAGGCCCAGACGCCGCCGCTGGTCGTGAACATCCAGTATGTGAAGGACATGTCCTTCGAGGTGCCCAACGCGCCGGCGATCTACACCCAGCTGCGCGCCCAGCCGCAGGTGAACATCAATCTCGACGTCAACGCCCGCCGCATCCAGGAGAACCAGCACGTCTACGAGGTGACGCTGATGATCCGCGCCGAGGCGCGCGAGGCGGCGCCGAGCCAACCGGGTGCCGCGCAAGCGAATGTCGCGCAAGCGAATGTCACGCAGTCAAATGTAGCGCAGTCGGGCAACGGTCAGGGCGGCAACGGCCAGACGGATGGCGGCCAGCCAGCAGCCGGCGCGCCTACCGTGTTCGTGGCCGAGCTCGCCTATGCCGGCGTCTTCACCCTGAACAACCTGCCGGACAATGCGATCGAGCCGGTGCTGCTGGTCGAGTGCCCGCGCATCCTGTTCCCGTTCGCCCGCAACATCCTCGCCGACGTCACCCGGGACGGCGGCTTTCCGCCCGTGCTGCTGCAACCGATCGACTTCGTGGCTCTGTGGCAGAGCCGGCGCCAGCCGGCCGAGGCGACCGCGCAGGCCTGAACGCCGGCGGGCTGCGCGTTGTGGTCCTGGACAGGATCAGTCCAGCACGGGGGCGGGCCAGTGAAGCGCGTCGCGGATGTCGCGCCGGCTTTCGTGGCAGGCGACGTAGTTCGGACCGGTGAAATCCTCGTCATCGGTCCCGAACGGCCGGAAGGCGACACCCTCCGGGTAAAGCTTGCCCACCTCGAACCCGCGCTCGGCAAAGAACCGGCAGTAATCCTCGAGGAACTGGCGGGTGCGGACGTTGATCGGGCCGTACTCGAACTGCACCAACTCGATGGCGCTCCGGCCAAACGTCTCATCGAAGCCTTGCAGGACGGACAGCTCGGCTCCCTCGACGTCGATCTTGAGAAAGTTGACGCGCTCCAGCCCGTGTTCGCGCAAATAGGCGTCGCCGGTGGTGATCCGTGCCGTGACCTCGGCCAGCCCGCTTATGCCGTGCTCGGCCGCCGAGACCGCGAACACGTCCTCGATGGTGCTGGTCGCGGTGGTGCTCTCCTCGGAAAAGTAGATCGTGATCTCACCCTCGTGGTCGCCAAGTCCTAAGCCGTTGACGACCAGGCGATCGGGGAAGGCGGCTGCCGCGTTACTGCGCAACTCCTCGGCGGTGCGCGGCGCGATCTCGAAAGCGTGTACCACTGTGCTCGGCAGGTGCCGGCAGGCGGCGAGCGCCCAGTCGCCGACATTGGCGCCGACATCCAGCAGGAGGGCGGGCGCGAAGGGGCGCAGGCGCTCCAGCAGGGCTTCCTCGCCATTGCGGCGCACGTCGTACTGCTTGTTCTTCCAGGCGAAGGTGGCCTTGCGGCAGAAATCCGCCAGCGCGAGGGTGCCGCTCGCCGAGCGGTCCTGCATGATCTGTCCCGCCAGCCACGCGCGGTTGCCCGGCCCCATCCTGTCGAGCATCCGGCGGAGCAGGGCGAGGTTGGCCCTCGCGGCCAGGCGGGTCAGGTTGGGCATTCGGGGCGACCGTTCGATGGTGGGGAGCCTGGGATGGCGTTATATGGGCGCCCGCACCCCGTCACAATGTCGCGGCTGACCGTGCGCCTGACGTTTGGCGCGCATCCCGGAACTTGCACGAAACCGCCACGCCGACGCCACGTTCTGCTGTCTTGCTTGGCATTGAAGCGAGACGATCGGAGACCGCCGCGATGACGGACACGGAGTACGCCTGCAAACTCGACGAGCTTGACCGCCTGCTGAACGACCCCGACGTGCCGATGGAGCCGGCCCGGGTGTGGTCGTTGCTGGCCGAATTGTCGCAGCCTATAGGATTGACCGCCGAGGCCGTTCAGGGCGCCGATTGAGGGTTGGGCTGACGCTCGGCCGCGATCAGGAACTCGCGGTTGCCCTCGGGTCCGGTGATCGGGCTGTCCGCAACGTCCAGCACGCGCCAGCCCGGCAGTCCCGTCCCACCATGCGCGGACTCGCGCGCACACGGCCTGATGCACCGCCGGATCGCGCACTACCCCCTTGCCGCCGACCTGACCGGGTCCGGCCTCGAATTGCGGCTTGATCAGGGCGATGGCCCAGGCGTCCGGGGCGCAGAGCGATAGCGGCGCCGGCAGCAGGGTCGCGAGGCCGATGAAGCTCGCGTCGCATACCAGGGCTCCGATCGGGTCGGGCACGGCGTCCGCCGTCAGATAGCGGGCATTGGTCCGCTCGTGGACCACCACGCGCGGGTCGGCGCGCAGCTTCCAGGCGAGCTGCCCGTGTCCGACATCGACGGCGTGCACCCGGGCGGCGCCGTGCGTCAGCAGCACGTCGGTGAACCCGCCGGTGGAGGCGCCGATGTCGAGGCAGACCCGCCCGGCCGGCGACAGGCCGAAATGCCGCAAGCCGTGTTCAAGCTTGATCCCGCCGCGTGACACCCAGGGGTGCGGCTGGCCGCGCACTTCCAGCGGTGCGGCGGGAAGCAGCATCTCGCCCGCCTTGAGCACGCGGCGATCGCCGGAGAACACTTTGCCTGCCAGGATCAGCGCCTGCGCGCGGGCTCGGCTCTCGGCGAGCCCGCGCTCGAACAGCAGGTGGTCGGCGCGCTGCTTGCCTGCTTCCTTCACCGCCCAGCGCGCGCGGCACCCGGCAGGCTATCGGCGATGCCGAGCGCCTGGAGGGCGGTTTGGGTGATGTCGCGGGCGGTGAGGTGGGCGGCGATGAGCTGCCTGGCCTGGGTGTCGTGATCGATGAAGCGGTCGGGCAGGGTCATCGGGCGGATCTTGAGGCCGCCGCGTCCTTCCGCCCCGTCGAGCAGGCCGGCCCAGGCGAGGTGGTGCATCACCGCAGCACCAAAGCCGCCCGCCGCCGCCTCCTCGATGGTGATGAGCACCGCGTGGTGGCGCGCCAGTTGCTCGATCAACCCGACATCGAGCGGCTTGGCGAAGCGCGCGTCGGCCACCGTCGCCGACAGCCCGCGCGCCGCCAGCTCGTCGGCCGCACGCAGCGCATCGGCCAGGCGCGTGCCGAGCGACAGGATCGCCACCGTGCTCCCCTCGCGCAGAATGCGGCCTTTTCCCAGCGCCAGCACCTCGCCCCGTTGGGGCAACACCGCCCCGGTGCCCTCGCCGCGCGGGTAGCGCAGCGCGCTCGGCCGGTCGTCGATCACCGCCGCCGTCGCCACCATGTGCATGAGCTCCGCCTCGTCGGCCGGCGCCATCAGCACCATCCCCGGCAGGCAGCCGAGATAGGCGAGGTCGAAGCTGCCGGCGTGGGTCGCGCCGTCGGCGCCGACCAGCCCGGCGCGGTCCATCGCGAAGCGCACCGGCAGGCGCTGGATCGCCACGTCGTGCACCACCTGGTCGTAGGCGCGCTGCAGGAAGGTCGAGTAGATGGCGCAGAACGGCCGCAACCCCTCGGTCGCCATGCCGGCGGCGAAGGTCACCGCGTGCTGCTCGGCGATGCCGACGTCAAAGCAGCGCTCGGGGAAGCGCTTGGCGAAGCGGTCGAGCCCGGTGCCCGACGGCATCGCCGCGGTGATCGCGACGATCGCCGGGTCGCCCTCGGCCAGCCCGATCAGCGCGTCGGCGAACACCTTCTGGTAGGCCGGCGGCTTGGCCGGCTCGGCCGGTTTCGCCGGCTTCTCGCCTTCTCTGACCGCCTTCGGCTCGGGGGCGATCACGTTGAACTTCGGCGAGACGCTGTGCAGCTTGTCCGCCGCCGCCTCGGCCGGCGCGTAGCCCTTGCCCTTGCGGGTGATCGCGTGCAGCAGGATCGGCCCGCTCTCCTCGGCCTCCCGCACGTTGCGCAGCACCGGCAGCAGATGGTCGAGATTGTGCCCGTCGATCGGCCCGAGATAGTAGAAGCCCAATTCCTCGAACAAAGTGCCGCCGGTGAGGATGCCGCGGGCGTATTCCTCCGCCCTTCGCGCGGTGCGCTCGATCCCCTTGGGGAAGCGCTTCGCCATGCGCACGGCGAGCTCGCGCAAGGAGAGGAACGAGCGCGACGACATCAGCCGCGACAGGTAGGCGCTCATCGCCCCCACCGGCGGCGCGATCGACATGTCGTTGTCGTTGAGGATCACCACCAGGCGCGAATGCAGCGCGCCGGCGTTGTTCATCGCCTCGTAGGCCATCCCGGCGCTCATCGCCCCGTCGCCGATCACGCAGACGATATTGCGCTCATCGGGCTGCCCATTGGCGGCCTTGAGGTCGCGCGCCACCGCCATGCCGAGGCCGGCGGAGATCGAGGTCGAGGAATGCGCCGCGCCGAACGGGTCGTATTCGCTCTCGGCGCGGCGGGTGAAGCCCGACAGCCCGCCGCCCTGGCGCAAGGTGCGGATGCGGTCGCGCCGGCCGGTGAGGATCTTGTGCGGATAGGCCTGGTGGCCGACGTCCCAGATCAGCCGGTCGTGCGGCGTGTCAAACACCGCGTGCAGCGCCACCGTCAGCTCCACCACCCCGAGCGCCGAGCCGAGATGCCCCCCCGTCACCGACACCGCGTCGATCGTCTCCGCCCGCAGCTCATCGGCCACCGCGCGCAACTGCTCGGCCGAGAAATTCCGCAAATCCGCCGGAACCAATACACGGTCCAGCAACGGGGTCCGCACAGCGCTCATGCCATTCGCCTTCGGTCGTAGTGATGCGGGAAAGGCCAGGAGCTCAGCTCCGGCGCTCGACGACATAAGTGGCGAGGTCGCGCAGCCGGTCCGCGCGACGGCCGAAGCTGTCGAGATGGATTGCGGCCTGCGACGCCAGCATGGCGGCCTGCGCCCGGGCCCGCTCGGCGCCGAGGATCGAGACCAGCGTGGCCTTGCCCGCCGCCTCGTCCTTGCCGGTCCGCTTGCCGGTTTCCTCGGCCGTGCCCTCGGCGTCCAGCAGGTCGTCGGCGATCTGGAACGCCGCGCCGAGGTCGCGCCCGTAAGCCGCCAGCTGATGCCGCTGGTGCGGCCCCGCACGGCCCAGGATGGCGCCGGCCTCGGCGCTGTATTGGATCAGCCGGCCGGTCTTGAGCGATTGCAGCCGCGTCACTTCGGCTGCGTCGAGAGTGCGCCCCGCCGCCAGCATGTCGATCATCTGGCCGCCCGCCATGCCGCGTGCGCCCGAGGCGGCGCCGAGGGCCGCGACCAGCTCGCAGCGCGCCTGCGGGTCCGAATGGGTGTCCGGCTCCGCCAGCACCTCGAACGCGCGGGCCTGCAACGCGTCGCCGGCGAGGATCGCCGTCGCCTCGTCGAACGCCTTGTGCGCCGAGGGCCTGCCGCGCCTGAGGTCGTCGTCGTCCATCGCCGGCAAATCGTCATGCACCAGGGAGTAGGCGTGCAGCATCTCCACCGAGGCCGCCACCCGCGCCGCGCAGGTTTCCGACACCCCGAACAGCGACGCACCTTCCATCACCAGGAACCCTCTCAGCCGCTTGCCACCCCCCAATACCGAGTAACGCATGGCGGTCAGCAATCGTGCCTCGGGGCCGGCGGGCAACGGCAACAAAGCGTCGAGGCACATCTCGACGGAGCCCGCTGCGCGGGCCAGGGCATCGGCGAGGGAGGGTGCGGCGTCGTGGGTCATCGATCAGTCCGCCGGGCGCAGGGTGACGGAGCCGTCCGCCCGTTCGACAATGGCCGCGACCCGCGCCTCGGCCTCGGCGAGCTTGGCCTCGCAGTGCCGGCGCAGGGCGGCGCCGCGCTCATAGGCGGCGATGGAATCCTCCAGCTTCTGCTGGCCGCCTTCCAGGCCGCGCACGATCTGCTCCAGCTCGGCCAGCGCCTCCTCGAAGGACATGCCGTCGATGGCAGGCGGGGTGCCGCCGCCCTCCGGCCGTGCCGTCGCCGATCGTTTGACGTCCGACATTCCGAGTCTCCACGTGATCCGAAGCAAACCGTGGTAACGGTTCGCAGGCGGCCCGCCAACCCCCGGCGGTGCGGGGGCGTGCGCCGTCGCGCCGACGGCGAGTTGCGTTACGGCGAGTTCCGTGCTTTACGCCCCGGCTTCCCTGCCGGGGCGACGGCATCGCTCCCGGCTATGTCCGGCATCCCATTGGGGGATGCGTGCCCAAGCGGGGCCGCGGACGGAGACAACCGGAGGGAGATCAAGATGCCGCTTTACGAGTGCGTGCTGATAGCACGCAACGACATCACGCAGCAGCAGGTCGAGGCGGTTGCCGACCAGATCGCCGCCCTGCTGGAGGCCGACAGCGGCGCGGTGCAGAAGCGCGAATATTGGGGCCTGCGCAGCCTGTCCTATCGCATCAAGAAGAACCGCAAGGCGCATTACATGCTGCTCGGCCTCGACGCCAAGCCGGCCTCGATCACCGAGATGGAGCGCCAGTTGCGGCTGAACGAGGACGTGCTGCGGTTCATGACGGTGCGGGTCGACGCGATCGAAGAGGGCCAGTCGGCCATCCTGGCGCGCAAATCCGACGACCGGGACCGCTCGTTCCGCGGGCCGAAGCCGCCCGGCCGGTTCGAGAGCGGACGCCGGCGCGGCTATGACGAGCGCGAGGAGTTCCGCGCCCGCGACACGCCGGAGTTCCGGCCCACCGAAGAATTCCGTGCCGGGCCGGAGGAGTAGGCGACCATGTCCGATAGCATCGAGGTCAATCCCGCCGCCCGCCGTGCCGCGGTCGGCGCCCGCCGGCCGTTCTACCGGCGGCGCAAATCCTGCCCGTTCTCCGGCCCGAACGCGCCGAAGATCGACTACAAGGACGTGCGCCTGCTGTCCCGCTTCCTCAGCGAGCGGGGCAAGATCGTGCCGTCGCGCATCACCGCCGTCTCCGCCAAGAAGCAGCGCGAACTGGCGGTGGCGATCAAGCGCGCCCGTTTCCTGGCGCTGCTGCCCTACATCCTGAGCTGAGGAGCGGGTCATGGCCGCATTGGAAGTGATCCTGCTCCAGCGGGTCGAGAAGCTGGGGCAGATGGGCGATGTGGTGAAGGTGAAGCCGGGCTTCGCCCGCAACTACCTGCTGCCGCAGAAGAAGGCGCTGCGCGCCACCAAGGACAACCGGGCGCAGTTCGAGCAGCAACGCGCCCAGCTCGAGGCGCAGAACCTCCGCCGTCGCGAGGAGGCGGAGCGTGTCGCCGAGCGGGTCGGCGGCTTGTCGGTGACGATCATCCGCCAGGCGGGCGAGGGCGGCGGCCTGTACGGCTCGGTCTCCGCGCGCGACATCGCCGATGGCTGCACCGCGGGCGGGCTCACTGTGAACCGCTCGCAGGTCGTGCTGGAGCACCCGATCAAGACCCTGGGACTGAGCAAGGTCCGCGTCGTGCTGCACCCGGAGGTGTGGATCCCGGTGTCGGTCAACGTCGCCCGCAGCCCCGAGGAGGCCGAGCGCCAAGCGCGCGGCGAACGGATCGGCGTGGAGGCGGAAGACGAACAGCCGGCGATGCCCGAGGATCTGTTCGAACCCGGCGCGGCCCCCGAGCAGCCGCAGCCCTGAGCCTGCCGGCGGCGGCCCGCCCGCGCGCCCGCGCCGACCGCTAACGATGCCGGCCTTTTGTCCCTCGCGGGGCGAGAGGCCGGCATCGGCGTTTTGACGGAACGGCCCGCCTGATTCATTGTTACTGCAGCGATAACGGCCACGGTATGGGACGGGAGCGATGCAGGCTGCGCTAGACGCGATCCTGAAGCGGTTCATCACGCGGGGACGGCTGACCGTTCGCTACCCCGACGGCCGGCAGACGACCTACAGCGGCCCGCCGGGCTCGGGCCCCGAGGCGATGATCGCGCTGCGCGACGGTAGGGCGGTGCGCCGACTGGTGCTGAACCCGACCCTGTCCGTTGGCGAATTGTACATGGATGGCGGTCTGACGGCCGTGGGCTGCGGCGTATACGAGATGCTCGACGTCCTGGTGACCAATTTGGCTGCGAGCGGCAATCATCCGGTCGCCAACCTGCGGCAGGCGATCGGGGTGGTGAAGCGGCGCATAGACCAGTTCAACCCGGCCAGCCGCGCGCAACGCAACGTGGCGCATCACTACGATCTCAGCGGCCGGCTCTACAGCCTGTTCCTCGATCGCGACCGGCAATATTCCTGCGCCTACTTCCCGCGTGGCGACGAGACGCTGGAGGAGGCGCAAGCCGCCAAGAAACGCCACATCGCGGCCAAGCTGTGCCTCGACCGTCCCGACCTCTCGGTGCTCGACATCGGCTCGGGCTGGGGCGGGCTCGCGCTCACGCTGGCGCGCGACTACGGCGCGCGTGTCACCGGCATCACACTATCGACCGAGCAGCTGAACGAGTCGCGCGAGCGCGCCGCGGCGGAGGGATTGCAGGATCGGGTGAGCTTCGAGCTGCTCGACTATCGCGCGATGGACCGCCGGTTCGACCGGATCGTCTCGGTCGGCATGTTCGAGCATGTCGGCGTCAACCATTACGGCCAGTTCTTCGAGACCATGCGAACCTGCCTCAAGCCGGAGGGTGTCGCGCTGCTGCACTATATCGGCCGCTTCGACGCGCCCGGCACGACCAATGCCTGGATCACTAAATACATTTTTCCGGGCGGCTACTGCCCGGCGCTCAGCGAGGTGATGGCGCGCGTCGAGAAATCCGGCCTGGTGACCGACGACATCGAGGTGCTGCGGCTGCACTACGCCGAGACGCTGCGCCACTGGCGGCGCCGCTTCGCCGCCAACCGCGACGCCATCGCCTCGCTCTACGACGAGCGGTTCTGCCGGATGTTCGAGTTCTACCTCGCCGGCTGCGAGGTCGCGTTCCGCCGGCACGGCCAGGCCGTGTACCAGATCCAGCTGTCGCACGATCAGGCGGCGGTGCCGCTGACGCGGGACTACGTCGCGGAAGCGGAGCGCCTGCCGGCGCGGGCGCGGGCGAACGCATGACCTGATGCGCCTGACCTGATCCGGGCGCGGTTGCCCTCGCGCGGTGCGCTGGTATCTTCGGACGTGCGTGGGAGGCGATGCCCCGCGAGGAGGAGCCCGAGTGTCCGTCTACAGCTTTGCGCCGCCGCCCGAATCACCCGAGGCGGAGATTGTTCGTGCCGAGGTGCGGGCATTCCTGAACGCCGAACTCGCCGACCGCTCGCCGCGCGAGCGCGCCGAGAGCTGGAACGGCCACGATCCGGCGTTCAGCCGCAAGATGGGCGAGCGCGGCTGGATCGCGATGACCTGGCCGAAGCGCTACGGGGGCCGCGAGCGTACCGCGCTGGAACGCTACGTCGTGCTGGAGGAGATGCTGGCCGCCGGCGCGCCGGTGAGCGCCCATTGGATCGCCGACCGCCAGAGCGGGCCGCTGATCATGCGCGTCGGCACCGACGAGCAGAAGGAGACGATTCTCCCGCGCATCGCGCGGGGCGAGGCATTTTTCTGCATCGGTATGAGCGAGCCCGACACCGGCTCCGACCTCGCCTCGGTGCGGACCCGCGCGACCAAGGTGCAGGGCGGCTATCTGGTGAACGGGACCAAGGTGTGGACCTCGTTCGCGCATCTTTCGCACTACATGGTTCTGTTCTGTCGTACCGGCGCGCCCGACAGCGCCAACCGGCATGGCGGCGTCAGTCAGTTCCTGATCGATCTCAAGAACACCTCCGGCATCAAGATCAGCCCGATTTTTGCCCTGACCGGCGAGCATCACTTCAACGAGGTCGTGTTCACCGACTGCTTCCTGCCGGAGACCGCGCTGCTCGGCCGCGAGGGCGACGGGTGGAACCAGGTGACGAGCGAACTCGCCCTGGAGCGCAGCGGGCCGGAGCGGTTCCTGTCTAGCTTTACCCTCATCGTCGAGCTGCTGCGCGCGCTGGGGCCGAACCCGTCGGACCGCGCGTCGATAGCGGTTGGGCGGCTGGCGGCGCACACCATGACCCTGCGGCGACTGTCGCGCTCGGTCGCGGGAATGCTGCAAGCGGGCGAAAATCCGGCGGTGCAGGCGGCATTGGTCAAAGACCTCGGCGCGCTCGTCGAGCAGGAAATCCCCGAGATCGCACGATTGTTGATCGACACCGAGCCCACGGCGAATTCGACCAACGCGTTTTCGGCGGTGCTGGCGCACACCATGCTGCACGCGCCGTCCTTCTCGTTGCGCGGCGGCACGCGGGAGATCCTGCGCGGCATGATCGCGCGCGGCCTCGGGCTGCGCTGAACCTAGATAACGGAGGAAACCATGTCGGACCCGGTGCTGTACCAGCAGGACGGCGCGATCGTCACGCTCACCCTCAACCGCCCCGAGCGGCGCAACCCGATCTCCGAGCGCGAGGTCGTTGACGCCATCATCGACGCCCTCGACCGGATGAACCAGGACCGCAGCGTGCGCGTGGCGATCCTGACCGGCGCCGGCAACGCGTTCTCCTCGGGCGGCGATCTGCGCGCGATGGCGGCGGAGGCGGAGGGCCGCGCGCGCCAACCGATCAAGACGCCGAGCTACTACAAGCACGGCATCCAGCGCATCCCGCTGGCCTTCGAGCGCCTAGACGTGCCGATGATCGCGGCGGTGAACGGCCCGGCGATCGGCGCGGGGCTCGATCTCGCCTGCATGTGCGACATCCGCATCGCCGGCGAGAGCGGACGATTCGCCGAGAGTTTCGTCAAGGTCGGCCTGATCGCCGGCGACGGCGGCGCCTGGCTGCTGCCGCGCGCGGTCGGTTTCTCGAAGGCGTGCGAGATGGCCTTCACCGGCGACACGCTCGACGCCGAGGAGGCGCTGGCCTGCGGCTTGGTCTCCCGCGTGGTGCCCGACGGGGAGTTGCTGGCGACGGCGCGCGCGCTTGCGGAACGCATCGCCGCCAACCCGCCGGACGCGGTGCGCCTGACCAAGCGCCTGCTGCTGGAGGGGCGGCACGCGCGGATGGACACGCTGCTGGAAATGGCGGCGTCGATGCAGGCACTGGCGCACGCGACCTCGGATCATCGCGAGGCGGCGAACGCTTTTCTCGAGAAGCGCCGGCCGAACTTCACCGGCGATTAGGGACGCCGCGCTCAGATGGCTTTCGCGTCCCGCAGCTGCGCGATTTCCGGCGCGGAATACCCTAACTCGCCCAGCACCGCCTCGGTGTGCTCGCCGAGCCGCGGCGGCGGGGTTTCGATGCTGGCGCCGCCGTGGGCGAACTTGAAGGCGGCGAGCGGCACGCTGAACGGGCCGTCGATGCCTGGCGCGCGTTCGTGGCGATGGACGATGCGGCGCGCCTTGAGCTGCGGATCATCGAGCGCCTCGCGCATCTCGCGCACCCGCGCTGCGGGGATGTGGCGGGACTGGAAGAAACTCTCCCACTCGTCGGCGGTCTTGGTCAGCAGGATCTCGGAGAGCACGGCGGCCTCGCGCGGACGGTCGGCCTCGCGCTCCTCGTTGGTGCGCTTGATGAGTTCGGGATGCTCGAGCACGGTCCAGACGCGCCTTTGCTGGCGCAAATTGCTCGCCCCCAGCATAAGCAGGCCGCCCTTGGTCGGGTAGGCGCCGCTGGTCGCGTGGTTGTGGCGGTTGCCGTGCGGCTTGGGGTGCACGCCGTTGCGCAGGAAACCGGTGAGGTGCGAGCTCATCAGGATCATCGCCACGTCCAGCATCGCCATGTCGACGCGCTGCCCGCGCCCGGTGCGCTCGCGCTGGAACAATGCCGCCGAGAGCGCGAAAGCGCCCATCGTGCCGGTCGCGTAGTCGATCGCCGGCGAACCGAACATCACCGGATGCACGTCCGGCGTGCCGGTCATCGCCATGATGCCGGAGCTCGCCTGGATCACGTGGTCGTACGCGGTCTGCACGCCGCGCGGGCCATCCTGGCCGAAGGCGGAGAATGAGGCGTAGATCAGTCGCGGATTTTTTTCCGCGAGCGCCTCGTATCCCAGACCGAGCGCCTCGAATGCGCCCGGTCGGTAGTTTTCCACGAGCACGTCGGCGGTCTTCGCCAATCGCATCAGCACCTCGCGTCCCGGCTCGGTCTTGAGGTCGAGCGTGATCGAGCGCTTGTTCGACGCCTGAGTGAGAAAGCCGGTGCCCATGCCGGCGTGGTTCAGCGCGCGGTCGGTGCCGGAGTTGCGGCTCTGGTCGGGGTCATCGGGGTGCTCCACCTTGATCACGTCGGCGCCGAGCACGGCGAGCTGGTAGGCGGCGAACGGCCCGGCCAGGACGTGCGTGATGTCGATGATGCGAATGCCCTCGAACGGACGCATGACGGCTCCTCTCGACTTCCTTGTCGCAACGCTGCGCCCGACCCGCGCGCGGCGTCAACACGGCTTGGAAGCCGCCGGGGAGCGGTGCATGATTTCGCCCGCAGCGGGAGGACGGGGAAAAATGTCGGTCGAGCTGATCGTCGAGGGCGCGCTTGCGAAGGTGGTGCTGAACCGGCCGGAGCGGATGAACGCGCTGACCTGGGAAATGCGCGAGCAGCTCACCGAGCATTTTCACCGGGTGCGCTTCGACGACACGGTGCGCGCGGTGATCGTCACCGGCGCCGGCAAGAATTTCTGCGCCGGCGCGGATGTGACGAAGATGGGCAAGGGCGATTTGCGCGAGGGCCGCGAGCGGCTGCAGCGCGGCAGCCAGAGCTACATCCGCCAGCTCCACGCGATCGAGAAGCCGGTGATCGCGGCGGTGCACGGCGTCGCGGTCGGCGTCGGCTGGAGCATCGCGCTGGCTTGCGATCTCGTGGTGTGCGGCACCGGCTCGCGCTTCGGCGCGGTGTTCCGCAAGCTCGGGCTGGCACCCGACGGCGGCAATGCGTGGTTCCTCGCGCGCCGCGTCGGCATGGCGCGGGCGAAGGAACTGGTATTCTCGGCGCGCATGGTGGACGCCAAGGAAGCGGAGTCACTTGGTCTGGTCGAGAAAATTGTCGACGACGACGCGGTGCTGACGACGGCGGAAGCGATGGCTGCCGACTTCGCCGAGGGTCCGACCTTTGCGATGGGACTGGCGAAGAAGCTGATCCACTACGCGACCGGGCCGAGCCTTGAGGACTATCTAGAGATGGAAAGCCTGGTGCAGCCCGCGCTGCACGCGACGGCGGACAATCCCGAAGGGGTCGCGGCGTTCAAGGAGAAGCGGAAGCCGCGTTTCGTTGGGCGGTGAGGACGCGCGCTACGCGGTGACGCGCTCGAGTTCGGCCAGCAGCTCCCGCCACGCAGCGTCGGTCGCCGGTGTCCAGTTCTCGCCGAGCAAATCCTTGAACGTCGCCATCACGGTGGCGAAGAACGTGTCGAATACCTCGGGCGGCACGCCGAGGCCCTCGTGGTTGATCCGCTCGACGCGGATGAGGTTGGCGGAATAGGCGTTGCCGCCGATGTAGTCGAGCAGGCTCTCGATGACGACCATCAGCATCTGGCCGCGCACGCTGCCGGCGGTGTCACGGACGAACAGGGCTTCCATGTCGGGATGCGCGGCGAACAGGCGGGCGTAGACCAGCGGCGCCGGGTCGCCGTGCCGCTCGGCGACCAGTTCCAGGCTGCGGGCGATGATGTCGGTGTCCATGACCACTCCGGAGATCGGGGCCGCGGCAGGATATGCGGTCGCCTCGCGCGAAGTGAAGCGCGGCCATCTTGCGCCCGTTCCCCTCACGGGTAAGCTCCGTCTCAACCAAATCAGCGCATAGTGGGAAACGCCATGAGCTTGAGCCGACGCGCCCTCATCGCCAGCTCCGTGGCGGGTTTGGCCGTGCCGTTGCGCCGCGCACGCGCGCAAGCCGACGACACGATCCGCATCGGGATGCTCACCGACATGTCCGGCCCGTATCGCGACCTCACCGGGCCGAACGGCGTGGCCTGCGCGCGGCAGGCGATCGGCGAGTTCGCCGCGAGCCATCCCGAGATCAAGGTGGAGATGACCGTCGCCGACCATCAGAACAAACCGGACATCGCGGTCGGGCTGGTGCGCGAATGGTACGATCGCGGCGGGGTGGACGCGATCGTCGGTGTCGACAGCTCCGCGGTGGCGCTCGCCTGCACCGCCGTCACGGCGGAGAAGGACAAGGTGCATCTCAACACCGGCGCCGGCACCTCGGCGCTGACCGGCAAGTCGTGCAACGCCAACACCGTGCATTGGACGTTGGACACCTGGAACATCCCGCACTCCACCGCCACGGCGATCGTCAAGCAGGGCGGCAAGACGTGGTATTTCGTCACCGCCGACTACACGTACGGACATACTCTCCAGCGCGACACCACGGAATTCGTCCAGGCGACGGGCGGCAAGGTGATCGGCTCGGCGCTGTTTCCGTTTCCCGAGACGACGGATTTTTCCGCGTTCCTGCTGCAGGCGCAGGCAAGCGGCGCCAAGGTGCTCGCCTTCGCCTCGGCCGGGGCGAACTTCGTCAACTGCGCCAAGCAGGCGCACGAATTCGGGCTCGATCGCACGATGACCCTGGCGGCGATCGCCTGCTTCATCACCGACGTGCTCGGCATGGGGCTGCCGGTCGCGCAGGGGCTCATCCTGACGGAGAATTTCTACTGGGACTTCAACGACCGGACGCGAGCGTTCATGCGGCGCGTCAAGCCGGCGCTGGGGCAGGGCGTGTTTCCCAACATGAATCAGGCCGGCAGCTACTCGGCGGTGACGCACTACCTCAAAGTGGTGAAGGCGCTGGGTCCGGCGCGCGCGAAGGACTCGGGCCGCGCGACGGTCGCCGCGATGAAGCGGATGCCGACGGACGACGATTGCTTCGGCCCGGGCTCGATCCGCGAGGACGGGCGGAAGATCCATCCGGCGTATCTGTTCCGCGTCAAGAAGCCGGCGGAGAGCCGCTACGCGGGCGACGTTTACACGCATCTCGCGACGACGCCGGCCGACGAGGCGTTTCGGCCGATGGCTGAGGGTGGGTGTCCGTTGATTCACGTGTGAGCGCCGGCCCCCTCACCCAACCCTCTCCCCCAAACGGGGGAGAGGGCTTTCTTTCCCTCTCCCCTGCTTAGGGGAGAGGGCCGGGGTGAGGGGTTCTCACACGCGACGGAAGCGTCGCCTGAGCGGGTTCAGACGGATTCCCAGTTGTACACGTCGCCGGTGCGCTCGAGCTTGGTGAGCCCGCTGCGCCATGCCGGAAGGGCGATCTCGACCATCTTCTCGGGCGTCCAGCCGTCCTCCTTCATCAGGATGCGGATGGGGCGGGGCTGGCTGTAGAGATAGAGTTCGTTGCCGCGCGCGCCGAAGATGTTGCCGGTGATCTCGGCCGCCGCGTCGGAGGCGAGGAACACCGCGAGCTTCGCCACGTGGTCCGGGCTGGTGCGCTCGGCGCGCTTCTTCAGCGTCTCCTCGGAGAGACCCGGAATGCTCTCGATCATGCGGCTGAAGGCGTGCGGGCCGATGCAGTTGGAGCGCACCTTGTAGCGCGCCGTATCGCCGGCGATGGCGCGCGACATGCCGGCGATGCCGAGCTTGGCGGCGGCGTAGTTGACCTGGCCGACGCTGCCGATGAGCCCCGAGGTCGAGGTCATGTGGATATACGCGCCGCTCTCCTGGGCGCGGAAATGCGGGACCGCGGCGCGGCTCACGTAGAACGCGCCGTACAGGTGAACCTTCATCACCGCGTCGAACTCTTCCGGCGTCATGCGATGGAAGATCACGTCGCGCAGAATGCCGGCGTTGTTCACCACGATGTCGATGCGGCCGAAGCTGTCGATCGCGGTCTGCACGATCCGTTGCGCGGAGTCCCAGTCGGCGACGCTGTCGGTGTTGACCACCGCGCGGCCCTGGCCGTGCTTTTGTGTGATGCTGCGCACCACTTCCTGCGCCGGCGTATCGTCGTGGCCCTCGCCGCTCACTGCGGCGCCGACGTCGTTGACGACGATCTTGGCGCCCTGGTCGGCCATCGCCAGCGCCATCGAGCGGCCAATGCCGCGGCCCGATCCGGTGATGACCGCGACCTTGCCCTCAAGCAGTGTTCCCATCCGTTCCTCTCCCACATCAGGCGTTTCACACTGGCACGAAGAATGCGCCGGCTTCCCTTCCGTGTCACCCTCCCGGCCGCGATGGTCTGCTCGAATCGCTCTAGATCGTCGCGCCCTCGTGCGCGAGCAGCCAGCGTTTGCGGTCGAGACCGCCGCCGTAGCCGGTGAGCGAGCCGTCGGCGCCGATGACGCGGTGACATGGCACCACGATGCTCACCGGATTGGCGCCGTTCGCCGTGCCAACGGCGCGGACAGCATCGGGCTTGCCGAGCCGTGCCGCCAGCGCGCCATAGCTCACGGTCTCGCCGGGCGGTATCCGCGTCAGCGCCGCCCAGACCTCGCGCTGGAACGCAGTTCCGGCGGTGCGCCACTCGATGCGCTGGAGTGCGGACAAATCGCCCGCGAAGTAGTCTTGCAGCGCCTGTCGGATGTCGGCCGGGGCCGCGCCTGCTTCGACCGGCGTGGTCCCGTAGTGCAAGCGGAGCAGCCGGCGCATCCGGCCCTCGTGATCGGCCCAGTCGAGTGCGCGCAGGTTTTCCGCTTCGTCGGTCACGAGCAATGCCTCGCCGATCGGCGTCGCGAGCCGGTCGAGAAGGAGGTGTTCAGGCGGCTTGTCGGGCATCGCATGTCTCCTCGACGGGCCGGGCGCGGGCGGCTTCTGCGGCCCAGAGGTGCTGGGCGGCGTAGGCACGCCACGGCCGCCATTGCTCGGCGCGGGCAAGCAGCTCGCGCGGCGTGGGACGCGAACCGTCGGGCTCCGCCAGCGCGCGCAGAAGCCCGATATCCGCCGCTGGAAAGGCATCCGGCTCGCGCAAGGCTCGCATGGCGATGTATTGCGCGGTCCATTCGCCGATGCCGGACAGCGCGCATAGCCGCTCGATGGCGTCCTCGAGGCTCCGGCTGGGGCCGAACAGCGACGGATCGGCGGCGACGGCGCGGGCCACGGAAGCGAGGGCGGCGGCTCGGCTGCGCGGCATCCCGAGCAGGACCGGATCGGCCCCGGCCAGCCGCCCGGGGTTCGGGAAGGTGTGGCTGAGCCCGTCCTCCCGCCATTGCTCGGGCAGCGGATCACCGTGCGCCGCGACGAGCTTGCCGGCGAGCTTGCGCGCGGCGGCGACCGTGATCTGCTGGCCGAGCACCGCGCGGATGGCCAGCTCGAACCCGTCCCAGGCGCCGGGCACCCGCAACCCCGGCCGTGCCTCGATCAGCGGCACGAGGCGCGGATCCTGGCCGAGATGCCCGCCGATCAGCACCGGATCCGCCGCGAGGTCGAGCACGCGGCGAATGCGCGCGAGGACGGTCGGGAGTGCGGCGAGCCGGGGGAAGCGCACCTCGACGGCGAAACAGTCGCGCCCCGCCGGCGTCGCCGCGATCACCCCCCGGTCGGCGCCGAGCGCGATCGTGCGGGCATAGCGATCGCCCGAGACGGTCTCCACGCCGGGGATCGCGCGGGCCGCGAGGAACGCCAGCATGGCGCTCCAGTCATAGGGCGGCCGATAGCGCAGCTTCAACGAGACAGCGTGAGGCCGCGACTTCGCGCGGGTTGGCGCGCCGGCGCAAGGCGGCGGGCGGGCGGCGGTAGAGGCGCTGGAAGGTCTCGTTGAAGCGCCGCACGCTGCCGAAGCCTGCGGCGAGCGCCACCTCAGTCATCGGCAGATCGGTCTCGTGGATCAGCTGCTTGGCGAGATGCACCCGCCGGGTCTGCGCGACGGCGAGCGGCGAGGCTCCGAGATGAACCCTGAACAGCCGCCGCAGCTGGCGGTCGCCGACACCGAGCCGCTCGGCGAGGGACGCGACGTCGGCGCCGTCGAGCGCGCCGGTCTCGATCAGCGCCAGCGCGCGCGAGACCGTGTTCGACGTACCGCGCCAGACGGCCAGCTCGGGCGAGGTCTCCGGCCGGCAGCGCAGGCAGGCGCGAAAGCCGGCACTCTGGGCCGCCGCCGCCGTCGGATAGAAGCGAACGTTTTCCCGATTGGGCGTCCGCGCGGGACACACGGGGCGGCAATAGACGCCCGTCGTCGTGACGGCCACGAACAGCCGTCCGTCGAAACGCGCGTCCCGGGTCAGGATCGCGCGGTAGCAGGCGTCCGGATCGAGGTCCATGCCCGGATCATCGGCCCGATCCCGCGCGGTGTCTCGCGGTTTTCGGACCCCAGCATCGGCAGGACGGTCAGCCGGCCTCGAATATTGCGGCCTGGAAGCCGAATGCACGAAACCGCTCCATCCGGTCGGACGGCAGATCGGTCACGATCCGACGTGTGAAAATCGGGTCGTCCAGCGCGGTCGGAAAATCCTGCGTGTAGTAAATGATGGTGACTGGGCGGGGCCTGTCGCGTACCGAATCAACGATGCCCCGGATCACACGTTCCGCGATCTCGCCAGTGAAGGGGCGATAGAAGAACAGCACGCAAGGCGTGTCCGGCAGCATGTATTCCGTGGCATCGCCATGAATGACTTCGATCGGCGCCAGGCCTCCGACCTGTCGAGCCATGATCTCGGCGTTCCGCCGCGCAATGCGCGAGCCTTCGGTGAGCTCGACGCCGACGACCTTTGCGAACGGATGCCGCGCGGCGACCAGGAGAACGCGCCCTTTGCCGGCCCCGATATCGATGAAGGTCGCACCGGGAGCACGGTCGCGCACCTGTCTGATTAGGTGCTCGGCGAGGGCCGGCGGCGTGCCCAGATAGCCGACGCCCGATGCGGCCGTCGCGCCGTCCGCACCGACTTCCGAGCCTGGAATAAAACCGCCCGTGTCGATGTTGAAGCGGCGGTCGTAGCGCGCTTCAACCGCCGCTGCGGTAAACTGATAGCGGATCGTCTTCCAAAGCAGCCAGGGCACTCGCCAGGGTTGCCGCAGATGACCTATCCATCTGCGCCATGCTGCCATGAAGCCTCGCTAGCCCGTCACCCGCGCCACTTCCTCCGGCGACTTCCGTACCAGTGCCTCATAGTCCTTCAGCAAGGTCTCGGTGATCGGGCCGGGGGTGAAGCTGTATTCGGTGCCGATCTGGCGGATCGGTGTCACCTCGGCGGCGGTGCCGGCGAGGAAGGCTTCGGAGGCGTCCTTCATCTCCTCGGGCAGGATCGCGCGCTCGACGATCTTGATCTGGCGGTGCTTGGCGAGCGACATCACCGAGCGGCGGGTGATGCCGTCGAGAAAGCAGTCGGGCGTGGGTGTGTGCAGCTCGCCGTCCATGACGAAGAAGATGTTCGCCCCGGTGGCCTCGGCGACGTGGCCGCGCCAGTCCAGCATCAGCGCGTCGTCGTAGCCGGCGGCCTCCGCCTTGTGCTTCGACATCGTGCCGATCATGTACAGGCCGGTCGCCTTGGAGGCGGTGGGCGCGGTCCGCGGGTCGGGACGGATCCACTCCGCCATGCCGAGGCGGATGCCCTTCATCCGGTCCGCGCCGAAATAGCTCGGCCAGGGCCAGGACGCGATGGCCAGATGGATCGTGGTGAGCTGCGCCGAGACCGCCAGCATCTCCGTCCCGCGCCAGGCGATCGGGCGGACATACGCCTCCTCCTGGCCGTTCGCCTTGAGCACCGCCTTGCACGCCTTGTCGATCTCGTCGGCGGTGTGGGGGATCTCGAAGCCCAGGATGCGTCCGGAATTGATCAGCCGGTCGGTGTGATCGCGCAGCCGAAAGATATTGCCGTTATAGGCCCGTTCGCCTTCGAACACGGCGCTGGCATAGTGCAGCCCATGCGAGAGAACGTGCAGCTTGGCGTCGCGCCAGGGGACCATCGCGCCGTCCCACCAGATCCACCCGTCGCGGTCGTCGAAAGGAACAAGCGCCATAAGGGACTTCCTCGCAAGATTGTTGCTTCAGGATGCCTGACGGTATAATGGCTGGCAAAATACGTCAATGAACCTGTCGCAAGTTCAAGGAATGCCTGCCATGCCCGACCCGAAGGGCGAGACGATGGCCTTTGAAGAACGCGCCCCCGCGAACCGGGTTGCGGCGCCGAGGGCCGCATGACGATGCTGGAGCCCAAGTCACCGGCCGGGTCGAACCTGCTGTTCCTGCGCGAGGAGGAGATCCGGCTGGCGCAGGATTTGCTGTTCTTCGCCTATCGCGACTTCACCCATGCCGCCGACGTGATCCTCGACGAACTCGGCCTCGGCCGCGCCCATCACCGGGCGCTGCATTTCATCGGCCGCAATCCCGGGATCACGGTGAGCGACCTGTTGGGCATTCTCAGGATCACCAAGCAGTCGCTGGCGCGGGTGCTCACCGCGCTGATCGAGCAGGGCTACGTGGTCCAGGCGCCCGGACGGGCAGACCGGCGCCAGCGGCTGCTGACCTTGACGCCGCAGGGCCAGGCGCTGGAGCGGCGGCTGTTCGAGCGCCAGCGCGAGCGGCTGACCGCCGCCTATCGCGAGGCCGGGGCGAACGCGGTGGAGGGGTTCCGCCGGGTCATGTGGGGCATCATGAACGACACCGCGCGCGCCTATCTCGACAGCGCCGAGCCCGCCAACCGGGAGCCGCGCCTGCGGACGCCGGCATGAACGGGTGGGCCTGAGCGTGGCGGAGGCGCCGCACATCCTGGTGGTGGACGATGACGCGAGGCTGCGCACCCTGCTGTCCCGCTTCCTCGCGGAGAACGGCTTTCGCGTGACCACGGCGGAGAACGCGGCGGAGGCGCGGGACCGGCTGCGCTTCCTCAACCCGGACCTGCTGGTGCTCGACGTGATGATGCCGGGCGAGAGTGGGCTCGGGCTCACCGAGGCGCTCCGCCAGGAGAACCGCGACCTGCCGGTCCTGCTGCTCACCGCGCGCGACGCGCCCGAGGATCGCATCTCCGGCTTCGAGGCGGGGGCGGACGACTATCTCGCCAAGGGCTCCGATCCGCGCGAACTGGTGCTGCGCATTCGCGCCATGCTGCGCCGCGCGCCCGCCGCTCCCCCGAGCGCGCCGGCTGGCCCGGTGACGCTCGGGGAAGCCGAGTACGATCCCGACCGGGGCGAATTGCGCGACCGGTCGGGCGTGGTGCGGCTGACCGGCGGCGAGGCGGCGCTGCTGACTGCGCTGGCGCGCAAGCCGAACGAGGTGCTTTCGCGCGAGGAGATCGCCGCCGCCCTCGGCATGGACGAGGCGGGCGAGCGGGCGATCGACGTGCAGGTGACGCGGCTCCGGCGCAAGATCGAGGCCGACCCGCGCGAGCCGCGGTTCCTGCATACGGTTCGCGGGCGTGGCTACGTGCTCAAGCCGGGACAGTAGCGTGCGCGGACCTCGGGTCCCGTTCGGCTCATGGCTGAAGCGGCGCATCCTGCCCCGCTCGCTGCTCGGCCGCAGCCTGCTGATGATCCTGCTGCCGCTTGTGCTGCTGCAGGCGGTGGCGCTGCAGATCTTCTACGGCAGCCATCTCGACGTCGTCTCGCGCCGGCTGTCCGGGGCGGTGGCGGGCGAGCTGGCCTTCACTCTGGATGCCATGCGGCGCTTCCCCGGCGAGGAGAATCGCGACTGGATCCTGATGTCGGCCCGCGACCAGTTCGGTCTGGCGATGGAACTCAAGCCGGGCGCGATCCTGCCCAACCAGCCGCCGCAGAACATCCTCGGGCCGATGGACGACGACCTGCACGCGGCATTGGTGGAGCGGGTGCGGCTGCCGTTCACGATGGACTGGCTCTCGGAGCCGAATTCGGTGCTGATCCGGGTGCAGCTGGCCGATGGCGTGCTGGAGGTGAACGCGCCGCGCAAGCGCCTTTATTCCGCGACGATCTACCTGTTCGTGCTGTGGCTGGTCGGCACCGCGCTGCTGCTGTTCAGCATCGCCGCCCTGTTCATGCGCAACCAGGTGCGCGCCATCCGCCGGCTGGCTGCCGCGGCCGAGGCGTTCGGCGTGGGGCGCGACGCCGGGCCGATCCGGCCGGAGGGCGCGATCGAAGTGCGACAAGCGGCGACCGCGTTCAACCGGATGCAGGACCGCATTCGCCGCTTTCTCGCCCAGCGCACCGAGATGCTGGCCGGCGTCTCGCACGATCTGCGTACGCCGCTGACCCGGTTGCGGCTTGCATTGGCGATGCTGCCGGGCACCGAGGAGACAAGGCAGGATGTCGCCGAGATGACCGCCGACGTCGAGGAGATGGAGCGGATGATCGGCGGCTATCTCGCCTTCGCCCGTGGCGAGGGCACCGAGCAGGCCGAGCCGGTCAACCTCTCGGCGGTGCTCGAGGAGGTCGCCGCCGGGGCGCGTCGCGCGGGCGCCAGGGTGGAGCTGAATGTGCCGGCGACGCTCACCCTGCCGCTGCGCGCCGACGCCGTGAAGCGGGCGATCACCAACCTCGTGGACAACGCCCGCCGGCACGCGCGCCGCGTGACGCTGGGCGCCGAGACGAATGGCGCGCGCAGCATCCAGGTGACGGTAGACGACGACGGCCCCGGCATCCCGCCCGACCGGCGGGAGAGCGTCTTCCGCCCGTTCGAGAGCGGGGCGGCCGGCGGCACCGGGCTCGGCCTGACCATCGCGCGCGATATCGTCCGCGCGCATGGCGGGGACATCGTGCTGGAGGAGAGCCCGCTCGGCGGGTTGCGGGCGCGCATCCGGCTGCCTGTTTAGGATACGCCGGTGCTGCCGAAGCCGCCGCTATTCCGCGCGGTGTCGTCAAGATCGGCCACCTCGTCCCACTCGGCGCGCAGCACCGGGGCCAGCACCGCCTGGGCGATCCTCATGCCGCGCTCGACCGTGAACGGCGCGTCGCCGGCGTTCAGCACGATGACCTGCAGTTCGCCGCGATAGTCCTCGTCGATCGTGCCGGGGCTGTTGGGCAGGACGATGCCGTGACGCAGCGCGAGGCCGGATCGCGGGCGGACCTGCAACTCGTGGCCGGGCGGCAGCGCGAGCGCAAGCCCGGTCGGGATCAGCGTCCGGCCGCCCGGCGGGATCGTGACCGGCGCCGCGACGGCGGCTAGCAGGTCCATCCCCGCGGCCCCGGAAGTCGCGTAGCCGGGCAGGGGCAGTCCCTCGCCATGCGGCAAGCGGCGGATGCGGATTTTCATGGAGCGGTCAGCTTCTCCCTCGCCCCTTCCGACGGGAGAGCGTCGGGCTGAGAGGTCGAGCCCATCGCCTCCGCGATCCGCGCGGCGAGGCGCTCGGCTACCTCCTCCTTGGCGAGGCGGGGCCAGGTCTCCACACCGTCGGCGGTGACCAGCAGAACGGCGTTTTCCGTGCCGCCCATGATCCCGGTCGCGGGCGAGACGTCATTGGCGACGATCCAGTCGCAGCCCTTGCGCAGCCGCTTGGCGGTCGCGTTCTCGGCCACATCGTGCGTCTCGGCCGCGAAGCCGATCACCAGTCCGGGACGTTGCGGGCCGGGGCGGGCGATGGTGGCGAGAATGTCCGGATTGGCGACCAGGCTGAGACCCGGCGCGCCGCCGTCCGGCGTCTTCTTGATCTTGCGGTCGGTCACGTTCGCGACCCGCCAGTCGGCGACGGCCGCGGCGAACACCGCGACGTCGGCGGGCAGCGCGTCGCGGCAGGCGGCGAGCATCTCCGCCGCGGTCTCGACGCGGCGGATCGCGACGCCTCGCGGATCCGGCATCGCGACGGGGCCGCTCACCAGGGTCACCCGCGCGCCGAGTTCCGCCAGAGACGCCGCGATGGCGTGGCCCTGGCGGCCGCTGCTGCGGTTGGCGATGTAGCGCACCGGGTCGATCGGCTCGTGCGTCGGCCCGCTGGTGACCAGCGCGTGCCGGCCGGCGAGCGGCTTCTTGCCCCGACCGAGAAGGCCCTCGATGGCGGCGAGGATCGCCGGCGGCTCCGACAGCCGGCCGGGGCCGAACTCGTGGCAGGCCATGGCACCCTCGTCCGGGCCGACGAACGTCACCCCGCGCCCGGTAAGGAGGGCGAGATTGGCCTGGGTGGCGGGGTGCAGCCACATCCGCACGTTCATCGCGGGCGCGGCCAAGACCGGCTTGTCGGTGGCGAGCAGCAGGGTGGAGGCGAGATCGTCGGCGAGGCCGGCCGCCATCTTTGCGAGGAGGTTTGCCGAGGCGGGGGCGACCACCATGAGGTCGGCGCTGCGGGAAAGCTGGATGTGGCCCATCTCGCTTTCGTCGGTGAGGGAGAACAGGTCGGTGTAGACGCGGGTTTCGCTGAGCGCCTGGAGGGAGAGCGGGGTGACGAACTCGGCCCCCGACTTGGTCAGCACGCAGGTCACGCCGCAGCCTCGGGCGCGGAGGAGGCGGATGAGTTCGAGCGACTTGAACGCGGCGATGCCGCCCGCGATGATCAGGAGGACGCGCTTGGTGGTTAGGGTCATGGGCGGGCGCCGGCTCGGGTGGCGTGCGCGATCCCCTCACCCCGGCCCTCTCCCCCAAGGGGGAGAGGGAGAAGAGAAAGCCCTCTCCCCCAAGGGGGAGAGGGTTGGGTGAGGGGGTTGCCGCCCGCGATACTCACAGCCGCCACCCCGAATGGATCGCGGCAATCCCACCCGAGAGTTTCCGCACTTCCACGCGCGCAAACCCGGCCGCCCGCATCATGTCGGCGAGCGTCTCCTGGTCGGGGAACATGCGGATGCTCTCGGCGAGGTAGCGGTAGCTGTCCTCGTCCTTGGCGACGACGCGGCCGAGGCGGGGCAGCACCTTGAAGGACCATGCGTCATAGACCGGCGCCAACGCGGCGATTTCGACGTGGCTGAACTCCAGGCAGAAGAACCGTCCGCCGGGCCGAAGCACGCGCCGCGCCTCGGCCAGCACCGCATCCTTGTCGGTGCAGTTGCGCAGGCCGAAGGCGATCGAGACGCGGTCCACCGCGCGGTCCGGCAGCGGCAGGCGCTCGGCGTCGGCCACCAGCAGCGACAGCCCGGCGACGAAACCGCGTTCCAGCGCGCGATCCTGCCCGACCGCGAGCATGTCGGCGTTGATGTCCGACAGGATCGCGGCGCCGCCGCCGCCGGCCAGCCAGCCGAAGCTGATGTCGCCGGTCCCGCCGGCGAGATCGAGCAGCGTGCGGTGCGGCCGCGGATCGAGGGCGTTGACAAAAACCCGCTTCCAGGCGCGGTGGATGCCGAGCGACATGAGGTCGTTCATCAGGTCGTAGCGGCCGGCCACACGCTCGAAAACCCCGCGGACCAGCGGCTTCTTCTCCGCGCGGGGGACGCGGGCAAAGCCGAAATCGGCGGTCTCGGTCGATTGGGCGGGGGTGTCGCTCATGCCGGGAAGCATATAGCCTGACCGCCGCCCATGCCGGAACTCCCCGAGGTCGAAACCGTGATGCGAGGCCTGCGCGGCCGGCTCGAAGGCCGCACGATCTCGCGCGCCCAGATCAATCGCGCCGATCTGCGCTTTCCCATCCCGCCGGGACTGGAGCGGCGCCTGACCGGCGCGCTGGTGGCCGGGTTTCGTCGCCGGGCGAAATACATCCTGATGCGCCTCGCGGGCGGCGACAGCGTGCTGCTGCATCTCGGCATGTCGGGCCGGGTGTTGCTGAGCCCGCCCGGCTCCAACGCGCCGCCGCCGTTGCACGAGCATCTCGTGCTGGTGAGCGACGAGGGCTGGCGGATCGGACTGGTCGATCCGCGTCGCTTCGGCGCCCTCGACCTGATGCCGACCGCCGAGGAGGATGCCCACCGGCTGCTCGCCGTGCTCGGGCCGGAGCCGCTCGATCCGGGTTTCACGCCCGCCGGCCTGTCCGCCGCGCTGGCCGGCAAGCGGACGCCGATCAAGGCGGCGCTGCTCGACCAGCGCGTGGTCGCGGGGCTCGGCAACATCTACGTCAGCGAGGCGCTGTTCCGCGCTGCGATCAGCCCGCTCCGCTCGGCGCGCACGATCCCCGGCGCGCGCGCCGCGCGGCTGGTGCCGGCGATCCAGGCGACCTTGAACGACGCGATCGCGGCCGGCGGGTCGTCCTTGCGCGACTACGTCCAGCCCGACGGGGAGCTGGGCTATTTTCAGCACGCTTGGAAGGTCTATGGCCGCGAGGGCGAGGCCTGCGAGCGCTGCCCCGGCGCAACCGGCTGCGGCCTCATCCGCCGCGTGGCCCAATCCGGGCGCAGTACTTTTTACTGCCCGCGCACCCAGCGCTAGAAAGAGCGAACCCAGGACGGAGAGCGAAGCATGGCCGGCAGCTACGAGACCATCCTCGTCGAGACGGAAGGCAGGGTCGGCGTGATCCGCCTCAACCGTCCCAAGGCGCTGAACGCGCTTTGCGACCAGCTCATGCAGGAGCTCGGCGCGCAGCTCCTCGCCTTCGACGCCGATCCCGCGATCGGGGCGGTGGTGCTGACCGGCTCGGAGAAGGCGTTCGCCGCCGGCGCCGACATCAAGGAAATGCAGGGCCGCACCTACCCGGCCGCCTTCCAGGAGGATTTCATCGGCGCGCGCTGGGAGACGGTGCTGCGCGTGAAGAAGCCGGTGATCGCGGCGGTGGCGGGCTTCGCGCTCGGCGGCGGCTGCGAGCTGGCGATGATGTGCGACATGGTCGTGGCCGCCGATACGGCAAAGTTCGGCCAGCCGGAGATCAATCTCGGGGTGATCCCGGGCGCCGGCGGCACCCAGCGTCTGACGCGCGCGGTGGGCAAGTCCAAGGCGATGGACATGATCCTCACCGCGCGGATGATGGACGCCGCCGAGGCCGAGCGGAGCAACCTCGTCTCGCGGGTATTCCCGGCCGATCAGCTGGTCGCCGAGGCGGTGAAGATCGCGGCCCGGATCGCGGAGCTGTCGCCGGTCGCGGTGGCGATGGCCAAGCAGGCGGTCAACCGCGCGTTCGAGACGACCCTGGTGGAGGGCGTGCGGCACGAGCGGGCGCTGTTCCTGTCGCTGTTCGGCACCCAGGACCAGCGCGAGGGGATGAGCGCCTTCGTTGAGAAGCGGAAGCCGAATTTTGGGAAAAGTTGAGCAATCCTGCCCGGATTCGCGTGCGCTTTGCTCGCCCCGGTTCCTTGACTCGGTTCCGGGGGATGCATAGAACACGTCCCTCCGCCGGCCGGGGCACCGCCGGCATATTTTTCTTACTCCGATCCTCTCACGAAAGCTGTCATGGCCAATACCGCTTCAGCGCGTAAGCGCATCCGTCAGACCAAGCGTCGCACCGAGCGCAATCAGGCGCGCAAATCCCGTATGCGGACCTTCGTCAAGAAGGTCGAGACGGCGATTGCAGGGGGCGACAAGGCGACCGCGCAGGAGGCGCTGAAGGCGGCCCAGCCGGAAATGCAGCGGGCGGCGAACAAGGGCGTGACGCATCACAACACAGTCGCGAGGAAGCTGTCGCGGCTGTCGGCGCGGGTCAAGGCGCTCTCCGGGGGCGCCTGAGCCGTTTCGCCGCACCGGCGAACCGGTGCGGCGCAATATCAATAAATCAGAGCGCGTGACGCCGTGCTGATGCATGGCTGTTTCTGGGTGCGCGTGCACTGTAGACGGGGGTAGACACCCGCCTCACCAATTTCCCTTGTTTCCTTGCCGCATACTTGCGGATTACCGCTTTCATACTTTTGGATTGCTGATCTCGAGAGATTCCGATTGCCTCTCGGGCTTCTCTGACCTAATCATTACTCAGATGTTAGCCCAGGAGGAAACGGGGAACTCATCGTGACGCTCCCGTCGGGGGGCGGAAGAACCAATATGGGCAGCGGCGGAGCCATCCGCCGCAACGGGGGCGGATTTCGGTGGCATTCGACAGCGGCAGCATTGAGCAGGACGTGCCTGTGTCCGTGGATCAGCCGTCGGGAGGCGACCCTCAGCTGGCCGCGCAATGGGCCCGGGTCCGCGGCCGCCTGCAGAACGAGGTCGGCGAGGTCGAATACCGGACGCTGCTGCGCCAGATGACGCTGGCCGGGCTCGACGGCGCCGAGGTCATCGTCCAGCTACCGACCAAGTTCCTGCGCGATTGGGTGCGCGGCCATTACGGCGACAGGCTGATGGCGCTCTGGCAAGCGGAGAACCGGCGCGTCAGGCGGGTGGAGTTCGTCGTCGCCAACGCTGGTGCCGCCGATCCCTCGCCGGATGGGCCGCCGGTCGCCCGGCCGGCGGCGCCGCCGGCGGGCCTCTCGCGAGCCGAACCTTCCCGTGTTGAGCCCGAGGCGCGTCCGGAGATGGCGGCACCACTCGAACAGCGGTTCACGTTCGACAGCTTCGTCGTCGGCAAGCCGAACGAGTTCGCCTATGCCTGCGCGCGGCGGGTCGCGGAGCATCCCGCCAGCGCCGGCTTCAACCCGCTGTTCCTCTACGGCGGCGTGGGGCTCGGCAAGACGCACCTGATGCACGCGATGGCCTGGGATCTGGTGAGCCGCAACGCCGGCCGGACCAAGCCGGTCTCGGTCGCCTACATGTCGGCGGAAAAATTCATGTACCGCTTCATCGCGGCGATCCGCAGCCAGTCGACGATGGAGTTCAAGGAGCAGCTCCGCAGCGTCGACGTGCTGATGATCGACGACCTGCAATTCCTCATCGGCAAGGACAACACCCAGGAAGAATTCTTCCATACCTTCAACGCGCTGGTCGATGCCGGCAAGCAGATCGTCGTCTCGGCCGACAAGTCGCCGTCGGACCTCTCGGGCCTCGAGGATCGGCTGCGGACCCGCCTCGGCTGCGGCATGGTGGCCGACGTACACGCCACGACGTTCGAGCTGCGCATCTCCATCCTGGAGGCGAAGGCGGCGCGGGCGGGCGTGGCGGTGCCGTCCAAGGTGCTCGAACTGCTGGCCCACAAGATCACCTCCAATGTCCGCGAGCTGGAGGGCGCGCTGAACCGGCTGGTGGCGCACGCCAACCTGTTCGGCCGCCCGGTGACGCTCGAGACCACGCAGGAAGTGCTGCACGACATCCTCAAGGCGCATGACCGGCGAGTGAGTATCGAAGAGATCCAGCGCCGCGTCGCCGAGCACTACAATATCCGGATGAACGACATGTCCTCCGCCCGGCGCGCCCGCGCGGTGGCGCGGCCGCGGCAGGTGGCGATGTATCTCGCCAAGCAGCTCACCAGCCGCAGCCTGCCCGAGATCGGCCGCAAGTTCGGCAACCGCGACCACACCACGGTGATGCACGCCGTCGCCCGCATCACCGAGCTGATGGAGCGAGACGCCGCCTTCGCCGAGGACGTCGAGCTGCTGCGCCGGATGCTCGAATCCTAGACGGGCATCGTCGCGCGCGGCGGCGCGGCGCTTTCCGCGACATGGGCCTGTTGCTACAGTGGGCGAACCCCGATTCGAGCCCGGGCGTCCGTGCGGCCGATCGCGGCCGGGCCGGCCGCCGCCCACGAGGACAGAGACAATGAAGCTGAAGGCCGACCGCGCCACCCTGATCAAGGCGCTGGCCCATGTGCAGAGCGTGGTGGAGCGGCGCAACACCATCCCCATCCTGGCCAACGTGATGATCGCCGTCCGCGACGGGCGGCTGACCCTCACCGCGACCGACATGGAGATCGCCATCGTCGAGGACGTGCCCGCCGGCACCACCCGCAACGGCGCCTGCACGGCACCCGCCGCGACCTTGTACGAGATCGTCCGCCGGCTGCCGGACGGCGCCGAGGTGGAGCTCGATCACCCCGGCGGCGACGCCCAGCTCGCATTGCGCGCCGGGCGCTACGCCACAAGCCTCGTCGTGCTGCCGGTCGAGGATTTCCCCAGCATGAACGCGGGGACGCTACCGCACAGGTTCCATCTGCCCGCGGTGACCCTGCGCGCGGTGATCGACCGCACCCGCTTCGCCATCAGCACCGAGGAAACCCGCTATTACCTGAACGGCATCTATCTGCACGTCGCCGAGAGCGAGGGGGAGAAGGTGCTGCGCGCCGTGGCGACCGACGGGCACCGGCTGGCCCGGGTCGAGGAGCCGCTGCCGGAGGGGGCGAGCGCGATGCCCGGCGTCATCATCCCACGCAAGACCGTGACCGAATTGCGAAAGCTGCTCGATGAGCATACCGGCGAGGTCGAGGTGGCGCTGTCCGACACGCGCATCCAGTTCCACGCCGGGCCGGTGCTGCTGACCAGCAAGCTGATCGACGGCACCTTCCCGGAATACGAGCGCGTCATCCCGCGCGACAACGACAAGGTGCTGCGCGTCGGGGTGAAGGATTTCTCCGACGCGGTGGCGCGGGTGGCGGCGATCTCGTCGGAGCGGTCCCGCCCGGTGAAGCTGTCGCTGGCGCGCGACCTGCTGGTGCTGTCCGCGGCCAGTCCCGACCAGGGCACCGCCTCGGAAGAGCTCGACGCCGACCGGGTGAAGTACGAGGCCGGCCCGCTGGAGATCGGCTTTCAGGCGCGCTATCTCAACGACATCACCGACCAGATCAAGGAGCAGGTGGAATTCCTGTTCTCCGACGGCTCGGCCCCCACGGTGGTGCGCGACGCGGCGGATGCCAGCGCGTTGTACGTGCTGATGCCGATGCGGGTCTGACTACCGCATCTGGCGCTGCCCCCTCACCCAACCCTCTCCCCCAAACGGGGGAGAGGGCTTTATCTTCTCCCTCTCCCATGCTGAGGGGAGAGGGTTGGGGTGAGGGGCCTCGACACCCATGAGTCTTCGCCTCACCCGCCTCACCCTGACCGAGTTCCGCAACTATCCATCCCTGGTGTGGCGGCCGGCGGCGCGGATCAGCGCGGTGTTCGGACCCAACGGCAGCGGCAAGACCAATCTGCTGGAGGCGGTGTCCCTGTTGATGCCCGGACGCGGGCTGCGCGGCGCGCGCACCGCCGAACTGGCCCGCAAGGGACCGGGCGCCACCGGCCGCTGGGGGGTCGCCGGCCGGTTCGCGACGCCAGCGGGGCCGATGGAGGTGGGAACCGGCACCGCCCCCGACGGGCAGGCGGACCGCCGCGCGTTCCGGCTCGACGGCGCGGCACCGCGCAACCAGGGCGAGATCGCCGCGAAGGTCGCGGCCGTGTGGCTCAACCCGCAGATGGACCGGCTGTTCGTCGAGGGCGCCTCCGGCCGCCGCCGTTTCCTCGACCGGCTGGCCTGGGCGCTGGAGCCCTCGCACGCCCGCGAGGTGGCGGCGCACGACACGGCGATGGCGAGCCGCAACCGGCTGCTCGCCGAAGGCCGGACGGACCCGGCATGGCTCGCCGGGGTCGAGGACGCGATGGCGCGTCACGCGGTGGCGGCCACGGCGGCGCGGGCCGCGCTGGTGGCGCGGCTCAACGCGGCCCTGGAGCAGGGTGCGGCGGCCCCGTTCCCCACCGCGCGGCTGGCGCTGCTCTGCCCCATCGCCGAGCGCCTGACGGGGGAGCCGGCGCTGGCGGTGGAGGACTGGCTCCGCGAGACACTGGCGGCAAACCGCGCGCGGGACGCGGCGGCGGGGTTGGCGGCGATCGGCGCGCACCGGGCCGACATGGGCCTCGCGGAGGCCGAGAGCGGCCTCGCCGCCGCGCTCGCCAGCACCGGCCAGCAGAAGGCGCTGCTGATCGGGCTGATCCTCGGACATGCCGCGCTGATCGCCGAGGCGCGCTGCTTCGCGCCCCTCCTGCTGCTCGACGAACCCTGCGTGCATCTCGACCCGGAGCGGCGCCTGGCACTGTTCGCGGCGCTGGCGCGGCTGCCCGCGCAGGCGCTGCTCACCGGCACCGACGCCGAGACCTTTTTTCCCCTGCGCGGCGTCGCCGAGGGGCTGCGCGCGGGGGACGGCGAATTGCGTCCTGATGCGGGTTTTCCGGCCGTGGCCCCTGTGCCCGGGACGCTGTAGCGGTTATATATCTATAGTACAAATTCCCCGCCTGCTGGAGCACCACGACGGCATGTCCGAAAACGCCGCGCCGCAACCCGAGTCCGAAAGCTACGACGCCTCCTCGATCTCCGTCCTGCGCGGGCTCGACGCCGTCCGCAAGCGGCCGGGCATGTATATCGGCGACACCGATGACGGCTCCGGCCTGCACCACATGGCCTTCGAGATCATCGACAACGCGGTGGACGAGGCGCAGGCCGGCTTCGCCACGCATGTCGAGCTCACGCTGAACGGCGACGGCAGCGTGACGGTGAGCGACGACGGCCGCGGCATCCCGACCGACATCCACCAGGAGGAGGGGATTTCCGCCGCCGAGGTGGTGCTGACCCGCCTGCACGCCGGGGGCAAGTTCAACCAGAACTCGTACAAGGTGTCGGGCGGCCTGCACGGGGTCGGCGCCGCCGTGGTCAACGCCCTGTCCGAATGGATGGAGGTGCGGATCTGGCGCAACGGCGAGGAGCATTTCATCCGGTTCCGCGACGGCGAGGCCGAGGCGCCGCTCGCGGTGATCGGCATGACCGACCATCCGAACGGCACCGAGGTGACGTTCAAGCCGAGCCCGGCGACCTTCACCAAGACCGAGTACGACTTTGCCGTCCTCGAACGCCGGCTGCGCGAGCTCGCCTTCCTCAATTCGGGGCTGGAGATCGTGCTGACCGACGAGCGGCACGCGCCGGCGCAACGGGTGGAAATGCGCTATGACGGCGGCCTGATCGCCTTCGTCGAATGGCTCGATCGCGCCAAGTCTCCGGTGCTGTCGCCGCCGATCAGCCTGCGCACGCCGGCCGACCAGCAGGGCATCCGAGTCGAGTTCGCGCTCACCTGGAACGACAGCTTCCACGAGACGATGCTGTGCTTCACCAACAACATCATGCAGCGCGACGGCGGCACGCATCTCGCCGGCTTCCGCCAGGCGCTGACCCGGGTGGTGAGCAAATACGCCGAGGGCATGGGCAAGAAGGACACCCTTTCCCTGGTCGGCGACGACATGCGCGAGGGCATGACGGCGGTGCTGTCGGTGAAGGTGCCCGACCCGAAATTCTCCTCGCAAACCAAGGACAAGCTGGTTAGCTCCGAGGTGCAGCCGGTGGTGCAGGCCGCCGTCGCGGACGCCGTGTCGCACTGGTTCGAGACGCATCCGCGCGAGGCCAAGTCGATCATCCAGAAGGTGATGGACGCGGCGAGTGCCCGTGAGGCGGCGCGCAAGGCGCGCGACCTCACTCGCCGCAAGGGCGTGCTCGACGTCTCCACTCTTCCCGGCAAGCTCGCCGACTGCCAGGAGCGCGACCCGGCGAAGTCCGAGATTTTCCTCGTCGAGGGCGACAGCGCCGGCGGCTCGGCGAAACAGGGCAGGGACAGGAAGTTTCAGGCGATACTTCCGCTCAAGGGAAAAATCCTCAACGTCGAGCGGGCGCGCTTCGACCGGATGCTGGGCAGCGCCGAGATCGGCACGCTGATCACGGCACTCGGCACCGGCATCGGCCCCGGCGAGCCGGAGCAGGGCGGCTTCGACATCGCCAAGCTGCGCTACCACCGCATCAACATCATGACCGACGCGGACGTCGACGGCTCGCACATTCGCACGCTGTTGCTCACCTTCTTCTTCCGCCAGATGCCGGAGCTGATCGAGCGCGGGCATCTCTACATCGCGCAGCCGCCGCTCTATCGCGCCAAGCGCGGCAACGACGAGCGCTACCTCAAGGACGACCGGGCATTGGAAGAGTTCCTGCTCGACAAGGCGCTGGGCGAGGCGCGCATCTCGTACGCGGATGGGCGGGTGTTCGAGGGACCGGAGCTCGCAAGCGAGGCGGCGTGGCTGCGTGAGGCGAGCTTGCGCTTGCGGCGGCTGTCGTCGGTGATCCCGGTCCAGTTCCTCGAGCAGGCGGCGATCGCCGGCGCCCTGTCGCCCGATCCGGCGCGCGCGGCGGGCGCAGCGCAGGCCTTGGCCGGGCGGCTCGACGGCGTGTCGCTGCCCGCCGAGCGCGGCTGGATCGTCGCCGCCGATGCGAGCGGGCTGACCCTGGCGCGCACGGTGCGCGGGGTGGCGGAGAAATACACGCTCGACGCGCCGGCGATGCGCAGCGCCGAGGCCCGCTGGCTGGCCGAGCGCGCCGAGGGGTTCGCCGCGCGTTTCGGAGAGCCCGCCCGGCTGAAGCTCGACGCCGCCGAGCACGAGGTGCGCGGCCCGGCGACCGCGTTCGACCGCATCCTCGCGCAAGGCAGGCGCGGGTTGACGATCCAGCGCTTCAAGGGATTGGGCGAGATGAACCCCGAGCAGCTATGGAAGACCACGCTCGACCCGGCGGCGCGCACCTTGTTGCAAGTGAAAGTAGGAGACATCGAGGACGCCGCACAGGTGTTCTCCACCCTGATGGGCGACGTGGTGGAGCCGCGGCGCGACTTCATCGTGGGCAACGCGCTGAAAGTGGCCAATCTGGACGTGTGATGTGGTGATGGGCGTGATCGACACCGCGGCCTTCCTGCGCGACCTCTACGAGTTGCGCGAGATCGGGCGGTTCCGCACCGGGGTGCATCGCCCGACCTACTCGCCCGAGGACATGCGGGCGCGCGAGTGGCTGGCGGAGCGTCTGACGGCGTGCGGGCTCGCGGCGTCGATCGACGGGATCGGCAACGTCTACGGGCGGCATCCCGGCCCCGGCCCGCATCTCCTGGTGGGCAGCCATATCGAGACGCAAAACGAGGCGGGCTGGCTCGACGGCGCGCTCGGCGTGGTCGCCGGCGTGGCGCTGGCGCGTGCGGGACTGCCGGTCGATGTCTGCGCCTTCGCCGACGAGGAAGGGCATTTCGAGGGCGGTTTTCTCGGCAGCCGCTCGATCATCGGCGAGTTGTCCGACGAGGAGATAGACCGCAGCCGCAACCGCACCGATTTTTCCCCATTGCGCGACGCGCTGCGCGCGGCGGGGCTCGAGGGCTGCGCGCGGATGCAGCTGGAGCCCGGCCGGCACAAGGGCTATTTCGAGCTGCATATCGAGCAGGGGACGCAGCTCGAAAGCGCCGGGCTGCGGCTGGGCGTGGTCAGCGGCATCGTCGCGATCTGGCAATGGCGGATCGACGTTGCGGGCCAGCAGGACCACGCCGGCGGCACGACGATGGCCGAACGCCGCGACGCCGGCCTCGCCGCCGTACGATTGCTCGCCGCCGTCGATGCGGAGTTTCCCCGGATTGCCGGTGAGCGCAGCACCTGGACCACGGGGCGCATCAGGCTCGACCCCGGCGCGCCGAGCATCATTCCGGGACGAGCCGACGTGCTGTTCCAGTTCCGCGACGTGTCGGTGCCCGCATTGGAGCGGATGGAGGCGGGATTGCGCGCGTTGGTGCGCGAGAGCAACCGCCGCGAGCGCTGCACGGTGGCGTTGGAGCCGGTCGTCTCGCGCCATTCCGGCGCTGTGCGATCCGGCGATGATGCGGCGTTGGAGGCGGCGGCGGAGCAGTTGGCGCCGGGCGGGTGGCAGGTCATGCCGTCGGGTGCGGGGCACGACGCGCAGGTGATCGCGCGTCGGATGCCGGCGGCGATGCTGTTCGTGCCGTCGATCGGGGGTGTGAGCCACCATTGGGCGGAGGATACCAAGGACGAGGATCTGGCGCTGGGGGTGGAGGTGCTGGGGGAGGCGGCGCGGCGGGTGTTGGTTGGGTGAGGTTTGGCGCGCATCGGACGAGGCAGCACCGGGATCGCAATGTGCGCCTCAAGAGGCTGCACGTTTGGTACGAGCACTAAGGAACACCTAAGGAAGCGCCAGCTGAGGTCGTCTGCCGATGAGGGGTAACCAGCGGACGGTGCGGGCAGTCGGTTCGAGCTCTCGGCAACCGATTGACAGCAAATCTGGCGAGATTTCTAATCCGTGATCGATGCACGGAAGCGCTGTGCACGGGCATGGACCGCAGCGCGGATGCATCGGGGGAACCGTCATGACAAGTAAGTTGACAGGCATCGCCTGTGCGCTTTTGCTTGGTTTCGCGGGTTCTATGATGACAGCGCACACCGCATCGGCGCAGGCGCAGTCCGCTCCTCCACCGCCCCTGGCGGGCCCTCCCACACCAGAGCAGGTGCAGCCTTGGGGGCTTCCGCCCCCGCCTCCGGGCATTGGGCCGGTTACGCTGTTCGCGGATATTCATGACCAACCCCAGGGCAAGTTCCTGGAGGGCGGCGCGTTCGACAACGATGGCAATTTCTGGTTCGTCGCGATCGGCAGCGGATGGGTGTCCTACCTGACTCCCGAAGGGAAGCTCGTTCCCGGATTCAACTGCAATCCGCAAGGCGATCTCGGTCCGGCGTGCGAGCCTCAGGGTACCCGTTGGCATGACGGCAAGCTTTACGTCACGACGCGCCACCTTGGCATTCTCGTCTATGATCCGCAGACGAAGAAAGTGAGTTCGCTCGTCTCGACGTTCCGCAACCAGCTCTTCAAGGGTCCGAACGATCTCGACTTTGACGCCGAGGGCAATCTTTACTTCACCGATCCGTGGGGCACGGGGCCGGGACCCGATACCGTGGATAAGGCCGGCGCCGTGTATCAATATTCCAAGGACGGAATCCTGCGGCGCATCATATCGACCGGCAGCTTCCCGAACGGCATCGCGGTATCGCCGGATGACAGCACGCTGGCAGTCGCTGACTACGCCTCCAATCGGATGCTCTACTACTCGTTCCTGAAAGGGCCAAATGCGGCCTGCACCCAATGCGCCAATGATCCGTCGCACACGACGTTCTTCTTCGCCACCGCCGGAAGCTACAATCCCGGCAATGGTGGGCCCGATGGCATCCATTACGACGTGCATGGAAATCTCTGGGCGGCCTGCGGCATCGGCGGAATCATCGAATACGATCCGCGCGGCTTCATTGTCGGCTACGTGCCGCTGCCGAACGGCGATGCGTCGGCCACGAACTTCGCCTTTGGCGGCGAGAACAATCAATACATTTACATGGAGGGAGCCGTCAGCGGAACCATCTACAAATTCAAGGCGCCGTACCCTGGGCTGATCGGACCAGGTGGCGTGCGACTGGCGGCTCAACACTGATCTCGACTGATGATGCGCGTCGTGAAACTACGATGCGGCGCGCATCATCGGCGAACGCGGCACCTGGACGACGGCGCGCATCACGCTCGACCCCGGCGCGCCGAGCATCATTCCGGGCCGCGCTCGGGCTGCTGTTCCAGTTCCGCGATATGTCGGTTCCCGTATTGGAGCGGATGGAAGCGGGGCTCCGCGCAAGTTTGACCGCCGCCGAACTGGTTTGCGCCATAAGCGTGGAGCCAGATAATTGCATAACCCGGCTACCTCGAACCAAGGACGCAAAAAAACGACTTGAACAGCAGGATCATGAAGGGGAGATCGCCAGCATGCGTCTGACACGCCGTGACTGTTCTCTCCGTTGCCCCAATTGCGTTGGCTCTTGGCGGGCAGCTTTCGGTCGCCTGGCCGGCCCGCGCAGCCCAGAAAGACGCGCTCAAGCCGTTCGACCCGGTCGCGTTCCGAGGCACCGTGGAGGCGACAGCCAAGGAGCTCCAGGTGCCGGGCGCCATGGTTTTGCTAAGCACGCCACGGGGCGAGTTCGCTTTCGGCTACGGCTCGACGGAGCTGGGTGTGACGACGCCGCCGCGCGCCGACACGCATTTCCGGGCCGCCTCGAACACCAAGACGATGACGGCCGCGGTGATCGTGCTGCTGGCGCAGGAAGGAAAACTGCGCTTCGACGATCCTGTCTCGCAATATATTCGGGACGTTTCGAATGGCGACAACATCACCATCGGCGAGCTCCTTAAGATGAGGAGCGGCCTGTATAACTACACCTCAGCGCCAGAACTTGCGAAAAGCCTCGATCATGATCCAACCAGGGTTTGGGCGCCGGAGGACCTGCTCGTCATGGCGTTCAGGCGTCCGCCGCTATTCGGTCCGGATAAGCAATACGACTATTGCAACACCAACTATGTGCTGCTCGGTCTCATCGCGGAAAAGCTCGAAAACGCGCCGTTGGCGAAAGCTTTTCAGGATCGTCTGTTCGGGCCGCTGGGCATGAGGCACACGTGGCTCCCGGCCAACACGTCGAACGCCATCCGTGAACCATACTCACATGGTTATTTGTACGGCAGTTCCTCGTACGTCTTGGTGGATGCGCCCTATCCCGCCGATCTTCAGGCTGCGGCCAAGACGGGGACCCTCAAGCCCAATGACGACACGTGGCAGAATCCTTCCTATGCCTTCGCGGCCGGGAATGCGATCTCGACCGCTGCTGACCTTGCGACCTGGATGCGAGCTCTGGTCGGGGGCAAGCTTTTCGATGACGAATATCAGCGCCAATGGCTGGCGAGCGTTGAGCCAATGGACCCAAGCAAGCCTCTCGGTAGCTGCTCAACCCGGCCTCGGCTGGCGATAGCGGCTTGAGGCGAATGGTGGGCGAGAACGGGATTGACGCGATAACGGGCGACTCGATTCAAGGTTGGGGTGAGCAACGCCCCCGACCTCAACAAGCTGTCGCACGCGGAGAAGGACGCGCTGATCCTGACGCTGATGGTGCGGCTGGACGAAGCGCACAAATTGATCGCCGAGTTGCGCGCGCGGATTGATGACCTCACGCGGCCGGGCAAGACGCCGGACAATTCCAGCGTGCCGCCCTCGAAGGGGCAGAAGCCGAACCGGCCGGACAAGATCAAGCGCCGAGGTCCGCGCAAGGGCAGTCTCGGCCGCGTGGGCGGCGGCCGCGCGCTGACCGCCGATCCCGACGAGGTGATGCAGGCCAAGCCGGCGCGGTGCCACTACTGCCAGCATGCCTTCACCGACGCCGACCAGACGCTCGACGCGCGGTATGACAAGATCGACCTGCCCCGCGTGCGTCCGATGGTGACGCGGGTGGAGCGCTATGCCGCCCAGTGCCGCTGCTGTGGCGCCACCACGCTGGCGGCGGTGCCGGAGGGGCTGGAGCCGGGCACGCCGTTCAGCCTCAACATCGTGGCACTCGCGATGTATCTGCGTTTCGTGCATGCCGTCAGCTACCAGCGGCTGGCCCGGCTGCTGATGGAGTTGTTCGGCCTGGCGATCAGCGAGGGCGCGCTGGATGCCGCGTTCCGCCGCGGCAAGCCGCGGTTCGATGCCGATGTCGCGGCCATTCTCGCTCGGCTGCGGCGTGCGCGGGTGGTGTATTCCGACGAAACCGGCGTGCGTATCGATGGCAGCGGCCACTGGAACTGGGTGTTCCAGAACGCCGAGGTGGTGATCCATGTCGTCCGCCGCAGCCGTGGCGCGGACGTGGTGGCCGAGGTGCTGGCCGGGCATCGCCCGGCGTTGTGGGTCTCCGATCTCTACGGTGCACAGCAGGGCCATGCCGAGCTGTGGCAGGTCTGCCTCGCCCACCAATTGCGCGATTGCCAGTATGCCATCGACGCTGGCGATGCGGTGTTTGCGCCGCGCATGAAGGCGCTGCTGCTGCGCGCCGTGGTGCTGGCGCGGCGACACCGCGGTCTGGCCGACAGCACGCGGCGCGAATACCGCCGCCGTCTGGAACACTCGCTCGATGCCGTCATGGCGCTGGCACCGGTCAATCGCGACGGCCAACGATTGCGCAAGCGCTACGCCCGCGTTCGCGACCACCTGTTCACCTTCCTCGATCATCCCGAGATTGCCGCCGACAACAACAGCAGCGAGCGCGAACTGCGCCCGACCGCAACATACCGCAAGGTCACTGGCGGCTTCCGCTCCGACTGGGGCGCCGACCTGTTCGCCGCCGTCCGCTCCGTTATCGGGACCGCCGCCCGTCGCGGCATCGACGCCTATCAGGCAATCCGTAATACCCTATGCGGCCAACCCGTTCTCGCCCCGGGTTGAGCAGCTCTGAAATATGGCTATGGGATCATCCAGTTCATCTTTGGGTCGAACAGCGTATATTATCACGGGGGCGAGATGCCCGGCTTCAACTCGTTTATGGGCCACGATCCAGCCAATGATGTTACTCTGGTCATATGGACCAATCTCACCCTGTCGCTTGACGGCCAGCCCACAGCCAACAGCCTCATGCTGCGGATGCTCGACCAGATCTATACGGTAGCGCCCCACTAGGAGGGAGGGGAGCGCGGGTGTCGGTCGGCGCGCGGCCGAACGGGCAATCTTGAGGTCGCCGCGCCAGATCCGGTCGTCGGCGAACCCCCATGCTCCGCGCGGTGAAGATGGCGAGTTTGGCCGTGTAAGGATTTCCGTAAGGGCTGGCTGATACAGGCTCGCGGATGCACCTCGAAGCGCGGACAGCCGCGAGAGCCGTCAAGGTCCTGGTCGTCCCGCGTGAAGCGTGGGGACCTTCCATCGCGGGGTTCAAACCCGAACTCGGGCCCGATCCGCACGTGGTAGGCCGGATACTGGCCCAGCATCGTGTCGACAGCTCATTCATCGATCCGGGCGAGTTTCCGTGGAACCCGCTCCGCGGTCGGGATTCTCTCGCGCAATCCATCGATCCCGCGCGATCGTTCCGCGTTCTGCTGAAGGAACGCGGCGCAGATGTCATCGTCGCGGCCGGCGAGGGTGGGGCGCTGCTGCCCCTGCTGCTGCGGCGTGCGCTGGGCTTCAAGGTTCCGATCGCCTTGTGGGACATCGGCCTCGGAGACCGATGGAAATTGCGGCAACGTGTCCTGAACGCCGTCATTCCGCGGGCCGACGCGATCCTTGTCTTGAGCGCGAGCCAGAAGCGCTACGTCGAGACGCGGTGGGCTCCGCGAGGCGAGGTGGTGGTGGTGGGCCACATGGTCGATACCGAATTCTTCCGTCCGATCGACACTCCCCCCATCGACCAAATCCTGTCCATCGGCGACGACCCCGGCCGGGACTATGCGACATTGTTGCACGCCGCCAAGGCACTCGACTGCGACCTCGTCATCCGATCCGGCAGGTCGCTGCCGGATTGGGCGGACGGATGCCTCGCGTGAAAATCCTGCGCGAGCGCCTGTCGTACTTGGCGCTGCGGGATCTCTATGCGCGAGCGAAATTCGTCGTCGTCCCGGTGGGCGATACGTTGAACGCGAGCGGCGTCACCTCCGTGCTCGAGGCCGGCGCGATGGGAAAGGCGGTCATCGTGAGCAACTCGCGGGCAATCGCGGATTTCTCGATCCCCGGCGAGACGTGCATCCGGGTGCCATGCGGCGATGTCGCGGCGATGCGCGAGGCGATGGCCCGGCTCATCGACGATCCGCTGGCTTGCGGCAGGCTGGGCGAGAACGCGCGGCGGTTCGTGCTGGAAAACCATTCGATGGGCGCGTTCTACGCCCGCTACGCCTCGGCGTTGCGGAGGGTCATCGAGACCACGCCGGCGCGCGGGCCGTTTGCTCGCTGGCGGAGACCCACCCGGTAGTCTCGGCCCGGTAGTCTCGGCGCCCTACTTCCGATAGATCCGCTCCGCCTGCCGCTGCGCCTGCTGCATCGCATCCTTCGGCGTGCGCGCGCCCGATACGGCGGAGGCAAACATGTCCACCAATACGAAATTGGCGAACACCGCCGCCGAGGCTTGGTCCGGGGTGCGGGGCCAGGAGACCGCGCGGGTGTTGGTCGGCGCGCGGCCGAACGGGGCGATCTTGGGGTCGCTGCGCCAGATCGGGTTGTCGGCGAAACCTTTCAGGCTCTGCGCGATGAAGCCGGCCGAGTTGGTGATCAGCGCGTCGTATTGCGGACGCTCCATCAGGTAGGCGATCAGCGCCTTCGCCGCGATCGGGTATTTGCAGTATTTGAAAACAACCATCGGGTCGACGCGGTTCTGCTCGGTGGGGATGCCGACCGGCCCGACCGGCATGGCGGCGTGGTCCATGTCGGCGGCGATCTCGGGGGCGGTGCGCTTGGCCTGGGTGTAGATCGAGATGCCGTTGTTGGTGAGCGAGCACTGGCCGGCGATGAAGGCCTGGTTGTTGCTGATGTCGGTCCAGCCCATCACGCCGGGCATCAGCTCCGGATATAATTCGCGCGCGAACTCGATGGCGTGCTCGGTCTCGGGCGAGGCCAGCACCACCTTGCCGTCCTTGTCCGTCACCTGCCCGCCGAACGCCCAGAACATCCAGTAGGCGAAATTGTTGGCGTCGTTCACCGCGTGACCGAAGGAGAAGCCGGCCGGGTGGCCGATCCGCTTCAGTCCCTGGCACAGCTTGAGGAACCCGGCGGTGTCGGGCGGCATCGTCTCGAAGCCGGCCTGCCGCATCCAGCCGATGCGGTAGTTGAGCAGGGAGCCGACGAGGAACACCGGAATGCAGATCCAGCGCCCGCCGTCGCGCCCGTAATCCTCGCAGACCGGGTACCAGCCGCCATATTTGCCCCCGAGATAGTCGGCCACATCCGTCACGTCCACGAGCTTGTCGGCGAACAGATGCGCGGTGGTGTTCTGCGTCCAGATGAGGTCGGGGCCGGAGCCGAGCTGGGCGGCGAGGGCCATCTTGGAGACGAGATCGTCCTGGTTGACGTTGATGATCTGCACCTCGGTGCCCGTCGCGTGGGCGAACTCGGCGACGTGGGCCGCCGTGGTTTCTCCCTCCGCCGGCAGGAAGGTGGCGCCGCGCAGGAGGACAAGTTTTGCGTCTTTCTCCGGCTTGAACGGCGCCTGCTGCGCCCAGGCGCGCGACCAGTCGACTGCCGCGAGCCCGGCGGCGGACGCGAGGAGCACCCTTCTTCCGAAAGCCATCTTTTCTCCCTTCCTGTCCGTTCCAGCGCCAAGCGTGGAACCCTAACGGCCGGCGGTGCGGCCTTCCACCGCCTTGCGCCCGAGCGGGTCGGCGCCCTAATCGGGGTGATAGCGTCAGCGAGCCGACCTACGGCATTGGGATCGGCTGCAACCATGTCAACGTCCCGACGGTGCTACGGCGTCGTCCCGCTGGCTTTCCTCGGCGGCTTCGCCGTCGGCGGTGCTTGCTTGTCGAGCGCGTCGAAGAAGTTGAACAGGTCGGGCCAGTTGGTCTTGAGCCATTCGGGATCACCGTAGTAGAGGGCAAACGCTTCGGGAAACAGCTCGTTTGGCGGGTCCGACGCCGCGTACCAGGTTATCGGCCTGACGTGTTTCTCCGCCACCAGCTTGTCGAACGCCTTCTGCGCGCCGGGACGGAACGAGATGACGTGGCCCAATTCGTGCGCGAACGGCAGCGCCGATGCGGTCTCCACTTTAGGCCTGCCGGACGGGTCCAGGCCGCCGGCGAAGAGGGCGTCGGGGTTGTCGGTCGCAGCGTCGAAGATCGTGATCGTGCGGGTCGAGGGCCGCTCGCCGCGCGTCACGCCGGCAGTGCGCTCCTTCCGCTCGAAGGCGCCATTCTTCCAGTCGAAATAGACCTTCTGGCGGATCAATCGCACTCCCTTGAACGTACTCAAGATCCCGTCGCTCATCCCTTCGAGGACATACTCCAGCAGGGGAAGCTCCGTCGTCTCGAAGTCCAGCAGGTCCCGCAGGTCCTCGGGTTTGTGATAGCCGAGGCCCTTGTCCAGCCACGTCCGGGCGTCTTCCTTGGTCAGGATCTTGATGCCGTAATTGGTTTCGAACCATTTCGGGTCGGTGCTGCCTGCGCTGATCTGGGCGTCAACGTCCTTTTCCAGATCGGCGACCGTGGCGCTCGCGCCGGGCGTCACGGCGCGATAGCGCTGCTTGAGCCATAGGGTGAGCGACGCCACCTTGTCGGCTTCCGTGGCACCCTGGGCATGGTCGGAGAAGCCGTTCACGCGCGCAAGTCGGCCGCGCGGGGCGAGGCGCACGTCGATGCCGGCGTCCACCCCTTGCTCGCCGATCCGCTGGATGTCCACATCCTGGATTTTCGGATCGCGGGCATTGGGCGTGAAGCGGAAGGTGAAGAGGACGCGGCGATGCGTCGTCATTCCAGCGACATCGGGGATCGGCACGATCGCGTCGACCTCCGCATTGCGCGTGCCGGGTCGCTGCTTGGCCGGGTCGCTGTCCGTTTGACTGCGGAAATACTGGAGGATCGCGAACTTCACGGCGGCGCGCTCGTCGGGGTGCGCCCGGTCGAGGCCGTTGATGGTGCCGAGCTTGTCGTGCTTCACCGGATCGAGCGTGGTCTGCGCGTCCTCCACCCCCTTGTCGGCGAAATCATGCGAGGCGTAGCCGGCGGGCGCGGCCTGCCGGGACGGTGCGACGGCGCCGAGAAACACGATGATGAGGTCGGAGACCTTTCCCGATGGCTCCTTCGAGCCGGTGACGTGGAACGAGGCCGACTGCGCGCCGGCGCCGCTGCCGGAGGTTGTCGTGATGACCTGATCGAAGTGGCTCGGCGCGGCATTCTCGATCCAGTTGAAGACGCGCCGCTGCTCGTCGGGATGCGCCTGCCAGTATTTCTCGGCATCGTTTCCCGGGAAGCTTCCAGGCCGGTATTCGGATTTCGGGGCGTAGCTGGTGGAAGTGGATTCGGCGACAACGGCCGTGGCCCCACGGCCCTCGGCAAGGTAGTGCAGGACCACCCGATTCTTCTGCTCGCCTGGATGGGGGCGCGCCTCGAACGTGACCTGATAGGCGATGTCGCGCGAACCGGGCTGCGTCCGTTTCGGAATGGTGACGATCTGCATGACCTCCTGTGCGATCGCCGCCGGCTGCGGGCGCATCTGCCATACTGCCGACAGCACCGCGTCCCGCTCTTCTGCGTCCACGAGCAGCCGGGCGTTTGTCGCCGTGTCCATCGACATGGCGAAACCATAGGCTTGCAGCTTCTGGTCCCAGTAGCTGTGGCTTGCCACGTGCTGCAGCTGCGCACGGTCGATGGCGATGCCGCGCGTTTCGTATTGCTCGACGGTTTGTCGCGCGAGGAACGGCGGACCGGTCGATTGCTGCACGACATGAGCGAGTTCGTGCGCGAGCAGGGCGCGGCCCCGGCCGCTTCCGGGTTCGTAGCGATCCCGCGCGAACGCGATGTCGCCGCCGATCGTGAAGGCCGCGGCGCCGAGCGCGCGCGCTGATTGCGCGGCCGTCTCATCGGTGTGGACGCGCACCGCGCCGAAGCTCCAGCCGAAGCGAGGCTCGAAGAAGCTTCGCACGGAAGCGTCAAGCGGCGCGCCGCGCGGCGAGCCTGACGCCGCGCTGCCGGCGGGATGACCGGATACCGGGACGCCGCCGGACGCGGGCACCGCTTGCATGATGTTGCCCCCCGTGCGCTCCGCCGCCGTTTCGCGCGGATCGTCGCGCGGCAGGACGGTGAGCCCGGCGAGATTCCAGCCGGGCAGGCTCGCCGCCTTGATCGGGAAGGGGGGCGCCGGCCCCGGCCCCGCTGCCCTGGAGGCCGACGCTCGACCAGTCAGGCGTGTCGGCTCGGACGCGGTCCGCGTTGGATGTCGCTGGATGGACCTCATCGTCCGCTCCCAGTCGCAAGGCGGAACAAGTCTACCACGTTCGGAGACGGACCTGCTGCAACAGCCCGGATCCAGCTAATCTGACGGCCTGCAAGAGCCCGGATCCGGGTAAAGTTGGCTGGGGAGGAGCCCGGATCCCGGCGATCCCGAGGCCGTGACCGGACAGAGGATGACCACAGACGGGCGCATGATACCACCGCCACGTGGCGGGCTCAGCAGAAGAAATTATGTGCAACGCCCCGGCCGATCGGCGCGCCGCGTGTCAGCCCTGCCCGGTTTCCGCTCGCACAACGGCCCCCGAGCCACTATGTGTGCGCCGCAACAAGCTCCCATCCTGGTCTCGTCACGCGACGCCCGCCCCGGCCGCCGCTCTATAGGGTTATTCCGAAGGTTCTCATGGACATCCGCAACATCGCCATCATCGCCCATGTCGACCACGGGAAGACCACCCTGGTGGACAAGCTGCTGGGCCAGTCCGGCTCCTTCCGCGACCATCAGCACGTCGCCGAGCGCGCGCTCGACCGCAACGATCTGGAGCGCGAGCGGGGGATCACCATTCTCGCCAAATGCACCTCCGTGGTGTGGCGCGGCACGCGGATCAACATCGTGGACACCCCCGGTCACGCCGATTTCGGCGGCGAGGTGGAGCGCATCCTCAACATGGTGGACGGCGCGCTCGTGCTGGTGGACAGCGCCGAGGGCGTGCTGCCACAGACCAAGTTCGTGGTCGGCAAGGCTTTGGCGCGCGGCCTCAGGCCGATCGTGGTGGTCAACAAGATCGACCGTGGCGACGCGCGGCCGGACGAGGTGCACACAGAGGTGTTCGACCTGTTCGCCGCCCTCGGAGCGACCGACGAACAGCTCGACTTCCCGATGCTGTACGCCTCGGGCCGCCAGGGCTGGGCGGACGCCACCCTGGATGGTCCGCGCAAGGATCTTTCCGCCCTTTTCGACCTGGTGCTGCGACACGTCCCGGCGCCGGTGGTGGACGCCGAGGCGCCGTTCGCGATGGTCGCCACCATTCTCGACTATGACAATTTCCTCGGCCGCGTGCTCACCGGGCGGGTCGAGCAGGGCCGCGCGCGGCTCAACATGCCGGTGAAGGTGCTGCGCGCCGACGGCAGCGTGGTCGAGACCGGGCGACTGACGAAGCTGCTGTCGTTCCGGGGGCTCGACCGGGTGACGGTGGAGGAGGTCGAGGCCGGCGACATTATCGCGGTGGCGGGGCTCACCGACGCCACGGTGCCCGACACGGTGGGCGCGCCGGAACTTGCGGGGCCGATGCAGGCGAGCCCGGTCGACCCGCCGACGCTGGCGATGACCTTCCGCATCAATGATGGGCCGCTCGCCGGGCGCGAGGGCAAGAAGGTCACGTCGCGCCAGATCCGCGACCGGCTGTTCCGGGAGGGCGAGGGCAATGTCGCCATCCGGGTCTCCGACAGCCAGGAGAGCGAGGCCTTCGAGGTCGCCGGGCGGGGCGAGCTGCAGCTCGGCGTGCTGATCGAGCAGATGCGCCGCGAGGGGTTCGAGCTCGCCATCGGCCGGCCGCGCGTGCTGACCCAGACCAACCCCGACACCGGCGAGCGCGAGGAGCCGATGGAGGATGTGCTGGTCGACGTGGACGAGCCCTATTCCGGCGTCGTGGTGGACAAGATCAGCCGCCGCAAGGGCGAGCTGCGCGACATGCGGCCGTCGGGCGGCGGCAAGGTGCGGCTGACGTTCAACGTGCCGAGCCGGGGGCTGATCGGCTATCATGGCGAGTTTCTGACTGATACGCGCGGAACCGGGGTGATGAACCGGCTGTTCGCCGGATACGGGCCGTGGAAGGGGCCGATCGAGGGCCGCCGCAACGGCTCGCTGATCTCCAACTCGGACGGCGTCGCGGTGCATTACGCGCTTTGGTATTTGCAGGAGCGCGGCACCTTGTTCGTTGATCCGGGCGAGAAGGTCTACGAGGGCATGATCCTGGGCGAGCACAGCCGGGGTTCCGACCTCGACGTCAACCCGATCAGGGAGAAAAAACTCACCAACGTGCGCGCCGCGGGCAAGGACGACGCCATGCTGCTGATCCCGCCGCGCCGCATGAGCCTCGAACAGGCGATCGCCTATATCGAGGACGATGAGCTGGTCGAGGTGACGCCGACCGCCATCCGGCTGCGCAAGCGCCATCTCGACCCGCACGCCCGCAAGCGGGCCGAGCGCACCGAGGCGGCGTAGCCCATGCGCCCCTCCGGCCGCGCGCCCGACGCCTTGCGTCCCGTCTCGTTCACTCCGGGCTTCGCCCGCCACGCCGAGGGTTCTTGTCTGATCCGCATGGGCCAGACCGAGGTGCTGTGCGCGGCCAGCGTCGAAGGGCGGGTGCCGGGCTTCCTGCGCGGCGCCGGGCTCGGCTGGGTCACGGCCGAGTACGGGATGCTGCCGCGCGCCACCCACACGCGCGGCGACCGCGAGGCGGCGCGGGGGAAGCAATCGGGGCGCACGCAGGAAATCCAGCGGCTGATCGGGCGCAGCCTGCGCGCCGTGGTGGACCGGGCGGCGATGGGCGAGATGACCGTGACGCTCGACTGCGACGTGCTGAACGCCGACGGCGGCACGCGCTGCGCCGCGATCACCGGCGCCTGGGTGGCGCTGCATATGGCGTTCCGCCACCTCATGCGGATGAACGTGCTGGCAAAGATGCCGCTGACCGGGCAGGTGGCGGCGGTCTCCTGCGGCCTCACCGGCGAGGGCGCGGTGCTCGACCTCGACTACGAGGAGGATTCCAGCGCCGAGGCCGACGCCAATTTCGTGCTGACCGATGGCGGCGGCATCGTCGAGATCCAGGGCACCGCCGAGCGCGCGCCGTTCTCCGAGGCGCAGTTCCTCTCGCTGCTCGGCCTCGCGCGCCGAGGCACCGACGCGCTGTTCGCCATGCAGCGCGAGGCCGTCGCGGACTGATGGCCCGCCGCCTGCCCGCCGGCGCCCGGCTCGTGCTCGCCAGCCACAATCCGGGAAAGCTCGCCGAGATCGAGGCATTGGTCGCGCCGCATTCGGTGAGCGTCGTCTCGGCGCGGCAGTTGGGTTTGCCGGAACCGATGGAGGACGCGCCCGATTTCGTCGGCAACGCGCGGATCAAGGCGCTGGCGGCGGCGCAAGCCAGCGGGTTGCCGGCGCTGTCGGATGATTCCGGCTTCTGCGTGGCCGGTCTCGGCGGCGCGCCCGGCGTGCTCTCGGCCCGCTGGGCCGGGCCGGGCAAGGATTTTTCCGCGGCGATGGCGCGGGTGAACGCAGAATTGGGTGACACGGTCGAGCGGCGCGCCTGGTTCGTCGCCGCCCTCTGCCTCGGCTGGCCGGATGGGCACACGGACACTTTCGTCGGCCGGGTGGACGGCAGCGCGATCTGGCCGCCTCGGGGCGAGCGGGGTTTCGGCTATGATCCGATGTTCCTGCCGAGCGGGGCGAGCCAGACCTTCGGCGAGATGGAGCCTAAGGCGAAGCACGCCCTCAGTCATCGGGCACGCGCCTTCGTCCAGCTCCTCGCGGCCTGTCTAGGCTGACTTCGCGGCGCTGGCCTGACGCACGCGCGCCGGCTTCGCGCCACTGAGGCGCAGCAAGTCGGCGGCGGTGGTGCGGAACACCAGACTGGGCGAGCCGGCGGCGGCCCAGATCGAGTCGAGCGCGAGCAAATCCTCATCCAGCAGGCTGAGCGGCATGGTGAGGTGGCCCACCGGCGCGACGCCGCCGATGGCGAAGCCGGTCGTCTCGCGCACGAAGGCGGCGTCGGCGGGACGCAGGCGAACCCCGAGGGCCGCTTCCACGAGCTTGGGATCGACCCGGTTCGCCCCCGAGGTGATGACCAGGACCGGGCGGGGCGTGGCCTCGCCATCAGTGCGGAAGATGATGGACTTGGCGATCTGCGCCACGTCGCAGCCCACCGCCTCGGCCGCGCCCTCGGCGGTGCGGGCGGTCTCCGGCACGCCGATGATGGAGTCCGGGTGGCCGTGCGCAACGAGGGCCGCACGTACCCGCTCGACCGATGCGCCGGAATCGGATGGCCCGGAGTTGGATGGCATTCCCTATATCACTCCCGATGGAACCGCTGGCCCTCTATATTCACTGGCCCTTCTGCCTGGCCAAGTGCCCGTATTGCGACTTCAACTCGCATGTCCGCGAGCGCATCGACCAGGCCCGATTCGCCCGCGCGCTGCGGGCGGAGCTGGCGTGGGAGGCGGCGCGGCTGGGGCGGCGGCCTCTCGGCTCGATCTTCTTCGGCGGCGGCACGCCGAGCCTGATGGAGCCCGACACGGTAGCGGCGCTGATCGCGGATGCGCGGCAGTTGTTCGATCCCGCACCCGACATCGAGATCACGCTGGAGGCCAACCCGACCAGCGTGGAGGTCGCACGGCTCGCGGCGCTGCGCGAGGCGGGCGTCAACCGGGTGTCGCTCGGCGTGCAAAGCCTCGACCCCGCCGCGCTCGCGATGCTCGGGCGGCAGCACTCGGCGGCGCAGGCCCTGGCGGCGCTGGAGGCGGCGCGCGGGCTGTTTCCGCGCATCTCGTTCGACCTGATCTACGCACGCCCCGGACAGGAGGAGGCGGCCTGGCGGGCGGAATTGCGGCAGGCGCTCGGGCTGGTCGCCGATCATCTGTCGCTCTATCAGCTCACCATCGAGCCCGGCACGGTGTTCGAGGGGCTGCACAGGCGGGGCGAGATCGCGCTGCCCCACCCCGATCTGGCCGCCGTGCTTTACGAGGCGACCGGCGAGGAGGCGGCGCGCTTCGGCCTGCTCGGCTACGAGGTGTCGAATTATGCCCGCCCAGGTGCCGAGAGCCGGCACAATCTCGCCTATTGGCGCTACGGCGACTACGCGGGGATCGGGCCGGGGGCGCACGGGCGGGTCAGCCTCGACGGCGCGCTGCTCGCCACGCGCCGGCACCGCGCGCCGGAGCCCTGGGCCGAGCGGGTCGAGCGCCGGGGCCACGGCACGACGCATGAGGCGCCGGTGCCGCCGGCCGACCGAGCGCGCGAGATGCTGCTGATGGGAATGCGGCTCGCCGAGGGCATTGACGGGGCGCGCTTCGCCGCCCGCGCAGGCATCTCACTGGATGACGCGCTGGATGCGAGCGTGCTCGGCCAGGCGATCGAGGAAGGCTATGTGACGCGAGCCGAGGGCCGGCTAGTGGTCACTCCGGCCGGCCGATTGCGGCTCGACCCGCTGATCGCGGCGTTGGCGGTGTGAGTCCATATACTTACGGTTGCATTATGGTCCGACATAAGTAAAAAGTACGGTGCACCAGACAGGGCCGACACGCGCCTCATGCCGGACCGCCGAATCTCTCGCCCCGCCTCCGCGCATATCGGCGGCCTCGATTCGCTGCGCGGCATCGCGGCGCTGCTCGTGGTGTTCCATCATGTCTGGCTGCTCGGCGCGATGCGGCCCGGCGTCTGGGAATGGCGGCTGCTGCGCTACTCGCCGCTGCGGATGGTCGTCGAGGGGCGCCCGCCCGTCATCCTGTTCTTTGTGCTCTCCGGCTTCGTGCTGGCCCATGCGCTGCTGAACCGCCGGACCGGTTATCGGGATTTCGCGATCAGGCGCTTCACCCGGATCTATCCGCCCTTCGCCGTGGCGATCCTGCTCTCCGCCGCCGGATACGCGCTGCTCGATCCGGGGACGATACGGCCATTGAGCCGCTGGTTCGGGTCGCTCTGGCAGGACGGTTTGCGGCCGCCGACCGTGCTCGGCCACGTCCTGATGCTGGGCAATGGGCGCGACGATCTGGACCCGGTGGTCTGGAGCCTGGTGCATGAACTTCGCATCTCGCTGATCCTTCCGCTCCTGCTGTGGATCGGCCGGCGCCATTGGGCGGCGCTGCTCGCCGGCAGCTTGATCGTGCAGTGGCTCGTGGTGCCGTTCGGGGTGGACGCGGCGACCGACGCGGCGTGCCGGGCCTGGCTGTCCTGCCGCCCCTACTGGGGCGCCAGCTTCGGGGGCTCGTTGCTGGTCAGCGCGTATTTCGTCGTCTTTTTCGCCCTCGGCATCGCCATCGCGGTGCATCGCGCCCGGCTGGGCGATCTGCTTGCGAGGCTGCCCGGCTGGGCCGCGCCGGTGCTGCTGGTACTGGCGCTATGTCTGGCAAGCGGTCTGCCGGCGGACGGCGACCTGGCTTTCGGCGCCGGGGCGGGGCTGCTGATCCTGCTGGTGCTGGAAGCGCCCGGCTTCGCCCGCGTGCTGAGCCTGCCGCCGCTCCCCTGGCTGGGCGGGATTTCCTACAGCCTCTATCTGATCCATCTGCCGGTGTTCCTCGCCGTGATCCACGGCCTGCCCGGCGTTCCGGCCGGCTTGCGCGTCGCAATGCTGGTGCCGCTCTCGCTGCTGGCGGCGTGGCTTTTCCGTCGCGCCGTGGAGGCTCCGGCGCAGGCGTTCGGACGATTCCTGACCGCCCCGCGCGATCGCACGCCTCAGCCCTCCGATGTGCGTCCGAGGGCCAGCGCGCGGGCGTAGACCAGCTTGCGCGGCAGCCCGGTGGCGCCGGCGACCAGGGCGGCGGCGTCCTTCACGCTGTTGCCGGCCAGTGCCTCGCGGAGCCGTCCGTCGAGATCCTCGGCGTCCGGTTCGCCATCGTCGGGCGGCCCGACGACCACCGTGACCTCGCCGCGCGCAGTGTGCTCGACGTAGTGCGCGGCGAGCATCGCCAACTCGCCGCGCCGCACCTCCTCGAATCGCTTGGTCAGCTCGCGGGCGACGGCGGCTCGGCGGCCGGGAAAGGCGTCGGCCATGTCGGCGAGGCTTTCGGCCAGCCGATGCGGCGCCTCGTGCCAGATCAGCGTGGCCGAGAGCCCCGCCCGCTCCGCCGCCCGCAGCCGGCCGAAGGCAGCGCGGCGGGCCGCCTGGCGCGGCGGCGGAAAGCCGAGGAACAGGAACGGCAGGGGCGGCAGCCCGGATAGCACGAGCGCCGTCACCGCCGCGTTGGCGCCCGGCACGGCGCTGACCGGCAGGCCCTCCGCGATCGCCGCGCGGACCAGCCGGAAACCGGGATCGGAGACCAGCGGGGTGCCGGCGTCGGAGACCAGCGCCACCCGCTGCCCCTGGCGAAGCCGCGCCAGCACGCCCGCGGTCCGGGCGTCCTCGTTGTGCTCGTTGAGTGTCTCCAGGCGCGCGGCGACGCCGAGGGCCGAGAGCAACCGGGCGGTGTGGCGCGTGTCCTCGCAGAGCACTAGGTCGGCCGCTTGCAACGCTTCCCGAGCGCGCGGCGTCATGTCGCCGAGGTTGCCGATCGGCGTCGAAACCAGCACAAATCCCGCACCGGGAGCGGTACGCTCATCACGCGGTCCATCGGGGCGCGGTTCATCGGGGGAATGGTCGGATGCGTCGTCGGACATTGGGGCTCCTGTTGGCCATGCTCGCACTGACCGGCTGCGTCGCCCAGATGGGCGGCGCGCCCGGCGCCCCGGTACGGCTCGGGCAAGCGCCGGGGGGAGGACCGCCCTCGGGTCATGTGGCGATCCTGCTGCCGCTCTCCGGCCCGCGCGCCGAGATCGCGCAGGCGCTGCTCAAGGGCGCCCAGCTCGCCCTTGCCGGCCCCGGCGCGCCGACCCTCGACGTGCGCGACACTGCCGGCACGCCGCAAGGCGCCGCGGCCGCCGCTCAGGCCGCGATCGCGGGCGGGGCGGGGCTGATCCTCGGCCCGCTCACCTCGGCCGAGACCGCCGCCGTCGCCCCGGTCGCGCAGCAGGCCGGCATCGCCGTGCTCGCGTTCACCAACGATCCCGCGCAGGGCCGGCCCGGCGTCTGGCCGCTCGGCATCACGCCGCGCCAGCAGGTCACTCGACTGGTCGAGGCTGCCCGGTCGCAGGGGAAATCCCAGTTCGCCGGCCTGCTGCCCGACACCGATTTCGGCCGGGCGATGGCGGTCGCGTTGCAGGAAGCGACGGCCGCCGCCGGGCTGCCGCCGCCACGCATCGGCCAGCACGGCGCGGGCATGGCCGCGATCAACACCGCGACCCGCGACCTCAGCGATTACGCGAGCCGGGGCGGCTCGATCGACGCGCGCATCCGCGCCGCCCGCGCGCAACGCGACGCCGAGGGGCGGCGCGAGGCGGCCGAACTGGCCCAGCAGCGCGGCGCGGTCGCGCCGCCGCCGTTCGATGCCCTGCTGCTCGCCGATACCGGCGAGCCGCTGGCCGAGATCGCCTCCCTGCTGCCCTACTACGACATCCGCCCGTCCGCGGTCCGCATCCTTGGCCCGGCGCTGTGGGCCACCCCGTCGAGCGGATCGGGCCAGTTCCCGGGGGCCTGGTATGCCGCCCCGGACCCGGCGGCGCGGGCCGGCTTCAACGATGCGTTCACCGCCAAGTTCGGCGCTCCCGCGCCGCAGATCGCCGACCTCGCATTCGACGCGGCCTCGATCGCCCGCGTGCTGTCGCAGAACGGCGGGTTCTCGACGTCGGCGCTCACCCAGCCGGGCGGCTTCGCGGGCACCGACGGCCTGATGGCGTTGCAGCCGGACGGGCGGGTGCGTCGCGGCCTCGCGGTGTTCGAGATCCAGCGCGGCGGCCCCCAACTGGTCGAACCGGCGCCGCAATCTTTCACCGCCCCCGGAGTCTGACCCGCCCGGCGGCCATGCAGCCGCGTCTCGTCCTCCTGGCAACGGCGGCCATCGCCGCGGTCCCCGCGGCCGGCCTGCTGGTGATGGCGGCGACCGGCCTGGCTTCCCCGGTCGCGTCGCTGATCGTCGCCGGTGCGGTTGTCCTCGCCGCGCTGATCGTCGCCACGGTGTGGGCGCGCGACCTCGCCCTGCTAGCGGATACCGTGCGGGAGGCGGGGAAGGAGGCGCCGCCCGTCTCCCTCATCGCCACTCGGCCGCCCGTGCTCAAATCGGTCGAGCGGGTCGCTCGTGACATCGAGCGCCTGTCGCGGTCGATGGCGAGCCAGGTGGCCTTGGTCGGCCGCCTGCGTCGGGCCGACGAGGCGGTGGTGGAGCGGCTGCCCGATCCGCTGATCGTGCTCGCGGCCGACCGCAGCGTGCGGCGGGCCAACGCCGCGGCACGCGCCGCGTTCGGCGCGGATATCTTGGCGGTGCTGCGCCATCCTGTGCTGCGCGGCGCGGTGGATCGCGCATTCGCCGAGGGCACGCCGCAGCACGCCGCGCTGACCATTCCGGTGCCGATCCCGCGCGAGCTGCAAGCCACGGCGATCGTCATGGACCCGCCGCTCGCCGATGGCGGCCTGGCGATGATCGTGCTGTCCGACCGCACGCGGGAGCGCGCCGCCGAGCGCACGCGCGCCGATTTCGTCGCCAATGCCAGCCACGAGCTCCGCACCCCGCTGGCCAGCCTGATCGGCTTCGTCGAGACGCTGCGCGGCCCGGCAGCCGACGACCGAGCGGCCCAGCAGCGTTTCCTCGCCATCATGGCCGAGCAGGCCGAGCGCATGAACCGGATCATCGACGACCTGCTCGGCCTGTCGCGCATCGAGCTGACGGAGCACAAGCCGCCCTCGGAGAGCGTCGACCTCGCGGCCCTGGTGCCACGCATCGCGGCCGGGTTCGAGCCGCGCGTCGCGGCGCGGCGGATCACCCTGGCCATCGAGGTCGGGGAGGATCTCCCGCCCGTGATCGCCGACGCCGACCAGCTGGCGCAGGTACTGCACAATCTGCTCGACAACGCGGTGAAATACGGCAAGGAGGCGGGCACCGTCCGGCTCTCGGCTCGGATCATCGCCGCCGACCCGCGCTTTCCCGCGCGCCCCGGCGTGGTGGTCGCGGTGTCGGATGACGGGGCCGGCATCCCGCGCGAGCACCTTCCCCGGCTCACGGAGCGGTTCTACCGGGTGGACGCGGGGCGGTCGCGCGCCATCGGCGGCACCGGGCTGGGGCTCGCGATCGTCAAGCACATCGTCAATCGCCATCGCGGCCAGCTCGCGATCGAGAGCGAGGTCGGCGTCGGCACCACGGTCTCCGTCTGGCTGCCCCAGGCCCCCCCTGGCCCAGCCGCGGTTGCCGGGAACGCTTGAGCAAGGCCAAGCGAGAAAACGCAGAGGCCGCCTCGGCCCTAGTTCAGAAAAATCTTCCCCGGATTCATGATCCCGCGCGGGTCCAGCGCCGCCTTGACCGAGCGCATCACCGCCAGCGCCTCGGCGCCGTGCTCGCGCTCCAAGAACTCGCGCTTGCCGATCCCCACGCCGTGCTCGCCGCTGCACGAGCCGCCGAGGTCGAGCGCGCGGGCGACGATCTTCTTGTCGAGCTCCCAGGCGCGTTCGAGCCCGCCGGGCTCCGGCGGCACCAGGATCACCGTATGATAGTTGCCGTCCCCCACATGCCCGACGATGGGCGCGGTCAGGCCCGAGGCGCGGATGTCGGCCTGCGTGCCGAGGATCGCCTCGTCCATGCGCGAGATCGGCACGATCGCGTCGGTCACGAACGTCTTGTGTCCCGGCTTGAGCGCCAGCACCGCCCACAGCGCGTCATGGCGCGCCTGCCAGAGCTTGTGGCGGTCCGCCGGGTCGGTCGCCCATTGGAAGCCGTGCGCGCCGTACTCGGCGGCGATTTCTTCCGCTTGTTGCGCCTGCTCCGCCACGCCTGCCTCGGTGCCATGAAACTCGAAGAACAGGCTCGGCAAGGGACGCAAACCCTCCAGCTTCGAGTAGGCGATGCAAGCGGCGGTCTGCACGTCGTCGAGCAACTCCATCCGCGCCACCGGAATGCCGCTCTGCAAGATGCCGATCACCGTCTCGACCGCGCCGCGCAGGGTGTCGAACTGGCAGGTCGCCGAGGAGGTCGCCTCGGGGATGCCGTGCAGGCGGAGCTGGATCTCGGTGATGACGCCGAGCGTGCCCTCCGAGCCGATGAACAGCCGCGTCAGGTCGTAGCCGGTCGAGGATTTTCGCACGCGCCCGCCGGTGCGGATCACCCGCCCGTCGGCGAGCGCGACGGTGAGCCCCAGCGCGTTCTCCCGGATCGTGCCGTAGCGCACCGCGTTGGTGCCCGATGCGCGGGTCGCGCACATCCCGCCAAGCGTGCAGAGCGACGTTCCAGGGTCCACCGGGAAGAACAGCCCCTGGTCGCGAAGATGCGCGTTGAGCTGGTCGCGCGTCACCCCCGCCTCGACGCGGCAATCCATGTCCGGCTGGCTGACCTCGATGATGCGGGTCATGCGCGAGAGGTCGAGCGTGACGCCGCCGCGCACCGGGGTCACGTGCCCCTCCAGCGAGGTGCCGGCGCCCCAGGGCACCACGGGCACGCCCTGCGCGTGGCACAGGGCCAAGACCCTGGCGGCTTCCTCGGTGGTCTCGACGAAGGCGACGGCGTCGGGCAGGGCAGGGGGTTGCGTGTCCTGCCCGTGCGAGTGGTGCTCGCGCAGCCCGGCATTGGTGGTGAGCCGCTCGCCGAGCGCGGCACGCAGGGCCTCGATCACCGTCTCGACAGGGCTCGGCATGGCGCGTTTCCTCCTCGTCCTGCGATACGGCCCCGCCTTCGCCAGTGCAAGGGCGGGTCGCGTTGACGCAACAAGTCCGCCCGCCTAGCGTGCGGCTCCGATCGGAAATGAGGGAATGTCCGCCATGTCGAACCAGCTCAGGCAGCGTCTGAAATCGGGAAAGGCCGCCGTCAACGGCTGGCTGGCGATCCCGTCCGGCTTCTCCGCCGAGGTGATGGCCCAGTGCGGCTGGGACAGCGTGACCGTCGACATGCAGCACGGCGTGCAGGACTATCTCTCGATGGTCGCCTGCTTCCAGGCGATGCAGGCGCACCCGATCACGCCGCTGGTGCGCGTGCCCTGGAACGAGCCCGGCATCATCGGCAAGGTGCTGGACGGTGGTGCCATGGGCGTGATCTGCCCGATGGTCAACAACAAGGCCGAGGCCGAGGCGCTCGTTTCGTACAGCAAGTATCCGCCCGACGGCAAGCGCAGCAACGGCCCGATCCGCGCCGCGATGTACGGCGAGGCCAGCTCCTACCAGGTCACCGCCAACGACGAGGTCATGGTGATCCCGATGATCGAGACGCAGGAGGCGATCGACAATATCGACGCCATCCTCGACGTGCCCGGCATCAGCGGCATCTATGTCGGCCCGTCCGATCTCGGCCTGTCGCTCGGCATGACGCCGATCCTCGACCGCGAGGAGCCGAAGATCCTCGGCATCTACGAAAAGCTGCTCTCGGCGACCAAGCGGCGCGGCCTGTTCGCCGGCCTGCACAACGGCTCCGCACCCTACGCCGCGCGCATGATCGGCATGGGCTTCCGCTTCGTCACCATCGCCAACGACAGCGGCCTGATGGCGAAGGCGGCGCGCGAGGCGGTGCAGGCGGCGCGCAAGGCGGCGGGCGAGGTGGCGAGCTGACGCCGCCGGCCGACGGACTGGCCCCGGTCGGCGCCAACGCGGCAACGCGAAGCGGCTCCGACTGGGTCGCGCCCGATTGCGCCGGGCAGGATTTCTACGCCGTCGACCGCGGTCTGCGCGATCTGCTGGCGCTCTATTTGCCCGCCGACGCCCGCGAGACGCTGACCCCGCATTTCGCGCGGCTTGGCGTGCTTGCCGGCGGGCGGCTCGATGAACTCGCCCGCGTGGCCGACCGGCATCCGCCGGTGCTGCACGCCCGCGACCGGTTCGGCCGCGACGAGGACTGGATCGAGTATCACCCGGCCTATCGGGAGATGGAGCGGATCGCGTTCGGGGATTTCCAGTTCCACGCCATGAGCCATCGCGCAGGCGTGCTCGGCATGGCGGAACCGTTGCCGCCGGTGGCGAAATATGCCTTCCAATATCTGTTCGTGCAGGGCGAGTTCGGGCTGATGTGCCCGATCAGCGTCACCGACACCTCGACCCATCTGATCCGCCGTTTCGCCTCGCCCGAACTGCAACAGATCTTGCTGCCGCGCATGTTGTCGGCCGATCTCGCGACGTTGTGGAAGGGCACGCAGTTCATCACGGAGAAGGCCGGCGGCTCCGATGTCGGCGCGATCGAGACCGTCGCGCGCCAAGCGGGCGGCGAATGGCGGCTGCACGGCGAAAAATGGTTCTGCTCGCACACCGACGCGGACGTCGCGCTGATGCTGGCCCGCCCGGAGGGAGCGCCCTCCGGCACGCGCGGGCTCGCCCTGTTCGCGCTGCCGCGCCGGCTGGAGGATGGCTCGCGCAACGCCTATCGGATCGTGCGGCTCAAGGACAAGCTCGGCACCCGCTCGATGGCCTCGGGCGAGATCCGGCTGGAGGGCGCGTTCGCCTGGCTGGTGGGCCGGGTGGATCGCGGCATCCAGCAGATGATGGAGCAGGTCAATCTCTCGCGCCTGTCGCACGGCGTGCGCGCCGCGGCGATGATGCGGCGCTGCGTCAACGAGGCGCTGACGGTCGCGCGCGGCCGGTTCGCGTTCGGCCGCGCCGTCGTCGAGTACCCGTTGATGCGCCGTCAGCTGATGAAGCTGATCGTGCCGACCGAGCAGGCGCTGTCCATGTCGTTCGCCGCCGCCGATGCGATGGGCCGCGCGCGCGACGGCTCGGCGGAGGCCGAGGCGGAACTGCGGATCCTCACGCCGCTGCTCAAGCTGCGCGCCTGCCGCGACAACGCGATAGTCGCCACCGGCTCGCTGGAAGCGCGCGGCGGCAACGGCTACATCGAGGACTGGGTGAACCCGCGCCTGGTGCGCGACGCGCAGGTCGGGCTGTTGTGGGAAGGCACCAGCAACATCAATGCGCTGGATGTGATTACCCGCGCGGTCGGCAAGAGCGGCAGCCATCGCGCGCTCGCGGCGCTGCTGCGGCGACGGCTGGAACAGGCGCGGAAGCTGCCCGCGCCCTTCCGCGAGCGCCTCGCCGCCGCCCTGGATCGCGCGCTGCTGCTGGCCGAGCGGGTTGCCGGCGACCGCGACGCGGAGGCGCTGGCGCGTCAGGCGGCGACGGCGTTGTACGATATATCGAGCGCGATTCTTCTCGCCTGGGAGGGCAGCGGACCGGGCGCCGATGCGGGGCGCGCGTTGATTGCGCGCTGCGTGCTGGAGCATCGGCTGTCGCCCGCTGATCCGCTCGCGCCGGAGAACCCGGTGTGGGAGCGGGCGGCGACCGATGCGGTGCTCAGCGCGCGGGCGCTCGATTTTGCTCAGGTTGCGCCCTTGCTCGTTGCGTGAGCGACCCCCTCACCCAACCCTCTCCCCCGAGCGCGGGAGAGGGCTGGTTCTTTCCCCCTCTCCCCTTCTCAGGGGAGAGGGCCGGGGTGAGGGGTCACTCGACCACTCGCTGCGTCTGCTCGCCCAACCCATCAATGCCCAGCCGCATGGTCTGCCCGGCGCGCAGGAACACCGGCTCCGGCTTCACCCCGGCGCCCACGCCGGGCGGCGTGCCGGTGCTGATGACGTCGCCGGGCGCCAGCGTGATGAAGTGGCTGACATAGCTGACCAGCTTGCGCACGTCGAAGATCATCGTCCGGGTGTTGCCGTCCTGGAAACGCCTCCCGTCCACTTCCAGCCACATGCGCAGGTTCTGCGGATCGGGCACCTCGTCGCGCGTCACCATCCAAGGCCCGGTCGGGCCGAACGTGTCGCAGCCCTTGCCCTTGTCCCAGGTGCCGCCGCGTTCGAGCTGGAATTCGCGCTCGCTCACGTCGTTGCAGACGCAATAACCGGCGACGTACTCCATCGCCTCGTTCTCCGGCACGGAGCGCGCGAGCCGCCCGATGACCACGCCGAGCTCGACCTCCCAGTCGGTTTTCTTCGCCCCGCGCGGGATCTTCACGTCGTCGTTCGGGCCGGAGAAGGCGCTGAGCGACTTCAGGAAGATGATCGGCTCCTTGGGGATCGCCTGGCCCGCCTCGGCGGCGTGGTCGGCGTAGTTGAGGCCGATGCACACATAATTCAGCGGCCGCGCCACGCACGGCCCGACGCGCGGCGAGCCGGCCACCTTGGGCAGAGCCCGCCAGTCCAGCGCGGCGAGCTTGCGCAGGCCTTCCGGCGACAGCGCCTCGCCGTCGATGTCGCGCACCACGCCCGAGAGGTCGCGGATCGCGCCGTCGGCGTCGAGCAATCCCGGCTTTTCGGCTCCTGGCGGGCCGTGGCGCAGCAACTTCATCGTTTCGCTCCCCGTTAAAGTGTCCAGCCGCCGTCGATCACGACGGCCTGGCCGGTGACGAACGCCGCCTCGTCGCCGGCGAGATAGACCGCCAGCGCGGCGATCTCCTCGGGCGTGCCGAGCCGACCCATCGCCTGACGCGCGACGAACGCCGCGCGCGACGCCTCCACCGATCCGGCCTGACCCGCATTCGTCGCGATCCGCTGGTCGAGGCTCGGCGTCTGCACCGTGCCGGGGCAGATGCAGTTGCAGCGGACGCCTTGCGCGACGAAATCGGCCGCCACGGACTTGGTCAACCCGACCACCGCCGCCTTGGTGGTGCCGTATATTGAACGATTTGGCGCGCCCTTCACGCTGCTGACGGCCGACGACATGTTGACGATCGATCCGCCGCCGGCCGCCAGCATTCCCGGCAGGAAGGCGCGGATGGTGCGGAACATCGAGCGCACGTTGAGCTCGAAGGCGAAATCCCACTGGTCCTCGGTGGCGTCGAGGATGGTGCCCTGATGGACGTGGCCGGCGCAGTTGAACAGGATGTTCACCGGCCCCGCCATGCGCGCCGCCTCCGCGATTTCGGCCCGGTTCATCACATCGAGCCGGGCGGCGCGGATGCCGTCGCCGGCGATTTCCCGCACCAGCGCCTCGTTCACGTCGGTCGCGATCACTTGCGCGCCCTCGGCGGCGAAGGCCAGCGCGGTGGCGCGGCCGATCCCCTGGCCGGCGGCGGTGACGAAGGCGGTCTTTCCGGTGAGCCGGCCTGCCATTGGTGCCTCCGCTCGTCATTGAGACAGCGGAAGGTGGCCGCGCCGGCTGCGCGGTGTCAACGTCCGCCAGCGGGCCTAGCCTGACGCGCGCAAGGGAGGGGTTCGATGAGCCTTGATCGCATCTGTCTCGTGACCGGCGCGGCGAGCGGCATCGGCGCCGCGACGTGCCGGGCGCTCGCCGGTCCCGGCGCCCGCATCGTCGTCCACACCCGCCGCAACCGGGCCGGCGCCGATCGGGTCGCGGCGGAAATCGGCGATGCCGGCGGGGAGGCCATCGTGGCCCTGGGCGATCTCGCCGATCCGGCGGTGCCGGGCGCGCTGATCGAAGAGACCGCGCGGCGGTTCGGCGGGCTCGACGTGCTGGTCAGCAATGCGGGCTTCGCGGATCGCACGCCGTTCGCCGAACTCAGCGACGCGGCGATGGCGCGATCCGTGGACGCGATCCAGCTCGGCTTCTTCCGGCTCGCGCGGGCGGCGATCCCCTACCTCAAGGCGGGCCGCGAGCCCCGGATCGTGGCCGTCAGCAGCTTCGTCGCGCATGTGTTCCGCGCCGACGTGGCGGCGTTCCCCGCTTCCGCCGCGGCGAAGGCGGCGACCGAGGCCCTGGTCCGCGCGCTGGCGCTGGAACTTGCCCCATCCGGCGTGACCGTGAACGCCGTGGTGCCTGGTTTCATTCGCAAGGATACCGGCGCGCACGCGGCGCTCCCGCCCGAACAGGCCCGCGGCCAGACGGCCCAGATCCCGCTTGGCCGCGTCGGTCTGCCGGCCGACGTGGCGGCCGCGGTCGCGTTCCTGGTCTCGCCGGCGGCCGGCTACATCACCGGGCAGTCGCTGCATGTCAGCGGCGGTCTCGTGGTGTAGCAGGACCGCCATCCACGTGTCCGTTGCCTGAACGGAATCATGCGGCGTTATTTTCGCGCAAATCGGTAACCGTCCATTAACCATTCTGTCTCGGGTCTGTCGTCGCTTGCGTGCGTGGCAGCGGCTATCTCCGACGGCAAGATCCGCCCCGCTCACCGAACGCAGGCAAAAGGCGCTACGAATGAGTTTGAGGAATCTGGTCAGGACGGCATTGCTGGCGTCGACGGTGCTCGCTGGCATGGGACCCCTCTCCGCCGCGCCGGCCAGCGCGCAGTCGCTCGAGGAGATGAAGGCGCAGATCCAGGCGCTGCAGCGGCGGATCGAGCAGCTTGAAGTGCAGCAGAAGCGGTCGGCGCACGCGCAACGCCAGGCTCCGCCGGCGGCGGTGGCGCGCGCCGCGCCGGCGGCGAGTGCCGCGCAGGTCGAGGCGGCGCAGCGCGCGGCCGAGCAGGCCCAACAGGCGGCGGAGCAGGCGCAGCAGTCGGTGGTCCAGGCCAAGCAGGAGGCCGCGCAGGCGAAGGAGACCGCCGCCGCCGAGGTGAAGGCCGCCTACGCCCCGCCGCCTGGCAAGCCGGCCGGCACGTTCCGCATTCCCGGCACGGAAGTCTCGGTGCGCCTCTACGGCTTCGCCAAGGCGAACGGCATCTGGGATCTGACCACGCAGAACCGGAACGACACGCTCACCGCCCAATCGATCCCGCTGTTCGGCACCGCCAATCAGCGCACCGGCGGGGACGCGCAGATCAGCGCCCGCCGGTCCCGCCTCGGGTTGGAGACCTGGGTGCCGGTCAACGACACGTTCGGCGAGTTCCATTCCCTGGTCGAGATGGATTTCGCCGGCCAGAACACCGATCTCACCACCCAGGCCACGAGCAATTCGTACACCCCCCGCCTGCGCAAGGCCTATGTCGATTTCGGCCGCGCGACCGGCGGCTGGGGCTCCGTCCTGTTCGGCCAGGACACCACGCTGTTCGGCGATCAGGCGCTGCTGCCGATCCAGTGGATGAGCGACTGGGACTTCGTCGGCCTGTCGAACAACCGGCAGGGCCAGTTCCGCTACACCTACGGCTTCGGCGAAGGGCTGTCCGCCGCGTTCGGTGTGGAGTCGCCTTACAGCGACATCACGACCTCCTCGGGGACCAGCTATCCCGACGCCAATGGCGGCGCCGGGTTCGGCTTCTCGAACACCCCAGACTTCACCGGCCGCGTGCAATGGAAGCCGGATTGGGGTCTGCTCGCGCTTCGCGGCGTGGTGCGGCCGCAGATCGAACTCAACAACCAGGGCGCGGCGACGGCCTCGGCGCGCTTCAGCAAATCGACCGCGGGATACGGCCTCGGCGTCACGGCGGTCGGGAGCTTGCTGGACGGCAGCCTCGTGCTGATGGCGAGCGCCAACGGCGGCAGCGGATTGGGCCGCTATCTCAGTGCGACCGCGAGCGGCTTCGGCGCCGTCTCCAATGCGGGGCTGCCCGGCGTTACGCCCTCAGACCCGACCCTCGATGCGGTAACCACCTACGGCGGCATGGTCGGGCTGCAGTATTTCTTCACGCCTACCCTGCGGACCAACATGGCGCTCGGCGGCGCGCGCCTCATCATGCCGAGCTACACCACGGGGTTCGGCGGTTGCGTCGGAGCCGCCAGCGGCACGGGTACGTGCAGCGCGGTCAACAAGTCGGAGTGGTCCGGGTCGATCAACCTGGTGTGGAGCCCGATCAAGGCCGTCGATATCGGTCTCGAGTACCAGCACGTCGAGCGCGTCTTGCAGGGCAGCTTTGCGACCGGACCCGGCACTGCGACGACCGGGGGCATCGCCAACCGTATTCAGTTGACCGGGATCGGCCGCTTCTGAGCCGCGGTCAGGGGCGGCTGGGCTGGCCGGCGGGGGTGCTCCCCGGCCCTGGGCCGCCCGATCCCGCCTTCTCGCTCGGGCCGCCGCTGCCTTCCGTGCCGCGGCCGACGCTTTTGGTCCCCATTCGGCCCTGGCCGGTGTAGTTGCTGGCCCCGGAGGTGCCATCCGGTGTCACGTTTTGGCCCTTGTTGATGTGGCTGCGGCCGGCCGGGCTCGCGCTGCCGGTGCCTTCGGAGCCGGTCGGCGAGACGGGTGTTTGGGCGAAGCCGGGACCCGCAAGTGCCAGTCCGAGCACCGCTGCCGACAGGAACACGCTCTTTTGCATCGGGATCATCCCTTCTCCGTGAGAACGGCGCCCAAACGCCGGTGCGGTTGGGAACGCGCCAGCGCGGGAAGGTTGCCAGGTTGCCAACCGCGTCGGGCGCCCGCAGTCTGCGCCGCCAATGAGCGGGGAATGCCGAACCATGAACGGTGCCGAAAGCCTGGTCCAGACGTTGCTCGCGAGCGGGGTCGATACCTGCTTCTCGAACCCCGGCACCAGCGAGATGCATTTCGTCGCCGCCCTTGATCGCATCCCCGGGATGCGCTGCGTGCTCGGCCTGTTCGAAGGCGTCGTGACGGGGGCGGCCGACGGCTACTACCGGATGGCGGAAAAACCCGCCGCCACCCTGCTGCATTGCGGTCCCGGTCTCGCCAACGGCCTCGCCAACCTGCACAACGCGCGCCGCGCGCAGTCGGGCGTGGTCAACATCGTCGGCGACCAGGCGACCTATCACCGGCCCTACGACGCGCCGCTCACCGCCGACACCGAGGGCTGGGCGCGGCCCGTCTCCGCCTGGGTGCGGACCGCCATGCGGGCGGCGACAGTGGGCGCCGACGCCGCCGTCGCGGTGCAGGCGGCGCGCACCTCGCCCGGCCAGATCGCCACCTTGATCCTGCCCGCCGACACCGCCTGGACCGACGGCGGCGAGGCGGGCGCGGCGCTGCCGGTGCAGCCGGCGCCGCATGTCGCGCCCAACGTGGTGCAGCAGATCGCCCGCGTGTTGCGGAGCGGGGAGCCCGGGCTCCTGCTGCTCGGCGGGGCGGCGCTGCGCGCCGGCGCGCTCGAATCGGCCCACCGCATCGCCGCCGCGACCGGCACGCGGCTGATGGCGGCCGGCTCGAACGCCCGGGTCGAGCGCGGCCGCGGCCGCGTGCCGATCGACCGGGTGCCCTATCCGATCGAGCAGGCCGTGAAGGCACTGGCCGGCATCAAGCACCTCGTTTTGGTCGGCGCGGTCAATCCGGTGGGCTTCTTCGCCTACCCCGGCAAGCCGGGCCGCTTGGCACCACCCGACGCGGCGGTGCATGTCCTCTCCCGCGCCGAGCACGATCACGCCGAGGCTCTCGCTCATCTTTGCGACGCGCTGGGCGCCCCTGCCGCCCCGCTGCCCGAGTTGGCCCGCCCGTCCGGCCCGGCGCGCGGCGCGCCGACCCCCGAGGCGATCGCGCAGACGGTCGCGGCCCTGCTGCCCGAGCAGGCGATCGTGATCGACGAGGCCGTCACCACCGGGCGCGGCTTCTTTCCGGCGACGCAGGGCGCGGCCCCGCATGACTGGCTGCAGCTGTGCGGCGGCGCGATCGGCGAGGGCATCCCGCTCGCCGTGGGCGCCGCGATCGGCGCGCCCGGCCGCCGGGTGGTGGGGCTGCAGGCCGACGGGTCGGGCATGTACACGGTCCAGGGCCTGTGGACCCAGGCGCGCGAGCGGCTCGACGTGACCACGATCGTCTTTGCCAACCGCAAATATGCGATCCTGCTGGGCGAACTCGCCAACGTCGGCGCCAATCCCGGCCGCACCGCGCTCGACATGCTCGACCTCGGCAATCCGGACCTCGACTGGGTGCGGCTGTCGCAGGGGATGGGGGTGGAGGCGGCGCGGGCCGAGACCTGCGAACAGCTCTCGGACCTCCTGGCGCGGTCCTTCACCCGCAAGGGGCCGTTCGTGATCGAGCTGGTGATCTGACGCCGCCGGAGCCCAGTTCGGGAATGCCGCTGGACAGGCCGGCCGCGTTCGGCTAAACGCGCCGGCTTCGGTTGGAACGCGGGAGATTGGGGCTGTCGGGCATCCTGGCAGCCCTGTCGTACGCACCGCGGTCCCTTGGCATTTGGCGAAGGACCAGGGATTTGGCAAAGAAGATCGTCGGCTACATCAAGCTGCAGATACCCGCGGGAAAGGCGAACCCGTCGCCGCCGGTGGGTCCGGCGCTCGGCCAGCGCGGGCTCAACATCATGGCGTTCGTCAAGGAATTCAATGCGGTGACGCAGCAGATGGAGCCCGGAATGCCGGTGCCCGTCGTCATCACCGCCTTCGCCGATCGTACCTTCTCCTTCGTGATGAAGACGCCGCCGAACACCTACTTCCTCAAGAAGGCGGCGGGCATCGAGAAGGGCACGACGGCGCCCGGCAAGAGCGCCTCGGTCGGCAGCGTGACGATGGAGCAACTGCGCGAGATCGCCGCCCGGAAGATGGTGGACATGAACGCCAACGACGTCGACGGCGCGGTGCGGATGCTGGCCGGATCGGCCCGCTCGATGGGCCTCACCGTGGTGGAGGGCTGAGCGATGCGCCAAACGAAGCGCCTGCGGGCCGCCTACGCGACGATCGACGGCACCAAGGCCTATCCGCTGCTCGACGCGATCAAGCTGGCGAAGTCCAATGCTCGCGCCAAGTTCGACGAGACCATCGAATTCTCGATGAATCTCGGCATCGACCCGCGCCACGCCGACCAGATGGTGCGTGGCCTCGTGGGCCTGCCCAACGGCACCGGCAAGACGGTGCGGGTCGGCGTGTTCGCGCGCGGCGCCAAGGCCGAGGAGGCGGAGGCCGCCGGGGCCGACGTGATCGGCGCCGAGGATCTGGCCGAGAAGATCCAGGCCGGCGACATCCAGTTCGACCGCTGCATCGCCACCCCCGACATGATGGCGCTGGTCGGCCGGCTGGGAAAGATCCTCGGCCCGCGCGGCCTGATGCCCAACCCGCGCCTCGGCACGGTGACGATGGACGTGCGCGGCGCGATCGCCGCCGCCAAGGCCGGCCAGGTGGAGTTCCGCGCCGAGAAGGCCGGCATCGTCCACGCCGGCATCGGCAAGGCGAGCTTCGAGGATGACAAGCTGCTGGAGAACGCAAGGGTGTTCGCTGACGCCATCGTCAAGGCGAAGCCGACGGGGGCGAAGGGTACCTACGTCCAGAAGGCATCGATCAGCTCCAGCATGGGGCCGGGCGTGCGGGTGGACGTCAGCACCTTGGCCGGCTGATCGGCGAAATACGCCGCTGCCCGGTTGTCGCCGGGAGCGGCGGGCAGGAGGGGCCTCGGCTCTCTCCGATCCTGTCCGAGACCGCACGTGATCCTTCCCAGGAAGGAACCTAAGGGGCCAGCGGCCCGCGCGCGGGAGACGGGGATGCCAAGAGATCGCGGCGGCGGGTGATCCCCACGCCGCGTGGCTTTGGTGGTTCCGGCTGCAAGGACAGGCGAACCGGATGGCGCGCCGATTGGCGCCATCCTTGGGCAACCCGGCCCCGCGCGGCTCGCCGCCAGGGGCCACCGACGGAGAGTGAATTGGACCGTACGGAGAAGCGGGAGTTCGTCGCCTCGCTCGCTTCGGTGTTCGCCGATACGTCGATGGTCGTCGTCACCCAGAATCAGGGATTGACGGTGGCCGAAGTGACGGATCTGCGGCGCCGGATGCGGGCGGCGGGGGCGACCTTCAAGGTCGCGAAGAACCGGCTGGCCACCCTCGCCTTGGACGGGACCCGGTTCGACGGCATCGCGCCGCTGCTGAAGGGACCGACCGCGCTCGCGTGGTCGGCGGACCCGGTGGCCGTGGCGAAGACCGCCGTCGAGTTCGCCAAGACCAACGAGAGGCTCGTCGTCATCGGCGGCGCGCTCGGCACCCAGACGCTCGATGCGTCGGGGATCCGGGCGCTCGCCGAATTGCCGAGCCTGGATGCGCTGCGCGCCAAGCTGGTGGGGATGATCGCGACCCCTGCCACGCGGATCGCCGGCGTGCTCCAGGCGCCGGCCGGCCAGCTCGCGCGGGTCTTCGGGGCCTACGCCCGCAAGGACGAGGCGGAGGCGGCCTGACCAGGACCGGCCAGAACGGGGCGCGGCCAGAACCGGGGCGCGACCAGAACCGGGGCGCATGGCTGCCCCGACGAAGCGTAGTACTTGCCGGAATCCCGGCTTGAACGGAACCAACCAGGGTCTAAGTTAGAGGGCACACGAAAATGGCTGATTTGCAGAAGCTGGTGGACGAGCTGTCCAGCCTCACGGTACTTGAGGCTGCCGAGCTCTCGAAGCTGCTGGAGGACAAGTGGGGCGTCTCCGCCGCCGCGCCGGTGGCCGCCGCCGCTGCCGCCCCCGCCGCCGCCGCTGCCGCGCCGGCCGAGGAGCAGACCGAGTTCACCGTCATTCTGGCCAAGACGGGCGACAAGAAGATCAACGTCATCAAGGAGATCCGTACTATCACCGGGCTCGGCCTGAAGGAGGCCAAGGATCTGGTGGAGGGCGCTCCGAAGACCGTGAAGGAAGCCGTGAGCAAGGACGAGGCCGCGAAGATCAGAAAGCAGCTCGAGGATCAGGGCGCCGCTGTCGAGGTCAAGTAAGGCACGTCGATCGACCATCCCCGGACGCCAGCCTCGCTGGGCGGGCGTCCGATCGGATCAGAACGGGCGGGAATCGCAGCATTCCCGCCCGCGATCCCGTTTCCGCGGGACAAAGCGATGCTGCGGACCCTGGCGGCCTGGGGATTGATAGGCCGCGGACGAGCGTAGAGGCAGGGCACAGGACAGTCGATGAACGCGATTACCAAGTCGTTTACGGGTCGCAAGCGCATTCGCAGGAACTTCGGACGTATTCCCGAGGTCGCCCCGATGCCCAACCTGATCGACGTGCAGCGCGCCAGCTACGAGGCGTTCCTGCAAATGAACGTGCTGCCGGACAACCGCGCCCAGGCGGGGCTGCAGGAAGTATTCAAGTCGGTCTTCCCGATCGACGACTTCGCCGGCCGCGGCCGGCTGGAATTCGTCTACTACGAGCTGGAAGAGCCGAAATACGACGTCGAGGAGTGCATCCAGCGGGGCATGACCTATGCCGCGCCGCTGAAGGTGATCCTGCGCCTCATCGTCTGGGACGTGGACGAGGATACCGGCGCCCGGTCGATCCGCGACATCAAGGAGCAGCCCGTCTACATGGGCGACATGCCCCTGATGACGGATAACGGCACCTTCATCATCAACGGCACCGAGCGCGTCATCGTCAGCCAGATGCACCGCAGCCCGGGCGTGTTCTTCGACCACGACAAGGGCAAGACCCACTCGTCCGGCAAATACCTGTTCGCCGCGCGCGTGATCCCCTATCGCGGCTCGTGGCTCGACTTCGAGTTCGACGCCAAGGACCTGGTCTACGTCCGCATCGACCGCAAGCGGAAGCTGCCGGTCACGACGTTGCTCTACGCGCTGGAGAATGCCCACACCGAGCAGCTCCGGGCCGCCCGCGAGGCGCAGGGCGAGACGCTGGAACTCAGCGAGATCCACGGCATGGATGCCGAGGAGATCCTGACCTATTTTTACGGCCAGGTGGTCTTTACCCACACCCCGAAGGGCTGGGCGCGCCCGTTCGATCCCGACGCTTTCCGCGGCCTCAAGCTGCTGGAGCCGCTGGTCGACGCCGACAGCGGCGAGGTGGTGGCGGATTCCGAGACCAAGCTGACCGCGCGGACCGTCCGCAAGATCGCCGAGACCACCAAGGAAGTGCTGGTCGGGCGCGCCGACCTGCTCGGCCGCTTCGTCGCGGTCGATCTGGTGAACGAGGAGACCGGCGAGATCTACGCCGAGGCCGGCGAGGAGCTCGCGGAAGCGCGGCTCGCGGCCTTGGAGGAGGCCGGCATCACCGAGTTGCCGACCCTCGCGGTTGACCAATCGAACGGCCCGTGGATCCGCAACACGCTCGCGGTGGACAAGAACGCCTCCCGCGACGACGCGCTGATCGACATCTACCGGGTGATGCGCCCCGGCGAGCCGCCGACGCCGGAGACGGCGGAGAGCCTGTTCCGCGGCCTGTTCTTCGACCCGGACCGCTACGACCTGTCGGCGGTCGGCCGCGTGAAGATGAACATGCGTCTCGGGCTCGATGCACCCGACACCATGCGCGTGCTCCGCAAGGAGGACATCCTGCGCACGGTGAAGATCATGTGCGAGCTCAAGGACGGGCGCGGCCAGATCGACGACATCGACAATCTCGGCAACCGCCGCGTCCGCTCGGTCGGCGAGCTGATGGAGAACCAATACCGCGTCGGCCTGCTGCGAATGGAGCGCGCCATCCGCGAGCGCATGGGCTCGGTCGACATCGACACGGTGATGCCGCACGACCTCATCAACGCCAAGCCGGCGGCAGCGGCGGTGCGCGAGTTCTTCGGCTCGTCGCAGCTCTCGCAGTTCATGGACCAGACCAACCCGCTCTCGGAGGTGACGCACAAGCGCCGGCTGTCGGCGCTTGGACCGGGCGGCCTGACCCGCGAGCGCGCCGGCTTCGAGGTGCGCGACGTGCATCCGACGCATTACGGCCGCATCTGCCCGATCGAGACGCCGGAGGGGCCGAACATCGGCCTCATCAACTCGCTGGCGACCTACGCCAAGGTCAACAAGTACGGCTTCATCGAGACGCCGTACCTGCTGGTCAAGGACGGCCAGGTGCAGGGCGGCCCGCGCTATCTCTCCGCGATGGAGGAGGAGAAGCTGGTCGTCGCCCAGGCCGACGCGCCGATGGACGGCGAGGGCCGCTTCACCGAGGAGCTGGTCTCGGTGCGCCGCCAGGGTGATTTCCGCCTGGTCAAGCCGACCGACGTGACCGCGATCGACGTCTCGCCGAAGCAGCTCGTCTCGGTGGCGGCGGCGCTCATCCCGTTCCTCGAGAACGACGACGCCAACCGCGCGCTGATGGGCTCCAACATGCAGCGCCAGGCGGTGCCGCTGATCCAGGCCGACGCGCCGCTGGTAGGCACCGGGATGGAGGCGGCGGTGGCGCGCGATTCGGGCGCCACCATCGTCGCGCGCCGGGCCGGCATCGTCGACCAGATCGATGGCGCGCGCATCGTGGTGCGCGCGACCAACGAGGACAGCACCACCAAGGGCGTCGACATCTACCGGCTGCGCAAGTTCATGCGCTCCAACCAGTCGACCTGCATCAACCAGCGTCCGCTGGTGAAGGTGGGCGACCGGGTGTCCGACGGCGACATCATCGCCGACGGGCCCTCGACGGAGCTCGGCGAACTCGCGCTGGGGCGCAACGTGCTGTGCGCCTTCATGCCGTGGAACGGCTACAACTTCGAGGACAGCATCCTGATCTCGGAGCGGATCGCGCGCGATGACGTGTTCACCTCGATCCATATCGAGGAGTTCGAGGTCATGGCCCGCGACACCAAGCTGGGCCAGGAGGAGATCACCCGCGACATCCCCAATGTCGGCGAGGAGGCGCTGAAAAACCTCGACGAAGCGGGCATCGTCTATATCGGCGCGGAGGTGAACCCCGGCGACATCCTGGTCGGCAAGGTCACGCCGAAGGGCGAGAGCCCGATGACACCCGAGGAGAAGCTGCTGCGCGCGATCTTCGGCGAGAAGGCGTCGGACGTGCGCGACACCTCGCTCAAGCTGCCGCCGGGCGTCACCGGCACGGTGGTCGACGTGCGGGTGTTCAGCCGGCGCGGCGTCGACAAGGACGAGCGCGCGATGGCGATCGAGCGCGCCGAGATCGAGGGGCTGGCCAAGGACCGCGACGACGAGAAGGCGATCCAGGAGCGCAGCTTCCTCAACCGCCTGCGCGAGAAGCTGCTGGACCGCAAGGCCTCCGGCGGGTTCAAGGGCATCAAGGCGGGCACCACGATCACCGAGGAGGTGCTGGCCGAGCATCCGCGCGGCGCGTGGCGCAACATCGGCGTGCAGGACGACGCCGTGATGGCGGAAATCGAGACGCTGAAGCGGGAGTTCGACGCCGCCGTCGGCCGCCTGCAGGCGCGCTTCGACAGCAAGGTGGAGAAGCTGCAGCGCGGCGACGAGCTGCCGCCTGGCGTGATGAAGATGGTGAAAGTCTTCATCGCGGTGAAGCGCAAGTTGCAGCCCGGCGACAAGATGGCCGGCCGCCACGGCAACAAGGGCGTGGTCTCGCGCGTGGTGCCGGTGGAGGACATGCCGTTCCTCGAGGACGGCACGCCGGTCGATCTCGTGCTCAACCCGCTCGGCGTCCCGAGCCGGATGAATGTCGGGCAGATCCTGGAGACGCATCTGGGATGGGCTTGCGCGCGTCTCGGCCGGCAGATCGGCGAGCTGGTCGAGGAGTACCGCCGCACCGGCGCCGAGCGCGAGGCGCTGCTCGAGCGCCTGCGCGATGTCTATGGCCAGGAGGTGTTCAGCCAGCAGATCGCCAATCTCGACACGGAGCAGCTGATGGAGCTGTGCGAGAACCTGCGCAAGGGCGTGCCGATCGCGACCCCGGTGTTCGACGGCGCGCGCATGTCGGACATCGAGGGGATGCTCGTGAAGGCGGGCCTTGAGACGTCCGGGCAGGTGGTGCTGGTGGACGGGCGCACCGGCGAGCCGTTCGAGCGGCGCGTGACGGTGGGCTACATCTACATGCTGAAGCTGCACCATCTGGTGGACGACAAGATCCACGCGCGCTCCATCGGGCCGTACAGCCTCGTCACCCAGCAGCCGCTGGGCGGCAAGGCGCAGTTCGGCGGCCAGCGCTTCGGCGAGATGGAGGTCTGGGCGCTGGAAGCGTACGGCGCCGCCTACACGTTGCAGGAGATGCTGACGGTGAAGTCGGACGACGTGTCCGGCCGCACCAAGGTCTACGAGGCGATCGTGCGCGAGCAGGACAACTTCGAGGCCGGCGTGCCGGAGAGCTTCAACGTGCTGGTCAAGGAGCTGAAATCGCTGGGCCTCAACGTCGATCTCGACACCAAGGTGGCGTGAGCGGGTTGCCCACTACTTCGATAATGTCGCGTTTCACCATGTCGCGTTCGGGCGCGGCCGGAGCTGTCCGGTCCGCGCTCACGGGGAAATAGACGCATGAACGAACTGATGAAGATTCTCGGTCAGGCCGGCACGGCCATGACCTTCGACCAGATCAAGATCCAGATGGCCTCGCCGGAGCAGATCCGCAGCTGGTCCTACGGCGAGATCAAGAAGCCCGAGACGATCAACTACCGCACCTTCAAGCCGGAGCGGGACGGGCTGTTCTGCGCCCGCATCTTCGGCCCGATCAAGGACTACGAGTGCCTGTGCGGCAAGTACAAGCGGATGAAGTTCCGCGGCATCATCTGCGAGAAATGCGGCGTCGAGGTGACCTTGGCCAAGGTCCGGCGCGAGCGCATGGGCCATATCGAACTCGCCTCGCCGGTGGCGCACATCTGGTTCCTGAAGTCGCTGCCGAGCCGCATCGGGCTCATGGTCGACCTGACGCTGAAGGAGCTCGAGAAGATCCTCTATTTCGAGAGCTACGTCGTGCTCGATCCCGGCACGACCGACCTCAAGCTCCACCAGCTGCTGACCGAGGATCAGCTGCTGAGCAAGCAGGACGAGTTCGGCGAGGAGTTCGAGGTCGGCATCGGCGCCGAGGCGATCAAGAAGGTGCTGCAGGGCATCGATCTCGACGAGGACAAGACTCGGCTGCGCGCCGAGCTCAAGGAGACCAACAGCGAGGCCAAGCGCAAGAAGCTGGTCAAGCGCCTCAAGCTCATCGAGGCGTTCGGCGAATCGGGCGCGCGGCCACATTGGATGATCCTCGACGTCGTGCCGGTGATCCCGCCCGAGCTGCGCCCGCTGGTGCCGCTGGATGGCGGACGCTTCGCCACGTCCGATCTCAACGACCTCTACCGCCGCGTCATCAACCGCAACAACCGCCTCAAGCGGCTGATCGAGCTGCGCGCGCCCGACATCATCGTGCGCAACGAGAAGCGCATGTTGCAGGAGAGCGTCGACGCGCTGTTCGACAACGGCCGTCGCGGCCGCGCCATCACCGGCGCCAACAAGCGTCCGCTGAAGTCGCTGTCCGACATGCTGAAGGGCAAGCAGGGCCGCTTCCGCCAGAACCTGCTCGGCAAGCGCGTGGACTATTCCGGCCGCTCGGTGATCGTGGTCGGGCCGGAGCTCAAGCTGCACCAGTGCGGGCTGCCAAAGAAGATGGCGCTCGAGCTGTTCAAGCCGTTCATCTACGCCAAGCTCGAGAAGTACGGCCACGCCACCACCATCAAGGCCGCGAAGCGGATGGTGGAGAAGGAGCGGCCGGAGGTGTGGGACATCCTCGAGGAGGTGATCCGCGAGCATCCCGTCATGCTCAACCGCGCGCCGACGCTGCACCGCCTCGGCATCCAGGCCTTCGAGCCGGTGCTGATCGAGGGCAAGGCGATCCAGCTGCACCCGCTGGTCTGCACGGCCTTCAACGCCGATTTCGACGGCGACCAGATGGCGGTGCACGTGCCGCTGTCGCTGGAGGCGCAGCTCGAGGCCCGCGTGCTGATGATGTCGACCAACAACATCCTCAGCCCGGCGAACGGCAAGCCGATCATCGTGCCGAGCCAGGACATCGTGCTTGGCTTGTACTATCTCTCGCTGGAGACGCCCGAGTTCCGTGACGTCGCGGACAAGGATGCCCCGGCGCTCGGCACCATCGGCGAGATCGAGCACGCGCTCGAATCCCGCGCGGTCGACCTACACAGCAAGATCAAGGCGCGGTTCGAGACGGTGGACGCGAACGGCAACCCGATCCGTCAGGTGGTCGTGACCACGCCCGGACGGATGCTGATCGCGCAGATCCTGCCGAAGCACCCCGAGGTGCCGTTCAGCCTCATCAACCGCCAGCTCACCAAGAAGAACGTCTCCGACGTGATCGACGCGGTGTACCGCCATTGCGGCCAGAAGGAGTGCGTGATCTTCGCCGACCGCCTGATGGGGCTCGGCTTCAACCAGGCCTGCAAGGCCGGCATCTCCTTCGGCAAGGATGACCTCATCATCCCGGTCGAGAAGGAGGAGATGATCCGCAAGACGCAGGCCGAGGTGAAGGAGTTCGAGCAGCAGTACCAGGACGGCCTGATCACCGCCGGCGAGCGCTACAACAAGGTGGTGGATGCCTGGTCGCGCTGCACCGACGAGGTGGCCGGCGCGATGATGAAGGAGATCAGCAAGCAGGAGGCGGGCGTCCCGACCAACTCGGTGTGGATGATGAGCCACTCCGGCGCGCGCGGCTCGCCGGCGCAGATGCGTCAGCTCGCCGGGATGCGCGGGCTGATGGCCAAGCCCTCGGGCGAGATCATCGAACAGCCGATCATCGCCAACTTCAAGGAAGGCCTGTCGGTCCTCGAATACTTCAACTCCACCCACGGCGCTCGCAAGGGCCTCGCGGACACGGCGTTGAAGACGGCGAACTCGGGCTACCTCACCCGCCGCCTGGTCGACGTGGCGCAGGACTGCATCATCGTCGAGGAGGATTGCGGCACCGATCGCGGGCTCACGGTGCGCGCGGTGATGGATGGCGGCGAGGTGGTCGCCAGCCTGTCCGAGCGCATCCTCGGCCGCACCTCGGCGGAAGACGTGCTCGATCCGGCGACCAACGAGGTGATCCTGCCGGGCAACACGCTGATCGAGGAGGAGCAGGCCGAGCGCATCGAGCGGGCCGGCGTCGAGGCGATCAAGATCCGCTCGGTGCTGACTTGCGACAGCCGGGTCGGTGTCTGCGGCCATTGCTACGGGCGCGACCTCGCGCGTGGCACGCCGGTCAATATCGGCGAGGCCGTCGGCGTGATCGCCGCGCAGTCGATCGGCGAGCCGGGCACGCAGCTCACGATGCGGACCTTCCACATCGGCGGCGCGGCGCAGCGAGGCGCGGAGCAGTCGAGCGTGGAAGCCAGCCACGAGGGCGTCGTCACCATCCGCAATCGCAACGTGGTGATGAACAGCCAGGGCACGCCGGTGGTGATGTCGCGCAACTGCGAGATCGTGCTGGTGGACGACAAGCAGCGCGAGCGCGCCCGCTTCCGCGTGCCCTACGGCGCGCGGCTGCTGGCCGAGGAAGGGCAGACCGTGATGCGGGCGCAGAAGCTCGCGGAATGGGATCCGTACACCTTGCCGATCATCACCGAGCGCGCCGGGCGGGTCGAGTATATCGACCTGCTGGAGGGCGTGACCTTGGTGGAGCGGATGGACGAGGTGACGGGCCTGACCTCCAAGGTCGTCGTCGACTACAAGCAAGGCGCCAAGAGCGTCGACCTGCGGCCCCGCTTGCAACTGAAGGACGAGAAGGGCGAGGTCGTGCAGCTGTCGAACGGCATCGACGCGCGATACTTCCTGGCTCCGGACTCGATCCTCTCGGTCGATAACGGGGCGACGGTGGCCGCCGGCGACGTGCTGGCGCGCATCCCGCGCGAGGGCAGCAAGACGCGCGACATCACCGGCGGCCTGCCGCGCGTCGCCGAGCTGTTCGAGGCGCGCCGTCCGAAGGATCACGCGGTGATCGCCGAGACCGACGGGCGCGTGGAGTTCGGCAAGGACTACAAGGCCAAGCGCCGCGTCATCGTCAAGAACGACGAGACCGGCGAGGAGACCGAGTACCTGATCCAGAAGGGCAAGCACGTCTCGGTGCAGGAGGGCGACTTCGTGCTCCGGGGCGACCCGCTGGTCGATGGTCCCCGGGTGCCGCACGACATCCTCAAGGTGCTCGGCGTCGAGGCGCTGTCGGACTACCTGGTGAACGAGATCCAGGACGTGTACCGGCTGCAGGGCGTGAAGATCAACGACAAGCACATCGAGGTGATCGTCCGGCAGATGTTGCAGAAGGTGGAGATCCTCGATCCGGGCGACACCACCTTCCTGGCCGGCGAGCAGGTCGACCGGATGGAGTTCGAGGCGGTTAACCAGAAGCTCGCCAAGGATGATCGTCCGGCGGCGGCGATGCCAGTGCTGCAAGGGATCACCAAGGCCAGCCTGCAGACCCACAGCTTCATCAGCGCGGCCTCGTTCCAGGAGACCACGCGCGTGCTCACCGAGGCGGCGACCGCCGGCAAGGTGGACACGCTGATGGGGCTCAAGGAGAACGTGATCGTCGGGCGGCTGATCCCGGCGGGCACCGGCAGCGTGATGAACCGGCTGCGCTCGATCGCCGCCGGGCGCGACCAGCGCAATCTCGGTCGCGAGCAGGCGACGCCCGCGATCACGGAAGTGAAGGCCGCCGAGTAAATCCCACAGCCCTGCGATACTCGAAAGGAAGGCCGGTGATGCTCGCATCTCCGGCCTTCATATTTTGCGACGCGGCGCGGGTTGGTGCGCTTGACTTGGCTGCACCCGGCTCGTAGGTTCCGCGCCTTCGGCCGACCCCGGAAGATTGATCGGGAGGCGGTCGTTTTGCAGGCACCACAGCTTGCGGCGCCGCTCCGGCTTCCAGCCGGTGCCCAGGCCGCGGGCCAGTCGGACCCCGCAGGGTGGCACGTTCCACGCTTGCGGGCTTTGCCTGTTAGACGACAGTCTTCCGTCTCGATGGGGCGGGCCGGGGAAAGCGCCAACGTCCGGCGCCGGGCAACAGCCCGGATCGGCCGGGCGCGGCAACGTCATGGGATTCGAGAAAGAGGGTCAATGCCGACCATCAACCAGCTGATCGCCAAGGGGCGCGAGCCGCGCGGCACCCGCAACAAGGTGCCGGCGCTGCAGGGCTGCCCGCAGAAGCGGGGCGTATGCACGCGCGTCTATACCACCACGCCGAAGAAGCCGAACTCGGCGCTTCGCAAGGTGGCGAAGGTGCGCCTGACGAACGGCTACGAGGTGGTGAGCTACATCCCTGGCGAGGGCCACAATCTGCAGGAGCACAGCGTCGTGCTGATCCGCGGCGGCCGCGTGAAGGACCTGCCGGGCGTGCGCTACCACATCCTGCGCGGCGTGCTCGACACGCAGGGCATCGCCAAGCGCCGTCAGCGCCGCTCGCTGTACGGCGCGAAGCGGCCGAAGTAAGGAGCGAGGGCATGAGCAGGCGCCGCCGCGCGGTCAAGCGCGAGATCCTGCCGGACGCGAAGTTCGGCGATGTCGTCATCACCCGTTTCATGAACGCGCTGATGTACGACGGCAAGAAATCGGCCGCCGAGGGCATCGTCTACGGCGCGCTCGACGTGATGAAGAAGCGCGGCGGCAGCGCCGCCGATCCGGTGCGCATGTTCCATGAAGCCCTGGACAATGTGAAGCCGGCCGTCGAGGTGCGCTCGCGCCGCGTCGGCGGGGCGACGTACCAGGTGCCGGTCGAGGTCCGCGCGGAGCGGCGGCAGGCGCTGGCGATCCGCTGGATCATCGACGCCTCGCGCAAGCGGGGCGAGCACACGATGGAAGAGCGGCTCTCGAACGAGCTGTCGGACGCGGTGAACAATCGCGGCTCGGCGGTGAAGAAGCGCGAAGACACGCACCGTATGGCCGAGGCCAACAAGGCCTTCAGCCACTATCGCTGGTAACAGCAACAACTCAGATCCCCCCAACGGACCAAAGCGGTTCCACGGAGAAGACGACGATGGCCAAGGCGAAATTCCAGCGCAACAAGCCGCACTGCAACATCGGCACGATCGGTCATGTTGACCACGGGAAGACGTCGCTAACGGCCGCGATCACCAAGGTGCTGGCAAAGACCGGCGGCGCGACATTCACCGCCTACGACCAGATCGACAAGGCGCCGGAGGAGAAGGCGCGCGGCATCACCATCTCCACGGCGCACGTCGAGTACGAGACGGCCAACCGGCATTACGCGCATGTCGACTGCCCGGGGCACGCCGACTACGTGAAGAACATGATCACCGGCGCGGCGCAGATGGACGGCGCGATCCTGGTGGTCTCCGCCGCCGACGGGCCGATGCCGCAGACCCGCGAGCACATCCTGCTGGCCCGCCAGGTCGGCGTCCCGGCGCTGGTGGTGTACCTCAACAAGGTCGACATGGTGGACGACCCCGAGCTCCTCGAACTGGTCGAGCTCGAGGTGCGCGAACTGCTCTCCTCCTATCAGTTCCCCGGCGACGACATCCCCATCATCAAGGGGTCCGCGCTTTGCGCGCTCGAGGACCGGAACCCCGAGCTCGGTGAGCAGTCGGTGCTGGAGCTGATGGCCGAGGTCGACAAATACATCCCGCAGCCGGCGCGCGCGACCGACCGGCCGTTCCTGATGCCGATCGAGGACGTGTTCTCGATCTCGGGCCGTGGCACGGTGGTCACGGGCCGTGTCGAGCGCGGCGTGGTCAAGGTCGGCGACGAGGTCGAGATCGTCGGCTTGCGCGACACGCAGAAAACCATCGTCACGGGCGTTGAGATGTTCCGCAAGCTGCTCGATCGCGGCGAGGCGGGCGACAACATCGGCGCGCTGCTGCGCGGCACCAAGCGCGAGGACGTGGAGCGCGGCCAGGTGCTCGCCGCTCCCGGCTCGATCACGCCGCACACCAAGTTCAAGGCCGAGGCCTACATCCTCACCAAGGAGGAAGGCGGCCGCCACACGCCGTTCTTCACCAACTATCGCCCGCAGTTCTACTTCCGCACCACCGATGTCACGGGAGTGGTGAACCTGCCCGAGGGCACCGAGATGGTGATGCCGGGCGACAACGTGTCGATGGACGTCGAGCTGATCGCGCCGATCGCGATGGATGACGGGTTGCGCTTCGCGATCCGCGAGGGCGGCCGGACGGTCGGCGCCGGCGTGGTGGCCTCGATCTCGGCCTGAGACCTTGATGCGATCCGGCGCCGCACCGGCCCGATAAGGGCCGGTTTGCGTCGGGCGCGTCTCCAAGAGCTCGGGATACGGGCGAATTCGGAAGACGGGAATTATGGACAACCAGAACATCCGCATCCGCCTGAAGGCGTACGATCATCGCGTGCTCGACAACAGCACGAAGGAGATCGTGAACACGGCGAAGCGCACGGGTGCCAGGGTTCGCGGACCCATCCCGCTGCCGACGCATATCGAGCGGTTCACGGTTAACCGCTCGCCCCACGTGGACAAGAAGAGCCGCGAGCAGTTCGAGATCCGGACGCATCGCCGGCTGCTCGACATCGTCGAGCCCACGCCGCAGACGGTGGACGCGCTGATGAAGCTCGACCTCGCCGCCGGCGTGGACGTCGAGATCAAGATCTAGGCCCGGAAGACGACCATGCGCACCGGTTTGCTGGCCAAGAAGCTCGGGATGACCCGGCTATTCAAGGACGACGGGAGCATGTGCCCGTGACCGTCCTCTATCTCGACGACGTGCAGGTGGTTGCCGCGCGCACCCAGGAGAGGGACGGCTACACCGCCGTGCAGCTCGGTTGGGGCCGCGCCAAGGTGAAGAACGTCACCCAGCCCAAATCGCGGTCATTTCGCCAAGTCGAAGGTGGAGCCGAAGGCGAAGCTCGTCGAGTTCCGCGTGGCCGAGGACGCGCTGCTGGAGCCGGGCGCCGCGTTGAGCGCGGCGCATTTCCTGGCTGGCCAGAAGGTCGATGTGTGCGGCAGGACCAAGGGCAAGGGCTTCGCCGGCGGCATGAAGCGCTGGAATTTTTCCGGTTTGGAGGCCAGCCACGGCGTGTCGATCAGCCATCGCAGCCTGGGCTCGACGGGAAATCGTCAGGATCCCGGCAAGACCTTCAAGAACAAGAAGATGGCGGGCCATCTCGGCGTCGAGCGGGTGACGACGCTCAATATCGAGGTCGCCGCGGTCGATGCCGACAAGGGCCTGCTGATGATCAAGGGCGCGGTGCCGGGCTCGAAGGGCGGCTACGTGCTGGTGCGCGACGCCGTGAAGCGCGCGCGTCCGGCCGACGCGCCGTATCCGGCCGGGCTGGCGGGCCGGCGGCTGCGTCCGAAGCGCCGGGTGGCGAGACGGCCGAAGCGGCGGCCGTCGAAAATCCGGGCGAGGGCTGAGGAGCGGGTGATGCAGGTCGAGATAACGACCCTCGACAACGGCCGCGCCGGCAGCGCCGAGCTGCCGGACGAGATTTTCGCGCAGGCGCCGCGCGCCGACATCATGGCGCGGGTGGTGCATTGGCAGCTCGCCAAGCGCCGCGCCGGCACGCACAAGACCAAGGGCATGTCGGAGGTGTCCGGCACGACCAAGAAGCCGTACCGACAGAAGGGCACCGGCAACGCGCATCAGGGCAGCCTGCGGGCGCCGCAGTTCCACACGGGCGGCGTGGTGCATGGCCCGGTGGTGCGCGACCACGGCTACAATCTGCCGAAGAAGGTGCGCCAACTCGGGCTGATCTCGGCGCTGTCGCAGAAGCAGGCCGAGGGCAAGCTGGTGGTGCTCGACGCCGCGAGCGGCAACGGCAAGACCAGCACGCTGATGGCGCAGTTGAAGGCGCTCGGCTGGAGCTCGGCGCTGATCGTCGATCGCACCGTGGATGACGGGTTCCTGCGCGCCAGCCGCAACATCCCGCATGTCGAGGTGTGCCGAACCATCGGCGCCAACGTCTACGACATCCTCCAAGCACGACCTGCTGGTGGTGACGACCGCCGGGGGTCGAGGGCCTGAAGGAGCGCCTGGCATGAGCGAGGCCGAAACCAAGATCGCGAAGCGCAAGCCGCAGAGGTCGCGCGAGGCGATGTATCAGATCATCCGCAATCCGGTGATCACCGAGAAGGCGACCATGCTCACGGAAAAGGGCCAGATCGTGTTCCGCGTGTCGCTCGATGCGACCAAGCCGGAGATAAAGGCGGCGGTCGAGGGCCTGTTCGGCGTGACGGTGCTGGGGGTGAACACGCTGGTGCAGAAGGGCAAGACCAAGCGGTTCCGCGGCCGTCCCGGCGTGCGGTCCGACGTGAAGAAGGCGTTCGTCAAGTTAGCGAGGGCCAAGACGATCGACCTGACCACGGGCCTGGCATAGACGGGGGACACGGTTCATGGCACTGAGACAATTCAATCCCGTCACGGCGAGCCTGCGCGGCACGGTCCTGATCGACCGCGGGCTGTGGAAGGGCGAGCCGGTCAAGGGGCTGACCGAGGGCAAGAACCACTCGGGCGGGCGCAACAATCACGGTCGCACGACGATGCGGTTCCGGGGTGGCGGCCACAAGCAATCCTACCGCGCGGTCGACTTCAAGCGGCGCAAGTTCGACGTGCCCGCCAAGGTCGAGCGGCTGGAATACGACCCGAACAGGACGGCGTTCATCGCGCTGATCAAGTTGCCTAGGACGGCGAGCTTGCCTACATCATCGCGCCGCAGCGGTTGCGCGCGGGTGATACGGTGGTGGCGGGCGCGCGCGCCGACATCAAGCCGGGCAATGCGATGCCGCTGGCGGCGATCCCGGTCGGCACCATCGTCCACAACATCGAGATGAAGCCCGGCGCGGGCGGCAAGATCGCGCGCGCGGCGGGCAACTACGCCCAACTGGTCGGCAAGGACGCCGGCTACGCGCAGATCAAGCTGATGAGCGGCGAGCTGCGTATCGTGCGGGCGGAGTGCATGGCGTCGATCGGCGCGGTGTCG